>CAVQUX010000014.1:25000-1159350 GCA_963716925.1 uncultured Acidobacteriota bacterium | reverse complement strand
TGCCACATGCGGTAGCGACTTCTCCGATACGGTCTCCAATCGCAGTTCCTAGAGACTCGCAATCTTCACGCTTCGCCAAGAGCCGGTCCGCGAGGACCGGCTCTTCGTGTTTCCTCGGGGTCACACGCAACCTCGGCGGTTTGCGGGGCGTTTCACCAGGTAGGGTGGGGCGGGCGCCACGCCGCCAAACAGATCGAAGCTGGTCGAGGGGAGTACCATGCGTGGCGTTGCGGTGTCCCCAAGACCGGAAGGGAGGAATCCTCTGTGAGGCTTCCAGGGAAGAACGTAAGAGCGCGCACCACGGTGGTAGCGCTCGCTCTCGGTGTCGTGGGAGTGCTTGTGACGGCGCTGCCTGCGGCTGCGTCCGGCACGGTTTCGTCATTCGTTCCGCTCTGCGGAGTGCCGGGGACTACCGTCACAATCACAGGCGTGGGATTCACGGGTAGCACCGGGGTGCAGTTTGGTGCCGGCGCAACGCAGGCCGCCGCGCCCTCTAGCGATACGTCCATTACAACCACAGTACCGGCGGGCGCGGCCACTGGGTCGCTCACCGTCCAGCCGGGAGGCGTTCCGAGCGCTGCGTCATTCACGTTCGTCGCGGCTGCCGCCTTCCCGACGGTAAATGCGGCGTCGGGGGCCATAGGAAGCACGGTGACCCTCATAGGGACGAACTTGTGTGGCACGACGCAGGTTCATTTCGGCGCATTGACGGTGACTCCGACTAATGTGCTGTCGGCGACGTCGCTCACTGTCGTGGTCCCGGTCGGCGCAACGACCGGCACCCTCACGGTTACGAACCCTGCCGGGACATCGCTCGCCACGACCTTCACCGTGACATCGTCGGCGCCGACAATCACCTCGTTCTCACCAACCAGCGGCAACGTGGGAACGAGCGTCGTGATCACCGGAACGAACTTCTCGGGCGCCACCAGCGTGAGGTTCAACGGATCCACGGCGACCTACACCATCAACTCGGCCACCCAGATCACGGCGACCGTGCCCAGCGCCGCCACCACGGGGACGATCCAGGTCACCGGGCCTGGGGGCACCGGGACGAGCGCCACCTCCTTCACGGTGACCGGTGGTACGCACTCCCGTAGCGTCACCTTCGGGATCAGCGACAATAGCCGGGTCTCGGGCCGCGTCAACGTCTCGGACGGCTACGCCGCGTGCAGGTCGTACGTGCCGGTCGTGATCCAGAAGCAGAAGGGCGGCGACTGGAAATGGGTGGACACGACGTCCACCAACGGCAACGGGTCCTACAAGACCTACATCCCGCCGAGCAACAACACGCTCCGCGCGAAGGTGAACAAGCTCACCCTAGTGAACGGGGTGGTGTGCGGCGGCGATTCGTCGCCGACGCACCAGGGCTGAGCGAAGCTCCACACGCAGCAGGAACCGGCCCCGCGGATGCGGGGCCGGTTCCGTTTCCGGGCCCCGGCCAGGCGGTCAACAGATGGCGCCCAGGCCGGCTGACGACGTCGCGACGGGCGCGAGGTGGGTCGGGAAGGTCGCCGCCGCCGGGACCTGCTTGGTGTCCGCGCCATCAGCGGTCCAAGCCGCGATCCGGTCGACCCAGGCCAGGTACGCCCTCCGGTTGGCCACGGCGATGCGGGCATCCAGGGGAAGCGGCCCCCGGTAGTTGGCGACGAAGTAGTCGTACACCGCCGGCTGAACCCGGTCCGCCACCCCTCCTGACTCCTGTGCGCCTGCCTGCGGGTGGTTACCATCGGCCAGGATCCGGCCGATGGTGCGCTGGGCGGGACGGTAGCCGGACCGTGCCAGGTCGACCATGGCTTCGGCGCCCGACTCATCCAACGGGGCGACCCCCGCCTGAGCCTCGTAGACGACGCCGAGCAGCGGGAAGGCCTCCAGCAGCGACCGCTGAGCCTCCATCGGACCCCCGTCTGTCGAGCTCAGGGTTCCGGCGTAGGTCGCCAGCTCCTGGAACCACGCGGGGTCGCTCTGGTCGGCGATGAACGTGAGGACGTTCCCGCCCCCGAACGGGTCGTTCACCCCCCGCAGGAACCCGGGGTTCAGGAAGCTCGCGACCTGGCGCTCCGTGAGGCCGCTCGCCAGACCCTTGCGCATGATCGAGCGCACGGCGACCGCCGGCACGCCGCCCCCGAACCGACCTCCGGAGTCGTACCAGCGAAGAGGGCTCGCGTTCGCCGGGGGGTCCTGGGCGTACCGCTGCAACGAGCTCGCCAGTGGGGCCGACAGCTTGGGAAGTGCCCCTTCTGTCGAACGCTGATCGCTCGTGGGACAGCTCGTGGCCGTCGCGACCTGACCGGTCGAAGGAGGAGCGATAGCCATGGCCCCCACAGGGGCCGAGAGCAGCACGACCCCCCCCGTCAGCATGCCGATCAGGGCTGCGAATATCCGATACCGCATAGGTTCCCTCCGATCCGGATCGGCGCGGCCCGGCGCGGTTCCGAGCGGCGGTCCGATCGCTTCGTCGACCTGACTACAGCGCCGAATGAGGTGGAGGGTTGACAGCGCCTACGAACGCCTCGTCCACGGACCCCGCGTGAGGACCCACACGCGGGCGTCGCACCGGTCGCTGATGGGCGTCAGCACGAGGTAGCGCGTCACCCGCGTCCAGCCGTAGGTGCCAGCCGGGAGACCCGAGCAGATGCCGTCGCTGAACGCGTCGGTGGTGACCTGATCCCCGTTCAGCTCGATCGGCCGAGACGCGGCGGTGCCCCCGAACGACCGTGGCGCCAGGATCCGCATCCGGCCCTGAGCATCGGTCGCGATCGTCCACCTGCCCGCGATCCCGTTCGCCTGAACCACGGCGAGGCCATCGGCGACCGTCCTGGTGAAGACCGTGTCCGCGAACGGCGAGGCGATCTGCGGCATGGTCGTCCCGGTCGGCGTGGGCTGGGCCGCGGGCGCTGGCCTCCCGGCACCCCGAACGGTGTCGAGGAGCCTCGTCCCCGAGCCGACCGCGATGATTAGGGCGGGGATCACGATCACCGCGGTCAGCGCCCGCCGGACCGCCACCCGGCGGTGGCTCCTCCGGACGACGGACCCGAGGAACCGCTCGACGTCCGGCTCGAGGACGCCGGCGTTCCGCTCGGCGCCCTCCCGGATCCGGCGCTCAACGGGCATCCTCGCCCACCTCCTCTCCCAGCAGCTGGGCGAGGCGCTGCCGCGCCCGGTGCAGGTGCACCTTCACCGCCCCCTCCGAGATCCCGAGGATGTCGACGATGTCGGAGATCGGCCGGTCCTCGAAGTAGAAGAGCAGGACGCAGGTGCGCTGCTTCAACGGCAGCTGCCGGAGCGCGTCGGCAAGGTCCACATCGGGCGGCCGTGGCGCGTCGTCGCGCGGCGTCTCGCGCTCCAGCACCGCCCGCACCCGCTCGCGCTTGAGGGTCCGGACCGCGAGGCGGATCGCGACCCGGCGGACCCAGGCCTCCGGCCGTTCGTAGCGCGAGACCTTCCTCCAGTGCGACAGGAGCTGGATGAATGCCTCCTGGGTCACATCCTCCGCCCTGGCCCGGTCGCCCAGGATCAGGTACACGGTTCGAAGGACCATCGGGAACTCGGCCCGGAAGAACCAGGCGTACTCCGGTTCGGCCCCAGCCATCCACGCTCCTCGCCACCGCGCGGGCCGGCGAGCCCGCGCACACGGAACAGTCCTCAGCAGGCCACCAGGTTGACACGAGGATGGAGGAAAGAGAACCGGCCCCCGAGGGGGCCGGTTCCCTACTTCCGCCGAGGCTCCGAGGAGCTCCGGATGCTGCTCCTTCGCGCGGTTACTGCTTGCCAGCCATCCGCGTGAGGTGCGCGACACGGGCCTTGGCCACGTTGGCCTTGTGGCTGCCCTTCTCGCAGTGCTTCAGGACGTCGTCACCCTTGCCGCCCTTGCACTTGTCCTTGCCCTTGCCACCGTCGATGAAGTCATCGCCGCCGCCACCGCTGGCGTAGTCCTTCCCGCCCTGCAGCTTGACGGTGTCATCGCCGGATCCAGCGCGCACGGTGTCGTTCCCCGCGCCACCCTGGACGGTGTCCGGACCGGCGTTGCCGGTGATCTCGTCGGCGCCCTTGCCACCCTGGAGCCTGTTCGCCCCATTGGTGCCAGCGACGACGTCGGTTCCGATCATCGTGTCGTTGAACGTCGGTGCCGACCGCGTTCACGAACCCGGTGATCGAGTCCTGGTTGCCACCACTGGGCCACCACCGGCGAGGTTGATCGTCACGCCGGCCTTGTAGCCCATGTTGTAGTTGACGGTGTCGATACCGCCCACTGCGCCGCCGTTGCCAGCTGAGTGTTCTGCCCGCCGTTCGGCCACACCGTGTTGTTGAACACCGTTCCGATGAACGTGTCGTTGCCGGAGCCGAGGATCGCGTTCTCGGTCTCGTTCGGCCCTGACTGAGCTGTCGCATCTCACCCAGGCTCCGGTCGCCGCCGCATCCCGGGCAGCCGGCGTTGTGAGGTCGACGGTCGTGGCACTCGTGTTGAGCGCCGTAGTCGAGACCGTGTCGATCCCGTCGCCGCCGGCGAAGTAGTCGTTCCCGTCGACCTTGCCGGCACCGCCCGACATCGATGTCGTCGCCGTCCTGCCCCCAGAGCAGTTCGCAAGCCGCGTTGCCGATGAAGACATCGTCGAAGGTCGAGCCGTAGACGTCATCGACGTTCGCGATCGTGTCGGAGCCCGAACCACCGGTCGCGGTGCCCTTGATCAGGTCCACCGTGACGGCCGCCGAGGCGTCGTTGTAGTCGACCAGGTTCGACGGCGCAGCCTCGGTGCCACCGTTGATGGTGTCGTTGCCACCACTCGGGACGATCGAGTTGTAGCTCGTGTCCCCGATGAGCGTGTCCGCACCGGACGTCCCGATGATGTTCTACGCACGTCGCAGCGCCGCTTCACCGAGTTGAGCGAGTCCAGGTCGGTGCCCTGCGTCACCGTGTTGATCGACAGGTTGCCGTTGATCGCCGTCGTCGTGTTCGAGTAGTCGACGGTCGACGTGCCGTCGGCCTCGTAGCCGACGCCCGACGAACCAGCCGGGCCGCAGTCGACATTGTCGCTGCCGAGCCCGGGCGCGATCGTGTCGGCGCCCGGTGCCACCCCTGATGACGTCGTTGCCGGTGCCGCCGGTCAAGATGTTGTCACCGGTCGTCGCAGCCATGTCCGACGCTGCGGCGCTGCACCGCCGTATCCGGCGTTCAGAATCGTTGGGTGCTGCCCGATGATGGCCGCCGATGCGCGAGCGGGCCGCCGGTGATCGTCGAACCACCCAGGTTGACGGTGTTCCCGACGTTGGTGAGGGTCCGTACGGCGCCGGAGGGCCGCCATTCGACAGGCTGTCGACGTAGAAGAGCTCGACGTCGGCCATCGTCACATCGAGATCGCCGTCGGTGTTCAGGTCCAAGCCGTTCGCACCGCCCGTGATCTTCAGCGGGCTCGTCGGTGTTGAAGTTGTCCGAGATCACGAACGAGTCCCCGAGGGCGCTGTTGCTGCCGAGGTTGACGGTGAAGTTGATCTTGGCCCAGTCGGCGAGTTTGTTCGTGAACGTCGCCGCCACGGTGTCCCTCTTCGACATCTAGAGGAAGACGGTCTGGTCGTTCATGGTCGGACCGCTGTCACCGGTGATGTTGATCGTGGTCGTGGTCGCCACTCCTGCCGTCGTGCCGTTGCAGCCCGGCGATGTCTCCACCGGGAATCGACCGGCATCGCGTTGGCCACTCCGCCAGCGACGTGGATCCCGCCGTTCAGGTCCTGGTAGACAGTACAGGTTGTCACCGGCGGCGGGAGCCGCCGCTGTGATGACGCCCGCCGACACCGAACATGCCGGCGCTGCGGACGCCGATACAGCGCCCACGATGCTCAGGGCCTGAAACGCCCCGACGCTGAAGGCAACGACCGCTGCCGAGCGGCCGAGCTTGCCCTTCAGGAAACTCATGCACTCACCCCTTCCCTCTGCTCGAACTTCTCTACCTATTCCCTGTTCCCCGCGCAGGCGTACGAAGCCTCGAGGGGGGGAAGCTCGCCAGAATGTACTGGCTGGCCGAGGGCGAGTCAACGTTTCGACCTGCCCATCTTGCTCCGGCCCCACCCCCTCCGCCGACCTCGTCGTGCGCGTGGGTCTTCTACAAGAGGAAACGACAGGACCTGCCCAGGGTTGCTTCGCTCGGGGAGTTCTTCAGGCCTCGTCCATGGAGACGGCCGTCGCGTACAGCGAGCCGTCCTGCCAGAACCCCAGCCGGATCGAGATCTGCCCGTCGTGGGGGACTTCCGTCTTCAGCGCCGCTGGGAAGCCGTCCAGGCTGTAATAGCCCGACAGGACGTAGGTGAACGAGCCGTCGTCCCCCTTGGTGACGGAGGAGACGCTCGCGTTCGCCGCGTAGGTGTACCGCCCCTCGGGCGTGTCGATGAAGAGCCAGAGCGAGGAGAGGCTGCCGCCCGTTGCGGTCGCGGAGCCCCCGAAGTCGACGTAGACGTCGCCGACCCTCTCTCCCCTGCGCTCCGAACAGCCGGCCCATCACGGTCTCGGAGAACGTGACGGAATCCCCGATGTGCCCGGAGAGCGCCGGCTCCCCGACGAGCGCCAGGTGCCTCACCTCGAGTCCCGTCGACGTGTCGAACGATCCCGACCACGAGGGGGCGGGCGGCGGCGGAGGCGGTGGGGTCGGCGACCCGTCGGGAGACGGGCTCGCGCTCGGCTCGGTCGACGGCGTCGCCGAGGGCGCGGCCGCGGCGACGACGAGGCCGCGGACGCTGCGGCTCGTCGCATGGTGCTTCGCGTGGTGATGATGCGCGACCGGCCTGGCCTTCGTCGGGACCACGGCGACGACCGCGGGGACCGTCGACGGCGCCGGTGCCGCGGCGACCGACGGGCTGGGCTTGGCGACGGGCTTCGCCGCGCGGCGGATCGCGACCGCGCCGACCGTGGCGGTGCCCGCGACGATCACCGTCAGCGCGGCGGCGGTCACCTTGTCGGCCACGCTCATCGAGGTCTGCACCGCGGCGGGGGCCGCCGTCACGTTCACCGCGACCTGCGTCGCGGTGGCGCTCGCGTTCGCGACGACCTCGCGCGCGGATCCGGCGAGGCGGCGGAGCCCCGGCAACCTGAACACCGCCAGCAGGATCGGCGCGAACGCCGCGATGCCGCGCCGCTCGCCATCCTCGCCCCAGGCGCGGCGGAAGCTCTTCTTCGCTCGATGGATCAGCGCCTTGGCCTGGGCGGGAGAGACGCCGAGCGCGTCGCCGATCTCCTCGTGGCTGCGCCCCTCGAACTCCCGCAACACGAGCGCGTCGCGGTGGTGATCGGGGATCTCGCCCAGGACCGAGCGGACGTCCTCCCGGTCCAGGAGCCGCTCGAGCTCGTCGGGCGGCTCGTGGTCGGGGGCGACGTTCAGCGCTCCGGTCTCACGGTCGGGCTCGAGCGGAGAGTCGCTGAGCGGACGCCGTTGGCGGGCCCGGACCTGGTCGAGCGCGACGTTCGTCGCGATCCGCGCGACCCACGCCTGGAGCTGGTAGCGACCGTTGAAGCGCGGGAGCCCGCGGTACACGCGGAGCATGGTCTCCTGGACGGCCTCCTCGGCGTCGTCGCGGTTCTCCAAGATCCGGTAGCAGATCTGCGCGGCCAGGCGCCGGTACTTCACGTAGATGTCCGAATAGGCGTCGATCTCGCCCGCCTGGAACGCGAGCACCAGCTCACGGTCGTCGAGGTCGAGCCCTTCGGCCGTGTTCGCTATTGGGATGTCGGTTACACGTGTCGCCACGATCCACCTTTCGAACCCGAGAACATCGGACGCTGGGTCCCGCGTTCTGGGTTCCCTCATCGGCAACCGCCCCTCGCCGACTTGACCGGCCGCTCGCAGGAAGCCTAGCACCCAGTCCTTCCCGAGTATCTCATCGGAAGGCTTCTTGTCGCTTTCCTTGGGCCTAGGAACCGACCCGGAGGAAGACCCCGTAGCTCGTGTAACCCGCGGCCCGGCCCGTGTAGCCGACAACCGGGCTCGTGCCTACCCACGCGACCGAGGGGCCCTCGTTGATCCGCTGGTCGGTGTGCTGGGAACCCTGCACGACGGACGGCTGCGACCACGTCGACCCGCCGTCGTTCGAGATGCTCCACACGACGTCGGTGCGGGTTTCCGCCGACATCTCGAGCCGGTTCAGGCGGTCGTAGGTGAACTCGACCACGTTCCCGTTTCCGTCCGTCTGCTGAATACGGTTCCGATTCCCATCGTATCGGTAGGCGTATACCCCTCCGTCCGCCATACGGACCTCGAGAAGCTCGTTCAGCTCCCCGTACCCGTACTCCGTGCGGTACTCCGGCCCTTTGGGCTCGACCACCGCGGTCCGGTTTCCCTCTCCGTCGTACTCGTAGGACGTGACGTTTCCTTCCGCGTCCTCGACGCTTTCGAGGCGGTTCAGCTCGTCGTAGACGTTCCGAACGTCGAACGGGACGGCCGGTGATGCGACCATCCTTCTGCTCCAGCAGGTTTCCGACCCGGTCGTACACGAAGCTCGTCGGGGTTGCGAGCGGCGTTCCGAACGCGTCGGTGCGGCGGATTAGACGGTTCGCCCCGTCGTATTCGAACCGGGTCGGGTTGCCGTTCGCGTCGGTCGAGGCTACCCGGTTTCCGTTCCCGTCGTACTCGTGCCGCTCCAGAACCACCCCCGAGCGGGTCACCGAGACCAGCCGGCCGAGGGCGTCGAGCTCCGTCCTTTTCTCGATCCCCCGTTTGTCGATCTCGACCACCTGGCGCGCCGAGTCGAGGTAGGTCGTGGTCATCGTCCGGGTCAACGCGTCCGTGACCTTCGTCAGACGGTGAATCCCGTCGTACTCGAACGCGGTCCTTCGGCCCTTCTTGTCCACCTCGGCCGTCTTGTTGACCCCGTCGTACTCGAAGCTCTGGAAGAATCCCTCGGGGTCCGTCACTTTCGTCACCCGCCCGCGCGTGTCCATCTCGAAAGTGGTGGCGTTGCCGCGGGCGTCCTTTTCGACCCGTCTTCTCTCGAGGTCGAAATAACTCACCTCCGAGACCGTCAACGCTCCGCCGCCGGTCAGCGGCTGGTCGATCTCCGTCCGGAGGAGGCGGCCGAGGTTGTCGTAGGCATACCGCCTGGAAAGGCCCCGCCGGTTCTCCTCCTCGATCTTGTTCCCCTCCCCGTCATACGAGACCCTGGACGTCAGGCCCAGGGGATAGCGGACCTCGAGAAGCCGGCTCTTCTCGTCATAGATGAATTGCGTCTCCCGGCCTTCGGCGTCCCTGGTCGTCTTCACGTTTCCGCCCGCGTCGTAGAAGCTCGTCGTCTCGAGCTCCTCGACTCCGGTCTCCTGACGAACCCGATGCACCCGGTCGAACCCGTCGAGCTCCGTCGTCCTCCGGAATCCCCGCGGATCGGTCTCGATCACCGTGTGCGCTCCGTCGTCGTACTCGAAGCTCGTCTCGTAGGTGAATCCAGGACCTTCCACTTCCCTTCGAGCCGCGCGGTTCAGGAGCTCGTACTCGACCCTCGTCGCGAGGCCACGGGTCACGTCCTCCTCGAGCGTTCGGTTTCCCGATGCGTCGTAGCCGTAGTTGACGACGTTTCCGACCGCGTCCGTTCTCTTGGTGAGGCGATTCAGACGGTCGTACTCGAAGAACGTCGTCTTCCCGTTCGCGTCCGTCTCGCTCGTCTTGTTCCCCACCCGGTCGTAGGTGAACCTCTCCTCGTGCGACGTCGGGAGGAGACGCCTTTTCACTCGATAGAGCTCGTCGTGCTCGTACTCCGTTCGGCTCCCGTGCAGATCCGTCTCCGCCGTCTTGTTCCCCACCTCGTCGTACTCGAAGGTCGAGACGACCTGACCCTCCACCTCGACCTTCTCCAGACGGTTCAGCGCATCGTAGGTCGTGACCGTCCTCACACCTCGGCGGTCGATCTTCTCCGTCACGTTCCCGTTCGCGTCGTACGCCATCGTCGAGACCAGAGTCCGGTCCGATAGCTGCTCCGACACCCGAACCACCCGGTTCAACCCGTCCAGGACCTGGGTCGTGACCAGGCCGAGGCCGTTCGTCTCCGTGAGGAGCTCCCCTCCGGGGTAGTACGTTCGCTCGACGCTCTCCTCGTCCGAAGAGCCCAGGTCGTCGAACCTCTGGACCCGACTCACCCGGTCCAGGTCGTCGAAGTCCTGGCTCATCCGCCGCCCCATGGTGTCCGTCGAGCTCCGCAGGCGGCTCCTTTCGTCGTAGACCGTCGTCGTCTCGTTCCCCAGAGCGTCCGTCGTCGTTCTCGGGTTTCCGAAAGCGTCGTAGTCGATTCGCGTCGTCTGGCCCGCTCGCGGACCCTCGGTCTCCATCAGGTCCCCGTTCGGAAAGTACGCGTACCGGGTGACGTTCCCCTCCGCGTCCTCGACCGAGAGCAGGTTCCCGTTCGTCGGATCGATCTCGAAACGGGTCTCCCTCCCCTCCCCGTCCTTCTTGTACGTCATCTTGTTGAAGACCCGGTCGTACGTAAACTCCGTCGTCACCGTTCCGACGTCGCCTCCCGCGTCCACCATCTCTTTCGCGAGGTTTCCCCGATCGTCGTACTCGAACCGCGTGAGCCGGCCCTTCGCGTCCGTCTCCTCGAGCTTCAGGACGTCGTCCGACACCCAGACCATCGACGTCACGATCTGGCCCGGTTCCTCAATCTCGAGAGGCGAGCCGTTTCCGTTCAGGACGTACCGGGTCTCGAATCCTCGGCCGTCCCTGACCGTCCGAATCCACCGGAAGCCCAGAATCTCCGAGAAGTCGTACCCGAACGACGTCGTCACCCCCTCGGGCTCTCGCACCTCCTTCACGTACTCGTACTTCGCCCCGATCGGCGCTCCCGGCTCCTCCCCGGGGAACGAGTCCTGGTCCTGGTAGTACAGGTACTCCGTTCGATTGCCGTTGGCATCGATCCGCGCCGTCAGGTTCCACGACGCAACGAAGTCGTCCGAGTACTCGTACCTCTCCGTTCTCTCCCCGCGCGTCGCCCGCACCAGCCGCCCCAGGTCGTCGTACCCGTAGCTCACCACCAGTCCCATGGGGCCGGTCACCGACTCGATGCGGTGTTTCTGGCGGATCAGGTCCGGGGCGTAGTGAAACTCGAGAGCCCGTCCGAGGACGCCTCCCGCTCCCTCCTCCTGCACTCTCGACAGGAGGCCCTGGGGGCCGTCGTAGATCATCAAGAGCTTGTTCCCGTTCGGCTCCTCGATGAAATCGAGCGACGGAGTCGTCCCCCGGAACGGGGTCGGAAGGCGGTCCACGAAGTGGTACCGCACCCGTCCCTTGGTGAAAAAATCGTAGCTCCCGTCGGGATTCAGCCTGAGCTCCGTGTGGTAGCCCTTCTGGGCGACGAACCGCTCGCCGTTCCAGACGAACCGCTGGCCCGTTCCGTCTCCTCCCACCACCGTCACGAAGCACTGGGTCGCGATCAGCGTCGCTCCGTAGTTGAAGCTCCACCCCGGACCGAGGCCGCTCTCGTCCGCGGCGACCCCCGTGCTCGAGTAGGTCCGGGTCAGCTCGAGCGGGATTCGTCCGGGTATCCGCAGGTCGGTCGACGACGAGACCAGGTGCCCGTCGAAGAGGCTCACTCCCTTCACGAACGTGCTTCCCACCGGAAGGACGGCGTGAGTCGAGACCTCGACCTCGATCGTTCCCACCTCCTCCATCGCGACCGTTGGATCGGAGAGGAGCCGCGCCCTCACCTTGTACGGGTACTTCCCCGCGGCCATCGAGAACAGCGCAACGTCGTCGTCGAGGGGCTCTTCGAACAGGTCCTCTCCGGGCTCCCGCGCTCCGTCGAAGAGCACCCGCTCGACTCCGCCGGCTTCCATCAAGATCGTGACCTGCGCCGGGAGGCTCAGGGCGTAGGTGATCGGGTCCGCCGACCGCAGGCAGTGCGAGTCGCTCACCGGATCGAGCTCGATCGCGATCGGAACCCTCTCCTTGACCCCGTACAGGAGCGGAACGAAGGGCACCGGCTCGGGCGCCGAGGCCTTCTCGTCGACCGCGCCGGGGTTCAACACCGCCCGCATCCGAGGGGACGGCATCGGCAAGGAGGCTCCCGGCTCGAATCGCACCAGGATCTGGCCGTCGGGAAAGACCGTCGCGGGATGCTCGGCGACGACGGAGCCCTGGTCGAGGATCTCCACCTCGGCGGACCGGACCTCGAACTCCGCCGGGATCCGACCGACGACGTAGCTCCCGGGCTGCAAAATCTCCGCGGAGGTCTCCGTCGGCTTGCGGGTCACCAGCGGCTCCGGGAGCACGCCCACCGTGGGCACCACCGAGAGCGCGGTGAGCTTCACCTCGTTCCCCTTCCCCAGGCTCACCAGGACCGCGTCCTCGTTCGCGAGCGCCAGGTCTCCCGACATCCCCGCGAGCCCGGGAATCTTTCCCGTGAGCCTGGGCCTCGCGGGATCGAGGAAGCTGTAGCTCTCGACTCCCTCCGGGGTGGTGATGAACGCGGTTTCGCGCCCGCTCAACGCGATCCCTGTCGCGTTCGTCCCCTGGAGTCCCGATAGGCTCAGGAGCCTCGGATTCTTCGGATCAGAGACATCGATGATCGCGAGCCTGCCGCCCGAGCCGAGCTGCTGGCCCACGACCAGAGCCAGGTCTCTCCCTCCGAGCTCCGCGAAGGCGACACCGGTGGGAACGCCGATCTCGACCGTGCCTCCATCTCCGGGAAGAACGAGGCGGAGCTGGATGTGGCCCTCGATCGCGGGAGTCGCGAGAGAAGCGAGGGACAGCGTCACGAGATAGCCCGCGGTATCCGCATGGTCGAACGCACCGACGAGGCCGAGAACGCCCTGCGAGGACTCCGCGATCTCGATCTCCGCCGCGCGAAGGGTATTCGCCCCGATCGCGATCGGGACGCCGCTCACGATCGAAGGCGCGCCGAAGCCGACGCCTCGGGTGAAGAGGCCTTGAGAAACGCGGAGAGGAATGTCGTTCGGCCCCGAGGGACTCTCGGCGCGGTAGAGCTCGACCGCTCTTTTCAGGTCCACGAGCGCGAGACCCGCCTCTCCGGAGGCGACGTAGGCGAAGCTCCCGCGCAGGGCGAAGGCGCTCGCGAAACCCTGTCCCGGCAGGCTGGTGGTGACGAACCCCAGGTAGGGATAGAGGGGCGACTCCAGGGTGACGTCGAAGAGGGTGAGCCCGGCGTTTCCGCTCCTCGGGTTGAAAGAGAGGACGGCGGCGACGTCTCGCCGGCCCAGCCCCACGTCGACGTTCTCCTCGACTTCGAGATCCCGCGCCATGCTTCCGACGAAGAGCGTCTCCCGGGGAGTCGATCCGGGCTCCTCGAGCTTCACCGGACGCTCCGGGTCGGAGATGTCGTAGGCGACGAGGGAGCCGAACGAGCCCCCCGAGGTCTCGTTCTGGACCGCCACGAAGACCCGCTCGCCGAGAGTCGCCATGGCGAGAGCATCTCCTTCCGCCGTCACCCCGCCGAGCCGGGTCGGCGCGAGAGTTCGGAAGTCGAGGACCGTCCTCGGAAGCGGGTTCGGGCCGTCCGGGGCCGGATCGGTATCGACGATGCCGCTTTCGAGCACGAGCTCGTACGCCGCGCCGGACTCGAGGCCTTCGGGCCGGATGGTGAGCGCGGTGATTCTCGAGCTCGCTCCCGGAATCTCCGGGCCGAAGTCGGGCCCGGTCCCGATCAGCTCGAGCGGAACCGAGTCCGTTCCGCCCGAGCGCTTCAGCGTCACCGTGGCCGAAGTCACGTTGGTCACCGGCTCGCTGAACTTCACCGAGAAGATCGGATGGACGTCGACCCCGGCGGCTCCGCTCTTCGGGCTCGACTCTTCCGTGAGGATCGAGGGAGGGCCGAGCCGCACTTCGTCGTTTCCCGACGTGCCTTCGACCGCGAGGAAGCTCAACTGTCCGAAGATCTCCCGGAGGTTCACATCGAAAGCGGTGACGTGCAGGGTGTACGAGCGGGACTCCGCGGGGGTGAAGCGGGCCTCGTAGTGAAACTCGTCGACGGTCTCGACGGCGAGGGAGGCGCCGGAAATCCCCGCCGCGACCCGCGCCGGGGGGCTCGCCGCGTCAGTGAACTCGATCGCGAAGAGGACTTCGGTTCCGACCTCGACGAACCCACCGGTGATGGGCTGCCTGAGGTTCTCGAACGTCTTGAAGAGGCGAACGGAAATCCGTCCTGGCGGAGGCTCGGGCGTTGCCGGCGGGAAGTTGAGCACCGTCTCTCCGGTGCGTCGGAACCTCGGGTTCACGCCTTGTCGGGTCGTCGCGTCTTCGATCGCCCTCGCCCCGGCGACGCGGCCGTCCGCGGTCTTCCCCGTCAGGAGAACGTTCGCTCCCGACAATCCGAACGAGGTATCGATCATCGTGAACTGGCCGTTCGAGAGCGTCCGGGCGGCGTAGTCTCCACGAAGCGGCGGTTTGTCGGCGCGAACCTCGACGTTTCCGAGAGGCGTCACCACGGGCTTCGCCGCGGTTCCCCCCGTCTCCTGCGCGAGGCCGACGATGAGGCCGATCGAAGCCTTGGACTCCGACGGCTGCATCGGATACCACATCAACGCGTGGTCGCCGGGATAGCGAACGCCGGGAAAGGGAGCGCTCTCGGTTCGGACCTTTCCGTTCTCGAGCGACGCCGTGTCGACGACCTCGTAGAGAAGCTCCCCCGACACGTCGACGGTGCGAAACACGAGGAAGAGCGCGTCGGCGGGAGCGCCGGGGGGAGCGGGGAACGTGAGATCGCCTTCCGCTTCCAGGACGGCGCCTCCGGTATCGATGCGAAGGGCGGAGCCGATTCCCCCCGCGCCGTCGGGCATGGGGAGGTCCGCGATCTCCTCGGGCGTCAACGCGGTGAGCCGGAAGATCGCCGCCGTCGGGAGAGCGCTCTTCCGGAACGTCGAGGACGAAGTCTCCCTCGGAAACGGTCCCGCCCTTCGTTCCGATCGCCACGCGGCCATCGGCGGCACGGTACTCCGTCTTCTGGATCACCGTCTCGCGGCCGGATCCGTCGAGGATCCGGATCTGGAGCTCGTCGGTCACCGACGCGCGCAGCGCGATCTCGAAGCCGCCGTCGGGCGCGACGTCCGCGGTGACCGCCACCCCGTTCGTCACGTTGATGATCGTGAGCGAAGCTCCCGGCTCTAACGAGCCCGCCGGCGCCCTTACGGTGACGTTTCCCTCTTCGTCGGGAAAGCTGACCTGGACCTCGCCGGGATCGAAGCCCCCGGTGTCGGGAGCGGCGGTGGTGAAGCTCGATGCGAACGGAAGAAGCGCGTTTCCGGCGGCGTCGGCGATCGCCGCCGTGAGACGGAACGAATAGGATGTCTCCGGCTCGAGGGGCGCGTCGGGGAGCAAGGCGATCGAGCGGCGTCCAGGGCCGAGGGTGATGCGGCCCGCGACGGCCGCTTGGTCCGGCAAGCGGACGAGCTGAACGGAAGACGCCGTCACCGTTGCCGCGGCCACCGCCTCCGAGAGCTCCACCGAAACGACCGCAGCGAGCGAAACTCCGTTCCGTCCGTTCGCGGGCGAAACCCCGGTGACGAAGGGCCCGCGGGCCGCCAGGTCGAGAAGCACGTCGACCGGAGAGGACGTCGACGGAAGCACGGTCGCGCTTCCCTGGTTCCCGGTGGTCAGGCTTCGGCCGGTGATCGTCGATTCGATTCCGACCTTCGCCGCGACCACGAACTCTCCGTTCGAGGACGTCACGTCCATGAACGGCGTCGACGACGACTCGACGACGACGAGCGCGGAGGGAAGCCCTCCCTCACGCACCGTCCCGGCGACGACGGCGAGCGCGACTTCCGACTGGAAGACGAGGTACGCGCCGCCGGCCGAGACACCCGAGACGAGGATCGCGCCGTCCTCGAGGATTGCAGGACCTACGAGGCGCAGCTTCCTCTGTCCCGCGACGTAGAGAATGCGCGCGGCATAGAGGTTCCCGCCGCTCGCGAGCGAAGTCGGGATCGAAAGCGTTCCCGGAAGCGCGAGCGCGGAGCCGCCCAGGTCCACCTCGACGCCATCGACTACGGGAAACTCGGCGAACCCGAAATCGAGATCGGAAGTCTTCGAGAGGCTCGACGGACGCCGCGATGGTCGTGGTCAACGCTCCCGCGGGGATCGAGAGCGAAACCCCTCCGTCGCCCTCGATGAGCCGCGCACCCGGACTCACCAGCGTTCCCCGGTAGCGCTCGGGCGCGGTCGAGAGGTCGACGTGCACTTTCCCTTCGCGCAGCTCTTCGGCGGTGTAGCTCCGCGTCGGCGTGACGGGAAACGATGCCGCCAGATCGCCCGTTGCCATGCGATAGAGCGCGAGCTCCTGGGTGAAGGGCTCCGGACGGATCGAGCCCTCCTCGTGGGTTTCGAAGCTCTCCTCGACCCGCGCTGCGATGCGCGTGCCGCTCGGAAGCGAAACGACCGAGGAGAGGGTGACGGTGCCGGTGGCGCGGGCCTCGGGGCTCACGGGTGAAGCTTCGGGAGTGACGGCCGCGGTCGCCGTGAGCCCGAACGCGACCGTGACCGGCTCCGCGGCGGGGAGCGGTTCACCCTCGATAGCAGAAGCTACTTCCTCGTCGGCAAGGACGAACGCGTACGTCCCCGTTCTCGAAATGGGACTTTCCCGGGCGATCCACGCGTGGGCGGCTTCGTCGTACCGGGCGAGGACGGCGTTGGACGGAGCGTTCTCGAGCTGAAGCTCCGCTCCCACCGCGAGCCCGAGGTCGGGCTCGATCTCGACGGAAGCGAGAGGGGACCAGCCGAGGGGCAGGGGCGCTTTGAGACCCTGACCCGAGATCGGGGTCATGCGGAGCGACGTGGTGGCGGCCACCGCTCCCGCGGGGAGCTCGAGTCGCACGGGACCGGCCGCAATCGCGCCGCCACCGCTATCGATCGAGACGAAGCCGGCGGGATCCAGCGGGGTCAGCCGAGCATCGGGAACGACCGTGCCGCGAAGAGGATCGACCTCCACGAATCGCTCGACGGAGGTGAACCCCTCTTTCGAGAATCGAACCACGGTCGGCGCCGCGCTCGCCGTCGCGGCCGCAAAGCGTCCGAGGAAGTCGGTCGCGAGCGTCTGGCTTCCCACGAAGACGGAGACTTCGGGCAGAGGGACGCCGCGGGAATCGTCGTAGACCTCGCCCTGGACGAAACCTCCTCCGGTCACCGAGAGCACCTGCGTCGCCGTCGTCTGGTTTCCGGCTTCGTCGAGTGCTACGGCCTCGAGAGACAGGAGAGCGCCCTCGACCGCGGCCACGGGGATCACGAAGCTCGCCTCGAACGGGGCTTTCTCCCGCTCCTCGAGGAGCCCTCCGTCGGCGAGGAAGTGAACGCTCGCGAGCCCGAGGTTGTCCGAGGCTTCCGCGCGGAGCTTCACCCGCTCGCCCGCGCGGGCGCTCGCCGGGCCGGCGAGAGCAACGCTCGGCGCGGAACGGTCCAGACTGACCCGGACGACCGCTTCCGCCGTATTGCCCGCGCGGTCGGAAGCGGCTGCCCGCACTTCCTGGGCTTCGCCCTCCGCGCTCACCACCACCGCATCGGGGCACGAGAGGAGACCGCTCTCGTCGTCGCGGCAGACGAAGGAGACGGTCGCGTCGCCCGCATGCCACCCGGAAGCGTTGGGCTCGGGACCGACGACCGCCTCGATCGACGGCGGCACGTCGTCCGGGAGCACCCGCACGCTCACCGTACCTTCGGAGAGGCCCCCGCGGCCGTCTCCGAGCGTGTAGCGGAACGAATCCCTTCCCGCGAAGCCGAGAGCAGGCGCGTAGGTGACCGTTTCGCCCAGAAGGCTCGCCGTTCCCTGGCTCGGCGCCGTCACCGAAAGGATCGTGAGGATGTCGCCGTCCGGATCGCGGTCGTTCTCGAGGGCCTGGATCGCGACAGAGGCGCTCTCGAAGAGCGTGGCGCTGTCGGGCACGGCGACGGGCGCCTGATTCTCGGGGCCGACGTCGATGTCGATGGTCTCGAGCGCGAGCCGCGGCCCGGCGGCGCCTCCTTCCCGGGAAACGTATTTGACGCTCCCCGACCAACGCTCGTAGATCTTCTTGATTACCCATCCGAAAGGAGCTCCCTCTCGCACGTCCTCGGTCACGTCGAAGATCACTTCGCCGCCGGCCGTCCCGGTCGTGTGCACCACGATCGGAGCCGTCGAAGCCGCGAACGTTCCGCCGTTCCACTTCGTTTCGCAGTCCGCTGCCGAATTGCTCACGTTCAGGTCCGTGGCACAGGACCAGGTCACCCCGGATCCCGTGGCGCCGCTCCCCTCCGTCCAATCGGATAGCAGGCGGTAGGCTCTGACCTCGAGGCCGGTGGCCCCGGACACCACCTCGTTCGCGCTCAGCACCAGCCACGCCTTCACCAGACCCTCCGCGCCGACCGGCGTCAGGTCGAATCCCACTATCGCCCGCTCCTCAAGGCTCACGTTCAGAAGCGCGCTCCCCCCCAAATTGTGTTCCCTCGACCTCAGCCTCAGGTGGCTGTCCTTTACCGCCGGGAGAGTCCTCGACGTCGGCACTCCTACCGTCACGAGAGCTGTGCCCGTGGATTCCGCTCCATGGCTGTCCCTCACCGTGTACGGGAAGCTCGCCGTCCCCACGAAATCCGGGCTCGAGCTGTACCGGATCTCCTTCCCCTCGATCACCGCCGTGCCGTGGCTCGGCTCTCCGACGGCGACGAGTGTCATCGGATCGTTGTCGGGGTCGAAGTCGTTGGCCAGAACCCGGAGGGTCGCCGGAGTCCCCTGCGAAGCGAATCCTTGGTCGGTCGCCGCGACCGGCGGCCGGTTCGGTCCCAGACCTTCCAGGATCAATCGCGGCGCGAGGAGGGCGTTGTCGGCGGAGGCTGCCGATTCCCTCGAGTGGTAGCCCGCGATGGCGCCTTCTCCTTCGTTCTCCGCCTTCACCAGCCAGCCGAACGGCGCTCCCGCTCGCACGTCCTCGGTGACGTCCCATTCCACTTCCCCCGTCATCCCGTCGGTGTGCATCATGGCGGGCGCCGTCGCCTCCGCGAACGTCCCGCCGTTCCACGGCATCGCGCAGCCGGAGGCCGTGAAGTCGTCCGTCGCGCATTCCCACGTCACCCCCGGGATCGTGGACAGCAGGTTGTTGGTCGACGATCGCCACCCATTGCCCTCCGTCCAGTCGGAGAGCAGTCGATGCGCTCGGACTGGTCGCCCCGTGCCCCAGCCCTGCGACGGGTACTCGAGGGTGGAGATCGTGAGCACGAGCCGTGCGCGCGTGAGGGCCGAGAGATCCACCCCGCTCAGGTCGAACGCCACCACCACGCGGTACGGCAGCGACCCCCCGACCCTCAGAAAGAAGGCCTCTCCCTGGTTCGAATGCAAGGTGCCGCCCAGAAGATAACTGTCCTTCGTCGCCGGAAGCGTCACGTGGGCTTCAACGGTCGAGGTCCCCAGAGCGGCGACCGCCGCCATGAGACAAAAGGTGAGTCGTCTCATTGCGGGATCTCGAAGTTGACGATGCTCGGCCGGAGGGCGGGGTCGAGGCCCTCGAGCGCTCTCGGATGGACGAGGCCGCTCAAGCCCTCCGCGAGGGCGAGCGCCTCGACGTCGTCGTCGGCCCCGATTCCGAAGTGCATCACGACCAGGCGGCCGTTGCCGGGAACCACGAGATTCCGCCACGTGAGATCGAAGGAGGCGTCGAAGTCCGTTCCGGCGAAGTCGGGAAGGAGGCTGCGTGCCGCCGACGACGATCCCCGGCCCGAAGCTCGTGAAGAACCGGTCGGCGGGGTCGATGCGATCGTCTCCCGACGACGTTCCGAGTACGAAGAGCGACGTCTCGAAGCTCAGCGTGATCTCGACGTCGAAATCGTGGGGGTTCTCGAAGATCTCGAGGTAGCGGACGAACTTCTCGCCCGCGGGAGCGTAAACGTCGCGCCGGTGGTCGATGCCGCTCGTCCGGACGGGGCCGACGACGAAGTGATTCGGGTCGGATACGTCCGGCGTCGCGGCGGCGAGGCCGGGAAACGCCTTGCCGTTCACCAGAGCTCTCGCGAGCATCGTCCCCTGGGCGTCGAGGCTTCCGTCGCTCGTCACCCGGAAGGAGGGGGAAAGCTCGACGTCGAAACCGACCGCCGTACCCCGATCGATATCGACGCGGTGCTCGATCGAGATCGTCGGTCACGACCGCGGTCGCGCTGCTCACGACGGGAGGCGATTCGAGGTTCTCGCTCGCGGTGAGGGTGACCGCCCCCTCGGGGACGTTCTCGACGCGGTAGTCGCCGTCGATGTCGAGCCCGTCCTCTTTCCGGTAAATTCCCGTCGAGCTTTCCTGCAAGCGACCTTCGACCGCGAGAGGCGTGAACTCATCGAGAGGCGTCGAGGGAACTCCGCCCTCGACGAGCTCCCCGAAGAGGCTCGTGAAGCCGGGCAGGGCAATCGAGACCTCGACGTTCCTTTCGAGGTCGGTGATCCGGCCGGAAGCCGAGCCCGAGCGCATCGTGAAAGAATCCGTCTCGTCGTAGGTGACGGTGAAAGCGCCGAGAGCCACGCGCTCGAATCGGTAGATGCCGCTCGCGTCGGGGAACGCGGATCGCGGCCAGCGCAGCGACGCGCTCCGCAGCATCACCAGCTGGTTCGCGAGGAGAGCGCCGTTCTCGTCGAAGACGCTCGCATCGACCGTTCCCACCTCCGGAAGTACGAGGTCGAGGACGAGCGCTTCGTCCACCGAAACGAGCGTACCGGTAGCGTAGGAAGAGACCCCGAGCGAGTCGATGGCGGCGAGCGTGTGAACGCCGAGCTCCTGGTCGAAGAGGGCGAAATCTCCCGTCTCGCTGGACAGGGAGGCGGTGGGATAGAGCGCTCCATACGGCGTCGTCTCGACCGTCGCTCCGGAGACGAGAGTGGCGCCGTCGGCCTCGAGAATGCGCCCCTTGATGACCGAGACGGGAAGCCGCGGATCGAAGGCGATCGGATCCCCCGCGGCGTTCGCCGTGACCGCTCTCTCGTCGCTCTTTTCCGGAGCGCCCGGGAGGAAAGCCCGAACGAGGGCGCTCGTCCCCGGCTCGACCGCATCGTCGAAGAGGTAGGAGCCATCCAAGGCCGATTCGGTCTCGGAGAGAAGGAGGGACCCGTCCTCGCTTCGAAGCTCGACGCGCGCGCCCGGAACCGGCGTCTCCCCGTCTCCGGCGAGAACGGTACCGCTCACGGAGGCGTCGCCCGAGACGGCGAATGCGACGGTCACCTCGTCGCCGTGCTGCTCGATGGAGTCACCGGCCTCGCCGAGGAGCTGGCCGTCCCGCTCCGCGCGCACGGTGAAGGCCCCCCCGGGAACGACGGAGACGATCCGCTCGCCGTTCGCGTCCGTCGCTCCCTCGGCGCGGAAGGAGCCGCTGAAGGAATCCTGGAGGAAGACCTCGACTCCCGGGATTCCCGTGCCGTCGTCCTGGCGCTCGACCGCGACGGTCACCGTCCCGGTCGCCGGAAGCTGGACGGGGACGTCGAGAGTCGCCCCCTCGCGGGGAATCGTGACGTTCTCTTCTTTATAGATGTGCTCGCGGCCCGGAACGGGATGCCGCGCCCGCACCGTGAGCTCGACCGCGGCCCTCACCGTGGTGAAGCGGAATCCGGTCGCCGGCGCGGTCTGCGGCGGCCGCGTCGCTCCCGGCTCCAGCAGCTCGACTCTTCCTCCCGTGGCCGCGGAGCCGTCACCGAAGAAGACGTCCCCTTCGATCGTCCCGAACGCCGGAATCGCGATGGTGAGCTGGAGCGTCTCGCCCGGCGCGAGCGTCCCGGGCGTTTTCGGTAATGGAGCTCGCGTTCGTCGGGTGCTCGATGCGGAGAAGAAACGGACCCGCGGGAACGATTGCGAACGAGGCCAGACCGTTCACGGTGGTGCGGGTCTGGAGCTTGTTCTGGCTGTCGACGAGCTCGACGGCCGCGCCGTTCACCACGAGGATGCTTCCGTCCGCGGACTCGAAACGAATGGATAGGTCGATCCGTCCGGGCGGTACGAACTCGAGGTTCTGCACCACGGGTGTCGGCGCGGTCACGGAGAATGGAACCTCGAGCGTAAGGCCCGCGCGCGTCGAGCGGAGGCGGTACGTCCCGCTCGGGACCTCCTCGAATGAAAAGGAGCCGACCGAATCCGTCGCGACGCTCGCGCCGAGCTCGCCCGCGCCGGGGCCGCTGTCGGCGAACAGGTTGATCGTCTGAGAGGGGATTCCGGCGCCCAGGGCATCCGTCGCGCGTCCGGAGACGCGGGCGCCCAAAGGCAGCACCAGGTCGACGGGGGCCGTCATCCCGGGGGCGAGCGCGGGTGCGTTCTCGGTCACCCGCTGGAACCGGTGACCGACGTTTCCTCGCGCGTTCAGGACCACGGGCGCCGAAGGGGGGATGGGAGCGAGGAAGAGCTTCCCCGCCGGAGTCGCCGTCTCGGTCACGTTGAAGGTTGCGATCTTCGGCTGCACGTGAGAGGACACGAGCTCGCCCGTCGCGCTCCGCACCGAGACGTCGATCGAGGCGCTTTCCGAGAACGTCAGATCCTGGAGCGCGTAGCCGATGTCCTCTGTCGCGATACCCCGGATCTGCACCTCGTCGACACGGATCGTCGTCCCCTCGAAGTCGAGTCGGATCCGGTCGACCCCCTCGACGTCGAGCGGGATCCGGATTTCCGCGTCCGCGCCGAAGGCGAACCCCTGCTCGAACGTCGACCCCCCGGAAAGCGTGAGCGTGCCCCCGGTGACGACCGCGCTCGAGTGGCGCCGGACGACGATCTCGGAGACGGTCACCCGCAAGGGGATCTCGAACTGGAGCCAGCTCTCCGCGGTGGACGGCTGCCAGAACGTACCCACGAGGCCGTCCACGACACGAGAGGGAGGATTGTTCGCGACCGCGCTTCCCGCGGTGAGAACGACGTCGGGAGAGCGGCTCACGAGCGTGTCGCCTTCGAAGCTTCGCGACGCCGAAGTCGAGGTGGCATGGGTTCCGAACGTCTTGGTCGCGGTGAGCGTGAACCCGGTGCGCGGGAGGACGAGAGCCGGCGGATCGAACGCGAACGTCCCGGAGCTGGCGCTAACGGGCTGGACGCGCCGGAAGAGGATGTGATCGCTCTGGAGCTTCACATCGATGCTGCCGGCGCCCGTCGACTGCCCGACCGGGGTGAGGCCGTCGTTCGCGAGGAGCCGCCCCGAGACCCGGCCGTTTCTCGCGGGAAGGGAAGGAACGAGGCTCGATCCGTCCGCGGGGAGGTCGAAGTTCACGATGCCCGCGATCTCGTCGGCCTCGAGGCCGACCAGAGCCTCGGGGGCGAGCGACGAGAGTCGAAGCGCGGCGGCCCGGGCGGCGGCGCGGGAGAGCTGCTGCACCGCGAAATGCAGAAGGACCATCCGACCCCGCGGCGGAAGCGCGAGCGGGTACGAGACGGAAAGAAGCCGTTCGTTCGCTCCGGCGCCGTTCGCGAGGGGCGCGACCTCGGGCAGGACGGTGTTTCCGGAGAGCACGAACGCGACCGCGGGAATGTTGAAGCCGGCGAGGAACGGATCGGCATCCGACGCATCGTCGAGGACAATCCACCGGCCCGGGATGCCGGATGCGTCGACGAGGCTCGCCGCCCCGCTTCCGTCGTTCAGGTGGCTCACCAGGGTCGCGGTGACCGATAGCGGCTCGTCGGTCTCGTTCTCGAGGATCTCGAGGTACCGCGCGAAGTAGCCGTCGCTCGGCACGTAGATCTTTCTCTGCACCGACAGGCCCAGGAGGCTTTGTCGCGCGGTCACCAGTTCCCGTTGGGCCTCCTCGCGGAACCCGAACTGGCCTCCGGCGTAGGTCGACGTGGTCGGGCCCACCGTCAGATCGAGCCGCATCCCCCCGGGAGTGGTGGCGGAGAAGACCGAGCCCGGCCCCTCCGTCGAGCTTCCGTTCCTCTGGATGCGGAACCGCACGTCGTTCCCGTCATGGAGCGGATGCCCCCCGCTGGGGATGTCGAAGGTGTTCGCGGCGAGCGCCACGTCCACTTCCACCGTCCCCGCCGAGGGAGGCATCGTCCCCGAGCTTTCGCCGAGGTAGCCCCTCACGTTGTCGCGAGCGGTGACCTGAAACGGGCCCGGCGGAACGTCTGGGATCGAGTAGCGGTTCCCCACGATCGATGTGGTGGTGAACGTCCCACCAAAATCGGGGGCGAAGCTCTGAAGGGTCACGCTGGCGGAGCTCGAAAGCGCGGCCGGCGCGGTGAGGTCCCCGGTCACCGTACCGGCGGCGACCAGCTCGAGCTCGACGAAAGCGGGAGCGCTCTCGGGCACGGTGACGCTGCGGGCACGCGCCCTCACCCGTCCGTTCACGAGGGCGTCGACGCGGTAGGCGGCTTCGAGCGCGGGAACGTCAGCGAAGGAGAATTCCCCGTCCGCACCGGTGGTTCTCTGATCGAGGAACGACCCTCCGGATTCCCGGTAGAGGAAAACGGTGGCGCCGGAAACGGGCGTCTCGCCAGGAGAGGCGACGACCCTCCCGTCCAGGCGGCTCAGCGTACGAACCGTCAGGGGGACGAACGCGGTCTCGGCGGGGTCGACCTCGATCGAATCGAAGGCGGTTCTCCCCAGGGACTGCGCGAACACGGAGACCGGACCCGCGAGGACGTTCGAGAAGAGGATCTCGCCCGCGGAGTCCGTCGTCCCCGCGAACGGCGTGCTCTCCCCGAAACGGGAGAGGCTCAAGCTCACGGCCGCGCCATCGACCGCGGCGCCGAGGCCGTCTTTAACTTCCACCCGGACCGCTCCCACGCCGAGCATCTTCACCGGGATCTCGACTTCGGCTCCGGCCTCGATGAGGGTGCCGCTCCCCTGCCCGCGATCCCCGTTCGCCTCGTTCCGGACGTCGACGACGACGAGCCCGAGAGGAACGTTGTCGATGCGGTAGCGCGTCCCGGCGCCGTCGAAGAAGGTGGTGGCGATTCCGACGGCGACGCCGCTTTGAAGGGCGCGGACCACGAGGCCCTCGGGAGAGGAAGCGTCGTTCCACTCCGTCACCGCTCCGGTGACCGAGCCCGCGAGCGAGAGCGGGATGTCCGCGTTCACGATGCCCGCGCTCGCCGGGACGTCGAGAACCCGCGAGCCCGAAAGCGCTCCGCTCGTCGCCAGGATCGAGATCGTTCCCGCGTCCACGTTGTCGAATCGGTAGCGGCCCGTTGCATCCGTCGTGGTCTCGAGGTTTCCGAGGCGCACCTCGGCGCCGGACACGGCGAGGCTCTGGTTCCGGACGATTCCGGTGACGACGGCGCCTCCGGTCGAGAAGCTCGCCGCGAAGTCTTCGCCGAGCTTTCTCCCGAAGACGTCCGTCAACTCGCCGCTCACCGAGATCGTCACGCTCGCGCGCGGTGGAAGGAACGAAGCCGGCGTGAACCGGACGGTCCTTCCATCGGGAAGGATCGCGAGCGACCCGGAAACGGGGGTGCCGGAGGAGGACAGGGTGACGAGCCCCCCAACGCTCGAGATCCCCAGAGGGTCGGAGAAACGGATGTCGACGACGCTGTCGGGAGCCACGAGAGTCGCGCCTTCCACGGGCGTCATCGCCTCGACTTGAATGGGAGTCGCGTCGAGGACGAGGGTTCCGAGGTCGAGCCCGGTCTCGGGCGTGGTCTCCTCGAGAACGCCCGACGCGATTGCGACGCCGCCGGTGAGGGGGTCGAGGGCGCGAAGGGTGATGGGGCCGAGAGGAATCCCGCCGAACCGGAACCCGCCGGTCCCGTCGGTCAGGTCGTGGAAGGGGAAGACTCCGCTCTTCAGGGTCACGGCGATGGTCGCGGCGGCCGTCGTCCCATCCTCGTGCACCACCCGCCCGAAGACGGGCCGCGCGGGCTGGAGCTGGATCGAAATCGGAACCACGTCGCCGTCGTTCTCGACAGCCCCCGAGGCGATTCCGCGAAGGGGCGAGCCCGTGACCTCGAGAGTGAGGTCGAACGAGCCGACCGGGACCTCGAGGAAACGGAAGCTTCCATCCGGGCCGACCGTGGCCGTCTCGCTTCGCGCGAACGGAAGAGGCGTCGAGAGCCGTACCAGGCCGCTCGAGAGCTCGAATCCGTCCGAATCGAGCGCGGTTCCCTCGAGGGTCCCCGTGCCGCGGAACGTAAGGAGTAGTCCGTCGAGGTGCTCGTTCGGGGCGAGCGTCGCCTCGAGGAGGCCTCCGTCGAAGCCGCCGTTCTCCTCGGCCGTCAGCGTGAAGGGGCCCGCGGGAACGAAGTCGAACGCGAACGATCCGTCGGCGCCGGCCTGGGCGCGGACGGTACCCCGACTCGGCTTCAGGGTCAGAAGCGCTCCCGCGGCCGGAGTCGTCCCATCGGCGAAGGTGACCGTTCCTTCGAGCGAGCCGCTGAGGTCGAGAGCGATCTCGATGTCCTCGAGGATCTGGCCGTCGGTCTCGAGGGTCCCGGTCGACGTCCCGGTGAGAAGGAGGCCCGCGACCGTGGCGCGCAGGGTGAAGCTCCCGACGGGCACGCCCTCGAAGCGGAAGGCGCCCGCGCCGTCGGTCATGGCCTCGGCCCTCAGGTTCGCGAGCTGGGAAGAGATGCCGGTCTCGGAGGTGAGCTCGACCCTGGCTCCCGCGACCGGATCGGGACCGCTCACGACCTTTCCCGCGAGCGTTCCGAGACCGAGAAGCCGGACCTCGACGCAGGCGACCTCGCCGTCGGACTCGATGCGCGCGGACGCTTCCCCGAGCCGTCCGGTCAAGGGGTCCGTCGCGGTCACGAGAAAGCTTCCCGCGGGAACGGAGGCGAGCTCGAAGGTCCCGAGCGCTTCCCCGCCGAGAGCGGCGCACTCGGAGGGAAGGGGAGCCGGAGCCGCGGACGTCGTCGTCGATCCGACGAGACGGCCCGTCGTCGCCTGCTTCACCAGGACCTCGGCGCCGGGAACCCCCGCGTCTCCGTTCGGCGATCGGAGGACGCCGGTGATCCTCCCGACCGAGGTGAGCTGGATCTCGACGTTCACGACGCCGCCCTCTTCGACGACCGTTCCCGTCGCCCTTCCGCCCTTTCCCGAGGAGGTGGCGCTGGCGGTGAATTTCCCTTCCGTCACCCGGTCGAAGCGGATCTTCCCGTGGTCCGTCGGAACGATCGCGCCCGCGCGCTCGTCGAACGGGAACTCCGTTCCCGAAAGCTCGACGAAGCCCTCGGTCACCAGGGCTCCGCTCCCGTCCTTCACCGTGACCTCGACCGAGCCGAGGCCGAGGAGGCGCAGGTCCGTCTCGAGGTCCTGCTCGGGCTGGAGGTAGACGATGCGCTTCGCCACACGGCCCGAGACCAGGTCGTGCGCGATGAGCTCGTAGCGTCCGGGCGAGAGGATCTTCGCGAACTCGTACGAGCCGTCCGCTTTCGTCGTCACGGCGACCTCGGCCCCGATCGAGGAGCGCGTCGCGACCCGCACTCCGCTCCCCGCGGGCGTCTCTCCGTCCGGAAGGAGGACCTTCCCCAGGAGACGCCCGCCCAGGTTGTCGGTGAGCGTGAGATCCAGCTCCCGGACGTCGCCGTCTCCGAGGAGAGCGTCCTTGGCGGTCGCGGGGAGAGAGGTTCCGGTTCCCGCGGTGGCGGTGACGGCGACGGCGCCGATCGGCACCCTCTCGAACCGGTACTGGCCGATGGAGCTCGTCCGCACCTGACGCGCTCTCGGGTCCGTCACGTACTCGCAGATTCGGGAGTCGAGCCTGAGGCTTCCGAGGGAGACGTCCGCGCCGAACACGGGTCCCTCCTCGTCGCGCACCACGCCGAAGACGGTACCGAACCCGCGGAAGCGGAGCGTGAGGAGGACCGTCTCTCCCTCGCGGGTCAGGACCGCGTTCGCCGCGGCGAGGTCGCCGTCGCGGATCGACTTGAACGAAGCCCCCGGGACGGTCACGCCCTCGAACGTCACGGTGCCGTCGATCCCGGTCGAAAGAGACTCTCCCGCGCACGGATTGGCTCCGACACGGAAAACGGGCTGGCCCGGGATCGCCGCTCCTTCCGGATCGAGGACCCTCACCACCACCTTCCCCGCTCCCGAAAGGCGGAGGTCGAGGCTCGTGGTCTCGCCCTCCGCGACCACGACCGTCGCACGCGCGAAGCGTCCCGTCGAGGGATGGCTCGCGAACACGGTATGGGTTCCGACGGGGACGTTTCCGATCGAAAAATCGGGACTCGCCACCACCTGGCGCCCCGCCGCTTGAACGAGAGCTCCCGCGACCGGACCGCCCGGGTCCGACACCGTTCCCTGGATCGCGCCCACCTTCTCTCTCTCGAGGAAGACGTCGATCTCGAGCGAGCCTCCCGCGGAGAGGGTCTGAAGAAGGGACGTTCCCTGCCTTCCGGTGACGCGATCGAGGGCGAGGATGCGGAAGCGCCCCGTGGGCATCCGGTCGAACGCGTAGCCGCCCGAGCCGTCGCTCCGGGTCGAAGCGGCGACGATGTCGCTCTCGAGGACGTAGTAGACCTCGACGTCGGGGAGCGGGACGGGCGCCACCCCTTCGATGAGCTCGATGATTCTTCCCTGGACCCGGCCCTGGCTCTCGTTCAAGACGACGTCCACCCGAGCGAACGCGCCGGCGCGGTAGACGTTTCCCGACGCGACTCCCGAGAACGTTTCGAAGACGGCCTTGACGCTCACCGGCCCCACGACGATTCCCGTCGCGCGGTAGAGCCCATCGCCGTCGGCGCCGGCGAAGGCGTAGCTCGTGGGATCCGCCTGGCTGGTCACGAGGACGCGCGCTCCCGGCCGCGGGTCGCCCGCGAGGTTCCTCACGTAGCCTTCGACTCCTCCCCGTCCCCGGAGAACGAGATCGATCTTGATGTGCTCTCCGTCCTCGGTGACCCGGGTGGTGAGCTCCTGCGACGCGCCGGTTTTGGCGTCGGTCGCGCGGATCGAGAACGAGCCCCGCTCGCTCTGGCGCACGTAGTCGAAGCCGTAGCTCCCGTCCGCCGCGACGTTCTTCTGCGAGATGCCGACGGCGCCGGACGACGTGTTCACGTAGAGGACCTCCGCCGTCGGAACGGGGTTTCCCGAGGCGTCGAGAACCCTTCCTGAGACGATCGCTCCGGGATCCGTGAGGCGCGAGGCGATGACGTCCTTCTGGAGGAAGGGGGTCATCGGCTTTCCCGTCGGATCGAAGAGCCCCTCGACCGCCGCCTCTCGCGGGATGAAGGGGCCGACGGGGTCGCGCAGGAAGAGGAACACCAGCTGGCCCGAGAGCTGGCGCCGCGCGGAGAGGACCTGGTTCTCCTCGACCTCGTAGCTCGACCGGTCGTCCGCCTCCGCGGCGCGGACCTCGCGATCGAAGAGGAGAGCGACGAGACGGCCCCAGGGGTCCGCCCCGTTGAGCGTCTCGGGTCCGATGGCCGTCGCCCCGAGGAGCCTCGGTCCCCGGGGGGCGAAGAACCTCACCGGCCGGGAGTCGAACGATCCCGCGGCACCGAGCTCGAGCCTCAGGCGATCGGGCGAGCGTCTCAAGTCGAGCGCGACCCGCCCGGAGCCTCCAGCCTCTATGGGAACGGCCTCGAAGAGGTAGACCCCGATGCCTCCGCCGACGAAGGGAACGTTCAGCGCGAGATCGAAAGACCCGGTCGCCCTCGCCGATACCACCACGTCGTAGAGGCTTCCCTCGATTCGTGGAACGAGAGCGAGGCCCGCTCCCGCCCCGAGAGGCACGAATCCTCCGGGAGACGGACCGCGGATCTCGATCGCCGCCGCGCCGCTCACCCCCGCGACGAGATGCTTCGAGCGCGAAGAGAGCTCCTCCGCCAGGTCCTCGTTGAGGGAAGCGACGTCGGGAGCAAGGGTGGGAATCTCGCCGAGCGTCATGCCGATGGCGGCCAGGAGATCCCGGCCGGCGTCCGTCTCCCGCACGATCTCGAGGAGCCCCGGATCCGGCTCTCCCAGAAAATCCATGGCGAGCTCGAGAAGAGCGCGCTCGAGGCTTTCGCCGAGCTGGACCCGGAAACCCGCTTCTCCGATCGCGGTCGCGCGATCGAGGACGGACTGGCGGCCCACCGCCGTCACGTCTTCGGGAACCGTCCCCGAGGGCGCGGTGGCGATGCTCCAGCCCTGGCCGAGCACCCGGAGAGCGGCTTCGACCACCCGGGGGCTCCGGCGCGCCGCCTTTTCCGCGGGAGAGGCGAGAGCTTCCACGGTCGAAGGAAGGACGAGCGTGTCCGACGAGAGAGGAACGCCTCGCTCGCCGACGCCGAGGCGGAAGAGGAGCTTCCCCGTTCCCTGCTCGACGCGAAGGTACGAGGCCGTGACCTGTCCCGTCGAAGTCGAGACGAAGCGGAAGGGAAGCGTCGTCGATTCCCTCGGGCCGAGGTCTTCGATCTCCCGGAGGTCGCTTTCCCCGGGAACGAGAGAGGCGCCGGACACGGCGCCTCCGATCCCGACGCGCACCAGGGGAGCGTTGTCGAGAGCGGTGTTGGTCACCGTCACGTAGAGGGTGAACTCCTCCTGCTTTCGCACCGTGGCCGGCACCGAGAACGTCAGGTGGAAATCGCGGTTTCGCACCAGGACGCCGCCGCGCGCCTCGCCGCGGAGGGGAATGGTGCCGACGGGAAGCCCATCGAGAAATCCCGCGATGTCGAACTGGATCTCGTGGAAGCCCTCGCGCCTTCCCTCGAGGAGGTACTCCGCCTGTCCCTGCTCTCCCGGAGCGAAGCTTCCGCCTCCTGGACCCCGGATCGGAGCGACCTTCGTGCCCGCGGGGGGTCCGCCCTCGGTCACCGCGAGCCGAAGCGGATCGTCGAGCGTATCCCTCACCCCGTCGTCGCCGGCGGGAAGCTCGATTTCCCCCGTGAGCGAATGGACGGTGAGTCCCGAGCCCGGCGGAGCGCCGTTCGAGACGAGGAGGAGGGCGCTGAAGAACTGGTTCAGGAAGCCGACGTCGCCGGGAACGACGAGGAGCCCGGGGATGCGAAGGTCCACGGGGATCTGCTCCTGCGTTTCCGGATCGAGCTGCGGGAGGTCCGGCTTCATCAGGACCGGCGTGAGACCCGCGCTCAGCGAGGGGAGACCCGGGCCGGAAATGCCGATCGAGCCCGTCTGCCGCAGAGGAACCGGCACGTCGTTGGAATCGAAGACCACCGGGAAGATCGATGGTGACGGGCCGGCTGTCGAGGCGAAGGGCGAGCTGGAAGTTGTAGCCGGTGAAGCTGTCGTCTCCGAAGAGGATCCCCTTCTGGCGGATCTCCTCGAGCGTGAGCGGCCTCGTCGTCACCTGAGTGATGAGGACCCGGTCGATGACCTCGACCGTCGCGACGTCGGGGCTCGCCCTCAGAAAGACGTCGCCTCCGAGAACGAGGCGGATGTCGCGCACGGTATAGAGACCCCGCGTGGAGAGAGGAGGGATGGGAAGGAGCTCGCCCGGCGCGGCGCGAAGCTCGAAGCCCTCCTCGAGACCGGGGCCGACGATCTCCGCTCGGACCTCGAGCCCGGAAGGAAGGAGCGGAAGCAGAAGCTCGGTAGCGACGGTCGAGGGAGACAGGTCGATCCGGACGAAGAGTCCGGAAGCGGTATTGCGGGGAACCGTCTGGAGCTCGGGCTCGGGGCGGACTCTCAGACCCAGGAGGAGGAAGTCGAACTCCGTCAGCTTCTCCAGCTTCTCCTCGAGGGCGAGCGCCTCGGTGACGACGCCTCCCAGAAGGAGGGCCACGGTCAGGATGCGAAGGGTCCTGGAGGATGAAAACATCGCGCAGATCTCTCGGGACCGTACAAACAACGAGATTGCGATGGCGGCCCCGCCGTTCTCGGCGATCGGCCCCGGTTGGGGAGGCGCAGTCTACGATCGCAGGCTCCCGGGTGTCAATGCGATTCTTTTCTCTGCTGCTCGTTCGAAGCGCGGCCCGAGGCAGGTGGCGGGTCGCGTCGCGACGCCGAAGTCATCCCGGCGGTTCTCGGCCGGGAACCGGCATTCGCCCCAGCAACCGTGAATTGCGACGTGCTATCTCTCGCATCGGAACGGACAGAGTCTCGTCCTCGTTCGCTCGCCGCCAGAACGTTCCCGCAAGGGTCGCCGCGCGCCCCCAGACCTCCCAGGTGTCGGCTGCCGGTGTTGGAAGTACAAAATCTCGATGGAGCAACTGGCCGTCGTTGGTGGGAGCGTAGAGCGTCGGCAGCTGGTCGAAAGCAGGTGCGAGGCGGTAACGCACGGGCCGCGCCGTCGTGCAGTCCCCGAGGTTGTCTTCCTCGGGCAGCAGAACGATGTTGTGGTGATGTCGATCGGCGTTTCCAATCAGCCTCGCGAAGGCGTCGTAGAGGCGCAGACGACGGGCGTCTTCATCCGAAAGCGCGCCCCTGGAGCGAAGCGAGCTCGCGGCACGGGCCCAGGATTGGCTCGGATCTTGATACGCCGCAGCCAGACTGATCATGGGCCGCCGCCCCCTTTCGCCCACCCGGTCGAAGCGAACGATCTCCAGGAAGATGTGGGCTTTTGTTTCCACCAGCTTCGCTTCTACCGCGGCGATGTCTCCCTGCCTGAGCACGTCGAGCGCAAGGGCTTCCAACCTCAGCAGGTCCTCCCACCGTTGCGAGGGAAGATCTCCCCGCGGGACGAACTTCACGATGTTGTGCCGTCCGTTCACGTAGGCGCCGAACTTCGGTCGCTCCCCTCCGGCCGAGGAGCCCGCGGGCTCGCCTGCCGCTGCCGCCTGTGCGAGCCGCGGATAGTCGCGGCGGGTCACCGGCATCGGCACTCTGGAGAACCAGCGTTCGATGGATTCCTCCCCGACGACCAGGTTTCCGCCGAGGTCCTCCCCCCGACGCGCCAGGGCCGGGAGAATATGGTCATTCGACCAATCCGAGATCCGCGGTGGCAGCGGCAAGTCGGGATTCTGGCCGGGAAAGGCGCGGCCCATGTATCCAGAAGGCGCCATGTCGGCGACTTCTGGCGGTAGCCCTTCGAAGACCTCGCCCGCAGGCAGCCAGGCGGTTTGGCGCCCAGCGAGAACGACAAGATTTCCGGCGGCGTGTGGTTTTCCTTCGGCGTCGACTCGGAGTACGGGAATCTCTGACTCGAGGTCCTTGATCTCACGCCGGAGCCCGTATCGCGTCGCGCGTGCCCGCCCAAGCGCGACGACCCTGTCGTTCTCCGCGCGAACGCGACGAGACAGTGTTGGCCGGGATACGCCGAGCGCGCGGGCGAGTTGTCCCGCCGGGACAACTCCCTGATCCAGCCGGTCGGTCAGTTCGGTCAAAATGTGAAACGATTAAAATGCCGAATAAGTACAATGCCAACAGCTAAATAGTACCGCAACTGAACCGATATATGAAATGATTACTGAAACAATAAGTCAGACGGAGCTCGAGCGGAAATCATTCGAGAAGCCGCAGGAGATCCTCCCGGCTCAGTGTCGCCGGTCCGCCGCCCGACGCGAGCTCGGCCAGAGAGCGCTTCTCCCGCTGGAGGTCCAGGATCCGCTCCTCCACCGTATCCGCGGCCACCAGGCGGTAGACGAAGACCGGTCTCTCCTGGCCGATGCGGTGGGCGCGGTCGAAGGCCTGCTCCTCGACCGCGGGGTTCCACCAGGGGTCGAAGAGGAACACGTGATCGGCGGCGGTGAGGTTCAGACCGACGCCGCCCGCCTTGAGCGAGACGAGGAAGACCGAGACGTCGGGGTCTTTCTGGAACCTCTCGACGACGCCGGCCCGATCGACGGTGGAGCCGTCGAGGCGCACGAAGCGATGGCCCCGCTCGGCGAGCTTCGGCTCGAGGAGGTCGAGCATCGCTGTCCATTGGGAGAAGACGAGGGATTTGTGCTCGTCGGCGGCGGCGGTTTCGAGGGCTTCGAGCAGAAGCTCGGTTTTCGAGGAGCTCGACGCCTCCTGCCCAGGTACGAGCGCCGGGTGGCAGGCCGCCTGCCGCAGGCGAAGGAGAGCTTCGAGGGCGGCGAGGACCGAGCCTCCTTTCTCGAGCTTCTCGACGACGTCTTTCCGTGCCGCGAGCCTTAGAGCGTTGTATAAATCGCGCTCGCTCGGGCTGAGCTCCGCGGTAAGGGTCGAGTCCGTGCGCGGCGGGAGCTCGGGGGCGACCTCGCGCTTCAGCCGCCGCAAAAAGAATGGATGGATGCGCTCGCGAAGCCGCACGAGAGGCTCCGCCTCACCTTTCTCTATGGGACGGACGAACCGTTCCTCGAACGACGACAGGCCTCCGAGGAGCCCAGGGTTCAGGAAGTGGAGCTGGCTCCAGAGGTCGACGAGCCGGTTCTCGATTGGAGTACCGGTGAGGCTCATGCGGAACCGCGCGGAAAGCGCATAGGCCGCGCGGGCGAGGTCGGTGTCGGGGTTTCGGATCGCCTGGCCTTCGTCGAGGACGACGGTGTCCCAGGGAATCGAGGTCAGAATCTCGCGGTCCAGCCGAAGGAGAGCATGGCTGGTCACCGTGAGGTCGGCCTCGGGGTCGAGCTTGCGCTCGCGGCCATGATAGAGGCTGAGCGAAAGCTCGGGACGGAAGCGCTTCGCTTCCTCCATCCAGTTGCGGAGAACGCTCGTCGGCGCGACGACGAGACTCCGCCTTTCGAGGGCCGAGAGCGCCTGGATCGTCTTTCCCAGTCCCATGTCGTCGGCGAGGAGAGCGCCCAGGCCAGCCGACTTGAGGAAGTGGAGCCAGTCGACGCCTCGCTTCTGATAGTCGCGGAGCTGGGTGCGAAGAGGCTCGGCAATCGGTGCTTCCGGAAGCCCCGAGAAGTCCTGGGCGAGAGCCCGAAGCGACTCGAAGGCCGAGGGCGGAGGCGCCTCGAGCTCTTCGGCGAGACGGGCGAGGTCGAAGATCGAGGCTTTCGTGAGAGCTCCCGTGCTCTCGCGCGCGAGAAGAAGGTCCTCGATCGCATCGCCGTAGCGCTCTAGCCAATCGGCGGGGATCCGGGCGAATCCGGAGTCGAGAAGCGGGACGAGCGAGCGTCCCTCGCGGAATGCCCGGAGAACCGCGGCCGGGTCGGCGCGCCGAGCCCCGGCCTCGAAGGAGAGAGCGAAATCCGACTCTCCGAGAGTAAGACGCGGGAGAAGCTCACCCTGAAGGCGGAACCTTTCGTGCGCTTTGCCTTCGATTCCGACGTCGAGTCTCCCGAGCTTCTCGACGAGCGCTACCGCGTCTTCGGCGGAAAGCTCCTCTCCCCTTCCCATCAGAAGGCCCAGCTCGCGAGTGAGGCGCTCCTCGAGCTTCTTTTCGGCGTCGCGATCGCGCAGCGGAACGTCGCCCCTTCCCGTGGCCACGAGTCTTTCGCCTTCGACGCGGGCCCGCGGCGGATCGCCGTAGACGATCCCGGGAAGGACATAGAGCGTGTCTCCATGGCTCTCCGTCCGAAGAGAAATCCTCGGCCTCTCGCGAACCGCTCCGGGAAGCTCGCGAGCGCGGACTTCGATCGGAATTCGCCCCTTCAAGGAAGGGAGAACCTGCCCCACCAGCTCTCCCACTTCGTCGCGCCGGTAGATTCGGCCCCGGCTGAGCTCCTCCCACTCCCGGCCGCTCAAGCTGGGGTCGCTTTCGGGCCTCAGGCAGTCGCCGGCGAGGACGATTCCGTTCTTGAACCTCTCCCGCACCTCGGAGGAGTCGCCGAGGCGCAGGAGAAAACCGCCCCCTTCGGCGTCGTCGACGACCAGGGGGCGGACGAGAGGCTCCGAGGAAATCCGGACGGCCTCACCGTCGAGGGTGACGTGCCGCGCGCGGGACAGCGCTTCGAGCACTCTCACGGCGGCGGTTTTGTCGATCACTCCCCGGAAGCTTCCGCGAAGCGCCTTCTCGATCTCGAGATCCTCCGGCGAGGCTTCGAACGGCGCGTCGGTGAGCCGTTCGAGAGGAAGCTCGATCGGCTGGAAGCGGGAGTCGACCGAAGCACCTCTTTCGAGTCGAACCCCTTCGGGAGAGCGATAAAGGCGATACTCGAGCGGGTTTCTCCGGGGCTTCGCTGCGATGCCCTGGCGGCGGGCGATGACCACGGCCGCCGCGTGCTCGCAGGCCTCGAGGACGCTCCCGCAGTCGCACTCCCACTCTCCGTCGTCCGGGAACAGAGAAACCCTCGGAGTCAGGGGTGAGCCGGGGAGGGCGACCCGGGCGACGATCTCCTCGCCGTCCTCGGATTCGACCGAGACCGCGCCCTCCCGGGCGAGGGTGACACCTTTCGACCAGGCTTGAGGTGGAGCGCTTCGGCGTACGTCCTCGAAGAGATCCTTCACCGCTCGAGGACGAGCTTCTGGATGCGAGCGACCGCGGTCTCGACCTTGTAGTCGATGCCCTTCTTCCCGTAGGCCTCGGTCGCTTTCGTGGGATCGCCCGTGACTCCGCTTCCTTCGTATCCTCCGCCCTTCGCGAGCTTGTCCTTCCGGATGTGCTGGGGTGCTATGGCGAGAAGCTGAGAAGTGTCGGAGATTCCCGCGTGGGTCCCGATGCTCTCGTCGGTCTCGCCCTGGGTCTTGAGCCAGTCGGTGAAGCCGTTCTCGGAGTAGTACTCGGGAACGAAGTGGACGCGGGTCTTCCCTCCCCTCCACTCGGCGTTCAGGGCGAGGGCGACTTCCTCCATGCCGTCCTGGTTTCCCCCGCTGTCGCCGAGAAAGACGATGTCGGTGAAGCCGTGGGCCTTGAGGCTCCTCGCCGCGTACTCGTAGATCTTCATGAAATAGACGTTGGGAAGGGTGATGGTGCCGGGATAGCGCATGTGCCCGGAGGGTGGATCGACGGCGCCCTCCGGGACGTAGGTAACGATGGGGGCGACGAGCGCGTTACCGAGCTTCCGCGCGATCCGGTCGGCCGTGTGCCGCATGATGAACTCGTGCTTTCCCAGGACCATGTGGGGGCCGTTCTGCTCGTTTCCCGCGCTCGCCACGAGGACCGTGGTCTTTCCCGCCGCGAGGAGATCCCGGACCTCGGTCCAGGTGAGCTCCTCGAGAAAGACGGTGTCCGGCGGAGCGGCGAATGCTATCGCGGGCGAGAGGAGCAGGAACGAAGCGAAAATGTGTTTCCTCATAAGACCTCGTTGTTCAGGGAGTGGAAAGAATGTGGTCGACGATCGTGCGGATGCCTTCTTCGCGATTCAGCGCTTCGCGGCCGTTGACGAAGAGGGTCGGCGTCGAGTTGACGCCGAGCTTCCGCCCCTCCTCGATGTCGGCCTGGATACTGGCGACGTACGCCTCCTCGTCCTCGCAGGCCTGGATTCCGAGATCGTGGAAGAGAGATTGAAGCGACTCGTTGGTCAGCTGGGGAAGCGCGAAGATCGCGTTGTGCATCTCCCAGAAGCGCCCGTGAGCGCCCGCGCACCGCGCGAGGACGGCCGCGCTGCAGGCGAGCGCGTGGGTCTGCCTCTCGATGTGACGAGTTGCAGGCGGAATCGAGGGGGTAGTCCTTGAAGACCAGCCGCAGCTTGTCGCCGTACTGCGCTTTCAATTCATTCAAATACTTCGCCGCCTGGCGGCAGAACGGGCACTCGAAATCGCTGAACTCCACGATGGTGACCGGAGCGTCCACGGGACCGAGGGCGAACGCGGAGTCGAGCGCGATCTCGCGAAGGGGTGCTTCCTGCCATCTCTCGAGATCCGTTTTTCGCTCGGCTGCGGGCGGAACGTTCGCCGCCTCCGGCGGCATTCGCCCGACGAAAGCGACGGCTACCGCCAATCCCACCAGGAGCAGAACCGAGACCACGACGCCGAGCCGGTTGACGGACGTTACCGGCGGCGGGGCAGGCGCCCGAGTCGTGTTCTTTTTCCTTTTCTTCCCCAATCTATTTCTCCTCGAGGAGGTGCAACACCAGCTCTTTCATTTCCTCGAAGCTCTCTTTCCGATAGCCCTCGACGCGCCCCCGGATCCGGCCCTTCCGATCGATGACGACGCTCGTGGGATAGACGAGGACCTCGTAGGCGTCCGCGAGCCCGTCGTCGACGAGGACGGGATAGCTCATGTCGAGCTCCTTCGCGAAGGGCGCCAGGTCCTCGGGCGCGTCGCCGTAGTCGGCGCCCAGGACCACGAGCCCTTTTTCCCTGAGCTCGCGGTCGAGCGCCGATAGATGCGGGATCTCCTGCCGGCAGCTCTTGCACCAGATGCCCCAGAAATTGAGGAGAACGACTTTCCCTTTCAAGTCGGAGAGTCGGACGGCGTTTCCCGCCAGGTCCTTCGCCTCGAAATCCTTCGCCGGCTCGTAGTCGGGCTTCAGGGCGAGGAGCAGGAGAACGAGCGCCGTCATTCGAGAGAGAGCCTCGCGAGCTGGACACGAGTGGGTCCCTGACGGGATTCGGCCTCCGTCCAGGCGACGTAGATCTTCCCCTGGAACGACGCGATCCGGGGAAATCCGCTCGCGCGGTCCGCGCCCGTGCGGGCGACGGTGACGATCTCGGAGGCGTCTCCCCGGGGGGAGATCCGTCGAGCCAGAACCTCCGCGCCGCGGGTCGCTCGCGCGAGCCAGCTCACGACGGCGCCGTCGCCGGTAAGCTCGACGTCCACTCGACCGAGCGCTCGCCCGGAATCGACGCGGACCGGAGTCCCGAAAGTCTCGCCGCCGTTCTCGGAGAAAACGACCTGTACCCGGGGATCGTCCTTCGACGCCGTGAACCAGGCGAGAGCCAGGCGGTTCCCGTCAGCCGAGACCTGGGGTCCGTTCACCGGACACCCCGTGAGGTGCCAGCCGTCGTCACTGGCGGTTCGCGGCTCACTCCATCGACCCGAGGTCAAGCGAACGTAAGAGATATCGCGGATGTCCTCCGGCGACCGATCCCGGTAAGCGACGAAGTAGCCACCCTCGATCGGCGCCATCGCGGTCTGGCAGCACTCGCAGACGCGCGCATCGAGGAGAGATTCCTCGGCGAAAGCGTTCCCGTCGAACGTCGTCGACATCAGGGCCATTTCGTTGTCGGCGGCGTCTTTCTGGAAATTCCTCCCGTCGAGCCAGACCATCGCGAAACCCTTCGCTTCCGCGGGAACGAGGGAGACGAAGCCGTGCTCGCCCGGAGCGCCGTCTCGATGAGGCTTGGCCCCCGGGCTCCAGGTCTTGCCGCCGTCGTCCGAGATCGAGACGAAGACGTCGTAGTCGTAGGTGCCCTCGGCGGACTTCTCGAGCCAGTGCGCCGCGAGGCGCCCTTCCCCGAAGGGAAGAACCGAGGAGAAGTCCGCCCAGTTCGCGAAGAACTTGTCGGAGGCACGCACGGTCGCGGGCTCGCTGAAGCGGGCTCCGTCCCAGCGGGCGTAGCGAAGAAGGTGGCCCTCCGCCGTCTTCTCGAGCCAGCTCAGGTGGAGTCCCGTCTTCGAGCCCGCGAGAAACGGGGTCAGGCTTTCCTCGCTTGCCGGAGACGAAAGGCGCTCTACCGGGTCCGAGGCTTCGACAACGAAAGCGACCAGCAGGAGAGCGACGCTCGCTCCGAGCTTCAGCCTATAATCAGGCCGGAAATGACCATCGGTCTTCTGACTCTTCATCTACTCTCCATCCTCTGCATCGGGATTACCGTATTTTACGGCATCCACATTCCCGACGGCGGAGGCGCCTTCGGAAAGCATTTTCTCTATGCCCTCGCCGCGGCGTCGCTCGCGGTCTTCACCCACACCATGACCTATTTCTATTTCGTGGGCATGAGCTCGAACCTGAAGCGCGCGGTGGAGGAGCACGGGAGGGGAGGCGAGAGGCTCCAGTCGAGCCGCCGCATCAAAGCGAAGGTCCTTCCCTGGGCGTTCTCGGGAATGGGGCTCCTGATGGTGACGTTCATCCTCGGAGGCGGCGCCCACACCCGGGCGATCCCGAGCTGGATCCACGGAGGCCTCGGGTACGTCTCGCTTCTCTATAGCCTCGTCGCCCTTTTCGTCGAGGGCTACTACCTGCTTCAGCAGAACAGCCTGGTGAACGCTTTTCAGCGCGAGCTCCTGGGCGCCCGCGACTAGCTAGACGGCGCTCGCGAGGAAGCGGCTGTCGTCGTGGACCGCTCGACTCAGGTCGCGGTAGGAGCTCTTCTGGGGCGGGGTGGACGAGAGGATTCGGCGAAGTCCGCGGGCGACGGCGTTCCCGTTCGAGGTTTCGAACCGGAAGCGGGAGAGGCGCGCGAAGTGCTGCGCGAGCTGGCCGGAGTCGAAGAACACGTCGCCCACCACCATGACCCGGTCGGAGAAGAGGTCGCTCGCGATCTCTCCCTTGCCGTCGTTGCGCAGCCGGGCGAAGCAGCCGAAAACCACTTTCTCCAGATCGAACAGGAAGCCCCGGAGCTGGACGTCGATGGCGTGGCTAACGGCCTCGTCCTCGACCACGTACTCGATGAGGCCCCGCTCGTTGAACGTCCGGAGGTTCGTCGGGGTCGAGATGTCCCCCGCGGCCTCCGGGACTTCGTCGTATCCGGGAAGCGCCAGCTCCGTCGTTTCCGTGCCTTCCTTCAAAACGGCGGGAGCGGGCTTCGGGGCCCCGGGACGAGCCTGGTGGCGCTCGAAGTAGTTCCGCGAGAGCGACCGGATCACCTTGAAATAGGTGTTGAAGCCGAGGGTCGCTCCCAGTCGGAACTGCAGGTTCTCCTGGACCTCCCGCACGAGGTGGTCCCAGCTCTGCTCCTTTACGATGAGGCCCGTCAGGCCTCCGTCGACGAAGACCCCGCCCGAGATGCGGCTCGCTCCGACGTGGATCACCATGCGGGCGCGATGCGAGTCGTCGTCCGATCGAAGGACCGGAAGGTTGCAGCCGACCGCCGCCGCTACCAGCTCCGGGACGAGAACCGTCTCTTTGGGCCGGATGCTGTGCTCGAAACAATGCCGGAGGTTGAAGAGCGACTGCATGCCCGAGCCCGTGGGGACGCTCGCCCAGAGCACCTGGCGGACGAACGAGCCCCGGGGAACGACCCGCTGGAGGTAGCTCCCGAGAATCTTGGGGTCTTCGACCCGGCCGGGGAAGACCGAGACCACGTCGCGTGATTTCCCCACCAGCCGATAGGCGCGCTGGCCGACGGCCTGGATCTCGCCGCCCTTGACCTGCGCCAGCGCGGGATGATGGGTCTCCTCAATCTCCCCGCGCCGCCGGGTCGAGAGCACGACGCACTCCCGCGAGTCGAGAGCGAGACCGATTTCCTTGCGGCCGAACATACTCGTTTTCGGGAAGGCGGAAGTATATCAGACTCGGGCGCGGAACCGCGGGAGCGACTACTCGACTTCGACCGCGAGCCCTTCGAGGTCGCGGGCGATGGCCTCGAGTTTTTCCGGGGGAAGAGCGTGCTTTTCGGCCACCCGCTCGAGCTGGTCCCAGCGGATGCGGCGGGCGCGCGTCGGCCCGGTGGGGCCGAAGTCCTCTTCGCTCACGCGGAGAGACACCACGTCCCAGCGGCTGTAGTGTCCCATGCAGTTCACGAAGCGTAGTCCTCGAGCGGCGGACAGACGCACATCAGGTTCCGGTCGCCCCAGGGGTTGTCGATGCGCGCCACCGGCGGCCAGAACTTGTGCGCCTTCACCCAGGGCGCGGGAAACGCGGCCTCCTCCCTCGAATAGGGATGAGACCAGGCGCTCGAAACGATCGCCGACGCGGTGTGGGGCGCGTTCTTCAGGACGTTGTCCTTCGGGTCCGCTTTGCCGGTCTCGATGGCGCGAATCTCCTCGCGGATCCGGATGAGCGCGTCGCAGAACCGATCGAGCTCCTCCTTGGACTCGCTCTCCGTCGGCTCGATCATGAGCGTGCCCGCGACGGGGAACGAGATCGTGGGGGCGTGAAATCCGTAATCCATGAGCCGCTTCGCGATGTCCTCGACCTCGATCGAAGCACTCTTCTTGAGAGGGCGGCAATCGAGGATGAACTCGTGCGCCACCCGACCCTTCTCGTTCTTGTAGAGCAGCGGGTAGTGGGACTCGAGCCGCTTCGCCATGTAGTTCGCGTTCAGAATGGCGATACGGGTGGCGTCGGTGAGGCCCTGGGCGCCCATCATTCGAATGTACGCCCAGGGGATGGTGAGAATCGCCGGGCTTCCGTAGGGGGCCGCGGAGACAGGGCCGATGGCGTCTTTTCCGCCGAGCTCCGCCAGCGGATGGCCGGGAAGAAACGGCGCGAGGTGCGAAGCGACGCCGATCGGGCCCATGCCCGGACCGCCGCCGCCGTGCGGGATGCAGAACGTCTTGTGGAGGTTCAGATGGCAGACGTCGGCGCCGATGAGCCCCGGCGCGGTGAGCCCCACCTGGGCGTTCATGTTCGCCCCGTCCATGTAGACCTGGCCGCCCCGCTCGTGAACGATGCCGCAGATCTCGCGAATGCGCTCCTCGAAGACTCCGTGGGTCGAGGGATAGGTAATCATCAAAGCGCCGAGATCGTCCCGGTGGGCATCCGCCTTCTTCGCGAGATCCCCAAGGTCCACGTTCCCGCGGTCGTCGCACTCGACGACCACCACGCGGAAACCCGCCATGACGGCGCTCGCGGGATTGGTTCCGTGGGCCGAGACCGGGATGAGGCAGACGTTTCGGCCCCCTTCGCCTCGACTTTCGTGATACGCGCGGATGACGAGGAGCCCCGCGTACTCACCCTGCGAGCCGGCGTTCGGCTGGAGGCTCACGGCGGCGAAGCCGGTGATCTCCCGGAGCCAGGCTTCGAGGTTGCGAAAGAGCTCGGAGTAGCCCTCGAGCTCGTCCGATGGCGCGAACGGGTGCGGCGAGGCGAACTCCGGCCAGGTCACCGGAATCATCTCGGTCGTGGCGTTGAGCTTCATGGTGCACGAGCCGAGGGGGATCATCGAGGTGGTCATCGATAGATCCCGCGCCTGGAGCCGATGGATGTAGCGGAGCATCTCGTGCTCCGAGTGGTACTGGCGGAAGATCGGGTGCGTGAGAATCTCGCCCTTGCGGGCATGAGGCCCGCCGAGCTCGAGCTCCGCCTGCTCCGCGAGGTCCTCGATGCGCGCGGCCTTCCCGCCGAAAGCCGAGAGCAGCTTCTCGACGTCCTCCAGGGTCGCGGTCTCGTCGAGGGCGATGCCGACGTCTCCGCTTTCGTAGGAGCGGAGGTTGAATCCTTCCCGCCGGGCGCTCTCGAGGGTCCGCTTCGAGTCGGCGGGCTTCATCCTCACCCGAAGCGTGTCGAAGAAGGCCGCGGTGCCGAGGTCGTACCCCTTGGCGCGAAGTCCCTGGGAGAGAACGGAGGTCAGACCGCGGACCCGCCGGGCGATCGCTCTCACCCCCTCGGGGCCGTGGTAGACGGCGTACATGCTCGCCATGATGGCGAGGAGCACCTGGGCGGTGCAGATGTTGCTCGTCGCCTTGTCGCGGCGGATGTGCTGCTCGCGCGTCTGGAGAGCGAGCCGGTACGCGGGCGTCCCCTGGGCGTCTTTCGAGACGCCCACGATGCGGCCCGGCATCTTCCGGGCGTACTCCTCCCGGGTGGCGAGAAAGGCGGCGTGGGGTCCGCCGGCCCCCATGGGGACTCCGAAGCGCTGCGAGTTCCCGATGGCGATATCCGCCCCGAGCTCTCCCGGAGGCCGCAGGAGCGCGAGCGCCAGAAGGTCCGTCGCCAGAGTGACGATGATTCCCTTCGCCTTGGCTCGAGCGATGAGATTGCCGTAGTCCTCGATGCGGCCGTCGGTCGTCGGATAGGAGAGCAGGAGCCCGAAGAAATTCCCGGAGTCGAGATCGACGGACTCCGAAGGACCCACGACCACCTCGATCTCGAGGGGCTTCGCCCGGGTCCGGACGACGGCAATGGTCTGAGGGTGCGTGTCCTCGGCGACGAAGTACCGATGGGGCTCGGCCCCCGGATGGATTCCAAGCGACATCGTCATCGCTTCCGCGGCCGCGGTCGACTCGTCGAGAAGGGACGCGTTCGCGAGGGGAAGAGCGGTGAGATCGGCCACCATCGTCTGGAAGTTGAGGAGGGCTTCGAGACGCCCCTGAGCGATCTCCGCCTGGTAGGGTGTGTATTGTGTATACCAGCCCGGATTCTCGAGCACGTTCCGCAGGATGACCGGGGGGGTGATGGTGCCGTGATATCCGAGCCCGATGAAGGATCGGGTCAACCGGTTCTTCGCCGCGAGCGCGCGAAGCTCCTGAAGGAGCGCGTGCTCGGTCGCGGGCCGGGGGAGATCGAGGGGCTTCTTCGCACGGATGTCGGCGGGAACGGTGTCGGAAACCAGCTCTTCGACGTCCCGGTACCCGAGAAGCGCGAGCATCTCGGCGACGTCTTTGGGCCTGGGTCCGATGTGTCTCGGGGGGAAGGAATCGAGCGGCTCGAGGCTCGCCAGCTTCGAACTGAGCGTTTTCAACCGGTACTCTCCTGGTCGAGGTACGTCTGATACTCCGCCGCGGTCATGAGGGAGGAGAGCTCCGCTTCGTTCGCGATCGCGACTACCAGGAGCCACGCTTTTCCGTAGGGGTCGGAGTTCACGAGCTCGGGCTTGTCGACCACGGTGCCGTTCACCTCCACCACCTCACCGGACACCGGACAGAAGAGCTCGGATACCGCCTTCACCGATTCGATGGTTCCGAAAACCTCCATCGAGGAGAGCTTCTTCCCCACCTCGGGAAGCTCCACGTAGACCACGTCCCCGAGCTGCTTCTGCGCGTAGTCGGTGATTCCGACGGTGCCCCGGCCTTTCTCCACCTTCACCCACTCGTGCTCTTTCGAGTACTTGCGATCCTCAGGAAGCATCACTTTCTCTCCCGCTTGTAGAAGGGCGTCGGAACCACGACCGCCTTCGCCCGGCGACCCCGAATCTCGATCTCGATCTCGCTTTCCGGAGCCGAGGACGCCGCCGGGACATAGGCCATCCCGATGTTCTTCTTCAGATACGGCGCGAAGCTGCCGCTGGTCACGGTATCCGAGGGCGCTCCCGAGGCGAACACCGGGTATCCGTGCCGCGCGATCCCGCGATCGACCATCTCGAAGCCGACGAGCTTCCTCGGGACGCCCTTTTCCTTCTGCCGGGCGAGGGCTTCCCGCCCGACGAAGTCGCCTTTCTGCCACTTGACGATCCACTCGAGGTCCGCTTCGAGCACCGTGTGGGCGTCGTCGATGTCGTTTCCGTAGAGCGCCATCTTCGCTTCGAGGCGGAGGGTGTCTCGCGCCGCGAGGCCTATGGGGGCGATGCCCGCGGACGCGCCGCGCTCCAGAAGACCGCGGGCCACTTTCTCCCCCGCGCCCGCCCCGATCAGGATCTCGAAGCCGTCCTCACCGGTGTATCCGGTTCGGGAGACGGTAGCGGGCTCTCCCAGCACTTTGCCCTGCGCGAAACGGTAGTACTTCATCGCCCCGAGGTCGATGTCGGTCAGGGGACGGAGAATGGCCTCCGAGCCCGGACCCTGGAGCGCGAGGAGCGCGAAATCGTCGCTCGCGTTCGTGAGCGTCGCCCCCGAAGGCCGCCGCGACTCCATCCAGGCGAAGTCCTTTTCGACGTTCGAAGCGTTCACCACCACGAGGTAACGGCTCTCCCCGGTGCGAGAGATCAGCAGATCGTCGACGAACGCGCCCTTCTCGGTCGTGAGAGCGGAATACTGCGCCTGACCGATGGCCAGTCGAGACACGTCGTTGGGCGTGAGCTTCTGAAGGAAAGCTTCCGCCTCGGTCCCGGCTACGAAGAACTCGCCCATGTGGCTCACGTCGAAGAGCCCCGCCTTCGTTCGCACCGTGAGATGCTCCTCGATCACGCCCGCGAACTCGACCGGCATCTCGTAGCCCGCGAAATCCGTCATGCGGGCACCGAGCTCCCGATGGAGAGCGTAGAGAGGAGTGCGCTTCAGTTGGGAGTCCGATGTAGCCATTACGGAAGCTTGGGGCAGAGGTCGTGACGCTACCATAGCCCCCCGGGGGTGTCAATTCGGGGGAGGCCGACCGGAGGCGGGCGGGAGAGATCTCTTCTTTCAGCGGGCAAAGAGACCTATCCCATTAGAAATAAAGGCGCTCCCGCCGGATATCCCGGGTGCGAGGTTGAACCTCACCCGGAGGACCGAATATACTGAGGTACAACTTCGCAGAGAATTTTCAACGTTGCTGACTCGAGAAGGCAACAGTCGAGGCATGAACGCCGAGATCTACACCGTTCGCTGCTGGAATTGCCTGAACGACTTCGAAGCGGTCGAGGCCGTCTGGTGCAGCTGCGACCCGAAGCACCCGTCGAAGCTCTGCCCGTTCTGCCTGCACTGCTTCTGCCCCGCGGACGACGCTTACAAGCGCCAATTCTGGGCCTCAGCGCCGGGATCGCTCAAGGACGAGGTCTCGATGCTCGAGCGCAGCCTGGACCGGCTGGGCGAGATCCTGATCCGTAATCAGAAGCTCAAGACGCCTCAGCTCCTCCAAGCGCTCCGCGAGCAGGAGCGCACCGGAGGGCTTCTCGGGAAGATCCTCATCCAGAAGGGCTGGGTCACCCAGCTGGATATCGACGACGCCCTGAAGTATCAGGGCTACCAGCCACTTGTCGACAGCCAGGGTCTGGAGCTCACCCCCGCGCCTCAGTCCGCCTCCAGCAATCCAGCCCAGCTCCTCGAGTTCCTGCTCGCGCTCGGCGCCCGCAAGGGAGCCTCCGACATCCACCTCGAGCCGTCGGCGACCGATTCTCTCGATCAAGCTCCGCATCGATGGCCTGTTCTACAAGGTGAAGCCGCTTTCGAGCGATGCCCTGGTGCCGCTCCTCCAGCGAATCCAGGAGTTCTTCGGTCTCGATCCGCGCCACGAGGACCTGCCCCAGAGAGGCCGGGCGCATCTCGAGCTGGAAGGGCACGACTTCGACCTCCTGGTGACGACGCTTCCCACGCGGATGGGGACGAGCGTCACCATCAAGCTCGTCGATCGCCGCTTCTTTCTCAAGAACTTCACCGCTCTCGGACTGACCCCCGCGGACCAGCTGTTCCTCGTCCGCGCCCTCGATTCGCCTTCGGGACTCATCATGGTGACCTCGCCTCCGTACAACGGCGCCATGACCACTTCCTACTCTCTGATGGACCAGGTGGCGAAGTCGGAGAGGCGCGTCGTGAGCATCGAGCGCGCCATCCAGTGGGAGGTCCCCTACGTCCATCAAATGGAAGTGAATCAGGACAAGGGGCTGGATTTCGCGGCGGCCTTGCGGTCGGTCGCGAGCATACGGCCGGACGTCGTCTTCATCCTGGAGCTCAACGACAAGGCGACGGCGAACCTCGCCTGCCAGCTGGCCACGTCGCTGCTGGTCATCACCACCTTTCCCGCTTTCGGCGCGGCAGAGTCCATCTATCGCTTCCTCGAGCTCGGAGTTCCGCCTTCGCTCCTCGCCCGCAGCCTCTCGCTCGTCCTCAACCAGCGCCTGGTGCGGCGAATCTGCCCTCATTGCCGCGACGAAGGAAGTCAGGCCGATCCGCAGAAGCTCGGCACCTACGGAATCAGCCCGAAGGAAGCCAAGACCTTGCGGCTCTACAAGGGACGCGGCTGCAACAATTGCCATCGCCTCGGATACCGCCGCCGGAAGGGCCTATTCGAGCTCATCGTCGTCGATCCGCACTTCCGCGAGAAGCTCGCCGCCGGCCCGACGCTCGCCGAGATCGAGGGCATCGCGCGAGGCACGGGCATGGAGTCTCTCCGCCAACGATGCCTCAAGGAGGTGACCGCTGGAGTCACCTCGCTCGACGAGTTCATCCGCTGGCGGATGTGAGCCCCGGCTTCGCCGTGGCGCTGGAGCGGCCCTCGTTCCAATTCTTGTACGCGTCCAGGAGCCCGGAGAGAAACCGCGTCCTCTGGTCCGGATTCGAAAACACGACCTGAGGCACGTAGCGCGTGCGCCCCTCCACCACGAAGCTCTTGGTGGGAACCGAGGCGAAGAGGCCGTTCTCCCCGCGAATGACGCGGAAGCCCTTCACGATGATTCCGTCCGAGACATCCACGTCGGCCAAGGCCACGATCTTTCCTTCTTTGTTGTACCGGGGTTCGTAGAAACTTGCCTGCATGAGTTCGACCCTTTCCTGATTTCGATTTCGATTTACGCGCCGTAGCCCGGCGAAGGCGGATCACATCGCCTGCCATTTGCCGCCGCCTAGATAGCGGGCTACCCGCACTCGACCGGTGGAACCGAAGAGGACGACGGCATAGACGAGGCCGTAGTCGTTGCTCAAATAGAGCGTGCCGGTGGTGGAGGCTCCCAGGGGAGAAAAGGAAACGATGTGGCTGCGGCCGATCTGGAGGCCACGCAGAAACGGATCCTTCGCACCCGCGGGAAGACTCCCGTACCGAACGCCGGGGAACGTGTCGCTGAGACGATAGGGCTGACGGAGCATCGGGTCGACTCCCCGGTCGACGTCCACGCGCCGTATGCCGTTCGAGTTCCCGTCGGCATGGATCGAGAACACCGGACTCCCGTCCACCTCGTCGAAGACGATCCCCATGTAGCACGACTTCGCGGCCGCGTTCGCGCGCACCTGACGCATCAGACCGCGCAGATAGAATGCCGCTCCCCGGAGCCGTGACTCGTGGACCATCGACTGGGCTTTCGGAATCGCCGCCGCGGCCAGCACGATTGCGAGACTGACGGCGACGATGAGATCCAGGAGCCCGCGTCCCGACTCCGCGCCCGCAATGGGGCCGGCGGGCGTTGGTTCCCGCCGGCCCCGCCCTGGAAGCATGGCAGCTCCCATCGGCCCGCTTCTCACTTCTTCCGCTTTTCCTTATCGGAGCCGAGAGTGACGTGGGGCTGAAGCTTGAGGAAGCTCTTCTCTCCGATGCCGCGGACGTTCATGAGCTCCTCCGCCTTCTCGAAAGGACCGTTCTCCTCTCGATAGGCGACGATCCGCTTCGCCACCTGCTCGCCGATCCCGGGGAGCTTCGAAAGCTCCGCCACGTCGGCGTGGTTGATGTCGACACGGAGCTCCGACGTCGACGAAGGCTTCTCCTCCGACTGGCCGGCGAGAGTGGTTCCGGCGACAGCGACGAGAGCCGCGAGACTGAAGAGGGACGAGAACAAGATTGCGTTCTTCACTTCGATTTCTCCTATTCGTTGATCAGGTTTGCAAGACGGGTTCCAGCCGGAAGCACGACCACTCCGGCGGTCCCCTGCCAGGCGTCGAGTCGCGCACGCTCCGGATTTCGAGCCGACACCGAGCGGCGCTCTCTCCGCCGAGAATGCCAGGACGTTTTCTCTGTTTCTTCTTTTCGGACCTCCTTGAGCTGCGAGAGACTTCCGAGCTCGAGGAGTCACCATGGCAAGCGCCGGGCCATATCGGTCCATGCGTCCCTGCGGTCCATGAAGTGGCTGTGGCACAGAGAGTTCGAGGCGGCGCCCGCTTGACAAAGACCGTGAGAACGCATCCCGATCGTCAACGAACCGTTACGACCCTCGCCGGCCACACCGACAAGCGCAGCCCGAGCAATCAAATAAAGGCGTCAACCTGCGTTGACACCTCTTTGTCACCCGGACGGTTGGGGCTGGTCCAGCAGGAAGTGCCGAAGGCGAGCGCGGACTTTGTGGTATTATTTAAAGTTGTGGTTGAGGTTCCACCGTCCCTCCTCCGCTTCGCGCCCTAGCTGACAGAGGGTTTCTCAAGCAAGTCTGATGGAAGACAGAGAAAGCGGGAATCTGAGCAGGAAGCCCGCGCTCGACCTCCTCGTCGAGCTGCATCGGGGATTGGTAACGGGCTCGCTCAAGCTCGAGCGCGCCCCGCTGCAAAAGGCGGTCTATTTCCGGGACGGCCAGATCCTGTTCGCGGCGTCCAACGACCCCAAGGACCAGCTCGCTTCGATCCTCGTGGAAGAGGGAAAGCTCGGGCCCGATCAGATGCAGGTGGCGCAGGCGCGGGTCTCGCCCGGCAATCCCCTGGCGAAGGTGCTCACCGAGCTCGGCTACATCTCCCAGCGCGAGCTCGCCGAGGCGGCCCGCATCAAGGTGGAGAAGATCCTGACCGATCTCTACACGTGGAAGGAGGGGACGTATCAGTTCGCGACGAAGTCCCTCCCCAAGGGCGCCATCGATCTCGAGCTCTCCACCTCGCGGTTGCTCTTCGCGAGCATCCGGCGCGTTCAGGACCGCGATTGGGTTCTTCGCCAGCTCGGCTCGCTCGAGACCGTTCTGACGCCGACCGCCTCGCTGCAGCAGTTTCTGAGCGAGACCGAGCCCGAGCCCCTCGCGGGGGAGGTGCTTCGTTTCGCCGATGGAGTGAAGACCGTCAAGCAGATCGGCGCAGTATCGAGCCTCGGCGAGTTCGAGGTATGCAAGGTGCTCGCGGCCGCGCTCGTGGCTGGCGCTCTGAGCCGCGGAGGCGCCGCGGCAATCCCGGTGAGCCCGGCGAGCGATGAGGCGTTCTCGTTTCCGCGCCCGCCGGAACCCTTCCTGATTCCACCTCCGCCGCGCCCGAGCTTCGGTGACGCGACGATGAGCATTCCCGAGGCGCCGTCCTCGTCCGACTCGATGAGCTACGACACGATCTTCCAGGCCGCGGTGAAGAGCGTTCCCCCGGCGGCGGAGGACAACGAGAGGACGGTGTTCGATCCCGCGCCGGCGAGAAGGGGCGCTCCCCAACGAGCGGTGCCTCCCGCGCACGAGGAACCGCGAAGCGCTTCGGGCTCCGAGCTCCTCATCGACGAGCCCGAGCCGGCGAGCGATTCGCAGGGAAGAAACCCTCCCCGCCCCAAGAACCGGCGCGGCGGCGGCGCCGGCGAACGAAGTGTTTCGGGCATGGTGAAATGGCTGGCGGTGGCCGCGCTCGCGGGCGCGGCCGGCTTCTCGCTCTATTACTTCGTCTGGCCGCTGGTGGGTGGATCCAACGGGAACGGCGCCCGCGCCTCGGCGCCGGCGACGACCACGGTTCCGACGGCACCCCCGCCCTCGGGCAGCGCCTCCGCCGCGACGACGGCGCCCCCGACCTCGGATCCAACCACCCCGGTTCCAGCGACGCCCACCTCGCCCGCGACCACGACCGCAGCGAATTCCGATCCGCGCGCGGGAGCTTCCGCGACGGCGACGCGTCCCCAAACCTCTTCGGTCGCGCCTCGGGCCGGCGCCGCGAGCCCTCCGGCCGCCACCCCGACTTCGAAGCCGCCCGATCCCGTTCCCAAGCCTTCCGCGTCCGGCGCGCCCAAGCCTCCCGCAACCTCGTCGGGAACCTCGGGAGCGCGAGCCTCGGAGGGCAACGGACGCGCGCTTCTCCAGAGCGGAAATCTCGCCGGCGCCGCCCGGGCGTTCCAACGGGAGATCTCGAGCGACAACGCCGACAAGTTCACTCTCGCGCTCGGGCTCTACTGCAACGAGGAGAACGCCGGCCGACTCGTCGCCTCGGCCTCGGGCTCGAGCGACATCTACGTCCTTCCCACCTCGGTCGAGGGCCGAAGCTGCTATCGCGTCATCTGGGGTCTCTACGATTCCCGTGAGGCCGCCGAACGCGGCATTCCCTCCCTCCCGATGAGCGTCCGCGCGGGAGACGTCGCCCCGGTAGCCGTTTCACGTTTTCTCCGGTAGCGGACCGGCACCGCATGAAGACCCGACGGACGCTTCTTACGATCGCTCTCGTCGCCGTCGCCGGGCTCGCGGTCGGATCCGAGTACGTCCTCGTTCTCGAGAACGGACGCCGGATAGCGGTCGAGCGCTATTGGGAAGAGGGCGATCAGATCTTCTACGAGAGGAACGGGGGCACGTTCGGGTTTCCCCGCAAGCTGCTCGAAAGGGTCGAGGGGGAGTCGCAGGAGAAGGAACAGAGCCCCGCCGCGGACCAACCCACGGGGTTCGAGAACGCGGTGCTCGTGGAATCGATCGAGGGCGCCAGGGAATCGGCGCGCGAGGGAGACGTCTCCCGGGCGGTCGAACAGTACCGGAAAGCTCTCGAAAGCGAGCCGATGGCGCTCGATGCCCGCGTCGAGCTCGGGCGTCTGTACCTCGAGCGGGGCGATCTCTCCGCAGCGCAAAGCCAGTTCGAGCAGGCGAAGAGAATCGCGCCCGAAGACCTGCGCGCGCGGGACGGCCTCGGCGACGTGTACTATCGATTGGGCCGGCTCCCGCTCGCGATCCGGGAGTGGCAGGCAGCGCTCGCGATCAACCCCGACCCGGGAATCCTGTACAAGCTCAAGAAAGCGCTCCGGGAGAACAACGAGGACATCGATTTCGAAGAGGTATCGCACCCGCACTTCCTCATCCGCTACGACGGGCAGGTGAACGAGGTCATCGGGCGAATCCTGGCGGCGGCGCTCGAGGAGGAGCACTACGAGCTCACCCGCGCGCTGCGCTTCACTCCTCGCTCGCCGGTAAAGGTCACTCTCTATATCAACCAGGAGTTTCTCGACGTGACCCACGCCCCCGCCTGGGCCTCGGGACTGAACGACGGCGAGATCCGAATTCCGGTGGAGGGTCTCAAGGAGATGACGCCGAAGCTTCGCCGAGTTCTCCGGCACGAGCTCACCCACAGTTTCGTCAACGCCCTGACCTCCGGGAACTGCCCCTCCTGGTTTCACGAGGGATTGGCGCAGCTCCATGAGGGAAGCGATCGGATCGACCCTTTTCCTCGACTGCGGGCGGCACAGGCCGATGGAGGGATTCTGCCGCTTTGGAGTCTCGAAGGGCCGCTTCTGAACTATTCCAAGGAGAAGGCCCTCCTCGCTTACTCCGAAGCTCTCGCGGCGACGGAGTATCTCGAGGCGCGCAAGGGCCGCTCGGGACTCCTTCGCATCCTCCAGCTCCTGGGCGAGCGCCAGACGATGAACGACGCGCTGAAGAAGGTCATCGGCCTCGACTACCAGGAGCTCCAGACGGCGTGGGAAGCGGACCTCGAACGATACGCTTCGAGGGACCGGTAAACGAACCCCGCTCCTCAGTCGTCCGTGGTCTGTGAAGCTTTTGTCACGAGGAGCCCCAGGCCCGCTTCGAGCGCGGCCTTCCTGGCATCGAAGTCGGCCCGGAACTCCGCCGGCACCGGCGGTCCCGGAGGAAAGATCTGCGTCAGGGGGTTCACCGGCTTCCCATGGCGAAAGAGACGAAAGTCCAGATGCGCCGCGGTCACGGTCCCGGTATCGCCGACGTAGCCGATGACCTCCTTCTGCGCGACCCGGGCTCCCACCGAGAGCCCATTCGCGAACTTGGACAGGTGGAGGTACTTCGACGTGTAGCCCATCGCGTGCTGCACCGTGACGGTGTTTCCGCCGCCGCCGCGCCAGCCCCGGTCCACGACCACTCCCGCGGCTACCGAGTAGACCGGGGTTCCCTTCCTCGCCGCGTAATCGACGCCGAGGTGCGGCATCCGCCGGTGATGGATCGGATGGAGCCGGCTGTACGAGAATCCCGAGCTGATGCGGTCGAACTCGACCGGGGCTCGGAGGAACGCTTTCTTCAAGGATTTGCCGTCGCTGTCGTAATAGTCCCGCCGCCCCGTCGGATCGTCGTAAAGGAACGCGGTGAACACCCGCTCTCCTCCCAGATTCGAAACGTACCGCGCGGCATGGAGGTCACCGTAGCCCACGAACTCGCCCTCGCGATACAGCTTCTCGACTACGAGGCTGAACCGATCGCCCTGCCGGCTCTGGGTGTGGAAGTCGAAGTCCCAGGAGAACACGTTCGCGAAGGCCACGGTGAGAGGGGCTTGCTCCCCCAGGTCCGCCATACTGAGGAAGAGATTGTCCTCGAGGGCACCCGAGACCGTGACCGTGCGTCGCTCGAGATCGACCGCGGTCCGCTCCGACTGCCATCCGAGATCCGAGCGCATGAGAAGAACACGGTCGAAGTCCCCGTGATGCACGAGAACCGAATCGACGCCACCGCCCGCGAAGCGAATCTCGACCTCGTCGCCCTCGCGGAGCCGGCGCACGTCCATCACCGCCGATAACGCGCGGCCGATCGCGTGGACTTCGAAACTCTCGAACCCGTTTCTGGAGAGGACGCTCGAGAGCGTGTCTCCTTTCCCGAAGCGGTCGGGAAGGGTGAGCGGGTTCCCGCGCGAGAGTGTTTCCGCGAAGTCGGGCGCCGCCGCCTCGACGGTGGAGGCGACCTGGGGAAGAGGGCCGAGTCGAGCGAACCCGAAGAGCCACAGGGCCCCTCCCCACGCCGAGAGGGAAAGGAGAAGCCAGGAGGCGACGGGCTTCACGGCCTTCGAGAACGCGCGCTTCATCGGGAACGGAGGATCCCGTAGTACGAGAGGGTCCGGCGAAGCCCCTCCCGCAAATCGATGGAAGGCTCGAAGCCGAGATCCTTCCGGGCGCGGCCGATGTCGGCGAGCGAGTGAGGCACGTCTCCGGAACGCGAGGGAACGTAGCGCGGCTCGAGATCCGACCCCGAGAGCTCCGCCATGACCCGCCAGAGCTCGTTCACCGAGACCCGGGCGGCGCAGCCGATGTTGTAGACCGATCCGGCGGCCTGGGGCTTCTCGGTCGCGGCGAAGTTCGCCCGCGCTACGTTCTCCACGTAGGTGAAGTCGCGCGTCTGCTCGCCATCGCCGTAGATGGTCGGTGGAGTTCCGGAAGTGATGGCGTCGATGAACCGGCTCACGACTCCCGAGTAGGGAGAGTTCGGATCCTGACGGGGACCGAAGACGTTGAAATACCGAAGACAAACGGTCTCGAGACCGTAGAGGCGATGGAACACCAGGGCGTACTGCTCGGCGGAGAGCTTCGCCACCGCGTAGGGAGACATCGGCTCCGTCGGCATCGACTCGACCTTCGGTAGCGCGGGGTTCGAGCCGTACACGGAGGAGGAGGACGCATAGACCAGCCGCCGCACGCGCGCGGCGGAGGCGCTCATCAGGAGACGGAGGGTTCCGGTGGCGTTCGCCTCGTGCGACTCGAGGGGGAGCTCCACCGAGCGCGGAACCGAAGGTATCGCCGCTTGATGCAGGATGCAGTCAATCCCATCGACCGCGGCCTCGACGTCTTTCTGAGACAAGAGGCTCCCCTGAAGGAGCTCGATCCTCCCTTCCACTTCGGAGAGGTTCTCCCGCTTGCCGGTGGAAAAATCGTCGAGCACCCGCACGCGCTCGCCGCGATCGAGGAAGAAACGAACCAGATGGGAGCCGATGAAGCCGGCTCCCCCGGTCACGAGATACGTTGGCAAATGGCCGCCTTTCTCGAATTGGGTTCAGTGTAGGGGGAGGTCCTCCGAGCCGTCAACCGGAGAGGACCTCTATCGCGGCTCGCTTCCCGCATGTGTTACGATACAAGCAGTTACCAGTTTCACTTCCGAATCCGCCGCGCGGCGGCCGTCTCTTCCCGGAGCATTCGAAATTGCAGGGCGATCTCACCCGCGACGCACTCGGTGACGTAATCCGAAAACTGTACGTCGACCGGAAGAGCGGGATCCTGCACCTTACCCAGGAAGAAACGAGCAAGCGGATCTATTTCCGCAAGGGCTCGATGATCTTCGCGAATTCCGACGTCGAGACCGACCGGCTCGGCGAGTTCCTCATCCGCCAGCAGCTCATCGACCGCGCGGCTCTCGAGCGTGCCTCCAGGGTAATGAGGGAGAAAGGCAACCGCTTCGGGAGGACGCTGGTGGAGCTCGGATTCGCCGCCCCGGAGGAGATGGAAGGCAAGGTGGTGGAGCAGATCCAGACCATCATCTACTCCCTCTTCAGCTGGGCGTGGGGCGAGTACCGATTCGAGCAGCACGAGAGCCCGGTGGACGAGGACATCGTTCTGAACCTTTCCACCGCCGACATCATCCTCGAAGGTACCCGGCGGTTGGACGACATGGGGATGGTGCGCCGCGCGCTCGGCGATCCGAGCCGCGTTCTCCAGACCACGGAGGATCCTCTTCTGCTCTACCAGAAGATGAGCACGCTCTCGCAGTCCGAGTACTTCATCCTCTCGCGCGTCGACGGCCTGAGCTCGATTTCGGACATTCTCTCGATCTCGCCCCTCGGCGAGGAGCAGACACTCCGCTGCATCTACGGTCTGATCTCCGCGGGGGTGGTCGAGCCCAAGGGAGGTGCCACCCCGCTCGAGGAGGATGCCGCGATCGCGGCAGCCTCGACGCCCCCGGCTCGAGCGATGCCCTCGAGCAGCGCTCCGCCGGCGCCCGCCTACAAGCCCCCGCCCCCCTCGCCTCCTCCGCCCCCACCGCCGCCCCGGTTGGAGATCCCCGCGCCCGTGGTCCAGGCGGGAAGTCCGAAGATCGAGCCGCCGGCAGAGCCCTCGGGACCGACCCTGGAGGAGATCTCGGTTCGCGAAGACATCATCGAGAAGCACGCCTCGCTCCGCGAGGCGACGCTCTACGATCTCCTCGGGATCACCATCACCGCGAACGACGCCGAGGTCAAGAAGGCCTACTACGCGATGGCGAAGAAGTATCACCCGGACCGCCATCACTCGCCCTACCTGAGGGACGTGCATGGGCTCCTCGAGGAGCTCTTCGGAAAAATCACAGACGGCTATTCGATCCTCTCGAGCCCGCTCGAGCGCAGCCGCTACGACGCCGGAATCCGGGCGGGAGGCCCCGCAGCCGTCGTCGCCGTAGGCGGAATCCCGACTACCGGCGAGGCGAACGAGGGCGCGAGGAGACGCGCCGCCGAGGAGCACTTCAAGGAAGGCAAGCGCCATTTCGACGAGATGCATTTCTTCGACGCCATCCAGTGCCTCCGGGAAGCCGTGCGCCTCTCCCCGAGGAAGAGCTACCACAAGCTCCTGGCGCAGGCGCTGATGAAGAACCCGAAGTGGCTTCGAGAGGCCGAAGAGCAGTTTCGCCTCGCGCTCAAGATCGATCAGTTCGACGCCGAGTGCTACCTCGGGCTCGGGGACATCTACGAGAGCGAGGGCATGAGCACCAGGGCCCAGAAGATGTACGAGCAGGCCGCGACCTACGATCCCGAGAACGAGACCGTCCAGAACAAGATGGGCAAGCGCGGAGCAGCGAGCGGAGCCTTGAAGAAGCTCTTCGGCCGGAGGAAAGAATAGCGCGCGGAGCGGGCCCGGCCGGGAATCCGGCCGTCCTCCCCGAGCGAAGAGCGAGGGGGAGCGAGCTCGCCGAGGAGGCGAGCGAGCCCTGAGGAAGTAAACCTGCTCGAGTCGGTCGTAAGCCGAGTTCTGTTCCTCCCGCGGGTCGCCCCGCGGAAGGCGACGATCATTTCTCTAGCCGGGCGATTGCTCGCCCGGTCGAGCGACCTACCCGGAAGCCTCGGACGGGCAGCCCTCGAACGCTTCCCTATTTGGTCTTGCTCCGTGTGGGGTTTACCCTGCCTTGGATGTCGCCACCCAAGCGGTGCGCTCTTACCGCACCTTTTCACCCTTACCGCTTCTTTTGGAAGCGGCGGTATGTTTTCTGTGGCACTTTCCTTCCGGTCACCCGGACTGGCCATTAACCAGCACACTGCCCTGTGGAGCTCGGACTTTCCTCTCGCCCATCCCCCCGGCCGAAGCCTGGAGGAGAGCCAGCGACCATCTGACCGGCTCGAGCAGGCATGCGCATTATGCGCGCGCCGCGACGGTTCGTTCAACCGTCACGCCGCCGCGCGAGCTGGATGACTCGAGCCCGTATCCGCTCGATCGCCCCGGAGGAACACGAGAAGCCCGAGCGCGGTCGATTGCCCGGCGAATTGCATGCCGGACCTTCGATGCGTAGACTTGGATCATGTCGGGTATTCGCGCGCGGGTGAAGCACGGACGGCCCCTCCTGGACGAACCTACCAGCCTCCCGGAGGGGACTGTTCTCGAGCTCATCGTCGACGAAGGCGACGATCTGACTGGCCAAGAACGGCTGGCGCTCGACGAAGCGATCGGCCGAGCCTGGGCGTCCGCGACGTCCGGGCGCGTTACGGCTGCGCAAGCCATCGTCGAAGAGCTCCGCGCTCGCTCGAAGTGACCTTCAGGGTCGTCACTACTCCAGAAGCGGATCAGCAGATCCGCACGATTGACACCTGGTGGCGCGAGAATCGCACCGCGGCACCCGATCTCTTCTCCGAGGAGCTGGCGGCTGGCTTCGATTTGCTCGCTGGGGTACCCAACGCCGGCCGAAGCTACGGCATGCGGAAGTCAAAAACGTCCGACGCATCCTGCTGCGCTCAACGCGTTACCACGTGTACTACGTGGTGGTCGGGGAGGCGGTCGTTGTCCTGTCCTTATGGAGCGCGGTGCGCGGGACGGGACCGGACCTGAAATCGCCGCCCTGACGCTGGAGTCTCCGTGTCGTCGACCCGGGCGCCGCGACGCCGGACGGTCCTTCAACCGTCGCGTTCTTGCGAGATCTTGTACTGCTCGAGCTTCTTGTAGAGGTTGCTTCGCGGAGTCCCGATGACCTGCGCCGTCTGGGAGATGTTCCAGCCGTTCTCGCGGAGCTTCGAGACGAGGAACGCCCTCTCGCTCGTTTCCTTGAACTCCCTCAACGTGGACGTTCCCTCGCCCTCCGCCGGAGCTTCCTCGCCGTAGCGGATGGTCTCGGGAAGATCGGCGACTCCGATGGTCTCGCCCGGCGCCATGATGAGCAGCCGCTCCACCGTGTTCCGGAGCTCGCGGACGTTTCCGTTCCAGGCGTGGGAGGCGAGCCTTTGCATCGCCTCGGCGGAAAATCCCTTGGGCCTGAGGTTGTCTTCCGCCGCGAAAGTCTGGACGAAGTGGGAAATCAGGGGCTCGATGTCCTCGCGCCGCTCCCTGAGCGCCGGCGTGTGGACGGGGATGACCGAAAGCCGGAAGAAGAGATCCTCACGGAACGTTCCCGTCTCGATCTCGCTCTTTAGGTCTTTGTTGGTTGCCGCGATCACCCTCACGTCCACTTTGATCGTGGCCTGAGAGCCCACGCGCTCGACCTCGCCCTCCTGAAGGACCCGCAGGACCTTCGCCTGCGTCCGGGCGCTCATGTCCCCCACCTCGTCGAGGAAGATGGTCCCTCGATGCGCCTGCTCGAACTTTCCGATCTGCTTCGCCGTGGCCCCGGTGAACGAGCCCTTCTCGTGCCCGAAGAGCTCGCTCTCGATGAGATCCTCGGGGATGGCGGCGCAGTTCACCTGCACGAACGGTCCCCGGGCGCGCTGGCTGTTGGTGTGGATCGCCCGGGCCACGAGCTCTTTTCCCGTACCCGACTCACCGGTGATGAGCACGGTGGCGTTCGTGGGCGCCGAGCGCTTGATGGCCTCCCGGACTCTCTCGAGAGCCAGAGAGGAGCCCACCATCTGGTAACGGCGCTCGAACTTCAGGCGGAGCCGGCCGACTTCCTCGGCGAGCTCCTTGCGCTCGAGCGCGTTTCGAACCGCGAGCAGCACCCGCTCCGTCTCGAGCGGCTTCTCGATGAAGTCGAAGGCCCCGAGCTTCGTCGCCTGGACCGCCGTCTGGATGGTCCCGTGCCCGCTCACCATGATCACCGGCGGCGACGGGGATTTTTCCGTGAGCTTCTCCAGCACCTCGAGCCCGTCCATCCCCGGCATCTTGATGTCGAGGAAGACGAGGTCCGGCGGCTCGCGCTCGATGAGGACCAGCGCTTCCTGTCCGGACGAGGACTCGGAGACGTCGTAGCCCTCGTACTCGAGGGCCATGCGAAGCGTTTTGCGGATGGGCTCTTCGTCGTCGACGACGAGAATACGAGACTTGAGCATGTTCCGAACGATTTTTCGGAGTATAGCACGCGGTCGTGGCGACGTACGCGAGCCAGTATCACATCCCAACGGTCCTGTATTGGAACTCCTTTCACGATCGCGGCTAGTCGAGGCCGATCTCGTCGCCAGTGAAAGGGACGCGGAACTCGGTCCGGACCGAGTAACGTTTCTTCCCAGGTCGGAGCCGGATCCGCCCAACGCGCCCGCTCCGGCTCCCGCTCGGCCGGTGGTCGAGCCGCTGGCCGATACTTCGCCAAAGTCGCGTTACCTGCCCGCCGCTGTGAGGCGCTTCGTGAGCAGGTTCGACGCGAACCAGTGTCGGTTCGTGAACGAGCAGGCAAGGCGGCTATCGGCGCGAGAAGAATCGGAACGTCGATGACATACGTGCCGCAGAATGCTTTCGCGCGGTCGAAGGCGATGGCTCGTCCGCGGTGCATTCCGTTTGGTCATGGAGCGTCACCCTTTCGGTCGCCATCCGCGGCGGTCGGGAGGACGAGGTAAGGAGGCTCTCCGTTTTCCTCGACGAATCGTCGAGCGTCGCCGGCGAGAGCGTGGACATCGATTCCGAGGCGACGCCCCTCGAATCTCTCCAGCCCCGCGCGGGCGAGCAGATTCCGCGCCCCCGCGATCTCTCCCTGGAGGGCCTTCAGACACGCCGCCGCCGTCTGGATGATCGCCTGCAGGAAGAGGCGAGTCTCTTCCCCGGTCTCCGAAAGGGCCCAGAGCCGCTCCCAGAACACGTGCGCTTCCCAGAAGTAGCCGGCGTTGAAGAGATCGACTCCGTAGAGGAAATCGTCGTTCCCGGCCCAGCCGTCCGGCGTCAGCGGTTTCGGCGGGGGCTCCTGAACTCCGTACATGTGCCCTTCCGGGCTGCGCTCGGGATGAGGGGTCGTGCCGGGAAGGTGCCGATAGGAAGGGAATGGGCGGCCGGTGTACCGCTTCACGTTTCCCGAAAGTTCTTAACGGTTTCGATCGATGACGAAATACGTGAGCGCCGCGAGAGTTTCCTTGTAGGAAGACTCGGGCAAAGCGTCGAGCGCGTTATGGGCATCCCGCGCGTACTGCTCGGCGACGCCTCTCGCCCGCTCGAGCGCGCGCGTCCTGCGGACGAGATCGAGGATCTCCTTCCGGCTCACGTCGTCGATGGTGCCGCGCTCGAGAACCGCCTGCACCGTGGGGAGCGCCCGGGGCTCCGCCTCGAGAGCGTAGATGATGGGAAGGGTGACGTGACCTTCCTTGAGATCGGAGAGGACCGGCTTTCCCAGGATCTTCTCGTCGGCGGTGAAGTCCAGGAGGTCGTCCGCCACCTGGAACGCCATTCCCAGGTTCATGCCGTAGTCGCCGAGCGCCTTCACCCGCTCGGGTGGAGCCTCGCCCAGGAGTCCGCCCATCCGTGCGCAGCCGAAGAACAGGTACGCCGTCTTTCGCCGCAGGATGTCGATGTGCTCCTCTTCCGTCAGATCGACGGCGCCGCCGCGGGTGAGCTCCAGGATCATCCCCTCGATCATCCGCAGCGTGATCTCGCAGATGACTTCCAGCATCGAAAGGCTTCCCGCCTCGATCGCGAGCGCGATCGAGCGGATGTAGAGGAAGTCCCCGAGGAGTACGGTGAAATCGTTTCCAAGGAGCGTGTTGACCGATTGCTGCCCGCGTCTCGTCGTCGCTCCATCGACGATATCGTCGTGGACCAGGGTCGCGGTATGGATGAACTCGGTGACCGCAGCATAGCTCGGGCCCTTGTCCCCGCGATAGCCGCAGGCCTTCGCCGAAAGGAGGAGGAGCGCGGGACGGACCCTCTTTCCTCCGCTTCTATAGATGTAGCGGCTCGAGGAGTCGACCAGTCCCAGCTCGCTCTGGACTTTTTCGCGGATGATCTTCTCGACCGCGTCGAGGTCGTCCTGGATCTCGATGAAGATGTTCTCGAGAGAGAGCGTCGGCACGGGGAGAGGGGACTTGGTTTCAGGGGCGTGCATCCTTCGAGTCCTTCTCTTATCGGCTACCGGTAGTTGGTGAACTGCATGGCGATACCGAGCTCGGACTCCTTCAGGAGCGAGATCACCGACTGGAGATCGTCCTTGTTCTTCCCGCTCACGCGCACCTGATCCCCCTGGATCGAAGCCTGCACCTTGAGCTTGGTGGTCTTCACCATCTTAACGATCTCTTTGGCTTTCTCCATGGGAATCCCCGCCTGGAGCTCGATTTTGAGGCGCACCGTGCCTCCGAGAGCGGACTCCACTTTTCCTTCTGAAAGCGCCTTCAGCGGGACGCCCCTCTTCACGAGCTTCGACTCGAGAACGTCCTTCCCGTTCCGGAGCTTCAGGTCCTCGGAGGAACGGATCTCGATGGCCGCCCCGTCGTCGACGAGCTCGATCTCGGTGCCGGTGCCCTTGAGATCGAAGCGCGTCTGGATCTCCTTCATCGAGTGCTGGATGGCGTTCCTCACTTCCTGGAGGTCCACTTTGCACACGATGTCGAACGAGCTCTCCGCCGCCATTGGTCCCCCATTATTACGAAAAAGCCACTCACGGGCAATCTCACGATAAACCGAAGAAACGGCGGAAATTCGCGTCGGTGGCCCTCTCGACCTCCAAAGGCGGGAGCCCCTTCACCTCGGCAAGGCAGCGGAGGGTGTCCAAGACGAAAGCGGGCTCGTTCCTCTTTCCCCGGTGGGGCACGGGCGCCAGGTAGGGGCAGTCGCTCTCGACCAGGAGGCGATCCAGGGGCAGCCGCCGCGCCACCTCGCGCAGCGGGGCCGCGGTCTTGAAAGTGAGAATCCCCGAGAACGAGATGAGGAAGCCCATCTCGAGCGCGCGCTCGGCCGTCAGAACGTCCGCGGTGAACGAGTGCAGGATTCCGCCGATCTCGCTCACCCGCTCCTCCTCGAGGATCTTCACCAGGTCGGACTCCGCCTCGCGGTGATGCACGATGACGGGAAGCGAGAGATCCCGGGCCACGCGGATCTGTCTGCGGAAGACGTCGCGCTGCACCTCCGGCGGGGACAGGTTGTAGTGGTAGTCGAGTCCGATCTCCCCGACGGCGAGAAGCCGCGGCCGCGCGGCGAGGCCCTTCAGGAAATCCTCGCCGCCGCGCTCGTCGAACAACTTCGCGTCGTGCGGATGACAGCCGACGGCGGTCACCAGGCTCTCGTGGGCGTCGATCAATGGAAACGCATTGCGATAGGAGTCGCTCTCGTCGATCATCGCCAGCGACAGAATGGTCTCGATCCCCACCGCGCGGGCCCGCGCGAGAACCTCCTCCCGGTCCGGATCGAAGGCCTCCATCTCGAGGTGAGCGTGGGAGTCGATCACCGGGGCTCCTTTTCCGGCAGGTGCTCGACGTAGTGCAGAGACTCGAGCCGGCGGCGTTCCTCCTCCGAAAGGACGGCGTCGTCCGGCGAGGGATCTCCGGCCTTGAGCCGCTCCTGCTCGCGGTACCAGAGGAAGAGCTCCTCCTTCAGGTATCCCTCTCGAACGCGGCTCTCGAGGGTGGTTCGCTCTTCGGGATCGCTTTCGAGGTCGTAGAGCTCGGACGCTCCCGTGCGGCTATCCCAGATGAGTTTGTAGCGCTTGCTGCGCGCGGAGTAGCGCGGCTTCGCCCAGAGCGTACGGCTGAAAGCGAGCTTCGGCCCTTCGAGCGATTCACCGGCGAGGGCGGGCACGAGGCTTCGACCCTGGAGTCCGGAAGCCTCGTCGACTCCCGCGAGCTCCAGGAGGGTCGGAGTGAGGTCGATGAGCTCCACCAGGTCGGGGACGCGGCGGGGAGCGAACCCCGGCGCCCGGATGAGGAGCGGAATCCGGATGCTCTCCTCGTAGAGCTGCGTATTGTGGCCGAGAAAGCCGTGCTCGAAGAGCGCTTCGCCGTGATCCGCGGTGACCACGACGATCGTCGAGGGCTCGAGCATTCCCAGGATCTCTCCTACGAGGGAATCGGCGTAAGCGAGGTTCCCGAGGTAGAGCCCTCGGACTCGCGCGAGGACTGCCTCGCTCGGCGACTCGCCGGATGCGGCTTTGCGGTTGAGGTCGTCGACGACGGCGGTGTCGTCGATGCCGCCGGGAAAGGGAGCGCCGGGGCCGAATCGCGAATCGAAAGGAGGAGGCGGGTTGTACGGGAAGTGCGGCTCGCGCAGGTGAACGTAGGCGAAGAACGGCTCTTGCGGACGCTCCGCGAGCCAGCCCTCGAACGCCTTCACCACCGAGTCGCCGTGGCCGGTGTAGCCCTCGCGCTCCCAGACGGGAAAGAACTCCTGGTAGCCGCGATTCAGGCCGAAGGTCTTCGACACCACCGCGTTTCCCGGGAACGCGGCCGTCCGGTAGCCGGCGCTGCTCAGGATCGAAGGAAGAGTGACCACGTCGTCCCGCAGCCGATCGGCGAAAGAAACGCTCTGATGCCTTTCGGGATACTGCCCGGTGAGAAGCGAGCCGACGGAAGCGATCGTATAGACCGCCTGGGACACGACGGTATCGAAGACGACGCTCTCACGGCCGAGGGCATCGAGAACCGGAGTCGTCTTCTCTTTACCGCCATAGAGGCCCATGCGCATCGCGCTCGCGCCGTCGAGGACGAGGACGACGACGTTCGGTCGAGCGCCCAAAGGCCTCGAAGCGAAACGTTGCTTCTCCACCGGGGGGACCAGGATCTCCGGACGCAGGAGGAGGTCGTGGTCTTCCGCAAGAAATGTCACCTCGACGGGAGACTCGGGAAGGGCCGGCAATTCCCTCCCCCACGTCTCCGCGCCGATCCGCGGAAGCGTGAACGTCTCCTTCCAGAGCTCGCCCTCCTCAGCGGCGATCGTGACCGTGACCGCGGAGCCCGCAGGAGCGCGGAGCTGCGGTGGATCCTCCGCGCCCACGCCGAGCCGGAGGCGCGCTCGCGGCGGGAGCTCGAGGAAGAAGGAAATCCGCCCGCCCGAAGGGACCAGGACCCCGCCGTTCGTGGCGCCGAACGGACCGGCGCGGGCGCGGAAGTCCTCGAACGGAACCTCGAAACGGTAGAAGGCGGCGGCGAGGCGGCGCTTCTCCCGCGAAGATCTTACGGGCTCGCCGGCGTAGCGGAAGCGAAGCTCGATCCGATTCTCGCCGCGGAGGAGAGGGAGGGGAACGGGGTAGCGCTCACGGCCCGGCCGGAGCTCGATGGGATCGAGCTCGACGCCGTTGGCGACGACGGCGAGCCACTGGGCAGGGCTTCCAGGGTAGACGAAGGGCGCGCACTCGAAATAGGCAAGGTGCGTTCCCTCCCGCTCGCTCTCGAATCGGAACGTCGAGCGCTCGGTCACCGCCCATCGAAACAGGCTGCCGTCGGGGGCGGGCTCGCCGTACGACCATCCGTCGCCGAGGAACGGAAGCGCCTGCGGCGCCCCGAGCTCCAGGAGCACTCCATCGAAGCGCTTCTCCGCGACGGGAATGCGATCGCGAAGGACGTCCCGGAGATCGGGCTCCGAGCATCCGCGGGGAGCGCAGCTCATTCCGAGGGTGCCCAGGGCGATGCCCCCGGCGAGGAGAAGACGCACTACTTGACCTTGCTTCCCGGCGCGACCTCCCTCTCGAACGTCGCCACGATGGGTCCTTCGTCCGTCGTGGCGGCGAGGAGCATGCCGCGCGACTGGACGCCCCGGAGCTCGGCGGGCTTCAGGTTCGCCACCACGATGATGTGCTTTCCCACGAGGGCCTCGGGCGCGTAGGTCTTCTTGATCCCCGCCACCAGCTGCCGGGTCTCGCCGCCGAGGTCGACGACCAGCCTCAGGAGGCGATCGGCGCCCTCGATGGCGGAAGCCTCGACCACCCTGGCGACCCGGAGGTCGATCTTCGCGAAATCCTCGATCGTTATTTCTTCACTCATTGCTTCTCCCGAACGCTTGCATGGCGGCTCGTTGAATCTCCTTGAGCGGCACCTTCCTCGCGGTCGCGAGCTTCCGGCAGTCTTCGAGCTCCGGGGCCCGGTTCACGACCTTGCCCCCGAGAAGCCCCTCTTTCACGCTCACTTTGCCGTAGGGTGTCGCGACGGACACGAAGCGCCTTTCGAGTGCCTCGCGCCGAACCTCATGATAGCGGACCCCGAGGGTCGTCCCCTCGGTGAAGAGGATCTCGCTCACCCTCTCCCGCGCCTCCGGCCGGGCGATGACCGTGACGTTCACCCCGGGCCGGTTCTTCTTCATTATTACTGGGGTCAGGAATACGTCCAGGGCGGCTTCGAGAAGCCTCTCCTGAAGATAGCCCATCTGCTCCGGAGTCATGTCGTCGATGGTCGCTTCCAGGACCAGCACCGTCTCCGATCCGCCCCGCTCGCTCTCCCCCAGGACGAGCCGGAGGGCGTTCGGGCGTCCGCGCGCGGGATCCCGGGTCCCGAGACCGTAGCCGACCTTCCGCAGGATCATCCCCGGGAAGGCCCCGAACCGGCTCGATAGGCCCGTGGCCAGGAGCGCCCCGGTAGGCGTGGTGCGCTCGAAATCCTCACCATCGGAGAACACCGGAGCCCCTTCGAGAAGAAGCGCCGTCGCCGGTGCGGGCACCGTCATACGGCCGTGCTCGGTCTCGACGAAGCCGCCGCCGACGTTCACCGCCGAGCAAACCACCTCCGAAACGCCGAGGAGCTCGAGCCCGGCCACGGCGCCGACCACGTCCACCAGAGTGTCGAGAGAGCCGAGCTCGTGAAGGTGAACGCTCTCCGCGGTCTCGCCGTGGACCACGGCCTCGGCTTCGAAGAGACGCCGGACGAGGGCGAGGGAGCGCGACTTCACTCCGGGGGAGAGTCGGCTCCTGCGGAGGATACGCTCGAAATCCGACCAGTGACGGTAACCCCGATCGCCAGGAGTCTTGACGCGCAAGTGCGTCCCGCTCACCCCTCCCCGAGCGCCCCGGGAGCGCGTCAGTCGAAACCCGGAGACCGGAAGCTTCGAGAGCTCGCGCTTCAACGCGGCGAGCGGCAAACCGAGATCCACGAGCGCCCCGAGGAGCATGTCCCCGCTCACTCCCGACGAGCAATCGATGAAAAGGATTTTCTCGCGCATGGGCAAGCCCGTGGAGTTTGGCGAGAATGGGCCGGTTTCGCAAGCCCGGCTTCACTCAATGCGCTGGGGCTGAGGGCTCACATCTCTCCCCGCTCCTTGAAGCTCCAGTAGCGGCCGGAGGCGACGATCACGTGATCGAGGAGCTCGATCCCGAGGATCTGTCCCGCGCGTACCAGCCGGAGCGTGAGCTCGCGGTCCTCGCGGGAGGGCTCGGGATCTCCCGAGGGGTGGTTGTGGAAAGCGATGATCGAAGCGCCCTGGAGCATCGTCGCCTCGCGGAAGACCTCGCGGGGATGGACGAGAGAGCCGCTGAGGCTTCCCGTCGAGACGATTTGGAGCTGCTTCAGCCGGTTTCGCGTGTCGAGCACCAGGATTCCGAACGCCTCGAGCGGCCGGGTTCCGAAGCGCGGAAGGAGAAAGCGCGCCGCGTCTCCGGGAAGGCGGAATTGAGGCCTGGGTGAGAGCGGCGGTGAAGCCGCTCTGCGTCCGAGCTCGATGGCCGCGAGTATCTTCGCGACCCGGGCCTCCTTCAAGCCCGGGACCCGCGCGAGCTCAGCCGCGCTCGATCGCGAGAGGCCCTCGAGGCCGCCCGTCCGGTCGAGAACCTGGTTCGCGAGCTCCAGCACCGAGCGGGACCGGGTCCCCGAGCCCAGCAGGACCGCGACGAGCTCGTTCACTCCGAGGCTCTCGACGCCGAGCTCGAGGAGCTTCTCGCGCGGCCGGTCGGCCGGCGTCAGGAACCGGAGCCCGTTCGCCGAGTCGCGCGCGGTGGGTGGGGTCTCCACGGGCGGCTCTCAGAGCGCTTCGAGAATGCGCGGAAGGATCTCCGCCGAAGGACCGGCGAGACGCAGGTCGACGAGCCCGCTCAAAGGCGTGAGCTCGGGGTTCACCTCGACCACCAGGGCGCCTTGCTCCCCCGCCACCTCGGGAAGCGTGGCCGCGGGGTGCACGAGGGCCGACGTTCCCACGACGAGGAACACGTCGGCTCGGTTCGCTGCATCGAACGCGTGCGAGAGAACGTCCGGCGGAAGAGACTCGCCGAACCAGACGACCCCCGGGCGCTCGAGACCGCCGCATTCGCATCGCGGAGGGATCGACGGAAGAGGTGCGCGCCGTTCCTCCCGATCGCGGGAACAAGCGGTACAGCGAAGATTCCAGAGGCTTCCGTGAAGCTCCCAGACCGGGCTCGATCCCGCGAGCCGATGAAGACCGTCGACGTTCTGGGTCACGAGATCGAACGCGAACGCCTGTCGCCCCAGATCCGCGAGCGCGCGGTGGCCGTCGTTGGGAGAGCAGGCGGCGACCTTCTGGCGACGCCAGTCGTACCACTCCCATACGAGAACCGGGTCTCGAGCGAACGCTCGAGGCGTCGCCAGATCCTCGGGCCGGAAGTTGCGCCACAGGCCGTCGGCGCCGCGAAACGTCGGGACTCCGCTCTCCGCGGAGACGCCGGCTCCGGTGAGGGCGACGACGCGGCGCGCCCCGCGGAGCTTCTCGGCCAGCAATCGAATCTCGGCTTCGAACGACATCTCTCAAGAAAGGACGGTTGAAATTCCTGCCTCCCTGGACAGCGGCGTCAACAATGATAAGCCCTTCTTCTCCCGGCGACTTCGCGTTCTCCCAAGGTTAGACGACAAACGGGTGGCTGGGCCGCCTTCGGTCAGCGGGTGATGAGGGTTCGTCGCTCGAGATCGAACTTCTCCGCGGGGCGGCTCGCGGGCGGCTCCCCCTCTCCGGTCCAGCGAACGAAGACCGTATCTCCCGACCGCCACGCGCGCTTCAGGGAGCTCATGGTGTCGGAAGCGAGAACGCTTCCATCGGCATCGCCGTCGCCGAGGGCGGCGAGGGCCCAATCGCCGAGATCGAGCAGAGACTGGCAGCTCCAGCTCTCTGCGGAAACCTGAGCCACGGGAAGCCCGTGGCAGCTGCCCGCCAGAAACGCGACGCCGACTGATTGCTCCGGAGTCACCTCGCGAAGCGTCCGGTCCGCTTCCACCGCCTTCGGCTCGAGGCCCAGCGCCCCTATGCAGCACACGATCTCCGTCGTGCCGAAAGTGAACTGCGCGTCGTAGCGCTGGTTGCGGTGGAAAGACCAGGTCAGAGTCAGGCTGTCGGCGCCCGCGAGCCGGGCGATCGCTTCAGCGGTGTGCTGCCTCAGGGCGCTCCTCAGGCCTTCGCGCGAGACGAGACCCCGCGCCATCAGGGTTTCGCCGAGCGGAAGGTTCGTGCGATGGCACTCCTGGTACACCTCTTCGAACGCCGTGGGCGAGAGCGGCGTCAGTCCCTGGACTCGCAGGAGGTCGGTGAGACGGTTCTCCATCTCCGACGACGCCGCCCAGCAGATGCGCTGGTCCTCGATGAGGACCGTCCCCTCCGCCTTGTCCCCATCGGTGAACGCGAACGCCCCGGTCGCGCTGCGGGGAAGCCCGTCGATGCCGCGGAGGAGGCGGAGGAGAGTCGGCGGGTGGATCGTCTCCGGGAGAAGCATGCGTCCGGAACGGGAAATGCAAGAGCGATGCCGCGATAAGAGCCGGCGAAGCATTCATCCTGCGAGACTTAGGGGCCGACCCCGGGTCCGCCGTGGGATTTTCGCCCCGGGGTCCGGCGAGCCCGAAATACTTTTATATCTCGGTCCCGTCAGGGACCACGGCGTCCTTGGGGATGATCACGATTCCGTCGCGGATGAAATAGTTCTCTCCGTCCTCGTGATCGCTTCCATTTCGATTCACGACCCGGGCCCCGCGGCCGATTCGCGCGTTCTTGTCGACGATCGCGCGCTCGACGACGGAGCCCTCGCCGATCCCGATGGGAGGAGTCCCCCGGGCGAAATCCTCGGCGATGACCTCGGGTACCTGGTAGTAGTCGGCCCCCATCACGATCGATTCCTTTACCGACGCTCCTCTCTCGATGCGGGCCCGAATCCCGACGATCGAGCGCTCGACCCGGCACTGGTTCAGGATGCAGCCCTCGGTCACGAGCGAGCGCACCAGCTGACAGTCGTCGATCTTGCTTCCGGGAAGGAAGCGCGGATTTGTATAGATCGGCGCCAGTGGCTCGTAGAAGTTGAAGCGGGGAAGGGGATCCGTCAGGAGCAGGTTCGCGTTGTAGAACGAGCGGATCGTTCCCACGTCCTCGAAGTATCCGTCGAAGGGATAGGCGTAGAGTCTCCGGCTGCCCAGGAGGCGGGGGAGGATGTGATGTCCGAAGTCGCGATCCTCCGAGTCGCCGAGGACGTCTTCCAGCACCTGCCGGTCGAAGAGGTAGATTCCCATCGAGCCGAGGAATCCGCCTTCGGACTCCATCCCTTCGAGCGCTTCCGGCGCCGGCTTCTCGACGAAATGGGTGACCGCCAGGGACTCGTCGATCTTGAGAATCCCGTAGCGGGAGGTGTCCTCGCGCGGAACCGGGGTGACGGCGACCGTGACCTCGGCCTTCGTCTTCTTGTGCTGCTCGACGAGCTCGCGCAGGTTCATCCGGTAGAGCTGGTCGCCGCTCAGGATCAGCGTTCGATCGACGCCGCCGCGGCTCACGATGTGGCGCAGGTTCTGGCGCACGGCGTCGGCCGTGCCCTGGTACCAGTTCTTGCTCTCGAGCGTCTGCTCGGCGGCGAGGATGTCGACGAAGCTCCGGCCGAAGGCGTCGAAGCGATAGGTGCGGCTGATGTGATTGTGAAGCGAGGCGGAGTTGAACTGCGTGAGGACGAAGATACGGCGGATCGCGGCGTTGATGCAGTTGCTGATGGGGACGTCCACCAGGCGGTACTTGCCGGCGAAAGGTACCGCCGGCTTGGAGCGCTCCTTGGTGAGGGGGAAGAGGCGCTCGCCTCGTCCTCCCCCGAGAATCAAGCCAAGGGTCTTCTCTGGCACGGCGTTTTCATCCTATCACGGGGAAAAAATGCTCTTGCTTGGAATCCCGACCCGCTTGAGATTAACTTCACCCGGGGAATCGTCGATGGACTCGCTCAAAGAGCTTCTCAACGGACGGCCGGCGGTCATCGCCAGAGCGCGGAGCGGACAGCTCATCCCCGGGTTTCTGGAAAAGGGAAAGCTCCTCACCCGGGGGATCCTGAAGATGACCGACGCCAGCGGAGAGCCGGTTCAGATCGACATCCACAAGCTGAAGGGGCTGTTCTTCGTGCGGGACTTCACCGGAAACCGCGACTATCTCGAGGAGAAGACGCTGGTCGACGATCCGCCGCGTCCCGGCATCCGCGTACGGCTCCGGTTCGAGGACAACGAGATGCTCGAGGGCGTGACCGAGAACTCGCTCGAGCTCCTGGTGAACCCCGGCTTCTTCTTCTGGCCCGGAGACAGCCAGTCGAACAATCGATTGATCTACGTGCTCAAGCCCGCGCTCATCGGCTTCAGCATCCTCGGAGTCAAGCACAAGTGAGGCGTCACTCCTTCTCGGGCTCGTCTTCGCCGAAGACCCCGAGCCAGTAGTCCACGTCTTTGCCGCTCGCCTGCGGCTTGTCCGCCGCGGCGTTCGCGGGGGCGGCTTTCCGCTTTCGCCCTTTCGGCGATTTCCACGGCTCCCAGCTTTCGGGAGCGACCACGCTCGCGCCGAGCTTCCGCGCTTCCCAGGAGAGGTCGGAGTCCGCGGTCACCACCGTCACCGGCCCCGAGGCCCCGCCTTTCGACCGAGCCAGCAAATCCAGGATCGCCCCGTCGGCGTCTCTCGGAGGCGTCGAGAAGCGAAGGCTCAGCATTGGATGGGGGGAAGGCTCGGAAGGCGCGCTCTCCCGGTCGGCGTCGAAGACGACGATGACGCGATGTCGGCGAAGAATTCCCGAGGCGACGATGGAAGAGGCGAGAGCCCTTCGACCTGCGGCGAGCCCCGCTTTCCGCTCCGCGCTCGCGAGACTCGCCACGCGGCGAATGACGTTGTAGCCGTCGACGATATAGACGCTCAGCGGTAGTCGATCTGGAGAATCTCGAGCTCGGCATTGCCGTCGGGAAGCTCGAGGGTGACGACGTCTCCTACCCGGGCGGAGATCAGGGCCTTGGCGATGGGAGAGATCCAGCTGATCTTCCCCTTCCCGGGATCGCTTTCGTCGACGCCGACGATGCGATAGCTCTTCTCGTTGCCCTCTTCGTCGGCTACGGTGACGGTGGCGCCGAAGTGAACGCTGTCCTTGTCCTGTGAGCCGAGGTCGACGACCGTCATGTTGGCGACGCGCTCGCGAAGGAACTGGAGCCGCCGCTCCAGGGCCTCGAGCGCCTTCTTTCTGGCCTTGTCCCCGCCGGGCCTGGGTCGGGGCTCGCGCTCCAGGCGGGAAAGCTCGTCACGGAGCGCGGCGGCGCCCTCCGGCGTCACGTAGTTCTTCGTACCCGCCGGAAGGGGGTCCTTCGGCTCCAGATGGACCTCGTCTCCGGGGCCGGGGCCCTCGTCGGACTCCTTGGTGAATGCTTTGCTCATGGGCCTCCGGAAAACTCGGGGGAAAGACGAGAATCGCCCGAAAGCGGGCTCGGTCGGGATGAAAGTATTCTAGGAGGTTCAGAAAGGCAAACGCGTCGTCGGCTCCTGGAGCCTAGAGGATGACCCGATCGTTTCCAGCGCGCTGCGTCACCCGTTCCCGGTCCAGCCATTCCAGGAGGGGAATGGCGTGTTTCCGGGTGACTCCCGCCATTTCCTTGAAGAACGCGACGTCGATGCGATCCCGCGTCGACTTGCAGCTGCGGACGTTCTCCTTGAGCCGGGAAAGAGAATCCCTGTGAAAAACCATTCCTTCTGAAATCTGGACCAGGGTGCCGTCCTTGAGGAGGACCCGCTGGATTCTCTCGAGGAGCTTCACCTCGAGCTTTGCTTCCGCCGCGATCTCGTCCAGGGTCTGTGGTTTGACGCCGGCTTTCTGGTAGCGATCGAGCAGGAGCTCCTTCGCCCGGGATTCGTCTTCGCTGAGGTGAATCCGGTGGTCGAACGTCGAGACGAGATCCTTCACCACCCGGAGGCGCCTGCTCTCCTCGAGCTTCGCGAGGATCAGATCGAACACCTCCGCCGGAGCGCGCGCGCCCGCCTTCTCCCGGAGCTCGCTCTTGGGCATTCCTCCGAGGAGCGGGTTCTTCTTCTGGAACGCCCGGAGCGCGGCGTCCAGGCGCTTTCCCGCTTCGTCGACGATGCCTGGTGCGATCAGCATCCGCGGGCTCCGGGAGACGAGAACCGCGCGGCCGTCCGAGATGAGCGACTTCATTACCTGTTCGAGATCGGCAGCGCCCGCCCCTAGCCGTTTCCCGAGATCGTTCTCCGAGACCCCCGACGCGCCGCTCTCGTCGACGAAGCGGGCGGCTATGGAAGCGGCACTCGAGCCTCTCAGGGCCTCGAGTCGGGATGCGACCGAAAGGCTCGCCACCGAATGCTTCTCAGGGTAGGCGTCGAGCACTACTCCGCCGGCGATCGTCTCGAGCGGTGAGTACCTTCTCAGGATGAACCGGTCGCCGCGAGCGGCGACGATCGGAGCTTCCAGCCGCAGCTGCGCGAGACCTCGCTCTCCCGGAGCGATGGCCTTCACCCCCCCGAGCACCCGGGCTCTCGCGAGGACCTGGGCCGTCCCCAGATGGAGATGCACTCGCGACAGATCCTTCACCGGAATCGGCGAGGACGAAAGGACCTCGAGGTCGGAGTCGAGCATGAGCGTCGGCTGGAACCAGCCCTTTTCCACGAGCGCGTCGCCGCGCGCGACCTCCGAGACCTCGATCCCCTGGAGGTTCAAGGCCGCCCTCTGTCCCGCGGCGGCTCTGGATTCCTTGTCACCGTGCACCTGGAGGCCGCGCACCCGGACTTCGAGCCCGCGGGGCCCGCGGGGAAGGATCTCGACCACGTCATCCGGTCCGACGGATCCCGAGGCGATGGTGCCGGTCACCACGGTGCCGAAGCCCTTCATCGAGAACACGCGGTCGATGGGGAGCCGGAAGCGTCCGGCGACCGAGCGGGAGGGGGCGCTCCGGGCGAGGCTTTCGAGAGTCGTCCGGAGCCCGTCCATCCCCTCGCCGGTGCGACTGGAGACCTCGACCACCGGAGCGTTCTCGAGGAAGCTTCCGGCGACGAGCTCCTTCGCTTCCATCGCCGCGATCTCCCGGAGCTCCGCGTCGACCAGATCGCACTTCGTCAGCACGATGAGCCCGAGCGGAATCTGCAGCAGTCGGCAGATCGCGAAGTGCTCGCGCGTCTGCGGCATCACCGATTCGTCCGCCGCCACCACCAGCATCACCAGATCGATCCCTCCGACCCCCGCCAGCATGTTCTTGACGAACCGCTCGTGGCCGGGAACGTCGACGAAACCCAGAGACAGGCCGCTCCCGCTCTTGAGGTAAGCGAAGCCGAGATCGATGGTGATGCCCCGCTCCTTCTCTTCCTTGAGCCGGTCGGGGTCGATCCCGGTGAGCGCGCGCACGAGCGAGCTCTTCCCGTGGTCGATGTGCCCGGCGGTCCCGATGACGACGTGCTTCATGAGGAGGAACGATCATAGCTCGGGACGAGACAGACGCGAAGCAACTGTGCTAGAACCCGCGATCGAGGGGAATGCGAATGCGGAGATTGTTGCTCGGCGCGTTGGCCTGGGTCGCCGCGGCAGCGGCGGTTTCGGCGCAGGAGGTCGGACCGAAGCACGGGACGCTGGTGGTGGTGGGCGGGGCCCTCGAGGATTCCTTCATCCTGGACCGATTCCTCGAGATCGCCGGAGGAGCGGGAGGCGCCCCTGGTCATCATCCCCACCGCGGGGGAGGGAGACGTCTACGACCAGTTCTATACGGGGGTGGCGGATTTCCGGAAAGCGGGTTTCCAGGACGTGACCGTTCTCCACACCCGCGATCGCAACGTGGCCAATTCCGACGAGTTCGTGGCCCCTCTCCTTCGAGCCCGCGCCGTATGGTTTCCCGGAGGCCGCCAGTGGCGGCTCGCCGACGCGTACCTCGACACCCGAACGGAGCTCGAGCTTCACGCGCTTCTCGATCGCGGCGGCGTCATCGGAGGCACCTCGGCGGGCGCCACCATCCAGGGCTCGTATCTGGTGCGGGGCGACACCCGGAACAACACCATCATGATGGGCGATCACGTGGAGGGATTCGGCTTTTTGAAGAACGTCGCCATCGATCAGCACCTGCTCGCGAGGAACCGGCATTTCGATCTCATCCCGGTGATCGAAAAGCACCCGCAGCTCCTGGGCATCGGAATCGACGAGGACACGGCCATCGTCATCGTGGGGGACAGCTTCGAAGTCGTGGGGAGGAGCGTCGTCGCGATCTACGACAATCGGCGGACTCTCCCGAACCAGGGACGGTTCTACTTTCTCCGCGCCGGAGACACTTACGACCTGAAGACCCGCCAGGCCCGAAGGCGGGATTTCACCGAGGAGCCCTTCGAGGTGGTGAAGGAAGAGCCCTGGCCCGACCGGAACTAGTTCGACGGGGCGGTCGGTCGTTTGGCTGCGAGCTCGACGAGGGCCTTCAGCTTCTCGAGCCTATCGGTCCCGTTCTCGACGCCGAGCCCCACGGGACTCAGGATGACGGTCCTGTCGGCGGCGTTCATCGCGAGAACGGCGACGGTTTCCTTCTCGCCGGCTTCGAGCGCGATCGCGGCCGGGCCGCTCATCCCCGGCACCTCGACGGTTCGGTAGCCGTCTCCGAGATCGACCGCCGCGGTCACCGCAGGAAGCGCCGGCCCGACCTGAACGAGCAGAGCGGGGTCCTCGCCCGCGGGCCAGGTGCAGAGCTCGACTCCGCCCTCGAGCGATTCGCTGGTGCCGGCTCCCACGGGCATCCCGAAGATTCCGTCGACCTCCGACTGCATCAGAAGGGCGCAGGCGCCTTTCCCACTAGGCCCACTCGGGCCGCTCGGCCTCTCGGCAGCGCCGGATGTCTCGGGCTCGCCTCCTCCGCCACCGCAGCCGGCGAGGGCCGCACAGACCAGAACCACGCTCACGACCTGTCGTGACAAGCTTCCTCCTTCGTAACCGCACGTTTACGGGAATCTCTCTCAACGTAACAAACTGAGCGCGTTCGTCAAGCGGATTTCGGGACTGCTATGATGGCGTTTTCCTGGACTGCGGTTCGGATGCCGTGATCGAGCTCGATGCGAGCCTGCTGCCGAGATCTCCCGAGGAGACGTCGCGGCATCTCTGCCTCGGCCTCCTCCAGGAGGCGGACGAAGCCCTCGGGCGGCTCGAGCACGGCGAGGACGAAGAGGCCCTCCATGACTTTCGCGTCGCCCTGAGGAGGCTGCGAAGCGTCATCCGCGCCTACCGGCCGTATCTGAAGGGCTCGGCGAAGAAGAAGCTCCGCGCCCGGCTCTCGGAGCTCGCGGCTTCGACGAACCCCGCCCGGGACTTCGAGGTCCAGATGGAGTGGCTGTCGAAGCGGGGCGCTGAGCTCGAGCCCGACGCGAAGGGCGGCGCCGCCCATCTCGCGGAGCGGCTCCGTTCTCACGGCGACGAGGCGCCCAGGCCCGAAACCCTCCGCAAGGAGTTCGACCCCCTCCACCAGTCTCTCCGAAAGGCGTTTTCTCGTCTGAGGCTCCGGCTCGACGACGACGCGGGGTTCCTCGCGGCGACGGGAGCTCTCCTCGCCGAGAACGCCGCTCGCTTGAAAGAAAGCCTCGAGTCCGTTTCCTCGGCGGAGGACGGCGAGGAGCTCCATCGGGCGCGCATCGAGGCCAAACGACTCCGGTACCTCCTGGAGCCGATTTCGGCCGAAGTCCCCGAAGCCCGCGCGCTGGTGAAAGAGATGAAGACGCTGCAGGACGTTCTCGGCGAGCTCCAGGACATGCGGGTCTTGAGCCAGTCGATTGCCATCCGAGCTCGAGAGGGCCGCCGTCGAGGAGGCCCACCGGCTTCGGGACCTCGCGCTCCAGGGTGGAGCCATCGACACCCAGAGCCCGCCGCCTCACCCCGGCCTCCTCGCTCTCCTGCGCGCGCAGCGGGAGCGCCGCGACCGCCAGTACCTCGCGCTCGCGCGCGGCTGGCTCTCCGGGGCTTCCGATCCGTTCTTCGAAAGGGTACAGCGGCTCGCCCGTTCTCTCGCGTCGCTGTCCGAGCCGCCGAAGGGGCTGCGCCGCTTCCTCCTCTCGGAGCTCCCCGAGCGCGCGAAGCGCCGCCCTCCCACGATCCTGCGCCAGGGTTTTCTTCCCGGAAGAAAGATTCACGAGCTCGTCGAGTCGGTCCAGTCGGGCGAGCGGATCCGCTATTCCCGCATCGCGGTGTCGAACGGCTCGCGTGCCGAAGAAAGGCTCTCGAAGGAAATGTTCGAGCGATTCTGGTCGCTCGCCTCCTTCCGCCTGGAGCGAGCGCGCTACCGCGTCCAGGAGAGCGGCCGGACGTTCTGGATCGACGACATAGGAAACGGAAGCGTGGTGCTGGCGGAAACCGAGGACGGGACGGAGCTCGCGCTTCCGGAGTGGCTCGATTCCGTGGTCAGGAGAGACGTGACCGGTTCGCGAAAGTACGACTGGGAGCGACTGGCACGGGGCTCGGCCTCGAGAACGGCCGGAGCTTCACGGCCCCCGGCCCGGACCGAGCCATCGAAACAGAAACGCCGCGGCCGCCGCTCCAATCGTCTGGGCGGCGATGAAGCCGGGAACGTCCCCGGGGCGGATTCCGGAGAAAGTATCCGTGAGGCTCCTCCCCACGGTGACCGCGGGGTTGGCGAATGACGTCGACGAGGTGAACGGAGAAATCTCTAGCCGGGGGCAAGCTCGCTCCGCACCTGAAACACCTTGCGGTCCTCGAGCCGGAGCGCGGTGAGCATCCGCCCCCAGGCGCAGCCGGTGTCGAGGCCGACCACGTTTCTTCCCAGATGAAGCCCGAGCGCCGCCCAATGTCCGAAGAGAATCGTCGCGTCCGGAGGCAGCGAGCACAGATCGAACCACGGCTGGCAGCCTCGCGGCGCCTGCTTGGGCGGACCCGAGAAGTCGAGGCAAAGCTCTCCTGCGGGCCGAAGCGTCCGGATCTTGGTGAAGGTATCGACCACCAGGCGCAGCCTCTCGCGCTTGGCCAGTCCCGTGGCCCAGCGGGAGGACGTCCGGTCCTCCTCGAACGCCTCGAGGAGCTGATACCGCCTCCGGGAGCGAAGCGCTTCCTGCGCTTCCCAGGCGAGCGCTTCCGCCTCGTCCAGGCTCCATTCGGGGAGCAGCCCCGCGTGGACCAGGACGTAGTCTCCCTCTCGATGAAAGAACGGACGGCCGAGGAGCCACTCGAGAAGAGCCTTCCGATCCGGGGCTTCGAGAACCTCCCCGAAGGTGTCCCGGCGCCTCGGCTCGCGCACCCCCTCGAAGCAGGCGATGAGGTGGAGATCGTGGTTTCCCAGAACCGCGGTGACGCGGTTTCCCATCGACCTCGCCCATCGCAGCACCTCGAGGGAGCCCGGACCTCGGTTGACCAGGTCCCCCACCAACCACACGCGGTCGCGCTTCCGGTCGAAATCGAAGCGGCGCAGAAGTCGCTCGAGCGTGGTAAAACAACCCTGCACGTCGCCGATGACGTAGGTCGCCATGGAACGATCTTAACTCAGGGTCCTATGCCGGATTCTAAACTCTCGGATATTTTTGCTGCCGTCGACCTGGGCTCGAACAGCTTCCACATGAAGATCGTCCGCGTGGTGCAGGACGAGGTCCAGGACGTCGACCGCCTGAGGGAAAGGGTCCGGCTCGCCGCCGGGCTTCGAGACGACAAGACGCTGACCGAGGAGTCCCTGGCGAAGGCGTTCGACACCCTCGCGCGGTTCGGGGAAAGGCTCCGGGCGATTCCGGCGAAACAGGTCCGGGCGGTGGGCACCAACACCCTGAGGCAGGTGAAGAACCCGAAGAGCGTCCTGCGCAAGGCGGCGGAAGCTCTCGGGCATCGAGATCGGAATCATCTCGGGCCAGGAGGAGGCGCGGCTCATCTACCTCGGCGTCTCCCACTCGCTTCCGTTCGAGGACGAGAGACGCCTGGTGGTCGACATCGGGGGCGGGTCGACGGAGTGCATCATCGGCGAAGGCTTCGAGCCCCACCGCGCCGCGAGTCTGTTCATGGGCTGCGTGTCCTACACCCGCAACTACTTTCCCGATGGGGAGTTGTCGGAGGAGAACATGAAGGCCGCCCAGACCGCGGCCCGCGTCGAGCTCGAGACGATCGAAGATCGGTTCAAGAGCCTCGGCTGGGAGCGCGCCTACGGCTCGTCGGGAACGATCCTCGCCGTCGACTCCGTCATCCGCGAGAACGGCTGGGGTCCGGGGATCACCCGCAAGGGGCTGAAGAAGCTCGAGCGCGCGATGATCGAGTCCGGACGTCTCTCGAAGCTCTCGATTCCGGGATTGAGCGATGAGCGGGCGCCGGTCTTCCCCGGAGGTGTCTCGATCCTGCGAAGCGTCTTCGACGCGCTCGGGGTCGACGTGATGGAGCCGGCGACCGGAGCGCTGCGAGAAGGCGTCCTCTACGATCTCATCGGCCGCATACGGCACGAGGACTCGAGAGAGAGGGCGATCCAGCGCCTGGTCGAGCAGTATCGCGTGGATACGGTACAGGCGGGTCGCGTGGAGCGCGCCGCGCTCGCGGCCCTGAAGCAGCTCCGGGCCGACTGGGGACTCGAGGAGCACGAGCACCGACAGCTCCTCATCTGGGCCGCGCGCCTCCACGAGATCGGCCTCACCATCTCCTACAGCGGCTACCAGAGGCACGGCGCCTACATCGTGGCGAACTCGGAGCTCTCCGGCTTCTCCATCGACGACCAGAAGTTCCTCGCCGCCCTAATCGCCGCGCACCGTCGGAAATTCCCTCGAGACGCTTTCGCGGAGCTCACCCTCGTCGAGGAGGAGACGGCGCTGAGACTCGCCATCCTCCTGAGGCTCGCCGTGCTCCTGAACCGCGGACGGAGCCCGAGCCTCCTCCCGAGAATCACTTTCGCGGGAAAGAAGAAAGGCCTGGCGCTGGGTTTTCCGGCGGGGTGGCTCGATGAGCATCCGCTGACTCGCGCAGACTTGAAGGAAGAGGCCGGACTCCTGCGGAAGATGGGCTACGAGCTCGAGTTCGGCTGATTCCTCAGTCGGTGACGTAGCTGAAGATCTTGTATCGGCCGTTCCACTCCAGGACCGAGCCGAAGAGGGCGAGGTCGAGCTCCTTACCGCTTTTCCGGTCCTTGACCCGCATCATGGACTCCCGGTGGACCACGAAGTTCTCATAGTCCGTAGTTTCGCCTTTGAACCCTATCGATAGCAGCTCGAGCTTCCGTCCCTTGTAGTGCGCGAAATTGGTGGCGATCGAGTTCACGCTCTTCTGGTGGAGGTCGGTCCAGCCGTAGTCGAAGGGGAGGTTGCGCTCTGGGCGGGAAGCCGGGAGCTTCGGCCAGACGTGGACGCGGAACTCCTCCTTGCTCAGGGGCAGGCCCTTCAGCGTCTCGACGTCCTCTTCGGCGAAGGCTTTCAGGACCGCGCGGGCGAGAGCCTCGGGGGAGTCGAACGTGAACGAAAGCGCCGGCTCGAGGTTCGCGGCGCCGCTTTCCGCCGGCGCCGGATTGCAGGAAATCGAGACGAGCGCCGAGGCGAGAAGAAGGCCTCCCGCGACGCGGGAGGCCTTTGATCCAGGACTCATTCGGTTTCTAGTTCGGCTCGAAGTTCGTCCAGCCCGCCAGCCAGTTCCCGTTGTAGGGCGCGTCCGGATTCGGGTCATGGTCCGTCCCGATCCCGCCGATGAATCGCGCCGGCTCGAAGAACCCGTCGTTCGGCGGAAGCGACACGCCGAGCTCTCCGTTCACCAGAGGCGAGTCCGACTGAGGCCGGAAGTCCGGCGACGTCAGATCGTACGGACCGCGGATCATCGGATCTCGTACGACGATGGTCGCATTGGATTCGGCGAACTGCTTGGTCGTGAACGATCCCTCACCAGGGTCGTCGGCGAAGTTCGGATTGTTGTTGAAGAAAACCAGATTCTCGAGGACCAGACCCCCGTTCTGGGCGACGGTGAAAGTGGCGGAATCGTTGATGTTGAAGCCGACTTCCTTGAAGCCCATGATCACGCCGTTCTTCAGTGTGGCGGCGGTCCCTTCGCGAATCAGCATTCCTTCGTCGCTCTCCGATCCTTCGTTGAAGTCCGGGTCGCCGATGAGCGTGAAGTTGTAAATCGTGGGGTTCGCGCGCGGCTCGAGGTCGTTGTTCTCGGCGTTGTTGTCGGCCTCGAAGCCCTGGTCGGCGTCGTCGCCGTGCTGCTGGCCGATCAGGAACTGAGCTCGGCCCTGCCAACCCTCGGTCCAGTCGAAGCAGTCGTCTCCGATACCGGTGACGATCGCGTATTTCACGTCGACGGTGCCGCCGAAGAACTCGATTCCGTCGTCCTTGTTGAAATGCACCTGCAGGTATTCCGCCACGGTTCCGCGGCCGACGCCCTGGAAGGCGATGCCGTTCAGCTCGTTGTCGGGGCTGAACTCGATCCCCGCGTACTCGACGCGCACGTAGCGAAGGACTCCGCTGGAGTCATCGGGGTTGCTTCCGCCGTAGACCCCGGTGTCGCCCTCTCCGAAAGCCGTGCCTCCGGGGACGTTGATCGGCGCGTCGCCGCTGATGACCAGCCCTCCCCAATCGGCGCGACCGCGCGAGCCCGCGGGCTGGTCGCTTGTGAAGACGATGGGAGCGTCGGCGCGCCCGTTGGCGAAAATCTGACCGCTCTGGGAGATGACGAGGGTTCCGATCGTGGATCCGTTGCCCACGATGCGCGTGCCCGCCTCGATGGTAAGGGCCGCGTTCTCCACGAACACCGTACCGTTCAACACGTAAACGTTGTTCGGTGTCCAGGTGGTGTCCGAGGTGATCCTCCCGGACACCGTCACCACGTTCTGGGTGAAGGCGACCGGACCTAGAAGGCTCGATGCCGCGAACAGCACCGCGAGCAACGCGCCCGCTCGTTTCACAGTGGTCATACCGTTCTCCATTTCCTTTAGATTCTCAGGATGATTCAACCGGATCCCTTGGACCGAAATGACCCCGGGGGTCCCGCGGATTTTTAGACTTCCTCCATCAACGTCTGATTACGACTTCGTGAACAGAACGTAAATTCGCCGACCGCGATCAGTACACGGAGTAGGAAAAACTCATCGCGAACGTGGGACCGAGGTTGTACAGCCGCTGGAGCTCCCCTCCCTGGGTGAAGAGGTAGTCCGAATCCGTGATGTTGTCGAAGATGAAACGGAGCTGCGCCCGGTCTCCGAACCGCTTGATGGCGACGAGGTCCAGGCTCCCCCTCCCTTCCTCGAGGATGTCGGGAAGCCCCAGCGAGCCGACGTCGATGATCCGGTCGTCGAAGAAGTTGTAGAGCACCCGCGTCGAGAAATCCCAGCGCGCCACGAGGATCTCGGCCACCACGTTGAAGACGTTCGCGGACTGCCCGGCGAGCGGCCGACTGGTCGAGGTCTGAACCTCGCCCGCGGCCCGGCCGATCTCGATGTCGGAATCCACCCAGGTATAGTTCGTGCTCACGAGAAGGTTCGGGGTCAGCTGCTTGCGGGCTTCGAGCTCGAAGCCCAGGTTCTTGGCCGACTCGGCGTTCGCGAACGAAGTCCGGAGCTGGGCCGTTGCCTGAACGGTGCGCTCGATCGGATTCTGGAAGTCCTTGTAGAAGAAGCTCGCGGCGATGACCTCCGAGCCGGTGGGGAACCACTCCCATCGCACGTCGTAGTTCGAGATGAGCGCCCTCTGCAAGTCCGGATTGCCTACCGTGGCCCGGCCGCCGACGACGTCGGTGAACTCGAAGGGGGCGAGCTCCCGGAACTCGGGACGATTGACGGTGCGGCTGTAGCCGAAGCGGAGGTTCTGGGCGCCGTTGAGTGCGTAGATGAGGTTGAGGCCGGGAAGGACGTCGGTGTCGTCCAGGTTGGAAACGATGGTGGTCGGGTCGACGGCGAACAAATCGAACGTCTCGACGTTCTGCTCCGACTTCTCGACTCTCACGCCGCCGACGAACCGCCACCTCTCGCTGAAAGGCAGGTCGATCATTCCGTAGCCGGCGAGGATGGTCTGATCCGCGATATAGGTGTCGGTGGCGCGAGTCTCCTCTCGAAGCTCGAAGTTCGGCCCGATGTTCTCGGGCGTGAACAGCGCTTCCGGCGGCTGCGAGATATCGAACCGGCCGGGGCTGATGTTGACCATGCGGAACCGGCGCGAGGAGAAATCGCGATCGCGATACTGAACGTAGGGCCCGACCTTGATCATCGCCGGAAGGCCGCTCCACTGCGTGGTGTAGAGGCTCCAGTCGACGCCGACCTCGTAGATGTGGTCCTGCAGGTCGTTGAACATCCGGAAGCCGCTCTGGGACTCGTCCGCGAGCACGAACTCGTCGATCGCGGGGTCGAACTCGTAGAGCGTCTCTCTCAGATCCGGCTCGTCGCGGGCGGCGGTCGAGAACGACCCCCGCCAGTCGATCCGGCTGTTGGAGAGGCTGGAAATGAAGTGCTCGCCCGAGACCTTGCCCGAATAGATGGTCTCCTCGCTCCAGAAGATGCGGGAGTCGATGATCTCGGTGTTGACGTCCTGGTTGAAACCCCGGAATACGCGGGTCTCGTTCTGAGAGTTGTTGGTGTAGAAGTTCTCGAACGCGATCCGGTTGCTGCCGTCTATCTTGTACGCCAGGTTCCCCACCAGGCCCATGGTGGTGTCGGTGCCCGAGACGTCGAAATCGTACGCGTTCTGGAGCGAGATGGCCTCGTCGCTCACGCTGTAGAAGTTCTGCTCCTCGGTCTGGTTCTGGTTCTTGTAGTTGTAGGCGAAGCTGACGACGGCTCCGAGCTTCTCCGTGCTGTCTCCCCAGACGACGCTGTACGACTGATTGGGAGCGGCGCTCGAGGCGATGCGGGGCTCCCACACGTTCGCGAACGACTCGCCGAACGACTCCAGCTCCGGACGAGAGAACCCCGTATCCGTGAACGTGCTCCCGCGAACCACTTTCTCGTCCGTGGGTATCACGCCCGGAAGCGCGCGCGTGCCGTCGTCGTAGCCGAGCCAGTCGTAGCTCCCTCCCGGGTAATTCTGGAAGTCCTGGAACGTGGTCTCGGAGTTGAAGCCGTAGCCGAAGGAGAAATCGAACACCCGAGAATCCGGGAAATTGAGGGGCTCGATCTCGACGAGCCCGCCGGTGAAATCCGCGGGCTTGTCCGGCATGTATGTCTTCTGGACCTGAACGCTCTGGATCAAGCTCGACGGGAACAGATCGAGAGGAACCACTTTCTTCTCCGGCTCGGTGGAAGGAAGCGTGGAGCCGTTCAGGGTGGTGTTGCTGTAGCGCTCCCCCAGGCCGCGCACGAAGACGTACTGGTTGTCGACGACGGTAAGCCCGGTCACGCGCTGCATGGCGGAAGCGGCGTTGGAGTCGGCGTTCTTTCTCATGTCCTCCGCCGCCAGGTTGTCGGAGATCACCGTTGCCTTCTTTCGCTCGATGAGCTGGGCCTCCGCGGTGAAGAGCTGCGGGGTCTCCGCTTCCGCCGTCACCGTGACTTCCTCGGCGAAGCGCTCCATCGACACGGGAATGTCGAGCGAGACGGTTTGACCGGCGACGACGGTCACGGGAACGAGCTGCTCCTGGTATCCGGCGAAGGTGACCTTCAGCTGGTAGTTGCCGGGGGGGAGCTCGAAGGAATACCGGCCGTCGAGCTCGGTGTAGAACACCGCCTTGGTCTCGACGACCTCGATGGGCGCCATGGGAAGGGTCATCGCGTTGAACTCGTCGATGACTACGCCAGCGACTTTCCCCGTTTGCTGGGAAAGCGCGGTCGCCGCCGTCAGGACGGAGACAAATACGGCGAGCGCGGCTTTGTTAACGTTCATGAGCTTAACCTCGTATTCACCTGCATCGCGCTGGGAGCACACCAGCGCGGGGACCGCTGGTTGGTCGGGCTACTATCGGTGCGCCCGATTGATTTCAGATGAATGAATTGTGAATTGTGGGTTAACGAGGTCGGAGTTCAGCAAGGCTAGGAAGCGATGGTCTCGAAGAGGTATCCGGCTCCGCGCATCGTCTTCAAATAGTGCGGATGCACGGGATCCAATTCGATCTTTTCCCGGAGGCGACGGATGTAGACGTCCACACTTCTCGGGGTGACGAAGCGCTCCGTGCCCCAGACGGCGTCGAGGAGCTGGTCGCGGGTGAAGACGCGGTTGGGACGCGCCGCGAGAAAGTAGAGGAGCCGGAACTCCAGAGCCGTGAGCTGGATGGCCTCTCCGTTTCGCTGCACGCGATAGGAGCTCGGGTCGATGGTGAGCGGTCCGATGAGGAGCGCCTCCTCGGATTCCATTTTCTCTTTTTCCCGCTCCGAGCGTCTCAGGAGGGCCTTCACCCGGGCCACCATCTCGCGGATGCTGAAGGGTTTGGTGACGTAGTCGTCGGCTCCGAGCTCGAGCCCGAGGACCCGGTCCGTCTCCTCGCCGCGGGCGGTGAGCATGATGATGGGAAGCGCTTCGTGCTCCTGGCTTCTCCGGATCTCCTTGCAGACTTCGATGCCCGAGAGCTGGGGAAGCATCAGGTCCAGGATGAGGAGATCCGCCGAACCCCGGCGGACGAGCTCGAGCCCCGTCTTTCCGTCGGTGGCCGCATACACCTGGAAGTCTTCCTTCTCCAGGTTGTACCGGAGGAGCTCGACGATGTCGGGATCGTCCTCGATCACGAGAATGCGCTTCATTTTCCGTCTCGATGCACGCAACATAGCGAAACGAGACGGTCGAGCGCAAGATCTTATTGATCGCGCGGTGAGCGTCTCACTCGCGTGATATCGTTTGAACGACGATGAGCCGTGATGAAAGCGCGCGACTTCACGCCGTCCACTCCAGCCGCCGCATCTCCTTGAGCCTGCCCCAGCGGGCGGAACGTCCTCGCCGGCAACGACCGTGAGCGGTCCTCGGAAGCGATTGAACGCGTTCGAACGCTATCTGAGTCTCTGGGTCGGGTTGTGCATGGTGGTCGGCGTTGCGATCGGCACGCTGGCGCCGGCGCTCATGCGGGGATTGCGCGGCCTCGAGTTCGGCAGCGGCAGCCAGATCAACGTGCCGATCGCCGTCCTCATCTGGCTGATGATCACGCCCATGATGATGAAGGTGGACTTCGGGGCCATTCGCAACGTCGGCCGGCGGCCGCGCGGACTCCTGGTCACGCTGTTCGTGAACTGGATGGTGAAGCCCTTCTCGATGGCGGCCATCGCCTGGCTGTTCTTCCGGTACGTCTTCGGTCCGTGGATCCCACCCGCGGACGCGGACCAGTACATCGCCGGCTGCATCATCCTGGCGGCCGCGCCCTGCACGGCGATGGTGTTCGTCTGGAGTTATCTCTCGGACGGCGATCCCGCGTACACGCTGGTGCAGGTCTCGGTGAACGACCTGCTGATGCTGCTTCTGTTCGCGCCGATCGTGCGGTACCTCGTGAGCGGAGCCTCCTCGCTGCAGGTCCCGTTCGAAGTGCTGCTGTACTCGGTTCTGGTGTTCATCGTGATCCCGCTCGCCGCTGGCGTTCTCCTCCGGCAATGGTTCCTGCGGGCGAAGGGCCGCGCCTGGTTCGAGAACGTCCTCCTGCCGCGCTTCGCCCCCGTCAGCATGACGGCCCTGCTCGCGACGCTCGTGCTGATCTTCGCGTTCCAGGCCGAGAACATCACGACCAAGACCCTGCACGTCGCGCTCATCGCGGTGCCGATTCTGATTCAGGTCTACTTCAACTCGTCGCTTGACCTACGGGTTGATGCGGCTGTTCCGTGTCGAGTACGCGATCGCCGCGCCCGGCGCCCTCATCGGCGCGAGCAATTTCTTCGAGCTCGCCGTGGCGACGGCGATTGCGCTCTTCGGCCCCGAGTCCGGCGCCGCGCTCGCCACCGTGGTCGGCGTTCTCATCGAGGTGCCGGTCATGCTGTCGGTCTGCTCCGTCTGCAATCGGACGCGGCACTGGTTTCCCACGGCGCCGGCAGCAGGTTGACCCGTAGTGCCCGTCTGACAACTGGGCCGGCCCGCATCAGTGGAACGGGACTGCCGTGTCCGTGAAGCGGAGTTCTCCGCAATCGCCGACTTGGACCGGAATGCGCGATCTTACTGACTGCGGTGTCTGCGTCTCCGCTTACCGGGAGCCGCCTTCGGTCGCGGCTTCCCCGCCCGCGGCCGCGGTCGCGGAGGCTCGAGGCCCTCGATCGCAAGCTCGATGCGGCGCTGCACGAGATCCACCTTGGCCACGAGAACGGTGACTCGATCGGCGAGACGAAAGATTCGCCCCGTCGACTCTCCTCTCAGCGTGTGGGCCTCCTGGCTGTAGTGATAGTAGTCGTCGACGAGAGTGCTGATGTGCACCAGTCCCTCGACGAAGTGCTCGACGAGCTCGACGTAGAGTCCGTAGCTCGTGACTCCCGTCACCACTCCCTCGTAGACCTCGCCCACCTTGTCCGACATGAAGCGCACTTTCTTCCAGTCGACGAGCTCGCGCTCCGCCTCGTCCGCGCGCCTTTCGGTGTAAGAGCTTCTCTCGGCGATTTCTTTCAGCCGCCGTTCGCGATCCTCTGCGGTCTCGGCGGCGGGGGGGCCGTTCTCCCGGAGCTCGCGAAGCAGACGATGAACGATGAGATCCGGATAGCGCCTTATGGGAGAGGTGAAATGGGTGTAGAACGGCGCGGCCAGCGCGTAGTGACCGCCGTTCTCCTCGGAATAGACCGCCTGCTTCATCGTGCGCAGCATTACGTACGAGACGAGCCTCTCCTCGGGCTTCCCCTCGACGCGCGCGAGGAGCTTTTGAAAAGCTCGCGGGTGCAGGCGCTCGGAGGGAGAGCGCAGCCGATGGCCGAGGCCAACGAGGAATTCCTCGAACACTTCGACGCGGCTGTCGTCCGGCGGCTCGTGGATCCGATAGATCGAGGGATTGTCGCGCTCGGCGAAGTGGAGCGCGACGGTCTCGTTCGCGAGCAGCATGAACTCCTCGATGATGCGGTGGGCGACGTTGCGCTCGGCGGCGCGGACGTCGGTGACGCGGCCCTTGTCGTCGAGGACCACTTCCGCCTCGGGCCGATCGAAGTCGATCGAGCCCCGCGCCTGGCGGCGGGCGCGCAGGACCTCGAACAGGGCCTCCATCCTCTGGAACGCGGGAACGAGCGCCCTGTACTCGCGGAGGAGCGCGGGATCCCGGTCGACGAGGATCCCCTTCACGTTGGTATAGGTCATCCGCGCGCGGCTTCGAATCACGCCGTCGGCGAACCGGCTCGAGACGACCTTCCCCGCGGCGCTCACCTCGACGAAGACGCTCTGGACCAGCCGGTCGACGCCGGGGTTCAAGCTGCAGATCCCGTTGGAGAGCCGCTCGGGGAGCATGGGAATCGCGCGGTCGGGAAAGTAGACCGAAGTGCCCCGATAGAAGGCTTCCTGATCGAGACGCGAGCCTTCGCGCACGTAGTGGGAGACGTCCGCGATGTGAACTCCGAGGAGGAAGTTCCCGTTCGCGAGCACCTCGACCTCGACGGCGTCGTCGAAGTCCCGCGCCGTTTCCCCGTCGATGGTCACGATCGGACGGTCGCGGAAATCCTCGCGGGCGCTCAGGGCGCGGAGGCTCACCTCGGAGGGAACCGCCTCGGCCTCCGCGAGGACGTCCTCGGGGAACTCGTCGGGAAGACCATGCTTGGCGACGACCACCAGGAGATCCACCCCGGGGTCGTCGACGTTTCCCACGACTTCGACGATCCGCCCCAGAGGCGCGCGGTAAGGAGCGGGGTAGCGCGTGAGCTCGACGACCACCATGTCCTTCGCCCGCGCTCCGCCGAGGTCCTTGTCCGGAAGGAAGACCTCGTAGGGAAACCGCGGATCGAACGGCACGACACGGGTCCCGCCGGAGTCCATCTCGAGCCTTCCAACGATCTGAGTGGTGACGCGCTCGACGACTTTGACGATGCGCCCCTCGAGCCGCCCGTCGGCGTTCTTCCGATCGACGTGAACCAGGACCCGGTCACCGTGGAGCGCGTCCGCGAGCTCGGCCGATGGAACGTAGACGTCCGCTAGCCCGGGCTCCGAGGGAACGACGAAGCCGAACCCGCCGCGCTTCATCTCGAGCCTTCCGGCGACGAGATCCATCTTCTCCGGAAGGCCGATGCGGTCGGTCCGGGTGCGAACGAGCTCTCCCTTCGCGAGCAGCGACTCGATCGCCCGCTTCGCCTCGAGCCGCGCCTCGCCCTTCACTCGAAGCTGCTTGATGAGGTCCTTTTCGGTGGTCGGCCGCCCCAGGACTCGGAGGCGTTCCTTGATACGGCGGGGGTAGTCGGCGACGGTCACGTGAAGTCCGCTTTGACAATACGTCGCCGCCCTCTTATCATTCAACCCGCATCACTTCCAACGCCGAAGTGGCGGAATGGCAGACGCGCTGCGTTCAGGGCGCAGTCCTCTTATGAGGGTCGGGGTTCGAGTCCCCGCTTCGGCACCATCCTAACCGCGTACAGTGCTGGCGCGCCCCCGTCGGCCACATTCTGACCACATTGGTTCATGGCCTGCACTGAAGACCAAGCTCCTAAGTACCTCGGCATGCTGAATGGCTTGGGAAGAACTGCGGCGCCTCGTCGGAAACCTCGGAACGTAGCTTAGGGAGCCGGGCGCCCTTCACCCTCGCCCTCGCCACGCATCCTTTCTACGGGGCCCGGTTCGTCCTCATCGGAAATCCGTTCTGAAAATGCTCGACCGCTCCAGGCCCTCGTCGAGGCAAAGGGTGAGGCGGAAGCCTCAGTGCGCTTGCGCGTCCTCGGCGGCGGACGAGAGAAGCGCGTCTAGCGCTTTTCGGTCCAGTAGCCGGCCCGCGCGGATCACGGCCCGGATGCGCCGCGTGTTGCGGATGTCGTCGAAGGGGTTCGCGTCCAGCAGCACGAGATCCGCCCGCTGGCCGGCATCGATGCGGCCGGAGGTGTCGGCCTCGCCGAAGAAGCGCGCAGGCCCCGTGGTGGCGGCCGCGAGCGCTTCGCTCGGAGTGAGCCCTGCCTCCGCCAGCCACAGAAGTTCCTCGTGCACCGACAGCCCCGGAAGCGGCACGTCGCAGCGTCCGAACTCCTCCAGAGCCTCGCCGTCGGGCCGGACGAAGTCGCTGCCGGTCAGGAGACCGACTCCGCCCCGTTGAAGCTGGGCCACGAACGCGAGCTGCCTCGCGAAGACCTGCTCGCCCGCCGTCGACGGCGGGGGCCCGTGCGAATCTGAATTCCCGCACCGCGCAGCAGCCGAGCGGTAGACGTAGCGGCCGGCGGATGCGTCTCGCGGCGGAGGCTTCGGGCTGAGCACGACGAGCGTCGGGCAGTGCCATGTCCCGTGCCGGCGGAACGCCTCGAGAAGCGCCTCGGCCCGCGCCGGGTCCCAGGACGAAAGGAGGTCCTCGACATGCGCCTCCTGCGTTGTCCACTCCCAGAAGCCAGTCTCGCTCCCGCTCTCTCGCGCCTCCTGCATATGAGCAAGGAGCTCGGCTCGCAGCCCGGCTTCCCGCGACGAGGCAGCGATAAAAAGCCTATTGAGATGCTCAATCGAAACCTGACCGGCCTCGGCGGCCTCGAGGGTCGTGACTGAAGCCGGGACGTGGCCGGCCACTGGAACGCCCACCTCGCGGGCGGCGCGCATCAGCGCGAAGTACGCGTCGCGGGGCAACCAGTCGTGGATCTTGGCGAACGCACCGCCTCGCGAGCGCAGCGTGGCGAGAGCGGCGGCCACGTCGCCCGGGCCGGAGACGAAGATCCGCCCCGGGTCGGTGATACCACGCGGACCGTCCAGTGTCGGTCCTGGAGCCACGATGCGCGGGCCGATCCGCCGACCCGCGTCAATCTCGCGCCGCCAATCCTCGATCTCGCGGGAGCTTTCCGGCGGCGCGTCGCCCATGTCCCTCACGCCCGTCACCCCGTGGCCGATCAGCAGATCCAAGGCGCTCGAGTAGCCGCTGAGGTGTCCGTGCATATCCCACAGCCCCGGGATCAGGAATCCACCGGCGGCGTCCAGGATCTGAGCGCCGGCCGGAACCTGGACCTCGTCCGCAGGTTCGAGGCGGTCGATGCGTCCATCCGCGATCCGTACGGTCCAGCCGCTGCGCGGTGGAGTCACGGCGTCGACCAGGGTCACGTTCCTCACCACGAGGGCCGGGAGCAGGGCGACCCGCGTGGAGTTCATCTTCCGTTCCTCAGCGAAACCGGCGGCGCTCAGGGCGCTCGCGAGGAACAAGAGAGCCACTATCCGTCGAAGCAACATCGTCCCTCCTCGAGTCAGGTCAGCGTCGTCTCCTCGAATTTCGTCAACACCCCGACGGTCGGAATGGCGCTTGCGGGTAGGGAATTGTAAATCACGAGATTTCCGGCAGCACACGAAAAACGCGACAAGGGACAGCCGAGAGCGGCACGTAAGTCACGGTGAAGTAGATCGGACGAAAAGCCTCGAAAGGTGCACTAGGTAGCCTGCCCACTCCCCGCTTCGGCACCACCGCGTCGGGTCGGTTGACACCGCGTGCTAGAATCCCTTCGTTCTCGGGGTAAGAACATTTCACCGCGTTGGATTGGTCTCAAGGGGGTCGACATGGAGACCAGGCGAAAGAAAACTACCGATGTCGGGGAATTCGCGAGGCGCTTGATCCTGAGCAAGGAGTACGAGAGCACGCTCAGGCGTAGAGTCCACGACGGTCTGATAAGCCGCGATTTCGCGAAGACGCTCCTGGGATACGCCCACGATCCGCAAACGAATTCACCTCAGGCACCCTGGCTGGAAGAGCGGCCCACACGCGCCGCACTCCAGAACATCGCGGACGGCAAGATTGTGGACGGCTACACCGGCCATTAGGCATTTGGAGTCGAGGCTCAGTCCGTAAGCTCGGGCGAAGGGACGCGTCCGATGCCCTCGAGTCGCTCCTGAAGCGCCAGCTTGTCGAGCGAGTCGAACGGGAGGTTCACGAAGAGCTTGATGCGCGCGTCGAGCTCGCGGAGCGCCCGGTTGAAGGCGCGGCGCTGCTCCTCCATCGTTCCCACGACTTGCGCCGGGTCGTCTACGCCCCAGTGGGCGGTCAGCGGCTGACCGGGCCAGTAGGGGCATTTCTCCCGCGCGGCGTTGCCGCAGACGGTGAAGACGAAGTCGAGCGGGGGCGCCCCCGGACGGGAGAACTCGTCCCAGCTCTTGCTGCGAACGCCCTCCGTAGGAAGTTGAGACCGCGAAAGCGTCTCGAGGGTGAGCGCGTGCACTTCTCCCTTCGGGTGACTCCCGGCGCTGAAGGCCTGGAAGCGGCCGCGGCCCCAGTAGTTCAGTAGGACCTCGGCCATGATGCTTCGCGCCGAGTTCCCGGTGCAGAGGAAGAGTACGTTGTACGTCAATGGGTCTCCTCAACGGCAGGCCTCGGGCCCGCGTAGTTTCACCAGACGCTCGAGGTCGCGGCCGACGACCGCGCGCTTCTCGAACGAGCGGGCCAGCGCCTCGAGCTGTCGTTCGCAGTCGCGATCCATCTGGGGCGCGAGACGGTAGTAGATCCAGCTGCCTTCGCGGCGGCTCTCGACGACGCCCGCGGCTCGCAGAATCGCGAGGTGGCGCGAAACGTGGGGCTGCGACAGGCGAAGGGCGTCGACGAGGTGGCACACGCAGAGCTCGTCGTGCGAGAGGAGCGCCACGATCCGGAGCCGGGTCTCGTCTCCGAGAGCCTTGAAGAGGCGGCAAACAGGGCGTACGTCGAGCGCGATCGACATAACGATATACGTATATCTGAATGCGCGCCGGTTCCGCAACCCGCCACTGGGACGGCGCCAAAGCGAGGGCGACAGAACCGCTCCCGCAGGCATCGGTGGTCCGATGAGCCCTCTTCCTGTACTCTAAACGCGAGCCAGCCATGGAGGGATCGGAGTTCGACGAAGTCGAGTTCTTTCGCGCCGTTCAGAATAGCGGAGCCCGCTCTCTCCTGATCGGCCGAAGAGCTCTCGTCATCCTGGGCCTTCCCGTACTCACCGCGGACTACGATTTCTGGATTCACATCGACGATTCCGCGGCCCTCAATCGCGCCTCCGAGCCCTTCGGCCTCGTCCCGACGAGGACGCCCGAGGAGGCGCGACGTCGGGGCGGCTACGCTCTCGAGAACCTGGAGAAGGTCGACGTTCTCGTCGCCCGAGGGGTTCCGACGGTGGACGGCATCGACGTTCGTTTCGAGGACCTGTGGACGCGGCGCCGCGCTCTCGAGCTCGCGCCCGGTGTGAAGGTGGACTTGCCCGCCCTGGACGACCTGATCCTGACCAAGCGGTTCGCGGCGCGCCCCAAGGACCTGGAGGACATTCGGCTCCTTCAAGTGCTTCGGTCGGCGGAGGTGAACGGTGAGCGCTGACGCGTACCGCCCCTCCGCCGAGCTCGTACGGAAGTTGAAGGAGTTGAGCGAGCGACAGCTCTCCAGGGAAGAAGTCGAAGCCGCGCTGCGAACACCCATCGGCGATTCGGAGCGGGAAGAGATTCTCGAGCTCGTGTCCTGGTTCCGGAGGAGCTATCCCACTCCCCTGGATCGACTCCGCTACGTACGCCGCGCGTACCGCCGCTGGCGGAGCGCGCTCGAGCCAAAGGAGCGGCCCGACAAAAGCTGAGTCTACTTCGCTTTCGTCCGCCGCGTTTTCTTCGCCGGGGGGCTCGCCGCCGCGTCCGGACGCGCGAGCAGCGTCTTCGGCGCCGAGGTCCGCCAGGCGTCGACCACGAGCTCGCGGACTTCGTCCCAGTCCGGGTCGAGATCGACGCGGACGCCGATCCAGCCGAAGGGTCCCTGATAAGGCGGCACGAAGAAGCGCACGGGGTCCGCGGCCACCAGGAGCTCCTGGTCGCCCGGCGGGGCGTCGAGCCAGAGCGCCACCCGGCCATCGCCGTGGTGATGGTTCAGGAACATCGCGAACATCTTTTTCTTCACCCGGAACGTGGGTGCGGACCAGGCCTCCTTCTCCGTCGTCTCGGGGAGGGAAAGACAAATCTCGCGGACGCGCTTCAAGATATCGGACGCCTTCGGCTTCGCCCTGGCCATGGCCACCGCGTTATAGCTCGATTCATGGCCTCTTCACCACCGATTCGCCCTCGAAGAGCTGGAGAAACCGTCCCCCTTCCGGAGGACGGTCACGATGCACTTCCGGTTAACGTGAAACCGCGGGCGTCGTCGATCGAGAGCAAGCCTGGCTGCAGCGAAGCGTGAGCTTCACCGTCTCGTGCCGGGAGTCGACGTGGTGGCGGAGGCGGGTCAACTGCCCCTCGACGTCGAGATCGATCTTCTTGTTCCCGATGTAGACGGATGCGGGGGTGATGATGAGCTCGGTTCGGAAGCCCTCGCCCTCGACGCGTACGCGCTCGAAGTCGGGCTCGATGCGGTTCAACCCGGGAAAGAACGTGAACTGAAAGACCTGCTTGCCCGGAAGGGTTCTCAAGGGCTCGTCGCCGCGGTACAGGACCGCGCCCTCGAGGTGCTCGCAGACCCGGAGCTCGACGGGTACATACAGACTGCGGCTGAGAGCGTCTCCATCGGAGGCGGCGAGAAGCAGGACACCCAGAAGCCCCACCATGAAACTGATCCCTCGTTCAGTAAAGATAACATGAACGAAAGATTATTTTTTGGTTAAAAAATGAGCCGCCTACTCGTACCTCAAGACGACGATGGGGTTGGTTCGGCCGGCGAGTCCGGCGGGAAGGAGCGTCGCGAGTGTGGCCGTACCCAAGAAAATCGCAGTAACCGCCACGAACGTCAAAAGAATCGAAGGGACCGACCCCATAGAGCATCGACTGGATGAGCCTCGCCCCGACCGCCGCGAGCAGGAGGCCGAGACCGAGGCCAAGGCCCGCGAGCTTCAGTCCCTCCGCGAGCACGAGACGGCAGACCTCGCCGCCCGTCGCTCCCAGAGCCATTCGCAAGCCCATCTCCCGCCGCCTCGAGGCGACGGAGTAGGAAACGATGCCATAGATTCCGAGGCTCGCGAGCGCGAGCGCCGCGAGCCCGAAGATCCCGAGAAGCATCGAGCTCACGCTCCACTGGAGCATGCTCTCGGCAACGATGTCCGTCATCGGCCGGATGGTCATAGGAAGATCGGGGTCAAGACGACGAAGCGCCTCGCGCACCGGACCCGATACCGCTTCGGTCGCGCCCTCGGCGGCGATGAGAAGGAAGCGGCCGCGAGCTCCGGACTGAGCGAGCGGCCGATACAGCTGGACCGGATTCTCGTCCTCGAAGCCGTCGTGCTTCACGTCCGCCACGACTCCGACGACGCTCGCCGTTTCCGGATCTGCCGGAACCCCGATCCAGATCGACTCTCCTATCGGACTCTTCCCCGGCCAGTGGCGCTCAGCGAGCGAGCGACTGACTTGGACCACCTTCGGAGCGTCGAGCCCGTCGCCCTCCACAATCGCGCGGCCCGCGAGGAGCGGGATTCCCATCGCGTCGAAATACCCGGCGGAGACGCGGAACTCACGCGCTTGCGGCCAGTCCTCCGCCGCCGCCGGAGCCCTGCCCGCGGGCGCGAACGAAGTCGACCAGAGCTCGTGATTCATGGGAAGCGGAGCGACGGCCGCCGCGGCTCGGACACCGGGAAGGGCCTCGAGCTCGGACACCGCCCGCTCGAAGTAGCTCTGCTGGCGCTCGTGGTCGGGATAGCCGCCCTCCGGAAGGGTGATTTCGACCGTCACGACGCGGCGAGGCCGGAATCCCAGGTCGACATCCTGGAGCGCGAGAAAGCTCCTCAGCATGAGTCCGGTCGCACCCACGAGAACGATCGCCATCGCGATCTCCGCCACCACCAGGCGGCGCCGCCACCGCACGGCGGCGAGACCGGCCCCCGAGCGGCCGGAGGCGTTGAGCGCTCCCGCGAGATCGAGCCGCGACGCGTGGAGGGCGGGCCCGAGACCGAAGACGAGCGGCGTCAGAAGCGTCAGCGCGAGCGAGAACAGGAGCGCCGTCGAGTCGACGCCCGCCTCCCCGACACGGAAGATATCCTCGGGAATCAAGGGGCCGAGAGCGCGGGCGCCCCAGAACGCCAGCAGGGTGCCGAGGGCCCCGCCGGCGACGGCGAGGAGGAGGCTTTCCGAGAGGAGCTGGCGCACCAGCCGCGATCGCCCGGCGCCGAGTGCCGAGCGCACCGCGACCTCGCGCGACCTCGCGCTCGTCCGCGCGAGAGTGAGGCTCGCCACGTTGACACAGGCGATGAGGAGCACGAACCAGACCGCGGCGAGAAGGACGGCGAAGCTCTTTTCCATCACGTCGAATGCGAAGTTGAGGGCTTCGCGCATCGGCTTCACGGTCACCCCGGAGAATCGCCCGTCGATATCCGGGTGGGCGGCCGCGAGCTCGCGCTGGATGGCCTCGAGCTCCAGCCGCGCGCTTTCCGCGGTCGCGTCCGGCTTCAACCGGCCGACGGGGATGTGGAGGTCTCGATCCCGCGCCTCGGCTCCGGCCGCGGGAGGAAGCGGCAGCCACATCTTCACTCCGCCGAAGGGGAAGTTGAAATCGCGGGGCATGATGCCGATGACGACGTGGGGTGCTCCGTCGAGGACTATCGAGCGGCCGAGGATGGCGGGATCCCCTCCGTAGCGCCTTTGCCACAGCCCATGGCCGAGGATGACGACGCCTTCGTCCCCGGCCTCGAAAGTCCGGCCGAGACTGCGCCGAGACACCGAGCACCTGGAACAGGTTCTCCGAGAGCACACCGGCGGCGATTCTCTCGGGCCCTTCCGCGCCGGTGACGTTCTTCGTCGTGTAGTAATAGGTCCCGAGCCCCTCGAACGAGCGGGTGCGCTCCTCCCAGTCCCGGAACATGGGAAGCGAAAGCCGGGCCGAGTCCCATCCACTGACCGGGTCGACCTGACCAATCTGGACCAGGCGCTCCGGGTCCTCGAACGGGAGCTCTCTAATAAGGTAGGGAGAAATGAAGCTCACGATCGTCGTGGTGGCGGCGATCCCGAGCCCCACGGTAAGAACCACCACCAGGGAGTAGCCGGGGCTCGCCCGGAGCGACCGGAAGCCGAGGAGGAGGTCCTGCATACCCGTTCCTACGTCAGGGATGGATGCCGGGTTCGACGAAACGTCTCAGCGTTTGAATCCGGGCGAGTCGTAGAGAGCCATCTGCCCGGCGTAGAACGTCAGCCGCAATACCAGCTTCGCCACGAGGTACGCCTGCCCGACCAGGAAAGCGAACACGACGCTCGGGACCGACGCCTGGCCCGGACCGGGAGCGACGACGTGGTAGGCGGCGAGAAGAACGAGGCCGGCGAGGCCGAGACCGTAGTAGAGGAACGCGGTGCGGCCCGCGTTTCCGAGCACCAGCCGGAAGCCTTTGAGGGCCGCGAGGATCATGCTGCGGCGGTTCTCCTTGTAGGTCGCGATCTTCGCGTAGTCGAACGCCATATTGACGAGCGTCAGGAGAACCGCCACGAGGAGCGCCCCGGCGAGGGCGTAGCCGAGGACCGTCTTCTCGACGGTCACGTCGAGGGTCGCCTCCTCGATCCGGCCGAAGAGCCACGAGGCGAAGCGGTACACGAGGTAGTAGAGAAACCCCGAGAGCACCGCGAGCCGGACGAAGCGGAAGAAGAACTCTCCGCCCCGCGAGAAGAACTCGGACAGGCGAAAGAGTCCGCGACGGTCGGCGTATCGATGGAGAATCCCGCCGAGGAAGAGGGCCCAGAGGAGAGCGTAGACAACGCCTCCCGCCACGAGGACCGGGAGCATCTCGAAGAGACTCCCGTTGAGCCAGGCTTCGATGTTGTCGAAGAACGCTCCGGCGCCCACCACGCTCGGAGAGAGAGTCTTTTCGACGCCTTTCGCCCGCGCCTCGAACTCGCCGTACCAGCCCATATCGAATCCGTCGCGCAGGTTCTGGTGAACGAGGCTCGCGCCGATCGAATCCTCGATCGAGCCGGCCATCGACATCGCCAGAGGAATCGCGACCAGCACGTTCGAAAGCCACAAGAAGAGCACCAGCGCCGGCGAAGCGAGGACGCGTCCGAATCCCGAAAACGCTGCCTTCAACGACGACATGACCTTGCCCCTCAAGCGAAGAATGCGAACGTGGCCAGGAGGTCCTGGAACCAGATCATCCACTTCGAGGCCCACTTGCGGGCGGGAAGCTTGGACTTGGGGCTCGACCAGCCTGGAGTTGTTGGTGTAGTAGAGATCGAGGACGAGCTTTCTCGAGGGATCGACGGCGGCCTGTCGCAGCTTCGATGACCTCTCCTCGACGTAGAGCTTCCAGCGGTCCTTTCCGTCCCAGAGGTCGCGGGTCTCGGTCCCGTCCTCGAACAGGAGGACCACCTCGACGGGAAACGTCGCCGCGCCCAGGCGCCTCACCACCACTTCCGTCCGGTACAGATCCTTCCTCTCCTCTTCCTGGTGGACGAGCTCGCCCGATTTTTCCGCGAATCCCTTGAACTTCACGGGCTCGCTCTTGACGGAGTCGACGGCGTAGTCGAAGTCGTTCGAGCTCCGGTGGACCTGGTCGAAGAACCAGGTGAGGTCCTGCCCGCTCACTTCGCTCGCCACCGCGAAGAAATCCTCGGGGCCCGGGTGCTTGAACTGGTAGCGCGCGAAGAACGTGGACAGGATGCGCTGGAGCACCTCCCATCCGAGGTAACGCTCGAGGGTGTGGAGCCAGAGAGAGGTCTTGTCGTAGCTGTGAGAGCCCCCGGTCGCGGGAAAGTATTTGTATGTGGGAGTCGACTGCGCGTCCCAGGTGGCGTCTTCGCGAAAGCTGTCGAGCCGGTCGCCGCCGATGACCCGATCGACTTCGATGCCTTCGAACATCACGGGAAGGAACCCCGAGAGCCTCTCGGCGCCACGGGGATTCAAGTAGCGTTTCACGTACGAGCGAGGCCCGTAGGTCACGTCCATCGTCCGGGCGGTCGAGAAGGTGTTGAAGCCCTCGTCGAGCCAGGCATGCTCGAACTCGTTGTTGCCGACGATGCCGTACCAGAACTGGTGGCCGCACTCGTGGACCGTGACCCCCTCGGGCGATCCTCCGCCGAACGGATTGAGGAGCCTCGTTCCCGCGGTGAAGAGCGTCGGGTACTCCATACCCCCCGCGCCGCTGCCGTAAGCCGGATCCACGATGGTCACGTGTCCGTACGGGTAGGGACCGTACCACTTCCCATAGTTCTCGAGTGCTTTGGCGGTGGCGTGGAAGTGCCGGTCCTTCTGCTCCAGATGCTCGGGCTGGAGCAGAAGGCGCATGTCGACCGGAGGAAGCCCCGACACTTCGAAGCGCTCCTGGAACACGAGAAAGTCCGGGCTCGTCGTCCAGGCAAAATCGTGGACGTCCGCCTGCTGGTATCGATAGGTCGTCTTCCCGGAAGCCTCCTTGCGATCCGTTTCCAGCCCGGTCGCGCCGACGACATAAGCGGTCGGTACGGTGATGGAAACGTCGTAGTCCCCGTAGTCGGAGAAGAACTCCGTCCCGGCGTGGAACTGATGCGCGTTCCAGCCGGAGGCTTCGAAGACCGCGAGCTTGGGGAACCACTGTGCGATGAAGAAGAAGTTCCCCCGGAAGCCCGTTCGCGCGAAGGTTCGGGGGATCTTCGACTTCCACGTGAGCTCGATCTGCGCGACCCCTTCGGGCGGAACCGCCTCGGGAAGGGACACCACCATCACCGTGCGGTCCTCGGGGTTTCCGTCATCCGGGGCCTCGAAGCGCACCTGCGAGGTGAGATCGATCCCGGCGACGCCGATGTCGGGGATGAGCCGTATCGATTCGACCTCGGAGCTCGACCAGTCGCCCTCGCGCGGGTCCTTCAGATTCCGACCCGTCGTCCGGAGCCGAGCTTCCTGGAGCCAGGTGCTTCGATTGTTGCGCCACGCGTTCCAGTAGAGGTGGAAGCGGAGGTCCGCTGCTTCGATCGCCTGCAGGTTCTTCCAGGTGATCGTCTCCTTCCCCGCGAGGCTCCGGGCTTCGGGGTCGAGCTCCACCTCGATCCGATAGCTCGCGTTTCGAGGGGAGAGCGGCTGGGCGTCGGCTTGCTGCGGGACCAGGATCGGAAGCAACCAAAGGAGCCTCACGGTGCGTGTCATTGGACCCTCCTGGCGAGGACGTAGCGAAGGCCGCGATTATAGGGGCCGACACCGCAGGAGGACAAGGGTAGAATCCGCGGATGGCGTGGCTCTACCTTGTCGTCGCGGGAGTCTTCGAGGTCGGGTGGGCGATCGGGTTGAAGTACACCGACGGATTCACCCGACTCTGGCCGAGCCTCTGGACGGGCGCTTCCATGGCTCTGAGTCTGTTCCTCCTGGCGCAGGCCCTGAGGACGCTTCCCGTCGGAACCGGCTACGCGGTCTGGACCGGCATCGGCAGCGTGGGGACGGCGACACTCGGGATCGTGCTCCTCGGGGAATCGCGGGATGCGCTCCGCCTTCTCTGCCTCGCGCTCATCGTGGCCGGCATCGTGGGTCTGAAGGTGGTCACCGAGCCCACCTGACGCACTGGCGTACCTCGGCGACGTGGGCTAGGATCGGCGCCCAAATCGAGACCCAAGGAGATTTCGATGACCTACGGTTATGGAAGATGGGCGCTTCTCCCGGTACTCGCCTTCGTCGCCGGCTCGACGACCTCGGCCCAGGAGAAGAAGGAAGAATTCAAGGAGACCTACGAGGCCTTCGCCGTCGCCATGGGGACTTCGAATCCTCCGGTGATTCCGACGGGGATGACGACCACCCTTCAGATCAACATCACCCGCTGGACCACGGACGAGGAGAGAGAAGCGCTCTTCGCGGTCCTGATCGAGAAGGGTCAGGAAGAGCTGGTGAAGGCCCTCCAGAAGCAGGAAGAGACGGGTTTCATCCGGGTGACGGGACGGGCCTCGGCCCGCAACTCATTCCCGAGCGAGCGGCTCCGCTACGCGCGCGAGTGGGATCTGGGCGAGGGGAAGCGCCGCATCGTGCTCGCGATGGATCGCTACATCAGCTTCTACGAAGCGCGGAACCAGCCGCGCTACCGGGACTACGACATGACCATCCTGGTGATGGACGTCGATGCCGAAGGAAACGGTGAAGGACAGCTCGCGATGGGAGTCCGGCTCGCGGTGGACAACGAGAAGAAGACCCTGGTGGTGGAGAACTTCGGCACCGAGCCCGTGAGGCTCACGAAGATCCGACGGACGAAGTGATTCCCGGGGTCACGCCCCCGAGCGCAAGATGCGCGAGGCGTCGAGGACGCCCTCGAGGCGCTCTCGAAGATTTCGCATCGCCGGCGTATCGGCATCGCGCCGGTCGCACTGTTTCAGGAGCACCCGGGCCTCGGCGGTCTCGTCGAGATCGGCGTGGGCCAGGGCGAGAAGGAGTTTCGCGGTGACGTTTCCCGGGTCGATCGAGAGAGCCTTCCCGTAAGCTTCCATCGACCCGCGGGACTTCCCCTGAGAGGCGCGGGCCTCGCCCAGACGGACCCAACCGCTGGCCGTGGGGAAGACCTTGACTCCGATCTCCAGCTGGTGCTCAGCGCCTTTCGCATCGCCGGCCCGCATCCGCCAGGCAGCGAGCTCGCCGCGAGTGCGAGACGAATCCCTCCCGATCCACGCGAGCCGATCGAGGGAGCTTTCCGCGCCGGCGATATCTCCGCGATTCATCCGCCGGGCGAGACCGAACTCCTCTTCCGCGAGACCGAAGAGAAGGATCAGGAGCGAAACCAGCCCGGCGGCGACGAGAGGTCGGCCGAGCGGCAGCGCCGCCCGGCGTACCGGCTCGGCCGGGGCGCGGTTCGGACTCAATAGAACGCCTCCGACGCGAGGCTGCCGCAGCTTCCAGATGACGCCGTCGAGCAGGAAATGATGAAGGTTCACCGCCGCGGCGGTGACGGACGCGAGACCGATGTCGAACGGGAGCCTCCCCAACACGCCCGGCGCGAACAAGAGGAGCGGGACCGCCCAGAGGGCGCAGCCGCACACCACCGCCCTGCCGTAGAACGAGGCGGTCGCTGAAACTCGCCCGGTCGCGCGCGCGAAGTAGGCGGTGATCCAGAGGTACTGGATCGCATGGCCGAGAGCGATCCAGGTGAACGCATACTGCTCGTAGCCGACGCCGAAGATCGGCGGCCCGGAATAGGGGAACCAGTTCTTGACCGCGGACGGGAGCACGAACCAGACGAACTGGGTCAAGAGCACGCCGAGGGCGGGGGCGGAGGACCGAAGACCCTTCCTCGCCAGGGCCGCGACCAACACCGCGGTCGTCACTCCGTAGAGCAGAAGACTCGCGAAGAGGACGACGTCGGCGGGCACGGCGGGCAGATTCAGCGAAACGAACTGTACGTAGGCGCCCAGATACGGCGAGTAGATGGAAGGCCCGTGCATGTACAGGAACGATATCCAGAACCCAAGCACCACCGACAGACGGAGCAGGCGCTTCGTCCGGGGATCGACCTCGATGCCGCGGCGGCCGAGGAACATGAGGGCAATCCCGTAGTTCTGCGCCGTATAGTGCCAGGGGCTCCAGGTCAAATAGAGAGTGAACAGGATCGAGCCGATGAGGATGTCTCGAACCCCCCAAAGGAAGAACAGGACCAGGGCTCCGGTGACGTAGACGGAGAAGACCTTGTATAGCCGGCGGTCCTCCTTCATCTCGTACGCGCGGAGAAGGGTCGCGCCGTAGTGAGGCACGGAGACGAGAACGACGAGAAACATCATGATCCAGGAGGGCAGTACGGACATCACCAGCCCGCCGGAAACGATGAGCACGGAGAAGACGAGGACGTAGGCGAGCCCCGCGCCCCAGAGCATGTCCGCGCGCCGGCCCGAAGAGCCAGCCCGCGGGGTTGCGCTCAACTCGCGTCATGATCGTACACTCGTCCGTCCTCGAAAATTGTGTGGGGGATCCCGCTTCACGAGGATAGGCGACTCGCCCCACGAATAGCAACTGAAAGAAAAACTCCGTGTTTTCGCTTCATCACGGTCGGCTTCGAGGAATCGACAAGGAACGCGAAGGCGCAAAAGGAGTCTCCCCCATTCTCCTTCCTGGCGCCCTTGCGCTCCTTGGCGTCTTTCGGTTCTTCCCCGCTCTCTTCACCGGCTGCGAGACGCGTTGACGCGCCGGGGCGCCGTGTCTACAATAGGCCCGGTTCCTAGACATTGAGCCTTCATCTCCATTTTTGTCTCGCGCTTCCGAGCTCCCTTGCGAAAGTGGCGGAATTGGTAGACGCGCTGGACTTAGGATCCAGTGGGGCGACCCGTGGGGGTTCGAGTCCCCCCTTTCGCACTTGCGCCGACGTCCAAGCTACGCGGGGCCCGGAGGGCCCCATCCTCCCCGCGCGAGGAGCGCGGGGAGCGAGCGCGCAAGAGCCTTCAGCCCGAGCGCAGGGCGAGCAGAGCGAGTCCCGAAGCGAGAGCACTGGGGGTTGGGGCCCCAGGGCCTTTGATGAAGAGGCGCGCGAGCACTGAATAACGATGAAAGTCGATTACCTCGAAGAAGGGTCCTCGCTCCGGCACCTGGACATCGAGCTCCCCGCGGATACCCTCGCGGACGAGTTCGAGAAGGGCGTCGGACGCCTGAGCCGCACCATCCGGCTCCCCGGGTTTCGCAAGGGCAAGATCCCCAAGGACGTCATCCGCGCCCGCTTCCGGGGCGACGTGCTCAAGGAAGCGGTCTCGGATCTCGTGCCAAATGCCCTGGGAGAAGCGCTGAAGGAGCGCAACCTCTACCCTCTCGACGACCCGCGCATCTCGAAGCTGGAGTCGGAGCTGGGAAAGCCGCTCCGATTCCGCGCCTCGTTCGAGGTCATGCCCGAAGTCGAGGCCGGCGTCTACCAGGGCCTCGAGGTGGAGAAGCCGCATACGGAAGTCACCGACGAGCAGGTGGCCGCGGGCATCGACGCCCTTCGCGAGCAGCACGCCCGGTTCGATCCCATCGAGGGCCGCGGCGCTCAGGATCACGATTTCGTCATGGGCGACCTCGTCGAGCGGCCTCAGGGCGGAGGCAAGGCGGAGAAGCACGAAGGCGTAAGCATCGAGGTCGGATCCGACTCCTATCACCCCGCCCTCCACGAGCAGCTCCAGGGGAAGTCGCCGGGCGAGGTTCTCAAGTTCACCGCGTCGTTTCCCGCCGAGCACCCCGCCCGGGCGCGCGCGGGCAAGAGCTACGACGTCGAGTTTCACCTTCTCGAGCTCAAACAGAAGGTCCTGCCCGAGGCGGACGACGAGCTGGCGAAGGACCTCGGGGAGTATCAGACCCTCGAAGAGCTCAAAGCGGAGCTACGAAGACGCGGTGAAGAGCGCGCCCGCCACGAGGACGAGCAGGAGCTGAGGCGGCGGCTGCTCGCGAAGCTCATCGAGGCGAACCCGCTCGAGGCGCCGAGCTCACTCGTCGAGATGGAGCTCGACTCGAGGCTCGAATCGACGGCGCGGGACCTCTACCAGCAGGGAATCGACCCCAACGCCACCGGAATCGACTGGCGGAAGGTGCGCGAGAACGAGCGGGAGAGCGCGGCTTCGGCGGTGCGCGCGACGCTTCTCCTCGACAAAGTCGCGGAGCGGGAGGGTCTGAGCGCCACCGAGGAAGAGCTGGAGACGGAGATTGGGCGGTACGCGGAAGCCCTGGAGAAGAGCCCGACCGCGCTGCGCGCCCAGATGGCGAAAGACGGTACGCTCGACCGCGTCCGGGGCCGCATCCGACGCGAGAAGGCGGTTGACTTCATCAAGCAACATGCTAAACTTAAATAGGGGTTGAACTTAGATGCTGATCCCGATGGTGGTCGAACAGACCAACCGGGGTGAGCGCGCGTACGATATCTACTCGCGCTTGCTCAAAGACAACATCATCTTCATTGGAACTCCCATAGAAGACAATCTGGCGAACCTTGTCGTGGCCCAGCTCCTGTTCCTCGAGGCCGAGGATCCGGAGAAGGAGATTTCCATCTACATCAACAGTCCGGGGGGAGTGGTGACGGCGGGTCTCGCCATCTACGACACCCTGCAGTTCATCCGCCCCGACGTGACGACCTACTGCATCGGGCAGGCGGCGAGCATGGCCGCGGTGCTGCTCGCGGCGGGGACGCCGGGAAAGCGCTTCGCCCTCCCGAACTCCCGGGTCATCATCCACCAGCCTTCGGGAGGCGCCTCGGGCCAGGCCACGGACATCAATATCCAGGCGAAGGAGATCCTGCGCACCCGCCAGCGCTTGAACGAGATTCTGGCGAAGCACACCGGGCAGGACATCGCCAAGATCGAGCAGGACGTGGAGCGCGACTTCATCATGACCGCCGATGTCGCCCGCGAGTACGGTATCATCGATCAGGTGATCTCCAAGCGCATGTAGGCGAGAGATCGAGCGAGTACAGGAGCGAGAGTGTCCAAGAAAAACGGGGATCCTGAAGTCCTTCGGTGCTCCTTCTGCAACAAGGACCAGAGCGACGTGCGCAAGCTCATCGCGGGGCCCACGGTTTTCATCTGCGACGAATGCGTCGAGGTCTGCAACGACATCATCGCCGACGACAACCGCTTCGAGAATCGCTCCCAGAGCTCCACCCTGCCGACGCCGGTCGAGATCAAGCAGTTCCTCGACGAGTACGTCATCGGCCAGGAGGAAGCGAAGAAGCGCCTGGCGGTAGCGGTCTACAACCACTACAAGCGCGTCCACATCATGAAGTCCAAGACGCGCCAGGACGTGGAGCTCACCAAGAGCAACATCCTCCTCATCGGCGCCACCGGCACCGGGAAGACCCTTCTCGCCCAGACGCTGGCGAAGCTCCTTCGGGTCCCGTTCTGCATCGTCGACGCCACCACGCTCACCGAGGCAGGCTACGTCGGCGAGGACGTCGAGAACATCATCCTGAAGCTCCTCCAGGCGGCGCAGGGCGACATCGAAAAGTGCCAGGAAGGCATCATCTACATCGACGAGATCGACAAGATCTGCCGCAAGGACGAGAATCCGTCGATCACCCGCGACGTCTCGGGAGAAGGCGTCCAGCAGGCGCTCCTCAAGATCCTGGAAGGCACGGTGGCGAACGTGCCGCCGCAGGGCGGTCGCAAGCACCCCCATCAGGAGTTCTACCAGATCGACACCACCAACATCCTGTTCCTGTGCGGTGGTGCCTTCGTCGGCCTGGAGAAGCTCATCGAGCGCCGGATCGGGAAGAAGAGCCTCGGTTTCCGCGCGGAGCTCAAAACCGTCACCGAGACCGATCGAGAGAACATCCTCCAGGCCGTGCAGCCGATGGACCTCATCAAGTACGGCCTCATCCCGGAGTTCGTGGGAAGGCTTCCGGTGGTGGGGACGCTGCACGAGCTCGGGCGCGACGCCCTCATCCGCATCATGAGCGAGCCGAGAAACGCGATCATCCGCCAGTACCAGCGGCTGTTCGAGTACGAGAACGTGAAGCTGCGGTTCACCGACGACGCGATGAAGGCCATCGCCGACCAGGCGGTCGAGCGGAAGATCGGCGCCCGGGGCCTCCGGATGATCATCGAGGACCTGATGCTGGAGCTGATGTATACTCTGCCTTCACAAAAGAAGGTCAAGGAAGTGGTGGTCACCAAAGAGGTCGTGGAGGACCGGGAAAAGCCGGTGACTTTGATCGAAAAGGCCGGTTGACGGGGTTCGAAAACCACTTTCTCGCAGCGAGCGGGTTCTCGTTTCAACACATTTCAACGTACGCGAATTCTCCGGATCCCTCGAGGGGTTCTCGAAGAGATCCAAATCCCCGAACGACTCCTCGCGTGGAGAGAAACCACGCGGGGTCAAAAAACCTTAGTGACTAGGGATTAGGCAGCAGCAAGCATGTTCGGATCCAAGAATCGAGACCGCACCGAGGTTTACGAGACCCTTCCCATGGTCCCCCTGAGGGACGTGGTCGTCTTCCCTTACATGATGATGCCCTTCGTGATCGGGCGCGCGTCCTCCATCCGGGCACTCGAGCACGCGCTCGGGCACGACCGCCGTATCTTCCTCGCCGCCCAGCACGACGCCACCACCGACGACCCCAGGGCGAACGACATCTATACCGTGGGCACGGTTTCGAACATCCTCCAGTCGGTGAAGCTTCCCGACGGCAACATCAAGGTCCTGGTGGAGGGACTGGACCGCGGCCGCGCCATCGAATGCCGCGACGACGAGGGCTTCTACAAGGTCGTGGTGAAGACCTTCCCCAAAGGGCGTGAGGCCGCGGCAGGCGCGGATGAGCTCATGAGCAAGGTGGTCTCGCTCTTCGAGCAGTACGTGAAGCTCGCGCAGAACCTCCAGAGCGAGGTGAAGAACGCCGCGGTCGCGGTCGACGACCCCGAGAAGCTCTCCGATACCATCGCCTCCCATCTGGTGATGAGCGTCGACGAGAAGCAGAACCTCCTCGAGATCTGGAACCCGATAGAGCGTCTGAACCGCATCTCGTCCGCGCTGGAGATGGAAGTCGACAAGCTCCAGGTGGACCGAAGGATCCAGGGCCGGGTGCGCAAGCAGATGGAGCGGGCGCAGAAGGAGTACTACCTCAACGAGAAGATGAAGGCGATCCAGAAGGAGCTCGGCCGGAAGGACGACCGGGGAAACGAGGTCGAGGAGCTCCGGGGCAAGATCGCCGAGGCCAAGATGACCAAGGAGGCCGAGGACAAGGCCACAGCCGAGCTCAAGCGCCTCGAGGCCATGCCACCGATGTCCGCCGAGGCCACGGTCTCGCGCAACTACCTCGATTGGCTCCTGGCCGTGCCCTGGCACAAGAAGACCCGGGAGAGCCGCGACATCCGGCGCGCGGAGCGGGTGCTCGACGAGGACCACTACGGGCTCGCCAAGGTCAAGGATCGGATCATCGAGTTCCTCGCGGTGCGGCAGCTGGTGAAGAAGCAGCGCGGTCCGATCCTCTGTCTCGTCGGCCCGCCGGGCGTCGGCAAGACGTCGCTCGCCCGCTCGGTCGCCCGGGCGACCAACCGCAAGTTCGTGCGGCTCTCGCTCGGCGGCGTCCGCGACGAGGCCGAGATCCGCGGCCATCGACGTACCTACATCGGCGCCTTCCCCGGACAGATCGTGCAGATGATGAAGAAAGCGGGAACGGTGAACCCGCTCGTGCTCCTCGATGAGGTCGACAAGATGAGCGCGGACTTCCGCGGCGACCCGGCATCCGCGCTCCTCGAAGTCCTGGACCCGGAGCAGAACCACTCCTTTCAGGATCACTACCTCGACGTCGAGTACGACCTCTCGAACGTGATGTTCATCGCCACCGCCAACGTGATGCAGAACATGCCCCAGGCGTTGATGGACCGTCTCGAGGTCATCCGCCTCCCGGGCTATACCGAGGAAGAGAAGCTCGAGATCGCCCGGCGCTTCCTGGTGGCGAAGCAGAAGGAAGCGAACGGACTGAAGAACAAGTCGGTGGCGATGGACGACGAGGCCATCGTGGAGATCATCCGGCGCTACACCCGGGAGGCGGGGGTACGGAGCCTCGAGCGGGAGATCGCTTCGGTGTTCCGCAAGGTGGCGCGAAAGATCGTCCACGAGGGCGCGAGCTTCGAGGCGAGAATCACCTCGGAGGCGATCGGCGAATACCTGGGTGTCCCGAAATTCCGCCCCCGCAGCAAGGAAGGCGAGGCCGAGGTCGGAATCGCGACCGGACTCGCCTGGACCGAGGTCGGCGGCGAGCTGCTCACGACCGAGGTGACGCTCATGCCGGGCAAAGGCGAGCTCACGCTCACCGGAAAACTGGGCGAGGTCATGCAGGAGTCGGCGCGGACGGCCGTCTCCGTGATCCGCTCGCGCGCCGATCGCTTCGGGCTTCCCAAGGACTTTCACAAGCGGCTCGACATCCACCTCCACGTTCCCGAGGGCGCGATTCCGAAAGACGGCCCCTCGGCGGGGATCACCATGGCGACGGCGCTCCTGTCGGTGCTCTCGGGCATTCCCGTTCGCGCCGACGTGGCGATGACCGGCGAGATCACGCTCCGGGGAAAGGTCCTCCCCATCGGCGGAGTGAAGGAAAAGCTCCTCGCCGCCCATCGCGCCGGGATCCGGAAGATCATTCTTCCCAGGGACAACGAGAAGGACGTCAGCGAGATCCCCGAGGAGATCCTGAAGGAGCTCCAGATCGAGCTCGTGGAGAAGATAGAAGAGGTTTTCGCGATCGCCCTGGTGGCGCCCCTCGCCCGCGTTTCTCCGGCGGAGGTCGCTCCGGTGGTCGATCCCGAGCGTCTCGAGCCCCCGATGTCGGATGTCACGGAGCCGGGTCCGGTCGCGGGCGAGTCGATAGCGCATTAACGCCGGCGTGAACGCACGCCGAGCCAGGAACGTGGGTCCAATCCGGCGATTCGATGGCTATTCCATGAAGGATACGGCGAAGCGGGAACCGCCTCATGAGCAATGCAGCCTCCCTAGCGGTCGAGCTCGTCAGGACGGCCGGCGCGCCGCGCGACTTTCCCCGGGAGGAGCTTCCCGAGGTGGCGGCCGTGGGCCGGTCGAACGTGGGCAAATCGAGCCTCCTGAACTGTCTCTTCGGAGTGAAGGGCATGGCGTTCGTATCGAAGACGCCGGGAAGGACCCAGGTGGTGAACTTCTACCGCGTGGGGTCGGAGATGGTGCTCGTGGATCTTCCCGGCTATGGATTCGCGAAAGTGCCGGAGGCGGTTCGGCGGAATTGGGACTCGCTGGTTACGACCTATCTCTTCGAGCGGAAGGCGCTCACCCTGGTGCTGCTGCTGGTCGATGCGAGGCGCGAGCCGATGAAGAACGATCTGGAGGTGCGGGAACTCCTCGAACGAGCGGAGCTTCCGTACGTCGTCGTCGCCACCAAGAGCGACAAGCTATCCCGGGGCCGCCTCGGGAGCGAGATGAAGAAGCTGGAGAGGGTTTATGGGGCCTCGGGAAACATACCCGTCATTCCTTTTTCCGCGGCCACGAGTGAAGGAAGGAAAGAGTTATGGAAGACGATCGTGAATCACGTTCGGGAGCCGAGGCGGGCACCGAGGAAGTAGCCGAAAAGGTCCCCCGCGGCGAGTCCAAGACCAAGGCGCTCAACATCGCCGAGCTCAAGGAGATGAACATCTCCGCCCTCGCGAAGGTCGCCAAGGACCTGGGCGTCGCCGGCGCGACCGGAATGCGCAAGCAGGAGCTGATATTCAAGATCCTGCAAGCCCAGACGGAGCAAAGCGGTCTCATTTTCTCCGAGGGCGTTCTCGAGTGCCTGCCCGACGGATTCGGATTCCTCCGCGCGCCCGAGTACAACTATCTCCCGGGACCGGACGACATCTACGTCTCGCCTTCCCAGATCCGCAAGTTCGATCTCCGAACCGGCGACACCATCTCCGGCCAGATTCGCCCGCCGAAAGAGGGCGAGCGGTACTTCGCTCTCATCAAGGTGGAGGCGGTCAATTTCGAGCCCCCGGAAGCGGCGCGGGAGCGCATCTTCTTCGACAACCTGACGCCGCTCTATCCCCAGGACCGGATCCGGCTCGAGACCACCAAGGAGAACCTCGCCGCCCGGGTCATGGACCTCATGACCCCGATTGGAAAGGGACAGCGGGGTCTCATCGTGGCCGCCCCCCGAACGGGAAAGACGATGCTTCTCCAGAACATCGCCAACAGCATCACCGCCAACCACCCGGAAGTGGTGCTGATCGTGCTCCTCATCGACGAGCGGCCGGAAGAGGTGACCGACATGCAGCGCTCGGTCCACGGCGAGGTCATCAGCTCCACCTTCGACGAAGCCGCCTCGCGGCACGTCCAGGTGGCGGAGATGGTGATCGAGAAGGCGAAGCGCCTGGTGGAGCACAAGCGGGACGTGGTGATCCTCCTGGATTCGATCACCCGCCTCGCCCGCGCCTACAACACCGTGGTGCCGCCGTCGGGGAAGGTGCTCTCCGGCGGCGTCGACTCGAACGCGCTCCAGAGGCCGAAACGATTCTTCGGGGCCGCGCGGAACATCGAAGAAGGGGGCTCGCTCACCATCATGGCGACGGCTCTCATCGAGACCGGAAGCCGCATGGACGACGTCATCTTCGAGGAGTTCAAGGGCACGGGCAACATGGAGATCCATCTCGATCGTAAGCTCGTCGACAAACGCGTGTTCCCTTCGATCGACATCAACAAGAGCGGCACCCGGAAGGAAGAGCTCCTGCTCGCGAAAGAAGAGCTCAACCGCGTCTGGATTCTTCGGAAGGTGCTCTCGCCGCTCTCCCAGGTGGAGGCGATGGAGCTCCTGCTGGACAAGATGGGGAAGACCAAGAGCAACGCCGAGTTCCTGTCCTCCATGTCGGGCCAGTAAATGGGCCTCGGCGGCTTCGGCCTTTCGTTCTCGCTCGCGCTCGTACACCTCGCTTCCGCGCTCCAGCCGCCCGTCGCCATGCGGGGGATGTTCACTTACATGGCGGATGCCGCCCTGTTCGAGGACTGCGTCACGGGGCGGAAGCTTCCGGTGGCGATGGAAGGAGACTATCGCGCGCTCGAACGGGCGTACCTGGAACGACGCGCCGAGGCCGGACAGGCCCTCCTCGCGAACGTCGAGGGTCGAATCCTGGACCGAGTCGTGATGGAAGGGCCCGCTCGTCCGACTCTCGTGGTCGAGCGTTTCGTCTCCTTGTCGCCGGGCGAATCCTGCGGCACGCCTTCCGGGATCCTTCCTTTCGAGAACACCCGGTGGAAGCTCACCGAGCTCAACGGGAGCGCCGTGACTCCGGCCGACGAGCGTCGGGAAGCGCACCTCCTGTTCCAGCCGGAGGGACGCCTCGGGGGCTACGACGGCTGCAATCGTTTGTTCGGGGGCTACACCGTCGAGGGGGAGAGCATCCACTTCGGGCGGCTCGGCTCCACGATGATCGCCTGTGCCAGGGAGGTCCGCGACCGGGAGCTCGTGGAAGCTCTCGGGAAGGCATCGAAATGGCGGATTTCCGGCTCTCGCCTCGAGCTGCGCGGCGCCAGGGACGAGATCCTCGCGCGGTTCGAGGCCACGCCTCCGAAGTGAACCCCGGCAAGGACCTATGGAGATTTGAATCGACTCGCTCTCCGAGCGGGACGGGGACCGTGCTTGAGATCCGCACCTCCCCCTCGGGTACAATAGCGGCCCCCCCCAGAGGTTGAGGAATCGGTCAAAAGGAGCGGGTCATGCGTAAATCGATCGAACGGTTTTTCCTCGCGATTCTGCTGCTGCAGCCGGTCTACGGGGCGGCGGCCCAGGGGCATCCCATTCAGCTCAGTATGACGCTCCCCAAAGCCCGGGGAGCTTCGAGCGTTCTCAACGCCGGCAACTACACCATCGCCCTTCAGCTGCGGGCGCAGGACGCCGTCGCGTTCGTGGACGACCTCGGCTTCGAGGCCATGGTCCTCACGGACCCCGACGGCTGCATCGACATGAGTCATTTCTCGTCGATCGGTCCCTTCGAGACTTGCGCCGGAGGACCGAACGAAACCTACCTCGCGTTCCGCTCCGAGCGATTCGACCAACCTTCCGTGCTCGACGTCTGTGACCCGACCGTGAGCCAGCGGCTGGTCGACGACCCGTTCAATCTGGCGAACATCCTCAATCTCAACAAGCCCTATCTGATGGCCGGAAACGTGTCCGGGTCCGGGGGAAGCACCGACGGCATTCTGGAGCTTCGCCCGGTGGGTCCCGGAACCGGCGGGATCGCGAGCGCCTCCAACTCCCAGGATTGTTACGGGCTCGCGGCCGACGACGATCTTCCGGGACTGGTGCTGATGGCGGACATGGGGGGCATGATTGTTTTCGACGAGGACTTCAACCGCGTGGGTGCGCGAATCCGAAACTTCGCAGGCATGCTGAACAGCGTCACCATCGAGCTTCTCGACCGCGCCGACCGGAGCTCCATCATGGCCTTCTTGAGGGTGCCCGACGGCCTGCTCGAGCCGCTCACCCTCGTCGACCGCAGCGTCACCACGCCGGGCATCGACTTCATGACCCGGCGCGACAGCGGGCCGATCGAGTCCCACACCTTCCCCTCCCCTCCTCCGGTGTTCCTGCCCCAGGTGGTGGCCGCCATTCTCGCGACCTATCCGGAGGTGAACGTGACCGTCCGCGCCGTGATCGTGGAAGGCCAGGCGCCCTCGTTCATCGACGATCTCGACGGCAACGGCGCCTACACCTTCCGGGACCTTCAGCTCGCGGGCTACACGCTGCTCTCGAACCAGGCCACGCTCCAGATCCACGCGGTCCAGAACGATGTGCTCTCGGAGTTCGTGCCCTTCAAGTGTCCCGCTGCCATTCTCGCCGGCGACCTCGACGGGAACGGATTGACCGGCTACTCCTGCAACACCGGAAACGCCCGCTCGATCCGACGCCCCCCGCCGTAACTAAGGTCGGCCTTCCTGCAGAAGCTCGCGGGCGAGGCGCAGGTCCTCGTGCTCGCCCTCGGCGGCCGCGCTCCCCACCCGCTCCAGGAACGCCCTCGCAGCGTTTCCGGAAGCGGTCCTGTCTCCTCGCTCCGCGAGAATCCTTGCGAGGAGGAGCTGCGCGCGGGCCCGGCCGAGCTGCAGATCCAGGCGCACTTCGCTCGGGTCGCGAAACGAAACCGCCCGCTCGGCGATCTCCGCGGCTCGGTCCAGTTCTCCGACGCTCCGAAGGGCCTCTGCGAGACCTACGTCGTAGAGGGCGTAGGCATAGCCTTCGAGGCGCACGGATTCCTCGAATCGCTCCCTCGCCTTCTCGTATTCCCGTCGCGCGAGCGCCACCGAGCCCTCGAGGTAGGCCGCGGCTTTGCTCTCCGTCTCTTTGCCGTCCGAGCTCTGAGTCGATAGCGCGCGAATCTCGCGCGCCGTATCCAGGGCCTGGTCGAGCCGACCCCGCTTCAACTGGAGCAGACCGCGCGCGAAACGATAGCGCGTCGCCTTGCCCGTTGCTTTCTCGATGGCCTCGTCGATCCACCGAGCGGCGGCCTCGTCCTGGCCCAGCTCCATGGCGCTCATCGCCCGGGTGACGAGCGCCAGAGGCTCGCGGATCCCCTCCTCCCGAATCTCCGGCTCGAGCCTCTGGAGAGGCGCCAGGGATTCCTCGAAGCGGTACTCGGCCCGCCTCACGTTCGCGAGGTCGAAGGCCGCGGTGATGCGATCCTCGGGCTCCACCCGGGCATCGTCGAGAACGTCGGTCCAGATCCCGCTCGCTTCGGTGAAACGTCCGGAGAGGGCGATGGTCTGAGCCAGACCCAGGCGGGCGAGCGAGAACTTCGGCTCCCGCTCGAGAGCGTTCTTGAATTGGTCCTCCGCGGCCTGGTAGTTTCCGAGCTGTCGCTCCAGGTCTCCTAGAAGCGTGTAGGGGTGGGGATCGTTCGGGGCGAGCGCCAGGTAGCGCTCGAGCGGGGCTCGCGCCTCCTGGGAACGCCCCGAGAGAATCAGATAGGTCCCGAGCGCGCTCCAGACGAACTCGTTCTCGGGCTCCTGGGCGCCGAGCTTTCGAAGCTCATCGATCGCCTTGTCGTCCTGATAAGAGAGGTAGTAGGCCTCGGCGAGGAACTGGCGGCCTTCGACGTCATAGGGGAACTCGGCCAGAAGCGTCTGGTAGGTGGCGATGGCCCGGGGAGGGTCCTCGTCGAAAAGAGCGCGGGCCGCCTCGACATAGAGCCGCTCCCGCCGGGTGAGCTTGGCGTCCTCGGGAATCGCGTGCATGGTCGATCGCGCGAGCTCTCTCCGGCCGGTGGCGGCGTAGAGGTGCGCCAGCCGGTAGCTGGCAATCGCGAAATCCGGGGACAGATCGAGGGCCAGGCGGAAGGCCTGCTCCGCCTTCTGGTACTCGAATTTCTGGAAGTACTCGAGACCGCTCACGTAGGACTCGTAGGCGCCGATGTTGTCCAGGGCGACGTCGGCGGCGAAGGAGTCCACCGTCTCCTCCGGGGGGACTCCGACTCCTTGTTTGGCGAGGCTGGCGATGCCGTCCGCCCGCGCGAGCACCTGTTCCGGCGTGAGGTCCTCGAAGGAGTAAGCGAAGCTATCGGTGCCGCGGCGGAGATCACTGAGACGCGCGGTAAGGACCAGTCCGCCCGGAGACGGCAGAAGCTCCCCCGAGAGGACGTAGTCGATCCCCGTCTCCTTGGCGGCGCCATGAAGAGCCTCGTCATCCTTCGAATTCCTGCGGATCGACTCCCATCGGGGCTTGGAGACGGTGATCAGCTGGCGCGACTGCGCGAGCTTGTCGCGAACCAGATTCGAAAGACCGAGGTCGAGCCAGCCGAGATCCGCGTCCCCCGTGAGGTTCTCGAAGGGGCCCACGGCGATGAGCGGCGTTTCGGACCTGGCGAGCTCGAGGTCGTCGCGAGTCGCGAGAGCGAGCCAGACGATCGCCACTGTCGCGAGTCCGGCGGCGGCGAGCGCACCCGCCCGGGCGAAGCGCCGCGGGACGTTGATCGAGTCCGAGTGCTCGGCACTCGGGGCCGCGACGCTGCGGGAGACGGCGGGCCTCCCGGTCTCGCTGGTGCGGATAGCGGAGCTCAGGTCGGAAACGACCCCCTCCATGCTCTCGTAGCGCTCGGACGGTTTTTTCGCCAGGCACCGGTCCACGATGTGCTGGACCTCCGGAAGGAAATTCGCGCCACCTCTCAGGCTCTCCTCGAGCCGAGGCGTGGGATCCTTGAGGATCGCGGCGAGGGTGTCGACCGCCTTCGCCCGCTGGAACGGGGACGTTCCGGTGAGCATCTCGCAAAAGACGGTTCCGAAGCTGAAGATGTCCGACCGGTGGTCGATCGCGTCGCCTCGCGCCTGCTCGGGCGACATGTAGGACAGGGTGCCGACGAGCACCCCCGACGCCGTCTCCGGCGCCCCCCGGAGGAGATCGCTTCCGGCCTCGACCAGCGGTTCCATCAGCTTGGCCAGACCGAAGTCGATGATCTTTGCATGACCGTCCTCGGTGACCAGGATGTTGTTCGGCTTCAGGTCCCGATGAACGATGCCCCGCTTGTGGGCGTGGCTCAGTCCCTCCGCGATTTCGGCAGCGAGCCGAAGCGAGCGCTCCAGCGTAAGCCCTTCGTCCCGAACGAGTTCGCGCAAACGCTTGCCCTCGACGAGCTCCATGGCGATGAACGTCACCCCTTCGGATTCGTCGATCTCGTAGACCACTGCGATGTTCGGGTGCTTGAGCGCTGCCGCGGACTGGGCTTCCTGAATGAATCGGAGCTTGGTCTGGGGATCGCCGAGATCCTTCTCGGGAAGGATCTTGAGAGCCACTTCACGCTTCAGTTTCTGATCGCGCGCCCGGTAGACGACCCCCATCCCGCCACGGCCCAGCTCGCCGAGGATTTTGTAGTGGGAGATGACCTCCGGCGCGACCATTAGCGTGTCTTACTCCTCGATGCCGTTCGAGGATAGATTCCGGGATCCGGGAGAGTCAACCGACGGGCGAGACGGGGTTTCCCTCGGGCGACGTCGGACGTAGACGTGAGCGGCCAGTATACTAATCTCATGCGCGATCGCCGCCGGGTGGCTCGCACCATCCGGGCGCTCTCTCCCTCCGTCGGGGCCGCTATTGCCTCCGCCGTTCTCGGACTCTACGTCGTGCGGCGGCTCGTCCCCACCGACGGGCTCGTCGAGAGCAACGACGTCGCCGGAAACTACCTCCAGACGCTCGGCACGATCTACGCCGTGCTCCTGGCCTTCGTGGTCATCGTGGTATGGCAGCAGTTCAACGACGCCCGCTCCGCGGTGGAACGCGAGGCGAACGAGGTGCTGGATCTTTTCCGGACCGCGAGCGGTTTCTCCGAGCCGGCGCGGGGCGAGCTCCGGGAACAGCTCCAGCTCTACGTCAGCGCGGTCCTCGACAGGGAATGGGAGGCGATGGCCCGCAACGAGAACGGAGTGTTCGAGGAAGTCTGGTCGGTCTTCGACCGCGTCGCCGAAGTGCTTCACCGCTGCGATCCCGAAGCCGAGCGCGAGACTTCACTCTACTGCGAGGCGCTCACGCGCCTCAACGACCTGAGCGACGTCCGCGCGGTGCGGCTTTCGACGAGCCGGATGAAGATCCCGCTGGCGCTCTGGATCCTGCTGTACGTAGGCGGGGTGGTCACGGTGGGATCGATGTATCTCTTCGCCGTTTCGAGCTTCACCGTCCATTCCCTCATGACCGGCGCCCTGGCGGGAGCCGTCTCTCACGTGCTCTACGTCATCGCCGACCTGGACGACGCTTTCGCGGGAGACTGGCAGGTGCCTCGCGAGCCCTTCGAGCGCGTTCGCGCCCACATGGAGCGCGCAGTGAGGGCCAGCGAGGGTCTTCTGAAGTCGATGCCGGGGCAAGAGCCTCCCGCAATCCGATCTCGATGTCGGGATGGCTGAGCGCGGTCTTACCGCCTTGGCCTCTCGCCTCCCACGAAGACGCCCTCTTGGTTTCTCGCGAGACTCGCGGACGGCCCGTTACCAGAGTAACGCGCGACCGCACGATGGGATTTCGCGATTTTGGGTCTCGGGTGATGAGAGGCAGATCGAGCACCGCCGCCGTCGCCGCGATCGAGCCGGTCCCCTCGCTCGCGAATGGCGTAGAGCTCCTCGGCCTTCACTACGATCTCCACCCCGACGCCCTCGCCTCCACGGCGCACTTGAAGTAGGGGTGAGGACAAAAGACTCCTGCACCAGGTGGCGACCCCCGCGACTCGGTGCACACACCGCGAAAGAGACTTCGCGATTTCCACGAGGGCGATCGAAGGACAGGACCGCTGGCTCCCGGCCCGATCGGCTCGCTCGAACAACCGCCTGATTTCGAACCGAGCTTTCCCTATCCGACTCGCTCCTCCACGATCTCAACCACCTTCACACGGAGAAGGTCCGCTAGCTCTCCGCACCCGACTGATTTGAGATTTCCTAATCAATATCACGCGCTCGCCTTCCGTCGGAAGAGCAGGATCTTCAGGTAATCGGCTTCCTTGAAGCCCACGGGGTGATCGGGCTCGGGCGGAAGCCTCGAAAGGAAGCGAAAGTCCTTTCCGAGCGCGCGGCGCACGGTCACGAGGAACAGGTCGGCATCCACCCGCGAGGTGCAGCAGCAGGCGACGACCATACCTCCGGGGTTCACATGGGTGGCGAGACTACGATAGAGCGCGTCGTAGGCGCGAAGCACCTTCGGGACCTGCGCCGTGCGGCTGGTCATCGCCGGCGGGTCCGCGACGGCGAGATCGAACCGCTCCTCGGGGGAGAGCGCCTTCAGCCACTCGAAGACGTCGGCTTCGGTGAACCGATGCTTTTCGGGATCGAGAACGTGAGTCTCGGCGCCGAGATCGAGCGCCGCCCGGGAGCCGTCGACGTGCCAGATGCGGCTCGCCCCCGCGATCTCCGCCGCCGCGCCGAGCGTGCCGCTGTAGGAGAACAGGTCGAGGACGCTCGCGCCCTCGAGCGTGGCGCTCCTGAGGTACCGCCGGAGCCCCCGAAGGTCGAGAAACGAGCCGCTCTTCTGGCCCCAGAGCGGCGCCACGGTGATGGTCTGGCCGTCTTCCTGGAAACGGACCCGCTCCGGGACCCGCCCGAAGAGCGTCCGGGCGCCCGACGTCTCGTCGTTTCGCCGGGACCCCGGCTTCCACAAAACGCCCTCGAGCGGGAGCTCCTTTCGCAGGAGACGGGCGCAGAGTCGGGCCACCGGGTCCGCCCCCCGGGCATAGCTCGACACCACCGCGACGTCGCCGTAGACGTCTGCGGTGACGGCCGGAAGACCGTCGTTCTCGCCATGAATCGCCCGGAAGGCTCCCGTCTCGCGGCGAAGAACGGTCCTGCGATCGAGCGCGGCGCGAACGAGGCCCCGGGCCCACTCCGGCCCCGGGGGCTCCGTCCCCCGGCGGAGGACCCGGACGGCGATGGCGCCGACCTCCTGATAGAACCCGTACCCCACGACCTGGTTCGCGCCATCGACGAGCCGGAGCCACTGGCCGTTCGCGAAGACGACCGCGGCGGAGCTCAGGTGCCGGCGAAATATCCAAGGGTGGCCGCTCTTCAAGATGGAGACGGCCTCCTTCGTGAGCTGGTACCGCCTCGGTCTGGTGATCCTCGTCTCGGGTGCCTGCATTTTTGGGCTATAATGCTGGATCGCGATTTTCCGCGCCAGGAGATTTGTGTCATGAAAGCTGAAATCCATCCGAAGTACGAAGAGGTGAAGGTCCGCTGCGCCTGCGGCGAGACTTTCGTGACCCGATCCACCAAGGGCGGGGGCGAGCTCCGCCTCGAGATCTGCTCGAAATGCCACCCGTTCTTCACCGGCAAGCAGAAGCTCATCGATTCCGCGGGACGGGTCGAGCGGTTCAAGCAGAAGTACGGAGAGACCAAAAAATCGAAGAGCGCGGCCGCCGCCAAGTAACGACGTACCTTTCATGCGGAACCTGGACGAAAAGCTCGAGGCCGTCGAGAAGCGCTTCGAGGGGGTCACGGCCGAGCTGGCGAAGCCCGAGGTCGTCTCCGACCCCTCGGCGGTGCGCCGTCTGGCGAAGCTCCGCTCGGAGCTCGAGCCTCTGGTCGAGGCTTACCGCCAGCTCAAGAGCACCCGCTCCCGGCTCGAAGAGACGCGGGAGATGCTCCGCGAGGCTACCGACGATGAGCTCAAGGCGATGGCCAAGGAAGAAATCGACGGGCTCGCGGCGGACGAGGAGCGGCTCTCCCAGGAGCTTCGGCTCGAGCTTCTCCCCAGGGATCCGAACGACGAGCGCAACGTGGTGCTCGAGGTCCGCGCCGGCACCGGAGGCGAGGAAGCGGCGCTCTTCGCCCAGGAGGTCTTCCGCATGTACTCCAAGTACGCGGAGAGCCAGGGGTGGCGCGTCGAGATCCTTAGCATCAACGAGACCGGGATCGGAGGCATCAAGGAAGTGGTGGCGCTCATCGAGGGAAAGGGCGCCTACAGCCGCCTGAAGCACGAGAGCGGCGTCCACCGGGTCCAGCGGGTGCCGGCCACCGAAGCCTCGGGACGGATTCATACTTCCGCGGTGACGGTCGCGGTCCTCCCCGAAGCCGAGGAGGTAGAGGTCGAAGTCGATCCCAAGGATGTCCGCGTGGACACCTTCTGCTCGTCGGGACCCGGAGGCCAGAGCGTCAACACCACCTATTCCGCGGTACGCCTCACCCACCTTCCCACGGGGCTCGTCGTGAGCTGCCAGGACGAGAAGTCCCAGATAAAGAACAAGGCGAAGGCCCTCCGGGTGCTTCGCTCCAGACTCTACGATCTCGCGCGCAAGGAGCAGATGGACCAGATCGCGAGCGAGAGAAAAGGCCAGATCGGAACGGGCGACCGGAGCGAGAAGATCCGGACTTACAATTTCAAGGATGGACGGGTCACCGACCACCGCATCCACTTCACTCTGCATCAGCTCGATTCGGTCCTGAACGGCGATCTCGACCAGACCATCGACGCCCTCGTCGCCCACTACCAGACGGAAAAGCTCAAAGAGGCGGAGTCCGCCGACCCGTCGTGACGACCGGCTCCGCTCTGAGCGCCCATCGACTGCTGGAGCGGGGCGCCGCCGAGCTTCGGCAGGCCGGGGTCCTCGAAGCGCGATTCGAAGCCGAGCTTCTCCTCCGCCACGCGCTGGGATGCACCCGCGAGGCGCTCTTCGCCCGTCTCCACGAGCCCGCGGCGGCCGAAGCGGTCGGGCACTACTTTCAACTCCTGGAGCGGCGGCGGGGCCGCGTCCCCATCCAGCACATCCTGGGAACGCAGGAGTTCTACGGGCTCTCGTTTCGGGTGACGCCTTCGGTTCTCATTCCGCGTCCCGAAACCGAAGGAGTGGTGGAGGAAGCCTTGAACGAGCTTTCCGCCGGCGCCAGGAGCGCTCCCCGGATCGCCGACGTCGGCTGCGGGAGCGGATGCATCGCCGTCGCACTCGCCCGCGAGTGCCCGGAGGCCGCGATTCTCGCCATCGACGCCTCGCCCTCGGCCCTCGCCGTGGCGCGGGAGAACGCGGTCGCCCACGGCGTCGACCGGCGCATCACCTTCCTGCACGGCGATTACCTCGACCCTCTGGTGGAGCGGGGAGAGAAGCTCGACCTCGTGGTGAGCAATCCGCCGTACGTCGTCGACTCCGAGATCCTCGAGCTCGCTCCCGAGGTCAGGGAGCACGAGCCGCGAATGGCGCTCGCCGGCGGCCCCGACGGCCTCGCCGCCATCACGCGGCTCCTCGAGGGAGTGGGAGCGGTGCTCGAGTACGGAGGCGCCGTGGTGCTGGAGATCGGAAAAGGACAGGACCCCCTGGTAGCCGATCGCGTCCGTTCTTCCGGACTCGACCTTCTTCGCATCGTTCCCGACCTCGCGGGGATTCCGCGCGTCGTGGTCGCCCGAAAGCGTTAGAGCCTCGGTGGACAAGTTACGGATCGCCGGGGGCAAGCGCCTGTCGGGACGGGTCTCCATCGGCGGCGCCAAGAACGCATCGCTTCCGGAAATGGCGGCCTCGATTCTCACCGAGGAGCCCCTCCAGCTCACGAACGTTCCCGACGTGTGGGATGTCGGTACGATGCGGCGGCTGCTGAAGGATCTCGGGGTGGAATGCGTGAGGCACTCCCACGAGAGCAAGGAGATGGTTCTCGAATCGAGCCGTCTCGTGGCGCACGAGGCGCCCTACGAGCTGGTGAAGACGATGCGCGCCTCGGTACTGGTTCTGGGGCCGCTCCTCGCGCGCCACGGGAAAGCTCGCGTATCCCTTCCCGGCGGATGCGCCATCGGCGCCCGGCCGATCGATCAGCACATCGAGGGAATGAAAAAGCTGGGAGCGCGCGTCGTTCTCGAGCATGGATTCGTCGAGGCCGAGACCGACGGCCTGCGGGGGGACCACTTCCGCTTCGAGACGACGACCGTGACCGGTACCGAGAACCTGATGATGGCGGCGAGCCTCGCCCGAGGCACGACGGTTCTCGAGAACGCGGCACGCGAGCCGGAGATCGAGGATCTCGCGAAGCTGTTGACGGCGATGGGGGGCCGGATCGAGGGCGCAGGAACCTCGACTCTCACGATTCATGGAGTCGATCGACTCCACGGGGCCCGGCACGAGGTCCTGCCGGACCGCATCGAGGCGGGCACCTATATCGTCGCCTCGGCCCTGGTGGGCGAGGGAGTCACGGTCGAACGCTGTCGACCGGGAAATCTGACGGCGGTCCTCGAAGCGCTCGCCCGGGCCGGAGTCGAGACCGAAAGCGGAGAGACCACGGTCCGGGTGGGCCCGTCCGCGGATCCATTTCGTCCCGTCGATGTCACCACCGAGCCCTATCCGGGATTTCCCACCGACATGCAGGCGCAGTTCATGGTGCTCCTGACTCAAGCGGCGGGGCGGAGCGTCATCCAGGAAACGATTTTCGAGAACCGATTCATGCATGTCGGCGAGCTGGCCAGGATGGGAGCGCGCATCGAGCTCGAGGGACACGAGGCGGTCGTCTTCGGACGCACACCGCTCTCCGGAGCGAGAGTCATGGCTACGGACCTCAGGGCCAGCGCCTGCCTGGTGCTCGCTGCGCTCGCGGCCGAAGGGGAGAGCGTCATCGATCGCGTCTACCACCTCGACCGCGGATACGAGCGCATCGAAGAGAAGCTCCAGGCGCTCGGCGCCGACGTTTCGCGAATCGCGTAGTCTTCCCCGTAGGCCGTAGGCTTTCCCCACCAATCCCGCATTACGGGTGGCGCTCCGCCTCCTCGGAACTGACTCTCTTTCGGGATGTTCCTCGAAGCCCCCTCGGTGGCACCGCTCTTGCTTTTTCAGGCGACCGTTGGGGAGGGCGTGATGATTTGTCCATCCTGCAAGAAGAGCGGACCAGCTTCCTTCAAGTGCCGGAATTGCGGAGCGGAGCTGATGCGGGGCCGTTACCGAAGCGACGAATCCCAGAGCCAGGGGACCTCGGGCGCGAGGCCGGCGTTCCGGACTCCCGCGGCGGCGGTCGCCGGGGGCGGGGGAGCGATCGCGATAGAGAACCCGTACGCCACCCCGCGAGCGCCCGCGGCTCGTGCCGACCATTCGGAGCGCACGGGCAGCGACGCCCTCGCGTCGAGAGGATCGAGGCTCGCGGCTTCTCTCATCGACGGCCTGGCCGCGATGGTCATCCTCCTTCCCGCGCTCGCCGCGATCTTCTTCGTTGGCGATAGCTCCACGCTTTCCACGCCGGCGGTCCTCCTCGCCGCCCTTTCGGGTATCGCCTTCCTCGGCTTCGCCATCTACCAGCTCTCGACTCTGGTCCGCGAAGGCCAGACGCTCGGGAAGCGGGCGATGAATATCCGCATCGTGAACTACTCCGACGGGCAGGTCCCCTCGGCGGGAAAGCTCCTGGGAATGCGGATTTTCGTCAACGCGTTCCTGGGGAACATCATTCCCTTGTACGCGTTCCTCGACATCCTCCTCATCTTCGGAGGCGAACAGCGCTGTATCCACGACTACCTCGCGGGGACGAAGGTGGTCGAGACCTGACGGGGCTGCTAGACTGGTAAGAACAGTTTCAAGGAGCCAACCGCTCCCGGTTCCTGACTTCGCCTCCTTTCGACCGTTTTACCAATGTCGCGCCCCGAGGAAGCCGCAACCCGTGTCCTGAGCGACCTGACCTTCCTCGAGATACCGGAGAACGTCCGGCTCGGCTTCCGACTTGCGGGTCCGGGCACGCGTCTCGGAGCTTATCTGCTGGATCTGGGCATCCGATCCGCGGCCCTCTATGCCATCGTGACGGTGCTCTCGATAGCTCTGCTCCCGTTCGCGACCACCGGGCTGTCCGTCGGGGTCTACTTCGTGGTGGCGTTCGTCCTGGAGTGGGGATACGGCTGCTTCTTCGAGACCTGGTGGAACGGGCAGACGCCGGGCAAGCGCGCGTTCGGCCTGCGGGTCATCAAGACCGAAGGCTACGCCATCGGCTTCTACGAAGCGATGATCCGGAACCTGCTGCGCGCCGCCGACTTCGTTCCCCTGTTCTACGCCGCTGGATTTCTCACGGCGATGAGCAACCCCCGCCTTCAACGGATCGGAGATCTGGTTGCGGGCACGATGGTGGTGCGCGAGCGAAAGCCGGTCCTGGGCGGAGAGCTCGAAGGCCTTTCGGACTACCCGGCGTTCCCGCCCGAGGCCTTCCGCCATCGCTACCGGCCCTCCGAGAAGACGCTCGAGGTCATCGAAAGTCTATTCCGCCGGAGGTTCGATCTGGCTCCGGCGAGGCTCGACGAGATCGCTCTCATCCTCGCCGAGCCCCTGGGAAAGCGCCTGGATTCGTTCGCGGATCGCAAGTTCGCCCGGGACGAGCCATCGGAGTTTCTGTTTCGGGTCCTCTCCGCTCATCGTGCCTCGATCGAGGACGCGCTCCAGGCGAACCGCGAGCCTTCCGGGCGCGCGGGCGGCCGAGGAAGAGCGTCCCGCCCGGCGGCTTCGTTCTCATGAACAAGCAGTCGTTTCTCAAGGAGCGCGGTCCGTCCTGGAAGAGGTTCGAGTCCCTCCTCGGCCGCGCCGAGACGCCGGGGAAGCCCCGCCTGGCGCCGGAAGAGGTGAGCGAGTTCTCGGAGCTCTTCCGCGCGCTCTGCTACGACCTGGCGCAGGTGCGATCCCGGGATTGGAGCTCGTCGCTCGAGCGATACCTGAACGACCTCGTGGTACGGGGCCACGGCGCTTTCTACGGAGGACGACCGCGTCCCAGGGGACAGGCGCTGCGGTTCCTTTCCGCGGGATTTCCGCGCCGGCTCCGGGAGAATCACGGATTCTTCTGGGTCTCGCTCGCGCTCTTCGCGGTTCCCCTCGTGGTCTCGTGGGTGGTAGTCGCCATGGAGCCGTCGCTCGCGCATCGCGTCCTCCCGGGAACGGCGCTCTACAACATGGAGGAGATGTACTCGCGGGATTTCGGCGAAGGGGAGAGGCAGGATGCCGCCATGGCCGGATTTTACGTTCGTCACAACACCGGAATCGCCTTCCAGTGCCTCGCCCTCGGGGTCTTCCTGGGTCTGGGAACGATCTACGTGCTGCTCTCGAACGGAATCGAGCTCGGCACCGTTTCGGGGTACGTCATCGCCCAGGGCCACGGAGAGCGCTTCCTCGGCTTCGTCTGCGGCCATAGCTCCTTCGAGTTGACGGCGATCGTCGTCGCCGGCGCCGGAGGCCTCATCCTCGGCCACGCCATCGTGGCCCCCGGTTCCCTCTCCCGCGCCGAAGCGCTGAAGGAGCGCGGCCGGGTCGCGGTGGAGCTCGCGCTCGGCGCCGCGGCAATGCTCTTCGTCGCCGCGATGATCGAGGGATTCTGGTCGGCGCAGCCGCTTCCACTCGGCATCAAGTCCCTGGTGGCGGCGATCCTCTGGATCGTTGTCATCGCCTACCTCGGCCTCGCGGGAAGAGAGGCGCATTCCCCGTGAGGCTGGAAGACGCGACCCTGGCCCTCGAGCCGCGATCCGTCGGAGCGGCGATCGATCTCGCCATCCTCTTCTACCGCAGGCACGCGGTGAAGCTCCTCGCGCTCTCCCTGCTGTTCGGCGCCGCCCCCGTCGCCATCGCGGGTTTTCGGGCGACTCACGGAGACGGGTGGCTCTGGGCGGTCCTGCTGTTCTTCTTCGGCTCCGCTTTCCTCGGAGCCGCGGTCGTCGCCGGAGCCGGCCATCACGTCTTCGGCGAGGAGTTCACGCTGCGGAACACCCTGCGCCATCTGGGCCGACGTACCGCCAGTCTGCTCCTGTGGCTCCCTCTGGCGCGAGTGGCCCTGGGGGTTCTGGGGGTGATGTGCTGGGGACTCCTCTGGGTCCCGGTCGCCGCGCGGTACGGGTTCCTCTCCGAGGTGCTGGTCCTCGAGCAGCTTCGAGGGATGAAGATCGGAAGGCGACTCGAGGAGATCCTGAAGAGCATCCACCTCGAAGCCTGCGGCCGCTACTTCGCGATCGCCGCGTTCGCCTTCCTGGTCTCGACCGTCCTGTTCCTGTTCCTCGACCTCGGATCGCAGGTTCTGTTCGGCGTTCCCATCTTCCTCGCGAAGGTTTCCTGGGCGGTCGTCTACGAAGACGTCGTGAACCTGCTGTCCTACGATCCGCTGCTCGTCGTCGCTCTCGCCTCCACCTGGTGGCTGGTCTACCCGCTGGCGCGGCTCGCCTGGTTCTTCTGCTACCTCGACGCGCGAATTCGCAGGGAAGGCTGGGACGTCGAGATCGCTTTCCGGGTGGAGGCGCGCCGGATCGCATGAACGAAGCGAGCTTCCTCAATTGGCTCAAATGGCTCCGCTGGCGCGGCGGCCTTCTGATCGCTCTCGCCCCTCTCCTCCTCCTCGCGCCTCGTGCCGATGCTCAGGAGGAGGAAGCGGCCTACGAGGAGGAAGCGGAACCGTCGGGCTACGAGTACCAGGACGAAGGGCTCATCCAGGTCGCCCTCGAAGAGACGCTGTCCCAGCCCGAGTTCGCGAGGCTGAGGGCCGAGCCCGAGCCGGAGGAGGAGCCGGAGACCTTCGCCGCCCCGGAGTGGCTGGACCGTTTCTCCCGCTGGCTCGCTCGAGCCCTCCGGGGCGACGAGGCGGGCGAGGAGGAGCCTGCCGAGCTCGCGTTCAATTTTCCTGGAGCCCGCCTGCTGATCTATGCGATGGCTCTTTCGATCCTCGCGGCCGCGGTGTTCTTCATCGCCAAGTCGGTTCTCTCGATCTCCAAGGACAAGAAGATCTCGGAGGACGAGGCCGCGGTCCGGGTGTTCGGGCCCGGGAGCGCCCCGGGTGAGCTCGACCCCGAGGAATACTGGCGGCGGGCTCTCTCGTATGGAGAGAAGAGGCGCTACCGGGAAGGGATGCGCGAGCTCCTTCTCGGAGCGATGAGCGCTTCGGAGAGGAAAGGCCTCATCCGCTTCCGCCGCGGGCTCACGAACCGCGACTACTTCTACTCGGTGCGCGGTCCGGCGCGCGAATCCTTCGGGCTCATCGCCTCGGCCTTCGAGCACGTGTACTTCGGACGCCGGGACGCCACTGCTGACTCGTTCCGCGAATCCTGCCGGGCGTACCAGCAGAGCTTCCGGGAGGCCTCATGAAGCGCGGCGAGTGGCTCTTTCCCGCCCTCTTCCTCGGCCTTCTTTTCGTGGGCTACGGCCTGGTCCCGCTCCCGCAGAGCCGCGAGAAGACGGACTCCTTCGGCTCCGACCGAAGCGGAAAGAAGGTTTTCTTCGATCTCGCCTCGAGGCTCTTCCCCGACGTGAGAAGGAGCTCGGACTCTCTCGTTCCCGAAGACTCCGAAGCCGACGTCCTGGTACTCCTGGGGCCCGCTCGTTATCCCGATCGCGCCCAGTGGCAGACGCTCCACGACTGGGTCTCCGAGGGGCGGGCGCTGGTCTTCGCCGCGAAGTGGCAGGATCCCGCGGTTGAGCTCGAGCCCTTCGGAATCGAGATCGTCCCCGCGCTCGAGGAGGCCGGCGAGGAAGCCGACGAATCGGGCGAAGAGTCCGAGGCGACCGGGATCGAGACCGATCTCGTCGACCTCACCAGTTACCAGGTCGACTGGCGCTCTTCCGGACAGATCCGATATACCGACCCGAAAGGCACGATCGTGGTCTCCGCGGGGGGATATCCTCAAGTGATCTGGCAGCCCGTCGGAGAAGGCATCGTCATCGTGGCCGCGAGCGATTTCATTTTCAGCAACCTGTCGGTGATCGAGCCCGCGAACGCTCTCCTCGCGGTCCGGATCCTGGAGCAGGGCACCCCGGCGGGACCCGTCTACTTCGACGAGGGCCTGAACCAGGCAGGCGCACCCAAGGTGGTTGGAGTTCTCCTCGAGGGCCCGCTGCGGCTCCCGACGCTTCAACTTCTCATCATGACCCTGCTCTTCGGCTGGATGGTGAGCCGCCGCTTCGGTCCCCTGGTCAAGAAAGGCCGGTCGGAAAGACGAAGCCTGGTGGAGCACGCCGAGGCGCTCGGGAGCCTCCACTACCGGGTACGAACCGGCTCGAGCCTTCTCGGTCCTTACCTGGAGTACTTCGGCCGGGAGCTCGGCATCGCCTATCGCATGGGACCCAAGGGGCGAGTCCTCGAGGACGTGAAAGGCCCCCGAAAGGATGCGAAGGACGCGAAGGATACGATCGCCCGGGCGATCCGGGCGGCGAAGAGCCGAAATCTCGACCGTGCTCGCGTGGCGGAGGTCATCCGCTCGCTCGCGACTCTGCGCCAGGAATCCAAGTGAGCCGGCAACGCGTGCGAACGAGCATCGGACCTGCATCACTCGGCAGCTGGGCCCGGAGGGCCCATCCTCCCCGCGCGAGGAGCGCGGGGAGCGCGCGCGGCGAAGAGCCGCGCGCGCACTGTAGTAAGGAGTATCCATGGATACAGCAACCTCACAGCCCCCGATGACCCTGCCGCGGGTGGCGGAGCTCTTCGAAAAGACTCGCGCCGAAGTAGCGAAGGTCATCGTGGGCCAGGAGCGCCTGGTTTCGGGTGTGGTCGTGGCCCTCTTCTCCGAAGGGAGCGTCCTCCTCGAAGGACCGCCGGGGCTCGGAAAGACCCTCCTGGTGAACGTTCTCGCGAGGACCGTCTCCTGCCATTTCCGCAGGATCCAGTTCACCCCGGACCTCATGCCTTCCGACCTCACCGGCCACTCGGTCTACGACATGAAGGAGCAGGAGTTCCATTTCAAGCCGGGGCCGATCTTCACGAACCTCCTGCTCACCGACGAGATCAACCGCTCTCCCCCGAAGACGCAGTCCGCGCTTCTCGAGGTGATGCAGGAGCGGCAGGTCACCGCGGATGGAAAGTCCTACCGCTTGAGGAGGCCGTTCCTGGTCCTTGCCACCCAGAATCCGCTCGAGCACGAAGGGACCTATCCCCTCCCCGAGGCCCAGATCGATCGATTCATGTTCAAGCTGCTCGTGGACTATCCCTCCATCGAGGAGGAGGGCGCGATCCTCGGCCACTACGCCGCGGGCCGGGATCCCCGCGACCTCTCGGGCTTCGATCTGAATCCGGTGATGCGGGCGGAGGAGGTCATCGCCGTTCAGGAGGCGACGGCCAAGGTCATCGTCGAGCCCTCTATTCTCCGCTACATCACGGAGATCGTGGCGAAGACGCGGAGCTGGCATTCCGTCCTGGTGGGCGCGAGCCCCCGGGGGAGCGTGAACCTCCTCCTCGCCTCGCGGGTCCTCGCCGCCTGCCGCGGCCGGAATTTCGTCGTCCCCGACGACGTCAAGGAAGTGGCGCCCTGGGTTCTGCGACACCGGCTCATTCTCCGCTCGGAAGCGGAGATCGAGGGTGAGCGCCCGGACGGCGTCGTGGGTCAGATTCTCGACTCGGTGACGGCGCCCCGATCGTGATTCCGCGAAAGCGTCTCGTCGCCCTCTACGCCCTGGGAGGCGCGGCGTTCGTCGCCGGGATCTGGCTGCCTCCGTGGATCCTCGCCGGTCTCGCCCTGAACTGCATCCTCACCGTCGTCGCCATCCTCGACTACTCGCGAACGGTCCGGCCGGATCGGATCGAGGCGATGCGCGAGGTGTCCGAGGTTCTGAGCGTGGGCGCCCCGAACCTGGTGACGCTTCGTTTCATCAACCGTTCTCCCCGCCCGCTGCGGGTGGAGGTGACCGACGAACCTCCGGACCCGAGCCGCGTCGATGGCATCCCGTTCACCTGCGACCTGGTTCCCCAGAGAGAGGTCGAGGCTACTTACCATCTTCATCCGCTGAAGCGGGGTCCGCATCGATTCCCTTTCGTGCACTTCCGCTATCCCAGCCCCTACGGCCTCTGGACGCGGACGGTCCGAAGGCCCCTGGTGAGCGACGTCCGCATCTATCCCGACATCCGCACCGTGCGGCGCTTCGACCTCCTCGCCCGCCGGAACCGCCTCGCGGAGATGGGGCTGAAGCTCTGGCGGCTCAAGGGCCGCGAGGGCGAGTTCGAAAGGCTCAGGGAGTACCGCCTCGGGGACGAGGTCCGCCACATCGACTGGAGGGCGACGTCGAAGCACCGAAAGCTCATCAGCCGCGAGTTCACGACGGAGCGGAACCAGAACATCGTCATCCTGCTCGACTGCGGCCGGTCGATGCTGAACGAGACCGATGGCATCTCCCACCTCGACCGAGGCCTCAACGCATCGATCATCCTCAGCTACATCGCGCTCGGGCAGGGAGACAATGTCGCCCTCGTCGCCTTTTCGAACCGCGTCGAGCGGTACGCGGGACCCGTGCGGGGGAAGGCCGCGGTCCAGGCTCTCATCCGCCAGACCTACGATCTCGAAGCCCGGCTCGAGGCGTCGGACTACGCCCTCGCCTGCGAAGACCTGTTGAGGCGGCAGAAGAAGCGCGCGCTGGTCCTCCTCATCACCTACGCCCTCGACGAGCAGCATCTCGCGACCATCGGCCGCTACCTGAAGAGTCTCACCTCGTCCCACCTGTTTCTCTGCGTGCTGCTCAAGGACCTGCCGCTTCTCGCCCTCGCCGAGCGCGTGCCCGAGACCGACGTCGAGGCCTATCAGGTCGCCGCCGCGGCGGAAATGCTCAAAGCGCAGGAGCGGCGTCTGTCGGGCCTGCGGGCCTCGGGGATCCACGCCACCGAGGTGGTACCGAACGAGCTCGCAGCGGAAGTCATCAATCAGTATCTGGACGTCAAAGCCCGCCAGCTTCTGTAGCAGTCGAGATACACTTGGCGCCGCGCCAATGCGCGAGCAATCGACAAGGAGGCAATCATGTTTCGTTCCAGCGATCGTCGTGGATTCTTCAGCGCCGGGCTCGCCGTAGTTTCCACATTCGTTATCGGCCGGGGCCGGGCCGCGGCCGCGGGGCAGACCGCCGAGTCTCGTCTCCAGGAGCTGGGGCTCACTCTTCCCGCTCCCGCCGCTCCCATCGCCACCTACGTTCGCGCGGTGAGGGTGGGAAACCTCCTCTTCGTATCCGGGCACGGTCCTGCGGCCGCGCCCGACGGAAAGACCTACGCGGGGAAGGTGGGCCGGGACCTGACGATCGAGGAGGGCCGGGCGGCAGCGCGTCTCGTGGGCCTCAACGTGCTCGCTTCGGTGCGCGGCAGCATCGGGAGCCTCGACCGCGTGGTGCGGGTGGTCAAGGTGCTGGGGATGGTGAACGCGCCCGAGGACTTCACCCAGCAGCCGCAGGTGGTGAACGGCTTCAGCGACCTCATGGTCGAGATCTTCGGCGAGGCACGCGGCAAAGGCGCGCGGAGCGCCGTGGGAATGGGCTCGCTCCCCAACAACATCCCCGTCGAAGTCGAAGCGATCTTCGAAGTGGAAGGCTAGCGTCCCGCGGAGCTCCTGCCGCATTCGCGAAAGGTTCCGGGAGCGAGGCGTGCCGAGCGCTCCGACTTCTCGCGTATGCTACGATGAAATCAAGAGGTGCTGCGCAGAGGCGACGTCGCGGGACTCGTTGGATGAGCGGGAACGCAGGGCTTGTCGGCGTGAGAGGTGTCCTGATGAAACTCGTGGTGATCTTGTGGGCCTACGGGATACTCAAGGTGGTCGATCCGACCCCGAGTCAGCCTCTCTACATCCTGTACGATCCGACCTGCCGTCCTTCTAGCGGGTCGATCACCGTCAAAGCGACGAAGCGGATGCAGGCGGATCACCGCCCGCGCGACGTCGTCGGAACCCTGACCCAGGGGAATCTGCGCTGCGACGTCGAGCAGTTCGTCTTCGCCGGACCCTGAGGTCAGAAGACGTGGGGGGCGAGAGTCCTGTGACTCCCGCCCCCGAAACGCAAGGGCCCCTCCGGGAGCTCTAGAACGGCGAGATGCGGAAGCCCTCGATCAGGAGCTGGAGCGTGAACTGGCCAATCCCCGGGGGCGCGGGATCGTCGTCGAACGTGCCGTCACCCCACATCGCCATTTTTCCACCCATGCCCATCGCGGCCGTGTTGAGGTAGAGGTTGCCGTCTGCGGCGGCAAGCGTTGATACCTTGCCCTCCCCCAGTGGAGTCTGCTCGGTGCCCGTCTGGGTGGTGTCGAGGTCGAATTCCGGAAGACCGGTCAACACCCCTACGGAATAAAGCGTACTGCTGAACGTGACCACGCAGGTGTTCGTGTTGAAGTCCTCCCGGGAGGCGGCGAAGAAGACCACCGGCGGAAGCGTGTCGCCGATCTCGCCCACAGTCACCGACTGGACGAACATGCGCTCCTCGGGGTTGAAGATCTGCTCGAACTGCGGGGGGGAGGCGGCGGCGTACTGGGTGGTGTTGGCGCCGTCGGCGTCGATGTCGATCCAGGTCCGGAACTTGAATCCGCCCGCCGGAACGGGGGCGCGTCGATCACCGCCGGAGCCGGCCATCACGAAGACCCGGTTCGGCTGGAAGACGTCCTTCAACAGAGTCACGGCCGCGGTGATGGGATGTTCCGGACCCATCTCGGCGAAGATATTCATCGTCCAGTCCGCCGGATCGGGCTCGGTGGTGTTGAGCTTCCACACGCGACCGTGGAGGTCGGGAATGTAGACACGCGTCACGAAGTCCTTGTTGTCCGCGGAGTCCTCCTGGTGCGGGTTGTACAGAGTAGGCGTCGCCGGGAGCGCGTTCGGGCCGATGGGGGCCGCGGGATCCGCCGTTACGGGCGCCCGGTGGTAGAGAAATCCGTCCTCCGCTCGGAAAGCGAACAGGAACCGGCCCTCGGTGTTCGAGTTGTTGCACCCGTAGCCGCCTCCGGCGAAGACCAGCCACTGATCGACGCGATCTCCCGTCTGACTGGGATTGGACCTCGTATCGACGTTCCCGAGAACCGGCACGGACCAGGTCTCTCCCAGGCCATCCACCAATCCATCGTTGATTCCCTCACGGTTCCCCCGATTCCAGAGGAGCCGCAGGTTGCTCGGATTCGAGGCGGCGTCGGAGAAGTCGAGCGCGGTCATGAACCGGCCTCCGCGGCCGCGGCCCACCGCGACGACGGTGTGCCACTCGTCGTCGGCGCCGTGATCCGCGCGAAGGAAGGCGTCTTCCACGTTCGGGGGGCTCGCGAGCGTAAAAACATGGTTGATGACGTTGTTGTTCTCGGTGACGACGAGCTCCACGAAGTCCTTCAGAGTGTCGCGAGTTCCCACCACTTCGCCCGGAGCCAGCGACATCGCGTCGTCGGGAATGTAGCCGAAGCTCTCCGCCCCCGTTTCCCCGTCGAAGGCGTGGAGAATCCCCGCGTTCGACGAGTAGAGGACGAGAGTCCTTCGATTGAAGTGATCCCAGTAGAATCCCTCGCCCGCGACCGAGCCTCCGATACCGAACTCGGCGGCGTGGTTCAGTGGAGGGTCGAAGTCGGGCGAGCGTGGGGGATTCGAGATCACCGCGACGGCTCCCGCCGTGCTTTCGTATAGCTTCCAAGTGAGCTCGCCGTCGGCGTCACGGAGCGAAAAATTCAGGTTACCGGAATTATCGTATGGCCTGCCGCTGATCGGGTCGAGGATCAGTCGATATCCCCGCATCACCTTCACCACGATGTCGCGGGCGTCTTCGGCGGTATCCGCCCCGAGATAGCCCGCGGACACCCCCAGGTCCGCGGGAGTCACCGTAGCGATATCGAACGGCAGGAGCGCGGTCTGGTTCGGGCGGTTGAAGAGGAGGACGCGCCCGTCGGGATCGTCGTCCTGGAGCTCCCTGCCCGCGTCCCAGAGCTCGGTGAAGTCCGCCTCCCGGGCCGTGCGCGGCAGGGTCTCGTCGGTCACCCGATAGATGTTCGTCGCCCGCAGATGTCCGCGGAAGCCCGGGACCTCTACCGAGGAGGTGAAGAGCACGTTGTCCCGGTGATCGGCTCGGATGATGCGCGCCTCTCGAATATCGTCGGCGTCGCTCAAGGCCAGGGGGATGACGTCCTCCCGGGCGACAGCCGGATCGGTATTGGAGGCGATGACCTCTTTCACCGAGCTCACGATGGGCCCTCCCAGGGTAACTTCGGTCGAGGGAATCCCGATGCGGGCGAGAATGTTGCGGAGCGAGGTGACCAGCTCATCCTGCTGCGTGGCGAACAACGGACGCTGCATCAGACTGCGGGCGCGCTGGGGCACGAGGTTCGCCCCGGCCGCCATCCAGGCGATGGTGCCTACCCGCTGCTGGCCCGCGGCGTCCAGATCGAAGCCGATGAGGAAGACGTTGCCCTTGGACCCGTCGAGGTTGGGGTCGACCGTCTTGAGAGCGAACTCGCCTTTGAGGCCGGCGTTGAACGCGGTGAAATCGTCGGCGGCCGACGAGCTGACCACGACGTTCGGATTGAAGAGATCGGGGCGCATCGTGACCGTCGTCTTGAGCGGGCTGGTGGTGTCGCCGGGATAACCTCCCTGGGTGCATTCACAGGTGTCCTCGCCGTCGGTGATATGGATGATGAAGTTCTTCTGGTTCGGGAGAAGACCGGTCACGAAATTCGTCGTGTTCCCCCCGATCCCGGAACCGAGCAAGTAGCTCGCCGCCTGGGTGAACGCGATCCCGATGGGCGTCGTGCCCGCGCCGAGTGGACTTCCGTCGGACCGGAACAGTGTGTTCAGAACCGACCGCACCGCCGGCCGGGAATCCGACCCGCAGGTTCCGGGATTCACGAAAGCGTCGGTATTGAGGCCGGGACAGCCTCCCGGTGAGTCCGGATAGGTGTCGCCGTTGGCGTCCGGGGTCGGCGCCGGGCAACGGTCGGATCCCGCAGCGTTTCTCGCGTAGTGCACGAATCCCCAGTTCACCAGGGGTCGGCCGGCGCCGTCCACCAGCTCGCTCATGACGCGATTCAGCGCGTCTCTGGCCTGGGTGAGCTTGGGCGGGCCGCCCGTGGACGGCGGGCTGTTCATCGAGCCCGAGGTATCGAGCACGAGCCACACGTTGTGGCGAATCCCGGAGTTCAGAACGTCCAGGGGATCCTGGCCGCGCTCGATGAGGCAGGCGCCCTGGGTATGGCCGGTCTCGGACCAGGCGAAGGCGAGCACCACGCAAACCGCCGCCAGGAGCGTTCGCTTCAAGGCTTGAATCCAGATAGTCATGATGATGATTCCTTGCGTATGAAAATCGTCAGGGCGTTGGGCCGACGCCGGTCGAACGAACTTCGTCGTACCCGGACTGCCGCGTTCCCTTGTCGCTGCCGCCGGTGACTCTCCCGTACTGATCTCCTTCGATGCCGGCAGTCGGTCGGCGCACGATCATTTCCAGCCGTCGGAGGGAGACCGGACGCCCCGCCCCCGCGCCCATGGCGCCGGGAGCCGTCCCCTCCGCGGTCAGGATGACCCGGTCGTTGAGGCCGGCCGGGTTGGTAGCGTCGATAGCGCCATAGTCCCTCGTTCCCACGATGGGCCGCCGCACCCAGAGGGTCACCGTGCCCTCGAGATTGGCGGTGCCGTCACCGTCGAGGTCTCCGGCGACGACGCCTCCGGGATTGCGAAAGTCGTACTGCGCGGGCGTCCCGTCCGGCCGGAGGAGGACCCGCCCGATGTACACGCGCACGCAGGGGCCGGGGGCGCCGGGTGGGCAATGGTCGACGAAGTACTGGTAGTCGCGGCAGCCGGGGCTGGTGGGATCGCAAGGAGCCCCCGGCTCCGGATGCGCGTCCCCATAGGGCGCCGAGGAGTCGACGACGGTCACGTCGTTCCGCGCCGGCGGAAGCACGTTCTTGAAGTCCCCGTCCCGCAGCAGGTAGCTGCCCAGCACGTTCTTTCCGTACTCGAGAGCCGCGTCCGCGTTGAAGAACGCCTGCTCTCCCCACCGGTAGTTGATGGCGATGTCCTTCTCGGTGGTGGTGGTGAGCATGAGGGCCATCCCCAGGACGGAAAGGACGAAGAGGATGAGTATGGATATGACGAAAGCGGAGCCCTCGTTCGAGATGCCCCGCAAATGACGACCGACTCTCGTTCGCTGCATGATGACGCTCCTCGAAATCCCGCCTCACCCCACGTTAGCGGTGCGGAAGGTGGTGAAGCGGGCCTCGCCGATGACGTTGAACTGATCTGCGTTGACGGACAAACACCGGACGCGGATCTCCAGCATTTCCAGAGGCAGGTTGGTGGGAACGGTCACGATCTCCCACCGCACTTCATACTGCCCTCCCCCGCCGACGGGCTGGCCTTCCGCGTCGTAGTACTGCACGTTGCCGGCGCCTCCCGGAGCATCGATGTCGCCGCCGTCCTGAAGAGCCGGGTTCCGCGTCCGGGCCACGGGGTCGGTGTAGAACGGCGCTGCCTTGAGCCGCTCCAGTTGTTCCTTGGCGAGCGCCGAGGCCGAGGTCAGGCGGCCCGAAAGCGCGTTGGAGTTGGTAGCGAGCACCATCATTTGAGCGAGTGCCAAGAGTCCGACGACCAGAATCATGATGGCCACCATGACCTCGATCAGGGTGAACCCGCGCTCGGCGGAAGGTCTCCTCTGCGGCATCGTCAGGCTTCCTCCTTTGGCTCCTTCGGCTCTCCTCATTGGGGATCCACTCGAGCGCGCCCTCCGGGACTGATGCGAATGACCCGCGTCAGCTGGGTCGTCCGGTCGCGGACCGTCAGGAGCCAATCCACTCCGTTGGCGTCCAGCGTGAGAACCGCGCCGCCGGCCGGGCCCGCGGCGTTCACCGCGGCCACCGACCCGTCGGAGCAGAACAGCAGGGCGTTTCTCTGCCCGGCGTCGAAGACGAGGTCGTTGGGAAGGTCGATGGGGATCCCATGGGGAGACTGCACCCCCGCGGCGGGGTCGGGGTCGATGACGTTGTTCGGGGGGGCGGGCACCATGCCGTAGTTCGCGCCCACCTGGTTGCAGTTGCCGGGATTCACGGGATAGACGGCGCCATCCCAGTTACCGGTCATGGGATCCGGGTCGAGGCTGGTGAACTGATAGTTGGCGGCACCGGGGTAGTTGAAGTTGAGCAGGATTCCCTTGCTGGAATTTCGCTTCACCGCCTGGGACCTGGCTCTCTGGATCTCGGCGGCGATTCCCTGAGCCGCCCCCGTGATCTTGTAGTGCTTCACGAAATTCAGGCCCATAGGTATCGAGGCGGCGGAAATAACGATGATGATCGTAATGACGATCATGATCTCCACGAGGGAGAACCCCAGGGATGGTTTCGTGGCTTTCGAGGTCACCGTGGAACCTCCAATCAAGGCTTCCATAGCTATCCGGTCGGGGGAGGACGGAGCATACCACAGGGTCGGGAGTCAAGGCCAAAGCCACCCCCTGGAGGCGGCTTCCGGTCTAAGCTACGGGACGTGAGCCACCCCCTTTCCGAAGCGCTGCGCCTGCTCCCCAAGGTCGAGATCCATCTCCATATCGAGGGCGCCATTCCCATCCCGGCGCTCTGGGAGCTGGTCACGAAATACGGAAGCGGCGAGGTCGGAAGCGTCGAAGCGTTGGAGGAGCGGTTTCGCTACCGCGACTTCCCTCACTTTCTCTCGACCTGGATGTGGAAGAACGGATTCATCCGCGAGTACGAGGACTTCACGTTCATCGCCGCAGCCGTTGCCTCCGATCTCGCGGACCAGAACATCCGTTACGTCGAGGCTTTTCACTCCCCGGGGGACTTCGCCGTCCTCCACGGCCTCGAGGTGGCCCGGGTCACCGAAGCCGTCCGGCGCGGGCTCGACGAGGAGAAGGAGCGGATCGAGATCCGCCTCATCGCCGATCTCACCCGCGACTTCGGACCGGAGCGCGGGCGGACCTGGCTCCGCGAGATCGCGGGCGAGAAGCAGATGAGGATCGTCGGCATCGGCATCGGGGGCTCGGAGCACGACTTCCCTCCCGAGCCCTACCGTGAGGTCTATCGGGAGGCGAGGAAGCTCGGACTCAAGACGACCGCCCATGCCGGGGAAGCCGCGGGCCCGGAGAGCATCTGGGGCGCTCTGCGCGCGCTCGAAGTCGATCGCATCGGCCACGGCACGCGAGCGATCGAGGATCCGGCGCTAGTGGACCATCTCCAGGAGAAGCGGGTGCCGGTCGAGATGTGCCCGATCTCGAACCTGAGGACTGGCGTCGTCCCCTCGATCGAGCGGCATCCGCTCCGCGCTTTCTTCGATCGGGGGCTTCTGGTCTCGGTCAACACCGACGACCCGAGGATGTTCGGAACGTCGCTCGAGGGGGAGTACCTCGCGCTCGCCCGGCACCAGGGGTTCGGTCTCGAAGAGATCCAGCGGCTGGTTGCGAACGCCATCGATTCCACCTGGGCCGAGGAGACCACCCGGGCGCGCCTCCGCCGGGAACTCTCCGAATGGGCCGCCCGAGTTAGAATCGACTCGAGATAGTGGAGGAGGATTCCATGGCGTCCTACGAGCGAATCGAGGTCGAGACCAGGGGGCCCATCGGCCGCGTGACCATGAAGTGGCCGGAGAAGCGCAACGCTCTCTCGATTCAGATGATGAGCGAGCTGACCGCGGGCCTTCGGGAGCTCCAGCTCCAACCCGAGGTCCGGGCGATCGTCCTCGGCGCGGAAGGAAACGTCTTCTCCGCCGGCCACTATCTTCCGGAGATGGTCGGCAAGGACCTGAGCCACCAGCGTCAGGTGTTCTCGGTGTGCGTCGAGCTCATGGAGACGGTGCAGGGGGTGGACAAGCCGGTCGTGGCCGAAGTGCCGGGTATCGCGACCGCGGCGGGCTGCCAGCTCGTCGCGACCTGCGATCTCGCGGTGGCGTCCGAGGACGCGCGCTTCGCGACGCCGGGTGTGCGCATCGGCCTGTTCTGCAGCACGCCCATGGTTGCGGTCTCCCGCGCCGTCGGCCGCAAGCGCGCGATGGAGATGCTGCTCACCGGCGAGCTCATCGACGCCGCGACCGCGATGGAGTGGGGTCTGTTGAACCGGGTGGTCCCGAAGGACCGGCTGCGGGAAGCGACAGAGGAGCTGGCGCTGAAAGTCGCGGAGGCGAGCTCGTTCGTGGTCTCCCTCGGAAAACAGGCGTTCTACACCCAGGTCGACCTCGATCAGAAGAAAGCCTACGAGTACACCCGCGAGGTCATGAGCATGAACGCGATGGCGGACGACGCCCAGGAAGGAATGTCGGCGTTCCTGGAGAAGCGCAAACCCTGCTGGACCGGCCGCTAGAGCTCAGGGAAAAAACGCGAAACCCCTCCCGGGCTCGAGCTCGACTCAGTCGGCGGGGGCCTCCTCGCGCTCGAGGCGGTAGAACGCGCCGAGCTCCGAGCGGTGGAACCCCTTCACCGCGTAGCCCCTCTCGAAGTAGGCGCGGAAGAGCTCCCGGATCTTGAGCCTCCAGTCGAGGGCGAGCTCCATGTCCCGCGCCATGATCTGATTGACGCTCGCCGGGATTTCCGCGAGGAGCGCGTCCTCGTCGATCGAAGAATCGGCGTTCTCCGAGACGCGAAATCCGGACTTCGCCATCGCCGTCGTGTTCGCCCGCGGGAGGCTCTCCCAGGAGGGCCAGTCGGGAAGCTCCCCGCGGAGCGCCTTCGTCACCCGCTCGCTCGACACCAGCCACTCGGCCTCGAAGCGATCCGTCGGAAGACTTCCATGGAGCGGGCTCTTGCTCTCGCCATAGATGTTCACCCGGTATTTCCGGACGACGGCCGCGAGGCGGTTCACGTTCAGGTTCGCGTTCACCGCCTGGAGCGGGTCGAAGGTCCAGTTGATGAGCTCGATTCCCTGCTCGACGACGCGCTCCCGCTGTGCCCACTTGAGCCTCTCGCCCAGGCCCGACCCGCGGTGCTCGGGCAGGACGCCGAGCATGTGAGAGTGATGGAACACGCGCCCTCGGTCCCATCCGGAGAACCCGCAGACGAACCCCACCATCCGGTCGCGCTCGAAAGCGCCCACGAGGATTCCTCCGTAGTGATGCATGGCGATGAGGTGGAGCGGTGGAACCGCGTCGGCGGCGCTGAACCCCCAGACGTCGACCTGGAGCTGCGCGCAGGCCTCGTAGTCCGAGGGTGTCTCGAAGTCGCGGATGTCGATCGGCACGGCCGAATGATATTTCCGCGACCGGAAGGGGTCAATCCGAGTCGGCGGAGGCGTCCTTCCCGATCGTCAAATCCTCTTCCGCGCGTCGCATGAGGTTCGCGACCTTGTTTCCGTCGGCGGGGAAGGTTGCCATCCCGAATTCGAGGGCGGGTATGATCGGAGGGAGCTCTTCGCCGACGCGGAACGGCTTCCTGGTCACCGCCTGCCTCATTCGCGAGACGATGCGGCCGCCGCCGTAGCGGTCGGACGCGAAGGCCGCCATGGCGATCCGGTCCTTCGAGGACATCATCCCGACGAGATCCACTTCACGAAGCGACTCCATCGCCTGCTCGGCGATGTGCCACAGCACCGGCTCGCGGAAATCCCTTCCGAAGAGCTCGATGATCTGGCCGAGATCGCCGACCCGGATCAGGATCAGGGTCAGCGGTCGGTCCACCCTCTTGCACTTCGAAAGCTCGCGTTTCAGCTCGGTGAGGAAGTCGGGCTCGTCGTAAATCGGGACCTCCCCCACTCGAAAGAGCGGGCCCCTTATCGTCTGGGAGGAGTCGGCCGCGGGGGGACTCACGTCATGTTCCGGCTGCCGCTCCCCCTCCAGTTCCGGTTCTCCCGCGAGGTCTTCGAACGCCGCAGGGGGCGGCGTCTCGGCAACGCGCGAGGCGGCTTCTGAGATCGTCATTTCCTGGGTTCTCGAGTCCGCTCGAACCCAATGGACCTCTTCGGGCTCGCCCGGGAGTTTCGCGTCGAGCAAAGTCGACGGCGACGGTTCCTCTTCGACTGCTTCCGCCGGAGGCCGCTCAGAGGGCTCGACATTCGATTGCGCGTCGAGGATCTCGTGCAGCGTATGCGGGGCCAGGGGTTCCTGAGGCGGATCGGGGGGGGCGACGGCGATCGTCTCCGAGTCGCGAGGAGCGTCTTCAACTTCCTGAACTTCCTCGATTGGGGGTTCCGGATTCGGCGTCGGCTCGGGGACCGGCTCCGGCTCGAGCGATTCCGGTGCGATGGGCTCCGCCGGCGCGTCGACGGTCGTCGCTGCGGGCGCGATCTCCGCAGGCGGAGCTTCCTCGGGCTTCCTCGCCTCGGCCTCGATCGCGGGCGGCTCGGGGACCGGGTGGGGCTCGGGAGGTTTCGGCGGAGCCTCCTCCCGGGGCGGCTCCACGGCGATCTCGGGTGCGGCTTCGACGCGAGGCGCCGCCGTCTCCACGGGCGGGGACGGCGGGAGGTCGCGCGTCGCGGGCGCGATACGAACGGTCTCCCCCTCCTCTACCTCGCTCCGCCCGAAGATCCTTCCGAGCAAGCCCCTCTTTCTGGGCTCGGCGGAAGCCGGAAGTCCAATCCGCTTCAGAAAGCTCGACTGGGGTAACCGCGTCTTCCGCGCCAGGAGCTGCACCACGAGACGCTGCAGCTCGGGGGGGCGGAACGGCTTCGTCAGGAAAGCGTCGGCCTTGAACTGCTGGAGCGCCTCGTGGCGATACTGCTGCCGCAGGTAGACTCCGGTGAGGATGAGCACCTGAGTCGCTTTCAGCTGGGGGTCGGATTTTATCTGCTTGCACAGATCGAAGCCCGAGAGGCCCGGAAGGAGCGCATCGATGATGACCACGTCCGGCCGGTGCCGATGGACTTTGGGCATGACCTCGTGGGGGTCCTTGATCGAGATCATCTCGCTTCCGATCCCGCGCAAGGTGCGCTCGACGGACGCGAGGTCTTCCGCGTCGTCGTCTACGATGAGAATGGAGGACTGCGCCTCAGCCATTAGAACGCCCGTCTTCCCGATTCGAGCCCGCGCACTTCCGGCGTCCACGAGCCGAGCGATGCCCTCCTATGAAGATTCGCAACGAGTTACGTCATCGATCCCGGAGCGTACGCGCACCGTGCTGCGGCACTCGTTCTCCAGGGTCTCCCAGGGGGAAACGAGGCTCGGGTTGTTTCGAATAAGTGTACCCTCCTTCCCGGCGGAATGCGACTCCAAGGAGGCGGAACCCGCTGCCCGCATTGAAAAGCCCAGGAGCGCAGTGCTAGTCTGGGATCCGGTGAAGAATCCGAATCACGAAGAACAGGAAGGCTTTCGACGCCGTGCATTGTCTCTGGCGGCTGGGGTCAGCGCCATCCTCGCGCTCGATCAAGCGACGAAGACGCTGGTTGCGGCTCGGCTCGTGCCAGGTGAGTCGGTCGAGGTCCTGCCGGGGATCGTTCATCTCACCCTGGTGCGGAACACCGGCATGGCCTTTGGGCTCCTCTCCGGGGTGGACGTCCCGTTCAAGTCTCTGCTGATGACCCTTTTGTCTCTGGCCGCCCTGGCCGCGGTGATCTACTACGCCCTCGGTTCCACCCGAGAGAAATCGATGACCCTCTTCGGGCTGGTCTTCATCCTCGGAGGGGCGCTGGGCAATATCGTGGACCGCGCCCGCTTCGGCTACGTCATCGACTTCGTCGACGTGTTCTACCGCGACGCTCATTGGCCCGCTTTCAACGTCGCCGACTCGTGCATCTGCGTGGGGGTCGGCCTTCTGCTGCTCGACAGCCTGCGCCGACGCGAACCGACGCTCGAGGCCGAGCCTGGCGTCGCCGGCGGATCCGGAACGGGAGAATCCGTTCACTGATGGCGACGAGTACCAATGACAAGACCTCCAGGGCGGCAACGGCCCGAGGGACGCTGAGTACTATAGTGTGGAGTAACGAACGTCCTCGAGGGCGGCAGCGGGCCCGGAGGGCCCGTCCTCCCCGCGCGAGGAGCGCGGGGAGCGAGCGCCCCGAGGAGGGGCAGAGCACTCCAGTGTGGAGTAACGAACGTCCTCGAGGGCGGCAGCGGGCCCGGAGGGCCCGTCCTCCCCGCGCGAGGAGCGCGGGGAGCGAGCGCCCCGAGGAGGGGCAGAGCACTCCAGTGTGGAGTAACGAACGTCCTCGAGGGCGGCAGCGGGCCCGGAGGGCCCGTCCTCCCCGCGCGAGGAGCGCGGGGAGCGAGCGCCCCGGGGAGGGGCGCGAGCACTAAATATGTTCCCGAAGCTCTTCGATTTCGGTGAAGTAAGCCTTTTCGGGCTGCAGTTCCATGCCGTTCTCCATACGTACGGCTTCCTGCTCGCCGCCGGGTTCCTGATCGCGCTGAAGGTCGCGGCCGCGCGCGGTCGCAAGTTTGGCGTCGAAGCCAACCTGATGATGGACCTCGGCCTCTACATCCTGGTGTCCGCCTTGGTGGGAGCGAAGCTCCTGCTCCTGATCGTCGACTGGGAGCACTACCAGCACGACCCGCTGAGCCTGATCCGTTCGGGCGGCGTGTTCTATGGCGGGCTGGTGGCCGCGATCCTTACCTCCATCTGGTTCTTCCGTAAACACCGGCTCTCGGTCTGGCTCATGACGGACATCCTGGCGCCCTCGGTCGCCCTCGGGCACGCCATCGGACGCCTGGGCTGCTTCACGGCGGGATGCTGCTACGGGAAGCCGACGAACGTCCCCTGGGCGGTGACTTTCACCGACGCCTACGCGAAGGAGATCGTCGGCGTACCGTTGAACGTTCCCCTCCATCCGACGCAGCTCTACGAGTCTCTGGTGGAGTTCGCGCTCTTCGGCATTCTGCTCTTCATCGCCGGGCGGAAGAAGTTCGACGGACAGATCTTCTGGACGTACGTCTTCGGCTACTCGCTCGCGAGGTTCGTGATCGAGTTCTTCCGCGGCGATCTCGAAAGAGGGTTCGTCTTCGGAGGCGCCCTCTCCACCTCGCAGGTCATCGCGCTGGTTCTCGTGGTGGTCGCTTGTTTCGCGCTCCTGAGCCTTCGCCGCCTTCCACAGAAACGAACCGCCTGAAGCTCCATCGAACCGCCCTCGGTTGACGATGAGCCCGGAGAAAGAGCGGACGGAAAGCTTCCTCGTGAGAGACTCCGACAAGGGAGCGAGGGTCGACGTCGCTCTCGCGCTCCGACTCCCGGACGTGAGCCGCGCTCAGGCGAAGCGCTGGATCGAAGAGGGCCGGGTCACCGTCGACGGCAGACCCGTCCGGGCGTCCCGGATCTGCCGCGAGGGGGAGCGGGTCGAGGTCGTGATACCGCCGCCGGCCCCGGCGATCCCCCTCCCCGAAGCCATCCCGCTCGACGTTCTCTACGAGGACCCGAGCATCGTGGTGGTGAACAAACGTGCGGGCATGGTGGTTCACCCGGCGCCGGGCCACGCCTCCGGCACTCTGGTGAACGCCCTCCTCGCCCACAGCCGCGACCTGAGCGGGATCGGAGGCGTGATGCGGCCGGGGATCGTCCATCGGCTCGACTCCGGAACTTCGGGAGTGATGGTGGTTGCCAAGAACGATCGAGCGCATCGATCTCTCCAGTCCCAGTTCCAGAAGCGTTCAGTCTCGAAGGTCTATCTCGCTCTCGCGCACGGAAGCACCGCCGAGCGGTTCACGATCGACCGCCCCATCGGCCGCGACGTTCTGCATCGCACGAAGATCTCGAGCCGGACGCGGTCGCCCAGAGAAGCGATGAGCGAGGTGAGGCGGCTCGAGAAGCTTCCCGGCTGCTCCCTCCTCGAGATCCGCATCCACACCGGAAGAACGCACCAGATCCGGGTGCACCTGAGCGAGGAGGGCCATCCCGTCGTGGGCGATCGCTTCTACGGAGCCCCCGCCAAAGCGATTCGCCTGCTCCGGGACTTCGCGCGTCCGGCGCTCCACGCCCTCCGCCTCGCGTTCCAGCATCCGGAAAGCGGCGAGACGGTGAGCTTCGAGGCGCCTCTCCCCGAGGACTTCGTTTCTCTGCTCGACCAGCTTCGCGCCCTCCGCGACGGGAAAAAAAGTGCAAGGGGATAAGGGCGTGGGATCGAAACCTCCCCCTTCTCACACCGGGTTGCGATGCGCAAGCTGACGAACGCCCTCGTCGCCGGACAGTTCATGGCGCTCCTCTCGACCGAGGTTCTGTTCCTGATGAATCCCGAGGTCCCGCACACCTGGACCAGCGTTCTCTCGGTCTTCGGGGTTTTCGCCGTCACCTACGGGATCGCCGCCGGATCGGCATTCTGGCTGCTCCTTTCCGCCGCGGAGGTGGTTCGAGGACGGCCGCTGTTGCCCGCCTGGCTCTCGTTCCGGGTCCTCACGTGGCTATTGGCTCTGAGCCTTGCCGCCGCCGCCGTCCTTCTCTGGCACAACCTCGTGAGCCTGCGTCCCTATCTTCCGTCGGAGACAAGGAGCCTTCTCGCTATCGCCGCAACCGTCGTTTCCACGGCAGCGGCCGCGTTCTTCGTCATGGGTCTGTTCCACTACTCCTTCGGTCGCAGGGGAGCGCTGGTCAGTTATCTGATCTCGACGGTCACTCTCGCCGCCGCGATGACGATTCCCCTCCTGATGCGGTCGCGCCCCGCTCCCGAAGCCCCGATTCCCACGATGCCGCTCCAGGACGTTCCGCTCGCGCGAAAGGTGACCCTCATCGGAATCGAGGGGGCCTCGATGTCGTACGTGCTTCGGGCCGTCGCCGAGGGGAAGCTTCCGAACTTCGCGCGGCTGATCGAGTCGGGTGCCTCGGGAGCGCTGCGGACCCTCTACCCCACCGAGTCGCTCGCGGTCTGGACCAGCATCGCCACGGGGAAGCTTCCCCGCCAGCACGGGCTCAAGGGTTTCTATCGCTATCGCTTTCCCGGAGTCGAGACGCTTTTCTCCCTTCGCCCTCGGGGGCTCGATTTCCGAACCCTGGACCGACTCGGCCTGGTGCAGCGGAGCGCCTCGACGGCGGCTCTCCGAAGGACCCAGCCGTTCTGGACGATCCTGAGCGGCTTCGGGGTCGACGTGGGGATCGTGCGCTGGTGGGGGAGCTATCCCGCGGACGAGGTCCGGGGATTCGTCGTCTCCGAGTACTTCCATCGGCAGGTGCGCGAGAAGTTCGATCCGCCGCTTCCCCGATTGACCTACCCCGAGGAGCTGTTCTCGCGTTTGAGCTCGGAGGTCGTATTCCCGGATTCCATCGGCGAGGAAACCCTTCAGCGCTTCGTCGACACCTCGGTGGTCCTCGAGAACGACGACTTTCCCTGGAAGGCGGAGCTCACCCGCGCCCTCGCCGACGATCTCACGTACCAGCGAATCGGGAGCCGGCTCCGCGAGGAGTTCCAGCCGGAAGTCTTCGCGACCTACTACTTCGGGCTCGACGTGATCGGCCACTACTTCACCCGATATCAGAAGCCCGAGGAGTTCGGCGACGTGAGCGACGCGGAGGTCCGCCGCTACGGGCGGGTGGTGGAATCCTACTACCGCCACCTCGACACCATCGTCGGCGAGTACATGCAGAAGCGGGCGGCGAACGAGACCATCGTGATCCTCTCGGGACACGGGATGGACGCCCTCTCTCTCGGGCGCCGCATCATCGCTCCGCTCCAGGGAAGTCCGCACCTCTCCGGCGCCCACGAGAACGCCCCCGACGGCCTCCTGCTCTTCAACGGGGCGGGAATCGCCTCGGGGCGAAAGCTCCAGGGCGCGTCGGTCGTGGACGTGACGCCGACCCTCCTCTATCTCATGGGCCTTCCCCTGGGGCGGGACATGGATGGAAGCCTCCTGACCGACGTCCTCGACGACGAGCTGAAGAAGAGCCAGCCGGTGACCTTCATCTCTTCCTATCGAAATTTTCTCATCGAGTCCTATCCGGAAGACTGGCTCGTCGAGACCTCCCCGCTCGATGCGCTTCCGGGGTTCCTGGAAAGCGTCGAGTAATCCACGATACGATGCGCGATCGAACCCGATGAAGCCGGAGCCGAGAGTCGTCATGGATAGCGGCACTTTCCAGTCGACGCTCGACCGCCTCGCGGCCGAGATCGCCGAAAGGACTCGCGGGCTCGAAGGGAAGCTCGCCCTCGTCGGAATCCGGACCCGCGGCGTTCCCCTCGCCCGGCGTCTCGCCCGGAGGCTCGAATCGAGCACGGGAACCAGGCCGTCGATAGGAGCGCTCGACATCACTCTCTACCGCGACGACCTGACCACGGTCGGGGCCCAACCCATCGTCCGGAAGACCGAGCTTCCCTTCGCGCTCGACGACACCTGGGTGGTTCTCGTCGACGACGTCCTGTTCACCGGCCGGACCGTTCGGGCGGCGATCACCGCGCTCATCGACTTCGGTCGGCCGAGGAAGATCGAGCTCCTGGTGATGGTGGACCGCGGGTGGCGCGAGCTTCCCATCCAGGCGGATTACGTGGGAAAGGCGCTCGAGACCACGCGCGAGCACATGGTCCAGGTCCTCCTCGAAGAGGAAGACGGCCACGACGAAGTGGTCCTGGTGGAGAACGGATCTTAGGTCGATGACGAGTCCAATCCCGGGGAAGAAACGCAAAGACGCAAGGACGCAAAGACGCGAAGGAGCTCCCGTTTCTTCTTTGCGCCTTTGCGCCTTTGCGCCTTTGCGTTTTTTTCCCCCTCTTTCCGTCCTTCGTCGAAGCGCCCGGCAATGAGGCTCCAGAAAAAGGATCTCCTCGACATCGAGAGCCTGTCGGCAGAAGAGATCGCGCTCCTCCTCGATACCGCGACCTCGCTCAAGGAGATCGGGACACGGACCATCAAGAAGGTACCCACCCTTCGGGGGCGCACGGTGGTGAACCTGTTCTACGAGCCCAGCACCCGGACCCGGGTCTCGTTCGAGATCGCCGCGAAGCGGCTGTCCGCCGATGCGATCAACGTGAGCGTGTCCGGGAGCTCGGTCTCGAAGGGCGAGACGCTTCTCGACACCGTCCGGAACCTCCAGGCGATGGCGCCGGACGTCCTCGTGATGCGCCATCCGGCGTCGGGGGCCCCGTACTTCGTCGCCCGCCGGCTCGAGGCGGCGGTGGTGAACGCCGGTGACGGGATGCACGAGCATCCGACCCAGGCTCTTCTCGATGCCTTCACGATCCGCGAGCACAAGGGAACTCTCCAGGGTCTCAAGATCGCCATCGTAGGAGACCTCCTTCACAGCCGTGTCTTCCGCTCGAACGTGCGGCTCCTGACGCGGATGGGCTCCGCCGTCGCGGTCTCGGGCCCGCCGACGCTCGTCCCTCCCGAAGTCGAAAAGCTCGGCGTCGAAGTCGCGCCCTCGATCGAGGACGCCCTCGCGGAAGCCGACGTGGTCATGATGCTGAGGGTCCAGAAGGAGCGGATGCAGGGCGCCTACTTCCCGTCGGTTCGCGAGTATTTCCGCCTCTTCGCACTGACCCGGGCGCGGATGGAACGCGCCCGGAAGGACGTGATCATCCTCCATCCCGGCCCCATCAACCGGGGGCTCGAGATCGAGTCTGCCGTCGCCGACGGGCCGTACTCTCTCATCCTCGAGCAGGTCACGAACGGCGTCGCGGTGCGGATGGCGGTCCTCTACCTCCTCACCGGAGCGGGGGCGGAGGTGTCGTGATGGGAAGGCTCGTCATCCGCGGAGCCCGCGTCGTCGATCCGAGCCAGGGCCTGGATCGGGTCGGGGACATCCTCATCGAGAACGGGAGGATTTCTTCCATAGGGGGTCCCTTCCCCCGGGAGGATGCGGAAGTTCTCGAGGCCCGCGGACTCGTCGCCGTTCCGGGGCTCGTGGACATGCACGTCCATCTGCGCGAGCCGGGCTTCGAGTACAAGGAGACCATCGCCACCGGAACCGCCGCGGCGGCCGCCGGGGGCTTCACCGCGGTGGCCTCGATGGCGAACACCCAGCCGGTGAACGACTGCGCCGCCGTGACCGAGTTCATCCTCGAGAAGGCGGCGGCCGCCGGAAAGGCGCGGGTTCATCCGATCGGCGCCACCACCCGGGCGATGGAGGGACGAGAGCTCGCGGAGATCGGGGAGATGGTGGCGGCGGGAGCGGTAGCGATCTCCGACGACGGGCGCCCCGTCTCCGATCCGAACGTGATGCGAAGGGCGATGGAGTACGCGAAGATGTTCGACGTCGCGATCCTCGAGCACTGCGAGACGCTCGAGCTCCATCCCGGCGGGGTCATGAACGAGGGCTACTGGTCCACGGCCCTCGGGCTTCGCGGAATCCCCCGGGCGTCGGAGGAGATCGCGGTCGCGCGCAACATCCGGCTCGCGGAGCTCACCGGGGCGCGGCTTCACGTCGCTCATCTCTCGACCGCGGGCGCCCTGCGGTCCGTGCGCGAGGCGAAGTCCCGTGGGCTTTCGGTCACCTGCGAGGTCACGCCCCATCACCTTCTTCTCACCGACGAGCGAGTCGGCAATTACGACACGCAGGCCAAGATGAAGCCCCCGCTCACCACCGAGGAGGACCGAAGGGCGCTTCTCGAAGGCTTGAGCGACGGCGCCGTCGACGCCATCGCCACCGATCACGCGCCTCACCACCCGGACGAGAAAGACGACGACTTCGACTCCGCTCCCTTCGGGATCGTGGGGCTCGAGACCGCGGTCGCCATCTGCCTCGATCGACTCGTCCGCCCGGGACTCCTTTCCCTCCCACGGATGGTGGAGCTCCTCTCCCGCGGGCCCGCCCGAATCTTGAGAGTCGAGGGCGGAACCCTGGCGCCCGGCTCGCGCGCGGATGTCACGCTCCTCGACCTCGAGCGGCGGTTTCGAGTCGAGCCGCAGTCGTTTCTCTCGAAGGGAAGAAATACTCCCTTCGCCGGATGGGAGCTCACCGGCCGCGCGGTGCGGACGATCGTGGGCGGGACCACGGTGTGGGCGCTCGACTGAGCCGCGCGGATCGCCTCCGCGAGAAGCTCGAGAGCCTGAGAGCCCGCTACGGCGCGGGCTATCTTTCCTCCGATCCGCTGGAGTATCCCCATCGATTCTCCGATCCCCTGGATCGCGAGGTCGTGGGCCTCGTCGCCTCGTCGCTCGCCTATGGAAACGTCAAGATCATCCGAAGGAGCGTGGAACGCGTCCTCGCGACCCTGGGGGACAGCCCCGCTTCCCGGGTGACCCGAGCCGGCGCGAAAGAGACGCTTCGGGCGCTTCGCGGTTTCCGCCACCGATGGACGGACGCGAGGGACGTCGCCTGCCTCCTCGCGCTCGCCGGCCGGATGATCGAGGAGCGCGGGAGCATCGGCGCGTTCTTCGCCGAAACCCATGCCGCGGGCGACATGGCGGGAAGCCTCAGGCGCTTCTCGGAGCGCGCGTTGGCTCTGGACCACGGCGGCCTCTACCGATCCCGGGCGCTTCCGGCGGACGCGGGCGTGCGCTTCTTCTTCCCCAATCCCGCGACCGGCGCGGCGAAGCGCCTGAACATGTACCTCCGGTGGATGGCACGGCCCGACGACGGCGTGGATCTGGGACTCTGGCGATACGTCAAGACTCGCGACCTGGTGATTCCGCTCGACACCCATATCTTCCGTATCGGGCGCCACCTGGGCTGGACCGAAAGGAAGACCCCGGGCTTTCGGACCGCTCTCGATATCACGCGAAGCCTCGCGCGCTTCGATCCCGACGACCCGGTGAAGTACGATTTCGCCCTCTCGCGTCTCGGAATCCTCGAGGGCTGTCCACGGCACATTCGGGCTCGCGACTGCGAGCTTTGCGCTCTGGCCGCCTGACAGATTGAACGCCGTGAAGTCCTGCTGTCTCGCCGAAGCCAGGAAGTCCCTCAAGCGGGCGCGCGACGTCGCGACCTGCGATGAGTGCGGCAGCCTGCTCCTCGCCTACGGGAACGCGCGGGACTTCGAGAGCACGCTCGAGGAGCTGACGCGGCACGGCGTGGACTTCGAGGCGGCCCCTGCAGAAGCGACCGGCGGCCTCGCGATCGTGGCGAAGATCCGCAAACGGCCGTGACCGTATCGAGATTCCGCCCGTTCCCGCTCCTTCCCGGCGGCCACCTCCAGACCGTCGGCGCGCACCTCCTGCGCGCCGCTCTTCGCTGGCGGCTTCCCACCGAAGACGTCGTCGTCGAGGCGGAAGAGGGAGTGAGGATTCTCCTTCGCGCCTCGTGGCAGCCGGAAAGAGACCGACCCGCGCTTCTCGTGGTCCACGGCCTCGAAGGATGCGATCGCTCGCCCAACGTGATCAGCATCGGGACTCTCGCCTACCGCGCCGGCTGGCACGTGGTGCGGATGAACCTGAGGGGCTGTGGCGATTCGCTCCCGCTCTGTCCCCGCCTCTACAACGCGGGGATGACGTCGGACCTCGTCGCGGTCTTCCTGTGGCTCGCAGGCCGGGTCTCGGCGTTCGCCGTCGCCGGTTTTTCGCTCGGGGGTAACCTCACTCTGCTGACGCTCGCCCGGGATCGGGAACGGCTTCCCCAGGAGCTCGCGGGCGTCGCCGCGATCTGTCCACCGCTCGACATGTCGGCATGCGCCGATGCCCTCGAGCGGAGAGCGAACCTCGTCTACCAGCTTCAGTTCGTGACCTCGCTGAACGCCTCCTACCGCAAGCGCCGAGAGCTCCTCCCCGAGGTCTACGAAACCGGTCGGGAGCGCGGGGTCTCGACGGTGCGGCAGTTCGACTCCCGGATCACCGCCTTCTACGGAGGCTATCGGGACGCGGAGGACTACTACCGGCAGGTGAGCCCGGGGCCTCGGCTGGAATCGATCGACCGGCCGGCGCTCATCCTCGCGGCGGCGGATGACCCCTTCGTCCCCGAAGCCAGCATGAGGAAGTGGGCTCGCGCCGAGAACGTTTCCCTGGAGATCGTCGAAGGCGCCGGCCATGTGGGATTCGTGGGACGCTCCAAGGCCCCGGGGTATTTCTGGGCCGCGGACCGGGTCCTGAGCTTTCTCCAGGACGACGGTCGGTATCGGGCCAGGGGCCGGATGACTTCTGCCAAACGCCCGGGTCTCACCCACCTCGGGGAAGGAGGGCTCATGAATCGTCTGGTAGAGTGGATTCTTCGCTCGTCCCTCTCCGGCCTTCTCGACCGATCGGTGATGTTGATTTCCATCAAGGGCCGGCGCACGGGACGTGAGTACACACTGCCCGTGAATTACGCCGACGACGACGACAAGATCTGGGTCATCGCCGGTAACCCGGAGCGAAAAACGTGGTGGCGCAATCTCGATGCGGAGACTCCCGTCCGTCTGCGATGCCGCGGGAGGGACCTCGTCGGCACGGCGCGAGCCTTCCGGGGCGTTGACCATCCGGCGACGGTCGAAGAGGGTCTTCGCGTCTATCTGGATCGGTTCCCCGGCGCGGCGCGCGCCGTCGGCATCGACGACGGCGGAGCAGGGATTGCGGACAGCCTGAAGCGGGCCGCAGAGCGAACGGTGATCGTTCGAATCGTTCCGAAGGAAATCGAAGAGTAACTACTCCGAAGTCCGCGGCCAGAGGACGCCCTGGCTCTTGGATCGGACCGGCGCCATTCCCTTGTAGACGAACTTCTGTATGCGCTTTCCTTCGTAGGTTTCCGTGGTGTAGAGGTTGCCCTTCGAATCCGTCGCGAGGCTGTGCACGCCGAAGAACTGGCCGGGCTGCCGCCCGCCGGCTCCGAAGCTCGTGAGGACTTCGAGCTTCTTCCGATCGATGACGTAGACCTTCTCGTTCTTGCCGTCGGCGAGGTAGATGTATTTCTGCTCGGGATCGCGGGAGAAGGCGACGTCCCAGGCGGCCCCGCTTCCCAGGGTCTCTCTCGCGACGATGAGCTCGTTCACGTACTCCCCGCTCTGGCGGAAGACCTGGATGCGGTTGCCCGCGCGGTCGCAGACATACAGGAGCCCGTCCTCGGTGGGCTCGGCGCAATGAACGGGGTTGCGGAACTGGGGCGAGGGCGGGGCCTTGGGATCGTAGTTGCCGAGGTCGCGATCGTCGGGCGGTTTCCCGTAAGCGCCCCAGTACCGCTTGAACTCCCCCGTAGACCCATCGAGCACGGCGACGCGTTTGTTGAGGTAGCCGTCGGCGACGAAGGCTTCTTTCCCTTTGGAGTCGAAAGAGATCTTGGCCACTCTTCCGAAGCTTTCCTTGTCATGGCTCCCGCCGACGAACTTCGGCTCCGCCGTGGACGAGCTCTTGTCGCGCCTCGCCCCGGGGTGTCCGAACTGCTTCAGGAACTTCCCTTCCCTCGTGAATTTGAGAATCTGGGAATCTCCCTCCCCGTTGCCGCCGATCCAGATATGGTCCATGGGGTCGATGGTGATCCCGTGGTTCGACTGCGGCCAGTCGTAGCCGTCACCCGGGCCGCCCCAGTGGCCCACGAGGTTCCCCTCGGGGTCGAACTCCAGGACGGGAGGCGCGGGGACGCAGCATTCGAGGGCGGTCGGAGGCTTGGTCGCGGCGCTCACCTCCGTCAGCGGGTTGAGGGTCGCCTGCCGATGGATGACGAAGACGTGATCCCGCGAATCGACGGTCACTCCGATGGTCGAGCCGATCACCCAGTTGTTGGGCAGCGGCTTCGGCCAGAACGGATCGACTTCGAACGCCGGCGCCTCGACCCCTTTCTCCTGACCGGCCTGGACCCGCTCGAGCGCCAGTTGACCGAGGCCCAGCCCCGCGAGGGTCAGAAGGAGCGCGGAGCCGATCGCGAGGTTCTTCTTTCGGTTCGAACGGGACATGACGGTCCTCCCGCGCGCAGTCTATCAGCTGTACGCCCGAAGAAGCGCCGGTTGAATCGACGCCCTGATTCGTGCCACTGCGGGCGGGGTTCGACATGTGTCAGGAGCTGGGAGGGAGCAGCACTGGTACGTCAAGACGCTGGTCTACCAGGCAATCCAGGACTGACGCGCGACCGCCTGGAGGGCGGAGTAGCCCGCGTTGCGACGAACGCTAGTTCTGCGGCTGCGGGCGCACCGCGAAAGTCATCGGCGCCAAGACCTTCGCGACCTTGCTCCTCGGGTCGACGGCCACGGCGCTCGACTGGCGTCGCTGCCCCCGCCGCTTCGCGAGCTCCGCGATCGCGCTGCGCCGTTTTTCCAGGAACTCCGGGTTCTGGGACTTTCTGGACTTAGCCATCTCGGACCCCTTTCGCCGTAGCGTCCCGGTAACGTTACGCGAGGGAGCCGGAATCTGTCAATGACTCAGCGCACGGAGACGTTCGCTCGCTCGAGGATCGTTCCCCGAGCGCGCTCGAAGAGGACGATGGCCTTGTTGTAGTCGATGAGCGCTCGAAGCTCGTTGGCGGCAGCCTGCGCCAGGTCGCGCTGCGCCTGGACGATGAGGAAGCTCGTCGACATGCCCACCTCGAACTTCTTCTGCTCCGCCTCGAGCCGCTTCTCCGCGAGCTCGCGCGCGACGCGGGTGGCGTCGATCCGCTTCCGGCCGGTGTCGACCGCCCGCGACGTCTGCCGCACCGACTGCGCGACCAGGATCTGGTTCGAGTCGAGGCGAGCACGCTGCTGGCGGGCCGCGACCGTGGCCTGGGCGTGCTGCGCCTCCGCCGTGGAGTTTCCGATGGGGTAGGACACGTTGAGCCCGAGGCTCCAATCCCGGTAGTCGCCGCCGAAGAGAGTATCGAGCGCATCACCGTACCCGCCGGGGACGACGCCGCTCGGCGCTCCCGCGAAGTCCTCGCGGACGATCTGATCTCCGCCGATGCCGCTCAGGGCGACGGAGCCAACGAGATCGAGCTGGGGAAGGATCTGGTTCTTGGTAAAGCGCACGTTGTAGTCGCGGGTCTCCAGCTCGACTCGGGACGCCTGCAGCAATGGCTGCCTCTGGAGAGCCACCCGGATCGCCTCGTCGACGTCGATCTGGATATTCTCCATGACCGGCTCAGACACCGGTACGTAGCGGGTGTCCCAGAACCGGGGAGACTCGGGATCATTGATGAGACCCTTGAGAAGGTCCTCGTACCCGACGATCGCCGATTCGCCGAGGATGACCGCCTCTTCGCGGGCCGCGACCTCGGCCTCGGCTTCCAGCACGTCGATGGGCGCCATCGTCCCGACCTCGACCTGAATGCGGTTGTTGCGCAGGAGATCCTGGGCGAGCTTCAGGGACTGGCGCCCCACTTCGAGGTCGCGGATGCTGAAGATCAGATCGAGGTATCCGATCGAGACGTCGCGCACCGTGTCCATCACCTGAGTCTCGAATTGGAAGCGCGAAATGCGCTCGGAGTTCTGGGCGACGAGAATCCTCTGCTTGTTGGGGTTCAGCTTGAAGTTCTGCGCGAGCGGCTGGATGACCTGGGCGCTCAGAGCGGCATCGTAGAGGGGGTTGAACCCGGAGAAAGCGCTGTTGGTGGTCTGGCGCAGGTTCTGCCAGGAGAAGTTGTAGCTGCCGCCGGTCGTGAGCTGCTGGTCCCAGGCGAGGGCGTAGTTCGTCCGGGTGCTCGACAGGATGCTCGCGCCGATGAGCTGGTTCTGCGCCGGACTGCGGCTGTCGAGGTTGTTGAGGTTCGCGGAGACGTAGGGTTTGTAGACCCCTTTCGCGGAAGCGACTCCCTCGGCCTGGACCTGAGTGTCGAGCCTCGAGACCACCACGTTCAGGTTGTTCTCGAGGGCCATCTCGATGGCCTGCTGGAGGGTGAGCTGGATTTCGGCGGGGTCGCCGGTCTGGCTCGGTGTCTCCTGGGTAGCGGCAGGCTCGGGTTGGGCGGCGGGCTCCTGGGGTGTCGCCGTGGCGGCAATGCCGAAGAACAACGTGCAGCAGAAAGCGAAAAGGCGGTTGGATTTCATAGCGTTTCCTGTTCTCATGGGTGCGGGTTCAATGGTAGTCGTTCCCTCCCGGAGGGCGCACGAACCTCGTAGAACGGATCTACGCCAGGCCCGTGCTCGAAGTTCCGGGGCGGTAGTCATTGTACCTCGCTCGGCGGCAAGAAAAAGTCCCGCCGGGCGGGGAATTGAGGAAGAACGGCGCGCGCGCTCTAGAATGAACCCGCCGTGCCCAAGCTCAAGGCCACCGTTGCCTATGACGGAACCGCCTACCGGGGGTTCCAGCTGCAGCTCGGGGAAGACACCATCCAGGGCCGTCTGGAGTCGGCTCTCTCGCAGATGGCGAAAGAGCCCGTCCGGGTGACAGCCGCGGGGCGGACCGACAGCGGCGTCCACGCCTGGGCGCAGGTCGTCCACTTCCTTCTTCCGAAGCCGATTCCGCCGCGGGGCATTCTCGATGGTCTCAATTCGATGCTGCCGGACGACATCCGTGTCCGCGAATGCGAAGAAGCCGACGACTCCTTCCACGCGCGCTTCGACGCGCGCTCGAAGACGTATCGCTACTACTTCGACCGCTCGCCCGTCCCCTCACCCTTTCGCGTTCGGTTTACTCTCCACTACCCCTACGCCCTCGACCGGGAAGCGCTCGACGAAGGGGCCGCGATCTTCCTGGGCGAGCGGGATTTCGCCGGCTTCCGCGCCTCCTCGTGCGCCGCGCGGACGACGATCCGGAGCTGCACGGTGTCGAGGTTCCTGGACGAGGGGGAGGAGCTGGTCTACGAGATCGAGGCGAGCGGCTTTCTCCACCACATGGTGCGGAACCTCGTCGGCACCCTTCTCGAGGTCGGGCGGGGGAAACGACCCGCCGCATCCATCGAGTCCGTCTTCGCCTCGCGCCAGCGGGACGAGGCCGGCCCGACCGCTCCCGCGAAGGGGCTTCACTTGATGAAGGTCACCTACTGAGATGTCGCGCCAGGCTATTCGCGCCATACGCGTACGGGGCGCCCGCCAGAACAACCTGAAGAACCTCGACCTCGAGATCCCCCTCGGAAGCCTGGTCGCCGTCACCGGAGTCTCCGGCTCGGGGAAATCCTCCCTCGCTTTCGACACCCTCTTCGCCGAGGGACAGAGGCGCTACGTCGAGAGCTTCTCCACCTATGCCCGGCAGTTCCTGGACCGGATGGACAAGCCGCTGGTCGAGGAAATCGACGGCATACCGCCCGCCGTCGCCATCGACCAGGCGAACCCCGTCAAGAACTCGCGCTCGACCGTGGGCACGATGACCGAGATCAACGATCACGTGAAGATTCTCTTCGCCAAGATTGGGAGAGCTCTTCTGCCGGGGATGCGGGAAGAAGGTCGATAGCGACGACGCCGCCTCCATCGCGAGGAAGGTCTCTGCGGAACGAGTACGGGACAGGCAGCTCGCCCTCATCGGTTTTCCTCTCGATCTCGGCCGCCTCTCTCCCGGCGAGGTCGCTTTCGAGCTCTCGCAGGCGGGCTTCCGGCGGCTCGTCTCGGTCGAAGGCGCGATCTCGGAGCTCACGCCGGAGGAGCTCTCCTCTCGCGAATCCCTGGTGCTCGTGGATCGCCTCGAGATGCGGGAGGGAGCCGACAGTCGTCTGCTCGATTCCCTGGAGCAGGCCCTGCGGCACGGAAAGGGAAGAGCGAGCGTCTTTCTCGAGACCGGGCCCTCGGTATTCTCCGAACGGAGGTTCAGCGACAAGCGCCAATGCGCCTCGTGCGACATCTCTTACGCCGAGCCCGTCCCGAACCTCTTTTCGTTCAACAGCCCGCTCGGGGCCTGCGCCCGATGCAAGGGGTTCGGCCGGACCATCGGGATCGACATGGATCTCGTGGTTCCCGACCCGAGGCGCTCCCTCGCAGAGGGCGCCGTCAAACCCTGGACCACCCCGAGCTACCGGGAGGCGCAAGACGATCTCGAGGCCTTCTGCCGGCGCGTCGGCATTCCCTTCGATCGGCCGTGGAGACAGCTGAGCGAGAGAGATCGCGATCGCGTCTTCGAGGGCGACTCCGACTTCTACGGAATCAAGGGCTTCTTCGAGTGGCTCGAGAGCCGGACTTACAAGATGCACGTCCGGGTGCTGCTCTCGAAGTACAGGAGCTACCGGGAGTGCGAGGATTGCCGGGGGACTCGATTCTCGAAGGAGAGCCTCCTCTACCGCATCGGGGGCAAGACCGTGGCCGAGGTCTACGCCCTCGACGTCGCGAGCGCTCTCGAGCTGTTCCGAGGTCTCCCGCGCCCAAAGGACAACCCGGTGACGGCGCTCCTCGCCGACGAGATCGAGAACCGGCTCGACTATCTCGAGCGCGTCGGTCTTTCCTACCTCACCCTCGACCGGCAGTCGCGAACGCTCTCGGGAGGCGAGGTTCAGCGAGTCGACCTCACGACCGCGCTCGGCTCCTCGCTGGTGGGAGCACTCTACGTGCTCGACGAGCCCTCGATCGGACTCCACCCGCGCGACACCGCGAGGCTCATGGACGTCCTGAAGAAGCTCCGCGATTCCGACAACACCATCGTGGTGGTGGAGCACGACTCCGAGGTCATCCGGCGCTGCGACCAGGTGCTCGACCTCGGCCCGGGAGCGGGGGAGCGCGGGGGCGAGATCGTCTACTTCGGTCCGACTTCGGAGCTCGCGGAGCCTTCCGGGAAGCGAGCGTCCCTCACCGGAGAGTACCTGCGCGGCGAGCGCGCTATCCCTCTTCCCGCGGCGAGACGGAGGGTGGAGCCCGGGCGGGCCCTCGTCGTTCGAGGGGCGCGCGAGAACAACCTGAAGTCGATCGACGTCGAGATCCCCCTGGGAGTGCTGACCGCGGTGACCGGAGTCTCGGGCTCGGGAAAGAGCACGCTCCTCGAGAGTGTCCTCTACCGCGCCTTCCGGCGCTCGAAGGGGCAAACCGCGGGCCCGCCCCCCGCCTGCGAGTCGATTGCCGGCTTCGACCTCCTGAGCGAGATCGTCCTCGTCGACCAGTCGCCCATCGGACGCACCCCTCGAGCCAACGCCGTCACCTACTTGAAGATCTACGACGACATCCGCCGGCTCTTCGCCACGACCGCGGAGGCGAAGCGGCGCGGGCTCGACGCTTCGAGCTTCAGCTTCAACGTCGACCGCGGACGTTGCCCGAGGTGCTCGGGAGAGGGGTTCGAGAAGATCGAGATGCAGTTCCTCTCCGACGTCTACGTGACCTGCGAAGCCTGCGAGGGCGCCCGGTTCACGAAAGAAGTGCTCGGCGTCCGCTACCGCGGAAAGAGCATAAAGGACGTGCTTTCGATGACGGTATCCGAGGCGCTTTCCTTCTTCTCCGGAAGGTCGCGAGTGACGGCTCCGCTCGAGACCCTTTCCGAGGTCGGCCTCTCCTACCTGCGGCTGGGCCAGCCGCTCTCGACCCTCTCGGGCGGCGAAGCGCAGCGGTTGAAGCTCGTCTCCGAGATGTCGCGCTCCGACTATCGCGGGGTCCTTCTGCTCTTCGACGAGCCCACGACCGGGCTTCACTTCGAGGACATCCGGGTGCTCCTCGAGGCCTTCGCGCGGCTCCTCGACAAGGGGGCTTCGATCCTCCTCATCGAGCACAACCTCGACGTGATCAAGAGCGCCGACTGGGTCATCGACCTCGGCCCCGAGGGGGGGGAGGCGGGCGGGAGCGTCGTCGCCGCCGGGCCTCCGGAGGCGATCGCGAAGAGCCCGGGCTCGCACACCGGAAGGTTTCTCGAGCCCTACCTGAGAATGGCTCCGCCCCGAATCGAGGCCGCTCCTCTTCCGGCCTCGCCCGCGGGCGACAAGCTCATCCGCATCCGCGGGGCGCGGCAGCACAACTTGAAGCGCGTGGACGTGGACATTCCCCGCGACCGCATCGTGGTGCTGACCGGCCTCTCGGGCTCGGGAAAATCGAGCCTCGCCTTCGACATCGTCTTCGCCGAGGGGCAGCGGCGCTTTCTCGAGAGTCTTTCGGCTTTCGCGCGCCAGTACATCCAGGTCCTCGACAAGCCCGAGGTGGATCTGGTGTCGGGGATGCCTCCGACCATCGCCATCGAGCAGCGGCTCACGAGCGGCGGCAGGAAGTCGACGGTCGCGACCGTGACCGAGATCTACCACTACCTGCGCCTTCTCTACGCGAAGCTCGGCGTGCCCCACTGCGTCGATTGCCGTCTTCCGATCGCGCCGAAGACGGAAGACCAGATCCTCGCTGCGATCGAGTCCCGGTTCGCAGGCTCCCGGGTATCGCTCTTCGCCCCCTGGATCCGGGCGCGAAAGGGCCACCACCGCGAGGTCCTGGAGCGCGCGCGGAAGAGCGGAGTCGCGAAGCTTCGCATCGACGGACGGATCCTCGCGACTTCGAAGGCGCGGCCTCTCCGGCGGTACGTGGAGCACGACATCGAGGCCCTGGTCGCGGAGATCGATCTGAAGGCGGGACCGATCGAAGGCGACGTCCTGAAGCGCGCGCTCGCGCTCGGAGAGGGAGCGCTCCTCGTCGTGGCAGGCGAAACGAGCGCGTACTACAACAAGAACCGCGCCTGCCCGCGGTGCGAGCGGAGCTACGAGGAGCCGGATCCGCGGCTATTCTCCTTCAACAGCAAGTACGGGGCCTGCCCCGAGTGCGAGGGGATGGGATCGAAGGAGGGCTTCGACGAGCTGCTCCTCGTTCCCGACGCCGACCGTAGTCTCGCGGGAGGTGCATTCGCCGCCCTCGCGGCCGCGCCGAAACGGCTCCCGGGGCTCGTCGGAACCCGCCTGCGCCGCCTCTTGCCGGAGCTCGGCGTCGATCCCGAGCGTCCGTGGCGCCGGATTGCCTCCGAGAAGAGAGCCGCGCTCCTCTCGCGACTGATTTCCTGGCTCGAGCCCATCTACCAGGACTCACAGGGCGAGGTCCGGGACTTTCTGTTCCAGTTCCGCTCGGAAAAAGCCTGCGCCTCGTGCGGAGGCGCCCGGCTCCGGGATATCGCCCGCGCGGTAACGATCGGAGGGCTCGCGCTCCACGAGGTAGCGGATTGCACACCCTCCGAGGCGCTCGCGTTCTTGGACCGGTTCCGGCGCACGGAGGTCCGCGCGGGCGTGCGTGCGGAGGCGGTCGCGATCCCGATCCTGAAAGAGCTCGAGTCCCGGCTGCGGCTGCTCTTGAAAGTGGGGCTGTCCTACCTGCAGCTGTCCCGCCCGGCGACGACACTCTCCGGTGGCGAGGCGCAGCGCGTCCGGCTCGCCGCGCAGCTCGGGTCGCACCTGCGCGGAGTCTGCTACGTTCTCGACGAGCCCACCATCGGACTCCACCCGAGGGACCACGCTCTCCTGCTCGCGACCCTGCGCGAGCTCGCCGACGCCGGGAACTCCGTCCTGGTCGTCGAGCACGACGAAGATACGATTCGGAGCGCGGACTACGTCATCGATCTGGGTCCCGGCGGCGGAAGCGAGGGCGGCCGGATCGTGGCGCAGGGAACCCCGGCCCAGATCCTCGAGAACCCCGATTCCGTCACCGGACGGCACCTGAACCGGCCGAAGGCCCGCCTGCGGAAGCCGCGTCCGCTCGAGGGCGCCGGATTTCTCGTAGTCGAGGGCGCGAGGGAGAACAACCTCCGGAACCTCGACGTGCGATTTCCGCTCGAACGGCTCACCGTGGTCACCGGCGTGTCGGGGTCGGGCAAGAGCACGCTGGTGCGGGACGTTCTCTACCGCGGCGTCTATCGGGCTCTCGGCGGGAGCGCGCTCCCCGGAGAGCACGACCGGATCTCGGGTGTCGAGCGGCTATCGCGCGTGCTCGAGGTCGACCAGACGCCCATCGGAAAGACGCCCCGATCGATCCCCGCCTCCTACGTGGGCTTCTTCGACGAGATCCGGCGGCTCTTCGCATCGACCACGGAGTCGAGGATCCGGGGCTACACCCCCGGACGTTTTTCCTTCAACGTGAGCGGCGGGCGCTGCGAGGCCTGCGCCGGCCAGGGGACGATCAAGATGGAGATGAGCTTCCTTCCGAACGTCTACGTGCGGTGCGAGAGCTGCCGCGGCCGGAGGTTCAACGAGGAGACGCTTTCCGCGACCTTCCGGGGGAAGAACATCCACGAAGTGCTGTCGATGACGCTCGAGGAAGCCGAAGGCCTCTTCCGCGCGATTCCGGCGATCCATCGGCCTCTCTCGCTCCTCAACGGGATCGGCCTCTCCTACCTCACCCTGGGCCAGCCCTCGAACACCCTCTCCGGCGGCGAGGCGCAGCGCATCAAGCTCGCCTACGAGCTCTCGAAACCCTCGCGCGCGGGGACGCTCTACCTGCTCGACGAGCCCACGACCGGGCTTCATCTCGGCGATATCGAGAAGCTGGTTCGGGTGCTGCACGAGCTCGTCGACTCGGGGGCGACGGTGGTGGTGATCGAGCACAACCTCGACGTCGTGGCCGAGGCGGACTGCGTCATCGATCTGGGCCCTGAGGGCGGCGACCGCGGCGGGAGGCTACTGTCCTGGGGCCCGCCGTCGGCGGTGATGCGGCAGAAGCGGTCCCAAACCGGAAAGTTCCTGCGGCAGCACCTCGAGGGAGCGCGGGTGGAAGCGGCGTCTTAGTCCCTTTCGCCGGATCCAACTGGAAGGGGATGCGGGGGAGAGGAGATATCCGAGAGATAGATCCAGCCACTACCGGTGCCCCCCGAGCGGCACCAGGACAACCGATAGCCGGTGCGTTTGTCCCGCATGCTCCGCCACGCTTCGGCATACTCATCCAACACCTTTTCTCGGTCCTCTGGTCGAAACTGGAGGAACTGTTCGCCGATGCTGCCGGCCGGCCCAACGTACTTCTGATCCGCGTCCGACCAACGGAACGTGGCCGCCGGCGTAATGTTCCCTTCAGCATCTGCGCGGGGACCGATCTGTATCTCCGGCCACCCATCCCCATCGAGATCACGGTAGCGCCACGACCAGAAGTTCCCGGCGCACCCGTCGTCGAGTCCAAACGTTGGAGGGCCGAGCGCGATGCTCAGCGCGGGTTTCTGGGAAACGATCGCAGGAACGATGTGGAGTGTCCGGACGGACCAGTGACCGGCGTCGAATGAACTTCCATGAGTCACGCCGAAGACGTGACCGATCGCGATCTGCCCAGCGGGGGAATAGGCGAACACTTCGCTTTCATAAATGACCATGTTCGCAGAAGAGAACACGGGCACGATGTAGCCGTTGCTGTCGAAGATGGTAAAAGGGCCAGCGGCACCAAGTCGGACAGGCTCGCGCTCAATTTCGTACCCTGGGTTCGTGAACACTATATACAGCGGTAGCCCGGAGGCCTGAAACCCGACGACGATCTCCGTGACCGGGCTGCAAGTATCAAGGTAGGCGTCAGCTGGTCGATGGTACAGACGCAACTTCAGAAGGCCACAGTACGCAGAGTCACGCTCTTTGGGGTCCGCCAACGATCGGACCAGTGCTCGGCCAGGACTGGATGTCTTGGGAGTAATGTACTCGGGTTTCGCACATGCTGAAATAGCCGCTGCTCCCAGTACTCCCGCGACGAGGGTACGCTTCATCGTTGCTACCGGACCGAAAGCTTAGACACCGGTGCCTCCCTCGATGGCCCTCATCCGAATGCAATCTGCCGGATGCCTCCAAAACCACGAGTTACCCGGGCATCGACGAAGAGACCAGTACCTGTTGGGAAGAAGTCACTGGACTGCAGGACGAGGACGTAGTGGTGGTAGTAGCTTCTGTCCTTGCCGCCGCGAAGCTCGTCGCAGCTGGACACGAGTGAGGCGTGGAGCCTGGAATTCTCGATGGCGATTTTTCTTGGGGTCACTTCGATTTTTCCGGGATCGGCTGCAGATCGCGGACCTTGTCCGCGACTCTGCGACAGGCGTCGATCAGATCGGCGACTAGCCTGTCGTCAACGTCGAGGGCGCCTTCGTACTCGGTGCGATTCCGCATATCGTGGCATTTCGACAGGACTCGCCACACCTCGGCGCCCAGGCCAAGCGTGTCCGGCAGCGTCTGAAAAACGACGTACCGTTTGGATGGCCTGAATCCGTGGTAGCGGAGCGCGGCCAGACACAGCGCGTGACCGGCGCTATAGGCAAGATCGAACCTACTGTCCAGCGAGTTGGCTTCGTTCTCTGCGTCCTTCAGCCGCGCGAGGCCCGAACGAACAAGACCCGCAAACTCCTTCGCATCGGGAGGTTCCTTGGCGAGAACCTTACCCGGACCGGCGAGGCGCTCAAGCGGCGACGGGGAGGTCATGTTCCGATCCAATTACCCAGAGTTTCGGCTGCTCGAGCACCCGCGTCACGAATGCGTTTTCCGCCCGGGCGCGCTTTGCAAACTCGGCGGACGTGTACACCGTCGGGTTGACCTTCCGACCCACGGTTCGCGCGACCCGCTCGAGGGCACCGAAGACTTCCCCGTAAGTAAGGCTGTCGCTGATGATCATGAGGTCGATGTCGCTTGCGGACTGGTCGGTCGCCTTGGCCACGGAACCATAAACGAAGGCTGCGCGAATCGCCGGCGACATCCGCTTCAGGGCATCGCGCAGCGGCTCCGCGAGACCGACCGTTTTCAACACGATATTCCGCAGTTCCGAGAACAGCGGTGACGCCGGGTTGGCCTGGTAGTGCTTCTGACGGCCAATCTTTCGGGCCTGGATTAGCCCGCTTGCCTCAAGCCTCGCAAGTTCCCGCTGCGCCGCTCCAGAACCGGTGCCCGCGTCCCGAATCAGCTGCGAGGCATAGAAGCTCCGCTCGGGCTGGCCGAAAAGCACCCCCAGGACGCGCTGCTGTGTCCTGGTGAACAGAGCACCCGCCAGGCTTTTTCGACGCCCGCGATGGGAGTTGGCCTTCATACCCAATATGGGCATAATCTTGCCCGATTTGGGCATGGCCGTCAAACGCACCTCGGGTGAGGTCGCCCTTCACGCGGCTCAGGAGACAGTACCCTTCCCCGAACGGTTCGTTTCGCCTCCGGCTCCATCGACGACGAGCGGGCGGTGGAACCTCGGGGGCGCGAGCTGGCAAGGCCTTCGGATCAAATCGCCTTTACGTTGGATGCCTGATCGCCCTTGGGACCCTGAGTCACTTCGAACTCCACCTGCTGCCCCTCGCGGAGCGAACGAAATCCGCTGCCGGCGATCCCGGAAAAGTGAACGAATACGTCACGGCCGTCTTCACTCTGGATGAAGCCGTAACCCTTCGAGTCGTTGAACCACTTTACCGTTCCCTTGGCCATGCCGATCTACCTCACTTTCGCAATTCACCCGTTCGATGTCGATGGGGGTAAGGTGTAGACCTTGCGTTGGCAGAAGCGAAGACGCCCGTCAAAGACAAGAACAAACTACACATTACGGGCGATATTATAGCATCGCGAATTGGTGGCCCCTCTCCTCCGAGAGGAGAGGGGCTTCCGAGGGGGCCGGGCGTTCAGGTTGGTCCCGGACGAGGAAACTGTGCGCGTTTCCGTTGCAATCCCGACAATGCTGGGGCGAGGGCTGGAAGGCGAGGAGTAGAGCCGGCAGCAGTCTGCGCCATGCGCAAGACCGAACTCAGGGACCAGCCTCCGCCCTCCGGGCTTCGGCTAGGCTCGCCGTAGCTTTCGCAACGGCGGCCGGCACCGTCCGAGCTTTCGAGTCCTTCCCGTCGCAACCAATCGCGCGACCTCACGGACTGCAACCGGTATGCCAGCGGCGCAGTTTGCGATAATTCGCTCAGCCGCAAGAGCTTCCTCGAACTCCCCTGGTGAGGCGCCTGGACTTCTATGTAAGCGAACCCGACTCGCCGCGATCCACCGAATCCCGTTCCCTCGGCGCAATTCTTTGCGCGGGAACGGGTTCACGGTCGCCTCCAAGCTGTCAGCGATCCCGACGCGGCTCGCGGGAAGAAAGCCGGTCCCGCGCTCTCTCGTACGAGTCCCGCAGCTTCGAATTCTCCGGCGCGAGCGCTGAGGCTTCCTCGTAGATCCCCACGGCGTCTTCGACGCGGCCGAGAGCCTCGAGCGAGGCCCCGAGCAGAACGAGGACATCGACCTCTCCCGGAAACAGAGACCTCGCCCGGCTCATCTGGTCGACGACTTCGTCATATTTGCCCGAGGCGTAGCGAAAGGAAGCGAGCTCGAGCTGGAGCCGGACGTCTTCCGGAAGGGCTGCGGCGGCTCGAGCGAGCTCGGTCAGGGCGCTGGTGCGGTCGCCCCGATTCGAGAACGCGGAGGCGCGCGCGCGCCGATAGGCGGCTTCCTCGGGAAGCGGGCGCTCGCGAGAGAGAACGCGGACCCGCGCGGCCTCGCTCCCGCCGGGTCTCCACGCGAAGGTCTTCTCGAAGCGGGCGCCGGGCGTCCGCACTACCAGGCGATAGGAGCCCGCCTCGAGGGTCGAAAGAGGCAGATCTTTCAGGGTCTCGCCCCGATCGTTCCAGAGTCTGATCTCGCCATCGAAGAGCTCCCAGGCGACGTCGCCTTCGAGCTCCGGACCCCACGCGAACACCCGGGGATCCGCGATCGAGTCGTTCGCAATCGGGCTGAAGAGCCGGTCTCCCATTCGAAACGGGAGGTCCAGGCCGGGATCCTCGAGCCTCCGCAGGCCGCGCACGAGGAGAATCCGGCTCACCTCCGCCGAGGCGAGAGCGCTTCCGCCTCGATCGTCGACGAGAGCGAGCTCGACGCGCGCAACCTGCGGCGGCGCCAGGCGGCGACCCTGAAAGCTCAATATCCCGGGCTCGAGCGGCTCGGACGAGATCTCGAGCGCGAGGGTGTCCTCCCACCGGTCGAGCTCGCCCGATGGACCGAGGAAAGCCCCGCGGAGCGTGAATCGCTGCCGAGAGGCCGCGAGGAGAGTCCGGGCTGCCTCGGGACCGAGCTCGAGCGCGTAGTGGATCTCGGGAACCCGCGCGTCGTCGTAGAGGAGGATCGCCGCCAGACCCGCTTCGATTCTCTCGAAGCTCGCTTGCGAGCGGACCGAGGCGGTCTCCCGGCGATCCTTATCCAGGAGATCGGGAAGAGAATCGAGAGCGGCGAGAAGCTGAACGCTCGCCGACTCCCCGCCGGGCACGGGACTCTCGATCGCGGTCCGGAGCTCGAGGTCGATGCCGGCCGCGTCGGGAAGCCCGGTATCGAGCAGCGTCCTCCCCGGCTCGTTCTCCTGGAACAGCGCCGCCACTCCGTCGATCGCGGAACGGTAAAGTCGGTACCGGGTGTCTCCAGGAGGCCGGTAGAAAACGAGGTAGAACGACTCCGGAAGGAAAGGGCTCCCGACTCCCGTGTAGTGCCAGAGCTCGAGGGGAACGAGAGGAGACCGATCGAAGCTCTCCCGGAAGCCCGGAGGGCCGAGCAGCTGCTGGATCCTTCCCCGCTCCGAGTGGCGGCCGCTGACGGCGCCCTCGCGAAAGAGAGCATCGGACTGCGCGAGCCGCCGCTCGTGATTCTCGCGGGCTTCGTTCCGGAGAGTTCCGGGACTGGGATCCCGCCGCGCCCAGAAGAGGTCGACGAAGCGCTCGCGTTCCCGAGCGTCTTCGAGAGCGAGGAGCTCCGCGCGCTCCCGGGACGAGATCAGGAAGTGGACCTCGTCCTCGAGGAAACGATCGGGGCCCGGGAGAAGAGCGCCGAGAGGCAGGAAGAACACCGCGGCGAGACCGCTCGAGAAGCGACTCACCTTCGGGACCATACCATGGGACGCGCGCGAACGGTATGGTACAGTACGACTTGAGCGCCATGAGCCGCCAGGACATCCTCGAAGTGACCCGCGAGGGCTCGGTCGAGCGGGAGCTCTTCGAGCAGATCGAGCTCGACAAGCTCCCGCGCCACGTGGCCGTCATCATGGACGGAAACGGCCGCTGGGCCGAAAAGCGCGGGCTTCCCCGCGTCGAGGGTCACCGCGCGGGAATCGCCTCGGTGCGGGAAGCGGTCGAGACCTGCGCCCGGCTCGATCTTCCCGTCCTCACTCTCTACGCCTTCTCGGTCGAGAACTGGAAGCGGCCGAAGACCGAGATCGACGTCCTGATGAAGCTCCTGAAGCAGTACCTTCGCCTGGAGCTCTCCACCCTCATCAAGAACGACATCCGTTTCCAGGTCCTCGGCCGACTCCACGAGCTCCCGCCGGACGTGGTGTCGGAGCTCGAGGCGGCGATGGAGCGCACCCGCGGCAATCGGGGGCTCCTGTTCAATATCGCTCTGAACTACGGCGGGAGGGCGGAGATCGTCGATGCCTGCCGTGCGGTCGTCGCCGAGGCGCTGGCGAAAGGCGAGCCGCCTCAGCTCGACGAGGCGGCGTTCTCCCAGCACCTTTACACAGCGGGGGTGGCCGACCCGGACCTCCTGATCCGAACGAGCGGCGAGCTCCGCATCTCGAACTTCCTCCTCTGGCAGATCGCCTATGCCGAGATCTGGGTGACCGAGACCCTGTGGCCCGACTTCCGCAAACGCGATCTCTTCGAAGCGATCGTCGACTTCCAGAAGCGCGAGCGCCGCTACGGCGGGATCGCCGCGGCACCGACCCGAAGCACGGCATAGCCTCGCGGCGAAACGGCACGTGTTCTCAGGCTTGAAGCCCAAACAAAAGAAAGTAACGCAAAGACGCAAAGGCGCTAAGGCGCAAAGGGGAATTCTCGTCTTTTTCCGGTTCTTCTTTGCGTCTTTGCGTCTTTGCGCCTTTGCGTTTTTTTCCCGGGATTGTGAGGGAACGGGCCCAGCATGTCCCGGATTCTGACGGCGCTCGTCGCCGTCCCTTTGCTGCTCCTCGTGATCCTGAAGGGCCCCGCCTGGCTCTTTCTCGCGCTCGCTCTCGTTTTCGCGCTCGCGAGCTATTGGGAGCTCTCGCGTTTGGCGTCGAAGGTGGGATGGAGCCTCTTCGCCGTCGGCTATCCCCTCGTCGCTCTCTCCCTGACCTCGTTCTATCCGGGCTTTCCCGGATTCCAGGAGGCCGGGATCGCGACCGTTCTCGTCGTCGCGCTCGCTGCGGTCTTCACCCGGGATCCCGGTCGCGAAACCCTCGGCTCCATCGTGGCGACGGTTTTCGCGATTCTCTACGCGGGGGCGCTCCTGGGGACGGTGGTGGGGCTCCGGATGACGGCCGAGGATCACGGGCGGCTCTGGCTCGTCTTTCTGCTCGCGGTGGTGATGATCGGCGACGCCGGGGCGTACTTCGTCGGACGCGCGTTCGGAAGGACCCCCCTCGCTCCCGTCCTCAGCCCGAAGAAAACCGTCGAGGGACTCCTGGGGGGCATCCTGTTCTCGGTGGGGACGGCGATTCTCCTGGGCCTGCTGGCGCTCCCCGAGCTCGCGCTCGTGGTCGCCGCAGGGCTCGGCCTCTCCATGGCGATTCTGGGGGTCGTCGGAGATCTCTTCGAGTCCCTGTTGAAGCGCTCCGCGGGGATCAAGGACACCTCCTCGCTCCTCCCGGGCCACGGCGGCGTCCTCGATCGCATCGACAGCCTGCTGTTCGCCGCCCCCTTCCTGTTCCTCTACGCGAAGTGGACGGCGCTCTGAGATCAGCCCGCGCGGGCTCTTTGGAAGTCCCCGGCCTAGGGCTAGAATGAGGAAAGCGACCGACATGCAATCCAGAGGGATCTCGATTCTCGGCTCCACGGGGTCGATAGGAACCAACACCTTGAGGGTGGTGGAACGGCTCGCCGATCGGTTCGAGGTGGTCGGCCTAGCCGCGGGCCGGCAGACGGACCGCCTGATGGAGCAGATCGCCCGCCATCGCCCGCGTGTGGTGAGCCTCGGGGCCGACGCCCCTGAAGAGGACCGGGCGCGAGTGCGCTCCGAGTTTCCCGACGTCCGGGTGCTGCAGGGGATCGAGGGGATGGTCGAGGTCGCGACGCACCCAGGGTGCGACTTCGTGATGTCGGCGACGGTAGGCGCGGTCGGTCTCGTTCCCACGCTCCGGGCGATCGAGGCGGGAAAGACCGTGGGTCTCGCGAACAAGGAGACGATGGTCATGGCGGGAGAGCTCATGACGCGGGCGATCGCGAGCTCGGGGGGCGCGCTTCTTCCCGTCGACAGCGAGCACAACGCCGTGCACCAGTGCCTGGACGGCAGGTCGCACGACGTCAAGCGAATCTGGCTCACCGCCTCCGGAGGTCCTTTTCGCCTTTCGAGTCTCGACGACATGCGTCGCGCCACGAAAGCGGAAGCGCTGAAGCATCCGACGTGGAACATGGGGCGGAAGATCAGCATCGATTCGGCGACGATGATGAACAAAGGCCTGGAGATCATCGAGGCCCATTGGCTCTTCGGGGTGCCCGCCGACCGGGTGCGGGTGGTGGTCCATCCCCAGTCCACGATCCACTCCATGGTGGAGTTCGTGGACGGTTCGCTCGTGGCCCAGCTGGGCGTGACCGACATGAGGCTTCCCATCCAGTACGCGCTCACCTACCCCGAGCGCGTCGAAAGCGAACTGCCTCCGCTCGACCTCGACTCCCCCATGAGCCTCGACTTCCATCCGCCGGACCACGAGCGGTTTCCGGCAATCGGGCTCGCCTACCGGGCGCTCTCGATGGGAGGCACGGCGCCTGCGACGCTCAACGCCGCGAACGAAGTGGCGGTGGACGCATTCCTCCACGACCGCATCGGATTTCTCTCGATCGCGGAGATCCTCGCGGAGACGCTGACTCGGATCGAGACCCGCGCGGCGGGCGATCTGGAAACGGTGCTCGAGGCGGACCTCCGCGCGCGCGAGGAGGCGAAGCGCCTCGTATCGCGCACGGCGCCCGTCGCGATCGGCTGAGGGTTCCTGAAGCACAATGACCACCTTACTCGCCTTCGCATTCGTCCTGGGGGTTCTCGTCTTCTTCCACGAGTCGGGACACTTCCTGACCGCCAAGTGGGTGGGGGTGAGGGTCAAGACGTTCTCGCTCGGATTTCCGCCGAAGCTTCTCGGCCGCAAGTGGGGCGAGACGGAGTACGTGATCGGTCTGCTCCCGATCGGGGGCTACGTGAAGATGGCGGGGGACAACCCCGCGGAGTCGAGCGGCGATCCCGCGGAGTTCATGAGCCGCTCCAAATGGGAGCGGCTCGCCATCCTGTTCGCGGGGCCGCTCGCCAACCTGGTGCTCGCGATCGGCATCCTCACCGTTCTGTTCATGGTGGGGCTCGAGAGGCCCGCGGGGCTCGACGATCCTCCGATCATCCGCTACGTGGCCCAGGACTCGCCCGCGGGAAGGGCGGGGATCGTCCAGGGCGATCGGATTCTCGAGATCGAAGGCAGGAAGACCGAGACCTGGAGCGACGTCCTCGATCACGTCATCGTGAGCGCGAACGAGAAGCTCTCGGTCGCCGTCCTTCGAGAGGGGAAGCGCGTCGAGACCGAGCTCGAGGTCGCGCTGAGGGAGGAGGACGGCGCGGGAGTCGCCGGGCTCTTTCCCGCGATTCAGCCGGTCGTTGGCAGCCTCAACCCGGGCTTTCCCGCGGAGCAGGCGGGGATTCGGCCGGGAGACGTGATCACCAAGGTCGGCGGCAAACGGATTTTCCACTTCGACGAGCTCATCGACGCCATCGAGGCGCGCGCGGGAAACCCGGTCGAGATCGAGGTTCTGCGCGGCGAGGAGTCCCTGGTATTCAACATCACCCCCCGGGAGAGCGATGGGCGGTGGCTCATCGGGATCACCTTCAGCCCCCCTCCGACCCGGATCGAGCGCTATACGAACCCCGTGCAGGCGCTCGGGGCGGGGACGAGCGAGATCGTCCGGCTCACACGCATGACCTTCGTCATCCTGGGAAAGATGGTGACCGGCAGGGCGTCGGTGAAGCAGCTTTCGGGGCCCATCGGCATCGCTCAGGCATCGGGCGAGACCGCCCGCCAGGGCCCGAAGGTGCTCTTCTGGTTCATGGCGCTCCTCAGCGTGAACCTCGCGGTCCTGAATCTGCTTCCGATCCCGCTCCTCGACGGCGGGCACATGGCGATCATCGCCCTCGAGGGGCTCTCGGGGCGCGACTTCAGCCTCCAGTTGAAGGAGCGCATTCTCCAGGTGGGCTTCGTCATGCTGCTCCTTCTCATGGTGACGGTGATCCTCCTGGATCTCTCGAAGATCGAAGCCATCGGCAAGTACCTGCCCTGGTGAGCTTCGAGCGCGGAAGCGCCCCGGGATATCTGCTAGTATTTCGCGAGGAACCTACCGCCCATGAAAATTGAATCGATCGAGATCCTCGAGGTGAAGCTCGACCTCAAGCACTTCTTCGAGACCAGCTTCTCCCGCGTCACCTACCAGCGGTTCCTCCTCCTTCGCGTCCAGGTGGACGGCGTCGTCGGAGTCAGCGAATGCGTGGCGGACGAGGGACCGAGCTACTCGTACGAGACGGTGAAGACCGCGCTCCACGTCCTCGAGGACTTCGTCGCGCCGATCGCGTTCCGGACGGAGTACGCGCATCCGGACGAGTTTCTCCCGTCGATGCGCAACATCCGCGGACACAACATGGCGAAGGCGGCGGTGGAGATGGGCCTCTGGGAGGCCTACGCCCGGATGCGGGGCGAATCCCTTTCCAAAGCTCTCGGCGGGAACCGGAAGGAGATCGCCTCCGGGGTCTCGATTGGCATCCAGGACAGCCTCGACCAGCTTCTCGCCAAGATCGAGCAGGAGCTCGGGGACGGCTACCGGCGCATCAAGATGAAGATCAAGCCGGGTTGGGACGTCGAGGTGGTCGAGAAGGTGCGGGAGCGCTTTCCCAAGACACCGTTGATGGTCGATGCCAACAGCGCCTACAGCCTCGCGGACGTCCCCCTCTTCCAGAAGATGGACGCGTACGACTTGATGATGATCGAGCAGCCCCTCCACTACGAGGACATGTGGGATCATGCAAAGCTCCAGAAGCAGATAAAGACGCCGATCTGCCTGGACGAATCGATCCACTCCCTCGAGGACGCCCGGCGCGCCATCGAGATGGGAGCGACCCGCATCATCAATATCAAGGCTGGCCGCGTGGGCGGGCTCTCGAGCGCGAGGAACATCCAGAAGCTCGCGGCCGAGCACGGCATTCCCGTCTGGTGCGGGGGGATGCTCGAGAGCGGCGTCGGCCGGGCCCACAACGTACATCTCTCCACTCTCGACAACTTCACCCTCCCGGGCGACGTCGCCGACAGCAAGCGCTACTTCGTCGAGGAGATCATCGAGCCTACCGTGCAGGTGCGGAAGGACGGCACCATTGCCGTCCCCGACGGACCGGGGATCGGCTACGACGTGCGTTGGGATCGGGTGGAGAAGCACCTGGTCTCCCGGCGCGTGCTGAAGCCGTAGCAGGCTGCTCGAGAGTGCAACTGCAGCCTGTGCGATCGGAGCGAGCCCGGCCGGGAGGAAGCGTCGCATCGAACGCGCGAAGACGCGGGAATCCGGCCGTCCTCCCCGCGCGAGGCGCGCGGGGAGCGAGCCGAGCGAAGAGCGAGGCGAGCATTACTAGAAAGATGCGGAACGTCCGGCTCAAGGCTCTCTTTCTTCCGGCTCTCCTCCTGACCGCGTGCCCCGAAGCTCCGGCGCCGGTGGTCGAGGTGCCGCCGGTCGAGACGAGACTCGCGCGGGCGATAAAGCTCGAGGACGAACGCTCCCCGGGCGACGGAGAGCTCGAGGCTCTCCTCCAGGACCCCGACTCCGGCGTGCGCGCGCGCGCCGCGCTCGCCCTGGGCAGACTCGGCTCGCCTTCGGCGTCGAGCCGAATCGTCTCGCTTCTCTCCGACCCCTCGGCCTACGTGCGCGCAACCGCCGCCTTCTCCCTCGGGATTCTCGAGGGCGCGATTCCCGACGACGACGCCGCGCGCTTGAGCGCGGCTCTCGGCGACGAGGAACCGAGAGTCCGCGGACGGGCCGCCGAGGCTCTCGCCCGCAATCAGGGGGAGAGCGCCGCCGAAGCCATCGGCTCGGCGCTCGCGGAATGGGTTCCGCGCGGAGCCGAGCCCTACGAGTGGTCGGAAGAGCTCTCGCTCTCCTCGGTGACTCTTCCGCGGCCCGACGTGAGAGGCGGCCTGTTCGCTCTCGGAAGTTTCCGGAGCTCCGCTCTCGCCTGGAGCGCCGTCGCGACCGAAGGAGCCACGCCGCGTTTCTCCTGGTGGCCCGCGGCCTGGACGGTGAGTCAGCTCGAAGGCGACCAGGCGGAGCCTCTCCATCTCTTCTACGCGGGCTCCCCGGACCCGGTCCTGCGTCTCTACGGCGCGCGAGGACTCGGGAATCTGAGCCCCGAGCACGCCCGACCGCATCTTCGATCCCTGGTGTTCGACCCGAGCGAGAAGGTCCGCATCGAGGCGATTCGAGCGGCGGCGCGGATCGGGGCGATGGAGCTCGTGCCCGATCTCCTGGGGCATCTCGAGGCCGACTCGCGGTACGTGCAGACGGAGGTCCTGAGGGCGCTCTCCGTGCTCCGAAGCGAGGCCGCAGTCGAGCCTCTCATCGATCGCATCGGCGACCCGAGCCCGTGGATTCGGATTCTCGCGCTCGAAGCTCTCGCCCGTCAGGACCCGGACAGTTTCTGGCTTCTCCTCTCCGGGATCGGGGCCGACGACGATTGGAGGGTCCGGCGAAGGCTCGCCGTGCTCATCGCGAGCTTGCCCGGCGATCGTCCGCGCCAGCTCCTTCGCGAGTGGATCGAGGATCCCGACGCGCGCGTGCGCGCCGCGGCGCTGAGGTCTCTCGGCGCGCTGTCGCCCGAAGCCGCCGCTTCCGTCTCCATCCGCCACCTCTCGGCACCGGATCCCTTCGAGCGCATCGCGGCCGCGGAGACGCTCGCCGCCGCCGGCGCGAAAGACGCTTTCGCCCCCGTCGAGCAGGCGTTTCTCGAGGAGAAGGACGAGGATCCCCGGATCCGTGCGGCGCTCTTGAAAGCCCTCTCGTCGCTCGACGCGGAGAAGGCGCGGCCCGTCGTCAGCGGCGCGCTCGACGATACGAGCCACTTCGTGAGGCGAGCCGCCGCCGCGATCCTGGCGCAATCGGGGATCGAGGCGAGCGTGCGCCCGCGGTCGAGCGAGCGCGGTCTCGACGACTACCTGGCGAGCTTGAGCGCGCTCTACTCGCCGCAGGCTTTTCTTCGGACCTCCCGCGGAACGGTCACGGTCGAGCTCTTCATCGCCGACGCGCCCCGGACGGTCGAAAATTTCGTCCGCCTGGCGCGCAACGGATTCTTCACCGGGAACAACTTCTACGAGGTGATCCCGAACGGCCACGTGGCGACGGGCGACCCCCGGGGCGACGGAAGGGGCGGCCCGGGCTACGTCATCCGGTCCGAGATCAACGAAAGGCCTGTCGTTCGCGGCACTCTTCTGATGATCGAGGACGGGCGGGATTCGGCCGGGAGCCGATTCCTCATCACCCACCTGCCCGAGCCCGGCCTCGAGGGTCGCGTCACCGTGTTCGGTCTCGTGACCTCCGGGATGGAGGTCGTCGACGGCCTCGAGCCCGACGACGTCATCGAAGAGGTGACGATCTGGGACGGGGTGACCTCTCCGTACGAGCGGTGAGGGCGTCTTGCCTCGGTATCGACTCCTCGCCCTGGATCTCGACGGCACGCTCCTGAACAGCGAACGGGAGATCCCCGAAGCGAACCTTCGAGCGATCGACGCCGCCGTCCGCGAAGGAGTCGTCATCGCCCTGGTCACCGGCCGCAGGTTCCCCTCCGTTCGCCGATACCTCGAGCCGCTCGGCCCCGAGACCTTCGCGGTCGCGAACAGCGGCGCCATCGTTCGTCGCGGGCTCGAGGGTCCGATCCTGAGAAGGAGCCTTCTTTCGCTCGAATGCGCGCGCCGGGTCCTCGAACTGGCCGAAGAAGAGCGGATGGAGCCGGTGATCCACGACGGCCCGGACGCGGAGGGTCACCTCTTCTTGCGGACGTCGGCGCGCGGAGTCGCCGCCATGGGCCGCTATCTCCACCAGACCTCGCCTCCGCCGATCTGGGTGGAATCCCTGCGGGTGGAGCGATCCCCGGTCCAGATCGGTTTCACCGGCGGCGTACGGGAGATGCGAGGCTTCGAGACCGCGCTGGCGTCTCGGGCTCTCGGCCAGCGGGCACCGCGCGAGCCTCGCCCGGACGGAGTATCCCGAGGAGGATCTCGCTCTCCTCGACGTTCTTGGCGTCGAGGCGACCAAGTCCAGGGCGCTCGAGTTTCTCGCTTCGCTCCTTCGTATCGATCTCTCGAGCACGATGGCGGTCGGCGACAACTGGAACGATCTGGAAATGCTCGAGACCGCCGGCCTCGGAGTGATCATGGCGAACGCCGATCCCGATCTCCGGAGTCGAGGATTCGCGGAGACGGGAACCAACGACGAGAACGGCGTCGCCCAAGCTATTGAGAAGTATCTGCTGTAGCGCCGGAAGCAAGATCCCAAATCCACGGCAACGGGCCCGGAGGGCCCGTAAGAATCCGCGCTGGCAACGAGACGCCGAATCCACGGCAACGGGCCCGGAGGGCCCGTAAGAATCCGCGCTGGGGGTGGGGCCCCAGCGCCATTGAAGATGTCGGTCCCCAGCGCGAAAAAAAAGGGGGTGGATGCCACCCCCGCTCTCGGTACCCCTGAGGAGTTACTTACTTCTTTTTCTTGCTAGCTTTCTTCGCGGTCGACTTCTTGGCCATGCTTTTCGCCTCCTCTCTTTCAGGGGTTAGAGCGGAGGGGGCCGGGCCGTTTTTCGCATATCGACAACTCGAAATGTTTCACGGTTTTCTCAGCCTTTTCCGCTCGCCGGCCCCAGCCTCGCCTCTCCAGCACCCACCCCTCGAGCCGCAGGTTCGGCCAGCGGAGAGGGAGCAAACAACTAGAGATGGCCTGAGTCCGGGGTTGGCATACTAGATGTAGCATATGGAACGCGCCCGGGCCTGTCAAGGCTTTTCCGGGCTTTTTCGCGAGGGCTCGGGGGGTTATGCTTTTGCCATGAACGCGTTAGAAGCAGGAGCCGGCGGAAGGCCGCGATTCGAGAGGCTCTCGCAGTCGGCGGGTGCTCGCCGGGGGCGGCTCAACACCTCCCACGGCGAGGTGTCGACTCCCGCGTTCATGCCCGTCGCGACCCAGGCGTCGGTCAAGTCGCTCACTCCGAAGCAGGTCGACGAGCTCGGCGCCGAGATCCTGCTCTCGAATACGTATCATCTGATGCTGCGCCCTGGAGCGGACCGGGTGGCGGCGCTCGGCGGGCTCCACCGATTCATGAGCTGGTCGAAGCCGGTGCTCACCGACAGCGGCGGCTTCCAGGTCGCGAGTCTTTCGGCGCTGCGGCGCGTCGAAGACGAGGGAGTCACCTTTCGGTCCCACCTCGATGGCAGCCTGCACTCGCTGACTCCGGAGCGCGCCGTCGAGATCCAGGAGAAGCTCGGCTCCGACGTCGCCATGGTCCTCGACCAGTGTCTTCTCTATCCCTCGGATCGAGGGGACGCCCGCGCCGCGGCGCTGCGGAGCCTCGACTGGGCGGCGCGCTCGAAGAGGGTCCGCTCGCGGCCCGACCAGGCCCTGTTCGGTATCGTTCAGGGAGGGGCCTTCTCCGACCTGAGGCGCGAGAACGCCCGCGCGCTGGTGGAGCTCGGGTTCGACGGCTACGGCGTCGGGGGCCTGGCCGTCGGAGAGCCCAAGGAGCTCATGAGAGAGATGACCGCAGTGTCGACGGCGGAGCTTCCCGAGGACCACCCCCGCTACCTCATGGGTGTCGGCACTCCCGTCGACATCCTGGAGTCGGTGGCGCTCGGGATCGACCTGTTCGACTGCGTGCTCCCGACGAGAAACGCCCGAAACGGCACGCTCTTCACCAGCCTCGGAAGGATCGCCATCAAGAACGCGAGGTACGCCTCCGACGAGGGCCCCCTCGACCCCGAGTGCCGCTGTTACACCTGCTCCAACTTCTCCCGGGCGTACCTCCGGCACCTGTTCGTGGCCCGGGAGATGACCGCCTCGAGCTTGAACACCATTCACAACCTGCACTTCTACCTGGACCTCATGCGGCGCATCCGGCTCGCGATCGAGGAGGACCGCTTCTCCGCCTTCCTCGCCGGTTCGAAGGATCGACTCGACGACTCCGCGGCTTGAAGCCCGCCCGGGCCGTGAACTATGATGATGCGATGTTCACCGCCTCGGTGGCGCCGCTCCAGGGCTCGACCTCCTTTTTCGGCAGTCAGCTTCTGCTGATGGTGCTGATCTTCGGCGTCTTCTATCTCATCGTCGTCCGGCCGATGCGCAAGAAGCAGTTGCAGACGGAGACGATGCTCGGCCAGCTCAAGAACGGCGACAAGGTGCTGACCAGCGGTGGGATTTACGGAACCGTCGTCGGGGTGACCGACGACCAGATTCAGCTTCGGGTCGCGGACCACGTGAAGATCCAGGTGGCCAAGTCCGCGGTCACTCAGCTCGTCGAGGACAGCTCCAAGCGCCCCTGAGCCTGGATCGACCCGGTCGAGCGGGAGCGGTCTCCGCCGGGGACGTCGTCTTCGACTCGCTCGCGCAAGATCTCGAGACAACTCATTCGGAGAACGGATTTCATGAAGAAGAACCTGCAATGGAAGGCCGCTGTCATCCTCGTGGTGACGGGTCTGTCGATTTGGGCTTTCTACCCTCCCCAGGAAAAGATCAAGCTCGGTCTCGATCTGCGCGGCGGGATCCACCTGGTCATGAAGGTGAATACCGACGACGCGATCATCGCCGTCACCGACGAGGTAGCGGGAATGCTCACCCAGATGCTGGATGACCAGAGCATCTCGTTCACGAGCGCGGAACGGGCCGAGCCCCAGCGGATCTCGGTCACCGGGGTCGACATCAACAAGGATGCGGATTTCCGCAAGCTGGCGGGGACGAGCTTCCCCGCGTGGGAAGCGAGGAGCCTCGGCTCGGGGAACTGGGAGCTGACGCTCAAGCCCGCGGAGGTCGCGGTCCTGCGGGCGGAGACCGTGACCCAGGCCATCGATACCATCCGCCGGCGGGTGGACGAGCTCGGAGTCGCCGAGCCGGTCATCGTGCCCCATGGCGACACCGGCGACCAGATTCTCATCCAGCTCCCGGGCTTCGATGACGTGTCCCGCGCCAAGGAGCTGATCCGATCCACCGCGAAGCTGGAGCTTCGACTGGTGCGCGGCGCGGGGTTCTCCGAGGATCAGGTCCTTCAAGGGCGTGCCCAGCCGCCGGGAACGGAGATTCTTTCCGGAGTCGACGCCGGCGGCAACAAGACCTATTACCTCATCGACCGGACCCCGGTGGTGACGGGACGGGACCTGAAGAACGCGCGCCGCTCCATCGATTACCAGACCAATACCCCGAACGTCTCCTTTACATTGAAGCCGGAGGCCGCCAGCCGCTTCCGCCAGGTCACGGGGGACAATATCGGCCGCCCGCTCGGGATAGTCCTCGATAACCAGGTGGTCTCGGCCCCCACGATTCAGAGCGCGATTTACGACCAGGGCCAGATCACGGGCCGCTACACTCTCGAAGAGGCGCAGGACCTCGCAATCAAGCTTCGCTCGGGCGCGCTTCCCGCTTCACTCGAATACCTGGAGGAGCGCACCGTGGGTCCGAGCCTCGGCGCCGACGCCATCAAGAGCGGCATCCTGGCCTCTCTCGTCGGTCTCGCGGCCGTGGTGGCCTTCGTGATGTTCTACTACAAGCTCGCGGGGTTGAACGCCATCGTCGCCCTGGTCCTCAACCTGCTCCTCCTCCTGGGGGCGCTCGCCTACTTCGACGCCACCCTCACCCTCCCCGGAATCGCCGGGGTCATCCTCACGATCGGCATGGGGGTCGACAGCAACGTCCTCATATTCGAGCGGATCAAGGAAGAGATGCGCGCCGGCAAGACGGTGCGCACCGCGATCTCCGCCAGCTTCTCCAAGGTGTTCTGGACGGTGTTCGACTCCCACCTCACGAGTCTCATCGCCGCGGCGATCCTGTTCCAGTTCGGAACCGGCCCGGTGCAGGGATTCGCCGTGTCCCTGAGCATCGGTCTCATCGCGAACATGTTCACTTCCATTTTCGTCTCGCACTTCCTCTTCGACCTCTTCTACGCGAGTCGCAGGCAAGTCGAGTCGCTCAGCATCTAGGGGGATAGAGGCAAACAATGGATATCATCCGCGACACAAACATCGACTGGCTCAAGTACCGCTGGCATTTCATCGCTCTGTCTCTCCTGGTCATAGGGCTCGGCGCTCTCGACATCGCGCGAAAGGGAGGTCCCCGCTACGGCATCGACTTCTCGGAAGGGACGATCGTCTACGCCAAGTTCGAGAAGACGCCCCAGATCGACCTTGTGAGGCAGAAGCTCACGGGAGGCGGCATGGGAGAGGCGGTAATCCAGCGCTACGACCGGGAAGAGCTCAACCTGGTGATGATCCGGGTGGAGCGAGGGCACTCCGACGCGAAGTCGCTCGACACCACCGCCAACCGGATTCTGGAGATCCTCGAGCGCGACATCCCGGACAACCGGCTGGTCGACTCCTCGACGGAGATCGTGGGTCCGGTGGTGGGAAAGGAGCTCCGACGGCAGGCGCGAAACGCCACCCTGTTCTCGCTCCTGGCGATGCTGCTCTACATCGGCTTCCGTTTCGAGCCCATCTACGGAGTCGCCGCGACCATCGCCGTTTTCCACGACGTTCTCGTGACCCTGGGCCTGGTCTCGATATTCAACTACGAGATCAGCTTGAACGTCATCGCCGCCTTCCTGACTCTCGTGGGCTACTCGGTGAACGACACCATCGTGATCTTCGATCGGGTGCGGGAGAACCGGAAGCTCGCTCGAAGGCAGTCGCTCGCGGAGATCTTGAATGCCTCGCTGAACCAGACCCTGCGGCGGACCATCCTCACTTCCGGGCTGACGTTCCTCTCCGTGATCGCATTGTTCCTCTTCGGCGGAGAGGTGCTCCGCGGCTTCTCCTTCGTTCTCGTCGTAGGACTCATCGCCGGAACCTATTCGACGATCGGCATCGCCGCTCCCGTCGTTGTCTGGTGGCGGCAGTATCGGGACAAGCCCGCGGGAGAGAGGAAGAAATCCAAGTCCGAAGCCGGGGCCGACGCCCGGGTCTGAACCTTCTGCGCCTCCGGACCCGGTGTATGATGAAGTGGACCGGCGACGGAGGCCACCATCGACCACGAGCGGTCCCAGCGGGAGGCGAAGCCCGAGGCTTCAAAGCCCGAAGATTGCTTCGCGACCACGCTGGGCCTGGTGGAACGATGTCCCGCAGGCTCCCGCTGGGTTAGCGCGCCCCTCGGTTTCGGTCTCCATTTCCTCGCGCTCGGGGCGCTTGCGGCCGCGGCCCTCTTCGGCCCGGTGGAGGTCGTCCGCCCCCGGGTCCCCGCGCTCGTCCTCGACCTGGCTCCGCCGCCGCCCGCTCCTTCACGAAGCGACGTCGGGGTCGAGAGTGCCGCGCCGGAGACGTCCGAAGTCCGGACGGTCTTCCCCGAGGAGCTCCGTCGGCCTTTCGCGCGAATCCCGGAGGAGATCCTGGCGCCGGTAATCGAGATCGCGGGAATGGAGGTCGGGGTCCTCGACGGGAGCTCGGACGGTCTCCCGGGCGGCATTCCCGGCGGCGTCCTCGGAGGCACTCCAGGAGGAATGCCAGGCGGCGTCATCGGAGGAACGGGCGAAGATATCCCCAGTCTTCCCAAACCCGACGTGGGTCCGAGCCCGATCCGGATGCCGCAGCCGAGCTACACGCGGCAGGCGATCCGGGACAACGTGACCGGCGCCGTCGTCTTGCGCGTCGTGATCGACGAGCGGGGCGACGTCCGTGTCCTCAAGATCATGCGTTCCATTCCGGAGCTCGACGCGGAAGCCATCCGGGTGGTCGAATCCTCCTGGCGCTTCCGCCCAGCCACCAAGAACGGCCGCCCGGTGAAAGCACTCTCCGACCTCGTCGTGCGCTTCAACCTTCTGTAACAGCGCGCTTCTGCGCCGCGGCGGGAGGTCGGGACAGGGGATCGGGGAAAGATCCGACCGGGTTCATCCCCCTCTCACCTCTGTCGCCGTATCCCCCTTCCTACTTCCCTGCCCCGAGGGGGCCTGGGAGCCGGGCCGACGTTGACGCTTGACAGATCCCCTAGGGAGAAATAGCATACGCAACTCGTTGACGCTGGAGATTCCTCCAAATCTCCTGCGGAAGGGTTTTGACAAGGAACTCTGATTCCGGATATGCATACGACGTTCGAGGGCCGGGTCATCGCCTCGCCCCCGTCCGGCATCTTCGGGTCGTCACGAGCCGCGGCTCATGCTCCGACGACATAGTCGAGTCGGACGGAACCTTTCCGCGGAGACTGGTGTCTAAGGACTCGACCGGGGGTTTCCCTCACAGCTTCTCGGTCGTCGTCGACGAGGGTTACGCGAGTTTTTTTGATAGCGGAAGTCGTTCATAACTTCTCGCGAAAGGAGCGCCGAACGCCGTGCCCAAAGAAATGTTCGATCTCGTGCTGGTTCCCGAGAGAGGCGCGGGGAGATCATTGCTCTCTTTTCTTACTTCTTTTCTGATTCAGGGCGGGATCGTGGCGGCCATGATCATCGTTCCCTTGATGGCGACGGACAATCTCCCGACCCCCGAGGGGATCATGACGTTCATGGCGCCCCCCCCGCCGCCACCTCCTCCCCCGCCGCCGCCGCCGCCCCCCGCCGCACGCCCCAAGCCGATGGCGCCCCGGCCGGTTCTCACGGCGACGCCGCAGTTCGTTGCCCCCGTCGAAATCCCGGATGAGATCGGGATGGACGACCTCGGAGGCGTCGACTTCGGAGTTCCCGGAGGCGTCGAGGGCGGAGTTCCCGGTGGAATCATCGGCGGAATCGTGGGAGGACTACCCGATGCGCCTCCGCCCGTGAAGCAGGAGCCCGTGCGGGTCGGCGGAGACATCCGTCCTCCGAACAAGATCAAAGACCTGTCGCCGGTTTATCCCGATATCGCCAAGCAAGCCCGCGTGCAGGGCATCGTGATCCTCGAAGCGATCATCGACCCCCAGGGCAACGTCACCAACGTGCGCGTGCTGCGATCGATTCCGCTTCTCGATCAGTCGGCAATCGACGCGGTGAAGCAGTGGAAGTACGAGCCGACTCTGTTGAACGGGGTTCCGGTTCCCATCGTGATGACGGTGACCGTGAACTTCGCCTTGAGCTAGCCTTTGATTTCATGATTCCGAAGCACCCAGCCAGGACGAATACAGGAGGAAATAATGTCGTTTAGCTTGTTGGATATTTGGACGCACATGGGTCTTACCGCGAAACTGGTCAACTTCGTGATGTTGATCATGTCGGTCTATTCGCTGAGCATCATGATCGAGCGCTTCATGACCTACCGCAAGGCCAAGAAGCAGTCCCGGGCCTATGCCCCGAAGGTCGCCAAGCTCCTGAAGGACGGCAAGATTCAGGAAGCGATCAAGATCAGCAGCGGCAAGGAAGTGAAGAACAGCCACCTGGCCAAGGTCCTGCTCGCGGGCCTCAACGAGTACGAGTACCAGAAGGAGTCCGGCGGCGTCAGCCGCGACGAGATGATGGAAGCGGCGCACCGCGCCATCGAGCGGGCCACGGCCCTGAACCTCACCGACCTCCGGCGCGGGCTTGCCGGCCTCGCGACCGTCGGCGCCACCGCGGTGTTCGTGGGTCTGTTTGGAACGGTCGCGGGCATCATCAACGCCTTCCGAGGAATGGCGCTCACCGGCTCCGGTGGTATCGGAGCGGTGTCGGCCGGTATCGCCGAGGCTCTGGTGGCGACGGCTTTCGGACTGTTCGTGGCCATCCCCGCGGTATGGGGCTTCAACTACCTGAGCACCCGCGTCGAGGGCTTCACCGTCGAGATGGACAACAGCGCCTCCGAGCTCATCGATTACATGGCCAAGAAGACCGCGGCCTGACCCGGACGCGTTTCTAGATAGGGAGACCAAGCCATGGGCGTGAGCGGACTGGGTTCAAAGGGCATCAATTCCGAAATCAACGTCACACCTCTCGCGGACGTGATGCTGGTGTTGCTCATCATCTTCATGGTGATCACCCCCCTCCTCCAGAAAGGCGTCGACGTGAAGCTGCCGGAGGCCGAGTTCCCCTCGGATCATCCCGACAACGAATCCGCCGTCACCGTCGCCGTTCGCAAGGACAACACCGTCTACCTCAATATGATGCCGATTGCGGAATCGGAGCTGGCGACGAAACTGACTGAGGAGTTCGAGGGGAAGTCCGAGAGAATTCTGTTCCTGAAGGCCGACGAAGGTCTGGAGTACGGGGATGTCCTCCGGGTCATGGATCTTTGTCGCGCCGGCGGGGCGGACGAGATCGGCCTCATCACCGAGATCAAGACGAGAAGCTGATCCGGCATCGATCTTTCGAAGGAGCACATTGCTATGGGTATGTCAACGGGCAAGAAGGGCGGCGCGATGTCGGACCCCAACGTGACGCCGCTCATCGACGTCATGTTGGTGCTGCTCATCATCTTCATGGTGGTGACGCCGCTGACGCAGAAAGGCCTGGACGTGGAGCTGCCCGAGTCAGCGGACAACCTCCCGGACGCGCCGCCGGATCCGAACCAGCTCGTTCTCGATATCGATCCCAACGGGCAGGTCACGATCAACAAGCAGCCCGTCAATATGGACGAGCTCCCGCTTCGGATCCGCGACATCTTCGAGACTCGCGCGGACAAGACGATCTTCCTGAGAGCGGCCCCGACCTTGACCTACGGAGACGTGGTCTCGGTTCTCGACGTCGCCAAGGGCAACGGCGTCGAGCGCGTGGGGATCGTGCCGCCCGACCCGGGGAGCCTCGGCGGCGGCAGCCGCTGAGTCGGTCCGGGCGCAGCGGCTGAATAGCCGCCGCTCGCAATCCGGGGAGGCGGAGAGCATGGGCTCCCGCCTCCCCTTTCTATTTGGACGGGAGCTCGGGAGCTCGACCGAGGTCGACCTCGAAGAGGCTGCCGCCGCCCGGGCGAGCCAGGCAGCGGGCATCGCCTCCGTGGTATCTCGCGATCCGGCGGACGAGCGCGAGCCCGAGTCCAACACCTCTATCCTCCGTTGCCGGAGCGCCCGGAGGCTTGTAGAACGGCTCGAAGATCTTCTCGCGCTCTTCCTCGGCAACGCCCGCGCCCCGGTCGAGGATCTGGATACGCGCTCCTTCGCCGTTCCTCGGGCCGACGGTGATGTCGATGGGCGAGGCGGGGGCGTGCCGCCGCGCGTTCTCGAGGAGATTTCGGACCATGCGGCGCACTAGCCCGCGGTCCCCCTGAATCTCGACGGGCGAGCCCTCGAGACGAGCGTCGTACCTCGAGGCCTCTTCCGCCGCGAGCGCCAGGAGGTCGATTCTCTCCTCCCGTCCCATCGCCTGGCGTGCCTCGATCCTGGATGCCAGGATCAACTCGCCGATGAGCTCGTCGAGGTCGGCGATCTCCTTCTCGATGCGCGCCTTCAACTCCGCCGGAGCTCGATCGCCCATGAGCTCGACCGCCAGGCGGATCCGCGTGAGCGGCGATCGCAGCTCGTGGGAGGTCCCCGCGAGAAGCGTCCTCTGCGCCTCGACGAGGCGCTCGATGCGCTCGGCCGCCCGGTTGAAGCTCGAGGCGAGACCCGCGACCTCGTCGTGTCCCTCCACCGCCACCCTCGAGCCGAGCTGACCTTCCCCCAGGGCGTCGACGCGCGCCTGGAGGCGCTCCAGCCGGCCGGTGAGGCGGCGTACCACGGGGTAGGCGCCGACGGCGACGGCGGCGGCCGAGAGCACGACGGAGAGAAGCACAGCGACGCCGTGTTCCCCCTGGTGATGGCGGACCACGAGCCACCTGCCATCGGACAGGCGAAGAGCCAGGGTGACGCCCCGACCCCGCGACCGGAGGAATCGACTCGACTTCCACGAGGGATCGGGCCCGGGAACGGCCCCGTCGCCGGCGGAGCCGAGCTTCTTCCCGTCCCCTTGAAAGAGCGCGAGGCTGCAATGGAACTTCCGCGAGAGCTCCCGGAGTGCGGCGTCGATTTCTTCACGCGACGCGCCGGGCGGAGGCAGGTGAGGCTCCGCCATCGCCGAGATCGCCTCCAGGCCGGCGCCATCGGAAGGGACCACCCAGAGCCAGGCGATCGAGAAAAGAACGCCCAGGAGCACGAGACTCGCGACGAACGCGACGTAGATCTGGACGTACAGACGCCGCATCAACCCTCCGCCTGGCCCTCATCGCTCACGAACAGGTACCCGACGCCCCGGATGGTCAGGATCCGGCGTGGGGATCGCGGATCTTCCTCCACTGCCGCCCGGATACGGGACACGTGGACGTCGATGGAGCGATCGAAGGGCTCGAGCGTGGTCCCGCGCACCAATCGGAGAAGCTGGTCGCGGGTCATGACTCGGCCCGCGTTCTCGGCGAGGGCCACGAGAAGATCGAACTGATGCCCGGTCAGCGGCCGCTCCTCCTCGTCGAGATGGACCTGCCGACGGGTCCGGTCGATGGTGAGACGCCCGAAACGCAGCAGCGCCCTATCGAGGCCGCTACGTCGTCCGCGCCGCACCAGCGCTCTGAGGCGCGCGAGGAGCTCCCGCGGGTTGAAGGGCTTGCCGAGGTAGTCGTCGGCCCCGAGCTCGAGACCGACGATACGGTCCGTTTCCTCGCCCCGGGCAGTCAACATGAGGACGGGAAGGTCGTCAATCGCCCGCAGCCGCGGAAGCAGCCCCAGCCCGTCCAGCCCGGGAAGCATGACGTCCAGGATCACGACGTCGGGGGAGGAAGCACCTCGGACCTTCTCGAGCCCCTCCACGGCGTCCTTTGCCCAGTCGACCACGAGGCCATAGCTCGAGAGGTACTCCGACAGCATCCGCGCCAGGGCACTGTCATCGTCGATGAGGAGCACCTTGAAGCCGGTGAGGCTCGTCATGGCATGAGTCCCGGAAAAGACGACGGGCGAGGCAGCCAAACCATAAAGGCTGCCTCGCCCGGAGAGTTTCGGAGATTTTCGGACTCGCCTTGGGTCCTCAGTGACTCGAGGGCGGCTGCGACGTCGGGGGCTGCTCCTTTTCCGCGCCCTCGCTCGCGGCGGCGGCGGCGGCCTTCTCGGAGGCCTGCTGCTGCTCGCGGAGCACCATCGCGCGGTCGCGGAGCTCGTTGGCCATCGCCTCGAGCTCGGCCTTGCGCCGCGGCTCGATCTTGGCCTGCTCGCGAAGGAGAAGGTTCTTGTAGATCAGCGCGTCGACGTACTGGTCGTCGATCCCCAGAGCCTGATCGAGCTGCGCCATGCCGAGCTCGATGTACTGCTTCTTGTCGTCCGCGGTCAGGTCCGGGTCTCGGTAGACCTTGTCCCAATAGTGAACGGCGATGAGGTAGTAGCCCTCGGGGTTGGTCGCCTGGACGTCCCGGGCCTTGCCGAGCCATTCCATGGTCTCGTCGAATCGCCCGTACTTGTTCAGGAGGTTCGCGACCTGACGGTAGGCCAGCGGATCCGAGGGAGCCAGGTCCACCGGCTTCTTGTAAGCCTCGATGGCTTGCTCCAGAAGAGGCAGCTCCTCGGGATCGTGGAACCGCTCGTACACGTCGGCGAGGGCGTAATAGCGCTCGGGGGTCTTGGGATCGAACTCGATGAGCGACTTGAAGTACTTCTCGGCGTTCCCGAAATCATCCAGGTTGTCGCGGTAGATCGCGGCCAGCTGCTCCATACCGTACTGCTGGTACGGCTTGAGCATCTCGAACTCGCCCATGTGCTTCCGGGATAGCTCGATCGCGGTCTCGTAGTCCTTGATCGCCGCCTCCAGAAGGGCGTCGTTCTCGGGGTCGTCGAATTTCGACGGTTTGTAAAGCAGGTGGCTGCTGCTTCCGCGGTAGAAATGGGTTGTCACGAGCACTCGCGGATCGGGATCGGGATCGAGCTCGAGCGTGGTGTTGTAGAGGTCGATGGCGTTCTGGTATTCCTTGTTGGCGTAGTCCAGGTTCGCCTGTTTGAAAGCCCGCCTCGACTTCAGCATGTTCCACTTCTGCTGAAGGTTGGCACAACCGCCGAGCGCGACCAGCGCAACGAGTGAGACTGCGACTACTTTCCCACGATGGGTGTGCATGACCGAAAAACCCCCTCTTCCCATGGAGATCTCCATTGGGGAGCGAAGTATAGTATGGGGTACCAGGTCAGTCAAGAAAGAGGTGCCGCCGGTAAGCCCGTGCCCGGCATGATCTTGATCCGCTTCGGCCCACTCTCTATCATGGGGTTCTCGGGGCTCTCGGGGCTCTGGATTCGGAGCCTTGCCCCCCTCTATGATCCGATTCGAGAACATCCTGGAGAAGGTCCGTGCCTACCAGCCGGACGGAGATCTCGAGCTCCTGCGGCGAGCCTACGTCTTCTCCGCCCGGGAGCACCGCGACCAGCTTCGAAAATCGGGCGAGCCGTATCTCATTCACCCTCTGGAGGTCGCCAATATCCTCGCGGAGATGCAGCTCGACGAGGCCTCCGTGGCCTGCGGCCTCCTCCACGACGTCGTCGAAGACACCCTCACCAGCATCGAGAGCGTGGAAGAGCTCTTCGGGAAGGAGGTGGCGCACATCATCGAGGGGCTCACGAAGATCAGCAAGATGAAGTTCTCCTCCGCCGAGGAGCACCAGGCGGAGAACTTCCGCAAGATGCTGATGGCCATGGTGGACGACCTCCGCATCATCCTGGTGAAGCTCGCCGACCGGCTCCATAACATGAGGACCCTCCAGCACCTCTCCGAGGAGCGGCGGATACACATCGCCAACGAGACGCTCGAAATCTACGCTCCCCTCGCCGGCCGCCTGGGAATGGGCAAGATCAAGAACGAGCTCGAGGACCTCTGCCTCAAGAACCTCGAGCCCAAGGCCTACGGGGTCCTCGCGGCGCGGGTCGAGGCGAAGCGCAAGTGGACCGAGGAGTTCATCGCCGAGGTCAAGGGGGTCCTGGAGAAGAACCTGGCGGAGAACGGAGTCCCGGCGGAAATCACCGGCCGCACCAAAAGCATTTACAGCATCTATCAGAAGATGAAGCGCCAGCAGATCGAGCTCGATCAGGTATACGACTTCATCGCGCTGCGCATCATCTCCGACAGCGTCAAGAACTGCTACGCCACGCTCGGCATCATCCACAATACCTGGCGCCCGGTGCCCGGCCGGATCAAGGACTTCATCGCGATGCCCCGGCCCAATGGCTACCGCTCGCTCCACACCAGCGTCATCACCGACGTCGGCGTCCCCTTCGAGGTGCAGATTCGAACGGAGGAGATGCACCGGGTGGCCGAGCAGGGAATCGCCGCCCATTGGAAGTACAAGGAAGGAAGACCGCTCGGAGAGCAGGACATCCAGAACTTCGCCTGGCTGCGGCAGATCATCGAATGGCAGCGGGAAGTCAAAGACCCCCACGAGTTCCTCAACAACCTCAAGGTCGACCTCTATCCCGAGGACGTGTTCTGTTTCACCCCCAAGGGGGACGTGAAGTCCTTCCCCCGGGGGGCGACTCCCGTCGACTTCGCCTATGCCATCCATACCGACGTCGGCCACCAGTGCGTCGGCTCCCGGGTCAACGGGCTCATGGTCCCGCTTCGCTACAAGCTCAAGAACGGGGACATCGTCGAGATCCTCACCTCCCGCGGCCATCGGCCGAGCCGAGACTGGCTTTCGTTCGTCGTCACCTCGAGGGCTCGGGACAAGATTCGGGTGTTCCTGAACGCCGCCGAGCGCCAGCGCAGCATCGAGATCGGCAGAAAGCTCCTGGAGAAGGAGTCGCAGAGGTTCGATCTCAGCCTGAAGCAGGCCGTGGACGGAACCCCGCTCCAGGAGATCCTGAAAGAGTACGGCTTCTCCAGGAACGACGATCTGTTCGCCGCGATCGGATACGGAAAGCTATCCCCGAGAAAGGTGCTCGCCCGGCTCGTCCCGCCCGATCAGCTGCAGGAAAAGACCGGCGCCGGCGCCAGCCTGGCCCGCGCCGTGCGGCGGGTGCTGAAGGGCGGCGACGACAAGATCAAGGTCGACGGCATGGACGACCTCATGGTCTATCGCGCGAAATGCTGCAACCCCATTCCCGGCGAGAGCATCACCGGATACGTCACCCGGGGCAAGGGAGTGTCGGTCCATTCCGCGCAATGCCCCAACCTCCTCAAGCTGATGGTGGATCCCGAACGCCGGGTCGAAGTGTCCTGGCAAGGGGAGAAGGACGCGAAATACGACATCACCCTCTCGGTGAACGTGGAGGACCGCAAAGGGATCCTCGCGGACATCACCTCCATAATCGCCGACATGAACACCGATATCCGCACCATCGAGGCCAAGACGTTCGAGGACCGGAAAGGCGCGATCGACGTCACGGTCTCCATCAGCAACGTCAAGGAGCTCGATCGCATCGCAAGATCCATCCGCTCGGTGGAAGGGGTTCTGGACGTAGCTCGCCCCGGCATGCGTTAGGAAAACCCCGGAAGTACGCAAGGGCGCAAAGGAGGAAGGACGCAAAGAAGGATTTCTTCTTCGCGTCTTTGCGCCTTTGCGCCTTTGCGTTCGATTTGGGTTACTTCTTCTTGAGCTCTTCTTCCAGCTCTTTCAGCAGCCGGAAGCTGTAGATCCCCGTGTTGTGGCCGTCGGACCAGCCGATCTGGATCGCATAGTTGCCCACGGGGTCGATCTTCATGGCGCGGAAGTTCGACGGGAGCAGCAGGATCAGGCTCTTCCGCTTGCCCGTCCATTCGTCGACGCAGAGAGCGCAGGGGCAGTGGTTCCGGAGGAAATCGTAGGGGTAGGCCGCCTCGGAGCCGTCGTTCCAGACGATCCGGAGCGCCCGGGCCTCGCCTACCATCTCCTTCGGTTGTTTCGCCGAACCGCTCTCGAAGTTCGCCCGCGCGACGGCGCTCGCCACCTTCGACGCGATCTCCCGATAGGCGAGGGCGGCGGGAGACGAGGGGTTGCGCGCGACGATCGGTACACCCTCGTCTCCGGCGAGGACCACCTCGGGATCGATGGGAATTTCGCCGAGAAACGGTATCCCGAGCTCGTCGCTGATCTGCTTTCCGCCTCCCTGGCGGAATATGAACGTCTTCTCCTGGCAGTGGGAGCAGACGAAGTAGCTCATGTTCTCGATGACCCCGAGGACCGGGACCTGCACGGGCTGAAACATCCGCAGACCTTTTTCGGCGATGGTCCGGGCGACGTCCTGGGGGGTGGTGACGATGACCGCACCCGTCAGCGGCACGCTCTGCGTGAGCGTGAGCTGCACGTCGCCGGTTCCCGGAGGGAGATCGATCACCAGGTAGTCGAGCTCGCCCCAGGCGACGCCCGAGAGGAACTGCTGGATGAGCCGGGTGGCCATCGGACCGCGCCAGATGACCGGAGTCTCCTTGGAGGTGAGGAGCCCCATCGACATGATCTTCACGCCGCGGGACTCGAGCGGGATGAGGCGCCTTTCGGCATCCGCCTCCGGCTGGTCCGACAGCCCGAACATCGTCCCCTGGGACGGTCCGTAGACGTCGGCGTCGCAGAGGCCGACGAGAGCGCCGGTCTCGCGGAGGGCCACCGCGAGGTTCGCGGCCACCGTCGACTTTCCGACTCCTCCTTTTCCCGAGGCCACCGCGATCAGGTTCTTGACCCCGGGGGGCTTCTGGGGTGCGGGCATGGTCTGCCCGCCGGGAAGGATCCGCTGCGAGGCCTCGGGAGAGGCGGTCACCGCCCAGGTCACCTTCACGTTCGCCTGGTCGATTCCGGGAATCTCGCGAAGAGCGGCTTCCGCCTCCCGCTGCAGGCGGTCCTTCACCGGGCTCGCGGGATTCGCGAGCTCGATGTCGCAGCTCACGATCGGAGCGCAGATTCGCACGTTCTTCACGAAGCCGAGCGAAACGATGTCGCGGCCCAGATCGGGATCGTGAAGGCTCGAGAGCTTCTCGAGAACGGCCTCTTCGGTGACGTTGGACATGGCGGCCCATTATAGGCATTCACCGCAGCCGCAGCCGCCTTGAAACCGCGGGGCCTGCTGTGAAATAAATTCTCGTCGTCGCCGCCGGTTCTCCCCTTCGCCCGGCTCTTCGTTCAGGAGGTCCCGCCGTCATGAAATCCACTTTGGTGCTCGCCGCCGCGTTGGCCTTCGCCTGGACCGCTCCCGCCCGAGCCCAGGAGGAGCCGCCCCCCAAACAAGAAGAAAAGCCCGAGGAACAGAAGGAAAAAGACAAGCTCACCTACGCCGAAACGGTAATCGTGACCGCCTCGAAAATCGAGCAGCAACTCATCAACTCACCCGCAGCGGTGAGCGTCGTCACCTCGGAGACGATCGAGAGCTCACCCGCATCGAACTACGGAGACCTGCTGCGATCGGTGCCGGGAGTGAACGTGGCCCAGACGTCCGCGCGCGACATCAACATCGTGACCCGCGGCGCCACTTCGACCCTGTCGACGTCCCAGCTCGCGCTCCTGGACGGCCGCACCATCTACCAGGACTTCTTCGGCTTCGTAGCCTGGGACTTCCTCCCCGTGGATACCAGCGAGATCGCGCAGATCGAGGTCATCCGCGGCCCCGCTTCCGCGGTCTGGGGAGCGAACGCCATGACCGGCGTCGTGAACGTCATCACCAAGACGCCGCGGCAGATCGACGGCACGACGCTCACGCTGTCCTACGGAGGAGTGAATCGAGACGTTGCCGGGAGCGACCAGGACGCCGGCGAGACGTACAACATCCACCTGACCCACGCCCAGGCGTTGAACGACCGCTGGGCCTACAAGATATCCGCCGGCGTCTTCAACATGGAAGCGTTCGCGCGGCCGACGGGCCGCATTCCCGTCGACCCCGAGCGGGGCACCGGCGGCGCCGAGTACCCGCCGTTTCCCAACACCGAGACCACACAGCCGAAGCTCGACGCCCGGGTGGACTACGACTTCCCCGACGGCAACCAGAAGCTCATCTTCGCCGGTGGATTCGCGGGGACCCAGGGGATCATCCACACCGGGATCGGCCCCTTCGACATCCAGTCGGGGACCGTCGCGGGTTACGGGAAGGTCAACTACGAGCGGGGGAGCTGGAAGGTGAACTTCTTCACCAACGTTCTCGACGGTGAGGCCCCGGCGCTCCTCGCCGTCGGCACCGACGGTCGGCCCATCCCCTTCCTCTTCGACACCAAGACCTACGACTTCGAGGCGGGAAACTCGACGGTCTTCGGCACCCGCCACATCCTCACCTACGGAGGCAACTTCCGCTACAACGCGTTCGACCTCTCGATCGCCTCCCGGGGCGACAACCGGACCGAGGGCGGCTTCTACATCCAGGACGAGATCTTCCTGTCGGATCACTTCCGGTGGCTGGTGGGCGGCCGGGCCGACGCCTTCAGCGTGATCGACAAAGTCGTCTTCTCGCCCCGCACAACGTTCATGATCAAGCCGACGCCGGAGCACGCGTTCCGCGTCTCCTACAACAAGGCGTTCCGGGCGCCGTCGTTCGTGAACAGCTTTCTCGACGTCACCATCGTGGAGGCCATCGACCTCGGGCTCCTCAACCCCGCGCTCGCCGGAAGGCAGTTCGCTTTTCCCGTGGTGGCCGTGGGAAACGAGGAGCTGAACGAAGAAAGCATGACGGCGTACGAGGTCGGCTACACCGGAACGATCGCCGACCGCTACACCGTGAGCGCCGCCTGGTACCTGAACCAGACGAGCGACAACATCTTCTTCACTCAGTCGGGGACCTACAGCAGCGGCAATCCTCCGCCCGGATGGCCGCTGCCGCCGGTGGTCCTCGACCTCCTGAATCAGGCGGGGCGGGGGCTGCCGTCGGGCTTCACCTACCTGAACTTCGAGGGGGTGAGGGATTGGGGAGTCGAGCTCGGGCTCGACGCGCGCGTCTCGAGCGACGTCGGCTTCTTCGCCAACTACTCCTGGCAGGCGGAGCCGAAACCCGACAATCCGGCGGATTTCTCCGAGCTGAACATTCCTCCGGCGAACCGATTCAACCTGGGGGTGAATCTCTCGAGGGGGCGGTTCTTCGGAAACCTGTCGTTCAACTACACCGATTCCGCCTTCTGGACGGACGTCCTCGACGCCCGCTATCACGGGCCGACGGAATCCTACGCCATGCTCAACGGCGGTTTCGCAGTGCGGCTGGCGGAAGATCGGGTCACGGCGTCGGTGAAGCTCGTGAACATCAACAACGACGACGCACAGCAGCACGTCTTCGGCGACATCATCAAGAGGCAGGTCGTCGCCGAGCTGAAGTATCGGTTTCGTTGAGTGTATTGGTGCCGCGGGGATCGCCTTCGGGGCCCCGCGGCCTGGACTGTCCGGCGCACCTCGCGGCGGACCTTCAGGGCCGTCGCTCGGGATGGTTCCACATCCGTGCGATAGCGGTGTGCTCTACTTGAGCGATTCCATGATCTCGTCGAGGGCGGCCTTCTTCGGCCGGATCCTCTCGAGCGGAAGCGTCGCCAGGGGCTCGTCGACCAGATTGAGGAGGTCGATGAAGTTCTTCTCGTCGGGATCGACGAACAGCAGGCCCGTCAGGAACTCCTGCTTCTCCCGGGCTTCCAAGAGGAGCTCGAGGGCCACCCTCCGGCTCCTGGGATCGTAGTCGCGATTGAGCTTCTTGAGCAGGATGTGCGATCCGTCGTGGAGCTCCACGTCCGTCGCCTGCCCCTCCTCGTAGTCGACCTCGATCGGCTCGAAGAACGGGATGAAGTCCAGGTCGTGTAGCATCTCCTCGTGCTCCTTGCCCCAGGTGTAGCTCTTGGTGGAACCTTCGTGGTTGTTGAAAGTGACGCAGGGGCTGATGATGTCGAGAACCGCGGTCCCGTTGTGGGCGAAAGCGCCTTTCAGGAGTGCCACCACCTGCTTCGGATCGCCGGCGAACGAACGGCCGACGTAGGTCGCGCCGAGCTCGATGGCGAGCGAGCATAGATCGATCGCCGGAAGATCGTTCACCACCCCGGTCTTGAGCTTGGAGCCGAGATCGGCGGTCGCCGAAAACTGGCCCTTGGTCAGACCGTAGACCCCGTTGTTCTCCACGATATACACGATGGGGAGGTTCCGCCGCAGAAGGTGCACGAACTGACCGATGCCGATGGACGCGGTGTCCCCGTCCCCCGAGACTCCGACGGCGACGAGGTTGCGGTTGGCGAGAACCGAGCCGGTCGCGACCGAGGGCATGCGGCCGTGCACCGCGTTGAAGCCGTGGCTGCGGTTCAGGAAGTACGCCGGGGTCTTGGACGAGCAGCCGATTCCCGAGAGCTTCGCCACCCGGTAGGGCTCCACCCCGTACTCGTAGAACGCCTTGATGAGCTGGCTACTTATGGAGTCGTGACCGCAGCCCTTGCAGAGGGTCGAGGGCTTTCCTTTGTAGTCGGCCTGGGTGAGACCGACGCGGTTCACTTTCTTCGGTGATGCGGATTCTTCGACTATCGTTCCCATGAGGCACTTCCAGTCTTCAACGAGGATTCGAGGTTGCCCGCTCCTGCGCGAGGATCTGCTCGGTGACGAAGCGGGCGTCGATGGGAAGCCCGCTGTAGTGAAGGACGCTCCGGAGCTTCGCCACGAGGCCCACCAGCTCGGGGCGAGACGCGAGCTCGAGACGCACCAGCTGGAGCATCTGCGCGTCGCGGTTCTGTTCCACCACGTACACCCGCTGGTGGCGGGCGACGAAAGCCGCGAGGTCGCCGTTGAACGGAAGCGCGCGGATTCGAAGGTAGCTCGTCTTCAGGTCGGCTTCCTCACGAAGCTGGTCGCGCGATTCCTGGATCGCCCAGTCGGTGGTTCCGTACGCGATGATGCCCACCTCCGCGGTCTTCTGGTCGTCGACGACCGGCGGGGGCACGAAGCCGCGGGCGGTCTCGTACTTCCTCGCGAGGCGGTCGAGGTTCGAGACGTAGTCCGTGGCCCGCTCGCTGTACTCGGCGTCCGGCGTGTGGCCGCTTCCCCGGGTGAAGTAAGCGGCGAGCGGGTGGTTGGTCCCGGGAAGAGTCCGGTAGGGGATGCCGTCCCCGTCGACGTCGCGGTAGCGGCCGAAGCTCCCGACTTTCTCGAGGTCGGAAGCGCTCAGCACCTTACCCCGATCGATGGGCTTCTCGGGATAAGGAAAGGGATCCGACATCCAGACGTTCATCCCGAGGTCCAGATCCGACATCACGAAAACCGGCGTCTGGAAGCGCTCGGCCAGGTCGAAGGCGGTCGCGGCGTTCTCGAAGCACTCGGAGACGGAAGAGGGGAACAGCAGAATGTGCTTGGTGTCGCCGTGCGAGAGCTGGAAGCAGCTCAGGACGTCTCCCTGAGAGGTTCTGGTGGGAAGCCCCGTCGAAGGCCCGACCCGCTGGATGTTCCACACCACCGCGGGAATCTCGGCGTAATAGCCGAGGCCGATGAACTCCGACATGAGCGAGATACCGGGGCCGCTGGTGGAGGTCATCGCCCGGGCCCCCGCCCAGGACGCCCCCAGGACCATCCCGATGGCGGCGAGCTCGTCCTCGGCCTGGACCACCGCGAACGTGGCCTTGCCCGTGGCTTCGTCGATGCGATAGTCCTTGAGGTAATCGATGAGCTGCTCGACGAGGCTCGAGGACGGCGTGATGGGATACCAGGTCACGACGGTCACGCCGGCGAACATCGAGCCGATGGCGGCTGCGGCGTTGCCGTCGATCAGGATTTTCCCGGCCGTCTTGTTCATCTGCTCGACGCGCATGGTGTCCGACGCCTGGAAATGCTTGGCCGCGTACTCGAATCCGACGTCGACGGCCTTCACGTTGAGGCTCACCGCCTTCGCTTTTCCCGAGAACTGCTTCTCGATGGCTTTTCGGATCTCCTGGCGATCGATCGACAGCAGGTATCCGACGACTCCGACGTAGATCATGTTGGCGAGGAGCTTTCGAAGGCGCGTGTCCTCCACCACCTCCTTCGCCAGGTCGGCGAAGGGAACGGGATAAGTGACGAGGTCGCTCCGGAGCTTCGAAAGCCCCAGGGTCTCTTCGTAGACCACCGCGGCCCCCGCCTCGAGCGAGGCCACGTCCTCGCGGGCGGTCGCGGGGTTCATCGCCACCAGCAGGTCGATCTCTTTCCTCCGCGCGATATAGCCATTCTTGTTCGCCCGGATCGTGAACCAGGTGGGAAGGCCCTGGATGTTCGAGGGGAAGAGGTTCTTCCCGCTCACCGGCACTCCCATCTGAAAAATCGATCGCATCAGCACGTTGTTCGAGGATTGGCTCCCGGAGCCGTTGATCGTCGCCACCTGAATCGAAAAATCGTTGATCAGAGTGGGCTTGACGTCCGGCCGTGCCTCACCTACGAGGGTCTCGGTTGACATTTCGTTGAGTTCTCCAGTCGCGAGGGATATTCGTCTTTCGGCGAGCTCGTCGGCGAGCGCCCTGCGTCACACCGAATCATAGCAAATCCAGGCACGCTCGAAAAACTCGCGTCTGCCGAGGTTCATTACTGTCCATAATTTACGGCGTCGCGCGACCTGCCCCCGCTCTACTTTGACAGCCGCCGCCGCGACTTCTACACTCCATTGACGAGGAGGAAGTGCCGGTGAGACCAACCTGGAAAGGCTTCCTGAAGCTGTCGCTGGTGAACATCCCGGTGCGGATGTACCCCGCGGCCCGGTCCGAGGCTCTGTCCTTCAACCAGATCCACAAGCTGTGCAACACCCGGATCCGATACGACAAGAGATGCCCCACCTGCGACCGCAGCGTCACGAGCGACGAGATCGTGAAGGGCTACGAGTACGCCAAGGAGCAGTACGTGATCTTCGACGAGGAGGACTTCGCCAAGGTCCGGCTCGAGTCCACTCGCTCGATCCAGATCGTCCAGTTCGTGCAGAGGGGCGAGATCGATCCCCTCTACTACCACGGCTCGCACTACCTCGTTCCCGACGGACCCGTCGCCATAGAGTCCTTCGCCACCATCCGTACCGCGGCCGAGGAGACCGATCGAATCGGCCTCGCGCGCGTCGTGATGAACGGCAAGGAGCAGATGGTGGCGGTGCGGCCGCGGGACAACGCTTTCGTGATGTCGGCGCTCTACTATGCGGACGAGATCCGCGCCCTCACCGGCATCGAGGAGCTCGAGGCGAAGACCCAGGTGAACCCCGAGGAGCTGAAGCTCGCGACCCAGCTCATCAACGCCATCACCAAGCCGTTCCATCCGGAAGAGTTCAAGGACAATTACCGTGAGAAGCTCCTCGAGATCATCAAGGCCAAGGCCGAGGGCAAGGAAATCGTCGAGCCGCCGGAGGTCGAGACCGGCAAGGTCATCAACCTCATGGAGGCGCTGAAGTCGAGCCTCGAGCAGAATCTCGAACGCGCGAGCTGAGTGACCGACTGGCGCGCCGCGCGAATCCGTCCCATGCTCGCGAGCCCCGGCTCGCCCTTCGATTCCGAGGAGTACCTCTACGAGATCAAGTGGGACGGCATCCGCGCCCTGGCGTTCTTCGGCGAAGGGCTCGCGCGGTTGCAGGGCCGGAAGCTCACCGACAGCTCGGACCGATATCCCGAGATCCTCACGGCTCTGAGTGCGCTCCCCGGCGAAGGCATTCTCGACGGCGAGATCGTGGTCCTCGACGAGGGGGGCCGGCCGGACTTCCAGCGCGTGCTGGTGCGGGAGCTGACTCGCATCGCGGGAGTCAAATCCCGGGCGCACCCCGTGGTCTATATCGCCTTCGATCTCCTTCACCGCAACGGCGAGTCGCTCCTCGACCGCCCTCTGGCCGAGAGGCGGCGCCTGCTCTCGGAGCTCCTCGCCCATCCCCCCTCCCCCATCGTCGAAAGCTCCTACGCGATAGGCCGGGGCACAGCTCTGTTCGAGGAGGCGAGGGAGCGCGGCCTCGAAGGCATCTTCGCGAAGAAGCTCGATAGCCGCTATCTCCCCGGGGAACGGACGCGGGACTGGCTCAAGGTCAAGGTGCGGCGCGAGGTGGACGCGGTCCTGGTGGGCCTCGTCCGCGAGCGCGGTGGCAGGCGGATCAAATCGCTGGTGCTCGGCTCTCCTCGAAACGGGAGACTCGTGTGGATTGGAAACGCGGGAAGCGGCATCGATCAGACGACGCTCAAGGATCTCGAGACCGCTCTCGACGGCCTTCGTTCGCCGCCGCCCCCGGAGTTCGAGGCCGAAGCCCCGGGCGAGATCGATTGGCTGGCCCCGCGACTGGTGGTGCGCGTCCAGTACTCGGGGCTCACGAAGGAAAACAGGCTTCGGCACCCGGTATTCGTGGGGTTCGTCGACAAAGCGGTTCTCAGTTGTCAATTCCCGGCTCCCGGTGCGCCCGCGATGAAACCTGGCGACGTCCCGACTGAGAACTGAGAACCGGGAACTGGAGCTCCGCTAGCGGATGAGCTCCAGAAAGTCCCTGACGAGCTGCCCGGTGATGCCCCAGATGTCGTGCTCGCGGTAGCGGTAGTGGTAGACGTCGCGGGAGAGACCCTGGATCCTCCGGGTCTCGATCGAGAGCGCCGCGGGGTCGGAGAGGATGGTGATCGGGACTTTCAGGAGCTCGCCGACCTCGTGGTTCGCCGCGAACTCGTATGGCCCGAAGACTGCCCCCACGAAGGGAGTAATGCGAAAGCCGGTTATGGTGCCGCGCTCGTCCATCTGCCCGAGGACGGTGACCGCCTCGGGATCGAGCCCCACCTCCTCGCGGCTCTCGCGGAGCGCGGCCGCGAGCGGCGTTTCGTCCGACGGATCGACGGCGCCCCCGGGAAAAGAGATGTCCCCGGGCTGGCGGCGGAGCGTTGCCGCGCGGCGGGTGAGAAGGAGAGAAGGCCCTTCCGGCTCGACCACGATCGGGATAAGGACCGCGGCCGGCCGCAATCCCGGCCGAGCGATCGCGGGAACCCGGTACCGAAGCCGTTCCCCCACTGCACTCACAAGATCGCGCACGCCGCTCCAGGATAGCATCCAGCGTGGGTTATAATTCTCCGCACATGAAAATCGAGACCCCACGTCCCGCGCGGCTGTTCCTGGCGGCGCTGGTGCCAGCCCTGCTCGCCGCGGCGGGTCCCGCCCTCGCCGGAGACACGTTTCTCAAAGGCGGTGTCATTCTTCACCCGCGGGACGTCGGGTTCGAGGGCCGCTGGCGCGCCGCCTTCGGAAGCGACTATCCCGTCAACTTCTCGGAGACGCTCTTCGCCGGCTTCGAAATGCAGACGTCCGTCTATCGCCAGGACCTCACGGCCTCGGGCCCGACGGCGACGGTCGTGCCCATCAACGGGTTCGGCAACATCAAGTACAAATCGGGAAGCCTCGGCGCGCGTCCTTTCGGCGGCGCCGGTCTGGGCCTGGTGAGCAACCTCAGCTTCGTTTCGAACGAGACCGACTGGGCCAACGACATCGGCTGGCACATCCTCGGCGGGGTGGAGTTCGGCCACCTCACTCTCGAGCTCCAGGTTCAGGGCGCTTTCGAGTCGGAGAGCGACACGGAGTTCTCCGCCTACGTCGGCTTCGTCTGGTAGATGACCCTCCGCGCCCGCTCCCCCTCGCGCATCGATCTCGCCGGTGGCACCGTCGACCTCTGGCCTCTTTACCTCCTCCTCGAGGAGGCCGCTACGGTGAACCTCGCGATCGATCTCTACACCGAGGCCGCGATCGCTCGCTCGAGCGATGGAAAGTGGCGGGTGCGCGAAAAGGTCTCCGGACGCGAGCGGGTCGCCTCGAGCCCTCGAGAGCTCGCCAGACTCGAAGGCGCCGAGATCGCGGGACGCCTCCTGACCTTTTTCGCTCCTCCGGAGCCTCTTTCGATCGTGACCCACTCCGACGCCCCGCCCCAGGCCGGGCTCGGGGCCTCGTCGTCCCTCGGGGTCTCCATCGCCGGAGCGCTGAACGGCTTGACGGGCTTCCGCTATCACGAGCGGGACTTGATCGAGATCGTGAAGGACGTGGAGGTCGAGGTGCTGGGCACCATGACCGGGGCCCAGGATCACTACCCGCCGGTATACGGCGGCGCTTCGTGCCTGTGGTGGGAGAAGCTGCGCCACCGGCGCGAGCCCCTGGCAGTGGACGCCGCGCTTTTCGAGAAGCGGTTCGTCCTCGCCTATTCTCATCAGCCCCACCGCTCGGGAGCGACGAACTGGGAGGTGGTGCGCCGTTTTCTCGAAGGCGACGAGGGAACCAGACTAGCCCTCGAGAAGAGCGGACGGACCGCGGTCGCGCTGCGGAACGCCCTCGCCGCGGGAGATCTCGACCGCGTCGCCGTGCTGATGGGAGAGGACTGGGATGCCCGGCGGGCGATGGCCCCGGCGGTCTCGAGCCCCGAGCTCGAGGCGATCATCGCCGCCGCGCGGAAAGCCGGCGCCATTTCGGCGAAGGTCTGCGGGGCCGGGGGCGGCGGCTGCATGGTGGTCGCGGTCCCGGATGGGAAGCGCCCCGCCGTCGAGGAGGCGATTCGCGCCGCCGGCGGCTCGGTGCTCGCCTATCACCTCGTCGAGCGGGGGCTCTCGCTCGTTCTCGACGATCGTGGATGAAGCGCTCATCGCCGTAGGCACCACTCGACTGCCCAAGATTCGAGCCGTCGAGCGCGCTCTCTCGCAGCTCCGGGAGCGGTTTCCCGACTTCCTGCCCCGCGGGATCCGGCTCGAGACCCGGGACGTCTCCTCGGGAGTCTCCTCGACGCCCCGATCGACCGAGGAGACCATGAAGGGCGCGCGGAAGCGGGCCTCGTCCGTTTACGAGGTCCTCCTGTCCGAGGGCAGAAGGCCGGCTCTAGGCATCGGGCTCGAAGGGGGCGTCGCGAGCGCCGGAAGTGTTTCTTTCCTCGAGGCCTGGGCGCACGTCACCGACGGGCGCCGGGGCTTCTTCGGCGGCAGCGGCGCGATTCCGCTCCCCGAAGGGTTGGCGGCGCCGGTGCTCGCGGGCATCGACCTCGGTCACGCGGCGGATCGATACTTCGGACGACAGGAGATTGCGGCGAACGAGGGCACATTCGGCATCCTCACGCGGATGATGGTGAGCCGGGAAGAGGCTTTCGTGCGATCGCTGATCTACGCCCTCGCCCCGTTCTATAATGCTCCTGGCTACGGAATGGAAAGCAGGGGCTGAACCGAAATGGACGTTGTGCGCTCTCAGGCGGCGAGTCATGGCTGGATCGAGGTCATCACCGGAAGCATGTTCAGCGGCAAGAGCGAGGAGCTGATCCGGCGGCTCCGGCGCGCGCAGATCGCGAGACAGCGGGTCCAGATTTTCAAGCCCGACATCGACGGGCGCTACAGCCTGGAGCACATCGTCTCGCACAGCGACATGCGCATCGACGCCGAGCTGGTGAAGACCGCGGACGAGATCCTCGAGAAGATCCTTCCCCGGACCGAGGTGGTCGGGATCGACGAGGGTCAGTTCTTCGACCTGCGGCTGGTGGAAGTCTCGAACATCCTCGCGAACAGCGGAAAGCGCGTGATTCTCGCGGGCCTCGACACCGACTATCTGGGCAAGCCCTTCGAGCCGATGCCGCAGCTCCTGGCGGTGGCGGAGTACATCACCAAGACGCTCGCGATCTGCATGCGCTGCGGCAACCCCGCGAACCATACGCAGCGTCTCGTGGCCTCGACCGACCGCGTGGTCGTCGGCGGAGCGGAGTCCTACGAGGCGCGCTGCCGCAAATGCTTCGAGCCCCACGTCGAGGAGGACCAGAAACGCGAGGCTCTCGCCGCCCAGCTCTCGAGGCCCGCCCGCTCCGGTCCAAGGTAGCCCGCCAGAGCTCCTCCCCGGTATCCCAGATAACGTCCGCGCAACGATTCAATCCACAGGTTCGATCCCAGAACCGCGAGCGTCAGGAGAAAAGCGGGCGGCACCCACGTCCACCAGCGGCTTCCGAGGAGGCTCGCGCCATCGATCGCGCTCGCCAGCATGTTTCCGAAGCTGGGAGCGGGCCCCTGGAGACCCAGCCCCAGAAACGAGAGTGTGACCTCGCCGAGGAGGAAGTAGGGGAGGTGGAGCCCGAGCTGCAGAAGCAGGAACGGCCGCAGAATTCCGAGCACGTGGACGAGGACGAGGCGGAAGCGGGACGCCCCCGCGGCACGGGCGGCGACGATGTAGGCCTCCTCGCGGATCGACAGCACCTGTCCGCGCACGAGCCGCGCGACTCCGCTCCAGCCGACGACCGCGAGCGAGACCACCACGATGAGCCCCGCTTCGAAAGGGCCGATGGAGTCGGGAAAGAGGTTCCGCAGCGCGAGGATTAGGTAGAGCGCCGGAAGCGCCATGAAGAGCTCGGTCGAGCGCATCACCAGACGGTCCCACGTTCCACCGAGGAGCCCCGCGAGGCACCCGGCCGCGCTGCCCAGGAAGATCGCGAGAACCACCCCTGCGACGGCGGTCAGGAGCGTGAAGCGAGCGGCATGCAGGGTCCGGGACAGAACGTCCCTCCCGAGGTCGTCGGTTCCGAGCAGGTGCGTGGCGAACGAGGGCGGCGCATAGATGCGCTCGCGATCCTGAGCGAGCGGAGACTGGGAAGCGAGCTCGGGGCCGAACAGGGAAAGGAGCCCGAGGACGACGAGAATCACCCCGCCCGCCCTCACGCCGAGCTCCCCTCGAGACGGATTCGCGGGTCGGCTTCCGCGAGCAGCAGGTCGGCCACCAGGTTTCCGAGCGAAAGAAGGATGCCGGCGACCACCAGCGTGCCGAGCAGGAGAAAACAATCCCGCCCCCGGAGCGCCTCCAGCGCGAGCCTTCCCATCCCCGGCCATCCGGTGATCACCTCCACCAGAAACGCTCCGTTCAGAAGGCGCGAGAGCGAGCTCGAGGTGTAGCTCACCAGAGGAGCCAGGGTCGCCGGGAGGAGGTGCCGGAGCAGGAGCGTTCGCTCCGACAAGCCCTGCGCCCGGGCGGCGGCGACGAAGGGCGAGGGAAGCATTTCCGCCATCACCCCCCTTGCTTGAAGGAAGAACCCGGGGAGCATTACGAGCACGAGGATCGTTTCCGGAAGTACGAGGTGCCGCAGGAAATCAGCTCCTCGTCCCCACCAGGGAAGGGCGGAAGCCTCGAGGCTCGAACCACCGCCGAGCGGAAGCGACCCCGTCCAGGCGGCGAAGCTCAAGCCGAGGATGGCGAGGATCACGGGGTGCACCGAAAGGAGGGCGAGGGCGGCGCGCAACGCCAGGCGGTCCCAGGGCCCGCCGAGCCTGCGCAGGGAGCAGAGGCCCAGGGCGGTTCCCACCGGCGCACAGAACAGAAGCGCCACCGCCGCGAGCGCGAGCGTCCGCGGGAGGCTCTCCTCGAGGAGATCGGCGACCGGCCGTTGGAACAGGAAGGAGGGGCCGAAGTCTCCGCGGGCGGCGGAAAGGAGCCACCGCGAGTACTGGACGTGCAACGGCCGGTCCAGGCCGTACCGCTCTTCCAGTTCGTCGATGACGCTCTGCGGAATCCCCGGCTGGACCCGCATCACGTCGAGAAACGAGCCGGGAGCCCAATGGAGGAGCAGGAAAGAAAAGAGCGTGGTTGCCACGAGCAGGGGTACGGCCGTGGCGAGGCGGGAAAGGACGACGCGGCCCATGGGCTCCGGGAGACGATTCCTGCGGCGTCAGCCCGGCCGCTGGTGGAGCTCTTCCTTCTCGAACAGGCTCGGCTGGAAGCTGTCGGCGGGGGCATCGACGCCGCGTTTGCGGCCCCGTCTCCGAGCTTTGTCCTCGTACATGTTCTTGTCCGCGGCCATGAGCAGCGACTCCAGGTCCTTTCCCGAAGCCGGATAGGAGGCGAGTCCCAGCGAGATTCCGACCTTGAGCGGCCCGACGCCGACGTCGAGCACCGTGGCCTCCACCGCGTCCTGGAGCCGGTAGGAGAACTGCCGCGCCTGCTCGTAAGAGGTCTTGGGGAGGACGGCGATGAACTCGTCTCCGGCGTAGCGCACCAGCACGTCGGAGTCGCGCATCTGCTCTTTGAGGATACGTCCCACTTCCTTCAGGAAACGGTCGCCGGTGTGGTGTCCGTGGCGGTCATTGACGCTCTTGAAGTCGTCGAGGTCCATTTCGATGACGGTCAAAGGCTCGCCGTAGCGCTTGGCCTCGGAAAGCGTCTGCTCGAAGAAGATGTAGAGGAAGCGGGAATTGGGAAGCCCCGTGAGCCGGTCGGTGAAGGCGTCCTCCTGGGTCTCCTCGAATCGAATCGCGTTGAAGAGGGCGATGGAGGCCCGGTTGCTCACGATCTCCATGAGGCGGATATGGTCGTCGGTGTACTTGTCGTCGCCGGCGACGTAGAGAGCGATGGTGCCGATCGGCCGCTCCTCGTGGACCAGGGGAGCCAGGAGCGAGTTCCCGTAGAGGCTCCTCACCTCCGGAGGAAGCGTCATGGTGTCCGGGCCCGGATGCACGTTGTAGAGGAAGCGGTTGTTGGCCGCGACCCATCCGGCGAGGCGTGTGCCGATCTCGATCTCGAGGTCGGTGAAGTGCTCCTTGTTCACCCCGCCGATATGCGCCGGCCGGAGCTCGCCCGAGCTGTCATCGACCAGATAGATGACGAGGGTGGTGAAGGGGACGATCTTCTCGAGCTTCGAAGCGAGGATGGTGAGGGTATCGGTCTTGGAAAGCGAGTTCCCGATGTTCTGGAAGATCTCGAACAGCGTGAAGATCTCCTGCTGCGGCTCGGAGATCGAGCTCGAGAGCGTCACCGACTTCGGCTGACCGACGATGTCGCGATCTCGGGCGCGGTCGGTGTGCTCCTTGGGGTCGGTGAGCGAGCGCACCTCGATGGAGTTCAGCTCCGCATCCAGCTCGGAAACGACCTCGAGGAATCTCCGGAAGACCCGGGGATCGAACTTGTGGGACTCCCGCTTCATGATCGCGACCGCGGCGTCGCGGGAGAGCGAGCGCCGGTAGACGCGGCGCGCGGTCAGCGCCTCGTAGCAGTCCGCGAGGGCGAGGATGCGGGACCCGAGCGGGATCTCCTCGCCCCGCAGCCCGTCCGGGTAGCCGCTTCCATCCCAGTTCTCGTGATGGTGCTTGACGATGGCGACCACCGGGAACGGGAAGTCGATGGAGGAGAGGATCTGGGCGCCCACCGCCGGATGGGTGCTCATTTTCTGGAACTCGCGCTCGGTGAGCCGCGTCGGCTTGTGAAGAATGTAGGAGGGGATCGATATCTTTCCCACGTCGTGGAGCACCGAAGCGTAGCGGAGCCCTTCGTAGGTCTTCTCGTCCACGTTGAGCGCCCGCGCGAGGCCGAGCGTCAGGACCTGGGTCCTCTGGATATGGGTGTGCGTGTGGTGCTTGAAGTCGGTATGAAGCTCCATGGCGTCGATGCAGAAAGCGAAGGCCTCGAGGGTCTGGCGGTGCACCTTCGCCAGCTCCTCGTACTTCTCCTTGTAGAAACGGTGTGCGTAGTACGCGACGATCCAGAACGGAAGCGCGAGGACGAAGGCCCCCGGCCCCACCAGCTCGTGAAAGAGGTAGACGATGGCGGCGCCGCAGGCGGAGGCGACGAAGTAGATGGGAATGAGCGGGAAATCCTCCCGCCACAACTCCAGGAAGCGGGCCTGGCCCCAGAGCGCCTGGGCGACGTGGATCCCGAGGGCGTTCACGAAAAAGTAGGTCAGCCCCAGGAGGAGCACCGGAAAGACGATCTGCGGGGCGGTGATGGGCTCGGCCGGCTTGACCGCGAGAAAGACCGCGCCGTAGGCCAGGGCGTGAAGGGCGCTCAACGAGAGGTTGAAGAGCGCTCGCAGGCGGCTCCAGATCAGCCGCACACCGAGGTGCTCCTGCGGCTCCCGCTCCACCGCGAACCAGTAGCTCACGGTGTGGAAGAAGCCGGCGGCCACGATCCCCGGCGCCAGGCCGTAGATCATGACGATACTGATGATGAGGCAGTCGGCGACGGCGATCCAGTTGGTGGTGCGGGGAATCCGCACCACCCAGCGCGCGCTCAAGCCGGCGACGAAGAGAATCCCGAGCAGGCTGACGAGCTTATCGGGAGGATACGCGCGGGCGGTAACGAAGGACTGGTAGAGCGCCCATCCGTAGACGGGTACCCCGACCCCGACGACCGCTGCTACGTAAATCTTGACGCTGGCTGGCCAACGACGCCAGTCCATCTTGACTCCGGCACCTCGGGTTGCTAGGCAAAGCGCCTAGGAATTTATTAACTTGAACGTTAAGAGTCCGAGAGCGAAGTGCAACCCTTCCGGAGTCGAAGGGAACAACCAACCCTGCGCGCCGACGCTACCACAAACAGCCGCAGCGAATCAATAAGTTCGAGAGCCGATGATCGCCGCGACGAAGAGGAAGGAAACGAGGAGACCCCTCCCCAGGGTCTCCAAGTCCTCTAAGGGGAGGAACTCATAATGAGGTGGGATTCAATTCACTGATGCGAGGACTTACAGGCCGATGATGATTCCGGGTGCGGAGCGCTCTTCGAGCTCCTCGATTTCGAGCTCCACGACTTCCTGGATTTCTTTTGTGTTTTCCATGATCGACTCCTTCAATGAATGGAATTATCAATCCACTGCTCTGCACATTATTCTAATGAACCGACTCAACTATCTTCAGAACGAAAACATCAGACCCAAAGAATGCCTCGCATTTACCTCCTCCTTTCCGGCGGAAGCTTACACCCGCGGTGAACCGCAGGCCGCTTCCGTTCGATCGGGAACTAGTGGAATGTTTGTGGGATGCTGGTATGGCTCGAGACTTGTCGTCTTCGGGCAGGGCGGGCGATCATGAAAGGAAATGACGTTGAAATAGTTCGAATCCCGCGAAGCTCGCTCTGCTCGTGGACCGTCCCTCGTCAGCTTATCCCGAGGTCACCTCCTTGCCCAGCGCGACAGCCTCGAGAGGCTCGAAACCTCATCCGGCTCGTTTGCGGCGGCAGTATAACCAAACTTTCGGCTGGGAAGCTACTCCCCTTATTTTCCCTTGTCAGTGATGCGAATCACGAATTTTCCGGGTGATCTTCTCGCCTCCATCGCCGATTGAAAGCTCCTCGCCATTCCACAAAGCGTGAGCGAACGGCGTCGGGCGGAGGTTCGAAACGCGAACGCGCGCGCCCAGAAGCGCGTGCGGCACCACGAGATCCAGGACCGGAAGCTGCTCGTACACAATGCGTTGGACCTCGAAGTACATCGCGCGCCGGGCTTCGGCATCGAGCTCTTCCATCTGACGTTCCATGAGCTCGTCGATGCGCGCCTCCCAGGCGGTCGCCGGGGTCTGCTGCTGCGGGTTCCAGAGGTGGAGCGGCGCGCGGCTCAGCCAGAGCGCCATCTCCGCCGAGGGATCGGGGTCGGTCTGGGTGATTCCCAGAAGGCACGCGTCGTAGTCGAACCTTCCCGTGATTCGCGCGAAGAGGCTCGAGCCTTCGATGACCACGGTGGGAGCGTGGATCCCGATCTTCGCCAGGTCCTCCTGGATGAAAGCACCCATGCGGACGTGCAACGCGTTGCCCGCGTTCGTCACCACCGTGAAGCTCACTTCGCGGCCCTCGCGATCCCGAAGCCTTCCGTCCTCGTTCCAAGCGAAACCTGCCTCGGAGAGCAGCCTCCTCGCCGCTTCCGGGTCATAGGCTGCCTGAGGTAGGGATTCGTCGTGCCACAGAGAGTTCGCGGGCGAGACGGGTCCCGCAGCGGGGGTGGCCCGGCCGGAGAAAACTACGCGCGCCATCCCCTGGCGGTCGATCGCCAGCGAAACCGCCCGCCGGAAGCGCACGTCCGCGAACCAGCGCTTCTTGTGCTCTTCGATGGGCGCCTGCGGACCGAGGTTGAACCAGAGCCGCTCCGACTGGAGGCCGGGCCCGAGGTCGAGAAGCTCCCGATCGACGTCCGGCTCGTCGCGAAGCCGCTCGAAGGACTCGGGCGTGATGAGCTCGAGAATATCGATTTCTCCCGATCGGAAGCGGAGGAGCCGCGCGTTCTCGTCGGGCACGATCTCGAAAACCAGCCGCTCGAGCCGGGGCATTCGGCCTCGCTCCTCCTCGGCACGCCAGTAGTAGGGATTCCGCTCGAGGACGATTCTCTCTCCAGGGACGTGGTCGACGAGGACGAAGGGGCCGAGCCCGATGATGCGCCGGGGGTCGGCTCCGAGTCCGGTATCGGCGGCGAGTGTCCGCCGCTCCAGGCTCTTTTCGAGGATGTGCGACGGAAGAATGGCGATGCTGTCGAAGATCCGCTCCACCACGGCCGTCCTCCGCGCAAGAGTGAAGGCCACCGTCGAATCGTCGATGACCCGAACGCCGAAGGGCTTGCCGTCGATCTGCGCGGTCTCGACGAGCGGGCTCCCGGTCGAAGGCTCGTAGAGCGCCCTGAATGTGAACGCCACGTCCTCGGCGCCGAACGGATCGCCATCGGAGAAGCGCACTCCCTTTCGCAGGTGAAAGACGAGCGTCGTTCCATCCGCGGAGAACTCCCAGGATTCCGCGAGCGCGGGCTCCATCCGCTGGGTCTCGGGGTTGAGGCGCAAGAGCGGCTCGTGCAGCTGATCGGAGACCACGTGCGACACGCGATCCGGCGCCAGGAGTCGGTTCCAGGTTTGGGGCTCGGTATGGATCGCGACCCGCAGAACCGGGTCTTCGGTCGGCTGCGGGCTCGGCCGGCAGGCCAGCGGCAGCACTACCGCGACGAAGAGGCCGCTCCAACGCTTTCGCATTCCGAGCTCTCCGAATTTTGAAGGAACCCTCCCCCGAGGGTGGGCGAGAATCGTATCACCGGTGTCAATCTTTAATTGCGCTGGGGCCCAACCCCCAGCGCAAATCCTCGGGCCCTCCGGGCCCGTTGCCGCGGTTTCAACCCAGCGCAAATCCTCGGGCCCTCCGGGCCCGTTGCCGGGGATTCGAGATCGAAACCGTTTACTTCGAGGCCAGATCACCCGTTGCCGCGGATTCGAGATCCTGGCCCTTGCTTTCGAGTCCCACCCCCCACCGGGAAAATCCCCGCACGCTGCGCGGGCGGTGCGTTGCACCCCGAATGGGCCGGCTCTATAGTGATTTGTCGTGCCCGGGATCCTCAACGCACTCAACATCCTTCTTCCCACGCTCTACGCGCTCCTGTGGGCGGATTACGCGCTCCTCTTCTTTCGAAACGACCCCTTCGCCGAGAAGACCGCGCCTTTCCTGCTCCGGGTCACCGTGGCCCTGCACGCGCTCTTTCTCGTGCTCTGGACGATCTGGTACCACCACTTCCCCATCGCCAGCGTGTTCGAGGCCAACTCGGTTCTGGCCTTTTCCGTCGCTACTCTCTACCTGTTGATCGAGGCCCGCATCGGCGTGCGCACCACGGGCTTCTTCATCATCGGGATCGTGTTCGCCTTTCAACTCGTCTCCTCCGCGTTCGTCGAGCCGCCCGAGACCTTCAGCACGCTCCTGTGGGAGCCGGAGTTCATGCTCCATGTCTTCTCCGCGCTTCTCGGCTACTCCGGCCTCGCCGTCTCGGCGGTCTACGGGCTGCTCTACCTGATGCTCTTCTACGACATCAAGAAGCATCGCTTCGGGCTTCTCTACAAGCAGCTCCCTTCGCTCGAGATCATGGCGAGCTTCACGTACCGTTCCGCGTCCCTCGGGCTCCTGTTCCTGACCGTGGCCATGGTCGGGGGATTTGCGCTTCTGATGCGGGTCTATGGCACGTACTGGAGCTGGGACCCGAAGCTCATGACCACGGTCATCGCCTGGCTCATCTACAGCCTCGGGCTCGGGGCGAGCCGTCTCTGGGGCTGGTCGCCCAAACGCGTCGCCTTCACCTCCATCGCAGGATTCACCGTGATTCTGTTCTCGCTGGTGATCGTGAACCTGATTCTCACGCGGTTCCACGTGTTCGTCTAGCCAGGACGCTGATGCGCCAAGCCGAGCAGCCACTGCGAGAGGAGCGACGGGGCCCGGCCGCCTTCGCGACGCGGCGGCGGGAGGGCCCCATCCGGGGAGCTCACGCGCGAAGAGCGGGGGCGCACTGATAATGGACCTCATCGTCGTAGGGCTCAACCACCGCACGGCGCCCCTCGAGGTGCGCGAGCGCGTGACCTTCGAGGAGCACGAGGTCCAGGCCGCGCTCGCGCGCGCACGGAGCGAACGGGTGCTGGCGGAGGCGATCCTGCTCTCCACCTGCAATCGGACGGAGTTCTACGGCCTCTCGACCGACAACGGGGCCGCCGAGATGTACATTCGCGGCCTCATCGCCGCGGCCAAGCAGGTAGACCTGACCGCACACCCGGGCTACGCCTACACCCTCACCAAGCTCGAGTCCGTCCGCCACCTCTTGCGCGTCGCCGCCGGCCTCGACTCGCTGGTTCTGGGCGAGTCTCAGATCCTGGGCCAGGTACGCCGGGCCCACGAGCTCTCGCTCGAGAGCGGCGCCTGCGGTCTCACGATGAACCGCCTCCTCCAGAGCGCCATCCTGGTGGGCCGGAGGGTCCGCAACGAGACTGCCCTCGGCGCGGGAGCGGTCTCGGTGGCGAGCGCGGCGGCGGAACTGGCGGGAAAGATATTCGAGGATCTCTCGGCGCGGTCGGTGCTGCTCGTCGGCGTCGGGGAGATGGGAACGCTCACCGCCCGGCACATGGTCGAGCGCGGCGTCAAGAAGCTCACCATCGCCAACCGGACATTCAGCAAGGCGGAGGGGCTGGCTCGAGAGCTCGGGGGAAACGCGGTGCCCCTCGACCGGCTCGCGACCGCCCTCGCCGAGGTCGACATCGCCATCAGCTCGACGGGAGCCACGGCCCCCATCGTGACTCGAAGCCAGATGCAGTCGATCGCATCGAAACGCGGGGGCAAGCCCATCTTCATCATCGACATCGCCGTCCCCCGGGACTTCGAGGCTTCGATCGGCGACCTGGACGGGGTCTTCCTTCACGATATCGACGACATGAACCTCCTCGTCGATCGCAACCTGGTCAAGAGGCGCGCCGAGATCCCGAAAGCCGAGACCATCGTCGAGCATGAAGTGGAGGCGTTCATCGCCTGGCGAGGCTCGCTCGCCGCGACCCCTATCATCAAGAGGCTGCGCGAACGGGTGGAGGAGCTGCGCTCCCAGGAGGTCGAGCGCCACCGCAAGCGTTTCTGCGGGGCCGACCGCGAACAGGTGGACCTCCTCACCGAGAGCCTGGTCAACAAGATCCTGCACCCGGTAATGAGCCGCGTACGGGAGTGGAGCGACGAGGGCGACCTGGGGGCCCTGCGCATCGACACCCTTTACGAAGCCTTCGACCTCGATCGGCCGCGCGGCGGCGACGAGGAATAGGACCCTCGCCCATGCGCCGGATTCGAATCGGCACCCGCGGGAGTCGTCTGGCCCTGGTGCAAACTCGGTCGATCGCCGATGCCATCCGCGAGAGGCAGCCCGGGGTCGTGGTCGAGGTCGAGATCATCCACACCCGGGGGGACAAAGTCCTCGATCGCCCTCTCAGCGACATCGGAGATGCCGGGGTCTTCGTCAAGGAAATCGAGACCGCCCTTCTCGAGGAGCGCGTCGATCTCGCCGTCCACAGTATGAAGGACCTCCCGTCGAGGCTCACCGACGGCCTCGCGCTCGCCGCCACGACGGAAAGGGTCGATCCCCGGGACGTTCTCGTGGCGCGGAGCGCTTCGAGCCTCGAGACGCTGCCGCGAAGCGGTACGGTGGCCACGGGAAGCCTGAGGCGCCGCTCCCAGCTCCTCGCACTCCGGCCCGACCTGAACGTCGAAGATCTCCGGGGGAACGTGCCCACCAGGCTCGAGAAATTCGACCACTCGACCTGGGATGCGATCCTGCTCGCGGGTGCGGGACTCGAGCGGCTCGGCCTGGCGAACCGCATCCGTTCCTACATCCCCGTCGAGAGCATGCTTCCCGCCGTGGGGCAGGGCGCCCTCGCCCTCGAGACCCGGGCTTCGGATCGCGAGCTCTCGGAAAACGTGGCGTTCCTGAGCCACGCCCCCACGGAACGAGCCGTGGTCTCGGAGCGCTCTTTCCTGGCGCGGCTCGAAGGCGGATGCCGGGTGCCCATCGCCGCTTACGCGGAGTATCGAGACGGAAGGCTTTCGCTTCGAGCTTATGTCGGCGCCGTCGACGGGAGCCGATACCTCCGGCGCGGGATAGAGGGGGATGCCTCCCGGGCGGAAGACCTCGGGCTCGAGCTCGCGGAGTCGATGCTCGTCGAGGGAGCGGCCGCGATCATCCGCCCCCTCGGCCCGGTAGGAAGGTCCGGAGGGGCCGCGTGACGGAACCGCTTCCCCTGGCTGGGCGCACCATTCTCGTCACCCGCCCGCGCCGACAGTCGCGGGCGCTGGCGGACGCCCTTCGCGGGCTCGGGGCCACGGTCGTCGAGGCGCCGGCGATCGAGATCGAGCCTCCTTCCGACTTTCGCCCCCTCGACGAGGCCATCGGACGCGTCGCGACCTACGACTGGGTGGTGTTCACGAGCGTCAACGGTGTCGAGGCATTCTTCGACCGGCTCGCGGAGGGGAAGCCGCAGACGCTCACGTCCTCCCAGAAGCTCGCCGCCATCGGGCCCGCGACCGCGGAGAGCTTGCGCGAGAGGGGGTACGAAGCGTCGGTCGTTCCGAAGAAGTACGTGGCCGAGGAGGTCTTCCGCGCGATCGCCGAGAGCGGCAACCTCTCGGGCAGGCGCTTTCTCCTTCCGCGCGCCGACATCGCGCGGGAAGCGCTCCCGGAATTGTTGAGAGCCGCGGGAGCGATCGTGGACGCGGTCGTCGCCTATCGTACCGTCGGAAACGACGGGGAGATGCGACGTGCGTCGCAGCTGGTGGAGCGGGGCGAGGTGGACATGGTCACTTTCACCTCCGCGTCGACCGCGAGAAGCTTTTTCGCCAAGGTCGATCCTCGCGTCCTCGAGACCCGCGCTCGGGCCGCGAGCATCGGCCCCGTCACCTCGAACGCATTGCGCGAGCTCGGGGTCACGCCCACGGTGGAAGCCGAGCGGTTCACGACCGAGGGTCTGGTCGAGGCCATCCTGCGGCACTACCGCGGGAACTGATATCCTCCGACCCCATGGGTCCCAACGGCCGAAGCGAAGAGCTGTACCGCGAGTCGCTCAAGTACATGCCCGGAGGCGTCAACTCTCCGGTGCGGGCCTTCCGGGGTCTCGACCTCGCTCCTCGATTCATCGTCTCCGGGAAGGGCTCGCGGATACGGGACGAGGACGGCCGCGAGTACATCGACTACATCGGCGCCTACGGGCCTCTCATTCTCGGGCACGGCCATCCCGCGGTCGTCGAGGCGCTGGGACGGGCGATCGCCCGCGGCACGAGCTTCGGCGCTCCCACGGCTCTCGAGCTCGAGCTGGCGAAGAAGATCTGCGCCTTCGTTCCCTCGGTCGAGGAAGTGCGGCTGGTGAGCTCCGGGACCGAGGCGACGATGTCGGCGATACGACTCGCACGGGCGGCGACGCAGAGGGACGGCATCCTGAAGTTCGAGGGCTGCTATCACGGCCACGGCGATTCCTTCCTCATCCGCGCGGGCTCGGGGGCGCTCACGTTCGGCGTGCCCGATAGCCCCGGGGTTCCCGCGGCGCTCGCCTCTCTCACCGCAATCGCCGCCTACAACGACCTGGACTCGGTCGCCCGGATATTCGAGTCCCGGAAAGGGCGCATCGCAGCGCTCATCGTGGAGCCGGTCGCGGGCAACATGGGAGTGGTTCCTCCCGCGAAAGGTTTTCTCCAAGCGCTTCGGGATCTGTGCGATCGGGCGGGGGCTCTCCTGATTTTCGACGAGGTCATGACGGGTTTTCGCGTGGCCCGGGGCGGCGCTCAGGAGCTCTACGGCGTCCGGCCCGATCTGACGACTCTCGGGAAGGTCATCGGAGGCGGCCTGCCCGTCGGGGCGTACGGAGGCCGACGCGATCTCATGGAGCTCATAGCACCCGCCGGGCCCGTGTACCAGGCGGGGACCCTGTCGGGAAATCCGCTCGCGGTGACCGCCGGGCTGGCGCAGCTCCAGGTGCTCGAGGAGTCGAGCGGCTGGGAGCGGCTCGAGAGGAGCGGAGCCTACCTGGAGAAAGGGCTGCTCGAGATCCTGTCGGAGCTGGGACTTCCGTTCGCCGTCAACCGCGTCGGCTCGATGCTGACTCTCTTCTTCTCCGAGGGAGCGGTGACCGATTTCGAGAGCGCGACCCGCTCCGATACGAGACGCCACGCGGTCTTCTTCCGCGAGATGCTCGAACGAGGTGTCCACCTTCCCCCGTCACAGTACGAGGCTCTCTTCCTGTCGCTCGCTCACGAGACCGAGGACCTCGATCGGACGCTCGAGGCGGCGCGAGAGAGCTTGCGCCGAATCTAATCCAGCTCCAGCAATACGTCCGCGCCCTCGAGCCGCACGGTATATACCTTCACCCGGGAGAGAGGATTCACCGGGGAGCAGCCGGTCTTCAGATCGAACTGCCACTGATGCCAGGGGCAGAGGACCACTCCCCGATCGATGGCACCGTCATGGAGGGGCCCGCCGCGATGGGGGCAGGTCTCGTCGAGCGCGAATACCTCGCCCTCGCGGCGAAAGAGAGCGATTCGCTTCTCCCCGACGTCGACGGCTATCGCGCCTCCATCGGGGATATCGTCGATCGAGGCGACCCGGGCAGCCATCCCTCGGCCCTCAGCGCGCCGAGGCGCGAAGCCTCTCGAACGCTTCCTCCGTCAGCTCGGGGCATCCCAGCTTCGGTGGCTCGCCGTTCTCGGACCGGTGGAAGTCCGATCCGCCGGTCTGAAGGAGCCCGAGCCTCGAGGCGAGGGCGTCGTACTCGGCGGCCTTCTCCGGAGTATGGTCCTTGTGGAACACTTCGATCGCCTGGAGGTCGTCGTCGACCATGCGCGGAATGAGGCTGTCGTCGCGAAGGAGGACGGGATGGGCCAGGGACGCCACTCCCCCGGCGCGGCGGATGAGGTCCACCGCGTCCCGGAGCGTGACCTTCTCGTAGCCGACATACGCGGGACCGTCCTGGCCCAGGTAGAGCTCGAAGGCCTCCGTCATCGTCCGCACCACCCCCCGGGCGACGAGCACTTCGGCGACGTGAGGACGACCCACTGTGCCGTGGCTCGAGCGCGCGAACACCGATTCCGCGTCGATCTCGATGCCGAGCCCGACGAGCTTGCGGACCATCTCGTGCACGCGCTCTATCCGCCTCCGGCTGGCTTCCGAGAAGAAGTTCGCGAGCCACGGCTCGCGGTACTCGATGAACAGCCCGAGCACATGGACCGCGGCGTCTCCGAAGTTCGCGCTCACCTCGACCCCGGGGATGAGCTCGATTCCGAGGGCCGACGCTTCCTCCATCGCTTCGGGAATTCCCTCGACGGTGTCGTGGTCGGTGACGGCGAAAGCTCTCAGTCGCGACGACTTCGCCGCCCGCACCAGCTCTCGGGGCGTGAGCTTGCCGTCGGATGCCGTCGTATGCAGGTGCAGGTCGTAGAGCGCTCTCGTTTCCATCGGGCCTCGCAAGCCGGAACCGTCCATGGTAACACGCTCTCTCGTTCTTGACAGTCTGTCGAGGCCCTCGCTATACTGATGTCTGAGCTTTTTAGTCAGGTTTCGGATTGCCGTACCGACAAACGAGTTAACCTTCCGGGACCCGAGGAGACAGGTTCGATGCTCAAGATTACTTCTTTGGCCGCCACGAAAGTGCAGGAGTTCCTTCAGCAGAATGGCCGTCCCGAGGCCGGGCTCAGGGTCCGTGTCGTCGGCGGCGGCTGCTCGGGCTTTCAGTACCAGCTCGCGCTCGACGACGAGGCCGCGGCCGGGGACGAGGTCTTCGAGCAGAACGGCGTGAGGTTCTTCGTCGACCCACGCAGCCATCTGTATCTCGACGGCACCGAGATCGACTACGTCGACGACATCATGGGCTCGGGCTTCAAGTTCAACAACCCGAACTCGACCGGAAGCTGCGGCTGCGGCGAGTCCTTCCAGGTCTGAAATAACCCTCCGACAACCTCCCGATCCCGACCTTCCGGTCGGTGTGCTCATCCAAGGGCGGACGTTCTCCGTTCCCGCCGGAGAGAGTCTTCTCGCCTGCATTCAAGATATAGTGAAAGTGGAATTTCCCGTGCTGGGAAGGTTCTGCTGGAACAACGAGTGCGGCAACTGCGAGCTCAGCGTGAGATGGAAAGAGGCTCTCTTCCCCATCCGGTGTCGCGGCTGCCAGACGGTGGTGGAAGAGGGCATGGAGCTCACGGAGCTCACCCCCGAGCTCTCGTACTTCATCCGCCACAAGCTGGGCTAAGAGCGGAGCGGGGGGCCCGGAGGGCCCCATCCTCCCCGCGCGAGGAGCGCGGGGAGCGCGCGCGCGAAGAGCGCGCGCGCACTGAAGAATGATCACCCAGGTGACGGCGGCGCTGGCGGGCCATCTCGCCGCCGGCGGTCTCCTGCTCGCCTCGATGCTCTCGCTGTTCCATCGTCTTCCTGTGGGCTTCCTGCGCTTCTGCGCCTCCTCGAGCGCGGTCCTGTCCGCGTTCGCGGCGATGCCGTCCACTTCCTCCACCCGCGTGCGGCTGGCCTGGGCCGCCCTGAGCGTCGTCGCCGCCGTCTGGTATCTGACGATGGCCGCCCGCGGCGAGAGCCGGAAGACGGTCGCGGCTCTCGCGGCCGCCGCGTCGGTCCTCGTTCTCGTCCTTCACGCGCGCTCGGGCGGCGCGACTCCGGAGTGGGTCGCGGTCCTGGGAAGCCTGAGCTCGGCACTTCTCCTGGGCGCGGTGGCGGTGACGATGATACTCGGCCACTGGTACCTCGTGGACACCAGCTTGTCGATAGCACCTCTCCGCGACGGGGCACTCTGGGTCTCGCTCGCGGTCGCGGCCCGCTGGGCGGCGGTCGTGGCCGCCCTTGCGTGCGGAGGCTGGGAGATTCTTCGAATCGGTCGCGCGGCCGACATCATCTTCTCGACGAACGGGCTCTTCTTTCTGTTCCGGAGTCTCATGGGACTGGGAGCGCCCCTGCTCCTCGCGGGCCTCATCTGGCAGACGGTGAAGATTCGCTCCACCCAATCGGCGACCGGGCTGCTCTACGTGCTCTTGATCCTCGTCCTCTTCGGAGAGCTGATCTCCTCATTTCTCCGGGTCGCCACCGGCCATCCGTTATGAGCGGGCCCCTGGTCGGCTTCTTCTGCGGCTCCTGCGGTCGGTACAACGTCTATGCGCTTCCGCCCTCTGCCGACGCGGGACTCTGCGTCGAGTGCGGGCACCGGAACCCTCCCGCGCCGAGTCCCAGCCTTCTCGCCTCCGGTCCCGTCGACCGATGTCCACAGTGCGAGAACCTCTACTTCTACACGCGAAAAGACTTCCCGCAGCAGCTCGGATGCGCCGCCGTCACCGCGACCATCGTGCTCTCGAGCGTCGCCTATGCGCTCTGGGACGTGCCCGCGGCGATCGCCGTCCTCGCGCTCGCGAGCCTCGCCGACCTCGTTCTGTACCACCGGCTCCCCGAAGTTACGGTCTGCTACCGGTGTCACGCCGAGCTCCGCGGTTTCGCCGGGAATCCCGACCACGGACCCTTCGACATGCATCGGGCCGAGGAGTACGACGTTTGACCCCGAGCGCAGGGCGAGCGAAGCGAGCCCCTCCCGGAGCGATCGAAGCCGAGAGTGGGACTCGAAGTCTATCGAGGCTCGATTGCGACCGGACCCTGCTGGATCTCCGGAGCGTGGTGGGGAGCTTTGAGCATGTCCGCCATGGTGACGCTCTTGAGAAATCCGATCATCTGCACCTGCGCCTGGTTCCAGACGCTCTGCATCTCGCAGCTATCGAGGATCGTGCAGTCGTCATGATGGCCTTCGACGCACTTGTTGAGCCGGAGAGGACCCTCGACGCACTCGATGATCTCGAGGAACGTGATGTCGCCGGGAGCCCGAGCGAGAGCGTAGCCTCCGTGAGCCCCCTGCTGTGATTTCACCACGCCGCGATTCGCGAGAAGCGGCAGAATCTGCGCCAGAAACGCCTGAGGAATTCCCTTGGCCTTGGCGATCTCGCTCACCCGGCCGTAGCGCTCGGGGGAGATGCGGGCGAGATAGATGACGGCTCTCAACGCGTAGTCGCTCTTGCGAGAAAGCTCCAACATGATAGAAGCAGGTCGTCCGCGGTTAAATTATATCGCAGCTGGAGGTTCGGCGGGCAAAGACGCGTGAAGCTCATCATCTTCGATCTCGACGGGACCCTCGTGGATTCGGGGGAAGACATCGCGCGATCGGTGAACGAGCTCCTGGAAGCGAGCACGCGTCCCGCCCTTCCCCACTCGCGGATCCGGAGCTACGTGGGCGACGGGGTGCGGAGGCTCCTCGAGCGCAGCCTCGGCGAGGCTTCCGACGCCGAGCTCGCGCGCGCCGAAGCGCTCTACCTTTCGATCTACCGGCGAAGGCTCCTCGAGACCACCCGCCCCTATCCCGGAGTCGTGCCCGCGCTCGAGATCCTTCGGCGGGAGCGATCGCTCGCGGTTCTGACCAACAAGCCGGTCGCCGAGAGCCTCACGATCCTCGACGGTCTCGACCTGAGGCGGTATTTCCGGACGGTGTGCGGCGGAGATTCGTTCGCGCGCAAGAAGCCCGACCCGATCGGCGTGAGGTTCCTCCAGGAGGAGGCGGGAGCGGACGCCGCGGAGACGCTTCTCGTCGGGGATTCGACGGTCGACTATTCGACCGCCCGGAACGCGGGAATCCGCTCGTGCCTCGTCCGCTACGGAATGGGGCCATGGGACCAGGCGACGGAGAAGCCCGACCTTGTCGTCGACGACTTGCGCGAGCTCGCGTCCCTCGTCCATAGTGGCGCGGGAGAACTTTGAGAGACTCGAGACCTTGAGTAAGCCGAGGCGGGTCCCCATATTTCCCCTTCCGGAAACGGTGTTCTTCCCCTCGGTAGCGCTTCCCCTCCATCTCTTCGAGCCGCGCTACCTTCAGATGGCCGAGGACGTCCTGTCGGGCGATCGGCTCCTGGTGATCGTGCTCCTGCGGCCGGGATGGCAGGCCGACTATTACGGAACACCGCCGGTCCACGACATCGCGACCCTCGGGAAGGTGGAGACTCACGAGCGGCTGCCGGATGGGCTGTTCAACGTCACCCTTCAAGGTATCGAGCGCGTCCGGCTCCTGCCCACGGAGGGCGAGGAGCGCTCGGCGGGAAGGCTTTATCGCGTGCGCGAGGTTTCACCCGCACCCGAGCAGCGGCTCCCGGACGGTGTGGCGACCGCGGAGCTCTCCGCGCGTCTGCGGTCGCTCTGGAAGGAGCTCGAGGAAAAGAGCGGCAAGGCGAGGGAGGGAGCGCTCTCGGGCGAGCGCCTCGCTTTCGATATCCTGGTGAACCGGATCTCGAGCCTGGCCGACCTGCCGGCTGACGTGAAGCAGGTCCTTCTCGAACAGGACGATCTCCTTCTGCGCGCGGCGGCGCTCGAGGGGCACGTGGAAGATGCGCTGCGCTTCTGGCGAACGATCGCCGGCTTTCGACGGCTGGCACCCGACGACCCCAGCGTAAATTGAGCTCATTGCTCCCCGGAGCGCCCGGGTGCTACTCTTTGTATTGCCTGTCCCTGACCCTACGGGTGATCCGTGCCATCGATCCTGATCGTCGACGACGAAGAGACCGTTCGCCAGACTTTCCGCGACGTCCTCGAAGCGGAAGCCTACGAGGTGACCACCTCGTCCAGCTTCACCGAGGCGAAAGAGAGCCTGGGCCGGGCGAAGTTCGACGTCGCTTTGACCGACCTGATGCTGCCGCGCGAGAGCGGAATGACCATTCTCGGCTTCGCTCACGACCACGACCCGGAAATGAGCGTGGTGATGGTGACGGGCCATCCCGATCTCTCGACCGCGGTCGAAGCTTTGAGGCAGGGAGCTTACGACTACATCGGCAAGCCCGTAACCCGCCAGGCGCTCCTCGCGGTGGTGGAGCGCGCCTGCGAGCGGGCGGCGCTCCGGCGGGAGAAAAAGCGCCTCGAGGCGGAGAACCTGGACTACCAGCGTTCGCTCGAGAGAAAAGTGCGGGAGCGCACCGCCCGGCTCAGAGAGTCGGAGAGCCGGTACCGCGATCTCTTTCAGGAGACGCGGCGGGCCTACGACGAGCTCAAGAGCACCCAGGAAAAGCTCATCCGCACCGAGCGACTTGCGGCCGTGGGCGAGCTGGCGGCTCAGATCGCGCACGAGATTCGAAACCCGCTCGGAGCCATCTCCAATTCGGTCGGCGTCCTCCGCCGCGATCTCGACCTCCGGGGCGACGACCGGAGGCTCCTCGACGTGGTGCACGAGGAGGCGGAGCGGCTCGAGAGCATCGTCGCCGATTTCCTGAAGTTCGCGCGGCCTAGGCCGATTCATCGCACTCCGCAGAATCTCGCCTTGCTTCTCGACGACCTGCTGCTGCTCCTGGCGCAGAAGCGCCCCCTCGGGAAGGATCCGGGAAAGCGGAAGAGCGAGATCGCGATCGAGAAGTACTACGATCCCGAGCTGCCCATCGCCGGCCTGGATGCCGCTCAGACCCGTGAGGCCCTCTGGAACCTCCTGGTGAACGCGGTCGAGGCCATGCCCGGAGGAGGCGTCCTCACCGTTCGGGTGCAGCGGTCGAAGGAGGGGGACGTCGAGGTCATCGTCGCCGACACTGGGAAAGGAATCCGCCCCGAGGATCGGGAGAAGATTTTCGAGCCGTTCCACACCACCAAGGCCGACGGTACCGGCCTCGGTCTCGCCATCGTGCAGCGGGTGGTCGAGGCCCATGCGGGGGCCGTCGAGGTCACCAGCGAGGAGGGAGAGGGAAGCTCCTTCCGGCTGCGCTTTCCGGTAGGTTCCGATGAGCGTCAATCGATCCCGACAACTCCTTGAAGAGCCCGAGGAGAGCCGCGGCCCGGCGGTCTCGGTGCTGGTGGTGGACGACCAGGCGGCTATCCGGGAGTCCATGGTCATCACCTTCCGACGGGAAGGCTACGCCGTGGAGTCCGCGGAGAGCGGCGAGGAAGCGCTCGACCTCCTCTACCGCAAGCCCTTCGATCTGGTCGTGACCGACCTGCGCCTCACGGGAATCAACGGGGTCGAGGTTCTACGGCGGACGAAGGAGCTCTTCCCCGATACCGAGGTGGTGGTGATGACCGCCTACGGCACCATCGAGGGCGCCGTCGAAGCGATCAAGGCGGGAGCCTACGACTACCTCACCAAGCCGTTCCAGCCGGAGGAGCTCACGCTCGTCTCCGAGCGGGCCCTCGAGCGGAAGGGGCTCACCCAGCGCGTCCGACTCCTGGAACAGGCGGTTCGCGGAAGACACCCTTTCGAGGAGATCGTCTGCGCCTCGCCGCGCATGAGCGACGTGCTGAAGATGATCGAGCAGGTGGCCCGGCTGGACTCGACCATCCTCATCACCGGAGAGAGCGGCACCGGCAAGGAGCTGGCCGCCCGGGCTCTCAACGCGCTCTCTCCCCGCAGGGACAAGCCCCTGGTCATCGTGAACTGCGGTGCCATCCCCGAGAACCTCCAGGAGAGCGAGCTGTTCGGACATTCCAAGGGCTCGTTCACCGGGGCCCACGCCGACAAGCGCGGGCTATTCGACGAGGCCCATGGGGGAACCGCGTTTCTCGACGAGGTCGGAGAGCTCACACCGATGGCCCAGGTGAAGATGCTGCGGTTTCTCCAGAACGGCGAGGTCCGGCGGGTGGGATCCACGACCAGCCGGAACCTCGACGTGCGGATCATCGCGGCGACCAACCGCGATCTCGAGAAGAGCGTCAAGGACGGAAGCTTCCGGGAGGACCTGTTCTACCGGTTGAACGTCATCCCCATCGAGCTCCCGCCGCTGCGCGAACGCCTCGAGGACATCCCACCTCTGGTGCAGCACTTCGTGAGGCGGATCTCGGAACGGATGGGGACGCCTCAACCTCCCGCGATCTCACCCCGCGCCATGGACATCCTGATGAAACAGCCGTGGCGCGGCAACGTGCGGGAGCTCGAGAACTGCATCGAGCGGGCGTCGGCGCTCGACCGCGACGGGATCCTCGGGATGGACGATCTCCGTTTGGGAGACTTTCAAAGGAGCGAGGACCGCATCATCGACCGCGCCCGCAAGGGGGCCCTGAGCCTCGCGGAGCTCGAGAAGGAATACATCCTGGAAGTCCTCGCCGAATGCGGAGGCAGCCGCAAGAACACGGCGAAGCGGCTGGGGATCACCACGGCGACCCTCTGGCGCAAGCTCAAACAATACGAGAAGGAGCCTTCGGCTACGTAGGCTATTCTTCGGGAACCTTCGCCATCGGGTCCACCGCTTTCGCCTGCTCGAAGGCTTTTCTCGCCCTGAGGTGCAGACCGACCTCCTGGTAGAGGCTTCCGAGCGCCACGAAGTAGTCGGCCTTCCACGGATCCAGGTTCGTCGCGATGCGGAGATTCTTCTCCGCGTCCTGTCGCCACTTGGGGTTCTTCGAGAGCGCGAGCCCCAGCAGGTGGTAGATCTCCGCCCGCTCCGGAGCCTGGTCGATGGCCTGGTGGCAGAGCTGGATCGCGTTCCAGAAGTCCGACGACTGAAACGCCTGCTGCGCGCGCCGAAAGAGCGACGTCGCCTCGGCCGCGTCTCCCGCGGAGCGGCCGGCGCCGCCTCCCCGCGAGGGAATCGAGGAACTCCTCGAGGCCTCGTAGAGCCCTTCTTTCTCGGCGAGCGCTTCGTATCCGGCGCGCGCCGAGGAGGTGAGGATCTCCTTCGCTTCGGTGAACCGGCGGAAGACGTACGAAAGCTTCTCCTGGAAATCGGGCGCGGGGATGCGCCGGAAGCGGTCGGGATGGAACCGCTTCGCCCCGCGAAAGAAGGCCTGCTGGATCTCGTCGAGCCCCGAGCCCTGGGGGATCTCGAGGACCTCCCAGTGATTGCGCGAAGGGAACTCCTGGAAGAGTCTCTCGACCTCCTCGCGCTCGAAGTCGGCCCCGCTCGGGGCGCTCGGCTTCTCCGGCGCGGGCTCCGGCGACCCCTGATCGGAGCGCGGCTTTTCCTTCGGCTCCTTCGAAGCCTCGTCGCCCACCGGCTCGATGAGCTCGGCCTTGAGCAGCCCGATGAGGGTGCGCGCGGTGATCTCCTCCGAGAGCGGACTCACGGTGAAGATGTCCTTCGCCGTCTGGGTCCCGTCGACGCGAGAGAGCACGAACGCTTCCTCGGGCTTCAGGTTCACGTCCTGGAATCGTTTCAAGGGGTCCTTGGGAAAACCCAGCTTGCGTCCATCGCTCAGCAGGGAATCCATCTCCTTGTCGAGAGCGGGCGCCCGGCGGGCGGCCTCCATCAGGATGTCGGCCACGGACAGCGGGGCCCCGACGTAGCTGTCGACCGTCGTCAGGTTCGAGAACGAGAGGCGCTTCGGGGGAGTTATGAGCTGCGTACAGGCGATGTCGAGAAGCTGCAGCCGGACGAACGGCTCGATCTCCTCCTCCCCGATGATCTTGAGCTCCGCCAGGATCTCACCGAGCTTCCATCCGCTCTTGATGAAGTGGGAGGCGTCCTCGAATTGCGCTCGAGTGATTCGTCCGCAGCGCATCATCACCTCGCCCAGCCGATCCGCTTCGAGGCTCGAACGGGCGCCGACGACGAATCCCGAGTTGAAATAGACGGCGCGGCGGGCCGCACCGGCCTCGCAGGTCAAAACACCCGTCCGCTTGGTGAAGTAGAGCTTCTTGAAGGCTTCGGCGACTTGCTGGTTCACGAGGATGGAAAGGCGCGCGAACGGCGGGACGACCTCAGGCGGCCGACCCATGGACCGGATTCAGCGTTCTGGGTTATGAGGAAATGTTAACAGGATTCGGGGCCGGCCGATCAGGATCCCTCGATCTCTCTCTACGTTGAAATCCCATTTCATTATTAAATACGAAATTCCTGCGAAATGATTTCATTTTTGAATCGTTCCCCAGTTCACTCCTCAGGCTGTCGAGCGTAAGTGACTGAATCCAAAAGAACAGCAATTCCGTGTGACAAATGGCACAGACCTTGCTCTTATACATAACCGAGAACGCATTGGCGTCGCTCCCCAATCTCGACGCCAGCCCCGGGAGGTGCCCCCCGCACCGCCTCCCGGGGATATTTTTTTGTACCTGCCTTTTCGAGCAAGGATCGCCACGGCCGGAACTGGCCCTTGTTTGAAACGTCACTCGCCCCCCGGCGATCTCGCTTTCGAGCAAGCGCTCCTTTTTAAAGAAGCGGTGTCCCCAGACACGCTCCCGTCGCAATAATATTATCTTATCTAAGTCATATTTTCTTATGACCTAACGCTAAGTTTTTTCTTGACTCGTCGTTCCAAAAGATGTATATTGACCGGGAAAGTCGCAGAAGTGCGGCGCTAAGCATTTGACAACACAAGGAGTGGCGACAAACATGGCGAAAGCAATCGGAATCGACCTGGGTACTACGAACTCCGTCGTCTCCATCATGGAGAGCGGAGAGCCTGAGGTCATCGTCAATTCGGAGGGCGACCGGGTGACCCCGAGCGTCGTTGCCTTCGGCAAGGACGGCCAGCGCCTCGTGGGCCAGGTGGCCCGCCGGCAGGCGATTACCAACCCCGAGAACACCATCTACTCGATCAAGAGGTTCATGGGACGGCGCTTCGACGAGGTAAAGAAGGAGATCGCGATGGTGCCGTTCTCCGTCGAGTCCGGTCCCGGCGGCGACGTGCGCGTCAAGGCCGGAGGAAAGCTTCACTCCCCGCCGGAAATCTCCTCGGTGGTGCTATCGAAGCTCAAGCAGGCGGCCGAGGACTATCTCGGCGAGAAAGTCGTCGACGCGGTCATCACCGTTCCCGCCTACTTCAACGACGCCCAGCGTCAGGCGACCAAGGACGCGGGCAAGATCGCGGGGCTCAACGTGCTTCGCATCATCAATGAGCCCACGGCCGCGGCCCTCGCTTATGGCCTGGACAAGAAGAAGGAAGAAACCATCGCCGTCTATGATTTCGGCGGGGGCACGTTCGACGTCTCGATTCTCGAGGTCGGCGACGGCGTCATCGAGGTGAAGGCCACGAACGGCGATACCCACCTCGGAGGCGACGACCTCGACCAGCGGATCATCGAGTGGATGATCCAGGAGTTCAAGAAGGACCAGGGCATCGATCTGTCCACGGACAAGATGGCTCTCCAGCGGCTCAAGGAAGCGGCGGAGAGGGCCAAGATCGAGCTTTCGAGCTCGGTCGAGACCGAGATCAACCTCCCGTTCGTGACCGCGAATGCTTCCGGCCCCAAGCACCTGCAGATGAAGCTCACGCGCTCGCAGTTCGAGAAGCTCGTGGACGACCTCCTGGAGAAGACCCTCGAGCCCTGCCGGCAGGCCCTGCGCGATGCCGGAGTCTCGTCCAAGGACATCGACGAGGTGGTCCTCGTCGGAGGCTCGACCCGGATCCCGAGAGTCCAGCAGATCGTCGAGTCTCTCTTCGGTCGAGAGCCCCACAAGGGAGTCAACCCCGACGAGGTGGTCGCAATCGGCGCCGCCATCCAGGCGGGTGTCCTCCAGGGAGACGTCAAGGACGTCCTGCTCCTGGACGTGACCCCGCTCTCGCTCGGGATCGAGACGCTCGGCGGAGTCGCGACCCGGCTCATCGAGCGCAACACCACGATTCCCGTGAGGAAGAGCGAGGTGTTCTCGACGGCCGCCGACAACCAGACGGCCGTCTCCGTCCACGTGCTCCAGGGCGAGCGGGAGATGGCCCGCGACAACCGGACCCTCGGGCAGTTTCAGCTCGTGGGCATTCCCCCGGCTTCGCGGGGAGTTCCGCAGATCGAGGTCACGTTCGACATCGATGCCAACGGCATCGTGAACGTCTCGGCCAAGGATCTCGCGACGGGCAAGGAGCAGAAGGTCACCATCACCAGCTCCAGCGGTCTGAGCAAGTCGGAGATCGACCGCATGGTGAAGGAAGCGGAGTCGAATCGCGATTCCGACAAGAAGAAGCGTGAGGAGATCGAGGCCAGGAACCAGCTCGACAATGCGGTCTTCACGACCGAGCGCACGTTGAGCGAGAATCGCGCCGAGCTCGACCCCTCACTGGTAGGGGAGATCGAGGACGCTCTCGCGCGGGCGAAGCGGACGCTCGAGAGCGAGGACGCGGCGAGCTTCCGAATCGCCGCCGAGAATCTCACCAAAGCGGCTCACCGCATGGCGGAAGTCCTGTACCAGAAGAAAGCGAGCGGCGAAACGCCGTCCGGGAAGGAAGCCGCCCCTGGACCCGGCGACGCCGGGGAGGACGTGGTCGACGCGGAGTTCACCGAAGTCAATTGATTCGCTGGTAACGACGACTCCCGAAGGGGCCCATCTCGGGCCCCTTTTTTTGGGCTAGATCACACCGTGCTTCTTCCCGACGCGGGTGAAGGCCTCGATAGCGCGGTCCACCTGCTCCCGGGAATGGGCGGCGGAGAGCTGCACCCGGATTCGGGCCTGCCCCTTGGGAACCACCGGATAGCTGAAGCCCACGACGTAGATGCCCTCCTCCAGCATGTCCTTCGCCATGTTCGAAGCGAGCCTCGCGTCGCCGAGCATGACGGGTACGATAGGGTGGGTCCCCTCGACGATCTGGAATCCCCGCGAAGCCATCTCCGTCCGGAAATGGGCGGTGTTCTCGAGGAGCCGGGTGCGATGCTCGGAGGTGGTCTCGAGGAGATCCAGGACGCGGTTCGCGGCGGAAACGATCGAGGGCGCGAGAGAGTTGGAGAAGAGGTAGGGCCGCGAGCGCTGCCTCAGTAAATCCACGATCTCTTTACGGGCGGAGGTGAAGCCGCCCGCGGCGCCGCCGAGGGCCTTGCCCATGGTCGAGGTGACGATGTCCACCCGGTCCCGGACCGAGAAGAGCTCGGGCGTCCCCCGGCCTCTCGCTCCGACGAAGCCCGTCGCGTGGGAGTCGTCCACCATCACCATCGCCTGGTAGCGCTCCGCGAGCTCGCAGATTCCGTCGAGAGGCGCGTACGTCCCGTCCATGCTGAAGACCCCGTCGGTCGCAATCAACCGAAGCCGGCAGGACGAGGCCTCCCGCAGCTGCTTCTCCAGATCGTCGAGATCCCGGTTCTGATAGCGGAACCTCTTCGCCTTCGACAGCCGGATTCCGTCGATGATGCTCGCGTGGTTCAAGGCGTCGCTCACCACTGCGTCCTCTTCCGAGAGCAGCGTCTCGAAGAGCCCTCCGTTGGCGTCGAAACAGGAGCCGTAAAGGATGGTGTCCTCGGTTCCGAGAAACCGCGAGATCTTCTCCTCGAGCTCCTTGTGAATGTCCTGGGTCCCGCAGATGAAGCGCACCGAGGACAGTCCGAACCCGCGGGCGTCGAGCCCCCGGTGCGCCGCCTCCAGGACCTCCGGCGCGCTCGAGAGGCCGAGGTAGTTGTTGGCGCAGAAGTTCAGGACCTCTCCCGAGGCGACGGCGATTCGGGCGCCCTGTTGCGAGCGCAGGATCCGCTCGCTCTTGTAGAGCCCCGCGTCTTCGATTTCCTTCAGCGTGGAACGATAGAGGTCTCGAGCTCGATCGAACATGATCTCAGACCTTTTGATCCCGCGAGCGCTGCTGCCGCCTCAGGCTCGCGACGAGGTCGCCGGTGAGGAGGAGGAACACCTTGATCGGATCTTCCTCGCTCCCGGCGCCGCGGGCGCTGCCCGCGGCCGGCTCGTACGCCAGGAGTGCTTCGACCGACTGCAGGAACAGCGCCTGGTCCGACTCCCGGACGCCGGAGAACGAAAGGAACTGCTCGGGCCGAAAGTCCCGCAGGAGCGTCTTCACCCGCTGGAGCTGATCGGCCCGGCGCCCTTCGTCGAACTCCTTGACCCGATCGAAGAGGTTCGCGAGCACGTCGAGGAGCTGGCCGATGTCGAGGACGTTCTCCAGGTCCCGCTGGAAGAGCCGCTGCCGGGTGAGGGCGGGATCGAACAGCACCAGCTGCTCGAAGAGCGACGCCGAGAGGGTCTCGTGGATCTCGCGGATGCGGAGACCGAGCTCGTCCACAACGGCGTCGATCCTTCCTTCGAGGAACTCCCGATCCACCGAGTCCCGGGAGCGGCTCTGCGGTTTGAGGGGCACGAACCGACGCACCCAGCGCGAGAGCTCTTGCCTCATGAACCTTACGTCGCCCGCGAGATCGCGTACCCGCTGTCCGTATCGCCCGCGAAGCTGCTCGCCGCTCCCGCTGAGCGGGCAGTTCGCCATGAACTGCTCGAGCTGATGGAGGCGCCGCCCTAGGGCGAAGACGTGCTGGCCGAGCTTCTCCACCTGGCGGTCGTAGCGCAGCCGGGCGACGGCCGCCTCCTGGCCCCCGTTGCGGCTGACGAACAGCTTCAGCTCCCGCCGGATCTCTTCGATGCCCGTGAAGGCCTCGGACGACAGGAGAGCGGCCTTCATGAACAACTGCTCGACCAGGTTCTCGGTCATCTGCTGGTCGGGAATGCGGCGGATGCATTCGTTCAAGACCTCGAGCGAGGTCTCGCGAGAGAGGAACTCGAACGCCGCCTGGTCTCGACCATTGTTCAGCCGCTCCATCAGCGGCTGGCAGAGAAGACCATGGCGGAGGAGCTCTCCCGCGGTCGCCGAGTGGGCTTCGCCCGAAGCCGGCCGCAGCGAGAGCGAGACGTCGGGGTCGGGACGCAGGGGATCCATGGTGTTCTTCTCGATAGTACTTCTATAACAAGCACCCGCGCGGGGTGTCAAAGCGGCGCGACTCGGTCCGTCTTGACGCGAATATGCCCCAGACGGCTCACGATCGTCTCTCGCAGCCGCCGGAACTCCTGCAGCTCTCCCCGGGTCAGCGCGAGATGGCAGGCGTCGAGCTTCTCCACCAGCTCCGGGAGCTCCCGCCGCTCGAGCTCCGTCCGCACCGCCCGGAGATCCGCCTCGATCTTGTCGAGCGCCCCTACCCCGAGGTGGTTCAGAGTGGCGATGACGCTGTCCAGGGTCTCCACGATTTCACGTCCGCGGCTATTGTATATCTTTGGGGCGAACCGCCATGACCGAGGACTCCAGGAGGACCGACGGGCTCCGGGAGGCGATTGCCGGGAAGGCGAGGGCCGTCGGTTTCGACAAGGTCGGCTTCGCCCCCGCGCGGCTTCCCGAATCGGACGAGCCTCTGAAGGAGTGGCTGGGGCGGGGCTACCAGGGTGAGATGGCATGGATGGCGCGCGCCGCCGAGCGCCGCACCGACGCCTCCCGAAGCCTCGAAGGGACCCTCACCCTCGTCTGCTGCGGATTGAGCTACTACCGGGGAGCTCCCGTCCACGCGCCGCCGGGGTTCGGCGTCATCTCGAGCTACGCCCAGGGCGAGGACTATCACCGGGTGCTCGAGGGGAAGCTGAAGGAGGTGGCGGCGTTCATCGAAGCCCGTTGCTCGGTCGAAACGAGAATCTACGTCGACACCGGTCCCCTCCTCGAGAAGAGTTATGCCGCCGCCGCCGGACTGGGCTGGGTCGGCAAACATTCGAATCTCCTCTCCCGTGAGGGAAGCTCCTGGTTCTTTCTGGGCGAGATCCTGGTTCCGCTGCGGTTGGCTTCCCCTCCCCCCGCTTCCCCCGAGCCGAACCGCTGCGGCACCTGCACGCGGTGCCTGTCGGCCTGCCCCACGGGCGCGATCGTCGAGCCCTACGTCGTCGACAGCCGCCTCTGCATCTCGTACCTGACGATCGAGCTCCGGGGGTTCGTTCCCCGCGATCTTCGTCCGCTCGTCGGGAATCGTATCTACGGTTGCGACGACTGCCAGGACGTATGCCCCTGGAACCGCTTCGCGGTGAAGAGCGCGGTCCCGGCGTTCCTCCCCCGGGAGCCCCTCGCTTCGATGGATCTCGCCGGCATTCTCCGGATGAGCCGGGAGGAGTTCCTCGAAGCCACGCGCGGGAGCGCAATTCGACGCGCGCGCTACGGAGGTTTCCTGCGAAACGCGGCGATAGCGCTCGGAAACGCGCGAGACCCGCGAGGGATTCCGGCGCTCGTCGAGGCCCTGGGGCACGAGGAGGCCCTGGTCCGCGGCCACGCGGCCTGGGCGCTCGGGGCGATCGGGGACTCGAGCGCGCGGCCGCCCCTGGAGTCGCGGCTCGGCGACGAGGGAGACCCTCGGGTGAGAGAAGAGATCGAGCTCGCTCTCTCCCAGCTCGGTCGAGACGATCCACCGCCACGTTCTTGATCGGCGCCCGGAGCTCCTTCACGAAGCGGCGGCTCGCTCGACCGCCGGAGCTGGATCCTGCTGTTCTTGTCTCAGCGCGCTCGAACCGCTACCCTCTCCGCCGGAGGCCTCGCATGAAACCCTGGATAGGTCGCGTTACGTTCCTCCTCCTTCCGTTCACCGTCCCCGCTTTCTCCGAGGCCGGCCAGCGGGGAATCGATGAGGGCCGCGTGGAGCGGCTTCTCGATCGGGCGGTGGTCATCGACCTCCACGCCGATACCACCCAGCGCATACTCGATGAGGGGATCGATCTGGGGACGCGATACAAAGACGGCCAGGTCGACATTCCCCGCATGCGCGAAGGCAGGGTGAGCGCCATGTTCTTCGCGTCGAACCCCAATTCCCGCGAGCTCACGCCGCTCGAATCGATCCGCCGCGCACTTCTGGAGATGGACGCGGTGCGGGAGGAGGTCCGCCGGCATCCGGACGATCTCGTCCTCGCCACGAGCGCGGATGGAATCGAGGCCGCGAAGCGTCAAGACAAGATCGCGATCCTACTCGGAATCGAGGGCGGCCACGTCATCGACTCGAGCCCCGCCGTTCTTCGGTCGCTCTACGAGCTCGGCGCACGCTACATGACCCTCACCCATTTCACCCACACCCCCTGGGCCGATTCGTCGGGAGAGCCGCCGCGGGCGCACGGCCTCACCGACGAGGGGAAGGCGATCGTACGGGAGATGAATCGCCTCGGGATGCTGGTCGACGTGTCCCACGTCTCCGACGAGACGTTCTTCGCCGCGCTCGAGGCGTCAGAGGCTCCGATCATCGCGTCTCACTCGTCCGTCCGCAAATTCAGCGAGCATCCTCGGAACATGACGGACGAGATGCTCGCGGCCCTTTCGAAGAAGGGCGGCGTGGTGCACATCAACTATTACAACGCCTACCTCGACGAGACCTACCGCTTGCGGAGCGCCGAGGCCAAGGATATCGATGCGGAAGAAGATGCCGTACAGGCCCGCTACGGGAACGATCCGAAGCGGCTCGCGGAGGAGATGCGGAAAGTCAACGCCGAGAGAATCGCGCGCTTCGGACGGGTCTCGTTCGACCGGCTGCTCGATCACTTCGACCACGCCATCGAGGTCGCCGGCGTCGATCACGTAGGGCTCGGCTCCGACTTCGACGGTGTCGGCGACCTGCTTCCCACGGGAATGGAGGACGTCTCCAAAATCCCCAATCTCGTGCGCGGGCTCCTCGAGCGGGGTCACTCGGACGAGGACGTCTTGAAGGTCCTGGGCGGGAACACGCTGCGGGTCATGAGGGAGGCTGAAGCCGTGGCGCGGAAGGCGCGATGAACCGCAGACCCGGGTGAAGTCGATCGCGGTGAAGTCGATCGGCGGGACACAGTTCTAATCCGCTTGACGAGGAAGCGAGCGTAGCCACTCCTCGAAGGCGGAGGAGGATCTCGTGCTGACTCTTCCCGCCAGCGGAACCGAGAAACTTCGTTGTCCGACGTGGCGCCAAGGATTCCTCGCGAGCTACGGCTGCGGGTCGTCGTCGAGGATCGTGCCGACGCCCTGGCCGTCCGCGATGGTGGCCTTGCGCGGCGTCCTCAAGTTCACGAAGAAGGTCTCGTCCGCTTCGTCTCTGGTGTCGCCTTTCACGGCGATCGTCACCGCTTTCATGGTCTCGCCGGGCAGGAATCTGAGCGTGGTGAGCTTCCGCGTGTAGTCGGTCCTGCTCCTGGCGGTGCCGTTAGCGGTCGCTAACAGGACTGTGACCGTCTGCGGACTGGCGGCGGACAGCGTCACGTGGAAGCTGGCGTTCACCGTGCCGGAATTGCCCTCGGTCACGCTCGCATCGTCGACGGCGAGGCTCGGGAGGAGCGGGCCGAGCTTGAAATCAACACCTGGAGCGACAGAGCCCGCGGTGACGGTCACCGGCGTGCCCGTCGTGGGATCACAAGCCGCGCACGGCAGGTTCGAGTAGAGCTGCTCCGGGAATCCCAGGGTGTTGCTCGTGACCGCGAAATAATCGTCCGGCGAGAGCCAGTCGGTCGTGTAGTCGCCCTGGCTGTCGGTGGTTGCCTCGGTGGCGAAGCCGCCCATGGAGTCGTAGATCCTCACCGCCACGTCCGGCAGCGGGGCGTCGCCGACCTTGTGGCGCACGCTCCCCGAGATCCGCCCCATGACGAGGCTGGACGGAGTGAGAAGGAAGCCGCGGGCGAGGCCATTTATCGTACCGGACCCGACGATCTGCCCGGAGTCATTGATGTCCCGTGCGAAGCTGATGACCCAGCCTCCGGCGGGATCGACGAGGTCGTTGAGGTCACGCGCGCCCTGGGTGGTGTCGAACACGAAGGCGTGCTCCGTCCCGGCGTCGTTCCACAGGATCCCGACCATCTGCCCCTGGGCGTTCATCCCGTAGATCTCTCCGTAGGGATAGGCCGAGGGCAGGGTCACGGGAACGGGCTGGGCAGCTTCATCCGGCCAGTAATAGGGGAAAGACTGGTTGGGTGCCGCGATCACATGGCCGCCGATGAGTCCGGAGTCGTTGATCGCGACCGCGTACCACTCCTGCGAGCCGGAGTATGCGGGGTCGCGGGCGAGCTCGTGCAGCGTCCCCGTGGCGTCGGAGACGAACGGCAGGAAGTGCCAGTTGCCGCCTTCGGTGGAGCTGGCGAGGCCCACGACCTGGCCGGGCGAGTTGACGTCGTAAGAGATGCTGTAGCCATGCTGAAACTCCGGGAAGCTGGTGTCGAAGGTGCCGAGATCCAAGAGACCCGAAGTGTCGTCGAAGAGGATGGCGTGGAAGGGGACGAACGTGCCGTCGTCGTTGGGGATGTCGGAGTAGCCCGCGATCCGACCTGGCTCGCTCAAGTCGTATGCCGTGCTCGTGTCGCCGCGGGCGCCGGTGGTCGCGTTCGCGAGAGTGCCGATTTCGGTGAGCGTGAAAGGCTCCGTGGTCGTGTCCCAGCGAACCGCGTGTTGGAGGGGGACCGTGTTGTCGTTGTAGGAGTAGCCGGAGACGATGCCGTCGTCGTTGAGACCCCAGACACCGCTCTCTCCGCTGAGGGTCGGCAGCGGTCGGGATCCATTGACGGGATCCCAGACGAACGCCTGGCGGTCGATCTCTTTCTGGTCCGCGTCGCTGTAGTTCGCGGCGCGAGCGGCGACCTCACCCTGGCTGTTGATGCCGTAAGCGCGCGTTCGCGTCCTGCCGGCGGGCGGGGGGATGGGGGTTGCGACGTAGCCGTAAGCGGTGGCCGTCGCCGCCGGGACGCTCGTCTCCGCGGCGATACGAGCCCTTCGCGCGGTCCGGGCGGTTGCCGGTCGAAGCGCCTCGGGACGCACCTCCCGCAATCTTCCCGCCGGGGGTTTCGGAGGCTGCCCCTCCTCAGCGGGGGACGAAAGCGCCCGCGGCGCAAGGCAGACGACCAAAGACAGAGACAACAGTCCGGCGCAATGCTTCGCGCGGCGGGTCAACGCTGCGTTGAGGCTCGTGCGATGGGCGTGGGGCGTGGGAACGCGAGTAGCAGACATCCTTGCACCTCTTACTTCTCGGCGGCTCGAGCGCAGACCCCACCTGCCAGCCTGGGAGGGGCGGGCGGCTGTGCCCTCACAAGGTTTTCTTGACACTCAACCGGAACGACAATCTGGAGACTACCGATCCCGACAAGGGCGGGTCTGTGCGGCCTCTCACACCCCGGCGTCTCGAACAGGTCACAGGCCGTGTCGCATTGCGGCCACCGGAAGCTGCCCCTCCCGGAAGTCGCCGTCGTGCACACAAGGGAAAGAGGAACGCGGGGTGACTCCTCCCTGTCGCGCGACAGACCGTAGCCGCACCGGTTGCACCTCGAACGATTCGGGAGGCTTTGTAGCGGCTTCGAGAAGCCAGTCTTCGAGCTCCGAGCTCGGTGTTCTCGCGCAACTTGCCAATCCGGCTGCACTTGCGGTCTCGGCCCATAGCTTCGGTCAAATGGCACCGGTCCTGCAATAGAGGAAGAAGGAGGGCCTGCCCGATGCTTTCCAAGGATCTCGACCTCGTGTTGCGGACTCTCCGCACCGCGTGCATCGTGGTACTGCTCGGAACGACGGCCAGAGCCTCTCAGCTACCCAAAGACGGGGCGCGGCTCGCCTTCGAAGCGCCGGCGGCCGCCGCACTCGCCGGCGGAACCGCCAAAGGGGCCGACACGATCCTGCCGCTTCCGCCGTGCGTGCGCACTCCCGCTCTCTCAATCCGTACCATCGCCGGGAATCATCTGCGGTTCTCGATCCCGATACAGGCCGCTTCCGGAGTCACGGCCAGGTACAAGCCGTCGACACCAAAAATCCAGGGCACGATACATCGCTACCCGGCCGTCATCGTCCGCGCCCGCGCCGAGACGGGCAACTTGGACCGGAAACATCCCGAAGACGCGATGTATCTCGACGTTTACACCACGGTGGACGCCACGCCGGGCGAAAGCCTGCTCTATGTGCCGCTGAGCATCAAGGGTACTCTGCCGGGCTGCGCCCTCGTCACCTCGCTCATGCTCCGGCTCGAAGTGTCGCAGTCGCTGTCGATGGAGTGGTCCGAGCTGAAGTGGATCCACGAGCGACTCGAGCGCGGTCGGCTGTTTGCCTACGAGCATCGAGACTTCCTCAAGCGCGCGGGCTCGAACGGCGCGTCGTCGTACGCGATGGTCGGTTTCGAGAACGTGGTCGCCCGGCCGGAGCTGCGGGACGGGAGCTTCGTTCGATACATCGACGGCCGCTACTTCGCCGACGCTCAAGGAAACGTCGGAAGGCTCGGCGACTTGTCGCGCGTCCGCACCGGCTGGGCGCCGCTTCACTACGGAATCACGGCCTTCGCTCAAGAAGGCTACCTGCTCGCGATCGACGCCGACGAGGACGGGGTCGCCGATCTGCTGGCGGGTGGGCGGTTCGGTCTCGGTGGTCGAGTCGCGCGGTTCTGGTTGGAGACGAACGCTCTCGGACGGGCCTTGTTCGAGTGTCTCGGCGCTGGCCGGGAGTTCACACCAGGGACGCTGGACGACATCCGCGACTCTCTCGCGTTGACCGGACGAGGTCCGTGCCGGAGCCTTACCGACAGGCTCGGCGGTGCCGTAACCCTTCCGGACGCCGCGCTCCTGAGTCCTCCGGATTGTTCGACGAGTCCAGGACTCGGCCCGGTCTCCGGAGAATCCGACACCCCTCCTCCCGTGCCGACGCCCGAAGAGGTCGCCGCCGCGTACCTCGAGGCGGAGGAGCATACGGAAGAGAACGTGCTCGAGGGCTTCGAGCCAGAAGCCCCGAGCTCGGAGAACCCACTGGATGCTGCCGCCGAGGTGGTCGAGCAGATCCTCACGCCAGTCCAGGTCGAGTTCGAGAACGCGAGCTTTCACATTCGCCTGGAGCCTTCGTTCGATGCGCCGATGGTCTTCTTCGAGGTCAGTGAAAGGCCACGGCCGCCGTTCCGCCCGGAGCAGCCGCCGGTTGGCCCGGAAGGCGAGCCGGACGCGAGTTTCGACGATCCACGCTGCGGAGGCATGGCCGCCGACGCGGCTCGTGGGACGCTGTTCACCAACCCGCAGTTCTGTGGCGGAAGCAACATGCTCGAGTGCCTGCGCCGTCAAGAGGACTCGGTCTATGACATCACGGGAGGCAACTGCGAGAGGGTGGAGGGGCCGGCCGGCGGCACCATCCTTTCCTGCGGGGACAACGCTTCGCTGTTTCCCGACTGCGACGCCGCCGATGGTCCGCGGGCCTGCGTCTCGCGCTGTCCCGCGGGTCAGCCCCGGTGCCTGAACTCGGCTCCTTCGAGCTCCACTCCGTACCTGTCGCTCACTCCCCTGGGCGCGGTGCTGGCGGCGCTCTGCCGGGCCGACTGTCCGTCGGAGCCGATGTACTGAACCTGAGCCAGGCCGCCCGGGGGCCGGGGCTTCGGAGACTCCGGCTGAGAGACCAGAATCTCTCCGAGGTCAGTCGAGAGGCTCCACCGCCACGTCCGCGAGCCAGCTCTTGATCCGCGGGCCCAGGCGCTCCTTCACGAACCGCCGCCACTCCTCGTGCGCCTGGGGATTGTCGGCGACGACCTCCTCGAACCGGCGGTAGCCCTCGGGGTTCGCAAGCGAAGACTCGAGCTCCCGCCGCGCGTCCTGCGGGCCGAGCGACGCGACGAACTCGCGAAGCTCGTGCGAGGGAACCAGGCGGCGCGCATGGGGAATGAGAACGTAGCGGTCCTCGGCGGTGATGGCACGCTCGTCTTCCTCTTCGTCCTCGTTGTCGAGGTAGGAGGAGAAGAAATGGACCGCCCCCGTCTCCCGATCGAGGTAGTAGCGGTGATCGGCGGAGCTGTCGGCGAAGGCGTCCTCGAGCTCTTCCCAGTCGACGCGGATCCGCCGCCACTCGAGATCGCTCATCGCTCGTAGTCGAGGGTGCTCACGTCCCAGTAGTCCTCGTACGCTCCCCGGTCGAACAGCTCGAGGAACCGCCCCATCCTCTGGCGAACGAGAGTGCTGCGATGGCCAGCGAGCGCCGCCGGATGCGGATAACCGTAGCTGAAATAGGCCCGGATGAACTGGCTCGAATCCGAGAGCGGAAGCGCCCGGACGTTCTCGACGTAGCTCGGGAAGACTCCGCCCCGCAGAAGGTAGAACTCGACGTTCGATACGTAGAACGCGGTGACGGTCTCGCCCCGCTCGCGGGCGAACTTCCCGACCGCTCTCAGAGCGTGGGGCCCGGCGAAGTCTCCGACGACGGGAACCAGCCTTCCTTCCAGCGCGAGCCTTCGAACGTGGTCGTAATCGTCGGGCCGGGACAGGAAATGCGCGGGGTTGCCGGCGGAATCCCGCGCGACCAGAAGCGATCGGTACGTCGGATGGTACGGCATCGGGGGTCGGCCGTGGCTCTTGAACCGGAGCTCGAGCTGTTCGTCGAAGAACGAGCGATAGGTGAACTCGAGCACGTTGCGGTCTTTGGCGTCGAGGGGGAAGTCGAGTTTCTTCTCGACGTGCTCGAAGACGTCCTCGAGGTTCTTCGCGAAGAGCTCCTCGTCGGGCTCCGAGCCGTCGACGGCGGCGAGCATCCCCTCGAAGCCGCCCTCCGGGGGACCGTCCGGGCACCGTCGGGAAAACAGCCGGCAGAGGTAGGCCATGGGCGTTTCCGACTCGACCAGCAGTGCGTTCAGGAGCAGATGGTGGAGAAGGTTGTCGCGGCGAACGTCGACGATGAAGGCCCATTCCGGCCGGAGGCGGCCGATGTAGTGGAAGTTCTGCTCCGGCCCGACTCCGATGTAAACGCCGCCCAGAGGCGTCAGATCCGGAATCACCTGCACGTAGGCGGTCTCGTTCGAGATCAGGTTGTCGGTATCGAAATAGCCGCCCTCCTCCGACAACTCCCCGATGAGCTCCCGGAACCCGGGAACGGGAGCCGGAGCTCGAGAGCAGGCGGCGGCGAGAACGCAGAGGGCGGCGGAGGCAGCCAATACCGCCCGCTGGAATCTCAACTCACGAGCCCTTTCCCAGCGCCGAGATCATTTCCTCGACCGAGCAGAACTTCACCCTCGGCCGCTCGCTGCCCTTGGCCCTCTCGACCTCGAGGGCGTCGAGCTTCTTCCAGTCCTCGTAGGAGACGAAGCTCGGCTTGCGGCTCCGGACCATGGCTTCCGCCGCCGACGCCGACGGGGCCTCGGGAGAGAGGTGGCGGCCATGGCCTACGTCCTCGAGCATGGCTTCCACCGTCTCGAGCGCATCCGGCTTGTTGGTGCCGATGACCCCCGTCGGTCCCCGCTTGATCCAGCCGGCGCAGTAGAGGCCCTTCACCGACTCCGCGGTGTCGAGCACCCGACCCTTCTCGTTCGGAATGACGCCCCAGTCCTCGCGGAACGGGACTCCGGCAAGCGCCACCCCCTTGTAGCCCACGGAGCGGAACACGAGCCCCGCCGAGAGCTCCTCGAACTTAGAGGTGGCCTTCGGCTTGATGTTGCCCTTGGGATCGAGGAAGAGCTCGTTTTTCACCAGCTTCACCGCCCGGACGCCGCCGTCCCCGCCGCCGAGGAGCTCGACCGGCGAGACCAGGAATCGCAGCACGAGCTTCTTCGGCTTCCCCGAGCGCTTCTCGCGGGCGTACTGTTGCAGGATCTCGACTTTGCGATCGGTCGACGGGTCGGGATTGGCTTCCATGTACTTCCTCGTGGCCTCGTCAATCGCCGCCTCTTCCTCAGGGACCTGGATGTCTGCGACTTCCAGCTCCCCGAGCTCCTTGATCTCGGGGTTGGTGAAGGCGGCCTGCGCCGGCCCCCGGCGGCCGAGCATGTAGACCGTTCTCACCTTCGATGCCGCGAGCTGCTCGAGAGCGTAGTCGGCGATGTCCGTCTTCTCGAGCTCTTCCCGGCTGCGGCACAGGATGCGGCAGACGTCGACGGCGACGTTGCCGACCCCCACCACCGCAACCGACTCCTGGGAGAGATCGAACTCCCGATTCCGATAGTCGGGATGACCGTTGTACCAGGCGACGAACTCCGTCGCCGCGTGGCTGCGCTTCAGGTCCTCGCCGGGGATGTCCATGCTTCGATCGATCTGGGCCCCGACGGTGAAGACGATCTGGTGGTAGTGCCGCCTCAAGTCGTCGAGGCTCACGTCCCCGCCGAGCTCGACGTTTCCGTAGTAGCGGAAGCGAGGGTTCGCGGCGATGCGGTCGTAGGCCTTGGTGACCGACTTGATCTTCTGATGGTCGGGCGCGACGCCTCCCCGAACCAGGCCGAAGGGGGTGGGGAGCCTCTCGTAGAGGTCCACTTCGACGACGCGGTCCTTCTGCTTGAAAAGGTGCTCGGCGGTATAGAACCCCGTCGGTCCCGAGCCCACGATTGCCACTCTCAGGGGGTTCGCTTCGGTTCCGATCGCGTTCTCGGTCATCGTCTGTTTTCGTTCCTCGCTCCTGCTCCGCGGGATGAGACGGGCGGAGATTCATTATATCAACGCTTTGCGAACGAATAAGATGCGCCGGATGAAAGTCGAATACGCGCGACGCCTCGGACTGTTCGACGGGACGATGCTGGTCATCGGCGGAATCATCGGCGCCGGCATCTTCCTGAATCCGGCCATCGTGGCCGAGCGGACGGGCTCCGCCCTGGGGACGCTCGCGGTCTGGGGGATCGGGGGAATCGTCGCGCTCATCGGCGCCATGTGCTTCGGCGAGCTCGGGGCGCGCCATCCGAGCGCGGGCGGAAGCTACGTCTACCTGCGGGACATCTTCGGCCCGCTTCCCGCCTTCCTCTACGGCTGGACGTACCTCGTCGTCGTGAACTCCGGGGGCATCGCCGCCGTGGGAGTCACCTTCGCCGGCTACGCCTGCAGGCTCGCCGCGCTTCCGGAATCCTTCATTCGGCCCCTCGCGGTCTTCGCGCTCGTGCTCCTCCACGGGATCAACGTCTTCGGAATCCGCCCCGGAGCTCTCACCACGAATATTTTCACCGTGCTTCGCCTCGGAGCCCTCGGAGCGCTGATCGCGACCGGCCTCGCCGCCGTCTCGGGATCGGCGGCCCCGGCCGCGTCTTCTGCCTCCACCGGTTCACCGGAATTGAGCCTCGGAGTCCTCGGCGCCGCCCTCATTCCCGTACTCTTCACCTACGGCGGCTGGCAGCACTCGAACCACGTGGCGGGCGAGATTCTCGAGCCGGAGCGGAACCTCCCCCGAGCGCTTCTCTTCGGTGTCGCCGTCGTGGTCCTGGTCTACATGCTCGCAAACGTGGCCTACCTTCACGCGCTCGGTGTTACCGGGCTGGCCCATTCGACCGCGCCCGCCGCCGACACCATGACCGCGGTTCTGGGACCCTGGGGAGGAAGACTCATCGCGTTCGGAATCATGTGCTCGACGTTCGGGTTCATGAGCCTGGTGATTCTCGCGGGACCCCGAATCTACCAGGCGATGGCCGACGATGGACTGTTCTTCGAGAGCGCAGCGAAGCTCCATCCGCGCTACCGCACTCCCACCGTGGCCATCCTGGTGCAGGCGGTCTGGGCCATCGCTTTGACGCTCAGCGGGACCTACGGACAGCTCCTCGACTATGTGGTCTTCGGCGACTGGATCTTCTTCGGCCTCACCGTGGCGACGCTCTTCTTCTATCGCCGAAGAGGCGCTCCCCCGGAAGGAAGCGCCGCGTTCGTCTGGGGATATCCGGCGACCCCGCTGTTCTTCATCCTGGTCGCGATCTTCGCCGTCTGGAGCTCGATCGTTTCCAACCCGCGCAACGCCGCCGTCGGCGGCGCGCTCATCGCCGCGGGAGTTCCGATTTACCTCTATTGGAGTCGCGCGCGGGGAGAACGCCGATAGGCCGAGATTGCGATCGGCAGCGGAAGGATGACCCGTTTCTCATTGAATGTGTTAGATTCCCCCGCGGGTAGAGGCCGGACAGCGACGCGCAGCGACGATTCGACGCCGATCCACTCGGTCACTTCCAGAGTCGGACGGTTCCGGTCTCAGCGTTCGTGGCAATCGATTCCTCAGGAGGGAGTCTAAATGCTTCATGCTCTAGCAATGCAGGAGTCCAGCGGCGGCGGCGACGGTGGCGGCATCTTCATGGGCATCTTCGGGCTGGTTTACCTCGCGGTAATCGTGCTGCTGATTGCCAGCATGTGGGTGATCTTCACGAAGGCGGGCCAGCCCGGCTGGGCGGCCATCGTCCCCATCTACAACGGGGTCGTCCTCCTCCAGATCGTGGGCCGCCCCGTCTGGTGGGTCGTTCTCCTGCTGATACCGTTCGTCAATTTCATCGTCGGTATCCTCGTCACCCTCGACCTCGCCAAGTCCTTCGGCAAGAGCGCCGGGTTCGGAATCGGGCTCCTCTTGCTTTCGTTCGTCTTCGCACCGATGCTTGCGTTCGGTGACGCGACGTACAGGGGGCCCGCGGCCGCCTGAACACCACCTCCGGCTCCGCTCCCGATTCGAGCCCGGCCCGACCTGTGCTCATCCGTTGTGGTGAGGGGAGCGCCGCCTTCTCGTTCCCGCGGAAAAAAGGCGGCGTCCCTTCCGCCTTCAATGGCGCGTCGACAGCCGGTCCAGGAGGGCGCCGAGCTTCAGGAGGAACGGCTGCATCGCCTCGAGGAACTCCTCGAACTGGCGACCGTCCGAATCGGGGAACTCGAAATCCGGTGAGACGAGAAGCCGGCGGAGCCTGGACATCGACATCGTCGAGGGGAGATGGAACTCGACTCCGGCGAGCGCCCCTCCCCTCACCCCGTTTTCACCCGGGATGGCGGGCCGAATCCACCGGACGCGCCCCAGCGTCTCGAAGAGCTCGGGCTGAGCGGCGAACTGGATTCGGAGCTGCAGCCTCTGTCCGCAGTAGTGGATTCGATCGGAGTGGATGCAGGCGCCGGTCTCGGAAATGTCGTTGACGATTCCGTAGGCGGGAGGTATCAGCTCGCCCTGATACATCGCGAGCGACACGACGCTTCGCGGGCGAACGCGCGTAAAATTCCGCTTCTCGGCCTGCGCGGCTGAGACCAAGGAACTCCCCCCCTAACCCAGGCGGTAATCTATCCCTTTTCAGGCTGGGGTTCAAGCCCTCCCGGCTGTGAGCTCCGAGCGGATCCAGGCTCGCGCCCGCATCCAGTTTCGCTGCGCCGTTCGGAGCGAGACCCCGAGCGCCTCCGCGGTCTCGTCCTCGGAAAGACCTGCGAAGAACCGGCACTCCACGGTGCGCGCCAGTCTTTCGTCGCGCTCGCGGAGCTGTTCGAGGGCGCGGTCGAGGTCGAGGAGCCACTCGGCCTCCATCTCGTTCGCGGCGATGCGTCCTTCGTCGAAGGTCACCCGGATGTCGCCTCCGCCCCGCTTCGCCGCGACCCTCGCTCGAGCCCGGCTGATGATGATCTGGCGCATGGCGCGGGCGGCGATGGCGAGGAAATGGCCCCGGTCCTCGACCCGCATGCCTTTCTGTCCCGCGAGCTTCAAATAGGCTTCGTGCACCAGGCCGTTGGTGTCGAGGGTCGCGCCGCGCTGCGTACGGCGGAGGTGGTTTCGCGCTATGCGGCGGAGCTCGTCGTAGATGAGCGGCACCAGCTCGTCGAATGCCGCCCGGCTGCCTCCAGCATAGGCGTGGAGGAGCCGCGTAATCTCGCCGTTCTCGCTCATGGTCCCCGGGAGAGCGCAGGATACCGCCTCGTCCGACGCGGTCGCAACATCGGTATAATGGCCGCCATGGGATCGGCTCTCCTCCTTGCGCTCCTCCTCGGCGCCGCTCCTCGGACGGCCCCCGCTGAGGAAGACGAGAAAGCGATCGCCATCGCCGACGAGATGATGCAGGCGCTCGGCGGACGCGAGAGCTGGGACAAGGCGCGATTCCTTCGCTTCACCTTCGTGCGGCAGGGCCGCCGCTTGAACCTCACGTGGGATCGCGAGAGCGGCCGCTACCGCCTCGAGGCGGTGAACGACTCCGGGGTCCCCTACGTGGTGGTGATGAACCTCGCGACCCGCCAGGGAAGGGCGGCGGTGGAGGGACGGTCTCTCGACGGGGCCGAGCTCTCCGAGTACTTGACCCTGGCGGCCCGGGTATGGGCGGGGGAGACTTACTGGCTTCTCGCTCCGTACAAGCTCCGGGATCCCGGAGCGGTGCTGACGTACGAGGGTGAGGAGACCGAGGGAGGCACGATCCACGACCGGATGCACCTTCGCTTCGAGAACGTCGGGTTGACGCCGGGCGACCAGTTCTGGCTCTACGTCAATCGCAAGACACGGCTTCTCGATCGATGGCGCTTCAAGCTCCAGGGAGGAACCGAAGGCGACTATCGCTGGACGGGCTGGGAGCGATTCGGCCGGATCCTTCTCGCCACCGAGCGCCTCGGCGCGAACGGAGACCGGATCCTGTTCGAGGACATCCTCGTCACCGACTCTCTACCCGACGAGGTGTTCACTTCGCTTTCGCCACTCACTCCCTGAAAGCGGCCTCGATCGGCGGGCCCGCCTCCGGATCGAGCTCGCGGTAGTCGAGCCCGAGGAGCTTCAGGATCGTGGCGGCGACGTCGCTCTGATGGACGGGTGCGGTGTCCGACAGCTCGCCGCGATCGGGCGTCTCGGGACCGATGACCGCGATCCAGATGTCCTGAGATCCCTCGATGCCGAAGTCGTGCTCCGCCCAGTCGCGCGGGGTGAGGCCCCGGCCGTGATCCGTCGTGAGCACCAGGGTCGTACGATCGCGATGGGTCTCGAGGGACTGCACCGTCTCCCAAAGCTCTTTCAGCAGGCCGTCGGCGAGATGGAGATAGTCGAGGAGCCGATCGTACCTCCGGGCGTGAGCCCAGTCGTCGGACTGGCCGAGCCCGAGCCACAGGACCCGCGGTCGGTGCTCCACGAGGTAAGCGCGAGCGAGCTCGAAGGTGAGGACGTCGTTGCTGCTCTCCTCCCAGAGCTCCATGACGCGCTTGCGCAGTCCCGCGATTCGATTCATTTCCGGCGTCGTGAGCTCCGGGCTCACGAAATCATAGGCGCCGCTCATGAAGAACGCGTCGTCGCGGCTCGCCGCCGCCGCCTCGAACCCATCCCAGGAGCCGATCTGGGCGACTTCCTTCTTCTCGAGCCCGAGTCTCCGCCGCGCGTGCTCGAGAACGGTGACGTGGGGGTAGCGGACGATATCGTTGCTCTTGACTTCGGGCTGGGGCCGTCCCGTCAGGATCTCGCTGTAGCCTGGATACGAGAACCAGTGTTGGTTGCGAACGGTGACGCGGCTTCCCTTCGCCTTGTTTCCCAGCACCACCCCCATCGGGGCGAGCGTCTTCCAGAAGAACGGCATCAGGGCCTCGCGCCGCTCCTCGGGACTCTCGCGCCAGTAGCGCGCCCGCGTCACCTCCGGGTCGTAGATCCCGGAGTCGTCCGCGCGGTCGAGAAGCTCCGGGTCGAAACCGGAAAAGAGCTCCTGAATTCGCACTCCGTCGAGGGTGACGAGAATGACGTTGTCGCTCGCGGCGGAGCCCGTCGCCGCGAGCAGAAGGAGAGCGAGGCCGCTCGGAAGTCGCATCGAGGAATCATAGTCTATAGAATCCAGCGCGGAGGTCGATATGACGCGCGAAACTCTCTCCTGGACCGTGACCCTCCTTGGCCTCGCGACGGCCCTCGCCTGCGGCGGCCCTCCGCCCGTCGAGCCCGTGTCTTCGGACTCGGCGTCGCCCGGCTCGGACGAAGCGCTCATCGCCCGCGCGAAGGAGCTCGAGATCGCGACGGAGTATGTCCCGCCTCCGGGAGACGCCCTCGAGCACCACACCGCGGGCTTCGCCAAGACGCTCTGCTCGGCGGTCTTCATCACCGGCCTCGACCCCGACTTCGCGGCGGAGAACGTCGGCTACTTCACGGGTCCCTATGAATTTCGCAAGCACGTGATCGAGAAGACCGTCGACCGCGAGAACAAAGCGGTGCACTTGAAGCTCGATACCGGTGTCGTCCGCACCGCCAAGTACCTCGGAGACCAGGGCTGCGTCGCCCTTGCGAAGGGCGAGGACGCCGTCCACTACACGCCGGTGAAGCTCACCTCGAACCTCCCCGACGCCGCGGCGACACCCTGGCCCATGGGCGACCTCCTCCCCGACGAGCCGCTTCCGCAAGAGGTCGACGGTGCGAAAGTGGCGGCCGCGCTCGACGCTGCCTTCGATCCGCCGGAAGGGATGACGGCGGCGTTCGTCGTCACCTGGAAGGGCCGAATCATCGGAGAGAAGTACGCGGACGGCATCGACATGCACACCTCGCTCGAGAGCTGGTCGATGGGAAAGAGCATCACGTCGACTCTCATGGGAATCCTGATCCAGCAGGGGGTGTATCGGCTCGATCAGCCCGCTCCTGTGCCCGAGTGGCAGGAGGAAGGGGATCCCCGGGCCCAGATCCGCATCTCCGACATCCTGCGCATGTCGAGCGGCTTGAGGTGCCGGGCGCCGGGAGAGCCGGGCCTCGACCCCTCTCTCGGATATCTCGACCACCTCTACCTCTATACCGGTGGCGCCAACTCGTTCTCCTGGGCCGCGACCCGGCCGCAGGAGTGGCCGCCGGGGAAAGTGGGCCGTTACCGCAACTGCGACCCGGTTCTGATCAACTACCTCGTACGGCTCGGCGTCGAGGGACGAGGGGAGGAGTACCTGTCGTTTCCCCGGCGCGCGCTCTTCGACAAGATCGGGATCCGCAACATGGTGGTGGAGGCCGACCCGTACGGGAACTTCCTGCTCCAGGGATACGAGCTCGGGTCGGGAAGAGACTGGGCGAGGCTCGGAAACCTCTACCTCCAGGACGGAGTCTGGAACGGCGAGCGGATTCTTCCCGAGGGCTACCGGGACTTCGTCAGGACGGTGGCGCCCGCATGGGCCGCCGACGGAAGGCCGGTCTACGGAGGGTTCTTCTGGATCAACGGAACGGAAACCTTTCCGATTCCCAAAGAGGCGTACTATATGGCGGGCGCGGGCGGGCAGTACACCATCATGATTCCTACGCGCGACCTCGTCGTGGTGCGCCTCGGACACTTCAAGGGCGCGTCCCCGGGAGAAGAGGCTCTCTCGAGATCCCTGGCACTTCTGATGGAGGCCGTGCCCGAGGGCTAGGAGCTCGATCGGACGTTGCGCCAGGTTTCCGAGCGTGAGGCGTCAAGGGTGCGAAAAGCTGCCCTGGTTCTCGCCGTGGCCGCGGCGTACTTCGCCGCGGCCAAAGTCGGCCTCTCGATGGCCCACGTCGCGGACCAGGTCACGCTCGTATGGCCCGCTTCGGGGCTCGCTCTCGCCTGTCTGCTTCGGATCGGGTCCGGCGCCTGGCCCGGTGTGGCGCTCGGGGCGTTCCTCGCCAACGCCACCGCCAACGAGCCCATTCCCACGGCCATGGGCATCGCGATCGGAAACACCCTGGAAGGGGTCCTTGCCGCGTGGCTTCTCGGCCGCGCCGGATTCGACCCGCGGATCGAGAGGCTCAACGACGTCATCGGCCTCGTCGCCGTCGCCGTGGTTCTGAGCCCCATCGTGGCCGCGACCCTCGGAGTCGCCAGTCTCTGTTTCGGCGGCGTCGAGCCATGGTCGCGCGCCGACCTCCTCTGGCGCACATGGTGGATGGGCGACGCCATCGGAATTCTCATCGTCGCGCCCCCTCTCCTTGCCTGGACTCATTGGTCCCGGCGCCGCATCTGGTTCCTGCGCGTCGCGGAAGCGGTCGCGGTGGCCGCCGCTCTCGGCACCATATGCCTCCTGGTGTTCGCCGGCTGGCGCGCCCCCATCCCGGAAGAGCCCCTCGCCTATCTCGTGTTCCCGTTCATCATCTGGACCGCGTTTCGCTTCCAGCAGCTCGGGAGCACGCTCGCGGTCTTCCTCGTTTCGGTCCTCGCCATCTGGGGCACCCTTCACGGCTTTGGCCCGTTCGCCGCGGGGACCGAGAACACAGACCTGTTTCTCCTCCAGACGTTCCTCGGCGTGGTCGCGCTCACCGGCCTCACCCTCGCGGCCGCGACCGCCGAGCGGGACGCCGCCCTGAACCAGGTGCGCGAGGGCCATAACGTTCTCCACGCGGTCACCGAGGGGACCACCGACGCGATCTTCGTCAAGGACCTCGACGGCCGCTACCTGATGATCAATCCCGCGGGGGCCCGTCTCCTGGGAAAGACCGTCGAGGAAGTCGTGGGCAAGGACGATCGAGAGCTCTTCTCGAGCGAGAGTGCCTCCGAGATCATGGCGCGCGACCGGGCGATCATGGCGCAAGGAAACACGGCGACTTACGAAGAGACGGGCACCGCCGCCGGGGTCACCCGGACCTATCTTTCGACCAAGGGCCCTTACCGCGACGACGAGGGGGCGATCATCGGTCTCATCGGCATCTCCCGCGACATCACCGAGAGGATAAGAGCGGACGAAGAGCGGCGGGACCTCCTCGAGCGGGAGAAAGAGCTCCGCGCCGCCGCCGACGAGGCGAACCGAAGGAAGGACGAGTTCCTGAGCCTCCTGAGCCACGAGCTCCGAAACCCGCTGGCGCCCATTCGGAATGGGCTCGAAATCCTGCAGCAAGACAAGAGCGAGAAGACGGTGAACACGGTGCTCGAGCTCATGGGCCGCCAGGTCCACCACCTGACGCGCCTGGTCGACGACCTTCTGGACGTCTCGCGAATCACCAGCGGTCGCGTCGAGATTCGTCCGGAGCCGACCGATCTCCGCACGATCCTCGAGCGCGCGGTTGAGGCGAGCCGGCCGCTCCTCGACTCCCGCCAGCATGCGGTCTCGGTTCATCTACCCCACGAGCCCCTCCCGATCCTGGCCGACGTGACACGCCTCGATCAGGTATTCGTGAATCTTCTCAACAACGCCGCGAAGTACACGGACCCCGGGGGTCGGATCGAGCTCGAGGCGAAGCGCGAAGCGGCGAGTGCGGTGGTCCGTCTGCGAGACAATGGCCGTGGGATGGCGCCCGAGTTCCTGCCGCGGATCTTCGATCTCTTCACCCAGGCCGACCGTTCCCTCGCGCGCTCCGAGGGCGGCCTCGGGGTCGGCCTCACGCTGGTACGCCGCCTGGTCGAGATGCACCGGGGAACCGTCCAGGCCTCGAGTCCGGGCGAGGGCGGCGGAAGCGAGTTCGTGGTTCGCTTGCCCCTCACAGCCGCCGCCGAACGAACCGAGCGAGCGCTCCCGCGAGGGGAGGCGTCGCCCCAGATTCTGCGGGTGCTCGTGGTGGAGGATCACGCCGACTCCGCGCGGAGCCTGTCTCTCCTTCTCGAGCTCCTGGGGCACGAAGTCGAGGTCGTCGTCGATGGAACGGGAGGCAATCGGGGCGGTCGAGCGGTTCCGGCCCGCGCTCGTGCTCCTGGACATCGGGCTTCCGGGCATGGACGGCTACGAGGTCGCCCGGCGCCTGCGTGCTCGGGGCTCGAAAGCGCTCCTGGTCTCCTTGACCGGCTACGGCCGTGATGCCGACAAGCTTCGCTCCCGGGAGTCGGGTTTCGACAATCACCTGGTGAAGCCCGTCGATCTGGAGACGCTCAAGCGGCTCATCGCTTCGATGGCGCTCCGGGTGTGAGGGTCGCCGCAACCGCTTGTTTTTCGCCATTCGCATCGGCTATCGTTTCCTGTAGTTTCCGGAGGGAGCTCGCAATGCGATACTCGGAGTTCCGAGGAAGGTTCTCGATTTTCGCCGCGATGGTTCTCGTGCCCGCAGCGGCAACCCTGGCCTCTGACCCGCCGCTGACGTTCACCAGGGACGTCGCCCGCATCCTCCAGCAGAAATGCGAGGCCTGCCACCGCGAAGGATCCATGGCGCCGATGTCCCTCGTGACCTACGAGGAGACTCGGCCCTGGGCGATGTCGATCAAAGAGGAGGTATCGGCCCGGCGTATGCCTCCCTGGCACATCGACAAGACCGTCGGTATCCACGACTTCGAGAACGACCGGTCCCTCTCGGACGAGCAGATAGCGACCATCGTCCGCTGGGTGGACGATGGGGCTCCCAAGGGCGACCCGGGCGACATGCCGGCCCCCCTCGAGTGGCCCGACGAGCAGGTTTGGACGTTCGCCGAGAAGTTCGGAGAGCCCGACCTGATCCTGAGAGCGCCGGCCTACAAAGTGCCGGCTCAGGCGCAGGATGCGTGGTACAAGCCCGTGGTCGAGACGGGAATCACCGAACCCCGCTGGGTGCGGGCCATCGAAATCCGCCCGAACACCATCGAGGGGCGGAAGGTGATCCACCACGCGCTCGCCAGGCTCGAGCAGGAAGAGCCGGACGCGGATCAAACCAACGCGGACGAGGAAGCGGCCATCGGGGCCGGCCTCTTCATGGAATGGGCGGTGGGAAAACAGGGCGAGATGATGCGCCCCGGGAGCGGAAAGCTCCTCCTGCCCGGCTCCAAGATCATCTGGGACATCCACTATCACTCGGTGGGGGAAGAGATCGAGACTTCGCCGGAGCTCGCGATTTATCTGTATCCCAAGGGCGAGGAGCCCAAGCACCGGCAGGTGCTGGGTCTCTTCCACGCCATACAGGGCGGACCGCGGGGGCTCGACATCCCTCCGAACACCGTGAGCGTGCACCAGGGATTCCACGTGATGAAGAAAGCGGGCCGGGTAGAGAACTTCCAGCCGCACATGCACCTCCGGGGAAAGGCGATGTCGATGGAGGCGATTCTCCCCGACGGCAACACGGAGCTCCTGAGCTTCGTCGACGACTTCGAGTTCAACTGGCACGTCAACTACGTGTACGCCGAGAACGCCGCGCCGCTCCTCCCCAAAGGCACGATGCTCCGGTTCACCTCGTGGCACGACAATACCGCCGCCAACAAGTACAACCCCGATCCCACCCAGTGGGTGGGCTGGGGCGATCGCACGGTCGACGAGATGGCCCACGCCTGGGTCAACATTACTTATATGGAGGACGAGGACTACCAGGCCGAGGTCGAGAAGAGGAAGGCGAAAGAGGCCCAGCCGGTGACCGACCTGCAGAATCCGTGATGGGCTGGTCCGCATTTCTGGTCTGCTGCGCTTTTCTGCAGCTTCCTCTCGAGCCTGCACGGGACTCGGGCCAGAGCGTGACCGCGGCTTACGAGGGCTGGTTCAAGAACCCGGACGGGACGTACAGCCTCCTCGTCGGCTACTTCAATCGAAATCTCAAAGAGACTCCGGACCTCCCCGTCGGTCCGGAGAACCGCATCGAGCCCGGCGACCCCGACCGCGGACAGCCGACGCACTTTCTTCCCCGGCGACAATGGGGTGTCTTCACCATCCGGGTTCCCGCGGACTTTCCCGGAAAGAAGCTCACGTGGGTCCTGGCGGCGCACGGCAAGGAGACCCGGATTCCTATGGGCCTCGACCCGTTGTGGGAGGTCGAGCCGTACAAGGACGCCGCGCAGGGGAACAAGCCGCCCGTCCTGAGGTTCGCGCCCGACGGTCCGGAGCAGCAGGGACCTCCCCTCGGAATCAGCGCCTCGATCGAAGCGATGGTCTCGGAGCCCGTGACGCTGACCGCGTGGGCGACGGATGACGCCGTCATCGACCCCGACCGGACCGATCACAAGGGTCCGCAGCTGACGGTGAAATGGAGCAAGTACCGCGGACCCGGCGCCGTCACCTTCGAGAAGGCCAATCCCGACGTCGACCCCGCGGACGGCAAGACGACGACCACTGCGACGTTCGACGCGCCGGGCGACTATATACTTCGGCTGCAGGCGAACGACGTTTCCGGAGAAGGCGGGGCCGGTTTCCAGTGCTGCTGGACCAACGCCCACGTCGCCGTGAAAGTAAGAGACAAAGGAGAAACCAAGTGAGATTCCTACTGGCGGCGGTCGTAACCGCACTATGGGCAACGTATCCGATCTTCGCGCAGAGCGGGGCCGAGATGAGCTTCTTCATCACCAGCGCCGGCCCCGGAAACGGCGCGAACCTGGGCGGGCTCGCGGGGGCGGACGCGCACTGCAAGAAGCTCGCGGAGAGCGTCGGCGCCGGAAGCCGCACGTGGCACGCTTACCTGAGCACGAGCGCGTCCAGCGGAGCCGCCGCCGTCAACGCACGGGACCGCATCGGCAAGGGACCCTGGAAGAACGTCAAAGGGGTCGTCGTGGCCAAGGACGTCGCCGAGCTGCACAGCGACAAGAACAATCTCACGAAGCAAACGTCGATCAACGAGAAGGGCGAGGTGATCAACGGCCGCGGCGACACCCCGAACCGCCACGACATCCTCACGGGCTCGAACCTGGACGGAACCGCCTTCGCCGCGGGCGCCGACCATACCTGCGGCAACTGGACCTCGAGCGGCGAAGGCAGCGCCCAGGTCGGGCATCACGACCGCAACGGCGGCGGCGACAACCCCACGAGCTGGAACTCCGCGCACGGAAGCCGAGGCTGCAGCCAGGAGAACCTGAAAGGCACGGGCGGCGACGGGTTGTTCTACTGCTTCGCGACGAACTGACTCCCCGGACTGTAGGGAAAGAGCGCGCTCTCAGGCGCGCCCGGTGGTCAGCACGACCCGAAAGCGCGCCTTGCCGCTCATCATGCGGTCGTAGGCCTCGGCGACGCGCTCCAGCGGGAAGATCTCGTTCATCGACCGCACGCCGGTGCGCGCGCTGAACGCGAGCGTGTCCTGGGAGTCGATCGACGTCCCGGAATACCAGCCCTTGACCGAGCGGCATCCCATGAGCAGCGAGCAGGGGAGACACCTGCATCGACTCGGCCGCGCCGACGATCAGCAGCGTGCCGTTGCACGGCCAGGCCGCCCTGGACGGCGCTCATCGCCTCGCCGCTGGTCGCCGTCGCCAGAATGACCTTGGCGCCGCCCAGCTTGAGCAGCTCCGCCGCGGGGTCCTGGGCCTGGCTGTCGATGTAGACGGACGCGCCCAGCTGGCGGGCGAGCGGCTCCTTGTCCTTGCCGCGCGCGATGCCGACCGTGTGAAAGCCCATCTTCGCGGCGTACTGCACGCCGAGGTGGCCGAGCCCGCCGAGGCCGAGCACGGCGACGACGTCGCCCGGCCGCGCGCCGCTGTTGCGCAGCGCGTTGAACGTGGTGAGGCCGGCGCACATCAGCGGCGCCGCCTCGACGGGCGGCAGCTCGGCGGGCATCCGCGCGACCGCGCTGGCGGGCGCGATCATGTACTCGGCGTAGCCGCCGTCGTACGTGATGCCGGTGACCTGGCCGGTCACGCAGGCGAAGAACTCGCCGCGGCGGCAGTGGTCGCAATGCCCGCAGTAGCCGCCGTTCCACCCGACGCCCACCCGCTGGCCCGGCTTCCATCCGGCGACGCCGGGGCCGACCGCGTCGATCACCCCGGCCACCTCATGGCCGGGTACCCGCGGATACTGCAATGCCCGGGATAAGTCCCTCCTTGGTGAGCGAATCGCTGTGGCAGATGCCGCACGCGTGCACCTTGATCCGCACCGATCCGGCGCCCGGCTCCGGGATCGGCCGCTCGACGATCTCGAAGGGTCCGTTCGGGCGGGAGACCTGCACCACACGCATCGTCGCCATGATTCCTCCAGTTCCATTCGCCGTCGGCGAACGGCGGCTTGACTGCGGAATGACTGGTACCGGGGCCGGGAATCGAACCCGGACGTCCGAAGACAGGGGATTTTAAGTCCCCCGCGTCTACCGTTCCGCCACCCCGGCTTGTGCTTAGCTATTGTATGGAAGGGGTCGCAAACTGACGAGTGCGAATCCAATCCACTACACGGTACTTCTCCCAGAGCTTGGACATCAGCGAGGCGGTGTCCGGATCGTGGCCGATCCATAGCGTCTGGAAGGACTACTCGTCCAGCAGTTTGCAAAATAGAAATGTGATTCTATAATGCAAGAATGTTGCCCCGGCTGGTGACCTCGCTCGTCGAAGCTCGGCTGAAGTCGAATCCGGCCGTCGCCCTCGTTGGGCCTCGACAGAGTGGCAAGACGACGTTGGCCCGGACGCTCGGTCGTGCGTACTTCGATCTCGAGCTGGATCCTGAACGCCTCCGCCTCGATCTCGAATGGGGCGGGGTGCTTGAGAAGCGAGAGCTCGTCATTCTCGATGAGGCGCAATCCTGGCCGGAGATCTTTCCGAGACTTCGCGCCGCCATCGACGCCAACCGAAAGCGCAAAGGCCGGTTTCTCTTGCTGGGGTCTGTCTCGCCCGCGCTGATGACCCAGGTCTCCGAGTCGCTCGCCGGCCGCTTGGCCCTGGTCGAATTGACCCCGTTTCTCTTGGCCGAGCTCACGGCCAGGGCGTCTCGAGAGCGCCTCTGGCTCACCGGCGGGTATCCGGACGGAGGAGTCTCGAGCCCGCGATTGTTCCCGCAGTGGCAGGCCGATTACCTCAGGCTTCTGGTTCAGCGCGACCTTCCGAATTGGGGGTTGCCGGCTCGGTCACAAACGACGGAGCGGTTGCTCCAGATGCTGGCGACGGTCCATGGGCAGATTTGGAATGCGTCGCAAATCGGCAAGAGCCTCGGCCTCTCGTACCACACGGTCAACACCTACGTGGACTATCTGGTCGGAGCCTTTCTCATCAGGCGGCTCGCGCCATTTCACGCGAAGCTACGGAAGAGACTCGTGAAGAGTCCCAAGCTGTACTGGCGGGACAGCGGACTCCTACACGCGCTCTGGAACGTGAGCGACAAGCGATCTCTGCTCGTCCAGCCCTGGGTGGGCGCGAGCTGGGAGGGATTCGTCATCGAGCAAGTCCTCGGCGTTCTCACTTCGCTCGGGGTTCCGCATCAGGCCTTTCACTTCCGCACGAGCGATCAGCAGGAGATCGATCTCGTGCTGGAGCTGGGAAGGGCCCGGTGGGCGATCGAGGTCAAGCTCACATCGTCGCCGAGTCGCGAGGACATGGCTCGGCTGGACCGCGCGGCAGCGCTCGTCGAGGCGTCCCATCGCTACTTGATTTCCCAAACGAGTGCTCCGGCTGGAGACGAGCGGCGCGCTTCGGGAAACCTTCCCTGGCTTATCGAAAGACTACGCGAGCGATTCTGAACACCAAAGTGGCACGACAGGGAGGAATTGGAGGCGGCGCCCGGATTCGAACCGGGGAATAGAGGTTTTGCAGACCTCCGCCTTAGCCACTTGGCTACGCCGCCGGAATCGATCTCGGCTGGAAGGCCGAGGCGATCGAGATGCTAGATGGAGCGGGAAACGGGATTCGAACCCGCGACTTCAACCTTGGCAAGGTTGCACTCTACCACTGAGTTATTCCCGCTCAACCAGACGGGCAATCGCTATTTGTAGCAAAGACACCCGGGGTTGTCAAAATCGGAAGGCATCGGGGAAAACCTCGACCCGAGGCCTTTCCGAAGGCGCGAGCGTCACTCCTACGAGGTCGAACCGGACCGCCACGTTCCGGAGCCTCCTCGCCTGGAGGTAGGCGCGCGCGAGCTTTTCGAGCTTTCGGCGCTTCTCCCGGTCGACGGCGTCGATGGGCGGACCGTAGTCGCTTCGAGAGCGGGCTTTGACCTCGACCACCACCAGCACCTCGCCGTCCCGGGCGACGATGTCGATCTCGCCGATCCGGCAACGCCATCGGCGCTCGAGGACCCTGTAGCCGCGGCGCCGGAGCTCGCGAGCCGCGAGAGCTTCTCCCCGGCGACCGAGATCCGAGCCCGGGAAGAGATCTCGAGCCCAGTCGACCCAGTGGAGAAGGCTCGGAAATCCTACTTTCGTCGCCACCGGGTTCCGGTGGGGGAATCCTCGAGCACGATGCCGCGGTCCTCGAGCTCCTTCCGGATGGCGTCAGCCCTCGGGAAATCCCGTCGCGCCCGCGCCTGGATGCGCTCCTGGATGAGGGTCTCGACCTCCCGATCGAGGGTGAGCTTCTTGCTCCTTCCGAACACCGCGAACACCTGATTCATCCGCTCGATGGCCTCCTGGAAGGCCCGCGCGTCCCCCTTCGTCATGGAAGACGAAGAAAGCGAGGTGTTTCCCTCCTTCATCAGATCGAAAATCACGGCGAGTGCCGCCGAAGTGTTCAGATCCGCGTCCATCGCTTCTTCGAAGCGGGAGAGAGCTCGAGCGGCCGCCTCCTTGGACGCCTCGGAGGCCTCCCCCGTCGCGGCTCACTTCCGAAAGCCGGTCGAGGAGGTCGTCGACCCGCCGGATCGCGGTCTCCGCCTGGCGCAGACCCTCGCGGGTGAAGTTGAGCTGCTGCCGGTAGTAGACGGAGAGGAGCAGATACCGCATCGCCATCGGGGAGTAGCCCTCGTCCACGAGCTCTTTCACCGTGAACTGGTTCCCCTTCGACTTCGACATTTTCTCCCCCTCGACGAGGAGGAACTCCGTATGCATCCAGTGCCGCACGAACGGCTTTCCCGTCGCACCCTCGCTCTGGGCGATCTCGTTCTCGTGGTGGGGGAAAATCGAGATCGACGCCTCCCGAGTGGAGGTCGAACGTCTCTCCCAGGAGCTTCATCCCCATCGCCGAGCACTCGAGGTGCCAGCCGGGCCGCCCCGGGCCGATGGCGGTGTCCCAGGAAGGCTCGTCGTCTTTGGGCCCCTTCCACAGGACGAAGTCCCGGACGTTCTCCTTGGTGTACTCGTCGGAGTCCACCCGGGCGCCGGCCTTCATGCCGGTGACGTCGATGCGCGAGAGCTTCCCGTACTCGGGAAACGAGTCGACCTTGAAATAGATCGACCCGTCGCCGCGGTAGGTATGTCCCCGCTCCTCGAGCTTCCGCACCAGCTCCACCATGGCTTCGATGTACTCGGGGTCGGTCGCGCGGGGGTAATGCTCGGCCCGCTCTATGTTCAGCGTGGCGCAGTCCTCGAAAAAGTAGTCGATGAACTTCTGGGTGTACTCGCGAAGGCCCATTCCCGCCGCCCGGGCGCCGTCGATGGTCTTGTCGTCGACGTCGGTGAAATTCGTCACCTGGGTGACGCGGTAGCCCTTGTACTTCAGGTAGCGGCGGAGGACGTCCTGAGAGACGAACGTGCGGAAGTTTCCGATATGGCCCCGGTTGTAGACCGTGAGCCCGCAGGTGTACATGCGCACGTGGTCGTCTTCGAGAGGCTCGAAGGCCTCGAGCTTTCCGCCGAGGGTGTTGGTGAGCCGGAGTTCAGACATGCCTAGACCCTCTGCGCGACCACGAGGGTCAAATCATCCGACAAGCCGGCGTCCGCCGCAAAGACCCGGACCCCGGCGACGAGCCGGGCCACGATCTCCTGCGACGGCCGGCCGATCATGCCGCGGAGCGCCGCGAGAATGCGCTCGTCCTCGAACTCCTCGCCTTCGGGGCTGCGCGTCTCCGACAAACCGTCGGTGTACATCACCAGGAGGTCGCCCTTCTCGATCGTCGTCCGCCCGGCGGTCACCTGCAGCTCGGGGAACAGCCCGATGACCGACCCGCCTTCCGTGAGGCGCTCGACCTCACCCATGTGGCGCATGAGGATGGGATAGCAGTGGCCGGCGTTCACGTACTCCATCTCCCCCGTCGAGCAGTCGAGGCAGGAGAAGAACGCGGTCACGTAGCGATTGAGCTCCGTCGAGCGATAGACGATGGCGTTCAGACGCTCCGCCAGGTCCTTGAGCGAGATCGCGCCGAGTCCCCCGAGCGCCCGCAGCGCCGCCTGGATCGAGGCCATGAGGATCGCGGGCCCGGTTCCCTTTCCCGAGACGTCGGCGATGACCAGCCATTCCTTGCCCTCGCCGCGGTCGAGGTAGTCGAAGTAGTCTCCTCCCACGGTGAGACAGGGGATGTTGATTCCGGCGAAATCCCAGCCGGCGATCGAAGGGGCTCCGTCGGGAAGGAGCGCTCTCTGGATCTCGCGCGCGAGCGCCATCTCCTTTTCGATTTTCTGTTTTTCGACCCACTCGCGCGACAGTCGGATGTGGTCGAACGCCGCCGCCGCCTGGGCGGCGAGCGATCGGAGAAAGTCGCGATCCTCTTCCGAGAGCGCCACGCCCGAGGCCCGCGGGCCCAGGAGCAGTGCTCCATGGAGGCTCTCTCCCGATCGCAGCGGCACCACGAGCTCGAGACCGAGGCGGGACAGCCGCTCGCGAATCCCCGCATCGGCAAGCTCCGACACCCTCCGGTCCTCGCCCTGGCCTTGAAGGGTCGCGCTCGCGGCTTCGATCGCGGCGCGATCTTCCGGGCTCAGCGGAGCTCCTCGCTCGGCGACGACCGCGCCTTCGTGAATCAGGATGGCCTTCGTCGTCAGCACCTGGCCCATGGCGTTGGTGATCAGAACGTCCCGGACCCGATGAACGTCGGGGCTCCGGTTGAGCTCGCGGGTGATGTCGAAGAGCGAGTTCAGCTGATAGACCTTGAACGACAGCTTTCGGTTGAGCTCCTGGAGCTCCTCGTAGATCCGGCCGTTGTCGATGGAGGCGGCCGCCGAGACCGAGAGCGTTTCCGCGAATTCCCGCTCCGCGGCGCCGAAGGGCTCGGCGCGCTCCCCCAGGAGGAGTACTCCCACCAGCCTCCCGCCTTTCCGCAGCGGCGAAACGAGGGCGGCCCGGGTCTTCGCTTGAAGCTCCCGCTCCCAGGTCTCCGTGTGCTCGGGGGGAATGTCGAACGCGTACGACGCCCACTCGGGATCGCTCCGGCCCCTCCGCGCGGCGGGCCGAATCCGATCGTCCGGACCGCGAAGGAGGATTCCCGCCCAGCTCGAACGGGTCTCCCCCATGGAGACGTACAGCACCAGGTCCAGGATCTCCCCGAGCTCCAGCGACTGGTTCAGGGTGGAGTTGAAATCGAGGAGGGTCAGGACCTGCGAGAGCCGGCGCTGGATCTCGGGCTCGCTCACCCGCTTCGCCAGCGGGGCGAGCGCTTCCTGGTAGCGGAAGGAAATCGGAACGGGCTCGACAGGCTCACCAGGCATGGCGTGAGGCTCAGGCCCGCGGCCTAGCTCCTCTCGGATCCCTTCTGCTTGTACCGGACCATGACGCACATGTTCCTGCCCGTCCCCGCCCGGCCGTGCTCCACCTTGTCCATCATCTGGCGCATGATGGTGAGGCCGAGTCCGCCCTTGCGCTTCTCCGCCACGAGCTTGTCGAGGTCGAACTCCGGAACCGGGACGGACTCGAGAGGCTCGCCTTCGTGGAAGATAACGATATCCAGGCTCTCGCCCTCCGGATCGAAATGAACCTCGATCTCGTGGCCGGGCTCCCCCCCGTAGGCGTGCTGGATGACGTTGGTCGCCGCCTCGTCGACGGCGAGAGCGATCTGTTCCGCCTCGATCGCCTCGAACCCCGTCGATTCCGCGAGAGTCTTGGCGAGCTGGTGGACCATGTGGAGGTATCGGTTCTCGCTCGGGAACCGGAGCTCCATCAGAGCGCGCTTCCGCTCAGGCTGACGCTTTCGAGGCTTCGTCGGCATCTGGGCTCAGCCGCCGGCGATCGGGTGGTAGCTCTCCAGACCCTCGCGCTCGGAGCCCAGCACCCGGCAGAGGTGGTTGAACCCGAGCACTTCGAAGATGTTCCGCACCGTCTCGTTGAGCTCCGCGAGCCGGATGTCCCCGCCGCGCGAGCGGACCTCCTCGATCACGCCCATGATCACTCCGAGCCCGGCGCTCGCGATATAGGCGAGCCCGGAGCCGTTGATCAGGATTTTCTGGCTGCCGTCGGTGAGAGCGCCGGCGAGCGCCTGCTCGAACTGCCTGACGGTGTGGGCGTTGATGAAACCCCTGGGCGAGATGACGGTCACGTCGCCTACTTGCCGGCATTCCACCGTCAAATCGGGCAATTTCCGCTCCAGAAGGGATGCATGTTGGTCGAGCCCCGTATGTCTACGGATTCTACACTACAAGGTTCCGTCGCCGGGTACGAAGACCCTGGAGATAGCGAAGCGCCTCCTCGCGATCCAGGCGGAGCCGCTCCTGGAGGGCCTCGGCGGACGAAAATTTCACCGTGCCGCGGATCCGGTGGTGGAAGTGGAGGCGCATCCGGGCGTTGTAGAGGTCCCGGTCGAAATCGAACAGGTGGGTTTCGACCACGCGCTCCTCGAGGCCGAAGGTAGGGCGCCTTCCTACGTGCGTCATGCCGGGGACGAGCGCGCCGGCGACCGTGGCCTCGGTGACGTAGACCCCGTCGGCCACGAGCACGTCGCCGTCGACCTTCAGGTTGGCCGTGGGAAAGCCCATGAGCTTCCCCCGCCCATCCCCGCGGACGACGTCTCCCTCGAAGAAGTACGGCCGTCCGAGCATCGCCGCTGCTTCCTCGACCGCGCCCTCCTCCAGGCTCCGGCGGAATCCGGGAGCTCGAGATGACCTCGCCCCCGTGCCCTTCGGCCTCCACCTGGTGCACGACGAAGGCGAACCTCTCGCCGAGAGTCCGCAGCGACCGGAGATCGCCCTCCCTGCCGTGTCCGAACCGGAAATTCGCGCCCAGCACCAGCTCGGCCACCTGGAGCTTCTCCACCAGGACGCGGCTCACGAACTCCTCCGCGGTGATGCGCGAGAACTCCCTGGTGAAATGGATGACCACCAGATGGTCGATCGAGTGAGCGGCGATCACTTCCTGCTTGAGCTTCGGCGTGAGGATCCGCTTGGGAGCGTTGTCGGGGCGGAGAACGCTCACCGGATGTGGCTCGAACGTCACGGCGACCGAGGGCGCTTGAAGCGCCCGGGCCCGTTCTTTGAGAAGCGCGAACGCGCGCTGGTGGCCGAGATGGACGCCGTCGAAGTTTCCGAGCGTCACCGCCGGCCGCGCGCCTCCGCGCAGATCGACGTCTGGATAATAGGAGACTTTCATCATTCCCCGAGCCGGCCTCGGCAGGTCACGGGCTCGAGGATCCTACCGGAGCGGCGCCCCCAAGGGTAACCTCTCCCGGGAGGATCTCCCGCGCGATGCTCAAGTACGGCACCCCCGACGCGTCGGAGGCTTCGATCACCACCCGACCCTGCTGAGCCTGGTAGCCGAATCTCTCGCCGTTGGTCGCCAGCAGGTCCTCGGTCGAAAGCAGCGACGGACTGGCGTTCACCAGGTCTTCGAGGCTCGCCGGATAGTTGCCGAACGTCAAGCAGTAGATGCGAAGGGCTTCGGCCAAGCGCTGCATGCGGGCCATGTCGAGGCTCGCCTGGATCGCGGGCGCTTCTTCGTGGAAGAGATTCGCGCTCGCGGGCACCCGGAACGGCGTCGCCGCCGATACCACGAGACCCACCGCCGAAAGCACGAGGACGACGGCGAGAGCGATGGTTCCCGCGCCTTCGCTGGGAGCGGGAGCGGGTCCCCGCCGCCCTCCGGGCTCCACGGAAATCTTCGCCTGCTCCTGCCCCGCGGGCGCCACCAGGTTGCGGTCGATGAAATCGAAGAGCGTCCGGCAGACGTCGAAGTCGGAGAGGCCGGTCATCTCCATCAGCGTCGAAATGGAGCGATGGCCGTCGAGCAGCTTGTAGATGGAGAGCTCCGTCGGCCCCATCACCACCTCGGAAGTGGCATTGGCGTTTCCGCCGCCGCTGCCCTCCAGATTTCCGAGAGCCGCTTCGAGCCCTCCACCGTCCTTGGGCCCTTCCTCGACCCGGATCTGTTTCACCGGCACCAGGGGTCGGAAAACGAAATCGAGCGAAGGGATCCGTTTCTCGATGATCGGCCATTCGTCGACCCGCCGAATCCCCTCCATGAGGATATGGTCGGTCGAGACCGGCTGTACGTTCTCGCGGTCGTAATCCGCCTCCGCCGCGGGATCGAAATGGTAGCGGCCCGACTTCCACCGGAATACGCGGAAGACGATCTGCTGCACCTGCTCGGAGAGCGCGCCTTTCAGGTCGTCGCGGCTGATGTAGCCCTGGCTCACGAGGATGAAGCCGAGCCGCTGCATCGAGACCTTCTGCTTCGAGAGCGCTTCCTCGAGCACGTCCTTGCGCATCTTCCCCTGGCGGACGAGGACGCTCCCGAGGAGGTCGTCGAGCCGGCGTACCGTGGAGTCGGCGTGCACCACCATGCCCTGCTCGAAGACCACCGTCACCGTCTCGCGATCGTTCTCGAGCGTGAGAAGACCGGTCTTCCGCTGCATCCCGATGAGCTGGAAGATGTCGGGAAGGGCGAAGTCCTTGAGGGTGCCGGAAAGAGCCATGAGTTATCCGCGCCCCCGGGCGGAGCGGACGAGGAAGTTCGCCGCCGCGAGGGACATCGCCATCATCGCCAGGAGCAGGATGGGGAGGCCCGACCCGAGGCCCAGGAGGCCGTCGGGAAGAGCGTAGAGCGAGCCGCGAAAGGCGATCGCGAGTCCTCCCAGGATCCAGACGAACAGGAGAAGGATTCCGACGAGAGGCATGCCTTGGCTGATGTGGCCCGCACCGGGGGCGACGACCGAGAGCGCACGAAACAGAAGGCCGCGGGTGCGGCTAGCCCGCTGGACCTGAGACAGCTTGTCGTTGCGCGCCGTCGCCGAGACGCCGTCCTTCATGAAGAACAGGTGATAGCACTGGGTGCACAGGCCCTTGCGCCCGGTTCCGATCTGGCATCGCCCGCAGAAAGCGCTCCCGCACTTCCGGCACCTCTGGGTCAGCTTTCGATCGCTGAATACCAGCTCGAGAGCCACGATCAGGGCCCCGAACAGGATGGGAGCGACGACGAAGCGAGCCCCCCAGCCCGCGACGAGGGAGAGCCCGAGGCTTCCGCCCGCGGGCGAATCGCTGATTCCCTGGGAGAGCCCGAAGAACTTCGAGAGGATCGCCATCTCGTCGAGGCGCGCGTCCTCCACCACGCGGTAGTCCCCGGTGCGCCTTTCGTGGGCGGCGACGCCGGCGGAGTCGAGGCTCTCGGCACGGAGCCGGGCTTCCTCGCGCTCGGCGAACTGGAAGTTCTCCGCGTGGGCGAGGCTCTTGTTGTAGTAAGCCTTCGCCTTGGTGGTGTCCGCTCCCAGCACCTGGTTGTACTGGACGAGCGCCCCCTCCCAGTCGAGCTGAGCGAAGTAGATGTTGCCGAGGTTCATGCGGGAGTCGAGATCGCCGGGGTAGGCGTCGAGGATCCTCCGGTATTGATCCGCCGCGAGCTCATAGTCGCCGAGGTTCTTGTACTGCGTCGCCAGCAGGAACTGGAGATCGTGGTCCGCGGGATGGTCCTTCGCCGCCTGCCGGAGAAGAGTCACGTCCGCCGGATCGAACGAGCCGGTCAAGCTCGAGAGAGCGGCCTGGTACAGCGGGTTCGACGACGCCTTCGCCCATCCCGAGTAGAGCTCGGCGAAAGGCGCGGCGCTGAGGAGCACGATGAGGCCCAGGACCGACACCGCGCGCTCTTTCATCGTCTGGTAGCCGAAGGTGACGGCGAGCCAGAGAGGAGCGAGCCATCCGGGACCCGCGGTCAGCATCAGCGGGAACAACAGGGTTGCCAGCGTCGCCGCCAGGAGGGCTCTTCGTCCCCAGGTTGCGCCGAGCCGCTCCTGGAAATCGTGGTACACGAGCGTTCCGTAGCGATAGACCATGATCAGGGCGAAGAGAAAGAACGACGCCGCGAACGTGGAGAACACCAGGAACAGGAAGTTCCAGCCCGCGAAGGGGCCGTCTCGCTCCGAGCGCAGCCCTCGGATCTGCGCCTGGATCCGGTACAGGATCGAGCTCGGATAGGAGAGAATGCCCTGCCGCTCCGATAGCCGCGCCAGGCCCCAGTAGGCGGTCGGCAGATCGGGGGCGAGCTCCCGCGCGATATCGAAGTTCTTCCGCGCCTCCTCCAGATTCCCGCCCTCGATATGCGCGAACCCCTGGTACACGAAGCACATTCCCACGTCGTGGAGATGAAATGCGTTGCGCTCCACCCGTAGCCTGCGGATCTCCTCCAGCATGCGGCTGGCGGTGTCGGCGTCGTTCCCGCTCACCGCCACGAGATATCGACGCCAGAAATAGTCGAAGGAGGTGTGGAGCGAGACCGGGGGCTCCTTCTCCCCTTGACCGCCCTGCGCACCTTGCCCATCGCTCGCCAGGAGGATCCCGGCGGCGAGGATCGAGAGCACGAGGCCCAGCCTCGCGGTCACCGGCCGCGGTCTCTTCTCGGAATTCGCCAAGATTCGCGCCTTATCCTCGCGGGCTAGCATGCGCTCCGGCCGTGCCGCGTCCGACATCGATGCCCGACTCTTTCGTCTTCACCGGAGCGCGGGAGAACGGCACTAGCGTTTCGCTGCCTTCGCCTTTTTCGTGAACTCCATTCGGAGCTGATAGAGGATCTCGTCGAGGGCTCGCTCCTCGTCGCGGGCAAGATTGCCCTTGGTCTTGGTTCTCAGGACCTCGATCATCGAGATCATCGTGCGAGCCATCTCGAGGTCGTCGTGAGCCTCGCCGGTCATGGGATGCGGCGAGCCCAGCGCGAGAGACGCCTGCGTCGCCAGCAGGCTCAGGAGATCCAGGAACAACGGCTCGAGTCTTCCCGCGGACTCGGTGCGCAGACGTGCGTCAGCCGCCGCCGCCGGCGGGACCTCGACCACCTCTCGTTCTTCCTCCTGCTGGACGATGCGATCGCCCTCCCGGTTGAAGGATCGCCGGTCGGTGACTTTGAAGCCCTTGTTCTGCTCCTCTTGCTCGCTCATGATTTCTGCTGACACGCACCCGGTGTGGGTCGGTTTTATTTCGAGACGATGATGGTCCCGGTCCGCTGGAATTGGATCTCGGCGTTCTTGTCCAAGGCCGGGGGCAATAAGCTAAGATAACATGCCGATTTGGGTGGATCAATAGACAGCTCCAGTCCTATCTCGCGTCTTCTCATGGTTTTAGCGACACGAATCCTGGAACTCGATGCCCGCAGGTGACGAGCTTCGGAAGCTCCTTCAGCTCATGGCCCGTTTGCGAGCTCCCGACGGGTGCCCGTGGGATCGCGAGCAGACGCTCAGGTCGCTGCGCCCGTTCATTCTCGAGGAAGCCTACGAGCTCGTCGAGGCCATAAACGGCGGTGAGACGGATTCCATCCGGGAGGAGCTCGGCGACCTGCTGCTCGAGGTGGTCTTCGTCAACCAGATCGCCGTCGAGGAGAAGCTCTTCGGCATGGACGAGGTGATCCGCGGGATCCACGACAAGCTCGTTCGACGGCACCCGCACGTGTTCGAGACCGAAAGAGTCTCGAGCGCCGGCCAGGCCCTCGAACGCTGGGACGAGATCAAGCGGCGCGAGAAGGAGAAGAAAGATTCGGTCCTCGATGGCGTTCCCCGATCGCTCGCGGCGCTCGCCCGGGCGCAGAAGATTTCCTCGCGCGCGGCCAAGGCCGGCTTCGACTGGAAGTCCGCGGAAGAAGTCAAAGCGAAGCTCGACGAAGAGTTGGAGGAGCTCCAGGGAGCGGTCTCCTCGAGGAGTCCCGCCGCAGTCGAGGAGGAGTTGGGCGACATCCTTTTCGCCCTCGTCAATTTGGCCAGGCACCTCGACGTGGACGCGGAGGTCGCGCTCACGGGCGCGATCGAGAAGTTCAGCGAGCGGTTCCGCTATCTCGAGAACGCGCTTCGAGCGCAAGGACGCTCTGTGAGCGACGCGGACATGGAAGAGCTGGACCACCTCTGGAAAGAAGCGAAGAATCGAACGGTAGAGTAGGCGGGGAAGGCTCCCGCCCACTCTACGGTTCTTTTCTCCGTCCCCGGAACGTCTCCACTTCGATACCTCCCTGCGCATCCAGTCGAACCGTTATTGCTCCGTCCACGTCGGTTCGAGCGTAGTCGATTCCCGCTGCTCGCAGGCGGGCGAGAACCGTCTCCGAGGGAAGGGGCCAGCTCACGTTCTGGCGCGACGACAGGATCGCGAAGCGGGGGCGCACCGCCTCGAGGAACGGGGCGCTGGTTGCGGTCCGGCTCCCGTGGTGCCCCACCTTCAGGACGTCGGCCTCGAGCGGGATGCCTTGCGAGAGAAGCGCCCGCTCGAGCTCCTCACCGGCATCCCCCGTGAGCAGAACGCTCGACGCTCCCAGCGTCAGCCGCATCACGATCGACCGGTCGTTCTCGTTCGCCGGCGACTCCAATCCTCGAGCTCCGGAGGCGGCCAGAATCTCCCAGAACACCCCGCCCCATTCGAAGCTCTCTCCCGCCCGTATCCGGCGGAGCCCGACCGACCGACGGCGAGCCGCCTGACGGATCCGGCGGTACGCGGGCTGCTCCCACCTCGAGCCGCTCTCCCAGACCTCTCGAACCCGCATGGAATCGACGATGGCGAAGAGCCCCCCGATGTGATCGTAATCGGCGTGAGTGAGGACGACGGCGTCGAGCTTTCGGCCACCGTGATCGAGAAGGTACGGAAGGACCACCCGCTGTCCGACGTCGAACGACGTGGCCGGGAGCCCTCCACCGTCCACGAGGACCCGCTGTCCTTCCGGAAGCGAGAGAAGGATCGCGTCGCCATGGCCGACGTCGAGCGCCGTTACCGTCAGACGCCCCTGCGCGCCTACCGCTGCTCCCTTGCCGAACGGGAGCGCCACCAGAAGCCCACAAAGAGCGAGGAGCCCGACGGAGGGCGCTCGTCCCCGTCCGTGTCGGAGCAGGGCAAGGGCTCCGTAGTACGCGAGCATCCAGAGGAAGGAGGGCCGGGCGACGGCGAGCGTCGCCCCCGGGAGCTCGGAGGCGAGCCGCGCCGTCGCCGTGAGTAGCCAGACCGAGGCGTGGGCTAGAAGGCTCAGGAGCTCGGAGACGAGCGGAACACCCGCGAGCGGGATCAGCGCGAGGCCTACGATCACGATCGCTCCCGACAGCGGAACCGCGACCAGACTCGCGAGTGGCGCCACCCAGGTGAGTCCATGGAAGTGCCACGCGGAGATGGGAACGACGACCGACTGCGCGGCGATCGAGACCGCGAGCGGCGTCGCCAGCAGGCCGAGAGGCCGCAGCCGGTCGGCGAGAGGCGCGGAGAGCCAGAGGATGGCGGCCATCGCCGCGAAGCTGAGCTGAAAACCAGGGTCCTCCAGCCAGAGGGGCTCCCACAGGAGAAGCAGAATCGCCGCGAAGGCCAGAGCGTTCATGTGGGGACGATCGAGGCTGAGGAGGCGCGCCCCGAGAACCACCGAGGCGGCGAGTGCGGCGCGCACCACCGGCGGACCGCTTCCACAGAACTCCGCATAGACCGGGACCACGAGGAGAAGCGTCCAGAGCGTCGCCACCTCGGAGACGCCGAGGCGCCTGAGGAGGAAGTAGAAGACGAGAATGACCAGCGCCACCTGCGCTCCGCTGATGGCCATTACGTGGAAGATGCCCGCTTTGCGATAGAGCTCTTCGAGCTCGGGCCTGAGCATCTCCCGGTCTCCGGTGACGAGAGCGACCACGACGCCCAGCGTGTCTTTCATCGGATCGCCGAGCGCCCTCGCGAGCCTCCTGGCCGCGGCGATCCTCAGGCGCGAGACCCGCAGGGGCGAGCGAGCGGGCTTCTCCCTCTCGACGAGGAGAGCGCTCTTCACCGAGGCGGTCAGGTCGAGACGCTGCCTTTCGAAGTAGCGGCGAACGTCGAATCCGCCTTCGTTTCCAAACGAGGAAGGCTCGTCCAGCCTCCCCCAGAGCGAGATCCGATCGGCGGCCTCGAGATCCTTGAGGCGTTCTGAGAGCTCTCCGGCGACCCTCGCGCGAAGGCCGCCTTCGACCCGGTAGGTGTCTCTACCCGTCCGGATGGTATCGGCGTCGAGCGTCAAGAAGGCGGCGTCGCGCCCGAGCTCGGGCTCCCGGCGAAGTCGGCCCTCGATCCGCGCCGGCCCTTCGAGAGTTTTTTCTCCGAGCCGATGGTAGGCGCCGAGAAGCATGCTCTGCCGAGCATTGCGAGCGCGCGCCTCACCCGCCCAAAGACCCAGGAGACCGTAGGAGAAAAGGACGAGGACCGACGGAAGAAGCCCCTGGAATCGGGCCAGAGCAGCGGCCGCGGCCAGCAGACAAGCCGCGGAGATCCCGGCGAGCGCAGGGGGAGCGCTCGAGAGATCGGAGAGGAGGAGACCGGCGACGAAGGCGGCGGCGAGCGCGACCGCCGGCGAGCGCAAGCTCAGAGCCGCTCCCCCCGGTCTCGAAAGGCCGGAGGTCCTAGAAGGTCAAATCCTTCCGGGGCTTCTTCACCACGAGACCCCTCACGAGCGCCTCGAAATCGGCTTCGTTCTCCTGGACCCTCGACTCGGGACAGCTGAGGCTCAGGACGTAGGCGAGATCGCGCGAGTACACCATCACCAGGCGATTGAAGATGGGGACAGAGCCCGCCATCTTGATGAAACGTAGCTCGTGAGCCTCGTACGGCTCGAGAGTGATGGGCCCATTCGAGATGGGTCGGTATCCGCTCGCCTGGAAGACAGACTTCTCGACGTCGTGAACGGCTCTTTGAAAATCCTTCGCGCCGCGGAGGGCTCCTCGAATCAACGCCAGCGTCGCCCGGGCTTCGGTCGCCGAGTTCGCGAGTGAAGCGGCGACGTCGAACGAGGCCGGCATCTGTTCGATCACCCAGGCGGCGGAGGGCACGACGAGACTCACTTGAAGCTCCTGGTTCGACCAGACGGGGGGAGGGCTCGCCGCGAGATTCGGACTCGGCGGCGGCGGAGTCGCCGGGGTGGGTGCCGGCGCCGGGGTCGGCGGCGGCGGCTCGGGAGCGCGGACCGGGGGCTCGGGCTCGACCGTCTCGCTCGAGAGCGCCTGAGGATCCGGCTTCGGCGGGGGCGCGGGGGTTCGGGCCGGGGGCCGCGCAGGCGCGGAAGTTCCTTGACCGCCTCGGTTGGCCTCCTCCGTCGCCACCAGATTGACGTACGACCGAGGCACCGACATGAGCTTGCCTTCCTTGGTCTTGAGGACGACGAGTCCCTCCTTCACTTCGTAACTCTGGACCTCCATCCGCTTTCCATCCACGAACACGACGACTGACTGTGCCGAGGCGAGCCGCGGCGCGATGACCGCTGTCGATACGAGGAGTAGAAAAATTCTCATCCTGGAAGGGGTGGAAGGCATGACTGGCTCTCCCTTTTGTATCGTCCCGAAAGCGGCGCTGGGAAGCATCACGAGACGCTTCTAGTATGGTCCCCGATGGGAACGTTGGCAAGCTTGGCCGAAGGTCGGCGAGCTCAGCGGGCGCGCGAGAAGATGGCGAGAGTCTCGAAGTGGTGGGTGTTCGGAAAGAGGTCGAAGAACGCGAGGCTCGAGAGAGTAAAGCCGTGAGCGGAGAGGCGACCGGCATCCCGGAACAGGGCCGGGGGGTCGCAGGACAGGTATCGAATCGATCGAAGGGGGCTCGCGCCCACCGCTTCGATGAGCGCGGGGGACAGGCCTCCCCGCGGAGGGTCCAGGATGACCAGGTCGGTAGGTGAAAGCTTCGCCCGGGCGGCGTAGGCCGTAGCGTCCCCGCGAACGAAGCGCAGCCGGGCGGCCCGCCCAGGCCCGTCCGCCGCCGCCCGCTCGGCATTCTCGCGCGCGTCCTGGAGGGCGAGGCCCTGGCTCTCGACTCCGATGACGTTGTCGAGCCTCCGCGAAAGCGGGATGGCGAAGAGACCGACCCCGCAGAACAGGTCGAGGCCGCGCGGGGAGCTTCCCTCCCCCGAGTCGGCGACGACGCTCGACACCAGCTCTTCGAGGAGGAACCGGTTCGACTGGAAAAAGCTCCCGACTGACTGCCGGAGCTTGTGCCCCGACACCCGGTGCTCCACGTAGGGTCGCCCCGCCCGGATCCAGGGACCGCCGCCGCGATCCTCGTCGACGGCCGCGACCATACCCTCGAGCCCGAGCTCCGTGAGGAGCTCCTCGCGCCTTCCCTCCTCGAACGCTCGGAGACCATCGCTCGAGGAGACGAGAAATCTCGCCGCGATCCGCCCTGGCTCGTCGGTCGACTCCTCGAGCTCCACCGCGACCAGACTTCGGGCGAGGCGCCGGTCTTCCGAGATCGCCCGGCGGATGCGCTGCCACGCCAGGTTCAGCGTCTCCGTCCCGAGAAGGCACCGCTCGATGTCCACGATCTCGTGGCTTTCGCGGCGGCGAAAGCCGGCAATCGCCTGGTTGGCGACGAAGGCCACGTGGAATCGAAGCCGGTTCCGGTACTCCACGTCGCTCGCCGAGTGCATCGTCAGGGGCTTCTCGTACGGTGAGCGGGCACCGCGTTCGATGCCCTCCACCAGAATCCGTCGCTTCGCGTCGAGCTGCGCCTCGGGGCGAAGGTGCATGAGGCGGCAGCCGCCGCAGCTCTCATAGTACGGGCAGGGTGGAGCTCGCCGCTCGGGGGAGACCTCGAGGACCTCGACGGACACCGCTCTCGCGTAATCCGTCCTCTCGCGAAGCGTCCTCACTCGATGCCGTTCTCCGGGTGCCGTCCCGGGCACGAAGATCACCCGGCCCTCGTGGCGCGCGAGCCCATCTCCCCCGGCGACGATCTTCTCGATTCGAACGTCGTAGTCCGCCATGAGTTATCGCGTATAGAGGCTCAGGGTCGGCAGCCCGAGCTTCCTGCGGAGCCGCCTTCGGTACGCGCTCTCGAGCGCCGCCCGGTGGATTTTCTCTGGCATGCGCTCGCGGTAGGACTCGAGCGAGAGCTCCGCTTCGCGCCTCAGCTCGTCGCGCGCGGCTCCGCCGACCACGGTCTCGGATTCGACGACGAGCTTCCCGTCGAGCTCCAGAAGCTCGCGCTCGACCTCGTCCGGCGCCTGTTCGGCGCGCTCCGACCAGGAACACACGGCATCCGAGGCCCGCTCGAGGAAGAGAGAGAGCTCCCGCTCCCTCTCCGACCATGCGGCCGCGAGGTCCCTGAGTCGCGAAGAGATTTCCAGGAGGTGCGCCCCGGCCCCGGTGTCCTCCGCCGCCGTGCCGCCCGCGCGACTCCCGAAGCTCGACTCGCGAACCCTTCGAAAGGCCGCCTCGACGGTCTGCCGGCAGTAACTCAGCCGGCGCGGCTTGAGAAGGGTCTTCGGCCGCTCGAACACGCGGTCGATTCCTTCCTTGACCACGGCGAGAGGAACGCCCATCTGCTCCCAGCGAAACACCAGGTCCCATTCACCCGGGGTGATGAACAGGGGACCTCCGCGGCGCGCGACGAAGTAGCTCTCCACCTCCTGGTAGTAGCCTCCCTCCGGGTCCTCTTGAAGATGTACGTCGTCCGAACGCAGCGTTCTCGCGGTGCCATCGTCGAGACGCACTTCGAGTCCGCCGTCCTCCGCGAGCCCAGCGACCCGAGCCGGGTACGCGCTTCCTTCGCGCGGCACCACTCGCACGCGCGCGCCCGGAAGACCGCTCGCGAGCTCCCGGCACCGCTGCAGAATACGAGCCCGGCTCTCCCGCTCCCAACATTTCTCGAGAGCGAGTACCACCGCGAGACCGAGCTCCAGTGGATCCATCGCGCGGCCGAGGATCGCGCGCACCGAGGTCGCGCGCGAGGAGACCTCTTCGGGAAATTCTCCAGCCGACTGATTCACGTTGATGCCGATTCCCACCACCGCGAACTCGCACCTTTGACCGATGAAGCTCGATTCGCAGAGGATGCCTCCGAGCTTCCGGCCGGCGACGAAGAGATCGTTGGGCCAGCGGAGCTCGCTCTCGATGGCCGCCGCCTCCCGGAGCGCCTCGGCGGCCGCGACCGCTGCGGCGAGCGGGAGGACGCCGAGAACGCCGGGGTCCTCCCCTTCCGGCGCCTCCGGTCGAATCACCAGGGAGAGATAGAGGCCACCCTCGATCGACTCCCACTTCCGGCCCCAGCGTCCTTTTCCCGCGCGCTGCGCCTTCGCCAGAACGACGCTTCCATGGGGCGCGCCCCTTCTCGCGAGAGCAGCCGCGAGAACGTTCGTCGAGTCGGTCTCGTCGATGAGGAGGATGAATCGTCCCCAGCTCGAGCCAGAGCTCCGAAGCCGGTTCCCGAGAGAGGTTATTTGGGGACCTTCGAAAGCTTGGCCTTCAGCGCGTCGATCTCCCTCTGAATCATTCCTTCGGCGAGATCGGGCACGACCTCCCAGGCGATCTCCTGGACGATCTTCTGGGAGAGCTTGTCCACGACGCGGGCGACGACCTTGTCGATGAGCGCGTCGTCGATCGCGATCGGTGAGCCCGCGCCGGCGGCGGCCGGGGAAGCGGTTTTGGCCGCGAACACCGGTGACTCCGGGACCTCGGAGGGGCCGGCGGTATCGAGCTCATCGAAGGGTTCATCGAACGGCTCTTTGAAGGGCTCGTTGGCGGCGTTGGTCTCGAACACCGGCTCCGGCTCCGCCACGGGAGCTTCGTTCGGCGCGACGATCTCCGGCTCCCCGTATGCGTCGAAGCCCCCGCCGGCGCCCGAGGCGATCCGCTCGAATGCGTCATCGGTGTCGGTCAATGCCGAGTCGACCGTCTGGTCGGTCTCGAACGAGGAGACGGGCTCGAATGCCGTCGCGGAGTGCTGCGCCGCGGCCACGAATGGATCGTAGGGCTCGAAGACCGGCTCGGGCGCCGCGGGGGTGAGCGGCGGCGGCATCTCGAGCGGAGGCGCTTCCCCAATCGGCGCAATCGGCGCAATCGGGGGTGTGTCGGGTATCGGCGGCGGCGGCACGAAGGCCGAGGCCTGCGAGAGAGGCGCGTCCGCGAACTCCTCGAAGCCCTGGTAGGTCGGGGCCGACTCGGCGCCGCCCTCGTTCGGCATCCGCCACGTAGCGTCCATGTCGTCGGCCTCGTACTGGACCTCGTAGTCCCGAGAGGTGATGGGCTGAGCCGAAGCCGGAGGTGCTGCGAGCGGAGGCGGCGCCATGAACACCGTCGAGCTGTCTTCCTCTTCGGGATTGACCGGAGCTTCGACGGCGCCCCAGATGTCGTCTCCCGCGGAGGCAGGCGCGGCCGGCCGTCCTTCGCGGCTCCCGAGAAGAACGGTGTGGTCGCCCGGCTCCATCATGAGCTCCCGTTCTCCCGCCTCGATGGCGAAAGCATCGTCGAACCCGGAGCCGTAGTCCGCGACCGGAGCCGGCGGGGGCGGCGCGGGAGCGGCGACGTGAGGGGCTCTCACGGGTGGGGGAGGATTTCCGCCCAGGCTCGGAGGCATGATGACCGTCCGCTCGTCGCTCCTGTGGTCCATGAGCGGGCTCGGAGGCGCGGGAGTCGGAAATGGTTTGGGCGCCGGAGGAGGAGGGGGTGCGGGTGCGGCCGCGACCGCCGGGGATCGAACCAGAAGCTCCTTCACCTTCGAGATCAGAGTCTGGGGCTCGAACGGCTTGGCCAGGAAACCGTCGCACCCGGCGGCGCGGGCACGCTCCTGGTCGAAGGGCTCGAACGCGCCCGTCAAAAGAAGAACCGGAATATGCTTCAAATCGGCGCTGGACTTGATGAACTCGCAGACCTCGTAGCCGTTCTTTTCCGGCATGATGATGTCGCAGAGCACGATGTGAGGCATGATCGAGCGGATCTCGTCGATCGCCTTCTGGCCGTTGCCGACCGTGTGCAGCTCGAAGTCCTCGTCGGAGAAGGTGAGCTCGATGACCTTCTGAATCGTGATGCTGTCGTCAGCGAGCAGGATCTTATGTCCCATCGCCCCTCCTCCCGGCCTTCGCCCTTCCGCCTTCGCCCCCGGGGTTACCGCGGACCCGCCGAAGCTTCGCGAAGGCAGGCCGGGCTTCGGATGCTCCTGAAAGCGCGAATCGTGTTTGGTTTGCGGAACGCAACGTCGGCTTGCTCTACTAATCGAGAGTTTTTGGAAATGGTAACACGCAAGGGGGATGGTGTCAACCGAAGCAGCTACATAATTCCTTGTCTACGAAGAGGATGCGAAAGGAGCGAGCAGGGAGGAACCCGGAATTCGAACGCCAGCGCCCAAAAGGCGCCAAGGATTCCTTCCGGCATTAATTCGAAGCTAGCCGCGGCCCGGGCTCTCTCTCGCGGATAGCCGCTCTCGCAGGAACGACACGATTTCGTCGGTCCTGGCCCCCGGCTGGAATACCTTCTCTACCCCCATCTCCTCGAGTATCGGGATGTCTTTGTCGGGGATGATGCCGCCGGCGAAGAGGACGACATCGTCCATCTTCTTCTCGCGAAGAAGCTCGAGGATGCGCGACAGCAGGTGGCGATGAGCGCCCGAGAGGATGGAAACCCCGATGGCATCGACGTCTTCCTGCACCGCCGCATCCACAATCTCCTCTGGAGTCCGGCGGAGTCCGGTGTAGATCGCCTCCATTCCCGCGTCCCGAAGCGCCCGGGCGACGACGAGGGCGCCGCGATCGTGTCCGTCGAGGCCGGGCTTCGCCACCAGGATCCGATAGCGCTTGCTCATAGGGCCCGGCGGTAGCGGCCTCCGACGTCGTACAGGGCGTTCGTCACCTGCCCTAGGCTCGCGACCCGGACGGTGCTCATGAGCTCTTCGAAGACGTTGCCTCCCTCGGTAAGGGCGACCTGTCTCAGTCTCGCGAGGGCCGCCTCCGCCTCGTCCCGGTGCTTCTCGTGAAACGCCGCCAGCCGCCGGATCTGCGCCCGCTTCTCGTCCTCGCTCGCCCGGGCGAGCTCGATCTCCGCCGGCTCCACGGTTCCCGTCGCGGCTTCGTCGGGGTCGAGGAAGCAATTCACGCCTACGATGGGTATCTCGCCGCTGTCCTTCTTGAGCTCGTACTGGAGCGACTCTTCCTGGATGCGGCTCCTCTGGTACTGGAGCTCGATCGCCCCGAGAACTCCCCCCCGCGAGTTCAACCGATCGAACTCCGCGATCACCGCCTCCTCCACCAGATCGGTGAGGTCGTCGATGACGTACGAGCCCTGAAGCGGGTTCTCGTTCTTCGTCATCCCGAACTCCTTCTGGATGATCTGCTGGATCGCCATCGCCCGCCGCACCGACTCGGTGGTGGGGGTGGTGATGGCTTCATCGTAGGCGTTGGTGTGAAGCGAGTTGCAGTGGTCGTAGACCGCGGTCAGCGCCTGGAGCGTGGTGCGGATGTCGTTGAACTGGATCTCGCGCGCGTGCAGCGATCGTCCCGACGTCTGGATGTGGTACTTGAACTTCTGGCTCCGCTCGGAGGCACCGTACCGGTGCTTCATCACCCGAGCCCAGATTCGCCGGGCCACCCGGCCGAGGACCGAGTACTCGGGGTCGAGCCCGTTGCTGAAGAAGAACGAGAGGTTGGGAGCGAAGTCGTCGACCCGCATCCCGCGCGCGAGGTAGTACTCGACGTAGGTGAAGCCGTTCGAAAGGGTGAAGGCGAGCTGGGTGATGGGATTCGCCCCGGCTTCCGCGATGTGGTACCCGGAGACCGAGACCGAGTAGAAGTTCCTGACTTCGTGGTCGATGAAGAACTGCTGCATGTCGCCCATGAGCCGGAGGGCGAAGTCCGTCGAGAAAATGCAGGTGTTCTGCGCCTGGTCTTCCTTGAGGATGTCGGCCTGCACCGTGCCTCGAACCGTGGAGAGCGTTTCCCGGCGGAGGCGCTCCCGCTCGGAGGCATCGGGCTTCCGGCCCCGGTCGCGCTCGAACCGCAGAACCTCCCGATCGATCGCGGTATTGAAGAACATCGCCAGGATCGTGGGCGCCGGTCCGTTGATGGTCATGGAGACGGAGGTCGAAGCATCGACGAGGTCGAAACCCTCGTAGAGCTCCTTCATGTCGTCGAGGGTGGCGACGGAGACGCCGCCTTCGCCGATCTTCCCGTAGATGTCGGGTCTCTCTCCGGGGTCCTCGCCGTAGAGGGTCACGCTGTCGAAGGCGGTCGAAAGCCTCTTGGCGGTATCGTTCCGGGAGAGGTAGTGAAAGCGCAGGTTGGTCCGCTTCGGACCGCCCTCTCCCGCGAACTGGCGCCTCGGCGACTCCTCGTCCCTCTTGAAGGGAAAGACGCCCGCGGTGAAAGGATAGTAGCCGGGGAGGTTCTCCTGGAGGCGGAATCGCAGAATCTCCCCCCAATCCTCGAATCGCGGGAGCGCGACCTTGGGAACGCGCGAGCCGCTGAGGGTAGTGGTCGTGCTTTCGACGTCGATCTCGCGCCCCCGGACCTCGAATCGTACCTCGGGAGCGGAGTAGCGTTTCTTCAACTCCGGCCATTCCTCGATGAGTCCGAAGCTCTGGTCACGAATCCCTTTGCGGAGCTCGCGCGCTCGCTCGCGGAGCAGCGTCTTCGATGCCTGGTCCTCGATCAGCGAAGCCGCGCCTTCGAGCTGGTAGAGCTTCCGCGCGACGCCGACCTCGGATTCGATTCGCTCGCGCTCCTTCCTCAGGAGCTCGGTGATTTCCCCGAGGTAGCGCTCGCGGCTCTCGGGGATGATCGCTTTCCGGCGGCCGACCTTCTCGCCCGGACCCGCACTGTGCGCGGGGAGCGAAGGATCCATCTCCCGCAGCCGGTCGAGGAGGTGTACGTACAGAGCATCCACCCCGCGATCGCCGAACTGGCTCGCGATGGTGCCGAAGATCGGAAGCTCGGAGTCGGGGACCTCGTGGCCGATGTGCTTCCCCCGGCGGAACTGTTTTCTCACGTCGCGGAGCGCGTCCTCGGCCCCGCGCCGGTCGAACTTGTTGATGGCCACCACGTCCGCGAAGTCGAGCATGTCGATCTTCTCGAGCTGCGAGGGGGCCCCGTACTCCGGCGTCATCACGTACAGACTCAAGTCGGAGACGTCGGCGACCGCGGACGAGCCCTGTCCGATGCCCGGCGTCTCGAGGAGGATCAGGCGGAAACCCGCGCGAGAGAGAATCTCGATGTCCGTCTCGATCGCCTTGGGAAGCTCGGATTCCGAGCCCCGGGTGGCGAGGCTCCTCATGTAGACGTTGTCGCGCTCGATGGCGTTCATGCGGATGCGGTCGCCGAGGAGCGCCCCTCCCGTCTTGCGCTTGGTGGGATCGACGGAGAGGATCGCGATCGGAAGATCGGGGGCGTCGGTCACGAACCGCCGGACGAGCTCGTCGGTGAGAGAGCTCTTGCCCGAGCCCCCGGTGCCGGTGATTCCCACAACCGCCGCGCTCCGCTTTTTCCCCCCGGGCGCTTTGGCGATCGTGGCATGGAGCGCCGCGCCGTTCCTCTCCGCCTGGGTCAGGAGCCTCGCGAGCTTCCCCGACGCCGAACGATCGCGGAGAGAGACTTCGACCTCGCCTTCGAGCGGAGGCAGAGCGAAGTCCGCCGAGCGCATCATGTCGTCGATCATCCCCGCGAGACCCAGGACCCTTCCGTCCTCGGGGGAATAAATCCGCGTCACTCCGTAGTCTTGAAGCTCCCGGATCTCCCGGGGGACGATGACGCCGCCCCCGCCGCCGAAGACGCGAACGTGGGAAGCGCCTTTCTCCCGAAGCAGGTCCACGAGGTAGCGGAAGAACTCGTTGTGCCCGCCCTGGTAGGAGCTCACCGCGATCGCCTGCGCGTCCTCCTGGATGGCAGCGCTCACGATCTCGGAGACCGAGCGGTTGTGTCCGAGGTGAATCACCTCCGCGCCCCGGGCCTGCAGCAGGCGCCGGATGACGTTGATCGAGGCGTCGTGTCCGTCGAAGAGCGAAGCTGCGGTTACGAAGCGGACCTTGTTCTTCGGGCGGTAGAGGGTTTCCTCGGGTTTCATCCTCAGTGCTCGCGCCCCTCCTCGGGGCGCTCGCTCCCGGCGCTCCTCGCGCCGGGAGGACGGGCCCTCCGGGCCCGTTGCCTCTGCAAAGAGGGCGGTCGCTTCTTCCTACTTTACCGCGGTGGCTCGCGAGGCGACGAGCGTCTCGAAGGCTACTCTTCGGCCGCGGCGAGTCCCATCTCTTCGGAAGTGTTGATGAGCTCCTTGAGCTCCTTGCCCGGCTTGAAGTAGGGAACCTTCTTCGCCGGCACGTCCACGCGCTCGCCGGTCTTGGGGTTTCTCCCCTTGCGGGACTCCCTCTGGCGGATGCGGAAGCTCCCGAAGCCCCGGAGCTCGATCTTGTCGCCCCGGTGCAGAGCATTGATGATGCTCTTGAAGACGGTGTCCACGATAATCTCGGAGTGCTTCTTGGTCAGGTCCGAAACCCGGGACACCTCTTCGATGAGCTCCGCTTTCGTCATGACTGGGCTCCTATCCGTGCTCGATGTATCCATTCGCTCACGTCTTCCGCCTCCGCGCGGCTCGCGGGGCCTTCTCTCTGCCCCGCGAGCCTCGGAGGTCTTCGAATCAGCGTTTGTCGCCGCTGTCGGTCTCGGGATTCGCCCGGGTGCTCGACGCCCAGTCGGCGCCGAAGTCCGCCACATCGCCGAGAGTGGCGTTGGGCGAGCCCTGGCTCGAATAATGGCTCTCGTAGTCGTCCCGGTGCACCGCGCGAATCGAGAGTCCGATCTTGCGGTCCTGAGCCGACATCTTGATGATCTTCATCGTGTAGGTGTCGCCTACCTTGAGCTTGTCCTCGGGTTTCTCCACCCGCTCGTCGTCGACCTCGGAGACGTGGAGAAGCCCCTCGATGCCCTCTTCGATCTCGACGAAAGCGCCGAAGTTCGTGAGGCGCACCACCTTGCCGTTGACGATATCGCCTTCCTGGTGCCGGTTGAAGAACTCCTCCCAGACGTCGGAGCCGAGCTGCTTCAACCCGAGCGACAGTCTCTGGTTGTCGGCATCGATGTTGAGAACGACCGCGTCCACGGTGTCGCCCTTCTTCAGCACCTCGGAGGGATGGTTGATCCGCTTGTTCCAGCTCATGTCCGAGATGTGGATCAGGCCGTCGATTCCTTCTTCGACCTCGACGAACGCGCCGAAATCGGTGAGGTTCCGGACCTTTCCCTGGATGCGGGCGCCGGTCTCGTACTTCTCGGCGAGCTGCTGCCACGGGTTGGGCTCGACCTGCTTCAGCCCGAGGCTGATGCGTCTCTCGTCGACTCCGACCTGGAGCACCATCGCCTCGACCTCGTCGCCGACGTTCAGGACCTTCGACGGGTGCTTCACCCGCTTGCTCCAGGACATCTCGGAAACGTGGATGAGGCCTTCCACACCCGGCTCGAGCTCGACGAAGGCGCCGTAGTCCGTGAGGCTCACGACCTTGCCCCGGACCCGAGAGCCGGTAGGGAAGCGCTCCTGCGCCGAATCCCAGGGATCCGGGGTGAGCTGCTTGTAGCCGAGGGAGACCCGCTCGGTCTCCTTGTCGAACTTCAGCACCACGACCTCGATCTGGTCGCCGACGTTGAAGAGCTCCGACGGGTGTTGTATGCGGCCGAAGGACATGTCGGTGATGTGGAGAAGACCGTCGATCCCGCCGAGATCGATGAAGGCGCCGTAGTCGGTGAGGTTCTTCACAACGCCGCGGAAGACGCGGCCTTCCTCGAGAGCGTGCAGCGTCTCCTGCTTCCGCCCCTGGAGCTGCTCTTCCATCACCACTTTGCGGGAGAGGACGATGTTGCCGCGCTTCTTGTTGACCTTGATCACCCGCATCTCGAGCTCTTGCCCCTTGAGGCTGTCGAGATTGCGGACCGGGCGGACGTCGACCTGCGAGCCCGGAAGGAAGGCGCGGACTCCGATGTCGACCGCGAGGCCTCCCTTGATGCGCTCGATGACCCGTCCCTTGACGATGGTCCGGTTGGTGTAGGCTTCTTCGATCTGATCCCAGACCTTCATCTTCTCCGCTTTTTCGCGCGAGAGGATGAGATACCCGTTCTTGTCTTCCGCTTTTTCGAGCAGGACTTCCACCGTGTCGCCGACCTGAATGGAGATCTTGCCGTCTTCGTCCCGGAACTCGTTGAGCGCGATGACGCCTTCGGACTTGTATCCGACGTCGACGACGACTTCGCCACCCGCTATCTGGAGCACCTTTCCCTTTACCACCTCGCCTTCGGCGATGTTGGTGTTGTACGAATCGAGCAGTCGCTCGTACTCCTCCGGTGAAAGGCCGGATTCTTCGTTCGCCGCGAGACCTCGTTTCTCGAGGCTCTCGCTAGCGTTACTGATATCGGCCATGCCTGTTATGGTTCCTCCTAGAGCTACATCGATTTACAGGTGAGCTCGTCTCTTTCGGCGGGTCAAACTTTTCGAGGCTCGCGCTGCGATTCGGGCGGGCTGACCTGCAAGCCGTTATCCTACTCTGTTTAATCGGCTTAGTCAAGCCGACCAGCCCAAACGCGTCCGGGCCTCTTCTAGCAGAATGGCGAGCGTTTCCTCCGGGGTCAGGTGCGTGGTATCGACGAGGATGGCGTCCGCGGCACGCCGCAGGGGGGAGTGCGCCCGGCTTCTATCGGTCTCGTCGCGAACCTGGAGCTCGCGCTTCACGCCCTCGAGGCTCAGGCCGGCGTCCCCCTGTTCGTGGAACCTTCGGCTCGCGCGCTCCCCCTGGCCCGCGTCGAGGAAGAACTTGAGCTCGGCGTCGGGGAACACCTCGGTCCCGATGTCGCGCCCTTCGAGAATCACCCCCCCGGAGGCGCCGATCTTTCTCCAGAGCTTGACCAGGATCGCTCGCAGGCGCGGGTGAACCGCGACCCGCGAAGAAGCCAGGGCAACCGGAGCCTCCCGGATGGCGCGGGAGACATCCTCTCCGTCCAGGAGGATTCGCTCGAAGCGCTCCCCGGCGAAAGCGATGTCGCACCGCTCCGCGATCGAGAGCAGGCCCGACTCGTCGTCGAGGGGAACGCCGTCGCGAAGCGCCTTGAGCGCCACCGCGCGGAACGTGGCCCCGGTATCGAGGTAGACGAGGCCGAGCTTGTCCGCGAGGTTCCTGGCGGCGGTGGTCTTGCCCGCCCCCGCGGGACCATCGATGGCGATGATGGGCTTGCGGGTCATTTCTTATTGTGCGCGAGGCTCTTCGCCTCGCGCACTCCCCGCGCTCCTCGCGCGGGGAGGACGGGCCCTCCGGGCCCGGTGCTTTCTTTCAAGGCACCCGACTCGCGCGTCCTGCGCTCGGGCTGATAGGTTCGTCCGTGCATTCCCCAACGCTTCCGCGGGCGCTGCTCCAGGAGCTCGACTTCGCCGCGGCTCAGGGGGCGGAAGGCACCGGGCGGGATGCCTTTGACCGAGAGGCCCCCGATCCTCTCGCGGTGAAGGTCGACCACTGGAAAGCCGAGCGCCTCGAACAGGCGTCGAATTTCTCGGTTCTTCCCGCGGCGAAGCGTGGCGCGAAGCCGGGTGCGCTCGCTCGAGGAGTCCGGAGGCGTCTTGGGCGGCCTCCGGTCGGTCCGGCCGCCGAGAACCTCGACCTCCTCGAGAGCGAGCCGCTCGCCTTCGACGACGATGCCGCGGATGGCCCGGTCGAGGGTCTTCCCGTCCGGCTGCCCCGCGAGGGTCACGAGATAGGTCTTTTCGATTCCGAAGCGGGGGTGAGTGAGCCGCTGCGCGAGCGCTCCGTCGTCGGTCAGGATGAGAAGGCCGGTCGATCCCATATCGAGCCTTCCGACGGGGTACAGGCTTCGGAACGCCGGCGGCAGGAGCTCCATCACCGTGGGCCTGCGGCCCGGATCGGAGCGGGTGGTGACGTATCCCTTCGGCTTGTTTAGAGCCACGTAGCGTCGCGGTTTCCCCGCCCTTACCCGCGTTCCGTCGACGCGGATATCCTGGGTCTCCGGATCCGCGCTCGTCCCGAGCTCGCGGACCACCCTTCCGTCGACCTCGACCCGGCCTTCTTCCATCAGCTTCTCGGCGGCGCGCCGGGAAGCGATCCCCGCGTTCGAGAGAATCTTCTGAAGACGCTCTCTCACGGCTCCGAAGCGTCGTCGGCGACGTCTTCCTCTCCGGGCGGCGGCCCTTCACCGGCCGCGATGTCGCCCGCGTTCTGCATCCCTGCGGCCTCGACGGGCTCTCCGGGTTCCTCGGACGCTTCGAGCTGCAGCGCGACCTCGTCTCCGAAGACTTCCGACATGTCCTTGAGCTGAGGGAGATCCCGAAGGTCCTTGAGCCCGAAACGCAGCATGAACTCCTTGGTCGTGCCGTACAAGAGCGGACGGCCGACCACGGGCTTCCGCCCGACGATTCGCACGAGCTTCTTCTCGAGAAGCGTGCGCACCACGGAGGCGGAGCGCACGCCGCGGAGGTCCATGAGCTCGGGCACGGTGATCGGCTGCCGGTAGGCGATGACCGCCAGTGTCTCGAGCGCTTGAAGGGAGAGCCTCGCCGGCTTGGGGCTCGAAAGGAGCCTCGAGACCACCTCGTGGAACTCGGGGCGGGTGGTGATCTGGAAGCCGCCGGCGACCTCGACGAGCTGCAACCCCCGGCCCTCCCGGCCGTAGAGCTCCGTCAGCTGCTCGAGCACGGACCGGATTCGATCGCCGGCCTCGGGGAGGGCCTTCTTCAGGTCCTTGACCGACAGCGGCTCGCCCGAGGCGTAGAGAAGCGCCTCGACGCTCGCCTGGACCTCGGGAAGAGACATTGCCGGGGCCGCGTCCGTACCGTCTTCCCCGCCCTCGGGGCTCTGCGGAACTTCGAGCTCTTCGGGGGTGGCGGACGCGGTCTCGAGGTCCGCGGAAGGAATGGGTTCTTCGCCGTTCAAGTGGACTCCGCCCCGCTTTCGGAAAATAGGCGCTGGACGTGAATGGGTCCGAAGAGGTTCTGCTGAAAGATTCGAATCTCGCGGAGCCGCGTGAGCTCCAGAATCGCGAGAAAAGTCACGATCACCGTCGCGCGATCGTAGGCTTCTTCGAACAGGTCGACGAAAAACGACTGCGCTCCGGGCGAGAGGCGTTTCTTCACGCGCTCGATCATCTCTTCGATCGAGATCACCTCCCGTTCGTAGACGAGATCGACCCTCTGCCGCACCCGTTCGAGGACTTCGCGGAACGCGCTGAAGAGCTCGAAGAGGTCCACTTCGACCAGGCCGTCCGACGACGCCTCGTGGTGGCCGTTCGTCCCCTCGCGGCCCTCGAGGGAGCGCACCCTGTCCTCGGGCCGGATCCAGATCGCTGCGCGCACCTCCTCCTGCTGGTGGAGCTGCTGCGCCGCCTCCTTGTAGCGCTGGTACTCGAGGAGCCTGGCCACGAGCTCGTTTCTCGGATCCTCCCCGAGCTCGTCCGTGGTCCCGTCCTCGTGGGGCGGGGGCAGGAGCATCTTCGACTTGATGTGGATGAGCGTCGCCGCCATCACCAGGAATTCGCTCGCGAGGTCGATGTTGAGCTCCTCCATCAGATCGAGCGTTTCCAGATACTGACGGGTGATCTCGGCGATGGGGATGTCGTAGATGTCCACCTCGTTCTTGCGAATGAGGTGCAGAAGCAGCTCCATCGGGCCGTCGAAGACCGGAAGCCGCACGTGGTAGCGCGGCTCGATCGAGCCGTCTTCGTTGGTCGATGGACCCAGATAAAGCTCGGTCCCGCTCATAACTCGGTCGGCGGCGGCAGCTTCACCGCGGAGCGTACGTCGGTCATCGTGGTTTCCGTGACTTCCCGGGCTCGGCGAGCGCCCTCGAGAAAGATGTCGCGCACGTCGTCGGGACGCTTTTCATAGTCCCGGCGCCTTTCGCCGATGGGAGCGATGCGCGCGACCAGGTGATTAGCGAGGGTGCTCTTGCACTCGATGCAGCCGATGCCCGCGGTTCTGCAGCCCTCGGCCGCCCACGACCGGGTCGCCTCAGTCGAGAACACCTTGTGCAGATCGAAGACCGGACAGATCTCCGGGTCCCCGGGATCGGTCCGGAGCTTCCTCGCCGGGTCGGTCACCATGGTCTTGAGCTTCTGGCGGACCGACTTCTCGTCTTCGGCGAGATTGATGGTGTTGGCGTAGCTCTTGGACATCTTGCGGCCGTCGGTTCCGGGAAGCTTCGGAGTCGGCGTGAGCCGGACGTCGGGCTCGGAAAGCACCGACCCGTAGAAATTGTTGAACCGGCGGGCGATCTCCCGGGTGAGCTCGACGTGAGGCTTCTGGTCTTCGCCCACCGGGACGAAGTCGGCACGATAGATGAGGATGTCCGCAGATTGCAGCAGCGGATAGCCCAGGAACCCGTAGGTGTTCAGCTCCTTCTCCCGGAGCTGCTCGATCTGCTCCTTGTAGGTCGGGACCCGCTCGAGCCATGGCAAGGGGACGACCATCGAAAGCAGCAGGTGGAGCTCGGCGTGCGCGGGAACGTGCGACTGGACGAAGAGCGTCGAGCGGTTCGGGTCGAGCCCGACGGCGAGGAAGTCGAGGGCGAGCTCGCGGATGTTGTTCCGAAGCTCGGTGGTATTCGCATAGTCCGTGGTCAAAGCGTGCCAGTCGACGATGCAGTAGAAACATTCGAGCTCGTCCTGCATCGCCACCCAGTTCTCGAATGCCCCCACCAGATGACCGAGGTGCGCGGCCCCCGTGGGCCGCATGCCGGAAAGAACGCGTTTTTTCCCCATTTCGTCGTGGCGCCGCGATGCTAGCACAGAAGCTAGAGGTTCTCCCTCACGTGCTGATGGACCCGCTCTCCCAGCTTTTCTCCCAGCACCTCCTTCAAATCCGAGAGCTCCGCGGCCTTCACTCCCTTGAGACTCTTGAAGCGGATGAGGAGCTTCTTGCGGTTGCGCGGGCCAATCCCGGGGATGGTATCGAGCGACGAACGGAGGTCGCGCGCCTTTCTCTGCTGGCGGTGGAAAGTCACGGCGAACCGGTGGGCCTCGTCCCGGGTCCGCTGAAGAAGCTGGAGCGCTGGCGAGTGATGATCGAGCACCAGAGGCTCGGCCAGTCCGGGACGGAAGATCCACTCTTCCTTCTTCGCCAGGCTCACCGTCGGAAGATGGGAGAGTCCCAGCTCCTCCAGACCCTCGAGCGCCGCGCCGAGCTGTCCCTTCCCCCCGTCGATGAGCACCAGGTCGGGGAGCTCCGCCCCCTCCTCGAGAAGCCGGCGGTACCGCCGCATCACCACCTCGCGCATCGCGGCGAAGTCGTCGGGTTTGCCTTTCTCGAGACTCCGGATCTTGAACTTCCGGTAGTCGCTCCTCTTCGGCTGCCCGCGCTCGAAGACCACCATCGAAGCAACGACCTCGCTTCCCTGGATGTTGGAGATGTCGAAGCCCTCGATGCGCTCCGGCCGGTAGGGAAGCTCGAGCACTTTCTGGAGCTCTTCGAGGCGCTGGACCGCCTGGCGTCCCTCCTCGCGGAAGTCGAGCTCGTAGGCGAGGCGGGCGTTCTTCGAGACCAGCTCCACCAGGCGTTTCTTCCCTCCTCGTCGAGGGACGAGAATCGCAACCCGGCTTCCCTTCTGAGCCGTCAGCTCCTCGGCCACCGCCTCGCGGTAGGAGAAATCCGTGGGCACATGGATCGTCGAGGGGAGAAAGCGCCCGAGCTCGTAGTACTGCTTCAAGCTCGCTTCCACCAGCGCCGCATCGTCGTGAAAGTCGATGTTCTCGAGAAGGAAGCTGTCGCGATCGACTACTTTCCCCGAGCGGATCGAGAACACCTGGAGCACCGCCTGGCTTCCCTCGCGGTAGAAGCCGAAGACGTCGCTCTCGTCGCCCCGGACTCCCGCCATCTTCTGCCGCGTGGCGAGGTCTTCGAGCATCCGCACGTTGTCGCGGAGCCGGGCCGCTTCCTCGAACCGCTCGGCTCGACGCCTCCTCGAGCATCTTGCTCTTGCAGGGAAGCGATCAGGTCGTCGTTCCTTCCCTCGAGGAACAGGCGCGCGTCCTCCGCGGCCTTCCGATAGGTCTCGAGGCTCACGATGGTGTCGACGCAGGGAGCGATGCATCGATGAATCTGATACTGGAGGCAGGGCCGCGGCCTCTTCCCGTCGAGCTTCTCCTTGCAGTTACGGATCCCGAAGAGCCGATGCACCAGGTTCGCCGTCTTCCTCGCGAGGCTCGCGGGCACGTAGGGCCCGGAATAGACGTTCCCGTCCGAGCCCGGCTGCCGCACGATGTAGAGCCGAGGGTAGCTTTCCTCGAGCGTGAGCTTCAGGTACGGATGATTCTTGTCGTCCCGGAGGAGAACGTTGAAGCGGGGCTTGTGGGTCTTGATGAGGCTGTTCTCGAGGACCAGCGCCTCGCGCTCGGTGTCGGTGACGACAATCTCGACGTCCTCCACGCGGTCCACCAGCCGGTCGAGGCGGGGGCTATCGACGCGCGCTTCCTGAAAGTAGGACCGCACGCGGCTTCGGAGCGAGCGCGCTTTTCCGACGTACAGGATCTCCCCGCCCTGGCCCTTGAAGAGGTAGACCCCCGCGGACCGCGGAAGGTCCTCGAGCTTCTTGCGCAGCTCCACGCCCATTTACGGGCATTTTACAGCGCGGCCGCCGCGCCAAAGAGCACTTGGTTCGGAGCGCCTTCGAGTGTAACAATAGTGTCCGCGTATCGAGATGGCGACACCCGCTGAAATCCACCTGACGCTCAGCCCGAGCCGCCGATTCGAGGCGGTCGACGTCAACCAGAAAATCAACGCCGAGGCGGGCGACCTGCTCCACCGCTACAGCCGGACGTTTTACTGCTCGCTTCACACGACCGCCGGCTACCTGGACCAGAGCCTCGCCGGCCGCATGCACCACCACCACGGACGGGTCGCCCAGTTCTTCGACGCCTGGCACGCGCTCTTCCCGCCTGACGCGGATTACCGCCACGACCAGATGGAGCTGCGAGACGAGCTCACGGACGCGCAGAAGGAGACGGAGCCCAAGAACGCAGACTCCCACCTCACCTTCATCGGCTCCGGGATGCGCAACTGCGTCACCTACCGCAACCAGCCCCTCGCGCCCGTCTACTTCATCGACCTCGACGGCACGAACGGCGACGCGCGCCGCAAGCGCCGCACCACGATCGTGGCCTACGACCGGGAGCGCGTCGTCGCCCGCGAGCCGTTCGTGGTCCCGGTCTCGCGCCACCCGATCGACGCCGTGAACCTCGGCGACCCGCGGCTCGGGCTCGTCGACCGCGTCAACGATCTGCTCGCGGCCTCCGGCCTCGAGAGGGGGCGCGTCGACATCTCGCTCGGCCCGAACGAGCGCCACGTGGGGCTCACCGTCAACGAGTACGAGACGATGCTGATGCGCCACGACCTCGTCGACGTGCTCAAGGACCCGCTCAAGTTCGCGGCCCAGAGGGGCCGCAACATGATCGCGGATCCCCTCTCCATCCCGACCAAGACGATCAATTACGCGAAGTACGACTTCCCGCGACTGGTCAACTCACTGATGGAGGCGCTGCGCTGGGACGAGTCCGTGCTCGAGCGCACGATGGCCAAGCTCATGTCGGTTCCCGCGCGGCGCCTGCTGCGCTCGCGGCGCGTGACCTTCCTTGCGAGGCACGACGAGGCGAACGACCGGCCGCTCCTCGTGCGCGGCACCTACCAGAGCCCGATTCTGGTGCAGTGGCAGCCCGCGCAAGCCCACGAACGAAGCGTCGAGATCACGATCGCCGGCTTGAGCTGAGGGTCATACCTCCCGCGACGCGGGTTCTTGGTCCTACCCGCCTGACTGCGTGAATAGCTCGTCCAGGGGTACCACGATGTCCGGATTCTGCGTCCGCAGGGCTTCTTTCGCTTCGCGGATACCCTCCGAGGTATGGACGTACGCCCGCTTGGTCCTCGGATCGATGACCCACACGTAACGCACGCCAAAAGAGAGGTAATCGTCGATGCGCTCCTGCATCTCGGACATCCGGTCATCCTTCGAGAGAATCTCCACACATAGGAACGGGGGAGAGGTGAGGATCTGCTCCCGCGGCTTGTCGCCCGTGACACAAACGTCCGGGACGCGGAATCGAGTCGGCTTGACCTGAACTCTTTGCTCAGGGAAGACGTGGATGTTGAGTTCTCTTCGCCGATTAAATAGGTAGGCGCTCAAGGCCATCTGCAGTTCACTGGGATCTCTTTCCCCCACGTTGCGCTCGAGGAGTGTCCCATCGACATACTCCCGGTCGGGACGATAGCTCGTCGAGAGGTATTCCTCCACCGGGATCAGAGTGCCGCGCTCCATAACCCAAGCATATCCTAGGTCAATCGCATCCCAAACCGCGAGACTCGGGCGATGATACTGTTCTCGACCAAGGAGAACCAACTTCGCTCTCAGTCCCTGGATGGCTTCAGCAGCTCGGGCCAGTTCTGGACGAGGACCAGCCGCGCCGCCTCCACGCCTTCGCTCTTCATCATAAGGAAACTCTGGCCGTCTGGGCTGACATCGTAGTTGGCAAGGAACCAATCTTGCTTTACGTAGGGATCCGCGAAGAGGACACGCGCCTTCGTCGCGGTGAAGGTGGGGTCGGTCTCGAGGGAGACGACCATCATCTTGTCGCCGGCGTCGGCGAACTCGCCGCTCAGGATCTTGATGGCGACGTCGCGCCCTAGCTTGGTGTCGGTCGCTCGAAAGAACTCGCCCATTCCCCCCGCCCCGATCTTCTCGACGATGCGGTAGTGGCCGAGGCTCGTCCCGATCATGGAATGAATGCTGAGCTGGCGAGCGGATGTTACGCCCGCCATTCGCCGGCTTTCAACTGGTCAAGTCGGTCTCGAACGGATCGACAGCGAGCACCGACCCGTACATTCGCCCGGATTGAAAGTCTTCCGAAACGAGTCGCAAAAGCCCGTAGTGTTCGGCATAGGCCCACATATGGGCGTCGAACCAGCTCAACGGATAGGCAGCTTGTCCCCTCAGAGCGAGTCGGAGCAACTCCTCGTTGGGATAGAGAACCTTGAGCTGAGCGAGAAGCTCTTCGGTTTCACGGCGCGCATCGTCGGCTGACAGGAGCGGTAAACCACCTTGCTGAGGGCGCGTCACTGCCGGAAAGAACTCGACGATGGCCTGGTGGGCGACGCGGATGGAATCCGCTGCGATTCCTTCTCGAAGGATCGATTCCGCGCGCGCCTGCTTCCCAGGAAACCTTGGATCGAAGCGATAGACCAGGACGTTCGTATCAACGAGATCGGCCACGATCGTAGAGCTCTTCGCGGGTCCATCCGCGGTCGGCGCCCCCTCGGGGCCGGTTCGTGGCTTGTTCGCGTTCTCGTTGACGGCGGGTCGCTTGATCGAAAAGGCGCAGACGCGCGTTCACATCCAGTTCGCGCGTCTTCGCCGCGGGACTGACACGGATAGCATCGCCGGACGCGGACCACTCGATGTCGTCGCCAGGCTCGATCTCGTATTCGGTCGCAAGGGCCCTGGGGATCGTCACCTGGAGCTTGCTCGTCACTTTGGCCACGCCCTTACTTTAGCAAGGACGATTTCCTTGCACAACCTGCAGAGTGGCTCACCGGCCGAGTTGTGTCGTCTGGGGCTCGAGATTGGCGTCGACGCGGGCCGGAACCGGATGGGACGCATCCTTCTGCCGACGCGACACGTAGGGGTCGCCCGCCTGAGGCGCGCGCCAGTTGTCGAACAGTCCCACGATCTGGACGCAGGCGATGGTGCAGTAGCGAGCACAGGTCTTGGGCTTGTCGAACTCACGCTTCAGATCATCGACGGTGTACTCGACGAGAGGTACGCCCGGATAGCCCCGCTGCTGCGAACAGAGATGCACCTTCCCGTCCTCGCAGATATAGAGGTAGCGGCCGCCGGCGCGGCAGCGCCAGTTGTGGGGCCGGCCGTGCGCCAGGTCCTCGCGAAACCCGAGAAAGCGGGCGTAGCTCTTCTTTCCGTGCGCCCGCAGCCGGTCGTAGACCGACATCTCCTTCGCGCCCAGAGGAACGAGCTTTCCCGAGCCGTCGTGGATGATCCCGAGAGTGGTCGAGAATCCGAGAGCGACGGCGCGCTCGGCCACGGCGACGGCGTCCTCCGGGTCCTTGATTCCGCTTCCGATGACGGAGTTGATGTTCACGTAGAAGTGCGCGTGCTCCGCCAGGTTCCGGAGCTTCTGGTCAAGGACCTTGAGCGACTTCTTGGAGACGTCGTCGGGGTTCACGTTGTCGATGCTGATCTGAAGGTGCTGGAGCCCGGCGCGGTTCAGCCGGTCGATTCTCTCCGGCGTCAGGAAGTAGCCGTTGGTGATGAGACCCGCGATCATCCCGTTCTTCCGGATCCTCCGGATGATCTCGTCGAGATCGGGATGAAGCGTCGGCTCGCCTCCACTGATGGTCACGATCGCGGTCCCGAGCTTGCCCAGGTGGTCGATCCGCCGGTTCATCTCCTCGATAGGGACGGGGGCCGAGAAGTCGTCGTACTCGTTGCAGTAGGTGCAGGCGAGATTGCACCGCCGCATGGGGACCACGTGGGCCAGGATCGGATGCCTCGTCGATGCCAACCCCTTGGCGATCATCCAGAGCTCGCGCAAACGGGTCTGGGCTCGCAAGGGATGAAAGCGCATCTCAGTTTCGAATGATCTCGACGTTCGCGGGCAGTTTCAACTCGAACGTCCCCGGGGGCAGATCGCGGTTCAGAACCACGTTCTCGAAGCGGATGTCCGCGCGGTTGCGGTTGGGCGAGTGGAACACCGAGCGCACCGGGGTCCAGGTCTTCTTGTCGAGGGTGAGCTCGATCTTCGTGAAGAGCGACTTCGCCGGATCCTTGGGCACGAGGGAGATCGTCACCGTTGAGTTCGTCTCCTCTCCAAGGCTCACGTCGTGCGTCTCCCGGATCCTCTCGTTCCCGCTCCCGAACCCGATGAGGAGATCGGCGCCGCCGCTCTTCGCCCCCTTGCCGCGGCGGAACTCGTGCACCTGGCTGGCGGCGGGGTTGTAGACCCGGACGAGGTCGTCCTTCACCAGGAGCACCTTCTCGCGGGGAGGCGCATGCTCCCAGCGGATGCGGCCGGGCACCGCGAGGTAGAGTTTTCCGCGGGTCTCCTCCTCGTCCTTGAGAAGGAAGTCGTGGTCCGTCTGGACGAAATCCGCGGTCATCGTCTTGAGCCGTTTTCCCGCCTTGTCCATCTCGGCCAGGATCTCGTCGAGGCGATCGGCGAACGCGGGCGCGCCCACGACGAGGGAAATTGCGAGCGCGAAGAGGACAAGTCGAATCTGCTGCATGTCTCGGACCCCTGACTGGAGTCTAGCGCGCGCGGGTGCGGGCCTCCCGCGACTCGCGGACGAGCTCGGGGGCGGTGCCATGGCTGACGATCTGCCCGTCCAGCATCTCGACCGTGCGATTTCCCATATCCGCCGCCTGGGGGTTATGGGTGATCATCACGATGGTCTGGCCCTTCTCCCGGTTGACGTCCGCGAGAAGCCTCAGCACCTGCTCCGAGTTTCGCGAGTCGAGGTTTCCCGTAGGCTCGTCGGCGAGGAGGATCGCGGGCTCGTTCACGAGCGCCCTCGCGATGGCGACGCGCTGCTGTTCGCCCACCGAGAGCTCGAGCGGTTTGAAGTCGAGCTTGTGGCGCAAGTGCACGATTTCCAGGAGGTCTCCGACCTCCTGCCGGCTCATCGGCTTGCCGCCGTAGATCTGCCGCGCGATCTCGACGTTGCCCTGCACCGTGAGGGTGGTGAGGAGGTTGAACCGTTGGAACACGAAGCCGATCTTCCGGCACCGGAGCCGGGTCCTCTCGGCGTCGGAGATGGCGGCGAGGTCGATACCGTCCACGAACACGTGCCCCGACGTGGGCTGCGCGAGTCCTCCGAGGATGTGGAGGAGAGTGGTCTTTCCGCATCCCGACGGGCCCATGATGGAGACGAACTCTCCGCGCTTCACGTCGAGATCGATTCCCTGGAGAGCGGGCACGTCGAGCGAGCCGGTGCGATAGACCTTGCGCACGGCCACGGTCTTCAGAACGCTTTCCCGTTCGGTCATGCTTCCTTGGGGCGCCTCGGTCACTCGAAGTTGAGCGCTTCCACCGGATCGAGCTTCGCCGCCCGATACGCGGGATAGAGCGCTCCGAGGAGCCCTCCGCCGATGCCTAGGATAGCCGAGTAGAGAAACCAGCGGGGAATCAAGTCGACGGTGAGCGTAGGAAAGAAAGTGAGTAGAGCCGAGCGTCCGAGGACCGACAGCAGATATCCCGAGCCGACGCCCATGACGCAGATCAGGAACGACTCCGCCATCACCACCTTGAGGATATACGCCCGGCTGGCGCCGAGAGCTTTCAAGATCCCGATCTCCCGGGTTCGTTCGATGATCGTCGTGTACATCGCGAGGAGGATGACGAGGCCGCTGATGAGGGCGGCGAAGAAAGACAGAGCCCGGACGAACTCTTTCAGGCCGAGGGCGTTCTCTTTCATCGCTTCGCTCAGGAACTCCAGCGCCGTGACCTTGTAGCCCTCGAAGCGCTTCTCGAGCTCCGCCGTCACCTGGGCGACGTCCTGGTCGTCCTGCGCCTTCACGAAGAAGAACGAGACGTCGCCGGGCTGGGCCGTCGCCGCCTGCATGTCCTCGAGCCGCATGTAAATGCGAACCCCCGCGCCGGCCCTGGGTATTCCCACGACCACGAAATCGCGGTTCATGATCTGGAGCTTGTCTCCGACCTTGATTTGATCCGCCTGCGCGAGAACGGTGTCCACCAGCAAATCGCCGGGCTGCTCGAGGCCGCGCCCCTCGACGATCTCGAGCCCGTGGCCGATGCGGTTGTAGCTTTCCGGATCGATGCCGAAGATCATCACGAATTTCTGGTTGCCCTTGATGCGGGTGACGTTGTTCACGAGCACCGGGGTCACTTCCGCGACCCCGGGCGTCTCGCGAAGGAGAGGCTCGAGACGCTCGGGGAGGACTCCGGCGCTGATCGCGAGAAACGCGGAGGCATCGGGCGCCTGGAACAGGATGTCGGCGCCGACGTTCTGGATGCGCTGCGCGGTCTCGTCGAGGCTTCCCTGAGCGAGGCCGACGAGCACCAGAACGGTCGAGACCCCGAGCGCGACGGCGAGGATCCCGACGGTGGTGCGGGTCTTGCGGTTGAAGATGTTGGCTAGCGGCAAGTTGGCCATGCGCGGCCTATACGTTCCTTTCCTAACCGGGCAGGATGAGCAAACAGGCAATGCTAACAAAAGGTTGCCGGCAGTAGCAACTTTGCAGTAGCTTTTCTACCTCAGCCGAGGGGGGCCGACCATGAAAGCGATTCGTGTTCACGCCGTCGGGGGGCCGGAGGTCCTGGTCCTCGAAGAGACCGAGACGCCGACTCCGGGGCCCAAAGAAGCCCTCGTGCGGCTTTCGGCCGCGGGGGTCAACTTCATCGACATCTACCATCGGACCGGTTTGTATCCGCTTCCGTTGCCTTTCACTCCGGGAAACGAGGGCGCTGGGGTGGTGGAAGCCGTGGGGCCGGAGGTGACCGAGGTGCGGCCGGGCGACCGCGTCGCTTACGCGATGTCGATGGGCTCCTACGCGGAGCTCGCCGTGGTGCCCGCCTGGAGGCTCGTCCCGATCCCCGAGCGCGTGAGCTTCGAGACGGCCGCGTCCGCGATGCTGCAGGGGATGACGGCGCACTACCTCGCGCACTCGACGTTTCCGCTGGCCCCGGGACACCAGGCCCTCGTTCACGCGGCGGCGGGAGGGGTGGGTCTCCTCCTGGTGCAGATGGCGAAGAAGCGAGGCGCCCGCGTCCTGGGAACGGTGTCGACCGAAGCCAAGGCGGAAGCGGCGAAGCGCGCCGGAGCGGACGTGGTGATTCGCTACACCGAAGAGGACTTCGAAGCGGTCGCGCGCCGCGAGACGGACGGGCGCGGGCTCGACGTGGTCTACGATTCCGTGGGGAAGACGACGTTCGACAAGAGCCTTCGGTCGTTGAGACCCCGGGGGCTTCTGGCGCTCTACGGCCAGTCGAGCGGCCCGGTTCCTCCCTTCGATCCGGGCGAGCTCGCGAAAAGGGGCTCGCTCTTCCTCACCCGCCCGAGCCTCGCGCACTACAACCTGGACCGTGCCGAGATCCTGGAGCGCGCCTCTGACGTTCTCTCGTGGATGGAACGCGGAGAGCTCGAGGTCAAGATCGATCGGGTGCTTCCTCTGGTGCAGGCGGCGGAAGCCCATCGTCTTCTCGAGAGCCGGCAGACCAGCGGGAAGTTGGTTCTCTCGATCTAACCCCTTCGCCCGGTCGAGAAGCACGACCCATTTCTTGACTCAGCGATATACGATTTTGTATACTGAAACATCTACATAAAATGACACCGAATAAGCGACAAGTAACCGTTCGCATCTCCGAGGATTCCCGGGAACTCCTGAGGTGGCTTTCGGAAAGGGAAGGCCGGTCGATGCAGGCTGTCATCAAATCGGCGCTGGAGGTGTATCGGCGGCAGCGATTCCTCGATGAGGTGAATGCGGGTTATGCGGAGCTTCGGCGAGATATGCGGAGCTGGGAAGCGTGGACGACGGAAGGTTCGCTCTGGGACCAGACCCTTTCCGATGGTTTGGTGGCGGAACCGAAACCGGGCTACGGGGTGGCTCGCTCCAAACGCCCCAAACGCCCCATACGCCCCCTACGGAAGAAGCGCTGATGAGCGTGGGCCGAGGGGAGATCTGGCTCGCGGACCTCAATCCGACGCGGGGTCACGAGCAAGCGGGAAAACGCCCTGTCGCGGTCGTTTCGGAAGACAGCTTCAATGGCGGCCCGGCGGGGCTCGTCATCGTGCTGCCCATCACCGCGACCATCCGAGCCATCCCGTCGCACATCGTGGTGGCTCCTCCAGAGGGAGGCCTCACGGTCCGCTCGGCCGTGATCTGCGAGGCCATCCGCTCCATCTCGGACACTCGGCTCGTGGAGCGTTGGGGACGCTTGAGCGAGCGAAGCCTGTCGAGGGTCGAGGACGTGCTGAGAATCCTGCTTCGATTGTGAGCCAGTGACCGGGGATTACTCGCGATACGCGCGGTCGAGAAGCACGACGGGGTGGACGACCTCCGCACGGAGACCAAACCGGCGCACCCCCTCGGAGAGCTGGATGTGGCAGCCAGGGTTTCCCGTGGCGATGACGTCCGGCCGCACTTTCGCGATCTCGCGCATCTTCCCCTCGAGGACCTCCATCGACATCGCGTAGTGGGTCACGTTGTAGATGCCGGCGCTCCCGCAGCACCTCTCGGACTCGTGATGCTCGACGAGCTCGACTCCCGGAATGCTCCGCAGGATCTCGCGCGGCTCGTTCTTCACTTTCTGCGCGTGGAACAAGTGGCAGGGAGCGTCGTAGGCGACGCGCGTAGGGGCGAGCTTCGAGGTGGGAGGCTCGAAGCCCTCGCGCACCAGGAGCGCCGAGATATCCACCACTCGGGACGCGAAGGCGGCGGCGCGAGCGTCGCCCGGAAGAAACTCGCCGTATTCGGAGAGCGCGGCTCCGCATCCGGCGGCGTTCACCACGACGTGCTCGGCGTCGGTCCGCTCGAAGATCTCGACGTTTCTCCGGGCGAGTTCCCGGCCGGTGTCGGGAAGGCCGTTGTGCTGGTGCAGGGCGCCGCAGCAGACCTGGTCCTTCGGAACCACGACCTCGAACCCGTTTCTCTGGAGGACCCGAAGCGTCGCCTCGTTGACGTCCGCAAAGCAGTGCGAGGCGATGCAGCCGGTGAAGAGGGCTACCCGCGAGCGCTTTTCGCCCGCGGGCGAGGAGAGCTCCGGAAGGGGCTCGGGCCGGCGGCCGATCGAAGGCATGAGACGCTCGCGCGCGGCGAGATCCGGGGAAAACCTCGCGAGCAGAAACCGGACGAGCGAACGCGTCCCCGAACGCTCGTAGACGCGGAGGAGCGCCATGAGCATCGAAAGTCTTCGCGGATGCGCGAGCACCCCCGAGAGCAGGACGCGCTTCAGAAAACGCCCGGACTTCCCCTCGAGCCGTTTTTCGGTGATGAGCCCGCGCGCCTGCTCGACGATCGAGCCCACGGGAACTCCCGAGGGGCACACCGACTCGCACCCGCGGCAGGCGAGGCACACGTAGATTTCGGACGCGAGGGCGGGAGTGAGCTCGAGGCGACCCTCGAGGACCGCGCGGATGTTGTAGACCTGACCCCGGGGCGCGATCGACTCTCGAGGGTCGACGCGATAGACGGGGCAGGCGGGAAGACAGAGCCCGCAGTGGACGCAGGCGAGCGTCTTCTCGTAGAGAGTCGTCAAAGGCGCCCCACGAAGCGTCCGGGCGAAAGGATGCCCCGGGGGTCGAGCTTCTCCTTGATGTGCTTCATGATCTCGAAGCCTCCGGGAATTTCACCGAAGACGTCGATCTCGTTCTTGATCGACGACGGCGCCCGCTCGACGACGGCGTTCGCCCCGCAGAGAGCCGCGGTCTCGCGCCGGTTCGCGAGAGCTTCGGGATCCCGCGTCTGGCTGTAGACGAGGCCGGAGTCGGGGTAGGCGACGAGAGGGCCGCCGTCCTGCCAGGACCCGGCGAGTGCTACGACGCGCGCAGATGAGGACTGTCCGCGCAGCAGGAGCTCGGCCTCGCCGAGAGGCCTCGCGGGAAAGTCCCGGAGCCTGTCCCAGACCTCCGGCGTAGTCGCTTCCGCTCCGCGCCGGCCCGCGTGGGCTCGCGCGGCCTCGACCCCTTCGCTCGTCTCCTCCCGGAATCCCTCGAAGCGCGCCAGAAGGGTCCAGTCCTCGAAGCCGTTCTCCTTCGAGAGCTCGGGGTTCAGCAGGGCGACGGCCTCGGGAAGGACGGCCTGGCGCGCGATCCCGTGGACGGCCTGCGCCGCTCGGGAAAGCCGCGAGAACGGAAACGCCAATGTCACGACCTCCTCGGGAATCGCGCGAAGCCTCAAGCAGGCTCGGGTCACTACGGCGAGGGTTCCCGCGGATCCCACGAGGAGCTTCGAGAGCTCGTATCCGGCCACGTTCTTCACCACGCGCCCTCCCGCCTTGACCTCGGTGCCGTCGGCGAGGACCGCCTCGAAGCCCAGGAGGAGATCCCGGGGCCGGGCGCCGGGGCGCCTTCGAAACCCCGGCTCGCCGAGCGCGAGGACTCCGCCGATCGTCGCCTTCGCAGGAAGCGGCGGATCGAGGGGAATGAACTGGCGGGCGCGCGAAAGCTCGCGATTGAGAGCCTCGAGCGAAGTGCCCGCCCGGACCACCACCGTGAGATCGCCTTCCGCGTGATCCACGATTCCCTCGAGCGCTCGGGTCGAGAGGAAGACGTCGAGACGGCTCGGCGGATTTCCGACTTCGAGCCTCGTTCCCGCCCCGAGAGGAACCACCGCCATTCCCTCGCTCTGGCAAAGCGCCAGCGCGCGCGCGCAGCCCTTCTCCGTCCCGGGCTCGAGAACGAGCGCGGGAGAGAGGCCATCGATCGCCGGATCCCCGGGACCGGGCGGCCGCGCCTCGACCTCGTCGAGGAGGCGCTTCAGGGAAGCGTCCGCCTCGATCGTCAAATCCAGGCCCCCGCCGAGGCCGCGACGCTCGGAAGCGACCTCGCCTCGCCGCAGCTCGAGCCCGTGGGCAGGACCTTCGCCGGGTTCAGGAGCCCCTTGGGATTCCACACTTCACGCACCGAGAGCATGAAGGCCAGGTCGTCCTCCGAGAACAGCAGGCGCATGTAGCTCGACTTCTCGGTCCCGATCCCATGCTCGCCGCTGATCGAGCCTCCCATGGCGACGCAGAGCTCCATGATCTCGCGGCTCGCCTCGAGGACCCGCTCCTTCTCGCCCTCGTCCCGGCCATCATAGGGAATGCAGGGATGGATGTTGCCGTCGCCCGCGTGAAACACGTTCGCGACGCGGATTCGGTACTTCGCCGCGATCGCGGCGACGCGCTCCAGGGTCTCGGGAAGCCTCGACCGGGGGACGACGCCGTCCTGGACGTAGAGGTCGGTCGACATCCGGCCCATGGCGCCGAAGGCGGCTTTCCGGCCGAGCCAGAGCCGCGCCCGCTCCGCCTCGTCGCGAGCCACGGATACCGAGATCGCCCCCCGCTCGAGGCAGATGCGGCGCACCTCGGAAAGGAGCCGGTCCATTCCGCAGGCGGCGCCGTCGAGCTCGACCAGAAGCACCGCCTCGGCGTCCCGGGGATAGCCGGCCGCGATGACACCCGCCTCGACGACTTCGATCGTCGGTCGATCGAGCATCTCGAGCGCCGCGGGCACGATCCCGGACGCCACGATCCGGGACACCGCCTCGCAGGCGGTCGTCATGCTCCGGAAGGGTGCGAGGAGAGTCTTCGCGGTCTCGGGCACAGGCATGAGCCGTATGAGCGCCTCGGTCGCGATGCCGAACGTCCCCTCGGAGCCGACGAAGAGCCCCACGAGGTCGTAGCCGACGCCGTCCCGAGGTCCGCCGATGTGGACGATCTCGCCCGACGGCATCACCACCGTGAGACCGAGGATGTGGGCCGTGGTGGCCCCGTACTTGAAACAGTGGGGTCCTCCGGAGTTCTCGGCGACGTTTCCCCCGAGAGTGCAGGAGGACTGGCTCGAGGGATCGGGCGCGAAATAGAGCCCGTGGGAGGCGACCGCTCGGGAGATCTCGAGGTTCACGAGGCCCGTCTGACAGAGGGCGATGCGGTTGTCCAGGTCGAGGTCCAGGAGGCGATTCATGCGCGTGAGGGAGATGACGAGCCCACCCTCCCGCGGCGTCGCGCCGCCCGAAAGCCCGGTTCCCGCGCCTCGCGCGAGAAAGGGGACGCCCTCCCGATCGCACAGCCGGACGACCGCGGCCACGTCCTCCGTCGACCTCGGGAGCACCACGGCCTCGGGGGTCGACTTGAAGGCCGTCGACCCATCGCACTCGTAGACAAGGATTTGGTGCGGCTCGAACAGGCACGAGGACCCATCGAGCAGGCGAAGGAGCTCGTCGCGAAACGGTTTGTCCAGTTTCGAAGCCATGGGCGGCGCTCGCCGCAGCTTACATGGTCGAGCTCGACGCGGGCAAGGAGGAGTTGCCAAACCCCAGAGGGTGTAATAGATTAATTGTTTCGGCTGCAACGGTATCCAGAGTGACCGAAACCCAGCTCTCAGAAAGTCTTGAACCGACGAACCGCGCTCGACCGGAGACCGGCATCCACTTGCGAAGCTCCCGGCTTTGTCGAATATTGAACCCCTAGAGCCAGACCCAGGAGAAGGAGAACATCAACATGAACAACGGGGCGTCCGAGAGCGCTAACGTCATCGTGAAGACACTCGAGCCAGAGGAAATTTCCTTCGAGGTGCTCGACGGCAAGCTGAAGATGTTCTCTCGAACGCTCAACGTGGTGACGGGCTCCCGGGTGGAGCTCTACAACGTCACCGACCGGATCAAGGACCTGGTCAAGTCCTCCGGCATCAAGGCCGGCTTTCTGATCCTCTCGACCCTCCACACCACGACGGCTCTGTTCATCAACGAGTTCCAGGCCGCGCTCATGGCGGACGTAAAGAACTTCCTCGAGCGGCTCGCCCACCGCGAGCACGGATACCTCCACAACTGTGAGGACTGCTCCGACTGCGAGCGCAAGAACGCGGACGCCCATATCCGCGCCATCGTGCTCGGACATGCGGTGACGCTACCAATCCAGGAGGGCAACATCCCCCTCGGGCAGTGGCAGAGCATCCTGTTCGCCGAGCTCGACGGACCTCGCGAACGGCGCCTGACCGCCCAGGTCATCGGCGTGTGATCCTGCGGGTCGAGTTCCAGTTCAACGCCGCTCACCGGCTTCCGTATTATCAGGGTCCCTGCTTCCATACGCACGGGCACAACTACAAGCTCCTCGTCTTCGTCGAGGGCCCGGTCGATCCCGCGACCGGCCTCTCCACGGACTTCGTCAAGGTGAAGGAGATCGTCCGCGAGAACGTCCTCGCGGAGATCGACCACAACGACCTGAACCTCGTCCTCGACAACCCGACGGCGGAGAACGTGGTGATGTGGATGTGGAGACGCCTTTCGCCGCATCTCCCCGGCCTCAAGGAAATGCAGCTGTACGAGACCAACGACAGCGCCGTGATCTACCGGGGGGAGCTCGATGCCGAAAGGGCGAAGGCGACCGCCTAGCGCTCCCCCGAAAGGTCCCGACGCCGCGGGTATGGGGATCGCGATTCGAGATTTTCTTCGCGCGGCGGGAGTCGAGATCGAGGGGACGGAGCTCGCGGAGACCCCATCCCGGGTGGCGCGCGCCTGGACGGAGAGTTTCCTCGACGGATACCGCGCCGACCCCGCCGTCCTCTTCGCGGAAACCTATCCGGTGCCCTCGGGGCCGAAGAGCATGGTGCTCCTGAAGGCGATTCCCTTCCACGGACTCTGTCCCCATCACCTGCTCCCGTTCTACGGGAGGGCTCACGTCGCTTACCTTCCGGGCAAGAAGATCGCCTCGCTCTCGAGCCTTCCGCGCCTGGTGGATGTCTACGCCCATCGCCTCGAGATCCAGGAGACGGTCACGCGGCAGATCGCGGAGGCGCTGACGAAGCACTTGAAGGCTCAGGGCGCCGCGGTCACGCTCGAGACCGACCAGCTCTGCATGACGATGCGCCATCCCGATCTCAAAGGTACCCGCACCATCACCCAGCACTTCACCGGCGCCTTCGCCCGGAAGAGCGAGCTGAGGCTCGAGTTCCTGAAGAGCCTCGAGAGCTTCGAATGACCCGGAAGAAAACGCAAAGGCGCAAAGACGCAAAGGCGCAAAGAAGAGAATTCCTTCCCTGGTTTTCTTTGCGTCTTTGCGCCCTTGCGTCTTTGCGTTAGTTTCTTATGTTTCTTCCCTCTGTCGCCGTCGTTACGGGAGCGAGTCGCGGGATCGGGCGAGCGACTTCGAAAGCACTCGCGAAAAAAGGCATCGCTGTCGCCCTTGCCGCGAGGAGCCGCGAGGGACTCGCCGAGGTCGAGAAGGAAATTCGTCAGAACGGTGGACGCGCAATCTCGATTCCCACTGACGTATCCGATGAGGCGGCCGTCGCGTTACTGGTGGAGAAGTCCACGCGGGAGCTCGGGACGATCGACCTTCTGGTGAACAACGCCGGCACTCTCGAGCGCGCCTCCGTGGTCGAGACCGATGCCGCGGCCTGGGATCGGGTGCTCGACGTCAACCTCAGGGGCGCGTTCCTCTGCACCCGGGCGGTTCTCCCTTCGATGATCGAGCGGGGCCGGGGGCGAATCGTCAACGTGTCGTCGATCTCGGGAAAGGTCGGAACTCCCCTCCTCGCGTCCTACTGCGCGTCGAAATGGGGCCTGCTCGGTTTCAGCCTGGCGACGGCCGAGGAGATGAAGGGGAAAGGAATCCAGGTGTTCTCCGTCTGCCCCGGCTCGGTGAATACCGAGATGCTTCAGCAAGGCCTTCCCGGAGCCACGCCCGACATGGAGCCCGAGGACGTGGCCTCCGTCATCGTCTATCTCGGAACCGAGGCCCCGGAGGCGATGACCGGCGCCGCCGTGGACGTCTTCGGCTAATCCACGAAGCTCCAGCGGACGACGAGCAGCAGGTTGACGACGAAGGCGGCGATTCCGGCCGCGAGTACCGCCGTCGACAGAGTCAACGCTCCGGAGCTGCCGGCGAAGATCGCCGCCGCCGTTCCGGCGCTTCCCGCGAACACGGCGACGTTCGCCCCGACGCGCAGCGGCTGGCTCGGGAGATCCTTCATCCCCGGAACCGGGTGCTTCCCGAACTCCGGCTGGAACCTCTCCTTCCAGACGAAGATGGGGAAGAGCTTGAAGGCGGCAGTGACCACGCTCCCGGTCATGAAACCGAAGAGCCCGAGAAAGCCGTAGGCGAGCTGCGCCCGGCCGCGCGCGGGAGACGCCTCCTCCGGCCAGCCCAGGGCGAGCGCGAGGCCGAGAGCGGCGGTCAGAGTGAGAAGAACGAGCGCGAGGAGCTCCCACTCCCGCGCCCGGCCGCGCGCGAACGCCGAGGCGGGCCCGAGCGCTTGCCAGAAGCACACGACCGCGAGAGCGAGAGCGAAAGGCGCGGGCGTCGTCTCGAGCAAGAGCGAGGCCGTCAGCCCCAGAGTTCCGAATTGAAAAAGCGCGAAGCGAATAGGGACGCTCGAAGGGCGGCTCTCGGTCGTGGGGACGAGCTTCAACTGGAATCCGAAGATCATCGCGAGGACCCAGCCGACCCCCGCGAGGTGCGCGTGAGCGAAGACGTTCGCCAGGTGGCGTTCTGCGAGGAAGGAGGCTCTCACGTCGTAGGCTTTCGCCAGGGCCAGCACCCCTCCCAGGCTCGCGGCGAGAAAGAAATAGACGAGAGACGAAGCGACGAACCGGCGGGCCCAGGGCGCCTTCGCCGACGGTTGGAACAGCCCGCGGAAGTTCACGATCTGCACCACCGACGCCGCCCAGACGAGACCCGCCGACCAGCTCATGCCGATCGACTCGGCCATCCAGAAGTGGGAGATCATGCCCCAGGCCCCGACGAGGAAGAGAACGAGCTGGACCGCCGCGAGCCGTCGGGATCGGGCCTCGACCCCGAGGAGCATCGGGGAGAGTTTGTGCAGCATCCCCATCATGAGCGAGGAGAGAAACCCCAGTGTCACCAGGTGAGTGAGAGAGAGAAGCGGGGTGAAGTAGAAATACTCGAGAAGGAGCGCGCGCCATCGGACGAGCGAGATCGCGGCGGCGACGAGAGCCCCGACGCCCCCGAGGATGAAGATCTCCTCCGTCCTCGGGAGGCGCCTCAGCCCGAAGGGCACTCTAGTCCAGCGCGAAGTTCAGGCGATCGAGAACGACCTTGCCGTCGTTCACCACCAGGAGCACGTCTTGAAGGTAGAGGACGCTTTCGAGCGGGTTGCGGTCGACGACGATGAGGTCGGCCTCGTATCCCTTCCGAATCGATCCGGTGCGGTCCTCGATGCGGAGGAGCTCGGCGGCGACGGTGGTCGCGGCCTGAATCGCCTCCATGGGAGTGAGGCCGCACTGGGTGAGCATCTCGATCTCGTGCTGGAGAGTGAGGGTGCCGTCGGCGCCGTAGCCGGTGTCGGTCGCGGCGACGACCTTCACTCCGAGTCGGCGGGCGGTCGCGACCACTTCCTTGATCCGCGGCATCATGTGCCGCCCGCGAACCTGCAGGATCGGATCGTCGTAATCCCCGCCCGGGGACATGAGATCCGCCACCACGGCGACGGTCGGAGCGAGAAACGTCCCCTTCTCCTTCATCAGACGGAGAGTCTCCTCGCTCAGATAAGTCCCATGCTCGATACTGCGGACACCGGCCTCGACCGCCGCTCTTCCGCCCTCGTCTCCATGGGCATGGCTCGCCACCGGAATTCCGCGCTTCGTGGCCTCGTCCACCACGGCGGCGATCTCCTCGCGGGTCATCGTCTGCTTGCGCGGATCGGTATCGGGAAGCCCGGCGCGCTCGGTCGAAGTGATCTTGATCCAGTCGACCCCGCGCTCGAGGTTGGCGGCGGTCACGCGGCGATAGCTCTCGGCGCCGCGAACGCCGGAGAACAAGTCCCCGAGACTGGGCTCGACGAGGAACAGGTCCTCCGAGGGGTGCGGCCTCACGTGGTACCCGGCGGCGAGGACCTCCGGGGCGTCGACGACCCCTTGCTTCTTCAGCTCGCGAAGCCCGACGTCGTAATAGCCCGAGACCCCCATGCTGCGGACGGTGGTGACGCCGTAGAAGAGGGCCTTTCTCGCCTGGGCCAGGCTTCCGATGTGGACGTGCGCGTCGATGAGACCGGGAAGGAGGTATTTCCCCTTGAGGTCCTGGACCTTCCCTCCCGGTGGAGCGCCGCTCGAGGGAACGATGTCGGTGATGCGGCCATCGCGCACCACGATCGCGCGATCGGAAACGGGCTCGCCCCCGAGTCCGTCGATCACGTTCGCGTGGAGAAGGACGAGAGTCTCGCCCGATTGCCCGAAGGCGCTGGCCGCAACGAAGATCGAGAGCGAAAAAACCGCGAGCCGCCGTCCCATCGCCGTCAGCCCATCGTCGCCACTTTGAGGGGCTCGATGTAGTACTTCACGCGGACCTCGGTGGGACTGCGGAACGGATACTTGTCCTGCCCGAGGTACTTCTTCGCCATCTTGTCGATGTGGGCATCGGCGCCGTCTTCGGTGATCTTCACCACCCGGCCCTGGATCATGAGCGCCCGATAGGGATTGTCGGGGTCGGTCGCCGAGAGCGCGACCTGGGCGTGGCTCCTCATGTTGCGGTCCTTCACCCGGCCCTTGGCGGAATTGATGATGATGGTGTCGCCCTCGCGGTCGACCCACACCGGGCTCACCTGGGGGCTTCCGTCCCTCCCCGTCGTGGCCAGATGGACGAGGGTCTTCTTGTCGAGGATGTCTCGAAAGGCTTCTGGGATTTTCGCCATTGGGGTTGCTCCTATTTCTTTGGTTCTGGAAGCACGAACGCTTTCGCCTCGTGCTGGAATCCGATCTTGTTGTGGGTCCCGTCGCAGAACGGCTTGTTCTCCGAGTGCCCGCAGCGGCAGAGGGACACGAGCTCGCGTCCCCGGACGTCGTAAGCGGCGCCTTCCGCGTCCTTGATCACGATCGGGTCTCCGGTGCTCTTGACCCGGAGCGGGCCATTCTTCGAGACGATGATCTCCATGAGCGCTCCTTTCGATGCTTCCCGAAAACCGCTAGTATACAACCATGTCCGACGAAGGCGCTCCCAAGTCCGCGTACGAGCTCGCGATGGAAAAGCTCAAGGCTCGGGGAGACTACGAAGAGAAGAAGCTCACCGGCAAGCAGAAGGCGGCTATCGCCGACATCCGGAGCCGGTACCGGGCCCGGATCGCGGAAGCCGAGATCCAACACCAGACCAAGCTCGCCGCCGTGACGACCTACGAAGAGCTGGAGAAGGTGAAGAACGAGCTCGCCCGGGACAAGGAGCGGCTGAACGGGGAGATGGAAGAGAAGGTCGAGGAGGTGCGCTCCGCCTCCTGAAGCCGCGATGCCTTCCACCGTCTTCGACTCCTTCTACTTCAAAGACCGCTTCGGCACCCAGGCGATGCGCGGGATCTGGGACGATCGCGCGACCATCGCCCGCTGGCTCGAAGTCGAGGCTGCGCTCGCCGCAGTAGAAGCCGAGCTCGGGCTCGTCCCCAAGAAGGCGGCGCGGGAGATCGAGAGGAAAGCGCGGGTCGAGAACCTCGACCTCCGCTCGATGAAGCGGGGGTTCGACCGCACCTGGAATCCGGTGGTGCCGCTCCTCGACGAGCTCCGGAAGAAGCTCTCGCCCGAGGCCCGCGGCATCGTGCATTGGGGTGCGACCAGCAAGAACATCTTCGACACCGGGCTCATGCTCCAGGTGAAAGACAGCTACGACGTCCTCCAGTCCCGGGTCTGGAACCTCATGGACCGCCTCGCAACGATCGCGGAAGAGCACCGGGAGACACTCATGGCCGGGCGCACGCACGGCCAGCACGCGATTCCGGTGACGTTCGGGTTCAAGGCCGCGGCCTGGCTCGACGAGCTCCTCCGCCACGAAGAGCGCTTCGTCGAGAGCCGCCCGCGGGTCCTGGTCGGGGAGTTCGGAGGCGCGGTCGGAACGCTCGCCGCGCTCGGAGGGAAAGGGCTCGAGATCCAGTCGCGCCTCATGGCCCGGCTCGAGCTAGGAGTCGCCGCGGCGCCGGTCAAGACCGCCGGGGATCGCATCGCGGAGTTCGTTCTTCTTCTTTCCATGCTGTCGGCAAGCCTCGGGAAGATCGCGCAGAACCTCTACAACCTCCAGCAGACCGATATCGACGAGGTCCAGGAGTGCACCGAGGGGAAGGTGGGAAGCTCGGCCATGCCCCACAAGCAGAACCCGGTGGCTTCGGGCTCGGTGGTCTTCCTCGGACGGCTCCTGCGCGCCAACGCGGGGCCAGCGCTCGATTACATCAATGCGGAGTGGGAAGACGACCATCGCCAGGGCGAGACCGCGTGGAAGTTCGTGCCCGAGGTCTGTCTTCTCGCCGACGCCCAGATCGAGCTCACCGCGCGCGTTCTTTCGTCGCTCGTGGTAAAACCCGAGAACATGAGAAGGAACCTCGAGCGCGCTTCGGGCTTCATCTGCTCGGAGTCCCTTCTCATGCGCCTCTCGGACGCGTTGGGACGGGAGCAGGCGCACGAGCTCGTGAAGGAACTCTGCGACGCCGCGCGCAAGCGCGGGAAGTCCCTTCGCGAGGTCGCGGCCGAAGCGCCCGCGGTGCGCCGGCATCTGACGGCGGCGCAGATCGATTCCAGCCTCGCCCCGGAGAGCTATCTCGGCGAGACCCAGAAGATCGTGAGCCGGGTGCTTTCTTCTTATCGAAAGCGGCGGAAGACGCGGAAGGTCTCGTGAGGCTCCGAGGCTCGCTCTGCCTCTGTCTTCTGCTCGCGCCCGGCTGCGCCCAGCCCCCGACGCAAGAGCTCGAGATCACGGCCTCGCGGATCGAAGCGGCGAGACAGCAGGATGCTGCCGTCTTCGCACCCGAGCTCTTCACCGAGGCCGAGTCTTCGCTGGCGGAAGCCCAACGGCTCGCGAGTATCGAGCGCGACTACCTCGCGTCGATCCAGGCCGCGGCCCACTCCACCCTGCGCGCGAACGAGGCGTTCTTCCGAGCCAGTTCGGAGCGAATTGTGGTCGTCCGAAGGCTCGACCAACTCCTCTTCGAGCTCGAGGGCCTGCTCGAAATGGCGGCCGCCCGCGGAGCGGAGGAGGAAGCGCCCGCCGAGCTCTCGGCACTTCGAGCTCGCTACGAGGAAGTCCGCGCGATGGTGGAAGAGCGCGATCTCCTCGACGCCCTCGCAGCGGGAACGACGCTCAAGCCCGAGCTCCTCGCGTTCGAAGAGAAGTTTCGAGGGGAGTAACGCCTCGGCTAACGTCCACTGCATTCGGTCCCTACAGTGATCGGCACGGGTCGCAGAGCCTTAATCCAAGTGCGGTCATGGATTTACGACGTCAATGTATGTAGAGGACTCGATAGCACCATCTTCCTTTCCCCAGAACGGTTTAACGTTGAAGTCTCCGACCGAGAGCAGCAGGTTATATTCCGCAACGACTCGATATCTTCCCGGTTTCTGAACAAAATAGTGAACGTCATTCACCCGCCATGTTCCAAAGAAATGGTGGGCTTCGAGCCTTAGAACAAGGCTCGCGTCGCCCGCCATGGAAGGCATGATTCCTCCATGTTCGGGAAACTCCCTCGATACTTCGTTGCCCTCATCATCAACAATGCTGATTAGCAGATTCCCTCCGTAGCCCCAGCTCAAAATTCCAAGGACAAACAGTGGATCGTCGCCGGTATTAACGAGTTTCACTTCGATTCGAATCTCGTCGTCAAGGCGGTACTTAGGGCGGTCGGTAGTTACGACTAGTCGCAAATTCTTCTGCTGTTTGACGATGGCGCCGACTTCCATAGCCAAACACAAAAGGATTAGTACGCAACCTATAGATAACGCGAGAATCGGTAATCGGATGTGGAATGTCCTGCGCTCACCGTCGCCGTGCTTCAACGTACCTAGCATAGATATACTCCAGCTCATAAGGGGGAGCTCCCACGGCCGCTCCTACCGCATAGCCGAACACATTGGGACCAACCTCATCCGAGACCGACCCACCCGTTCGATAGGCATGGAGATGGTAGGCATCGTGACCGATCGCAGTCGCGAGGTAGGTGTTCGTCGATCTTTCCACGTAGTTCGCGTTCATCTGCAACGTGTTATTCCAATAGAGCATTCCCGCTCCTGAAGTTCGATCAATCAGGGGGTGAAGGTTCTCTGTGATTGAGATCCTCTCAAGGTATGCAAAGACCGCAATCGCCCGGTCCGAAAGGTATTCTCGGCTTTCATTAATGAGACTAACGGCGGTCAAGACCCTATCTTGAAGCATAATTGCCTGCGTTAGACCATATTCTTGCCCGGTCAGCACGCGGATGGTCCTCCCAAGCAAGTTCGTCAGGACCTGGTTGGGATTTCTGGAAGTCTGCGGTGTTTGACCCAGCACGTGCGCTCGAGAGAGGAAGGCGGCTTGGAGCGTACTCGTTTGGAAGAACGCATCTACAGCGGGTCCCAACGACTGGCTCGGCTGGGTGCCCCAGATTCCAATCTGAATCGAGTAGAATGCGTTCGCCCGAATTTGGCGCCCGCGCTCCGCGCGTTCCTGCGTCATTTCCTGGACGTGGGCCCGGCGAGCAATCATAAATTGGCACTCGGCACTGTTTGGATCTGCTTTGCACGCCGGAAAGACACCGCCCAAATTGCCGTCTCGCGGCCCGGGGTTTTCCTTGTCTCCTCCCAAACGCCCATTGGTCGGCATCAGACCGGACGAGTCGGCAAGGTTTGTCGGTGTCCCTAATGCGTATGAGTACCGATTCAATAGCTGGCCCGGCCCGACGATCGGATCGGGTGAAGCGAACCTTCCTATTTCTGGGTCGTAGAATCGAGCATTGAGGTAGAGGAGTTCGGTCTCCTCCTCCCGCTCACCAATCCAGCCCTTCGACTCGAGGTGGCTGCCCGAGACATAGTGTTGATCTCCGTAGGGCTTATGTTTCTGCCTTCGCACCTCGGTTCCCGCTGAGTTCGTCACCGCTTGGATCGAGCCTAAATGGTCGCGATGATGGACGAAGAAACTCGCTCCCACCTGCTTTCCCCCGGCGAGATACTTCGTCACCGTACCGTCGGGAGCGATCTCGTAGTCCCCTCCCACGTATTTCGTCGTGGACGGAAGGTCAAGAATAAATCAGATGAATACCTTCATCGGACTTTCATCGGTAGAAACACCGATGAGTCGAAACGCTCAAGTTGGTCGCTGCGCGAAGCAGTAATATGTATTACTCGCTGGCAACAGCCAGAGATGTCGACCGAATCGGAATCGATCCGCGTCCGGAAGCGTAAGCCCCTCGACGAACTGTCCACCCGCCACTCGCATATTATGCACATATGTATTATTCTTACTTGCATAATCTATGCGCTTTTTGAACAGAACCGAGGAGCTATCCCGCCTCGATGCTCTGATGCGAGTCCCCCAGGGCGGGCTTTCGGTGATCCACGGCCGGCGAAGGCTGGGAAAAACGCGCCTCCTCGTGGAGTGGGCTCGGAAGCACGGCGGCCTCTATACCGTCGCCGACCTTTCGACCGCCGAGATCCAAAGACGCTACTTCGCCGAGGCCGCGGCTGCCTTTCTGCCTGGATTTGCCGACGTCACCTATCCCGACTGGCTTCGGCTGTTTCTTCGATTCGCGGCCGAAGCCCGCCGGAAAGGCTGGCGGGGACCCGTGGTTTTCGACGAGTTCCCTTATCTGGCGCTCTCGTCTCCCGAGCTTCCGAGCGTGCTTCAGAGGTTCGTCGACCACGAAGCCCGCGAAGCGCGCCTGGTGCTCGCGGTGGCCGGATCCAGCCAGAGGATGATGCAGGGTATCGTTCTCTCGAGCGAGGCTCCGCTTTTCGGAAGAGCTCGAGAGACACTGGAGATTCGGCCACTCGCCCCACGCCACCTGAAGGAGGCTTTGGGATTGCGGCGCGAGACGGCCGTCGTCGAAGCCTACGCCGCCTGGGGAGGCGTGCCGCGCTACTGGGAGCTCGCGGCGGAGCTCCGTGGAGATCAGGGTGCCCGCGTCGAGAAGCTGGTCCTGGATCCGCTGGGTCCTCTTCACGGTGAGCCGGACCGGCTCCTCATCGAGGAAGTTCCCTCCGCGGTCGAGGCTCGCCCCGTTCTCGATGCCGTGGGAGCGGGCGCCCATCGTGTTTCGGAGATCGCAGGCCGAATGGGGCGGCCGGCCACGTCGATCTCCCGACCCCTCGAAAGGTTGCTCGAGATGGGTCTATTGCGCCGCGACGTCCCGTTCGGGGAGCCGGAGCGGGGGACGAAACGAAGTCTCTACCGAATCGACGATCCCTTCTTCCGGCTTTGGTTTCGTGTGGTCGCGCCGAACCGCGGAGCGCTCACGAGCGGGTCGCGAAAGACGCGTCTCGAGCTCCTGAATCGCCACTGGCCGGGGCTCGTGGCCTCCACATGGGAAGATCTTTGCCGAAAGAATGTCCCAAGCGTCAGGCCAGGCTCCGTTCTCTCCAGGCTCGGACCGTGGCAACCCGCCTCGCGATGGTGGCGCGGCCAAGCGCCCGAATGGGACCTCGTCGCCGAATCCCGGAACGGGAAACGCCTTCTCCTCGGAGAAGCAAAGTGGAGCGAGCGGCCGAAGGGCCCTCGTGAGTTGAAGCGGCTGCTCGAGGCCCTCGCGAAGAAATCCCCGCCCGACATCGCCGCCGTGGCCTCGAAGCAGGTCGTGCGGGCACTATTCGTGCCCCGGGCGGCGAAGGTAACGGCGGGCGACGAACAACAGGGCGTCGTGGTGACGGCAGCCGATTTGCTCGCGTGAACGTTAGGCTTGAGCCGTGCATTTCGAATGGGATCCCGAGTAAGCCGCTTCCAACCTCGAGAAGCATGGCCTGTCGTTCGAGGAAGGCTTATCTTGCGGTGCCGCCCTGGCGACGACCGTACGCGATAAGTCCTACGATTAGAGACCGGAGTACGCGAGGCCGTCGACGCCGTATCCCACGATCAAGACTCCGACACGCTCGAAGGTCTCGAGATCGAGAATCGACACTTCGCGGGCGCGCGTGTGGGCGACGTAGATTCGTCCGCGTACGGGCTCGACGAGAAGGCCGCTCGGGTAGGACCCCAGAGGGTCCGCCGGCTCGAAAGGCCCGCGGGCCATCAGGGGAAGAGCTACCGTCTTCAGAAGCTTCCGGGCGCGGACGTCGAAGATCGAAACGTCGCTCGACTCGAGATTGGAGACGAAGGCGTGTCGGCCGTCGGGAGTCAGGCGGGTTCGGAACGGGGACTTCCCCGTCGGTAGCCTCGCCACGAGCTCACCGCGGGCGAGGTCGATGACCCCCACTTCGTTGGTTCGGCGAAAGCCCGTCCAGATCTCCCTCCCGTCGGGGCTGGCGTCGATGCCTTCCGCTCCCGGACCCGCCGGGAGATCGCGGAGCTTCCGTCCCGTCGAGGCGTCGAAGACGCTGACCGAATCGGAGCCCCGGTTCGCGGTGTAGAGGAGCTTGCCGTCGGGCGAGAGCGCGAGCATGTGCGAGCCGTCCTGACCGGTATCGACGCGCTTCACGATCGCACCCGTCTCGGTATCGACTCTCAGGAGGGTCCTTTCGAACTCCGCCGTGACCCAGACATGGCGGTCGTCCCCGAACCAGCGGATTCCGTGGGGACGAGTAAACCCCTGGAGCTCGACTGTGCGGAGCTCCTTCCCCGCGGGGACGTCGACGACGGTAATCGTCGAGCCCGGTTCCTCGTCGGTCCCGTACATGGAAACGACGGCGCGCCTCCCATCGCCCGACACTTCGACCTCGTGCGGGTCGAGCCCCGTCGCAATGGCGGCGCGAACGATTCCCGTGTCCGGATCGACGAAGGTGAGAGTCGCCTCACGCTTGTTCGCGACGAGAAGAGTATCGGCTCCGCCGGCGAAAGGCAGGCTCCAGACGAGAAGCGCGGCGAGGAAGCGCTCGGACATTAGGATTCGGGATGGCGGTAGTAGACCTTGTCGGTGATCTTCCAGCCGTCGCCGAGCTTCAGGAGCGAGAGGTAGTCGGTGTAGACGTGCTTTCCGTCCTTGAAGAGCTCGATCTTCGCCACCGCGGCCGAGCCGGTTACGTCGACGAGCGCGAAGCGGTGCTCCCACTTCTGGTCCTTCGGGTCGAAGTCGGGGCTCGCCTTCCGCTTTTCGATTCCCGCGATCCACTCTTCGATCGGGAGCTGCTGGAGCCCGCCGTCTTTCTGGGCGCCGTAGATCTTGAACACCGGGTGGAAGCCTTCCCTCATCGACTTCGTGTCGAGAGCGTTGAAGGCGCCGTTGATGTAGGACGCCTCGATCAATGCTTGTATCTCGTTCCGAGCCACGTCCGCCTCCGATTCGACGAAGGCGGCGGCGGCGGCGCCCAGCAGCAGAACCGAGACAACAAAGAGAGCGGCGAGTCCAGCGTTTCTTTTCGTCATGATTCCTCCGGTACGCAGTATCCTAATTCAACGCCTCACGGCTTGGAGAGTCCCGAGGCCCTGGAAACAGCCAGCAGGAATTCCCTGAGGCATTTCACTCCTGCCTTCGCCTCCGCCCGCATTCGCTCATGGTCGATATCCGAATACCCATGTGCGATGCGGTTACGGAGTCCCGCGGCAGCGCGGAGCTCATCGGCTGTCCTCGGTTCGATGAATCCCCGAGAGGCGAGAACGTCGAACGTCGAAGCCGCGTCCTCCGGTGGAGCGAGCCCTTCGTCCGCGACCCAGTGGGCGGCGAGATCGATGCATTCCTGGATGGCCAGGAACAGATAGAACGACGCGAGATCCCGACTTGCGCCGTCCCGCGCAAGCTCCTCGGGGTCCCGTGAGAGAATCGATTCTGCGTCGTCGAGCTATTCGGGCGGCCCGGGCCACCTTGCGACCGGCGACGTCAGGGCGAACCACGATTCATTCTCTTTTCCAGGCGGGCAGCCGCCGCGGTGTGAATCCTGCGCGCGATTGGCGCCCAGTCCCACCAATCGACCATGGCACGAGCGCGGAAATCCGCCCATGCATGCGGCTTCCTCTCGACCAGCACCTTTCCGTCGCGAGCGATCTCGAATCGAAGAAGCGGTGGAGATTCGTCGAGCGGCACCAGATCGACCGCGCATCCCGCGGCGCGGACCAGAGGCGCTTCCAACCGGCGGAGCGCTTCGTGGGTATCGTCTTTCGTGCGGACTCCGATATCGATGTCGCTGCCGCGACCCGCCTTGCCCCGCGCGGCGGAGCCGAAGATCACCGCGAGCTCCACTTCGGGAAACTCTGCCAGGGCTTCGATGAGGCGGCTTTGCGGTGAGTCCATCTTACCGTCATTCTAACAGGGAACGATTGCGGGTTCCGTCGATCGCGGGGTCACAGGGACTGGAAGAAATACGAACCTTCCGCCACGATGGACGCCTCGCCTTCGAGGAAAACGTCGCTTCCTTGCTCCCAGAAGACGGTCATGACGCCTCCGGGGCAATGCACCTGGACGGGGCTCTTCGCGAGGTCGTTCCAGATCGAGGCCACGGCCGAGGCCGAGGAGCCGGTGCCCGACGAGGCGGTCTCCCCGACTCCCCGCTCCCAGATGCCCATACGGATATCGGAAGGCGAGAGGATCTCGACCAACTCGACGTTGGTCTTCCGGGGGAACCTGGGGTGAGACTCGAGACGGGGTCCGACTCTTCGGAGCTCGGCGACGTCGAAGCCGCTCCGGAAGAGCACGCAGTGCGGGTTTCCCAGAGAGAGCGTCGTCGCCTGGAATCTCTCGCCTTCGGCGACCAGAGTCTCCTTGGCGAGATCCCGCGGAGCTCCCATGTTCGCTCGAAACCGGAAACGGAAATCCTCGCGGTCGAGGAGAGACAGGGAGAGCCTTCCTGCCCCCGTCGAGACCTCGACGGGGTCGCGGGTCGCGAGCCCCCGATGAACGAGGTAGGCGGCGAGGCACCTCAACCCGTTTCCGGAGATCTCCGCTGGGGAGCCGTCGCTGTTGTAGAGCGTCATCGCGAAGTCGCCCTCGGCGCCGCGGTAGAGGATGAGTCCGTCGGCGCCTACGCCCCGGAGGCGATCGCAGATTGCGCGTGCCACGCGTTCCGCCGACCCGGGCTCGACGTCGTTCTCGGCGACGAGGAGAAAATCGTTCCCATGAGCTTCGGTCTTGGCGAAGGGAATGCGGGCGCCGCTCATGATGAGCTTTCTTTCGATACCTCGCGAGGGCGCCAATAGTAGCGTACGTAAATGAGCGCGGCCGCGTCGTAGAACGCGTGCACCAGCGTCGGCAGGAGGAGGTTCCCGGTCGCGGAATATACGAGTCCCAGGAGCGCTCCGGCGCCCGCGGCCCAGACCGCGAGCGGCCAGAGGTCGCGGCTCGGTCCGTGGAGGAGCCCGAAGACCAGGCTCGCGGCGGGAATCCCGATCTCGGGCTGGAGGAGGCCGCGGAAGAAGAGCTCCTCGGAGAATCCCGCCATCGCCGCCCCCAGAAGGAGCTCGCCGAAAGACGCCTGGCGGACGAGGGGGAAGATGGCGCCCTCGAGAAACTCGTAGACCGGCCGCGTGAGCTCGTAGCGCCGGCCGGCGAAGAACAGGCCGAAATTGAACGCCGCGAAGACCAGGGTGAGCCCGAGCGCGGCGAGCATCACGCCCGGAGTCGCCTGATAGGAGCTGGAGGAGAGCTCGTCTCCGTCGCGCAAAGCGGCCCAGAGCAATCCCAGGACCCCCAGACCGAGCTCGGGCAGGAGAAGCGAGCGGAAGGCGGTCGCGATCAACGAGATCGTCGCTCGCGATTCTGGGGAGGCAAGGGAAAGGTGGCGAGGGCCCGGACCTCGATCGGGCCCATGCCCTCCTGCACCCGCCGGAACCTCTGGGCTCCGTCCGAGCTCTTGAAGACCCCGAGCTCGGTTCCCACGATCACGTCCGAGGCCACTTCCTCCTCGGCGCCCGGCACCGAAAGCGAGAGCACGCGCCTGCCCTCGAGGTCGCGCGCCTTCCGGAATTTCTTGCCGCCGTCGTCCGACAGGAAGAGCCCGCCGTCGGCGCCGACCACGAGGAGACCTCCCCACCAGACGAGCGCCCGCACCGTTTCCTTGCCGAGGACCTCGACCCCCGCGGCTTCGAACCGCTCGCCTCCGTCGGTGCTCTTGAACAGACCCGCGCCCTCAGTGCCGACGAAGACCTTGGGGTCGAGCGCGAAGTACTTGGAGATGGCGAGCGAGAGCAAGGGTGTTTGGGGAAGTCCCGCGCCGACGCGGGCGAAATGCTCTCCGATGTCCCGCGTCCGGTAGAGCCCGGTAGCGGTGGCCACCAGGAGCTCGGGTCCCGGCCAGCCCATGGCGTGCACGGCCGAGTCGAGCTCCCCTTCGCCGACGCGGACCCATTGGGTGCCGGTATCGGTGGAGCGGTAGAGCCCGGCCGATGTTCCCACGAAAATCGTGGGCTCGAGCCCGAAGAGCCTCGCGGTCAGAAAACTCGTGATCGCGGGGGCTCCCTTCGGCCAGCTTTCCACCCGGCGATAGTTCTCGCCGAAGTCGTCCGACAGAAAGAGACCCTTCGAGCCACCTGCGAAAACCCAGGGTCCGAGACAGGCGAAGACGTCGATCTCGCCCTCGAAGCCCCTCAAGTCGCCGCGGATGCGGCTCCAATGCTCTCCCCAGCTGTACGAGATGAACGGGCCCTCGGGAGTCGAAGCGAACAGACGGGCGATGACCTCCTGCGCCGGCACGGCGACGAGCGCGAGGGCGAGGAGAACGTGCATCGTCATTCCCGGGAGTCGAGGAGAATCGTCACCGGACCGTCGTTCACGAGGTGGACCGCCATGTGCGCCTGGAACTTCCCCGTCTCCGTTCTCGCCCCCAGAGACCGCGCTTTCTCAACGAACGATCGATAGAGGCTCTCGGCCGCTTCCGGCGGCGCGGCGGCGATGAACGAAGGGCGACGCCCCTTGCGGGAGTCGCCGAGAAGCGTGAACTGCGAGACCGCGAGAAGAGACCCTTCGACGTCCATGAGCGAGCGGTTCATCTTACCTTCGTCGTCCCCGAAGATGCGGAGGCCTACGACTTTCTCCGCCATCCAGGCCGCGTCCGTCTCCGCGTCGTCTTTCGCCACGCCGAGAAGCACCACGAGTCCTCTGGCGATCTCCCCGATGGTCTCGCCATCGACCTCGACCCGCGCGGACGACACCCGCTGAACGACGGACTTCATCCGTCGAATTCTAGCTCTGTTTCTTCAGAAGCTTCAGGATTTCGTCGGAGGAGGGGCGGGCGGCGGGGTCCTTGTTGAGGCAGCTCATCACGATCTGGTCGAGGAGCTTGGGCACGTCCGGCCGGTGCTTCTTCAGCGGCGCCGGCGGGGTATGGACGTGATGGTAGAGCACCTCGCCGTCGACGAACGGCGGCTCGCCCGCGAGGAGGTGATAGACCGTTCCTCCGAAGGCGTAGATGTCGGTTCGGAAGTCGATCGCCTTTCCCAGGATCTGCTCGGGAGACATGTACAGCGGAGTGCCGCTCGCCTTTTCGCTTCCCTGGGCCTTCGCGTCGCGCAGCACCTTGGCGAGACCGAAGTCCATGATCTTCACCACGCGATCGCTCGAGAGCATGACGTTCGACGGCTTGATGTCCCGGTGGACGACGCCGTGCCCGTGGGCGTGGGTGAGCGCCTTCAGCACCCCCACCACGAAATGGAGGGCCGACTGGGTCGAGAGCCGCACCTCGCGCTGCAGGATGTCGAAGTAGGACTCCCCCGACACGAACTCCATCGCGATGAAGAGGCGATTGCGGTCGCGATCGACGTCCATGTCGTAGACGGTGACGATGTTCGGGTGGTTGAGCTGCGCCGCGGACTGCGCCTCGCGCAGGAACCGCTCGCGGACGTCCTTCACCTCCATGAACTGCTCCATGAGCATCTTGTAGGCGACCACCCGGTTGAGGCGCGTATCCCGGGCGCGATAGACGATGCCCATCCCGCCGGCGCCGAGCTTCTCCACGAACTCGTACCGCTTCTTGTCGGAGAGCTCCTCTTCCGCCGGCGACTTCTTCGCCGGCTCGACCACCGCCTGGGAGAGCTTCCGCTCGATCTCCTGGAGCCTTCCCACGGCGTCGCGGTAGGCGTAGTTCTCGGCGACGATCTGCTTCAGGATGTCCGCCGCTCCGCGGAAGTCTCCCATCTGCTCGGAGGCCACGGCGAGCGTGTGGTAGATGTCCATGTTCTTCGCCGAGAGCGTCGCGCCGGTCAGAGCTTTCTTCAGCTTCTCCACCGCGACCCCCGGGAGATCCCGCTCCATGAAGCTGTGAGCGAGCTCCACCAGCGCGTCCTGGTAGTGCGCGTCCGTATTCTGGACTCTCTGGAGATAGTCGATGGCGAGATCGGTCAGACCCTTCTTCCGCGCGAGGCTCGCCGCGCGATAGTAGGCGCCCGCCTCGGCGTACATCCGGGTCGCCTCCTCGAAGTCCTCCACGGTCTCGTAGAGCGCCGCCGCCTTCTGATACTCCTGGCAGCGCCCGTACATCTCCGCCGCCCGGCCGAGCTGCTGCACCCGCTCATAGGCCTCCGCCGCCTGCCGGTGCGCGCCGCAGTGCTCGTAGCAGCGCGCGGCATCGAGATAGTTCCCCGCTTCCTCGTAGACCTCCGCCGCCCTCAGCGGATCTCCTCCCAGGAGGAACTGCACCGCGGCCTCGTTCTTCTGGTCCTTCTTGTACAGCCACTCGCCGCGCATCTGCGCCGCGCGCACCCGGTCGCCCGCCTGCGCGTAGACGTCCGCCGCCTGGGCCACGGCTCCCGCCCGCTGATAGAGATCGGCGGCTTTCACGTGGCGGTTCAGCTTGAGGAAGAGCGCCGCCGCCTCCTCCCACTGCTCCCCGCGCTCGAGAACTTCCGCCGCCTGCTCCAGGAGCCCGGCGCGCTCGAACGCCTGGCCGGCGAGGCGGCAGTACTTGGTGAACTCCGCGTGATCCGTGGGGGAGCGCGTGACCACCAGGCTCCCGAATCGGTCCTCGAGGTATCGCCGGTAGTTCTCGCCCGCGCGGCGATTGTCTCCCGACTGAGCGCAGACCTCCGCCGCTTTCAGGAAGTGGCCCACGCGCTCGAATACGTGCGCCGCTTCGGTGAGCGCCCCCGCCTGGACCAGGAGCCGCGCGGCTTCGTAGTTCTGCCCGTGACCCTGGTAGATCTTGGCCGCCTCGCGAAAGCGCCCGTCCTCCTCGAAGATCTTGGCGGCGCGCTGCCAGTCGCCGGAGGCGAGCGACTCCCTCGCCGCGCTCGTCCCTCCGGGCTCCTCCTTGCCGGCGCCGAGTCCGAAGAGCTTCTTCCAGCCCGAGCCTCCCTTGGCGGCTCCGAAGAGGGCGAACGAAGAGACGGCGAGCAGAAGCCCGATGAGATCGACGGACAAAACGATTCGGCTCAACGTCTCGTCATGCTCGGATTGAAGCCCCGGGGCGGGCGGAAAAACGTACTTCTATTATACAGGCCGTTCGGGAGTTGGGAAGACGAGGGAGAGGCCGCAGCCGACGGCTACCGCCGCCGCGGTACCGACCAGGTTGTAATAAAGGAAGGAGACGTCGGAGTAGCGCGCAGTGAGCTGCACCGCGACTACCCCCGCGAGGATCCCCGCGAAAGCGCCGTGGCCGTTCGTTCGCTTCGTTCCGATGGCGAGGACGAAGACTCCGAGGATGGGACCGTAGAAATTGGACCCGATCCGGTTCACCGCCTCGATGGCGGAGCCGAGGCGGCCCATGTAGAGCGCGCACACCGTCGCGAAGGCGCCCCAACCGACGGTGGCGGCACGGCTCACCCCCAGGTAGTGAGCGTCGCTCGCGTCTCTCTTCAGATAACGCCGGTAGAAGTCGATGACCGTCGCGCTCGAGAGCGCCGTGAGCTCGGATTCGACCGTGGACATCGCCGCCGCGAAGATGGCGACGAGGATGAGCCCCACGACGCCCGGAGGGAGCTTCGTCAGGACGAACGTGGGAAAGACGTAGTTCGTGTCGTTGAACGTGGACCCCTGGTTCTCCTCCACCAGAGCTATCACTCGTCCCCGCACTTCGGAAAAACGGGCGTCGGCGTCGAGGAACCGGCTCCGGGCCTCGGGCTCCGCCTCCGTCGAGAGCGCGCTCGCGAGTCCGGAAGCGCTTTCTCTCCGCGCCTCGAAGACTCGGTCGTACTCCCGCTCCAGCGACGCGAGCTCGTCGCGATGGTCCGACTGCCGAAGCTCTTCGAGCGCCACCGGATTGAAGATCGGCGGGGGCTTCTCGAACTGATAGAAGACGAAGAGAAGCGCCCCGGTCAGCAGGATCACGAACTGCATCGGGATCTTGAGCATGGCGTTGAAAAGGAGAGACAGACGGCTCTCGGTGAGCGAGCTCCCGGTGAGATACCGCTGCACCTGGCTCTGGTCGCAGCCGAAGTAGGAGAGCATGAGGAAGATGCCCCCCAGTACGCCGCTCCAGAACGTGTAGGTCACCGAGGGATCGAGAGTGAAGTCGACGGTATTCGTGCGACCCGCCGCTCCCGCGATCTTGACCGCCTCGACGAGAGAAATCTCGTCGGGAAGGCCCACGATCACCGCCCCAAGGCAGAAGAGGATCCCGAGGAAGATGATCATCATCTGCCACGCTTCGACCCACATCACCGCCCGCATCCCGCCGAGAGCGGTATAGAGCGTGGCTCCGGCGCCGATGAGGACGATCAGGACCTTCTCGTCGATACCGAAGACGATCGAAAGGATGACCGAGGGAGCGTAGATCACCACCGCGTCCGAGAGCCCGCGTCCCAGCAAGAACAGGAAGCTCGTCAGGCTGCGGGTTTTTCGGTCGAAGCGCTTTTCGAGGAGCTCGTAGGCGGTGAAGACCCGAGCGCGATAGAAGAACGGGACCAGGGTGACGCAGAGGATGACCATCGCCAGCGGAAGGCCGAAGTAGAGCTGGATGAACCGCATTCCATCCACGTAGGCCTGTCCCGTCGTTCCGATGAGCGTGATGGCGCTCGCCTGGGTCGCCATCACCGAGAGGCCGATGACGTACCAGGGCATGGCGCGCTTGGCGAGGAAGAAGTCGTCGATGCCCTTGTTGCCGCGGCCCGTCCGGTAGCCGATGAAGGCGATGAGGGCGAAGTAGATCCCGATGACCGCGACGTCCAGGACGTGCATCAGCGGGCGAATCTGGAGAACAGAAAGAGCAGAAAGTAGACCAGCAGGGTATTCGCGATGACGACGGTGTAGAAGCGCCGCCAGTTGCCGAGGATCGGCGGCGGGGGGTCGGTATCCTGTCCCATGGCGTCCTCGCGAACGAGGCCGCCATTATACCGAGTCTAATCGCCGGGGCGTTTCGGAATTCCCTGCCTCGAGTCCCGGCTAGATTGCCGCCTGCGCCCGGTAGTCCCCCGTCGCCCCCGCGCCCTCCGCGATGGGAACGTGGTTCACGTGCCAGCAGTGAGGACAGGCGACGGGGCAGACTTCCGTCCGCTCGCCGGGCGCGGCGTTGTAGATGACCTCGAACGCCGCCGAGCATCCCTCGCACTCGTAGCGATCCTTCTTCTCGTCGCCGCTGGCCGGACCCGCGGCCGGGGCGGCGGCGTGGTTGCCGGCGCCGGAGATGGCCTTTCGCAGCGAACCGGTGAGGTCGCCGAGCGGCGCCACCAGGCTCAAGCCCTTGTAGCGGGCTTCGGGCCCGTTGATCTCGACCGACCACTGGCTGGCGACCTTCACCACGGAGACGCTCCATGGCTCGTCTTTGGGCCGATCGGCGAAGGCCTTCTTGACGGAGGAGCCGACTTCGTCCTTCTCCTCTTTCGCGCATCCCGCAATCATGATTTTGAGGCTCATCGTCTTCCCGTGGCCTGGAAATTCCAGTCGAACCGCCGAGCGGCCGGTGAACGAGGTTTTGTCTACCGGGGTCGAATCATTGTACCAAATGGACCCGGTTTTGACTTCGATTCGTGGCCTCACTATCCTCCGGCCATGACGCGAGTCCTGCTCCTCTTGAGCCTTTTTTCGGCGGCGACGGCCTCGGCCCAGCTCGAGCCCATTCCCGAAGACAGCGGAAGCCTGGGCCTCGCGCTCCAGCTGCGGAAGCTCTCGTCGGGCACGAGCTTCCTCCATACCGCCGCCCACCCGGACGACGAAGACAACGGCCTTCTGGTCCTCCTGAGCCGCGGGCGGGGACACCGCGTCTCGCTGCTCACCGCGACCCGAGGGGACGGCGGGCAGAACGAGATCGGACCCGAGCTCTTCGAGGCGATCGGAATCCTCCGGACCGAGGAGCTCATGTCGGTCCATCGGGTGGACGGAGCCGAGCAGTATTTCACGCGCGCCTACGAGTTCGGCTACTCCTTCAGCGTCGAGGAGACGCTCCAGAAGTGGGGCAAGGAGGAGATCCTGGGTGATTTCGTTCGCCTCCTTCGAACGCTGAGGCCGGACGTCGTCGTCTCGCTTCCCCTCGAAGGCGAAGGCGGAGGACAGCACCATCAGACTTCGGCAATCCTGACCCGAGAGGCATTCCGCGCCGCGGCGGATCCCGCGCGCTTCCCCGAGCAAATCGCGGAAGGCCTCAGGCCCTGGCAGGCCCTCAAGCTCTACTCGCGAAGAGCCGTGGGCCCCGGCCGCGGCAGGGACCGGGAGAGCAAGGAAGAAGAGACAGAGGACCCCGCCTCCCTCGTCCGCATCGACACCGGCCAGTACGATCCGATTCTCGGACGAACCTACCATCAGATGGGATCGGAAGCGCGAGCGAACCACAAGTGTCAGGGAATGGGTCAGCTCCAGGCGCTCGCAGGGCAGCACGAGTCCGTCTTCCGGCTCGAGGATACGGTCCTTCCGAGGTCCGCGGCCGAGAGCGACCTCTTCGACGGCGTCGCCGTCGGCCTCGAGCGCCTGAAGGATTTCACGGACCAGGCGTTCGTCGCCGAGGGACTCGATGCTCTTCGAGCGGAGGTCGAGGCGGCGAACGCGGCGTTCGATGCCCGGGCTCCGTGGAAGACGCTTCCTTCCCTCCGGCGCGGGCTCACCCGCTTGCGCAATCTCCGCGCCGAGGTGGCGCGAAGCGGGATTTCCGCCGACGCAAAGTTCGAGCTCGAGCATCGTCTCCGCCCCAAGGAGGAGGATTTCGAGAAGGCCATCGCGCTCGCTCACGGAATCGATCTCCTTCCGACCGCGGATCGGGGCGAGGTCACCCGGGGCTCCCGCTTCCGGGTCGAGGTCCAGGTGACGAACCCGAGCCCCGAGCCCGTCCGGGTTCTCGCCGTCCGGGTACCGACGCCCCCGGGCTTTGTGGTCGCGAAGCTCGAGGACGAGAAGACTCCGTTTCCAGAGCTTCCGGCCCCGCTCGCCGAGAACCGAACGCTGAACGCTCGATTCGAGGTCACGGTGGGAGCGAGCGCCGAATTCGATCGCCCGTACTGGAAGAGACCGGATTCGACCGTCGATCGATTCACGCTCCTGGAGCCGGAGTACTTCGGCCTTCCCTGGCGGCCGGCCGCGGTCGCGGCGACGGTCACGCTTCGATCGGGCGACGTGGAGGTCACGATCACGAAGACCGTCCAGTATCGCTATCCGGGCCGGTGGGTCGGAGGCGAGAAGCAGAAGCAGGTTTCGGTGCTGCCGCGGGTGTCGGTCTCGATCGCGCCCGGGGTCGTGGTCTTCCCCACCCGTGCGGACGACAGGACGAGGCCGGTCTCGGTGACCGCCCGGTACGAGGGGGTCGAGCCCGTCCTCGGGACGCTCCGCCTGGAAGCCCCGCCGGGGTTCGGCGTCGAGCCCGCGGCCTCCGATCTCTCCTTCGAGCGCGAGAACCAGGCGGTGACGGTGCGTTTCCGGCTGACGCCGCCCGCCGCGATCGAGAGCGGCAGCTATCGCATCGACGCGGTCGCGCGCCTCGGCGACGAGGAGTTCCGGGAGGGAGTCCAGAGCATCGAGTACGACCACATCCAGACCCGCTACCTCTTCCAGCCGGCCGAGGCGAGAGTGGAAGCGCTCGACGTACAGGTCGCCCGCTCCCGCGTCGGTTTCATCGAGGGCGTGGGCGACGAGATTCCGAACGCGATTCGCCAGCTCGGGGCCGAGCTCTCGTTCCTCGACGAGGAGGACCTGGCAGAGGGGGACCTCTCGCAGTACGACGTCATCGTGACCGGCGTCCGCGCTTACCTGAACCGGCAGGATCTCCGCGCCTACAACCGGAGGCTGCTCGACTACGTCGCCGAGGGAGGGACGCTCCTCGTCCAGTACAACAAGCTCGAGTTCAACGAGGCGCAGTGGGGTCCCTATCCGAAGAAAGTGAGCAACAACCGCGTGACCGTCGAGGAAGCGCCGATCTCGATCCTCCTTCCCGATCACCCGGTGTTCACGACGCCGAACCGGATCACCGCCGAGGACTGGGGAGGCTGGGTCCAGGAGCGCGGCCTCTATTTCCTCGCGGAGGACGGCGACCCGCGCTATCAGGATCTCCTCGCCTCGGAGGATCCCTGGGAGTACAACAAAGGCGTCAAGAAAGGGATGCTGGTCGAAGCCCGCTACGGAAAGGGGCGATGGATCTACGTCGGACTCGGCCTGTTCCGCCAGCTTCCCGCAGGAGTCCCCTCCGCCTACAAGCTCTTCGCGAATCTCTTGAGCCTCGGAAGGGCGACGCGGGGCCCCGCGGAGTGAGAACGACCGCCGGCCGCCGACTCATCACGACCGCTTGAACCGTTTCACCTTCTCTTCTGCGCGATTCTTTGGGAGAACTATATGTTAATATAGCAATGTACACGAACCGATGTCGACCAGCCGGCTTCAGGCCTTCAAAGCGCAGTTCTTCCGGGCCCTGGCCCACCCGGTGCGAATCAAGATCCTGGAGATCCTCGTCCGCGGCGATCGCTCGGTTCAGGAGCTCCAGAAGGCCCTGAAGCTGGAGCAGCCCGTGGTGTCGCAGCAGCTAGCGGTTCTGCGGACCCGCGGCATAGTGACGTCGCAGAAGCAGGGGTTGACGGTGCACTACGCCGTGCGCGATCGAGCCGTTGGCGAGCTCCTCCAGGTCGCGCGGCGCATCTTCAACAACCACCTCGTGGACACGCGGGGAATGCTCCGCGAGCTCCGGCGGGAGAGCCGGCGCGGCTAGCGTGAGCGTGACGGGTCTCGATACGGCTGTCATCCTACCTGCGGCGCTCGTGCTCCGTCTTCTGATCACCGCGGTGACGCTCCTGGTCTCGCGGGGGAGCCGACTGGCGCGTCTCGTGGCTTTCGTCGGGTCCGCGATCGCATCCCTCGCGACCGGCCTTCTGGCCGTCGACGTCCTGCTCTCGGGGGTGGGCGTCGAAGGCAACGCCTTCGTCCACCAGGCCTCCGGCCTGCGACTCTCGTATGCCGTCGACGGGCTGTCGGCGTGGTTTCTTCTGGTCCTCTCCGCCCTCGCGATCCCCGTCGCCATCTTCAGCATCGGATACACCGGCGATCCGCGCCTCCGGCGGCGCTCGGCGTTCCTCGGCGTCGCGTTCAACCTGCTGCTCGGCACGGTGGAGCTGGTGTTCGCGGCCGCGGACGCCATCACCTTTCTCTGCGCCTGGGAACTGATGACCCTCGCGACCGCCGCGCTCGTCGTGACCGAGCACGAAGAACGGGCGTCCCGGCGGGCCGCCTACCTCTACCTGGTCATGTCGCACGTGGGCACGGGATGCCTCATCGGAGGATTCCTCGCGCTCGGGGCGAGGACCGGGTCGCTCTCGTTCGCGACGCTCCTGTCGGGCGACGCGGCGCTCCCCGTCGCCTGGAGCGGCCTGTTCGCGCTGTTCTTCATCGGCTTCGGCGTCAAGGCGGGAATCGTTCCTCTCCACGTGTGGCTGCCCGAGGCCCACCCGGCGGCGCCGGCGAGCATCTCGGCGCTCATGTCCGGCGTCCTCATCAAGACGGGGATCTACGGAATGGTACGGGTCTGCGCGTTCGGTCTCGGCACCCCGCGCCTTTCCTGGGGCGTTCTGGTCCTCGTCGTGGGAGGGTTGTCCGCGGTCCTCGGGGTGCTCTACGCGCTGATGCAGCACGACCTCAAGCGCCTCCTCGCCTACCACAGCATCGAGAACATCGGCATCATCCTCCTGGGGCTGGGCGCGGGAATGATGGGCCTGTCCTACGGCAGAGCCGACCTGGCGGCGGTGGGAATCTCGGCCAGCCTCTATCACGTCCTGAATCACGCCGTGTTCAAGGGACTCCTGTTCCTCGGCGCCGGGGGCGTGGTCGTGGCGACGGGCACGCGCCGGATCGAGGAGCTCGGAGGATTGCTGCGGCGGATGCCATGGACCGGCGCTCTCTTCCTCGTCGGCGCGTTGGCCATCTCCGGTCTTCCGCCGCTCAACGGCTTCGCCAGCGAGTGGCTGACGTTTCAGGCGTTCCTCTTCGGTTTCCGCGGCTCCGCGGATCCGCTCGTCCACCTGCTGTTCCCCATGGGCGGGGCGGTGCTCGCGCTCACGACGGCGCTCGCGGCGGCGTGCTTCGTGAAGGCGTTCGGAATCAGCTTCCTGGCGCTGCCGAGGAGCGGCGCCGCCGGGAAGGCGCGAGAGTCGCCGGCGGTGATGCTCGTGCCTCAGGCGTTTCTCGCCGCGCTCTGCGTGGGCCTGGGCCTGTTCCCGGGCCTGGTGCTCGAAGCCCTCGGAAGCGTGAGAGCGTCGCTCCCCGGGCTCGAAGCCGGCCCGGTCATGGCCGCGGGCCCGCTGAGCATGGAGTCCGGACTCGAGTCGTTCGACCACGTGGTTCCCGTCCTCCTCGGAGCGGCTCTCCTGGGAGGCCTCGCGGCGGCGCTCGTTTCGACCCGGTCGCGCGGAGGCGCTGCGCGGCGCGTGCCCACCTGGGGATGCGGCGGTCTCCTCGGCCCGCGGACCGAGTACACGGCGACGGCCTTCTCGAAACCGCTGATGATGGTCTTCCGCGCGGTGTACCGGCCGACGCGGGAGGTCGAGGCGCTCGCCGAAGTCTCCCCCTACTTCCCGCGGGAGGTGCGCTATCGCGCCTCGATCGAGCCCACGTTCGAGCGCTACGCTTATCGACCTTTGCTTCACGCGGTGCTGCGAGTCGCGGAGGGAATGAAGGTTCTGCAGGCGGGGAGCCTCCATGCTTACCTCGCCTACGTGATCGCCCTCGTCGTGAGTCTGGTGCTCCTGGTCTGGTGGAGAAGTTGAACGTGAAGGATTGGGTCTCCGTCGGAGTGCCGGCGGCGATCGTTCTTCGAGCGGTGACGGTCGCGGCGGCGCTCGCGCTCTCTCGCCGCCCGGGCGCTTGCCGCGTGGCCGCGATGGTCGGCTCCATTCTCGCCTCGCTGTCGACGGCGGCCGTCGCCCTGTTGGTGATCGACTCGGGCCTCCCCGTCGACGGCGTCCTCTTCCGCCACGCGGCCTCAGGCATCGTGCTCGGCTACTCGGTGACGCCGCTCTCGGCCTGGTTTCTGATGGTGCTGGGAGCAATCGCGGCGCCGGTGGCGATCTACAGCGTCGGATACTTCGGGCACGCTATCGCGGGGCCCCGCACGGCGGTCGTGAGCGCAGCGTTCAATCTCCTTCTGGGCGCGGTGGAATTGGTGTTCATCGCCGACGGAGTCGTGGCGTTCCTGTTCGCGTGGGAAGTGATGACGCTTCTGACGGCGGCGCTCGTCGCGACCGAGCACGAGGATCCGACGAGCCGGCGGGCCGCGTATCTCTACCTCGTCATGTCGCACGTGGGCACCGGGTGCCTGGTGGCCGGCTTTCTGCTCCTGGCCGGGGTGGCGGGGTCGCTCTCGTTCTCGACGATGCTCGCGGGCGGTATCGCCGCGGGTCCGGCGCGCGACCTGCTCTTCGCGCTGTTCTTCGTCGGGTTCGGGGTGAAGGCGGGCGTCGTCCCGCTCCACGTGTGGCTACCCGAAGCCCATCCGGCGGCGCCGACGAGCGTCTCGGCCCTCATGTCCGCCGTTCTCGTCACCGCGGGAGTCTACGGTCTATTCCGGGTCTGCGCCTTCGGCCTCGGGATCCCGGACGTGAACCGGGCTCTCGTGTTCATGGCCGTGGGGACGCTCTCCGCGATTCTCGGCGTCCTGTACGCGCTCACCCAGACCGACCTGAAGCGCCTCCTCGCCTACAGCACCATCGAGAACGTCGGAATCATCGTCCTGGGATTGGGGGCTTCCATGATGGCGATCGCGCACCGAAGCCATGAGCTCGCCGCGGTGGCCGTCGCCGGAAGCCTCCTCCACGTCTTGAATCACGCGATCTTCAAGGGGCTGCTGTTTCTCGGCGCCGGGAGCGTGGCGATGGCGACGGGGACGCGGCATATCGAGCGCTTCGGCGGCTTGCTGCGCCGGATGCCGTGGACGGGGTTGTTCTTCCTCGTCGGCGCGATGGCGATCTCCGGCTTGCCTCTCCTGAACGGCTTTCCGAGCGAGTGGCTCACGTTTCAGGCGCTGCTCCTCGGGTTCACGTCGACACCGGGCATGGTGCGGCTCAATTTCCCCCTCGCGGGGGCGATGCTGGCGCTCTCGACCGCTCTCGCCGCGGCTTGCTTCGTGAGAGCTTTCGGAATCACCTTCGTCGCCCTGCCGCGCACACGAGCCGCCGCCGAGGCGCACGAGTCTCCATACGCGATGCTCGTTCCGCAGGCGCTTCTCGCGGCACTCTGCTTCGGCCTCGGTCTCTTCCCGGGATTGGCGCTCGGAGCGCTTGGAAGTGTTTTGGAGTCGCTCCCCGGACTCGAGCCGCGCGAGGACATGGCGCTTCGAGCGTGGGGCATGGCGTCGGGCCTCGGTCGGTTCGATCACGTGGTTCCCGGGATGCTCGGCGTGGCCCTCCTGGGCGCCCTCGCGGCGGCGCTGTTTCTCACGAAACGCCGCGGGGCGCGTGCACGGCGCGTTTCGACGTGGGGATGCGGCGGCGAGCTGACCTTCCGAGCGGAGTACACGGCGACGGCGTTCTCGAAACCGCTGATGATGATCTTCCGCGCCGTCTATCGGCCGACACGGGAGGTGGAGACCCTCGCCGAGGTCTCCCCCTATTTCCCCCGCGAAGTGCGATACCGCGCCGAGATCGAGCCGACGTTCGAGCGCTACGTCTATCGACCGCTCGCTCGCGCGGTGATGCGAGCGGCGAAAGGCATGAAGGTGCTTCAGGCCGGAAGCCTCCATGCCTACCTCGCTTACGTTCTCGTGCTCGCCGTCATCCTCCTGATGTGGCTCGGAGGGCCGACGTGATCCAGGACAACCTTCTCGCGTTCGCGGCGGCGGTGCTGCAGGCAGGCGGCATGCTCGCGGTGGCCCCGCTTCTGAAGACGGGGATAAAGAAGATGAAAGCGCGGCTCCAGAATCGAAAGGGGCCGCCGCTCCTTCAGGGGTACTACGACCTCCTGAAGCTTCTTCGCAAGGAGGCGGTTCGCTCGGAGACGGCGTCCTGGATCTACCTCGCGGGACCCCGCGTCTATTTCGCCGCGGCGGTGGCCGCCACCACGCTGGTTCCCGTGCTCTACGCCGCGGCCCCGCTCGAAGCGGCGGGTGGAATCCTTCTTCTCGTGGGAACGCTCGCTCTCGGCCGCTTCGCGCTCGCGACCGCGGCGCTCGATACCGGCAGCCCCTTCGGAGGCATGGGCGCGAGCCGCGACATGACCATCGCCGCCCTCGCCGAGCCCGCCCTCATGCTCGGACTCTTCGCCTCGGCGCTCGCCGCCGGCTCCCTGAGCCTCGGAGTGATGGTCCGGGGGCTGCTGCAGCAAGGCCTCTCGTTCCATCCGAGCGATCTCCTGGCGTTCGCCGGCCTGTTCATCATCGTCATCACCGAGACCGGCCGCATCCCCGTGGACAACCCGGCCACCCACCTGGAGCTCACGATGATCCACGAGGCGATGGTCCTCGAGTACGCGGGCCCGGATCTCGCGCTGGTTGAGTGGGCTTCCGCTCTCAAAGAGCTCTTGTATCTGACGCTCCTCGTCGATCTCTTCCTTCCCGCGGGGATGGCGACGAGCTTCGCTCCCGAAGCGCTCCTGGTGGCGGTCTTCGCCTGGGCGGGCAAGGTCTTCTTCCTTTCGATCCTGGTAACCGTCGCCGAGAGCACCAACGCCAAGCTGCGTCTCTTCCGCGTCCCGGAGCTGGTGTCCGTGTCGCTGGGGCTCGCGTTTCTGGCTCTCGCGATCCGATTCCTGTGAGGTGCCGCTCGTGACCGAGAACGTTCTGATCCTCTGCGCCGCCGGCATGCTGGTGAGCGCGCTCCTCATGGTGGGCCAGAAGGCGCTCTTCACCGCCATTCGCTTGTACGGGGCGCAGTCCCTGCTCCTCGCCGTGGTCGCGGCCACCATCGCCTTCTCCGAGGGAAGGCACGAGCTCTACGTTACGGCGGGGATGACCCTGGTTCTGAAAGGGATTCTGATCCCGTGGTTTCTGATGCGCACCGTGGATCGCATCGGGATCCACCGCGAGATCGAACCGTTCCTGAACGTCCCCGCCTCGCTCCTGATCTGCCTGGGCCTCACGGTCATCGGATACCGCGTCAGCACCGGCTTCGAGGAAGGCGCGAGGGGAGTGAGCCACCATCTCATCGGCGTCGCGCTCTCGGTCCTGCTGATAGGCCTCTTCCTCATGGTGACGCGGAGGAAGGCGATCACCCAGATACTCGCGCTGCTGACGGTGGAGAACGCGGTGTTTCTCGTGGCCGTGGGGGTCACCACCGGCATGCCGCTCATCGTGGAGCTGGGCATTTCGTTCGATGTCATTCTCGCAGTGCTGATCCTCGGCATCCTCGTTCACCGGATCGTCGACCGGTTCGAGTCGATGGACATAAGCCGGCTGTCGAACCTGAAGGGATAGCGTGAACCTACTCGTTTGGACCCTGGTCGCTCCCGTGGTGACCGCCGTCATCGGGGCCCTTCCCGGTCCGCGCAAGCTCAAGGAAGCCACGATGGTCTCCGGGCTCGCGCTGACGTTTCTCCTGTGCCTCGCGACCGCGAGGCAGTTCCTCTCCGGAAGCTTCCCCTCGGCCTTCGACGAGGCGCTCCGCGTCGATGGACTCTCGGCGCTGGTGCTCGTGCTCTGCGGCTTCGTGGGCCTTCTCTCGGGCGCTTACGGCGTCGGTTATTTGCGCCGCAACGAGGCGCGCGGGCTCGTGACGCCGCGGCTGCGCCGCGAGTTCTACGGCCTGATACCCGCCTACGTGTTCGCCATGCTGCTGGTTTCGGTCTCGAACAACCTCGGGGTGCTCTGGATCGCCGTCGAGCTCACGACGCTCGCCTCCGTCTTCCTCATCACCTTCCACGACCGGAACACTTCCCTCGAGGCGGCGTGGAAGTTCCTGGTGCTCGGAAGCCTGGGCCTGGCGTTCGCGCTGCTGGGAACCGTCCTGATGTTCGCCGCGGGACGATGGGATCTGGGTGAGGGCATGGCCGCGCTCCACTGGACGCGCTTCATGGCGGTGGCGCCGGAGCTCCACCCGTTCACGCTGCGCCTCGGCGTGGTGTTCGCGCTCATCGGCTACGGAACCAAGGCCGGTCTCGCTCCGATGCATACCTGGAAGCCGGATGCCTATCGCGAAGCGCCGTCGCCGGCGGTGGTGCTGATGGCGGTGGGCATGCTGAACGGGGCGCTCTATTGCGTGCTGAGGATCCATCTGATCTCCAAGGCGGCGCTCGGACCCGAGTTCTCCTCCGGTCTGCTCCTGACCCTCGGATTGCTCTCGGTGCTGATCGCGACGCCGTTCATCCTCATCCAGTGGAACCTCAAGAGGCTCCTGGCTTATTCCAGCATCGAGCACGTCGGCATCATGGCCGTCGGAGTCGGGCTCGGGGTCGAGGCCGGGGTGTTCGGCGCTCTCCTTCACATGACCTATCATTCCCTGGCGAAACCGGTGGCTCTCTTTTCCGCGGGCACTCTCGGGCAGCTCCATCACTCCTCGGACTTCGACCGGATTCGGGGCGGTACGTTCAGCCGCGCGCCGATCGCGAGCTCGCTCTTCGTGCTCTCGGCGGTCATCATGACCGGCTCTCCCCCGTTCGGCCTGTTCTTCAGCGAGATGACCATCCTGCAGGCGGGATTCTTCGGTGCGCACGCGGCGGTGACGTCGGTATTCCTCGCGGCGCTGGTCGTGCTCTTCTGCGGGTTCGCGTATCAGGTGGGACACCTCGTGCTCGGGGCCCCGCGCAGGTTCGACGAGGACCCTCCCGATCCCGAGAGATTCGACGTCGGGCTGGCGACGGCCGCCGCAGCAGCAGCCATCGCCGTCGTTTCCGCTTTTTACCTTCCCGCTCCCCTGATCTCTCTCATTCGAGCCGCGACGGATGTCGTATGGGGGGGCGCATGAAATCCGCGGTCGCGACCGTGTCCGAGGCGCTCGAAGTACCGGAGGGGGCGGTCCGCGAGCTCCACCCGGGAGAGATGGTCCTCGAGGCCACCGCGGAGGCCTTGCCCGGCCTGACCGATCGGGCGGCGCTCTCACTGAAAGGAAGGCTTTCGTCGCTGTTCGCGAGCGACGAGCGCCGCTCGACGAAGGGGTTCCTCCTTCACCACGTCTGGTCGTTCCCCGGCCTCTCGAGATTCCTTCGCATCGTGACGCCGGTGGATCCCGTCGAGCCGTCCTACCCTTCCATCACGGCGAAGTATCCCGCGGCGAACTGGTTCGAGCGCGAGGTGATGGACTTCTTCGGTCTCGCGCCCGAGGGCCATCCGAACCCGTCCCGCGTGGCACTCCACGACGACTGGCCGGAGGGGGTGCATGCGCTCCGGAAGGATTTCCCGAGCTCGCGAACGGTGCCGCGCATCCAGGGCGAATTCCATCCCTTCCGGCCGGTGACGGGAGAGGGGGTGTTCCAGGTCCCCGTAGGTCCCGTCCACGCGGGCATCATCGAGCCCGGCCACTTTCGGTTCGGTGTCGCGGGCGAGCCGGTTTTGTACCTTCAGCTTCGGCTGTTCTACGTCCACAAGGGGATCGAGAAGCGCTTCGAGACGCTGCCATGGCGGCACGGGATCTTCCTCGCCGAGTCGATCTCCGGCGATACCGCGGTGGGCCACGCGCTCGCGTACGCGCACGCCATCGAGCGCCTCGCCCACCTGACCGTGCCCCCTCGGGCCCGCTCGCTCAGGGTCGTCCTGCTCGAGCTCGAGCGTCTCTACAACCACACGTCGGACATCGGCGCTCTCGCGACCGACGTCGCGTTCCTCGTTCCCGCGAGCCGGGCCCAGGCACTTCGCGAGGGTCTCGTTCGGCTCCAGGACCAGCTGTTCGGGACGAGGCTGCTGAGGAGCACCGTCGCCCTCGGCGGCGTCAAGCGTGATCTCGCGCCTTCGGGTTTGGACGCTCTCCGCCGTCACCTCCAGCGTTTCGAGAAGGAGTTCGACGACCTGATCACCCTTCTCATCGATGCCGGCACCTTCACCGACCGCGTCGACGGTACCGGGATCCTCACCCATCAGGCGGCTCTGGACCTGGGGATCGTCGGCGTCGCCGCGCGGGCGTCGGGAGTGGACGCCGACTTCCGGCGAGACCATCCCCATGACGGCTATTCCGGTCTGAAGTTCGAGGTCCCGGTCGAGGAGGGAGGAGACGTCCGGGCGCGGCTCATGGTGCGTGCGAGAGAGATCGAGCAGTCGCTCGCCATCCTGCGCCAGGTGCTGGACGCGATGCCCGAGAGTCCCATCGCGGCCCCGATGCCCCAGGAGCTTCCGGCGGGCGCCTCCGCCCTCGGTTGGGCCGAGGCCTGGAGGGGGCCGGTGCTGCACTGGGTCGCGACCGACGAGGCGGGAGAGATCTCGCGGGTCAAGGTGACCGATCCGAGCACGCTGAACTGGCCCGGGCTCGCTCAGGCCGTCCCGGGCAACATCATCCCGGACTTCCCGGTGATCAACAAGAGCTTCAACCTCTCGTATTCGGGAAACGATCGGTAGCCAACAGGACAGCAAGGCATGTCGAGCATTCTTGGAAAGAGTCTCACCACCGGAGTCCTCACCGAGAAGGACCCGTTCGGTGTTCCGGCGTCGTTCGGGTTCCCCCTCATCGATTTCAGCCGTTGCACCGCGTGCGAAGCCTGCGCCGCGTCCTGTCCCACCGGAGCCATTCGGATGGAGACGACGGCGAAGGACCAGAAGAGCCTTTCCCTGTCCTACGCGGCCTGCATCCAGTGTCGGGAGTGCGTCACCGGATGCCCCGAGGAGGCGGTCTCCGTCTCGACCGGGGTCGAGGTCGCCGCCTATACCCGCGAGCAGCTCGCACGTAAGGCGACGTTCGAGATCGATCCCAAAACCGGCCGAGGCTTCTTTCGTGGCGCCGAGGTCCAGCCGGGAGCGAGCCTCGGGGAGTCCGCGGCCCGCCTGGGGGAGCGCATTCGCGGACGGCTCGGCCGGTCGCTCCACGTGCGCCAGGTCGACGCCGGAAGCTGCAACGGCTGCGAGCTGGAGATCGCGGCCACCAACAATCCGATCTACGACCTGGAGCGCTTCGGCATCCACTTCGTGGCCAGTCCACGGCACGCCGACCTTCTCCTCGTCACCGGTCCGGTGACCCGGAACATGGAGATCGCCCTTCGACGAACTTATGACGCGACTCCGGAGCCGCGCATCGTGGTCGCCGTCGGCGCCTGCGGGTGCTCGGGCGGAATCTTCGGCGAAGGCACCTATGCCGCAGTCGGGGGGGTCGATCGCGTCTTGCCCGTGGACGTTTACATCCCCGGCTGTCCCCCGCGACCTCAGGCGATCCTCAACGGCCTCCTGGTGGCGATGGGCCTTCGAGAGGCCCGCGTCTAGCCGATTCCATCGACTGTGGTGCTAAGATCACTTCTTGTGATCGTCGACTGCGCCGTCTACCGGGAGGGGCAGCGCCTTCCCGGTGAGTTCACCCCCGAGAGCGCCTTCAAGGCCAGCCGATGTGAAGACGCCTTCGTCTGGATCGGACTTCACGAGCCTACCGAGGAAGAGTTCGAGGTGGTGCGCATGGAGTTCGGGCTTCACGAGCTCGCGGTCGAAGACGCGGTCAAGGCCCACCAGCGCCCGAAGCTCGAGAAGTACGGCGATTCCCTCTTCCTCGTCCTCAAGACCGCACGATACGTGGCCAAGGAGGAAGTCGTCCAGACGGGAGAGATCCTCATTTTTCTCGGGGAGGGTTTCATCGTCGCGGTGCGCCACGGAGAGGCGAGCGGGCTGAAAGAGGTCCGAAAGAGCCTGGAGCTCAGGCCCGACTTTCTCGCCAACGGCCCGAGCGCGGTGCTCTACGGCATCGTCGACCGGGTGGTCGACGACTACCTCCCGGTGGTCGCCGGCCTCGAGGACGACATCGAGGAGGTCGAGGCAGCGGTCTTCAGCAGCATCCGCGACAACCCCGTCGAGCGGATCTACTACCTCAAGCGCGAGGTGCTGGAGTTCCGGCGGGCCACGGCACCCCTGCTCATGCCGATCAATCAGCTCGCGGTGCAGCCGGTCGCCGTCGTCCGGCCGGAGGTCCGCGAGTACTTCCGCGACGTCTACGACCATCTCCTCCGGGTAAACGAGCAGGTGGAAGCCTTCCGGGATCTCCTCACCAGTATCCTCGAGGCCAACCTTACCCAGATGAACATCCGGCAGAACGAGGACATGAGGCGCATCTCCGCCTGGGTGGCGATCGCCGTCGTTCCCACCATGATCGCCGGAATCTACGGCATGAACTTCGACCACATGCCCGAGCTCCGCTCGCCCCTCGGATATCCGCTGGTGCTCTCCAGCATGCTCGTCATCTGCACCAGCATGTACGTGTTCTTCCGCAAACGCGACTGGCTCTGAACCCTTGCCTCCGGAGAACCCGTCCAAGAGCATCCGTACCGGCGGCAGCGTCGATGCGCTCAAACAGGCTTTCGTCGACAACCTGTTCTACGTGCAGGGGCGCTTCATGCCCATCGCCACTCCGAACGACTTCTACATGGCTCTCGCCTACACCGTGCGGGACCGGATCCTGGACCGCTGGATCGAGACCAGCATCTTCTACTTCGAAAGGCGCGTTCGCACCGTCTGTTACCTCTCTGCCGAGTATCTTCCCGGACCGCACCTGGGCCTGAACCTGGTGAACCTGGGCCTCTTTGACGAAGCGGAGCAGGCGATGATGGAGCTGGGGCTCGATCTCGAAAAACTTCTCGAGCAGGAGGAGGAGCCCGGTCTCGGAAACGGCGGTCTGGGCCGGCTCGCCGCCTGTTTCATGGACTCGCTGGCGACGCTTTCGGTTCCCGCCATCGGCTACGGAATCCGATACGAGTTCGGTATCTTCGACCAGGAGATCCGGGACGGCTGGCAGGTGGAGGTGTCGGACAAATGGCTCCGCCTGGGGAATCCCTGGGAGCTCCCCCGGCCGGAGATCGCGTTCAGCGTAGGCTTCGGCGGACGCACCGAGATGAAAGTCGACGCTCGCGGCCGCGGCAACGTCCACTGGGTTCCCGGGCGGTTGGTGAAGGGAGTGGCGTACGATACTCCTATCCTCGGCTACCACACCTCGACGGCGAACTTCCTTCGGCTCTGGAAAGCGGAAGCCGGGGAATCGTTCGACTTTCAAGCGTTCAACTCCGGCGACTACTATGGCGCCGTCGATCGGAAAGTGACCTCGGAGAACCTCAGCAAGGTCCTCTACCCCAACGATGAGCCCGCCGCGGGCCGCGAGCTCCGCCTGTCGCAGCAGTACTTCTTCGTCAGCTGTTCTCTCCAGGACATGATCCGCATCCATCTCCAGACCGCGAAGAGCGTCGAGTCGCTTCAGACCAAGTACGCCGTCCAGCTCAACGACACCCACCCGGCGCTCGCGGTGCCCGAGCTCATGCGGCTTCTCGTGGACGAGAACGGCCTCGACTGGGATCCGGCCTGGGAGATCACCCGGGGGATGCTCGGCTATACGAACCACACCCTGCTTCCCGAGGCCCTGGAGAAGTGGTCGCTCGAGCTCTTTTCCCGCCTCCTTCCCCGACATCTGGAGATCGTCTACGAGATCAACCGGCGGTTCCTGGACGAGGTCCGGGGCCGCTTTCCCGGCGACGAGGCGCGGGTCGCGCGCATGTCGCTCATCGACGAGTCCGCGGGGCGCTCGGTTCGCATGGCGCACCTCGCGACCGTGGGGAGCCACGCCGTCAACGGCGTCGCCCGCATGCACTCCGAGCTCCTGAGGACGAGCCTGCTCTCCGATTTCAACGACCTCTGGCCCGAGAGGTTCGGCAACAAGACGAACGGCGTCACCCCGCGGCGTTTCGTGGCGCTCGACAACCCGCGGCTGACGAGCCTGATCTCTTCGAAGATTGGCGACGAATGGCTGTGCGCCCTCGACCGCCTTCGGGAGCTCGAGCCCCTTGCCGGGGACGCGGTGTTCCAGGAAGCCTGGCGGCGTGTGAAGCGCCAGAACAAAATCGACCTCGCCGCCGAGATTCGACGCCGGTCGGGGGTCGAAGTCGACGCCGAGAGCCTCTTCGACGTCCAGGTCAAGCGCATCCACGAGTACAAGCGACAGCACCTGAATCTGCTGCGGGTGGTGGCGCTCTACCTGGAGCTCCGGGAGACGGGTGGGCGCGGCCGCACTCCGCGCACCGTGATCTTCGGGGGAAAGGCGGCGCCCGGCTACTTCCTGGCGAAGCTCGTCATCAAGCTCATCCACTCCGTCGCTGAGGTCGTGAACCGCGACCCCGAGACCAGCCCGTTTCTCAAGGTCGTGTTCCTGCCCGACTACAACGTCAAGAACAGCCGGAGGATTTTTCCCGCCGCCGATCTCTCGGAGCAGATCTCGACCGCGGGGAAGGAGGCTTCGGGAACGGGCAACATGAAGTTCGGCCTCAACGGCGCCCTCACCATCGGCACCCTCGACGGAGCCAACGTCGAGATTCGCGAAGAAGTGGGCGCCGAGAACTTCTTCCGCTTCGGCCTCGAAGCGGAAGAGGTGCAGGAGCGGAGAGCCGGGGGCTACCGGCCCAGGGACTACTACGAGAGCGACCCGAGACTTCGAGCGTCCCTCGACCTCGTCTCGAACGGTTTTTTCTCGGGGGGGGACTTCGCTCTCTTCCGCCCCCTCGTCGACTCGCTCCTCGAGCGGGACGACTACATGGTCTGCGCCGACTTCTCTTCGTATCTCGCGTGCCAGGACGAGGTGGCCCGGGCGTACCGGGATCGGGAGGGCTGGACCCGGATGTCCATACTGAACGTGAGCCGGATGGGGAAGTTCTCCTCCGACCGCGCGATCCGCGAGTACTGCAGGGACATCTGGAACGTACAGCCGATCGTGGAGAACAGGAGGGGCGGGTGATGGGCGACGACTGGCATCCTCTGGGAGAAATCTCGAAGTTGAAGGGGCGACCGCTGGCCCAGGTCTCGGCGGGCCGCGTCCGCATCGCTCTCTCCTGCGTCGACGGCGAGTTCGCGGCCGTCTCCGGGGTCTGCAATCACGCGGGCGGACCGCTCGGAGCCGGGCGGCTCGCGGGCGAGTACATCGTCTGTCCCTGGCACAACTGGAAATATCACCGCAAGACGGGGGAGGGAGAGCCAGGCTTCGAGGAAGACCGCGTTCCCCGCCACGACCTGCGGGAGGAGGACGGGCAGCTCTACGTGAACCTCACCCCGGCCACCGGGCGGCACAAGGCGCCTCACCCGCCTCATCCTCTCGAGAGACCGATCGAGCGCGAGCCGGGAGCGATCCGCGTCGTCGGGATCTCGACCACGGTGATGGACCGGAGCAACCCGCGCTACTCGACTTCCGACGCTCTGCTGCAGACGGCGCTCGAGCACGCTTCCTCGAAGCTCGGCGTCGCGTCGAAGCTCATCAAGCTCAACGAGCTGAAGTTCCGCGCCTGCGAAGGCTACTATTCCAAGAGCGCTTCCGCATGTACCTGGCCCTGCTCCATCACCCAGATGGATCCGAACGACGAGATGGAGCAGGTCTACGAGGCGCTGGTCTACTGGGCCGACGTGGTGCTGCTCTCGACCCCGATCCGCTGGGGCAGCGCGAGCTCTCTCTACTTCAAGATGATCGAGCGGCTCAACTGCGTTCAGAACCAGATCACCATCCGCGACCGCTTGCTCATCCGGAACAAGGTGGCCTCGTTCGTCATCACCGGAGGGCAGGACAACGTGCAGGCGGTCGCGGGGCACGCGCTCATGTTCTTCGCCGAGCTCGGCTTCCAGTTCCCGCAGTTTCCGTTCATCGCTCACTCGCGCGGCTGGTCGGCGGAGGACATGGAGAGAAACGTCGCCGAGGTCAGGGAGAACGAGGAGCTTCACCAGGGAGCCCGCGAGCTCGCGCGCCGCTCGATCGAGCTCGCGAAAGTGCTCCTCGCGAACGAGCTTCAGGCACCGAAGACGGATCGCGGCGGGCGAAAGGCGCACGCGCTCCGGGAAGGCTGACGCTCAGTTCTTGACGAGCGCCTTCTCCAGGTGCTCCATGACCTGCCCGACCATCAGCTGCTGGCACTCCATGGTTCGCACGCAGTCCTCGAAGCCGGCCGGCGGAAACGGGAAGTGAAATTCGTTCGAGCTCATGGTCACGACCAGCGTCTCGCCCGTCCATTCCGTCGAGTCGACCCGCGCGCCCAACGCCTCGACGCGTCGCGCGATCTCCTGACCTATCCACTCGCGGCCCAGCTCCTCCGGCGGGGTCCGGGAAGCGTACCCGAGCTCCCGGCGCTCGAGAAGCTGCCAGTAATTCTTCTTCACGTACCGATCCAGCTCTTTGACGAGCGTCGATGCGGCGTCCTTCTCCTTCCGCTCTCCGGAACCCTTGAGCTCGACGACCGTGCCGAATAGCGTCACCACGGCGTAGAAGGTGAACCGCTGTCCATCGACCAGGTATTCCGAGGTGTGCGTCATGGTCCCCATGACGGAGGTGCGAACGTCGGAGCGATTCTCGTCCTCCACGAACAGCGCCTTGAGCTCGACGATGATTTCCGCGGACTCACGATCCTGATGCCGCAGAAACCATTGGTCTCGTCGATCGACGCTTCTCTCGAACTCGTCCCGCGCGCGAAGAATCATTTCTTCGATGGCCGGCTCTCCGCGCGGCTCGGCGTGGACGAAGACCGTGAACCGGTTCGCCGGCCGCTTCGGCGGCTTCCGCGCCTGTGCCCCGATGGGATGGAGCGAGAGCGCCGTCGAGGCGGCGCAAAGGAACGACAGCAGCATCCTTCTCCTCCGCGCTTCCGTCACGGATCGCAGCTCACCCAGTCGCCTTGCGGGGTTTTTCTCTCCGCCCAGATGTACCAGTACTCTCCGTCGTAGGTCCAGAAGCCCGCCTGCATCGCGAGACCTTCGCGCGATTCCGTCTTGCGGCAGGCTCGCGACTGGTAGCAGCCCTGGCGATCCCCCGGCGCCCTCATCACCTGGCGGAGGCCGCGCCGGTTGTCGACGAAGTCGGCGCCGCATTTCTCGGTGAGGACCGCGCGGGCGTCGTCCTCGCGATCGGGTGGCTTCGGCCCTCTCGTTCTTTCCGGAGCCGCGCAGCAGCGCGTCGATTTCCAGATCCCGACCTCTCCCTCCATCCGCCGAAGGGAGGGCCCGAAATCGGCGTGTCCCTTCTCCTCGAGGAGCTTCCCCAGATGCAGGAGGGTCGCGGCGAGAGGCGCCACCTCGGGCCTCGAGTCGCACGAGAGGCAGTCCGTCGCCTCCCCCACCCGGTGGCTCTCGATGACGGAGCGCAGGGAGTCGAAAGCCTCCGAGAGATGACTCTCGACGCCGCGGCAGGAATCCAGGTTCGAAGCACCGGAGCAGTCGGAAAGGATGAGGGCGAGCGCGAACGCCTCCTCGAGATCGCGCTTCGCCGACGCGATCGCCACGGGGTCTTCGGAGGAGCAGGCCGGGCATTCCTGCAGGAAGAGCGCGGCCGCGAAACCGAGACTGAACATAACTAAATCGGCCAGGCTTCCTGGCGATAGCCCATCTCCCAGAACATCCACTCGTAGCGGCTGGTAGTGACGAAGTGGCGGATCATTTTCGCGCGGGAGCTCGGACCTTCCTCCTTCGCCGCCTCGTCCATGATCCCGAGGACCGCCTGGACCGTCGCCTCGTAGGCTTCGCTCCCGTAGTTGTCGATCCAGCGCTGATAGAGAGGATTGGGAGAGCCTTTGCGCGAGAGCGCTTTTCCCACCTCGGCGTAGATCCAGTAGCACGGCAGGAGCGCGCTCAGCGCCTCGGCGAACGAACCCCCGTGCGCGGTCGCCAGGAGGTAGCTGGTGTAGGCGAGGTTCGTCGGCGCCGGCGGCCGGGCGCGGACCTCCTGCTCGGAGAGTCCGAAGTCCTTGAAATAGCTTTCGTGAAGAGCTCGTTCCGCCTCGAGGGACCCGATCGCATCCCGGTCGAAAGCGACAATCCACTCGTCGCGGGGCGCCTTCGACGCCAGGACCGAGAGCGCTCGAGCGAACTCCGTCAGGTAGTGGGCATCTTCGACGACGTAGAAGCGAAATGCCGACGGATCGAGAGTGCCGTTCGACAGTCCCTCGAGGAAAGGATGGAGGAGGATGCTCTTGTAGACCGGCTCTCCCGCCGCCCAGAGCTCTCCGGTGAATCCGCTTCGCGCAGCCCGCGTCATGACGGACTCAGCGGCGGTCCCGCGACGGGACCCGGGCGGGGGACTCGTCTGGGCGAAGGGCCTGGAGGCCCAGCTCGTCGAGCCGTCGCAGGATGAGCGCGCGCCGCTCGAGAACCTGTTCGCGATTCTGACCCCAGACGTACGGTTTGATGGCCTTTTCGATCTCGTCCTCGCTGACGCGCCGCAGCCTCTCTATCAGAGAGGCCGGATAACGCGTCTCGTAGCTCTCCCGGGCGGCGTCGTAGGCGACGTTCCAGAACTTGGCGTGGGTGCCGGTGCCCGAGGCATTCAAGTTGTTCAGCAGAGTCTTCTGGTAGCGGAACGTCTTGGAGTTGTCGATGAGCATGAGCTGATGGTCGGGGGAGACCATGGCGTTGTTGAGGTGCCGGTCGATGTTGGCGATGAGGTCGTCGAAGAGCCACATCATGCTCACTTGCTCGCGCCACTTCTCGACATCGGGGAACTCCCCCTCGAACTTGGCCATCACCGTTCCCGTCACCCAGAGCTGGAGGCAGCCCTTCCTCCCCTTGACGCTGCGAGGAACGGTGGGCGGGACCATCCCGAGTCCGAGGACTTTGTCCAGCTCGTAGGCGGCGACCTCGCTTCGCCAGCTGTCGTGATCCTTGTCGACCTTCTTGAAGATGGCGTTGCGCACCACCCCGCCCAGCTCCAGTGTCACTTTTTCGGGATTGGTGATGCCTTCGCCGAGCTTCTTTCTCTCGGTGATCTCGGCTTCCCGGAGGAAATGCTCGATCGCCTCGCGGTCGGGCCACTCCGTGCCCATGTGCTGGGCCGCGGCAGGAGAGGCTCCGCCCGCGAGCGACACGACGAGAATCGCGGTGAACGGCGTGCGACGCATCGACCTCCCTTGATACACCGCTTCGCGCCGGTTTTCAAATACCGGATATATTTGGCTGGACTCGAGGAAGGGGGCACGTAATGGGATTGGTCGTGGTGCGCATCGCCCTGGGGGTGTTCTTTCTCTTCGAAGGCATCGGCAAGATCGGCTGGTTCGCGGACAGCGACCTCCTGGAGGAGTCGTTGCGAGAGTGGCTCGCCGAGGCGCCTTCGCTCAGCCGAGCGTATCTCGAGAACGTCGCGATTCCCGCGGCCCCGGTTTTCGCGAGGCTCGTTCCGCTCGGTGAGCTCGGCGCGGGCATCGCCTTTCTCCTGGGATTCCGCACCCGGCTCGCGGCGACTCTGGCCTTCCTCATGGTGCTCAATTTCCACTTCGCGAGCGGAGCGCTCTTCCGCTACGGCTTTCTCACCAACGGGTACGCCCTTCCCGTGCTGGGGGGACTCGCGGGGCTCTTCGTCCACCGCGGCCGGCTTCCCTGGAGTGTCTCGGGCTGAGTCATCGGGGCATCCAAACCGCCTATAATCCGCTCCTCCAGGAGGTGCGTCGTGCCGCAGTCCCGGGTCGTTCTGGCTTTACTTCTCGCGCTCTCCGCCTGCGAGGTTCGAGCTCCTCACGATGAGAACGCCGAACCGGTCCCGCTCGAGACCGAGCTCGCAAAGGCCATCGATGCGCTCTCGGCGAAGAGCTCGCTTCATGCGAAGAACCTCCCCACGGGACGGGAGATCGCGATCCGTGCCGATGAGCCCATGAATACTCTAAGCGTCATCAAGATCCCGATCATGGTGCTCGCCTTCCGCGACGCCGAGGCGGGAGCGCTCGACCTGGACGAGCGATACACCATCCGGCCCGAGGACCGCCGGCGCGGGAGCGGGCTCCTCCAGACGTTCGCGCCGGGACTTTCTCCAACCTATCGCGATCTGGTGACCCAGATGATCGTGACCAGCGACAACACCGCGACCGATCTCCTGATCGCGCGCCTCGGCCTCGACCGGGTGAACACCCTACTGGAACAGACCGGTTTCAGCGAGACCCGCCTCTTGCGAACCACCGGCGACCTCTTCCGCCGGGTATGGGAGCTCGCGGATCCGAAGAACGCGGCTCTTTCCCACGCCGAGGTCTTCGACAGAGGCTTCCCCGACGACGGCGGCGCATTCGAGCGGAGCTTCACCTTCGAGGGCGACTCGAAGGAGTGGCTCGGAAGCACCACCGCGCGGGAGACGTCGCGGCTGCTCGAGAAGATCCATGCGGGCGAGATCGCGAGCCGCGCGTCGTGCGACGAGATGATCGCCATTCTCAAACAGCAGTTCTACTCGTCGCGCCTGCCGAGGTTTCTTCCCGACGGCGTCGAAGCCGCGCACAAGACGGGAGACTGGCCCCCGATCGCCGGAAACGACGTCGGGATTCTGTTCCATCCCGGAGGTCCGACGATCGTCTCCATCTACGTGAACCAGAACCGAACGGATTTCAACGAGGTCGAGGAGACCCACGGCGAGATCGCCCGCGCGCGCCGCCAGCATCTCGAACAGCACGCACGCCGAACGCCCAGATGTCGGCGCGCTGGTCGACGCGCCTTGCCGCGCGCCTGCTCGGGGCTCATGTAGGCCGCGGTGCCGAGGATCGACTCCCGCCCCGGTCCCGTGGCGCGCCATCGTCGGCGACTGCGACAGGATCGCTGCCGAGCCGTCGCCGTCACCGCTCCATAAGCTTTGGCCAGACCGAAGTCCAGAAGCTTCACCGACGCCGTCTTTCGTGATCCTGATGTTCGCCGGGCTTGAGGTCGCGATGCACGATGCCCCTCTCGTGCGCGGCCTCGAGGCCTTCGGCGATCTGTCTCGCGAATGCGCATGCGCCTCGTCGAGCGGTATCGCCCCGCGCGCGATGCCGCTGCGACGAGGTCCTCGCCTGTCACCAGCTCGATGCGCGAGCGCATGGCACGTCGCTCGTCTGCTCGAGGCCGTAGACTGCCGCGATGTTCGGGATGATTGAGCGCGGCGAGCACCTGCCGGAAGCTCGTCCGGGCCTTCTGGACGGGGAACTAATCCGGCACCGGGACCGCGCGGAACAGGAGGGCGTAGTCGCCGTCCTCCCAGTCGAGATCCCGGACCAGGCCGAAGCCCGCGAGCTCCATTTCCGAGACGAGCAGGCGCTTGTCGATGCCGTGGCCCGGCCGGGACGACGGCACTCCCTCCGGGCGGTCCCAGCTCTGGCGGGTCCCGAAGTCGATGATCAGCAGAAGCCCGCCCTCTCTGAGAGCGCGCCTCATGCTGGCCTGCATCGCCGCGGGATTCTGGAAATGGTGATAGACGCGCCTCAGGAGGATTCCATCGCAGCAGGCCTCGGAGAGTCCCGTCGCCTCCTGCGTTCCCCGCACGACCTCCACGTTCTCGAGATTCTCCCGGCCGACGCGCTCTTCGATTTTCTTCAGGTCCTCGGTGTCGACCTCGGTGGCATAGACCCGTCCCCTCTCTCCCACCGTCCGCGCGAGAGCCACGCTGTACCGGCCGTCGCCGGCGCCGACGTCGGCGAATCTCTCTCCGGAGTCGACGTCCAGGACTTCGACGAGGCGGGAGAGCTCCTTGGAGTCGACCTCCTCGTCGGCGGCGAGGATCCCGCAGGCCACAAGGACCAGAGCGGGGAAGGCGGCGCGCAGTTTCATGCTGTGCTCCTTCGGCTCATATTCACCCACGAGGGCGCCTTCTCCAAATAGGTCCTGGCCACGAGACCGAGCTTCTCGCCGAGGCTCAAGCCGACCCTCCGGCCGAACACCCGGTACCCCGAGCTCTCGATGCGCTCGAGCACCCGGTAGTACACCGAGCCCATGAGGCAGGTGCAGCGCCTGCTGTCGGAGGCGATCATCGAGAGCAGCGGCTCCGCGCGATGGTAGTAGTCGCGGACCCTCTGGACCTGGAACCTCATGAGCTCGGAGAACTCCTTCGTCATTCTCTTCGCCCTCAGATCCTCCTCGCGCACGCCGAATCGGGAAAGCTCGTCTTGAGGGAGATAGACGCGATCCTTGTCGAGATCCTCGCCCACGTCCCTCAGGATGTTCGTGAGCTGGAACGCGGTCGCGAGATCGCGGCCGCGCTCGACGGCGGAATCCCCTCGATAGCCGAAGATCGCGAGAGACATCGTGGAGATGGTGGTCGCCACGAGCTCGCTGTAGATCTTGAGCTCCTCGAAATCGGCGTAGCGCTTCTTCACCAGGTCCATGCGGCACCCCTCGATGAGCCCGGCGAACGCGGATTTCGGGATGGGATACCGCGAGACCGTATCCGCGAGAGCGAGGGTGACGGGCCGGGTCGGATTCCCCGCGTAGCACCGATCGAGCTCTTTCTCCCAGGCATCGACCCGCTCTCGAACGTCGGCACCCGGGGTTTCGTCCACGATGTCGTCCACGAAGCGGCAGAAGGCGTAGCTGGCGTAGACGGCGTCGCGTTTTCCCCGCGGAAGGAAGCGGAAGCCGATGGAGAAGTTCGCTCCGTACCGGTGGGCCACGCGCCGGCAGGCGGCATAGGCCTCTCGGAGATCCGTCGCCTCCGAGCTCATTCCTCGAGGTACCTGGCCACGAAATCGGCGGGAAGGGGCTCGGGCTTTCCCGCGCGCCCCTCCCGCGGGCGGCACCAGGCGCAGGGAATCTTGTGGCCGCAGGTCTCGGCCTTTCCGAACACTCTTTCGGCGAGGGGCCGGAGCGCGAGCCGCCACCAGGACGGGCGGGCCCAGGAGTGGAGGAACTCACGGAAGTCCCGGCGACCCGATCGGGAGACGAACTGCCGCAGGCCATGGCGTCCGAGCGACTCGTAGAGGAGCCGGGCCCCGAGGCTCGAGCGCATACCGGCGAGCAAGCGCGCTCTCCAGAGCTCGTCGAAGGGAACCTTTTCCACCAGGCTGCGCGCGGCGAGGTGGCCCGAGACCAGCGCGTAGCGGATCCCGAGGCCGAAGAGATAGTCCTGGAATCCGCCCGCTTCTCCCGCGAAGAGGCGGCTTTCCCGTCTGGGAGCTCCCGTGAAGGAAGAAGTTCATGTAGGAGTACCCCGGCCTCGGGCTCTCGATGGCGAAGGGCTCGATCTCCTGGAACCGGGCGACCGCTTTGTCGAACTGGGCTTCGAGCTTCCCGTAACCATCCAGGAGCGCGAGCCCCAGAGTGGCCCAGCCGCCGAGCACGAAGAAGTAGGCATAGCCTCCGGGGGCGAGAGCGGGATCGAAGATCACCTCGACGCGATCGGGAGCGCCGGTTCTGAAGGCGATCTCCTTCGCGATTCCGTCCGCGGGGCCGGGACCGGTGGCGACGATGTCCGCTTCCTCCGGCGTCAGCTTGCGGCGGTAATGGATCTCAACCCCCAGCGCTCTCGCCTGGGCCTCGAGAGCGCGGTCGAGAGTTCCTGGCTCGACCCCGCGCCGGAGAAAGTAGCCGTAAGGAGCCTTGCTCCGAACTTCGAGCTTCTTTCCGCGATCGTCCAGAAGGTGCGCCCAGGTCGCGGGGATGTGCTCGAACGTCGGCTCGATCCCCATGGCCCGCAGCTCCTCGAGCGCGTCTTCACGGCGGCTGTAGCTTTCGAGCAGCTGCCACTCGCCGATGAATCGCGCGCCCACCGCGTCGCGGCGCTCGAAGACCGCAACCGGGATTCCCGCGCGTCGAAGATGGATCGCCGCCGCCAATCCCGCGGGACCGGCGCCGGCGATGGTGACGGTGTTCAAGAGAGGAGCTTCTCCACGCAGGCGTTCCACTGAACGGGACGCACGTCCGCCTCGCCGTTCTCGCCCATGCGCCGGGCGACGTCGGGACTTTCCGCCCAGACGTCGAGCTGCTGGGCGATCTGGAACGGCTCGGGAAGGAGCACGTATCCCGAGCGCCCCACGGAGACGATCTCCGCCGGGCCGCCGCTGTCCATGCAGGTGAGGACCGGCTTTCTCGACCGGAACGCCTCCATGGTGACGAACCCGTAGTCTTCCATGAAGGGAGCGAAGAATACTCCGCGGCAGCGGGCGTAGTAGCGGACGAGCTCGGCGTCGTCGATGCGGCCCACGAAATCGATCCGCTCCGAGACCCCGAGCTCGCATGCGAGGCGTTTCAAGCTCTCCTCTTCCTCCCCCGTCCCGGCGACGACCGCGCGGAGCTCTTTCGACTTCACCTTGGCCATGGCCTTTACCAGGAGGTCGATGCGCTTCAGCGGATGGAGCCGCGAGACCGAGAGCACGAACGGCTCGTAGCCCTCGGTGCGGTAGGGCCTCTCGGGCGGCGGCGGATAGAGCACCTCGGAGGGGATGTCGCCGAACTCCCGAAGACCGGCGGCCACCGTCTTGGACTGGGAGTAGAGCTTCTTCACGTTGCGGGTGAGGAAGTAGCGGTCGGCTCGATGGATGAGCGCCCGGCGGACCGATTCCTTCACCACCCCTTTCCTCGAGATCCTCCGTTTCAGCGCCGGCCAGAGGTCGTAGTACTCGCGCATCCGGTGGTTGAGCCAGCAGACATGCTTCGGATGGCGCACGGCGTAGCTCGGATAGCGGAGAGAGATGACGTGATCGACGGCCACGCCGTCGCCGCTCTCGCCGACGTCCGTGAGCCAGTTGGCGAGATAGGCCGCGAACTGGCGGCCGAATCGGTTCTGGGGGGTCTTGACGATCTCCGCGAGGTGGCCCTGCCGCGAGAGCGCTCGCGCCAGCTCCTCGGCGATGACCCGGTGGCCGCCGCTGACGAAAGGGACGTCCGAGGTCACGACGAGGACGCGTTTCAAATCGACTCCTATTACTGCGGCTCGCGCTGGGCTCGGGTTGACGACTCCAATCACTGCCGCGGGGCCCCGCGGCTCTCGCTTCGCTCGAGCTGCGCTGTGGAGGCGAAACCCTCCCAAGCATAGATCAATCCCCCCGGGAGGTTCCCGACGACGCCGAGCCCCAGGATGAGGACCGACAACACGAAGGCCCCGTCGGGATCCATGCCCACCTGGGAAAAGAGCGCGACGTAGGCGGCGTTCGCCGTTCCCCAGCCGCCGACGGAAATGGGGAGCATGGTGACGACGAGGATCGGAGGGACGAAGCAGAAGAAGTAGACCGCCGGGGTTCCGAGATCCATCGATTCCGAGAGGAGGTAGGCCTGCAACACCCGCAGGAGCTGGACGCCGACGGAGATCCCGAGCACGGCGACGAGGAGGCCTGGTTTCTCCCGGTAGCGCGCCATCGCCTCGACTGCCTTCCGGATCCACTCCGAGAAGCGTCCCTCGGCCGAGCCGAATCGCTCGATGAGCTTCGCGTGCACCGGCCGCGCGAGCGCGGAGCCCAGCACGGCGAGGAGTGCTACGGACGACGCCAGCACGACGTAGAGGAGTGCGGGATGGGGATAAACCCGGTAGAAAACGACCAGGGAGACAAGCCCAACGAGCAGCATCGACAGAAGACCGATGAGGCGATCTACGGCAACCGACGCCACCGACTCGATGCCCTTCGACGTGAGGCGCGAGAACGAGATCGCCCGCACCGCCTCCCCTCCGACTCCGCTCGGAAGGAAGCTCCCGAAGAACGTGCTCAGGAAGAAAATCTTGAAGAGCTTCGACCGGGGGGCGTGGACTCCGAGGGCCTCCACCAGCTTCATCCAACGGACGCCCATGAGAGCGCGGTCGGCGAGGACCGCGAGGAGCGTGAGCGTGACCAGGCCGAGATCGGCCCGGCTCAAGAAGCGGAGCATGTTCGAGGTGTCGAGCCTCGAGATCATGAACAGAACCAGGCCGACGCTGACCGCGACCCGGAGGAAGAGCGAGAACCGCTTCGGGAAAGGCTTCACGAAGAAACCGCTCGAGCCTCGCGCAGGGCGGAGAGCCCGCCCTCCTCCACAGTCTCGAGAAAGGAGAAGTCCTTCCCGTAGTCCCAGCGCGGCCGACCTCCCGAGGTCCGGTAACGATCGACCAGGAGCTCGTAGAGCTTCTCCATCTTTCGGACGAACGTCCGGATGTCGAACCGGCGGGAAGTCTCCCGCGCTCTCTCGGAGAGTCGAGGGGCGAGTCCGGGCTCGTCGAGAACCCTTTCCAGAGCGCGAGCCAGGGCGCCCGCGTCCCTCGGCGGCACGACGAGGGCGTTGTCGTCGTCGCCGAGGACGTCCCGGAGACCGTCGACGCTCGTCGCCACGATCGGTTTTCTCATCGCCATCGCCTCGAAGACGGTGAGCGGGGTTCCCTCCCAGAGCGAGGGAAAAACCGAGACGTCGAAGGCGGCGATGGCCGGCGCCACGTCCCGCTGAAACCCGAGGAAGCTCACGCGCTCGGCGACGCCCAGCTCCCGCGCCCGCGCTTCGAGCTCGGAGCGAAGAGGCCCCTCCCCCACGACGGCAATCCGCACGTCCGGTCTCTTCCGCGCGAGGATCGCGGCGGCCTCGATCAGATAGCGATTTCCCTTGGATTCCATGAGCCGCGTCACCGTCCCCACGATCTTCTCGTCCGCTCCGAACCCCAGCTTCTCGCGCGCCCCCCGCCGCGCCTCGGGCGAGAAGGGCACGAACTCATCGAGGGGCGCCCCGAGGTAGACCTTCTTCACCCTCTCGGGAGAGAGCTTCCGGGCCCGGATGCAGAACTCGCGCGTCGACTCCGAGACGGCAATGGCGACGTCGGTGACCGGGTCCAGGAGTCGGTCGGGGATCTTCTGGAACCAGGGAGTGTCCGTGAGGTTCGCGTGCTCGTGGAGGACGTTCCCGATCCCGAGCCATCTCGCCGCGATTCGCCCGAACGTCGTGGCGCCGTATCCATGGCTCTGGACGACGTCGATCTCGAGGTTCTTCAGGAGCGAGATCAGAGCTGGGAGCGTCGAGGGATCGAACTTCCCTTTCTCCAGGTAGTAGACGGGAAATCCCAGGCTCTCGAGGTTGTCCTCCGAGAGGTCCTTCTTCCTCAGGCTCAGTAGCGAGACCTCGAAGCGTGAAGCGTCGAACCTCGGAATCATCCAGGCGAAGAGCCTCTTGACGCCGTGCATCCGGGATCCCTCCCAGCCGAGGTGGTCGCAGATCTGCAGCGCTCGAATTTTCGGCAAGCTATCGACCCGGAGGCGGTGGATGGAGCCGGTTGTACTTCTTCCCGATCTGGAGGAGCCGATCGAGGGGCAGGGCTTCGACGCGATTGCCGTCGCGCCCGGCGACGTCGACCGCCTTCAGCATCGAGTTGTAGACCGCTTCCTCCGTCGCTTCGATCGCCGCCTGGAAGAGCGGGGAGAGATCGTCGTTGCGAAGAACTGGCGCGCCCTCGGTTCTCGCGCTCGACTCGAAGGCGCTCCGGAGCTCCCGCGCCGTCGAGAAGGCGATGACGTAGTCCCCGCTGCCGTTCGAGGAGGTGGCACCGGTACGCGAGAGCCCCAGCATCGCACGCTTGGCGATTCGGGCGAGCCCGAACGCGGCGACGGGCGCATCCGTCGCCACGACCATCATGATCGAGCCGTCGGCATCCCTGCGTTCGACCTCGTCTTTCAGGTAGTAGCGGCCGAGCTCCACTCCCACGGGAAGGCCGTCCATCGAAAGAACGCCTCCGTAGTTGGACTGCACCAGGACCCCCACGGTGTAGCCGCCGAGGGATCCCGGGAGGAGGCGGGAGGAGGTGCCGATGCCGCCCTTCCATCCGAAGGCCACGGTCCCGGTGCCGGCTCCGACGACTCCTTCGGCGACCGGCCCTCCGCGGGCGCCGCGGAGGGCTTCGAGAACGTGGCGCTCGTCGACGTGCCGGCCGCGAATGTCATTGAGGTAGGAGTCGTTCGTCTCCCCGATCACGGGGTTGATGGAGCGGACTTCCGCGTTCTCCGGAAGGCCGAGGAGATGGGTGACGACCGCGTCCGCCGCCTCCCAGACGGAAAGCGTGTTGGTGAGGACGATGGGGGTCTCGATGAAGCCCAGCTCCTGCACCTGGGTGTAGCCAACCAGTTTTCCGAAGGCGTTTCCGAGGTAGATCGCCCCGGGAACTTTCTCCTGGAAGAGGTTCCCGCCGTGGGGGAGGATTGCGGTCACGCCGGTGCGAACGTTGTCTCCTTCCCAGATCGTCACCTGTCCGACGAGCACCCCGGCGACATCGGTTATGGCGTTGAGCGGGCCCGGCTTCAGGACGCCCGGCGCCAGACCGATGTCGCGGGCCCGGGGTCGTGAAGAAGCATCCGGCTGCGCGAGCGAGAGAGTGGACATCGAGATGCCCCCGAGAGCGGTGAGGACCAGGATTCGTTTTTTCATCTTTCCAGCGGGCCCGTCGTCACTTTCCGGGCTTCTCCGGCGCGGCCGGGGCTCTCCAGGCGCTTGCCGATGAAATCGAGGACGTCCCGGGTGCGTTCCAGATAGCGTGCGTAACTATACCGCTCCTCGGAAAGCCGGCGGGCGCCCGCGCCGAGCCGCAGACGCCGTTCGGGCTCCGTGGCGAGCGCGAGGAGCGCTTCGGCGAAGGCCTCGGGGGACGGCTCGGCCAGCGCGGCGCTGTCGTCGTCGAGCACCTGGGTATGCGTGAGGAGGCGCGTCGCCACGATCGGTTTTCCCGCGCGAAGGTACGAGTAGATCTTGAGCGGGGTGTTCGTGCCCGAAGACCTCGGGGAGACCAGGACGTCGGAGATCGCGAGGTAGCGCGGCATCTCCGAAGGAGGGCGCTGTCCGGTGAAGACGACGCGATCGCCGAGTCCCGAGCGAGCCATCTCGCGCCGCGCTTCTTCGACCTGGGGCGAGGTCCCTCCCACCATGAGGAGGCGGGCCGAAGGGAGCTTCCCGGCCAGGATGCGGAACGCTTCGTAGAGGAGCGGCAGGCCCTGGTAGGCCTCGAAGGTTCCGCTGTAGTGAATCACGAAGCTCCCCTCGAGGCCGAGCTCGCGGCGAATGCGAACGACCTCGCCGTCCGCGATCTCCTCCCCCGATTCCGCGAGGGGGGAGTTCTCGATGAGAAAGCACGGCTTTTCGCGGTCGATCCGGGAAACCACGTCCTTCAAGTAAGGACAGACCACGATGACCGCGTCCGAGCCTTTCACCGTCAGCCGCTCGGCCCAATCGAAGAGGGACCGGAGAGCGCGGTTGCGGCTGTACTGGAAGTTCGAGAGCTGCTCGGGAAGCGACGAGTGCATGTCGTAGACGACCGGGATCGAGAACAGTCGCCCGAGCAGGACCCCCATGAGCCCCGCCTCCTCGTGGCAGTCGAGGAGGTCGTAGCCGCGGCTGAGAAGCCTTCGGAACGACGACAGGAACACCATGGCATCGAGCGGGATCTTCGCGAGCGAGGGACCGATGCGCACGCGCCGGATTCCCGGAACCCGCGGCGCGCGCAGGATGCGGAGTCCGGGCATGGAGACGTCCTCACCGATGGGATAGGTCACCATGTCGACCTCGTGGCCGAGCTCCGTCAGCGCCCGCGCCCGGTAGAGCTCGCTGAACGGCGTGCCCCGCGGCTGGAAGAAAGGCTGTGGGGCGATGGTGAGGATCCGCATCGGAACGGCCGGTCAGGCCGGGGTCAGATTATAGTCCGCAGTCCGTGAGCGGCGGGAGGGGAGGATGGAACGCAAATCCCCTTGCGTCTTTGCGCCTTTGCGTTCGATTCCCCGAATGCGATTGCTAGTGCACCAGGGTGGGGTTGTCGCGGCGCAGGACCGTCGAGACGGCGCGGGTGAGGTCGCCGATGCCGTAGGGCTTGGGAATGAAGCCGGCGGCCCCCTCCTCGAGGACGTCCCGTACGCTCTGCTCCGCCGTGAGGCCGCTTGAGAAAAGGACGGGAATCGAGCGATCGAACCCGCGGAGTCGGCGATAGGTCTCGTTCCCGCCGAGACCGGGCATCACCACGTCGAGGATGACGAGGGCGACGTCCCGCGCTTCCCGCAGGTAGTCCAGAACCTCCTCACCGCTCGCGAACGTCGCCACGCGATAGCCCTGGCTCTCGAGGATGTCTTTCCCCAGATCGCGCAGCACCTTCTCGTCGTCGACGAGGAGGATGAGCTCGCCCTGGCCTCGAGCCGCCTCCTGGGGCTGCGACTCGACCAGGCTCTCTTCCGCCCAGCGGCACGGAAGGACCACCTCGAAGCGCGCCCCCCTTCCCGGTGAGCTCTTCACTCCGACGTCGCCGCCGAGCGACTTCACAATCCCGTAGACCACCGAAAGCCCGAGGCCGGTTCCCGCTTCTCCCTTCGTGCTGAAAAACGGCTCGAAGAGGCGAGCGAGAGTCTTGGCATCCATGCCGACTCCGGTGTCTTCGACCGAAAGCTGGACTTTCCGGAGAGGTCTCCCCGCTCTTCCCGGCTCTCCCGTTTCCACCGCGCCGAGGAGTCGGGTCGATACGCTGAGGAGCCCGCCTTCCGGCATCGCGTCCCGGGCGTTCACACAGAGATTGAGCACGATCTGCTGGAGCTGGCTCGCGTCCGCCATCATGAGATGGAGCCCCGGGTCGAGGCGTTTGTCGATGCGTATCCCTTTGGGAATGGTGTGAGCCAGGAGCTCGAGGGTCTCGTCGACGACCTGGTTGAGGTTCACCGGCATGAGCTGCCCGGAGCTCTTTCGCGAGGCCGAAAGCAGGCGCCCGGAGAGCTCCGCGCCCCGCACCGCGGCGCGCTCGATGGTCTCGACGTACTTCGCCGCCGTCGGTCGATCCTTCACGTAGGTGCGCAGGAGCGAGGCATAGCCGAGGATTCCGCCGAGCACATTGTTGAAATCGTGAGCGATGCCTCCTGCGAGCGCGCCCAGGACCTCGAGCTTCTGACTCTGGCGGAGTTGGAGCTCGAGCTTGCGGAGCTCGGTGAGGTCCCGCATCAAGAGCCGCATCCGTCCGGAGGCGAGCGCCGACGAAGCATGCGCGCTCACCTCCAGCACTGTGCCGTCCTTCGCGCGGAGCTTCATCGGCTGGTCGCGGAGCCTCGCACCGCGCTGGAGCGAGGGCTCGAGCCTGCGCCAGAGCGCCGCCGACTCCGTTGCGAGCAGGGTATAGAGCTTCGCGCCGGCGAGCTCGGGCGCGGTATAGCCGAGGGTCCGGCTCGCAGCGGGATTCACCTCCACGATCGAGCCGGATTCGTCGAGGACGAGCGCGAGGTCGCCTCCGTCCTCCCAGTGCGCCCGAAGCTCCGACTCCGATGAGGACACCGACTCGAAGAGCCGGGCGTTCTCGATGGCCGCGGCGGCGAGATCCGCCACCGATTGCGCCGCGTCGAGGTCGAGTCCATCGTCGGTCGGCGAGGAGGCGTCGCATCCGAAAAGAAACACCCCGACGAGCTCGCGGCCGCGGAACATCGGCACCAGGGTAAGCTCGAGCCCCGGGCTTCCGGCGGCGTCCAGGCTCACCTTCGACCGCTCGCGAATCGCCTCGTCCAGCCGCGGCTTGAGGGCGGAGACGGAAAGCGTGCCCGAGCGCTCGGCGAGCCCGGAGCTCGCCGCGATGCGGAATCCCGACCGGGCGTCCTCGACGAGAACCGCGCTCACCGTCGCGCGCGCGAGGGGGGCGCCCAACGAGACCGCCACCTCGACCACCGACGCGGAGTCTCTCAGTGCGGCGAGAGCCTGGCCGAGCCGCAGGAGTCCGAGCCGCACGCCGGCCTCGTAGGAAAGCCGCCGGGAGAGCTTCGCCCGGTCGAGGACTCCCGCCACGTGCTCCGCGAGCCTCTGGAGGAAGCGCCTTTCCCCGTCCGTCCACTTCTGAGGCGCATCGCAATGATGTATGGCAATCGCGGCGCGTTCCCGACCCTCTCGTTCCACGGGCACCACCACCAGGGACCGGACGCGCAGTCCGGCGGCGAGAGCGCGCAGCTCGGGGTCCTCCTCGACCGCCAGATCCGATCGGGCGATCCGCGCCTGGAGCTCACGGTCCTGGATGACCGAGGTCGGAATGCTGGACCCCTCGTCGAGCGCGGCGACGCCGTCTCCGGCGAACTGGGCCCGAAGTCGATAGACGCCCCTCGAGTCCTTCTCATAGGCCACCACCCGGGATGCCTCGAGGGCGCGGCCGAGAGCCGTGGTCGCCGCGGACCAGAGGTCGTCTTCGTCCTGAAACGCGCGAAGCTCCTCGACCACCTGACCGAGAAAGGCGTTCTGCCAGGCCTGCTCCCGCGCGCTTCTCGCGCGCTCGCGCTCGCTCGAGAGCGCGGACGAAAGCTCGGCGCGCTCCTGGTCCGCTCGACGCCACCCGAGGAAGAGCGTCATCAAGACCGCGACGATCGCGAGAACGTAACCGAGGCTCGAAGCCGGGAGCCCCAGAAACAGGGCCGCACCTCCAGTGAGCGCCATCGTCGAGGAGACAACGACGGCGAACGCACCGGTCGATTGTGAATTCATGATTGGGGAGGGATTTCGAACAGTATAGATCCGGGACTGCAGTGGAGTAAACCGAAGGCCGGGGGAGCGCGACGAGGGAACGGGGAGATATTCCTTCCTATTTGCTCGTCTCCCCATCCTCACTCGTACCCCCATCCCCTTCTCCGATTCCCAGGAGCTTGAACCGCAGGAGGCGTACCGGCACGAGACCCTCCGACAGGAACGTGTCTTCGAGCTCCGCCGGGGACACGAGCGGATGGGACCGAAGGTAGTCTCGGGCGAGCTCCTCCAGAACCAGGCGCCCCAGAGCGGCGCTTCCCGCCGCAGGGTCGACCGCCGCCCGCTCCGCCTCCAGGACGGCGGCTTCGCGGGAGAGGTGCCCGACTTCGCGAAATCGCCTCTCCGAGTCTCCGAGGCTTCCCCCCAGGGCGTGCATCGAGACCACGGCCTCGAGCCGGAGGGCCTCGAGGAGCTCCCGGTGAAGCTGCCGGAGCCGGAGCTCGGGATCGTGCTCGGCGTAGCCGCGATCGACGACCCGCCGAAGGAGCCACGATTTGAGTCCTTCGCTTATGGTCCTCGCGCGAAACACCCTCCGCAAGAGGCTCGCCGATTCCGATTGACGAACGAAGAGCCGGTAGCCTCCCGCCACTTCCGCCAGAGTCGCGATCTCCATCTCCTGCACGCTCGCGGGAGCCCCGGCGCTCGTCAGCAGCGAGACGTCCTTGATCGGGTCCAGCGACGCCGGACGCCAGAGACGAACCCAGTCGGGCGCGATGAAGTACGGAGGGACGAGGCGCACCGGAATCACTCCCTCGGGGAAGTCCCTTTGGGCGCCGTCTCCGAGAAAGCCTCGAGCGCGCGCTTCGAAGGCCGCGACGTCCTCTCCCGGAGTCGCCGACGGAACCTTCTCGGCGAGGATCGCCCGAAGGTCGCGATCCGCGAGATGGTCGAGAGCCACCTCGGTCAACTGGTTCGACGCGTCAGAAACCGCTTCCCGGGCGCCGAGCAGGATTCTCTCGAGAGGCCAATCGATCATCTCGTTTTGCAGGAAATAGAGGCGCAAGCCCTCGTCGCCCAGAGGATAGGGGACCGAGGCCGGCGCGGCCGCGGGCTCGGGGGAAATTCGGGACAGGAGCGTCTGGAGCGATCGCGTCGCCAGCCGACTCTTCTCGGAGAGCTCCGCCACTCGAAAAGAAGGGACGCTCTGCTCGAGTAGCAGCGGCATCTCCGAGAGGAGATCGCGGCACCGGAGGAGGGAGCGTACGCCGTCGCGGCGATGGGAATCGGGGAGCTCGCCGAGGTTCTCCCCCGCCTGGTCGATGAGAGTCGGGATGGCGTCGAGTCTCCCCCCGAGCTCCTCCGTCCGGCTCGCGAGGTCCGGCGCCAGAAGCAGGGAGACGATTCCGGTGCGGAGGGTCTCGCCGTAGAACGCCGGGGAAAGCGCCGAATCCGCCGGCTCTCGAGATCGAAGACCTCGGCCTTCGTCAAGCTCGTGAGCCAGAGGGCGTCGAGGTACGCGGGCTGCGAGAGTGCTCCGAGCTTCAGCCCCATCAACTTGGTGTGAAAGTCGGAAAGCCAGCTCACGCGCCCGGTGATGTCCTGGCGCGAGAAGCTTCCGAGCACCGCGTCCCGCCCCGGAAGGCCCGCGAGCGTCGATTCCACGGGATAGAAGCCGAGCCGGGCGGCGACGTACTCCTCCATCAGGCCTTCGAGAAGGCGATCCTCGTCGGGGAAGGACGGCTCGCTCGCCCGGCCGCAGGCGCACAGGAGGACGGCGGCAGAGAGCGGGAGGATGCGACAGGAGAGCTTGCTCAAGGCCGAATCATCTTGGTTTTGGCTCAACTATCGTGTACAAACGCCGCCGGCGTCAAGATGACCGCTCCGAAAGCCGTGCCCCTCCGTTTCTGGGGCGGAGATGTCGGCATCTTCGCGCCCTTCGCAGTCTTCCTCGCCGGGGTCGCATGGCTGGGACTCTCGGGCGCGCCGGACGAGCGCGGCTTCTGGCCCGTGCTCCTTCTCGCCCTCAGCGTCGGGCTCGCCTTGAGCCGCGATCGGACCCGCTTCGCCGACGAGGCGATTCAAGGGATGAGCCGGCCGCTGGTCTCGATCATGATCCTCGCCTGGCTTCTCGCCGGAGTCCTCGGACGTCTCCTGCAAGAGACGGGGTTCGTGGAGGCTCTGATTCAGATTGCAGGCGGGGCCGGTCTCCACGGAAGCGGATACGTCGCTGCCTCGTTCGTCATCTGCTGCGTCGTATCGACGGCGACGGGCACGAGCCTCGGCACCGTCCTGGTCTGCGGGCCGCTGCTCTATCCCGCGGGCGGAGCCCTCGGCGCCGCTCCGGAGATCCTGATGGGAGCCATCCTCGGGGGAGCCACGTTCGGGGACAACATCTCGCCCATCTCCGATACCACGATCGCGTCCGCATTCACCCAGGAAGCCGACATCGCCGGAGTGGTGCGGAGCCGCCTCCCATACGCCCTGGCCGCCGCGGCTCTCGCGCTCACCGCCTATCTGGCTCTGGGAACCGCGACAGGCGCGGCCGCGGTGGAGCCCACCGTCTCCGGAAGCTACCGGGGACTCGCGATGCTCGTCGTTCCCGTGGCGGTGATCGCACTCCTCCTGAGAGGCCGGAGCCTCCTCGAGGGACTCCTCGGCGGAATCGCGCTCTCGGTCGTCGTGGGTCTCGCGTTCGGAGTCCTGCGGTTCTCCGATCTCGTCCACATCGACGCCGCGAGCTTCAGCGCCCGAGGGCTCATCGTCGAGGGAATGGAGCGCGGAATCGGGGCCTCGATCTTCACGCTCCTGCTCATGGGACTCGTGGGTCCGCTCGAGGCATCGGGGGTCCTCGATCGGATGGTCGAGGCCGCGTCCCGCCGGATCCGCTCGCCTCGCGGCGCGGAGGTGGGCATCGTCGCGGTGACCACGGCCGCGGTGCTCGTCACCACTCACAGCGTGGTCGCGATCCTGACGGTGGGGAGCTTCGCCCGCCGCGCCGGAGAACGCTTCGGCGTTTCCCGCTATCGGAGGGCGAACCTCATGGACATCACCGTCTGCGTGTTCCCCTTCATCCTGCCTTACATGATCCCGACCATTCTCGCGGCGTCGACGAGCGCGTCGGGGGTGGAGTTCGGAATGCCGCGCCTCGGTCCGTTCGCCGTCGGGATCTCGAACTTCCACTCGTTCGGCCTTCTCGCGGTCATGCTCGTCGCGATCGCGACCGGCCGGGGCTCCGACCGGAGGGATGGCCGAGACGAGATGACTCGTTGACAAGATCTCCGCCCCTTGCGATCCTGTTTCCTACAAACGCAATGCTCAAGACCGGAAGACGAGCGCCCGCGCCGCCGCGGGCCGGGGACGATCTCGACAAGATCCAGGCGCTCTACCAGTCGGGGAAGTCGAAAGACGCGATCTCCGCGCTGAAAGCGCTGGTCGAGTCCCAGCCCAAATCGGCGCGCCTCAGGGTCCGTCTCGGGGAATGGCTCGCCGCGGCCGGACGCCGGGACGAGGCGATCTCGACGCTCTTCGCCCTCCAGGAGCTCCTCGCCGCCTCGGGGAACGTTCTCGCGGCGATATCCGCCGGAGTCAAGATTCTGGAGCTCGACCCCACGTTCGAGAACCCCCTCTCCTACGTCGCCAAGGTGAACGCCGCCCGGCTTCGCGACGAACAGCGGGAGCAGGGAAAGGCGGTGGCGATTGCGAAGGAGCCGGATTCTCCCGCGGACTCCGGCGCCCTCGCGGGCATTCCCCTGCTCTCCGACCTCGAGCCGGAAGAGCTCCTGAGCGCGGCGTCCGGCCTCAAGCGGCGGTTCCTGAGCAAAGGGGCTACGGTCTTCGAGAAGGGCGACCGGAGCCGATCGCTCTGCTTCGTCGTGAGCGGGACGCTCGAGATCCGGAACGAGGGGAAGAAGCTCGACACCGCGGGACCGGGCCAGTGCCTCGGCGAGTTCGCGTTCCTCACGGGAGAGCCGCGGAACGCGACGGTAGTGGCCGCCGAGGAAAGCGAGATCCTGGAGCTCGGCTACGAGACGATGCGGGAGGTCGTCTCGCGCCACCCCCGGGTGGGAACGGTTCTCGATCGCATGTACCACCGGCGGGTCCTGGCGAGAGTCCTTGCGGAGAGCCCGCTCTTCGAGTTCATGGACGCCGGAGAGCGCCAGCGCGTTGCGTCGAAGTTCGAGTTCCTTCAGGTGCCGGCGGGGATCGAGGTGGCGCAGGAAGGCGCCACGGACGGCGCGCTCTTCCTGGTGAAGAAGGGTGGAGTCGAGATCCAGCGCGAGGGAGCGGTGAGCCTGGGGAAAATCGGCCCCAACGAGTTCTTCGGCGAGGTCTCGTTCCTCACCGGGGTTCCCCGCACGGCGACCGCGGTCACGACCGAGGACTCCGAGATCCTGCGCATCGACCGGGACGTCCTGACCGAGCTCACCGTCGAGCACCCTCGCCTGACGGAAGTGCTGAAGAAGTTCCACCTCGATCGCGTGCGGAACGCGGTGCAGGTGCTGAGGTCCTCTACCCGGGCCTAGCCAGCCGGACCAGGTTCCCCCCGAAGATCCCCGCAGCGTTGGCTGGGCTCACTCCGAGCTCCGACAGGAGCTTCAACTGGCCCTCCAGGTGATCCCGCAGAAACCCGCGTGGAAAGAAGCTCGAATCCGACCCGTAGAGGATCCTTTCCGGACCGAGCACCGCGAGCGATCTCTCGAACACCCGCTTCAAAGTCATCGGCTCGGGAAGCTTCTCCATCCACGAGTTCGAGCTCGAGGTGTCGGTATGCACGTTTCCGCATTCGCTCGCGACCAGAAGGAGCTCCCGGAAGAAGCCGCCGCCGAAGTGCGGGAGCACGAAGGAAACGCTCTCGAACGACCTCGCCACCCCCGCCACGTCGAGCGGGTTCGCGAATCGGATGTCGAACGGGCTCGGCAGCCCCAGCTTGTCGCGGACGCCGACTTTGAGAATCCCGCAGTGCACGAAAGCGACCCCCCGGTGCTCGGCGACCACCTCGAGGATGGGACGGAGCTCCTTCTCCCAGAGGTGGAAGTGATGCATCGCGGGAAAGAGGCAGACCCCGCGAAGCCCGAGCTCGCGGAACGCTCGCTTCGCCCGCTCGAGCGCGTCCGGAGCGCGCGGGTTCAGCATGAAGTAGGGGAGGAACCGCTCGGGATGCGCGCGAGCGGCGGCGGAAACGGACTCCTCGTCTCCGAGGACGCTCGCGATGAGGACCGAGCGCGCGACGCCGTGCCGGTCGAGCTCGGAGACCCAGCGGGAGGCGAGCGCCACCGGATCCTCCGGCGGAAACTCGAAGGGAAGCTTCTCTTTCAGGACTTCGGGCGACTTCAGCCCAGCCGCCAGGGTTCGAAAGAAATTGTGCGAGAAGAAGTGAGCGTGGGCATCCGCGATCTCGAGCTCGCCGAACGGGGTCTTCACGACGCTACCGTACCACGGCCGTCCGGATGGCGCTCACGACCAGGGGCGCCGAGCCGCGCCACTCGACGTCGATCGCCTGGAGACCGCGCCCGCCGCGGGGGACGATATCGAAGCGAAAGCGGGAGCCCTCCGCCGCCCTCGGCGCCGCGCCGTTCACCGACAGCTCGTCCGGCTCGCCGAGCGAATCGATGGTGAGCTCGAGGACGATCGCGCGCTCGACAGGCAAATAGAGCTTCGCCCGGCCGGGCGGCAGAGCTCGACGCACCGGGCTCCCTTCGGGCCTCTGCCAGCCGGAGCCGAAGTACGCCTGCCCGCGGCCGCCCAGGGGAATCGAATCCGGCGTCGAGATCTCGCCCCTCAGCGCCCGCCCGACTTCTTCGCTCCGCACCTTCAGGAGCTCCACGCCGCCGCTTTCGAAGAGGGACTCGAAGAGATCCCGGGAGGAATCGGGAAGCTCGCGTCCCTCGCGCCAGACGAAGTCGGCGCGGAATCGCTTCAGGAACCACGCGAGGAGCGCGGGGTCGCTCGAGGACCAGAACTGCGCCACCGCGTGCCTCCGGTAGTCGATCTCGTCGCGGCCGAAGAACATGTAGTCGTAGCCGACATAGGGGTCGTAGACCGAGGCCCTCCCCGCGAGGTACGCCAGAAGCGAGGGACGAACACGATCGGGAGGCTCCACCCAGACGCTCGACGGCGATGAGATCCGCTCCGCCTCGACCGCCGCTTCGACCCGGGATCGTCCGACCCGATCGGCGCCGAGAGCGGCCGCATGGAAGAAATGCTGCGCCGTCGACGGAAGGGCGAGCAGGAGGACGACGAGCGCCGCGGCCCGGGGGGTTCGAGCCGAGAGCGCCCTCGCCGTGGCGAACCAGAGAACGATTCCGCTCGCCGTCGCGAACCACCCGGCGTCGTTCAGCGCTTCGAGCCGGGACAGTCCCAGCGCCTCGGCGGGGGCGATCCGGAGGAGCAGCGAGAGTGGAAGTCCGATCACCGCGAGCCACGCGAGGACCGTGGGGAGAAACGCGCGAGCGGCGAGATCGCGGACGACCACGGGAAGAGCCAGGAGGCGGAGGCCGAGAAACCCCACGAGCCAGAGGAGCGTCGCGGCGGCGACCAGCGGGAGTCCCTTCTCCGGCACGACGAGGTTTCCCGCGGCGGCGAGCGCATCCACGGCCGCGCGCCAGTCGAGCTTCTCCATCGAATAGCGAACGATCTCGAGCGGGCGAAGGCCGACGGCGGTGTTGGACCCGGCGGCGGCGGCGAAGGTGCTCAGAACGAAAGGCGCCGAGGCGAGCGCGAGGGCGGCGAAAGAGGTGGTCGCGCGGCGCTCTCCCCGCATCGAGAACGCCGCGAGGCCCAGGGCCGCGAGCACCTGGGCGCCCAGGAACATCTTCACCAGGAAGAGGAACGAGAGCGCTCCGACTCCTGCCGCGAGGCTCCCAAGGGCTCCCGAATCCTGGTAGTCGTGGAGGAGAGCGAGCCCGGCGAAGAGGAGCGGGAGCGCGGGGAGGAGCGGGTTCGCGAGAAAGATCGAGACCAGCGACCAATCCATGAAGGCGAGGCTCCACCAGTCGACCGAGGGGCGGAAGAAGAAGGCGAAGCCGAAGCCGGAAGCGAGTACCATCACCGCCGACAGCACCCGGGTCGACTCCCGCTCGGAGAGCCTCCGCGCCAGAAGGTAAGCGGTCAGAACGTAGAGGGTGATCTGGAAGACCGGTCCCAGGCGAACCAGCCCGTCCTCGGGCTCGATTCCGAAGAGCCGGGCCCAGAGGGCGACCTGCAGGTGATAGCCGCAGTGGTATCCGATGGGCTCGCCCGAGACCGAAAGGAGCCTCGGCGGATAACTCGTTTCGAGCGAACGCACGATTCCGAGATGGAAGAGCGTGTCGCGCTGAAGGGCCCGGTCGAGAACGAGGTCGCCTCTCGCGTCGACTCGGTACGAGCTCCCCGTCGTCCAGAGATAGGGAACGAGCACGAGGGCCAGCACGGCTCCGAGCCCGGCGAGCGACTTCCGGGGCCACCCGAACGAAAGCGGAGTTCTCCCCCGGAGCAAGAGCGCCCCGAGTCCGAGGAGGGCCGCGGGAATCCAGAACAGCGCCTCCATCCCGGTGAGGAGCACCGCGAGGTACAGAAGAGCCGCGATCGGCCCGCCGAGAACGGCCGCGAACAGGAAACGCTCTTCCCGCGTGCGGCCGAGTCCGAGGAGGCCGGCGAGGAAGAGCCCGGGAAGGAAATGCGCGAACCCGAGCGCGGCGATCGATTTCAGGAGCATCGCTGAGGCCGCGAACGCGCTCAAACCTCGAACAAGGCTTCCTTCTCTTTCATCGGCGCGCCCGCGAGGAGATGCCGCGCGAGGTGCAGGGACATCTTCATGGAGTGATCGGAGTTGTTGTACCAGTAGGCGCCCGTCCGTCCGAGGAGCTTGAGGTTAGAGAACGGTTTCACCATGCGGGAGGCGAGGGCGAAGCTCTCCTTGTAGCGAAGATCGTAGATGGGGTAGGTATCGCGAACGCGTTCGATGTGGACGGGTCCGAAGTCCTTCTCCGAGGCGACGAGCTTCAATCGCACGAGGTCGCCCAGGATCTGCGGAACCAGCGCCTCAGGGTCCTTCCAGACGCCTTCTCCTTCGAAGCCGGTGACCTCGACGCAGAGGCCGGTCTTTCCCGCGGGCGCCATGTAGGGCGCCATCTCGGTAGTGATGGAGATCCGCGACAAAACGGTGTCCCGGCCGCCGTAGTAGATCCACTGCTGGCGCTGCAGGACCTCCGCCTCCACCTCGATGTTGTAGAGGACGGTCGAGAGATAGCGGATCGGCGGGGGCTCTTTTCCCAGGAGCTTCGCGAGCGCGACCAGATTGCCGCTCCACACGAGATGCCCGGGTCGGATTCGGGTTCCATCGGCGAACGCCACTTCTTCGATGCGATCCCCCGTGGTCTCGAGGGAGGTCACGGTGTTCTCGAGGCGGACCTCTCCTCCGCGGCCGCCCACGGCCTCGGCGAGCTTCTCGCAGAACGTGCCGAAGCCGCCGCGGCTCGGGTAGATGAACTCCGTGACCACCGGCCGGGGGATGAGGACGTTCCTGACCAGGTCGAACAAGGAGTCGCTCTTGACCCTCTTGTCGATGACCGCGCGGTTGATCCCGGTCTTCGCCCAGTCGACGTGCACGCTCTCGCAGGGAATCTGAAGGAACTTCTCGGTGTAGGGCTTGAAGAACAGGCGGTAGAGCGTGTCCCCGTACCGCGACCGGGTGTACTCGGTGAAGGAGCTCTCGTCCGCCGGGGGCTTGCGCCGCAGCAGGTCGAATCCCGCGGAGACCATGACTCGAAGCGGGAGCCGGAAGAGCGCCCGCTGATCGAGGGGCCAGGGGAAGTAGCGGCCGAACAGATGCACCGCGCTCGAGCGGTCCACCACCAGATGCTCGTCGCCCAGAATCGAGAGGAGGAACGAGAGCACTTCCGGGTCCTCGGTGTGAAAGCGCTTCGGGCCCACGTCGAAGAAGAAATCGCCGTAGCGGAACGAGCGAGCGAGTCCTCCGACGTGGTCGTTCCGCTCGACCACGAGAGCGCTCTTGCCTTCGCCGAGAACGGAGTGGGCGAAGGTGAGCCCGGCGACGCCGGCACCCACGACCACGAAGTCTCTTTGGTCCGTCATGCGATTGGCGAAGGCTGCCAGTATATTTTCATCGAGGGACCACCGCCAGAATCGTGACACCGGAGTTCGAGAAGACGGTTCGGAAGAGGGCGGGAGATTCGAAGAGCTTCCGCAGCCGCTCTCCGCGGGTCCGCAGCTCGCGCGAGCCGAGGAACAGGTAGTCGATGCCCAGACCCGTCGCCAACCGGTGAGCTTCGAAGGGATCTCCCGACGTGAAGATCGGCCGGACCTCCCTCCGCTCGCGGGCGCGATATTTCCGGAGATCGAGGAGGAAGATGGGACTGCCGACCGCCATCCGCCTCTCTCCGATGGCCGGGAGAACAGCCCACTCGCCGAGCTCCCGCGCCCTCACGTCCCACTGCACGACGGAGTCCCGGGGGGTTTCGAGCCGCATCCACTGGAGAGCCTCCCATTCGTCCCGGCTCACGACCGTGGTCCAGCGGAAGTCTCCCGGAGAGAGGTTCCGGTTCGATACGTCCTGGGCGTTCACGATGTCGAGGAGCGCGGTCAGGACGGCGGGGGCGACGGCCACAAGGTGACGGACGCGGAGGGCGCCTGCAAGGGCGGGCGCCGCGAGGAGACCGAGCGCCACGAGGAGTACGCTTCCCGCGCGCCAGGCCATCCACACTCCCTCGTACCCCTTCAAGTCCAGGAACAGGACCGCGGCGAGCGCGAGCCCCGCGAGTGCTCCAATCTCCCCATCGAAAGGACGAAATCCCCTTGAGAGCCGGTAGAGACAGAGCAGGACCAGGGCTCCGCAATCGAGGGTCAGGACCGAGAAGAGCTCGGGCCAGCGGGGGCTCCGCAGGGACAGGGCACCTCCCGCGTCTCCGAAGAAGCCGAGCCCGACGTAACCCGCGAGAAGGACGAGCGCGGGCGCCGCAATCGAGAGCGAGAGATCGAGAAAGCGTCGAACCGATGGCGAGCGGAAGAACAGGACGCCGAGGGTCCAGGGTCCCGCCAGCATGGCGGTCACGATGCTCGTCCCCGCCATGCCTCCGAGGAGCACTCCGAGAGCGATCGCCCCCCCCGATCGCGCGGCTCTCCCCGACGAACCAGAACGAGAAGGACGACGAGAAGGCTGTAGCTGAAGAGATGCTGAGGCGTATAGAGGACGGAGCGATGGAGTCCGTCGAGGGACACGAGTCCCAGAACCCATCGCCCGAAAGCGTCGACGTTCGTTTCCCGAAAGCTCCCTTCGCCGAGGAGGCTTCGCCCGAGCGTCAGCAAGCCCTCGTAGCTCACGGCGGACAGGGTGACCGCCGCCGACAGAAACGCCCGCGGCGGCGCGAGGCCGAGCTCTCTGCCCGCGCCGAAGAGGAGGCCGGTGAAGAGCATTCCCGAAGCGGCGTAGAGGGAAAGGAGAGCCGCCGCGTTCGCTCCCGAGCGCCCGAAGGCAGCGGGTTGACCGAAGAAGAGCCAGTAATAATGAAGGGGCTCGCCGGAATAGAACGGGTTCGCGGGCGGGTAAGCCCCTTTCTGGAGCTCCGCCACGACGGAGAGGTGCGTCATGAGGTCGGCGCTGAAATAAGCGCGGAAAGCGACGCCGCCCTCCACCCGGGCTCCCACGTTGAGAAACGGCAGAGTCACGAGGAGGAGCGGAAAGACGAGCGCCGCCGCGAGCCAGGCGCGATCACCGCGCGCGTCCCCGGACTCATGGGGCTTCTGGGGCAGGAAAGAGGAAAGGAGTCGAAAGACGAGATAGAGCCCGATCGAGGCGGCGGCCATCGTCGCCGCGCCGAGGAGCTCGAGGCGGACGAGGACACTCGCGGCGAGCGAGCTCGCCAGATAGCCGAGGGCCGCGCCCGCGAGCACCGCGAATGGACCGTCGAGCCGCCTCCGGGCGAGCGGAATCCCCGGCGCGACGAAGAGCGCGAGGGAGAGCGCGTAGAGCGCGGCCTGCGACGCGGAACCGAAGAGGAACGCCGAGAGAACGAGAGCGAGGGCGAGAACCGCTCCCGGAGCGGCGCGCTCGAGGGTCCGGATTCCGGCTATTTCCGCGCTCGGATCATGATGTGCCATCCGAGAGGTCTCCGAATGGCGTCGGGCAGGATCTCGAAGAACGGGACCAGGAGATAGTTGTTGAGCTTGGCGAAGGCGTTGTCGAACTTCACCGTTCTCTTGGGGAACCGGTCCACGTGGATTTCCACGTTCCGGAACGAATGGAAGAGCTTCCGGCATTCCGAGGGCGTGTACTTGCGGATGATGGGAGCGTCCTTGTCCCGGTGCTCGACGTTCGTGCCCGAGAGCCAGGCGACGAAATTGAACCAGGAAACGCGGTTGTAGAGCATGATCACCGCTTCTCCGCCGGACTTGAGCACGCGGTGGACTTCCGCAATCGCCTTCTCGGTATCCACCGTGTGATGGAGAACGCCGTGGGAATAAACCACGTCGAAGGTATCGTCGGGAAAGTCGAGGGCTTCCGCGTTTCCCTGACGGATGTCCCCGGAATAGCCTTCGCGCGCGAGGTTCCGGGTCGCGAGGTCGACGGCGTTCTCCGTCAGATCGCGCGCCGACACCGAAGCACCCGCACGTGCGAACTGCAGGAGATCGATTCCGGCGCCGCACCCGATCTCGAGGATCTTCTTCCCCTTGTAGCGGGGGAAATCGACGTACGCCCGGAGGTAGTCGATCTTGTCGTATCGGTACTTCTCGAGGGCGTCGAAGAACTCAGCGGAGCCGATGGGAAGGTCGGTGACTTCGATGTCGTTGACGTACTCGTTCCAGTACCGGCGCACATCCTCCAGCGTGTGGGCGTTTTCCATGAACGAGGCGGAGTCTAGCAAGGGCAAGGAGGTCGATCAAGGAAGAGCTCGAGCAACCAGAGAGAAACGCGATTCCTTTCGAGCGGCGATGCGCGCAGGTCGCCCCCGAATTTTTTGCCTTCGGGCAAGGACGCCTATAATGTCCTCCCAGGTGACCGACCGTCCGCGCGAGCCAAGGATGTCTTCCCATGCATGAGCACCGCGGCGCGCTCGCTCTCATCGGCACGATCGGCCTGGTCCTGGCGGGCTTCGCGCTGACGCTCGACTACCCCCGGGCGGCGCAGACGTTCTGGAGCGACGGCGCGACCTATTACGCGATGGCGCACAGCCTCGCTTTCGACGGCGACCTCCTCTACGAGCGCGAGGATCTGGTGCGGGTGTTCCGGGAGTTCCGGAGCGGACCCTCGGGGCTGTTCCTGAAGCGGGGTCGAGAGCTGGATCTGACGATCACGAGCCGGATTCCCTTTCTGGTGAGCCAAGGACCTCTGACTTCCGAGCTCTATTACGCCAAGTCGTTCCTCTACTCGCTCGCCGCCGCTCCCTTCGTGCGCGTCGCCGGCACCAACGGTCTCCTGCTCCTGCACGCCGTTCTACTGACGGCGGTTCTCTTCGCGGGCTACTTCTTTCTCGCCGCCTACGTCTCCCGCGGGATTGCTCTCGCATGGACGCTGACGTTCTTCTTCGCGTCGGTCGTACCCGCCTACTTCGTCTGGCTCACCCCCGAGCTCTTCAACCTCTGCCTGGTCTTTCTCGGGGCGTTCTTCTGGCTCTACAAGGAGCGGGCGGCGAATCCTCCGCGATTTCTGCGCGGCGTCACCTCCGACCTGGTGGCCGCGGCGATCTGGGGAGCGGTGACGTACTCGAAGCCGAACAACCTGTTCCTGATCGCGCCGCTGCTCGGTATCCTCGCCTGGCGACGACAGTGGATCCGCGGTGTCCAGACCGCCGCGGTCTTCGCCCTGTTCCTCGGCGGTCTGTTCCTCGCGAACCTGCTGATCACGGGAGACATGAACTACCAGGGCGGCGAGCGCAAGACGTTCAACGGCAAGTATCCGTATCAGCGTTCGGACCTGACCTTCGAGAATACCGGACTGTCCATGAGGACGGACCTCCTCTATACCCACCAGCCCTGGGACATCGTGGCGCACGACGTGTACTTCTTCTACGTCGGGCGTTTTTCCGGAGTGGCGGTGTACTTCTTCCCCGCGATCGCGGCACTGGCGCTCTTCCTGTTCTCGCGGGAAAAACAGCTCTACCAGTGGCTGATACTCGCGGTCGCGACGTTCGGGGGACTGCTCCTCGTCGTCTGGAGTCCGACGAACTACTTCGGCGGCGGCGGGACCCTGGGCAACCGATACTTCACGAATCTGTTTCCGCTCTACTTCTTTCTCGTCTCGGACGCGAGGCGGCCCCTCGTCCCGCTCGTTTTGTCCTGGGGGGCCGCTTCGATATTCCTGACGTCGATTCTGGCCGGCCCGTTCGAGGCGGGGCGTCGTCCCGGCGAGCATGCCACGACCGGCCTGTTCAAATGGCTTCCTCCCGAGCTTTCGGCGATCAACCACCTGCCGACCAACAGCGATCCTCAGAAGTTCCGGCAGCAATTCGACGAAAGCTTCCTCGGCTACTTCCTCGACAACAACACCTGGGGGAGAGAGCGGCGCAGTCCGGGGGGCCTCGGGTTCCACGTGAAGGGGGGAGCCGAGGCCGAGCTGGTGGTGCGGACGGGCATCGAGCTCACCCGGCTCGTCGTGCGGTTGACGAACGTGGCGAGCGAGAAGAATCGCGTCCGCGTCTGCGTGCCCGGAGGATGCGAGAGCCGGCTGCTGGAACCGGGCGAGAAGGAGATTCTCGAGATGCCCGCGGGCCGACCGTTTCCCTACGAGGACTTCGGACAGCGGACCTTCTGTTATCTGGTCACGATCGCCGCGGAAAAGGGCTCCATCCCCTTGCTCGAGAGCCGGGGAGAGACCGACTGGCGCAATCTCGGCGCTTTCGTTCACATCGAAGCCGATCCCTACCCAGGAATCTAGGAGCTCACATGGCCCATATCGAGCTGCCCGAAGGACTGCCGGGAATTCGCGGTCCGATGGCGTTCCGCCCGGAGACGGCGCGGGCGCTGAGCGAGCTGGCGGAGATCCTGCTCCGCGGCGAGAGCACCCTCACCCGCGCCGAGCGTGAGCTCATCGCCGCGCGGGTGTCCGCGGGAAACGGCTGCGACTACTGCCGCACGAGCCACGGCGCGATCGCCGCCCAGTACCTCGGAGGCGACGAGGCGCTGGTCTCCTCGGTGTGCTCGGACCCCGATGCGGCGCCGATCTCGGCGAAGCTCAAGGCGCTTCTCGCGATCGCGGGAAAGGTCCGGGAAGGCGGCAAGAGCGTCGGCGCCGAAGACGTCGCGCGCGCGCGCGCCGAGGGCGCGACCGACGTCGAGATCCACGACACCGTCCTGATCGCGGCGGCGTTCTGCATGTTCAACCGCTACGTCGACGGGCTCGCGACCTGGACGCCCGAGGACCTGGAGTCCTACCGGGAGCGCGCGGCTTCGATCGTGCGCGACGGCTACGTGGACCTCGCGCGCCGCCTGGCCCGACTGACGGAGACCAGCTAGATCTCGACGAGCTCTCGACCGATGAACTCCGGCGCGAGCGAGGTGGCGTCGACTCCCGAGAGATGGCGGACCAGGGAGTCCACCACCATCGCGTCGAGGTAGCTCTCGACCAGTTCTTTCTTGGAGACGAAGCTCACTCCCATCCCCGGGGGAAGGAGAGAGCTCGAGATTCCCCGTTCGCTGACCCACACCACCTTCGCCGGGGTCTCGATGAGCGCGTGATCGATGGCGTCGGGGCTCGAGATGTAGATGGTGACCGGGGAGTTGACGGGAAGCAGTTGCCGCGCCGTGAGAAACAGACCTCCACGGCTCACGTTCACCGCGAGGCCCGCGTGGAACTCGCCGCCGGCGGAGAAGATCATCTCGGTCTCGAGCGGCACGCGAAGCCGCTCGCGCGCTTTCACCTTCTTGAGCACGTCTTGCGCCGAGAAGCGTCGCGTCACCCGGCGCGACGTGAGCCCGGTGTGCGCCATCAGCAGATCGTAGAAGTCCTTCAGCTCCGCGTAGCGCCGTTCTTCCTCGGGCCCGAGTCTTCCGCCGCGTTCCACCTTCGCGTCGTTCAAGCTCGCGAACTCGCCAATGAGATCGAGAATGGTTTTCATGAGTCACCCTGCTGCGCGAGGTCTCTCCGGCGCCGCGGCCGGCAAGAGGATGCGGTCGGTGAACGGAAACGGAGTCCTCGGGGGAGGACGGAAACGCTGATCCGATTATCCAGGCCCGGCCCCGGCCTCGTCGGTGATCGAGAGAATCCCCTTTTCCCCTACGTGTGGGATTGCACCCGGTTCTGATCTAACATCATCTTTACGTGATGCTCCGACTTCTCCCGTTCGGCGCCGCGGTGGCGATTGCGGGGCTCACTCCCGCCCTCTCGAGCGCGGTCCCCAAGGTGCACCTCCTGGCGACCGGCGGGACGATAGCGGGAGGGAGAGGCGGCGCGCTCGGGGCCGGCGAACTGGCGTCCCTGGTCTCGGACCTCTCGAGCGTCGCCGAAGTCTCGGTCGAGGATTATTCCAACATCGGAAGCTCGCGCATGACCCCCGAGCTTCAATTCCGTCTGGCGCAGCGGGTGCGAACGCTGTTCCAGGAGCGGGGCGATCTCGCGGGAATCGTCATCACCCATGGGACCGACTCTCTCGAGGAGACCGCGTTTCTCGTGGACCTGGTGATTCCCCCGGGAAAACCCGTGGTCTTCGCGGCGGCGCAGCGCCCCCCCCGCGACAGCGACACCGACGGCCCCCGCAATCTCCTGAACGCGGTCCGGATCGCCGCGCATCCGGGGACGAGCGGGCTCGGTGTCCTGGTGACGCTCAACGACGAGATCCACGCCGCCCGCGACGTTCGCAAGACGCACGCCGTCGCGCTGAACGCCTTCGTCTCTCCCTGGGTCGGACCGATTGGCCAGGTGGACTCGGGACACGTCTATCTGTACCACCGGCCCGCGCGGCTCCTTACGATCGACGCTCCGGCGATCGAGCCTCGGGTGGACCTGGTGACGCTCTACGCCGGAAGCGACGGAAGCGCCATACGCCGGGCGGCCGAGTCGGGAATGCGCGGGATCGTGGTCGAGGTGTTCGGGCGCGGAAACCTCCCGCCGGAGGCGATGGATGCGGTGAGCGAAGCGCGGGGGAAAGGAGTCGTCGTCGTTTTCACCACGCGCACCGGGGGCGGCCGGGTGGAGCTCGGCGAAGACGCGAAGCGCGCCGGAGTCCTCTCGGCGGAAGACCTCGACGGGTTGAAGGCCCGCATCGTCCTGGTGGTCGCGCTCGGAGCCGGCGCCGACCCCGACTCGATCACCTCGTACTTTCGACGACTCGCGGGAGAGCTCGATGCTTCCGTCGACTCGAACTAGTCTTCCCAGGCTCGTCCTCGTCCCCGCGCTCCTCAGTCTGGGGGTAACGCTTCTTCGACTGACGGGGGAGCTCCTTCGCTGGCCGGAAGCGTGGTTCTCGACCGCGACCCAGGGCGTCGTCCCCAGCGGCTGGAGCTGGCTCATCGGCATCACCTGGCTTCCGATTCCCTTCGGAGCGTACTTCGCCTGGAAGCTCTGGACGGATGGGAAAGGACCTTCGGGCTCAGCGGTGCGCTCCGCGGCATGGTCGCTCGGCGCGGTCGCCGTCGTTCTCCTGGGAGTATCGTATCGGCCGCCTCTGCCGTTTCCGCAGGTGCTGCTCTTCATCTGGGGCTCGATGATCCCCGCCGGGGTCCTCGCGTACCTGGCCTGGCCCGCTCTCGGGCGGACCCTTCTCGTCTATGGCCTCGCGTCGCGAATCCCGGTCGCGGGGATCATGTTCCTCGCGATGATGGGGCGGTGGGGCACGCACTACGATTACGTGGGCATGCCTCCGGAGTTTCAGATGGGACAGTGGCGGGGGTTCTTCTGGCTCGCATTCTTTCCCCAGCTCGTTTTCTGGGTGCTCTTCACCCTGGTGCTCGGCGCGCTCTCGGGCTCGCTCGTCGCCGCTCGCCGCGAGCTCCCGTCTCAAATCTCCACCTGCATTCGCACCTCGATGACCCGAGAAGGCGGGATGCGGAAGAAATCGGTCGCACGGAGGGCGTTTCGGGCCATGAGCGCGAACAGCTTCTCCCGCCATATCGCCATCCCGGGAAGCCGGGTTGGCTCGACGTTCTCGCCACCGAGGAAGAAGGTGACCTCGTCCATCTCGAGTGGGAGGTCGTGCTCTCTCAACCGCGCGATGATCTCGGGGACGCTCGGGTCCTGCATGAAGCCGTACCGCGCGATCGCGCGATGAAAGCCGGCGCCGAGCGCGCTCACCTCCAGGCGTTCGCCGAAAGGCACGTACGGTACCTCCCGGGTCTGGATGGTGAGCAGGACGACCGGCTGGTGGAGTACTTCGTTGTGCTCCAGGTTGTGGATCAAAGCCGGGGGGATTCCCGCCGAATCTCCGGTCATGAATACCGCCGCGTGCCGGAGCCGCGTCGGCTTCTCCGATTCGATTCTCCGTAGAAACTCTGGAACCGGGACCGCCATTTCCTCGAGGCGAACCTTCAGAATCTCGCGACCCCGCTTCCAGGTGGTCATCAGGGTGAAGATGCCGAGAGCGATGACCAGCGGCACCCAGCCGCCGTGGGGGACTTTCACCAGACTCGACCCGAAGAAAGCGAGATCGAACACCAGAAAGAAAGCGGTCACGAGAAGCGACGCGGGCAGGCTCCATCCCCATCGATGGCGGGCCACGAAGTACGCGAGGGCGGTGGTGATCACCATGGTGCTGGTGACCGCGACGCCGTAGGCGGCGGCGAGGTTGCTCGACGTCTTGAACTCCAGCACCAGGGCGATGGTCGCAATCATCAGCGCCCAGTTCGTCGAGGGGACGTAGATCTGTCCGATCTCCTCGTGGGAGGTGTGCTCGATCGCCACCCGGGGTGAGAATCCGAGCTGCACCGCCTGGCGCGTGAGCGAGAACGCGCCCGAGATCACCGCCTGGGAAGCGATGACGGTCGCGACGGTGGAAAGACCCACCATGGGATAGAGCGCCCATCCGGGCACCAGGTGGAAGAACGGGTTCACCGCTTGAGAAGGATCGCGCAGCAGGAGCGCCCCTTGACCGAAGTAGTTGAGAACGAGCGACGGCAGAACCAGCGAGAACCAGGCCAGGCGAATCGGTCCTCGACCGAAATGACCCATATCCGCATAGAGCGCTTCGCCGCCGGTCACTACGAGGAACACCGTTCCCAGGATGAGGAATCCATGCTTTCCGTTCTCGCGGAAGAACTCGAGGGCGTAGTGAGGGCTCATCGAAGAGAGCACTTGCGGGTAGCGGGCGATGGACCAGACGCCCAGGAGGGCGAGGGTCGCGAACCAGACGAGCATGATTGGACCGAACACCGCGCCCACCCGCGCCGTGCCATGGCTCTGCACCAGGAACAGCCCCAGGAGGATGACCACTGTGGCCGGTAGGATGTAAGGCTCGAAGAGCGGGGTCGCGATCGAGAGCCCTTCGAGAGCGCTCAGGACGGAGATCGCCGGCGTAATCATCCCGTCTCCGTAGAGAAGAGCGGCGCCGAAGATGCCCATGCCGAGGATCGCGAGATGACGCATCCGGCCGTCGCGGGCATCCGGCCGCACGAGGGCCAGGAGCGCGAGGATCCCTCCCTCGCCGCGGTTGTCGGCGCGCATCACGAACGAGAGGTACTTCATGGAGATGACGATGAGAAGCGACCAGAAAACCATCGAGAGCACGCCGTGGACGTTTCCGGGAGTGAGCTCGATGGCGTGGGGACCGTGAAAGCACTCCCTTATGGCATAGAGCGGGCTCGTGCCGATATCTCCGTACACCACGCCGAGCGCGCCGAGCGCGAGCGGAAGAAGGGAGGCGGTCTTGCGGCTCTCGGGATCAGGGAGAGATGACGGCGAGGACTTCGGGGCCATCCAGTATTTCTCCCTCGTTCACGAGAACTCTGTCGACGCGGCCTCCCAGGGGAGCTTTCACTTCGATCTGCATCTTCATGGATTCGACGACCGCGAGCACCGCGCCCTCCTCGACGAGATCCCCCGCGGACACCTTGAGCTCCAGAACTTTTCCCGCCATCGGAGCGCGAACCTCGCCCTCGGCGGGAACGTGGTGGAGGCGCCGGTGGACGCGGGCTCGCGGGTCCTCGAGAACCAGCGTCTCGCCGAGGACGGTGAATGCCATTTCCGCCGGGCCCACTACCGTCGCGACCGCCCGCGTCTCCGGAACGCCGCGACCCGAGATCGTGAGCTCGCCGCTCGACCGGTCGAGCTCGAGCCGAAGCGCGCTTTCCTCGAGAGAGCTCCCCACACGGGCGTCGTCGTTTCCGATCTGAAGAAACCGCGCGGCGGGAGCGCTCTCGGGTCCAAAGCGCTCGCCGCGGAGAACGAACGAGAGACTCTCCCGAAACCCGGGTGTCGAGAGCCTTCTCTCGAGCTCCGGAGGAATGAGCGACAGGTTCAGCTCCTCGAGATGAGAGCCGATCCAATCGGTCGAGAGCCGCCCCGCGCGGAAGTCCGGGTGACGGAGCGCCGCGTGGAGAAACGGAAGGTTCGTCCTCGGGCCGTGGACCACCATCGACGCGAGACCTTCGGAGAGGCGGTCGATCGCTTCGGCCCGACTCTCACCGGAAGCGATCACCTTCGCGATGAGCGAGTCGAAGCCGGCATGGATCCGCGACCCCTCGGCGACCCCGGAGTCGACCCGGAGGCCCGGACCGCGGGGCTCGCGGTAACGCAGCACCGGCCCGGGAGTGGGGAGAAACCCCGAGCGCGGATCCTCGGCGAGGACCCTCGCCTCGATCGCCCACCGTCCGGACGCGGGCGACGGTGCGGGGGACGACCACTCCCCCAGCGAGATATCGAGCTGGGCGGCGACGAGATCGATTTTGTAAACCTCCTCGGTCACCGGATGCTCGACCTGGAGACGAGTATTGACCTCGAGGAAATGAAAGCGGCCCTCCGCATCGAGAAGGAACTCGACGGTACCCGCGCCTCGGTACCGGCTTTCCTTCAGGAGCGCGAGGGCGGCGTTTCCCATCGCCTCCCGCAGCCGCGAATCGACGACCGGGCTCGGGGCCTCCTCGATGACCTTCTGATGGCGTCTCTGCATCGAGCACTCGCGCTCGCCGAGAGAGAGCCCCCCCCCTTCACCGTCTCCCAGGATCTGGATCTCCACGTGGCGCGGGGACGCGAGGTATCTCTCGATGAAGACCGTGGGGTCGGCGAAACCGGAGAGCGCCTCTTCCGAGGCTCTCAGAAGCGCTCCCGGCAGATCGGAGAGCTTCGAGACCACCCGCATACCCCGGCCCCCGCCTCCTCCCGCCGCTTTCACGAGGTAGGGAGGCTCGAGGCCCTTTTTTCGTAGAGCTTTCTCGAGCTCTTTCGCGGAGAGACCCGAGAGCTCGCGAGAACTGAGAGCTTCGAGCGTGGGAACCCCGAGCTTACGCGCGAGCTCTTTCGCCCGCTCCTTGTCTCCCAGGAGCTTCATCGTTTCCGGCCGCGGTCCGACGAAGAGGATCCCGGCGGCCTCGGTGAGCTCCGCGAAGTGCCAGTTCTCCGACAGGAATCCGTAGCCCGGGTGAAGAAGGTCGGCGCCGAAGCTCCGGGCCGCGCCGACGACGGCCTCGGCTTCGAGGAAGCTTCCGACCTCGAGGACCTCGTCCGCCTCCCGGCGCACGAGGGCGTCCCGATCCTCGGCGGTCGAGATCACCCCGACGCGATATCCGCGGCCGCGAGCGGTGCGGAGAATCCGGCGCGCAATCTCCCCGCGGTTCGCGATGAGGAGCTTCTTCATCTACTGCTCAACGCCGCTTCCGCAGCGCCTCGACCCGCGCCGCCCAGGCGGGGGGCGCCTTCGAGAAGAACGCCTCGAGCCCCTTTTTTCCCTCGGGAGAACAGCGGGCTTTCGCGATGGCCTCCGCGGTGAACTCGATATGCTCCGGACCGGGAAGGGGCGCGGACCGCTTGAGGAGCTCCTTCGTGCGCCGCTGCGCTTCCGGGCCCGCGGCGAGGAAATCGAGGACGACGTCCTGGAGAGCGTTCTCGAGCTCGGGGCCGGGAACCACCCTCGCGACCAGGCCCGAAATCGACGCCTCGGCGGCGCTGAGCCGACGGCCGGTCAGCATCATGGGCGCGGCCGCGGCGAGCCCGATCTTGCGAACGACATACGGGCTGATGACTCCGGGGACTATCCCCAGAAGCACCTCCGAGGTCGCGAACACCGCCGTCTCTTCCGCGAGAACGAAATCGCTCGCCACCGTGAGCCCCAGCCCCCCTCCGATGGCGGCGCCCTGCACCACCGCGATGACCGGGGTCGGAAAGTCCGCAAGCTTGTAGTACAGGCTCGCCAGGCCCTTCGCGTCCTCGAAGCTCTCCTCCAGGCCCTTGCCCGCGAGCCTCTTCATATAGGCGAAATCGGCGCCGGAGCAGAATACCTTTCCCTCCCCGGCGACGAGCAGAAGACGCATCTGCTCGGGGTCGGGAATGCTGGCGAGGTGGTCGAGAACGTCGCGGAGCTCGTCGATCATCGTCTCGTCGAGGGCGTTGCGGGCGTCGGGCCGCGCGAGGACGATGCGCTTGACCCCGAGGCTCAGGGATTCGACGCGAAGAGTCGAGGTGCGGGTGACGATTCTCTCGACGGGAAGGTCTCTCATGCGAGCTCCGCGGACGTCGCCCGATCGGACGGAGCGATGGTGTCGAGAAGCGCCGCCGGGATGGGGACCCGGCAGCGAAGGAGCGCCTGTCCATACGTTTTTCCCTGGGCGTCGATGTAAAGACTCACCGTTCCTCCGCCGCCGAGGGATTGCTCGAGGAGAAAATTCAGGGCCCAGAGGTTCGGAACGAGATAACGGTGGACGTCCCCCTTCGCGATGCCCTCGAACCAGGCTTTCACCCGCTCGGCGGGGACGTTCTCGCGGATCCACACGTAGCAGGCGGCGCTCCTGCCGATGAGGCCGATGTTGGCGGTGTCGCCCTTGTCGCCGCTCCGCGCATGGGCAATCCGGAGGAGAGGTACTTCGATCACGGCAGACGGAGAGAGCTCCGCGAGGAGCGTCGTCGGAAACGGATCTTCCAGCTCGCGCGTCGCGCTGGGGTCGCCTCCGGTCACGGGCCATTTCAGATCGCTCTTCGAGAGCTCCTTCACGGGAGGCTCCCCGCCCGGGCCCCGGCGGAAGACCTCGACCGTCGCCGGGGCGGCCTCCTGCGGAATCAGGCTCGGCCAGTAGCGCACCACCTCCGAGACCGGGGGAGCGCCGCCGGTGACGGCGACCCCCGCGGGACCGCTGAGGATGAGGCCCGGGAGAAGCTTCCGGAAGATCTCGAGCTTTCGCCGATCGTGATCGCGGCAGGAGAGCCGCAGGAGGATCTCGGTCGGTACGTGCTCGGGGGTCAGAGCGCGATGGGTGCTGTCGTCTCCGACGAGCTCGGTATGGCTGGCCTCGAGAGGAGCGAGGCCTTCGCGCTCGAGCTCCGCTTCCAGGCGCCGCCAGAGAATCTCCGCGAAGAGCTTCGATTTCTCGCGGGCGTCGGGGCCGGAGACGATGAGCGCTCCCGACGACTTGAAGCCATCCTCGAGAGCCGTCGAGACCTTGAGGAGATCCGTGGGCGGACGACCGGTAGCGCCCCGGATGCGGACGCGGTTCTCGCCGTCGCTCTCGAGCGTCATGGTGGTGAAGTCGGCGATGGCGTCGGGGGTGATGTAGACCTGCGGATGTCCCATCTCGTACAGGAACTGCTCGCGGACCGTCTGGAGGCTCACCAGCCCCCCGGAGCCCGGGTGCTTGGTCAGGACGAAGGCTCCGTCGGGCTCGAGCTCCAGGACGGGGAATCCGACGTCGATGTAGCTCGGCACTTTCTCCCAGTCGGTGAAGTTTCCTCCCGTCGCCTGGGCTCCGCACTCGATGAGATGGGAGGCGACGATTCCCTGGGCGAGCCGATCGTAGTCGTCGGGCTTCCAGCCGAACTCGTGGATCAACGCGGCTAGAGTGATGCCGGTGTCCGTCACCCGGCCGGAAAGCACGACGTCGGGTCTCTCCTTCAGGGCCTCGACCACCGGCATCGCCCCGAAGTAGGCGTTCGCCGATAGGATCTTGTCCCGGTACTCGCCGAGCTCCTCTCCCGTCTCCATGTTGGAGAGCGAGATGCCCCGCTCCCGCAGCTCTTCGATGCGTCCCTTCAGATCGTCTCCGCCCACGACGGCCACTTTCAGCGGAACGCCCCGGCGCCTGGCCATCTCGAAGAGAGCCTCGGCGCATCCCTGGGGGTTGACTCCTCCGGCATTGGTGATGATGCGGATTCCTCGCTCCAGGATTTCCTCGAGAAGCGGCTCCACCTGGGTCACGAAATCCCTGGCGTAGCCCGATTTCGGATCGCGGGCGTACTGCTTCTGGAGGATGCTCATCGTGATCTCGGCGAGAAAATCGATCGAGACGTAGTCGAGAGGGATCGGGCCGGTCACCTGGCGCCTCAGCGCGTAGGGATCGTCGCCCCAGTAGCCCCCGGCGTTTCCGATCCGAAGCGTGGTCGTTCTCGCGCTCATGAAAGGGTCACATCCGGAAAACGCCGACCCGGGTCTCCGGGATGGGCGCGTTGAGCGCAGTCGCGAGGGAGAGCCCGAGAATCGACCGCGTCTTCCGCATATCCACGACGCCGTCGTCCCAGAGCCGCGCCGAGGCATAATAAGGGTGTCCCTCGCGCTCGTACTTCTCGCGGATGGGCTCGGCGATCGCCGCGGCGTCCTCGCTGGACAGCTCCTCGTTCCTGCGCGCGAGCTGATCCCTCTTCACCGTGACCAGAACCGAAGCCGCCTGCTCCCCCCCCATGACCGAGATGCGGGCCGTGGGCCAGCTCCAGAGGAACCGAGGATCGTAGGCGCGGCCGCACATTCCGTAGTTCCCCGCCCCGAAACTTCCCCCGAGAAGGACGGTGAGCTTGGGAACGCGGGCGGTCGCGACCGCGTGCACCATCTTCGCCCCGTCCTTCGCGATGCCGCCCCGCTCGTAGGCCGCGCCCACCATGAACCCGGTGATGTTCTGGAGAAAGAGGAGCGGAACCTTCTCCGCCGTCGCCAGCTCGATGAAGTGCGTCGCCTTGAGAGCGCTCTCGCTGAACAGGACTCCGTTGTTCGCGAGGATGGCCACGGGTATCCCCTCGATATGCGCGAAACCGGTCACCAGGGTCGCTCCGTAGCGCTTCTTGAACTCGAAGAGGCGGCTTCCGTCGACGATGCGCGCGAGGACTTCCCTCACGTCGATCTGCCGCCTCGGGTCCCGGGGCCAGATACCGAGGATCTCTTCGGGATCGTACGCCGGCGGCTCCGGCGACTGGAGGCGCACGTCGGCCTGCGCCCTCTTTCCCAGGTGTCCCACGATGTCCCTCAGCGTCTCCAGGGCGTGCTCGTCGTCCTCGGCGAAGTGATCGGCGACTCCCGAAAGCTCGGTGTGGACGCGCGCGCCTCCGAGCTCCTCGGCGGTCACGTCCTCGCCCGTCGCCGCTTTCACCAGGGGAGGGCCGCCGAGGAAGATGGTGCCGGTTCCGTTCACGATCACCGCCTGGTCGCTCATCGCGGGAACATAGGCCCCGCCGGCGGTGCACATCCCCATGACCGCGGAGAGCTGGGGGACGCGTGCGGCGCTCAGGACCGCTTGATTCCGAAAAATCCGGCCGAAGTGGTCGCGATCGGGAAAGACCTCCGCCTGGAGCGGGAGGAACGCTCCGCCGCTGTCGACGAGGTAGATGCACGGAAGCCGGTTCTCGAAGGCAATCTCCTGCGCCCGGAGGTGCTTCTTCACGGTAATGGGGTAGTAGGTCCCGCCTTTCACCGTCGCGTCGTTCGCGACGATCATGCACTGTCGTCCCCGCACCAGGCCGACGCCGCAGACGATTCCTCCCGCGGGCACCGGGTCCTCGTAGAGCTCGTGTCCGGCGAAAGCCCCGATCTCGAGGAACGGGGAGCCTTCGTCGCATAGCCGGGCGATGCGATCGCGGACGAAGAGCTTCCCCTGCTCCCGGTGCCGCGCGTGGGATTTTTCATCCCCTCCCCGGCGGATCCCCTCGAGCTTCCGCTCGACGTCCTGGTTGAGGGTGAGGTGAAGAGCGCGGTTCTCCCGACAGTCCTCGGAGCCGGTCGCGATCTGGCTGCGGATGAGGCTCACGGGTGCTTACGAACGGAAGTACGGAAGGACGTCTCTTCCGAGGATTTCGACGGCCTCCAGGGGGTCGGGCCCGAGCGGGGGTCCGAAGCTCAGGTGGCGTCCGCCCGCCGCGACCAGAGGCTCGAGCCTCTGGATGACCTCTTTCGCGCCCCCGACGACGCCGATGCGGAGCATCCTCTCGTCGACGAGGGAACAGGCTTTGTCCATGTCGCGCTCCTCCGTGACCGCCCTCTCGATGATAGCGAAGTCCTGGTGGGTGAGGGAGAGCCGATCCAGGATGAGGGGCGAGAGGGCGGAGCCGTAGTAGGCGATCTTCTCGGCCAGAACCCGCCGCGCCGCCCGAGCGTCGCTCGAGAGCGAGACCCAGATGCAGCAGGCGAAGTCGATGGGGCCGAGCGCGGGGTCGCGGTCCTTCATTCCCTCTTCGACGATCGGCCGCACGGTGAAGTAGTGCTCCGGAGGAAGAAGAAGCGGAAGGGCCCCGTCTCCGATTTCACCCGAAAGCCGGAGCATCTTCGGACCCATCGCGCCGAGATAGATGGGGGTGGTCCGAGGTGCGCGAAAGCGCAGGTAGGCGTCTTTCGTCCAGGGAAGAGTGCTCGACGGGATTCCCGCCTCGCCCGCGAGAAGACGCCGGATCGCCGCGACCGACTCCCTCACCGCGGCGAGAGGTGTCCGGTACTCCACACCGACCCACTTGATGAACTCGGCCGCTCCGGCGGCGAAACCCAGGTGGAAGCGATTTCCTGATAGCTCGTCGAGCGTCGCCGCCAGCATCGCGATTTCCCCGGGGTTCATGGTGTAGGGGTTGAGAACCGCGATGCCGATCCCGAGGCGACTCGTCGCCCCGGCGACCGCCGAAAGGATTACGGGAGCGCTCTTGAGGAAAAGGTCGTTGCTGACCCAGAGCTGGTCGAAGCCGAAATCCTCCGCCTTCCGCGCGAGAGCCACGTACTCCTCGATCCGATGATCGTTGTTGAGGCGGATGCTGAAAGTGAAAGCCCCGCTCATTCCGCTTCCGCGGCCGATCCCACGACCGCCTCGGCCTCGATCTCGACGAGGAACGCCTCTCCCACGAGATCGGCGCGAACCAGGGTATTCGCCGGGCGGATCTTCCCGAACCGGTCCCCGTGCACCTTGGCCACCGCCTCCCAGTCCTCCATCCGGGCGATGAAGATCCGCGTCCGGACCACGTCTTCGAGAGTGCCCCCGAGATCGCGAATCGCCCTCTCGATCTTGTCCAGCGCGTAGCGCGCCTGGGCCGCGGGATCGCCCGGAGCCACGGGCCCGCCGGGACCGGTGGCCGTGGTGCCGGAAACGAGGATGCGATTGCCTACGCGCACCGCGCGGGAGTAGCCGAATTTCTCTTCCCAGACCGTGCCGCTCGAGACCGAGCGCCTTTTCTCATGGGTCCCATCGGCGGAACTGCTCATGTTTACGAGACCTCCGTCGCTCGCAGGGTATATCATAGGGATCTTCGAATTCCCGCGTCCGACGATGAGAACACCGGTCCTCGCTCGATCCCTGTGCGCGCTGCTGCTCTCCGCATCCGCCGTATTCGGCCAGACCGAGGCCGCAGGGGAAGAGACCTCGGCGAGCTCGAGCTGGCGCCGTCCGCTCGGAAGCCGGAACCAGACGCCGATGGCGCTTCTCTTCGTTTACCTGACGCCCGACCGCGCGTCCCCGCTCGGAAAGGGGGAGCTCGATCTCGATTTCACCTTCGACTACTCGAACATCATCCAGGAGCAGCAGACGGACAACGAGTTCCTGCGATTCGATCTCGAGTACCTTCGGACTCTCGTCGCCATGAAGCGGGGCTTCGGCCATGGTCTCGAGCTCGGGTTCTCCGTTCCCTTCTACGCTTACTACGGCGGATTTCTCGACCCGTTCGTGAGCTCGTTTCACGAAGCCTTCGGGCTCCCGAACCTCCTCCGGGGACAGACGCCGTACGGGCTGGCGGATTTCCAGTACCGCCGCGGGGACCAGGTGGTTCTCGCGGGGACGCATTCTTTCGGGGCGGTGGGGGACGTCGCCATCGACGTGAAGAAGACGCTCTACGTAGGAAACCTCCGCTCGCTCGCGGTCCGAGGAGCGTTGAAGCTCCCGACGGGAGACCCGCAGAACCTCAGCGGAAGCGGAGCGACCGATTTCGGTCTGGGGGTGGCGTTCGATCGCATCGGCCCGAAGTACGGACTCTATTTGAACCTGAACTATCACTTCCTCGGTGCCCCGGAGCGATTCGAGACCCGCGACTACCTTTCCTTCATGGTGGGGGCGGACTGGCGCTTCAAGCCCAGGCTCGCCGCCTTGATTCAGGCGGACTACTTTCGGCCTCCGGTCCGCGGCGAGGTCGTGAATCTCACGTCGCCGGGAATCCAGCTCGCCCTCGGGGTCCGCTACCGCCACTCGGAGACTTTCGTCTACGAATGGCGGCTCGTCGAGGACCTCTCGAGCTTCTCCCCCGATTTCACCATCGCGTTTCAGATGGAGGTGCGGTCGAAGGGAGGCCGTCGCTGACGGGCGCCTTCCTTTTCGCGGCCTTTCTCGCCGCGCAGCAAGACGAGCACCCCCCATCTCCATCGCCGGTCTCGGGAACGAGCTGGCTCCCGGCGTCCTCCCCCATGCAGGGGCTCCACGGGACGGCCGGAGCCTGGTCGCTCATGTTCCACGGCTTCGTCAACCTCGCGTACCAGGACGAGTCCGGAGTGCGAGGCGAGTCGGAAGCCTTCTCGACCAACATGGCGATGTTTCACGCGGAACGATCTCTGGGTGAGGGACGCTTCGGTTTCCGGGTGATGGCCTCGCTCGAGCCGAGCCTGGGAGCGCGCGGATATCCCATGCTCCTCCAGACGGGAGAGTCCGCCGACGGGAGGAACCCGCTCTTCGACCGGCAGCACCCGCACGACCTCTTCATGGAGATCGCGGCCCGCTACCAGCGAGGCGGCTTGTTCGTCTACTTCGCTCCGGTCGGAGAGCCGGCGCTCGGGCCCCCGGCATTCATGCACCGCCTTTCGGCCTACGACAACCCGATAGCACCGATTACTCACCATTGGCTCGACGGCTCCCACATCAGCCACGGCGTCCTCACCGTGGGGTGGGAGAGCGAGGGCCGGTGGAAGCTCGACGGATCGCTCTTCAACGGCCGGGAGCCCGACGCTCATCGCTGGGACCTCGACGGTTTCGATCTGGATTCATTCGCCGCCCGGCTCACCTACAACCCGTCGCCCCGCTGGTCGACGCAGGTGAGCGCCGCCTGGGTGCGTGAGCCGGACCGTCTCCACCCTTCCCTCGACGTCGTCCGGGTCACCGCCTCCACGACGTACCATCGACCTCTCGCGCGAGGCTACTGGCAGACGACCGTCGCGTACGGGCGGAACGATACCGAGAGGCTCACGGCGCCGCCCGCGACTCTTCCCCCGGGAGTGCACTATCACTTCACCCCGGGCATCTCCCCCGTTCAGCACGCGCTCCTGATCGAGACCGGGCTCCGATTCGCAAACGCTCACGCGGTCTTCGGTCGTCTCGAGTGGGCGGAGAAGAACGAGCTCTTCCTCGCGGCCGATCGGAGACACGACGTGGTCTACAACGTGGGAAAGGTCTCGGCGGGCTACGTTTTCGACTTCCTCGTCCGCCCACACGCCCGTATCGGGGTCGGCGCCTACGGAAGCCTTCTCCGGGTCGAGCCCGAGCTCGATTTCGTCTATGGGACGAGACCGCGCTCTTTCGGGATCTTCGTCCGTGTGACCGCCGGCTGAACTTCTGTCACTCGAGAAGCGCGGCGGCGAGAAGCGGCATCAGGATCTCGTGGTGACCCACGAAGTCGAACCCCCGGCCGGTTCCCATGACCGGCCTCTCGACGACGTTCACCCGCGGGCGGTAATGCCGGATGAAGTCGAAGTTGGCGGTGGAGAAGTCGGTGAGCGGGTAGCCGAGGTTTCTCACCACGCTCACCGCTTTGAGAAAAACCTCGGGGAGAAGAACGGCGGAGCCGAAGTTGAGGTAGACGCCCCCGCCGTCGAGCCCCCTCACCACGCTGGCGAAGAGGCGAAAGTCGGTGAGGCTTCCCTTTCCGATGGCCTCGCCCGAGGCCTGCGGGTGCATGTGGATGATGTCCGTTCCCACGGCGACATGGACGGTCACCGGAATCGCCAGGCGATAGGCATTCGAGAGCAGGCTCAGTTTCTCGTGAGGGGGAGAGAGCTCCGCGAGGAACGCTCCCACGGATTCACCGAGGCCGAGGCCCGAGGCGACGCCGTCGTTGATCCCGCGGTTCAGGAGCGATCCCGTCTCTTCCGCCATCCCGAACTTTCCCGCGCCCAGACCCTCGGCCACCTCCTCCGACGTCTCTCCCGCGACCGCCATCTCGAAGTCGTGGATGATGCCGGCCCCGTTGAGCGCGAGCCCCTGGATGTAGCCGCGCTCCATGAGGTCGACGAGGACGGGCGAGAGACCGACCTTGATCACGTGCGCCCCGAGGCCCCAGAGGATCGCGCGCTCGCTCTCCCGCGCGCTTTTCAATCGCCGGACGAGCTCTCTCAGATCGCGCCCTGCGAGAATGTCGGGAAGACTCCGCCAGAAATCGCGGAAGCTTCCACCCGGCGCCGCGGGCTTTCCGATTTGCTCCGCCGACACCTTGCTCTTGCGGGACGCGAGAGGGTAGGTCTCGAGCTTCGAAAGGTCGAGCGGGGAGACGGCGTAGCGAGACGGCATCAGCGGCCTCGGTCTGGAAAGAGCGCGCCGTCGATCATCTCGCAGAAGAGGTGGATCAGGAGCCCGTGGACTTCCTGAATCCGGGCCGTCTCCCGATGGGGCACGGTGAGGCAGAGGTCCACGGCCTTGGCGAGCTTCCCGCCGTCGCGACCGGCGAGCCCAAGCGTCCGGAGGCCCCGCGCCCGCGCCGCCTCGACGGCTTTCAGGACGTTGGGAGAGCCGCCGCTGGTGCTGACGGCGACGGCGACGTCTCCCGGAGCTCCCAGGGCTTCGACCTGGCGGCTGAAGACGCTCTCGTAATCGCTGTCGTTCGCGATGCTGGTGAGGATCGAAGTGTCGGTGGTGAGGGCGATCGCGGGAAGCGCGGGGCGGTCGAGCCGGAAGCGGTTCACGAGCTCCGCCGCGAAATGCTGCGAATCGGCAGCGCTTCCCCCGTTCCCGAAGACAAGAACCTTTCTCCCGGAGGAAAGGGCCGAAACGAGCATCCGGCCGGCCGCGAGCACCGAGTCCGCCTCGGCCTCGAAGAACTCCCGCTTGAGGCGCGCGCTTTCCTCGACGATCGCGAGGAGGGCCTTCCGATCCACGGCGGGAATTATCGCACACCGGCGGGATAGAGGAGCATCGCGTCGCCGAAGCTGTAGAAGCGATAGCGCTCTTTCACCGCCTCGCGGTAGGCCTCTAGGACCCGTTCCCGCCCGCCGAACGCCGAGACGAGTATCAGCAGGGAGCTCCTCGGCAGGTGGAAATTCGTGAGGAGCCCCGAGACGACGCCGAACTCGAAGCCGGGTGAGATGAACAGGTCGGTCTCTTGCCAGCCCGGCCGAAAACCCGCGAGCGCCGCGCTCTCGAGGGCCCGAACCGTCGTGGTGCCGACGGCGATGACGCGCCGCCCCGTTCGGATCTTCTCCCTCGTTTCCTCGGAAACGATGTACCGTTCGAGTCCCATGCGGTGGGTTTCGATCTCCTCCTCCCGGATCGGCTGGAACGTCGCATGGCCGACGTGCAGCGTGACGAAGGCGAGGTCGACCCCTCGGTCGCGCAAAGCTTCGAACATCCGCTCGGTGAAGTGGAGTCCCGCGGTCGGCGCGGCGATGGACCCCGAGGGGCGTGCGTAGATCGTCTGGTAGCGGAGCCTCGTGGTCCGCTCCCCTCCGGCGCTCCCGATGTAAGGAGGTAGAGGAGTCGTTCCCAGCTCCTCGAGCAGGGCATCCCAATCGCCCTTGAATCGAAACTGCACGACCCGCTTTCCTTCCTCCTCGACCGAAAGCACCTCGGCTTCGAGCCGTCCGTCGGCGAAGGAGAGGCGATCGCCCGCGCGAATCTTTCTCGCGGGCTTTGCGAGCACCCGCCAGCGATCGGAATCGAGCCGCTCCAGAAGCAGGAGCTCGCTTCGGCCTCCACCGTCCCGCACTCCTTCGAGGCGCGCGGGAAAAACGCGCGTGTCGTTCAGGACGAGGAGGTCACCGGGCTCGAGCAGTGCCGGAAGGTCGCGAAAGACGTGATGGCGCAGGGTTCCGTCGGGACCCACATGAAGGAGACGGGAGAGATCTCTTTCGAAAACGGGCGTCTGCGCGATGAGCTCCGCGGGAAGCTCGTAGTCGAAATCCGAGAGCCGGGTCACTATTGCCTCGAGGAAAGAGGCTCGCCTTCAGAGCATCTGATGAAGCTCGGCGGCATTCAACCCTGCTTGCTTGAGGATCGAGTTCAACGTGCCCTTCGGAAGATCCTTCGTAGTGTAGGGAACGGTCACCAAACCTCCACGATTCGGATGCTTCAGATACCGGTGACTGGATGCTCCCGTGCGGATCTCAACCCAACCGTTCCGAATCAGGGCGTTGAAGACTTCCTTTCCCGAGACCGCGGGAAGCTTCACACGGCGAGTTCGACGATGCGGGGTAAGTGAACCGGGGTCGCGCGTGGCTCGTGATGAGCCTTCTTCGATGCTTCGAGGTAACCCAGGATCATGTCTTTGGTCATCTGCAACGCCTCATCCTGGGTGGCGCCAAAAGTGGATATATCGTCCAGCTCCGGAACGTGCGTCACCCACACGTTGGAGTCGGGATCCCACTGCAATAGCACCTTGAAGATCATTCAATCACCTCCTTGAGCCGGAGGCACTATCAGGATATCACAAGGAACGAGACCCTCGATCCGCTCCGACTGGCGCGGCGCGGGTGTATACCCGCGTCAAAAGAGGCGTTTTTGCGGATCCGCCGGGGTGAAGCCGAAGTGGCGGTAGGCGCGCTCGGTCGCGACCCGTCCGCGCGGGGTGCGATCTGAGAAATCCGATCTGGATCAGATAGGGCTCGTAGACATCCTCGATGGTATCGGCCTCCTCGCCCACGACCGCCGCTACCGTCGAAAGCCCCACGGGACCGCCGGAGAACTTGTCCATGAGGGTGAAGAGGATGCTTCGGTCCATCTCGTCGAAGCCCATCTCGTCGACTTCGAGCAGAGTGAGCGCGTCCTGCGCCACGGCTTCGGTGATGGCGCCGTCGGCCTTCACCTGGGCGAAGTCCCGCACCCGGCGCAGGAGCCGGTTCGCGATGCGCGGGGTCCCGCGGGACCGTCGCGCGATGGCCCGGGCGGCCGGCTGCTGGATCGGCACCCCCAGAATCGCGGCGGATCGAAGGATGACCCGCTCGAGGTCGTCCTCGGTATAGAAATCGAGACGGTGGACGATGCCGAAGCGGCCGCGAAGAGGCGACGTGAGCAGTCCGGCCCGGGTCGTCGCGCCGATGAGTGTGAAGTGGGAGATGGGAATCTTGACGGACTTCGCCGACGGACCCTGCCCGATGATGATGTCGAGCTTGAAGTCCTCCATCGCCGGATAGAGCACCTCCTCGATCGCCGGATGGAGTCGATGGATCTCGTCGATGAACAGCACGTCCCGGGGCTCGAGGTTCGTGAGGAGCGCCACCAGATCGCCCGCTTTCTCGATGAGCGGACCCGCGGTGGTCTTGATTCCGACCTGGAGCTCGTTCGCGACCACGTAGGCGAGCGTCGTCTTCCCGAGGCCCGGAGGACCGTAGGTCAGCAGGTGATCCATCGCCTCTCCGCGCTCGCGGGCGGCGGTTACGGCGATCTCGAGCTGCGTCAGGATTTTCTGCTGTCCCACGTACTCCGAGAACCGGCGGGGCCGGAGGCTCAGATCGAGAGAGGCGTCCTCGTCGGTGCGGCCCATGGTAACGAGGCGTTCGGTCATGTTTTCGTGAGTCTATCTCCGGCGTCGATCAGACTTCCAGCCCGATTCCGCGCATGAGCTCGAGGGCGTTCGACTTCTTCACCACTCCCTCCCGCATGCGGTAGTCGAAGCGGATCTTCCCGTCCTCGATGTGATCCTCGAAGTGAACGTTCGCGGCCCGTCCAGGCAGGGTCTCCGCGAGACGGGAGAGCGCCAGGTCGTGGGTGGTGATGAGACCGATGGCGCCGCGCTCGACGAGGCCCCGGACCACGGCCTCGGCGCCGATGCGTCGGTCGTGAGAGTTGGTCCCATGGAGAATCTCGTCGAGGAGGAAGAGCACAGGGGTCTCTCCCTTGGTGAGCTCCATCACCTGCCGCAGGCGCAGGATCTCGGCGTAGAAGTGGGAGATGCCCTCCTGGAGCGAGTCCTCGATGCGGATCGAGGCCGCCACTCGGAGGCGGGAGAGCGTGAGCTTTTTCGCCCGCACCGGGGCCCCGGCGAGGGCGAGCACGGTGTTGACGCCGACGGACCGCAGAAGCGTGCTCTTTCCCGACATGTTGGAGCCCGAGACCACGAGAAGTCTCGACTCCCGGCCGAGCGCCACGTCGTTGCGCACCAGGCGATCCGGCGGGATCAACGGATGTCCGAGACCTTCCGCCTCGAAGAGCGCCCGCTCCTCGGTCGCGGCGGGGAAGATATCCTCCGGATTCTCGAAGCCGTAGCTCGCGAGCGCCAGGAGAGCGTCGAGCTCCCCCACTGCCTCGAGCCAGCGCGGAACCTGACGGCCCGAGATCCGCCGCCAGGCCTCGATGGCGAACGCGAACTGCGTGCCCCAGAGAAGGAGAGCGGCTACGGGAGCGAACAGCTGATTTCTCCGCGCATCGAGATACTCGATGAGGCGCGCCAGGCGGCGAATCTTCGCCGACGCCCCCTCGCCGTCGGACGAGAGCCGGCTCTGGAGCGATACCAGGTGCTCGGCGGCGAAACCCTGGGTCTCGAGAATGTGGAGGAGAGAGGCGAGGATCGAGAGGTCGCGAGAGGGAGCCTCGGCGGCGGTGAGGACGGCGCTCGTTCGCGAACGGAAAGCGAGGGCGAAGGAAGCGCTCGCGGCGAGCGCCGTGAGAAACGCCACCCGATCGACCATGGAGGCGAGCCACAGGACGGCGAGCGCCGTGGTCGCGGCGCCGAGGGCGAGAGCAGTCCACCGCGCAGGCTCCGAAGAGAGCACTTCCGGCGCCTCCGACCATTTGCCGAGGGCCTCGGGGTTTCCGATCTCGTCTTCGTTCGCGGGCTCGGAAGCGACCCTTTCGCGGAGATCGACGAGCGTCCGGAGCTCGGAAACCGCCTCCTGCCGGAGTCGCACGTCCTCGAGAGTCGCGGGATGCTTCAGCCATGAGGCGAGGGTCTTCGTCCCCCAGGGGCTCACGGTGACGTCGAGGAGCTCGAAGAGCGAGCCTTTGCCGAAGATGTCGAGATCGCGCGCGTAGGGGTGATCCCGGTCGAGGAACGATTCGCCGGTCCTCCCCTTCCCCTGCCAGTCTCCTTCGAGCCGCTCGATTCCGCGCCGGTAGAACCGCAGGGCGCGCTCGACGCGCGTCAGAGCGTCGTGGAGGCGAACGTGGACGGCGAGAAGCGCTCCGAAGAGGGCGAGGGGGACGAGGAGAAACGGCCAGCTCCCAGGCTCGCGCTCCCAGACGAACCAGAGGAGAGCGACCCCGGCGGCGAACGTCGCGAGCCTCGCGTAGGAGACGAGCGCCACCCTGCCCCGGCGCAGGGCTCTTTCGCCCTCGCGCTCAAGAAGCCTCTCGCGGTACAGGGAGAGAACTTCGGATCGACTCATCACCCGGAGAGCTTTCGCAGAACCCGCTTCAGCGCTCCCTCGAAAGAGATCTCCGGCTCTTCGCGGAGCGCCGCCTCGACGCTCTTTTCCGCGGAGGCGCGGGGGAACCCGAGGTTCGCGAGCGCCGAGAGCAGGTCTTCCCGGAGCAATTCGACGGGCCCCAGGGGAACGCGGGAAGCGTCCTCGCCCCCGACCGGCCCGATCCCGGCCATCTTGTCGCGAAGCTCGACCACGAGCCTCTCGGCCGTCTTCTTGCCTACGCCGGGAATGGAGCCCAGGCGCCTCAGATCGGAGGATCGTATCGCGTCGACCAGAGCCTTCGGCTCGAGTCCCGACATCACCTTCAGCGCGAGGGCGGGGCCGACGCCGTTCACGCCGATCAGACGCTGAAAGAGGCGCTCTTCGGTCGCGCTCGCGAAACCGTAAAGAGCAAGGACGTCCTCGCGCACGTGGGTGTGGACGTGGAGAGCCACCTCCGACCCTTCCTCGGGAAGCTCGTAGTACGTGGAGACGGGGATGAAGAGCTTGTATCCCACTCCGCCCACGAGGACCACGACCAGGCTCGGCGACTTCCGGTTGAGGCGCCCTTCGAGGTAGGCGATCACCGCGCTTTCGACACTTTCTCGAGGTAGCGCATGCGATGGGCGTGGCAGAGCGCCACCGCCAGCGCGTCGGCGACGTCGTCGGGCTCGGGCGGGCTCGGAAGCCCGAGGAGCAGCGCGACCATCTTCTGGACCTGCTGTTTGTCTGCGCGCCCGTAGCCCACCACCGCCTGCTTCACCTCGAGAGGCGAGTACTCGAAGACCGCGAGACCCCGGGCGACCCCGGCGATGAGCGTCACTCCGCGCACGTGGCCGAGCCGGAGGGCGCTCTTGACGTTCGTGGCGTAGAACAGGTTCTCCACCACCACTTCCCCGGGCCGGGTTCGATCGAGGACCTCGACGACGCGCTGGTGGATGAAGTGGAGCTTCTGAGGAAACGAGTAGCTCGCGGGCGTGCGGATGACGCCGTGCTCGATCACCGAATGCTGCTGGCCGTCGGAATCGATGGCGCCGAATCCCGTCGCCTGAGAGCCGGGGTCGATCCCGAGGATTCTCACGACGTCACTTCGACATCGCGGCTTCGATCTCTTTTTCCTCGATGTCGAAATTCGCCCAGACGTTCGTCAGGTCGTCGTGCTCCTCGAGGGCCTCCATGAGCTTCAGCATCTGCTGGGCCTGCTTGCCCTCGAGCTTCACGCTGGTCTGCGGGATCATTCCCAGCTCTTCCACCGCGATCGGAATCCCCTTGGCTTTGAGGGCGTCCCGAACGGCGGGGAATGCCTCGGGCGGGGTGAAGATCTCCCAGTTGCTCTCGTCTTCCTTGACGTCCTCACCGCCGGCCTCGAGGACGATCTCGAGGAGCGTCTCCTCTGGGGCGTCCTTGCGCTCGACGACGATGTAGCCCTTCTTGTCGAACATCCATCCCACCGAGCCGGTCTCGCCGAGGTTCCCGCCGTACTTGCCGAAGAGATGCCGCACTTCGCCGACCGTCCGGTTCCGGTTGTCGGTGGTCGCCTCGATGTAGACTGCGACCCCTCCGGGACCGTAACCCTCGTAGCTCACCTCTTCCAGGTTGAAGCCCTCGAGCTCCCCCGTCCCCTTCTTGATGGCGCGCTCGATGTTGTCTTTGGGCATGTTCTCCGCCTTGGCCTTGTCGACGGCGAGGCGAAGGCGAGGGTTGAAGCTCGCGTCGCCGCCGCCGGTGCGGGCGGCCACGGTGATTTCCTTGATGATCTGGGTGAAGGCCTTGCCGCGCTTGGAGTCGATGGCGGCCTTCTTGTGTTTGATCGAATGCCACTTGGAATGTCCGGACATGGCGAAAATCCTAGCATGAGCGGAGGTTTCGCGGCAATGTGACGCGGTCAGTCCGCGCCCAGATGAAGCCGCCGCTCGAGGGCGGGGAAGGCCTCGTCGGCGCTCCTCTCGGGCTTGAGGAGCGAGGTCGCGATTCCCACGACGAACGCGAGCGGAATGGTCACGAGCCCCGGGTTGCGAAGGGGGAACCACGCGGCCTCGCGGCCGAGGACGCTCACCTGGATGGTGGGCGATAGGTAAATCAGGATCAGCGCCGAGAGCGTCCCCGCGATCATGCTCGCCTGTGCGCCCCGGGTGGTGAATGGCCGCCAGAAAACGGAGAGGACCAGCGCGGGGAAGTTGGCGCTCGCCGCGATGGCGAAGGCGAGGCCTACCATATACGCCACGTTCTGCCCCTTGAATACCACGCCGAGAACGATGGCGAGAGCGCCGAGAAGGATCGTCGCGAGCCGCGCCACGACGAGCTGCTCCCGCTCCGGGGCCTCTCCCCGGCGCACGACGTTCACCCAGAGGTCGTGAGAGAGCGCCGCCGCGCCCGAGAGCGTGAGGCCCGCGACCACCGCGAGGATGGTCGCGAAGGCAACGGCGGAGATGAATCCGAGAAAACCCCTCCCCCCGACCGCGGCCGCGAGAAGGGGCGCCGCCATGTTCCCCCCGGGGTCCGCCGCCCGGACCGCGTCCTGTCCCACGAGGACCATGGCGCCGAAGCCGAGAATGAACGTGAGGAGATAGAAAAAACCGATGAACGCGGTGGCGTAGCTGACGGAGGTCCTCGCGGTTCTGGCGTCGGGCACGGTGTAGAAGCGCATGAGGATGTGCGGGAGTCCCGCGGTTCCGAGCATGAGGGCGAGACCGAGCGAGATGGCGTCGATGGGGTCGGAGACGAGCTGGCCCGGGGCGAGCACGGCTTCGCCGTAGCGCTCCGCGGCGGCGGCGAAGAGCGCCAGGGGGTTCAGCGAGAAGCGCAGGAGCACCAGGATCGCGAGAAGAAAGGCGCCCCCGAGCAGGAGGACCGCTTTCACGATCTGGACCCAGGTCGTCGCGATCATGCCTCCGAAGAGCACGTAGAGAAGCATCACCCCGCCGGTGATGACCACGGCGAGCTCGTACGACAGACCGAAGAGGAGCCGGATGAGATTGCCGGCTCCCACCATCTGGGCGATGAGGTAGAAGGAAACGACCGAGAGCGTCCCGAAGGCGGCGGCGACGCGCACCGGGCGCTGCGAGAGCCGGTAGGCGACGACGTCGGCGAAGGTGTACTTCCCCAGGTTCCGGAGGGGCTCGGCGATGAGGAACATCACGATGGGCCAGCCCACGAGAAATCCGATGGAGTAGATGAGCCCGTCGAACCCGGACAGCGCCACGAGGCCGGCGATGCCGAGAAAGCTCGCGGCGCTCATGTAGTCGCCGGCGAGCGCGAGCCCGTTCTGGAGTCCGGTGACGCTTCGCCCCGCGGCGTAGAAGTGCTCCGCCGTCCGCGTCTTCCGCGCCGCCCAGTAGGTGATGCCGAGCGTGAGCCCGATGAACGTGAAAAAGAATCCGACGGCTACGGGATCGACGGAGCCCATCAGTCCTTGCCTCGAAGAGTGGTCACCGTGCGATCGTAGTGACCGTTTGCCCAGCGGACGTAAATCCAGATGAAGATCCAGGCGGATACGATGGTGAGCGCCCCCAGAAGCGTCCCGAGGCTCAACCCCGGAACGAGTATGGTTCCCAGGAGGGGTTTCGCGAAGGCCACCAGCAGGATGAAGCTGAAGTAGACGGCCATCATCGCCGCCGTCAGGGTGAGGGCTAGCCGCCACTGGGCGGAGGCGAGGTCCGAGAGCGCGGTCTTGTGGTCCTTCATGAGCGGTGAGATCAGTCGTCGAAGACGAACGTCGGCTCCTGGTAGTAGCGCACCTTGTGCTCGGACACCTTGTGGCGCATCTCCTCCGCGAGCCAGCGCCGCTTCTCCTCGAGCGGGAGGTTCGACTTGAGGAGGGGGAGCCGGAGGTTGAATCCGAGGACCCGGCGGGGAACGAGGATGCGGGTGACCCCCGACGGGAGAAGATGTCCTCCCTCGGCGACCGCGCGCACGTCGAGCTTGGAGAAATCGGGAAACGAGACCAGGGCGCCGAAGTGGGGATGGTGCTGCTTCAGCGCGGCGACGTCCGAATGGTTCACGCGATCCATTCGGGCTTCACCCCGATAGTAGACGTCGACCACGTCGTGAAGATGCTCGACCCGGGCGGCGAGGCTCCCCCGATCGAAGAGATGGATCGAACGATCCTCACCCGTGGTGACGCTCGCGAGAAATCCCTCTTCTTTCGTCGAGTCCTCCGGTCGGCCCTCGCGGACGGACACGCCGGGAATCTCCCTTGCCTTCCGCAGGAGCTCCCGAGCCTCGATATCGCGAACCACGTGGTTCCAGTGACGGATTTCGAGCCTCTCGTTCTCGAAGGGCTCGACCTGGACGATCAAGTGAGGGATGTCCAGGTTCTGGATGGCGGAGACCCGATTGGCGCCGTCGAGGAGGAGGAACCGATCGCTTCCGGGAAGGCTGGCGACGATCGGTGGGTTCTTCAGGATGCCGTCGGCGGAGAGGCGGTCGATGAGGCGAGTGACCCGCTCGAGGTCGACCCTCTCGTGCAGGAGAAGGTCGGCCACTGGAACGATTCTCAGATCGGGAAACCCCCCGGACGGCTCGGCCATCGCGGGGCATCATAGCAGCGAACAGCCTTCAGCCGTCAGCGATCCGCAGTTCACCTCGTTGGTTGGTCCATCGGCGGCAGATGGGGATCCCCGACGGCCGATGGCTGCTCCTACACCCGCCGCGCACTCGAGCGGCGATTCTTGCGCCGGGCGGCTTCGACCAGCTCCTCGATCGCCTCCTGGGGGAGGCCGTCTATCGCCCGGAGGAGCTCGGCAGCCTGCCGGGGCTGGCGATAGATGATTCGCCTCAGATCGGTGCCGATCCGACCGGCGAGAGCGAGGAACTCGTCCGGATCCTGATCGAGGGCCCTCGCGATCCGCACCACCTTGGATTCCGCGGGAGGGGGAAAAACGTCCCGCTCGATGGGTGCCAAGTACGTGGGGCTCATTCCGACGCTTCTCGCGAATTTCGCGATGCTGATGTTTTTCTCTTCACGGAGCTTCCGGAGCATCCTTCCGAACTTCATCACCGCGGCCTCCTCCGGCGCCGTTACCCCGCCGGCACTCGCCGAAATCATCGGAAATGAGGAATCCGGCTTTCTCGGGGCTCAACGGGTGATTTGCTCCATCGGAAGAGCAGGGCGCCAACGACGCGGACCGGGGGGATTCTATTCAAGCCGGGCTCGGCCGGTCAACACGAGTCTGCGCGAGCTTGGCGGCGCGAGCGCTAAGGTTCCATCCAATCGGAAAGGTGGACCAGAGTGCCGCCCTCCGCCTTGCTCAGCTTGACGGCGTTCAGACCCAGGTGGTTCTCGGCGTCGAAGCTGATCGGGTGGGACAGGAAGTTCTCGTTCCAGTCATGGACGGTCTCGAGCGACAGGAGGAGCTTGAGGCGCGTGAGGTCCCGTCCCGCGCGCCTGAGCCCTTCGACGAGGACCTCCGCGCGGGAGAGTCCCCAGAGCGCGTAGGTTCCGAACTGCATACCTTCGCCGTACTTCTCGATGATCGGCCGCGCCCGTACGGCTCCCGGCTCGTTCGAGTCGGGCTCGGGGACGCTCGAGGCGACGATAGCCCCTTCCCAGCCCGCGCCCGCGAGCTCGAACATCACGGGATCGGAGAGAATCTGGCTCCCGACGATCTGCGGCTTGTAGCCTTCGATCGCACCGATGCCCTTCACCAGCGCCGCGGCGCCCTCGGCAATCGTCCAGACGAAGATCAGGTCGACCCCGTCGTCCTTGAACTTCTGGGCGACGGCGGAAAGGTCGGAGTCTCCCACCTTGTAGGTTTGCGCCACCGCGATCTCCTTGCCCGTATTGCGCAGACCCAGCCGCAGGCCCTCCTGGCCCTCCCGGCCGAAGGCGTCATCCTGATAGAGCAGCCCGTACTTGGTGGCGGGAAGGTTCTCGGAAGCGTATTTCGCCAGGACCCGACCCTCGGTAACGTACGAAGGAAACGTCGAGAAAACGTACGCGTTCACCGGCGAGGTCAGAACCCGGGCGCCGGAGCCGGGGTTGATCCAGGGGATGAGCTTGAGCGCGATGTAGTCCTTGACCGCGAGGCAGTTCGCCGTGCCGTTTCCGCCGAGAAGCGCGAACACGCCCTCCCCGTCCACCAGCTCCGCGGCCACGGCAGGCGTCTTCGCGGGATCGTACGCGTCGTCCTTCACGATCAGGCGCAGCTTTCGTCCGTGGACTCCACCCTCTTCTTCGTTCACGTAGCGGAAGTAGGCCTCCATCGCTTTGACGATGGGCGACAGGTTGGAGGCGGGCCCGGTCAAAGGAGCCCAGGTGCCGATCAGAATCTCGTCGCCGGTGACGCCGACGTCGGTGGCTCCGCACGAGCCGAGCGTCAGAACGGCGCCGATTGCGAGAGCTAGCAGGGCCCAAGCAGGGCGGGTGGCATTCTTTCGTTCCATTTTTCTACCGATGGTTGCTGATTGGATTCTGGCGAACCCATTGTCTTGCCCAAACGGGCCCAACCGGGACCCAATTGTGCCGAGTCGAGGAAGCGCCCCCGATTCGAAACCGTCCAAAGCGAGCCATCCTAGCACGACAATGATATAATCTTGCTGATTTCCCACAGCTTTCACCCGAACTCAAGAGGAGCTCGACCATGAGCGACGACCTGGAAGTCGAAGACGATATCTTCCTCGAAGAAGGGGTACTGTACTGCACCTGCGGGACCCCGATCGAAGCGGATGATGCGTCGGGGATGATCGAGCGCGCTGCAGGCCGGGAGTTCGTAAGTTGCCCGCAGTGCGATATGAAGCATTTCGCCGAGGGCGGCCGCTTCCGCCTCGACGAATAAAGCCCGACCGAGGGCGGGAGCGCCTCGCGGTCTCTCGAGACGCTCCCCGTCCGAGCTCCACCACCGCCGGCTCGGGCCGGCGGCGGACCGAACTCCAGAAGGCTAGTAAACGGACTCGAACTCGTCGTCGCTGTCGTCGCCGATACCGCCCTCGGGCTCTTCGAAAGCGCCCTCGGGGGCGGATTCACCGCCCCACGAACCGCCCGCGCCGCCCGTGGATTCCCATGGAGTCGGGGGAGCGGCCGGAGCCGCCGGCTTGGGAGCGGGAGCGGACTTCTTGGGCGCGGCTTTGGCTTTCTTCGCCGACTTCGGCTTCGAGGCCTTCGCCTTCTTCGCGGACTTCTTCTTCGCGGCTTTCCTGGCCTTCTTGGCGGCTTTCTTGGCCTTTTTCGCCGGCTTGCGCTTCGAAGCCTTTTTCTTGGCGGCCTTCTTCTTCGTGGTCTTTTTCTTCTTCTTCTTCTTCTTCATTTGAGCTGCCTACCTCCATCGAGCGCCGGATCGCTTCCGTGACGGCGCAAGGGCCGAAATCCACTGACCCGCGGTCGAGAATAGCATTGAACCCTTGTCAACGTCACGTCGAGCACCCAGATCCTTCGAAGCACTCGAAGTTCTCTCCGAGCCCGGACCGGCGTCTCGATCTGAACCTTCGACCTGTGACAGTCTTGGTGCGATGCTTGCCGTCGAAACCCGGTTCGGGCCGGGATTCTAGTCGGCATTGCTTCGGACTGTCAAAGGTGTTCTTAATAACAGCGTGCGCCGATCGATGGGGCGGATGAGCTCGAAGATGCGGAAACTGTAGCCATGGAACGGGTCCTAACGTACAGCCGCTTCGTCAAGATCGAGCACACCTTGTTCTCTTTCCCGCTTCTGCTGAGCGGGGCGCTCCTCGCCCGGGGGGAGCTCTCCCTCCGAACGCTGCTCCTCATCCTGGCCGCGGGCACCGGCGCGAGGACCGCCGCCCTCGGCTTGAATCGAATTCTCGACCGACACATCGACCGGGAGAATCCGCGCACGGGGAACCGCGAGCTCCCCTCAGGCGCGATGTCGGCCGGCGAAGCGTGGATTGTGACCGGGGCCGGCGTCGCTCTCTTCCTCGCCTCGGCCTATGGTATTTCGCCCCGGTGCCTGCTGCTGGCGCCGATTCCCCTGGCAATCTTCCTCATCTACCCGCTGCTCAAACGCTTCACGATGTGGGCTCATCTCGGAGTAGGCGCGGCCCTCGCCATGGGGCCCCTCGGCGCCTGGTACGCGGTGCAGCTCGACTTCCAGGATTTCGGCAACGCGCTGCTCCTTTGCATGTTCACGCTCTTCTGGGTCGCCGGATTCGACATCATTTACGCCACCCTGGACCAGGATTTCGACCGCTCGCGCGGGCTCCACTCGCTGCCTTCGCGGCTGGGACGCGAGAGGGCCCTTCAGGTCTCGACCGCTTTCCATGCCGCCGCCTTTCTTCTCCTGGGACTCCTCTACCTGCGGGCTCTCGAGGGTCCGCTCGCGGCGTTCCTGCTGGCTCTCATCGGAGTACTCCTGGTGGCCGAGCACCGCCGCGCGAGCGACGTGGACCTCGCTTTCTTCAAGATCAACGCCCTGCTCGGCTTTGTGGTTCTGGGGTTCATCGCCCTGGGCCTCCATCCGCCCTTCGTGTCCTGATGCGTTACGTCGTCGGAATCACCGGATCCTCCGGAGTCGTCTACGGGGTGAAATTCCTCGAGCGGTGTCCCGGCGAGAAGTTCCTCATCGTGTCGGAGTGGGGCCGGCGGGTGCTGGACCACGAGCTCGGTCTCACCGTCAAAGATCTGGAGCCGTACGTGAAGGCCGTCTTCCGCGACGACGATCTCGCGGCCCCCTTTTCCTCGGGCTCGAATCGCCACGACGGCCTCGTCCTCCTCCCCTGCAGCATCTCGACGCTCGGGAAGATCGCGAGCGGAATCGCCGATACCCTCGTGACCCGGGCGGCCCAGGTGGCGTTGAAGGAGAGAATGCGCATCGTGGTCGGCATCCGCGAGACGCCGCTTTCCTCCATCGCCCTCGAGAACGCGCTGAAGCTGTCGCGCGAAGGCGCGATCGTCATGCCCGTATCCCCCCCGTGGTACAAGAACCCCGAGTCGATGGACGACGTGGTGAACGGGTTCGTCGACAAGGTGCTTCCGCTCATCGGCGTTCCCGTCGCCGGCGGCTGGAAATCCGAGGAGATTTCCTGAAACTGGCAGGGTTCGGGGGCCTGTGTAAGAATCTCGGTCGAGACTCCCGATGACCGCAGCCGTCGAAGACGTCGTCTTTCACGATCCGGCGCTCGTCCCGATCTGGGACAAAGTGCGAAGCCGGGAGCGCCTCGATTTCGAGGACGGCCTGTCGGTGCTGAAGAGCTGGGACCTGACCGCCCTCGGAAAAATGGCGGACTTCGTCAAGCGCCGGAAATCGGGCGACGACGTGCTCTTCGTCATGAACCGGCAGATCAATCCCACGAACCTCTGTGTCCTCGACTGCGTGTTCTGCGACTTCGCCGCGAGACCCGGCGACCCCCACGCCTACGAGATGACCATCCAGGAGATTCTGGGAAAGCTGACTCCGGAGCTTTCCGAAGTCCACATCGTCGGCGGTCTCCACCCCAAGTGGAAGTTCGAGCAGTATCTCGGAATCATGGAAGCGATCCAGGAGGCCTTCCCCACCATCCAGATCAAGGCCTGGACCGCGGTCGAGATCGACTGGTTCGCCCGCATCGCGAAGCTCGAGATCCCCGAGGTGCTGGAGCGGCTCCGGAAAGCCGGACTCCAGTCCCTGCCCGGCGGCGGCGCCGAGGTTTTCTCGGAGCGGGTACGCGAGGCGACGTTCAAGCACAAGATGGGCGCCGATAGGTGGCTCGAGATCCACCGCATCGCCCACCGGATGGGGATTCCCTCGAACGCGACGCTCCTCTACGGGCACATCGAGACCTACGAGGAGCGGATCAACCACATGCTTCGTTTGCGGGACGCGCAGGACGAGACTCCGGGGTTCCTCTCGTTCATCCCGCTCGCGCTCCAGCCCGGAAACACGGGGCTGGCCGAGCGGCAGGCCTCGGCGATCGAGGATCTTAGAACGGTGGCCGCGGCTCGGCTCCTCCTCGACAACTTTCCCCACATCAAGTCCTACTGGATCATGCTCGGCGAAGAGACCGCTTCCGTGGCTCTGAACTTCGGCGCCAGCGATCTCGACGGCACCATCGGCGAGGAGCGCATCGCGCACTACGCGCAGGCCAAGAGCGCCATCGGCCTCGCGCGCGAGAAGCTGGTGGAGATGATCCGCGAGGCGGGCAAGCGCCCGGTGGAGCGAGACGCGCTCTACAATGTCGTGCGCGCCTACGACTGATCCCCATGCGATTGGTCGTGGGTCAGATCTCCTATCTGAACAGCCAGCCGTTCTACCCGCTCCTCCTGGGCGAGCACCGGCTCATCCCCACGCCCCCGAGGGAGCTCGGCCTCATGGCGTCGCGGGGCGAGATCGACGCCGGCATCCTGGCGACGGCCGACTATCTGGTCAACGCCGAGCGCTACGAGCCGGTGGGCGGGCTCGGGGTCGCGAACCGCGAAGAGGTCCGAAGCATCCTTCTCGCGAGCAGACGGCCCATCGAGGAGCTCGACGGCGCCGTCGTCGGCGTCACCGAAGAGACCTCGACATCGGCGCGCCTTCTGAGGCTCATTCTCGAAGACCGATACGCCGTCCGGCCCCGGTCCTACCTGCGCGGGGCCAGGACCGAGGCGGACGCGTTTCTGGTCATTGGAAACGAGGCCTTGAGCCAGAACCACCGGCCCACACCCCGATTCCCCCACCGGTACGATCTCGCGTCCGAGTGGTGGGCCTGGACCGGACTCCCCTTCGTCTTCGCGCTCTGGACCATTCGCCGGTCCCTTCCGGAGAACGTGAAGGAGAGGTTCTCCGAGCTGCTCTCGCGCTCGTTCGAGCTCGGCATGTCACGGGTCGACGAGATTGCCGCAGAGTTCGCGGGGGAGCTCGGTCGCGCCGAGGACCTCGCTTCTTACCTCCGGAATTTTCACTACCGGCTCGGTCCCGAGGAGATGCGGGGTCTCGAAGAGTTCCGCCGCCTGGTGCTGGAGCGCGACCTGCTGAGACCGATGTGACCATGAAAGCCACCTGTGAACGTTGGGATGCCGTGCGCGAGAAGGTCCGGAGCGGCAAGCGCCTCGACCGCGACCAGGGGCTCTTTCTTCTCGGAGAAGCGCCGCTGCTCGACCTGGGACAGCTCGCGATGGAGGCCAGGCGGCGGAGGTTTCCGGATCCCGTGGTCACGTTCGTCGTCGACACCAACCCGAACTACACCAACGCCTGCAACGTCGATTGCACGTTCTGCGCGTTCTACCGGCCTCCGGGACACGAGGAGGCCTACACCCACACCATCGCCGAGATGATCGAGAAGATCGAGCGGGCGGTCGAGCGCGGGGTCACCACGGTTCTGATGCAGGGAGGGGTCAACCCCGATCTTTCCTTCGAGTACTACCTGGAGATGGTCCGTACGGTGAAGGAGAAATTCCCCGACGTCACCCCGCACTTCTGGTCCGCGGCGGAGATCGAGGGCATGGCGCAGGTCTCGGGCCTGTCGGTGCGCGAGGTGCTGACGCGGTTGAAGGACGCGGGACAGAGCACTCTTCCCGGCGGAGGCGCGGAGATTCTCTCGGAGCGGGTGCGCCGCAAGATCTCCCACAAGAAAGGCGTCGGCGCGAGCTGGCTCGACGTTCATCGAGAGGCCCATGCGCTCGGCTTCCGCTCGACGGCGACGATGATGTACGGTCACGTCGAGACCGACGAGGACGTCATCGAGCACCTCGATGCCATCCGGACGCTCCAGGACGAGTTCAGAGGCTTCACCGCCTTCGTCCCCTGGAGCTTCAAGCCGGGAAACACCCCGCTCGAGAAGAAGTACCCCCGCCACGCCGGCCCCAACCAGTACCTGCGCATCCTCGCGGCGTCGCGGCTCTATCTCGACAATTTCGATCACGTGCAGGCGTCCTGGTTCTCGGAGGGCAAGAAGACCGGCCAGGTCGCGCTCCACTGGGGCGCGGACGACTTCGGGGAACTCTCTTCGAGGAGAACGTCCACGCGGCGACCGGCTTCGTGAACCAGACCACGACCGAGGAGATCAAGACGTTGATTCGAGAAGCCGGCTTCCGCCCCGCCCAGAGAACGACGACCTACGAGATCCTCGAATACTTCTAAGACAGAACGCAAAGGCGCAAAGACGCCAAGGCGCAAAGAAGAAATACAAGGGGATGTGGAGTTAGGAGGAGAAAGGGGGACAAAACAAGAAACCGTTAATCGTTTTCCTTATCTCCTCAATCCCCTCCTGTCCCCTTTGTCTTGGGTTTTCCTTTGCGTCTTTGCGCCTTTGCGTCTTTGCGTTTTTTCCCCGGTTTTACTCCGATTTGAGCGGGCGGGTCATGAGCTCGCGCATTACCTCTTCGGGCGTCGTCTCGCCTCGGAGGAGCCGCTCCATCTGGAGCACGATTGGCATCTCGACCCCGTACTCCTTCGACAGCGCCACCGCCGCGTGGGTGGTTCGAACCCCCTCGGCGACCTGCTCCATGCCTCCGAGAACGTCCTGGAGCGAGCGGCCTTTGCCGAGCTCGATCCCGACCTGCCGGTTGCGGGAGAGATGCCCGGTGCAGGTGAGCACCAGGTCTCCCATGCCCGCGAGCCCGAAGAGCGTCTCCCGCCGCCCCCCCATCGCTTCGACCAGCCTCGCGATTTCGGCGAGCCCCCGGGTCATGAGCGCCGCCTTGGGATTGTGCCCGAGCCCGAGACCGGTCGCGACCCCGACCGCGAGAGCAATCACGTTCTTGAGCGCGCCCCCGAGCTCCACTCCGAGCACGTCGTCGTTGGTGTAGATGCGGAAGCTCGGCGTCGAGAACCGCGCCTGGATCGCGAGGGCGCCTTCGAGGGGCGCGCTCGCGGCGACGAGCGCCGTCGGCTCCCCCAGAGCCACCTCGCGGGCAAAGGTCGGCCCCGAGAGGACTACCGGAGCGACGCCTTCGAGAGTCTGGGCGAAGACTTCGCTCATGCGGAAGTGAGTCGTCTCTTCGAGACCCTTGGTCGCGCTCGCGAAGATCGCTCCCCCCGGAGCCACGGGGGCGAGCTCGGAGAGGACGGCGCGCAGGTAGGGCGACGGGACGGCGACGAGGAGCACTTCGGCGCCGCTCGCGGCCTCCTCCAGGCTCCCCGTCGTCCTGAGGCTCGGCGGGAGCGGGATGCCCGGCAGGAAACGTTGGTTTTCACGACGCTCACGGATGGACAGCCGCACGTCGTCTTCGCGACACCAGAGAAGAACCCCGAGCCCGCTCTCGGAAAGGATCTTGGCGAGGGCCGTTCCCCAACCGCCCGCCCCGATGACGGCGATCTTCACGTCTTGCGGGCTTCCCCCGTCACTCTTCGTCGCCGAAGAAGAAGAAGTCTCCGCATTGTTTCGAGCAGAACGTGCGTCCGTTCCGGTTGGCCTCGCATTCGTTGCAGTAATACTTGAAGCAGATCACGCATTTCTTGATGGTCCGCTCCGGCTCGGTGGCCTCGCAGCGCCAACACTTGTTGTCCATGGCCCTCGTCCTCTCGGCAGCAGGCGGGTTTGACAGCTCTCTCGAAACTCTTCTATCATGATACACTTAGACGGACTTCCACGCGAACGCGAGAGCTTCATCCAGGATCGTCTCGGTGCGATTTTTGAGTCATTGGAGTGGTGTCCTCGAGCGATGTTGGTTTCGAAAGTCATCCGAACCATCGAGCGGTACCGAATGGTCCGTCCGGGCGAGAGGGTGCTCGTCGCCCTCTCGGGCGGCGCCGATTCGGTGGCGCTCACGGAGCTCCTCGTCGAGCTCCGATCTCGCCTGGGGATCACGCTGGTCATCGCCCACATGAACCACGGCCTGCGGCCCGAGGCCGACGAGGACGAGGAGTTCTGCCGCTCGCTTTCGGAGAGGCTGTCCCTTCCCTTCGCCTCGGGCAGCGAAGACGTCGCCTCAGGCGCGCGAGCGAGCAAGCGCTCGATCGAGGACGAGGGCCGGAGGGCCCGCTACCGGTTCCTCGAAGCGCAGGCGAAGCGCTTCGACGCGCAGAGAATCGCCGTCGGCCATACCCTCGACGATCAGGCGGAGACGCTGCTCCTTCGCCTTCTCCGCGGTTCGGGCAGCCGCGGACTCGGAGGAATTCATCCCGTCAAGGACAGCGGAATCATCCGCCCTCTCATCGAGGTCCGCCGGCAGGAGATCGAGGCTTACCTCGAAGAGCGGGGCGCGCGCTTTCGCGAGGACGAATCGAACGCCGATCCGCGGTTCACGCGAAACCGAATCCGACACCTGGAGCTCCCACGGCTATCCTCGGCGTACAATCCCAGGCTGGTCGAGACCCTGGCCCGAAGCGCCGCACTCCTCAGGGACGAGGAGGAGTGGATGGAGGGGGAGGCGAGGAACACTTTCGACCTCTTGGCCAACGTCTCCGAGGACGCGATCCTTCTCGAATCCGCGGCGCTCCTGCGTCACCCCCTTGCCCTCCGGCGCCGCCTGCTCCGAATCGCGGTCGAGCGGCTCCGGGGACTCGGCGACGTGTCTCAGGGGCACATCGAGGACGTCCTGGCCATGGCCGACGAGGGCCGGAGCGGCAGCGAGCTCCACCTTCCGGGGCTCGTCGTCGAGCTCTCCTTCGGCCGGCTGCGTTTCCAGCGGAGCTCGGTGGCGCGGGCGCGGAAAGCTAGCGAACGCGGCTATAATGGCTTCGAGTATCGATTGTCGATTCCAGCCCGAGTCCGGATTCCCGAGTGCCTCGGCACCCTGTCGGCCCGGATCGCGGAGCCGAATCGAGAGCTGGATGGGCCGAACGGGCCCGAGGGAGAGGCCGCGGGAAGGGGCGAGTTCGAGCACCCGCCTTTTGGAAACGCGGTCATCGTGGGATACGACGGGCGTGTGCCGGAGCTCAGAGTGAGAAGCCCGAGGCCGGGGGACCGATTCCACCCGCTGGGAGCCCCCGGCTCGAAGCCGCTCTCGCGCTATCTTATGGACAGGAAGGTCTCTCGAGACTCCAGGTCGCGGGTTCCGCTGGTCGTGCGCGGGCCCTCGGGTCTCGACGATTCGAAGGAGGAGATCCTCTGGGTGGTAGGACATGGAGTATCCGAGACGTCGCGGGTCTCGGCGGGCTCGTCCCGGCTCGTTTTCCGATGGGTCACCGCATGAGCGCCGGCGACGGACTCCGGGTGCTCTTCACCGAGGAGGAGATCAGGGGGAGGGTGAAGGAGCTCGGGCGCCGGATCAGCCGGGACTTCCCTCCGGGGAACCTGGCTTGCGTCGGGATCCTTCCCAACTCCATGGTGTTCATGGCGGACCTGATCCGGTCGATCGAGCTCCCGCTCACCTGCGACTTCCTCAAGGTGGGAACGTCGGACGCCCGGCGCGTCGATATCGCGGTCGGCACTGCGACCGATTTCGGCGGCCGCGACGTATTGTTGATCCAGGGAGTGGTCGACACCGGGGTCACGCTCTCGTTCATCACCGGGCATATCCAGGAGACCTGGAAGCCGCGGTCGCTGAAGGTGGTAGCGCTCATCAACCGGGAGGCGCATCGGAAAGTGGATTGTCCCGTGGACTATGCCTGCTTCGAGCTCGAGAAGGAGGGCTTCGTCGCCGGCTATGGATTGGGCTATGAGGAGCAGCATCGCGGAGCGCCGTTCATCGGCTTCGCGCGGAGCTAGCTCCCGTCGAAAATGGTTTCGAGAAATCTTTCGATTCGGAGGCACCATTGAACTCCACCATGAAGAACTTGATGTTCTGGATGGTCGCGGCACTCGTGATCTTTCTGTTCTGGAGTGTGTCGTCGCGCATCCAGAAGAACGAACGACAGCTGAGCTTTTCCGACTTCATGGCTCAGCTCGAGAGGGGACACGTCGCCAAGGTGACCATCACCGGGTCCGGAGCCGGAAGTCAGATCGCGGGCGAGTTCAAGAACGGCCAGTCGTTCCGGACGTTCGCTCCTCCCCAGATCGAGAACCTGGTGAACACCATGCTGGACAAGGGCGTCGAGGTGAACGCGCGGGACGCCAATAGCTCCTCGTGGCTCGGACATATCATCAGTTGGACCCCGATCGTCATCATGATCGCCTTTCTCATATTTTTCATGAGGCAGATGCAGGGCTCGGGAAACCGGGCGCTGTCCTTCGGCAAGAGCAAGGCGAAGCTCAGCAGCAGCCAGCAGAAGAAAGTGACGTTCAAGGACGTCGCCGGCGTCGACGAGGCGAAGGAGGAGCTCCAGGAGATCATCGACTTCCTCCGCGAGCCTCAGAAGTTCCAGAAGCTCGGCGGGAGGATCCCCAAGGGCGTTCTCCTCATGGGGCCTCCGGGAACGGGAAAGACCCTCCTCGCGCGCGCGATCTCGGGCGAGGCCAACGTGCCGTTCTTCTCCATCAGCGGCTCGGACTTCGTCGAGATGTTCGTGGGTGTCGGAGCGAGCCGGGTGCGGGACCTCTTCGAGCAGGGGAAGAAGAACGCCCCCTGCATCATTTTCATCGACGAGATCGACGCCGTCGGACGGCACCGCGGAGCGGGCCTGGGCGGCGGCCACGACGAGCGCGAGCAGACGCTGAACCAGCTCCTGGTGGAAATGGACGGGTTCGAGTCGAACGAGGGGGTCATCCTCATCGCCGCCACCAACCGGCCCGACGTGCTCGATCCCGCGCTCCTCCGCCCGGGACGCTTCGACCGCCGGGTGGTGGTCTCGCTCCCCGACGTCGCCGGGCGCGAAGGCGTCCTCAAGGTGCACACCAGCCGCATTCCTCTCGCGAACGACGTGAACCTCTCGATCCTGGCCCGGGGAACCCCCGGTTTCTCCGGCGCGGACCTCGCCAACATGGTGAACGAAGCCGCGCTGAACGCGGCGCGCCGCGGCCAGAAGGTGGTGAAGATGGCCGACTTCGAGGAGGCCAAGGACAAGGTCCTGATGGGCTCGGAGCGGCGCTCTCTCATCATGAGCGACCACGAGAAGCGGACCACCGCCTTTCACGAGGCGGGACACGCGCTGGTCGCGACGTTCATCGAAAAGGCCGACCCCATCCACAAGGTGACGATCATCCCCCGGGGCATGGCGATGGGCGTCACCATGCTGCTTCCCGAATCCGATCGCTACAGCCACGACCGCGACTACGTCGAGGCGATGATCGCGGTGAAGATGGGCGGGCGGATCGCCGAGGAGATCATCCTCAACCAGTTGACCACCGGCGCCCACGACGACCTGGAGAAAGCCACGGAGCTCGCCCGGAAGATGGTCTGCGAGTGGGGCATGAGCGAGAAGATGGGCCCCCTGACCTTCGGAAGGCGGGAGGAGCAGGTGTTTCTCGGTAGGGACATCGCGAGACACCAGGATTATTCCGAGGACACGGCGATCAAGATCGACCAGGAGGTCAAGCGGATCGTCGAACAGAACTACGCGCGAGCCCGGCACATCCTGACGGAGCACCGACCGCTCCTGCAGACGGTGGCAGAGGCCCTCCTCGAGCGCGAGGTCCTCGACGCAGAGGAAGTCCGGTTGCTGGTCGAAGGACTGCCTTTGAAGGCGCGGGAATCCGTGGACGAAGTCGCTCCGGAAAAAGCGGATGCCAAAGAATCGAAGGAGAAGGAGCGGAAGGCCGCCCTCACCCCTCCCATCCTGCAGAATCCGGGAAGCGTCACTCAAACCTAGTCACGTCAGGAACGAACGCAAAGGCGCGAAGATGCGAAGACGCAAAGAGGAAATACGAAAAGGATACGCCCCTGGCGTTGGATTTCTTCTTGGCGCCGTCGCGTTCGATGCGCCTCTGGGTTCTTCCGGATCCGTTCCTCGGAGCGGAGCTACTAGCTAGAGAACCAGCTCGACCGCGGCTTCGACGACTCGCGGCGACCCATCAGGAAGTCCGGAAGTGCGCTCTCTGACCTTCCGAGCGAAGAATGGAGCACTGAAGCTCGGGGAGACGACCGCTCTCATGGGGGTGGTGAACGTCACTCCCGACTCTTTCTACCCCGGAAGCCGTCGCCTCGACCCCGATGAGGCTCTCGCGTTCGCCCTCAAACAGGTGGAAGCGGGGGCCGACATCGTCGATGTCGGCGGCGAGTCGACCCGTCCGGGGGCCTCACCCGTGGACGCCGTCGAAGAGATCCGGCGGGTGGTGCCGGTGGTGGCCCGCCTTCGCCCTCTCTCCCGCGTCCTCATTTCCGTCGACACCCGTAACGCGGCGGTGGCGGAACGAGCGCTCGAGGCCGGGGCGGACATCGTGAACGACGTCTCCGCACTGGGCGACCCCCGGATGGCGGAGGTCGTCGCCCGGGCAAAAGCGGGTCTGGTGCTAATGCACATGAAGGGAACGCCGTCCACGATGCAGTCGTCCCCTTCCTACCGGGACGTGGTGGCCGAAGTCACCGAGTACCTCGGGCGGGCGATCGACGAGGCGGAATCGGCGGGAGTCTCGAGCGGTTCCATCCTCGTCGATCCCGGCATCGGCTTCGGCAAGACCCTGGAGCACAACCTGACGCTCCTTCATCACCTCCCGTCCCTCTTGGAGCTCTCGAAGCCGATCCTCGTCGGCACCTCGCGCAAGAGCTTCCTCGGACGGATCCTTTCGGGACAGGCCCCACGCCGCGCGGGCATCGATGACGAAGACCGGCTCCTCGGCACCGCCGCGAGCGTCGCCTGCGCGGTGCTCCTCGGGGCTTCGGTGGTGCGGGTGCACGACGTTCGCGAGATGCGGCACGTGGTCTCGGTGGCCGATGCCATCAAGAACCAGGGCGTCGAAGGAGCCCCCCGAGCGAGGGTCCCGGCGATGTCCGAGGGCGGCCCATGAGCGGACCCACGAACGAGATCGTCCAGTTCCTCGAGGCGCTGGCGCAGAGGCTCTCGTGGATCGCGGTCCTCGACATCGCCATCGTCAGCTATCTCATCTACAAGCTCCTCCAGCTCATCCGCGGAAGCCGCGCGTTCCAGATGGTCGTCGGGACCCTGGTGCTCGTGGTGTTCTTCTTCGCATCCCAGTGGGCGGAGCTCTCGACCGTCAACTGGCTCCTCCAGAAATCGCTCGCTTATATCGGCTTCGCGGTCATCGTGCTCTACCAGCAGGAGCTCCGGAAAGCGCTCGCCCAGATCGGGCAGGCCCCTCTGTTCCGCTTCTTGAATCCTTCCTCGAGCCCGGGAACGCTCGATGAGATCGCGTTCGCGGTCCGGAGCCTGGCGCAGCGGCGCATGGGGGCCATCGTGGTGCTCGAGCGCGACATCGGCCTCCGCGGATACGTCGAGGGCGGGATTCTCCTGGACGCCGTGGTCAATTACGATCTGCTGCTTTCGATCTTCAACCCCAAATCTCCTCTGCACGACGGCGCCGTCATCGTCCAGGGAGACCGGATCGCCGCTGCCGCGTGCTTTCTTCCCATCTCGATCAACCCCCAGCTCTCGAAGGAGCTCGGCACGCGCCACCGGGCGGCGATCGGAATCACCGAGGACACCGACGCCGTCGCCGTCGTGGTCTCGGAGGAGACAGGCAACGTGAGCCTGGTGGAGGACGGGGTCATCGACTTCGGTCTGGAAATGGAGTCTTTCCGCTCGCGTCTCAAGGAAGCCATGGGAAAAGCAGAGGCGCCGCAACCGGCCCGGGATTCCGCGGACGCCCGGGAGAGCGTCGAGGGCGCCGCGGTCGAGGAGACTGCGGAGGCGCGCGCGGCGAAGCGATGAGAGAGCATCTGGGCCTCAAATTGCTCTCCGTCCTTCTCGGCTTTTCGCTGTGGTACGCGGTGGCGCGCGAGCAGGAAGCCGAGTTCTCCCTGGCGATTCCCATCGAGCTCCGCGATTTGCCCGAAGGACTCGAGGTGATCGACGAATCGGTGCAGCAGGTCGAGGTCCGTCTCCGCGGCCCGGCGGAGGTCCTGAGGCGGCTCACCCCCCAGGACGTCAACATCGGGGTCGAGCTCGAGGACGCCCAGCCGGGGGAGCGGCTCGCTTACCTCACCCCGAGGGAGGTGTCGGCGCCGTTCGGAGCGAGAGTGATGAGAGTGACTCCGACCAGCGTCCGGATCGTGCTCGACCGGACCGTACAGCGGACGGTCGAGGTGATTCCCCGCGTCGTCGGCTCCCCCGCCGAGGGCTTCGAGCTCTACCACATCGGCCTGTCGCCGGAAAGCATCGACGTCGTGGGTCCCGCGTCCCACGTTTCCGGCCTGGAGCAGGTGACGACCGAGCCGGTCTCGGTGGACGGGCTTCGAGAGCCCTACTCCCGGCTGGTGCGGATCGAGATCGACCCGCTGGTGAGGGTCGAGCGGGAGCTCAATGTCGCGCTCGCCCTCGATGTCCGCGAGGAGCACCAGCGCCGTGAGCTCTCCGTGGCGGTGAAAGTTCTTCCGGAGGACAGAGCCGCCCGGCTCACGCCGGGGACGGTCAAGGTCCGGATCGAGGGTCCGAGGAGCCTCGTCGAGCAGCTCCGGGCCGAAGACCTCCTCGCCCAGGTCCAGATTTCCGAGCTCGTTCCCGGACGGCACACCGTGGCTCCGGTCATCCTGTTCCCGGCGCCCGACGCAAGCTCGTTCCAGGTTCTCTCGATCGAGCCCCAACAGATCCAGGTTCAGATACAATGACACAGTTGTTCGGCACGGACGGAATTCGCGGCGTCGCCTACGAGCCTCCGCTCGATCGGGCCACCGTGATTCGGGTCGGCCTGGCGCTCGCGCGCAACCTCGAGGCTCCCTCCCCGCGGGTGCTCCTCGGCCGCGATACTCGCCGCAGCGGACCCGACCTCGAACGTTGGCTCATGAGCGGGCTCGCGAAGGGCGGGGCCACGGCCGAGTCGGCGGGGGTCGTCACTACGCCGGCCGTCGCCTATCTCACCCGGAGCGAAGGCTTCGACGCCGGAGTGGTCCTCTCCGCTTCGCACAATCCCTATCGCGACAACGGCATCAAGGTGTTCACGGCGGAAGGATCGAAGTCGAGCGCGGATCTCGAGGCGCGGATCGCCCGCGACGTCGCCCGGACCGAAGAGGTGCCGGAAGAAACCTCCGCCCTCGCCGACCCCGACCCCCGTTTCGAAGAGCTCTACCTCGACCACCTGCTGGCGGCCATCCCTCACGATGCCAGGGTGCGCCTGCCCAAGCTCGAGATCGCGCTCGACTGCGCGAACGGGGCCGGGTTTCGCGTGGGCCCGCGGCTTCTGAGGGAGCTAGGCCTGGTGGTGCATCCACTCTCCGCAGAGCCGGACGGGGAGAACATCAACCACCAGTGCGGCTCGACCTACATGGGCGCCGTGAGCGCCGCGGTAGTCGAAAGGGGATGCGATCTGGGGGCCGCCCTCGACGGCGATGGCGATCGGCTCCTGATGGTCGACGGAAGCGGCAGGGTGATCGACGGGGACGCGATTCTCCTTCTCTGCGCCCGGCGACTGAGGAAGGAAGGACGCGGGGACGCCGTCGTGGCCACGGTGATGAGCAACATGGCGCTCGAACGGGCCCTCGCGGAGGAGGGGGTGCGTCTGTATCGCGCTCCGGTGGGAGACAAGTATGTCGCCCAGGAGATGGCGGAACGTAATATCATCCTCGGCGGTGAGCAGTCGGGACACATCATCTTCAGCGACTACGGCTCGACGGGCGACGGGTTGCTGACGCTCCTTCAGGTCTTGCGGGTGCTGGCACTCGAGGGCCGGAGCCTGAACGAGCTCGGGCGGCTCGATCCTTTCCCTCAGGTCCTGCTCAACGTGCGCGTTAGAGAGAGGCCCGAGGTCGCGGACGTGCCCGTGCTCTCGCGCGCGATCGACGAGGCCGTGCGGAGGCTCGGGAGCCGCGGCCGGGTGCTGGTGCGCTACTCGGGCACCGAGCCGTTGCTTCGCATCATGATGGAGGGGCCGGAGCGCGCCGAGATCGAGTCCCTGGCGAAGGGCGTCGAGGAAGCGGCCAGGGCGGCGATCGGAGAAGCGCCGTGATCGAGCTCGGCGTCACGCTGGACGCCGTGGCGCTGCTCCGGGAGTCCCGGAAGACCCGGGGTCCGGATCCGGTGTTCGCGGCGTTCCTGGCGGAGCAGGCCGGGGCATCCGCGATCAACGTCCAGCTCCGGAGCGATCGCCGCCACATCCAGGAGCGAGACGTCCGACTTCTGCGCGAGTCGGTGGGGGTCGAGCTCAACCTGGTGATCACCCCCGGCCAGGAGATGATTCGATTCGCGCTCACGGCGAAGCCGGACCGGGTGACCTTCATTCCCGAACGGCTCGAGTCCGCCGGCGGCGGCGGATTGGACGTGCTCCTGAACACCGCTCAGCTGAAGGAGCGGATGCGGGAGATGCGCGAAAGCTCCATCCTCCCGGGAATCCTCGTCGACCCCTCGATCGATCAGGTCAAGGCCGCCCACCAGGTCGGGGCCGCGGGGATCACCATCGCCACCGAGGCGTTCGCCGCCGCGAGCGATCAGGTGGGCCTCGCGCGCGACCGCGAGGCCATCGACCGGGAGCTCCAGAAGTTCTCGGACTGCGCACGCCTCGGGTCCAAGCTGGATCTCCACGTCAGCGCCAGCCACGGATTGACCTTGCGCAAAGCGCGGCTGCTGCTCGACATCCCGGGTCTCTCCCGGATCGACGTCGGTCACGCCCTGGTCTCGAGGGCGGTCATGATCGGGTTCGCCCCCGCCGTCGAGGAGTGGGTCGAGCTCCTTCAGATACGGCCGAGAAATTGACGCTCGGGCGTTTCTTTGCTAAATTCAATGATGTTAGAGGGTTATAGCCCTCGAAAGAGCGGAGCTTTGAGATCCAAGGACAAGTCCACCGAAACTTCGAGCGACAAATTCGACAAGTCCACGCTCCGGGAGTACTTCGAATCGATTTGCGTCGCCGTGATACTCGCCCTGTTCGTGCGCACGTTCGTCTTCCAGGCGTTCAAGATTCCAACGGGATCGATGGAGGAGAACCTCCTCGTCGGGGATCACCTCATCGTCAACAAGATGCTCTACGCTCCCACGGCGACGGGACTCGAGAGGAAGCTGACCCCGGTCCGGGACGTGAAGCGACGGGACGTCGTGGTGTTCAAGTTTCCGAACGAGCCCGAGCGCGATTTCATCAAGCGGGTCATCGGCCTTCCGGGAGAGCGAGTCCGCATCGAAAACAAGAAAGTTTTCATCAACGACGAGCCCCTGGACGAACCCTACGCTCATTTCCTCGAGGTCCCGGGAACGGACGAGAACGTCTATTCCGACCCGCGGGGAGACAACATGCACGAGATCGTCGTCCCCGAGGGGCACTACTTCGTCATGGGGGACAATCGCGACAACAGCCACGACAGCCGTTTCTGGGGCACCCTGCCCGGTGGGCTGCTGAAGGGGCGCGCGCTCATGATCTACTGGTCCTACGACGCCCCGGACGGCCGAGACGCTTATTTCAAGGAAGGATGGGAGCGGGTCAAGGAAGTGCTGTCGGTGATCACTCACTTCGTTCCCAACACTCGCTGGAATCGATTCTTTCATCTCGTGCGCTGACGTCCTGTTTATGGGTGATGCCCGGCCTTGTTCGGAACCAGGAGGAACGTCGATGAGAAGCATGAACGGTGAGCGAGGAGCGATCAGCCTGGGCCTGATCCTCGGGATCTTGCTCGTGGTTTTCGCCGCCTACGAAGCGAAGCAGTTCGGCCCACTGCTGATGCGCCAGTTCCAGTTCCAGGACGTCGCCATCGAGGCGTCGAAATTCTCGGCGACGAAGGACTCCAACTCCGTCGCGAACGAGCTGGTTCAGAGGGCGGCCGAGCTCCAGTTGCCCATCACCCGCGAGATGATCAAAGTGACGAAGCAGGCCACCTACACCCGGGTCCAGGTCGTCTACCAGCTGTCCGCGGAATGGCTGCCCGGCAAACCCTACACCTGGACGGTGACCGTCGACGAGGAGAGCAAGATCTTCTAGAGGGATCCGAGACCGGAGGGGATAAGGGGATACGGTCTCGTATCTTCGACCGCCCTTGTCTCCCTATCCCCATCGCCCCCCCTTCGTTCGCGAGAATCTAAGAAGGGCTCTTGGAGCCGCCGCCGTCGGCGCGGCGCTTGAGAAACGACAGCTTTTCGCGCTCCGCCTCGGTCTCGCTCATCAGCTGAATCAGGTTGCGCAGGTTCGCGATGGCCGCGAGGATCGAGTTCAGCACCTGCCGCTTCTGCATCTTCAGCTCGAGGATGTCCTTCTCGATCTCGTGAGCTCTCGACTGCGCCGCCTCGACGAGACGGTCGGCGGCGAGCTCGGCTTCCTTGAGGAGCATCTGCGACTGCTTCTTGGCGTTCTCCTTCAGCTCTTCCGAGGTGCGCTGGGCCGCCACCAGAGTGTTTTTCAGGATCTCCTCGCGCTGGTGGTGCTCGGAGAGAAGAGCCGTGAGTCGACGCACCTCCTCGGACATCTTCTCGTTGTCGGAGCGCAGGTGCTCCATCTCCTCCGAGACGGCGTTGAGGAACATCCTCACCTCCGCTCCGTCGAGGCCGCGGAACGTGCGCTGCTGGAATTCGTGTCTCTGGATGTCTAGCGGGGTCAGTTTCATCCCTTACTCCTTATGATCCGAATCGTGGCGATTGCGGCCCCTCCGCGGATTCGGCCGCAGCCCGAGGTCCGAAAAGAGCCGTCCCCACCCGAATGAAGGTCGCGCCCTCTTCGATGGCGACCTCGAAGTCATGGCTCATTCCCATGGAGAGCTCCTGCCCCGCGAGTCCGCGGCCGAAAGCCGCAGCACCGAGCTCCCGTAGACGGCGAAAGTACGGGCGCACGGCTTCGGGATCGGGAACGAGCGGCGGCAGAACCATCAACCCGTCGACGCGGATGCGCCGCAGGCCGGTCAAGCTCTCGAGCGCGGGAAGGAGCTCCGTCTCCGGCAGCCCGAACTTGGTGGGCTCGGAAGCCAGATCCACCTGAACCAGGACCGGCTGCACCTTGCCGATCTCCTCGGCGGCGCGATCGATCCTGTGGCCCAGCTCCACGCTGTCCAGGGAGTGGATGCGGTCGAAGAGAGCGACCGCCTTCTTCACCTTGTTCTTCTGCAGGTGCCCTACCAGGTGCCACCGGGGAGGGGCTCCCTCGCGGGTCTCGACGGCGCCGATCGCGGGGATCTTCGTTTCCGCCTCCTGCACCCGGTTCTCGCCGAAGTCGCTGACCCCGGCCTCGACCGCGCGGACGACTTCCGCCGGCGTACGGGTCTTCGCTACCGCTACCAGGGTTACGTCCGTCGTGGCCCTTCCGGAACGGCGGCAGGCGCTTTCCATCCGCTTCCGGATGGCGGCGAGACGAGAGGGGATCTCCATGGCAAAGACGACGGTCGTTCTTCCGAGTGTCCGGCTAAGAGCGTGTGAGTTCAGCTATTATACGCGCACGAACTTCGCCGTGTAAACACCTCTAGTGCATCAATGCCGCGGGGCCCCACCCCCGCGGCCGAAGATGTCGGCGGCCCATTCGGGCCGGGCTCGCTCCGCTCGCTCAGGGGCAGATGCATTCTTCAGCAGCCCGACTAGATCTCGCCGTAGGAGGCGCTGTATGTCGGCGCCTCCCAGACCCGGACCCGGCGCAGCGTGACTTCCGGGGGAAGCCTCTTCCGAAGCTCGCCGTGGAAGAAGCGCGCCATGTTCTCCGTGGTCGGGTTCTCGCCGTCGAAAGGAGGGATCTCGTTGATGTGGCGGTGGTCGTACGGTGCCACGACCTCTTTCAGCCTCGCCTCGAGCTCGAGGAAGTCCATCACCAGGCCGGAATCGGGAAGTCGTTCGGTGGAAACGAACGCCTCCACGCGGAAGTTGTGCCCGTGGAGCGGCTCCAGGTCGGCTTTGTAGCCCCGGAGCTGGTGGGAAGCGGCGAACGTGGTCTCGGCGGAAATCTCGTATTGCAGCGTCATGTCGTCAAATCCGATGTCTGGCCGGTGTCGGGTTCGGGTTCTGCCCCGCGAAAGAATCTCTCGACCTCGTCCCGTTCGTGCGTGAGCCGATAGGGGGGAAGGCTGGCCAGGAAGCGTTTGCCGTAGGCCATAGTGGAGAGTCGGCTGTCGAGGACCGCCACGACACCTCGATCGGACCTCGATCGGATGAGGCGGCCGAGCCCCTGCTTCAGCGAGAGAACCGCCATGGGCACCTGGTAGTCCGCGAAGGCGTTCCCGCCGGTGCCGTTGACGAAGTCCATCCGCGCCGATACCAGCGGGTCCGAAGGGACGGCGAAGGGGAGCTTGTCGATCACCACCAGCGAGAGCTGCTCTCCCATCACGTCCACCCCCTCCCAGAAGCTCGAAGTCGCGAGGAGCACCGCTCCCGGCGTCTCCCGGAAGGAGTCGAGGAGCTCTCCCCGCGAGGCCTCTCCCTGGACGAAGAGAGGAAACTGCAGGCGGGGCGCGAGCTCCTCTCGCACCGCGTGCAGGTTGGCGAAGCTCGTGAAGAGAAGAAACGCCCGGCCGCGGCTCGCCTGGAGAAGGAGCCGGATCTCGTCCGCGGCGCACCGGATGAACGCGGGGTCTTTCGGCGGGGGAAGCTGCCGGGGAACGTAGAACAGGGCCTGCGAGCGGTAATCGAAAGGCGAGGGGAGCAGGCGGCCCCGATCGGTCGCGACCCCGAGCCGCGAAGAGACAAAGTCGAAAGACTCGTCGACGGCGAGGGTCGCCGACGTAAGGACCACCGCGCGCTTCCGGTCGAGGAGCATGCTACGAACCATGGGAGCCACGCGTATCGGCGACGAGCGGAGGGCGACCGAACGTTCGCGCCTCTCGCACCACGAGACCGATTCGGGATCGGCGGCGCCCACGATGGCCTCGAGATCGACGTCGATCTCCCCCGCTCTGCGCGTGAGGGCGACGGTGGCCTCGTCCGGCTCGGGAATCCCTTCGAGCCCCTCGCGGACCCGCGAGAGCTGCCGACGGAAGCCGTCGACGGCGCGCTCCTGCTCGGGAGTGGCGCTTCGCGGTCGGAGGCGGTACCGGTCGTCCTTGCCCTCTTTCGGCCGGTACGACTCGAAGAGCTCCTGGCTCGCCCCCCGGAGCCGCTTGAGCTCCGAGAGCGCCTGCCTCGATCTCGCGCGCCGCGCGTTCCACACTTTCTCCGCGTCCTGCGCGAGCTCTTCCACCGCGGCGCTCGTCACCGTCAGGCCGAAGTTCGCCGTGGCCACGTCCTCGACCTGGTGCGCTTCGTCGAGCACGAGATAGTCGTATTCGGGAATGACCTCGCCGTAGGCTCCCTGCCGCACCACCAGGTCCGCGAAGAGCAGGTGGTGGTTCACGACGATGAGCTCGCTCTCCGCCGCCTTCTGCCGGAGCCTGGTCACGTAGCAGCGGTCGAAGTCGGGGCATTCCTTGCCCACGCAGTTCTCGCTCCGCGCCGAGACCCCTTTCCAGAAATCGAGCTTCTCGGGGACGCCGGGAATCTCGGAGCGATCCCCGGTCTTCGTCATCTGGCTCCAGAGTTGAAGGGTCTCGAAGTGCGCGGACTCCTCGAAGAAACGAAACGCCGGCTGCGCCTGGAACTGGGCGAACCTGGCGAGGCACAGGTAGTTCCCGCGGCCTTTCATGAGACAGGCGGTGAACGGCAGGTTGAGGGCCTTCCGCACCAGCGGGATGTCCTTGTAGAAGAGCTGCTCCTGGAGGTTCTTGGTCCCCGTCGAGATGACGACCCTCTGCCCGGAGAGGATGGCGGGGACCAAGTAGGCGAGCGACTTCCCCGTCCCGGTTCCCGCTTCGACCAGGAGCTCGCCACCCTCGCGCAGCACGTCGGCCACGGCGGCGGCCATGTCCTGCTGGGACTCGCGATGCTCGAAGCTCGGAAGAGTGGCGGCGAAGGGGCCGCTCGGGCCGAGGATCTCCCGGACCCGCTCGGGGTCGAGGGCGTCGAGACCCCTCTCGGCCCCGTGGAGGCTTTGGCTTCGCGTCATCTACGGCTCAGACCCTGTAGGACGAAATCCGGCCTGGCATTCCTCCGTGGCCTCCGTGGCCTCCGTGGCCTCCGCTACCTCCGCCCAGCTCATCCCTGCGCGATCAAGCTGGGGTAGAGGGGGAAGCCGGCCGTGAGCTCGCGGACTTCTCGACGCACCTTCTCGAGCTCCGGCGGCTGTTCTCGACCGCGGAGCGCCCGAGCGATGAGTCGACCGACCCTCTTCATTTCGGCTTCTCTCATCCCGCGGCTCGTGAGCGCGGGAGTTCCGAGTCGGATGCCGCTCGCGACCAGAGGCGGCCGGGTATCGAACGGAATCACGTTCTTGTTCGCGGTGATTCCGGCCCTCTCGAGAGCCTCCTCCGCCTCCTTGCCCGTGATTCCGCTCGCGCCCACGTCGACGAGGAGCAGGTGGTTGTCCGTCCCGCCGGAGACCAGGCGGAATCCTTCTTCCATCAGCACCGCCGCGAGCGCCGAGGCGTTCGAAACGATCCGGCGCGCGTATTCGCGGAAGGAATCTTCGAGGGCGAGCTTCAGACAGACGGCCTTCGCGGCGATGATGTGAACCAGAGGCCCGCCCTGGATTCCGGGAAAGGTGACGCGGTTGATGTCCTTGGCGTATTCCTCGCGCGCGAGGATGAGACCACCCCTCGGCCCGCGAAGGGTCTTGTGGGTGGTGGTGGTGACGAAATCCGAATGGGGAACGGGGCTTTCGTGGACGCCTCCGGCGACGAGCCCCGCGATGTGAGCCATGTCGGTTACCACCTTCGCCCCCACTTCGTCCGCCGCTTTCCGGAAACGCGCGAAATCGATCCGCCGCGGATAGGCGCTGGCGCCGACGAGGATCATCTTCGGGCGATTCCGTCGCGCGAGCTCGAGCAGAGCGTCATAGTCGATCTGCTCGTCCTCCCGCCGCACTCCGTAGGGAACGACCTTGTAGAGCTTGCCGGAGAAATTGAGCGGATGGCCGTGAGTGAGGTGTCCCCCGTGGGAGAGATCCATCCCCATGAAGGTATCGCCCGGATCGAGGAGCGTGAGGTACACGGCCATGTTGGCCTGCGTTCCGCTGTGGGGTTGAACGTTCGCGTGGTCCGCGGCGAAGAGCTTCTTCGCCCGCTCGATCGCGAGCCGCTCCACGATGTCGACGAACTCGCAGCCTCCGTAGTAGCGCCGACCGGGGTATCCCTCGGCGTACTTGTTGGTGAAGACCGATCCCGCGGCCTCGAGCACCGCGAGACTCACGAAGTTCTCGGAGGCGATGAGCTCGAGACCGTCGCCCTGGCGATGGGTCTCGTTCAGAATCGCGGCAGCGATCTCTGGATCCGCCTGTCTTAGCGAAACTTGCAGTTCCTGTCCCACGGAGTCGCTCCTGAAGAAAGCCCATCTTAACGGTTTCGATCGAAAGGCGCGAGTCGGAGGGCCGCCCGGCTGCGCACTATCGCATGCCAGGAAATTCGGGTAAACTGATTGAGTTCTCGTTCACTAAGGACACAACCGGCGTTACCCAGGCAAGACGGGGCCGTAAGTTTGGACAAACAGAGGGACAAGCTTCCACGGCTGACCCCCGAATCCGCGGATTCCGACGGAGGCGGGGAAGATCCAGCCTCGCGCATCCCCGAAGAGGCCGCGGAGGTCTACGAGCTGGTAGAGGAGTCGGGCGTCGCCGCCCTTCCCGAGTCTCCACCTCCCCCTTCTCCGCCGGCGCGCCCGCCGGCGCCCGATCTCCCCGAAGAAACGGTTCAGGAGCTGCGCGCTCTCCGGGCCAAGCTCGATCACAAGGACCGCCAGATCGAGCAGGTGATGGAGGCCTACCGGGGCAAGAAAGAGGAGACGGAAAAGCTCCGAACGCGCATAGAAAAGACGGAGCGGCGGAGGTTCGAGCAGTCGAAGGGCGACTTCATCGCGCGATTCGTGGAGGTTCTCGATAACCTCGACCGCGCCATCGATTCCATCGAGAACGCGTTCGATCCCGACTCGGTGCTCCAGGGAATCATGCTCGTGCGCTCCCGGCTGGTCCAGCTCCTCAAGGAAGAAGGACTCGAGAAGATCTTCGTCCGGGGGCAGATTTACGATCCTGCCAACAGCGAGGCGGCGGGCCTCCAGGACGTTCCCGACGAGTCTCAGGACGGAATGGTGCTGAAGGAGCTGCAGCCCGGCTACATGCTGAAGGGATCGCTTCTCCGGGTTGCCCGGGTAGTGGTCGGGCGCTACGGCAACGATTCCTCGGAGCCGCGCCCCGGCGAAGGTTCCAGCGAGGCTACCACCGCCGCTCGAGTACCCACGGTGGCGCCTACGCCTCCGAGCGCGAACGAGGCGGGAGACGGCGACGACTCCGGCTCCTCGTGGGAAACGGATACTGCGGGGCACGAGCTCGAGTTCAGCGACGACGGCTTCGACTTCAGTAACGAGTGAGACGCATCTCGTAGAAGCGGACGGCGGCCGCCTGCTGGCGGCGCGAAAGCCTCACGGTGTCGGCGTAGCGCAGCACCAATCGGTTGAGCCCCCGGCGAAGCAGATCCGCCGGGACCGCGATCGCCGTGGTCTCGGGCTCGAGCCCCTTCACGGTGGCGACCCCCGCTGGACGCTCGTTCAGAATGACTTCGACTTCCACCGCACTCATCGCCGCCGCCATCGACAGCGCGATCTCGAGATTGGAAGGCTCCGTCTCCGCCGGCAGCACGAAGAAAATCTCCGAGATCTCGCCGCGAGACAGGCGCTCGGTTCCGAAGGCGCCCGGACGCGGCGGATCGAACCCTTCGCCGAAGTAGGGAAGCTCACCCGCCCCGAGAACGACCGCGGAGACCTCCAGAGGAAGAGTCGTCCCCATGAGGACGGCGCGCTCCGGCACTCGATGCACGGTGATCGCCGCGCCCAGGGCATCGCCGGTCGGGAACTCCCGGACTTCGGGGAGGCGGGAGACGTCGATCCCCGGCGGATAACCCGAGTAGAAGACCCAGTCGAAGTTGCCGGGGAAAACCTGCTCCTCGACGCGGAGCCGATGAACCCGGAACCGCGTCGGGATCGAGTCGCGGCGTCCATTGATCCTGGAGAATGCGGCTTCCTTCGGGGAGGGTCGAATTCGTCCAGGCGAGCGCGCGATCGGCCGGCGACGATTTTCCCGTTCGCTTCCAGAGATCGATGCTGGAGACGGCGGGTCCGGCGAGGACGACGAGCGCCAGCGCCCACCGGCCTCCTGCGCCCGCCCGCGAGACGAGAGGCGCGGCGAGAAGTGCTATGGAGGGGAGGAGCGGAAGGGCGTGCCGCGGAAAGGCGCGGTCGAAGAAGGCGAATACGAGGAGATAAGCCGCGGGAAAGCCGAGCACCACGAGCCGCCTCGGCTCCCGGGTCCAGAGAGCGGACGCGGCTCCGGCGACCGCGAGCAGAGCGCCCACGAGTCCGACCCCGCGCGCCGCGAGCGATCGCAGGACTTCGAGCGCGGCGTTCGTGTGGCTCGCCCGGTAGTAGCCGAAGTGCCTCTCGACGCCGCGCGCGGTGTCCAGAAGGTTCACGAAGGTGTATGGGCTCGCGATGGCAAAAGCGGCGAGAGCCGACAGAAGCCCCGCGAGAGCCCATCCACGGCTCCTCCGGGGCCCGTGCGCCAGCAGTACCGCGATCGCATAGGAAACGACGGTGAATGCGCCCGTGTACTTCACCGCAGTCGCCAGACCCACGGTGATTCCGGCCAGAAGGTAGCGCGATGGTGCCGGCGATTCCTGAAGTCGAAGCGCCGCGAGAACCGCGAGGGCGGAGAAGAAGCCGAGCATCAAATCGGGGTTGACGACCGCGGACTCGCGGAACGCGAGGGGCGAAAGCGCCGTCAAGGTCGCCGCCAGGCCGGCGCCCCAGGGAGAAAGGAACAGGAGACCGCAGGCGAAAACGACGGCGGCCGTCGCGGCTCCGGCGGCGAGCGTGACACGCCGAGCTTCGAGATAGAACTCGGCGCGGGGAGTCTCCGCCACCGAGCGGCCGTCGACGAGCAGACGCAGCTCCACCGGAATTCTCTGCAGATAGAAATGGAGACCAGGGTAGCCGGGATGCCGCGGATCGAAGTCCTTCCGCTTGACCATCTCGAGCACGTTCTCGACGACCTCCCCCTCGTCGGGACCGATGTAGTGCTCGACGTCGTGAGAGGCGATGGGCCAGCGGAGGAAAAGGGCGGCCGAGACGATGAGACCGGTGAAGATCGCCGCCCGGCGTAATTCCAATACTTCAGTCCTCGATCGCCAGGGGAAAGAACAAACACAAAGAAAAAACGCAAAGGCGCAAAGGCGCAAAGACGCAAAGAAGACCCGGAAGGAGGTTTCTTCTTTGCGCCTTTGCGTCTTTGCGTCTTTGCGTTTGTTTCCCCAATCTAAAGCCTCCCGCGCCAGTCGTCCAGCAGATCGCGGAGGGTCTCGCTGAGCGAATAGCGCGGGGACCATCCCGTGTCGGTCTTGAGCCTCGTCGGATCCCCGACCATCAACGGGGCGTCGAGAGCGTGATAGCGCTCGGGATCGACGACTACCTCTACGGGAACGCGGGACAGGCGAACCAGCTCATCCAGCACGTCTCGGACCGAGACCGCCTCGCCGCGGCAGACGTTGTACGGGCGTCCCGGCTGCCCTTTCTCCACGATCGCGAAGTAGGCGGCGGCTACGTCGCGGACGTCGGTGAAGTCCCGCCTCGCTTCCAGATTCCCCACGCGGATGACGGGCTCTCGAGTCCCCCTCTCCACTTCCGCCACCTGGCGGGCGAAGCTCGAAGAAACGTAACCGTCGGCCTGCCCCGGTCCCGTGTGGTTGAAAGAACGCGTGACGTACACCGGAAGCTCTCCGGACCAGACCGAGCGCCGGCCCAGAAGCTCCTGCGAAGTCTTGCTCACGGCATAGGGGGTGAGCGGCTTCTGCTCGCGCTCCTCTCCGATCGGCTGGGCCTCCGGCGGGACGTCCCCGTACTGCTGAGCCGAGCCCACCAGGAGCACCCGCGGCTTGCGCCCGGTCTCCTTCGCCGCCGACAGGAGGTTGTGAGCGCCGATGATGTTGGTCTCGAGCGTACGCCGGGCCTCCTTCCACGATCCCTCCGGGTTGGAGAAAGCCGCGAGATGGAAGACGGCATCCGGGGCGTAGTCGCGGAGGGCGGCTCCGATCGCCGCTTCGTCGAGGATGTCGAGCGGAAACACGTCGACCCGCGGCCCGAGAGATCCCGGCCCGCCATCCGTGGGGTGTACCAGTCCTCCGACGTCGTGGCCCCGGGAGAGGAGGTGGGCTACCAGGTGGCGCCCGACGAAGCCGGCGGCTCCGGTGACCAGCGAGCGCACTCAGTCGAGCTCCGCTCTCCAGTACTCGAGCATGTCGCGGAGCGTTCGCTCGTACGGAATCTTCGGCTCCCAGCCCGTCGCCTTCCGGAACTTGGAGCTGTCGCCGAGAAGGACGGGCACGTCCGACGGCCGGAGCCTCTCGGGATCCTCCCGGACCTCGACTTCGACGCCCGACATCCGGATGAGCTCGTCGAGGACCTGCTGGATCGAATAATCCTTCCCGGTGCAGATGTTGTAGGCCTCACCCGGCTGGCATCCGCCGTCGAGGGCGAGCCAGTAGCCGCGCACGATGTCCCGGACGTCGGTGAAGTCGCGGCGGGCTTCCAGATTTCCCACGTGGATCACGGGGGGCTTCCTGCCTTTTTCGATCGCCGCGAGCTGCTTCGCGAAGTTCGACGAGACGAAGACGTCGCCGCGCCGCGGACCGTCGTGGTTGAAGCCGCGCGTGCGGACCACCTTCGTTCCGAAGCTCTTGAAGTACTGATAGCCGAGATAGTCCTGACCCACCTTGCTGACGGCGTAAGGGGAGAGCGGCCTCAGGGGGTTCGTCTCCCGGATGGGAAGCTCGTCCTCGTGCACCAGGCCGTACTCCTCGCTGGAGCAGGCGATCTGGATCCAGGGATCGATGCCCGCGGCGCGGACCGCTTCGAAGAGGTTCAGCTGGCCGAGGATGTTCGTGCTGAGCGACTCCGCGGGCGCGTTCCAGGACGAGGGGACGAAGCTCTGCGCCGCGAGGTGAAAGATGCGGTCCGGCCGGACCCGGTCGATGAGCCCGGTGACCGAGCTCTGGTCGCGGAGGTCGCACTCCAGAAGCTGTATCTTCGATTCGATGCCCCGGATGTTCTCGGTCCGGCTGCGCCAGCGCTGGGTGCCGTAGACCTCGGTTCCGGGTTGCTCGCTGAGAATGTACTCCGCCAGGTGGCTTCCGGCGAAGCCGGTGATTCCAGTAATGAGTGAACGCAAGAAACGACTCCTATCGCGCCTGGGCTAGGTAGCGGCGGAGGGCTTCCCTCCAGCCGGTGACGTCTCGGCCCGTCGACTTCTCGAAACGCTCGACCGAGAGGACCGAGTAGCGCGGTCGAGGCGCGGGCCGATTCAGGTCGGCCGCCCGGATGGCCCGGATCCGGGCGGGGGACAACGCCAGATCCTCCGCGATCGCCCTGCCGAGATCCAGCCAGCTCGCCTCTCCCTGGTTGACGAAATGGAACAGGCCGCGCTGGTTCTTCTCGACCAGGGTCAGCATCGCCTCCGCGAGCTCCCGCGCGCTCGTCGGCGAGCCCGTATGATCTTCCACCAGCGGAAGCTCTTCGTCCCGACGGAGCCGCTCCATCGCCCAGTCGACGAAGCCCTTTCCCGGTCCGTAGACCCAGCCGGTCCGCACGATGATGTGGTCCTCGGGGCAGGTCCCAGCCACCGCCCGCTCGCCCTCGAGCTTCGACCTTCCGTAGCTCGAGAGCGGACGAGGGAGTTGCTCCTCGCGGTAAGGAGCCTTCGCCTCGCCATCGAAGACGTAGTCGGTGCTGACGTACAAAACCAGGGCCTTGACCTCTCGCGCGACCTCGGCGACCACCCGGGCGCCTGTGGCGTTGACTTCCAGGGCCTCTTCGGGCGCTCGCTCGGCGCCGTCGACATCGGTGTAGGCCGCGCAGTTTAGCACGGCTTCGGGGGAAAACTCCCGGAACACCCGGAGGACGGCGTCCCGATTCACGACGTCGAGACGGCCGCGGTCGAGGCTCAGCACCTCGTGTCTGGATGCTCCCAGGCGCGCCACCAGCCCCCCCACGAGCCCGCCGGCGCCGGTGACCAGAATCCTCACGGCTCAGTAATAGTTCGTATTGGTGCCGCCGAGCGACGTGCCGAAGCTTCCCACGTTCGCCAGTGTGATCCCGAAGCGGAAGGTGTTCTCGTCGCGGTAGCCGCCGAAGTTGTAGCGGTTGTAATCGAAGAGGAAGCCGCAGCACTGCACGTTGTACTCGAGCCCCGCCCGCATGTGGCGCAGGATCTTGAGCGACCAGTCGTAGCTGGTCTCGACGTTCGCCCGCAGGCCGGGGGTCAGGTTGACGCTCCCTCCCACGCGGAAGCTCGACCTCACGATGCCGCGGTCGGGGATGTTCCGCCGCGTCCAGACTCCCTGCACCGACCCCCAGCTCCCTGAGAAGTTCCCGGCGGTACTGGCCGAACGGACGGCCTTGAAATTGATGTCGTAGTCGAGGTTCCAGCTCGCGGTGAGCGAGCGTGACGGCCGAAAGTTCACGCGGGAGGTGATGGGCGAATAGCTGCTGGGGGTGCCGTCGGCGGTGAAGTAGGGAGTCGAGAACTGCGGGTCGTAGAGCGAGGCATTGGTGTCGAAGAAATACCTCTGGGAGAGCACCCAGGTGAGCATCTCCGTCGGATTGGGCTGTTCCTTGCCGTCCACCACCCGCTTCGCCAGCAATCGATTCACCAGGGAGAAAGCCACCTGGTTGGTCCCCGGGAGATAATCGTTGCCGTCGAACTTGGGGATGACGTCGAAGTCCTCGATGCGGCTCCGGTAGCTCCAGACCATCTGCGGCTCGATCACGTGCTTGAAGCGCGCGGCGTAGCCGTTGTCGGGAGTGTTGAAGATGCGGGCGAACGTCGGCCCCCGCGTGTCGAAGGCCGTCTCGAAGAAGCGGCGGTCGACGGGCTCTTCGTCGACGAAGCCCCCGGAGGCCGTCTGCGACGCGGTGTAGTGGGTGTACCGCCCGGTGAGGCTGGTGCGGAACGTGAGGTAGCTGAGGGCGGTGAAGGGATAGGAGATCGTGGGGGTCACGTCGAAACGCTGGTAGTCGATGAGCTGTTCCTGGCTGGAGCGAGAGAGCGACACCACTTCGGAGTCGAACGCGAACAGGATCGGCGTCGGCCCGATGCGGGTCGCCCGTCCGCCGAAACTGATCTGGGGCAGCACCTCCCGCACCGCGACGGTGTCGCCGAACGAGGTGTCGTTCCGGTCGAGGAGGACTCGCAGGTTGTACTGCTTGAACGCCTTGGAGATCGTTGCCGAAGCCCGCTTCGACCTCTGGGTGGCGCGATCGTAGTTCTCCTGAAAGCTCTGCTGGAAGTCGAAGCTCGAGAAGAAGTCGACTCGCGCCACCGCGCGGAAGCCGCCTGGCAGCTCCTGATTGGCGCTGCCGACGATGGTGTAGTCGCGCTGGCCGTTCTCGGAATCGTTGAGCACGAAGGTGTGCACTTCCCCGCGCGAGGCCTCGCTGGCGATGTAGCGATACTCGGCGGAGCCCCCGTTTCCCACCTCGGAGAAACGCTCGTAGGTGAAGGTCGCGTCCATGGAGCGGCTGATGGCCCAGAAGAAACCCTGGTCGAATATGAACCCTTTGAGGGAAGAATTGCCGATCTGAGGCAGAAGAAATCCCGTGGCGCGTCCCTGCTCGTCGATGGGGTAATAGAGGAACGGAGCGTAGAAGACGGGGAGCGACTTGAGCTTCAGGAGCGGATGGTGGAGAGCGACGTGGTGGTTCCGCTTCAAGCGAGCTTTTCCCGCCGTGAACTCCCAGCGGGGATTCGGCTGGGCGCAGGAAGTGAAGGCACCCCCCTCGATCACGTAGACGTCCTCGGATTCCTTCTCGATGATGTCGCCGTAGAAGTAGAGGTCGGATCCGGCTCGTCCGTGGGCGTTGAAGAACCGGCCGGTCTTGGTGTTCAGGTCCGCTTCCATCCGGGTGGCGATGATCTTCTGGTCCCCCTGCTCGTAGACGACGTTGCCCTCGGCGACCACCCGCATCTCCTCGTTCCAGAACTCGACTCGGTCCGCCGTGAGGTGCACGTCCTCCTTTCGGAGATCGACGTACCCCTCGGCCCTGACGTAGCCTTGGGCGACCTGCTCCTGGTAGTCCGCTTTGAGCGTCGCTTCCTGGGTTTCGCTCTGGGGAAGAGCCTCGGGCGCAGCGAGGACGAGAACGAGGGGAAGAGCTACGGGGGCGATGGGCATCGTCGGCGAATTATACTAAACGCATCGTGAAGCGACGGTCGGTGCTTCTCCTGTCCTGTTACGAGCTCGGGCATCAGCCTCTGGGTCTCGCCCTGCCCCTCGCGTTTCTGTCGAATGCCGGGCTCGAGGCGCGCGGAATCGACCTCGCCCTCGACCCCCTCGACGAGGACGCGGTCCGGAGCGCGGACTTCATCGGGATCTCCGTCCCCATGCACACCGCCCTTCGCATCGCGCTCGAGCTGCTCCCGCGGCTCCGGGTCTTGAACCCGCGCGCCCACGTGTCGTTCTACGGCCTCTACGCCACCCTCAACGCCGAGCTCCTTCTTTCCTCCGGGGCGAGCTCGGTCCTGAGCGGCGAGCTCGAAGAGGAGCTGGTGTCGCTCGCCCGGGGAGACGCCCCGGGCGCGCAAGCGCCCATCCTCGAGCGGCTGAGCTTTCCCACCCCCGCTCGCAGCGGCCTTCCCTCGCTCGATCGCTATGCCCGGCTCGAGCTCGAGGACGGAGCCTTTAGAAGCGTGGGGGCGGTCGAGACCACGAGAGGCTGTCTCCACCTCTGCCGGCACTGTCCCATCCCTCCCATATACCAGGGACGGTTCTTCGTCATTCCGCAGGAAACCGTATTGAACGACGTGCGGCAGGTGGTGGATGCCGGCGCGACACACATCGATTTCGCGGACCCCGACTTCCTGAACGGCCCCGGCCACGCGCTGTCGCTGGCCCGCGCCCTCCACCGCGAGTTTCCCCGGCTGAGCTTCAACTTCACCGCGAAGATCGAGCATCTGGTGGAGCACCGCCGGCACCTCCGCGAGCTCTCGGAGCTCGGTTGCCTCTTCGTGGTCTCGGCGGTCGAGTCGTTGAGCGACCTCGTCCTGCGAGAGCTCGAAAAGGGCCACGACCGCGCCGCCGTTTTCGAGGCGCACCAGGCGCTTCGCGAGGCCGGAATCGCCCTCAGGCCCACGTTCGTCCCCTTCACCCCCTGGACCACCCGCGAAGACTACGAGGACCTGTTCCACTGGATCGCTCGGGAGGGCCTCGTGGAGCACGTGGATGCCGTGCAGCTCACGCTTCGGCTGCTCATCCCTCCGGGCTCGCTTCTCCTCGGGAACGAGAGCCTCGAGCCCGTTCTCGGAGAGCTCGATCCGGGCGCCTTGACGTACCGATGGACCCACCCGGATCCGGAGATGGACCGGCTCCAGGAGGCCGCTGCCGCCGTGGTCGAGGACGGACTCGCGCGCGGCCGGTCGAATCACGCGATCTTCCACGACCTCGCCGGGCTCGCCCGGCAGGGGCCCGGCGGACGCGAAGAGGTCGCGGCCTCCGCCGCCCGCCCTCCCCGCCTGACGGAAGCCTGGTTCTGTTGAGCGGAACCGAGGCGGGACCGGTCCGGTCCCGGGAGATGAAGAGAAAAGGTATACTCGGGCTATGGAAGACATCCGTATCACCGCCGAGCCCAAGGACAATTCGACCTGCCGATTCGTCGTCGACCGTCCCCTTTACCCCGATGGTTCAGCGTTCTTCGGAAACAAAGAGCGCGCCTCGGGCTCCGGCCTCGCGGAGAAGCTCTTCGCCATCGAGGGGGTGTCCTCGGTCATGATCCAGGACAACCTCGTGACGGTGACCGCCGAAAGCGGCGGAAACTGGATGCCGATCGCGAAGCAGGTGGGAACCACCATACGCGCCGTCCTCGGGAGCGGAGAGAAAGCCGTCTCCGACGCGGTCCTCTCCTCGATTCCCGATGCGGACGCCATCAAGAAGAGGGTCCAGAGCGTCCTCGATCAGGAGATCAACCCCGCGGTCGCGGCCCACGGGGGATGGGTGGAGCTCATCGACGTCAAGCGGAACGAGGTTTTCATCCGTATGGGCGGCGGTTGCCAGGGCTGCGGAATGGCGGATGTGACCCTGAAGCAAGGCGTGGAAAGATCGATTCGCCAGGCGATCCCCGAGGTCGGCGCCATCATGGACACCACCGACCATGGGTCGGGCCGCAATCCTTACTACGCTCCGGCGAAGTAGCTCAACGAATCTCGAACAACAGCCGCGCGTGCGCCTCACGAAGCGCGCGTTCGACGCTTTCGGGGTCCGCGGCTCGCGCAAAGATGAACCCGAGGTAGCTCGACCCTTCGGGAAGCTGGACCAGAGTCTTCCCCGGATGCGCGGTGATCGTGATCTCCACGACCCCCGGGACCGCCCTGGCCTCCTCGAGACCGCGCGTCCTCTCGAGCGTTCCCTCTTTCGGGATGGGGATCATCATCACCCCCGAAGCACCCGACTCCCGGACGAGATCCTCGACGTCCCGGCCGAGCGCGTGGCGAAGGATGAGCTCTTCCAGCGAGACCCCGAGGCCGAAGCGCAGAGTCCGCGAGCAGAGCCCTCCGATGGAGCGCCCGGCGACCTCGACGATCACCGGGGTCTCCTCGTGCCCCAGCGATCGCAGTCGAAGCTCGGCGTGCACCGGTCCGTGACGAAGACCTATCGCCCGGGCGGCTTCGGCGGTCACCCGGGCAATCTCCTTCTGCGTCGCTTCCGGAAGCCGTGACGGCGTGACGTAGATCGTCTCCTCGAAGAACGGCCCGACCAGGGGGTCCGGCTTGTCGAAGAGCGCGAGCGAACGGAGCCGTCCCTCCGTGAGGAGCCCCTCGAGTGCCACCTCGCGCCCGTCGACGTACTCCTCGATGAGCACCACGTCGCCCTCCTCGCCCCCGTGCTCGCGGACCTCCGGAGTCGCCAGGAACGCGGCCAGCCACTCGAACCACCGAACGAAGCTCTCGCGATCGTCCACGCGAACCACTCCGCGGCTGCCCGATAGGAACACCGGCTTCAAGACCAGCGGATAGGTGAGACCGCGCGCGAGCAGACGCGGGTCGTCGCCGGTGCGAGCGACGGTGAACGACGGATGGGCGACGCCGCTCGCGGCCAGGGCCTCGCGCATCCGGTGCTTGAGCCGCGCTCTCACGGCGGCTTCCGGCGAGTTGTGCGGCAGGCCGAGAGCGGCGGCGATGGACGCCGCGGCGACCGCCGTCTCTTCGTCCACGGCGATGACCGCGTCGATGGGACTCCGGGCGTGGAGCTCGCGGGCGATCGCGGCGGCGGCCTCCGGATGGAGAAAGTCGAGAGTGAGCAGTCGATCCGGCTGCAAGCTCTCGAGCGTGCTCGGCTCCTCCGAGCCGACGACCACCTCGACCCCGAGAGCCTGGGCGGCGTCGAGGAAGTCGCGCGTTCGATAAGTCGACGTCGGCAAGAGCAGAAGGACGCGCTCGACGCGACTCATCGTTGCACGTTAGCACGGAATCCCGCGCGTTTGCTTTGGCGCAATGTGAAGCAACGAATTGAAATGCGGCTCAGAAATCGAGAGCGACGCGAGAGGCGTTTCAACAACGCGGAGACCCATCCAAGTCCGGCCAGGACATCCCCTGAGGAGATTCGGTCTTCCCTCGTCCGCTCGATCCCGGAACCGGCCAGCCGCTTTTTTCCGCCGGAAGTCAGGCCGCCGTGGGGTCTGCGCTCATCGGAAGGCCTCGCCCGCCGCGTAGGTGTCGAAGAACTCCTGGAAGCGCACGATGTTGTCGCCGCCGAACGTGATCAGATGGACGAAGTCGGATTCGTAGCTGCGGCCGGTACGCCGGGCGAGGCATTTCATGAAGCCAACGGCCGCGACGGTATCGACGCCCGTCAGGAATTGCCGCGGCTCGAGCACCAGAATCTCTTCCGACTCTTTCCCGATACGCAGCCATTCCAGGAACCCGGCGTGGCCGCGCCGCTGGCCTGCCGCCGGATTGAATGGATTCTCGGGCTCGACCCACTCGACGTCGGGGCTTAACCTCGCAAGGATCCCATCGACGTCTCCGTTGCGAAACGCCGCGTACAGCTCCCGGACCAAGGTGACATTCTTCTCCGCCCGACTCCCCGTCGGCTCACTCATGGTCTTCCGGGGATGGTATCCAGGACGGGCCGGATGAGCAAACGATCGCGGCTGAAGGACGGACTATGGCCGGGAAGCCCGCTCGGCCCTCAGCTTTTCGACGGAATCCCGCACCTCTTGCTGAGCGGGGTCGATCGCGAGCGACTGCTCGAATAGCTCGAGGGCTCGCGTGGGGTTCTGGAGCCGATACTGCGAGCTGGCGAGCGCGTTCAGGAGCGAGGGCTGGGGTCGCCGGAGCGGAAGCGCCTTCTCCAGGAGCTCCGCTGCCCGTGCGAAATCCCCCCGACGGAAGTAAGCCTCGCCGAGGGGCGCCAGGACCTCGTAGCGATCCTTGACTTGCGCATACACCGGCTCGAGGAGGGTCACCACTCTCTCGAAGTCTCCCTCCTGTACCGCGAGGCGAGCCAGATGCTCTCTCGCGAGCCCGAGCTTCGGGTTGTCCTTCAACGCCTGCTCGAATCTCTCGCGCGCCTTCCCGGGCTCGTTCCGCGCCAGGTACTGCTCTCCGAGCATCGAGGCGACCAGTCCGGGAATCTCGGACCGGACCTGCGGCGCCGCGGCGCGCGATAGCGGCCGGGGAATCGAGGTCCGCGGAGAGACGGTGAACGGGGCGGACGCCTGCTCCAGGACGCTTCCGTTCCCGTCGACGAGCTCGGCGCGCAGCAGGAAGCGGCCTCCCGCGAACTTCTCGAGGGAGAGCTCCTGCACCAGGGGGCTCGCGAGACGCTCCTTGAGGACGACGCTCTGGTCGATCATCGTCCCGCCTCCGGGCTCCTGGCTCTCGACGACGAGCCGGATTCGAGAAGTGTCCGGCGCGTCGTGCACCACCGCGACGGTCATCGTGTCTCCGATGGCGAAGACACCGCTCGGGTTGGGAAGAATCTCGACGGAGCCGAAACGGTAGGCCCGATAGAGCGGCGCGCCGCCGCGCGTCTCCGAACCGTAGCCGACGAGAAGCCCGCGGAGGCGCTTCCCCGTCTGCTCGGGCACGTCCACGTCGTGGTCGAGTAGCGTATAGCTCTTCATGCATTCTCTCGACGCGGCTGGGGCAGGCGCGGTTTCTCAGGATCACGCGGAAGTTGTACCTGCCGGGGACCAGCGGAGTCATTCCCGAGTACGCGAACGGACGATGGAGCGACGCCTGCTCCGATTCCTTGAGCTCGACGAAAGACTCGTTGCGGCTCTGGATCACGACGATGTCGGGATCGTCCCGAAGGACGGCTTCGACGGACACGATGAACGCCGAGCCGTAGACGCCCTTCTCGCGATCGAGCACGAAGGCGATGTGCTCCGGCGGGAGCTCGATGACCCAGTGGACGAACGAGACTCCGCCGTCCCCCTCGAGGACGTCGACCGCCCCCTCGCTCGAGACGAACTTGAAGAGATAATCGCTCTCGACCGCCCCGCGCTCGAAGTCGAGCCTCTCGGCGTAGCTGGTGTCGAGCCCATGGAACGGGATTTTCACGATCTGATCCATGAGCTCCATGGTGCCGAAGGAAACGCCCGAGAACTGCGCGGTGTCGCCCTCGTCGGTGCGAAAGGAGAGAGACGCTTGAGCGAGCTCGGGGTCGACCAGGTTCAGCTTGTCGTAGGCGCGCTCGACGTCCTGACGGAAGTCGGCGCTCTTGGTGTCGGTTCCCGTCAGGAGGGCCTGCGGACCGTCCAGGATCGGACTGTAGATTTCGAGCTCTCCCGCTCCGTGACGGCGAAAGAACAGAAGGGAGAAAAACGGCGGAAGCCCGTACCGCTTCAGATCCGGGTTGTCGTAGAACCAGAGCTCCGAGGGGTAGACCGCATCGCTTCCATCGAAGTTCTGCCGGTTGCGCGGCGGTCCGAGGAGGATGTAGTACCGGCCCCGGTCCGTCTCCCAACCTTCCCGGAAGGTGTCCCGACCGAAGAACTCGTTGACGTAGGCGAGCCTCTTGTAGTGCTCGTCCTTGTACTCGTTCTCGAGCGTGGCCGGGTTCTCGTCCCGCTTTCGCCAGAAGGCCTCGACGAACGCTTCCCGCTCCTGCTCCGATTCCAGGCCGAGAAAGACGTCGCGCTCGACCTCACTGATGAGGTACGGAACCTCTTCCAGAAGCCACTTCTTGTGATGCTCGGGGAGCTTGTCGACGCGATCCTGGGGAAGCGCCAGAAGCGCGCTCGCGAGGATAAGTCCGAACATTTACACTAGTATAGCGTGATGGCGCGACGGAAAGAGGTCCAGAAGCCGCGCCATTCCCGGAAGCTCCTCGCGGGGGCCCTGGGGCTCCTCGCGCTCGCTGCCGCCGCGGTCGCGGCGGTTCGAATCGCCCAGAAGACCCGGCCGACGGGATGGAACCTCGTCCTCCTCAGCGTCGATACGCTCCGCGCCGACCACCTTTCTAGCTACGGAGCCACCTTCCTTCGAACGCCGAACATGGATCGGCTGGCGTCGGAGGGGGTCCTCTATGAGAACGTATCGACCGTCGCCCCAACGACGCTTCCCTCCCACGCGTCGCTCTTCACCGGCCTGACCCCGGTCGTCTCATGGAGTCCGCGACAACGTCGGGTTCTACCTCGACGACCGTTTCACGACGCTCGCGGCGCACCTCAAGGGCCAGGGGTACGACACCGCCGCCTTCGTCGGAGCCTTCGTTCTGGACTCGCGCTTCGGACTCGACCGGGGTTTCGATCTCTACGACGACGCCGTCGAAGATTCCGGGGACGAGGGTGTCTCGGGATTCGTCGCCCAGCGGCGGGGAGCCGCCGTTCTCGAGAGCGCTCTCGATTGGCTCGACTCGCGGGGAGACGCCCGGCGCCCCTTCTTCGCCTTCCTTCACTTCTACGATCCGCACGCCCCCTACGAGCCCCCTGCCGGAGAGGGGTATCGGGGGGAAGTGGCTTACGTCGACTCTCTCGTGGGAAGACTCCTTTCCTACCTCGATGAGCGCGAGCTGACCGCACGGACGCTCTTCGTCCTGACCGCCGATCATGGAGAGTCCCTGGGCGAGCACGGCGAGCTGACGCACGGTCTCTTTCTCTACCAGTCGACTCTTCGGATTCCGCTGCTCTTCCGATACCCCGGCGCGCCGGCCGGAGAACGCATATCGCACCCGATGCATATCACCGGGATCGCGTCCGAGATCCTCGAGATCCTCCGCCTGCCTCCGATGCCGGGTGGAAGGCCGGACGAAGGAAGGCCTCTTTACGCGGAAACCTTCGTTCCCCGGCTTCACTACGGGTGGAGCGAGCTCAGGAGCCTCACCCGCTGGCCGCACAAGCTCGTGATGGCCCCCAGGCCCGAGCTCTACGATCTTTCGAAGGACCCGGGGGAAACGAAGAATCTGATCGAAGAGCTCCCGGACGTCGCTGGAGCGCTCGCGAGCGAGCTCGAGGCCTCGTCGCCCGTCGCGCCCGGGAACGTGGATCGGGAGACGCTCGAAAAGCTCGAGAGCCTCGGCTACGCGGGCTCGACGGTCTCCTCGACGGGCGAGCTTCCCGATCCCAAGGACCGGCTGGACGTCTATCGCGTCCTCAACGACCCGGCGATCCAGAGCCTCCGACCCGAGGACGGCGCGGCATTCGAGAACGCTCTCGCCGCCTTGAAGGACGTCCTCGTTCGCGAGCCGCGAATCCCGAGAACCTACGCGCTCTACGGCGAGCTCCTGCTGGAGGCGGGTCGAGCGAAAGAGGCGGTAGAAACTTTCGAGGGCCTCGTCGCCCTCGACGAACGAGGCTTCGACGGTCACTACGGTCTCGGGGTCGCGCTCCAGACCCTCGGTCGAGAGGACGCGGCCATCGAAGCCTTTAACAAAGCCGTCGAGCTCGACCCTCGAAATACGAAGAGCTACGTGCGTCTCTCGGAGGCAGAAAGCGCGCGTGGAAATCCGGATGCCGCGGAAGGATGGCTGCGAAGAGCGATCGCCATTCACGAGGATCGAGTCGTCGTCGATCGTCTGGCGCAGCTTCTCCTGCAGTCGGGCCGGGGCGCTGAAGCCCGGCGTCTCCTGGAAGAGCTGGCGTCGAAGATGCCAAACGACGCCCTGGCCGCCTATAACCTGGGACAGCTCCTGCTCTCGGAAGGAGAAACGGAGGTGGCTCTCCTGAAGCTCCGCCGGGCCGCCGCCCTCGCGCCTTCCGATCCCGACGTCCATCAGGCGCTCGGAACGGCCCTGGCGCTCTCGGGCAAGCGCGAGGAAGCGGTCGAGTCTTTCCGCAGGGCTGTCGAGCTCTCTCCCTGCTTCGCTGCCGCCCTGGCGAATCTGGGCGCGGCCTACGCGGAGCTCGGGCGTCTTCCCGAAGCCGCGGCCGCGCTCGAGAAGGCCGTCGCCTGCGACCCCCACTACGCCGCGGGGTTCAAGAACCTCGCGGCAATCCAGCTCCGGATGGGGAACCTGGACCGGGCGATCGCCGCCATGAGGGGAGCGCTGCGAGCGAGCCCTCGGGACCCGGAGCTACAGGCAACCCTGCGCGAGCTTCTCGCTCTTCGGAGCCGCCCCGAAAAGTGAGAGGGGCGCGGCCGAAGCCGCGCCCCTTCCTGCTAACCGAAGAGCCCGCTTAGAACTGGAAGCGAACGCCGAGCTTGAGGGCGCGCGGATCCAGAGCCGCGATGATGTTGTTGAAGGTCCTTCCCGACGTCAGGAAGAAGTTCGTCTCGGTGTTGGCGTTGAACAGGTTGTAGACGTCGAAGAGGCCACTGACCTTGTAGCGACCTCCGAGAGTGAAGCCCTTCTCCAAGCGGATATCGACCAGGGTGACCATGTCGGAGTAGTTGTTGTCGATGTCCTCGAGGAAGACCGACTGGGTTCCCGAGCCCGGCACCGCCACGGGGTAGATGACCGCCCAGGGCCATCCGCTCTGAACCCGGAGGTTCGCGGACAGGGCGATTTCCTTGGGCAGCACATAGCGTCCCATCAGCCGGAAATTCCAGTTGGAGTTGTCCTGGATGTTGTCGACCGAAGGATTGTGGTTCTGCCAGAAGAGGACCGAAAGCGGATCCGCGACCAGAGGGCTGGTGCTGACCGCCGAGGCCCTGCGGCGCTCGTTTCTCACCTGGTAGTCGAAGCTCGTCTGGACGAAGAAGTCCTCGGTGAACCGGCGCTGGAAAGCCATCTGGAACGTGTCGTAGTTGTCGTCGTCGTACCCACCGGGGAAGGTGTCGATGTTCGACGCCTGGGCGTTCGCCGACGCGTCCGGCACGCGCTCCAGACTGAGCGTCTGACCCGCGAACTGGCCGGGGCAGCCGTTGCAGACCGCGGTGAAGGGAACGCCGTTCTCGAGGAGCGGAATCACCTGAGCGCGGTTCCAGGTCCCGAAGTCGTTCCGGAGCTGCTTGCGCACGTAGGAGAACCGCAGCGAGGTGTCGGGCATGAGCTCGTGCTCCACGGAGGCGCTGAACTCATCCGCATAGGAGGGCGTCATGTCCGGGTTCACCGGGGTCCCCTGCGCGTTCGCGAGGGACGAACCCACCGTGCCTTGCTGTCCGACGCGCGTACCGAGCTCGCTGTCGCCGTCGTAAAGTCCGTTCCGGTTCTGGTCCAGGAACTGGTAGGTCACGAACGCGAGACCGGCGGGGTTCGCGCTCGACAGGCGATCGGCGATGTTCTGGAAGTAGCGCCCGTAGTGGGCCTTCAGGATGGTTTTCCCGGATCCCGCGAGGTCATAGGTGACGCCGAGACGAGGGGCGAAGTTGTTCCAGGTCACGAGGTTCTGACCCTCGATCGTCCCCGTGGGGAAGAACTGGGTGAACTCGGGCTGGAGATCAGCGCCCAGGTAGGCGGCCGTCTGCCGGTGGAAGCGGAATCCGAGGTTCATCGTCAGCCGGTCGTTCGGGGCCCAGGTGTCCTGGAGGAAAAACGCGGTGTGGGTGTTGCGGTTGTCGTTCTGGTTCGCGCCGTCCGCCTTCACGTTGTGGAAGCGGATCTCGTTCACGTTGAACGGCCGCCCCAGGTTGCTGTTGTCCATGTAGCGGATCGCGCCGGAGTTCGAGTTGAACCCGTACTGCGACGAGTCGATCTGCCAGTCGAAGCCGACCTTCCAGTCGTGGCTTCCACCCTTGTTGGGGATGTAGTAGTTCGTGGTCGCGGTGACCTGGGGCTTCCAGCGGTCGAAGGTGAAGGGCGGGCCCGCGGTGGGACCGACGTTCCATCCCGCTCCGCTCTGGCTGTTGTTCGCGATGTCGAACCGGGCAGGATCGACGTCGGGGTCGACCTTCGGCACCATCGGCCAGCCGAAGCCGAAGTGCTTCAACTGGAAGTTGGTGAACATCCGGTCGCTCCAGACTCTCTGCCACTCCGCCTTGTGCACCCAGGACCAGCTGTCCTGCGAGAGCACGGCGTCGGGCTCGATGGCCGCAGAGAGTCCGCGGTTGGGCTTCTGCTTGAGTCCCCACTGGCTGTAGCCGATGAACTGGTCCTTCTGCGTCACCTGGAAGGTGACCTTGCCGCCGAAGCCGTAGAAGTTCCCGATGTCCGTCGCGACGTCGGTCGGAATCCCCGGAGATCGCCTTGTCGATCCGGAACCGGTTGTAGAACCCGTAGAACCAGGCCTTGTCCTTCAGGATTGGACCGCCGACGTCGGCATGGAGCTCGTAGAAAATCAGGTTCGGGTTTCCGGTGTAGCCGCGGGCGGCGGTCTCCTCGTCGAGGTTGTCGGCGACGAAGCTCTCGCCCTCGTAATCGGCGTGATAGAGGCCGGAGAACTCGTTACCGCCGCTCTTCAGCGTCATCATGACGAAAGAGCCGGGCGCCGTCATCTCGACGTCGCCGCCGGCGGCCGTCGTCGTGAACTCCTCGACGGAGTAGTAGTCGTAGTAGAAGCCGGTTCCGCCGGTGCCCTCGGTCGAGTCGACGCCGTCGGAGAGCACACGGTTCTGGTTGCGGATGCCGAAGCTCTCGTAGCCCACCTGCTGGCTCTTGTGGCTCCCGCCGACGTCATAGCCGCGCATCCGGACGCCGGGCGTCTGGCTCAGAACCGCCCAGACGTCGGTCGCGCTCGGGACGTCCTGGAGCTCTTCCACGGTGAACTCGTTGGAGAGCGCCGTGTTGCGCACGTCGACGACCGGCGACTCGCCGGTGACGGTGATGGTCTCGGCGACGGTCGCGACGTCGAGCGCCGCGTCCACCGTGATGGTGCGCGCACCGCCCACGATGATGCCTTCCCGGTTCAACGTCTGGAACCCGGCGAGCTCGAACGCCAGGTTGTAAGACGCGGGCCGCAGCGCGCGGAAACGGTAGGTCCCGTCGGCCACGGTCACTGTCGTCTGCGAGCCGAGCACGGCCTCGCCGGTGAGAGTCACGGTGACGCCCGGGAGCACCAGCCCCTGCGCGTCGGTGACTTTCCCTTCGATCGCGCCAGTCGTCTGCGCCAAAGCCCCGGAAGCGAGGCCGAGCGCGACGGCCGGCACCATAAATAAGAGTCGACGCATGATATCCATCCCTCCTAGTTTCGCCCCCCTGAGAGTCCACCGCCCGGGGACGAGGCGTTGACACAGAGACCGGCGGCCTCTTCCGCTATAGCAAGCGATATGCCACTGAGTCTCCGGGAAACCGTCGACTTAAGGCGTTGAATAATCGGAAGTTGTACAGTGTTGAAAGGCGGCGACATCTCCGCTCTGAACTGGATATTCCGATCTTCGGATCCAACCTTCAATTTGTTGGATCTTTACCCTGCCACTCCCGGAGCAGTCCGCGGGTTTTCTGGATGTCCGCGCCGTAACGTCTCCGACGGGCCGCTTGAGGAGAGGGAAGCCATTCCCGCGAGCAGGAGGATGCGCTTCCCGTTCATCAAGAGAGCACGTTCAGGATGCAATGAGTGTTGCCCCCCAGAGGATGAGTGACGTCACGGAGCGGGCTCGGCTCGTAACCGAGGTCGCGGTAGAGGTCGAAGGCCCTCGCCGCCTTCCCCAGGAGCGCCTTTCGTTCCGCCACGACCGCGTCCTCGCGGAGCTCTCCCGGAAAGACCGGCAGGAGAACTCTCTTCCGCCCCGACTCCCGGTCGAAGAACGGAACGACGTTGATGGACGAACGATAGCTCGTGAGGTCGGATGCCCGATGGTCGAGAAACTTGACCCGGTAGCCCAGGTCGCGGAGCTGCTCGGCGCACTGCCGGAGCTGGCGCTCTTCCTTCTCGAGGCCCCCGCCTTCGAGGCGGCAGGCGACCGCCACCCGGTCGTCGAGCAGAACGAAGGACTGGTCCAGGTGTTGAAGGAGCGGACTCTGCGGCTCGTTTCCCACCTCGACGGCTTCGATTCCCGCGAACGTCCGCGAGACGTCCAGAAGCACCTGGCGTCGGGAGCGGGTCTCACCCGAAGCGGCAATCGTTCTCGAGACGTCGTTTCCGCCGACGAGAATCCGGCTCCCGTCGAACGCGAGATTACCGCCCTCGAAAACGAAGGGCGCCTCGAGGACGGAGTCCTTTCCGAAGACGAGCTCCGCCACACGCTTGCGGGAGACCGACATTCCGCTCGCCGGTCCCATCGACTCGGGCATGGGCGAGGCGACGAGAAACCGCTCGCGCCCGTCGAGGAAGACGGGCTCTCCGACGTCCTGCGCCCAGAGCTCGATCTCGACACCGGGGTCCTCCACCCGGTGAAGTCGTGCCCCCTCGAGCACCGTCAGCTCTCTCCGGGCGGCGACCTCGAGCGTCGTATAAGAAGGTAGGACTCTCCGCAGATCCCCGAACGCGGCCTCGAGGAACCGGGAAAGCACCGAAGGCTCGGTGTCGCGCGAAGCATCCGGGAACAGGACCAGCGCTCGCTCGAGAGTCCTTTCGTACTCTGGCCGCACTACGGGTCTTTCGCGCTCCGGGAGTCGCAGAAGTGAGGCAGCGCCGAAGCCGAGGAGCTCTCGGCGGGTCAGATCGACCATCGACGCCGAGTCTAGCCCAAGTGGTAGCGGCTCAGCCTTTGCGCTACTGTTTCTCTTGATGCTGGCATCGTTCGGGATGCTCCTCCTTCTGGCCGCGGCCTCACCCGGCTACGTGGGGGCGAAGGCCTGCCTCGGCTGCCACGCCGACGTCTACGACCATTGGAATGCCTCCCGGCACAGCAAGATGGTGCGTCCCGCGAGCCCCGAGGGAGTCCGCGGGGACTTCTCGGTGAACGAGGTCACGCTCCGCGGGGAGCACTACGGGCTCGAGGCGAAGGACGGCAAGTACTTCATCACGGAATCGAAGCTCCTGGGAAAGAAAGTACGCCACCGCATCCTCTACACTCTCGGAAACCGCCGCATTCAACACTACCTGACGAGGCTCGAGGACGGACGCATCGTGGTGCTGCCGCCGTCCTGGGACGTTCTCCGCAAGGAGTGGTTCCACAACATGGAGATCGTGGGCCCGGACCCCGAGCGCGGCGTCGCCGTCCAGGTGTGGAACCTGAACTGTTTCGGCTGCCACGTGAGCCAGGAGGAGAAGAACTTCGACCTGGCCACGAAAACCTACGATACCGACTGGGTCGACTTTGGAACGAGCTGCGAGCGCTGCCACGGTCCCGGGGCCGAGCACGTCGCCCTCTATACGAATTCCCGCGGGCCAGCGCAGGTGGGAGACAGCGCCATCGTCGTCCAGACCCGGCTCGACCCCGCGCGGAGCACCGCGACCTGCGGCCAGTGCCATTCGCTGCGGGACGCGATCTCGCTCGACTTCACCGCCGGCCGCAACTACTACGACTACTTCTTCCCGCAGCTCGAGTACGGCCTCCCCCAGGACCACGACCCTGCCTGGTACGTAGACGGTTCGACCCGGCGCTTCTCGAACGACACCCTCGGTCTGTGGCTCAGCCGCTGCTATCTCGAAGGCGGGGTCACCTGCGTCGACTGCCATACCGACCCGCACGACACGGAGATCGAGAAGAACTCCGCGATCCGTCCCGAGTCGAGCGCGATCTGCACGCGGTGCCACGAGGCCGTCGCGAACGACGTCCCGGCCCACACCCGCCACCAGGCGGCGAGCGCCGGCAGCTCCTGCGTCGAGTGCCACATGCCCCGGAACGTCGTCAGCATCAAAGCGAAGATTCGCGATCACGGCATCGGCCTCCCCGCGCCCGAGAACACCGAGCGCCACGGAATCCCGAACGCCTGCAACAACTGCCACGAGGATCGGACGCCCGCCTGGGCGGCGGAGACGATCGATTCGTGGTTTCCCGGAAGCCGGGCGCGCCGCCAGAAGCTTCTCGATCGAGCGGACATCTTCAGCCGCGCGAGAGCGGGAGACGATCCCGAGGTCGTGGCGCGTCTCGTCGCCCTCGCGGCGAACGAATCGGAGCCGCCCCTGATCCGCGCGAACGCCGTCGGCTACCTGGGGAGCTTCCCTTCGGATCCCCGGGTGCAGCCGGCGCTCCTGCGCGCCTTCGCCTCGAAGGAGCCCGTCATCCGCGCCATCGCGATGCCGCAGTTGGGAAAGCTCGACCGGTCGCGGGTCGAGAGCGTCACTCCGTTCCTTTCGAGGGCCCTCGACGACGAGGCGGCGGCGGTCCGCATGGGTGCGGCCTTCGCTCTCGTGACCCTCGGAGTCCAGAGCCTCGAGGGGGAAGCGGACGCGAAGTTCGAAGAAGCGAAGAAGCTCTACGCCGCGCGCGCGGCGACGTCTCCCGACCACGCCCCCACCCAGCTCGCTCTCGGGAAATTCCACGTGCTCAACCACGACCTCGCTTCTGCCGCCCCCGCTTTCGAGACGAGCCTCCAGCTGGACCCGACTCAGGACGGCGCCACGTATTACCGTGCCCTGGCCCGTCTGGGGGAGGGTCGGAAGGAAGAGGCGAGAGACCTGCTCAAGAAAGTGGGTAGCGACAGCTCGTTCTACGCCTCGGCGCAGGCGCTCCTGGCGACGTTATCCAATCCCTAGCCCCGTCTGGCGCAGAGAAAAGCGCGGGTGGAGCTGTCTCCACCCGCGCGCCTATCGATCGCTTCAGTCGGCCCGCGCTAGAACTGGTAGCGGATGCCGAGCTTTATCGTCCGAGAGTCGAGAACCGCGATGAGATCCTGGTACGCCGGACCGGTGCGCACGATGAAGTTGGTCTCCGCATTGCTGTTGAAGATGTTGTAGAAGTCGACCATTCCGGTGATGCGATGGCGACCGCCGAGGGAGAACGCCTTCTCCGCGCGGAAATCGACGATGGGAACCGTCTGCGACCGCTGGTCGAGGTCCGTGGTGAAGATGTCCCGCGTACCGGATCCCGGCACGTCCACGGACTGGATCGCCGCCCACGGCCAACCGCTCGAGACCCGGACGTTCCCCGACACCGCGATGTCGTGAGGTAGAACGTAGCGACCGAGGACCTTGAACTGCCATGTGGTCGTCTGCTGACGCTGGCTCACGTCGGCGCTGTGGTTCTGGCCGAAAGCCACCTGGATCGGGTCCGAGTTGAGAGGCGAGGTGGTCTCCTGCGTCGGGATACGCACCTCGTCGCGCCACTGGTAGTCGAAGTTCCCCTGGAGGAAGAACTTCTCCGAGAACCGTCGGTCCATCGAGATATCGATGGTGTCGTAGTCCATTTTGTCGAACGGCTCGGGGAAGTTGGTCAGGACCCCTCCCCCGTCCACGAAGCCGTCGGGCAGACGCAGAAGGTTGATCGGCGCGCCCGTGATGTCGTTGGTGGGGCAGGGGAAGGCAGCGTCGCCGCAGGGAACGCCCTGGCCTTGCGCCAGAGCAATGGCCTGCGACTGCAGGGGGAAGAACGTGGACGAGGAAGCGATGGCGTTCCTGAGCTGCTTCCTCACGTAGGAGAAGCGGAAGCCGGTGTCGGGCGCGATCTCGTGCTCGATCGAAGCGCTGAACTCGTCGGCATAGGAGGGATCGAAGCTCACGACCGGAGCCGCTCCGCCGGCGCCCGACTGACTCACGAAAGCCCCGATCTCCTGGGGGCCGTCGAAAACGCCGTTGCCGTTCGGGTCCGCGAACTTGAATCGCTTCCACTGGAGCGCAGCCGGGTTTCCCGCCGCAAGCAGGTCGGCCACGTTCACGTAGTAGCGGCCGAAGTAGCCCTTGAGCACGGTCTTTCCCGTGCCGCTCACGTCGTACGTGATCCCGAGCCGGGGGGCGAAGGTGTTCCACGTCGCGAGCGTCGCGCCGGGAGTGGTTCCCCCGCCGAAGATGGGCTCACCCGTTCGAGGATCGGGGAACGTGAGGTTCGGGTTCAACGTGCCTTCCTGGTACCCGAGGACCTGTCGCCCGAACCGGAATCCGAGGTTGACGGTCACCCGATCGGAGATTCCCCAGGTGTCCTGGGCGAAGAAATCGGTGTGAGTGTCCCGGTTGTCGACGGTATTGAGCGGCGTGCTCATGAACTGGATCTCGTCCACGTTGTGGGGACGGCCGAGGCGGCTGTTGTCGAGGTAGAAGATGTCCCCGGAGTTCGAGTTGTAGTTGAGCTGGCTGCTGTCGATCCAGTAATCGAACCCGAACTTGAAGTCGTGGCTTCCTGCCTTGTTGGGCACGTAGTAGTTGGTGGTCGCCGTGAACTGCGGTTTCCAACGCGGGAAGGTGAACGGCGGAACCGTGGGGCTCTGGAAACCGGCGCCGGAGTAGATGCCGGTCGCGGTGTCGCGCCGCGCGGGGTTCGTCGTGGGGTCGACGGCAGGAACCATGGGCCAGACGAAGCCAAAGTGCTTCGCCTGTACGTTGGTGAAGGTCCGGTCGTTCCAGACCCGCTGCCACTCGGCCTTGTGATCCCACGACCAGCTGTCCTGGGCCAGGATCGACTCCGGCGGACGGGTCAGCGAGAGGCCGCGCTGCGGCTTCTGCTTTCGACCCCACTGGCTATAGAGAATGATCTGGTCTTTCTGCGTCGCCTGGAGCGTGATCTTGCCGCCGAAGTTGTCGAAGAGCCCGAGGTCGGTGGCGATGTCCTGGCTCACGCCCGAGATCGCTTTGTCGATCTTGAAGTGGTTGTACGTCCCGTAGAACCACGCCTTGTCCTTGACGATCGGACCACCGAGGTCGGCGTGGCCTTCCCAGAAGAGAAGGACGGGGTTCCCGGTATAGCCGCGAGCTTCGGTCTCGGCGTCCGAGTTGTCGCCGACCATGCTCTCGCCTTCGTAGTCGAGGTGGTACAGACCCGAGAACTCATTGCCGCCGCTCTTCAGGGTCATGATGACCGCGGCCCCGGGGCTGTTCATGGTCACGTCGGCGCCGCCCGCCGAGACCTGGAACTCCTCGACGGAGTAGTAGTCGTAGTAGAAGCCGGTCCCGCCCGTCCCCTCGGTCGAGTCCACACCGTCCGAGAGCACCCGGGCCTGGCCGCGGATGCCGAACGATTCGTAGCCCGTCTGCTGGCTCTTGTGGCTGCCACCGACGTCGAATCCCAGCATCCGGATTCCAGGGGTCTGCCCCAGAACCGCCCAGACGTCCGTCGCGCTCGGGACGTCCTGGAGCTCGGCGGTATCGAACGAGCCGCCGAGCCGAGTGTTCTTCACGTCGACCACCGGTGACTCGCCGGTGACGGTGACCGTCTCCGATACCGTCGCCAGGTTGAGGTTGACGTTGACGGTGACGAGCTTTCCGGTCTCGACGATGATCCCTTCGCGGTTCAGCGTCTGGAATCCGGATAGCTCGTAGAGGATGTTGTACGAACCTGGACGCAGGTCGCGGAACCGATAGGTGCCGTCCTCGACCGTCGCCGCCGTGCGCTGACCGAGCACGGCTGCACCGGTGAGGGTGACGCTCGCGCCGGGCAGTACCAGACCCTGCGCGTCGCGCACCGTTCCGTCGATGCTGCCGCTCGTCTGAGCCATCGCCAGGCCGCCCGTCGTGAGCGCGGCGGCCAGCACGAAGCAACAAAACCATCTCATGCGTTTCCTCCTTGAATGGTGCAGGCGTTCAAGAAAACTCCTGGACGCACGTGCCCCGCGAAACGCGTGATTCAAAAGCAAATGGCGTACCAATAGCAGGTATTATCCACATCGACACCCAATCGTATGAGTGAGCGCGGGTTGCGACGATTTCAAATTATTGAATTGAAAAGTGGCGGTTGTCCGGAGCCAAGAAATTGGAGACCGGTACGTGCGGATGGATTCAAGAAATTGAGAACGAATTCAAGAAACGGAAAGGCCCAGCTGCGCCAACCGCTCCCGCGCTCTCTTGCGCTCTACCCTGTACTCCGGCGGCGCCTCTCGCAGGAATCGCTCGAGGTAGAGAGCTTCTTCGGACTCGCGATGGAGCCGCCGCAGAAGCAGAGCGAGGTTGAGCATCGCGTCGAGCTCGCTCGGGTCCAGCTCCACCGCCCGCTTCCACGCATCGACCGCCTCGGTGTCGCGGCCCATTCCCGCTTCAGCCACTCCCAGTCCGTTCCAGGCTTCCGCCATCCGATCGTCGCGCGCGAGGGCGCGTCGGAAACTCTGCTCGGCCTCCGAATAGTTCTTCACTTCCAACAACACCATTCCTCGATTGACGTGAGCGCTCGGATAGGCGGGGTCGATGGCGAGCAGACTCTCGAGAGCGCGGAGCGCCTCCTCCCGATCGCCCAGCTGAGCGTGGGCGAGAGCGAGCGAGTTCCAGGCTTCGACGTTTCCCGGCTCCTTGTCGAGCGCGATTCGGAGCATGGCGATGGCCTCCTTCGCCCGCCCCGCTTTCTCGAGGCACCAGCCCAGCATTCCGAAGATCGGGGCCGCCTCCTGACCCCGCGCGAGCGCCTGTTGCAGCACGTCGATTGCTTCGTCGACTCGACCCGTGCCCTCGAGAACATGGGCGAGCAGGATGTACGCTCGCGTGAAGGTCGGGCGGTCTCGAAGAATCTCGCGGTAGAGCCGGACCGCCTCCTCCGGTCGGCCCTCGATGCGAGCGTTGGTGCCCGCGTCGAGCTTGTCGGCGAGCGGGGCGAGCCTCTTGGGGTCGTCCTCCGCCGTGAATCCATTCGGCGTCGAGTCCCGGTCCATTTCCCCGACGACGTAGCCCAGCGTCTTCAACCGTGCCACCGTCTCCGCGTCGGGCTCCGCCTTCGCCGCTTCCCGGGCCTCGTCCGACCCTTTCCCCCGGACGAGTTCGCCCAGCGCCTGTCGCATCCGAGCTTCATCGGCCGACTTCGAGGGTAAAAGGTTCTCCGTCTCCCCCGGATCGGCCTCCAAATCGTAGAGCTCGGGAATGGGCAGCTGAACGAACTTGAAGCGTTCCCGGTACAGCCCGGTGAGGGGCGCCCAGTTTCGACTCAAGTTGAAAGACAAAGCCTCGAAGTAACTCTCCCTGTCGGGCCCGGGCTCGCGATTCGCGAGCGCCTCGAGAAGCGGCTCCCCCTGGAACCCGGGGAACGCAGGAAGCCCGGCGAGCATCGCGAGAGTCGGAGCCACGTCGATGAGGCGAACGCGCGCAGACACGCGAAGCCCGCGAGGAAGCGAGTCCTTCCAGTGAAAGATGAGGGGGACGTGCAGCGTCGAGTCGTACGCGAACATGCCGTGCGTCTTCTCGCCGTGCTCGCCCAGCCCTTCGCCGTGATCGGAGGTAATCACCACGACGGTGTTGTCCATACGGCCGGAGGCCCTGAGCCGCGAGAGGAATCGTCCGAGCGCGTCGTCCACGTATGCGATCTCCCCGGTATAGGGATCGCTCCCGAAGCGCTCGGCGAAGGGAGGCGGCGGCTCGTAGGGACTATGGGGGTCGTACAAGTGCACGAAGGCGAAGTACGGATCTCCCGCGGTCTTCTCGATCCAGGCGGCAGCGGGCTTCAGCACTTCGTCCGCCGGGCGCTCCGCGATCTTGATGTCGTAGAAGGCCCCCTCGCCGTTGACGTCGTCGTACACGTCGAAGCCCTGGTCGAGACCGAACCGGGAGTCGAGCGGGAACGAGCCCACGAAAGCGCCGGTGCGATAGCCGCGATCGTGGAAGAGAGACGCGAGCGTGCGATGAACGGGGGCCAGGCGGAATGCGCCGTTGTCGCGAATCCCGTGGGCGATGGGATAGATGCCGGTGAGGAGCGAGGCGTGCGAGGGAAGGGTGAGCGGCACGTGGGAAACGGCGCGCTCGAAGAGAACTCCGTCCGCCGCGAGCCCGTCGATGGTCGGGGTCTTCGCTTTCGCCCCGTAACAGCCCAGGTGATCGGCTCTGAGGGTGTCGATGCTCACCAACAGAACGTTGGGCGAAGGCCGCGGCGCGAAGCGGAATCCGCCTTGCTGGCAGGAGAGGAGAAACGCGGCTCCGAAGAGGAGCACGGAGCTCTCAGGCGCATGGGAGCTCCGGGCTCACGGCGACTCGCCGCGGGAGAGTATCTGGCTCAGCATGCCCTTCGCCTTTTCGATGTCGGCCCGGTAGCGCTGCGGCGGCGCTTCTCGAGCGAAGCGGTCGAGGTACGGAGCCGCCTCCCGGGGCGAGGTGTCGCTCAAGGCGAGAGCCAGGTTGAAGAGGGCGTCGAACTGCTGCGGATCGCTCTCGAGCGCGCGTCGCCAGTACTCGATGGCCTTCTCCATCTCTCCCCGCCGGGCGTGCGCGAACCCCATACCGTTCAGCGCGTTCGCGTCCGCGGGATCGAGAGCCAGCGCTTGATTCAGCCGGGTGATGGCCTCGTCGAGGTGTCCCTGGGACAACGCGAGAGCTCCGAGATTGTTGTAGGCGGACGCCGCGCTCGGGTCGAGCTCCAGCACCCGTTCGAGCTCTCTTTGGGCGTCGGCGTAGCGGCCGAGGCGTCCGTAGGCCGTCCCCAGGTAGTTGTGAGCCTCGGCGTAATTCGGGATCGCGGTGAACCATGAGCCTCCAGCAAGCCCCACCGCCTTCTCCAGCTCGCCGACGTCGAGGAGATAGGCGCCGAGCATTCCCAGGATCGCCGTGTTCTGCGATCCCGCTCCGAACCGCTTCCTCCAGTATCGCTACCGCCTCGGCCGGACGGCCGGACTCGTGCATCGCGTGGGCCAGCCCCTGGTAGGCCTGAGCCGAGCGGGGCTGTCTCCGAACGATGTCCTCGAAGATCGCAATCGCTTCCTCCGGGCGCCCGTCACCGGTTGAGCTCGCTCGCCTCGTCGTAGGCGTTGCTCACGTCGATCAAGGACTTGGGATCGTCGGCTGCGGTGTACTCGCCCTTGCGGCTCTGGATGGGCGCGGTGAGGTATCCGAGCGCTCGCAGCTTCTGGATCGTCTCCAGGTCAGGAGGCGCGGCGGCGGCCATTTCGCTTCCCGCCGAGATTTCGTCGAGGGTCTTCTCGAGGCGGCTCACGAGCCCTGTTTTCTGGAGATAGAGGTTCTCCTTCTCTTTCGGGTCGGCGGCGAGGTCGTAGAGCTCGGGGATCGGCAGCCGGATCAGCTTGTGGCCGTCCTGGACGACTCCGGTGAGAGGCGCCCAGTCCTGGGCGAGATTCGCGTTCAGCGCTTCGAAATAGGAGGCGGGAGCTTCGTATCGAAGCTCGCCCGTCAGATAGGGCCTGAGGCTCTGTCCGACGATGCCCTCCGGAGGTGGAACCGAAAGCAGGTCGAGGAGGGTGGGCATGACGTCTACCTGCCGGATGGTTTCTGCGAATACCTGCGGACGAAGCCCTCGGGCCCAGAGGATCCAGGGGACGCGGAGCGTCGCATCGTAGGCGAACTTCCCGTGGGTCTTTTCGCCGTGATCGCCCAGAGATTCGCCGTGATCCGCGAGCACGACGACGACGGTCTCGTCGAGACGACCCGAAGCCGAGAGGCGATCGAGAAACCCGCCCAACGTGGCGTCGATGAAAGCGACCTCTCCATCGTAGAGATCGCCCGAAAACCGTCCGCGCGAACTCGGGTGGAGGCCGGTACGGGGCATGGGCGTCGTAGAGATGCACCCAGGCGAACCACGGTGCCTTGGCTGCGCCGATCCATCGCTCTGCCGGAGCGACCACGGCGTCGGCGCGACGCTCGAGCTGGGCGAGGCTCAAGATGCCGCGCTTCTCGCCGTAGTAGTCGTCGTAGACGTCGAACCCGCGGTTCAACCCGAATCGGGCATCGAGAACGAAAGCGCCGACGAAAGCGCCGCTTTGATAACCCGCGCCATGAAGCGTCGTCGCGAGAGTCGGAACGGAAGCGTTCAGCCGAAACGTGCCGTTATCGTGGACTCCGTGCCCGGTCGGATAGAGCGAGGTGAATATGGAGCTGTGCGTGGGAAGAGTGAGAGGAACGTGGGCGAGGACCCGCTCGAAGCGAATCTCCCTCGCTCGCAAGCCTATCCAGATGGGGAGTGAGTCCCGCCTTCGAGCCATAGCTTCCGAGCCGGTCGAACCGGAACGTGTCCAGGGTTACGAAGAGCAGGTTTCGGCCCGCGAACGCCCCGGGAGCGAGCGACTGGTGCGGCCGAAAGACAGAGAGCCATAGCGCCGTGAGGATCGCGGCGAGCGCCAGGAGGGCGAGCCCCCCACGCCCCCTCGAGACGAGCCGCCTCGGAGACGCATCCTTCTTATTGACTTGCTTGGTTTCTCGACTCATGCCCCGGTTACGAATAGAATGCTCCGAATCGAGCTCTACCGGCTTCCCCGACGGTCGAGAGCAGCGAGACGCTTTTCCGCCTCGCGCGTCTCTTCGGATCCGCGGATCCCTCGCCCGACAGGAATCGCCGATACGCTTCGGCCGCTTTCTTCGGCTGACCGGCGCTCTGATAGGCAAGGGCGAGGTTGAAGGTCGCCTCGGGCCAATCGACCCTGAGGGCGAGGGCTCTTTCGAAAGCCGGCGCGGCGCGGCTTCCGTTCTTGCCGTGAGAGGTAGGCGTTTCCGAGCGCGAACCAGATCGAAGCGATCCGATGGCGCGTCCTCGCTCGCCTTCTGAAGCTCGGCTATCGCTTTCGGCACCTTCCCCTGCTGCACGTAGACGAGAGCGAGGTTCCGCCGGATCTCCGGGCTCGTTTCCCCCAGGGCGATCGCTTTTTCGAGCGTCGTCGCCGCCGACGCCAGCTCCCCGCTCGCCCGTAGACCGGGCCGAGGAGCGCGAGGGCTCGCGTGTTCTCGGGCTCGAGCCTCAGCGCTTCTTCGAGCAATGCTCGCGCTTCGTCGTATCGCTCCGCCGCAAGATAGCCCTCGGCGAGCGTCGCCTTGGCGCTCGCGCTTTCCGCTTCGCCGAGAAGCTCGATCGCTTCCGCAGGACGGTTCGTCTCGGAGAGCAGTCGGGCGAGCGCGAGTCGTCCCTCCTCGAACGTCGGGTCGCGGGAGAGCGATTCCCGAAAATCGCGCTCGGCGCCGGCCTCGTCTCCCGACTTTCCGTGCCACCGCGCCGCGGCGCCAGTAATTTTCTGGATCCTCGGGTCGAAGCTCGATCGCTTTCGCGTACGCACTCCGAGCTTCACCGAGCCGTCCCGCTTTTTCCAGGGCCTCCCCTCTCAAAACCTGGAGCTCACGATACCAGGGGAACTCCTTCAGGGCCTGCTCGGATGAGGGTCAGGCCTCGTCGGTGCGATTCAAGAGGAGAAGCGCGGAGACGAGGTTCTCCCAGTCCTTCGAGTCGAACTCCGCGATGCGGTGGAGGCTTCTGGAACTCGACCACCGCCTCTTCCAATCGCCCCTCCTCGGCGAGCACTCCGCCGAGACGCTTTTGCGCCAGGATGTTTCCGGGCTCGAGGACGAGAACGTCGCGAAGGCCCCGGGCTCTGCTCGCTCGAGCGAGACCTCGGGAGCAGAGCAGCTCCTGCATCCGTTCGAAGACCTCGACCCGATCCTTGGGATCGGGAAGGCGCGCCCGGGTTGCTCTTCCGCGCCGCCGCCAGGTAACCGAGGCTCTCGAGTCGTCGTTTCGTCTCTTCGTCCACCGGTTTCGCCGCAGCCTGCTTCTCCGCTTTCGCGGCCCGATCGAGCTCGCGGCGAAGCCTCTTTCCCACATCCGACGGATTCTCCGTCCAGAGATTCTCGGTCTCGCCGGGATCTACCCGGAGGTCGTAGAGCTCCGGCCGCGGTGCTTCGATGAATTTGAATCCGTCCTTGCGCAGGAACCGGAGCTCGCTCCAGTTGAACTGGTAGAAGCGTGCCGAAGGTCTCACCGTAGGCGGACAGGTCCTCGGCGTCCTTCGATCTCAGCTCTGCCGAGCAGGCTCACGCCGTCGATCGTGGAGTCTCGAAGAAACGCCCGCGAGCTCCAGGATCGTGGGAGCGACGTCGACGGAGCGGACCTGGCGTCTCCACCCGGAGCTACCGGCCGGTACTCCCGGGCGCTTTCACCAGGAGCGGCACTTTCATCGTCGAGTCGTAGACGAAGAGCGTATGGGTCGACTCGCCGTGATCCCCGAGACCTTCGCCGTGATCGCCGATGACGATGACGGCGGTTCGGTCGTCGTTCACCGCGTCGAAGAGCGGCCCGAGAGCGGAATCGGTATAGGCGACCTCGGCATCGTAGGGGCGTCCGGGATAGCGCTCGGCGAAGGGTGCAGGCGCGTTGTGCGGCGCGTGGGGGTCGTAGACGTGGACCCAGACGAAGAGACGCTCCTGCTTGTGCGATTCGATGAAGCGCCAGGGCGCGCTTTACGACTTCCTCGGCGCGGCGCTCGGCGAAATACGACGGGGTTGTACGGGATCTCGTCGGGGAAGCTCGTCGTCGTAGACATCGAAGCCCTGCTCGAGCCCGAATCGCCGATCGAGCACGAACGCGCCGACGAAAGCTCCCGTCGCGAAGCCCGCGCCCTTCAGCGTCTCGGCGACCGTCTCCACCTCGTCCGGCAGGCGAAAGATTCCGTTGAAACGCGTTCCATGAGACGTCGGGTAGAGGCCGCTCAGGATCGACGAGTGCGCGGGAAGAGTGATCGGCGCGGCGGTGATGGCTTCCGTGAAGACCGTCCCCGCGCGGCCAGACGATCGAGGTTGGGCGTCTCGACGTCGGCGCCCATGTAACCCACGCGATCCCAGCGAAGCGTGTCGATGGTAACGAGGAGGATGCGGTCGACGCGCTCTCGATGCCCGCCACAGCCGGCGAGAATCGACAGCGCTAGCGCGGAGCCGACGATTCGGGGTCCGGACACGGTCGTAGTTTAGCGTAGTCGGTAACCCGCAACGGGCGATCGAGGATCCTACTCCAGTGCGCGCCCACCTAGGGCGAGTTAAGCTTTGCACAGTGGAGCTTCCTCGTTCTCGCGCTCCTCCTCGCGGAACAGGATCCTCTCACCGATGCGCGAAAGCTTCTGGAAGCCAATCGGATCGAGGAGGCGCTCGAACCGCTCCGCAGCGCGCTCGCTGCGTCTCCGGACGCGCCCGAAGCTCTCTGGATGATGGCGCTGGCCTATCTGCGGCTCGGCCGCTACGACGAGGGCCTACCCTTCGCCGAGTCTCTATACCGAGTCGCCTCGGGCCGGACGCGCGCCGGACTGCTCCTCGCCGAGTACCGTGAGTCGCTTCGACAAGAAGGAGAGGCGATCGCCATCTACCGTTCGATCCTCCTGCGAGAGCCGCGAAACCCCGAAGTGCTCCTCCGGCTTGGGCGGGCTTCCCTGAGGAGCTCGGACCTCGAGACCGCCGCCAAGAGCTTCGAGACCTTCCTCTCCGATTATCCCGGGGACCCACAGGCGCTCGCTCCCCTGGGAGCGGTCTATGCCCGCATGGGCAGGTTTTCCGAAGCCATCGCCGCTCTCACCCTCGCTCTCGAGAAGGAAGAGGGCTTGGCGGAAGCTCACCACTATCTGGGTGCGGCCTACTCCGAGCTGGGCCTCTGGGACGAGTCGAAGCGCCATCTCGAGCGAGCCCTGGCCCTGGAGCCGCATCAGCCGGCAACGCTCTTCGAGATGGGTCTTCTCTACGCGCGGCTGGAGGATGGGGAGAAGGCTCTCGAGCTCTTCCGCGAAGCGGCCGAGGCGAGCCCCGGGAATCCACAGGTGCATTTTCGAATCGCGGAGATTCAGCGCTTTCAGAAGTCCTTCGCCGAAGCGGAGAGGGAGTACCGGAGGGCGCTCGAGCTTCAACCCGACCTCGTCGAGGCGCGCTTCCAGCTCGGGCTCCTTCTTCTCGAGGCCACGCGATACGAGGAAGCCGAGGAGGTCTTTCGAGGGATGGTGGAGCAGGATCCGGCGAATGCCGAAGCCCACCATCAGCTCGCCCAGGTCGACGTGAAACTGGGCCGAGGTCGAAGAAGCCCGGGTCCATTTCGAGAAGGCGCTTTCACTCGACCCATTCGCCTACGAGCCTCTACCTCCATTTCGGTAATTTCCTCATGCAGCAGGGCGAGTCCGAGCGGGGTCGAGAAGTCCTTCTGCGTTTTCAGGAGCTGAAGCGCGCCGACGATCGGACCAAAGCGCTCGCCGCCCAGGTCGAGCTCGAGCCCGAGAACTTCGAAGCGAAGAAGGAACTGGTGGCGGAGCTCCTCGCTCTGGGAAGAGGGGAGGACGCCCTCCGCACGGCCCAGCGGTTCCTGGCGAGGACCCCTCGCACCCGACTACCAGCTCCTTCTCGCCGAAGTTCGGGAGCGTGCCGGCACCGCCCGATGAGCGTGACGTTCTTGATGAGAGTGCTCCCCGTACTTCTTCTCGACGCTCCGCGCTTCGTCGAGATGCGCGAGCACTCGCGAATCGACTACGTGAACGTGACCGGCGAGCGGGAGAAGCGGTTCATCGTGAGCTCGCTCGGAACCGGCGCCGCTCTCTTCGACTACGACCAGGACGGGGACCTCGATCTCTACTTCGTCAATGGTGCTCCCATCGTGGGAGTCGAAACGATGGAGGGCCCCGGAAGCCGCCTCTATCGCAACCAGGGCGGCTGGACCTTCGAGGACGCCACCGACGAGCGGGGGTCGGCGCACAGGGGCTTCGGTCAGGGTGCCGCCGTTTCGGACTTCGACAACGACGGCTTCCCCGATCTCTACGTCACCGGCATCGGCGAGAACGTCCTCTACCGAAACCGGGGAGATGGGACCTTCGCCGACGTCACGGAATCGGCGGGGGCGGGCTACCGGAGCTGGGGAACGAGCGCCGCCTTTTTCGACGCCGAGGCCGACGGCGATCTCGACCTCTACGTCGCCAACTACGCCGATCCCGACGTGAAGAAGCTTCCCCTTCCCGGGAGCGGTCCGAGTTGCCGATGGCTCGGCATTCCCGTCTTTTGCGGGCCGACGGGCCTGGTCGGTGCCCGGGACGTCTACTTCCGGAACGACGGTGAGGGCCGATTCGTCGAGGCGTCGCGCGAATCCGGCCTCCTCGATCTCGGCGAGGCCTACGGGCTCGGGGTCGTCGCCGGCGACTACGACGGAGACGGCGACGCCGACGTCTGCGTTGCCAACGACTCGATGCCCAACTTGCTCTACCAGAACGATGGGAGCGGGCATTTCATCGAGAACGCGCTCTTCGCCGGTGTCGCATACAACACCGATGGGCGCGCCCAGGCGGGGATGGGAATCGACTTCGGGGACCTCGACGGTGACGGAAACCTCGACGTCTTCGTCACGACGTTCTCTCACGACACCAACACTGCCTACAAGAACCTCGCGCACGGCGTCTTCGCCGACGCGACCGCAGAGATGAACCTCCGCATGGCGAGCTGGTTCTACCTCGGCTGGGCCACCCGCTTCGTCGATCTCGACAACGACGGTGACGAAGACCTCTTCGTCGCCAACGGGCACGTCTATCCCGAGGCTCACCAAGCCGAGCCCAACACCGCCTACGCCCAGCGCAACCAGATCTTCTGGAACGGGGCGGGGGAAAGTTCGACGAGGGCCAGTTCCCGAAGACGACGCCATGGCGGAGGTTCCTTCGAGCCGGGGCGCCGCCTTCGGCGACGTGGACGAGGACGGCGACACCGACATCGCCGTCGTCAACATCGACGAGCCGCCGTCCTTGTTACGAAACGACGCCCCGGGGGGCACTGGCTCGGCCTGCGCCTCGTCGGAACCGCATCCAATCGCGACGCTCTGGGTGCCCGTGTCGTTCTCACATCGGGCCCGCTCCGCCAGATGAAGGAAGTCCACACTTCCGGGAGCTTTCTTTCCTCGAGCGATCCGCGGCTCCTGTTCGGCCTTGGCGACAGAGACGACGACGACGAGATTCGAATCCGCTGGCCCAGCGGGCACGAGGAGCGCTACCGGAAGCTCGCCCCCGGGAAGTACCATCTCATCGTCGAGAGCCGCTCACCCTCGAAAGAATGACAGCCCGGCAGAGCGCGACGGGGTCTCGCCTCTGGAGGCTACGGCTTGAAACCGGTCCCCGCTCGAATTACGGGTCCCGGCGAGAAAAAGGGGCCGAAGCGATGCTAGCTCGCTTCGGCCCCTCGAAGGCTAGAACAGAAACCTAGAACTGGAACCTGAGACCTATCTTCAACGTCCGGCCACCCATCCACTCGATGATGTTGTTGAAGTTCGAGCCGGTGTACAGGCTGAAGTTCGTCTCGACGTTGGTGTTGAAGAGGTTGTACACGTCCGCCATCACCATGGCCGTGTACTTGCCTCCGAAGACGAAGGCCTTGTCGACGCGGAAGTCGACGATGGCCACGGTCTCCGATCGGTTGTTTTCGATGTTCTCGAGGAAGACGGGCACCGTCCCCACGACTGGCAGACGTCAGGTTATTAACCGGAGCCCAGTGGAATCCGCTCTGGAGACGCAGCGTGCCCGCGAGGCCGATCTCGTGCCCCGCTTCGTAGCGCCCCTGCGTCTTGAACGTCCAGTACGTGGTGTCCTGGACGGCGCTGACGTCCCGGTTGTACTCGGGATCCCACTGGTACCGGATGGGATCGGTCGAGAGCGGGCTGGTCGCGATGGCACTCGGGCGAGCGCAGCTCGTGGCGCCACTGGTAGTCGAAAGTGGACGTTCAGGAAGAAGTCCTGGCTGAACCGCCGATTGACCGCGAACTGGATGGTGTCGTAATTGCCGTCCGTGTCCCCGGGCGCTTGCGCGATCTTGTTATCGTTGGCCACCGCTCCCGGCGGAAGCGTTCGCAGGTGAAGAGTCGTGCCTTCGTAGCCGGGCGGGCAGCCGGGACATGGCATGTCGACGTTCTGCGTCAGATTCTCCGTCGCCCGCGCCAGGTTGACGGCGGGGTAGTAGGGGCTTCCTGCCGAGACCCAGCTATTTCGAAGCTGCTTGCGCACGTAGGAGAAACGAACCCCGGTATCCGCCTTGAGCTCTTTCTCCACCGAGAACGAGAACTCGTCGACGTACGTCGGCTCGAAGTCGTCCGCAATGGTTTGTCCCGCAGCGCCGCCGCCAGAGGTGATGAAGTCTCCGAGCTCGTGCAGTCCGTCATAGAGGCCATTGTTGTTGGGATCGAGGAACCTGTACCGCACGAACGAATTTCCCATGGGGTTGACTGCCTGGGTCAATGTCCCCGCGTTGGAATAGTAGCGGCCGTAGAACGCCTTGACGACGCTCTTTCCGTTCCCGGTCAAGTCGAAGGTCGCTCCCAGCCGAGGGGCGAGCGTGTTGAAGATCTTGGCAGTCGCGCCCGTGACCTCGATCGGATCGAAGAAGTCGGTCAGGACTGGGGTCGAGGTAGACGGACTCGTAATGCATGTTCTGACGCCCGTAGCGCACGCCGAGAGTCAGCGTCAGGCGATCGTTCGGGGCCCAGATGTCCTGAGCGTAGAAGTCCGTGTGCGTGTTCCGGTCGTCCGGAAACGTCGGCACGTTGTAGAACTGCGATCTCGTTTACGCGTCCGAGCTGACCTTGGGCGCAAGGGTTGCAGGGACCGAGGGCGCTCGAGTCCCGGTAGCGAAATTCGCCCGAGGTGTTGTCGTGGCCGTAGCTGTAGCTATCGACGATGTACTCGTATCCGAATTTGAAGTCGTGGCTCCCCGAGGCCTGGGGCACGTAGTAGCTCAACTGACCATTGCTCTGGGGCTTCATGCGCGCGGAGGCGAAAGGCTGCCAGCCCGCCCCCCTCTGCTGTTGCGTGGTGAGATCGATTCGGGCTGGATGCGTCGCTGGATCGACGGCCGGCACCATCGGCCACTGCAGGCCGAAGTATCCGACGAGGAAGGTGCTGAAAAGGCGATCGGACCAAACCCTCTGCCACTCCGCCTTGTAGATTTCGCTCCAGCTGTCCTGAGCCCGGATGGACTCGGCGGGAATCGTCAGGGAGAGACCCCGGTAAGGCTTCTCTTTCCGGCTCCAGTGGCCGAAGCCGATGAACTGGTCCTTTTGCGAGACCTGCCAATTGATCTTCGCTGGTGTACTCGTTGAAAATGCCGACGTCGGTGGCGATATCGGGTCCACGCTCGAGATGGTCTTGTCGATCTTGAAATAGTTGTACGCCCCGTAGAACCAGAACTTGTCCTTCACGACGGGTCCGCCGAGGTCCGTGTGGAACTCTTTGAATGAATTGACCGGTGCCGAGGTTCCGGCGCGAGCTCTCGAGATCGTCATCGATGTTGTCGGTGACCATGCCCCCGGTCTCGAAGTCGAAGTTCGTGAGGCTCGAGAACTCATTGCCCCCGCTCTTGAAAGTCGACACCACGTGAGCGCCGGGGCTCGACATCTCGACGTCCGCGCCCTGGGCGCTGACGCGGTACTCGCTGATGGCGTAGAAGTCGTAATAGCCGCCGGTACAGCAAGTCGCTTCGGTGTTGTTCACCCCTTCGTTGCGGATGATGTTCTGTAGTTGTATTCCGAAAGCGTCGTAGCTCGTCTGCTGGCTCTTGTGCGAGCCTCCGACGTCGAAGCCCGCCATGCGGACTCCGGGGGTCTGCTGCAGCACCGCCCACATGTCGGTCGCGCTCGGGACCTCCTGGAGCTCCTTGGTATCGAACGTCGTCGAGACCCCGGTCTGCTTGACGTCGACGACGGGAGATTCACCGGTCACGGTGATGGTCTCGGACACCGTCGCGAGCTGGAGGTTGGCGTCGATGGTGAAGGTGACGCCGCTCGTCACGACGACGCCCTCGCGATTCATCGTCTGGAATCCCGAGAGCTCGAACGTCAGGGTGTAGGTGCCCGGCGGGCAGCGCGAGAAAGCGGTAACTGCCGTCGACGTCCGTGGTCGCGTACGCGCTACCCATCACCCTCGATGCCCGTCACCGTGACGGTGGCGCCGGGGAGGACGAGTCCTTGCGCGTCTCTGACCACACCCTCGAGCCGGCCCGTTCCTGCCTGTGGGAACGCGAGCGCGGCGACGAGGAGGATGCCTAAAGTGAAATAGGCGATTGGTCGCTTCATGCGGTTAGATCCTCCTTGAAGTGGGAAACCGGAAAAACACCGCAGGTCTGCACAGCAATGGCTATGCCAGCTTTCGAACTTCCGGAGCAGACGATACAATTCCTTACTTCTCTTGGAGTTAATTAAATCGCCTCGCAAAAGTCCGGCGCGGTTTATTCAATATTTTGTATCCATCCTCCGATTGCTTGGATGTTGAGTTCATGAGTACCGGACGAGGACCGGCTCAGATTTCCCCGATGGATCAACCGCGGAGTCGCGGTCCAACCGCGGCCGGGAAGCGCCGTGCTATCCTTCCGCCGAGAGAGTCTTTCTGACCATGCGCATCGCGGTCTTCCTCGGCGTCCTGAGTCTCATCGTGATCTCATCCGCGTCGGCGGGCTCGGACGAGCGCGAAAAGAACCTTCCCGAGCCCTACCGAAAGTGGCTCCAGGAAGAAGTCACCTACATCATCAGTAACGTCGAGCGAGAAACGTTTCTTTCTCTGAGCACGGAGTCCGAGCGCCAGGCCTTCACCGAGGTTTTCTGGAGAAAGCGAGACCCGAACCCCAGCACGCTCGAGAACGAGTACAAGACCGAGCACTACGAGAGGCTCGCCTACGCGAACGAGTTCCTCGGCCGGGACACGTTCCGCCCCGGCTGGCAGACGGACCGAGGTCGATACTACATCCTGCTCGGAAAACCGAATACCCGCCGTCCGCTCGAGGCAACGGACGCGATCTACCCCTCGGAGCTCTGGTTCTACAACAACCCGGAGTTCAAGTACCTGGGACTCCCTCCGTTCTTTCATCTGCTGTTTTTCCGCCGGCAGGGGTCGGGCGAGTTCCAGCTCTACAGCCCGCTTTCCGACGGACCACGAGCCTTGCTGACAGGCTTCCAAGCCCCCGTGAACGACTTTCGCGACGACGTCGAGCGGGCGTACAACAAGCTCTACACCATCGACGTCGAGCTGGCGCAAGCCTCGCTCTCCTTCCGAACCGACGAGGGCGATACCGCTCAGTTCCAGAATCCCTCGTTCGGCACTCTCGCTCTTCTCGACGATATCGCGGACGTTCCCTTCCATCACCTCGATACGAGCTACGCGGAAAGGCTCGACTTCGAGCGCGGAAACGTGGAGAGCGACTACCTCTTCACGTACGTGCCTAGCTTCGGGGTCGCCCACGTGCTCCCGGGGCCGGGGCGGACCCACTACTTTCATTGGAACATCGAGCTCGACGCCGAGAACGTGGGATTCGTGCGAGACGAGGAGAAAGGGGCTTACACCGCGGTGTTCGTCGCCTCTCTCGAGATCGTCCCTCTGGACGACGAGAACCGTCTCGTCGTCGACGAACGAAGTGAGTCGTACCTCTCCCTGACGGAGGGGCAGGCCAAAGGCTCCCTCAAGCTGCCAACGGCTTTTTCGAGCATGACCCCGCTCATACCCGGCGCCTACCGTGCCCGTGTCGTGCTCCGCAACCGGGCCTGCCCGAGCCGCGAAGAATCCAACTGCTTCAAGAGCTACACCCTCTTCGAATCGAACGTGACCGTACCGCAATGGCAGGAGAGCAGGCCGGAGCTCTCGGATCTGGTCCTGGGGTACGGCTCCGAGGCGGTCAGCGCGGAGCACGCGTATCGACCCTATCGCTTCGGAGAACGTGGACGTCTTTCCCAACCCTCGCATGGTGTACGCCATCGGGGACGACCTGGTGGCCGCCGTCGAGCCCCGAAACGCTCCCGCCGGATCCCGGCTGCGCTTCGAGGTCATGGGTGAAGAGCCTTCGCCAAAGACCTGGGTCGAGAAGACGGTCGCGGTCGCCGGACTTGCGGGCGGGCCGACGGTCCAGGAGCTCTCGCTTGCGCGCGTCGAGGGTGGCCGATTCGAGCTCGTGGCAACCCTGCTGGACTCCGAAGGCAACGCGCTCGACCGACGCGCGAGCGCCTTCACGGTGTCGCCCCGAACGTCGATCGTCCGTCCGGGAGTGCGAGGCACGATCTCGCCTCCGCGCCCCGAGGTTCCAGGGGTGGTAGCGATGATCGTCGGAGGGCAGTACCTCCGAAGTGAGGAGAAAGACCAGGCGCGCGCCGAGCTGGAGCGAGCCCTGAGGGAGAATCCTCGCCTGGGCCCCGCCCGAGAGCAGCTCGCGGGCCTGCTCCTTTCGTCCGGCGAGATCGATGACGCGATCTCGGTGCTCGATCCCCTGGTTCGAAATGCTCCCGCGCGTTTCGAGGTTCTCGCGATCCTGGGGCAGGCTTACTTCCAGAAGAAGCAGTACGCGGAATCGATCGCTGCGCTCGAGAAAGCCATCACCTTGAAGCGTCCCGACCCCGGCCTTCTGAACGTTCTGGCTCAGGCGTACCACGAGATGGGAGACGACGCCCGAGCCCGGGAGATGCTCGAACGCTCGCTCTCCCTGAACCCCGACCAGGCGCCGGTGAAGGAGCTGCTCGAAAAGCTGAAAGCGGGGACGACCGGTCCCCGATGAGACGCGGCCGCGCCCCCCTCCTCGTTTTCCTCGCTCTTTCGAGCTGCTCCACCCGCCCCGAACGCAGGAACGTGATCCTGGTGAGCGTGGACACGTTGAGGGCGGATCATCTTTCCTGCTACGTCAAAGGAAAGGTCGAGACTCCCAACTTCGATCGCATCGCTCGAGAGGGAGTCTTGTTCGAACGGGTCTCGACCGTCGCTCCCTCGACCCTTCCCGCGCACGCGTCGATGCTGACCGGGCTCAGTCCTCTCGGCCACGGAGTCCACGACAACGTCGGGTTCGATCTGCGGGAAGACGTACCGACTCTCGCCTCCGTGCTGAAAGGAGCGGGCTATCGCACCGGAGGCTTCGTGGGCTCGTTCGCTCTGAGCGGGCGCTTCGGGATTGGACGCGGGTTCGACCTTTACTCCGACGGATCACCGAAGACCGAGAGACGCGGTATCCCCGAGCGCCGCGGTGAGGAGGTCCTCGGTGAAGCGCTGGCCTGGATGGAGCTCGAATCCGATCGACCCTTCTTCGCCTTCATTCATTTTTATGACCCCCATCGTCCCTATCAACCGCCCGAGGCGTTTCTTCCGCCGGACGCGCGCCCGGAAGACGAGTCCGCGCGTTACGCCGGAGAGGTCCGGTACGTGGACTCTCTCGTGGGAAAGCTCCTCTCGTGGCTCGACGCCCGCGGGCTCTCGGAGGACACCATCCTCGTCGTAACCGCCGATCACGGGGAGTCCCTCGGCGAGCACGGAGAGGACACCCACGGCTTCTTTTTGTACGAGTCGACGCTTCGAGTCCCGCTTCTTCTCCGGGCGAAGCCGTTTCCCGCGGGGACGCGCGTGGAGCAGCTCGTTCGCCTGATCGATATCGCTCCGACGGTGTGGGAGCTTACGGGATCCGCGCAGCCTCCCGGCATCGAGGGCGTCAGTCTCGTTTCCTCCGGGGGTAGGATGCTCGCCCTCGATCTCGAGACCTACGCCGAGACTTTCGTTCCCCGACTGAATTATGGATGGAGCGAGCTTCAAAGCTGGCGGCGCGGTAATTTCAAGCTCATACGGGCGCCTCGAAGCGAGCTGTACGATCTGGGTGCCGACCCCGGGGAAACGCGAAACCTCATCGACGAGCGCCCGGAAATCGCAGACTCTCTCCGAAACGGGCTCGACCAGGCGAAGCGTGGCAAGGTAGTCGAGCCCGGGCCGGTGGACGAGCGCACCCTCTCCTCCCTGAGAGCGCTCGGCTACCTCGGCGGCTCACCCCAGGCGCCTGGGGGCGAAGAGCGGACCGACCCCAAGGATCGAGTCGCGATCTACAAACAGATCCTCGAGCTCTCCCTGGTCGCTTCGCCGACCCCCGAAGAGCTCGAGCGAATCGAAGCCGTGCTGGAACCGGAACCACGGAACCCGCGGGCGAATTCAATCCATGGAAGCTTCCTCCTGGCACTCGGACGCCCGCAAGAGGCGAAGAAAGCGTACGAACGTCTGCTCGAAATCGAACCGGAGAGCTATGACGGGCACTATGGGCTCGGTAGAGTCTTCCTGAGCCTCGGGGAGAACGACAAGGCCAGGGCGCACCTCGAGAAGGCGCGCTCCCTGGAACCCGAAAGCACGAGCGTTCTCACCAGCCTGGCCGCGCTCGAGAAGACCGAGGAAAACCTCGAGGCTTCGGAGAAGCTCCTTCGCGAGGCGATCGCCATCGAGCCCACGGACACCCTTTACCGAGAGCTCGCCGACCTGCTCCTTTCCGCCGGGCGTGCAGAGGAGCTGGCCCGGATGGCCTCGAGCTGGGACGGCCCGGCTGCGGCCTACGCCAAGGGTCAAGCGCTCGCGGCCCAGGGAGACGACGAAGGAGCCCTCGTCGAGCTCGAGCGCGCCCTCGCGCTCGCCCCCGGCGACGACAACGTCGAGCAGGCTCTCGCGAACAGCCTGAGCCGCGTAGGGCGCTTCGACGAGGCTCAGAAGCACTACCAGGCGATTCTCTCGCGGACGCCCTGCTATCTCGGGGCGCACACAAACCTCGGAGCCATCCTGGAAAGGCGGGGAAATGCGGACGACGGAATCCGCCACTACGAGCGGGCCATCGCCTGCGACCCGCAGTACGCCAGCGCCTATCGCAATCTCGGAGTCGCGCTCGCGCGCAAAGGAGAGCTTCGGCGCGCGCTCGAGGCGCTGCGAAAAGCGAAGAGCCTCGCTCCCGGGGACGCGGAGCTCGACGCCGCCATCGCCGAGCTCGAGGGCCTGATGCGCTGAATCAATCGTCCTGCGGTCTGAGACTCCCGATGGGCGCAACCGCCGGCTGAAGATGCTTCTTCCTCACCACGAGCCGCATCCATAGGCGGAACAGTTGGAGGTAGGAGCGGAGGACTCCGCGGATGGTGAAGTACTGGCTTCGACCGTAGACTCGCGGATGATGTGAGACCGGAGCCTGGGTGAAACGGCAGCCGGAATCCTCGAGCTTCTTCAGGAGCTCGATGCACATCGAGCCGTCGCTCTCCTCGAGCTCGAACCGATCGAGAACCTGGCGCCGGAACAGGCGGAAGTCGCAGTCGATGTCCCGGAGCGAAAGGCCGAACGCGAGTCTCACCAACAGGTGGTACGGGTTCCCTACCAGGACGCGCAGGGGTGGATCCGCGCGCTTCTCGCGGTACCCGCTCACGTAGTCGATACCCGCGGTCAGGCGCTCGAAGAGAAGAGGAAGCTCCCTGGGGTCGAACTGCGCGTCTCCATCCGTGTAGAAGACGAAATCCTTCGTCGCGGATTCGAAACCCGTTCTGAGCGCCGCGCCATAGCCCCGGTTTTCTCCGTGCCGCAGCACCCGGAGCTCCGGCACCATAGCCTCGAGCTCATCGAGGATCGAGCCGGTGCCGTCGCGGCTTCCGTCGTCGACCACCAGGATCTCGAAGTCGCTCGTGAGCCGGCGCGCCGTCCGCCTCGCGCTCACGACCATGCTGGCGATGGTGCCGGCGTCGTTGTACGCGGGAAAGACGATGGTGAGCGAGTGGATAAGGCCTCCTGAAGGGCGGCGCATCGTCGCACAGGCAAAGGGGCGAGTCAATTTGGGGATGGCCGGAGGATCTCGCGCACCTCCTCGACCGCGGAGGGCGGGCTCCGGTGCACGGTGATGTCGTCGTAGTCCGCGGCCGCGAAGCCGCCGGTGCTGTTGGCGTCGGAAAGGAGACCGATTCCGAGGGGACGATCGCCGGGCTCCTTCCCGAAGGTCTTCCGGTAAACGTCGTCGGTGCGAAACACGAACGTCCGCCACGACCCGTCGGGAGCGCCGCTTCCGGCCACGACCGTCCAGGGCATTCCCATCCCCGGCCTCCGGAAAGCGGAGCCCGGCGCGAGCGAGCCGCTCCAGACGAACTTGACGGACTCGGGGACGATCCCGAGCTTGCGCCGGTAGGAAAGGTAGATCCCGGCGGCGCTGTCGGCTTTCTCCTCGATCCTCTCGTCCGCACCCTCGGGAACGGCGTGGATCCGCCAGCGGAAGCTGAGGTAGGGATACTCCCGCGCATTCCACCGGACCTCTTTATATAACATCACGTTCTCGCCGCGGTCCTCGGCCCGCAGGAAGAGGTTTCCGTTCTCCTCCTGGATTCGGTAGGGAGGCCGCCCGGCATCCCCGTACCGGCGCGCCTTCCACCCGGTAGGGAGCCCGTCCAGGGGACCTTCCTCGAAATCCTCGAGCACGATTCGATCCGGCGGCTTCTCCGGAGACAGCGCGAGGGCGCTCGACAGGAGGAGAGCAGCGACGCCGGCGGAGAAGGTCCTCATGAGCCTGTTATGCTGCTCCCCGAATGGAACGGCTCGCGCTCGATCGTTTCTCGTCGCCCTGGCTTCGAAACCAGCATCTCGCCCGATACCGATGGGCCGCGGACAGAGCCTCCGGGCTCCGGGTCCTCGACGCGGCCTGCGGCACGGGCTACGGCTCGCGGATTCTCTCCGAGGCGGGTGCGCGTCACGTCGTGTCCATGGACGTCTCCGAAGGCGCGTCGGGCACCGCGTTCGTCCGAGCCGACGCGACACAGCTTCCGGCGAAAAACGGTGCTTTTGATCTCTACGTCAGCTTCGAGACCCTCGAGCACGTCGAGGAGGACCGGGCTCTGCTCGCGGAGGCGCGCCGCGTGCTCGCGCCCGGAGGAACGTTCCTCTGCTCGACCCCCAACCGCGATTTCCTGAGCCCGGGGCTCACCCTGAACGACCGGCCTCGGAATCCGTATCACGTGCGCGAGTACTCCATCGCCGAATTCGAAGCGCTCCTCGGATCGGTCTTTCGCAGACTGAGCCTCTTCGGTCAAACCTGGTTCTCTGAAGGACACCAGAAGCTCCTGGCGCGCGCCGGCCGACGGTCGAACCTGCTTTCGGTCCGGCTCCATCAGATTTCGAACCTCGCGCATCTTCCCTGGGAGAGCGAAAGGCGCCACTGGCCCGCTCCCCTCGAGGGCGTGGGCGCTCCCGAGGTGGTGATCGCTGTGTGCCAGGTCTAGTTCAGAACCCGAACGCTCTCGATGACCACCGGGCTGCTGGGAACGTCATCGTATCCGCCTTGGCTTCCGGTCGCGACATTCCGGATGGCGTCCAGCGTTTCGAGTCCTTCCACCACCTGTCCGAACACCGCGTATCCATAGCCCTGGACGGTCTCCCCCGTGAAGTCGAGGAACGGATTGTCCACGGTATTGATGAAGAACTGCGAGCTCGCGCTGTGGGGGTCGCCGGTGCGGGCCATGGCGAGCGAGCCGCGCACGTTCTTTAGGCCGTTCGAAGCTTCGTTCTGGATCGGCGCGCGCGTGTCCTTCTCCGTCATGTCGGGAGTGAAGCCGCCGCCTTGAATCATGAAGCCCTCGATGACGCGGTGGAATACGGTGCCGTCGTAGAACCCATCGCGCGCGTACTGGAGGAAGTTCTCGACCGTCTTCGGCGCCTTTTCCGGGTAGAGCTCGATCTTCATCGTTCCCAGGCTGGTCTTCATCTCGACCATCGGATTCGTCCCGGTCGGGGCCGGCGTCGTCTCGGAAGCCGGGGCTTCCTCAGCCGGCGCAGCGGGCGCGGCGGGCTCGGAAGGAGCGGGCTCCTCGGCAGGTGGCGGCGGAGAGCCGCCTCCGCACCCAATCGTCACCATGAGCCCGAGCGCCGCAAGCATCCATTTCGATCGCATAAGCCTCCTTTTAATAAGGGCTCGCGCGCCTCCTCGGCGCGCTCGCTCCCCGCGCTCCTCGCGCGGGGAGGACGGGCCCTCCGGGCCCGTTGCCCGCTCCACACTACCCGCCTTCGCGCGCTCGCAGAGCCGGACTATTCTAGAACAACCGCATCTGCACCGCAGGCGCGCGCAAAATTCCCTCGAGTGCCAGAAAGCGGCTCTTGAGCGCGAGCCCGCCCCCGTAGCCCGTGAGCGTTCCGTCGGCTCCGATCACGCGGTGGCAGGGAATCACGATGGGGATGGGGTTTCTGCCGTTCGCCGCCCCGACGGCGCGGCTCGCGTTCGGCTTTCCGATCAGGTGGGCGATCTCGCCGTAGGACGCGGTCTGGCCGTACGGGATATGCGAGACCGCCTCCCAGACCTCTTTCTGGAAATCGCTCCCCTCGAGGCGCAGTGGAAGCTCGAACACCCGGCGCTTTCCCTCGAGGTATTCGGAGAGCTGCCGCTCGAAGTCCCGATGCCGCGATCCCGCCGGCTCCGCCTCGGTCCGTTCCAAGGGTTTGAGGTCGATCGCCACGATCGCCTCTCGACGGGAGTAGATGCCCAGCGAGAAGCCGCGGCAATCGAGGCGGGAGTAATACAGCACGCCGCCCAGTGTAGACTGTTCTCGACGTGAAGGGCATCGTGAAGACCGTTCTGTTCGACTGGGACGGGACTCTTCTCGATTCCTTCCCCGCGGGCTACCACTCCTCGGTCACCGTGCTCCGGCACTTCGGAATCGAAGTCGACCGCAAGCGATTTCTCGAGACCTACAGCCCCAACTGGTACGAGTCCTACCGTCTACTGGGGGTTCCCGAGGCCGAATGGGACAACGCGGACCAGCTCTGGCGAAAGACCTACCACCAGCAGACGTCCGAGCTCTTCCCCTTCGCCGCCGAAATGCTCGAACGGCTGCGGCGGGCAGGAATGAGCCTGGGGCTGGTGACCAGCGGAAACCGCGAGCGGGTGTTCCACGAGATCGACCGCTTCGGCCTTCACGGAGTCTTCTCCGCCGTCGTCTGCTTCGAGGACACCCGCGAGAAGAAGCCGCACCCGGCGCCATTGACGCTCGGACTCGAACACCTGTCCGCCGCGGCTTCGACCGCGGTCTACGTCGGCGACCGGCCCGAGGACATCCAGATGGGCCGGAGAGTCGGCACTTTCACCATCGGCGTCGAAAGCGAGTACGGCCCTCGGGAGATTCTCGTGGAAGCGGCGCCCGATCTGGTCCTTCCCGATGCCTCGCACCTTCCCGAGAGCTTCGGGATCTAGGACATCCCCGCCTCGAGCGTTGTAACGTCCACGAGTGGACAGGCCGTGATCTTCTCATCGGCCCTTACCGTCAGCACAGTTCAGTGCTCCCAGGACGGGCCGGTCTTCAGGTCCACCTTCAGAGGCACTTCCAGCGGATAAACGTTCTCCATCGTCTCCCGCACGACCGAAGACGCCCGTTCGATCTCGTTCTCCGGGGCTTCGAGGACGAGCTCGTCGTGAACCTGGAGCAGCAGCCGGGTCCCGAGCTTCTCCTCGCGCAGGCGGCGAAAGAGATCGATCATCGCCTTCTTGATCAGGTCCGCCGCCGTCCCCTGGATCGGCGTGTTCACCGCGACCCGCTCGGCGGCTGAACGGGTCGTTCGGTTTCGAGATCCGATCTCGGGGACGTAGCGCTGTCTGCCGAAGAGGGTCCGGACCTTCCCCGTGCGCCGCGCCTCGCGGACGATCTCGTCGATGAGCTCACGCACCTTGGGGTACCGGTCGAGGTACGCGTCGATGAACGCCTGCGCCTCGCGCGTGGGAACGCCGAACTCCTTCCCCAGGGTGAAGGCGGTCTTCCCGTAGATGATGCTGAAATTGATGATCTTGGCTCGCCGCCTCTTTTCCGAATCGCTCAGGCTCGACGATTCGCCGAATACCTGCTTCGCGGTGCGGTCGTGGATGTCTTCCCCGGCGCGAAACGCCTCGATGAGCGCGGGGTCCCGGCTCAGGTGCGCAAGCACCCGGAGCTCGATCTGGGAATAGTCCGCCGAAAGGAGCTTCGTGCCGGGGGCCGCGACGAACGCGCGGCGCAGCCGGCGGGCGAGATCGGTGCGAATGGGAATGTTCTGGAGATTGGGGTCGCTGCTCGAGAGCCGTCCGGTCGCGGCGACCGTCTGGTGGAACGTGGTGTGGAGCCGGCCGGTCCTGGGATGCACCAGGCCGGGGAGGGTGTCGACGTACGTCCCTTTGAGCTTGGAGAGGCTTCGGTACTCGAGGACTTTCTTGGGAAGGGGAAACGAGGCGGCGAGCTCTTCCAGGACGTCGACCCGGGTCGAGGCGGCGCGCTGTTTCTCCGTCTTCTTGAACGAGGGAAGGTTCATCTTGTCGAACAGGATCTTCTCCCAGCTGGCGGGGAGAGTTGATGTTGAACTCCACTCCCGCGAGCTCGTAGATCTCCGAGGTCAGCCTCTGGAGCTCGCCTTCGAGCTCGATCGACATCTTCTCGAACTCGCCGCGGTCGATGGCGATCCCCGCGAGCTCCATCGCCGCCAGCACTTCGATGAGAGGCAGCTCGAGCTCGCGATAGACCCGTTCGAGCTCGTCTTCCACGAGCCGGCTCTCCATGCGCTCCGAAAGCCTCAGCATCCTCTCGGCGCGCTCGGCGGCGAGCCTTCCCTTAGTGGCCTTGGAGGCGGCGGACTCCGACGGCGGAGCCATTCCCGGAAGGACTCCCTGGGCCTCGGCAGGCTCGCTCTCGGCGGAGAGCGGTTTCTGCAGGAACTCGAGGACGAGATCGGAGAGCTCCTGCGAGCGGCGCGAGGGGTTCAGAACGTAGGAGGCGATCTCGGTGTCGAACCCGATGCCGGGAATCGCCATCCCCCGGGCGCCGAAGAAAGCGAGCGCCCGTTTGAGCGCGTGGCCGATCTTCGCAACGGACGGTTCGGCGAGCAGCGGCGCGAGACGATCTATCAGAAGCTTCTCGGGGATCCTCGTCCCCGCCGAAGCATAGACTCCCTCGCCGGCTTCGACCGCCAGGCCGACGCCGAGAAGGCGGCGGCCCCAGGGGTCGAAGAAACCCTCTCGCTCCGGATCGCTCAGGTCGAGCCACAGCGACAGCCGCTTCTTCTCCCGGGCGCGGGCGAGGAAACGATCCAGCTCCGCCGGCGTCTCCAGGGCGAGGAAATTCGCGCTCAGGTCCACCGCTTCCTGGGGCGGCATGTAGTCCTTCACGATCGACGTGAACTCGAGCTCCTCGAAGAGGCGCCGCGCCGCCTCGCGGTCGGGCCCGTGATACCGGAGTTCCTCGAGCCCGACGTCGAGATCGAGGTCGGTGGTGATGGTCACGAGCTCCTTCGAGAGCCGCGCTCCCTCACCATGCTGCTCGAGGGCCTCCCGCTGCCTCTTGTTCCTCACCTCGGGAGCGTGCTCCAGGAGCGATTCGAGGCTCCCGTACTCGCTGACGAGCTTCGACGCGCCCTTCTCGCCGATGCCGGGAACTCCGGGAATGTTGTCGATGCTGTCTCCCATCAGCGCGAGAACGTCCGGCACCTGAGCGGGCGGAACCCCGAACTTGTTCCGGACTCCTTCGGGATCGAGCCTTTCGTACTTCACCGGGTGGATGACCGTGACGTCGTCGTTCACGAGCTGCAGCAGGTCCTTGTCCGAGGAGACGATGAGCACGAGGTGGCCTTCCTCGACCGCCCGCCGCGCGAGGGTTCCGATGAGATCGTCCGCCTCGATCCCCGGAGTCTCGAGAACCGGGAGCCCGAGCGCTGCGCAGAGCTTTCGAGTGTACGGGGTCTGCTGTTTCAGGCTGTCGGGAGTGGGGGGCCGGTTCGCCTTGTATGCCGGAAACTTCTGGTGACGGAAGGTGCGCCCGCCGGCGTCGAACGTCACCGCGGCGAAATCGTGCGGCTCGTCGGTCAGGACCTTGCGCAGCACGTTGGTGAAACCGAGCACGGCGTTGGTGGGGAGCCCGGCGCGGGTCGCGAGCGGCGGGATGGCGAAGAACGACCGATAGAAGAGGTTGTTGCCGTCGAACAGGAGTAGGGTCTTGCGGCCCTCGGTCGGGGGCATGGGAGCCGCATTCTAGCTCACGCACTCACGCTAGAATCGGAGGGAATGAGCTCGCGGCTGCTGTGTTTCCTTCTCGTCGCCGCCTCCGGCTGCACCGCCTACGAGTACGAGGAGGAGGTCTTCCTCGAGGTCGACGGCTCGGGCGAGATCCGGATGAGCGGCTCGGCCGCAGCCGTCCAGGCCCTTCACGGGCTCGACCAGGCGGACGCCGAGGGGGCGAAGGCGCTCTTCGAGGGCGAGGGTGTCGAGGTCCTCTCGGCGCTCGAGACCGAGCGCGACGGGAGGAGGTTCGTTCACGTCGAGTCGCGCTTCTCCGACTGGGAGAAGCTCTGCCGGGTTCCGGCGTTTCGCGGCCGCCGCTGCGCTCTGGCGGCGGAAAAAGACGGTCTCGCGCTCGAGCTCTCTCTTCCTTCGCCGCGGGCGGCGGCGCCCGAAGGTCTCGACCCCCAGGCGCTCCTCGCGCTCCGGTATCACTTGCCCAGCACCGTCCGCTATCACAACTCTCCCGGCCACATCGAGCGCGGGAACATCCTCTCGTGGAAGCGCACCCTGCGCGAGCACTTCGCGGGCCGGCCTCTCGACGTCGAGGTCCACTTCGACCGCAGAACCGTCCTCGCGGCCGCGGTCTCGATCGTGGGCATAGCGCTCGCGCTGGTGGCCGCCTCGATCGCCACCGCGCTCTTCGTGATGGTGCGGAAGGGCCGGCGCCAGCTTCGGGCCGAAGCTATCTCCGCGTATCCTTCTCGATCCGACCATCCCTCAGGCGGATGATCCGCTTCGCGTGGGCGGCCACGTCCTCCTCATGCGTCACCACCAGGAGGGTGTTTCCACGGCGGTTCAGCTCGTCGAAGATCGAGAGGATCTCTTCGCCGGTCGTCGAGTCCAGGTTCCCCGTGGGCTCGTCCGCGAGCACGATGGAAGGGTGGTTGACGAGCGCGCGGGCGATCGCCACCCGTTGCCGCTGTCCGCCGGAGAGCTCGTTGGGGCGGTGCCCGAGCCGGTCTCCGAGGTCGACGCTTTCGAGCGCCGCCCGCGCCCGCTCCCCCCGCTCGTCCGCGCGGACGCCGCGGTACACCAGCGGAAGCTCGACGTTGCGGAGGGCGCTCGCGCGGGGGAGAAGGTGGAACGTCTGGAAGACGAAGCCGATCTCCTGATTGCGGACGCGGGCGAGCTCGTCGTCGTCCATGGCGCTCACCTCGCGGCCGTTCAATCTATAGCTTCCCTTCGACGGCGTATCGAGACAGCCGAGGAGGTTCATCAGCGTCGACTTCCCCGAGCCCGAAGGCCCCATGATGGCTGCGTACTCGCCGGCCTCGACGTCCAGATCGACGCCTCGAAGCGCGTGGACTTCCTCCGCCTGCATGGAATAGCTCTTCCACAGGCCGCGAGCTTCGATGAGGGGCATGCGCGGCTCGATTCTAGCTCGAACCGGCTGAGCTCTCAGTCGGCCGCCACCAATCCGACTTCGTTCATGCTGTAGAGGTCCATCGCGGCACTGGAGCGCTTCTCGATCAGCTTCATGTCCACCAATCGATCGAGCGCTCTCCGAACCTCGATGGGATCGGCGCTGACCCAGAACTGCGCGATGCCCTCGACGGAGTCCTTGGCCTGGGGGTGGCGGCGGAGGTAATCGAGGATCCGCAAGGCCAGCGGGGACTCTTTGCCGATGTCGGCAACGTCTTCGCGGTGCATCGTAATCATTCTCCTTGCAAGCCTCGAGCTTGGTCGTTCCCTGGGGAATAGCAACCGGTGTGCCATCGCGACCGAATGAGCGGCGGCGCGGAAGGCGCAGCGCAGTAACGACTTCTACTCGCCCCAGGCGAATCTCTGCGGCAAATTCCACCCGAACCCCGAGCGAAGACATAGGCTTTCTCCCGCAGATCCAGGACGTCGGCGATCGAGCGCTCGTACTGCCCGGGCTCGTAGGGGATTGCCGGCACAGCGAAGGGAATTTCCCCTGAACGGCGTCACCGATCGTGGAATCGGCAGTTTTCGAGGGGAGAACGCGGGATCTGAACAGCCTGCCGGAACGGCACTTACGCCCGACGCTTCCCCGCGGCCGGGGACCGTGCCCCTTCTCACCCGTGGTACGGAAATTGCTCTCTTCCGCCCGGTGCGCTCACTCGGTTTCTCCTGACGGGAGGGAGTTTACTTGCCGCAAAAGATCCTGGCGGTGGACGACGAGCCTGACATCCTCAGGCTCACGCAGTTCCTGCTGGAGTCCTGGGGCTACGAGGTAACCACCGCCTCGAACGGCAAAGAAGCGATCGAGCGGGCCCACGGAGAGACGCCGGATCTGATCCTGATGGACGTCAACATGGAAGAGATGAACGGCTTCGAGGCCTGCGAGGTCATGAAGAGCGACTTCGCGACGTCGTTCATTCCCATCATCATGTTGACCAGCCAGGACCAGGTGCACAACAAGATCACCGGCCTGGGTAAGGGCGCCGACGACTACGTCATCAAGACCGTGGACCCTCTCGAGCTCCAGGCCCGCATCGAGATGGTGATCCGGAGGACGCAGGAGCAGTCGGGCGCGAACCCGCTGACCCGGCTTCCGGGAAACCTCGCCATCGACCGCGAGATCAAGAAGCGCCTCTCGAGCGGCGGCAACTTCTCCGTCTGCTATTGCGACCTGGACAATTTCAAGGCCTACAACGACAAGTACGGGTACGAGGCCGGCGACCGGGTGATCAGCCATACCGCCAAGATTCTGATGAAGGCGGTGCGCGAGACCGGCGAGACCGGCGACTTCCTCGGCCACATCGGGGGCGACGACTTCGTGGTGGTGACGACACCCCTCAAAGACGGCGGTATCTGCAAGACCGTCGTCGAGCGCTTCGATGCGACCATTCTCGACTTCTACGACGAGGACGATCGGAACCGGAAGAGCATCCAGGTGGAGAACCGCTCCGGACGGCTCGAGAATTTTCCCATCATGACGATCACCATGGCGGTGGTGAGCGGCTCGCGCGCGGATCTCGAGAGCACCCACGCGATCGCGGAGCGCGCCGCCGAGCTGAAGAAGTACCTGAAGCGTTTCCAGGGAAGCAACTTCCTGTCGGAGAGACGGGGTGTGAGCAACACCCATGGCGACGATTTGCCGGCGAACTGAGGAAGACGAAGTGGACGACAAGAAATCGCTGGCGATACGGGGAGTGCTCGCGGGTGCAGTCGCGGCAGTCATCGCTTCCGGTCTCTACTTCTCGGGCGTCTTCGAGTCCCTGGAATATCAGCTCTACGATCGCGACTTTCGCATGGGCCCGCCGGCGAAGACTCCCGCCGAGGTGGTGATCGTCGCCGTCGACGAGCCGTCGCTTCGCCGTCTGGGCAGCTGGCCCTGGCCCCGGGCGTTTCACGCCGAGGCGATCCGGCAGATAAAGGCGAAGGGCGCCAAAGTCATCGGGGTGGACATCGGCTTCTACGAGCCCGACCGCCTCGACCCGGTGAACGACGAGGAGCTCGCCGCCGCGACCCGCGAGGCCGGAAACGTCGTCTACCCGGTGGTGCTCGAACAGTTCCAGCAGAACGGGCAGTCCGTCATCAAAGTCATGCAGACCCTCCCCCCGCTGGCGGAGGCCGCCGCGGGAATCGGGCACGCGCATATCGAGTCCGGCGCCGACGGAATCGCCCGCAAGGTCTATCTCGCGTACAAGACGGCGGACCGGACCTACTGGGGATTGAACCTCGAGATCCTGAAGGTGTACCTCGGGCTCCCCGACGGCGCCATCCGCGAGATCCGGCCTGGAGTTCTCGGGATCGGCGACATCGAGATCCCCGTCCTGTCCGATCCGGAAACGCGGGAAGCGAGCTCGGATCGAATCCGAATCGACTACGAGATGCACATCTCCTTCGCCGGCGATCGGGAGACGTTCGAGTACGTTCCCGCTCACGAGGTCATCGAAGGCAACCTCCCCGCCAACTACTTCGCGGGCAAGATCGTCCTCTACGGCGGCAAGGCCGCGGGGCTCTACGACAACCACATGACGCCGTTCTCCGAGGAGCGGACTCCCATGCCCGGCGTCGAGATCCAGGCGAACGTGATCGACGCCATCCTCAAGGAGCGCTCGATCCGGAGAACGCCTCTCTGGCTGTTGAGCATCGCGACCGCGCTCATCGCCATGGGCTCCGCGGTCCTCTATCAGTTCGTCGACACCCGGCTCGCGGCACTGCTGATGGTGGTCCTCATCGGCGCGACGGTGAGCGCTCACATCGCTCTGTTCCGCTCCGGCCATTGGATGGAAGTGAGCCCGATCGTGGTGTCGCTGGTGCTCTCGCTCATCTTCGGCCTCATGCTCAAGATGCGCCAGGTGAACGTCGCTCTCGACCAGGAGGTCCTGAACCTCACCGAGGCCGCCGCACTCGCCGAAAAAGCGGGAGAGAGGACGATCATCGAGACCTTCACCGCCGCCGAGCCCACGCTTCGCGACGTGCTCGGAATCCCCGCGGCCGCCCTGCTCCGGGTCGATCGCCGGAAGGGCGTCCTGACGCTCACCGCCCAGTACGGGCTCGCACGCACGAACCCGCGGGAGAAGACGACGCTGAGGCTCACCGGCGACCTCACGGGGCTTCTCGTCGGGCTCGAGCCCATGGAAGTCGAGAGCCTCACGAAGCACCCGCTCGCCGTCCTGGTTCCTCGCGCTCAGCTCGCCTCCTACCACGCGCTCGTGGTCCCGCTGCTCTCGAAGGGAGAGACGGTGGGCGCGCTCTGCCTCTTCCGAGCGAAGAGCGAGCCGTTTCGCGACGAGGAGCAGACCCTGCTGCAAGCGGTGTCGGGCGAGTTCGGCACCATCTGGTACAACGCGTCCCTCTACGGCCGCCTGACCCGGAAGAGCTCGAATCCCCTCGCTCCTTTCACCTACAAGAGCCAGGAGCGCCGGATCCAGACGTTGAACGTCCTGAGCGACGCGGTTCTGGGCGAGAAGTCTCTGATGGCTTCCATCATGGACAGCATCGCCGACGGTGTCATCGTCACCGACGTTCTCGGGACCATCCGGATCCTGAACCCCAAAGCGAGGGAGATCCTCGGGCTCTACGGCGAGAACGCCCTGGGGCAGAGCGCGGTCGACTTCATCCGGAGGTTCGAGGACGTTCCCTACGAGGTGATGCGCGACAAGTTCAAGAAGATCGTGGAGCGGGGAGAGACGTTCTCGTCGGACATCCGGATCGCCATCCCCGCCACCCGCTTCTACACCCTGCAGCTCGGACCCGTACGCAGCCGCGACGGCATGGTCCACGGAATCGTGGGGGTTCTCTCGGACATCACCGAGCTCAAGGAAATGGACCAGATGAAGACGGATCTCATGTCCATGGTGACCCACGAGATCCGGACGCCGCTCGCGACCGTTCGCGGATTCGCGCAGATCCTGCTGAAGGGCGGCATCGGCAGCGACAAGTCGAAGGAGTTCCTCGAGATCATCAACCGCCAGTCGAACCGGCTGGTCAACCTGGTCAACGATTTCCTCGACATCACTCGAATCGAGTCGGGAAGACAGGTCATCACCAAGAGCCCGGTGGACATGGACAAGCTCATCCAGAACGCCGTCGCCGATCTGAAGCCCCTCGCCGACGAGAAGAACATCAGCCTCCAGTACGTCTCGCCCGGAGGCCTCCCCGAGGTCTTCGGGGACCGCAACCTCATCGAGCAGGTGCTCATCAACCTGCTCTCGAACGCCATCAAGTACAGCCCCAAAGGCGCCTGGGCCCGGGTCGCCGTGGCTCAGCAGAACGGCTCGGTGGCGATCACCGTGCAGGACAACGGTCTCGGCATCCCCAAGGAGTCGATCCCGAGGCTCTTCGAGAAGTTCTACCGCGTGCGCTGCGACGACCGGAAGGACATCATCGGTACGGGTCTCGGCCTGTCGCTGGTGAAGCAGATCATCGACGTGCACCAGGGAACCATCCGGGTGGAGAGCGAGCACGGCAAAGGCTCGACGTTCACGTTCACCGTGCCCGTCGCCAGGGCCGGGATGGAGCCGATCACCATGACCACTACGGCGGGCGTCCTCTCGCCGATGGCGGCGAGCCAGAACTGAGGCGAAGTTCGAGAATGTCGAAAGATCTCGTCCTGATGGTCGATGACGAGCTCGATAACCGCGTCATGATGCGGTACTTCCTCGAGTCCTGGGGATACGAGGTGGAGCTCGCGGCGAACGGCGAGGAGGCGCTCAAGAAAGTCGGGGCCAAACGGCCGGCGCTGGTGCTCCTCGATCTGGAAATGCCGGTGATGGACGGGTTCGAGACCTGTCATCGCCTCAAGGAAGACCCGAGGACCGAGCATATTCCGGTCATCATGTTCACCGGCCTCGAGTCGACGTCGGACAAGGTGAAGGGCATCCGCCGGGGAGCCGACGACTACGTCGTCAAGACCGTCGACCCCGAGGAGATCCAGGCCCGCATCGAGATGATCCTCCGCCGAAGCCGCCGCTACGAGCCGGCGCCCGGCCCCGACAAGGACTCCTCCGATGCCGTCCTGAGCGGCTCGCTCGAAGAGAAGAGCTTCCCCGAGGCGTTCCAGCTGGCGATGGCCTACGGGCAGAGCGGCACCCTCGTTCTCAGAAGCGGCGACAAGGACGGCCGCGTCTACCTGAGCGACGGCGTCGTGATCCACGCCGTGGCCGCTTCGCTCTCGGGTGAGGAAGCGTTCTACGAGCTGGCCCTCTGGAGCAAGGGCAGCTTCAGCTACATCGTGGGCGAGGTCCCCTCCGAGCAGAGCATCCGGAAGTCGGGGACCTCGCTTCTCATGGAAGCGACGCGCCGGATGGACGAGTGGAACCTGATCTCGTCGAAGATCCCGAGCTTCGACGTCGTGCCTCACCGAATCGCAACCGCGGGAAGCGAGCCTCTGCGCCTGACCCGAAACGACTGGAAGGTCGCGAGCCTGGTGGACGGACAGAGGACCATCCGGCAGGTCGCGTCCGAGCTCGGAGCCGACCTGTACGAGACCGGCCGCGCGGTCTTCGGGCTCATCACCCTCGGTGCGCTCTCCTTCGAGTCGGACAAGAACGAGCGGGACGGATTCTTCGACGCGATTCCCGAGCTCCGGGGAGACCTCCGGGGAGACGAGCCCTTCGAGCTCTCCGCCGCTTCGTGGAAGCTGCTGGCGGCGATCGACGGCAAGCGCGACCTGGGCGCCATCACCCATATCGTCGGTCTCGCGCCGCGGAAGGTCGCCGAGGTCCTGAAGGATCTGGCGGAGCGGGGATTCATTCGCGTGAACAAGCCCCGGTCCAAGCCGGAAGCGTCGCCGGCCCTGCCCGCCAAGGAGAACGGCAAGAGCGCGGAGACGGGAAGGATCGAAGCCTTCACCCCCCGCATCCGGGTCATCGGTCTCGATTGAGAGGCATCATGCAATCAAAGCCATCAACAAGCGTTTCGAAGGATTCCTCAACCAAGGAAGCGGGCTCGACCGCGGGGACGAGCTCGTGCGTTGTCTCAAGGAGGGTAAGCACGATGAACAGGAAGAACTGGACGAAGGTATTCGCATTCACCTTCGTCATGTCCATCGCGTTGAACCTCGCTGCTGCAAATGGGGGGCGTTCCGACGAGCAGGAGAAGAAACCGACACCTGCGACGACGATCGACTCTCCGAAGGAGCTGACGGCTGCCGCCGAGGGCTCCGGCGAGGACTACGTGGTGGTCATCACCGACAAGGACACGACGCCGCTCAGCGTCTACCAGAAATATCTGGAGAGCGCTGATTTCTGGCGTCAAATCACCGAGCACAATCTTCTGAAGGACGGCGTCGCCGTCCGCATTCCGAAGAACATGCTCAAGAACGGCCAGATTCCCGCCAAGGTCACGCAGTTCAGCGGAAGCGTCGAGATCGCCCGCAACTTCGACTGGAAGTGGGTCAAGGTCGTTCCCGACATGCTCGTCCAGGAAGGCGATTGGGTACGTACCCGGGCCAAGTCCTCGGCCGAGATTCTCCAGGACGACGGAACCGTGATCGTGCTGCGGCCGAACAGCAAGCTTCTCTTCGAAGCCCACGGCCAGACGCAGACCGCTCGCGGCGAAGTTCGAACCACCCGCCTCAAGCTCGAAGAGGGATCCATTCTCTCGCGGGTCAAGAAGCTCGCCCAGCGCGACAGCCGTTTCGAGATCTCGACGCCCACCGCGACGTCCTTCATCCGTGGAACCGAGTTCCGCGTGAAGGTCGAGCCCGAGGGCGCCACCCGTCTCGAGGTGCTCGAGGGCCGGGTCGATTTCGGTGACCAGACTCAGCAGGTCTCCGTCGACGGCAACTTCGGTTCGCTCGTGACCGCCCAGGGCGCGGAGCCCCAGGCGCCGCACGCGCTTCCCGAGGCTCCGGCTCAGCTGCTCTCTCCCGAGAACCGTCAGGTGCTCGAGGGAGACCTCGCGATGTACAACTTCGCGTGGTCCGCGGTCGCCAACGCCGTCCGCTATCACCTCGAGGTCTCCGCTGACGCCGAGTTCAAGCAGCTCGTCGACGAGACCTGGGTCGATGGCACTTCCGCTCAGGTCCAGAGCATGGATTTCTCGGACCTCGAGCCCGGAACCTACTTCTGGCGGGTTTCGGCTCTCGACGCTCAGAGCTACGAGAGCGCCTGGTCGCAGACGAGCCACTTCATCTACCCGATGAAGCTGCGCTGAGTTTCCGCCTCCTCCCGGAGGCTTGACGCCCTCTTCTCCTCACGGGGAAGAGGGCGATTTTTTTTCGTCGCGGACGATCGACGGTTCCCGTCTCCCGCTCTTGCCCTGGTAGAATCCCGATCGCTCGAGGGGAGGAATCGAATGGGATGTTCGCGTCGGTTTTATCCGGTCGTCCTCTGGGGCCTGTTTCTCGCCGCAGCGCCCGTCGAGAGCCAGGAAGTCACCGCCGCCCGCATCGAGAGGGCGGCCGCCGAGCCCGCGAACTGGCTGACGTACGGCGGGAACTACCAGGCCTGGCGATACAGCCCTCTCGATCAGATCGACGCCTCGAACGTGAGACGGTTGAAGGTCGCGTGGGCGTTCCAGCTCGGCGAAGTCGACTTCGGGCTCCAGGCGACGCCTCTCGTCGCCGACGGCGTCCTCTACGTGATCGGTCCGAAGAACCGGGTGTTCGCCCTCGACGCGGCTACGGGCGAAAGGCGATGGCACTACTTCTACCCCGTTCCCGAGAAGCGAGTCGTATACGGTCACCAGAACCGCGGCGTCGCCCTCGGCCACGGCCACTTGTACTTCGGGACCGTCGACAACTTCGTCGTCGCCCTCGACGCGAAGACGGGTGAGGAGGCATTCAAAGTCAACGTCGAGGACAGCTCCTATTTCGGCTGCAACATCACCGGAGCCCCGATCGTCGTCAAAGATCTGGTGATCGTGGGCTCGACCGGCGGGGACTCGGCACATCGGGGGCACATCGTCGCTCTCGACGGGAAGACGGGAAAGCTCCGGTGGAGGTTCAACACGATTCCCGGACCCGGCGAGAAGGGGCACGAGACCTGGGCGGGAGACAGCTGGAAATATGGCGGGGGCGCCGCCTGGATGACGGGCTCCTACGATCCCGGCCTCGACCTCCTCTACTGGGGCATCGGCAATCCCGCCGCCGACCTTTACGGCGCGGCTCGAAGGGGCGATAACCTCTACACCGATTGCATCGTGGCGATCGATCCCGACACCGGCGAGGTCGTCTGGTACTTCCAGGAGATCCCCCATGACCTCTGGGACTACGACAGCGCCTACGAGAGCATCCTCGTCGACGCCGTCCTCGATGGACGCGAGAGAAAGCTCCTCGTCCATCCCAACAAGGGCGGCTACATGTACGTCATCGATCGCACCAATGGAGAGTTCGTCGCCGCCTGGGCGTTCTCGGAGACGATCAACTGGACGAGCGGCCTCGACGAGAAGGGAATGCCCCAGAACCGGAACGAGCCGGTCGTCGGGAAGGCGAAGCTCATCTGCCCCAACGCCGCCGGGGCCCGGAGCTGGAACCAGGCGAGCTACAGCCCGGAAACGAACCTCCTCTTCAACACGGCCATCGAGTGGTGCTCGATGGTCCTCGCGCGGGAACAGGAGCCTCGCATGGGCGAGGCTTTCCTCGGGGGCGAGTTCGGGAAGGTGGTGCCTCCGCCCGATCGGGAAATCACATCGCGGCTCGCCGCCCACGACCCGGTGACGGGTGCTCTGAAGTGGAGCCGGCCCTCGAGGTATCCGATCCTGTCTTCCGTTCTTTCCACCGGCGGAGGCCTCGTCTTCTATGGCGATCCCGAGGGTTGGTTCTACGCTCTCGAGGAGGAAACGGGAACGGAGCTCTTTCGCTTCAACACCGGCGCCGGCCACCGGGGCTCGCCCATCAGCTACGCGGTTTCCGGCAAGCAGTACATCGTGACCCCGTCTGGTTGGGGCTCACTCGTCTCCGTCTGGTATCCAAACATCTGGCCCGAGACCGAAGCCCTCACGGCAGGAGCGACGCTCTTCGCTTTCACCCTTCCGGAGGACTGAGGTGCTACTCGCGGTCGCCGCCGTCCTGCTGCTCGCGGGCGGGCTGGGCGCGCAGGAGCGTGCCGCGGGCCGAGCTCTCTTCGGACAGAACTGTTCGATTCCCTATTGCCACGGAGCCGACGGCGGCGAGGGGCGGGCCCCCGCCCTCCGGGGGAGAGCGTGGAACGAGGCCGACCTCCGGAGGCGGATCGTCGACGGCATTCCCGACACTTCGATGCCTCCTTTCGGCGAAAGGCTGTCAGCGGAGGAGCTCGACTCGCTCGTGACGTTCATCCTGTCGATCTCGACGGAGGCCGAGACGGGCTCCGCCGGCGTTCGACCCGCGGCAGGCGAAGCTCCGTGGGACCTCGCGGCCGGGAGAGCTCTTTTCTACGAGAATCGCTGCGCCGGCTGTCACCGATTCGGAGGCGACGACCTCTCCGGTCCGGACTTGAGCGCGATTTCGAAACGTCCGTTCGAGATCCTGCGGGCCATCCTCGAGCCCGGGGCGGAATTCGAGACCGCCAAGCGCTTCGTCCGTATCGAAACGACGGCGGGAGAGAGCTTTTCCGGAATCGAGGAGGAAGACGGCGAGGCCTACGTGCGCGTCCACGATCTCTCGTCCGAGCCTCCCTCGCTGCGGCGGCTCCGAAAGGGGGAGATCGCTCGAATGGAGGCGCTCCCCGGCTCTCCGATGCCTTCGAGTCTCTGGCAGGACCTCAGCGTGAAACAGATTCTCGATCTCGTGTTCTTCGTCCGCGGCGGGGGTAAGAAGGAGGACACGGTGCCTTCGGTCGCTACTCGTCCCGTCGATATCTGGAGCGACGGCACGAGGCTCTCGGGCAGACTCTTCCTTCCCACGGCGACCCCGCCAGGAGAGAAGCTCCCCGCCATCGTGATGTCGCACGGCTGGGGCGGCCTCGCCCAACACCTCAACGACGCGTACGCGCCCTACTTCGCCGCCGAGGGGTTCATCGTCCTCACCTTCGACTACCGGGGCTGGGGCGAGAGCGACAGCCGCTTGGTAGTCGTCGAGGACGAGGTCAGAGCGATTCGGGATGTCGTCGACCCGTGGGATCAGATCGAGGACATCGCCAGCGCCCTGGACTTCATCGAGGGCGAGGAAATCGTCGACGCCGAGCGCATCGGCTACTGGGGCTCGAGCTACTCCGGCGGCCACGCCGTCTGGATCGGATCCCACGACCCCCGGGTGAAAGCCGTCGTCGCCCAGGTGCCGGCGATGGACTCGACGGGCTTCGTCGAGGCGATGCCCGGCGGCCTCGAGGAAGCGCACCGCCAGGAGGTTCGAAGAGCCCGGGGTGAGATCCTCCCGGCTCCGATCGATGCCGCGCCCCTGGGCGAGCTTTCGGGTCACCCCTACGCTTCCCGCATGGCGCGCTACAGCCCGCGCTCGGTGGCAGATCGAATCCGGGCGCCCATCCTCATCCTCGATGCGGGAGAAGACGAGCTCTTCGACATCGGCGAGCACGGGCGCAGGGTCTACGAGATCGCGAAGGACAAAGTCGCGGCGAAGTACCACGTCTTTCCCGGCATCACCCACTACGACATCTATCGCGGCAAGCGCGCCGAGGCGATTGCGATGGCGATCGAGTGGTTCCGCGCGCACCTGGGCCGCGAGACGCGCTAGCGATTTCGGTGCCGGGCGTCCTCGTTGGTTCCCGAAAGTATACGGATCCGCGCGGGATTCGGTCGCAAGGGATCTGATAGACTCCCCGCCGTGCGAGTCCTGGTTCTCGCTCTGACGCTCGTTTCGGTGCCCGCCTCGGGCGAGAACTGGCCGTCGTTTCGCGGGCCGAACGCGGCGGGAATCGCCGACGGCCTTTCGATTCCGACGTCGTGGGACGGGGTCCGCTCGCGGAACGTCGAGTGGAAGACGAAGCTCGACGGGCTAGGCCACTCGAGCCCGATCGTCTGGGGCAACCGCGTCTTTCTCACGACGGCGGTCAGCTCCGATCCCGAATCGATCTTCGTACACGGTCTCGACGGGAGGATCGATCGGCGCTCGGACAAGGCCGAGCACAGCTTTCGACTCCTTTCTCTCAGCGCCGAAACGGGCGAGATCCTGTGGGAACGAGAAGCCCTTCGAGCGATTCCGAAGATCCCGCGCCACCCGAAGAACAGCTACGCCTCGCCGACGCCGGTCACCGACGGAGAGCACGTCGTCGCCTACTTCGGCTCGGAAGGCCTCTACGCTTACGACTTCGAGGGGAACCTCCTCTGGAAACGGGATCTCGGCACCATCGACGCCGGGGCTTCCTACGACGACACCTATGATTGGGGCGTCGGAAGCTCCCCCGCCCTCTACCGCGGAATGGTCATCGTCATCGCCGATTCCCAGGCGGGATCGTTCCTCGCGGCGTTCGACGTGTCGACGGGTGAGCCCGTGTGGCGCGTCGATCGAAGCGTCATCTCGTCGTTCTCGACTCCCCTGATCCACGAGGGACAAGCCCGGGTGGAGCTCATCACCAACGGCGCCGAGGTCATGCACGGCTACGACCCGCTCACCGGGAAGGAGCTCTGGCGCCTCGCGGGGAGCTCCAAGAACACCACCCCGACACCGGTCGCGGGCCGGGGGCTGGTGTTCATCACCAGCGGCTATCGCATCAACCCGATCTTCGCCGTGAGACCCGGGGGCTCGGGCGACATCGGAGGCACCGAGTTCGTCGCCTGGAGCAGCAATCGCGACGGCTCCTACATGACCACTCCCATCGTCTACGGCGAGCACCTCTATACCTGCCAGAACAACGGGGTCCTGTCCGCCTACCGGGCCGACACCGGCGAGCGCGTCTACCAGCAGCGCATCGCGAGCGGAGCGTTCAGCGCGTCACCCATCGCTTCCGACGGGCGGCTCTACTTCACGAGCGAAGACGGGGACGTCTACGTCGTCGCCGCGGGCGCCGAGTTCTCGCTCGTCGCCACCAACCCGATGGGAGAGGTGTTGATGGCGACTCCCGCGGCCGCGCCCGAACGGATCTTCATCCGCGGGCAGCACCATCTCTTCTCGATCCGAGAGTCCCCGAGCCCGTGAGATTCGCGCGCATCGTCTTCCGGCTCGCCGGGGTCTACGGTTTCGTCGTGCTCCTCCCGCAATATTTCATGGAGCAGCGGATCGGGAGGGAATATCCACCGCCGATCACCCACCCCGAGCACTTCTACGGCTTCGTCGGGGTCGCCCTCGTCTGGCAGCTGGCGTTCCTGGTCATCGCCAGAGACCCCATCCGCTTCCGACCGTTCATGATCCCGGCGGTTTTGGCGAAGGCGAGCATTCGGAATCGCGGTCGTGATCCTGTTCCTCCAGAATCGCGTGCCAGGGATGCTCCTCGGCTTCGCCACGATCGACCTTCTCCTGGGTGCCCTGTTCTTCGTCGCGTGGCTCCGCCTGCGTTAAACTCGGCCCCATGTCGACGGAACGCATCATCAGCGCCGATTCCCACACGATCGAGCCCCAGGACCTCTGGCTCAAGGCCCTCGGCCGCAAGTACGGGGACGAGACTCCCCGGGTCGTCGAAGGCTACGCAGGACAGCCGGGCCTGTTTCTTCTACACGGGCAAGCAGTACGCGCGGTTCAAGGAACAGGACCAGAAGACCGCGGACGCGGGAACGCCCGAGGCGGGGCGCGACCCCGCGGCCCGCGTCGAGTTCCAGAAGAAGGCGGGGATCGAGGCCGAGGTCCTCTATCCCACCCTCGGACTCTCCATCCTGCATTCGAGCAACCGGCCGGACTATCGCGAGGTGGTTCGGGACGCCTCGCGCGTGTACAACGACTGGCTCGCGGAGTTCATCTCGTACGATCGCAAAACGGCTCCTCGGAGCGGCGATGATTCCCATGGACGACCAGGAGTGGGCGGTGAGAGAGCTCGAGCGCGCCGTCAAGCAGGGTCATCGGACGCCGATGATCCACGCCGCGCCGCCTTCGGAAAGCTCGCCTCCGTACCGCGACCGCGTCTACGATCGGTTCTGGGCGAGCGGCCCAGGAGATGGACGTTCCCATCACCCTCCACATCGTGACCGGCCGCATCCCCGATCCCATGGCCTGCCACACGCTCGCCGAGTGGGAAGAGGGGCCGAACATGTTCCTCGCCACCTGGGAGGAGATCCCGCACGTTCTGGCGACGGATTTCATCTTCGGAAAGATCCTCGATCGCTTTCCGCGTCTGAGAGTCGTGACCGCCGAGCTCGAGCTCTCCTGGATACCGAATTTCATGAGGCGCATCGATATGGTCCAGGGGGTCTACTCCAATCGCCTCCAGCTCCCCGGTCTCGATTTCAAAGCGAGCGACTACATGCGGACCCGGGTCTGGCACGGCCTCATCGACGAGAAGGGGGGAGTTCCCGCGATCCCGGAGATCGGCGTCGATCAGGTCGTCTGGGGATCGGACTTCCCTCACACGATCTCGGTGGGTGTCGAGACGAAGGAAGCACTCGATCATCTCTTCGCCGGGGTATCGCCGGCGGATCGCGGGAAGCTCGTGGCGGAGAACGCCGCGAGGCTGTTCGGCATCGCCTGACGAACTCAATTATTTGAATTCAACCCGCCGTTCACATCTCCACGAAATCGGATCCGCGCGAATCATCGCCGCTTGAATCGCGGAAGCAAATCTCCGCGGTTAGAGTAAGTTGCATTACTTGCCTCGAGAGCGAATGCATGGCATCTCGCTTGCACTCCTGGTTGTCGAGGGAGCATGGAATCCGTGCTTTTCAGGAGGAACGAATGATTTTGAGGTTCAAGCCCTTCCTTGCCTCACTCGCCTGTATCCTGGCCCTGACCTTTTCCGGAACGGCCCAGGCACAGACGACGGCCGACATCCGCGGAACCGTGACCGATGCGACGGGCGCGGTTCTTCCCGGGGTCACGATCACCATCACGAGCGACGCTCTCCTCGGAGGCAGCCGCACCATGGTGACGAACGAGCTCGGAGTGTATCGATTCATCTCCGTGCCCATCGGAACCTACAACGTCGAGGCTTCGCTGTCGGGTTTCGAGACGAAGCGCTACGAGGGCGTGCGCGCGAGTCTGAACGCGACGGCGACCGTCGACATCTCTCTCGCGCTCTCGACGGTGAGCGAGACGGTCACGGTCACGGGCGAGTCACCCGTCGTCGACATCACCGAGTCCGGAGTGGCGTCGAAGTTTCAGAGCGAGCTCATCCAGAACATCGCGACCCAGAGGGCCATGACCGACCTGATCCAGGTGTCTCCGGGAATGTCCGCCAGCACCGGCGACAGCAACGGCGATCGCACCGTCGCCTTCGGCTCGCACCAGCAGTCGAACTCCTGGAAGGTCGACGGGGTCGAGGTGTCGGCGCCGGAGACGGGAGCGTCGTGGTGGGAAGTCGACCCCGACGTCATCGAGGAGATTCAGATCATGGGGGTCGGCGCCCCGGCGGAGTTCGGGAACACCACCGGAGCGGTCTTCAACATCGTCACCAAGCAGGGAAGCAACACCTTCAGCGGTAACGCGAGCTACTACGGCCAGTGGGACGCCTTGACCGGCGAGAGCGTCGTCATCGACGACTATGCGTTTCATCGCGACAAGTTCAACAACATCACCGGCACCATCGGCGGCCCGGTGGTGAAGGACCGGCTCTGGTTCTTCGGCTCCTACGCCTATCTCCGGGATGGAAGCACCGAGCCCGGCGTCGATCCCACGTTCACCCCGGTCGTAGTCAACGACAAGTACCAGATCAAGATGACGGCGCGCGCCACCGATTCCGACGAGTTCGGAGGCTTCTTTCACTACGTTCAATCGGAGGGCCCGGATGCGGCGAGCCCGTACTCGACGCCCTCGGCTCTGGCGACGGAGAACTACGGAACGCCGGCCTGGGGCGCCAACTGGACCCACACGCTTTCGACAAGCGCCCTTCTCGAGCTGAAATACGCCGGCTGGTGGACGAACGGGACCAATGCTTCGCAGACGGGAAGCCTGGAGGAGCCGTTCATCGACTTCTCACCGCCGGATGGAGGTCCCACCCGCTACTCCGGAGGCATCGGACCCTATCAGGGCTACACCTGGGAGTACACGACCTGGCGGCAGCAGTTCAACGCCAAGGTGACCACCTACACCGAGGACTTCCTCTCGAGCCAGCACGACTTCAAGTTCGGCGTCCAGTGGAGCAAGGGCTCCGCCGACACCGTCATCGGCGTCGGGCCCACGGGCTCCTACGCCTATAACTACGGCGGGACTCTCTATCGCATCTTCCAGGATCCGTACGAGTACGGAGGGACCACCACCGACCTCGGGTTCTTCGTCGACGACGCGATCACCGTGAACGACCGCTTGACCATCAACGCGGGCGTACGCTTCGACTTCAACCGGGGCGGAATTCCGGATTACGATCGCTTCACCGTCGGGGAAAATACCGTGACCGACGTCGGCTTTTTCGAGCCTACCGGCGCCACCGTCCCCGGCGTTCCCGACCTCGTCAATTGGAATCTGATCTCGCCGCGATTCGGATTCGCGCTCCAGCCTGACGCGGCCGGCCGATCGGTGATCCGCGGCTCGTTCGGCGTCTACTACGATCAGGACGTCATCGGGAACTGGGACGCGCCCGCTCCGGGACTTCCTCCCATCCGGTACTTCTCGCAGGATCCCGACACCGGTGAGTTCGTCCAGTACGACGAGATCAGCTCGGAGGACACCGCTTTCTCCCCGGACCTCAAGGCTCCGAGAACGCTGCAATACTCGATCGGGTACGAAAGGCAGATAGGTCAATCCGCATCGGCCTCGGTGCAGTACGTGCACAAGGACTCGAGCGACATGGTCGGTTGGGAGATCCTGGGCGGATCCTACGAGCCGTTCCCGTTCACCGATCCGATCACCGGAACTCAGTACAGCCTTCTGAGCATCGTCGACCGGCCGACGATCCGAAAAGGCAACGACCCGGGCGACTTCCCCGGCAGCGAGAACCTCGACTACGAGTCCAAGTACGACGGCGTGGTGTTCCAGTTCGACAAACACTACGCGAACAACTTCGGACTCTCGACGTCCTATACCTGGTCGAAATCCGAGGGCCTCATCCCCCGGCCGCTCGCCCAGGTGCAGTTCAACCCGTTCTACGGCTCCAAGGAGGGCTCCGATCCCAACAACTGGGTCAACGCCTACGGACGGCTTCAGGGCGATCGGCCGCACATGTTCCGCGTCCAGGCGGTCTACGGCCTTCCCTGGGATGTCATGTTCTCGGCGAACCTCGACTTCTCGAGCGGACGCGCCCACACGCGTCAGATCCGCGTCGGCGGCCTGGGACAGGGGACGAAGGACGTCATCATGGCGCCCGGCGGCGCCGAGGACTGCGGGTTCGGCGAGCCTTGCCGGCTCTCGTCGTTCGAGGCGGTCGACCTCTCGATCGGAAAGCGGTTCCGCATGGGGGAGAGCGCCGAGCTCAAGTTCGACGCCTACATCTTCAACCTGCTGAACTCGGACAACGAGCTGAACTTCAACACGCTTCGCATCCAGACGGCCGACGCGGAGTTCGTGCCGCTTCAGTACACGAAGCCCCGCCGCATCATGTTCCGCGCGGGATTCAGCTTCTAGAACCGGATTTCGCGATTCCAGGGGAGGCGACGTCGCCTCCCCTCTTTTTTGTCAGCGACAGCGCCGCTTCAAGAGGGCTGCGGCTTTGTCGTAGGCCGCGGATTTCTCGGACTCCCCGAGGGCCGCCGCGACGCGGCTCAAGCCCTCGAGCGCCCCGGCATCCCGTGCCGTCTGGGTCCGCGCCCTATCGAAGGCGTCCCGCGCCTCCTCGAGGCGGCGAGCGGCGAGGAGCGCTTCTCCGAGAAGAACGTAGTCCGCGGAAGTCTCCGGCGTCGGACTCTTCACGAGCTCCGTCAGGATCTCGATTCTCTCCTCGAGCCCGGCGTTCTCGGCTCGAATGCGCAAGTTGGAAAGGCGGTGACCCTCCTGCCAGAGGGCGTCCTCCTCCGCTTTCAGCGCCTGGAAACGCGCCATGGCCTCTCGAGCGAGATCCGCCCGCCCCGCTCTCTGGTGCAGGAGGGCGAGGTTGTAGTAGGCCTGGACGTCCCTCGGCGCGAGTTCCCGGACGCGCTCGAGATATCCGCGGGCCTTCTCGAGCTCGCCCTCGCGCAGGGCCATGACCCCGAGGCTGTAGAGCGTGTTGACGCTGTCTCGATGGCTCTCCACGTGGGCTTCGAGGAGCGTTCGCAGGTTCCGGTAGTCCTCAGTGGTGAGGGAGGAGAGCGCGAAGGAAGCGATGTCCTCGGCCGCCTGAGGGTCGAGTTCCACCGCTTTGCGAAGGGCGGCGATCGAGGATGCGATCTCCATTCGCCCGTGGAGCGCGTTTCCCAGCGTGAAGTAGATGGGCGCCGTAGCCACTCCGGACGCGATCGCCCGCTCGCAGGTGGCAATCGCCTCCTGGGCTTTTCCTGCTTCGAGCTGGGCCTGGGCGAGCAGGAACAGGAGCGCGGGATCGGAGGGCTCGAGCGCGAGGGCGCTCGCGGCGCTGCACTCCGCGAGCTCGTAGGCTTCGCCTTCGAGGGCGACACGCGCGGCGCGAGCGTGAAGCTCGAAGATTGGCGGGAGCCGGGATTCCAGTTCATCGTACTGAACCAGGGCATCGACGAAACGCTTCCTCGCCGTAGCCGCCTCCAGGAGCAGGAGCCGCGCGGGGACGAAGAGCGCGCGCCGCTTCAGGATGGCTTCCGCGGCGGACGAAGCCTTGTCGAGGTCTCCGGCTTCGAACGCCTGCCGCGCGGCGCCGAACTCAGCGGCGAGCTCGGGGTACGGAGGCGGGAGCTCTTCGCCCCGCTTCTTCAGGAACAGGAAGGCGACCGGATTCTGATCGTCGATCGAGGAAGCGATGCGAAGCGCTCGAAGAGCGGCGTCCGTCTGGTTCCGAGCGAGAAGCGACGCCCCGAATCGCAGGTACTCGCGCGCGCCCGAAAGATCCTGAATCGCGTCCGCCGGTGCAGGGGCTCCGGGGGAAGCGTACATCTCGACGTCCTTTTCGAGGAGCTCGGCCTCGGGAGGAGCATCGGGGAAGCCCCGAGCGGCCTTCAGGTCGGCGAGGCCGGCTTCGACGTCCTCGAGAAACAGCGACGCCCGCGCCCGGCCGACGTACGCCGGAGAGAAGCGCGGCGCCCGGCCGAGGCAGGCGCCGAAAGATTCCCGCGCTCGAAGATAGTCGCGTTTCTGGAGATAGAGCCGACCGAGGGCGTAGTGGACCTCGAAGACCCGGGGAGGGTTCGCGGCGAGCGCCGCCTGCAGGTGGGCCTCCGCCTCGTCGAGCCTTCCTTCGGCGAGCGCCTGGCGGCCGAGCTCCCGCGGGTCCTGCGCCGCGAGTGCGAGGAAGGCCGCGAGATAGAGCATCACCGGGAAAGCACCGCCACGGGAGGCGCGCCCCGGCGAATGACGTAGGCGCGGTCCGCGGGAAGCTTCTCGATCGTCTCCTTCCCGCCGTCGAGCCAGGTGATGGTGAGTCGGTCGAGGATCCTGTTTTCCCCGAGGCCGAAATGCGCGCGGAAATCGTTCTGGGAAGCGTAGCTGCCTCCGGAGGAGATCTGACGGATCTGCGTGACGCCGTCCGCCGCCGCCTCGAGGCGCGCACCCAGCGCCTGTCGAGTGCCCTTGGTATCGACGAGCTCGACGAGAATGGAGTGCCCGGCTCCCTCGGTCTCGTTCTCGAGATACGTCGGCCGGGCGTCCTGGTTGCTCACGACGATGTCGAGGTCGAGGTCGTTGTCGAGGTCGCCCGAAGCGCTCCCCCGCCCGGACTCGAGGACTTCAAAGGCGCTCCCGGCCGAGGCGCTCACGTCCTCGAATCTCCCTCCGTTGTTCAGCAGCAGAAGGTCTTTTTGAAGAAACGTCTCGTGCAGCACCGGATCCGCGTCCACCTGGGGATAGATGTGTCCGTAGGACATGAAGAGGTCGAGGTCCATGTCGTGATCCACGTCCAGGAAATGGACACCCCAGCCGAGAGGCGCGAACGTCGGGACCGCGAGGCCGGCGACGAAGGAGTGGTCGACGAAGCTTCCTCCCAGGTTCCGGTAGAGGGTGTCGTAATCGTGAGCGAAATTCGTCACCACGAGATCGAAGCGCCCGTCGTTGTCGAAGTCGCCGACGTCGATTCCCATGCTCCCCTGCGTCGCCCCGTCGGCGTTGTAGGCCGCTCCCGAGAGCGCCCCGACCTCCTCGAACGTGCCGTCTCCGCGATTCCGGTAGAGGGAATTCGGCATGCTGTCGTTCGCGGTGTAGAGGTCCGCGTCCCCGTCGTCGTCGTAGTCGAAGCTCACGACACCCATGGTGTACTGACCCGAGCCCGCCAGGAATCCGGCGGCTTCCGTGGCGTCGGTGAACGCTCCGTTTCCCTCGTTGCGGTAGTACGTGTTCCGGCTTCCGCGGAGTCCGCGGGGCCCGTCGAGCACTTTCACCCTCCCGCGCCAGAGGCGCACGCGCTCCGCCGTCCACACTTCCTCCCAGTCGGTCTCGATGTAGTTTCCGACGAAGAGATCGGCGTCGCCGTCCTCGTCGGGATCGAAGAACGTGGCGCCGACGCTCCACCGCGGATCCCCCACTCCGGCGCGCGTCGTCCAGTCCTCGAACGTGCCGTCGCCCTTGTTGCGGAACAGAGCGTTGGGACCCCAGTTGGTGACATAGATGTCGGGGAGTCCGTCGTTGTCGACATCCGAGACAGCACCTCCGACACCGAACGCGGAAGTTCCCACCCCCGCCTCTCGAGTGACGTCGGCGAACGTTCCGTCTCCGCGGTTCCGGTACAGCGTATTGGAATGGGGCTCGGTCTTCCTCCCGGGAAGGAGGCGGATGGCGTTCACGAAGTAGACGTCGAGAAGACCATCCAAGTCGTAGTCCAGAAGAAGCACGCCGTTTCCCGTCGACTCCAGAATGTGCTTCTTCTCCGCCCCGCCGCTCCAGGTGACGACGTCGAACCCGGCCGATTCGGTGCGGTCCTCGAACCGGACATGCGGACCGGAATTCAGGAGAGCGAGAAATACCGCTGCGGCGCCTGATCTCAAATCAAGCGCAATTATAGGTCAGCCGTAAGGGGGGAACCGTTTTCAAACTCGACGGGATCCAATCCAAAATATTGGAACGCCGAACCATCTAAATTCACTGCGTTGGATTCTCGGTCCGCTTCATGACGGCTCGCGGGCGAGGCCTTTGCGCGCAAACCCAAGGCTCCACGAGCCTTCTCGTCGGATCCGTTCGGAGTGAGCTTTTCGGCGGCGGATGGCACTGCCTTTGCTGCGTTTTCTTGGATCGGCTCTTCCGCAGACTTGCGGAACGCAGCCGATCGGAGTTTCGAGGAGGGAGTTAGTATGAAGGTGTTGTTCCGGATTCTTTCTTTTCTCGCCGTGGGGGGCCTCTTCGCCCACACCGCGTTGGCTCAAACCGGGAACATCCGCGGCACGGTGACGGATGAGACCGGCGCCGTGCTTCCGGGTGTCACGGTCGTCATCAAGAGCGACGCGCTGATCGGCGGCACCCGCGAGCAGGTCACGAACGAGCTGGGTGTCTATCGGTTCATTTCCATCCCCATCGGCACCTACGACGTCGAAGCGGCGCTTCCGAGCTTCGAGACCAAACGCATCGAGGCGGTCCGGGTCGGCCTGAACGCCACGGCGTCGGTGGACATTCCCCTGAAGCTTTCGACGATCGCCGAAACGGTGACGGTGACCGGTGAGTCGCCCATCGTGGACGTTACGGCGGCGGGAATCCAGACCGGTTTTCAGGAAGAGATGCTCAAGGAGCTCCCCACCCAGAGGAACATGGCGGACCTCATTCAGGTTCTGCCGGGGATGAGCGTGGACTCCGGCGACGGGAACACCGCCCGAACGATCGCCTATGGGTCCAACCGCCAGTCGAGCACCTGGAACGTCGATGGAGTGAACGTGACCGCCCCGGAGACCGGAGCGGCCTGGCTCACGGTGAATCCGGACAATATCGAGGAGATCCAGGTCATGGGCGTCGGCGCCCCCGCCGAGTATGGCAACCACACCGGCGCGGTCATGAACGTCGTGACCAAGAAAGGCGGAAACGAGTTCTCGGGAGGCGCCGACTACTTCTATCAGTCGGATGCCCTCACCGGAACCAACGTCGTCCAGGACGGCACGGGTTACACGCGGCAGTTGTTCCGCGACGTGACCGCCCGACTGGGCGGACCCATCGTCAAGGACAAGATGTGGTTCTACGGCTCGTTCCAATACACCCAGGACGCGAGCAAGGAGCCCGGAGTGTCCGCGAGTCTGGTGCAGCCCACGGATGAGGGCTACAACTTCGACATCCGACTCACGACCCGGTTGAACGAGAGCAACGAGTTGAGCGGGTTCTTCCACCAGCGCGTCTCCGACGGCTTCAGCGCCGCCAACCCGTTCGATGCTCAGTCCGCGCTACCCAAGGCCCACGACAGCAACCCGGGCTGGGGTGTGAACCTGACGACGACTCTCTCCACCAATACCCTTTTCGAGGCGAAGTACGCGGGCTGGTGGGCCTACGAGGACTACCTGTCGACGACGGGAAGCCTTGAGGAGCCTTTCTATGATTTCACGCCTCCTGGAGGAGGACAGACCACCTACAGCGGCGGCATCGGCTCCTACCAGGGGAACACGTGGGTCTACAACACCTGGCGCAACCAGTTCAACGCGAAGGTGACCCACTACACCGACGATTTCATGGGGGCCCAGCACGACTTCCGCTTCGGAGTCCAGTTCAGCCGCGGTGTCGCGTACACTCCCGGCACCGGCATCGGTCCGACCGGTTCCTACATGTATCACTACGCGCCGTACTACTACCGCGTGACCCAGGACCCGTACCAGTACGGTGGAATTTCCCAGGATCTCGGCCTTTTCATCGACGATTCGATCACGATTTCCGACCGGCTCACCATCAACGCCGGAATTCGCTTCGACCACAACCATGGCTGGGTCCCGGACTACGAGCGGCTCACCATCGGGGACAACACCGACTTCAGCGTCGCGGGGTATTTCCAGCCGACGGGCCAGAACGTCCCCGGCGTGGACATCAATAATTGGAACAACATTTCCCCGAGGATCGGTATCGCCCTCCAGCCCGACAAAGCGGGGCGCTCCGTGATTCGAGCCTCGTTCGGCGTCTACTACGACCAGAACGTGATCGGGAACTGGGATGCCCCGGCTCCCGACGTGCCGCCGAAACAGTACTACATCGGCACCAGCCGTAACGGCCCCTTCGAGCTCTTCAACGAAGTCGGCTCATCGAACCTCGCGTTCGATCCCGATCTCTCGGCGCCTCGGGCCGTCCAGTACGCCGCCGGGTTCGAGCGGCAAATCGGCTCTTCGATCTCCGTCGGCGCGGAGTACATTCACAAATACACCAAGGACCTCATCGGGTGGGAGACGCTAGGCGGCGTCTGGGAACCCTTCCCGTTCGTCGATCCGTTCACGGGAGAAACCCATACGCTCCTCAGCCAGGTCGAGATCCCGCAGCGGAGGAAAGGAAACGATCCCGGGGATTGGCCAGGCTCCGAGAACCTGGACTACGAGCAGACGTACGACGGGGTGATCCTGACCTTCGACAAGCGCTTCGCCGACCGGTGGGGGCTCTCCGTCAACTACACCTGGTCGAAGTCGGAAGGGCTCATCCCCCGGCCTCAGGCCCAGCAACAGTTCAATCCTCCGTACGGCGGCACCGAGGGGCGCGACCCGAACAACCTGATCAACGGCTATCAGCGACTCCAGGGAGATCGGCCGAACATGTTCCGGGCACAAGGAGTGTACCAGGCCCCCTGGGACATCATGCTTTCCGCCTCACTCGAGCTCAGCGACGGGCGGGCCCATAACCGGCAGATTCGGGTGCCGGGCCTCGGGCAGGGAAGCGTGAACGCCATCATGGAGCCCGGCGGCGCCTACCACTACACGCCCATCCAGAACATCGACCTCTCGGTCGGAAAGCGCATCCACCTGGGGGGTAACACGTTCTTCCGAATCGACGGTCGTTTCATGAACCTGCTGAATCAGGATACGATCATCACCTACGGAAGCCTGAGGCTCCAGAGTCCGGAGGCGGGAGTTTCGACCCAGGATCAGTTCTATAGCATCGCGACTCAGTGGTACAAACCGCGCCGGCTGGAGCTCCGACTCGGAGTCGAGTTCTAGATAGAAAAAGCGTACATTCGCCGGGAGGGAGGCTACGGCCTCCCTCCTTTCTTTCTTTATGCGACGCGCGGTGCTCCTCTCCGTTCTGGCTTGCGTCGCCTCCTGCCGCGAATCACCCCGGTCGATCGGCCCCCGCCACGTGGTCCTCATCACCATCGACACCCTTCGGAGCGACTACGTGGGCTACAGCGGCGCCGGCAAGGTGAAGACCGGAAACCTCGATCGCCTCGCGGAGGGAGGGGTCGCCTTCAGGAGAACGCGATCCCCGGTTCCCCTTACCCTTCCCGCGCACGCCTCCATTCTGACGGGGGCCTATCCGCCCGCTCACGGAGTTCGAGTCAATGGCCGGGATCGCCTCTCCGAGAATCACGAGACGCTGGCGGAAATCCTGAAGAAGAACGGCTATGCCACCGCCGCGTTCGTCGGCGCCTTCGTCCTGGACCACCGGTTCGGGCTCGCCCAGGGATTCGACTTCTACGACGATCGGATGGGCGCCGACGTCAAACTGCTCGAGAACGTCGAAGCCGAGCGCGACGCCGGGGCGGTGGCTTCCGCGTTCAGCGCCTGGATGGGTCAAAGGACTTCCGACCAGCCGTTCTTCGTCTGGCTGCATTTCTACGACCCTCACTCTCCCTACCGCCCCCCGGAGCCCTATCGGAGCCAGTATCCGAACGACCCCTATGCCGGGGAGGTCGCCTACACCGACGCCATGGTCGGACGGGTGATGGACGAGCTAAGTTCGCGCGGACTTCTCGATCGCACCCTCGTGGCGGTGGCGGGGGACCATGGCGAAGGCCTGGGCGAGCATGGGGAGCAGTCGCACTCGCTGCTCATCTACCACTCGACCCTGCACGTGCCGTTTCTGCTCTACGCGCCCGGCCTCATCGACGCCGGCCGCAAGGTCGACGCAGTAACGCAAACCGTGGATCTCGCCCCGACGATACTGGACTATCTGGGGCTCTCCCAACCGATGGGGCAGGGCCACACTCTCCGGGGCCTTATCGAAGGTATCGAAGACGGAACGGCCCCGGAAGTACCGATCTACAGCGAATCGCTCTACGCCAGCGCTCACCTGGGCTGGAGCGAGCTGCGAGGGCTCGAGCTCGGCGGCTTCCGTTATATCGAGGCGCCGCGGCCGGAGCTCTACGACCTCGAGAAGGACCCGGGAGAGCGGGTCGACCTTCTCCTAACCGAAAAATCCCGGGCGAGAGAGATGCGCCGCGAGCTGCTGCGGCTGGCGGAAGAGCTGGGAAAAGACTCGGCCCCCGAGGCGGCGGACGTCGACACCGATACCGAGGCGAGGCTGAGAAGCCTGGGATACGTCTCTTCGTCACGCCCTGCGCCAGGGCATTCCGTCGTGGACCCCAAAGACAAGATGGCGATCTGGAACGAGCTTCAGGTCGGAATCCACGAGTTCGGCCAGCGAAACTACGACCTCGCCGGCCGGATTCTGGAAAAGGTGCTGGCGACGGAGAAGGACATTCCTCTCGCGTACGAGACCTTGGGCGCGCTTTACATGCAGGTCGGCCGCCTCGCCGAAGCCGAGGCCCTCTATCGCGAGGCCCTGGCACGCGGGATGGAAGACGCCGACTTCCATATGAACCTCGGCCTCCTTCACTACCGCCGCCGGGAATCGAGGGAAGCGGAGAAGGAGCTCCGGGTGGCGCTCGAGCTCGATCCGCAAAGCGTCGCCACCAGGGTCCACCTGGGAAACGCACTCCGGGCTTCCGGTCAGCTGGAAGAGGCCATCTCCCAATACCGGAAGGCTCTCGCGTTGAGCCCCCGCTATCTCTACGCCTTCGACGGCCTCGGTATCGCCTACAGCAAGCTCGGTCGGCAGGAAGAGGCTTTGAGCTCGTTTCGAGAGGTGGTTCGATTGGATCCCGAGGGAGCCCAGGGGCACTTCAATCTGGCGGTCCAGCTCGAGCAGATGGGGAGAACTACCGAAGCGCTCGAATCCTACCGCGAGCTCCTTCGACGTTCGGGCTCCGGCGCGCCCCCGGAGCTCGTTCGGCGAGCGCAAGCGGCCGTCGAGCGACTCACGCGTGGAACGGCCTCGCCTCCTGCGGAACGTTCCTGAGCGCGGGAAAGCCGGGAGCGCGCCTCGCGTAGTACTCGGAGAGCAGCCCGTCGGGGTCCCTGAGAAAGAAACTCCGCTTGAGCTCGGAGTCGACCACCTGCTCGGGCGCGACTCCCCGATCGAAAAGCGCGCGCTCGGCCTCGAGCACCGCGCTCTCGCTTTCGAGCTCGAACGAAACGTGGTGATATCGGCGCTCGTCGCCCGCCTCCTTCCGGCAGAGGACGAGGTGATAGGCGTAGCGCGCGAGGCTTCCCCGTAGAAACACGAGGCCGTCGTCGCGGTGGACCTCTTCGAGCCCGCCGACTTCCCGGTAGAAGCGGGCGAGCCTCTCGAGATCGGAGGTCAGGAGAACCGCGTGGGTCACGCGGCGCGGATGAACGGGCGCCTCGGCCACCGTCCGGATATCGGGGTTCTCCTCGAAGCGAGGCTCGTCGAAGGGCTCGGTGTCCTCGGGGTCCCAGCCGGCGGTGATGAGCTCCATCTCTCCGTGGAGAATCTTCCTCCAGTCCTTGACGGTGTCGCAGTAGTACTCCATGTAGTTGCCGTCGGGATCGAAGAGATAGACGCTGTGCGCCACTTGATGGTCCACCGTCATGTCGAGCGCGACGCCGTCCGCTTTCGCCCGCCGGTAACCCTCGACCAGCTCGACCTCGTTCGAGAGCTCCCACGCGAGATGCCCGAGACCCACGGTCGCGCCGACGCCCTCCGGAATCTGAAGAAGACCGTTGCGCCCGTAGCGCGCTTTGCCCCCGGTGGTCTCGATCATGCCGAGGTCGTGGGGAGTGTTCCCCGTTCCGAGGAACGTCGCCACCAGGTCCGGCTCCCAGAACTCGACGGTGAGCCCGCAGGTGTGGTGGTAGAAGCTCTCGGATCGCTCCAGGTCTTCGACCCAGAGGTTGGCGTGACCCAGACGACGAGGCATGAAGACGCTATTCCTGCTCATGGAGGTAGTCTCTCCCAACTTCCCCGGGGCGGGCAAAGCGCGCCACGTACGCGGCGGCGATCACGGCGAGCCAGACGAGGAACATGGGGACGGTCCATTCGAGGCCGGAGACCCACGGGGTCGCGGCGAGCGTCGCGAGGATGAGGACGATTCCCACGATTCCCGGCAGCGGATGGAGCGGAACCCGGACCGGGAGGGCCGCGAGCCGTTCGGGATCGAGCCGCCGGCGGAAACGAAAATGACTGAAGAAGATCAGGAGCCAGATCGAGAGCAGCGCCGCGACCGCGGTTCCGTACATCGGGAGGAATACCTGACGGCCGCGGGCGGCGAGAGCGAGAGCGATGACCATCCCCACCGCCGAGCCGGCGAGGGCGGCGAGCGGCACCCCGCGCCGGTCGACCGCGCCGACACTTCTCGGAACGTATCCCGCGCGGGACAGCGAAAAGAGCATGCGGGTGCAGATGTAGAGGTGGCTCATGACCGCGGTGAAAGCCGCCGAGAGCACCACGAAGTTCATGAGGCTCGACGCGTAGGGAACGCCGATGCTCTCGAACGCCGCGACGAACGGGCTTCCGGTCAGAGTGCCGCCGGTCTCGGAGATCGCCCTCCAGGAGGTCATGGTCACGATCACGCCGATCGAAAGGACGTAGAGCACGGTGAGCGCCGCAGCGGTTCCCAGCAGCGCCCGGGGAACCGTCTTCTCCGGCCGCTCGGCCTCGCCCGCGGTCACCGCGACCGTCTCCATCCCCAGGTAGCTCGTGATTACGAGGGTGAGCGCGAGCCAGACGCCGGTAGCGCCGTTCGGAAAAAGACCGCCGTCCGCCGTGAGGTTCGAAAGGCCGATCGCCGCCCGCGAGCCGACGCCGAAAATCAGGGCCGCACCGGCAACGATGAAGGCGACGATCGCCGCGACCTTCACCATCGAGAGCGCGGATTCCAGCGAGCCGAAGCGCCCGACGTGGAGCGCGTTCATCGAGATCGCGATGAGCGCCGCGGCTGCCATGAAGAGGAACGGCGGGACCTCGGGGAACCAGAACCCGAAATACACGCCGACGGCCGTCAGCTGCGCGCCGATGGCGAGGGTCTCGGCGAACCAGTAGGTGAGGCGAGTCGCGAAGCCGGCCCAGCGCCCGACGTAGAGGTCGGCGTAGACCCCGAAGGCGCCGGCTACGGGATGGACCGTCGCCATCTCCGCCAGCACGAAGCCCATCGCGATCGCGGGAATCGCGGCGATGAGATAGGTGAGGACCACGCCCGGACCCGCGAGACCGATGGTGGCGCCGCTTCCGAGGAAAAGGCCGACTCCGATGGTGCCGCCGATCGCGATCATGCTCTGCTGCCAGGAGGACAGTTCCCGCTTGAGGCCTCCCTCCCGCTCCGCCGCGTCCCGCTCGAGCTCCATGGGCGAGACACGGTATTGCCTGCACCGGCTCCCGTCAAACGATTTGTTGATGCTTGACGCCGCGCGCGCGAAGCGGCGAGGATACCCACCATGTTCACTGCCTTCGCCCTCGCCGCCGCGCTCGAAGTGGTGCGGTTCCAAGAGAACCTCATGATCCCGATGAGGGACGGCGTTCGGCTGGCGACGGACATCTATCGACCCGCCCGCGGCGGGACTCCGCTCGACGAGAAGCTTCCCCTCCTCCTCCAGCGAACTCCCTACGGCAAGACGGGGTCGAGTCTCGTCGAGTCGGCGCGCTACTTCGCCGCGAACGGGTACGTCGTGGCTCTCCAGGACGTGCGCGGCACGTACTCCTCCGAGGGGGTGTTCACCAAGTACATCGGCGAAGGCGAGGACGGCTACGACACCATCGAGTATCTCGCGAAGCTCCCCTACGCGAACGGCAGGGTGGGCATGTGGGGGACCTCGTACGCCGCTCACGTCCAGGCGAACGCGGCGAAGCTGAAGCCCGAGGCGCTCGCGACGATCGTCCTCAACATGGGCGGAATGTCGAACGGCTGGGACCACAAGGTGCGCAATCACGGCGCCTTCGAGCTCCAGCAGCTCACCTGGGCATTCCGCCAGCTCGAGGCCGAGACCGAAGACCCCCTGGTGAAGGAGCACCTCGCCCGCGCCCCCATCGAGAGCTGGCTCGAGGCGCTGCCCCTGCGGAAGGGCCTCAATCCGCTCTCCGTGGCACCCAATTTCGAGGACTACATTCTCGAGATGGCGACCCACGGCGACTACGACGACGACTACTGGAAGCACCGGGACGTGAACTGGCAGGAGCACTACGACCAGACCCTCGATATCCCCATGGTGCACGTATCCGGCTGGTACGACTCCTACGCCGGCGGGACGCTTCAGAACTTCGCCGAGCTCTCGAAGCGCATGACGTCGCCGCTCTACCTCCTGATGGGCCCCTGGACCCACGGCGGGAACACCCGCTCCTACGCCGGCGACGTGGAGTTCGGACCCGAGGCCGCGCTCGCGGACTTCCCGCGCGAGTTCCACCTGCGATGGTTCGATCGCGTCTTCAAAGGCGCCGGAGCCGGTGCCGAAGCGCCGGTTCGAATCTTCGTCATGGGAGGAGGCGACGGGCACAAGGACGCGAACGGCCGGCTCTATCACGGCGGCCGATGGATCTCGGCGTCGAGCTGGCCACTCCCCGGGACGGGGTTCACCCGCTACTACTTCCACGCCGACGGCTCTCTTTCCGAACGGCCCCCGACGGAGCCGGAGAGTAAGACGACGTACACCTTCGACCCCCGGGACCCGGTGCCCACCCTGGGCGGCGCGTTCTCCAGCACCAGCCCGGTGTTCGAGCCCGGCGCCTACCATCAGGAGGAGCGCGAAGGGATTTACGGCGCGAAGCCACCGTTTCTTCCTTTGAGCGCCCGGCCCGACGTGGTGGTGTTCCAGACCGAGCCCCTCGCGGCCGACGTCGAAGTCGTCGGACCGATCGTGGTCGAGCTCCATGCTTCCTCGACCGCTCTCGATACCGATTTCACGGCGAAGATCGTCGACGTCTACCCGCCCTCGTTCGACTTCCCTTCGGGCTTCGAGATGAACCTCACGGACGGCATCCTGCGGGCTCGCTACCGAAACGGACCCGAGCGCCAGCAGCTGATGACCCCGGGGGAGATCTACCGCCTCGAGGTCGAGCCCTTCCCCACCGCCAACGTCTTCCAGAAGGGCCACCGCATTCGCGTCGATGTCTCGAGCAGCAACTTTCCCCGCTTCGACGTCAACCCCAACACCGGAGAGCCCCTGGGAAGGAATCGAAGGATGGAGAACGCGGACAACAGCCTCTACCATGACGCCCTCCGCCCGTCGCACGTGGTGCTTCCGATTGTCGAACGGAAATGAGCATGAGCATCTCCAGAAGAACCTTTCTGAAATCGTCGGGCGCCGTTCCCGGCGCATTGTCCCTGGGGCTGCCGCCGCGGGCGGCCCCGTCGACCGACGCCGGCGTCACCCGCCGGCTCGCCCGGTTCGTCGTCGACTCGAAGTGGTCCGGGATCCCCGAGGACGCGCGAAAGGAAGCCGCGCGCTCGATCGTCAACTGGGTGGGCTGTGCGCTGGGAGGCGCCCGTCACGAGACGGTGGATTGCGCTCTGTCCGCTCTCTCCGAGCTCTCGGGCCCTCGGGCGGCGACGATCCTCGGCCGGAAGGAGCGCCTCGACATCCTCCACGCGTCGCTCCTCAACGGCATCAGCTCCCACGTGCTGGACTTCGACGACACCCACCTCGAGACGATCATCCACCCGGCGGGACCGGTGGCGCCCGTGCTCCTGGCGCTCGCCGAGCGGGGGGGATGAGCGGCGCCGATTTCCTCCACGCGTTCATCCTCGGAGTCGAGGTCGAGTGCCGCATCGGAATGTCGGTCTATCCCTGGCACTACGACCGGGGCTATCACATCACCGGGAGCGCCGGAGTCTTCGGGGCGGCGGCCGCGGCGGGAAAGATCCTGGGCCTCGACGAGACGCAGATGACCTGGGCCCTCGGCATCGCCGCGACGCAATCCTCCGGGCTACGGGAGATGTTCGGAACGATGTGCAAGGCCTTCCATCCGGGCCGGGCCGCGCAGAACGGCCTCACCGCGGCGCTTCTCGCGGCGAAGAGCTTCACCAGCTCCGAGCAGGGCCTCGAGGCGCCCCGGGGATTCGCCCACGTCCTGTCGGAGAATCGAGACTTCTCGAAGCTTACCCGGGGTCTCGGCGAAACTTACGAAGTGACCCGCAACACCTACAAGCCCTTTCCCTGCGGGATCGTCATCCATCCGACCATCGACGCCTGCATTCAACTCCGAAACGAGCATAGGCTGAAGGCGTCCGAGATCGAGAAGGTCGAGCTCCGGGTTCACCCGCTGGTCCTGGAGCTCACGGGAAAGAAGAGCCCGATGAAAGGGCTCGAAGGGAAGTTCAGCGTCTATCACTCGGCCGCCGTCGCCCTCCTACGCGGAGTGGTGGGCCAGAGGGAGTACAGCGACGAAGCGGTGCGCGACCCCGAGGTGGTGGCGCTCCGCGACCGGGTGAGCGCGACCGTGGATCCCGGAGTGCGCGAGGAACAAGTCTACGCGCGAGTGGTGCTCTCCTCGGGCCGCGCCGTCGAAAAACGCATCGACCACGTCGTCGGAAGCCTCGAGAACCCTCTGAGCGACCGTGACCTCGAGACGAAGTTCCGCGGCCAGGCGGAGGGGCTTCTCTTGCAGGGCGAAGTCCAGAATCTGCTGTCGCTCTGCTGGTCGGTAGCCTCGATTCCGGAAGCGGCCGCCATCGCGAAGGCCTCGGTTCCCGCGTGATCCCGGTACTTCTCGCGATTGCCGCGAGCCTCGTCCTGGAGACCGATGTTCCCGCGACGATGCGGGACGGCGTCATTCTCCGGGCCGACATCTTGAGGCCCGAGGGAGACGGCCGCTATCCCGCGATTCTCCTGCGCACTCCCTACGGCAAGGCCTACGAGTGGCGGGATTCCTTCGCCATCCGCGCCGCCCGCGCGGGCTACGTGGTCGTCGCCCAGGACGTGCGCGGTCGATACGCCTCCGACGGCGTCTTCCGCCCCTACCACCAGGAGGGGCAGGACGGATACGACACCGTCGAATGGGTCGCGTCTCTTCCCCACGTGAATGGCAAGGTGGGCATGGCGGGTCTCTCGTATCCGGGGGCCGTCCAGTGGCTGGCAGCGATGGAGAAGCCTCCGCACCTCGTGACCATCACTCCGCTCATGTGCTTTTCGAACGCGCGCCACTTCTTCTTCACCGGGGGGGCCTGGGATCTGTCGTGGATCTCGTGGTTCTATCTGAACATCGCCCCGGACGTGCGCGCCCGATCCGGCCTTCCAGGTCCGAAGACCGACGTCGAGGCCGACGAGCTCTGGGAGAAGCACCGGGAGGAATGGCTTCGATTTCTTCCTCTTGCCGAGCTTCCCATCCTTCGCGACGCGGCCCCCGTGTACTACGACTGGCTCGCGCACCCCGAGGACGGTCCCTATTGGGACTTCGCGAACGTCGAGGCCCGCTACGACGAGATCGAGATCCCGGCGCTCAACCTCTCCGGCTGGCACGACGAGGGGTACGGTCCGGTGGGCGCGATCCGCAACTTCCGGGGAACGCGGAAGAACGGAAGCCGCCTCGTCATCGGCCCCTGGCGGCACGGAACACCGCGGCTCGATCGCATCCGTGAGGGTGAGCTCGACTTCGGAGTGAACGCGGGGCTCGATCACGACGAGCTGCTGCTGCGATGGTTCGACTTCCACCTCAAAGGCGAGAAGAACGGCCTCGACCGCGAGAAGCCGGTCTCGATCTTCGTCATGGGGGAGAACGCCTGGCGCGAAGAGGACGACTGGCCTCTCGCGCGCAGGGTGGAGACGCCCTATTACTTGAGAAGCGGCGGCAGGCTCACGCTCGAGCCGCCCGGGCGACGAGCGCTCCGACGGGTACGACGTACGACCCTCTCGACCCCGTGGTCGACCCGCACGGCGGAGTGCAAGGTCCCTACGATCAGAGTCCCCTCGAAAGACGTCAGGACGTTCTGGTCTACGAGACCGAGCCTCTCGAGAAGGACGTCGAGGTCACGGGCCACATCGAAGTCGAGCTCTTCGTCTCCTCCTCGGCCCGGGACACCGACTTCGTCGTTCGGCTTCTCGACGTCCATCCGGACGGACGCGCGTTCAACCTCATGAGTCCGACGGTCGAGGTGCTCCGGGCCCGCTACCGCGACGGCGAGGACAGGGTCGATCTTCTCGAGCCGGGCGTCGTGGCTCCGATCCGGCTGAATCGCCTCGTGACCTCGAACCTGTTTCGGCCGGACATCGCATCCGTATTCACGTGACCTCGAGCCTCTTCCCCCACTTCGATCGCAACCTGAATACGGGAGAGCCCATCGGCGCAAGCTCGCGCAGCGTGGTCGCGCGCCAGGAGATCCATCACAGCGCCTCCCGTCCCTCCCGCATCGTCCTTCCCCTGATCCCCCGTTGACGTCCGCATTCGCAGCGAGTGAAGCCCGATTCACGGACTTGAGAATTTTGAAGTTGCACTTTAACATTCTCACGTGCGACATGTTCCCCGCCTACTGGAGAAGCAGGTGCTGCGGGCGGCCAGGGCTTTTCCTGCAATCATTCTCACCGGTCCGAGGCGGGCCGGAAAAACCTGGCTCCTGCGGCGCCTGTTCCCTCGGGCCGCCTATTTCCTTCTGGAGGACCCCGACGTCGTCGTTCGGCTGCGCGCCGACCCTCACGGTTTCCTCGACGGGATCGAGACTCCGGCGATCCTGGACGAGGTTCAGAACGTCCCGGAAGTGTTCGCGCTCGTCCGGAGCCGCGTCGACCGGCGGCCTCGACGAATGGGGCAGTGGCTGCTGACGGGCTCGCAGGAGGCGCCGCTCATGGAGGGTGTTTCAGAGTCCATGGCGGGACGAGCGGCGGTCCTCCAACTCCTCCCGTTCTCGGTCCGGGAAACGCCGAAGGTCTCCCTGCTTCGCGGCGGCTACCCGGAGGCAGTCGGTCGTCCTCGCGACGCCCGACTCTGGTTCGCTTCGTATCTGCAGACGTATCTCGAGCGCGACCTTCGCCAGGTGGCCGCGGTGAGGGACCTGGCGACTTTCCGGAGGTTTCTCGCCGTTCTCGCGACGCGCCACGGCCGGATCCTGAACAAGTCGGACCTGGCCGCTCCCCTGGGGGTGAGCGTTCCCACCATCACGCACTGGCTCTCGGTTCTGGAGACGACGGCTCAGGTGCTAGTGGTTCCGCCCTTCTATGAAAATCTCGGAAAGCGGCTTCTGAAGTCACCCAAGGTGTACATCAGTGATTCGGGTCTCGCTTGCCACCTTCTCGGAGTGGACACGGAGCGGGAGTTCCGGAAATCGCCTTTCGCGGGGGCTCTATTCGAGGGTTTCCTCGCCGCGGAGATCGCCAAGTCCCAGGTCAATCGCGGGCGGCGCCGGGAGCTGTACTACTTTCGCGACGAGCAAGGTCTCGAAGTGGATTTCGTGATCCCCGGACGAGGTGGTTCGCTTTCGCTCGTCGAGGCGAAACTCACACGCACCGTGGTCCCGTCGATGGCGGCTCCCATGCTGCGGCTCATGGAGGCCGCGAAGAAGAAAGGTCGCGGCCGGGCGAGGGTGGCGATGAGTCTGGTGCACGAAGCACCGGCATCGGGTGCCGTCACCCGAGCGCTCGCGCCCGGCGTTCGGGCGCTGCCCTGGCAGGAGTTCCTGGAGGAGCTGTGAGGGGGAGGCGCTCGGAGCCTCCCCCTCACAGGGAACCGTCTATCGTTAGAACTCGAATCCCAGGCGGAGCATCAGCCGGCGCGGGTCGAACCAGGTGGTAGGCGTGAACTCGTCCTCCAGAGTCTGAAGGGCGAGCGACGCGTAGGCAATGGGCGTGTCGGAGTTGAAAGCGTTGTAGAGCGTGGCATCGAACCGCAGCGCGCGGTTCCCCTCGCCGAAGCGGAAGCGCTTTCCGACGGTGAGATCGAGAATCTTCACATCCGGGAACCGGTTGACGCCTCCCGGCTCGAGGATCATCTGCACCGTCCCCTGATTGAGGCCCTCCGATCCTTCGCTGCCGGGTGGTGGCTCTGCCCTGTTCCAGGTTGAGTGAGGCGGAGAAGTTGATGTCGCCCGGCAGGACGAAGACCGCCTGGGTCCGGAACATGTGCGGCCGGTCTCCCTGGAGTCGCCCATAGGCGTTGATGTGCTCGTTGGGATCGCTTCCCTCCGTGGAACCGTAGAAGGGATTGAACTGGGCCTGGGCCCTCATCCGAGGGATGAGACCTTCGGATTTGGAGTAAGTGTAGGAAGCGTTCAATGCCCAGAAATCACGGAACCTCTTGTTGAAGGAGAAGACGACCCCGTCGTACTTCTGCACGTAGTCCCCCGCACCGGGGAAGTTCCCCGGGTCGTTCCCCTTTCGAACCACCGGATCGACGACGGCGTTCAGGAGATCGTAGGTGTTCCCGAAATAGTCCGTGTAGGGGACCGTTTCGTAGACTCCGTCCAGGATCTCCCATCCGACGAGATCCTGCGTATCCTTGTGGACGTACTGGACCTCGAAGGACATGTCCGCACCGAACTGCTGCTCGAATCCCGCCGAGTACTGCAGCGTTCGGGGCGCGGCGAGATCCGGATCGAAGCCGACCTCGGACGTCGTGATGTCGTGGTGGAATACAAAGTCGGTCTCACCCGGGGCGCGTACCATGAAGGTCTGCGCTGGCACTCCAGGCGGCGGAAAATCCCAGTTCCCGATCACGTTCCCCTCGTAGTAGACGCCGAACGACGCCCTCAGTACCGAGCGTCCCGACTCCGTCGGCTGCACCGTGATCCCGAATCGAGGCGAGATGAGCTTCCAGTCGACGATGTTCCCGATACCGGGCACGGTCTCTCCCGTTCCCATGGCGTTCAGGGCCTGGGCAATGGAGGGCGTACCCGTCGTCAACCGCTCGTAGTCGGGAACACCGCCTTTGTTGAAATCGGCGCGGACACCAAGGTTCAACGTCACCCGATCGTTCAATGTCATCGTATCGTCGATGAAGAATCCGAGATCGCGAGACGTACCTCCGTACTGGAACGGGTCCTGGTACGACCGATAGGTGTACCCGTAGTAGTTGTACGCGTAAGTCCCGTTTGGGCCGATGCCCCGGTTGGTGAATGCCGACCCCTTGCTGAACTGGACTCCGAAGCGAATGTCGTGCTGCGCGTTGAGGAAATCATCGGCATAGGTCGTGACCTTCGCGTTGAACTGCTGCCTCCAGGTCGTGTAGTCCCAGGGATAGAGAAGTCCGCCCGAATAGCGGGTGGGGCCGCCCTGAGCCGGCGTGTAGTCGATGAAGGGCTCGTCGAAGCTCTTGGTCGCCGATTGGTAAATGTCATCCGACCACCACCCGGCGTACTTGAGCTCGAGAAGACTCTGGTCCGAGAGAATCGAGGTCCAGGTTGCTCCCCAGGCGGGATTCTTTCCCGTTTCCTCGACGTTCGCGGACTGGGTGTAGAACGGCGATGGGCTGACTCCACCTCCCCAGTTGTCCCAATGGACGAGACCGGAGAGCTCGTGCTTCTGTCCGATCTTGGTGGTCATCTTGAAATCCATTCGATCCGTCCGGTTGGGGGTGTCGCCCTCGCCGCCGGGAATCGTTCCCGGATCGAATGCGTTGCTGCGGTAGTACTGACCGGAGGCGTAGAACCAGACCCGGTCCTGGACGATGGGTCCGCCGATCCGCGCGTTGAACTCGCGGTAGATGTCGCGGTAGTACCCGGTGCAGGTCGGGGATTCGGTGTCGCAAATCTGACCCGAGTCGGTGTCGGCGAGTACGTTGCTGCCGGTGACCGCATCCCATTGGCCGTAGTAGCTCGCCCCGCCGCTGAACTCGTTCCCGCCTTTCTTGGTCACCACGTTCAAAACGGCGCCGGTGTGGCTCCCGTACTCCGCGGGAGCTCCGGTGCCATAGACCTGGATCTCCTCGATGTTGTCGACGTTGATGTCGAGCCAGGCCGAGCCGGTCTCGGGAGCGGTCACGTTGATGCCGTCCACGTTCCAGGAGTTCGACTGGCGGTTCGACCCGAAGGCGATGACCCGGGAAGACCCGCTGTCGCCGTAGTCGTTCGTCATGCCGGGTGCGAGCTGCATGAGGTCGGCCATACCGCGGCGGGTCGGGACCTCTTCGAGGATCTCGTTCTCGAAGTTCGTTCCGGTGCCCGCGTTTCTCACGTCGACGATCGGGGACTCGCCCACGACCGTGACCGTCTCGGTGACGGCTGCCACTTTGAGGGTGATGGGAAGGGTCGCGGTCGAGCCGATACCGACGGATACGTTGTCGAAGCGCACCGTCTCGAATCCGGGAAGCTCGGCCTGGACCGAATAGATTCCGATAGCCAGGGAGGGAAAGCGAAACGCGCCGCGTTCGTTGGTAACCGAGGATCGCGAGCCTCCCAGAAGCGACGGGCTGCTGATGGTGACCGTGGCGCCAGGCAGTACGGCCCCGGTGTCGTCGCTTACGGTCCCGTCGATATTCCCCGTCGTCTGAGCGGCGACGAGGCTCGCGAGGACCAGGCTTCCGATGAGGCCAAGGGCAATTCGTTTCATCGACGTACCTCCTCAGGTTTCTCTCGATTCCACGATATGGGCGTACAAAATGGATGCCATGAAAGAGTATCTGCTAGATGATTATTTATGAATTACTTACAGGGTTCGATCGGGGGCGGGATGAACGATAGCCCCGGTTTTTTGGATGGCTAATTCAATGCATTGGATGAGAGCAGAGCCCTCGCGAGTGCTTCCGACTCCGGGTCGGGGCCAAGGGATAGGCCCTGCCGCAAGAGCGAGCCGGCTCGATCGAACTGACCGGCCTCGAGGTAAGCGCGGCCGAGGCGGACGCAGACCACGGCCAGACGAGGCGCCTTGCTGAGGGCTCCCTCGAGGACGCGGATCTCGTCCGCGAGACGGCCATCCCTTCGATAGAGCTCCGCCAGGTTCAGGAACGTCCCCGGGTCGTGAGGGAAAAGAGCGAGCTCTTTCTCGTACGCGTCGATCGCTCCGGAGACGTCTCCCCGGCGGGCGCGGATCCAGCCGAGGTAGTGGTGCGCCCGCGGAGAGTCCGCGTCGAGCGCCAGCGCGGCGTTGACGGCCCTCTCCGCGTTCTCGAGATCCTCCCGCGCGAGATAGATCTCGGCCCGAGTCGTCTGGAACGGGGCCCCGTCGCCGGCGCTCTCGATTCCTCGATCGAGGACTTCGAGCGCCGAGTCGAAATCCCGACGGGCGATGAGAAGCTTCGCGAGCAGGAAGTAGCTCTTGTTGTCGCGCGGATCCAGCTGGAGCACGCGGCGGAGACCGGCCTCGGCCGCATCCGCCCGGCCCATCTCCAGGTCCACGAGGGCGAGGTGGAACGCCGCCACTTTGTACTCCGGCTCGAGCGCGAGCGCATCGCGATAGGCCGCCGCCGCGCGCGGAAGGTTTCGCTTCGCTTTGTAGGCGTCTCCCCGAATGCGATGCGCTTCGACCACCTGGGGATCGAGGGACAGGACCCGCTCGATGTCGGCGAGCGCTTCGTCGACCCGACCGTCGCCGAGAGAGGACTCGGCGGCTTTCACCCGGAGATGGATCTCTATCTTGTCCTTGGGGTCCGCGAGCGTCGAGCCCGCCCCGCCGCCCGGTGCTCTTCGCCGGGGACCTCCGAGATAGCCGAGGGCCGTCAGTTTCTCCCTGGTCTCGTCGTCGAGCGCCTCGGGCTCCCGCACCTCGAGCGCTCCAGGGTACCGCTCGAGCTCGTCCTCGAGCCGCCCTCGAAGCTCGGAGACGGCGTCCGGCCGTTCGAGGGCGAGGTTTCGAGTCTCCCCCGGGTCGATGCGCAGGTCGTAGAGCTCGGGGGAGGGGGCGTCGATGAAATGAAACTCTTCGCTTCGGAGAGACCGGAGCTCGCTCCAGCCGTAATGGAGTCGGGGGTAATGGGACTCGCCGTAGGCGACGAGATCGAGGCTCTGCTCTCGCCGAGGGCGAGGGGAAGAAGGCTCGTTCCCTGAACCGACGGCTCCGGAGGAAGCCCCACGAGATCCAGAACCGTCGGCATGAGGTCGATAGAGCGAACCTGGGCTCGGACGCGGACCCCTTTCGGAAGAGCCGGCGCTCTAATAATGAAGGGGACTTTCATCGTGGCGTCGTAGATGAAGAACCCATGGTCGAGCTCGCCGTGGTCCTCGAGAGCCTCCCCGTGGTCTGCCATCACCACGACTACCGTCGCCTCATCCAGAGACTCCCGCGAGAGCCAGTCGAGGAGTCGTCCGATGAGCTCGTCCACGTAAACCACTTCGCCGTCGTAGAGCCCGTACCGCTCCCCCGCGCGGCGGCTCCGGTAGGGCTCCGGGGGCTCGTAGGGCGCATGCGGATCGTAGAGGTGCAGCCAGGCGAAGAACGGGCCGGCTTTCGCCCCGCCCATCCACGCGAGCGCCTCTGAAACGACCTCGTCTCCCCGCCGCGAGACCGATCCCAGGCTCACGTCGTCGAAGCTCTCGAAGTCGAAGTCGTCGAAGTACCGTTCGAACCCCTGGTCGAGGCCCCAGCGGGAGTCGAGCACGAACGCCCCGACGAAGGCTCCCGTGCGGTAGCTCCGCGCCGCGAGCGTCTCCGCGAGAGTCACGCTCTCCGGCGCGAGGTGGTATCCCCCGTTGTCGCGAACCCCGTGGCGGAGGGGATAGGTGCCCGTGAGGATCGAGGCATGGGAGGGGAGGGTGAGCGGGGCCGCGGCGCTCGCGTTCTCGAACACCACCCCGGACCGCGCGAGGCGATCGAGGTTCGGAGTCAAACCCGAGGCGTTTCCGTAGGCCCCGAGCCGGTCCGCGCGAAGAGTGTCGACGGTGACGAGAACCACGTTCGTCCGCGAGGGAGCGCGCTCCTCGCGGGCCGCGCAGGTGACCAGGCCGAGAAGAGAAAGGAGTAGCCCGTGGGGCCGCATCAGCGGGCGCGGCGCGATCGCCGGGCCGGGCGCGGGGCGAAGTAGCCGCCGCGGCTGCGTATCGCGGTGCCCGCCTCTTTCGAGACGATCTGCAGCCGTCGCCATCCGCCGTCGGCGGTGGGGTTGGTCGAAACGTAGCCCAGGCTGTACTGGCTCTTCAGCTCGGTCGCAATCTGCTCGTACACCCCTGCGAGGTCCCCGATGGTCTCGGGAGCGTAAGAGACGCCGCCGCTCTCCCGGGCGAGCATGTCGAGCTCGTACTTCGCGTTGCGGTACTTCTCCTTGGCGAGATCCTCGTCGGTCGCGCGGAGCGAGATCGCGTAGATCACGACGCTGCTCTTTCGCGCCTGCTCCTTCACGTCCTCGAACCCGAGAACCGACTTGGTGTCGTTTCCGTCGGAGAGGACCACGATGGCCCTGCGGTCGAGCTCCTCCGGGTTCTCCCGGTGGAGATCCTTCAATGACACGTAAAGGGCGTTATAGAGTGTGGTGGCGCCCGTCGCCTGGGTTTGCCGGATCGCCTGCTCCACTTGATCGAAGTCGGACGTGAACTCGGCGAGGGTCAGCACCCGGTCGTTGAACTCCACGACCTGAACCTGATCGCCCGATTTGAGCGAGCGAACGAAACGGACCGCGGCCTCCTGCGCCAGCTCCAGCTTCGAGCGCATGCTGCCCGAAGTGTCGACGAGGATTACCATCCGGAGCGGCAGCTCGCCATGCGAGAAGAACTGGATCTGCTGCTCGACTCCGTCCTCCCAGATCTGGAAGTTTTCCCGCGGAAGGTCGGTCACGAGTCGCCCGTCGCCGTCGAGCACCGACACCGCCAGGCTGACGGTATCGACGCTCACGCGGAACTGCGGGCGATCGTCGCCGGCGGGTTGCTGGCCCGCGAACCCTGGAGCCGTGTAGAGCAGGCCGAGAAGTATCCCGACGGGAAGCCGCCGATTCATGGGGTGGCCTGGATCCGCGAGAGGCGCTCGCCCGCGCGGACCAGAGCCGCTTCCGCTTCCTTTCCCGGCTCTTCCTTGGCGCCGAGCGCTTTCGCCTTCTCGAGCCACGAGCGCGCTTCTTCCAGGGCGGCCGCGAGCCGCTTCTTGTCTTCGGGCCCGAGGCTCAATCCGCGCTCTCCGATCTCCTTGTCGACCCAGAGTCCCTTCGCCTGGGCCGCCATCAGGATCAGCTTCCACTCGCCCGGGTTCAAGCGGTGTCGGAACGAGAGAGTCGCGGCAGCATCGGAAAGCGCCCGGGGACGCTCCTGGCCCGCGAGGCTCACCGCGAACTGGAGGCTGAACTCGGGCTCGTCGGGAAATACGTCGAAGAGACTCCCCAGGAGGTGAGGGGGGAACCACGGCCCGCTCTCGGCCCCGCCAGAAGGTCCGCCTTCGATCGATACCCGAAGGGTCGTGTGCTTCAACGTGGTGAAGGAGGCGCGCCGCGATGTCATGGACTCGCGCGCCTCGACCGTCCAGAGGCTGAGCTCCAGGACGTCGTTCGCGACCTGCGCGTCCCCGACGAAGGCGCCGCTGCCCTCGGGGAAACCGCTTTCGGTGTCGAGGGGAACCGAGTGCTCCACCTCGGCGTTTCCCGTCTCCGGATCCACCTTCGCCTCGCTTACCGCCGGCACGATCTCCTCGCGCCCGAACGCCTTCCGCGTCACGTCCTGGGGAAGGTGACGTCGCAGCTTGAGGATGCCCGCGAGGAGGCGGTGGCGGAGCTCGTCCCGCCACAGTTCGGCGAGGACCTCGTGGTAGAGAGCGACCTCGTCCGCGATCTCGATGCGGTCGCCCGGGGCCAGGGCCACGGGGGAACGGGGGTGAAGCGCTTCTCCGTTCCGCTTGGTGCCGTTCGAGCTTCCCACGTCGACCAGCTCGACGCCCTCGGCGCTCTTGCGCACCACCGCGTGCCGTCGAGACACCCTGGTGGAGCTGAGGACGACGTCGTTCTCCGTCAAACGGCCGACGGCGCTCTCCTCGCCAGTGAGGGGAAAGAGCTTCTGCGTGCGGAGGAAGTACAGGTAGCCCCAGGGCTCCGCCGGCTCGGGCGGAGCCTGGGCGAGCGCGGGACAGGCCGCGCTCGATGCCGCCGCGGCGAGAAGAAGAACGGGAAGAAAGCGCATGACCCGCGTAGACCCTCCAGCTTAGGATTGAAGGACCCGAGGGTCAAGCAGCGAACATTACGGAATTGTGAGGAGCTTCACTTCGCGCGCTGCCTGACCCATCCTCGCTCCACGAGGAACGACGCGACCACCTCGGAGGCCTCTCGCCCCTCGTCGTCCACCCGCCGGTTCAGGGCCCGCATGTCGGCCTCGGCGAGATTTCCTTCCAGAAGCTCCAGCACCTCGGCGAAAGCCGGCACGCGTTCGGCGGTCGAAGGTCGATAGACGGCCGCGGCGTCATAGGGAGGGAAGTAGGAGCGATCGTCCTCGAGGACGGTGAGACCGAACTTGTCGATGAGCCCGTCGGTCGCGTTCCCGGCGATGAAATCGACTTCGCCGTCCATGAGCGCCTGGTAGATGAGACCGAGCTCGATTCCCCGGGGACGGTTCCGGAAATCGAGATCGTACGCCTCGACCAGGCCGCGGAAGCCGTCCTCGCGCTCGAGAAACTCGTGCCCGAAACCGGGCCGGAGCTCGCCCTCGTGCGCCTTCAGGTCCGAGATCTTCCGGATTCCGAGCTTTTCCGCCGTCTCCGGCCTCATCGCGATGGCGAACGTGTTGTCGAAGCCAAGGGGCTCGGTCCAGGCCAGGCCGAGATCCTTCCGGTAGGCATCGCGCACCCGCTGGTACACGGCCGCGGCGTCATGGCTCACGGTCTCCTTCAGGATTGCGGTCAGGGCGGTCCCCGTGTATTCGACGTACACGTCGAGGTCGCCGGCGAGAAGGGCCCGATGACAGATGAACGTCCCCCCGAGGTTGAGCTTCCTTTCGACGGGAACGTTTCTGGCCTCGAGAAGCTGCGCCAGCATCTCGCCCAGGATCACCTGCTCGCTGAAGTTCTTGGAGCCCACCACCACCGGCCGCTCGCCGGAGCAAGAAGGCAGGAGAGCGAGGAGAAGAGCACCGAGCGCTCTCGGGCGCGGTCGGCTCACCGATCCCATGCGAGCCATTTTTCGAAGCGTCCCAGGAGCCCGTCGGCGACGAGAGCGAGCGCCGCCGCGGGCACCGCCCCGGCGAGAATCAGGCGGCTGTCCACCATGGAAAGCCCACGGAGGATCGAGTTTCCGAGACCTCCGGCGCCCACGGCCGCGGCGATGGTCGCGAGGCCGATGGCATTCACCGTCGCGATCCTGACCCCGGCGAGAATGGTCGGAAGCGAGAGCGGGATCTCGATGAGCCTCAGCCGCTCCAGATCCGTCATCCCCATCCCCCGCCCCGCCTCGACGACCGATGGCTCGACCGACTGGATGCCGGCATAGGTGTTCCGGAGGAGCGGAAGGAGCGCGTAGAGCACGAGGGCGACGATCGCGGTCGTGTTTCCGATCCCGCCGATGAGCGGGATGGGGATGAGGAAACCGAAGAGCGCGAGGCTCGGAATCGTCTGGGTCACGTTCGCGAAGCCGATCACCGGAGACGCCAGGGAAGGCCTTCTCGTCAGAAAGACTCCCAGGGGGATCCCGATGGCGACCGCGATGGTGATGGACACCGCGACCAGGAAGACGTGCTCCGCCGTCTGCGCGGCGATATCGGCGCGACGCTCGAGAAGAAACCGCAGGGTGTCCATCAGCAGGGCGCGCGTTCGACGCGCAACAGTTCGGAAACGAAACCATCCGCGGGCTGGTCCAGCAATTCCGCCAGGGTGCCGATCTGGAGGAGCTTCCCCGCGTTCATCACACCGATGCGGTCCCCGAGCTTCATCGCCTCGGGAACGTCGTGGGTGACGATCACGATCGTCTTGCCGAGCTTCTGCTTCATCTCCACGAACTCATCCTGCATCCTGCGGCGGTTCACCGCGTCGAGCGCTCCGAAAGGCTCGTCCATCAGAAGGAGGGGAGGATCGACGGCGAGGGCGCGGGCGACGCCGACCCGCTGCCGCTCTCCCCCCGAGAGCTCGCGGGGTCTCTTGCGCGCGAATCTCGAAGGCTCGAGGCCCACGAACGCGAGAAGCTCCCGCACCCGTTCGCTTCTCCGCTCCGGACTCCAGCCTTCGAGCTTCGGAACGAGCTCGACGTTCTCGGCGACGCTCAGGTGCGGAAGTAGGCCCACGTCTTGAATGACGTAGCCCGTCCGGCGGCGGAGACGAATCGGGTCCCACGATCCGATCTCCCTCCCCTCGACCTCGACCTCGCCCTCGTCCGGCTCGACCAGCCGGTTGATGCATCGGAGGGCGGTGGTCTTGCCGGCGCCGCTCGAGCCCAGGAGCACCAGGGTCTCGCCGGGCTCGACCCGAAACGAGACGCGATCCAGGACGAGCCGCGGGCCCGCGAATCTCTTGCTGACGTTTCGAAGCTCGACCGCGGGCCCGGACATCGCTCCGGTCAGGTGCGCGAAAGCCGGCGGAATCCTGACTCCGATTGGACCAGCACCAGGTCGGCCATGCCGATGAAGAGCCCGCTGTCGACGACGCCGGGGAGCGCGTCGATCCTCCGCTCGAGACCGGAGGGGTCTTCGATGGTCTCGAACCTGGCGTCGAGAATGTGGTTTCCGTTGTCGGAAACGAAGGGCCGCCCGTCGTCGCTCCGCCGGAGCCGGACGTCCGCACCCAGGGCTTCGAGCTTCCGCTTCGAGACCGGCGCCGCGAACGGCACCACCTCGACCGGCACCGACATGCGCGCTCCCAGGCGGGAAACGATCTTCTCTTCTCCCGCCAGGATCACGAACTTCTTCGAGATCGAGGCCACGACCCTCTCGCGCAGCAGGGCGCCTCCATGTCCTTTGATCAGGTCGAGCGAGGGATCGACCTCGTCGGCTCCGTCGACGTCGATGTCGACGGCCTCGACCTCCTCGAGTCCGACCAGAGGGATTCCCACCTCCGCCGCGAGCTCTTCCGTGCGGCGGGAGGTCGGAACTCCCCGGACCTCGAGGCCCTCGCCGATCCTCCGGCCGAGAGCGCGCACGAACATCGCCGCCGCTCTACCCGTTCCCAATCCCACCACCATGCCCGGCTCGATCATTCGTGCGGCCTCGATCGCCGCCGGCCAGAGGGAAGGTTCCGCGCCGCTCATCCGAGCGCCGAGCATACTCGACGGTGGTGAGTGGGGCAAGATTGTTAGAATCCCCGCCATGAGAATCCCGCCTCTTCTCCCCTCGCCGAAGAAGATCGTCCCTGGTGAAGGCTCCTTCCGGCTCCGGCCGGGAGCCCCCCTGGTCCTTCCCGAGGGCTCGGGTGAGAGCGATTTCTCCTCCGCGCGGGCGCTCCAGGAGGCGATCCGCGAGCGCGCCGGATTCGAAGCGCCCATCGAGACCCACGCCCGAACGAGCGACCTCGGTCCTCGCGTCGAGCTCCTGCGCCGCGGACCGCTCGGCGAAGGCTATCGCCTCTCCGTCTCGAAGGAGAAAGTCGTCGTCGAGGGCGACGGCGAGGCGGGCCTGCGCTACGCCGTCGAGTCGCTGTCGCAGCTGCTGCCCCGCGGCGCTCGAAGCCTTCCCGCCTGCGAGATCGAGGATGCTCCCGACCTCGCGAAGCGCGGGCTCCTTCTCGATATCTCGCGCGGCAAGGTCCCGACCCTCGCGACGCTCAAGGGCGTCGTCGACTTCATGGTCGCACTCAAGCTGAACCTCCTGATGCTCTATACCGAGCACGTCTTCCGGTTCCGGCGCCATCCCCTCATCGGAAAGGACGCCTCGCCGATGTCGGCCTGGGAGATTCGAGAGCTCGACGAGTACGCCCGGGCGCGGCACGTGGAGCTGGTGCCGACGCTCCAATCCCTCGGCCACATGCACCAGATCCTCAAGTACCCGCGCTACCGGAAGCTCGCGGAGAGCGAGAGGAAGTGGTCGGTCTCGCCCTCGCTCGAGGAGACCTACGAGCTCCTCGACGACCTCTACTCGGAGTACCTCGGGAACTTCCGCTCTCCCTGGCTCAACGCGAACTGCGACGAGCCCGTGGACCTGGGGAAAGGCCTGTCGAAGGAACGCGCGGAGAAAGAAGGAGTCGCCGCGATCTTCGCCTCCCACGTGGGTCGCGTCCAGGAGCTCGCCGCGAAGCACGGAAAGAAGACGATGATCTGGGCGGACTTCCTGTTCGAGCATCGCGAAGTCCTCCCTCTACTACCCAAGGGTCTCCTCGCCATCGACTGGTGGTACGAGGCGAACCACGACTTCGAGCGGGTGAAGATCCTGCGCGAGAACGGAATCCCCTTCATGGCGGCGGCGGGGACCTCGGGCTGGAACACTCTCTTTCCACGGCTCGAGAATGCCCTCGCCAACATCCGCGGATACGCGGAGGCCGGGAAGCGCCACGGCGCCGAGGGGATGCTCGTGACCGAGTGGGGGGATGGCGGACACGGGAACCTTCTGGGGAACTCGATCTACGGCTTCGCCTTCGGAGCCCAGGCGGCCTGGGGTCCTACCGACCCGGAGAGGAAAGCGTTCGACCGGGCATTCTCGATGCACCTGTTCTCCGACCCTTCGGCGGCCGCGGGTCGTCTCTACCGAGCGCCTCGGCGAGTCTCCACGCGACGGGCTTCGATCACTTCAACCACTCGCCGCTGAAAACCCTGTTCTTCGACGACCTCGTCGAGGCCAAGTTCACCTCGAAGGCGAAGCGCGCCGTCCTCGAGAGAACTCTCGAGCGCCTCCGTCGGGTGGCGAAGGGTTTCAAGGCGGCGCGAGGAAAGCTCCAGTCGAGGCCCGCCGAGCTCGAGGAGCTCCGCTACGCGATCGAAGCATCGATACTCGCGGCGGAGAAAGGGCTCGCGGGGATTCGAGCTTCTGCGATCGCGCGAGAACCCGGCGAAGGCGAGAAAGACGCTGGTCTCCGAGCTCCGAAGAGATCGAGGCAGCTCAGAAGCGCTTGAAGCGAGAGCTTCGAAGACTCTGGCTCGCGCGCAACCGGCCCGACGGTTTCGAGAAGATGGACGCGCTGTATGACGCGTCGATACGCGGCTTGAGGCGCGCCGCTGTAGAAGTCGGATCCGGGAGCCGGCGTGGGTTCAGGGGAAAATGAAGCTCGCGATCAGGCGGGATTCGCTTTCGCCCACTCCCGAACCTTGCGGATCCAGACGTTGCGCGGCTCCGTTTTCGCGTCCTCGAGGAAGCGAGAGGCGACCTCGGACGTGAGACCCGGCAGAACTGCGCTCTCGGGTCGGGCCGAGTACTTTCCGCCCTCGAGCGCGAAGAAGCGCAACGAAGTGGCATCGTACCGCCAGACCTCGGCAACACCCATGGCCGAGTAGATACCCATCTTGTCGATGGAGGCGCTCGTGATGTCGACCTCGATGACGAGATCGGGCGGTGGATCGCTCGGGAGCTCGATCCGGCGTTTCCCACGGATGCTCGCCGCGTTACGAATGTAGATACAGGTATCCGGTTCGAATCCGCGATCCAGGTCTTTCCGTATCAACGTGGTCGAGCCGGCGTTGACGAAGTCGAGCCCTCGCTCGTCCGCCAATGCCGTGAACAGGTCGTGCAGAAGGCGATTGGCCTCCTCGTGTTCGAACGAGATAACCATGATCTCGAGCTCCCCCCGGTCGTAGGTGAAACGCGGGCTTTGCCGGCCCTCGTGCTCCGTGAGAAGGCGCTCGTAGGTCTCCCAGGAGATGCCGGACAATCGCATCCGTTGTTCCGCGGGAGGAGCCAGCACCGTGGCCATGGTCGTCGCATCCATTTTAACGTAGCCTGAGAGCTCAGTCTTCCTTCGCGGGCTCCGGCGCCTTCGGGATCGGGCGCTGTCGCGGGCGGTAGAACGCGGGGAGCGACCCATCGTCTTCGGCCGGGCCTTCCTCGGAAACGGCTTCCCGGGCTTGCTCCGCGGGCTCGGGGGTGGGCTCGTGGTACGGCTCTTCGACCGGCTCGGGCGGAGGATAAGAATCGCGCGCATCGCCGCGGGCCTCTCTTTCCTCCGCTTCCGCTTCTTCCTCCTCGTACTCCGTTACTTCTCTCGCGAGCTCGTCGAGCTCCGTTCCTTCCGGCTTCTCCGGAACGTCCGTGTAGGAGTCCGCCGCTTCCCGCTCGTCCGCGGGCTCCTCGAAAGGCTCTCCATCGGACTCGGGCTCGAGCAGCGGCAGGTCCCCCGTCGAGACAAGGTCTTCGGGCTCGTGGTCGTGCTCCGGCTCGTGGGGAGTGGCGGATACCGCTGCTGGACGGGGCTTCGCTCCTCTCGGCTCGCGCGCGGGGCGGGCGGAGCTCCGGAACACCAGCTCGTACTTGGGGAGCAGCCGGTTCCAGCCGTAGTTGTCCTTGACGTAGGTCTGGCCGTTGCGGCCAAGGCTCCTCCCGAGGTTTCGATCGTTGAGGAGGAGCGTCAGGATTTCTTCGAACTCCTCGAAGTCCCCGTAGTAGAGGCCGGCGTTCGCCTTGCGGCAGTGGTCCGCGAGCACCCGCGACTGGGCGTTGGCGATGGCCGGCGTTCCCACGGAGAACGCCTCGAGGGTCACGATGGAGAAACTCTCCATCCGCGAGGGCTGCACCACCGCGACCGCCCCCGCCATCGCGGAGAGCTTGTCGCCCTCGTCCACGAAGCCGATGTAACGGATCGAGGGGTCTTCCGGAAGCTTCATCCCGAGCTTTCCGATCAGGATGAGCTGCAGGTTCCCGGAGGCGGGGTGCTCTTCCTTGTAGAACTGGAAGTATCGAAAGAGCTCTTCCAGTCCCTTCCCGGCGTCGATCCTGCCGGCGTAGAGGAGATATTTCCCCGGAATCGCGTGCTTGTTGCGGAACGCATGGACGTCGGGCTGATCGAGGAGCTCCATCCCCATCCCCACCGTCTCGCGCATCTTCTTGTGGACGGGGAACCGCTCGAGGACCAGGAGCTCTTCCGCCTCGGTGTTGAACAGGAACGAGCTCGGAAGCTGGAACATCTCGCGATAGATGCCGAGCTTCAACGGCGGCTCGTCGTGCGCCGTGGGAACGAGGACGCTCTTCTCCGGCGCAACCTGAAGGCCGTAGTAGGTCGGATAGTAGAGGTAGGTGAAGAACACGAGCAGATCGAAGACCTCCTGCTCCTTCTTCAGGTACTCGATGAGCTCCGGCACCACCGGCCCCTGACGGTGGAGCCACTCGAGCTCCTGCTCCCGCGTCGGCTGCCCCTGGTAGACCTCCTCGGAGAAGCGGTTGAACTCCTCGAGAACCCGCTCTCCCTCGACGGGGAAGCGGATGAGCCGGATTCCGCGCGCCTTGTCCTCTCCCGGAGGCAGCTCGTTCTTCCAGGTGATGTAGTCCTTCGCAGTCGTGGTGAGGACCGTGATCTCGTGGCGGCGGGAGAGCCGCTCCGCGAGCTGGCGGGCGAGGGTCTCGGAGCCCCCCAGGATCTCCCGGCCGAAGCGTTGAACGATGAACGCGATCTTCACGCGGAAACCTCCTCGATGAAACCGAGGAGCTCCGTCTCCACCCGTTCGGGGGCGAAGCGCTCGAGCCTCCGGACACCGGCGGCTACGACTCTGTCTCGCAGGTCGTCCTCGGTCGAGAGTAGATGGGCCATCTCGGCCAACTCCTCGTAGTTCTTCTCGTGAAACTGGATCCCGGCCCCGCCCAGGGTATCGGGCACCGCTCCCGCGGCGAAGGCCAGTATCGGAACCTCGAACAACATCGACTCCACGAGCGGCACGGCGAAACCCTCGTGCTCGCTCATGCTGATGAAAAGACCGGCCGAGCGGTAGCAGGCGGCGAGATCCTCGAAGGAGACGTGACCGGTGAACAAGAACTCACTGGGCCTGAGACCCCAACGATCCGCGAGCGCCTGGACCGACTGCTGATAGCGCTCCATCCTACCCGCCTTGCCGACCAGAAGGAAACGGAAATCCTCGGAAACGTACTTCTTGTAGAAGAACGCGAGGCGCGCCAGGTCCTCGAACCGCTTGTTGGGGAACACCCGGCCGACGAAGAGGAAGTTCGGCCGGCCGTCTCCGAGCATCCGGGAGAGCACCGGGCTCGGCTCGACCTCCCGATAGGGCGCGAAGTCCACCAGAATCGGAAGAACTCCGGTTCGCTCGAACCCGAAGGCCTCGAGCTCCTTTCGGTTGAACTCCGAATCTCCCAGCGCCAGGTCGCAGCTCCGGACGAGAGTCGATAGCTCCCGGCGCCCGTGAGCGGCGATTCGCACCAGCTCGTCGTCGTATCCGCGAAAGAACTCGGGCGGCGTGATGTTGTGGTAGAGGAGAACCCGCTTGGCCCGCGCCCGCGCGAAAGCTTCCGTCAAGGGCGAGGGGAGCGCGAAATGCAGGAGGACCACGTCGCTCTCCCGGCGGTCGCTCCAGGGAAGGACGTCCGATTCGGCCTCCTCGTCGATGTCGAGCGCGTAGATCTCGCTCTCTCTTCCCGAGCGCCGCAGCACGTCCCGGATGCGCACCGCCTCGTCGCCGATGGCGTCGCCCCGATGGGCCGCGGGAAGCCATTGGTCTACTCGAGTCATGGCTTGAGTACTTCGCCTTCAATTGCGCTGAAAAACGGGGAAAGGAACGCAAAGACGCAAAGGCGCAGAGGCGCAAAGAAGAAAATCCAATACAAGAGGTACACATTGGCCGACGGGTCCTTGATTCATCTCCACATCTCCTCCCACCTCCATCCCCTTTGTAATTTCTTCTTTGCGTCCTTGCGCCTTTGCGTCTTTGCGTTTTTTTCCCGTGTGGCGTGGCGTCAAAGTGATACGTTCACGGGCTCGCGCGCGAGGGCCTGCTGCACGAATCCCAGGAGCAGGCCCCGGTCGTCCCGTCGATCCATTTCCTCGAGGACGCGGTCCTGGCCGGATACGATGCGCGCCTGGAGCTCTTCGTCGGTCACGATGGCATGGGCCATCATCGCGATGTCATCGATTCGCTTCTCCCGGATGAGGATTCCCGCGCCCCCGAGAGTCTCGGGCACGGCGCCAGCGTCGAGGGCCATCACCGGTACCCCGAACCGGAAGGCTTCGACCAGGGGAACGCAATACCCCTCGTGCTCGCTCAAGCACAGAAAGAGATCCGCCACCTGGTAGTAGGCGACGAGGTCGTCGTCCTCGACGTGGCCGGTGAAGACCACGTCCTGGAGCGCGAGCTCGTCTACCATCCGCACCAGCGATTCGTGGTATTTCTCGAAGCCCACCCACTCTCCGACGAGAAGGAGCCGGGAGTTCCGGTCGATGTGCTTCTGGTAGAGCGCGAAGACCTTGATGAGGTCGTGGAAGCACTTGTTGGGGATGACCCGGCCGACGAAGAGGAAGTTCGTCTTCTCGTCGTCGAACATCTCGAGTACGACTTCGTTCGCGGGAGTCGAAAGACGGGACGGATCGAGAAGGAGCGGCAGGACGCCCGTCGGGTGGAAGCCCACGGCCTCGAGCTCGTAGCGATTGAACTCGGAATCCCCCACCGCGAGGCGGACGCGGGGCACGAACGCCTGGAGCTCGCGACGTCCGTGATAGCAGAGCCCCGCGAGGTGGCGGTGGAACTCCTGGAACCAACGCGCGGGAGTGATGTTGTGGTAGACGAGCAGGATCGGATCGGGAAGGTGATAGGCGTAGGTGCTGACGCCGGCTCCGATGGAGAAATGGAGGATCAGGAGTCCGTCCTTCGAGGAAACCTCCCGGTAGTCCCAGAGCTTTCTCGCACGGCCCGCCATCTCGGGGTGGACGGACTCGGCGAAGATATCGGAGTCGAACCCTTCTTCCCGCAGGATCTCCTGGATCCGGAGCGCCTCGTTCCCGATGGCGTCTCCGTAGGAGAGAGCGGCGAGCATCTGGTGGACTTGCATCGCTCTCAGGACCCTGGAGAAAAGAGCTGGGCGAAGAACCCCCGCTTCGGCGCGGGCGGACGGGCGCGGTCGTCCCGGGTGAGGGTCTCGAGGATCCGATTGTATTTTCCTTCCACTACCTCCCAGACGTAGTTCTGTCGATAGAATTTCCTCCCGTTCGCTCCGAGTCCCGCGCGAAGATCGGAGCTCTGCTCGAGGAGCGAGAGAGCCTCGCGGAACTGGTAGTAGTCGTCGAAGTACAGGCCCGCGTTCGAGCGCCGGCACTGCCCACGGAGAACGTCGCATTTCCCGTTCGCGAGCACCGGTTTTCCCATCCCCCAGGCCTCGAGGGTGACCATCGAAAGGCTTTCGAGCTCGGAGGGCATCACCAAAAGTTCCGCTCCGGCGAGCGCTCCCCACTTGTCCTCTTCCGAAAGGAATCCGAGGTAGCGGACTCCCGGCTCCGCCGGAACCTCCATCTGTTTGCCCCCGACGAGCAGGAGGTCGAGCGTGGATCCGGTCTCCTCGCGATAGCGGCGATAGTAGTGAAAGAGAGTCCGGCATCCCTTGTTGGGATCGACGCGGCCCAGGTACACCATGTAGGGGCCCGCGACCTCGAACTTCCGCCGGAAGGCGTCGCCGTCGGCGGTCGCGGGGAGCTCGGAGCCCACACCCACTACGTCCCCGGGAACGCCGCGGTTTCCCGAGGCGCTCCAGATCATCGCCCTCTCCTCGATGGAGTTGTAGACGATGGCGCGGGGGAGCCGGAACAGCTCCCGGAAGATGGCGAGCGAGACCACTTCATCCCGCTCGGCGGTCGGAACCAGAATCGATTTTCGCGGGACGGCTTTTATCCCGTGGTAGCTGTGGTAGTACCGATAGCTGAAAAAAAGGAAGTAGTCGTAGTCGCTCTCGCGTTTCCGGATGTGGCGGATGAGGGCGGGAGAGAACGGACCCTGTTCCTCCAGCCATTGGAGCTCGTCCTCCGGCGGGTGTCTTCCGAGGAATACCTTCTGCGAGCACCGCCCGAAGCGATCGGGATCGCGCGGCCTCCGGACTTTGAAGCGGCGCACCGGGACGCCGTTCACCTGTTCGAGGCCGGCCGCGCGCTCGTTCTTCCACGTGATGTAGTCCCGGGCGCAGGAGGTGAGCACTTCGACGCGATGCGCCCTCGCGAGATGCTCCGCCACCAGGCGGCAGTGGGCCTCGGCGCCCCCGTTGACGTCCTCGCCGTAGCGCTGGACGACGAAGGCGAGACGAAGCGGGCGTCCGCTCGAAGTACTCCTGGCTACGACCTCCTGACTTCGCTCCATGGCCGGCGCGGGTCGTTCGGACCCGCTCTCGTGGCTCTCACGGGCGAGCGTCCGGTCGGTCTCGTCTTTCTCAACTGCGGTTGCCACCGCTTCCTTCTCGGGGACCGGAGGATCCGCCGCCAGACCGGTTCCCGGAAGGAGGCCGGCCCGAAGGATCTCCCCCTCGGTTCGATCCGCCGCCGCCGCCGCCGCCCCCCCCGCTGCCGCGCCGTCTGCGGAACGAGCGGCGACCTCGGCCTCGACCACGCCCGCCTTCCCGATCGCCGCGCTCGCGGTCTCCCCTCTCGCTTCGTTCCCGCTCGCGGCCCTCCGAGCGTTCCCCGCCGGGGCCCCGCTCGCGCCGCTCGCCTCCCCGGTCGCGGTCGCCTCTTTCCGGAGAACGATCGGAACGCTCCTGCCTCTCGGAGGGCTCGGGGCGATCGGAGCGGGCGGGGAGCGGGCGGGGCTCCCGAGGCTCGCGCTCCAGAACCACCTGCTCCATCGTCTTCTCGCGCTTGCCCTGGAAGTCCACGCGGATCCCGAGGGTGCGCAGACGCGCCTTCAGGTTGGTGAGCTCGAGGTTCGCGCGGGTGAGCTCCTGGGCCATGTTGTGGAGAAGGAGCACGTAGTACCGGTTGAGATCGGCCTGGCGCGAGAGCGCGCTGATGATCGGGTTCGGGTTGAAGAAGAGCTTCAGGACCGGATTCAACAAACGCCGGGCGGCCCGGATGAGACCTCCGCCGCCGGCGTGCGAGGAGGCGTAGATGGTCTCGGGGTTGAAGCGGTAGTTCCATTTCTCGTCGCGCGCTCGGAACGCGGCTACGAAGTCGCTGTTGAACTCGCTCGCCTCGAGGACCGCATCGAGCTTCATCTCCGCGATCTCCCTCACTTCGTCTTCCGTATAGAGCCCCTTTCGTTTCTCCTCGATCTTCCGCCGAATGTTGGCCATGATGGCCTCGACGTCGACATCCGTTCCCTTCGCGCTGAAGGTAGACATAGGCCTCCTCGGCGCCCGCGGCCTCGATTGGCCCGGCGCCCTTCATCTTGGGCAGTTTGTCGTTCGGGAGAGCCTTCAGCCCAGGTCGTGTCCGTGGTAAATCAACGTGACCAGGGTCGCTGCCCATAGCGCCACGGCCACGAGAATCGGCCTATCGTTGAGGAGCACCTCGGTAGGATTTCCCCCTTCTTCCTTCTGGTGCACGAGGTAGAGGTAGCGCAAGATCCCATACAGAACAAAAGGAAGGGTCCAAACCAGACGGTCGGTACCGAATCTGGAAATGGTCTCCGGCGCCAGCGTATAGAGCGCGTAGGAGACCACTGTCGAGGCCGTTACCACGGCAATCATCTGATCCAAAAGATACGGGCTGTACTCTCCCAGGATCCTCCGATGCTGCGCCGCTCCTCCCGCCAGTAGAGTCAGCTCCTGCCTTCTTTTGGCGAGAGCCAGAAAAAGCGCGAAGAGCAGCGTGCAAATCAAGAGCCAATGGCTGAAAGCAACGTCGATCGCGACCGCGCCGGCGAGCGCCCTCAGCACGAAACCCATGGCGACGACGAGAACGTCGACCACGACGATGTGCTTCAGCGCCAGCGAGTACGCCACCATGACGCCGAAGTACAGAATGGCGACCGCCGCGAAGTTCCGGCCGATCGCGAACGACGCCGAAATCGCTACCGCCGCGAGCGCCACCGACGCCACCTTCGCCACGGACGTCGAGAGCGCTCCGGACGGAAGCGGTCTCGAGCGCTTCACCGGATGCTGCCGATCCCCTTCGAGATCGGAGAGATCGTTCACCAGATAAACCGCCCCGGAGAGCATGCAGAACACGACGAACGCTCCGCCCGCAAGCAGAAGCGAAGGAACGTGGTACAACCGCTCGGCGAAGATCAGAGCGGCGAGTACGACGAAGTTCTTGGTCCACTGGTGCGGGCGTAAGGAAATGAAGAGCTGCTTGAGCTGGCCGGCGACGGACACCAGCTTCCTTCCTACGGAAGTTCTTTCAAGGCCGTGAGGTCCTGAAAGCCTGGCAGGCCCTCGTTCGAGGGCCCCGGGGCCGTAGAATGGCTCGTGCTTCGACCCTCCGTCCAGAATCTACTTTTTGAAACTCTTGACGGCTTCCTCTTCGGTATCGTACGTCTCGAAGACCGTGAGGAGCTTCGTGATCGAGAGCAGGTCGTGAATCCGCTTGGTCAAGTGCAACAGCTTGAGCTTGCCGTTCTTGCGGCTCACGGTGGTGTAGCAGCGAACGATCTCTCCCAAGCCGGCGCTGTCCACGTAGGGGACTTCCGCCAGATTCAAGACGATTTTCTCGGTCCCGTTCTCGACCAGTTGATTGATCTTCTCGCGCAGCAGCTCGTCACCCTCTCCGATCAGCATCTTTCCCTGCAGATCCAAAATGGTGACTCCGTCCACCGCTCTTTCATCGATTTTCATCGCTACGAGTTCCTCCTAGACACCGGGACTTGAACAGTGCTCCCAATTTGGAGCCGTTCAGAACTATCACAATCTCTTGAATGCTGTCAAACCTTTTGAGCCGGAGTCAGTTAACCGGGTTCTATGTTAACCTCGGCGGCGATGGCGGACCGGTTCCTCGAGAGGATCCAGGAGCGCGCCCGCGCCCGTAAGCTCCGGATCGTCCTTCCCGAATCGACCGAGCCGAGAACCCTCCGGGCGGCTCTCGAAATGAAGTCCCGGGGCATCGCGGAGCCGGTCCTTCTCGGCGAGCACGACGACGTCCGCGAGGCGGCTCGCTCCGCGGGGATTCCCCGGGAAAGGATCGACGCGATCGAGGTTCACTCGCCGCGCTCCCGGGCGGACGTCTACGGACAGAGGCTTCACCGGCTCGCGCGCCACCGGGGCCTCTCCGAGGACGAGGCCCGAAAGCAGGCGCTCGACCCCCTGTACTTCGGGGCGCTCATGGTCGAAGCGGGAGACGCCGCAGGCTACGTCGCCGGGGCCTCGAACAGCACCGCGAACGTGCTGCGGCCCGCGCTCCGGGTATTCGGAACCGAGGACGGAATCCACAAGGTCTCGAGCTTCTTCCTCATGAGCTTTCCCGACGAGCGGGGTCAGTACATCTTCGCGGATTGCGCGGTAATTCCTGAGCCGACGTCGACGGAGCTGGTCGAGATCGCCCAGCTCGCCGCTTCCAACACCCGGAGGTTTCTCGAAGTCGAGCCGAGAGTCGCACTGCTGTCGTTCTCGACGAAAGGCAGCGCCGACCACCCGCGGACGCGGAAGGTTGCCGAGGCGGCAGAGACCCTGAAGGCGCGCTCGCCCTCGCTCGCCGCGGACGGCGAGCTCCAGGCGGACGCGGCGATCGTCCCCGAAGTCGGGGCGAGGAAAGCGCCGGCGAGCGCCGTCGCGGGACGCGCCAATACTCTGATATTTCCCGATCTGGATTCGGGAAACATCTCCTGCAAGCTCGTGGAGAGACTCGCGGGGGCGGCGGCCATCGGCCCCATCCTGCAGGGTTTGAAGGCTCCCGCGAACGATCTTTCACGGGGCTGCAGCGTTGAGGATATCGTGAACGTCGCGGCCATCACTTCCCTTCAAGCTCGGTGAGCCGAAGGGAAGCGATGGCTTGGAAGAACGAAATCAGTCGGTCTGCTCGCGGCGCTGCTTCTTCCGCTGCCTCTTGCGGGCGAGCGCCTGTTTGGCGCGTCGCTTGTCGCCGGGCTTCATGTAGAAGGAGTGCTTCTTGATTTCCTTGATGATGTCTTCCTGCTGCACTTTGCGCTTGAAGCGCCTGAGGGCGCTCTCAATCGACTCGTTGTCGGTGATTCTGATCTCGGCCAATCTTTGCACCTCCTCCCCTGGCTCGATCTGGAAACGGGCGGTAGCTTCCGAGCATCGTTTCGGCTGGACGCGGTGAGAATACAGCGGACTCGATGGCGGCTCTAAAGGGGCCCGTTCACTCGAAAATCACTATAGGGAACGAACTTACCTCTGTCAAACGCTTTTCGCGTCTTTCGTCTCGGTTGACACTTTCGAAGGGGCTGTGGGATAATCCTCGAGTTTCAAGAGTAAAGCTAACTTGCTGACAGCGTTGACTTTGACCTCCGCAGTCTCGAAGAGCTCAGGGGACGGTCCGACGTGAGGGTCCTCGTCGTCGGCGGTGGAGGGCGGGAGCACGCCCTGGTCTGGAAGCTCCGCCAGAGCCCCGAGGTGAAGGAAATCTTCTGCGCTCCCGGCAACGCCGGAATTCGCTCGCTCGCGGACTCGGTACCCATCGACCCCTCGGACATCGTGGAGCTCGCGGACTTCGCCGAGAAGCTCTCGATTCGCCTCACCGTCGTCGGGCCGGAGCTCCCGCTCATCCTCGGCCTGGTCGACGAGTTCCAGCGCCGCGGCCTCGCCGTCTTCGGTCCGAACCGGGCCGCCTCCGAGCTCGAAGGGAGCAAAGCCTTCGCCAAGGACTTCCTGAAGCGGCACAAGATCCCGACCGCCCGCTACCACGTCGTCAGCAGCATGGAAGAGGCGAAGTCGGTCGTCGACAGCAAAGAGGTCGGGCTGCCGCTGGTGGTGAAAGCCGACGGGCTGGCGGGCGGCAAAGGCGTCGCCATCGTGGAGTCCCGCGAGGAGGCACTGGACCTCGCGAAAAAACTCATCGCCGAGCGCCAGCTCGGGAGCGCGGGAACGAGGCTGATCTTCGAGGAGTTCCTGAAGGGCGAGGAGGTCTCCTTCTTCGCGCTCTCGGACGGCCACAACGTTCTTCCGCTGGTCGCGGCCCAGGACCACAAGCGCGCTCTCGACAACGACGAGGGACCCAACACCGGCGGGATGGGATCGATCTGTCCCGCGACGAATCTCAACGCCGACACGCTGAAGCACATCGTGAAGGACGTCATTCACCCCACGATCTCCGGGCTCGCCGCGGAGGGGCGCAAGTACCAGGGCATCCTGTACTGCGGTCTGATGCTGACGGCGGACGGCCCCAAGGTGCTCGAGTTCAACGTGAGGCTCGGCGACCCCGAAGCGCAGGCGATCCTCCCTCGTCTCAAGTCCGATCTATTCCCCCTGTTGATGGAGGTGAGCCAGGGGCACCTGGGGCAGCATCGGCTCGAGTGGGTGAGAGAGCCGGCGGTGACCGTCGTCCTCGCCTCGGGGGGTTATCCGGGAAAGTACGAGACGGGTAAGGCCATCGAAGGACTCGACTCGGGACAGGTGGAGATGGGCGAGGGCCTCTACGTGTTCCACGCCGGGACGAAGATGGAGAACGACAAGATCGTCACCGCCGGCGGGCGCGTTTGCGCCGTGACCGGCATCAGCAACAACCTGAAGGGATCGATCGAGCGCGCCTACGAAGGTGTCGAGAGGATCCAGTTCGAGGGCCGCCAGTTCCGGAAAGACATCGGCCAGAAGGCCCTGGCGCGTCTCGCGGGGAGCTAGAGCTTTGGCGTCACCGAAGGTTCTGATCGTGATGGGGAGCGCCTCCGACAAGGAGGTCATGGCCGAAGCAGCGGAAGTTCTTCGCGAGCTCGGAATCGTGTACGAGATGGGGGTCTACTCCGCCCATCGAACTCCGGAGCGAGCGGCGAAGCTCGCCTCCGAAGCCGCGGGCCGCGGCGTGCGGGTGATGATCGCGGGAGCCGGCGCCGCCGCGCATCTCGCGGGGGCGATCGCTTCCCGAACGAACCTTCCCGGTCATCGGAGTCCCGCTCGCGGCGACTCCCCTCGCCGGACTCGACGCCCTTCTCGCCACGGTGCAGATGCCCGCGGGATTTCCCGTGGCGACGATGGCGATCGGAAAGCCGGGTGCCCGGAACGCGGCGTTTCTCGCGGCGCAGATCCTGGCGACGTCCGACGATTCCCTCGCGCGCAAGCTCGCCGCCTGGCGGGAGGAGAAGGCGCGGGAAGTCGAGGCGGCCTCGGAGAAAATGGCCCGAGAGGGCTAGCCCGCCGGAGCCTCCGGAAGCCACCACCTCGCGATCTCGATCGCGACCTCCGTGAAGGGCTCGGCCCGAACGACATCGTCGTTCACGTAGGTATGAACCAGGACCCAGCTCGAGTCGGAGAGCCGGTAGATCTCCAGCGTCTTGGCGATGGGATTCACGAGCCAGAGGTGAGCGACCCGCTCCCGGGCGTAGATCCGGAGCTTTCTGCCGCGATCGATCGACTCGGTGCTCGGCGAGATGACTTCGCAGACCCAGTCCGGGGTGTCGTCGATCCAGGGCGCATCCGGAACCGTGGCCAGCCGCGCTCTACGCCAACCGGCCATGTCCGGCACGAGCACGTCCTCGCGCAAGTGGAGCTCCGGTTCGAACAGGATCCACCAGCCACCAGGTCTGTCGCCGCCTGAGTGGTGGAACTGGCTGATCAGATCTCCGCCCAGGCCGGAGGCGGCATGAGCATGGCGTACGGCCGGGCGAGGGCTCGCGAAGAGCTCTCCGTCCAGGATCTCCGCGACTTTGTTATCGGGAACCGCGAGAAGATCCTCGTAGGTCGCGCTCTTCCGATGAACCGCGCCCGCCATACGTTCAGAATATCACGCGTTCGCCGCCGCGACCTGCGCCGTCGGCGCCGCGGGAGATTGATTCGCGAGCTGGCCGCAGGCCGCGAGGACGTCGTCGCCCCGGCTCCGGCGCAAGCTCGCCGTGAGGCCGGAATCCGCGAGGATCTCGAGAAACCTCGAAGTCGCCCGCGGCGACGAGCGCTCGTGGGGAGCGCCCGGCCAGGGGTTGTACGTGATGAGGTTCACCTTGGCTTTGATCCCGCGGAGGAGCGTCGCCAGTCGTCTTCGCGTCCTGCGGTCCGTCGTTCTCGCCTCCGAGAAGGACGTACTCGAAGGTGATTCGCCGTCTCTTCGGGATGGGAAGCGCCCGCGCCGCGTCGAGAAGCTCTTCGAGCGCGTATCTTCCGGTTGATGGGCATCACCCGATCGCGGACCTCGTCCGTCGTCGCGTGAAGGCTGATGGCGAGCCCCACGGGAGGAGCTTCGGCGGCGAATCGGGCGAGCTCCTCGACCATCCCCGCCGTCGAAACGGTGATGCGCCGGGGCGAGACCGAGAACGCCTCGTCGTCCGTCAGGATACGGATCGCCTTCAGCACTGACTCCGAGTTCAGAAGCGGCTCTCCCATTCCCATGAAGACGATGTTGCTCCGCGCTTTCGCCTCGGCGAGAGCCCCGCGGGCGAGGAGGAATTGCCCCAGGATCTCCCCCGCGGTCAGGTTCCGCTCGAAGCGTATGGTCCCGGAGAAGCAGAAGCTGCACTTGAGCGGACATCCGACCTGCGTCGAGAGGCAGAACGTCGACCGGGTCGGCTCGGGGATATAGACGCACTCGACGTTTCGCCCGTCGGCGAGCTCGACCAGGTGCTTCGTGGTCCCGTCCTTCGAAACGTGCTGCGAGGCTGCCTTCGGTCTTTCGATCGCGTAGTGGCGCGCGAGCTCTTCCCGGAGCCCTTTCGAGAGGTCGGTCATGCTCTCGAAAGACGAAGCACCTCGCGCATAGAGAGCGCGGTAGATCTGCCGCCCGCGGAAGGCGGGGAGGCCCCTCTCGAGCATCGCCTGCTCGATCTCCTTCCGCTCCAACCCGAAGAGGTTCATACATTTGGATCCTAGCACGGCGCTGTGTTACCCTCTCCGCTCCTTCCATGTTTCGTAAGGAAGTCCTCGCGAACGGGCTCACCGTTCTGACGGAGAAAATGCCCCATGTGCGCTCGGTCGCCGTGGGGGTCTGGATCCGCCGGGGGAGCCGCCACGAGCAGAAGTCCGAGAGCGGGCTCGCGCACTTCCTCGAGCACATGGTCTTCAAGGGCACCGAGCGAAGGACCCAGGCGGAGATCGCCCAGGAGATGGACGAGATCGGCGGTCAGACCGACGCCTTCACTTCCCACGAGTACGCCGGTTTCCATGCCAAGGTGCTCGACGAGCACGTGGTGCGGGCCGTCGACCTCCTGTCCGACATCGTTTCCCAGCCCCGCTTCGAGGCGGAGGAGATCGAGCGCGAGCGCAAGGTGATTCTCGACGAGATGAAGAGCGTCGAGGACACCCCCGACGACGTGGTCCACGACCTCTTCACCGAGGCGTTCTGGCCCGACCACGGGCTCGGCCGGCCGGTTCTCGGCCGGGTGGAGACGGTCTCGAGCTTCACCCGGAAGGACCTGGTGGGGTTCTTCAAGAAGATCTACGCCCCGAGCAACCTGATCGTGGCCGCCGCGGGAAACCTCGAGGAAGAGCAGATCCTCGACCTCGTCCGGGAGCGCTTCTCCTCGCTCTCGACCCCTCCCGATGGAATCGCGAACGTGCCTCCCAAGGTCTCGCCCACGATCCAGCTCGAAGAGAAGGACCTCGAGCTCGCCCATCTGGTCGTCGGCTCGGAAGCGCCCCCTCAGTCCTCGCAGCACCGCCACACCGCCTACGTCCTCAACGCCGTCCTCGGCGGCAACCTCAGCTCCCGCCTCTTCCAGGTGATCCGGGAGGAGCACGCACTCGCCTACGCGGTGTTCTCGAGCCTCAGCGCGTACCACGACACCGGCCAGTTCTCGATCTACGCCGGCACCGAGGCCCAGAATGTTCCGCTCGTTCTCGACCTGGTTCTGGCCGAGCTCCGGCGGATCAAATCGCAGCCGGTCGAGGAGGCCGAGCTGAAGCGGGCGAAGAGCCACCTCCGGGGGAGCATCCTCATGGGGCTCGAGTCGACGAGCGCCCGCATGTCGCAGCTCGCGCGCCAGGAGATGTATTTCGGGAGATACGTGAGCGCCGATGAGGTAATCTCGGGCATCGACGCCGTCACCTCCTCCGAGGTCCTCGAGCTCGCGGCCGAGATGTTCGGGCGGGGACCGCTGGCGATGACCGTGCTCGGAAGGCTCGAGCACCTGCGGCCGATTCCGGAGAGCCTGGTTGCCTGAGTTTCATATCTCCATACTGGGAAGTGGAAGCACAGGAAACGTCACGTTCGTCTCCGACGGCTCGGTGAGGGTCCTCCTCGACGCCGGGCTCGCCTGCAAGGAAATCGAAAAAAGGCTCCGGCTCTTCGGCGTCTCGCCCCGGCACGTCGACGCCGTCCTCGTCTCCCACGAGCACGGGGATCACGCCCGAGGCGCCTGGCGCTTCTGCTCGAAGCACCGGATCCCGCTCTATGCGACCGAAGGCACGTTCCGCTTCATGCCGCGAGTCCCGGAGAAAGAAGTCGAGTGGGTCCGGGTGCGCTCGGGCGGGAGCTTCAAGCTCGGCCGTCTCACCGTCGATTTGTTTCCGACGCCCCACGACGCCGCCGACCCGGTCGGCTTCCGCCTGCGGCGCGGGCGGCTCGCGTTCGGCCACGTCACCGACATCGGCCACGTGTCGGAGGAGGTGGCGACGGGTCTAAGGGGCTGCGACGCCATCCTCATCGAGTCGAACCACGACATCGAGATGCTGCGCGCGGGCGATTACCCCGAGTCTCTCAAGAACCGGGTCGGAAGCCGCTGGGGACATCTCTCGAACGAAGCCCTCGCGCGGTATCTCGAGCAGCGCCTCCCCGACGCCGTGCGCCACCTGTTCCTCGCCCACGTCTCGCGGCAGAACAACCACGAGAGCCTGGTCCTCGAATGCTGCCTCGAGGCGCTCAAGAGGCGCGGGGGGAAGATTCCGAAGGTGCATCTCACCTACCCCGACCGTCCCACGCCGATGCTGCGGGTGAGCGAAGCAAAGCCCGTCCTCCTCGAGGAGCGGGCGCAAGGCGTTCTGGTTTTCGAAACATGCTGACCGACCGCTACGTCCACCCCGAGATGGGCCGCATCTGGAGCGAGGAGTCGAAGTTCGACGCCTGGCGCGAGGTCGAGCTCGTGGCCTGCGAAGTGATGGCGGAAGAGGGAATCGTCCCGAAGGATGCCGCGCGGGAGATCCGGGCCAAGGCCTCCTACACCATCGAGCGCATCGACGCGATCGAGCGCGAGGTCAAGCACGACGTCCTCGCTTTCACCCAGGCGCTGGCGGAGAGCGTCGGCGAGGCCGGCCGTTGGATCCATTTCGGGCTCACGAGCTACGACATCGTGGACACCGCCCTCGGCATGCGGATGCGGGACGCGATGGACCTGATCCTGAAGGACGTCGCGGCGCTCTCCGCGGTCCTGAAGTCCCGCGCCTACGACCACAAGAAGACGGTGATGGTGGGCCGCACGCACGGGGTCCACGCCGAGCCGATGACCTTCGGTATGAAGCTCGCCCTGTGGTACGCGGAGATGGAAAGGAACCGGGCGCGGCTCGAGCGCGCGCGGGAGGTCGTCGCCGTGGGCAAGCTCTCGGGGGCGGTCGGCACTTTCGCCCACCTCCCGCCGGTCATCGAAGAGAAGATTTGCGCGAGGCTCGGCCTCGCGCCCGCCCCCATCGCCACCCAGGTGCTGCAGCGCGACCGCCACGCGGAAGCGCTCTCGGCGCTCGCGATCGTCGCTTCGACCCTGGACAAGATCGCGGTCGAGATCCGGAGCCTCCAGCGGACGGAGATCCGCGAGGTCGAGGAGTTCTTCTCGGAGAAGCAGAAGGGCTCCTCCGCCATGCCCCACAAGAGAAACCCCGTCATCTCCGAGAACATCTCGGGGCTCGCGCGCGTCATCCGGGGAAACCTCCAGGCGGGGCTCGAGAACATCGCCCTCTGGAACGAGCGCGACATCTCCCACTCCTCGGCGGAGCGGATGATTCTCCCCCAGAGCTTCATGCTCACCGACCATATCCTGAGGCGCGCGGCCTCGGTTCTCGACAACCTCATCGTCTACCCCGAGAAGATGCGGGAGAACCTGGAGTCGATGAAGGGACTGGTCTTCAGCGGACAGGTGCTGCTCCAGCTCGCGAAGAAGGGACTGGCTCGCGAGGAGGCCTATCGCCTGGTGCAGAGAAACGCCATGGCCGTCTGGCAGAAGAAGGGAACCCTCCGGGAGCTTCTCGGGAACGACCCCGAGGTCCGGAAGTGGCTCGACGAGGCGGAGCTCGATCGGGCCTTCGATCTCGAGCGGCAGATGGACCATATCGACACCATCTACCGCCGGGTCTTCGGGTGACATTAATTAAAGGCATGAAGGTAAACGTCATCGTCCGGCTCAAGGAAGCGGTCCACGACCCCCAGGGGGAGACCATCGGAAACGTCCTGAAACAGGTCGGCTACGGCACCGTTTCCGCCGTGCGCCAGGGGAAGTTCTTCGAGCTCACTCTCGAGGCGAGCTCGAAAGAGGAAGCTCATCGCCTGGCCCGGGAGATCGCGTCACGCGTGCTCTCGAACCCGGTGCTCGAGGTCTTCGAGGTGGAGGTGAGGGACTAACGTGCCTCGCTTCGCTGTTTGCGTCTTCCCCGGCTCCAACTGCGAAGAGGACGTGAAGTACGCTCTCGAGGACGTCCTGGGAGAGCGGACGGACCTCGTCTGGCACAAGGAGACCTCTCTCGACGCATACGACGCCGTCATCCTTCCCGGAGGATTCGCCCACGGCGACTATCTCAGGCCCGGCGCTCTCGCCCGCTTCTCCCCCGTCATGGACCCGATCCGGGAGATGGCGGAGAAGGGAAAGCCGGTCGTCGGGATCTGCAACGGTTTCCAGATGCTCCAGGAAGCGGGTCTTCTCGAAGGCGCCATGCTCCGCAACCGGACCCTCACGTATATCTGCCGATACGTGGATCTCCGAGTCGAGCACCGCGACTCTCCTCTCACCGCGACTCTCGAGGAGGGGGAAGTTCTCCGGATTCCGATTGGCCACGCCGACGGCAACTACTTCGCGGACGAGGAGACCCTCGACGCCCTCGAGACCAAGGGCCGGATTCTCTTCCGTTACGTCGAGAACCCGAACGGCGCCGCGAGGAGCATCGCGGGAATCAGGAGCGAGCGCGGGAACGTGGTCGCTCTGATGCCGCACCCCGACCGCTGCTACGAGCCCGACCTCGGGACGGACGACGGTCGCAGAGTGTTCGAGAGCCTCGTGGCCTGGACGAAAGAGCATGCCTGAGCTCGAAGAAGCCCTCAAGGCCCACAACCTCACGCGGGAGGAGTACGACCGCATCGTGGAGAAGCTCGGGCGCGAGCCGAACGAGAACGAGCTCGGGATGTTCTCGGTGATGTGGTCCGAGCACTGCAGCTACAAGAGCTCGCGCGTTCATCTCAAGAGGCTTCCGACCCGAGGGCCTCGCGTGCTCCAGGGCCCGGGAGAGAACGCGGGCGTCGTCGACATCGGCCACGGCCTCGCCGCGGTCTTCAAGGTCGAATCCCACAACCACCCGTCCTTCATCGAGCCCTTCCAGGGGGCGGCGACCGGAGTCGGCGGCATCATCCGCGACATCTTCACCATGGGCGCGCGCCCGGTAGCACTCATGAACTCGCTCCGATTCGGGCCGCTTTCCATCCAGAAGAACCGCTCGATCCTCACGGGAGTCGCCGCCGGCATCGCGAGCTACGGCAACAGCATGGGGATCCCCACCGTCGGAGGCGAGGTCAGCTTCGAGGATTGCTACAGCCTGAACCCTCTGGTGAACGCGTTCTGCCTCGGCATCGCTCCCAAGGACCGCATCTTCCTCGCGCGCGCCGAGGGCGAAGGAAACCCCGTGTTCTACGTGGGCGCGAAGACGGGGAAGGACGGAATCCACGGGGCGACGATGGCCTCCGCCGAGTTCGACGAGGCGGCCGAGGAGAAGCGTCCCACGGTTCAGGTCGGCGATCCCTTCCTGGAGAAGCTCCTCCTCGAGGCCTGCCTCGAGCTCATGGCGACCGATGCTCTCGTCGCCATCCAGGACATGGGAGCGGCGGGGCTCACCTGCGCCTGCTCGGAGATGGGTGCCCGCGGGCGAACGGGGATCGAGATCGATCTCGACAAGGTGCCGCAGCGCGAGCGCGGGATGACGCCCTACGAGATCCTTCTGTCGGAATCGCAGGAGCGCATGCTTCTCGTCGCCCGCGCGGGGCGGGAGGCCGAGGTCGAGAAGATCTTCCAGAAGTGGGACCTCGACGCGAGCGCCATAGGCTCGGTCACGACCGACGGCCGGCTGCGCGTCTTCTCGCGCGGACGGGTGGTCGCCGAGGTTCCCGCCCGCGCCCTCGCCGACGAGGGACCGGTGTACGAGCGGCCCATGGCGCGGCCTTCGTATCTCGAACGCATCGAGGACGTGCGCGTCGACGACGTCGAGGAGCCGAAGGACCTCGACGCGACTCTCGCGGCGATGCTCGAAAGCCACGGGGTCGCGAGCAAGCACTGGATCTTCGAGCAGTACGACCACATGGTGCGGAGCAACACCATCGTCCTACCGGGAGGCGACGCAGGAGTGGTCCGCATCAAGGGCACTCCCATGGCGCTCGCCATGTGCCTCGACGGAAACGGTCGCTATTCGTACCTCGACCCGTATCTCGGCGGGGCCCTGGCGGTCGCCGAGGGATGCCGGAACCTCGCCGCCGTCGGGGCTTCTCCCATCGGCGCCACCAACTGCCTCAACTTCGGAAACCCGGAGAAGCCCGAGACGATGTGGCAGTTCTCGAGCGTGATCGACGGGATGAAGGCTGCTTGCGAGCATTTTCAGGTCCCCATCACCGGCGGGAACGTGAGCTTCTACAACGAGACCGAGGGCGAGGGGATCTTCCCGACTCCGGTCGTGGGCCTCGTCGGAGTTCTCGAGGATCGCAGGCTCCGGGTCACGCATCACTTCAAGGGAAAGGGCGACCTCCTCTTTCTCCTGGGCGCGACGTCCGAGGAGATCGGGGGAAGCGAGTACCTGAAGGTCGTCCACGGCCGCGTCGACGGAAAACCCCCGAGGCTCGATCTCGACGTGGAGGGGGCGGTCCAGGACCTCGTTCGCCGGGCTGGGGCGTCCGGCCTTCTGCGGTCGGCACACGACCTCAGCGACGGGGGGCTTGGGGTCGCTCTCGCCGAGAGTCTCTTCGGGCCGCTGGGAGAGACGATGGGCGCCTCGGTCGCACTCGACACCCGCAGGCGCGCGGAGGCGGTCTTGTTCTCCGAGACCCAGAGCAGGATACTGGTGAGTGTCGCGCCGAGTGATGCGGAGGAGCTCGAGCGGCTCGCCGACGACGCCGGCGTTCCCCTTTCCCGTCTCGGCGTCACCGGGGGCGACCATCTCGAGGTCCGCGTGAACGGAGAGAGGACCATCTCGAGAACCGTAGCTTCTCTTCGAGAAGCCTGGTGGACCGCGATCGAAAGAGGGCTGAACCCATGAGCGGCTTCAAGGACGAGTGCGCGGTCTTCGGGATCTTCGGGCATCCCGAAGCCGCGGGGGTCACCTACCTCGGCCTCTACGCCCAGCAGCACCGGGGCCAGGAGGCCGCGGGCATCGTGACCTCGGGACGCGGGAAGGGATTCCGGACCCGCAAGGCACGGGGCTACGTCGCCGACGTGTTCGATGCCGACTCTCTCGAGAAGCTCGGTGGCCCGAACGCCATTGGCCACACCCGCTACTCGACCGCGGGCGAAAACACCGACGAGAACATCCAGCCGCTCGCCATCGAGTGCAAGTTCGGCGAGATCGCCGTCTGCCACAACGGGAACCTGGTGAACGCCCACCTCCTCCGGCACGAGCTCGTCGAGGGAGGCTCGATCTTCCGCACCACCAGCGACACCGAGGTCGTCCTCCATCTCTACGCGCGATCGACCCAGAAGGACCGCGTCGACGCCATCTTCGACGCGATTCGCCGGATCGAAGGGGCTTTCTCGCTCCTGTTCCTGACGGAGGACGCGCTCTACGGCGTGCGCGACCCGAGAGGCTTTCGCCCCCTGGTGATCGGAAGGCTCGGCGAGAACCACGTCCTCTGCTCGGAAACCTGCGCCCTCGACCTCATCGACGCCGAGTACGTGCGCGAGGTCGAGCCGGGGGAGATGGTGGTCATCGACAAGAACGGGCTTCGCTCGATGCGGCCTTTCGCGGAGGTGCAGCCCGCTCACTGCATCTTCGAGCACGTCTACTTCGCCCGGCCGGACAGCAGGGTGTTCGGAAGGGACGTCCATCAGACGCGCCTTGCCCTCGGAAGACAGCTGGCGCGCGAGGCCCCGGCGGACGCCGACGTGGTGGTTCCCGTGCCGGACTCGGGAACGGTTGCCGCCGTCGGCTACTCCCAGGAGTCGGGGCTTCCCATCGAGTTTGGCCTCATCCGCAACCACTACGTTGGAAGAACCTTCATCGAGCCCCGGCAGTCGATCCGGCATTTCGGGGTGAAGGTGAAGCTGAACCCCGTGCGCTCGGTCATCGAGGGACGCCGCATCGTTCTCATCGACGACTCCATCGTGCGGGGGACGACTAGCCGCAAGATCGTGGGCATGGTGCGCCACGCGGGAGCGAAAGAGATCCACCTCCGCATATCGTCTCCTCCGACCACCGGCCCCTGCCACTACGGCATCGACACCCCGAAGCGCGAGGAGCTCATCGCCGCCACCCACAGCATCGCGGAGATCACGAAGTTCGTCGGCGCGGATTCGGTGGGCTACCTCTCGCAGGAGGGACTTCTCTCCGCGGTAGCGGAGGATCGAAACCGCTACTGCTCTGCCTGCTTCTCCGGCAACTACCCCGTGCCCCTCCCGGAGGAGGGGCGAGACCAGCTCAAGTTATTCGAGAAGGTGAGGGAATAGCTCCGGTTTCTCGAGTCACACACCGAGCAGAAAAGGGCTCCTTGGTAAGGAAGAGACTAAGCGTGTAGACTGTAGATACACTAGGGCTTGGAGATGGAGACGACGTGACCCCCTCGAGGATTCTTGCTTCCGGGGTCCTGGCTTTGACGCTGTCCGGGTCCTGCACCGAGCTCAACGATCCCCCGCCGGCATCCCCGACGGTCCCGGCCATAGGGCAAACACAATACGAGATCGGAGGCCGTTGGGACGGCATTACGGAGCAGGGGCGTCCGATTCGCTTCGACGTTCGGACCCAGGAGGCCTTGGGAAACCCTCTCTACCACGCCAACGTCGTCCAAGGAACGCTTACGATCCATCACGATTGCTCCGGCGGACGTCTCGTCCTGGAGCTCACGGGATACGACACCGAGGTCCGAGGGGACTCGTTTTCCGGTACCGCCATCTGGCGGCGCGACGAGCCGAACAAGTACTACACCGGCACGCTCACCGTCTCGGGGAGATTCACGAACGGAGAGGTCGCGAACGGGGGTTTCGTCAACAGTATCACCGATAAGTACTCGGACAACCTCGGCGTCTGCGGTCCCGCGAGCGGCAGCTGGTCGGCGCGACGAGTTCCTTGAGCTCTATCACACCTGAGCCGTGGCGCCGCAGCGATCTCGTCTCGATCGAGATCGCTTCTGAGCGTTCGGCGCGAAACATCTCCAGACTCAGCTCCGCGCGCTTCTTGCTCCAAGAGGACGCGGGTCGCCGGACTCCCGAGGAGCTCGGCGCTTTCTCTCCCCCCGCTTGCCGTCCGAGGAGGATTTCTTCTATCCTTGGACGCTAAGGTGAGAATCCAGGGACCTGCTCGAGGGACCTGCCTCGAGAACGGGGGATGTTCGCGCCTCGAACCGCACGACGGAAGGGGTGAAAACGATTCCTACCCGAGGTCACTGGTGAGTCGGCTTTGAAACACGTGCAACGACTGTCGGGGAACGGGGATCGCCTCGCGCGGCCGGCTCGCCCAGGGCAAGAATTCCCGCGACCCCCGAACCAGCGGCCTCTCTGCCTCGACCGGCGCGTTCGCGGATCGCCCGCAGGGCGAGCTCGCGACAGCCGATGGCGTGCGCGAGGAACGACGGCCTGCGGAGGCGGATTCTCTCGACGAGCTCCCGCGAGAGTTGGACGCTCGAGACGAGCGCATTGGTGAGCTCTCCGGGTTGCTCCGCGAATGTGAAGAGCGGATCGCGCTTCTTTCGGCGACCCTTCGCCGCCGCGAGCAGCAAATGAGCTCCCTGAGAGAGGAGCTGAAACTCCACGGCCTCCGCGTGAGCAAGTTCCAGGAAGAGGCCCAGGTGGCGGACGCCCTGCGCGAGCAAGTCCGGGTGTTCGCGAACAGCCGGTCCTGGCGCTTCACCGCTCCGCTGCGCGCCGCCGGACGCGTGGTCCGCCGCATTCGCCACTTCCTCTCCGCCGAACGGTCGTTCTTCCTCCACGACAAGGAACGCGAGGCTCATGCGCCCGCTCCTCCCTTGAGTCGACTCTTTCCCGCGAATCAGATCTACGCCACCCGCTTCGTGGCGAACGAGCCCGCACCCATGGAAAGCGCCCGCCCATCCGAGGTGCGTGCCCTCGCCTTCTACCTGCCTCAGTACCATCCAATCCCCGAGAACGATGCATGGTGGGGGGAGGGCTTCACCGATTGGCACAACGTGCGGAAGGCGCCCCCTCTATTCACCAACCATGCGCAACCGCGCATCCCGACGGATCTCGGCTACTACGACTTGACCGCTCGAGAAACGATCGAACGACAGGCGTCGTTGATCCGCGCGGCGGGTCTCGAGGGAGTCTGTATCTACTACTACTGGTTCAAGGGAAAGCGGCTCCTCGACGGGCCGCTTTCGCTGATTCACAGAAATCCCGAAATCGAGCTCGACTACTGTCTCTGCTGGGCGAACGAGAACTGGACCCGGGCCTGGGACGGCGCCGAGAACGAGGTCCTGATCGCTCAGGAGTACTCGGAACGGGACGATCTCGACTTCATCGCCGACCTGTCCCGGTACTTTTCCGACAAGCGCTACATCCGGGTCCACGGCAAACCACTCCTGATGGTTTATCGTCTCGACGCCCTCCCCGACCGCAAAGCCAGCATCGCCAGATGGAGGCAGTACTGCCTGGACCAGGGGATCGGGGACATCTTCGTCGTGAGTGCCCAGTTCACCGAGCACGATCCTCAGGTGTATGGAGCCGACGCCGGAGTCGAGTTCCCCCCTCACGTCCTTTCGAGCCCGGCGTTCAACGGGATTCGCGACGTTCACGGACTGTCGCCGTTCTTCGACGGCGGAATGCACGACTACAACGAAATGGTGATGGGCAGCACCGCTCGAGATCAGCACCCCAGGATCTTTCGCGCCGCCACCATGGCCTGGGACAACAGCCCGCGAAGACCCGAAGGGGCGCCCACCATCTTCATCAACTGCACGCCCGCCCGCTACGAACGATGGCTGAGCCGCCTGTGCCGGCAGGCGAAGTCCCGGGAACCGGAAGAGCGCCTGGTGTTCATCAACGCCTGGAACGAATGGGCCGAGGGAGTGTACCTGGAGCCCGACAGCGAGTGCGGCTACGCGTACCTCAACGCCACTCGGCGCGCCGTCTCCCAATGCGACGAGATCATTCCGCGAATCGCGGTGGTGCTCCACCTGTTCTACTGGGATCTGGTCGACGAGCTCGCGGAGTACATTTCGAACGTCCCGTTTCCCTTCGATCTCTACGTCACCGCGACCGAGGGAATCTACCCGCAGGTCTTCTCGTACTTCAACCATCATTTCCCCCACGTATCCGTGAACGTGGTCGAGGTCGAGAACCGGGCGCGGGACATCGGTCCTTTCCTGACGAAATTCACGTCGCGGTACTACGACTACGATCTCGTATGTAAGGTGCACTCGAAGAAGAGCCCTCATGCCCCGAATCTGGCCGGCTGGCGCGGCTTCCTCCTCGACCGGCTCCTCGGGAGTGACGCCCAGGTTCGCGAGATCGTCTCTGAGTTCGATCGGGATCCGGAGCTGGGGCTCCTCTATCCCACCTATCTCCCGGAGATTCGGTCGTCGATCTCCTGGGGGAACAATCGCGGCCCGATGAGCGACTTGTTTTCGTGGCTCAACATCGATTTCGACCCCTCGTCGCCTTGCATATTCCCTGCCGGCTCCATGTTCTGGTTTCGACCGAAGGCCCTTTCGACGCTGATCGATTTCGATTTCTCGATGGAAGAGTTTCCGGAAGAGAGGGGCCAGACCGACGGCACGCTGGCGCATGCGATCGAGCGCGGCCTCCTGTTCGTGGTCGAGCACAACGGCTACCGCCACAAAGCGATCGATTTGCTGCCGACCCGGCCGGCAGGTGCGCGCCTCGGGACCGAGTCCCGGCGCTTGCGCCTTACGAGGTATTTCCGAAGGACGGTGCAGCCGTGATCGCGACGATAGCCAGGCACGCAAAGCCTCCGCCGGACGGTCCAGCTCGTCGAGGACGATCGCTACCTCCCTGAGCCGCGACGCATCGCCTTCCGCCAGAGTCCTCGCCGCGAGAAGGGCATCGAAAGCTTCATCGCCATCAAAGTCTTTGCCCCCCAAGGTCCGACCGAGACCCAAGCTGCGCGGAAGCCAATCTTCGGCCCACGGCAGCGCGGGAAGGTGCTCGTTTCGAGGGGACTGCGAAGAGCTTATTTACGTCGGACGAATGCCGCGCACGATGATGAAATCCTTGCGAAACGGCATCCAGCGCTGGATGCGGACGACGATCCTCTCGAGCACTCCGATTCGGATTCCTCGCTGCCGTCGATCGGCTAAATATCCCCGTCCCATGCTCGCGGCCGCCTCCGAGTCGAGCTGGAAGCCCACGCTCCGCATCATCTCCCTCAGCGCCCGCCGGGTGAAGTACGAGACGTGTCCGGTGAGAACGCTATCTCGATTGAGGGCGCCGTAGCGCCTTCGAATGGAGCACTCGACGCCGGCAGGCTGAAAGCCGAGGAACAGGAGGCCGATTGTGGTCCAGGAATCGAGTCGAGGGACGTCCACGATCAGACAGCCGCCGGGACGAAGGACGCGGAACGCCTCGACGAGAACGTGTTCCGGGTCTACCAGGTGCTCGAGTGTCTCGAGACAGGTCACTAGGTCGAAGTAGCGGTCAGCATAAGGGAAAGGCTCTCCGGCGTTCAGGTCCAAGCCGGTCGCGTCGATACCGCGGGCTCTGGCTTCCTCCGTCCTCGAGATGTCAATCCCGTGAACTTCGGCGGCACCGACGGCATTCCCGTACCGGAGTGTCATCGCTCCACCCGAGCACCCTACGTCCAGATATCGGTTGGAGCGGGTCGGAAGCAGTCTGAGGATCGGAGCAGTGCGCGCGTCCTCGACATCGGCCGGACCCCTCGCCCAGATCTCCATGTTGGCAGCGCTATGGCGTTCCGGCCGTTTACTCGGTCCGTGCTGAGGAAACACCTCGCGCCTCCACGATCGGTATCGGACGAAACGCAGGAAGATCCGTCATCCTGCGCCTCCGTAAGACAAAGTATTGGAGCGCCACGCTCCGCGGATAGACGATAGAATTAACGTTCGATCTTCCCGAGAGACGATGCGGCCGGGTCTGGAGACGTTTTCGGGCCACGAATCCGGGCCTTACCGCGAGGTTCAGGAGCCCCGCGGCGACGGCCGCGGCTCGCCGGAAGCGTCCCGTCAAGGCCGCTCCCGCTCCCGACGCTCCTTCGAGGAGGAGCCGGCGCCAGATGATTCCCGGCGCTGCGTTTCGAAGCACCATCAACAGGTTGTTGCGGTGATTCAAGAATAGATGGCGGAAGCCGCTCCGCGGCAAATTGGCCGCGCCGCGATGGAGAACCGTCGCTCCGGGAACGAACGCGGCACGTCGGCCCGCCAGGTGCGCTCGCCAGCAGAGGTCGATCTCCTCCATGTAGAGAAAGAAATCCTCATCGAAATGGCCGATGAGATCAAAGAGAGATCGGCGCACGAGCATCGCCGCGCCCGATGCCCAGAAAATCTCGACGGAGTCCTCGTACTGGTGCTCGTTCCTCTCCACCGTGTCGAACAGGCGTCCTCGACAGAAAGGATAGCCGTACCGGTCCAGCATTCCTCCCGCTGCACCCGAGTAATCGAAGCAATCCGGGGCGTCGAACGAGATCAAGCAAGGCTGGAAGAGGTCATGATCCGGCAGTCGGTCCGCCGCCGATAGGAGAGCCTCGAGCGAGCCCTGGGTTACTACGGCGTCGTTATTCAGAAAGAACAGAAGCTCTCCGCTCGAAGACACGATCCCGGCGTTGCATCCGCCGGCGAAACCGACGTTCGTCTCGAGCTGCACGATCTGCAGAGAGGGGAGCGCCTTCTCCACCCCGGGCGGCAGTGCAGATGGGTGGTCGTTGTTGACGAGGAGCACCTCGGATTCACCCGGTAGCTCGTCACGGAGAGACGAGAGGCACCGAACGAGCGGATCGGCGGCGCCGTAGTGAACGATTATGACGGAGACCTTCATGGATCCTTCGTCTCTGCCAGCACCCAGAGTCGGCTTCTAATCCCCCTTGTATTGGATTCCTTCTTTGCGCTCTTGCGGTCCTTGCGCCTTTGCGTTGAATCCCGTTCGTTCGCGCGCTCATTCCGGTGGCGGGGTCGAGCCGAGGCGGCGCCGGGCTTCCTCCTTCAGCTCTCCCTCGGGCGCGAGGCGGCCGACGCTTCGCCAGGTAGGAAGCGCCTCGTCCGGCCGATCCAGCTCGTCGAGGACGATCGCTACCTCCCTGAGCCGTGAAGCATCGCCTTCCGCCAGAGTCCTCGCCGCGAGAAGGGTATCGAGAGCTTCCTCCCCGCGACCCGACTTCACGAGCGCACGCCCGAGTTGAACGAGGAGCGACGAGTTGTCCGGCTCCAGCGAAGCCGCCTCGCGCCACGCACGGACCGCGGGTTCCCACTGTTCCAGGGCAGATTCCACCTGGGCCAGTACGGTCCAGCTCGCCTCCGACCTCGGGGCTTGCCCGGTCGCAGCGAGCGCTTCCTCACGCGCGCGTTCTGGCCTTCCGCAGGCCAACAGGTTCCGCGCGAGCACGGACCGGGCCCCCGGGTCCCTGTCCAGCATTTCCAGCGAAGCCGCGCGCTCCAGGATCGGGAGCGCCTCGCTCGTTCGCCCCATCGCCTGCAGCGACTCCGCCAGAGCCAGATGCGGCCACGCGCTCGTCGGCTCGAGCGCTACCGAGCGCTCGGCTGCCCGGGCAGCCGCCTCGAAGTCTCCCGCCTGTCGCTCCACCGATGCGAGGAGTGTCCAGGCCCAGGCGTTCTTGTCATCGAGACGTATCGCTTCGAGCGCGGCGGCCCTCGCCTTCTCCAGTCCGCCGGGCTCGATCAGAAGAGCGGACGCGAGCCCCGCGTGATAGTTGGAGTTGCCGGGCTCCTTGTCGAGCGCCACCGTCATCGCCTTGACGGCCTCCGCCGGACGGCCGGCCCGCTGCAGCTCCTGCCCCAGCCGCATCCAGTAATGGTGCTCGTCGGGATCGAGCAGAACGGCGTCCCGGGCCTCCGCCAGCGCCAGCTCGTAGTCACCGAGCGAGGTCGCCACCTCCGACAGAGCGGCGTGGGCATTCGCGAGATCCGGGTATTGCGACACCGCATCCTCAAAAACGCGGAGGTCCTCCTTTTCGAAGTACAGCATGCGGCGTGCCGTGCCCTCCCCGAGAAGAACATTTCGCGGCTCGGCTCGTCTGGAATCGGGCGCGCTCCACGGAACCTTTCCGGGAACGATGAGGCGGAGGTCGCTCCAGGCGACGGCGGCACCGGCGGCGAGGAAGGTCGGGGCGGCGCCCACCACCAGAGTTACCACCGCTCGCGGCGTTTCGACGAACGATGAAAGATCCACGGCCGCCCGATGCCAGCGGCGGTCCTCCGGTACGCGGCGAGGGTTCAGCCATCGCCACCACACCCTTCGAGGAGGAGCGACTTCCGGTGAGGGGGTCACCCAGACTTCGACCAGCGCCCCCTGTCCCTCCACCCAGCCCGACCATGCCCAGGGAATGATGGCGCAGGCGAACTCGAAGCCGTAGCCTTTCTCCGACGGCTCCAGCGGAATTTCCCAGCTGACCAGCACTTTCCGCCAGCCTCCGGGTGCTCGAACCACGAGACTGGGCTCGAGATAGGTGGTTTGCCACTGGACGGGATCCCAATTTCGACTGTTCCAGTCGTCCACCGCCACCGTCTGGAATATCGTTGGACTGAGAGGCGACTGCATGAGGCTCCGGGCTTCGCTCCAGTCGTCGTAATCCGTACTTACGGAGTGGACGGCAGCGTCCGCTTTCTCCGCGGGTTTCTCGACCGGCTCCAGGCTGAGCAGATCGATCGGGTCTCGTCGCTTCCGGGACCCCCTGGAATACAAGTACGGCTCGTGGGGGGCTACTTCCCATCCCGCTCCATCGGCCGGCCGGAAGTGACCGACTACGTACTCCCAGACCCGCGGAGCCACGTAGGCAAACGGGAAGTCATCGAAGGCGATGTCCGAGATCAGCGCGTAGCGAACGGGCGAGCTCTGAAGGGTGCGCACCACCTCTTCCTCATCGAGAGCACCCGGAAGAATGAGGGGATAGCGCGAAGGATTGGGCCGGTTGGCGAGGAAGTAGTACATGGGCGCCGCCGGAGCCACGAAAATGGGCTCACCCGCGGGTACTCGCTTCTCGATTTGATCGACCTGGCGCCGGATCTCGGCGACTTGCCAGCGCTCGGCCCAAACGCGGGCCCGGGGAAGTTCCAGAAACGCGTCTCGTCTCTGTTCCGGGTAGATATCGGCGATCACCGCCGTCTGGGACATCGACGAAAACATCAGCAGGAATCCCGCGACCAGAAGCGCGCCGCGGCGCACGAGCGGGCGAGGCTCGGGTCCCGCGAGCCACGCCGCGAGCACGAAGGACGGGGCGAGAGCCAGCACCAGATGATGGGTATCCACTCGCGGAAAGACACCGAGGAACAAGAAGAGCGATGCTCCCAGGTACAGCGCTCCCGCGGCAGGGTCCCGCTCTCCACCCGCGCGACCCTCCCTCGCTTTCCGCCGTCGAGATCCGTCTCGGAGCCAGGCGAAGACCGCCCCGAGCAGGAACAGCGGCGGGAGAGAGTACGTGACGCGGACGATGGCGACCGGGAGCCACGGGTGCCAGAACAGCCATTCGTTCAGGTCCAGGGCCAGCTCCTCGAAGGGAAGGTAGTAGACGACATCCCGCAACAGCCGGGCGTCGGGCTCTCCCCAGAGCGGCGGCCAGGGACGGGCGAAAATCGTGAACGGGATCTGGAGGGGTACGCGCACCGTGAAATACCAGAAATCCGCCGCCGCACCCGCGCTCGCGAACAGTGCGGCGGTTACCGCGATGGGCAGCGCCGCCACGACGGCCGCCGTGGCAACGTCTCGAAATCCCCGACGGGCATCCGGCGCACCTGCCAGGAGGCCCACCGCCACCCCGAGAGAGACGAAGGCGCCGTAGTTCTGCTTGAAGAGGATGATGAAGCCGAGCCCGAGGCCGGTGAGGAAAAGCCATTTCCGGCGGCGGGTCGAAAAATAGACGCGGGCGGCGGCGAGCGTCAGAAAAACGAGGAATATCGCCTCCGTGGCGTAGCCGGGGAAGCGCCAGCGGCTGACGCTGAGAGCGCTGAAGGACAGAGCCGCCGAGAGAGCCACCGTGCGGGTAGTGACGCTGCGGGCCGTAAGAAATACACCTGCCGATGCCAGAGCGAACAGCAGAATCATGAAGAGTCGTCCCACGAGGAGCGAGCGGCCGAAGACGAGAAAGAGTAGAGCGTGGAGATAGTAGGCGCCGGGCATGACCCCGGTGGCAACGTCTCGATAGAGAACTTCTCCCGAAGCGATGCGGTCCGCGATGTGAACGAGCGCGCCCTCGTCGAGCATCGAAATGCCCGCGAGAAATGGCAGCGCGAGAACGCCGCTGACCAGGGCGACGAGGCAGGCGGTGCGGCGGTCCGCGGAGCGCAACACCGGCGGGCTCATCCCGTCGAGCGGACCGGAGAAAACCCTGGGCGATCCTTCGACGGGCCGGCGGCGGTGGCCAGGATACAGAGTCGGCTCCGAAGCCCGGTGATGCGGCCAACGACGTCGATGGCGGTGAGACCAGCACGGATATGGGGCCGAAGGCGATACCGGTTCAGGTCCGGGCCATCCAGACCACGTGCGAGTGGCGAGAACCGTGCGGCGGTGAGCGCGGTCTCGATCGAACGCGGCGACCAGACGCACACGTGGGAAAAGTGATACAGCTTGTCCACCATCTCGAGCGTCCGGCGGTACGGGAGGTTCCCGAGCAAAGCCGCGACGCCGTGAAGTACGCTCCGATAGTTCGGCACGCTGACGAAGAGAACGCCGCCCGGCCGCAGCAGCTCTCGCGACAGCATCAGAGCACCCATTGGATCCGGCAGGTGCTCCAGAAAATCCCACATGGTGATGACGTCGAAGGAGGCTTTTTCCAATCCGCAGCGGTCGAAGGGCGCGTTCTCGACGACGAGGCCGAAGTCGTCCCGGGCGATCCGTGAGACCTCGGGCACCGATTCGATTCCCTGCACGGTGTAACCGGCAGTCCGGGCCAGCTCGAGGAACATCGGCACTCCGCAGCCAACATCGAGAAGTCTTCCCGAGGGGACGACCCGGGAGATTTGCTCCAACCCGTGCCGATACTGCCGCACCAGCGAGCTGCCAGCGAGCCCCACGCGGGAGCGATCGAAATAACCCGCGGTCTCGGCAAATCCCTCGCCGCGAAAAGAGATCGCGCTGTACTCCAGGAGGGCCTCTCTCGAGAAGACGGGCCACCCGAAGACCAGACGGCAATGGTCGCAGCGCAGCAGGACCTGGTGCGGCGTGCGATGGACCTTTGCCAGCGCCATCCCGCCGCAAACGAGACAACTCGGCGCCGGGAGGCCCCCTCGTCCCGAGCCGTCCTTCGAGGAGGAGTCCTGCTGCTGGAGCACGCATTCCTCCGTCAGAAAGGGACTCGTCGCCTCGGTCTGCAATCGGTGGTCTCCTCGGCGCCTGAGCTCATGGACCCGGCTTCCTAATCGCGACGCAGCGGTTCGAAGAATACATGCGCTTCTCCACGAGGCGCAAATTCGCTATCGTGCTTCCATCCGCCCGAGAGAGTGGCAAGGCCAGGATGCCCGTGAAGATCCTTCACGTGGTCTCCGAGCTCCCACCGCCGCCCTGCACCGGCCGATCCTGCGTTTGGCGGATGCCGTCGTGGTCACCACCTGAGCCTACGAGCGGTTGCATCTCGACCGCTCTCGCTACGGTCTCGTGGGCATCGTCTTGCGCTGCAACTTCCCGACGGTTAAGCTCAGCGATCTCAGCCGAATTCGGTCCTACGGAATGGTGGCATCGCGACTTCGCGCCCGATGAAGAGGGGAGGGCAGGCGTTGGATCTGACGGTTTTGATTCCGGCGCTGAACGAAGCCGAGAACCTGCTATCGCTCCTTCCGGATGTCGAAAGCGTCCTGCGAAAGATGCCCGTCGATTTCGAAGTGGTGGTTGTCGGCGGAAGCCCGGGAGACGACACCCGGCTCCTGGTCGAGAGGGCGGGGGCGCGTTTCGTCGGCCAGACCGGCCGGGGATACGGTCGGGCTCTGTCGGAAGGGTTTGCGGCGGCGAACGGCGAATTCGTCCTCACGATGGACGCCGACCACTCGCACGAGCCCGCCTTCATCCGGACGCTCTGGGATCACCGAGGCGAGTCCAAGCTGGTCATCGCCTCCCGCTACGTCGCCTGCGGAAGCGCCAAAACCGGAATCTTCCGCTCGGTACTGAGTCGTCTCCTGAACGGCTTCTACCGGCGCGTTCTCGGCATCCCGTTTCAGGATCTCTCGAGCGGATTCCGAATCTATCCGGCGGCCGGGCTCCGGAAGATAGACCCCCGGGGGCGAGACTTCGACATCCTGCCCGAGGTCCTCGTGCTCTGGTACTCGGCGGGCCTTTCGGTCCTCGAGGTTCCATTTCACTACCGGCCGCGCCGGAAGGGTCGCTCACGGGTCAGGCTTTTCCGCTGCGGGTGGTCCTATTTGACGACTCTTCTTCGTTTGCGGCAACTCCGAAACTCGGCGCCCATCGCGAACCGTCCGCGGGAGGCATCGGAGGCTTCCTGGCCGAAAGCCCCCTCTGTTCGTCGAAGTGTCCGTCGATCGATCACCGTCAAAGCTCGCCGGTCCTAGCGGGGTGCCGAAGAACTCATCGGCACCGGGCGTAACTTGACATGAACGCCTGCACCATCATCGCGGGGAACTACCTGGCTCACGCCCGAGTCCTCGCCGAGTCTTTTCGATCCCATCATCCCCACGGATGCTTCAGCGTTCTACTGCTGGACGACCCGGGTGGAAGAGTCCCTCCCGATCGGGAGGTCTTCCACCTCGTTCGGCCGCAGGACATCATGGATCCGCAGGAGTTCCATCGGCTGTCGCTCATCTACGACGTCACGGAGCTGGCGACGGCCGTGAAGCCGTGGCTACTGCGCCACCTCCTGAAGGATGGACAACCCGAGGTCGTCTTCTTCGATCCGGACATACAGATTTTCTCACCACTCGACGATATCGCGGACTTCGCGCGTCGCCACTCGATCGTCCTGACGCCGCACGATATCGAGCCGATGCCGCGGGACCGGTCCAATCCGAGCGAGATCCAGGTGCTCCAATCCGGGGCGTACAACCTGGGCTTCATCGCCGTGGGCAGCGGCGCCTCGAGCTTTCTCGACTGGTGGGCGGAGCGGCTGCGGCGGCACTGCGTTTCCGCCCCCGAGCAGGGATTGTTCGTCGACCAGCGATGGATCGACTTCGTGCCGGGCTACTTCGATCACTTCATTCTGAGAGATCCCGGCTGCAACGTGGCTTATTGGAATCTGTCCAACCGGAATCTGATTTGGGACGGCTCTCGCTATCTGGTGAACGGCGAAGAGCTCCGCTTCTTCCACTTCAGCGGCTTCGATCCCGAGAAACCCCACTTGCTGAGCCGACACTCGATGCCTTCCCCGAGGGTTCTGCTCAGTGAGCACCCCGCCCTCAGACGAATCTGCCAGGCTTATTCGAAAGAGCTCCTGGCGCACGGATACGGGAGCCTGTCCCGGAAGCCTTACGGTTTCGCGGCACTGCCCGACGGACTTCGGATCGATCATCGAATGCGCTGGATCTATCGCGAAGCGTTGTTGGCGTTCGAGCAAGGGAGAGGAGAAGAACCACCGGCAGCGGACGGTGATCCCGAGGAGCTCGTGCGATGGTTCAACGAGCCCATCGTCCGGTCACCCGGTGCCAGCGTCTCCCGTTACCTTCATTCCGTGTATTCCGAGCGTGTCGACCTGCGGCTGGCATTCCCCGATCTCTCCGGGACCGACGGCGAGCGGTACCTGACCTGGGTCCGCGAGACGGGTGTGAAGGAGGTTGGGATTCCCGCTGCCCTTCTTCCTCACTCGGCAAACTCGGCCCACTCCGCCGACTCGGCCCGGTCGGGGGGCGCGGAGGTTAGAACCTCCCCAAGCGCAAGAGCTCGCTCCAACCGGGTGCTGCTGCCGGGCGTCAACGTCGTTGGCTACTTCCGCGGCGAGCTCGGGGTAGGTGAGGCGGCGCGCCAGCTCGTCGCCGCTCTCGAACAGGTCGGAGTCCCCTTCGCCACGGTTACCCTCGAGGATACCTCGAGCCGTCAGGAGCATCCTTTCGATGCCTTCGAGGATGCGGACGCGAACGCCCCTTACGACATCAATATCCTCTGCGTGAACGCCGACATGCTGCCGGGCTGCGCGAAGAAATTGGGTCGGGACTTCTTCGAGCGCCGCTATACCGTCGGCTCGTGGCACTGGGAAGTATCCACGTTCCCCACGGCGTGGCACGGCTCGTTCGCTCTCGTCGACGAAATCTGGGTGGCGAGCGAGTACACCGCCTCGTCTCTCTCGGCGGTATCGCCGAAGCCGGTTCACGTGATTCCGCCGCCCGTGAGTCCCCCGCTGTCGTCCGACTCGATCCGGGCCGAGCTCGGTCTGCCGCAAGACTTCTTGTTCCTGTTCATCTTCGACTTCATGAGCGTCCTCGAGCGCAAGAATCCCCTGGCGCTGATAGAGGCCTTTCGCCGCGCTTTCGCTCCGGGAGAAGGCCCGGTCCTGGTGCTCAAGAGCATCAACGGCGACAAGCGAATCGAGGATTTCGAGAAGGTGAGAGTGTCGGCGGCGGAGCAGCCGGACGTGCTGGTCCTCGATCGGTATCTCTGTCGCGAATCCATGATCGGACTCATCTCCAGCTGCGATTGTTACGTCTCGCTCCATCGGGCGGAGGGCTTTGGCTTGACGATGGCGGAAGCCATGATCGCGGGAAAGCCGGTCATCGCTACCGGCTTTTCGGGCAACTTGATGTTCATGAGCGAGGAGAACGCGTACCTGGTTCGGCACGAAGTCGTACCGATCCCCGAGGGCTGCGAACCGTACCCGGCGGGAGGCGAGTGGGCCGAGCCCGATATCGAGGACGCCGCGAGGTGGATGCGGCACGTGTACGAGCACCCGGAGGAAGCGCTCGAAAAGGGGCGGCGGGCGAGACAGGACCTCCTCGAACGGGACCGACCGAGCGTCCGCGCCGAGATCGTCGGCCGGAGGCTCTCGGAGATTCGACAGTCGCGAGCGGCGCTGGTGCGAGCGGAAGCCGAGCCGGCCGCGACGGAGCCCGCGGCAATCGAGAAAGCGGCTCCGCAGCCACCCGCATCGCAGCCGGCGGAGCTCGAGCCCAGCGGGCCATCGACGCACGAGCGCGCCTACTTTCGCTCCCTCGAGTTCCCCGGGATCCCCTGGGATACGACCGTTCGATTCCGACCGCTCCTGCCCCTGGTGCGCTCTCTCCTCTTTCGCCTGCTGCGGCCTTACACCACGAGCCTCAACGCGTTTCACCGGGCGATTCTGGAGGAGTCTCAGGAGCTTGGACAAAGGATCGATGAAATCGCGCGAGAAGCCATCCCGGCGCTCCGGAACGAGCTGTCCGAACGGGACGAAGCTGCCCTCGCGGTCGTTCGAGAGCTCGAGGAGCGCGTCCGGGCCCTGGAGCGGGAGGTGATACCCGCGATTCGGGATGAAGTCGGTGAGGAACGGAAACGAGCTGGAGTGCGCTCGGCGTCCATGAAGAAGCGCGTCGGTCTCGTCGAAGAGAATATGGGGCGGGCCTTCGGGCGCCACGGTGACATCGAACGGCACCTGGCGAAATTGGTGAGCAACGTTTCGGAATTCCAGGATGCGGCGAAAGCTCACCTGGCGTCCTTGACCGCGAGTGCTTCGGCGGGAGAGCGGACGCTCGAGCGGCTTTCGAGGGAGCTGTACGCATTGCCGCACACCGCGGAACCGATGCGGGTTCGAGCCGCCGACGGCCGGGAGTACATCGGGTACGATGGGAACGAAGGCAGCAGCGCGCCCGCTGACCTCTATCCGTCCTTCGAAGACTCGTTTCGCGGTCCGGAAGCGTTCATCAAGGACCGCCTTCGTGTTTACCTCGACATGGTGCGGGACAAACCGCCGGTGGTCGACATCGGCTGTGGTCGCGGAGAGTTTCTCGATCTTCTCGCGGAGTCCGGGTTGCGGGGCGTGGGAATCGACGTCGATCCGGGCATGGTCGAACGCTGTCGGCGGAGGGGCCACGAGGTAGAGCTCGCCGACGCCGCCGACTACCTCGCCGCCCGAGCCGACGGCTCCATCGGGTGCATCTTCTCGGCGCAGGTGATCGAGCACCTGCCGTTCGAGTCTCTGCTTGCCCTCCTCCGGCTCTCCCGCTCCAAGCTCGAAAGAAACGGTCTATTCATCGCGGAGACCGTCAATCCGCATTCGATCGCCGCCATGAAGAACTTCTGGGTCGACCTCACGCATCAGAAACCGATCTTTCCCGAGGTGGCGGTCACTCTATGCCGGTTGCACGCGTTCCAGTCGGCGCGAATTTTCTTTCCCCGAGGGAGCGGCAATCTGGAAGAGGACCTGTGGCAGCAGGGGGAGTACGCCGTCGTGGCGAGCGCCTCGTAGACGGAAGCCTCTTCACGGCGCGGCGGCATCACAGGTCGACGCGGGTTTACGTGCAGCGCCGGAGGGATGGAACCCGACTCGACGTCTCGTGATCTACCGCCAAGACTTGCGCTACCTGCGCGAAGAAGAACTTCGTCCGTACTTCTTTGGCAAATGACCCTTTCCGACAGATGGTAGAATCGAGCCGATCCTCCAGTCTCTGACATGAGAATCACCCCTCCCGCCTGGCCCAGGCAGGTCTTCGACGTCCTCCGGGACGCGGGTGTCCGCGTCGTGTCCTACGTTCCCGACGCGGGGATCGCCGGTCTCATCGACCTGTGCCGTTCCGAGAAGACCATGGTCTCGGTTGCATTGACGAACGAGGAAGAAGGCGTCGGCGTCGTGGCCGGGGCCTGGCTCGGAGGCGACCGTTCCCTTCTCCTCATGCAGTCGAGCGGTGTTGGAAAGTGCGTCAATGGTCTCGCGATGATCGAAGAGTGCCGCTTTCCTCTCCTGGCCGTCGTATCGATGCGGGGAGAGTGGGGCGAGGCGAACCCCTGGCAGGTGCCCATGGCCCGGGCGGCGGAGACGGTTCTGGAGAAAATGGGCGTGAGCCCGCTCCGGGTAACGGATCCGGATCGAGCTGCGCCCGCCGTCGCTTCCGCCGCAAGGATGGCTTTCGAGGCCCATCGCGCCGTGGCGGTGCTCCTCTCTCAAGAGATGCTCGGGAGCAAGACGTTCGAACCCGCGGAGGGCGCCCATGGCTGAAGCTCTCGCGCGAAGAGAGGCGGTCTCGGAGATCCTTCGCGATCGGGGAGAGCTTCTCGTGGTCGCCGGGCTCGGGGGGCCGGCCTGGGACTGCGCCGCCGCCGGGGACGACCCGAGGAACTTCTACCTCTGGGGCGCGATGGGGCTCGCCCCGATGGTCGGCCTGGGGCTCGCGATTGCCCGGCCCCTCCGCCGGGTTCTCGTGGTCACCGCAGACGGGGAGATGCTCATGGGCATCGGAAGCCTCGCCACGATAGCGGTCCAGCGTCCGACGAACCTTTCCCTCGTCGTTCTCGACAACGAGGTTTATGGCGAAACCGGAGGACAGGAAACCCACACCGCCCGCGGAGTGGACCTCGCGGGCATGGCGAGGGCAGCGGGATTCGGCGAGGCCTGGACGGTGCGGGAGAGAAGCGAGCTTTCCCGTTTGCGCGCGAGGATTCACGAGGGAGCGGGACCGCTCTTCGCCGCGATCAAGGTCTCGAGCGCGAGAGTGCCGATGGTTCTCCCTCCCCGGAGCGGAGGCTTCCTCCACCATCGGTTCCGGGAAGCGGTCGAAGCGCGAGGGGGGCCCGCGGAGCCGTCACGATCGGTCTAGACTCCGACGACCGAGCCCGGCTCACTCGACGTTGAAAGCGTTCATGTGGGCGCCCAGATACTTTCCCCTCTCCCACTTTCCGTTCAGGCCGAAGACGGGACGGTCGCAGCTGTCGTCGCCGCCGCACATCGCCTCGTGGTTCTCCGGGTCGTAAGCTCCGTTGTAGGCGAAGTACTCGTAGCGCTTGGTCACCTCCACGTTGCCGGGAGGAATGTCTTCATCCTCGACTTCGGCTGCTTCCCCCGCCTCGCCTGCCGGCGCCTGCTGGAGCAGGCTCCAGGTGATTCTGACTTTCTGTTTCCTTCGGCTCCTCATGGGAACGAGGTTCTTCTGCAGCTTGTCCAGCTCCGCGGGAACCTCGCTGAAGGAAGTGAACGTCCGCACCCAAACGGCGTCACCCCACATCGGTTCGTTCTCGGGCGGCTCCGGCGCGTGCGCCTCCGCGTGGACCTGCGGCGGCTGGCCTGGAGCGGGAGGGTTCTGGTACAGGATAGGCGAAGGAGGCAGCGACGGTTCGCTCCCGAACGGAACGAGCTGCCCCGGTTGGTTGGCGTCGGGAATCAGCCAATGGTACGTAATTTTTCCCGGCACGACGTTGGGCCCGAGGCTGAACCCGAAATGGTCGCACCCGCTCGACGGGTAGTCGGTTCTCGCTCCCAGGGTCCAGCAGGAGTCCCCCGTGGTGTACGTCGGATTCCTCACGTAGGGCGTGCCGTTTCCGAGGGGAGTCGTCGTCCCTGGCATCGCGCTCGAGCCCCATTGGGCGACCCACTGCCCGCCGACGTAGCTTGCCGCATACAGGATCCGGACACCGGTATGGCCATTCGGAAAGGTCACCAGCTGCAGATCATTCTTGTCGGGGGTGCCGTACCTTATGTAAGGCTGCCCGGGGCTGAAGTTATCCGGAAAGATCCTGGTGATGTCCGAGGGCCAAACGTCTTCAATATCGATCTCGAAGCCTTCGGCGGTCTCTCCGGTATCGTTGAAGCAGTCGAAATTGCTGTACGAGCCGATCACCTGCGCGTCCGCTCTCACAGCGACCATCGCACCGGCCATGAGGATCCCGAGCATGTAGAGCCGTCTGTTTTGAGACATATACACCCCCCAAAGTATCCCGCCTTCCGTTCGTTTCGAGGGCGAACCGGCGGAGACTAAGGCTACTCCCGCCGGTACTGAAAATCATCCGTATTCTCCCGGACGATCCCGCGGTCCACCGACGCGGTTGGGCACCGGCGCCTTTGGGGCCCGACGTAGCTCACTTCTCGCGATCGTCTCGCGTCGTTTCGAGCTCTGCGGCCGAAAGGACGCCCGCCTCGGCGAGACGGAGTCGCCCGAGAAGGCGGGCGAATAGCGTGTCGGCGTCGGGGATGCGCCACCGCGGAAGCTCGGCGCTCGAGCCGAGACGCCGTCTCGCGCGTTCGAGTGAAGCGCGGGCCGAGGCGAGCTCCCTCGCGCGCAGGTGCCTTCCGGCCGCCGCCAGCGCGGGAGAAATCCCCGGGAGTCTTCGACCTCCCGACCAGGACTCGAGCTCGGACTCGAGGCGGGCGAGTGACACCCGCCGCTGGAGCGAAGGAGCGCGGGCGAGGTTCGACGGCGGCGACGTTTCGCCGAGACCGTCTTCGCCGCGGACGAAGTAGTGGTAGGTGCCCCGGCGGGGCGGCAGGTCGACGAAGAACGGTTCCGTCGTGGAGCCAGCCTGCTCGACCTCTGGACCCTCGCTCACGTTTCTCCGGAAGACGCGATACACCACCGCCCCCGCGACCCCTTCCCAGGTGAGCGCCTGCCCCTCCCGCGTCGTCTCGACGCTCAGGTGCCGCGGCGGCTCCAGAGCCGAGTCGGGCAGGTCCCGGCCCCGGTAGACGCGGAGCCCGTACCAGGGATTCGCGGTGCCCGCGAACAGACCGTCGGGGGTCGAGGCGAACACCCGGATCACGTTCTCGCGCGGGTCGCCGAATCCGGTCATCGTCACGAGAGAGAACTCGACCCCATCGGCGCTCGAGAAGAGATCGAAGCCCGCGAGGCTCCGAAGCGCGCCGCCGCGGCTCGCCGTCTCCGTCCCTCCTCCGAGCGTGAAGCCGGCGGCGTCGTTCACCGCGACGTAGAGCGAGCCCTCGTGCTCGACCATGCGGTGCAGGTGATTCGCCCAGGAGTAGTCGAACCCGTCGCCGAGTCCGCTCAGAGGCTCCTTCCAGCCCTCCGGCGTCGACCGCGGAAGGCCCACGACGAGGTCCCAGGACCGGTCGGGATTGACGCGGACGAGCTCGCCGGGACTGTCGGTGCCGACGTAGAGCCGATCGCCGTAAACGTACAGGCTCGTCGCCGCCCTGGCGCGTCGCTCGCGGGCGTAGGCCCCGGTCTCGACGACGGGAGTAAAGGCGTAGTCGCCGGAGTCGTTCGCACGGGCTCGGAGAACGCCGTAGCCTTTCGCTGCGGCGGTGCCGACGAAGAGCTCGCCGTCGAAAGGAGCGATCTCGAAGATCGACATGCCGGGAGGACTCACCACGCGAAAGGCGTCCCCCCCGCTCGCCGGGTCCTCGCTCTCGAGGAGCCTTCCGACTCCGAGGAGATCTCCGTTCACGACGTAGAGCCTGCCGTCGTAGGAGGCGGCGGCGCGGAAGTTCGCCTCGCCCCGGCCGAGCTGCCCCAGCCTCGTGGAGCCGTCCTGGGGCACGGCCTTCCACTGCTCGCCGTCCGTCGTTCTCAAGATGCGCGGCGGAGGCATTCCGTGGTTGATGGCCTCCGACGTCATGCCGAGCGCATAGAGCGCCTCCGTCCCGTCCGCCTCCTGGAACGCGACGAGATTGCGAAAGCCCGCGTCGCGCGCCGTCCACTTGCCCGGCGCGGCGGGATTGACGATCAGGGGCGACTGGAAGACACGGTCCCAGGAGCCGCTCCCGGGGTCATAGCGCCAGATCTCGGCCTGGAGAGGCAGGTCGCGCATGTCCTCGGTGCAGTCCAGACTCCTGTCCCGGGGTGGATACAGCAGAAACGGGCTCGAGATCGACATGGCCGCCCGGGCCAGACACAGGTGCTCCCGCGCCGTCCCCACGTAGAGCCGGCCTCGCCACCAGGCCATGGACCAGGCCTTCGTATTGTGGCGGTCGCCGAATCCCTGGGTCGAGACGGCCTCGAACCCGAGCGGGCGCGCCGCGGAGGCAGGGACCGCCAAGAGGCCGAACCATAGGACGAGAAGCCCCGCTCTCGAGGACATCGCTCGCAACCCCCGGTGCCCGCCATCGGACACGTTCCAGCCAGTCCAAGGTCCGTGGAGGACGGGACGGATCATACATCGCTTTTCGATGCGAGTGGACGCCGCGCCCGTGTCCGCATCCACTCCGCGGGTGACGATCCGTGGGCGCGCGAGCTTGCCGAATGGGACGTCCGCGAAGGCTACGTCGTCGAAGACAGGCGCCGGTAGAGCCGCCATAGCGGCGGGGCGAGCGTCGCGGCGAAGGCCAGTACGAGAAGGACGGCGGAGATGGGCCTGGTCAGAAAGACGGAGGGATCGCCCTGTGAGATCGCGAGCGCCCTTCGAAACTGCTGCTCCGCCATCGGGCCGAGGATCATGCCGAGGATCGCGGGAGCCACGGGGATGTCGACCCGCCGCATGACGAAGCCGACGATCCCGATGACGTACATGAGACCGACGTCGAAGACGGAATGGTTCAGACTATAGGTCCCGAGCGTCGCGAAGACGAGAATTCCGCCGTACAGGCTCGGCGCGGGGATGCGGAGAAGCTGCGCCCACAGCGGCGCGAGGGGAAGGTTGAGCAGCAGGAGCATCGCGTTTCCGAGGTAGAGGCTCGCGATCAGTCCCCACACCAGCGCCGGGTTCGTCGTGAAGATCAGAGGACCCGGCTGAAGCTCGAACTGCTGGAATGCCGCCAGCAGCATGGCCGCGGTCGAAGAGGTCGGAAGCCCCAGGGTGAGGAGAGGAACGAGCACTCCCGCGACCGCCGCGTTGTTCGCGGCCTCCGGGCCGGCGACCCCTTCGATGGCGCCTCGACCGAACTCCTCCGGTCTGGAAGAGAGCCGCCGCTCGAGGGCGTAGGAGAGAAACGTCGGGATCTCCGCGCCGCCCGCGGGAAGCGCACCGATGGGAAACCCGAGGAGAGTCCCGCGGAGCCAGGGTTTCCAGGAGCGCGCCAGGTCCTCGCGCGACATCCAGGTAAGGCCTCGGACCGGCGTCACCGTCTCTCGATCGCGCCCTCTCGACGCCTGGAAGAGAGTCTCCCCGACGGCGAACAAGCCGACGGCCACGACGACGACGTCGATTCCATCGAGGAGCTGCGGCAATCCCAGCGTGTAGCGCGCCTGCCCCGTCTGCAGATCGATGCCCACGAGTCCCAGCGCCAGTCCGAAGAACAGGCTCAGGAGCCCGCGAGCCAGTGTTCCGCCGAGTACCGACGAGATCGTGGTGAAGCCGAGAACGATGAGGGCGAAGTACTCCGCGGGCCCGAAGGTCAGGGCCAGGTTCGCGAGCGCCGGGGCGGTGAAGGTCAGAGCCACGGTGCCGAGCGTCCCGGCGACGAACGAGCCGAGGGCGGCCGTCGCGAGCGCCGCCGAAGCGCGTCCGGCGCGGGCCATCCGGTTTCCTTCGAGCGCGGTGACGATGCTGCCGCTCTCGCCGGGGGTGTTCATCAGGATCGACGTCGTCGACCCGCCGTACATCGCTCCGTAGTAGATGCCCGCGAAGAGGATGAACGCGGAGACCGGCTCGAGGCCGTAGGTGACGGGCAGTAGGAGCGCCACGGTGAGAGCGGGGCCGATGCCCGGAAGGATTCCGACGGCCGTTCCCAGGAGGGCCCCCACGAAGACCCAGAGAAGATTCGCAGGCTCGAGCGCGACTCCGAAGCCGTCGGCGAGGAGCCGGAGGGCGTCCATTCAGAGGAGACCGCCGAGAAGACCGCGAGGGAGACTGAGGCCGAGGCCTCGCGTGAACGCGAGATAAGAGGCGGCGGAAAGAGCGAGACCGACGGCCGCGTCCCGCAGGGGGCGTTGGCTCGCGAAAGCGCGAGCGACGAGCCAGAAAAGGAGGGCGGCGGTAAGGACGAACCCTGCTCGCTCCAGAAGCAGAACGCTCGCCGCGAGAGCGAGGCCCAGGGTGAAGGCGACGGACCCGCCCGCGCGGGAAGCGATGTCCCCTGTCCAGGGCCTCGAAGGCCTCGAACGGCTGGCGGGCCTCGACGCTTCTTTCAGAAGCAAAGCCCCGGAGAAAAATGACCCGGCGGCCACCAGGTAGGGAAAGAAGCGCGGACCGATGCGGTCGTAGCCGGCCCCGAGGTCGATCGAAAAGCTTCCGACGAGAACGAAGAGCCCGAGAGCGAGCGCGGAAAGGGCCACTCCGACCTCGACGCGGTCGCGCCCCGACCTCTCTCGGCTAGAAGAATCGGAGTCCAGGGGAAGACCTCGCTCAGTCCAGGAGGCCCACGGATCGGAGGACCTCGACGACGCGCGCGTCCTCCTGTTTCAGGAATTCTTCATATTCCGCGCCGGTCAGATACATATCGACCCAGTTGTTCCGCGCGAGGGCCTCCTTCCACGGCTCGGAGGCCTGCATTCGATCCAGCAGCGCTTCGAGCTTCGCCCGCTCCTCTCCGGAGATTCCCGGCGGCGCCGCGACTCCGCGCCAGTTGGCGAGCGAGACCTCGACTCCCTGCTCCCGGAACGTGGGAACGTCCACTCCCGCTACCCGTTCGTCGCTCGAGATCGCGAGGGGCCGCAGGCGTCCGGCTTCGATGAAGGGGACGAGCTCCGCGTAGCCGTTGATACCGGCCGCCACGTGGCCTCCCAGGATCGACGCGAGCGACTCGCCTCCTCCGGAGTGCGGCACGTAATTGATCCGTGTGGGCTCGATCCCGACCGCCTTCGCGACCAGTCCCGCGAGCATGTGGTCGGTCCCCCCGGCCGAGCCCCCGCCGAGGGCGAGCGCGCCCGGCTCTTTCTCCCACGCGGCCACGAAGTCCGCGAGCGTCCGGTGGGGGGAATCCGCGGGAACCACCAGCACCTCGTATTCTCCGATCAGCCTCGCGATGGGAGTCACCTCGTCCAGAGTCACCGGCGAATGATTGGTCTTAACCGCCCCCATCATGATGAGACCCGTGAGCATCAGGAGGTTGGGATCGCCTTCGTGGGAGCTCACGACCTGGGCGAGGCCGACGATGCCCCCGGCTCCGGGGACGTTGACCACCTGCGCCGCCGGAGCGAGGCCGGTGACGCGAAGCACCTGCTGCATCACGCGCGCGGTCTGGTCCCACCCGCCGCCCGGCGCGGCCGGCGCCAGGAGCGTCAGACCATCCGAAGGCCCCGACGAGCCCCCGCAACCGGAGAAGCCGAGAGCGAGCGCGCAGAGCAGGCGGACTTTCATCGCTCTCTCTCCTCCTTCGCGAATCGGAGGAGCGCTCCGAATCGATAGATTGCATGAACGAACTTGCCGTACGGCATGGAGAGAAAAAGACCGAGGACCAGGCCGAGGTGAACGGCGAGAATCACTCCCATCGCCGCGGTCTCGCGCAGCGCCAGAAGAAGCAGTCCGGTGAGGCTCGTCGAGAAGAGAAGAACGAGGAAAGCAACGTCCATGCGGCTCTGCAGCGGGTCTTCGGGCGCGGGATCCCGCACGGACTTGAGAGCGAGGAGACCCAGGGGTCCCACGAGCAGCCCGAAGCCGCCGATCGTGCCGAGGACCACGGGCAGGCTCGTGATCTCGTGGGGAGCTTTCCATCCCAGGAAGTTGTGATAGATCGCCGCCGTCGTCGTGGAGGCGAACGAGAGCGCGAATCCGTAGAACGTCAGGTGGTGGAGCCAGCGCCTCGCCATCGAGGCGCGCTCGCCCGGATAAGAGCATCCCTCGCCTCCGCCGCCGAGGTAGCGGAGGCGCAGGCTGTCCCGGAGCGCTCGACCGATCGCGCGAGGGTCGAGCCGCGAGTCCCCGCCCTCCGCCGTCGCCCGCCAGAAGTTCCTGAAACCCGCCGCCAGAGCGACGAGCACGAACGCGCCCACGGCGCCGAAAACGAAGACCATCACCTCGTGAGGGAGGACCCGATAGAACGAGCCCTCCTCGACCGTGTGAGCCGAGAACAGGCTGGCGGGGTCCTGGAGGAACACCGCTCCCAGGAGAATCAGAGCCGGACTCAGAAGAAGGCTCAGAGCCAGCGAGGGTCCGGTTCTTCCGAGGAGGCCGAAGAGCGGCGCCGGCCAGGCCAGCTCCTTGTAGCTTTCCCGCCTCGCCGCCGCGAGCACTCGCGGCAGGTTGAGATCGAACTCGTGAGGGGGAGCGTACTGGCACGAGTAGTAGCACTCGCGGCAGTCGTGGCAGAGGTTCGCGAGGTAGGTCAGGTCCCCGGGCGAGAACGGACGCCTTCGCTCCATCGCCGGAAAGACGGCGCAGAACCCCTCGCAGTAGCGGCAGGCGCTGCAGATCCGCATGGCGCGCTCGCCGTCTCGGAGAAGCTCGAGCGGAAGGGAATCAACCGAGGACAAGACGCGCCGCCTCCTCGCCCGCGATGCGCCCGAAGACCGTGCCAATCGTCATTCCGAGTCCGGCCAGGTACCCTTTCCCCAGGACGTTCCCCGCCATGATCTCCCCGGCGGCGAAGACGTTCTCCGCGGGCTCGCCGTTGTCCATGAGCACCCGAGCGCTCGCGTTCACGGCGACTCCGAGGTAGGTGAAGGTGATTCCCGGTCGAAGAGGGTAGGCGAGGAACGGGGGTCGGTCAAGCGGGCGCGCCCAGTGGCTCTTCGGAGGAGTGAGACCCACGGTGCGGCAATCGTCGAGCACGGCGTGGTCGAAGGTCCCGGGGCGCACCGAGGCGTTGAACTCCGAGACGGTCCGCTCGAGAGTCGAGGGGTCGACGGGAAGGAGCGCGGCGAGCTCCCGCAGGGAGCCCGCCTGAAGGGGCGGATAGACGGGCGGCAGGAACGCGCCCCACGCCCGGGAATCGAAGATCGAATAGGCCGTCTGATCGCGCTGCGCGGCGATCAATCGTCCCCAGATGGCATACCGCTTCGGCCACAAGTCTTCACCCTCGTCGTAGAAGCGAACGGCGTCGCGATTGACGACGATGCCGAGAGAAACCGAGTCGACCCGGGTGACGATGCCTCCGTCGAAACGCGGCGAGCGTGCGTCCACGGCGATCGCGTGGCATTGCGCCGGATCGCCCACCGATTTGACGCCCTGCTCCATGAGAGCCCGGAGGACCGTTCCTCGATCGTACGGAGTCCCGCGAATGATGAAGTTGTCGACCGCGTCTCCCCAGACCTCCCGGAGCCAGTCGAGGTTTCCCTGAAAGCCTCCGGCGGCGGCGACGAGCGCTCTCGCAGGCACCTCGCGGGGCACTCCGTCGCGAAAGACGGTGGCGGAGCGGAATCGCCCATCCAGGAGCTCGATCCCGCGGACCTCGGCGTCGTACTCGATGTCGACTCCCATCTTCTCGGCCGTCCGGTAGTAAGCGTTCAGAAGCGCCTTGCCTCCCCCGAGGAAGAACGCGTTGGTGCGCGAAAGCTGCAGCGTCCCCTCGAGAGCCGGCTGGAAGCGGGCGCCGTGGCGCGCCATCCAGTCCCGGCAGCCCGCCGAGCTCTCGATCGTCACCCGCGCGAGCTCCTCGTTGGTCCGTCCTTCCGTCACCTGCATCAAGTCGTCCCAGTACTCGGAGAACCCGTACGACCCGCTCAGGAGCTCGTCGGGGCTCTGGTGCAGGCAGCGAAGGTTTCGCGTGTGGCGACTGTTTCCGCCGCGGAGTGGTCGTGGAGCCGCTTCGAGCAGGAGGACGCTCGCCCCGGCGCGGCGCGCGGCGAGAGCGGCACAGATCCCGGCGTTGCCGCCGCCGATCACGAGCACGTCCCGGGTGCGCTCCATATGCATGAGAACGGATCGAGGCCCCTTCGGTCGAGTAGCATACTCGACGAGGGCCTCCTTCGACCGAGGGCCGCGTACCGCTCAGGACCAAAAAGGACAGAGCGTCGCCATCGCGTGCCGCCGGCTGGAAAAACCGCGGGGGTTATGGTACGAATCTCGCGGTTCTTTCCTATCGTGTGGTCAGGCTTTCGGGACCGAGAATGGCTCCTCGAACCGTCCGGCACTACCAGCTTCTCGAGCGCCTCGGCGGCGGCGGCATGGGGGATGTCTACAAGGCGCGCGACACGAAGCTCGGACGGGTGGTGGCGCTCAAGTTCCTTCCTCCTGGTTGGAGCCGCGACGAGGAGCTGAAGGCGCGCTTCCTGAGGGAGGCGCGGGCGGCATCTTCCGTGGATCATTCCAACGTCTGCACGATTTACGACGTCGACGCCGCTCCCGACGGGCAGCTGTTCATCGCCATGGCTTGCTACGAGGGCGAGACGCTTCGGGAGATCATGGATCGCGGGCCGCTCGCCCCCGCGACGGCGCTCGACTACGGAACCCAGATCGCGCGGGGCCTCAAGAGCGTCCACGCGCTGAACATCATTCACCGCGACATCAAGCCCAGCAACGTGTTCGTGACTCGCGAATCCGTCGTGAAGATCCTGGACTTCGGCCTCGCGAAGTTCGGCGGGGAAGCGGGCATTACCCTGGACCGGGTCGCCGTGGGGACGGTGGCCTATATGTCGCCGGAGCAGACGGCGGGACTGCCGATCGACGTCCGAAGCGATATCTGGTCTCTCGGAGTCGTTCTCTTCGAAATGATCTCCGGGCGCCTGCCTTTCGAAGGCGATCGCTCCGAGGGAATCATCCACCGCATCCGTCACGAGAATGCGCCCCGGCTTTCCGACTGCGTGAGCGGACTGCCGGAAAGCGTCACCCGACTCGTCGCGAAGTGCCTCTCCAAGGACGTCGGAGCGAGATACGGAAGCGCCGGGGAGCTCCTGGAGGAGCTCGCCGGTCTGCGGATGTCGGAGCGAAGTCTGGTGCCCGCATCGCCCGCCGCTCGAAGGCTTCCGTCGATCGCGGTGCTTCCGTTCGTAAATCTCGATGCCGACGACGAGCGCCAGTATTTCAGCGACGGGTTGACGGACGAGCTCATCAACGCGCTCGCGCGGATCGACGGGCTTCAGGTCGTGCCCAGGACGTCGGCCTTCGAGTTCAAAGGCCGCAGCGAGAACGTGCAGAAGATTGGCCAGAGGCTGGACGTGGGTACGGTGCTGGAAGGCACGGTGCGGAAGTCGGGGTCCAAGCTCCGGATCACGACGCAGCTCATCGACGTCGCCAGCGGTTACTCGATGTGGTCGGAGCGCTACGACCGGGAGGTCGAGGACGTTTTCACCATTCAGGAGGAGATCGCGCAGCGCATCGTCAAGATGCTCGAGGTGCGCCTGAGCGGCGAGGTCGACGCGCCCCTGGTGAAGCCGGGAGGCCGCAACGTCGAAGCCTACAATCTCTATCTCAAGGGACGTTACTACTGGCACATGCAGACCCCGGAGGCGTTCGTCAGGGCCTTGCGCCACCTCGAGGAAGCGCTCACCATCGACCCGGACTTCGCCCAGGCGCATTCGGGGATCGCCGACTATTACGTCGCGCTGGCATCCTGGGGTCTCGCGCCTCCGGACCAGGTCTGGCCTCGAGCCAAGGAAGCGGCACTCCGGGCGCTCGCCGCCGATCCGACCCTCGCCGAGGCGCACGTTTCGCTCGGCGACGTCCACATGTACTTCGAGTGGAACTGGAGCGCCGCGGGGGCCGAGCTCCAGGAGGCGCGCCGGCTCAACGCGGGGTACGTGCCCGGACACGTCGAGTATACGGTCTACCTGATACTCATGAAGCGGCTGAGAGAAGCGCTGCGCGTCGCCGAGGAGGCGCGGGAGCGCGATCCTCTGTCGCCGGCGACCAACGTCGCCGTCGCCGCCACCCACTATTACTCCCGCGACTTCGCGGAGGCGATCGCGGAGTGCCGGCGCGGGCTCGAGCTGCATCCCGACTATCCGGAGCTCCACGCCATTCTGGGGCTGGCGAGCGTCGAATGCGGCGACTTCGGCGAAGCGGTCGCCGCGTTCGAGCGCGGACGCGACTTGACCGGAGGCAGCCCGCTCATGCTCGGAAGTCTCGGATGGTGCCATGCGCGTTCGGGACGGTCGGACGAGGCGATCCGGCTGCTTTCGACGCTCGAGGAGCTGGAAGGCGAGATGTACGTGGCGCCCCTCAGCCGCGCCCTCATCCACGTCGGACTGGGCGACGCGGATTCCGCCCTGCTGTGGCTGGAGAGATCGGCGGAGAAGCGCGATGCGCTCCTGTGCTATGCCTCCGTCTGGCCGGTCTTCGACCCGCTGCGGCGAGACCCGAGGCTGGTCTCGCTCGTGCGGCGGATGGGACTCGACGTGGCGGAGCAAACGACGCCCAGCATCGCGGCTCGCGGCGGCGATGGGTCGAGAGAGGCGTGAAGCGGGCGGCCGAGTCGTTGCGGGGATTGTGGAGGATGCCATGGGTCAAGTAGGCAAGAGCAAGCTGCAGAGGTTGAGAGACGCGGGATGCATTCCCGAGGGAGCGGCGTTCGACGCCGCCGACGAGGACTGGATCGAGCAGTGCCTGTCCGACGCGGACATCGACTCCGTCATCGAAATCAAAACGAAGCTCGGCACGGACTTCTTCGCCCCCGGAACCAATCCCAGGCATTTCATCTTCTTCTGAGGTCCGCATATTTCGACAGTGCGCCGAACAGCCGCCGCTAGCGTCAGCGGGTCCCACCGACCGAGCGCGAGATTGCGATTCAAGATCTCCCTCGTCAGCGGTCCGCTGATCGAGTCGACGGCTCGCTTCTGGTCACATCCCCGACTGGCGGAGCTGTACCCGGAATCCCTGATCGTTACCCATACGGTGGTGCGGGCGAGCGTTCCCCTCATGGAAACCGCCCTTCGGGAGACGCGGAGGCTCCGAGGGGATCCAGTTTCGAGCGCGCTCGAGGACTACCTGGAGAGGCACATTCCCGAGGAGCGCGGCCACGATGACTGGGTGCTCGAGGACTTCGAAGCGCTGGGCTACTCTAGACAGGCCGCGCTCGAGAGAATGCCCTCGGCGACGGCGGCGGCGCTGGTGGGCTCGCAGTATTACTGGATTCTTCACCTGCACCCGGTGGCGCTCCTCGGGTACATCGCGGTCCTCGAGGGGAGCCCTCCCGACGAGGAACAGCTCATGAAGATCGTCGAACGAACGAAGCTTCCAGCGGCGGCTTTCAGCACGCTGGTACGGCATGCGCGCCTCGATCCGCATCACCGGGACGAGCTCGACCGCGTGGTGGACGCGCTGCCGCTGACGCAAAGACAGATCGACGCGATCGGCGCGAACGCCGCTCGAACGGTCGCCCTGCTCGCCCGGGTGACGGACGAGCTCGTCGCGCTCGTCGATGGAGAGGACCCGCCATGACCCGCGAGCGCGCAAGAGACTTCGGCTTCGCTCCGGCGCACGATGCGCCGATACCCTACCTGCCGCGGATCCGGGAGTACTACCAGGCGCTGGGCTACGGTGCCCCTTACGAGTGGGCGCACTACGCGGACGTGCCGTTTCGGCCGTTGGGAAAGCCGCTCTCGCGGAGCCGTGTCGCGATCGTCACCACCGCGGCGCCCTATCAGCCGGGCAAGGGCGATCAGGGCCCCCGGGCCCCCTACAACGGCGCCGCCAAGTTCTACGACGTCTATTCGGGCGACAGCTCGGAAGACCCCGATCTGCGCATCTCCCACCTGGCCATCGACCGCGCGCATACCACGGGCGAGGACATCGGGGCCTATTTTCCGCTGGCCGAGCTCCGGCGCCGGGCGGCGTCGGGTCGAATCGGCTCGGTGGCTCCGCGTTTCCACGGCGCTCCGACCAATCGCAGCCATCGCACCACGCTCGAGGTCGATTGCCCGGAGATCGTCGCCCGCTTGCAGGCCGACGGCGCCGATGCCGCGATCCTGGTCCCCAACTGCCCCGTCTGTCATCAGACCGTCTGCCTCGCGGCGCGCATGCTGGAAGAGAACGGTATCTCGACGGTCGTCATGGGCTGCGCGAAAGACATCGTCGAGTACGTCGGCGTGCCGCGTTTCCTCTTCTCCGATTTTCCCCTCGGCAACGCGGCCGGTCGGCCCAACGATCCCGCGTCTCGAGCTCTCACCCTCGACCTCGCGCTGAGCCTCCTCGAGGCGGCGCCGGCCGCGCGTACGACCGTTCAGTCTCCGTTGAGATGGAGCGCCAGCCCCGACTGGAAGCTCGATTACTGCAACATCGAGCGGCTCTCGCCGGAAGAAGTCCGGCGCCTCCGCGAAGAGTTCGACGCGGTAAAGGCACAGGCGAAAAGCGTACGCGAAGAGTCCGGGCGAAAGCGCGCCGAGGCGGGCGGCGGGAGCGCTTGACGCCCTGAGGAGCTAGACCGGGAGGATGCGCTCGATCCGGACGCGGTCGTCGGGCGCCAGATCCATGAACTCGACGCCGACGCCGATGCCGTTCGCGACATAGAGAACCCGCGCCTGGACGACGATCGGAGGAGACTCGGCCTCCCCCAGCTTGAACTTGAGCTGAAGCACGGTGTCCCGCGGAAACGCGGCGATGGTCTCGATGAACATACCCCCGGCGCTCAAGTCCGCGGTGCGTCGAGGGCCGTACCCCACCACCTCGACCTCGTTGCAGAACAGTGCTCTCTGGCTATGCCGCCGATCGTCGCTCACGGCTCGAACCGCCTTGCTCGTTACTGGTCAGTGTATTCGAGCGCAGGCTAACAGAAGGGCCGCGAACCTTCAAACGCGACGTCGTTTCCTCCGCGAACGGGGCCCAAGGGGCCAAAGACGAAGGCACACCCCGATTAGAATCCCCACCCGAATTCAGTATCTCCAGCTCTTGAGGTCCGCTCCAGCAGGCGCCGTCTTCAGCATCCTCTCCACGGCCCTGGGGATGAACATCTGGTGGTAGCGCAGCCGCGAGGTGGCGTTCGGCCTCGTGTGATCGCCGTTCCAGCAGTGCTCCGCCCGGTCGCCGTAGTCGACCTCGCCGCCGTAGTAGGGGTTCTTCGTGCTCTCGAGGAACTCCTCGATGAGGTAGACGGCGTTGTTCAGGTAGAAATTGTCCATGTCGCCGACGTAGATGTGGATCTTCCCCTCGAGCTTCGGGCCGAGCTTCGCCCAGTCGCGCTTCAAGATATAGGAGAGGTCGTAGTTCTCCCGCCAGAACTCGGCGACCTTCCTGTCGATGACTCCGGTCTCCTTGTCCCAGATGCGCTTCGGGTAGCCGTCGTCCCCGACGGGCGAGTAAACCGCTTCCCAGATGTCCCACTGCTGCCCCGAGCGCGTCTTCGTCCCGAGGACCAGCTCCATGCGATTCAGCTCCACGGAGGTGCCGCTCACGTGGCCGAGATAGTCCCTGAGCCCCGGACGCGGGGTCTTCTTCCAGTCGCTGTCGAGATAGTAGGCGTTCTTATCTTTATAGATGTCGACCACGGTATAGGCGCGGAAGTCGATGGGGTCGGGGCAGGCGGCGAAGCAACCGTTGTACTCATCGGGATAGAACACCTGGACTCCGAGCGCCTCCCATCCCCCGGTCGACCCTCCGTAGAGGAAACGGGCCCAGCCCTGGCCGATACCCCGGAACCTCTTCTCGATCTCGGGAATCAGCTCGTAGGTGATGGCGTCGCCGTAAGGGCCGAGGTTCTCGGAGTTCACCGCGTAGGAGTCGTCGTAGTAGGGATTCGCGTGCTGGATCTCGATCGCGAGAACCCGGGGAAAGCCTGGCCCGGTCCAATCCTTGTAGAGCTGGTACGCGTGCTCCTGCTCCGTCCGGTTGTAGCCCTCCCAGTGAAACCGCTCGCTGTACTCCGGCTTCAGGTTCGGATCCGGAGGCTCCTCGCGGAAGCCGCTCATGGTGTACGGAAAGTGGCCGTGGTAGATCATGAGCGGGTATCGCGCTTCGGGGTGCTCGTCGAAGCCCTCGGGCAGGAGCACGTGGGCGCCGAGATGCATCGGCCGTCCCCAGAACTCCGTGAGGAGCTTGCTCTGGATCTTGACGTGCTTGATGTACTTCGTCTCCGGAGGATCGGGAATGGGAGGAATCTCCTTGTCGAGCGTGACGCGCAGCGTTCCGCCTTTCGCGGGATCGATCTCCATCTCCACCGGCTCGCTGTAGAGGTTTCCCGGAGCGAGGTTCCACTGCTGGCCCTCTCCGCGGTCCATCGGGAGCTTCACGACGTGGCCGTCCTTGCGGTGGAAGGTCTCATAGCGGTGGAGGAGTCCCTGGACGCGGTAGCGGCCCTTCGGGATCTCGCGCAGGCTGTCGATGGGATAGCCGATGGCGCTCGCGTCGAAGATCGCGTCTTTCCCCGGGGCCAGCCCGTCGACGTCGATTCCGAAAACGACCTGCGTCTTCGGCCCGGTCTGGATCTGAAATCTCGGCTCTTTCGACGGGTCCTTCGAGATCAGGAGAAGGAGCCGTCCGTCGAGAGGCTTGGCGCTCCTCTCGGCGGGAAAGCTGACGGCGAACCGAAGCTCCTCGGCGGAAGCGACGGGCGCAACTAGCAGGAAAAGGATTGCGAGCTTCTTCATCATCACACCTCAAATTCCCATGCGCTTCAAGATCTGCCTGGAAGCGTGCCTCGGAGCGAAGGGGGGCGAGTCCCGGCTGGGTCCGGAGATACACCAGCGCCGCGTCTCGAATCTCGAACGCGCGTTCGATCTCGTCGAGCGCCGCGCCCGTCTCCCCGAGGCCGGCGTAGATCACGGCGAAGTCGACGGGAGAGACGTAGCTCGAGGACTGAAGGTCGCGGAGCGTTTCGAGCATCTCTCGAGCCTCGCTCTTCCGGCCCAACCGACTGAGGACCAGGGCATAGGCCGGCTCCGACGAGTCGAGAAGAAGGCCCGCCGCATCCGGCCGGCCGCGGACCAGCTCCACGAGCCCGAGCTCGCGCCGGGCCAGAGGAGATTCGGGACGCCGCTCGAGAACCGCCCGCAGGTGCGCTTCCGCTTCGTCGAGCCTGCCTCCGGCTATCAGGATCGTGCCCCGCTTCACGTCGTAGAGCGCGGAATCGGGCTCGAGGGCCCTCGCTTTTTCGATCTGCTCGAGGCTCTCCTCGTAGCGGCCGGTCGCCATGAGCATCATCGCGAACCAGTGATGGGCGGAAGGATAGGCGGGGTCGAGTGCTATCGCCTTCTCGAAGCTCGACTCCGCCTCGTCAAAGCTCCATTCATAGAGGTAGCGGACGAGCCCAAGAGACGCATGGGCCTTCGCGAGCGAAGGCTCCAGACGAATCGCTTCGAGCGCCGCCTCGCGAGCCCGGGGCATCACCTCGAGAGGCGCTTCGTATCCGTAGAGGGCGAGTAGACAAGAGGCGTCGGCGACTCCCGCGTGGGCCTCGGCGAATCCCGGGTCGAGCGACGCCGCCTCCTGGAACAGAAGACGGCCCTCTTCGAGCCCTTCCCGGGTGCGCGTTTGAAAGGACGCGAGAGCCTGCTCGTAGAGAGCGCGTGCCTCGGGGTTCTCCGACCCCGCGCCCGGAGCTCCGGCAAGGAGGACAGCCAGCAGAAGGTTCTTCAAGGCACTCTCAAAGCTCCAGAACCAGCCTCAGGCCCTCGTCGATCGTCTTGAGGGAGTCGGCGGGCAATCGTCCCACGTTCTCGACGAAGTCGGAGCGAAACACCTTCTGGATATCGTACAGGTTCGCGACCGAAGTTTTCGAGAGTCCCGTGATTCTCCGCTCGAGGCGGACGTTTCCGGGCAGTCCTTCTAGATTCACTCGACTGGTGACAGGGACAACCAGAAATGAGCGTACGCGTGGATCGATGACTCGGTCCGTTTGCACAACGACCGCCGGTCGCAGCTTGTCGACTCTCACCCACCAGATCTCGCCACGACGAGGATGTGGTTCACCACTCATCGTCACGGTATTCCTCAGCCATTCTGCGGCGCTGATACTCCCGCCACGACTCTTCGTCATCGGCGACGTCCCAGCCGTGCTGGTCGAGGTAGCGCCGTGTTTGCTCGCGAATTCTCTCCGCTTCGAGCAGCGAGGCAAGAAGACCTGAGCGCGTGGTCCCGCGACGCTGGGCTTCGTCGTCCGCGAACTCAACCAGGTTCTCGGGCAGCGAAACTCCGATTTTGATAGAAGCCATAGCAATACCACACGGAATACCAGAGTATTCTACACGTTCTACCCGTTCGGGGGCAATCCAAGAACCCGGTCGAGAATTCTCTCCGGGTCGTCCCAGCCGGTTTCGTCCTGCACGTCGCGGCACTCCGCGAGGAGGCGGCCGAACTCCGGTCCCGGCTCGAGTCCCCGCGCGATGAGGTGCCGCCCGAGGACGACGTCTTTCGGAGCCTCCACCGTGAGCTCGAGCGACTCCATCATCTTCTCGAAATGATCGCCTGACGGAAATCTCCTCGCGAACGCATCGTCGGTGGTGCGTCCGAGGTGGTCGGCGGTCGCGACCCGGAGGAGGAGGTCCGGCCTCACCCCCGAGGCGTCGAGGTCGCGAGCCAGACGCCGGTAGGCCTTCGCGGTGGCGCCGTTCTTGTGGAAGAGCGCGGGCGCCAGGTGATGGCGCACGAGGGCCTCCACTTTCTTCGTGAGCTCTCCGGGTGCCCGGAGCTTCTCGAGAAAGGCCTCTGCGATGGCGACGCCCTTGACGTCGTGCTCGTAGGAAGTGATTCTTCCCCCGATCGTTCGCGTCGTCGCCGGCTTTCCGAAATCGTGGGCGAGCGCTCCGTACATGAGCGCGAGATCGTCCTCGGCACTCCCCGTCCGGAGCTTCGCCGCTTCGTCCAGGACCATCATGGTGTGAATCCAGACGTCGCCTTCGGGGTGCCAGTCGGGCTCCTGCGGAACCCCGACGAGAGCCTCGACCTCGGGAAAGAAGCGGAGGAGCCTCGTTTCCCGCAGGAGCTCGAATCCTATCGAGGGCTTCTCGCTTCGAAGGAGGAGCTTCTCGAGCTCGCCGAAGACACGCTCCGCCGAAAGCTCCGAGAGGTCGAGCTCCGAGCAGAGCTTCTTCAGCTCCTCGTCGGGCGCCATTTCGAAGCGGGCCGCGAACCCCGCGACCCGGAGCCCCCGGAGCGGGTCTTCAGGAAAGTGAACGGGGTCGGTCGCGCGGAGGCGCTTTTCTCTCAGGTCCCTCCTGCCCCCATGGGGATCGAGGTACTCGAGCGTCACAGGATCGAGGCCGATGGCGTTCATCGTGAGGTCGCGCCGGCGCGCCGCCTCGGCGAACGTCATCCCGGGGTCGTACGAAACCTCGAACCCGGTGTGGCCGGGGCGGATTTTGCTGTCGCGCCGGGGGAGGGAGAAGTCGATGTCGAGGCCCTTGACCCGGAAAACGCCGAAGGCCCTCCCGATATGAATCACTTCTCCGAGAGTCGAGAGAAGCCGCTCGAGCTCTTCGAAGGAAAGGCCGAAGACTTCGATATCGAGATCCTTGGACTCGATGCCGAGAAGCCGATCGCGGACGTAGCCGCCGACGAGGAGGGCGCGCCCGCCTTCGCGCGCGACCGTCTCCGCCACGCGCCGGGCTACTTCGATACTCAACGATCACCTAGAAGGGCGGGGCTTCCTCTTCCGAAAGCTCTCCCACCGCTTCGAGGACCGCGTCGATCTGCTCGGAGGTGAGGCCCTGGCTGTTCGCCCGGATCGCTTCCGCGAATCCCGCCGATTCGGTGGCGCAGTCCTCGCGCTCGATTTCGGCGGCGACGCAGGCCGGGTGCACCTGGATGGGCATCGTGCGGTACTGGCTTCCGAACTCGACCTCGCGGCCGAGGACCACCCGGAGGCTCCCCTTCTCCATGACCTCCCCGCACTGCTTGCACTTCGCCCGCCCCGAAGGGTCGACCTCGGCGAAAGGGAGCTTCGGCCGCGACTGCCGCTTCTCCTCCGCTTCCTCGTTGACTTTTCGGAGCTCCTCGATGGTGGGGACGTTCGAAGGCGGCTCCTTCGCCGCTTTCCAGGCCTCCGAGGCGTAGGCTTCCTCGACGTCGTCGAGGCGCCTCTTGGCGGCGCAGGTCAGATGATGCCAGAGGTAGCCGATGCCGTAGGGTCCTTCGATGAGGATCCCGATGCGGAGGATGCCCTTGTCGATCGTCTTGCGGCAGGTCTTGCACTTGGCGCGGCTCGAGCGAGCGCCCTCGATGACATAGGGCGCCTGCGGTTCGGCCGCGGCCGGGGGAGGAGTAGGCGTTTCTTCAGCCATCTTGTATCAATATTAGCGAACTCAGCGCGTGGGAACGACCGGCTGCACCCAAGCGGCTTCGTACTCCCCCTCGTGGTAGGGGTTCGTCTTGAGCTTCGTCGACATCACCTTCGCCCGGACGTACATCTCGTCGCCCTGGAAGCGGTAGCTCGGATCCGGCCCCTCGACTTCGGCCAGAGTCTCTCCGATGTCGGCGCTGTACCGCCGCAGGACGGCCGCGTCTTCGTTCTCTTCGTTCTCAGCTGCGGTCACCTCTTCGGTCGATCGGTCGTATCCTCGCCGGGTTCCGGTGAAGACGGTACGGTACTGGACGCCCTCCTCGGCGCGAATGCGAAGCGACAGTCCCTCGCCATTTACGAGAACGTCTTCGAGCTCCACTCCCGACGAGCCGTAGAAGTCCCCGCGCTCCATGCCCTCGATGAGGGCCGCGGCCGAGAGCTCCCGAGCTCGCACGCGGACCCATCCGCGGAAGGGGTTCGGGTGCTTCGAATCGAGGGCGCGGTAGTTGTGCGCGTCGTCGACGGCGATCCCGTACATCACGCCCTCGCCGCCTGCGAGTCTCTCCGCGAGCAGGATGTCCCACATTCTCTCCGTGCTCGGCCGGAGCTCGTCGCCTTCGTTGTGGACCAGGGGATGTCCGTTATAGACCTCGAAGAACTTCTCGCCCCGGAGTGCGATCAGGTCCTCCACTTTGACCGCCCAGCCGAAGTTCGGGTGGTTCACGTGGGGGAACATGAGCTCTCCGGTCCTCGCCCGCTGTTCGAGGACGGCGTCGACGTTCCTCTGCAGGACCTCGCGCACGCTTCCCCCTCCCTGGGGCTCGATGACCTCTTTCACGTTGGTGGCGTTCACGTGGAGAGGCTTCTCCTCGAACCGGTCGGTGATCTCCTCGCTCTGGATGAGAAGGAACTTCGACTCCTCCTCGAAAAGAGACCGGTACTCCTCGAACGTCTTGAGCCTCACCCGGCCGTCCTCCGCCGTCTCGACCCAGTCGTCGCCGAAACGAGCCCGGTAGTCGGCAAGGATCGCCGGGTCCGTCTCCACGAACCGCTCGCCTTCGGCGAGGACGTTGTGGTCGGAGAGTGCCAGGAAGTCGTACCGCGCCTTCTTGTACCCGTCGATGACCATTTCGGGGAAGTCATCCCCGTCGCTCCAGAGGGAGTGCGTGTGGAGGTTTCCCTTCCACCAGGGTACGGCGGGCGCCGGCGGTTGGGGCTTCTGACAGGCGGACGACACCAGGAGGGCCAGGACGAAGGCCATCGAAATCAGCGGAATGCGCATGGTTTTCTGATGAAATCGGGTTGATTTTCCCGAAAGCGCCCCGCAGAATAGTTGTATCGATCACAATTAGCAAGAATCTGGGGGTCGCTCCGGTGGATTGTCCTTCCTGCGGCCGCGCCAACGCCTCCGATCGCGTCGAGTGCTCGCACTGCGAGGCGTTGTTGGTCGACGTATTCCGTTCGAACCCTTCGAGCGACGAGAGGACCGATCCCATCAAGGCGGTCGGAACGGACCTCTCCGTTCAAGGAACGAACGGCGGCTCGGATTCCGGAGACGGCTTCACCCGGCTTCCCACGGATACCCAGTACAGCGGCGATCTCCCCAGACTCTTCCGCTTCGGGAACCGCTACCAGGTCCTGGAGAAACTGGGTGAAGGAGGCATGGGACGGGTGTACAAGGCCCTCGACCTCGAGCTCGATCGCCCCGTGGCCCTGAAGACCATCCGCACCGAGAAAGGGAGGGGACCGGAGGTCCTCAAGCGCTTCAAGCAGGAGCTGATCCTCGCGCGCAAGATCACCCACAAGAACGTCGTCCGCATCTACGACCTCGGCGAGGCCGAAGGCGGTGTCAAGTTCTTCACCATGGAGCTCGTCGAAGGACAGAGCCTCCGGGATCTCCTGCAAGAGAAGAAGACCATTCCGACGAAGGAGGCCATCTCCTTCATGAAGCAGATGCTCTCGGGGCTCGCCGAGGCCCACAGCCAGGGAGTCGTCCACCGGGATTTGAAGCCCCAGAACATCATGGTCGACCGGGACGGCCTCCTCCGCATCATGGACTTCGGCATCGCCCGTACGGCCGACACCGCGACCCTGACGGGCTCGGGCGAGATGATGGGGACCCCGGACTACATTTCCCCGGAGCAGGTCAAGGGCGAGACCACGAACGCCCAGTCCGACCTCTACTCCGCCGGAATCATCCTCTACGAGCTCCTCACCGGCGACGTCCCTTTCAAAGGCGACACCGCGATCTCCAAGGTCGTCGCCCGTCTCCAGGTGAAGCCGACTCCGCCGAGGACGCTCAACCCCCAGATCCCGCCGTACCTCGAGCGCATCATCCTCAAGCTCATGGAGGTCGACCCGGACCTCCGCTACAAGACGGCGGAAGAAGTCCTCCAGGACCTGGAGCGGGAGCAGGTCGACAGCTCGCTCTTCCTCCGGACCCGCAAGGCGGTCCTTCGCCGGAAGGGCTGGATTGCCGCGGTTCTTCTGGGCTCGATCAGTCTCGGCGTGTGGGTCCTCTGAGAAGCCCGAGCGGGGAAGTCCAGGCGGACGTTCCGGTGACCACCATCGCGATTCTGCCGTTTCACAACATGACGGGGAACCCCGAGCTCGCGTGGATGGAGTACGGCATCCCGGAGATGCTCATAACCGACATGTCTCAGTCGCGGTGCCCTGCGGCCCGTTTTGGCCGAACGAATCGCACGAATCCTGGAAGAGCTCGGTAAAGAGCGGCAGAGTCGATTCGATCTGCAGTCGATTCAGGTGATCTCGAAAATGTCGAGGCGCAAATTTCGCCCTGTACGGAAGGTTCATCGAGGCTGAAGGGCGACTTCGCGTCGACCTGACTCTCAGGAACTCCCGGCAGGGATTCGACTACCCCGATAAAAGTTGACGGAACCAGCGCCGCAGTCTTCGCTTCAGTCGACGAAATCACGACGAGATTGTCGACGGCGCTCGAGGTCGACCCCTCCGAGCGAGAGCAATCGTCCGCTGGCAGAAGTATCGACTTCCTCGCTCGAAGCCTTCCGCACCTATCACCAGGGCATGCAGGAGCTTCACAAAGGCGCGAACCAAATGGCGATATCGCTCTTCGAGGAGCCACGGGTCGATCCGACCTTCGCCATGGCGCATGCCAAGCTCGCGCAAGCTCATTTCAATCTCGGCGATGACGTGCCGCGAGTCATTATGTCCGGCGCGCGCGAGCGACGGAGGAAGCGAATCCTCTTCCGATCTGGCGAGCGCTATCAGATTCATGCCATCGCCTCTCAAATAGAGGATGATCCTGACGCCGCGGTCTCGAGCTATCGTGAATTGCTCGACTGTACCCCGGTGATCCGGGCATCCTTCTGAACCTCGCGAGCTCACTGGAGACTCGGGGAGGCGTTGACGAGGCGGCCGCCGAATACCGAAGAGTCCTGGACCTGGCACCCCAGTATGGGGCTGCGTTGCTCGGTCTCGGACGCATGCTCGTGCTATCCAGTCGTCGCGAAGAAGCGATCTCCGTTCTCAGCGAGGGGCTTCAGTCCGGCCAGCTTCGAAAACGACCCGGAGACGATGGGAATGATCCACTCAATCCTGGGCGTTGCCCATCTCGACTCCGGGCGACCGGACGATGCCCTTGGCCATCTCGAAAAATCGCTTGAGTATCGCAGGAAAGCCAACGACGAACGGGGTATAACAGCCGCGCTGACCAACCTCGCGAAACTGTATCTCAATGAGGGGGACCTCGACCGGGCGCGGGCATCGCTGGAAGAGGGTCTGGCACTCTCCCGGGCGTACGGGGAATTCCACAATGGAGTCCTTCGCGCTCACCAATCTGAGCATCGTTTCCGAACGTTCCGGTGATCTTGAGAAAGCCCTCGAGATCGCTCGTCAATCTCTGGAAATCGAGTGGGAGAGAAAGGAGCATACGGAGCTCGCGGATCGTTTGAACCATATAGGTCACCTTTACGCCTCGATGGGAAAATACGCCGATGCGATGGTGTACCTGGAACAAGCCAAAGTTCACATCGCGATCTCCAAAGATCCAAAGGAGCGTGGTCTCAATTTCTTGCGTGAGGGACAGGTTTTGTTTGCGAAGGGAGCGTTGAACGAGGCGATCACGGCTTTCCTCAACGCGGTCTCAGCATGTCGAGAGGCCGATAATCTCGCGGGCGCGGCAGACGCGCATAACGCTCTATTTCTCGTTTACTTGAACCAGGGCCGTCTCAGGGAGGCTCGGGAAGAGATTGACGAGAGCAAAGAGCTTTCAGGTGGGCTTGGGCAGCCACGCCTCACTGCCATAACCCACATGCTCGATGCGCGGTTGCTGGCGGCGGCGGGTGACGCTCCTGGGGCGCGAATAGAAGTCGAATCCGCGCTAGAGGCCCTCTCAAGAATGAAGAGCCACGACCTCGGCGCCCTTCTTCATTTCGTCGAGGGCGAGGTCGCTCAGGCTCGCGGTGACTTGCGAGAAGCTCTCAACTACTGGGACGCGGCAAGCAAACAAAAAGGCACGGATCCCGTTCTCGCCCTGGAAACTCGAGTCAGGATTGGGAAGGCGGAGCAGAGTCTGGGGAAGGCAGCGGCGGCAGTCTCAATTCTCGACGCTACGGTCAGGGAGGCAGCCAGTCACCGGCTGCCGATCATCGAGGCTGAAGCGTCGTTGGTGTTATCGGAATCGTTCTATGCGCAGGGGGACGTGAGCTCCGCCCGTTCCACTCTCGACAAGGCGATCAGGCTGGCGGAAGGGTACGGAGGAAGACCCCTTCTAACAAGGGCGTATAACCTGTCTGCTCAATTGCTGGAAGAACAGGGTGAAACGAAGCGAGCAACTGAGGAACGAAGGCGCTCGAGTGAAATGGAGTCGTGGCTTGTCGATCAGCGCGCAAAACCCACTCCCTAAAAAAAGAAGAGCGGCGCGAAGCCGCTCTTCTAAGAAACAAGATCGATGGGATAAGGCTTAGAACTTTTTCCCGCCGTCTCCCGCTCGAATTCGAGTTTTCACAGTCATTTGAAGGCTCCTCCCTTAAGGAACCCGCACTGGCAACGCTGACTACAGGAACAAATATAGTAGGAACCCAGCGTGGTGTCAAACCCACGCTTGTGTGTATGGAGGTAACACCCCGATGGGACTTCCCCTCCCAGGAAACGGTTTAGCCGCGCGGGTAACCGCCACTCCTGTGACTAGCGACGGAGGTTTCCAGAGGAACGCATTGCGCGAGCTTTTCTCTCCGAGCCCCGACCGGGCGCAATCGATTTCGCTCTAGCCCAGGGCGTGTCGATGGAAACGATCGAACTTCCCAAGAATCTCTATAACGTCGGGGTGTCGCATGTACGTTGAGAGGGAGCTCCGTGGTACTCGGGAAACGAGGTCCAGATGGATCTGTTTGGCCTTGGTGAAGAAACCCGTCGCCTCACGATCGCGACCTTGTCGCGCCTTAAACCTCGCTTGGTTCATGGATTCCTCGGGGCCGAGGCATTCGGCCCGTCGAGGCGGCCGCCTGACCCGCGGGTGAAGCGGAAACTCGTTGTCGATGGGTATCGCCAAATGGTCGGTGAGTAGCCACCTTGGACCGACGCCGGCCCTCACCCTGAAGCCGTTCGAGCCGGTTGGTGGTCCGGATTCGCTTGTGGTGCTTAGCCGGGCGCGACAAGCGGCGTGCCCTTCGGCCTCACTACAGAGCTCCGGCCGGAACTGAGGTGGCTAACCAGGGAGATACACCGGTCGTCCTCTCAAGAACTCACTCGGTGCCTATGGGATGATAGAACACGTTTAGATCGGGATGCTGGAGGATATTGCGCGGACCCCATTCCACAACTAAGTGTGCTCGCGTGGTATCGCCGCCCGGCCCAACCCAGCACGTTCGCAATTGTGAAAAGGCTACTCCCAGTTCACTAGCCTCCCACTCGCCGTTGGACTGATAATCTGGGGCCTTGTCGAAGTCGCAGAACTGGCTGAACGTGCCGTCGGAACGCAGAACAAGCTTCTCCGAGACCAGCCGGTCAGGTGAATGGCTTAGATCGGATGTCTCTCCGATATAGGTTTCGTACTCTCCCACTAGATATTTTGTCGGGTTTTCCGGCGCTTCGTTTCGCAATTGATCATCAGAGCGGCACCGGCAGCACCCAACCAGGACCCGCGACGATATGGCCGCGACATTTGAAACAGGAACGAAAGCGTCAACACGCCTCGTCCCCACACGGCATACAACTCAAAGATCACCGAAGAAGGGGGTTCGAGCTGACGGAGCTCAGCTCTTGGGGCCAGGGCGGGCTGTGAATCGGTGCTTGAAGTCGCCGTCGAGGGTCAAGGCCTCCTTGATTCCGTGTGCCTCCATGACGACGAAGCTCAGGCAGTCGACGGGACTGTAATCCTTGTCCTGGTGCTTGGCGAGATAGTCGAAGGCCTTCAGCTCCTCGTCCTTCGTCGCCCAGTGGATTCGAGCCAGGACCTCGCGATAGAGCCGGGCGCCGATCCGGACCGCAGCTCTATGGCCATCGAGCTTTCGAGCGAGGGTGATGGTCTCGAAGACGACGTGATTCGTGGTGAGCCAGAGATGGGGAAGCCGTTTCCGGTCGAAGGTTTCGAAGACCTCCCGGACCCGTTCATGGTCGGGATCGCCGGGCGAGGCGAGCGCGAAGAAGAAGCTCGTGTCGACGAAGACCATCAGGGAAGATACTTATCGTGGTCCTGGGCGATGGGAACGCCCTTGGGCACGTTCTGGATGAGCCCGATGAAGCTCCTCGGGTCATCGATGTCTTCGTCTTCGGGCACATAAGGGCGGAAGTCGAGCTCGACCTCCGTCTTATCCTTGAGCTCGACTTTCTCCATGGGCTTGAAGACGCCGTCCTCGTAAATCGCTTTGACAGTCATGACGCTTTCCTCTTTGTCGATTTTAGCATCGGCCGTTCGCGCGGGAGGCATCGGTCGAGGACCTCGAGGAGCTCTTTCGCAGAAACCCGGGTGTAGAGCGCGGTGGTCTTGAGCCTCTGGTGTCCGAGGAGCTCCTGGACGTGGCGGACGTCGGCGCCGTGGCGGAGAAGATGGGTCGCGAACGAATGGCGAAGCAGGTGCGGATGGACGCGCGCGATCGCGGCCGCAGCGGCGTGCTTCCGCACGAGGACGGCGAGGGTCACGTCGGAGAGGCGCCCGGCTCGTTTGCGATATCGGCTAAGGAAGAGGACTTTCTCTTCAGGATCCTCGAGAAGCTGAGGACGAACCTCGCGAAGGTAGAGATTGAGAGTTTCCGCTGCGCGGCCGGCCAGGGGGATGACGCGGTCTCTCTTCCCTTTGGTGTTCCGAATGAGAAGCCGTCCCTGCTGGAGGTCGACGTCCGTGACGTCGAGGCGCACGCACTCGCCTCGGCGGATTCCGGTTCCGTAGAGAATCTCGAGAAGTGCGCGGTCGCGCTTTCCTCTCCAGGAGCTCGAGGAAGGTGCCTCCACTAACCGCGAGGCTTCTCGCTCGGTCAAGATGCGCCGAGGAAGACTCGTGAACACGGGAGACCGAAGCTCCACCGCGGGACTCCGAAGGAGGACGCTTCTCTCGACGAGATCAGCCGAAAAACTGGCGGACGCGCTGGAGGTAGATCGCCTGGGTCGCGAGGCTGAGGTAATCGACCCCGAAGCGCTCAAAGCTTCGGAAAAGACTTCGCATCGTGAATGGCCTGGAGGTTCTTGATCCGTTTTCTCAATCGCCAGGCGCGACGGAGGCGCTGCCGGGGGTAAGAGCCCGCCACATGGCGAGGTAGGGGTCGACCACTCTCGTCTTCAGGCCGCCGTGCCGGCGCGCGTGACGCTTCACTGGGCAACGGGTTCATCCTACGTGAGTCACCGAGCTCCGTGGTACCGCTGGCCTTCGGGAGGCGGCTCCGGAGCGGGCGGCGTCCACCGGCCCGACTCGAAGTCGAGCCAGCGCCCCACGAGCTGGTCGTTGTACTCCGAGAGGAACTTCGACCCTTCCGGGCTCGAGCGCAGGTTCTCGACCAGAACCCGGTTGTAGTTCGTGGCGGCGACTCCGATGAGCTCGATGAGACCGTCGTAAGCCGCCTGGAAATCCTTGGCGACGAAGGTGACGGTCTCGTCCTTGTAGTCGATTCCGGGAACGCCCTCGAGGACCTGGAGGCTCGCCGGGGGCACGGCCCGGAGAGCGGCTCGGATGGGCCCTTCGATCTTCATCACCTTGGCGTCTCCGCGTTTTTCGATCGCCCGCTGAGCGGCGGCCTCGAGCTCGGCGCGCACTTCGTCCTGCGGCCGGAGCTCCGCCGTCGATGCGCTCGTCGCCTTCTTCGTTATGACGAACTCGATCCAGGGCATGGTCGCGAGATCCGCGGCGAGGCGGTCGTCGCCCGAGGCGAAGATCACCGGGACGCCGGCTCTGCCGAAGGAGTAGGCGACGAGCTCGGTCTCGGTGATGGCGCGGTCGTTCAGCAGGATCTCGATCCCGAGAGTGTAGGTGTGCGAGGCGAAGCCGCGGCTTCCGGTCTTCGCGTGCATACCGACGACGGCGACGGCGTCGTACACTCCGGGCGCGACGAGATCCACGTACTGGCGGAAGGGTTTGTCGCGGAAGACCATCTGCGCCCGGGTGTAGAGGCGATCGAGCAGGAGGTCGGGCTCGGGGTTGCCGCTGCCGTGACCGTCGACGACGTGCACCTCGTCGGCGCCGCCGGCGAAGAGGCCGGCGATGACCGAGTTCACGTCCAGAGTGAGATTCTCGCGGCCCTCGGCGTACCGATCCTTGTGATCGAAGTCGAACGTCTGCGGGTCGTCCTGGCCGCTCAGCCCCTCCATGTCGTGGAGGACGAGAACCCGGAGGACTCCGTCGGTGTCGCGAGCCGGAGCCTCGAGGAGATCGGCTTCCTCAGTCGGCTTCGCATTCTCGACGGGCGGAGCCTGGCAGCTTCCGAGGACGAGGCCCGCGACCATAGCGAAGGACACTCCGATTCTCATCTTCATACCTCCATGCCGGATGGCGCACCATCATAAAACGGAACCTCGCCAGGATGTCCGGTGTCCAAAAGAGCAACTGAGGAGGTGCCTCTTGCGCGCCGCACGTCTCAACGATCAGATCAACGTGACTCCGCTCGCGGACGTCATGCTCGTGCTCCTCATCATCTTCATGGTGGTCACACCGCTGATCCAGCCCGGCGTCGACGTGAGAGTCCCGGAAGCGGAGAACCCGCGGGAGCATCCGGGGGACGAAACGACGCTGGTTCTCTCCATGAGAGAGGACGGCGCCCTGTTCTTGAATCGAGATCGGATCGCGGAGGAGGCGGTATCGACGAAGCTCTCCTCGCTCATGGAAAGCCGGGCCGAAAGGACGCTCTTCCTGAAAGCGAGCGCGGTCCTCGACTACGGCCGCGTGCTCGCGATGATGGACCTGTGCCGTCGAGCGGGAGTGACGGAGGTGGCCCTGGTCACTCGAGACGAGGACGGGGCTACAGATGCGCGACGACGAGCAGACTCGAAGCCCGCTCGCGAGCCGTGAGAAGAGCCTGGCGCAGGTTCTCGGGATCGAGGGCGGCGAAGCTCTCGTCGAGGAGCACGAGGTCCGACCGCTGCAGGAGCGCCCGCGCGAGGAAGAGCCGGCTCTTCTCCCCGTGCGAGAGCTGCCAGCCGGTATCCCCCACCATCTGGTTCATGCTCCCCGGCATCTTCTCGAGAAGCTCTCCGAGCCCGAGCTCGCGGCAGAGAGCTTCCGCCTCCTTCAGGTCCGCGCCCGAGGGAGGCCAGGCTCGTCCCATCACCAGGTTGAAAGCGAAGGACCCCGTGAAGACGTGGTTCTCGTGGAACTGCGGCGCGGTCGCGACTCTCCCGTCGAGAAGCAGCGTTCCCGCGGAGGGCTTCCGAAGCCCGTTCACCAGGGACACGAGCGTCGATTTGCCGCCCCCCGAAGGGGACGTCAGGAGAACGCGATCCCCGTGCGCGAGGTCGAAGCCGATGCCTTCCAGTACCGCTCGCGCGCGCCGTGGATAAACGAAAGATACACCTCTCGCCTGGACGAGAGGCCGTCCGTTGGCAATGCCTTCGGCCTCGACGGACACCGGCTCGCGAGCGGCCGCGCGGAAGAGCGGAGCCACCCGCTTCCAGGCGATCGCCGCGTCCACGAGATCCGAGAAGCCGTCGGCGAGCTTGGTCATCGCCCGCGCCGCGAGGATCGCGCCGCCGAGACCGACGGCGAGGCGCTCCAGACTCGGCTCGGCCGCCGCGAGGCCGAGGATTCCCAGGGGAAGGAAGACGCGGGGAAGCGCCTGAATCCAGGAGTACAGGCGATCCACCCGCCGCGACAGCTCTTCGTACGTGGCGAGCTCCTCGTCCTCCCTCGCGTGCCATCGCTCCGGCCGCTCCTGCGCGAGCCGGGTGCGGTGGCCGACCATCTTCTCCACGAGATCGTGGCTCATCTCGAGCCGATGGTCCGTCCAGCGGCGCCGTTCTTCGAAGTAGCGGCGCGCCAGGAATCCGAACAGCAGGAGAACCGCCGCGAGGAGCGCGCCCTCGAGGAGGGCGCCCGCGCCGAGAGTCACGATCCCGAGCGAGACCGCGAGCTCGATCGAGGCCGCGAACGAGAGAAGGCCCCCGCTCAGCGCGAGAGTCTCGACCGCTTCCGACTCGAACACCCGCGCGAGATTTCTTCCGGCGCCGTCGAGGCGAAACTCGTCGGGGTCGAGCCGCATCGCCCCGAGGAGAAGCCGCTTCTTCAGGAGCTCTCCCGCCGAGACCGCGATCGCGCCCGCGGACCAGGTCGAGAGCATCCGGAAGGGGAGCATGGACGCGAGCGCCAGCGCCCACGCGTAGAGGAGGCGGACATCGACAGGAGTCACGAGAACGCCCCGACCGAGGAGCCACCAGGAGAGTACGAAGAGCGCGTAGTCGAGCGCGTAACAAAGCGCGAAGAGCGCGACCAGCCGGGGAAGGCGGGAGTTACCCATCGGCGAGCCTCCCGTCCTCGAGGCGAAAGGAGCGCCAGCCCCCTTCGGACCAGAGGCGCGCGAGCTCCCGCTCGACATCGAGAAAATGACGGTACCGTGAACCGTCGCGGTGGTGGAGCTCCGAAGGGGATCCGTCCTCGACGAGACGCCCGCCCTCCAGGACGAGAACGCGGTCGAAGTCCTCGCACTCGCTCACGTCGTGGGTGATCGCGAGGAGCGTGGCCCCTTCCCAGTGCGCGCGGGAGCGCCGCAGTAGATCCTTTCGCGTCTCGCGGTCGAGCCCGCGGAAGGGCTCGTCGAGGAGCGCGAGGCGTACGCCCTTTCGCAGGAAAGCACGCGCCAGCCGCACTCTCTGCCCTTCGCCTCCGGAGACGAGAGCGCCTCCCTCGCCGAGCCTCGTCTCGAGCGCGAGCGCGCGCGGTCCCAGAACGGCGATCGCCGGCGAGAGATCGTCGTCGTCCTCGTTTCCGTAACGGAGGTTCTCCTCCAGACTCCGGTTCCAGAGCTGAACCGCGGGGTCCACCCATGCCGTCCGAGAGCGCGTCTCCGCGAGCCGGGCGCCGGTGAGAAGGGAGCCGTCGATCTCGACTCTTCCTTCTTCGGCCTCTTCGGGGAAGTGGAAACCGAGGAGAAGACCGAAGAGCGTCGTCTTCCCCGCTCCCGAAGGACCGACGACGGCGACGTGGGTTCCAGGCTCGATCGTGAGATCGATGCCTTCCAGGAGTCTGTGCCCGGCGGCGCGAACGCTCACGTTCTCGAGGCGGATGGCGGCGCCGGCACCCCAAGGTACCTGGCCGGAAGCGCCGTTCACGGGCGCGACGTCCCGCTCCTCCGGCGCGCGAAGAGGCTCGGAAACCCGGAGGAAGACGTTTCGAGGCTCGGGGTACCGCGAGAGAAGACGAACGAGCTGGAGACCGAGGACCGGGAGATTGAGCGCCCAATAGGCGAGAAGAAGGACCGAGGCCGGGTCGCCGCCTTGTCGCAGGTACGAGAGCACCAGGAGGACGACGAGCCCGTAGCCGAGAGCGAACTGGGCCGTCTCGAGAGAGACCACGGCGCGCTGGAGTCCCCGCCGGGCGCGCGCCCAGGAGGCGAGGAGCGATTCATGCTCCGACCGAAGAGCGTTCTCGGCGCGGTGAACGCGCAGCGGCACGAGCCCGAGTAGAGAGTCGAGATAGAAGCGGGAGAGTCCGCCGAGGTGGCTCCGCACGCGGGAGTCGCGCTCGAAGAGAAAAGGCTGGCCGAGGAGTGGAATGCCAATCGAGGCCAGGAGGCCAGCCAGAACTACGGGCGCGGTCGAGGGGGCGAGCCAGAGGATGGCGGCTGTCGTGAGGAGGAGCTCGACCCCTTCGCGCAAGACTTGCCTTCCGAGCCGCGGGACTTTCCGAATCTGATGCAGGCTGTGCTGGCGCTCGGCCATGTCGGAAGTCAGGCGGCTTCCGAAGTACCGGTCCGAGAGCCGCGGGATCTTCCGCTGGAACGCCTGCCTCAGCCCCCGCTCGAGCCTCCGCCCGAGCCGGAGCTCGCCGGTGAACGAAGCGAGGTCGAGGACGAGCGCGGCCGCGAGGAAGAGAACGAGAGGAAGAAGGAGCGACGGCGCCTCGAGGAATGCCCGGAAGAAAAGCCCTTCGAGAACCACGGCGGCCGCCGAGGCCACGGTCGTTGTCGCGAGAAGACCGGGGGCGAGAAATCCGTCCCTTCGCAGTCGCTCCCAGAGCTCGCGCAGGGGACGTATCGGCTCCTCGTCCCTCGCGGCGGCTACGGCCTCGGGAAGAGAGACCGCGGCGGGAACGCTTCCGGGTCTCGCGGGCCGCAGGAGAACGGCGCCACGGAGGAGGAGATCTCCATTCTCCGGACGGACGGACCAGAATTCCTTCGGGATTGCGCTCGGGTCAGAGACGGCCTTCTCGAAGAGAGAGATGAGCTCCGGCTCGCGGCGTGCGCATCGAAGGGCGGCATCGAGAGCCGCCAGGGAACGAAAGGTCTCGTCGGCCACCGCCGTCTTCGTGAGACGCGCGGACGTTTCCGTGGAGACATCCTTGTCGCGGAGTCGGCGGGCCAGGAGGGCGAGACCTTCGTCGGAGCCCGCCCACTGCCGCCAGTCGGAGGCGGGAACGGTCATCACGTGCTCGTAGAGCTCTTCGAGGAGCTTCTCCCGCGAGAGCCAGCGCCGTCCGTGGGCCGGGTCCATGACCTGCGCCACGCCCGCGACGACGCTCCAGACGACGGCGAAATGCGCGCTCCCGTTGGGCAGACGGAGTACGGCGATCGCGGGAAAGGCGCGCGCTTCCTGGAGCAGAACCGAATCCTTCGGAAGGAGCACCTGCTCGACGGGAACGCCGAGCCCGGAGGCGAGCTCCTCCAGGGTCTCGATGACCGTTCCATCCACCTCCGTCTGGCAGGCTTCGCGCAACCGCCCGTAGCTCAAGGAGATGCCGTGGCCCTCGAGATAGCTCTTGAGCGCGGCGGGCCCGCAGTCCATCCCCGAGGACTGGACGACCTCCGGAACCAGGAGACGCCGGGATCCCATTGTGGACGGATGTTAATCCACAGCGTCTGGATCGGGGGATGCCATTTGGCCTAGAATCGTGAGTTCCGCGGCCCCCCGGGACGCGGCCGAGCTTACGTCCTTATTAAGGAGGTAACCACCTTCATGGAACCGGATTCTTCGAATGCCTCGAAAACGATGATCGAGGCCCAGGGCCTCACGAAGTACTACGGACCGTTCATCGCCATCGAGAACATCACGTTCGCGATCCCCCAGGGGCAGATCGTCGCGTTCCTCGGACCGAACGGCGCGGGAAAGACGACGACGATGAAGATGCTCACCGGCTTTCTCGCTCCGAGCGCGGGAGCCGCGAGGATCGCGGGGCTCGACGTGCACCGGGAGCGGATCGAGGCCTCGAAGCGCCTCGGCTATCTCCCGGAGAACGGCCCTCTCTACCCCGACATGACTCCGCTCGAGCTCCTCGAGTTCTTCGGCGAAGCCCGGGAGCTCGGGCCCCAGAAGCTCAAGGAGCGGATCGCCGCCGTGCGCGAGCTCTGCGCCCTCGAGCAGGTGATGGAGAAGCCCATCGGAAAGCTCTCTCGAGGGATGCGGCAGAGAGTCGGGCTCGCGCAGGCTCTTCTCCACGACCCCGAGGTCCTGGTGATGGACGAGCCGACCGCGGGTCTCGACCCGAACCAGATCCGGCACTTCCGCGAGAACATCAAGAAGCTCGGCCGGAGCAAGACCATCCTCATCTCGACCCACATTCTCCAGGAGGCGGACGCCATCGCGGACCACGTACTCTTCGTCCACAACGGAAGGCTGGTGTTCGAGGGGACTCCGGCGGAGCTCAAGGAGAACGGCTCTCTCGAAGCACGCTTCTACCGCCTGACGCGGGACGAGATGGAGGAGGTGGCGGCATCATGATGAGGAAGATCAACTGGAACGTCGTCCGGGCGATCGTGAAGCGCGACCTTCGGATGTACTTCAGCAACCCCACGGGCTACGTATTCATCACCCTCTTCATTTTCCTGAGCGCCGCCGCGGCCTTCTGGCAGGACCGGTTCTTCCTCAACAACCTCGCGAACCTGGACTCCCTGAACGCCGTCTTTCCCTACCTCCTGGTGTTCTTCATCCCCGCGCTCACGATGTCGGTATGGGCCGAGGAGAGGAAGCTCGGAACCGACGAGCTCCTGTTCACCCTTCCCGCGACCGATCTCGAAGTGGTCCTGGGAAAGTACCTCGGCGTTCTCTCCATCTATACCGTCGCTCTCGTGATGTCGCTCAGCCACGTGGTGGTGCTCCTCTGGCTCGGAAGCCCCGACCTCGGCCTCATGTTCGCGAAACTACCTCGGCTTCTGGCTCGCGGGGGCTTCGCTCATCGCCGTGGGGATGGTCGCTTCGCAGCTCACCTCGAACGTGACCATCGCCTTCATCCTCGGCGCCGTCTTCTGCGGGATCGGCGTCTTCCTGCAGCCTCTCGCCGCCGTCGTCGGCGAGGGAGCCGCGAGGCTCCTCCAGCCTCTCGGGGTCTTCCCTCACTTCGAGGACTTCGGCCGCGGCGTCCTGAGCCTCACGGGCCTCCTGTACTTCCTCGTGGTCGGCGGCTTCTTCCTGTACCTCAACGTGCTCCTCGTGAGCCGGCGCCACTGGCCGCGCGAGGCCGAGGGTCTGAAGATGTCGACCCATCACCTCGTCCGGGCGGCGGCGATCCTGGTGATCGCGATCTCCGGGCTCGCGCTCGTCGGAAGGCTCGGCCTTCGCGCGGACACGACCGCGGAAAGGCTCCACTCGCTGAGCCCCGAGACCCGGCGCCTGCTGCACGAGCTCGATTCCCACCGGCCGGTGTTCGTACAGGCCTACGTCAGCCCCAACGTTCCCGAGCCCTACGTCCAGACGAGGGCGAACGTCGTCGGCCTCCTGAAGGAGATCGCGTCCGCGAGCGGGAGCAAGGTCCAGCTCGTCATCCACGACACCGAGCCCTTCAGCGATCAGGCGCGGGAAGCGCGGGAGAAGTTCGGAATCCAGGCGCGGGAGATCCCGAACCTCGAGGGGGCGCGCGCCGGGTTCTCCGAAGTCTTCCTGGGCCTCGCGTTCACCTGCGGCGCCGAGGAGCAGGTCATCCCGTTCTTCGACCGGGGGCTCCCCGCGGAGTACGAGATCGCGCGCAGCATCCGCGTCGTCGCCAATACCGAGAGGAAGAAGATCGGCGTCGTCACCACGCAGCTTCGCCTCTTCGGCGGGCTCGACTTCAACACCATGCAGTCCACTCCCGCGTGGTCGGTGGTGGACGAGCTCAAGAAGCAGTACGAGGTGGTGCAGATCAATCCGAGGGCCGCGATCACCGAGAAGGTGGACGGAGTCCTGGCGGTGCTCCCCTCCTCCCTCAGCCAGGAAGAGATGGACAACCTCCTCGCTTTCATCAAGCAGGGGACTCCCGCGCTCCTCCTCGACGATCCGCTGCCCATCGTGAACCTCGGGCTCGCGCCGGCGGAGGAGCCGGGAGCGGGCATGAATCCCTTCATGCGCCAGGGGCAGCCGCCGCCCGAGCCGAAGGGAGACATCCGCGGCTTTCTCGCGGAGCTCGGGTTCCGGTGGGATCCGGCGATGATCACCTGGGACAGCTACAACCCCCACCCCGACCTCGCGCACCTGCCGCCGGAGGTGGTGTTCCTCGGACGCGGCAACCAGAACCCCGAGGTCTTCAACCAGAGCCACGTCGCGAGCGCGCACCTCGAGCAAGTGGTTCTCCTCTATCCGGGCCAGGTCGAGTCGGCAGCGAAGGAGGGTGCGACCTATCGCCCGCTCCTCGAGACCGGCGAGTTCTCCGGGCGGTTCCCCTATTTTCAGATGGTGCAGAGGAGCTTCCTCGGCGCGTCCTTGAACCGGAACCTCCCTCACCGGCCCGAAGGGGTCGCCTACACCCTCGCCGCCGAGGTCACCGAGGCGGCGGCCGAAAAGCCCGCGGAAGGGCCGGAGGGCAAGACGGAGGCTTCCGGCGAAACCGGGCGTTCGTGCGATCTTCATCGCCGACGTCGATTTCATCTCCGAGCAGTTCTTCGAGATCCGGAGGCTCGGCCCCGGGAATCTGAACTTCGACAACGTCACCTTCTTCCTGAACTCCATGGACAGCCTCGTGGGCGACGAATCGTTCGTCGCGCTTCGCAACCGGCGCGTCCGCCACCGGACTCTCGCCCGGGTCGAGGCCCAGACCCAGTCGTTCATCGAGCAGCGCACGGCGGACGAGCAGGCGGCGGAGAAGGAGGCGCAGGAAGCTCTCGCCGCCGCACAGAGGCGTCTCGACGAGAAGGTCGCCGAGGTCCAGAACCGCGACGACCTCGACGCCCAGACGAAGCAGATCATGGCGAGGAATCTTCAGGAAGTGGAGAATCGCCGGTTCGAGGTGGCGAAGGCCAACATCGAGTCCGCGAAAGAGGCGAAGGTCCGGGCGAGCGAAGAGCGCATGGAAACGCAGATCCGCCGGATCCAGAGCGGCATCCGCACGCTCGCGGTGCTGCTCCCTCCGATTCCGGTGTTCCTCCTGGGGGTCTACATCTTCATCCGCCGCGAGAAGCGCGAGCGCGAAGGAGCCCGCGCCGCGCGCCGGCTGCGGAAGGAAGAGACGCCGGCGCCGAGCCCGGTGAGCCCCGTCGATCCGATCAAAGGAGACGTCTGATGGAAACGCGAAGCGAGATGAAGCTGACCAAGACTCTCGCGGGGGCCGCGGCGCTTCTCGCGGTGGTGGCGCTCGTCACCGCCCCGCGGAACGTCACTCCGAGCGCCTTCAGCGACGTCGGGGAGGCGTTCTTCCCCAACTTCCAGGATCCGAACGCCGCGACCACCCTCGAAGTCATCGAGTTCGACGAGGGAACGGCGGCGGCGAAGCCGTTCAAGGTCACGAATCAGAACGGACTCTGGACCATCCCCTCGCACCACGGCTATCCCGCGGACGGCAAGGACCGCCTGGCGAAGACGGCGGCGGGAGTCATCGGTATCAAGAAGGAAGACTTCCGCTCGGACAACGTGGCCGACCACGAGGCGCTGGGTGTCCTCGATCCCCTGGACGAGACGTCGACCACGCTCCAGGGTCGGGGAAAGCGCGTCACCATCAAGGGCGAGGGCGACGCGGTCCTCGCGGACCTCATCATCGGCAAGGAGATCGAGGGGAGGGAGGGGTTCCACTTCGTGCGCGTTCCCGACCAGAAGCGCGTCTACGCCGCCAGGATCGACGTGGACATCTCGACGAAATTCGAGGACTGGATCGAGAAAGACCTTCTCCAGGTCGAGCGCTCCAAGATCGACAAGGTCGTCCTGAACGACTATTCCATCGACGAGCGGACGCTGATGGTCGACATGCGCGACACGGTGCAGCTGGAGAAGAAAGGCGACACCTGGGCCGCGAACCGCATGCAGGCGAACCAGGAGGTGGACAGCCTGAAGATGAACGACCTCCTGCGCGAGGTCGACGAGCTCAAGATCGTCGGGGTGCGGCCCAAACCGCAAGGGATCACCGAAAGGCTCCAGGCCCTCACCGTCTCCCGCGAGGACATGATGTCCCTCCAGACCCGCGGCTACTACCTGACGCGAACCGGCGACATGATGTCGAACGAGGGAGAGCTTCAGGTCTCGACGGACGAGGGCATCGTCTACACCCTGCGGTTCGGGGAGATCCTCTATGGAACCGGCGAGGCCATCAGCGCCGGCGCCGAGGCCACGTCGGATCAGGCGAGCGGTCCGGGCGAGAACCGCTATCTCTTCGTCTCCGCCGCTTTCGACGAGTCCCTGGTGACGGCCCCGCCCAGGCCCGCGAACACCGCGTTCGAGGGCAAGGAGGAGAGCGCTCTTACCGACGAGGACCGGACGAACCGGTCGCTCTCCGAGGCCTACAAGAAATGGGAAGAGAACGTGAAGAAGGGGCGGGAAACCGCGGATGCCCTGACGAAGCGGTTCGCTCCCTGGTACTACGTGATCTCGGCCTCGAGCTTCGACAAGATCCACCTGAACCGGGGGGAACTGGTGAAGCGGAAGGCTGACTTAGCAATCATCAGCTATTTCGCTCCGATTCGGATGTTCGAGAAGATCGCCAGCTCGAGCGACTCATCGCGATCGCAGTTCCCGAGCTCGACCCAGTGCGGGTTCGGGATGGTAGACGGGCCCGTAGTTGCGGTTGAGAATCTCGATCCCGTCCAGGAACACCTTTACGTGCTGGTCGCGGCTGCCCGGGAAGTCTCCCCACTCCAGTTTCCACTCGTAGACGAGCTGCGGCTCGAAGTCGAAGAAGCTGATGCCGGCATTGTGCTCCTCGCCGCGGGAGATCCAGCGGAGGCGCACGTCGTCGAACTTGGTGGTGCTGTAATCGAGCTTTGAAATGTTCACCCGGTAGGGGTTCTCGCGGTAGTCGCCTTTGCTCGGGTCCCACATGCTGAAGAGGATGCGCTTGCCCGCGCACCGGGTTGGGGGTGCTCAGGTTGGTGGTGGTGAACTCGACGCGTCCACTTCGGATGCGTCGGGATCTGGTAGCGCAGGCAGTCCTGGTTCGTCTGGGGCTGCCAGCCGCCGGGACGAAGCATTCCCCCATGACCTCTCCGACCGAAGAACCGTTGGTAAGGGATCGAAGACCACGAGAGAGCCCGTCGGCCGGTCGGCCTTGAAGGGCTCGCGCACCCGGAACTCCGAGACGGCGGAATAAGGTCCGGCGCCGGCACTGGTCACCGCAGCCACCCGCCAGAAGTATTTCGTGTCCGGTTCGAGCGGCTCCGTCACCCGCCACTTGGTGATCCCGCCGAGCCCCTCGCTGATTCCCGTCTCGGTCAACGCTATCGTGAGGAAAGCCGAGTCGAGGGCGAGGTCTACGGTGTAGGTACGCGTTCCCGAACCGCCGGTGGCGTTGCCGATCACGAGCTCGGGCTGCAGGTCCAGGACCGACTCCCCGATGGGAGGCGACTGGGTCGTGGGAGCCGTGAGCGAAGGGTCGGTCGAGGCGATCACCCCGCCGGCGGTCTTTGCTCCCGAGGTGGCGCCTGCCGAAGGAGAGCTCGGAGAGCCGTCTTCCTCTCCGCAGGCGCAGGCGAAAAGCGCGAGGAGGATCGGGCAAAGCGATACGAGCAGCGTGCGTCTCATGTTGGGGTCGAATCCTTTCGAGTCAATGAACCGGGGCCGCGCGGGGATCTTGCCAGCGTTTGGCGGCGTCCGGATCCAAGGATGTTATCACAGGCCCGCATAGCGGAAAAGTCCGTTCCTTGGGATAGGATTTCGGGATGGGCACTTTCGTTCTCTACCACGCTTTCTGCGCCGACGGCTTCGGCGTCCGCCTGGGCGGCCTGGAAGCGGCTGGGCGACGAAGCGCGCTACCTGCCCGTCCAGCACGGAGTCCCGCCGCCTCCGATTCCCGCGGGGAGCGACGTCTACATCCTGGATTTCGCCTACCCTCGCGCCGAGATCGAAGCCATGCGAAAGCGGGCATCGAGCCTTCGCGTCATCGACCATCACCGGACGGCGGAAGAAGAGCTTCGCGGCCTCGACTACGCGATCTTCGACAACCAGAAGAGCGGAGCCGTCCTGAGCTGGGAGTTCTTTCATCCCGGGCAGCCGGTGCCCGAGATCCTGCAATACGTCATGGACCGGGACCTCTGGCTCCACCAGCTCCCGAGGAGCCGCGAGGTCTTCGCCGGACTGAGCTCGTACCCCATGGATTTCGCGGTCTGGAGCGCCCTCGACCCGGCGACGCTCGCCGAGGAAGGGACGATCCTCCTCCGATACCAGAGGGAGCTCGTGGCACTGGTCTGCTCCAGCGTGCGCATGGAGACGCTCGCCGGATACCGGGTTCCGGTGGTGAACGCCCCGCTCCTCGGATCCGAAGTCGGTGAGGAGATGCTGAAGCGGTATCCCGATGCGCCTTTCGTCGCGCTCTACTTCGACCGCGGCGACGGCAAGCGCCAGTGGTCCCTCCGCTCGCGCGAGGACTTCGACGTCGCGGTCGTAGCCCGCGCCTTCCAGAACGGCGGGCACCGCCAGGCCGCTGGATTCGAGAGCGATATCGGCCCCGACTTCATGCCGAGGCCGAAGAAGTGAGCTAGAATCCATCCGCACCCACCCGGAAGGAGAAACCCGCATGATCGCCTCCGTCCTTGCGCTCTCGCTCTTGAGCTTCGTTCAAAGACCGGACGAACAGGTCCGCGCGGAGATCGAAAAGGGGTTGGGGAAAGACAAGATCAAGCTGCAGGTCTCGTTCCAGGGAGGAACCGCCACCCTGAAGGGCCAGGTGCGGAATATCTTCCAGAAGAGCCGCGCGCTCGAGATCGCCCTCGGGCAGCCCGAGGTCCAGACCGCGGACGCGGACATCGAGATCGCGGCGGCGGAGAGCGACCAGAAGCTCGGGGAGGAAGTGGTCAAGGAGATCCGGAAGTACAGCCGCTTCACGGTTTTCGACGATTGCTCGGCGTTCATCAAGGAGGGAAAGGTCGCGGTCTTCGGCTGGGTGACCGAGCCGTACAAGAAGACGGACATCGAAAAACGGCTCCACAAGATCATCGGAATCCAGGAGTTCAAGAACGACATCGAAGTCCTGCCGGCATCGTTATCGGACCAGAGGCTTCGAGATGTCCTCGCGAACCGCCTCTACAGCGACTCCACGTTCTCCAATTTCGCTTCCATGCCCATCCCGCCCATCCACATCATCGTCTCGGGCAGCCGTGTCATCATCACCGGAGTCGTGGGCACCCAGCTCGAGAAGCAGAAGGCGGAGTCGATCATCCGGGGAACGCCCGGGGTGCTTTCGGTCGAAAGCAAACTACGAATCGGAAGCTGACGCGATCTCCATCACCGCCCGGTAGGCCTCGTCAATGGCCGCGTCGGTGTGCGGGCTCGCGGCGGCGTCCGCGTTCGCGATGGCGACTCTTCCGAGAGGCCGCCTGCCGCGGATCGCGGGCCTCGAAGGCGACGATGTGAAGGCCCATTCCTCCGGATCGTAGAGCGTGTTGTAGGCGTAGGCATAACCGTGGGGCCAGCGGTTCACGGTGATGGCGAGAACGTCGCTCGCCGGGTCGAAGCCGTAGGAACCGAGGGTCCTTCCGAGCTGATCCCGGATGTTGCGCTCGCAGGTCTCGAAGTCGGTCGAGAGGAGCTCCTGGCGGCCGACGCGGTGCTGTTCGCGCCGCGAGAGTCCGGGAGAGCACGGGTAGCGCGACATCCGGACCACGATCGGAGACTCCGGGTCCTGGGACGAGCGATAGTCGCCGAGCGAGAGCGAAGGGCCGAGCCCGAGGCTCACGTGGTAGCTCCCCGGCGCCGAGACTCCCGAAACTCCGGCCTTCACGAAAGACTCCCAGTTGGCAACGAGAACGCTGGTGTAGACCAGAGGCGCTTTCACCCCGTCGAGGAGCGCCTTCTTCTGGTCCTCGGGTATCTCGCTCCAGATGTAGGGAATCACGTTGTTCCAGCAGGCGAGGACTGCGGCTCCCGCGCGCACCCGGAAGGCCCGGCCTCTCTGGACGTACGTGAGCGAGACCTCCCGCGCTCGCTCGACCGGACCGTCGTGCTCGACTTTCACCACCGTGCTCTCGAGGCGGATGCGCACCGGGCTCTCGCCGCGGTCGAGAAGGCCGTAGTCGATCCGCGAGGCGACGACGTCCTCCATCGAGCGTCCGGGGACCGCCTTCGGAAGCAGAGCCCGAACGAGAAGACGCGCGATGGTGGCGTTGCCGTCGGGAAAGTACATGTCGGGGTCGCCCGAGTCGGCCCGGGCGCCGTTCTCGCGGCCGTGCGCTCCGCCGGGCTCGGCGAGTAGCCTCTCGGGAGGCGTCGGCTCGAGCCCGAGCCCGGAGAAGCCGGGAAACTCCATCTCCCAGGCGTAGAGCGCGGGAACGGCGTCGATCCCGGTGCAGAACAGACCCATGGGCCTCGAATTGAGGAAGGGGACGACGCCGGGGTCGGCCTTCGCGATCTCGAGGAGATAGTCGCGGTAGCTCACGTGCGCGAGCTTCTTCTTCTTCTCCTCCGAGGAGAGGCCCGGAAGATAGTCCTCCTTGCCCTCGTAGAGCCGGGCGAGATCGTTCCTCGCTCGGTCCGGCAGCGGAGACGCGGCGAGGAACTCGCGGATCGGAAGCCTCCCGTAGCCGGGCACGAGGCGATCGGCGCCGAAGGTCTCGCGATCGAAGAAAACGCTGTAGCCGAGCCCGAGCTTCTTGTAGAGGTCAGAGACCTTCGCCACCGATTCGTAGTAGCGCGTGCGATCGATCCCGAGCTCCCACAGCAACCCCGCGGCTATCGTCGAATATTGGGCCGGCGCCTCCACGTTGAGGGTCCCGCCGTTCATCAGGTACATCTTCCCCTGGTGCCAGAACTCGTTTCTCTTCGCGTGCCCCCCGAAATCGTCATGGTTGTCGAGGACCAGGATTCTGGCGCTCTCGCCGTGGAGCTTCCTGAAGAAGTAGGCGGCCGACAGTCCGCTGATTCCTCCGCCGACGACCACCAGGTCGTAGCGCTCGTCGACGGTCTCGGGTCGATCCCACGTCTTTCCATCGCGCATCTCGTGCGCGACTTCGAACGACCCCGCGTGGCTTCCGCGCATTCCGGTGCGCGTCGGAGGATAGCTCTCGATCTCCCGAGCCTGAAGGGATCGGAACGCGCCCACGGCGGGAGTGGGAAGAACCGAAGAAGTCAGCGCGACGGAAACGCCGTTCAGGAAGTCCCGGCGGCTGATCGAGCGTCCCATCCCGAGGTCGCGGTCGTTCGTCTTCGACATGGCGAGAGTATGGTGGGAGTCGGAGCCGCGTTTCAAGCTTGAGGGCTCGAGGGCTCGCGTCGAGCGCCTAGAAAAAGAGTCTCTTCTTCGGCTTCTCGCGCTCCGCGGCCTTGAGCTTCTTCAGGGCCTCGATGGGGCGCCGGTCGGGAGCCATCAGCTTGATCGCCCGCTGGAGCAGGGGCTCGGCCTCGCCGAACTCCGCGTTGTCGGCGTGGATCAGGCCCGCGTAGTAGTAGGCAAGACCGCACTCGGGGTCGATACGGACCGTTTCCCGGAGCGTATCCATCGCGGCCTTGGACTCGAACTCCGGCGCCTTGCGGTAGCGGCAGTAGGCGAGCTCCGCCCGGTAGAGGCCGTTCTGGGGCTCGCAGTCGTGGGCGAACTGCAGGAGCTCGAGGGCGTCGGCGTACTTGCCCTGCTTCACCAGGGCCATTCCCTTGGCGAACTGGGTCTCGGAGTCGAGCAGGTTGGACTTGATGGCGAAGGCGTTTCGCGCTTCCTCGCTGCTGAGCTGGCGGAACCGGCTCTGGCGGCGGCCGATGAGAGAGTTGCGGGTCTCGGGGTTCGACAGCTCCCCGAAGGCCCGGCCGCCGGCGAGGAAGAGGTCGCGCGCCTTCTCCTCCATCGCCTGGAGATCGGGCGACGCGAATCGCGCCGGGAGGAACTTCGCGCTGTAGTCGATGAACGCTTTCTCCACCTGTTCGCGGGTCGAGTCTTCCTTGATCCCCAGGAGATCGAACGCGTCGAGCTTGCGGAAGCGCAGGTACAGCTCCATCACCTGATTCCGGATCTCGACCAGATCCTCGTTCCCCAGGGTGGATACCGGGGGAGCTGCCGGAGGCGGCGGAGCGGCGTGGGCGAAATCGGAATCGGGAACGTCCCCGGCATCGACCTCGGGCTCCGCCTCGCGCCAGTCCTCGGGAATGGCGACGCCGATGACGGCGAGCGAATAGAGGACCCTCAGGGCGCGGTTCCTGTCGGCGCCCGTCTCCGATTGAAGCTCGGAGATCGTCTTCCCCTGGGCGAGCAGCCGGAGGATCTCCTGGTGCTCCTTCGAGAGGCGAAGCTCCTCGAGGGGAACGGGAGGCTTGCGATGAACGAAGAACTTCTTCGCCTCGAACGGCGCCATCGCATCCGCGATCTCGCTCTCGGGTGCGAATTTCGAGATCCCGGTGAGGACCAGCTGCCCTGCTCTCACCTTGAGCGGTGAGTCGACCTCGGGAAGGGAGGTGGAGACGCGGAAGGCGCCGCTCTTCCAGGTGAAGGCGTCGAGGAGCTTCTTCGCCAGGTTCTGCTGCAGGATCCTGTAGAGGTCGTGGGGGCTGACGACGCCCTCGGTAACCAGGAGATCGGAGAAAGACTGGCCGGTGGTGGCGCTCTTCGCCAGGATCGCCAGGTTCTGCTCCTCGGTCAGATCTCCGCGGCCCACCATGAACTTCCCCAGCGTGTCGGGGAGGAGGTTCGACTGGCAGTCCATGGGAACCCCGTTCTCGAGAATGACGTCCTTCTTGACCTGCCTTCTTTCGATCGAGAGCACCACCGAGCGGTTGTGCGCCGCGAGAGCATGGAGGAGCACGGGAAACGGAATCTCGCCGAGATCCCCCTTGGTCATCTGGGAAATGGCGAGAAGCTGCTCGTGGTTCGGAATCAAGGTTGGTTTTGTAGGGACGGTTGGTCTTCCTGCCAGTCTACCGAACAAAACCCGCGAGTGCTAGAGTCAGCGAGACGATGAAGAACTGGCTCGCGAGGCTCGACGAGCTCGATACGCTCGTTCGCCGCGACAGCCGGAAGGCGTACGACTTCTATCAGGACGGTACGGAGGCGGGCGGCAAACCCCAGGGTAAGGGCATTCGCCGCTACGTCTCCTCGGGAAAAGCGCTCTTCTTGAGCTTTCTGCGAAAGCTCAACCCGGCGCGGAGGATCTCCTACCTGGTGGGCCTCGGACTCTTCCTCTGGGGTTTCTTCCTCGACGACTGGATGAGGGCGGTCGTGGGTTTCCTGGTTCTGAACTTCCTCCTGGCGCTCGAGCTCGCGGAAAAGCTCCTCACGAAGAACGAGCTCGAGATCGCCCGCGCCATCCAGTTCAGCCTCTACCCCATTGGAAACCCGCGGCTTCCGCACCTCGACATCGCGAGCCACTTCCAGCCGGCGCTCGAGGTGGGCGGCGACTACTACGACTACGCGCTCGAGGGGACCCGCCGCTTCACCGTCATCCTGGGAGACGTCTCGGGGAAGGGAATCGCCGCCGCGCTCTACGCCATGAAGCTCCAGGCGCTCTTCGAGCTCCTGGGGAAGGGCCCCATGGGCCCCAAGGAGATGCTGGTCGAGATGAACGACGTGATCTCCGAGCGCATCGAGAGGAACTATTTCATCACCGCGGTCGTGGGGGTCGTCGACTTTCACGAACAGAAGCTGATCCTCGCGCGGGCCGGCCACAACCATCCACTCCACTTCTCGGCGCGCACCGGAGCGGTCAGCTGGCTCAAGCCGAACGGCGTCGGCATCGGAATGAAGACCAACCCCGGGTTCGAAGGGCTCCTCGAGGAGATACGCGTTCCCCTCGAAGCGGGCGACGTGCTCGTGCTCTACACCGACGGCGTCACCGAGGCGATGAATCGGGCGCGTGAGCCTTTCGGCTACGTTCGGCTCGAAGGGACGCTCGCCGCCACCTCCCACCTGCCCGCGGACGGCATCAAGAAAGAGCTCTTGAAGCGCCTCGAGTCCTTCCGGCAGGGGGAGGACTTCGGCGACGACGTCACGTTGGTCGTCGCGAAGATCATCTGATAGGTTCTCGGCCATGCTGGTCTTCGCGCTCGCCGCCTCCGTCCTTGGCGCCGAGGAGACGGGGCTCTCTCTCGATCGCCTCTACTCGCTTCCCAGGATCATCGGCACCGCGCCCGTGCGCCCGGCCTGGTCGCCCGACGGGCGGAAGCTCGCGTTTCTCTGGAATGAGGCCGGCTATGACTTCCGGGACGTGTACGCGATCGACGTCGCCGCGCCGACACCTTCCCGGATCACCAGTCTGAGCCCTACGAGCCCGCCCCGGGAGGCGGACCCGGGAGTCGTCGAGGTCGTATGGCATCCCGACGGGGGGAGAATCCTGTTCCGCCTCGGCTCCGAGCTCTTCCTGGTCTCCTCGGGCGGCGGGAAGCCCGAGAAGGTGGCCGAAGGATCGGAGGCGCGGTTCTCGCCGGACGGGCGCTACCTCGCCTACCTCCGTCGAGGGGATCTCTTCGTTCGAGACACGAATGCCACGGAGCGCGCCCTCGTCTCCGACCCGCGGGCCGAGGTCTTCGTCGAGAGCTTCGAATGGTCTCTCGATGGGAGAAGCATCGCCTTCGTGCAGGAGGACGAAAGCCGCGTCCCTCTCCGCGGCATTCCCGACTATCTCGCGAAGCCGGAAGTGGAGCTGGTGCCGGTTCGCCGCCCCTATCCCGGGGAGGAGCCGGCGACCGTGAGGCTCGGGGTCGTCGGGTTGGGGGAGGGCGCGAGATTCTTCGATCTCGGAGGGGCTCCCGTCGATCCCATCTTTTCCTACCGCTGGTCTCGCGACGGAAGACTCCTCGTCGATACCTCGGATCTCTACGTGAAGAAGCGGCGGATCCTGGTCGTCGAGCCGGCGGCGGGGACCGTGCGCGAGATCTACCGCGAGGAAGAGCCGGAGAACGTCACCGCCTACTGGCAGGCGGAGTGGGCGCCCGACGGCCGCGCGGTCTATTTCCTCTCCGATCGCGACGAGGATTATCACGTCTACCGTATGCCGCTCGAAGGCGGCACCCCGGCGCGGATCACTTCGGGAGACTTCGCAGTGAGCCAGTTCGCGGTGACTCCGACGGCGCTGGTCTTCGTCGCCAACTCTCCCCGCCCCGAGGATCGACAGATTTTTCGTGTCGGACTCGAGGGCGGCGATGTCGTCCGGATGAGCCGGGAGCGCGGAACCCACACGCCGGTGATCTCACCCGACGGGCGCTTCGCCGCGTCGCTCTTTTCGAGCGATCGCATGCCTCCGGAGCTCCTGGTGACACAACTCCAGGGGGGGGTCGAGACTCGCGTCACCCGCTCTCCCCTTCCGGAGTTCGACAGGCTCTCCTGGGTGAGCCCCGAGTACGTGAGCTTCGAAAGCCACGTCGACGGAGCGACGATCCACGGAAGGCTCCAGGTTCCTCAGGGGCTCGATCGAACGAAGAAGCATCCAGCGATCGTGGGATCGATCTACTCGAACACGGTGAGGAACCAGTGGGGTGGAAGGAACGCGCACCCTCTCTGGGGCCTCGAGCGCCGCCTCCTCGAAAAGGGCTACGTCCTCTTCAACATCGACATCCGGGGTAGCTGGGGACGGGGAAAGTCGTTCCGCCGCGGCATCGGGAAGGATTACGGGGGCATCGACGTCGAGGACATCGTGAGCGGCGTTCGATACCTTTCGAGCCTTCCGTTCGTCGACAGCGAGCGCATCGGGATCTGGGGCTCGAGCTACGGAGGTCTTCTCACCTGCATGTCGCTCTTCACCAGGCCCGAGCTCTTCCGCGCGGGAGTCGCGGGAGCTCCGGCGACGAACGTCCTTCACGCGACCACGGGAGAGATGCGGGTGATGATGGCGCCCGAGGACGCGCGCGCCGCCTATGAGGCGGCTTCCGCCTATACCCGCGCGGAAGGCCTCGAGGACCCGCTCCTCCTCATCCACGGCATGAGGGACCGGACCGTGCTCTACCAGGACTCGGTGTTCCTCGTCGACCGATTGATGCGCCTCGGGAAGAACGTCGACTTCGTGAGTCTGCCCGATGCCGGCCACGGCTGGGACCTCGAGGAGCTGCACGAGACGCGGTTCGCGTTCCGGAAGCTCGTCGAGTTCTTCGACCGCCATTTGAAGGGAGAAAGCCATGCCACGGAAGAATGACATCGCCCGCCGGACGTTCCTGAAGACCGGAGCGGCGCTGGCCTCGGCCCTCGCGGTTCCGGGCTGCGCACCGGAGACGACGAAAGAAACGCCGGCGGCTTCCACGGAAGGCGCGGTCCGGCCCGAGACGCTCTCCGCCGTCGCCGGCATCGTGCTCCCGGCCGCGAGCCTCGGAGAAGAGGGAGTGCGGCGCGTCGTCGAAGGCTTCCGGAAGTGGCTCGACGAGCTCGAGCCCGTGGCGGAGCTCGACCATGCCTATATCGCAACCGACGAGATCCTCTACGGACCGCCCGATCCGGAGCCGCTCTGGACGGCGCAGCTCGAGGCCCTCGAGCTCGAGGCCGAGAAACGCCACGAGGCTTCGTTCGTCGCGATTCCGCGGCAGGAGCAGGAGGCCCTGCTGCGCCGTCAGCTCCCCCCTGGCCCGGGCTCGGGCCTGCCCGATCCGGCGAGAGCCCCTCACGTCGCGCTCGGTCTTCTCGCCTATTTCTACCAGTCGAGCGAAGCCAACGATCTCTGCTACGAGCGGGCGATCGAGAAAACCACCTGCCGCGGCGTCGAATCGGGAGCGGTCGAGCCTCCCGCTCGCAGGAGCTGAGCCATGGCGAGAACCATCGAATCCGACGTCGTCGTCCTCGGGGCGGGCATCAGCGCCGCGATGCTCGCGGAGAAGCTCAGCGAGACGGGAGACGAGAAGATTCTCGTGGTCGAGGCGGGGAACAAGATCTTCAACCTCGACGAGCGTACGGCACGGCGGGAGCGTTTTCTCGCCTACGGAGAGAACCCCTGGCCGAACGATCACATCCGCGGACAGACGGCGAAGGGGATCACTTCGCGCACCATGGCGGTCGGAGGCCTCGCGCTCCACTGGGGCGGCACGACGCCGCGATACACCCCCGAGGACTTCCGCTTGCATTCGCTCTACGGCATCGGCTACGACTGGCCCTTCACCTACGACGATCTGGAGCCCTTCTACTTCGAGGCGGAGGAGCGTCTCGGGGTGGCGGGAACCCCCGGTCCCCCGGAGCTCGATCCGCGCTCGAAGCCCTATCCGCTTCCCGGCTTCCCCCTCACCTACAACCTGACCGAGCTGAGGAAATGGGCGGAGAAATCGGGAATTCCCTTCTGGCCCAACCCGGTCGCGAAGAACACCGTTCCCTACCGGGGCCGCAACGTCTGCATGCGCTGCGACACCTGCAACATCTGTCCGACGGGAGCGAAGTACACCCCGGAGTTCACCTTCCAGAAGCTTCTCGAGGAGAAGAAGATCGATCTCGTCGAGCGCATGCTCGTCCGGAAGCTGGTGCTGGCCGAGGGCTCGGACCGCATCGACCACGCCGTCGCCCTCGATCGCGATCGGCCCGACGAGCCCGTCGAGATCCGTGGGAAGACCTTCGTCCTCGCCTCCGGCTACTGCTGGAGCTCCCACCTGCTGCTGCTCTCCGCGAACGACCGGTTTCCCGACGGCCTCGCGAACCGTTCGGGGCTCGTGGGGAAGTACGTGACCGGTCATCGCCCGGTGCACGCTTTCCTCGAGGTCCCGCTCCGGCTCTACCCGGGGATGTTCGAGGGAGACAGCCTTCTCTCGAAGCATTTCCAGCGAGCGAAGCCCGGGAAGTACATGCGGCACGACCTGCGCATCTGGGAATCGAGCTACGGGAGGAACCCGCGGCTGCAGGACGACCAGGGCGGGACGCTCCTGGGAGACGCGATGCTCGACGACTGGCGGAAGCGCTCGCAGACCGGGGCCGCGCGGATGCGCGCGTACTACGACGTCATCCCCGCGCGAGACAGCGCGGTCACCCTCGACTCCGAGCGGAAGAATCCGTGGGGGGACCCGCTGCCGCGGATCGACTTCGTGGACAGCGACTGGTCGAAGGACCTGCGCGAGCACACCGAGGGCCAGATTCGCGCGGTGTACGAGAAGATCGCCGCCGCGGGGGACGGAAAGATCCTGAGCCTCGAGGTGGATGACAAGACCTACGATCACCCCGGCGGAGGGTGCCGAATGGGCGCCGACCCCGCGACCAGCGTCGTCGACCCCTTCGGTCGCGCGCACGACCACGAGAACCTCTGGGTGGTCGGCGCGCCGACCATCGTCTCGTCCGGCTGCAACAACGGCACTCTGACCTTCGCGGCGCTCACGCTGCGAACGGCTTCGGCGATGAGGGCATCATGAGAAAGCGAATCCTCCCGTTGGTATTGGTGCTCGCGGCGGGTCTCGTCCAGGGACAGGAGCGCATCGTGCTTCGCGCCGGGCGTCTTCTCGATGGCACCGGCAGCGTCCTCGAGAACCGAAGCGTCGTCGTGGAGGGCGGAAAGATCCGCGAGATCAGCGCCGCCGGGCGGGGCGACTACGACCTGTCCGGCCTCACCGTGCTCCCCGGGCTCATCGACACCCACGTGCACATCGCTTCGCACTTCGATCTCGACGATCGGGTGCACCGGGACGAGTCGGTCGAGACTCCGCAGGAGAACGCGCTCTACGCCGCTGAGAACGGCTACCGCACTCTGATGGCGGGCATCACCACCGTCCAGAGCCTGGGCAACCTGGTCGACAAGCCGCTGCGCGATGCGATCGCCCGGGGCATCCTCCCCGGTCCGCGCATCCTCACCTCGCTCGAGAGCATCTTCGTCACCACCGGAGACCCTGCGGCGATGCGCGCCTTCGTGCAGAAACAGAAACGACAGGGAGCGGACCTCATCAAGATCTTCGCCTCCGAGAGCATCCGGGACGGAGGCGGCCCGACGCTCTCCCAGGAGCAGCTCGACGCCGCCTGCGGGGAAGCACGGGCCGTCGGCCTTCGGTCCGTGGTCCACGCCCACGGGCCGGAGAGCGCCCGGCGCGCCGTCGCCGCGAACTGCACCGTCATCGAGCACGGAGCTCTTCTCGACGTGGAAACCCTGAGCCTCATCGCCGACAAGGGAGTGTTCTTCGATCCAAACACCTATCTCGTCTTCCAGAACTACTTCGACAACAAGGCGCGCTATCTCGGGATCGCGAACTACTCCGAGGAGGGCTTCCGCCAGATGGAGAAAGCGGTCCCCTCGGTGCTCCAGGTGTTCAAGACCGGACTCACGATGCCGAAGCTCAAGATGGTCTTCGGTACCGACGCCGTCGCCGGCGCCCATGGGCGCAACGTGGAAGAGCTCGTCTACCGGGTGGAGAAGGGCGGACAGAACCCGCACCTAGCCGTGGTCTCCGCGACCTCGCTCGCGGCGGAGTCCCTGGGACTCGGAAGCTCCCTTGGTCGGATCGCGCGGGGTATGGAAGCCGACATCATCGCCGTCGAGGGCAATCCGGCGGAAGACATCACCGCGCTACGGAGAGTCCGATTCGTGATGAAGGGCGGAAGGGTTTTCCGGAATCACCGGTGAGTCCGGTCGGACTTCCCGTCCTCGTTCTGGCGGCACTGGCAACGCCGGAGCCTCCGGCTCGAATTCTTCAGATTTATCGCGATTCCATGAAGGAGGGCGGCGAAGCGGCGTACAAGGCGATCGAGGAAGACGCCGCCCGGATCTGCGCCGACCTTCGATTCCCGCATCCTCACCTCGCCATCGAGTCGCTCGCCGGGCCCAGGGAGGTGTGGTGGCTGAACGCCTTCGAATCCGAGGCCGAGAGACAGCAGATAGTTGCGGACTACGTCGGGAATCCGGCGCTGGTGGCGGCGCTCGACGGAATTACGAAGCGTAAAGGGGAGGTGACGGGAACGCCCGTCGACGTTCTCGCGACGTACCGGACGGACCTGAGCCGCGGCGTCTCCTGGAATCCCGCAGGGGCGCGTTTTTTCGTCGTGACCGTAACGAAACGCGAACCCCGGCTGGACGGCGCCGTCTTCGAAGCACCCGATGGAACGCGTTTCCTCCTGAGACCCGTGGGAACGCTCAGCGAAGCCGAAGCGCTGGCGAAAGCGGCGGGGGCGGACACCACGGTCTTCGCCGTGCGGCCGTACTGGGGCATGCCCGCGAAGGAGTGGATCGATGCCGACCCGGAGTTCTGGAAACCGAACCCGATGGCGAGCGCCAGGAAGTAGGTCACCTCGGCCCGGCGAGTCTCCCCGCAGCGCCTCCCGGGTCTCAGGACTCAATTCGAGCTTCAGGCTCAGCAGGGAATTCCCGCGGTGCTCGAGTCGTCGAGACCGTATCTGGCTCTCGGCCGAAGCCCGTGGAGCCTCGCCTAGACTTCGCCTTCGGCCGTCCTGGCCAGAACCTCGCAAAATTTGAGAAGGTCATCGAGATTGGAGGATGCGATCTCGTAGATGCGAGCCGAGTCGAGCACACCGTACTGGTGGGCGATCAGATTCCTAAGGCCAGATGCCGCAGCGAGTCTTTAGCGAGGCCCGGGTCGAGAACGCCATCGTTTGCGAGCGCAAGAAACATTTCCCGGTACCCCGCAGGCACCTCGACGCCTTGGTCCGCGAGCCAGTGCGCGGCGAGCGACACACAATCCTGGAGAGCCACGAACAAATTGAGGACAACGACCTCACGCAACGTCCTGTCGGATGCGAAGACCTCCGCGCTGGCGGGCAATACAGCGCGGATCCGCTCGACCGCGTCTCTCACCGACGCGATCTTCTTAGCGAGTACGGCCTTGTCGACCACGCGCCGCCACCAGGACTCCGGATGCACAGAGCTCTTCGATAGGCCGGAAATCCAGATACTCCAGAATCGCCCGCGCCTTCCGGTCGACGAGGGCGCGCCGGTCGCGTACGACCATCTCGACTCCGTCGCGAAAGACCCTGTAGGCGATCGCGGGCGGCGCTTCGTCGAGAATTACCAAATCGACCGTACGGGCGACCGCGCTCTCCAGCCGCGAGACCAGGTCGCCGATTTCCTGTGCCGAGAGCCGAGCTCCGGGAACGAGGCCAATGGCGACGTCGACGTCACTTCCTTGGCGGGCGTCCCCTCGAGCGTTCGATCCGAAGAGTAAGGCGTAAGCCACACGGGCATCGTCTTCCAGGGCTTTACGGATCGTGTCTCTCACTGAGTCGAGATTAGCACGATTCGACACCTATGAGTCTCCACGGAGCTCAACGGTTGGCGCGCTCGAGAGTGATCCCCACGAAGTCGATGTCGATTCCCCGCGAGGCAGGGTTCTTGCCGGCGGACCGGAAGAACAGGATGTTACCTCCGGCTTCGAGCTCGACAGTTCCGAGAAGGAGCGGAGCGCTCTTCGCCCTTTCGGCCGCGTAGAGATCGACCGGCTCGCCCAGAGGCTCCTCGTTGCGGAAGAGCCGCACCTTTCCCTGCGACGGGCCCGTCATCGCCTCGACCAGGACGCGGTAGCGGCCCGCTTCCGGGGCTTCGAGCTCGAACGCCACGTAGTGGGGTCCGAAGATGTCGTCTCCCGTGGCCTTCAGCGAGAGCATTCGCACCCGCTCTCCTCCGATCTCTTCCACCGTCTTGGCGAGAGTGGCACTCGAAAGCGAGAAGGCACGAATCGGCACGCTCCAGCCGGGCGAGAACACCACCCGCTCGAAGTCGACGACTCGACGCGCCTCGATCGGGGGCAGCGGAGCGAGCGCGTCGGGTCGCTCCGCGGAATAGAGGAAAGTCACCGACGTGTAGTCGGTCAGGAGGTCGTTTCCCGTTGGAGCGTGCTCGATCGAAAGGTCGATGCTCTCGCGGTAGGCGAGCGCGTCGGTGAGGAACAGCCGGTAGGCTCCCGTCCGTCCCAGGTGCTTCTTGTAATCGAGGCAGCCGCTCACCGGGAGCGATTGCCGGCGTTCCCAGCGGCCGGGGACGTCGTACCAACCGCCGTTGAAGAAGTCCTCGGAGCCGGTTCCGTGAATCGCGAGGTTCCCGTCGAGGATCGCCACGTCGTCTCCTTCGAAGAACGACGTATGCCCGGGCTCGGGGCCCTGGGCCTGGAGGATCGCTGCCGACCACGTGACCGCGCCCGCTCGTCGAAACGAAGGTGAAGGGCTTCCCCTTCGTCGTGGGATTCTCGCGTCGCCAGAGGGCGTAGAACTTCCCCTCGTCTCGCCCGCGTGGGATTCTCGTGACGAGCAGCTCCGCTTCCACTTCGATGGCGCTTCCCGAAGAGGTCTCGGAGGCGAGCTCCACGCGCGCCCGCTCGTCGAAGGGCATGGGAAAGTAGACGTAATTCGTCTCCCCCGAAGTGCCGAGGAGAAGAGACCGGGTCGCGGGCTCACCGAAACTGTAGCCGAAGAAGTCGCCCAACGGGACCGCGACGGCCGGTACCTCGCTGTCATCCCAGAAGATCCGAAGAACGACGGCGCGATCCTTTCCCGCGAACGCCGACGCCGGTCCCAGCCTCAGACCCACGATGCGACCGGGCTTTTCGATCTCGAACAGGGTCGTCGACTTTCCCGGCTCGAGAGATCTCCTGACCGTGAGCGACGTCGGCTCCGCCCCCGGCGGCGTTACGAACGAGCGTACATCGGAGCCCGCCGCACTCCATAAGCGCCGCGCTTTCTCGAGGTCCTCCCGCGATTCGTTCCATGCGGACAACCGGTGCCCCGACGGGTAGGTGGCGTAATTGATCTGGTAGAACTGGAGCTTCTCCGCGCGGAGCACGATCGTGAGAGAGCTTTCGTACGGAACCGGTACGTAGGACACGTTCCCTCCGAGGGCCGACTCCACGAGTGGCCGGACGAAAGGCTCGCGGACGCCGCTGAAGAGATCGCGAAACGGCAGCCGGAGGCGCGGCTCGGTCTCGCCGTCGAAGTAGAACTCCATGAGATCGTCCGTGGGCGTCGGCGTCCAAATCCGGTACACGACGCCCGGGCCCTTCAGGTCGGCGAGAACCAAGCCCCTTTCGTCTTTGCCGACGAAAGAGTACGTCCCCGAGAACCCATCGTCGTTTCCGCCGGTCCGGTCGTAGCTCGAGACCGAGCCGACGTAGACCGATTCCTTGAATCGGGGAAGCAGGTCGAGCCGGTGGAGCTCCGAAGCGCCCGCACCCGTCAGGACGAGGGCCGCGAGTATCGAAGGCGGCACGGCAAAGGATAACCCGGTTTTCATGCCCCAGTCACCGGGGATTCAAAGAGGGCTGGCACACTCCACCGTCTGTCTCAACAAAAAAGGAGCGTTCTCATGAAACTCTCTCCGTCGGTCTGGTTGCTTTGCAGTGCGTTCGCGATAGCGTCGGCATATCCGGCGTGGGCGCAGGAACCGCCCCCTCCGGGGGTGAAACTGATGGGCTTTGCCTCGCTTCCCGCCGATACCTTCGCCGCGGGTCCGCCATCCGGAGGAAACAACGGCGCGGGCGGTCCGATCAGCGCCAATGAGCGCACCGGGCCATTCGACGGCCAGCCGGTCCAGGGCTTGAGCGGAGTGCAGTTCTCCCGGGAGGATGGCTCCTATTGGTTCTTGTCCGACAACGGTTTCGGGGCCAAGACCAACAGCGCCGACTACCTCCTTCGGCTCTACAAGCTCGTGCCCGAGTTCTGGACGCGAAGAAGCGGAGACGGCAACGTGGTGATCGAGGGGTTCATCCAGCTCCGGGATCCCGATCACAAAGTGCCGTTCCCCATCGTCAACGAGGCATCGATCGACCGCCTGCTGACCGGCGCCGATTTCGACGTGGAGTCTTTCGTCATCGACTCCAAAGGCGACCTCTGGGTCGGGGACGAGTTCGGACCGTTCGTCCTACACTTCAACCGCTCCGGACGGCTCCTCGAGGCACCGGTCCCGACGCCGGACGTGGATGACGCGGGCCAGCTCAGCACGACCGATTTCGTCCGCTCGCCGCAGAACCCCTTTCTCTCCGACCCCGCCGAGGCGAACCTGGGCGGCTCCAAGGGCTACGAGGGAATGGCGTTCAACCCCAACCGCAGGACGTTCTATCCCCTGCTCGAGGGTACGGTCACCGGGGACCCGGCGGGAGCGCTGCGCATCTACCAGTTCGCGAGAGGAAAGTTCGAGAGTTTCGTCGCCTTCTACGGCCTCGAGAACCCGGCCCACGCCATCGGGGACTTCACCCCGGTGAACTCGAACGAATTCCTCGTCATCGAGCGTGACGGTGGACAGGGACCGACGGCCCAATTCAAGAAAATCTTCAAGATCGACATCACCGCCCTCGACGCCTCGGGGTTCGTCTCGAAGACCGAGGTCGTCGACCTGCTCAATATCCTGGACCCCGGTGACCTGAACGGCGATGGCGACAAGGTGTTCCGGTTCCCCTTCACCACCATCGAGGACGTCCTGGTGCTCGGAAGCGACAGAATCCTCGTCGCGAACGACAACAACTATCCGTTCTCCGTCGGCCGGCCGCCGCTCATCGACAACAACGAGATCATCATTCTCAAACTGCCTAGCGAAGGCAGGCTGGCGCTCGATCGGCGCCTGGGAGCGAGCCGGCGACGGTAACGCCGATCCGCGCCAGCTCGGGCCAGATCGCCTCGGGAGACTTCTGGAAGACGGTGAAGGCGTCGGCCGGAATCAACGTCCAGCTTCCCCGGGCGATCTCGCCCTGGAGCTGGCCCGGCGCCCAACCGGCGTGGCCCAGATAGAGCTTCAACCGATCCCGACCTTCCTTCCTCTTCAAGAGCTTCTCGAGAAGCTCCCGATCGCCGCTGAAGTAGACGCCGCCCATCACGCTTCTCGCGTCCGCGGGAGGATCGTCGCTCTTGAACAGGAACATCAGACCGTCGAGAGCCACGGGCCCGCCGAAGTTCAGCGACGGGTCACCGGTCTCGCCGGCGTCGAGCTCGGTGAGCACTTTCGAGAGCGGGATCTCGGTGGCGCGGTTGATGATGACGCCGAGCGTCCCTTCTCCTCCGTGAGCGAGGAGGAGCACGACGCTCTGCCGGAAAGGCCCCCCGTCGATGCTCGGATTGGCCACGAGGAACACGCCCGGCCCGGGCGCCGCCATTCGCGGCGGCGGCGCGAGCGCGAGGGCGGACAGGATGAGGAGGCGTCCGATCATACTCATCATCATCTGGAGGGTCCGGAGGCCACGCGCGCGAGCGCCTCCCGGAGGGAGCGCTCGCCCTCCGAGAGAATTCTAGCAGCGATTCCGGTAACGTGCGCGACCGCGAAGCTCGCGCCGTGGAAGTTCTTCTCCCGCGGAAGGACTCCGCGCTGCCGGGCCCAGGGAGAGGCATGGAAGCGCCCTTCCTCGAATCGAATTTCCCCCCCTTCCAGGGCGTAGTCCGCGGCGACCGCGAGAAAGGCTCTCTCGCCGGCCGCTCCGGCGGCGCTCACCACAGCGACTCCTCGTTCCATCGCACGCGCGCAGGCGGAAACGAAGGCCGCGTCCTTCTCGCGATTGGCGACGCCGAGGCTGAGGTTCAACAGATCCAGACGCTCTTCGACTCCCCACTCGATCGCATCGAGGATCGCTTCGAAATGAGCGTCGAGCCTCCGGTGGAAGACGCGAATCGACAGGAGCGAAGCCGAAGGCGCGTGCTCCCGTATGGTCGCGGCCACCGCGGTTCCATGGCCGAGGAGATCCTCCCAGGAGGAATCGCGCTCGACCCGGCCGTCACGGACGCGGATTCCGACGCCCCCTTCGACGGCGACCACTTGAGGGTCGCGGGGGTTGATGCCGCTGTCGACGATGCCCACGCGGACGGGAGCCGGGCTCACGAGGCAGCGACCTCGGATCCGAACAGGCGCTGGAAGGTTCCCTCCTGGGACGAGAGGGCCTCTACCGTGCCCTGCTGCACCACCCGACCCCCCTCGAGAACCAGGACGCGGTCCGCCCTGGCGACGAGCGCGGGACGGTGAGAGAGAACGAGCGTGGTGCGGGTGCGGAAGAGCGGCTCGAGGGCCTCGGCCAGGGAGCGCTCGGTCTCGCCGTCGAGGGCCGACGTCGCTTCGTCGAGTATGAGAATCGCCGCATCCTGAAGGAGCGCCCGGGCGATCGCGATCCGCTGCCGCTGGCCCGCCGAGAGCTTCTGGCCGCGCTCTCCCACCCGCGTCAAGTACCCCTGGGGAAGGGACAGGATGAAATCGTGGATACCCGCGAGCTTGGCGGCGCGCTCCACTTCGTGGGAGCTCGCCTGGGGACGCCCGTAGCGGATATTCTCTTCGATGGACGCGTTCCAGAGAAACGTCTCCTGCTCGACGACCGCCACGTGGCGTCTCAGGTCGGAAAGCTTGAGCTTCCGGAGATCGACTCCGTCGAGAAGCACCCGGCCCTCGTCGGGGTCGAGGCGCCGCAGCACGAGGTCGGCGATGGTGGACTTGCCGACTCCGCTCGGCCCCACGATTGCCGTGACCCGCGCCGGCTCGGCCTCGAAGCTCACGTTCGAGAGCACCTCGTCTCCGCGCCGGTGATCGAGAGTCACCGACCGGAGCTCCAGACGACCCGAAGTCTGAGGGAGGTCGACGGGCTCCGGGGACTCGGTCACCTCGGGACGCTCGTCGAGAAGGGCGAAGACCCGCTCGAGTGAGGCGCGCGCCGCCTGGATCCCGAGGTAGAGACCCATGAGCCCCGAAACCGGAGAGAGGAGCCTCGCCTGATACGCGGTGAAAGCCACGAAGCTTCCCATGCTGAACCGGCCCGCGAGGACCCAGTAGCCTCCGAGCAGGAATACGGCGAGCGTCGAGATCGAGAGCAGCACTCCGGGAATTCCCGAGGCGAAATAGTTGGTGATCTGCCGGTCGAGGAGCGCCCGCACGAAGCGGTCGTTCTTCTCCCGGAATCGAGAAGCCTCCCGCTCTTCCTGGCGCGACGCGACCGTCTGCCTCATCCCGAGAAACGCCTCCACGAGAAAGCTCCCGATGTCGGAGCTGCGCTCGCGGAGGTCGCGGTTCTTGTCCGTCACTCTTTCCCGGAAATGGTGCGAGATCCAGACGGCGGGGACGACGAGCGCGACGCTCACCAGGAACAGGCGGGGCTCGAGGTGGAGGAGGATGACGACGGTGCCTCCGAGGAAGACCAGATTCGTGAGGAACGAGAGAAACGTGTCGGAGGCGATGCGCTGTACCTCGGAGACGTCGTTGTTGAGGCGGGAAAGAACGTCTCCCATGGGAACCGAGGCGTAGAAGCGGGGCGACAGACTCTGGAGGTGGCGAAAGACCTCGTGGCGCATGTCGAAGAGCGCCTGTGTCGAGACCTGGATGTACCGGTAGCCGGAGAGACTGTTGAGGACGACGCTCAGGATCGAGACCAGGAAGAGCAGCACGGAAATCCGGACGAGGAGACCGTAGTCGCCCGCGAGGAACGCGTCGTCGATCAGGATCTTCAGGAAGTACGGCTGCGCCAGCCCGAGGAGCGTTCCCAACATCGAGACGAAGAGCACGAGCCCGAGCCTCTTCCAGTAAGGAAAGGCGTAGCCGAGGGCGCGGCGATACAGGCTGTTCGGGCTCGCCATGGTTCTCGAGACGACGGCGGCGGTCCGATCAGGATCGCGGAGCCGTCGCTTTCAGGATCACTCGATCGCGGAAGCGGTAGACGCATTCGACCGCCGCGAACTTTCGGAAGAGCTCCTCCGTCAACTCCGACATCCTGAGACGCCGCGAGGGGCCGTCGAGGTTTCCTCTCAGCCAGGGAGGTCCGAGAGTCTCGACATCGAACAGAGCCCCGTCGCGCCGCAGTGCCCTCGACGTCTGTTCGAGGGATGCCCGAAGCCACTCGAGGGCCGAGGCGAGCGGTCCGCTCCAGAGCTCCATCGCGGGCATGAAGACGCTGCCGACGGTTATGACCGACGCTTCGAGCTCCGGGGGGAGGGTGCCGTCGAACCCGAGCGCGAGGGGGAAAGCGCGGATCTCGGCGTTGGGAAGCGCCTCTCGAACCCGCTCGACGGCACGCTCGAGCTTCTTCTCGTTGGGCTCGACGAGGCTGACGCGGCCGAGCCGGGGATAGGCGCGGGCTACGGCGCACGCGATCTTGCCCGTTCCCGCACCCAAGTCCACGAGGTGATCTTCGTAGTCGAGGGGAGGAAGGGAGATTACCAGCTCCCGGTAGTGCTCGGGCTCCCGGTCCGGACCGGCGGTCCAGGTCGTGTCGTGGAGGTCGTACCAGTCGGGATGTTCCCAGGGTTCGTCCCGAAACGAGCTGGCCACGGCTCCACTATAGCTCGGGTGAATCCCGCGGCTCCAGATAGCCTTCCCGGTAGAGCCAGTCGACAGCGGCGAGAGCCCGCTCGAAGCCGACGGGAGATCGCCTCGCCGCCTCGAGGGCGTTTCCCGTGGCGACGACATCTCTATAGAGATCCGGAAGGCAGACGGACCCCAGGAAGCGGACGGGCCGTTCCCGGCCCGGGGCCACGAGGACCTCCCGTCGCTCGATGAAATCCCCCTCGACGACCGGCGCCTCCGCGACCGCCACCGCGCGGGACGCCGTGAGCGCCGCGTTCTTCTCGAGAGGAGCTCTCGGCGAAATGGGCTCCGCGTTGGCCACGGAACCCTCCGAGCGCGCTCTCCAGAACGGGCGGTCGGAAAAACGCGTTTCCTGCCGATACAACGCTCTCAGGCGCTCTGCGGTGATGCGATAGATGCTGCTTTCACGGTGATCGTAGAACTCCGCCGCGTCGCTCGCCCGCTCGGGCCGCTCCAGGATGGTGTGCGCCGCGACCGCCCCGAGAAGGGCTCCGTCCATCGCCTTGTGAACGCCGTGGGCGGAGAGCGGATCGATGAAGGACGCGGCATCGCCGACGAGGAGGAAATCCGCGCCGCAGAACCGGCTGGCATCGTAGGGCGTCGCGTCGATTCCGCGGAGGGGACCTTCGAGAGCGGCGCCCGAGACCAGACGAGAGGTTCTTTCGGCGCGGCCCAGGGCGGAGGCGAATAGAGCGTTTCGATCGGGCCCCGCTTCCGGGGCCTCCAGCATCACGGTGACGTCCCGGAGACCGTTCGCGAGGGGAGCCGTCCAGATCCAGCCGTGCTCGAAAGCTTCGACGATCGTCGGAGGGGAAGCTTCCTCGGTGCGGAAGTGTCCGGTGAGCGCGAGCGTGCGGAAGCGGCGCTCCTTCCGCCGATAGAATCGGGCGAGGACGCCGGAGCGTCCGGTGGCGTCGATGAAGAAGCGGGCCCGGAGATCGGCGTCCCCCACGGTTCGGATCTCGACCACGCCGCCGGAGCGGCTCACCCGGGAGACGGCGTCGGACAGAAGGCGCGCTCCTCCCGACACCGCCCGCTCCCGGAGGAAGCGGTCGAACGGCCCGCGCCACACGAGAAGAGAGCTCTCGCGCTCCGGAACTTCGGCCCAGCTTTGTCCCCCTTGCATCTCTCCCCAGTAGACGAGATGCGACGGGGGTCGCCTGACGACGAGCTCCGGCGGCAGCTCGATCCCGAGCGTCGCGAGAACGACGCGAATGCTCGAGGGAAGGCTCTCGCCTACGTGCTGGCGCTTCCCGTCGCCCCTATCGAGGAACAGCACCTCGTGGCCGTATTGCGCGAGACGAAGAGCGGCGCCCGCCCCGGCGGGCCCGCCACCCGCGATGACCACGTCGGCGTCGAGCCTTCGTCTCAAGTTCGAGACCTCCGGGAACGAAGGTAGTTTAGCGGGCCTCGGTGCGCAAGACGCCGAACTGAGATTCGTATTCCACCAGGGCCTCCGCGGTGGAAAGCGCCGGCGGGAATCCTTTTCCCTCTTCCAGGTAAGGGGCCGACTCGGGCTCGATGGTGACGGCGGGATTCTTCGTTTTCACATGCCGGACGAGGCGGCGGAAGTTTTCGTGGGAGGTCGCACCCGCTCCCGGAAGGACACCGTAGTTCGTTCGGGTCGCGGCAAGGAGACGAATCGGCTGGATCGGCTTCCCGGTCGTTGCGGGAATCAGGTCCATGAAAACCGCTCCCGAGAACGGCGGCCCCTCGGGCAGTTTGCGGGCTGCGACCCGGCCGATCTCGGCGAAGACCACTATCCGCGTCGTCCCGGTGCGGTCAGTGGCCGCGAGCCCGTCCGCCCGGATCTCGAGGCTTCTGAGGGTGAAGCCCAGGACGTCCGCCGCCGCGTCGGCGCCGACGGGCCGCGTCCCGAAGTTCACCCGCGACAGGGGTCCGGACCGCCCGGACTGAAGTTGATCGCGAACCCGGGCTCGGGTCTCGATGCTCGAGTGCGCTTTCGGGGATCGGGGAACCGGCTTTTCGTTCGGGGACGGTTTCCTCTCCGCCCAGCGGAGCGCGGGAGCCTGCGAAGCCACGCCCGAGTTCAGCTCTCGCCAGATGCGAGCGAATGCCCGGTTGCGGAAGACGAGCTCCGCCTGCTGCGCGCCGGCGCCGCCTCCGACGGCGTCGCACTCGGGGACATGTCCCGGGAGCTCGACGTTCGGAAACAGCCTTCGGACGAGAGGGAACGAGAGCGCGTAGACGAGAACTCCTCCCGCGAGAGCGACGAAGACCGCGGCGCTTCCCAACCAGATCGCGAACAAGACATAGAGCGGGACTGCGGCGGCGACGACCGCTGCGAGTGTGAGCCAGCCGTAGCCGCTCTTTCGTTTTCGACAGCTTCCGCACCAGGGAATCGCGACGCGCGTATACCGCTTCTCCAGGCGGAAGAAAGTGACGGTCGAGATCTCTTCCAGGCGGTTGTCGTCGCGGGGGGCGAGGCAACAGCAGCAGACCGGAGGGACGACGACACTCGTCCCGTAGTCGACAGTGACTCTCTCCTCGAGGCGGGCGCCAACGACCGCCGTCCGACAAGACGGACAGTTCCCAGTGGAGACGCGGAGCGGCTCTCCGCAGCCGATGCAGTACATGGGTGCGTTTTGAGAGGAGTGACCTTAGTGTAACACCCATTGGGCGGTTCCTCGCTCGTAGGCGATCAGGTCATCTCTCCTCGGGCGGACGGAGAGCCGCGAAGCTCCGATAGAGGAGAAGGTCGTAGAGGATCTTGAGCGAGCCGGCGAGGAAGAAGGGAAAGCTCATCCAGCCGGCGCTCGCGAGACACATCGCCCCAAACATGGGAGAGACCGAAGCTCCCATACTGCGGGCCACACCCGTGACCCCGGCGGCCGCGGATCGCTCTTCGGGGCGGACCACCGCCATGACGTAAGACTGCCGCGTGGGGACATCCATCTGGGAGATGGCGTAGCGAGCGAGAAGGACCAGGACCGCGAGCTCGGCCGACGGCATGAGCGGCACCAGCAGGAGAAGCACGTTCGAAGGAAGATGGGTGAACACCATCGTGCGCACGAGCCCGATACCGGAGGCGATGCGCGCCGCCAGGAGTGCCGAGAGCCCGGCCAGGAGATTCGCGGCGAAGAAGATCGCACCCAGGCTCGCGGGAGCCGTCCCGAATCGAAGGTGAAACCAGTAAGCCAGAAGGCTCTGGACGACGAATCCGCCTCCGAAGGAGTCGAGGGCGAAGAGCGCCGAGAGCCGGAGCACCACGCCGCGGGAGTGATGTAGACCCAGTCTGCTATGAGTCCGGGCGCGGTGCTCCGGGGGTGCTTCGACGGCGGCGCTGAGGCGCGCGAACACGGCGAGCATCGCGAGGCCGATGGCGGCGTATCCATAGACGATCGTCTGGTAGCCCGCGAGAAACGATACGCCGCGCTGGTGAAGAGCGGAGGTTACCGTTCCTCCGGTGAGCGCTCCCAGCGCCGTCGCCGCCGAGCCGGAGACGGCGTACCATGCGAAGACTCGCGTCCGCGCCGAATCGCTAAGCACCTGCGAGAGCGCGGCCTGTTCGATGGGGAGAAACGGGCCGACCTCGTTTCCGCTCGGACTCAGGACGCCAACGGTCGCCGTGACCAGGAGGAGGAAGAAATCGCCGGTCGCCGCGAAGACCACGCCGGAGAGCGTCATGAGCCCGGCTCCCAGCAGTAGCATCCTCTTCCGGCCGAACCGGTCGGCGCGGGTGGTTATCCAGAGGGAAAGCGCGGTATCGCCGAGCAGGGTCGCGGTCAGGAGAATCCCAATCCGGGCTTCGGTCAGGCCGCGCTCCGCCAGGTAAAGAACGAGGACCACGGAGAGAGAGCCGTAGGCGAAGAGCCGGAGACTCCGGGCCAGGAACAGTCGAACCGCGTCCTCTTCCATCCGTCACTCGGCGCGGACTTCGAATTAGTCGGAGCACGTCGCGCGGTCCACTTTGGTCCGGAAGCCGATGTCGCTTCTCCTCGAGGGCCCGCCTTAGGGTTTCGTTTTGCGCGTTCCGCGGACGTAAGCCGGAAGCCGGACTTTCCTACTGCGATCGTCCACGAGCGGAGATGGGCCATATTTCCTCGACCCTCTCGTTCCGGAACGGATAGTAGTGATCGTAGAGGTTGACCGTGGGATCGCAGTGCGAAGCGATCATCAGCACCTTGTCGCCGATATTCACTTCTCCCGGACCGCGGGGATCCCGGAACTCGAGGATGCCGTGCTCGTCGCCGCCCCAGCGATAGGAGACACCGGGGAGGCTGAGAGGATCCGGCGGCTCCTGATCGGTGGCGAAGGCCTTGTAGCCGGCGTCGATAGTGATGCGGCCCTTCGCCGGCTGGCTGATCGCGGTCGCGAGAACGAGGAGCGACGGAAGGAAGTCGTCGTAGATGGGGCCGTTCTGTCCCCCGACGTTCCGGTAGTTGACGTCCATGAAGAGATAAGATCCGACCTGGACGTCGGTGATTCCGTCAATCTCCGAGTCGATGTTGTAGGTCCCGGTGCCTCCGCCAGTGAGGATGGGAACGTCGAAGCCCGCTTTCTCGAGAGCGCGTCTGAGCTCGACCGCGCGGCCCATCGTCGCCTCGGACGCCTGCCTCCGGTACTCGAAGCCCTTCAGGTGCATGAGGTGCCCGGCGTAGGCCTGGAGCCCCAGGAACTTCAACGACGAGCTCTTGCGAATCGTCTCGGCGAGGTCGAGCGCGGGCTTTCCGAGGGCGATGCCCGTGCGGTCCGTACCGACGTTGAGATCGATGAGGACTGGAAGCGTGACCCCCGCGGCCCGGGCGGCGTCGTCGAAGTCGCGGACGTTCTTCTCCTGGTCGACCACGATCGCGACTCCCGGGCTCTTCCGGGCGAGGGCGAGAACTCTTTCCATCTTGTCCGCGGTGACGACGGGGGAGGTGATGAGGACGTTCTCCACTCCCGCATCGACCATCACCTCCGCCTCGCTCACTTTCGCGGCGCAGACGCCGACGGCGCCTTTCGCGATCTGCTTCTTCGCGAGAATCGGACACTTGTGGGTCTTGGTATGGGGACGGAGCTTCGCTTTCTTCCCCTCATAGAAGGAAGCCATCTTGTTCAGGTTCGACTCCATCGCCTCTTCGTCGATCACCAGCGCGGGCGTCGGCAGATCCCAGAGGCTCATGGGGCTCTTCAAGCGAATGGGGTCGTAGGAAGCGGCAGCCGCGCCGGCGCGGCGCGCGAGAAGGCTCATACCGAAAGCACCTCCGGCCGTGGTTCCGAGGAAGCCTCGACGGGACAATGGGGATGTCATGGGAGGGGTCTCCTTTCTTAGTGCTCGCTCGCTCTTCGCTCGCTCGCTCCCCGCGCTCCTCGCGCGGGGAGGATGGGGCCCTTCGGGTCCGCGGCGCTATTGTATCCGAACGCCGTACCCGCGGCGGAGAGCTTCCTCCGCGGGCTTCCCGTTCGGCGTGAACCCCGGATCGGAAACGCCGCCGAGGGCGAGATCGGTCGGCCACTTCCACCAGTACATTCCCCGGATCCACGACGTCTCGTCGGCGAGGGCGGCGAAGGCGGCTTCGTAGGCGCGCGCCTGGTGATCCGGGACGGCGTCCTTCGAACGGTCGCTCGAGTGCGGGTTCTTCCACGGACTCCGCGTGCTCCCGTAGCCAATCTCGGTGAGAAGAACGGGCTTCGACAAGCGCCGCGAGAGCGCGCGGATCCTCTCGAGAGAGTTCTCGAATCCCTGGCGAAGAGCTTCCTCCGAAGGAGAGTCCTCGGAGCTCAGAGGATAGTAGAAATCGACGCCGATGAAGTCGAGGAGCGGCCAGAAAGACACCTGCTCCACTTCCTCGCCCCAGTTCGCGGCGTACACCAGGCGTCCGCGGTAGAGGAGGCGAATGTCGCGGATGAGGGCCTCCCACCGAGCCGCTCGGCCTCTCGTCATCTTCGAAAGCTCGGTCCCGATGGCGAGGATCTCGACCCCCTGCTTCTCGGCCATGAGGGCGTAGTGGCGAATCCAGCGGCCGTACTCGCGAAAGAATCGGTCCTCCTCTTCACGCCCTGACGGCTCGATCTCTCCCGGCCAGCTCCGCCGCAGCCAGATCTGGGGCTTGAGGAGGACGGTCATTCCTCGCGACTGCGCGGCTTCGATCGCGTGGGCTACCGCCTCATCGGTCTCCGAGCCCGCCCGCTGGGGAACGGCGAGAGGGGTTGCTCGCGAGCGCTCGGCCATGAAGGCGTATGGGACGATCGCAACGGAGTCGACCCCGAGGGATCGAAGCTTGTCGAGGGAACGATCGGAGCGGGCGGAGAGATACCCGTCGTGGATCTCGAAGCCCTCGTGCGCCAGCGTGACGCCGTGCTGGAAGCGGGTGAGCCCCTGGAGCGGAGGCAGCGGAGCCGCCTCGCGGCGTTCCAGGCTCTGGAGCCAGCGCCGCTCGAGTGTCAGGAGATCGAAGAGAGGCCGGCCAAGAGCCTCGGGCCCGCGGTCGCGAAGGACGTAGCGGGCGAACGAGGCGGACATCGCTTCGAGGACGAACGGAGACTCTTCCCCGAGTGATTCGAGCCGTGGCGGGTCGCTGATTCGGGAGAGACGAAGAGACGTACTGTCGAAGGAGTCGCGCTCCGCTTCGGTCGCGACCATCCAGGTGGAAACGCCCCTCCTCAGAGTCTCGTCGGGAATCCGCGATTCGAGCAGGCGCTCCAAAAGGAGCCTCTCGGGCTCGGTTCCGACTCCCACCACCGCGTGGAGACGAGGGCCGTCGAAGTGTGCCGGACGGGTGTCGTCGGTGACGAGACCCTTGTGCTCGAGGTTGGGATAGAGGCGCACCTCCGGGAGGGGTGCCGTCGGAAGAGGACCGAAGAGATCCTCCGTCCGCGCGCGCATCACCTGGATTCTGCGACGGAAGTCCTCGATCGAGGCCTCGTCGGCGCTTTCGAGCTCGCGCACCTCGTCGGGGTCGAGGCTCCAGTCGTCTCGAAAGCGGCCGAGGACGAGGGTCGCCCCATCGCGCCGTATCTGGAAATCCCCGCGGCGCCGGAAGGCGAGAGCGTCGAGAACCGCCTCGTCGCTGTTGCCGGTGATGATGGACAGAAGCGCCGCCGCGCGAAACGGACTGGGGTAGACGAGCTGCAGCGAGTCGGCGGCGCTATCGTAGAGCTTCCCGCCAACGCGGATTCCCGCGTGGTCGACGGCGACGGGGAGCCCGCTCGCGACCCGCGCGATCCACGGATTCGATCGCGTGGTGCCGACGAGTACGACGCCGCCGCGGACGAGATCCGTCTCCTTCGCCTCGGAGGCTTCGAGAAACGCGATCGCGCCCTGGCCCCGGACGTCGAGGCTCCGGGCCGCCGCCCTCAACTGCTCTCCCATGCTGGGGGTCGAGGCCCCGAGAACGACGAGAAGTTCAGCCGACCGCCGATGGTCCCGGAGAAGTTTCGCCCGCGACGAGGAATCTTCGAGAGAGACGAGCGCGAGAAACAGGAGGATGGGCACCGGGCGTCGTCAGTTCAAGAATCGCTTCCACGAGGACTCATCGTGGCGATCGAGACAGCAGTGCTCGAGCTCCTCGTGAATCCGCGAGGTCTCCGGCTGGATGGTGACGTGCCGGATTCCGTAGCGCTCGCGAAGGAGCGCCGTCGCCCGCCGGAGAACGTCGTCCGCGACCTCGCTGGAGTCGACCTCGCAGTGGCAGCTCAAGGAGATGAAGCCCGAGGTGACCGTCCAGACGTGCAGGTCGTGGACGTCGCGGATCCCTTCGAGCGCGAGGAGGTCGCGGCGGAGCGCGTCGGAATCGAGATGCCGGGGCGAGCTTTCGAGGAGCACCGATATCGTCTCCCGGGCAAGACCGAAACCCGACCAGAGGATGAGGATCGCGATGAAGACGCTTACGATGGAGTCGATCGGGGTCCATCCGGTGAACCGGATCACCAGACCGGCGGTGATCACTCCGGCGGAGCCGACGGCGTCTCCGAAGACGTGGAGAAATGCGCCCTTCACGTTCAGGTTGTCGTGGCGGTGCCCGCCGAGGATGTGGAGCGCGAACACGTTCACGGCGAGACCGACAACGGCGATCGCGAGCATCACGCCGCTTTCGATCTGCTGAGGCTTCGAAAGGCGGGCGAAGGCCTGCCACGTCACCAGAAACGAGAGCGAGATCAGGAGCGCGCCGTTCGCGAGCGCGGCCAGAATCTCCGCTCGATGGAATCCAAAGGTGCGGCGCTCGGTGTGGGGCTGGCTCGCCATCCACATGGCGATGAGCCCGAGGCCGAGAGCGGCGGCGTCGGACACCATGTGCCCGGCGTCGGCGACGAGTGCGAGGCTGTTGGATAGAAGCCCCCCCACGAGCTCCGCGACCATGAAGCTCGCGGTCAGGAAGAACGCCGCCACCATGGCCCGACGGCTTCCGCCCCGGGACGACCCGTGGTGGTGCGTCGAGCCCGAAAAATCCGAATGCGAATGCGCGGTGGAAGTGGATTGGCTCAAGGGCCGACCCTTTCGAGAGCGTGCTCGAGTCCCTGCTCGAACAAACGGCGGACGTGGTCGTCGGCGAGGCTGTAGTACACGAGCTTGCCCACGCGGCGGCTTCGGACCACGTGGAGCTGCCGCAGCGTTCGGAGCTGGTGCGAGACCGCGGACTCGGACATACCCACGACCGCGGCGAGATCGGACGTGCAGAGCTCGCTCAACGACAAGGCGTGCACGATGCGCACCCGGGTCGGATCCCCGAGGACTTGAAACGTCTCGGCGAGAACCCGCGCCTGAGAGACGGATAGGATCTCCCCTTCGAGGTCGGTGGGACAGGAATGAGAGGCTGGCGTCGCCATACTTGCCATAATTGAATGTTAATTCAATTGTTCATTCTTTGTAAAGAAACAAGTGGCACCCACTTGTTATTGACTGTTCAGTCAAGAAGGGCTATACTGCTTTGCTGTGGGAAGACCAAGAGAGTTCGACCGGGACGAGGCGTTGGATCGGGCGGTGCAAGTCTTTTGGACACGTGGATTTGAGCGGACGTCGGTCGAAGACCTCACCCAGTCCATGGGGATCCAGAGGGGGAGCCTTTACGCCGCGTTCGGCGACAAGCACCAGCTCTTTCACGAGGCCCTCGACCGATACGAGGAGCGTTTCTACCGCGATATGCTCCGGTTCCTCGAGGAGGGGCCTTCCCGCGAGGGGATACGGCGCGTGTTCGAGCAGGTGGTCTCGGACTGTGCCTGCGGCGGCGGCGCGAAGGGATGCTTCATTACCAATACCGCCGTTGCCCTCGCCGAGGACGATCCGGAAACGGCCGCCCGGGTTCGGGCGAATCTGCGAAGACTCGAGAGCGCCTTCGAAGCGGCCCTCTCGCGTGCCGAGCCGTCGGTGCTCCGTGGCCGCGAGCCCAGAGCGCTCGCGCGGTTTCTCACGACCAGCCTCCAGGGCCTGAGAGTGCTTTCGAGGTGTTGCGTCGAGCTCGACGTTCTGAACGACGCCGTCGAGGTGACGCTATCGGTTTTACATGAACCCGCTCCACGGGGGAGCGAGATGAGGAAAGGAGACCCGGGTAATGGGTGACGCGAAGTACGTAACCGGCACCGAGCAGAACTTCAAAGCAGAGGTGCTGGAATCCAGTCAGCCGGTCCTCGTGGATTTCTGGGCCGAGTGGTGCGGACCGTGCCGCATGATCGCTCCGGCGCTCGAGGAGCTGGCGCGGGATTTCGACGGTAGGGCGAAGATCGTGAAGGTCAACGTGGACGACGAGCAGGCGCTCGCGTCCCAGTACGGCATCCGATCGATCCCGACGCTTCTTTTCTTTCAGGGCGGGAAAGTCGTCGAGCAGCTCGTGGGCGCGGCGCCGAAGGACACTCTGGCGGCCAAGCTGACGAGCCTCGTCGCCGTCCCCTCCTGACGGGAAGATAGACGCGGCCATCGAGGCGGGGCGCTCCGGCGTCCCGCCTTTTCTTTACAGGATCGACACCCGTATCTCGGAGCCGGCTCCGAGATGGACCGCCTCGCCGAGCGCGATCGAAGACTTCCCGTCGGAAATCTCGAGCGCGGCCGGGACCCTCCGACCGCCGACCTCCACCTCCACTCGAGACCGGGAGGCAGAAGAAGGCAGAAAGAGCCTCGCTATCTCGATCCCGTTTCCGCGAAGGACCTTCACGGATGCGGAGAACGAGGAATCGTTCCGCTCCTGCTCGTACAGACCCCACCCGGGCTCTCCGACCGACCAGAAGCTCACGAATTTGCTTCCCTCGTTCCGTGGATCGAAGCCCAGGGTTCTTTCGGGCGCCGAGTACCGGAATCCGGAAAGAGCGAGGAGCAGCGACCAGCTCGCGAGCGCCCGGGCGTAGTGGTTTCCGCACTCCACTTCGTTCCAGGGATTGCGGCGCTCGCCGTCGTAGCGGTTCCTGACGGCGCGGACGATGCGGAAGCCTTCTTCGACATAGCCCTCGTAGATGAGATGCGCCGCCACCTGATACTCGATTCCCGTCCAGACCTCGTCGGAGTAGACGAACGGCAGGAGCGGCCTCTGGCCTCGCGGCCAGGAGCAGAGAAGCAGTCCTCCCTCGTCCCCGAGGGCGAAGATCCGCTGGGGGTTCGCGTGAGTGGCGAAGCTCTCCTTGAAGTTGTACCGGAAGACGGATTGGATCGCGCTCCTCACGTGCTCCTCGGGAAGGACGTGCCCCTTTCCCACGACGTGGGCCATCCACTGGCCGAGCAGCTGGTCCGAGAGGCAGCCCGCCCCGACCTGATACTTTTCCTCCCTCGCCCGCTCGTAGGCCTGCACGTAGAACTCTCCATTCCAGGTCTCGGAATCGAGGGCCTCCCTGCCGCGGCGATAGAGATCCTCGTAGGACGAAGCAGCGTCGTCGCCTACCGCCCGAGCCATGTCGGAAGCGCAGAGGAGCGCCAGGAGGTAGATCGCTCCCATCATCGGATTCGGGCCTTGAAACTCGATGTCGTACGTGTTGTGCTGGACGCCCTCCATGACACCGTCTCGATCCGGGTCCCATTGAGTCCAGGCGAACTCGAGCGCTTTCTTCGCCCGCGGCCAGTGCCGCCTCAAGAGCTCGAGATCGCCCGAGAGCTGCCACTCGCGGTAGAGCTTCACGATCGTTCCCATCTGCCCGTCGGCCGCGGCATGCGGGAAATCCCACTTCTCCGAGCCGAGAGGGACGCGGGTGCGAAACACCATGAAGCCGGAGTCGTCGGTGTTGTGCTGGAAATCCACCTCGCGCATCGTGCGCTCGAGCGCGGGAAAGAGGAACGCGAGCGCCTGCTCGTAGTTCCAGACATGGGTGCAGTTGAGGGGACAGCAGCCGTGATCGTCGCCGGTGCCTTCGAACGCGTAGAAGTTTCCGTCTTTCGCGCGGAAACAGGTGTTGGTCCGGAGAATCGACATCTGGCTGGAGATCGCATCGAGGACCTCCGCGGGAGCCGTCGTCCGGTAAAGGGCGTCGTGGAACTCCCTCGTCTCGCGCTCCAGCCGTTCGAGGCCGGTCGCCGTGTGGCGGGCGACACTCCATGCATCTTCGAACCGGGTCGCGTAATGGTTTCCGATGATGGGACCCGCCGCGTCCGCCTGGTAGCCGAAGATCTCCTTCACCCAGTAGTTCTGCCGGTTGGGAAAGTGCCAGGCGATGAGAAACGCCGCGACCTTCTCTTCTCCGGGCTCGAGCGAAAGGAGCGCCCCCACCGAGCCCACGTCGTTCCGGTTCTCCGGACTCGGATCGGAGGCGGTGACAGGCTCGAGCCGGCCGTCGAGAGAAAAATCCTCCCAGAAGAGACTCTGGGCGTCGAACCACTCGCCGCGGTCCCAGCGCGCGGTGTAGGTGATCTCGGGATGGAGCGTCGCGAGAGCGAGGGTGCCGTGGTTCGGATGCTCCGGCGGGAGCTTTTCGCTCGTCATGAGGACGCCGCGGAGGCCGTCCTCCTCGAGGAACCGATTCCGCGTGCGTCCCGTCTCCCTCCAGGAGGCGCCGTTCTCGAGCGATGCCAGCACCGTCGCTTCGACGCGGGAGCGCCCTTCGTTCCGGAGGCGCCAGTAGAACAGGGCGACGGGAAGACCGGAGTCGACGTCGTTTCCCGGAATGAACGGGTTGAAGGCTTCGAGGGTGGGACGGAGCGGCACCGAAGGGTCCGAGAGCTCGACCCGAGCGAAAGGGTACGACCCGAGAAAGCGTCCCTGGTGGAACCGGGGCATTCCCGGCAGACCGCCGCGGGGAATTCCGAAGGCGCCGCGGTAGGGGGGTCTCAATTCCGACTCGAGGATCATCGTGCGCGGCGCGCTCCCTTCCTCGCGAAACCAGAGAGCGAAGAAGGAGTTGTCCAGCATGCGCCCCTTGTCGGGCTTGTTCGCGATCTCCCAGTCGCGGAGCTCGCCGCGGCCACCGAGCGACACCGTGCCCGTTCCGATGCCGCCGAGAGGAAAGGCGATCTCGGAGAGAAACGCGTCCTCGAAAACGCGCCAGGGATGGCTCGCCGGCCCGCCACCCGGCGAGGTTTGAGGCACCGTTCGCAAGCCTAGAAAAGGCGCCGCCGAAAGAATCTTGAGAACGTCGCGTCTCTCCACGGATCTACTCCCGCTTCAGGGCCCGACCCGGAAAATGCCCGGTCGTCTTGCCGTCCTCGTAGACCAGAACTCCGTTGACCCAGACTCGATCGATACCCGTCGATACCGCGTGAGGATCGGAGGGGGTCGACCGATCGATGACCGTCTCCGGATCGAAGAGCACCAGATCCGCCTTGAAGCCGGGGGCTATGCGTCCGCGATTCGAGAACCTCATCTGCGCCGCGGGAAGAGACGTCGCCTTGCGCACCGCCTGAGGAAGAGTCATCACCTGGCGCTCGCGCACGTAGCGACCGAGAAATCGGGGATAGGTCCCGTATCCCCGCGGGTGCGAGCCGTCGAGCGCTCCGTCGGTCGAGATGCTCATGTGCTCCCACTTCATGAGCTTCTCGATGTCGGCCTCGTCCATGCTGGTTGCTATCACGCTCTCGACGCCGGTCTCGCCGGTGGCCCTCATCGCTTCGGCCTCGCGGATGAGGTCCATGAGCGTCTGCTCGGGATCGGTTCCGCGGAGAGCGGCGATCTCCGCGAGAGTCTTTCCCTCGTACGCCGGCTCGGGCTTGTAGCGGGGAATCAGGATTCCCTCGGGGGTCGAGACCTGCCGCACCGCGATCTCCGCCTCCTTGCGGTCCTCGAAGTCGCGCTCGGGAAAGAGAACGGTGAGCGTCGACTGCCAGTAGGTGTAGGGGTAGATGTCCGCGTTCACCTCGATTCCCTCCGCGCGCGCCGCATCGAGAAGCCCGAGGAGGCGATCCGTCTGGCCCCAGAGATTCTGCATCGCGAGTTTCGTATGGGAGATCTGGACCGGAATCCGCGCTTCCCGGCCGATCGCCAGAATCTCGTCGACCGCGTCCCAGAAATACCGGTCCTCGCTCCTCAGGTGCGAGATGTAGCGGCCTCCCCAGGAGGCGGCTTCGCGGGCCAGGGCCACGACCTCGGATCGCTCGGAGTAGATCCCCGGGTCGTACTCGAGACCCGTGCCGAGGCCGAGGGCCCCCGACTTCATCTCCTCGATGAGGAGCTGCCGCATCTTCTCGATCTCCTCCCCGGTCGCCGCCCTACGGAAATCCACCCCCAGGACCTTCTCGCGGAGGGTTCCATGGCCCGCGTAGGAGGCAACGTTCACCGCGACGGGAGTGGTCTCGAGTTGTTTGAAGAACTCGGCGAGAGGGTAGATGGAGCCCCCATCCTGGCCGACCACGATGGTGGTGATTCCCTGGCTCACGGCCGCGAGAGCATCTCGATGCTCGAACAGATCGTCGTCGCCGTGGCTGTGAGGGTCGATGAATCCCGGGGCCAGCGTGAACCCCGAGGCGTCGATGACTTCATAACCTTCGGGCGGCTCTCCCTCTTCCACGCCGACGATCGTGTCCCCCTCGATCCGCACGCTCACCGAGCGCGCCTCTCCACCCGTGCCGTCGAGAACCGAAGCCTTCACCAGGACGAAGCCCCGGGGCGGCTCGGCGGGCGGCGGCGCGCAAGCGCCGAGCGCGAGCACAAACGAGACCAGCATTCTTCGCGGCATTCCCAATCCTCCGGAGCGGAAGGTATTTCCACCGCCCAGGGAAGTCAATCCCGCTGGTTCTTGCTTCGCCCGCGCACGCTCTTTAGACTGGCTCCGATGACTCCTCCTGTCTGACAGGCTCGGCAGGCCGCTCCGGAGTCTCCGGGTGTCGGTGACCGATCGCTGTAACTTGAGGTGCCACTACTGCATGCCGGAGGCCGACTACATCTGGCTTCCCCGGCAGGATCTCTTGACCTTCGAAGAGACGGCCCGGGCGGTGCGCGTGTTCAGAGTGCTCGGAGTCGAGAAGGTTCGATTGACCGGAGGCGAGCCTCTCTTGCGCCGCGACCTCCCGGACCTCGTTCGGCTCCTGTCTCTGAGCTCCGGCCTCTCGGAGCTCGCGTTGACGACGAACGGTCTTCTTCTCGAGCCCCAGGCGAAAGCACTCAAAGACGCGGGCCTCTCCCGGATCACGGTGAGCCTGGACACGCTGAAGCCAGAACGGTTCCGCGAGATCTCCCGGCGCGACGGGCTCGGAGACGTCCTGTCCGGCATCGAAGCCGCCCGTTCCGCGGGGTTCTCCGAGCTCAAGCTCGATTCCGTCCTCGTGCGGGGAATGAACGACGACGAAATCTTCGATCTCCTCGACTTCGGTAAGACGGTCGGGGCCGAGGTGCGCTTCATCGAGTACATGGACGTCGGCGGCGCGACCCGATGGTCGCCGGAGCGGGTGTTCTCGAAACGGGAGATGCTGAGGAGGATCGAGGAGCGGGCGGGGGCTACGGCGACGCCCATCGATCTCGAGAGCTGGGCCCCGGCCCGGCGGTTCCGCCTTCCCGACGGGACCACGTTCGGCATCATCGCCTCGACCACCGAGCCGTTCTGCCGGACCTGCGACCGCAGCCGGCTGACCGCGGACGGCGTCTTCTACACGTGCCTCTACGCCCAGATGGGTCTCGACCTCCGGGCGAAGCTGCGCTCCGGCGCGAGCGACGAAGAGCTCGAAGCGATACTGGGCGCGCGCTGGCTCGCCCGCGAGGACCGCGGCGCGGAGGTTCGCCTCGAGCTCGCTCGGCGTGACGCGCTCGTCGAAGTCGATCGCCTTCGCAAGGACCCGCACCTCGAGATGCACACCCGCGGTGGGTAGGAAGCTCGCGCTTGCTGCGTTTACGGTCCTCATCGTCGCCTTCTTCGCCATGGACCTCGAGCCCGGCTTCGAGGCTCCACCGCTCGCATTCGAAATAAGCGAGGGCGCCCGCCGCCTTCACTCGGAATCGATCGTCATCGATCTCCACGTGGACTCGCTTCTCTGGCCGAGAGACCTCTCCCGAGAAGGCCAGGGCGGCCACGTCGATTTCCCGCGAATGCGTCAGGGAGGCCTCGACGCCGCGGCGTTCACGCTCCCGACGCGGTTCTTCGGAGTCGCAGGGCTGAAGGCGTTTCACGATCTCTGGCCGCCCGCGACCTGGCTCTCTCCATGGGCGCGGCTTCGACATCAGATCGAAAAGACCCGAGCCTGGAACGAAGAGGCGTCCCTCGCGACCGACGCTTCGGACATTCGTCGAAACCACGCGGAAGGCCGGCTCTCGTACTTCCACGGGGTCGAGGGAGCCCACGCGCTCGAGGGAGATTTGAGCCGCGTCCCCGAGCTGAGGGCGCGCGGAGTCGTCTTCATCGGCCTGGTCCACCTCCGGGACAATGACATCGGAGGCAGTTCTTCGGGCTCGGACCGCGGCCTCACCGAGCTCGGCCGCAGGCTGATTGGCGAGATGAACCGCAACCGCGTCCTGGTCGACCTCGCCCATGCCTCGAGAGAGACGTTCTTCGAGGCCCTGGAGCTCACGACGCTTCCGCCCATCGTGAGTCACACCGGAGTCCGCGCGGTCCACGACAGCTGGAGAAACCTCGCGGACGATCAGATCCGCGCTGTCGCCGTGCGAGGCGGCGTCGTCGGCGTGATGCTCGCTCCTCCCGCGCTCCGCGAGCCCAGCCTCGAAGAAGCGGTGCGGCACATCGAGCACGTGATCGAAGTCGGCGGCGAGGACGCGGCGGCCATCGGCTCCGATTTCGACGGCTACGTCGATCCCGCCATCGACGCCTCCGGCCTTCCCGCTCTCACCGAGCTCCTGCTCCGACGCGGCTTCTCCGAGGAGCGGATCCAAAAAGTCCTGGGTGAGAACGTGCTGCGGGTCCTCGCGGCGCTGGAATAGCATGCGCCATGCTCGTTCGCCACGCCCTTAGCGCCGTCCTCGCGGCGGCGGGCTCGATCGCGGCGCTGAGCCTCGCGCTGCTCCTTCCGCCCTCGATCGATCTGAAGCTCGGGCCGGGGGATCGCGACTACGCGCAGGGTTTCTCCGACCCCTTTCGCTTCGACGGCGAAGTGACGTTCCGCCGTCTCGAAGGACGCGCGCGCGCGGCGCTGCCGCTTCTCGTACGGGAAGGCGGCACGCTCGAGGTCGTCGCCCGTTCGAGCGGAAGCGCGCCGGCGAGCCTCACGCTGCGATTCGACGACGGCACGGCGGTTTCGGCAACCGTTCCGCCGTCATCCGGTGGCTTTCATGGCCTCCGGTTCGAGATCCCCCCCTCGGGCCCGCGGGCCCACGTGCGGCTGCGCGCCGATACCGAGCCCGTCGAGGTGTCCGCGCTCCGATGGCAGCCGGCCTGGATCCTCCCCAATCGCAGCCTCGCGCTCGCCGCGGGCCTCCTCGGGGCGCTCTCCTACCTCGCCTTCGCCGCCGCCGGGCTCCGAGCCCGCGTGGCTCTGGCAGGGGTGTCATTTCTCTTTGCCGCTCTCGCCATCCTCGCGCGGATCGACGGGTTCGCGTTCGTACATCTCACGGCACGCCTTCCCTGGGCCGCCTCGCTCGGTCTCGCTCTCGTGGGAATCGCGCGGATCGCGGCGAAGACCGCTTCGTTTCGCGCGCTTCTGTTCATAGCGCTCCTGTTCAAAGCGAGCCTCCTGTTCCACCCGCGGTTCTACTTCTTCGATTGGCCGATTCACGAGACGCTTCTCGAGCTTCTCTACCACCGCGGGGCGCTCGATTTTCATTCCCGACTCGTCGATTACCAGCAAGCCCACAACGTCGGCGTCGGGCAGGTCGGAGGCGAAGCCCGCGTCTTTCCCTATCCGGTGTTGTTCTACTACACGGCTCACATCGGCAACCGGTTCCATCACGCTCCCGAGCTCTGGCTGAAGCTCGGTGCCGCGATGTTCGCGACCCTCGCGCTCCTGCCGCTCGGCTACCTCGCGCGCAGGCTGACCCCTTACGCGAACGCCGATTTCTTCGCCGCCCTCGCGTACCTGCTGGTGCCGTCTTTGACCCGAAGCCTTCTCCTTCTGGAGCTCTCGGCGGTGGCGGGATGTTTTTTCGATCTCCTTGCGGTAGCCGCCCTCGCCGCATTGAACCTGAAGCTCGATCGGGCCCGTGGATTCGCGCTCGCCACCCTGGCGATGGCCGCATCGCTCGCGGCCTACACCGCGGGCTTCGTGCACCTGGGCCTTCTCGTGGGCTGCGCTCTCGCGCTCGTTCTCGGCGAACGGCTCCTCGGGCCCGTCATCACCGCGGGGTCCTGGAGCGGACGGGATGCCCTGCGGCTCGCTTTCGCCGGGATTCTCGCGCTCGGGCTCGCGGTCTTCGCCTACCACCCGAAGGCGGTCGCGGCTCTCGCGACAGCGGTGCTGTCTCAGAGTGCGGACAACCCGGCGAGCGCCGCGGCCCCGCTCGGGGATCTCGTCGACTCCTCCGTGGCGCGGGCGCGATCGTTTCTGGGCATTCCTTTGATCGCCGCGGGCGCTCTCGGCCTCGCCCTCGCCCTGCGCGGTCTCGACCCTTCTCCCCTGCGGCTGCTCTACTCGGCCTGGGCGCTATCGGCCGTGGCGGCGTACTTCCTCCGCTACCTGTTCATCGATCTGTTCCAATATCAGAAAGAGCTCTACTGGGCGGCGGCGCTCCTCGCGCTCGGGTCGGGGGTACTGGCATGCTCCGTCAGAAAGCGCATCCTGGCGGCGGCGCTTCTTCTCGCGCTGCTCGCGTCGTTCGCCGTCGAGTTTCGAGTGATGGCGGAGCAGTTCTACCGAAGCTACCTGTTCCTCTGATCGAAATACTCTTCGAAAACCGTGAGCGCCTCGTCGACGCTCTTGGCGGCGTAGATGCCCTCGCGGAGCCTGGTCCCGGAGGCGAGCCCCTTGGTCACCCAGCCGACGAAGGCCTTCACGCGATTGAGAACCAGTCTCTCGGGCCGGTGCTCGCGGAGAAGGGCCACGAACCGCTCGAACATGCGCCGGTAGTCGTCGAGCCCCGGCGCTTCGGCGGAGCCCCTCGCGATCTGGCGAAACACCCAGGGATTCTGGAGGGCGCCTCTGCCGATCATGATGCCGTCGGCGCCGGTGAGCTCGATCATGCTGCGGGCGCTCGAAGGACACCGGACGTCGCCGTTCCCCAGGACGGGAATGGAAACGGCCCGCTTCACGTCGCGGATTACCGACCAGGCGGCCTCTCCTCGATGGTGCTCGCTGCGACAGCGCGGATGAACGGTGATGGCGGACGCTCCCGCCGCCTCGAGCACCCGAGCGAACTGGGGAGCGTTGATGGAGCCGGAATCCCATCCCGAGCGGATCTTGACCGTCACCGGAATCTTCGACCGCTTCACCATCTTCTCGATCAAGGCGCCCGCGCGGGCCTCGTCCTTCATCAGGGCCGCGCCCGATCCCGTCCGGGTCACTTTGGGCACCGGGCAGCCCATGTTGACGTCGACCAGGTCCGCTCCCATGTCCTCGACCATCGATGCGGCATCCCCCATGCGCTCGGGATCGCAGCCGAAGATCTGGACGCCGACCGGCCTCTCGTCCGGACTGACGCCCGCGAGATCCCGCGAGAACTCGCTTCCCCGGGTGAGCCCTTCCGAGCTCACCATCTCCGTGACCACCAGGCCCACACCCCCGAGCTCCCGGACCAGGCCGCGGAAAGCTCGGTCCGTATGGCCCGCGAGAGGCGCCAGGACCAGGGGGGTCTCGATGCGCACCGCGCCCCCGGAGAGCGAGAGAGGCTTCAGACCGACATCAATCGGGTCAGTCGCTTTCATGCTCGTCGCCACCTCGTCTCTCGTCCCGCAGCAGCTTGTACATATCGAGCGCCCCGGAAGCGCCGACGCGTTTCTCCGACGGAAGCTCCGCGACCGCGACCGAAAGCAGCCGGTTCCGGAGGTTCAAAGTCACCTCGTCGCCCGCGGCGAGCTCCTTGCCCGCGCGGCACGGCCGGCCGTTCACCAGCACCGCTCCCTCGTCGCAGAGCTCCTTGGCGAGCGCGCGCCGCTTCACCAGGCGGGACGCCTTCAGGAAGACGTCGACTCTCAGAGCTTGATCTCGACGATCGCCCGCTCGCGCAGCTCCTGGACGTATTTCTCGAGCTGGGCGTTCATCTTCTCCTGGAAGATGGCGTCGGCGACCTGGCTCCGCACTTCCTCGAGGGTCTTCACTTTCTCGTCCACTTTCTCCTCGACGCGGATCACGTAGAACGCCGATTCCATGCGGATGACGTCGCTCACCTCGCCCGGCGAAAGAGCGAAGGCCGCTTTCTCCAGGGCGTCGGTGAGCTCTCCTTTCTCGAAGAAACCCAGATCGCCGCCGGCCTCGCGCGAAGACGACTCGGAGTGCATGCGCGCCACCTCGGCGAAGTCGGCGCCCTGGCGGATCTCCTGCAGCAGACGCCGTGCTTTCTGCCCTTGATCGACCTCGGTGGTGGAGTCGAACTTCACCACGATCTCCCGGAGCCGGATCTTCGCCGGCTCGGTGTACTCCGCGATGTGCTCGCGGTACCGCTCCCCGATCTCGGGCTCCGACACCGAGACCTTGCTGTCGACCTCCATGCGCCGCACTTCCTGCAAGAGCAGGCTCTCCTCGAACTGCTTGCGGATGGTCTCGACGCTCGCGCCCTGGAGCTCCACCTGGCGCACGAACTCCTCCTCGGAGGTGAGCTTCATCTGCTCCATCACGTTCTTCTTCCACTCCTCGAAGAAGCGCGCGGGAACCCGCAGACCTCTCTCCTCCGCGACCTGGAGAACGAGCAGGTTGTCGATCATCCGGTTCAGCGTCTCCGGCCGGAGCTGCGAAACCCGTGCCTGCTCTTCCTCGGGGGTGGGCGCGGGGCCGAGTCTCTCGAGGGTGGTATGCACCTCCTGCTCGAGCTGAGACAGGGTGATGATCTGGCCGTTGACTTTGGCGACGATGCGCTCCACCGTCTCCGCGGAAGCGATCCCGGCCGCGAGCAGCGCCCCCGGAACCAGAACCCACGAATCTCGTAGTCTCATCGACTCTTCTCCAGGGCCGCGCTCTCGTCGGAACGTGCGACGGCGAAGCTCAAATGCTCGTGATGCACGGTGAGAGGGTAGCGCTTCTCGAGCTCGGAGACGTAGCGCTTCATCGCCTGCTCGCTCTCCTCGCGCAGGAGCTCCACCCGCACCGCCTCGCGCACGTCGTCGAGCGTCAGCGGCCGCTCCTCGGTGCGCGAGTTCACCCGGAACAGATGAAAGCCGAAGTCCGTCGGGACGACCTCAGAAATCGCGCCCGGCGCGAGAGCGAAGACTTCGGCGTCGAAGCTCGGAGGAAGCTCGCCCCGGGCGAAGGCGCCCAGGTTTCCTCCACGGCTCGCCTCCGGCCCCTCCGAGTGCTCCCGGGCCAGGTCCTCGAACGTCGCCCGTCGAGCGAGTATCGTCTTGCGCAGCTCCTGCGCCAGCTCCTCGCTCTCGACGAGGATTTGGGAGACGTCCACGGTTTCCGGCCTCACGAAGTCTTCGCGATGCGACTCGTAGTAGTCCGCAATCTCCTCTTCGTCGATCTCGACCGCTGCCAGGGCCTCGGCCGAGACCAGCCGCTCGATCCGAACCTGTTTCTCCAGGTTTTCGGCCACGGCATCGTCACTCGTCCGGATCTCGACCGGAGCCGAAGAGGTCTCCGTGCCGTCCGCTTCGGGAATGGTCCGGAGCGCCTCCATTCGCTGCGCCACGACCTTGGGGTCGGCTCGTATACCGGCGTCGTCCGCGGCCCGGAGCAGGAGCTGCTCTTCCACGAACTGATCGAAGAGCGCCGCCATCACCTCGGAGGAAAGGACGGGCGACTCCTGCTGAACGGACATGCGAATGAAGCGGTCGAATTCCCCCAAGGTGACCGGCCGTCCGGCAATCTCCAGAACCACCCGGGACTCGGGGGGAGGGTCCTGGGCGCAGCCCATCAGGGTGACCGCGGTGACGATAAAGGCGAGCTTCGCCGACATGAATTCAACCCGATTCGGGGTTGTGGTTTTCCTATGTCATCTTAGAGTAGCGGTCGAGGCGAAGCAAAACTTCGCGGACGGCGTAGAGGACCTCGGTCGCCTCGCTTCCCGTGGGAAGCGGAACCCGGAGGACCGCCGTGTCCCCCTCGGCCGCGACCGCCGCTTCGTCGATACCGGTAGCGAGCCGCGCGAGATTCGCGGGCGAGAGCCTGGCGCCGGGGCCCAGGCGAAACGCGAGCTTCCCGCGCTCGCGCTCGATGGCGGAGAGACCGATATCGTTGGCGAGCACCTGGAGTCTTCCATACTCGAAGAACTGCAGGAGACGCTCGGGAAGGGGGCCGTAGCGGTCACGGGTCTCCTCCTGAAGCCGCTCGAGAGTCTCCCGATCCCTCGCGGACGAGGCCCTCTTGTAGATCGACATCCGTTGGTTCATGTCCGGGATGAAGTCTTCGGGGATGCGGAGCTCGATGCGAAGGTTCAGGTTCGCGCGCGAGGAGGCCGCGGGCTCGCCCGTCTCGAGCTCCGAGACCGTCTCGTCGAGAAGCCGGCAATAGAGGTCGAAGCCCACGGCGTCGATGTGGCCGTGCTGCTCGCCGCCGAGAAGGTTGCCCGCGCCCCGGAGCTCGAGGTCGAGCGCGGCGATGCGGAACCCGGCCCCGAGCTCGGAGAACTCGCGGATGGCGGCGAGCCGCCTGCGGGCGAGGGGGGTGAGGTGCGTCTCCTCGGGCACCAGGAGGTAGGCGTAAGCGCGCCGGTTCGAGCGGCCCACGCGCCCCCGCAGCTGGTAGAGCTGCGAAAGCCCGTAGCGGTCGGCCCGGTTCACGATGAGGGTGTTCACCAGGGGAATGTCGAGCCCGTTCTCGATGATGGTGGTCGAGACCAGGATGTCGAACTCGCCGCGGATGAAAGCGAGCATGACGCCCTCGAGCTCGTGCTCCTTCATCTGGCCGTGGCCGACGACGATGCGCGCCTCGGGCACGAGGCGCTTGAGGTAGCTGGCCATGGAGTAGATCGAGCCCACGCGGTTGTGAACGAAGTACACCTGGCCGCCGCGGCCGAGCTCGTAGCGGATGGATTCCGACAACACCTTGGAATCGAGTCTCGCGATATGCGTCTGGATGGCCATCCGATCCTTCGGAGGGGTCTCGATGACGGAGAGATCGCGGATCCCGGAGAGCGACATGTGCAGGGTTCGCGGGATGGGAGTGGCCGTCAGGGTCAGGGCGTCGACGCCGTGGCGAAGCGCTTTCAGTCTCTCCTTGTGGGAGACGCCGAACCGCTGCTCCTCGTCGACCACGAGGAGGCCCAGGTCGGAGAACACCACGTCCTTCGACAGCAGGCGGTGGGTGCCGATGACGACGTCGACTTTCCCCGCGGCGAGATCGTCGAGGACCGCCTTCTGTTCCTTGCGGCTCCGGAAACGGGAGAGCATCTCGATCCGCACCGGGAACGGGGCGAAGCGCTCCTGGAACGTCGCCTGGTGCTGGGACGCGAGGACCGTGGTCGGGACCAGGACCGCGACCTGCTTTCCGTCGGATACCGCCTTGAAGGCGGCGCGCATCGCGACCTCGGTCTTTCCATAGCCGACGTCGCCGCAGACCAGACGGTCCATGGGGGACGGCGTCTCCATGTCCCGCTTCACGTCCTCGATCGCCTGCTTCTGGTCGGGGGTCTCCTCGTAGGCGAAGAGTCCCTCGAATTCCCGCATCCACTGGTTGTCCGGCGAGAACGCGAATCCCGGGGCCGCCTTGCGCTGGGCGTAGAGCCTGAGGAGCTCCTGCGCCATGTCGCGCATCGACTTGCGAACGCGCTTCTTGACCCGTTCCCATCCCGTCCCGCCGAGCTTGTCGAGCCGCGGCTGCTTTCCTTCGGAGCTGGAGTACTTTTCCAGCAAGTCGAGCCGGTCCACGGGAACGTAGAGCTTGTCTCCGCCGACGTACTCGAGAGCGACGAGCTCGACTCCGTTGGCGTCGATCTTGGAGAGTCCTACGAATACTCCGATGCCGTGATCGGTATGGACGACATAGTCCCCGACCTTCAAGTCCCGGAAGTCCGAAAGGAATCGCCCGAGCTTGAGGCCGCGCCGAGCGGTGGGCCGGGGCGGCTCGGCGAAAACGTCGGAGGCGGTGAAGACCGCGAGGGATAGAGACGGCACCGCGAAGCTCTGCGAGAGGGATCCCAGCTCCAGGTGAACGACCCCGGTGGGGTCCAAGGCGGCGCGCCCGGCGGCGATGCCCGCCTCGGAGAAGAGCTCTACGCACCGCTCCGCCATGCCTTCCCCGCCGACAAAGACCCGGACGTGCTGGCCGGAATCGAGCCGCGCGCGCACTTCGTTGAGGAACTCCGAGACCCGCCCGCGGTAAGAGGGAAGGATCTGGGTCGAGAGGTGATGGGTGTCGTCTCCCAGGAGCCCCATCTCCCGCAGGCTCACCGCCCGTTCCTCTATCCCGGAGTCGAGCTCGCCGAGATCCATGAGGAGCTTCGCCGGCTCCGCGTAGCGCGCGCGATCCAGCTCGTCCGCCTCGGCATAGCTCGCGAGAACGCGCTCCCACTCGGCTTCGGCCGCATGGGCGATCGAAGCCGGCTCCTCGGCGATCAGAAGATCCCCCGGGTTCAGGTAATCGAAGAGGCTCGCCCGGTACTGCGGCAGGGTGGGAAGCAGGAACCCCACCCCCGCCCGGGTCAGAGCCTCCTCACCTCCGAGAGCCGACACGTACTGCTCCGAGATCGGCCACTCCCCCGCGGGACCGATCCTCGCTTCCGCGAGAGTCTCCCGCGCGCGCTGGCTCTCGGGGTCGAACGTCCGAATCTCCTCGACCTCGTCGCCGATGAGCTCGAGCCGGATGGGCCACTCCGACGCGGGAGGGAAGACGTCGAGGATCCCGCCCCGCCTCGTGAAGTCGCCCGGCGTCGTGACCGGATCCTCGTAGCGGTATCCCCCGAGGACGAAGAAGCGCTCGAGCTCCAGCGGGTCGACGGTATCCTTCGGTCGGAGAGTGCGAATCGAGCTTCGCAGCACCGAGGGCTCGGCCGTGCGGTAGAGGACCGCGGGCGCGCTCGCGACCACCACCACGGCTGCGCGCGCGAGGATCGCATCGAGCGCCTTGAGGCGCGCGGCGACCACGTCGAGGTGAGGGGAGAGACCCCGGTAGGGATCGAGCGCGAACGCGGGAAACGGCAGGACTTTGCGTTCGCTCCCGAGAGCATGCAGGAACGACGAGAGGTCGGAGACTGCCGGCGGGAGGCGTCTTTCGTCGGGGACGACGACCACCACCGGTCCCCTTCTCGAAGCGAGGACCGCCTCGACCAGCGAGCGAGCCGGCCCCATGAGGCCCGAGACCCGCGCCGGCGGCGTCAGGCGCGCGATCTCGAGGAGCTCGGAGCCGTCGAGCGCGCGGTCGAGAGAGCTCGGACCCCGCTCGGTCATCGGGATTTCGGATCGAGCCTTTCGACGATTCGCGAAAGGATTCCCGAGGTGGAATAGCCCGGCGCGTAGGGCAGCGAGAGGACCCTGCCCCCCTCCCGTTCGACTCTCTCACGGCCCACGATGCGATCGGGCGTCCAGTCTCCGCCCTTGACGAGAACGTCGGGAACGATCTCCTCGATGATCTCGAACGGGGTCTCCTCGTCGAACGCGACCACATAGTCGACGCAGGCGAGAGCGGCCAGGATCTCCATTCGTTCGGCGAGAGGCGTCAGCGGCCGCCCGGCGCCCTTGAGCCGGGCCACCGTCTCGTCGCCGTTCACCGCGACCACCAGCCGGTCGCCCAGGCTCCTCGCCTCCTGGAGGTAGCGGACGTGCCCGGGATGGAGGAGGTCGAAACAGCCGTTGGTGAAAACCAGGCTCACGCCCCGTTCCCGGAGCTTCCTTCTCTCGGCAGTCATTTGTTCGCGGCCGAGGATCTTCGAGAGGCTCACCCGGTCCTCGGGGATCCAGGAGGATCGAGGTGCACGTCTCCGGTGAACTCCCAGCGGTGGTGCGGCCGATAGACGCCGACGTCCTTCACCTTCGACTGCACCCGGAACTGGTGGAGCGCCCGGTGGTAGTCGAAGGGATAGCCGTCCCTCTGGTGAGCGGCCACGTCGAGAAAGTACGTTCCCTCGATGAGCTGGAGCTCGGGAATGACGAACCGCACCTCGCCCGCACCCGAGAAACGGACGGGAGTGAACTCCTCGAGGTGGGTGTTGGTGCCGTAGCAGCAGATGCCGTCGGCGTTGAAGATCGCGACTCCGAAAACGAAATCCTCGATCGTCCCGGTGCTCGAGACCTTCAGCCGGATTACGACCGGCTCGCCGGTCGCGAAGACGTGCTTCGCGGCTCCGGAAGAGTCGAGAAAGGACACTTCCTGAATCTCGACTTCCCGCGAGCCCCACCGCCCCCGCTCGCGCGCGAACGCGGAAGTGGGCTCGATCTCGCTCCCCTTCCCGCCGTCCTCCGGACGGGGAGCCTCGAACTCCGCCACGTTCTTCGCTTCGGCCGCGGTGAGCGCCTCCTCCTCGTGCTGCGTCACCTGCGCCAGGTAGGCATCCACCACCTTCTTCGGGTCGCCGCGCATCTGGAGCCGGGAGCGATCAATCCACAGGGCCTCGTCCGCCATCTTCTCCACGAGCCCCAGGCTGTGGGTCACCAGGAGGATGGTCTTTCCGCGCCTTCGGAACTCGCTGATCTTGTCGAGGCACTTGTGCACGAAGGCTTCGTCGCCGACCGCGAGCACTTCGTCGATGAGGAGAACGTCGGGGTTCACGTGGATGGCGACGGCGAAGCCCAGCCGCATGTACATCCCCGAGGAGTACGTCTTGACCGGCGCCTCGATGAAGTCCTGGAGCTCGGCGAAGGCGACGATTTCTTCGTACCGTTCCTCGATCTCGCGCTTCGTGAGCCCGAGCATGATGCCGTTGATGAACACGTTCTCCCGACCGGTGATCTCCGGATGGAATCCGGCGCCGAGCTCGATGAGAGCGGAGATACGGCCCTTCACCTTGACCGTGCCCGAGCTCGGCTTCGAGATTCCGGCGATGACCTTGAGGAGAGTCGATTTCCCCGAACCGTTGCGTCCGATGACGGCGAACGTCGTCCCTTCGCGCACGTTGAAAGTGACTCCCTCGAGGGCGAGGAAGCGCTCGTCGGGCTTGAGCTCCTGGAGCAGGCTTCCCCGGAGAAGAGCGCTCTTCAGCGTCCGGAACTGCTTGCGGTGGCTGTACCGCTGGTAGATCTTGGTCAGGTCAGAGACCTGGATGGCGATGCCCATAATTGTGTCGTCAGAAACGCAATCGCTGAACAGGGGAATCGAACGCAAAGACGCAAGGACGCAAAGACGCAAGGGATTTTCCATCTCTTCTTTGCGTCTTTGCGCCTTTGCGTCTTTGCGTCAAAACTCTTCCCTCATCAGAACTCTCCTCGTCGCGCCTATGGGCAAGGCGGATCTTCGTCTCTGTGACCTTGCTCCTTTGCGCCTTTGCGTTCATTCCCCCCCTCTCAGACTTCCTCGGCGAACGTTTCCCTCAAACGATCGAAGAAAGTGTACCCCACGAGAAAGGTCACTACCGACGCCGGGACCATCACCAGGAGCCAGGGCCAATGGCCGAGAGATCCGGTGAAGAGCGACTGGTGGTACCCCACGAGAATGTGGGTCATGGGGTTGTAGTTCAAGAAGCGCTGGATCGAAGGAGCGACGGTCAAGTACGAGTAAATCACCGGGCTTCCGAAGAACCAGAGCATCATCACGTTGGCGATGATGTTGTTGACGTCCCGGAAGTGGACGGCCAGAGCCGAGACGAAGAGACAGACCCCGAGGGTGAAGACCAGCTGGAGGAGAACCACCGCGGGAAACGCGAGGATCGAAAGCTGGATCTTCCCGTACCAGAGGAGGAACGCGAGCAGGATGGGAAGTCCGAGAAAGAAATGGACCAGGTTCGAGAGCACGACCACGATGGGGAGAACTTCGGCGGGAAAAAGAATCTTCTTGATCAGGTTCCCGCCGGTCATGAGGATCGTGGACGACTCGAGGACCGAGGAACTGAACCACGTCCAGGGGAGGATCCCGGTGAACAGGAACAGCGTGTACGGCGACATCCCCACCACTTCCCGACCCGTGGGCAGGATGTGGGTGAACACGAACCAGTAGATGAGCAGCTGCAGGAGGGGGTTGATGAACGACCAGAAGAACCCGAGAACCGAGCCGCGGTAGCGGGCCTTGAGCTCGCGAACGACGAGGCTCTGGATGAGCACACGGTAGCGGAAGAGGTTGCGGAGGTTCTGCAGCACGAAGGGACGCTATTCTACCAGGCTTAACCCTCTTACCAACCCGTGGGGTGTCCCTGGTTGCGCTCGTCGAGCCACGCCTGCAAGGGCGCGAAGTACTCGAGGATGGCGGTCGCGTCCATTTCCCTTTCGCCGGTCATCGCCTGCAGAGCCTCGGGCCAGGGTCGGGACATCCCCATCTTCAGCATGGCTTCGAGCTTCGCCCCGGCTTCCTTGTCGTCGTGAATGGTGCAGCGATTGAGAGGACCCTGATATCCGACGACTTTGCAGAGCGCGCGGTGAAACTGGAACTGGAGGATGTGAGCGATGAAGTAGCGGGAGTAGGGAACGCTCGCCGCCACGTGGTACTTGGCGGCGGGGTCGAAGTCCTCCTCGCTGCGCGCGAGCGGCGCCGCGACTCCCTGGTACTTTTTCCGCAGCTCCCACCAGACCTCGTTGTAGCGCTCCGGGGGCGCCTCCCCCGAAAACGCCTTCCACCGCCATTGATCGACGAGGAGGCCGAACGGAAGGAACGCGACCTTGTCGAGAGCCATCTGCATGAGCAGACCGATGTCCTTCGAGGCCGGAGGCTCGGTCTCGATGAGCCCTAGCTCTTTCAGATAGCGCGGGGTCATCGAGAGCGCCACGGTATCGCCGATGGCCTCGTGGAATCCGTCGTTGGCGCTGTCGCGGTAGAGGGGCGAGAGGTGGTTGTAGGCCCGCTGGTAGAAGTTGTGCCCGAGCTCGTGGTGGATGGTGACGAAGTCCTCTGCGGTGACGTTGGTGCACATCTTGATGCGGAGGTCGTCCTCGCCGTCGATGTCCCAGGCGCTCGCGTGGCAGACGACGTCGCGGTCCCGCGGCTGCACGAAGAGCGAACGCTCCCAGAACGTCTGAGGGAGAGGCGCGAAGCCGAGCGAGAGGAAGAACTTCTCGCCGTAGCGGAACATCTCCAGGGGTTCGACGCCCTTCGCCTTCAGCCGCTCGGTGAGGTCGTAGCCGGGGTCCGCGTCCTCGGGTGCGACCAGCGGGTAGACGTTTCCCCACTGCTGAGCCCACATGTTTCCGAGAAGATGCGCGGGGATGGGACCGTCGGGGGGAACCAGGTCCTTTCCATAGGTCTCGACGAGACGTCTTCGCACGTAGGCGTGAAGCGAGACGTAGAGCGGTTTCACCTGCTGCCAGAGCCGGTCGAGCTCCTTCGCGAGCTCGTCCGGCGGCATGTCGTACTTCGAGCGCCACATCGCGCCGAGGTCTTCGAACCCGAGCTCCCGCGCGCCCTCGTTTCCGAGCTCCACGTAGCGGACGTAGTCTTTGCGAAGGGGCGCCGCGGCTTCGTGCCATCCCTGCCAGACGTCGAGGAGGATCTTGGGATCCCGGCTCTCCGCGAGGATTCTCTCCATCGCGGGGAGGTCCCAGCACTCCCCTTTCATGCTCTCCGGGCAGTATTTCCCCCGGCCGTAGGCGCTTTCCATCCCCGTCTGGAGCGCCGCGAGCTCTTTCGTTTTTGCTGGATCGCCGGGCGCGGGAACCACGATCGCGAGCCGCAGGAGGAGGAGCTTCCGGGCCAGATCCTCCGGAAGATCGAGCCCCTGAAACCGCGCCGCCTCCTTCGCCAGGGTGACGGAGAGCGCCGTCGACTTCTCCGCCGCCTGCGCCGCCAGGATGTCGGTGTCGTAGGTGATGTAGGTCGATTGCACCCAGCTCGCCCGCTCCTCGCTCTGCCAGACCTCGAGGAGCTGCGCCTCGGCTTTGTCGAGGAAGGCCCGCACCTCGTCAACGCTCCGGGCCGAGGCCGAAGGCGCGACCGCGGCGGCGAGAAGCAGCGCTGGGAGAATCGGCGTCATCCTTGAAAACCTCTCCCGGAAGAATACTTCAAGTCTCGCCGGAAGCACCCGGTCATCCCAGGCGTTCGGTGGGCCCCGGTTGAATGTATGATTCCCGCAAACCGGAGGAAGCGATGAAGCCATTGATGACCCGCCGCCATCTCCTGAAGCTCGGGAGCGGCGCTCTCTCGAGCGCCGCCATTGCACCCATGGTCCAGCGCGGCCGCTACCTCCTCTTCGCCGGGACACCACAGGAGCAGGAGGTTTCGGCGCGTGCCATGAAGCTCGTCGAGGAATCGACGGTCATCGACATGCTCGCGCCGCTCTCCATCGTCTCCGAGCGAACCAACGAGTGGCTGCGCCGCCCGCAGAGCTTCACCGAGGCGGAGTTCCGCCTCTACCGCGACTCGGGGATCGACGTGTTCCACGACACCACCGGAGACAGCGCGGGAGACGACTCCTTCTCGGGCATGCTCCAGTGGGCGGCCCAGTGGAACGGCTTTCTCGCCCACCACTCGGATTGGTTTCTCCGGATCACGACCCCCGAGCACCTCCGGACGGTGAACGGCTCCGGCAAGATCGGATTTCTCCTCGGTCTCCAGAACTCCGATCACTTCCGGACACTCGACGACATCGACCTGTTCTTCGGCCTCGGGCAGAGGGTCTCCCAGCTCACCTACAACAGTCAGAACCGCATCGGGACGGGCTGCATGGATCGACGGGACGGCGGCTTGAGCGATTTCGGAGTCGACGTGGTGAAGCGGATGAACGAGGTGGGAATGGCGGTCGACCTCGGCCACTGCGGCGACCAGACGACGCTCGACGGAATCGAGATGTCGGCGAAGCCGCCGCTCATCACCCACACCAACGCCCGCGCTCTCAACCCGGGCTATCCGCGGAACAAGACGGACGAGGTCTTCAAGAAGATGGCCGCCAAGGGCGGAGTCGCGGGCATGACCGCGGTCCGGAGCTTCGTTCGCGACTCCGAGCCCACGACCCTCGAGCACCTCCTCGATCACTACGACTACGTGGCGAAGCTCGTGGGCGTCGAGCACCTGGGCATCGGCTCCGACACCGACATCCGCGGCGGCTACGACGCGCAGAGCAAGGCCGACTGGGATGTGACCGGGGGACGGTATCGGGACAAGTACCGCTTCCGCCACAAAATCGACATGGACGAGATGACCCAGACGAAGCGAACACACCTGTTGACGGAGGGGTTGATTCGGCGGGGCTACAAGGACGCCGACATCGCGCTCATCCTCGGCGGGAACTTCCAGAGAGTGCTGAGCGAGATCTGGACCGTCTGAGCTAGCTCCCGAGCCTCGGCTCTCCCGCGAGCCGCGCCAGGATCTCCGCCGCCTCTTCCTTCACCCGCACCACGTCCGCGAACGACCGCTCGGGATGGAGGGGCTTCGCGACCTCGACCGCTATCGGCACCCGCCGCGGTATCCAAGTCCCGTCGCGCAGCAGCCGTCTCGTGCCCACGAGTGCTATGGGCACCAGGGGAACGCCGCTCTCGGCCGCGAGCTGGAACGCCCCGAGCTTGAACGGGCCGAGCCCGGACGCACGGGTGAAGGTGCCTTCAGGAAAGAGAACGAGCGAGCGGCCGGTGGCGAGCACTTCCCGGAGAGCCTCGGCCGACTGAGCGCTCTCTTCGACGTTCTCCCGATCCACCGGAACGTGCCCGAGCCTCCGGAAGATTCTTCCGAGAAGGGGCCAGGAGAAGGCCTCGCGCTTGATGGCGAAGGCATAGTCGAGATCGAGGGCGGCCATCAGGGGAAGCGGATCGAGGTATCCGGCGTGGTTGGACACGAAGATGATGGGGCCTTCGAGGTCCTTCAGGATATGAAGCCCCCGTATCTCGAACGGGACCCCGGCGAGGGCCAGATAGGCGCGGCTCCCGTGGAGCACGATCGCCCGCAGCGCCCGGCGCGGAAGGCCGAAAAGGACCAGGGCCCAGCCGGGAAGAACGACCGCCGCGGTGAGGAGGTACAGATAGAGGCCGTAGATCAGGCGAGCGCTCCTCCCGAAGGCGCCCCGGATGCGGGACCCGGCCGAGTGGAAGGCGAGCCGAGCCGTCATCCAGAGAGAGCTTTCGGGGCGCCGGGAGAGCTCGCCGCGCAGGTAGCTGTCGCGGCAAGCGGCGTGACGGATCTTTCCGCTCGACGTCTTGGGAACCACCCCGGGAGGCACCATCAGCACCTCGTCGGGCGGGAAGCCGACGAGATCCGCGACGGCGCGCGCCAACTCACCCTCGATTCGCGCTCGAGCCCCGGCGCTCTCCTCCCTCGTCTCCGCAATCACCACGATCCGCTCGGTGCCGAGCGCGGGATCCGGGACGCCGAACGCGGCGACCGACCCTCCGCGCACCCCCGCGACTTCGGACGCGGCGGCCTCGATCTCCTGCGGGATCAGGTTCCGGCCCGCCTTGATGATGAGATCCTTCGCTCGTCCGGTGACGAACACCTCTCCATCGGCGACGAACGCGAAGTCTCCGGAATCGAGAAAGCCGTCGGGCCGCATCACCGCCGCGGTAGCCGCCGGGTTGCGGAAGTACCCCTTCGTCACCGAGGGCCCGCGAAAGAGGAGCCTTCCTTCGCGACGTTCGGGAAGCTCTTTCCCCTCCTCGTCCACGATGCGAACCTGGTGCCCGGGAATCGGCTTGCCCACGGAGACGAGGCGGAGCGGCTCGGCGCCCCCGTTCTCCGGCGGAAGCGCTACCCCCTTTCTCTGAAACGCGTCGCGATCCACGTCTTCGATGCGGGCTCCGGCGCCGAGAACGGGCGCGGTCAGGAGAAGCGAAGACTCGGCGAGCCCGTACACGGGAAAGAAGCTCGTGCTGCGAAACCCGCAGCAGGCGAACTTCTTCTCGAATCGTTCGAGGCTCCGCGGCGAGATCGGCTCGGCTCCGTTCAACGCGGCGCGCCAGGAGCTCAGATCGAGTCCCTCGAGCTCGGTGTCGGGGACCTTCCGGGCGCAGAGCTCGTAGGCGAAGTTCGGCGCCGGAGAGATCGTTCCCCGTCTCCGGTGAATCGTCCACAGCCACTTCTCGGGCCTCGTGAGGAAAGCGATGGGCGAGAGTACGGCGACCGGGATCCCGAAGAACATGGGCGTGAGCCAGGCCCCGATGAGACCCATGTCGTGGTACAGGGGAAGCCAGCTCACGCCGACGTCCGAAGGTCCTATGTTCAGGGCTTCGCCGATGGCTCGGATGTTCGCGAGGAGGTTCTCGTGGCTCAGGAGCACGCCCTTGGGATCCCCGGTGCTTCCCGAGGTGTACTGGATGAGCGCGGGAGCGTCCGGCCGGATCGCGATCGCTGCGGGATCCAGAATGCGCGCCTCCTCGAGGAGGTCCCGGACCTCGACCACCTCGCGGAGCGACGATGCCTTCGACCGTAGCACGGCTCCGAGCGCGCGGCCCTCGCGCACGGTGACCAGGATTCTCGCCTGTGCGTTCTCGAGGATCGCGGACTGTCGGCGGGCGTACTCCTCGATCCGGGCGCGGCTGAAGGGCGGGTACAGAGGCACCGGCACCCCGCCGGCGAAGAGCGTCCCCATGAAGGTCGAGAAGAAGCCCCGGCTGGTCGGAAGCATGATGGCGACGGCGTCCCCGCTCCTGGTACCGCGCGCCTCGAGGGCGCCGGCGACGAGAAGAGCCTCCCGGTAGAGGTCCGCGTAGGTAATCGTCTCCTCGGGGCGATCGTCTTCCTTGAGATGGACATGAGGAAGGGCCGGCTCCAGGAGCGCCCTCAGCGCGAGAACGTCGGCGAGAGTCTTCGAATCGCGCGCGGGACTCCTCGGGCTCGCCGACACGGTCTTCTGGAGCACGTCCCGTTCACCGCTCGACGGGCCCTTCGTCGCCGTGAGAAACGCCCGGGCGAGCTCCCGCGGCGTCTCCGCTTCCCCCAGAGTCTTTTCCGGCGCCCGCAGGTGAAAGCGGGCTTCGAGGCGGGAGAGGAGCTCGACGCGCTCGAGGCTTCCGAGACCGAGGTCTCGTTCGAGTGAGGCGTCGGGGCCGATGGCCGCTACCGCCCTTGGACCTCTCGCTTCGCGAACGAAGCTCTCGAGCTCTTCGAGCACTTCGACCACGGTAGCTTCGATGAGATCGCCCGCGCGGTTCATGCCGAGAAGCTCGGATCGTAGCATGATTGACAGCCCTCGGCGCCGGACGCTACCCTGAGATCCCCTCGGTTTTCCATTACATGTCGTCCGAGAATCCTCCTGCCACTCTCCGGATTCCCTTCGTTCGCCGGTGCAAGGTATCGAGTCCGAATGGAGAGACTCTGGCCATGCTCCTCGATCTCTCGCTCCGCGGCGTCTACGTCGCGACCCACGAGCTTCGATCCTCGGGGGACGAGGTGCAGGTGCGATTCCACGTACCGGGAAACGTTCGAGAGCTCTCCGTTCCGGGACTCGTCGCCTGGGTCCAGAAGGAGAAGACGCACCCCGTCCATGGTCTTCCCCAGGGCTTCGGAGTCCGGTTCACGAAGCTCGACGTCGAGGACGTTCGGCTCATCGCGAGGGCGATCCAGAGCTACTGCCAGTCGAATCCGATCTACCGGCAGTATTTGTAGGGCGAGCCCGCCGGAGCGTCCTCGCGGAGGCGGGTTGACAACCTGGCGGGTTTCGCGGAACATAGACAAAATCAGGGCTTTACGGGTTCGCATCGCTTTCACGGGAGGGTCATCCCAGCTAACGAGGTCGACAGAGGGCGCTTCGCGGGGTCGCTTCGGTGCTCACCCCTGGGTCGGGGTGTGATCACAACGGATGCTCTTCCGGCGTCCGAGGAGCCTTCCCGTGGAGCGTAGTCTTCTGCTCAATACCAGCTACGAGCCGCTTCGGGTCATCACTTGGCAGAAGGCCGTCGTCCTCTTGGTGAAGGAGAAGGTCGAGGTCATCGCCTCGTACGACCGGAGAATCCGCGGGGTCTCGGTGACCCTCGAGCTTCCCGCGGTCTTGAGACTCCTGCGGCGCGCCCGCATCGCCCGTCGGCTGCACCAGGTTCCGTTCTCCCGAGCCAACATTTACCTGCGCGATCGCTATCAATGCCAGTACTGCGGACATCGATTCTCGGCCGCGGAGCTGACGTTCGACCACGTCACCCCGGCATCGCAAGGGGGGCGCAAGGACTGGGAGAACATCGTCACCTGCTGCATCCCTTGCAATCGGAAGAAGGGAGGGAAGACGCCGGAAGAAGCGGGATTGAAGCTGGTGCGCCAGCCCGGCCGTCCCTCGTACCTCGCGGCGCACGCCATTACCTACGGGATGGCGGAAGTCCCCTCGAGCTGGCGGGACTTTCTATAGCGGCGACAACGGTTCAGGCCGTCGCCCCTCCCGGGGCGTTCGCTCCGCGAGCGTTCAGCCCCTTCGAGAGCCGGGCTCCGAATCCATGAGCGTCTCCGGAAGCCTCGCCACGATGCAGCTCGGGGATTTGCTGCAGTGGTGCGGAGCCAACCTCAAGACCGGGACCCTGCGGCTCAAGCGCGGCCCCATCGAAAAACAGCTGTTCTTCAAGGACGGGCGGCTCTTTTCCTCCGTTTCCACGAGCCCGCGGGAGACACTCGGCCAGTTCCTCATCCGCTCCGGACACATCACCGAAGAGGAGCTCTTCAAGGCGCTGATCGAACAGGACCGGTCGAATCAGCCGCTCGGAAGAATCCTCGTCGCTTCGGGGCTCCTGACGGATAAGGAGCTCGAAGACATCCTCCGGATCAAGACGGAGGAGTCCATCTACGACAGTTTCCTCTGGAAGGACGGAGATTTCACTTTCGAGGACGGGAAGCTGCCGCAGCAGATTCCGATCTCGCTCCCGCTCGACCTGACCGGAGTGATCCTGGAAGGCGCACGGCGGACCGACGAATGGGAGAGAATCCACGAGGTGTTCCCCACCCGCCTCACGACTTTCGACGTCGACCACCAGGCGGTGGAAGAAGCGGAGGAGATATCGGACGAGGACCGCAGGGTCCTGGAGCTCGTGGCGCGCGGGAAGAATCTCGCCCAGATCTCGCTCGAGCTCCACGCGGTAGAGTTCTACGCCGCATCGCGCCTTCTAGAGCTCCACGAGAGGAAGCTGGTGCGCGTGCGCGAGGCGCCCGAGGAAATCGACTACGATGCCCAGGTCCAGGTGCTTCGTGAGAAGCTCAAGGACGGAGTGGGGCTCTACAACTCCGGCCAGTACGAAAAGGGTCTGGCCGCTTTCGAAGAAGCGCTCGCCCTCGATCCCCAGAACAAGTACGCGCGGCTCTTCGTGATCAAGATCAAGCGGATCCTCGAGGATCTCCAGAACGTCGCCGACATCCCCCTCAACGGGGTGCCGCGGCTCAAGGTCACCCTGGTGGAGCTCGCGGGGCTGGATCTCGATCCTCAGGAGGGCTTCGTGGTCTCGCGGGTGAACGGGGAGTGGGACGTCGATTCCATCACCAAGATCTGCCCCATGGCAGAGCAGGAAGTGCTCATCATCTTCAAGCGTCTGTTCGATCAGGGGCTGATCGAGTTCGACGAGCCCCGATGACGCCCATGCTAATATGAGCCCGACTCCGAAGCCGGAACCCACGACGTGACTTCAAAAGAGCCTCGGGTCCGAGGCGTCGAGCCGCCGCACGCGGTTCCCGGCGGGCGCGTGATCCTCCTCGGAGACGGCTTCGACCCGTCGCGCGCCCACGAGCATCGCGTCTTCTTCGGCGACCGCCGCGCCCAGATTACGCGCGTCTCGCGGACTCACATCTCGGCGATCGTGCCTTCCGGCGCCATGCCCGAAGTGCAGGTGAGCGTCGCCGGCAGCCTGAGCGCTCCCTATCGGGTCTCGGTCGCGAGCCTGCTCGCGGAAGAGCTTCAGCCCGTCGCCAATCCCGCTTTCGATCCCGACGGGAGCCTGTACGTCACTTTCAGCGGCGGCCGCGGCGAGAAAGTTCCGGTCTCGATCTACCGCCTGGAGCCGGACGGCGAGCTGAACCCGCTCGCGAACGAGATCGTCAACCCCACCGGCCTCGCCTGGGGGCCCGACGACTGCCTCTACGTCTCGAGTCGCCAGGAAGGAACGGTCTATCGAATCCCTCCGAATCGGGAAGCGGAGATGATCGCCGACGAGCTCGGAATCGCGACCGGAATCGCCTTCGATCGCGAAGGGATTCTCTACGTCGGCGACCGGCGGGGAACGGTCTACCGGATCGAGCCGAACGGCGAGCCGCGCACCTTCTGCCGGCTCGAGCCTTCCGTCTCCGCGTACCACCTCGCGTTCGACTCGGAGGGAGACCTGTTCGTCACCGCGCCCAGCCTCGCTTCCGTGGACCCGGTGTACCGGGTGAGCCGCGAAGGCGAGGTGGATGTCTTCCTGAGCGGATTCGGCAGACCCCAGGGAATCGCGTTCGACGCCGAAGGCGACCTCTACGTCGCCGAGGGGCTCGCCGGCGACAGCGGCCTCTACCGGATCTCGTCCGAGGGCGAGGTGGAGAAGGTGGTTACCGCCCCGCCTCTCGTCGGCCTCGCCTTCGACGGCAAGGGCGGAATCGCGCTCGCGGGCACGAGTGCGGTTTTCCAGCTCGAGCTGGGCGTCGCCGGACTTCCTCTGATCTGACCCGAAACTAGTCTCCGGAGGGCGCGGGTGCAAGTGAGTATCCCATGGCTGATGCGGCGCGTTGCAGACCGGCGAGGCGGTTCTGGCGATGAGTCTCTTCGAAAGCCTTTTCGCCGATATCGAGATAGTCCTGGCCATACTTGAGCATGCGAAAGACAAGCTGTGCGAGCTTGCGCGCCAGGGCGAAGACGGCGACCTTACCGTCTTTTCGCCGAGAGAGACGGCGATAGTAGGCACCGAGGGCGGTTTTTGAACGGGCGAGCGCTAACGCGGCCATGCGCAGAGCGCCGGCAACGCGGTTGGAACCGGTGCCGTTGGGTCGCTTGTGTAGTTGCTTACCGCCGGAGATGGGTCGTCGCGGCGCGAGGCGTAGCCATGAGACGAAGCCCTTTTCGCTGGGGAAACTAGACAGGTCGAAGCCGACCTCGGTAAGGACGATAGCGGCGGTATCCGAGCTGATGCCATCAATCCGGGTGAGGTCGCAACCAGCGAAGCGCCAGAGTTCGGTGCGTTTTTCCTGCTCGCCCCGCTGCTTGATGGCTGCTTCCTTGGTTGGATTTGGATGAGCTGGCACGGAGGAGTTCTTGCGGTGCTCGGGCTGGAGTTCGGTGATCGCGTCGCGTATGCCGCGGTCGTAAATATCGATCTCCCTCTGGAGCACATCGTGGATTCGCAGTGCCGATGCGAGATTGAAGAGATGTTCGTCGCGCCAGGTGCCATTGAGGTACTCAGCGATTTGTTCTTTGGTCTTCCTGCAACGCCAATCACGGAGCTCTGCCAACTTCATCGGGTCACGCTCACCACCCACGATCGCGCGAACGATGAGCATTCCAGTCTTGCCCGTGATGTCGGCCACAGCACGATGGACCTGCACGTTCATTTGATCGAGAGACTTCTGCATCCATTGGACCGCTCGACCCTGCTCCCCGATGAGATTGCGACGCTGCCGGTGCATAGAGCGTAGCTTGCATATCGACTCCGCAGGACGAAACGAGCCATTTAGCAGCCCGCAGCTGTGCAGCTTCTGGATCCACTGACAATCCTGCACATCCGTCTTGCGTCCAGGGACGTTGCGAAGCTGCTGAGCATTGACGAGAACGACCTCCACCCCACGGGATTCAAGAAGCTCGTAGACCGGGATCCAATAAACGTGGGTACTTTCCATCGCGACCGACTCCACTCCTTGCTCGATAAGCCAATCGGCAAGACATTCCAGGTCGGATGTCGTCGTGCTGAATACCCGCACGTTTCGCTTCCCCTCAGCACCCACAGGACCGCAAACCCAATGCTCTCGACTCCCAAGGTCGATTCCTGCCACCATCGGCTGAACCGACGGTAGAGAATCACCTGAGGCGTGCTTTGCCGATGGGCTTTTCCTTCGTTTGTTCATCGACTCACCTCCAGTGTATGTTTGCGCGAAGGCTCCGGCCCGAGATGGCGATCGAATGGATTCTGACCCTGGGGAGTGCTTCTGAACAAGCCTCGCCAATGAAAGATGGCCGGCTCGGACCCAAGCTAGTCCTGGGGCAACTTGCTCCAATGACAAAACGGGGCTTGACTGCCGGAGCCTTCACTCCGACCTTCTTACCACTTCATCTAGTTTCTTGTCTGAAAGAGCCGCCCTTCGGGCGGGGGCACCGCTAGTCCGGCTTGATTCTGCGGAGCTTCCCGCGGATCTCCTCGGCTCTGGAACCGTCGCTCTCCTCCTCGAGAAACGCCTGGGCGTCTTCGATCGCGCGCGTGCGGAGCTCGTCCGTCGCCTCCCGTTCGAAACGCTCGAACGAGCAGAGCGCGAGCCCGTAGCGGGCGTCTCTGACCTCCGCTCGGGAACCGCGCGATGCAACCGTCCGGCGAAGGGCATCGCAGTCCTCGATCGCCGCGGGTGCAAGCACGGCGGGCGCCGCCTTCGACCGCGCCCGGTCGGCGCTCTCCTGAGCCACCGCGTTCTTCCGGGGCGCCGAGGTCGCCGGCAGGGGGGATACCTTCTCTCTGGACTTCGGTCTCTTGGACTTCGGTCGCCAACGATACGGCGACCTCGGGGGAAGCGCCCGGGGGCGGCGCCTGCGAATCCTCCTTTGAGGGGGACGCAGGCTCGGACTTTCTCGCCTCCGGAAGAGTCTCCGCTCCCGCTGCCGCGGCCGCGGCTTCGTCCCGCGCCATCGGAGGCGAATCGATTGGCTCGGCGGGCGCTGGAGCTTCCGGCTCGCGCGCCGGAGCCGCCGGAGCGGGCGCCGGAGCCGCGGGAGCCGGCGCAACGGGTCTCTCGCGCAGGACGGACAGCCCCAACGCCGTCACCAGCACCAGCGTCGCTCCGAGAGCCGAGAAGCGCAGGACCGAGGGCGCGAGAAGGATTTTCCAGATTCCCGACGGGCGCCGGTCCTCGGAATCGATGCGGGCGAGCACCCTGCGGGGAAGATGCTCCCAGTAGGACTCCGGCGGCTCGGGGAAGCGCAAAGACCGCGACTCCGCGCTCAAAGAGGCGAGGAACTCGACGTGGCTGCGACAGCTCGGGCACCGCTCCAGATGGGCTTCGGCCGCGAGCTTCTCCGCGGCCGTCGCCTCGACGTCGGCGAGCTTCTCGACGAGCAGCCGGATCTCGGCGCAATCGGTCACCAGGATCCTCCGGCTCTGGGAATCGGTCCCACGTGCGCCGCGAGCATCAATTTCAACCGACCGCGGGCGCGCGAGAGCCGGGACATCACCGTGCCCTCGGAGATCCCGAGGAGCTTCGCGATCTCTTCGTAGCGCATCTCCTCGACGACTTTCAGCAGGAACACCGTTCGCTGCTCGAGCGGGAGCAGCGACACCGCCCGTTCGAGAATCGAGCGCGAGCTCCTCGGACTCGAGCGCCCGCTCGGGGTTGGAGTCGAGCCGCTCCTGCCGCGAGGCGCGGGCCTCCTCCGAGCGGCCCGGACCGCCCGGCGAGTCTTCGGTATACAGCGGCTGCTCCCGCTTCGCGATGCCGTTCAGATAGTTGATGGCGAGGTTCACCGCGATCCGCGTGAGCCAGGGTCGCAGGGGGCGGCCGATCTCGAAGCGCCCCAGGTTGCGATAGGCGCGGACGAATGTATCCTGCGTGATGTCGTCCGCCACCTCGTGGCGCCGGGTCATGCGCATCGCCACCGCGTAAATCCTCCTCTGGTAGGTCCGGACGATTTCGGCGAAGGCCTCCCTGTCGCCTTCGCGGGCGCGCAACACGAGGTCCTTGTCTGCCTCTCCGGATGTTTCCATGCTCTCGGGGCAGGCCAGGCCGGTCATGCTCCCGTCATGACCCACCGCGGGCTCGCGAGTACTACCGGGCGGGGGCGCCATTCATTCCATTGTAGCCGGGGAAAATGAAAAACCCGGCAGGCCCCCGCGCGCCGGAAAAGGGACCTGCCGGGCTCCCTCAGCCCGTTTACCGGACTGGGAGATTGCGCGAACTCGAGAACTACTCCAGAACCTTGACCACGACGCGACGGTTTCGAGAGCGGCCGTCCTTGGTGTCGTTCTCCGCCACCGGCTGCTCCTCGCCGAAGCTGTAGACCGAGATCCGGTGGAGCGGGATTCCGTGCGTCTGATAGAGGTAGTCGCGGACCGCTTCCGCACGCTTCAAGCCGAGCTCCTTGTTGTACGCGGGATCGCCGCTGGCGTCCGTATGTCCCTCGACCTCGATCCAGAGACCACGATTGTCCGCCTTGACCTTCTCCGCCAGCTCGTTCACCAGCACCTGGGCGTCAGGTGAGAGCTCCGAGGTATTGAACGCGAAGTTGACCTTGTCGTTCGAGAGGGTGACCTCGTAGAGGAGCTTCCCCTTCATCGCCCGTTCGGCCTGCTGGAAGGCGCGCTCCGCCTCCGTCTGGGCCGAGGCAGCGAGGTGCCCCGCCTCGTCGGCCTTCGCGTCCACCTTGCGGATCTCGCCGTCCTGCCGGGTGATGGACTCCTCGGCGCGTCCGATCCTTTCCTGGTTGCGCTCCACCGATTCACTGAGGGTTTCGACTTTCTCGTTGACGGCTCCCACTTCCTTGCTGACGTATTTCTTCGTGGCGCAGCCGGTGCCGAGCGCGACTGCGGTAAGGGCGACGACCGATGCGGTTCTGCTGAACATGAGCGGACCTCCTAGTAACTAGACCCTGGTTTCCTGATAATCGACCTGACTTCGGACTCGTTGGGCGAGGAGCCCGGCCCTGTCGGGTAATACCCCTTGCGGGTGCGCACTTCGACGCCGCGGCGGCGGGGAGTCGAAACTTCGATGCTTCGGAAGCCCTCGTCGTTCCTCGGGTTCACGGGAACGTACCCGATGCGGTACTGGGTCTTCATCTCCTCACGGATGCGCCGCGTGGCGGTGACCAGCTGGCCCCACTGGCTTCCCTGATACATATCGCCGCCGGTCTCCGCGGTGAAGCGGCGGAGCGCGTCTTCACCGCGAAAATGGGCGCCGTGGATCCCGAGGAACATCTCGTTCTCGGGATCGTCCACGGGAGAGATGACACGGATGGCGTAGACCGGCAGATCCACGCCCTTCGCCTTGGCGACGGCCTCCTCGACGGATCGCGTGCTCGACGTGTCGACGCCGTCGGTCGTCAGGACGATCGCCCGCCGCCCGAAGCCTTCGTGGATCACGACGCTCGAAAGAGTCACCACGGCGTCGTAGAGGGCGGTCGACCCGAAAGGCTCGAGCCGGGTCAGGGCCTCGATAGCGGCCGCCTTGTCCTGAGTGAAGTCCGTCAACTGGTAGACGTCGCGATCGAAAGCGTAAACCGAGACGCGATCCTCGGGCCCGAGACTGTGGATGAGCTGAATCGCGGCATTGCGCGCGTTCGTGGCTTTCTCGGTGAGCTCCATGCTGCCGCTCGCGTCCACCAGGAGCACGACGTCGAGCGGCGCGTCCTCGCCCCGGGCGAAGTACGCGATCTTCTGATGGATGTTGTCCTCGATCACCATGAAGTCCTCGCGGGACAGGTCGGTGACGAGGCGCCCTTTCTTGTTCACCACAGAAATGTTGAGGTGGACGGCGTCGACGGTGGCGGTGAAGCGGTAGGGGACGTCGGGTTTGGCGTTTTCTCCGGCCTGGGTCAGCTCCGAAGACGCGGCGAGGAACGGGAGGATCAAGAGACTCCAGAGTGAATGTCCCATCGCGGTTCCCTCCTAGAGCAAAAGCGCTGCCACCAACCGGAATGGCCGCAAAAATCTCTCCAAACCACTGCAAACAAAGAATATTCTTCGGAACACCTGGACTCCTCGGGCGTCTCCCACGAAACGACCCGGAAGAGTAGTTTTGGGAGTTCCGTGTAACTCTTACGCAGAGTTCAGACGGCGCAGGTGCCGCTCCACACGATAGCGCCACCGGGCGTAGAACCGGAAGTTGTCCTCGTCATCGTAGGGCACCCCCGCTGGCCCGCGGTCGGTTGCCGCCAGGGCGTCGATGACGTCGCCGGCCCCGCCCGCCCGGGAGAGCACCAACGGCTCCATCTCGAACCCGCGATCGACGCCGACCCCCGGGGCCCTCTCCAGGAGGCGCGCGATCAATTTCTCGAAGTTGAGGTGCGCGGAGGCGGTTCGTTGGTCCTGGAGGATGCGGAAATCGAATAGGTCGGGGTCGACCTCGACGGCGACGGAGGCTTCCCGCAGGTATAGATGAAGGCGCAGACCCGACGTCAGACGGCGGCTCGCTCCCTTGGTGGAGCCGAGCTTTCTCTCGTCGTGGCGCTCGCGCGTGATCTCCCCTCGCACCAGGAGCAGCAGCTCGCCGTAGGGCGCTGGAGCGACCTTCGGAGAAGCGCCATCGAGAACGACTTCGAAATGACGTTCCTGGAGAACGAGGGCCGACGCCCGGGCGACGGGAAGCGCCTTCACCGAGGCTTCCGGCACCACGTAGTGGGAGATCCGGGCGGAGGAAAGCTCCCCGGAGAAACGACGCGCTTCCGCTTCGGTCTCGAGTCGTCGAAACAGTCGGGGCCGCGAGGAAGACAGGGACAGCCGGGCGTCGTACGCCGAGACCGACGCGATGCGGGAGAGTGCTTCCACGCTCGCTTCGTCCCGCTCCTCCGGGGGAAGGAGAATCAGGAGGTGGCGGTCGGCCGTGGAAGTTCGTTCGGCCTCGATCGGAGCCGGCGGCGAGGCCGCGACCGGCGGAAGCGGGGCGACGCAGTATAGACACTTCACGGCGGTGTCGCCGTTCGGCCTTCCGCAGGCGGGACAAGCCCGAGCCATCGGCAAAAAGAATAGCAATATTCGATGTGGGGCGGCTGGACCGACCTCGCTACATCGTGTTAAACTGCCAATTTAGCAACTCATCTCGACTCCGTACCCCGAATCCAGTGTGTGAATGAGGGTCGACGCATGGCGACCGAGCCCCAGAAGTTAGGGAAATACAACATCGTCGGGAAGATTGGCAAAGGGGCCATGGGTGAGGTCTACAAAGGCCACGATCCCGTCCTGAACCGTCACGTCGCGATCAAGATCATCGCCGAGACTTTCGGCACCGACGCCGATCTCGTGGAGCGCTTCAAGCGCGAGGCGAGAAACGCCGCCGGGCTCAACCACCCCAATATCATCACCATCTATGACTTCGTCGAAGAGGAGGGGCACCTCTACATGGTGATGGAGCTGCTCGAGGGCCAGGACCTGAAGGAGCTCATCAAGAGCGGCTCGCCCGTCACCATGGATCAGATCCTCAGCATCATGGAGCAGATCGCGGACGGCCTCGGCTTCGCGCACTCCCGGGGAATCATCCATCGCGACCTGAAGCCAGCGAACATCCATGTCAGCAAGAACGGACAGGTGAAGATTCTCGACTTCGGTCTGGTTCACGAGGCTTCGTCGGACATGACCAAGACCGGCCAGGTGATGGGCACCCCGAACTACATGTCGCCGGAACAGGTCCAGGGGCTGCGAGTCGACCCCCGCTCCGACATCTTCTCGCTCGGCGCGGTGTTCTACGAGCTCTTGACCCGGAAAAAGCCCTTCAGCGCCGACTCGATTCACGCGACGATGTTCAAGGTCGTTCAGGGCGACCGGGAGCCGCTCGCCCAGTACACCCATCTTCCCAGACCCCTGGTGAGCATGGTGGACCGGGCGCTCGACAAGGAACCCGAGGGCCGCTTCGCCGACGCGACCGCCCTCAGGGATCATCTGCGCGTCCTCCGCCGCGAGGTCATGAGGGGCAGGGACGCCGAGTCGACGTTCACCGGCGGCGAAGAGATGACCATCGTGACGCCGGCCGCCGAAGCGGGCTCGATCCCCTCGACCCCGGCGTCTCACGAAAAAAGCGGCCCCAGTCGCTCCGGACCCCATGCCTCCGCATCGGCGAGCCGAGGGACGCTTCGCAAGAGAGAGGTCGCGAGCTCCGTCTCCGCTCCCGCCGCACCGGCGAAGTCGACACCCGTCTTGCTCTACGCCCTCGCCGGGATTCTGGTTCTCGCGGTGGGGGCCGGCGTCTACTTCCTGTCCCGGGGGACCGGCTCGGGACAACAGGTCGAGGCCCTGAGTCAGGCGCTCCTCGCGAGCCAGCTGGAGTTGATGCAGCGCAGCCTGTCCCAGAAGGACTACGGGTCGGCGCTGTCGCAGGCGGAAGAGCTGTTGAAAAGCGACCCCGCGAACGCTGACGCGCTCCGGACTCAGGCCGAGGCCCGCGAGGCGCTCCGGCGCATCGATGAGGCGGTGGCCCAGGCGCGAAGCGCTCTCGAGCGCAAGTCGATGCAGGAGGCTGCGGACGCGCTCGCGACCGTGCTCGCGCTCGACCCCTCGCACCCTCTCGGAGTGGAGCTCTCGAGCCAGCTGAACCAGCATTTCCAGAGTCAGGCGGAGCACGCCCGCTCCGAAATGGAAGCAAGCCGCGCGGCGGCGCAGTCCGCCGGAGCTCAGGAACGGCCGGAGTTCGGCCAGGGCGACAGGGCCCGCCAGCAGGCGACCGACGAGTTCAACCGCGGCGTCTTCACCAACGCCGCGCAGAAGTACCTCGAAGCCCGCGACCTCTTTCAGCAGTCGCGGAGCCAGCACCAGCAGGCTCAGACCGCAGCGGCGGGCGGAGAGCGCGCGCGAGCAGGAAGCGGGCCAGCAAACGAAAGCGGCTCGAGAGGCGCTCGAGGCGAGACTGCGTCAGGCGGAGGGAAACTGGAGCCGGCTCCGACAGGCTCCCGCGGACTCCGCCCTCGCTCAGCAGCCTTCTTACCAGAGAGCGCTCGCCGAAGAGGGTGTCGCCGGCCGTTTGAAGACGACCGGCGATCTGGAGGGGGCGGCCGCAGCTTACGAGAGCGCGACGTCGTATCTGGAGCGCGCGCGGCGAGAGCTCGCCGACGCCCAGGCGCGCCGGGCCCGCGAGGAAGAGGAAGCGAGAAGAGTCGCCGCCGCGACTCCCACGACAGCCGCCACTACCGCCCCTCCCACCACCTCCGCCCCTACCCGGGCGCAGGAGGAGGCGGCGATCCGCCAGGTGCTCGCCGACTACGAGCGGGCGCTCGAGACCAAGAACATCGGGCTGTTCCGAGAGGTCAAGCCGAATCTGAGCGCGGCCGAGGAAAAACGGCTCACCGACGCCTTCCGGAATACCGACTCCCAGCAGGTGGAGTTGACCGTGAACAGCATCGCCATCGAAGGCGATTCCGCGACCGCCAACGTGACCCGGCGCGACATCATCACGGTTCGCGGGCGCTCCCAGGACGGGAACAGCCGCCCGCAGTCATTCACGCTGTCCCGGGCGGGGAGCAGGTGGGTCATCGTGCAGATCGGCCAGTAACCATCACTTCGTCTCCAAGTCCAAACGAACCAATTTCGCGAGGTGTGATTCAAATGGGTAAGCGAGCCTTGGCGAGCGTCCTGTTCCTCCTTCTGACCGCGTCCGCCACCCGGGCGCAGGATCCGTTCAACGTAGCGGTTCCCGTGGACAAGCTCTCGACGATATTCACCCAGATCTACGGGCCGAGCGGACTCATCGTGGACAGCCTCCGCGTCCTTCCCACCGGGCAGACGCACTCGGCGCATTTCAACAGCGCCTTCCAGGCGGAGTTCACGCAGTTCGGCGTGGCGCTCACCAGCCAGCTCGCCGCGGTGCCCCTTCCTTCTCCGGCATCGGGGTTCACCTACGAGTTCGACTCCGATTCTCGGAGTCTTCGAGCGCACCAGCCAGAGCTTCGGTCCGATCCTCGCAGAGCGGGCGGAGACCATCGGAGGCGGCCGCTTCACCTTCGGCTTCACCTTCCAGAACTTTACGTTCGATACCATCGAGGGGCTCGACATCGACACCATCCCCGCGGTCTTCACCCACGACAGCGCCGAGCTTCGCGGGGGCCGCGAAGACGTGGTCAGCACTGTGAACTCGATCGACGCCCGGGTGAATCAGTTCACCGCCTTCATCAGCTATGGCCTGACGGACCGGCTCGATCTCTCGCTCGCGATTCCCGTGGTATCGACGGAGATGACGGTCATCTCCGACGCCACCGTGAGACGCCTCGGCACCGTCGACCCCGAGATCCACTTCTTCCGCGAGTTCGACGACTCCGTCGGCGACCATCGCACGTTCACCGCCTTCGGGAGCGCGAGCGGCATCGGGGACCTCACGCTTCGGCTCAAGGGACGTTTGGCGGGGTGGATGGCGCTCGGCCTCGACGTCCGGGTTCCCACCGGCGATGAGGAGAACCTCCTCGGCGTGGGCGCCGCGGGCTTCCGTCCGTTCCTCGTCCTCTCGCGATCCTCGCGGGCGTTCTCCCCGCATTTCAACGTCGGCTACCAGTGGAACGGGTCGAGTGTCCTCGGGGGGAACCCCGCGACGGGAGAGGCGGCTAATCTGCCCGATCAGGTCACGTACGTGGCGGGCGCGGACTTCGGCGTGAGCCAGAGGTTCACCTTCGTCCTCGACGTGCTCGGCACGTACTTGATCGACGCTCCACGACTGCACCAGAGCACGTTCGTGGGCCTCGACGCCGCAAGGACCACGTTTCCAACGGTAAGCTTCACGAATGAGTCCTACAACCTGCTTAGCGGCGCCGTGGGCTTCAAGCTCAACGTGGTGGAGAGCCTCCTCGTCGACGTGAACCTCCTCTTCAACCTCGACGACAACGGGCTCCGGGACAAGATCACGCCGCTCGTCGGCTTCGAGTACGCGTTCTGAGGACTTGTTCGACGTAGCGCCGGCCGAGGCGGGGCTCACCCTGGCCGCGGTCCTGCGGCGGCGGGTGCCGGAGCTCTCCTGGTCCGCGGCGCGGCGGCTCGTCGGCGACGGTCGTGTCGCGGTCGACGGAGCTCCCGCCTCGGATCCTGCAGCCCGGGTCGCGCCGGGACAAACGATTCGGATCCTCGAAAGGGCGCACGCGCCGAGATCGGCTCCCGCTTCCTGCATCGTCTACGAGGATCGCCATCTCGTGGTCGTGGAGAAACCCCCCGGCCTATCGAGCGTGCCCTACGAAAGAGGGGAACGGGCGACCCTGATGGATGCCGTCCGGGCCGAGTGGAAGAGGCGCGGCGTCCCCGCCGCGGCGCGGGTTCTTCACGTCGTGCACCGGCTCGACAAGGATTCGTCGGGGCTCCTGGTCTACGCCCGCACCCGCGCCTCGGAACGGGCGCTCCAGATGCGGTTCCGCAAGCGGGAGGTCTCGCGCATCTATCTCTGTCTCGCCCACGGGAGGGTCGAGAGCGGAACCATCGAGAGCCGGCTGGTGCGGAATCGAGGCGACGGACTTCGGGGGTCGGCGCGGCGCGGGTCTTCCGAGGGGAAGCCATCGATCACCCGCGTTCTCGTTCTGAAGGATTTCGGGGGCGTGAGCCTCTGCGAGGCTCGGCTCGAGACCGGGCGCACCCACCAGATCCGCATCCACCTCGCGGAGAGAGGGCATCCGCTCGTGGGGGAGCGGGTCTACGTCCGCGACTTCCAGGCGACGGGAGGCGGCCTCGTTCCTTCTCCGCGTCTCATGCTCCACGCGGCGTCACTCGCCTTCGATCATCCCGTGGAAGAGCGCAGGGTTTCGATCGAGTCGCGGCGGACGCAGGAGTTTCTCGCCCTGGTCGATGTGATAGTCTCGCGCGGAAATTCCGACGGAGGTGTGAAGTGATGGGTTCGTTCCTGCTCCTGGCTGTTCTGAGCGTCGCGTCCGAGGCGGCCGATGCTCCGATGTCCATCCTCCGCCTGAGCCCGACGGGACCTCCGGGGGTGGGCCTGAAGGGGGACGAAAAATCCCGGGAGCACGTGTACTACACCTCGGCCCAGGACGACCAGGTCCAGGCCGGAGTCTGGGAAGCCGCTCCCTACACCTCCGGTCCCCACAAAACGAAGTATTCCGAGTTCATGTACCTGCTCGAGGGGTCGGTGACGCTCGTGGACGTGGACGGTCGGCAGGAGACCTTCCGCGCCGGAGACGCGGTTCTGGTGCCGCGCGGAACCGAGTTCACCTGGAAGCAAACCGAGAAGGTGAAGAAGTACTGGGTGATCTTCGATCGATCGGACGAGATGCCAGAGGCGAAGACCACGTTCCTTCGAATCGAGCCCGACGGACCGAAGGGTATGGGCCTGGTGGGCGAGGGGAGGACGAAGTATCACACCTACTATGAGACCCCGGACGAGAAGCAGTCCGTCGGCGTCTGGGAGACCAAGCCGCATACCTCCGCCGATTTTCACGAGACGAAATACGCGGAGCTGATGGTCTTCCTGAAGGGCTCGGTGAGCCTGATCGAAAAGAGCGGTCGCGAGCAGAAGTTCGAAGCGGGCGACGTCGCCCTCGTGCCGAAAGGCATCGAGTACAAGTGGAAGGGCGACATCGTCCGCAAGTACTGGGTCATCTTCGACCCGAGCTGAGCGTCGTGGCCACGCGCCGGGAATTCCTCGCGGCGGGGGTCGGATTCCTTCCGGCTGTCACCGTTTGGAAGGCGGCTCCGAGCTCCCTCTGGGCGGTCGATGCCGGAAGCGTGCGCGTCGTCCCCGGGCCCTGGACAGCGCTGCCTGCGCCCGCACCGGGAGTGCGGCTCGAGAGCCTCCGGTTGCGCATGCCCGACGGAGCTCACCTTCACGCCCTGCTCTATCTGCCCGACGACCTCGAGCGCCGGGGAAAGATCCCCGGCGTCCTGAACACGACACCGTACCGGAACATGCCGCAGAGCGACTCCTACTTCGCCCGGCACGGCTACGCGGCGATCTACGTCGACGTCCGCGGAACCGGAGCCTCGGAGGGCATCCCGCTCGACGAGTACTCGCCTCCGGAGCACGAGGATACGGCGCAGGTCATCGACTGGCTTTCCCGGCAGCCCTGGTCCAACGGAAACGTCGGCATGTTCGGGGTCTCCTACTCGGCGTTCAACTCCGTCTGGGTGGCGGCGGCGTTGAAGCCGAAGGCCCTGAAGGCGATCTTCGTGCTCGCGGGGACCGACAACCGCTACACCGACGACATCCACTTCCCCGGCGGTTCCATGCTCATGGTCGACAACTCCTGGGCCCTCGGCATGGTGACTTCGAACGTGCTCCCGGGAGCGCCCGACTACGACCTGAAGGGGCGGGCCGCCCTGGAGCGCTGGGAGACGAAGCCCTGGCTCCAGGGATTTCTCCATCGGCAGCTCGACGGCCCTTACTGGCGCCACGGCTCTCTCGCTCCCGATTACTCGCGTCTCACGACGCCGACGTTTCTCGGCGGAGGGTACCTCGACATCTATCAGAACTTCGTGCCGCGGATCATGAAGAGCTCGCCCGCCCCCACCATGGGCATCCTGGGGCCGTGGCATCACAGCATGCGAGCTCCGGGGCCCGCCCTGGATTGGGACGCGATACGCGTCCGCTGGTTCGATCACTGGCTGAAAGGCGAAGACACGGGAATGATGCGCGAGCCTCGCGTTTCTTTCTACCTGCCGCGCTTTCGGCGCCAGTCCTTTCGTTTCACCGACGATGTCCCCGGCGTCTGGAAGCATCTCGACTCATGGCCCGAAACCGTCTTCGCTCCCGGGGAACGACTGTACTTTCGGCCGAACCCGGAGCGACCGCCTTCCGAAGCCATCGCGCTCGATCCGGCGCCGGGAGAGGGGGGAGGTCTTTCCGACGTCGCGGGACCCGCCTCGGCATTGCTGCTTCGGTACTACCCGGCTACGGGCGGGTCCGGCCAGTCGTTCGGGCCGACGACGGGAGAGGGCTACTACGGACTCGACCATCGAGGCGAGGACGTCTGGGGTCTTTCGTTCGACACTCCGCCGCTTCGGAAGTCGACTTCGATCCTCGGCTTCACCCGCGCCCGGCTCTTCGTTTCCGCGACCGCCCCCGTCGCCAACTGGATCGTGAGGCTCGAGGACGTTGCCCCCGACGGGACCTCGTACCTCGTCGCCCGCGGCTACCTCAACGGGACGCACCGCCGATCGCATACGGCACCCGAGCCCTTGAGGGGGAACGAAGTCTACGAGATCGCAGTCGAGCTCTTCTGCACCGCATACGAGTTCGAGCCCGATCATCGGATTCGTGTCGTGGTGACGAACGCCGACTTTCCCGTGATCTGGCCCTCGCCGTACAAGATGGTGACCACGCTCTACACCGGCGGCGACCGCCCTTCGCACGTCGAGCTTCCCGTTCTGCCCGAGCTCTCGTATCGATCCCTGAACCTCCCGCGTCTACCGCCGACGGCGGAGCCCTTCGTCGACCGCGTTCAGGGCTACGAGCGGACGACGGACCTGGCGACGGGAGCCCATACCGCTCTCGTCACTCTGGGAGACGACCGAATCCGGTGCCGGGTGAAGGAAGACGACCCGGCCACCGCGTCTCTCGAGATCTCGGGAAACCGCGTCGAGACGGCGGGCGAGCGCCGCATCGAGGCGCGGGCCGAAGGCTCTCTCTCGAGCACCGTCGACTCCTTCCGGATGGACATCGAATGCACGCTCCTCGAGAACGGGAACATCGTGCGATCCGGCCGGTGGAAGGACGAAGTGCGTCGCGAGCTAGTCTAGTCTCGTGAGAAGAACCGCTCTCGTCGCCGGCCTGCTCCTGCTCGCCGGTTGCCACAGCCGTCCGGAGCCTCCCCGCCACCTGGTGCTGGTGACCATCGACACCCTCCGCGCAGACCGCGTCGGAGTCTACGGGGCGAAGGACGTCGAAACGCCCAATCTCGATCGGATCGCCCGGGAGGGGGCGATGGCGATTCGGACGACAGCGCACGTTCCCCTGACGCGGCCTTCGCATACGTCGCTTCTCACCGGAATGCTTCCGACGCGGCACGGCATCCGGGACAACATCTCCCCGGCTCGGGTTCCGGAAGTTCCGACTCTCGCCACTGTGACCAAGGCGGCGGGGTTTCGCACCGCGGCCTTCGTGTCGTCGATCGTTCTCGCGGGAGGGGACGGCCTCGAGCGGGGTTTCGATCTCTACTCGGACGAGATCCGTTCGGATTCGAGCTCCGAAGGCCTGCCGTTCCTGAACGAGCTCCAGAGACCGGGGGATGAGACCCTGGCGGAAGCCGAGACCTGGCTCGAATCCAACCGCGACTCCCGACTCTTCGCCTGGATCCACCTCTACGACCCGCACGAGCCCTACGAGCCGCCCGAGCCCTACCGCACCCGCTACGCGGATCGCCTCTACGATGGCGAGGTCGCCTGGTCGGACGAGCTCGTGGGTCGGCTCGACGAGAAGCTCGACAAGCTCGGCATTCGAGACGACACACTTCTCGTGATCACCTCGGACCACGGAGAGGGCCTGGGTGAACATCGGGAAACCCTTCACGGGTTCTTCGTCTATCAGACCACGCTCTCGGTCCCCTTTCTGATTCGCGGCCCGGGCGTCGTTCCGGGGACCCGCATCGAAAATCTCGTTCAGACGGTCGATCTCCTGCCCACGCTCGTGGAGATGCTCGGTCTCGGGCCCGTTGCGAACAAGGATGCCTCGGGGGTGAGCCTGAAAGCCGCTCTCAGGGGTGAGCCCTATCGAAAGGAGCCCGTGGCCTACGCGGAAAGCCTCGTCCCGCTCCTTCACTTCGGCTGGAGCGATCTGCGCTCGATCCGGCGGGGAAAGTGGAAGTACATCCAGGCGCCTCGCCCCGAGCTCTACGACCTGGAAGCCGATCCGATGGAGATTCGAAACCTAGCGAATTCCGAGGCCGAGCTGGTGAAGGGAATGCGCGGCGCGCTCGGCGAAGAGCTCGACCGGGAGCGCGCGGTGAGCTCCGAGGATCGCTCCTCGATACCGCAGGACCTGCTGGACAAGCTCGGGGCCCTCGGGTACGTAGGATCGGCGGCGCCGGTGGAGTCGAGCACTCCCGGCGCCGATCCGAAGGACAAGATCGACGAGTTCCGTGTCGCGAACGAGCTCATCCGTGATGGCATTCGTCTCCTGCACGAGAAGAACTACCAAGGAAGCGTGGAGCGCTACCAGAAGCTTCTGGAGCTCGAGATCGAGAGCTTCGAGATCCACTTCAATCTCGCCCGCGGGCTTCTGGCCCTCGAGCGGTACGAGGAAGCCGAGCGGAATTTTGCGGAAGCGACACGAAGGCTCCCGAGCCAGCTCGAAGCCTGGGAGGGTCTCGCCCAGTCGCGCTCCGCACAAGGAGATCTGAAAGGCGCGCTCTCCGCTCTGAAAGAGGCCCAGAGGCGCTCCCCGCAGGTAGCCTCGCTCTACCAGCGTGAAGGGGCAATCCTGCTGGGGATGGGAAGGGCGGAGGAAGCGCGGAAGGCCTACGAAACCGCGGTGGCCCTCGCCCCGAAGGACGCCCTCCTGCGTGCGCGGTACGGGGAGCTTCTCCGGGACCTGGGACGAATCGACGAGTCCATCCAGCGCCTTCGGGAAGCGACGGAGATCGATCCGCGAGGCGCCGCCTACTGGAACTCTCTCGGGATGACCCTCGGAGGCAACGCGCGCCTCACCGAAGCGGAGGCCGCGTTCCGCAAGGCCGTCGAGCTCGAGAGCGAGAACCCCCGTTACGCCTTCAACCTCGGCCTCATCCTGATGCGCCAGAACCGCCCGAAGGAGGCGCGCCCTCTCTTCGAAACCGCGCTCCGGCTCGAGCCGCGATTCGAGGAAGCGCGGCGCTAACTCGCGGAGATCGAGCCCGACGGGGGGTAAGGTGTCGAAACGGGTCTTCACGGTCGCCCGGAATCAGAGCTTGGAGCCCTTCGCCGATTGATCGCGAAGCAGGAAGGTCTTGGGGAACTGTCCCTCACCGCAGATCTTGAACGAGCCGAAATCCTTGTACCAAAGCCCCGTCCGGAGCGTCTGGCTCCGACTCCCTCCACACTTTGAGCTGATAAAGATCTTCCGCGGTGATCTTCCGCTCGCGGAGTCGCTCGAAGAAATGATCCCGAAGAGCCCGAGGCAGGTTGGTCCACTGGATCTTCGGCATCAGTCGCCGAAAGTCATGCGGGCCAGCTCTTTCTTCAATCGGCTCTGTTCGTTCTTGTCACGAGATTGCGTCAGTCGATCCGCGAGCTCGAAGAAGCGCCTTCGCTCCCGTTCCTGGGCCTCGAGGCCGGACTCGATCAGGTACGACGAGGATCCGGTTGGTGCTGGTGCGGTTCGTTTTCGCCAAGGTTCTCACCCGGCGGGCGACGCTTGGAGGAAGGCTTACACTCTGACGGACGGGCTTTTCGTCAACGGGCATAGCCATCAGAATACACCATTTCACACCACTACGCTGCGTTCCGGCCGCGCATTATGTGCGGCCGAAGGTGGGGGAGAGTCTCAATGGCTCGTTTGATCTGGAGAGCTATGCTGTATATCAATGCAGCATCGGGTATGGCTACGGTTCGACTGAATATCATCCTCGACGAAGATCTGTACCGGCGAATCAAGCGGCAGCTTCCGCCGAAACGCCTTAGGGCGTTCATCAACGAGGCCGTTCGCCCCGCCTCTCTCCCGACGTGAAGACCTTGGACGCTGCCTACCGGGCTGCGAGCCTCGAAAAGTGGCGACAGCGCCTCGGACATGAATGGGAATCCACGGAGATCGAGGACTGCGTCAGCTCGGGACGACGGCAACATGCCCGGGCTCCGCCCCTTCGCTCGCAGGGGTCGCGGCGCACGAGAGGGACGCCCGTTGACGCCGAGACTTGACAGGTCTCCAGGAAATGACCATCATGGTCATATGAAGAGCGCGGGCGTCGCCGAATTGAAGGCTCGGCTGGCCAGTTACCTCCGGATCGTGAAGTCGGGAAGCGAGGTCATCGTCACCGACCGGGGCGTTCCCATAGCCAAACTGGTCCCCATCGACGCCGCCCGAAAACGGGAGACGCGGAGGCAGCGGCTCGCCTCGGCAGGCCTACTCACTCTCGGAAAAGGCCGGGTGCCAAAGGAGCTCCTGAAGCCTCCCACGGACGATCCGCGAGTCGGCGAGGGTGTTCTTGCGGCGCTCCTCGCCGAGCGGGAGGAAGGCCGGTAGTTGTTTTGGGACAGCTCGGCCATCGTTCCGCTACTGGTGGCCGAATCTCGGTCGCGCGAGATGACGAACTACCTTCGCGAGGGAAGGACTCCCGCCGTCTGGTGGGCGACGGTCGTAGAGTGCCAATCGGCGCTTCAGAGGCGGCATCGAGAATTTGCGTTTCCGGCCGGCGGTCTCGATTCCGCATTTCGGCGCCTCGAGCAGCTCCTCGAAGGCTGCGACACCGTGCCGCCGACAGAAGAGGTGCGGCGACGGGCGGGTCGGCTTCTCGCGGTGCACGCCCTTCGCGCGGGAGACGCGCTTCAGCTCGGTGCGGCTTTGGTTTTCGCCGAAGAGGAGCAGGGCGTCGGTTTCGTCTGCCTTGACGATCGCCTTCGAGACGTGGCGGCGAAAGAGGGTTTCCGAATCCTGCCCGGGTGAAGGCGCGGCGCCCCCGGGCCAGAGCCCGGGGGCGCAATGCCAGGAAGCCTAGAACGTGAACTTCGCTCCGACCATGAACCGGCGGGGGAAGATGAAGACATCGCGGAACGTTGAAAGTGGCCGAGGTCGCCACCGTTTGACCACGTTCTCGTACGCGTCGTCGTTCAGCAGGTTCAATGCATCCAGGAAGAGCCCGATCCGCGTGCCCCGGTCGTCGAGCACGAAGTCCTTTTGCACCCTGAGGTCGAGGAGGCTCTGGGTCGGGAACCGTCCCAATTCCGCTCGAGGCGACGTAAGGATGCGCGTGGGGATTCCGGTCACGGCTTGAATCGGCACCCTTCGAATTCTCGGAGCGCCGTCCGAGTACGTGAAGTTCATGCCGACGAGAAAATCGAGCGGAAGCTGATAGACGAGCTGGTTCTTGAACGTCCACGGGCGATCTCCGGGGAGAATGCCCTCGGTGTTGACGAAGTCGTTGGGGTTCTGCCCGAACGAACTGAACTGGAGCCCGCTCCGCTGAACGATATTGCCGGCACGCGGAGGCGCCGAGACGCCCCTCCGATTTCAGGTACGTCAGGGAGGAAGTGAGCTGCCAGTTGGAGGACATCCTCTTCGTGACCTGGGCGGTGAAGGCGTTGATGTCCGTCTTCATCTGGTCGCTGTTCGTCATCAGAAACGATCGGTCGGCGACGTCGCTCACGAGCTGGAACACCGTGATCGTCTGTCCCGTCGCCTCCGCTCCGACGTTGTCCACGTAGGGAACCTGCTCGTAGACTCCCGTGAGGTCCCGCCAGGCGGCGTAATCGCGCCCTCTCTTGTTGACGTAGATGAGCGAGAGACCCAGATCCGTCGTGAGCTCGCGATCCACGCTGAAGATGAGCTGGTCGGTGTAGGGGCTCTTCATGTCATTGTCGAGGTGCAGGTTGGTGTTGTCCCTCAGCAGGTCGAGATTCTCGAACTCGTCGGTCGCGAAATTGAAGGACGTCCCGAAATAGATCGGCGGGATCGAGGGTCCGACGACGTTCGAAAAGTCTCCCGTGGTAATGGTCCGATGGTACCGGCCCCAATGCCCTTTGAGCACCGTTTTCCCGTCCCCGGTGAGCTTGAGATTGAATCCGAGGCGCGGTGAAATCGTATTCCAGGTGAAGTAATCCGCCCTCGGGAACGTCACTCCCGACTCCGTCAGGTCTTCGTTGAGCCCCACCTGCTCGGGGCTGTAGGCATGGCTGTTGTCGAACCGGATCCCGAGATTCAAGTTGAGACGGTCGCTGACCTGGAACGTGTCGTCGGCGAAGACCCCGAAGGACCTGGTGTTGCCCCCGTAGCTGAACGGCAGAGTACTCGTAGCCGTATCCGTACCGCGTGCCGTCGGGCAGCGTGTAGTTCAAGACGAAATCATTGAGACCGTAGACTCCCCCCGAAGCAGCGTGGCCGAACTGGACGCCGAACTTGAAGTCGTGGCTTCCACCCAGAAAGTTGTCGGCGAAAGTGGGAAACCTTCGCGTTCACCGTCGTCTTGGTCACGTCGAGGATGTAGAAGTAGTAGTGCCCTCCAGTGACCAGCCCCGTATCGAGGTCGTAGAACCGGGTGGCGGTGCGCGGGTACTGATCGCTGGCCGGGCCGAGATCGACGTCTCCGTAGAAACCCGAATAGCGCGCATCGAGGACGGTATTGCTGCCGAAGAGTCCGGTATAGCCCACGCCCGGGGTGGGCGTATTGTTCTTCTTCGAGACGAAGGTGCTCGGAGCCTCGTTGGGGCCCGGCGTGTAGTCATCGGTGATGCGGTCTTGGTTGAACGTACCCACGATCCGATGCTGCGGGTTGATCTGCAGGTTCACCTTTCCAAGGAAACGCTTTCGCTCGTCGATCGTGGTGCCTACCGCGGGGTCGACGCCCACCGGCGCCGAGGCGTCTTTTTGATACTGGAACGATCCGAAGAACCAGAGCTTGTCCTTCATGATCGGCCCCCCGATCTGTGCCGGTGAACTTCAGGAGAGTTGTCGCGATAGAAGGGGAACCCATCGTCCTGTTCTTCGGTGGTATTGCGGTCCGTCAGGCCGTCGTTCTGGTAATAGAAGTTGGCGTCGCCGTGGAACGCGTTGCTCCCCTGCTTGGTGACGATGTTGAAGACCGCTCCCTGGATGCTCCCGTACTCCGCTGGGGCGCCGAGAGACAGGATCTCGATCTCTTCGATGGCATCCGTATTGGTGGTCGAGAGCGCCTGGCCGAAGAAGGCATCGGTGATGTCGGTGCCGTCGAGCTGGTAGGAGTTGTCGTCGATCGCCGAGCCGTAAACCATGGCGGAGGTCACGCTCCTCGACGGCGAAACCACGCCGGGGGCGGCGGCGATGAAATCATGGAAACTGTTTCGGGCGATGGGGGCGTTGTCCACCCACTCGTTGTCGTAGTTCGTGCTGACGTCGCTCGCGATGGTATCCACGACCGGTGACGCGCCGGTCACCGTCACCGACTCGGAGACGCTGCTCAGGTTCATCGTCACGTTCTCCTCGGTGGTCGTACCGACCGAGACGACGAGCCCGTTGCGGTTGAAGGGCGCGAACCCCGTGAGGGTGAAGGCCAGGTTATAGGTCCCCGGCGAGAGGTTCAGGAACCGGTAGACGCCGTTCTCATTGGTGATCGACGTCTGAGTGCCCATGACGTACTCACCCGTGAGGTCCACCGTCACCCCGGGGAGAACCGCCCCGGTTCCATCCTTCACCGTTCCCGTGATGCCGCCCGTCGTTCTCTGGGCGAAAACCGGGGCCGAGAGAGCCACGGCGGTGAGGAGGCCCAGGACCACCTTCCATCCATAACGCATTTAGCAACCCTCCTTCATTACTGGCAGAGCATGGACGGCCTCGGACGGGAGCGATGGACCCGCGAGAAACCACCGGCGAGGCACAGAAGCTCGACGGAGGCGAATGCTATGACTCGAGTCCTGTAGTGTCAACACCACTCCACTGAGGCCGCCGTCATCCGCCGAGCAAGAGAGATGCCACTCGAGCGAGACGGTCGTTTTCGAGGAAGAAAGCGGCATAAGCAGAGGGTGCTAAGCACTTTAGATTTCTGCCGCTCCGCCAACCGATCGAGTCCCGAGAAAGCATCCAGGGGACGAGGGGTTCATGAAACCGTATCTGGATCCAAAGGTTTGACTTTTTCTCGGACAATCCAATGGCCCGAGACCGCGACCCTGTGGATTGCGTCTCTTCCCGCTCCGAGAACGAAGGCGGTCATCAGGTCGTCGGGAGGAACCTCCAGGAGAGCGGGATGGCGGAGATTCAAGGTCAGAAAATCCGAAGCGCGGCCGGTCTCGATCTCTCCCGCGCGGAGACCGAGAGAGCGCGCCCCGCCGCGGGTCGCGATCTCGAAGAGCCTCGGCGCCACCGAGCCCGACCCGTCCACGAAGATTCCGCGCTTCTCCGAGCGGAGGCGCTGCGCGTACTCGAGAAGGCGCATCTCCTCGGTGAAATCGATCCGCAGGTTCGAGTCGGTGCCCAGCGAGAGGTTGGCGCCGGACTTCGCGAGCAGCGACGGAGGGAGCCCGTCGGCGAGGTTGGCCTCGGTGAGAGGGGTCACGCAGACGTTCGCGCCGGTCTCGAGGAGTCGACCGAGATCGTCCTCATGGGAATGAGTGCAGTGGACCGCCGTGGTTTCCGGGCCGATCTCGAGACGATCGAGCAGGAGAGCGAGAGGTCTCTTGCCGTAGTGAGCGAGCGCGGCTGCGATCTCCTGTTCCTGCTCTTCCACGTGCATGTGGAACACGAGGTTCCGGCGCCGGGCTTCCTCGTGGATTCTGACGATGGCCTCGATGGGAACGGCGCGGAGGCTGTGGGCGACGAGCCCCGAAGCTCCGATGCGCTCCGCACTCTCGAGGAACTCGTCGACGGTTGAAGACTCGAATCGATGCTGGGCCCCTTCGAGCGGCTTTCCCACGTCGCCCGTCATGTAGCAGACGTCGAGGAGCACGAGACGGATTCCGGCCTCCCGCGCCGCTTCGACCACGGCCTGGTCGAGCTCGTACCCTCGGCTGCCTTCGAGGTGATGGAGGTAGTGGAACTCGCCGACGGTGGTGATTCCCGAGGCGAGCATCTCGCGAAACGCAAGAGTAGCCAGCCGGCGAAAGCGCTCTACGTCGAGCGACTGAGCGAGCCGGTACATCTCCTCTCTCCAGCTCCAGAACGAGCCGAACGATTCCGCTTTTCCTCGAAGCCCCCGCTGAAACGAATGGGAGTGCGCGTTCACGAATCCGGGAAGGAGGGCTTCGCCCCGGAGCCTCTCGGCATCTTGCGCCAGGCCGGGCCCCACCCGTCCGATCGTTCCGTCGTCGAGGAGCTCGACCTGGATGCCGCTCTCGAATCGGCCGCGGCGCCAGGTGAGGTCAGCTTCCAGGACTCTCATATACCACCTGCCCTCGCTTGAGGACCGTTCTCACCGAGCCGCGCCCCATCTCCGACAACCACTGGTCGACGCTCGGCGCGTCGAGAATCACGAGGTCGGCGTCCATCCCTCTCTCGATGCGTCCGACGCGGTCGCCGCGGCGGAGAGCCATGGCCGCCGTCCCCGTCGCGCCCGCGAGCGCTTCCGACGGCGTTACCAGCATCTGGGTGCAGGCGATCGAGAGCGCCAGCGGAAGGGATTCCACCATCGAGGATCCCGGGTTGTAGTTGGTGGCGAAGGCGACGGGAACTCCCGCGTCGAGGAGCCGCCGCGCCGGAGCCTGCGGCACGCCCAGGTAGAACGAGCATCCCGGAAGGAGTCCGGCGATGACCCCCGCATCCTTCATCGCCGCGATGCCGCCCTCGTCGATCCGCTCCAGGTGGTCGGCGGAGACACAGCCGACCTCCGCCGCGAGGCGAGAGGCTCCCATCTGGGTGATCTGGTCCGCGTGGATCTTCGCCGCCAGACCCCGCTCTTTTCCCGCTTCGAGAATTCGCCGCGACTCGAAAACGGTGAACGCCGACTCCTCGCAGAAGACGTCCACGAACTCGGCGAGGCCTTCGCCGGCGACCCTGCCCATGAGCTCGTCGCTCACGACGACGTCGACGTACGCTCCCCGTCGATCGCGGTACTCCGGCGGGACGGCGTGCGCTCCGAGGTACGTCGAAACGACCTCAACCGGTTGGAGCTCCCGGAGCTTTCGCGCCGCGAGGAGCATCTTGATCTCGTCCTCGACGGTCAGGCCGTAGCCGCTCTTGACCTCGACGGTGGTGACCCCGTAGCTCAGCATCCGCGCGAGCCGCGGAAGCGCGAGCTCCACGAGCTCGTCGAGGCTCGCCTTCCGGACTGCCTCCACGGTTCGGGCGATTCCGCCGCCCGCGCGCGCGATCTCGAGGTAGCTCATCCCCTTCGCCCGCATCACGAACTCGTCGCACCGATTTCCGGCGAACACGAGATGGGTGTGAGAATCGATGAGACCGGGGATGACGGCGCCGCCCCGAGCGTCGAGGAACTCCTCACCGGAGTCTTCGTAGTCGAGGACTCGTCCGTTCTCGATGCGAAGGTGCGTGTTCCGGATCGAGCGCCCGTCGCCGAGGAACAGCTCTCCTATGTTCTCGACGACGAGCATGAGCTCAGGGGATGCGGACTCCCCGCTCGCGCGACACCTGGACCGCGCGATCGTAGCCGGCGTCGACATGGCGGAAGATTCCCATCGCGGGATCGGCCGTCAGCACCCTCTCGAGCCGTCGAGCGGCGTCCTTCGTCCCATCGGCCACGATCACCTGGCCGGCGTGGAGCGAGTAGCCGATGCCGACGCCGCCGCCATGGTGCACGCTCACCCAGGTGGCGCCGCAGGCGGTATTGAGGAGAGCGTTCAGGATCGGCCAGTCGGCGATGGCGTCGGAGCCGTCTTTCATCGCCTCCGTCTCGCGATAGGGCGAAGCGACCGAGCCGCAGTCGAGATGGTCCCGGCCGATGACGATCGGCGCCTTGACCTCGCCCCGGGCGACCAGCTCGTTGAAGACGAGCCCCATCTTCGCGCGCTCGCCGTAGCCGAGCCAGCAGATGCGCGCCGGGAGCCCCTGGAAGTGGACCTTCTCTCCGGCGAGCCGGATCCAGCGGGCCAGGTGGTCGTTCCCGGGGAAGGTCTCGAGGACGGCGCGGTCGGTGCGGCGGATGTCCTCGGGGTCTCCGGAGAGCGCGACCCAACGGAAGGGACCCGACCCCTCGCAAAAGAGAGGGCGAATATAGGCGGGAACGAATCCCACGATGTCGAGGGCGTTCTCGACCCCGACGGAAAGCGCCTGACCCCGGATGTTGTTTCCGTAATCGAAGGTCGAAGCGCCTTTCTTCTGGAGCTCGAGCATCGAGCGCACGTGCTCCGCCATGGTGCGCTTCGACTCCTGGATGTAGCGCTCGGGATTCTTCTTCCGCAGCGCGAGCGCCTCTTCGTAGGTCATTCCGTTCGGGACGTACCCGTTCAGCTCGTCGTGGGCCGAGGTCTGATCGGTGACGACGTCGGGAACGACGCCCCGGGCGAGGAGCTGGGAAAGCATGTCGGCGGCATTCCCGTGGAAAGCGACCGAGAGAGGACGTCCGGCTTTCGTGGCTTCGAAGCACCAGGAAAGCGCTTCGCCGAGGTCGGAGCTCGCGCGATCGACGTAGCCCGTCTCGAGCCTTCTCTCGACGCGGTGCGGATCCACCTCCGCGGCGAGACAGACGCCCTCGTTCATGGTGACCGCGAGCGGCTGGGCGCCGCCCATGCCTCCGAGCCCGCCGGTGGCGACGAGCTTTCCTTTCAAGCTTCCATTGGAGGCCCCGAAGCGCTCCCGCGCGCAGGCGCCGAAGGTCTCGTAGGTGCCCTGCAGGATTCCCTGGGTGCCGATGTAGATCCAGCTCCCCGCCGTCATCTGGCCGAACATCGTGAGCCCCATCGCCTCGAGCCTTCGGAACTCCTCCCAGGTGGCCCAGTGGGGGACGAGGAGTGAGTTCGCGATGAGGACGCGCGGCGCATCGGGGTGCGTCTTCGCGATCCCGACCGGCCGACCCGACTGCACGAGAAGCGTCTCGTCGGACTCGAGCGCCCGGAGCGCGTTCAGGATCCGCTCGAAGTCCGGCCAGGTTCGCGCCGCCTTCCCCGTGCCTCCGTAGACCACCAGGTCTTCGGGCCTCTCCGCCACTTCCGGATCGAGGTTGTTCTGGATCATCCGGTAGGCGGCTTCCTGCGGCCAGCCCTTGCAGGAAAGAGAAGCGCCCCGCGGCGCCCGGATGGTTCGCGCTTGTACGGTCATCAGGATAGGTCTCCCAACGTCGTCTTCGCCGCCTCCAGTAGGGCTCCGGAGACAACAATTTCCCGCGCCGCGGCGAGGTCGGGGTAGCTCACTCGGTCGCGCTCGTACGGCGCCACCCGCTTCCGAAGACAGGCATGGACCGCCTCGAGGGCGGGCGAAGAAGTGAGGGGACGACGGAACTCGAGCGCCTGCGCCGCGGCGAGAAGCTCGATTCCCAGGATGTGCGCGAGGTTCGACGCGACCTCCCGGGTCTTCCGCGCCGCGGTCACCCCCATGCTCACGTGGTCCTCCTGGTTGGCGGACGTCGGGATGCTGTCGACGCTCGCGGGATGCGAGAGCGCCTTGTTCTCCGAAGCGAGCGCCGCCGCCGTGACCTGCAGGATCATGAACCCCGAGTTGAGGCCTCCCTCCTTCACCAGGAACGCCGGCAGTTCGGAGAGGTCCGGGTTCACCAGGCGCTCCGTCCGCCGTTCGCTGATGGCGCCGAGCTCCGCGAGGGCGATGGTGAGAAAATCCGACGCGAGCGCGACCGGCTGCCCGTGGAAGTTCCCTCCGGAAAGGACTTCTTTCCCTTCGATGAAGATCATCGGGTTGTCGGTGGCGCTGTTCATCTCGATCTCGAGGACCCTCGTCGCGTACTCGAGCGCGTCCCGGACCGCTCCGTGCACCTGAGGCATACAGCGGAGCGAATAGCTGTCCTGGACCCGGTCGCATTTCTCGTGGGACTTGCGGAGAGCGCTCCCGGCGAGCAGACGCCTCAGGTTCCCGGCGGAGGCCGACTGCCCGGGGTGTGGCCGGGCCTCGTGGATTCGCGGGTCGAAGGCCACGTCGGTTCCGAGCAGGGCATCGAGAGTGAGGGCGCCGATGACGTCGGCGGAGCGCACCAGACGCCGGGCGTCGACGATCGTATCCGCCAGGAGCGCGGAGATCACCTGCGTTCCGTTGATGAGCGCGAGCCCGTCCTTGGGATGGAGCTTCGCCGGCGAAAGACCCGCGCGCGCGAGCGCCTCCCCTCCCGGAAGCCTTTCGCCGCGGTACGTCGCCTCGCCCTCTCCGATGAGCGTCAGCGCGACGTGCGCGAGCGGCGCGAGGTCCCCGCTCGCTCCGACCGAGCCCTTCTCGGGGACGACGGGGTGGACTCCCGAATTCAGCATGGCGAGGAGCGCGTCGAGAGTCCCGGGATCGATCCCCGAGTAGCCGGACGCGAGCGCGTTGGCGCGAAGGAGAAGGATCGCGCGCACCACGGGCTCGGGAAACGCATTACCGACGCCGGCGGAATGGCTGCGGACGAGGTTGACCTGGAGCTCCTCGAGATCCTCGCGGGCGATGACCACGTTCCGGAAGTTGCCGAAGCCGGTGTTGATGCCGTAGACGACCTGATTCCCGCTCAGAATCTCGTCGACCACGGCCCGCGAGGCCTGGACTCTTTCCCGGGCTTCGGGCGCGAGGGAGACCGAAGCCCCGCGTCGGGCGACGTCTTCGATCTCCTCGAGAGTGAGACTTCTTCCGGTGAGAACGACGCCCACGAAAAGCATCTTATCTCACCCTTGTAGATTTTACGGGAGGCGAGAACTTTGCACCATGGGGGGAAAAGACGTCTCCGGATGCCGGGCGCCCGGAACCATCACGCGGTACGGTTGTTCTGAGGCGACGTCCGAATTCCGACCATTGGCAACGAACTTGCTAGTCCCATTGGCTGGGGGGGCACGCCGATGGGAAAACGTTTCGGAGTCGTCGCGCTCGTCGTTTCGCTCTTCGCGCCGGTCGCCGCGGCGGAAGCCCAATGGAACGATCCCAAGCTCATCGCCGGACAAGTCGCGTTTCATACCACGGTGAGCTTCGTCGCGAAGCTCATTCACCATGAGCCTCCGGGTCGAGCGATCAAAGAGGCGCTGAAGTCCGGCGCGCTCGCGGGAGGCCTGTCCCACGCGGGATACTGCATCGCCGGCAACAACCCGGAGTGGGCCCTCGCGGGCAAAGCCCTGGCCCAGAAAGGATCGCTCACCACGAGGCGATCCGTCGATGGACTTCCCGTCTTCGATCGATCGCTCCTCACTCACTGGGAGATCACGCACTCGTTCGTCCACTTCGAGTGGAACGGAAAGCCGAAGGTCGAAATCGACGCGATCAACGCCGCCTTCTCGGCGTACTACCTCGCGTCGGGCGACCCGTACAAGTTCGACGCGAAGCGGACGCTTCTCTCCGGAAGCCTGGTGTTCCAGAACCAGGGCCCGCCGCCGGGCCTGCTCGGCTACTACGTTCCCGGCGTCGTATGGCTCGACGCCAGGCGTCTCGACGAAGAGCGCATCTGGGGCCACGAGCTCGTGCACAGCCTGCAAGCGGAGCGCGGCTCCGCGATCCACGACTGGCACTACGGGCCGCTTCGCTTCAACTGGCTGGTGTTCGCGTCGGGAGTTCCGGCGCTTCTTGCCGGATGGCCCGACCACGACGGGCGCCTCCACGAGCTCGAAGCCGACGGCTACTCGGGAACGCGCTAGCTTCAGATGGTCCTGGTGCGGAGGCGCCGCACCCAGACTCCGAGAAGCGAGACGCCGACGGCGAAGAGCCCCAGAAGCATCCCGAACCAGAGGCCGCGGACGCCGTACCCGAACGGGAACGCGAGAGCCCAGCCCGCGGGCAGCGCGAGCACCCAGTAGCCGATGAGCGCCGCGACCATCGGGGTGCGCGTGTCGCCGAGCCCTCTCAGGACTCCGATGGTGACGACCTGGAGGCCGTCGAAGAGCTGGAAGAGCGCGGCGACGGACAGGAGCGATACGCCCACGACCAGCACCGACGCGTCCGTGGTGAAGAAAGAGATGATCGGACCGGGGAACGAGCCAGAGCGCGAGCGCCGCCGTCCCCATGAATCCGACACCGAGAACGATCGCCATCCACCCGCTCGTACGACGCCGTCGGGATCCCGCCGGCCCACCGCCTGTCCCGACGCGTACCGCGGCCGCGGAGGCGACCCCGTAGGGGACCATGAAGGTGGTGGAAGCCACGGTGATCGCAATCTGGTGGGCCGCCAGGGACGCGGCGTCGAGGCGCGCCGCGAGCGCGGTCGCCACGCTGAAGAGCGCGACCTCGAGCGTGATCTGGAGCGCCGCGGGGATCCCGAGATCCAGGAGTCTCTTGACCCTCCCCCATTCGACTCCGAGCGGCAGCGGAAAGAGCGCCCTCGGCCCGCGCCGATCGTAGTAGACGACGGCGACGAGGAGGAATCCCGCCATGAACACCCGGGAGAGAAACGTCGCCCAGGCAGCGCCACCCACACCCAACCGAGGGAGTCCGAGTTTCCCGAAGATGAGCGTCCAGTTCACGAAGGCGTTCAGGACGTTGGCGGAGAGGAGTGCCGTCATCACCACTCTCTCGTGCCCGGTAGCCTGGAGATAGCGGCGCGAGGCGGCGTAGAGAAGAAGCGGGAGGAGGCTCCAGATGACCGGTCTCATGTAGGGAAGCGTGAGCTCGAGCACCCTGGGCTCGATCCCGAAACTCGGGAGGAGCCGCACGAGCCCGTGAAGAACCAAAGTCAGAGGCAGCGTCAGGAAGAGGGCGAGGTAGATCCCGTGGACGAGGGAGCGATGGCAGTCGTGGAGCTTCCCCGCGCCGTAGGCCTGGGAGATCACGGTATCGAGGCCGAGGAGAAGCCCCATGCCGAAGATAGTGACCCCGAGAAAGATGGCCGAGCCGAGGGCGACCGCGCCGATGGCCTCGGCTCCCAGGCGGCCGACCATGATGGTGTCGACGGTGGACATCGCCGTCCAACCGAGCTCCGCGATCACGACCGGGATGGCCAGGCGGAGCATGGGCCTCCACTCGGCCGCGAGACCGGCGAGCGTCACACGGGGAGGCCCATCTCTCTCAAAGCGGTTCCGAGGGCGGCGACGGCGCTCCGCATCTCGGGCTCCTCGACGAAGCCGAGGTGTCCGACCCGGACGATCTGCCCCATGAGGCGCTCCTGGCCGCGGGCGAGGACCGTCCGGTGCTTCGTGCGGAGCCGTTCCATGAGGGCGGGCTCGTCGACCCCGGAGGGAAGGCGAATCGCGGTGACCGTGGGGGAGAGGAACCGCGGGTCGGCGAAGAGCTCGAGGCCGAGCGCCTTCGTCTCCCGCTGCACCATGCCGGCGACTCTCTGGTGGCGCGCATGCACGTTGGAAGCACCTTCCTTCAATAGAAGGTCGAGGGCGACGTCGAGAGCGTAGAGAATCGAGATGGAAGGAGTGAAGGGAAAGTTCCCCTTGTCCTTGGCTTTTCGGTACCGGCGGAGATCGAGGTAGAACCGAGGCGTCTTCGACCGCTCCATCGCGTCGAGCGCGCGAGCCCCGAAAAAAAGCATCGACATCCCCGGGGGAACGCCCCAGGATTTCTGCGAGCCCGTGATCACCAGGTCCACCCCCAGGCGATCCATCGGAAGCGGCATCGCACCGAGACTCGAGATCGCGTCCACCAGCAGGAGCGCCTCCGTCTCGTCCTTCACCACCTTCGCGAGGTCCTCGATGGGAAGCGCGACCCCGGTCGACGTCTCGTTCTGCGTGAGAAAAACCGCTTTCAGATCCTTCTCCCTCCGGATCGCCTCGCGCAGCTCGTCAGGGTCGGGCGACTTCCCCCACTCGACGGAAAACCGTTTCAGGTCCGCTCCGAGCTCCGACGCAATCGCGCAGAACCTTTCTCCGAAGACTCCCGCGGAGACGCCGAGGACGCGGTCGCCCGGACTCAGGAGGTTCGCGGCCGCGGCCTCGAGCCCACCCGTTCCGCTCGCGGTGAGGAGGAAGATCTCGTGCGCCGTGTCGAGGTACCGGGAAAACTTTTCGTAGAGGCCGGAAACGAGGACCTTCATCTCCTGGCCGCGGTAGTTCGACATCTGGCGCGAGAGGGCCTCTCTCACCTCCGGCGGCATGGGAGTGGGTCCGGGGATGCGGAGGTTCGAGTCGTCTTTCATCCGAGATAGATCCCTTTCGGATCGAGCTCCTCGCGAAGGAGCGAGAGAACGGTGGCATCAGGGAGGGTCGTGGTCAAAAGAGGCTCTTTCACCCGAAGCGGCCAGCTCACTTCCGATCGCACCTCGTCGACGCTGACACCGGGATGAACCGCTTCGAGGACCATCTCGCGGCTCTCCGGGTCGAAGCCGTAGACGCCGAGGTTGGTGATGACGCGCTCCGGACCTTTTCCGGGAGCTCCGAGCTCTTCCCGCGAGCGGCCGCCGTCGAGATGGCCGACGCTGGTTCGGAAATCGAGCTTCTCGGGAAACTTGTTCCGCTTCTGGGGAAGGAGGATCACCGTCTTCTTCGCGAGCCAGGATATTTCCGCCGCCCCTCCCGAGCCCGGGAGGCGGACTTTCGGGTGGTGATAGTCGGAGCCGACGACGGTGGTGTTGAGGTTCCCGAAGCGATCGATCTGGGCCGCGCCGAGGAATCCGACGTCGATGCGCCCTCCCTGGAGGAAGTAGAGGAAGCACTCGTTCATCGGCATGACCTGGAGCGCCCCGCTCACGAGGCAGGGGTCTCCCACGGAGAGCGGAAGCCGCGACGGTCGAGCGCCGTAGACGCCCGCTTCGTACACCAGCTGCGCCCCCGGGGCGTGGAGCCTTAGAGCGAGGTTCACCGCAAGGTTGGGAAGCCCCACTCCGACGAAGACCACGTCGCCGTCCGCGACCTCGCGGGCGGCGGTGAACGCCATGAGCTCGGCCCGGGTGGGCTCGCCGGGCTCAGCGGTAGAGGCCATAGTTCACCGCGCTGGAATAGAGGGGCTCGGGCGCGAGGCGCTCCTTCACGGACGAGCCCAGCTTCTCGACGTACTCCTTCCGTCCCTCGACTCCGTAGACCCACTCGTCGAGGTACGCCTTCAGATTCTCTTCGCTCCGCCCGATCTCCTCCCAGCCGACATAGAAGTCGTTGTCGCGATCGTAGTACCCCTGGGCGAAGCTCGGATGCGCGCCGTAGGGCTCCTCGACCACCGCGTCGACGATGAGCCCCGGGATCATGGTGCGGTTGGGGTCGGCCCGGATCACGTCTTCGTCGACGATCTCCTCCACCGACACGATGACTTTCTTCGCCGCGAAGGCCGCTTCCTTCTGCACTCCGGTCAGGCCCCACACCTGGGTGTTGCCCGAGACGTCGGCGCGTTGGGCGTGGAGGATGGCGACGTCGGGGTTGAGCGCGGGAACGGCGTAGAGCGCCTCGCCGGTGAAGGGGCACGAGAGGGGCTTAATCCTCGGGTTGACTTTCGGGAGATCCGTTCCGTGGTAGGTGCGAAGCGGAAGAAAGGGAAGCCCCGAGGCCCCCGCTTTGATCCGCGTCGCGAGGCCGAAGTGGGAGTACTCCTCGATCTCGAGCCCCCCTTTCTCCACCGCCCGGCGGATCGCGTGCAGCGACCCGACGCCGGCGTTCCCCGCCCAGCTGAAGACGAGCTTCTTCGCGACTCCCGCGCCCACCATCTGGTCGTAGATCAGGTCCGGCGTGAGCCGGCAGAGCGTGAGGTCTTTCTTCCTCTGCCGGATGATCTCGTGGCCCGCGGCGAAGGGGATGAGGTGGGTGAAGCCTTCCGCAAGCACCGAGTCGCCGTCTCTCACGAGGCGCGCGACGGCATCGCGCATCGTCGTGACTTTCGACGAGCTCATAGGGAGGAGAGCGCCTCGTCCAGGATGCGGACCGCCACGTCCGCTTCCTCCTCGGTGACGATGAGCGGAGGCGCGAGCCGGATCGAGCTTTCCCCGCAGCCGAGCAGAAGCAGACCCCGCTCGAACGCGGCCTTGAGGATCGGATCCACGAGCTCTTTCGCCGGGGCGCGGGTCTCGCGGTCCTTCACGAGGTCGATCGCCAGCATGAGACCGAGCCCGCGTGCGTCGCCGATGACCCGGTGCTTCGCCTTCAGCTCCTGGAGACGTCCGAGGAGGTGCGCCCCCACCTTCGCGGCGTTCGCGGTGAGCCCTTCTTGAAGAAGATCGAGAGTGGCGAGCGCGGCAGCGCAGGAGACGGCGTTTCCGCCATAGGTGCTTCCATGGCCGCCCGAGCTCCATTGAAGGAGCTTGTCGCCGGCGACGATCGCCGCGAGGGGCATCCCCGAGGCGATGCCCTTCGCGAGGACGATGATGTCGGGGTGGAGATCGAAATGCTCGGAGGCGAAGAGCTTCCCGGTGCGCCCCATCCCCGCCTGGACCTCGTCGGCGATGAGGAGGATCCCGTGCTCGTCGGCGAGGGCTCGAAGCTTCGTGAGGAATTCCTTCTTGGGGACGAAGTAGCCGCCCTCCCCCTGGACCGGCTCCACGATGATGGCCGCGATCTCTTCCGGCGGGGCGATGCTCTTGAAAAGCGTCTTCTCCAGGTGGTCGAGGCATTCGACGTCGCAGGTCTCGGGCGCCTTGCCCACAGGACATCGATAGCACTGCGCGTAGTACGTGTGGTGCACCTCGGGGAGCATGGGACCGTAGCCCTTCCTCTGCACCGCCTTGCTCGCGGTGAGGGACACCGCGCCCATCGTTCTTCCATGAAATGCCCCGAAGAACGCGACGATCTTCTGCCGCTTGGTCCGGAGCCGCGCGAGCTTGATCGAGGTCTCGACCGCTTCCGCCCCGGAATTGGTGAAGAAGACCCGTGGGCTGCCTCCGCCACTCCGGACGGGCGCCACCTGCGCGAGCCTCTCCGCGAGCTCCGCGACCGGCCGGGTGTAGAAGTCCGTCGGACACATGTGGAGGAGCTTTCCCGCCTGCTCGCGGATGGCGGCGACGACCCGCGGATGGCAATGGCCCGTCGAGCAGACGGCGATGCCCGCGGCGAAGTCGAGGAAGCGGTTCCCGTCGGGGTCGGTCACCACCATCCCCGAGGCCTCCTCGACCACCAGGGGATAGTCTTTCTTGAAGTGCTGGGAGACGAAGCGCTCGTCCTTCTCGATGAGCGCTTTCGCCTTCGGCCCGGGAAGCTTGGTCAGGATCGACGGTGCAGTGAGGGTGGTCATGGGTTGAGCTCCGAGAAAGTCTCTTCGAGAAGGGAGACGACGTCGTCGAGCTCCCGCTCCTCGATGACGAAGGGCGGGCCCAGCACCACGGTGTCGCCGTCGACGCCGTTCGCCATGCCCGTCCCATAATAAATGATGAGCCCCTTCGCGAACGCCCGGGAGGCGACCTCCTCGACGAGCTTCCTCGACCGGGGAAAGGGCTCCTTCGTTCCCTTGTCGCGCACGAGCTCGACTCCCGCGAGGAGGCCGCGGCCGCGGACGTCCCCCACGAAGTCGAACCGCTTCAGTCTTTCGAGGGCGGCGAAGAACGGCCGCTCGAGCCGGGCCACGCGGGCCACGAGATCCTCGCGCTCGAGGATCGCGAGCACTTCCCGGGCGACGGCGGCCACGACCGGATGGTGGGAGAACGTGAACCCGTGGGTGAAGCTACCGAGCTTCTCTTTCAGGGTTCGGGCGATGTCTTCCCGCACCGCGACCGCCCCTCCGGGAACCGCGCCCGAGGTGATGCCCTTTTCCCAGGAGCAAGATATCGGGAACGACCCCCGAAGGCCCGCAGGCGAGAAACGTCCCCGTGCGCCCGTAGCCGACCAGGACCTCGTCGACGACGAGGAGGACGTCGTGCCGATCGCAGATCTCGCGGACCCGCGGGAGGTAGTCGGAAGGGGGGACGTTCGCTCCGGTCGCCGCGCCTCCCACGGACTCGATGAAGAACGCCGAAACCGTCTCCGGGCCGACTTCCTGGATGAGATTGTCGAGCGCGTCGGCGCAGGCGACCCCGCAGTCGGGATGGCTTTTCTCCAGGGGACAGCGATAGCAGTAGGGCGCCGGGGCGTGATGATGGTTCGAAAGAAGAGGAAGGTAAGGTTTCCGGAGCGCCTCCCGGCCGGTGACCGAGAGCGCGCCGAGCGTCCCCCCGTGATAGCTCGGGCGCACCGCGAGCGTCCGGAACTTGGAGTCCTTTCCTCTAGCGAGGTGGTACTGCCTCGCGAGCTTGATCGCAGTCTCCGTCGCTTCGCTCCCGCCCGGGACGAGATAGAGCTTCGAGAGCTCCCGGGGGAGAAGTCGCGCGAGACCCTCGGCCCACTCCTCGATGGCGTCGGTCGTGAACTGAGTCCCGTGGACGTAAGCGACTTTCTCCGCCTGCTCCGCCATGGCGCGCGCGAGGTCCTTCCGGCCGTGGCCGAGGCTCACGACCAGAGCCCCGCCGCAGGCGTCGAGGTAGCGCTTTCCCGAGGAATCGAAGAGGTAGATCCCCTCTCCGCGGACCGCGGTAGGGAACACCTTTCCCAGATCCCGGTAGAACACTGGAGTCTCAGGGAAGCGCCGCTCCGACATAGCTGGCATAAACTAGCACGGCCGGAGGGGACCATGAGATTGCATGCAGTCACGCTTTCCGCCACGCTGCTTTTCGCGACAGGCAGCGAGGCCCAGACTCGGGTCAACCGCTTGATCTCGATACTCGAGACCGGAGCCCCCGCGGTCGGAGTATGGACCGGCGCCACCGCGGCGCCCCGCATCTCGAAAGTGCTCGCGACCAGCGACGTCGACTTCATCGTGGCCGACGTCGAGCACGAGGTCTACGATTTCCCGACGCTGCGCGGGTTCCTCCTCGAGATCCAGGACTTCAGCCGGCGTTATCGGACAGAGCCTCGCGAGGCCCCGACGGTCCTGGTGAAGCTCGCCCACCGGGCGGGATGGGACCCGCGCTACGAGATCGCGGAGACGCTGAAGGTCGGCCCGGCGATGGGAGTCTGGATTCCCTTCGTCGAGAGCGCCGCGGAGCTCGAGCTCGCGATCTCGGCGGTCCGGCGGGCGGAGACCTCAGGCCTCGGCGGGCTCAACATCCCCAGAGAGCTCCGCGAGCCCTGGCCTCAGAACCCGAAGGGCGAGCTCTTCGTGGTGGCGATGATCGAGTCCGCGAAGGGGATCGAGAACGCGCGGGAGATCGTGAACGTCCCCGGCCTCGGCGCAATCGAGCCCGTCCACCTCCCGGAGGCGGACACCAAGGCAATCGTCGCCCTGTGCAAGGAGAAGGGGGTCTACCTCGCGACCGAGGCGGCGCCCGATGACGTCGCTCTCAGGATCGCCGAAGGCTACCGCCTCATCCACCTCGGCTGGGACTTCAACCTCCTCCGGAGCGAGCTCGACGAAAGAGTGTCGCGCACCCGGGAGATTGTGAAGAAGCGCTGACTACGTTGGTCGGCACCGCGAGGGGAATCCCGCTTCTCAACCTCTCGCTGCGAGCGCCTCCTGCACTTCGATCGGCAGCTTCACAATGATGAAGTAGGACTCCGGATAAAGGTAGTCCTCACCCGATTCATCCACGATGCGCAGGTAGCCGTCCTTCGCGGCCTTCTCGTCCGGAAGCAGGCGGTAGATCTTACGCAGTTCCAGGTCGTCGGAATCGTCGTTCCTCACGCAGCCGCGAACTCGACCTCTGGCTTGACCATAGACTTCATCCCAGCAGACGCTTGATCGTAGTCGTAGCGGGCTTCGACCTCATCGGACGCTCTCGAGCCATTCCTCGAAAGCGAGGAGAACGTCGTATTGATCCCTTTCCCGGCTCAGGTTCAGGAACCGGGTGAGGACGCTCGCCGTGAGCTGGGGAAGGGCGAGGCTCGACTCGACGGCCAAATACTTGTCCCGGTCCAGGCGATAGATGAAGAACGCCTCTCCGTCGTAGCGCCAGAGCTCTGGAACGCCCAGGTCAGCGTACGAACGGAATTTCGCGACGGAGTCGTGCGCGACGTCGATCTCTACGACGACGTCGGGCGGCGGATCGGATGCGAAATCGATGTGGATTCTGTTTCCTATGGCCGGGGCGGACTGCACGTAGAAGCAGGCATCGGGCTCCGCGCCCTTGCTGCGCTCCTTCTTTTTCATCGTCGAAGAGCCGAAGGAGAGGACTCGAATGCGAAGCCGGGCGCTCAAACGGTCCACGAGCTTCTCGATCAGCCGGCAGTAGCTTTCGTGCTCCGTAGAGAGCGTCACGATCTGAAGCGTCCCGTCGGCGTAGCTTACACGGAAACCGCTCGCGTCGACGAGACTCTCCAGAAGAGCTTCATACTCCTCCCAGCTGACGTTGCGCAGCGTCAGCGTGCTCGCAGCGGGAAGGTGGTCCAGAATCTCCCGGTAAGTGACCGTCGGTGTACTCATGGGCCGCTCTATCCGCGCCGAGTCGAGTATAGCACCTCAGTTACGCGTGCACTCTTGGAGCTTGCGGCTCAGAAGATCTCCGCTCCGGCTCGCTCGCGGGGCGAGAGAGAGCCTCGCGGTAACGTTCCGCCGCTCGCGCAAGCTCGCCGAGCCGGAGCCGGAGTCGACCGCTTCCCGCCGGATAAAGGAAGTAGTTGCGGAGCGCGGGGTCGTCACCCAAGAGCTCGAATCTCCCGGAGGCCCGCCTCGCCATCCACCTTGGCAACGTTCACGCTCGGTTCAGGGCCACGATCGGGGAGGAATTGATGCGGAGGAGCTGATGTAGAGCTCGAGGATCGCCTTCCCGTCGGTGTTGTCGGCATCGGCGGCGCGGGCGTGGACGGCGCCGATGGCGTCCTCGATGTGGATTTCATCCGCTGCAGGCCGCTTGACCGCAGGCCTTTCCAATAGAGCTCCGACCAAGACGAGAGCGCAACGTACGAGCAGAGATCTCATCTCGCTGTCGTCGTGTCCAAGCAGTCGCTTATCAACGCTGGCTGGCCGGAATCCACCAGTTCAAAGCCTCCACACATCCATCGTGCACGAGCGCCCATACACGCTCGCCATCGCCGGCCTCGGCCATCGCCACCTCGACGATGTCTTTGCCTGCGAGACGCTCCTTGACTGAAGCGTCAAACGCGTCGGCCACCTTCACGCCGCAGGCACCATTCAAAGGCTTCGGATACGCATACAAAGTCACCCTGTGGTAGCCCACGAGAGCCGATCCCGATAGCTCGTCAACAACTTCAATTCGCGCGGTCGGTGATCCGTAGACAGCAGTCTTCTTGTTTCGATCCGAGCGCATCTGGTCTGGAGGGCCGAAGCGGGCGGTCGCCTCGTCGATCGTCAAGCCGGGTCGAAAGTCACCGAAGACTCCTAGGCTTACAAGCCTCGACAACGGTACCCCCTCAACGGCTTCGATGAAAAGGCCTATTGGTGCCTCGCGAAAAACACGCGCCGAGGAGACCTCAACGCGGGCGATTGGCGGACCGACTCTCTTGACCTCCGGTGACTTCGCGATCTCATGAACCTTCCGCTCCTCCAGTGCATACGCTCCCGTTTCTTTGCTAGGAAGAACCTCGACCCTTCCAAAGTTCGAAAAGAGAAAGTATGTGTCCCTTGAAGAGAAGAGTCTAACAAACTCCAGGGCTTCCGCTTCCGACTGGATGTTCACCTGTCCGACGAGATTTAGCGGATGAGTCAATAGAACGGATTGTTCGCCGCAACCTAACCAAGCACCAATCGTGTTTGCAAGGCCGGTGAGTCTCTTCTCGACGGTACATCCTTCTCGGAGCGCCTCGAGATGGAGTGCTGCTTGAGCAAGAGAAGATCGAAAGCCGCCGAGGAACGGGACCAAGCCAACTGTAAGAGCAACGATTCCTAGGAAGCGAGCTTTCTCCGTCAACTCAGTTGTAAGGGGGAGGCCCGCCCGCCGTCGGCTCCAGCTTCGGGGTGCGCTACCACCAGGCGGGAGCGCCCTACACGCTCATCACCGACGAGGATGACGAGACGCGGCTCATTTACGCGACCCCGAACCTGGTTGTCGAGCTCCTGTCCATCGACTCGAGCGGCTCGGAGACGGTGGCGGCGAAATTCCTGGTCGACGTGATCGACCGCGATCTGTCGCTCCGGTTCCGGGAGGGCGGAGCCCCGTCCCTCGACACGACCTGGGAGAGCAGACGATCCTGTCGCTCACCTCGACGTTCCTGCCGGGATGCTACGCCACCCTTTCCGGCGGCAGCTGCGACGAGCACCTCCGGGGGGTCATCGGCCGCCTCCTTCGTCCCACTCTGGATGCGACGCTGCTCGAGCTCATCGAGACCGCTCCGGCGCTCCAGCTTTTCGACTCGGGGCAGGAGAGCGACGAGCCGCGCCAGCTGAAAAACACGCGCACGTTCCTGCTGAGTCAGGGAGTAGTGCTGGTCGCCGACTTGTGCGATCCGTCGGCCCAGGACTGCGAATGAGAGCGAGTTCTGTCAGGTGTATCGAGCGCCCCGGTGCTGGGGGAGGAAGAACCCGGGAAGCAGGCTGTCCACCCGCAGCAGCCCTTCGCTCGTGAGCTCGATCCGGTCTTTCTTCCAGTCGAGGTACCCCTCGTCCCGGAGCGCCGTGAAAGGCGCCCGGAAGTCCTCAAGGATCGAGGCGCCGAACTTATCCCGGAAGTAGGAAGCGTCGAGACGTCCGAGCTTCATCTGGAGCACCAGCTCGCGGATGAGGCGTTCGCGATCGGAGACCCGAAGGGCTCGCGAGAGGGGAAGCCTTCCCTGGGCGAGCGCCTCGACGTAGTCCTCGAACCGGTCCAGGTTCTGGTAGTGCACCGAGGAGACGTGGGAAAAGGACGCGACCCCCACTCCCACCATGTCCGCTCCGCGCCAGAGCGCGTCTCGGTAGACGAACTTGCATCGCTCGGGATCCCGGACGAGCGTGTAGCCGCTCGAGACGTGGTATCCGGCTTCCTGGAAGCGCGCGAACGCCCGGCGAACCCAGTCCCGCTTCTGGGACCAAGTGGCGACGCGGCTCTTGCCGGATCCGTCGAGCATCTCCTTCGAGTAGACGGTGTTGAAGGGGAGCTCCATCTGGTAGATGGTCACGCTGTCGGGGGAGAGCGCGAGCGTCTTCTCGAGGCATCGGTCCCAGTTCTCGTCGGTCTCGCCCACCATCCCCGCGATGAGGTCGACGTTGACCGCGGGGAAGGAAGCCTCCTCGATCCACTCCCAGGCGCGGTAGATCTCGGCCGAAAGGTGCGCGCGGCCGTTCTCCTCGAGGACGCCGTCGTCGAAGTTCTCGATGCCGAGCGAGAGGCGGGTCACCCCGATCCCGGCGAGCGCCTTCACCTTGGCGCGGCTCAGAGTGCCCGGCTCGCACTCGAACGTGACCTCCTCGGCGGAATCCCAGGAGATGCTCTTCGTCAGCCCCTCGACCAGGCTCTCGATCTGCGCCGCGGAAAGGAACGACGGGGTCCCGCCTCCGAAGTAGACGAACTGGAGCGGACGCTCGAACACCCGGCGCCGGCTGAGGAGCTCGACCTCCGTCGTCACCGCTCGAAGGTAGGTCTCGATGTCCCGGCTGTTCTTGTCGGTGTAGACGCGAAAATAGCAGAACTTGCAGCGCTTCCGGCAGAAGGGGATGTGGACGTAGAGGCCGAGCGGGACGCCCGTGCCCGGGCGGTCCAGGGCTTCCTCCGCGGCCTTCAGGTCCTCGGACTTCCAGAACGAGAACGGGGGGTAGTTCGCGATGAAGTAGCTGCCTACGCCCGTGTCGTCGGTTTCGAGCTTGGTCAACTTCGTTCCTCGGGAAGCGCCTCCTCCCTCCTCGTGGCCTCCCTAGAATAACCGCTCGCGAGGGCGGGTCAAAGCCGCTCAGAGCTTCGGCTCGAAAGTCAGGCTTTTCAGCTCCTCCTCGAGTCGCGAGACCTCCCGTCGAAGCCGGTCGACGGCTTCGCGGACCGCATCGCCCGGGCCGCCGCCCGCCGCGTTCTCGAGCTCGAGCGCGGCTCTGGCCGCCGCGGGAGCGGCCAGGGTGAGGAGCGCCCCCTTGAGGCGGTGCGCGAGCCGCTCGATGGCTTTCGCGTCCCGGGCTTCGAGCGCCAGCTCGATCTTCGAAAGGGTCTGCGGCGTCTCCTCCAGGAAGATTCCGGTGAGCTCGGCCAGAAGGGCCCGGTCTCCGCTCGCGCGGCGCATGGCCTCCTCCCGGTCGAGCACCTCGAGTGCCTGCTCGTCCGCAGCCGTTTCCGATGCCTTGGGCTTCCCGAAGCTCCGCAGCTTCAAAACCGAGCCCATGACGGAGGTGAGCTCGCTCTCGGCGAACGGCTTGGTGACGAACCCGTCCATTCCCGCTTCGAAGCAGCGCTCGCGCTGCTCCTCCCGCGCATGAGCGGTGAGGGCGATGATGGGAAGCCGTCGGTTCGTGCCTCGCTCACGCGCTCGGATTTCCCGGGCGACCCCGATCCCGTCGATTTCGGGCATTTCCAGGTCGAGGACCAGGATGTCGAACCTGTCCTTCGACCAGAGGTCGAGCGCTTCTCTCCCGTTCGCGGCCGCGGAGACGGACGCCCCCTGGTTCCCGAGGAGCCGAACGACGACCGTGCGATTGATGGGATGGTCCTCGGCGAGAAGCACCTTGACGCCGGCGAGAAGGGGGCGATCCATTCCCTGGGTCTGGACGTCCTCCGGCTTCTCCACCCGGTCGCCGCGGCTCAGGATCTCGATCGCCCGCACGAGGTGCGTGGGCGCGACCGGCTTGGTCAGAGTGCCGGCGATGTCGCGGGAGCGGAGTACGTCGGGACTCACACGCTGGTGAGTGAGCAGGAGCAGAACTACGGGAATCCCGGCGAGCTCCCGGACATCCGCTGCGAAGGAGAGGGCGCTCTCCAGCCGGCGGGACTCGAGCAGGAGAAAGGAGTAAGTCCGGCCGCCCTCGATAGCCTTCTCGACCGCGAGTCGAGCGGTCGAAGGCGAAGACGCGGTCTCTACCTCGATGCCGAGGGCGCCGATCTCCTTCGCGATCACCTCGAGCTCCCAGGGACTTTCGTCGACCACGAGCGCGCGCAGGCCGGGAAACGAGCGCCGCTCCTGGGGCGTCTTCTCGAGAACGCTCTCGAGCTCGACTTCGAACTCGAACCGGCTGCCCTTCGAAGGCTCGCTCTCGACGGTGATGGCGCCTCCCATCCTGCCGACGATCTCGTTCGAGATTGCGAGCCCCAGACCGAGCCCACCCTGTTCCGGCTTCGCGTTCTCTCCCTGCGTGAATGCTCCGAAGATGACGGACCGGCTTCCCGGAGGAATACCGACGCCGGTATCGGCGACGGAGAAGCGAAGGCGGGATCGGCCCTTGGCAGCGCCCGGGGACGCCTGGACCTCGACCAGGATCTCGCCCTCTTCGGTGAACTTGATCGCGTTCGCGATGAGGTTCCAGAGCACCTGTCGCAGGCGCTGGGAGTCGCCGATCACGAGGTCCGGAACATCGGGCGCGACCCAGTAGGCGATCTGAAGGCCTTTGCGGTGGACCTGGGGAGCGTGGAGGGCAACCGACTGCCGGACCCAGCGCCTCAAGCGGAACTCGTTCGACTCCAGGCGAATCCTCCCCGCCTGGATCTTCGAGAAGTCGAGGAGATCGTTGAGAACCCGCAGGAGAGACTCCCCCGAGGCCTTGACCATCTCCAGGATCTCGCGCTCCTCCGAGCCGGACCGGTTCTCGATCAGGACCTGGGTCAGCCCCAGGATCCCGTTCAGGGGAGTGCGCATTTCGTGGCTCAGGTTCGAGATGAGCTCCGATTCCACGATCGGGGCCCGTCTTCTGCCGGAGATGAGCCAACCGACGGAGAGCGCCAGACCGAGAGCGGCGGCGAGTCCGGCGATCCCGGGAAGGAGCCAGTAGCACGCATAGGCGATGCCGGCCGCGACGACGGCGGCGAGCGGGGTCTTGAATCGAGCGGGGGAGAGCACGGAGTGGGAGCTCCTCGAGGAGATCGTATCGGCACTTGCGGCGCCGGGCTTCAGTATTTTCGCTAAAAGCTTGATATATTGGGGTCCCGGCGTCTTTTCCAGAAAGACATGCTCGACCTCGCGCAAATCCAGGCGATACTTCCGCACCGGCCGCCCTTCCTGTTCGTGGACTCCATCTCCGACATCGTTCCCGGGGAGCGGATTGCCGGTGAGTTCCTGGTGAAGGAGACCGAGTTGTTTCTGGCGCGAGAGGGGGAAGAGCGATTCTTCCCTTCGACGCTCCTGGCGGAATCCATGGCGCAAGTCGGCGCGATCCTCGTGCTCTTCCCGGAGGAGAACCGCGGGAGGACCATCTATTTCCGGTCGATCGAGGAAACGGAGTTCGCCAGAAGGGTCCCGGTCGGCGCCCGGGTTCTCGTCGAGGCCCGGATCAAGAAGCTCCGATCGCGCTTCGGCATTCTCGCGGTCGAAGCCTTTGTCGACGACGGGCTGGTGGCCAAGGGTGTAATGAGCTTCGCTCTCGGCTAGACTCGAAAGGGGAATCGAACGCAAAGACGCAAGGGCGCAACGGAATTCCATTTCTTCTTTGCGCCTTTGCGTCTTTGCGCCTTTGCGTTTTTTCTTTTTGTTGACCTATGGGACCTATGGGAAGAGCGGCGTGAGTCTTCGCATCACCTCCACGTCCTCCACGATCCCGCGGAAAGTCTCGACGTCGATCGTCTGCTGCGCGTCGGAGTATGCCGTATCTGGATGGGTGTGGACCTCCATCACCAGTCCATGCGCTCCAGCCGCGAGCGCCGCCCGCGCTAGAGGCCGCACGCGGTCCCGCATGCCCACTCCGTGCGAGGGGTCGACGAGAACCGGAAGGTGGCTGATCTGGCGCGCCAGGGGAACCACGTTCAGGTCGAGAGTATTGGGCGAGTGGCTGTTGAACGTGCGAACGCCGCGTTCGCAGAGGATCACGCGGGGGTTGCCTTCGGCGAGGAGGTACTCCGCCGCCATGAGCCACTCCTCGAGCGTCGCCGAGATTCCTCGCTCGAGGAGCACCGGGCGGCCGAGCTCTCCCAGCCTCTTCAGCAGCGAGAAGTTCTGCATGCTCCGCGCGCCGACTTGAAGAACGTCGACGTGGCCGGCGACATTCTCCGCCATCGAGGTGTCCGAGACCTCGCTCACCACGGGAATCCCGACCTCGTCGCGAATCCGCGAAAGCGTGTGCAGTCCCTCTTCTCCCAGCCCCTGAAACGAGTAGGGGCTGGAGTGGGGCTTGTAAGCCCCCGCGCGAAAGAGATGCGCCCCCGCCGCTTTCACCCGCCGCGCGATCTCGAGCGTGCGGGCCTCGGTCTCGACGCTCGAGGGTCCGGCGACGAGCGTCGCCTCTCCGCTTCCGATGCGGACTCCCTCGACGTCGATCACGGTGTCGTCGGGATGAACCTCCCGGCTCACGAGCTTGTAGGGCTTGGTGACGGGAATGCACTCGAGGACTCCGGGAAGCTGTACGAGCAGGGCGGACTCCACCGGACCACGGTTGCCGGTGACGCAGATCGCGGTGCGGTTCGCCCCCGGCACCGGGAGGGGAACGTAGCCCATTCTCCGGATCGCTTCCTCGACCGCATCGCACTCCTTTCGAGTGCTGCCCTGTCTCATGATCACGAGCATGGTTTTGGCTTCACTTAGTGCGCGCGGGGCCCCACCCCCGCGCGCTCAAATCAGGCGCCCTCCGGGCGCCGAGCGCGGGGCCCCACCCCCGCGCGCCGAAATTCAGGGGCCCTCCGGGCCCCGCTGCAAGCTCTCGGAATGCGGCGGCGAAGCGAGAGACCAGCTCCTCGCCGCGATCGCTGCGCGGTCCCTCCCATGCATCTCCGATGACGTTTGCCAGGTGGCTTCCCACGACGGCGAGGCGCGCGCCCGAAGCGAATGCGCGCGCGATCTGTTCCGGCTTGGAGAGCCCGAATCCCAGGCAGACGGGGTTGCGGACCGCCGAGGCTGTTCGAGAGACGAGCGATTCGACCTCCGAGAAGTCCCCCTCGCGCACTCCCGTGATTCCTTGATGGGCGACGAGGTAGAGAAATCCGTCGGCGGCCCGGTCGATCCGCCGCAGGCGCTCCGCCGCCGTCAGGGGACCCACGAGTTGTACGTGCGCGAGCCCCGCGGCGCGGCAGGCGCGTTTCAAAGGGGCGCTCTCTTCGAGAGGCACGTCGGGGACGAGCAGGGACGAGGCTCCCGCGGCAACGGCTTCCCTGGCGAAGCGCTCGAATCCGCGCGCGTGGACGAGGTTCCCGTAGACCAGGAGGTTCAAGGGGACCTTCGGACGGGCGTCGTGAATCCGCGCGAGAAGCGCGAATGCGCCCGAAGTCGAGGTGCCTCCGGATAGCGCGCGCAGGTCCGCTCTCTGGATCGCGGGGCCGTCGGCTACCGGATCTCCGTAGGGAAATCCGATCTCGAGCGCTCCCGCACCGGAATCGACCGCGGTCTTCGCGAGCTCGAGAGAGAGTTCGGGAGTCGGATCCCCCAGGACCAGGAAGGGGCTCACCACGGGAGTCTTCTTCAGGAGCCGCTTCAACCGCTCCCGGCTCAAGACGTGCTCCGGAAGGATCGAAAGTAGCTTTCGAGGTCCTTGTCGCCTCTCCCGCAGAGGTTCAGGAGTACCCGGGCGCCTTCGGGGAGCTCCCGCTCCCGCACCGCTTTCCGGAGAAACGCCAGGGCGTGCGCGGGCTCGAACGCGGGAATGATCCCCTCGAGCCGAGAAAGCTTCTCGAAGGCGGCGATCGCCTCGTCGTCGGTGACGCTGACGTAGCGCGCCCGGCCCGTGTCGCGAAGGAAGGCGTGCTCCGGGCCGACACCGGGGTAGTCGAGCCCGGCGGAGACGCTATGCGCTTCGAGAATCTGTCCCTCCTCGTCCTGGAGGACGTAGGTTCGCGCGCCGTGGAGGAGACCCGGAGTTCCCGCAACGAGGGTCGCGCCGTGCTCGCCGGTCGCGATCCCGCGGCCGCCGGGCTCGACGCCGATGAGCTTCACCTCGAGGTCGGGAACGAAAGCGTGGAAGATCCCGATGGCGTTGCTTCCGCCGCCGACGCAGGCGACGACCGCCGAGGGGAGCCCGCCGTAGCGTTTCCTCCATTGCGCCTTCGCTTCTTTTCCGATCACCGACTGGAAGTCGCGCACGAGCCTCGGGAACGGATGCGGCCCGCAGACGGTCCCGAGGAGGTAGTGGGTCGTCGTCAAGTTCCGCGTCCAGTCGCGGAGGGCCTCGTTGATGGCGTCCTTCAGGGTGCGGGAGCCGGTCGCGACCGGCACCACGGTGGCCCCGCAGAGCTCCATCCGCTTCACGTTCGAGGCCTGCCGCTCCATGTCCTTCTCGCCCATGAAGACCACGGCCTCGAGGCCGAGCCGCGCCGCCGCCATCGCCGTCGCGGTTCCGTGCTGGCCAGCGCCCGTCTCGGCGATGACCCTTTTCTTCCCCATGAACCGGGCGAGGAGCGCCTGCCCGGCGACGTTGTTGGTCTTGTGCGCGCCTCCGTGGAGGAGGTCCTCCCGTTTCATCACCACCTCGAGGCCGCAGGCTTTCGAAAAGGCAGGAGCCGGAGAGAGCGGCGTCGGCCGGCCCGCCCACTCCTCGAGAAGCGACGAGAGCTCCCGCTGGAACTCGCGGCTCGGAACGATCTCCCTTCGAGCCCGCTCGAGCTCTTCGAGCGCGGGGACGAGAAGCTCGGGAACGTAGCGGCCACCGTAGTCCCCGAAAGCGCCGACGCGGGGCGAGAGCGGTGCCGTCATTGCCGCTTCCCGTCGATTCGATCGAAGAGCCGCCTGAGCTTCGCCTCGTCCTTCACTCCCGGCTCCCGCTCGACGCCGCTCGAGAGATCGATCCCGTAGGGACGATGCTCCAGCAGTTCTGCGACGTTCTCGGGTCGAATGCCGCCGGCGATGAAGGTGAAGGCCGGAGCGGCGCCGCCGAGGAGGCCCCAGTCGAAGCTCCGCCCCGAGCCACCGCCGCCGACGTCGAGGAGCGCGGGCCTTCCGGCCGATGGCTCCGCCGCGAACGCTGGAAGCCGCCGGGTCGCCTCGCTCAGATCGTAGACTCGCAGAACGCGAAGGCCCTCGGATTCGACGCGCCGAACGTCGGAGTCGGAGGCGTGGTAGAGCTGGACCCAGTCGGCGCCGGAAGCGCGGGCATCCGAAAGCACTTCCTCCAGGGGAACGTCTCGAAACACCAGGACTCGGGCCGCATTCGAGCCGATTCTCGAGAAGAGGGCGCGCGCTTCGTCGACGCTCACGCGACGAGGGGAGCTCGGCGTGCGCACCGCGCCGACGAGGTTCGCTCCGAGGGAAACCGCGATCTCCGCGTCCTCGACGCGTTTGAGCCCGCAGATCTTGACGAGAGGCCTCATCCTCGGATCTCCCGAATCAGCGCCGCCGGATCCTCGTGCCTCATGAGGGCCCCTCCGACGAGGACGGCGTCCGCGACACCCCGAAGACCGCGGACGTCCTCGGCTCTCTGGTAGCCGCTCTCCGCCACCGCCACGCGGTCTTGCGGGACCTCGGCGAGGAGTCGGGGCGCGAGGCCGCGGTCGATCTCGAGCGTCTCGAGGTCCCGGTTGTTGGCGCCGATGACGGCGGCTTCATGCCGGAGGGCTTTCTCGACCTCGGAGGCTCGATGGCACTCGAGAAGCGGAGTCAGACCGTAGTGGACGCAAGCCGAGACGAGCTCGTCCAGATCCGAATCCGAGAGACAGCGGAGAATGAGGAGGACGGCTCGAGCGCGGAGCCGCGCGGCCTCGCGCACCTGCGCCGGATCCACCACGAAGTCCTTCATCAAGACCGGCGCTTCGACGGAGCGCGCGGCACGCTCGAGGTCCTCGTAGGATCCTCCGAAGCGGGTGGGCTCTGTGAGAACGCTGATTGCCGAAGCGCCCGCACCTTCGTAGCGCGTCACCTGGTCCCTCAGATCGGGCTCCGCGATCTTTCCGAGGCTCGGGCTCCTCCTCTTGAACTCCGCGATGACGCCGAGTCGGTGTTTTCCTCGAAGAGCCGCGTCGAAGGAGAGACCCGAAGGCGGTCCGGCGGGCTCGACAACGGCGAGGCTCCGCGCCCGCTCGCGCGCGCTCCGAACGAGGTCCTCGACGAGCCCGCTCACGACCGCCCTTCCTCGGCGGCGAGCCTCTTCGTCGTCTCGACGTAGCGCGCGAGCACCCGCGCGGCTCCGCCGTTCCTCAGCACCTCCCGGGCGACGTCGAGCCCTTCGGCGAGATCGCGGGTGAGCCCGGCGACGCCCAGCGCCGCCGCGGCGTTGAGGGCGACGACGTCGGCTTTCGGACCCTCCTCGCCCTCGAGGACCGCTTTCAGGATCGCGGCGTTCGTCGCCGCGTCGCCGCCTCGCAGCGATTCGAGCGGCGCTCTCGCGAGCCGGAGGTCCCGTGGATCGAGGGTGAACGAGCTGACGATCTCGTCGTTGACGAAATGTCCCTGGGTCACTCCATGGAGGCCGATCTCGTCGAGGCCTTCGCAATGGACGACGAGAGCACTCTCGCAGCCGAGCTCGACCAGCGCTTCGGCCATGACCCGCGTCATCGACGGGTCGTAGACCCCCAGGAGCTGCCGCTGGGCCAGGGCGGGGTTGGCGAGCGGACCGAGGAGGTTGAAGAGGGTCCGGATACCGAGGGCCTTCCTCACCGGAGCGACGCTCGCCATCGCCGGATGAAAGACGGGCGCGAAGAGAAACGAGAAGCCGGTGGCATCGAGGCAGCGGGCCGCTTCCCGTGGACCGAGGCTCAGGACCGCCCCCGCCGCCTCGAGGACGTCCGCGCTCCCCGCCTGCGAGGAGACGCTCCGGTTTCCGTGCTTCGCGACCGCGCCTCCCGCGGCCGCGACCACGAGGGCGGCGGCGGTCGAGATGTTGAACGTCCCCGTCCGGTCCCCTCCGGTGCCGCAGGTATCCACCAGGGGCCGCACTTCGGTCGTGACCGCGATCCGATGGGCCCGCATCGCCCGGGCGCAGGCGGCGAGGGTGCGGGCGTCCGGCTCGCGCACCCGGAGGGCGACGAGGAGGCCCGCGGTGAGCGGCTCGGGGACCTCTCCCATCATGATCCGGTGAAGAGCGTCCTCGAGCGCCCGGGGATCCGCGGGCTCGGCGCGAAGCAGTTTTTCGATCAGCTCGGGAATCATGAACTGTGCGTCCTTGCGAAGCTCTCCGACGTTCTCCGGGAGGGCCTCGCAAAACGCGAAAGAGGCGACCCCCGCGGGCTGCCTCTTCTCGAATTAGAGCGGAAGGAAGGGCAGCCCGTTCAGACGCACCACCACCATTGGCGGCTCGCGGCTGAACGGGCACGATCGAACATGATGAACGGGACTTTTATAGATCCGATCCATGATTCCCGTCAACCCGTTTTCGGCGATAATCGACGCCCATGAAGACAACTCCATGGATTGCCTTGGTTTTTGTCGCGGGCTCCAGCTCGGCCGGAGCGCAGCTCTATCGGATCGAGGAGCTCACCATCGCCGGGATCCACTCCGGGCTCGAGCAGGGCCGCTTCACCTGCCGGGAGCTCACTCAGAAATATCTCGACCGGATCGCGGCCTACGACCAGAAGGGCCCCGCGCTCAACGCCATCGTGGTGGTGAACCCCCGGGCGCTCGAGCGGGCCTCCGAGCTCGACCGCGAATTCGCCCGGGACGGAATCACCCGTCCCCTGCAGTGCGTGCCCATGATCGTGAAGGACAACTACGACACCTTCGACCTTCCCACGACCGCGGGCTCGCTGTCGCTCGAAGGCTCGATCCCTCCGGACGACGCCTTCCAGGTCCGCAAGATCCGTGAAGCAGGCGCTATCATCCTCGCGAAATCCAACATGGCGGAGTTCGCCTTCACTCCGTACGAGACGTTGAGCTCCATTCTCCCCGGACACACACGAAATCCCTACGACCCCGACAGGGTGCCCGCGGGATCGAGCGGCGGCACAGCGGCCGCGGTGGCGGCGAGCTTCGGGGCGGCGGGCCTCGGGACCGACACCGGAAATTCGATCCGCGGCCCCTCGTCTCACACTGCTCTCGTCGGGATCCGATCCACCATGGGGCTCACGAGCCGCGACGGAATCGTTCCCCTGAACCTGTACAACGACATCGGCGGCCCGATGGCCCGAACGGTCGTGGATGCGGTGGCGGTCTTCGACGTCATCGCGGGCTACGATCCGAACGACCCGGTGACCGAGCTCGGACGCGACCGAAGGCCGCGGAGCTACCTTCCCTCCCTCACCCGCGACGGCCTCCGGGGCGCGCGTCTCGGCGTCGTGCGGCAGCTCTCGAATACCGAGACCGCCGATCCGGAGATCCTCGCGCTCTTCGAGAAGGCGCTCGCCGACCTGGCGCGCCACGGCGCCGTCCTCGTCGACCCCGTCCGCATCGCCGGCCTCGATTCGAAAGAGAGCACCTGGTGCAATCCGTTCAAGAGCCAGATCGAGGACTACCTGCGAAGCCTCGGGCCGGGCGCCCCGGTGAAGAGCCTGCAGGAGATCTTCGACTCCGAGAAGTACCATCCCTCGATCGCCATGAGGCTTTCGGAAGCTCTCGAGATCGAGCTTCCCCCGGAAGAGGAGTGCCGCGCCGCGAAGGAAGCCAGTTCGCGGCTCCGGGACGAAGTCGCGGCCCTCTTCGCCTCCGAACGGCTCTCCGCATTGATCTATCCCAGCTGGAGCAACCCCCCGCGCAAGCTCGGGGATCTGACAAGCCCCCACGGAAACAACAGCCCGCGCCTTTCTCCGCCCACGGGTTTTCCCGCAGTCACCGTTCCCATGGGATTCACGGCGAACGATCTCCCCGCGGGCCTTCAGATCCTGGGGGACGCTTTCAGCGAAGCGACCCTCTTCCGCATCGCGTACGGCTACGAGCAGGCAACTCTCCACCGAAGGCCGCCGGCTTCGACGCCGCCGCTGTGGTAATCTGACTTCGTGCCGATTTACGAATACCGGTGCACGAAATGCGGGCATCGCTTCGAAGTCATCCAGAAGGTCAACGACGCTCACATTTCGAAGTGCGAGAAATGCAAGGGGAAGGCCGAAAGACTGATCTCCTCTCCCGCCATCCAGTTCAAGGGCTCGGGCTGGTACATCACCGACTACGCCCGAAAAGGCCAGTCGGACCAATCGGACCCTTCGAGTAAGTCGGGCTCGTCGGAGTCCTCGGGCTCCTCGGAGAAGACCTCCGAGTCTTCGTCGTCGGACGGCTCCTCCGAGAAGACGGGGGAGAAGAAGAAGAAGAAAAAGGACAAGGAGAAGACGGGCTCCTCCGCGAAATAGCCCGCTCGACGTCCCGACCCAAAGATTGCTAAGATGCTTCGGTCGTGACCCCAACCACGCCGACCAAGAGCGCGCTGTCCGTAATCCTTCCCGCGTACAACGAAGAGGGAAACATCGAGCGCGCCGTTCGGAGCTCCGCAGAAGCGGTCGCTCCCCTGGTCGAGGACTTCGAGATTGTGACGGTGGACGACGGGAGCCGCGATCAAACCCCTCGGATTCTCGCCCGGCTGAAACAGGAGATGGGGAATCGCCTCTCGATCGTCACCCATGAGACCAACCTCGGCTACGGGACCGCGCTCCGGGCCGGGTTCGACGCCGCCCGAGGTCGACTCATCTTCTATACCGACGCGGACAATCAGTTCGACCTCAAGGAGCTCGTCGATTTCCTGCCCAACATGGAGGACAACGACGCGATTCTCGGCTACCGCGTGGGCCGCCAGGACGGGTCCTTCCGTCTCATGGTCTCGAACGGCTACAACGCTCTCGCGTCGTTCGCCTTCGGGATGTCCGTCCGGGATCTGAACTGCTCGTTCAAGCTGTTCCGACGGGAAGCTCTGACTTCGCTTCACCTCGAGGAAGATCACTTCTTCATCGACACCGAGATCGTGGTCCAGCTCCACCGCGCCGGCTATCGCTACATCCAGAAGGGGGTCCGGCACTACCCCCGCACCGCCGGTAAGTCCACGGTGAAGCTCTCCGACGTGCCGTTCACGTTCGCGGCGCTCCTCAAGCTCTGGGTCAAGCTCCGCCTCCTCAGTCCTTCCAAGGCCAAGCTCGCCCCACACGATTGATGCCTCCTTCGGCCTCGGCTTCCCGGTGGATGGGCCGGTGGAAGGGGGCGGGCGCGAGCGCCGTGCTGACGATGGCACTGGTTTTGGTCGCCTATCGTTTTCCCGCTGCGATCGAGATCGATCTCGGACGCGGAATCGAAGGGGCGCTCGGGAGCTCGGGGTTCTACGACCGGGAAGGCTCCTACCGCTGGTCGCGAGCCCGCAGCGAGATCGTCTTCCCCGACCCCGGGGCGCGCAGTCCCGTCCGCCTGGAGCTGGAGCTTTCGGGGTTTCGCCCTCCGGGCGCGGAGCCGCCTCGGGTCGCGGTCGAGGCGGGCGGACGAACGTCGGCCATCACTCCTTCGCGGCGCGTCGCGACCTACTCTCTGGAAATGGCGACGGGAGGCCTCTGGAGCTCGACTTCCACGGTTCAGATTCGATCGGACACGTTCGTTCCCGGAGGCGGCGACGAACGCGCTCTCGGAGTCCGCGTCCATCGTGCGCGCCTCCTCCTCGATGGACCGGCTTCGCCCCCGTTGAGGCAGATCGTAGCTTCCGGCGCGGCCGTTGGCCTCCTCGCTTTCTACCTGGGAGTCCCCGGCGCCGCCGCAATCGGCGTTCTCCTCGGACTGGGTTTCCTGTTCTTCCGCTTCTACGCCGCGCTCGCCTCTCCCCCTCTCGCGGTCCTCGCTCTCGCGGTGGTGCTCGTCGCGCGCCTCCTTCCCGGGCCCGCGCGGTTTGCGCACGAGCTCTTTCGCGGCATGGGGGCGTCTCTTCTCGACGGGGCTAGAGCACTTCGAAGCCTCCGAGTTCTCCTCGCGGCCGGCCTCTTGATTCTCGCTACCGGGCTCGGTTACGCGCTCTGCCCGCGGTTCGAGCTCCGTCTGGGAACGGGATTGGCCGGGCCGCTCGCGAACCGGTTCGCGGGCTTCGACCGGGACGGGGAAGGTGTCCTCTTCCGCCAGGCGTTCCCGGGCGCCACGATCGACCTGGGCGACTTCGGCGGGCGGGCCTCCTGGTCGGTCTCGATCACCGCGGCGACGGAGTCTCCCGGACGGGGCGTCCTGGCGCAGGCGGGGGAGCGGACTTTCGCGTTCGACGTCGATTCCCGGTTCCGCGCCCATCGCTTGGAGCTCGAGGCGCCGCCGTGGGGTTGGCGCTCGGGCCACATCCTCCGCTTTCCCGGTCTCGGTCAGGGACGAGCGCTTCGAATCGCGTCCATCGAAGTCGACCGGGGACGGAGCCTCCCCCCGTTGCGGGTCTTAGCACTCGTTCTCGCCTCGTCGGCCCTCTTCGTCGCGGCTTTCGGCGCTTGCGGACTTTCCCCCCCCTTGGCCGGCGCTCGGCGCTTGCTGCCGGGGCCGCGGCCGCCGGTGTCCTCCTCGCCGGCCTCGCGACCACCCCGGTGTTCCTCGTTCCGTTCCTGAGCCGGATTGCCCTCGCCGCCCTGGCTTCGCTTTTCGCAGCCTCCGGGGCCCGCGGCTTCCTGTCCGCGATCTCGAGGACCGGCCTCGCTCCACAACCGTCAGCCGGGGCTCTTGCACTCGCGACCGTCGCCTTCGCCCTCTGGTTTCTGGCGACCGCCTCACCCCTCTATGCGGGAGGGCATTTCGGCTACCACACGTCGGTCGCGGAGGAGATCTGGCAGGGGAAGTTCTTCGTCTACTACTTCCCCGGACCCGACAACATGCTGAGCCGCCAGCCGCAATGGGGGGACATGACCGTCCCCCACCCGAGCCTGTACCACACGGTGACCTCGCCCCTGGCGGCCCTGCCGCGGGAATGGTTCCATCTGACGACCAAGCTCTTCCTGGCGCTCCTCCTCTTCGGCATCACTCTCGTGAGCTCCGTCGTCGCCCAGGCGGCCGGCGGGCAGCGGGCCGGCCTCTACGCCGCGGCCGCTGCGGCCGCCTTTCCGACCGGATGCCAACTTCTGGGTCTCGGCCACCTGATGACGATCTTCGGCACGTTCGCCGCGGCCGCCGCCCTGGGATTCCTGACTCTTCTTCAGACCCGGCTCACCGAGCGCCGGGAGTGGTTGTTCGCGCTCGGCCTGGTTACCTTCGCGTTTCTCTCCTACACAGGTTCGCTTCTGTTCACTTCGATCGCCCTTCTGTTCGCCTCGACGGCGCTCTTTCGCAGCGAGCCCCGTCTCGCGAGAAGTCTCGGGGCCCTTCTTCTGGCCGGCTGGGGTCTCGCATTGATCCTTTATTACATGCATTGGGTGTCGCCTTTCTTCCAGGAGACGCTCCCCCGAATGCTGTCCGGGGCCGGCTCCGACCGAAGCATCGACTGGCTGGCCCGCTTGAAACTCCTCCCGGGGAAGCTCGACTACACCTTCGGCGCCTTCTGGGTGCCGCTCCTCGGTCTTCTGGGGCTCGTCCGGGCCGAAGGTCGTCCCCGAAGGCTCCTTCTCTACGGGTGGGCCCTTGCGCTTCCCCTCTTCAGCGTGCTGGACCTGGCCTTCAACTTCCTCCTGAAGCACCACTACTTCAGTTTCCCCGCAATCGCCATCGGCTTCGGGCTCTCCCTCCGGAGACTCGAGGAGAAAGGTTCGTTCTGGGTGGCGGTTTTTCTCCTCCTTGTCGTCTATTTGAGTGTGATGGGGCTCGGCTCTTTCTGGCGGCTCGCGACCGGCGGCGCCTGAGAGCTCCGGCGGTTTCGAGCCTAGAAAAGCCCGAGCGGCCCAGGATTTTCGATTCGGGCGATTTTGCCCACAGTCCATCCGCGGGCGTTTTCAAGTATTGCAATAACTAAACTTATGGGATCAGATGCGTGGCTTCCGAAACGAGGGGGTTCCCCCACGAAAACCGCATGGGTCGTTTTCCCGTGGACGGCGGCTCGAGCCAGTGCTATACTCCCGCGCACTCCAACATCTTGGGTTTCGGCATTGGAGGGCCACACAATATCGTGGGCCCCGAAGGTAACCTTGAAGGTTTGGAAAGCGCGCGCTAAACAGGGTCGAGATGAAGCACGGGGGCTGAGTCTCGACGGAGGGGCACCCCGCCCGCTCTCGGAGGACCGGAAGGAAACCACCCGGCGCTCCGTCCTACGTCCCATGCCCCCGACGGAGCGATAGCCCCCCATGGGTGAAGAGCGGTTTCATTCGGGTGGTGAGAATCGGTCGGACCCGGTCCCGCCGGTTCTCGGGTGCCAAGCCACCTCATTTCATCGGAGGTTCCTTGAGATGCCTGTTTCTAAGAAACTATTGAACATCGCGGAGGTTCCGCAGAAGGACGACTCCTCCGAGGAGTTGGAAAAGGCGGCCTCGGGCCCCGATTCCACCCTCGAGGCGGACTCCCCGGCGGGACCGGAAATCCGCCAGATCATCGTCCGCCAAGGGTCCGGATGGCAGACTACGGCGCTTCTCTTTCTTTCCCTTTTGCTAATTACCACTGTCGCCGTGGCCTTTTATGCCTTTCACCGCGTCGGCCAGCTCAATGACGAGATGAGCACCACCATGCGCCGCGTCGAGCAGAAGATCCAGAATCTCGACGCCGGCATCAGCTTCGACTCGAAGCGCCAGCAGCTCATGCTGGGAATCCGCGACGAGATCATGCGCACCAATCCCCGGGTGAGCCTGAACGAGGCGTACGAGTACGCCGTTCTGATCCTGCAAGCCTCGGAGAAGTACCCCTCGGTCGATCCGCTCATGTTCCTCTCGATCGGCATCGTGGAGAGCGCCTACGACAGCCGGGCGACCTCCGACGCCAACGCGAAGGGCCTCTATCAGATCTGGCCTTCTACCGGCCGGCTTCTCGCCCGCTCCCTCAATATCGAGTATTCGGACGAGATGCTCTATGACCCCCAGATGAATACGGAGCTCGCGGCCCTCTATCTGGACATCCTGTTCTCCGCGTACAACGACCAGAAGATGGTCCTGGCGGAGTACAACGGGGGGCCGCTGAACGCCGGTTACTATCGAGCCGGATCGAGCTATACCGCCCTCGAGACCAAGGAGTACGTACAGCGGGTGAGCGAGGTCTATGACGGACTCAGGAGCAAGTTCGAGCTCGGAGTCGAGGTATCGCTCAGCCCTATGCACCGGGACCGCGATCGCGCGGGCAAGGAGCTCGGTGGCTCGAGGCGGGCGGTGACTCCGAGCCTCGAGACCCATCCCGCCCCGGTCCAGCTCGCGGGCCAGTAGAACAGCAAGGGGAGGGCTGCGGGCGGATGCCGGCCCGCGGCCCTCACGGGCATCCGTGCCGAGCGCCCCGCCCCCGGCGGTGCCCCGGCCACCCTGGGCTAGTGCCTCCCCATGAGAATCTGGGCCACGACGTAGATCCCGAGCCCCGCCGCCATCAGGAACCCGATCAGCGCGAAGAGCGGGTAACCGAGGACCTTGAACCCCGCTTCCATCCTGAGCAGAAACGCCGAGCCCAGGATGAGGGCCGCGGTGATGACGCCGAGAGTGATTCGGTTCGCCACGTCGCGAATGGCGAGCTTCATCTCGTCGGCCTTCTCCAGCTCGATTCCCACCCGGAGCTCGTTGTTCGCCGCCTGGGTGAGTAGCCTGCGAACGCTCACCGGAACCTCGTATACGAACGAACGCAGCTCGAGGAGGAGGGCGAGGAGCCTTTCGACGCTGATGTCCCGCCGGAACTGCTCTTCCACCAGCCGGATCGCCATGTCCTTCATGGTGCGCACCGGATCGAGATCGGGATCGAGCTTCCGGCAGAGGGGCTCGAGGTTGAGGAGCGTCTTTCCCAGGAGCACGAGCTCCGGCGGGATCTGGATGTCGTTGCGCAGGCAGAGCACCAGGAGATCGCGCACGATGAGCCCGAAGGGAAGATCCTTCATCGTCACCCCGGAGTATCGGGCGACGAGGTGACCGACCGCCCCGCGAAAGCGTGCTTCGCGGAAGTCGCGGCCGGGGATGCCCATCTCGAGGCAGACCCGGGCCGCGCGGTCGCCGTCCCGCTCCACCAGAGCGAGGAGGAGCGCCATCAGCCGAAGCTGGTTCTCGCGGGAGACGTAGGCGATCATTCCATGATCGAGAACCGCGAGCTTTCCATCGTCGTCGAAGAGAAAGTTCCCGGGGTGCGGATCGCAGTGGAACGCTCCGTCGACGAGGATCTGCTTGAGGTAAGCGCGCCAGAGCTCGTCGGCGAGCTCGGCGATCCCTCGCGTCGATCTCCGTGAGCTTTCTGCCCTTCGACGTACTCGAGCACGAGCACCCGATGCCGCGTCAGCTCTTCCGCCACCCGGGGGACCCGGAGCCGGGGGAACTCCATCATCGATTCGGCGATGCGTCTCGCGTTCAGGGCTTCCTGGTGGAGATCGAGCTCGGCGAAGAGCGTGGTCTCGAGCTGCGAAGCCAGCCCCTTGAAGTCGTATCGCCGGCCCAGAGCGGAACGGGAAAGCCGGTCCGCGGCCTCTCTCACGATCTCGACGTCGACCTCGACCAGCACGGGAACCCCTGGCCTCACCACCTTGACCGCGACCTCGCCTTCGAGAGCGCCCTCCGGCAGAGCGCCGGGCTTCAAGCGCGCGCGGTAGACCTGGGCGATGGAGGCGGAGGCCACGGGCTCGGGGTCGAATTCCTCGAACACCTCCTCGATGGGCTTTCCCAGCTCCTGTTCCAGGAGGGGCCTCAACTCCTCGAACGCCATGGGCGCGACGCGATCCTGGAGGAGCGAGAGCTCCTCGGTGAAAGCAGCCGGAAGCAGATCGGGGCGGGTCGAGAGGATCTGACCGAGCTTGATGTACGTCGTGCCCAGCTCTTCGAGGGCGATGCGAAGCTTCTCGGCGCGGTTGTGCTGCCGCTCGATCAGTGGCAGAGCGAGCCTTCGGCGCTTCAGGCCGACCCAGGAGAGGAAATCGAACGTTTCGAGAACGTCGTCGAACCCGTGTCGAATTAGGATGGCGAAAACGTGGCGAAGGCGGACGAGGTTTCGAGGCTTCAGCAAGATTGGCTCGAATTCTACCCGAGGTCCTTCGCGAGAGCTTCGACCACCTCCTCGGTGTGTTGGCCCGGCCCGGGGGAGGGCCCGAGATCGATCGAGGCTTTCGCGCCGTCGAAGAAGGGGAGAGTGAAGCCGCTGCCCGCGCCTCGATGCGCCGCCTGCGGATGCGAGCCCCGGTTCCCGGCGGCCCGCACCGGCTCGACGCAGGCGTCGATACCGGAGAACCTTTCGGCCCAGTACGCGAGGTCTCTCTGCCCGATGACCCCGGCCACCTCGGCCACGGCGCCTCGATCCAGCATGCGGCTCTCGAGATCCCGCCGCTCGAGGCCGGCGCAGAACGCCGCCCAGAACTTGGGCTCGAGCGCCCCGACCGAAAGCGATCCGCCGTCGCGGGTACGGTAGATGGCGTAGTTGGGAAAGGTTCCCGAGAGCCGGGACCCGGCTTCGCCGGAGGCCAGCATCATCATCGAGAGGACGCCGTGGTGCATCGAGAGGTCGACGTGGCGGCCCGAGCCCGATTTCTCTCTCGCGAGGATCGCGGAGAGGACGGCCACGACGCCGAAGAGACCGCCGGCGGCGAGGTCGGCGACCTGGATGGAAAGCGGACGCGAAACTCCCTCGAGCGCTCCCGCGGCCGCCATGTAGTTCACGTCGTGCCCGGCGCGATCCCGATACGGCCCTTCGGCGCCATAGCCGGTCAACGAGAGATACACGAGCCGCGGCGCTCCCTCTTTCAGGTTTTCGTAGTCGAGGCGGAGGCGGGACATCACCCCGGGACGGAAGCCCTCGACGAGAACGTCCGCTTCCCGGGCGAGCGCGCGGAGCGCGCGGTTTCCGGCTTCGCTCTTGAGGTCGAGGAGGATGCTCTTCTTGCCCGCGTTGAGTCGCTCGAATGCGTCGGGGTCGAGGCCGCGAAGAGGATCTCCCGAAGGCGGCGGCTCCACCTTGATCACCTCGGCCCCGAGCGCGGCGAGAATCAGAGTGCAGAAAGGCCCGGGCGCGTAGCGGCTGAGATCGAGGACGAGGACACCGTGAAGGTCCGCGCTCACTCCGTCTCCACGATCATGCTCGTACCGAGCCCTCCCGCGGCGCAGACGGAAACGAGCCCGAAGCCCCCTCCCCGCCTTTTGAGCTCGTTCAGGACGCTCAACGTGATGCGCGCCCCCGTGGCTCCGAAAGGATGTCCGACGGCAATCGATCCACCCATCACGTTGAGCTTGTCCTCGGAGACCGCGCCGAGGGGGGCCCGGTTGAGCTTCTCCCGGCAAAAAGCTTCGGATTCGAGCGCCCTCAAGACCGACAGGACCTGGGCGGCGAAGGCCTCGTGCAGGTCGACGAGCGTCAAATCGGAGAGCGAGAGGCCGGCGCGATCGAGGGCGATGGGAGTGCTGTAGGCGGGCCCGATGAGGAGCTGGTCGAAAGGGTCGACGCCGACGAAGGCGTAGGATCGAATGTAGCCGAGAGGCTCTCGGCCTTCCGCGCGCGCCTTGTCCTCCCGCATGAGGAGCAGGACCGCGGCCCCGTCGGTCAGCGGAGAGGAGTTGCCCGCGGTCAACGTCCCGTACCTGCGATCGAACACCGGGCGCAGGGCGGAAAGCGAGGCGAGGTCGGTGTCGCGCCGGATTCCGTCGTCTTCGTGAAGCGACGTGCCATAGCCCGGCTTCACGAAGTAGCGGACCATCTCGCTCTTGAGTCGTCCGTCGTCGGTGGCGGCGGCCGCGAGCCGGTGGCTCCGGAGCGCGAACCGATCCTGCTCCTCCCGGGAGATGCCGTTCTGCTGCGCCATCTTTTCCGCGGAAGCTCCCATGGTGAGGCCCGTCGACTGCTCCGCAATCGCCGGAGTCACCGGAAAGACGTCCTTCACCTTGAGGTCGGAGAAGGCCGCGAGCCGCTTCGTCCAGCTCCGCGCCTTGCTCGCGGCGACGAGGGCGCGGGCGAGCTTCTTCGAAGCGAGAATGGGAACGTTCGAGAGCGACTCCGACCCGCCGGCGATGACCGTCGTCGCCTCGCCGGTCGCGATGGCCTCGGCGGCGCTCGCGATCGCCTGGTTCGCCGAGGCGCAGGCTCGGGACACGGTATAGCCCTCGGTGGTCCGCGGAAGCCCGGAAGCGAGCGCCGCCTCGCGGGCCAGGTTCGGAGCTTCGACGTTCGGCACCACCGTCCCCAGAACGACCCGATCGACCTCGCGGGGCTGGAGCTCGGCTCGATGGAGCAGCTCCGCCACGACGGTGCGGGCGAGATCGAGGGAGCTCTCGTTCGCGAGGAACCCCCCGGCGCGAGCGAAAGGCGTGCGGCACCCGGCGACGATGGCCACGCGGGTTCCCCGGCGGCCCGTCGGGGCTTGCGGAATCTCGCTCGCGGCGCTCATGGGTGCCCCCGAATCTACATCCTTTTTGGGTTAGAATGAATTGTCGTTCACCCCTCTCGTTCCTGGTTGCCGCACGGATCGAGCTTGTGGTAGCTTTTTTGGCTTGGGCTGAGTGGCCCGGCAAAACTTCCTGATTTCGAGACCAAAGGAGACAGTTTCATGAACAAATGGCTGGCTTTGGCCATGGCTTTCGCGATCGGAGGCGGGGCTGCCCTGGCTCAGGAGGAGCAACCGGGCGCCAAGGATTTTCTTGCGGGCCAGGAAGCCGTCAAGGCGAAGAACTTCGACGCCGCCATACCGGCGTTCGAGAAAGCCCTGGTCGCGAACCCGGATCTATTCGCGAGCAACTATTTCCTGGGCTGGGCCTACAAGGCGAAGCAGAACTGGGAGAAGTGCGGAGCGAACTTCGAGACGTTCCTGCGGAAGGTCGGGAGCGATCCCAAGGCCGCGGAGCAGGTGGGTCATTCGAATCGAGAGGGCGGCCTCTGCTACGCCCGCGGTGATTCCTTCGGTAAAGCGATTCCCCTTCTGCAGAAGTCCGCCTCCGCCAAGCCCAACGACAAGGAAGTTCAGTTCTCTCTCGGAGTGGCGTTGATGCGCGAGAACCGCGAGAACGAAGCCGAGCAGGCCTTCTCCAAGGTCATCCAGCTCGATCCGGCGCTCCAGCGGGCCTACTACTACGCCGGCCGCATCAACTTCAATCGCCAGGAGTGGGACAAGGCGAGCGAGCGGCTGGAGAAGTACCTGGAGCTCGGCGCCAGCGACACCTTCGCCCCCGACGCTCACTTCATGCTGGGCTCGAACGCCGTGCGCGTGGCCGAGGGGGGCTCCCCCGAGGCGGCGGCGCTGCAGCAGAAGGCCATCGACCATCTCACGAAGTTCCTCGCGGCGAAGCCCACGGCGCCCCAGGCGGCGCAAGCGCACTACATTCTCGGAAGCCTCGCCGCCAATCGCGACGACGTGGAGACCGCCAAGACTCATTTCCAGAAGTACCTGGAGCTCGAGCCCACGGGCCCTCAGGCCGAGGAAGTGAAGAAGTTCCTGGCGGAATTGACGGCGCAGTAAATCGCGCCGAGTTTTCAGAGAGCCCGGCGGCCCATTTGGAAGGGCCGCCGGGCTTTCGTGTTTCAGGGGGAGGCGAAGTCCACGGGGATGTTGTTGCTTCGGAAGAGGCCGACCAGGGCGGTCTTGTCGGACGACTTCATCCAGGCTTCCTTGGGCTCGACCAGTCCCTGCTTCACCAGAGAGAACAGACTGTCGTTCATCGTAACCATGCCCTGTTTCTTCGAGGTCTGCATGATCGAGGGGATCTGGAACGTCTTGCCCTCGCGAATGAGGCTGGAGAGCGCCATGTTTCCGAGGAGGACCTCGAGGGCCGCCACCCTTCCGCCTCCCTTCTTCTTGCAGAGCACCTGTGAGACCACGCCTTTCAGAGAGTCCGCGAGCATCACCCGGATCTGCTCCTGCTGATCCGGCGGGAACTGATCGATGATCCGGTCGACCGTCGCGACCGCGGTATTGGTGTGAAGGGTCCCGAAGACGAGGTGTCCGGTCTCCGCGGTCTCGATCGCAATCGAGATCGTCTCCAGATCGCGCATTTCTCCCACCAGGACGATGTCCGGGTCCTCGCGGAGCGCGGCGCGGAGCGCCGCCTTGAACGATTGGGTGTGGCGTCCCACCTGCCGCTGATTGACCAGGCAGTTCTGGTTCTGATGAACGAACTCGATGGGGTCCTCGATGGTGATGATGTGATCGTTCCGGTTCTTGTTGATGTGGTCGACCATCGCGGCGAGGGTGGTGGACTTGCCCGACCCCGTCGGGCCGGTCACGAGAACCAGACCCTTCGTCAGAAAGCAGAGGTCGAGGATCGCCTGGGCAAGGCCCATCTGCTCGGCCGTCATGATCGAGACCGGAATCGTCCGGAAGACGCCGGCCAACCCGTGCCGATCCTCGAACACGTTCACCCGGAATCGTGAGAGTCCGGGAACCTCGTAGGCGCAGTCGGCATCGCGCTTCTCCTCGAAGGTCGTTCGGGTTTCCTCGTCGAGAATGGAGTAGATGAGCGGCTGAATGTCCTCGGAAGCGAGGACGCCGCGGTCGCGCAGGAACTGGATCTCTCCATGAACCCGCAGAACGGGACAGGAGCCGGAGCTCAAGTGCAGGTCGGACGCCCCCGACTCCACCATGAGCCGCAGCAGCGAATCCATTTCTCCGGTCCCGGCCGAGGCCCGGGGAGAGGCGGAAGGCCGTGGAGCGGCCGGAGGAGAGACGCTCGCCGCGGGCCGCGGCGCCGCCGCCGGCGCCTTGGGCTTCTCGGCCGGGCGGGCGGCGGCGGGCGAGGACTTCCGTACGGCGATGTGGATGGTCCCGTTGGGGCGGCTGAACGTCACTTCGAATCCCTGGCCGGAATAGGTCGTCGCCACCTTGTGAGTCTTGATGGCGAGAGACGACATCTCCGCGGGAGTCAGGGCCTCCGAGGCCATCTGCAGGAGCGTCTGCGGCTGCAACGGCTCGCGCCCCACGGGAATCTTGTGGCCGGACATCACCATGCAGAGGCGCTCGCCGGGCTCGAGCTGCATCTCCTCCGCCTCGGTCTTCTTGAACGCCTCGAGGAACGGCTCCAAAGTCTTCACTGAGATCTCCTGATCAGAGGTGCACGACGTTGATGAACTCTTTGTTCACATAGATGACGCTCTCTCCCACGGATATGGGCGCGAACACCGCGGCATCGAGGTTGAAATAGTCCGACATTCTCGCGTTCTCCGGCGGGAGCAGGGTTGCGACCGCCCCTTCCAGCACTTCCCCTCCATGGAGCTCGAGGCGCACGAAGTCGATGAAGCTCGTGAGCCCTTCGACGGTCTCAACGAGGTGAGGGCGCTCCACCTGGGCCACCCGAACGGTTACGATCGCGCTCCGGCGTACGAGAATGAGCTCCGACGTGGCGCGCGAGCGGACGGGGACGAACTTGCGGGGACCATTGAGCGCGTCCGCCATGGTCTCGGCGCCTTCGTGGGTCTCGGCGACGTCCGCAAGGTAGAAAATCACGTCCTCGCGGCGTCCCCCCTCGATCTCGATTTCCGCGTCCACGGCGCGAGTGGGTATTCGATAGGTGGCCGAGGGGTCCATGGGCTCCTTGGGGAAAGACGAACGGATTGTCGAATGGGACCCTAACAGAATGCCTGGAACTCAGGCAGCTTTCAAGGGGCGCGTTCGGGCGGGAAGGAGCGGGTCGCGTTTACGGCGAAAGAATGGGGCTCGGCCCCGAGGAGCCTCCGGCGGAGGACGAGGGGCGGAAGTGGAGGCTCTTCGAGCTCGAGGCGCTGGCGCTCGATTTCCCAGAGGCGGCCGAGCTGCAGGTTGAGCCAGGTCAGCTCCTCGAGGGAGTAGTGCTGGTCCGTCGATTCGTACCGCTGCACCCAGTGAGCGGGATCTTCCTGCACCACGTCGAACCAGAGTCCGTCGATCCTTCGGGTCCGGACGCGGACGGACTCGAACTCCTCCGCCAGCGTGTCGAGGAGACCCCCGTGACCGAGAAGATCGTTGCGCGCGGCGAGGTAGCCTATGCCCCGGATGAGGTACAGGAGGCAGCAGCGGATCTCGGGGGTCAGCGAATCGGGGTCGGCGAGCATGCGCGGGACGAGCGCGGAAGCGGCTCCGGCTTCATCGTCCAGCAGCAGACGATAAAGCGCAGCGCGAACGCGATATTTCTCTTCGTCCCTGTTCGGCATTTCGTCCAGGTCACCATCAAAGCTCGAAGACGTCTCTGACGTCCGCTCTAGGATACCAAAATGGGCGTACCAGCCACACAAAAAAATCGAGCCCGCGATTGGAGCGGACGGCGCCGCGGACTTCGTGAGCTCCTCCATCGCGCGAGCATCTTCCCTTCGTGGAGTTCGAGCTCGCGCCGCCGCTCAATCGCACCGACGTCTACTTCAAGTACCCCAGGGAGCGCAACCGCTCGAGGTCTTCGGGATCGAGGTCGACCTCGGGCCGCGTCTTGCCTCCGCGCCGGGCGGCGCTCTCCGCAAGATACTCCGCGAGGCGTCGCTCGAGACCTTCACGGGATCGACTGTCCTCCAGCCTCTCCATCTCTCCCGGGTCGCGTCCCAGGTCGAAGAGCTCTATCCGGAGAGCGCCTTCCGTCAGCGTGAAAATCGACTTCTTCCCGGAGGCGCCGCGGCGCAACGCGATCTTGCGCGAGCCGTCGATCGTGTGCTCCGTCTCCGCCCAGGCCTCCGTCTCGGGGGCGTCGCTGCCGCGGGGCGCGAGAAGGCTTCGGCCCTCGAAGCTCGGAGGCGCCGGAACTCCCAGAGCGTCCAGCACCGTAGGCGCCACGTCGACCAGACTGACCTGCCCGCTCACGCGCCCCGTCGCTCCCGCGGGTCCCTCCTTCCCGTTCGGAAGCTTGACGATGAGCGGAATGCGAAGCTGCTCCTCGTAGAGAGTCTTCTGGTGCTCCCACTGTCCGTGGTCGAGAAACTCCTCTCCGTGATCGGAGGTGACGACCACGAGCGCGTTCTCGAAAATGCCGAGCCGCTTCATTTCCTGAAACAGCCTCTCGAGCTGCCGGTCGGTGTAGAGAATCTCGCCGTCGTAGAGCGCGCGGATGTGATGGAGGTCCCTGGGGTCGATCGAGTCCGGCCCGAGCTCCTTGAAATCCCACCAGATCCCCGTCGCCTTCCCCTGGTAGGCGGGATCGAACGCGCGGTCGTAGGGCGCCGGAGGGTCGTAGTGCCAGTGAGGATCGTAGTAGTGCAGGAACAGGAAGAAATCGGAATCGCCCCTCGCCTCGAGAAAACGAATCGCCTGGTCGGTCAGTTCCCCGGCTCGGGTCTCGGGAAAGTAACGATGCCGATCGAACCCTTCGCCGAAGCCGTACTCTTTGGAGAGATAGACGTGGGTGACCATCGCCTGGGTGAAGTAGCCGGCGTCCTCGAGAACCCGCGGGAGGCCGGGCCACTCGGGGGAGAGACCCACCTTCGAGCTCGTGGCCCCGTGGACCGAGGGAACGGTGGAGGTCAAGAGCGACGCGTGCGCGGGCAGCGTCCATGAAGACGTGCTCACCGCGTCCTCGAACACCAGCGCCTCCCGCCCGAGGGCTTCGAGTCCCGGAGTGGTGCGACGGGGGTAGCCGTAGAGGCTCGAGTGATCGCGTCTGAAGGTGTCGATGGAGATCAGGACGACTCCGTTCGAGGCGCGATAGGCTCGGCGATCGTGGAGAATCGGCTCCCCGAAGACACCGGTGACCGGCGGCGGGCCGAGAGCCGGGTCGTCGCCGGGAATCGCCGTTTGAAAGACGAGCCAAATCTCGCGGCCGGCAAAGCGCTTCAGATCGACGACCTGCGGGAGCCAGCGGTCGCGTCGACTCAAATGGATTTCCCGATCGAAGAGCACCTCATCGGCCTGCCGCTCACCCGCGCGAACGATGAACTGCATGTGGCTCCCGGAAAAATCCTCTCGTCCCGCCGGGGAGGGGACGTCGGCGATACCGATGGAAAAGGTGAGAAGCGCGTTCTCGGGAACGCGAAGGCGATAGCGAAACTCCGCGGGCGTCGGCGCGGCCAACGCCGGCCGCCCTTCGCCGCCCAGAGTCACCGGCGACTCGAGACCGACCTCCCCTTCGGGGGCGAAGACGACGTACGTGATTCCCAGGAGATCGAGAGGCGGAGCGAACGACCGGTCCCGAGGCCCGCAGAACGCGAGAGAGAGACCGAGAACGGCAATCGCCGCGCGACCCCCGGCTTTCGAGGTCAAGGCCTTGTGGTGCTCTTGGGAAATCGACGGGCTTCGTCCCGAGAGACGCGCCGGGTATTGAACTGCTCTCGATAACGGCGCAGCGCGGGGTCGTCGGGGTACTCCCCGGGGGGATAGGGATAGGACTTCATCCCGTGAAACGGCAGAGGCTCCACGGTCTCGGGGAACGCCGAGCTCAGGTCCATGTCCTTCCCGAAGCCGTCGGCGACGAGAAGGAACGTGCGCTCGAATCCCGGGCGGAGGTCCTCGATGGTCCCGGCGTCGAAGCTCAGTCGCACCTCGTCGCCATGATGGGTGATGACGTATCGATCGTCGACGCCATCGAGAAGGGCCTTCACGTCCCCGTACCGCGTGTAGCTTCCCTCGTGAGCCCCCCATAGCTCGGAGTCGAGAATTCGGTCGTAGGTATAGAGGGAGGGCATCCTTCCATCGGGATTGAAGGGCGCGGGGTAGCCGAGCCGCCGGAGCTCCGCCGACGAAGCCTCGAGCTCTTTCACGGCGAGCGGGGCGTCGGGAACGACTTCCGCCACCTGGATGCGGTCCCAGTAGATCCGCATGCTGGTCGTGATGCGCACCCGGTTTCTTTCGGGAGAGACCAGTCCCTCCAGATCCACGAGCATCGTCTTGGGGAGACCCGCGGGAAAACCCATCTGGGGAAGCCCCGTCGTGAAGTCGCCGTTCACAGACGCGACCTCGAGAAACGGCGGCAGCAGCTTGACCCCTGCCTGGGAGGCCGCGAGGTTCGCGGTCGAATCCGCGTAGTCGACCCATCCGTGGAGGAGGAGCGCGTAGCGGCCGCCGGGCTCGAGCTTCCCGAGGTCGAGCGTGAGCGAGTGCTCCTCGGCGTAACCCTTGAACGGCAGGAGCCGGAACTCCGCGGGGTAGAGGCGGTCCTTCTCCGCGATGAGCCGGGTGACGTCCACCCCCCGGTGGTCGACGGCCTTCTCCGGCGCCCGCGCTCCCCGGAGGGCGTAGAGACGCCGCGCGGGGAAGGGCGGGCCGGGCATGAGCCTTTCGTCGGGGTAGACCTCGAAGTCCTCGGGGTGGTCCACGACGAGGAGTGAAGCCTTGTCATAGAAGAGGACTTCTTCGAGCTGGTTCACGAAGCGCACCTCGTATCGCCCGTTCCGGGGCACGAGGGGAAAATCTTCCATCTTCACCGTCTCTTCGGTGTCCGGCGTATTGTAGCGGCCGGGCGCGAGGAGATACCCGAAGGCGCTTCCGCCGAGAAAGTCGGTGACGAACCGGATCTTCTCACCGTCCCAGGCGTAGAGGATCGGACAGGAGGTCCCCTTCCGGTTCAGCTCCTCGACGGACGCCGTCGTCCGTCCCCGGACGTCCATCTCGATCTGCTTCACTCCGCCAGGCCAGAGAAAGCGAACGTAGTCGGCGGAGACCGCGTCGCCGAGCCCGAAATGGAGGGGGAGATCGCTTTGAGAGAAGTAACCGCTCCCGGAGCGGACCTCGCGCCTCAGGCTCGCGTCTCCGGCGCGCACTTCGACTTTCGCGCCGAGCCCGTCGAAATTGCTCCTCAGACCCTGCGCCCGGACGGTGAGCCATGCCCGGGCGTTGCCGCCGTCGTTTCGGAACAGGGCGAGCTCGCCCCTGTCGGTTCCGACCACGAAGTCCAGGTCGCCGTCCGAATCGACGTCGGCGACGGCGAGAGCGCGTCCCTCGCCCGCGACCGAAGCCGCCAGGGAGCCCGCGCGCTCGAAACCGGTGGGGCGATTCTCGTAGTAGGCGACGAGCGCGTCCGCCTCGTTCGTCACCACCGCCAGGTCGAGGTCGCCGTCGTTGTCCGCGTCGAGGAACTGGGCCCCGTACCGCGCGCGGGGAACGCCGGCGGCGAGCAGCCCGGGAGAGACGACGTCGGGGCGCAGCCCTTCGCGGCCCGGGCCGCGGAAGAGCGCGTTGAGCTGATTCCCCTCGGCGGTGAAGAAGAAATCGAAGCTTCCGTCGCGATCGAAATCGGCGGAGTCCGCCCCGCGGGTGCGGCTTCCGGTCTCGAGCCCGAGATCGAGAGCGCTCTCGGTGAAGGTGCCCACGCGGTCGTTCGAGAACAGCAAGGGCCGGGAGCCGTCGTTCACCACGATGAAGTCCACGTCGCGATCGTCGTCGACGTCGGAGAACACGGCCCCGAGGCTTCGCGCACCGCCGCCGTCGGTCCCGCTCTCCTTCGCGATCTCGGTGAAGGTGCCGTTTCCGTCGTTCCGATAGAGCCGGTTGGGAGCTCCCGGAAGATCCCGGGGCAGCTTCAGGATCTCGATCCCGGGAGGCGGCTCGACCGAAGAGTAGCTCGAGACGTAGAGGTCCAGGTCTCCATCGTGGTCGACGTCGGCGAACGTCGCCGAGACCGAGACCCCGTTTCCGCGAACCGTTTCATCCGGCGAGGGTAGGAACCGGCCCGTTCCGTCGTTCAGGAAGAGAGCTTCGCCGGCGGAGCCGCTGAGAAAGACGTCACCGTCCTTATCGTTGTCGACGTCCCCCACCGCGACTCCGATGAAGTGCCCGGTTTCGGGAAGGCCGCTTCCGCTCACCCTCTCGAACTTCTCCCCTTGATTGCGGAAGAAGATGGGGGCTCCCTCGCGCACGAAGAGAAGATCCGGATCGCCATCGCCGTCGAGGTCGCGGAACGCGATGCCGGTGCCGAGGCGCGGCAAAACCCGCTCCCGCAGGAACGCGAGACCGTACTCCGACGAAGGCACCGTCGCCGGAAGAGGCAAGGGCTCTGCGAGCGCCGGAAGGGAGAGCCCGGAGCCCTCGCTCGCCTCGACGAAACCGACCGACCCCTCGCGGGTCGACTCGCGCACTCCCGGCTGCAGCGGCTCCGGCGATTCCTCGACCGCCTCCGCGTACCTGCCGAGCTCCGTGTACTGGAGGCCGGCGGAGGCGGCTTCCGCGGGGAAGCTCTCCTTGAGCTCGCGGAAAACCAGGAGCTCCGCCTGGCCTTCCTCGCGCCGTCCCTGGCGGATGAGGACGTTTCCCAGGCTGAAGTGCGCGGACTCGTTGTTCGGGGAGAGCGCGATGGTGCGCCTCAGCATGGCCTCCGCTTCCTCGAGCCTTCCGAGGTTCGCGTAGAGGGTGCCGAGGTAGTAGAGGGTCATCGAATCCGCCGGGTCGAGCGCGGCGACTTTCTCGAAGGCGACGACCGCGGCCTCGGTATTCCCCTGGAGCTTGTCGATGAGGCCGAGGTTGTAGTGAACGTAGGGGCTCTCGGGGGCGAGCGCTTTCGCTCTCTCGAAGGCCTCGCGCGATTTCTCGAAGTCGCGCTCGTTGAAGTACGAGATCCCGAGGTTGATGTAGCCCGCCTCGGAATCCGGGGCCGCCCGCACCACCTGCTCGAAGGCGGCCGCCGCCTCGGTGAAGCGGAACTGCTCGAGAAGGGCGACCCCCCGATTCGCCTGCCGCCGGGCATCGTCCACTGGCGCCCGCTGGGCCGACGACAGCAGGAGAGCTCCTAGGAAGAGAAGAGGTGTTTTCATGACGCTCCCGCAGAAATCGTGGAAGCAGGCTATTATATTGTGGTGATACCCGGCTCGCGAGGGCCGGGCTTTTTGTTGTCGGACGGTAATTCAGGTGCTTCAAGTACAGAACCTAACCAAGCAGTTCTCCGGGCGAACCCTGTTCGAGGACGTCACCTGGAACGTCTCGACCGGGGATCGGGTCGGGCTCGCCGGCCCCAACGGCTCGGGGAAGACCACACTCTTGCGCCTGTTCACCGGGGCGGAGCAGGCCGACAAGGGCTCGATCACCATGCCGCGGCAGACGACGGTCGGCTACCTCCCCCAGGACGGCCTGGCGCATGCGGGGAAGTCGCTCCGCGAGGAAGCGTTATCGGCGTTCGCCTCCGTCCTCGCCCTCGGCGTCGAGATGGAAGGGCTGGAGCACCGGATGGGGGAGCTCGACCCCGAGAGTCCGGAGCACGGGGCGGTCATCGCCCGCTACGGAGAGTGCCGGGACGAATGGGACCGGCACGGGGGCTTCAGCATCGAGGCCCGGTCGGAAGAGGTTCTTCTCGGCCTGGGCTTCAAGCCCTCGGAGCTCGATCGGAAAACCGAGACGTTCAGCGGCGGCTGGCAGATGCGCATCGCCCTCGCGAAGCTCCTCCTGCAGCAGCCGAACCTGCTGCTCCTCGACGAGCCCACCAACCACCTGGACCTGGAGGCGCGGAACTGGCTCGAGGCCTACCTCGAAGCCTATCCCCACGCCGTGGTCCTGGTCTCCCACGATCGGTATTTCCTCGATCGCGTGGTCACCCGGATCACCGAGATCGACCGCCGGAAGCTCGTGGACTACACGGGAAACTACAGCCGATTCCTGGAGGTGAGCGCTGCGAACCTCGCCGAGCTGCGCGCAAAGGCCGCCCGACAACAGGAGGAGATGGAGCGCACCAAGCGCTTCGTCGAGCGGTTCCGCTACAAGGCGACCAAGGCGAAGCAGGTCCAGAGCCGGGTCAAGATGCTCGAGAAGATCGACGTCATCGAGGTTCCCCCGGAGAGGAAGCTCATGAAGCTGCGCCTTCCCGATCCCGAGCGTCCGGGACGGGTGGTGATGGAGCTCACAAGGGTCGCTAAATCGTACGGAGATACCCGGGTGTTCGCCGCCGCGGATCTCGTTATCGAGCGCGGCGAGAGGCTCGCGCTCGTGGGGCCGAACGGCGTCGGGAAGTCCACGTTGATGCGCCTCCTGGCGCAGGTGGAATCTCCGGATTCGGGAACGGTGAAGCTCGGCCACAAGGCGCTCACCGGATACTTCAGCCAGGAGCGCTACGACCTCGACGAGGACAGGACCGTCCTCGAGAACATGAACGACGGCGCCTCCATCGCCATGGTGCCGCAGCTGCGGAGCATCCTCGGGGCGTTCCTGTTCCACGGAGACGACGTCGACAAGCGGGTGAAGGTCCTCTCCGGCGGAGAGAAGAGTCGTCTCGCTCTCGCCCGCATGCTGCTGCAGCCGGCGAACGTGCTCCTCCTCGACGAGCCGACGAACCACCTCGACCTCGACTCGAAGGCGATCCTTCTCGAAGCGCTGCAGGCTTACAAGGGAACGCTGGTGTTCGTCTCCCACGATCGGTATTTCCTCGACGAGCTCTCGACGAAGGTCGCGGAGATCGGCGGCGGCGAGATCCGGGTCCACTGGGGGAGCTACTCGGATTTCCTCCGGGCGAAAGAGAAAGAGGCGATAGGCGAGGCGCCCCTTGTCATCGAGGCGCCGCCCGAGGAGCCCGCGAAGAAGATCTCGAGCCCACCCCCGAAGCCGCAGCCTCCCCCGCCCGCGGTCTCGAAGAATCAGGTGCGCGCGCTCCAGCAGAAAGCGGAGCAGCTCGAGTCTCGGATCGAGGAGACGGAGATCGCGATCGCGAGCCTCGAAGGCCGGATGACGGTGCCCGGCTTTTACGACGACGCCGAGTCCGCTGCGGGAATCGTGAAGACCCACGAGGAGCTCAAGGCGAAGCTCGAGAAGCTCTATCGAGAGTGGGAGACGATCTCCGAGAAAGTCCCCGCGGGCTGATTCTCCCTTCGATACTCATTCCCCGCCTTCATCACGAAGCGCTCCCGGGAAAGCGCCTCGGCGTCCTCGAGGAGATTGCCGTCCACGGCGACGAGGTCGAGCTCGGAGAAATCATTTCGTCGTGAAGAGAAAATAGTCGTGCGCCGCGCGCGCCGCTTCCGCTATGGCACGCTCCCGTTCGGATTCCGGACGGTCCGACTTCTTGACGAAAGCGGCGACGATGACGTGTCCAGCTCCGCCGGGAAGGGTGATGATGCCGACGTCGTTCAGCGACTTCCCGATGGTTCCTGTCTTGTGCCGGACTTCCGTCCCTTCGGGAAGAATCCCTTTGAGCCGCCCTTCGCCGGTGCGGCAGCGCTTCATCACGTCGAGAAGAAGGTCGGTGCTCGCGGGGCTCAGCGCCTCACGCTTCCAGATCTTCTCGAGGAGCGCCGCCATCGCCCGCGGGGTCGCCGTGTCCCGAGGATCGTCATAGAACGCCCGCTCCGCCTCCTCGGCCTTCTCCTTGGGTACGGAATCCAGGAGCTCGCCGTACTTCGCGGGATCGCGCTCCGCTTCCCCGGGAACGGGCGCGAGCCCCCTCCAGTCGGCGATGAGCTGGAGCGTCGGCCGGTCGACGCGGATGCCCTCGATCCCGAGCTTGCGCATCCTCGCCGTCACCGCCTCGCCGCCGCCCGCGTGGCGGAGGCAGAGGTCGGTGGCGGTGTTGTCGCTCACCAGCAGCATGATCTCGAGGAGATTTCGAAGCGAGAGCGCGAGGCCGGGCTCCCGGAGGAGATCCGTCAGGAGGCCGCTCCCGGGAGAGTAGTCGTGGCGCTCGACGGTGATCATCCGGGCGAGATCGAGCGTTCCCTCGTCGACCCGCTGGAGGAGCTCGACGGCGATGGGAACTTTGTAGGTGCTCGCCATGGGAAACGGCTCGTCTCCGTTGAGAAAGGCTCTTCTCCCGGATTCGAGGTGGACGGCGGCGACGCCCAGGACTCCGCCGGAAAGCGGGCCGAGCCTCTGGAGCTCGCGCTCGAGAGCCGGTTCGTCCGCCAGTGCCGCCGCGGCTCCCAGGAGTAGAGTCGAGACAAGCGCTCCACGCGCGAGACTTCTTCCGCTAAACTGCCTGAGTTCCATGCGCCCTCCCGGATGATTCCGAAAGCGGGAGGATACAACAGGAACGGAGGCATGATGATTCGGCCGTTCGCTTCGATGGTCCTGCTCGCGGGGCTCCTCCTCGGCTGCGGCCGAGTCGAATCTCCCTCGCGTCAGGGCGAGCCCGACAAGCTGGACAGAGCCCTGGTTCTGGCGATGGCGGTCCTCGGCAAGAACGAGGACGGCTCCCCGAAACCCCTTCCGGCGCGCGCGGGAATCCTCGCCCGCGAGGAAGGCGAGTGGCGCTACCGGTACTTCGAGGACGAGGACAGCAACGTCTTCCACAAGGCCCTGCCCTACGGCACCGAAGGTCTTCTGACCCTCGGCGGCTCCAAAGCGGCGGTCAAGCTGTGGCGTCCCGACGGCAAGACCGAGACTCTCTGGGAAGCCGATTTCGGAGGGAAGTTCAGCCGCATGCGCGACGCCGAGGTGGGCGACCTCTACGGGGACGGCAAGCTCTCGATCGCCGTCGGGACCCACGATCAGGGCGTCGTCGCCGTGCTGCGTCCGGACGGCTCGGGGAAGTTCTCGGTCGATGAGCTCGACCGCACTCCGGACACCATCGTGCACGAGATCGAACTCGGGGACCTGAACGGCGACGGCGTTCTCGAGATCTACGCGACCCCCACCGCTCCCAACAAGGTCGACGGCACGCCGCAGCCGGGAAGCGTCGTGCGCTACGTGCCCGCCGCGCGCGATGCCGACCGCGGACCCTTCGAAGTCGCGGACCTCGGCTCGCGCCACGCGAAGGAGATCCTGGTCGCGGACGTCGACGGCGACGGACGGGACGAGCTCTACGTCTCCGTCGAAGCGGTCTCGGGGGGGACTGTCGAGATCCGCCGCTACGACGCCGACACCGATCCCAAGGCGGAGAACGTGGTGGTTCGGCTCGACGACAAGCTATGCCGGTTTCTCACCGCGGGGGACGTCGACGGGAATGGAACGAAGGAAATCGTCGCCGCCACCCACAAGCGAGGACTCTTCCTCCTCCGGCCGGGCTCGCCGTGGAGAACCGACCTCATCGCCTCCGATTCCTCGGGGTTCGAGCACGCGGCGATCCTCGCGGACCTCGACTCCGACGGACGCGACGAGCTATACGTCGCGAGCGATGACCAGGCGGAGGTACGGAGGTACGACTGGACCGCCGAAGGTTGGAAGAAGGAGATGCTGGTGAAGTTCGACGACGGCCTGGGCCGATTCACCTGGAACCTCACCTTCGCGCCCGTTTCCCTGCTCCCGCCTGGACCCTGACGTCGAATTCAGTCGTGCGATTCCCGGGCCGCCTCCCGGGCGAGGGTGTCGGCGCGCTCGTTCTCCGGGTGTCCGTTGTGGCCGCGGACCCATTCCCAACGAACCCGGTGCCGTCCGGCGAGAGCATCGAGCTCCTGCCAGAGATCCTGGTTCTTGACCGGGGTACCCGATGCGGTCTTCCATCCCTTCCGCCGCCAGTTGTGGATCCAGGACTTCATGCCGGTCGCGACGTATTGCGAATCCGTCACCACGCGCACCGAGGACGGTTCCGGGAGCGCGCGCAACCCCGCGATGACTGCGAGGAGCTCCATGCGGTTGTTCGTCGTCCGGCGTTCGCTTCCGGTGAGCTCCGTGCGCCTGCCGTTGCGGTCGATGATGGCGGCATAGCCTCCGGGACCGGGATTCCCCTCGCAGGCGCCGTCGGTGTAGAGGGTGACTTCGTCCATCGTCACCGTACTCTAACGTAGGTTCCGAGCCGACGACGATCGTCTCGGCCGCCGGTCTCGGCGGGAGAGAAGCTCCCGCGGGAGTGAACCTCGAAGACGTAAAGGAAACGCTCTCCCCGGGGACCGTCGAAACGATAGGGCTTCCGGAGGAGCACCGTGCGGTCGTGGGGACCCCCGGCTGGAAGCTCGAGCACGCCGGTCGCGCTCCCTCGCTCGCGCGTCTCGACGACGTTCTCGTCGGGCCCGTTCGAGAACGAGAGCACGAGCGATGGCGTCGACTCGCGCGTGAGAAGAACGAACCGAGTGCTTCCGCTTCCCGGGACCCACACTCCATCGCCCTCGAAGCCGTGCTCGCCTTCGACCGTGATCTCACGCCCGGCGTCGAGGACTCGTGTCTCGCGAAAGCTCGGCTTTCCCGATGCGGGGGCGTTGCCCGGAAACCGCTCCAGGATGGCCGCGAGGAGGAGAATACCGACGAGGAGCAGCCCCGCGCCCGCGGCGGCGTCCCGGGAGAAGCGAGGACGCTCGTCGCGGGCCGAAAGCCGGGTCTTGAGCCAGAACGTGAGCGACGACACGGCGAGAAGCTGCGCGAGGAGCTTGGGCACGTGGGCGGGACCCGATCCGAGGGCTCCCTCGCTCACGAAATTCGGGAGGTATTGCGCCGGGTCGCAGTAGAGCACCCGGTCCCAGAGGAGCTCGGGCTGCCAGCTCGGAACCAGGTCGGTGGCGAAGCTCGCGCTCACGGCGAGACTCGCAGCTCCGAGGACGACCGCGGCGCCGGCGATGACTCCGTCCTCGAAGGCTCTCTTCATCACCAGCGCGGTCGGGAGCACGAGCAGCGGCAGGATGCTCGAGATGTATCGCCCCATGGTGCTCACCGCTCCGGGCCAGTAGGGAAACGACGCGATGACCAAGAGATACGAGACGACGACCAGGAGGAGAGGCTTCACGATTCGGGAATGCCGGTCCGAGAGAGCGGGTAGGCCCGCGAGTGCGAGAACGTAGAAGGGGGCGAAGACGAAGAGCCCGTTCTCGCGATCGAAGAGAAGGCCGAGCAAGCCCCTGGGCAAGCCCTCGGGAGCGAACGAGGTCCGGGTGACGGCGTCGAAGGTCGCCGCGGGGGAAAGGCTCCCGGTGAGGGCGTGGTTGTAGAGAAAGATCGAATAGGCCGAGAGAAGGAGCGGGAGCGAAAGAAGCGCGAGCTTTCCCGGCTCGACGGCGAAGCGGCCGACGCGGCGATGGACGAAGCGCGCGATTCCGAGAAGGCCGAGCACCAGAGCGACCACCGAGTATTTCTGGTGGAGCCAGGGGAGCGCCGCGAGCGCCGCTCCGGAGGCGAGGGCTCCCGCCGCCGTCGGATGAGAGTCGAGCACCAGCTTGCGGAAGGCGAACAGCAGCAGGAGCGCCGCGGGAAGCTCCGGGTAAATCTGGAAGCTGTAGAACAGCAGAGGAACGATGAGAGCGGCGGTGAGCGCCGACAGGAGCGCGGCGGCCCTTCCCGCGACTTCGGCTGCAGAACGATAGGTTTCGAGGACCAGAAGGGCTCCGAGGAGCTGCCAGAACAGGATGACGGCGAGCTGCCGGCTCCCGCCGAACAGGCGATTCAGGACGCGGTCCACGAGAACCGCGGGGACGAGCAGAATCCCGGGGCCGGGAGCGTTGATGTAGTAGATGCCTCCCTCGGCGCTTCGGAACATCGAGCGGTTGGCCCGGCTCGCTTTCATCTCCCCGGTATAGATCCGTCCCTGGATCGCGGCTTCGGCGATCGCGCCCAGGAGCTCTTTCGACTCGTCGACGAAGCTCGCGGCGATACCGGGGACCCGCGACAGGAAGCTTCCGAACGTCGGGTCGGGGTTCTCGTCCGCCTTCTCGATGTCGAGGCTCCCGGCGCCCGCCACGGCCTTCGCCATGCGGACGTACTTGAACATGTTGCCTTGCCCCGCGCCGTCCTCGTAGAAGTCCCGCGGCGTCGCCAGGGTGAAGGCGAGAAGAGCAGAGACCAGGATGAGAGGCGAGGACCAGCGGGAGAGCCGCGGAAAATCAGGGACTCCGAGCGCGTGGGCGAGCGACGCCGCGAAGAGAGCGGCGGTCAGGAGCGGCTTGAACCAGCCCTCGAGGTCCAGGCTCAGGACCAGGCCGAAACCGTAGGGGTACGAGGGAGAGATCAGGAGGGAAACCACCGAAGCCGCCGTCAACCCGCAGGGAACGAGCAAGGTCACGAAGGGGCGCGCGGCGAGCGCGATTCCCTCTTCGGGCGCGCGGCCCGAGAATCGAGCGAGGACGCAGGCGGCGGTGAGCCCGAGGACGGAGAACCCGAGCGCGGTCAGGAAGGCACCGAAGAACTCGAAGTTGCGGGAGAAGGCGGGGAAGAATGCCTCCGCCGAATCCTGGCGAAGGAAGAGAACGAGGAAATCGTCGAGCTTGGACAGAGCTCCGAAGAGCGCTGAAAGCGAGAGAACGAGGAACGCGGGTCCGGAGAAACCCCTTGCACGTTCGAGCACCGAGCGGGAATTATAGTCATTCGATGTGGTACGCGGACGGCCTCCGGTTCTCCTGCCATCAGTGCGGAAACTGCTGCCGCGGCGCCCAGCCGGGCTGGGTCTACGTCACACCTTTCCGGCTCCGCCGGATCTCTGGCTTTCTCGGCCTCGGCGAGCGGGCACTTCGAAGGCGCTACGTCACCCGGGACGAGAACGGCGAGACCGTGCTCAAGCTGAAAGAGAACGGCGACTGCGTTTTCTGGGACCAGGGCTGCACCATCTACCCCGAGCGACCTCGGCAATGCCGCACGTTCCCTTTCTGGGGCGAAACGCTGCGCTCTCCGGAAGAATGGTCGAAGCTGAAGCAGTTCTGCCACGGCGTCGACCAGGGGAGGCTGTACCCGATCGAGGAGATCCGAGCCGTCTTCAAGGGACGAGCCACGAAAGGCTGACGTCCTCGCTGAAGTCGAAGAGCACGGGGTACAGGAGATTCTCGCGGCGATAGCGGATGCCGCGCTCGTTGAGGCGCTTTTCGATCCGCCGCGCGAAACGAAAGCTGCGGGGCACGAGCGCGACGTCGGCGGCGGCCGCCGCCTCCTCGCGGAACGGGAGGTACCACTCGGTTTGTGCGGGTCCGAGAGCGGAGGTCCAGATCATGCGTCCATGGCTCAGGAAGACGTACTTGTAGGACAGGTGGTAGTCGGAGTGAACGTAGCGGATCGATAGCTCGTCGAGCCTTTGCAGGAACTCCCGGTTCCGAGCGCCGCTCTCTCGTGCCTCGGAGAAGTAGAGAATCCCCCCTCGAAGGCTCACCAGGAGAAGCGCCGCCACGACCAAAAGCGCCGCGAGGCGGGAGATGCGGGCGAGCGCGGAGACAGTGGTCGCGAGAAAGAGCGGCGTGACCGAGAAGAGAAACAGCAGGTACCGCGGCTCCTCCGTCATCCAGCCGAAGCTGCTCTGGGCGAAGACCAGGACCACGAGGATCGCGAAGCCGAGCGCCGCGGCCTCGGGAGTCAACCGGCCGCGAAGGAGCGGACGAAGCTTCTGCCGATGCACGAAGGCGAAGACCGCGAACGAGAGCGGAAAGAGCGCGAGCAGAAAGATTCGGAACAGCGCTTCGGGAGGAGGGGGATTGTCCTTCGGCCAGTAGCCGGCGAGAACGGCGAACGAAGTCTGGAACACCTCACCCACCTGGTTCAGGGTCCGGTGCATGCGGTCCAGGTGCTCGGGGCCCGAGCCGCCCTCGGCCGGCGAGGCATCGACGCCCCACCAGCGAAAGCTCTGGAGGTCGTGGCTCAGATTCCACAGGATACCCGGGAAATCCCCGACGGTGAACCCGAGAGCGAACGCCGACAGCCTGCCGAGCCTGCCGAGGACGGGCCTTCCGAAGCGATGCGCGAGCAGGATCAGGACGGCGGCAAGAAGGTAGTAAGTCGCGAGGATGTGGATCCAGAACGCGACGCCTCCGAGGACGCCGATCCAGAATCCCGCGGTGAGGCCGTCGACCTCGTCTTTCAGGAAGCGGAATCCGAGGGCGAGCATCAGAGTCCCGAGGGCGAGAACGTCGGGGTAGTTCCCCTCGTTTCCCATTCCCCAGGCGGTGAGAAATCCCGGGGCGAAGACGATGTAGAGCGCGGCGGCGATCGACTCCGCCGGAGGAGCCACCGCGCGGCTCGAGAGGTAGACCGCTCCCGTGAGCGCGCCGTAGACCAGCGCGGCGGCGAGGGCGAAGCTCGTCACCGGATCGCCCACGAGCAGGGACAGGCCGGCGGTGAGAATGGCCTTCAGGCTTCCAATGTACGACCAGTTGTAGAGGTAGATGGGGTGGTGCTTCCCCTCGAGAATGTGGAGCGCCATCACTCCCTGCGCCGCCGCATCGGAGCTGAACAGCCCGTAGGCCTCGAGCACGAAGGGAACCCGCGTCAGAAACCCCAAGAGCGCGAGCAGAACCGCGGTTCGCGAGTCGGGGCCGAAGGACAGGCGCGAGCGGCGGCGGAAGAGGAGGGCCCCCGCCGAGGCGACGAACAGAATGCCGGGAATCCACGGCGGAGCGTCGGCAAGAAATCCGAGCCGGAGGTCGTGATCGAACCAGGCGGCACAAAGCCAGAAGTACGCGGCGACGGCGACGATCGAGAGGAGGGGGTCCATGCGACCGCGCGAAGCATAACAGGTTAGACTCGGGCCCAATAAGAGACGTGCGAATCCTGCTTCTCGAGAATCATCGCTCGGGCACCGCCTCGCGGCGCAGGCGCGCGAGCGACCTCGAATCCCTCTTGAAGGAGGGCGGTGCCCGGGTCACCACCGAATCGCCTCAGTCCGCGGAGGCGATGCGCGAACGGGCTTCGAGGGCTCGCCTCGAAGAGCAGGACATCGTCCTGGTCGCGGGCGGCGACGGGACGCTGCACGCGGTCGTGAACGGTCTCGTTCGCGTCCCCCGGAAGGACCGGCCTCCTCTCGCGGTGCTTCCGTTGGGGCGGGGAAACGACTTCGCCCACGAGATCGGAATCCGGAGCGAACGGGACTCGATCGAAGCACTCGCCGCTGGAAGCCGTCGTCTCGTCGATCTCGGTCGCACGCCGGCGGGAGTCTTTCTTGGAATTGCGGGGGCGGGATTCGACGCGAAGGCCGCGCGGAGGGCCCGGGATACGCCCCTCCTCTCCGGAAGCCTTCTCTACAGCTATGCCGTGGTCCGCACCGTCGTCGACTTCCGGCCCCTCGCCGCCCGGATTCGATACCAGGGGGGTGAATACGAGGGAGCGATCACATTCGCGGCGGTGGGAAACGCCAGCCGATACGGCGGCGGCATGCGCATCGCTCCCGAGGCCTCGATAGACGATGGGCTTCTCGATCTCTGTCTCGTGCGCGCGATCTCGCGGATGACGCTCCTCCGGATGTTTCCGACCGTCTTCACCGGCGCGCATCTCTCCCATCCGAGCGTCTCCTACGTCAAGACTCCCTGGGTTTCGATCGAGACCCCGGAGCCTTCCGAGGTCTTCGCCGACGGAGAGTTTCTGCAGAAGACGCCGGTCCGAATCGACGTCCTGCCGCGGGAGCTCGAAGTCGTCGCACCGCCGGCTTGAGCGGAGGTCGGCCTTTGACTAACATTGCGATGTCGATGAGAGAGTACAGGTACTTTCAGGCCGACGTTTTCACCGATCGTCCTTTCACGGGAAATCCGCTCGCCATTTTTCCCGAAGCGGAGGGGCTCACCAGCGACGAGATGCAGTCGATCGCGAAGGAGATGAACCTCTCCGAGACGACGTTCGTGCTGCCGCCGACCGACCTCAGGGCACGGTTCCGGCTGCGCATCTTCACGCCGGTGTCCGAGCTTCCCCTGGCCGGGCACCCGGTGGTGGGCACCTGTTTCGTGCTCGCCGAGCGAGGCATGATTCCACTCGAAGAGGGGACCCATCGGATCTTCCAGGAATGCAAGGCGGGGGTCCTACCGGTGGACATCCTGGTGCGCGAAGGAAGAGTCGAGGAGGTCGTCATGACCCAGTCGCCGCCGCGCTTCTTCGACGAGTGCGACGATCGCGCCCTGCTCGCGGCCGCGGTCGGACTTCCCGAGGAGCAGCTCCTTCCGGGAGGTCTTCGGGCTCAAGTGGTCTCGACCGCGGTACCGCAGCTCATGGTGCCCGCCGCCTCGCTCCACGACCTCGCCCGCATCGAGATCGATCCGGCGACCCTGCGCCAGGTGCTGAGGGAGACGGAATCCGACTGCTTCATGATTTTCACCCGGGAGTGCGTCCTGGCCGAGAGCACGGTCCATGCGCGCATGTTCGCCCTGGCGATGGGAATCGTCGAGGATCCCGCGACCGGAAGCGCCTCGGGAGCCCTCGGCGCCTATCTCGTGAAACACGGCCTGGTGCAGGCCGGGCCCACGGCGCGCATCCTGGTCGAGCAGGGCTACGAAATGGGCCGGCCGAGCGCGATCTCCGTCGAGGTCGATGCCGACGAATCCGGACCCGTGGAAGTGAGGGTCGGCGGCAAGGCGGTCGAGGTCGCCGAAGGGCGGCTGCGTTTCTGACGCGCTATTTGCGTCCGCCAGGCGGTTAACCTAATCTGGCAGGGAGCCAGGGTCCGGCTCGCATTAGCGTGCGCCGTTCACCACGGCGTTGGACGTTCAACATGTCGGGAACCTTCGAGCCTCGGCTTCCGCCGCCTGAGCCATTTCAGCCTGTCGAGGAAGACGCGGGCGAGCGCCGCCACCCTAGGCGAAGGCGCGTCTGGCTCATCCCCGGATCTCTCCTCGGTCTATTCCTTCTTACCGCCTTCGCGACGAAGCTGGTGAAAGAGGACGCGCTCCGCGCGCACCTCGCCGGGGACGACGAACCTGCGGGCCGCCCGGTTCAGGGCGGCGTCTTCCGCTATCCTCTGCTCGATCGTTTTCACACCCTCGATCCGGCGCAGGCGGTCTATAAGATGGAGGTCATGCTCGTCCAGCAGATCTACGACGGGCTCACCGGCTTCGATCGACACCTGCGGGTGGTTCCCGCCCTCGCCAAGTTCTGGGAAATCTCTCCCGACGGCAAGACCTACACCTTCGAGCTCCGCGAGAACGCGCGCTTTCACAACGGCCGCAAAGTCACCGCCGAGGACTGCGTGTTCAGCTTCGAGCGCCTTTTGACGAAGGGGCTGAACGAGCACAACTATCACTATTTCAGCCGCATCGAGGGCGCCGCGGAGTTTCGCGAGGGCAAGGCCGCGCACGTCAAGGGACTCGAAGCGCTCGACGAGGACACGTTCCGCATCCGCTTCGTCACCCCCTTCGTGCCGGCGCTCTCGGTCCTGAGCATGTACTCGTCGAAGATCCTGCCGAAGCAGGAAGTTCTCGCCCAGGGAGAGAAATTCTTCCAAGCGCCCATCGGAACCGGAGCCTTCCAGTTCTCGCGTTTCATCGAGCCCGAGGAGGACCCGAGCGTCCCCCTCGAGGACGGGGTTCGGCAAGGCTTGCGGCTCGAAGCGAACCTCGAGTACTTCGGCGGCCGGCCGCACCTGGACGCCGTCACCTTCCGCGCGCTCTGGCGCTCCAATGACACCGTCGACCCGGAGCGACCGCTCCACGAAGTCGCCGACTGCCTGGAGACCAACGAGGTCGAGCGCTATGGCGATTGGGTCGCGGTCGAGGCCCCGCAGCTGCTCGCTCTCAGGTACCTGTACTTCCCCAACCACGTCGCTCCGTACGACGACCCCCGGGTCCGTCGCGCCATCAACCTCGCTCTCGACAAGAGGAGCTTCCTCGACAGTCATCGGATCACCGCGGGAACCCCGGCGGCGACGGGAATCGTGCCGCCTGGGATACCGTTCTTCATCCCCAAGGACTCCCATTCCGAGCACGATCTCGAGAAAGCGGAAGCGCTCCTGGCCGAGGCGGGCTTTCCGGGCGGAAAAGGGCTCCCGCCGCTCGAGCTTCCGGTGCTGCGCGACGGAATCTATCCGCGCGAGCCCGCGTCGAAGGCGCGGGACGGATGTCTCGTTGCCTGTCTCGCCCGAGTCGGAGTGAAAGTGAAGCTGGTGGAAGTCCAGCGGTACCTCAAGGCCGACGATCCGGTCTTCCGCCACCGCGCCATCCTGGACGACAACACCTGGTACGCCGATTTCCCCGATCCCGACAACTTTCTCCGGCCGCTGTTCCACTCGAAGGGCTACATGAACACATTCGGGTACTCGAATCCCGATGTGGATCGTCTCCTCGACCAGGTCTGGTCCGAGACCAGCTACACCACGCGGAACAAGCTCTATCACAAGATCGAGGAGATCATCCTCGAGGATGCGCCCATCATTCCCACCGATTACGGAAGGCTTCGCTACCTTCTGCGGGGGAACGTGCGCGGCTTCTACCTGACCCCTCTCGGCGTGCCCTACATCCAGATGAAGGACATCTGGTTTCAAGAGGAGGGCGCTTCCACCGAGGTCGAACTGTGAAGAACGTGCGCGCGGAGCGTTCGCCTTCGCGCGAAGCGCTTCGGCGAAACCGCGCCGGAGCCCGAAGGGCGGAGGCGGGAGCCCGGCCGGGAGGAAGCACAGGCGCCGAGTGGCAAGCCCTCTCTTCGGAACGGCAACGGGCCCGGAGGGCCCGTCCTCCCCGCGCGAAGCGCGGGCGAGCCCGCCGAGTGGCAGCCCTCCTTCCGAACGGCACGGCGGGAGGGCCCGTCCTCCCCGCGCGAGGAGCGCGGGGAGCGAGGCGCGCGAAGAGCGCGCCGAGCACTAAATATGTGGCGCCTCTCTCCTCTGAGCCTGCGCGATCGTTTCATTCTCAGCTCGACCGCGCTCATCACCCTTCTCATGAGCGTCGTCATCTTCTTCGTGGAGAAGGAGCAGACAGCGGTCCTCAAGAAGCGAGCGGCGGAGCACGGAGTCGCCGTGGCCCGCGCGGTGGCGCAGCTCTCCGAGAACCGCCTGATGTACTACGACCTGGTGGCGCTGCAGCAGAACATGGAGTACGCCGCCGAGGACGAGGACGTTCTATTCGCCATCATCTTCAACCGCAACGCTCGGACTCTCGCGGCGAACGAGGAAGCCCGGGAGCTCTTTCCTCCGGAGCTCTTCGAGATGGGCGCGGAGATGGGCAAGCTCGAGCGGGGGAAGGTGATCCGGGGCGAGCTCACGTTCGACACCAACGACGGCCGCAGGCTGGAAGTGCTCGAAGTGGTGGCGCCGGTATTCGTGGAGGACGAGCTCTGGGGCGCGGTGAAGCTCGGGCTCTCGCTCTCGAACGTGAACGCGGAAATCCGGAGGATACGCATCGGGCTCATCAGCCTCGGTTTTCTGGGGCTCACTTTCGGCGCGCTGGGCTCCGTGTTCCTCGCAAACCGGATCAGCCGGCCTCTCGAGAGCCTGGTGGAGGGGACCATTCGCGTGGCCCGCGGCGATCTCAGCCACCGCATCGACGTCGCCTCCGGGGACGAGATCGGCGAGCTGGCGTCCAATTTCAACCGCATGACCGCGGAGATCCTGGACGATCGCCAGAAGCTGGAGGAGGCTTCGCGCAAGCTCATGGATGCGGAGAAGCTCGCGACCATCGGACGGCTGGCGACGGCGCTGGCCCACGAGATCCGCAATCCGCTGACGGCGGTGAAGCTGAACATCCAGAAGATCGCTCACCATCCGGCCCTGGGACCCACGGAGCTGGAGCAGCTGGGAATCGCCGAGAGCGGAATCCAGCAGGTCGAGAAGCTGGTGAAGGACATCCTCAGCTACGCCCGCGCGCCGAAGCTCGCGAAATCGAGCTTCCAGCTCGAGAGCCTTCTCGAGGAAGCGCTCCGGTTCGTCGAGGAGCCGATCGAAGAGAAGGAGATCCGCGTCGTGGCCTCCTTCGAGGAGCTCGCGCCCATCGTCGTCGACGGCGACCAGCTCCGGCAGGCGCTTCTCAACATTCTCCTCAACGCGACCGAGGCCGTGGGACACGGGGGAACCATCGCCGTCCAGACCCGGCTTCGGAGCACTCCCGAGGGGAGCGTCGCCGAGATCTCGATCGAGGACGACGGCGTCGGCATCGAAGAGACGGACCGGGAGTCGATCTTCGACGCGTTCTTCACCACCAAGAGCCTCGGCACCGGCCTCGGCCTGACGAACGCGCGCAAGGTGGTCGAGCTCCATCGCGGGGCGATCGAGGTGGCGAGCGAGGTGGGACGGGGGACCAGAGTCACCGTGCTCCTTCCCTACGAGGGGGCGGTGCCCTCGAGAGAGACCCGGGAGGCGATAGCCTCGACCCCATGAAGTCCATCCTGGTCATCGACGACAATCGGCTGATCCGGCAGACGTTCAAGAGCCATCTGACGAGCGAAGGCTTCGACGTCACACTGGCCGCCGACGGCCGGGAGGGGGTCGAGCAGTTCCAGAAGATCGAGCCCGACCTGGTCATCCTCGACATTCACCTTCCGCTCATCGATGGAATCGAGGTGCTGAAGCAGATCCGCGAGATCGACCCCAACGCCTACGTCATCATGATTACCGCCTTCGACGACATGAAGACCACGGTCACGGCGATGAAGCTCGGGGCGTTCGAGTACATCTGCAAGCCCATCGACTACGACGAGCTCCTGTTGAGCATCCGCAAGGCGCAGCGGATGCAGGAAATGGACGAGAAGCTCGACTATCTCGTCAGCGAGGCGTCGCACGAGTGGTCCATCGACAACATCGTGGGTCGGACGCCGCAGATGCGGGAGGTGTTCAAGACCATCGGAATGCTGTCGCGGAGCACCACCACCGTTCTCATCCGAGGCGAGTCGGGCACGGGGAAGGAGCTCGTCGCCCGCGCCGTCCATTACAACTCAATCAACCGGGAGGAGCCGTTCGTCGCCGTCAACTGCACCGCGCTCGCCGAGGGGGTCCTCGAGAGCGAGCTCTTCGGGCACGTGCGCGGCGCCTTCACCGGGGCGGTGCGCGACACCCGGGGAAAGTTCGAGATCGCGCAGCGCGGTACGATCTTCCTCGACGAGATCGGCGACATCTCTCCCAACATCCAGGCGAAGCTCCTTCGGGTGGTGGAGAACCGGGAGTTCTCGCGGGTGGGAGGCGAAAGGATCCAGCGCACCGAGGCGAGGATCGTAGGAGCCACCAATCGGAACCTCGAGGAGTTCGTGCGCCGGGGCCAGTTCCGCGAGGACCTCTACTATCGCCTCAAGGTGGTGGAGATCAAGCTTCCGCCTCTGCGGGAGCGGCGGGAGGACATCCCCGAGCTCGTCGCTTACCTCCTCGAAAAGGTGAACCGGCAGCTCCACACCAACGTGCGCAAGGTTCCCGAGAGCGTCATGAAAATGCTCGTGGCCTACGACTGGAAGGGGAACGTCCGCGAGCTCGAGAACGGCCTCACCCGGGCCGTGACCCTCGCCCACGGCGACGTGCTGCTGGCGGAGCACCTGCCGCTGCTCCACTCCGACGGGTTCGGCGCCGGCCTGGTCAGCGACGAGCTGACCTCGCTGAAGGAAATGGAGCGACGCTACATCTCCCACGTCCTGAAGCAGACCCGATGGAACAAGTCCCGCACGAGCGACGTCCTCGGAATCACCCGCCCGACTCTCGACAAGAAGATCAAGGACTACGGTCTCGTCGATCCCAGAAAGAGCCGGGACGGCCAGGAAGCCGACGAAGAGGAAGAGCCCGCGGTTCCGGGAATCGGCTGAGCTTCAGTCCCTTTTTCGCGCCAGCAGGACCCCGTCCCGCACCGTGAGCAGCACCTGCTCCACTCGCGGATCTCGATGGGCGCGTTCGTTGAGCGCGTGAATCGCCTTCGTTTCTTCGTCCGTTGGATGGAGAACCTTTCCGCTCCAGAGGACGTTATCGACCGCGAGGATTCCTCCGGGGCGGAGTAGCTCCAGAATCCGCTCGTAGTACCGGGGATAGTTCTCCTTGTCGGCGTCGAGGAAGGCGAAGTCGAAAGCGCCGGAGAGAGTCGCCAGCGTGTCGAGGGCGGACCCCATGAGGAGGCGAATCCTGGCGCCGTGCTCGCTCTCGGCGAAGTAGCGGCGGGCGACCGCCTCCGCCAGGGGGTCCCGCTCGAGGGTCACGAGCTCTCCGTCCGGGGGCAAGGCCGAAGCCATCATCAAGGCGCTGTAGCCGGTGAACGTCCCCACCTCGAGGACCCTCCTCGCCGACGTCACTTTCACCAGGAGACGGAGAAGCTGTCCCTCGGTCCTTCCGGAGAGCATCTGAGGCGATTTCATCGTCGCGAGGGTCTCGCGCTCCAGACGCTCCAGCAGGTCCGGGACCTCGCTCGAGTGTTCCTCGGCGTAACGCTCCAGGTTCGGGTCGACGATGGGTTCCATGGAAACAAAAACGGCGTGGCATCGAGAGTCTCGACGCCACGCCGCGGAAAGAATTACTGGATGTAGTCGTGGAGGGCCCGGCGGTTTCCCGCGGCCCGCAGCCTTCGTAGCGCCTCGACCTCGAGCTGCCGAACCCGCTCACGCGTGAGGTTCAGCACCTTTCCGATCTCCTCGAGATTGTACTCGGTGTTGAAGCCGATCCCGAAACGCATCCGCACGATGAGCTGCTGGCGAGGCGGAAGGAGCTCGAGCGCCGCCCGAACCTTCTCCCGCATGTCGCGGTCGAGAACCACCTGCCAGGGCGTTTGAGACCGCTCGTCGGACTGCAGCTCCCACCGAGGGCTCCCGTCCTCGACCGCGAGGGCATCCAACGACTCGAGGTGGGGGATCGACTTCATCGCCGTCTCCACCTGGTGCTCCGCCGCGCCCACGGCCTTCGCGATGTCCTTCATCGAGGGCTCTTTCCCCTCCCGCTCCTGGAGCTTGTTCTTCGCCCGGGTCGCGACACGGACCATCTCCAGTTTGTTGATCGGGACCTTGATGGTCCTGGACTTCTGCGACAACGCCCGGGTGATCGCCTGGCGGATCCACCACGTCGCGTAGGTCGAGAACTTCAGGTTTCTCCGGGGGTCGAAGCGCTCCACCGCCTGCATCAGGCCGATGTTGCCCTCCTGGACCAGGTCGCTGAGCTCCATGCCCATGTTCTTGTAGCGCTTGGCGATGGAGACCACGAGCCTGAGGTTCGACTCGATCATCTTCGCGCGAGTCTCGTCGAACTCCTTCCGCGCGGACTTCCGGGTCGTGCCCACCTTCTTCTCTTTGAGCACCGCCTCCGAGCGCCGCATGGCGCGAGACACTTTCTGTTCCTGCTCGCGGTTGAGCAGAGGGTAGCGGTGCGTTTCCTTCAGATATTGGCCGAGAACGTCCAGCTCGGTCGTGGCATCTTCGACTTCGGGCTCGGGCCGAGGCGGCCCGGCCTCGACGACCGCCAGAATCCAGCTCGTCCTCGGAGATGTCAGGCAAGGTTGCTCTCATGGTTGGTGTCCTTTCGCTCTTCCTCTTACCCCATTTCCGTTTTCACATTCCGTGCCAGAGGGGTCCTAATGGATAATGTGTTGTAATATAAAGACTTGACCTGAGAAGGCATCGTGCGACCGAAGGTCGAAGAGCATGAAAACTTTACAGTCATGTCCTCTTTTTGCCTCTTCTGATAAAGTTGATAATTATAACCATCTTAGTCCGATTTTGTAAAGACCTTTAGCTAAATACGGGACTGGAAAGGTGGAGGTTCCGTGAACTCCCAGGAGAATGTCGATTTGACACCAGCATCCGCGCCGTTAGACACTGAGCGCCCGATGGCGCACGAGGAGCGTGAAAACAAGCTCAAAGAGGAGCTGGTCTCCGGTCTTCGCTCGTCGAGGGAGGAGGCGCGGACCGATCCGGACGAGATCGCGAGACCTGCACCCTATCCTGTCGGAGCACCGGCATCGAAACCCCTTCCTCGCCTCGAGACCCGGGAGTCGGAAGGCGACCTCGCCTCCCCCGACCGGGAAGCGCTGAACGCTCTCTGGGACGTCTCCGACCCCGGAAGCCGGGAGCCGGCGGGAACGCTCGCGAGGCTGCTCCGTCCACTCCGCTCCCCGCTCGGCCGCCTCGTTCGCTTCGCACTCGGACCCGTCGTGGAGCGCCAGGTCCGCATGAACTCCGCGCAGGTTCGATTCGACAACGATCTGGTTCGCTACGTCGACGAGCGCTTCGACCGCATGAGCCGCCACTACGATCGCGTTCTCGGCCTTCACGGACGGCGCATGGAGGAGATCGACGAGAGGCACCTCATCCTGCAGCAGGAGCTCATCCGCCACGTTCACGATCTCGTCGCGCGCATCGAGCTGGTTTTCGAAGCCGCCGAACAGAACCACCTCTACCTCGAGGGAACGCTGCGCGAGACCCGCGAGGAGCTCTCGAGGATCGCCGAGCGGCTGGCCTCTCTCGACTCTCTCGACAGGGGAACGAAGTAGCCCCTCCATGCCTCGCCGCAGCATCTGCGTCTGCTCGGTGCAGGCCCCGTTCGTCGTCGGCGGCGCCGAGATCCTGACGACGGAGCTCGCCTCGGCTCTCAAAGCCCGGGGGTTCCTGGTGGACGTCGTCAACATCCCCTTCAAGTGGTACCCCGTCCAGGACATCGTGAAGCAGGCTTTGATCTGGCGCTTCGCCGAGCTCACAGAATCGAACGGCGTTCCCATCGACATGGTGATCCCGACGAAGTTCCCGTCCTATCTCGTGAGGCATCCGCTGAAGGTGACGTGGCTCTTCCACCAGCACCGCGAGGTCTACGACCTCTACGGCACTCCCTATTGCAGCTTCACCGACGATCCCGAGGAGCAGGAGATCCGACAGACCATCCTGCGGATGGACGCGAAGACCCTTCGAGAGTCGCGGCGGATCTTCACCATCTCGAAGAACGTCTCGGCGCGGCTCTCCCGCTTCAACGGCATCGCCTCCGAGACCCTGTATCCGCCGCCGCATTTCGCCGGGCGCTATCGGGAAGGCGAGTTCGAAGGATACGCGCTCTATGCCGGGCGGCTCGAGACGCTCAAGAGGTGCGACTTGCTCGTCGAAGCGTTCCGGTACGTCGACCCGGGAGCGCGCCTCGTCGTCGCCGGCCGCGGCCCTCAGCTCGAGAACCTGCAGCGCCAGGCCGAGCGCCTGGGGCTCGGGGACAGGATCCGCTTCGCCGGGTTCGTTCCCGAAGAGGAGCTGCTCTCGCTCTACGCCGGGGCGTTCGCCGTTCTCTATGCTCCCGTCGACGAGGACTATGGCTACGTCACCGTCGAGGCGTTCCTCTCGGGAAAGCCGGTAGTCACCTGCAAGGACTCGGGAGGAACGCTGGAGTTCGTCGAGGACGGTGTCTCCGGCTACGTGGTCGACCCCGAGCCGCAGGCTCTGGCGGAGGCGGTGAATCGCCTGTTCGCCGATCGCGGGCGGGCGCGGGAGATGGGCGCTTCGGGCCGTCCCCGGGTCACGGGAATCGGTTGGGACGCGGTGATCGACGCGCTCACCGAGCCGCTCCGGTGAAGATCTCCTACTGGAGCCCGCTCTCTCCCTCGGGCACCGGAGTCGCGGACTACAGCGAGGAGCTCCTTCCCCACCTCGCGAAGGAAGACATCGACGTTCACCTGTTCGTCTCCGATCGCGAGCCCTCGAATCCCGAGATCCGGAACGCATTCCCCTGGCACTGGGCCCGCGACTACGAGGACGTCGCGGCGCGGGAGAGGTTCGACCTGGACCTCTACCAGATCGGGAACAGCTCTTACCATCGATACGCGCTGAACGCGGCGCTCCGGCATCCCGGAGTCGTCGTCCTCCACGACCTGGTGCTGCAACATCTCTTCCTCGGACTCTCCGTGGAGCGCGGCAATACCGCCCTCTACGTCTCCGAGATGAAGCGGGCCTACGGGGAGCGGGGTGCTTCTATCGGACGGCAGATTGCCGCGGCCCTCGGGAGCGAGCTCCTCACTTCCAAGTTCCCTCTCTGTGAGCGGCTGGTCGAGAGGAGCTACGGGGTACTGGTCCTCACGCGCTTCATGCAGCAGTGGCTCGAGCGGAGGTTCGGGGCGGTGCCCGTGGGAAAGTTCATCGGCAGGGCTCCTCATCATTACTCGCCGCCGCCGCCGCTTGCGGTCGGAACGCCCCTCGAGGCGCGCCGGGCGCTCGGACTTCCCGAGAAGGATTTTCTCGTCGCCTCTTTCGGTCTCGTGACCCGGGCGAAGCGCATCGACCGGGCGCTCCTGGGCTTTCGACGTTTTCTTCGCGATTGGCCCGATGCCCGTTTTCTCATCGTGGGCGAGGTGCAGAAGTCCTACCCTCTCGAAGAGCTCGACGCGGCCCGGGACCTGGGAGATCGGCTGGTCGTCACCGGCCGAGCGCCGATGGATCGCTTCTACCTCTACATGCTCGCTTCCGACGTCGTGGTCAACCTTCGCTTCCCCTCCACGGGAGAGCTCTCGGGAACCCTCATTCGAACTCTGGGAATGGGAAAACCGGTCCTGGTCTCGAACACCGGCCCGTTCGCGGAGTTTCCCGAGCATACGGTGGCGCGGATCGACCTCGGCCCCCCCGAGGTGCCTGAGATCGCGCGCGTGCTTCTCTGGCTCGCGCGGAACCCGCGCCTGCGGGAGGCGATGGGGCGCTTCGCCCGCGAGCACGTGGAGGCGCAATACAAGCTGTCGGACGAGGCTTCCGCCTACGCCGCGTTCCTGCACAAGGTGGCGGATGCCCGAAGGCGAGGCGAGCTCCATCCTCCCCCTCCCTACGAACAGGCGGACCTCGCCGCCGCGATCGCCGCGAGCATCGCCGACATGCCTCTCGGGCGGACGTTCGGCCTCGAGCACATTCGCGAATCCCTCGTCGACGCGACCGGTCAGAAGACGTAGCGCATCGACTCTCGCATCGGTCGAGCGCGGTCGCGCCCGGGAGGAGCAAGACCCCGCTTGCACCCGTGGACCCGGTCCCGCAGGCTAAAAGCATGCAGAATCAAAACCCGCCATCCTCGTGGCTCGGGCGGAACTGGAAGTGGGCGGTGCCGCTCGGCTGCCTTACGAGCGTCGCAGGCGTCGTCGCCTTCGCCGCCGGCATCGTCGTCGTCGTCTTCGGATTCATAAAGAGGTCGGACGTCTTCGAGTACGCGGTCACGAAAGCTCGCTCGAGCCCTTCCGTCATCGAATCGCTGGGCGAGCCGATCGAGCCCGGCTGGTACCTGAGCGGATCGATCAACGTCAACGGGCCCTCCGGCAACGCGGACATCGCGGTGCCCCTCTCGGGCTCTAGGGGGAAGGGAACCCTTTTCGCCGTGGCCATCAAGAAGGCCGGCAAATGGGAGTACGAGGTCCTGGAGGTGGAGCTCGAGGCCGGCGGCGAGCGCATCGATCTGCGTGATGACTAGAACCGGGTTGCGTCCTCTCTCCAGGCAACTGGTCACCAGACGTAACGCCGGATTCTCGCCCTGCCTTTCAGGCTCTCGATCCACTCCTCGACCCGTGCGTTGAACGTGCGCTCTTCGAGGATGCGGCGGATCGAGTCGGAGACTTCGGAGAGCTGCGGAGCCCGCGTCCCCACGACCGCGGGCAGGAGCTCGTCGCGATAGTAGGCCGCGATCTGCTCCTCGGTGACGAACGTCAATGGTCGAAAGCGCTGCTCCATGTACTGCGCGACTGCGATCTGCTTGCGGAGCATGGCCCGAAGCTCGTCCTCCGAAAGGCCGCTCGTCGCGAGCATCTCGCGGAACGCCGACTCGGCGGGAAACCGCGCCCGGACTTCCTGCAGAGCGCCGTCGACCAGCTCCAGAGACACCGGCTCTCCGGAGAATCGCTCGACCTCGCGCTCGACCAGTCGGGATTCGATGAGCCGCTCGACGACGTCCACCAGCGGATCCGAAGCCCCCGTGCGCGCGCGGGAGATCTCCCCTGCCTGCTCCGCCTCGGAGAGGGTCACGACTTCCCGATCGATGATGGCTACGACCCGATCGACGAGCTCGGCGCGCGCGCGAGCGGCCGAGAGCAGAGCGACGAGGACGACGGGACCGACTCTAGAACGCATGGCCGAGACTCACGTGAAAGCGTCCCAGGGACTCCCGGCAGGGAGTCAGGACGTCGGGGCATTCGATGGAGCGCACCGTGCGCCGGTCGAGCTTGAATCCGTAGTCCACCCGGAGCGGACCGAGGGGGGTGTCATAGCGAAATCCGAAACCCATGTTGTAGCGCCAGTTGAGGAGCTCGATGACTTGAAGGCGGCGGTAGACGTTTCCGTTGTCCGAGAACACCACTCCTCGCAGGTTGCCGAGAATGGGGAAGCGGAGCTCGAGGTTCAAGAGGGTGAGGACGTTTCCTCCAATCGGTTCTCCGTCCGCCAGATCGCCGTTCGGTAGGGGAATCTTCCGCTTCGGGCTCGCCTCGTCCAGGGCGAAACCGCGGAGAGTCGTCGCCCCGCCGGCGAAGTAGCGCTCGGCGATGGGAAGAAGGGCGTCCCGGTCCTCTCGATAGGTCTGTCCGATTCCGAGCCGCAGCCCCACCGCCGCCACCATGTCGCGGGGCATGGGAAAGTAGAAGAACTGCTGAGCCAGCCCCTTGAGGTAAGGGGCCTCGGTTCCCAGGGCGTTCGCCGACCACTCGACGTCGAGAATGCGGAACTGGCCCCTTCGCGGGTTCAAGGGATCGTCGCGGCGGTCGGTCACCGAGGCGAGCGAAAGGGCCGAGATCCGGGTGTTTCGGAACCGCCGATCGATCTCGTCGATGTCCACCTGGAGCTGAAACACCTTCGTCTGGTCGAAGCGGTAGCGGAGGAAGAGGTTCTGATCGTGGCTGACCCTCTTCGACAGCTGGAGACCGACACCGACGCGGTTGTAGTCGAAGCTGGTGCGGTCCTCTTCCTCGGCGAAGAAGCTCACGAAGGCGGGCACGGGGAAGCCGAAGACGTCCTGCTGGCGATAGGTGGTGATGAATCGAGCGCCGCGGAAGCTCGCGCGGGTGAAGAGGCTCACCGAGCGGTTTCGCCCGAAGAGGTTTCGGCGCGTGACCTCGACCTCGGCGCGGGCGAGCTGCTGCTCTTCGTAGCCGAAGCCGTATGCGAACGTGGTGCGCGGGCCCTCGGAGAGCGTGATGAGAACGTCGCTTCGAAGGGTCTCCGGGTCAGGAGGGAGGGGCTCGATGTCGACGCTCCGGAAGAGGCCCGAGCCTACGAGGCTCTGCCGCGTTTCCGCAATCGCCGACGGAGACAGCGGCTCTCCGGGCTCGATGGTGATCAGCCGCCGCACGGCGGATTCCTTGGTCACCCGGAGTCCCGCGAGGATCACACGATCGACGCGCGTCCGCTCTCCCTCGCGGACCACGAAGGTGACGAGAGCGCTCTCTCCCCGCTCGTCGAGGTCGCTTCTCGCCTCCACCTCGGCCCCGCGGAAACCCTGGTTGCGATAGAGCGTGAGCACCCGCTCGCGCGCGGCTACGACCGCGGAAAGCGCGAACGGGTCCGAGGGCTGGAGCCGCGCGGCCTCGAGGACGGCGCGCGGCTCGAGGGCCGTCGCCCCCTGGAGCTCGACCCGATCGACGACTGCCCTGGGTCCCTCCTCCACTCGAAGAACGAGGGTGACGAGCCCCTCGGCTTCGGAGGCGACCCGCTCCATGCCATCCACCCGGGCCGAATGAAAACCCTGGCTCTCGAGGTAGGTCCGCACTTCCTTGAGATCGCCTTCCCAGGTCTTCACGCGAAATGGAGCCGAGCGTACTCGCCGTCGAGAGGTAGTGACGAGGAGGCTCCGCACTTCCTCTTCCGAAGCCGCCCGGAGCCCCTCGATCTCGATCGCGGCGACCTCGAACTTCGGGCCGGGCGCCACCCGAAAATGAAGGACCAGCTGGTCCTCCTCGCCCAGGGTCTCGCGCTCCACCGAGACCGCGGCGTCGCGATGTCCCTTGTCCTTCAGATCCTCCTCGAGGTTGACTCGTGACTCCTCCACCAGGTCCTCGGTGAACCGCGCCTCGCTGAAGAGCGGTACGAGCTTCCGGATCTCCTTGTCGCTGAAATCCCATCCCCCGACCTCGATTCGAACCCGTGGGCCCATCGTGGGAGTGATCCGCACGTCGACCCTTTGGTTCTCGGCGGGGGTCTCCTCGACCGAGACCCGGGCGCTGTAGTAGCCGAGCTCCTTCCATTGCAAGGCGAGCGACTCGATCTTCCGGTCGAGCTCACGGCGGGAATAGGGAGCACCCTCGGCGAGAGCGAGCTCGCGGCGAACGTGAGCTTCGATATGCGTGGGAACGCCGTCGATGGTGAGCGCTCCCACGCGAGCGCGGACCCCGGGGTCGATATGGAACACCACCGTCGCCGTCGGAGAGCGAAAGGACGCCTCGGGCTCGACACTCGCCCAGAGATACCCTTCGGAGCGCAGGAGCACCGAGAGCCTCTCCGCCGCCGCGGCGAGCTCGTCGACCTCGAGCGGGTCGCCGGCTTTGAGCTCGCTCTGCTGGAGAAGACGCGTTCGCAGGTCCCCGAGGTCCGGTTCCGACTCGAGTCCCTGGAGCTCGACTCCCGCCACTTCCAGCCGGGGAAAGAGCCGGAAGAGAACGGACACCTCGCTGCCAACGTCGCCCGCGGGGGCCGCCTCGACCTTGATGTCGCTGAATACACCGAGGGAGAAGAGCTGCTGAATAGAGCGGCGCACGGCCTCCGGACGGTACGGCTCGCCGGGAGAGAGCTCGATGAGCTCGCGGCTCGCCTCGGGGGCCGGCCCGCCCGGATGCTCCAACCGGACTTCGCGGATGATGCGCCCGCGATAGCTCTCGGTGGCGGCCGGGACGGCGTCCTGGCCGGCGGCGAGACCGACGGCCAGCAGAAGAACGCCCGTCATTTCTCAGAAGCTCTTTCGGAACTTCACGTCGATTCCGATGTCCCCTTCCTCGTCCCGTGACAGGATCCAGGACATCGGCCCCTCGGGGGTGTACTCGATGAGGATGATCGCTTCCGTGGTCGCGTTCAGGTTGGTCGAGTAGTTGATTGCGAGCTCGCGGGTGATCTGCTTACCCAGGCTCACCCGGGCGGTGGGGTTCGCGAACTGTCCCACGAGGAACGGGTTCACGCTGAATCGGTCGAGACCGAAGAGCCGCTCGGCACGCTTTCCCACCTCCTGGGAGAGGCGCTCGGTCAGGAGCGACGCGACGCCTACTCCCGCGAGCTCCTCCGTCTCGTTGCCGACGAGGGTATCGAGAATCTCGCGGTCGCTCGCCCCCGCGAGCAGGCGGAGGATGTCGACGGTGCGCAGCGGCGGATCGGAGCTGAGCTCCGGGTAGAAGCGGTCGGGCGTTCCCGTGAGCCGGAGCTCGACCCGGTAGCTGCGCACGCGGGTCTCGGCCGTGAGATCGACGAACGGCTCGAGCTCGTCCGGATTCACGAAATCGATCTTCCCCGAGGTGATCTCGTAGCGCTGGCCGAGGAAGTAGATCTCTCCGCGGCTCGCTTCCGACCGGCCGAGGAGCACGGGCCGTCCGACAGTCCCGCGAAGCTCGAGCTCGGCGCGCGCGTTGATGACCGCCAGCGAGTTTCGGACTTCGAGGCTGTCGGGGGCGCGAATCCGGACATCGAGCCGCAGGGGCTTCAGGAGCTCGTTCCGTGCAAGGTCCGAGAAGAGCGCCTCTCCGTCGCGATCGGAGAGGATTCCGGAGACCAGATCGTACTCTCGCGTCCAGAGGGCGTCGGTGAGAACCAGATTTCCGGTGACCATTCTCTCTGCCGGGCTTCCGACGAGAGAGAGATCGCCGTCGAGCGTCGCCACCATTCCTTCCGGATATCGCAGCCTCACACCCGAGCCCCGGACGGTGAGGTCCACCGACCCCGGGCGCAGTCCCTCGAGAGCGATGGTCCCGGTGATGACGACCGGTCCCGAGCCGAAGACGCCGGTGAGCTCGGGGATGCGGAGCGTGCGATTGTCGAACACGACACGCCCGCGGAGACCGCCGAGCGCCTGGCGAAAACCTTCGAGACGAATCGAGCCGCCGTTGAAGTCGGCGTGGCCTTCGATCGAAGGCCGCTCGAGCGTCCCAGTGACCCGGGCGGAGAGCGTCGTCTCCCCGGTCGTCGCGATTTCGGGATAGAAGCTCTGGAGCAATCCGAGGCTCGCGACTCCCTCGGCCTCGACGTCCAGCGACGAGTCCGTGAGGTCGAGGCTTCCTCCGACAAAGAGGCGGCTCTCCGCTTCGGAGAGCGCCATGCGGGAAAGCTCGAGCCGCCCATTCTGAAGATACATCTTTGCGGGAGTCACGGAGGAAACCTTGTAGGTCGGGCCCTCGAGTACGAGACTCGAGACCACGGCTTCGACCTCCGCCGATTTCACCAGGTCATCGGACGCCATCGGGACTCGAAAATCCGCCTCGCCGTTCGAGGTCGCGATCAACGTGGTTTGCCGGGAAGGACCCAGCCAGGGAGCGAGGTCGAGCTCTTTCCACTCGAGCCGCCCTCGCGCGAGATAGTCGCCCGAAAGAACGACGGAAGATTCGAGTGCCACCTCCGCGTTCTGCCGTTTCAGAGTCACGCTCAGCTCCAGCTCTTTTCCCAGAACGCGGCCGGACACGGCGGCTTCGCCCAGTCCGAGGCCGCCGAGCTCGATTGCCTCGCCGCGTCCCGTGAGGCGTGCCACCGGCTCGTCGTACGTTCCCGAGAGCTCGAGCTCGCCCTCGAGGACACCTCCGAGCGCGGCCCACGAAGGAGCCAGACCCTCGAGCGCGAGCCGTTCGGCCTTGACGACACCCGAGAGGCGGCGGCTTTCGATATCGACCTCGACTTGACCGTCGAGAACGGCGCCCCCGCGAACGAGGGAAAGCGGATCGAGACGGATGCGTCCCTCCTCGAGACCGAGGCGAGCCTTCCCGCTCGAGATATCGAGGCCGTTCACCCGTCCAGAGGCGAGCTCGAGATCGGCGGCGCCCTCGAGGCGGCCCTGGCGACGGGACGCGGTGAGCCTGCCGGACAGGGGTCCTTCGATGACGTAGGGAGAGCCGAGGACCGACGACAGCCCGGCCGCCGGCCACCGCGACAATTCCAGATCCAGATCGAAGTCGCGTTCGCGAACGGGCCCGAGGAGCGAGAGATAGCCGCGGCCGGTGAGATTGCCGCCTTCGAGGCCGGCGACGAGGTCCTGGAACGTCACCGCGTCGCGCGAGACGAGGGCTCTCGTTCTCATCTCGCCGAATTCGAGGGTTTCGACCTTCAGATCCTCGGCGACGAGCTCTCCCTCGAAGACCAGACGGGGCACACGCTCCCGGATCCGGCCTGCGGCTCTCCCGCTGCCTTGAAGCCTCCAATCCTCCGCGGGGAGGGAGTCCTCGCCGAAGAGCACTCGCTGGATCTCCCTTTGAAACGCGGCGGCGGCCGCGAGGTCGGACGAGGCGAAGTCGATCGCGAGACTCGCCGGGCCCTCGCGCGGATAAGTCCCCGAGAGCGTTCCCGAAAGAAAGGGCGTTTCGAGCTCGAGCTCCTGGATCTCGAGCTTCCGGCCTCCGACCGCGGCAGTGGCTCGAAACGAAAGGGCCGGCGACGAGCCGGCCGGACCGTCGCTCGCGGGTGCCACACCCCGAAGCTCGAACGTGCCCTCGATCTCCTCGAGCTCGTCGGCGTCGAAGGAGAAGTTTCCTTGTCCCGACAGCCGCGAGTCCACAGGGCTCGGAGATCCGGAAGCCCCCAGGAAGATGGCCCCGAGAGAAGCCCCCTCGAGGTCGACGATCAGGGAGGCGCGATGCTCGGCTACCGGGAGGGGCTGCTGAAGCTGGAGCCGTGCATTGCCGGAAGCAAAGGTTCCCCGAGCGTAGCCTATCGAAAGAATCGAGCGGTCCCAGAACACTTCACCGCTCCAGTGCGTCACGGGAATTCCGGCGACCCGTCCCTCGGGAATCACCAGCGTGCCCTCGAGAGCTCTCGATTCCGGCGCGACCGTGAGCATTCCGCGAAACGTCGCCGCCCCCTCGAGGACGTCGGCGGCTCCCTCGAGGCCGAAGACCGACTGCGCCAGGCGCCCCGCGTGGCCGTCTACGCTCACGTCGAATCGCGCACGGGCGCCTCCCGCGAAGCTGATCTTCCCCGTGCACTGAAGGCGGCCGAACTCCGCGGTCACCGTTGCCTCTCGCAGAAAGAGCTCGTTCGGAACGAGCTCGAAGTCGGCTGCCATGGCGGCTTCCAGCGCTGGATGGTTCTTGATCCTCAGGATTCCCTTGTCATAGGTAAATCGGCCTGCGTAGCGGCCGGTCCTCAACCGAGCCAGGTCGATTCCCACGTCGTTCGCCTGGAGCGTCCATGGCACCCTCTGGTTGTCGATCCGAAGGACGGCCCTCGATATCGAGATCTTGTCGGCCGCGAGCGTGATCCCCGCGAGCTTCGAGGCTTCACCGCGCCCGCTCGGAAGCGCGATCCCGGTCTCCCTGTCCTCCACGAGAGAAAGCGTCAAACCTTCGACGGCGAGCTCGCTCCAGCGAAGCTCCAGACCGAGGAGAGTCGCGAGACGAAGTCTTCCGCGTATCTTCTCGACTGCCAGAACCGGCTCATCGCGACCTGGTGCCCGAAGAGAGATGTTCCCGAGCTCGAAACCGTAATGCGGTATATCTAGGTAAATAGTGCCCACCGACGCCGGTGCACCCGAGAGCTCTGTAAGCTGGACCTCCAGGGTGCTGCGCAGTTTTTCCGAGTAATCTCCGAGGAGCAGATATCCTGCAATTACAAGGAGAAGCACCGCTAGGAGGGAGGCGAAGATTCCAATCGCCCAACCCGCGACTCGAAGGGCACGGCGACGAAACGATCCGAACACGGCAGATATACCTACTTAAGGAGTGGGACGAGGATGTAGAGTCTCTCCCGGGCCTCGATGGCCTGCCCCGCTTCGACCGGGATCTCCGCCACGACCCCGTCGTGGGGGCTTCGAAGCTCGTTCTGCATCTTCATCGCTTCGAAGAGGAGAACGGGCTGACCCGCGGTCACGGTCGCCCCGGGCGAGACGAGAACCTTGACCACTTTTCCTGGCATGGGCGACTTCACTTCGATCCGGCCCGAGGCGGAGCCTCGGGGCACGGCGCTCGTTTTCGGGGCGCCGATCGCGAACCGGAGGCGCGCTCCTCCGATCGCGACTTCGATTTGGGATTCCTCGCGGTCAACGAGGGCCTCGAAGGAGCGGCCGTCCTCGGTGACGACCGACAAGACCCTTGTTTCGGGACCGCGGACGACGGTGCCCCCCACTCCCGGCTGATCGGCATCGACCCGAAAGCCGTCCTGGATCCGGTCGACCCGGAAGGAGTACGACTTGCCGTCGGGTCCATGGAGCTTCTTCTGGCGCCTCATCCTCGTCTCCTCATGAGGTCGCGCATGCCGGCCAGCTTCCAGGGCGATGCCAGAGCGCTGGCCTCCCCATTCGACACCGAACGGGGCTCCTCTTCGACGGCCGCCGCCGCCGCGAGAGCCGCGGGACCGAGATCGGGGAGCTCCGCCGGTCTAGCCATCTCCTCCATCCAGTGCCGGTCGACGAAACCCACGTCCATCTCGCCGGAAACGAATCGCTCGTCCGAGAGCATCCGCTCGAAGAAGGGTAGGGTCGTCGAGATCCCCTGGACCCGGTATTCGCGAATCGCGCGCTTCGCCCGGGAAATGCATTGAACTCGGTTCTCGCCACTGACGATCAGTTTAGCAATCAGAGGGTCGTAGTGGGGCGTCACCCGCTGCCCCTGGAAGACGCCCGCGTCGTGGCGGACTCCGGGTCCTTCCGCAGGCCGATAGACCGTGAGCGTCCCCGCCGTGGGCATGAAGTTCTGGAACGGATCCTCCGCGATAACCCGGAACTCCATCGCCCAGCCTCGCCGCGAAAGCTCCGCCTGAGAGAAGGGGAGCGGCTCTCCCGACGCAATCGCGAGCTGGAGGAGCACGAGGTCGAGGCCGGTCACGAGCTCGGTCACCGGATGCTCCACCTGCAGGCGAGCGTTCATCTCGAGAAAGTAGAAGTTCCTGTCGGAGTCGACGAGAAACTCGACCGTTCCCGCGTTCTGATAGCCGGAGGCGCGTGCCAGGGATAGGGCGGCTTCTCCCATGCGGCGGCGAAGCTCCTCGTCGAGAAACGGCGAGGGCGCCTCCTCGATGAGCTTCTGGTGGCGCCGCTGGATGGAGCACTCGCGCTCGAAGAGGTGAACCACGTTCCCCCTGCGGTCCCCGAGCACCTGGAACTCGATGTGGCGCGGCCTCTCGACGTACTTCTCGAGATACACGGACGGATCGCCGAACGCGGATTGAGCTTCCGATCGAGCCTGCTCGAAAGCGGAAGGAAGATCTTCCCGACGGGCGACCCGCCTCATCCCTTTCCCCCCTCCGCCGGCCGTCGCCTTTACGAGGAGGGGATAGCCGATCCGATCCGCTTCCCTCTCCGCGGCGTCGAGAGACGGAATCGGGAGGGTCCCGGGAACGACGGGGACTCCGGCGGCGATCGCCACCGCGCGGGCCCGGGCCTTGTCGCCCATGAGCGCCACGGCCGAAGGCGGGGGTCCGATGAACGCTAGACCGTTCTCCTCACAGGCCGCGGCGAACGCCGCGTTCTCCGCGAGAAATCCGTAGCCGGGATGGATGGCTTCGGCGCCGCACTTCTTCGCCGTTTCGAGGATGACCGGAATCCGCAGGTAGCTCTCGGCGGAGGCGGCGGGGCCGATGAGATAGGCCTCGTCCGAGAGCCTCACATGGAGACCGTCGCGATCCGCTTCGGAGTACACGGCGACGCTTCTCACGCCCGCGTCCCGCAGAGCGCGCGCAATCCGGCAGGCGATCTCGCCGCGGTTGGCGATGAGGACTTTCCCGAACATTGGCGATGGGGCTACACGAGCTCAGAGGGGAATATTGCCGTGCTTCTTCGGCGGATTCGAGTCTCTCTTGTTCTTCAGCGAACGAAGCGCGGTCGCGATCTTCGCCCGCGTCCTCCGGGGCAGGATGACTTCGTCCACGTACCCTCGCTCGGCGGCCACGTAGGGATTGGCGAGCTTCTCGCGGAGCTCCGCGATCTTCTGCCGGCGCAATTCGTCCGGCGACTCCGACTGGGCGAGCTCGCGTCGGTAGAGGATGTTGACCGCGCCCTCCGGCCCCATGACGGCGATCTCCGCCGTAGGAAACGCATAGTTCAGGTCGGTGCGAATGTGCTTGCTCGCCATCACGCAGTAGGCGCCGCCGTACGCTTTTCGGGTGATCACGGTGACTTTCGGAACCGTGGCCTCGGCGTAGGCGTAGAGGAGCTTCGCTCCGTGGCGGATGATTCCTCCCCACTCCTGGTCGGTGCCCGGAAGAAATCCGGGGACGTCCTCGAAGGTCACGAGCGGGATCCCGAAAGCGTCGCAGAAGCGCACGAAGCGGGCGCCCTTCACCGAAGCGTTGATGTCCAGGACCCCCGCGAGAACCGCGGGCTGGTTGGCGACGATCGCGATGGAACGGCCCTCGATGCGGGCGAATCCGACGACCAGGTTCTGGGCGAAGTGCTCGTGGACTTCGAGGAATACCCCGTCGTCGACCACGTTGCGGATGAGCTCCTTCATGTCGTACGGCCGCTCCGGCTCCTCGGGCACCAGGCGATCGAGGCTCTCCTCCTCGCGGTCCCAGGGATCGGAGCTCGCCTTCACCGGCGGCTCCTCGAGGTTGTTGCTCGGAAGGTAGGCGAGGAGCTCCCGGATCCGCTCCAGGCAATGGCGGTCGTCTTCGGCGAGGAAGTGCGCGTTCCCCGATACTTCGTTATGGGTCGTCGCCCCGCCGAGCTTCTCCATCGAGACCTGCTCGTGGGTGACGGTCTTGATGACGTCGGGGCCGGTCACGAACATGTAGCTGGTGTCGCGCACCATGAACGTGAAATCGGTGATCGCGGGGGAGTAGACCGCTCCGCCGGCGCAAGGTCCCAGGATCGCGGAGATCTGGGGAACCACTCCCGAGGCGAGCGTGTTCCGAAGGAAGATGTCGGCGTAGCCCGCGAGAGAGACGACCCCCTCCTGGATGCGCGCCCCCCCCGAGTCGTTGAGCCCGATGATGGGAGCTCCCTGGCGCATCGCCAGGTCCATCACTTTGACCACCTTCTCGGCGTAGGCTTCCGAGAGAGATCCTCCGAAGACGGTGAAGTCCTGGGCGTAGAAGTAGACCAGGCGGGAGTCGATCCACCCGTAGCCGGTGAGGACGCCGTCGCCGGGAATGACGGTCTTCTCCATCCCGAAGTCGCGGGAGCGATGGGTCACGAGCTGCCCGAGCTCCTCGAAGCTCCCTTCGTCGAGAAGCGCCGCGACGCGCTCGCGCGCGGTCATCTTGCCGGAGGCGTGCTGTTTTTCGATGCGCTCTCTGCCCCCGGCTTCGAGGGCGCGCCGACTCCTGTCCTCGAGCTCCCGGTTGCGACCTTGAGACATCGCTACGTCGCCGCGGACGCGGCCGTCAGACAGCGGTTCCGATCTTCTGCGCCTTGAGCGCCGGCTCCGCCTTCCTCCAGTCCTCGAGAAAACGCGCGAGACCGATGTCGGTGAGCGGATGCTTCAACAGAGATTGGTACACGCTCGCAGGCATGGTGGCGATGTCCGCTCCCACCAGCGCGGCCTCGATCACGTGCAGCGGGTTGCGGACGCTGGCGACGAGGATCTGGGTCTCGAAGCCGTAGTTTCGATAGATCTGCTTCACGTCCTTGATGAGCGCCATGCCGTCGATGCCGATGTCGTCGAGGCGTCCCACGAACGGGCTCACGATGTAGGCCCCGGCCTTCGCGGCGAAGAGCGCCTGCGGCGCGGAGAAGCAGAGGGTCACGTTCGAGCGGATGCCGTCGCCTTTCAGCTCGCGCACCGCCTTCAGCCCCTCCGCGGTGAGCGGGCACTTCACCACGATGTTGGGAGCGATCTTCGCGAGATCCCGTCCCTCGCGCACCATGCCCGGCGCATCAGTGGCCACGACCTCTGCGGAGATCGGACCGGGAACCAGGGCGCAGATCTCGGAGAGAACGTCCCGGTAGGGCGCCTTCTCCTTGGCGAGGAGGCTGGGATTCGTGGTCACGCCGTCGACGAGGCCGAGAGAGGCCGCCTCGCGGATCTCGTTCACGTTGGCCGTGTCGAGGAAAATCTTCATGGGGTTTCGTCCTTTCGCGCCATTCGACTATAGCATTTCACGGAACAAGCCTCGCCTCGACGACTTCGCTTTGGGGGCTCTCGTTGACCCCGGGGGCGTCGTCGATGGCGGTGACCGCGTAAAAATAGGTCTCGCCGGGAGCGGCGCTGCCGTCCGTGTAGCTGGGCTCATTGACCTCCGCGAGGTGCTCGAACGGGCCCTCGGGAGAAGCTCCCCGGTAGACGCGATACCCTTTCCGATCGGGGGCATCCACTTCACGCCAGCTCAGCAGAATGGCACCGGCGGACGGCACCGCCACCAGCCCCGATGGGGCCAGCGGAGCGAACCGGTCTTCGGGGGTGATGCAGACCTCTTCGGAGCGAGCGCTCGTGATCGAGGCCGCCGGCGGCAGAACGGCGGAAACGACGTAGCAGCTCGCCGCTCCGAAGACCGCGGTCCCGTCCTCGAAGCTCGAGGTGGACAGAGGCTCGGGATTGAGGGGGGCCTCGGGGTAGTTGGACGCCTCCTGGAGCCGGCGATGAACCGAGAAGCCGATCGACGCGGGGGCCTCGGGGTGGGGGCTCCAGCTCAAAGCGACGAATCCGTCGCCCGCTTCGGCCTTCGGTGCTCCCGGCGGCGCGAGCGGAGTCCGGGGGTCGAGATGCACGACCTCCGACGGGGCGCTTTCTCGCCCCTTCCGGCTCACATAGACGAGAGCGTACTCGACGCGCTTCCCAATCCAGGAAGGGTCGACGGGCTCCTCGTGGCTCTTCGCCTCCCCCAGCACCGCCGAGTCTACCTGGGCGACTGCGACGGCCTCGCTTTGAAATGGGGGTACGCTCGGAACCGCGACCGGAGACGCGAGACCTTCGGTGGTCTCGCTCGGAGATGCGGTCTGGCCTGGTGGTGGAGTCTGGCCTGGTGATGGGGTCTCGCTCGGCGGTGTGGTCTGACCCGGCGGTCTGTGGTCTGACCCGGCGGTGTGGTCTGACCCGGCGGCGTGGTCTGACTCGGCGTTGTCGTTTGGCTCGGCGTTGTCGTCTGACCCGGCGCCGGAGGTTCGTCGGGAGCCGCGATATCCGTCGCCGCTTCCTCGATCGCCGCGGGAGGGGCGGGTATCTCGATCACGCGCCGCAGGATTCGCGCTTCCTCGAGATCGACGTTCTCACTCGTTCCATCCTGATTCCGCGCGGGCGCCTTCCACGAAAGGCGCAGGCGATCTCCGACCTGGCGCAGGACCACCTCCTCGGCCGACGCAGGGACGAGACGAAGAGGAGGGAGAGGGTCTCCCTTCTTTCCGCAGGAGACGAGCACCAGGAGCGCCGCCGCCCGAAAGCTACAGGATGTAGCGCGAGATATCGTCGTCTTTCGCAATCTCGTCGAGCATCTTCCGGACGTAGGCGCCGTCGATGATCCACTTCTTCTGGGCAAGCTCCGGGGCCTCGAACAGGAGATCGTCGAGCACCTTCTCCATGATGGTATGGAGCCTCCGAGCGCCGATATTCTCCGTCCGCTCGTTGACCATCATCGAGTAGGAAGCGATGGCCTCGACGGCGTCGTCTTCGAACTCGAGCTCCACGCCCTCGGTCGCGAGAAGCGCCCGGTACTGCTTGAGGAGCGCGTTTCTCGGCTCCCGAAGGATCCGGACGAAGTCCTCGTGGTTGAGAGACGAGAGCTCGACCCGGATGGGAAAGCGCCCCTGGAGCTCGGGAATGAGATCCGAGGGCTTGGAGACGTGAAAGGCGCCGGCGGCGATGAACAGGATGTGGTCGGTGCGCACCATCCCGTACTTGGTGCTGACGGCCGTCCCCTCGACGATGGGCAGCAGGTCGCGCTGGACCCCCTCTCGCGACACGTCGGGGCCGTGGCCGCCCTCGCGTCCCGCCACCTTGTCGAGCTCGTCGATGAATATGATTCCCGCCTGCTCGGTGCGCTCGACCGCCGAACGGCCGACCTGATCCATGTCGACGAGCTTCTGTTCCTCCTCCTGGATGAGGTATTCGAGCGCCTCCGGGACCTTCATCTCCCGCTTGCGGGTCCGCCCGCCGAATAGACCGGGAAGCATGTCCTTGACGTTGATATCCATCTCCTCCATGCCGCTTCCCGAGATGATCTCGAACGTCGGGAACATCTTCTCGCGCACGTCGATCTCGACGGTGCGGTTGTCGAGCTTGCCTTCTCGAAGCTGGCTCCTGAGCTTTTCGCGGGTGGCGCGGAAGTCGGTCGCGGGCTTCTCGGGGGTCGGCGGGGGTTCCCCTTCCGGAGCGCTCACCGGGCGGATCGGAGGGAGCAGCAGATCCAGGATCTTCTCTTCGGCGTTCTCTTCCGCCTTGTCCTGGACTTCGTAGAGCCGCTCCTCGCGAACCATGTCGACGGCGATCTCCACCAGATCGCGCACCATCGACTCCACGTCGCGGCCGACGTAGCCCACCTCGGTGAATTTCGATGCTTCCACTTTCGTGAAGGGAGAGTTCGACAGACGGGCAAGGCGCCGGGCGATCTCGGTCTTCCCCACTCCCGTCGGCCCGATCATGATGATGTTCTTCGGGGCGACCTCTTCCGCCATCTCCGGGGGAAGCTTCAGCCGGCGGATGCGGTTCCTGAGCGCCACCGCGACCGCCCGCTTGGCGTCTTTCTGGCCGACGACGTACTTGTCGAGCTCCTGGACGATTTGACGCGGGGTCAGCTGGTCGAGGTTCTCCTCTGCTTCGGGCCCCTCGGCGGTCTCGGGCAGATGAAAGACCATGGGTCGTCTATACCCGGCGGAAGCCGCCGCCGCCGGCGATCGAGGCCTTCAAATCTCCTCCAGCAGGATGCGATCGTTGGTGTAGACGCAGATCGCGGCGGCGATGCGCATGGCCTCTTCGGCGATCGAGGTCGCGGACAGCGTGGTGTGCTGGATCAGCGCCCGCGCCGCCGCGAGGGCGAAAGGCCCGCCCGAGCCGATCGCGAGGATCCCGTCGTCGGGCTCGATGAGGTCGCCGTTTCCCGAAAGCAGCAGCATGTGATCGCGGTCGGCGACGACCAGGAGCGCGTCGAGCCTTCGCAGCGCTCGATCGGTGCGCCACTCCTTCGCCAGCTCCACCGCCGCCCTCTCGAGATTGCCCCGGTATTCCTGGAGCTTCGCCTCGAAGCGGCCGAAGAGTGCCTGCGCGTCGGCCGTCGATCCCGCGAAACCCGCGACGACCTTGCCGTCGGAGAGCCGCCGGAGCTTTTTCGCTCCCTGTTTCATCACCGTATCTCCGACGGTAATCTGCCCGTCGGCCGCGATTGCGGTCTTGCCATCGCGGCGGACGGCGAGAACCGTGGTAGAGCGGACACGCTCCCGGGTGGTTTCGCGAGCCATTCGGGAAGTATATCTCGAAGGCACTGGCTTCGACGGGCTTCCCCCGAGGCTCCTCTACGCATTATGATGTCCGGGCGCCGGTCCCCTACCCGCGCGTGAACAGGCTCGCGCCCTCTTTGGGCGAAAGCTCCTGGAGCCAAAGAAACTTTGGACTCGACCGACGCCAAGCGCCTCTCCAACCGCGACCTCTTGGAGCGGCTCCTCCACGCGGGGCCCGAGGACCGCATCTGGGAGGTGTTCGTGGCCCGCTTCCAGGGCCGAATCCGCCTCGTCGTGCTGCGGTCGTTCCAGACCGAGGCGGAGCGGAACCCGGGCCTCGACACCGGCTCGGCCCAGGAGGCGGTGCTCGACCTGACGCAGGAGGTTTTCGTGAAGCTCCTCGAGTCCGACCGCCGCGCGTTGACCCGCTTCCGGGGCCGAAGCGAGCACTCCATACACACCTACCTCCATACCATCGCGGTGAATCTGGTGCGGGATCACTTCAAGAAGCTCCGCGCACAGAAGACCCCGAAATCCTCTTCGTCGCTTTCGAACCTCGTGCAGCAGGAGCTCGAGTCGGACGGTCCGTCCTACGACCAGGCGCTCGTGAGCGACGGGCCGGGTCCGGAGCGATTCGTGGCCTCACAGGAGCTCCGCGACCGCATGGGCGCCGTCATCCAGAGAACGTCTCCCCAGGCCTCGACCGCGCCGCGCGACCGGCTCATTTTCCGGCTTTATTTCGTGGAAGGTCTCACCGTGGGGGAGATTGCGGCGATTCCCTCGGTGGGGCTCACCGAGAGCGGCATCGAGAAATGCATCCGGCGAATCCGCGAGGCGCTCCGTGAGGAGCTTCGGGGAGGAGGCCAGGGAGGAATCCCACGCTCGATTTCGTCTTAGATTGAGTGAGGGCAAGGATTCTCGAAGGCCCCGAGAAGTTCGGACCGACACCAGCTTCCCGGGACCCGAGGGAGAAGACGCGATCGAAGGCTAGCAAGGCCTCGATCCGTCCGGGCAATCCTCGGCTCTCTGTGGGACGGGAGTCTGGAAAATGCCGAACACGACCACGTCCGGGCACCTGGAGCCCCTGGACTTTCACGACTTTCTCGAGGGGAGGCTTTCGCGCCGCCGCAGGCGTGAAGTCGATTCCCACCTCGATGAGTGCCCGGATTGCGTCGAGACCCTCTCGATGATCGTCCGCGCCGATCGTCCCGCGTCGCGCGAGGAGCAGGCGGATCTCGCCCGGGTCCCCGAGCGGCCTGCGTCCGAGGTCGCGGCACGACTGCGACCGGCGATCTCGGCGTCGCGCGCTTGGAGCGCGCCCGTCCACTGGATGCCCATCCTCGCGGCCGCCGCGATTCTGTTGGCGACGGGAGCCGCCGGCTGGTACTTCTACACCGAACGCTGGCTTCCTGCTTCGAGCCGCCGCGTCGCCACCGAGACTCTGTCGGCGATGATCGAGCTCCGCCACGCCACCGGCCGCATCCCGCTTCGCTACATCACCGAGTTCGAGCGGGCCTCGGTTACCCGCAGCAGTTTCGACGAAGAGGACCCGGCGGAGGCGGCGCTGCTCGCGAAGCTCCGCACCGCGGTGGACCGCTCGCCGACGAAGCAGGCGGTCATGACCCTCGGCCTGCTGCTCCTGGACAACGGCGAGCTCGACGAAGCCGAGTCACTCTTCCTTCGAGCGCTCGAGAGCGATGCCGCTTCGGTCGATGCCTTGAACGGACTCGCCGTGGTCTACTACGAGAAGGCGCAGCGCGACTCCGAGAACTCCTATAGCCTGCTCCAGCGTGGTCTGGCGTACCTGCGCCAGGCGCAGTCCGCCGCCCCCGAAGATCTCCGCGTTCTCTACAACTTCGGAAGGTACTACGAGGCGCTCGACATGAAGCCGGCCGCCATTCAGGCCTGGAGCCGCTACCTCGATAAGGACAAAGCGTCCCAGTGGGCGGAAGAAGCGGTCTATCAGCTGGCTCAGCTCGTCCCGCGTTGATCCGAGCCCGTCGAGGCGGCGAGACCGATGACGATGTCGTTCACGTTGGTGCCGGTGGGCCCGGTCTTGAGCAGATCCCCCAGGCGGTCGAAGAGACGATAAGAATCGTTATCGGCGAGCAGGGCATCGGGATCCAGCCCCGTCCTTCGGGCGCGATCCCAGGTGTCGCCGTCGGCGAAGGCCCCCGCGGCGTCGGTCGGGCCGTCGGTCCCGTCGGTTCCCGCGGAGAGCACCATCACTCCCGGCGTTCCTCGCAGATGGAGCGCGCAGGCGAGTGCGAACTCCTGGTTCCGCCCTCCGAGTCCCGAGCCTTTCACCACCAGAGTCAGCTCGCCTCCGGCGATTAGGGCGGCCCGGCCCGTGCGCCGGCGCGATAGAGCGCCGATCCTTTCGGCGAACTCCCGGGCGACCCCGTGGACGTCCCCCACCATGTCGGCCCGGAAGATATCGGTCTCGTATCCCAGGGCCGAACCTCGCGCACGAGCCGCCTCGAGGGAGAGGCGATTGCTCGCGAGGATCACGTGCCGCGCTCTCGCGAGCGATGGATCGCCCGGCTTGGGCGTTTCCGGGAGGCTTCCTCGAGCTCCCGCCTCGAGACGCTCCCGTACCTTTTGCGGCAGCCTCTCTTCGAGCCCGTAGCGGGCCACGATCTCGAGACAGTCGGCAAAGGTCGTGGGATCGGCGACCGCGGGTCCGGAGCCGATCGCGGAAAGGTCGTCGCCGATGACGTCCGAGACCACGAGCCCGAGAATCGAGGCCGGCGCCATTCTTTCCGCGAGGCGCCCGCCCTTCACCCGCGAGAGGTGCTTGCGGATCGCGTTCAGCTCGCGGATGTCGGCGCCGCTCCGGAGAAGGAGGTCCGTCGTCCGGATCTTGTCTTCCAGGCTGATGCCCTGCGCGGGAGCGACGAGAAGCGCCGAAGCGCCGCCGGTCAGAAGAAAGAAGATCCGGTCTTCCGCTCGCCCCCCCTCGAGGTCCGATAGAAGCCGCTCGGTCGCGCGAAGGCCCGCTTCGTCGGGAAGGGGGTGACCGCCCTCCTCGACGACCACGCGCTCGAGAGCGACGCCGTGCCCGTGCTTCACCAGGATGCGGCCCGTGTACTCGCGGCCTGACAGTCGGCTCTCGACCGCCCGCGCGAGGGAGCCCGCGGCCTTTCCCGCTCCCGCGATCCGGATGCGGCCGCCTTCACCGGGGAACGGAAAGACGAAGGGCTCGTCGCCGAAACGGAATCCCTCGGAAGGGACTGCGCGGAGTCCCTTCGAGAGCAACCGGTAGGGGTCGGCGGCTTCGAGCCCGGCGTCGAAGATGGCGCGCGCCTCCCGTTTCAGCGTTTCCGACACGACCGGTCCAGTATAGCGGGAGGACATTCCCTCGATGGACTGCTAGAATCCGTGGAGACGACATGAAGAAGGAAGGTCTCGTCTTCGAGCAGCTCAATCCCGACGCGTGCAAAACGTACCTCGTGGGCTCCCCGGAAACCGGGGAGGCCGCGCTCGTCGATCCGGTCCTGGGCGCGACAGAGGAGTATCTGAAGGTTCTCGAAAAGGGGGGGTGGAGTCTGCGGTACGTCATCGATACCCACACCCATGCGGACCACCTCTCGGGAGGAAGGCTTCTGTCTCGGCGGACGGGTGCCGAGTATGCGATGCACCGGAAAGCGGGCTCGACGCACGCGTCGCTCCGGTTGACCGACGGGTCGACGCTCTCGCTCGGCGGTACGGTCCTCGAAGCAATCGAGACTCCGGGCCATACCAAGGACAGCGTCACCCTGAAGCTTCCGGGGCGGCTCCTGACGGGCGACTTTCTATTCATCGGAGGGGCCGGGCGCACGGATCTCCCCGGCGGCGATCCAGGCGAGCACTGGGAGAGCCTGAATCGGGTGATCCCCTCGATCGACGATGCGACTCTCATCTACCCGGGGCACGACTACCAGGGAAAGCAGGACTCGGTCCTGCGGGAGGAGAAGCGCACGAACCCGAACCTCGAGCCCCGCGGGCGGGAAGCGTACGTCGCCTGGCTTTCCTCGATGCGGAGGCCCACTCCGGACTGGATGATCGAGACGGTTCGGGCCAACAACGAGGGCCCCACCGACCCCTCCCTGAATTTCATGCCTCGGGACGCGGTGTCCGCGTGCATGTGCGAGCCCGCCCCAGCTACCGGGCTTCCTGAGCTCTCCGTCGAAGAGGTGCGTAGGCTCGTCGCTTCCGGGGGAGAATCGGGGCGGCTCCTCCTCGACGTGCGCCAGCCCGACGAGTACGTGGGCGAGCTCGGTCACGTGCCGGGATCGATCCTGATTCCGCTCCCCGAGCTCCCTGCGCGGCTCTCGGAGATCGAGCGTTATCGGAAGAAACGGGTGATCGCCATCTGCCGTTCCGGGTCTCGTTCGGCGAAGGCGACGGTTCTCTTGAAGGACGCCGGATTCCAGGACGTCTGGAACATGACCGGCGGCACCCTCGCCTGGAGGGAAAAAGGCTTCCCGGTCGAGCGCTGAGACTACTTCTTCTTTCTTTTCTTGCTTTTCTGGGGACGAGGACGGTTTTCCTCCAGCTTCGCCAGCGCGGATTTCGGCGCGACCAGCCGGTAGCTCTCACGGACCACGTCCTCGACTTCGTCCCATTCGAGCGCACCCGCGGTCCGCATCGACGTCCATCCGTGCTTTCCGACATAGGGCGCGACGAAGAACCGCGGGTCGAGGATCAGGAGCGCCTGGTCTTCCATCGTCGCCTTGACGCAGATCGTGTCCTCGCCGCGGTAGTTCTCGAAGACGGCGAACGTCTTTTTTCCCGACCGCCCGGCCCGGAACGTGGGGTGGCCGAAGCTCGTCGTCTCGTAGGCTTCGGGGAGCGAGAGGCAGAGCTTGCGGAGCCGAGTAAGGACTTTTCGAGAATCCACGGTGCCGCGGAGCTTACGTTCGGATAGACTCATGGGTCAACAGAAAGGAACAACCTCGACATGCACCAGACGAAGCTCCTCGTCTTCCTGAGCACCCTCGCGATCGCGACCGCTCTCGCCCTGAGCTGCGGCGACGACTCGCCTTCGACGCCCACGACCATCACCACCGCTCCCGCCATCGTGAGCCCGTCGGCGGGCGCGACCGTGGATAGCCGGAACCCGACGCTCACGATAACGAACGTGGGCGGCGGTTCGACGACGCCGACCTATCACTTCCAGGTGGCGAACGATTCCGGTTTCACGAGTCTAGTCGTCGAAGCAAGGGGCATCGCCCAGGGAGCGAGCCAGACTTCGTGGCAGGTGACGACGCCCCTCGAGAACGCGAGCTACTTCTGGAGAGCGCGAGCGGAGGCCGCGTCTACGAGTGGACCGTTCGCGCAGCCCGCGGAGTTTCGCGTCAACGCGGCGGGCTTCGGGTCGGAGACTCCGGTGAACGGTCTCCTGGTCTATGACCCTCTCACCAACGGCATGACCGTCGGGGAACGCGGGGGAGGAGAGTTCACTCCCACCGGGTGGCAGGTGAAGACCCGATCCGACTACATCCGCTACGGCGTTCCCACCCTCGAAGCGGGATTCGTCGAGTGGGACAACTCCAACATGGAGGACGAGGTTCCGGAAAAACAGTGGATGCTCTTCGGCATGTGGGACCCGACCCTGGGCGCCTATCGGGAGAACCCGTACCGCGTCGGCCTTCAGAAGCTCAATTCGGAGCACAGCTCACCCTACTTCCGGATACGCTGGATATCGAACGGAGAGCAGTACGACTTCGGAAACGACTTCGAGGAGTGGGACCTCTTCAAGACCTACACCATCCGCGTCGAATGGGGCCCGGGCATCGGAAGCCAGATCGTCAAAGTCTATATGGACGGGGTGGAGCAGTACTCTCAGACCTACACCAACATCTACCGGCCGGCGACTCACTGGATCGAGCTCGGAGTCAAGGAGCGCAAGGAGTCCATCATCGGAGTTACTTATTCCAACGTGAAGATCGGCGTGAGGTAGTCAGAACCCGACCTGCGAGCCCGCGGAGAAGAGCCATGGGCTTCGTCCGGCGATGGGATTGAGAGCGTAGGCGAGGTCCAGGCGGATGCCCGGCCTCGAGGCCGAGACCCGATTCGCGCCGAGGAGCAGGCTCACGCCGACGTCGGAACTGAGGTCGTGGAGCGCGACCTTCGCGCCCTCGGGCCACGCGAATCCGGAGTCCACGAAGCCGGCGACGCCGACGGAGACCAGCCGGAGCACGTCGTCGGCGATGAACCATCGTCCTTCGAAGCTCAGCAGCAGCGACCGCGTGCCGTTGAACTGGCGCACCGGGTAGCCTCGAAGCCCGCTCTCGGCGCCGAGGCGAAGCTGGACCTCGGGGTCCAGGTTCGACCCGTGCTGATAGTCGGCCTTCGCCAGGAGGATCCGACGCGGGGACACCTTCTGCACCAGGTCCAGTCGCAACCGGGCGACGGCGTTCTCGATGCCCCCGTTCCGGTGGCGGGCCTGCCACGAGGCCGCTCCGAGAAGAAACCCCTCGGAGCTCCAGGAGAAGCCGCGCCGTTCCGAAACGAAGAAAAAATACGAGTCCCCGGCCTCGCCGCCGAGCGACGGAGTCGAGATGCCGACGAACGCCGCGGCCTCGTTTCCGAGATTGACGTCCTCGGTGCGCTCGAAGCGATTCACGTGAGTGAGCTCGCGGAACGAGTGGAAGATGCTCGTGAGGCCGATCTGGACGATGCCGAACTTCCGCCGGTCGAGCTCGACGTCGTCCTCGGAGAGCTGGTAGCCGAGGTGAAGCCGCAGCGCGCTCGCGCCCGAGCGCCGCACCGCGCGGGCCACTTCGAAGTCGGCGCGCGTTCTCGTATGCCGGAGCCGTTCGATCCGCTCCCCGTCTTCATAGATAGGATCCAGCCGGTCGAAGTCCTCGAAGCCGGCGCGGAAACTCCAGAGCGAATCGAGAGAGTAGAACGGTCTCTGTCCTCCGAAAGCCGCATGATGGCCGTCGGAGGCCGCGGAATAATAGGTGGAGAGCGCCATCCGGGACCCGAAGAGCCTCGGGTCCCGAAAGAGAACGTACGTCTCGTCCCGGTCGAGGCCGGAGCTGTGGAGCGCCTCGAAATCCATTCCCCGGCCGAAGAGATTTCCTTCCGAGGCTCCGAGCGCCCACACCCACTCGTTTCCTACTTTCGCGAGGCGCGCTTCCGGGACCGTGCTCCAGCTGTCCCCGACGACGACCCGGACCGAGACCGTGCCCGTCCCATCGGTCTCCGCCGGATGGGTCTCGATCCTGGCCCTTCGGAGAAACGGAAGCGCCCGCAGGTTCCTCTCGGTCTGCGCCAGCGCCTCGCGCGCCAGAGGCTCGCCCTCGCGGAACAGGAGCTCCCGGCGGATGACGACCTCCTTGGTCTCGATATGGAGGTCATTCGCCAGCCGATAAGCCCAGTAATCGGGAGTGAGTCCCCCGTCCTCGAAGACGTCCTCGATCACGATCTCGATGCTGTCGATGATCGGCCCTTTGGCCGTCTGCCCCGCGGCGGCGCGAGCGGCGACGAGCGCCGCGAGGGCGAAGACACCGGGCGGATTCATGGAAGTGACTCTCACTCTACGGACAAGCGCCCGCGGGTGGCAAGCGGGAACGGAGCTTCTGTTATACTGACCGCCCTCTTCCGCGCGGGTTGCGGAGCGAGGTGAGCGCACGGGGAGCAAACGCAATGGACGCGAAGGAATGGTACGTCGCCGTCTCTGGTCAGAGCGTCGGACCCATGACCGCATCGGATCTCGCGGCGGGGTTTCGATCCGGTCAGTACAACCAGGCGACCCTGATCTTCAAACAAGGGATGTCGGGATGGACCGCCGCGGCGCAAGTCCCCGAGGTCTCTTCCCTCCTCGGCGCCGCGGGAGCGGGCCCGGCAGCACCTCTGGGAACGCCGATGTCCGGCGGCCGGCGCTCGCACGAGGTCGACTACGACATCGTCGGCTCCGAGATGCAGTTCGTCGACGTGGAGCTCGATCCCGGTGAAGGCGCCATCGCGGAAGCGGGCTCGATGATGTACATGACCGCCGGCATCCAGATGACGACCATCTTCGGCGACGGGAGCTCTCAGGGCGGCGGGTTCATGGACAAGCTCCTGGGGGCGGGAAAGCGCGTCCTCACGGGGGAAAGCCTGTTCATGACCGAGTTCGCGAACCGGGGCGCGGGAAAGCAGCATGTCGCCTTCGCCGCCCCGTATCCCGGAAAGATCATCCCCGCCGATCTCCACAGGATGGGGGGAAAGCTCATCTGCCAGAAAGACGCCTTTCTCTGCGCCGCCAAGGGGGTGTCGGTCGGTATCGCGTTCCAGAAGAAGATCGGCGTCGGCCTCTTCGGCGGCGAAGGTTTCATCATGCAGAGCCTGGAGGGCGACGGGCTGGCGTTTCTCCACGCCGGCGGCACCATCGTGGAAAGGGAGCTCGGCCCGGGCGAGAATCTACGGGTGGACACCGGCTGTCTCGTGGCGCTCCAGCCCTCGATCACCTACGACATCCAGTTCGTGGGGAGCATCAAGTCGGCGATATTCGGCGGCGAGGGGTTCTTCTACGCCAGCGTGACCGGTCCGGGCAAGGTCTGGCTCCAGTCGCTTCCGTTCAGCCGGCTCGCGGGACGCATCCAGCAGTCCCTGACCATCGGCGGCAAGAAAGACGAAGGCTCGATCCTCGGCGCTCTCGGCGGCATCGGAGGCATGCTGGAGCGTTAGAGCGTGCCCAACTTCGTCGCCGCGGTTTTCGCCGTCGCCGTTCTGCAGGCGCAAAGCCCGCTGAGCGTCTTCACCTACAGCCGCGACAGCGCGCAAGGTTTCAAGGACGAGCTCCTCGATGTCTTCCGGCGCGAGCTCGGAAAACACGTCGACTCGTTCACCGAAGTCGCGTACTCGAGAGAGCAGGCGCACGTGGCCATCCAGTTCCTCGGGCAGGGGGACCTCACCGTCGAGCTCGGTGACGGGGACCAGCCCGTGCGCTACTTGTGGCGCTTGGATGAGAACGCGCCCCGAACCTGGGCTCTGGTGCGGATCGGCTTGCCGGGACAGTTCTCCAAGGAGTTCTCGGTCGAAGGCCACGGCACCCGGGACTTGAGCCGCCTCGCCAAGGCCATCGCCGATTGGATCCGCGAGAACTCGTCCGCCATCCAGTAGCCGTGAGCGGTCGCGGGGGTCCTCCCATGGGGACGTGTCCTCTCGCCCACAAGTACCGCCGGGGGGCCCTCGACCCGCCGGAGGCGATCTCCCTGAAGCAACTGTAATCGAAGGACTTCCGCGTCGGCATGCCCGCGGGCGATGGTACGCATCGTGCATCCTTGCCCCATCGACCCTCGGTGTGTCGGGAGGCCCATGCCTTCCTTCGTTCGCCCGAGGATAAAGTTCCGTGAATCATCGGATTGCTGTGAGCAAGTGAACCAGCAAGTTCTGAAGACTCTGAGAACGCTCGCGCGTGAAAGGCGGAGCGGCATCCTCACCTGCGAGGGCGCTCAGCTCACGCGACACCTCGTCTTCAAGGAGGGCGGCATCACCGCCGCCCGGTCGACCGACGACAACGAGCGTCTGGGTGAGTGCCTGGTGCGCCAGGGCTGCATCACCGAGCAGCATCTCAAAGACGCCACCCTGTTCGCGAAGAAGGGAAAACGCCTCGGCGAGGTGCTGGCGGACCTGCACATCATCCAGGCGGCGGAGATCGAGGACTTCGTGCGCCTGCAGATCATGGAAGTCGCTTCGAACGTCATGATCCAGCCCCCGAAGAAGATGGCCTTCTCCAACACCAAGGACGTGATCCAGGTGGTGGCGAAACCGGTGATGGTCCTCGACGTGATCATGGAAGCCGCGAGGCGGACGCCCCAGATCGACGATCACCTGAAGCAGCTCATGAGCGACGACCGGCACCTGAGCCTCACGAAGGACTCCATGGTCCTCATGGAGCGGGTGACGATGAAGCCCCACGAGGCCTTCATCCTCTCGCGCATCACCGGCTCCGAGCCCACGCGATCGGTCTTCGCCCTGAGCCCGCTCTCGGAAGAGCAGACCGCCCGGGCGGTCCTCGGCCACCTCTACGTCGGAATCCTCGAGCTTCGCGAGAGCACGAGCGCCCATGGCCTCGCGGTCAAGAACTGAGTCCCCAAAACGTGGAAGACCCTCTTGCAGTCACTCCGCTGTCTTGACGGCGAGCCGAGGCGTTCTCGGTACTTCTTCTCTGTCGTCAGAACGACCGTTCCCTCGCGAACGCAGCTCTTTCTTATCGGGGACAAATAGCATCTCGGATTCGAGGAGTATTACTTTCCGCTCTTCGAGTGGGACGGGCGCCGTCCAGCGCGGAAGGAGACACCGGGGCTTGCTGCTTCTGGTCACAAAAAGTATACTGGCGGCATGGCGACTACCACGTTGAGCGTCAAAGTGGACCCGAAGTTCGCACGCGAGTTTCGTGATTTCTGCGAGGCGCACTTCCTTCAGATCGGGAAGTTCGCGGAGCATGCCCTGCGGGAGGTCATGGAGGACTTCTATTTTGGAACCAAGGCGCAGCGCATACTGAGCCAGCACAGCCGCAAGCCCATTCGCCATGAAGCCTACTTCGCCAAAAGCGCGCGACCGCGGAAGTAGTGCAGATCCTCTATTTTCACGAATTCATCGAGGCGCTCGATAGACTCGACAAGGAAGTCCAGAAGCAGATCAAGGGAAAGCTCCGAGAGCTTTACCGGACCCCGTTGGGGCAACATGCTCCACTAGCCCTGAAGGGAGCTCAGTTCAAGGGCCTATACAAGCTTCGGGTCGGGGACTGGCGGTTGATCTACAAGATCGAACGAACCGAGCTCGTGTTCATCACGCTCGGGCATCGTTCGGATGTTTATCGGAAGTAGTTGGCTCCCCGGGTAGGATTTGAACCTACAGCCTACGGATTAACAGTCCGCCGCTCCACCATTGAGCTACCGGGGAACAGACAGAAAGCGCTGATTATAGCACGCCGCTACGTCGACTTCGTCAGGTCCTGGAGGACGAGCTTGGCGACGGCTTTCAGCGTGTCGAAGACCCCGATCCCTTCCTCGGAGGCGGCGATGGCCTCGAGCACCGGCTCGTTGTCGATGCAGAGTTTCGCCTTCATCTCGTCGACGGGAACGGCGCTCGGGAGGTCGCGCTTGTTGAGCTGTAGCACGTAGGGGATGCTGCGGATGTCGTAGCCCTGGGCTTTCAGGTTCTGCTCGAGGTTCCGGAGGCTCTCCACGTTGGCGTCCATCCGCTCCCGCTGGGAGTCGGCGACGAAGATGACGCCGTCGACACCCTTCAGGATCAGCTTCCGCGAGGCGTCGTAGAACACCTGGCCGGGAACGGTGTAGAGGTGGAAGCGCGTCTTGAAGCCGCGGACGTTTCCCAGCTCGAGGGGGAGGAAGTCGAAGAACAGCGTGCGGTCGGTCTCGGTCGCGAGCGAGATCAGCTTCCCTTTCGAGTTGGGATTGGTCTTCTCGTAGATGAACTGGAGGTTGGTGGTCTTCCCGCAGAGACCGGGACCGTAGTACACGATCTTGCAGTTGATCTCGCGCGACGCGTAATTGATGAAAGTCATCGCCCGGCCCTACTCGCTGAACAAGCTGTCGATGTCTTCATCGGTGATCTCGGCGAACGGGGACTCGAAGCTCGCGCCCGAGTGCGCCTTCTCGGCCTCCACCTTCTGCATGATGCTGTCGAAGACGCCGTTGAGGTCCTGAGACGCCTTCTTCACCCGAAGCCGCACCAGGCCGAGGGACGAGCGTTCGTCGAAGATCACCACCAGGATGACCCGCAGCCCCACGATGGAGATGTGGATGTTGTCGCGCTCCCCCTCGTGGAACAGGACGGAAAATTCCTTCTCGCCGATGAGCTTGGCGAGAGCGTCGGTGGCGGCGACGTTGCCGGCGGTGAGCGAGGCGAGCGACGTGGTGTCGAGGTTGTCGATGTTGCCGTGGGCCGCGATCTGCTGGCCGTTCTTGTCGACGAGGAAAACGAGCTTGGCGTTGGCGTCGGTCCGGAGCTTGCTCAGAATCGTTTTGATCTGATTGAACTCCTCGTCATACATCACCACATCAGTGGTCGCCATGACTCTGATTTCCTCCGTCCGAGACCTACACGCTTTAGGGATGTGAAGAGTAGCGAGGTTTTGATTTACCTAATATGTATAGCGGAAACAAGGGGTTTTGGCAAGCTCCCTCGGCTCTATTTGCGACACCGGGCTCAGTATTCTCGACGCCCTTCGAGCGCCTTACCCACCGTGATCTCGTCGGCGTAGTCGATCTCCGAGCCCACGGGAATGCCCATGGCGATTCGGGTCACCCGGACCCCGAGGGGCTTGATGAGCTTCGAGAGATAGATCGCCGTCGCCTCCCCCTCCACGTTGGGGTTCGTCGCCAGGATGACCTCTTCCACCTCGCCTCCTCGCAGCCGCTCGAGAAGACCCTGGATCTTGAGCTTGTCGGGACCCACCCCCTGGAGAGGGGAGAGGCTTCCCATCAGGACGTGGTAGCGTCCCTTGAACTCGTGGGTCTTCTCGATCGCCACCACGTTCGGGGGCTCCTCCACCACGCAGATCACTTTCGAGCTCCGATCCGGGCTCGTGCAGTAGTGACAGGGATCCAGGTCGGTGACGTTGTTGCAGGCGGAGCAGGTGACGATGCGCTCTTTGACGTCGAGAATCGCGCGCGCCAGATGCTGCGCTTCCTCGACCCCGGTCCGGAGGATGTGGAAGGCAATGCGCTGCGCCGACTTGGCGCCGATTCCGGGAAGCCCCTTGAGCTCGGAGATGAGCCGCGACACCGGCTCGGGATAGTCCTTCACGAGATCAGAACAGCCCCGGGAGGTTCCCCGCCAAAGACCCGATCTCCCGCTGCGCCGCCTCGTCGACTTTCCGCGAGGCTTCGTTGACCGCGGCGGTGATGAGATCCTGCAGCATCTCCACGTCGTTCTTGTCGACGACCTCGGGATCGATCTTGACCTCGGTCACCGTCTTGTTGCCGCTCATCTTGACCGTCACCATGCCGCCCCCGGAAGTGGCCTCGACGCGGATCTCGTCGAGCTGCTGCTTCAGCTTGTCCTGAAGCGCCTTCGCCTGTTTCATCATCTGGTTCAGTTTCATTCATCGGCTCCCATCGGAAGAGATTATGTCCTCGACTTCGCCCTGGAAGGTGTCGACGAAGCGTTTCACCAGCGGATCCCGCTTCGCCCGCTCCTCGAGCCCGACTTCGCTCCGAGAGGGAGCGGGTGGTGTCTCGGCGGGACGCTCCGCTCCGTTCTCGGCCACCTCGACCGAAACGACGATCTTCCTTCCGAACACCGACGCGACCTGCTCCTCCAGCAGAGCCAGCAGAGACTTCTCCCGGAGCTGCTCCGCGAGCACCTTCTGCTCCGGCAGGAACTGGATCCGCAGCCGGTCGGCCTCGACCTCGGCCTGGTGATGGCGGGACACCAGCGCATGAAGCATCGGCTTTCCCGTCTTGAGCCGGTCCCAGAGCTGCTCCACGAGCGTCCCCCGAGCCTCGGGCACGGCACTCGGCGGCGGAGCGGACTCGCGCGCCGTCTCCGTCTTGGGTTCCGGCGGAGGGGTCGGAGCGCTCGCCGTCCGCTTTGGGGGCGCCGGAGCCGGTCCCGCGGCCGGCGGAGGCGGTGCGCTTCCGGAAGCGAGGCGCTCGAAGCGCGCCAGGAGCTCCTCGAAGCTCGCGAGCCTGCGGAGCTGGGCGATCTTGAGAAGCGCCATCTCGAGATGGAATCGCGGCTCGGGCGACATGCGAAGCCCGTCCTCCGCCTGGGTCAACACTTCGAGACTCCGCACGAGATCCTCCTCGCTGAGCTCGCGGGCGAGAGTCTCGAGATCGTCGGTCTCCCCGGGCACGTCCAGCAGATCGGACGCGTGCGGAGCCACCCGGGTGACGAGGACGTCTCTCAGGTATTGCATCAAGGATGAAGTGAAGAAACGCAGGTCGCGGCCGCTCTTCGAGAGACGGTCGACGACGCGCAGGATCGCCTCGGTGTCCCGGGCGACGATGGCCTGCGCCGTCTCCCGCAGCACCTGGCGCTCGACGAGTCCCAGGATCTCGGTGACCTCGTTCTCGCCGATGTCGCTTCCGGCGGAGGCGATGACCTGATCGAGAGCGGAGATCCCGTCCCGGAGGCTTCCTTCCGCGGTTCTCGCCAGGATGGCGAGTGCGGCTTCGGAGGCCCGGAATCCCTCGGCGTCCACGATGCGCCGGAGCTGCTGCGCGATCTCGGACCGAGAGACCGTGCGGAACTCGAACTCCTGGCAGCGGGACAGGATGGTGTCGGGGATCTTGTGGTACTCGGTGGTGGCGAAGATGAACTTGACGCTCGGCGGCGGCTCCTCGAGCGTCTTGAGGAGCGCGTTGAACGCCTCCTTCGACAACATGTGGACTTCGTCGATGATGTAGATCTTGAAACGGTCCCTCGAGGGCGCGTAGCGCGAGGACCCGATGATATCCCTCACATCGTCCACCCGGCTGTTGCTCGCGCCGTCGATCTCGAGGACGTCGAGGGAGCTTCCGCGCGCGATCTCGAGGCAGGCGGGGCACTCCCCGCAGGGGCGCACCGTGGGGCCGCTCGCGCAGTTGAGGGCCTTCGCCAGGATACGCGCCGTCGTAGTCTTCCCCACACCGCGGACTCCGGAGAACAGGAACGCGTGGGCGATGCGATTCTGCTGGATCGCGTGGGTCAGGGTGCGGGTGACGGCCTCCTGCCCGACCAGGTCCTCGAACACCTTGGGCCGATACTTGAGCGCCAGCACCTCGTAGGTCATCGTCTTCGTTCTGGAGTCCCGCGGTCCAGGCTGCCCGCGGCACAATCGAGGATCCGCTTACCGCTGCTCCCTTCCGGGCCTGACGGGGTTCGTGGGCTCGACTCGCACGGGGCCTGAACCGCGAGACATAAATTAGTGCGCTGGGGCCCCACCCCCAGCGCAAATCCAAATACAGGCGCCCTCCGGGCGCCGCGCCGCTGCGGGCCCCACCCCCAGCGCAAATCCGAATACAGGCGCCCTCCGGGCGCCGCTGCATGATGACTTTCCCATTCAACGCTGTCTGTCGCTTCAACTGGCGGAGGGGGTGGGATTCGAACCCACGGTACCGTTGCCGGTACACTAGCTTTCCGGGCTAGCCAAATAAGCCGCTCTTGCACCCCTCCCCGGGGCGAAGCGCTAGATTATACCGCACGCGTCTCCGAGGACCGCGCGGGAAGGCTACCGAGGGGAGAGGGCGAGTACCGCGAACGCCGTCGCCGCGTCGGACATGAAGCCGGCGACGAAAGCGTCGTCCGAGGAGCGGTCCTTGTTCGCGGACTCCGCCACCCACCCTCCCGTGGTTTCCTGGTGAGATACGAGCCAGGCCACTCCGCGCGTTATCGCGTCCTTCGAGGAAGGATCCGGAAGCTCGCGCAGCACGTGAACCGCGAGGCCGGTGGCATAGGCGTCCGAGCGCCCGTTTCTCCTCTTCCAGGGGCCCAGGTCGGAGAGAGCGAATCCACCGTCTTCCCTCTGTGCCTCGAGGATTCCCTCCAGGAGAGCTCGCCTTTTCTCGGGCGCGACGAGACCCGGGTGGCTCGCCTCCGCCCAGAGCAGCCCCAGGCGGCTGTGCAGGTTTATATCGAGCGGCAGGGAACGAAGGTACGCCGCGAGACGCGCGAACGGCTCGCTCGAGTCCTCGGATACCGCGACCGCCGCCAGGCACGAGCCGAAAAAATCACTCTCGTCCGTTTCCCAGGGCGCGAGATCGAAATGCAGCCAGTCGAAGCCCCCGTCGGCGCGCTGTTCTCCCCAGAGGTTCGCGAGCGCCGTCCGGCGGAGCGCTCCCGTCTCCGCGCTCGGCTCGGCGCGCTCGCGATGCGAGAGCACGAGCGCGTTCAAGATCGCCTCGGTTCCGCGCGACTCGCGGGTCTTCGCTTCGTTATGGGAGTACCAGGGCTCGGCCTCGCTCCACTTCGTGACGCGAGTCGCCACGTCATCGAGGAGAGCCCTCTCGGGAGGAGCGAGATCCTTCTCCCCGAGAGAACGGCGCAACGCCGGCCGCGCCAGGAGGTACGGAGCTCCCGTGTGGCACGAGATGCACGACGTTTCGTGCGAACGCCGGGTCTTCGGGTGGCTCTCCCAGATCGCAGCACGCTCGTCGAGCTTTTGTCCCGCTTTCGCCGCGTCCCATTCCGAAGGCGGGACGGAGAGAGCAGCGGCGAGCAGCACGATTCCGGTCACGATCGCGGGATGTTAACACGGCCTCCGATGCGGCTAGAATCTTCCGCATGCGCTGGACGAGACCTGTCTTCTTCCTGGCTCTCACCGCCATCCTTCCCGGCGCGGCTTCGGGAGACGGCAAGACGCGATTCCGCATCATTTACCCCGCCGCGGCGTACGCGGGTCCGCTGACGGGACGAGCCTACGTCATCCTCTCGCGCACCAACGAGAAGGAGCCGCGCCTGCAGGTGGGCCGCATGGGAGTCCCATTCTTCGGCAAGGACTTCGAGGCCGTTGCCCCGGGCGAGCCCATCCTCATCGACGCCGACGATCTCGGGTCGCCCGTCGACTCCCTCGCGGACATACCGGCCGAGGACTATTACGTCCAGGCCTTCATCAATATCTACAGCGAGTTTCGCCGCAAGGACGGCCACGTCGTCTGGATGCACGACGATCGCTGGGAGGGGCAGCACTGGCAGCGATCGCCGGGAAACCTGTACAGCGTTCCCCGCAAGCTGCGCCTGGAAAGCTCCGCCGGCTACGATCACGAGATCGCGGCCGACCAGGTGATTCCGCCGATCGAGCTGCCCGCAGATACTCCCTGGGTCCAGAGGTTTCGTTTCGAGAGCAAGCGCCTCACGGAGTTCTGGGGCCGGCCGATCTACCTCGGCGCCACCGTCCTCCTCCCGCGCGACTACGAGCGCGAGACGATCTCCTATCCCGTGGTGTACGTGCAGGGGCACTTCTCTCTCGCCGACCCCATGAGCTTCAAGGAAGGCGAGGATTTCTACCGGGCATGGACCTCCGATCGCTTCCCCCGGATGATCGTGGTGACGATCCAGGATCCCAACCCTTACTTCGATACCTCGTACTCGGTGAACTCGGTGAACGTGGGTCCCTATGGGGACGCCATCCAGGACGAGCTGATTCCCGAGATCGAGCGGCGTTTCCGCGTCATCCGGAAGCCGTATGCCCGGGTGCTCACCGGCGGGTCGACGGGGGGATGGGAATCGCTCGCGATGCAGATCTTCCACCCGGACTTCTACGGCGGCGCCTTCGCCTACGCCCCCGACCCCGTCACCTTCGTGAACGTCGAGGGGATCGACGTTTACAAGGATGACAACGCGTTCTACAAGCGGCACGAATGGCGGCGGGTTCCCACCGCCAACACCAGGTCCCAGACGGGCGAGGTTCGACTCACGTCGCAGCAGAGGAACACCTTCGAGCTCGTCTCCGGAACCCGGGGGCGATCGGGGGAGCAGATCGACGTCTGGTCGGCGGTCTTCGGGCCTCTCGGGGCGGACGGTTACTTCCAACCGCTCTTCGACAAAAGGACGGGGGGGATCGATCGCTCCGTCGCCGAGTACTGGCGCGAGAACTTCGATCTGCTGCACCACCTGAAGGAGAACTGGGCGAGCCTCGGACCCAAGCTTGTCTCGAAGCTCCATCTCTACTGCGGCGACATGGACGACTTCTACCTGAACGTGGCGGTGAAGGAGCTCGAGCTCTTCCTGAAGTCGACCGAGAACCCCCACTACCCCGGGGTCTTCATCTGGGGAGACGGCCAGGGCCATCGGTTCGGGCGGGAGTTCTCGACGGAGGCCGAGCGCATCCGCCGGATGGCGGAGCACGTTCTTGCCTCTCGACCCGAAGGGGAAGCGCATCCCTGGTGGGAGTTCGGGACTGGGATAGAATGAAACTTCGATGAGTCAGGATCCCACCTTTCGGGTTCTGGGACCGGCGCCCTCGTCCCGAAGCGTGCGCTACGAGAGCTATCGCCGCGAATGGGACCGCCGGGGCGCCGAGCTCGACGCCGGTGATCACCCGGTGCACGTGGACCTCGAGACCGTCGCCGTGTGCGATCTCCGCTGCGGCAGCTCCGAGGAAGACCCGCAGGGGTTCTGCCAGATCTGGACCCACGAGCACATCCGCAGCCCAGGGCTTCGACGAGCACACTTACCAGCGCGGATACATGGACCCGATGCTCTACGGCCGGCTGCTGCGGCAGTGCGCCGACATCGGGGTGAGCTCGATCAAGCTCAACTACCGGGGCGAGCCCTCACTGCACCCGGAGATCGTTTCCTTCGTGCCCGAGCGGCGGAGCTGGGCTTTCCCGACATCATGATGAACACCAACGGCAACGGGGGTTCCCGCAAGCAACCCCGAGCTCTTCGCCCAGCTCGTCGAGGCGGGAATCACCGACCTCATGTTCTCCGTCGACGCGGGCGATCCGGAGACCTACCACCGGCAGCGCGTCGGAGGGGAACTGGGAGGTGCTGCTGCACTCGGTACGCAAGCGCCGTCGCGGCTCGCGCCGCGGGCAAGGGCGCGCCCGACTGCCGCATCCGCGCCTCCGTCGTTCGCACTCACATGAACGCCGACGACGTCGACAGCGGGCGCATGGAGGACGTTCTGGAAGGACGAGATGGGCGTCGACTGGATGTCGGTCAGCGAGTGCTACTTCCCCGCCGGGGTGGAGCACCACTGGAAGGCAGCGGAGTGGCGGCAGATCGCCGCCTCCGAGTTCCAGTGCCCCGACCCTTTCCGACGCATGGTCGTGACCTGGGACGGACGACACACCATGCCCTGCTGCCAGGGGTTCACTCTCGAGATCGACGGCGGCGCCGTGACCCGGGACCAGACGATCCAGGAAGCCTGGGGGAGCCCGAACTTCGAAAGGCTGCGGGGCGCCCACCGCCTCAAGACGTGGGATCGCCCCGGATCGGAGGGCGAGCCGATCTGCCGAAGCTGCGCCGTCACGAAGAAACCCACCCCCGTCGCCGTTCAAGTCTGACGGCGGTTTCGGCCTCCGAATCTCGTCTCTGTTTCCGGGCGGCGATCCGGACGGCGCCGGCGCGAAACAACGCCGGTTTCGGTTGGGGATTCATCGGATCGCCGCCTCCACGTCGCCCGGAGCGCAGCCTCAGGACGTCCCGGTCGGCCTCCGCCGCCCAGGGAGTCGACCGCGTCGAGACCAGGGCAACCTCGTACCCATCCTCCGCGAGCGCGTCGGCCGCGTTCGGCATTCGCGGACCGGTGGAGAGGTGGCCCGCGGTCACCAGCGCGAGACGAGGTTTCATCGATGGCTCGAGTTCGAGATAATGGAAGGGATCTCCCGAGAAAGACAAACCCGATGAGCTACCGTTCGGGCTTCGAGCTTCTGGGGATTCCCTTCGTCCATGTGGCCATGAGCACCGTCGAGGACGGCGTCTGGAAGCGAGGAATCGCGCGCGGATGGATCGCCATCGGAGACGTCGCGTTCGGCGTCCTCTTTTCGGCGGGCGGTCTCGCCATCGGCGGGATCGCGGTCGGCGGGCTTTCGCTGGGAGTGATCGCCCTCGGAGGTCTCGCGCTCGGCGGCTACTCGCTCGGCGGGCTCGCTCTCGGCTACCTGGCGATCGGAGGCCTCGCCGTCGGATTCCAGGGCGCCATCGGAGGCGGGGCGTTCGCCAGAGAGTTCGCCCTCGGGGGGCTCGCCATCGCCGAGCACGCGAACGACCTCGCGGCGGAAAGATTCTTCGCGGAAGGGGCGGCGGGCCTCGGGCGCGCGATCATGGAGCACTCCGAGTGGCTCGTGCTCCTCGCTCTTCTTCCGCTCCTGGGAATCCGCCGCTCGCGCGGACCCGACGCGCCTCGGCTGTGACTTCGCGAATGGCGTCGACGACGAGCTCCGGCTCGTCGATCGGTATCCAATGCCCGCTCCTCCTGGCGACGATATGCCGCGATCGCCGGCTCCGCCTCGCCTCCTCCTCCTGATCCCGGATCCTCTCGGGCGACGGGCCCGACGCCGTCAGAACCGCGAGCGGTCGATCGCCCAGAGAACCCGTGGCGCCGTCCACCAGGATCGCGCTCCGCGGGGCTTCCTCGATGAGGCTCGAGAGCGCGCGGAGAGTGAAGGGCCGTACCCAGAAGCTGCGAATCGCGGCTCGGTGCGACGCGGGGAGCTTCGAGAGGAGACCGGATAGGTTCTCGAGTCGACCGGGCCCGGCGAAACGAAAAAGGAGACGCATGACCCCGAAGTGAGCCAGAAGACCGGCGACGCGCGCGCTCCGCGCTCCGCGCTCGAGGCGCCTCAGCTCCGCTTCCGTCGGCGCAACCCATTTCCGTGGGTGAGGCACGTCGACGAGCACCAGTCCCGCCACTTCCTCGGGATGCCGCGAGGCGAACCACTTCATCACGAAACCGCCGTACGAGTGACCCACGAGAACGTAAGGCGGCTCGAGAGAAAGCGCCTTCAAACCGCTGCGGAGCTCGGAGACCAGGCAGTCGACGCGCCGCGGCTCGGGCGAGGGATCGCTCCAGCCGAATCCGCCGCGATCGTAGCTCGCGACCCGGGCGAAGACCGCGACCCGCGGTTGGACTTCAGACCAGCTCAGAGACGTGCCGGCGAGCGCGGAATCGAGGACCACCACCGGCTCTCCCTCGCCGCTCACCTGGAAGTGAAGCTCGAGCCCGGAGGCGTCGACCCGGATGCCCGGCGGTGGAAGACGGCGTTTTTCCCGGCGGCACAGCACGCTCTGCGCGAGCGCCCCGAGAGCGGCCGCGGCCGGAAAGCCCGCGAGGGCGAGCCAGGGATTCACCGCTCGGCTCTCGAGGCCTCGAGCGGGTCGACCCGGGTCACCCGGCCCACCGCCTCGAACGACCGCGCGCGGCTTTCGAAGTCCCGAACAGGGGGAAAAGAGAAGTCGTGCATGGTCTCTCTTGAAGTGACCGCATTCTAACCCCGGTCATTGGAGCTCGGCACGGGTCGAGCTAGAATAGAAGAGTAACGTTTCCAATCCTGCGGAGGTGGTGTGCGGCACCGCGCCGACGATGTCGAGCCTGAAGAGGGCCTCGCGCCTCTTCTCTTGCGGCTCTTCTTCTTCCTGAACGCTTGCGCCCTGGTGCTACTCGCTTTTCGCTCCGAGGTTTCCGACCCCGCCGACCGGGCCGACGGGCGAAGCTCGATTCTGCTCCCGGTGCGGGGAGTGAGCCGGGACGAGCTCCGGGACAGCTTCTCCGATCGACGCGATTTCTTTCGCCGGCACGGCGCCATCGATATCGAAGCCCCCTGGGGAACCCCGGTCGTCGCTTCGGACGACGGCGTCATCCATCGTCTTCTCGAGAGCGAGCGCGGCGGGATTGGCATCTACCTGATCGACAGGGCTTCCCGCCGCTGCTACTACTACGGCCACCTGGCGCGGTACGCCTTCGGAATCGAGCAAGGCGCGCGGGTTTCCCGCGGGGACGTACTGGGCTTCGTGGGAACGACGGGAAACGCGAGCGAGGACGCCCCGCACCTGCACTTCGCCGCCTACGACGTGGCGGGCGACGGCGGCTGCTTCGCCGGGACTCCGGTCAATCCGTTCACCCTCCTGGTCTCGGACTGATTATTCCAGCCCGTCTTCGTCCTCGCCTCCCTCTTCCGCCTCGCGAACCTGATCTTCGTCCATCCCCATGTGATGTCCGATCTCGTGGTAGACGGTGTCGCGGATCTCCTCGATGAGGTTCTCCCGGGTCGGCGAAATGTTCTCGAGGTTGCGCTGGAACAGGAGAACCCTGTCGGGGAAGTCCCAGGCCTCCGACTGAATCGTGCCGCCCTGGTACAAGCCGAGGAGATCGAACTCGAGTCCTTCCTTCAGGAGCGCGGCGGCGGGGACGTCCTCGATCGCGACCTCCACGTTGTCCAGGTAGCTCTCGAACTCCTCCGGGAGCTCGGCCAGGGCCTCGTCCACCACCTCGTCGAAGTCTTCCGCGCCCAGACGGAACGGCCGGAAGTACGACTCGGGGTCCAGCTCCGCGGCGCGGGCGAAGGCGGCGTCCGCTTCCTCCATCCGGCCGAGCTGGGTGTAGGAGAGCCCGAGGGCGTGATGCCCCTCCGCCAGCTCGGGATCGAGCTCGATCGAGCGCCGTGCCGCGGCCAGGGCTTCCTCCGGGTCCGCGCCCTGCAGCCGGAGAAGCGCCTCCAGGTGGCGGAGCTCGGGAAGCTCCTCGATTGCGAGCGCCCGATCGCAAACCTCAGCCGCTTCCTCGTGCTCCCCGAGCTCGTAGAGGGCCGAGGCCGCGAGGTAGAGGGCTTCGACGGAGCGTTCGTCCCTCAGCGACTCGATGACGTCCTCGAATCGAGCCTCGTCGTAGAGCACGCGGGCCTTCTCTAGCCTGGCCGACGTCAGGTTCGGGTCGAGGACCAGAGCCCGCTCGAGCGAGGAAAGCGCCGCCTCGACTTCCCCCCGCTGGGCCCGGACCACTCCGACGAGGCAGTGGGCCTCGGCGGACCCGGGCTCCTGCGCCGCGAGGCTCTCGGCGTCCTCGAGGGCCTCGTCGAGGCTCCCCTCCTCGAGCAGCTCGTGGACACGCTCCATGTGGCTGGCGGCGTTGGTTTCGTCGGCCATGGTCCCTGCGCTTCCGGCGTCGAATCCGTCAGCATACTTCATCCCTTGAATCCCCGCGCTCCTCGCGCGGGGAGGAAGGGGCCCTCCGGGCCCGCTGCTCGCCTCGCTCTTTACTCAATGCGGTGGGCAGTCCACCCCGCGGCGCTCGCTTCGGGACTCGCTGCGCTCGGGCTGAAGCTCTGCTCGAGGAGGGGGCCTGCGGGCCCGCGCCGGATTCGCGCTTTAAAAGAACAGCTCGGCGAAGTCGGGGGTCGCTCGCTCCTCGAGCGAACCGGTTTTCGAGCGGACGAGGAACAAAGCCGCGATCTCCTCGGCGGCCGCGAGACGAAATCCTTCCTCGGGCCCCAGCACCAGGAGACCGGTCGCGAGCGCGCGGGCCGTCAGGCAGGTCTCCCCGAGGACGCTCACCGACTGCAGCCCGTGATCGAGAGGGCGACCCGTGCGCGGATCGACGAGATGCGCGTGGAGCTTCCCGGCGAGGGCGTCGGCATCATCGGCGCCGCGGTAGTCACCGGAGGTCGCCATGGAGAAGCCGCTGAGCGGAACGTTTCTCTGGATCTCCCCGCCTCCCGGCCCGGGCTTCACGATGGAGACCCGCCACGGCTCTCCCGCGGCGTCCTTTCCGCGAGTGCGTACTTCGGACCCGGATTCGATCATGTAGTTCCTGTAACCGCGCTCCTCGAGCGCCGCCGCCGCGAGGTCGAGGGCGTAGCCGGTGGCGAGATCCGAGAGGTCGATCTCGAGCGAAGCGATGCGCTTCGTGACGGTCATGGAATCGTCGTCGAGCTCCAGATTCCGGAACCCGACGCGGGCGCGCTCTCGCTCGATCTCGTTCTCGGCCGGCGGAGCCGTGCTCGTGTGGCCGCCGGGCCCGAACCCCCACAGTCGAGCCAAGGGCGCCCCGGTGACGTCGAACGCCCCTCCCGTCAGATCGCTCACCCGCACCGCTTCCCGCAGGACCTCGAAGGTCTCGACCGAGACCGGGACCTCGACGCCGGCGTCGGCGGTCTGGAGGCGCGAGAGATCGGACTCCGGAAGGTCGGCGGAAACCTTCGACCTCACCCTTTCCAGAGCGTCGCCGACGATCCCTTCGACGTCCGCGCGCTCGTTACCGGGAAGTCTCTCGGCGAGCCGGACGAGGAACGTCGCGCCCGCGGACTCGCCTTCGATGAGCTCGCCCTGAGGAAGCTCCCGTTCGCAGGCGATGGTGAGAAGAAACAGGAGCGCGGCGGAACAGCGCATTTTTTGAAGGGGGGCGGAAACGAGAGCGGCGCCGCCCATCATTTCACAAACGCAGAAACGAGGCAATCGAGCCGTCGAAGGGGGGCTGGATCCCGGCCTCATCAATCCGGCATACTAATGAGGTCCCAACAAGCGTTACCCCGACGTGGGCCGGGAAACCTGAGGGTGGCCTGGCCCTGGTGGACGGATTCGACTGGAATGTCAGAGCCCCAATCTCGCGAAGCCAGCCTGGCCCGATGGTGCCTGGAAAGCCTCGTCGACGGAGGCAAGAGCCTCCAACGGATTCCCATCGTGAACGTTCCCTTCCGCATCGGGAGGATCGTCGGTCTCGATCTCACCCTGCCCTTCCAGTCGGTCTCCAAGCGGCACGCCGAGATCTACTGCGAGGGTGAGGAGCTCAAGCTCCGCGATCTCGACAGCACCAACGGCACCTTCGTCAACCGCAAGCGGGTGAAAGGCGCGCTGCTCCACGAAGGCGACATCCTTCATTTCGCGGAGTTCGAGTTTCGCGTGGGCCGGCAATCGGGCGAAAGCCGAGTCGGCGACGAGACCACTCTCGAGAGAGGAACCCTCGCCCTGGATCGATTGGAGCTCCCCCAGCAGTTCGTGGGAGGAACCCGGCAGCTCGCGGAGCTCCTGGAGCAGGGCCTCACGGCGCCGGTATTCCAGCCGATCGTCTCCCTCCCCGGCGCCGCGGTCGAGGCGTACGAGGTTCTCGGGCGCGGCACGCATCCCGAGCTCCCCTCGAGCCCGAAGGATCTGTTCCGGATCGCGGAGACGGTGGATCGCGCGGCCGAGCTCTCCCGGCTCTTCCGACGCCGCTCGGTGGAGCTCCTGGTCGCGGCCGGGGCGGATCTTCCTCTGCTGTTTCTCAACACCCACCCCTCCGAGCTGGGAAAGCCGGAGCTCATGGAATCCCTGCGGGGGCTGCGCGAGATCGGCCCCGACCTCCATCTCGCGATCGAGATCCACGAAGGCGCTCTCGCCGAGCCCAAGGTCATCGCCGAGCTGAAGCGCGATCTCGACTCGCTGGGAATGCGCCTCGCGCTCGACGACTTCGGCCTCGGTGAGCGCATCCTGCAGCTCGCCGAGGTGCCTCCCCATTATCTGAAGTTCGACATCAGCATGGTCAAGGACATCGTCAAGGCGCCGCCATCGAAGCGGCGCCTCCTGGCGATGCTGATGGCCGCGGCGCGCGAAGTGAGCGCGGTTCCGATCGCGGAAGGCATCGAGACCGAGACCGAAGCTTCCGTCTGTTCCTCCGCGGGCTTCACGCTGGCGCAGGGCTATCTCTTCGGCCAGCCCCTTCCCCTCGCCGGCATCAGAGAAAACGCCGGACGACGTTGAGCAGGAGCGTCAGGAGGATCGAGAGCAGGACCATCGAGGTGATGGGAATGAACACCCGGGTCGATTCGCTCTCGTAGCGGATGTCCCCCGGAAGGCGTCCGACCCAGGAGAGCCCTCCCCAGTAGATCAGAACGCCGGCGACGGCCAGCAGTGCGCCCAGGCCCAGGAGCAGCAAACCCAGCTCGCGGGTTTCCATGTTCTTCGCTCTCCATGGTCCAAACCCCGGCCCGGTGCCGGTGCCGGTCCACAACTCGCCCGGATCGTATCCGAGACGCTTCGCTTCGGCCAGCTCGCTACGGTATATACCCGAGCGACCGGAGCTCGCGCAGCGTCTTTTCCTGTATCTCGCGGTCGAGCTCCGTATCCTGGCCCGGAGCCGCGGTTTTCATGAGCTCCCGCGAGTAGCGCTCGAAGCGAACGCTCCGCTCCAGGTCCATGAGATGCGTCGCCGCCTTTCCGTCCATGGTGCTGCCCACCGGCAGATCGAAGAGGTGAAGGATCGTCGGCGCGACGTCGTAAACGCTCATCGTGGTCGTTCGACCCGGGCGCGCCAGCGGGCCGCGCATCAAGAAGAGGCCGGGAGGCGGAGGCTCGCTCTCCGGGATGTGATAGTGGTCGTAGCCGCCCGCGTGGAGGGTGAACCCGTGGTCGGAGATGAGGAAGAAATGGGTGTTCTCGCTTCCCGGGGCGGTGAGGAAGCTCTCGAGGATGCGCTCCATGTACCGATAGAACGGCAGGAGCACGGCGGAGATCTCTCCCTGGAAACGATCGAGCTCTTCCGGGGACAGCCTGCCTTCCGACATCAGCGAGAGCGTCTCCTCGACCTTCTCGGGCGCGATGAGACGAAGGGCCACGTGCTGGACGATGTCCGGCAGGCGGAAGTACGCCGCGAAGAAATCGAACCTCTCGGTTCGGTACAGGTCCGTGGCGACGTTCTCGATGAGTGCCTCCTGAGCCACGTAGACCCCGTAATCCTTCAGCACGGGGACGTCATCGAGCGACTCCTTCGCCTGGAGCGTGCGGTAGAGCTCGCCGAGATCGGGGAGCTCTCGCTCCCGCCGCGCCTCCTCGTAGTCGAGGTCCAGGAGCGGCGCGAGCCGGTCGAACAGCTCCGGAGGATGGACGGAGTCTCTCATCCGTGCGCGCCGCTCGGGACCGAGAAGGAGCGCCCGCCGAAACCGGTTCGAGACCATGATTCCGTCGATTCGGTCGGGAGGATAGGTCACGAACCAGTTGACGACGACCGAGCGCTTTCCGAAATGATCGAGGATCTGCCAGATGGAGGGCTCGCGGCGCTCGGAGTTGTCGAAGGGGACCGGGAGATCGTTCTCCTTCAGATAGACGAAGTCGAGGATGCCGTGTTTCTCCATCGTCATCCCCGTGGCGATGCTCGTCCAGATGACGGGGGACTTCGTCGGCTTGAACGTCTCGAGCGGACCCCAGGCGCTCTCGCTCCGGAGCCGCTCGAGAAAGGGAAGCTTTCCCGCGCGGATCGAGGGCTCGATCGTGTCCCAGGAGGCGCCGTCGAAGCCGAGGACCACGACCTTCATCGGGGGCTCGGAGCTTCTGCAGGAGATGCCGAGGGCGACGCTCAGAAGGAGAGCGGCCGGCCCGCGCACCCTAGAGCCTTCCCAGTCTTTCGGTCAATAGCTCGAAGAATCCGTCGGCGTCGACTCCGTGCGTCCAGACGGCGTTCGCCGTCCTCCCCGTCACCCCCCAGAAATCGACGGCGGTCGCCCCCATGGTGAGCTCGGAGCCGGTCTCCACGTCGATGCGCACCCGCTTGCCCTGGAACAGACCGGGCTTCAGCAGGTACGCGATGGTGCAGGGATCGTGAAGTGGAGCTCCTTCGCTTCCGTACTTCTCCGTGTCGAAGCGGTTGAAGAACTGGAGCATCGAGGCGACGGTCTCGCCCGGTCTCGTTCCCAGGGCCCGGATTCTTCCGACCCGCGGGGGAGTCGCCAGGACCTGATGGGTCACGTCGAGGCCCATCACCGTAATCGGCCGGCCGCACTCGAAGACCACGTGTGCCGCGTGGGGGTCGACGTAGATGTTGAACTCCGCCGACGGTGTGGTGTTGCCCCCCTCTCGCATCGCTCCGCCCATGAGGACGACCTCGCGAACCTTGGAGGCGAGCTCCGGGGCTTTCACCAGTGCCGAAGCGATGTTGGTGAGCGGTCCCACGGGGACCAGAGTCACCGAGTCGTCGTCGCTCGCTCGGAGCGTCTCCACGATGAAGTCCACCCCGTGCGTCTTCTCGAGCGGCGTCGCGGGCTCCCGGATCTCGGCGCCGTCGATGCCTTCCCTTCCATGCACGTACTCCGCCGTATAGAGCGGGCGCAGGAGGGGGCGCGAGCAACCGGCGAAGACCGGAACGTCCCTCCTTCCCGCCAGATCGCACATGAGCCGCGCGTTCCGCTGCGTCTTTTCGAGCGGCACGTTCCCGGCCACGGTGGTGATGCCGAGGACCTGGATCTCCTCGGTCGAGGCGAGCGCGAGGAGAATGGCCACGGCGTCGTCCTGGCCGGGGTCGCAATCGAGGATGATGGGTCGGCTCATCGGTTTGTCAGTTTACCCTACGACTACGGGAGAAGCCGCCGTGACGATAACCGCCTCGTCGAAGGACGAGCGTACCGGCGCCGGGACTGTCAATGGCCCGGCTGAATTCCCTGTGTTACATTCCCTCGCTTCATGTCCACCCTCACGCTGCTTTTCGCTCTGTCGCTCGGTCCCCAGACTCCGCCTCCCACACCGGAGCGCCCGCGGCGCATCCTCCTCGACGTCGACCCCGGCATCGACGACGCGCTCGCGATGCTGCTGGCGATGCGGTCAGAAGAGCTTCGTATCGAGGCCATTACCGTCGTCTCGGGAAACGTGATCGTCGACCTCGGCGCCGAGAACGCCTTGAAGCTCGTGGAGCTCGCGGGCCGAGCCGACCTCGTCGTCGCCAAGGGCGCGAAGTATCCCCTCCAGAGGAAGCTGATCACCGCCGAAGCCGTTCACGGAGAGGACGGACTGGGGGGAAAGAAGCTTCCCGCGCCGACGAAGAAGCTCGACCCGCGTCACGCGGTCGACGTCATCATCGACGTCGTGAGCGAAAACCCGGGCGAGATCACCCTCGTCCCCGTCGGTCCGCTGACGAACATCGCTCTCGCGTTCCTGAAGGCGCCCGAGATCCGATCGCAGATTCCGGAGATCGTGCTCATGGGGGGCTCGATCGCTGGCGGGAACGCGAGCCCGGCGGCGGAGGCCAACATCTATAACGACCCCGAGGCGGCGAAAATCGTCTTCGAGTCCGGCATCCCCATCGTGATGGTCGATCTCGGAGCGACGGCACAGGCGCGCCTCACCCGGAAGGACCTCGAACGCCTGAGAGCCGCCGGCTCGGAGGTCGCCCGCTACGCCGCCGAGCTCGGCGATTTCTACATCGCTTTCTCCGAGCGCCTGGGCTTCATGGAAGGCGCGGACCTGCACGACCCCCTCGCCGTCGGGCTCGCCATCGATCTTTCGATCGCGACCGACCTCCGGCCCATGCACATCCAGGTCGAGACCAAGGGGGCGCTCACCTATGGAGAAACCGTCGCCAACCGCCACCTCCTCCTGGAAGCGGTGGAGGACGCCGGAGATCACTACCGCATCACGTCCTTTCCCAAGGTCCAGCCGAACGCTCGCGTTCCCGTCGTGGTCGACTCCGCGCGCTTCCTCGAGCTGCTCCTGGACCGCCTCACGAGGTAGTCATGGCGCGAAAGAAGAAGAGGGCCCGCATCGTCGTCGTTGGCAGCGCCAACGTCGATCTCACGACGTTCACCGACCGGATGCCGCACGCGGGAGAAACGTTGTTCGGAAGCAGATTCGATCTCGGCTTCGGAGGAAAGGGCGCGAACCAGGCGGTCGCCGCGGCGCTCTGCGGAGCCCGGGTGCACATGGTTGCCCGGGTGGGGGACGACCTGTTCGGGCCGGCGACGATCGAGAACCTCGAGGCCCGCGGCGTCGGCACGCGCGAGGTGAAGACCGTGAAGGGCGTGGGGAGCGGGGTAGCCCCGATCTTCGTCGAGCCGAGCGGTCAGAACCGTATCCTGGTCGTCAAGGGAGCGAACGACTCCCTCACTCCCAAGGCGGTGGAGAAAGCGGCGCCTCTCTTGAAACGCGCCGACCTCGTGGTGCTTCAGCTCGAGATCCCTCTCGAGACCGTGTACTACACGATCCGTTTCGCTCGAAAGAACGACCTTCGTGTCATCCTCAACCCTGCGCCCGCCGCGCCGTTGAGCCTGGAGCAGCTTTCGGGAGTGACGTACTTGATCCCCAACGAGATCGAGGCCGAGGCGATATCGCTGAAATCGGTCACCACCATCGGAGATGCTCAGGAATCGGCGCGCGAGCTCGTGGCCCGCGGCTTTCCGCGGGTGGTGCTCACGCTCGGGGAGCGGGGGGCCATCCTCGCCGGAGCCGAGGGCGCGCAGCACCTGCCGGCTTCGAAGGTCGAGACCGTGGACACCACCGGCGCCGGCGATGCCTTCATCGGGAGCTTCGCCGCTTTCCTCGGAGAGGGAGTCTCGGAGATCGAGGCGGTCGAGCGGGCCAACGTCTACGCGGCGCTCTCGACGACTTCCGTGGGGACGCAGAAGTCCTTCGTCAGCCGGAAGAGATTCAATCTCGCTTGGCGCGCCTGGCGCGAAGAGACTACGAAACCGGCCGCCTCATGATGGGCCGCGTCTCCGAGCGGCGGGCCACCTCGCGGAACCCGGCGGCCAGGTACGCGGAGGCGATTCCCGGATAAGCGAAGACCGCGGGCATGGGCGTCTTCTTCGGCTCGACGGGATAGGCTTCGACGATAGAAGCACCGTTCGCTTTCGCATACCTCACCGCGGCTTCGATCATCTTCGTCGAGAGTCCTCGCCCCCGGTGGCTCTTCGCCAGGAACAGGCAGACGATGGACCATACGGGCTCGTCGTCCACCGGGGCCAGGATGCGAGAGCGCGCGAGGCTCCCGATGAGCTCCCGCGGCTCGACCGAGCACCAGGCGACGGGCTGTCCCTCCGCGTAGCCGAGAATGCCGGGAATCCGCCCCGAGTCGACGTGCTTCTTCAGGGCCCGGCGATTCCCCTCGCCCTTCAGCCGCTCGTACTCGGAGCGACGGAGCCGCGGAAACATGCACCAGCAGCCGCCGCAGGCCCCCTTCGCGCCGAAGAGCGTTTCGAAGTCGCGAAAGCGCTCGGGCGTCAGCGGATGGGCTTCGAAGGACTTCATCGCTTCGGGAGGAGCAGGGCGAAGCGCCGGATTCCTTCCCGGATCTCCGCCTCCTCGAGGTTGCCGTATCCAAAGAGAAGCCCGGAGCGGTTCGACGCGGAGAGGAAGTAGGGAGCGACCGAATAGAGCCCGACGCCGACTTTTTCCGCAGCGGCGATCCAGGAATCGAGCTCCGTCGTCGTCCTCCCGGGAAACCAGACCACCACGTGGATCCCGGCGTTCGCGCCGGAGATCTCGAACGGCTCGGAAAGGCGGCCCTGGAGCGCTTCGAGGAGCGCCTCCCGGCGCGCCTGGTTCCGGACCCGGGCGCGCCTCAGATGCTGGTCGAACTCCCCCGAGCGGAGGAGCTCGGCCGCGGCGCGCTGCTCCAGGAGGGACGCCTGGCGGTCGGTGAGCCACTTCGCGCGGGTGAACTGCGGAACGAGCTCCCGCGGAAGCGCCAGGTATCCGACGCGGATCGCGGGGAACAATACCTTGGAGAACGTTCCCAGGTAGACGACGCGGCTGTTTCCGTCGAGTCCCTGGATGGATTCGAGGGGACGACCCTCGTAGCGATACTCACTGTCATAGTCGTCCTCGAGGATGACGGCGTTGTTCTCCTTCGCCCAGGAGAGGAGCTTGAGCCTGCGGGCGAGCGGCAGGGTGACTCCGGTCGGGAACTGATGCGAGGGCGTGACGTACACCGCTTTGGCGCCGCTTTCTTTCGGCCACTCGAGGCCTTCGGCTCCCACCGGACAGGGGACGAGCTCGAGCCCGTCGGAGCGGAAGATCTGGCGCGCTCCCTGGTAGCAGGGATCCTCGACGAGGACCGAATCGCCCGGCTCCAGGAGCACCCGCGAGGCGAGGCTCAGACCCTGCTGCGACCCGCTCACCACGATCACGTCCTCCGCCGTGGTGCGAACCGCGCGATTGCGAAACAGGTAGTGCGCGATGGCCTCCCGGAGCTCTTCGTCGCCCTCGGGGGGTCCGTAGTCGAGCGAGAGCGTCTCCGTCGCCCGACGGAGCGCGCTTTGCCAGCTCCGGATCGTCCTCGGGTCGGGTCGGGAAAAACCATAGGCGAAGTCGTAGGGAAGCCGGCGCTGCCGCCCGACTGACATCGCGACCGAAGTCCGCTGCGCATATCCCGAGAGTCGTATCGAAGCGGCCCTCCGGGTCGGCGCCCCCTCGGAAGCCTTCGGCGGTAGCGGCTTGTCCGGAATCTCCGGAGAGACGTACGTGCCCGAGCCTCGAGTGCCCCCGATGTAACCCTCCGCTTCGAGCTGCCCGTAGGCCTGGAGCACCACGTTTCGAGAGACGCCGAGCGTTCTCGCCTCGACGCGGCTCGAAGGCAAGCGGCTTCCCGGCGCCATCTCTCCCGAGAGGATGGCTTCCCGGAAGGCGCGATAAATCTGCAGGTGAAGAGGAGCTTCCTCGGAGAGCCGAACGAGCACGGCGATCAGGGCCGAACGCTGTAGTAGACCTGGAGCGATCCGATGCCGTCCCAGAAGGAGAGAGCTTTCACCAGTTCCGTCACCTGTCGGATGTGGCTGAGATCGTGGAACGCCCAGAGGCTCATGAGCTGGGTGAGATCGACCTCGCCCACGGCGGGATGCGTTCCTTTGCGCTTCCAGTCGGACGGCTTCATCTTCTCGACCCAGGCGAGCGACTTCTTCCTCGCTTCGCGAAAACGCTCGAGGGCTCGCTCGCCGTCATCGTTGGCGAAGGCCCCCGCGGCGTAGCGGCCGGCCTGATCGTAATCGAGGAAGAGCGGTAGGTCTTCTTCGACGACGCGCTTCGCCCGAAGACCGACGGCGAGATTCTCGACGTCCGTCAGGTGGTTCAGCACCTCGCAGATCGACCAGCGATCCGGAGCGGGTTTGACGAGAAGCTTCTCGGGACTGGTGAGAGCGACGAGGTTCTGGAGCGTTCCTACCGTGTCTTTCAGACACCGGACGTGCGGCGACTCTCCTGTCATGTTCGACCCTCCGGATAGTTTTTGACGTAGTCGGGAACGGGAATGCCTTGCTTGGTGTGCTCGTCCCGGAGCGGCTCGCCGGGACGCCTGTCGAAGGGGAGAACTCCCGCCCAGATATCGAGCTCGAGGTCCCTCGTCTCGTCGACCGGCGGCCCGACGCGGATCTTCGCCGACGCCTCTGCGATCGGAAGCCGCACCACGCGGGTCGCGAGAAGCTCTCCCTCGTCGGCCGCCCGAGCGTCGCGGCTTCTTCCCGGAACGAGATGCTCCACGACCGCCTCGAGCGCTTTCGCCTTCTCGACCGGATCGTCGATGCCGATCGGTCTCCCGTAGAGGACCACCGAGCGGTAGTTGATCGAATGGTGGAAGGTGGAACGGGCGAGGACGAGTCCATCGACGAGAGTCACGGTGACGCAGACCTGCGCCCCCCGAGCCATCTCCTCGAGGAGTCGGCTGCGAGCCGAGCCGTGAAGGATGAGCTCGTCGCCCCGGCGCGCGTAGCCCATGGGAATTACCACGGGTCCGTTCTCCGTCGTCAGGCCGACGTGGCAGACGATTGCCTGGTCGAGAATGGCGTACACGGCGTCCTTGTCATAGGAGCCTCGTTTGGGGAGCCTGCGGATCGTGGATCGCTCGGTGCGCGGAAAGGTTGTTTCACCCATGCCCTGTAGTTTAGCGGCAAAGTGGTATCCGAGAAAGATCCAGTATGTGGCTCCACCCTGGTACCACTTTGGGAGGGGGATCTAGCGGACTCGGATGCTGAAGGGGCTCTCCCGTTCCGCGACTTCGCCGGTGGTCTCGTCGGTGATACGAGCCCGCAGGACGTAGTCACCGGGGAGGAAGCTTTTCAGCGAGATCTCGCTCCGAACGGACACGACACCCCCTCCGCCCGGCCGGTGGTACGAGGGCGCCACCTTGGAGAAAAGCCGCCCCTCCTTGATCAGAAAGAAATCCACGCGGAGGCGCGCGCCTTCCGTGAGCCCATAGGCCTCGAGGTACGCGGTCAGCGTTCGTCCCGAAAGAAAGCTCTTCGACAGGTTCGGGACCAGGCGAACGTCGCCGAACTGGAAAGGGGCGGTCGCGGCTTCTCCCGAAGCCGGAGCCTCGACGGCGGCGCTAGCGACAAGGAGGCTGGAGAGCGTGAGTCTTCCGCTCGAAGGCGTCGGGACGGAGACCTTCGCACTCGCCTGTCCGACGGCGCCGCTCGGGTTATCGCGGACGGTAGCCACGAGCTCGTACTCGCCGGGGGGGAGCAGGATCGAGGCATCGTAGAGGAGCTCGCTTCGCCGGTACTCCTCGATGGCGTCCTTTTCGAGGGTCACTTCGATTCGGTCCTCGAGCGATTTGGCGACCCCGTTCACCTGGAACTGGACCACCAGGTCCACTTGATATCGGTAGCGGTCCTCGAAGGGCTCGGGGGTCAGCCGCGCGTAGGGGATGGATAGAGTCACAGGCACTCTGGCCGAGTCGGAGCCGGCGAGGAACACGGAAGCTTCGGCGAGGACCGGGATGGTTGGAAAGCGCGCGCTCGCCTCCGTCACCGCCCGCAGGCCGCCGAGCGTGAGCTGGGGAACCTTGGCAATCTCGAGGAGGTCGCGCTCGAGGTCGAACGATTCGACGGCGAGCCCGGTGGGGTTGATCTCGCTCCTCATGCCGGTGGTCTGATCCATGAGCGTGCCTCCCGACCGCATGAGCCCGATGGCCTCGAGCTCGCTCATGGCGTACCCGAGGTTGGTCCGGAGCGGAGCGACCACGTCGAGGTTCGAAGAGGAGACGATCTCGAATCGCCCGGTCGCCGTGAAGTCGACGAACGCGATGTCCATCGTCGCCGGAAGCCTCGGGTTCTGGGCGTTGTTGTAGGTCCAGACCTCGGAAGGGCGCTCGAAAGCGGTGCGGCCCGCGGGATTGCGCTCGATCGTGTGCGGTGCGCCGAGGAGGATATAGATCTTGCCCTCGATCCGTGGCCCAACCCGGCGTCCCCGCGCCGAAATTCTGGAGAGCGTAGGCGAACCTGCGGGCGTGCTCCTCGCGGGCTTCGTTCAGAGGCGTTTCCGGAGTGGGGTCCCGGCGGAGCCAGAAGGATTCGATGAACCCGAGCTTCTCCGCGGGCTCGCTCAACGATTCGAACCGCGCTCGCTCCTCCCGAGAGATGATCCATTTCACGTACTGATCGATCCAGCGCTCGAGGAGCTCGTCGATCCGGGATAGGTCCTCGAAGGTGACGAAGCTGAACGTGTCGCCGGGAGCGAAGGGAGTGGCTCCCGCCTCGATTCGAAAAGCCACCCGGGATTTCTCGTCCCGATAGCTCTCTCCCGCACGAGCCTCGCTCGGGCTTCCCCGCTCTCCCGAGCGGTAGACGGCGAAGACCGCCGCTTGCCCATCGGGCGCATCGGCGCGGCTGCACTGGACAACGAAGAACTCGAGGGATACGTTCTCCGGCACTTCGAGGAGAACGATCCTGCCGTCTCCCTGGCCGCGGAAGACGGGCGCGGTGGCCCGCTCCCCGGGGGCGGCCTGGAGCGCGAGCGAGAAAGCGAAGAGGAGGAAGCTCATGGGCGCGAAACGAGCCGAGTGTAACACGCTCGCCGCGATGCTCTTTGTCGGGACTTCGGCGTTCGGGCAAGGACGCGTGGACCTCCTGATCGCCGGGGGCACCGTGGTCACCATGGACGACGAGTACCGCGTGGTCGAGGGAGGCGCCGTCGCGGTCGAGGGAAATCGAATCGTTTCCGTGCTCGACCGCGGAGCGCTCTTTCCGCAGGCGGAGGAAACGCTCGATGCCACGGGTATGCTCGTCATTCCCGGCCTCGTCAACTCCCACGGCCACGTCCCCATGTCGCTCCTCCGCGGCATCGCGGACGACATGAAGCTCATGGAGTGGCTGAACGACTTCATCTTTCCCGCCGAGGCGAGAAACGTCGACGAGGAGTTCAGCTACTGGGGAACGCTCCTTTCCGCGATCGAGATGGCGCGGAGCGGCACCACGACGTTCATCGACATGTACTACTTCGAGGAGTCGATCGCGAAGGCGGTCGACGAGGCGGGTCTCCGCGCAGTTCTCGGTCAGACCATCATCGGGTTCAAGGCGCCCGACTTCGAGACTCCGGAAGATGCGCTGCGGGCGACCGAGGCGCTCATCCTCAAGTGGAGGGATCATCCGCGCATCGTTCCTTCCGTCGCCCCGCACGCGCTCTACACCACCGATCTCGAGGTGGTGGCGAAAGCGCGGGAGCTCTCCCGCCGCTACCAAGTTCCCTTCCAGCTCCACGCCCATGAGGCGGCGGAGGAGGACGTGGCGGTGCGAGCGAAGTACGGGGAGACGGCGGCGACGCTTCTCGAAGAGAGGAACCTCCTCGGGCCGGGGATGATCCTCCATCACGCCATCACCCTGACCGACACCGACATAGCGCTTCTCGCGAAGCGGGGAGTCGCGGTTTCTCATAATCCCGAGAGCAACATGAAGGGCGCATCGGGTCTCGCGCGGGTGCCCGATCTCCTCGCCGCCGGAGTGACGGTGGGCCTCGGAACCGACGGCCCCGCGAGCAACAACAACCTCGACCTCTTCGAGGAGATGGACACCGCCGCCAAGGTCCACAAGCTCGTCCGCTCCGACCCCACGGTGATGCCCGCGAGGGAAGTCTTCCGGATGGCGACCCGCGGCGGAGCGAAGGCTCTCGGGCTCGACGCTCTCGTCGGATCGCTCGAGGCGGGAAAGCGCGCCGACGTCGTTTTGATCGACGTCCGTCAACCGGAGCTCACGCCGATGTACGACGTCTACTCCCACCTGGTCTACGCCATCAAAGGTGCCCACGTGAAGACGGTCCTGGTCGATGGACGGGTCATCCTGCGCGACCGGAAGATGCTCACTCTCGACGAGAACGCGGTCATGGCGAAGGCCCGCGAGATCCAGAAGAAGATCCTGGACAGCTTGAAATGAGAGCGGCCTTCCTGGCGCTGTCGTTCCTCGGGCTCGCCTGCGAGACGAAAGACGGGTCCCGATGGAAGATGGCGGAGCCCATGTCGGACGCGAAGCTCGAGAGGGAAATCTTCCGCGCCCTCGATGCCGCGGCCGAGGCGGGAACCTACCCGCCGCTCTCGAAGTTCCAGGTGCGTGCGGCGACGGTGGTCGAAGACCAGGTGGTGGTAGGCGGCAACACCGAGTACGAAGTCCCGGAGGCGATTCACGGTGAGTCCTCTCTCGTGAACCACGCCATCAGCCTCTTCGGCCCCGAGACGACGCGGGAGAAGGTCCGCTTCATCGCCTACTATGCCGAACGCTGCGGCGACAGCCTCTCCTGCGGCGACTGCCGGGACTATCAGGTAGCGACGCTCGACGTCGAGAGGCTTCTCGCCGTCTGCGGCGAGAGCTCGACGGGACTGGTTCATGTCCGGCGTTTCCGCGACGCCCTCGTCTCCGAGGAGAAATTTCCAGAGGTGGCGGCATCCGAGATTCCTCTCTCGCCCGAGGTCCTCGATCGTCTGGTCGCCGAAGCGACACGGGCGCGCGAAGGAGGGGTCGATCTGTTCACCTCGAGCGTCCATCACGCGGGCGCCGCCGCCATCTCCTACTCGGGGGCCCTGTACCGCGCCGCCGGAGTCGACGACGCCGCCTTTCACTACCGCTATCCCCTCGGAGGGCTGCTGCAGCAGGCGGCGACGGAGAAGGACTACTTCGTCGAAGCCATCGTCGTCGTGGGAGAGAAGGGCGCCTGGCCCCGGGTGAGCTACCGCGAGCGGCAGTACGGGTACGAGTTCTCGAGCTTCAACGTCAAGACGGGGAAGCCTCCGATTCGCCTCATCCTTACGGATGGGGACGGGCACTTCCGCCTCACGACGTTCGACGAGGCCCTCCCCCACGCGTTCAGCGCCAACAGTTTCATGCCGGAGAGGGTGGACGAGTTCCTGGCGGGAAAGAGATGATTGGAAGCGCGATTGCGTCGGGACTCCATGGGCGATACACTAGGTAGGAAATTCCTACCGAAGGTCAATATCATGGAAACTGCTGACACCGTCGAGCTCCTGGCGACCACTCGGCTCGGGGAGAAAGGGCAACTGACGATCCCCAAAGAGTACCGCCGGTCGCTGGCCCTCGATGCCGGAGCACCTTTTGCTGTGGTGCAAGTGGGAAACGCCCTCCTCTTGATCCCGGAGCAAACGCGTTTCCGTGAGCTCTGCGATCGCGTGGCGAAGGCGTTTTCGAGTCGTGGGATAGAAGCCGCCGACGTTCTCGCCAGCTTGCCCGAGGCCCGTGAGGTCGTGTATGCGCGGCTGTATCCCGATCTGGCGAAGCGTCGGCAGAGGTCGAAAAGCCGCCGCAAGAGCTCGAACGCAAAACGCTGATGACGCGAGCCGCACGGCTCCGGCTTTTCCTCGATTCCAACGTGCTTACGGGTGGTATCCTCTCACCCTGGGGGCTGGATAAAGCGGTCCTGTCGCTCTGCGCAGCGCGCGTCTGCCGAATGGTGTTGGCCGAGGTCGTTCGGCAGGAAGTCGAGACCAACCTTCTGTCGCGAGCTTCGAGTTTCGGTGAAAGGGAAGCCCGACGAATCGTCGACGACTACCTTGAACTCCTCAAGCTGGCGAAGCCCGAAATCGTGGCCCCCCCGGGGGCCGCCGAAGTCGCCCGATCCCGCGCTCTCATCCGTCACGAGGCCGACGTCCCCGTCTTGCTCTCGGCGCTACACAGCCGTCCTGACTGGTTTCTCACGCATAATCGGCGGCACTTCTCGTCCGCAGTCGCCGAAAGGACGGGACTGCGGATTGCCTCCCCCGTCGAGTTCTTTCGATCTCTGGCTTCGGTTTGAGTCGGTCTGGACTCGCGCGGACAGGTGACGGGACTTCCGTGGGTTATCTGTGTGACGAAGCTCATCCCGGTTCTTCGGCGGATCGGCGAGCGCACTCTCCTCGACATCCATACCCCTCTCGGCATCTCGGAGGACGATGCCTTTTGCCCGGACGTCGTCTTGCTGAGACCTCGGTCCGAGACTGTGGCCGAGGACCTTCCCCGGGCGAGCGAAGCGCTTCTGGTGATCGAGGTCGCGGACACGACCCTGGCGTTCGATCAATTCGTCAAGATGCCTCGCTACGCAGCCGCGGGAGCCCCGGAGCTCTGGATCGTGGACCTCGAGGAGTCGCAGATCTGGGTCCTTCGAAAGCCTCTCGACGGCAACTACCGTGAGGTGTTCGGAGTCCAATCCGGCGACGTTCTGAAGGTTCCCGGGATGCCGGACGTCGAGATCCCGGTCGCGGATCTACTTACTCAGTTCTCAACCGGGGCGAGCCGCTTCAGCTCCTCGAACTAGTTCAGGACGACGTGAAGCTTCGCCGCTTCTCGTAGGCGGGTCATAAGGGTATCTACGGAAGCCGACCGAGAGATTCGATCCGGACGGGCCGCGCCCCCCGCGCTGTGTTAGAGTGCTGCGGTTTTACTTGAGCGCGGCTCGGGGCGAGATGCCGGGGCCGCGCGGGGGATCGCCATGTTCGTTCCCGAATCCTTTGGGCTCGCACTCCTTCTCGTGATTCTCTGCGCCACCTGCTGGGGCTCCTGGGCCAACACCTACAAGCTCGCGAGGGGCGTCCGCTTCGAGCTTTTCTACTGGGACTACGCCATCGGCATCTTCGTGATGGCGCTCCTCCTCGCGTTCACTCTCGGAAGCGCGGGAGGCGGTGAATTCTCTTTCCTCGCGAATCTCGATAAAGCCGGCTCGGACCGGATCGTTCAGGCGATGATCGGGGGCGCGATCTTCAACCTCGCGAACATCCTTCTGGTCGCGGCGATCGCCATCGCCGGGCTTTCGATCGCCTTTCCGGTTTCGATCGGGACGGCGCTGGTTCTCGGCACCGTTCTCGCCTACGTCGTGGAGCCGAAGGGAAATCTCACGCTCATCGCACTCGGTGTCGCTCTCGCCGTGGCCGCGATCATCGCCGACGCCCTCGCTTACAAAGAACTCGGCGGCGGCAAGGTGAAGGTGACGGGCCGCGGCCTCTGGATCTGCGTCATCAGCGGCCTTCTCATGGGAAGCTGGGTGCGCTTCACGACCGTCGCCATGGCGCCTGGCGAAGGGCAGCTCACCCCCTACACCAGCACCGTGTTCTTCACGCTCGCGGCGCTTCTCTCGACCGTTCCCTTCAACCTCTATTTCATGAAGAAGCCGCTCTCGGGCGAGCCGGTCTCCATGTCCGGATATACCCAGGGCGGGATCCGATGGCACGTTCTGGGACTCCTGGGCGGAGCCATCTGGAGTCTCGGGACCGCCTTCAACCTCATCGCCGGAAGCAAGGTCGGATTCGCGATCTCGTACGCCATCGGACAGAGCGCTCCCATGGTGGCCGCGCTCTGGGGTGTCCTTGTCTGGAAGGAGTTCGAGGGAGCGAACGCCAAAGCGAAGCGCTATCTCGTCCTGATGTTCGTCTTCTACATCGGCGCCATCGTGGCGCTCGCCTCCGCCTCCTGATTCCATGCCCAGGAAGCCACGAATCGTCGTCGTCGGAAGCGCCAATATCGATCTCACCACTTTCACCGATCAGTTCGCTCGTCCGGGAGAGACCATCTTCGGAGACCGCTTCGACCTCGGCTTCGGAGGCAAGGGCGCGAACCAGGCGGTGGCGGCGAGCTACTGCGGGGCGGAGGCGCACATGGTCGCCCGGGTCGGCGACGATCTCTTCGGGCCGCCCACCATCCGGAACTTCAAGGCGCTCGGCATCGGCGCGCGCCACGTCAAAATCGTCAAGGGCGTCTCGAGCGGTGTGGCTCCGATCTTCGTCGACAAGAGCGGCCAGAATCGCATCTTCGTGGTCAAGGGAGCGAACGACCGGATGACCCCCCGGGCGGTCGACGAAGCGGCGAGTCTTCTGAAGCGCGCGGACGCGATCGTGCTGCAGTTCGAGATCCCGCTCGAGACCGTGTATTACACCGTTCGCCTCGCGAAAAAATACGGAGTTCGCACCCTCGTGAACCCGGCTCCGGCCGCCCCCGCCGACCTCGAGAAGCTCGCCGCCGCCGACTACTTCATCCCCAACGAGAGCGAGGCCGAGACCATCACCGGGAAGCCGGTGAAGTCGGTCGAGGACGCCAAAGCCTGCGCCCGGCATCTGCTCGATCGAGGATTGTCCCGCGTGATCCTGACCTTGGGCGAGCGCGGCGCTCTTCTCGCGACGCGCGAAGGCATGGATCTCATTCCCGCCTTTCCGGTGAAAGCCGTGGACTCGACGGGGGCGGGGGACGCCTTCATCGGAAGCTTCGCGGTGTTCCTCGCCGAAGGTTACCCCGAGCGCGAGGCCGTGCGGCGCGCCAATCTCTACGCCGGCATTTCGACGACCGCCATCGGCACCCAGAAGTCCTTCATCCAGCGCGCCCGCTTCAATAAGGAGTGGCGAGCCCGAGCATGATTCTGCCGCTCCTCCTTGCGGTAGGAGCATTGGCTCCCCCGCGGGTTCCCGTCATCGTCGATACCGACTGCGGATTCGCGAGCGACGATGCCATGGCGCTCCTGGCGCTCCTTCAATCCGAGAAAGTCGAGCTCCTCGGCGTCACCGTCGTGACCGGAAACGACTGGTTGAAGCAGGAGGTCGAGAACGTTCTCAGGCTTCTCGAGATCGCCGGGCGGCCGGACGTCCCGGTCTTCGCGGGTGCCGAGAGGCCTCTTCTCACGAGCCAGGAGGAGATGATCCGCCGCGAGAAAGTCTACGGGGAGACGAGCGACGGCGGCTACAAAGGCGCCTGGCGCGAGGAAGGACCAGCCTCTCATGACGTCGTGCCCCCCGACGGCGTGCTCGCGTCGATCCGTCCGCGCGACGGACATGCCGCCGATTTCCTCATCGAGACCCTCCGCAGCCGGCCGCGAGAGGTCGTCGTCGCCGCCATCGGCCCTCTCACCAACGTCGCCCTCGCTCTCGCCAAGGATCCCGGGATCGCACCCCTCGCGCGCGAGCTCGTGGTCATGGGCGGAGGGATCGGAAGGCTTCCGGAGTTCAACTTCTGGATGGATCCCGAGGCGGCGCGGATTACCCTGAGGGCGGAATGGCCCCGGGTGACCGTGACCCCCGTCAACATCGCGGAGCAGGCCCCCTTCACGCTCGAGACAGCCCGGTCTCTCGCTTCCGTCGATTCTCCGATCGGCCGCTACTTCCAGTCGGCTCACGTCGGGCGCGTGGCCGCGCACCCCGTCACCCCGCTCATGTACGACCAGATCGCCATCCTCGCTCTCCTCGAGCCGGAGACCGTGCGCCGATCGGAGGAGATGTTCCTCGACGTCGAGGTGGATCACGGCGCCCTCTACGGCCAGACGCTCTACTGGGATTCCGAGAGGCGGCCTCCCGAGGGCGTTCGAAAGGCGACGGTGCTTTTCGACCTCGACACCCCCCGCTTCATGGAGGTCTTCCTCGAGCTGATGAAGCGGTAGCCTGTGTTAGATTTCTGCGCCATGCTCACACGAAGCTCCGCCCTCGCATTTCTCGTCGCCTCCATTCCGCTCGCGGCATCCGCTCAGACCACGAAAGTGTTCATCGACCAGGACACCTCCGGGCCGGGCGGCACCGACTCGATGTCGATCGCGATGCTCCTCAAGGCGCCCAACATCGAAGTGGTGGGAATCGGCGTCGTCGCGGGAGACGCCTGGCTCGACCAGGCGATCTACCACACGCTGAAGATCGCCGAAGTCAGCGGAAAGCCGAACGTTCCGGTCGCGGCGGGCGCCGCGGAGCCTCTCCTGCAGACGGGCGAGTCGATGAAGATGCGCCACGCTCTCTGGGGTCCGAAGCCCGGCGACGGCTGGTACGGCAACTGGGGCAAGGACGTGCCGCCTTCCGGGACCATCCGTCCTGCCCCCGGCGGCCCTCCCAAGGGAAAGCCGGTCGAGAAGCACGCCGCCGAGCTCCTCATCGAGATGGCGAGGAAGTATCCGGGAGAGCTCGTCCTCTACACCGCGGGGCCCATGACCAACGTGGCCCTCGCGGTGAAGCTCGCGCCGGACATCGTCTCCAAGATCAAGAAGGTCTACACCATGGGCGGCGCTATTCACGTGAACGAGAAGTTCAATTTCTGGTGGGACGCGGAAGCCGCCGGAATCCACATGCGCACTCCCTGGATCGAGAAGGAGCTCACTCCCATCGACGTCTGCCACAAGACCCAGATGAAGCGGGCGTTCGTCGACAAAATCGCCAAGGCCGGGACTCCGCTCGCGAAATACGTCCAGGAGTCCTACGCGGGCCACGACGACGAGCTCTTTGGCTTCATGTGGGACGAGCTCGCTGCCGCATCGATCATCGACCCTACGATCATCACCGAGACGGTGGATCTCTTCGTCGACGTCGACTGGAGCTGGGGGCCGAACTACGGGAAGACGGTCTGGTGGCGCCCGGAGCAGGGCGGACCGTCCTGGGCGAAGAAAGCCTGGCGGGTACAGACCAATATCGACCTCGAGAAATTCGAGAAGCTCTACCTCGAGCTCATGACGCGGCCGTAGCTCAACGGAGGTTCTTCATGACCACCCGCAGACGGTTCATGACCCGTGTCCCCCTCGCGCTCTTCGGAGCCGCGGCCGCGTGCCGCGCGCGCGAGCAGACGGAAGGGCCGCGCGCCTCGGGCACCGAACAGGACCTCGGGACGCCCGGGGCACCTCCGACCTTCGGAACCATGACCCAGACCGGGCCCGAGGTCACGCCCCAGACCTTCGCCGAGGCCGAGAAGCTCGTGCAGGTCACGATGACCGACCGCGAGCGCGAGCAGATGGCCACGTCCTGGCGAAAATCGATGGCGGCGATGCTCGAGCGGCGGACGGGTCCGCGCAAGGTCGCGATCGCCCCCGGCGTCGTGCCGGGGTTCGTCTGGAATCCCGCGCTCCCGGGGGTGACGGTACCGAACCTCACCGCGCGTTTTGCGCGCTCGCAAGCGGATCCCGGGCCGCTTCCGACGAGCGACGACGACATCGCGTACGCGCCCGTGACGCAGCTCTCGCGCTGGATCGAGAGCCGGACTCTCACGGCCGAACGCCTCACCGGCATCTATCTCGACCGAATCGATCGCTTCGACGGCAGGCTCAAGAGTGTCATCACTCTCCCGCGCGAACAGGCGCTCGCGCAGGCGAAGGAAGCCGACGCCGAGATCGCGGCCGGAAAGTATCGTGGGCCGCTCCACGGCATTCCCTGGGGCGCGAAGGATCTCGTCGACACGGCCGGCGTCGCGACGACGTACGGGGCGGAGCCGTTCCGGAATCGCGTCCCGGACGCAGACTCGGCGGTCGTCGCCCGGCTGAAGGAAGCGGGCGCGATCCTGTTGGCGAAGCTCAGTCTCGGCGCCCTCGCGCTGAACGACATCTGGTTCGGCGGGCAGACCATGAATCCGTGGCTCCTCGAGGAGGGCGCCTCGGGCTCGAGCGCCGGTCCGGGCGCGGCCACCGCCGCGGCGCTCGTCGCGTTCTCGATCGGAAGCGAGACCGGCGGTTCGATCATCAGTCCTGCGATGCGGTGCGGCGTCACCGGGCTCCGTCCGACCTTCGGCCGTGTGCCACGCTCCGGCGCCATGACTCTCTGCTGGTCTCTCGACAAGCTCGGGCCGATGACCCGCACCGTGGAGGATGCCATGCTCGTCCTCTCGGCGATCTCCGGACCCGACGCGGGGGACGTCGCGAGCGTCGGAGCGGCCCTCGATTTCGACGCGGGCGCCCCGATCGCAGGTCTGCGGGTGGGTTACTTCCCGAAGTGGATGGAGGAGTCTCCGTCGACCGAGGTCGATCGCGCCGCTCTCGAGGCGGTGGGCCGGTTGGGAATGACCCCGGTTCCGGTCGCTCTCCCCGACTGGCCCTACAGCTCGCTCCTTCTGATCCTCTTTGCCGAGGCAGCGGCCTCGTTCGAGGAGCTGACGCTCGGCGACGCCGACGACACGTTGACCGCCCAGGTGCCGGACGCGTGGCCCAACCTCTTCCGCGAGTCGCGCTTCCTTTCGGCCGTCGATTTCGTGCAGGCCGACCGGATGCGCCGTATGGTCACTCTCGAGATGGCTCGCATCTTCTCCGAGGTGGACGTCCTTCTCGTGCCGTCCCTGCGGGACGAGATGCTCACCATCGGAAACTTCACGGGGCACCCGTCGCTGACGCTGCGCACCGGCTTCGTCGAGGTGACGAAGGCGAGAAGCGACTGGGCCGCGGACCCGAAGAACCCGCTCCCCGAGTTCGCGACCCCCCGACGCGTTCCGCACGGAGTGACGGTTCTCGGCCGCCTCTTCGACGAGGGCACCGTCGCGCGGGTGGGCATGGCGCTCGAGCGCGAGTTCGGAGCCTGGTCCGAAAGACCCCCCGGGTTCTGAGTCTCATGACGCGGCCGAAGCTGCTTCAGGTCCCGTTGGTTTTTCTCTTGAAGGCTTCCAGCAGCTTCCGCGCCAGAGCGTAGAGGCCCCCCTCCTGCCCCGGCGCCCGCTCGCCTCCATCTCGATCGCTCCTCGGACCTTTCAGGACCGAAGAAGAGCGAGCTCCCGCGGACCGCGTCGGAGGACAGGTAATATCGCGCCTTCCTTCAACTCCCTGCCATACGAACCGGCGGTTGCGCTCGAATGCGAGACCGCTGCCCGTTGACACAGGGAGGAAAAGACAATGGTTCGGAAGGCGTCGGTCCTTGCAGGGATGGTGTGCCTGTTCCTGATCCCTTACTTCGCGCCGCTTCATGGCCAGTCGTTGCCGCCCCTCGAGCTGATCAGTATCGGCACGGACGGCCTCGCCGGTAACCATCACTCCGGCTCGGACGGCATCATCCCTCCTCGCAGCCGAATCAGCGCGGATGGACGCTATGTGGTCTTCGAGAGCTACGCCAGCACCATCGTCTGCCAGGACGATGACTTCTCGACGCGGGACGTCTTCGTGCGGGACCGGCTGACCGGCCGGGCGACCGTCGCGAGCGTCGCCTCGGACGGGGGCGAGGCCAACCATAACTCCTTCGATCCGGTGATCAGCGCGGACGGCCGCTACGTCGCCTTCGTGAGCCAGGCCACGAACCTCGTACCCGGGGATACCAACGGTTTCAACGACATCTTCCTCCGCGACCTCGTCGCGGGCACGACGACGCGCCTCAGCGTCTCATCCGCCGAAGCGCAGGCCAACTCCGTATCGCATGGTCCCGCGATCAACGGGGACGGACGATATCGTCGCCTTCTACAGCAACGCCTCGAACCTGGTGGCCGGCGACACGAACAACCGCTGGGACACTTTCGTACGAGACGTGGTCGCGGGAACCACGGAGCGGGTCAGCGTTTCCACGGCCGGCGTGGAAACCGCCTTCGGTGACGGAGTGAACCCTTCCATCACAGTCGACGGCCGCTTCGTGGCCTTCCTCTCTCAGGGCTCCCTCGACCCTGACGTGCTGCAGCACTTCGCAGGAGATCTACATCCGCGACCGCACGGCGGGAACGACTACCCTGGTACGGCCGACGGAAACGGGCGGGCTATCGAATACCGGAATCCGGTTCGCCGATATCAGTGCCGACGGGCGGTTCGTCGCCTTCCAGTCGAACAGCGACAACATCGTCACTCCGGATCAGAATGGGTTCACCCACGACATCTTCCTGAAGGACCTCCTCACCGGAACGACCGCTCTCGTGAGCCAGGCCACGGACGGAACGCAGGGCAACCACGATTCGTGGATGCCCTCCGTCAGCGCGGACGGCCGCTACGTCGCTTTCCACAGTTGGGCGAACAACCTGGTTCCCGGGGACACCAACGTCCACCCCTTCAATGACGTCTTCGTGCGGGACACGGTTCTCGGGACGACGACGCGGGTGAACCTTACCCCCGGTGGCGGCGAGGCCGACGGCACCTCGACCGCACCTTCCATCAGCGCGGACGGAAGCCTGGTGGTCTTCGACAGCACAGCCACCAACCTGGTGCCGAACGACCTCATCAACGGGTTTCCCGACGTGTTTCTCGCGGGCCCTCCCTACCCGGGCGGCGAACAGCGGCGCGACCTTTCAGTTCGATTCCGCGAGCATACAGGTTACGGAATCGGCCGGTCTGGCAAGCGTGACGGTGACCCGGCACGGTCCCTTCTGCTCGGCGGCGTCGGTCGAGCTCACGGTCGCGGACGGCACTGCCACCGCGGGCGTCGACTACACGGCCACTTCCGGAACGTTGAGCTTTCTCGCCGGCGAGGCGAGCCAGACCTTCGAAGTCGTCGTCCTCCAGGACGCGCTCGTGGAGCCGAACGAGACCCTCCAGCTCATCCTGAGTAATCCCATCGGCGGTCCGGAGCTGGGCACTCCGAGCAGCACGACCTTGACCATCCTCGATGACGATAGCGGCGCGAATGGGCCGCCCGACGCGGTGGACGACGCCGCGCTGACGTCCGAGGACACGCCGGTCGTGGTCCCGGTGCTGTCGAACGACTACGGATCCCGACGGCAATCCGCTCGCCGTCACCGTGGATGACCCAGGGCGCTCACGGCGCGGTCGTGGACAACGGAAACGGAACGCTGACCTACACATCCCGCAACCCGGATTCAACGGCGGCGATTCGTTCACCTACGCCGTCAGCGACGGATTCGGCGGGGAGGACGATGCATCCGTGGTCGTGACAGTGACGCCGATGAACGACGGTCCGACGGCCGTAGCCGATTCCTACGGTTTGCGAGAGAACATGCGCTTCGTCATCCCTGCCTCGGTGGGAGTCCTCGCGAACGACTACCGATCCCGAGGCGGACTTCCTGATCGCGATTCTGGTGACGGGCCCGGCCCATGGAGCTCTCACGCTCGCGCCGAACGGCTCGTTCACGTTCACGCCGGTGCCTGGCTTCTCCGGCTCCGATTCCTTCAGCTACCGGGCGCTCGACCCGGTCGAGTGCGGAAAGCGCACGTGCGATCGTGACGATGACGGTCAAGCCCGGTGAGGCGCCGGTGTCCTACTGTCCGGCCCGTGGTCCCGGCAGCGCTCCATCCCATGTCGTCCGTCCCGCGCGACTTCATGGGAGAGCCCTTTCGTCGGGAACCGCCGGCTCGCCCTCATCGAGGACGGAACCGTGCCCTGCGTCGAGGTCGACACGATGGAAGTCACGCGGTGCGTGTTCCAGGTCGATTCCGAATTCGAAGGCACCGCGCCGGCTGGCCCGATCGTCCGGGGACTGGCTCGAGGGCGCCGACGGACTGCAGTACGCGGTCGTGGGGCAGCCGGTGACCCGCGACGGCACCTGGAGGAGCGGCAACTTCATCGTCGGGGCCGAGCCAGACCCCGACGGCCGCGTTCCCGGGCGTCAGCGGCGAGCTGGCCGCGACATGGCATCGACACCAGAGGGTACAGACCTGGCGGACACTTGCATGCTCGAGCAGGCGGGGTCCGAGACCAACGTGTCGGGACATGCCGCTGTTGAACTACGTCACCGGTACGTGGGCACGACGAGCGTGCCGCACCCGGACGGGGCGTATGGCTCGTGTCGCTCGACGAGGCTCCGCGGAATCGCGTGGTACACAGAAAACGGAGCGGCATTGAACGATCTCATCGGGGAACGGGACGTGAGCCGGATACGTATCTTGGGACGGCCTGGACGTGTCACTCTCCTCGAAATGGAGGGCGTCCAGGTGCCCGCCGGCAAGCGGCCCATCGACGAAATCCTTCCCGGCGCCCGGAGTGGTGAACATCAACTCGCGCATCCGGTGGCTCCCGGTGAACCCCTACGTCGACATCGCCAACGACTCTCCCTTCGACCCGCGCATTCTCGCGCAACCGGTCGCGCGCTTCGTCGCCACCCCCGCACTGAACACGCTCTGGGTCGACGCGAGCTCGACCGTCGGAGACATCCTCCAGTACGAGTGGCGGCTGGATTGGACTCCCGCTCCCGTCGATGCCGTGGGACCCTCTCGCCCTCGCCGAATTCCCGCTCGTCTTCGAGGGCGTGCTCACCGTCCTCCGGCCGCGTCACGCTTGAAGGTAATCGCCCGCGATGGACAGACCAGCACCGTCACCCAGCGCGTCACCTTCGTTCGACCGGTTGCGGTCTTCGACTACGCCCTCGGTCTCAACACGCTCTGGGTCGACGCGAGCGCGACCCCGGGGGACATCCGCGAGTACGAGTGGCAGCTGGACTGGACTCCCGCCCCTGTAGATGCGGTGGGACCCTCGCCGCTCGCCGAATTCCCCCTCGTCTTCCAGGGGGTTCCCCCCACTTCCGGGCTGATCACCCTGAAGGTGACGACCGGCAACGGTCAAACGGGCACCGCCACCCAGCGCGTCAACTTCAGGCGACGGCCGCCGACGCTGCCTCTCGCGAATGGTAGTGGTGCTCCAAAGTGACCCGCCGGGTCGGCTTCTTCTGGCGTCTCGGCCTTCGCGGCGCGATCTTCGCACTGGGTCTCGTCGCGGCGCCACTCTCGTCGGCTTCCGAGGGACGAAGCCCAATCGCGGAACGGCTGCCGCGGGTCGCTCACCGGGGCGGACCGTTTCTCCGCTCGCCGCGGATCGTCACGGTGACGTTCGAGGGCGACGACCCCCGCGTCGTCGAACGTCTCGAGGCCTTTGGCGCGATGAGTGTGCGGTCAGCCTGGTGGCGGGAGGTGTCGAGCGGCTATTGTTTGGGCGCGAACGACTGCTTGGCAGAGGGACGGCTCGGTCCGAGCCTCCGGCTCACGCGCCGACTTCCCTCACGCGTTCGCGACGTGGACGTCGAGGCGCTCCTCGAAGAAGAAGCACGGACCGGAGTCCTCGCGGGGCTGGACGCGGAAGCGCTCGTTCTGGTCTACCTCCCGCCGGGCGTCGTTCTCACCGATGCCTACACGCCTCACTACTGCGAAGGCGGGCCGCGCGGCTTTCACCGGATGCTGCGCGCCGGAGCCATCGCGGTTCCTTTCGCGGTCATCCCGCGCTGCGGCGATGAAGCGGAGACGACGGCCACCGCCAGTCATGAGATCCTCGAAGCCGCCACCAATCCGGACCCGAACAACCCCGGCTTCCAGCTCGAGTCGGAGCCCGCGTTCCGCGCCTCCGGCGCCGAGCCGGTCGACGTCTGCACGCTCTTGAATCTCGATCGACACCGGACGGACGAGAGCGGGTTTCGCCTGCAGCGGGCCTGGTCGAACCAGGAAGCCGGGCGCGGCAGGGACCCCTGCGTGCCCTCGGTCCCCGGTCGTCCCTACGCCGCGCTCGTCCCGCGCATGCCAGCCGTCCGCCTCTCGTCGGAGGGGGAGACCTCGTCGCTCCGGCTCGATGCCGCATCCGATGGCTCGCTTTCGAGCTGGAGCGTCACGGCGATCGACCTGACGGGAGAGCGGGAAGGCCAGCGTTACGTCGACGTTCATCTCGACAAGGCACGGGTTGCGAACGGCGACGTCGTCGTCCTCACGCTTCGCGTCGTCCGGCTTCACCCGCGTCAGATGTCGATCGTCGGCCTCCTGTCGAACGTCGGAGTTCACGAGCACCTGTGGCCGCTTACCGTGAGCATGCGTTGAGATTCCCAAATTCGCCGCGCGCCTCCCGCCGCGATGACCAGTAGCCGCCCGGGTTCTCGGCTCAGCGGGAAAGAAGCTCGACGAAGAGCGCCCGGAACTTCACGATGTCGGCTTCGAGGTAGACCCTCGCGGGGCGGCGGTCGTAGGGCGGCTCGAGATGCGAGCTCCACTTCGAAAGGTCCGTCTTATCGGGGCCGCTGTAGGCGAGAAAGAAGCTCAGGGGTTCTTCTGGTTTCCTCCATACCAGAGTGTGCCCGTACTTCGGCCCGGGGTCGATGACCGCGTCGAGATACAGGATTTCGGAGCGACGGATGATGCTCGGATCGAGGAGAGCGGCGACGGCGAGCTCGTCCCACATCGCCGACCATTGCGTGTTGCCGTCGGGGCCCTCGTAGTCGAGGTACAGATCGCGAACGTGTTTCGCGAGCTTCCCTCCGGCCTCCGCGATGGGTCGCATCAAGGCCTCGTCGGAGAAGATTTCGAAACCTATCTCCCCGGTCGTGACCACGATCTCCTTCCAGGGCTCGCGCATCACGATCGCGGCGGCCTCGGGATCCCACCACCAGTTGAGCTCGAAGCCTCCTCCGCGGCTCCCTCCCATGATGTGGATCGAGCGGGCGAGCCCGACGATGTCCGGAGCGAGCCGCACCGCGAGAGCGACGTTGGTGAGAGGACCGGCGCAGTAGAGGACGACTTCTCCGGGATGGGCTCTCAGGGTCTCTATGATGAAGTCGGCGGCATGACCTTCCCGCGCTTTTAGCGTGGGAGGTCCGCCCGGAGGATCCCAGATCCGCTCCGGTGGCGGCGCGTCGGGGTTGAACGAGCCGTGCCAGGACGGGTGAGATCCGTAGAGGGATTCGCGGCCCTCGATCTCAACCGCGCGGTTGAGAAGAGGCATCTCCGCACCCTGGACCACGGGCACCTCGGGCCGGCCGGTGAGCTCGAGCGCATGGAGAGCGAAAATCGTCGCGGGCCGTACCCACTGATCGCCGCTCACCGTCGTGATCCCGAGGAGCTCGACGTCCTTCGACATCAGCAGCATGAGGAGCGAGAGGAAGTTCGTGCCCTGCGGCCCGGCGCTGTCCTGATCGGCAAGAACTTTGATTTTTTCCGCAGCGCCCGCGGACGAGGACGACAAGACCGCGGCCAGGACCGCGGCGACAAAGCTTCTCTTCACGGCCATCGAACGAACCTCTCAGTAGGCGGTGGTGACGGTGAGATGATGCGGCCAATGGGTGGTGTGGTAGTGGGTCCAGATGCGGCCGTCCACGACCGGCTCGATGACCTGCCTTTCCTTCGGGCGGAGCTCGTTGATCGCGCGGGTCAGGAGGTGCATCCCCCAGAGAGTGAAAGCCCGGATCTCGACCTCCTCCTCGCTGTGTACGGGCACGATCCGGCGGGCGTTGATGGCCGCTTCCAGCTCCTCGCTGTAGGAGGTGATCCGGAAAAGGCGCAGCGCCACCGGCACGATGTAGTCGGCGAAGACCGTCAGCTTCTCGGGGTCCTCGAGCCGGAAGAAGCCGCCGTCGCGAAACCGAGCATGGAGGTTCCAGAACAGGAGCTGGGCTCGCTTCTCAAACGAGACGCGGTGGCCGCGATAGTCGCTCTCGTCCCGAAACGAGGGAAACTCCGCGAGCAGACGTTCGAGAACGCCTTTTCCCTGCTCGTAGAGCCGCGGAGGCGACTCCCGCACGAACCGGTGAAACCGTCCCTGGTAGCGGTCCTTCAGAACTCTACCGACCTCGTGAAAGATCGCGAGACGCTCGTCGAGCATGGGCATGACGATGTTGCCGCGGAAGATCTCCTCGAGCTCGGCCCTCCGGATCTCCGCCAGATAACCGCCTTCGAGAATCGGAACCCCGCGGTCGAACGCCCGCTTCAGGCACGCCACCATCGCGTCCGAGTCCGATCGCTCCGCTCCCGCGTAGTCGACTTTGAACATCACGTGCTTCTCGAAATCGGTGAAGGCGAAGTTGATGGTCGACGTCAGAAAGATGAAATCCATGGTGTCGGCATCGTTCCCCTCGGGCTGAATAGGCGAGCGAAAGTCCGGCCAGGGCAGGTCCTCGTAAGCCATCCAGCTCGCGACATCGCGAACGCGATCTTCGTCGAGACGAACGTGGCGCGCGGAGGCGATGACCGGAGCGAGCGTCTTGAAGATGGGGTGGTCGGGTGGCGGAGTGGTCTGCATGATTGCCTTCGGCAAGAGCGCCGCTCCGGAGAGAGCGCTGACGAAACTGCGGCGCGAAACGGTGGAATCGACCATTGGCTACTTACCCTCGCGATGCACGATGCCTTCGCCTTCGAGAATTGTGTACGAGCCGGGCTCGAGCCCCTCGAGCGCGTCCTCGCCGCCTCCCGGCCACTGTATCCGAATTTCATCGACGCGGGGCGCTGCGCCGAGGCCCAGGTACACCCGCGAGTCGCTGTGGGAGAGATATCCGCGGTCGCCGCGCACTTCGGAAAAGAACCTGCGCTCTCCGATGCGGGCGCGGACGAGGGCACCGAGACCGTCGCGGTTCGCCGCCCGGCCGGTGAGCGAAAGAACGACGGCGCGTGCCGCGTCGGGAATCCCGTTCCGAAGAAGAGCCGGTCGGTCGTCCATCACGTTCACCACGATGTCCTGGCGGAGATCGGAGTCCAGGTCCCCCAGGGCCGCGCCCCTCGAAGACCGCGGCTTCGAGAGCGCCGGGCCGAGCTTCCCGCTCGCGTCCTCGAAAGTGCCGTCGCCGCGATTCAGGAAGACCTGCATCGGCTGCCGGAAGGTCTCGCCGATGTTTGCTTCGTCCACCTGCGGATAGACATGCCCGTTGACCACGAAGAGGTCCAGGTCGGAGTCGGCGTCCAGGTCGGCGAGTCGGGTGCTCCATCCGAGATAGGGAAGACTCGGTAGCACCAGGTTGGCCACGTCGGAAGCGTCGACAAAGCGCAGTCCGCCCTGATTCAAGTAGAGCGTGTTGTAGTCGTCCGAGAAGTTCGTGACGAAGAGGTCGAAGAGCCCGTCCTCGTTCACGTCGCCCGCGTCGACCCCCATGCCGGCCTGCGCCGTCCCGTTTCCGGAGAGCGCGGCGCCGGAGAGAAGCGACCGGTCCTCGAAGGTGCCGTCTCCGCGATTCTCGAACAGCAGATTTTGTGTCGTGTCCGTCGCCACGTACAGGTCCTGGTCGCCATCCAGATCCAGATCCGAGAACACCACTCCGAGCTGATAGGTCTCGCGGTTCACAACACCCGCTCGCTCCGTCCAATCGTCGAAGGTGCCGTCGCCGCGATTCCGGTACAGGACGCCGGACTGGAATCCGAACCCTCGCGGACCGCACTGGACCTTCAGTCCCTTCCATTCGCAGAAACGCCTCGGGATGGCCCGATCGAGGAGCTCGCGGTCGAACTCCAGGTAGTTGCAGACGTAGAGATCGGCGAATCCATCGTTGTCGATATCGCCGAAGGCGGCGCTCGTCCCCCAGCGCTCGTCCTCGACCCCGGCGGTCCAGGCGGAGAACGTGCCGTCGCCGCGGTTTCGGTACAAGACGTTGGGCCCGAAATTCGTCACGTAGACGTCCTCGTCTCCGTCGTTGTCGACGTCGGCGACGGCGACTCCCTGGCCGAAGCCCCGATCGCCGAGCCCGGAGAGCTCGGTGACGTCGGTGAACTGGAAGCCTCCGTCGTTGCGGAAGAGACGATCGGGCTCGCCTGGCTCTCCGCGCGCGAGCCGATCCAGAGTCGAGCCGCTCACGAAGTAGACGTCGAGATCGGAGTCGCCGTCATAGTCGAAAAGCGCGAGACCCGAGCCCATGGTCTCCACGATGTAGGGCTTGTCCCTGGACCCGGCGAGGTGCTGGAATTCGAGAGGCGGCTGCTCCACGAATTGCGGCGCCGAAGCGAGAACGAGAAAAAGCGCCGGTGGACTCAATATTCAGTGAGCGGCCGCCATCTGCTGGCGATATCGCTCCATGGCGAGGGCGCTCTTCTGCGGCTCGCCCAGCCGATCGTACGCGCTCGCCAGGTTCAAGCTGAACGTGGGGTTGGCCGGATCGAGCTCGAGAGCTTTCTCGAACGCCACGGCGGCTCCGGCGTGATCTCCCAACTCGTCGAGGATGACCCCGAGGGCGTTGTGGACGAGGCTATTGCGTGGACCGAGGGCTACAGCCTGCCGCGCCGCTTCCAGAGAACCAGCGAGATCCCCCCGATCCTTGAGGAAGAGAGAGAGGAGATAAGGATACTCCGCCGCCCCGGGGGCGAGCTCGATCGCCCGGCGGATGTAGCCGATCGCGACGTCGAGTTGTCCGAGCGAGCGATAACACTTCGCGAGGTACGAATAGCCCTGGTGGCTCTTCGGATCGAGCTCCGTCATCTCGAGAAAGGCCGCGATCGCTTCCTCGACCCGATTGTCCTCGAGAAGCTTCCGACCGGTGCCGAGGGCCGCCACCGCCCGCCTCACCTGAGACTCCTTCCTCGCTTCGGCGTCCCTCTGGGACTTGAACCGGGTGAGATACTCTTTCGCCTCTTCCGTTCGCCCCTCGCGGCTGAGCAGGTTCCCGAGAGCGTAGGTCGCTTCCGACAGCTCGGGCGCCAGCGCGAGCGCCCTCTCGAAAGCGGCGACCGCCTCCTCCCTTCGCCCGCGCTTTTCTAGAAGCGCCCCGTATTCGTAATGAGTCAACGCGTAGTTGGGATCGAGCTCGAGTGACCGCTGGAAGCTCTCGAGTGCCTGCTCCATCGTCTCGGGAGCCTGGGCCTCGAGATGTCCCTTGTGATACCAGGAGAGAGCGTGGTTGGGCTTCTTCTCGATCACCCGGTTGAAGAACTCCAGAGCTTCTTCCCTTTTCTGTTGTCCGCTCAGGACTCCGCCCAGATGGTAGAGGGCGTCCGTATCTTCGGGATGGATCTCGAGGTAGGAGCGCAGCGCCTGGGTCGATCGATCGAACTGCTCCGTCGTGAGGTACAGGTCGGCGAGCGAGAGGTAAGCTTCCCCCGATTTTGGATCGACGCGGAGTGCGCCCTGGTAGGACCGTTCCGCCTCGGCCAGATTCCCCAGAGCGATGAAGATCTCACCCTGGAGGAGATAGAAAACGGGCTCCTCGGCATCGAGCGCGAGCGCCTGGTTCACCGCCGATAGAGCCTCTTTGAGCTCTCCTCTCTGCAGCCGAACCCAGGCCAGGCTGTAGGGCACCCGGGGGTGGTCCGGCCGCAACCGTGCGGCTTCCTCGAAGGCGGCGGCGGCCTCCTCGAGCCGTCCCTCTCTCTCCGCTTCGACGGCCCGGGTGATGACGGCCTCGAAGGTCGGCTTCTCCTGGGCGCTCAGCGACAGGTGGGCCACCGTGAAAAGCGCCAGCAACGAAGTCATGAGAAAGAAAATGCCGGGGCTCCCGCGAGACCCCGGCAGTCAGTCTAGCAGTTTCCAGATGCGATCAGCTCCCGCCGAACCTCCACTTGATTCCGATCTGGGCTTCCCGGGAAACTCCGTCGAACCGATCGCAGTTCGTGGTACTGGGATCGCTCCCGCAAAGACCGTAGATCGGCGACGCGAATATGAAGTTCGTCGTTCGGAAGTTGTCGTTGTTGAGGACGTTGAAGATCTCGAACAGGAGGTCGAGCTCGCCCGCCGAGCCGAGGTTGCGGGTCCACATCAAACGGAAGTCGACGTTGTAGAAGTTGGGCTGGCGTCCCGAGAACCGGGGCACGATGTTGCCGTTCGCATCCACCGGCCGGTCGTCGAACCAGGCGTTCCCATCACCATCGATGTCCGTCGTTTCGTTCGCGGGGATGGGAAGACCCGAGCGGAACGTCCCAAGTCCGCTCAAGGTGAAACCCTTCCCCAGCTCCGCCGTCCCCTGGAAGACGAAGCGGTGGGTCATGTCGCGCTCGTCGATTCCGAAGTCGCTCTCGAGGTCGAAGGCGTTCGAGGGGCCCATGGTGAATCCGATGTCGCGCTCGGCGTCGGCGTTCGACTCGTCTTTCGACCAAGTGTAGTGCGCTAGGAACTGCGCCCGGTCCGTGAATCCCTTCTTGAGCTTCACGGTGATGGCCTTGTAGCGCGCACGACCCAGGCTCGAGAGCATGTCCGCCTGGCCGACGCTGTTCGAGGGCCGGCCGCGGGTGAAGACGTCGATCCCGATCGGCCGGCCGTACTGGTCCGTGCCCGAGGGGGGGAAGGTGTTCTGATCGAACGTGGTATTGAATCCGCCGATCCGGGCGTTTTCGGTACGGGAGTAGATGAAGTCGACGCCAGCGGAGAGGTTGGGGACGACCTCCCGCTCCACGCCGACGTTGACGTTCAAGACCCGGAGGTTCTGGAAGTCCTCGGACACGAAGTTGACGTTCGACACCAGCCCGGGGGTAGCCGGGATGACGCTGTCGGGAGTCTCCGGGAACGTGAGGCCAGCGGGCGGTGGAAAGTAAAACCCGGTGCTGGCTTGAAAGCCGGCGCCCCCGGTGGGCATGAAGATCGTCGCCGTGCGTCCGTAGTAGATTCCCGCTCCTCCGCGGACCACGGTCTTGCCGTCGCCTTTGGGATCCCAGGAGATGCCCAGCCGCGGCCCCAGGTTGTTGGTGTCGTTGGCGATGGTCTGGGGAACCGGGCGGAGGTCAGACCCCGGAGCCTGACGAACGGACCCTATCGTTCCGTCCGGGTTCGCGGTCGGGAGCTTGGGGTCGCCGTTCATCTGCGCCTCGTAGCGCAGTCCGAAGTTGACGGTGAGGTTGGGCGTGGCCTGCCACTTGTCCTGAACGAAGAGCCCGAGCTCGTGCGTCCAGTAACCGTTGATGGTGGCGTTGTCTTCACTGAAGGGCTCGAAGAACTGCCGGAAGACAAAGGCGAAGGGCTGGCGCGCCTGGAAGTCCTCCATGCTTAGAAACCAATAGCTCCCCCGCGACCAGCCGACGAAGGAGTTGTTGGTGAGCTCGGTCGAGTTCCAATCGACGCCGAACTTCACGTCGTGGCTGCCGAAGAGATAGCTGAAGCTGTCCGTGAGCTGGATCCGGTTGTTGTCTCCCGTGATTGGGAGGAAGAACTCCCGCCCGAAGCAGCCGGCCTGGGGAGTCGATCCTCCGCAGGTACCGAGTATCTGCACCTCAGGCATATCGGACTTGGCGGCCCGCGGCCGAATCTCGTGAATGTAATGGAACTTGAGCTCATTGAAGGCGCGCGTGCCGATTACGCTGGTCAAGCTCGCGACCGTCGACGTCGCGGTGTTGGTGAAGTCCTCGAAATTCTCCGCGGCACCACCCACGACCGACTGCCCGCGGCCGCCGGTGAAGTTGACTGTATCGTTGTTGCTTCGGTTCACTCGTACCGACAGCCGGTGGTTATCGCCGATGTCGAAGTCGACCTTTCCGAAGAAAGTAAGGAGGTCCTGGGTCTCCGGATTCGGGCCCGCGAGATCCGCCATATTGGTGATCCCGTACTCCGGGACCGCGATGCCGTTCACGTCGCGGGAGAATTGGGTGATGACGGTGTCGTCCCGGTTCTGGGCATCGAAGGCGAGGAAGAAGAACGCCTTGTCTTTCGCGATGGGGCCGCCGATGCTCGCGCCGAATTGCTGCTGATCGAACTGGTCCGAGGGATTGCCGAAGGGGTCGTCCGCCTTCAGCGCCGAATCGCGGAAAAAGGCGAATCCACCTCCGCGCATCTCGTTGGTCCCCGACTTGGTCACCACGTTGATGACGCCGCCGGTCGAGCGGCCGAACTCCGCGTTGAACCCGTTGGTCAAGACCTCGAACTCCTGGACCGCTTCCTGCGAGATGGCGAAGTTCTTGGTCTCGAGCGAGCCGGTGTACTCGGCGAAGAACGGGTTCGTCATGTCCGCCCCGTCCACGCTCAGCATCGAGTAGTCGCCTTGCTGGCCGCCGAATCGAAGGGGCGAGCGGAGGCCCGGCACTTGCTGAACGCCCGGAGCGAGCAAAGCGAAGTCGCGGAAGTCGCGTCCGTTGATGGGAAGGGTGGCGATGGCCTTCTGGTTGAGCGTGGTGCTCACGATCGATCGCTGGACCTCGACCACGGGAGAGGCTGCGGTCACGGTGACCGCCTCGGTGACCGAGGCGAGAGGCAGGGTCATGTCGATGACCGGAGCCGAGCCCACCGTCACCACGACGCCTTCCCGGGTGACGGTCGCGAAGCTCGGGAGCTCTGCCCGGATGGTGTAGGCGCCGACGGGGAGGAGCGGGGCGCGGTAGCGGCCGGTGCCGTCGGTGGTCACGACGCGAGTGAGACCCGTTTCTACATGGGTGACGGTGACGGTCGCTCCTGGAAGGGCCGCCCCGGTCTCGTCGCGCACGATTCCCGAGAGCTCGCCTCGATCCAAGACCTGAGGGGTAGCGGGGGCGGCCAACCCGATGAGCAAACCCGGCACCATCGCTGCGAGGAGGGCTCGCATCGACCAGCAACGATTCTTCATGAAGCCTCCAGATTCGTCCTAGTAACTACCACGCCTGCGGGAGGTTCCGAGATCCGGACCGATATGGCGGCGTATTCTAAAACCGTCCCGGGGCAGTGTCAATGGACGCCGCGGACGGCATCGACTACGAGGCGAAACCCGACCGCACCCGACCGATCGAGCGAAGGTGCCATGAGCAAGTACTTTCCGTGCGTCGTGAGCTCGTACGCCTGAGGGAAGTACCACCGCGATCCCTGGGGCCGGTAGTAGCTCCCCCCGCGAAGAATTGCCGCTCGCGTGTGGTCGTCCACGTACTCGTCGGTCCACTGCCATACGTTTCCCACGAGGTCCTCGACGCCGAAGGGGCTCGCGCCAGCGGGAAAGGCGCCCACGTCCGCAGGCGGACCCATGCTGCGGCCGCTATCGAGTGGCGGCACTGCTTTCGGATCCCACTCGTTTCCCCACGGATACCGCCGCCCATCCGAGCCCTGCGCCGCGTACTGCCATTCCCACTCGTGAGGAAGGCGCTTGCCCGCCCAGCGAGCAAATGCCCGCGCGTCTTCCAGGGAGACCCAGGTGACTGGCTTGTCGCCCCATCCCGGGGGATAGGTCCCTCCGCTCCAGTGCTTCAGGAAGTTGTGATCGTCCTCCGGGCGATAGCCCGTCCTCTCGAGGAAGGTCTGGAACTCCGAGTTCGTGACCGGATGGCGGTCGATGAAGAACGGATCGACGGTCACCTGGTGGCGGTGGTGCCGGCGGGGAACGTCCTCCCAGGGGAACTGCACGTCGACGCCCGCGAGGTCGCCTCCTTCGATCTCGACTCCCGATACGGCGAACAGGTAGGGTCCGCCTTCGATGCGGACCATCCCCGGAGGCGCATCTTGCGCGCGCTCGGTCGGAGGAACCGCAACAAGGGTCTGACGCGCGGGAGCCCAGGAGGTGGACTCTCCCTGGAGCGGCGAGGCCGACCAATTCCGGGCGCGGGCGAGAAGCGCCGTCGCGCGCTCGTCGAGAGGAGCGGTCGTCCTGAGCACCGCCCCGAATCCACGCGCTTCGAGACGGAAGTCGAGGGTCGCCGAAGCCTCGCGCAATTCGGGCGAAAGCTCCACCCCGCTCCACAAATCGAAGTACCGCGCGCCGTCGGCGTGCGCCACGGTCAACTGCTTTCCGGCGACGTCGTGCTCGTTGCGATTCACCATCGTCCAGAGCGTCTGCGACTCGCCGGGAAACGCGCTCGCGAAAACTCCAGACTGCTCCGCCGGCCAGAACGGCTGCCACTCGCGGCTCGTGAGGAGCACCGGGAACGAGCGCAGAATCGCCGCCGTGCGCCGGAGCGCCATCCGGTCGCGCGCGGTGAGCTCGTTCCAGATGCCCCAGATGTTCTCCCAGGACACGATGCCGACGCCGTTGAAGAAGGCGAACTGAAGATCGTTCGTCTTGTCTCGTCCCCAGCGAGGCGCCACGTGGACCATGTGCCGGGGCTCGAGCCACTTGAACGTGCTCGCGAGCGGCGCGAACGAGTACTTCCAGCAAAGACCCCAGCTCATGGTGTTCCAGGCGAGAGCCATCGCCGGAGGCGAGTCCGTCGGCTCGAGCGCCAGCGGCCGCCCCGCCCTGTCCGACTCCTCCCGGAAGACGCGGGGGAAGCCCGCGAGCGTGTCGCCGTTCAGGCCGTCGGCGCCGATCTCCGCCATCAGGCGCGCGATGGCGGAGGGATCGGAGGCACCCTCCTCCCGCGTTCCCTGGTCCCACAGGTTGATGGGGAAGAGAACGCGCACCCCGCGGCGGTGGAACGCTTCCACCGCCGCCCGCACGCCGGCGACGCCGCCGGGCATGTCTCGAATCAGGTCGTACTGGTTGCGATCGTCGATGCCCAGGTTCGGATAGCTGTGCCAGAGGAGCACGGCGTCGATGCCGCCGAAACGCCCGTCGAGATCGTCGAGGAGGCGGTCGATCTGGTACCGGCGCGCTTCCGGATCGTAGAACGACCGGTCGTGAATCATGAGGAGATGCTCGACGAAAGCACTCTCTGTCCAGGAGAGCTCCGGACGCGAATAGTCGGTGTCGTCGTAGCCGGCGCGAATCCGGCGCTCGTTCCGCCAGTGGCGCAAGTCGGAGAGCCACGGCGCGAGAGCACTCGCGTCCTCCGGACCGGGAATCTGGCCGCCGAGCGGAAGAAATCCCGCCTCGCCGCAGAGCTCGGGCCCGGGGACTCCTTCCCCGAGCGGCGGATATCGCGTGTCCTGAGCCTCCGCTGCCACGGCGATCGCGGCGATGACTACTCCCAAGCTCCTCAATCCAGCCTCCCTCCGGAACGCTCCAAGATCGCGCCCGCGATCCTTTATCATTGATCGGCAGCCATGAAGCGCATCTCCACTTCCCGTCCCGTTCGAGCGACGTAGCGATGGCGGCGCCTCCGGTCGGAAAGAAGGTGCTCCGGGAGATCGAAAAGCACGGGATCCTCCTGGTGACCGACCCGGTGCTGCCGAGCGTGACCGCGATGGTTACCGGCGAGGCCGTCTCGGGGTCCTGGTGGTCTCACGCCCGCTCCCACGAGATCTTCGCCGTCCTCACCAGTCTCGAAGAGGAGCCGGACCTTCTCCGCGCAAAGCTCATCGCGAAGAAGGAGACCTTCGTTCACCGATCGCTCTGGCCTGAGCTCTTCGCGGTCGCTACGTCGAGAGAAGACTGGCAGACCTCGGGTCTTTCCGCCCGCGCGAAGGCGCTCCTCGAGAAAGTCGAGCGCTACGGAGCGGTGCGCCTCGACGAGCTCGGCCGCGGATTCGACCGCAAGGCCCTCGGCCGCGCCGCGCGCGAGCTGGAGGAAAGGCTTCTGGTCGACGGAGACCAGTTGCACACCGACAAGGGAGCCCACACCAAGCTCCTCTCGTCCTGGACCGAGCGCGCGAAGAAGACGAACGTGCGCTTCGAGGGAATCGCCGTCCCTTCGGCGCGCGCCGCCTTCGAGGAACGGACCACCGGGCGACTTCCCTGGCAGAGGACTCGACCATGAAGTACGACCTTCACACGCACTACTACCCGAATAGCTACTTCGACAAGATCCGGGAGCTCTCCACGGACTTCACCTTCGACACCGACCCGACGGGGCGCGCGATCATCAAGCTCCGCGGCGCGCGATTCTTCGGCATCACCCCGCCGATGACCGACCCCGAAGCCAGGCTCGAGGCGATGGACCGGGTTTCGATCGACGTCGAGGTCCTGTCGCTCTCGACTCCGAACGTCTATTTCGCCGCCGCCGAGCATCAACCCGAGATCGCGCGCATGGTGAACGACGCCTACGCCGAGCTCACCTGGAAGTACCCGCGACGGTTCATGGGCTTCGCCTCGATCCCCATGGACGCGCCCGACGAGGCGCTGAAGGAGCTCGACCGGGCCCTCGGCGAGCTTCGGATGCAGGGCGTCGTGCTGATGTCGAACGTTCAGGGGCGGGCGCTCACCTCCCCTCGCTACCGGCCGTTCTTCGAGGAGGCGAACCGGAGGAGAGCGGCGATCTTCATCCACCCCATGCTTCCCGCGAATACCGAGAACTTCCAGGAGTACGTGCTCGGTCCGCTCGTGGCCTTTCCCTGCGATACCACGCTCGCTGTAGCCAAGCTCTGTTACTCCGGCCTTCTCCGCGAGCTCCCGGACATCCGGTGGATCGTGGGCCACGCCGGGGGCGCCATCCCCTGGCTCATGGAGCGGCTCGACAACGGCTTTCGGGATTTCGCCGAGTGCCGGGTGAACATCGACGAGCTCCCGAGCGTCTACCTGAAGAAGCTCTACTACGACACCGTGACCTTCAGCCCCTACACCCTGAACCTGCTGCGGGATCTCGTGGGGACCGATCACATGGTCATGGGGAGCGACTATCCGCACCTTCTGGGATCGATCGACCGCGCTGTCAGCTCGATCGAAAGCCTTCACGTCCCCGCCGCGGAGAAAACTCGAATTTTCAGCGGCACCGCGCTCTCGATCCTGGGAAACGTCGAACGGCCCTGACGCTACCCTCGACGCGAGTCTTACCCTACAATGAAAGAGTACCCTTAGTAATTCGAGTCCGTTACCGCAGGAGGCCGTGCTTGGTCCGAACCCCCGTACCCCTGAGGGGGACGTTCGACTGCTGGAACCAGAGCTTCGATTTCTGCGATCTCCTGCTCTCGGTCTGCGCCACGGGGGCGACCGGTGAGCTCCGGTTCCGGAGCCTGGAGGCGGAGAAGACCGTCGTCCTCCAGTCGGGGCGGGTGGTCTTCGCACGCTCCTCGTCCGCCGACGATCGCCTCGGACCTTACCTGCTGAGGGCGGGGAAGGTGCGGTTCGATCACCTGATGGATCTCACCAAGTTCGTAAGCCCCACCAAGCGCTTCGGCACCGTTCTCGTCGAGAACCACGTCCTGACTCCCAAGGACCTGGTCCAGGGCGTCATCGGCCAGGTCCGCACCATCGTCCTGAGCCTCTTCACCTGGACGGAAGCGGAGTACGCGTTCGAGGTGAAGGAGCTCGAGAAGGAGACCATCACCCTTCGCATTCCCACGCCGAAGCTGGTGGCGGACGGAGTGCGCCAGGTGACGAGCTGGAGGCGGGTGACGGGCGGCATCGGATCGCTCGACGCCGTCTACCAGACGAGCGACGCCGCGGCGGAAGGCTCGTCCCGCTCGGATCTCGAGCCCGCGACGCTCGAGCTCCTCTCCGACCTCCGCGGCCCCAAGACCATCGCCGAGGCCTGCGCCGGCTCCGAGCTTTCGGACTTCGAGGTCTGTCAGCTCCTTTGGGCCTTTCGCTCGCTCGACTGGATCGCCCCGGTGACCGAGCTCGTCCATGCGCTTCCGGTGGTCGACGCCGACGAGCCGGAGGATACCGTCGAGGACTCGGACACCGAGGGGCTGGGAAGCGTTCTGGGCAAGCGCTGAGTCCCGGGTTCAGCGGTCTCGCGGAAGGTCGAGCGAGTTACCCAGCAGCTTCGGCGCTCTCGCGCTCTCGATAGTCGTCTCGCGTCCGGCCTCGATGAACAGGAGCAGCCTCTCGATCCGCGGAAGGAGCGGCTGGAGCGAGAGCTCCTCCATCGCCGCATCCGCCTTCGCGCGCTCGAGGGAGTCCATGCGATCGACATGGGAGAGGATCTCTCCCCGCTGCGAGCGAATCCAGGAGTCGAGATAGCGCGGAAACTCGTCGCGACCGAAGACGGCGAATTCCTCGCGCGAGTGTCCGAGCCACTCGAGCGCCGTCGGCGTCAGGTCGAGGAGCGTCGGGAAGTGGCGCGCGTTCCCTTCGGCCGTGACCGCCCGCAGCTCACCCGGCACGATGCCCGGGCCGGAGGCGAGAAGAAACGTCGTCTTCTCCAGCCGATGGACCCCCCCGTGGCCCCCGAGGTTGTCCCCGAAGTTCCATCCGGAAGCGTGCGTCAGGAGAACGTCCCCGATCGCGGAGTGGTTCGAGTAAAGGTACGCGCCCACACCGCCGACCACGTTGACGTAGTCCTCGTGAAGCGTTCGGTCGTTCCACTCGTTGTAGCTTCCGGAGGTTCCCTCGCCCCGACCCCACTCCTCGTAGCCCAGCGGATCTCGCCGCGAGCCCGGCTCGGTGCGGTAGTGAAACGAGAGCCCGTCGGTCCGGGGATCGCGGAGAACGGTGATGGTCCCTCGATTCCTGGCGCGATCCTGAACCTCGATCTCGCACCGGTCGGGAAGGGGAGCGGAGTCGGAGAAGAGCTCGTTGCTCTTCCGGATGAAGATCAACCCCACCGCGTCGTGCTCCCGGAGCGCGCCGAGGAGCGCGCCCCCGCGATAAGCCAGAATCTCCGCGTGGCTCGGCCTCCGACCCCAGGCGCAGGAGTCCGGACTCTCGCAGACGGGAAGGAAGAGCTCCGCGTTGTTCAGCGCGCCGCCGCCGTAGACGAGCCGGACTTGCCGGTCGAAGAGCTCGCGGTTCGCTTCGACCTCCGCCGTTCCATAGGCGGGGAGCCCTCTGAGGTAGATCTGCCGGAAAACGGCGGTCGCCTCTTCGGAGAAAGGTCCGATCTCCTGGTCCAGGCGGGGATCGATGAACAAGGCGCGAAGGAAGAACAGCCACCAGTAGCTCTCGTGCAGGTTGTCCCGGAGGAGCTCCTTGAGCTCGTCGAAGAACCCGCGGGCCCAGATGTCGGCTTCGGAGGTGAGCCGCCGAATCTCCGGGGATTGCCACTCGATTGCGAGCTCGGGGTACTTCAGTCGCTGCGGAAGGTGAGAATCGTCGATGCCGAGCTCACCCGTCTCGGTCGACAGCGACAGCCGGCGGTTCAGATACTCGATGAACGGCTCACCCTGCGGGAATCCGTTCGGCGTATCGACCATGCCGTGGTCGCCGAACACGAGGAACAGCGTACGGTCGAAGAGCGAGACTCCATCCGCGCTTCCGATGTTCTTGAAGGCCTCGAGAAGGCGGCCGAGCTCGATGTCGAGGACGAGCATCGAAAGCACGTAGCTCGGGTGGGCGCGGCGGCCCTCTTCCGCGAGGAGGGGAAGCTCGATGCAGATCCGCTCGGCGCGGTTCGCGAGCGTCGACCGCTCCACCCGGGTGAAGTACGGCCGATCCAGCTCCGGGTCTTCATCGAGAAGCCGGAACGCGGTCTCATCGGCCTCCTGCTCGCGCTCGAAACAGTGTTCCGTCGCGCCATCGGCGACGCTCACACCCACCGCGTGGGAAAACTCGTCCGCGGCGGCGAGAACCAGCGTTGAGAGAGCGGGCGAAGGCTCCGAGCGCTCCGTGATTCGACGCTGGATGTCGAGAAAGGCGCTCATGGTCGCGTCCGCCTGCCGGAGGTAGGTTTGGCTTCCCACGGCCTCGATCCCCTCGACGTAGGCGCGCCCGTAGTTCAGGAAAGGAACCCCGCGACGCGCGAGACTCATCCCCGAGACGAGGTTATCCCCTCGCGCCGAAAGGAAGTCCTGGATGGTGGGAGCGCGGGGATAGCCGAGGCCCAGGGCATAGCTCACCACCTCGGCGGGGTCGAGCCAGTAGTTGCGGAAGCGGAAGTCGCTCCGGTCGAACTGCCACCATCCCACGACTCCGAGGAGAGAGCTGTCGAGCTGCGACGTGAGGTACGACGGAATGACTTTCATCGTCTCCGATTTGTCCACCGTCGCCGCCTCGTAAGAGATGCGCCCGCGCGATGCGAGCAAGCCCAGGTTGGGGAGTCGTCCCTGCTCCAGCAGCTCGCGCGTGAGGTCCGCGCGGTACCCGTCGAGGTGGAGGAGGAGCACGTGAGGCGCAATCGGCCGGGGCGGCGGACTCGGCTCCCGGCAACCGGTGAGGGCGATGAGCGTTGCGGCCATCCAGGGGAGAACCGGTTTCATGGATGGGTCCAGCGTACCGGCGGCCGCGGGCGTTGGCAATGCGCAGGTCTTTGTGGCCGCTCGCCGTCGAAGCCTGGACGCTGAGCGGTCGAACGCTCCCGGTTTACGACCGCTCCTGTTTGCCCGGGCGACTGTTCCGCCCAGGCGAGCTCCCCCCGACGACGGTGCCCCTACGTAACCTGAACGAGGACTTCCGGGACTTCCTGCGCGCCCGGAGCCCCTGACGGACCTTCATTTCGAGCTTTCCTCCCGGACGTTCTTCACGAGATAATAAAGGGCTTTGTTCCCATGGCGACCCTCGTAAACGTGGATGGAAAGCTCGGCGCGGAGGAGGACCGTCTTCTCTCGCCCCTCGACCAGGGGTTCCTCTTCGGGGCGAGCGTGTACGAGACGGTTCGGACCTACGAGGGGAGGGCGTTTCTCCTCGAACGGCACCTGGAGCGGCTCCGCGAGTCGGCTGGAGCCCTGGACATCACCCTCGACGTCACCGACGAGGAGATCGCCGCCCGGGTCGAGGAGACTCTCGTCGCCGCCGGGAATGCCGAATCGTCGATCCGCATCGTCGTCTCCGCCGGAGTCGGCTCCATCGATTATCGCGCCGGCTCCGCCTCCAGACCCACGATCGTCGTGATCGTGAGGCCGCTTCCGGAGTATCCCGACAGCCTCTACCTCGAGGGCGCCCGGGCGGTCATCGTCCGGATGATGCGCGCTACCCGCGGCGGCCTCGATCCGCGGATCAAGTCGTCGAATCTCCTCACGAACGTCCTCGCTCTCCGCGAGGCCCAGCGGCAGAAGGCTTACGAGGCCATCCTGCTGAACCCCGAGGGCGCCGTCGCCGAGGGCTCGATGTCGAACGTGTTCGTCGTCGCGAAAAACGTCGTGCGCACCGCCCCCCTCTCCGCCGGAATCCTCGAGGGAATCACCCGGGAGCTCACCATCGAGGTCGCCCGCGAAAAGGGTTTCACCGTCGAAGAGCGCGCGTTCAAGCCCGAAGCGCTTCTCGCGGCGGACGAAGTGTTCCTCACCGCCTCCGCCCGGCAGATCGTACCCATCGTGCAGGTGGACAAGACCCGGATCGGGAACGGAAAGCCGGGCCCGGTCACCCGCGCCCTGATCGCCGCCTACAAAGACAAGGTTCGAAAACTGGTTCGCAAGAAAGACGAAGGATGAAGAGCGACATCGAGATCTCCCGTTCCATCACCCCCCGCCCCATTACCGAGATCGCCGCGAAGCTCGGACTCGAGCCCGGAGACCTCCAGCCCTACGGCCATACGATCGCGAAGATCGAGCCGTCGGTGCTCTCTCGTCCGAAGCGGAACGAGCGGTCCAAGCTCATCCTCGTCTCCGCGATCACCCCGACGCCCGCGGGCGAGGGGAAAACGACGACCAGCATCGGCCTGGCGCAGGGGCTCGCGAAGATCGGCGAGAGCGTCTGCCTCGCGCTTCGCGAGCCCTCTCTCGGGCCCTGCATGGGCGTGAAGGGGGGCGCGACCGGCGGCGGCTACAGCCAGGTCTATCCCATGGACCGGATCAACCTCCACTTCACCGGGGACTTCCACGCCATCACCACCGCCCACAACCTTCTTTCTGCGGTCCTCGACAACCATCTCTATTTCGGGAACCCTCTCGGCATCGATCCCCGCCGCGCTCTCTGGAAGCGCGCGCTCGACATGAACGATCGATCGCTCCGGAGCGCGATCGTCGGACTCGGCGGGCCGCTCCAGGGGGTGCCCCGCGAGACGGGGTTCGACATCACCGCCGCCTCCGAGATCATGGCGATCCTCTGCCTCTCGGAGAACGAGGAGGATCTGAGAAAGAGGCTCGATCGCATCCTCGTGGGTTTCACCTACGACAAGGCTCCGGTCGAGGCGGCGAAGCTGAAAGTCACGGGAGCGATGCTCGCTCTGCTCGCCGACGCCCTGAAGCCGAACCTGGTGCAGACCCTCGAGGGAGTGCCGGCCCTCATCCACGGCGGACCCTTCGCCAACATCGCCCACGGCTGCAACAGCGTCCTCGCGACCCGCACCGCACTTCATCTCGCGGACTGGGCGATCACCGAGGCGGGCTTCGGCTGCGATCTCGGAGCGGAGAAATTCTTCGACATCAAGTGCCGGACCGCGGGATTCGATCCGGCCGCGGTCATCCTGGTGGCGACGGTGCGCGCCCTCAAGATGCACGGCGGGCGCGCGAAGGAGGATCTCACCAAGCCCGACGCCGCGGCGGTCGCCGCCGGCCTCGAGAATCTCGAAAAGCACGTGGAGAGCGTGCGCGAGCTCGGAAAGCCCCCGATCGTCGCCCTCAACCGCTTCGGCTCCGACACCGACGAAGAAATCTCGGTCGTGAGGAAACGCTGCCAGGAGCTCTCGGTTTCCTTCGCCATCTCCGACCACCACGCGCGCGGCGGCGAGGGTGCGATCGATCTCGCGAAGACCGTCGTCGCCGATACGGCAAAGCCTTCCGCTCCTTTCCGGCCGCTCTACGAGCTCTCGGACTCCATCCCCGACAAGGTCCGCAAAGTCGCGCGGAAGATGTACGGTGCCCGCGACGCGGTTTTCACCAAGGACGCCGAAAAGCAGATCGCGGATGCGGAGAAGCTGGGCTACGGGTCGGTTCCCATCTGTATCGCCAAGACGCAGAACTCGCTCTCGGACGACCCCAAGATTCTCGGCCGCCCGCGCGACTTCGACGTCACCGTTCGAGGAATCGAGATCAACGCCGGCGCCGGCTTCGTCGTGGTGCTCACGGGAGAGATCCTGCGCATGCCCGGACTTCCGAAGAAGCCGCGGGCGGAGGACATCGATCTCGTGAACGGGAAGATCGAGGGCTTACAGTAGAATCAGTTCGGCTCGCTCATCCCGTCGATCACCACCGGATCGTTCTGCTCGAGCAGATGCGGCTTTCCCTCGAAGTCGATCCAGTGGCCCGAGCGATCGCGCTTCGTCTCCAGATAGAAACGGTTATGGCCGTTCGGAGGAATGACGTGGGGTAGCCTTCTTTCCACTCTGACCCCGTGCTGGGTGAGCGCCCCGATCTTCCTGGGGTTATTGGTCATGAGCTCCACCGAGCGCACGTTCAAGCTCGCGATCATGTGCGCGGCGATGGCGTAGTCGCGCTCGTCGTCGCGGAATCCGAGGGCGAGGTTCGCTTCCACGGTGTCGAGGCCCTTGTCCTGCAGAGCGTAAGCACGGATCTTGTTCACCAGCCCGATGCCGCGGCCCTCCTGCCGCAGATACAGCAGGAGACCTCGAGGCTCGTTTCCGAGCTTCTCGAGAGCGCTTTCGAGCTGGTCGCGGCAGTCGCACCGCAGCGACCCGATGGCGTCTCCCGTCAGGCACTCCGAGTGGAGCCTGGTGGGAACGTTCGCGGCGCCGATCACGTCCCCTCGCACCAGGGCCACGTGCTCCTTCTCGTCGCGGTTGTTCCAGAAAGCCACGATGCGGAAACGGCCGAATCGAGTCGGGAGCTCGGCGACCGCGATGACCCGGACGCAGACCTTCATCGGCCCGACACCTTCGCACTCGTGCTCCCGGTCCCGGATCACCAGATCCTCGAGCGTCCTTACTTCCATCATTCCCCGTTGTCTCCGAGAATGTCGAGGACCAGAGCCTCGACGCCCGAAGCCTCCAGAGCCCGGGCGAGAGACAGACCCGCTACCCCCGCCCCGACGATTACGACCTGTTGCATGAGAGCGCTCCAGCTTAGCTCACTCTCGGGAACGGCTGTAGTATCGTTCGTCCTCATGAAGCTCGTTTCCTACCGCGTTGGCACTACGTCTCATGCCGGTGTGATCGTCGGAGAGAATCGCATCGCCAGACTTTCCCGAAGTCTGAAGGAGGTTCTTTCCGCCGGAGAGGAAGGGATCGCGAACGCCCGCGCCGTCGCGGCCGCAGGAAAGTCGGATCACTCCATGGACGAGGTCGAGCTGCTCCCGGTCATTCCCGACCCTCCCGCGATCTGGTGCGTCGGCGTGAACTACGACGAGCACCGGAAGGAAACCGGGCGACAGCCGACGGAGTACCCGACGCTCTTCCTGCGGATCGCCGCGAGCCAGGTGGGCCATCTTCAGGCGATGATCCGGCCGAAAGCGTCGGTCGAGCTCGACTACGAAGGCGAGCTCGCGGTGGTGATCGGAAGGCCGGGCCGACACATCCCGGAGAGCGACGCGATGCGGCACGTCGCCGGCTACTCGTGCTACAACGATGGCTCCGTCCGCGACTGGCAGAGGCACACCACCCAGTTCGGTCCGGGAAAGAACTTCCATCGCACCGGCGCCTTCGGCCCGTGGCTCGTGACCGCCGACGAGCTACCCGATCCCTACCGGCAGACGCTGGTCACGCGCGTGAGCGGCGAGGAGCTCCAGAGGACCAAGATCGGGGCGATGACCTTCAAAATCGAGTTTCTGATCCACTACCTCTCGACGGTCTACGAGCTCCGGCCCGGAGACGTGATCTCGACGGGAACTCCCGGAGGCGTCGGCTCCAAGCGCAATCCACCGAGGTTCCTGAAAGCCGGCGACCAGGTGGAAGTCGAGATCTCGGGGATCGGCATCCTCTCGAATCCGGTCGCGGACGAAGTTTGAGGCTCCATCGCAACGTCTGGGTAACCTCGGCGACGAGCTTCCTCACCGACGTCTCGAGCGAGATGGTGTTCGACGTTCTCCCGCTGTTTCTCTCGGGAGTCCTCGGGGTGCGAACGGCGGCGATCGGGCTCATCGAGGGAGCGGCGGAGGCCGTATCCAGCCTGCTGAAGGTCGGCTCGGGGTTTCTCTCGGATCGCCTGGGCAGGAGAAAGTGGCTCGCGGTCGCGGGCTACGGAATCTCCGCCGCTTCGAAGCCGTTTCTCCTCCTTGCGGGCTCCTGGGGCGCGATCCTCGGCATCCGCTCGCTCGACCGTTTCGGAAAAGGAGTCCGGAGCGCTCCCCGCGACGCGCTCCTCGCCGAGAGCGTCTCTCGAGGGACGCGCGGGCTCGCGTTCGGAGTCCACCGCGCCTTCGACAGCGCCGGGGCGGTGGTCGGGCTCCTCGTGGCGCTCGCGGTCGTCTGGTCGGCGCAGCGAGGCGCTCTGGCGCTCGCCCCTGAGACCTATCGGCTCCTCGTTCTCGCGAGCCTCGTGCCCGCGTTCGCCGCGGTCGCGGTTCTCGCCCTGGGCGCGAGAGAAATCGAAAGCCCGGCGGCGAAGGCTTCCGAGCGCCCGAGCCCTTCGATTCGAGGGCTCGACCCCCCGTTTCGGCGCTTTCTCCTCGCCATGGTGCTCTTCACTCTCGGCAACTCCTCGGATTCGTTTCTCGTGCTGAGAGCGTCGGAGCGCGGGCTCTCGGTCGCGGGAATCCTCGGGATGCTCGTGGGCTTCAACATCGTCTACACGCTGGTCTCGACTCCCGCGGGGCGCCTTTCGGATCTCCTCGGCAAGAAGCGCGTCATCGCCGCGGGCTGGCTGTTCTACGCCCTCCTCTATCTCGGTTTCGCTCTCGCCCGCGAGGCGTCTCACGTCGTACTGCTGTTCGTGATCTACGGCATCTACTACGGACTCACCGAAGGCGTCGGCCGAGCGTTCGTCGCCGACCTCGTGCGCGATCCGCGAAAGCTCGGGGGCGCCTACGGTCTCTACCACGCGGTCGTGGGCGCCGCAGCCCTTCCGGCGAGCGTCATCGCTGGGATTCTCTGGCAGGGTATCGGCGATTTCGCCGGTCTCGGTCCGCAAGCCCCTTTCTTTTTCGGGTCCGTGCTCGCGCTCGCCGCGACCGCGGTGCTCCTGACGGTTCCGCGCGAAAACCCTGTGCTATCCTCACCGGAGTGAGCTCTTTCCGCTACCAGCCGATTTTCGAGCTCGGCGTCGACGAGACCCCTTATCGCGAGCTTCCGAGCGATGGCCTCGGAGAGGCGGAGGTCCTGGGAAAGAAAGTTCTCGTCGTCGAGCCCGAGGCGATTTCGCTTCTCGCGAGCCAGGCTGTCCGCGACATCTCTCACCTCTTTCGCACCTCTCACCTCGAACAGGTGCGGCGGATCCTCGACGACAAGGATGCGAGCGACAACGATCGCTTCGTCGCCCTTCAGATGCTGAAGAACGCGAACGTCGCCGCGGGCATGATCCTCCCCTCCTGCCAGGACACGGGAACCGCCATCGTGTTCGCGAAAAAGGGCCAGTACGTGCTCACCAGGGGAAGCGACGAGGAGGCGCTCTCGCGCGGAATCTACGAGACCTACACCAGGACGAACTTGAGGTACTCGCAGATGGCGCCGCTTTCGATGTACGAGGAGAAGAACACCCGGACCAACCTCCCGGCGCAGATCGAAATCTATGCCGACGAGGGCGACGAGTATCACTTTCTCTTCGTCACCAAGGGCGGGGGCTCGGCAAACAAGAGCTATCTCTATCAGGAGACGCGGGCGATTCTGAATCCCGGGACGCTCGCGGATTTCATCGAGAGCAAGATGAAGACCCTGGGAACCGCCGCCTGCCCCCCCTATCACCTGGTGATCGTCATCGGCGGCATGTCGGCGGAGTGGACGCTCAAGACGGTGAAGCTCGCGAGCTGCCGCTACCTCGACCGTCTCCCGACCACCGGAAACGACCTCGGGCGGGCGTTCCGCGATCTCGAGCTCGAGAAAGAGATCCTCGACCGCTCGCGGAAGCTCGGTATCGGAGCGCAGTTCGGAGGCACCTACTTCTGCCACGACGTGCGGGTCATTCGCCTGCCGCGGCACGGCGCGTCTCTTCCCGTCGGGATCGGAGTCTCCTGTTCCGCCGACCGCCAGGCGCTCGGGAAGATCACCCGCGAAGGCGTCTTTCTCGAAAAGCTCGAGACCAACCCCGCGCGGTTCCTTCCGGACGTCGAGGCGAAGGACCTGGCGCGCGAGGTCGTTCCCATCGACTTGAGACAGCCGATGTCGGAAATCCGGAGGACGCTCTCGCGCTATCCCGTGAAGACCCGGCTCTCGCTCACCGGGCCCATCGTCGTGGCCCGGGACATCGCCCACGCGAAGCTCAAGGAGCGCATCGATCGCGGGGAAGGCCTTCCGCAGTATTTCAAGGACCACATGATCTACTACGCCGGCCCGGCGAAGACTCCCGAGGGCTACGCCTCGGGGTCGTTCGGTCCGACGACCGCGGGACGGATGGACTCCTACGTCGACCTCTTCATGGAGCACGGTGGGAGCCACGTCACTCTCGCCAAGGGAAACCGCTCGCGGCAGGTGACGGACGCCTGCAAGAAGCACGGGGGGTTCTACCTCGGCTCCATCGGAGGACCGGCGGCGATCCTTGCTCTCGAGTCCATCAGGAAGGTCGAGGTCGTCGAGTACGAAGACCTGGGCATGGAAGCGATCTTCCGCATCGACGTCGAGAACTTCCCGGCCTTCATCGTCGTCGACGACAAGGGAAACGACTTCTTCTCGCAGCTGTCCTGAACTTCACTCGTCGAGGATGCGCTCGGCGAAATCCCCTACCTGACGCAGGTAGTCCCGAAGGCGGCGACCGGGCTCGTCCTCGAACGTCTCCTCGGTCGCGGTGAGGCCGACGATCCGATCGAGCCGGAAATTGCGGAAGTCGTTCCTGAGCTCGCACCATCCGGCGACGGTCCAGCTCTTTCCCCAGAAGAACGCGCCGAGCGGCCGCACGACGCGCTCGGACTCCTCGCCTTTCTCGTTCTGGTAGCGCAGGCGAACCTTCCTGCGCTCGCCCATCGCCGTTCGAATCGAAAGAAGCGCGTCGGAGCCCGCGCGGGCCGCTCCCGTCCTCGGAGCGAACAGCGGCGGCCGGCTCAGCTTCGACCGAAGGTGCGCCGGAAGGGCAGCCTCCACCTTGGAGAGCGCCGAGCGCGCCGGGCGGACCAGGGAGTCGTCCAGAACGGCCGCCGCGAGGCGGGCGCCGAGAACCAGCGCCTCCAGCTCCTCCGGGTCGAACATCAGCGGCGGAAGGTCGTACTCGCGACTCAGTCGATAGCCCACTCCCGCTTCCCCCTCGATGGGAGTCCCCGAAGCCATCAGATCCCGGATGTCCCGGTAGACGGTGCGCTCCGAGACACCCAGTTGCTCCGCGAGCCAGGCGGCGGTGACGGCCCGCCTTCGCCCGCGGAGCCACTGGATGATCTGGAAGAGTCGGTCGGCGCGGCGCACGGCACCGCCTATCCTACGCCCGGGTGCCTCACGCGTCCTGCTCTTCCACGAGCCCGATCGCGTTTCCTTCCGGGTCGGCGAACATCCCCAGAACCGGCCCGCCGGCCAGGACCGTCCTCTGCATCAGGACCCGGCCCCCGAGATCCTTCGCCTTGTCCAGCGAGCGCTCGATGGAGGCGGTCGATACGTAGAACGTGACCTTCGGATACGGCTTGCCGTCGAGCTGTCCGACTCCGCCGGGAATGCCACGGCCGTTCGGCGCCTCCACCAGGCCGTACTTCATGGGGTTGGCCGCGTCGATCTTCCAATCGAAGAGCCGCCCATAAAAGGACCGCAAGCCCTCGCCGTTCTCGCCCATCACTTCGAACCAGACTACCGGATGCTTCATTTGGGTTCTCCTTCGAGAGGAAGCATGCACCCGGCCTCCTGACAACCTGGCGTCAGGAGACAATGCACTGGATCATTTTCTCCCTCGCACCTCGCCACGCTAGAAAGGCTCCATGGCCGTGAGCTCGATTCCTCTGGCGGCCGCCGCCGATCGCTCCCAGAGGAGCGATGCGAGCCTGGTCGTCGTCCTCGGGCTGACCCTTCTGCTGTGGTCCTCGGCCTTCGTCGGGATCCGCTACGCCGTCCGGCACTACCCTCCGGGCTCGCTCGCGCTTCTCCGCTTTCTCATCTCGTCCTTCCTTCTCGGGGGCTATGCCCTCTGGAAGAAAGCGCCGTCCTCCAACCGAATCCCCTCGCTGAAGGACTGGGGAGCGTTCCTCGCTCTCGGCGCCACCGGGGTCTTCGGCTACCACATCGCTCTCAATTTCGGCGAGCAGACGGTCGAAGCGGGCGCCGCGAGCCTCCTGGTGAACACCACGCCCCTCTTCACCGTGCTCCTCGCGGTGCTGTTCCTCGGCGAGAGGCTGTCTCCCCGCGGCGGCTTCGGACTCGCGGTCGCGTTCTGCGGGGCCTCGATGGTCGCTCTCGGCGCCGCGAACGGTCTCACCCTCGACAAGGGCGCCCTCCTGGTGCTCCTGGCGGCGGTGGTCCAGGCGTTCTACTTCGCGCTCCAGAAACCCATGCTCCGGCGCTTCGGAGCGCTCGATCTCACCACGAGATCGATCTGGTGCGGGACTCTTCTTCTCTCCGTTTTCCTCCCGGAGCTCGCCTCGACCGCGCGGCAAGCTCCTCTTTCCTCGACGCTCGTGGTGCTGTTCCTCGGAGTCGGACCCTCCTGCTTCGCCTACGTGGCCTGGGCCTACATCGTTTCGAAGATGTCGGTCTCCCGGGCCGTGGGCTATCTCTATCTCGTTCCCGCGCTCGCCCTCGGTATCGGATTTCTCGTTCTCGGCGAAACGCCGAGCCTCCTCGCCCTCACGGGAGGCGCGGTCACGATATTCGGGGTGATTCTGGTTCGAAGAAGCTGATCGGAAGTGCTTCCGTCCCTCGATTAGCCACCAACCCCATCCGGGTCCGTTCGCGATGAGGATCTTTTCCGCGCCATCTTCAACTTATGCACACGAGCGCCAAGAGCAAGGCCGAGAAGGAGATCCCCCGAACGGGGGATTGACAAGGGGAGGAGGGAACGGCGGATAATACCATCGGGAAGGCGTGTTCTCGCCCGGAACACGATCGGTGGGCTCCTTGCTCAAGCCTAATTGTTACAATATTTTACGCGCCATTCTCGTCCTCCTGCCGGTGGGGGCCGCCGCCGCTTCGGAGACGGCGCCGTCCGGCTCCTACGAAACGCAGAACGCCCTGGTCGGCGACTACTGCGTCATGTGCCACAGCGATGCCGCGATGACCGCGGGTTTCTCGCTCGAGTCGTTCGACGTCAGCCGCGCCGAAGAGAAGGCCCCTGTCGCCGAAAAGATGATCCGGAAGCTCCGCGCCGGAATGATGCCCCCCTCCTTCGCTCCGCAGCCCGATCCCGCCGAGATCGCGGACCTCGCGCGGACTCTCGAGGAGCGCATCGACGAGGCGGCGGCGAAGAGCCCGAACCCCGGAGGAAGGACGTTCCAGAGGCTGAACCGCGCCGAGTATGCGCGCTCGATCCACGAACTCGTCGGACTCGACGTGGACGTCACCGCGTTTCTGCCCCCGGACACCATCAGCCATGGGTTCGACAACGTCGCGGACGTCCAGACGATGTCGCCGACGCTCATGGAAGGCTACCTGCGGGCCGCGGGCAAGATCAGCCGCCTCGCGGTGGGGGATCCCGACACGGGTCCGACCGAAGCCACCTACAAGATCCCGCGCACCGCATCGCAGATGCAGCGCGTCGAGGGCGCGCCCTTCGGGACGCGCGGCGGGATCTCGGTCGTGCATCACTTCCCCGCCGACGGCCAGTACGTCTTCAAGATGATGCTGCACGGGAGCCCCACCGGTCAGCTTTACGGAGCGGCGGTCAAAGGGGAGCAGATCGAGATCTCGATCGAAGGGGAGCGGGTGGCGCTCCTCGACATCGACCCGATGATGGACGAGTCCGATCCGAACGGAATGAACATGGAGACCCCGTCGGTCTCCGTCAAGGCGGGCCCCCACCGGGTGTCGGCCGCGTTCCTCCAGAGGTTCGAGAGCCCGGTCGACGACCTGATGGCTCCGATCGATCACACTCTCGCCGACACCACCATCGGAACGGACTACGGCGTCAAGGCTCTCCCCCACCTGCGCGAGTTCCGCATCAACGGACCGCACGGCGTCACAGGGATATCGGATACCGTGAGCCGCCGGAAGATCTTCACCTGCCGGCCGACCTCGGCGGAGGACGAGAGGCCGTGCGCGCAGCGGATCGTCTCCGAGCTCGCCTCCAAAGCCTACCGGAGGCCCGTGAACGAATCGGACGTCGAAGGGCTCATGTCGTTCTACGAGGCGGGCGCCGCCGAGGGAGATTTCGAATCGGGAGTGCGGACGGCGCTCCAGGCGATCCTCGCGAGCCCCCATTTCGTATTCCGCCTCGAGGCGGCGCCCGAGGCCGTCGAGGCCGGGGGAATTCATCGCCTGAACGATTTGGAGCTCGCGTCCCGTCTGTCGTTCTTCCTCTGGGCCACCGTTCCGGACGAGGAGCTGGTCAAGGTCGCGACCCGGGGGCTGCTGTCCGACCCGGCGGTGCTCGACCGACAGGTGCGGCGCATGCTCGCCGATCCGCGCTCCGACGCGCTCGCCACCCGGTTCGCGTCGCAGTGGCTGCGGCTTCAGGACCTCGACGGGATGCATCCCGACTACCTTCTCTATCCTCTGTACGACGACACGCTCGCGACCGCTCTGAAGCGAGAGACCGAGCTCTTCTTCGAGAACCTCGTGCGCGAGGATCGGAGCGTGCTCGAGATCCTGACCGCGGACTACACGTTCGTGAACGAGCGCCTCGCCCGGCACTACGGCATCCCGAACGTGACCGGAAGCCAGTTCCGACGGGTGAAGCTCGAGGGAGACGCCCGTCGCGGCATCCTGGGCCAGGGGAGTGTCCTGACCTTGACGTCGGTCGCGGACCGCACTTCGCCCGTGATTCGGGGCAAGTGGGTTATGGAGGTCCTGCTGGGATCGCCGCCGCCCCCGCCGCCGCCGAACGTGCCCCCTCTCGAGGAGACTACGGACCAGGCGCATGGGAAAGCTCTCTCGGTCCGCGAGCGATGGAGCTGCACCGCGCGAACCCGGCGTGCACCTCCTGCCACGTGGTCATCGATCCGCTCGGTCTCGCGCTCGAGAACTTCGACGTGACCGGAGCCTGGCGAATCAAGGACAACGGCGTACCCGTGGACGCGTCGGCGAGCTCTACGACGGGACGCCGCTCGACGGTCCCGCCGGTCTCCGCCAGGTGCTCCTGAAGCATCAGGACGTGTTCGTCACGACCTTCACCGAGAGCCTCATGACCTACGCGCTCGGCCGGAGAGTCGAGTACTACGACATGCCGACGGTCCGCGCGATCGTGCGAGAGGCCAAGGCGAACGACTACCGCATTTCGTCGTTCATCAAGGGAATCGTGGGAAGCCCGGCGTTCCAAATGACCAGGGTTCTCGAGCCGGTTGCGACCGACTTCCAGTAAGTCGACGTAAGCCGTCAGGAGGTCCAGGCAATGTTCATCACGAAGAAACACATGTCCCGCCGCACTCTGCTTCGCGGCATGGGGGCTTCGGTGGCGCTGCCGTTCCTGGAAGCGATGTTGCCCGCCCGGCGGGCGTGGGCGAAGACCGCCGCCGGCGGAGAAAGAACCCGACTGGTCGCGATCGAGATGGTGCACGGCGCCGCGGGCAGCACCAAGTTCGGGCTCGAGAAGAACCTGTGGTCGCCGGCCGCGGAGGGGAGCGCGTTCGATCTCACGCCGACCAGCTTGAGCTCGCTCGAGCCCTATCGCGACTACCTCACCATCGTCAGCAACACCGACGTGAAGAACGCCGAGGCCTTCACGCTTCCCGAGATCGGCGGCGACCACTTCCGCGCGAGCGCGGTGTTCCTGACGCAGTCGCATCCGAAGCAGACCGAGGGATCCGACGTCCTCGCCGGAACGTCCCTCGATCAGATCTACGCGCAGAAGTTCGGACAGGAGACGCCCATCCCGTCGATGCAGCTTTCGCATCGAGAACGTCGACCAGGCGGGCGGCTGCTCCTACGGCTACTCCTGCGTCTACACCGACACCATCAGCTGGGCGTCGCCCACGGATCCGCTGCCGATGATCCGCGACCCGCGGGTGGTCTTCGACCAGCTCTTCGGCGACGGCGGAACGCCGGAAGAGCGGGCCGCGCGCCGGCGAACGGACAAGAGCATCCTCGACTGGATCACCGGGGAGATTTCGAGGGTCCAGAAAGAGCTGGGACCGACGGACCGGGCGCGGCTGAGCGACTACCTCGAGAACGTCCGCGAGATCGAGCGTCGGATCCAGAAGACGGAAGAGCGGAACGCGAGCGGGGAAGCGCGAGAGCTTCCGGGCGCGCCGATCGGCGTTCCCGATTCCTTCGACGAGCACGTCAAGATCATGTTCGATCTCCAGGTGCTCGCGTTCATGACCGACATGACCCGCGTCTTCTCGTTCAAGATGGGGCGCGACGGCTCGGGACGCGTCTATCCGGAGAGCGGTGTCTCGACCGCCTTCCACCCCGCCTCCCATCACCGCGACCACGAGAAGCGGATCGAGGAGTTTGCCAAGATCAACCAGTACCACGTGAGCATCGTTCCCTACCTGCTCGAGAAGCTGAAGACGACGCGCGAGGGCGAGACCAACCTCCTGGACAACACCCTGGTCCTCTACGGCTCGCCGATGGGCGATCCGAACGTCCACAACCACAAGCGGTGTCCGTTGTTCCTCGCGGGTCACGCGAACGGCGCGCTGAAGGGGAATCTGCACGTGAAGACCGCGGACGGCACCCCGATGGCGAACGCGATGCTTTCGGTGCTGCACCGGCTCGGGCTCGACGACCTGGAGAGCTTCGGCGACAGCACCGGGGAAGTCGCGATCTGAGGAGCGGGCTCATGCGAGTAGGTAGAGCGAACGTCGTTCGGTCATCGATCATCGGACTCTTGTCGCTGACGCTGCTGGCGGCGTCGCCCGGCGACATTCCCAACGGCAAGACCCCGGTCGCCGACGCGGCGATGGCGGGTGAGCACGAGACGGTGCGCGAGCTGTTGCAGCAGGGCGTCGACGTGAACGCGGCCCAGGGAGACGGCATGACCGCCCTTCACTGGGCGGCGCTTTCCGGCGACATCGACCTGGCGAAGATGCTGATCTACGCCGGAGCGAACGTGAAAGCCTCGACCCGGCTCGCAGCTTTTACGCCGCTCCTCCTCGCGTCGAAGAGCGGACAGGCGTCGATGGTCTCGAACCTGCTCGAAGCGGGCGCCAACCCGAACGACGCCACCACGAACGGCACCACGGCTCTGATGCTCGCGGCCGCGTCGGGAAGCACCGACGCGGTCACGGCGCTCCTCGATCGCGGGGCGTCCATCAATGCGACGGAATCGGCGATGGGCCAGACGGCGCTGATGTTCGCCTCCGCCTACGATCGCGCCCCGGTGGTGGATCTGCTGGTGAAGCGCGGAGCCGACGTCACCCTGTCGACGAAAGTGGTGGATGCGGCGGCTATCGAGAAGGAGCACCGCGAGCTCAGGCGAAAGCGCCAGGAGAAGTTCGGCGTCTTCGCGCAGGGCCAGGGAGGGCGCGCGCAGGAAGACGGCGAGGGTGAGGAAGAGAAGAAGGCGTCGGGAGGAAACGTCTTCGGGAAGCTCTTCGGCTGGATGCGCCCCGGGGGCGATCCCGGGAAGAAAGACGACGAGCCGAAGGCCCTGACCTACGGCCAGCTCGTCGGGAATCAAGGCGGAATGACCGCGCTCCATCTCGCGGCCCGTCAGGGACACACCGAGACGGTCCTGGCCCTGCTCGAGGCGGGAGCCGACGTCAATGCCGTCAGCACCGGTGACAAGACCAGCCCGCTTCTGATCGCGACGATCAACGGGCACTTCGACCTCGGAAAGGCTCTCCTCGATCTGGGCGCCGACCCGAACCTAGCCAGCGAGGCGGGGGCCACTCCTCTCTACGCCGCGGTGAACGTGACCTGGGCGCCGAAGGCGCTCTATCCGCAGCCTCGGGCCTACATGCAGCAGAAGCTCTCGTATCTCGACTTCATGCAGGCGCTCCTCGACAAGGGGGCCGACCCGAACGTCCGTCTGAAGAAGAAGATCTGGTACTCGGGATACAACTTCGATCTCTCCGGAGTCGACGAGGGGGGCGCGACCCCGTTCTGGCGCGCCGCCTATGCCGGTGACGTCGAGGCCATGGAGCTCCTGAAAAAGCACGGAGCGGATCCGAACATACCCACGGTGAAGCCTGCCGGACGTCCCCGGACGGGCGACGGGACCCGCGAAACGAAGGATCTCTCGGGGCTTCCTCCGGTCCCGGTCGGAGGACCGGGGGTGACGCCGCTCCAGGCCGCGGCGGGCGTGGGCTACGGGGAGGGGTTCGCCGCGAACTCCCATCGCCACCACCCGGCGGGGCTCTTCCGGGCGGCGAAGTACCTCATCGAGGATTGCGGAGCGGACGTGAACGCCGTCGACCACGAGGGCAATACCGCTCTTCATCACGCCGCATCTCGCGGCGACAACGAGATGATTCTCTATCTCGTCTCGAAGGGCGCGGACGTCACCCGGGTGAACCGCGAAGGCCAGACCGTGGCCGACATGGCGAACGGACCCGTGCAGCGCGTCCAGCCGTTCCCGGAGACGGTGGCGCTCCTGGAGAAGCTAGGCTCCAAGAACAACCACAAGTGCGTTTCCTGCTGAGCGGCTGAATCGTCAACTCGAACCGGGCGAAATCGGCATCCTTGCCCCACTTCCATTCAGCCCCGACCGCTTTCAGGAGGCCCGAAGTCGAGATGCCATCCCACGCGGCTGTTGCAGTCCGGGGAAGCGACGCGCTACGATTTACGCGTGATTGCACGAGGGATCCGCGAGTACGTCGCTCGAGATTGGGGCGCGGCTCGGGAGGCCAAAGACGCCTATTGGGGCGAGCGTATCGCGCGCCTCGGACCGATCGAGGCGTTCCGCATCGCCGAGGAGCTGCGGCGTCAGGTCCTCTCGCAGCATCCTCGCTGGCCTAGTCCCGACGATCGGCGGCGGGACCTCGGCGCTCACGAACGCCTCGCCGATCTCCTCCGCCGTGCCCGTCCAACCCGCCGCCCTTGAGCTCCTGACCGACCTCTCGAAGGTCATGCCCCGTTGGGGGCGTTGGTGCGTATTCGGAGCCCAGGCAGTCATTGCATACGGCGTGCCTCGACTGAGCGCCGACGTCGATGTAACCCTGGAACTCGCGCCCGATGAACCACAACGGTACGTCGCCGAAATGGAAACGGCGGGCTTTGCCCTCCGGGCCGAAGACCCGGACTTCGTTCAGCGCACGCGGGTCCTGCCTTTCGTCCACGTAGCTACCGCCATGCCCCTGGACGTGGTGTTGGCCGGCTCCGGGGTCGAAGAAGAGTTTCTCGATCGGGCGAGGGCCACGAACCTCGGCAGCGTTACCGTGCCGCTCATCGATCCCGAGGACCTGATTAGCCGCGATCCCAAGTCGAGACGCGGCGTCCTCGTCCTTGGAGTGAAATCCTGAGCTAGGGAAAGAGGGCGCGGAGGACGTGGGGGGGGGCCATGTCCAGATGGTGAGATCGGAGCTGTCGTTCCACTCGGCCTCCGGGAGTCGTAGAGACCCTTAGGGAGGCACCGATCTCGGCAGATCCCGCCACGACGGGTGGGAGAGGCCGTTCAGATCCCACAGCACGCGACCGTCACGCACGGTGAGCTCCGCCTCGAGCTTCTGGGTGCCGGACGCGCGCCCGCCGGCGACGTCGACGAAACCGAACGTGCCCCGGTGGAGACGCAAGACGGCGACGTCAGCGGGCGCTCCCACGCTGAGGTGGCCCAGGTCGGGGCGATGGATGACCTGCGCCGGCTTCCACGTCGTTCGCCGTACGACCTCCGCGAGTGACATCCCGAGGTTCAGCATCTTCGACATCACGTTCGTCATGTCCTTCATGCCGCCCACCATGCTTGTTCCGTGGAGGTCGGTGCTGATGGTATCGGGCCAGAAACCCTGCGCGGTCGCGGGCTCCGCCTGGCTGTAGACGAAGCTTCCCGCCCCGTGGCCGACGTCGAACACGATGCCGCGCCGCTGTGCCTCGAGGAGGTATGGCCGGAGCTTCCCGGCTTCGTCGAGCATCGGCACACGCGCGAGATAGGTGTGCGTGTAGATGTCGCCGGGACGGAGATGCGTTCCCACCAGTTCCTCGAACGGCCGCTCGGGCCGGAAGTCGCCGAAGTCGACCATCACGGGTATGGAGGCGAGCCGTCCGGCCTCGACCGCCCGATCCACCGGAATCCACTCCGGTCCGCGGTAGTGCGCCGTCTTGATTCCGACGATGAGGCCAGGGTGCTCGGAGGCGCGCATCGCGGTCAGTCGCGGGTCCATGTCGGCCAGGTCCTGCTCGACGGGCCCGCCCTTCATACCGGTGCCGACGATGTTGAGGAGCGCAAGGACGCGCGTGCGCGATCGGTCGACGATCTTCTCCTTGAACTCGCGGAAGTTGCGCCAACCGGCTCCGCCGGCGTCAACGACCGTCGTGACCCCGGCCCGCGGCGCGTGCGCGTCCGGCTGCACCGCGACGTCGCCGTGACTCAGGTAGGAATCGGGGTCGGTTCCGAAGAACACGTGCGTGTGAAGGTCGATGAGTCCCGGAACGACGTAGAGTCCCGTGGCATCGGCGACGCGCGTCGCCCGCGCCGGGTCGATGCGTGGGGCCACTTCCGCGATCGTCGTCCCCGCGATCGCAACGTCCATCGGGCCGTCGATCCCGCCACGCGGATCGATCACGTGGCCACCGCGGATCAAAAGGTCGTAGCTCGGGGCCTGGGCGTGACCGGTTCCTTGGGCGGAGACCAGAAACCCGGACAGGAGGAAGACGCCGGAGACGGCCGCAACATCGCTCCGCATGGGCCGGAAGCATACACTAGCCTCTGGCCGAACAGGGAGCTTCGCATGATCTCGAGACGGGTCGTGACGGGAATCGTGGTGATCGCCGGCCTCACGGGCTGCCAGCCCCGATTGTGGCTGCCGCCGGCAAGCCCCGGGAATGGCGGACTGGCGCTTCCGGACGGGTTCGTCGCGACCTTGCTGCACGAGGGTGTTGGTCGGGCACGCCACCTCGCCGTCACGGATGACGGAATCGTCTACGTCAAGCTCCGCGCGCCCAATCCCAAGGGGATCGTGGCGCTGCGCGACACCTCAGGCGACGGCCGCGCCGATGACGTCGAAGTCTTCGGAGAGTACGAGGACACGGGCCAATACGGCACGGCGATGCGCATCCACGACGGCCACCTGTACTTCAGCACTGCCGGCGAGGTGTACCGCCAGCGCCTCACGCCTGGTCGTCTCGTGCCCGAGAGTCCGGTGCAGTTGATCCTGAAGCACGACTACAAGGCGCAGAGCCCCTCCTATGAGCACATCGCCAAGCCCCTCGCGTTCGACGGTGCGGGGCACATGTACGTTCCCTTCGGCGCGCCGGGCGATTCGTGCCAGGCGGAGAACCGCCGGCCTGGCACTCCTGGCAAGGAGCCTTGCGATGAGCTGACCTGGCACGGCGGCATCTGGCAGTTCTCCACGGATCGCGAGGGACAGACCGAGCGGGACGGGCGCCGCTACGCCACCGGGATTCGCAGCGTCGTCGCCATGGCCTGGAATCACGAAGGGGGCGCGCTCTACGCGCTCCAGCACGGCCGCGACGACTTCTACCGCTCGTGGTCGCGCTTCTACTCGCGGTGGCAGAGCGCCGTCTTACCTTCCGAAGAGTTCTTCAAGGTCGAAGAGGGCATGGACGGCGGATGGCCCTACTACTACTACGACTGGATGCAAGGGAAAAAGATCCTGACTCCCGAGTACGGCGGCGACAGGGTGAAGGTGGGTCGGGGCGGGGAGCTTCCGAAGCCGATCGTCGGGTTTCCGGGCCACTGGGCGCCCAACGACCTCCTGTTCTACGAGGGGGATCAGTTCCCCGAGCGGTACCGCCACGGGGCCTTCATCGCCTTTCACGGATTGACCATCCGCATGCCGTACTCGCAGTCGGGCTACTTCGTCGCCTTCGTGCCCTTCCGCGGCGGTGCGCCGTCGGGCCCCTGGGAGGTCTTCGCCGACGGTTTCGCCGGCGTCGACCCCGTCCTGAGCACGAGCGATGCCGTGGCCCGTCCCATGGGGCTCGCGCAGGGACCGGATGGATCTCTGTACGTGAGCGACAGTGTGAAAGGCAAGATTTGGCGGGTGACGTTCCGAGGCGATCGCGCGCGGTTCGGTTCGGCCCAGCTGACGTCGATGGAGGCGCGAAAGACGAGCCAGGCCCACATCCGCCACCCGGACGAACGGAAGGACGCGCTCGGACTCGAAGCCGTCGAGGCCGGTGCGAAGCTGTACGACGAGTACTGCGTGCAGTGTCATCAGCGCGATGGCCGGGGAGACGGCGCGCGATTCCCACCCGTTGCCGCGACGGACTGGGTGTCGGGAGACCCACGCCGGCTCGTCTCCATCGTCCTGAACGGCATGAAGGGCGCGATCCAAGTTGACGGGAAGGCCTACAACGGTGCCATGCCCGGCCACGGATTCTTGACTGACGACGAGGTGTCCCAGCTCGCGACGTACCTCCGCCAGAACTTCGGAAACCTCGCGGACCCCATCCGACCGGGTGAGGTGGCGAGATTCCGTAACACGCCTTGATGGGGGAGCCGAACTACTCCGTCCGCAGTCCCTCCACGGGATCCACACGCATCGCGCGCAGGGCGGGCGGGATTCCAGCGCCAAGGGCCGCGACCAAACGCCATGCACCTCCAGGATCGGGAGACGGCTCGCAGCTATCGAGCGACGTTCAGCCTTCTCTCGTAGGGGTCACTTCGCGGGGACCACGCTGGTGGTCCAGATGTCGCGGTGCAGCTTGAAGCGGCCGCCCTCTTTCTTCCAGATGACCACGTACTTGCCGTGGTCGAGGGTCTTGCCGGCCGCATCCAGGAGCTCGTACTGGCCGACTTCGTGGGCGCTCTCGCCCATGGACTCCACCTCGAGCGTCTTCAGGCGCACACCCTTGACCCCCGAGTCGAAGACACCCTGCCAGAACTTGCCGATCATCTCAGCGCCGCTCACGACCTCGGATCCCGCGGGAAGGGCCTGACCGGTCGCCGTGTAGAGGCCGAGGATCGCCTTTCCATCGCCTTTCGCGACCGCGGCTTCGAACAGGCGATTCGCAGCTTCGATCTCCGAGCGAACGTCAGCGTGGGAAACGGATGCCAAAAGGACTGCGGCGAAACTCGCGACGAGAGAGCGCATGATTTCTGTACCCCCTGAATGGGAAAAGACGACCGGACTCATCGTAGAGGCTTTTCCGTTCCCGTTTCAATCGAAAGACTCCGTCCGGACAGAGTCGCCTGACGTAAAACACTTGTAGTCCCGGCCGGGGCTAAAGCGTTTTGAGAAATGCGATGAGCGCCTGCTTGTCCGGTGCAGAGAGCTCGAGGCCGAACTCGTGACCTCCGGCAGAGACCGGTTCGCCAATGCCTTCGGCCCCGCGGAATCCGGTGGGGACGTAGTCGTCGTCGATTCGGCCAGCGTCGAACCAATCCTCCAGCGTCGCAGCCACGCCATTGTGGCCGAAGGGGCCGCGGTACCAGACGCCTTTGAGTGACGGCACTTTGTAGTAACCCGTGCCTCGTCGCGTGAAGCGAGTGAGATTCGGATCCGTGCCGACCGAGACCTCCAGCACATCGAACCGACGAAGGTGCTCGTCGGGCACGACGAAGCCGTTCGCGGGTGTCAGGTGGTTGTTCGTGTACAGCGGCGGCGTATGGCAGCCGCCGCAGCCGCTCGCTAGGAAGACCTCCTCGCCCCGCGCGGAAAGCGCACTCCTCGAATTCGGGTTGGCAGGGGGCTCGAGCGAATAGACGTAGAGCGCCAAAGCGTAGAGCTGCTCGTCGCTGTACCGGCTCTCGGATTCGGGATCGGGCAGCTCACCCGCGGGCCGGTAGCCCGCGTATTCGGAGAGGTAGTCGAGCCCCTGGTTCAGCGCCGCATATCGCATCAAATCACCGATGGAGCGGTGCCTCACGAGGCCGCTCGCATCGAGGTAGCCACGGTCCTGGACCCCGATCAGGTCAGGGATCCTCGGGGGGTAGAAAACGCTGGACCCTTGTCTCGCGCAAACCCCCGGGGGGATCGCCGCGAGCGCGGCCGTGATCTCGGCGACCGTCATCCGTTGCGTTCTGGCGTTGGGGTCGCGTGGTACCCATGGCGCTGAGTAAAACCGTGCCATCTCCGCTCGGGCATCGGCGACGAACTCGGCCTCGTCCGCGGCCCGCGCCGCTTCAATCCGAGTTTCCCAGGCGAAGGAGCGGTCATCGGGGAAATTGCCCTGGGCTCCCTTGATTGCCATACCGTCGGGCAGGACACGGGTGTGACACATCGCGCAGCTGCCGATACCGAGCTCGACCCGCCCTTTCTCCCGAACCACCCAGTGCACGAACGGGAGGACACCGTCCTTCCTCACAGGTATCTGCAATTCTTGGTACCACTGTGGACTCCGGACCGCCGCGAAGAGCTGATGGCCCTCCGATACGAGCTCGATGGGTGCTTCGAAGACGACGGCGCCGGCCTCGATCCAGTCTTGCTTCGTCGTCAAACGCGCCGCGTCGAAGGTGATCTCGGGCTCCTTCGAAAGCAGCTCGTCCCAGTAGCCTCCAGGCTGCCGGTCGGGGTGGTAGACCGGATAGCTCCGATAGATCGGTCTGACCGGCATCCGGTAGTAGTAGCTCGCAGGGACGTGTCGCGGCGACGACGCCGGATCCGCCAGAGGCACCTCGAGCTCCTTCAGAGCGTCATCGTCCCAGGTGCGGGGAAGCTCTGCTTTCCATTCCCGACCCGCGTGTTCGCGTTGGGGATAAAGTGCCCGGCTCGGGTGCGTGCCTTCGACAAGGGCGAGGAGCCCTGCGGCGAAAAGAAACCCGGACCGAGACGGGGGCATGCTAGGCTCCAAGAACAACCACAAGTGCGTTTCCTGCTGAGCGGCTGAATCGATTTCCGACGCGCCCTCGATAGGCGCTCGGACTCTACTTCGCTGCAGCCTCCGTCGGGACCGCGTCTACGGCAGACTCGAACGCGATGAACAAGACGCAGGGGGCGCTACCCACGCAAGACGCGCTGTGTGGCAGCTTCGCGGGCCCGTAGGCGTACATTCCGGGAGTGAGCACGGTCTTCGCCTGACCTCTGTAATTGACGTGAAGCTCTCCCGCTACCAGCACCATGCGCTCGGCCGAGGTGTGCCAGTGCTCCGCGAGCACCGCATTGGCGGGCACCTTGAGAAATACGTCGGCATTCGGCTTCGCTGGATCGCCATGGAGAACCGCAAGACCGCAGCCAGCCGGCATGAAGCTTGGACAGGGTCCCCACTGGAGCTGACCCTCTTGGGCGCTCCGGGCCAGAGCCTGCTCCGTCGCGGGCGCTTGCGCCAGCGCCCAGGCTCCGCCGAGAGCAAGCGTGACCGTCAACAAACCCATGGCGAACCCATACTTTGACATCGAACGTTCTCCTTCCTTCCGCTCTCTCACGACCTGTGGTCCGAGGCTCGGTCAGGCCGGGAGCGCGCTTCATCCTGCCAGTCGGGCTCCTTCAGGTCAACCTGGCGGCTACGCGACGACGGACTCCTGCGGTAAATCGATCGTCGTGGCGCTCACCTTTCGTCAAGGATTGGTGAGAACTGCGAGAGCGGCAAGGGTCGACGAGGGGCATCCATTGCGCCCCTTTGGAAGGGAAAACGGTCGATTCGAGGTCTTGAGCTAAGGAAACAGCGCGCGGAGTACGTGGCGGGCTCGCCACGTCCAGATCGTGAGATCGGAGCTGTCGTTCCACTCGCGGCCCGCGACATCGTAGCCCTTCGAGACCAGCGCTTCCCGGAGGCGCCTGCCGTAGCCGGGGATGTCGGTCTCGGTCGCGTCGTTGCTGTGATCGTACCGGCCCCAGTCGAGGTAGATCGAGAGCGGCAGCGCTTTCGAGTCGGAGATCGCCTGCAGAAGCTCGTCGCCGCCTTTTCCGATGGGGAGCACGGACTGAGCCGCGGCTTTCCCGAACGTGCCCGGGTAGCGAAAAGCGATATCGAGCGCCGCGAAGCCGCCCTCGTCGACACCGACGATTGCCCGGTGCCGCTCCTCGGATAGCGTCCGGTACTTCGAATCGACGAGAGGAACGAGCCGATTCACCAGCATTCGCGCGTGCTCGTCGCGCTGTGAGCGCGCGTACTCGTACCCGCTCGTCGAAGCGACGAAGACCGCGATGACCGGACCCTGCCGATCGACGACCGACGGCATCCCCATCCGCAGCATCTCCTCTCCATAGAGGAAGTAGACGCTCGGGTAGCGGGTGTCTTTCGCCTCGTCGTACCCTGCCGGAAGGTAGACTTCGACGGACCTCTTCCCTCCCCACTTCAGCGCCCCGACGAGAACCTCCTCCGTTTCGAACGGGAGAGTCTCGATCCGGCCGGTCTTCTCCGCGGCAACGCCCACTTCGGCCCGCGGCATGGCGAGCGTCGAGACCTGTCCCAGATAGTTGAGCGACTCCGAAGCCCGCGGGTTGAGGGGGTCGGCGATGGGCTCGTCGAGGTCGCGGACGAACTGGTACTGGAGGCGGGCGTCGGGCTCGAGCGCGAACGAGGCATGGAAGAAATCGGTGCCGGGAACGCGGTGCATCGTGAGCTCGGTCTTGGCGCCGAGCATGCCGCCGCGAACCGCGACGTCTTTCGCCTCTCCCTGGAACACGATATGCGCGATGCGCCCGTCCTCGATGATGGGGAATCGCTCCTGCTGAGCCAGGAACTTCCGGACGCGCTCGTTCTTGTCGGCAGCGTCTTCGAGAGACCGAAGCCATTCGGAGAAGCGCGTTCCCGCGACGAGCCCGGTTACGGCGTCGCCTCCCTCCCGCGTTACCCGAGGGCCGGGCACGATGTCGATAGCGGCGATGTCCGCGTAGGAGTCGCGCACGAAGATCCGGCCGCAAGCAAAGGACGGCGGAGTCCAGGCGATGTGCGGGAGGACCTCGAGGCTCGCGACTTCCCGGTACTCCTCGGGAGTGGCGTCGACGACGTGGAGCGAGCCTTTCTTGGTCAGGACTACGAGGCGGCCGTCGACGAGGATGGGAAAGCCGTTTCCCGGAGGACGGGACTTCCAGTTCAGAGCGCCGGTCGCGGCGTCGATGCTGCTGAGGAAGTTTCCGCTGTAACCGTAGATTTGCCCCTGGTAGTGAATCGGAGTCGCGTAGTTCAGCTTGAGGTGCGGCGACAGCCACTGCTGTCTTACCGTCAGGCCGCTCTCGCTTTTCTCCAACGAGATCAACTGGGCCTTCATCGGTTCGTGCGCAAGAAGGAGCCCTCGCGCACCCACCGCGACCGGGTTCAGGATCTTCTCGTAGAAGCCGGTTCCGCCGTGCGGGTGTCGCCAGAGCTCGCGGCCGTCTTTCGGGTCGAGTCCGTAGAGCGAATCCCCCGCGGCGGCGACGATTTGTTCTTCCGAATCGAGGGTCCATAGCATCGGCGACTGGTAGTCGGTCGCCCCCGTGCCCGCCCGCCAGAGGAGCTTCCCCGTTCGCCGATCGAGCGCCGTGACCGAAGCGCTTGCTCCTCCCGTCTCGACGACGACGGCGTCGCCGGCGACGAGAGGCGACGTTCCGAACCCCCAGTGGGGAAGCGCTGCTCCGAGCTCCTCGACCAGCTGCACTCGAAAGAGAAGTCCTCCCGAATCGAGCCGCAGGGCCAGGAGGTCGCCACGGGGACCGAGGGCGTAGACGACACCGTCGGCTATCGCCGGAGTCGATACCGGGCCGTCGTTCGCTCCTTCTCTTCCCGGGTAGGTGGGAGCGATCTGGACCCGCCAGAGCTCCTCGCCCGAGTCCGCGTCGAGCGCCGCCGCGTAGTCGTCCTTCCCATCGGAGAAAAGGGTGACCGCGCGGCTGCCGCTGACGGCGATTCCGGAGTAGCCCGAGCCCAGCTTCCGGCGCCATCGGACCTGAAGCTGGAAGCCATCACGGGGGAAGACGCCCGCCTCCCGCGAGGTGCCGTTGAAATCGGGGCCGCGCCAGCGCGGCCAGTCGGAAGGAGCATTCGAAATCGCCAGGGCGCAAAAGAGGAGCTGCAGCATCCCTGCAGGATGGCCCGTCAGAGATAGACGGTATTGTAAAAAAGTGACACGGGGCCGGGACGATTGAAGGTTCTCATCATCGGGGTGCTCCGGGGGGAGAACGCCTCGAACGAGCATCCCGCGAACTCCTGGAACTCCTTGATGAGATGCGCCTGATCGTAGTAACCGCAGGCGAGACAAACCTCCCCCCAGTCGCGCCCGATCCTCTTGAGGGCCGTCGCCCGCTGAAAGCGCAGGATCCGCGCGAAGCTCTTGGGCCGCAGACCCACGGAGCTTTCGAAGCGACGGATCCACTGGCGAACGCTGAGATGGTGCTCCGAGGCGAGGGCCCGCAACTCCTGTCGTGGATTTCGCAGCCTAAGGGTGGAGGCGACCGCCACGTCGTCTCTCCGCGCGGCGTCCGTCTTCCGCAGAAGGAACGATTCGACGAGGGCGACGCGCTCGAAAGGGCTCTTCGCCTCCTGCATCCGCTCGACGACGCGCCGGACTTCCCCGGCGTCCAGGACCTCCGCTAGATCCGTCGCCCGATCCGCGAGCTCCATCATCGATCCCGGGAGAAACGCGGACGCACCCCAGGGGTGGAAAGTCACGAGAAGGATCCCGGTCTTTCCCAGCGCACGAACGTCGATCGGCCGGGTCCGTTGTCCGGTAATCGTCGCCCGGGGGAGAGGCTCGCCCGCGCCGGCGCTCACATCGACGAACGGATCCTCGTAGTGAAAGAGAAGTCCCATCATTCCCGCGGGCAGCACCCGCGTCGGACGCTCGGTCCCCAGCGGAGCGACGAGATGCTCCTGAATCCAGAAAGACTCTACGAAGGGTTGGAGGGCCTCAGAGGGTGGAATGCGCCGGTACAAGAGCTCCGCCCTAGCCTTCGCACCACCGTTTGCGGCCCGGGGCGTCCGGCCGAAGGAACTGCTTCAAGTAGTAATCGAGGAGCTCTCGCGCGTAGGGAGAGTCCGCCGCCTTCACGTCACGAAACCAGCCGTCGATGCAGCCGGCGTTCTCGGCGGAGCTCGCGGCGCACGCGAGGAGCCCGTCGAATCCCCGGCGATAGGTGGAGAAGCCGTCGCGGGTCATGGGCTCGCCGTGACCGGGAACCAGGGCCGCGAAGTCCACCTCCGCCACCCGCGAGAGCGCCTGCTGCCAGCCCTCGGGACAGGCGGTATCGAAGAGAGGAACGGGGAGAGTGACGAGGTCACCCGAGATGAGCGTCTTCGATTCCCGGTCGAGGATCCAGAGGTCGCCGTCGCTCACCGCCCGCGTTTCCACGTGAAGATCGAGCGTGCGGCCGGCGAGGCTCCGGGTACCGCTTTGCGTCACCGGCTCGTCCGCGGCAAGCTCCCGGTCGAGCTTGAGGAGAGCGAGCTCGGTCTCGAGCCGCGCTTTCAGCTCCGGTTTTTCCGTGAGCGTGGGAACGAGCTTCTCGAGCTGGTCTCGATTCCCGGCGTGAAACCCGGCGAGGGCGGAATCGAGTGCCGGGTGGGCGAGGAGGGTGGCCTTCGGCCACTCGCGCCGGAAGGCCGCGTTTCCCCCGATATGGTCCAGGTGCCAGTGGGTATTGAGGACGGCGCGCGGCTCCTCTCCGGAGCCGGCGAAGAACCGAAGGAGCTCGTCGGTATGGCCGCCGCCGCGGCCGGTGTCGATGACGACCCATCCCTCCGGTCCGTGGAGGAGGACGCTGTTTCCGTCGGGGCTGCGATCCTGGGAGAGTTGCCCCGGAATGAGGACCACCCCGGGGGCGATCTCGATCCTCGCGATCAGCAACGCCGCCAGTGCCAGGAGCTTCATCGACACCACCTCGGGTAGAGATACGAAGGATCCGCGCCGGCGTTCCGTGCGGCGAGTCGGTTGATCGGGAAACGCGCCCGGGTGTATACGTACGCGGGGCACCTTGGGGGGGGAGCCCCGATCCCGAACGATCCTCCCTTTCGTGGAGTCTTTCTTGTCGTACAACACGCGCTCCCTCGTCAGAAAGAACCGTTCCCGGCTCTGGACCGCAGTTGCCCTGGCGCTGGCGCTATCCTCTGGACCGGCGAGCTTCGGACACCAGCATACGGCGCCGTGGCTCGACGAATCGACGCTCGACCGGGGACTCTATATCGAGGTAAGACACCCACGGGTGATCCGGAGTCCGCGCTCGTTCGAAATCTCCGTTCTCGTCAACAATCTCCTCGGTGAGGAGCCCGTCACGGTGCGGGAGGTGCGCTACTCGCTCCCGGGTGCGTTCGATAAGGTAACGCATCCGCGGCGCCACGACCTCGCGAGCAAGCGCACCGCCTACCGACGGTACAAGACGATACTGGAGCAGATGCAGCACGCGGGGGAGCGGAAAGACCGCGTCTCGGTCGATAGACTCCGCAACGAGAGCCGGCTGTCTCTACGCGACATCGCGGCTCGTGCGTTTCGAGACAGTCAACGGGTGGATGCCGGCTACCGGGCCGAGGTGGGGCGCGTCATGAACCTCGCCGTGGAGTTGGACGTGGTCGAGGCGGGGCGGCCCCGAACGATTCGGCGCGACATCGAGATACCGATCCAGCCGCCTCTTCCCGACGGCACCGACGGTTCCTGGTTTGCCGGCGATCAGCACCTTCATACCGCGTACTCCATCGACGCCTTCCTGCTCGAGGGAACGCACGAGAGCGTGACGCAATTCGCGGTCACTGCGCAGACGATCGGCCTCGATTGGATCATCATCACCGACCACACGAACCTCGACTTTCTCGTCTGGTACAAGCCGTACCTGTTCGCGTTGGGCGAGGCGAAAGCGCGGACCTATCGAGACCAGAATGACTACCTCGTCCTCCAGGGCCAGGAGATGGGTATCGGATCGCCGGGGTCCTTCGGCGAGGCGGCCCACCTGCTCGCCTATCCACGCGCCGAGGACTCGACGGGATTCCTTCCGAATCCCTGCCCGGGATTGATCTTCGGGCACGCGAAGTGCGAGTCCGAGCAGGTGATTCTCGACCGGGTCAACGACAACGGCGGCATCGGATTCATCGCCCATCCGTTCGACTCCGTGCCGTTCTTCTATGCCCCCTGGGACCGGAACAGCGACGCCGTCGGCTGGGCGGGACTCGAGATCTTCAACTCCGACGTGGGGGGGCTCGGGAATTCGGACCCGCAGGCGATCGAATGGTGGCACCAACTGCTCGACGAGATCCCGCCGCCGCGGGAAGGGCGACTCGCGGATCGCCCCGACTATCCGACCCGCTTTCCCGTGGGCATCGGAAACAGCGATGCGCATCAACCGGCTCGGATCGGAAACACGTTCTCCTACGCTCACCTGCCAGGCGTGATCCATGGAGGCGGCATGGTCCCCCGGCAGGAGGTGATGAGCGCCTTCGTCGAAGGGCGGTTGGTGGCTTCGAACGGCCCGCTCGCGTACGGGGAGATCCAGGGCGCCGGGACGGGGGGGGTCGCGGTGATCCCGTCGGGACTCAACCAGATTACCGTTACGCTCCAGACGACGCCCGAGTTCGGCCCGGTGAGCGACTACGAATTGAGCATCTTCGTGAACGGAACCCTGCGCCGGATCGTGCCGCCGGACAGCGACAACGACTTTCAGAGAACCGTCGTGGTCGACGAAGTCTTCTCGAATCCGGACAAGTTCGTGACTATCGCGTCGCGGCGCATCCAGTGCAGCGGCTGCTCTTCCAGCGAGCTGCGGTTCACGTCTCTCGCCAATCCCATCTGGCTCGAGCTCTCGACGCCCGCTGCGGCGGAGCCCAGACCCTAGCTAGAGGACTCCCAGCTCGGCGAGCCGCGCCGCAGCGAGATTCACGGCCGCGAACGAGTCGTTGCTTCCGACGACCGTGCTGACGAACACCCAACCGTGGTCGCCGCGCTCGACCCGACCTACGAGCCACAGGACGCGGCGCTTCCCGTCAGTGCCGCTTCCGGTCTTCGCTAGAATGGTCGTCCCCTCCGGCCAGGTCGGCCCGAAGGCGTGCTCGCCGAGAGCGTTGACGACTCTCCCCGGGGGCTGAACGAGGATCCCGCGCACCGTGCGCGCCACCTCGTCGCGCACCGGGAGCTTCCCCTCGAAGAACTTACGAAGAAACCCGAGCTGCTCGTCGGGCGAAATCCGGAGGGAGTCGCCGAGCCAGAACGAGGTCAGAGGTCCGCTGGCGTCCTGGTTCCCGTACTCGAAGGCCTTCAGGTACTCCCGCTCGCGCTCGATGCCCATCCGCTCGGCAATCCGCTGGAAATACCAGACCACGGAATCGCGCATCGCCGACGCGAGGTCGTGATCTCGCTTCCAGCGCTCGAACGGGAGCGCCGCCCCGTCGTAGGGAAAGACTTCGTGCGCGCCGGAGACGACTCGCGCGTCGAGAGCGGCGAGCGCATGCGGGATCTTGTACGTGGAGGCCGGCGTAACCCGCGTCGAACAAGCCTCGGCGGGCTCACGGGTGGAGCGACCGCTTTGCTCATCGTAGAGAAGGAAGCAGGACTCGGGAACAATCCCGGATTGACCGGCGCGGGTCGAACCGTGGAAGACGAGCCCCAACGTGAGCCCGAGGGCGATTACGAATCCGCGAGTCATCTACTTCAAGCGCTCCCACACCAGGTCCGTGGTTTGCGTCTTTCCGGCAACCGACAGCGGCGGCGTGGTCAATGTGATCCTTTCCCCTTCGAACGCGATCGTGCGGACCAGATCCGTGCTCACCCAATTCTCGACGGAGGAAACCTCCACGTGGTGAATCACCTTGTTCTCTTTCAGGGAATAAGTTCCAGCGTATGCCAGGAAGGTCGCGAAGGCTTCGGCCCTCTCTGCGGCGGGCGATGAGATTCTGTCGCCGGAGAGAGCTGTCCGCCCGCCGTGGGAGATCAAAACCGTCATTCTGCCGTCGGGCGTGTAAGTAAGCAGCCCGGCGGGACTCGAGCCAAACGGAGAGTCGTTCCGGCCTCCCCCTTCGGTCGAGCTCGATACGGACACCAGTCTCCAGGTGCCGACGAGCTTGCCACCGGTGTTCTGACCGATCGACAGGTGAGGAACCGCAAGCACCGTCAAAGCAAGAACCCCCCATCTCATCACGGATGTTTCCTCCTCGTCCGAAGACTACCACGCGTGAGCTTCCGGGAACCTCGCGGGCCAGCTCGCGCCGTGCTCTCACGCATGGGCTGTGATAGCTTCCTTCTCATAATCCTTATCAACGGGACGCCCGGAATGACGAAAATCACCAGACGCGATTGGATGCGGGGGCTTCTGGGCGCCGCGATTCTGGATGGGTTCGGGGACACGCGGGCGGAGGCGACGCCCGACCCCGAAGACACCGGGCTCGATCACGTGGTCGTCGTCATGATGGAGAACCGGAGCTTCGATCACATGCTGGGCTGGCTTCCCAATGCCCGAGGGACGCAGCAGGGGCTCACCTACGTGGATCGCGACGGGGCGGAGCACTCGACGCATCCCCTGGGGGACGATACGAAGGGCTGCGGCCACCCCGATCCCAACCACTCCTACGAAGGAGGACGAGAGCAGCTCAACGGCGGGAGCATGGACGGCTTCCTTCGATCCGGCAGGAACGATGCCTTCGCAATCGGCTACTACCTGGAGAGCGACCGGCCCTTCCTGGGCGCGCTCGCTCGAAACTACACCACACTGGATGGATATTTCTGCTCCGTCCTCGGGCCGACGTTCCCCAACCGGTTGTTCCAGCACGCGGCGCAGACGGATCGTCTCACCAACACCCTCGACGTCTCGGTGCTTCCCACGATCTGGGATCAGCTCGAAGCCAAAGGGGTGAGTGCTCGCTACTACTACTCGAACGTTCCATTTCTCGCGCTCTGGGGAGCGAGGCACGCGCGGATCGCGGCGCCCTACAGGCGGTTCCTCGAGGACGCGGCGGCGGGCACCCTCCCCTCGGTGTCCTTCGTCGAGCCCCGGTTCACTCTCGGAAACGGCCGCGGCTCGAACGACGATCATCCTTTCGCCGACATCCGTGCCGGCGACTGGTTCCTCTCCCGGACGTTCCGGGCGCTCAGCCAGGGGCCGGGATGGCCGGGCACGGTCTTCATCGTGAATTACGACGAATGGGGAGGATTCTTCGATCACGTGGCCCCTCCCCGCGCCGCGGCGCCGAACGACGTCGACCCGGACGTCGTCGAGGGAAAGGCGCTCCTTGGTTTCCGCGTGCCCGCGGTGGTGGCGTCGCCGTGGACGCGGGGCAATCCGTCGACGCCGCGAGTAGTCCGGACCACCTTCGATCACACGTCCGTGCTGAAGCTCATCCAGTGGAGGTGGGACCTTCCGCCTCTCACCTCTCGCGACGGGTCGAACGACGTCTCTAACCTCGCGGGGCTGTTTCGCTGGGACCGTCCCGACCCGCGCGTTCCACGCCTACCCCGGCCCTGGCCTCCGCGTCCTCTGGTCTGTGCCCCGAAGGCCTTCGAAGACGACTTCGACGACACCTGGACCTCGCTCATCGAGAGCGGGGTCGCGGACGGCTGGCCCATCTTCGACTGAGGCGAGTGAGGCGGTTCCCTTCCGGAACGTCCAACCAATTCCTGCGAGGACCAGAAGCAGGGACAGGGGGAGCCGGAGCGACGCCGTTTCGGACAGAACGACGATGCCGCCGATCGCGGTGAACTAGGCCGCGCGATAGGCTTCTTCCAGCTCGACGACGAAGTCCTCGAATCGGGTCTTCGTCGTGTTCTCCGGACGCCGGCCCTCGAGCGATTTGACTCTTCCTTCGTTGAGGGCCCGGGCCATCTCCGCGTAGAGGCTCGCGATGTTCTCGGAAAGCCCCGACTGCACGAGGGCGTTCTTGAAGTCGTCGTATGGAAACTGGACGTATTGCAGGTCCGGCTTCCCGATGCGCGCGCCCAGAATGCGCGTCGCTTCGGCGTGGGTCAGGTCGCGCGGACCGAGAAGCTCCTGCACGGAGACGCCCTGGAATCGGCGCTCGCGGAGCGCCCGGGCGGCTGCGTCCGCGATGTCGCGGGTCGCGATCATCGGAATCGCGGCCTCCGCCGCGATGGCGCTTCCGTTGATTCCCTGATGCTTGATGAGACCGAGCGTCTCCTCGAAGTTCTCGAAGAAGTATCCCGGCCGAAGAATGAGCGTGTCGACACCGCGGAGCTCCCTCAGGCGCTTCTCTTGAGCGTGAAGGCCCGCGATCGGCCCGGTCCCCGCGGCCAGCTCCGCGCCGACGCTGCTGAGAAATACGACGCGGCGGGCGCCGCTCTCGCGGAGCGCGTCCGCGATGGCCTGCCCCTGCGCGTCTTGAAGCGCCCGATAGTCGTTGGAGCTCGCATCCGGGGGAATCAACGTGAAGACTCCGTCGGCGCCTTGAAAAGCGCTGGCGAGGAACCGCGAATCCTGCGCATCCCCCGTTCGCACCTCCGCCCCTTTCTTTTCGAGCGGCGCGAGCTTCTCCCTCGACCTGCCGAGGGCGCGAACTTTCTCGCCGGAATCGAGCAGAAGCTCGGCGACTCTGCGTCCCGTGTGTCCACTGGCTCCCATGACTGCGATCATCCTGGACCTCCTTGGCTCGAGTGAACTATCCCGAATTCCTGCGGGATCCTCAAGGTCCGTTCGTCGCTGTTTCTTGCTCGACCGTCCAGACCGGTGGATACTCGGCTCGATGACCCATCGGGCTCGGCCGGCCGATTCCCTCGGAGAGGCTCTCCATTTTCTCCGGATGTCCGGAGTGTTCTACGTCCGGTCCGAGTTTTCGGCCCCCTGGGCCATCGAGCTCCCGCCGTTCGCGGACTGCCTGAGCTTTCACGTGGTGACGGCCGGCGACTGCTGGCTCTCGGTCCCGGGAATGGAGGATCGAAGGCTGGTGTCCGGCGACCTGGCTCTGGTTCCCCATGGAGCTGGACACATTCTTTCGAGCGAGCCGGGGATTCCGGCGACGCGCGTCGACGCCCTTCCCCACGACCACGTGAACGACCGCTATGCGATTCTCCGCCATGGCGGAGGCGGCGAGCGCGCGAGCCTGGTGTGCGGAGTGGTCCGCTTCGACCATCCCGCGGCCCATCAACTCGTGGCGCTCCTTCCCCCGGTCATTCACGTCGAAGCCTCGAGCTCGCCGGGGATGGAGTGGATTGAGAGCACCCTGCGCCTCATGGCGGCGGAGGCGAAAGAGCTCCGTCCCGGCGGCGAAACGGTGGTGACGCGGCTCTCCGACATCCTGGTCATCCAGGCGATCCGCTCGTGGATCGAGAAGGACGCAAAGGAGACCGGATGGCTCGGAGCGCTTCAGGACCCCCAGATTGGCGGGTCCCTGCTTCTCATCCATCGAGAGCCTTCGCGCCCCTGGACGGTCGCATCGCTCGCATCCGAGGCCGCCATGTCGCGGTCCGCTTTCGCCGCGCGCTTCACCGAGCTCGTGGGTGAGCCCGTCATGCAGTACGTCGCGCGATTCCGCATGCAGGTCGCGAGGACATGGCTCGAGGACGAAGGCGCCCGGGTCGGAGAGCTCGCGGCGCGGCTCGGTTATCGGTCCGAGGCCGCGTTCAGCCGCGCGTTCAAACGCTTCGTCGGAGTCTCGCCGGGAGCGGTGCGGCGGGAGAGAGGAGAGAAGAGTCGATGGTCGCCAGAAAGACTAGGCGCGTCTCGGAAGCTCCGAGGAAGAAACCGGAAAGCGTGGAACACTACCTCGCCTCCGTCCCCGCGGATGCCCGCGCCGCGCTCCTGAAGCTTCGGCAGACGATCCGGTCCGCGGCGCCCGAGGCGACGGAGGAGATCAGCTACCAGGTCCCGACGTTCAAGCACCATGGCGGCCTCGTCGCCTACGCCGCGTTTCCCGGCCACTGCAGCTTCTTCGTCATGAGCACCGGAGTGATGCGGGACCACGCCGCCGAGCTCGAGGGCTTCCCCGTGGGCAAGGGCTCGATCCGCTTCCCCCCGGACAAACCGCTTCCGGCAGCACTGGTGAAGAAGCTCGTCAAAGCCCGCATCGCGGAGAACGAGGCGAGGGGACGCTCACCACGGCCCCGAAAAGCCCGCTGAGCCACTTCCGTGCGACTAGCGCGCCCTCTCGGTTCTGACCTGGATCGCCTTGAGGGAACAGTCGAGCTCTTTCGGGATCGACGTATCGATTTCCAGGAAGCCGCCCGCCGTCAGTTTTTCCGGCTCGTCCAGCATCGCCTGTAGAAAGTCGCCGCCATAGACCTTCTCCTTGTTGAATAGACCCACCCACCCGTCGCGGCCGTTGTTCTTGGCGATGTACAGCGCGCGGTCGGCGATGGTGAGCACCTGCTTCCAGCTCACGAGGGACGGCTTCGCCGGAAAGAAGGGAAAACAGGCGAAGCCGATGGAGCAGGTCATGCGCAGCTCGGGTCCGCCTTCGGGGCCGAACGCAAATTCGCGAACCATCTGGTGGATCCTCTCGGCGAGGATGCGCGAGTGCTTCTGCTCCGACACCTGCCCGATGACCAGGAACTCGTCACCACCCCATCGCGCGAGGATGTCGGAGGTGCGACAGGCCTCCTCCAGAATGAGGCGCATCTGGATGAGGACCCGATCCCCGACGTCGTGTCCATGGCGATCGTTGATCTGCTTGTAGCCGTCCAGGTCCAGCATGAGCAGCACCAGACTTCTCCTGGGGGCGCCGCTGTCATTCCTGCTGTCGTAAGGCCTCAAGGTGGCCGATATCTCCCGCTCGATGTTGTCGATGACGTACCTGCGGTTGCGAAGACCGGTGAGGGAGTCCGCCATGCTCGCTTCCTCGAGCCTCTGGTTCAGCTTGGCCAGCTCCTCGCAGCCGCTGGCCAGCTCCTTCGTTCGCTGAGCGACCTCCTCCTCGAGCCGGCGCGTATACTCCGCTTCCCTCGCCAGCCGTCGCTTGTGCCGCCGCGCGTAATGGTGGCAGGCGCCGGCGAAGAACAGGCCGTAAATGGCGTAGGCCCACCACGTCCTCCACGGCGGAGGAACGACGTCGACGGACAGGGAAACTCCCGCTTCGTTCCAGACGCCCTCGTTGTTCGACCCCTTCACCCGAAGCACGTAATGCCCCGGGTCGAGGTTGGTGAAGCTCACCCGGCGGAACTCGCCGAGGTCGATCCAGTCCCGACTGAAGCCTTCGAGCTTGTAGGCGTAGCGGTTCGCCTCGGGCGCGGTGTAGTCGAGGGCGGCGAACTCGAAGGACGCCACGTAATCGTCGTAATCGAGGCGCAGCTCCTCCGTTCGCCACACCGCCTGCGAGAGCCGCGCCGGTTTGTCGAGCTTCAGGACCTTGGTGAGCACCACCGGAGGTACGTGCCTGTTCTCCGGAACCTCATCGGGATCGAAGAGGTTGAACCCGTTGATGCCTCCGAAGAGCAATTCCCCGGAGGAGGTCTGGTAGTAGGCGCCGAAGTTGAACTCGTTGCTCTGGAGCCCGTGGGAGGTGTCGAAGTTCTTGAAAGACTCGGACGCGGGATCGAAGCGTGAGAGCCCGCGGTTGGTGCTGAGCCACAGGCGGCCCGCCCCGTCTTCCAGGATTCCGTAAACGAAGTTGTTGGGAAGCCCATCTCGCTCGGTGTAGGACTCGAACCGGATCTCCTGCGGCGTTCCCGTGTGACCTGTGACTCGGTTCAGCCCTCCGCCCTGGGTTCCGATCCAGAGCACCCCGGAGCGATCCTCGTGAATCGACCAGACGACGTCGGTACTCAGCGAGCTCGCGTCGGCGGCGTCATGGCGAAAGTGCGCGCAGGTCCCGGTGCTCCGGTCGCACCGGTTCAGCCCCCCGCCCTCGGTGCCAACCCAGAGCCAACCGTCGCCGTCCTCGTGGATCGAGGTCACGAAGTCGGAGCTCAAGCTGTTACTGGAGGACGGATCGTGGGTGTAGCGCACGAAGCGATCGGAGCCCGCCGAGATTCGGTGAAGGCCGCCGCCGAACGTCCCGACCCAGATCGACCCGTCGCTGTCCTCGAAGAGGGAGGTGACCCCGCTCTCTCCGAGAGCGGCTTCGTCGTTCGGGTCGTGAGCGTAGTGCTTGAAGCGGTCGCTGCCGGGCGCCAATCGGTCCAGGCCGGCATCCATCGTGCCGATCCAGAGGGACCCGGTCCGGTCGACGAGAAGCGCCATCACCCGATCGCTCGCGAGAGTCCCGGGGTCGGCGGGATTGTGGCGAAGGTGCGCGAACCGGCCCGTTTCCGGGTCGAAGTGATCGAGCCCTCCGCCGAACGTCCCCACCCAGAGGGTTCCGTCACCGTCTTCGTGGAACGAAGTCACCACGGGGCTGCTCAAGCTGGAAGGCGATTCCGGATCGTGCTTGAAGTGTGAGAAGGCGGCGCTCGAGGTGTTGCGCTTGTTGATTCCCCCGACCCTGGTTCCGACCCAAAGCACTCCGCCTCGGTCCTGGTAGAGGGAGCGCACGAGGTCGTTGCTCAAGGTTGCGAAGTCGGACGGGTCATGGCGGTGCCGCACGAAATCGCTCGCCGCGTTGCGCCATTCGTCGAGTCCCGCTTCCGTGCCCACCCACAACCTGCCGGCGTCGTCCTTCAGGATGGCGTTCACCCGGTCGTCGCTCAGGCTGTTGGACTTCCTGGGGTCGTGACGCAGATGGCGAAATCTGCCGCTGTCCCGGTCCAGGAGGTTCAAGCCCCCTCCGTAGGTCGCGACCCAAAGCCTTCCCTCCTCGTCCTCGTAGAGCGCCCGCACGTCGTCGTGGCTCAGGCTCGTGGGGTCCGTCGGATCGGAGCGGTACTGAACGAAGAACCCCGTCATGCCATCGAAGCGATTGAGTCCACCTCCGGTCGTTCCCACCCAGAAATTCCGTTCACGGTCCTCGTACAGGCACCAGACGCCGTCGGCGCTCAAGCTCGTGGGATTGTTCGAGGAGTGGATGTAGCGGGTGAACCTCCCCGACGAGCGGTCGAAGCGGTTCAATCCGCCGTGGGTCCCGATCCAGAGCTGCCCCTCGGAGTCTTCGAAAATGGTCTGGACGCGGTCGTTGCTCAGGCTCGCGAGGTCGGAGGGATCGTGCTGAAAGCGCTCGAACCCGTCCGTGGCCGGGTCCCAGCGGTTCAGACCGCGGTCCGTGCCAATCCACAGCGAGCCGGCTCGATCCTGGTACACCGCATGGACGAAGCTGTGCGACAGGGAAGTCCGATCCTGAGGGTCGTACTTGTAGACGGTGAAGTCGTAGCCGTCGTAGCGGTTCAGACCGTCCTCGCTCCCGAACCACATGAAGCCGGTCTCGTCCTGCAGTATGGACGTGACGAAGCTCTGAGAGAGTCCTTGCTCGAGCGACAGGCGGGTGAAGCGGAGATTGCGGTTCTCCGCGGCAGGCGCTGCAGGAGCCCCGAGAGGGGAGAAGGCGGCCGCGAGGAGCAGAAGAATCAGCCGGCGGGGTTGGAAGTCGCTCCCTTTCATGACTCCTTGGTGCGCCCGAAGCTTTACTCTCGCTCGATCTGAATGAAGAGCGCCCGGTCGAACAAGTTTCTCCACAGGAACGCGTCACGAAACAGGAAGGCATCGCGCCACAAGTAAGCGTCGCGCCAGAGATAGGCTTCGCTCCAAACGAGCCCGTTCGCCCAGAGGTAGGCGTCGCGCCAGAGATAGGCGTCTCTCCAGAGATAAGCCCCGTTCCAGACGAGATCGTCACCCAGTCCCATGATGTAGTAGTTGCCGTTCTCGTCCACGTTGGCCCGGCCGCCGTAGTGCTCGACGCCCAGGAGGTCCTTTTCCACGTCCAGACCGAGGTTGGCGATCGCGGGAACCTCCCGATGAACCGCCCCGTAAGCGTCCACTCGTCCCGCTCCCTGCTGGAACAAACTGAACGCGAGCGTCGAGTCGTTCGTGAAAGCCGGGTCGGCCGTGCCCATCAATCTCGATTTGACTTCGTCCGGAGTGAGCCACGGTTCGTCCTGGAGAAGAAGCGCTGCCGTTCCGACCACAACGGCGGAGGCCTGAGACGTTCCCGAGAGCGAGTAGTACGACCCGCGTACGTGAAACTGGGGATAGGTCATGGCCAGAAGCGAGTGGGGCGACATGAGCCCCAGCATGTGAGCGCCGGGGGCGACGAGCTCGGGTTTCACGAAGCCTTCCACCGTCGGGCCCGTCGAGGAGAACCTGGTGACGAAGTCGTCGCTTCGCGTCCCGGGGGTGTCGTTGTCGGAAATGGCTCCCACGGTGATGACGTAGGGGGTGTTGCCGGGAACCCCGATCGTCATGGGCCCCGGGCCCCGGTTGCCCGCGGAGGTGACGACGACGATTCCCGCCTGCCATGCCCGCATCGCCGCCTGGTTGACGGGGTCATCCCAGTAGTGCGACTGGGGAACGGCACTGAAGGCCAGGCTCAAGACGCGAATTCCGTACTCGCTCCGGTGTTCGACCACCCAGCCGATGCCGCGAATCACGTCGATGTAGCGCCCGGCGCCGTTCGCGTCGAGAGCGCGGACGGAGACGAGATCGGCCCCGGGCGCAATTCCGTTGAACCTGCTCCCGCACGAGGTGAGCGAGCTCATCATCACGCTCACCACGTGCGTTCCGTGGCCGTTCGAATCGTTCGCCCAGAGTCGCCTCGGTGCGGAGCCGTTCTCCCGATCCTCGATGGCGTCGTACTGCGCCAGGACCCGGGGGTCGTCCGCTGAATTCCGCGTCAGGCCGTCGAGGGGAGAAAGACCGGTATCGACCACGGCGACGGTGATCCCCTCTCCGGTGATGCCGCGTTCGTGGAGCCGGTGGGCGCCGATCAGCGTGGGATAGTTGGACTCCGGTTTGCGTTCCTCGCAATCGCGCCTGCCCCTCGCCGCATTCGAGACGCCGTTACGGCCGGATGAGCCGGATGAGAAGGACAGGCTGACCGGATAGTCGGAGTAGACGCGCGCCGACGGATACGTGGTCTCGATCCGCCGAACCTGGGCCGCCGACAGCTCGGCCGCCACGGCTTCGATGATGGCGAGGCGGTCCGTCATCGTGCCGCCGACCTGCTGGACGATGCGCTCCGCCTCCTCGACGCTCCGCGCCTGAAGGATTACTTCGGTCGTCGACTCGTTCGCGCTCGCCCCGATGACGGCAGCGGCGAGGAGTCCAAAGGCCGCGGCAGAGGTGCGAAAGAAGAGAATGGTGCCCCGCACATTCATTTGGGAACTGTGCCCTTTCTTCCCGAACCGGTCTCCGACGATTCGGGCATAGGCGGGGGGGCCCGGGGGTTGGGGTGCAATTCGTGTGCCGTCTACCCCACTTGGGGAAAGGCGCGCATTTAGCTGATCCGCCGGGAGTTATCCTGGAGCGCAAGGGGTGTCGTGGAGGGCGCCCGGGGTCAAAACCCAACGTCAATAGTGCGAACCCCCCGCAAGGTCGAAGCCCGGGTTCGTCGATGGCGGGTACGACAGGCCCGCCGCGTATTGATTCGAACGGGAGGTGCTCGCGACCGATCGAGTGCCGGTCATCGCGGAAGATTCGCGGATGGCCGGAGACTCACGTGAATGCAGGGAAGCGTCTGCGATTCCCGCAGCGCTCGACGGAGTCCCGCGGTGAATGGGCGGAGCAAGAGAAGCGTCTTCACGCCCGCGAGCCGAGAGGCTCTCCAGGAACTCGTTCTCAACAAGAAAAGGGAGAAAGTAAATGAAGAACTCGAACACAGGAGAGCAGACCGCGCGGGGCTTCCGGCTCGTCGCGTGCCTCATCGCTCTCGCCATGTCTCTCGCCGTTGCGCTGAGCCAAAGAGCTCTCGCCGACGACGTCACGCCGCCGCCCGTGCCCGCCGAGCTCGAGGTGGAGGCGGGGAACGAGGCTTACCTCATGGGTCACGCCGTCGGCACACAGAACTACGTTTGCCTGCCTTCACCGTCGATCTTTCACGTCGCCTGGACATTGTTTACACCCGAGGCCACGTTGTTCAGCGAGGAGGGAGAGCAGATCACCACTCACTTCTTCAGCCCCAACCCTGTCGAGAACGGCACCGTGCGTGCCGCATGGCAGGACTCAGGGGACACGAGCACCGTCTGGGGCCGAGCGATCGCTTCCTCCTCGGATCCGAGCTTCGTCGCGCCGGGAGCCATTCCCTGGCTCTTGATCGAGGAGGTTGGAACCCAGGAGGGACCGACCGGGGGCGCCAACCTTTCGCGAACCACCTTCATTCAACGATTGAATACCGTGGGAGGGGCAGCGCCGTCGACGGGTTGCGCCCGCCCAAAGGACCTGGGCAACAAGGCCTTTGTGCCCTACACCGCCGATTACTTCTTCTACCGGAAAGCCAACTAGCGACTCTCGCGGTAGGCCGCCAGCGGGGACGCGGCCTGCCGCGACTGGAGTGAGTCGAGAGCCGCCTGAAAGGGTCAGGCGGCTTTTGCCTTGGAGTTGAGCTGGTGAGCCGCGAAGGAATCGAACCTTCAACCTACAGATTAAGAGTCTGTTGCTCTGCCAATTGAGCTAGCGGCCCACTTCTGGCTGGTACGCCTGAGAGGATTCGAACCTCTGACCTTCTGCTCCGGAGGCAGACGCTCTATCCATCTGAGCTACAGGCGCAAGCGCCCCTTAGGGAGCACCAAGGATATCCAACCGGGCTTCGCGCCGCAAGTCCGCTCCGCGTTTCAGGCGCGAGCGCGGGCGAGCTCGCGGACGGGCTCCTCGGCGGCGATCGTCTCGGCCGCGGCTTCCTCGAGCTCCTTCCGCACGATGCCTTCGTAGAGGAAAGCGGACGAGTCCGCGAGAATCGATTGCGCCAGGCGGTAGCCCATGCGATCGGCGTTGTTCGCGACCCCCCGGAAGGCCTCCTCGATTCGCAGGCGCGAGTTGGCGCAGAAGTGCTCGACGAGCGCGAGGACGTCCTTGCGGTCGCGACCTTCGTTGAGGAGCGCCTGCGCCCTCGTCGCCGAGGCCACCTGCGCGAAGAGCTCGGTACCGACGTCGACGAATCGCCCGAGGAGCATCTGCTCGCGCTCGAGCTTGGGGCCGTGCTTCACCATCGCGTGGAACATCTTCCGCGCGAGCTTCTTGCTGGTGCGGGCGGCGTAGCGGACGTGGGCCGAGAGATCCCGGTCCATGCCCTCGGTCGCGACCATCGCCGGAAGAAACGTCTTCGGGTACCAGGTGGCGTAGAAGAGCCCGGCCTTGAGGGCGCTTCGGAGGCGACGCGACCAGGGAAGCCTCGCGTTCATCGCCTCGCCCGCGATCTTGAGGTGCGGGTCCATGGCCTCGCGGGCGATGAACAGATGCATGATCTCGGTCGAGCCCTCGAAGATCCGGTTGATGCGCGCATCCCGCATCGCGCGCTCGATGTAGACGGGTCTCTCCCCGCGGGCGCGGAGAGAGTCCGCCGTCTCGTAGCCGCGTCCGCCGAGAATCTGCATCGTCTCGTCGACGATGTGCCAGGCGGCTTCGGTTCCGTACATCTTGGCCATCGCGGCCTCGACGCGAATGTCGGTCTTATGCCGGTCGACGAGCGAAGAGGTCAGTAACGTCATGGCTTCGACGGCGAAGGTGGTGGAGGCGATGCGAGCGATCTTGTCGGCGATCGCCGCGTGCTTTCCGATGGGGGCGCCCCACTGCTCGCGTTCGTTCGCCCAGCGCTTCGCCATCTCGAGCGAGCGCTTTCCGAGACCGATGCAGGTCGCGGGAAGGGTGATGCGCCCGGTGTTGAGCGTCGTGAGTGCGACCCGTAGTCCCTTGCCCTCGGCGGCGAGGATGTTCTCGCGCGGCACTTTCACGTTGGTGAACCGAAGGACGCCGTTGAAGAGCGCGCGCAGCCCCATGAAGCGCGAGCGGTGCACCACTTCGACTCCGGGAGTCGAGGTCTCGACGATGAACGCCGTCACCTGATCGCGGCTCCGGCCGTTGACGACCTTGGGAGGGGTCTTCGCCATCACCACCAGGAGCCCGGCGCGGGTGCCGTTGGTGCACCAGATCTTCTCGCCGTTGAGGATGAAATGCTTTCCGTCGTCGGTCGGCTCGGCATGGGTCTCCATTCGCGCGGGATCGGAGCCGACTCCGCGCTCGGTGAGGGCGAAGGCCGAGATCTCGCCCGCCGCCACCCGCGGGAGGAATTTCTTCTTCTGCTCCTCCGTCCCGAAGAGGAGAAGAGGCTGGGGAACGCCGATGGACTGGTGCGCGGATACCAGCGCCGAGAGACTCCCGCAGTAGCTTCCGAAAAGGACCATGGCGCGGGTATAGGTCTGTTGCGTCATCCCGAGCCCGCCGTACTCGCGGGGAATCTTGATCCCGAAGGCGCCGAGGGCGCGCAGGCCGTCGATGACGTCCTCGGGAATCTCGCCCTCGCGATCGATCCGGTCCGGGTCCACCCTTTCCCGCAGGAACGTCTCGAGCTCCGCGAGGAAGCGTTTGCCCCGCTCGTCGACGTCCCCGGGAAGCTCCGGATAGGGGTGCACGAGCTCGAGCGGGAGCTCGCCCATGAAGAGCGCTCCGGCGAAGGTCGGGTACTCCCAGTGTCCTTCGCGCGACGACTCCGTGAGCTCGAACGCTGCGCGCTTCGCCTCGGACATCTTCGAGGTGTCGATGATGGGCTCGCTCATCCCTTTTCTCCTTGCACGTGGCGCAAAACCATTCGCACGACTTCGTCGCGCGCGACATCCGGATCGATCGCTTTCTCGTCGAAGACCCACTGCAGCATGACGCCGTCGATGGCTCCCTGGATGAGCGAGGCCGTGGGCATCACGGGAAACGAGCGCATCGCTCCCGACTCCTGTCCCTCTTCCAGGATGTGCGCGAGGTAATGGCGCGAGGGCTCGTAGGCGTCGGCGTTGAGCGAATTGCGTCCGGAGTCGCGCTGGCCCCACAAATCGACGAGAGCGACGTAGCCGACGCGGTTCGCCTTCATGAAATCGAAGTTCGCTTCGACGTAGGCGCGAAGCTTCTCGAGCGGGGTCTCCGCGCGAGCGACGCGCTCCTTCACGAACTCCGCGGGCTTTCGCAGAAGGCTCCGCAGGATCTCTTCGACGAGCTCTTCCTTCCCGTCGAAATGGTACGAGATGACTCCCTTGCTGATGCCGGCTTCTTTCGCGATCTCGGCCAGGGATGCCTGGGAAAACCCTTGTGTTGCAATGGTTTGGATGGCGATATCGACGATCTGACTGCGCCTCTTCTCTTCGATGAAGCTGCGCCTCTGGCCGACCGACCTCAAATTTGACTGCACGGCCAAATTTTAACCCGATTGGCCATTCGGGGTCAAGAGGTCATCGTCGGCCCGTGAAATCGTCCATCGACGCATTGATCCCCATGAATTCGGCGATCGCGTCGAACCAGGAGAGCGGAAGAAGCCGGACCCAGGGAATCGTGTGAACCATCGCCGGCATCACGAGCTTCCTCTTGTCGCGCTCGACGGCGCGAAGGATCCGCTCGGCCGCGGTATCCTCGCCCAGGATCGGCAGCAACGCCGGAAAGCGGCTCTTGGCCCCCTCGAAGAGCCCCGTGCTGAGGTAATAGGGACAGACGACGGTCGTCCGGATCGCGGGCGCCAGTTTCCGCAGCTCCATCCGAAGAGACTCATCGAAGCCCACGGCGGCCCATTTGCTCGCGCCGTAGTCCGTGAGCTTCGGAACCCCAATGAGCCCGGCCGCTGAGGCGATGGTCACGACGTGCCCCCGTCTCCGCTCGATCATTGCCGGAAGAAACGCCTTCACCGTCCAGAAGAGCGCGAGGGTGTTTACGGCGAAGCTTCGCTCGATCTTCTCGTCGGGAATCTCGAGAAGGCTCTTTCCGCTCACAACGCCTGCGTTGTTAATAAGGACGTCGACGGGCCCGGGAACCCGCCGCGCGGCTTCGTACACGTCTTCGCGCTTCGACACATCGACCACGTCGAGGTGCGCCCTCGGCCCGAGGGCCTCGACCTCGCCCGCCACCCTCTCGAGGCCTTCGCGGTTGAGGTCCCAGAGGACGAGCGCCGCCTTGCGCCGAGCGGACCCGAGAGCGAGGCGCCTTCCCAGGCCGCTCGCCGCACCCGTCACCAGAACGCGGCTTCCTTCGAGGATCGTCATTTCGAATGATTCTATCGCCGGTCGGCATCGCGACGGTGACGTCGCGAGCATCGACTTTGTTGACCACTCTCGCAAGTCCGGGTGACCCTACGGACAGTCAAAGTGACCGTCTCCATACCTGATCCCGAGCGTTGGGATTGACCCCCGCCAGAGTGTCTTTTCGCTTCGGTGGGCGATCGAAAATGTGAGAGATTCCTGAAACCTTCTCCCGGTTCGGCGGTATGAGGGGGTATGAGAGGCCTGGCTTCCATGGAAATGGCCGCTCCTCGAGAGCAGGTCGCGCGCGACGACGGGGGGCCGCTCCTCGCCGCCCACGGCAACGGGGACCGGCGACGCCTTTCCCAAGCTGGTCCAGCAGTACCGGCGGCCGGTCTACGGGTACCTTTTCCACTGCGGCGTTCCCGAGCCCGACCGCGACGATCTCTTCCAGGAGATTTTCGTTCGGGTGCACCAACGGGCGCGGACCTACGATCCGTCCCGCCCGCTTCATCCCTGGCTCTTCACCGTGGTCGCGAACGCGGTGCGGAGCTACTTTCGCAAGCAGAAGCGCCGTCTCTTCATTTTCGCCGGACCGCCTCCGGAGGACATGAAAGACGATGCGCCCGACGGCGAGGCCCTCGCTTCGGCGCGGGAGACGACCGATTGGCTCGAGCGGGCGATCCAGGCTCTTCCTCTTTCCCAGCGAGAGGTACTGGTCCTCGCGACGCTCGAGAACCTTCCTTTGAACGACATCGCGTCCATTCTCGAGCTTCCCGTCAACACCGTGAAGACGCACCTTCGGCGCGCTCGGCTCCGGTTGATGGAAAGCTACGACCGACGCACGAGAGCGACATCATGAGCGAGATCTGCGAACGACTGCGAGAAGAGGCCGCGCTACTGGGCCGGGCTCCGGAAACGGAAGACCTCAAAGAGCACGCCGCGGCATGTGCCGAGTGCGGGGAGTTTCTCTCGAAGCTCACCGCTCTGGAGAACGATCTCTGCGGGGCTTCGGTCCCGGGATGCCTCGGACGAGCTCGTCGCGAAGGTCTTGGCGAGGCCCGAGCTGCATTCCCGACGGAGCGTCCGTTGGCGCGCCTGGGCCCTGGCGATGGCATCCGCCGCGAGCCTCGTGTTCGCGCTACGAATCGGACTCTATCGGGGACAGAAGTCGTTCTCGAGAGAGCCCGAGGTTATGAACGCTCAAGAGCACGACCGCGATCAACGCCAGACGCAGGCCCAAGGCCTTGAAGGCCAGCGGAGCGCCCCCCCGGGGCTCGCGGTCGAACAGCGCAAAGAACTGGAGAGCCTGGGATACGTCGAGACTGGGAAAGAAGGGAGCGCGTCCATTGCCCCGGTCGAGACCCCGAGCTCGGAGGACAAGCTGCACGCGAACAGGTCCGATCTCGTGGGTGAAATGAAGCAAGAGGAAGCGTTCGGCAAGAAAGACGCTGCGGCCGCCGGAGGACCGCATCGGAGGCGGCATCCTCTCTCGATGAGAAGACTCAGCCCGCGAAGAGAAAGCATCGCGACCCTGTCTATCCGGAGTCGGCGAAGAACGCCCGGGACCCAGGGAACCGTGGTCCTCGAGCTCACCGTCAATCGGGCCGGCGACGTCGTCGCGGTGCGCGTGGTGAGCTCCGTCCCGCTTCTCGACGCCGCCGCCGTCGAAGCCGTCCGCGAGTGGAAGTACGCGCCCTCGGACTCCGATTCTCCTCGCGTGTTTCTGGTCTCCGTTCCCTTCACGCTCGAGGAGCCCAAGGAAGACGAAGACCGCGGCCGCGTCGACGGCCTTTCGTTCCAGGAGGCGAAGGGCTACTGGGCGAACACCTACCTCCCCGGAGACCCGATGCTCCGAAGCCTGGAGCACCGCCTCGGAGGGGAAGCCTATCCTCAGATTCACCGGGGGGCTCTTCCGGCGTCTCTTCCCTACGATGCCACGTCGACCGGCGCGCTCTCTCTCTTCCTTCACGCCGATCGAAAAGGCGTCCCCGGGAAGACGCGTCTCCTGGTTCAGGTGGGAATCCGCGCTTCCGATCGCCACGGGCGGAGGCGGCCGCCGATGAACGTGGGGGTCGTCCTCGACCTTCCGCAACCCGTTTCCCCGGAGGTCGCGATCGCCGCGACCGCGCTCCTCGAGTCCCTCGAGAGCTCCCAGGAGCTCGGCGATCGCTTCCGCCTCATCGCCACCGGCGCCGGTGAGCTCCTCGCTCCCGAGAACTTCCGCCGCGGACCCTTGACCGTTGCCCTCCAGGATCTCTACGCGCGAAACCCGTCGGGGAGACTGTCCGACTCCCTCGCCCTGGCGCTCGAGAAAGTGCACGCGGGCGACGACCCGACGATGCCTCTCGGCACGAGCCTCGTTCTCCTGGTTACGGGCCGCGAGCACGGAAGCGAGATCGAGACCCTGTCCCGCCTGGCCCAGACCAGCGCTCTCGGCGGCGTCTCGGTGAGCGTCGTCGGCGTCGGCGCGAATCTCGAAGGCGCCGCAGCCGATCGGCTCGCACTCGACGGACAGGGCCGAAGGTACGATCTCGAGCTTCCTTCGGAAGCCCCCGGCGTCATCGACCGCGAGCTTTCGTCGACGAGCCGCACCGTCGCTCGGGCCGTTCGGCTTCGGATTCAACTCGCGGAAGGTGTTCACCTCGTCGACGTCCTCGGCTCCGAGCGCCTCGGCGCCCGCGAGTCCGAGCGGGTGCGCGCCGAGGAAAGAGCCGTCGACCTCCGGCTCGCGAGAAACCTCGGGATCGAAGCCGATCGAGGCAAGGACGAGGATGGAATCCAGATCGTCATTCCCGCGTTCTACGCCTCTGACGCGCACAGCATTCTTCTCGACGTCGTCGCCGACGGTCCCGGCCCCATCGCCGAAGTGACGGCGCGCTACAAGGATCTCGTTCAGCTCGAGAACACCGTCTCGCGCGCGAGCCTCGCTCTTCCGCGCTCGGAGGCCGCGTCCGGCCCTCTCGAGGCCGGGGTGGAGAACGACTACCGGGAGCTCCGGGTCGCGCGGGCCCTTCTGGCCGCGTCCGAAGCCGTGAGGCGTGGGGACACGGGAACCGCATCGCAGACGCTCCTGACGGCGACGACCTTCGCTCCGGAACGGGATCGACTCCTGCTCGAGGAATACCTCAGGTTTTTTCCGCAGCTTCCGACGGACTACCTGCGGGACTCCTTGCTCTACGCCTCCGCCCTCAAACGTTCCCACTCCTGAAGAGGTATCGACATGAAACTCACACTCGCGATCTGTCTCCTGGCCCTGGTTTCGCGCGGAGCGGCCGCGCAGGAGCGTGGCGGCCAGGTCCAGATTCCGCTGGACCTCTACAACCAGCTCATCGAGACGACCCGCATCCCCGCGCAGCGGCCGGCGCCTCTGAACTTCGCCCTCGGAAACGCCACGGTTCGCGTCAGCGTCGCCTCGATCGAGGGCCGACTCGTCGGCGAAGTCAGCGTCTCTCTTCCCGTCGAGATCTTCGAGAACGAGTGGGTGCTCGTTCCCGTGCTTCCTCCGGGAACGCCGGTGACGAGAGCGTCGGTTTCCGGAAATCCCGTGCAGCTGGTGGCGACGGCGCAGGGGCTCGCCTACGGGACCAACGTCAAGGGTGCTTCCACCATGGAGCTCGCCTACAGCGTCGACCCGTCACCCACCGGGCGCGGATACGTCCTCGCCGTCCCCGTGCCGCAGGCGTCCTCGATCCAGCTCTCGGCGAGCCTTCCGGGAAGCGGGCTCGACGTCACCGTGATTCCCGCGGCGGGAGTACGGGTAACTCAGTCGGGCGCGCAGACGAGCGTTCAGGCGACGGTGCCCTCGACGAGCGGAGTCCAGATCGCCTGGCGGGCGCCTTCGGACAAGGGCCCGACCGTGAGCCGCGCGCTCTATCGCGGCGAGGCCGGAAAAGACTCGGTGGTCTGGCGCGCCGAGCTCCGGGTCGAGCTCTTCGCCGACGAAACGGCCACGGTTCCGCTCCTTCCCGGAAGCCTGACGCTGACGAGTCTGTCAGTCGATGGAAAGGAGGCGCCGATCCTCGTCGAGGGCGGGCGCTTCGCGACGATCGTCCGGGGCCGCGGGACCCACACCGTGGTGGCTTCGTTTCAGACTCCCATCGTCCAGGAGAACGGTCCGCCCTCGACCCAGCTTCTCGTCCCCCAGGTTCCGGTCTCCCGCGTGGAGCTCCTGCTTCCGGGAAGAAAGGACGTCGCCGCGTCTCCCTCGGCGAGCGTCGTGACCCGGGCTCGCGGGAGCCAGACCGAGGCCACGGTGCACCTGCCCCTCACCGAGCGCGTGTCTCTTTCCTGGTCGGAGGCGATTCCCGAAGCCGCGCGCCGGGAGCTTCGCGCGAACGCCTCCCTCTATCACGTGCTTCATGCGGAGGAGGGCGTCCTCTACGGCCGCGCCCACGTCGTCTACGAAGTGCAGCACGGAGGCACGAGCCGCATCGAGCTCGAGCTTCCCCCGGGGGTCGAGGTGAACCAGGTGACGTCGGAAGCGAGCGCCGTCGCCGACTGGAGAGTCGAGTCCCGCGAGAGACGGCGCGTTCTGCGCATCTTTCTCGACCGCGAGTTGACCTCCGAGCTCCGACTCGTCGTCGACTACGATCGATCGCTCGGTACGGGCCCGACCGAAGCACTCCCGCTTCTCTCGGCCCTCGACGTCGGCCGCCAGCGGGGGATGGTGGCGCTGGTTTCGACCCGCGATCGCGCATTGAGCCCCGCGGAGGTCTCGGGAGCGACCCAGGTCGGAGAGAACCAGCTTCCGGCGTTCGTCCGCGATACGATCCAGAGGACGATCGCGCACACCTTCAAGTACGCGGACGCTCCGCCCTCGCTGCGGGCCGCGGCGGTCGTGCCCGACCGCGCGGCGGGCCGCTTCGACGCCGACGTCGACACGCTCGTGAGCCTGGGAGACGTCGCCGTGCTTTCGGCGGCGAGCGTCGAGATCCACGTGAAGTCGGGGGGCTCGATCGGGTCGATCTCGCGCTTCCCGCGGGTGCGAACCTCCTGAACCTGGTGGCGCCGTCGCTTCGCACCCACCGCGTCGTGGACGGCGTCGTCGAGGTCGAGTTCACACAGGAAATGGAGGGCGATTTCCGAATCGAGGCGACCTACGAGCGCCTTCTCGGGGAGAACGCGGCGGAAGTCGACGCCGGCACGCTTCACGTGCGCGGCGCCGAGGTCGAGCAGGGCCGGATCGCCGTCGAAGCCGCGAGCGCCGTCGAGGTGGCTCCGCTCGTCGTCGAGGAGCTTTCCCCCATCGACCTCCGGGAGCTTCCGCGCCAGCTCGTGCTCCGCACTTCCCACCCCATCCTCCATGCGTTCCGCTACGTCCGCGCCGAGCCCGCACCCCGGCTCTCTCTCGGAGTGACGAGGCACGAGACCGCGTCCGTCCAGGAAGCGGTCATCGATCGCGCGGAGCATCGGACGCTCTTCACCCGCGACGGGCTCGCGGTCACGACGTCGCGCTTCACCGTCCGGAACACGCGGAAGCAGTTCCTGAGGGTAGCCCTTCCCGAAGGGTCCGAGGTGTGGTCGGTGTTCGTGGCGGGAAGAGCGGAGAAGCCCGCCGTCGCCGGCTCCGACTTTCTCATCAAGATCGTGAGCTCGAGCGACGGCTTTCCCGTGGAGATGGTTTATTCCACGAAGATTCCTTCGATCGGCGGCCTGGGCTCGGTGAGCGCGACTCTCCCCCGGCCGGATCTGCTGGTCACCGAAACACGCTGGGACTGGTTCCTGCCCGAGGGGCTCGACTACCGGCGGCCGTCGACGAACATGAACGTGGTCCTCGAGGAAGGCCGGATCGAAGGCGACGCCCTGGCGAAGGAGATGTCGGCCGCGAACGCACCCGAGCCCTTCCGGATCCACGTGCCCGCGGCGGGAGTCCACTTCGCGTTCGAGATGCTCTACGCGAACCACGGCGAGCTCGAGGCCCGAGCGCGCGTGCCCTATGCTTCGAAAGGAGGGGTGGCGCTCGGCCAGATCGCGAGCCTTCTCGGAGTGTGGATGATTCTATCTGGCCCTTCGCTTCAAGCTTCCGAAGCGGGCGCGGATTGCCGTAGGGTCTCTGGGGGCCGCCCTCACGCTCACCCCGTTCGCCATCTACGGCGTGAGCCCTCTTCCGGCGCTGGTGCTCGCCGGCGCCCTTCTGGTTCTCTCGCTACGGCAGGAGATCCGGCGCGCGGCCGAGCGCCTTCGCGCCTCGAAGCCCGCCGAGCAGAACGGGTAAAATGGTCGTCTGGCGATCGAATCGTTCAATCTCGTGCCCGGGCGTTCCCTCGCCCGAAAATACGAAATCGTTTCCCGCCTCGGGGGCGGCTGGGAAGGGGAGGTCTACCGGATCCGGGAGCGTCGCACCGGTATCGAGCGCGCGGCGAAGCTCTTCTTTCCTCACCGGAACCTGCGCAACAAGGCGGCGAAGTTCTACGCCCGGAAGCTCCACAAGCTCCGCGACTGCCCCATCGTCATCCACTACCACACGGAAGAGACGATCCTCATCCGGCGCACGCCGATTACGGTGCTGGTCTCGGAGTACGTCGAGGGCGAGATCCTCAGGGACTTTCTCGAGCGGCAGCCGGGCGGAAGGCTCCACCCGTTCCAGGGACTCAACTTGCTCCACGCTCTGGTCAGGGGAATCGAGTGCATCCATCGGCTGCGGGAGTACCACGGCGATCTCCATCCGGGGAACATCATCGTGGAGCGCTACGGGCTCACCTTCCATCTCAAGATTCTCGACTTCTTCCACTGGGAGTCCGCGCCCAAGCGGGAAGGCTATCAGGACGACCTCGTGTACCTGATTCACCTCCTCCATCAGTCGCTCGGCGGAGCGAGGTTCTACGCCCGGCAGCCGAAGGTCGTGAAGAGCATCTGCTGCGGACTCAAGCGCTCGCTCATCCTCGCGAAGTTCCCCACGGCGACGCACCTGAGACAGCATCTGGAGACGATGCGCTGGAGCTAGCCGCGACGAAACGCGGCTTCGACCCGACGGCGGAAAGAAGCGGGATCGATCGAGGGGAAACGGTAGAGCTGGTCTTCGATCGCGTTGAAGAGCTCCATCGCTTTTCCCGGCTCCACGAGCCGCCTGTCGATCATCTCCCGGACGTCTTCCGTATCTTTCGCGTGTCCGCGCTGCAGTTTGGAGAGCGCCTGGGCATAGAAGTCATAGTGGAAGAAGTCGATTTTGCCCTCGCGGAGGATGAAACGGCTCCGCTCTTCCCAGCCGGGAAGCTCGGGGATGAAGTCCGCGGGGGCGGCGAGCTCCACGTTGATCTCGAGCTTCTCCTTGAGAGCCGGGATGGCGCGGAACAGAGAATCGCGCTCGGGGACCATCTTGATGTCGAGATCGACGGTAGCGGCCCGCCATCCGAGGAGGACCGCCGTCGTGCCCCCCGTCAGATACAGACGGGTCTCGTCGCGGGCTTCGGCTCCGAGAGCCCGAAAGAAGTCGTGAATCCGCGACTGGTCTACAGGCCTACGCATTCGGCCGCGTCCTCGAAGCTCACGAGCCGCCTCAGAAGCGCGTTGTACCGGGAATGGGCCGAGTCCGCATCTTCGCGCGCGAGAAGGTCGTAGAGGCGCCGTTCCGGATTCTCGAAGACGTGATCGGGTACGGGAACTCCCGCGGCCTTCAGACGCGCGGCCCCAATCGAGACCAGAAGCGCTTCCTCGGTCTCCCGCCCGGAAGCGAGGTCGCGAAGGCCCCTTTCGACGAGATTGCCGCCGGGAAAAGCCTCGTAGCTCACGCCTTCACTATACGCTTCATTCCGCCTTGAGCGCCTTCGCGGGATCGACGCGCGTCGCCCGGCTCGCGGGGACCCAGCAGGCGAGAAGCGCCACCGTCGTCAGCAGGCCCGCGACCGCGGCGTAGGTGGGCAGGTCGATGGCCTCGACGCCGTAGAGGAAGCCTTCGAAGAATCGCCCCGAGATCGCAGCGCCGGCGAGACCGAGAACGATGGCGCCCGCGACGAGCCGCGCTCCCTCGGCGAGGACCCCGCGGCGGATTCCGACGGGAGTGGCTCCGAGAGCGACACGGATCCCGAGCTCGACCCGGCGGAGGCTGACGGCGTAGGAGATCACGCCGAAGAGCCCGACCGACGCGAGGACCACGGCGAAGAGCCCGAAGCCGATCATGAGAACGAGCGTGAAGCGCGCCTGGGAGCGCGCCCGCGAGACGAGCTCGGCCATCGGAGCCACGTCCTCGACGGCAGCATCGGGGGCCACCGCCCGAATGGCGCCGCGCACGGAGGCGGCGATCGCAGCCGGCGCGCCGTCGGTGCGGACGACGAGGCTCGTGGTCAGCCACCAGTTCTGAGGAAAGTAGAACTGCGGCAGAAGCGGCTTCGTCAGGTCGTGAAGCTTCACGTGCCTGACGACGCCTATCACCTCGGCGAAAGGATTCTCGGTACCGAGGGGCTCGATTCGCACCTGACCGCCGAGGGCGCCGCCCCGGGGGAACACCTTCTCCGCGAGCATCTCGTCGATCACCGCGTACCGTTTTCCGAGAGCCACGTCGTCTTCCGTGAACTCGCGGCCGGCGATGAGCGTCGCCCCCAGGACTTCGAGGAAGCCCGGACTCACGAAGCGCTCGTCGGCGGTGACGCTCTCCCAGTTCCGGGCGGTCTCCTCGTCGTAGGCGAAGGGCTGCAGCGATCCGCTCCCCGTGAGGGGCAACTGGTTGACGGCGGCGACGGAGACGACCCCGGGAACAGCTTCGATGCGGTCGCGGAGGCGCTCGAAGAGAACGCGCCGGTTCTCCTGTTCGGGATAGTCCGCTCGAGAGACCGAAAGGCGCAGAGTCAAGAGTCCGGCCGCGCGGAAGCCCGGCTCCGCCTCTAGAAGCGCGGCGAAGCTCCGGAGCGTCAGCCCGGTCGCGACCAGGAGCATCACCGAAAGCGCCACCTCGCCCACGATGAGGACGTTCCGGATCCGGACGTGGCGCCGCGAGGCGCTTCCTCGTCCTCCCTCCCCGAGGGCGGCGACGAGATTCCCTCTCGAAAGCGAGAGCGCCGGAACCAGGCTGAAGATCAGCGCCGAGGCGAACGAAGCGCAGAGGGCGAACGCGAGGACCCGGGGATCGAGGACCACGTCGTCGAGCCGGGGAACGCTCGCCCCCGCGAACAACGGCAGGAGCTCGATCCCGCCTCGCGCCAGGAGAACGCCGAGGACGCCGCCGACGAGGGCGAGGAGGAGGCTCTCGACCATGACCACACGCGCCAGACGGAAGCGGCTCGCCCCCATGGCGGCGCGGACCGAGAGCTCGCGTTCCGCCGAGCGGAACCGGGCGAGGAGGAGCTGCGCGACGTTTCCGCAGGCGATGAGGAGCACGAACCCGACCGCGGCCATCAGGACCCGGAGAGCGGGGAGAGCCCGCTTGACGACGTCGCCGTGCAGAGGAACGGCGCGTACCTTCAGATTCGACGCCTGGTGCTCGGGGTTCTCTTCCTTGAGCTGGGCCTCGAGGGCCTCCATCTCTTCCTGGGCCTCTTCGAGCGAGACGCCCGCCCGCATGCGTCCGAAGCCGGTGAAGCCGGTGTAGTTCCGCGGCGGGAGCGCCGCGACGTCGATCTGGGTCGGAATCCAGATTTCGGCGTCTCGTAGACGAAAGGCCTCGGGAGGAAGGAGCAGCCGGAACGACTCCGGAAGCACGCCGACGATCTCGTGGTCTTCCCCGCCGAGACGGAGCGTCGTTCCCACGATCGCGGGGTCGGATCCATACCGACGAGCCCAGAGGCGATGGCTCAGGATGGCGACGCTGGGCCCGCCGTGGACGTTCTCCTCGGGGGTGAAGCTCCTGCCGTAGAGCGGCGACGCCCCGAAGAACGAGTGAAAGTTCGCCTCGACGACGCCCACGTCGACGAGCTCGGGGTCCTCGTCGTCTCCGAGGATGAGCTCGTTTCCCGTCGCCAGCGTCCACTCCTCGAAGAGCTCGCTCCTCTGACGGTAGTCCCAGAGGTCTTTCGGGTGGAGCGCGGGGAGCGACTGCGCGCCGTTTCCCAGATCGTGCCAGAGGATGACGATGCGCTCGGGGCTTCTGTAGGCGAGCGGGCGCAGCAGGACCCCGTTCACGACGCTGAAGACGGAGGTGACGGCGCCGATTCCCAGTCCGAGGGTCGCGATTGCGAGAATAGCGAACGCCGGCCGCTTTCCGAGGGAGCGCACGGCGAGCTTCAGGTCCAGTTGGAGCGCTTCGAACATCAGAGACCTCGTCTTGATTTTCTGGCTGCGGTTCGGGAGCGAGCGGCTCTCCGCCCGCCAGAGCATCCATCGCACCCGCGCGACATCGGAGAGAGTGCGGGCGGCGAGTCGTAGACCCCCTCCGCGCGACTCGGAGGAGTAGTCGAGCTCGATCTCGCGACCGTACTTCTCACGGAAACCCGGGGGAAGACCGCGGAGGCAGAGCTTCACGATTCGATTCATTTCACGACGCCTCGGATCCGCGGCGCCTGAGATTCTGACGCGCCGTCTTCACCAGACGCGCGAGCCTCTCGGTCTCCCGGGCGAGAGCTTTCTCCCCGAGGCGGGTGATGCGGTAGTACCTGCGCTTTTCGCTTTCCGCCGGGCGCTCGCCGTCCTCGAGCTCTTCGATGAGGCCGTCCCGAACCATGAGCTCGAGCGTTCCGTAGAGCGTCGCCGGCCAGAGGCGGAGCTCCCCTCCGGTTTCCTCGAGGACCGCGCGGGCGATCCCCGAGCCGTGCAGGTCCCGGGCGGAGAGGGCCAGCAGGATATAGTGGGTCCTGTCGAGGCGGCTCCCGGCCGTCATACTACCAGCCGATATTATATGGACTGATATAATGACGCAAGAGGCTCGGATCCTTTCCGTCAACGTCGGCCGTCCCCGTGAGTTCGAATTTCAGGGAAAGACCGTCACCAGCTCCATCTGGAAGACTCCCGTGGAAGGTCCGGTCGCCGTCCGCGGAGTGAACCTCGAGGGCGACGACCAGGCCGATCGCGAAGTCCACGGAGGTCCCGACAAGGCGATCTACAGCTACGCTGTCGAGGACATCCGTTGGTTTCAGGGCGAGCTCGGCCGCGTCCTCGAGCTCTCGGCGTTCGGTGAGAACCTGACGACATCGGGAATCGACGTCTCCGGCGCTCTCATCGGCGAACGCTGGGAGATCGGAACCGCGCTCCTCGAGGTCTCCGAGCCCCGGGCCCCGTGCTGGAAGCTGGGGGTGAAGATGGAAGACCCGGCGTTTCCGCGGAAGTTCACGAAGGCCGGAAGGCCCGGGGCCTATCTGCGAATCGTCCGCGAGGGAGTCCTCGCCGCGGGCGACCCCATCCGTGTCCGCAACCGCCCAGGCCACGGCTTGCGAGTATCCGACGTCTTTCGCATCTACACCCGCGAACGACAGAAAGCTCGCCTCCTTCTCGACGTTCCCGAGCTCTCCGAAGGCTGGAAGGAATGGGCGCGGCGAGAGGGAGGGTAGTTCCCTTACATTCTTAGCAGATCCATTACAGCGCCTTAACCACGTCCTCGGTCGATTGCGTCTATCATGTAGGGGGTGGAGGGTTTCTCATGCCACTTACGGATGAACGCTCACATCCTCCTGGTGGAGGGGGCGGGGCGGCCCTGGAGGAGCTTCCAGGGGAAGCCGCTCTGGCGCCGCAGTCGGACCGAACCGACGCCGCGAAACCCCGCGCCCGTGCCGAGCGTGAGGCGCGCTCCTCCCGGCGCCGCTGGCCCTTCGCCCTCCTGGCGCTCGTAGTTCTCGCGGCCGGCGGGTACGGCTACTGGCGGACTCGGTCGGGAGAAGGCGCGCCGAGGTACCGATTCGCGACCGTCGAGCGGGGCGACGTCGAGTACCTGGTCTCGAGCACCGGAAAGATCGAGCCGGTGACGAAAGTCGCCGTCGGCACCCAGGTCTCGGGCATCATCTCGGAGATCCTCGTCGATTTCAACGGGAAGGTGCAGAAGGGCCAGGTCGTCGCCCGCATCGATCCCACGCTCCTCGAGAGCGCGGTCCGGGACGCCCAGGCGAATCTCGCTCGAAACCTCGCCCAGTTCCAACAGCTCCAGAGCGAGTACAACCGGATCGAGAAACTCTCCCAGGAGGGACTGGTGTCTCAGACGGAGTACGACACCGCGAAGTATTCCCTCGAAGTCGGCCGGGAGACCGTGAGCTCTTCGGAGATCGCGCTCGCCCGCGCCAAGCAGAACCTCGCCTACGCGACGATCTACGCTCCGATCTCGGGGACGGTCATCGAGCGAAACGTAGATGTGGGGCAGACGGTGGCCGCCAACTTCTCGGCCCCCCAGCTCTTCCTCATCGCCAACGATCTGCGGCGCATGCAGATCCTCGCGACCGTCGACGAGAGCGACATCGGCCGGATCCGGGAGGGACAAAGCGTCCGCTTCCGGGTGCAGTCCCATCCCGATCAGACGTTCGAGGGCGCGGTGCGGCAGGTGCGTCTTCAATCGACGCTCGTGGAGAACGTGGTGAACTACACCGTGGTGGTCGACGTCGAGAACAAGGACCGGTTGCTCCTTCCGGGGATGACCGCGACCGTGGACTTCTCCGTGCAGACGGCGAAAGACGTACTGAAGATCCAGAACTCCGCCCTCAGATTCCGGCCCACTCCGGAAATGCTGGCGACCCTTCGAGAGAGCGGCGCCAGGCGGCCCCCCCGGGCCGAGGGGGGAGGCCGCGGCTCCAGACTGTGGATTCTGGAGCCCGACGGCAAGCTCTCGGTCGTCCCCGTCGAGACCGGGCTCACCGACGGACAATGGACGGAGATCTCGGGAGAGGGGATCGAAGAGGGGACGGAAGCGATCGCCGGAGTCCTCTCCGAGGAGACCCCGGCCACGTCCAACCCGTTCGCCGGACCGCAGCCGGGACCCGGTCGTTTCGGACCGCGAGGGTTTTGAGGATCGCCGTGCCGCGCGACTACGTCCTCCGCGTCGAGGGGATCACCAAGGTCTACGGCTCGGGCGGAAACCAGGTGGTGGCGCTCGGAGGCATCGACCTCGAGGTGGAGCGCGGGGAGATGATCGCCATCATGGGCTCCTCGGGCTCGGGGAAGTCGACGCTCATGAACATCCTCGGCTGCCTCGACTATCCCACCAGCGGCGTATACCTCCTCGACGGCGAGCGCGTCGACGAGCTCGACAAGAACCAGCTCGCCGACATCCGGAACCAGAAGATCGGATTCGTCTTCCAGGGATTCAACCTCCTCGGCCGGACCTCCGCCGTCGAGAACGTGGAGCTTCCCCTCCTCTACGATCGCACGGGGCGGCGGCTCGACACCCGGGCCCTCGCGGAATCCGCGCTCGAGCGGGTCGGCCTCGCGGATCGCATGGATCACGAGCCGAGCGAGCTCTCGGGCGGGCAGCAGCAGCGCGTCGCCATCGCACGGGCGCTCGTCACCGAGCCCGCGATTCTTCTCGCCGACGAGCCCACCGGGAACCTCGACACCCGGACCTCGATCACCATCATGAAGCTTCTCCAGGGTCTCAACGCCGAGGGCATGACCATCCTCCTCGTGACCCACGAGCCCGACATCGCGAGCTACGCGGAGCGCATCATCGAGCTTCGGGACGGACGCATCCTGCGAGACCAGCGGGTGGCCTCGCGTCAGATCGCACGTGCGCTGGAAGGGGTGGTTTGAAATGAAGGCGAGAGTCCTCACCAAAGTCGCCGCGCAGAGCATCCTCAAGAACAAGATGAGGACGCTCCTGACGATGCTCGGCGTCATCATCGGCGTCGGCGCGGTGATCGTCATGGTCGCCATCGGCCAGGGAGCGAAGAGCCGGATCGCGGAGCAGGTGGCGAGCCTCGGCACCAACATGATCGTGGTGACGCCGGGAGCGATGAGGGTCTCTGGCGTGAGCCAGGGAGGCGCCACGGCGAACGCGCTCACGCTCGATGACGTCTCCACCCTGGAGCGCGAGTCGTCGCTTCTCTCCGCCGTCTCGCCCGTGGTCGTGACCCGGGGCCAGGTCATCGGCGGCCAGGGGAACTGGCGCACCTCCATCCAGGGGGTCTCGACCAGCTACCCGCTCATTCGTGACTGGCCGCTGGAATCGGGAACGTTTTTCAGCGCCGCCGACGTTCGCTCGATGAGGAAGTCGGCCATCCTGGGAAAGACCGTCGCCGATAATCTGTATCCCGGCGAGGATCCCGTGGGACAACAGATTCAGATTCGGAGCGTCCCTTTCCAGATCGTGGGGGTCCTCGTGGGGAAGGGCCAAACCCCCGAAGGCATCGATCAGGACGACGTGATCCTCGCCCCGTACACCACCGTCCAGACACGGCTCTCCGGCCGGACCTGGATTCCGCAGATCCTCGCGAGCACCTACTCGCCCCAGGACATCCCGGCCGCCCAGGACGAGATCCGGGTCCTGCTGCGGGAGGCGCACGAGCTTCCCGCCTACGCCGACGACGACTTCGCCATCCGCAACCAGGGCGACATCGCGGAGGCAGCGGCGGGCACCACCGAGGTCATGACCCTTCTTCTGTCCGCGATTGCGAGCATCTCGCTCCTCGTGGGAGGAATCGGGATCATGAACATCATGCTGGTCTCGGTGACCGAAAGGACCCGGGAGATCGGACTCCGCATGGCGATCGGCGCGCGCGGCTCCGACGTGTTGAAGCAGTTCCTGGTCGAGAGCGTCGTGGTGAGCACCCTCGGAGGCGTGATTGGGGTCGCCCTGGGGTATGGCTGCGCCCAGCTCGTCGGACGGATTTACGGCTGGAGCATCGCCATCTCGCCTTCCACCACGTTCGTGGCGCTCGCCTTCGCCGGCGCCGTAGGCGTCTTCTTCGGTCTCTACCCCGCCCGCCAGGCGGCCGCGCTCAATCCCATCGAAGCCCTCCGGTACGAGTGAGCCGCCAGTTACCTTTCACTCTCGCTCTGTGGCATCGTATCGGACATGCGACTCGTACCTTTCTTCGCTCTGATCAGCGCAACGCTCGCAGCGAGCGATACCTATCCGCCGCCGCGGTTCACCGATCCCGACCGCGTGAAGAAGCTGGAATCGGCCGTTCCGGAGATCGACCGGATCTTTCGCGCCTACGCCGTGGACCAGAAGATACCCGGCATGATCTGGGGAGTGGTGATCGATGACCGGCTCTCGCACGTGGAGTCGTTCGGCGTCCGCGACCTCTCCTCCCGGGAGAAGGTCACGGGCGATGCCGCGTTCCGCATCGCCTCCATGACCAAGAGCTTCACCGCGCTCGCGATTCTGAAGCTGCGCGATGAAGGGAAACTGTCGCTCGAGGATCCGGTGTCCCGCTTCATACCGGAGTTCTCCCGGATGGAACTGCCCACGCGCGATACGCCGGAAATTTCCGTCCGTCAGCTGATGAGCCACAGCGCGGGCTTTCCCGAAGACAACCCCTGGGGCGATCAGCAATTGAGCGCCACCGACGAGACCCTCGATGAATGGCTCGCCAGGGGCATTCCGTTCTCGACCCCTCCCGGAACGCGCTACGAGTATTCCAACTACGCCTTCGGTCTCCTGGGCCGGATCGTGACCAAGGCTTCCGGCATGCCCTACGAGGAGTACATGCGGGAGAAGATTCTGGCGCCGCTTTCGATGGAGGGAACGACCTTCGAGTTCTCGGAGGTCCCCGCGGCGAGCCGGGCCATCGGCTATCGTCTGAAGCCCGACGGAACTTATGGTGAGGAGCCGCCGCTGCCGCACGGCGTGTTCGGATCGATGGGAGGGCTCTTGACCACGGCGGACGATCTCGGAAGATACATCGCCTTCCATCTCTCCGCCTGGCCGCCCCGCGACGATCCCGAAGCCGGCCCGGTTCGCCGCTCCTCGGTGCGCGAGATGGCCCATCGGTGGACGCCGTCGAACCTCACGGCGAAACGGCTGGATGGCGCGCTCTCGGCTTCCGAGACCGGCTACGGCTACGGGCTGCGCGTGACCTCCGATTGCCGATTCGAGACGATCGTGACGCACGGAGGTGGCCTCCCTGGATTCGGCTCTTACATGTCATGGCTCCCCGATTACGGCGTCGGTATGTTCGCGATGGCCACCCTCACCTATTCCGGTCCCTCGGAGCCGATGAGCGCGGCGTGGAACGCGATGCTCGAGACCGGCGGCCTTCGGAAGCGGGAGCTCCCGCCGACTCCTCTGCAATCGCGGATGCGCGATCACATTTTCAACCTCTGGAAGCGTTGGGACGACGCCGAGGCGAATCAGATCGCGGCGATGAACCTTTTCCTCGACGTCCCGGCGGAGCAGCGGCAGGGAGAGGTCGAAAAACTGAAGGACGAGGTCGGGGAGTGCAGAAGCGCCGGGCCGGTGATGCCGGAGAACTGGCTTCGCGGTCAGTTCAACCTGAAATGCGACAAGGGAACGGTGGGCGTCTTCTTCACGTTGTCACCCACGAAGCCGCCCGCCGTGCAACACCTGGCCTTTCGGAAGCTGGCCTCGGAGGACGAGCGCATGGGGGCGCCCACCGGGGCGCCCGCGGGTGTCGCCTGCTCGCCCTAGGCGGGGCCGCCAGGGATTTCGGCAAGCGCTCGCGTTCCCCCAGAGTCAAGCGCGGCGGCGAGCGACTGCCAGGCCGAAAAAGCCCGCGCCGAGCAGGAGCAGCGTTCCCGGCTCGGGAACCGCGGTGACGACGCGGAACCAATCGCCGACCGACGCTCGGGAGTTGAACGTGAGCTGCGTCCCCCCGTCGGTGACGACGAAGTCCGCAATTTCGAACCCGCGAAGGAAAAAGGATCCACCGTAGCTGACCCCGCCCAGACCCAACGTAGAGTCGGTCCCGGCTAGTGTGGGTGTACTCCAGATCACACCGAGAATGACCGCGGAGAAGGTGTAGGTCGATGTGTGATCGGTGCAGTTTGGAAAGGGAGAGCACGCGTCATGGTCCTCGTCTGGATCCCAGAAAATGTAATGGCTCGTTCCTCTGGTTCCGGCGCCAAAAGTCCCTCCAGAGGAGTTGTTGTGGCTGGGTCCATAGTCGACGCCGATCAGCGGGTTGATGACGTCGAAATCGATTCCCGAGATGTCCGTCGTGCTCTCCGTGAAGTACCGGGCGCCTTCGCCGGGTCCGGACGCGCTGGATTCATATTGACCGTCGGTGACATCCACGGCTCCCGTGATATCGACGGCGTTGACCGCTGTTATGACGCTCGCTTCGGTGAGTGCCGACAGAGCCAGCAGCACGGCCGAAGCGGAGATGGCGGCGACTCTCTTCCTCGACAAGACGGTGTTGGACATACCACCTCCGTTCTGATCGGCAATTCTCAGCAATTCGGGTGCCAGGAGTCGGCCTGACTCCCCAAACAGCCGATCTGCAATGGGTTCCGAGTGTTTAACGGTTTGAGCGTCTCTCGCCCAGAGACCCTCGCTGTAAGCTCTTCTGACGTTGGCGGCAGAGTCGAGCTCGAAAGAACTACTCAACAGAACGGGTTAGGGCAAGAACCCCCGCGTCTGGATTTCCGACAGGTCAATGACGCCGGACGGTCGTTATTTCCGAAGGTGCGCGTCGAAGAAATCCACCACCCGCCGGTCGTAGTCGTATCGGCTCGCCTCCGTCTCGATGGTGTGGCGCTCCGTCGGATAGACCATCACCTCGAACGGCTTTTCCAGCTCGATGAGCTTCTGGATGAGCCGGGCCGCGTCCTGGAAATGCACGTTGTCGTCGATGAGCCCGTGAACGATGAGGAGGCGATCGCGCAGCCCCTCCGCGTGGTAGATGGGGCTCGAGAAGCGGTAGGCCTCGGGATTCTCGTGCGGCCGGTTGAGGATCCGGCTCGTCCATCGGTCCTGGTAGTGAGCCCAATCGGTGACGGCAGCGTTCGCGACTCCAGCGGCGAAGACCCCGGGGTGGCGGAACTGGCTCATGAGCGTCAGGAACCCTCCGTACGAGACCCCGTAGATTCCGATTCGCGAACGGTCGATTCCGTGCTCGCGCACGAGGTACTCCGCTCCCGCGACCGCACTCTCGACGTCTTTGTCCCCCATGCTGCGGTAGATGTCCGTACGATAGTCACGGCCGAAGCCCGCGCTTCCGCGATAGTCGAGGTCGAGAACCGCGTACCCGGACTGAACCAGATACTGCAGGAGGCCGAGGTGGAGCCCATAGCCATACACCGAATAGCCTCTATGGCTGAACTGACGGTAGCCGCCTCCGTGGATGTGTAATACCGCCGGACGCTCGGGGGCGGACTGACGGGGCAGGTAGAGACCGGCCCACACCGGCTTTCCGTCCGCGTGAGGGAACGAGACGAACTGGGGCTCGACCCAAGGGTGACCGAAGAAGTTGTCCGTCCCGCTCACCGTCACCCGGGTCTCCGCGGAAGAAGCCGACGCATCGCGGAGGAAGAGGTCGGGCAGCTGGAACGACTCGCTGTGGATGACCGCCAGTCTCTCGCCGTCGGGCGAGAGAGCTCCCGTGTTGCTCCCGGGCTTCGAGGTCAGCCTCGTGAGCTCGCCTCCGGACGCGGGCATGACATAGAGGTGGTCGTCGCCGGGGTGCTCTCGACTCGCGGTGATGAGCCAACGGGCGCGGTCACGGCTGAGCTTGGCGTCGCGCACTTCCCACTCGCCTTGGGTGAGAGCGCGGGGCTCGCTCCCCGGCTCGACGATGTAAAGGTGAGACCATCCGCTGCGCTCCGAGGCGAATACGAAGCTCCCACCGGGAATCCACTCGAGGAGCGCGGGCTCGAGGTACCCGGCCACGGGTGGCGGGCCGCCGAGCCAGGCGTCGTCGTGGTCGTGGACGAGAGCCGTGGTGCGTCCCGTCTCGACGTCGAGCTCCGCGATCCAGCGATCCTTGTGCCCGGTGGAAACGATCTGCACCAGGGCGCGGTCGCCTTCGAGACTCCAATAAGGACCGAAGACGAGGGCCGGGTCGGGAGCGAGGCGAGAGACATCGACCCAGGTGATGGCCGCTTCCTCGGGGTCGCTCTTCGGATCGAACCGCAGGATGCCCAGACGCAGTTCGTCATCGAGGTCGCCGACTTTCGGCCGCGCCTCGCGAACCTCGGAGTCGCCGGTACGGGTGACGAACTCCACGTACTTCGTCTCGCGGCGATCGGCGGGCGGCTTCCGGGCGCGGAACGTCACGAAGCGGCCGTCGGGAGACAGCCGAACGTTCTCGAGGGTCACCCCGGCCTCGAGCTCGATCTCCTGTGCCGCGACGGGCTCGATTGTTCGCTGGTACGCACGAGCTTTCGACTCTCGATCTTTCGCCTCGCGGATTCGCGCGAAGAGGGCGGACTCTTCTTCCTCCCGGAAGCCGTCGGAATCCGTCCGCTCCTTGTCGCTCTTCACCGATTTGCGGGTGAGCCGCCGGAGGCTGCGCGCGGCGACGTCGTAGCGGTAGAGATCTTCCTCGAGGAGGAAGTCACAGGCGCTGCCGTCCGGCAGAAGACGCGCCTCGAGCACCGCCGACGAAAGCGTCAGCACTCTAGCGGTCTCTCCCGTTCGCGCCTCGTAGAGATAAAGACTCTCTTCCCGCGCCCAGCAGGCGCGGCTTCCATCCCGGGACCAGCTCGGGGTGTCCGCGGGAATCGCGTGGACCTCTTCCTCGGGGACCCGCTCGGCCGACGAGCCGGAACGGTCCACCCGGTACCAGGGATCGGCGTCCGGTACGTCCCCCGGCGAAGGAGATGGATGCCAGCGGAAGTAGACGGCGCTCCCATCCAGGCTCCAGCGAACGTCGCGCACGGGAACGCCGAGCCAGCGGTCGTCGCGAGAAGCGTCCCGAAGGGAAAGGGGTTCCGGAGAGGCCGAACGGCCTCTGGACGTCGACTGGTATAGAGGAGGCGATTCCGCACGGACCTGTTGGCCGCCGAGAGCGAGAACTTCCAGGATCGACAAAACGAGTAGACGTAATTTCATTGGTTTCGCCGCAGAGACGCTAAGCTTCGTCGATTCCGCATGTCAAGGGAGTCTCGTAAGATAATTCGACGTTTCCGGCTGCGAACCGTATCCCCTGCGCTTTCAATGGAATGGTCCCTCTCACCGATGCGTGGTGTAAGGCCCACATGACAAGGCGGTGGCCCAAGCGAAACCGCGCCTTCTCGTAAGTGACTGCGGTCAACGGCGAAACCACTGGCCGGGCGGGGCGGAACGCGTCTTGCACGTTTTCCGTGAATTCGAGGAGTTCCCCAATGAAGCTGAAGCCCGCCTTTGCCTTCATGGCCCTGCTGGTTTTCCACGGCAACGCGTTCGCGTCGCTCGTCACGACCGGCGAGTTCACCCGTTGGTTCGGCGACGTCGGCGATCCCGCCGTGTGGGAGACCTTCGTCAACGACGTCCAGGTACCCAACAACCTCCCGGATTTCAATGGCTTTCCGCAGGGACAGCTGGCCCTTGCCCCGGGAACGACGTCGGTGGAGTTCAAGAGTCGAGGCGTGGGACTCCCCGATTTCAATACACCGAGTCTGATTGCGTTCGCGGGCACCGATCAGCCCAATCCGGGATCGACGAGCGACGAGTTCCTTTTCGGCACCCTGACGTTGACGAACGGCATCTTCTTTTTCCAGGCCGGCATGGACATCACGGTGAGCACCGCATCGGACAATCCCGCCTTCGACAGCAAGGTCTTCAACGACACCTTCCTGTACATCGTGACTGCGAACAACGGGATCAGCAATGAGGCCGATGCGGACTACGCGTATTTCGTCGGTCGGCCGGACCTTGGGCAAGTGCGGGTGTACGAGGCGGCGAGCGGACTCGGAAACACGGGCTCGATCGAGCTCTGGGGCCACGTGGGCTCTCTCATCCCCACGGAGTTTCGAAACGCCACCGGTGGGGTCTTCGTGAACCCGTTCACCGCGGTGCCCGAGCCGGGTACGGTATTGCTTCTCGCGGCGGGTCTTCTGGGCCTGGTCAGAAGACGCGGCCAGCGCCGCTAGGGCTCACTTCCAGCCGTAGATCCCGAGAGTCGTCTCGCCTTTCCTGAGGCGCTCGACCACCTCAGCCTCGCGTCTTACGCGCTCTCGCGCTTTCTCGAGCACGTCGGTCGCCTGCGCTCCGGAAACGACCACGACGCCGTCGGCGTCTCCTACGACGAGGTCTCCAGGATGGACGATCACGTCACCGACGGTGATTGGCTGCTGCAACGAGCCGGGAGCGGCAGGGTCTTTTCCCGTCCCTCGAATCGAAAGGCCCCGGGCGAAGACCGGGAACTGAAGGCGCGCGATCGCTTCCGAATCCCGGACGCAGCCGTCGATGACGAGCCCCGCGATCCCGCGCTCGAGGGCGGCGACCGTCATGATGTCTCCCCAGTACCCGGCTTCGTAGTGTCCAGCAGTCACGACCACGAGCACGTCCCCGGGAGCCGCGGCGGGGAGGGCGCGATGGATCCAGAGGTTGTTCCCGGGGGCAGTCGCGACCGTGAACGCCGGTCCGGCGACGCGCATCGTCGAGGCGATCGGTCGGATGGCGGAGGGAAGGGCGCCCTTCTGGCCCGAGGCTTCGTGGAGCGTCGCCGCGCCGAATCTCGCGGCTTCGCGAACGAGCTCGCGTTCCATGTCAGGTGCTCCGGCTCTGGAGCTTGAAGTATTTGTACTTCCTCCGTGCTTCGTCGAGCCGCATGCCGCCTTCCACCGCCGCGCGGATCCGGTCTTCCGCCTCGTCGATCGCTTTCGCGTGCGAGAGAACTTCGTCTTCCTTCTCCTTCGGCACCACGACGACCCCGTCGGCATCGCCGAGGACGAGATCTCCCGGGCTCACCCGCGCTCCCCCGATCGAGACGGTCACGTTCAAGGCGTCGAGCTGGACCCGGTCCTTCCCGGTGCGCATGGACCACCCGCGGCTGAAGAGCGGGTATCGCAGCTCGAGACTCCTGCCGACGTCGCGGCATACACCGTCGATGACGGTTCCTCCGATACCGCGCCTCGAGGCAACGAACGTGAGGATGTCGCCCCAAACCGTCATGTCCGCGCGCCCGGCGTTGTCGATGACGACGATGTCCCCCTTCGGCACGTCGTCGATGTAGTCGCCGACGGTTCCGCCTTCGGCGGATACCGGAACCATACGCATCGTGAACGCCCGCCCGCAGAGGCGAAACCTGTGGTCGAGGGGCTTGATGCCCAGACACTGCCCGGAGATACCGAGTCGGTCCAGAGCATCGCTGACGGTCGTGGTCGAGAGCCTGGCAATCTCCTCAGGCCCATCAGGCTTTTCCATCGCGCCCTCCTCCCAGCATGGCCTCGTACTCGCCGCCCATGACCTGGCTCACGGGCTTTCCCGATTCGACGGCCTCCGCCATCGCCCGCTCCCGCGCCGCGATCTCCTCGGCGGCGACGACCACTTCTTCAATTCGCGACCTCGCGACGAATACGACCCCGCTCCCGTCGGCGATGACGAAGTCCCCCGGATGGACCGTGACCCCACCGATGTCGACGGGGAGGTTCCAGCTTTCCTCGACGACGCGTCCTCTCGCCGTGGTGGGAACCGCTCCGCGCGCGAAAACCGGATAGCCGATCTCGCGGCTCTCGTCGACGTCCCGCACCGCCCCGCCGACGATCGTGCCCTCGATGTTGCGGGCTTTGGCGGCGCGAGAGAGGATGCCTCCCCAACCGGCGCAGTCGTCGCGGGAGCGGTGCTCGATGACGAGGACGTCGCCCGATCCAGCGGCTTCGATGGCGGCGGTCGCGAGGTGTTGTTTCGACGTTCGGCCCGGAGCGGCGACGAGCTTCACCGTGACGACCCGGCCCGCGATCTTGTGAGGGCCGGTCAAGGACCCGATGCCCGAGACGATCCCCGACAAACCGAGCCGGTCGAGAGCATCGGAGACGGCGCAGGTGTCGAGCCTCGCGAGACGGTCGATCTCTCGCATTCTTCTACTCCCAGTCAGCGAAGCCCATCGCGTTTCCCGTTCCGGCCTCGGAACGATAGCAGGGAACGTAGTCCAGGAGGCGAAACCGCCGGCCGAGGGCGTTCATGGCGGAAGCGACGGGAAGCCAGTTCTTGATCTCCGCGGTTCCCGACTGGAAGTGCTCCTCGGGCAAGGCCGCTAGCGCGGCGTCGTCCCCGCGCTCCATCGCCCCGAGAACGGTCCGGTCGAGCTCTTCGTCGATCACGAAATGGGTCAACCCTCCGGAAGCGACGAGGGCGACGCGGTCGGGGCCGTCCCAGGCGGAAACCGCGCGGCCGAGCGCGCGGCCGAGCGCGAGACAGCGTCGTACGGTCGGGCGATTGTGGGCGTAGCCGACGTTCAAGAGGACCGGAATGCTCGGAGGGGGGGCATCGGAGAAGAGCCGCCGATAGACGAAGCCGTAGGCGTGTGGAATGCCGCGGCCTCCGAGGGTGGACGACTGCGCCACGTCGAACTCATCGCCGACGAGAAAGCGGATGAGGTGGGACGCGATCTCCGGAGCGCCGTCGTAGGTGGCCCCCTCTTTCGGACAATGGCCCTCCTCGGCGATGGCGATTCCCGGTCCCATCCGCGCGCGCTCTTCCGCAGTCGAGGGAACGTTCTCGATCCGCGCCCCTCGGTACAGGGTGATCGAGGGCGTCAGGTCTTCCTGAAAGAGCTCTCGTTGATCGTTTCCCACCAGGATAACGACGTCCGGAGCCGTCTGGTGAAGCTTCGCCTTCAGGATGTCGAGGGCCCGCTGGCACTGTGCGTGCCGCGACTGCCGCACCTCGAGCCCGATGTCTTTCTCGAAGAACGGCCCGCGCTCGCGCAGGAGCCCTTCGTAGTCGTACGTTCTCCCCCGGAATACGTGCTGGCGGTTGCGGCGGTCGGCTTCCGCCCGGAGGCCCCACTGCTCCGGAGGCGTCGAGAGCATCGGTCCGTGAGACGTCGCTGCGCCGAGTACGATCTCCGCCATCCTCTCACCTCGAAGGACGCCAACGCGAGAAACGCCGCTCCAGGAGCTCCGCCGTCCAGGTGAGGAGAATCCCCGCGAAGGCGATGATAGCGACGCCGACGAAGAGAGTGTCCGTCGCGAACGTCTGCCCGCCGTAGGCGATCATGAAGCCGACTCCCTGGCTTCCCGCGAACATCTCGCCGACGACGACACCGATGAGTCCGTGCGCCACTCCCTGGCGGACTCCGGTCAGGATGAAGGGGACCGATCCCGGGACGGCGACGGTGGTGAAGATCTGGCGGTCGGAGGCGCAGAACGACCGGGCGGCGCGGAGCAGATCCGCATCGAGCGCCTTCACCCCCGCGATGGTGTTGACCAGAATGGGAAAGAACGCCGACAGGAACACCACGAACACCTTCGACCCGATGCCGATTCCGAACCAGAGGATGATGAGCGGGACCATCGCGATCCGCGGCGTCGCGTAGAGCGCGTTCACGAACGGGTCCAGGAGCAGCCGCAGCCGCCGATACCAGCCGAGGAGCACTCCGAGGACGACCCCGGTCACGGTCGCGAGCGTGAACCCGAGGGCGAAGTTCCGTCCGCTGTAAGCGATGTCCGCGGGGAGCGTGCCGTGAATCCAGTCCTCGCGGAATCGAGCGGCGATGGCGGAAGGCCCGCTGAAGAACAGGGCCGAGATCCAGCCGGCCCTCCAGGCGGCTTCCCACAGGGCGACGACGGCGAGGACCGACGCTCCACCGAGGAGAGCCGCCTCGTGTCTCTTGAAGAAGCTCACGCGACCGCCTCGACTTCCAAAAGCCGCCAGATGGGATCCTCGAGCTCGAGAAAGCGAGGGTCGCGCTTCAGCGCCAGCGGCCGCGGGCGGCCGAAGGGAACGTCGAAGACCGCCTTCACCCGTCCGGGACGGGCCCCGAGAACGACGACCCGGTCGGCGAGATAGAGAGCTTCACTGATCTGATGCGTGATGAAGAGAACGGTCTTCCGCGACTCCGCCCAGATCTTTAGGAGCTCGGACTGCATGATCTCGCGCGTCTGGGCGTCGAGCGCCGCGAAGGGTTCGTCCATCAGGAGGACCGCCGGGTCGCAGGCGAGAGCCCGGGCGAGATTGACGCGCTGCTGCATCCCTCCGGAGAGCTCGGAGGGATACCGGCGCTGGAACCCGTCGAGCCCGACGAGCTTCACGAAACGGTCCGTGCGTTCCCGCATCGTCTCTCGATCGAAGCGGCGCTGCATCTCCATCCCGTATCTCACGTTTCCCGAGACCGTGCGCCACGGAAGGAGGCTCGGGTGCTGGAACACCACGGCGCGATCGGTGCCCGGTCCCGCGATCGGCCGGGCGTCGATGCTCACCCGCCCCTCGTCGAAAGGCAGGAGGCCGGCGACGACGTTGAGGAGCGATGTCTTCCCGCAGCCGCTCGGACCGACGATCGCCACGAACTCCCCCTCGTCGACGGAAAGCGTCACCTCGGCGAACGCGAGAACGTCCCTGGCCTCGCGCTCGAGCCGGTAACGCTTCGATACGCGGTCGATGACGAGCTTCGACACCGGATCAGCGCCCGAATGCCAACCGGGCTTTCCGCTCCTGTTCGGCGCGGACCGAAGGGCCGTACAACGTCTCGAAGAACCCCTCGCGAGCCAGGCGATCGATTGTGCTTCGGTCCACTACCGTCCGGAAATCGAATTTCTTCATCTGCGCGGCAACGGAGTCGTCCGCCTGATCGATCACCGACTGGACCGCCGCCGCGAGGACGTACGGCACGCGCTCGAAGGCCTCGGTCTGGAAATACCGGTCGTACACCCGCCCGATCTCCTCCGGATCCTGGCGATCGTTGGCCACGTAAGCCGTGACCGCGAAGGCCTTGTCCTCGTAGAAGCGGTGGATGGCTTCCGCCTGGGCCTTGATGACGCGCTCGGGGAGGTTGGGATTCGCTTCGATTCCGGCCTTCTCGAAGAGGTAGACGGTGGTGACGAAGATATCGTCGTAGTCGGAGAGGCTTCCGAGGTTCTTGTATCCCGCGTCCTCGAGCTTGAAATAGGAGGGGGGGGTCAGAAGCGTCGCGTCGACCCGACCGGCGGCGAGCGCCGTCGCCCGCCCGTTGACGTCCGTGCCCACGGGGATCCATTGAACGTCGCGAGCGGTGAGCCCGAACTTTCCGAGAAGGGAGACGGTGTAATGGTACGGGGTATCGCCTACGCGACTCACGCCCAGACGTTTTCCCTTCAGGTCGCGCGCGCTCGCGATGTCCTTGCCGCCCATGAGCGCGAAGAGGCCCCTGTTCTGCGAGCTTCCGACCGCGACCAGAGAACCGTCCCTCGAGCTCGCGAGCATCGAGGGCTCGAGGCCGTAATTCGCCATCTGGGCTTCGCCTGAGACGAGCATCGCGACGCAGGCCGGATGGACGCCGAAGACCAGGGTTACCTCCAGGCCGTACTTCCGGTAGTAGCCCCCCTCCTTCGCGAGAAACATCGGCCACGAAGCGCCGCTCCTGGTCGGATAGCAGATGGTGATCTCCTCGGCGCCCGCCGATGCCGCCAGCAGAAGGAAGAGGATGCCGAATCGGATCATGAGCCGCCAGATTCCAGGAGCCGTTTCACTATATCAACGGCCTTCGTCTTGTCGTACCTCTGGTACACGGCGGCGATGATGGTGGCCGGGTCGCCGGAGTGCAGACGCTCGTAGAGCTGCTGGCGCCCGCCGAAGGAATCGCCCGTCAGCTCCCAGGCCAAACGGCAGAGCTTCGCCCGGTCGACCGCGGAGAAGTCCTTGCCCTTTCCGTAGAGATCGACGAAGGGCGCGAGCTCCGGGACCTGGAAGTCCTCCGCCGTCGGGACGAAGATGAGCGAGCTCGTGCCGATGTGCTCCAGGATGCTGATGATCCTCTCGGACACCAGGGTGATGAACGCGCGCTGATGAATGAGCGACCCGGGAGCGATGTGACCTCCCGGGGTCCTCTGGCAATCCACCTCGGCCGCCCGGACGATCGACTGGAAGACCTGAGCGTAGGTCACGAGCTCTCCCAGCTCCGCAAGGACGTTGGGACGGTCGCCCATGCCGCATGTGGCGGCCATCATGTGCCCCACGCCGATGAAGAGCTCGAGCTTGGCGAGGAGCTGAACCGCGGCCGCGTAGCTCGCCCAGGTCATCACCCTGGAGCGAAAGAGCTGTCCCGCGGCGATGGGCTGGCGCGCCAGGAACACCCGGTCCCAGGGCACGAGCACGTCGTCGAAGATGGCGATGGTGTCGGGCTCGTCGAACCGCGTCGAGACGGGATGATCGAATCCGTTCCGGTTCGGGGCGAAGGGCGCGCGACAGATCTGTCGAAGGCCGGGTGCCGCAGCGGGAATCGCGAACCAGATCGCATGGTCCAGCTCCCGCTCGTTCAGAGGGTACGTCGGCGCGATCAGGATCTCGTTCGAGAGGGCGCCGAGCGTCACCATGCGCGCGCCTCGAACCACGAAGCCCGCGTCGCGCTCCTTCACGATGCGGAGGCACCGGTCCGGGTCCTGCTCCGGCCGCAGCGACTTGTCCATCGCGGGATCGTGGAGGCCGTGCGAGAGGCAGAGGTCCTTCTGCGCCGCGGCGCGGTGATATCTCGTCACGTTCTCCGCGAACGACGAGTCCAGCTTCGCGAGCTCGTCGCGAACGTCATTGAAGCCCACGGTCATGGCGGCGCAGAAGTCCGGATAGCGGCCGAGCATGCCGAAGCTCTCGCGCGCCCAGATCTCGCCGTTGCGCCGCCGCAGCAGGAGGTCATCCGGGCTCTTCGGCATGCGGTAGGAATGGGACAGACGCGCGCCGTTCTCGTCGACGTAGGTCATGACGTCGCGTGTCCCGGGGGCGGACTGGAGGTCGTAGATGCGCGCGATCTCCCGGCACACGGGAGCGAGGGCCGGATGGGTGGTGACGTCTTTCACCCGTTCGCCGCGAATCCAGACTTCGCGGCCGTCCCGCAGGCTTTCGAGATAGCTTCTTCCGTCGTTCACGCGCTCGCCTCGAGCCGGAAGAGCTTCCGGGCATTGTCCTCGAAGATCTTCTTCTTGTCGGAGGCGCTCAACCATTCGAAGCCTTCGAGGATGTGCCGGGTGTCGTCGAGCCAGCGCCCGGTCTTCGGGTCTTTGACGGTTCCGATGCCGGGTCTCTCGGTCGCGAAGAGGCACCGATCGGCGCCGACGGTCTTGATCAGGAGGGCGAGAGCCTCCTCCGAATAGAGCACGGTATCGAACCAGAGCTTCCGGAGCCGGTCGGAGAACCGCTCGGTGCCGCGGCGGAGGGTTCCCGCCTCGAAACGGGCGAACTGATACGGGATGGCGCCGCCGCCGTGGGAGACGAGGATCTTGAGCGACGGAAAATCGGTGAAGACCGTCGAGTTCAAGAGCGACACCACGGCGATGCTCTCCTCGAGGATGAAGTGAAGCGAGTAGGTGTGCCGCTCGGAGCGGCACCCGGCGGAATGAATGTGGGCGGGCACGTCGAGCTCGACGAGCTTCTCGTAGAGGGGATACCAGAAGCGGTCGCCGAGAGGCGGGCTTTCGTGCCCCGAGGCTTCGCCGGGATCGGGGTTCAGGAGGCAGCCGACGAATCCCATCTCTTTCACGCAGCGCTCGAGCTCGGGAATGCAGTTCGCGGGACCGACCCCGGGCGATTGGGGAAGGCCGCACACGCCGCGGAAGACCTCGGGGAACAGCTTCGTCTGCCGGGCGATGATGCTGTTGCACTCCTCGATATACCACTGAACGAGCTTCGGCGGTTTCTCGCTGTGCATCATCTGGTAAGGACGGGGCGAGAGGAGCTGGAGGTCGATGCCGACCTCCTCGAGCTGATCGAGGTGGGAGCGCCCTCCGAAGACGGGTTTTCTCAGGGCCTCGAGGATGTCCTCGTCGGTAGCCTCGGCGCTTCCCCGGCCGTGGGCGCCGCGATGCGACAGGAGCCCCGCCTTGTAGACGTACAAGCTGTCCGGCGCGGTGACGTGTCCGTGGGCATCGATGATCATTCGGTTCTCCTTTTCCTCCTCCCCGGGGGCGAGTTACTTCAATCTCTCGAAATCCTCCCAGGCCACGGGCCTTCCATGAATGGGCACGATCCGCGAGACCTCGAGCCCGAGCTTTCCGATGACGTTCCGGAGGCTGCGGCTCGCCGCGGTTTCGCCCCAGGGTCGCGGAAGGTGGGTGTCGAAGAGGTCCGCCTCGACGAGGATCCGCTCGCGCGGAAGATAGGCGATGAGCATCCCTTCGGCGTGCTCCAGCGGATGGACGTAGAAGACCTGGAGAATCCTCTCCCCGTCGGTCACGACGTAGTTCTCCCGCACGGTCTCCAGGTTGTAGCCCTCGGTGAGCTCGGTCGGCGGCCAGAGCGAGACCATGTCCGGCGCCATCGTCCGCGGGGTGTAATCGAGGACGTCCCGGTTGTAGAAGTCGTAGTTCTTCCAGTGGGTGATGACCGTCGCACCGATGTGGAGGTAGGTGCGCAAGCCCCCGATGTGATCGAAATGCTGGTGGGTGTTCACGAGGTAGCGAATGGGTTTTCCCGGAGCCAGGCGCACGACCTCCTCGATGACCGCGAGGCTTCGCTTCTCGTCGAGAGGCGCTTCGACGACGGCGACGTAGTCGGCGAGCTCGACGGCGACGCTGTTGTGGGTAGCGCCCCCGAGGAGATAGACGCCCTCCGCCAGCTTCTCCGTCTCCACCCGCATCGGAAACGCCGCCTCGCGCACCGAGTCGGGCGCCGCCTCCGGAGCCTCGCAAGCGTTGGCCTTCACGTCCGCGAACGTTCCTCCGAAGGCGTTGTGGCCGGCGCTGATGGTCTGGATGTTGTAGTTGTCGTCCCAGCCCTGGTGATGGTGCCAGCTCGTAGGGAACCTCATGCCGGAGCCGAGGTCGACGTAGCTCTCGTTCGAGAACTCGTGCTCGTAATTCATGTCGCCCAGAACCGGGTCCGCCACCCAGGTGTGGATCCGCTGCAGCAGGTTCTCCTTGTTTATGGTCGCATCCACGCGGTACTTGCCCAGGACCCGGATCGAGACCACCGTCACTTTCTCCGGGATCGTCGTCGGGCCGTCGCGGCCCATCTCGCCGAGCTCCCATCGCCAGACGGCGACCGGGTTCGCTCCGGGCATCCGGGCGGCCTTGAGAAAGCCGTGCGGGTTCAGCCACATCTCGAGCTGCCAGAGCTCGGCGACCTCGGGAGGCATGGCGACGGGCGCGTTGCCGATGCCGTCCACGTGCCACGCGTACGAGCCGTTGACCGCGAAGATCTGATGGGAGCTCGCCTGGAGCGGTGTCCCTCCGATCCAGCCGACACCCCATTTCCAGGACGCGGGATTGAAGCCGGGCTTCCGTTCGATCTCCTCCTTCATGGTACCCGCTTCCCAGTTCATCGTCCGTCGGTAGTGGGTGAGAGGCTCGCCGTGGGGCCAGTCGACGTTTTTCTCCGCGAGCCGCTGCTGGCCGACGATTCCGGCGTATCCCGTTCCCGACAGAGTGACGCACCGCAGCGCGCGCGCGCCGATGGTTTTCTCAGCCGCCTCGAGAACGGGAGCAGGGTCGACAAAGCCTGGAGAAAGGGGCTCTTGCGGCGATGCGAGCAGGAGCAATGCTTCGAGGAACGCTTCCATGGTTCTCTCCTGAAACTGGACAACCGGAAACCCGTGGGATCTTATCCCAGGAGGCCGCGTATCCCTTCAGGGCGGAATTCCGCTTTGGAATCAGAAGCCCACCGATTAGAGTCCCCGTCACAGGTTCTGCCATGAGTGAATCCCCATCGAGGCCGTCGAGCCGCTGGACAACCGCTTGGAAGCGGCCGCGATTCCTGCGCCGCTGCCACCGGTGGATCGGAGTACCGGCGGCCCTCTTTCTGCTGTACGCCTCGACGACGGGAATCCTGGTTGCGCTCACCGAGTTCTTCGGCGAGGAAGAAGCGCTCCGGGAAGCGACGCGCGAACTGGTGAGCCCGGTGACCCTATCCTCCCCGGAGTCGGAGTGGAACGATGCCCTCCGCCGGGTATTCGCGAACGCTGCGCTCGAGGCCGGACCCGCGCCCGTCGACAAGATCACCGTTCAGTTCAAAGGGCCTCGCCCGACGGTCGACCTCTTTCTCGGCAAGCCGGGCGGCGGCGAGGATCGACGCCTCGTCTTCGACGCCGACACGGGGCGGCTCGTCAAGGTCGAGAGCTACGTCGACAAGCCGCTCCTCTACCGACTGCACAGCGGTGAGGCTTACGGTGACGGCGGCCTGGTCGTCGCCGTGTTCTGGGGCATGTCGCTGATGCTGATGACCCTCTCGGGCACTCTCGTCTACGTCAAGATGCTTCGAGCCGGGACGCGGGGCCTCCGTCGTTACTTCTGGTAGCCGGGAGCTCCCTCCCCGGTCGCCCAAAGGCCTATAGTAAGCTCCGCGAGAGGAAGACATGGTGCGACGGATTGGGATCCTGATCCTGGTGCTGGTCCAGAACGCCGCGCTCGGCGCCGACGAGCCGCCGGTCGCGGCCGAGAGCGAGCTTCGCGATCTCGTGGACCGCTACGCGGTCGATCGGGACGCGCTCTCCCGCCGCTACCCCGTCGACTCCTCTCCCGAGCGGTTCGCGCGGCTCACGCGGTTCTACGACGAGTGGAAGGCCCGCGTCGAGGCCGTCGACTTCGAGCCCCTCGGCGTCGAGGGAAGGATCGATCACGTCCTTCTCCGCACCGGTATCGACTACCAGAAAAGGCTCCTCGCTCGCGAGGAAGGTTTTCTTCGCGAGACTTCCGCGCTCCTCCCGTTCGCCGAGGACGCGCTCGCCTTGAACGACTCGCGCTTGCGGATGGAGACGATGGAGGCGGCGAAGGCCGGGTCGACCCTCGACTCTCTCGCCGAACGGATCGATGCCGCGCGCAAGGAGCGCGAAGGACGGGCCGAGGCGATCGATCGACTCGCCGCCTTCCGGGCGCAGGAGCAGATTTCCGTCATCGGCGAGGCCCTTGGCTCCTGGTACGAGTTCTACACCGGCTACGATCCCCTCTTCACCTGGTGGTGCCAGGCACCTTACAAGGAAGTGACTCGCGCCCTGGAGGACTATCGGAAGTTCCTTCGCGAGAAGGTCCTCGGGATTGGACCGGGTGTCGAGGAGCCCATCGTGGGAACGCCGATCGGGAGAGAAGCGCTCGTCGCCGATCTCGCTTCCGAGCTCGTACCCTACACGCCCGAGGAGCTCCTGGTCCTCGCGGAGCGCGAGTTCAAGTGGTGCGAGAACGAGCTCCGGAAGGCGGCCCGGGAGATGGGCCTCGGCGACGACGGCTTGGCGGCGATCGAGAAGGTGAAGAACCTCTACGTCCCGCCGGGAGAGCAGCCGAATCTGATCCGGGACCTGGCGCGCGAGGCCGAGACCTACCTCGAAGACCACGGCCTGGTCACGGTGCCCCCGCTCGCCAAGGAAGTCTGGCGCATGCGGATGATGACCCCCGAGCGCCAGAGGGTGAACCCGTTCTTCACCGGGGGCGAGGTCATCTCGGTCTCGTACCCGACGGACACCATGGATCAGGCCGACAAGCTGATGAGCCTCCGCGGAAACAACATCCACTTCGCGCGGGCGACGGTTTTCCACGAGCTCATCCCGGGCCACCATCTGCAGGCTTTCATGAACCAGAGGTACAACGCCCATCGCCGCGCGTTTCGAACTCCTTTCTGGGGCGAGGGGTGGGCGCTCTACTGGGAGATGCTTCTCTGGGATCGCGGATTCCAGCGAAGCCCGGAGGACCGCGTGGGCATGCTGTTCTGGAGGATGCATCGCGCGGCGAGAATCCAGTTCTCGCTCGGCTTCCACCTGGGGCGGATGACGCCCGAAGAGTGCATCGAGCTCCTCGTCGAGCGCGGGGGCCACGAGCTCGCGAACGCGACGGCGGAGGTGCGGAGATCGTTCAACGGCTCCTATCCTCCGCTGTACCAGCTCGCGTACATGATGGGGGGCCTTCAGTTCCGCGCCCTGCACGAGGAGATGGTGGGCTCGGGCCGGATGACCGATCGCGAGTTTCACGACGCCGTTCTCGAGGGCGGTTCGATGCCGGTCGAGATGGTGCGGGTGCGCGTTCGGAAAGAGGCGATTCCCAGGAGCTACACCCCAAGGTGGAAGTTCCTGGGCGACGAGGTGAGCCCATGATCTCCGCTTTGATTACCGGCCTCACCGGATTCCTGCTCCTGGGCCAGCAGCACCACATGCCCGGGCACTCCTTCGAAGACGTCGACCGCTGGGTCGCGGAATTCGAGAGTCCGGAGCGCGACCGGCGGCAGAAGCCAGACGAGGTGGTCGCCGCGTTGAAGCTCCGGAGCTCGGACCGCATCGCCGACATCGGCGCCGGGACGGGGTACTTCACCCGCCGGTTCGCGGCGGCGGCGCCGGAGGGAACGGTTTACGCCATCGATCTCGAACCGAACATGCTGCGCTACGTTTCGAAGAGAGCCCGCGCCGAGGGACAGAAGAACATCGTTCCGGTCCTCGCCCTTCCCGATAGCCCCATGCTTCCGAAGGCGTCGGTCGATGTGATCTTCATCTGCAACACCATCCACCACATCGAGAACCGAGCGGCCTACTACCGGATCCTTCGAGAGAGCCTCGCCCCCGGCGGCCGGCTGGCGATCGTGGACTTTCGAAAGGACGCCGCGCTCGAGGCCGGGCCTCCTCCGGAAATGCGACTCGACCGGAAGGATCTCGAGCGCGAGCTCTCGCAGGCGGGATTCCGTCTCGTCGAGGAGCACGATTTTCTCCCCGACCAGTACTTCGTCGTCTATTCGGCCGCTGAATGAACTCGGTCCGCTAGAGACCCAGAACCCTTTTGACTCCGGACCCCACCTCGGCGAGATTGCCGGGCTTGACCACTCCGATTCTCTTTTTCAACCGCGATTTGTGCACGGGGCCGACCGACTCGCATTGGGCGAAGCTCTTCTCCTTGAGACCCGTCGTCGCGGCGTCATCGGTCAATCCCACTCGAAGCGGTCCTTCCTTCGTCGTGATCGGCACCAGCAGCACTTCCGGGCGAAGGTCGTTGAGCGCATTGATGCTGAGCACCAGGGCCGGCCGCGGTTTGGGGAACCCGATCGGTTCGACGAGCCAGATCTCGCCGCGGCTTATTCGTTCCACATCGCCTCGTCGAACGTTCGTTCCCAGGCTTCCTGTTCGCGCCGCTCGTCGTCTTCCTCTCGGCATCCCGCGAGTTGCTCCCGAAGCCGCTTGTCGTCCACCAGACGCTTGAAGCGCTCGAGGACGCGCTCGAGCTTATCGGACCTCGATTTTCCGGGCAGCGAATCGAGAAAATCCAGGAGCGGCTCTTCGACCGTGGCGGAAAGCTTGCCCTTCATTGAGTATCCTCCATACTATCCTATAGGGGATACTATATCTCCTGCGAATCGCCTTCTCAAGGCCTCGCCAGCTACCGCTCGTCCTCGTAAATCACTTCTCCATCCCGGATCGTGTACCGCACGGCTGCCGAACAACCGGACGTCCCGGGACGGGTCGCCGTCCAGGACGACGAGATCCGCAACGAGACCGGGAGCGATCCGCCCGAGCCGGTCCGATTCTCCGAATTTCTCCGCCGGCGCCGTCGTGAGTGAAGCGAGAATCTGGCGAAACGTCATTCCGGCCTCGGCCATCAACAGGTACTCGTCGCCGGGATCGTAGTCGTCGATCCCACCGACGTCGGTGCCGAAGAGGACCGGCCCTCCCGATACGAGCCATGCCCGCAGCTGTCCCACGCCCGTCCGAGTCTGCGCGTCCCCCAGCGAAGCGCGGTCGTGTCGCAGCAGGTATTTCCAGGCCTTCAGCGTCGGTATCAGAGCGACTTTCGCCTGTCGCATGGCGTCGACTACGGATTCGTCCCACGGGCCCGACTGAGGAGTGGTGTGCGCGACGACGTCCACACCGCCGGCCACGGCCGCGAGCAAGCCATCGCGGCTCGTGGGATGAACGAAGACCGGCTTTCCCCGCCGATGGGCCTCGTCGACGGCGGCTCGAATGGCTTCCCCCGGAAGCAAGGCGAACGGAGGAAACTGCGCAGCGGCGAAGAATTTCAGACCATCGGTCCCGCCGTCGAGGACCTTCGCCGCGGCGGCGCGGGCATCCGCAGCATCCGTCACTTCCGGCAGCGGAAACAGCATGACCCCGAGGGTTCTCAGAACCGCGTCGGGCGGAAGCCAGCCCTTTCCCAGGAGGCCTTCTCCAGTGGAGCGGATACGAGGACCGGGGATCTCTCCGGAGTCGATGCGCTCGCGAAGCTGCCGGGTGTTCTCCCAGGGCGACCCGGTGTCGAAAACGCTGGTGAATCCAAATCGGGTCAGCATGGCCTCGAGCTGAAACGCGAGCTCGGCCGCCGGTAGATTCGCGGCGTCCGCCCACTTTCGCTCCATGAAGTGAACGTGACTGTTCCAGAAACCGGCGGCGAGGGTGAGCCCGGAGCAGTCCAGGGTTCTGGCGCCTTCGGGAACGCGGACCGAGCCCTGGCGGCCCACCTCGGCGATCTTGCCGTTGTGGAGGACCACGACGCCGTTCGCGATCGGCTCGTCCGTGGGGCCGGTGTAGATCGTGCCGCCGGTCAGGACGAGATCGACGCGGGTCGCGGAGTCTGTTTGACCGGTCATCGCACGGCTGGCACTGGAAAACAGAATCGTAAGTCCGAGAACGCTGCGATTCAGGGAGCGGCGCACGCTAATTGCATCAGTGCCGCGGGGGACTCTCTCTAAGGCCCCGCGGCCTGAAGATGTCGGCGGCCCATTCGGGCCGGGCTCGCTCCGCTCGCGCAGGGTGCGAATGCATTTTTCAGCACCCTGCTAATCGGAGGGTGCCCCCTCGAGCAGCGGCTCGAGGGTCTCCTCACGAGCGCCGTTCTCGTCGCAGACGGCGAAGACCGTCTCCTCCGCCCGATACATGCTGACCCCCGCGTACTCGCCTTTTGCGTTCAACGCGAAGAAGCGAATGTTGAAGTTCGGGAGTCCACGGCGGTTGAGGAGTCGCTTCTCGACGGTATTCGACTGAATCCGCCTCAATCCTTCGAGCGCGGCATCCTTGGGATGCGCTCCCCGGCGCATGTTCTCCACGATGAGAAAGGACGTGAGGTTGTAGAGGTTCGCTTCCCCCCGCCCCGTCGATCCGCAGGCTCCCACCTCGTTGTCCAAGTAGATCCCCGCCCCCAGTATCGGCGAGTCCCCGGTCCGTCCCGGAATCTTGAAGCTCAGCCCGCTGGTGCTGGTCACGCCCGAGATCTCACCCCGCGGGTTGATTCCGCTGCAGTGGATGGTTCCCCAGAAATGGCTCTCGTGAACGAGGCCTTCCTTCAGCATCTGGAGAGAGGCCTCGTATCCGATCGCCGTCCGTTTCTTCGGATCGAGGTAGTGCTCCGGATCGATGCGACGCTTCCACTCGAGCCACAGCTTCCGGGACTTCTCGGTCGTGAGGTCCTCCTCGATCTCGAACCCCAGTCTTCTCGCGAACTCCTGAGCGCCCTTTCCAACGAGAAGATGATGATCGGTGAACTCCATGACGGCCTTCGCCACCAGAGACGGTGTGCGCACTCCTTCGATCGCGGCGACGCCGCCGGCCCGCTTCGTGGGGCCGTGCATGCACGACGCGTCCAGCTGGACCACTCCCTCCGCGTTCGGCACGGCGCCGTAGCCCACCCCCATCTCCTCGGGGTCGTTCTCCACGATATTGACTCCCTCGATGATCGCATCGAGGACGTCTTTCCCCTGCAGAATCCTCTCGAACGCGGTCTCGACGCAGGTCTTCGGCCCGCCGTTCTTGAAGGAGATTCCGCTGCGGTCGGAAACGACCACCGGCCGGGCGCTCTTGGGCGCGACCAGGGTAGGGGCCGCGACCGCCGCGAGACCGCCTTTCGCCGTCGACCGAACGAATTCGCGTCGATTCATGGTTCTCACTTCGTGACCTCCCTCCATACCCGGACGAAGTTCTCCCCCATCACTTTCTCGATCTCGGCCGGTGAATAGCCTCTCTCGTGGAGCGCCTCGGCGACGACGTCGAAGCGGGCCTCCTCACCGAATCCCGCGGTGTACTTCGACATGCCCCGGAGATCGCTTCCGATCCCGACGTGATCGATCCCCACGAGCTTCTTCACGTAGTCGATGTGGTCCACCATGTCCCGAAGCTCGGGTAGCGCGTCGCCGTTCGGCCAGATCCCGATGACCCCGCCTTTTTCGGCGATGGCGCGTATCTCCCCGTCGTCCAGATGGCGGTCGAGCTTCTTCAGAGACGACGCACCCGTGTGACTGAAGATCACCGGATGGCCCGATACCGCGAGGGCGTCCCGGATGGTCTCCGCGTTCGCATGGGCGAGATCGATCACCATTTTCAGCCGGTTCGCTTCGGCGACCACTTCGCGGCCGAACTCGGTCAGCCCGCCCGGAGTGTAGGGCCAGGTCTGGATGTGGCCAATCTCGTTCGCGCGGAAATGGACGAGCTGCACGAGAGAGACTCCCTTGCGGTGGAGCTCTCGAAGGTGCTCGATTTCTCCCTCGAGGCCGTCGGCGCCTTCGAGCGCCGCGACGAGCGCGAGCTTGCCCCGGAGCTTGGCGTCGATCGCCTCCTCCGGCGTCCTCACGAGAAGAGCCTCGCCGCCCGAGGGAGTCGCCAGGATGCGGTCGAGCCGGTCGAGAGTGAAGACCCAGCTCTCGCCGGGCTCGGCCCGCAGCATGCCGGTCTCGATGGACCGTCCGTCCCGCGTCACGTACCCCCCACGGTAGAGAGTGTCGGTCGAGATGTTGCAGACCACGACGTCGATGCCGCTTCGCCGGTAGCGCGCGATCTCCTCCGCCTCGATCCGGTCGACGTTCGCGCGGTGAAAGCGGCTCGGGTGCGAGTGGATATCGACCGAGAGGCTCTGCGTGAGGACCGCGAGGAACATCAGCATGACGGGTCGATGCTACCGTCTCGAAGGCGCCCTGTAAACGGCCGCTCCCCGGCCGCGCGGCTCCGTGGTATCCTGATCGGAACTTCTCGAACTGAATAGCCGGCCGAATGGCCAGGAGTGTCGACCTCATGGACATGGAGCGGGCTCCCGACCGGGACTCCGAGACCCTCTTCGCTCTCGACAACGTCCCGCTGGAGCTCCCGATCGCGGGCGCGGCGAGCCGCTCTCTCGCCGCTTCGATCGACTATCTGTTCCTGAGCGCGCTCAGCATTCTCTGGATTCTTGCCTCGATATTTCTTCTCGGATCCGTTCTCGAGGGAGGATGGGTCGCCGTCGGCATGATCGCCGGACTGTTCCTCCTGGATTGGGGATATTTCGCGGGAAGCGAGCTCGCGTTCGGAGGAAAGACGGCGGGGAAGGCTGCGATCGGGCTTCGGGTCGTCAGCCGAACCGGAGGAAAAGCCGCCCCTTCGGCGATCCTCGTCCGCAACTTCGTGCGCCTGGTGGACCTCTTCGTGGGCGTCCCGCTGATGGCCGCCGATCCGCGGGCGCGCCGGCTCGGGGACCGGCTCGCCGGCACTCTGGTGCTCCGGCAGGCCGCTTCCCGCGCGGAGGTGGCGATCGCGCGCGTCCCCCAGGGGTTCGGCGCGAAAGAGATCGCGTTCGTGGAGGCGCTCCTCGAGCGTCTCGACGAGCTTTCGCCCGAGCGCGCGCGAGAGCTCTCGGCGCGGGCTCTCCTCTGGATCCAGAAGACCGATCCTTCTTTTCTCCCGCGAGCCGATGAAGACGACCCGGCGCAGGCGCTTCGGCGCGCCTTTCTCACGGGCTGAGCCGACCGGCGATGGATTACCAGCGTTTTCTGCGGACGAGGGAGCCGATCTGGAAGGGGCTCGAAGAGGGTCTTCGCCGCGCGCGCGACGGTCGGTCGACGCTGCGTTACGCGGATCTCGAAGCCCTGGCCGTCCAGTATCGCCGGGTGCTCCACGACTTCGCGCTTGCGCGGTCGCGCTTCCCGAGCACCCGCGCCGCGGAACGGCTCGCGGCTCTGACACTCGAAGGGACCTACGTTCTGCAGCGCGACCCCGAGACCAGCCGGTTCGGAGTCGCCCGGTTCCTCACACGAACGTTCCCCCGGGCCTTTCGCGCGGTCTCTCCACAGATCGGCATCGCCGCGCTCCTGTTCGTCTCCTCCCTGTTCCTCGGCCAGTTCCTGGCGATCATGCAGCCGGGGATGGCTCTCGCCTTCCTGGGACCGGAGGCGGTTTCCGGCCTTTCGGAGGGCAGGCTATGGACCGAGTCCCTCGGCACGGTCGTCCCTCCCTCGATCTCTTCTTCCGCGATCGCCACCAACAACATGAGCGTCGCCATCGCCGCCTGGGCGGGAGGCGCGCTCGCGGGGCTCGGGGCGCTCTACGTTCTGCTGCTGAACGGGCTTCTCCTCGGGGCCGTCGTCGGAATCACGGCTCACTACGACCTCGCAGGAAGGCTCCTTACTTTCGTCGCGGCGCACGGGCCCCTCGAGATCACCCTCATCCTCGTTGCCGCCGGCGCCGGGCTCAGCGTCGGACGGGCGCTCGTCGAGGCGGGTGAGGCACCGCGGCGCGAATCGCTTCCGAAAGCCGCGCGGGAGGCGCTTTCGGTCCTGCTCGGATGCCTTCCGTGGTTCGTGCTTCTCGGCGTCGTCGAGGGTTTCATATCGCCCTCCGAGAGCATCCCCGCGGCTTCGAAGGTGCTCCTCGGCATCACGCTTCTGAGTCTGTTCCTGGTGTTCGCCTGGAATCCGTTTCTCCGGGAATCCGACGAATGAGCGAGGCGCCCGGCCTTTACCGTCCCCTTCCCTTGAGGGTCCTCATCGACGAGGCCGTCCGTCGGCTCCGCCGCGACTTCTCCGCTCTCTTTCCGGGGATCGCGCTCCCCCTCGCGTTTCTCTCCGTTCCCATCACCTTCTTCTACTTCAAGCGGGTCAGCTCGCTCGCTTCGTTCTCCTCGGGCAGCCCCGCGGTTTCCGAGATGCTCGCCGCGATCGGAGGGCTCGGCCTCACGTTCGTGGGGGTGATAGCGGTCCAATACGCCGCATGGGGCGCCTGCATTCTCGCGACGATGAATGCCGCCACGGGCCGGCCGATCGACATCACGAAGAGTTGGCTCTGGTTTCTGCGCCCGCGCGTCATCGGGACCGTCCTCCTGACGTTCTTGTGCGTGCTCGCGGGGAGCCTCTTCTGTCTCGTTCCCGGCATCTACCTCGCGTTCCTCTTCAGCTTCGTCGCCCCGGTGATGGCGGAAGAAGGCCGCTACGGGGTGGCGGCGCTGAAACGATCCGCGGAGCTCCTCCACTTCAACCTCCGGCACCGCGTGGGGGACAATCCCATCGTGAAGGCTTTCCTTCTGGCGATGGTCGCTTGGATTCTGGCCTCCGCGGTGAGCATGCTGTTCCAGGTTCCCTTCGCGGTGGTGCAGCAGATTCTTCTGATTCGGAAGGCGAGTACGGGAGAGGCTCCGGACCCGGCGGCGATGATGGAGGAAATGGCCTGGTTTCAGATCCCGGGGGCGGCGCTCGGATCCATGACCAATGCCGCGCTCTACCTGTACGTCAACCTGGGTCTGGCGCTCCTGTTCCTCGACGTGAGGCGCCGCCGCGAGGGCGAGGATCTCGACGCCGTGCTGCAGGAGCTGGAACGCTCGGTCCCGGAGCCGCAATCCTCGTGAGCCATCCGAGAACGATCGCGCTCGCCCTCGCGGTGTACGCGAGCCTCGGCTCGGAAACGACGGCCCAGGATCAGGCTTCCGGGTTTCGATTCGAGGCGGCCGATCATGAGCTGGTCGAGCGACTCGCGCGGGAGAACGCCGTCGAGACGACGGTGGTGCGCCGCGGCGTCCTCGCGTACCTGGAGCATCTCCGCAACCGCCTCAGCCTCTGGTTGATGGATCTCCTCGAGCCTTTCGGCCAGTACGCGAAGGAGCTGGGAAACGCCATCGGGAACGCGGCGCTCGTCGCCGCCGCGCTCACCGCGCTCTTGCTTTTGTTCCTGGGAGTCCGCTACGCCTTTCGGAGGACATCCCGCCCCGCCCCGGATCCATCGAGCTCCATGATTCCGGGTCCCGAGCGGAACGTTCCCGCTTGGGACAGGGCTCGCTGGCGCGAGGAGCTCGACCGCCGAATCGAGGAATCGGACGTCGCCGGGTCTCTCGAGGCGGTCTGGTGGTGGCTCGCGCGCTCGCTTCTCGGGTCGCGGGTGCAGGGCTCCTGGACGAGCGGCGACCTCCTCTCGAGCTCTACCGGCCCGGGTCTGAAGGAGCCCGTTCGAAGGCTCGAGCGGATGATGTACGGCACGAGCAGGCCCTCGCTCGAGGAAGTGCACGATCTCGTCCGGTCCCTGGAGCGCCAGCTCGCGTGAGCGGAAAATCGATCCTCCGGTGGGGCCTGCTCCTGGCCGTTCTGGCGCTCGTGATGTCGCTTCTCGTCGAAGTACGGGAGACGGCTTCGGCGAGCGCGTTGTCCGTGGGATCGCGCGGTTTCTTCACCGCGCGCCGCTATCTCGAGGAGCGCGGCATCGAGGTGACGCTCCTCGACCTTCCCCTCGACGAAGCAGCCCCCGCCGAGGTGCTCGTGCTCGCGTTCCCCTGGCAGCGAGGAGCGGGCCGAAGCGAGCAGGCGGGAATCCAGCAGCATCTCCTTCGCGGCGGGACTATCGTTCTCGGCTATTCGGGAGACGCCGGCTTGCTGCCCGAGCGAGAGGCGATGGGCTGGCTCGGCCTCTCGCCGAACGAGCTTCGAGACGATCCGCCCCTCGGGTTTTTCGCCTGGCGCGCGCACGCGAACCAGGAGTGGAGCCTCACCCCCGCCGAAGGTCTCGACGCGCCGCCGCTCCGCGTCTCCGCGTTTTCCCGGGCGCCACAGGCACCCCTCGAGGCGGAGGTACTGTACGAAGGTCCGAAGGGCGAGCCGCTGGTCTTCGTCTTTCCCTCGTTGAACGGACGCGTGGTCGTCCTGCCGTCGGAGTCGCTCGGGAACGCGCGGCTCCTTCAGGCGGGAAATGCGGACCTGCTCGAGTCCCTCCTGAGCTCTCTCGGTCGAGCCTGGAGCTTCGACGAGTACCATCACGGCCTGAGCGCCGCTATCTCCGGGGAACAGACGCGGCCGCGCTTCGCGTTCGATCTGTTCCTTCTCCAGCTCGGAATCCTCTACGTCCTCGTCGTTTGGCGGCTCGCACGGTCTTTCGGACCGGTCTGGCCGGAGACGGCGGTCGTGAGCGGCTCGACCCGGACGTTTCTCCTGGGGCTGGGCTCGCTCCACGACCGGCTCGGCCATCATGGGGACGCGGCGGAGCTCATGGTGCAGCGGGCTCGCGAGCTCAACCCGCGGATGACGCTCGAAGAGGCAGGGACCGTTCGGACCGGCGCGGAGTTTCTGGAATTGGCGGCTCGCGTGGCTCGAGGTCAGGCGGAGTGACTGCCGCGGCGATGCAAGGAGGGTTTTCGTGAACGACGGCGAGGGAACGACTTCACTCGAGCGCCTCGGCGAGACGATAGACCGTGTTCGCTCGCGCCTGAACGAGACGGTTCTGGGACAGGACGCCGCCGTCGAGGCCCTGCTCGCGGCATACCTCGCTTCGGGTCATGCGCTCCTCCAGGGCGCTCCCGGCATCGGCAAGACGCTCCTGGCCCGTGCGTTCGCGGCCTGCATCGGCTCGTCGTTCTCCCGGGTCCAGTTCACGCCGGACCTGATGCCGTCCGACGTCATCGGGACGAACGTGTTCGACCAGCGCTCGGGGAGCTTCCACCTGGTGAAAGGGCCGGTCTTCACCCAGGTGCTCATGGCGGACGAGATCAACCGCACGCCGCCGAAGACCCAGTCGGCCCTCCTCGAGGCGATGCAGGAGCGTCAGGTAACGATCGACGGCGTCCCCCACCCGCTCGACGCCGACTTCTTCGTCATCGCCACGCAGAATCCCATCGAGTTCGAGGGTACCTACCCGTTGCCGGAAGCGCAGCTCGATCGGTTCCTCGTTCGAATCGAGATGAAGGCGCCGGAACGAGACGACGAGATTCGCATCTACCGTCAGGCCGTCGCCGGCTCCCTCGCGGGATGGTCGCTCCTTGCCCCGCTTCCGCCCGCGCTCGTGTCCGCCGGCGAAGCGACCGAGCTCCGGCGAGCGTCGCAGCGAGTCCATGTGAAGGAGGAGCTCCTCGACTACCTCGCGCGGCTGGCGAGCGCGGTGAGGAGCTCTCCCCACGTGGAGCTTCCCGTGAGCCCGAGAGGAGCGCTCGCGGCGCTCGAGGCCGCGCGCGGCTACGCAATCGTCGCAGGACGCGACTTTCTCGTCCCCGACGACTTGAAGCGGCTTCTCCTCCCGAGCTGGGGGCACCGGATCCTCCTCACCGCCGAATCCGAGCTCGAGGGACATACGGCGGCGAGCGTCATCCGTGCCGCCGCCGATGCGGTCGAGGTCCCTCGCTAGGCCCCATGCCCGCGGCGAGACTGTTCGTGGGGCTCGGAGTGGTGCTGGTGATTCTCGTCGGCGCGGTCGCCGTGCCGTGGATGGCCTGGGCCGCGATCGCCTGCAATCTCTCTCTGCTCGTCCTCGCCCTCGCCGACCATCGCCGGGCTTCGAGGACCGACCTGTCCGGCCTTCGGCGAGTGCCTCCCCTCCTCTCTCAGGGAGCCGCCGCGAAGATAGCGGTCGAGGTGCGGACGAGCGCACCTTTTCCCCTCACTCTCGAGCTTCGCGAAGGATTCCATCCGTTTCTCGCCGAGCGCGGCCTTCGGCACGAGGTGCTGCTCGCTCCCGGAGGCGGGTTCCTCTGGGAGTACGACCTCGTGCCCCGGGCGCGCGGGGAGTGCTTCGTGGGGCCGTTGACGGTTCGGATTCTGGGGCCCTTCAGGCTCGCATGGTCGCAGCGAGAGCTCGTGCCCGCAGAGGTCCAGCGCGTCTACCCCAAGGTTCGATGGCAAGGCGAGGTGGGCCGGCTGCTCGCGCTCGCCCGACGCCGGGAGCTGGGCCGTTCCCCCTGGAGGCTGCGGGGGGCCGGGACGGAAACCTACGCGCTCCGGGAGTATCTCAAAGGAGATCCTCCGAGCAAGATTCACTGGAAGGCGACCGCGCGCCACGGGCGCCTGGTCACGCGCGAAGAGACGTGGGAGCAGGGCGCCCGGCTCATCGTGCTCCTCGATTGCGCCCGCACCATGGCTTCGCTCGCCAGCGACCGCGACGCTTCCTGGAGCAAGCTCGACTATGCTCTCGGAACCACGCTGGCGCTCACCCGCGTCGCCTCGGGACGCGGAGACCGGGTCACCATCATCGCCTTTTCCGATCGGATCGAGCGCCTCGTCGCCGTCGGCGCCGGATCTCGAGGCGTCCGGCGAGCCTATGAGAAGTTGTACGACCTGTCTCCGCGGTTGGGCGAGCCGGCGTACGATCTGGCCTCCGAGTCGGCGCTCGGTCTCGGCTCGCGATTCGCGACCGTCGTGCTCTTCACCTCGGTGGTCGACCTCGCCGCCGCCGAGCTCCTGCACACGGCGCTGAAGCGGCTCGAGAGAAGGCACCGGCCCCTCTTGATCCACATGGAGGATCCCGAGCTTTCGGCGCTCGCCCGGGGCGTGCCCCGCTCCCCGGCGGAAGCCTTCGCCAAGGTGGCGAGCCTCGAAATCCTCCTCGAGAACCGGCGGCTCGCGCGGCGGCTTCGGCGCGAGGGGGTGCGCGTCGTGACCACGGCCGCGGACAAGCTCACGCTCGATGCCCTCGAGGCCTATCTCTCGGTGTTTCGCGCCCGGGCGCCGAGGCGCGGCGCGGCGAGCTGACGGAGCCTCGACGCGATTCCGCGGCCGCCGGCTACCGTCTCTCGAGCGTCCTGTAAACGAGCGCTCCGAGCGCGACCACGGAGACGCCGGAGAGCGCGGGCACGGGTCGGCCCAGAAGGAGGACGACGAGGAGGACGGCCGCGAACACGACGAACACCGCGCCCCCGAGCTTCGCGAAAGGGACGCGAGAGGGCTCGAAGGGAAGGAGCCAGAGTGCGGCGACGCTGAGCGCGATGAAGGCCACCGTCGCGAAGATGAAGTAGGCGACAATCTCTCCGAACGTGCCCAGGGTTACGAGGACGCTCGCGAGCGTGGCCTGAAGAGCGATGGCGCGCACGGGGGTCCCGAGCAAAGGGTGGCGCTCCGCGAGCCGGCGGGGGAAGAGTCCGTCTTGCGCGAGGGCGAGGTAGAGACGAGGCGCCGCGAGCAGGAGTGCCGAGAGGCTCCCGACCCCCGACACCAGCACGATGACCGTGAGCACCATCCCTCCCGCGGGGCCGAAGAGCTTCTCTCCCAGGATGGACGCGAACGCGGATGCCGAGCCCGCTTCCTCGATGGGCACGACCACGAGGAACACCGTAGAGATCGCGACATAGAGGAACGTCACCAGAGCGACGCCGGCCGCGAATGCCCGCGGGAGGTTCCTCGAGGGTTCGCGCACTTCTCCCGCGATTTTCGAGGCCTCCCACCAGCCGCCGAAGGAGAAGAAGGCCGAAACGAAGCCGCCGGCGAGCGCTCCCAGAATCGGCTCGGCGCCCGGAAGGCGACGGAACAAAGGAAAAAGACGCGCCGGATCGCCGGCGCCGGAGAGGAACCCCCAGGCGGCGAGCGCGAGGAGCGCCGAGAGCTTGAGGAGCGTCAATGCGACCAGAGTCCCGGCGGCGAGGCGGGTCCCGAGCGCCGTGAGCCCGGCGAGCGCGAAAATGACCGCGATGGCCACGGCTTTCTCGCCTCCGGAAGACAGGGGAACGAGGTAGGAGACGTAGCCCGAAAGGCCCGTCGAGACCGCCGCGGTGAGCCCCGGGTCCATCACCAGGAGGCAGTTCCAGCCGTACAGGAACGCGACTCTCCGTCCGAAGGCCTCGCGCAGATAGACGTAGGTACCGCCGACCGCCGGAAACCTCGACGCGAGCTCGCCGTAGGCCAGAGCGCCCGGCGAACGCCATCAGTCCCGTCAAGAGCCACATGACGAGAACCAGGCCGGGGGAGCCGAGCGCGCGCACGAGCTCCGCGGGAGTAAGGAAGATCCCGATCCCGACGGTCATTCCGACGACGACCGACGTCGCCGAGGCCCAGCCGAGGGAACGCGCTTGAGGATTCAACCCGGGCGCCGCTTTCAGAGGCTCGCTCGAAGGCTGACCAGCCGGTGGGTCGGCCGGGGTCGAGCCGACGAGGTCGAGGCTGCCATGTCTACCTCCTCGCCGGCGCCGGCGGGGGAGTGCGAAACGGCGCGAACGCCTCGTCCGACGGCGGCGCGGTCAGAAAGCTCACCAGCACGAAGAGAGTCAGTGAGATCAGAAGACCCGGGAGCACCGGATCGATATCCGCGGACCCGAAGAACTTCCACGCGAAGCAGGTGAGGACCCCTCCGGTCATCGACGCCAGAGCCCCCGCACTGGTGGCCCGCGACCAGTACACGCCGAGGACCACGGGGACGAAGAAGCTCGAGGCCATGATCGCGGTATAGAGGAGGACGATGAACTGCACGAGCTCCCCTCGTCCCACGCCGCTCAGGATCAGAACCAGCGGCGCCGTTCCCACGAGGAGGACGCCGACGCGGCCGACGAGAAGGCGCTCTCGATCCGTCGAGGCCGGCCGAAACGTCCCGTAGAGATCGCGCGCGAGGGCCGAGCCGGCGACGAGCATGAGCGCGCTCACCGTGGACATGATGGCGGAAGCGATGGCGGCGAGAAGAAGGGCCCCGAGGAGGGGCGGGAGCACCGCGCGCGCCACGAGCGGCATGGCGAGATCGCCGGTGGGAAGTCCCGGGAAAAGGACGATGGCGGTGAGGGCGATGACGAAGATGACCAGATTCAGTCCGGTGGCGGCCACGAACGCGAACAGCACTCCGCGGCGGAGCTCACGCATGTTCTTCATCGAGTAGAGGCGCACCAGCTTCTCCGGGGTCGCGACCGTGCCCAGGGTGAAGGCGATGCCCATCGTGAAGAGATGCATCGGGGGGAAGCTTCCCCAGGTGAAGGTCTCAGGCTTGACCGCTCTCACGTAGGTGAAGAGAGCGTCGAATCCCCCGAGCTGGTGGACGGCGATGGGAAGCGCCAGGAGAACCCCCGCGACCATGATCACCAGCTGAAAGAAGTCGGTATAGACCACGGCGAAGAGCCCGCCCATCGCCGTATAGGCGAGGAGCACCAGGGTGAAGGCCACCATCGCCCACTCCCGCGAGATTCCGAACACGATGTTCCCCACCAGTCCCGAGGCGACGATCTGCGCCTGCACGTAGACCGCGATCCCGACCAGGATGACGACGGCCGAGAGCCGCCGGAGGGCGAGGCTCTCGTACCGCGACTCGAGAAAGGCGCTCACCGTGAGCTCCCGGGTGCGCGTGAACCGCGGCGCCAGCACCGCCGCCATGAACCAGTAGGCGAGCGGTATCGAGAGCACGATCCAGGCGAAAGACCATCCCGCGGTGTAGATGACTCCGATGGTGCCGATGAACGAGCCCGCGCTCACGTGGGTCGCTGCGATGGTGGCCCCCCCGAGGAGCCAGCCGAGCTTTCCTCCCGCGATCCAGTAATCGGACTCGTTGCGGGTGAGCTTCATGGACCAGATGCCGATGGCGAAGACCACGACGAAGTAGAGGAGGAAGAAGGCTACCGTCATTCGCCGTCCCCGCGCTCGGCCCAGAACATCCAGGCGACGTAGAGAGCGGCGATCGCGGCGAAGGCCACGAAGGGACCCCAGAAGATGAAACCCTCCTGGCTCATGGTCCCGACGCGCGCGCCGTTCGGACGCCCACGAAGCCCATGGCCGCAAGGAGCACCACCACGGCGGCCGTGGCGATACGGGGCGGGGTCAGGAGCGGCGTTCCCGAGGAGGCCCGGAACGCGACGAACGTGGGAACGAGAGGAAGCTCCCAGCGATATGCGCCACCTCCGGCCGCCTGCGGATTCGAGGGAAAGCCATCGACCACCGAGAGTCCGGGGGGAAGCACGACCGTGGCGGAGAACAACCCAACCCTCGTTTCCGCGATTTTCAGGTCGAGGATCGCGCAAGGCAGATGAGCTCGCAGCCCGTCCCCGGTGGGCTCGGCTCCGCCTCGAACGACGTAGCGAAGCTCGAAGGAGCTCGTTCCTCGAGGGACGGCGATGAACCCCTCGCGCTTGGGACCGGACCGGGGCTCGAGAGACAGCGAAACCGGCGCCTCCGAGGCGAAGGCGGAAACCTCCTCGATCGCGACTCCGTCAACTTCGAGAAGGGAGAACGGGATCCGCGGGGCATCGGGTGCCTCGATGCGATACGCGAGACGAACGGCGATGTCGCGCCCCTGGTCCGCCTTCGCCTCGAGGCGCGCCTCGAGGATCTCTCCCCCGGAAACGTGCGATTGAGCGAGGAGGAGGAGAAGGAGCGGAAGCACCGGCTACGCCCAGACTTCCTTCAGGAGCCGGAGCGAGTTCAAACCGACGACTTTCGCTATCTGCTCGTCCGAGTACTCGTGGGCCACGAGCCAGCGAACGATGTTGTACGACGCCTCCGTCGGGTTCTCGACTCCCTCGACGAACGCGACCTCTTCGTAAGGCGGGGGACCGCCCTCCGAGGTCTTCCTCGACTCCTGGATCGAGAGGCTCACCTTGTAGACGTGGTGAAGCCCCACGTGATCACCATAGAGCGTGTCGGGACCGAAGGAGACGTGATCGATGCCCGCTAGGTCCTTGATGTACTCGAAGTGCTCCATGTAGGACTCGAGGTTGTGGCGGGGATGAGCGGCGGTGAGCGTGGTGTGGGGAGCCGCCTCGATGCCGATGATGCCTCCCTTGTCGGCACAGGCTTTGAGGACGTCGTCGGGAGCCATGCGGCTCGTGTTCCAGAGACTGCGGGCGCCGATGTGGCTCAGCACGATCGGCTTCCGGCTCGCTTCGACGACGTCGAGCGTCGTCTGGTCGCCGCAGTGGGAGCAGTCGATGAGCATCCCCACCTGGTTCATCCTTTCCACCGCCCTCTTCCCGAACGCCGTGAGCCCGCCGTCTCGCGCTTCCTTCAAGCCCGAGCCCAGGGAGTTCGATTCGCTGTAGGTGACCCCCAGGAGCCGCACTCCGAAGCCGTAGAGGATCTCGATCCGGTCGAGCTCGTTCTCGATCGGCGCGGCCCCTTCGATCGACGCCACCCAGGCGATCTTTCCTTCGCGGTGGGCGCGGAGGATGTCCTCGACCGTCGTCGCGTGGAACACCGCGTCCTGGTGCGCGATGTCGCAGAGCCGCATCCCGAGGTCATGAAGGACCTCAGTCCACTTCCAGCCGCGCTTGGACTCGATCTGGCAGATGCCGTCCATCATGTTGTCGAAGACGCAGTCCCAGTGCGATTGCGCGAGCCCCTCGAACGCGGTCGCCATGCGGCCTTCGCGGATGTAGGCCGGGGTGTCGGTGATCGGGTCGGGAAAGGTTCCCAGGTGATCGTGGAGCGAGATCATCACCGACTCGCGGGCGAGCCTCTCCGCGCGCTTTTCCTGCTCGGGAGAGAGCCGCAACCGGAACGGGGGAACCCGGTCGACCTCGGTCGCCGTGGGAAACGACCGATAGTCGATTCCCGGACGCAGATATTCGAAGGAGCGGTAACCCGAATGCTGTTTTCCGATACCCATGGATCACTTCCCGTGGATGGTGGTTTGGGCCATATCCTCGACGAAGCGGGCGATCGCCGAATGGTCGAGGTCTCCGCTTCCGTTCACGACGAGAGCGGTCACGATCTGCTGCAGAAGCGCCGTCACCGGAAGGGGGATGGCCTCCTCCTTCGCCGTGGCGAGCGCGTTCGCCAGGTCCTTCTGATGCAGGCGAAGCCGGAACCCGGGCGCCCAGTTTCCAGAGATCATCATCGGCGCCTTGGCCTCGAGCACCTTGCTCCCGGCGAGCCCGCCGCGGATGGCTTCGAAGGCCACCTGCGGATCGACACCCGCCTTTCGCGCGAATACCAGAGCTTCCGAAACGGCTTCGATATTCGCCGCGACCACGATCTGGTTCGCGAGCTTGACGGTGTTGCCGGCTCCGTGGCCGCCACAGAGCACGTAGCTCTTCCCGAGCGCCCGGAAGAGGGGCTCGGCGCGCGCGAAGACGTCGCTCTTTCCGCCCGCCATGATCGCGAGCTGGCCCGCGATCGCCCCGGCCTCGCCCCCGCTCACCGGCGCGTCGAGGAAATCGACGCCCTTCGCTTCGCAGGCGGCGCCGATCTTCTTCGAAACCGAGGGAGCGATGGAGCTCATGTCGATGACCACCGACCCCGGGGAAGCGCCCTCGAGAACGCCGTTCGCGCCGAGGATGACTCTCTCGGAGTCGGGCGAGTCGGGGAGCATGGTGAGGACGGCGTCCCGCCCCTCGGCGCAGGCGCGCGGCGAGTCCTCGGGCACCGCTCCTTCCGCGGCGAGCGCGTCGACGGGTGGGCGAGAGCGGCTGAAGACGGCGAGGGAGAACCCGGCCTTGAGGAGGTTTCGGGCCATGGGCTTTCCCATGATTCCCAGGCCCACGAAACCCACGCTCCGGATCGTCACCTCGAGCCTCCTCCGCGCCGCGGCGAACGGCGATTATATGGACGACGAGCGGAGAGGGGAAGCGCGGCTATTTCTTGATCGTCGAGATTAGCCCGGCGAGGAACCCGACGATCCCCGCGTTCACCACGAGGACCGGCACGGCGCCGGGAATGGCGAGTCCGCCTCCGCCGAAGCCGTAGCAGATCAAGGCCGTGAGACCGGCGGTGACGACTCCGACGATGGCCGCGAAGACCATGGGTGACCTCGCTTGGTTCCGAGTTGGCGCGCCCGGTAGGGCTCGAACCTACGACCTACAGATTTCGAAGTCTAGTTTTTCCTGGCAAGCGTTGTCTACCGGGAACGAAATGAAAAGGAACTTTCCCGCACACACGCTACTCGGCCGTTGGATTGACTTCTCGGATTGCCTTGCGCTAATGAAGTTGATGCAGCTTGCCGGCTTGCGCGGCTTCCAATACTTCTAGGCGTGCCTCCAAGATCCACGAAAGAGTGGGGAGTCCGTGAAGGTCAAATGTTTCGGGTGTGATGCGCTGATCGAGGGGGACGACTCCGACGCCATCGCCGACGCGTTCGTGGCCCATGGGGAGAGTCACACTTGGCCATACCCCGAGGAGGCGATCCGAAACTACGCCCGCAACTACGTCGAGGCGACCGAGCGGCTCACCGGGGGCACGGAACGACTGTCCGAGATAGCCGACGTCGCGGTGCACCCGGTGACCAAGGACCGCGTCGACGACTGGCTCCGGTTCTTCGACCATGACGCCTTCGCCGGCAACGCCGATTGGGCCTCGTGCTATTGCCTCGAACCCCACGCACCGGGGACGCCCGAGTTTGAGCGCGCATGGCGCGAGACACGGGCGATCGTGGCCGAGCGCCTTCTGGGCGGCACGACCTTCGGGTATCTGGCATACGTCGACGGCCGACCCGCGGGGTGGGTCAACGCCTCATTACGCTCCGACTACGGCCTCTACCAACTCGTCGATCCCGACGGACCCGAGTCGCGACTCGTGATCGGAGTCTCGTGCTTTGTCATCGCGCCGCCGTTCCAACGGCATGGGATCGCCTCGGCCTTGCTCGTTCGCGTGATTGCGGACGCCTCCGCCCGCGGTGCGTCCTGGATCGAGGGATATCCTCACAACAAACCCGAAGTGGGCGACGCAGGTCATTTCCGCGGCCCGCGATCCATGTACGACGCACGCGGATTCGAGCCGATCGAGGTGCGGGAACACTACACGGTAGTGCGCCTATCGGCTATCGCTGCTCGGATACCGTAACACGTCCGCTAATGCCACTTGGGGACGGATATATCAGGGGGAAGGGGCGCCCGCACCTTGACAGACGATCGATTTACCCCTTAACCTGAAATCCCCCGGTCCTTTTACACCCATTTCTTAACACCCATCCACCGGAGAATCGAGGTCCGCCATGCCGCACCGCCTTGACGTCCGGATCCGGGGCTTGCTCGTCCTCGTGGCTGCTCTCGGGATCGCCGATCTCTCCCCGGCGCAGCAGGTCGAGCTCATCTCCCGCGCGGCATTGCCCGCGGAAGCAGCCGGCGGGGGCCCCCCCACGTCGCCGCCCGCGGTGAGCGACGACGGCCGGTTCATCGTGTTCGCCAGCAGCGCCCCCAATCTCGTCCCCGGACAAATCGACACCAACAACGTCGAGGACGTGTTCCTCTACGATCGGGTGAACGGTTCGATGACTCTCGTCAGCCACGGGTCCTCGGCTTCGGTCGCGGGGTCGGCCATCTCGAGCACGCCGGGAATCAGTGGAGACGGCAACTACGTCGTGTTCACCAGCAACGCCACCGATCTCGGCGCCGGATTCACCGACGCAAACGGTGCCTCCGACGTTTTCCTCTACGAGAGAGCCTCCGGCGGCATCACTGTCGTGAGCCATACCTCGTCGGCGGTGACGACGGGGAACAGTTACTCGCGCCAGCCGGCGATCAGTGCCGACGGGAACTGGGTGGTGTTCATAAGCCAGGCCACGGACCTCGGCCCCGGTTTCACGGATACGAATTCCAACGACGACGTCTTCCTCTTCGAGAGGGCCTCGGGCCAGGTTCGACTGGCGAGCCACACCTCGTCTCCGACAACTTCCGGGAACGGCTTCTCCACCTTCCCGATGATCAGCGGAGACGGATCTTTCGTCGCGTTCATCAGCGGGGCCAGCGATCTCGGCTCGGGAATCACCGACAGCAACTCCAGCACCGACGTCTATCTCTACCGGCGGGCCACCGACCTTATCAGCCTGGTGAGCCATACGAGCGCCCCCGCGACGGTGGGAAACGGTACCTCCACTGGCGCCGTAATCAGCCGAGATGGGACCTACGTGGCGTTCATAAGCACGTCGACCGATCTGGGTCCGGGATTCACCGACGGGAACTCCACGTTCGACGTCTTTCTCTATCAGACCGCGACCGGGGCCTTGACCCTCGCGAGCCACGGCGCTTCGGCGACGACGACGGCGAACGACACCTCCGGGGTGGCGGCGATTTCGGACGACGCAGCCTACGTGGCGCTCCTGAGCAACGCCACCGACCTCACCCCCGGAGTCACCGATACCAACGGCACCCAGGACGTGTTTCTCTACCATCGGGCCTCGGGGGCGATCGATCTCGTGACCCACACCGGCTCGGGCACGGTCGCGGGAAACAACTATTCCTACGATGTGAAGATCAACGGAGACGGAAGCACCCTCCTGGTGACCAGCCTCTCGAGCGACCTGGGGTCGGGGCTCCTCGATTCCAACTCGACGAGCGACGTCTTCTGGTACGACCGGGCATCGAGGACCATCAGTCTCGTGAGCCACGCGGCCTCGCCGTTGGTGACGGGAAATCAAGGCTCGGAGGTCATCGCTCTCAGCGCCGACGGGGCCCACCTGCTGTTCTTCAGCTTCGCCACCAACCTGGGAGGGGGATTCGTCGACTCGCCCAACACCAGCGACCTCTTTCGTTTCGAGAAGTCGACGGGAAGCATCGACCTCGTCACCCGGGCCGCGGGAAATCCCTCGGGGAGCGCTGCGGGAACGAGTATGACGTTGACGTTCTCCTCGATGAGCGACGACGGCCGCTACGCTCTCTTCACCAGCGCCGCCGCGAACCTCGTGCCGGGACAGGTCGACACCAACAACGACGTCGACGTGTTCCTGTACGACCGTTCGACGGGAGGGGTTCGTCTGGTGAGCCACGCCTCGTCGTCTCTCGTCGCCGGCAACGGAGCCTCGGCGGTGGCCGTCATCAGTTGGGACGGGAACTGGGTGGCCTTCGAGAGCCAGGCGAACGACCTGGGCTCGGGCTTGAACGACGTCAACAGCGGCTCCGACGTCTACCTCTACGAGCGGGCCACGGAGACCATTTCCGTCGTGAGTCACACCGCTTCCCCGATCACCACGGGCACGGGTTTTTCCTTCGCCCCCTCCATCAGCGCCGACGGCCGCGCGGTGACGTTCCACAGCACCGCCCCGAACCTGGGAACGGGATTCACGGATACCAACAGCATGGACGACGTGTTCGTGTTCGATCGAGGCTCGGGGAGCATCACCCTCGCGAGCCACACCTCGGTTTCGACGACGGCGGGCAACGGAGCCTCAAGGAACCCGGTGATGAGCGGCGACGGCCGGTACCTGGTCTTCGAGAGCAGCGCCTCGAACCTGGGATCGGGGATCTCCGACGGAAACAGCCGTCAGGACGTGTTTCTCTTCGAGGTCGCTTCGGGCGCTATCACCCTGGTGAGCCATACGGCCTCCTTGACGACCACGGCGAACAATCACTCCTATGCCTCCGCCCTCAGCTTCGACGCGGGGCGAGTCCTGTTCGAGAGCTGGGCCTCGAACGTGGGAGGCGGGATCACCGACACCAACTCCGCCTTCGATCTCTTTCTCTTCGAGGGTTCCACCCGGCTGATTACGCTGGTGAGCCATACCGCGGCCTCGGCGACGACTGCGGGAAACGGCGCCTCGCACACTGCCGACCTCAGCGCCGACGGAAGCTACGTCGCCTTTCAGAGCAGCGCCACGAACCTGGCGGCGGGAATGGCGGACACGAACTCGACTTTCGATGCCTTTCTCTACGACGGCTCGACCGGAGTGGTCAGCCTGGTGAGCAAGAGCTTCTCTTCCGCCGCCGCCGGGAACCAATTATCGAATGCTCCCGCAATCAGCCGGGACGGAAGGCGAGTCGCCTTCGTGAGCCGGGCGACGAACCTCATCAGCGGATACAGCGGCGCCAGCGATGCGGTTTTTCTCCACGACCGTTCGTCGGGATCGAACGTCCTCGTGAGTCACGTCCCCACGTCGCTCGCCACGGCGGGCAACGGGCTTTCGGAGAGGGCCGTCATCGGTCTCGACGGAGCGCACGTCGCGTTCTCGAGCTTCGCGCCCGACCTGGTGGATCTCGACCTGAACGGGAACGAGGATGCGTTCCTCTTCAGCTTCGACTGCGGCGGCACGTCCTTGAACGCCACACCGAACGGCGACAACCGCATCGACCTCGCCTGGTCGGCGCCCGGCGCCTATACGTACCAGATCCTGCGCTCGCGCGCCTCCGGCGGCCCGTACGACACCATCGGAACCGTCGCCGGGACCAGCTTCGTCGATGCCACCGTCCAGGGCGGCGTGACCTACTACTACGTCGTCACCAACGCTTGCGGCCCCTCGAACGAAGCCTCGGCGGCGACGACGGGCGCGTGCCAGCTGCCGCCGGACTTCGCGGGCGCGGTCTCCGCGATGCAGCAAGGCGGCCCCACGTGCCAGGTTCGCGTCGATTGGGCGCCGGCGACGTCTCCTTGCGGGGGCAGCGTCAGCTATTCGATCTACCGGGACACCACACCGGGGCTCGTTCCCGGCGCTACCAACCGAATCGCCGCCGGCCTTTCCAGCAATTCCTATCTGGATGCGGCGGGAATCCTACCGGTGGCGACGTACTACTACGTCGTGCGGGCGATGAGTAACGTCAACGGGGAAGAGGAGGCCAACCTGGTCGAGGTCTCGGCAACCCCCATCAGCTGCGCTCCCAGCGCCCCGGCGCCGGTGACGTTCTTCAACATCCGCTCCGGCGACTCGGAGAACGTCCTCGACTGGGTCAATCCTACGGGGACGTTCTCCCAGACCCACATCGCTTACACCGACGATGGGTCGGCCCCGAGCTGCACCGGCACTCCCGTGCCCGGCTCCCCCTTCCCCGGGACGGCCGGCGATCGGGGTCGCGTGGCAATGGCTGGGGTCAATGGGACCACGTATCGCTATGCCGCCTGCGCCGAGGGGCCGGGGACGGGGCTCTCCGCGCCCGTCGAGAGCTTCGGCCGCCCGGACAGCACCGCCGGGAACTGGCAATGGGCCTATACCACGGGCGCGGCGGCGCTCACCGTCATCGGGGTCATTCCCGACGCCTCCTACCATGTGGTTTCCAACGACCGGATCCTCCACGCGCTCGCACCCGGAGGGGCCGGCGGCTCCTGGCCGCCACTCGGTCCTCCCGACTGGTTTCCCTTTCGCACCAACGCCCCGGTCCAGGGACGTCCGATCGTCGTCAACCTCCCGTCGACTACGGTTTCGGGGGCTTCCCGCATCGCTTTGATCGGCTCCCAGGATGGGAAGGTCTATGCCGTCGACGCCGAGACGGGAGCTCAGCTCTGGGCGAGTCCGCTCCTGGGTGCTTCGGTGCAGGCCGCACCCGCGGCGATTTTCACCGATTTCGGGGGGCTGTACGATCTGGTGCTCGTGGGCACGCGCGAGCCGGGAGGCGACAGCAAATTCTACGGCCTTCATCTCGCGAGCGGCGCCATCGCCTGGACGTTCGACAACGGCGGAGGCGCGAACGGGATCGGGATCGTAAGCGGGGTCGCGCAGGTGGACTACGCGAACCACCGCGTCTATTTCGCGAGCCGCAAGAAGGGCGGGGGGAGCGGCGATACCCTGTGGTGCCTGTCCTTCACCGCCTCGACGGTGAATCTCGAGTGGTCGGTGGACGTGGGCGAGGTGGACGGATCCCCGGTGCTCGGGGGGACGAGACTTTACGTGGGCAACAACGCCGGGCAAGTCCATGCGATCGACCCGGCCGACGGAGACTTCCTGTGGCTCACGCCCTACTTCACCGGCGACGGTCCCGTCAAAGGGTTCGTCTGGCCGCACGTCCCAAGCGGCCGCCTGTACTTCAGCACCACGACAAAGGTCCACGCGATTCACGACGACGGCGGTTCGGCGTCCGCGTTCTGGACCACGCCCGTCGCCATCGTCAGCCCCTCGCCGGTTCTCCTGAGTCGAGGGCGGGTCTACGTCGGCGGAGATTCGAGCCGTCTCTACTCGATCGACGCGACGTCCATGACGCCGACGGCGCCGAGCTCCATCGTCCTCGGCGATCCCCTGGTTCCGAAGGTGGTGGGCGCTCCCGTCCTCGATGTCTTGAACGGCCTCATGATCGCGGGAAGCGACCTGGGGGTCATCTTCGCCGTGCTCGTTCCATTTTGAACGCGGCAAGGCGCGCCGGGCTTCTGGATCGCTCCCTGGTTCCGCCAAGACCGGGCTCGAGCGGGGGCGCCATCGCCGACGGCGGAGAAGGAGCCGCCGTGGGCGGCGTCGTGGGGCGTGTAGCGGGCGGCGTCGCGGGAGCGGCCTCGACGAAGCAGGTGACGTTCGCCGCGGGGTTCGGTCTTACTGGTGTCGAGTGAAAAGCCTGGAAGGATATGGAGGCAGACGAGTTCTCGCGAGATCCTCACGAGTGTCCGGTGCAAACCGAGATCAGTACTTGTAGACGTCCAAGCCGACGCGAGCCGCATTGGCTGGATCGACGCGGACCGCAACCCGGCTGCCAGGCTGAAACTGCGGAATGTGGACCCGCGAGACCACGCTCTTTTCGATCGTGGCCTGATAGGGCTCCCCCTGCGCCGGATGGACTTCCACGCGCAGGCCGATGACCGGGTCGTCGTTGCGCGTGATCCCGGTATCCCAAACCTCCAGCACAATCGCGGCGGCAGGCTGGCCGATCCGCTGGAGTTCGCGTGCCTCGGAAACGCCCGACAGGCGATCGACGGCGGCGCAACCGGCCAGGACCAGCAACAAGGCGACGATGGTTGCCAAACGTGTGCTCGCTCTCATATATCCTTCCTGCAGGCGTAAGCTCTAGTTTGACATCGGCCGGCTGGCACGTAAACTGCCTGGTTGCGTCGGATCGAGTCACTAGCACCTGACGAGAGGGGCGTCATGAAGAAGGCGTCGCGACCCCGTTCGGGGTGCGCAGCTGACACTGGCTGCTCGAGCAGACGACAAGCGGCAATCTGAGCTAGCCGCGCGACTTCTCGGCACGGTCCGACCCCAACCATTGCCACGATCCATGGGCCGGAAGGGAAGGTCGACTGTTAGGACTGCGTTAAACCAACTCGCCCTTGCCTTACCACTGCTCCTGCAACCTACTGATTTATTTGGCGCGCCCGGTAGGGCTCGAACCTACGGCCTACAGATTCGAAGTCTGGCGCTCTATCCAACTGAGCTACGGGCGCGCACTCTTCGGAACTCAAACGCGACTATACGCGGGGCGAAATGCGATGGCAAAGAGATGGGGTGGGTGATGGGGCTCGAACCCACAACACCTGGAGCCACAGTCCAGTGCTCTACCATTGAGCTACACCCACCATCTTAATGCTCGCGCGCTCTTCGCGCGCTCGCTCCCCGCGCTCCTCGCGCGGGGAGGAAGGGCCCTCCGGGCCCTGCTGTCTGCTAACCCTCTTCGCACCCTCGCTCCCCGCGCGGGGGCTGCTCTTCAACTCCGCCGCCTCTGGTACGCCAGGAGGGATTCGAACCCCCGACATGCGGCTTAGAAGGCCGCCGCTCTATCCATCTGAGCTACTGGCGCACGAGGCTTCGTTGCCCTCGGACAATTGGTCGGGGCGAGAGGATTCGAACCTCCGACTTCCTGCTCCCAAAGCAGGCGCGCTACCAAACTGCGCCACGCCCCGTCGAAACCAGCAATTATAGGGCCGTTTCCTCCGACGGTCAAAGCGGCCGGGCTCGGTCTGCGCTCAGTCGGTACCGTACGTGGAAAGGAAATCCCTGAGCGCCGCCATCGCTTTGCCGCGATGGCTCACCTCGTTCTTCTCGGCCGGCGACAGCTCGGCCGTAGTCTTCGAAAGAGGCGGATAGAAGAAGATGGGATCGAAGCCGAAGCCACCCGCTCCCCGGGGCTCCCAAGCGATACGGCCCTCGCAGCGCGCTTCGTGCTCGAAGACGATCGCATTCCCCTCGGCGAGCGCCACGGCGCTGACGAAGCGCGCGGTTCGATCCGCCTCGGAAACGTTCTTCAGAAGCTCGAGGATCCGAGCGTTCTTCACCGCGAAGGGCGTCTCCGCTCCGAGGAAGCGCGCCGACTCCACCCCGGGAATCCCTCCGAGGGCATCGACCTCGAGCCCGGCGTCTTCCGCCACCGCGGGCAGGCCGGTCGTCCGATGGTAGTAGAGCGCCTTCAGCCGGGCGTTCTCGGCGAACGTGGCGCCGGTCTCGTCCGGGGGATCGATGGCCCCGAGATCCTCGAGCGACAGGAGGTCGAGAGGGAGGCCCTGCAGAGCTTCCTTCTGCTCCAGAAGCTTTCCTCGACTCGTGGTCGCTAGCAGGAGCTCCACGTCTTCACGATCAGGGCGATCAGGCCTGGTCCAGCACCTCGCGCTGGATGGCGATGAGCCGCTCGATGCCGCTTCCCGCGAGATCCAGCATCGTAAGGAGCGTCTTCCGGGCGAAGGGTCGCGACTCCGCCGTGCCCTGCACCTCGACGAGATCTCCCGATCCCGTCATCACCACGTTCATGTCGACTTCGGCCTTGGAGTCTTCCTCGTAGTTCAGGTCGAGGAGCGTCGCCTCGTTCACGATGCCGACGCTCGTCGCCGCCACGTGATCCCGTATGGGCAGCGGCGCCGAAGACGCCGGCTTCCTCGCCGCCCGGAGCGCGAGCGCGAGCGCGACGAAGGCGCCGGAGATGGATGCGGTTCTCGTGCCCCCGTCCGCCTGTATGACGTCGCAGTCGATCCAGACGGTGCGCTCGCCGAGCTTGGGAAGGTCGATCACCCCCCGGAGCGAGCGTCCGATGAGCCGCTGGATCTCCTGGGTGCGCCCCGAGAGCTTTCCTTTCACCACCTCGCGCGGAATTCGGTCCTTCGACGAGCGCGGCAGCATGCTGTACTCCGCGGTCACCCAGCCGGTGCCCGTTCCTTTCAGGAACGGGGGCACCTTTTCCTCGACCGTCGCGGCGCAGATTACTTTGGTGTCCCCGACCTCGATGAGTACCGAGCCTTCCGCGTGCTTGAGGAACCGGGGAGTGATCACCACCCGCCGGGACTCGTCGGGCTGTCTTCCGTCAGCTCGCTTCATCCTGCTTCTCGGCTCGTTCCGTTGGAGGCTGCAGGTACAGCGGGGCTCGACCGTAGGGAACCGTGAGGTCCAGGTGACCGGCGAGCGTCTGGATCTCCCGCCCTTCGACGAGAATCTTCACCGTCTTGACCGCGGGAAAGTTGGCGATGAGCGTCTGACTCAAGCTGAAGACCGTCAGCTCCTCCGCCGAGGAGCCGCCCGGATGGTTCGACACCAGCTCCTGGGAAAGATCGAGATAGGCCACTCCCTGCGAGGTGATGAACAACTCTCGAAGCGAAACGCCTCTCGGGATGGCGCCGGAGCGACGCAGGAGGAGGCGCACGACTTCCTTCGCCTGCTGTTGGAGCGAGGACGAATAGAGGATCTCCTCGGTCTCGGTCGCGAGCTCTCGCCCCGAGCTCGCGAGGACGTAGAGCTTGACCTGAATCCGACCCGCGGTGATGGGGGCTTCCTCTCCGGCATTACTGAGATTTGGAACCGCGGATGGCGTCGCGGCTTCGGGGACGTCTCCGAGCCCGGGCGGGACCGGGGCTTCGGCGTCGGCCGTGCCCTGGGGAAGCGGCTGCCTCAGAATCCACATCGTGCCCCAGACGGCGACGCCGATGAGGACCACGGCGACTCCGGCCGCGAGCGCGATGTTCTTGGTGTTCACTTCGGTCCATGCCGTCCCTGGGACACGCCGTCCGCCCGGGGCTGGTACTCGTAGACGTCCTTGAACCGCAGGACTCCACGGTAGAGCGCCTCGGCGAGACGCTCCTGGTGCTCACTCGTCTTGAGTTGCTCCTCCTCGTGAGGATTGGAGATGAAGCCGACCTCCACCAGGACCGCCGGCATGGTGGCGCCCTTGAGGACGACGAACGTGTTCTGCTTGATGCCGCGGTTTCCCTTCTCCGTGCCCGTGGCCGACAGAAGCTCTTCCTGAAAGATCTCCGCGAGACGCGACGACTGGCTCAGGTGGGACGCTTGCGCCATGTCCCAGAGAATGAAGTCCAGTCCGGCGTCGCCCGAGGTCGCGGATCCCCTGCCCCGTGCGCTCGTGACCTCGCCCTCGGCACCCGAGGAAGAGTACGAAAGAAAGTAGACGGAAGAGCCGGCCGCGTCCCGGCTCGGCGAGGCGTCGGCATGGATGCTGATGAAGAGGTCAGCCTTGTTCTTGTTGGCGAGCGCGGTCCTCTCGTCGAGTGCGAGGTCCCGGTCTCCGTCCCGGGTGAGAATGACCTCAAGACCCAGCCGCTCCTGCAGGAGATCGCGCACCCGGCGCGCGATCGAGAGCGCCAGGTCTTTCTCCAGGAGCCCCGCTCGACCTTCAGCGCCGGTCTCGGCGCCTCCGTGCCCGGGGTCGATCGCCACGGTCCGGAGCCGCGTAGGCCCGGTATTGCGCGAGAGGATGTCCTCGGCGCTGGTCGGCGACGTCGGTTCCGGAGCGAGGAAAATCTCGTCGACGACGGGCGCCTCCGGAGACACCGCGGGATCCGCTCCGGTCGGCTGGCCTTCGCCCCGGTCCTCCATGGACCGAAGGTCCTCGGGAATCGTCTCCACCTGGCCCGGCGCGCTCGCGGCTCTGGTGGGGGTGCGGCTTCTCAAGAGATCGAGGACGACGGCGTGATCGGGGGAGTCCCGCTTCGTGGCCTGAAGCGTCCAGAACCGCTTCCCCAGCTTGACCGAAAGCTCGTAGTTCCGCTCGGTTCGGCGGAGCGCTATCCGATCCACGACCTCATCGAGGATTTCTTCGTCCTGAAAGCTCGTCCTCAGATAAGGCGTCTGGATCGTGAGCCGGATCTCCCCCTCGGTCTGCGACACCTCGATCGGCACCGCGCGACTCGTCGAGACTTCGATTCTCGTATACGACGGATCGCGCGTGGAGCGAACCTCGAGAGTCGGGAACGCATCCCCCACCACCAGCATTCTCTCGGAGTCGCGATAGATCAGAGAGTCCTTCGAGAACGTCGGCAGAACCTTGGAGATGAAGTCGAGGGGCACGAACCACTGTCCCGTGACCCGGCGAGGAGGGGAATTCAAGAGGACCAGCTGCTTTTCGACGGTGACGAAGTTTCGGCCGTCGGTGAGGCGGGCCACGGTTCCCCTTGCGGAAAGAATCGCCCCCTGCTCGGACCCCGGTCGGACCTCGGCGCCGACGAGCCCCGCGAGGGCGGCGAGCGGCACCATGGAGACGCCTTCGAACTCGCTGACCGGGATGCTGTCGATCTGATTCTCGGAGACGACGGTGACCTGATGCGGCGGGGTCTGTGCCGGATACGCGATGGACGGAATCGACAGCGCGGCCAGGCGTGCCAGGCCGAAAGAGAGACGGAAGGACCTCGATTTGCTGCGCTTCGCCGCCATGAGCCGATGTGTGCTTCTGCTCAAAAGCTTAGCACAGAAGGCGGCGGTTCACTCGGATACGAGCTCTGCCCGCCGGGTCGGATCGTGCTCGAGAACGTAGTCTCCGAGGTGCGTGATCTGCTCCTCACCCATGAGGTAGCGCAGCGTGTTCTTGAGCTTGGTGAGCTGGATGAACACGTCGTGCTCCGGGTAGAGACCCTCGGGTGTCATCGGGCTCTTGAAGTAGAAGGAGAGCCATTCCTGGATGCCCTTGAGGCCCGCCCTCTGGGACAGATCGAAGAACAAAGCCAGGTCCAGCACCAGAGGCGCGGCGAGGATCGAATCCCGGCACAGGAAGTCGACCTTGATCTGCATCGGGTAGCCGAGCCAGCCGAAGATATCGATGTTGTCCCAACCCTCTTTGTTGTCTCCCCGCGGGGGGTAATAGTGGATGCGGACCTTGTGGTAGAAGCTTCCGTACAAGTCGGGATACAGATCGGGCTGGAGGATGTACTCCAGGACCGAGAGCTTCGACTCTTCCTTGGTCTTGAAGGAGCCGGGATCGTCGAGGACCTCGCCGTCGCGGTTCCCGAGGATGTTCGAGGAGAACCAGCCGGAAAGGCCCAGCATGCGGGCTTTGAGCCCGGGCGCGAGAATGGTCTTGACCAGCGTCTGCCCGGTCTTGAAGTCCTTGCCGCCGATCGGAACTCCCCGCTCGTACGCGAGGTGGGTGAGGGCGGGGATGTCGACCGTCAGGTTGGGAGCGCCGTTGGCGTAGGGAACTCCGGACTTGAGAGCGGCGTAGGCGTAGATCATGCTCGGAGCGATGTCGGGGGAGTTTTCTTTCAATCCCCTCTCGAAGCTGTCGAGATCCTGGTGCACGGCGCTCTTCTCGAGGAAGGTCTCGGTCGAGCCGCACCAGACCATGACCGCCCGGGAGGCCCCGGTCGTCCGCTTCACTTCGCGGATGTCCTCCATCAACTGCTCCGCCAGGTCCATCTTGGACTTACCCGTCTTCACGTAGGTCCCATGGAGCCTCTTGACGTAGTTCTGGTCGAAGACCGCCTTCATGGGCCGGACGGCCTCGAGGTCCGACCGGAGCTCGTCGAGGAGAGGCACTTCCAGTACCCCGGCGTTTCGCGCCGATCGGTAGGCGTCGTCCTCGAAGATGTCCCAGGCGGCGAACGAAAGGTCGGACAGCTCCGCCAGCGGGACGAAATCCTTGATCATCGGCGAGCGCTTCTCGGTCCTCTTTCCCAGGCGGATGGTGCCCATCTGGGTCAACGAGCCGATCGGCTTCGCCAGGCCCTTGCGGATCGCCTCGACACCGGCGATGAACGTGGTGCTCACGGCGCCGAGCCCCGGCAGCAGAATGGCGAGACCGCCCTCGGGCGGCCGGACTTCGTATTTTTTCTCCGTAGGCATTGGCACTCCTGGTGACGAAAAAACGCACCTTGCTGATGCGGAAGAGTGGAGATTCTGCCGCAGGCGGCTTCCCGGCGCAACTCGCCTCCCCGAGGCAAGCGGCTCCGCCCGCTGGTATACTCCAACCGTGAGGATCTCGACGGACCGCTGCGTCGCTTGCGCCAACTGCGTGCCGGTTTGCCCCGTCGGGGCGATCGACATCGATCCCGTGCTGCAGCGAGCGGTGGTCGACCAGGATCGCTGCGTCGAGTGCTTCACCTGCTTTCGCGGACTCTCGACGGAGCATCTGAATCCCACGATGGTGCGGACCATCCGCATGGTCTTCGGCTGGTTCCGAATGCGCTTCGACCCCGAGCCCGACGTCTGCCCCACGGCGGCGATCGAGCCCCAGGAGCTTTCCTGGCCGCGCATCGTTCGACGGGCCTTCAGCGACCCGCTCGTGCCCCACGAGAGCACCGGAATCCACGGTCGCGGCACCGAGGAGGTCAAGACCAACGACGTCACTTTCCGCGTCGCGGAAGGAGAGGCGGGCTTCACCATCGAGTTCGGCCGCCCCACGGTTTCGACCCGCTTCTCCGACATCTCCCGCATGACCGAAGCCCTGGCACGGACCGGAGTGGAGTTCGAGAAGAAGAACCCGGTGACCCACCTCATGCCGGACCCTTCGACCGGTCGGATCCGGGAGGACATCCGGGAAGAGCGGATCCTCTCGGCGATCGTCGAGATCAAGACTCCCCTCGAGCGCGTTCCCGAGATCCTCCGCACGGTGACCGAGGTCGCCCGCGGTCTCGACACCGTGGTATCCATCGGGGTGTCGACGCGCTGCAGTCCCGAAGGACGAAGCGCTCTCGAAGAGGTTCTGAGGCGCGAGGGTTACCCGTTCTGGCGCGGGAAGACGAACCTCGGGCTCGGCCGGCGCCCGCCGGTTCCCGAGCCCGCGCGCGAAGCGGTGTCGGTGCCATGACCAATACGCTGCACCGTTACGGGGCCCCCGACACTCTCGAGAACGACTTCATCGTCTTCGCCATGTCCGCCCGGGGAATCAACGATCAGGGTTCGGTCTCGAAATTCCAGGAGTTCCTTTCGATCGCGAAGAAGCACAACCCGGTGAATCTCGGCGATGCCACCAAGGGCGGCGTCTTCCGGCCCTCGAAGAGCCTGAACCCCCTCGCCCATTGGTTCCGCAGGGACGAGCGCGATCCCGATCGCCTGGTCAAGCACGTGGACCAGCCGACGGTGGTCTCCGCGGTCTTCGACAACCGCGAATCCCTCACGAGCTTCCTCCGCGAGATCCGCGAGGCGGACCTGGGGCTTTCGATCAACATCAGCTCTCTCACCGATCGGGCGGACGAGCTCGCGCGCGAGGCGGGCATCACCCGCCACAGCGTCGAGTACTCGCTCGGATTCTTCGGCGCCCTCGACAAGCTTCCCGACCGGGCGACGCTCTCGCTCGCCACGATGTGCGGCCACGGAATGATCTCGTTCAACTTCGCCAAGAAGATGATCGACTGGGTCAAGGAGGGCCGCCGCACCCCCGAAGAAGCCTCGACCTACATGGCCCGCTTCTGCACCTGCGGCATCTTCAATACCACGCGGTCCTGCACGATCCTCGAAGACTGCGCCCACCGCAGCCGCGGCTAGTCCGATGAACACCGACTGGATTCGGCGGGCGCCGGAGCTCTCCCCCGCGGGGCCTCCGTCCGGAGAAGTCCTGAGCCCGCCGAAGGCGGCGAGCGAAAGGCCCTGGGTACTGCTCGTGGGCGAGAACCGGGCAGCGCTTCTGAGCGCGGCTAAGAGTCTCCTCTCCACAGGGTTTCCGGTGATTTCGCCGCCGAATCGGCCTCCTCTTCCGATCGCCGTGGAAGAGCTTCCGCCCCCTTCGATACAGGGAGAACGGATCCTCTACGCGCCTTCGATCGAGCGGGGCTTGTTCGATACGCCGCTCTCCGCGGCTTCGCCGCTCTACCTTCTGCCGAGGCTCGCGCAGGTAGCGTCCGAGGGAGCGCCTCTCTCGTTCGTCGCGACAGCGATCGAATCCGAGCTCGGCCGGAGGGGGAAAAACGTCCTCATCCAGCGGGGCCTCGCGAGCCGGTTCGAGATCCGGCGAATCGGGGGAGAAGCGAGCGACGAAGGGGGCGAGCCCGCTCCGTCGTGGGAGGACCTGGAGCGGGCGCTCCGCGCACGGGGGGAGACCGCTCTCGGGCACGTCTTCCGGTCGAGCGCGCTCGCGCGGGGTGAGGCGCTCGAAGCATTGAAGCGAGCGGTGGTGCTCGACCCCGGCCTTCCCTCAGCGCGATACGAGCTCGGAAAGGCGCTCATCCAGGCAGACGACATCGAGGGCGCGGTCGCGCAGCTGAGAAAGTCGACCCAGCTTCTTCCCGAGTACGCCTCGGCCTGGGGGAACCTGGGCGCCGCCCTGGGAGAGCTCGAGGACTGCGAGGGCGCGGCGATCGCCCTCGCTCGCGCGGTCGAGCTCGATCCCGAGAACGCCGCGCTCCAGTCGAACCTGGGAGTCTCTTACCGCGACCAGGGCCGTCTTTCGGAGGCGGAAACCCGCTTTCGGCGCGCCCTCGAGCTCGATCCGGACTTCGTGTTCGGGCACTACAACCTCGCCCATACCTTGTTCCTCGCCGGGCGCTACCCGGAGGCGATCGAGGTCTTCGAGAAGGCCCAATCCATGGATCGAACGCGATCCACGCGTCAGGCGCTCCTGCTCGCCTGCGCGCGCCTGGCGTCCGGGGACGTAGGGGGCGCTCACCGCGAGTACCGCGAGGTTTTCGAGCGCCTCGCCGAGTCCTCGCGAAAGGACCACCGCGCGGTGGCCGAATGGGACTTGAAACAACTCGCGCAGAGAACCGGCTTCAAGCCCGGACTCAAGGAAACCGCGGCGCTCCTGCGGGCGTTGGGCTGATGCTCACGCTGGATCAGGTCCGGCGGCTCAAGGAAGTGCTGCGGGCCACGTCCGCCCCTCTCTCGTTCGAGAGCTTCTCCGATTTCGCGAAGGCGGTTTTGACCCCACTCATCGATCTCGTGGGCGGCCATGGGGGCAACCTCTTCATCACCGACGTGAAGGCCAACCAGAAACCGGTGTTTCTGTGGCACACCTACGACCCGGATCTGGTGTCCGAGTATCAAGGGCGGTTTTTCGACGAGTCTCCGGTCCGGCTCATGGTGCCGCAGGGCGTCCGCGTAGGTCAGACCTGCGAGTACGTGGACTACGAACAATTTCAGAAGACCGCGTTCTACAACGAGTTCCTGGCGCCCCGGCGCATTCATCACATGGCGACCCTCATGGCTCGCCTTCCGGAGCAGGGCCGGAACGAGGGAAGCCTCGGGATTCTGGGTCTTCACAAGAACCCGGCTCAGGAAGCCTTCTCGGCGGAGGAGCTCGAGATCCTGGACCTTCTTTATAACCCCGTCGAGGGCGCGCTCCACACGCTGCTCCTCGCCGGAAACGAGCGTCAGAAGCTCGAGCAGGCGTTTCATTCCATGCCGGTCTCGGTCCTGGTCCTGAACTGGAAGCTGGAACGGGTGTACACGAATCCAGCGCTGGACGAGACGCTCGAGGGCGAAGACCTCTCCTCATCGGAGCTCGCCGGCATCCAGGCGGTCGCGCGGCGGGCGCGAGACCTCTATTTGTCGAGAGCCGCGGACGAGCCCGAGGCGGCGGCGGAGCCGCTCGAGATCCGGCGTGGCGGAAGGAGATTCCTGCTTCGGGCGACCGTGCTCCCCGAAGGTCTCATGAGCGCCCGCCCGCACCTCCTTTGTCTCCTCGAGGAACAAGCTGCCCTCCGAGCACGACCGAATCGATCACAGGTCCAGACGGCATTCGGCCTGACGGATAGGGAGGCGGAGGTGGTTTTTCACTGCCTGATGGGGCTTACGAACGCCCAGATCGCCCACGAGATGAAGATCGCTCCGGAGACGGTGAAGCATCATCTGAAGAACGTCTTCGAGAAGACCGGGGTCAGCCGTCGTTCGCAGCTCGCGGCGCTGCTGCCCGGCCTCTGATCCCCCGAACAGGGGATTGACAACCCCCCGGGAGCCGGCGGGATAATACCCTTCCCCGTGATAGACTGGGGAGCGACCGGGGTATGCAGCCGAGGAGATTCAAGGAAATGAAAGACGATTTGACTCGCAGAAGCTTCTTGAAAGCGGCAGGGCTCGCCGTGGCGGGCATCACCGGCGCCTCGGTCCTCTCACGTTCCGCCTGGGCTCAGGAAGAGAAGAAGAAGCCCGAGGAGGACAAGCCGGAAGAAGACAAGAAAGACGAGAAGCCGCCCGAAGAGTCGGAAAAAGAAGAGAACTACGACGACCTCTTCGAAGAGAACGACTCCGAGGAAGAGGAGACGCGCGCCTGCCCGCAGTGCGGCGCTCTCATGTACCGGCAGGGCCGCACCTGGACCTGCGAGAACTGCGGCTACAGCTACGTCGAATAGACGTCCCGGTTTCTGAACTCGAGGGAGTGCTCGTCGGGCACTCCCTCTCGCCTTTTTGGCCCGCCTTCGCCCGCATTGCCAAACTCCCCGCGCGTTCGGTAGCATTGAATATCCATCGAAAATAGATGGCGGCGCTCTCGAGCGCCGCGGAGGGGGAGCTCAATGGACCGACGCGCTCGTCGGGGCATCGCCGTCGTCGCGCTCGCCTGCGCGCCTTCGATTGTCGATGCGGAGATTCCGCTCTACAAAAGCGGCTCCGACTTCAAGCTCGAGCTCGGCATCAAGCTCCAGCTCCAGTACTACCACCTCGGCGACGACGACTGGTCCGAGGACAAGCTCTACTTCCGGCGGCTTCGTCCGGCTCTCGAAGCCACGTTCTCTCCGAGCTGGGAGGCGGAGGCCGAGTTCGACTTCGGTGAGACGATCGAGGGGGAGGAAGTCGAGTTCAAGGACATCTTCGTTTCTTATCTCGGATTCGAGTCGAAAGGCTTTCTCGTCACCCTGGGGAACGAGAAGGCGGTCTTCTCCAGGCAGCTCCAGTCCTCTTCCAAGAGCCTGACGCTCGTCGAGCGCGGCTTCGTCGGCATCGACGACTTCGGAAGCCTCGATCGGGTGGTGGGCGCGCGCGTGGACGGTCGCGATTCGACGAAGCGCCTGGTCATGGCGGCGAGCGTCGGCCTCGCGTCGCACGAGCCCGATGCTTCGCAAATGGAGTTCGAGAGTCCGCTGAACGCCGGAGAGGACGCGAACCGGGGCTGGTCGATCTCGGGACGCGCCGAGCTCCAGCCTCTCGGAGAGGTCGACTACGACCAGGGTGATTTCGGCACCGGAGAGCTCCGGTTCGCTCTCGCCGCCGCCGGCTATCGATGGTCCAACGACGGGAGCCAGAACGGCTACACCGTGAACGGGCGCTCGCTCAGCAACGACGTGGCGGATCTGGACCGGTCCCACGGAGTCGAAGTGAGCGCAGCGCTCAGGGGCCGCGGACTATCGGCCGACGGGGAGATTCAATGGGTTCGAGGGGCGACGACGGATACCGCGTTCGAGGGCGGTCTGTACCGCCACGGAGAGGCCGACCTCGAAAAGATGTCCCTTCAGTCCGGCTACATGCTGCTTACGGAGCGACTCGAGATCGTGGGCGGCTATGACCGACTGGAGGCGGCGACCTACGCGTCCGCCTGGAAGCGGCTATCGATGGGCGCCACCCACTACTGGAAGCGCCAGCGGCTCAAGCTGCAGTTCAACTACATCCTTCACCGGAGCTTCCAGGGAGTCGCCGGCGACGACCCGCGAGCTTTCGTCACGCAGCTCCAGATCCTGTTCTGAGCTCTAGGGCCTTCCGATGAAGAGGTGCCCCAGGATCAGCGACAGGATCAGGGCCGCGCAAAGAGTGAAGTGCGGCGCCGTGAGCCGCGGATAGCGCCAGAGCCAGAAATCACCCTTCGGCTCGCGCCCATCGAGGGCCATGCGGGTGTAGACGATCCTCTGCGCGCTGATGACGTTCGTGAAGACGGCGAGAATCCAGAGTGTGATGTGGACGTTGCCGGCCAGCAGGCCGATGATGATGGTGACCGTCCGCTCCGCCCTCTCCATGAAGCCTACCTTGCACTCGGGGATCACGTTCTCCGCGCGCGCGCGGATGTAGGACGTCGTCGCCGTCCCGACGGCACTGAAGCCCCAGAGCACGAGGTAGAGCGTTCGGGAGGGGCCGTGCAGGTGCCGGAGCAGGTAGGCCAGGATCCCGAGGAGCATCAGAAAGTCCGTGTAGCGGTCGGTGACCGAATCGAGAAAGGCGCCGAACGCGGTGGAACGCCGCGAAATCCGGGCCACGGCGCCATCGAGCATATCGAACGCGCCGGCGGCGATCAGGACCAGCCCCGCCACCCATTGGGTGCCGTAGAACATGGGGATGAAGACGACCGAAACGACGACGGGTCCGGTCAAAGTGACCGAGTTCACCGGAATCCCGGCCCGGATGATGCCCCGAGCGATGCTGTCCCGGGCGAAGCCGAAAATTCCCGCCACGGCCTTCGAGAGTGCGATCGCGATCGAGCGGAGAATCTCCCGCAAACCCGGCGGTTGCGGAAGAATGCTCTCTTTGGCGCCCAAATCGCTACTCTTATAGTGCGCGCCCGGAGTGGGCGCAAGTCGATGGCCTAACGGACTCTAGCACACTTTCCACTGTTCCGGCCGTTTCCCAGCCTTCGCCGGGTGGATGTAACCGGACGTTCACATCCCTGTCATACACTCTCGACGAATGCCGTACTAGAGTCGCGGACCGGGCGCTGGTGCCCAACCTCTCGAGAAGGAGCTCCCAATCGTGCAAGTTTTCCCAAGGGCAGTCCTTGCCGTCACCCTCGGCGCCTTCGGATTGGCCGCGGGCGCGGAGGCACAGATCCCGACCGCCGCGAACACCGTTCAGAGCCTTTTCTACAAAGAGATCGCCAAGGACGGTCGTATTTACGTTTTCAACATTCCCGAAGAAGCAGAACGCTTCGAGAAATCCGGCGAGACCGGACGCGCGATCACCAGGATAGGCGTGGGTCCGAACGGCGAAACCGTCGTCGGCGACAGCGAGACCGCCCTCGAGCTCTTCTTCTTCAAGCATGGAATCTCGGAGAAGGTCGACCGACCCAAGGACCCGCCTTTCAACGTCGTCTGGCGCGACGGCAAGACCCGGTTCACTCTCGGGAGCGGGTTCTACATGGAGATCTCGAACCGCATCCAGGTTCGCTACACCCACGAGCTCCCCGACGACGCCGTAAAGCTCCCGGGCACGGAGAACGCCGGCGACGACAAAGGAAGCTTCCGCATCCGCCGGGCGAAGTTCAAGACCGAGGGCTGGTTCTACCGGCCCTGGCTGCAGTACGAGGTCCAGATGAACTGGCCGGGGGCGGTAGGGAGCAACGTGGGAGCGTTCCTCGAAGACGCGAACATCAACTGGGACCTCACCAAGGGAAAGAAACAATTCATGGTGCGCGTCGGACAGAACAAGGTTCCCTTCGGGCTCCAGGAGCTGATCTCTTCGGGAAGTCAGGAATTCGTCGACCGGGCCCTTTCCTCGAACGTCTACTTCCGCGGCCGGGATACAGGCGCCAACATCTGGGGCGTTCTCGGCAACAACAAGTTCGAGTACCGCGTCGGGGTCTACAACGGAAACGGCCTCACGCGCCCCGCCAACGACAACGACCACCTGCAGAAGAACGCTCGCTTCACGTGGCAGCCGAACGGCGCCTCGCCTCTCGGTTTCTGGGGCTCGGGTGCGCATATGACTGAAAGCGACATGGACACCAGAGCATTGGGTCGGCCCATCTTCACGATCAGCGCCGCTTTCGAGGAGAACGATCTCAGCTTCGCCGACGCCAACGTCGCCGCCAACCTCAAGAGCACGCTCTTCACCGTCGACAGCCTTTACAAGTGGAAGGGCCTGTTCCTGACGGGCGCCTATACCTGGGGGGAGCGCGACCCGCAGGACCCGGCGGTCGCCACCTTCGATACCGAGGGCGGGTTCGTGCAGGGGGGCTACTTCCTGAAGCCCGACGTCTGGGAAGTCGCGTTTCGTTACGGCTGGAGTGAGGGGAACCGAGACCTGGGCTTCGAGATCAAGGAAGTCGGAGGAGCGGTCGGCTACTTCTACAACAAGCACAACCTGAAGGTCCAGGCCGACTTCCGCCGCATCTCGACGGAGACCGCCACCGGGGAGACCGACAACCACGAATTCCGCGTCCAGACGCAATTCATTTTTTAACCAATGATTTTCAAGAGAGGAGTAACCGCCATGAAACGATTCGTTATCGCCTTCGCTTCCGCGCTCGTGGTGAGCGCCGCTCTCGCCCAGCAGATGACCGTCGAGTCGGGAATACCGGGCTACGCGAAGACCTCCGGGGTCTCCGGCAACATCAACAGCGTCGGCTCCGACACGATGAACAACATGATGGCGCTCTGGGCCGAGTCGTTCCAGAAGATGTATCCCAACGTCAAGATCCAGATCGAAGGAAAGGGGAGCTCGACCGCCCCCGCCGCGCTCATCGCCGGCACCGCCCAGTTCGGCCCGATGTCCCGCGAGATGCGGGCGACCGAGATCGATCAGTTCGAGGCGAAGTACGGCTACAAACCGACACAGCTCCGCACCTCCTATGACGCGCTCGCGATCTACGTGAACAAGGACAACCCCATGGAGAAAATCACCCTCGCCCAGGCCGACGCCGTATTCTCGAAGACGCGCCGTCGCGGGGGGAAGAACGTCGCCAACTGGGGCGACCTCGGTTTGACCGGCGACTGGGCGGCCCGGCCGATCTCGCTCTATGGCCGCAACTCGGCCTCGGGAACCTACGGCTTCTTCAAGGAGCACACCCTCAAGAACGGCGACTACAGGGATCAGGTGAAGGAACAGCCCGGCTCCGCTTCCGTGGTCCAGGGCGTCACCGAGGATCGCTTCGGCATCGGCTACAGCGGCATTGGATACCGCACGTCCGGCGTGAAAGTCCTGGCGCTCGGCGAGACCGACGCCGGCCCTTATTCGAGCGGAAGCTATGAAGACGTGAAGTCCGGCAAGTACCCGCTCTCGCGGTTTCTCTACATCTACATCAACAAGGCGCCGGGAAAGCCGCTCGACCCCCTGGTCAAGGAGTACGCGAAGATGATCCTGAGCAAGGAAGGACAGGAAGTCGTCATCAAGGACGGCTACCTTCCGCTTCCCGCGGACATCGTCAGGCAGGAATTGGCGAAGCTGGAGTAGCATTCGCCGGGAGTCCTTCTCGATGGCAACCGTCGCAGCAGGGGTTCGCGAACGGATCGCGGAAGCCTCCAAGCGTATCACCCGGGTGAAGCGGGTCGACCGCGGGGCGACCTGGCTCATCACCGGCGGCGGCATCTTCATCATCCTCTCGGTGCTCTTCATCTTCTATTTCATCTTCGCCGAGGCCATCCCGCTCTTCGGAGATGCCAGGGCGGCGAAGCTGGCGACGTTTTCGATCGGACCGGCGCGGGCGGAGGCTTCCCCTCCCGCGCCCATCGCTGTCGGGGTGGACGAGTACCAGAAATTTCTGTACGAGGTCCACCCCGACGCTCCCGATCCGAGAGTCGTCTTCTTCCGGCTGGAGGACGGCAGCCGGCACCAGGAAGTCCCGATCGCGGGCCTCGACGGGGCGTCGGTGACCGTATCCACCCGCAGCCTCGAGGGAGGCTACGTCGCCGCGGGCACGAGCAACGGCCGCGTCGCCCTTCTGCAGATCCGTTTTCGACCGGTATTCGAGGGACAGACGCTTCAGGATCAGGCGATCGAGGTTCGGGATCGTGGAGTGGTAACCGTGGATCCCGCGGGCCGGCCGGTTCGAGACGCGAGCTACTCGGAGTCGCCCGAGGGGGAGAGGAGGCTCGCGGCGCTCGTCGGTCCCGATGAGATCGCCCTCGTTCGTTTCGACGACGAGGGCGCGCCGACCGTCGAGTCCCTTCGAACCAAGGAGGGCGACGAGGTCACTCACCTCCGTCTCGGTCGAACCTCGGAGCTGGTCGCCGCCACCGTCTCCGGCCGTATCTACCAGTGGGATGTCAGCGATGCCGAGAGCCGTCTGCTCGAAGCGACGAAGGTCAGCGACGCGCCGGTCACCGCCATCGAGTACGGGCTCGGAGGGAACACGGTCATCGTCGGCGACGAGAATGGGGCCCTCGCGGCCTGGTTCCGGGCGCGGCCGACGGTCGACGCCGACCTGAAGCTCGTCAAGGCGCACGAGTTCGAGTCTCAAGGAGCGGCGATTCTTTCCATCGGCTCCTCCACGCGCGAGCGAAGCTTCGTGACCGGCGGTGCCGACGGTTCGATCATTCTCCGGCACCTTACGTCCGAGCGATCCCTGCTCCGCTTCCCGGGCCCTGGAAACGAAGGGGGGGCGGTCGACGCGGCGCTGATCGCCCCTCGCGCGGACGGAATCCTCGTCCTGCGCCGCGACCGGAGCCTCGACCGCTATTCTCTCTCGAATCCGCACCCCGAGTTCTCCTGGCGCGCCATGCTGGGAAAAGTCTGGTACGAAAGCTATCCCGAGCCGGAATACGTCTGGCAGTCCACCGGGGCGACCGACGATTTCGAGCCGAAGATGAGTCTGGTGCCGCTGGTCTTCGGCACGATCAAGGCGACGTTCTACGCCCTCATCTTCGCCGTTCCGATCGCGGTCATGGGGGCGCTCTACACCTCGCAGTTCATGCACCCGACCCTCCGGGCCCGGGTCAAGCCGACGGTCGAGATCATGGCCGCCCTCCCGAGCGTCGTCATCGGCTTCATCGCCGGCCTGTGGCTCGCTTCGAAGGTCGAGGCGGCACTGGTGCCGGTGCTGCTCTTCATCGTCACGCTGCCGCTGTTCGGCACGGCGGGGGTGCTGTTCTGGGAGCACCTGCCGCACGGACTCCGGAAGCGGCTGAGACCGGGAATGGAGGTGTTCGTCATCGTCCCCCTCCTCCTGCTCGGCGTTCTTGCCGCCCTCTCGATGGGGCCGCTCGTGGAACGGCTCGCATTCGCCGGCGATTTCAAAGGGTACATGGCATCGAGCCTGGGCCTGGTCTACGACCAGCGGAACAGCCTGGTGGTGGGGCTCGCCATGGGCTTCGCGGTAATCCCCATCATCTTCACCATCTCCGAGGACGCCTTCTCGAGCGTTCCCCAGCATCTGGCCGCGGCTTCTCTCGCGCTCGGCGCGAGCCGCTGGCAGACGGCGACCCGGGTGGTCCTTCCCACGGCGAGCCCCGGCATATTCTCCGCCACCATGGTGGGGTTCGGCCGCGCGGTGGGAGAGACGATGATCGTGCTGATGGCCACCGGCAATACACCGGTGCTCGACTGGTCGCCGTTCAACGGCATGAGGACGCTCTCCGCGAACATCGCGGTGGAGGTGCCGGAGGCGCCCTACGGCGGAACCCTCTATCGGGTCTTGTTCCTTTCCGCCGCGGTGCTGTTCCTCATGACGTTCGTCGTCAACACCATCGCCGAGCTGGTCCGCCAGCGGCTCCGCGACAAGTACAAGGCGATCTGACTGTGTCCCTCCGAAAGAGCCTCGCCCGCGGGGAGCACATGATCTGGTTCACCGGGAGCGCTCTCGGTATTTCGCTCCTCATGATTTTCGGCCTGCTCGCGGTCATCCTGGTGAACGGCTTGGGGATCTTCTGGCCGCAGCCGATCGAGAAGGTCACGACCACGGACGGAGCGGTCTGGGCGGGAGAGCTGAACCAGCGTCAGGCCATTCCCAACCCCGGCGAGCCCGATCACCTCGAAAAATTCCGCCTTCAGCTCAAGGTCGGAAACCGCGATCTCTACGGGTTCGACTTCAACTGGTTGGACGAGTCCGCGGTCGCGAAGCGCGAACGTCCCCAGGGACTCTTCCTCGTGGAGCGGAGCGAGTACGGTCCGCTGATCGGAATACCGACTCGGATCACCGAGGGAGATCGGGTGATCGCGAGCGACGAAGCGGCGACCCGGCAACAGCTGCCGGCGCTGATCGACAAAGCCGCCGGGGACCGAGAAACAATCCAGCGCCTCGAAAAGGACGAGATCGGCGGAATCAACTACGAGATCGAGCGCCTCCGGCTGCGGACGAGGAAGATCGACTACCTCGAGAGAGAAGACTCTTCGAAGGACTTCGCCTCCGAGCGCGCTCGAATCCAGCAGGCGGAGGAGGAGCTGGGGGCGCGATATGCCGAGCTCGAGGGGAAGCTCGCGTCGGTCATGGAATCGGCTGCGAGCACCCGAGTCCTGTTCCGCACGGTGGACGGCCAGGAGAAAGAACTCCGAAGCCTCGACATCTACCGGGCCTATCCCGCGAACGAGCTTTCCGTCTTCGGACGGGCGAGCATCTACGCGAGCCGCCTGTGGTCCTTTCTTTCCGAAGAGCCGCGCGAGGCGAACACCGAGGGCGGAATCTGGCCGGCGATTTTCGGGACGGTCATGATGGTGTTCCTCATGAGCCTTGCGGTGGTGCCGCTGGGGGTCCTGGCGGCACTATACCTCCGCGAGTACGCGAGGCAGGGAATCCTGGTGCGGACGGTTCGCGTCGCCGTCAACAACCTCGCCGGCGTTCCCTCGATCGTGTTCGGAGTCTTCGGACTCGGCTTTTTCGTCTACTTCGTGGGAGGCGGGATCGACCGGATCTTCTTTCCCGAGGCTCTACCGACGCCGACTTATGGAACCGGCGGGATCCTGTGGGCTTCGCTGACCCTGGCGCTGCTCACGGTGCCGGTGGTCATCGTAGCCGCGGAAGAGGCTCTCGCAGCCGTTCCCCGGTCGATGCGCGAAGCTTCGCTCGCCATGGGCGCCACGAAATTTCAAACCATCCGCCGTGTCGTCCTGCCGGCGGCCGCGCCCGGCATCCTGACGGGCCTCATCCTCGCCATGGCCCGAGCCGCGGGCGAGGTCGCGCCCCTGATGCTGACCGGAGTGGTGAAGCTCGCTCCCGAGCTTCCGCTCGACAGCTTCTTTCCGTTTTTTCACCTGGACCGCAAGTTCATGCACCTCGGTTTTCATATTTACGACGTCGGATTTCAGAGCCCGAACGTGGAGGCGGCCAAGCCCATGGTGTACACTACGACCGTTTTCCTGCTCCTGATCGTGGTGCTCCTGAACTTCACCGCCATCCGGGTTCGCAACTACCTTCGCGAGAAGTACAAGACGGCCGCTTTCTGAAGGGGAGTGGGGGAATGCAGATGACCGACGACACCATGAAGACCGCGGCGCCCGACTCCGGGTTGCGGATCCGGACGGAGGTGAAGCCTCAGGGTCCGGGCGGCGAAACGTCGACATCCGAAGCGGAGATCGTCTGCAAGAGCGTCAACCTCTCCTACGGCGAGAACCACGTGCTCCATGACATCACCATGGACATCGGGTCGCGCCGGGTGACGGCGCTCATCGGCCCCTCGGGTTGCGGCAAGTCGACGCTCCTGCGCTGCTTCAACCGGATGAACGACCTCATCGACGACGTGCGCATCTGGGGCGAGATCCGGGTCGGCGGCCTCGATATCAACGCCCCGACCACGGACGTCATCGAGGTGCGCCGGCGGGTGGGCATGGTCTTCCAGAAGTCGAATCCCTTCCCCAAGTCGATCTTCGAGAACGTCATCTACGGCCTGCGCATCGCCGGCATCAACGACAAGGCGACCCTCGCCGACGCCTGCGAGCGCAGCCTCCGGGGCGCGGCGCTCTGGGACGAGGTGAAGGATCGTCTGGACGAGAGCGGTCTCGGGCTCTCCGGCGGCCAGATGCAGCGGCTTTGCATCGCCCGGGCCATCGCCGTCGAGCCCGAGATCATCCTCATGGACGAGCCCTGCTCCGCGCTCGACCCCATCGCCACTCTCAAGATCGAAGAGCTCATCTACCAGCTCAAGGAGAGCTACACCATCGTCATCGTCACCCACAACCTGCAGCAGGCCGCCCGGGTCTCGGACCGGACGGCGCTCTTCTGGCTGGGGCGCCTCGTGGAGTACGCGCCCACCGCGGAGCTGTTCACCGCCCCCAAGGACAAGCTGACCGAGGACTACATCACCGGTCGATTCGGTTGATACGAACAAGGACTTATGGAACGGCTTCACTTCGAATCCGAAATGCAGGGTCTCAAGAGCCAGCTCCTCACCATGGGGGGCCTGGTCGAGAACCGGATCCACCGTGCCGTCGATTCGCTCATCCATCGCAAGGAGGATGAGGCGAAGAAAGTCATCGACTCCGACGTCGAGATCAACGACCTCCAGATCGAGATCGACGAGCGCTGCCTCAAGATCCTCGCCACCCAGACTCCGGTCGCGGTGGACCTGCGGTTCATCGCCGCCGCGATGAAGATCAACTCCGACCTGGAGCGCATGGGAGACCAGGCGGTGAACATCGCCGAGAACACCCTGAAGTGCCTCGACAAGCCGCCCCTCAAACCGTTCATCGATCTCCCGCGCATGGCGGCCCTCGCCCAGGAAATGACCCGGGACTCGCTCGACGCATTCGTTCGCAGGGACGCGGAGCTCGCCCGGGACGTGCTCCGGCGCGACGACGAGGTGGACGATCTCAAGGACCAGGTGTTCCGGGAGCTCCTCACCTACATGATGGCCGACCCGGGAACCATCGAGCGCGCTCTCTCGCTCATCCTCATCAGCCGGAACCTGGAGCGCGTCGCCGACCACGCCACCAACATCGCGGAAGACGTGATCTTCATGGTGGAAGCGAAGGACGTTCGTCACCATCGCGCGGAGTGAGCCTGGCTCGGCCGCTGGTCATCGTGAACCCGGCCTCCCAGGGAGGTCGGGGAGCGAGGGACTGGCCCGCAGCGGCTTCCGCCCTGCGCTCTCATTTCGGGCCGTTCGAGTGCCGCTTCACCTCGGGACCGGGAGACGCCGCTCGAATCGCCCGCGAGGAAGCGGACCGGGGACGGGGTCTCCTGGTCGCTTATGGCGGCGATGGGACGATTTCCGAGAGCGCCCGGGGAATCCTGGAGTCGGGTAAGCCCGTTGAGCTCGGCATCCTTCCCCACGGAACCGGCGGAGACCTGGTGCGCTCGCTGGCCATTCCCACGAGGAACGCCGACGCCGCTCGTGCTCTTCGGCAGGGAAGGACCGTCGCGATCGACGTCGGCCGCGTCGTCTTCGAAGACGGTCGGGAGAGGTGCTTCGTGAACTCCGCGTCGTTCGGACTTTCGGCCGAGGTCGCGCGCCGGGTGAGCCGCCGCGCGGGCGGCGGATTCATCAGGGAGACGGTGAAGGCGGCTTCGAGCTACGGCTTTCCGGAGGTCGAGCTCCGGGTGGATTCCGGACCGCGACGGCGCGTCCGCATCACCACGGTATCCCTCCACAACGGACGGTTCTTCGGCGGCGGGATGAAGATGGCGCCCGAAGCCAGGCTGACCGACGGGCTCCTCGACCTGGTCGTGGTGAGGAAGATCTCGCTCGCGAAGCTCGTCGGCGAGAGTCCCCTTCTCTATCTCGGGGCGCACCTCGGCCTTCCCGAGGTGGAGCACGGACGGGTGAGCGCGGTCGAGGCCTGCCCGGTGAATCGCGCGGTGGAGGTTCTCGTCGAGACCGACGGCGAGGTCGAGCACCGATTGCCGGCTCGGTTCGAGATCCGGACGCGGGCCCTGCGAATCCGGATCCAGGACACGTGCTAGAACCGATTCGTGACGGCCTTTCGACGAACGGAGACGACCGGGCTCACGAGCGGGGCCACGGCTCGCCGTCCGTTCCAGAATCCCGAGCCGTGGCCCTCCACTGAGTCCCGCGATAAGACGTTGCGACGACACCTACCGTCGACCCGCCTGGCGCCCGCTTGCAGTCGGGTGTCGCGTTCTGAACGGGTCTCCTGACAACACGCTGTCAGGAGGGCCCGACTATCGTGTTCCCGTTGACAGTTTGAGCAGAAGGAGACAGAGCGATGGCTCACCCGGTGCTACTATTCCCGAGATTCTCGCCGTCAGTTTGTGTGGAGGCCCGCATGAGACACAGATGGATGGGGCTGATCGCGGTTGTCCTCGTCTTGGCGTGCGCACCTGGCTGTCGTCGCACACCCGACAATAGCCAGGACCGAGCCGATGTCGAGCAGGTCTTCAACAAATACCTGCAATCGTTAAACGCCGGGGATGTCGCGCTGGCCTCGCAGGTCTGGTTGCAGAGCCCGGATGTCCTAGTGGTGACGCCCGTCGGCCGCTTCAAGGGCTGGGACAGCGTGCAAAAAGATATCTACGCCAATATGGTGAAGGAGTTTCCGGAGCGGAATGTTCAGGCCAGCAACGTCAGCATCGTCGTGGCGGGCGATGCCGCCTGGGTCGTCTTCGATTTTGTGTATACGGCGAAGCGGGCCGATGGACAGCCTTTCACATCCAAGGGCTGGGAGAGCCATGGGTATCAGAGAACGGCCAACGGCTGGCGCATCGCCCATCTTCACTATTCAGTTCCACCGCCACGCTCAGAATGACGAATCGGAGATCGTAACTCGACCGGTCAGGGACCGCGAGAAGATTACCCGCTCGAGGAGAACCGATGGCCGGCGCGATTCGAGATCCGGAAGGGTGCTCTCCGCGTTCGGATCTAGCCACGCGTGCTAGAATCGAAGGGTGAAGGCGATTCGACGGACGACAACGACCGGGCTCACTAGCGGGGCCACGGCTCGCCGTCTGTTCTAAGAATCCCGAGCCGTGGCCGTCCTCCTCCCTAGCGGGTTTCCCAAACCGTTCTTGGCAGGGAGGATTTCCATGTCTCAGCAACCAGTCCAGGAGCCGGAACGCGATCACCGGCGGCTCGGGCGCGATCTCGAGCTCTTCTCCTTCGAAGACGCCGTGGGGCCGGGGCTCGCCCTCTGGCATCCCAAGGGCGCTCTGGTTCGCCATCTGCTCGAGGACTACTGGCGCAAGGCGCAGATCGCCCGAGGATACCAGCTGGTGTACTCGCCTCACGTGGGTCGAAGCGCTCTATGGGAGACGAGCGGACATCTCGATTACTACCGCGATTCCATGTTCCCGCCCATCGAGGTCGACGACCAGAGCTATTTCGTGAAGCCGATGAACTGCCCGTTCCACATGCAGGTCTTCGCCTCGAGGCCCCGCTCCTACCGCGAGCTCCCGCTTCGGTTCGCGGAGCTCGGGACGGTCTATCGCTACGAGAGGAGCGGTGTGCTCACGGGTCTTCTTCGCGTTCGAGGCTTCACCCAGGACGATGCCCATATCTTCTGCCGGGAAGAGGATCTGGATGGCGAGATCGCCGCCGCGGTGCATTTCGTTTCGGTGTTCCTCGCGAGGTTCGAGTTTCGCGCGCTCTCCTTTTCACTGAGCACTCGGCCGTCGAAATCCGTGGGGGGCGTGGCCGAGTGGGCGGCGGCGGAGGCGGCCCTCGCGCGCGCCGTCGAGGGCGCGGGGCTCGATTACGAGGTGGACGCGGGAGGGGGCGCCTTTTACGGTCCCAAGCTCGACGTCCATGTCGAAGACTCGCTCGGCCGGAAATGGCAGCTTTCGACGGTCCAGCTCGATTTCAACCTGCCGTTGCGCTTCGACCTTTCCTACATCGGACCCGACGGAGCGGCCCATCGACCATTCGTTCTCCACCGGGCGATCTTCGGCTCCCTCGAGCGCTTCTTCGCCATCCTGCTGGAGCACTACGGCGGAGCGTTCCCCTTGTGGCTGGCTCCGGTGCAGGCGAAGGTGCTTCCCGTCGCCGGGCGCCATGGGGAGAAGGCGCAGCAGGCCCTGGCGATGCTTCGCGACGCGGGCATGCGCGTCGAGATCGACTCCCGCAGTGAGCCGCTATCGGCGCGCGTGCGGGACGGCGAGATCGAGAAGGTCCCCTACCTTCTGGTCATCGGCGACCGGGAGATTGAGCCGGACGCGGTCTCCGTCCGCGAACGTGGACGCTCGGAGAGCCGGAGGCTGCTGCTTTCGGAGTGGCTCGCCACGATAGACTCGGCGTCATGAGCGGAATCGAAAGCCAGGAGCGCGAGCTCGCGGATGCGGTGGCATCTTTCGCCCGATTGGTCGCCGACCTCGACCATGAGACGTTCCTCGGCCCCCTCGGACGCTGGTCGGCGCGGGACGTGGTCGCCCACCTCATCGGCTGGAACCGCTACACCGTTCGCGGCATGAAGCAGATCGTTCGCGGAGAGCTTCCGTTCTACGACGTCGATCCCGGGGAGGACTACGCCAACGTGAACCGACTGCACCTGCGCGACTACCCCTCACGCGTGAAAGACGAGCTCCTGACCGAGCTGCAGACCTCGGCGAGGGAGCTCTCGGAGGCGCTGTCCCTGTCGGGTTCCGATAGCTGGAGCCGCGACTACGGTGTGAGACACAAAGGCGAGACCGTCACCATCCAGAGCACGGTCTCAGACCTCATCGTCGACTACGGACACCACGCCGAGCAGATTCGAGGGCTTCTCACGAACCGCTCTTCGCGAACCTCCTGAAGAAGCTGTCGGAGTTCCAACGGGGGCGCGTCTCGCGGTTCGCGATCTCGAGGAGCGCTTTCGCGACGAGTCGGTTGAACGCGGCCGCCGCTTCCAGGTCGACGGGCTGATCGAGGTCGTCCGAGGGAGCGTGGTAGCGCTCCTTGCGCCAGGTCTTGATGATCTCGTGCTCGGGCGAGTCCTTGGTGAAGCCCACCTTGAGAGAGAGCGCCGGGATTCCCTCGCGGATGAAGCTGTACTGATCGCTTCGAACGAAGGCGTTCCTCTCCGGCTCGGGGTCCGAGAGAACCTCGACGCCGACGGAAGACGCCGCACGCTTCAAATCCGAAGCGAGGTCCGATTCCTCGAGCCCCTGGACCACGAGGCTCTTCAACGGGAAGAACGGCGAGAACATGTCGTTGTTCAGGTTCGCCACCATCGACCCCGCGGGAACCGTGGGGTGAGCGGCGAAGTGCCGGGAGCCCAGGAGGCCTTTCTCCTCTCCGGTGACGGCGACGAAGGCGATGGAACGCTTCGGCCGGGCGCCGGTCTCCTTCAGGATGCGCGCGGTCTCGATGAGGGTGGCGATGCCGGAGGCGTTGTCCATGGCGCCGTTGTAGATCTCGTCCCCTCCGATGGGCCGTCCGACACCCACGTGGTCCAGGTGCGCCGAGAGGACGACGTACTCCGAGGAGACCTTCGGGTCCGAGCCTCGAAGGATCCCGACGACGTTGTCCGACGCCCGTTTCTCGCTCTTGAAGCGAACGTTGGCCGCGATCGAGACGGGCACGGGAAACCGGGGAAGGGGCTTTCGCGCCTGCGCCGCCGCGAGAAGCTCCGCGTAGTCGTGTCCGCTCCCCTCGAAGAACCGCTTGGCGCTCTCCGGATGGAAAGTCACCGATAGTTTCTGCCCGGGAGCCTCCGCGAGCGCCGGGTCGGTCAGCTCCATCGCCGGCTGGAACCGCGCGAGCGCCGCCCTCTCCCAGGGGATGTCCTGACCCCGTGGATTGCGGATGGCGACGACTCCGAGAGCCCCGGCCTTCTCGAGGAACTTCCACCGCTCGCCCGTCGACTGGTAGTGCGCCAGGAGAGGACCTGGAATGCTCTCGGGTCCCCCGGTGAAATGGAGGGCGACCTTGCCCTTCAGATCGAGCCCCGCGAGATCGTCGTGATTCTCCTCGGGGACGGTGAGCCCGTAGCCGACGAAGACCAGGGGGGCTTCGATCGACGGCGCGTGCTCGATCCGCATGCTGAAGAACGCTTCCTCTCCGAGCGTTACCGGCTCGCGTTTTCCTCCGCGCAGGATGGCGAGGCTCGAGCTCTCCTCCTCCACGGTGCGGACCAGAAACGGGACGTTCTGGAGAAAGCCCGCCGTCCCTCCGGGGGCGAGCCCCTGGGCCTCGAGCTTCTGGGCGACGTACTCCGCCGCTCGGCGATGCTCGGCGGAGCCCGTCTCCCGACCGCGCATTTCGTCCGCTGCCAGGAAACGAACGTGCTCCCACCATTTCTGGGCGTCGTCCGCCCGCGAACCCGTCGGCGCAATCGCGAGTAGGACCAGGAGGCCCGCGCAACGATTCTTCATCTCATACCTCCGGCCTCCTCATACCACAAAACCGCCGTGTCTATACTTCCAGCATGAGGCTGCGAATAACCGCCCTCCTCCTGCTTTTGACTCGCGCAGGTTGCGCACGGACTGGAGAAGTGCTCCGTTCCAGCGAAGGACCCGATCGTCGGGTTTCTTCGGGGAATCCGTTCCCGCGAGCGCGGGAATACAGGCGAGGAGAACGAAGGCAAGGGAGACCGCGGCCGGGCGTCGAGGTGTCGTTTCATGGTGACCTCCAAGGGGGGCGGCGGAGCGATCGTAGTCCAACCGGACCCGCTGACAAGCGGGCGAGTTTGGACTATGCTGCGGCGAGCAGAGCGAAAAGGAGCCCTCACTATGGCGAGCAAGCGAACCACGCATCGGAGCAAGGCGGGCAAGAAGCTCTACGCCGTTCGAGACGCCAAGGGTCGTTTCAAGGACATCCAGACCTACGAGCGGGCGCATCGGCAGGACCTGCAGCGGAAGAGCAAGAAAGAGAAGAGCTGAGCTACGACAGCACGGACTGGCTCAGGAACTCTTTCCTGATGTAAGCGACCGTGTCGTAGAGCGTCTCGTACGGGTCGCGAGCCTGAAACTCGAGCTCGCGCTCCGCCTTCGAGGGATCCAGCCACCAGTAACGCTGGCCCATCTCGACGCTCGCCCGGTCGACGGGCGGAGTTCGGTCCCACTGCCGGTAGAAGGCGTCGACCGCAATGCCCGCGAAGGAGTAGATCCGCTCCGGCAGCTTGACTCGCGGTCCCTTGACGCCTCCAAGCCGCGCGAGCTTGGCGAAAAACGTCTCGAAGCTCCAGTTCGGGCCGCCGAGGAGATAGCGCTCTCCGGCGCGGCCGCGTGAAAGAGCGCTCTCGAATGCCGCCGCGGCGTCCCGCACGTCGACGAAGCTCACCCCTCCCGGAGGAATCACGGGGATCTCGCCGGCGAGAAGCCTCAAGACGTCCTCGGTCGAAGAGAGCCTCTTGTCTCCGGGACCGAGAAGCAGACTCGGGTTCAGGATGACGAGCTCGGGGCCGCCCTGGCACTCGCGCCGGGCCGTCTCTTCCTGGTAGAGCTTGCTGGTGTAATAGGGCCAGTTGCCGATGAGCTTCAAGGGAGGAGGAAAGCTCTCGTCGGGAACGGTGGCACCGTCCTCGGTCACTGCGATGGTCCCGCTGGTAGAAGCCAGCACGATGCGGTCCACCCCCGCCTGCTTCGCCGCTCGACACAGGATCGCCGTCCCCCGGACGTGCACCTTGTAGAGCTCGGGCCCATCCTCGGGATCGCGAGAGACCTGCCCGGCGAGGTGGTAGACCGCGGAGACGTTCTCGAGGGCCGAAGCGCAGGCGTTCTCGTCCAGGATCGATCCCTCGACGACGTCGACGCCGCGCTCCTCGAGCTCGGGAACCCCAACCCTCGACAGGATCCGGAGTCGCGTGGCCTCCCCGGAAAGCAGGCGCTCGACGAGGTGCGTGCCCAGAAACCCGGTGGCGCCCGTCACCAGGAGCTTCCGCTTCACGACTTCTTCCCGACGACCGCGGGCTTCTCGGACTTTTTCTCCAGCCGGTCCCCGTAGCGAGCCCGTTCGGCTTCGATGGTGCTGTCGACATCGACGGGCGCGCCGTCCCGAAGACCCTCCACCACCCGCTGCACGAGCGCCGTCACCACGCGCTCGGCGTCGGAGCGCGGGAGTCCCGACCCCGCGCGGGAAAGCATCTCGAAGGAAAGAAACTGCCCGATGCTCGCGCTCACCTCACGCGACTGCGGATACCAGGCCCCGGGCGGAAGCGCATCGTAGGTCGAGAGGTAGACCGGGAGCACTCCCACCCTGGCGCGGAGAACGAGGTGGCCGAGTCCCCGCTGGAAGGGCTGGAGGGTGCCCTGCCGCGAGCGCGTGCCCTCGGGAAAGATGAGCACGTTGTAGCCCTGCTCGAGAAGGTGGAAGGCCCACTCCAGCGACTTGCGAAGCGAGCCCTTCCGCTCCATGGGCACGAGGTTCGTGAAATTCTCGAAGAAGGTGCGCTTGACCTTGTTGTCGAAGAAATAGTCGGCGGCGGCGAGCGCCACCAGGTTCTTTCCCGATCTTCCCAGCGCCATCTTCACCAGCCCCATGTCGAGGTGGGACGCGTGATTGGCGACGACGAGGAAATGGACGTGGCTCGGAATGTTGGCCCGGCCCTGGAACTCGGGCTTCAGGACGTCGTGATAGAACCACCGCTGTACTGCGGAGAGCGAGGCCCGACCCGCGCTCTTCACGACATCCGGGAGCTCGATCTTCCCGGTTTCGGTTTCTTTCGGGTCTCGACCTCGTTCTCTCGACTCGCGATGCGGGCGCCGCGTCAGGTTCTCGGCGATCTCGCGGAGCCCCGTCGTGGACATGAGAGCATCGGCCGAGAGGATCTCTCCCGTCGAGGCTTCGATCGCCCCCGCGAGCTCGTTGTACATCAGGCTGTCGAAGCCGAGCTCATCGAGGCTGGCCTCGATCGAGACCGCGCTCCGCGGCTTCTCCGCCACCCGGGCCACGATATCGAGGAGCCACTCCTTGTCGGTGTCGGCCGCGGGCGGGGCCTCTTTCGCCTCGAGGAGCCTCTTCTCCTGGAGCCAGGCCACCAGCTCCCGGCGCTTCACTTTGCGGGTGGGGGTGCGGGGAAGCTCTTCGTCGCGAATCTCGTAGGTTTTGACCCGCTTGTAGAGCGGAAGCTTCGCCGAGACCTCGTGCATGTGGGCGTCGATCCGATCTCGAGCCTCGCCGGCGGCGAGGTCCTTCTTTCTGACTACCACCGCCGCGACCCTTTCCCCGCCGCCCTCGGGAAGCCCGACGACGGCCATCTCCTCGATGACCTCGGGGGCCGCGTAGAGCTCTTCGATCTCGTCGGGGTAGACGTTCTTTCCGTTGGAGTCCACGATGATCTCCTTCGACCGCCCGACGATATAAAGGTTCCCCTCCTCGTCGAGGCGGCCGAGGTCGCCGGTGAAGAGCCACCCGTCGCGGAGCGCCTCTGCCGTCGCCCCTTCGTTTCCGAAGTAGCCCGCCATCACGTTGGGCCCGCGGGCGACCACCTCTCCCACTCCCTTTCGGTCCGGCTCGTGTATCGCGATCTCGACGCCGGGAAGGGGCTGCCCGACGCTCCCGGCGACGACCTTCCCCTCGGGGCGGGTGACGGTAAGAACGGGAGAAGCCTCGGTCAGGCCGTAGCCCTCGTTGAGGTTGAAGCCGAGCCCGCGAAACGTCTTGAGCGTCGATTCGCTGAGAGCCGAAGCGCCGCTGATGAGATAACGGATCCGTCCGCCGAAGGCCATGTGGATGGGGAAGAACAGCAAGGGACCGAAATTCAACGGGGTCTCGTCGCGGAGGAGATAGTTCGCGTCGATGAGCGCGTTCACCAGCTCTTCCAGCCGGGGGGAGCGCTCCTGGAACTTCCCGAGGATTCGCCGCTTGAGGAGATCCCAGAGAGCGGGGACCCCCACGATACAGGTGACCTGTCCCTTCTTCAGGGCCCGGGTCACGTTGTCGCCGTTCACCTCGTCGAGGTAGACGATCTGCGCCCCGCGCGAGAGCGGAAGGAGGAGACCGGTCGTGAACTCGAACGAATGGTGAAGCGGGAGGACGCTCAGCATTCCGTCGTCCTGATCGATGTCGTAGACCGAGAGGAGCTTCGCCACCAGGCTCGCGAAGTTCTTGTGGGTGAGCATCACCCCTTTGGGATTTCCCGTGGTCCCGGAGGTGAAGAGGATCGAGGCCACCGCCGACGGCTGCACCGTCTCCGGGAGCTCGGCGATACGCTTCTGCTCCGTTGCCTCGGGGAGGAGCCGGAAGACGTCGTCGAAGGAATAGACGGGAACCCCCTCGATCTTGTCGAGGTCGCGGTGCTCCTCGAGGAGCTCGGGGCTCACGAGAAGGGCGCTCGCCTGCCCCAGGCGGAGGAGCTTCGCGATCTCTTCCGTCGAGCTCTCTTTTTCGAGAGGAATGGCGGTGGCGCCGGTCCGGAGGATGCCGAAGTACGCCATGCCCCACTCCGGGGAATTCTGGGACAGGAGGCCCACCCGCTCGCCCGCCTTGATCCCCTTGGATTTCAGGAAGGCCGCCGCCCGGAGAGCGCACTCGCGGAAATCCCCGTAGGTATAGCGCTCCTCCCGACCGCTTCTCTCGATGCGCATCGCCACCCGGCCCGAGTGGTTCTTGGTCGCGGCGTCGAAGAGCTCGATGAGGTTCCGATAGGTATAGATCCGGCGGGTCTTCTTTCCCGACTCCGCTTCGTCGAGCTTGGGGAACACCCACTTCTGGAGGCCGGGGAGGTGGACGTTCAGCCAGTAGTCGTACCAGTCGATCTTTTCCGGCTCGAAGTAGAGCAGCCGGTCTTCCTTCCCGGTGCCCTGGTCGAGCCGGTCGAAGAGCGCCCGGGTGTTGTCGGCGCGAAAGACATATTTGTTGTCGACGATGAACGGCCGGAACGTTCTATAGTGCTCCTCCCCCTCCCAGGTGAAGGCTTCGAACCGCTCGACCGCTTCCTTCGCCTGAGCGATGAGGGGCGCGAGGGGTCCGGCCTGCCGCGGGCTCACCTTGTCGAGCGCTTCCGAGATCTTCTTGGTCGCCTTGTGGAGGAGAGGAAGCGAGTACTTCTCGAAGCTCTCGGGTTTGACCGCCTGCGCCTCCATCCGCGCAGCTACCTCGTTGAGAAAGCGGTGGCCATCCGTCTTTCCCTGGAAATGCTTCCGTTTGAAGAGCCCGAGGAGATCCACCAGCCGGCCCAGCCTCGACGGATTGGAGTCTCCGGAGGAGACCTGGTAGACGAGCGCCGGCTCCTCCACCAGCGCCTGCGCCGTCACCGCCAGAACCGCGGAGGCCACCATGTCCACCGGGATGACGTCGAGGATGACGTCGGTCGCGACCGGGAAGAGGTTCTGCCCCCGCATCGCCATCCGCACCAGGGGCGCGGTGGTGGTGAATCCCTCGTTCCAGCCCGGGAACGGGAACTCGAGGGCGCTCTCGACAATCGCCGGTCGGACGATGGCGCGGACGACGCCCTCCTCGGCTGCTACCAGCTGTTCGCCCAGGCTCTTGGTGTACGTATAGATGTTCGGCCAGCCCCAGTCCTTCGCCTTGGCGATGCCGAGATCCGTGAGCCGCGAGCGGATCCAGTTCTTGCGCTCGCGGGCGATGGCGAGCCCGAGGGCCTTCTCGTCGTCCGGATCGCGGCCTTCCTCGAGGAAGCGCTTGCGCGCGAGCTCACGAAATCGGTCCGCGAGCGACTTGTCCTGGGACTCGTCCCTCACCCGCGCCGCGAGCCTCTCGCAGTCGTCGATCTCCTTGTCGACGCTGAACTCGGAGACCTCTTCGCCTTTCCGGGGAAAGTACCCGAGGAGAGGCTCGTTCTCCCAGATCTCGCCCGAGCGGTTTCCGGCGACGAAACAGGTGCTCACGTGGACGAGGGCCGGCCGGCGCATCCTTTTGGCGAACGTCAGGGTATTCAGGGTTCCGGTGACGTTCGTCTTGAGAGCGGCCTCGAGCGGTGGATTGAAGGTCACCCGTCCCGAGGAGTTCACGAGAACGTCGATCTCGTCGGTAATCCGCTTGGCCATGGACTCGGAGAGGCCGAGATTCTCGTGAGTGATGTCCCCGCCGACGACGTGGACTTTCTCCCGCAGCAGCTTCTCCAGCCCTTTCCCGTATCGATGCCGGAGGGGCTCGAGCGCCGGGGAGGGCACGATCGATTCCCAGAAGCGGCTCTCGCTCTCCGCGTCCGTCGAGGCCCGCACCATGAGGTAGACGCGACCGACGCCTGGAAAGCGATCCAGGAGCATCGACAGGCACACCTTCCCCAGGAATCCGGTGCCGCCGAGAAGGAAGACACTGCGGCCCTCGAGGCACTTCCGCGGGTCGAGAGGGCTCAAAGGACTACTCGACCTGCGGGATGACGATGGGAGGGAGGTGCAACATCGTGATTTCCGCCGAACGGCCGAGGTGGCTCCGGGCGCTTGCGATGGCCTCGGCCAGGGTTTTCGTTCGATCCCAGCCCAGGAGCTCCGGCACGTGCTGGTTCTCCGCCCCCGCGGCGATGATCTTGCCCAGGTGGCGCCTTCCGTTCTCGCCCCAGTACCACATGAAGAACGGATGAGCGCCGTGATAGGCGTTGCCGCGGCGGTACATCTCGATGTAGCTCGGATTCTTGGCGAACTCCTCCTCGTACTTCTCCCTCAAGGTGAAGGCGTCGCGCGTCTCCGGGAGCAGCCGGTGGAAGAACTCGATGTAGCTCGGATGGAGCTCGGGGTCGAACTCGTCGTAGCAGGGGTGGCAGAGGATCAGCATCCCGCCTTTGCGCACCAGCGGCTTGTCCCTGTAGAGGTTGAAGAAGTAGCCGAGCGCCATCACCTGCACCAGCAGCGGGTTCAGGATGGAGTTCACGTTGTAGGGCGAGATGAACGGGACGCCGACCACCAGGATGTCGCACTGTCCTTTGACCTTCACCGCGTACTGCTCGAACGACCGCTCGAGCGTCTTTTCGTGGACGGGCTCGGTCTTGCCGGCGTAACAGGCGATGAGATCGAAGGCGGCGGGAATGTTGTGGAAGAACGTGCGCTTCGCCGCCCGCGGCAATCGCGAAAGCGTCCACTTCATGGCCTTCAACTTCATCCTGTCGATCTCGGTGAAGTCGTCCTCGTTCTTTCCGAGAAAATCGAGCGGTCTCCGAACATCCGGTTGTTGAGGACGGTCTCGATGTGGAAGACGTTCAGCTGCTCGTCGACCAGGGCACCCATGCGCACGCATTTGCGGTTGAGCTCGGATCGCCCCGGGTCCATGTAGCCGTCGGAGTCGATGATGGTCTGGGGCTCGTGATGGTAGCGAAGGCTTCCGTAGTCGCACAGGCCCACGGTGACCGACTTGTGCCCTCCGTCCATCGGCACCAGGTTGATGTTCACGTAGATGACGAGATCGCTCTCGCAGGCCCGGCGGTTGAGCCGGAGGTGCTCTCCGTGGCGTGTCTTGCCCAGGCTCACCAGGCCGTCCTCTTTCTCGGCGTCGTGGTAGTAGTAGCGATCGGGGTAATAGGCCTTGTGGATCTCGGAGCCCACCATCCGCCTCATTTCCCGCTCCGTCATCTTCCGGTGGAGGGAGTTGGCCACGATGAGGTGAACGTCGTCGATCCCGTGGTCGGAGAGAAGCTCCAGCACGACCTCGAGCGCGATTTGACGCACCTCCGGGGTCTTCATCGGCGGAAGCGGAAGGCTGATGTCGTCGAGAGCGACCGTGACCTTCATTCCCGGGCGGAGCTGCGCGTGGAGGGGGTCGCAACCCAGCGGGTGGTTGATGGCGTGGCGAATTGCACCGCGGGCGTTGGGGAGGCCCTGGATCGGGGGCTTGGGATAGATCACCCGCGTTCCGACCGGAAGGTCCTCTTCCCAGAAATCTTCCCCGAAATGTATCAGCCGGGGAGCGGAGTCGGTGTCGATTACCACCGTGCCCGGATCGAGCTTGCGGCGAAGGACAGGCATATTTTTTCAGTTCTTCAAGTAATGCTCGCCGCGCTCGTCGCTCAATGCGGTGGGGCCCCACCCCCACCGCGCTGGGCTGAGGGCTCCGCGCGGCTCGCTCCCCGGGCTCCCGCCCGGGGAGGACGGGCCCTCCGGGCCCGATCTCTCTCTCAATACCGGCGTCATTTTTCCGATCACTACTTCTAATTCAGGCGGACAATCGGCCAGTCGTGCCGCAGCGCCGTACTCTTCAGCCTCAGGTCCGGATTGGTCGCCGTGGGGTGTCCCACCACCGAGAGCATCGGGAGGTCGCTCATGCTGTCGGCATAGGCGTAGCAGTCGTTGAGCGAGAGCCCCTCGCGCTCCGAGTACATCCGGATCCAGGAGGCCTTGGTGGCACTCGCCATGACCGGGGGCTTCAAACGGCCGGTCGCCCGGTTGTCCACGAACTCGAGGCGGTTGGCCACGTACTCGGTGATGCCGAGGTGTCGGAGAAGCGGCAGTATGGTGACGTCGAGGGCGCCCGTAACCACCACCTGGCGCAGCCCCATGCACCTCGACTTGTCGAGAAGCTCGAGGGTGCCCGGGTAGATGGCGGGGCGAATGACCTCTTCGAACAGGTCCTCGGCCAGGTACCGGAGGCGGTCCTCGGATTGGCCTTTGTACCACTTGAAGAAGATGTCGTTGAAGACCTTGCGGCTGTAGAGGTCGGCGGCCACGAACAGGGGGATTCCCGCGATCGTGGCCGCGGAGCGTCCCAGACTCTTCAGGATCCCCTGATCGTTACGGGCGTAGAAAGCGAAAGTATGGACGAGATTCGTGGACACCAGGGTGCCGTCGAGGTCATAGAAAGCCGCTGCCGCCAAGGGTTTGTCGAGTCTCCGTGAAACCCTAGATATTAGCGGGGGAAGACTTCCGGTTCAACCCGCCTTCGCCAGGGCTTCGGCGGGGCAAGCCCTTGCGCTGCCCGGTTTGACCGGACTTCGCGCTCCGGCGTAGGATTGGGGATTGTTGTCGCGAAACCACCTCGATAAGAGCATGAGACGAAGAGCGGCGATCACTTCCGTGGGCCGTTTCGTTCCCGAGCGGGTCCTGAGCAATCACGACCTCGAGTCCATGGTCGACACCACCGACGAGTGGATCATGGCGAGGACGGGGATCCGGGAGCGCCGGATCGCGGCCCCCGGCACCGGGACTTCGGAGCTGGCGGCCGTAGCCGCCCAGGAGGCGCTCGACCGGAGGGGGATCGGGCCCGATGACGTCGACCTCATCATCGTCGGAACGATCACTCCCGACATGATGTTTCCGTCGACCGCCTGCCTGGTGCAGGACAAGCTCGGGGCGACCCGCGCCTGGGGCTTCGACCTCTCCGCGGCCTGCTGCGGATTCCTCTACTCGCTGTCCGTGGGAGCCCAGTTCATCGAGACCGGCGCGCACGAGCGGGTCCTGGTCATCGGCGCGGACGTGATGAGCAGCATCATCAACTACAAGGACCGCGCCACCTGCGTCATCTTCGGGGACGGCGCGGGGGCCATCCTGCTCGAGGCCGCGGGCGAGGGGGAAGAGGGGTTCCTCGGCTTCCAGCACCGCATCGAGGGAAGCGGGGCGCAGTACCTGTACATGCCCGGCGGGGGCAGCCAGAACCCGCCGAGCCACGAAACGGTGGATAAGGAGCTGCACTACGTCCACCAGGACGGCCGCCAGGTGTTCAAGTATGCCGTGCGGCGCACGTACGAAATGACGACGGGGCTGCTCCAGGCCCACGGCTTCACCCCGCAGGACGTTTCACTCCTCATCGCTCACCAGGCGAACGTCCGGATCCTCGACGCCACGGGAGAGCGCCTCGGCCTTCCCGAGCACAAGATCGTGAAGAACATCGAGACCCTCGGAAACACCACCGCGGGCACGATTCCTCTGGCGCTCTACGATGCCGTGGAGAACGGCCGCCTCCAGAAAGGCGACCTGGTCCTCTTCAGCTCCGTCGGCGCCGGCTTCACCGCGGGGGCCTCCCTCCTGCGGTGGAGCGGTCTCAGAACCGACGGACGCGCGTGAGCGGGCACCGCGAGAACCACCTCGCGGGCGAGACCAGTCCCTACCTCCTGCAGCACGCCCGAAACCCCGTCGACTGGTATCCCTGGGGCGAAGAAGCGCTCGAGAAAGCCCGCCGCGAGGACAAGCCGATCCTGCTCTCCATCGGATACTCCGCCTGCCACTGGTGCCACGTGATGGAAAGGGAGTCGTTCGAGAACGACGACATCGCCGCCCTGATGAACGAGAGCTTCGTTTCGATCAAGGTCGACCGGGAGGAGCGCCCCGACATCGATGAGATCTACATGAGCGCGGTTCAAATCATGACGAGCTCCGGAGGCTGGCCGCTCACCGTTTTTCTCACCCCGGAGCTCGAGCCGTTCTACGGCGGGACTTACTTCCCGCCGGAGGATTGCTGGGGCCGGCCGGGTTTCGAAACCGTCCTGCGGGAGCTCGCCCGGGTATTCCGCGAGGACCGGTCGCGGGTTCGAGAGACTTCGAAGGCCCTGACCGAGAGGATTCAGAGCCTCGCGGTCGTTACCTCCTCGCGCGAGCTCATGAACCGGTCGCTCATCCAGCAGGCGGCCCGGGAGCTCGCTCTTCGTTTCGACTCGAGGGAGGGAGGCTTCTCCTCCGCCCCCAAGTTTCCGCCTTCGGGCGCGATCTCTCCTTCTGCTTCGATACCACAAGGCGGGCCGCGATCCCGATGCCCTCGCCATGGTCGAGCTCACCCTCGACAAGATGGCGGCCGGTGGGATGTACGACCACCTCGGCGGCGGCTTTCATCGCTACTCGACGGACGCCTCCTGGCTCGTGCCGCATTTCGAGAAGATGCTCTACGACAACGCTCTTCTCGCGCGGGCTTACCTCGAGGCCTACCAGGTCACGGGGAAGGAAGACTACGCGCGGGTCGCGCGGGAAACGCTCGAATGGGTGCTGCGCGAGATGCAGGGCGGCGAAGGCGGCTACTACAGCACCCAGGACGCCGACAGCGAGGGCGTCGAAGGAAAATTCTACGTCTGGTCGGAGGAGGAAGTCCGGCGTCTTCTCGGGGACCGCGCGGAGGCCTTCTGCCGCACCTATGACGTGACCCCCGGCGGGAATTGGGAGGGAGAGAACATACTCCACCGGCCGGCGGGGTTCTCGTCCAGGGATCCGGGCTTCGAGAGCTCGCTTCGGGACGCCCGGGAGATCCTTCTCCGCGAGCGCGAGAAGAGAGTGCATCCCGGCCTCGACGACAAGGTCCTCACCAGCTGGAACGGTCTCATGATCATCGCCATGTGCCGAGCGTACCGAATCCTCGGCGACGAGAAGTTCCTGGCGTCCGCGGTGAGGGCCGCGCGGTTCATCGAGGATCGCCTGGAGGACGGGGGCCGGCTGCTCGCGACCTATCGATCCGGACGGGCGCGCCTGAAGGCCTACCTCGACGACTACGCCTTTCTTCTCGGCGGATACGTGGAGCTCTTCGAGAGCGACTTCGACGTTCACTGGCTCGAGCGGGCCGGCGAGTTGGCGACGAAGCTCTCCGAGCTCTTCCGCGACGAAGCGGGCTCGGGCTTCTTCTTCACCGGCTCGGATCACGAGGCCCTGATCAGCCGGACCAAGAGCGGCTACGACGGCGCCATCCCCTCGGGCAACGCGATGGCCGCGACCTATCTCCTGAAGCTCTCCGAGTACACGGGCTCACGCGATCAGGCATCGCTAGGGGCCGAGACCCTGCGCGCGTTTCACTCTCAGATGGAGCGCTCGCCGAGCGCTTTCGCCCAGATGCTCGCGGCCGTGGACCACTACCTCGGCTCGAAGCGGGAGCTCGTGGTGGTCGGACGGCGCGACGCGAAGAGCGCGGAGGAGGCGCTCCGCCGCCTGTGGGGACGCTATGCGCCCGACCTCGCGCTCGCGCGCTTCGACCCCGACTCACCGGACGCCGTCCGGCTCCTGAAGGAGGCCCCGCTTCTCGAAGGCAAGACCTCGGGGCCCGATCCTGAAAAACCTCGGTTCTACCTCTGCGAGAGCTACGCCTGCCAGGCCCCCACGGACGAGCTCGACGAGATCCTGGCCGCGCTCGCCTGACGAGCGGCGCGGGACGTGCGTGCTAGAATGAACTGCACGATGAGAGCCACCGTCGTCTTCGTCGTTCTCCTGATGTCCCTCGCGCTCGGTGCCCCGAGGACCTCGGTTCTGGCCGAGGGTCCCTCGCTGAAGCTCAAATCTCCCCGGATGATCTTCATGCGTCCGCGGATGCCGAACGAGCCGCGGCGTCCGACGGTGACGGTTCGAGTCACCGGCCAGCTGGTGGATCTGGAAAAGATCGAGAACACCGAGGAATATTACTGCCTCGAGGAGATCTGGGACTGGGACGACGAGACCGAGTCGGAGTACGCCCCCGACTGCGAGCCCTACAAGGAAGGGGCGGAGCTCAAGACCAGCTTCAGCGCCAGCCACGAGTACCGCTACCCCGGAAGCTACACCGTCCACCTGCGCCTGATGCGGAACGGAAAGACGATCCTCGCCGGCAATACCCGGGTCGAGATCCGCAGCTAGGGCTCGAGCGCGACCAGAATTTCTGGTTGCTTAGGAAGATCTCATGCAACGCGACCGAGGGCGGTGTCCAGGTCGGCCCCGTCATCACCTGCTGTCTCGGCATCGCCATGGACACAAACTGCACAGCCAGGAAATCGACCCCGCTCACAACTACGGCGTCAAGATCAACGCCGCGAAGGACTCGGTGGTCACGCTGAACTAGGAGGGCGGCCTCGTCGTGGTCGCCGAGGACGACCGCTGACCGGACTGGAATCGCGAAGGCGAACGGTGGCAAACTGAGCATCCCGCGGCAGCACGAACGCCGGCCAAGGCAGAGGAGCTTCCGCTGCTCCACTTCGCGATCATGTTTGCCGCCGTCCTGACCGCAAGCTGCCAGACCCGGCCGAACTAGGAGGAAGACATGTACGATGCCATTGTTGTAGGCGCCCGCTGCGCAGGCTCGCCCACCGCCATGCTGCTTGCCCGGAAAGGACACCGCGTCCTACTCCTCGACAAGGCGGGCTTCCCCAGCGACACGTTGTCGGCTCACTACATTCACCAGCCCGGCGTCGCCAAGCTGCACCGCTGGGGCCTTCTGGACAAGGTCGTGGCATCGGGCTGTCCGCCAGTCGAGCGGCAGGTTTTCGACGTCGGACCATTCGCACTGACCGGATCCCCACCCCCGGCCGACGGCATCACGGCGGGCTATGCGCCGCGTCGCACGATCCTGGACAAGATCCTGCTCGATGCCGCGGTCGACGCCGGCGTCGAGGTCCGTGAACATTTCTCGGTCGAGGAGCTCGTCACCGACGGCGAGCGCGTAACGGGGATCCGCGGCCGGTCGCAGGGCGGCAGCCTCGTGCATGAGGAGGCTCGCATCGTCGTCGGCGCCGACGGCGTGCGCTCGGTGATCGCGCGGAGGGTTGGAGCTCCCACGTACGATGAGCAGCCGGCATCCAGCTGCGCCTACTACACGTACTGGAGCAATGTGCCGATGCGAGCCGTGGAGCTGTACCCGCGACCGGAACGCATGCTGATCGCCGCACCTACCAACGACGGGTTGACGATGATGATCGTCTACTGGCCCGTGACCGCCTTCCCCCAGGTTCGTGCCGACATCGAAGGACAGTTCACGGGGGCGCTGGACATGGTTCCAAGCCTCGCTGAGCGTGTCCGTGCGGGATCTCGCGCCGAGAAGTTCCGGGGCAGCGCCGATCAGCGCGGCTTTTTCCGCCGGCCATATGGGCCTGGCTGGGCGCTAGTTGGGGACGCCGGCTACCACAAGGATCCGATCACCGCGCAGGGGATGACCGATGCGTTCCGTGACTCCGAGTTGCTCGCGGACGCGATCGACGACGCGTTCGCGGGACGCCTTTCGACCGAGGACGCGCTCGCCGGCTACGAACAAAAGCGCAACGAAGCGGTGATGCCGATGTATCAGCTGACTTGTGACCTGGCGAAGCTTCAGCCGCCGCCCTCAGATATGCAGAGCCTCTTTGCCGCGTTGCGGGACAACGAGGAGCAGTCCGGCCGCTTCCTCGGAACCATCGCCGGCACCGTGCCGATCCCCGAGTTCTTCTCACAGGAGAACATGCGGCGGCTTACAGGCACGATGGGGCGTTGAAGTGTAGGGGCGTGTCGCCTAACTCGATTCCGGCAGCGATCTTGCCTGGAGTGTGTTCCAACTTGACCGACGTAATCGAGTGGATGCGGTTGAGAGGGGTGACTGTGTTGCCGAGCCGCCGGTGGCGGTAACGGAGATAGCGGTAGATGCGGCGACGGCGGGTGATGTGGTCGAGGTCGTCGGTGTTCGCGAGGGTGAAGCGTTTCAACACGCCGAAGTGGGCTTCGATGAGATTGAGCCAGGACGATTCGGTCGGTGTCCAGACGCTTGCGGGGTAGCAGGCGCGCAGATGGCGGAAGCTCAGACTACGCCTTTTGCGGAGACGCCCGCTTTCTTTCCAGGCCTCGATGACCGCCCGCTCGGACGTCGACCCGTTGCGCTCCGGGGCCGAGAAACTGTGGCCAGTCCTCGGAGGGGGCGAGCGCGACGAGGAGCAGAAGGGCCGGGGACATCATCCAGAGACTACTCCGCGACGGAGTAGATCAATAGCTCGGGGACGGGTCCCCGCGATTTCGCATTGGAGTTGATCGCGCGCGGGACCTGGATCTCGTCCATGCGCGGGCGCGGGTCCAGGGACTCGTAGAGCTCCCTCACGAGATCCGAGCTGCTGTTCGAGAGCACGATGAACGCGCCGCGGCGGGAGAGGGTCTCGAAGACGCGCGCCAGCCGCCTCTGCTCGTCGAGACCGAACCCTCCCGCGGTATAGCTCGTGAACCCGCTGGTTTCCGACAGCGGGTGGTAGGGCGGATCGAAGTAGATGAGATCCCCGGGACCGGCTCCTTCGGTCGCCGTCTCGAAATCCGCGGCCTCGATCTTGACTTCCCTTAGGACCGTTGCCACCGCGAGGAGGTTCTCGCGATCCACGATGCGGGGCCGGTCGTAACGCCCGATGGGAACGTTGAAGACCCCCCTGCGGTTCACGCGATAGAGGCCGTTGTAGCAAGTGCGGTTGAGATAGATGAAGCGGGCGGCGCGCTCCGCCGGCTCGCGAGGGGACGCCCGGCGCACGTTGTAGTAGTGGTCCGGGGAATGGAACGCCTGGTGGCTCTCGAGCTTCGCCAGGACCCGTTCGACGTCGTCGCGAATCGCGCGATAAGCATGGATGAGCTCTTCGTTCGAATCGGCGATGAGGAACTCGAGATCGGGAAAACTGCGGCGCATCCAGAAGAAGAGCGCCCCCGCCCCCACGAAGGGCTCCAGGTACCGCCGGAAGTTTCCATGGCGGGGAATGCGGGCGGCGATGTCGGAGACGATCGACCCTTTGCCGCCGGCCCACTTGACGAACGGGTGGGGGTCGGGCGAGGTCAGTCGGATGTCCGGGGCGCTGCCCATGCAGCCGCGATTCTACTATGGGCGTTTCTGCGCGAGCTGAGCGGCATCGAGCCTCGCCTGCGCGCGCTCGAAGTCGGCCCGGGCGGTTTCCATGTCGTACGCGGTGCCGAACTGCTTGAGGCGCTCCTCGGCGCGGCGCCTCGCGGTCTCGGCGCGCTTGAGATCGATGTCCTCCGCCCGCTCGGCGGTCTCGACCAGAACCGTGACCTTGTGCGGGAGCACTTCGGCAAAGCCCCAGTGGACGGCGACGAAGTGGTTCTCCTTCCCGGTGCGGTAACGAAGCTCACCGGCGCGAAGCTGGCTCATGAAGGGGCGGTGGCCGGGAAGGACTCCGAAATGCCCCTCCACTCCCGGCGCCTCCACCTCATCGACCGACTCGCGAACCACGACGCCTCCGGGGGTCACGATCTCGAGCTCGATTGCGTTCTCGGACTGCATCGTCGTCGGCTTCTTTCCGGGGCCTAGGCCGCCGCCATCTTCTCGGCGTTCTTCACCACTTCCTCGATGCCTCCCGCCATGTAGAACGCCTGCTCGGGAACATGATCGAGCTCGCCCGACACGATGCGCTTGAATCCTTTCACCGTTTCCTCCAGCGTGACGTAGACGCCGGCGCGGCCGGTGAACTGCTCCGCCACGTGGAACGGCTGCGAGAAGAAGCGCTGGATCTTGCGCGCCCGGGCGACGGTGACCTTGTCGTCCTCGGAGAGCTCGTCGATCCCGAGGATGGCGATGATGTCCTGGAGGTCCTTGTATCGCTGCAGGATCTCCTTCACGTTCTTGGCGACGCGGTAGTGCTCCTCGCCGATGACCCGTGGATCGAGGATGCGCGAAGTCGAGGCGAGAGGATCCACCGCGGGGTAGATTCCGAGCTCGGCGATTTGCCGCGACAGGTTGGTCGTGGCGTCGAGGTGTGAGAACGTCGTCGCCACCCCCGGGTCGGTGTAGTCGTCCGCCGGCACGTAGATGGCCTGGATCGACGTGATCGAGCCCTTGTCGGTCGAGGTGATGCGCTCTTCGAGGTTCCCCATCTCCGAAGCGAGGGTCGGCTGGTAGCCAACGGCCGATGGCATTCGGCCTAGGAGCGCCGAGACCTCCATCCCCGCGAGAGTGTACCGATAGATGTTGTCGATGAAGAGCAGCACGTCCTGCCCTTCCTCGTCGCGGAAGTACTCCGCCACCGTGAGGCCGGTAAGAGCGACCCGAAGGCGCACGCCGGGAGGCTCGTTCATCTGGCCGTAGATGAGCGCGGCTTTGGCTAGGACTCCTGACTCCTTCATCTCGAGCCAGAGGTCGTTCCCCTCGCGAGTGCGCTCGCCGACTCCGGCGAACACCGAGAAGCCTCCGTGCTTGGTCGCGATGTTGTGAATCAGCTCCTGGATGATGACGGTCTTGCCGACGCCCGCACCGCCGAAGAGACCGACCTTGCCGCCGCGGACGTAGGGCTCGAGGAGGTCGACCACCTTGATCCCGGTTTCGAACATTTCCAGCTTCGTGCTCTGCTGGGTGAACTCGGGGGCGGGGCGGTGGATCGGGTATCTCTTGTCGGCCTTGACCGGGCCCTTGTTGTCCACCGGCTCGCCGAGGACGTTGATGACCCGCCCCAGGGTTTCTCGACCCACGGGAACGGTAATCGGCGCTCCGGTGTCGAGCGCCTTCATCCCCCGGACCAGGCCCTCGGTCGGCTGCATCGCCACGGTGCGCACCCGGTTCTCTCCGAGGTGCTGCTGGACCTCAACGGTGATCTCGAGCTTCTCCGAGGAGAGCTCCTTCTCGTCGACGATGCGGACGGCGTTGTAGATCGCGGGAAGCTGCCCGCTCGAGAACTCCACGTCCACGACGTTTCCGATGACCTGGACCACGCGGCCCACGTTGGTATGTTTCCAAAGGGTCATGTGTTTGCTTCTTTCTTAATTAGTGCTCGCCTCGCTCTTCGCGAGGCTCGCTCCCCGCGCTCCTCGCGCGCGCGGAGGATGGGGCCCTCCGGGCCCCGCTGCCAATAGCGGTGCATTACTGGATCGCCTCCGCTCCGGAGACGACCTCCAGGATTTCCTTGGTGATGCTCGCCTGGCGCGCCTTGTTCATGGTGAGCGTCAGTTGCTCGATCAGCTCCGAGGCGTTCTTGGTGGCGTTCTCCATCGCCGTCATCCGCGCGGCGTGCTCGGCCGCCGCCGACTCCAGGAGAGCGCGCCAGAGCTGGTACTCGACGTGCCGCGGGATCACCGCGTCGTAGATCGCCGCCGGACTGGGCTCGTAGATGTAGTCGAGCTCCTCCTCCCTCCGCTCGAAGTGGAGCTTCTCGAGAGGGAGGAGCCGCTCGACGACCACGTCCTGCTGCATCACGTTCTTGAACTCGTTGTAGATGAGGAACACGGCGTCGACGCCCTCGGCGGACTCCGGAGCCGAGTATCGCTCGATGATCGGCCTGGCGACGGCGGCGGCGGTGTCGTAGCCGAGGTTCCGGAAGATGTCGACGAACTCCCGCCGGATCTTGTAGCGGCGCCTCCGGAAGTAGTCGCGGGCTTTCTTCCCGACCAGCTGGAGGCCCAGATCTTCGCACTCCATCCGCTTGACGAAGGCTTCCGCCGTCTTGAGGATGTTGGCGTTGAACGAGCCGCAGAGCCCCTTGTCGGAGGTCACGATTACGACGTCGACTCGCCTCGGCTCTCGAACCCGAAGGAGCGGATGGCCTTCGGGATTGGCTCGTGTTGCCAGGCTGTTGAGGACTTCCAGCATCTTCCTCGCGAACGGCCGGGCGGAGAGGATCGCGTCCTGCGATCGCCGGAGCTTCGCCGCCGACACCATCTTCATGGCCTTGGTGATCTGCTGGGTGTTCTTGACGCTGCGCGTCCGGCGCCTCAGGTCTCGAAGGCTGGGCATTCTGGGCTCTCGTCCGGTCCGCGGTCAGGCCGCGGTCTCCTGCTTCTCCCGCTGGAAGGCGCCTTTGAACTCGTCGAGCGCGATCTTGAGTTTGCCCTCCAGGTCCGCGTCCAGGGTCTTCTTTTCACGGATGTCGCCGAGCACTCCGGGATGTCGGTCATCCAGGTGGCGGTGGAACTCCGATTCGAACCGGCGGCACTCCGAGACGGGGATGTCGTCGAGGTAGCCCTTGTTGGCCGCGTACAGGATGGCGACCTGCTTCTCCACGGGAAGTGGCTCGTATTGCCCTTGCTTCAGGATCTCCATCAGGCGCTCGCCCTTCGCGAGCTGGGCCTGGGTCGCCTTGTCGAGGTCCGACCCGAACTGCGCGAAGGCCGCCATCTCGCGGTACTGCGCGAGGTCCAGACGAATGGTGCCGGCGACCTGACGCATGGCTTTGATCTGGGCGGAGCCTCCCACGCGGCTCACGGAGTTACCGACGTTGATGGCGGGACGGATGCCGGCGTTGAAGAGATCGCCCTCGAGATAGATCTGCCCGTCGGTGATGGAGATGACGTTCGTGGGAACGTAGGCGGAGAGATCGCCCGCTTGCGTCTCGATGAAGGGAAAGGCGGTGAGCGAGCCTCCTCCGTTCGCGTCGGAGAGCTTCGCCGCCCTTTCCAGAAGCCGCGAGTGCAGGTAGAAGACGTCGCCGGGGTAGGCTTCGCGTCCCGGCGGCCTCCTGAGGAGAAGGGAGACTTCCCGGTACGCGGCCGCGTGCTTCGAGAGGTCATCGTAGATGCAGAGCGCGTGACCTTTGTTATAGAGGAAGTACTCGCCCATCGCGCAGCCCGAATAGGGTGCGATGTACTGGAGCGGAGAGGCGTCGGAAGCGGAGGCATTCACCACGATGGTGTGGTCGAGCGCCCCGTTCTCCTCGAGGGTCTTCACTACCTGCGCGACGGTCGAGAGCTTCTGACCGATGGCCACGTAGACACAGATGACGCCCGTGCCCTTCTGGTTGATGATGGCGTCGACGGCGAGCGCGGTCTTCCCCGTCTGGCGATCTCCGATGATGAGCTCTCTCTGGCCGCGACCGATCGGAATCATCGCGTCGATCGCCTTCACCCCCGTCTGCAGGGGCTCCTTCACTGGCTGCCGGTCCACGATTCCCGGGGCGATGCGCTCGACGGGATAGAACGTCTTCGTGTGTATCGGTCCCTTTCCGTCGATAGGCCTTCCGAGAGCGTCGACCACCCGGCCCACCAGCTCCTCTCCTGCGGGCACCTGGAGAATCTTCCGCGTCCGCTTCACCTGGTCGCCCTCTTTGATGAGGGTGACGTCGCCGAAGAGCACGAGCCCCACGGCGTCCTCTTCGAGGTTGAACGCCAGTCCGAAGACGTCGTTCGGGAGCTCCACCAGCTCGCCGTACATGACGCCCTCGAGCCCGTGGGCCCGGGCGATTCCGTCTCCCGTGGAGACGATCGTCCCGACCTCCGAGACGTCGACGTCCGCCTCGTAGTCGCCGATCTGCTGTTTCAGGATCTTCGTGATCTCGTCAGGCCTGATATCCATCGCCATTGGTTTCCTCGAGCGCCGCGGTCAGACCCGCGAGAGCGCCTTCTCTTTGAATCGGCGGAGCTGGGTGGTGACGCTCGCGTCGAAAATACGGTTGCCGACGCGAACCACGACTCCGCCCAGGATTTCCGGATCGGTGCGGTAGGTCAGCTCCATCGTCTTTCCCAGGGCCTGACCGAGCTGTCCCGCGAGCCGCTGCTTCTGATCTCCCGAGAGCGCGTGCGCGGAGAGAACGTCCGCCGGCTGTATCTGTCGATGCTCGAGGACCAGCCGGTGGAAGCTCTCGGCGAGCATGGGAACGATGGCAACACGCTCGTTCTTCGCGAGCAGGCGCAGGAGGTTCAGCGTCTCGGGCGAGAATTTCGCCGAAGCGAGAACGGCATCGAGGATGGCGACCCGTTTGGCCGCTGGAATCGTGGGCGCGGCCAGGGCGGCCTCGAGCGCGCTCTCGCGCTCCAGGAGCGCTTGAAATTCCTCGAGCTCCTTACCGATTCGATCGAGGTCCTTGTTCTTGTCGAGCGCGACCTCGAGAAGCGCCCGCGCGTACCGCTCAGCGACCGCCCGGGTGCCGGGCTTGGTCCGACGGGCCTGCTTGGCCCTTTCGGCGCGCTCCCCCCTGGGCTCCGTCAACGCCGCCTCCCGAGAATGTCGACGCTTCGGTCGATGAGCCGATCCCGGTCCGCGTCGGTCATCGAGCTCGCGATCTTCTTCTGCGCGAGCTCGACGGCGAGCTCCGTCGCTCGCGCGAAAAGGCGCCTCCGGCCGGCTTCGACCTCGGCCTCGATTTCTTTCTTGGCGATGGCGCGGATTCGCGCGGCTTCGTGCTCCGCGGTCTTGAGAATCCGTTCCTTTTCCGCCTGGGCCGAGCGGATCGCTTCGTCCTTCGCCTTCCGCACTTCGCGATTGAGGCTCGCGAGAAGCTCCTCCGCTCGCTTCGTCTCGACTGCGGCGTTCGCATCCCGGGTGCGAGCCTCCGAAAGCTCCTCCCGGATCTGGGCGGTCTTGGCGTTCAGGAACTCCGCGAGCGGTTTTCTCAGGACGAGGACCAGCACCACCGCCAGGATGGAGAAATTGACGATGCGCGGGAGCTCTCCCCCTTCGGCGGCGAAGAGCCCGCTCGGACTCCCGAGGGAGACCAGGAGGACCGCGGTCAGCGGCACGAGCGAGCGGCGCGTCGGGCTCACGCGACGTCCCGACCCAGGATTCGGCTCGCGATCGACCGGGCCAGGGTGTCCGCCTGGCCTTCGAGCTCCCGCACAGCGCGCTCGGAGGCTTCGGCGAGCTCATTTTTCGCGGCGTTCAGCTCGTTCTGCGCGTCCTCACGGCTCGAATCGAGCTTCACCCTCGCGTGCGCCAGGGCTTCGGTCCGGGCGCGGTCGAGAAGACCGTAGCCTTCGTTTCGGGCAGCGGTCACCGCGCCGGTTACCTCGGCGGCGGCGGCCCGGATGGTCTTTTGGGCCTCGTCCCAGGCGCGCGCCGCGCGGTCGATGCGCTCCTTGCGCGTCTCCATCGTCCGGGCGAGCGGCTCGAAGAGAAGACTCTTCAACACCAGCACCAGCGCGAAGACGAGCGCCATGATGACGAAAGCGGTGGCGTCGACGGATATCAAGCTAGGTTTCTCGGACGGTTCAACGCGCTCGATGAGCGAAATTGCTGCACAAAGCTTTTAAATATATCACGCGATTCCGCGAGCCGTCAACGCGCCGCGAGCTTCGTTCGAACGATGAGCCTCGCGCCGGCGCCCGTCCACTTCATTCCGACGCGGCGAATCTTTTCACTTTGTCCGACTGGGCGGCCGGGCTGAGCGGAACCGGCTCCCGGGAAGCGCCCGACCCGCCCATGGCGCATCCCCCCTCGAACATCGCGCCCTCCTCCACCACGAGGACGCGGGTGTCGAGGTTGCACTGACACCGTGCGCTCGCGTGGAGCTCCACCCGCTCCTTGGCGTGAACGTCGCCCCGCAGCCGCCCGCTGACGCTCACCGTGGCGACGTGAATCTCCGCGTTGACGTCCGCGGACTCGCCGATGATCAGCAAGCGGCCGTCTCGGATGGTACCTTCGAACTTGCCGTCGATGCGCAGCGTGTCCTGGAACGAAAGCTCGCCGTGGAAATCGGTGCCCACGTCGAGGAAGCCCGACAGGTCCCCGCTGGTCGTGATTTTGCCCCTCACGATGCCGTCCCCTTTCTTGATCTCATGATTCCTTTCCTGAACCTTCTCCCATTACTCCGGTGTGCGAGGCTTCGCCGTGCGCGCGCCGCGAAGAAGGGCCTCGTAGATCCGGTGAAGCTCGTCCTCGGAATGAAACTCTATCTCCAGCCGGCCCCGGGATCCCTTCCGCCCCTGGCGTCGTACGCGAACTCGGGTGCCGAGCGCCTGTTCCAGCTGGCTTTCCGCGTCCCGGGTGTTCGCATCCGCGCGGGTGGCTTTGGCCGACTTGGCCGGACGGTTCGCCGCCTGGACTCGCCGCTCGACGTCACGAACGCTCAGCTCCTTTTCCACGATTTCCTTCGCGATGGCGACCTGCGCATCGGGAGCGTCGAGGGTGAGGAGTGGGCGGGCGTGACCCGGAGACAGTTTCTGTTCGGCGACGAGGCCGCGTATCTCCCGAGGAAGGCGAAGGAGGCGGAGAAGGTTCGCGACCGTGGACCGGTCCTTCCCTACGCGCGCCGCCACCTGCTCCTGCGAATAGCCGAGCTCCGTGATGAGCCTTCGATAGGCCCCCGCCTCTTCGATAGGGTTGAGCTCCTCCCTCTGGATGTTCTCGACGAGCGCGATCTCCAGCAGCTCCCGGTCCTCGGCCTGGCGGACGATGACGGGGATTTTCGCGAGGCCGGCCTCGCGCGCCGCGCGCCATCGCCTTTCACCCGCGATGATCTGATAGCGCGAGCCGACACGCCGCACGACCAGGGGCTGGACCACCCCCTGTTCGATCATGGATTTCGCGAGCTCGGAAAGCCGCTCGGGGTCGATGTGCTGCCGCGGCTGCTCCGGATTGGGGTCGATGCGATCGGGAGCAAGCTCGAGGAGCTTTTCCCCCTCCGCCCCGGCCGACGAATCGGGCAGGAGCGCCGCGAGCCCCTTACCGAGCACTTTGCGCTTCATGCCCGAGGATCTCCTTCGTGAGCGACAGATACGCTTCGGCGCCCCGCGAGCGCACGTCGTATAAGAGGATGGGCTTCCCGAACGAGGGCGCCTCCGCCAGCCGCACGTTCCTCGGGATGATGCTACGGTAGACGATCCCGGGAAAGTTCTGGCGCACGTCGTCCATCACTTGCGTCGTCAGGTTCGTGCGCTCGTCGACCATGGTGAAGACGATGCCCTCGATCTCCAGTTTCGGGTTGAAGCTCGCGCGCACCCGGTTCACGGTCGAGAGGAGCTCGCTCACGCCGGCGAGGGCGAAGAACTCGCACTGGAGCGGGATCAGTACCGAATCGGCGGCGACGAGGGCATTGAGCGTGAGAAGTCCGAGCGAAGGGGGACAGTCGATGAAGATGTAGTCGTATCCGCCCGCGATGGGCGCGAGGAGCTCTTTCAATCGGAACTCGCGGCCCGGCTGGTCCACGAGCTCGATTTCCGCGCCCGTCAGGTTCCTCTCGGAGGGAATCACTTTCAACGTCGCGAGAGCGGTGTCCCGTATGAGCTCGTTCGCAGGCGCGCCCTCCACCAGGCCTCGGTAGATCGTGCCCGAGAGCCCCGTGGGGTCGATGCCCAGGCCGCTCGTCAGGTTGGCCTGGGGGTCCATGTCGACGACCAGCGCGCTCTTCTCCGCCGCCGCGACGGAGGAGCTCACATTGATGGCGGTTGTGGTCTTCCCCACTCCTCCTTTTTGATTGGCGATGGCGACGATACGGGTCATCGGGTGGAATTGGACGCTCCTCTTCGGGCTCGAAAGCGTACGAGCATAGCACAGCGATCCTTTTGAAGAAGGACCGCTTGCCAGCGATGTTTCACGTGAAACATCGGGCGCCCCCTGGGTCACGCGATTCGGGAAACGACGAGAACCCGGGCGTCGGAGCCGGCCAGGAGGGGTTTCGGTCCCTCGGCCGAGAATTCCCGGCGCGCTCCGAACCATCGCACCGCTTCGCCCAACCGGTCCTCCCCGCTGAGCCAGAGAAAACGGCCGCCGACCGAAAGCGCCTTTCCGACGGCCTCGAAGTCGGGCCCTCCCAGCCGCACGCCGCGGACGGAGATCGCGGCGAGCTCGCTCCAGCTTCTCACCTCCCCGGATTCGAAGCGCGCCCGGGAAACGACCACGTTCTCCAGCCGGAGCTCCCGCACCGCCTCGTCCAGAAACAGACGCCTGCGAAGACGGGGCTCGAGGAGGGTCCACGAGAGGCGCGGCTTCGCGATCGCGAACGGAAGGCCGGGACTTCCGCCGCCGGAACCGATGTCCAGGGCCAGGCCCGCATCGGGAAGCCAACACGAAGCCGCGAGCGGCTCGGCGAAGTAACGGCGGCTCCTCTCCGCCTTCGTCCTGAATCCGATCAGATCGAGCTTCGCCGACCACCGAACGAGAAGTCCATCGAGGGCCTCGAGTCTCGCGTAGGCTCCCGGAGAAAGGTCGAAGGAAGCCGCGTCTCCCAGAGCGAGTCGCAGGTCTTCTTCGAAGCTCAATGGGGCCCCGCGGAGGGCGATTGTCACGACGGGAGGATGATGACCCTCTTCATGACCCCCTCGCCCGCGCTCACGGTCGTGACCCCCTCGGTCTCCGCGACCGCGAGGTGGACGATCCTTCGCTCGTACGGGTTCATCAGTCCGAGCTCCTCGCGCTCCCCCGTGCGCCGCACGCGGTCCGACACCCGGAGAGCGATCTCGCGAAGCTCCGCTTCCTTTCGCGCGCGATAGCCGTCGCAGTCGACGAGGATCCGCTGCCCTTCGCGATTGTCGCGCGCGAACATGCGGTTCAGAAGGTACTGAAGCGACTCGAGCACCTCCGCGCGATTGCAGAGGACGAGGTCACGGTCTTCCCCCGACAGATCGACTCGAATCGTTTCTTCGTCGACCTCTTCCGCGCGAACTTCGAGATCCCAGTCGAGATGGTCCATCATCCGCCGGACAGTCTCGTCGATGACCTCGACCGGCTGTCTTTCTTCGGTCAAATTCCCCTCCTCAGCCATGCGCTTGCGCCTGCTTCGCGGCCTTCTTCGCCTTCGCCCCCTGACCTCCCTCGTCCTCTCCCTTTCCCAGCCAACGGTTCGTCACCACCTGCTGAACCATGGAGACGAGATTGTTCGAGAACCAGTAGAGAACCAGGCCGGCGGGCGCCCAGGCGAGGATGAACGTGAACATGACCGGCATGAACTGCATGATCTTCGCTTGAACCGGGTCCACGGTGGTCTGGGGTGTCATCTTCTGGATGCCGATCTGGGTCGCTCCCATCAGGATTGGCAGAACGAAATACGGGTCGAACTGCGATAAATCATGAATCCATAAGAGAAATGGGGCGTGGCGCAGCTCGATCGACGACATCAAGAGCCGATAGAAGGCGAAAAAGAAGGGGATCATCAAGAGCATCGGAAGGCACCCCGACACTGGGGAGACCTTGTGCTCCTTGTAGAGCGTCATGATCTCCTGGTTCATCTGCTGGTACCGAGGGTCGGTCGGCTTCACCTTCTTGTAGCGGTCCCGGATTCGCTGGATCTGAGGGGCGAGCTTCTGCATCTTCCGCATGGAAACGAAGCTGTAGTGCTTCAGAGGCACCAGGAAGAGGTTGATGACGACCGTAAGAAGCACGATCGCCCAACCCCAGTTCCCGACGAGCTCGTGCAGGCGTATGAGCCCCGTCCGGAGGAGCATCGCCGGATACCACATCCAGTTGCCGAGCTCGATGATCCTCGAAAGCCCCGGGCGCAGCTGCTCCAGCTTCTCGAGCTGCTTCGGGCCCAGATACAGATGAAAGGCGGCAGGGCTCCCCGGCGCCTCGAGCGCAGCCGTGATCGCGTCGTGCTCCTTGCGACCTTTTCCCTCTTTGCCTTCGGCGACTGCGGGAATCGTCGTTCTCGAGAGGCGGGACCCATAGAGCCCTCCGGGCTCGGGGAGCATGATCGCGGCGAAGTAGTGCGACGTCACGCCCGCGGCCTCGACGCTGACCGCCGTTCCCTCCTCGTCGAGATTCGATGCGGAAAAGAGCGCGACCTGCCCGCGGGAAACGAGCACCCCCTTCTCCTTCCCTACGTACTGTCCCGAGGCGATCTCCCGGCCGAGCCCGGGTCCGTAGAGAATCTCCTTAGCGATCTCCTGCCCTCGCTCTCGAACCGAGACCACGACGTCGATGCCGTATCTCGCCCCCTCGAAGCGAAGCTCCTTCGTGACTTCGAGTCCCCTACCGTCCGCCCAGACGAACTCGACCTTCGCCGTTTCGTTGGATGAAATCGAGAGCGGTCCCGATGGGTTGACCTCGAAGAGCGCCTTGCGCAGCTCTTCCGTTTGAGCGACGGACGCAAGGCGCAGGTCGAGCGGATAGGCGCCCGTGTGCTGCGACGCTTCGGCGCTCACGAGCTCGTACGGCTCGCCCCGCTCGTCTTCGAAGGCCTTGAGCCGAGCGCTCACGAGACGCGCTCCACGGTTCGAGAACTCGAGCCGGTAGACGTCGGTCTCGACGACCAGGCGCTCCTCGGCGGCGGCGGCTCGCCGAGTCGGCTCGCCGGCGACCCCGGGTTCGGTCCCCTCGACCAACACCGGCTCCGTTTTCGCCTCTTCCGCCTCCGCCGATGCCGGCTCTCCCGCCGGCTCCACCGCCATCGGGCTCGAAGAGGGAAGCGGCGGCGCCGGCGGCGGGAACAGTCGGGGCCACAGCGAGACGAGTAGAAACGTGACGGCGAAGAACAACAACAATCGTTTTTCCATTAGAGCATCTCTCTAGGTGCCTCGGCCGGAGTGCGGCACGTCAGGGCACGGGATCGACTCCCCCGGGATGAAAAGGATGACAACGCAAAAGTCTTGCGACCGCAAGTCTCGTCCCCCGCATCGCGCCGTGCCTTCGGATCGCCTCCGCGGCGTACCGAGAACAAGACGGGTGGAAGCGGCAGGCGCCCCCAAACAGCAGTCCCAGACTGACCTGATAGACCCAGATGCCCGCCCTCAGAATGCAGCTCAGGACCTCCCTATCCACGACCTCGAGAATTCTTCTCAAGCCAACGTCCCACGCCCCGGAGGTACTGGGCCTCGACCTCCGAATAGTTCGCGTCGAGGATGGCCCCTCTCGCGACCAGCACGATGTCGAGCGGCGTACCCACCGCGGGTCCCCTCTTCCGGAAGACCTCTCTCAGGAGCCTCTTTGCTCGGTTTCTCGAGACCGCCCCCCCGACCTTCCTGCTGGCGACGAAGCCCACGCGCAGCCCGGTCCCTTGGGTCACGAGAACGAAGGCCACGAATAGAGGGCTCACCCATCGTCGTCCCTCTCGATAAACGCGCTCGAAGTCCGCCCTGCGGCGCAGGGCGGGAGCTCGTCCGCGATCTCTTCCGGAACGGCTCTCCGTCAAACCGAGAGACGGTGCCGCCCCTTGCGCCGGCGGCGCGCGAGCACCGCGCGGCCGGCCTTGGATCGCATCCTCACGCGAAACCCGTGCGTCCGGCTGCGCCGGCGTCGATTCGGCTGGAACGTTCTTTTCATTTCGTTATGACTCCCGGCTCCGGACGGTGCGGGCCGACCTCATCGGGCGCTCGCCCGGCGCGCAATTACCGTCGAAGCGAAATCAACCATGCTACTCCTCGGCCTTCTCCCTGTCAACTCGCACCCCTGTTCCCCCCCTCGCCCCCCCACGAGAATTTTTTCTTGTCGACCCCCACCCCATATGCTAGATTACGCCCCTCGTCCGGTCGACATAGACGAAAGCTTTTCCAACGGGGTGGGGTCCCCCCGCATTGTGGGTTTTCCACATTTGTTGATATTTCTGTGGAAATCGTCCCCGTCCGGGCGCTCACCTCCTAGGGCTGGTCATCATCGGACGCATGTAAGTGCTTTGGTTTGTTTGCTTACGCCCATGAACCTTTGGGAAGAAATTCTCCAGAAGATCGAGACGAAGGTCAACCGCCACAGCTTCAACACGTGGTTTCGCCCCACCCGACTGCTGGCGGAGCGCGGTCAGAGCGTCAGCGTCCTCGTCCCGAACGCCCATTTCCGCGACTGGCTCAACAAGCACTACTCCGGTGTCATTCTCGAGTCCCTCGACGAGCTGCATCGGCCTGAAATCGAAGTCGTGTTCGAGACCGCGCGAACGGACGCTGCCCCGACGGAGACCCCGCGCGCGAACCTCTCCTCCTCGGGTTTGCGGCCCCAGGCCCTCCCGCCGTTCGACGCCGCCTCCCCGCCCGTGCTCAACCAGAAGTATCGGTTCGATACCTTCGTCGTGGGCTCCAGCAACCAGTTCGCCCACGCGGCCGCCCGCGCCGTCGCCGAGTCCCCCTCCCGCGCCTATAACCCGCTCTTCATCTACGGCGGCGTCGGGCTCGGCAAGACGCATCTCCTCCACGCGATCGGGCACCAGATTCTGGACCAGAACCCCGCCGTCAAGATGGTCTACATCTCGGCGGAGAAGTTCATGAACGAGCTCATCAACGCCATCCGCTACGATCGCATCATCGAGTTCCGCAACAAGCACCGCTCGTTCGACGTCCTCCTGGTCGACGATATCCAGTTCATCGCCGGCAAGGAGCGAACTCAGGAAGAGTTCTTTCACACGTTCAATGCGCTCTACGACGCGCAGAAGCAGATCGTCCTAAGCAGCGACGCCCCGCCGCGCGAGATTCCCACGCTCGAAGAGCGCCTCCGATCGAGATTCGAATGGGGACTGACCGCCGACATCCAGGCGCCCGATCTCGAGACCAAGATCGCCATCCTGCGCAAGAAGGCCGACGCCGAGGGCGTGAACCTTCCGGACAACGTCGCCATCTTCATCGCGTCCCGGATCAAGTCGAACATCCGCGAGCTCGAGGGCTCCCTCATCCGCTTGATCGCCTACTCTTCTCTCACCGGCCGTACCATCGATCTCGCCCTCACTCAGGAAGTCTTGAGGGACCTCCTTCCCAGCGAGGAAAAGATCCTCAACCTGGACTCGATTCAGAAATACGTGGCCGATCACTTCCGTCTCAAGGTCTCGGACCTCAAGGCTCGCAACAACGCCAAGTCCGTCGCTCTTCCGCGGCAGATTGCGATGTACCTGTCGAAATCACTCACCCGCGCGAGCCTCCCCTACATCGGGAAGGCTTTCGGCGGAAAGCACCACTCCACCGTCATCCACTCCGTACGCAAGATCGACGCCCTCCGCCGCTCCGACCCCGAGTTCGATCGGCTCATCCAAGGCCTGGTCGACTCCCTCCGATGACGGAATCGTTATCCACAAACCAGGCCGCAAAACCCTGTGCACGCTTTTGTGCACCGTCGTGGAGCGCCTCCCGGCACCCTCTTTTCCACGCGCATTGGCGGATCCGGACCGCAGGCCTCGCACAATCCTTGCACATGGCTAAACGACAGAAACTAAAAGGGATAAATATCGCTATGGTTTTTATTCACAGCCGTTTCTTGATATAATTAAGGTTTATAGATTCTCCTTTCTGGAAAGAAGAATCCCAATAGGAATAATCGATGGAGTTCAGCGCCAGCAAAGACGACCTCGTGCGAGAGCTCGGACTCATTCAGGGAATCGTCGAGAGAAAGAACACGATTCCCATTCTCTCCAACGTGCTCATCGAGGCTGCGAGCGGCGGGGGCATCGACATGGCGGCCACCGACCTCGACGTCGGCCTGCGATGCCGCATCCCGGCCGAGGTACGAAAGCCGGGAGCGTTGACGCTCTCCGCGAAGAAGCTCTTCGAGATCGTTCGCGCCGTCGACGATCGGAGCATCGAGCTCAAGGAGCTCGAGAACTCGTGGGCATCGATCACCTCGGGGCGGGCGTACTTCAAGATGGTCGGGCTCTCGAAGACGGAGTTTCCTTCCCTGGCAGAGCCCCCGGCGGCTGGATTCACCGTCATCGCCGGCACCACGCTGAGCGCCCTCATCCACAAGACGAGCTTCGCCATCACCGCCGACGACAGCCGTTACTTCCTGAACGGCGCCAGGCTGGAGCTCACCGACAGCGACATGCGGATGGTGGCGACGGACGGACACCGTCTCGCCTTCATCTCTCTGCCCCGTCCTTCCAGCTCGAGCGGGAACCTGAGCGCGATCGTCCCGAAGAAGACGCTCCTGGAGCTTCTGAAGATTCTGGGGGAAGGGCAAAGCGAAGTGGCGTTCGCGAAAGGCGACAACCACCTGTTCTTTCGCATCGGCGATCGACTCCTGGTATCCAAGCGCGTCGACGACCAGTTTCCCGCATACGACAAAGTCATCCCCCAGGGGAACGACAAGAAAGTCACCTGCGCCACGGCGGAGCTCGTGGGCGCCATCCGGCGGGTGTCGCTCCTTGCGAACGAGCGCTCTCGCGCGGTCAAGTTCGGAATCGACTCCGGCCGCGTCGAGATCTCCTCGCAGAACCCCGAGCTCGGCGAGGCGCGGGAGACCATCGAAGCCGCCTACCAGGGCCCTTCCCTGCAGGTGGGATTCAATGGCCAGTACCTGCTCGATTTCCTGAACGTCACCGGGTCCTCGGAGGTCACCTTCGAGCTCAAGGACGACTCCTCCCAGGGCCTGCTGCGGCCCGCGGCCGCCGAGGACGGCGCGGACTACCGCTACGTCGTCATGCCGATGCGGCTTTGACGCGTCCTTCGCCCCGGGGGCGAACCGCGTCCGAAGGCCGTGCTGACGAACGGGTCTCCGACCGCTTCCATCGAAACCAATGACCGAATCGCAAAAAGACGAACGAGAAAAATCAGGGGCCGATTACACCGCGGAAAAGATCCGCGTCCTCGAAGGACTCGAGGGAGTGCGGATGCGCCCCGCGATGTACATCGGATCCACCGGGCTCGCCGGCCTCAACCACCTGGTGTTCGAGGTCGTCGACAACAGCGTCGACGAATCGATCGCCGGCTACTGCACCCGTATCGAGGTCACCCTTCACATCGACAACAGCGTGACCGTCGTCGACAACGGGCGCGGTATTCCCATCGGCATCGAGAGGAAGACCGGGAGGCCAGCCGCCGAGGTGGTGATGACCCAGCTTCACGCCGGCGGAAAGTTCGACAACCAGACGTACAAGTTCTCCGCCGGACTCCACGGTGTCGGCGTATCCGTCGTGAACGCGCTGTCGGAGAGGCTCGAGCTCGAGATCCGGAGAGACGGCAAGGTCTACCGGCAGGCCTACGAGCAGGGGAAGGTAGCGACCCAGCTCGAGGAGGTGGGGACCACCGACAAGACCGGCACCACCATCACCTTTCGGCCGGACACCACCATCTTCGAAACGCTCGAGTTCAGCTACGACAGCCTGTCGCAGCGATTCCGCGAGCTCGCGTTCCTCAACCCCGGCATCACCATCAGCCTCATCGACGAGCGCCAGGGTAAGGACAAGGATTTCCACTTCGAGGGAGGCATCGTCTCCTTCGTCGAGTACTTGAACAAGAACCGCACCGCCCTCCACCCGAAGGCCATCCACGTTCAGGGGGCCGCCGACGGCATGGAATGCGAGATCGCGATGCAGTGGAACGACGGCTACCAGGAGGCCCTGTTCTCCTTCGTCAACACGGTGAACACCCACGAAGGCGGGACCCACCTCTCGGGACTCCGCTCCGCGCTCACCCGGACCATCAACGCCTACGGGACGGCGAACAACCTCACCAAGGTCCTCGAAGGCGGGATCGAGGGGGAGGACATACGGGAAGGTCTGACCGCGGTGATCAGCGCCAAAATCCCGTCGCCGCAGTTCGAGGGACAGACCAAGACCAAGCTCGGCAACCCGGAGGTCAAGGGCTTCGTCGAGGGGCTGGTCAATGAGAAGATCGCGCGCTTTCTAGAAGAGAATCCAGGCGACGCCCGCCGGATTCTCAACAAAGTGGTGGACGCCGCGAAGGCGCGTGAGGCGGCGCGAAAGGCCCGGGACCTCGTGCGCCGCAAGGGCGCTCTCGACTCGACATCGCTTCCGGGAAAGCTCGCCGACTGCCAGGAGCGCGACCCCGCGCTCTCCGAGCTCTTCATCGTGGAGGGGGAGTCCGCCGGAGGTTCGGCGAAGCAGGGACGCGATCGCCATTTCCAGGCCATCCTGCCGCTCAAGGGAAAGATTCTGAACGTCGAGAAGGCCCGCCTCGACAAGATGCTCGAGAACGAAGAAATCAAGGTCATGATCGCCGCCCTGGGCACCGGAATCGAGGAGGACTTCGACCTGAAGAAGCTCCGCTACCACCGGGTGATCATCATGACCGACGCCGACGTCGACGGCTCGCACATCCGGACGCTGCTGCTCACGTTCTTCTTCCGAAAGATGGCCCAGATCATCGAGGCCGGGTACCTCTACATCGCGCAGCCGCCGCTCTACAAAGTGAAGAGGGGGAAGAAGGAGATCTACTTCAAGGACGACCGGGAGCTCGATCGCCACCTGCTCCTCCGGGCGGTCGAGAACCGCACGGTGCGGCTTCCCGCCCTGGGGAAGGAGTATTCGGGCGAGGACCTCGCCAACCGCCTGGAGAAGATGGTCGCTTTCCGCAAGCATCTCGATCGTCTCGCGAAGCGCGGCTACCCCGCCGTCATCCTGAACGAGTTCCTGAGCGCCGGTGCCGACGAGACGATCCTCTCGAACAAGGAGTGGCTTGAAGAGGCGCTCGCTCCCATCACCCGGGAGCACGGGCTCGAGGCCACGGTCATGGCCGACGAGGAGCACCAGCTCTACAAGATCGTGCCCGGCCAGAATACCAACGGCTACCGCTGGGTGAAACCCATCGGGCGCGAGTTCCTGGCCGCCGCGGAGTATCGGACGCTGCGCGATCTCTACCAGGAAGTCGAGGACTTCGAGCGACCGCCCATCCTGGTGAGCGAAGGAGCACCCGCCGGCGACGGTGAGGCCCAGCCGATCGATGCCGGCCCCCCCGCCGAGCGCCGGGAGCTCGCGAACAAGGAGGAGCTGATCGACTACCTCCTCGCCGCCGGGAAGAAAGGTCTGTCGATCCAGCGCTACAAGGGTCTCGGCGAGATGAACCCGACGCAGCTCTGGGACACCACCATGGATCCCGAGACCCGGGTCCTCCTTCAGGTCACCGTCGACGACCAGGTCGACGCCGACGAGATCTTCACCGTGCTCATGGGAGACGCGGTCGAGCCCAGACGCCAGTTCATCGAAGAGAACGCCCTCGAAGTGGTGAATCTCGACATCTAGAAGCCGCAGTCCGCGGCCGCTCGGCCGGGGCGGATTCGGCTCCACAGCTTAAGGCCACAAGGAAAGGTTCAGGAGCATGGCCATCGCGGCAGAACGCTTGCCCGTCAACATCGAAGACGAGATGAAGCGGTCCTACATGGACTACGCCATGTCGGTCATCATCGGGCGGGCCCTTCCCGACGTGCGCGACGGCTTGAAGCCCGTTCATCGCCGCGTCCTCTACGCGATGTATCGCGAGGGGCTGCTCTCGACGAGAGCGTACTCAAAATGCGCCGGCATCGTGGGCGAGGTCCTGAAGAAGTATCACCCGCACGGAGACGCAGCCGTCTACGACACCCTGGTGCGCATGGCCCAGGACTTCAACCTGCGGATGCCGCTCATCGACGGGCAGGGAAACTTCGGCTCGGTCGACGGCGACCCCCCGGCCGCCTATCGATACACCGAGGCCCGCCTGACCGCTCTCGCCGAGAGCATGATGCGGGACATCGACAAGGATACCGTCGACTTCGTCCCGAACTTCGACGGCAACACGCTGGAGCCCACGGTGCTCCCCTCGGCCTTCCCGAACCTTCTGGTCAACGGGGCGACGGGAATCGCCGTGGGGATGGCGACCAACATCCCGCCCCATAACCTCCGGGAGGTCGTCGACGGAATCCTCCACGTTCTGGGATCGAAGGGGCGGACCGACGCCGAGCTCACCGACGCGCTCCTCGGTATCGTTCTCGGCCCCGACTTCCCCACGGCTGCTTTCGTGCACGGCGGCCGCGGCATCGAGCAGGCCTATCGCACCGGCCGCGGCAGCATCCAGCTCCGGGCCCGGGCCACCATCGAGGAAACGGGGAAGGATCGCGAATCCATCGTGGTCACCGAGATTCCGTACCAGGTGAACAAGGCCAAGCTGGTGGAGAAGATCGGCGAGCTCTGGCGCGACAAGAAGATCGAGGGGGTCTCCGACCTTCGTGACGAGTCCGACCGCACGGGAATGCGCATCGTGATCGACCTCAAGCGCGGCGAGGTCGCGCAGGTGGTCCTGAACAATCTCTACAAGCACACCGCCCTTCAAACCAGCTTCGGAATCATCATGCTCGCCATCGTCGACAACCGGCCGAAGGTCCTCTCGCTCCTCGAGATGATCCGCCTGTTCATCGACTTCCGGCGGGACATCGTGAGGAGGCGGACCGCCTTCGAGCTCCGGAAGGCGGAAGAGCGCGCCCATATCCTCGAGGGTTTCGTCATCGCCCTCGACCACCTCGACGAGGTGATCCAGCTCATCCGGAGCTCGGCGTCCCCGGCCGCGGCGCGCGAGGCCTTGATGGCGAACTACGAGCTCAGCGAGGTCCAGGCCCAGGCGATCCTCGACCTCCAGCTCCAGCGCCTGACCGCGATGGAGCGGGACAAGATCGTCGAGGAGCACCGCGAGATTCGACTCCGGATCGCGGAGCTCCAGGCGATCCTCGCGAGCGAGGAGCGAATCGACCAGATCGTCCGCGAGGAGCTCCAGGAGGCGAAGGAGAAGTTCGGAGACGAGAGGCGCACGGAGATCGTCGCCAAGACCCAGGAGATCAGCATCGAGGACATGATCGCCGAGGAGGACATGGTGATCACCGTGTCCCACTCCGGCTACATCAAGCGGAGTCCGGTCACCGTCTACCGGAAACAGAAGCGGGGCGGCAAGGGTCGCATCGGAATGACGACCCGCGAGGAGGATTTCGTCGACCGGCTGTTCATCGCTTCCACCCACAGCTACATCCTCATCTTCACCGACCGGGGCAAAGTCCATTGGCTCAAGGTCCACGAGATTCCAAACGTGGGAACCGCGGGCAAGGGAAAAGCGATCGTGAACCTGGTGGCAATGAGTCCGCAGGAGAAGCTCGCCGCGGTCTGCGCGGTCAAGGAGTTCCCCGAGGATCGCCACGTGCTCATGGCGACCCGAAACGGGGTCGTCAAGAAGACGCCGCTCTCGGCCTACGGAAACCCGATGTCCCGCGGCATCATCGCCATCGTCATCGACGACGACGACGAGCTCATCGCCGCCGCGGTCACCGAGCCTGGAAGCGAAGCGGTGCTCGCGACCCGCGACGGCAAAGCCATACGTTTTTCCGAGAGCGACGCCCGACCCATGGGCCGCACGGCGCGGGGAGTCAAGGGCATCGTGCTGCGAAAAGGCGACGCCGTCGTCAGCATGGCGGTCGTCGAGCCCGACGGTACTCTGCTCACGGTGACCGACCGGGGCTACGGCAAGAGGAGCCACATCGAGGACTACCGTCTCCAGACGCGCGGCGGCCAGGGGGTCATCAACGTCAGGACGACGGAACGCAACGGGCGCGTCGTCGCCGTCCCCTTCGTGCACGACGAGGACGAGCTCATGGTCATCACCGCCCAGGGAATGATCATGCGCCTCCGGGTCAAGGACTTCGCCGTCCACGGCCGGGCGACCCAGGGCGTGCGCCTGATCGAGCTGAGCGAGGGGGACCATGTCGTAGCCGTAGCGAAGCTCGCGGAGAAGGACGAGGAAGAATCTCCCGCGAGTTGACCCGGGGGTACGCTCCCCTTTCCAGGTCCTCCCGGTGGGCATCGGCGGCGGGATACCAAAGCTCGACTTCCAGCTCGTCGGGATCCGAGGCACGGGTCCGAGCACGTCGTCGACCTCCTGAATCCGCGTAACCCTTCGGCAGGATCTCGGGCCACCGAGCTCTCGGGCCGCTGCGCCCGCCCATCCGCGCGGATTGCGAGGTCCCTGACTGAAGCTGTCACGCCGCTCGCGGCGGTCGCGAGATCCGCGGCAGCGACCAGTCATCCCCCCCTGCACCAAATCTGTACTCCTCACCAGTAGTTGCGTGCGAGCGTCGAGCGTAGGCTCCCTCGTGCGCCGGACGGGAGGCTATGGTGAGGTTCGATGAGCGGAAGGCGTCGATTCCGATACCAGCGACTCCGACCGACGCCAGCACGCGATCGATCGAATCCCTTATACCAACCACATTCCTGTCAGCGCAGTTGAAACTGTGAAAAACGAGCGCGCAACACTCGAGGTTGCGCGACAACGCGGAGGTTTATTAGCGCGCACCGGAGGTGCAGCATGATCGAGCGACGAACATTCCTCAAGGCAATCGGCGGCATCGGCGGAGCACTCGCGTTCGGCGCCGGCATCACGCGATCGCGGACGACGGTGGCGATGCAGACCGGAGATCACCAGCGCGGCATGCATCGGTTCGGAATGAAGCATCGCCGCCACGGATGGACGAGCCACGGCGGCGGCCTCGCCCGGTTCGTGGATCCGCTGCCGGTTCCCGCGACGATCGCGCCGGTCGGACTCCTCAATGGCGTTTCGCTCTATGACGTGCGGATGCGCGAGTTCCGGCAGAAGCTCCATCGCGATCTGCCGCCCACGACGTTGTGGGGATACAACGGCATGTATCCCGGCCCGACGTTCGAAACGCGCCGCGGAAAGCCGATCGCCGTCCGGTGGCGCAACAACCTGCCGGCCACGCACATGCTGCCCATCGCGCCGACCATTCACGGCGCCGAACCGCCGACGCCGGAAGTGCGCACCGTCGTTCACGTCCACGGCCTGAAGGTCCTGCCTGAAAGCGACGGCTATCCGGAAGCGTGGTTCACGAACGGTTTCGCGCAGACCGGTCCGCTCTTCGCCCGCCAGGTCTATCACTACCCGAACGATCAGCCGGCGACCGGGTTGTGGTACCACGATCACGCGCTCGGCATCACGCGGCTGAATCTCTACACCGGACTCGAAGGCTCGTACTTCATCCGTGATCGCGACGAAGAGGATCTCGATCTGCCGCGAGGCGAGCACGAGGTGTCGCTGATGATTCAGGATCGTCTGCTGAACGCCGATGGCTCGCTCGAGTACCCGGTGTCGGACAACACCGATTCGGAAGTGCCGCTCAACTGGGTTCCGGAATTCTTCGGCGACACAGTGCTGGTCAACGGCAAGGTGTGGCCGTTCCTCGAGGTCGAGCCGCGCAAATACCGATTCCGGATCCTCAATGCGTCGAACGCGCGCTTCTACCACCTCACGCTCAACGAGAGCCAGTGGGACGGCGATCGCAACGGCTCGCCGGGGCCGCAGTTCATTCAAATCGGCACTGACGGTGGATTCCTGCCCGCGCCCGTCCGGTTGACGGACTTGACGATCGCGCCGGCCGAGCGATTCGATGTGATCATCGATTTCTCTGACGCGGAGGGGAAGTCCTTCGTGCTGAGCAACGACGCGAAGGCGCCGTTCCCGGACGGCGACGATGTGGTGCCGGCCGACGTGATGCTGTTCAGGGTGACCGGCAGACGCCAGCGCGATACCGGACCGGTGCCGTCCCGGCTGCCCGCCGCGCCGGCGCTCAATCCGGCGGGGGCGAGCGCGATCGCGGCGCCGAGCACGATCAGAGATCTCGTGCTCATCGAGAATGCGTCGGCACAGGACAATCCGATCGAAGGCCTCATCAGCCAGCACTGGATGGATCCGGTCACCGAGAGTCCGCGGGCGGGCGCGACGGAAATCTGGCGGATCATCAACACCACCGGCGACGCGCATCCGATTCACGTGCACCTGGTCCAGTTCAACATTCTCGACCGCCAGCCGTTCGACCTGGATCAATATCCGGACGCTCTCGTCTTCACGGGCCCGCGGGTCCAGCCGCCGGCCAACGAGCGGCGGGCGGCGAAGGACATGGTGCAGGCCTTCCCGGGCGAGGTGACGCGGATTGTCGCGAGGTTCGATCTGCCGTCGGGCACGCGCGTCGATCGGGGGCAGCGCTTCCGCTACGTCCTGCACTGCCACATCCTCGAGCACGAGGACAACGACATGATGCGTCCCTACGACGTCGTCGGCTGAGGACCGGGCGCCTCTACTGATAGGGAATTCTAACCGAGCTGATTGCCGGGAACCGGCGGAACTTCAGCTCGAGTCCCAGCCTCGAGAGAGCCTGCGGCACGATTGACACGGTCGCTCGATCGGGTTCTTGACGGTCACGTCCGTCTCGAGGCTTTCGGATTCGCAGCATGCGGCAGCGCGGTTCGGGAGCTCTCTTCCGGCGCCATCGGGAAGGCGATTCGGAGCACCGAGCCCCGCTCGCTCGGCGACGGGCAGCAGCTCGCGCCCGACGCAATCCTGCTGGAGTAGTACCGGGTTCGGGAACGATTGATGGCCTGCGTCGTCACTCGTGACCGTCGAGGTCGTCGAGCCGGGCCTCGCCTCCCGGACGAGGGATCGGGTGAAGCGGCTCCAATTCCAGCTATCGAAGTTCCGACTGGGGACCGAGTACGTTCGTTGTTTCCAGGAGCCGCAGCTTCGAGCTTCGAATCACCACCTCGAAGAGCTTCACGAGAAGCTCACTACGACCTCTATCAGCTCAAGCTCCCCGTGCGATTGGTCACGCCGAGCGCGTGCGCGACCGGCTCGAGCGTCGTCGTCGAGGGGGACGAGCACCTCGGGCTCGTCGGCGGCCTCCTGCGCGCGGGGGCGTAGTTCGCTTCTCGCCACCATGGGGACGTTCAGGATCGCGCGACCGCGGAGTTCATGAAGTCCTTCTACTGCCGGCTGCTCGAGACCGGGGACCCAGAGCACTCTCTTCGAGACGCCGCGCTCTCGCTCCGCGAGGCACGGGCGAAGTAAGCGCCACGTAACCGGCTGATTTTAAACGAGTAATTCCTTGCTGTGTGAGCTATATCATTCTCGACTCTCCGTTACCCTTATCTAGAGGCCCCGTTCGACGCCGGCTCGAGGCGTGAGCGGTGAGCCGGAGTTTGGACTTGAGACACTTCGCGTACGAGGATTGGGTCGAACTGGCGAGGGAACCTCTTCCGGCCGAGCAGAAGACGGGGCTCCGTAGCACTCGTTTTTCGGCCTCGCCTTGACTGAATGGAGCCCGCGATTACGCTAGTTCACACTGCCGAAACATCGAGCGCGCCGCTTCGGGAAACCCCCGATGGGGAGGGCATTCAATGGCTATGAAGAAGCGGCCTGCCTCGCGCCGCATGGTCTGCGTACTCTCGTCGCATCCTTTCGTGCTGCGAGAGCTCGAAGAGGTCCTCACCCTCGACCGTTTCCGCCTCCATATGAAGAAGATCTCGGCTTCCCCCCTTCACGAGCCGGACTGGTGCACCCGAGCAACGCTCTACGTGGTCGACGCCCAGCCGTCGCAGCCGAATACGGGAAACCTGATCAGCACCGTCACCCGTCGCTTCCCCAAAGCGCGGATCGTCGTCGTCGCCGATCACTTTCGCGAATCCGAGGCCTTCGGTCTCCTGCGGCTCGGGGTGAAGGGTATCGTTCCTTACCGCGAGATCCGGGAAAAACTCGCTCCCGCCCTGGACGCGGTGGCGGCAGGAGGCTTCTGGGTCCCGCGGTCGCTATTGTCGCGCTTTCTCGATTCGGTCGTCGCTTCCTCGCGCGGGCGGCCCCGGTCGGGACTCTCGGCGTCGATCACCGGCCGCGAGCGCGAGGTGCTCGAGACCCTGCTCGAAAACCTGTCGAACAAGCAGATTGCCGACAAGCTCCATATTTCCGAGCGCACCGTAAAGTTCCACGTATCGAATCTGCTCGCCAAGTTCCAGCTCAAACACCGGCAGGACCTGATCCTTCACTGCCTCGGCCTCGCGTCGTAGATTGATCGGGAATTCTAACCAAGCCGATTGCCGGAAACCGGACGGAACTTCAGCTCGAGTCAGCCTCTGTGAACGCCGAAACCAGAGTTCCGCCAGGACAGCAGGTGGATGCGCTCTGGGGAGATGAGGTCGCGGCCGTTCCCGCTTGTAGAGCGCCGCCTCCTCGAGCGCCTTGCCTCCCGCCTCGAAGGGGACCCGGGCATCCTGGATTCCGCCGAGCAACACTCCCGTTCCGGAACCTGTCTCCGGGCTCCTCTTCGGGCAAGGGCTCTTGCTGCTCGCGGGCTTTGGCGCGTTCCGTCGCCGGCGGCGCTAGCCGATGTAGAATCCCTGGCCATCATGGCCAAGGCCAGGAAAAAGTCGCCGGATTCACGCAAGAGACTGACCCCTGCCAAGGAGGAACGGGGACCCGCGTCCGCTGATATCCTTCTCGGAGTCGACGACCCTTCCCTCGCGCCCCTCGCCGCGCGGGTGCGGGAAAGTGGGCGGCATCCCCATCGGAGCTTATCGGGAGCCCTTCGCAGGCAAGCCTCTTCTCCTCGCTGTGCTTCCGTTGAAGTCGGTCGAGCCCACTCCTTTCCAGCGGGATCTTTCTCCGACGCATACCAAGCGGCTCGCGAAGAAAATCGAAGAAACGGGAGTGTTCCTCGATCCGCTCATCGTGGTCCAGGGGGCCGATGGACAGTTCTGGACCCCGAACGGAAGACACCGGCATCAGGCGGCAAAAGTTCTCGGGCTCCGAGCGGTGCCCGCGCTGGTCTCGCCCGACGAGGATCTCGCCTTTCGTATCCTCGCCCTCAATACGGAAAAGGCCCACAACCTCAAGGACAAGAGCCTCGAAGTGATCCGCATGGCGCGCGAGCTCGCCGAGAGAAAGCCGCGCGCGCGCGAAACGGACTACGAGACCCAGTTCGAAGAGCCCGCTCTTCTCACGCTCGGCATCATTTATCAAGACAACGGGCGCTTTGCCGGAAGCCCCTATTTCTCGTTCCAGCGGAAGGTCGACCGCTTCGCGACCGGCACGCTCACGAAGAGCCTGCGCGAGCGCGAGGGGCATTCGGCGCGGCTTCTCGCGATCGACGAGCGAGTCAAGGAGATCGTCGCGGAGCTCAAGAAGCGCGGGTTCCGCTCGCCTTACCTGCGGAACTACGTCGTCGCCCGGATCAACCCGGTCCGCTTCCACCGAGCGAAGAAGGGTGACTCCGCGCCACCCATGGCGATGGGAGCTGCCCTCACCCGCATGGCCGCTTCGGCTCGGAGCTTCGACGTCGCCTCGGTGCGCGAGCAGGACCTCGCGATCGTGGCGGCGATGTCCTCCGATTAACGAGATTCGTTCCGGCGGCGACGAATGGATTTCTCGACGCGATCACTTCCAAGGGATCTTCAGCCCTGGCCGGGGCACTCCCTTCACTCACCGCGCAGCGCGATGACCGGATCCACCCTCGCGGCGCGCCGGGCGGGAAGGGCGCTTGCAAGAAGCGAGATCCCCAGAATGACGATCGCCGCAACGAAGTAGGTCGGCGGGTCGAACGGCTGAACCTGGAACAGCAGGCTTCCGAGGAGCCTCGTCAAGACGAACGATCCCACGAGGCCGAGGGCCGTGCCGGCGATTGCGGTCTTGAGCCCGTTCAAGAGGAAGATGCGCTGCACTTCCTGGCGGCCTGCCCCGAGCGCCATCCGGATTCCAATCTCGTTCCTCCTCTGGCTCACCAGGTACGAGACGACGCCGTAGACGCCGATGGAGCCCAGGAGAATGGCCACGACGGCGGACAAACCGAGAAGAACCATGGTGACGCTGGTGCGAGACGTCGAGCGGACGAGGATCTGCTCCATGGTGGCGACACCGGCGAGGGGAAGGTTGCCGTCGAGGCTTCGAATTTCTTCCCGGACCGCTGGGAACAGAGATTCGGGCTCGGTGCTGGTCCGCACCGCAACCTGGAGCGAGCGGCGGAGACTACCGGGTGTGCCGACGGGAAAGTAGATTGTGGGAGTAGGGTCCTTTTCGAGGCCCTCGTCGTGCGCGGTCCCGACGACTCCCACGATCTCCGAGAGCTCCTTGGCATCGAAGGATCGGACTCGCTTTCCCATCGGGCTTCGTCCCGGCCAGTACTTCTCGGCGAACGCCGCACTGACGATCGCGGCGCGAAACCCCTTCTCTCGATCGCTCCATTCGAAGGTGCGGCCCTCGACGAGCGGAATCGAAAGCGCTCGGAAGTAGTCGGGGCTCACGTACCGAGTCGGATGAACCGGAGGGATCTGGCCCTCGGGTGTCGGGAAGTCTTCGACGAAGATGGCGTTGTTGTCGTAGCTGCCGGAGAGCGGCAGGCGGCTCGTCGTAGCCGCGGCGACGACGCCGGGCACCGCACCGATTCTCTCGGTGAGCCCCTCGACGAACCTCGCCACTTCCCCCTCTCCCGCATATTGGCTCTCGGGAAGCGAGAGGGCGAAGGTAAGCGTGGAGCTGGCGTCGAATCCAGGCTCGACCGACCGCAGGCGCCAGAAGCTCCTTGCCATCAAGCCGGCTCCGACGAGGAGCACGAGAGCGAAAGCCACCTGGGAGATGACGAGGAGCGCACGAGCCGAGAGGCGCTCCCGTCCCGCGGTGAGACCGCGGCCGATCTCGTTCAGCCCGGCCGCCGGCGACGTCGAGCCGTTTCGCAGGATGGGAACGAGGCCGAAGAGAAGTCCCGCGACAAGTGAGATCGCTCCGTTGAAGAGGAGCACTGGGGAGTCGAGCCGAACCTCCTCGAGTCGAGGCAAATCCATGGCCCCATACCCAATGAAGAGGCTGACGCCGGCATAGGCGAGAGCGAGTCCCAGGGCGCCCCCGGCCAGGCCGAGCACCACGCTCTCCGAGAGGTAGAAACGCGCGATATCCCCTCGGTTGGCACCGAGCGCGATGCGCACCGCGACTTCCCGGTGCCGCCCGTCGGCCCTCACCAGAAAGAGGTTGGCGACGTTCGCGGAGGCGACGAGCAGAACGAACCCCACCGTTCCCAGGAGAATCCGGAGCGGCGTCTCGACTTCGCCCACCACGTCCTGCTTGAGCGGATGGAGCACGGGCGCCATTCGCGCCTGCTTCAGCATTTCCTGTGTGAGGTCGCCGGGAAAGTTCTCGGTGATTCGCGCGAGGATCGGCGCCATCTCCGCCTCGGCCTCCTCCAGGGAAACCCCTTTCCTCAGCCGCCCGAGGCCGTTGTAACTGAAGCTCGTGTCGCTGTATCGAGCGCGATCGAGTTGAATTGGCAGCCACAGCCGGGTCGACGCCTGGGGATATACGAAGGATGCCGGCATGACCCCGACGATGCGGGTCGCTACCCCGTTCAGATGGGTCGTCTTTCCCACGACCGACGGATCGGCGCCGAACCGTCTTGCCCAGAGAGAATGGCTCAGAACCGCCACCGGTTCAGCGCCCGGCCGGTCCTCTTCTTCGGTGAAGGCGCGACCGGGAGAAGGCTGGGCATTCAGAACTGTGAACAGAGAGGCGGTCGCGAACGCGACTTCGATCCGTTCGGGCTCGCCGCCGTTGGTGAGGTTCCGGAAACCGGTGGTGATCAGGGCCGTGTCTTCGAAAGACCGCGCATGGTCGTGGTAGTTCAAGTAGGTGGCGTCGGATTGCTCGATGATCGGGAAGCCGACTCCGGGAGCCGCATGCCAGAGCCCGACGAGCCGCTCCGCCTCCGGATAGGGGAGGGGGTGAATGAGGATGGCGTTCACCAGGCTGAAGACCGCGGTGTTGGCTCCGATGCCGAGACCGAGCGTCAGGATGGCGACGGCGGTGAAACCCGGGTTCTTGACGAGACCCCTGAGGGCGTGGCGGAAGGTGGATGCATCCATATGAGCCTAAACGGCAACAGGCCGCAGGAAGTTCGAAGAAGAGCTTCGCTCGACGACGATCGCGGTCTCACGCGGTACACCTTGCAGGAGAGCTGGTCCACCCCCCAATTCAGAAACGAACCGCTCCAGATTCTCGACCAGGTGAGGCTCCAGTTTGAACAAGGGAGACGAGCCTCTCCGGAGTACACGATCCATGTCGAGAAAGAGAAGTCTGGTTCGTAGCGGAGCCATGGGAAGATCGTAAGATGAACCGACGCAGGGCAATCTAAGATTGGACCTATAGAGAGATCATCGAGGAACATCACGGCGAAGGCATCCAGGCCGCGAGATTAGACGGGAAAAGAATGGTTTGGTCTCAATCCTGAAGCAATAGTCAGAACCGACGATGAGACGGAAAGGCGAAGGTTTTCGAGCTCGCACGGAAGACCCGCGACAGGCCGAGGTAGAAGATCAGATGAATCGGGCCGAGCCGTTCTTCATCAAGTGGTACGAAGCATCGGTCGCATCCTGGCTTGAGAACGCGGCCGAGAAGGGGAACCCACCGCCTGTGCCGCTCGCCAGAGTCAAGAGCGCTTTCATTTTGAATGGGACTGTCTACTTCCCGACTGGGCACGACAGAAAGGAAGCAGCTCGAAGATACAAGAGCGGAGAGTTTGGGGATCTAGCTGGCGCGTTCTTTTTTGTCAACCAGCTGGGCGGAAAGACCTGTCTACACCTCAGGGCATTCCGTTGGGAAGAGATCGAGGTCGGCTAGCCTTGTGTACAACCAAAACATCCCGAAGCCTGACTGAGATTCGGAGGCTACAGGTGCTACGAGGCACAGCACGAGAAGCCGGTCCGCCGCAAGGATCTCCGGCGAGCTGAGGAGCTCCGCCGGCAGCTCGCATCCATCCCGTTTCCGTAATACACTCGAATCAGAACGAGGCCGGTTCGCGAGGAGCGGCCCTCGTCCCGCGCCGGGAAGCGGCTTTTCAGCCGATGATGGGTCCAAGCACGCAGAGGAAGGTCGAGATGATATTCACGCTCTCGCCGTCGACGCGCCTCACGTTTCTCCTCGCGCTCGCCCTGCTCGGGCTCCCCGGGCTCGGGTGCAGGACCGAGACGGAGCGCCTGTTCGCCGAGGCGGCGAGAGCGGAAGAGGCCGACGACTACGAGGGCGCCGCACGCCGGCTGCGGGAGATCGTCATCGGCCATCCCGAAAGTCCTTTCGCCGCGAAGGCGCTGTTCCAGCTCGCGCAGATCCATCTCCTGCGGACGCGGGACGTCCCTGCCGCCCATGCGAGGCTCCTCGAGATCCTCGACGACTATCCCGAAAGCCCGGTGGCCCTCCCGGCCCACCAGTTGCTGGCTCGGCTCTACGAGCACGAGATGCAGGACCCGGAGCGAGCGCTTCCTCACTATCGCGCGGTGCTCGAAGGCGAAGCGGACATCGACGTCCGCCGGGACACTCTGATGTCTCTCGCCGAGTGCCACTACCGGCTGGAGCAGCTCGAAGAGGCCACCGACGCCTACAGGAAGGCCGCCGCCCTTCCCTACGACGGCTCCTCCGACGCAGCTTACTTTCGGCTCTCGACCCTCTCCCGCCTCTCCGGCGACGGCGAAGCCGCTCTACGGTGGCTGCAAGAGCTCGCATCGCGAACGACCGATGCCGGCCATCGCTACGAGGCCATTCTCGGTCAGGTCGAGACGCTCATGACCCTCGAGCGTTTCGACGACGCCCGGGATCGTCTCGCAGCCGCGGAGCGCCTCTCTCCCGACGCACCCGAGAACGACGACCTCCAGGCGCGGCTCGATTCCGCCGAAGCCGGGCCGCTCGCGATGGATGGACGGAGCGACAACCTGGAAACCCTCCAGCAGAGGATCCATTGGGGCTCGGGCCGCGCGTCGAGGAGGGAGCACTGAGGAAAGTCGCGATCCTCCTGATCGCGGCCTCGGCCCTTTCCTGTCGCACGGCGGAGCACGAGCTCATCGACCGGTTCCTGGAAGCATCCCGCAGGGGAGACGATCAGACGGTGGCGTTGGTTTCGATGGTGACTTTTCCCCGGGAGGTCGTCGACTATCAGGTGGTAACGCTCGGAGAGGAGCGCCGCGGGCCCTATCGCGTCTCGTCGATGCGGGAGCGCGTCGAGCAGGCGGAGGACCGGCGGGACGAGCAGTTCAAGCTCTTCGGTGACTTTCGCCAGGCGAATTACGACGACCTGCTGCGGGTCCAAAGGCTCATGAGGGACGACCCGGGCAAGAAGCTCGAAGGAACGCTGGGGGATCTGCAGAGACAATGGGATGCGTTCCGCGAGGAAAGACGGGTCGTGGTTTCGAGTCTCCACGAAGCGGAGCAGGAGCTCGAATCGGAGATACGGCGCGTCCAGAAATCGCTCCAGCGCGAGGCCGCGCCGGAGTACCTCACCGGTGAGACCCTCACCAAAGAAGCATCGGTCCGGGTGACGACGACCGACGAAGGCGAAGGAGTATACGTCGTGACCCTGACCCGATACGACGTCAAGAACACCTTCGGCGCCGTCGTGCCGACGCGTTGGATCGTGACCGCGGTCGAGCCCGAGGCGGAGTAGCGTCAGCTCACCACCTGAAGCCCCGCATACTCGACGAGCAGCTTCTTCCTTCCCGCCTTGTGGAACAGCACGGTCACCTTTCGATCGCGTCCCGAGCCGGTGGCCGCGAGGACCCGGCCTTCTCCGAACGTCTTGTGAGAGACGATCGTCCCCGGCCGAAGCGAGCTCCTGCTCGCGGAAGGCGCCGCCGAGGGCCGCGCGGGAGAGGCCCCCGGCGCGGATTCCAGGACGTCGTCCGGAATCTCGAGCAGGAAGCGCGACGGCTCGCGGGAGGTGGATAGGTACGAGAGGAAACGGGAGCGCGCGTAGGAAAGGAAGAGCCGGCTTCGCGCCCGGGTCAAGCCCACGTAGAACAAGCGACGCTCCTCCTCGAGCGCGTGCTTGTTGCCGGCGGCGCGAACGTGGGGAAAGAGGCCCTCCTCCAGACCCGCGAGGAAAACCCCGTCGAACTCCAGTCCCTTCGCGGCGTGGATCGTCATCAGGAGGCAGGGGGCGGGGGTCTCCAGAGTATCGGCATCGGTGAGGAGGCTCACTCGATCGAGGAACGCCGCGAGGGAAGTCTCGCTCTCGCCTTCTTCGTACTCCAGGGCGGAAGCCACGAGCTGGTCGAGGTTCTCCCGCCGCTCTCTCGCCGCCGCCTCCCCCTCGGACTCGAGCGCCGCGAGCAGCCCGGCGTCCTGCAGAATCGCGCGCAGCGTCGCGGAGGGTCTCTCGGAGACGAGCCGGGAGGCCAATCCCTCGATCAAACCGCGGAAGGCGGTAAGCCCGACACGGGCCCGTCCGGATATCTCGTCGCCCTGGAGAAGCGCCTCCGAGGCCTCCCAGAGGGAGACGCCGCGCTCGCGCGCACGGGCTCCGAGTAACGCCTGCGTCGCGTCGCCGACTCCCCGCGGCGGCACGTTGACCGACCGAAGAAAGCTCGAATCGTCCGCCCGGTTCTGGAGGAGCCTGAGGTAGGCGAGAGCGTCCTTGATCTCGCGCCTCTCGTAGAACCGAAGACCACCCAGGACCTGATGAGGAACGTTCCTGCGAACCAGCTCCTCCTCGAACGCCCGCGTTTGAGCGTGAGTGCGCAGGAGCACCGCGACCCGGGACTCGGGGGCCTGGCGGCGAAGCCGCTCGATGATCCCGCAGGCATGGGCCGCCTCCTCCCTCTCGTCGTCCGCCTCATGGAGGTGAATCCGCTCTCCCTCGGGAAGACTCGGAACCAGCGTTTTGCCCTTGCGCTCGAGGTTATGTCCGATCACCCCCGAAGCGGCGCGCAGGATCGCCGCCGTCGAACGGTAATTGACCTCGAGCTTCACCACGCGCGCTCCGGGGAAGTCGCGCTCGAAGTCGAGGATGTTCCGGAGGTCGGCGCCCCGGAAGTTGTAGATCGATTGATCCTCGTCGCCCACCACGAAGAGGTTCCCGTGGGGGGCGAGGAGACGCAGGAGCCGATACTGCACCCGATTCGTGTCCTGGTACTCGTCGACCAGCACGTGGCGGAATCGGCGTGCGGCGTAGGCCTGGGCCCGCTCCGAGCACTCGAGGAGCTCGACCCCTTTGAGCAGCAGGTCGTCGAAGTCGACTCCGCCCGCGGCTTCGAGCTCCCGCTGATAGCGCTCCGCCGCCAGAACGATATTGGGGTCGAGAAGCCCGGTTTCGCCGCGGGCGAAGGCTTGATTCTTCGAGGCGGAGACGGATGCGGACACGCGGGAGAGCGGGTAGTCGCGCTCCGCGAGTCCGGCTTCGCGACAAACCTTCCGCAGGAGCGTCCTGCGCTCGTCCTCCCCGTAAACGGTGAACGCCGAGGGTAGGCCGACGTCCTCGCCGAAGCGGCGAAGGAGCCGGAGGCACAGCGCGTGGAACGTGTGGACCGCGAGATCCGTAGCAGGCCGAGGCAGAAGATCCGAAACCCGCCTCCGCATCTCCTCCGCGGCCTTGTTGGTGAAAGTCACCGCAAGAATGCCGTCGGGGGAGACGGAACGGTTTCGAACCAGGTAAGCGATGCGGTGGACGATCACACGGGTTTTTCCCGAGCCCGCCCCGGCGAGTACCAGAGTCGGACCGTCGGGAGCCGAGACCGCCTCGCGCTGCCGCTCGTTGAGACCGTCGAGACAGTCGAGTCCCTCGACCCCGGAGTCCATTCCCGCCATGCGGCGAAGTCTAGCGCAAGGCGCAATTGCTATTATGTTCTTCGTGCGCCGCCTTACCCCCCGGCTCGTCTTCGGGCTCGCTTTTCCGCTCCTCGCGGCGGGAGCCTACGCCGACGACGCCCCGATCACTCCTCCGGCGGTGGTCGCCCGCGATCCCTCGGGCAACGTCACCGTCCGGGCGACCCGAATCGCCGAGCCCATCGTACTGGACGGGCTCCTGGACGACGACCCTTATAGCGAGGTGCAGGCGATCTCGGGCTTCATCCAGCAGGAGCCGCGAGAAGGGGAACCAGCGACGGAGTCCACCGAGGTGTGGCTTCTGTTCGACGACGACAACGTCTACGTTTCCGCCCGCTGCTGGGACAGCCACCCGGAACGCATGATTGGAAACGAGATGCGGCGCGACAACCAGGCGCTCTCCCGAAACGAGAACTTCGGAGTGATGTTCGACACCTTCCACGACCGCCGGAACTCGTTCATGTTCCACGTGAACCTGCTGGGAGGGCTGACGGACGCGCTCGCCGTCGACGAGAGGAACGTGAACAAGGACTGGAACACCGTCTGGAACGCCAGGACCGGACGCTTCGAGAAGGGCTGGACGGTGGAAATCGCGATCCCCTTCAAGTCGCTCCGGTTCCGCTCCGGCCGGGAGCAGGTCTGGGGCGTGAACTTCCGGCGGATCGTGCAGTGGAAGAACGAGGTCTCGTACCTGACGGACGTTCCCGCGTCCTACGATCTACGCGGTCTGGTGAAGGCCTCCTCGGCGGCGACGCTCGTGGGCCTCGAGGCGGCTCCCGCGCGGAACCTCGAGGTGAAGCCCTACGCCATTTCGACGCTCCGCACCGACGAGAGGCTCGAGCCGGCCGTCGAGAACGATCTGGGAGCCAAGGCGGGACTCGACGTCAAGTACGGGATCACGCGAAGTCTCGTCGCCGACGTCACCGTGAACACAGATTTCGCCCAGGTGGAAGACGACGAGATCCAGGTGAACCTGACCCGCTTCGACGTGCAGTATCCGGAGAAGCGGGAGTTCTTTCTCGAAGGGCAGGGGAATTTCGCCTTTGGAACCGCCGGCTTCGGAGGCAACTTCAACGACCAGGGCGGGGGCCCCAACAACGCACCGATCCTGTTCTTCAGTAGACGCATCGGCATCTCCGACGTGGGCGTCGTTCCCATCCGCGCGGGCGCCCGGGTGACGGGCAAGGCGGGTCCTTACACTCTGGGGGTGCTCAATATCCACACCGACGAGTTCGAGCCCGCGGGAATGGACCCGACGGGCTTCTCCGTTCTCCGCGTGAAGCGGGACATACTTCGCAAGAGTCAGATCGGCGCGCTTCTCACCCACCGCTCCGAGTCCGTGGTGAGCGACGGGTCGAACCGGGTTTTCGGCGTCGATGGTAGCTTCGGACTCTCCGACTCGCTGGTCGTCGGCGGCTACTACGCGGGGAGCCGGACCGAGGGTCTCGAAGGAAACGACGAAAGCTATCGAGGGATCTTCGACTACAACTCGGACCTCTACGGCGCGCGCATCAGCCATACGTTCGTCGACACGAACTTCAACCCGGAGATTGGCTTTCTCCGGCGCGAGGACTTCCGGGAGTCCGTGGCGAAACTGCGTTTCAGCCGGAGGCCGAAGGGAAGCGACAGAATCCGCAAGGTGAGCCTCGAGCCCGGCCTCGAGTACGTGACCGACCCCGGGGGCACGCTCGAGAGTCGGCAGGCCCAGATGACGTTCCGAATGGAGCTCCAGAACGGGGACCAGTGGAGCGTGGACTACGAGAGGAACTACGAATTCCTTGCGGAGCCCTTCGATCTGTACCCGGGATTCGTGATCCCGATCGGGGAATACGACTTCCAGAACGTCCGGATGAGCTACCAGCTCGGCCCGCAGCGGAAGATCTCCGGTCGTGTGACCTATCAGTTCGGCGGCTTCTACGATGGAACGCGGAACGAATGGAGCTACCAGGGGCGGATCACTACCTCCCCCAAGCTCTCGCTCGAGCCCAACGTGTCCGTGAACCGCGTCGACATTCCCCAGGGTGCGTTCACCGCGACACTTCTGGGTGGACGCACGACCTGGAACGTGTCGCCGCGGATGTCCCTGAGCGCCCTCATCCAGTACAGCTCGTTCGACAGCGAGGTCCTGACGAACCTCCGGTTCCGATGGGAGTACCAGCCGGGAAGCGACTTCTTCGTGGTATACAACGACGGGCGGGCCACCGGGCTCGACGAACCTCTCCTCCTCCAGAGCCGCAGCCTGGCGGTTAAGCTCACCCGCCTCGTCCGGTTCTGAAGCGCGCTTCCCGGGGGAGGCGGGCTATTCCACCGTGACCGACTTCGCGAGGTTCCTCGGCTGATCCACGTCGCAGCCGCGAAGGACGGCGATGTGGTAGGCGAGGAGCTGCAGCGGAATCGCAGCGACCAGGGGCGAGATCGCGTGGGGGTGGCGCGGGACCTTCAGTATCCGGTCGCGCTCGGGGTCGAGTATCCGGTCGATGCGGTCGTCACCCTCGGTCGCGATCGCGAGGATTCGGGCCCCCCGCGCCTTGGCCTCCTGGATGTTGCTCGCCATCTTCTCGAAGAGCGGGTTCTGGAGGGCGATGGCGACCACGGGCATCCTCTCGTCGATGAGCGCGATCGGTCCGTGCTTCATCTCGCCTGCGGGGTATCCCTCGGCGTGAATGTAGGACAGCTCCTTCAACTTCAAAGCGCCCTCGAGAGCGATGGGATAAAGCGTCCCCCGGCCGAGGTACAGGAAGTTCCCCGCCATGTAGAACTCCCGGGCGACGGCCTCGATCGCGGGGGCGAGCGCGAGAGTGCGTTCCAGGTAATGAGGCGATCGCGCCAGGTCGTCGAGGCGCTTTCTCGCGGCCTCCTCGTCGATCCGGGACAGGCGCTGGGCGAGATGAAGCCCAAGAAGGTAGAGCGCGACCACCTGAGCGGTGAAGGTCTTGGTGGCGGCGACTCCGATCTCCGGGCCCGCATGGGTATAGAGTGTCCGGTCGCAGAGCCGGGTCGCCATCGAGCCCTTGACGTTGCAGATAGCGAGAGTCGACGCGCCCGCCTCCTTCGCGGTCTTGAGCGCCGCGAGCGTGTCGGCCGTCTCTCCCGATTGCGTGATGCCGACCACCAGGTCGTCTTTCGTCAGGATCGGATTCCGGTAGCGGAACTCGGAAGCGACGTCGACTTCGACCGGAAGCCGCGCCAGCTCCTCGATCAGGAACTTCCCCACTTGGGCCGCGAGCCAGCTCGTCCCGCAGGCGACGATCGCGACTCGATTCAACCGCGCTACGAGGTCGTCGTCGAAAGCGAGCTCGTTCAGATGCACCAGGCCGGTGTCGAGCGAGTAGCGGCCGAGGAGTGTGTCGCGAACGGCGTGCGGCTGCTCGAAGATTTCTTTGAGCATGAAGTGCTTGAAGCCCTGCTTCTCGACCTGGACCGGGTCCCAGAGAATCGTGTGGACTTCCCGATCGAGCGCGTCGCCGTCGCGGTTCAGGATCGAGACCGCACCTCGCCGCACGACGGCGACGTCCCCGTCGTCGAGGAAAATCGCGCTCCGGGTGTGAGCGAGAAACGCGGGCACGTCGGAGGCGATGAAAGACTCGTCTTTCCCGATCCCGACGACGAGCGGCGGCCCGTTGCGGGCGCCTACGAGAAGGTCGGGAGCTTTCGACGACAGGGCGACGAAGGCGAATACTCCTTCGAGCTCTTCCAGGGTCTTTCTCACGGCGAGAACCAGGTCCCCCTGGAAATGCTTCTCCAGCGTGTGGGCGATGACCTCGGTGTCGGTCTCCGTCTGGAATCGATGCCCTTCCTTCACCAGGCGCGCCTTGAGCTCGAGGTAGTTCTCGACGATCCCGTTGTGCACCACCACGATTCCACCGGTGCAGTCGCGATGAGGATGAGCGTTCTCCTCGTTCGGACGCCCGTGCGTGGCCCAGCGGGTATGACCGAGACCGTAGGTACCGGTGATGGTCTTCGGGTCGACCTGGCGCGTCAGGTTTTCGAGCTTTCCCTCGGAGCGGAGCACTTGGAGGTGCCCGCGATCGGCGACCGCGATCCCCGCGGAGTCATAGCCGCGATACTCGAGGGAGCGCAATCCCTGGAGGAGCACCTCCGGTACCGACCGTTCGCCGACGTAGCCGATGATTCCGCACATGGATTTACCTACTTCTTTAGTGCTCGCGCCCCTCTTCGGGGCGCTCGCTCCCCGCGCTTCTCGCGCGGGGAGGAAGGGGCCCTCCGGGCCCCGCTGCTAGACCCCTCTCTTCGGGGCGAACGCTCCCCGCGCTCCTCGCGCGGGGAGGAGGGGGCCCTCCGGGCCCCGCTGCCTGAATCCGTCGCTGTTCGGGGCGCTCCCGCCTCCGCAGTCCGGGCTTCGCCGCGGTTTTGGCGAGGTGCTTCGCGCTTCTTGACCCAGCCGAGCTTGATCACCTGGCGGCTTCTGGCGAGGGCGAGAGCTTTCGCGGGAACGTCCTCCACGATGCACGAGCCCGCGGCGACGTAGGCGCCCTTACCGATGCGAACGGGCGCCACCAGCTGGACATCGCTTCCAATGAACGCTCCGTCGCCCACGATCGTCTCGTGCTTTCTCACACCGTCGTAGTTGCAGGTGATGGTCCCCGCCCCCACGTTCGCTCCCTTTCCTATGATCGCGTCCCCGAGATACGAGAGGTGCGGCGCCTTGGCGCCGGCGCCGAGCCGGGTCTTCTTGAGCTCGACGAAGTTTCCGACTTTCGCGCCGTCGCCCACGTCGGACTCAGGGCGAAGGTGGGCGAAGGGCCCGATCTGCACGTTCTTTCCGATCCGGCTCGAACGGATGAAGCTGTGGTCGAGCACGGTCGTGCCCGCCCCCAGCGTCGAATCCACGATGTGGGAGAAGCTGCCCACCGAAGAATCGCGCCCGACGACCGTCGCTCCCTGGAGGTGCACCCAGGGAAAGAGCTTCGTCCCTTTGCCGACCTCGACCTCCGGCTCCACCAGGACGCTCCCCGGATCGAAGACCAGGACGCCGCGCCGCAGAAGGTCCTCGACCTTGCGTCTCCGGAGGACGGCGACCGCCTTCGCCCAGGACTCTGCGGTATCGACCAGGAGCAACTCGTTCTCGTCCCCCGGCAAGAGAGCCCTGGGAGAAAGCCTTTCGACGACGTCGCGGGCTCGGGGGGACGGGAATCCCGAGAGCGCCCGTTTCCAGTCGGAAGCCCGGGCGGCGACGGCGCGGACGCGGCTCGCCCCGGGCTCGGAGAGTGCGTGGGGTCGGGAGCGACCGTTCTTCAAGAGATTCTTCAAGCTCGCCCGAGTGAGGCAAGCGAGCTCCGCCGAGAGCACGAGGACCTCGTCCCTGAGCGAAGAGAGGTCGAGAGGATCGACGGCCTCCATCCCATCGAGTCCGTCTGGCAGGCTTCGCCCGCGTTCTCGAATCCACAGGGTCTTTACCGCGCCGAACCCGCGGGCCGCGGCGAGCGTTCTCTGCCAAACGGGTCTACCCAGGAGATCGACCGAAGCGAATCCCCCGGGATCCGGCCAGAGCGCCACGGTCAGCGTCATCGCGCGCGACCGACCCCGGAGCCCAGCCGCGCTCGATGGAACAGATCCTGGAGCGCACGCGCGGTCTTGACCCCGTCGTGGCGCACGACGGGACCCGGTTGGAGCAGCGACTCGAGGACGAGGGGACAAGGAAGGAGCGGCCCGTTGGCGCTCACCGGCAGCGCCCCCTCCTCCCGGTAACGGGCGAGTGCGGCCGAATCGATGGTCTCGCAGTTGGCGAGCACGCAGGAGAGACGAAGCCCCGGAGAGTGCGCGAAGAGCGCGTCCACGTGATCCTTCAGATCGTAGCCCGTGGTCTCTCCCGGTTGGGTCATCGCGTTCGACACGAAAACCACGAGGGCGTCGCTCGCGGCCAGGGCCTCCGAAATTCCGGGAACCAGGAGATTCGGAATCAAGCTGGTATAGAGCGAGCCGGGGCCGATGAGAACGAGGTCCGCCTGCTTCAAGGCGTCGAGAGCCTCTTCGGGCGGCGGCACCCCGGGCGGATCCAGGAAGACCCGGCGAATGCGAGCATCGGCCCGGCTGATGTTGGTCTCGCCGCGAAGCGTCCGCCCGTCCTCGAGCTCGGCGACGAGGGACGTGCTCACCGTCGTCGACGGGAAGATGCGGCCCCGGATCGCGAGCACGTGGCTCGCCGCCCGAACGGCTTCGGCGAAGTCCCCGGTCACGGACGTGAGGGCGGTGAGGAACAGGTTCCCGAAGTTGTGGCCGCGCAGATCTCCGTCGCCTTCGAATCGGTGCTGGAAGAGAGACGAGAGGAGCGACTCGTCCGCGGACAGCGCCACCAGGCAGTTCCGGATGTCGCCTGGGGCGAGCATCTGGAACTCGTCCCGCAGACGGCCCGAGCTCCCGCCGTCGTCGGTGACCGCGACCATAGCCGCGAGGTCGGCGAAGTACACGCTGTCCCGACTCGCGCCGGCTTCCGCCGAAGGTGGATCGACGAATTGCTTCAGGCCCGCGAGGAGCCCGGAGAGCCCCGTCCCGCCGCCGACGGCGAAGACGCGGAGACCGTAAATCACCTCGAATCTCGCCGGGTCAGCTTTCGGAAAGCAGCGCTACGACTTCGGCCGTGTGGCGCACGGGGGCGAAATCATCGTCGGCGCGGGCGTGAATCCGGCTCAGGGGATCCGCCAGGATCGCCTGCCGGAGATGCTTGGCGGTCGCGGCTCCGTCGCCGATCTTCGCGTGGGCCGCGGCGAGGCAGTACTCGATATGGGAGTTGGACGGTTCCGATTCGAGCGCCTTTCCGAGCATCTTGATCGCCTCGCGGGAGTCGCCGTCGTTGTGCAGCATCACGCCGTAGGTGATCATTTCTTCGGTGCTCTTGGGGCGCTTCTGGGGGGCGAGCTTGCGCTCGCAGACCGCCAGGTAGGTGTTCACGCGGTCCATGAGCTCTCCCTCGTCGGCGTAGCCCTCTTTCAACCGCTCGAGCTGTTCCTTCGCCCTCTCGAACTCCCCTTTGTACAGCGCCCGGAGAGCCTTCTCCAGGCCCTCGATCGCCTTCTCGAAGTGCTCGATCTCGCTTGCGGCGCGTCCCGCTCTCTTGCTCTTCATACCGGCCTTGGAGCGGGTTTTCTTCTGTGGCATTCGACCTCCTGGGTTCGACGGCAAATCCCACTGACCCTATTATCCGAAATCACGAGAGGGTCCGGAGTGGGCTATCGCCGTGGTTGGGAGCATGAAATTATAGGATCGGGGCCGTCCCCGGTCAACTCAGGCGGATTCCGTAGACCGCCCGGGAGCGAACCAGCCGCGCCAGCCCCGGGCGACGCCGAGGCGGACGAGAGTCTCTTTCTCGAGCAGGGCCTCGGGAGGGATTCCCGCCGTGCGGGAACGCTCGAGGAGATCTCCGGTCTTTTCTCCGATCGCCGCGAGAGCCCCCGGACTCGAGCGCTCTCCGCTCCGGAGGAAACGCACGCCCTGGATGAGGGCCCCGGCGTTCACCAGGTAATCCGGGGCGTAGGCGATGCCCCGGGCGAAGAGGACCTCCCCGGCTTGCCTGGACGCGAGAACGTTGTTCGCCGAGCCCGCGACGACCCTGGCCTGAAGCTCCCGCGCGCGGGCGGAATCGATGACTCCTCCTATGGCGCAGGGTGCGAAGAGGTCGCACTCGATCGAGAAGATCCGCTCCGGCTCGACCTCGTGGAACTCGACCCGGGACCGCAGCTCCTCGAGAGCGCGCGGGTTCGGGTCGCTCACGAAGAGATCGGCTCCCTTTTCCGCGAGCAGCCGCGCGAGCCAGCTTCCCACGCCCCCCGCGCCCTGGAGGACGACGCGCGAACCCCTCCAGCCGGGCCAGCTCGAAGACCCGGTGGCGAACGCGAGCGCGGCGCGCGCTCCCGCCTCGACCCCGGCCGCCGTCGCGCGGTTGAGGTCCCCCACCCCCGCGTCGGACTCATCGACCATGAAGCGGGTCTCGCTCCGGACCCAGGCGCCGTCTCTGACGGGAACCCCTACGTCCCGCCCCGCGAGGAAGCGTCCGCCGAGGACCTCGAGGGCGCGCCCGACCGCCTTCAGGGCCTCTTCGCGGACGAGCGAGCCCGATTCCCTGAGGACGATCTTGCCGCCGCCCACGGGAAGATCGGCGGCGGCGGCCTTGAACGTCATCGCCCGGGCGAGGCGGAAACCGTCGGTGAGCGCCGCCTCTTCGCTCTCGTAGGCGAAGATTCGTATCCCGCCCGACGCGGGCCCGCGCGAGGTATCGTGCAGGACCATGAAGCCCGAGAGTCCGCAGGCGCGATCGTTCAGCGCGATCACCTGTTCGAAATCGCCTTCATCCCGCATGCGCGACAGGAGGTTCATCCCGGGGTCTCCTTCGTTCCGGCGAGCTCGTTATAGACCACTCTCGAGGAAAGGCCGAGCTCCTTCGCGAGAAGCTTGGCCGCGGCGCGCGCGGAGAGTCCCTCCGCGCGCAGCTCCCGGAAGCGGGGCGCCAGCGAGGAGACCGACGTCGCCGGCCGCGATTCCGGACCCTTTCCGCCGAGGACGAGAGTGACCTCGCCCTTGAACGCGCGAGAGGACGCCCACTGCGCGAGATCCGGAAGGCTTCCCGATCGGTGCTCCTCGTGGAGCTTCGTCATCTCGCGCAGGACGGTGGCCTCCCTGGGCCCGAGCGCAGCCGAGAGCTCCGAGAGAAGCCGCGCAATGCGGGTCCCGGACTCGAAGAGAACCACGGTGTGGTCGTACGAGGCGATTCCTTCGACGGCGCTCTCCCGCGCCTTGCCCTTCGGAGGAAGAAATCCCACGAAGGTGAAACGGGACGTGGGGAGACCGGAAACGGCGAGTGCCGCGAGAACGGCGCTCGGTCCCGGGACCGCCCTCACCGCCACTCCGGCTTCCCGTGCCGCCCGCACGAGGCGGTAGCCGGGGTCGGACACGAGGGGCGTCCCGGCGTCGGAAACGAGAGCCACGTCGTCTCCCTCTTCGAGCCGCGCGAGGAGCTCGGAAGCGCGCTCCTGCTCGTTGTGCTCGTGGTAGCTCATCGACGGCGTTCGAATTCCGAAACGACGGAGAAGCTTTCCGGTGACGCGGGTATCCTCGCAGGCAATGACGTTCGCCCGGACCAGGACGTCGCGGGCGCGGGGGCTCAGGTCCTCGAGGTTGCCTATCGGCGTCGAGACCACGTACAGTATGCCCGCCATCGAAGTATCGTATACTTACCCGGTTTCTTTTCAGCCATGGAGAAGAATTCTCAGAAGCGCGTGGAGCTCTCCGTAGTCTTCCCCGCGTACAACGACGCCGGCACCATTGCCAGCATGGTGATCGCCGCCCGAGTCGCCGCCCGGCGGCTCGCCGACGACTACGAGATCGTGGTGGTGAACGACGGAAGCGCCGACCATACCGCCGAGGTTCTCTCGGAGCTCGAGGCGGTCTTTCCCGAGTTGCGGGTGGTCCATCACCCGAAGAACCGCGGCTACGGGGGCGCCCTCCGCACGGCATTCCAGACGGCGACCAAGGAGCTCATCTTCTACACCGACGGCGACGCGCAGTACGATCCCCGCGAGATGGAGAGCCTCTTCGCCGTCTGGGACGAGGGGAGCGACTTCGTGAACGGGGTCAAGATCGGCCGTTCTGATCCGCTCCACCGCGCGATCATCGGACGGATCTATCACTGGTTCGTGCGCTTGAGTTTCGGACTGCCGCTCAGCGACGTCGACTGCGACTTCCGGCTCTTCCGGCGCGCGATTTTCGACAAGGTGGAGCTCACCAAGGACAGCGGCGTCATCTGCGTCGAGCTGATGAAGAAGGTCCTGGACCACGGATACCGGATTCAGCAGGTGCCCGTCCATCACTACCATCGTGCCTACGGACGGAGCCAGTTCTTCAACCCCCGCCGGGTGATTCGAACGCTTCTCGACCTTGCCCGCCTGTGGAACGACCTGGTGATCCGCAAAGTGCATCTGGAGGCGCCGGCTCCCCCGGTGCCCGGACAGGCGCCGGCCCGGGACCGTGAGACCGCCGTCCGCTGATCGCCACCGGCAGGCCTACGAGGGCAAGAGAGTCCTCATCACCGGGGGCCTCGGTTTCATAGGAAGCAACCTCGCGCGCGCGCTTCTGCCCCTCGGGGCGGAGGTTCTCCTCGTCGATTCGCTGATTCCCGACTACGGTGGCAACCTCTTCAACATCGACGGGATCGAGTCCCGGGTGAAGGTCAATATCGCCGACGTCCGGGACGCGAACGGCATGCAGTACCTCGTCTCCGGCCAGGACGTCCTCTTCAACCTGGCGGGCCAGGTCAGCCACATCGACAGCATGACCGACCCCATGACCGACCTCGAGATCAACTGCAAGAGCCAGCTCGCCATTCTCGAGGCCTGCCGTAAGGTGAACCCCGGGATTCACATCGTCTATGCCAGCACCCGCCAGATCTACGGAAGGCCGGTGCGACTCCCCGCGGACGAGGATCATCCGCTTCATCCGACGGACGTCAACGGAATCAACAAGGCGAGCGGGGAGATGTACCACCGGATCTACGGAGAGGTGTACGGGCTTCGCACCACCTCCCTTCGGCTCACCAACACCTATGGGCCGCGCCAGCTCCTGAAACACAATCGGCAGGGATTCGCGGGGTGGTTCATCCGGCAGGTAGTGCTGGGAGAGGAGATCCTCCTCTACGGCGACGGGGAGCAGAAGCGCGATTTCAACTATGTCGACGACGTCGTAGAGGCGTTCCTGATGGCGGCGGCGAGCGAGGAATCGCACGGCGACGTCTTCAACCTCGGGGCTAAGCCTCCCACTTCGCTGAGGGAGTTCGTCGAGATTCTCTATGAGGTAGCGGGCGAGAAGCCGAACTATCGGCTGGTTCCGTTCCCCGAGGAGCGCCGCCGCATCGACATCGGCGATTTCTACACCGACTATGGGAAGATCCGGAGAACGCTCGGTTGGGAGCCTCGCGTGGATCTGCGCGAGGGTGCGCGGCGCACCCTGGAGTTCTACCGTGAGACCATCCGGCACTATGTCACCTGACGTCCGTTTCAACGACCTCTCTCTCGGGGGCGCGGCACCCGCATCCGAGATCGAAGCGGCCATCGCGAGGGTTCTCGCCTCCGGCTGGTTCATCCTCGGTCCCGAGGTGGAGGCGTTCGAGCGGGAGATCGTTTCCGCGTTCGACTGCGGGAACGCCGTAGGCGTCGGCAACGGCACGGATTCGATTACCCTCGCCTTGATGGCGGTCGGCGTCGGGCCCGGCGACGAGGTGGTGACGACGCCGCTCACCGCCGCCTTCACAGCGCTCGCCGTGAGCCGTCTCGGCGCGAAGCCGGTCTTCGCCGACGTCGAGCCCGAAACCTTGACCCTCTCCGTCGAGAGCGCGGCCCGCGGCATCACGTCGAGGACGCGGGCCATCCTGCCGGTGCATCTTTACGGCAACGCCGCGGACATCGAGGGCCTGCTCGCGCTCGCGAAGCAACACGACCTTGCGTTCGTGGAGGACGCCTGCCAGGCGCACGGAGGGCGGCACGAGGGAAAGAGCCTGGGAAGCATCGGCCGCGTCGGGACGCTCTCCTTCTACCCCACCAAGAATCTGGGCGCCCTCGGAGACGGTGGGATGGTGGTCACCGCGGATGATGAGATCGCCGCGAAGCTGAAGCGGCTCCGAAACGGCGGCCAGTCGAGGCGCTACCGCCACGACGAGTTCGGAATCAACAGCCGCCTGGACGAGATTCAAGCCGCGGTGCTGCGAGTGAAGTTGAAGTATCTGGAGTCCAATAACGAAAGACGGAGAGAGCTCGCCCGGCTCTACGAACAGGCGCTCGAAGGCTCCGGCGTCCGTCCGGTCGCCGTTCGGGAAGGCTGCGAGTCGGCCCGGCACCTCTTCGTCATCCGCGCCCCGAACCGCGACGCTCTCGCGGCACACCTGAAGGAGCGCGGCATCGAGACCCTGATCCACTATCCGATTCCCACCCACCTGCAGAAGGCCTATGAGAGCCTCGGTCAGGGCCCGGGAAGCTGTCCTGAGGCCGAGAAAGCCTGCGGCGAGATCCTCTCACTTCCGCTCTACCCCGCGCTCCCGGCGGCGGCAGTCGGCCGCGTCGCGGACGCCATCCGCGGCTTCTACCGTCGCGCCTGAGCCCCGCGTTCCCCGCAGACGAATTCCAGCCCTCGGATTTCCCAAGTGGAAGGACATCGTGGAGCGCGGCGATGGCGGGGTGATTCAGCGAAGCGAGGAGCCTCGCCTCGTGGGCCAGGCGGGAGCGCCTCTCCGCGCTTCCGGCGAGCTCATCCGGAAGGACCTTCAGCGCGACGTCGCGTCCGAGACGAGTGTCGCGAGCGCGCCAGACTTCCCCCATGCCACCGGCGCCGAGCGGACCGAGAACCTCGTACGGACCCAAGCGCTGTCCGGGGCCGAGGCTCACGGGCAAGAAGAGTAGAAAACTTCAGGCTCGTCGTGCAAGCTTGTCGAAGCTCACCGGGAGGTTGTCATTGCGCGGAGAGGTATCGCCCGATTTGCAGAATCCTTATGCCCTGCACCTTGGAAAGCGGCCTGTCGTGCGTGAGGAATGTCGTGCAGCCCTTCGAGAGCGCGGCTGCCAGTTGAATGGAGTCTGGCGTCTTCACCGCATAGTCGGCGCGCAGGCGGGCCGCGACGCGAAGAAGCGCGTGGTCGAGATCGACGAGCTTGAGCCCACGGCTGCGGCTGAGCAGGAGTTCATACCGATCGGCGAGCGCCGGATTCCCCACGCGGTACGGGACAACCAGGGTCTCCAGTAGAGTGAGCGCCGAGGTGACTCCCTGGCACCGATTCTCGTCGAGCGCCGAGAACAATGTACGCGCGAGAGCGAAGTAGGAGGGATGCGCTTCGATGAAGTAAATGAAAATGGCGCTGTCGATCCCGACCGGGCCACGGCCCACGTCGTCCATCAATCCCAAGAGCGGCGCTCCTCGTCAATATGAGCGGCCGGATCGATGCCTTTCCAGATCTCTTTCCCCAGCCCACCCAACTCGAGAATGGACAACGTTTCGACGGGCTTGGTCGCGTCATCGAGAATGTGGAGGACTTCCTGCGAAACGGACCGCCGCTCCCGACGCGCGCGCGCTTTCAACCTCGAGTAGAGCTTCTCGGGGACGTTCTTGATATTCAGCGTTGCCATGGTTCCTCCATTTTTCCTCCATTATGGAGGAACCCCTCCGCAACCGTCAAATCTCACAAGGGGAGCGCGGGCTATTGAACGTAGCCGAGGGTCTTCAACTGCTCCAGCGCCGAGGGGTCCAATTCCTCCAGACCCTCCTCGCCCGTGGATTCGCTGTCGTGCAGGGGGTCTCCGGACATCCAGGCTTCGAGCAGAGGCTGGAGCTTCGCCGCCTCGCCCGCGAGATCGGCGAAGAGATTCTTCGTCTCGCCCGGATCGTCCACGAGGTCGTAGAGCTCGTAGAGGTCTCCCTCGGCTCGGGGGATCTGGATGAGCTTCCAGCGATCGGTACGCACCATGCGCCACTTCCCCCGAATCCCGGGAAGATAGATCTTCTCCTGTTCCGGAAACTGCGTTCTCGCCGGGGCGCTCTCGGCGAAAGCCGTGAGGTAGGGTAGCGACCCGCCGCGGAGAAGGGGTGCCAGGCTTCTCGCCTCGATGCCGGCCAGAGGCTCGACGCCGGCCATCTCGAGAAGGGTCGGCGCGAGGTCCATGAGCCGCACTTGCTGCGCGATCTCGGCCCCTGGCACGACTCCGGGCCCCCGGATCACGAGGGGTACGCGCAGCACCTCGTCGTACAGGGTGAAGTCGTGGGTGAAGGAGAGACCGTGTTCTCCGAAGGCCTCTCCATGGTCGCCGGCGACGGCGACGACGGTCGAGTCCGCGATTCCGAGATCCGCGAGTGTCTTCAGAATGCGCCCCAGGTTGTCGTCGGTGTAGAGGATGGCGCCGTCGTAGAGATCGACGATCTGCGAGACCTCGTATCGGGAGTAGAGACCCTTGTTGAAGAAGATGCTTCCCCGCGAGCGCCGCCAGAACGCGAGGTCGAGGAGGATTCGATTCTCGGGATAGTGGCGCAGAACCAGGTCGTAGTACGGACCGCCGGCGAGGTCGGCATAGGGCGTCGGCGCGTAGTCCTCGCGGTCGACCGCCGCCGCGGCCATGGCGCGGAGGTGCTTCGCCTGCGGCTCCTCGCCATAGGCGTCGTGATACAGAACGGAGTAGGGATAGCTCGGCGTGTAGGGGAGATGCGGGTCGAGAAAGTGGAGCCAGAGGAAGAACGGTCGCGCGGGGTCGCGTGCCGCGAGCCAATCCGAAGCAGCGAGAGAAAGACTCCGTGCGTCGAGGCCCGCCGAGAACTTGTTGTTGTGGTACTCGGAGAAGCCCTGGTCCAGGCCGGATTTGTTGCGAAGCCAGGTGTGGCGGGTCATGGCGGCCGTCTGGTAGCCCGCTTTCTGGAACCGCTCGGCCAGCGTCTCGATCGAATCCGCCAGCACCGCCGGGTGGTTTCGGACACCGTGTCCGGGCGGCGTCATCCCAGTCATCAGAGAGGCGATCGAGGGGAGGGTGAAGGGGGCCTGGGCGACGGCGTTCTCGAATCGGGCGCCCTCGCGAGCGAGCCGGTCGAGGTTCGGTGTCGTGTTCCTGCCGTAACCGTGGCTTCCCACGTGGTCCGCGCGCAGAGTCTCGATGGTGACGAGGAGTACGTTCGGCTTCGGTGCGGCGAGCTTCGGGCGGCTTCCGGCAGGCGAAGGCGAATGCCAGAAGCACTACGAGGCAGAGGCGGAGAGGCATTCGTGCGGCGCTAGGATCGCCGGGTCGCGCGGGCGCCCGGCGCCGGGACCGGCTGCGAGGCCATCGGCTGTTCCCGGGGGATGCGCGTCGAGACCACGTTTCCGTCCTGGAGCGAGACCAGAACCCGGTCGCCTTTCTTGATCTTCCCCGCGATGAGCTGGTGCGCGAGGACGTTCTCGATCTGGGACTCGACCTGGCGCCGGAGAGGCCTCGCTCCGTAGACCGGATCGTAGCCGTCGTCGGCGAGCTTCTCCTTCACCGCATCGGTCACCTGGATTCCGAGATCCTGCTCCGCGAGGCGCTTCGCGAGATCGGCGAGGACCAAATCCACGATCGCCCGGATGTGATGCTTCTCGAGCTGGTGGAACACGATGAGGTCGTCGATGCGGTTCACGAGCTCCGGCTTGAAGACCTTCTTCACCGCGCGCATCACCCGGTCCTTGATCTCCTCGTACTTTCGCGAGGAGACGGGGGTCGCGAAGCCGATGCTCCCGTACTCCCGGGTGATGTCCTCGCTTCCGATGTTCGAGGTCGCGATGATGATGGTGTTGACGAAAGAAACCGTGCGGCCCTGGGCGTCCGTGAGCCTCCCGTCTTCCAGGATCTGGAGCAGCATGTGGTAGACGTCGGGATGGGCCTTCTCGATCTCGTCGAGAAGCAGCACACTGTACGGATTCCGGCGGACCTTCTCGGTCAGCTGTCCTCCCTCGCCGTAGCCGATGTATCCGGGCGGCGACCCGATCATCTTCGAGACCGAGTGGCGCTCCATGTACTCGCTCATGTCGAGGCGGATGAGGCGCTCCTCGTCGTCGAGAAGGAACTCGGCGAGCGCCTTCGCGAGCTCCGTCTTGCCGACCCCCGTCGGTCCCAGGAAGATGAAGGCGCCGATGGGCCGCTTGCGACCCTTCAGCCCCGCGCGGTTCCTGCGGATGGCGTCGGAGACGGCGTGCACCGCGTTCTCCTGACCCACGATGCGGCGGTGAATGTTCTCCTCCATCCGGGAGAGCTTCTGCGCCTCGGATTCCAGCATGCGCGTGACCGGGACCCCGGCCCAACCCTGGACTACGCGTGCGATGTCCTCGGTCCCGACGGCGGAGTCCTCGGGGCGCCGGCTTTCCCTCCACTCCTGCAACATCGTCTTGAGGTCCGACTCGAGCCTCATCAAGTTCTGCTGGCAGAGCGCCGCGCGCTCGTAATCCTGCGCCTGGTAGGCCTCCCTCTGCTGGGAGAGGAGCTTGTCGCGGTCGCGCTTCACCCGGCGGATCTCCGGAGGGGCGTAGACGAGCTCGAGGTGCTTGCGCGCCCCCGCCTCGTCCAGGAGGTCGAGCGCCTTGTCGGGAAGGAAGCGGTCGGCGATGTAGCGGTCCGCGAGCTTCGCCGCGGCGTCGACGGCGTCGTCGCTGAAGACCACGTTGTGATGGAGCTCGTAGTTGCGCTGGAGTCCTTTGAGGATCCGGAGAGTCTCCGGGACGGACGGCTCCTTGATCAGGATGCTCTGGAACCGCCGCTCGAGGGCCTTGTCCTTCTCGATGTGCTTCTTGTACTCCTCCAGGGTGGAGGCGCCGATGCAGCGGAGCTGGCCGCGGGCGAGAGCGCCCTTGAGCATGTTGGAGGCGTCCAGCCCTCCCTCGACGTTGCCCGCGCCGACGACGGTATGGATGTCGTCGATGAACAGGATCACCTGGCCCGAGGCCGCGAGCACCTCTTCCTTGATGGTCTTCAGGCGCTCCTCGAACTCGCCGCGGAACTTCGAGCCCGACACCACTTCGCTCATCTCGAGCATGAGGACCCTTTTTCCCATCAGGGTGTCGGGGACTTCGGCGCTCGCGATTCGCTGGGCCAGGCCCTCGACGATCACCGTCTTGCCCACCCCGGGCTCGCCGATGAGCACCGGGTTGTTCTTCTTCCGCCGGAGCAGGATCTGGATGAGCCGGCGGATCTCCTCCTCGCGGCCCACCACCGGGTCCAGGGCCCCTCTACGGGCCATCTCCGTGAGGTCGGTCGTGTACTTGGTGAGCGTCTCGAACTTGGTGTCGCCGCGCTTGTCGTCTACGGTGCGGGTTCCCCGCTGGCGGACGTAGGAGTCCTTGGTCCGCTCGTAACGAAAGCCCAGGTCCCGGAGGATCCGGGCGGAGAGTCCCGCCGGCTCCCGGTGGAGCGCCAGGAACATGGCGCCGACGCCGACGAAGCGGTCCCCCATCTGGTCCGCCTCCTCCTTGGCCATGCGCAGTACTTCCGCCGTCTGGGGGGAGACCAGGATCTGGAGCGAGCCCTCGCGCCGCAGCTTGAGCTTGTTCCGCTGCGCCGCGAGGATCAGGTCGACGATCGATTTCTTCGTCTGCGCCGACTGAAGGCCGAGATCCTCGATGAGACGGAGGGTCTCCGAGCCGTCCTGCTCGAGCAGACCCAGGAGCACGAACTCGGGGGTCAGCTCGTTCTGGCGGAGGTTCACGAGCTCCATCGAGCCGATATTGACCGCTTCGATGACGCGCTCGGTGCAGTGGCGAAAAAGAACGTTGTTCATGCGGATCCCTGCATCGTCACGGAATGCATGGGGGCGCTTCTCCGGGGAAGGATAGCACATGAGTGTCTCGAGCCGGCGGCGAGACCCCCGGGTGTATAATCCCGATTCGCAACCAGTGAGAATTCTCACCGTCACCACCTCCTTTCCCAAATTCGAAGGCGATACGACGGCTCCGTTCATCGAGTCGATCACCCGTGAGCTGGCTTCGCGCGGCCACCAGCTGACGGTGGTGCTCCCCGCGCGATCCGACCTCCGGCTGGCACCCATCGAAGGGGTCCGGTTCCGGCCCTATCGTTACGCGCCCGCCGCCTCGCTCGAGGTCTTCGGCTATGCCGAGGCGCTCCGGGCCGACGTCGCCCTTCGCGGTGCCACCTATGCCATGCTCCCGTTCGCCGTCGTCTCCGGGCTGCGCACTCTCCGGAACGAGCTCCGGGGACAGGAGTACGACGTGGTCCACGCGCACTGGGTGGTCCCGAGCGGGGCGATGGCGGCGCTGGCGCTCGGCTCGGCCGGGCCGCCCCTCGTCGTGAGCGTTCACGGCTCGGACGTGTTTCTTTCGGAAAAGAGCGTCGTCGCCCGGCTCGGCGCGAGGAGGGCATTCGGGACGGCGGCCGGGGCCACGGCCTGCAGCCGCGACCTCTCCGAGAGAAGTGTTCCCCTCGGGGCCCGCGCGGCCCCGGAGGTCATTCCCTATGGCGTCGCCAGCGAGGTGTTCCGGCCGGATCCCGCCGGAGGCCGAGCGCTGCGCCAGGAGCTCTGGCTCTCCCCACACGCCTTCGTTCTCTTCTCCGCCGGCCGTCTGGTTCACAAGAAGGGTTTCGAGGTGCTCCTCGACGCGGTGGGCGAGCTCCGCGGACGAGGAAGGTCGGTCGAGCTGGTCATCGCCGGGAAAGGCGACCTCGAGGACGAGCTCGCCCTGCGGGCGGAGGAGCTCGGGATCTCCTCGCACGTGAAGCTCGTCGGTAACGTCGAAAGGAGCGCTCTTCCGCGCTATTTCGCGATGGCGGACGCGGTCGTGGTGCCTTCGGTGAGGGACGCGGCGGGGAACGTCGATGGGCTTCCGAACGTCCTCCTCGAGGCCATGGCATCGGCGAAGCCGATCGTGGCGACCGATATCGCCGGGATTCCCGAGGCCCTTCGCGCGGGGGAGGAGGGCCTCCTCGTGAGCGAGAAGGACCCGAGGGCGATCGCCGACGCCGTCGAGGAGCTCATCCGCTCCGAGGAGCTCCGGGCCCGGCTCGGGCGGGCCGCCCGGAGGCGGGTCGAGGAGGATTTGAGCTGGAAGAACGCGGGAGAGAGATTTGAATCTGTTCTTCGCTCCGTCGCGGAAGCTCGCCGCCCATAGGCTCGCCCACGGCGGCCCGCGGATCTACGATCCCAGGGAGAGGGTTCTGCTCGCGGGAGCCGATGCGCTCCTTCGCGGGGTATCGCTGGTCTCCGGGCTCGGGCCGAAGCGCACGCGTCCCGACGTTCGGAGCGTCGAGAGCGTGCTCGCCCTCAGGCTCGACCGCCTCGGGGACCTCGTCACCACGCTTCCCGCGCTCGAGCTCCTCAAGAAAGCGCTCCCGCAAGCCCGGGTCGAGCTCGCCGTCGGAAGCTGGAACGAGCCCGTGGCACGAAGGCTTCCGTTCGTCGACCGCGTTCGGGTGGTCGACGCACCCTGGTCGGCCTGGGGCGGGAAGGCGAGCTTCTCCGCCGCCCGCGCCGCTCTCGGACAGACCCCCTTCGACCTCGCGATCGATTTTCAAGGGGACGTGCGGGTGATCCTCCTGATGGCTCTTTCCGGGGCGAAGCTTCGGGCCGGCTACGGGGACACCGGCGGCGGCTATCTCCTCACCCATCGCGGGCGGTGGGACGAAAAAATCAGCTGGTACGAGCAGAACGTGGGCCTCGTCCGATCTCTCTTCCCGGAGATTGCGCCGTCGGGCCCCGTTCGCCCGTACAATTTCGTCACCGACGCGGATCGACGGGAAGCGGCGCTTCTACTCGATGAATCGAAGCGACCCCTGGTCGGCATCCACCCGAGCGCGGGGCGGACACTGAAGGAGTGGGAGCCTTCGAAGTTCGCGGCTCTTGCCGACCGGCTCTCGGAAGTCGCCACCGTCGTTCTCACCGGCTCGGAAGGCGACCGGCCGCTCGTCGAGCGGATCTTCGAGTCGACCGCCTCCCGCCCGGCGAAGCTCCTCGGTCTGGAGCTCGCCGCGTTCGCGGCTCTGATCGAGCGGCTCGACGTCTTCGTGACCGGAGACACCGGGCCCATGCATCTTTCTCACGCGGTGGGAACTCCGAACGTGGCCCTCTTCGGTCCTTCCGATCCAATTCGCTACGGGCCGGACGAATCGCTGGGTCTCTGTCGGGTGGTGCGGACCTCGGTCTACTGCTCGCCCTGCAACATGATCCGAAAGCCTCCCGCCGAGTGCGCGGCGGTTCCGACTCCCGAATGCCTGAAGACGATCGGGCTCGAACAGGTCCTTCGAGCGGTCCGGGACGCCCTCAAATAGTGCAGACGGATTCTCCGCAGCCTGTTACAGCGACCTGAGCCAGCGGATCTCGTCCTCTCGAAAGAAACCGAAAGCCCAGAGAGCGACGGGGAAGATCGCGCAAGCGGCCGCCTTGAAGGAAACGGCGGCCCATAGGTTCCGCGAAGCGAGCGTCGAGATCCCGAACGCCATCGCCGCGGCGAGCACGATCTTCCCGAGACGCCGCCCCTCGAAAGGGATGGGGTACTGCCGGTTCCCGAGCCAGTACCCGAGCCCCGCCATCAACGCATAGCCGGCCACCGTGGACCAGGCCGCTCCGAGGATTCCGAAGCGTGGGATCCAGAAGAGGTTCAGGACCACGTTCAGTGTCGCGGCGGCGACGGTGATCATCGGGAAGTAGCGCGTCTTCTTGCTGATGCCGATCCCGATCGACGTCAGCGCGAAGACACCCTGCATGACGTAGGCGAGGACCACGATGGGGATGACGGTAGTCGGCCGCGTGGAACTTCGGCTCGGCCATGAGGTACAGGAGCTCGCGGCCGAAGACCGCGTTCAGAAGACCGAAGCCGCAGAGCGCGGCGAAGGCGTAGGTGGCGATGCGGGCCAGGATCGCGGGAGCATCGGGCTTTTCGAGCTGGGCGTAGACGAAAGGCCCCCAGGCGAGCTCGAATGCGGAGAGGAAGAACTTCACTCCCGTCCCCATGACGTAGCCGATGTGGTAGAGCCCGCTCGCGGCCAGGGTCGAGAAGATCTCGATGAGCTTGCGGTCCGAGAGGTTCAGGATCTGGTGCGCGAGGCCGTGGGGAACTTTGGGAAGGCCGAAGGCGGCCGAGCGGGAGAGCATCGACCAGGAAAAGCCCCGGGCCAGGTTCCGGAGGAGCGTCGGGAGGAGCGCCAGCACGAAGAGAAGGGAGGCGGCGGCATCGGCCAGGAGAACCCCGGAGACGCCCCATCCGCCCACCACCAGCCCGAGCTTCAGTCCGATGTTGAGGAAGCTCCGGAAGAGGGTCATGATGCTGAATGCCCGCGGGCGTCCCTGGATCCGGAAGAGATTCATGGGGACGAACGCGAAGGTATTGAGGAAAGTGTCGGAGGCGACCAGGAGGATCCAGGTCGTCACCTGGGATTCGCCGATTTCATTGCCGAGGAGGAGGCGGCCCAGCGGCGCGGCGAAGACCGCGCAGGCCGCGAAGAGCGTCGCGCTGACGGCGAGAGCCGCCACGACGAGCGTCGTCGCCAGGATCTTGCGATCGAGCTCGGTATTCAGCTCGTAGTAGATACGAAAAAAACCCGAGTCGAGCCCCATCCGGAAGAAGATCTTCGTGAGGACGCCGAACAGGAGCAGGATCCCGAGAGCCCCGTAGTCTTCTCGAGAGAGGTACGCCGTGAAGATGGGGAGAAGGAGGAAGTTGACGAGGTAGGGAAGGACGTCCGCGGCCCCGTAGATGGCGGAGTGATGAGCGAGCCTCTATAGTTCGGCGCGGATCACGCAGGCATCTTACCGAATCAAGGCGCCTGAAAACGCATTTGCCCTCGGGGCGAATCGTTGATACGCTTCTTCTGCCACCCTCCTCTCGATACCCCTGAGGAAGTCCACTAGGGCGCCGGGCCCCACGCCCGGCGGTGGCACGCCCCCGGATCGAAACTCATAACCACAACTAAATAAAGACTTAAGACGGATATGACCGCCCAAGCTCCTCCCGGACGCGGGTGAGCAGCGCCTTCGTTTTTTCTACTCCCTCGGCCTCGGACAGCAACTCGCCTTCGTACTCGATGCCGACGTAGCCGCGGTAGCCGGCATCGAGCACGATCCTCATCATCTTCAGGAAGTCGGTATGGGTCTCCGCGCCGTTCTCGTCGAAGTCGTGGGACTTCGCGCTGACCGCGCGGGCAAAGGGCATGAGCTCGGCGACGCCCTTGTAGCGGTCGTACCACTCCTCGGGAGTTTCTCGAACCCGAAAGTTCCCGAAGTCGGGGAGCGTCCCGATCCGGGGATGGGCGACGCGCTTCATCACCCCCGAGAGCCAGGCCCCGTTCGAGGACAGCCCTCCGTGGTTCTCGACGAGGACTCCGATCCCGTGGGGGTCGGCGAGCTCGCAGAGCCTCCGAAGTCCGTCGGCGGCGAGTCTTTCCTGCTCTTCGTAGGGGAGGTCGGGATGGCTTCGGGCGTTGACGCGCACCGAGTGGCAGCCGAGGGTCGCGGCCGCCTCCACCCATTTCCGGTGGTTCTCGACGGCGCGAGCTCTCCCGCTCTCCGAGGGATCGCCGAGATCGCCTTCGCTGTCGCACATGATGAGAAGGCTCCGGACCCCTTCGCCCGCGGTCCGGGACTTCATCTCCCGCAGGTAGGCCGCGTCTTGCGCCTTGTCCATGAAGAACTGGTTCACGTACTCGACGCCGTCGAGGCCGTAGTCCCTCCGCGCCCGGGTGATGAAGTCGAGGTGGGTCAGGCCGCCTCCGAAGAGAGCCCGGTGGAACGACCACTCCGCGAGCGAGATGCGGAAGAGGGGCTCTGCGGAATAGCCCAGGAAGGCGAGGCCGGAAAACCCTGAAATCGAAGCTTGGAGGAAATCTCGTCGGTCCATTCCGGGATTGTATAATTTCCGTCTTGCGAGATGTGAGCGCGAAACCCACTCTGGTGCTCGTCTCCGATCCTCATCTTCGGCCTGTGGAAATCGAGCGCGTGCGAGCGCTCGCCGCGGAGGGGGCGGTGGTCGTCGCCTGGCAGCACAGCCCGATCGTCCAGGATCGCTTTCGCACTCCGGACGTCCAGGGAGCTCTGAGAGCCGCGTCAATCGAGGCGGCCACCCTCACGGAGCTGCTTTCCGCCGACTTCGAGCTCGACGAAGCCGTCATCGGCTGGATGAAGGATCTCGGCCGGAAGGTCTTTCGCGATCGGTTTCGCTGGGGCCCTCTCGACCTCTGGTGGTGGGCCGAGGTCTACCTCTACCACGAGACGCCGCTTCGGCTCATCGTGCGGGACATCGAGGCGATGAGCCTTCTCTTCGAGCGAACGCGCCCGAGGCGCGTCGTTCTCGTCCGGCCGGTGCGGGCGCTCGAGGCCGCGGCCATGCGCCTCGCGGAGCGCGTCGAGGTTCTGGGGGAGCCGGTCGCGGGCCCGCCCTTCCGGGGCAGGACGACGGGGCTCTACGTCCTGGACCTCCTGAAGATGTGGGGGACCGGGATCAAATCCCTTCTGAGGAGACCGCCGCCCGTTCCCCCGGGCGGAAGGCCGCGGGTTCTCTTCCTCACCCATGCTTCCATGTGGCGAGGGACGAGAGAGATGTACTTCGACGACATCCTGCCTGCGGTCTCGTCCCGCGCGGCCACGACCGTCGTCGCCTTCGGGCCCCCGGTTCCGTTCCGGAAGAGAGGGATCGCGGAGTGGCTTCGCGACCTCCTCGAGATCGAGCCGAAAGGTGTTCCCTACGTCGCCATCCGTCGCTATTTTTCTCCAGGCCTCTCGCTCCGGCTCACCCGCGAGTTCTTCCGAGCGGGCGCTCTCTTTCGAGAGTTTCGGCGAAGCCCGGAGGTCGCCCGAGCGCTCTCCCATCGAGGGGTTCCGCTCGGGCCCGAGGCCATGGCGTCGTTCCGCGACACGTTCCTGCGGCAGTTCCCCTGGACGATGCGTGTGTACCTCGAGCTCGATGCCGTTCTCGTTCGGGAAAAACCCGATGTCCTCGTCCTCTACGCCGAGTCGAGCGGCCTCGGCCGCGCGGCGGTCGCCGCCTGCAGGGCCCGCGCGGTTCCCTCCGTGGCCGTACAGCACGGGATCATGTACCCGCAGTACTATTCCCACGAGCACGCACCCGACGAGCACGAAGGGGATCCGGTCCCGATTCCGAGCCGTACCGCGGTCTTCGGAGAGCTCGCGAAAAAGCTCCTGATCGAGCGCGGAAGCTATCCCGAGGATCGCATCATCGTGACCGGAAGCCCCAAGTTCGACGCGCTGGTCAAGGGCGCATCCGGGTACGACCCCGCGGCGACGAGGGGGGCTCTCGGAGTTGCCGAAGGCGCCCGATTCCTCGTTCTCGCGACGCGCTGGTCCGCGGTCGCTCCGGTTTTCGAAGAGCTGGTGCGCGCGGTCGAAAGCCTTCCCGGGGTTCTCCTCTTCGTGAAGCCCCACCAGGCGGAGTCCCCCATCCCCTATCGAGAGGTCGCCCTGCGACTCTCCGCGGAACAGACGCGCATCCTCCCGGCGGAGAAGGACCTGCTCGAGCTTCTCTTTGCCTCGGATGGATTGATAACGGTAGACTCCTTTGCTTCCTCGGAAGCGCTCGTCCTGGGACGGCCGGTCCTGGTGCTGAACCTCCCCGGAAACCTCGGTCCTCTGGTGGACCGGGGGGTGGCTCTCGGCGTCCGGCGAGGGGAGTCGATTGCGAAAGCGCTCGAAGCTCTGCTGTTCGACGCCGAGACGGCTCGCGCTCTCGAGACGAAGCGCAAGGAGTACATTCGGGAGTTCGCCTTCGGAGCCGACGGACGCTCGACGGAGCGAATCGTGGAGTGCATTCTGTACGTTGTGAACGGGGCCAGGAGCCGGGAACCATGAGCACGATTTCGATCGCCGGCCGCGAGGTGGGGGAGGACCGGCCCTGCTTCGTTCTCGCGGAGGTGGCCTCGGCTCATCAGGGTGAAGCCGTCCAGGCGCTCGCGCTCGCGAGGCAGGCGAAAGCCGCGGGAGCCGACGGCGTAAAGTTCCAGCTCTTCCGCGCCAGAGACCTCATCGCCCCGAACGACCCCAGGATCTCGACGTTCCAGCAGATCGAGCTCTCGATCTCGGACTGGGAGCAGGTCCTGACGGAGAGCCGGTCTCTCGGGCTCGCCCTCTTCGGGGAGCTCTTCGACCGCGAGAGCCTGGAGCTCGCAGAGCGCCACGATCTCGCGGCCTACAAGATTCACTCGACCGACATCGAGAATCCCGAGCTCATCCGCGCGGTCGCCGCCACCGGGAAGCCCCTTCTGCTCGCGACCGGCGGCTCGGGCCTGGGCGCGGTCGAGTCGGCGATCGAGGTCGCGCGCACCGAGGGGAACGACCGCCTCATGCTTCTCCACGGCGTCCAGAACTTTCCGACGCGCATCGAGGACTCGCACCTCCGCTTCATCGCCACCCTGAAGAGCACCTTCGGGCTGCCCGTGGGCTTTCTCGATCACGTCGACGGGGGCTCTCCCATGGCCGTCACCCTCCCCGCGCTCGCCGTCGCTTTCGGGGCGGATCTCATCGAGAAGCACATCACCCTCGACCGAACCTCCAAGGGATTCGACTACGAGTCCGCCCTCGAAAAGCAGACGTTCGCCTCGATGGTGGAGCTCATCCGCGACTCCGAGAAAGCCTTCGGAAGCCCGAAGCTCCCTTCGGGCGCGAGCGCATCCCGCTACCACCGCCTGATGCGCCGCGCGATCCTGAGCCGCGTCGAGCTCAAGAAGGGAGAGCCGCTGACGAGGGACAAGCTCGCCTTTCTCCGCTGCGAGACCGGACTTCCTCCCTACGACCTGCCGCGCCTTCTCGGGAGGAAACCCCGCCGGGACGTGGCGCCCTGGGAGCCGCTGTCGGAGGACCTCTTTGAGTAGCCCGGTCCCAATCGTCGTCTCCGCGAGGATGCGATCCTCGCGGCGCCCGGGGAAAGCCATGGCGCCGCTCGCGGGAAAGCCCCTCCTCGAGCACCTGCTCGAGCGGGTCTCTTCCCTCGGCGGTCCGTCGCGGGTGGTGCTCGCGACCTCCGTCGACGCCGCGAACGACGTTCTCGTCGATCTGGCGGAAAGACTCGGCGTCGCGGTCTTCCGGGGGGACGAAGAGGACGTTCTCGGCCGCTACGTCGAGGTGGCGCGGAGGTGGAATGCCGAGCACCTGGTCCGGGTCACGGGCGACAATCCCCTGACCGATCTCCCCCTCATCGAAAGCCTCTGCCGATGCCACCTCGAAGCGGACGCGGACTACACCTACGTCCCCGGAGATGCCCTGTTGATGGGGATCCTCTCCGAGGTCATCTCCAGGCGGGCGCTCGAGACCAGCCACCGGGAAGGGGAGGACAAGCACCGGTCGGAGCTAGTCACCCTGTTCATCAAGGAGAACCCCGAGAGGTTCCGGATCGAGCGCGCGGAGCTTCCGCGGGAGCTCTATCGACCGGAGTACCGGCTCACGGTGGACGAGCCCGAGGACGTGGCGCTGATGGAGCGCCTCTTCGAAAAACTCTATCGACCGGGTAGAATTCTGCAAACGATCGAAGCCATCCGGCTTCTCGATTCCGAGCCCGATCTCGCCTCGATCAACGCGCGCATCCAGGCGAGCAAGGTCAACGTGAGGTCGGTCGCTCTCGACGAAACAAGTCCATGAAAGCAGTAAACTTCGGCGGGCGGCTTATCGGCGACGGACATCCGGCTTTCGTCATCGCCGAGGCCGGCGTGAACCACAACGGCGACCTCGATCTGGGCCGCGCCCTCATCCGCGAGGCGGCGGCCGCGGGCGCCGACGCCATCAAGTTCCAGAGCTACAAGGCGGGGAAGATCTCGACCAGGACCGCGCCCCGCTACTGGGTCGAGGCCGACGATCCGAAGGGGAGCCAGTTCGATACCTTCAAGAAGCTCGATTCCTTCGGCCCGGAAGAGCACCGTGAGCTCTTCCGCTGCGCCCGGGAAGAGGGGATCCTCTGCTTCTCCGCCCCGTTCGACGACGAGGCCGTCGACATGCTCGACGAGCTCGGGGCCCCGGGGTTCAAGATCGCTTCCGCCGATCTCACCGACTATCCGCTCCTCGAGAGGGCGGCCGCGAAGGGCAAGCCCGTCATCCTCTCGACCGGTCTCGCCACCATCGCCGAGATCGGCGAGGCGATCGACGTGGTGCGGGCGACGGGGAACGACCAGCTCGTCCTCCTCCACTGCACCCTCCAGTACCCCTGCGCCCCCGAGAACGCGAACCTGAGGATGATGCTGCACATGAAGGCGGCGTTCCCCGACGTTCCTGTCGGGCTCTCCGACCACACCCTCGGCATCGCCGTCCCCCAGGCGGCGGTGGCCCTCGGCGCGGTCGCGATCGAGAAGCACTACACCGTCGACAAGTCCCTCCCCGGGAGCCCCGACCACTACCTTTCGGTCGATCCCCGCGATCTGAAGGAGATGGTCGCGGGTATCCGCACCATCGAGAAAGCGATGGGCCGTTCCCTCAAAGGACCGGTCGAAGCCGAATCCCAGGCCTACAAGTTCGCCCGCCGGAGCGTCGTTTCGAAGACGGCCATACCGCACGGGACCGTGATCACGCGGGACATGCTCACGTTCAAGCGCCCGGGCACGGGAATCTATCCCAAGCACGTGGACGTGGTCGTGGGGCGGACGGCGAAAGTCGACATCCCCGAGGACACCGTCCTCGAGTGGAGCATGATCTGATGCGGATCATTTTCGTGGTCCCGGCGAGAGGCGGCGATCGCGAGGTTCCCTACATCAATATCAAGAGGCTGGGAGGCCTCCCTTTGATCGCTCATACTCTCGTCGAAGCGAGCAGGAGCGAGTTCTCTCACGTTCTGGTGGTCTCGACCGACGACGACGATGTCGCGCGAGTGGCGGAGGAGTATGGCGCCGAAGTGCCGTTCCGGCGTCCCCCGACCCTCGCCTCCGACACCACCACCATACACGCGATCGTGAAGCACGCCGTGGAGTTCGTTGAGAAGAGAGAGGGGTTCTCATTCGACATCGTGGTGGCGCTCCAGGCCACGTCACCCTTTCGAACCGGCAGGCAGATCGACGAAGCCATCCGACAGCTGACGGAGAAGAAGCTCGACAGCGTGATCTCGGTCAAGGAGCTGCGCTCTCTGACCTGGCGGAGTCGCGGAGGGAAACTCGAACCCGTTCACGACCGCGCGGGTCGGCGGGAAGAGCTCGAGCCGCTCTATCAGGAAGACGGAGCGATCCGCGTTCTGAGTCGCCCCGTCCTCGATTCCGATGAGCGTTTGGGAACGAAGATCGGTCACATCGTCATGGACAAGATGTCGGCTCTCACCGTGCACGACATCTACGACTTCTGGCTGGCGGAGCGGCTCGAGAACATGCCCAGGGTCCTTTTCCGCGTCGACGGCGGAGCCGAGATGGGAATGGGGCATGTCTATCGAAGCCTCGCGGCGGCGAAAGCCTTCAAGAACGTCTCTCGCACCGCGGACGTCTGCTTTCTGATGCGCTCCGACCGGCCGGAAGGAATAAGGCACGTTTCCGGGGAGGGATATCAGGTGCGGGTGCTCCATGAGGACGCGAGCGAGCTCCCCGCCATCCGGGACTACTCCCCCAATCTCATCGTCAATGACCTTCCCTTCGTGAACGACGGGTATCTCCGCTCCCTCGCGAAGCTGGGGGCTTCGACGGTGAACTTCGTCGACTCTCTCGCCGACATCGAAACGCCGCACGGGATGGCGGCGATCATCGTCGCCGCGCTCGCGGAAGAGCAGGTCGAGCACGCCGGTCCCGACTTCGCGATTCTCCGCGAGGCCTTTCAGCAGCGGAGCACCGCCGTCTCCCCCCGGGGCCGCCAGGTGGTGCTCTCTTTCGGGGGAAGCGATCCGCAGAAGCTCACGCTCAAGTGCCTCTCGGCGCTCGCGCCGCTCGCCGCCGCGCGGCCGGACCTCGAAGTCATCGCGGTTCTGGGGCCGGCCTTCGGGGATCTACTGGAGTTGGACGAGCGGATGAGAGGCCTTCCCTACCAGCCTCGGATTCTGAACCACGTGGATCGCATGGCGGACATCCTGGTGGACGCGGACGTCGTCCTCTGCTCCGGAGGAATGACCGTCTTCGAGATCGCCGCGCTCGGGCGGCCGGGCATCGTTCTCTGCCAGAACGCGAAGGAAGAAGAGCGCATGGAGCGCTTCGCGCGCGAGGGAAGCATCGTCCATCTGGGCTTGGGAACGGAAGTGGGGCAAGACGTCATCGGGGAGACAACCGGAGAGCTCCTGGACGATCCCGAGCGGCGGCGGCGAATGAGTGAGGCGGGCGTCGCTCTCGTCGACGGCAAGGGCGCGAGCCGCGTGGCCGCGGTGATGCGGGGCGAAAGCCGTCGCGGTCCCGCGAACGGAGGTCGGAGAGAATGAAGGTCCTCATCACCGGGGGCGCCGGGTTCATCGGGTCCCACCTGGCCGAGGCGCTGCTCGAGCGCGGCGACGAAGTCCACGTGCTCGACGACCTCTCCACCGGGAGCATCGACAACATCGAGCACCTCAAGGGAAAGAAGGGTTTCCGTTACACCATCGATACGGTGATGAACGAGCCCGCGACCGCGGAGCAGGTGGACCGGGTGGACGTCGTCGTGCACCTGGCGGCAGCGGTGGGGGTGCGCCTCATCGTGGAGAGTCCGGTGCATACCATCGAGACCAACGTCCACGGAACGGAGACGGTGCTGAAGCTCGCGAACAAGAAGAAGAAGCGCGTGCTCCTGGCGTCGACTTCCGAGGTCTACGGCAAGAGCGTCGAGTTCCCGTTCCGCGAGGACTCGGACCTGGTCATGGGGCCGACGACCAAGGGCCGGTGGAGCTACGCCTGCTCGAAGGCTATCGACGAATTTCTCGCCCTCGCGTACTACAAGGAGAAGAAGCTGCCGGTCACCGTGGTGCGCCTGTTCAATACGGTCGGTCCAAGGCAGACCGGGCGCTACGGGATGGTGATCCCGAACTTCGTGCGGCAGGCTCTCGCGGGGGCGCCGTTAACCGTCTACGGCGACGGGAGCCAGAGAAGGTGCTTCACCGACGTCTCCGACGTGGTGCGGGCGCTCCTGGCTCTCCTCGAGCACGAGGGCGCGGTGGGAGAAGTCTTCAACGTCGGCTCGCAGCAGGAGATCTCGATCCTCGATCTGGCGAGGAAGGTGAAGTCGGCCACGAAGAGCAACTCCGAGATCGTCTTCGTCCCCTACGAGCAGGCGTACGAAGAAGGCTTCGAGGACATGCAGCGACGCATTCCCGACACCAGCAAGATCGAGAAGCTCGTGGGCTACAAGCCCACGGTGAGCCTCGAGAAGATTCTCGAGCGCGTGATCGAGCACCTCTCGACGAGCTGATGCCCCGCTTTCGAGACCGGGGGTGGCTTATCGCCATTCTCCTCCTGGCCGCGTCCCTCAGGCTCTACGGCATTCGGCAGGACCTTCCTTTCGTCTACAACCCCGACGAAGCCAACATCATGGCCCGAGCGCTCTCGGTGGCGCGAAGTTTCGACCCCGGGTACTACCTCTACCCGAGCTTCTTCTTCTACTTCCTGTTCGCGGTGATGGGCTTTCTCTTCGTCGTCGGGAAGATGCTCGGACGCTACTCCGATCTCTCCGCGTTCGAAGCGCGGTTCTTCGAGGACCCGACGGATTTCTATCTCGCGGGGCGGCTCGCCGTCCTGCTCCTGGCTCTCGGAACGATCGTCCTCCTCGACCGGCTGGCGACGAAGCATTTCGGGAGGGTCGCCGGCAGGGCGGCATCGTTCTTCACCGCCGTCGCCTACTTCCACGTGCGGGACTCGCACTACCTGAAGCACGACGTGCCCGCGGGATTCCTCGTCGTCGTCTTTCTCTGGGCTGCGGACCGGGCGATCTCGCGAAAGAACCTCTCCGCGTACGTTATCGCCGGAGTCGTCCTCGGAGTCGCCTTCGCCACCCACTACTACCTGATCTTTCTCGCCCCCGCGTTCGTCCTCGGTCACCTGGCCTATCGCGGGCGCGAAGGCTTCACGCGCGTCGTGGCTGCGGGCGCGGTATCGGCGGTGACGTTCTTCCTTCTTTCGCCCTTCGTCATTCTGCGGCTCGACACGGCACTCGAGCACATGCAGGCGAACCGACAGGTGGTGTTGGATCGCAGCCTCTCGGCGGGGTCCGGGATCCTTCCCAGCCTGGGCCTCTACACCTCGTTTCTTCTCGAGCAGGGACTCGGGTACCTTCTCTCGGCGCTCGTGCTCGCGGGTTTCGTCCTCCTCGGCTTCCGTGACCTGCGAAGCCTCGCGCTCTGGGCGGCGTTCCCGCTGATGTTCCTCGCGTTCGTCTCTTACACGTTCTTCGCCGGGCGGTACATGAACCCCATCCTTCCCTGCCTCGCGGCCGCGGCGGGGGTCGCGGTTTCCGCGGTTTTCGATCGATTCGGCGCGGCGGCCGCGACGCTCCTCGCTCTCGGCGCCGGAATCCAGCCGCTCTACTACGGGCTCCAGGTGGATCGACTCTTCGCTTCCGCGGACACCCGCACTCTCGCCCGCGATTGGGCCCTACGGAATCTCCCGTCGGGGTCGACGGTCGCGCTCCAGTCCTACTCAGTGCCGCTTCCACAGTCGAAGGAGAGCTTTCTAGAGAGCCTGGAGGCGAACGGGGCCGCCTCCGAGCTCGATCGGAAAGGCAAGTACGCGCACCTCCTCCGCGTCGCCGCGGGAGAAGAGAAGTCCTTTCGTCTGGTCTTTCTGGGGAAGGGAGACGAGCTCAACCGGACCTACGTGGGCTACGAGACGCTGCTCGCGGGTCTCGATCCCCTCCGAGCGATCGGGGTCGCCACGGTCGTGCGACGACACCCGCCGATTCCGCCGCCGCCCGAGGTCGAGGCGTTCTTCTCCCGAGTGAAGGCGGAAGGAAGGCTCCTCGAGACCGTCTCCCCCTATCGCGCCGAGCCCACGACTCCCTATCTCGACAACGAAGACTGGCCTCCGAGCGGAGCGCTCGCACGCAAGGGTCCTCTCATAGAAATATGGTCTCTCGACGATCGTTGATCGTGGCCGCCGCGGTGGGCGCTTTCGCCTTCGCGTCGTCCTCGCTCGTCTACCAGAGGGGCGGAGCGATCCTCATCGACTTCGAGCGGGGCTACGAGGGAGCGTTCGTCGACGGGTTTCATCCGAGGGAGAGGGCGGAAGGAAAGTACTTCCGCTGGACGGACGACGCCTCCTACGTCGTGGTCCAGCACCTGCCGGCGAAGGGAACCATCGAAGCGGAGGTCCGGCTGAGGACGGTCCGGCCGGCGGGAGCGCCCCTTCCGAGCCTCGCTTTCACCGCGAACGGGGTCACCGTCCACCGCGCGGCGGCTCTCCCGGGGATCGTGGCCTATCACTTCCGGATCCCTTCGAGCTCGTCCCGGCTCAGGCTCGGGATCGAATCGGAGACGTTCGAGGCCGCGGGGGGCCGCAAGCTCGGAGTGCAGGTACTCGGCATCCGGTTGAAGCTCCCGGAAGAGCTCCCTTCGTTCGAAGAGCCGGCTCTCTGGATGTCGCTCGCGTCGATTCTCCTTCTCGGCGCCGGACTCGCCTCCGGGCTGCCGTTTCCGATCGCGGCTCTGGCCGCGGTCGTGCTGACCGTCCCCTTCCTGTACCTCCTCACGTTCCAGGCGGTGCGCTTTTCGGCGCATCCGCGGGACGTCGCGCTTCTCGCCGCCGCGACCCTCGCCGCCGCGGCGCTGGTTCGAGCGGCCCTGAACCGCCGCGGATGGCTCCATCCGAGCGAGCGGGCCGTCGCGACCGCGGTCCTGGCGCTTCTCCTCCTGGTAAAGATGAGCGCGCTCTCCTATCCGTTGATGCTCAGCTCCGACGCCGATTTCCAGGCGAACCGGATGCGCGAGTTCCTCCAGGGCAATTGGTATCCGACGTCGGTGACCCAGCACGAGCCTCCGTTCCGGATCCCGTACCCCGTCTCGCTCTTCGCGACGGCGGCGCCGCTCGCCAAAGCGGGAGTCGATCTCGTTCCCGGGCTCGAGATCACGAGCGGCTTGTTCGACGTTCTCGTCTCCGGGATCCTGATGTTCCTCGGATGGCGCCGCCTCGACGATTTCCGGGCCGGGGCGCTCGCGGCGTTCCTGTACCAGATCGTGCCCATGAACATGCTGTCGTTCTCCGCCGGGAACTTCACCAATCTCTTCGCCGTCGCGATGCTGACCGGCGCCTTCGCGTTTCTGGCCACAGGCGCGGCCGCGGCCGCGGGGGTCGCGACCTTGCTCGCTCTTACCGCGCACTTCGGAATGCTCCTGGAAGGCGTCGTGCTCTGGCCCCTCTGGCTCGTCCTCTTGTGGATGGCGCCGAAGCCGGTGGTCGATCGCCGATCCCGGTTGACGGTCGCCGTTGTCGCGGCCTTCCTTCTCGCCGGGATCTACTATCTGGGCTATCTCGAGCTCATCGCCAGCCAGTACGGCCGAGCGCTCTCGACGGACAGCGCCGGCGCATCGGGCTCCTTCCTGGGAGAGCAGCTCGGATTCGTTTTCCTGGCCACCGCCGCTCTCGGGTATCTCTCCTTCGTGCGCGAGCCGCTCGCTTCGGGATGGCTTCTGGCGACGCTCTTCTTCTTCGGCGTCGACCTCTGGACGGGCCTCGAGATTCGTTACTGGCTCCAGGCGCTTCCTCTCCTCGCGCTCTTTTCGGGCGCGTACCTGTCGCGCGCTCTGGATCGGAGCGCGCTCGGAAAGGCGGCGGCGCTCGCCGCGCTCGCCTACATGGGCTTCGTCGGGATGCGTACGCTCTTCGAGTGCATGGTCTATCGCTATCATTAAGTGTAACAATGCCGCGGGGCCCCACCCCCGCGGCGCCGGCGTTTTCGGCGCATGCGCGCCGGGCTCGCTCCGCTCGCGCAGGGTGCGGAGCGATTCGTAGAGCACCCTGCGAAGGATGTCGTTGGGCCACTCCTGGATCGAGATCGATGCGCGGCGTCTTCACGAGAACGCCCTGCGTTTCCGAAGAATCCTCGGAAGCGGGACGATGCTCATGGCGGTCGTCAAGGCGAACGCCTACGGTCACGGGGCCGGCCTCGTCGCACCTGTACTGCGCAAGGATGTGGATTGGTTCGGCGTCGATTCCCTCGAGGAGGCCGAGGAGCTGTCGTCGAAGGGAATCTCGGAGCCGATCCTCATCATGGGCCACACCGAGCCCGCGGACGCCGAGCGCGTCGTCGCCGGAGGATTCCGCCAGGTCCTGTTTCGCAGAGACGTGGCCGAAGCGCTCTCGAGCGCGGCCCGGAAGCGGGCGAAGCCCGCAGCCGTCCACCTGAAGGTGGAAACCGGGTTGAACCGCCTCGGGGTCGAGCCCGCGGAGCTCGCGACGCTGGTCGAAGGTCTCGAAGGACTTTCGATCGAAGGCGTCTATACCCACCTCGCGGACGTCGAGGATCCCGAATCCACACTCTACCGGGGCCAGGTCGAAAGACTCCGAGCGGCGCTCGCTCTTTTCGAAGGCGGTGGGTTCGCGCATGCGTTCCCGACCGCGGGGGCACTCCTCCATCCGGCGGACGCGCTCGGAATCGCCCGCGTCGGGATCGGGCTCTACGGCATCTGGCCCTCGCCTTCGACCCGCCGGGCGGCGGAAGGGGCGGGTGCGCTCGCGCCGGTTCTGACCTGGAAGAGCCGCCTGGCGCAGGTGAAGACCGTGCCCGCGGGCGGGACCGTCGGCTACGACGTGACCTATCGCGCTCCCGCCGAAAGGCGAATCGCCGTCGTTCCCGTGGGCTACGCCGACGGCTACGATCGGAGGCTCTCGAATCGGGGCCGCGTGCTCGTGGGCGGAACGAGCGCTCCCGTCGTAGGTCGGGTCGCGATGAACATGTTCATGGTGGACGTCACCGAGGCGAACGCCCGCGAGGGCGACGAAGTCGTCCTCATCGGTGAACAAGGCGCGGCCTCAATCACCGCCGAGGATCTGGCGGAATCGATCGGCACCATCGCGTACGAAGTCCTCGCCCGCTTGAACCCGCGCCTACCGCGGCGTCTCCGCGAGCCTGCGGACGAAGGGGACGTCGGCGGGCGCCCAGTCGAGATCCGGTAGGTCGGCGAGAGCGACCCACCGGACTTCGTCGCACTCGAGAGGCACAGGCTCACCTTCGAGAAGATCGCAGCGGTAGAAGAGGATCAGGACGCTCTTCTCGGGATAGCGGTGGAAGACGACCTCGAGGATTCCTCGCGGCTGGACCCGGACGCCGATCTCCTCGGCGAGCTCCCGCACGAGACAGTCCTCCGGAGATTCGTCGGGCTCCAGCTTCCCGCCCGGAAACTCCCAGTGACCCTCGAGGTGCGAGCCTCTCTTCCGTCTGGCCGCCAGGATTCTTCCGCCGCGCTCGAGGACGCCCGCGGCGACGAGGACGGTGTTTCTCACCGTCGAATTGGCTAGAATGCCTCGAGGGTTCATTGTTCCAGCGTCAGACCCAGGGGTCGGTCCTCTGTCCTTCCTGCGGCAATCTCGTCGGGGTCAACGACCCCCAGTGCTTCCACTGCGGCCGCCGCAACCCGGGGATGTTCGGGTTCGCGGCGGCGATTCGCGCCCTCGGACGCGACTTCGGCTTCGTGAAGCTCGTCATTGGAGGCTCCGTCGCTCTGTACGTGGCGACCCTGCTCGTCGATCCGGAGGGTATCCAGAGCGGCGGGCTCTTCAGTTTCCTGAGCCCCAGTACGAAAGCCCTCTTTCTCTTCGGAGCGAGCGGCCAGATCCCGGTCTTCGAGCTCGGCCGGTGGTGGACGCTGCTGAGCGCCGGTTGGCTCCACGGAGGCATTCTCCACATCCTCTTCAACATGAGCGTCGTGCGGAGCTTCGCACCCGCCACCGCGGAGCTCTACGGCCCGGGGCGGATGATCATCATCTATACGATCTCTTCGATCACGGGGTTTCTCTTCAGCAGCGTCGTCTACGAGTTCCTTCCCTGGATTCCCCTGGGTCGGCTGCTCGGCATCCTCGGGCTCGGCGGAGCTCATCTCACGCTCGGCGCCTCGGCTCCGATCTTCGGGCTTCTCGGCGCGCTTCTCTACTACAGCAAACGGACGGGAAGCCGCGTCATCCGCGAGCAGATGGTCGGCTATGCGATCGGCTTCGCCCTCTTCGGACTGGTGATGCCGGGAATCGACAATCAGGCGCACCTGGGAGGCTTCGTCGGCGGTTATTTCACGGCGCGCTTCCTCGACCCGCTCGCGCCCGAGCGCGGAGACCACCTGCTCATCGCCGTGATCTGTCTCGCGGCGACCGTGCTTTCCATCGTCGCTTCGGTGGTGGCGGGCCTTCCGGTCCTGCCGTACCTGTTCTAACCCCAGCTCTTCTTTCCCTCGTGGGCGCCCTTGCCGCCGAGGCCGAGGTCGAGGATCGCCGCGATCACCACCACGACGAGGTAGATCCCCGTCACCGTCCCGTTGGTGTTCACCGCCCAGGCGTAGGCGAGTGTCGTCAGCGGCATGAAGACAAAGCCGAGGAAGGGCCAGAAGTTCGTCTCGTACGCGCGGCCGAGATAGTCGCTGAAGAGAAACACGAGGAAAAGACCGATCCTCGGGAAGAGAAGAACGAGGCAGCCGACGAGACAGCCCATGACGCGGGAGAGTAGTCCATCACCTCCGCCGGTTCAAGCGCGGTCCTCGCGGCTTGTCGTACTGGGGCGGTTGCGGCACAATGAAAGCGCCATGAACGGAAAACCCTTGACCCGATCCAGCAGCGACAAGATGCTCTTCGGAGTCTGTGGAGGCATCGCGAGGTGGCTGGGTTGGGACTCGACCCTGTTTCGGGTGGTGTATGTTCTGGTCTCGGTCTGCTCCGCCGCCTTTCCCGGAATCCTGGTCTACATCATTCTCGCGATCGTGATGCCCGTCGGCGATTGACCGGGCCCTGAGCCGGGCGGACTCCGCCCGCCCCTCGCTGACGGCCCCGTGCTACGATCCTTCTTCTTTTCTCGAGCCATGTCCAAAACCGCCACGGCAGAAGGCCGCGCCCAGAAGAAAATCGAAATCCATCGACGTTCCGAGGCGGATCGGGAACCTCTCGAATCGATGTACGCCGAAGTCTTCGGTCCTGAAGCCGCCGAGCGGAACCGGGCGAGGTTTCGGTGGCAGTACGAGGAGAACCCTCACTGCCCTCCCGAGGGCCCGGAGATCTGGGTCGCCAGAGAAGACGGCGCGGTCCTCGGGCAGTACGCGACGATGCCGGTTCGCGTCCTCGTGAAGGGACGGATTCTTCGGGGGTCCTGGGGCATGGACGTGATGGTTCGCCCCAACCTCCAGCGCAAGGGCATCGGCTCGCGCCTCTTTCTCTACTGGGACCAGCAGGTCGAAGCGGCGCTCGGACTCGGGCTCTCGCTCCAGTCCTACACTCTCTTCCGGAAGCTCCAGTGGGAGGACGTCGGCCCCGTCCCCTGCTACTCCAAGGTGCTGGACCCGAAGGCCCTGCTCTCGCGGCGGCTGCCCCCGGGTCTCGCGGCGCTCCTCTCGCCGGCGCTCACGTTCGCGCTCTGGGCCGCCTTTCCCACCCGGCGCACGCGGGGGAGCGCCGTGCGCGTCGCCCGTCTCGAGGGAGAGTTCGGGCCGGAGTACGACGCTCTCTGGGAGAAAGCATCCCCGAAATTCGACTTCGTCGCCGAAAGGAAGCGCGTCTACCTCGAGTGGAAGTACCGGAAGCCGCCGCACGTCCGCTACGACGTCTTCGAAGCGCGGCGCGGGCCGGGGAGGGAGCTCTCGGGTTACGTCGTCCTCCGCACCGCCCTCAGAAACCGCGCGCGCCTCGCCCTCCTCGTCGATCTCTTCGCCGATCCCGAAGACGACGAGACCCTGGGAGCGCTTCTCGATCGCGCCATCGACTATGCCCGCGAGGCATCCGCAGCGAGGCTGCAGTCGTTCACTTTCGATCGGCGCGTCGCCGGAAGGCTCCTGGCGAAGGGATTTCTTCTCATCCCGAGCCCGATGCAGTTCTGCGTACGGATCAAGGGCGACGTCGAGCCCGGGTTCTTCCGCGACACTTCGCGGTGGCACGTGACCTTCGGCGATTCCGACCAGGATCGCGAGCTCTGACGATGACCCGAATCCTTCTCGGAGTCGATACCGAGGCCGACGATCAGTGGACCGCCGCCGCCAGGAAGCGGCTCACCGTCGATAACGTTCACGAGCTTCCGCGGTTACAGGCTCTCTGCGACCGCTACGGTGTGAAGCCGACCTATCTCGTCACCTATGAGATGGCGGTGGACGACCGCGCGAAGAAAGTCCTCCGGGAGCTCGCCTCGACGGGACGCGCGGAGATCGCGACCCATCACCATCCCTGGTCGACCCCGCCCGAGGTCGAGGATCACCTCTATCCGCTGAACCTCGCGCCGGAGCATTTCCGCGAGCAGCTCCTCCGGCTGACGGACGCCGTCTCCGGAATCACCGGCTCCCGCCCGGTCTCCTACCGCGCCGGCCGCAACGGCTTCGCCGGCTGGCAGGTGCCGATCCTCGAGGAGGTCGGCTATCTCGTCGACTCCAGCGTCGATCCGTTCTTCAACGAGAAGCGGAAAGGCGGACCCTCTTTCGCCGGGGCGCCCCTCGCTCCGTACTTCGTGAGCCCCGAGGACCCGCGGAGAGCGGGCTCGAGCGGTCTTCTCGAGATTCCGGTGACGAGCGCTCTCGATCGCAAATGGCCGCACTGGCTCCAGACGGCCTACGCCGACGTCTCCTCCGCGTACCGCTTCCGCCGCGCCCTTCGTCTGCTCGGCGTCGCCCGGCCGATCTGGCTCCGGCCTTCGTACTCGAAGGCTTCGGACATGAAGCTCCTCGCGCGGCGCGTTCTCGAGGACGGCCGCGCTCCCGCGAACATCATCTTCCATTCGAGCGAGCTCCTTCCGGGCGCCAGCCCCTACAACCGGACGAAAGAGGACCTCGAGCGCTTCTACCGGGACCTCGAATCGCTCCTTTCGTTTCTCGTCGAGAGCGGCGCTTCGGGCGCCACGTTCCGCGAGTTTCGGGAGAGCTTCAACTGATCGTCTGCATGGTGACGCCGCACCTACCGCCGGACCAGGCGGCGAACGCGCTCCTTCCGCAGCTTCTGCGCGACGGGCTCAGCCGCCAGGGACACGAGGTGCGCCTTCTATCCTTCGAGCCGCGCGAAGGGCTGCGCCAACCCGATGTCCGCTACATCCGGCGGCCGCGAAACGGCCTCGCCCGAACGCTCCGACTGTCGCAGGTCGAGACCGGCCTTTCCGTATGGCGCGAGTCCCGGCGGTTCCTCGAGGGAGCCGACGTGGTGCACGTCCACAGCAACACCTTCATGAACCAGGCGGCGGCGTTTCTGGCGCACCGGCGCGGGCTCCCCTTCATCGTCACGCACTACGGAACGGAAATCTGGCACTACCGGAAGCGCGCGCTCGATCCGTTCCTGTGGATGAACCGGAGCGCCTCGACGGTGACGTACTACAGCCGTCTCCTCCTCGAGCGCTCTCTCGAGCTCGGAGTGGTGCCGAAGAAGCCCGTCGTCGTGTATCCACCCGTCGACGAGCGCTTCCAGCCGCCGACTCCCGGCGAGAAGAAAGAAGCTCGCCGGACTCTGGGCGTCGAGGACGGCCCCCTTCTCCTCAACGTGAAGAGACTTCACCCGCTCGCCGGCCAGACGTTTCTCGTCGAGGCGATGCCGGAGATCCTGAGGCGGCACCCCAAGGCGAGACTCTTCATCGCCGGCGAGGGGGAGGCGCGGAAGGAGCTCGAGGATTGCATCGCGCGCCTCGCACTCTCACGCGTCGTCACGCTTCTCGGGCTCGTCGACAACCGGGAGCTTCCGCGGTACTACCAGGCGGCCGACCTCTTCGTCCTGCCCTCGAGGCTCGAGGCGTTCCCCACCGTCGCCGCCGAGGCGCTCGCCTCCGGCCTTCGCGTCGTCTCCGCCGATCATCCCGGGGGGATCGAGCTCCAGGGTCTATTTCCCGACGACGTGGAGCTCGTGCCGAGAGAGCAGGTCGAGCCCCTCGCGCGGGTCGTTGCCGAGGCGATTTCCCGGGGAAACGCCTCCTCGGCGAAGACCCGCGAGCGGATCGAGCGAGAGCTCCGCCCGATGGCCGCGGTTGCGGCCTACCTCGAGCTCTATCGCGGCGCGATTCACGGAGAAGCCGTTGAGGGAGATTGACGAAGAGGCGATCCAGAGCCACGCGGACATTCGCTTCCGCTCGGAGTACCACTACGCTCTCTTCGAGTACTTTCGGAGCGCAAAGATCCTGAAGCGCCTCGAGTGGGAACGGGTGCCGGTTCACGGGAGAGTGCTGGACGCGGGATGCGGGTCGGGCGGGATCGCCGTTTCCTTCGCCGAGGAGTGCGAGCTCGCCGTCGGTCTCGACATCAAGAACAAGTTCGGGGACGCGGGGAGGAAGCTCGCTTCCGAGCGAGCGATTCGAAACGCCCTCTTCGTCCAGGGGGACGGAACCGCGCTTCCCTTCGAGAGCGGGAGCTTCGACCTCGTTCTTTCGCACTCGGTCCTGGAGCACGTCGAGTCCGCGGAGCGCTACCTCGAGGAATGCCACCGCGTCCTTCGAAACGGGGGCGTTCTCTTTCTCCAGACGCCTCCTTATCTGAGCTTCGCCGGCTCCCACCTCTCGAGACTCCGGGTTCCCATCCCCATCCATCTCCTTCTTCCTCGAAGCTGGGCGTTCCGGCTGAACTTCTATATCGCGCGGAAGCGGCCCCAGTGGCTCAAGGAGCCGCGGGAGTCCAACACCTTCAAGCTCAAGGCGGAGCGCGGAGAGATCAAGGAGGACGACCTCATCCAGAAAGTGACCGTGGCCCGCGTTCATCGCTGGCTCGAGGGGGCGGGCTTCGAGCTCCTGCGCGAGGAGCGCCACGTGAGCGGGTTCTTCACCCGGAACCTTCCCTCGGCGGCGCGCCGATTCCTCGAGGAGAACTCCTTCACCCAGAACGTGGTCATCAGCAACCTCGAGCTCCTCTTGAGAAAGTCGAAGCCCTGACGTCCGTGTCGATCTTCCGCGAAAAAACCGAAATCGCTCTCGCGGTCCTGCTCCTCGCGTCCGTTCCCCTGGTGACTCCGCGCATAAGGGAGTCCGACGCCGTCCAGTACTTCTCCTACCTGCCGTCTCTTCTCCTCGACGGCGACCTCGATTTCGAGGACGAGTACACCGCCTTCTACCGGGAAGACCCGGAACGCCGGAAGGGATTCAAGGAGACGTTTCTCGACCTCTCGACGGCGACGGGACTGAAGATCAATTTCGCTCCCATCGGAACCGCGCTCCTCTGGTCTCCTTTCTATATCGCGACCCATCTCGTCGTCGGCGCGGAAGACGGGATGTCCCAGCCCTATCGCACGGCGGTTTCGGTGGCTTCCACGTTCTACGCGGCGGTCGGGCTTCTCCTCTGCTACCGTCTCGCTCGCCGGTACGCGGCGCCGTTCGCGTCGTTCGCCGCGGTCGTCGTCTTGTGGTGGGCGACGCCCGTCGCTTACTACATGTACGTCGCGCCCGGAATGAGCCACGCGGTATCGCTCTTTGCCGTCGCCGTCTTCTTCACGCTCTGGCCCTGGGCAGTCGCCGGCGGGATCTCACGCTGGGCGGTCTGGGGCGCCTCCGCCGGGCTCATGGCTCTCGTTCGCGAGCAGGATCTGTTCTTCGCCGCCGCGGCGCTGCTCGCCGCATTCGGCATGACCCATCGCCTGAAGCGGCTCGCCGCCTTCGGCGCCGCGGCGTTCGCGGTCTTTCTGCCGCAGCTCGCCGTGTATCAGGTGCTCTACGGCAGGCCCTGGCCCGCTCCCCAGGTCGAGAACAAGATGATCGAGTACTCGCCCCATTTCTTCGAAGTGCTGTTCTCGATCGAGCACGGCCTCTTCTTCTGGAGCCCGATTCTCCTCCTGTTCTTCGCCGGCGGTCTCTGGATGTTGAAGAAGGAGCGGTCGGCGGGCCTGGTGCTTCTTTTCGCATTCCTGGCGCAGGTCTATATTTCGGGCGCGGTCGACTCCTGGACCCAGGCGGGAGCTTTCGGGTCTCGTCGCTTCGTCGGCGCGACCGCGATCTTCGCGATCTGGGGGGCTTTCCTGTTCGCCGTGCTCGAGCCGCGAGTGAAGAAATTCGGGGTCGCCGCGATCGCGTCGTTCTTCATCCTCTGGAACGTCTCCCTGATGATTCAGTTCGGGCTCGGTCTGATGGATCGCCAGCGGCTCGTCTGGAGCGAGATCGTCCATAATCACGTCTACGAGGTGCCCCCGAGGCTCCTCGCAGTCGCGCGGAGCTACCTCTGGGCGCGCGACGAGCTCGAGGCGATCCGGTGATATCCGAGTACCTTCGCGTGATCGCCCGCTGTCCCGCCTGTCTCGCGAACGGAAACGGAGCCTCTTCGCGCCTCGAGAGCGACGACCAGGGTCTGTGCTGTCCGCATTGCCGGCGGCAGTATCCCGCGCTCGAAGAGCAGGGTTACCTCGACCTGCGGCCGCCCGGGGACACGTTCTCCGACCTCACGGAGTACGCCGAGGAGGAGTTCCATCACCGCGCGGGGAAGCTCCGTCCGCTCTTCCTCTCGGCCAGGGTCAAGATGGACGTGATGACGAAGATGCTGAGGCCGGGGGCGAGCGACCGCGTGCTGGACATCGGCTGCGGGAACGGGCGCTTCGGGTTCTTCGAAAAGCCGAGCTGCGGCCAGCTCGTGGGCATCGACGCCGGCTCCCATTTCGCCCCCGAGCCGCTCCGGAGCGTCGACCTGGCCCGCGGCGACGTGCGCCTCCTGCCGTTCGAGGACGCCTCGTTCGACAAGGCCTATTCTCTCGACGTCCTCGAGCACCTGACCGAGGAGGGGGTGGTGCGGATGCTGTCCGAAGCGAGGCGGGTCCTCCGTCCGGGAGGAAAGTTCTTCGTCTATTCGCACGTGATGATGAGCTCGAAGCTCGCCGTCTTCCAGCGCGGAGTCAACCGGCTGGTTCGCTACCTCGACCGGAAGGGGCTCGTCGACAACGCCCCCGAGAGGGAGCGGAAGTCCGATCACCGGAACGCTCTTCGAAGCTACGCGCAGCTCGAAGCCGTCCTGGCGAAAACCGGCTTCGAGATCGAGAGCATCCGGTACTACAACGTGTTCTTCAAGGCGATCTTCGAGGACCTGCTGCTGCCGATCGTGGAGCACAACTTCTATTCGAAGGGGAAGCGGGCCACGGGAACCGCCGCGCCCGGCCACGCTCACTCGCACCGCATCGGTGAAGCCGGACGTCGGCCGCTGGACTCACCTTCCACTGGGCCTCGCGTCGGAGCTGATGAAGCTCGACGTGCTCCTCTTCGGCCGCGTGCGCACGGGGCCGTTCTTCCTCCTCCTGCGCGCCCTCTGAACCGGTGAAGCTCCTCTACGTCGCCTCCGATCAGAGGGTCCCGGGAAAGACGGGAGGCTCGGTCCACGTGGAGGAAGTGGCGCGTGGGCTCGCCGCGCGCGGCCACGAAGTCCACGTGCTCGCTCTTGCGGGAGACCGGCGCACGAACGGCGCCGTCCCGCCCTTCGAGCTCCATCCGAGCCGGCTTCCCTTCGAGCACCGGTTCTTCCGGTGGACCGCGAGGCGACGTGTTGCGGAGCTCCTCGAGAAGCTGGGCATCGAGGCGGTGATGGAGCGGTACTACAACTTCGGCGGCGAAGGGGTCCGCGCGGCCCACGCGCGGGGGATCCCCTCGCTTCTCGAAGTGAACTCGCCGATCAAGGAGCATCCGGGGTCGCTCAAGAGCGCTCTCGATCGCGCCGTCCTTTTCCGGCCGCTTCAACGCATTCGGGAAGAGCTGCTGGCGAAGGCGAGCGCGCTCGTGACACCGCTTCCGTCCATCGTTCCCGAGGACGTCCCCGGGGAGAAAGTCCACCGCGTGCATTGGGGAGCGAACGTCGAGCGATTCCGCCCCGACGTCGCGGAGAAGCGCCTCGCGATTCCGGAGAGAGCCAAGGTCGTCGTCTTCTCCGGAAGCTTTCGTCCCTGGCACGGGGCCGATCTGCTGATGCGCGCCGCGCCGAAAGTGCTCTCCCGGGACCCCGAAGCGTTCTTCCTGTTCGTAGGGGCCGGACCGACGTGGGAGGAGACCCGGCTCCTCGCGCGGAAGCTCGGGATCGAGGACGCCGTCCTCTTTACCGGTCCCGTAGCCTACGACGAGATGCCGTCTTACCTCCGGGCTGCGAGAGTCGGAGTCGCGCCCTACGAGCCGTCACGGCTCGGGCAGATGAAGCTCGGCTTCTACTGGTCGCCATTGAAAATCTTCGAGTACATGGCGACGGCGCTTCCGGTCGTCTCCCTCGACGTTCCACCCATCGCCGAGGTCGTCCGCCCGGAGCAGGAAGGCCTGCTCGCCGCCGAGGGGGACGCAGAAGCGCTCGCCGCGGCGATCGTGAGACTCCTCGCGGACCCGGCCCGGGCGCGGTCCATGGGACAAGCGGGCCGCGAACGCGTCATCGCCCATTTCAGCTGGCAGCGGCATTGCGAGCAGCTGGAGCGGATTCTCCTGGAGCTGGTTCGGAAGCGATGATGAACGTGCTCTTGACCACGGACTCGTTCCCCCCGGGAGGCGGCGGCAGCGGGAAATCGACGGCGGCTCTGGCGAGCGCGCTTTCGCGGCGCGGCCACCGGGTGCGGGTGGTGGTCTCGAGGCGGGAACCCTGCGGACAGAAGGAATGGGAAGGAGTCGAGGTCGACGAAGTCCTGATCCCCGCGTCGAGGCCGGGGAATGCGCGCGAGCGGGAGCGCGCCTTCGCGAGCGGCATCGTCCTCGCCGCCGGCGAGGAAGCCTGGGACCTGGCGCACGCGCAGCACTGGCTCTCCGCCGGCGCCACGAGGCGCGCTCTTCCCCGCCTTCCCACGGTGGTCACGGTGCGCGACTACTGGCCGGTGTGCATCTGGTCGACGATGCTCTCCGGAGCCGAGCCCTGTCCGGGATGCAGCTACAGGAGACGGGTCGTTTGCATCGGAAGGCACCGGCCCGCGCTCTGGCCCATCTCCGCGGTTCTTCCACCGCTCGTCGGCTGGGAGCTCGAGACCCGCAGGAGAGTCCTCGAAGGCGCGAGCGCGGTCACCGCGGTGAGCCGCTACGTCGCGAGGACGCTTCCCGTCGAGCGGGTGACGGTGATCCCCAATTTCGTCGAGCCTCGGCGGGAAGAGCCCGCGCGGCCGACGGACGTCCCTGAACGCTACCTCCTGTTCGTGGGAAAGCTCGAGCCGGGAAAAGCGCCGGACCGCCTTCTCCCGATTCTCGCGGCGGCCCGCGCCGAGATACCGCTTCTCGTCGCGGGCTCGGGAGCTCTCGAAGCGAACCTCCGCGCGCAAGGAGGCGACGTCCGCTATCTCGGCTGGGTGGACGAGGAGCGGGTGCTCGCGCTCATCAAGCACGCGGACTGCCTCCTCTTCCCTTCGCGGTGGCAGGAGCCGCTCTCGCGAGTCCTTCTCGATGCCGCGGCTCTCGGGTCGGTGATCGTGGCGGAGCCGACCGGCGGGACGGAGGAAATCGTCGTCGACGGCGAGAGCGGGCTTCTGGGGCGAAGCGTCGAGGAGCTCGGCCGCGCCGTTCGACGGGTTCTCGACGATCCGTCCCTGGCCCGGCGGCTTCGTGAGGGAGCGCGACGACGGGCGGGCGCGGTCTTCTCCGAAGAGATCGTGGTTCCCCGGCTGGAAGCCCTCTACCGAAGCGTCGCCGACCCATGAAAGTCGCGCTTCTCTCCCGGGCGGTCTTCCCCCTTCACGGCTACGGCGGCCTCGAGCGCCACGTCGCGGCTCTCGAGAAATACCTCCGCCTCGAAGGATGCGACGTGACGTTGTACACCACTCCTCCCGTTTCCGGCTCGGGCGCCGGACGCGACCACACCGTCTTCGTCCCATACCGGCTGATTCCCTGGCCGCGGCGGACAAGGATTCAGGATCCTCGACCGCGACACCAACTACATCGCCTGGAGCGTCCGCGCCGGGAGGCGGTTGCTCTCGTCCGAGCGTCCGGACATCGTTCAAGCCGACGGCGGCGCCGGCTTCGGCTACGCGTTGCTGGCGGGAGAGAAGTCTCCGCCCCTCATCCTCCATCCCCACGGCATGGAGGAGTTCCACGCACCCGGGGCGAAACGCGCGCTCTACCTCCCCCTCCGCTCCGCGACGCGGTTCGCCGCCCGCCGGGCCGCGCGCGTACTCGCCCCCGATGCGTCGATGAAGAATGACGTTGTGCGGAATCTCCGGATCGACGAGCGCAACGTCGCGCTCGTTCCCAACGCCATTGACCTCGCGGAGATCGATCGCGAGGTCCCTCCGGTGGAGCTCGGCATCCCGCTCGAGGCTCGAGTGCTTCTTTCGGTGGGGAGGCTCGAGTCGAACAAGGGGTTCTCGTTCCTGGTGCGCGCCCTCTCGCGAATTCCGAAAGACTTCCTCTGGATCCTGGTGGGCGAGGGCCCGGAACGAGGGAATCTCGAAGCCGAGATCGAGCGGGAGGGGCTGCGCCCTCACGCTCGCCTCCTGGGCCGAGTGACCGACGACGAGCTCCACGCACTCTACCAGCGGTGCGACCTCTTCATCCACCCGACTCTCTACGAAGGAAGCTCCATGGTCACGCTCGAAGCCATGGCTCATCGGAAAGCCGTCGTCGCGACCCGCGTTGGCGGGATTCCCGACAAGATTGTCGACGGGGAGAACGGCCTTCTGGTTCCTCCCGCAGACGCCGCCGCCCTGGCGAACGCCATCGTCGAGGCGCTCGGCCGAGGGGAGCGCCTCGCTGCCTGGGGTGCTACGAGCCGCGGCCTGGTGGAGACGCGATTCTCCTGGTCCCGTCGCGTAAAAGAGCTGATGGGGCTCTACGAGGAAGTCCTTCGAAAGCGCCATGAGCCCTCCGGGGAAACTGGGGTCCACATCGGATCTGGAGAGGGGTGAGGACCCGCGGTAATCTGGCGCAATGACCTTCATTTCCGTCAGATCGCCTCCGTTTGTCCGAGCACGTCGAGAATGTGGCGGCGCTCGACGTCCTCGAGCGTCATCGCCGGCTCCAGACCGCTGCGGCGGCCTCCACGCCGTCGGGCAGCACCACACGAAGCGTGGCCCGTCGGTCAGAATCATCGACCGCTCGATGACATTGCGAAGTTCGCGGACGTTGCCCGGCCAGGAGTAGTTTCGAAGCGCCTCCATCGATTGACGCGGCACGTTCTCGATGACCTTGCCGAGCTGCCGGCCAAGCTCCTTGATGAAGGCCCAGACGAGCGGCGGAATGTCCTCCCGACGGTCGCGCAGCGGCGGAATCCGAATGGGAAACACCTGCAGCCGGAAAAACAGGTCCTGGCGGAACCGATTCTCGCGCACCGCCTGACCGAGGTCGCGATTGGTGGCCGCAACCAATCGGACATTGACCTTCAGAGTTCGGCTGCTGCCCAGTCGCTCGAAGGTGCCATTCTCCAGAACCCGCAGCAGTTTGGCCTGCAACTCGAGCGGCAGCTCGCCGACCTCGTCGAGAAACAGCGTGCCGCCATCGGCGACCTCGAACCGTCCGCTCTCCCGAGTCATCGCGCCCGTGTACGCACCTTTCTCGCGACCGAACAGCTCGCTTTCGATCAGCGGTCCGGGCAACGCCGCGCAGTTGACCCGGACCAGCAACCGGTCTCTCCGCTTGCTGGCCTGATGCACCGCTTCGGCGAGCAGCTCTTTGCCCGTGCCCGTCTCGCCAGACAACAGGACCGTGGAATCGGTGGCGGCCACTCGCCTGACCTCGCGCAGCACGGCCTTCATCGCCACGCTCTGCGCGACGATCCCGTCGTCGCCCGCGTCCGATCGCGAGCTCCTGGCGCAAATACTGGTTGTCGAGCTCCAGCCGTTCTTTGAGCTGCATGACCTCAGCGTAGGCGTGCTGCAGCGCGAGATCGGACCGCTTTCGTTCGAGCGCGTTCGCGAAGATGTGCGCGACGACCGAGAGACGATGCCTCAGCACGTCAGGCCATTCGCGCTCGTGCCGCAGCGTGCCAAATGCGAGCGCACCCACGACGGACCCTCCCGCGACGAGCGGGAAAGACAGGTTCGACTTCGGTACGTGCTTCCCGAGGAATGCGCGGTCAACGGCCGCTTCCGGCGGAAGCTCAGCCAGGCTCGTGTACGAGAAGAGTTTGCCGTCGAGGATCTTGCGGAGGGCATACGGCATGTCCTTCTGCGCGATGACTCGCGGAACGGGCTCGCATCCCTCGACGACCCATTGGTGCGTGTTCTCCAGATTCCGGCCGTCGCCTGACCACTGAAACAGGCTGCTGCGATCGACGCCGAGGAACTCGACGAGAGATCGAAGCGCGCCTGTGATCTCGGCATCTACGTTCGCCGGCGCGGCGTTGACGAACCGGGTGGAGATGTCGGTCAAGAAGCCGCTCGAAGGCGCTGAGATCGACGCCAGAAGCGGAGTTCGGCATGAATGTCGAGCACGCCATTATACTTCACGGCCGATTGGGAAACTCCCTGGGGGGGTCTGGCAGACGACGTGCGCGAACCACGGGGCCCTGACAATCTTCGACCGGCGCGGCCGGTCGGGCGGTTTTCGCGTGGTCCGCCTGGAATGCGACCATGGATTTCGACGACGCGGCGTCGAAGCTGGCGGGCGCGTTCTCGTTCCACGGCGAGGCGCGGAAGGGGCGATGGGGCCTCATCGGCGACATCAACTTCATCCGCCTGTCGACCGACGTGAGCTACACGACCCCGATCGTCAACGCGCCGATCGCCGGCACGCTGAAGCTGGACCAGATCATCTTCAATGGGAAGGTGGCCTACGAAGTGAAGCCCGGCACGAAGTTCCACATCGTTGGTGGCATACGCACGGTGACGATGTCGCCGGCCGCCCACTTCACCGGTCCGATCGGCGGACAGCTGGCCGACGTCGACATCAGCAAGACCAATGTCGCCGGCGTTGCCGGCTTCATCTACCGGCCCAAGCTAGGCGACAAAGTCGTGCTGCTCACGCAGGCCGACATCGGCGGCGGGTCGGCGTTCACCTGGAGCGCGCTGGGCGGCGCCGAGTTCGTGATCAAGCCCTGGCTCGGGCTGGCGGTGGGCTACGGCGCGCTCCGCATCGACACCGGTGACGTGCCCAAGAGCGGGAGCGGGCCGGTCAACGACCTGCAGTACGCCGTGACGCAGTACGGTCCGGCTTTCTCGCTCACCTTCCATTGGAGAGAGAAGTAGACGGAGTGGACGTCATGATGGCATTGCGGCGGGCCCAGTTACGCCGCGACGACGATGGTCGACGCACCGGCCAAGAAGTTGGCGGCGAAGATCGAAAACTCCCAATACGTGAGGCAGTAGAACCATGAGCTCACGACACAGGTACCCATTGCTGGCGTGCGCGGTCATTGCGTCGACGCTCAGCGCGCTTTCGCCGATGACGCCGAACGTCAGCGGGCAGTCCGCGTCGAAGGCGGCGGGATCGGCGAACGCCGCGCCTCCTGTCGACGGCGGCTGGCCGCGTGTCAGCACGACGGCGAGCGGCGCCGCCTTGGTGATTTATCAGCCGCAGATCGCCAGCTGGGTGGACCAGAAAGACCTCGTGTTCTACGCCGCGATTTCTTACACCCCGGCTGGCGCGAAGGCCGCCCTCGGCACCATCAAAGGCGAGTCGGCCACCAGCGTGTCGACGGCGCAACGGCTCGTCAGCCTCGCCGAGGTCCGGATCACCGACTCCAACTTCTCGACGCTCACGCGGGATCAGCTCCGAACGGTGGCGGCGGAGATCTCGGCGGCCATCCGGCCGGAGGATCGGCTCCTCGCCCTCGATCGAGTGCTCGCCAACCTCGACAAGAGCCAGATCATCCCGAAGAACATCGAGGGCGTGAAGGCCGAACCACCGCCCATCTTCGTCAGCAAGACACCGGCGGTGCTCGTGAACGTCGACGGCGATCCGATCTGGAGTGGCATCCAGGGGAACGATCTCCAGTTCGCCGTGAACACCAATTGGGATCTATTCCTGCACACCCCGACACAGACGTTGTATCTGCGCGCGACGGACACGTGGCTCAAAGCCCCGGCGCTTCCGGGGCCCTGGACGTACGCGGGGTTGCTGCCCGATAGCTTCTACAAGCTGCCGAACGATGCGAATTGGAAGGATGCGAAAGGTGCGCTGCCGGGCAAGAAGATCGCCCCGAGCGATGCGCCAACGGTCTTCGCCACCACGGCGCCCGCGGAACTGATTCTCCTGAAGGGCAAGCCCGCTTACGCGCCCGTGGCGGGCACGACCAGCCTGCTCTGGGTGTCCAACACCGAGAGCGACGTCTTCCGCGTGACCCGGACGGGCTTGGTGTACTTTCTCGTCGCGGGCCGCTGGTTCTCGGCCCCCGATTTCGGCGGTCCGTGGACGTTCGCGTCGCTCAGCCTGCCGGACGACTTCAAGAAGATCCCGCTCGAGCATCCCCGCTCGCGCGTGCTCGCGTCGGTGCCCGGCACGCCCGAGGCCGCCGAGGCGGTGCTGCTCGCGCAGATTCCCGAGACGGCGAGCGTCGCCACCGATCTCCAGGCGCCGCCGGTGGCCTATCAGGGGACGCCGCAGTTCCAGCCGATTGAAAAGACCACGGTCGAGCGCGCCGTCAACACCGACAAGGACATCCTCAAAGTCGGTGACCTCTATTACATGTGTTTCCAGGGCGTCTGGTTCATGTCGCGGACGCCGACCGGTCCGTGGGAGGTGACGGGCGACGTGCCCGAGGGCATCTACACGATTCCGGTGAGCTCACCGTCGTACAGCGTCACGTACGTGACCGTCCAAAGTTCGACGCCCACGACGGTGGTGTATGTGGCGTCGCCCGCGTACTCCGGCGTGATGGTTGCGTGGGGCTGCGCGGTCTGGGGCACCGGCTACTACTATCCCGCCGTACGTCTACCCCGGGGTCTACCCGGTGTACTACCCGCACTATCCCACTTACGGTTACGCCGCGGCGTACAACCCCTGGACGGGCGCGTACACGCGCGGGGCGGTGGCCTACGGTCCGTACGGCGGCGCGGGCGCTGCGGCCCGATACAACCCGACGACGGGCGTGTACTCGCGCGGCGCAGTGGCCTACGGTCCATACGGCGCAGCCGGGGCCGCGCAAGCCTACAACCCGCGCACCGGCGCCTACGGTCAGACCGCGCAAGGCGCGAATGCCTACGGCAGCTGGGGCTCGACGAGCGTCCAGCGGGGCGATCAGTGGGCCACGACGCAGCGGACGACCAACAAGGCCTCCGGCGTGACGACGCGCACCACGCAGTCGAGCGCGGGCTCGTCTGCGAGAGTCACTGGCCCCGCCGGCAACACGTCTGCGGTCGCCAAGAGCGATAGCGGCGATCTCTACGCCGGCCACGACGGCAACGTCTACAAGAAGTCCGACAGCGGCAGCTGGCAGAAGTACGACAACGGCAGCTGGAACAGCGTGCAGCAGCCGACCCAGGCGCAGAAACAACAGGCGCAGACACAAGCGAGCTCCCGCGCCTCCGGGACCGCTGCCAATTCAGCGACGATGAGTCAGGTCCAGAGCGATGCGGCTGCGCGCGCCTCGGGGACGCAGCGAACGAACACCTACAGCCGCGGTGGTGGGGGCAGCAGCTACCGCCCCAGCGGTCGAGCCGGCGGCGGCCGGCGGAGACGGTGAATCGATCAACCGAATTCCACGGACCAGCCGGGCGTCTGGCACGAGCGCCTCGTTGGAATGGAGAGAAACCTCCGAGGCGGGTCCGATCATTGCAAGGGTGGAGCAGAAAAATGAAAATAACCTCGATGAGCAACACACCACTTCGCAAAGCAGCCCTCACGGGTTTCGCGGCCATCAGCCTCGGGGTTTTTAGCATTGGTGCACCAGGGTGCACGCAGCAGTCCCCGCCACCGGTTGCGAAGCAAGCCGACGCCCGAGGAGACGCCCAGGCCGCCGGTCACAGCCATACCCGCCGCGGTCGTCGGAGGCGGGGAGTATTCTCCGAATGTAGGCCAGACATTCCCGAACCGGGTTCTCTGGGGCGTCGCTCACGTCCACACCGGTTACTCCTTCGATTCGGGAATGTTCGGGGTGACGACGACCCCCGACGATCTCTTCCGCGTCGCCACGGGCGGCGAGGTCGTCTTGGACAACGGCGTTCGTTTCAAAGAGCGGCCGCTCGACTGGGTCGCGATCACGGACCATGCCGAGTATATGGGCATATCCGATCAAATCCGCGCCGGCAGCCCTGACCTCCTCGCCGACCCGGTGGGCAAGCGGTGGTACGAGATGTCCCAAACGAGCACTCAGGAGGGGGTCAAAGCCGCCATCGAAGCCGTCGTCTCCATGCAGAGCGGCAAGCCGGTCTTCGACGCCAGCAAGCTCACGGCCTCGGCCTGGGCGCACGCCACCGCGGCAGCCGAGAAGTGGAACCAGCCGGGCGTGTTCACCGCGCTGCACGGCTTCGAGTGGACGTCCGCGCCCGGTGGCAACAACCTTCATCGCACCGTCATCTTCCGCGACGGCGCGGACCGCGTGAGACAAATCCTTCCCTTCTCCACTTTCGACAGCCACGATGCGGCGGAGCTGTGGAAGTACATGGATGCGTACGCGAAGAAGACCGGTGGCCAGGTGCTGGCCATCCCGCACAACGGCAACCTGAGCAACGGCATCATGTACACGGCAGAGACCTTTGACGGAAAGCCCATGGACCGGGCCTACGCGGAAGCGCGTGCCCGCCACGAGCCACTCTTCGAGGCGACGCAGATCAAGGGTGACAGCGAGACCCACCCCTATCTATCGCCGAACGACGAGTTCGCCAATTTCGAGCGATGGGACGTCGACTTCGGGAGGATGGCGCCGGCGCAGAATAGCGTGCTCCACGCCAACTACCTCCGCTCGACGCTCAGGCTGGGGCTGGAGCTGGAGGCGAAGCTCGGCGCCAACCCATACAAATCCGGCATGATCGGCGGCAACGATGCCCACATAGGCGTAGTTACGACGCGGGAAGACAACTTCTTCGGGGAGTTTGCCAACGGGTTGCCGTCGCCGGAACGGTGGAAGGCCCCGCTCGCCAGCGGTAAGGACGGCAAGCCGGTGGTGTCGGTCTGGAATGAACAAGCCGCGGGCCTGGGCGGCGTATGGGCGCGAGAGAACACCGGTTATCCCGGTCTGGCCATTCTCTGCTTTCTCGCCGCGGCGGCGGGAGGGTTCTGGTTGGTCATCAGCATTTTTGTCCAAGACCACGAAGGCCGGAAGAAGCCTCGCCGCTCATGATCAAGCCTCGACAAGGCGGGAAAAGACGCTTCAGCGAAAGACCAAAAATGCTGCTCGCAATCTCCATTACCAGGGTTTCGTCCTGGGGGTCGTTGGCGAAGGGGTCGCGGTGAGAAGCCTTGCCTTGATAGAAGAGAGTGTTCTCACCCGGGTCCAGTCGATTGCTCGAGGAGACGGACAGCGCAAGAGGTATCGGCCGATGCGCTCGATTCCGGTTCCATCGGAGCGCCTGACGGTGGGGGTGGCATCGACGGAGAGTGCTCGCTATCGCGAAACGAGCCGAGAGGCTCGATACGCTCGTCCGCGAGAAGTCCTGTTTGCTGGAGCAAGCGCGCGGCCTTGTGGGCCCGGAGTTTCTTGGCGGCGCGTGAGAGCGATGTTGGGTTACGGGACGTCCACAGGCCGTTCGAGTGCGAGACCCCTCTTGAGGCAAGGCCATCGACGTAGGGCTGTCGAGAGCCTCATGGAGGAATGGCGGCGGAGGGATCGCCGTTCGACCGTTCGGCTTCCATCCGCCGCGCGCGACGCGTTCGAAATCGCATCGCCGGCACAACGAGGGAGATCTGAAGCCATGCTTCATTCCGGACGCGGGTGCGCTCGTTTCGCTTCCTTCCCGGGTTCTTCCTTTTCGCGCTCCAGTCGGTCCGCCAGGCGCGGCGCGCCCGAGGAAACCGGGGCTCCGACCTGCTCGCCGATTCGAAACGCACATTCTGGACCTCGACCGCCTGGGAGAACGAAGCCTCGATGCGGGAGTTCATGATGGCCCCTCCGCACCGGCGCGCGATGCCCCGGCTGCTCGACTGGTGCGACGAGGCGGCTGTCGTTCACTGGATCCAGGAGAGCCCCGAGCTCCCGGATTGGCGGGAGGCGCATCGAAGAATGGTCGCGGAGGGACGCCGGTCGAAGGTTCGGCACCCTTCCCCGGCCCAGGAAGCGTTCGAGATCGCACCGCCGAAACAATGAATCGAAACCTGTCGGGCGCGTCTTCGCGCTCGTTCCCCCGGGGCTATGACCCCGCGGGGCTCGAGAGGGAGCGCAGCATGGCTTCGACGAATCGGCGTCCCTCGGCGTCGCCTCCGGCGTCGAGAGCTCCTTCGAGCGCCGCCCGGGCCTCCGTCTTGCGGCCGAGCCGCTGGAGGATCTGACCGAGAAGCTTCTGCCCCTCGAACGAAGCGGTGAGGGCCACCGAGCGCTCGGCGTTCTCGAGGGCGGCGTCGAGATCTCCGGAAGTGAAGAACGACGCCGCGAGCTCGGACCGGACCCAGGCCTCCGAGGGCATGTCGCTCAACTGGGAGACGATGTCGGGCCGGTGCTCGCCCATCGCCGCGAGAATCGCATCGACGTCGTCGCGGTAGAGCGTTTTCGGCGCCCGGAGCTCGAGCCGCATGTTGTCGTCGGTATTCATCGGAGCGTCCCTGGAGAAGGCCTCGACGCCGAGGGTGTCGAGGCGCATGCTCACCAGCACGTCGGAGGGGTACTTGAGACCCGCGCGAGCGAGGCTTTCGCCGATCTCTTTCGACTGGTAGAGCCGGTTCAGCCGCTCGACGGAGATCGAGATCGGTCTGCGCGATCCGATGAGGATCAGATCCCGATCCTTGAAGGCCACGACGTGTGGGAAGACGCGCCGGAACGTCGCGAGGAGGGAACGGGTGGAATCCTCCGACATGCCGTAGAGATGAAACCACTGGCAGAGGACACCGTCCTCCGTAAGACGGCTCGCGGCAATCTCGAAGAAGTCGAGGGTGAACAGGTTGGCGACGCCGGTGAGCCAGGGATTCGAGGGCTCGTTGATGATGAGGTCGTACGGGGCCCCACGGCGGCGGAGCTCCCGCCGCGCGTCCCCGATCACCAGCTCGAGGCGCGGATCCTCCAGGGGCTTTCCGTTGTCGGGCTCGAAGAATCGCGAAGCCTCGACGACCGCGGGCTCGATCTCGAACGCGTCCACCTTTTGGACCGGGTGCTTCAGCACCGCGCCCACCGTCATTCCGCTTCCCCAGCCGACCACGCCGACCCTCCTGGCGTCGATGGTGAGAAACGGCAGATGCCCGATCAAGAGCTGCGTCTGAAGATCCCCGGGACCGTTCGAGGCGTCGGTCTTCCCGTTGATCTTCAGCAGACGGAAGCGATCGATCTGCGCCACCGCGACCGACGCCGTCGGGCCGTCGCGGTAGAAGAGGATCTTGTGCGCCGCCACCAGGTCTCGGAGCTTCCCCACGTCGAACCGCGAGTAGGCGCGGGCGCCGCTGTAGATCCCGAAGTTCTTCGCCGCCAGTCCTGCACCCGGATCGAGCGCGAGGATGAGAAGGATCGCGGAGCCGGCGGCGGCGCCGGTCACGATCGAGAACTTCGGCGCGCGGGCGAGGAGCAGGAGCGCCATCAAAAGGACCGCGATCGCCGCGGCGCGGATCGAGAACTCGATTCCCAGGCTCGCGAGAAGGAGCACCGATGCCGAGAGCGCTCCCAAAGCCGATCCCGCGAGGTTGGCGCTATAGAGCCGGGCGACCTGTCCGCCCAGGTCCGAGGCTCCGGGAAGAGCGTCCACCGCGAGCGGCAGCGTCGCCCCGAGCGCCATGGTGCAGGGAAGCACGAGCAGGGCGGCGATCACGAACTGCGAAAAGAAGAGCGTGCCCGCGCTCCCTTCGAAAGAAGTGTAGAAGTTCAAGAACAGAAACGGGAGGCTTCGGGCGACGAGAAGGCTCGCGAAAGAAAAGGTCGCCGAGAGCACCAGAGCTCTGGCCAGGCGGTCCGGAGGGGAAGAGGAGTCAGAACCGCTCCGGTGCTTCAGAAATCGGGCGGTCAGTGCCGAGCCGCTCGCGATCCCGAGGAGAAACGTCGAGAGCATGATCGAGACGCCGTAGACCGAGGAGCCGTAGACCATCGAGAGCGTGCGCGACCACGCGACCTCGTAAACCATGGCGCTCGCCCCCGAGAGCGCTACCGTTGCCATGAGCGCGAGCGGAACCGAGGCGTCTTCCCTGTGGGCTTCCTCGGTCGGGAGCGGCGCGAGACCGAGCCGCCTCCTCGCGAGGAGGACACCGAAGCAAACGAGAAAATCGAGCGAGGCTCCTACCCAGAGAGTCGCGCTCAAGCCGACGGCGGGAAAGAACCAGAACACGGCGAGAAGCGGACCCAGGACCGCGCCCGCGGTGTTGGCCGCGTAGAGGCGCCCGATTCCCACCGCGGCGGGCTCGTCCGAGTGCGCGAACGCCCGGACCAGCACCGGCAGCGACGCTCCCATGGCGATGGTCGCGGGTAGAAGCGCGAGGAGTGCCAGGAAGAACTGGACCCCGGGGCGGCTCACCGAGGCGATGCCGTCGAGGATCGGCGGCGACGACAGCGCGTAGATGCCGACGAAGCCCTCGAGCAGGGCGAAAGTGACGACGGGGTCGCGCCGGGCGATGCGCTTCGAGCCCGCGAGGGCGCTTCCCGCGGCCATCCCGCCCATGAACGCGGCGAGGACCACGCCCACGGCGGATGCGGTGGTTCCGATCGAGAGGAGAAGGAGGCGGGTCCAGACGAGCTCGAAAATCAGAGCGGCGAGTCCGCTCAGGAAGAACGCGGCGAGAAGAAGGACGCGTCGCGACGACACGTCGGATCATACGCGGAGACGCACCGCGCGGCAACGGCGAACCCGCTAGAGCGTTCGGTCGACGAGCACGTCGTCGTTGTACTTGAGATAGACGACGCGCCAGGGGTTGTCTCCGCGGGAGCTGTCGAGCACCAGAGTCGCCTCCACGCGGGCGACGCCGCGCTTCAGCCAGAGGAATCGGCACGACTGCTCGTCGAGCCGGAACGTCGGTTGTTCGAATTTCTCGTCGTAGTCATCGGGGAGGACCCTTCCCCGCTGGCGCAGCGCGTCGCGCACCACGTCGGTGAGCCGCGGACCCATGTGCCGCACCTGCCAGTCCTGTCGTTTGCGGTCGTAGTCGAGCAGCACCACCTTGGAAGCGCCGTCGGCGAGCTTCACCAGGGCGCGGCAGCCGAGCGTCCCCCGGATGACGTGGGCTTCGAAGCCCACCACGTCCTCCCCCCAATCGAGCCCCTGGCGCGAGGCGTGACGCCTCACGGCATCCTCGACGTCTTCGCGCTTGAACTCGAACTCCGTGCCGAGATCCCCGGTCTGGCGCGCGAGCCAGGGATTGACGGAATGGACGACCACGGTATTGAGGTACTTGAGCGTGCGCTCGTACTCCTTCACCAGGCGGCCGAGCTCCTGAGGATCGCGGTTCTTGTCCGTGGTCCGGATGAGCTCGTCCACTTTTTTCGCGAGCCCGGTCAGGATCTGGAAGACACCGTTCGCCTCGGCGAGGGCTCTCGGGTCCGAGGAGTCGGCTTCCGCGATCTGGCGGGCGAAAGACTCGATGAGCACCACCAGGTCTTTCGCGTATCGCAGCCGGGCGAGCAGCAGGAGGCGGTTCGGGTCGGCGGGCTCGTACAGGGTCTTGACGAACGCCGGAAGTCCCCGCCGTCGCTCCTTCGGCAGGGAGACCGTCCGCGAGAAGAGCCTGGAGAACGTCTGGTAGATGAGCGCTTGGCCCTGCAGCTGGCGCCGGAGCTTTTCTTCCGTTTCCTTGCGGTTTCCGGTTCCAGGATCCCGCGAAAGGATCTCGACCGGGGCCGTCCCGAAGCCTTCTTCGGCGAAGAGCACCAGTCCGATCATCGCGCCCTCGGGGGCGAGCCAGATCTCGACGAGATACGGATCCGCTTCCATTCCCGTGGCCCCGAGCGCGAGCCGCTCCCCGGAAATCGCTTGCCGGAGTCTTCTGAGGTTCTGAATCGAACGCGCCAGCGCGGCCGCTTCTCCCCCCTCCACCGCGGAGCCCACCTCTTCGCGGAATCGCCCGAGTCGATCCTTCTCCTCGGGAAAGTAGCCCATCGAAGCGAGGGCCTTGCCGAGATCGATGGGGATGGGCACCGCGCCAAGCCGCTGCTGGCGCTCGTCGGTTCCGACGGACGAGGAGGTGACGCGTTCGAGAACGGTGCGAGCCAGGCGAGCGCGCTCCGCTGTCGAAAGCGGCTCGGGCGAGTAGAGGCTCGTCCAACCCGCGAGCTCTCGAGGAGAGAGCGCGAGGACCGCGACGTAGCGGAGAAGCGTTCGAAGGCTCGTGGGGGGCGACTGCGGCCATTTCAGATAGCCGAGCGCGAGAAAGAGATCCTCCACCAGCTCTCTCGGGGGCTCCGCCTGTTCGAGGATCTCCGCCGCGAGGCTCGCGTCCTCGTCCGCGATTCGATCGAGCGGAGAGAGCCTTCGCGCGAGATCTCGATGGCTCCGATCGAGCTGCTGGTACATGCGATACTGAGCGCGGTTCAGGCGGATCACCTGCTCGACGCCCAGGAGCTCCCGCTCGTCGATCTCGGGCTGGACCAGGATCTCGAGCACGCGAAGAAGCGCCGTGGTCCGGTGGATGGCGGAAGGGTTGAGGCTCTCGATCGCCGCCCGGAGGTACGGGCTCTCCTCGGCGGCTATCGGGCGAGCCTGCTCGACGCTCTTCCGCAGAACGGGCTTGATGGCTTCCGCCGTCTGCTGGAAAGGATCGGGGAGGGCGACGAGACGGTCCACGATCTCGGTGAAGAGCGCGGCCCGGCTCGCGAGCGCTTCTCGAGGCTCGGGCTCGCTGCGCTCGCGGATGAAATAGGCCAGGGGAACGATGATCTCGTCGACCACCCGCCGGTCGAGAGCCGCCTTCTTCTGCTCGGGGGGCTCGGCGCTCATGTGGAGATCGGCGACCTCGGCGTACAGGGAACGGAAGCGGTCCTCGAGAAGCCGGTAGCCGTTTCGATACTGCGCCGCAAGGAGCCGGTCGCGGATTACCGACGATTGGATCCGGATGCCCTCGCGGCCGCTGTCGAGGAGCACCATTTCGACCGACCGGAAGAACTTGTCGAGTGCTTCGCGGCAGGCGTTCCAGTACTGGGCGATTCGCTCCTTGAGCTCCTCGGCGCTCCCGCGGGTCTCGGGGAACGCCTGCGCCGAGGTCGGAAGCGCCAGCACCTCCACCTGCTCCAGTAGATGCTTCTTCAGGATCGAGTCGCGGTAGAGCTTGAGCTCGGAAACGAACTGTTCCTTGCGAGGGAAGAGCGGCGAGGCATCGGCCTCTCCTCGGAACTCCGTCTCGAGAGTCTGGAACATCCCGAGGACGTGCTCCTCGATCGCACTGTCGAGCCGCGCGGTGAACCCCGTGTCCAGAGTCACCTGCAGCAGGTCGTGAAGCGACTGGTTTTGGACCTCCTGGTCCAGCTTCCGGTGGATATCGTTCAGCAGGCTGGTTCGAAGCTCGTTCTGGAGAGCCGCGGCGCGGTTATGGATTCGCTCCGTGAGGATGAGCCTGGACTCCCGCTTCTGAGCTTCGCGGCGCGCGAGGAGCGTGGCCTCCGCCTCGCTCGCCTGCGCGGCGCCTTGCTCGACAGGGACTTCGACCGACGGAGGAGGCTCCGGCTCGTCGACCAGTGGAGCCGACTTGGCGAGAAGGCTCTCGAAGCGTTTACGAAGGCGATCCAGCATCGAGAAGAAGGGATTGCGAAAAGGCACCTGCGCCCGGGATAGTGTAAATCGATTGTCGGCTGTGAGTTCTATCTTATCATGTGAAATTGACAGGCAAAACCCGCTGTGTTAACTTTCCCAGTGGCTGTCGTCACAGCCGATTCGATCCCATCGGCGCTATCGTCTAGGGGACTAGGACGGGTGGTTCTCAGCCATCAAACCGGGGTTCGAATCCCCGTAGCGCTACCAACTGGCCGAACTTCTCCGACTCGCCCGGCGTACCCAACGTGATGGATCGGCCTTCCCGAAAGCGAGCCCGGCCCGCGGTTCTCGTTCACGGCGGAGCCTGGGCCACGCCCGAGGGCGAGCTCGAAGCCCACCGCATCGGGGTTCACCGGGCGTCGATGATCGGTTTCGAAATCCTTTTGACGGGAGGATCGGCACTGGACGCGGTCCAGAAGGCCGTGGAGTTCCTCGAGTCGGACGCGACGTTCAACGCGGGCCGCGGGTCGGTGCTCAACGCCCGGGGCGAGGTCGAGCTCGACGCCGCCATCATGGAGGGAGCCGATCTGAAGGCCGGCGCCGTGGCCTGCGTCTCCAGGATTTCACATCCGGTATCGCTGGCGCGGGAGCTCCTCGAGAGCTCGCAGCACGTGATGCTCTCGGGAGAGGGCGCCCTGGAGTTCGCCCGTAGTCGCGGGATTCAGCTCTGCGATCCCGAGGAGCTGATCGTGGAGCGGGAGCGCGAGAGGTATCTTCGCGCCCGGAGGATCGCCGCGCCTCAATCGAGCCCGCCCGGCGAGACCGTCGGCGCCGTGGCCTGCGACAGCCACGGGCACGTGGCCGCTGCGAGCTCGACGGGAGGCACTTTCTTGAAGCTTCCGGGGCGCATCGGGGACTCGCCCGTCATCGGTTCCGGCCTCTACGCCGACGACCGCAGGGGGGCCGCGGCCTGCACGGGAGCGGGTGAAGCGATCCTCCGGATGGTGATGGCCTATCGCGCGGTCGAGGCCATGACCTCCGGCATCGGCCCATCGGAAGCGGCGCAGCAGACGATCCGCACGCTCGAGTCTCGAGCCGGAGGTCAGGGCGGGATCATCCTCGTGGACGCGAAAGGCGAGCTGGGCTATGCATTCAATACCCCCCACATGGCGCACGCCTACCTGACGGACGGAATGACGAAGCCGGAAGTCGGGATATGAGCCCGCCGTCGTATCGCGAAGTCCTTCCCGCGCCCCCTCTACGGCGCTACATAGAATGTTATTGGTTCCTCCGCGCCGGGGCCTCGGAGCCCCAGCCGATCCTCCCGGACGGCTGCATGGAGATCGTCCTCAACCTCGCAGATCCGATCCGGCGCTGCCACGACGACGCCCGGAGCGTCTGGAGCGAACGACAGCCGCCTCGAATGCTGGTGGGACAGATGGACCACCACGTGACCATCCGCGCCACCGGCCAGGTCGACATCGTCGGAGTGCGGTTCCATCCGAGCGGGGCCCATCCTCTCTTGCGGTTCCCCATGGCGGAGCTCGCCAACGAGCTCGTTCCTCTCGAGGACGTGCTTGCCCTTCCGGACAGGCTCGGGAGCGCGAGCTCCGTGGAAGAGCGCACGCGGGCGCTCGACGCGAGTCTCTCGGCGCACTTCGGAAGCGCCGCCGCCCCGGACCCCGACTTCGAGCGAGCGGTCTCGAGCGTCGTCCGGGCGGAAGGTCGGATCTCCGTCGATGCCCTCGCCGCCGGGATGGGAGTCGGGCCCCGCCAGCTCGAACGAAGATTTCGCGAGCGGGTGGGACTCGGGCCGAAGAGGTTCGCGAAGGTCCTGCGGTTCCAGAGCGTCTTTCGCAGAGCCTTCCTCGATGAGCGCCGGTGGGCGGAGCTCGCACTCGACTGCGGCTACTACGACCAGTCCCACTTCATCCGTGACTTCAAGAGCTTCACCGGGCGGAGCCCCACGGCGCTTTTCTCCGACGAGAATGCTTTGACCCGGGTCTTCACCCGGCGCCGGGTGCGGTCGGGTTCGTACAATACGGGCTCCTGACCGCGCCTCCACAATGGGGCGGCCAGGGAGGAAAGACCATGAAACTCGGACTCGCTCTTGCCGTCCTCGCTTTCGCGGCTCCGTCGTCTGATCTAGAGGGTCTGCGCTTCCTCGAAGGAAGCTGGAGGGGCGAGTCCGGTAAGGCTACCATCGAAGAGCGCTGGACCGACGCCGCCGGAGGCACGATGCTCGGCGTTTCCCGTACCATCGTCTCGGGAGAGACGGTGGCGTTCGAGTTCCTGCGGATCGAGGCTCGAGAGGAAGGCGTGTTCTATGTCGCGCAGCCCAACGGAAGACCGCCGACCGACTTCAAGCTGACGAGAACGTCCGCCGGCGAGGCGGTATTCGAGAACCCGCATCACGACCACCCCAAGATCATCCGCTATCGTCTGGACGACGGCGCGCTGGTGGCCGAGGTCGAGGGAGACGAGGGAAAGCAGGAGTTCCGATTCCGCAAATCGAGCGCGCCTTGACGCCCCGACGGCTGCTTGCTAGCATGATGCCTCTTACCGCGAGCCTTCTTTAGCGCCCTTAGCTCAGCTGGATAGAGCGACAGACTACGAATCTGTAGGTCGGGTGTTCGAATCACCCAGGGCGCACCATTTCCCGCCACTGCCCGTTTGGGATAGCGCGACACTCCGGTTAGCATAGGACGTTTCCGCGGTACGCGCGCATCGCCCCGACGAGGTGCATTCCATGAGAACACGAATCTTTTCACTCCGAGCGGTGCCGATTCTGCCTCGCTCTCCTGGCCGGCTGTAACGACGATCCGCCAACGGGGAGCGAGACCCCGACGACCACGACCACCGCTCCGGCCTCCGCAGCCAAAGCGTACCTTCGCGGCGCCCAGCTCGCGGAAGACGCCCGGAGCGTCGACTTCGTGGTGAACGGCGCAGCACTCGCGACCGGCATCGACTATGGCGGTTTCGGCCCCTATGCCCAGCTCGACCCCGGAGAATATCGGGTCCAGTTCTTCCCCGAGGGAAACCGGGGCACGGCCCTCATCGAAACCCGGGTCACCCTCGCTTCGAACCAGGCGGTGACGATCGCCGTCGTCGGACTGGACTTGTCGACGCTCGCCATCTTCGAAGAACGGTCGACCCGCGGAGAGCGCGCGCGATTGAAGTTGGTCAACACCGTTCCCGATTTCCCGGCGCCGTTCGATCTCGCAATCCAGAGCGGCCCGGGACTCTTCGGAGGCATCGGATACCTTCAAGCCAGCGGCCTCGCGGAGCTCATTCCCGGGGTCTACGGCTTCGAGCTCCGTCGCGGAGGCACGGTGGAAGAGGTGGCGGCGATCTCGGGGCAGGGATTGTCCGCGGGAGCGAACTACTCCGTCTACGCCATCGGGACCCTCCTTCGCGACGATATCGAGCTCGTGTTTACGAGAGACTCGTTCTAGGTCGGATGTCGAAACCCGGTCGCAACAGCCCCTGTCCTTGCGGGAGCGGGAAGAAGTACAAGGTCTGCTGCCTCCCCGCCGACGAGGCTCGGGGGCGAGAGGCGAGGGCGCCGGATCGCGCCGCCGAGAAGGCGCTGGCCTGGCTCATGGATCACCACGGTGACCAGGTTCACGAATCGATCGAGAACGTCTATTGCGGGCTTCTCGAGGACGCGCAGCTCGAGGAGATCCGCGATCTTCCCGAAGAGCTCTTCCAGATGTTCCAGATCAACTCGCTGGAGTGGGTTCTCTCCGAAGGAGAGAACGAGGCCGAGGGCGAGGGAGAACCGCGCCGCTTCATGGATATGATTCTCGAGGAGGGTCCCGATCTCGAGCCTTCCGAGCGGCGGTATCTGGAGCTTCTCGGGAGCAGCCCTCTCGATCTCTACGAGGTCGTCGAGAGCGAGCCGGGAAAGGGACTCTGGCTGGTTTCCAAGAGCGATCCGTCTCCCGAGAAATTTTTCGTTCTCGAGAGGACCGCCTCCCGCGAGCTCCAGAGCGGCGACGCTCTGGCGACCCGCGTGGTCCCCCTGGACCCACCGGTGCTCAGCGGAGCGATGTACGGTTTCCCTCGGGATAGCTACCTTCGACTCAGAAGCCGGATCCTGGAAGGACCTCGAGACGAGACCGGCATGGTCGACCGGTACTGGATCTCCGAGCACGTCATCGACGCGTGGCTCGGACTCCTGGTAGGTCCGCCGCCGGTCCTGACCGATGCTTCCACCGGCGAGCCGATCGCGCTCACCACCGTCGACTACCGTCTCGAGAGCTGGGCACGCCTGTTCGAGGCGCTGTCGGGCGAGCCGGGGGTCGAGGTCGACGCCGAGGAGGGAACGTTCGAATGGATCGTGGACGATCCCGACGGCGTCCGCCGCACGAAATGGATGGTGCGCCGCTCCACGGAAGATCGCGTCCACCTCGACGCCCGGACCGCGGCCCTCGCGGACGAGGGGGAGAAGCGGCTTCAGGAGCTCGCCGGAAGCGCGGTGACTCGCCTCGGCAGGGCAACGTTCGATCCCCGCGAGCTCTGGAAGGAGCGGCACCGGAAAGCGTCGCACGTCGCCGAAGACGATCCTCTGGATGGAATCCCTGCCGAGGAGCGGGCCGGGGTCGTCGCCCAGATCTACCGTCAGCTCCATGCGCGATGGGCCGACGAGCCCATCCCGATGCTCGAGGATCGAACTCCGCGCGAGGCCATCAAGGACGAGGCTGGCCTCGAGGACGTCGTGGAGCTCCTCCGGAGCTACGAGATCGGCGAGCGTGAGCGGGCGGAACGGGAGGGGCGAGCGCCAGTGGACTTTCAGTTCCTCTGGGAGTCTCTCGGGTTGGATCGGTCCAAGTATCCGACCTGGGGGAGGGGCGACCGATGAAGCTGGGCATGCCCGCGGGCGAGCCGACCGAGCCGTCAGGAGGAGAGCTATGGCGCGAAACTTCTCGCGGCGCTGCGCAAACCAGTTCGGCGGACACGCGGTGATGCGAAGCGAGTGAGCGAGGCTTTGTGACCGAGCCCGCGATGACGAGCCTCGTCATCTTCGGCGCGACCGGCGACCTCGCGAGCCGCAAGCTCGTGCCCGCGCTCTACGATCTCCACCGCAAGAAGCGGCTCGACGAACGGCTGCGCATCGTCGGCTTTTCTCGAAGCCCCAATTCGGACGACGAGTACCGAAAGCGGATGAAAGCCTCCGTCGAGGCTTCCTCCGCCGATCTCTCTCTCTGGGACGCCTTCGCCGGGCGGCTGTTCTACGTTTCCGGCGATGCGGCGGTGCCTGCGAGCCTCGCAGATCTGGACCGCAGGCTGCGCGAGCTCGAGGCGGGGGGCGCGAACCGGGTCTACTACCTCGCCGTCGCTCCCCGGCTCTACGAGCCCACGGTGACTCAACTCGGCCGTTCGGGGATGGCGTCGGAAGAGGGCGGGGAAAGGCGAATCGTCATCGAAAAACCCTTCGGAAGCGATCTGGGGAGCGCCCGGGCGCTGAACTGCGCGGTACGCGCGGTCTTCCAGGAGAAGCAGATCTACCGCATCGATCATTACCTGGGGAAGGAGACGGCGCAGAACATCCTCTTCTTCCGGTTCGCCAATACCGTGTTCGAGCCCCTCTGGAATCGCAACTACGTGGACCACGTCCAGATCACGGTGGCGGAATCCGTGGACGCCGGACATCGCGCTTCGTTCTACGACGAGACCGGCGTTCTCCGCGACATGTTCCAGAGCCACCTGCTCCAGCTCATGAGCCTCCTGGCCATGGAGCCGCCCTATTCCTTCGCCGCAGATGCGATCCGAAACGAGAAGGCGAAGGTCTTGTCCGCCGTCCGGATCCCGGACCCGCAGAGCCTTGCCCTCGCTTCGGTCCGCGGCCAGTATCGGGGGTATCGGGAAACGGAGGGGGTGAAGGCTGGCTCCGAGACTCCGACCTATGCCGCCCTGAAGCTCTCGATCGAGAACTGGCGCTGGCAGGGAGTCCCTTTCTATCTTCGCTCCGGAAAGGCGCTGGCCGGGAAGCACTCCGAGATCCTCGTGGTGTTCCGCTCTCCTCCCCATGTCCTCTTCCCCCTTCCCGAGGGGGAGCGTCTTCGAAACAACTACCTCGCGATCTGCATCCAGCCGGATGAAGGGATGCATTTCCGTTTCGAGGCCAAGGTGCCGGATACGGTGGCCGGGCTGCGGTCGGTGGACATGGAGTTCCATTACGCCGAGGACTTCGACGGCATCGAGATTCCCGAAGCGTACGAGCGGCTGCTCATGGACGCACTCCACGGCGACCCGGCGCTCTTCGCCCGCGAGGACGAGGTGGAGCTCTCGTGGAAGATCGTGGATCCCGTCATCCGCGGTCTGGAGAGCGGAAACGGTCCGCCCCTGGAGCTCTACGAGCGCGGAACCTGGGGTCCCCCGGGCGCCGATGAGCTCATGGCGCGCGAGGGGCGGGGCTGGCTCCATGGCTGCGGCGGGCATTGAGCTTCGGGTATCCACGGCATCACGATGACGATTCCGGCGCTCAATGGAGCGCGGGCGGTTCACTTCTCGTCACCGGGTCGGCAAAACGCGCGGCGCTGAAACGCGTCCTGAGCGGCGCCGACGAGTCGCTTCCCGCGAGCCGGGTACGCCCCCCGGGGGACGGGAGGCCGCTCCGCGAATCGCGACGCGACGGCCCTCGAGGTCCGTCACGTACTCGAGCCGTTCCCAGACGTCGAAGAAGAGCTCGGAACGAAACCGAGGTAGAGGCTTCCGGGACTTCCCGCTCGCCGCCAGGAGCTTTCCCTCCGAGAGCAGGGTCTCTAGGAGCTCCTCGCCGAGACGCCCCCGACGCGAGATCCGGTCTCGGGACTTGAGGAAGTTCACGATCCGGGTGGTCACGAAGAGGGTGTAGAGGTCATCGCGGCTGAAGTCGCGCCCCTCCCAGGCCATGGCGGTGAGGCGCGCGCGAAAGTAGTCCGCTTCCGTGAGCTCGATACCGAGCTGCCGCTGAATCGGCGAGCCCGGCGTCAGATAGAACGGTGAGGCGCCCAGGAGCACGGGAAGGCGCGCGGCGAAGACGAGCGTCTGCACCATGCTCGAAAGCGGCTCGAAAGGGAGGCCGAGGATCTGATAGGAGGTGATCTCGAATCCCAGCCGGTGCGCCGCCTCGACCACTTCGAGGTACCTCGAGACGGTGTGCGGGCGCTTGGTGGTCTCGAGAACCGAGGTGTCGGAGCTCACGAGGGCCAGGTTCAATCGGCTGAAGCCGGCCGCCTTCATCAGTCGAAGGAGCTCGGCGTCGAGGCTCAGATAGGAGATCCCGTTCATGGCGACGAGCTCGATGGCGCCTTCGGGAAACTCCCGCCGGATGGCCCGGCACAGCTCCTTCATCTCGTCCTTGTAGTAGGTGAGGTTGTCGTCCTCGAAGTCGAAGACCCGATACCCTTCCCGGTAGCGGAGCTTCATCTCCTCGAGGACTCGCGGAACCGGGACTCGTCGGTACCGCAACCCGAACGTGGTATGGACCGAGCAGAAGGAGCACCGGTGGGGGCAGCTTCGCGAGGTCACGAGAAAGACCATCGGCCGTCCTCGAAGGCGATAGCTCTCCGGGCGGAGAGAGCTCAGATCGGGAATCGGGAGCTCTTCGGACGGCTCGTTCTCCCTGCCGGAGTTGAACCATCGAGCGCAGGGAGCCCCCGCCGCGAGGGCGCGCAGGAGATCGACCAGCGGCCGCTCGCCTTCTCCGGTCACGATGAAGTCGACGGCCGGCTCACGCAGAACCGAATGCGGATCGGCGGAAACGTGGGATCCTCCCAGGACCACCTTGGCGCGCGTGTGCTCTCTGGCGATCCGCGCGACCGCGAGGGCCTCTCGGTAGTACGGCGTGAAAAGGCTCGAGATGCCGACGACGTCCGGGTCCTTTTCCCGGAGCGAGGAAGCGATGTCGGCGTCCGACGCGCCGAATCGATAGTACTGGTGGAAGGTGGAGAACGGGCTCTCGTCGTGGTGAGGGTAGTACTCCCGGAGATACGAGAGCTCTTTCGGCAAGGGAAGCGTCCGGCGTCCCCAACCATGGTGAAAGTCGAGGATCTCGACGGCGATTCCGGGGAGCCGCTCCCGCACCGCGCCCGCGAGATACGCGAGCCCGATGGGCTGCAGCCTCACGTCGGTATCGTAGAAGTCCTCGATCGGAGGCTGGACGAGAACCAGTTTCACGCCGCCACTGTATCAGCGGAGGCGCGTCGCGGGATCTCCCAGCAGATTGTAGATGGACAGCATGAACCGGAGCTGTCCCTCCTCGGAAAAGGTCTCGAGAGCGCTCTGGATCGCTTCGCCCAGGTATACCGTGTTGCCGTCGTAGAGCGACGAAACCAGCGCCTCGTTCAGGATCAGCGCCTGGGAGTTGTAGGAGAGCCCCGACGGGCTCCACGCGGCGACCGCTCCTCCGTCCTCCTTCATCACCAGCGCCTCGCCCAGGGAGGCCCAGCCCGGGACCTCGAATCGTCCCGTCGAGCAGGTCAGGCTCGCGACGATGGGAGTAACGGAGTTCGTGAGGGGCGGGACGTCCGTCGTCAGGAAAAGCCCCTCGCTCGCGAATCGGTCGAGCCCGCCGTGGCCGATGTAGTTCCAGTAGCCGACTCCCGACTGCAGGGTCGTCATGAGGCTCTGCCGCGCCTGCTTGAGCGTGAGCTGAGACAGATACACCCGATGGACAGCGACATCGGCGGGGAGGAGCGCGGTAAGCCGCTCGCTGTCGCCGATGAAGTTGCCGGCCACGTCGGGGTTGTCGGAGAGGAACAGGGCCTGTCCGAGACCCGCCCCCTCGAAAGCCTGGAGCTTCGCGAGATAGGTGATCAGCTCTTCGTCGCTGAGGACCGGAATGCGCCCGATCATGAGGTCGGGAACGCCGTCGTCGCCCGCGACGTCCGCGAGGCGGTTGTCCGAGGCGTAGAGCCCGTTGGGGGTCGCCGCGAAGAGAGGAGGCATGAGGTTGTCGCCCTTCCCTTGGACGTCCTTGAAATCGTACGTACCCTTTCCCACGAGCACCGCGAACCGGGGAGCCGGGCTCCAGTTCTCGAGGGCGAGCTTCAGGAACGCCTTGACGTTGTAGGGCGACGGGATGCCGAACCCGAGCTCGTCGTGGAGGGTCTCGAGCGTAACCACCCGCGTCTTCAAGCCCTGGCCCTCGCGATGGGCCGCGAGCTCGCTCGCCGCTTCCCGAAGGCTCTCGGGAGCGATCACGACGTAGTCGGCTCCGCCGGAGCGAAGCGAGGTCAGCGTGGCCACCGCTCTCGACTCGGGCTCGGCGACGGCCGCGGGCGCGTAAGCGAAGTACCGGTGTCCGGCCGTCGCTTCGAAGTGAACGGCGCCGCCGGCGCGGGTCGCCCCGTTCACGAGAGCGGCTGTCGACGGACTGCTGACGTCGAGCACCAGGGCGTCGTCGCCGGTGAATCCCGTGATGTGAACCGCGCCCGTTCCGACGGCGGTGAAGCCGGCACGGTTCGCGATCGCCACGTGACGTCGTGGATACGAGACGTCGAGGCTGTCGATGTAGACGACGTCGAACGCGACCCCGCGCTCGAGCACCGTCTCGACGGTGATGGTATTGGCACCCTCGACGAGAACCGACGGGTCGAGCTCGAAGCGCAGCGAGCTCGACACCGCGCCGCTGAACGTCCCCTCTCCGACCGAGCTGCCGTTCACGCGGACCCGGAGCCGATGGGCATTGGTGGTGGCCCCGTAGGCGTGGACCTCGACCGTCGCCATCGTGCCCGACGCGCCCTCGACCGCGCTCGCCTGGAACCCGTAGGTTCCCGTCCGATACGCGGGGAGGCTCGCCATCAACGAAGACCAGTACCAGAAGTCGGAGTCGGGATCGGTCGAAGCCAGGGTGGCGGCGAACGCGTCCTGCTCGACGTGCTCGCTCTGGACGTGGAAGGCGGGCCCGTCGAGCGTCGGCGCCCCGGCGACGGAGCTCATTCTTTGACCTCTGCCGACCGCGAGCCAATAGACGTTCTCGCTCGCGTACATCGTCGAGAGCTCTTCGCCGTAGAAGTAGAGACCGGTTCCCGCGGGAGCCGCTTGCCAGGCGACGGGCACGCCTCGATTCGTGAGGCGGAGTCCTCCCAGTGAGATGAGACCGGAGGCCACCCGCTCGCCGAGCCCGAGCTCCGCAGCGATTCGTGAAACCCCGACGAAATAGACGCCGGTGCTCGGGACCTCGAGCCGCATCGCGGCGTCGTTGCGCGGCCGGCGCGCCATCTGGACGGCCTCGCGCCGTGCGCGGGTCAGGAGGCGGCGCTGCCGCGCTCTCTCCGCGCGCTCGACCGACGCCTCGGACTGGCTCCGAGCCCTTCGCTCGAAGAGCGCCGTGAGACGCGTGCGGGCGGCGGCCGGGGCTCCGAGGCGGAGCGCGAACGGGCCGTAGCGCCGCTCGCCGCCGCCCTCTTCGGCTTCGAAGAGGAGGTACGCGAGCGACCCGCGGACCGGAGCTTTCTCGTCCACCAGACGGTACTGGCCGCCCTGGGGCGCTCTCAGGCCCGGCAGGAGCGAATCGTTCACCTGCACGTATCGCCGCACCGTGGGATCCCAGCGGAAGAGATAGAACCCGAGGGTTCCCACCTCGGATCCCGTCACCCACTCGACGACCACCCGGCCGTCTTCTTCGTAGGCGTCGAACCGCGTCAGCGTCACGAGGGTCGCGGTGATGTTGAAGCCGAAGTGATTTCCGTTCGAGTCCGCAGCCGCGAGCGTCACCGGCTGGACACCGGCGGTCGTGAGCTGGGTCGTCTGGAACGAGCTCTGAAGGAACGTTCCGGTGACGTCCACCGCCACGATGAAGCTCCCCGAGGGGAGGTTGGTGAAAGCATAGTCGCCGTTCACGTCCGAGCTCAGCAGGCCGATGCGCGGGTCGGTGACGTCGAGAACGCCGTCGGCATCGAGGTCGCGGTAGAGATAGACCGTCACGGCGTCGATCCCGGTGTCGGTGCCGTTCAGCAGGCCGTCTCCGACGACGTCGAAGAACGTGGTGCCGCGGATGGTATTCGTGCCCGCCGCGAGGTAGCCGAAATCGGCGGTGAAGTTCGACGTCCCCGATCCGAGCGTGATGGCGTAGGGATCCGCCTGGCTGTTGTTGTCGATGCCCACGGCTCCCGCGGTCTTGCTGAACCCGGTGAGCGCACCCAGGGTGTCGGTCACGTCGACGAGATAGATTCCGGGCGGAAGGCCGTTCATCTGGTACTCGCCGATGATGTCGGTCGTCGTGGTTCGAATCAGGTTGTCGACGCCGGGATTCACGACGCCGTTGCCGTTCACGTCGAGATAGAGCCGGAGGGTGACTCCCTGGATGCCGAGGCTCGCCTCGATCCCGTCGACGACCCCGTTTCCACTGGTGTCGTGCCACACGAAGCCGCCGATGGATCCCGCGCCGCCGGAAGAGGTGTATCCGAAGTCGACGGTATTGACGTCGCCGCCGGCGGCCAGCGTCACCACTCCCGAGGGGTTCGTGCCCGCGGAAAGGTTCAGCCCCGCGAGAGCGCCGAAGATATCCGTCACCTCCACGGTGTAGTTGCCCGGAGGCACTCCGACGAAGTCGTAGCTTCCGTTCACGCCGGTGGTGGTCGTCGCCACGACGCTTCCGCCCGCGTTCAGGAGCCGCACGGTCACGCCCGAGATCCCGCCCTCTCCGCCGTTCTGGACGCCGTTGCCGTTGGTGTCGAAGAACACGGTGTCGCCGATCGATCCGGTAGTCCCCGCGGGGGCGTTGAAGCCGAAGTCCGCCCTCAGGAAGTCCACGCCAGCGGCGATGGCAAAGTTTCGGGAGGCCGTTCCGTTCGTGGGAGTGGTGTTGTAGCCGGCCGGTAGCGTCGCGGTATTCACGGTGACGGTGTAGTTCCCGGGAGAGAGCCCGGCGACGAGCCAGAGTCCCGACGCATCCGTCACCACGTTGAACGTTCCCGAGGGGCCGGTAACGGTGATACTCACGCCGCCGATCCCCGCCTCACCTGGATCCTGGAAGCCGTCGCCGTTGGCGTCGTAGAAGACGGCGTCGCCGATGAGGCTTCCAGACGCCGAGGCGTAGCCGAAGTTGGCGCCGGTGTAGGCCTGGCCGTCCGCGAGCTGGATGACTCCCGTGGGATCGGTGGTTCCCACCGTAGCCGCGAGTCCCGGAGGAAGGGTCGACTGGACGACGTCCACGTAGTAGCTCCCCGGCGCCAGGCCGGTGAACGTGTAGTAGCCGTTGCTGTCCGTCGTGACCGTGTCCACGAGCGTGTCATCGCCGTTTCCGACGATGCCGTCGGGTCCCGCGCTGTAGAGGTTCACGGTGACGTTACCGATCCCGTCTTCGGACGGGTTCGCGACGCCGTCGCGGTTCGCGTCGAGCCAGACCCGGGTGCCGATGCTGCCGGTGCCCGGGACCCTGGCGTAGCCGAAGTCCACGTTCGAGACGTTCGCCCCGGTGACGGTCACGGGGATCTGATCGAGACCACTGGTAAGGGTGTAGCCGTTGAGCGCGTTTCCGACGTCGGTGACCCGCACGCGGTAGTTGCCGTTCGGGACGTCGACGAAGCTGTAGTTGCCGCTCGCGTCGCTGAACGTCGTGGCGACGATGAAATCGTCCACGGTTCCGAAGATTCCGTCCGGTCCGGCGGCGACGAGATCGAGGCTCACGCCCGCGATTCCGTTCTCGCCGCCGTCCTGGACGCCGTCGGTGTCGGTGTCGTCGAACGTGGTGCCGGAGACGTCGCCGAGGCTCGAGTTCTGGTAGCCGAAGTTCATGGAGAGGTCGACGGCGCCCGCGAGCATGGGCACGTTGCCCTGCTCGTCCAGGAGGACGTCGGGGTCGCCGGTCTGAACGTACGCCGCCAGAACGTTGGCGGTGTCGGTGACCTGCACCCGGTAGTATGCCTGCGGGAGCCCGGTGAACCGGTACGAGCCGTCGATCGCGGTGGTAGTGGTCGCGATGACGGCGTCGTCCGCGGTCCCGAAGAGGCCGTCGGGCCCCGAGATGATGATGCGAACCGTCACCCCGCCGATTCCCGGTTCGCTCGGGTCGCGGACGCCGTCGCCGTCGGAGTCGCTCCAGACCACCTCGCCGATGGTGCCGAGGCTACGGTAGCCGAAACTCACCGCCGAGACGTTCGCGCCGGAGACCGTGACCGCGAGCTGCCCCGCGGTGGCCGCCGCCGTCGTCGCCTGGAGGTTCGTGAGAAGGCCCGCTGGTGTCGGTGACGTCGATTGTGTAGTTCCCGTTTCCGAGACCCGAGAACTGGAAGTTCCCGTTGGCGTCGGTCACGGCGGTGCCCACGAGGTTTCCACCCGAGTTGCGAAGGGCCACGGTGACGCCGGCGATACCCGCCTCACCCGCATCCCGAACGCCATCGCCGTCCTCGTCGTCCCAGACCGCGTTCGCGATCGAGAACAGGCTGTTGTTCCGATAGCCGAAGTCGCGCGAGACGTCCACGTCCCCGCCGGTGAGAAGGATCGAATTGGAGGGCTCCGGTCCGAGCGTCAGGACGTAGCCCGTCAGCACCGCGCCGAGGTCGGTGACGTCGACTCGATAGACGCCGGGAACGACGCCGACGAAGAGGTACGTGCCGTCGGCGGCGGTGCTGGTGTTCGCGATGACCAGATCGTCGCCGGTTCCGAAAAGGCCGTCCCCTCCGGGGGCCATGAGGCGGACGGTGACCCCTCCGATTCCGATCTCGCCGGGATCCTGGACCCCGTCGCCATCGGCGTCGCTCCAGATCCGATCGCCGACCACGGCCGTTCCCACAGGGGCGGTGTATCCGAAGTCGTTCGCGAGGAAGACGTCGTTTCCGGTGATGGTGAGGGACGGCCCGCGTCCATTGTTGTTCCCGGGGGAAGCGAAAAGACCCAGGGGAAGCGTCGTCGAGTCCACCTCGGCGTAGAACGTTCCCGTCCCCGGATAGACGCGGTCAAAGAGGTAGTTGCCGTTGCCGTCGGTGAACACCGTGCCGACGACGACCTCGTCCCCGCTTCCCGGTACGCCGTTCGGATCGCGGTAGAGGCGAACGCGTACGTTGGAAAGACCGACTTCGCCTACGTCCTGTACCCCGTCGCCGTCCACGTCGAGCCACACCCGGTCGCCGACCATGGAGCCGGGCGCCACCGGATCGAGCCTGCTGGCGAAAGTGGGGGAGAGGCTCTGGTCGCTGTCCACCTCGACGAGGTTCACGAGCGAGGGGAGGAAGGGTGCGAGCGGGTCGTTCACCAGAACGTTGTAGGTCACGGTCATCGTCTCGCCGGGAGCGAGCGTGAAGTCGTCGCCGGTGAGGACGAGATTCGGCGGATCCCCGTCGAGAAGGGGGGAGACCGCCGCCGCCTGGTTCGTCTTGAACTGGATGGGCTCGGGTCCGGTGATCTGGATGTCGTCGAAGAAGACCCCTTCGGTGTCGTCCATGGCGCCCGCGGGACTACGGAAGCGAATCTGGGTGTTCGCCGATATGTAAGGGGTGATATCGAGGCTGTTGAAGACGAAGGCAGCGTCGTTCGTGCCTCCGGCGAACCGGGCGATCTCGACGAAGGGGCCGAGCGCGGCGGAGATCTCGAGGGCCACGTACTCTCCCGCGTTGTCCAGGCTGAATCTACGGGAGAGGAAGCTCAGCGTAGCGGAAGTGAGCCCGGTGAGATTGGCGCCGCGGGTGGCGGCGTTGTCGTCGTCCTTGACCTCGAGACGGAAGGCGCCGGAGTCGGTGATGACGGCGACGTCCCCCGTTCCCACGACCGCATCGTCTCCGGTCTCGGTCCAGTTCGTGAGCCAGCCGCGCGTGCCGTCGCTGTTGTTGTAGGCCGCGGCGTTGAACTCGTCGCGCAACGTGACGGCGGTACGGTCCAGGATCTGGATATCGTCGAAATACACGCCCTCGGTGTCGTCCATGGCCCCCACGGGACTGGCGAAGCGGATCTGGGTATTGGCCGAGATGTAGGGGGTCAAGTCGAAGCTGAAGAAGGCGTACGCGGCGTCGGTAGCGGCGCCGGCGAAGGTGGTGAGCTGGACGAATGGCCCGCCGTTCGCCGAGACTTGCAGTGCGACGGACTCCCCTGCTTCCAGACTGAATCGGCGGCGCTGGAAGCTCAGTATCGGCGAGGTGAACCCCGTGAGGTCCACCGTTCGGGTCGCGGCGTTGTTGTCGTCCTTGACGAGCAGGCGCAAGGCGCCGTTGTCGACGACCACGGCCACGTCGCCCGTGGTAACGACCCCGTCGTCGCCGGTCTCCGTCCAGCCCGCGGCCCAGTTGCGGGTCCCGTTGTTGTTGGTGTAGAGCGCGGCGTTGAACTCGTCCCGGACCGTCAGCGTGCGCCGATTCACGATCCGGACGTCGTCGACGAAGACCAGATCGTCGTCCGCCATGCCGCCCGTCGGGGAGGCGAAGCGGATCTGGGTATTGGGCGAGACGTAGGGCGTAAGGTCGAACTCGAAGAGGGTATAGCCGGTATCCGTTGCCGGTCCCGCGAGCCGATAGACCTCGACGAACGGGCCGCCGTTCGACGAGATCTGGAGGGCCACGTACTCGGTCGAGCTGTCGAGGCTCTCCCTTCGAGCGAGGAAGCTGAGAGTCGACGAGCCGAACGTGGAGAGATTCGCCGCGCGAGTCAGACTGTTGTCATCGTCCCGAATGCGGAGGCGCGGGGCGCCCTGGTCGTTGACGATGACCACGTCGTTCGTCGCGACGTTTCCGTCGTCCCCGCCCTCCACCCAGTTCGCAGCCCAGTTCTGGGTACCGTTGTTGTTGCTATAGGCGGCGGCGTTGACGTCGTCGCGTATCGTCCTGGGGGCCGTGCCCAGGGCGGTCGTGCTCTCGGCGACGTAGGTCGTCCCCGCTGGGAGCGCGTCGTTCACGCTGACGCCGGTCTGCGTCAAGGGAGTGTTGTTGGTGATGGCGATGGTGTAGAGGACGTTTTGTCCGGGAAGCGCCGCGGAAACGACGTTCGACGCCTTGCTCACCACGAACTGGGGCGGTGTCACCGCGCCGACGTTCGTGGAGGAGACCACGACGCCGGTGCCATAAGTGACTTCGGCGACGTTGATGATCTGCTGAGTGGGCGAGGGCAGCGGGATTCCGACCGCTCTCTCGTAGGTGATGGTGACCCCCTGGCCCGGCGTCAGAGTCCCGAGGTTGACGCCGGTGCCGTCGAACGGGAACGGGGTCGAGGGCAGCGAATCGTCGGGATAGGGGACGGTATCGATCTCGGAGGTCCCCGGGGCGTACGTGGTGTAGGGATCGGGGGTGTCGGTGACGAGGACGTCGTCGGCGTCCACGACGCCGGTGTTGAGAACGAAGAGCGTGTACAGGAGCGTGTCGCCGGGATCGAGAAGGCCGTTTCCGTTGAGGTCGGTCGCGAGCGAGCTGTTCTTGAGGATCGTGACGTCGGGGGCGGGAAGCACCAGCGTTCCGAGGTCGAGGGCCGGGGCCCCGGGCGAGGATACGCTCGCGTCCTGTCCCCAGGCGGCGGCGATGAACGTTCCATCGTCGGTGTAGATTCGCGCACCGGTCTGGTCGCCGTCGGTGGTGTCGAAGAGCCGAACCGACTCGAACGCAGCAATCGGCACGATGGCGTCGACCGCCCCGTCGTCGTTCCAGTCGACGTTCAGAGTGGTGGCGGAGGCGGCAGTGACCCAGATCGGGCTCGAGTTCTCGGCGGGGGGCGCGCCGGGAGTGATCTGACCCGGCGCCCATCCGACTTTCACCGCGGGCGCCAGGCTCGCCGCCGGAAGGAGACTGTGTCCCCATTCACTCCTTTGCCCCTCGTCGTCGCTGTTGGAAATGGCGAAGAACGTACGGCCGTCCGTCGACTGGAAGAGCGCCCCCGAGTTGGTGGGCATGGTATATCGGAAGAGCCCTCCCGCCGGCACGCTGACCGTCGCGGGTGCCCCGGTCGTACTCACGTCGACGGACAGCGCCGTCGCGTGGGGATTGTAGAGAAGAACGGTCGTCGCAGCCGCCAGCGTGCCAGCTGGCGTCGATACCGGGGCGATATAGCTGTCGGTCCACCGGCTCACGGGAACCATTCCGTACCAGCGCATCTCGTAGTTCGAGCCGATGTCGCTCGTGAGAAACGTCACCTGGACGGGCAGATTGGATAGCACCCGGCTTCCGACGAGGATCCCGTCGACGACGAACACCTGGCCCTCCCCCAGGGTCTGGATGAGGTCGTCGGTTCCGTCGTCGTTGAGGTCTATGCGAACGATGGTGTTCGCGCGCTGAGCCATAATCACGAAGCGCGAGTCATCGAACATCTGGGAGAAACCTTCGCCGCCCGGCGCCTCGTAGTTCACGCCCCAGTCGTTCGTGGAAACGACTTCCACCGCGCCGGCGAGCACAGTCCCCGTGGGAGTGGGCCAACCGGCCCGCGTCACGGCAACGAGGAGAGTGCTTCCGATCTTGTCGCGACCGTCGTACAGGATCGTCGCCGGATTCCGCGGATCGGCGAAGACGTCGTTCTGGAGGATGAACACGTTTCCCGCGTTGACGACGTCGCAGGCGTTGACGGCGCAACCGGGAGGAGCGCCGTTGGCGGCGTTCGAGTCGCCCCAGACTTGCGACGTCGCCTGCACGGGGTTGGAGATGTCGGCCTCGTAGCCGTCTTCCCAATGGTCGTAGTAAATCCTGGTGTTGTCACCGGCGGCGGTGATACCGATGGTGGTCCGAATGGTAGTGTCCGCGAGGGCGGGCGCGAGAACGCGGAGTGCCGTGAGGATGTCCTGCTCCGGAAGCGGGATGTAGAAGGTCTGGATGGGGGCCTGGGCGGACGCGAGCGAGGCCATCGTCGTCAGAACGACGGTCAGCGTCAGACGCCACGGTGTCCCTGAACGTTTCCGCATACTCTTCCCTCTCCCGGGGCATCCGCCCGGGGGAACTCGCGCACGGGCGCGTTCGTTTTGTCGATATCAAAAATTGTGGGGTATGGCCGCCGGAATTGCAACCCCCGTGCCACGATTTGCGGGTCGAGTCTGCGAGCGCGATGTCATTATAATGCAGTGACTTACGAGCGTTATCCGCAGGTTGCTGCCGGGAATACAGCGCCCGATCTGGGACGGGGATTGCCCCGAACCGATGATGGGAAACCACTACAACCTCAGACGGCCCGTGCGACCAGCTCAGTGTGGGAATTGTCCAGCATGGAATTATGACAGCTTATTGTCGTAATAGTTATATACTGTCATAATTGAAGCCCGACTCACAGCCCCAGAGAGTTCTCGAGGAAGCCCTTGCGCTAGCCCGCCTCTACCAGCTTCGGCGAGAGCAGACCGCCAAGCTGGAGAAACAGTCCCGTGCCCGCTGGGAGATTCTGGTCGCCATCGGCTCCGGTCGAACCGTTCCCCAGATCGCGCGCCGAATGGGGATTACCCGCCAGAGCGTACAGCGCGTCGCGGATCTGCTCGCTGAGGCGCGGCTCGTTCGCTTCGAGCCGAATCCTGACCACCATCGGTCCCCGATTCTGAGGGCCACCGAGGAGGGCTTGCGGCTCGCAGAGCGCCTCGAGAGGCGACTTCGGGGTTGGGAGCAGACGGTCGAAGAGCTCGTGGAGCCCGAAGACCTCGAGACGGCGCTCGTCGTCCTGAGCGCGATTCGATCCGGCCTCGAACGTTGACCTTCCGCGGAGTACAATCACCCTCATGAGAAACGTCACCCTGGGTATCGCAGCATTGCTGTTTCTTTCCTGCTCCGGCTCGACGACCGGGCCCGAGGATTCTCCCGGCGTAGAGGGCTCCTGGGACCTGCGCTCTTACCAATTCGCCGGCGGCCCCTTTGGAACCGTCTCCGAGTCCGGGTCCTACACCGCCGAGTTCACACCGGACGGCCATGTGAGCGCCCGCGCGGACTGCAATCGATGCTCCTCTTCCTATTCGGCGGCGGGTACGGGCCTCGAGATTGGCGCGCTCGCCTGCACCCGGGCGTACTGCGGCGAGACGTCCCTCTTCGACGATTACGTGGCTGCCCTCGACGGCGCGACTGCGTTCGAACGGTCGAGTTCGAGCCTGGTGATTCGGCATCCGGGCGGAACCCTGCGCTTCGTGCCCAAGTCTTAAGTCCTGCGATGGCGGCCGGAGCGCCGCATCTCGCGGTGAATCGCGCGCCACTTCTGTTTTTGCGCGCGCTGCGCCGACTCATCCTGCCGCACCTGGAGATAGCGGAGCTCTTTCTGAAGAGCGCGGAAGCTTTCGAGCCTCTCCTCGGAGAGTGCTCCCTCTGCGACCGCCGCCAGGACGGCGCACGCGGGCTCGCTCCGGTGCGTGCAGTCGGAGAACCGGCATTCCGCCGCGTGGGCGGCGACGTCCTCGAAGGCGCGCTCCAGGCTCTCTTCGGAACCGAAGAGCTGGATTTCGCGCACCCCGGGGCTGTCGATGAGCAATGCTCCCGAAGGAAGCATGAAGAGCTCGCGGTGGCTCGTGGCATGGCGACCGCGGGAGTCGCCGGCGCGCACCTCTCGAGTCTTCTGCGTTTCTTTGCCGAGGAGGTTGTTGATGAGGGTAGACTTCCCCACCCCCGAGGACCCCACGAGAACGGAAGTCTGTCCCGGTCTGAGCCGGGAACGCAGGTCGTCGATACCGCGTCCATCGAGGGCGCACAAAGCGATCACCTCGACCCCCGCGGCAACGTCCTCGATTTCCGCGATGCTCGCGGCTACGTCTGGGCAGAGATCGAGCTTGGTCAGGAGGACCACGGGAACGGCGCCGCTCTCCCAGACGGTCGCGAGAAAACGCTCGAGGCGTCTGGGGTTGAAGTCGGAATCGAGGCCCATCGTCGCGAACACCACGTCCACGTTGGCGGCGACCACCTGCTCCCGGGTCTGTCTTCCGGCGGCCTTGCGCGAAAGCTTGGTGCGCCGCGGAAGAAGCTCCTCCATGCGAAGGCCCACGGGGTCGACGGCGACCCAGTCCCCGACCGTGGGATAGTCCGCGCCACTGCCGAGGCGATGGCGGAATCGGCCCGACAGGGCACCCATGCTTTCCCCCGACTCCCGCGCGAGCCGGTAGGAGCCCCCCGAAGCCAGAACTATGCGCGCGGGCTCGAGCGATCGGTCGCCGAGCTCCGACAACGCTTCAGAGAAGAAAGCATTCCAGCCGTAGTGGTCCAGAGACATTTCGTTACCTCGACGAAACTTGGTTTGGAGATGGACGGCGACCGACGGAACGGCGATAGCCGCCGAGAACGCTACGGCAGGTCAGACAAACATAGGCTACAGACGGAATTCTCGCATGGACCCGGGTGCAGCGGCAAGCCCCTCAGCGAACCGGCGCCGCCTTCAGCCGCGCGCTCCGCTCGCGGATCTCTTCGTAGAGCCGATCGAGAGGCACCTCGGCCTTGCTCTTCGTCGCGCGCTCTACGAGCTCCACCATTCCCTTTTCGAGCGAGCGCGGTCCAGGAACCACGCGCAGCGGAAAGCCGACCAGGTCCGCGTCCTTGAACTTGACCCCAGGCCTTTCGTCGCGGTCGTCGAGCAGCACCTCGTAGCCCTCGGAGGCGAGCTTCTCGTAGATCTCTTCCGCCTTCTTCACTGCCGCCACGTCCTTGAGCGAGACGGGAGTCACCACGATCTGAAGTGGGGCGACCGACCACGGCCAGGCGATGCCGTCCTCGTCGTGATAGGCCTCGATGACCGCGGCCACGAGGCGCTCGACGCCGATTCCGTACGAGCCCATGACGACGGGGATCTCCTTTCCCTGCTCGCTCAGGACCCGGAGCTTCATCGACTCCGAATAGCGAAGCCCCAGCTTGAAGATGTGGCCGAGCTCGATCGTCTTCTTGAGCTCGAGGGGGCTTCCGCACTTCGTACAGGCGTCTCCGGCGATGACGCTCCGGAGGCTCGCCCATTTCACCTGCGGGAGATCGCGCGCCACGTCCACGTTTCTCACGTGGAAGTCATCCTCGTTGGCTCCGGTCACCATGCCCCGCCGACCGTTCAACGCTTCGTCCGCGTAGACCTCGACTTCCTTCACCCCGACCGCGCCCAGGCTCCCCGGAAGCGCGCCGAGAGCCTTTCGGCACTCCTCGGGAGTGGCCGCCCGAAACGTCGATTTGCCGATCGCCTCGGCGACCTTTACCTCGTTGAGCTCGTGGTCGCCGCGCAGGAGAAAGAGGGTGGGGACGTCCTCGACGACGTAGACCAGCGTCTTGACCTGGCGCTCGGGTTTCGCCTGAGCGTCGAAGCGGGCGAGCTCGTCGATGGTGCGCACTCCCGGCGTCGGAAACTTCTCGACCGCGGGGACCGTCTTCGGATCGTCGACCTTCGATGCCACCGACACCGCTTTCTCCAGGTTCGCGGCGTAGTCGCAGCGGGAGCAGAATGCCGTCCAGTCCTCGCCCGCCTCCGAGACGCTCATGAACTCGATGGACTCGCTCCCGCCCATCGCGCCCGAGGAGGCCTGCACGGCGATGGCGCGAAGGCGGCACCTCTCGAAGATCCGCCGGTAGGCCTCCGCGTGCCGATCGAAGGCGACGTCGAGCCCGGCGAAATCCGGGTCGAAGCTGTAGGAGTCCTTCATCGTGAACTCGCGGCCCCGGAGCACGCCGGACTTCGGACGAGCTTCGTCCCGCAATTTCGTTTGAATCTGAAACCAGATCTGCGGGAGCTGCCGGTAGCTGCGGAGCTCGTCCCGGGCGATGGCGGTGAACACTTCCTCGTGGGTCATGCCCAGGCAGTAGTCGCCCTGGCGGCGATCCTTGAGCCGGAACATCTCCTCGCCGATTTGCTGCCAGCGGCCGCTCTCCTTCCAGAGCTCGCCCGGGTGGATGACCGGAAGGTGGAACTCCTGTCCGCCGATGCGCACCATCTCCTCGCGGATGATGGCTTCGACCTTGCGCGCGGCCCGAAGACCGAGAGGCAGCTTGGAGTAGATCCCGGCGGCGAGCTGGCGCACGAGGCCGGCGCGAAGCATCAGCTTGTGGCTGACTGCCTCCGCATCGGCGGGATCGTCACGAAGAGTGGGGATGAAAATCTTGGACCATCTCATGAGACTTGCATGATATTGAGGACCCGCGGGCTAGGCAAATCCTGGGATAAGATCCCCGGATTCTCCGGGAGGCTCATGATGTCGTCGAAAACTCGCAGCTCGTTGCTCTTCACGATTCTCGCCGCATTGGTCTCCGTCTCGGTCTCGGCCCAGACGTATTTTCCCGGGCGCCACGACTGGCGGAAGCGGTCGCCGGAAGAGATGGGGATGAGCTCCGAACGGCTGAAGGAGGCCATCGATTTCGCCATCGCCAGCGAGTCCGACGCCCCGAAAGACCTCGCGCTCGCCCACGAGCTCTCGGACTTCGCCCGCGAGCCGTTCGGCCAGCGCATCGGACCTACGACGGTGCGGGCGCCCCTGAACGGGCTCGTCGTTCGAGGCGGCTACATCGTCGCCGAGTGGGGGGAGACTTCGAAAGTCGATATGACGTTCAGCGTCACCAAGACGTTCGTCTCGACCGTGGTGGGACTGGCGTACGACCGCGGCCTCATCGGGAGTCTGAACGATCGGGCGAAGGACTACGTCGGCCCCGAGTTCCAGGACCTGTTCGCGAGCGAGCACAACCGGAAGATCACCTGGGACCACCTTCTCCGCCAGACGAGCGACTGGGAAGGAACTCTCTGGGGCAAGCCCGACTGGGCGGATCGACCCGAGGGGGAGCAGCCTTCGGATTATCCGAACCGAAAGAAACACGAGCCCGGAACCCGGTACAAGTACAACGACGTGCGCGTCAATCTCCTCGCTCTCGTGGCGCTGAACGTCTGGCGGCGTCCGCTGCCGCAGGTGCTGAACGAGTACGTCATGGAGCCGATCGGCGCGTCGTACACCTGGCGCTGGCACGGATACGAGAACTCCTGGGTCGAGCTCGACGGCGAGAAGATGCAGTCGGTGAGCGGCGGCGGTCATTGGGGCGGAGGCATGCACATCAGCGCCCGGGACCTCGCGCGCTTCGGTTATCTCTTCCAGCGAAACGGGGTCTGGGCCGACCGACGCGTCGTTTCCGAGGAATGGATCCGGATGGCCCGCGCTCCGGGAGTGAACCCGAACTATGGCTTCATGAACTGGTTCCTGAACCATCCCGTCGCCGAGGAAGGAAAAGCGGCGGCGAAGCCGATCCCCGCTGCGCCCGAAACCTCGGTGACATTCCGCGGTGCGGGCGCCAATATCGTTTACATCGATTGGGAGAACGATCTCGTCGTCGTGGTGCGCTGGATCGGAGACGGTCTCCCCGAGTTCATCGCGAAGGTGCTTGGCGCAATCCAAGCCCCGAGCCCGACCGAGAACGGGGCGCATCGCCGATAGCTGCCGAATAGGCGACCCGAAGCCTTGTGCGGTAGGAGAAGAGATACTCGAGCATCCCGTTTCGCAGCTGGAAGCGGTGCTCGACGTTGAGCCCCGGCATGCACTTCAGGAGATCCTGCTCCACGTAGCGGGGCGAGGGAACCACTCGTTCCTTCGGCCCCTCACACAGAAGGGTTCTCGCGTCTTCGATCCGATAGCGCCGCGGCGCCGCCGGCATCTCGCGGCCGGTCGCGATGAGCGAGTGAATCGTCGTTCCCGGGCGGAAGAAGGGCTCGAGACTCCGAAGAAGCAGCCCCAGCCTGTCGCGCTGAAGATAGTTGAGAAAATCCCAGGTCAGGACCAGATCGAAATGGGTGCCGGGCTCGACATGGACCAACTCGGAAATAGCCTCCGGGCGGGATGGCGTGAAGTCGGCGACCGTCAGCCGTGCGCCGCGCCCGAGGAAGAACTCGAGGTTCGTCGGGTTCGCGGGTCCGAGGTCCAGGACCGAAAAACTCTTTCCTCCGGCGCTCTCGAGAGGCTCCACGAGCTTGGGAAGCGCCAGCGAGCCCTGGCGAATTACTTCCCAGTCTCGTGGAGCCCGGAGCGGGACTCCCTCGCGCCGGGGCGGCTTCGGGCGACGGGAGAAAAGACCCATCCTCAGACTCCGACCCTGGGCGGAATCGGCGTAACCGGCTGCTCGGAGCCGTTCGTTCCCTTGGCGGCTGGAAACGAGGCCGCGGGCTGCGGCGACGCGGCTTTCGAGCTCGAACGCACCACGGAGTCGGACTGCATGTCGATACTTCCCTTGAAATGGCAGCCGTTCTCGAGGCTCACGCTCTTCGCGGTGATGTTGCCTTCGACACGGCCGCTCTCGAGAAGCACCACGCGATCGGCGCCCGTGAGGTTCCCCTTCACCAGACCCGCGACCTGGATGCTCGCCGCCTCGATATCGGCTTCGACCCGGCCCTTCTCGCCGACGGTGACGTTTCCCTGTTTTATCGCGATCTTGCCCTCGATGCGGCCCTCGATGACGAGATCCTCCTCGCCCTGGAGATCGCCCTTGAAGAACAGAGTCGAGCCGATCCGCGCCGGGGTCCTGACCGGCGATGGAACGGCAACGCTAGGGGGGCGTGGGGGAGTGGCAACAGGCGGGCGTTCTTCTGGGACTTCCGGTTTCTTCCACATGTTCAATACCTCCTTGGAGAAAGGTTCCCATTGTGAACCCGCGCCCCCGTGGGAATTGTGCGTGATGTGAGGGGAAATTCCCAACGGCCGATCGAGGGCTAAACCCCTCACGCCGAACCCCCGTGATATCTTTTTGCGATGCGCTCGAGTGCGATTCTATTCCTTCTGCTCCTCCAATCGCCAGAAATCGTACGCACCGGCGACCCGGCGAAGCGAGGGTTGAGCGAATCCGACTTCCCCAGGACCCAGATGCTCGCTCCCGGGATCTACTCCTACGAGCAATTGCGCTCCGCGGGGGTCGAGAGGTTCACGACCGTGAGCCTCATCGTCGTCACCCCGGCGGGAGTCCTCGTGGCCGACGGGCAGGGAAGCCCGGAGGAAACGAAGCGTCTCGTCGACGAGATCGCGAAGCTCACCCCGGTACCGATTACCCATGTCGTCATCGGCTCCGACCACGGCGACCACACGGCGGGAAACGACTCGTTCCCCAAGGGAATCGCAATCCTCGCGCACCCGACGTCCGCGAAGGCGCTCGCAGCAATGACGCCTCCGGTTGCGATGCCGACGGAGCTCGTCGAGAAAGAGAAGATCCTCCGGCTCGGCGGCAAGGAGATCCGTATTCTATTTCTCGGACGCGCGCACACCGGCGGGGACCTCGTCGTTTACCTACCCCGCGAGAAAATACTCTTCATGAGCGAGGCCTACCTCAATCGCATCTTTCCCGCCATGCGCTCGGCCTATCCCTCGGAGTGGGTCGACATGATCGAGCGAGCGCAGGCGATGGACGTCGAGATCTACGTCCCCGGGCATGGATTCGTGGAGTCAAGGGCGATCCTCGACGAAGAGCTCGAGACTTTCCGCCTCGCGCTTCGGCAGGTGATCGCCGAGGTGAAGAGGCTCCACGGCCTCGGCCTCTCGCCCGACGAGGCGCTCTCCCGGGTGGACTTCGGTGAGCTCGAGACCTGGAGCCTTTACGAGAGTCAGGCGCCGATCGCCGTCCGGAAGGTGTACCAAGAGCTCGAGGGAAAGCTCCCGTAGCTATCGAGCGAATTTCTCTCCGAGGAAATCTCCCTCGTTCCATCGCGGTCGCTCCGTTGCCTTCGCGACCAGATAGCCGATGAGGAACTCGAGCCGGGCGTAGTCCGCCCCGGCCTCGAAGTCCATCTCCTGCTTCATGTCGTCGGACGGATGATGATAATGGGTCACCATCCAGTCCCTGAGGATCTTCTCGCCGTCCACTTTGGGACTGCCGGCGTCGGTCCCAACGAAAGCGTAGACGGCCGGTATTCCCTGTCGAACGAAGGAGTACTGATCGCTTCGAATGAAGATCACCTCCTCCGGCATGAAGTCCGGGCTCAACTTCAGGTCCAGCATCTCCGCCGCCCTGGTGACCGGCTCGAGTAGTGTCGAATGGTCGGCCCCGAAGGCGACGACGTCCCTCAAGGGATGGAACATGAGAACCCCGTCCATGTTCACGTTCGCGACGAGATCGCCATCGACCGACGGATTCCGCGCGAAGTAGTCGGAGCCCAGGAGGCCGCTCTCCTCCGCGGTCACGGCCACGAAAATGAGAGAGCGATCGGGCGGGGTGGGAAGCTCCGTGAACGCCCGGGCGACCGCGAGGAGCGCGGAAACTCCCGAGGCGTTGTCGTAGGCGCCGTTGTAGATGTCGTCGCCGTCTCCGTTCGCTTCCGCCGTCTTCCGCCCCACGTGATCGAGGTGCGATGAAAAGACGACGTGCTCCCGCGTTCTCTCCGGGTTCCCGCCTTCGAGCCTTGCGACCACGTTCTCGCTTCCAAAGTCGAAGAGGACACTCCGGGTCTTGACGACGGCCTCACGCAGAAGCTCGAAGCGAGGGGGGCCGGCATCGTCCGCCAATCGATCGAAGATCGTCTCGAGCGGGAAGGGACTCTCGGCGAAGAGACGCCGCGCCGCGTCCGGACCGAGCATCCCGACCATCGCGAGCCCGCTCGCCGCGGAGTGGGGTTGTCCCGTCGCGAGATCCACCCAGGTCATCGCCGAGCCCGACAGGAACTGCCGCGTCACCGCCCACGGACGCCGGGCTTCGTCGGTGGGGGTTTGAACCAGCAGAATACCCACGGCGCCTTTCTCGACGGCGATGGCTGCCTTGTTCTCGCGCGAGGAGTAGAACGCCCGCTCGGTGGATCCGAAAGACGCCGGGGCCCCGGAGAGAACGAGCAGGATCTTTCCCGAGGCGTCGATTTCCGCGAAATCCTCGTATCCGAGCTCCGGTGCCGAGATTCCGTAGCCGGCGAAGACCAGCGTGGCCCGCGTCTCCCGGTCCCCGGCTTCGAACGGTGGAACCAGAACGTAGTCCTCCCCGAATCTCAGCGGGGTCGCCTTTTCGCTCGGGCTCACGATAACCAGAGAGCAACCGCTCTCGTCGAGAGACGCCCGCCTCAAGGGGACGGTCTGGTAGTAGGTGCCGTCGTCTCCCGCTGGAGAAAGACCCATGGACTCGAACTGTGCCTGCACGTACCTGGCCGCGAGGAGATATCCGCGCGTGCCCGGGTCCCGCCCCTCGAGGAGGTCATCCGCAAGAAAGCCCATGTGGGCCCGAATCTCCCCAGGACGGATGCCTTCGAGCACTGGCTCGAGCTCCTCCGACTGCGGTGCGCTCCGCTCGCAACCTGGAGAGAGCGCGAGAGCGGTGAGCAATGGAAAGAGGTAGGATCGCGTCATCTCGTCGGCCTCCGGCCGGCGATTATACGCGAGCGGGGAGGAGACTCATGGACACCGGCCTCACGGACCGCATCTTTCTCGTCACCGGAGCCTCGGGCGGTATCGGCGTCGAGACCGCGCGCGCCTTCGCCGCCGAAGGAGCCTCGCTCATCCTGCACTACCAGCGGAACCGGGCGGGCGCCGAGTCGCTCGCGAGGGAGCTCGGGGTTCCGTCGATGGTGTTGCAGGCGGACGTCGCCTCGGAAGGCGACGTCGACCGGATGTACGCCGACGCGCTGTCGTTCTTTCCGCGAATCGACGGAATCGTGGTGAACGCGGGGATCTGGATCGCGGACGAGGTCCCCCTCCATCGCATGACGCTCGCTCAGTGGCAGAAAACCATGGAGACCGACCTCACGGGAGCGTTCCTCACTTGCCGAGGATTTCTGCGGCACCTCGCCGACGCGCCGCGGGATGAGGCCTCGATCGTCTTCGTCGCCTCGACCGCCGCCCTCTTCGGGGAGGAGAACCACACCGACTACTCGTCCGCGAAAGCGGCCATGGCTTATGGAATGACGCGGAGCCTGAAAAACGAGATCGTGCGCCTCGCTCCACGAGGTCGGGTCAACTGCGTCTGTCCCGGATGGGTCATGACTCCCATGGCGGCCCAATCCATGGCCGACCCCTCGGCGGTGAATCGGGTGACGGCGACGATGGCCCTCCGGAAAATCGCGACTCCGGAGGACGTGGCGAGGTCCATCGTGTTCCTTTCGTCCTCGCGCCTCGCCGGTCACCTCAGCGGGACGATTCTCCCCCTCGCGGGCGGAATGGAAGGCCGCTGGCTCCATCGGGAATGAACGATTGACGTCGTCCGCACGCCTTACCCGGCGCTTTTTCCGCCGCGACCCGGTGACTCTGGCCAAAGCCCTTCTCGGGCAAATCCTCGTAAGAAGGCTGGAAGACGGCCGGGAGCTCGCGGGAAGGATCGTGGAGGTCGAGGCCTACCTCGGGATCGAGGACCGCGCGGCCCATAGCTTCGGAGGGCGTCGCACGGCGCGGAACGCCTCGATGTGGGGCGACGCCGGCCACGCCTACGTGTACTTCACCTACGGGATGCACTGGTGCGTGAACGTGGTCGCCGACCGGGAAGAGGTCCCGACCGCCTGTCTGATCCGAGCTCTCGAGCCCATCGGGGGGCTCGAAGAGATGCGGAAGAGGAGGCGACGCGAGAGCGACGTCGAGCTCTGCTCGGGCCCGGCGAAGCTCACCCAGGCGCTAGGGATCGACCGAGCACTCGACGGTGTGGATCTGGTCGAGAGCGGCGACTTCTACATCGTTCGAGGGCCGCAAGCCCGACAGCTCATCCGGCGGTCGCCGCGCATCGGCGTCGCGTATGCGAAGGAGTGGGCGAGGAAACCGTTACGGTTCTACTTTGAGGGCAACCCGCATGTGAGCGGCTAGAAAAGTTCGAGGGCGCCGTTCCCCCCAAGAAACGGCGCCCTCTTTCGCGCGGAGAGAAATCTAAGCTCAGCTGCGGCGGCGATAGGCCGCGAGGCTTCCGAGCCCCAGAAGCAGCAGCAATGTCCCACCAGGCTCTGGCGCCGACTTGATATTCTGGAGGTCCGCCTGTGTGATTGTCCCCGAGAACGAGCCGTCCGGATTTATCGTGGCTTGTCCGAGGCTAAACTCCGAATTCGCGTATCTCCACAGAAGTGGGTCAATACCAAGGAATGCGGCCAGATCTGGATTCTTTTCGTCGATTCCGAAGCCAGTGAATCCGATGCTGTTCCCGCCCGCCAACGCTGTCGGTAGCGTGGGACTACCGGTCCAGGACCCAGACAGCAAAACGGAGCTCGCTATTCCCATCCCCGGAACCGCTCCCGTAAGCACGAAAGTTCCACCGCTCGCGAACTGATACACGGGTCCGGTATCCGCGCTCGTCCCGGTGGTGAAATCCAGCGAGCAGCCGACGCAAGCGTAGACACCATCCGTCCCGCCGGTTCCAGCCACTACGAAGAAATCAAACAGGATGTCCGTTCCTACTAATGGCCCGCCCGGTGTGTACGAAAGCGTACCGCCTTGCACCACCTGGTCGAACGTAATCGACGCCACGGCTTCGACCGGCGACGTCGAGGCCAGCCCGGCCACGATGACAAAGACCATACCCACTAACCACGGCGTCACTTTTCTTGAGACCATTGCTGTAGATCCTCCAGTTCTCGTTGAACTCACCAAGAGATACTGCAATATCAGTGCCACACGTGCGTTACGGGATTAACGCCCAGCTGTTCAGTTATTTGCAGCTATTGGACATCGCAGGGGCTCGGTTTCTTTCGGATCGGGTTTGTAATGATCGCCGACAGTAGCGAACCGCGTTTCAACTTCGATTTCGATGTCACAAGCACTTAGGGGCGAACCCCGATTCGTAAACCGGAGCGACAGCCGAGGGGTTCTACTGGAAGAGCGATTGGGATGAAGTGGCACGGGAGCGAAACACGGGAGGGTAGGGGCTTTAGGGCCTTTAAAAGCGGCGGATTACGGGCTTTGGCTGTCCGCGACCCGGTATCGGAAACGCACCGAAGAGCCGTCGCCCACTGAAAAAGTAATGGAGCGTTCGTCCTGGGCATAGACCGGACCGGAATCCACTTGCAGGCTACCAGGAACGAAACGGCGTGACCCGCTGAAATCGAAGCGCCAGAAGCCCCGGCTTCTTGTTCCGCTCGCCAGAAGCTGCGCCTCGACTCGGTTCTCCCCCTCGCGCGCCGAGACACGATGAACGACGGGGCCCGAGTTCGTAATCTCGGAGGCCTCCGAGTCATTGAATACGATGCGGCCCCGGGAACGCCCGTCGTACGGCTCGAGATCGAGGAAGGTCTTGACGGCGACCGGCTCCGGGCTGTCCCCGGCTTGCAGCGCGGAGACGACGTTCGTGTTCACGGATGTCGAAGGGAAGTTCGGCCCGGCTGTGATCGCGGCTCTGTTGGTGATAGTACCGGTCGATCGCGGAACGACTCGAATCACGATGTTGATGGTTTGCCCCGCGGGGATCGACAGACTGAAACAGCGGACGTCTCCGCCGCCGAAGTCGCGACAATTGGCGTTGTTGATGAATGTTACGCTGACACTGCCGGGTAAACTGTCTTCCATGGTAACGCCGGTTGCGTTCGCGCTACCTACGTTCCGGATACTCACGGTGTAGGTCAAGGTCGTGTTCACCACGACGGGATTTGGGCTCCCGCCCTTCGAGATCGTCAACTGCGCCGCCCCAGCCGTCGTGGTCGTGCGGACCGAAGTCGTTGGGTTCGAGGTCGTCGGGATTGACGTCGTAGGTGCGGTCGTTGGGTTCGAGGTGGTGGGCGACGTCGTCGGGTTCGACGTCGTTGGGATCGAGGTTGTGGGCGACGTCGTCGGATTCGATGTCGTTGGGTTCGAGGTGGTGGGCGACGTCGTCGGGCTCGAAGTCGTCGGATTCGATGTCGTTGGGTTCGAGGTGGTGGGCGACGTCGTCGGGCTCGAAGTCGTCGGATTCGATGTCGTTACCCCTGTACTCGTAGAGGTACCGATAGTCGTCGTTCCGCCCACAACCGTCGATGTACTCGAACTCGTTCCAACGCTGGTAGTCGTTGTCGAGCCGCCGAGAATCGTCGTCGTCGAGCCTCCTCCCACTACTGTCGTCGTGCTGAAGCTCGTAGACGTCCCACCCCCACCCCCGCCAGTGGTAGTTGTGGTCGAGGTGACACCGCCGATTGCGGTCGAGGTCGAAATGCTCGACGGACTGGACGTCGTGATTCCGCCTATGGGGCTCGTCGTGGTTGCGTCCGACCCGCCGCCTCCGGACAACGCGAGTGCGGCTCCGGCGCCGCCTCCGATGGCGGCAATGATGCCGACCGTCTTCCCGCTGAATCCGCCGGCGGTCCCGCCCTGGGCTCCGGTAACGCTCATGAATCGCGAGATGCCCTCTGATTGGAATCCCGGGGGCATCTGCGGCACGCCGCCGCGCGTGGCACCGATGGCGATGTCGGGATTCTCGCCCGTGTAGTACGCGGTTTCGGGGTCGCGCGTCTTGCACTCAGCGCCCGACGCGACGGGGACGTTGCGCTCCTCGGTTCGGAAGGCGCTGAAGCTCAGGGTCACGAGCTCCAGGTAATAGGTGACTCCCTGCGTACCGGGCGCGGCTTTCGGAGCGATCGCCCGACCCCCGCCGGGGCCGAGGGTGAGCTCGATGTAGTAGTAGTCCGGGTGTTCGATCGAGCGGAAGTAGAACTTGGCCGTCTGGATGTCTTCGGGAGGCACGAACGAGGACTGGATCAGCAGAAACTCATCGACAGGCCAGCACTCGATCGGATCGTGGACGATCGCGACCTCGCCCTGCGCTCCGAACGCAAGCCCGCTCCAGACGAGCATCAAGGCTGAAAACCAGCGGCACCGCTTCAAACTACACGCCTCCACTTGGGGGGAAACCCCATCGTGGCACCTCGTGCCTACGTTGTCAATTGTGTCCAGGGGCGGGTCAACCGCGGTCTTTGATAACCCGTTGCGCGGCGTTCGAGCCGCACGCTCCCGTGATGCCGCCGCCGGGGTGTGTGGCGGCCCCCGCGAGGTAGAGGCCTTCGATCGGGGTCTCGTAGCGGGACCACCCGGGGACCGGGCGCATGAAGAACATTTGATCGAGCGCCATCTCGCCCTGGTGCCAGCTCCCCTCGGGAAGACCGAGCTCGCGCTCGTAGTCCTCGGGAGTCCACAAATGGTGGTGCAGGACCGAGCCCTTCACGTTCGGCGCGTACTCCGAGATCCGCTCCAGGATCGCTGTGGTCAGCGCGTCCTTCGAGCTCGACCAGCTTCCCTCGCGCAGACGGTACGGAGCGAACTGGGCGGTGACACTCACGACGTGTTTTCCCTCGGGGGCGAGGCCGCGGTCGACGAGCGATGGAATCACGACAGTGAGAAGAGGTCTCTCCGAGAATTTGCCGTACTTCGCGGCATCGTAGGCGCGCTCGTAGTCGTCGAGGCTCTCGCCAATCTGAATGAAGGCGCGGTGATGCTCCGCCGCCTGCTTTCCCGGCCGGCAGCGGAAGTCGGGAAGCTCCGATACGGCGAGGTTCAGCTTCGCGGTGACGCCGCGGTAGCGGATCTTGTCCATCTCGGAGACGAAGGTCGGCGGAAGGTCCGTCGGACTTCCAATCTCGCGGAACGTGGTCCGGGGCGCGAGCCCCGACACGACCACCGAAGCGCGGATGGACTCGCCGCTCTCGAGAGCGACCCCGACCGCGCGCCCGTTCTCGACGAGGAGTCGGGAGACTCGGGCTCCAGTGCGGACCGAGCCCCCGCGCGCCTGGAAGGACTTCGCGAGCGCCTGAGTGACGCCGCCCGAGCCGCCGCGCGCTAGTTTCCGAGGCGACAGGTTCTGATACAGATAGAGAGCGGAGGTCCCCGACGCTTTCGCCCCGAAGCAGACGCCCTCGAGGGCGCCCGCGCCGACCGCGGCTTTCACCAGGGGGTGCTCGAACCACTCGTTGAGGAAGTCCTCGAGCCCCATCGGAAGGATTCTCAAGAGCTCGTGCATCGACCGGGCGCCGAGCTGCTTGAAGCCCCAGCCGAGACGCAGCAGGTCGAGCAGGTCCGAGCCGGTCTCGATCGAAGGCTGCGGCGCGGGCTTGGAAAATAGCGGTCTCAAGAACCCGGAGATCTTCTCCACCAGCTCGGTGAACCGGGGGTAAGCCTCGGCATCCTTCGCGGAGTACTTCCTTATCTCGGCCGCGCTCTTTCCCGCGTCTCGATGAAGAAGGAGGCCCGAGCCCTCGCGGGAGGGCGCGAAGACCATGGGGTCCATCGCGAAGAGCTCCAGGCCGTGCCGCTCGAGCTCGAGGTCCGAAATCACCTGAGGCAGCAGAAGCCCGCAGTTGTCGGGTCCGACCGAGGCGCGAAAGCCCGGCGCGAACTCCTCCGTCGAGGCGAGGCCCCCGACCCCACTCCGCTTTTCCAGCACGAGGGCTTTCATCCCCGCGCGCGCGAGATAATTTGCGGCCGTGAGCCCGTTCGCGCCCGAACCGATGACGATGGCGTCGGTCATGAAGCGTCCTTCAGCATTTCGAGGGCGGCGAGTTTTCCGGGGGCGCCCATGACGCCGCCCCCCGGATGGGCGCCGGAGCCCGCAAGGTAGAGTCCGTCGATGGGGGTCCGGAACTGCGCCCAGCCGGCGACGGGTCGCAGGAAGAAGAGCTGATCGAGGCTCAGTTCGCCGTGGAAGATATTGCCCTCGGTGAGGCCGATCCTCTGCTCCATGTCCCAGGGCGAGAGCACCTGGCGTCCGATGACGGCTTTCTTCAGGTTGGGCGCGTACTGCGAGAGCGTGTCGACGACGGCGTCTCCGAACGCCTCGCGCTTCTGCTCCCAGGTGGTCCCCGGCTTCAGCTTGTACGGGGCGTACTGCACGAAGATGGACATCACGTGCTTTCCCGGAGGCGCCAGGGAAGGATCGATCAGAGTCGGGATCATGACGTCCATGTAGGGTCGGCTCGAGAAGTCGCCGTACTTGGCTTCGTCGTAGGCGCGCTCGATGTAGTCCATGCTCGGGCTTACCGAGATCGCGCCTCTCAGGTGAGGCCCCTCTCCGGGAAGGCAGGTGAAGTTCGGAAGCTCGGAGAGCGCCAGGTTCACTTTTCCGGACGAGCCGCGGATCTTGAAGCGCTTCACGTCGGTTACGAACTCCGCGGGAAGGTCCTTCTCCTCGACCAGCTTGAGAAACGTCCTCTTGGGGTCTGCGGTCGAGGCGACCTGGTCGGCCTCGATCTCCTCGCCGCTCTCGAGAACCACTCCCGTCGCTCGGCCGTTCCGGGTGAGGACGCGGGCGACACCGGCGCTCGTCCGGACCTCCGCTCCCAGCCCTCGCGCGGAGGAGGCGATCGCATTGGCGACCGACCCCATTCCTCCCTTGGCGAACCCCCACGAGCGCGAAACTCCGTCGATCTCCCCCATGTAGTGATGGAGGAGAACGTAGGCCGAGCCGGGAGATCGAGGGGAGAGAAACGTTCCGATGATGCCGCTCGCGGACATCGTCGCTTTGAGGGGGTCGCACTCGAACCAGCGGTCGAGGTAGTCGGCGGCGGACGAGGTCATGAGACGCGCGAGATCGTAGAAACGGCGGTCGCCGAGGCTCTTGACGTGCTTCGCGAGCTGGTTGAATCCCGCGAGATCCGAGGGACGGAGCGAAGTCGGCTCCGGCGGGCGCATCATCAGGAGCTCTCTCACCGCCCGCGCCATGTGGTGCATGTGGAGGCCGAACCGTCCGTAGTTGTCGGCATCCTTTCGCGAGAAACGCGCGATCTCCATGCGCGTTTTCTCCGAATCGTGCCAGCGCGCGAGGTAGCGCCCGTCGGGAAGCGGAGTGAACGTCCCGTCGAGGGACAGGAGCTGCAGGCCGTGCTTCGCGAGCTCGAGCTCTTCGATGATCTCCGGCCGGAGCAGGCTCACCACGTAGGAGAAGACCGTGAACTTGAACCCGGGAATGATCTCCTCGGTGACGGTCGCGCCCCCCACGAGCTCGCGCTTCTCGAGGACGACGACCTTCTTCCCCGCCCGCGCCAGATAAGCCGCGGCCACGAGGCCGTTGTGACCCGCACCGATCACGACGCAGTCGTACTTGCCCATATGGTGGGACATCATATTGCATTATGGACAGAAAGCAAAGTACACTGAATCGAGCTGTGGAGGTTTGTCCAGATGGCCGTCGGCACCCCGTTTCATTCGAGAACCGAGCCCCTCTGCACCAGCTTGCGCTGGAAGCAGTGGTCGGGGTACTTCGTCGCCGTCGCATACGACGACTTCCATGACCCCGAGTACCATGCCATCCGCACCGGCGCCGGGCTCATCGACGTCTCTCCTCTTTATAAGTACGACATCCAGGGGCCGGACGCGGTCCGCCTCGTCGATCGCCTCATCACCCGCGAGGCTTCGAAGTGTCAGGTCGGGCAGGTCCTGTACGCCGCCTGGTGCGACGAGGGCGGGAAGGTCATCCAGGATGGATGCTTCCAGAGGCTTTCGAAGGATCACTTCCGCGCCAGCGCGGCCGATCAGTCGCTCGTCTGGTTCCGGCTCAACGCCGAAGGGATGGACGTCCAGATCGAGGACGTCTCGGAGAAATACGCCGCTCTCGCTCTCCAGGGGCCGCGCTCCCGCGAAGTCCTCCAGCGAATCTGGAGCAAGGACCTTTCGAAGCTCGGCTTCTTCCGGCTGGGCACGACCGAGCTCTCGGGCGTTCCCGCCGTCGTCACCCGCACGGGGTACACCGGAGACCTGGGCTACGAGATCTGGGCGGAAGCGGCGCACGCGGAGAAGCTCTGGGATGCGGTCGTCGGTGCGGGCGAGGGCCTCGGTCTCGAGCCCGCGGGAATCGTCGCTCTCGACCGGGCGCGGCTCGAGGCGGGCTTCCCGCTCATCGACGTCGACTTCTGGAACGCGGAGAAAGTCTTCGTCGAGAGCCAGAAATCGTCCCCCTACGAGATCAACATGGGGTGGGCGGTGAACCTCAAGAAGCCGCAATTCGTCGGCAAGCCCGCCCTGGTCGCGGAGCAGGAGAACGGCACCGAGCGCTTCCTCGTGGGGATCGAGGTGACGTTCCGCGAGATCGAGCGGGTCTACATGCTCGAATCGCTCGCGCCCCAGCTCACGAACGAGATCTCGCGGGTGGGTGTTCCCGTCTATTCCGGCGGGCGCCAGGTGGGAAAGGCGACGTCGAGCGGCTGGTCGACTCTCCTGAAGAAGTTCATCGCCCTCGCGACGGTCGATCGCGGGTATGAGGCCCCAGGGACGCCGCTCGACCTGGAGTACACCGTCGAGTACGTGAGAAGGCGCGCCCACGCGCACGTGGCGGCGCTTCCGTTCTTCGACCCGGAGCGCAAGAGGAGCGTGCCTTGAGAGCACGAATGGAGATTCTCGAGCCCTCTCTGGTCTCGAGGATCGTCGACGAAGCGCTCTCGGTCCTCGAAAAAACCGGTGTGCTCGTCGAGAACCCCCACGCGTTCGCGCGGCTCGTCGACGTCGGATTCAAGGGAAACGAGGAGACGCACCGCATCACGTTTCCGCGAAAGTCTCTCGAGGAGGCTCTCGCCTCGGCGCCGTCGTCGCTGACGCTTCACGATCGGGACGGGAATCCCTCGGCCACCCTCGAAGGGGACAACGTCCACTTCGTTCCCGCCTCCTCGGCGCTCCGGATTCTCGACCGCAAGACGCAGGAGATCCGCGAAGGGGACTCGAAGGACTTCGTCGACTACGTGAAGATTGCCGACGGACTCAAGAACATCTCGTACCTTTCGACGGCGTTCATCCCCAGGGACATTCCACAGGACATCGCCGACGCCTGGCGCCTCTACATGGTGCTCTCGTTCTCGAAGCGGCCGATCGTCTCCGGCGCCTTCACCCACTTCGGAGTTCCCCGGATGGGCGAGCTCATGAGCTACTTCCGCGAGGGCAGGGAAGACCTGGTGAAGAAGCCGATGTCGATCTTCACCTGCTGCCCCAATACCCCTCTTCGCTGGGGCGAGGATCCCATCAGCAACATCATCGACTGCGCGGAGTGGGGGATCCCGATCGAGATCGTGCCGGTGCTGCTCCTCGGGATGATCTCCCCCTCGACGACCGTAGGAGCGCTGGTGCTCCATACCGCGGAGGTGGTGAGCGGTCTCGCCATCGCCCAGAAGATCCGTCCGGGAACTCCCGTTCTCTTCGGAGGCGCTCCCGCGAGCTTCCACATGCGGCTCATGACGAACCCCATGACCGCGGTCGAAGCGCTCCAGGTCTACTGCGGCTACGCTCAGGTGGCGAAGTTCCTGAAGCTTCCCTGCCAGGCGTACATGGCGCTCTCGGACTCGAAGTTCAACGACCCGCAGGCGGGCTTCGAATCGGGAACGGGCGCGTTTCTCGCGGCGCTCGCGGGAATCAACTCGGTCTCGGGCCCGGGGATGCTCGACTACGTGAACTGCTTCAGCCTGGAGAAGCTCACCTTCGACGACGAGGTCGTGGCCCATGCGAAACGGTTCGTGCGACCGGTCGAGGTCCGGGACGATCTCCCCACCCAGCCTCTCATCGACGAGCTCGTGCGCGACAAGCACCTGATGATGTCCGAGCACACCCTCGAGCACTGGCCCGAGGAGCTGTACCTCCCCGGCCCGATGATCGACCGCACGAACTGGGATCAGTGGAAGGGCGAAGGCGAGAAGACGTTCCGCGATCGTGCGGCGGGAGTCATCGCCGAGTGTCTCGAAAACTACGAGGTGGAGCCCCTCGAAGACAAGCTCCATCTCGAGATCCGCGACATGTTCCGGCGGACGGCGGACGACAAGAACGTCCAGCTGCCCGCTTTCGAGTAAACACCATGACGGACTACGCGCTCATGAACCAGCTCCTCTACGAGGGAAAGCACAAGGAAGTCAAAGCCATGACGGAGGACGCGCTCGCCTCCGGCCTCGACGTCGACGAAGTCCTGGAAGACGGCCTCATCGCCGGGATGCGGGTGGTGGGCGAGGACTTCAAGCACAACCGCATCTTCGTTCCCGAGGTGCTCCTCGCCGCCCGGGCGATGAAAGCGGGAATGGCGGTTCTCCGGCCGCTCCTGACCGCGCGCAAGGACGCCGGAAGCCAGGGGACGATCGTCATGGGAACGGTGAAGGGGGACCTTCACGACATCGGAAAGAACCTCGTGGGGATGATGGCGGAAGGCGCCGGGTTCACCATCGTGGACCTCGGAACCGACACCAGCGCCGACGAGTTCATCCGTGCGGTCACCGACAACGACGCGGCGATCCTGGGAATGAGCGCACTTCTCACCACGACGATGATCTACATGAAGACCGTGGTCGACACCGTGCGCGGCAAGGGCCTGGACGTGAAGATCGCCGTCGGCGGCGCACCCGTGACCCAGCAGTTCTGTAACGACATCGGCGCCGACGGCTACGCCGCCGATGCCGCGAGCGCCGTCGAGCTCTTCAAGAAGCTCGTCGCCGCCCGGAAGGAAGCGCGCGCCGCGGTCTAACGCTCATGCGCCTCTACGTCGACCACCGCGAGGCTCCCGTCTCGAAGGGAGCGACGCTCTTCGACTGCGCGGAGAAGATCGGGATCCAGGTTCCGACCTCCTGCGTGAAGCAGGGGAAATGCCGGGAGTGTCTCCTCGAGGTCGAGGAAGGCGGAGAGCTTCTCACCGAGAGGACGCCCGAGGAGGAGCACCTCGACGGTAGATTTCGCCTCGCGTGCCGCACCCGAATCGTGAACGAGGGCACCGTCCGCTGCCACACCATGCGGCGGGGCTCTATGAGGGTCATCGACGAGTCGACGGATCTCCCCGACGTCGAGCTTCGATTGGACCCACGGGTCGCCCGCGGCTACGGGATCGCGCTCGATCTCGGAACCACGACGGTCGCCATGCGCCTCCACAATCTCGAGACCGGCGCTCTCGTCGCCAGCCAGTCTTTCGAGAACCCTCAGCGCTTCGGGGGTTCGGACATCATGGCGCGCATCCACTACGACACGCATCACAAGGGCAGACTCCTTCAAAGGACTCTTCTCGGCTACCTGGAGCACGCCATCGAGAGGTTTCCGGTTCCGCCCGAAAGCATCGTTGAAATGACGGTGGCCGCGAACACCACGATGCGGGATCTGTTCTTCGGCCTCGACGTGCACTCGATCGGACAGAAGCCCTACCGCTCCTCGACCGAGCACGATCTGAGGGCCGGGAAGAGAACGACGACCGCGCTCGCGACCGAGGCGAAGCGGCTCCGGCTCCCGATCCATCCCGAGGCCCGTGTCTACGCCCTTCCTCTTCTTGGAAGCCACGTCGGCGCCGATGCGGCGGCCTGTCTTCTCGCGACCGGGCTCGCCGAGCGGGAGGGGGTCTCCGTCGTCATGGATATCGGGACCAACACCGAGCTCATCGTGGGAAATCGCGAGCGCATCGTCGCCGCCTCCTGCCCCGCCGGCCCGGCGTTCGAAGGGGGCGGGGTTCTCTGCGGGATGCCCGGTCTCGACGGCGCCATCGAGCGCGTCGCCATCGCGGACGACGGCCGGGTCTCGTTCCAGGTGATCGGCGACGCCGATCCGCAGGGAATCTGCGGCTCGGGACTGGTGGATCTCCTGTCGGAGCTTTTGCGCACGGGAAGGATGAACGCTCAGGGCCGCTTCGGCGAGGGCGCCTCCCGCTTCGTCGTCGACGCGGCGCACGACATCTTTTTCACCGAGATGGACGTCAACGAGCTTGCGCAGGCGAAGGGTGCGAACGTCGCCGGACTCCGGATCGCTCTCGACGTCTTCGGGATTCAACTCGAGGACATCGAGCGCTTCTACCTCGCGGGAGGCTTCGCCCGGCACATAGACCCCGAGGCAGGGCGCCGCATCGGTCTTCTTCCGCCGCTCCCTGAGGAAAAGCTCGTGCGCGTGGGAAACGCCGCCCTCGAAGGGGCCGCTCGCGTCCTGCTCTCGGAGACGCACAGGCAGGAGCTGGAACAGCTGGCCCTTCGGGTGGAGCACATCGAGCTCGAGACCCACGAGACGTTCTTCGACTTCTTCGTCGAGGGCTGTCAGTTCGTTCCCATCGGAGCGGAGGTGCTTCATTGATCCACCTCCACGAGTACGCTCGCCTGCTGGGCTATCCCGCGGGAAAGCGCCTCGAGGGCGACGTCCTCGCGCGGGCCGAAGAGGCGATCGATTGGTACCGACGTCACGGGATGCCGAAGGTTTACACCCGCGTCGTCGGAGAGGAGACCCTTGCCGCCATCACCGCGGGCAACGAAGTCGAAGACGAGATCGCGAGTCTTTGGAAAGCGGATCGCGTCGACGAAGCGTACTTTCTCGACCGTCTCGCGGCCGCCGTCGTCGAGCACCTCGCGGCGTCGCTCGGGAACGGAAAAAGCCCCGGGCACAGGGGATTCGGAATCGAGGAGCAGGCGAAGCTCTATGCGATGGTCGAGCCCGAGGAGATCGAGCTTCTTCCGTCGGGAATGCTGAGTCCGGTCCACTCGATCCTCGCCGTGTACGGGCCGGAGGATTTGTCGCTCTCACCCTGCGCGCGCTGCGACTGGCGCTGCAGCTTCCGGAGGAAAGCCGCTTGAAGCTTCTCGAAGCCTTGAAAGACCGCGTTCTCCTCGGGGACGGCGCCATGGGAACCCAGCTCCAGCAGGCGGGGCTTCCCCCCGGCGGCTGCGGCGAGGCCTGGAACCTCGACGCGCCCGAGAAGATCCTCGCAATCCAGAAGGCCTATGTCGACGCGGGCTCCGATTGCCTCATCACCAATACCTTCGGGGGCTCGCGCATCATGCTCGAGCGGCACGGCGAGGAAGGCCGGGTGCGCGAGATCAACCGGGCCGGAGCCGAGATCGCCCGGCGCGCGTTCGGTCACAAGGAAGGCTTTGTACTCGGCGATATCGGGCCTTTCGGGGGACTGATGGAGCCCTACGGCGAGATTCCCGAGGCGCTGGTTTCGAAAGCCTTCGCCGAGCAGGCGGAAGCGCTGGTCTCGGGCGGCGTCGATGCCATCATCATCGAGACCCAGACGGCGCTCGAGGAGCTCGGGATCGCGATCGCGGCGGCGAAGGCCGCGGGAGCCCCCGCGGTCATCGGCTCCATGGCGTTCGACAAGATGCAGGAGGGCGACGAGGTCCGCACGATGATGGGGACGAGCCCCGAGCAGGCGGCGGAGTTCATGGCGGAAGCGGGGTGCGACATCGTGGCTCTCAACTGCGGGACCGGGATCGACATCCGTCTCGCCGTCGATATCGCGAAGCGCTACCGATCGGTGTGCGGCCTTCCCATCATGGCGCAGCCGAACGCGGGCCTTCCCGTCCTCGAGAACATGAAGGTGTTGTACAAGGAAACTCCGGAGGAGATGGCCCGCGGCCTCGAGGACCTTCTCGATATCGGTGTTGCCATCATCGGCGGCTGCTGCGGGTCGACCCCCGCTCACATCCGAAAGTTCCGGGAGGTATTGGATCGTGTCAGGAATCAAAGTCGCGCTCGGGCCTGAGAACCAGGAAGCCGAGAAGCTCCTCCCCTCCGTCAAGGACGACGGTTCGGGAGTAGGGATCAACTATACCGACGCCTACGTCAAGGGAATCAAGCACACGCTCGAGGACGGCCGGAAGATCTCGGTGAAGCGACGCGGCCTGAAGCTCACCTTCACCATCGGCGACCGTACAGGAGACGGGATCCTGCGGCGGCTCGAGCACGGCCCCGACGAGAAGAACATGCTGCGCGAAGCGCTGAAGGAAGCGGCGCGAAACGCGGGCGCCGCCTTCGACGTCCAAGGCGGCGTCATGATGCTGGAGCTTTCGGGCTAGAACGTGATCCCGACGCGGACCCCTGGGATGTGGAGGCCTTCGCTTTCGAAGCGGTCCCTCACCTCGATGCGGAGCGCCATTCCGTTCTCGAACCAGTAGTTGACACCACCCCCGACGCTGACGAGCGTGGCCCCGCCTTCTTCGACAGCGACTCCGCCGATGCCTCCCAGAACGAAGGGAACCAGCCTTCCGGAAGCCGGAACGAAGTGGTACGAGGCATCGAGAGAGCCGAGCGCCATCGGGAAGCAGGAGAAACACTCGATGAATCCCATCAGAGACGCATCGAAGCCGAGCCCGAGCCCGCGATAGACGAGCCACTGCATCCCACCCCCGAACTCGAGCGTGGCGGCGGCTCCCTCGTAGACGAACGCCCCCGGCGCGCCGAAGACGTATCCCTGCTGCCGAAGGTCTTCAGCAACCTGCGCCCGCGAAAGCGCAGGAACCAACAGAAGCATCAGCGCGATCCATCCGGCTTTCCGCATCCTCCACCTCCCCTGGATGAGATCGAGGAGGCAAGAAGAGTGCCACGCCGGACGAGGGCTTTCCTGGCGGGATTCGAGCAGTCTTCGCGCCGAGTCTCGCCCTTTGGATAGGGCGCGGGAGCCTTTCGGATTGAGTTGCGGATCGGACGCCGGAGCTCAGTTCTTCGCGCGCGACAGGTAGAAGCGGTTGGCGCCTTCCTGTTTGCCGGAGGCGAAGACCAACCACTCGTTCTCCAGCCGGTCCCCTTGGATCGCAATCTTTCCCCCGTGCATGTGGGGGTCCTTCGCGGGGTCCAGGTTCGTCCCTCCGGTGAAGGCGAAATGGAGCTCGTTCTCGGAAGACGCCTTTCCGTCCAGCCTCATCTCCGGCTGGTTCCCCATCGCGCAGAAGTGCTTCGCGATCAGCTGGTCGCCGTCCATGTAGTAGACGCTCACCATCTCGTATTCCGACCCGGGAAAGAGGACCTCCATCACCGTCTTCCCCGCCGCGGTGACGCGGTACTCGACGACACTCGCCGGTCCGTCGGGAGTATTGACGCTGCCCTCCCAGCGTCCGGCGAGGCCTTTGAGCTTGTCGAAGGCCGCTTGCGAACTGATCCCGTCGGCCGGGAACGAGAGGCCGACTCCAGCCACCCACGCGCAAATCAATATCAGGGTCGCGGTTACCGTCTTCATAAGGTGCTCCCGTTCCACCCTAACATGCCGCGTCCGTGAATTTCTCGCGAAAGAACGGAAGCCGGGAAGAGTCGGTCGACCTCGCTACAGGGGCTCGAAGCCGAGTCGTCTCGAGACCTCGTCGGCGCGCGCCTTCACCAGAGCCCCCAGCTCCCGGAGGGCGGACTGCTGGAGCCGGGCGCTCGGTCCCCCGACGCTCAGGCTCGCGTAAGGCTCGTTCATGGGGACACGGATGACCGCTCCCGCGGCCGCGTAGCCCTCCTCGAGCTCCCCGCTGACCGTGGCGAATCCGTCATCGCGCACCCGCGAGAGCTCCTTTTCCAGGTCGTCGAGGGTCACGATGGTGCGCTCGGTGAACCGCGTGAGCGGCTGCGCCAGGAGCTCGAACGTCTTCGTCTTCGGCAGCTCCGCCAGAAGCGCCTTGCCCGTCGAAGTGGCGTGAAGCGCCCACGAAGTCCCGAGGGACGGCGAAGCGCCCACCAGATGCGCCCCCAGAACCTCGTCCAGGATCAGCATCTTCCCCTGGGAGAGCACCTCGAGGGTCGCGGTCTCGGCGGTCTCTTCCGCGAGCGCCTCGAGCTCCGCGTGGACGGTCTCCCGGAGACTCACGGCTCGGAGAGCCCGGGCCCCGAGAACCACGGTCTCCGGTCCGAGGCGATAGCGAGCGCTTCCCGGATTGCGCATGAGAAGGCCCTCGCTCTCGAGCGCCGCGAGGAGGCGATGGGTGGTGCTGCGGCTCAAACCCGCCTCGCTCGCGAGCTCCGCGATGTCTCGCTCCGGACGTTCGGGCGGGAACGCCTTGAGGAGCGAGATCGCTCTCAAGACCGCCTGAGCCCCGGCGGGCGGGCCCTTCTTCGCCATTCCCGATGTTACAACGGATCTCGATCCGGGGCCCTTGCCTGCAGGTAGAGAGACCGGCCGGTCAACTCCCGGTGATCCAGCCCCGAAGCCCGGTCGAGAAGCGCAAGGGAGGGCGGGAGCGGAACCGCGAAGCGCCACTCGTCCGCGCGGCCCGACGCCCCGACGAATCGTTCCTGCCACTCGGGCCACCACGGGGAGGTCCTTCGGGCGAGCGGCTCGACGACGAGCACCGAAGCGCCCCTCCTTGCGGCAGCCAGGAGGCGGTCGAGGAGCTTCGATCTTCCCGTCGAATCGAGCTCGTTCACCGTGTACGCGGCGACGATACCGTCTCCCCTTCCCGCAGGCGGCGCCTCTTGAAGAGGCTTCTGGTGGATTCGACCGCGCAGCCTGAGTCTCGCGAGGAGCCATCGGGCCTCGTCCGCCGCCCAGGAGCTCTTCTCGAATCCCGCGACCTGAGGCGGAGGCTCGCACAGGGTGGCCCAGGCCGCGGCGGCAACCGCGAGTCCGCAGCCGAGGTCGAGAATTCTTCGCGGCGGCTCCCGCTCGGCGCCGAGCGCCGACACGATTTCTCGAATCAGCAGGAAGTGGAGCGGGCCGTAGAAGCAGGCGAACGCGGCGCGCTTTCCCGCCCCGTCGAACGCCGCTCCCCCGTCGATTCGCCGCCGCTCCTCGACGTAGATGCGCGAGAGCGCCACCACCCCTTTTCGAATCTCGGGAAACGTGAGAGTCCGGCCGTATCGCTCCTGGATTTCGTCGATCCAGTCGGTCGAGAGCATCGACGGGGATTGTAGTGCCAAAGTCTCGACGTGAACGGTGCTTGCGGACCCCGGACGGGTCGAGTATTCTCGGGGGCGAGTGAGGTGAAGGGCGATAGGGATCCAGCAGCAAATGATGCGTCTTGCCTTGGAGGAGGCGCGCAACGCTCTTCACCTGGGCGAGGTTCCGATAGGCGCCGTCATCGCGCAGGAGCAGGAAGTCATCTCCGTCGGCTTCAATCAGCCGATACGCGCGGTCGATCCTACGGCCCACGCCGAAGTGGTGGCCATCCGGAAGGCCGCTCGGGAGCTTTCGAACTACCGTCTCTCGGGCCTGACGCTCTACGTTACGATCGAACCCTGTATGATGTGTGTGGGCGCGATCGTGCAGGCCCGGATCGGGACCCTGGTCTATGGATCTCCCGAGCCGAAGTTCGGCGCGGTGGAGTCTCTGGTCGATTTGAGCAAAGTCGGGATTCCCCATCGGCTCGCGATCGTCTCCGGCATCCTGGAGCAGGAGTGCCGGAAAGTCCTTCAGGATTTTTTTCAGTACCGGCGCGATAACGACTGAACGCGCCGGCTAAGAGTTCGCGGAGAGGTACCGAAGTGGTCGTAACGGGGGCGCCTCGAAAGCGTCTTGTCGGCTTATACCCGGCACGTGGGTTCGAATCCCACCCTCTCCGCCAATCCGTAAATGACTCAAAGATAAGAACTGGCGGCCTGGCGGCCTAGCGGCGACTGTTCTTCGCCTCCGCAAAGCGACGACAGGGCCGCCGACTGTTTCCGAAAAATTACGTGCGACTCGCGGCCCTGCCTTGCTGTGACATCCGGATCGCAAACCCGGTACGCTCAGAGGGCAGGGAGAGCGAAATGCAGTTTTGGAACGGTGGACGAATGCGCGACGCGCTGGGATGGGCGCTGTCGATACTGATGTCGACGATTCCGGCGGCCGCGCAGGAGTTCGCCGGGCGCGAGAAGCTGCGCGCGCACGGCGAGCAGGAGTTCCGCAAAGACATCGTCACGGTGGCGGACGGGGTATACGTGGCCGTCGGTTACTCGATGGCCAACGTGACGATGATCGTGGGAGAGGGCGGCACCATCGTCGTCGACACCACCAGCAAGCTCGACGATGCGCAGGCGGTGAAAGCGGAGTTCGCGAAGATTTCGAGGGCGCCGGTGCGTGCCATCATCTACACGCACTCGCATCCCGATCACACCGGCGGCGCCAGTGTCTTCGCGGGTACCGATCGGCCCGAGATCTACAGCCACCAAGGGTTCGTCGACCGCGTGCCCGACGTGGGCCGCGCCGGCCGTGACGGCGGGGATCAGTTCGGCTCGACCCTGCCGGACGCGTTGTACATCAACGGCGGCACAGGCACCGAGTTCGGGCGTCCCTCGGGACCCGCCGCGATGAAGACAGGTCCGCTCCCGCCGACGAAGACCTTCAGCGGCGACCGCCTGGCGCTGACGATTGCCGGCGTACGCCTGGAACTGCTGCACACGCCTGGCGAGACCAACGACGGTATCTCGGTGTGGCTGCCGGACACGCGCGTGCTGCTCACCGGCGATCTCTTCCTGAAAGCGTTCCCGAACCTGTATGCGATCCGTGGCGCGGCGCCGCGGCCGGTGATGACATGGGTCGGCAGTCTCACGAGACTGATCGGCCTCGGCGCCGAGCATATCGTGCCGGGTCACACGCGGCCCGTCCTGGGCGCAACCAACGCACGCGACGCGCTGAGGGACTACCGCGACGGCATCGCGTCCGTGTTCGACCAGACGCTCGGGGGTATGAGGAAGGGCGAGCGCCCCGACGAACTGGTCGCGCACGTCAAGCTGCCGCCCCACCTCGCGGAGAGCCCCTATCTGCAGGAGTACTACGGCACGGTGGAATGGTCGGTGCGCGCAATCTACAGCGACCACCTGGGGTGGTTCGACGGCAACGCCACGCACCTGTTTCCCATGCCGGAGAAGGAACGCGGGCAGAAGATTGTGGCCCTGGCTGGCGGCGTGCCGCAGATGCTGTCACGCGTCCGCGAGGCGCTGGCCACGGGCGACTTCCGATGGGCTGCCGAGCTTGCGGACTGCATCCTGGCCGTGGACGGCGCCAATGTCGACGCGAAGGGCCTCAAGGCGCAGGCGCTCACGGAACTCGGCGAACGGCAGACGAGCGCCAACGCCAGGAACTACTACCTCTCGGTGGCTCAGTACCTGCGGCGAGGCCTGCCGCCGCGGTAGACACCAGGACACCAATGTCCTGTCAGGCCCCTGGTTTCGGGCTGCGTTGATTCTTTCGGTCCGGCTCGCTAATCTTGGAGGTTGGCCGTTTCGCCGAGGCATCGGCTTCGGCGTCGAAAGGATTTCCCCGAGTCCCCTTCGTGATCGTCGTACACGGGAACTGGCTTCCCAGGACAGGACGTTTCTTTCTCTGGGCGGAAGCTCAAGGCGGAGCCGCGGCCGCGGCGCCCGACCATCCCTATCAGCTCCCACTCGAGAAGATGGTAGAGAGTCTACTCGTTCCCTTGGCCGATCCCGACTCCAGGCCCGAGGCTCTCGAAAAGAGGGTCACCCTCGTACTTCCGACCCAGGGGGAGAAGCCGCTGCCTTCCCCGGAGCTCCTTCTCGAGCGCGAGGTCTCCGCGCCGGGGAGCGCGGCCTCGCACCCTGGAGGGTCTCCGGCCTCACGCTCTCGCCCGAAGCGGCACTCGACTGGCTCGTCATCCTTCCGAACCCGGAAGAGCTCGACGTTCACCGTTTCCGACTGGGAGCGGGAATTCGATACTGGTCGGTGGCCGCCCGTTTCGCGCTCGAGCTCCTGGCGCGCCAGCGATTTCTTCCGGCGCTCGTTCCCGGCGAGGAGATGGCGCGCTCCCGCTGGGAGCCCCTGGTCGAACAGGAGATCGACCGCTACGACGCGCTTCGTGAGGCCATGCCCCCGGTGTGCCGGGCGCTCTCTCCTTCGGAAGAAGGCGATCTCACTTCGGATGCGCTCCTGCGGAGCTTCCTCTCCGCTCTCGTCGATCGATTCGTTCGCCGCGCGGCTTCCCGGCTCCGGCTGAGGCCGCGTTTCGTGGAGTCGACGGGAGAGGAGCTCCTCGCCTCGCTCGTGGACGGAAGCGGCGATTTCGACGGCGGAGAGGGACCCGCGGATGCCCTCCTCGACTGGAAGGCGCAGCTCGAAGAGGAAGAGGCATCTCCCTTTCGCATCGCATTCCGCCTCGACCCCCCTCTCGAGTCCGATTCCGCTTCCGGCGGCGACGAACCGGTCGTTGAAACCTGGGAGCTCCGTTTCTTCCTTCAGGCGGTCGACGACGAAAGCCTCCTGGTGCCGGTGGCCCGCGTCTGGGAGCACGGAGGGACCACCTGGCGTTATCTCGAGAGATTCCTCTCGCGGCCGCAGGAGATGGTGCTCGAGGCTCTCGGCCGGGCGGCGACCCTGTTTCCACCGATCGAGGAGAGCCTCAAGGAATCGCGGCCGGAGTCCTGCCCGCTCGATCTCGACCAGGCCTACGCCTTCCTGAAGGAAGGCGCCTATCTTCTCCGCGAGAGCGGATTCGGAATCCTGCTTCCGTCGTGGTGGGGGAAGCGCGAGCGAGGCGTCGGATTGAGCCTCCGGGTGACTCCCTCGCCGAGCGGTCCAAGGAGCGTTCTCAGTCCCCTCGGTCTCGAGGCGCTCGTGGAGTTCGACTGGCAGGTGGCCCTCGGGGGGCAGAACCTGCCGCGCGAAGAGTTCCTCGAGCTCGCGCAGATGAAGCAGCCCCTGGTCCGCGTGCGCGGTCAGTGGGTCGAGCTCTCGCCCGAACGCGTCAACGAAGTTCTCGAGGCGCTCCAGGCGCGGCCCGAGGCTCCGAAGATGACGCTCGGAGAGGTCCTCCAGCTCGAGCTCGGGCGTCCGCGAGACGGCAGTCTCCCCGTCACCGACCTCGAGGCCACGGGATGGATCGAGACCCTCCTCACCCGGCTTGCCGGCCGGGAGGAGCTTCCGCATCTCGAGGCTCCGCGATCGTTCCACGGAAAGCTCCGGCCCTACCAGAAGCACGGCCTGTCGTGGCTCTCGTTCCTGGGGCGCTGGAACCTCGGCGCTTGTCTCGCGGACGACATGGGCCTGGGAAAGACCATCCAGGTCCTGGCGCTCCTGCTGCATCTCGAGGAGAACGGAGAGCTCGACCGTCCCGTGCTCCTGATCTGCCCCACCTCGGTCGTCTCGAACTGGCGAAAGGAAGCGGAGAGATTCGCTCCGACGCTCCGGGTTCTGATCCACCACGGCCAGGAGCGCCACGAGGGAGAGCGATTCCAGAAGGAGGCTGCGCGGCATCACCTCGTGGTGTCGACCTACAGCCTCGTGCACCGCGATCTCGAGCGCCTGAGCGGCGTCGAATGGGCGGGGCTCGTTCTCGACGAGGCCCAGAACATCAAGAACCCGCAGGCCAAGCAGACCCGCGCCCTGAGAAAGCTCGTGTCGTCTCGTCGTATCGCTCTCACCGGCACTCCCGTAGAGAATCGGCTCTCCGAGCTCTGGTCGATCATGGAGTTCCTCAACCCCGGGTACCTCGGCTCCGAGGCCTCGTTCCGAAGGCGATACGCGCTGCCGATCGAGCGCTACCGCGATCCCTCGGCCACCACGGAGCTTCGCAGGCTGGTCGAGCCCTTCGTCCTGCGGCGATTGAAGACCGACCCCACGGTCATCAAGGATCTCCCGAGCAAGAACGAGATGAAGGTCTACTGCAGCCTCACGCAGGAGCAGGCGACGCTGTACCAGGCGGTGGTGTCCGAGAGCCTCGAGAAGATCGAGGCGTCGGAAGGAATCGGACGCAAGGGGGAAGTGCTCGCGGCGCTCACCCGGCTGAAGCAGATCTGCAACCACCCGGCCCATTTTCTCGCCGACGGAAGCTCGCTCGAGGCCCGCTCGGGAAAGCTCACGCGGCTCACGGAGATGCTCGAGGAGCTCCTGGCGGAAGGCGATCGGGCGCTGGTCTTCACCCAATACGCGGAGATGGGAAAGCTGATCCAGAGGCACCTCCGCGAAGCTCTTTCCGTCGACGTGCTGTTCCTCCACGGCGCCGTCCCCGCGAACGAGCGCGAGCGTCTCATCGGCTCCTTCCAGGAGGACCAGGAAGGCCCGCCGGTCTTCGTGCTCTCGCTCAAGGCCGGGGGGTTCGGGCTCAACCTGACCGAGGCCCGGCACGTCTTCCACTACGATCGCTGGTGGAACCCTGCGGTCGAGGACCAGGCGACGGACCGGGCGTTCCGCATCGGCCAGAAGCGATCGGTCGCGGTCTACAAGTTCATCTGCGCCGGCACCGTCGAGGAGCGGGTGGACGAGCTCGCGGAGCGCAAGAAGGAGCTGGCGGAGGCGGTCATACAATCGGGCGAGGGCTTCATCACCGAGCTCTCGACCGACAGCCTGCGGGAGCTCTTCGAGCTCCGCAAGGAAGCGGTGGAGGTCTAGGGTCGATGTCGGACGCTTCGAGGCCGCACCGGCGCTGGTGGGGAGACCGCTTCTGGGCGGTCATGGAGTCCATCGGCGTCGCCCGGCGGCTCGAGCGCGGCAAGCGCTACGCGCGCGCCGAGCGGGTGCTCACCGTCTCGATCGAGCCCGGCCGGGTCACCGCCGACGTCCAGGGCTCGCGCTACGACCCGTACCACGTGGAGCTGACGCTCCGGGTCTTCACCGACGAGGAGTGGGGGCGGGCAGTCGAAGCGCTCGCGTCCCAGGCGCTCTTCGCGGCAAAGCTTCTCTCGGGCGAGATGCCCGAGAACATCGAGGACCTGTTCGCGGAGATTCATCTGCCGCTCTTTCCCGCCTCGACGCGCGAGCTCGAGATGAGCTGCAGCTGCCCCGACGAGGTCGTGCCCTGCAAGCACGTCGCCGCCCTCTACTACGTGCTCGCCGAGCGGCTCGATGAGGATCCTTTCCTTCTCTTCCGCTGGAGAGGAAAATCGCGAGAGCTGCTGCTCCGGGAGATCCGTCGCCGCCGCGCAGCCGAAGCCTCCGGCCGGCCGGCGGCGCGGGCGGAGGCGAGCCTCGAAGAATCGATGGATCATTTCTGGAAGCTGGGCGAGGGCTTCGAGGCCATCGCCATCGTCGTCGAGCCCCCCGCGGTCTCGGCGTCGCTTCTCAAGAGACTCGGACTTCCCGACTTCTGGAAGCCCCACCCCGAGATCCGCGGATCGCTCGAGCGGCTCTATGACAAGGTCACCGAGCGGGCGATGGCGCTCGCGTACGGCGGCCGAGGGCGTGAAGGAACGACAGAGGAAGAGTAGGACCGAAGAGAGGTGGACCCGCTCGTTCTCACCATTTTCGTCCTCGTCTACCTCGGCATGGTCCTCGGCGAGCTCCCCGGACTCGCCCTCGATCGCACCGGAATCGCGCTTCTGGGAGCCATCGCTCTGGTCGTCGCCGGAAGAACGAGCCCCGAGGGCGCGCTCGAGCTCGTCGACGTCCCGACGATCTCGCTGCTCTTCGGCCTCATGGTCGTTTCCGCCCAGTTTCGACTGGGCGGCTTCTACTCGCACGTCACCCGGAGGCTCGCGGGGCTCGACGTGAGCCCGCCCGCGCTCCTCTTCTGGCTCATCCTGGTCGCGGGGGCTCTTTCCGCGCTTCTGGCGAACGACATCGTCTGTCTTGCGATGGCTCCCCTTCTGATCGAAGGTTGCCTGCGCCGGAGGCTGGATCCGGTTCCGTTCCTTCTCGCGCTGGCCTGCGCCTCGAACGTCGGCTCCGCGATGACCCTCATCGGAAACCCGCAGAACATGCTCATCGGTGAGAGTCTTCGGCTCTCTTTCGGCGGATACCTCCTCGACGCCAGCGTGCCTTCGTTGGTCGGTCTCGGCGTCGTCTGGCTGGTCATCGTCCTCTCGGTGAAGGGACGCTGGGCATCCGATAGGGTTGCGCCCGTCGTGGAATGGCCGCTTCTGGACCGATGGCAGACGGTAAAGGGACTTCTGGTGTTGGGCGCTCTCGTGTTCTTTTTTCTCGCCACGTCTTTTCCGAGGGACGTCGCCGCCCTGGCCGCCGCGGGACTCCTTCTCAGCAGCCGGCGCATGGCCTCGCGCGAGATTCTCGGTCTCGTGGACTGGCACCTCCTGGTCCTGTTCCTCGGGCTGTTCGTGGTGAACGGCGTCGTCGAGTCCTCGGGGACCCTCTCTTTCGCGATGCGCGAGCTCGGCGCCCTCGGTATCGATTTCGCCGGGCCCGGGCGTCTCTTCCTCGCGACGGCGGCGCTCTCGAACCTCGTCTCCAACGTGCCCGCGGTGATGCTCCTTCTTCCCTACGCCCGCGGTCCCGAGGCGGGGGCGATCCTCGCGCTTTCCAGCACTCTCGCCGGCAATCTCTTCGTCGTCGGAAGCATCGCCAACATCATCGTGCTCGACCAGGCCCGAAGGCTCGGAGTCGAGATCGGGTGGCGGCGGCACGCGCGGGTGGGAGTGCCGGTGACGATCGTGACCCTGGTCCTCGCCTGGGCCTGGCTATGGCTCCGGCACTAGACGGCGGTGACCGTCGGACGCGCGATCGCGCGCCGCGAGGCCGAGACAGTGAAGGATGAGATCCTGACGTCGAGAGAGCTGGAACTTCGCGAGGAGATTCGAGACGTGGAACTTGACGGTGCGCTCCGAGATGTGGAGTCGGTCGGCGATCTGCTTGTTGGAAAGGTTGTCGAGGAGCGTCTCCAGGACCTCGCGTTCGCGGCCGGTGATGGAAGCCGACAGCCCCGACTGGGGCCGATTCCGGGAGGAAGCGACCAGGGTATCGAAGAAGCGCGACAACAGGGAACGCGGCGCCCAGAAGCCGCCGGCCGCGACCGTGTCGAGTGCGAGCGGTAGCTTCTCCCTAAGATCGCTATAGGGAACCAGCCCTTTCACTCCGAGTCGCAGGAGCCCGAAGGCTTCGGCTTCGCGAAAGCGATCGGAGACCACCAGCGTTCGCGATCGGGGGAATCGCCGCGCGATGGTGCTGATGAGGGTTTCCGTCGTCGGCTGCGGAAGCTGCGCGTCCACGACGTAGAGGGGCGCGCGTGCATTGCATTCGGACTCGTGCAGCGGCGACGAGGCGACCCTTCTTACCTGGAGCCGGAAACGATCCGGAGTGAGAACCAGCTCCAACTCCCGCAGAACGAATGGATGCGACGACAGGACACAGACCGACCTGCGGTCGGGAGGTCGCTTCTTCCAGGCCATAAACGCCCTTCTCCCCGGGATTCCCGGAGCGGCGCGCGTTCGGGTTCGTCGGTGTTGGCTACCTTACTCTCGCCGGCGCTGATCGTCAAGGGGCCGGGCTTCGGACAGGTGCTCGTTTCGTCAGCGTTTCTCGGTGAAGCTCACGACCACCTCCAGACCGTCACCCTGCTTCGAAGCCATGACGGTGAGCCCGCGGCTGTCGTCCGGAGTCGCCGCGACCCAGATTGCCCCTTCGCCGGTAGAGGTTCGGCTCCTGGTCTCGAGCCCCGCCTGCTTTCCCTGTTCGTCGTAGAAGTTCAGGATGGACTCGACGTCCGCGTCGGACTTGAAGCTGAAGGTCCCCGTGTGCTGGCCGTCGCCTTCGGCGGAGAAGTTGTTCGTCGGCGTCACGCCGGGGTACATCGGAACCCAGTCGGGGACGTTCGCCGCGTCTCCTCCCGCGCTGAAGGTGGCGGTTCCCTCGGAGGTCTTGACGGTGAGCCCCCCCGATCCGTCTTCTCCGGGCGTGACCGCGAGCTCCGCGGTCTCCGACCCCGACGAGAACGTCACCCTTCCCTGTTCGATGTCGTCGTAGCCGAAGGTGACCTCCTGCCCCGTCTTCACGTCGCGGAAGGTGACCGTGCGGTTGTCCTTGTCGGTCGCCACGAGCTCGACGTCCGGGTTCGCGGCGGCCAGGAGCTTCGCCGTGGTCGCGACCGGATCGTCTTCCATCTCGTTCGCGACCTCCTTCACCTTTCCCACCACGAACACCGTGGCAATCGTCGCCACGATGCCTCCGATGACCAGAAGGCCGAGGCATCCGATACCCACCCACGCGAGAGGGCTAAGGCCTTTCTTCTGCGGTTGCTGGGGCGCTACGGGAGCGTTCGCCATGGCATTCCTCCAATCTCAATGCTCGCCTCGCTCCCCTCGCTCTTCGCTCGGGGAGGACGGCCGGATTCCCGCGGTCCGCGCCTTTGGCGCGTCCGCTTCCTCCCGGCCGGGCTCGCTTCGCTCGCTCAGGGCGCGTGTGCATTCACGGCGCCCTTGCTCGTTTCTTGCTGGAACTCTTCGATGTTACCATGCCCGCCGCTTCTCGAGGCATATACCTCGCGGGCCTCGTCCAGCATTTTCAGGACCGCCACTTTCTCCTCCGGGTTGTTCCAATCGGTGTGCGCTTCGACCGACTCGCGAATGCGCTCGATCCAGCGGATGAAGTAGCGGTCGTCTTCCGGAGATCGCGGTTCCCGGCCCGCGACGGTCACGTAGACGGGGCTCGTCGTGGCGTAGGGATAGGAATCGAGAACCCTCTCCGAGGGCCCCTCGTTCCAGGCGCGAAGGACGCACCATCCAGGATCTCGAACGGCGATCGTTCCCTCGAAGTCGACGCGGTCGCGTCCTTCGGGGAGATCGATCGCCCGTACCACCTCGCCGTTGCAGACGACCTCGAGATGATCGACGGCGACGATGGACCGGAGCGACGCCGCGATCGCGACTTCGGCTCCCGCCGCGGGAACGTCGAGAACGTCTCCCGGTCCCTTTCCCGAGAGAGTGAAGGCGACGAGCGGTCCGTTGGTCACGAAGCTTCGCCCCTGACGAAGCGAATCGAGCCAGGCCGGAAGACTCAAGGGGCCTTCGGGCAGGCGAACGTAGGTTCGGTTCAATCCCACGGGCCCGCGGAGAGAAGCGAAGTTCGCCATCGCGTCCGTGCCCGCGCCCGCCGGGAGCCGGAAGCCGCTGTTGAGGAACCGGTACCAGACGGAGGCGGTCGTCCGGTGGTCGCTGAATCCCACGACCTCCAGGTAGTCGACCTTTCCCAGCGCTACGTCGACTACCAGACCGTGGGTAAGGGACGGGTCACCTTCGGGATCCGGTGCGGTCTCGTAAGGGTGCACGTAGCCCACGACTCCGCCCTGCGCCCGCGCGAGGTCGGACACCGCGGCGTTCGGCGGGTAGAGGCTCTTCGCCGCGGTATTGGGATAGGCGGCGTAGTCGGGGACCACGAGGTTTCGCGTGAGCCCCAGAAGGCCGAGATGGCCCCAGTAGCTGGTGTGAAACTCCTGCCCATGGAAGAGCAGGAAGTCTTCCTTCGACACTCGATCCGGCTCACCTTCGAAGTACTCGATGTCGGGGACGCGCTGTTCCTTGTTGACGATGAGGTTGTGCACGACCTCGAGGTCCTCGGCTTCCGCCTGGGACCGAAGGCGCTCGGGGTTGTTCCGGTAGGCGCCTCCGTAATTCATGTGAACGTGGAGGTCTCCGCTCGACCAGCGCTCCCCGGAAAGCTGCGGAAGCGCCTCGAGCGGAGTGAGCTCGATCGGAACCGTGACCGGGTCCGACGCCTCGCCCACCTGGATCGTCCGCCGCTCCGGCCGGTACTCGAGTCCCTTCGTCACCTCGATGGTTACCGCTCCCCGAGGCACCGTGACCTCGGAGCGGCCCGAGCTATGGAAGTAGTGTTTCTCGAACGAGCGCTCGGAGCGGACGAAAGCGTCGTCCGCGTGGATCCAGGCGTCTTCCGGAGCGTACGCGCGCGCGTCGGCGCCTTCGACCGAGATCCGCGCCGACGTGGGGACGGAGATCAGGAGCCGTCCCATCGGACGGCGGTACCGCCGCTCACGCGCCGCGAGGGGGACGCTCTCTCCGCCGACGACCTCCTGAATCCAGATCGAAGTCGAGCCGCTGCGGTTGGACACGAACGCGATCCGACGGCCGTCGGGAGACCACCTTGGCGCGGTGTTGTCGTACTCCCCGTAGGTGAGCGGGAAAGCGTCGCCTCCGGTCGCCGGAAGCGTCCAGAGCTGGTGCCATTGCCGTCCCAGGTACGAGGGATAGACGATCCGGCTTCCGTCGGGCGAGATCTCGAGGCGGGCCTTCCAGTTCGTCTCCTCGTAGTGAATCTCGCGCCCGTCGGCGCCGGGAGTCGCCCTCATGCGAAAGAAACCGCCGGTACCGTGGATTCTTCCGCGGTTCGAAACGTAGAGGATCTCGCTTCCATCGGGCGACCACACCGGGCTCAGCTCGTGGTCGAACGGACCGTAGTAGTAGCGCGGTACGGAGCTCCGGTTCTCGGCCGTGAGCCGCTCCATCCGGCCGCTCTCCACGTCCATCGAGAAAATGTGGAACCGGCCGTTGTACGCGGTCGAGACGAACAGAAGCAGCTTTCCGTCGGGAGAGAACCGCGGCTCGACGTTCACGCTGCCGTCCCGAGTGAGGGGCCGGGAGGCCCCGCTCTCGAGATCGAGAAGCCAGAGCTCCATGGAGTTGCCGTCGTATTTCACGTAGGCGACGGATTTGCCGTCGGGCGACGCATCCGGCTGATAGTCGTATCCCGGCCCTGAAGTGAGCTCGATCGCGATCTCGGAGCCGAGCTCCTGTCGCCAGAGCGAGCCCGCCATCGAGAAGACGAGTGCCTGTCCGTTCGAGGTCCAGGCAACGGAGCTGGGCCCCGACGTGAGCTGAGGGAGGTACATCTCCCGGTAGTAATAGGGGTGGGGGACGGCGATCTGTTTCAGCACCGGCTCGCGCTGGACCGCCGCGAGCGCCGGGGCTGCGCCCAGAAGCATCAGCAGGAAATGCAATCTCACTCCATCTCCATTCTCTCCGCTCTCTCCGCGGCCCGCAGCGCCGGTTTGCGGGCGGCGAAGTACGCGAGACCGAATGCGACGCCGAGGCCGAAGCCGATCGCGTGTGTGCGGTAGCTTACCTCCGGCTCGAAGACCGTCGGGAGGAAAACGAGGACCGAGAATCCCATGGCGCGCACCATCCGCTTTCCCGGCGGAAGGCGCCGTTCGACGAGGAGGTACAGCGTGAGCCAGAAGCCGCCCATCCAATAGACGACTCCCGAAGCGCCGACGAGATTCGTCGCCGGCTCGTAGGTCGCGAGCGATAGCGCCGTCGTCAGCAGGCCGGTGGCGCAAGACAGGAAGGGGAACACGAAAGCTCCGTAATACCCGTAGAGGAGGAACGCGAGGACACCGAAGACCAGGGCGTTCGCGGCGAAGTGCTCGAGGTCGGCATGAGCCAGGATCGAAGTGATGAGCCGCCAGTACTCGGATCTGCCGAAGATGGCTTCCCGGTTCGCGGGCAGGAAGCGCGCGAGTCCGGCCGCGTTCGTCCAGTAGACGAGCGAGCCTGCGAGAAGGACGAGAACGCTCGCTGCCGCGACTTCGAGGCTCCCGCGTTCCGGCTTTCGCGAGAGGAGCGTCTCGGTGACGACGTAGCCGGAGAGAGAGCTCCCGGACATGCCGGACATTATGCTCCGGCAGTGTAACACGGCGGATTCGAGCGCCTTTGCAAGCGGGCGCCGCTGGACTAGAATTGCCTTTTAGTGCAGAGCGACGAGAGGGGTTACCTGGTCCTCGAAGATGGTCGAATCTTCGAGGGGCGTTCTTTCGGCGCCAGGCGCGAAGCCCGAGGTGAGGTGGTGTTCCACACCGGCCTCACCGGATACCAGGAGATCCTCACCGACCCCTCGTACCGCGGGCAGATCGTCACCCTCACATACCCCCACATCGGAAACTACGGCATCAACCGCGAAGACGAGGAGTCCGACCGGATCCAGGTCGAGGCGCTCATCGTGAAGGACCTCTCCCCCATCGCGAGCAGCCATCGCTCGGAAGGGACTCTCCCCGACTACCTCGCGACCCACGGAGTCCCCGGACTTTCTGGAATCGACACCCGCGCGCTCACCCGGCACATCCGGACTCTGGGCGCGATGCGCGCGATCCTGACTACGGAGGGCAATCGCGAAGCTCCCGGCGCCGAGCGAGTGCGGAGAGAGGTGCCGGCCATGGCCGGCTCGGATCTGGTTCGCAAAGTAACCTGCGCCGCGCCCTACGAGTTCAAGGCGGCCGCCGAGGGACGCCTCCACGTGGTGGCGTACGATTTCGGCATCAAGCGGGGGATCTTGAAGTCGCTCGCCCGGCGCGGCGTCGCGACGACCGTGGTTCCCGCGGAGACTCCAGCCGAAGAGGTCCTCGCCCGGAAACCGCACGGAGTGCTTCTCTCGAACGGTCCGGGCGACCCCGAGCCTCTCGAGTACGCGATTCGCTCGGCACGGGCGCTCCTCGGACGGGTGCCCCTCTTCGGCATTTGTCTCGGCCACCAGATCCTCGGCCTCGCGGCGGGGGCGAGAACCTTCAAGCTTCCCTTCGGGCACCACGGCGCGAATCACCCGGTGAAGCGCACCGACGACGGCGCCGTCGAGATCACTTCCCAGAACCATGGATTCGCCGTGGACCCCGACTCTCTTCGCGGTCTCGCCGTCGAGAAGACGCACGAGAACCTGAACGACGGAACCCTCGAGGGCTTCCGGTTGAAGGACGTTCCCGCGATGAGCGTGCAGTATCACCCCGAGGCCTCGCCCGGGCCGCACGACGCCTCCTATCTCTTCGACAAGTTCATCGAGATGATGGAGCGATAAGCGTGCCGCGCGACCCCAGCATCAAGAGCGTGATGGTCCTGGGCTCGGGGCCGATCGTGATCGGCCAGGCGGCGGAGTTCGACTACTCGGGGACCCAGGCGGTCAAGGTCTTGAAGCAGGAAGGCGTTCGCGTCGTTCTCGTGAACTCGAACCCGGCGACCATCATGACCGACCTCGAGCTCGCCGACGCGACCTACATCGAGCCGCTCACCGTCGACCACGTGGCGCCCATCCTGGAGATGGAGAGTCCGGACGCGATCCTCCCCACGGTGGGAGGGCAGACGGCGCTCAACCTCGCGGTGGCCCTCAGCGATGCGGGGGTTCTCGATCGACTGGGCGTGCGCCTCATCGGCGCCCGGGTGGAGTCCGTGCGTCTCGCCGAGGACCGGGAGCGTTTCAAGCAGGCGATGATCGAAGCCGGGCTCGACGTTCCCCGGAGCGGCCACGTCGCGTCGCCCGAGGAGGCGCTCGAGCTCAGCGAGACTCTTGGCTATCCCGCGATCCTCCGGCCGTCGTTCACTCTGGGAGGTACGGGCGGGGGGATCGCCTACAACCGCGAGGAGCTCACCGATCTGGTGAAGCGGGGCTTGAGGCTCTCGCCCATCCACCGGGTCCTCATAGAGGAGTCTCTCCTCGGGTGGAAGGAGTTCGAGCTCGAGGTGATGCGCGATGCCGCCTCGAACTTCACGGTCATCTGCTCCATCGAGAACTTCGACCCCATGGGAGTCCATACCGGGGATTCGTTAACCGTCGCCCCGGCGCAGACCTTGACCGACGTCGAGTACCAGACGATGCGCGACGCCGCGCGCAAGGTGATCGAGGCCGTCGGCGTCGAGACCGGCGGCAGCAACATCCAGTTCGCCATCTCTCCCGAGACCGGGCGCATGGTGGTCATCGAGATGAACCCGCGGGTCTCGCGGAGCTCGGCCCTGGCGTCGAAGGCCACGGGATTTCCCATCGCCAAGATCGCCGCCAAGGTCGCGCTCGGTTATCGGCTGAACGAGATCGAGAACGACATCACCCGCACCACGCCGGCGAGCTTCGAGCCCGTCATCGACTACGTCATCGTGAAGATCCCGCGCTGGAATTTCGAGAAGTTCCCGCTCGCCGATCCGACGCTCGGGGTCCAGATGAAGTCCGTAGGCGAGGTCATGGCCATCGGGCGCCATTTTCGCGAAGCGCTCCTCAAGGCAACGCGCTCGCTCGAGCTCACCGACGAGGGCGTCGGCATCGTGCGCGGACTGGAAGTGGAGGAGACGGAGCTCGCGGCGCGGCTCCGGGTTCCGCGGCCCGACCGTCTCGCGGTGATCTTCGGGGCGCTCTACCGGGGCTGGTCCGTCGCCTCGATAGCCCTCCTGACGAAAGTCGATCCCTGGTTCCTGGAGCAGCTCGCGATGGTCACCCGCCTGGGTGGGAGACTCGCCGCCGAAGCTCTCACCCCCGAGCTCCTGCGAGAGGCGAAGGAGTGCGGATTCTCCGACCGGCAGATCGCCTCCTTTCAGGGGAAGACCGAGAAGGAGGTTCGCGAGCAGCGCGGAACCCTTCGGCCGGTCTTCAAACGGGTCGATACCTGTGCCGCCGAGTTCGAGTCGTACACTCCCTATCTCTACTCGACCTACGAGAACGAGAGCGAATCGCAGCCGACGTCGCGGCGGAAGCTCATGATCCTCGGGAGCGGCCCGAATCGGATCGGCCAGGGAATCGAGTTCGACTACTGCTGCTGCCAGGCGGCGTTCACTCTGCGCGAGGCGGGCGTCGAGTGCATCATGGTCAACTGCAACCCCGAGACGGTCTCGACCGACTACGACACTTCGGATCGCCTCTACTTCGAGCCGCTCACCCTCGAGGACGTTCTCCATATCGTGCAGGAGGAGCGGCCCGAGGGGGCGATCCTCCAGTTCGGCGGGCAGACGCCGCTGAAGCTCGCGCGCGCCCTCGAGCGCGAAGGAGTTCCCATCCTGGGAACGACCCCCGACAGCATCGACGTCGCCGAGGATTGACATCGGTTCTCCTCGCTCCTGAAGGATCTCGATATCCCCCAGCCCGAGAGCGCCACCGTGCGGTCGATGGAGGAGGCGCTCGAGGCGGCGCATCGCCTGCAGTACCCCATCCTCGTCCGGCCGTCCTATGTTCTCGGGGGCCGCGGGATGGCCATCGTCTACGACGACAAGCGCCTGCAGTCTTACTTCCAGGAGGCGGTCGCGGCATCGCCCGAGCACCCGGTCTATATCGACCGTTTTCTCGAGGCGGCCTTCGAGGTCGATGTCGACGCCATCTCGGACGGTGAGGACGTGGTCATCGGCGGAATCATGGAGCACATCGAGGAAGCGGGGATCCACTCGGGCGACAGCTCCTGCGTCCTCCCCACGTACCTCGTCGGGGAGAAGGAGCTCCAGACGATCCGCTCCCACACGCGGCGGATCGCGAGAGCGCTCTCGGTGAAAGGGCTCCTCAACGTCCAGTACGCGGTCAAGGCGGGCAAGGTCTACGTTCTCGAGGCGAACCCGCGCGCTTCGAGGACCGTCCCCTTCGTGAGCAAGGCCACCGGCGTTCCCCTGGTGAAGGCCGCGCTTCGCGTGATGCTCGGCGAGAAGCTCGCCTCCCTCGGGCTTCCGCAGGAGCTTCGGGTCCCCCACGTGGCGGTGAAGGTCCCGGTGCTGCCCTTCGCCAAGTTCACCGGGGTCGATACGCTCCTCGGCCCGGAGATGAAATCCACGGGGGAGGTCATGGGGGTCTCCGACGATTTCGGGATGGCTTTCGCCAAGGGTCAGATTGCCGCCGGGCAGAACCTCCCCACCCAGGGAACGGCGTTTCTCTCGGTGAACGACCACGACAAGCCCGGCCTGGTGCACGTGGCTCGACGGCTCGCCCGGCTCGGGTTCCAGCTCATGGCGACCCGGGGCACGGCGGCGGAGCTGCGCGCCGCGGGGCTCGCCGTCGAGCGGGTATTCAAGGTGAACGAGGGGCGCCCGAACGTCGTCGACCACATGCTCAGCGGGAAGATCGACCTGATGATCAACACCCCGCTCGGGCGGGAGTCTTTCTACGACGACACGTCCCTTCGAAGGACGGCCCTCAACCTCGGAATCCTCTCGGTCACGACCTTGACCGGCGCCAACGCCACCGTTGCGGGGCTCGAGGCGCTGAAGCGCGGCGGCGATCGGGTGCGGAGCCTCCAGTCGATGCATCCGACGCGGATCCTGCGGAAGCCCGGGCGCACGGATTGAAGAACTGATGCCAAAAAGGCCGCCGCCGCCCACCACGAGCGTGCTCGATGCCATCGGGGGAACCCCGCTGGTCGAGCTCACCCGTCTCGCCCCCGAGGGCTATGCCCGGGTCTTCGTGAAGCTCGAGTACTTCAACCCCACCGGCTCGTACAAGGACCGGATGGCGAAGGCGATGATCGAGGGCGCCGAGCGGCGCGGCGAGCTTCGACCGAAGGCGACCGTCGTCGAGTACACCGGCGGGAGCACGGGGTCTTCTCTCGCCCTCATCTGCGCCGTCAAGGGCTATCGCCTGAAGCTCGTCTCCTCGGACGCGTTCGCCAAGGAGAAGCTCGACACCATGCGGGCCCTCGGGGCGGAAGTGATCCTGGTTCCGAGCGACGGTGGACGGATCACCCCCGACCTCATTCCCCGCGCCCGCGCGGAAGCGAAGCGCATCCACGAGGAGGAGGGCGCTTTCTGGACCGACCAGTTCAACAACTCCGACGCCGTCGAGGGCTACAGCGGGATCGGTCGCGAGATCTTCGCTCAGCTCGATGGAGCTCCCGACGCCTTCGTCGGAGCCGTGGGAACCGCGGGCATGCTGGTCGGCGTTTCGACCGCGCTCAAGAAGAAAGGGACCCGGATCGTGGCGCTCGAGCCCGCTTCCTCGCCCATCATCACCCAGGGCCGCGCGGGCACTCACCGGGTGGAGGGTGTGGGGGCGGGATTCGCGCCGCCGCTCCTTCACCGCGATTTCTACGACGAGGCCATCGCCATCGACGAGTCGGATGCGCGCGACATGGCGCGAAGGCTGGCGCGGCAGGAAGGGATCTTCGCCGGCACCTCCACCGGCATGAACGTCCTCGGCGCGATGGTGCTCGCATCGAGGCTCGGCCCCGGCAAGAAGGTCGTGACCGTCGCCGTCGACACCGGACTCAAATATCTGGCAGGAGACTTATATCGATGAAGAAAGCGCCATCGACGAAAGGAAGCTTCGCGACCGACGCGGCCCTCTTCGTTCTGCGACTCTCCGGGCTGGGACTCGCCCTCGCCCACGGATGGCCCAAGGTCGAGAGGCTCCTCTCGGGCCAGGGGGCTCCGTTCATCGAGGGCGTGGCGAACCTCGGATTCCCCTATCCGATCGTCTTCGCCTGGGCCGCGACGATCGCGGAGCTCGTCGGGGGCTCCCTCATCGTCCTCGGCCTTCTGACGCGGATGGCCGCGGGATTCGCCGCCTTCACGATGTTCGTCGCCGCCTTCCTGCGCCACCGGCTCGCCCAGCAGACGCTGGCGTTTTTCGGAATCAACCCGGTTTCCGCGGAAGTCCTCGAGAGCTGGGGAAATCCGGAGAGAGCGGCCCTTTACCTCCTGATCTTCGTCGCCCTCGCCCTCATGGGCGGCGGCCGGTTCTCCCTGGACCGCCTCGTGAGAAAGGCGTGAGAAAGAGTTGCATATCTATTCATTTTTGAGGTATGTTTATGCAGACCTCGAAAGGAGTCCTGGAGAAGATGAGCTCGAAAAAAGTCGTCCTTGCGTACTCGGGAGGACTGGACACCTCGTGCGCGATCCCCTGGCTGAAAGAGAACTACGACTGCGAAGTCATCGCGGTCCTGGCCGACGTGGGTCAGGGCGAGGACCTGGAGCAGGCCGCCAAGAAAGCGCGGGCCATCGGCGCGTCGAAGACCTACGTCGAGGATCTGCGCACCGAGTTCGTCCGGGACTACGTGTTCCCCGCGCTCCGCGCGGGCGCGAAGTACGAGGGGAAGTATCTCCTCGGGACGTCGCTCGCCCGGCCTCTCATCGCGAAGCGTCAGGTGGAGATCGCTCTCGACGAGGGGGCGACCGCCCTATCCCACGGCTGCACCGGGAAGGGGAATGACCAGGTCCGCTTCGAGCTCACCTACCAGGCGCTCGCTCCCCAGCTCGAGGTGATCGCGCCGTGGCGCATCTGGAACATCCGCTCGCGCGAGGATGCTCTCGCCTATGCCGCCGCCCACGGCGTTCCCGTGAGCCAGAGCAAGGAGAACATCTACAGCCGCGATCAGAACCTCCTCCACCTGAGCCACGAAGGCGGAGTGCTCGAGGATCCCTGGACGCCGCCGCCTTCGAACCTCTACCAGCTCACCGCGTCGGCGGAATCCGCCCCCGGGGCGCCGGAGCTCGTCGAGATCGGATTCAAGCGAGGGATCCCGTTCTCGGTGAACGGCACGGCGCTTCCCCCGGTCGCGCTCCTCGAGAAGCTCAACGAGATGGGCGGCCAGCACGGCGTCGGACGGCTCGACATCGTGGAGAATCGGCTCGTGGGGATGAAGTCGAGAGGCGTCTACGAAACTCCCGGCGGGTCCATCCTTCACGAGGCGCACGAGGCGCTCGAGAGCATCACCCTCGACCGCGCGACCTCGCATTTCAAGACGATCATCGCCAGCCGCTACGCGGATCTGGTTTACGACGGGCAGTGGTTCTCGCCCCTGCGCGAGGCCCTCGACAGCTTCGTCGACACCACGCAGGACACGGTGACCGGGGAGATCCTCGTCCAGCTCTACAAGGGGACCGCGTCCGCCGTGGGGCGGAGGTCGCCCTACAGCCTCTACTCGGAGCAGTTCGCGACGTTCGGCGAGGACGAGGTCTATCGCCAGTCCGACGCCGAGGGCTTCATCCGGCTCTTCGGCCTTCCGCAGAGGATCCGCCACCTGACTCACAAGGCGAACCTCGGGAAGCTGTCCCCGATGCTCGAGAAGTGGCAGGAGAAAGCGTCGCTCGAGAAGGTCGGCTCGGGCGTGTAAGCGCTGACCGTAATCGTTCGGGGCAGCAACGGGCCCGGCCCGCCTTCGCGCGGACGCTTCGGCGGGTCCGCCGAAGCCCGGAGGGCGTAGGCGGAAGGGCCTAGGAAATCATGAAAAAACTATGGGGCGGACGATTTCGCAAACCGACCGCTCCCGAGCTCGAATCGCTTTCCCGATCGATCGATTTCGATCGCAGGCTCTGGCTCGAAGACGTCCTCGTCAATCGAGCCTACGCCCGCGAGCTCCGCGAAGTCGGAATCCTCTCGGCGGCGGAGCTCGATCAGGTCCTGAAAGCCCTGGACTCGGTCGAGGTGAAGCTCCGCGAGAATCCTCCGCTCGCGGACGAAGACATCCATACCGCGGTCGAGCGCGTTCTCGCCGAAGTCATCGAGGACCCCGAGGTCGCCTCCAAGCTTCCCACGGGTCGAAGCCGGAACGATCTCGCGGCCACCGGATTTCGGATGCACCTCGCGGTCGCGATCGTGGCGGCCCTCGAGTACGTCCGCAGGATCCAGACGGTCCTGGTCGAGAAAGCGAAGGCGTCGACGAAGGTCCTTCTCCCCGGCTATACCCACATGAGAAGGGGCCAGCCGGTGGTGTTCGCCCAGTACCTTCTCGCATGGTTCTGGGCGCTCGAGCGCGATCGCTCGAGGCTTCGCGCCGCGAGAGAACGGGCGCTCGAGCTTCCGCTCGGCGCCGGGGCCCTCGCGGGGAATCCCTTCGGCGTGGACCGCAATCGCCTCGCGCGCGAGCTCGGCTTTCCAGCCGTCCTGCCCAACAGCATCGACGCCGTGTCCTCGAGGGACTTCGCGCTCGAGTTTCTATCGGCCGCCGCGATTCTCGGGGTGAACCTCTCGCGCATGGCCGAGGACTTGATCCTCTGGTCGGGGGCCGAGTACTCGTTCGTTTCTTTCGACGAGAGCTACGCCACCGGCTCGAGCCTCATGCCCCAGAAACAGAACCCGGACGGCCTCGAGCTCGTTCGAGGAAAGACCGGCCGCCTGCTCGGCGATCTGGTGTCCCTTCTCACCACCGTCAAGGGTCTGGCGACCGGCTACCAGCGCGATCTCCAGGAGGACAAGGAGCCGGTCTTCGACGCTCTCGATACGCTGAATCTCACCCTTCCAGTGATGGAAGGGGTCATAGGCTCCCTGGTCTTGCGGGAGGAGCAGATGGCGAAAGCGCTGTCGTTCGACCTCCTGGCCACGGATCTCGCGGAGTACCTGGTCCGGAAAGGAGTCTCCTTCCGCCGGGCCCACGACGTCGTCGGCCAGGTGCTCGCCCGCGCCGAGGAAAAAGGAGTCGCGCCCTTCGAGCTCCCTATCGAAGACCTACGGGCTTTGTCCCCGGAGTTCGACACCGACTTCACCTCCGCCTTCGACTTCCGCGCCTCCGTCGAAAGGCGCGACAGCGAAGGCGGTGTCTCCTCCCGCGCCATCGAGGTCCAGATCCGCAAGGCGGAGAGGGCCCTCGGTCGATAGCGATTCGATAGCCTGCCGCCCGTTTTTGTGAATTAATCCGGGCCGGGAATGAAGACGTTTCCTCCGGTCCCCGAGGAGCTGCGCTCCCGAAATCCATTCGGCTACCTGAAGTTCTACGGCCCGGGAGCCATCATCGCGTCCGTCACCATCGGAAGCGGGGAAACCGTGTTCGCCGCCCGCGGAGGGGCGATATTCGGTTATGCCCTCGTCTGGTGCCTCCTTCTCGTTTCGGTGTTGAAGGCAATCCAGGCGTACTCGGGCATGCGGGTCATCACGCTCACCGGCAGGCACCCCGTCCACTACTGGGCGAGGATGAAGGGGCCCAGAGCCTGGTTTCCTCTGCTTCTCGGGATCGTGGCTCTGGTCATCATGGCCTCGACGTTCGGAGCGCTCTCCAAGGCTCTGGCGACTCTCGTGATGCAGCTCCTGGAGCGGGGTCCCGACCTGCCGGACTACGGAGCTCACCTGAATCTGATTGCGAGCGCGATTCTCGTTCTCTGCGCGCTCCTTGCGATGGGAAGCACGTACCGCACGCTCGAGCTCGGTCAGACCGCCGTAATCCTGCTGTTCCTTCTTTTCATCGTGGCTTCGTTCGTCGCGCTGCGCCCGGACTTCGGGACGCTTCTCTGGAACGCTCTTCGTCGTCTCCTTTCCCGACTACCCCGATTGGGTGCGGGAGCGCTACCCCGCCGTCGCCCTTCGCCCGCCCTGGGTCGAAGCGATGACCTTCATCGGGCTCATCGGCGGAAACAGCACCGACTACATGGCGTACTTGAGCTTCCTGCGCGAGAAGAAGTGGGGCCTTTCGGGAAGACTCACGCCGTCCGAGGAAGAGGAGGACTTCCCGCTTCCCGAAACGACGGAGGAATGCGCGAAAGGGAAGCTCTGGCTGCGCGCGCCCTTGACCGACATGCTCCTCTCGTTCTCCATGGTGGCCGCGTTCTCCATCATCTTTCTCGTTCTAGGCGCGTCGATACTCGGCCCCTCCCGGCTGGTTCCGGACGCCTCCGAGCTCTTGACCGTCCAGGCGAGGTTCTTAACCGAGCTTCATCCCCGTCTCGCCCCGCTCTACGTCGCGGGCATCCTCGCCGTATTCCTGGGAACGATCTATGGCTCTTTCGAGCTCCAGACTCGAGCGCTCTTCGAGTGTGGACGGGTCGTCTCGACCCGATGGAAGGGGGCGTCGCTCTCGAGCTTCCGGCGATTCGTCGTTCCCTACGGAGTCACGAGCGGCTTGGTGCTTATCTGGACCCGATGGGATCCCGTCGCCTTGTTCACTCCCGCCATTCTTCTGAGCGTCCTGGCGTCCGGCTGGTGGTGTTTCGCGATGCTCTGGGTAGATCGTCGGTTCTTGCCGGCGCCCTATCGAATGTCCGCCCCGCTCGCCGGGGGGGTTCTGATTGCCGGCGTCGTTCTGACCGCGTTCGGCGTACGGTCCATTTACGATTTCCTGATTTGAGCTTTCATCTCGGCAGCGTGGACTCGAGCTCCGTGCATCTCTTTCGAATCGCCGCATCCTCCGGCACGAGAAGGCTCGCTCGGCAAACGCTCTCCCGAGATTCCCACAGGAGTCCCAGACTCCGGTCCGCCTCCCCCAGAAGCGCGATGACGTAGGCGTCGTTCGATGAGGCCAACGATTCCCGGAGAATCCGGCGCCGGGAGGAGGTTGCCGAGTCGAGAGTCGTGAAATCCCCTTCGGCGACTCCGCTCGTCCCGGCCTCCTTCAGAGCAAGCACCCTCCAGAAATAGCGGCGCCCGTCGTTCAGGAGAGCGGGCGGGAGCGCCACCTCCGGCTCCTTCACGACGGTGTGAAGGAGCACCGTGCCGTCCTCATCCTCGAGGACGACACGGTATCCGATGGCGGTCTCGGAGCCCGTACCGAACCGCAGGGTGGTGGCGCCCGCGTCGGCGGTAGCCCCCCCTCGCGGGTAGATCCAGGTGAGCCCGGACCCGCGCAGCACGACACCGCCGAGCCGCGTGCCGGCGAAGGCGTCGGCGGAGTGGGTGCTTCGCTGTGGAATCGGCAGCGGAGGAATAGGAGGCAGAGACTCGACCTTCCCTTCCCTTCGCCTCAATCCCTCTGCGGTCAGCTCGGCGGCGGCGGGACCCGAGAGCTCGTAGCGCGTTCCCGTCACGAAGGCGATTTCGACCCGACCTTCCCGCTCCACGCGAAGCGCGTCGCCGTCGCTCAGCCAGTCGAAGAGCTCGGCGGGATGCGTCTCACCTCCTCCGCTCGGCGCCACGCCGGCCTTTCCCGTGAGCTTGTAGATCAGAGCGATGGGAGACGATTCGACCGCGTACGTCGCCATCGAGTGCGTTGCCAGGAAGACGAGAGCCGGAATTCCTGTTCTCACGGAAGAAGTCTCCTTACGAGCATCGCTGCCGCGATCCCGATGGCGAACGAAGTCAAGGGACCGGCCGTGGGGATGAGCAGATGAAACCACCGGAAGGCGACGAGCGAAACCCCTCCGAAAACAAAGAGGATGGCGGGAGGCGCGAGCAGGGAGACGGGAGGCGACACCGGCACGATGAGGAGTACGGTGAGAACGGCGATCAGGATGCCGCAGACTACCAGAACAGGGGTCCTTCCGACTTCTCTCAGCTTCACACCGGCAATCAAGGTGTGCACCAGGTTCGCCTGGACGAACGCCCCGGGAAAGCTCCGGTCCTTCCCTTCGTCATCGGTCGCGCGAAAGGTGTCGGCGGACCCCTCGTACGTCGCGCCCACGATCAGAAGCTTGTCGCGGACGAGATCGGGTGAGGCTTCGAGAGCCTCCGGGAGATCTTGAAAGGAGATCGTTGCCACGGAGTCAATCGGCACGGATTGATCGAGGTAGAACGGGTCGCGCGATTCCAGCCCGTCCCGAAGCGTCAGCGCCGCCCGCGTCGCCCACGCCAGATGCATGCGACCTGCCTGGTCGGTGAAGCCCCATCTGCCTTTTCTCACGACCTCGTCCTCGTCGGGCTCCAGGTTCACGAGACCGAAAAGGCGAAGGAGTCGCTCGGGCCCGAGAATGGACGCGGTGAGCGGGTGGATGCACTCCTGTCCGCGGATCGTTCCATCGGAGAAGCTTCCGAACGCGGCGAGGGTCAGGCGGTCCGCGTGCGTGAGGACCAGCCGGGAAAACTCCTCCGCACCGCTCCATTCCGTGGGCAGCACGATGTCGAGAGCGATGGCTCGCGCCCCCGCGGAGAAGAAAGAGGATAGCCTGGTTCCGAAGAGGTCACCCTGCTGGCTGAGAGATTGGGGTTGCGCCGCGAGCCAGCGATCGTCGACGGTGAGCAGGAGGATTTCCGGACTGGCGGCGGTGGGCGGCAGAAGCGACCATTTGGCGTCGAGAATCCGGTTCTCCATCCGGCGGCACCAGCGCGTGTTCCAGAGTGGGCTCGCGGCAAGGCCGAGAACGGCGGCGAGAGCCATCGAGGCCATCAGACGGCGAGGAAGCTCCCGGCGTCGACGCACTCGAAGCCGGCCCCGCGAAAGGGCCTGCCGCAGCTTTCGGGCGAAGTCGGAGGCGCTCGCGGGACGCTCGGCGGGGTTGTCGGAGAGAGCCGTCATGAGCGGACCGTCGACTTCGACGGGAAGCGAAGGGTTGACCGCGGAGGGCCGCGGCGTCGGGGGCCGTTTCCAGCTCCCCGTTTGGAACTCCTCCCGGGAAAGGACGAACGGGCGCTGCCCGACCAGGATCTCGAAGGCGAGCACCGCGAGAGCATAGAGATCCGAGGCGACCGTCGGCTTCACGCCGGAAAAGAGCTCGGGGGCCATGTAGGACGGAGTCCCCGCGACGGCTCTCAGTGTCCCGAATTGGGTTTCGGAATCGTGATCCGGTAGAGGCGAGTACGGGCTTCCGGCTTTGCCGCCTTCCTCGGTCTCTCTCCGGACGAGCCCCGACAGCCCGAAGTCCAGGACTTTGCAGCCGCCCGGGGTGAGAACGACGTTATCGGGCTTCAAGTCCCCGTGCAGCACGCCCCGCGAGTGCGCGTAGTCGACCGCGAGGGCCATCGCCTCGAGGACGCTCAGAGCCTCTTCGGCGGAGAGCGGCGTCGAACAACGCTGGCGTAGTGTCGGACCCGATACCAGCTCCATGACCAGGTAGGGGAGGTCGCCTTCCATGCCGAAATCCGTGACGTCGACGACGTGCGGATGCTTCAGCGCTCCCAGGACCTTCGCCTCCCGTTGAAATCGTTCGATACCGAGGTGAGCCACGGGAGAGACCTTCAAGGTCTTGAGGGCAAACTCTCGATCGAGACCCATATGCACGGCCCGATACACGACCCCCATGCCGCCTCTCCCGATCTCCTCCAGGATGCGGTAGCTCGCCACCGCGTCTCCCGGCGCGAGACCGGAGTCCGGGGGGGCGGGAGCGCCCTCCATGAAGCCGGTGGGGACGTCGGTTCCGAGCAAGGACAAAACCTCGCTCCGAATTTCGGTATCGTCCCCGCAAGCCTCGTCCAGGAAGGCGGGCCGCTCCCTCGGACTCAACAACAGCGCCCTGTCGAGAATCGACTTGATCCGCTTCCAGGTGTCAGGGGTCACGTCATTGCCAACAAATCTCTGCTACACCATGGAACGCGCAGTCCGCCGGCGCTTTGGCTCACGAGATTTCGACGGGCCTCGCCGCAGCTCGCGGCGGAGCCACAAGCGGGCCGTGGCCCACTCCCGCTTCACGGTGGCGGGTGAGATGCCCAGAACCTCGGCGGTTTCCTCGATGCTATGGCCCCCGAAGTAACGGAGCTCGACGATCCGGGCCTGGCGCGCGTCCAGGCCGGCCAGAGCTTCGAGCGCCTCATGAACGCGAACCGCGTCGACCCCCGCCTCCGGAAGGCCCACGCCCGAGTCGAACGATAAGGCCAGTCCTCGGGAGCCTCTCTTCAGCGCCTCACGCTTCCGGGCGTAGTCCACCAGGACCCGCCGCATCATCCTTGCCGCGATGGCGTAGAAATGCGCCCGGTTCTGCCAGCTCACCGCGCGTTGGCCGATCATCCGCAGGAAGGCCTCGTGAACGAGCGCGGTCGGCTCGAGGGTGTGGAAGGGTCGCTCGCGCGCCATGTGGCGGCGCGCCAGGCGCATGAGTTCACCGTAGACGAGGGGCGCGAGCCGATCCAATGCGGTTTCATCGCCCCGCCGCCACTCGGCGAGCAGCTCGGTGACTTCCTCGTTCGCCGCTCCCATGTGCAAGAACCTTTCCCGGCATGAGCCGAAAGGACTCTCGCCTCCGCGTATTGTAAGCGAATGCCACCGAGGCATCAGGTTGACACCTGCTTTCGGGTCGACCAATATCCTTCCGCTTGGAAAGCTTCAAGTCGGAAGCGACGAGATTGGGAGGAAAAATGCGCATCTCACGTCTGTTCCTGGTTTTGGCCCTGCTTTCCGTGCTCTCCGTCCTCGCGCTCGCCCAGGAGCGCAAGAACCCTCGCAATTTTCCCGAGGGGACTACCTGTCCGATCCACCTCGGGTGGGAGGTCGATCTCGTCAACGGCCAGGGAGTCCCGGATCCCTCGAGCACTCCCCGGGTTCACGAGGGTCTGACGTTCGTGGCCGAGGGTCCGAGAGCCGCCGTCACATTTCTCGCCTGCGATCGCAACTCCGCGCTCATCGACGGTCTGAGCGACTTCGACGCGATCGGCGAGACGGTCGAGGTCCGGATCGACGACGTGGCCGTCGTCCGCGAGGACATCTTCTTGAGCCACCAGCGGGCCGCCGTTCGCCGACGGAATTCGGATGCTACTTCAACGTCGTCGATCCGTTTCCGACGCTCTCCGTCGGTTCGACTTTCGACCGAACCGTCGCACCCGCGAAACGTCCGTTCACGCTCGCCATACCGTTCGTGGACGATTTTTCCAACCGGAGCGAAACCGAGAGCCGCTGGCGCTTCGCGGGAGCGGAGTTGGACGAGGCAGAGGGCAACCTGGTCCTGGCGCGTCAGTTCCGACCCGTGGTGGGTGAGGTCCGCTGCGCCTCGGCGAGCTTCAAAGTGACCCGTCTGGTCGCTGGCCAAACATATGTCCTCGATTTCCAGTGGAAAGTCACGGGTTTCGGCCAGGCGGGGGAGCCCGCGCTTTCGACTTCCTTCGACCTCAACCCTGGGAAGTAGTGGGGCGGCGGGTTGGCGCCTAGCGGGCGCCGTCGAGCACGAACGGCGCCCAGAAGAAAGGGGCAGCCCATTCCTCGCGCTCCCGCAACGAGCGCTTGGCGTCGACGAGGAGACGAGCATAGCCCTGCGGCGCGCTGCCGATCCGCGCGAACAGAGACGCGACGAGAGCCGCGGTGGACTCGTCCTCGACCTGCCAGAGGCTCGCGATGACCCGCCGCGCCCCGGCTCCCAGGAATCCCCTCGAAAGGGCGAAGACGCCTTCGCCTGCCACGAGGCTTCCGGCTCGAGTGGAGCATGCGGAGAGAACGGCGAGCTCGGCGTCCAGCTGAAGCCCGTAAATCTCGAAGAGCTCGAGCCAGCCGTCGTCGTCCGTGCTCCGGATCTTCCTGCGGCGGGGAGAGCGCGAGGGAAGCGAAAAGCGTCCGGGCGGAGGGGTCGACGAGTCCGTGCGTGCCGAGGTGCACGAACGGCGGCCCCTGGAGTGCTGCGCGAACGCGGGGCTCGGTGGCTTCCGACCCCTGGAGAACCTTCACGCGGGCGTCGCCGAAGGCCCGCTCGATGGCGCTCGTCTCCAGCGCGGTTGCCGGAAGAGGGCGCAGGCGGCCGTCGGCCGAACCGAAGGCAAGCGCATCGGGCATCGCCTCGTACGCCGGATTCGAGACGGAAACCGCGACGGGCCCATCCCGAGGGCCCGTTCCGGGGCGCCGTTCGAGGTTCGCGAGAAGCGTGGCCGAGCTCGCGTATCGGATGGCCGGGCCGTCGTCGAGCCAGTAGCGAGCCCCGTCCAGACTCCCGGTCCCAGGGTCGACGACGAGAGCATCGAACGGCAACTGAAAGAGGATACCGTCCGGGATGAGGATCGCCTCCTCGAGACGGCGGATCCGGTTCCAGACGACCGGAGGGATCAGCACGTGGAAGAGCGCGTGGAGCTGCCGCGGCATGCGCCGGTTCCGGCTCGGCAGCGTAGGCGGGCTCGCGAGGTCGGCTATGAGCCCTTCCGGAAGGGCCGGGTTGAACGTATCGGGAGAAGGCGCGAGAACGCTGGCGAGGCGGTCGGTGTTCAGCGGGCCCGGGGATACCCCGAGGAGCGGCGCGTCGACTTCGCCAATCTCGAGCCGATGAAACGCGGGAGGTTCTCCCGAGGGGGGTACGGTGATCACGTAGGAGCTCTCGCGGCCGACGACGAAGACCAGGGCCAGGCTCTCCCGCCCCACCACCCGCTCCTGAAACTCGGAGAGCGTGACGGTGCCGCCGCCGGAGAGCGCCCCCTGCCCTCGCCAGAGGCGGCTGGCATTCTTGATCTCGTCGTAGAGCGAGGCGAACTCCTCAAGATTGGCGTCCAGCTCCTTTTCTACGATCGCGATTTCCTCCGTGTGATTCCTTCCGTCCCGCAGAATGCGAAGACGTTCCCGATTCTCCGCGATGCGCGAGCCGAGCGATCCCTCGCGCTCCTCGAGGCGCGCGCGATCGACGGGCGCGATGCCGGCGCGCAAGTCCACTCTCGTGAAAGCCATCTGATCCAGAAGCGAGCGGGACCGCCGCTTTTCCGAGTAGTCGAATGCCGTCCCGGGGTCGCCGGCCTCGAGAGCGAGGACGACCCTACGGTTGTAGTCGTCGAGGTAGGAGCCGAGAAAACGCGACCGCGTCAACTCCGACCCGCCCGCCTCGGGCCTCAATCGCTCCACGATGCTCAGAGATTCCGTGAGATCCTGGATTTGCCCCGGCCCGGGCAGGCGAGAGCGCAGCGACAGGGCGCGAGCCAGAGTCCTCGGCTCGGCGGGCGTTTCCCGGAGGATCGAGACCGCTCGATCGAGGATCTCCCGCTGCGATTCGCCCGACTCGAGGGTCTCGGCCAGAGCGACCAGGGCCGTCGCCACCTCCGGATGCTTCGTTCCCAGTCGGCGCTCGCGGATGGAAATGGCTGTCTGTAAAGACTCGAGAGCCATCTTCGCGCGGCCCGATGCCGCATAGAGCTCGCCGAGCTCGATGTAGGTGTCGGCCAGCTCCGGATGGTCCGACCCGAGAGCCCGGGTGCGGACCCCGAGTGCCTCGACGAGGAGCGGTTCCGCTTCTTCGTACCTCTTGTGCTCGAGGAGAAGGAGCGCGAGCTGGTTCATGTACGTGGCGCGCCAGGGATGCCCTTCGGGGAGAACCTCCGCGGAAAGCCGGAGAGCGTCGCGGTAGAAGCGCTCGGCGCCTGCAGCGTCGCCTTGAAATCGGCGGATCTCCGCCTCGTTGTTGAGAAGGGACAGCCTCAGAAGCTCGCTCGGCTCCGGCGACCTCAGGAGGACGTCCCATGCCTGTCGATGCCGCCACTGGGACTCGGCGAAGCGGTTCAGATCCCGATAGATCCCGGAGAGGCTGATGAGGAGCTCGATGCGGTCGGGATCGCTGGGACCGAGATTCGCTTCGGCGAGAGCGACCGCTCTCTCGAGGAGAGGCAGTGCCTCGGCGTACCGGTTCTGCATCCGGAGATTCTCCGCGAGCTCCTTGAGGGAGTACGCGGTTTCGCGCGGGTCGGCGGGGTCGAGCCGCTCGGCGATCCGAACGGATCGCTCGAGATGCTCCCGGGCCTCCCGCAGATGCGCGAGACGCGTCATGCTCACGCCCAGGTTGCGCTCGGCGATAGCCACGTCCCGGTGGCCCGCGCCGAGCGCGCTCGTTCGAATCTCGAGCGCCCGGCGATCGAGCCTTAGGGATTCCTCGAATCGGCCCTGCTCGAAGTGGAGATCCGCGAGCCGAACGATGACTTCGAAGAGCGCGGGGTCGGAGCGGCCCAGAGCCTCCTCGAGCATCGTCAGGGCCCTCTCGAAAAGCATTTGCGCCTGGCCGGCGCCCTGAGGCGTCTCGGTAGCGTAAAACATCTCCGCCAGCCGACGGAGGATGCCCGCGAGCTCGACAGGTGCCCTCGTGCCCGCCTCGAGCGCGATGAGCTCTTCGCAGGCCCGGCTCGCGCTCTCGAAATCGCGCTCGGCGAGAGCAGACTTCAGCTCATCTTCGAGCTCGAGCGCCGAGCTCCGCTGGCCCGGCTCCTCGCCGGACATCGAAGAGCCGATGGAGCCGAGAGCCACGACGAGAATCCAGACCCTCGCGGAGAGGAATTCCGTCGGTGCCAGATGTCGCATTTGGAAATCCAACTCGCCGTTCGGCCAATTATGCTTGATTCGCCTCCCCCGCGAACGCTAACCTCGTCAACGTGGGACCGAGCATCCTCGTCGTCCGCCTGAGCTCCATGGGCGATCTGGTGCATACCCTTCCCGCGGTCGCGGCACTCAGGACGCGCTTTCCCGACGCCAGCATCGACTGGCTCGTCGAGACCCGCCACCGCGAAGTCCTTCTAGAAAATCCCGACGTGAGCGCGCTCATCGAAGTCGATACTCTCGGCTGGAGGCGACGGCTGTTCTCCCTTCGGACCTGGCGGGAGATCCGCGCGTCGGTCGCCCGGATCCGTGAGCGCCGCTACGATTTCGTCCTCGACCTCCAGGGCACCATCAAGTCCGCGGTGTCGGCCTTTCTCGCGCGCAGCGACCGCCGCATCGGATTCGGGGCGGGCCACCTCAAGGAGCGCGCGGCGTCCTTTCTCTACACGGAGCGCGTTACCGCGAACGGAGCGAGGCCGCACGTCATCGATCGCCACCTCGGTCTTCTGCGCGCCCTCGACATCGATACCCAGGATCGCCGCTTCCCCATTTCCGTTTCCCCGGCGGCCGAAGCCGCGGCCGAGGTCGAGCTCGCCCGCATGAATCTTCGGGACTACGTCCTGCTGAATCCGGGGGGCTCCTGGGTGACCAAGAGATGGAGCCCGGAGAGATTCGGCCGGCTGGCATCCGCCATCCTGCGGGAGTGGAAGCTCGAAAGCCTCGTGGTCTGGGGACCCGGAGAAGAGGGGATGGCGCAGGAGGTCCTCGAGGCCTCGGAGGGCGCGGCGCGGCTCGCGCCGAAGACGTCCCTTCGGGAGCTGGTTCCTTATATAAGGAGGGCCCGGCTCTTCGTCAGCGGCGACAGCGGTCCTCTTCACCTCGCTTCCGCCTGCGGCGTTCCCGCGGTCGGAATCTTCGGCCCGACCGACCCCGCGCGAAACGGCCCCTTCGGCGAAGGGGATGTAGTGGTGTGGAAGCACGTCGCCTGCGCGCCCTGCTACAAGCAGCGATGCCCGGGGTACGGCAACGTCTGCCTTACTTCCATCGAGGTCGAGGACGTGCTCGGCGCGGTGAGAAAGAGGCTGGCCGCGAAATGATCGACTACGAAAGGCTTCGGAGGACGCCGCCCGTGCGGGAGCCTTTCGAGCATATCGTGGTCTCCGGTTTTCTCGCCGCCCCCGCGCTCGACGCCGTGATTTCCGGTTTCCCGGCGATCGAGAAGGGCGGAAGCTTCCCCGAGAGCGAGCTTTCGTTCGGTCCGGCTTTCGCCAGTCTTCTCGCGGAGCTTCGCGGGCCCGAGCTCCGGGCGGCGGTGGCGGAGAAGTTCGCGATCGACCTCGAAGGAAGGCCGACGATGATCACCGTGCGCGGGCAGGCCAGAGCCAAGGACGGCCGCATCCACACCGACACCGAGACGAAGATCGTGACCGTGCTCCTGTACCTGAACCCGGGATGGAAGGACGAGGGCGGCCGGCTTCGTCTTCTCCGGTCCTCGTCCAGCCTCGACGACTACTTCGTGGAGATTCCGCCGGAGGCCGGGACAGCGGTCTTCTTCCGCTGCACCGACAACGCCTGGCACGGGCACACGCCTTACGTCGGCGAGCGGCGCGCCCTTCAGCTCAACTGGGTGACGGACGAGAGCGTGGTACGGCACGAGGAGCGCCGCCACCGTTTCTCGGCGCGCCTGAAGAAATGGCTTCCGGTCTAGAGACTCTCCCCGCGCGAATCGCCGAGCGGGGATGGGCCGTCGAGCCGCTGTTTCTCGATCGAAGCGAAATCGAGGTCTGGCACCGCGAAGCGAAGGTCTCGTACGAAGCCGGCGAGTTTCGACGCGCGGGTATCGGCCGAGGCGCGGGCCATCGGATTCGCCCCGAAGTGCGCGAGGACTTCGTGATGTGGCTCGATCCACCGGGAGCCACTCCCTCCGAGAGGCGCTACTTCGAGCTCATGGAGCGTCTGCGACAATCGTTGAACCGAGAGCTCACCCTCGGGCTCTTCGGTCTCGAGGCCCACCTCGCGCTCTACCCTCCCGGAGCGAGCTACCGATGTCATCTCGACCAGTTCCGAGACGAGGGAGATCGCGTGCTCTCCACGAGCCTCTACCTGAACCCGGACTGGACCCCGGAAGACGAGGGCGTACTGAGGCTCTACCTCGAATCGCCGTGGTCGGCGCCGTTCGAAGACGTGCTTCCGGTGGGCGGCACGCTGGTGTGCTTTCTCAGCGAACGGTTCCACCACGAAGTGCTGCCGTCCCGCCGCGAGCGGCTCGCCGCCACGGGCTGGTTCACGAGGCGGCGACTCTCAACCGATCCCGTAGCGCTCCTTCAGCACCGCGAGGTGGTGCCGGGCGTGGCCGGTCATGATGTAGGCGAGGGCGCGCACCGTGACCTTGGCGCCGTTGGCGACGCCTTCGCGCGGCCAGGTGGCGGCATCGAGACTCTCGAAGAGCCGGGAGTTCGCCTCGCGTAGAAGTGAGAAATCCTTCACCAGCTCTGCGAGAGGTCGGGCGTCGTAGCTCGAGCCCGCGACGTACTCGTTCTCGTCCCAGCCGGGGAGCGGGTTCTTGTCTCCCCGGCTGACGCAGAACGCCCGATGACCGAAGAACCTCTCGGCGTCGACCAGGTGTCCGAAGAGCTCGCGCACGCTCCATTTGTCCGGAGCATAGCGGAAGCGCTCCTTGTCGGCGGTGAGAGAGTCCGCGATCCGCTTCAGCGCTTTCGGTTGTTCGCGGAGGGCTTCCAGGATCTCCTTCTCCGGCACTCTCCCGACGTAGCCGGCATAGAACGGCGCGTACTCGTTCTCCTTCGGTCTATCGATCTGCATCACTCTTCTCCCGTGAGCACCGTGGGGAGATTGCGATCCCTCAGGGTGCGGTTGAAAGCCGGAATCTCGTTCTCGAACAGCGAGTCGAGCTCCTGCTGGTAAGTACGAAGCCTTTCCTTCAGAGCCTGGTGAACCTCGCGGTGCTGGTCCGCGGGGCGAAAGTCGGAGACGCTCACCGCGTTCGCGAGGTAGGCGATTCTTCCCGCGAGCATCGTCGGCCACCGGACCCGATCCTGTCCTTTGTCGGTGACCTTGAGCTCGTAGAGCTTCTCCTCGAGGGTAACGAGCGCGCTGTCGAGCTCGAGGGCGCCGTCGACGACGGCCGCCGAGTCCTTCGCCCCGAGCTCCTTCACCACCGACCGGAGATCCTGGAGCTGCTTCCGCAGCCACTCGATGCGGTTGATGGATGAAGCCGTCTCGCTCAATTCCTTCCGCAGCTCCTCCATCATCTCGGTCTGGAGCCGGATATCCTCCTCCGTTCCTTCGGAGTGCGGGTCCTTGAGGACCCGGAGGCTCCGCCGGTAGTCCTTCCCCGCGACGACGAGCACGATCGAATACTCCCCCGGCGGCTGCAGGATCGAGATTCGCCCCACGGCGGCCGCGCGGAAGCCTTCGTTTCCCATCTCCACCCAGTCGGCGTAGAGCGGCTTCATCCGGAGCTTGATCTGCGTCGAAGGCTCGCCCTCGAGATCCCATTGAATCCGGTTCACCCCCGCGTGCTTGGTACCGTCGAGCGTTTTCACCGTCTCGCCCTTCGGGTTCTCGATGCGGACCTTGACGTCGCCCTCGGGCGCTTTGGAGAGCCAGTAGTTGATGGAGGCGCCGTACCGCGGGTCTTCCCCGGCGGAGGGGTCGTCGAACATCGTCATGGGAGCGGTGATCGGCTGGAAGCGGTAGGCATCGCGCGGCGAGAAAAGGTGGGCATCCTTTCCCGAAACCTCGGAGGTGAGCTGCTGGAGCGGCGTCAGGTCGTCGAGGATCCAGAAGCCTCGGCCGTAGGTGCCGATCACCAGATCGTTGAAATGCTCCTGGACCTCGATCCAGTACATCGGGGTCGAGGGAAGATTGTTCTGGAGAGACTGCCAGCGCCCGCCGTCGTCGAAGGAGACGTAGAGGGCGTTCTCGGTTCCCAGGTACAGGAGGCCGCGCCGGACGGGATCTTCGCGGATGTTCCGAGCGTAGCTGAGCGGGTAGCCTTCGATACCGTTCGTGATCTTGACCCAGGAGGCCCCGAAGTCCTCGGTCTTGTAGACGAAAGGCTCGAAGTTCCCGACTTCGTGGAAATCGAAAGTGACGTACGCCTTGCCCGCGTCCCACTTCGAGGCGTCGATGTTCCGCACCGTTCCGAGGGGCGGAAGACCGGGAATGTTCCTGGTGACGTTGGTCCAGGTGCCTCCGGAATCCCGGCTCACGTGGACGAGGCCGTCGTTCGAGCCCGCCCAGTAGACGCCCTTCTGGATCGGGGATTCGTCGAAGGCGTATAGGACGCAGCAGTACTCGACCCCGATGTTGTCGGGGGTGAGCCCGCCGGAGATGACTTGCTTGGATTTGTCGTTGGTCGTGAGGTCGGGGCTGATGACCTCCCAGCTCTGGCCGCCGTTCGTGGTGCGGTGCACGTGCTGGCTGGTGACGAAGACCGTCTCGTGATCGTGGGGAGAGACCAGGACGGGAAACGTCCACTGGAAACGATACTTGAGATCGGCTGCGGGCCAGCCTCCCGTCGACTCGGGCCAGACCTCGACCTGGCGGTACTGCCGCGTCGACTCGCGATAGCGAACGACGATGCCTCCGCGCGCGCCGGCGCCGGAGGCGCTCGACCAGATGACGTCGGGATCGACGGGATCGGGGGTCGCGAAGCCGCTCTCGCCGCCGCCGACCGAATGCCACATCCCCCGGGCGATGCCGGTGGCGCCGAATCCTCCTCCTGTCCGGCTGTTGCTCGGCCCGCGGAACGAGGGCCCGTCCTGTCGGTTTCCGTAGACGTAATAAGGGATCTGGTCGTCCACGGTGACGTGGTACATCTGGGCGAGCGGAAGCTGGACCTTGAGCCAGCTCTTTCCGCGGTTCTCGGAAATCGAGATCCCTCCGTCGTGGGCTACCGCCATCCGGTCCGCGTTCGACGGATCGATCCACATGTCGTGGTGATCCCAGCCCGGTGAAGTGAACGAAGCACTCGATGCCTCCGCATCCATCGAGGTCTTGCCGCCGTCGAGGCTGCGGTAGTAGGACGCCGCGAGGAAATAAACCTCGTCGGCGTCGTCGGTCGCTACGGCGCAGCGGGAGTAGTAGGCGCTCCGGCCCGCGAGGTTCCGGTCGTGGCTCACGATCGCCCACCGGCTTCCGCCGTCCTCGGAGCGCCAGAGCTCCCCGCTTTCGGTCTCCTCGCCGTGGGAGGGAACGCCGTCACCGGTCTCGATGAGAGCGTAGATGCGATTGGGATCCCGCGGCGTCATGCAGAGCGCTATTTTGCCGACGGGGAGCTTGGGAAGCCCGTTTCCCTGAAGTCGGGTCCAGGTGTCTCCGCCGTCGCGCGTAACGAAGATTCCACTCCCCGGACCGCCGCTCTCCCGTCCCCACGTCTTGATCTCGAGCTGCCACATCCCCGCGAAGAGCGTCCGCGGGTTTCGCGGGTCCATGACGAGATCCGAGGCGCCGGTCTTTTCGTCGACGAAGAGGACGCGCTCCCAGGTCTTCCCGCCGTCCTTCGTGCGGTAGACGCCCTTCTCCGGCTGCGCGGCGTAGCCGTGCCCGAGGACCGCCGCGTAGACGATGTCCGGATCCTGAGGATGCACGATCATCCTGCCGATGCGGCCCGTGCCCTCGAGCCCCATGTGCTTCCAGGACTCGCCGCCGTCCATCGATTTCCAGACGCCGTTTCCGATGGAGACGTTCGAGCGGATGAAGGTCTCGCCGGTTCCCGCCCAGACGATCTTCGGATCGGAGGGCGCGACCGCGAGGGCGCCGATGGCGTGCACCGGCTCCTTGTCGAAGATCGGCTTCCAGGTGAGCCCCGCGTCCTCCGTCTTCCAGATGCCGCCAGAAGCCGCACCGACGAAATAGGTCGTTTCGTCGGAAGCGATCCCCGCGACCGAGATCGTGCGATTTCCGACGGGTCCGATGTGCCGGAAGCGGAGCTGGTCGTAGCTCTCTTTCGTCAGATCCTGAGCGGCCAGGGTGACGGGCATCGCCACCAGGAACGGGGTCATCCAGCGAATCCACATGCCGGTCAATTTATTCATGGCTCTCCCTTCTGGCAACCTCCCGCCGCTCCAGCTCCCAGAGCTTCGCGTGTTTGCTGAACGAGTAAAACGCGCCGAGAGCGGCGAGAACGACCCCCGTCTTCCCCTCCAGGATCCCGCCCTTCAGAACCAGGTCGCGAAGGAGGGAGAGGGGTAAGACGAAGAGAAGCTGCATCAGGCTCGCTCGTCTCCCCTGCTGGAACCATTCCTCGGCGGCGACGGCGGCGTACTCGTCGTTCTTGCGGACCCGATGGGCGATGGACTCCGACGTGAAATGTCGGAGCTCGCCCTTCAATCGCTCGACGGGACCCTCGATGAGCACGCGCTCGTGGACTCGATGATCCGAGATCCGGCCCTTCCCCTTCTGGAACAGGCGGTCGACGTAGGACGGCCGCGAGTGGCCGAAGCGCACGCGATCGGACCCGAAGAAATTGACGCGGCGCATGGAATAGCCGGAGATCTCGCCCCGGGTCGCGATGACCCGTCGGATCTCCGCGGCGAGCTCGGGATCGACGACCTCGTCCGCGTCGAGGACCAGGACCCAATCCCCTGTCACGAGGGAGAGCGCGTAGCTCTTCTGGTGGCCGAAGCCCTTCCACTCGGGCTGCAGGACCACCCGCGCGCCGAGCTTCTCCGCGAGCTCGCGAGTACCGTCGGTCGAGCCGGAGTCGACGACGAGGATCGAATCGGCGAACGAGACGGCTTCGAGCGTTCGCGGGAGAAGGTGCGCCGCGTCGCGGGTGATGAGAACGACCGCGAGCGACGGGCGCATGCGGCCTATAATAGCCGACCATGGACTACCGTTCCGCGGGCGTCGACATCGACGCCGCCACCCGAGCCGTCGGGAAAATCCGGGAGCTCGCGCGCTCCACGTTTCGTCCCGAGGTGCTCTCCGACATCGGGAGCTTCGGCGGGCTCTTTCGCCTCGATACGGCGCGGTACCGGCGGCCGGTGCTCGTGGCCTCGACCGACGGCGTCGGGACCAAGCTCAAGATCGCCATCCTGGCGGGCAGGAACGACAGCGTCGGCTACGATCTCGTCTCCCACTGCATCAACGACATCCTCGTCCAGGGCGCGCGGCCGCTCTTCTTTCTCGACTACCTCGCCATGGGAAAGCTCGACACCGAGGTGGCGGCGGCGGTGATCTCGGGAATGGCCGAAGCCTGCCGGGAGTTCGGGCTCGCGCTTCTCGGCGGCGAGACCGCGGAGATGCCGGGGTTCTATCAGGCCGGGGACTACGACATCGCGGGAACCATCGTCGGGGTGGTCGAGGAGGAGCGGATCCTCGACGGCTCGCGCGTTCGCGAAAGGGCGACCGGCTCGTCGCTCTCGAATCCTGGGGGCTTCATACCAACGGCTATTCCCTCGCGCGAAAGATGTTCTTCGAGCAGGAGGGCCTCGCGCCCGAAAGCCACGTCGCCGCGATCGGTGGCACCGTCGCCGACATCCTTCTCGCGCGGCACCGCTGCTATCTCCGAGAGCTCGAGCCGCTCCTCGACGCCGAGGTCATCCACGCGATGGCCCACATCACCGGCGGCGGCCTCACCGACAACATCCCCCGCGTGCTGCCCGAAGGGCTCGGCGTTCGCGTCGATCTCCGCGCATTGAGACCGCAGCCCGTCTTCCGCTACATGATGGAAAAGGGCGCCGTGCCGCAGGACGACATGCTCCGGACGTTCAACCTGGGAGTGGGCATGGTCGTCATCGTTGCCGCGGAGGACGTCGACGCGGGTTCCCGGCGGCTGGACCATCGGCGAAGTCGTTTCGGGTGCGGGAGTCTCCTACGAGGGGAGTCTTTGAGCCCGCCTTCGCGGAGCTTCGGCGGGTCCGCCGTAGCCCAAAGGCGGAGGCGGAACCCTCGGTGTTCTCATTTCCGGTCGCGGCTCCAATCTCCAGGCGATCCTGGATGCGATTCGAGAGGGGCGCCTGAAGGCCCAGGTGGGAGTGGTCTTGTCGAACGTCGCCGGTGCGCCGGGACTCGAGCGCGCGCGAGCCGCGGGCGTTCCGGCCGAAGTCCTCTCGCACAAGGACTATCCGTCCCGCGAGCGCTACGACGAAGCGCTCGTCGAGCGCCTCCGCGCGCACGAGGTGGATGTGGTCTGCCTCGCGGGTTTCATGCGGCTCCTCTCGCCCGGATTCGTGCGCGCCTTTCCCGGACGAATCCTCAACGTCCACCCTTCGCTCCTGCCGTCGTTTCCGGGGCTCCACGCCCAGCGGCAGGCGCTCGAGCACGGAGTCAAGGTGACGGGCGCGACGGTGCACCTCGTGGACGACGAGCTGGACCACGGGCCGATCCTCCTCCAGCGCGCGGTTCCCGTTCTCGAAGGCGACGACGAGGAATCTCTTTCGGCGCGGATTCTGGAGCAGGAACATCAGATCTATCCCGAGGCGATCGCCCTTCTGCTCGAGAGAAAATGAACATCGACGAACAGATCGGTTATCTCACGAAGGGCGCGGTCGACGTCGTCCGCCGGGAGGAGCTGAAGGCGAAGCTCGAGCGATCGGCGAAGACGGGCAAGCCCCTGAAGGTCAAAGTGGGCTTCGACCCCTCGGCGCCGGACATCCATCTGGGGCACACGGTCCTCATGAGGAAGATGAAGCACTTCCAGGACCTCGGGCACGACGTGGTCTTCCTCATCGGGGACTTCACCGGGCTCATCGGCGATCCGAGCGGAAAATCGAAGACCCGGCCTCAGCTGACCCGGGAGGAGATCGACAAGAACGCCCAGACCTACAAGGAGCAGGTCTTCAAGATTCTCCACCCGGAGAAGACGATCGTGGACTTCAACAGCCGGTGGCTCGGAGCTCTCGGCGCCGACGGCTTCATCCGGCTCGCCTCTCGCTACACCGTCGCGCGCATGCTCGAGCGCGACGACTTCCAGAAGCGATTCGCGGCCCAGCAGCCGATCGCGATTCACGAGCTCCTCTATCCCCTGGCACAGGCCTACGATTCCGTGGCGCTCCAGGCCGATTTCGAGCTCGGGGGCACGGACCAGCTCTTCAACCTCCTCGTCGGGCGCGACATCATGCGCGAGTACGGGCTCGAGCCGCAGGTGGTCCTGACGACCCCTCTTCTCGAGGGGCTCGACGGGGTCGAGAAGATGTCGAAGAGCCTCGGGAACTACATCGGCGTCACCGAAGCTCCGGCGGAGATGTTCGGGAAGGTGATGTCGGTGAGCGACGACCTGATGTGGAAGTACTACGAGCTACTCACCGACGTGAGCCTCTCCGAGATCGAGGCCTTGAAAGCGAAGGGCGAGCCGATGCAGGCCAAGATCGACCTCGCGCGGCGGATCGTCGAGGACTTCCACTCGAAAGCGGCGGCGGAGGAAGCCGCGAGACACTTCGATTCAGTCATCCGGAAGAAAGAGATGCCGGACGAGATCCCGAAGAGGGAGCTTCCTTCCGGAGAATACACTCTGAGCGCGCTCCTCCTCGGCTCGGGCCTCGCATCGTCGCGCACCGAGGCGAAGAGGCTT
>CAVQUX010000014.1:0-20000 GCA_963716925.1 uncultured Acidobacteriota bacterium | reverse complement strand
GTCCGGAGCCTGAAGAGGTCGCAGAGAAATGGCCCAAGCGACTGTTTACTAAAAACACAGGACTCTGCAAAGTCGAAAACGACGTATAGGGTCTGACGCCTGCCCGGTGCCGGAAGGTTAAGAGGAGGGGTTAGCCGAGAGCAATCTTGGCGAAGCTCTGAATCGAAGCCCCGGTAAACGGCGGCCGTAACTATGAATGCCGTTGTAGTTACGCAAATAAATCTGGCTGTATGCTGGAACCTCCGAGTATCTTCCGCTACTCACGACCGCTCGCGGTTGCGAGTGACAATGCGCGAAGTGCGGAAAATCAGCAGGAAACCCGCAAGGGGATCCTCAGAGACTGAACGCCAGACCCGCTCTCGAGAAAGCCATCGGGAAGCGGGATGATACAGTCCGACCTCCATGGCGACATGGAGAGCACGGCAGAAATGGCCGTGCCACGTGAAACAGATGAAGCGTTACTTGAAGTTTCACGGAGCAACAACGAATGAACGGTCCTAAGGTAGCGAAATTCCTTGTCGGGTAAGTTCCGACCTGCACGAATGGCGTAACGATTTGGGCGCTGTCTCGACGAGGGGCTCTGCGAATTTGTAGCACCGGTGAAGATGCCGGTTACCCGCGACTAGACGGAAAGACCCCGTGCACCTTTACTATACCCTAGCAGTGAATTTTGGTGCGTTGTGCGCAGGATAGGTGGGAGGCTTTGAACCGTGGGCTTTGGCCTTGGGGGAGCCAACGGTGAGATACCACCCTCATCGTACTGAAGTTCTAACCTAGACCCGTTACCCGGGTCGGGGACACTGTTAGGCGGGTAGTTTGACTGGGGCGGTCGCCTCCTAAAGAGTAACGGAGGCGCTCGAAGGTGCGCTCAGGCTGATTGGAAACCAGCCGTAGAGTGTAAAGGCACAAGCGCGCTTGACTGCGAGACAAACAAGTCGAGCAGGTGCGAAACCAGGACTTAGTGATCCGGCGGTCCCGTATGGAAGGGCCGTCGCTCAACGGATAAAAGGTACGCCGGGGATAACAGGCTTATCTGGCCCAAGAGTTCATATCGACGGCCAGGTTTGGCACCTCGATGTCGGCTCATCGCATCCTGGAGCTGTAGCAGGTTCCAAGGGTTGGGCTGTTCGCCCATTAAAGCGGTACGTGAGCTGGGTTTAGAACGTCGTGAGACAGTTCGGTCCCTATCTGTCGTGGGCGTAGGAGATTTGAGGGGAGCTGACCTTAGTACGAGAGGACCGGGTTGGACGAACCTCTGATTTACGAGTTGTTCCGCCAGGAGCAGCGCTCGGTAGTCACGTTCGGAGGGGATAAGCGCTGAAAGCATATAAGCGCGAAGCCCACCCCAAGATGAGATCTCCCGGACCGTAAGGTCCCTAAAGGCCCCTGGTAGACTACCAGGTTGATAGGCTCGATGTGTAAGGTGAGTAATCACCTCAGCTTACGAGTACTAATCGGCCGTGCGGCTTGACCATAAAATTTACAGAGAGCAAAGCTCTCGATCGTCGCGCATTGCGCGGCCCGCCTTTGCCAAGGCTTCGGCGGGCAAGCACCCAAGTGCCGGATATTCAAACGAGATTCCCGGTGACATTAGCGGAGGGGCCACACCCGTTCCCATTCCGAACACGGAAGTTAAGCCCTCCAGCGCCGATGGTACTGCAAGGGAGACCTTGTGGGAGAGTAGGGCGTCGCCGGGAGTATTATCAAAGCCCGATCGGAATCACTTCCGGTCGGGCTCTTGCTTTTCACTCCCATCGCCGGCTCAAGGCCAGGTTCAGGATCCGCTGCAACAGCGACTCGTAGGAGATGCCCGCTTTCTCGGCGGACTCGGCGAAGTCTTCGCCGTAAGCGAGCTGGGGATTCGGATTCGCCTCGAGGAAGTGCGCCTTTCCGTCGGCTCCCATCCGAAAGTCGATGCGGGCATAGCCGCTGAGTCCGAGGATCCGGTAGACCTTCCGCGCCAACCCCTGAACCTTTTTCGCCTGCGCTTCGCCGAGAGAAGCCTCTTCGGTGCGCACGCCCACCTGGTTCTGGTAGCGGTCGCTCCACTTGACCTTGTCCGTCGCGATGAGCCTCGTGCTCCGGGGTCTCTTCCCGAAATGGAGCTCCCACACCGGGAACGTCGTGAGTCTCTCGTTTCCGAGCACTCCCACGTACAGCTCCCGCCCTTCGATGTACTCCTCGCAGATCACGTCACTGCCGATGCTGTCATGCACGAAGCGAACGCGCTCCTCGAGTCTCGCCGGCGAGGAGACCACGGAGGCCTGCGAAATCCCGACCGAGCCGTCGAGGGTCAGGGACTTCACGATGAGAGGAAAAGAAAGCGCTTCGGGCGACTCCACGGGCTCGCCTCGACGGAACACCACGAAATCCGGCAGGGGCACTCCGTGATACACGAGAACTTTCTTCGACAGAGCCTTGTCGCGGGACAGCAGTAGCCCCCGGGGGTTGCAGCCGGTGTACGGGATGAGCATGAGCTCGAGATAGGAGACCCAGTTCTGATCGTTGACGGCGATGTCGTGAAAGTCCTCGAGAAGGTTGAAGAGCACGTCGGGATGGAACCGCTTCAAAGCTCGATCGAGGACGGTGAGATCGCTCCTCAGTCCGACGGCCTCGACCACGTGCCCCATCAGCCCGAGCGTCTCGATGACGTCGAACTCCATCTTCCATTCGACCTGCGTGACGTCGAGTCCCCGGACGTCCTTCGGCGGCACCAGCTCCTCGTGCACCAGGACCAGGACCCGGAGCCTCCTTCTCCTCATAGCGCGACTCGATAGCTCCCGCTCTCCCGGTATTGCATCACCCGGACGGTCAGCGCGGTCACGACGTCGCGAAGGGTCTTCTCGGGAGCGGTCCGGACTCGCAGCCCGCGCTCGCGGCTCCGCTCGATCCAATCGGTGAGCACCTGGTCCACGCCGTATCCGGGAATGCCCGTCCACCTCGCGATCTGGCGCCGCAGGAAGCCGCGGTGCCTCTCGAGGAACCTGGCGGCGGAAACGTCCCCCTTGAGTCCGAAGACGACGGATAAATCCTCGTCGTAGTTCTGGGAGAAGTCCACGCGGTAGCGCTCGCGCTTGATGCGGTAGTGCGTTCGGAGGCTTCGCCGCAGCGCCGAGAGCGAGTAGGGACGCCGTCGGTTCGAAACCGGTGGAACCCGCCCCCCGATCTCGCGCATCAACTCGTCGATGTACTGAAGCTTCTCGAGCGCCGGCCAATCCGCGTAGCGCTCGCGCCACCGGGACGCCGGATCCAGCCAAACGGCGAACGTCTCGGCAAAATCCTCGTCGGGGTGAGACTGCGCGTAGCCGAACTCCAGGTGCCGCACGAACCTTCGGCTGAAGGGCCTCGGGGCGTACGAGCGGGGATAGGGGTCGCTCGGGCTTCCGAAGAGACGCTGCCGCTCCTTGCGCCGCCGCAAGCGGTAGGCGTTGTCGATCGCATGTCCCGTCTCGTGCCGCATGAGGCGAAGGCAGCTTCGGAGAGTGCCGCCCTCGACCTCGAGCATCTGACTCCTCTCCAGCCTCCGAAGCCTCGCGTGGGCGAGGTAGAAGGGAATCGCGAAGCCCGGAACCCCGTCGGGCGAGAACCACTCGTCCGAGAGCCACACGTGCGGGCGGAATCGCAGTCCGCGCCTCTGGAGCTCCCCGTGGAGCTCCTTCACCGCGCTCGCGATGAGCCGGTCCGTCGAATGGAGCGGAAGGTCGCGGAAGCGCAAGGAAAGAAGCTCCTCGTCGGAGCGCCGGTGCCAGCCCTTCATGTGTGAGTCGGCCATTGTACCCAAAATCGCCCCTCGCTAAGATGACGAGCTAGGCGAGGCTGAAGATGGAAGTGCGACAGTATCTGGACCGAATCGACGCGCTGTCCCCGAAAGCCCCGACGCTCGAAGGGCTTCGAGACCTCCATGTGGCCCACCTCCGGACGGTTCCCTTCGAGAACCTCGACGTCTACCGCGGAGTCCCAATCCGCCTGGACCGGGACCGGATTCTGAAGAAAGTCGTCGCCGACCGTCGCGGCGGTTTCTGCTACGAGCTCAACACCGCCTTCCACTGGCTCCTGACGGAGCTCGGCTACCGGGTCACCCTTCTCAGTGCCGAAGTGGGGCGTCCCGAGGGCGGCTTCGGCATTCCCTTCGACCACATGACGCTCCTCGCCGAGATCGACGGAAGCTTCTTTCTCGCGGACGTGGGATTCGGAGAGTCCTTCCTCCGACCTCTTCGTTTCGTCGAGGGCGAGGTACAGGAAGAGAACGAGTACCGCTACCGTCTCACCTGTCACCAGCCGTACTGGCACCTGGAGCGCGCCCCCAAGGACGGCGGCGACTACCTGGTGCAGTACCGGTTCACCACCATTCCCCGCCAGCTCGCGGACTATCGCGCCGGCTGCGAGTACCACCAGACGTCCTCCGAATCCAGCTTCACGCAGAAAGTCGTGGCGACCCGCGCTCTCGAAGACGGGAGGGTCACCGTGACTCGAGATCGGGTCATCCTTCGCCAGGGCGGCGTTCGAAGCGAAACTCCTCTCGCCGACGACCAGGCCTTCTACTCGGCGCTCGCGCGCCACTTTGGAATCCAACTGGAGACCGTATGAAGACGAACAAGCTCGGTTCCACCGGACTCGAGGTTTCCCGGCTCTGTCTCGGCTGCATGACGTATGGAGACCCCGGCTGGCGGCCGTGGATTCTCCCCGAGAAGGATGCGCGCGCGCATTTTGCCCGGGCGATCGAGCTCGGCTTCAATTTCTTCGATACCGCCGATATGTACTCCAACGGCGCGAGCGAGGAAGTGACCGGGAAGCTCCTCAAGGAGCTCGCCCACCGCGAGGACTACGTCCTCGCGACCAAATGCTTTTTTCCCCACGCCGACCGCCCGAACCGCAAGGGCCTGTCGCGGAAACACATTCTCGCCTCCTGCGACGCCTCCCTGAAGCGTCTGGGACACGACTACATCGATCTCTTCCAGATCCATCGCCTCGACCACACGACGCCGATGGAAGAGACGCTGGACGCACTCGACTCTCTGGTCCGCGCGGGGAAGGTCCGGTACCTCGGCGCCAGCAGCATGGCTGCCTGGGAGTTCGCGAGCATGCTCTTTCTCGCCGACGCCAGCGGCCTTCACCGCTTCGTCTCGATGCAGAACCACTACAACCTCGTCTATCGCGAGGAGGAGCGCGAGATGATCCCCCTCTGCCTCTCCGAAGGCGTCGGGCTCATCCCCTGGAGTCCTCTCGCCCGGGGCTTCCTCGCGGGAACGAGGAAGCGCGAAGGGAAGGGACCGACGACCCGGGCGGAGAGCGATCCGTTCGCCGACGACATGTACTTCAAGGAGGAGGACTGGGACGTCGTGGACGCCCTGGTCGCGGTGGCCAGGGAAATCGGGAAGAAACCCGCCCAGGTCGCCCTCGCGTGGCTTCTGTCGGTTCCGGGCGTCGACGCGCCGATCGTGGGGACGACGAAGCTCGAGCAGCTCGAAGAGCTCGTGGCGGCCGTCGATCTGGAGCTCGGCGAGGAGCAGATCCAGAAGCTCGAGAAGCCCTACCGTCCTCACCCGATCCTCGGTCACAAGCAGAGGACCCCCCGCGAGCTCGCGGGGAAGTAGAATGGGGAGCCGGAATCCCGGCGGAGCTCAGGAGGTGGGACCATGGCCATCGAGTTCGAGGTCGCCCTCGAGAACCAGCCCGGCGCTCTCGCGCGGCTCGCGACCGTCCTCGGCGACGCCGACGTCAACATCGAAGCCATCCAGGGTCGAAGCGGCGGGACGGAGAGCGTCGTTCACTTCATCACCGACAACCCGGACCATGCCGCGCACGTCCTCGACGAGGCGCACCTGCCTTTCACCCGCAGGGACGTGGTGATCGTCAAGGTGCTGGACCAGCCGGGGATGCTCCGAGACGTCGCCCTCGTCATGTCGGAGGCGGGAATCAATATCGAGTCGGTCTACGTCACTTCCCGCGGCCACGTGGTGCTCGCCGTGGACGACGTCACCGGCGCCGTCCAGGTCGCGGGTGGAATGGCGGTGATGGAAACGACGTGAACGGGCTCCCGGACTATCTCGCGCCGTCGCTCGACGTCGTTCTCGTGGGGATCAATCCCGGCCTTCGATCCGCGGAGCGGGGGCACCACTTCGCGGGGGTCGGCAACAAGTTCTGGAAGCTGCTGTTCGAGTCGGGACTGGTTCCACGGGAGATGACCTACGCGGAAGACTTCCGGCTTCCCGAGTACGGGATCGGCCTCACCAACATCGTGGCCCGGGCCTCCCGGTCGAGCGCCGATCTGAGCCCCAGGGATTTCGAGAAGGGCCGCGGCTCTCTTCTGAGCAAGCTCCGAGAATACAAACCCCGGACGGCCGCGTTCGTGGGGGTCACCGTTTTCAGGGAGCTCTGGCCCGCCATCGCGGCCGAACCGGCGCCGAAGACGATCGCCTGCGGGCCGCGCCCGGAGACGATCGGAGAAACGTCGCTCTTCGTACTTCCGAACCCGAGCGGCCGGAACGCCCACTACACCTACGCCGAGATGCTCTCCCATTGGCGCGGGCTCACCCGTTTCTCGAAGCACGGCGATGCCTGAGCTCCCCGAGGTCGAGATCGCTCGCGAGAACCTCGAGCGATGGCTCGTCGGTCGGCGCATCGCGCGGGCGCAAGTGAACGACTCCCGGATGCGCGGCCGTCAGTCTCGACGGAGGGTCGAAGGGGCGCTCGAGGGCGCCTCGGTGCGTGCGGTCGAAAGAAGGGGAAAATTCCTGCTGCTCGATCTCGGCGCGAAAAGGGAGTCGGTCGTCGCTCACCTCGGCATGACGGGAAAGTTCCTCCGGCAGTCGCGCTCGGAATCCATCCCGCGATTCGTGCGCGCGTCGCTCGACCTCGGCCGAGGAGAGCGCGTGGTCTACTGCGACGCCCGGCGCCTCGGCCAGTTTCGGCTCCTGGACGCCGTCGAGAAGCGGAGGATCGCCGCACTCGGAGTGGAACCCCTCGGGGTCGACTTCACCCCGCATGGGCTCCTCGAGCTCACGGAACGGTCCTCGACGCCCATCAAGATCTTCCTGATGGACCAGCGGCGGATCGCCGGCGTCGGAAACATCCACGCGGCGGAGGCGCTCTTCCTCGCGCGTCTCCATCCGGGGCGGCAAGCGCGCTCGCTCGACGGGAGCGACGCCGCCCGCCTGGTCCGAGCGATCCGGCGAACGCTCGAAAGCGAGATCGAGCGCTCGCGCTCGGAGAGCCCCACCTATCTCCACGAAGGATCCGAGAACGACTTCCGCGTCTACGGGCGCAACGGAAAGCCCTGTCCCCGCTGTCGAACGCTCATCGCACGATTCGTGCAAGGGGGGCGTTCCAGCTACTACTGCCCGCGCTGCCAGCCGAAGAAAGCCAGATCATGAAACGAGAAACGACCCCGGCGACCCGCGCCGTCCACGGGGGAGGACCGACCCCCCGGGTGAACCAGCCCGTGGTGCCTCCCCTCCACCTTTCCGCGACTTTCGAGTCGAAGGACATCGACGAGCAGGTCGAGCTCGAAGAGAGGAAGGCCGATACCTTCTATACCCGTTACGGAAACCCGACCCTGAGCCTCGCCGAGAGAGTCATCGCCGACCTCGAGGGGGCGGAGTCGGGCGCGGTCTTCGGCTCGGGGATGGCCGCCATCACCACCACACTCCTCGCGCTTCTGAAGGCGGGAGACCATGCGGTCTTCCAGCGGGAGATCTACGGAGGGGTCCACCGGTTCGCGAGCGAGATCCTTCCCGCGTACGGCGTGTCCGTGGACTGGTTCGAAGCGACGGACGCCGACGGCGTCGAGGCCGCGCTTCGCGAGAACACCCGGGTCCTTTATCTCGAGTCCCCCACCAACCCCACGCTGAAGCTCGTGGACATCGAGCGGGCCGCGCGGGTGGCGCGAGGTCGAGGGGTAACGACCCTCATCGACTCCACGTTCTCCTCGCCGTTCAACACCCGACCCCACGAGCTCGGAATCGACGGAGTCCTCCATTCCGCGACCAAGTATCTCGGGGGACACTCCGACCTCCTCGCGGGGGCCCTCGCGGGAAGCCGTGCCCTCGTCTCCCGCGTGAAGTCGCATCTTCGCGTCCTCGGCGGAATCCTCGACCCCCACGCCGCGTACCTGCTGCTTCGAGGCATGAAGACATTGGAGCTCCGGGTGAAGCGGCACAACGAGAACGCGCTCGAGGTGGCGGGTTTTCTCCTCGGCCACGATCGGGTGCGCGCGGTGCACTACCCGATGCTCGAATCGCATCCGCAGCACGAGCTCGCGCGACGGCAGATGAACGGAGGAGGCGGCGTCCTGAGCTTCGAGGTCGCGGGCGGTCTCGAAGAGGCGAAGCGCTTTGGGAACGCGCTCGAGCTCGTGCGCGTGGCCCCGAGCCTCGGGTCGGTGGAATCGCTCGTCTCCATCCCCTGCTTGACCTCGCATGCGATGCTCACTCCGGAAGAGAGGCGCCGCGCGGGAATCGCCGATGGTCTGGTCCGCCTTGCGATCGGAGTGGAATCGCCGGAGGACCTCGTCGCCGATCTGAGCCACGCCCTCGACGCGATCTGAGGGGTTCGGGCTCCGCGTTGGCGAAGTCTTGACAAACCGTGCTATGTTAGGGCTAGCTTCGGTACCGTTAGTGTATGCCTCGGGGTCGCGCACCCGGCTCTCCCCCCTGAAGGTCGCCCTTATCTCTTCTTCGGTTCCACGACTGGGTAGGACCAAAGTCCATCGCCGGTCGAGGAGGTTTCAGGTCCATGAAGTATCGTCAGAAAGGCTACCGGGACGACGAGTACGCCGAGGATCGTCGTCGCGAGGCGAAACGCGACGAAAAGCCGCCCGATCTGGGAAATCGGGAGCAGATCCGCTCGCTTCGCCACGCCATCGACCGGGAGACGATCCTCGTCACGCGCTGCGCGAAGTGCGGGCATCAAGTGCCCGCGAGCCAGCTCGACGTCGATCATCAGACCACCTGTTCGAAGTGCGGGACGCCGCTCCACTCCTGTCGACACTGCAAGCACTTCGACCCCAACGCCCGCTTCGAGTGCCGCGAAGCGGTCCCGGCCCGCATCGCCGACAAGTGGGCCGCGAATGACTGCTCGCTCTTCAAGCCGGTCCAGGCGCTCGACGCCACGGGCCGGAGGGCGAACAGCGCCGAAGACGCCCGAAGCGCTTTCCACAACCTCTTCAAGTCCTGACAGCTCGTCCGGACCGCCTACGCCCTACGGGCTGCGGCGGAGCCGTTCTCGCGGCGGATTCAAAGGGATGCCGCTCGGGATCGTGCAGGATGAGTCTTCCATTCTCGAGCGCGTCCTCGTTCCCGGAGGCGAGTTCCTCATGGGGCGCGCCGGGGTGCGGGAGAACGAAGAGCCGGTTCATCGCGTCCGGGTCTCGGAGTTCGAGATGTCGGTGACGCCGGTGACGAACGCTCACTACCTCCGGTTCCTCCTCGCGACCGGAGATGAGCCCCCGCCTTTCCTCGACGATCCCGACTTCAGCGCCCGGGATCAGCCCGCGGTCGGAATCAACTTCGAGCAGGCGCTCCGCTATTGCGCTTGGCTCACCGCGGAAACGGGCCTTTCGATCCGTCTTCCCACCGAGGCAGAGCGCGAAAAAGCCTCTCGCGGCGGAATCGAAGGGGCGGTCTTTCCCTGGGGGGACGACCCGGCTCGCGGTGGGCACCGAACGCTTCGCGGCCCTCTTCCCCGTCCCGATCGAGTCCGCTCGACGCCTCCCAACGGATACGGCCTCTTTCACATGGCCGACACCGTTCACGAGTGGTGCCTGGATGCCTACGTCCCCGACTACTACGCCGTATCGCCCGCGATCGATCCCTGCGCCTCGGGAGGCGATCGCCGCTCCGCCCGCGGCGGCTCCTGGCGACACGCGCTCGTCGTGACTCCCTGCGCGGCGCGGAGCTGTCTCCCTCCCTCGTTCCACTACGCGGACTTCGGGTTCCGCTGGATCGTCACAAGGTGATCTACTCGGGCACTTCGGGATACAGCTTCAAAGAGTGGGTCGGCGCCTTCTACCCGCCGAAGACCCCCGCGGGGGACTTCCTTGCCTACTATGCGTCAAAGCTCACGAGCGTCGAGATCAACCACACTTTCCGGCGATTCCCCCGGATGGACATGATCCAGTCCTGGGCCGACGCCACCCCCGAGAGCTTCAAGTTCTCTTTCAAGATGCACCAGAGCGTGACACACATGTCGCGCCTGAAGAACGTCAGCGCCTCGGTCCGGGACTTCATGGACAACCTGATGCCCCTCGGCCCGCGCCTCGGAGTCGTGCTGTTCCAGCTCCCCCCGTTCTTCCGACTCGACCTCGAGAGGCTCGACGCGTTCCTTCGCGACGTCCCCTTGGGCCACTCCTATGCCATGGAGTTCCGCCACGACTCCTGGAACGATCCCGCAGTCGCCGTTCGTCTCCGCGACGCGGGAATGGCCCTCGCCGGCGCGGAGATCGAGATAGTCGAGAACCCGGACGTGGCGGTCACCGCCCCCTTCGCCTACGTGCGCCTGCGGAAGACGCCTCCTTACACGGAGGAAGAAATCGGGAGAGCGGGAGAGCTGGTGAGGCGCTTGTCGCGCGAGGTCCAGGATGTCTACCTCTACGCCAAGCACGACGACGAAGGAGTCGCCCCCGAGCACGTGAAGCGGATCGAAGCCGCCGCGGCTATTTGACCTTGATCGGATCTAGGAGCTCTTTGTTGGTCTTGGTCTTCTTCATCTTGTCGAGGAGGAGGGCCATGGCCTCTGTGGGTTTCAGTCCGGCGAGAGCTCGTCTCAGGAGATGAACTTTGGGAAGCTCCTCCTCGTCGAGGAGAAGCTCTTCCTTTCGCGTCCCCGAGCGCGAGATGTCGATGGCGGGGAAGATGCGCGATTCGGCGAGCTTCCTATCGAGAACCAGCTCCATGTTTCCGGTGCCCTTGAACTCCTGGAAGATCACCTCGTCCATCTGGCTGCCGGTGTCGACGAGGGCCGTGCCGAGGATGGTGAGGCTTCCGCCGTCCTCGATGTTCCTCGCCGCTCCGAAGAACTGTCTCGGGAACTCGAGTGCGCGCGAGTCGATGCCTCCGGTCATCGTCTTGCCCCGGCCCTTCTGCTCGCGGTTGGCGGCGCGGCCCAGGCGAGTGATGGAGTCGAGAAGGATGACGACGTCCTCGCCCATCTCGACGAGCCGCCGGGATCGCTCGAGCACCAGTCGCGCGATTCGGAGGTGGTTCGCGCTGGTTCCATCCGAGGTCGAGGCGATGACCTGGCCTTTCACCGCGCGCCTCATGTGCGTCACTTCCTCGGGCCGCTCGTCGATGAGCAGAACGAAGAGATGGATCTCAGGATAGAACTGGCAGATGGCGAAGCCGATTTCCTCGAGAAGGATGGTTTTCCCCGTCTTGGGCGCGGCGACGATGAGACCTCGCTGGCCACGGCCGATCGGGGTCATGAGGTCGATCACCCGGAGGGAAATCGGACCCTCGGGATCCTGCGAAAGCCGGAGGCGCTTCGACGGGTGCTCGCTCACCAGCTCCTGGTAGTGCCGGGGCGGAGGCAGCTCCTCGATCTTGTATCCGTTGATGCTCTCCACTTCGAGGAGCTCCTTGTGGGGCGGCCCTCCACCGCCGCGGCGGTTGTTCCGCCTCCGGGCGATGCCGGTCGGACCCTGGAGGTGGAGACCTTCCTTCAGAAAGTACTTTTGTATCAACCGGTTCGGGACGCGAACGTCCTGAGGTGAGGGGAGGAAGTTATTGCTGACTTGCCGAAGGTGGCCGTTTCCCTGGGGGTCCAGCTCGAGAACACCTTCCGCGGATTGAGTAGAGGTCGCTAGGCTTTCTGTCATGGCATTCATGGTATTCATGGCACTCACGGGTACGTCTGGGGCAACCACCGCACTCTCGGTGGGTTCGGTGGGCTCGGTAGGCTCACCGCCGGTTCTAGCAAGGGGTCGTTGCGGCGAATCGAAGTCGTGCATCAGGAGGCAGTTGATTGCGCCGCAACCAGGATCCTGCCGGAGAGGTCGAGAGGAGAGCCCGCTAGGTAGCTCTCACCGCGAATCTTAGCAGATTCCGGGCTGTGGCGAAAGTTCGAGTCCAGTATCATCGGATATCGTGGGTAGCGTCAGGCGTCGTCAAGGGATAAAGAATGAAACGAGAAGCCGAAACCAAAAGCGATCCTTCGCCCCTTCCGAACAAGACTAAAGGGCCTAACGGGGCGAGACTTCGAGCCTACGTGCTCATCCAGACTCTTCCCGGCCGCCTCGAGGGCGTCGCCCGCTCTCTTCGGCGGATTCCCGCCGTCCTCGCCGTCGACTCGGTCGCGGGTCCTTACGACATCGTGGCCCTCGTCGAGGTGGCGGAGGTTCGAGAGTTCTCTCATCTCGTCGCCGGCTCGATCGGGGGCTTGAGGGGCGTCACGCGAACGACGACCTTGATCTGTACCTGAGCCCGGGCTCCGCTTCGGCTCGCTCGGGCCGGAGCCTCTCATCCGAGAGATAGGTCCGGGTCAAACGCGGTGGTCTCGATGGCCAGATACGCCGCACCCCATGCTCCGCAGCGGAGGTCAACATCTTACTCCATCGCACCGCCATTGGGATCGTGGAAACGGCGCCATCGAGAAGCCCGAGCCTCTCGAGCCTCAGCTCCGTCGTGGTCCGCACGTGGCGAAGAAATTCCGGAAAGCGCCGGAGCACCGGATGCTCGCGCTCCCGCTTGCTCTCGACCGCCCGGGCGAGCGCCGACACGCCCACGAGAGACCAGAGCGCGAGGCCCAGGAGACGGCCGTGATTCCGCGGGCTCGCCTTCAGGACCTTCAGCGTCTCCGATTCGCCGAAAGCCACGTGCCGCTCTTCCTGTTTCGTCGCCCGCCGCAGTATCTCGCGGATCTTTTCGTCCTCCATCGTGTCGATGAGGCCGTAGAGCACCGTGAGCACGTAGCCCTCGCCGAGCGCCATTTCGAGACAAACGTGCTCGGCCCAGTCGTCTCCCATCATCCCCGAGGAAAGAAAACGCAAGGCGCGGTGGGCGGGGAGCGGGGCTCCTTCCAGGTGGCGCAGGATGTCCCGGAAGCGGTCCACATGGTTGAGCTCCTCGACCGCCTGCCGGGCGAGGAAGTTCGCGGCATCGAGGGTGGGGGCGCGGTAGAGCCAGTGCCCTACCTGGATTCCCGTCACCTCTCCGTACAGGAACTGGCTGAAGATCCAGACGAGCAGCTCGCGGTCGCGCTCGACTTCGAAGCGGGCTCCGCCGAAGTCGAACGTCATTTCTTCGCGGCTGAGTAGCATTCCAGTAATCGCCTTCTTTCGATACGATGAGCTCGCGCCCATGAGGGGACCCCGCGCAAACAGAGCCCCGACGCTTTCGCGACTAACCTCGGCTGGTCACCGATTTTTGCCCGCCTCCGCAGGTTCGGGCCGGTGACTCCCGTCGCCAATCGCTGGAAATCAGGAGCCGCGGGCGACGGTTCGTTTCCGGAGAGGGGCGTCTCGCCGCCTTTCCGGAGCTCCTAGCCCTGATTCTCTTGAAGGCGGAGCCCGGCGTCAAGTACCATCCGGCTCCTGCGCGCTTCGCTCGAAGGGGGTGTCGTGGCCGAGCTCAAAGGCGCCATCATGGAGTTTCCCGCGAACGGCGGGAAGGCGCGAGGTTATCTCTCGAAGCCGGAGAGCGGATCCGGCCCCGGGGTTCTCGTGATTCAGGAGTGGTGGGGTCTCGTCGAGCACGTCAAGAGGGTTGCCGACCGCATCGCCGCTGCGGGATACGTGGCGCTCGCCCCCGACCTCTATCACGGAGAATCCACCAGTTCTCCCGACGAAGCGGGGAAACTCATGATGGCTCTCCGAATCGAGGAAACGGAAAAGGACTTGCGCGGCGCCTCTGCGTTTCTGCTCTCTCATTCGAGCGGGAAGACGCTCGGAGTCGTCGGGTTCTGCCTGGGCGGGCAGCTCGCGCTCTTCGCCGCGAGCAAGAACGACGCGATCCGCGCCTGCGTCGACTTCTACGGGATCCATCCGAACGTTCATCCGGACTATGGGAACATCAAGGCCGCGGTCCTGGGGCTCTTCGCCGAGAAAGACGTCTACGTCACGCCCAAAGTGGTCCGGAAGCTCGAAGCGGACTTGAAGAAGGCTGGAGTCGAGACCGACTTCACCATATACCCCGGCTGCGACCACGCTTTCTTCAACGACACGCGGAGAGAAGTCCACGACGTAGCCGCCGCGGCGGACGCGTGGCACCGCGTCCAGAAGTTCCTCGAGAAGCACCTCTAGCAGGGTGAGGAAAAATGCATCTGCACCCTGCACGGATGCACTGACGTGGCGAACGACGGTTGGCCGCGGGTAGCGGTCGTCGGTGCCGGCGCGGTCGGGAGCTATTTCGGCGGCATGCTCGCCCTCGCCGGCGCCGAGGTGACGTTCATCGGCCGGGGGCATCAGGTGGAAGCGCTGCGGTCGAAGGGCCTCACCCTCGAAAGCGCCGGTTTCACCCGAACCTTCCCCGTCCGCGCCTCGACCGACATGAGCTCGGCGGCGGACGCGGAAGTGATTCTGCTCTGTGTGAAGACGACCGACACCGAAGAGGCCGCGCGGTCTCTCGCCCCGCACCTCTCGAAAGGCGCGCTCGTGGTGAGCCTCCAGAACGGCGTCGAAAACGTCTCGCGCCTCCGCGCCGCCGCCGGAATCGAAGCCATCCCCGCCGTCGTCTACGTGGGGGCGGAGGTGACGGAGCCGGCGCACCTGAGGCACACCGCCCGCGGCGACCTCGTCCTCGGCGGCCCTCCGGAGCTCGTGGATCTCTTCTCCCGCGCCGGGATCCCCGTCCGGGTCTCTCCCAACATCGAGGGCGATCTCTGGATGAAGTTGATCCAGAACTGCGCCTACAACGCCCTCTCCGCCCTCGGGCGCGCGGAGTACGGACGGATCGTGCGGAACCCCTGGACGCGCGATTTGATGAAGAGGGTCGTCGACGAAGTGGTCGCCGTGGGACAGGCGCGGCACATCCGATTCCCGGACGTCGACCTGGTCGAGGCCACGTGGAAGCTCGGAGAAGGGATGGAGCGCACGACTTCTTCGACGGCGCAGGACATCGCCCGCGGGAGGCGCACCGAGATCGATTCCCTCAACGGCGGCGTCGTGCGTCTGGGAGACGAAGTCGGGATCCCGACTCCCGTCAATCGGACTCTTTACGCTCTGGTGAAGCTTCTCGAGGAACGCTCGTCTTAGCCATCCTTCCGACGTTCTGGATGCGCCGCGCGAGGGCGAGGAGCACCCTCGTTTCCCGAGCGCTGAGCCCCGCCCGACCGAAGAGCTCGCGCCACTCGACGAACCGCGACTCGGGATGGTCGGCGGGAAGAAAACCGATCTCGAGGAGAGCGTCCCGGAACGCTCCGAGCGCGAGGTCCGCCTCTCCCGCGGTGGCCCGCTCGCGGGCTTTCTCCGGCGGCTCTCCCGAGGCGACGAAGAATCTCGTAGGCCGCGACCATGACCGCCTGCGCGAGGTTGAGCGAAGCTTGCCGCGGGTGCGAGGGAATCCGAACACGTCTCTGGCAGAGGCCGAGCTCTTCCTCGGTGAGACCGCGGGACTCGCAGCCGAAGACGATCGCCGCTCCGGCGCCCGCGTCGAGAGCCGCGATCTCGGCGGCCATCTGCCGCGGGGTGATCGGGTCGACTTTCCTCCCTTCCCGGCCGGCGAAGCCCGCAACGTAGGCCGCGTCCGCCCGTGCCGCTTCCAGGCTGTCGAAGACCCGGACCTGCTCGAGGACGTCCTCCGAGCGCCAGGCCATGCGCCAGGCCTCGACGGTCCGGAAATCACAGGGTTGAACGAGGTCGAGGCCGCTGAGCCCGGTGTTGGATATGACCCGGGCGACCGCGCCCACGTTCGAAGCGCTCTCGGGACGGTTGAGAACGACGCGCACGCGGGCCATGATTCATTCTAGCGGGCATCCAACATGGTCGACGAAAGCGAATATCTCAACGTCACAGGCGAAAGCGCCGCGTTCTCGCTCCCTCGCCGCAAATGGCGGGAGCTCCTGTTCGTGGGCGCTCTCGTCCCCTCGGGAGAATTCTTCGTCCGCAATCCCGAAAGACCGCTTCCCCCGTTCCGCGATCCCGATCTCTTTCCGGAAGGAGTCCGCTTTCGCGTATCCCCCGAGCCGCGAACCGGGTTCGCGTCGAGAGAGTGGACTAGGCGCTTCGAATCATCTCGGCCAGCGAGGCAAGCGGCACCCGGCGCTCCGTCCCTTCCCGAAGATCCTTCAAGTTCGCCGACTCCTCGCTCCACTCGTCCGGTCCGATGATGACCGCGAAGCGCGCGCCATCGCGGCTCGCCGCCTTCAAGTCCTTGCCGACCCCCGCCGGTGTGAACGGCGTCTCCGCCGAGAGGCCCGCGCGCCGGAGCAGTCGCCGTCACCTTTCGAGCAGCGGACGCGAGCTCCCGGCCGACGGGAATGACCGCCACCTCGATCCGCGGCGGCGAAGCGGGAAGGAGGCCGCGATCCTCGAGCATCAGCGACAGGACGACGTCCCCCATACCGAAGCCGAGAGCCTCGAGCTTCGGCCCCCCGAGAGAGTGAATCAGCTCGTCGTAGCGTCCACCGCCGCAGATGGCGCGCTCCTTCCCCTTTCGGTCGTAGAGCTCGAAGACGATCCCGGTGTAGTAGGCGAGACCCCGCACGATCGAGAAGTCGAGCTGCACGAAGTCGGAGAGCTCCACTTCGCCCAGAATCTGGCGGTAGCGAGCGAGGCTCGTCGCCGCGTCGAGCCCCGGTCCGGGCTTGAGCCGGCGGTCGCACCAATCGAGGAGGTCGACCTCTCCCGCGCAGAGGAGGGTGAGCTCCACGACGCCGTTCGGGGAAACGCCGGCGTCCATGAGGAGCTGCTGGAAAGTGTCCCTTGGGACTTTTCGGAACTTGTCGACGGCGGCGTAAACGGCGGGAACGGTCTCCTCCGCGAGCTCGAGCACCGAGAGCACTCCCTGCACCACTCGACGGTCGTTGACCCGGGCGACGACGTCGCTCTTGTCGAGACCGAGCTCGCGCTGGATCTCGATGGCGACCGCGAGGAGCTCGGCGTCCGCCTCCACCTCGGGAGCTCCCACGATGTCCACGTTGAGCTGGAAGTGCTCGCGAAGTCGCCCCCGCTGATTCCGCTCGTAGCGGAAGAGCTGCGGAATCGAGAACCATTTCATCGGCTTCGGCAGGGTGGAAGCACGCGCGGCCATCATCCGGGCGAGCGTCGGAGTCATCTCCGGCCGGAGAGCGACGCTTCTCCCTCCCTTGTCTTCGAAAGTGTAGAGCTGCTCGACGATCTCCTCGCCGGACTTCCTCGTATAGAGCTCGAGGGATTCGAGCGGAGGGCCGTCGAACTCGACGAAGCCGAACCGCTTGGCGACGCGCCGCCACGCATCGAAGAGGTGGGTGCGGCGCGCCATCTCTTCCGGGTAGAAGTCCCGGAAGCCTTTCAGGGGTTGCATCGAGATACTCCGCGACTCAGCGAGCGCAGGTAAGGTGCCGTCCGCCGTCGATGTTGACGGTAGCTCCGGTGATCCATCCCGCCTCCTCCGACGCGAGAAAGGTGATGAGCGCCGCCAGATCCTCCGGCTGCCCCACGCGGCCCATGGGATGGGTGGTCTTGCTTCGCTCGAGGAACGCGTTGTAAGCGTCCTCGTTCAATCCCGCCTGTCGATGGAGCTCGGTCACGACGACCCCCGGGTTCACGGCATTCACCCGGACGCCCTTGGACGCGAGCTCGAGGGCGGAGCACCGGGTGAGCTGGTCCAGGGCGGATTTGCTGGAACAGTAGGCGAGAACCCCGGGGAACGAGCGCATGCCGTTCACGCTCGAGACGTTCACGATGCTCCCCTTGCGCGGGAGAAGATGGGGTAGCGCGAGCTGCATCAGGTGGAAGATCGAGACCACGTTCACGTCGAACATGCGCTGCCAGGCCTCGAGAGTCGTGTCCTCGATCGTGCCGAATCCGATGATTCCGGCGGCGTTCACCAGGACGTCGAGCCCGCCGAAGTGGGAAGCGGCCTCGTCGACCAGCCGCTTCCGGTCGGTCTCGCTCGTCAGGTCGCAGGCGAACGCCCTCGCCTGGCCGCTCCCCGCCTGGATGCGGGACACGGTTTCCGAGAGACGATCCTCTCGCCGCGCCGTGACCGCGACCTTCGCCCCTTCGCTCGCGAGCCTTTCCGCCGTGGCCCTTCCGATTCCGCTCGACGCCCCGGTAACCAGGGCAACCTTGCCTTCGAAACGTCTGTCCATGATGTTTCCGCCTCCCGGGCCCTCGAAGCCTAACGCGTTCGGTGCCCGTGTCACAATACCCGCGTGCCCGAGCTTCCCGACGTCACCGTCTACGTCGAGGCCCTCGAAACACGCATCCGCGGCGCCCGTTTCGAGGGGCTGGAGCTCGGCAACCCCTTCCTGCTTCGCTCCATCTCGCCCAAGCCGCAGGAGCTCGTCGGGAAAGAGGTCCAGGGCGTGAGGCGCCTGGGAAAGCGGATCGTGATCGAGCTCGAAGACGAGCTCTTCCTCGTGATCCACCTCATGATCGCAGGAAGACTCCACTGGAAAGCGGGAGCGGCGAGGCCGAACCTCCCCAAGAAACGCGGCCTCGCCCGGTTCGACTTTTCCACGGGAAGCCTCACCCTCACCGAGGCCGGCTCCAAGAGGCGCGCGTCGCTCCACCTGGTGCGCGGCGAGTCCGAGGTGGCGCTTCTCGACCGCGGTGGTCTCGAAGTCCTCGAATCCGACCTCGAGGACTTCCGCCGCGCTCTCGCCCGGGAGAACCACACGTTGAAACGATCGCTAACCGACCCCCGGCTCTTCAGCGGAATCGGAAACGCGTATTCCGACGAGATTCTCCACCGGGCCCGGCTCTCCCCCGTCACCTGGACTTCCCGGCTCTCCGACGAGGAGACGGAACGGCTCTATCGCGCGACGCGGGAGACTCTGATGGAGTGGACCGATGAGCTGCGCCGGGAAGCCGGTGACGACTTCCCCGAAAAGGTTACGGCCTTTCGTCCGAAGATGGCGGTCCACGGCCGGTACAGGCAACCCTGTCCCGATTGCGCGACTCCGGTCCAGCGCATCGCCTATGCCGAGAACGAGACGAACTACTGCCCGCGGTGCCAGACGGGGGGAAAGCTCCTCGCCGACCGCGCGCTCTCGCGCCTGCTGCGGGAAGACTGGCCGAAGAGTCTGGAAGAGCTCGAGGAGCTGAAAGCCCAGAAGAGGGTCTAGTTCGACAGGTTCTCGGGGGAGGCGCGTTCGAGAACCGCGACCAGCCCCCGCGCGGCCGCGGGGATCCCGACTTTGCCCTTTCGCACGATGTCGGCGGCGCTGAGCTCCCGGCCGTAGAGGTTCTCGTTGGCGCCTCCGTCCAGACGGAGCGTCGAGCCTTCGAGGGAAAGCCCGGCGAAGAGGCCCCGGCTGCGGGAGTAGGTGAGGATCTCGGCGCGCATCGCGGCGTCGGTCGAAGCGCCCGCTGCTCGTCCCTTGGGCCCGGCGGCGGCGGAAGCGTCGGCGCCGAGCTTGACCTTGCTGCGCAGGAGCGACTCGGCCCCTTTGGGGTTCATCACCAGGAACAGGAAGTCCGTGGCCTGTCCTCCGAGCTGCAGTCCGATGTTGCCACCCTCGAGCCGATAGAGCGCGGGCGGACCCCACGGGCCCTCGAAATCCGCGCCGCTCCGGCATACGAGAACGCCTTTTCCGTAGCTGCCTCCGATCCCGATCGCGAGCTTCTTTACCGAAGGAAGAACCACGACGCATTCCGCCTTGTCGAGAAGCTCCTGCGGAATCCCGTCGGGGATGTCCAGGATCTCCTTCACCACCGTGGACGACTCCTCGAGTCGGTCTTCCTCCTTGCTCGCCAACAGGAGCGAGATCGACAGCGAGGCTGCGAGAGAAGTCACTTTCATGGACGACTCCTGTCGAGTGGAAGCTAGCTCTCGGCTTCCCGACCACCGGGGCGGCCCTCGTCGAGCTTCGCGAGCTCGCCGACGACGTAACCCATCACGCACATCGACCAGAACGAGGCCGGA
>CAVQUX010000013.1:0-6994 GCA_963716925.1 uncultured Acidobacteriota bacterium | reverse complement strand
AGAATTGGCCGAACTAGGACCCCGTTCGAAGGGACTTCGATAGGTGCGTGAAGGCGACGGTCTGCTCGATGGTCTCCGTGCTGCCGTCGGAACCGACGACGGTGAGCCGGATCATCCGTTCGAACGGCCGGAACGCGAAGCACTCCGTGTTCCCCGACCAGTTGTGCTCGATCTCGGGGCCAGCGGTGGTAACGGACTCGTCGTCGTCGGGAGATTGGGGACTGCCCTCGAAGAACCAGCGGTACTCACGAATGGTTCCCGCCGAGCAGGAGGCGTTGAACGAAACCGAGCAGGGGAGCATCTCGTCCACGAAGGGAAGGTGCTCGAAATTGAAGCAAGCCAAAAGCTTCGTGCGCACTCGAAGCTCTTTGGTGGCGGTCGAGTTCATTCCATGGTCCTCGACTCGGAGCTCGACCACGTAGTCTCCAGGCTCGCGGTACTTGACCTGGACTCGGGGGCCGGTCTGCGTGCGTCCATCCCCTAGTTGCCATTGATAGATAGCTTCGGAGCTCACGCTGGTGGAGCAGCCGGCATCGAGGGCGATCACCTCGCCTTCCATGACTTGTGGAGGGTTGGGGTCGGTGGTGAAACAGGCCGTTGGGTCGCTGGAGCCGCCGGATGAAACCGGAGGTATCGTCTCCGTTGGGCTCGGGGCAACGGGAGAGTCGTTGCAGCCGAAGACCCCCAGAAGACCGAGTCCGAGGAACAGCGCACTCACCCATTTACGATCATCGCGTGGAATTGCCATGGCGAAAATTCCTTCCTTCCGTAGCAGCAAGATTCGCTGCAATTCCCGGGCCACCGAAGGGAAGGAGAGCTGCGAAGGGAGAAGTCGTTCGTTCGCCTGGGTTAGCGACGTGCGCCCGGGAGCCAGCAAGGTTGGGTCGGGCTGATTCCCCGCGAGTTCGTTGCCGAGTTTCGTGAGACCACCAGAAGAACTTGCACGCTTGCTTGGGGGGCCCGGGGTCTCAGGGAACGGCGCACGCCTGGGCGCTGTCGCTCCTGCTTTCCGCGTTCCCGCACTCGGGGTGCTCGCGATCCTCACCGGATCAGTCGCGCCTCAACGCCCTCCCCGGGCGCGCTCCCGTGATCTCTCCGTCGCGAAGCACGAAGACCCCGTTCACCAGGACGTGGCGCGCACCCGTGGCGTACTGATGCGGGTTTCCGAAATCCGCGGGGTCGGAAACCCGTCTCCCGATCGAGGACGGCGATGTCCGCGCGGGCGCCCACGCGAATCCGGCCGCGGTCGGAGAGGGAGAGGCGATCGGCGGGAAGGCTGGACATCTTCCTCACGGCTTCCTCGAAGGACAGGAGCTCGCGCTCGCGGCTGTAACGGGCAATCACCCGCGCGAAAGTTCCATAGCTCCGCGGATGAGGGACACCCTCCCCGGGAGCGACGATCCCTCCGTCGGAGGCGACCATCGTCTGGGGATGAAGAAGGATGCGCTCCACGTCTTCCTCGGCCATCGCATGGAAAATCCCCGAGAAGCCGCCTTTCTCCTGGAGCTCGAGGGAGAGGTCGGCGGCCTCCTCCAGCGTGACCGCACGGCCGCGGTCGCGCAGGATGTCGGCGAGACTCTTGCCGTCGAGGGAGGGGTCCCAGCGGCAGCGGGCCACCACCACGTTCTTCGCGTCGCCTCCGCCGCGATCTTCCCTCAGGTTCTTCAGAACCGCCTCGCGGATCCGCCCGCGCTCCTCGGGATTCCGGAGCCGCGCGAGCTGTTCCTCGGGGGTGCCCTCGAGGCTCCAGGCCGGGAACAGGATCGAGAGCGACGTGCTCGACGCGGTGTAGGGATACTGATCGATGGTGACGTCGACGCCGCGGGCCCGGGCCTCGTCCACGAGCGCGAGGCTCTCGGTGCTCTTGCCCCGCATCGGCGCCCCCACGGTCTTGTGGTGCGTGATCTGGGTGGGAAGACCTCCCTCCTCCCCGATGCGAATCGTTTCTCGAACGGAGTCTAGAAGGAGAAGCCCCTCCTCCCTCATGTGGCTGATGTAAATCCCCCCGAAGTAGCCGGCGACCCGGGCGAGCTCGATCACTTCTTCCGTCTTGGCGTAAGCCCCGGGGACGTACTTGAGACCGCTCGAAAGCCCGAAGGCTCCTTCGCGCATCGCCGCGGCCACCATGGTCTTCATCCGCTCCAGCTCGGCTTCCGTGGGCGCGCGGTCCTCGTTTCCGAGGACGGCGTTCCGGATCGTTCCGTGCCCCACCATGAGCGCGAAGTTGATCGCCGGGGGCTCCGCGTCGAGCTTCGCAAGGAACTCACCGATGGGGTACGGTGAGCTCCCGTCGGGACCACCCACGACCGTGGTCACCCCTTGCCTCAGATAGTTCTCGGCAAGCGGGTGGCGGAAGACTCCCTCGACGGCGTGGCTATGGATGTCGATGAATCCCGGCACCACGGCGAGCCCGGCGGCATCGATTCGGACTCCGGCCCGCCAATCGCGAAGGTCGCCGATGGCGACGATACGATCTCCGAGAACGCCGACGTCGGCGACACGGGGAGGGCTTCCGGAGCCGTCGTGCACCTCGCCCCCTTCGAGGATCAGCGTGAGCCACCCGGTCTCGGCCGCCGGTGCGGAAGCAGCGACGAAGAACGAAAACGTCAGAAGTGAGGGAATTTTCATCGGATCTCCGTTTCGAGCTCGAATTGCCCGCGAGGTTAGGAGGCCGCAGCCGGCGCTGTCAAGACGAGATCGAGAGCCGGGTCAGGCGGCGCTCTTTTCCGGCGCATCCGGGATATCGCTTGCGGCGAAGTGGCGCCCTTTCCTCGCGAGGGCGGCCATGGTGAGCGCCGCTGCAAGCAGGACGCCGTTCACTCCGAAAGCGGCGGGGCTCAGCGCCGCGATACCGAACTTGAGCAGGTATCCGACGAGGAGCACGCTCAGGAGCAGCGCCGACGCGGCGCGGAGTTCGCGGGCGCTCTTCACCTCGTCGCGCCTCCGAAGGGCCCACGCCGCCGACGCGCCGAGCGCTAGCCAGAAGAGGAGTGTCGAGGGTAGACCTATCAGGACCTCGGTCACAGCCGTCAAAGCGAGACCGGCGGGGGCGCCCCATACGAGCCCCGCCCACAGGTCGTCGAGGTAATCGCGCGCCTTCCGGCGAGCGAGCCAGATGTTGACGCCGGTGACGGAGACCACGGTCAGTGCGAGACCGAGAACGGCGTACGCGACCTTGACGGGGAAGCCGCCGAAATGGCCGAAGTGAGCGCGGTACGAGGAGTAGACGATCTGCCTTCCGAGCTCGCCGTCGGAAAAGCCGGCCTTGCCGAGGTAGACCCCGCGCGTATCGAATCGATAATTCTCCGAGTAGATGAGCCTCCCAGGGTGGGTGGCGAAGACCTCGATGAATTGCCGGGGAGTTCCCGGCCCATGGAGCGTTACGAGAATGGGGGTTCCCTGCGGAGCGACGGTCTCGAGGTTTCTCAGCGCCCGTGCGATTTCGGGCGGTGCGACTTTCTGATCGAGCGCGGGCTCATCACCGAAGACCGACGCCGAGACGGCCCTCTCGTCGCCTCTGTGATACGCCGACGCCACCACCGATAGCAGAGGGCTCACGAGTCCGAAGTACGCTCCGGTAAGGGCGATCACGACGTGAAACGGCGCCCCCCAGACGCTGAGGCGGTTATGAATGTCGGTTTGTTCGAGCTGTCTCGATCCCAGGATCCGAAGCGAGAAGGCATCCTTGAAGATACTCGGATGGGCGAGAAACCCGGAGGCGATGAGTCCGAAGAGAAGAGCCCCGAGGGAGCTCACCAGGACGAGCCCGACAGTCGAAGGAAGGTGCAGATAGATGTGTAGGTTCAGGAGCAGATGGGTCCAGTCGTGCGCTGCGGCCTCTCCGAGCAGACCGTCCCTATCGACGAACCAGCCTTCCCTATCGGTGGAGACGATGAGCCTCGGCATCGCCGGAGAAGGAAGCGTGACGTAGACGTGCTCGGGGAGCTCGGGTACCCGAGCGGCCAGGTTCTCGAGCGCTTTCTCGACGGCAGCCGGCTCGTACCCGGTTCTCTCCTCGACCGAGGGCTGCTCCCACCGCTCGAGCTCCTGGTAGAAGACGGCGAGCGTGCCGCTCAGACAAACCAGGTACGTCAGCCCGCCGGCAACGAGGCCGATCCACGAATGTCCAGCGAGCGACGATTTGACGATCGCCGAGGCCGGCGCGAGATTCATGACCGTCTTCTTCATACACGTTCCTAGAGAAAAACCATGCCTGCTCCGGCGACGGCGCAGGCGACGAGAGCCACTGCAGGCCGCAGAATCCTCGAATCCGCGGCTGCCCAAACCGCTGCCACGCCCCACAGCGCCGGCATGACGAAAATCACCAGCGCGATCCGGTCGACCTCCTTCCACGGAAGCGCCGACGACGCAGCGATACTCGCGAGAACGCTCGCCGCTCCAGCGACAGGGATGGCGACGATGAATCGCAGAACGCCGCGGGCGAGAGTCACAGCCGAGGGAACATGGCCGCCGGTGCGCGCCGGGCGCCGCCTTTCCTCGGGCTTTCGCACGTCGACACTCATCGCGACGAACATCCCAGGCCAGGAGCGACAACCATCAAGGCGGCGTACGCGATCCCGAGCTCCGGTCCGGCGAACCGCGCCCAGAAATAGACCGACAGGAGCACCACCGCCGCCCACCCGCACGGTATCGCGATCCACTTCAGATCCAGCCATCCGCTCCAGGAGGCATGAAGAATTCCCAGGCCGAGAAGACCGCTCGCCGCACCCAGCAAAGCGTTCGAAATATCCGCCATGAGGATATTTTCGCTAGTTCCGAAATCCCGGCGTTTCCGCCGCAGCGAAAGGGGTGACGACGGTGAGTGGAACGGCAGCGAACGCCGTGACCGGCCTCTTCAATCTCTCCCGGCTGATATTGAAATCCGTTTTCAACACAATCCAAGATATTCGGCCACCGTCGCCCCTGTCAAGACCGATTTCGAACCTCCACGAACCCCGAGCGGGATCGCATACAATTTTCGCCCAGGATTCGGTTGCCGCTTCCGGGAGTGCTTCTACTTTCTTTCTGGCGACCTGGTGGGCTACGCGTGCGCACCGGAAAGAAGCTCTGGACGTTCTCGACGATCGCCGGAGGGGGAGAAGAAGGCGTCGAGACAAGGGAGAACGAATCCCTTCCGGTCCACGGGGAACGCCGGCGTCTGGGCGCCGTTCACCGCCGACCCCGAGCTCGGATACCTGTACTTGCCCGTCGAGGCGCCGACGAGTGACTTCTGCGGAGGACACCGGCTCGGCGACAACCTTTTTCCATCGACCGGTGTGCCTCGACGCACGTACCGGACGGCGCGTGTGGCACTACCAGCTCGTCCTTCATGATATCTGGGACTGTGACATCCCGACGCCTCCGATCCTCGCGAACGTCGAGTTCGACGTCCGATCCGCGCGGTGGTTCAGCTGACGAAGCACGTCCAGCTGACGAAGCAGTGCTTCGCCTACGTAATCGACCGGTTGACGGGAGCTCCGATCTGGCCCATCGAAGAACGCCCCGTTCCCGTGCGCGACGTTCCCGAGGAAAGGACCGCGCGCCCACGCGGCCCTTCCCCACGAAGCCGGCGCCCTTCGAGCGACAGGGTGTTTGCCCGAGACTATCTCATCGACTTCACCCCGGAGCTCAGAAAGGAAGCTCTCGAGATCGTGAAGTCCTGACCGCCTGGGACCGCTCTTTCAGCCGCCTTCGCTCGCGCTGGTGAAGGCCCGGCGACCGATTTCCATGGGTGCTCCATTCCTCATTCCGTAGACGACCTTTCGGTCGTAGGAGCCATGATTCGGAAGCGTCCGGACGGTGGAGCGCTTTGACTTCGCCGGGAGTGTTCTTCCGGGTCTACACACGGCCCACAGAACGCTAGTGTCGCCTGCGCCGCCGACCAACTATGCCCACGAGCGCCGCGGCGACAAGGACCGCGGAGGAGGGTTCGGGAGCATCAAGTCGCCGACTAAGGGTCCATGCCCCGAACGCTCTACCTCCAAACTCAAAATCGAGACAATTGTCGATACTCTCCATTCCGAGACGCCGACGCCGCCAGTTACCAAGAAAATGACTGGAGATGGATCCACGCCTTGCGTGCTCATTACCCAGCGCTGAAACCCTGGAGTGCCGAGGTCAGCCCCTCGAAGCACGTCGTCACCGATGTCCCCGTCAAACTCGAGGACGCCGTTGTGAAACAGTGAGGGTGTCCAGGTCTGCTCAAAGGGGGCGTTATGCAGAGTAAAGCTGAAGGTCACCGCGGATTGGATGTCAAAACTCTGATCTCCCACGCTGGACATCGGAAACGTGATGTAGCCCTCCACGAAAGGAAGGGAAAATCCGAATGTTCCGGTTCTGAAGTCGTATGTGAGTTCCGTTGCGTGCGCATTCGAAACGCTGACAAGATGTGAACTTGCGGCGATTAGGAGGATGACGGCCAGTGTCCGTGTCTTCATCTGAGATCTCCCTAGTTGGCACCATGGGGTTGGGTGACAGGCCGCATTGCGTGGAGGCACCCGGATGGAAGAGGCCGACTCACCCACAGCCTCGACCTCCTCCAACTCTTTCCTGCCTGCTCCGGGACGTGTTCGACGTTCAGACGCGGGCAATGGTCAGAGTTCCGCTCCATGTTTCCACCGTGGCATGCATGACGTATTCCAGGCGCCTATGCTGTTGATTCCGAACGGCCTGAGCTCCTGCCGCTCTGACGTGAAGCAGATCAAGTCGTCAGGTATTCTGACGCCATTGAGCCTCCGCACATCCGATTGAAACCAGCTATTTCCTCCTGGGACTTCACTTAAAGTTTCCAGCGGCCGGAAATCCTTGGGATCGTAAAGGTAACCGACAGATTCTCATCGTTTAGGGATCGCGAAACTCATGTCGCTCGCCCGACGCCCATCAAGGACCGGCGGTCTTTGGCGAGCTCTGGAGCTCGGGGACGCCCGGGCTGGTCGGCCGCAGATCTCGAGGAGCTCCCGGTAACCTGTCGCCAGTTCGGTGGATCTCCCCCACG
>CAVQUX010000012.1:0-105285 GCA_963716925.1 uncultured Acidobacteriota bacterium | reverse complement strand
GCTCTCAACCCAGCAGGTTGTATCGAACGATGCACCAGATGGCCCGTAGCCCGTCCCGCCAGCCGATCTTCTTACCCTCGGCGTAGGTCCTGCCGGAATACGAGATGCCCACCTCGTAGATTCGGCAGCCCATGCGGGCTACTTTCGCCGTGATCTCGGGCTCGAATCCGAAGCGCTCCTCGCGGAGATCGATCTTCTGGATGACCTCCCGCCGGAAGGCCTTGTAGCAGGTCTCCATGTCCGTGAGGTTCAGGTTGGTGAACATGTTGGAAAAGAGCGTGAGGAGCTTGTTGGCGGCGTAGTGCCAGAAGTAGAGGACCCGGTGCGACTCGCCGCCCGCGAACCGTGAGCCGTAGACCACGTCCGCCTTCCCCGCGCGAATCGGCGCGAGGAGCTTGGGGTACTCCTTGGGGTCGTACTCCAGGTCCGCGTCCTGGACGATGACGACGTCGCCCGTAGCCGCCTGGAACCCGGTACGCAGCGCCGCTCCCTTCCCTTGATTTCGCTCGTGGAAGATCACCCGGAGGTCGGGCTGGCCCTCGAGCAAGCGCAGCTTTTCGCGAGTGCCGTCGGTAGACCCGTCGTCGACCACGAGAATCTCCTTGTGGGGGATCTCGCTCGCGCGCACCGCCTCGAGGAGGGTCTCGATGGTGCTCGCTTCGTTGTAGCAGGGGATGACAACGGAGATATCGGGCACGGAGCCCGTAACTATATCAATCTCAGGCGTGGGTTTGGAGGCGGCGGATACGGGAAAGGTACGTCCGGGCCACTTTCTCCTCGTCGAGGCCCAGGCACCTCGCGATCTGGAGCGTGAAGTTCTTCAGGTAGACCGGAGCCGGGAGCCGGTCCACCCTCTCGGTCTCGATGTACTCCAGCATGGAACAGCCGATCTTGGTCTCCTCCGAGATGGTGGTGAGGTCGAGGCCCAGCGCTTCTCGCGCCAGCCGCAGGAACTCTCCGGTGGCTTCTTCGGTCAGCCCCAGCTGCAAGGGGCTTCGCCGCGGCTCGGTGACGGGCTTCTCCGGTGGAGGAGCAGGAGGAGGAGCGCTCGACGGCCGCGTTTCTTCCGTCTCGTCCAAGGCCTCCATCAAGGACTCGGTGTCGAGGGGATTCAACGGGCTCGAGAGGACGAGCGGGATCTCGTGCCTTTCGCCCACCACCCGGGAGCGGGAGGGGCTCTTCCGGGGAATCCCGAGGCTCTCGTCGTAGAGCCTCCGGCTCTCCTCGGCGATGAGCGTCTGGTAGGCCTCGGCGATGCGTTCGTAGGTCCGGCGCCGCTCGGGCTCGCTCAGGATCGAGACCGAGACCAGCGCCTCGTGGCTGTAAATCTCTCGCGCGTCCTCGTACGCCGATTGGATTTCCTCCGGGCTCGCGTCGTAACCGACCTCGAGCACCTGGTAGAAGTCCTGCTCGGAGAGGCGGCGGAACATCAACTCGCCCTCGCCTCCTTCGCCGCCGGAGCCGCCTTCGGGTAGAGGATCGCGCGCGCCACCTGCTCCAGGGAACGTCCCGCGGCGGAGTCGGGGTAGTCGAGCATGAACGGCCGCTTCTTGCGGTTCGCCCTCCACACGCTCTCGTCGAAGCCGACTGCGCCGATGGACTCGATGTCGATGCCGAGGTGCTTCCGGCAGACCGCGGACATGGAGTGGCCCAGTCGCTCATCCTCGGGATAGCGGACCTGGTTCACCAGGAGCCGGGGCCGGAACTCGAGCGCTTTCTCCTTGAGGAAACGGCCGGAGGCGCCGTCGATCCTCTCGACCGCTTCCAGCAGATCGAAGGGAGTGCGGATGCCTACCTGGTTTTTCTGATCCATCGCCTCCTCGACGACCTTCCGGGCCGGGCTCGCCTTGAGCGAGCGCCACAGGTGCCGGTAGAAGCTCATCTTGAGGAAACGGTAGGCGTTCTCGATGGAGCTCGGCTCGGGGATCACCACCAGGATTCCCTGCTCCGCCAGGAGGAAGAAATCGACGATGTTGAACGAGATTCCCGCGCCGATGTCGAGCAGGATGATGTCGGCGTCGACCTGGCTGATCCGCGAAAGAAGACGGGTTTTCTGGAAGTACTTCATGTTCGAGGCCGTCAGGTGATCGTGCGCTCCGCTGATGAGCCCGAGGTTGGGAACCCCGGTCTCGGCGATCACGTCCTCGATCCGCGCGACTCGGCGGTTGATGAAATCGGAGAGCGTCCGCTCGGGACTGGTCAGGCCGAGGCAGGTATGGAGATTCGCGCCGCCGAGGTCGGCGTCGACCACCACCACTTTGCGCCCGTGCCGCGCAAGGCTGATCCCGAGGCTGCTCGTGACCAGGCTCTTTCCGACTCCCCCTTTTCCTCCTCCAACCGCGATGATGCGTCCCTTTCGCCGGACGCCCCTCGCCGCCGGAGCCGCAATCGCAGCCGGGAGCGGAGGTGAAATGGAAGCGTCCAGGACCGCGGCGGCGCCCGAGGCGGAAATCTCGGGTCCTTCGGACCAGCGAGACACCCCGCTCCCGGGTGCGTCGACCCCCTCTTTCAGTTCCGAGTCCACGGTTTTTCCCCTTCTCTGTGCTGAAGATCGCCAAGACTAATGGATCGGTTCGGAACGACGACGGGTCCCAGGGTCGGAACTTAATGAAAAACCGTATGAAACCGGGCGTTTATGGCACCGAGTCGAGGACCAAAATCGCTTTTTTCAATGCTACCGAAGCGGAACGAGGTGTGTCAAGCCGATACAGGTCGTGGGAAACTTCCCGCGGGAAATTCCCGACGGAACCGAACAGGGAATCTCTGCTACTGGCCGGCCTCCTCCCCTTCTCCCATGGTGAGGAGCGCGGGGATGGGAATTCCGTTCAGGCTCGCGGGAGCGAAGGTCGCCCTCACGAGCGAAACCATCAGCAGCGGCGTCGAGCCCGAGCTGTCGCCCCCGAGCTGGGCCGCCACCACTTTCCCCCGGTGATCGACGAGAACCGCGATTGAGCTCGACCGGCCAGAGCGGCGCGAGTCCATTTCCTTCGGCGGCGGGACGTCGAACTTCACGACCCGCGGCGGTTCATAGGTTCCTTCCTCGTCTTCGAAGACGGCGCGCATCGCGATGGCGAACGGCCCGACGTCATGGAGGAGGTAGTCGAAGTCGGTCTGGAAGGCCGCGCCGAACTCCACGAGCGCCTTCTCCCGCTGGTCTTTCAGCGCGTAAAGATAGCCGAGTTGAAGGTGGGCCTCCGCGTCCTCGGGCACCGCTTCGGCGAGGGCCTCGTAGAGGTTCTGGGCATCGGGAAGGTTTCGATTGTAAGCGTGGGCCCGGGCCAGGAGCCGCAGCGCCCGGAGCTCCTTCGGATTCGCGAGCAGCACGTCTCCGAGCTCCTCGATGGCCTCGGGATACCGCCGGTCGCCCAGAAGCGCTTCCCCGACGAGGAGCTGGACTTCGTGCCGCTCGGTGTCGTTCGTCGGCATGAACGTTTCGAGCCAGGCGACCGCCTGCTTGAACTTGCGCGCGGCGATGTACTCCCGAGCCTGTCGGATCGGATCCTCAACTCCGACGACGCTCTCGAGCGGGTCCTCGCGCCGCGTGGGCTTGAGGATGAAGTGGCGCGCGGGCGCGATCCCGTCCCGATCGAGGCTCTGGGCGAGCCGCGGGTAGAAACTCGAGAGCCGCTCGAGGGCCTCGTCGTAGTCGTCGTACACCCGGAGCTGATGGCCCCGATACACGACGCCGTCGACTGCGATCGCCGCCTCGATGGTTCCGATGTAAACCGGCCGGTCCGGAGGAACGATGAGAACCGCCTCGTTCACGTCCCCGGTCTTGGGCCGCACCCCGAACTTCTGCCGGATGGGGCGATATTTGTCGGGCTTGAACGGGCGGCTCCGAGGAACGTAGACCGCCTCGATGCCGACGACGCTGTACGTTCCCGGGGGGATGGTCTCGGCGATGTAGCCGACGCCGTCGTCGACGCTCAGGAGGATCTCATGGCCGCTCTCGTTGTTGCGCACGCGCACCCGACGCGAGCTGAACTCCGCACTCTCGAACTTCCCTACGAAACGTCCGAAAACGAGCGATTCGCCTTCGGAAACGAGGTCGCGCCAGGAGGTGGTGTGGCCCGGGTTATCGGCCCTCGCGACTGCGGTCAATGTCGACGTGAGGACCAGAGCGATAAGAACTCTCTGCACCCGTCCCTCCCCCTCCGGCGCCCCTCCGTCGGGCCGCCGGGGCCCCAGTGGGCCTGAAGGGATGATACTACAGCTCAGCGGCGTCTGATGGAGCGAAGCTGCTCGAGGGTCGAAGCCGTCTTCTGCGCGTCCGGGCTCGACCGGTCGGTGAAGAGGGACTCGGCCTTCTTCAACGCCTCCTCCGCCAGGAGATACTCCTGCTTGTCGAAGTGCCGAACCCCCACGCGGGCGTAGACGATCGCGATCTCCTGCTGGATTCCCGCGTCGTCCGCCCGGAACACCTGAGCCAGCTGGAACTGCTCGAGCGCCGCGTCCAGCCGGTCGCGCGGACCGGACAGAAAGCGTCCGTACGCGAGGTAATAGTCGGGCGCGATCTCGGGGACCACGGCCGCCGCCTCGACCGATGCCTGGTAGGCGTTCTCCGCCAGATCGAGCTGCCCGGTGCGCTCGAGAAATCGCGCATGGTGAAGCTGGGCCTCGGGAAGCTTGGGATCGATTCCTACCGCCTTTTCGTACGCAGCCGCGGCGAGAACGTAGGGGTCCTGGGGGTCGTCACCCGCGTTTCGAGGGCGGCGTCTCGCCGGAACTCTACGGCTGTAGAGATCGCCGATGCCTATGGCGGAGGGGGCGTGCCGGGGGTTGATCGAAAGCGCCCGTTCGAACGCTTCGAGGGCCGCCGCTTCGTCCTCGGAGAGAGGCGCCTTGGGGTCGGCTTCGCCCGCTCGCGCGAGGTGGCAAAGGCCCTTGTAGTAGAAGGCCTCCGCCGAGCCGGGATTCGACTGAATTACCCCGGCGACCGTCGAAAGGGCCTCGTCGTACCGCCCGCCCTGGTACAGGTTCTTGACCGCATCGAGCTCGGGATCCGCTCCCCCCTGCGGTCTCGGGGACCCCGTGAACTGGTCCTTGAGAGCCTGGATGCGGTCGCAGCCCAGAGCCGCGAGGGCGAGCCCCAGGAGCACACTGGTTAGGCGTACGCGCATCGAAAAGACACTCCTTTCTCAAGCCGGACAGGCCCAGGGCCGGAACACGCGCAGATTTAGAACGGGATCGAGCTTGCCGACAGGTCTCCTTGCTGGAGTCTCGCGATCGCGCGGTTCGCGCGATCCGCCACCTCGACGTTGGGATCCGAGAGTAGCGGTTTCAAGTATGGGATCGCCGCGGGATCTCCGATCTCCATCAGGACCTGCGCCATCTCCTTCCGGACTTCCGGAACCGGATCCGAAAGATAGGTCACGAGCTCTTCGAGGAGCGGGCTTCCGAGCTCGACGGCATAGTCGTGGGCCTGGTCCTGGAGCTTCTTGTTGCCCAGGGAGAGAGCGATGCGATCCACGAACTCGGTTTGGCCGAGCCGCGCGAGCGCGAAGCAATAGGCGAGCTGCACCGAAGGATCCGGCTCTCTCAAGAAGTCTTTCATCATTCCCGGAATCAGGCTCTTGTCGGAAAGCCTTCCCAGCCCCTCGGCCGCCCATCGCCTCTGCTCGGCCCGTTGGCTCGTCATCTGGTAGTAGAAGACACCGCGCGCTTCCGGAGCGCCCATCAGCGCGAGCGATCGCAGGGCGCGATCCCCGAGGTTGTTCAGGTTCCCGTCGTAGATCGAGACGAGCTCCGGCCCCGCGGGGAGGTGCTTCATCTGCCCCAGAGCGTCGACGACGTGTCCCGCGAACGACGCGTCCGAGGCGGCGATCGAGAGTGTGCCTCTGAGGGCCTCACCGGCAGCGTCGTTCCCGATCGCGGCGAGCGCGGAAACTACCTCCATGCGGACGTCCTTTTGCGGGTCGCTGAGAGCGGCCGAGAGGGAGTCGACCCCGTCCTGGGCGTCCAGCACCCCGAGGGTGTAAGCCGCGCGGCGCCGTAGCACCGGCTCCTCGTCCTGTAAGCGCGCTTCGAGAGCGGTCACCGCTTCGGAGGAGACGGGAATGAGCCCGTTGAGCTTGGGAGTCTTGTATCGGGGGCCGAGGAGGAACGAGAGCGCTCCGCCGAGGTCGGCATTTCCCGCGCCCACGTAGATCTCGAGCAGGGCGATCATCGCCTCGTTCCGGATGCCCTTCTCGTCGTCCCTGAGCCCGATGAGGAGACCCTCGATGGCATCGGTGGAGTTGAAGCCGCGGAGACTGAGAACCGTCTGCTTTCGGACTTTCAGCTCCGGATCGCGCATCGCCTCGGTGAGCGCCGGAATCGCCTCGGGCCTCTTGGACTGGCCGAGAGCCTTCGAAGCCTTCACCCGGGTGTCGACGTTCGGGCTCTTCAAGTTCGCGAGCTCGTCTTGGAACGAGCTCTGGACGGCAGGCACTGGAGAGGAAATAAGAAGGATGATGGCGGACACAACCGTTCCCAGGACGGCCGAATGCACGCGTCCCATTGCTTGAACCTCCCTGAAGGTGTTACAAAATTTGTCGGAATCGCAACGGGTTGTATGTTAACAGAAAGCCGACGCTGGATCTAGTTGCCGCACCTCACGGCTGGGGCTGCTTCGAGGCTTCCGCGGACTGGCCTTCGGCGGCGACCCGCTTGGCGTAAGCGGCCGGGTCGGTCAGGAGCTGGGAGGCATCGGGAAGCGCATCGAGCGCAGCCCGAATCTGAGGATCGTAGGTCACCGCGATTTTCTGAGCGGCCTCCGCGCCCCAGAGCGCGTTGTAGATCTCGACTTCGATGCGAAGCGAGAGCGCTTCGCGTGCCGCGACGAGCTCTTCCCGGGAATACGGGATCTGCTCCGCGTCGAGGAAACCGAAGAAATCCTCGAGCACTTCGTCGTTCACTCGAAAGCGCTCGTCCACCAGGCGAACGTTCTTCGGCCTCGCGGTGCGGATCTCCTTGGGCTGGACGCCGGCGCCCTCGACCGACCGGTTGTCGTCTTTCGCGGCGAACCTCGTCGCGTACTTGAAAAAGGCGTTGCGGCTGTTGAGAGCGAGGATGGGCTGCGGCTGCCGCGGGTAGCTCACATGAATGTCGGGCGCGATACCGCCGCCGCTATAGACCTTCCGGCCGGCGTCGGTGAGCTTCTCCTCCCCGTGCGGCGGCGGAGGCTCTTCGGCGCGCGCGCTGTAGTAGTAGTCGTCTATCGAGCCCGAGTAGTCGCGCTGGATGCTGCGGCCGCTCGGAGTGAAGTACTGGGCGGTCGTGAGCGCGAGCCCGTTTCCCTCACTGATCCGATAGATCGACTGCACCAGTCCCTTGCCGAAGGTGGTCTCGCCGACGATGAGCCCTCGGTCGTGGTCCTGAATCGCCCCGGAGACGATCTCGGAGGCCGAGGCGCTTCCGCGATTGACGAGGACCACGAGCGGCATGTCGAGGTGGGAGCTCGCGCGGTTCGCCACGTAGTCGTAGTCGGAGCCGTCCGTCCGGCCGCGGGTATAGACGATGAGCGCGCCTTTCTTCAGGAACTTGTTGGAGACGGCGACCGCCTGGTCGAGGAGCCCGCCCGGGTTGTCCCGGAGGTCCAGCACCAGCTTCTTCGCGCCCTGCATCTGGAGCTCGACGAGGTTCTCGTGAAGCTCGTCCTCGGTGGTCTCGGTGAAGTCGGAGATCCGCAGGTAGCCGACGTCGTCTTTCAGGAGGAACGCGTAGAGGACGCTCCGGAGATCGATCTTGTCGCGAACGATGGTGAAATCGAGAGGCTCGTCGTAGCCGGCGCGGGTCACGGAGATGGTGACCTCGCTTCCCTTCGGGCCGCGAAGGCGCTTCACCGCATCGTCCAGCTCCATGCCGCGGGTCTCCTCGCCTTCGATCTTCGAGATCACGTCCCCCGACCGGATGCCCAGGCGATATGCGGGCGTCCCCTCGAAGGGCGAGATCACGGTGAGGCTTCCGTCCCTCATCTGTACCGAGATCCCGAGCCCGTGGTAGCTCCCCTGCTGGCGCTCCTGGAGCTGGGTGTACTCCTGCTTCGGAAGGAAGTTCGAGTGGGGGTCCAGCGTCCGGAGCATTCCCCGGATGGAGGCGTGAACCAGCTCCTTGGGGTCGACCTCGGTGACGTACTCGTCTTCCACCACTTTGAGCACGTGCGTGTAACGCCTCAGGAACTCGGTGTACCGATCGGCCTTGGCCTGGGCTCGGCTTCCAAAGAGGCCGCCTACTACGGCGCCGGCTATGACCAGGGAGGAAGCGACGGCGAGGGCTGATTTCTTCATGAAGGAACGCCTCGATCGATGGAGTCGAACGGTTTGGGTACGGGACAGGGCATTTTTCCCATCCTAGCAGAGGCACCGGGGCGTGTAAAACCTGGCGGGGCCTGGTTGGTTTGCCGGAAGCTTCAACCTATAATGAAGCTCGCCAGGAGGCGTCTTCGCCATGTTCGGCCCGATCGGAATGCAAGAGCTCATCATCATCTTCGTCATCGCCCTCATCGTCTTCGGGCCCAGGAAGCTGCCCCAGCTGGGGAAATCGCTGGGGAAGAGCATCGCCGAGTTCAAGAGGGCGAGCAACGAGCTCCGTAGCACCCTCGAGGAGGAAATTCGAGTCGAGGAGACCCGCCGGGAGATCATGGAGCCGATCGAGAGCATCGGCCGCGAGGCGAAAGCCCTCGTCGAGAGGGCGGAAAAAGAGGCGGAGGCCGCCCTCGACGAGCCCGAGCCGACCTCCGCGGAGTCGGGAGAGACGACCGCGCCCGGACAGCCCGTACAAAACGTGCAGAAAGTCTAGGCTCCTCCCCGCTTCGTTCGCATGGCAGACACCCAGGCCTTGCCACCGCCCCGCGAGGAGCTGTCTCCGGAAAAGATGACTTTTCTGGAGCACCTCGACGAGCTCCGGCGTCGCATCATTCGCGCGGTTCTCGGCCTGTTCGTGACCTTCGTTCTGTGTTTCACCTTCTCGACCCAGATCTTCGATTTCCTCATGGGCCCGCTGCAGTCGGCGCTGCCCGAAGGCGGCGAGCTCATCGCGACCGCGGTCCCCGAGATCTTCGTGCTCCATCTGAAGATGTCGTTCTTCGTCGCGATTTTCCTGTCGTCGCCGATCTGGCTCTCCCAGGTGTGGCTGTTCATCGCCCCCGGCCTGTACGACAACGAGAAGAAGTTCGCCGTTCCCTTCATCGCATTCGGCTCGTTCTTCTTCATCGCCGGCGCGGTCTTCGCCCACTACGTGATGTTTCCCATCGCGGTCGAGTTCTTCTCCACGTTCGGAAGCCAGGACGTCGAGATCCGCCTCACGGTCTCCGAAGTGTTCTCTTTCTACAGCAAGGTGCTCCTGGCCGCCGGCGCCGTCTTCCAGATTCCGACGGTGATCTTCCTCCTCGCTCGCATGGGTCTGGTGAGCGCCTCCTTCCTCTGGAAGAACTTCAAGTACGCGGTGCTCATCATCTTCATCGTCGCCGCCGTGCTGACTCCTCCGGACGTCGTCACCCAGACTCTCATGGCGACACCGATGGTGGCGCTGTACCTGTTCTCGATTGGGGTGGCCTGGCTCGTGGGACGGGACCGGCAGAAGCCCCCGAAATAGCGTTTCGTCAGACCAACGGCACGAACCGGACCGCGCCGAGACTCCGGACGCGGAAGCCTTCGGGCTCGCTCGCGTCGCGAGCGTGGAGCTCGAGCTCCTGCTCCTCCGCCGGTCCCACCGGTAACACCAATCGGCCCGTCGGGGAGAGCTGCTCTCTTAGCGGAGGCGGCACCGTGAGCGGGGCGGCGGCCGCGAGGATTCCGTCGAAAGGAGCCTCCCCGGGCCAGCCCTGCCTTCCGTCTCCGACGCGAAAGTGGATGTTCTCGTACCCGAGGTCGAGAAGCGTTTCGCGCGCCCGGCTGGAGAGCTCGTCCAGGATCTCCACGGTGTAGACGACTCGCGCGAGCTCCGCCAGGACCGCCGTTTGATAGCCGCAGCCCGTGCCGATCTCGAGAACCTTCTCGTGCCCGTCGAGACCGAGCGCTTCGGTCATGAGGGCGACGATGTACGGCTGGGAGAGAGTTTGTTCGACTCCGATGGGGACGGGAAAGTCGCCGTAGGCATTCACCAGGTGTGGCTCGGGGACGAACCGGTGGCGCTCGATACGGGACATCGCCTCGAGGACCCGGGCGTTCTGGATTCCTCTGCGGACGAGCTGCTCTTCCACCATGCGCGCCCGGCGCGCCGCCATGACGATGTCGACGTCTTCACCGCGGCCGTTGGAGCCGGTCATTTACTTAATGCTCGCCTCGCTCTTCATTCTATGCGGTGGGGCCCCCACCCCCACCGCTCTGGGCTGAGGGCTCCGCTCGGCTCGCCTGAACTCGCTCTTGGGAATCCGGCGAGAGCGTAACACAGGCCCAGGGAGGTCTCGGGGTCGCTTTCTCGTCCTTCGCGATCGAGAGCCGAAGGCTCCCGAGGAGGTTACCCGTGAAACTGTTCATCGTTCTGCTGTGCCTGACCGCTGGTGGCGGCCGCGGTCTATGCCCTCGATCTGCCCTCGCTCGCTCGACGCGAGAGAGCGCGGAGAAGCGCCCACGCCGGAAAGCCGGTGCGCTCCTTCGGAGAGGAGGATCTCGAGCGATATCGTCGAGAGCGAGCTCCCGACTCCATCGCGTCGACCCCTGCCGGCGGTACCGCCAGCGCCGCCCCTTGCGGCGCCGCGAGATCTGGCGCGGGAGAGAGTCCACTGGCGAAAGGAATCTCAACAGCACCAGCGGGAGCTGGCGAAGATCGAGGCGAACTTGAGACGCCTCGAGTGGCGCCTCAACGAGAAGCGATCCAAGCGCCGGAGCCGGGATTGGCTGACGGAAGACCCCACGATCGGCCTTCTCGAGGACTCGATCCGGGCCCTGACGGAAGAGCGCAATCAAGTCGAGGAGAGGTTCCGGGAGAGAGCGAGGAAAGACGGAGCCCTCCCGGGCTGGATCCGTTGATCCCGGCCCGGGGGCGCCTTTTTGCTAAGCTTGCGCCCGCATGAGCTCCGCCGCGCGCGTTCGCAGCCTGCACCGCCGCGGGGATCCCTACCCCGTCTACCTCGGGGAGGGTCTCCTCCACGAGCTCGGCTTTCACGTGAGAAAGCTCTGGCCCGGACGGCGGATCGGCGTCGTGAGCCAGCAGAGGATCTGGAAGCTCCACGGGAGCGAGCTCCAATCGAGCTTCCTCCGCGCGGGAGTCGACATGGTTGCGCTTCCCATGCCCGAGGGCGAGCGGCGGAAGACGCTCGGGACGGTGTCGCGGCTCTACGACCGGCTGGTCGGCCAGGGGTTCACTCGGGAGGACGCGCTCGTCGCGTTCGGAGGAGGGACCGTAGGAGACACCGCGGGCTTCGTCGCGGCGACGTACTTGCGAGGCGTTCCCTACGCCCAGGTTCCGACGACCCTTCTCGCCCAGATCGACAGTTCCATCGGGGCGAAGGTCGGCGTCAATCATCCCCGGGGGAAGAACCTCATCGGTGCCATTTACCGGCCGCGCGCGGTGTTCCTCGATCCCGGGCTCCTTTCGACGCTTCCCGAGCGCGAGCTCCGATCGGGCCTCTTCGAGCTCATCAAGTACGGTTTCATCGGCAGGACGCGGATCCTGAAGCGGATGGAGTCGGGAACCTTACGTCCCGGGGAGCGGCCCCTCGTCGACGCGATCGCCGATGGCGTCGCGCGGAAGCTCGAGGTGGTGCGCGAGGACGAGAGCGAGCAAGGGCTCCGGCGCATCCTGAACTTCGGCCATACCATAGGCCACGGGCTCGAGGCGGCGGGAGATTATCGAAGGCTGACGCACGGAGAGGCCGTCGGCTGGGGAATGGTCGCGGCGATCCGCCTCGCTCGCCGGCGCGGGAAGCTGAGCTCGTCTCTCGCCGAGAGGCTCGAGGCCGCCGTCCGCAACGTGGGTCCCCTTCCCTCGCTTCGCGGCTTTTCGAAACGCAGAGTCCTCGATGCGGTCTCGAAAGACAAGAAGATCGGAATGCTGGGCCTTCGCTTCATTCTTCCCGTGGGATGGGGACGAGTCGAGATCGTGGAGTCGTTCCCGATGACGGAGATCGCCTGGGCCCTCGATAGCCTCGGCGTCGGGCGCCGCTAGGGGCGAGGGAAAGTCGAAGATGCCGGACGCTTCGGTGATCAAGGAAATGTTCGAGGGCGTCGCCCCCCGGTACGACCTTCTGAATCGCGTCTTGAGCCTGGGCATCGACCGCGGGTGGCGGCGCCGCGTCGTCGAGAGCCTCGAGCTCCGCCCCGATCACCGGGTCCTCGACCTCTGCTGCGGCACGGGCGATCTCGCGCTCGAGATCGCGCGCGATTCCTCATGTACCGCGTGCGACTTCACATGGAACATGCTCACTCGAGCGCGCGAGAAGTCGGCGTCCTCGGGCCGGCCCATCGCGCTCGCCTGCGCCGATACCCTCGAGCTTCCGTTCGGCGACGATCTCTTCGACCGGGCGACCATCGCCTTCGGTATCCGAAATCTGGAGAACATGGGCGCAGGGCTCACCGAGATTCGGCGGGTGCTCAAACCCGGCGGGCGGATCGCGATCCTGGAGTTCTCTCAGCCGAACCGGGGTTGGCTGAAGCTTCCCTACCGGATCTACCTCGGCTGGCTGCTCCCCGCGGTCGGAGGACTTCTTTCGAGAAAGGAGGCCTATCGCTACCTCGCCGAATCCATACGGGGCTTCCCGGTTCCGGAGGTTCTGGTGGGTCTTCTGAAAGACGCGGGATTCTCCGAGCCGCGCTATTCGAGGCTCAGCGGGGGAATCGTCGCCCTCCACCTGGCGACGAAGCCGCCGAAAGCGTCAATGGCCTAGCAGCAGATAGAGAAGCGCCTTCTGAACGTGCAGCCGGTTCTCCGCCTGCAGCCAGACGGCGCTCTGCGGACCGTCGATCACTTCTTCGGCGACTTCGAGCCCTCGGTGAGCGGGAAGGCAGTGCATGAAGAGCGCCCCGGGCTTCGCCTTCGACATGAGTGACGCGCTCACCTGGTAGTCCTGGAACGCCTGGAGCCGTTCCTGCTCTTCCGCTTCCTGACCCATGGAGACCCAGGTGTCGGTATAGACCGCGTCCGAGCCTTGGGCGGCCGCGGCGGGATCCTGCGTGAGGACGACGCTCACCCCGGCGTTCGTCGCTTCCCGGGTCGCGCTCTTCACGATGATGTTCTTCGGCTCGTAGCCCGCGGGGGTGGCGACGGCGATGTCCATTCCCACTTTCACCGCGCCGTAGATCAGGGAATGGCACATGTTGTTGCCGTCGCCGATGTAGGCGATCTTCTTGCCGCGGAGACTCCCCTTCTTCTCCATGAGTGTGAAGTAGTCCGTGATCGCCTGGCAGGGGTGAAGGAGATCGGTCAGTCCGTTGATCACCGGAACCGAAGAGTGCTTGGAGAGCTCCACCAGATCGGCGTGCGCGTTGGTGCGCGCCACGATTCCGTTCACGTAGCTCGAGAGCACCCGGGCGGTATCGGCGAGCGTCTCGCCCCGGTCGAGCTGGAGATCGCGAAAGCTCAACTGGAGCGCGAGCCCGCCGAGTTGGTACATCCCGACCTGAAACGAGACCCGGGTCCGGGTCGAGGGCTTCTGGAACAGGAGCGCGAGGGTCTTCCCCGCGAGAACCTCCCGGAACTTGTCCGGCGACGCTTTCATTTCCGAGGTGATGCGGAAGACTTCGGAAACGTCTTCCGCGGTCAGATCGCGGATTGAGATTAGATGCTTCGGTTCCATTCGATTCGGAAACGGTTGTGGCTACGGGCTAAATCGAGTGAAATCCGAGTTTAGGAGTTGGACGAAGAGGTTGTCAAGCTCGGCGCGCGGTCCGGTCCTCGAGCCGCGCGCAGAAGAGAGGTGAGACCCTTCTTGCGGGCGAAGTGCAGTTCTCGGATGGGAACCCTGGTCGCAAGCGAGGCGAAGACTTCCAGAATGCGAGCGATGGTGCCGGGGAGGTAACCGGGAACGATGGCCCGTGAGAGGACCTCGGTCAAACCGTTCGACCCCGCCTCACGCACCTCGTGAGCGGGCGACTTCTGGAGAAGATAGAGCGCGTCCAGATGGGCGCCGAGGGCCGCGGCGACGTTTCCTTCCCCCGCCCATGGAGTTCCGTAAGCCATGAATCCTTCGGGCGTTTCCCGGATTGCGATCCGCTCGTCGCTCATCAGGGAAGCCCCTTCCGCTTCGAGCAGCCGCGCGAGCGTCGTCTTTCCGTCTCCCGAATGTCCCGCGAACACGTGCGCCCTCCGCCCCACAACGGCCCCGCTCGCATGCAGCAGAAATCCGCTCTCCAAAGCGAGCCGGGGCGCGAATAGAAGTTGATCGAGGGGATGGGGAATCTGCTTGATGGCACCCCACAGTGAGCGCCACGCGCGTTCGCCGAACAGCAGGTGGGCTCGACCAAAGTCTCTATCGACGTGGGCCTGACACCAGACTCGTGAGGTCGGCGGGTGGAGAATCTCGAAGACGATTCGCTGTCCGCGCTCGACGACCCGCCAGTGCATACCGGAATCGTAGAGAACGCCTCCGGACGGCGGCTCCAGCTCCTCGCGAGCTTCCACGAGAATGACGAGGTCTTCGTTAGCTCCGAGGCTTTCGAATTGCCGGTAGGTCGAAGGGAGAACGAACTCCTCTTCCAACCCGGATTGGAAGCATATTCCCAGTCCGGCCACCGAGAAGTTACGGGCCTGGCCCGGCCGAAGAACGAGGCTGGGTTCCACGGAGAGGGAGCCTGCGCCGGACAGTCTCAGCTTCCTATCGGGAAACAGCCGCTGAGCGCACAGGTCGGAGGCCCCGCCCCGCCTCCTCCGGGAGTCTTGCACCCGGCGACGAGGCTCTCCTCGGGCTTCAACTGGACGCGCCGAATCTCCGGCTTGACGTAACGCTTGCGCTCTTCGTTGGTTTCTTTGGTCATGCTCTCACACCATTCGGAGGGCTCAGGAGGCGAGAACCGGCAGCAAGACTTCCTCTCGCTCGAGAGTGCGCGCGTACTGGTCCACCGGTCCGTTGTAGTGTCCGAGCTTTTCCGCCCGCCGATGTCCCACTTCGCAGGACCACTCGATTCGCGCCGTCATGTCGCCTTTCTCGAGTTGAGACCAGGCGGCGCATTTGCCGCAGAGAGAAACCAGATTGCAGGAATTGCACGTGTGGTCTGTGCTTCTCAAGCGGTGGTAGACGGGCGGGAACATCTCATCCCAGATCCGGCGGAAGCTCATGTGCCGAAGACTGAACTCCGGCTCCCGCAGCAGGAGACACATCTTCATGTTTCCATAGGGATCGATGTGGAACGTGCGGCTGCCCGCTCCGCAGGAGAATACCCGGCTGGAATGGAAGTCTTTACGGGGCTCGAAGAGCTCATGGTACTCCTCGAGTCTTCCCGGAAACGAGAACTCCAGATCCACGGCTTCCTGGGGGCTCAATCGAACGTTGCAGGGCACGAGAGAGCTGTCGAGGTTGGGATTGATCATCGTGTCGAACTTGAAGCGCAACCCCTTGTCGCGCGCGAACCGCGCCATGTCGAAGAGCTCGTGCTGATTCGTCCGCATCACGACGGTCTTGAGCTTGAGCGGCACTCCGCGCTCCCACAGGAGCTCCACACCCCGGTAGCATTTCTCCCGTGAGCCGGGGATTCCGCTGACTGCCTCATAGGTCTCCTGCGTGAACCCGTACAGCGAGATTTCCACCCCATCCGGCGGTTCCCGCTGCAGCCGGTCCGCTATCTTCTCGGTGATCATCGTGCCGTTGGTGAAGAGCGTCACCAGGAGGCCCAGTTTTCTCGCGTGGTCGTAAATCTCGAAGAAGTCCGGTCGGAGGAAGATCTCGCCCCCGGTGAGAAGGAGCCAGAGGGTGCCCGCCTCGGCCAGCTGGTCGAGAACGGACTTCACTTCCTCGGTGTCGAGGATCCCCTTCGGCCATTCCCCGTCCCTGTAGCAGTGAAGGCACCGGAGGTTGCAGCGCAGGTCGAGCTCGATCGAGCCGCTCAGCGGAACACGGTTCTCGATCCATTTGTTCACGACGTCCCTGCCGAACAGATCCAGAGGCAGGTCGGGTATCTGCGCGCACGACATTTGAGTCGACCTCGACGTTTGGAAAACAGAGCTTCTCCGAACTCGAAGCAAGGCGGGTGCCATCGGTCCGACCCCGCTCAGTGTGGGCAAGCGATTGCAGACAAGGACCTTGTCCGCCAGAAGGCCACGACGAGGGGGCTCCGCGAGGGGAAACTACCGCACCCCCGCTTCTTTTTGGCGGGGGTGCGGCTCTTCCGATTTTTCTAGGGCAACGCGGCGAGCGTGCGCATATCGATCCCGGCGCTGAGGTTCCGGGGGTTGACGTTGGTCGAGAACGTCTTCCTGATGAAATCGTCCTGGCGATTCCCGACCATGGTCCCCTCGCTCGCGCCCTCGAGGCCGGCGGTGACCGAGCGCGCCGTAATACTGATGCGGACGCTCGCGAGCGTGTTCTCGGCGGTTAGCACGACGCCGGCGAGATCGACGGTCGGGTCGGGCGGGTTGTCCTGCTCGACCGGAGCGGTGACCCCGATGACGTAGCGAATCTGGAAGTCCTCGAGGTAGCTCACCGCCTGCAGATTGCCGGAAAAGTCCGTCTGCCTCATCAGGATCTGGGGCGGGGGGCCGCTGTAGGTCCCGAGAACGTCGAGCTGCGTGGTGTACCGAACGACGGAAACACGCGAGATCATCGGCATCTGCGCCGGGGGGTTCCAGAGGAAAGTGTCATCCGGCAACCCGGGCGTCGTCAGATTGGAATAGGTAACGGCGTATCGGGCATAGTCCAGGGTCACTACAGCTCCTGCCGGATTCGGGGCGACCGCCGTCACCTGGGCCAACGCCCATTGAGGCAGCCGACCGGCCCCGGAAGTATCGACGTTCGCCACGTTGTTGTAGATCAGTACCATTCCTTCGTCGATGTTGGCCGTCAGGGGATCATCCAAGGTGAGATTGGTGGTGGCCTCCATGAGCGTGACCACCCCCACCACATCGACGTCTCTGACCTGCTCGGGCTCGAGATAGACGTTCCCTGCCGACTGGAAGGTCCCGATGACCTCGAGAATGTCGGTCGGAGCCCCGTCGCCGGCGCCGTTGACGATCCGCGAGAACGACGGAAACTCGGGCGGCAGCCCGGCGCCCGCCTGGAGGATGTCCTTGGTCACCAGGTCGAGCGCGGTGCGGGCGCTCTGCTGGAGATCGGCCACCTCCGGCTCGCGCTGGAAGGACCTCTGCCCCCTGGTGAGCAGCCCGAAGACGGCGGCCATCACAATGAGAGTGACCGCCATCGATATCAGAACCTCGATCAGCGAGAATCCACGCTCGGACTCGACGATGATTCGTTCTTGCCTCGCGTCACACATCGTTCTTACTCCCGGTTCGTGAGGCCGGAGGCCGAGCTTCGGCCCCGCCCTCCCCCTCGGTTGGGTCATTCGCCAGATTCGCTGGAATCTCTTCACGGAGGCCTCCCGTCGGAACGAGGCCGTACTCCCGCATCTTGTGGAGAAGCGTCTTGCCGCTCACGCCGAGGACCTCGGCGGCGCGGGCCCGGTCGCCCCGGACCTCCTCGAGAACGTCTTCGATTTTTTCCTTTTCCGCGATCGCCGCCGCCCGCCGGCCCACGTCAGCGAGGCTTCCGGAGAGGTCGAACCCCTTTGGAAGTCGGGGCGCGTCTCCGTCGAGCCCGAGGTGCTCGGGGCGCAGGCGGGGGCCGTCGCAGAGGATCACCGCGCGCTCGAGACAGTTCGCGAGCTCTCTCACGTTACCCGGCCAATCGTAGCGCCGCAGAATCTCGACGCAGTCCTCGGGAATCGCGATCGATGCCTTGTTCATCATCCGGCAGAAGCGATCCACGTAGTGGCGCGCGAGGAGGGGAATGTCCCCACGCCGCTGCCTGAGCGCGGGAATCGAGATGGGAAAGACCGACAAGCGGAAGTAGAGATCCTCGCGGAACTCTCCCTTCTCCGCCGCCTTTCGCAGATCGCGATTGGTCGCGGCGACGATGCGGACGTCGACGCTCAACGTCGCCGTTCCGCCCACCCTCTCGAAGGCGCGCTCCTGCAGCACCCGCAGGAGCTTGGACTGGAGCCCGAGGGGAAGCTCGCCCATCTCGTCGAGGAGCACCGTCCCTCCGGAGGCGAGCTCCAGCTTTCCCAGCTTGCGGCTGGTGGCGCCGGTATAGGCGCCCTTCTCGTGTCCGAAGAGCTCGTTCTCGAGGAGCTCTCCCGGAATCGCCGCGCAGTTGAGCGCGAGAAACGGGCCCTTGCGCCTCTGACTCAGCTGGTGGAGGGCGCGGGCGAAGAGCTCTTTTCCGGTTCCGCTTTCCCCCAGTAGGAGCACGGTCGCATCCGAGGTCGCGGCCCGCTGGAGCGCGCGGCTCACCTCGAGCAGCGCCGGGTCCTCCCCGATGATCTGGGGAAAGCCGTAGCGCGCGGCGTATTCCTCCTTGAGCACCAGGTTCTCCAGCAGGAGCCGTCGCTGCTCCACCGCTCGCTCCATGAGAAGGAGCAGGTGATCGGTATCGACCGGCTTCGACAGGAAGTCGAAGGCTCCGTCCTTCATCGCGAACACGGCGTCCTGCACCGTCCCGTATGCCGTCATCACGATGACCGGCATGTTGGGATCGCATTCCCTCGCCGCCCGCAGCACGTCGAGTCCGCTCGCGCTCCCCGGAAGCCTCAGATCGGTCAGCACCACGGAGATCCGCGACGACGCGAGGATCCGGCGCGCATCCCCCGCCGTCCGGCTGTCGGCGACGGAGTAGCCCTTCCCTTCCAGGGTGCGCCTCAACATGGTGCGAAGAGAATCCCGGTCCTCGACCACGAGAACGTCGAAAGCACCCGCGGCGGTCTCCGGTTTCGCTTCCAAGGCGGCTACGACCATGGCTTCACGTATCTTCCGAGAGCCCTCGCCTCAACGCACCCATCCGGGAGGAACCCCCGCCTTGCGCGCTTCGGCCCGGACCGCCTCGAGCTCGGAGCGGGCGGCCGCGAGCTGCTGCTCGGCCTGCTGGCGGCCGCTTAGGTTGTTGGCGCCCCTGGGGTCGACGCCGACCCTTTGTCCCCCGCCCCAGTCGTCGGATTGCAGCTGCTGCTCGAGCTTCGCGATCTTCTCCTTCGATCCCTTCACGCGGCTCTGCCAGTAGGCCTCGGTCTTGGTCTCGTCCTGGGCGGGGGTTTCGCCGCCCTGTGTTTCCGCCGCACCCGACGCCGCGGTCCCCTCTCCGGACGCGGGGGTTTGCACCGTCGAGGATGTCGGGGGAAGACCTCCGAAGCTCGAGGCGAGCTCTCGATCGGTGATGGTTCGCTTGGCCTCGGTGCTGTTCTTGCCGCGGCGCTCCTTCTCTTTCTTGGCGACCTCGGCGAGCGTCTGCGCGGAGGCCAAAACCGAGCCGAGCCCGAGGACCAGGGTCGTCAGAACCAGCGTTCGAAAGCTTCTCATCGTGATCACTCCTTTCAAGTCTCGCCCCTGGCGCGCCCCCCCGTCGGGTTCTGCTCCGCCAGGGCTTTCTTCGCGATTGCGAGACGCTCGCGTACTACCTTTGCGCGTGGATCCGATTGTCCGGCGCGCTGCAGATAGGCTTCGTAGGCGGCGAGCGACTCCGGAATGCGGTCGAGCTTCTCGTAGGCCTGAGCCAGGCTGAAACGGAACTCTCCGTTGTCGGGCGCCCGTGCCACGGCCTGCTCCAGGGGCCCGAGGGCTTCCTTCGCTTTCCCCGACTGAAGCTCGGTGACCCCGAGAGCGTGGTGGGCGGCGGCGGAGCTCGGATCGAGCTCGATCGAGCTCTTGAGCGCGGCGATCGCCTCGTCGAGCTTTCCCGCGGCCTTCAGGCTCACGCCGTACTCGTACTTGAACTCCGGGTTCGCTTCGTTCGAGCTCGCGAGAAACGCCGCTTGCTCCAGGGCTTCCTCGGGTCTTCCCGTATCCCGGGCGATCCGAGAGAGCTCGAGTCTAGCGGCGCGCTCGTCGGGATTCATCTGGATGAACTCCCTGAGGGCCGCGGCGGCGCCCTCCAGATCTCCCGCTTTCTTGGCGATGGAAACGTATTCGTCGAGGAGCGCGAAGGAGTCGGGCCGGAGTTTCCGAGCGTCCGCGAGAGCGGTCAGTGCTTCGGGAAACTGCTGCAGGTGATAGAAGGAAAGGCCCAGATACTCATGCGCCGACGGATTGTCCGGAATTTCCTGGACCACTTCCCGGAAAAGATCGATGGCGGTCGTGTAATCCTGCTGGTTGTAGGCGGCGAGGCCGGCGCTGAACGTTCCCAGCACCTCTTTCGAGTCGATCCCGGTCGTGACCGGGGCCTCACGGGGCGGCAGGTCCGGGGCTCCCGTGGATGCCTGAACGGCAGGAGCGCCGCTTCCGCCGCTGTCGCCCGTCGCGCGGAACAGTAGCCCGATAGCGACGAGGAGAATCAAGGCGGCGACGCCGGCGATCAGAGGTTTGGAGATCGCCGCCCCACCGGCAGAGACCTCTCGCGCCGGAGCATCTCCCACCAGGGGCTCGGAGCAGCGAATGCAGTATTCGAAGGAGCTCTTGTTCTTCGCCCCGCAGTGGGAGCAGCGTTTCATCTTGCCTTTGGACGCGCCAGGAGCGTTTTGTCGAGTGCCGGCCTTCGCCTGCTGGGGTGATTCCATACAGCCTCCCGAACCTCCACCCGTCTCCGAGGGAGCCTTTTTTCCTTCTGAGTATCCCCTAGCCTACTCGTTTTACCTGGCAAAAGCGACAAGGCTGCCCGGGACCCGTGAGGATCCCGGGCAGCCGTAACTCGTTGTCCGCTATCAGAACGGCGAGATCCGGAACCCGTCCACCAGTACCTGGATCGTCAGACCGCTGCCACCGCTGACGACGTCGTCCGAGAAGTCGCCGCTTCCGTAGACGTCGAGGCTTCCGGCGCCGCTCCCGAGGCCTCCGCTCTTCGAAACGTAGAGGTGGCCGTTACGGGCGTAGAGACCGGTGACCTTCGAGTTGCTGATCGCAACGCTCGTGTCGGCACCGCCTCCATCGAGGTCGACCTCCGCCTGGCCGGACAGGAGGCCAAGAGCGTACAGGCTGCTGTTGAAGTAACCCGTGCAGGTGGCCGTGTCGAAACCCGGCGACGACGCCGCGAAGAACACCAGAGGTATCGCGGTATTGTCGACTGTGCCCATCGTCACCGGAGCGATGTACACCCGCTCCCCGGGGTTCAACACCTGCGACCAGAAGGGGGTCGACCCAACCGGATACTGCGACGTGTTGGCCCCGTCGAGATCCGCGTCGATGTAGGTCGCGAACTTGAACGGGTTGTTCGTGCTGGAAGCGCGAATGTCGCCTCCGGTACCCGCCATGACGTAGACCCGCTGGTTGTTGGGATCGTCCATCAACGCCACGGGAGCAGTGATGGGCTGGGTCTTCCCGAGCTCCGCGAACTTGCGGAACGTCCAGTTGTTGGCGTTGAAGTCGGTCGTCACCAGCTTCCAGATCACCCCCTGGACGTCGCCGATGTAGACGCGGGTGACGTAGTCTTTGTTGTCCGCGACGTCCTGCTGATGCGGGTTGTACAGGGTGGGCATGGCTACCACTGCGTTGTAGGAGACGGCCGACGTCTGGTCGTTCGTAACCTGAGACCGCTTGTAGACGGAGCCGTTCTCCAGGCGCACGGCGAAGAGATAGTGCCCCTCTCTCGCGGAGTTGTCGCAGCCGTAGCCTCCACCGAAGAACGCGAGCCATTGATCGGCCCGGTCGGGGTTGCCCGAGGTGTTCGCCACCTGAACGTTCCCCATTACCGGAGTGGACCAGGTCTCCCCCAAGCCGTCGAGAAGCGCGTCGTTGATCCCCTCGCGGTTTCCGATGTTGAATCGGAGCTGGGGGGCCAGCGGATCGGTGATGTCGAGAGCCGAGACGAACCGTCCGCCGCGGCCGCGGCCGAAGGTGAGCACGGTGTGCCATTCGTCGTCGCCGCCGAAGTCGGAGCGGAGGAACGCGTCCTTGACCGTCGGCGCCCCGGACATCGTGAACTGGTGGTTCGCGATGCCGTTGTTCTGGGCGACCACCAGTTCCACGAACTCCGAGAGGAGGTCCCGGCTCAGCGCCATTTCGCCCGGCGCCATCCTCATGGCGTCGTCAGGAATGTAGGCGAACACCTCGTCCCCGGTCTGTCCGTCGAAACCGTGCAGCATGCCTCCGTTCGTCGGGAGGTACACCATGGTCCTCCGGTTGAAGTGATCCCAGTAGAAGCCGTCTCCAGCCTGCGTTCCACCGACCCCGTACTCGTCCGCGTGGTTCTGGGGCGGATCGAAGTCGGGTGACCGCGGGGGGCTTCCAACTACCGCCGGCGAGGCGATAGCGTCATAGAGCTTCCACGTAGGCTGCCCGCTCGGTCCCAGGGTCGAGAAGTTGATGGTCCCGTCGGGACGGTAGAGCGTACCCGTGGTGGGGTGCTTCGAGAGCCGGTACCCCCGGACCACGCCCACGACCATGTCCCGGGCGTGGTTCGCCGTCAGTGCGCCAACGCCGTCTATCCCGCTCAGGTACCCGGCGGTTACGCCGAGATCCGCGGGGGTCACGTTCGAGGTCGTGAACGGAAGAAGAGTCGTCTGGCCCTGTCTGTTGAACAGGATGTTGCGGCTGTCGGGCGATCGCTGCTGGAGCCTTTCTCCGGCGTCCCAGATCTTGGTGAAGTCCGCCTGCCGCGCGGTCCTGGCCGCGTTCGAGTCCGTCACCTGGTACACGTTGTGGGCCGTAAAATGCCCCAGGAAGTTCGGGACCTCCACCGAAGTCGCGAAGACGACGTTGTTCTGGTGGTTCGAGCGGTTCATCCGCGCTTCGCGCACGTCGTCGGGATCCGGGGACGAGGGGCCGATGTCTCCGAGGAGCTCGTCGGGCGCGAGGTCGGTGTTCGTATACTGCGGAACGACCTCATAAACCGATCCGACGGTGGGGGCTCCCAGGGTCACCTGCGAGGCGGGAACGCCAATCTTCGCGAAGGCGTCGCGGAGGGCCTGCTTCAACGCGGTTTTGTTGCTCGCCATGAGAGCATGAAACGCGTTGGGGTTCCCGTAGAACGCTCCAGAGCCTTCCCAGGCCGCATGGTTGGATCGAGCAGGGCTGATGCCGGCGAGGCCCACGCCGATGACGAACGCTCCGCCCTTGGCGCCGGTGGCGCGGTCGGCGGCCGTCGGGTTCAGCCTCTCGTAGAGGAGACGCGCCTTGGTGCCGGCGTTCGCCGCCTGGATGTCGGCGGAGTTCGTGCCGACGTTGATGGTGTAGTTCGAGTTGGCGGAGCTTCCGCGGAGCATGCGCGGAATCGTATTGCCGGCCGAAAAAGGCGGAATTTTGGTGGGAGTCCAGACTCCGTTCAGGATCGTGCCGGCCGTCGTCCGGCTGTTCAAGCTGCACTCGCAGGTGTCGTCACCGTCCGACACCAGAATGACGAAGTTCTTCTGGTTCGGGAGGAGGCCGGTGACGAACCCACCGCTCGCGATGCGCTCGCTGATCTGATCGAACGCAACTCCGTTCGGTGTGTTGCCGGCCGTGGGTGCGGCATTGATCGCGTTCTTGACCGCGGTGGCATTGCTCGGGGCGGAGCAGGGAGGCGGGTTGATCAGCCCCTGCAGGTTCAACCCGATGCAGCCGTTGGCCGCGGCGGCGGGCGCGCTGGTGGATGGTTTGAGGAACTGGTAGCTGCAGGCGGTGGCCGTGCTCGGAGCGCTGTTGGATCCGAAACGCACGAACCCCCAGTTGACGAGAGGCTTTCCCGAAGCGTCGACGAATTCGTTGACCACCTCGGTGAGCGTTTGCTTGGCCACCGTCATTTTCGACGGAGTGGTACTGCCTCCGTTCATGTCCTCGGCCATGGAGCCGGAGCTGTCCAGAACGATCCAGACGTTGTGCCGCACGCCCGAATTGAGGACGTCCAGCGGATCCTGGCCGCGCAGGATGAGACACGGCGCCTGCGCCTGTCCCGTCTGAGTCCAGCTGAGGGCTACCGCGGCCGCCGTCAGCGCGAGCGCGCTCCTCTTCAGAATCGTTTTCCAGAACCTCATGTTGCCCTTCCTTTGTTCCAAAGTTTCCCGAGCGCTGGTGGGACGCCTCGGGAGAATTTCCTCACTGCATCGACGCCTGGCTGCTCATGGATGCTGCCCTTCGCGGCTCCCTCGCTGTGGGGGTTCTCGCTGGAGTTGTACTCCGAGCCCGGGACTCCGGCCGTCGGGAGGCGCAGCGACATCTCGAGTCGCCGAACGGACGTGGGCCTTCCCGCGCCCGCGCCCTCGGCGCCAGGCGCCGTACCCTCGGCCGTCAGGATCACCCGGTCGTTCTCGGTGCCGGTGATCAGGTTCCCGTAGTCACGGTCCCCGACCATCGGCCGCCGCACCCAGATGGTGTAGGTGCCCTCGATGTCCGCAGCGCCGTCGTTGTCGAGATCGCCGGGAGTTCCCCCGGGCATGCGAAAGTCCCACATCGCGTCGGTCCCGTCCTGGCGGGCGAGCACCCGTCCGATGTAGACCCGGGTGCAGGGGCCGCCGCCTTGCGGGCACTGGTCGATGTAGTACTGGTTGTCGCGGCATCCCGGATTCACGGGGTCGCAAGCGGCGGGATCGACGGGAAGCGCGGCGCCCCACGCCGCCCCGTTCACGACCGTGGTGCTGCCGCTCGGCCGCGGGGGCGGGAGGATGGCGTTGAAGTCCGCGTTCAGCAGAGCGTAGGACGCGAGCACGTTCTTCCCGTACTCCAGAGCGGCGTCGGCGTTGAAGAAGGCCTGCTCCCCCCACCGATAGTTGACGGCGATGTCCTTCTCCGTCGAGGTGGTGAGCATCAGCGCCAGGCCGAGCACGGTGAGAACGAAGAGGACGAGGATGGAGATGACGAAGGCGGAGCCCTCGTTACTTCTCCACCGGGTCCACCTGGGCCACCTGGCCGTCCTGCGGCCTCCGAGAATCGCGTTACTCATGGGGATTCCTCCTTCAATCAGTCCCGACGTCAGCCGACGTTGGCCGTCCGGAATGTGGTGAACCGGGCCTCACCGATGATGTTGAACTGGTCCGCGTTCGTGGCGAGACACCGGACGTTGATGCGCACCATATCGAGCGGGAGCGCGGTGGGGATGTCGGTGATCTGCCACCGCACCTCGAACATTCCCGCGCCGGCGGTGGCGATTCCCTCCTCGTCGTAGACCTGCGAGTAGCCTCCGACCGTGTTCATGGTGTCGCCGCCGGCGGCGAGGATGGGGTTTCGAACGAGCGCCGCGGGGTTGGTGTAGAAGGGCGACGCCTTGAGGCGCTCGAGCTGCTCTTTCGCGAGAGCGCTGCAGGACGTCATTCGTCCCGAGAGGTTGTTGGAGTTGGTGGCGACGATCATCATCTGGGCGAGCGACAGGAGCCCGACCATGAGAATCATGATGGCGACCATGACCTCGATGAGCGAGAAGCCTTCGTCGTTGCTCTGGTTTCTGGAAGCGGTCATCGTTTCCTTCTCCTACTGGTTCTCGGTCAGCACCCGGCCGTTTCGGCTGATGGTGAGGACCTTGGCGATATTCGTCCTGGTGTCGCGCAGCACGACCTGGAAGTCGACTCCCACGATGTTGACGGCGGCGGCGCCGGGGTTGTTGGCGGCGTTCACCGCGCGCACCGAGCCGTCGGCGCGGAACAGCAGCGCGTTGAATACACCCGGATCGAACTGCACGTCGATCGGAAGCGTGACGGGAATTCCGTGCGGCGACATGACGCCGTTGCCCGGATCGGGGTCGACGGTGTTGGCCGGAGGCACCGGAACCGCGCCGTAGTTCGGCGCGTTCTCGACGTAAGTGAGCGGGGCGTAAACCGGATAGGCGGGCGCATCCCAGCGCGTGGTCATCGGGTTGGGGTCGAGGCTGGTGAACTGGTACATGCCCGGCTGCGGGTAGTTGAAGTTGAGGAGGATTCCCCGGTTGGTATTCCTCTTCACGGCCTGCCCCCGGGACATCTGCATCTGGGCGGCGACGTTCTGAACCGCGCCCGTCACCTTGTAGTGGCGCACGAAGTTGATCCCCATGGGGATCGACGCCGCCGAAACGATCGCGATGATGGTGATCACCACCAGGATCTCGATCAGCGTGAATCCCCGGGATCGAGTGAGTGAGCCGTTGTCCACCGTAGCCTCCTTCCCGCAACCGCGTTTCGAACCTGGGTTCGTCATGACTGCGGCCCTTATTGCAATCGGGAGACCACTTCCTGGGAGCCGACGATTGGCTCCATATCCTATTGCTGTATTTATACTTACGGGAAATTTCGCCCGGCGATGGCGGGGCGGGTCGGGCCTTTCGGGTTACCGGCGGTAACAGCCGGGGAAGCGAGCTTCCGGGGTCAAACCCAGTCTTCGGGAGCTTCGGAAACGGCGCCGGGCAGCGGAAGGCGGACGAGAAAGCTCGCGCCTCCCCGGGTGTCCTCGAGCTCGACGGTGCCGTTGTGGGAGACGACGATCTTCTGAACGACCGAGAGCCCGAGGCCCGTTCCCCTTTCCTTCATCGTGAAGAAGGGGGTGAAGATCTTCTCCCGCGATCCGGGGTCGACGCCCGGTCCGTTGTCGCAGACGCGCACGGTCGCCGAGCCGCTCGACGTTCTCACCTCGACCATCACCCGCCGGTCTTCGATGGGCGCCTCCGCGAGCGCTTCGATGGCGTTGGCGACGAGATTGGAAAATGCCTTCCGCAGCAAAGGCTCGTCCGCCTCGACCTGAACCGGCTCGCCCGTGAGCGCGAGCTCGACGCGCGCTTCCGCCGCTTTCGACCTCAGCTCGTCGAGAAGGCCCGCGAGGAGGGCGACGAGGTCCACGGTCTCGAGGTGGAGCGGCTCCGGCTTCGCGAACTGGAGAAACTCCGTCACCACGCGGGCGAGCGACTGGCTTTCGGCGACGACGGCGTCCGCGATTGCCTCCGAAGCCTCCGGCGTCGGCCGCGCGCCCGTCAGAAGCCGCGCGTTTCCCAGAATCGTCGCGAGGCCGTTGCGGAACTCGTGCGCGATCCCCGCCGTCATCTCACCGAGCCGCGCCAGGTTCTCCTTCAAGAACAACCGCTCCCGAAGCTCGACGATCTCGGTGAGGTCGGCGAGTAGCGCGAGCGCGCCTTTCGGCGTTCCCGCGGAAGACACCAGCGGGATCACCGACACACCCAGGTGGAGCGTACGGCCATTCTCGATGCGATACCGCGCCTGGCCGCGCAGGTGAAACGTGCCCTCGGAGAGCGCCTCCCGCACGCGCCCGCGGAGCTCGGGGGAGCCGGCGAATACCTCGTCGAACGACCGTCCGCGCCACACCGAAGCCTCGACGCCGAAGATCTTCTCCGCGGCGGGATTGACGACGGCTACCTGCCCCGAGGGATCGAGGCTCACGAGGCCGGTCGTCATGCTCCGGATGATGTCGCTCGCGAGCGCCTCGGTCTCGTCCGCCCGCGTCTTCTCGAGAAGGTGGAGGGTCTGGAGCTCCTGTTCCTTCTCCTTCAGCCGCGCGACGACGTCCTGGAAGGTCTCGAGCAGGAACTGGCCCTCGTCGTGGCTCGTGCCCGACTCCCCCGCAGAGAGCTCCGTCGCGACCGAGCGGGCCTCGGCCACGAGGCGACGGTGAGGCGCGACCAGGCTGTGGAAGAACAGCACCACGGCGAGCAGGACGAAGCTCAGCGCCGAGATCTGGTAGATGAGCGTCGTTCGGAACCGGCGGTTGGCATGCGCGATCTCGGGAGCGCCGCGAACGACCCGGAGGACGGCGTCGGAGACTCCATCGTCCCCGCTCCGGTGAAGCGCCAGATAGCCCGTCGCCTCCGCCTTCTCCACGTCGTACGGATAGGCGATGCCGGTCGTCGCCCACCCGTCTTCCAGGAGGCGAAGCTTCCCCGCGGAATCGAGGCGGTCGAAGGCTTCTCCCTTCGGTGGCTCGCAGGCGCCTCCCGTGAGGAGCCTCGCGTTCCAGTCAAGGAGGCAAGCGGAGCGCAGTCCCGTGGTCCGTATCCGCTCGGAGGGGGCCTCGTTCCCTCCGGAGAAATTCGCGGCGACCAGGCGCGCGCGGCTTTCGAAATTCTCGTCGAAGCTCTGCGTCAGCAGCGCTTTTGATTCCGAAGCGACTTGAAGGCTCTGGCTGTTGACCAGCACCAGGACGAGGACGAGAAAAGCGAGGAAGAGGCGCGCTCGGCCTTCTCTGGAGAACATTCTTAGTGTTCGCTCGCTCTTCGCTCGCTCACTCCCCGCGCTCTTCGCGCGGGGAGGATGGGCCCTCCGGGCCCAGCTGTTCGCTCGGTCGTCCATCAGTGCGCTGGGGCCCCACCCCCAGCGCTTCTCGCTCCGGGACTCGCTTCGCTCGCCCTGCGCTCGGGCTCAGGGCTGTCCTCGCGGAGGCGGGACGGGCCCCGCTCTAGTACAAGCTCGTATACCAGCCTATCAGACCATTTCCGAGATACACGGTGGCGATGGCGCCCATCCCCAGGAACGTTCCGAAGGGAAGCTTGGTCCTGAGGTCGCCCTTCGAGGCCGCCATCACCACGAGCCCCACGAGAGTGCCCGAAAGCGACCCGAGAAACAGAGTGAGGAGGACGCCTTTCCATCCTACGAAGGCTCCGACCATCCCCATCATCTTCACGTCTCCCATGCCGAGGCCCTCGATTTTTCGCAGTCGGAAATAGACCTCGGCGACGAGGAACAGCAGCCCCCCGCCGAGGAGCGCTCCCAGAAGCGCGTCCACGAGCGAAACCTCGGCACGCGGTCCCGCGAGAGCGAGCCCCAGCGCCATGCCGGGAAGGGTGATGCTGTTCGGAAGAATCTGATGATCGAGGTCGATGAAGATCAAGGCAACCATCGCGGCCACGAAGGCAAGCTCGGCGGCATAGCCCAGGGAAATGCCGTGACGGTGGAACGACATCAGGGATGCCGCTCCCACGACGGCCTCGATGAAGGGATAGCGGACCGAGATCGGAGTCCTGCAATACCGGCATCGGCCCCCGAGAAAGAGGTAGCTCAAGAGCGGGATGTTGTCGTACGCGGCGACGGGCTTCGCGCAGGATGGACACCGCGATCGCGGCGAGACGAGGGAAAGGCCCAGCGGGACGCGGAAAATCACGACGTTCAGGAAGCTTCCCCACAGGAGGCCGAAGAGGACGGCGAACGCCGGAAGGAGCCAGGGTGCTTCGGGCGGCGCGAGCTCCGTCACCGGTTCATCGAGCTGGAAGAAGCCCGATCTTGCTCTGCGGGGAGGGAGAGATCCGGTGGCGGGCGGGATCGAGGACATAGGCGGCTCCCGTCGGATCGACGGGCGCACCCGCAAGGTAGCCCCCGGATATGAGATCGTCCCAGCTCCGGGGATAATGCCCCGTCTGCTCCTCGAACCGGGCGGCGACCCGGCGGAGCTCGTCCAGCTGATCGAGAACGTCCAGCTGCCTCAGGTGAATCGCGGCGTTGTCCCGCTGCTGAGGAGTCTCGGCGGTGTCATGAAGAATCTGCCACAGGCCGCGCGCGGTCTGCCGATCTCCGCCCTGGGCGAGGGCCCGGCCTGCGGTGGTCCTCATCCAGTAAGGAGCTCCCTCGATCTTACTTCCCTCGAGAAACACCTCGGCGGCCTTCTTGTAGTCCTGGAGATACCAGAAGTAGATGAACCCCTTGTCCAGATAGAAGCGCCAGTGCTCCGGATGCCGCCTTATGCCTTCGTCGATGAGCGCGATCCCCTTGGCAGGGACGCCAGCCCCGTCGGGAAATGGCTCGGAGAGGAACGTCGCGCCGTAGGTGTAGGCGATCTTGAAGTCGGGGTCGAGGGTCACCGTAATCGAAAGCAGAGGCTCCAGAAGAGCGTAGTTCTTGTTGGTGACGTCGCGCCTCTTTCCACCGAAGTACTGAATCACCCGCAGCCAGTAGAGATCGGCGGCCAGGTTCTCGTATCCCAGCAGGACCTTCTTGAGGACATGAGGGTTATCGATGTAGAGGATCTCCTCCGTCGAGCGGTAGACGCCGAAGCGCTCGTCGATTCCCGACTGAACGGCGTACACCGCGAGGAGGAGGGCGCCGATCGCGAACGCCGGCCTCATATCGCCTACTTCAGGTTCCTCTTCTCGAAGATCCAGCAGGAGGCCACGAGCAGGAGCGTGATGTAAATCGCCGCGTAAGCCGTCGCCCAGGAGAGCTGACTCCAGGGCACCTGTTCCCCCGCGACCACCGCCGCCTTGACGTCGAAGTTCTTGAAGTTGGGAAGAACGTAGTACAGGATCCGCGTCAGTTTCGGAAAGAACGCGGTGTCCACCACGCTCTCCAGGTTCTTGAGGTCCGCCGAGAAGAAGCCCGCCACGTAGACGAACCCCGCGAACAGGCCGGCGAGGATCGACGAGGTGAAGGTGCTGAACAGGATCGCCACCGCGACCAGGAGCGCCAGCTGGAGGTAGATGAGGAAGATCGCCTTCAGGAGCGCGGGGTCGAACGGGTGTTTCATCAGGAACAGGAGTGTGTAGAGACCCAGGGTCATCACCACGACGTTCACCAGGAGCGTGAGGCACAGGCCGAAATACTTCCCCAGGAGGAACTGAGACCTCGAGACCGGCTTCGGCAGGACGCTGTAGAGAGTTCGTCTCTCCATTTCCTTCGCCACCAGTCCGATGCCGATGAAGATCGCGATGACCATCCCGAAGATGGTGATGGCCGCGAGGCCGAGATCCTTGATGATCTTGATCTCCTGGTAGACGGAGATCGCGCCCAGGACGTAGCTCGAGCCGATCATCAGGAGCGCGAACAGCACCAGGTTGTAGAGCACCTTGTCGCGGACCGTCTCGCGGTAGGTGTTCAGAGCCACGTATCCGATATTCCGCAGCCCGCGGGTTCCCGGGACGCGGGTCACGGTCTCGACCGGATGGCTATCGGCGACGGCGTTCATCCGCGCGCTCCGGCATTCACCTCGCGGAAGAAATGATCTTCCAGCGTTTCCTTGACCGGGTTGACGGAAACCAGGTGCGCCCCGCCTCCGATGAGGAGGGGAAGCGCCTTCTCGAAGCTCGGGACGTCGGGAAAGGAGAGGTGGCTCCTCGAGCCCTGCCGCCGGAGGTCCCGGAACGTTCCCGCGACCTGTCCCTCGAGCTCGGGGCTCAGCCCTTCGACCACGACTTCGACCGCGCGCAGCGAGACGTCGACGATCTCCGTGAGCCGGCCGGCTTCGACGAGCTTGCCTCGATTCAGGATGGCGACCCGATCGCAGAGCTGCTCGACGTCGGGAAGGATGTGCGAGCAGAAGAATACCGTCACTCCCGAGTCGCGAAGCTCGCGGATTAGATGCGACATCTCCCGGCGCCCGAGGGGATCGAGACCCGACATCGGCTCGTCCAGGAATATCAATCGCGGGCGGTTCACGAGCGCCTGTGCGATTCCCAGGCGCTGGGTCATTCCCTTCGAGTACTTGCGCAGCGGCACATCCGCCGCCTCGGTCATGCCGACCTTCTCGAGGAGCTCGCGGCTTCGCGCATCTCGCTCGGCCCGCGAGAGGCCGAAGAGCTGTCCGAAGTAGTTCAGGAGCTCGCGCCCGGTGAGGTAATCGTAGAAATAGGGCTGCTCCGGGAGGTAGCCGATCTGCCGCTTCATCTCCAGATCGCCGAGCGGTCTTCCCAGGATGCGCGCTTCGCCCTGGCTGGGGAACACCAGACCCATCAGGAGCTTCAGCGTGGTGGTTTTTCCCGCGCCGTTCGGGCCGATGAGCCCGAACGTTTCTCCCTCCTCCACGTCCAGGTCGAAGGGATGAAGCGCGCGCCTGGTCTTGCGTAGAAGCGATCCGGAAGCGTAGTCCTTGGCCAGTCCTCGAATCTCTACCGCGGGCACGTTGAGTTTATCGAGCTTTCTATCGCGGGCTGAGAAGCCCGCCGCGTGAAGTCAGTCGATAGAAAATTTTAGCACAGAATCCATCGCCGGGAAGCTCAGCTGATGGTGGACGTCCCGATCGGCGGCGGGCAGGAAAGCGGCACGCCGCCGGGATCCATGAAGATCGCCCCCGAGGCGCCCCCGTTGAAGCTTCGTACGCCCGTCAACAACGATGCCGGAAACGAGATATAGCAGTATTCGACGACCGAAGCGGGATCGCAGGCCGCGCCCACGCCGGCCGCGGCCCCCGCGGTCGCATAGTCGCGGTTGTAGCCGCTCTTGAGATATGGAGTGGGTCGAGCGAGATCGGCTCCGAGAAACTGAGGGCCGTTCACGGGGTAATTCGGGATGCAGATGGAGCCGCCCCCGTCGTTCGTCATGCAGCTCAGGTTGGGAGCAAAGAACCCGCAGTTGGTCGAAGCGTAGGTCGCGGCGGCCGACATCACCGCCCGCGTGTCTCCGATCGCCTGGGCTTCGTTCGCCGAGACCCGGGCACGGAGGAGATTGGGGATGGCGATCGCGGCGATGATGCCGATGATGGCTACTACGATGAGTAGCTCGATCAGCGTGAACCCATCCGCGTACTTCTTCCCTGCTTCCGACGCCATTGGATGACCCCCAACCCCCGGGTCTTCACCGCGTCCAGGAGAGGCGCCCTTCCGGGCGCCTCCCCTGTTCGGGCATATTAGCCTATTCGAGGAACGTTACGTTACCGCCAGCGACGACCGGGCAAGCGTTGATCGCCGTACCCGTCTGATCCATGTAGATCGCGCCTGGGCCGCTTCCGGCGAAGGAGCGAACTCCGGTCAGCGGGCTCGCGGGCGTCGAAGTGTAGCAGTAGTCGAGAACGCTGGCCGGGTCCTGGAACGACGTCGGGTTGACGGCGCCCGGAGCGGCGGCCCAGTTCCGGTTGTAACCCGACTTCAGGTAGGGAACCGGCCGGGCGATGTCCGCACCGAGGAACTCGGGAGCGTTCACGGGATAGTTCGGGATACCGATGGTGCAACCCGTGCCGTTGCGGCAGAGGCTGGTCAGCGGTGCGAAGAGCCCGCCGTTCGCCGAAGCGTAGGTCTGCTCGGCCGAGATGATCGACCGGGTGTCGCCGATGGCCTGGGCCTCATTGGCCGACACGCGAGCGCGGAGCAAGCTCGGGATGGCGATCGCGGCGATGATGCCGATGATCGCCACCACGATCAGGAGCTCGATAAGGGTGAAACCTTTGCTGTTCTTCATTTGCTTCTTCTCTCCTTGGATCCTCGAGCCTTTCGGGCTCGGGGACGAATTGCCTACCCGTTGCCTCCGACCCCTAAACTTCCCCAACCGGGCCTTCGCCAATCCTGGTAAGCAGAGCTAGTTACCACGGCAGCACTTATAGCAACCGACGTGCCAGAGGGGAGGGTCCGGTGCTCTGTCGGTCTAACAGGTTAAGTGCTTTGATATCAACAATTCTCAGGTCTCCAGGCGGCCCTGTGGAGAAATCGCGACAGTACCGATTCCTGATAGGTTCCCATTTTTTGGCAGCGACCCGATGCCACTAATTGGCACGCCGGTGCTATTTCAGTGTAAGTCGAGCCTGCCTCACCGAAGCCCGTACTTTTGAAGGAGGTAGCGGAAGGACCGGAGGTTCATGTTCAGGAGCCGCGCCGCCTTCGTCTGCACTCCCCCCGCCTTTTCCATGGCGCCGGCGAGAAGAGTCTTTTCCAGGCTCGCGATCCTTTCGCCGAAGTCGACGCCCTCGTCGGGAAAGGCGTCGGTCGAGACCGCCGCCACCGGGACCGCCGCCGGCGCGGTTCCGAAGTCGCGGACCTTGTCCGAGAGGCGCTCCGGAAGGATCACTCCCGAGGTCTCGAGCGCCACCGCCCGCTCGATCACGTTCTCGAGCTCCCGAACGTTTCCCGGCCAGTTGTAAGCCGAAAGCCGCTCCATCGCTTCCTCGGAGATTTTCGTGAGGTTCTTCTTGCTGGAGGCCGAAGACTTCGCCAGAAAGTGGGTGGCGAGAAGCGGGATGTCTTCGCGACGCTCGCGAAGCGGCGGCATGTGGATGGGGATCACGTTCAGGCGATAGTACAGGTCTTCGCGAAAAGTCCTGTCCTGGACGGCGCGCTCGAGATCCTTGTTGGTCGCGGCGAGGATGCGAACATCGACCTCGAGCTCTTCCGTCGAGCCAATCCTCCGGATTTTCTTTTCCTGCAGCACGCGGAGGAACTTCACTTGCATCGTTGGGCTCATCTCGGCGATCTCGTCGAGGAGGATGGTGCCCCTATGGGCCACCTCGAACAGCCCCTTGTGGTTGGTGGTGGCGCCGGTGAACGAGCCCTTCAGGTGTCCGAAGAGCTCGCTCTCGAGAAGGGTCTCGGGGAGAGCGCCGCAGTTGATGGAAACGAAGGGCTCCGCCGCCCGCGGACTCCTCACGTGGATGGCCTTCGCCGCGAGCTCCTTTCCCGTGCCGCTCTCGCCGGTGATGAGCACGGTGCTGTTGGTGGTCGCCACCGACTTGATGTGCTCGAAGAGCTCGAGCATCACCTGGCTGCCGCCGAGCATCGAGTCCAGTCCCTGGGTCTTCTTGAGCTCCCGCTTGAGGGTCTCGTTCTCCCGCTTGAGACGAACCTTCTCGAGGGCGTTCCGGATATTGGCCTTCAGCTCCTCGAGCTTGAAGGGCTTGGTGAGATAGTCGTAGGCGCCGAGGCGCAGAGCCTCGACCGCGGTCTCCGCCGAGGCGTAGGCGGTTATCATGATCACCGGAACCGAGGGGTCCGTCTCCTTGACGTGCCGCAGCACCTCGACCCCGCTCATGTCCGGCATCTTGATGTCGGAGATCACGAGGTCGTAGGACGATTGATCGAAAATCTCCGTGGCCTTCCGGCCCGACTCCGCCAGCGTCAGGCGATAGCCCTCCTTGCCGAGAGCGATCTCCAGGAGCTGGCGCATGGACTCTTCGTCATCGACGACGAGAATTCGGCTCAATCCAATGTCCTCCGATCCAGCGGAAAGTGGACCGAGACCACCGTGCCCTTCGAAGCGACGCTGTCCACCTGGATCAGGCCATTGTAGTCCTTGACGATGCGGTAGACGATGGCGAGGCCGAGACCGCTTCCGCGCTTGAAGCTCCCGGAGAAGGGCTCGAAGACCTTGTGCACCTCCCCCCCGGAGATCCCGATGCCCTGATCGCGGAACGTCATCACCACTCCGCCCGAGCCGTTTCGCGCTAGCCCCATCTCGAGTCGACCGCCGTCGGGCATGGCCTGAAGCGCGTTTCTCGCGAGGTTCCAGGTGATCTGCTTCATCTGGTTCGGGTCGGCGAAGAGCATCACCGGCGTCTCGGGGAGCTCGAGCGCGATCTGGTGCTCGGGGAGGACCTCGGAGCTGTGCTTGAGGAGCGTCGCTGTCTCCTCGAGCACGCGCCGGAGGTCGATCTGATCGGGCTCGAACCGCGGGGGCCTCGCATAGGCGAGGAACTCCGTGAGGGTCCCCGACAGGCGCTCGGACTCGCGGACGATGATGTCCATGAGCCGCTTCTGCTCCTCGGTGAGCTCCTCCGCCTCCGCCAGAACCTGCACCGACCCGCTGATCGAAGCCAGGGGGTTTCGGATCTCGTGAGCCATTCCCGCGGCCATCTCCCCCATGGTCGCGAGGTTCTCCTTCAGTCGGACCTCGCGCTCCAGCCGCTTGATCTCCGTGAGATCCTGGAAAATGAAGAGGAACCCGCTCTTCTTCTCGCCCTCGAACAGCAGGTGCGAGACGCTCATCCCGAGGTAGATCTCCTCCCCCCGGCGGTTCAAGTAGGCTCCCTCCATCCTCAGGAAGCGCTTTCCCGCGAGCTTGGCCTTGAGCCGATCGAGGAAGTCGTCCTTTTCACCGAGAAGCGCCGTCACCTCCTGGCCGATCGCCTGCGCCGAATCCATGACCAGGATGTTCGAGGCCGCCTCGTTGAAGAAGTTGATTCGGCCGTCGACGTCGGTGGTCATGAGGCCTGAGGTGATGGAGTCGATGATGGTCTGGTTGAAGACCTCGAGATCGGCCAGGGAGTCGGAGGCCTCCTCGAGCTTTCTCCCCGCGAGCCGCAGGCTCTCCGAGAGGTAGCTGGTGAGAAGGGCCACGGTATAGAACGCGAAGACGTTGAGAAAGACGGTATAGGCCACCACCTGCGCCGGCAGCACCGACGTCCCCGAGTGGGCCACGGCGGGATAAGGGCGGATCGCTCCCAGGTAGAGCGCCTGGACCAACGCCCCGTAGAGAAGCGAGGCGATGGTCGCGGCGACGAGCCCGCCGCGGCCGAAGAGGATGATGCTCGCGGAAATGATGCTGATGAGATAGAGGAAGGAGAAGTTGCTCTCGATTCCCCCGGTCGAGTGGACGATCCCGGTGATGATGAGCAGGTCTCCGACCACCTGCGCGTAGGCGAGCTCGCGTCGATGGCCGGTGGTGAAGGGCCAGGCGAGCGCGTAGAGGAGAGTCAGGAGATAGGTGAGGGCGATGAGGAGGTAGAGCGGCTCTCCCGGCTCGCTCGGGCGGGCGAGCACTTCGGCGACCACCGCGGAGCCCAGGAGGGCGGTCATCACCACCACCCGCAGGACCATCAGCCAGACCAGGGCGTTGTCAGCGATCTTGCGGGCGGAGTCCACTTTCTTCTTCGGCATGGCCGTGGCGCGCCGCCTTCGGTCGACACCGGGGGCGAGAGCGGGCGCCCCGGCGATCGAACGCTTACGACAGCTGGTTGATGAGATCGAAGATGGGCAGGTACATCGAGACCACGATGCCGCCGACCACGGTGCCCAGGAAGAGGATCAGGATGGGCTCCATCAGCGTCATCAGGTTCGCTACCGCGGTGTCGACCTCGTCTTCGTAGAAATCCGCGATCTTCGAAAGCATGGTGTCGAGGGCGCCGGTCTGTTCACCGACGGAGATCATCTGCACCACCATCGGAGGGAATACGTCCGTTTGCTTGAGCGGGGCAGCGAGAGACTGGCCGCCCTCGACGCTCTTTCTCGTCTCCATGATGGCGTCCTCGACGATGGCGTTGCCCGACGTCCGGGCGGTGATCTCCAGCCCATCGAGGATGGGAACGCCGCTCGAGATGAGAGTCGAGAGCGTCCGGCAGAAGCGGGCGACGGCGATCTTGCGAAGGATCATGCCGATCACCGGCATCCGGAGCGTAATCCGGTCGATCACCCGCCGCCCATTGTAGGTCTCGTAGTAGCGCTTCAGGAAGAACGCGCCGACGCCGGCGGCGATCACCAGCGGGAGCATCAGCCGAACCAGCCAGTTCGACAGCATGATGACGATTCGCGTCGGCAGCGGAAGCTGTGCCCCGAGTCCGGCGAACAGGGCCGCGAACGTCGGGATCACTTTCCACAGGATGACGCCGACCACCAGGACGGCGATGGAGATGACCGCCGCCGGATAGACCAGCGCCGACTTCACCTGCGACTTCAGCTTCACCGATTTCTCGATGTAGGTGGCGAGCCGCTTCAGGATGGTGTCGAGAATACCTCCGGCCTCACCGGCCGCGATCATGTTGGTGAAGAGATCGTCGAAGACTTTGGGATGCTTCTTCATCGCATCGGCGAGCGACGACCCCCCTTCCACGTCCTGGCGCACGTGCAGCAGGACCTTCTGGAAGTTGGGATTGTCGTTCTGAGTTCCCAGGATCTCGAGACACTGCACCAGGGGGAGACCTGCGTCGATCATCACCGAGAACTGCCGGGTGAAGATGGCGACGTCCTTCGGCTTGATGCCTCCGCCGAACTTGGGAAGCGCGAACTCCTTTCCCTTTTCTTTGACGCTGGTGACGAGGATCTGCTCCCGGCGGAGCATGGCGATGACCGCGTCCTTGGAGTCCGCGTTCCTCTCCCCTGACGCCGCCGCGCCGCTTCGCGTCTTGCCTTTGAATACGTAGGCCGGCATGAATTCTCCTCCTTGTCGCTAGGAGACAGCGCGCTCTAAGTATGTTTCGGGAAACTCGGTTCGCATTCTCATCGGGTCCATCGGGCTCAGCGCTTGACGACACCCGGGCGCGTCGTCGTCTGGGTTCCCGCCGGCATCGGCCGCTGCTGGACCGCCGTGGGGAGCCCGGTGCCGCGATTGATCATGTCCTGCAGCTCGTCGGGGATCGAGGACATCGCGAGCGCAAGTTGCAGCGTGATCTGCTTCTTGAAGTAGAGGGTCGCGAGCGCCTGGTTGAACGTCTGCATCCCGTGCTTTTCCTGCCCGGTCTGCATCGTCGAGTAGAGCTGGTGGATCTTGTCCTCGCGGATCAGGTTCCGGATGGCGGAGTTCGGAATCATGATCTCCATCGCCAACACCCGTCCCGAGCCGCTCGCCTTGGGAAGGAGCGACTGGCACATGATGCCTTCGAGAACGAACGAGAGCTGAGCCCGAATCTGCGGCTGCTGGTGGGCGGGGAAGACGTCCACGATCCGGTTGATGGTCTGGGCGGCGGAGTTGGTATGGAGCGTCGCGAACGTCAAGTGGCCCGTCTCCGCGATGCGGAGGGCCGACTCGATGGTCTCGAGGTCGCGCATCTCTCCGATGAGCACCACGTCGGGGTCCTCGCGCAGGGCGGCGCGCAGCGCGTTGGTGAAGCTGTGGGTGTCGGAGTGAATCTCGCGCTGGTTCACCAGGCACCCCTGGTGGTTGTGCAGGTACTCGATGGGGTCCTCGATGGTGATGATGTGCTCGCGCCGTTCCTTGTTGATCTTGTCGAGCATCGCCGCGAGCGTCGTGGACTTCCCGCTGCCCGTGGGCCCGGTGACCAGCACCAGGCCCCTCGGCTTCTCGCAGACCTGGGCGATGACCGACGGCAGGCCCAGCTCCTTGAAGCTTCGGATCTCATAGGGAATCGTCCGGTAGACGGCGGCGACCGAGCCTCGCTGCATGAAGTTGTTCGCCCGGAACCGGGCGAGGTTCTTGATGCCGAACGAAAAATCGAGCTCGAGGCTCTCCTCGAAGCGATGCTTCTGGTTGTCGGTGAGAACGCTGTAGGAGAGCTGTTTGGTCTCGACCGTGGTGAGCGGAGGCATGTCGAGAGCGCGCAGCTTTCCGTCCACTCGGATCTGCGGCGGCGAACTGTTGGTGATATGAAGATCGGATCCGCCCATCTCGAGCATGGTCTTCAGCAACTGGTGCAGGCTAACCGCCATGGAAAATCCTCGCTTCCGCCTTCGCCCGTTGGGCTACGGCGGACCCGCCGAAGCTTCGCGAAGGCGGGTCGATCTGGCGACTTGTGGGAGTTGGAAGAATTCGCACTGGGCTCACGTCTCTATTTCACTGTCTCGCGTACGACCTCTTCCAGGGTCGTGAGTCCGTCTCGTACCTTGGTGAGACCGCTCCGCCGCAGCGAGACCATGCCGTCCTCGACCGCCCTCTGCTTGAGCTCGATCGCCGAGGCGCCTTCGAGGACCAGCTGCCGGATCTCGTCGGTGAGCTCCAGAACTTCGTACAGTCCCACCCGGCCCTTGTAGCCGGTGTTGTTGCAGTTGCTGCAGCCTCGGCCCTTGTAGGCTGTGACGTCTCTCGCCTCTTCCGGAGTGAATCCTGCGTCGATGAAACCCTGAGCGGGCACTTCGATCGGGGTCTTGCACTCCTTGCAGATCCGGCGCACCAGACGCTGAGCGCAGATGAGATGGACGGAAGTGGCGACGAGGAACGGCTCGATGCCCATGTTCATCAAACGATTGATGGTGGAGGGGGCATCGTTGGTATGGAGGGTCGAGAGGACCAGGTGGCCGGTGAGCGCCGCCTTTACCGCGATCTCCGCTGTCTCGAAGTCCCGTATCTCTCCCACCAGGATGATGTTCGGATCCTGCCTCAGGAACGACCGGAGCGCCGCCGCGAAGTTGAGCCCGATCGACTCCTTCATCTGGACCTGATTGACCCCGGCGAGGTTGAACTCCACCGGATCTTCCGCCGTCATGATGTTGGTCTCGGGAGTATTGAGCTGGCTGATGGCCGAGTACAGGGTGTTGGTCTTGCCGCTTCCCGTCGGTCCGGTCACCAGGGCCATTCCCCAGGGCTTGAAGATCGCTTCCTCGAACTTCTTGAGCGAGCTCACCTCGAACCCGAGCTTCGTCATGTCGAGCATCAGGTTCTCTTTGTCGAGCAGCCGCAGAACCACTTTCTCTCCGAAAAGCGTCGGAAGCGTCGAAACCCGGTAGTCGAGCTCGCGCAGCTTCCCCTGGTTGTTCATCCGGATCTTGATGCGGCCGTCCTGGGGGAGCCGGCGCTCGGAGATGTCGAGCTTCGCCATGATCTTGATGCGCGAGATGATCGCGTCGCGAAGCTTCATCGGCGGGTTCATCACCACGTAGAGGATACCGTCGATCCGGAACCGCACGCGGAACTCTCGCTCGTAGGGCTCGATGTGGATGTCGCTCGCCCCACGGCGGAGAGCATCGGTGAGGACGAGGTTGCAGAGCTTGACGACCGGAGCTTCCTCGCTCCCCTTCTCCAACTCGACGAGATCGATGTCGTCGCCCTCTTCCAGGACCTCCACGTCCTCGTTGAAGTCGTCGGTCTCGACCAGCTTGTCCATCTCTTCCTTGATCTGGAGGGAGTGGACGGAGCCGTAGTATTTCTCGATCGACTCCATGATGGCGGTCTCGGAGGCCACCACCGGCTCGACGTTGTAGCCCGTCATGAACTTGATGTCGTCCATTGCGAAAACGTTGGTGGGGTCGACCATGGCGATGGTGAGGTTGGCGCCCGCCCTCGACAGAGGGATGATCTGATACTTCTGAGCCGTTTCCGCGGGGACGAGCTTGATCACCGAGGGATCGATCTCGAACCGCGCGAGGTTGATGGAGGGTACTCCGTACTGCCGCGACAGCAGCTGGGTGATCTCCTCGTCCTTTACGAACCCCAGCTTGACGAGATTGAAACCAAGCTTCCCGCCATGCTGCTTCTGGTACTGCAATGCTTCCTGGAGCTGCTGGGGGGTGATGAGATTCTCTTTCACCAGCAGCTCGCCGAGCTTTATTGGCATCCAACCACTCCGCGGGCTGTAGACTCGACCGGGCTTAAATCTTAGTGATCACAGTGGATTTCCGTGTTCAACAACTGTAACGCCCACTCCCCGATATTGTCAAGGGGGGCGGGCGCGGCCCGTCATCCTTCCGCCGTCCACCGCCGATTCGAAGAGCGATTTCGTCAGGGAGAGACCGTTACACCGAACCACAGGGCTTCGTCGCGTCCCCCGCTCGAGCCCTGGTAGGCGGCTTCCAGCACCAGGAATCGGACTCTCACGCCCGCTCCGGCGCTGAACGCCGGTCTCGCGCCCCGACCCGACCCGGTCTCGGCGCGGACCCCGGCTCGCAGGGACAGGATATCCTCGAACAGGCGCTTGTCCACCCCGAGCGAGAGCTCGCGCCAGCTCTCATCGACGCCTCCCTGAGACGAGAGATCGAAGTCGAAAGAGACGGTGGTCGCCTGGGGAAGGAAGAACGCGACCCCCGCGCGTCCGTGCCGCGGGAGGGCGATCTCTTCTCCCGAAGGCAAGGGGAATGCGGGCTCGAAAAGCCTGCGCCACATGAGCCCGAGCCGCAGCCAGTCCCGGGGCTGGTAGAGCGCTCCGAGATCCACGCTGGCGGTCGAGCTCTCCTCGCCTTCCGTAGCCATCACGCGATCGCGGATGGCGGAGGGCGTCCCCGCTCCGGGCGAGAGCGCCGCCATCGACTCGAAGAGCTCGTGGCTCTCCCCTCTCAAGTAATGAACGTTACCCGCGATCACCAGGTCGTCGATCGGAAGCGAATGCAGGACCGAGACCGAGAGGTCGAACGTCTCGAGACCCCGGCTGGAGAGAACGTCGCCCTCGGGCCGCGACCAGCTCTGGTCCGAGAACGTGCCCGCGACCCCCAGGAACGTGAGCCCGAACGAGAAACCCGCGGCTCCGTCCGCGAACGTCGCCCCGTCGCCGCGATTCATCTCGGACTCGCCCCACTGGACGCCTCCGTGAACGACGGGCCCGAAAGCGAACCCCGCGGGATTCCAGTAGAAAGCGGTGGTGTCGTTCGCCACCGCCGTGAAAGCCCCGCCCATGGCCGCGGCCTTCGTTCCGAAGTGGAGGAACCGCTCCTGCGGGGCGGCGGAGCTCGCGACGCCGACAGCGATCGCCGCCGTCAGGAAGAAACGCAGCACGGGCGCAACTATAGCATCGGGAATATCCGAGCGAACGAATGAGCGACACGGCTGGGCCCGGCCGCCTTCGCAAAGCTACGGCGACGTCCCGCCGAAGCCCGCAGGGCGAAGGCGGAAGGGCCCATCCTCCCCGCGCGGAGCCCTCAGCCGTCGCGCAGCGCGAAGCGCGAAGCGACAAGCCGCGGGGGTGGAGGAAGCGAGCGAACAACTAAGATTGACAGCGCCTCGGCGGAAGACTATTCTCTCTCGTACCGTTCTTGAAGAACATGGGAACGAACGGCTGAATGCGGACGATCGCGGTCATCCCGGCCCGCTACCGCTCGAAACGTCTCCCCGGAAAACCCCTCGCAGAAATTCATGGGAAAACCATGATCCAGAGGGTATACGAGCGCGTCAGCCGGGCGAGCCGTCTCGATGAAATCCTGGTCGCGACCGACGATGAGCGAATCCTCGACGCCGTCGCCGGATTCGGCGGCAAGGCGGTGATGACCTCGTCCGCCCACCCGAGCGGAAGCGATCGAATCGCCGAAGCGGTGCGCGATCTGGAATTCGATCTCGTGGTGAACGTTCAGGGCGATGAGCCTCTGGTCGCGCCCGACGCCGTCGACGATGCGATTCTTCTCGCGGAACGGAGCCCGGCCGCCATCGTGTCGCTCCGCCAGGCGATCTCCGATCGGGCGAGCCTCCTCGACCCGAACGTGGTGAAGGTCGTGACCGACCTTCGCGGGTTCGCGCTCTACTTCTCGCGCTCCCCCATTCCCTGGCCCGGCTCCCCGCACATTCCCGGCTCCCCGCTCATGGAAGACGCGCCTCTTCCGCCGAACATCCATTTCAAGCACATCGGGCTTTATGTCTATCCTAGAGAGAGGCTGCTGTCGCTTTCTGCTCTGCCGCCCACGGCGCTGGAGATTGCGGAGAGCCTCGAGCAGCTGCGGGCGATGGAGCACGGAGTTCCGATTCGCATGGGCGAGACCGAGCATCCGTTCGTCGCCGTCGACACCGAAGCGGACCTGGAGCGGGTTCGCGAAATCGTTCTGGATCTCGAGCGTTCGACCGTCAACCATGGAGTTTGAATAGAAATGCCGTCATCCAAGGCCAAGTTCATCTTCGTCACCGGGGGCGTCGTGTCGTCGCTCGGGAAGGGAGTGGCGTCGGCTTCCGTCGGGCGTCTTCTCGAGTCCCGCGGCTACCGGGTCAACTTCCTGAAGTTCGACCCTTACATCAACGTCGACCCGGGGACGATGAGCCCCTACCAGCACGGCGAGGTCTTCGTCACCGACGACGGCGCCGAGACCGATCTCGACCTCGGCCACTACGAGCGCTTCACCGGCGTCTCGCTTTCACGGACCTCGAACGTCACCACGGGCCAGATTTACGAGTCCGTCATCGCCAAGGAGCGCCGCGGGGACTACCTCGGCGGCACCGTCCAGGTCATCCCCCACATCACCAACGAGATCAAGTCGCGTCTGCAGCCGGTTGCCGAGAACGCGGACATCGTCATCGTCGAGATCGGCGGGACGGTCGGAGACATCGAGAGCCTCCCGTTCCTGGAAGCCGCGAGGCAGTTCCGCATGGACGTCGGCCGCGCGGGCGCGGTCTTCATCCATCTGACTCTCGTGCCCTTCATCGGAAGCGCCGGCGAGCAGAAGACCAAGCCGACTCAGCACAGCGTGCGCGAGCTGCGGGCCATCGGTATCCAGCCCGACATTCTCCTCTGCCGCGCCGACCGGCCGCTGTCGCGCGATCTGAAGTCGAAGATCGCGCTCTTCTGCAACGTGGACGAGAAAGCGGTCATCACCGCGCAGGACGTGGACTCGATCTACGAAGTGCCGCTCCTTCTCGGCGAGGAGCGTATCGATGAGATCCTCCTCGAGATGCTCCAGCTTCCGGTGCGGGCTCCCGATATCGGCGACTGGCGCGAGCTGGTGCGCCGCATCCAGAATCCCGCGGGCGAAGTCACCATCGGCGTCGTGGGCAAGTACGTGAGCCTCACCGATGCCTACAAGAGTCTGAACGAAGCGCTGGCCCACGGCGGCGTCGCCCACAACCTCCGGGTCCGCCTCACCTGGATCGAAGCCGAGGATCTCGAGCAGGGCTCGCTCTCCTCGCTTCAGGGAATGGACGGGATTCTCGTGCCCGGGGGCTTCGGTCCGCGGGGGACGGAAGGAATGGCGGCGGCCGCCGGATGGGCGCGCCGGAACCGGGTTCCCTACTTCGGGATCTGCTACGGCTTCCAGTGGGCCGTCGTGGAGTACGCCCGTTCGGTCTGCGGGCTCTCCCAGGCGAGCTCGACGGAATGCCATCCGGACTCTCCCGACAAAGTGATCCTGAAGCTCCGGGAGCTCCTCGGGGTGGAGGAGATGGGCGGCACGATGCGCCTCGGCGCCTACGAGTGCGTGATCGAGGAGGGGTCCCTCGCCCACCAGGTCTACGGCAGGACGAGGATCTCCGAGCGCCACCGCCACCGCTACGAGTTCAACCAGGAGTACGAGCGGGTCCTTTCCCAGCACGGCCTGCGGTTCTCCGGACGCACCCCCGACGGAAAGTTCGTCGAGATCGCGGAGATCCCCGATCACCCCTGGTTTCTCGCCGTCCAGTTCCATCCGGAGTTCAAGTCGCGCCCGCTCTCGCCACACCCTCTGTTCCGCGAGTTCATCGGCGCCTCCTGGAAGCACAAGAACGGCCAGCTTCCCGCCGGCAATCGGGAGGCCCGCGAGGAGCCTTCGGTCGCCGGCCGGCGCTGAATCGATCCGCGCGGCAAAAATGAAAACCGAAACCGTGCCCGTGGGCGATGTCCTCTTCGGAGGCGGACGTCGCTTCGCCCTCATCGCCGGCCCCTGCATCATCGAGAACGACCAGCACCCGTTCTTCATGGCCGAGAGGATCCGCGACGTCGCCGTCTCGCTCGGTGTTCCCTATGTGTTCAAGGCGTCGTTCGACAAGGCGAACCGGACTTCGATCGAGGGATTCCGGGGTCCGGGTCTCGAGAAAGGCCTCGCCATCCTGCGCGAGGTGCGGGAGCGATTCGGAGTTCCCGTGACCACCGACGTCCACGAGCCTCACCAGGCGGAAGCGGTAGCGGAGTCGGTGGATCTGCTCCAGATTCCCGCGTTTCTCTGCCGGCAAACGGACCTCCTCCTCGCCTGCGCGCGCACCGGAAAGCCGGTCAACGTGAAGAAGGGCCAGTTCCTCGCTCCCTGGGACATGAAGAACGCCGTCGAGAAGATTCGCGCTGCCGGAAACTCGAAGGTGATCGTGACCGAGCGAGGCACGACCTTCGGGTACAACAACCTGGTGGTGGACCTCCGGGGTTTCCCCATCATGCGGGAGACCGGAGCTCCTTTGGTATTCGACGTCACCCACAGCCTCCAGCTTCCCGGAGGAGCGGGGAAATCCTCCTCCGGGCAGTCGCGCTTCATCCGCGAGCTCGCCTCTGGGGGGGTCGCCTGCGGCGTCGACGGCGTCTTCATGGAAGTTCACGACCGTCCCGCGGAAGCTCTCTCCGACGGACCCAACAGCTGCCCGTTGAACGTGCTCCCCTCCGTCCTGAAGAGACTCGTCGCCATCGAGCGCGCGATCGCCGAAGACGGAGCGCCATGACCCGGGAGCTCGCGCGGCGGGTCCTCGAGATCGAGGCCGAGTCCATCCGGAAGCTCGTCGATCGCCTCGACGAGAGCTTCGATCGTGCGGTCGATCTGCTCGCGACCTGCCGCGGCCGGGTGGTGGTGACGGGTATGGGGAAGTCCGGCATCATCGGCCGCAAGATCGCAGCCACTCTCAACAGCACCGGTACAGCTTCCCTCTACCTGAATCCCGCGGAGGCCCTCCACGGCGATCTGGGCATGGTGGTCCCGGGAGACGTGGTGGTCCTGCTGTCCAACAGCGGAAGGACGCGCGAGCTCGTGGCCCTGGTCGAGCCCATCAAGAGGCTCTCGGTTCCGCTCATCGCCCTCCTCGGGAACCGCGATTCGACGCTCGGGGAAGCGGCGGAGGTGGTTCTCGACGTTTCCGTCGCGGAGGAAGCCTGCCCCATGGGTCTCGCGCCCACGGCGAGCACCACGGCCTCCCTCGCACTCGGCGACGCGCTGGCGATGGCGTTGCTCGAAAAGAAGGGATTCAGCGCCGACGATTTCCGGACGCTCCATCCGAACGGGCAGCTCGGCTTCAAGCTCATGCGGGTCGAGGACGCGATGCACCGCGGCGAAGAGATCCCGAAGGTCCGAAGGGACGTCCTCATGCGCGAAGTGATCTACGAGATGTCGCGGAAGGGCCTCGGGGTCACGAGCGTCGTCGACGGGGACGATCGGCTGCTGGGCGTCATCTCCGACGGCGATTTGAGACGGCAGCTGGAAAAAGACGAGCGGCTCCTCACGCGGACCGCGGGCGACTGCATGACGAAGAACCCGGTCACGGTCCCGGCGAAAGAGGCCGCGACCGCCGCTCTCGCGCTCATGGAGAAACGCCGCATCACGGCGCTCATGGTGCCGGACGAGGACGGCCGCATCGTGGGCGTGCTGCACCTCCACGACCTGTGGCGATTGAGCGAGTACTTCTAGCCGAACGCAGGAACGCGTGGGCCCGGCCGCCTTCGCGGAGCTCGGCGAGCCGCGCCGGAGCCCGAAGGGCAGTGGCCGGAGGGCCCATCCTCCCCGCGCGAGGAGCGCGGGGAGCGAGCGAGCGAAGAGCGAGCGAAAGCAGCTGGGCGCCGGAGGGCCCATCCTCCCCGCGCGAGGAGCGCTGGGCGGAGGAGCCCGCGGAGCGCACGAGCGAAGAGCGAGCGAGCAATAATAAATGAACGACGAGTTTCGAGCCAAGGCTTCCGGGATCCGCATGATCCTGTTCGACGTCGACGGCGTCCTCACCGACGGGACTTTCTGGCGGGTGGGTGAAGAGGAAGTGAAGCGCTTCCACTCCCGCGACGGAGTGGGGCTGGTGCTCGCGCGCCGCGCCGGGCTCAAGCTCGGTCTCGTCTCGGGACGACGTTCCGCGGCGGTCGCCGCCCGGGCCGAAGAGCTCCAGATGAACTTCCTCCGCCTCGGCACCGCGGAAAAGATCCCTGCGCTCGAGGAGGCGATGTCGCAGGAGTCGCTCGTCGTCTCTCAGGTTGCGTTCATGGGCGACGATCTTCCGGACCTTCCGGTGCTGCGCAGAGTCGGTCTCTCCGCCACCGTCGCCGACGCTCCCCTGGAAGTTCGTTCTCGGGTAGACTATGTCACGCGCGCCCGAGGCGGCCACGGGGCGGTGCGGGAGCTGATCGAGCAGGTTCTCATGGCCCAGGGTCGATTCGACGAGCTCTTGAAAACCTATCTGGAGTGATCGTGGGGATCATCAAGTCGCTCTTCATCCTCCTCGCGGGCGCCGCGCTCGCGACTTTCCTCTGGTCGAACTACGAGCAGAAGGTCGTCGTCTATTTCACGAACCAGTTCCGGACGGTGGAGCTTCCGCTGGCGGCGGCATTGGTGGTCGCGCTTCTCACCGGGCTTCTCCTCGCCGTTACGCTCTCCCTGCCCAACCAGTTCCGGCTCCGGGCACGCATCCGCGAGCTCACCCGCAAGCTCGACCGCCTGGAGAACGAGAACGCCGAGCTCCGGAAACTCCCCCTCGACGATGCCATCCCCGGCGGCGCCTCCTCGTTTCGCGAGCCCCGCGATGGAGTCAAGCCGCGGAGGGACGCGGCTCTCCCGGCGACCAAGCCTCCCGGATCCTGAAGCCGGTCCCGGCCGGCTCTGAGCATGAACATTCCGGACGAGATTCTCCTCCTCGTTCTCGTCGCCTTCGCGGCGGGGGTCGCCCTCGGACGCTTCTGGACCGCGATCCGGAGCAAGCGGGGAGCGAAGGCCGATGCCCGGCGCGCCTCCTCCATCCACTACATCCTCGGCCTCGACTTCCTCGCCTCCCGTCAGATCGATCGCGCCGTGGTGGAGCTCACCAAAGCCGCCCGCGAGAACACCGAGGCCACGGAGATCTACCTCATCCTCGGGAATCTCCTTCGAGAGAAGGGGCAGCTCGAGCGGGCGATCCAGATCCATCAGAGCGTCCTCCACCGCCCCGGGCTGCGCTCGAACGAGAGGGCCCACGCTCTCCTCTGCCTCGGGATGGACTTCAAGAAGGCCGGCTTCCGCTATCGGGCGATGGACACCTTTCGCGAAGTGGTGGCGCTCGAGCCCGGAAACGTATATGCCCTCACCAACCTGGTGAAGATCCACGAAGAGGAGCAGGAGTGGGAGAAAGCGCTCTCCCTGCAGGAGGAGCTCGCGAAGGCCACCGGCATCGAGGATTCGACGCTGCGCGCGTTTCTCTACGATCAGATAGGCCAGGCCGCGGCGGGCGCGAGCGACGAGCCCAAGGCGGTCCGCGCCTTCGAGGAGTCGACGCGCTCCGCGCCCCAGGTTCCCGCCGCCTACCTTCATCACGGCGATCTCCTGGAAGAGAGGGGACGTCCGGAAGAGGCCGAAGCGCAGTGGAGCCGGCTCGCGCGGGAGAGCCCGCCTTCCGCCTACCTCGCTTTCGAGAGACTTCAGCGGGTCAGAGCGAAGCTCGGACGGAGCGAGCGAATGGAGAAGCTCTATGAGGAGGTGGTCCGCGCTGACGAGCTGGACTGGCGGGCCCGGCTCGCTCTCGCGCGCCTGAGACGGAGCCAGGGGCGGGGCGACGAAGCTTTCGATCTGATGCTCGAGGCGGTGCGAAGAAACCCCCACGCTCTCGCGGTGCACATCGCAGCCTGGGAGCTGCTGGGAGCGGAGGAAGCGGCAAACCCCGGAACCCGGCTCGCCCGCTACCTGCAAGAGGTCTCGAACGCGGCGTTCTTCCTCGACCCCTACGTGTGTATCAAGTGCAACTACCGGGCGAACGGAATCCTCTGGCGCTGCCCTCACTGCCAGGAGTGGAACACGTTCGTCGAGGAACGGATCGAGACCGTCGACTCCTGATAGTCCGAGGTGCCGTGCGTTCAGCCGCCGGCGCGGAGCTTCGACACCAGCTCGTCGGCTTGCTTCAGAGTCTCCTCGATGGAGCCCGAGGTGTCGACGAGAAAATCGGCGAACGGCCGCTTCTCCTCGATCGGCATCTGCGCACTCATGCGCCGGAGGGCGTCTTCCCGCGAGAGTCCGTCCCGCGCCATCAGGCGATCGAGCTGCAGCTCCGGACGGCAGTGCACCACGACCACGCGATCGTACCGGCGATAGGAGCCGGTCTCGATCATGAGCGCGGCATCGACGACGGCCACGGGATCCGAGGCCTTCTCGCGCTCTTCGAAGAAGCGCTCGATCTCCCGCCATACGCCGGGGTGGACGATGGCGTTCAGCTTCTTTCGCGCGTCTTCGTCGCTGAAGACGATGGCGCCGAGGGCTTTTCGATCCACCGAACCGTCCGAGGCCAGGACGGCGCTCCCGAAGCCTTGCGCGATTCGCCGGGTGACGTCGGTCCCCGACTGGAGCAGCCGATGCACGACGGCGTCGGCATCGAGCGTCGGAACCCCCCGCTCCTCGAGCCTTCGGCGCACCACGGTCTTGCCGCAGGCGATCCCGCCGGTAAGGCCCACCTTCAGCACGGGGCCTTCGCCGTCAGCCCCGCCTCGCTCTCGCGAGATCGAGGGTGTTCGAGAGGAGCATCGCGATGGTCAGGGGCCCGACGCCTCCGGGCACGGGAGTAAAGGCCGACGCGACTTCCATCGCGTCCCGGGGATGGACGTCGCCCACGAGGGTGGAGCCGTTCTTGCGAAAGACCTCGAGCCGGCCGCGGTCCTCTCCGAAATAGTCCTTTACCTCCTCTTCGGTCTCGGCGCGGTTCATCCCCACGTCGATGACGACTGCCCCCGGTCGAATGAAGTCCCGCCGTAGGATCGCCGGCCGACCGATGGCGGCGACGAGGATCTCCGCCTCACGCGTTACGGAGGCGAGATCCCGGGTGCGGGAGTGACAGACGGTGACGGTGGCGTGCTCGTGGAGGAGAAGCATCGCCATCGGCTTTCCCACGATGTCGCTCCTTCCCACGACGACCGCCCGCTTCCCCTTGAGCTCTATGCCCTCCCGCCGCAGCAGCTCCATCACCCCCGCGGGGGTGCAGGGCCGGGGCGCGGGCCGGTTCTGGACGAGCTTCCCCACGTTCACCGGGTGAAACCCGTCCACGTCCTTCTCGGGTCGGATCCGATCGAGGAACTCCTCGGAGTCGAGATGGTCCGGGAGCGGAAGCTGCAGCAGGATCCCGTCGATGTCGTTGCGCTCGTTCAGCTCGTCGAGCTTCGAACGCAGCCCCTCGCGGCTGGTGCTTCCGGGGAGGAGAACTCCTTCGGAGAAGAGCCCCGCCTCTTCGCAGGCCTTGGTCTTGCTGCGGACGTAGAGCTGCGACGCGGGATCGTCACCCACCAGAACCGCCGCCAGCCCGGGGACGACCCCGCGGGCGATCAAGGGCTTCGCGCGCTCTTTGACTTCGTTGCGAATCTCCTGGGCCACTCGTTTTCCGTCGAGAATTTTCGCGGTCAAGATGCCTCCATCTTAGTGCGCACGCGGCTCTTCGCCGCGTGCGCTCCCCGCGCTCCTCGCGCGGGGAGGATGGGGCCCTCCGGGCCCCGCTCTCCGTTGCGGCTCTTCGCCGCGTGCGCTCCCCGCGCTCCTCGCGCGGGGAGGATGGGGCCCTCCGGGCCCCGCTCTCCCTTGCGGCTCTTCGCCGCGTGCGCTCCCCGCGCTCCTCGCGCGCCGATCTCCCGCCGAAGCGCTGCGCGCCGATCTCGCGGCGGTTCCAGGGGATGCCGCTCGAGATCGTGCTAGATAGCCAGCCATCGTCGCGCTTCCAACTCCAGGTCCTCTCCCCTCTTCAGCGCAGAGATTACCGCCACGCCGTCGATGCCGGCTTCGAAAAGCATCGGGGCTCTCTCGACAGTGATGCCGCCGATGGCGACCAGCGGCTTGTCGACCACCGCCCTTATCGCCCGCGCGCCTTCGATCCCAAGCGTACTCCGTCCGCTCGTCTTGGTGGAAGTCTCGAAGATGGGTCCGATAGCGACGTAGTCGACCGGGGCCGTCGCGGCGCGCGTCGCCTCGCCGACGTCGTGGGTCGAAAGACCGATGACGGCGTGAGGCCCTAGAATCTTCCTCGCGCTCCTGGGAGAAAGGTCGTCCTGCCCGAGGTGGACGCCGTCGGCCCCCACCAGGAGGGCGACGTCGACGCGATCGTTGATGATCAACCGAATGCCGCACTCCCGGCAAACCTCGCGGGCGGCGAGCGCCCATCGGTAGAACTCCTCCCCCGAGAGCTCCTTGGCTCGCAGCTGTACAAGGCGGCAGCCCGCTCTCGCGAGCGCGCGCACTCCCAGGGTCAAGCTGTCGAAGGTCTCGAGCGAGGCGTCGAGGATGGGATAGAGCCGTGAGAACGGCGGGGCTCCCCCCTTTCCCCACCGGGTCGAATGCGGCTTCTCAGGCAAACCTTTCGAGGAAGCGGGTGCTGTACCGGCCCGCGCGGAAATCGGGGTCGTCGAGGATCCGGCGATGGAGCGGAATCGTCGTCTTCACCCCTTCGATCACCGTCAAGCTCAGGCAGCGCTTCATGCGCGCGATGGCTTCCTTGCGGTCGCGCCCGTGGACGACGAGCTTGGCGATGAGAGAGTCGTAGTAGGGCTGCACCATGCAGTCGGCGTGAGCGGCGGTGTCGACCCGCGTTCCCGGCCCTCCGGGCACGTGGAAGGCGTGAATCTTGCCGGGAGAGGGGGCGAACGTCACCGGGTCCTCCGCATTGATCCGGCACTCGATACTCGCGCCCCGGACCACGATATCCTTCTGCCGGTAGCCCAGGGGCTCCCCGGCGGCGACGCGGATCTGATCCTTCACGAGATCGGCGCCGGTCACCATCTCCGTCACCGGATGCTCGACCTGGATCCGGGTGTTCATCTCCATGAAGTAGAACCGCTCGTTCTCGTCGAGGAGGAACTCCACCGTCCCTGCGCCCACGTAGTTCACCGATTGCGCCGCCTGCACCGCCATCCGACCCATCTTCTCCCGGAGCCGCTCGGAGACCGCGGTCGAAGGCGCTTCCTCCAGGAGCTTCTGGTGGCGTCTCTGGATGGAGCATTCCCGCTCGCCGTGAAAGACGAGGTTCCCCTTCGAGTCCCCCATGATCTGGATCTCGATGTGCCGGGGATTGGGAAGGTACTTCTCGATGTAGACGTCGCGGGACCCGAAGGCGGCCTCCGCTTCCCGCTGCGCGGCGAGGAACGCTTTTCCCAGTCCCGCCTCGTTCTCCACCACGCGCATCCCCTTGCCCCCGCCTCCGGCGGCCGCCTTGAGCATCACCGGAAAGCCGATCTCGTGCGCGACTCCGAGCGCCTTCTCCGGGCTTTCGACCGAGCCTTCGGAGCCGGGAAGAACCGGGACCTTGGCCTTCCTCACCGTAGCCCGCGCGAGGGACTTGTCGCCCATGAGCCGGATGGCGCGGGGCGAGGGACCGATGAAGCGTACCCGGCAGGCCTCGCTCACTTCGGCGAAGTAGGCGCTCTCCGCGAGAAAGCCGTAGCCGGGATGGATCGCGTCCGCGCCAGTGATTTCGGCGGCGGAAATGATGCTGGGAATGTTCAGGTAGCTTTCGGCGCTCCGCGGAGGACCGATGCAGACTTCCTCGTCGGCGAAGCGAACGTGGAGCGAGTGGGCGTCGGCCTCGGAGTAGACCGCGACCGTCTTGATGCCGAGCTCCCGGCAGGCGGAGATCACGCGGAGGGCGATCTCTCCGCGGTTGGCGATGAGGACTTTCTTGAACATTCGGAGCCAGGCGTCGGAGATCGACGCGCGCGGAGCCGCCCTAGGCGCCTCGAACCGCGAACAACTGGTCTCCGTACTGGACCGGTTGACCGTTCTCGACCAGGACCTTCACCAGCTGCCCCTCGTGCTCGCTCTCGATCTCGTTCATGAGCTTCATCGCTTCGATGATGCAGAGCACCTGGCCCTTCTTCACGTAATCGCCCTCGCGCGCGAAAGGCTCCGCCCCGGGCTCGGGCTGCCGGTAGAACGTTCCGACCATGGGTGAGGTGATGTAGATGAGTCCGTCCTCGAGCGCCGGCGCTCCCGCGCCGATCGCGGGAGGCGCGGCGCTTTCGAGCGTCTTCACCGCGGGCGCCGCCACCGGGGCGGCTTCCGGCGGCGGGGCGGGAAGGCTCTTCCGGATCTTGAGCTTCGTCCCTCCTTCCTCCAGCTCGAGCTCGGCGATGTTCCGCTCGGAAACGAACTCCAGGAGCTCCTTGAGTTCTTCGATATTCAAAATGTGTCTACTCCGTCTCGGAAAGGGCGTTCAAGTTAGCACAAGGCCGATCCGAGGCGCAATGCGGGTGGGAACTCTATGCGCCTGAAGCCTTTAGACGAACTCCTTCTCGAGGCGCATGGCGGCCCGCTTCATGTAGAACCGGGCCTTTCCGTAGTTGCTCCCTTTCGAGAGCGCGCCGAGAAGGATGTACTCCCCGGTGATCGCCACAGCGAGCACCGTGAACTGGTCGGTGGCGAAGCTGAGCTCCTGGAGTGGGCCCGTCCCGAGCTCCTCCGAGGCTTGCTGCGTGCTTCGCAGGAGGGTCGTGCTCTCTGTCGCAATCAGGTCGAAGTTGTGCCGCCGGTCGGCGATGAGCCGCTCGATGGGAATGCCGTCCATTCCCATGACGACGTAGCCGATCGAGCCTTCGACCCGCGAGGAGACATCCTGCAGGACCTCGGCGAACACCATCAAGCCTCCCTCGATTTGCGGATGGCATCGAGCCAGTCTTCGAGGACGCGAATGGTGCGCTCCTCCGCTTCGTACGAATCCTGCGCGCGTTTCGCGGACGGGGTCGAGGAGGGCGAGGGCATCGGTGGCGCCTGTCGGGAAGCGCGGGAGAGCATCAGGAGCTCTTCTACGCGCTCGCGGTACTGCGTTTCGTGCGGCTGCCGTTCGATGATCTTGCGGTAGACCGCGAGAGCCTGATCGAAGTGGCCCTGGGTGGCGTAGATCTCCGCCATCGTCGGGGTCTCGATCTCCGCGAGCGGCGCCGGTGCCGGAGCGGGCGGGCTCGGCGGCGGAGCCGGTCTGGGCGCCGGCGGTGCTATGGGAGGAGGTTCGATGAGGGTCGGCTCGAAGAGGGCCTCGGGCTCGATCTCGGTGAACGCGGGAGCCGGTGGAGGAGCGGGTCTCGCTGCCTGCGGCGGGGGGGCCGGCGCCTTGGGCGGCGGGATGTAGTCTCTACCCTCGAGCACCATGGGCTCGTCCACTTCGACGAGAGGGATCGGCGGAAGGTCGATCATCCGCCCGGGGCTCTCGATTATGGTTGGCTCCTCGTCCGATTGGCGGAGGAGCCGGCGGAACCGGCCTCGGCGCGGGGGCAGCCGCCGCGGGTCGCACGGGCTCGGCGGGTCGCACCGGCTCCGGCGGGCGAGGCGGCGCCGGCGGCGGGGCAGCGGCGACCGGGGGAGGGGGCGCTGCCGGCTGCGAGGGCGGTGCGGGCCGGGGGCCACCGGCGAGCTCCGCCTGGACTTCCTGGATGCGCTCGCCGAGCTCCGCGTCCTCGGGCGCGAGGGTGCTCGCGACCTTGTACTTCTTGAGGGCCTCGTCGAGCCGCCCGAGGCGATGATAGGTCTCGCCGAGGAACTTGTGCGCCAGGATGTTGTCCGGGACCTGCTTCAGAACCGTCTCGAACTCTGCGCTCGCGCGGTCGAACGAGCCCGCCTCGAGGAGCGCCCGGCCGAGCAGCACTCGCGCCGACGGATACTGCGGATGCTTCTTGAGCCCCTTCTCGCAGCAGTCGATCGCTTGATCCAGCATTCCCGCCTTGCGGTACTCCTCCGCGAGCTGAACGAACATGCGGGAGTTTGGATCGGCGGCGAGCCGTTTTTCCAGCTCTTCGATGCGGCTCAGAATCCTGAGTCTCTAGGGTTTCTGCAGGACGAAACAGGGGCGGAGCACGCGACGTGCTCCGCCCCGCTCGTCGAGATACGATGCTCTACGGGCACGACGGTCATGATCCCGAACACTATCGGCCTCTTGCAGTCCCGAGATCGCCTCGCGTGGTCACGACGAGCGTGACCGTCCGAAAGTCGCCGGCGTCCGAGAACGCATGGACGAGTCCGCGGCCCGCCTGTAGCGTGGTCGACTCGATGTTCCACTCGTAGCGCGCGATCTCGTTCCCGAGGCAGGCCGGGTTGCCCGCTTCCGAATCGCCGGTCTGCTGGGTTGCGGTAAAGGCGATGCCCTCGCCGATCTCGGTCGCTGAGCGCGAGGTCCGCCGTCGGGCTCGCAGCCGGTGAAGGCGCAGAGGTTCGAGCCGGGGAACGACGGCCGATTCGCCGCCCGAAGGAAGATGTCGGCCTGCGCGAAGACGACCCCTCGGGCGTTGGTCCCGACTCCCGCCCGGGATGGTCACCGTGGTGTCGTTCTCCTGGTCGGTCCGGAACGGCGCCCAGTAACGGGCTCGCGCCACGCCGTCGCCATCGGTGACGGCGGAGACCGGACCGGATTCGACGCCGCCCGCCGCGGGCCGCGCGCCGTTCAGAGGCGCGAGGTTTCCCAGATCGAGGAACTGGCCACTGCTGGCCATGATCTCGAACAGGACCGTCGCGCCCGACACGCGCTCGCCGTTCGGACCGCTCATGACCGCCTCGATGACGGAGCTGGAGAACCCGTCGGACACGATGGCGTCGGGAATCGCGCGAATCTCGATCGCATCTTCCCATCATCGAAGGCCCGCGAGCTCCGGTACGTCCGGATTATCGAGAAGGCAGGTGCCGCAGAGGACCCAGGCTGTGAGGGCGAAGAGCCATAGGCTCGATTTCCACATTTTCTCCTCCGAAACAAGGCAAATCCGACTTCGAATCATGGCGTCCTCTCCCGACATCATTACCAAAATCCGCGAAGGTGATGTTCAGGTAGCCGGTGACCTCAAGCGCGTCCCGAGCCGTCCGTCCGTAGAAGTCGATCTGCGCGATCACCGACAGCGTGAGAGACTGATTGTTGGAAATCTCCCTCAGCGGAGATTCGACCTTCGCCTGATGCCGCACCAGAACGAAGCCACGCTCGATTTCATTGCCGTCACGGGAACGGTGAAGTTGGCGCCCCGTCGAAGGAGTAGGGGACATCGACTCCCTCGCACGTTCCGGCCGTCGGCGCGGACGTAGGTGACCCGATAGCGTTCGAAGTAACACGAGTTGATTTCGCTCGACAGCTGCGAACGGTCCTTGGGGATGGCCCGCATCGTCACGACGCCGTTGTCGTTGAAAACAGTGCACGGCCGGTATCCCGTCGTCGCGAAGCAGACGTCGGACAGTAGATCGCTCCCGGCTTCGCCCAATCCCTGAGTCAGTCGACCGACCTGCCTGCATGTTCACGATCTGCACCAAGACGTTAGCTCGCATCGTTGTTCATGGTGTCGGGCTCGGTGATGCAGGCCGGCGTCAGGGCCAGGACGAGAGCAAGGACCGGAGCGTCCTCCCGTCTATCTTCAAGCTTTGTCTCATCGCGATCATGGGGGTGTCTCCTAAACCGTTTCCTTGCGGATGCGGGGCGTGAGGAAGATGAGCAGTTCCTCGTTCCGCGTGTCCGTCGATTTGGCCTTGAACAGGTATCCCAGGAGCGGGATCCGATGCAGGAGCGGAACGTAGGTCTCGGTGTCCTGCTGAGTGTTCACGAAGACGCCGCCGATGACGGTGGTCGAGCCATCGTCCACCAGAACCTGGGTCGTCGCCGCCTGGGTGATGATGCTGGGGATACCGTTGACCTGCCGGCCGAAATCGAGCGAGTCGTTGTTGACCTCGATGTCGAGGATGATGGTGTCGGCCGAAGTGATCTGCGGCGTGACCGAAAGGTCCAGCACCGCGTCCTTGAACTGCACGGTGATGGTGTTGTTGGCGACCACCTGGACGGGGAACGTCACACCCTGCTTGATCTCCGCCGCCTTGTTGTTCTGGGTGATGATCTTGGGAGCGGAGATGATGCGCACCTGGCCGCGCCGTTCCGCCGCCGAGATGGCGGCGTCGATGCTGAACGCGCCGGAGATGCTCCCGAGCGAGAGGCCGACGGCGCCGGTGGGAGCTCCCGCGAACGGGAGGTTCACCGCGTAGCCTCGCTGCACGGCATCGGTTCCCTCGGTGAACTGCGGCGGGGCGAGCCCGCCTTCCGCCGGCGGAGCGTTGAACTGGCGGTCCGCAGTCGAGCCGATGGACTGACCGTCGAACTGAACCCGGTTCGGGAACACGAGCTCGGTGGTGTTTCCGAGAGTCTGGAGCTGGTTGCTGGTGAAGCCCCACTGCACGCCGAGCTGCCGCGCGAAGGTTCGCGTGGTCACGACGATGCGGGCCTCGATCTCGACTCCGGGAATCGGCGTGTCGAGGGTGTCGATGAGCTGGTTGATGGCCGCCACCTGGTCGGCCAGATCCGTATAGATGACGGTGTTGGTGCGCTCGTCGACCACGATGTCGCCCCGGGGCGAGAGGTTCCGCTGCAGGAGGTCCTGAAGCTCGGACGCTTTGGAGTACGAGAGGACGCGCGTCTGGGTGAACAGGTCGCCCGCGAGCGCCTTCTCCTCGGCGAGTCGGCGCCTCTCCTGCTCTTCCGCCGCGAGCTCCGCGAGGGGCGCGATGCGGATGACGTTTCCCTCGACGGCGTATCCGAGCTTGTTCGTCTTGAGGATGAGCTCGAGAGCCTGATCCCACGGGACCTCGACGAGCTTCAGCGTGATCCGGCCGCTCACGCCGGGCTGAACCACGATATTGAGGCCGCTGATGTCGGCGAACAGCCGGAAGATGTCCTGGATATCGCCGTCCTTGAAGTCGAGGCTGATGAGGTCACCGGTGTACTCGCGCTGACCGAGCTGCGCGGATCCGGGAAGGATGACCGTCTGGCTGCCCGGTGCCGATCCTGTGGGTGGCGGGGGCTCCTGGGCCGGCGGGGGCGGCGTCGGAAGGGACGGCATCGGGTTCGCGAGCGAGGAGGAGAGGTCCTGCGCCGTCAGCGTGACCGGCTCGAACGCGCCTGCGTCCGACGGGGTGTAGGCGGCGTTCTGCACCACGCCTTCGTAACTGGTTCCATTCGAGTTCTCGATGAGGATGGTGCCCTTTTGAGGCGGCTCCGCGGCGGTCGATTCGTCCATGGACGCGAGGGCCGGCGATTGGAACGCGGCGTCGGAGCGGGCGAAGGCCACCTCGAGTCCGCCGTCCTCCTCTACCGTCCGGTGCGTCACCTGCTCGTCGAGATCGAAGACCACGCGGGTAATCTGCGGCTCCGCCGTGCGGAACTGCGCCACGCGCACGCGCGAGACGCCGAGCTCCTCGATGGTGACCGCCGCCTTCGAGACCGCGTTGAGCACGCCGTTGAAGTCGAACACCAGCCGCTTGGGCGCGTCCAGCACGAAGCTCGTGTAGTTGAGCCTCCCGTTGGCGAAGAGCTTGACCCGGAGCACGTCCCCCATGAGCTCATGAGTGATGGCGTTGATGGCCGATGCCGGATGCGACGAGGCCGGAGCGCGGGCGGTCGACCTCGGCGGTGGCGCGATCTTCTCCTCGCGGATCTCGTCGGCGGCGGCTTCCGGCTCGTGGGCCGGGGCCGGCGTGATCGAAGGGGCTTTTTCGGCCGGCGGAGGGGCTTGCGCGACCAGCGTCTCGGGTGAGCTCGAGGGAGTCGTTTCCGACACGTCCCCGCCGTCGAAGACGATGTTCAGGGCCTGCTCCGAGCCGGAGATCTGGTAGGGCGCGATCGCCGCGAGCTTGATCTCGATTCGGGACAGTTTCTTCCCGTTGACGCCGTCGAGACTGGTCGCGAGGACGGACTCGACCTCGCGGCTCCCCACGACGGTGCGGGGGGCGAGCGCCTTGATGTCCACTCCCGGCAGATCGACCACCAGGGTGAGCGGGTCCGGGCTGTAGTGGGTGTAGAGGACGGCCCCGGTCGTTTCGAACCAAACTCGAGTCTGACCCGGCTCGACATGGAATCGGACCGCGCGAATCGTGGCCATTCCGGAAGCCGCAGCCCCGTCGACTTGAGCCGACACTTCCGTCACCTGAGTCAAGACCACTAGAGATATGAGCGTCAGGAGACGGAGAAGTGACCTCGAAGGAATCATCGTTTGCCCTCCTCCACCGGATGAAGCGTTTTTTCCACGGTCTGGAATTTCTCGATGCGCAGCGGGTCATTGATCTCCTGGCGGAAGACCACCCGCGCGTCGTCGATGGACTGAATGTTGCCGTCGTAGAGCCTTTCGCCGGACCGGGCGAAGTAGCTCTTGTTATCGGTTCCCTGGATCATGGCGATGTAGCCGTCCACCGTCTTGACGATGCCCCGGAGACTGACTTCCTGGATCAGCATCCCCGCGAGGCCGGGCGGACGGACGTCGGGCGAGAGAACGTCCACGCCGAGCGCGAGACTGACGAACGGGTCGCGCCTTCCCTGCGCCTCGTAGCGGAAGCCCGAGCCTTCGGTGATTTCGATCCCTTCGGGCACCGGCTCGACCGTTGCCGGCGGCTGCCCGCCTTCCGCGGCGGGCGCTTGCCCCTCGGGGGCGGGTTGCGCCTGCTGTCCGGCGGGCGGTTGTTGTTGGGTCCCCGTCTGCGCGACGGCGGTCGCGGCTAGGAGGAGCAGGACGAACGCGAGCGCGCCCCGTCCGGCGCTCGTCTCACGGATCGAACAACACATGACTCGTACCTCGCGCGCTCCAGGCATGATCTTCTATGAACGTCTCTCTCTTCGTTCGGACAAGGTCCTCGTCAGCAGATTCCCGGGTTACCTCGCGGGCGGCGCGGCCGGCGGCGGTGCGGCCGCAGGCGGAGCACCCGGCCTGCCGGGCGGGGCCGCAGCCGGCGGCGCCGCCTCGATGAACACGAAGGTGGTGGCGGTGCACTTCGCCAGAATGGTGGAGGCGATGGTCGGTTCCCGCTTGGCCTCGACTTCGAGGTTGCTCACGTTGACGATGCGGGAGAGCCGGCTCAGCCGGTCGAAGAAATAGGCGAGGTTGTGGTAGCTCCCGTCGAGCTCGAGAGAGATGGGCCACTCGGCGTAGAAGTTCTGCGGCTTGGTGGCTTCGGGCTTGAACCGGAGCACGTCCAGACTGGATTCGGCGGCGAGCTGCTGCACCTTGCGAAGCAGATCGTCGACTTCCTTCTGGCTCGGAAGGATTCGCGAGAGCGCCTGAAGCGTCGCTTCCTTGCGTTCGACCTCCCGCCGGAACTCGGGCAGACGCGCCGCGGTGGTCTTCGCGTTGTCGACTTCGGCCTGGAGGTTCCGCTTTTGAGTGGTCTTGCTGTCCCTCTCCACCTGCATCGGAGAGTAGAAGAAGTACCAGAACGCTCCATACAGGAGGAGGCCGATGATGGCGAATACGACGACCTGGGCGCCCAACGACATCTTACCCATGGCTATCTCCTCCTTGGCTCAACGGGCGCCCGCGGGAGCCCCCGCGGCCGGGGCTCCGCCCGGTGCGGGCGGAGCGTGTGGAGAAATGATTCTGGGTTCGTAGCTGGAACTGGGTGAATTCCTGCTCCTGCCGCTGGTCGACTTTGGCGTCGATGAGCTCGACGTTCTGGAACCACTCGTTGTCCTCGAGCTTTCGGATGTAGTCCGCGATGCTCACGTAGGACGCGGCCATGCCGTCGATGGTGACCTGCGAGCCGCGCTGCTGGAGCTCGGTGAGCCAGACGAAATCGGGAAGCTCGGCCGAGAGCACGTCGAGCATCCGGACCGGCCCCTCCCGCTCGCTCTTGAGCCGCTCGATGAGCTTTTCCTTCTCCTCGAGCTCCGCGAGCTTGGCCTGGTACTTCTGCACCTCGAGGATGATCGGCGCGAGGCGGTTCTTCTCCGCCGTGAGCTGGTTGATCTCCTCGTCGAGCTGGCTCAGCTGGCGAGTCATCGACAGCCACTGCACCACGATCGCCGCGACCGCGAGGCCGAGGATGGCGACGGCGACGAAGATTCCCTTTTTCTCCGAGCGCTCTCCGCCGGCCTGGCCGGAATCGATGACCGTGCCGCCCCCCGCGGGGGCCTCCTTCGTTCCCAGGAGATTGACTCGGATCATCACTCACCACCCTTTCTCATGGCGAGCCCGACGGCGATGGCGCAGGCGGGCCCCACTTCCTCGAGAAATTCGGCATCGAAGTCCTTCGGGTTGTAGGACATGTTCTGGAACGGATTGAAGATCTCGACCCGCGTGTCGAAGCGCTCCCCCATGGCTTCGGAGAGCCCGGGAATTCGCGCGCTGCCCCCGGAAAGAACGACGCGGTCGATGCGGTCCTCCGAGGTCGTGGCCTTGAAGAAGTCGAACGTCTTCTGCAGCTCGAGCAGCACCGACTCGGTGGTGGACCGCAGGATTCCCTGGATCGAGTTGGCGTGCTCCCCCTGGCCCTGCTTCGCGTTCTCCGCCTGCTCGAAGCTCAGGTTCAGGTCCTTCTGGATGGCGTCGGTGTACTGGTTTCCGCCGATGGTGGTGATGTCCCGGGTGAAGATCGAGGTCTCGCCGCGAACCACATTGATGTTCGCCTGGCTCGCACCGATGTTCACCATCGCGACCACCCGCCCCGGCTCGACGCCGTAGTTCACCTCGTAGGCGTTCTGCAGGGCGAAGGCATCGACGTCCATCACCACCGGATTCCGCCCCGCCTGGGTGACGACGCTCGTATAGTCGTTGATTTTGTCCTTCTTGGCGGCGACGAGGAGGATGTCCATGTTCCCGCCCGCGGCGCTCGCGTCGAGCACCTGGTAGTCCAGGTTGACTTCCTGGATATCGAACGGGATGTACTGCTCGGCCTCCCAGTGGATCGACTCGGCGAGCTCCTGCTCGCTCATGGCCGGCAGCTGGATCTTCTTGACGATGACCGAGCTTCCGCTGATCGAGGTGGCCACGTCCGTGGTCTTGATCTTGTACTCGGAAAAGAGCCGCTGGATGGCGTCGATCACCGACGTCGAGTCCATGATCTGCCCGTCGACGATCGCCTCGGGAGGCAGATACTCGAGACCGATGGTCGTCAGCTGAAAAGTGTCGCCCTTGCCCGGTTTCAGCTCCACGGCTTTCACCGAGCTCGATCCGACGTCGAGACCCACGAGGTTTTTCTTCTTGCCGAAGAGACCCATGCGACCTGGCTCCCTTACTTCAAGTTGAAGTCACGGATACTTACTAGGAAGAAGTTAAAGTACTTTATGAGCGTACAGCATGAAGAAACGGGCTGTCAAGCAAAAAACGGCCACAAATGTACTGGAATCTTTCGGTTATTATGATCGAGAAGAGCGCCCTCGTCAAGCGCGATTTGTCATTCTGGTAGGGTTTTCCCCATGGATTTGGAAAGCCTGGGGGATAACCCAACCACATGGGGAGACGTGGGGGAACCGCCCTACATTTAGTGGCCGACCCGCCTTTGGAGCCTTCGAGAGCCCTTTTCCCTTGACAACTTATATAAGAGGACCTACATTACGCGTTTGGGCGATTTGCATCGCCCAAATTTTTTTTCCACTTTTTCGAGTCACGATTTGTGGGGGTTTCGAGAGGGCTCATGTCGACCACGTTTCCCAAGAAAGCGGAGCTGAAGCGGAGCTGGCACGTCGTGGATGCGGACGGCCAGGTCCTCGGCCGGCTCGCGACCCGCATCGCCACGATTCTCACGGGTAAGGACAAGCCCTCGTACGTGCGGTTCCTCGATACCGGAGATCACGTGATCGTCGTGAACGCGGAGAAGGTCCTTCTCACCGGAACCAAGGAGCTGGACAAGGCCTACTTCCGGTTCAGCGGATATCCGGGCGGCATTCGAAAGACGGCGGCGGGAGACATGCGCGGCACGTTTCCCGAGAGATTGATCGAAGAGGCGGTCCGCGGAATGCTTCCGAAGAACCGACTCGGCCGCGCGCAGTTCCGGAAACTGAAAGTCTATCGCGGGCCTTCGCATCCTCACGACGCGCAGAAGCCGGCGAAGCTCGAGGTCCCGGCCCGGGCTACGCGTTCGTAAGTTTCAAGTTCAAGGAGCTCGATTCTTGGCAACACCGATTCAGTACTACGGCACCGGACGGCGCAAATGCTCGGTCGCGCGGGTCTACCTGCGGCCGGGAAGCGGCACGATCCACATCAACGAAAAGCCCTTCGAGAACTACTTCGTCAGTGAAGCGCTGAGGATGATCGCGCAGCAGCCGCTCCATCTGACCGAGTCCTCGGGGAAGTTCGACATCTACGCGAACATCCAGGGAGGCGGCCACACCGGCCAGGCGTGGGCGCTCAGGCTCGGGATCAGCAGGGCGCTCTGCCTGTTCAACCAGGAGCTTCGCTCCCGTTTGAAGCAGGGCGGATTCCTCACAAGGGACGCGCGAATCAAAGAGCGCAAGAAGTACGGTCAGCCCGGAGCCCGAAAGCGGTTCCAGTACTCCAAGCGCTGACGGAGAAAGGGAGAGATTCTTTGGCATCGATCACGATGAAAGAGCTGCTCGAAGCGGGAGTCCACTTCGGGCATCAGACGAAGCGCTGGAACCCGAAGATGAAGGAGTTCATCTTCGGAGCGAGAAACGGGATCTACATCGTCGACCTCCAGAAGACGCTCCGGCTGTTCCGGGAGGCCCTCGGATTCGCGACGCAGCTCGGCGCCGAAGGGAAGACCATTCTCTTCATCGGGACCAAGCGCCAGGCCCAGGAGGTCGTGGCCGAGGAAGCGGCGAAGGCGGGGATGTACTTCGTGAACCAGCGCTGGCTCGGCGGCACGCTCACCAACTTCGTGACCATCCAGAAGAGCATCGGGCGCTTCAAGGAGCTGACGGCGCTGGTCGAAGGCGGCGGCGGCGATCTGACGAAGAAGGAGCTCTCGCGCCTCGACAAGGAGCGAAAGAAGCTGGAGAAGAACCTGAGCGGCATCCAGGAGATGCAGCGGCTTCCCGATGCCATCTTCGTCGTCGACGCCGGGCGGGAGCAGATTGCGGTCCATGAGGCGCGCAAGCTGGGCATTCCGGTGATCGCCATCGTGGACACCAACTGCGACCCCGACGTGGTCGATTTCGTGATTCCGGGAAACGACGACGCGCTCCGGGCCATCAAGCTCTTCACCTCACGAATTGCGGAGGCGGTCATGTCCGGCAGGGACATGACGAAGGTCGCATCCGAAGGGCCTTCGGGCAACGGCGGCCCCGTCCGGAAGAGCGAAGGGGAGATCGCCTCCGTCAAGCCCCCGAGCGGTGAGGTCGTCGCAGCTCCACCGGAGGCGACGCCTCCACCCGCCTAGTTTCCGTTCACACTTTCGCGACGCCGTGCGCTTCGAGAGAGCCTCGGCTCGCGTTTCATCACCTCTCGACGGGAGAGCGAGGTCATATGGCGAATATTTCCGCGCAATTGGTGAAAGAGCTCCGGGAGAAGACCGGGGCCGGGATGATGGAGTGCAAGAAGGCGCTCGAGGACGCCGGCGGCAACCTGGAAGAGGCGGTGACGCTTCTGCGGAAGCGGGGCGCCGCGGCGGCGGAGTCGAAAGTGGGACGGGCCACGTCGGAAGGCCTCGTCTCTTCCTACATTCACCCCGGGGGGCGCGTGGGGGTCCTCATCGAGGTGAACTGCGAGACCGATTTCGTGGCCGCGACCGAAGAGTTCAAGGAGCTGGTGAAGGATCTGGCGATGCAGGTGGCCGCGGCGAGCCCAGCGCTCGCGCGCTGGGTCCGCCGTGAGGAAGTGCCGGCGAACGCTCTCGAGAAGGAGCGCGACATCCTGAGGAGCCAGGCGGAGGGAACGGGCAAACCCGCGAACGTGATCGAGAAGATCGTGGAGGGGAAGCTTTCGAAGTTCTACTCCGAGAACGTGCTTCTGGAGCAGCCGTACATCAGGAACCCCGATCAGACGGTCGAGGAGTACCTGAAGTCGAAGATCGCGGTGCTCAAGGAGAACATCCAGGTGCGGCGCTTCGTCCGCTACGAGCGCGGCGCGTAGCAGGGCGCGGGGCGCCCCGCGATCGGCACGTAGTGCTTGAATCCGGGCTAGCCTGCGAGTACAAATCACCCCACGGTGATGGCGGATAAGCCGATCTTCGAGCGCGTCCTGGTCAAGCTCTCGGGCGAAGTGTTGATGGGATCGGAGTCCTTCGGGATCGATCCCGACGTGGCCCAGTCGATGGCAAGGGAGATCCAAGGCGTCCACTCCCTCGGGGTCCAGACGGCCGCGGTCATCGGCGGCGGGAACATCTTTCGCGGAATCGCCCCTTCGGCGCGGGGGATGGACCGGGTGTCCGCCGACCACATGGGGATGCTGGCGACGGTCATCAACGCCGTGGCGCTGCAGGACGCCCTCGAAAAGCTCGGCATCCACACCCGGGTGATGTCGGCCATCGAGATGAGGGCGATCGCCGAGCCCTTCATCCGGAGGCGCGCGATGCGGCACCTCGAGAAGGGCCGCATCGTCATCTTCGCCGCCGGCACGGGGAACCCCTATTTCTCGACCGACACCGCCGCCGCCCTTCGGGCGATGGAGATCAAGGCGGACGTGATCATGAAGGGAACCCGCGTCGCCGGGATCTACTCCGCCGACCCGGAGACGGACGCGCAAGCGACGTTCTTCGAGACCATCACCTACCGGGAAGTGATCGAAAAGCGACTGAAAGTGATGGACACCACCGCGATTTCGCTCTGCATGGACAACAAGCTCCCGATCCTCGTGTTCGACGTGCGCGAGCCGGGCAACATGAGGCGCGTGGTCCTCGGCGAGCGCGTGGGAACGAAAGTCACGGGTCCGTAGCCGGAGGCCCGTTGGGAGGCTCGAATGCTCAAGGAAATCTCGGAAGAAACCAAGCGACGCATGGACAAGTCGATGGAGGTCCTGCAGAAGGAGCTCGCCTCGGTCCGCACCGGCCGTGCCTCGCTCTCGCTCCTCGACCACATCCGCGTCGACTACTACGGGACGCCGACCCCCCTGAACCAGGTGGCGAACCTGGCGGTGCCCGAGCCCAGCCTCATCACCGTCCAGCCCTGGGAGACCCCGATGCTGGAGAAGATCGACAAAGCCATCCGCTCTTCCGATCTCGACCTCAACCCCACGAACGACGGCAAGATCCTGCGCATCCCCATCCCCTCGCTCACCGAGGAGCGCCGGAAGGCGCTGGTGAGGCAGGTGGGGAAGATCGCCGAGGAGAGCCGCACCGCGATTCGCCAGGTGCGGCGGGACGTGAACGACCGGCTGAAGAAGCTCCTCAAGGACAAAGCAATCTCCGAGGACGACGAGAAGCGCGCCCTCAAGGAGGTCCAGGACCTGACCGACGCCCATATCAAGAAGGTGGACGACGCGGTGAAGAAGAAGGAACAGGACTTGATGACGGTCTGAGTCTCTTCCCGTGACCGAGCGCCTCTACCTCCGCGACCCCTACACCACCGAGTTCGAGGAGGAGATCCTCGAGCGGCTCGAGACCGACGAGGGCCTCGCCGTGGTTTTCCCGAGGACGTACTTCTACCCCGAGTCGGGAGGACAGCCCTACGACCTCGGCTCCATCGACGGCATCCCCGTGACCCGGGTGATCGAGACTCCCGAGCACCTCGTGCTCCATTTCGTTGCGAGGTTCCCTGAGCATGAACGAGTCCTCTGCCGGATCGACGGGAAGAGGCGGCGGGACCACATGCAGCAGCACTCCGGCCAGCACATCTTGTCGGCGGCCTTCGTGAAGGAGGCCGGAGCGGGCACGACGTCGTTTCACCTCGGGGCGGCGAGCTCGACCATAGATCTCGATAAAGCGGCACTGACCGAGGCCGAGATCGCGCGAGCGGAAGAGGCGGCGAACGAGGCCGTCCGCAAGGCGCTTCCGATCCGGAGCCATTTCGTGGCGCCGACCGAAGCGCGCGCGTTCGATCTGCGGAAGCCGGCTCCGGACGCGGAGACGCTCCGTATCGTCGAGGTGGAAGGCTTCGACAACCAGGCCTGCTGCGGCACCCACCCGCGCTCGACCGCGGAGGTGGGACCGATCGTGGTGCGCGGCTCGGAGAGGTTCAAAGGGGGAACGAGAGTCGAGTTCCTCTGCGGGGATCGCGCGCTCGCCGACTATCGAGCGGCCGTTACGCGCATTCGATCGCTGGCGAGCGTCCTGAGCAGCTCCGAAGCCGACCTCGTGCCGACCGCGGAGAAGCGGGAGGAAGAGAGAAAAGCGATGGGCAAGGAGCTCGACCGGGTGCGTCGTGAGCTCCTGCTGCTCCGGGTGGAAGACTGGATGGCCGAGAGCTCCGATGGAATGCTCCTGGTCAAGCAGGTGCCCGAACTCGGCCCCGCAGAGCTCCGCGCCGCCGCAACGGCTCTCACCTCGAAGCCCGGCCGCGTCGTTCTCCTCGGAAGCCTCGAAGGCGGACGCGCGCATCTCGTCTTCGGATGCTCCGAAGGGATGGACGCCGACATGGGAGCGCTTCTCAGGGCCGCGGCGCCTTCGGTCGAGGGCCGCGGCGGCGGCTCCTCCCGAATCGCGCAGGGCGGGGGCCCGCGAACGGAAGGTCTGCCCGCCGCCCTGGAGAAAGCCGCCTCTCTCGTGCGTCGATGAGAGCCTCGGCGTTCATTTTCCTCGCATTGTCCCTGGGCTGTGGATCTCCGCAGTCGCGGGAAACTCGTCCCGCACCGGGCGAGGAGCCAATCGAGACCGCGAGCCTCCCCGACGAAGAGATCGTGCCCCTCGAGCCCGAGGCGGGGACACCTCAGTTTCCGGCGACCAGCGACAGCCCGTGCTCCTGGGCGAAAGCCTGGTCCGATCCCTCGATACCCGATCCGCTGTTCGAGGGACTCGGGGGGACTCCCCGTCTCGAGAGAATCGCCGGAGACCCCGTTCGCATTCCGATGCGAGAGCCTCCCCCGGAGGGAGACATCGTGATCGAGATCGTCGTCCTGCCCGACGGAAGTGTCCCCGAAGCCCAGGTCGTCGCGACGACGTATCCGCCGTGGCCCGAGGCGGCGCAGTCGGTCATCGACGCCGTCAAAACCTGGCGGTACGAGCCGCCGACTCTGGGTGGAACCCCGATCTCGGTGTGCAAGACGATCGTGGTTCGGCCGTAGCCCTCGTGCCCGAACAGCTCCCTCTGTTCGCCCCTTCGGAAGAGCCGGCTCGGGTGGGAGCGCCGCCTCTCGATACCCGGCTCCTGTCGACTGCGTCCCGCCTCCCTCCCGCGATCCACCTCGGGACGTCCTCCTGGGCTTTCCCGGGATGGAAGGGCATCGTCTATGACCGGGAAGCTTCGCAGACGACCCTGTCGCGCCATGGACTCCGCGCCTACTCCCGGAATCCCCTTCTCCGCGCGGTCGCCATCGATCGCACGTATTACGGTCCGATCCCGGCATCCGACTTCCGTGGCTACGCGGAACAGGTGCCCGAGACGTTCCGATTTCTCGTGAAGGCGCACGAGGCGCTCACCCGGCCGGGCGAGCACTACCTCGATCGGACCTACGCGCTCGAAAAAGTCATCGGCCCGACCGTCGAGGGCCTGGGAGTGAAGGCGGCCGTGCTCCTTCTGCAGTTTCCCCCGCAGAGCGTCCGAAACCTTGGAGGCCCTATCCGCTTTGCCGAAGACCTGACCCGGTTCCTGCGGGATCTTCCTCGCGAAATTCTCTACGCCGTCGAGCTCCGGAACGCGGAGCTCCTGACGCCGCGCTATCTCGAGGCGCTCGAGCAGTCCGCGGCCTGTCACTGCTACAACGTTCATCCCTCGATGCCCAACGTCGCCGAGCAGGCGAACCTGACCGCGGGCGCGCGGTTTCCGGCGCTGGTGGTGCGATGGATGCTGAGGCGGGACCGCGACTACGAGGAAGCGCGCGAGGACTTTCGTCCCTTCGACCGCCTCGCGGCCGAGGACTCGAGCTCTCGTGCGGCGATAGCAAGGCTGTGCCGCGAGACGAAGGGGACGGCGTTCGTCATCGTCAACAACAAGGCGGAGGGCTCCGCACCCCTCTCCGTCTTCAAGCTCGCCGAGGAAATCTCCCGCTACCAGGCGATTCCGTAGTCTTCGCCGTGGTTGCTCGACCCGCCCCAGAAGCTTCGGTGCTCCCAGTCGAAGAAAATGGCGTTGATCGGGCCCGACGTGCGGGCTTCGAACTCGAGCTGGTAGCCCATGCGGGATAGCTCGTCCCTGACCCAGGACGGGATCGATTCGTTCAGCATGAGCCTTCCGGGCTGAGACTCGTGGGCGCCGAACGAGCTCTGCATCTGGTAGCTTCCGAAGTTCGCCGCCTCGGCCGCCTCTTGCACGTTCATGCCGAACTCGACGACGTTCAGGAAGAACTGTAGGAGGTTCTGGTCCTGGGAGTCGCCCCCCTGGACCGCGAACGAGAGGTAGGGTTTGCCGTCCTTCATCGCGAGACTGGGCGTGAGGGTAGCCCGCGGCCGCTTTCCCGGCTCGAGGACGTTGAACGGATTGATACTCTCTGCGAGGACGAAGCTTTGCATCCTCTGGCTCATTCCGATGCCGGTCCTCCCCGCGAGGCACGCGGGTATCCAGCCACCGCTCGGCGTCACCGACACCACCCAGCCTTCCTCGTCGGCGGACTGGATCGACGTCGTTCCGGCGAAGAAGCCCCGTTCGAAGTCCGCCTGAGCCTGGGCTTCGGTCGAGGGAGGCTTCGTTCCCCAGCGCTCGAGGTAGTGGCGATAGGGATTCGTCCCGCCCTGGAACGGATAGGGATCGCCGGGCTTGATTCCGGGGTCGTTCTTCGCCCAATCGATGAGCTTCCGCCTCTCGGCGGCGTAGTCCTTGGACAGGAGCCCCCGGATGGGCTCCTCGGGCGGGAAGTAAGGATCGCCGTAGTAGAAGTCTCTATCGGCGAAGGCGAGGCTCATCGCCTGATAGAGCGCGTGGATGTAGCGGCTCGAGTTGTATCCCATGGACTTCACGTCGATGGGCTCGAGCAGGTTGAGCGTCTGGAGGAGGACCGGGCTCTGCACCCAGTGGGTGAGCTTGTAGACCTCGATACCCTTGTACGACGTCGAGACCGGCTCTTCGATATAGACCTTCCAGTTCGCGAGATCCTCCCTGGTGTGGAGCCCGCCCTGCTCCTGCGAGCCGCGGGTGAACTCCTCGGCGATGTCGCCTCGATAGAAGCGATCGTAGGCGGCGTAGATCGCTTCCTTTCGCGATTTCCCCTGGGCCAGCGCTTTGTCCTCCGCCTCGACCAGCTTCCGCAGCGTCGCCCCGAGATCGCGCTGAACGAAGATCTCTCCGGGATAGGGCGCTTCCCGATCCTCCCGGCCGAGGTGGGGCAGGAGCACCGCGCGCGAGTACGGCCACTCCTTGATGAGGTTTTTCTCGCTCTCGATGGAGTCCGCGGTCGAAGCCTCGATGGGGTAACCGTCGGCCATCTGGATCGCCGGCGCGAGGACGTCCCTCAAGCTCAGTTTTCCGTACTCCGCGAGCATGACCAGAAGTCCGCCGGGCGTTCCCGGAGTCACGGCGGCGAGCGGCCCGAACTCGGGCGGATAGGCCATGCCCTTCTCGCGGAAGAACTCTGGCGTTGCTCCCGTGGGAGCGACGCCGAGAGCGTTGATGCCGATGACCTTTTTCTCGATGGGGTGATAGATGAGGGCCTGGGTCTCGCCGCCCCAGCTCAGGGCGTCGAACATCGTGCTCGTGGCGCCGAGCATGGCGCAGGCGGCGTCGACCGCGTTTCCGCCCTTCTGGAACATCATCGCCCCGGCGGTCGCGGCCAGAGGTTTTCCGGTGATGGCCATCCAGTGCCGCCCGTGGAGGACCGGTTTCTGGGTGGGCTCCGAGAGAGCCTCTGACGCGACGAGAAGAAGGAGTAGAGGAAGGACTCGTTTCTGGCTCACGGCGTTCGCCCTCCGTTGCCGTGGATCGTGACACCCCGGTCCCGGTGGAATCAACCGCTTGCCCGTCACCCGGCCTATTGCTAGCATAGTGCGTTTTTCCCCGAGACTCGTGGGCGGCTAGCTCAGCTGGGAGAGCGCGGCGTTCGCAATGCCGAGGTCAGGGGTTCGATCCCCCTGCCGTCCACCAATCGACTCAATCCCATCCACAATCGAAGCCGGATCTCGGCCACGGGCTCGCACGAGCGCCGACCAGTGTTGCGCAGCTACGGCGCCAGGCCTTCTTACGCGAACGACCCGGGGTTCGAAGAGCTCTTCATCGGTCCAGCTCTCGGGCGGCGATACAGATCGACGGCCCGCATGACCGTTCTCGCACGCTATTCGGGCCGTGGAGCGCGTCTGCGAGTCTCGGGCGACTCCCGCTCGAACAGCCACTTTCTCAGCGATCGCCCGTCGACTTCGAATGAGACTTCGAGGGCAGCGTCCACCCTCTCGATCTCGACGGACTCGATTGCCGGGGCTCCGGATGCCGAGCCCTGCGCCAACGCGCCGAGTGCCATGGCGCCGCGAACTGCGTCGGCGAGGTCGCTCGCGTCCTCGGCGCTCGCTGCCTCGGCCCAGGCGCGGACGCGGACGTCGGTCCCGGTGCGCAGGGATATGGCGTACGACCGGAGCGGCGGGATCTCGGCGGCCGTTCCCAACGGCGCTTCGCCGACACCGACCGCCCAGAACGCTTCGGCGGTCGACACGTCGTCGAGGCGGGAACGGAGTCGGCTCTCGCTCGACGCCGGCGCGAAACCGAGGGCGGTGTCCAGCATGCGCTCGACCGATTCGACCGGGCCGAAGACTGCGGTACTCCCGTCCGGAAAGGCGAGGGCCTGAGGCTGTCCGACGACGGTGGCGCCGTGGAGAATGCCGTCAGGCAACAGGTACACCGCGGTCTCCCGGTATTCCCTGCGGTCGAGTCGCATGCGCTCTTTCATCGACTCGAGCACGCGCTCCACGTCGAACGCCCCGGAGATCGCCACTCCCCATATGTCCTTCGAGCCCTCCTCCTCCGAGGCTTCCTCGGTGAAGAAGCACAGCGCATGAAAGTCCCGCCACGGATCCATCCCCGTCAGCTCGCGGAAAGACTCGAGCTCGTCGGGAGCGATCTGTCGAGCGACGAACGACTCGAGACCCTCGAGGCTGGGGCTCGAAAAGATCGTCGCCATGTCCACGTAGGCGATGAAATCGGCGGTGGCGGGAACGAAACTCGCGGGCTCGGGGAGGTCGTTCGGGAGGGATGGGCGCGCCCCGAGAAGGAGGCCGATAACTACCGCGAGCCCCGTGGTCGAACGCACGCCGAATCGTGGCACGTTTTCGCTGCATTGTAAATGTGAGGTACAACATAGACCCCACCACGAGGACGCGGTACAAAACATCCCGGACGCGACGCGCGGGAGTCCGTCCCGGCGGCGCTTTCTGGAAGGAGCCCCACAATGATGCGACGACTCTATGCCCCGGTATTGGCGATCGCCCTTCTCACCGGTCTCTCGGGCGAAGCGCTCGCCCAGACCTTTACCGCGTCTCTCAACGGAACCCAGGAGGTCCCACCGGTCGAGACCCGGGCCCGAAGCTTCGCGATTTTTCGATTTCTCTTCAACGACCGACTGCTGTTCGGCTATCGCTTCAACTTCTTTCACGATCAGGAAGTCGGCATGGTCCACATCCACGAAGGACCGGTGGGGCAGGACGGGCCCATCGTCCTCGCCCTCAAGCCCGACGCCTTCTGCCTGAACATCGGAAACTTCCTCACCATCTACTACGCCACGGCGGATCACCTTCGTGGTCGCCTTCAGGGGATGACGCTCTCGGATCTGAGAGCCTTGATGACCACCGGCAACACCTATCTCAATCTCCACACTCCGGAGAATCCCGATGGGTGGATCCGAGGTCAATTCCCCGCGACCGGCGGAACCTGACGGAATCCTCACGAGGACAGGACCGGCCGGCGGCAGCGTCCGATTGACGGACCCGAGGTGCAACAAGGGTAGACTGGGAGGACGAAAGCGCGCTTCCGTCACCCATGTCGAATCCGCCGATACGCGATCTGGTCCGGCGCTTCTACGAAGACGTCTGGAACGCCCATGACCGAACCGCTATCGCGGAGCTGCTGACGGAAGACTTCCGATTTCGCGGCTCGCTCAGCCGGGAATGCGAGGGCCTCGAGGCGTTCGCGGACTACGTGGATTCCGTTCACGAGAGCCTCGGCGATTATCGCTGCGAGATCGAAGAGCTGGTCTCCGAGGAGGAGAGCGCATTCGCCCGCATGAGCTTCTCCGGCGTTCACCGCGGGCTCCTCCTCGGCCATCCTCCGACGGGCAAGCGCGTGTCCTGGGCGGGCGCCGCCCTTTTTCACGCCCGGCGCGGAATGCTCGAGAGCCTCTGGGTCCTCGGGGACCTCGATTCCCTGAGGCGGCAGCTTCGTGCCGAGCCGTGAGAGGTCCGCCGCCACCGCTGGCAAGGTCCGCGGCCCCGTTGCGGCGGCAGTCGGAGCCGTCCCCGGATGGCGGGATTCGGTCGGAACCGCGTAGTCGAGACAAAGGGCGCGAACACCGGCGGGGCCGGATACGAGATTGGGGACGGCCCCGCCGGGTGTCCCGGAACGCCGTCCTGGACCCAACCTGTGTAGAATAGGGCGATGCTCTCCGTCCTCCTCGCGGTCGTGGTCTCGGCGGCGCCCGCCGAAGACCGCCTCTCCGATCTGGTCGGGAAAATCGAGAGTCACTACGACGCCACCGCCGATTTCCAGGCTGGTTTCACCCAGCGCTACGAGAGACGACTCCTGCGAAGGACGGTCGAGGAGAGGGGAACGGTCTCCGTCAAGAAGCCCGGGCGCATGCGCTGGGAATATCGCTCGCCCGAAGAAAAGGTCTTCGTCACCGACGGGACCAAGACCTATTTCTACATCCCCGCCGAGAACCAGGTCATGGTGAGCCACCAGCCGCAGGGGGCCATGGGCATGGAGGAGGGCTCGCCCTTCGAGCTCCTCGCCGGCCGGGGACGTCTCAGCGACAGCTTCACCGCCGCCTTCTCCGACGAGCCCGCGACCGAGGGCGGGATCGTCCTTCGGCTCGATCCCAGGAAGCCCCGCGAAGAGTTCGAGGTCGTGGAGCTCGAGGTGGATCCAAGGGACGGCAGGATCCTGCGGGTGGTCTTGATCGACACCGCCTCGAATCGAACGGAGTTCCTCTTCGACGACGTTCGCGAGAACGTCGGCCTTCCCGAGTCCCTGTTTCGCTTCGCCATTCCCTCAGGGGTCGAGGTGGTGGTGCAGCAATCCGACAACCCGAACGGCGCTCCCTGAGCGTCCGAGAGGTCCAAGGCCATGTTCCGTCACATCGACATCGAAGCCGACCCGACCCCGAGTCTCGTGAGAACCGCCGCCGCCGCGCTCCTGATCGCGGGGCTCTCCGGCTGCGCCACCACGTCGCTGACGAAAGACGCCGAGCGCGCCGAGCGGGCGGGCCGGTACGATCAAGCGGTCGCGCTCTACACCCAGGCGCTGACGGAGAAGCCGGGCGACCCTCGGGTTCAACAGAACCTCCAGCGGGCCAAGTTGCGGGCCTCCTCCTCGCACGCTCTCGAAGCCACCCGGCGGATGTCCTCCGGGGATCTCCTCGGCGCCAAGAGCGAGCTCGAGGTCGCGCTCACGCTGAATCCGTCGGAAAAAGCGATCGCGGCCCAGATCGAGGAGCTCGATGCCGTCATCGACGAGAAGGGCGCCGAGGCGGAGCGCACCTCGATCGCCAGCCTCAAGCGGAGGGTCAGCGAGACTCCGCTCGGAGGCCTCGCCGTCGCACCCGGAGCCGCGGCCCCCGCGGGTTTCGTGTTCCGGGACGCGAGCCTTCGCGACGTGCTGCTCTCGCTCGGAGCGCTCGCGGAAGTGAACGTCATCTTTGACGAGAGCTTCGTCGATCGCCCGGTGACCATCGATCTCGAGAACGCGACTTTCGAAGAGGCCTTCCGGTCGCTCACCACCATGACCCGCAACTTCTACCGGGTCGAGGGCGATCGCCTCATCACCATCGTCCCCGATAGCGAAGCCAAGAGACGCGAGTACGAGCAGCAGGTGACGCGAACGTTCTACCTCTCGAGCGCGGATCTCAAGGAGACCATCGATCTCCTCCGCATCGTCCTCGGCGCTCGCCGCATCGCCCCCCTGACGGCGGCCAACGCCCTCACCATCGTCGACACCGCCGAGCGCGTGAAAGCTGCGGAAACCATCATCGAGTCCCTCGACAAGAGCCGGAGCGAAGTGATCGTCGAGATGGAAGTGCTGGAGGTGAACCGGAATCGACTGGTGGAGTATGGAATCCAGCTTCGCTCCGCGGGCGAGGAGGGCATCACAGCCTCGGTCTTTCCCGGAGACACCACCCTCGATCAGGAGCCCTACGCGCGGAGCAATCTCTTCGTCGCCGGGCTCCCGGGGGCGGTCTTGAGTCTGCTGCGCACCGACGGCGACACCCGGGTGCTCGCGAATCCCCAGCTCCGCGCCGTCGACGGCGAGTCGGCCCAGGCGGAGTTCGGAGAACGGGTGCCGGTTCCCATCACCACCTTCACTCCCATCGCGACCGGCGGGGTCCCCCAGCAGCCGGTCACCACGTTCCAGTACGAGAACATCGGAGTGAACATCCTGGTGACGCCGCGGGTCCACCACAACAACGAGATCAGCCTCGCTCTCCAGGTGCGCCTGGGAACCATCTCCGGCACGGGCTTCGGCGGACTCCCGACGTTCGGAAACCGGTCCGTCGACACCGTTCTCCGCCTCGGGGACGGGGAGACGAGTCTTCTCGCCGGCCTCATCAGCGACGAGGAGCGGACGTCGCTCAACGGCACTCCGGGCCTCGCGAACGTGCCCATCCTGGGCCGGATTTTCGCGGCCAACCGCAAGGAAGTGAAGGAGTCGGACATCGTGCTGATGATGACTCCCCGCATCATCCGCCGCGCCGACGTGACGCTGAAGGATCTATTGCCTCACGCCATCGACGGTGTCGGGGGATCCAACCTCCTGTACGAGCCGCCGCAGCCTCTCCCCCGGCGGGAAAGCGACGAGCCGGCGGAGGGCGAGCGAAGAAGGCCGCCGGGAAGCCGCCCGAATCCGAATCCGAACTAGCGGGCGAGCTTGAAGATCACGGGCACGCGGCAGAGCGTGACCTCGTCCCCGTCCTTGATCGGGGTGAGGACGCCCGTGGGGATCCGGTTTCCGTTGATATAGGTCCCGTTCATCGTCCCGATCTCTTCCGCGATGTAGTAGGTCGCGTCCTTGTGGAGCAGCCGCGCGTGGCGGCGGCTGACGTTGCGGTTGTTGTCCTCGTCCGTCAGATCCACCTCGGGACGATGCCCGGTGACCGAATCGTACCTGCCGATCAGCACTTCGTCCTTGTAGATGGGATAGATCTTCCCGCTCTCCTTGGCGACGAAGTAGGCCCGCGCGGTGGCGGTCGAAGGCACCGTGCCCTCGGGCGCCTTCGTCGGCTTGTCGACGTCGGGCATCTCCGGCATCTCCGGCATCTCCGAAGCGCCGCTCGCTCTCTGTGCCGCGTAGTTCTCGAGCTGCTCCGAGTACTCCCGCATGCGCATCGAGTACTTGCGGAGCATGCGCACCGCGATCTCCGGGTTCGACCGGATCATCTCGCCGAAAGTCTGGCTGTTGATGCTGATGATGCCCGCGTCCTCGAGCACCTCGGCGTCGGCGGTTCGCGGGAGCCGTTCGAGGATCGACATTTCTCCGAAAAAATCTCCCTTTTCCAGAACGGTGACCGTGGTCCGCGTGCCGCCCACTTTCTTCTTGATCGCGACCGACCCCGACTGGACGATGTACATCTCGTCGCCTTCCTCATCCTGGCGGAAGACGAAATCGCCCTTGCGATAACGGGTCAGGAACTTGGCAAATGGGCTTTCCTTGCCAGACATAACTTGATCCGCTCGTTCGGCTTACTCGGCCCGCTCGGTTTTCATCGGAGATCGAGGACCTACGTCCTTATACTTCAGGAAGATAGCATGCGCTCGCGAAAGCTGTCAATTCTCCACAATCTTTCTCAACCTGTTGACCACGCGAGGGAAAGCGTGCTAGCCTCAAAAAAACCTGTGAAATCGCTCGTTTCCGTCGCCTCCGTCCCCGAAGCGACCGCGCTCTCTCGAGTATGACGAACATCCTGAGTCCGCGCGATCCCGCCGAGTACATCGAGAAGCTCACCGCGGTTCTCGAGATCACCAAGGCCTATCGAAGCATCATCCACCTCGACGTCCTGCTGCGCACCATCGTCGAGACCGCGGCGGCCACGCTCGGCGCCGAAGCAGGCTCGATTCTCCTCTACGACGAGCAGGCCCGGCTCCGGTTCCACACCGCCTCCGGCCAGGCCGCCTCCGCCGTGAAGCCGATGTACGTCGAGCCCGGCCAGGGAATCGCGGGCTGGACCGCGCAAACCGGGAAACCCGCCCTGGTGAACGACGTCGCCAACGATCCGCGGTTCGAGCGGCGCTTCGATCGGGCTACGGGCTTCGTGACCCGCTCGATCCTCTGTGTGCCTCTCACGTTCGAAGGCAAGGTCATCGGCGTCCTCGAGCTGCTCAACAAGAAGAACGGCGCGGGATTCGAAGCCGAGGATGAAACGCTCCTCGGGAGCCTGGGCGATCAGGCGGCCATCTCCATCGAGCACGTGCGGCTCCAGGATGCGCAGCAGAACTACTTCACCCACGTGAGCGAGATTCTCATCGGCGCGATGGACACCCACGTGCCCATCAAGACCGGCCACGCGAGGCGGGTCGCCCGCTACGCGAGGCTTCTCGGAGGAGGCATCGGTCTTTCCGAGGAAGCGCAGAAAGACCTCTACTTCGCCGGCCTGCTCCACGACATCGGGCTTCTCAAGCTCGACGCCATGGAAGACTGGACCCGGGAGCGCATCGAGCTCCATCCCCTTCTAGGCTACGAGATGTTGAAGGACATCATTTTCTGGAGGAGCCTGGCGCCGATGATCCTCCATCACCACGAGCGGTGGGACGGGCGCGGCTACCCCGAGCGGCTGGAGAAGGACGCGATTCCCCTGGGTGCCCGCATCATCGGTGCCTGCGAGGCGTTCGACGTCATCACCAGCAAGAACTCCTACAAGTCGCCCCTCCCCTACGAAGTGGCGCTGCGGGAGATGGAGGCGCACGCCGGGACGCAGTTCGACCCCGAGATCGTGGCGGCGATGAAGACCTCCATCTCCGAGGCGGACACGATCGAGAAACGCCCGACACCTCCTCCCACTTCGAGGTAGATCTCGTCGCGCCGTTTCCCCGGCTCCTGGAGGAAGCGTTGAGCGCGGCTAGGGCAACGCCCTAGGCTCCCCTTCTCCGCCCAGGGGGTCTTCCTCGCCCGTCGGCTCCTCCGACGACCGCGACTGGAGAACGCCCCTTTTGTTCACCTCGCGAAGAAGCGTCTTCAGGTAGGTGTCGAACCGGTGGGCTATCTGCAGGAGACCCGGAACGCTGTCGCACTTGAGGATCTCCATGGCGAACGACTCGAAGCTCGACCAGTCGCGATACATGAGAAAGCGCAGCGAGCGATCGTAGAACCGGGAGATGAGCCGCTTCATCGTCTCCGCCCGCTCCTCGGTCTTCTCGTCCGAGAACCGCCGAACCGTGAGGATGAGCGCCACCAGGTCCCGCCGCAGCATCTGCGACTGCTCGAAATGCGTCTCGTAGTGGGAAAAGATGCGCTCGCCGTCGATGTCGGGGTCGAAACCCTGGGCGAGCTGGATGATCGCCTGCTGAAAGCAGTCCCGCAGGATTCCGTGGGAGTTCTCGAGCCGCATGTAGATGGTGTCGGCCTGCTTGTACGACGTGAGCTCGGTGAGCTCGGTGTTGATCACCTTCCTGAGCTCGAGCGGCACGCAGTAGACGAAGCTCTCGAAGGTCTCAGGGAATCCCGAGTTGGGACCGAGCCGCGATTGTTCCTTCTGGATGTAGTCGACGAGGGACCGGGTCTCCGAGGCCACGAGGGAGAAGATGAGAACCGAGGTCCGCAGCTCCTCGAGATGCCGCTTGCGCGGATCGGCGTACTCCAGATAGTGAAGGAGCCGGAAGAACTGGAGGAACATATTGGCGACGAGCCGGCGGCGCTCTCGTTCCTCGATCCCGCGGATGAGCTCGGCGATGGCCTCGACGGTGATGCGGTCGGACGCCGGCTTGAACTTCTTGTCCATCAGGAGCGCGAGATAGTCGTTCCGACGGACCTCGCGGTAGATCAGGCGCCCGACGCTCTGGAAGGTGGAGTAGGGAATCCGCGACAGCTTGGACAGCTCCGTGAGGAGCAGCTTCAGGTCCTCGAAGCTCTCCCTCAAGAGGGTGAGCGCCGACGCCGGGCTAGCCTGGCGAAGGAGCCGCGCCACGTAGGGATCGGCGATATCGTCCTGCTTGAGAAAGTTCTCGACGTACTTGTCGAACCGGTCGTGGCTCACCTGGTCTTCGCTCGAGAGCAGGGTGCAGAGCTTGGTCACGCGCTCGATGGCGTGGGCCACGAGGCCGATCTCCTCGTAGAAGCTCCGGATGGCGAGGGTGCGGGTGGAGTCCTCCGAGAGCGGCTGGTTCCGAATCCGGAAGTATCTCTCGAAGCTCCGAAGCCACATCTCGAGCTCGAAGAGGTACTCCGAGCGGCCGGTCTCGGAGAGTCGATCCACCCACTGGGACATCTGCCCGAGCAGGAATTCAGCGCGCTGGGACAAACGGCAAAGCTCCAGTTCGATTCGGGACCGGCCGCCTTCGCGCGAAGCGCTCCGGCGAGCCTCGCCGCAGCCCGAGGGCGGAGGCGGCTTCGGGACCTCTTCACGATGCCGGAAATGCGATCTTAACATGCCGCCCGGAGGTCATGTATAATAAAGGTCTTCATAACAGCGCAGCCGAGAACGGGGTCCCCCGGAAAGCCGGTCTTCCGCGACTGCCGTCTCCCGGACTCATGAACGATCCATCGAGCGAGAGCGCGGAGCGGCTCGAGCTCCTGAGCGCCGCCGGCGTCGCCATGGCGGGGAGCTTCGACCTCCGCGACATCCTCCGGGAAACCCATCGAGCCGGATCGCGGCTCCTCGGCGGCCTTCCCCTGGACGTGATCTATCTGGGCTGCGATTCGATTCACTCCAGGACGTTCTGGTTCCCCGTAGAGCCGGATGCTGGCAACCTGTCCGCGGCCGAGCGAGAGACTTTCCGGCGGCGACTCGAGCTCCCGAGGGCGGGAGGCAACCCTGTGGAGACGACTCTCTCGCGAGAGCTCCCGGACGGACGGAGCGCCATCCCGCTCCGGTATCAGGAGGAGCTCCTCGGAGTCCTTTTCTTTCGCACTCCCGACGACGCCCGCGCGGAGTCGGTCAAGCTCCTCTCGCTTCTCGCGCAGCACGCGTCGACCGCGCTCCGCAACATCCACCTGGCCCAGGAGCGCATCCAGTTCGAGCGGCTTTCGGCGGTCGGCAGGATGATCGGCACCATCGTCCACGATTTCCGCGGGCCGCTGACGGCGCTCCGCGGCTACGCCGGCATGGTCGCCGGCCTCGACCTCGCCGAATCGGAGCGGCGCGACTACGGGCGCTTCATGATCGAGGAATGCGATCGACTGGCCCACATGGTGTCGGAGCTCCTCGAGTTCACCCGCGGCGCGCGGCCGGAGCTCGCGCCCCAGTGGGTCGATCTCGGCGACTACCTCGGGCGCTTCGCCGAGAGGCTGCGCCGGCACTACAAGGACCGCGGTATCGTCGTCGAGCTCTCATCGGCCCAAGCGCCCAAGGTCCGGGTCGATCACGCCAGGCTCGAGCGGGCGCTCTGGAACGTCGCCACCAACGCCTGTCAGGCGATGCCCGGAGGCGGAGTTCTCACCATCCGCTGCACGTCCCGAGCGGGAGAAGCGCTCATCGAAGTCGAGGACAGGGGCTGCGGCATCCCGGAGGAGATCCGCCACCGGGTATTCGAGCCGTTCTTCTCGTACGGGAAGTCCGAGGGAATCGGCCTGGGAATGGTAACGGCGCAGAAGATCGTGGAACAGCACGGCGGGGAGATCGAGATCGAGAGTCGTCCCGAGCGCGGCACCCTCGTGAGATTCCTGCTTCCCGTCGACGGTCCACGGGAGCCCGCGGGAGTCACCTAGTACTTGCCGCGAGGGCGTCCAGAAGCTTCTGGTGCAGGCCGCCGAAGCTCCCGTTCGACATCACCAGGACGACGTCCCCCGGCTTCGCCCGCGTCAGCAGTCGAGCCACGATCTCCTCCACGCGGGGAACGAAAGCGGCTTCGATTCCCGAAGCGGCGAGGTCGGAGACGAGCTTCTCCTCCGAGAGCTCTTCCTCGGGTGGAAGGCGACTCGATGAGAACACCTGGGCGAGGGTCACCTCGTCGGCGAGAGCGAGTGCTTCCGCCATCTCTTTCTGAAACACGCGGCTCCTCGAGGTGAAGGAGCGCGGCTCGAAGACCGCGAGCACCCGAGCTCCGGGAAAACGACCGCGCGCCGCGAGAAGCGTTTCCCGGATCGCGGTCGGGTGATGGGCGAAATCGTCCACCACGGTAATCCCTCCCGCGACTCCCCGCACCTCCATCCGCCGCTTGACCCCCGAGAAGGTCGACAGGCCCCGTGCGATCTCGGAGCTGGAGCAGCCGAGAAAATGGGCGGCGGCCGTCGCCGCGAGGGCGTTTCGGAGCGCCGCCGGTCCCCAGAACCGCGCGGAGGCTTCGACGATCTCGACGCCCTTCCGCTGGAGTCGGAACCGCGTGCCTTCGGCGCCGCTCTCGAGAACCTCTGCGGTCCAGTCCGCTTCACCTTCCACGGCAAAGCTCTCGACCGGGCAAATCGCGCTCTCGGCAACCCGGCGGGCCCGCTCGCTCTCGACTCCCGCGATGAGGAGGCCGTTTCGGGGAACGAGGTTCGCGAGCAGGCGGAACGCCCTCTCCACTTCGTCGGCGTCCCGGTAGATGTCGGCGTGATCGAACTCGACGTTGGAGACGATCGCCACCGTGGGAAGGTAATGGAGGAACTTCGGCCCTTTGTCGAAGAACGCCGTGTCGTACTCGTCGCCCTCGACGACGAAGGCCTCGCCCGTGCCCGCGCGGAAGCTCCGGCCGAAGTTCGAAGGGACCCCCCCGATGAGAAAACCCGGGTCGCGCCCCGCGGAATCCAGGAGCCACGCGGTGAGGGACGACGTCGTGGTCTTGCCGTGCGTGCCGGCGACGACGACGGAAGCGCGGCCGCGAAGGAAGAGGTCCTTCAGAACCTCGGGCATCGAGACGTAGGCGAAGCCGCCGCTCGAGGACCGCCTCGAGCTCGGGATTCCCGCGCGAGAGCGCGTTTCCCACCACGATCAGATCCGCCTCGGCGGGAAGATTCGCCGGAGCGTAGGGAGAGCGCACTTCGATTCCCAGCTCGGCGAGGAGCGTCGACATCGGCGGGTAACAATCGTTATCGGAGCCCGTGACCCGGAACCCCCGCTCCTCGAGGAGACCGGCGAGAGACGCCATGGCCGTCCCCGAGATCCCGAGGAGGTGGATTCGCGCGGAGGCGGGGAGAGTCCCGATCACGAAACCGCCCCTTCGAGAAGGGTGAGGCCGTCGTCGTCGAGTCGCGCGCGCGCGCCCAGGGGCAGCGTCAGTGCCTTCGAGCGCGTGTGGCCGGACGGGAACCCGAAGAGCACAGGGATCCGGAGGTCCGAGGTCCAGTCCCGGAGCATCTCCTGCAGGGTGTAGCCCTGCTCGGGATGCTGCTCGCAGCCCGGCATCTCGCCGAAGACGAGTCCGCGGACGCCGTCGAGGAGCCCCGCGAGGCGAAGCTGGGTCAGCATCCGATCGATCTGATAGGGCTTGGTCTGCGTGTCCTCGAGAAAGAGGATTGCGCCCTGCGAACGAGGGAAGAAAACGCGTTCCCGCGAGGGCGGCGACGATCGAGAGACAACCTCCCAGAAGAGGTCCTTCGGCGGAGCCCGGGTGCAGCCGCTCGACGGTCTCGACCGGTATCGTCCCCGGCGCGTCGATCGACCCCAGAATCGAGAGCAGGTTCTCGCGATTGTATTCGCCCCGCGCGATCTGCTGCGCCACCATCGGCCCGTGGAAAGAAACCAGCCCCGCTCCGCTCAGTAGGAACGCGAGGAGCGCGGTGGCGTCGCTCGAGCCCAGCACGGCCTTGGGATTCTCTCGGGCCCTCTCGGGCGAGAGGCGGGTGAGCAGATCCATGCTCCCGTAGCCGCCCCGGGCGCAGAAGAGAGCGGAGACCTCGGGATCGTCCCAGAGCTCGACCCAGTCCTGGAGCCGGTCGGAGGCGGTCCCGGCGGTGTAGCGGCCGCGGTGGTAGAGCCTCTGGCCGAGGCGCGTCCGAAAGCCGAGGCGCTCGAGCTCGGCGACGCCGGCATCGACGAACTCTTTCCGGACCGGGCTCGCCGGCGCGACGACCCCGATGACGGCGCCGGCTCCGACCGCCTTCGGCTTCGAGACCGGAGTGCTCAAGAAAGCTTCGCGCGCACGACGGCGTTCACCGCCTTGCCGTCGACGGTCTTCCCCGTCGCCTTGAGGCGGACGAGCGCCTCCTTCATGACCGCCCCGACGTCCTTGGCCGAGCTCGCCCCGAGATCCTGGATGACCTCGACCACCACCCGCTCGACGTCGGATTCCGAGACCGCTTCCGGGAGGTACGTCCGGAGGAGGTCCCGCTCCTTTCCCTCTTTCTCCGCGAGATCGGCGCGGCCGCCTTTCTCGAACGCCTCGATGGACTCGGTGCGCTGCTTCACCAGGGTCTGCAGAACCTGGTTCTCCTCGTCGGGCGAGAGCGGCCTCCTGAGCTCTATCTCTTTGTTCTTCAGCGCCGCTTTGGCCATGCGCAGAACGCTCAGTCTGAGCGCTTCCTTGCTCTTCATCGCGTTCACCAGATCGCTCTGGATGCGCTCCGAGAGGCTCACAACGTGAGCCCTTCCGGGACCGAAGCGTCTTCGGCATGAGGCACTGCGGCCAGGACCAGGCCGCATTTCACGCGCGCGAACGTCAGCTCGTCTCCGTAGCGCAGCGTCGCCTGGGTCACCACCTGGCCGTTCACCCGCGTCTTGTTGGCGCTTCCGAGGTCGAACAGCGTGACGCTGTGATTCGAGATGATGATCCTCGCATGGTGCTTGCTCACCAGCGGATCGCGAATGCAGATGTCGTTCGTGGGCTCGCGGCCTATGGTGGCCTCGCGCCCCTTGATGAGGTGGCGGACGGGATCCCCTTCCGCATTGTGAACGACGAGACAGGGGTATTCCTTGCGGCTTGCGGTTTCGTTCATAGAATCGGGACGGCGCGGATCGAAAGGCACCGGCGGCAAGGGTAGCATAGCGCCGGGAGCGCCCTCAATGCCGGTCCTGCGCCGGTGGTTTTCTCGAATCGATCGGTCCGCCGCCGGAGATCGCCTGGCGCGCGGCCAGCACGCGGTTCAGGCTGGAGGCGAGCTGAGAGAGCTCGCTGTACGGCCGCTCGACGGGAAGGGCGGACCCTCGTCCCTCGCTGAGCGCGTCCACCTCGTCGCGGAGATCGTTCAGCGGACTCACCGTCATCCTTCTCGCGAGCAGCACCAGGCCGGCAACGGCGATCGCCAGAAGGAGCGAGCCGAGGAGGAGCGCCAGCCAGGGCCATCCGGCGCCGGGAGAGCGGTGGATCAAGACCGCCACTCCGACCCGCCGGCCGCGATGGATCACCGGCTGGGCGAGGATGCGGTCGCCGTTCGCAGTCCCGGCTCTCGCGGAAGCTTCGCACGTCGGCGATCCCGCCCGAGAGCCCGTCGAGGGCCGGCGCCTGGCCCGCGCGGTCTCTGGGCGCCAGCACCTCGCCGGCGGGAGTGAGGATGTAGGCGGAGACGACTCCGGGCTCCGCCGCGACCCTCTCGACGGAGACCTCCTGCACTCGACCTTCGGCGAGAGCCGTCTCGTTCGCGGCGGCGAGGAGATCGACCAGCGCTCGACCGCGGGAGCTAGACTCCTCGACGAGAGCGGCACTCAGAATTCGAAGCAGCGGCAGCGCAACGACCAGGAGGGCGAAGACTCCGAGAGCCGCCGCGAGCGGCGCGAATCTCGCCGCCCAGCCCCGGCCGCCGGTTTCGTTCGCGGGCACGTAAGTAACCGACGCCGTGAGCGAGCGCTCGGACGCATCCGGCTCTTCCTCTTCGAGGAGCTCGATCGACTCCATGACCTGCGGTTCCCGGGGAGCCAGCCGCGTTGCCGCTTCCTGGAGGCTCGGATCCGCCTGGCCGCGAAAGACAACGGTGCCGGTGTCGTAAAGCCTTCCGGAAGCTGCCCGGGAAGCACGACGGTCCTCTCGGGCTCGGGCTTCTTCAAAGTCTCATCGGCTTCGTCGAGCTCCGCGAATGCACCGGAGGGCGAAGACGAGAGAAACACGGTGGAAGAGTCGTCGGAAGAGGGGCTCACGGTCGAGGTCGCGGCATCGAATTCTGGAGAGCTTCGGAGGAGAGCGCGACGGTGCCCGGATCGGGAGGAGGCGTGCTTCCGTGGTGAGAAAGATCGTGGATTGGTCTCCGGGATCTCCTGTTCCTGATCCCGCTCGATGTGGATCCGGAGACCGCCGAGACGGATCTCGTCCCCGGGAGCGACTTCGTGCGCCTCCACCCGCATCTCGTTGACCCAGGTGCCGTTGCGGCTTTCGAGGTCGACGAGACGAATTCCCTCCCCGAAGCGCTCGACCCGGGCATGCTTCCGGGAGAGCTTCTTGTCGGCGAAGAACAGATCGCACTCCGGATCGCGTCCGATGACGACCGGGGTATCGCGGAGGTCGTGCTCCGTCACGCGCTCCCCGTGATGGATGATGAGCTTGTCCACGGACTTGTCCCCCATAGCTGGTTGGGAGGCACAGTATGGATCGAATTCCCGCTCTGGTCCACGGGCTGCCGGACGGCGGGCTGCGCATTTCGACGCGTCCCGACGGAACGAGACCAGCGGCCGGAATCGACCGATTCGCCCTGGACCGAAGTCGCTCGAGCGACGTCCGCGTCCTGAACCGAGGCGACGCCGCCGCGCTCGAGACCCAGTTTTCGCAGAATGCCGGATGGTGCGTGTAACTTCGACCTACCCGGGAAAAACGTCCTCGCGTGCCTGCTGACGTGCCTTAGACGCGCCTACGCTCCTTCGCACCGGACGCTACGTCGAACGTTGTATTCGGATCGCCCTTCGCTGCCGCGTTCCCGCGAAGAAGCGACGGGTCCATCTCGCCTCGTCGGATGGCACGGGCGTTGCTTTTCGACGTCTCATGAGCTCGCAGTCCATATCCCATCGCGGAGCCGGAGCATCGGTGGTGCTCGTCGCCCTCCTCGTCGCTTCTCTCGCCGCCATGCTCGCGCTGATGACGCTCGCGAGCCTCGCGTGCGCTCGCGGAGTCCGCTCCCTCCCGGCGCCCGAGGGTCTCTCTGAGCTCGCCGTTCCTCCGGTTCCCGCCCCCGCTCCGCGCGATTCCTGGGCTCCGATCGAATCTGGGCTTCGTCATCTGACCCGGAGTCAACTCGGTCGCGAAGCGAAGACTCTGCGGCGCATCTACGAGCAACACGGCTATCGTCCTTTCTGGGTCACGCCGCATTCGCTGAGCGAGGAAGGACAGAGCCTGCTCGCCTTCCTGGCGGGTCCGAGCCGCGAGAGACTGTGGAGCGACGAGCACCGTCTGACGGAGATAGGGCACTTGCTGGGACTTGCCTATCCCCATCGCCTTGGTTCCGGGATTCACGCCATTCCCGAGCTGGAGTGGGCTCTCTCGTCAGCGTTCCTTCTCATCGCGAAGGGTCTCGTCGAGGGACGGCAGCCGTCGGCTCGCGCGCAAGAGAGTTGGAACATCCGGGATCGGTCGCCCGATATGGCCGGGGTCTTCGGTCGCGCCGGGAACGTCGGGGTGATCGAGACTCTTCGAGACCTCGGTCGATCTCACGAGAGCTACACGTCCCTTCGGCGCGCGCTTGCTTACTACCGGAGCATCGAGCAAGCCGGGGGTTGGGTGAGCATCGAGGAAGGCCTCTCTCTCGAGCCCGGCGACCGCTCCGAAAGAGTCCTCGCCCTTCGCCGGCGCCTGCGGGTCACCGGAGACCTCGTGGCTCGATTGGAGAGCCCTCTTTTCGACGCCGGGCTCGAGGCCGCGGTACGCCGGTTCCAGGAGCGCCACGGGCTGAACCCCGACGGCCGCGTCGGGAGCAGGACGCTCGCGGCCTTGAACGTGCCCGTCGAGCAAAGAGTCCGCCAGTTGGAGATCAATCTCGAGCGCCGTCGCTGGCTCCCCGAGAATCTGGGCGAGCATTTCGTCTGGGTCAACATCCCCGAGTTTCGCCTCCGAGCGTTTCTAGCCGGGAAGGCGGTCCTCGACATGCCCGTCATCGTGGGCGCCCCTTCAAGTCCCACGCCGATCTTCGAGGACGAGATCGAGGTCGCCGTTCTCAACCCTTACTGGAACGTGCCGGAATCCATCGCCGTCGGCGAGATCGCGCCCCGAGCGGCGACCGACCCGAGTTATCTGGAGCGCGCGAGCTTCGAGATTCTCGACGCCCGCGGATCGCTCGTCTCCTCTCGGGATTTGAGAGCCGCGGATCTGCGGGAGGGCCGGTATCGGGTCCGCCGAAGACCCGGCCCCGCGAACGACCTGGGCCTCATCAAGTTCCTGTTCCCCAACGAATATCGGGTGTACCTTCACGACACGCCGTCGCGCCATCTGTTCGACCGCTACGCGCGCGCGTTCAGCCACGGCTGCATCCGATTGGGCCGACCTCTGGAGCTGGCGCGGCACCTCTTCCCCGAGCGCTTCCGTGAAGACGCTCTGGAGAAATCGGCCGCGGACGGGGGAGAACGCGTGCTCCGACTGGTCAAGCCCGTCCCCATCTACATCGTCTACTTCACGGCCTGGAGAGCCGACGACGGCATGGTCCATTTTCGCGACGATATTTACGGCCTCGACGACGATTTGGGGTCCCGTCTCCCGGAAGAGCGGGCCGTCCCGACCGATGGCTTGGCCCTCGGTCCGTTCGCCGCCGATTTCGACTGAACCCTTTTCTCGCCGGCTCGTTCAAGCGCTGATGAGCTCTGCGACCGCATGCAGAGGCCGGATGCGCTCGCAGAGCTGCTTGAGCATCGCCAGAATCGGCACCGCCAGAAGCAGACCGTAGATTCCCCAGGCCCAACCGAAGAAGATCATGGCGATGAAGATCGCGACCGAGTTCATGCGCATGCGCCGGCCGAGAATCGCAGGGGTGATGAAGTAGCTTTCGACCGCATTCACGCCGAAGTACACCCCGGAGACGAGAAACGCCTTGCCGATGTCGTCGAACGTAACGTAGGCGGCGAGCGTGAGGATGAAGACGCTCGCGAGCGGCCCCAGATAGGGCACGAAGTTCAGGACGGCGACGACCATTCCCCAGAGGTAGGGGTTGGGCATGTCGAGCCACTGCATGCAGCCGCCGACCACGAGGCCGAGGCCGAGGTTGATCAAGGTGACGGTCACGAGATAACTGGAAACGTTCCTCTCCATTTCCCGCGACAGGTCGACTGCCGCGACCTTGTCCTCGAGCCGGGGGAGAAGGGTGATGGCTTTTCTCAGGAAGAGGTCGCCGGATGCGAGCAGCAGGTAGAGCAGGACCAGGGTCGCGACCGCCGCCTCGATGAAATCGCTGGTGCTCTCGAAGAGTAGGCTCGTCAGCCGCGGCTCACGTACTTCCACCGAGGGAGTCTTCTCACGCGCGGCGACTTCGGTAAGCTCCTCCACCCGCTCCGCGGCGCGGCTGAGGTTCTCGACCGGTTTCCTCCAGGCGCGTAGCTCGCTCGAGGCCTGTTGCAGAATCGTCGGGGCGCGCGCCATCCAGTCGTTCGCCGGCCCGATGACCTGATACAAGGTCAGACCGGCCGCGGCCAGCGTGACGCCGAGCACCAGAGCGGCGCCCAGTGCCTCTGGCACGCCCCGCCGTTTCAGCCATCGCACCAAAGGCGTGAGCACGAGCTTCAGAAAATACGCAGAGGTGATTGGAAGGAGCAGGTCTCGGGCGAAATAGATGGTGTAGAAAGCCGCCAAAACGACGAGCGCGGTCAATACTGCCGAGTTGCCAGCCCCTCCGGAGCGCTCCCGTACTCTGTCAATCGGATTCGGTGAATCGTCTACCGTCACTGCTTCAATCTGAGGTGGACTGATATCGACGCTCATGCACCGGCAACAGAGCAACTCGCGTGCCAGTCGGCTCCTAGGAAAGTCCCTACGAGGCCCTACCGTTGCAACCCAGGCAAGATCGACGAAACCGCCGAATGGCGCTCGCGGCGAACTGGTTCTAGTTTCGAATGCACGGTTCGAATGCACGGAAGGAGGGAACATGCCAGATGCTTGGAACGGGATTCTCGCTGGCAGCGCCGGTGGCTTCGGCGCCCACCATCACGAGCGCCTTCCAGAGTCTGTGGTCGTACGTGGATCGCCGCGTTGACGCGGGTAGCAAAGAGTGAGCGGTAGGTCTCCAGTCGAGACCTACCGCTTTCTTGCCTGAGGTCGGAGTTGCCCCCACGGCGTGACGTAAGCCGTCACCGTCGTACCTCGCTCTCCGACCGCCGAGCTTGTCGTGGCTCTTGCGAGGAAGCGTTTTCCCAACCGTCCACTTCGCTCCTTCCGCCACCTGCCGCAGGACCACCAAAAACACAAAGGGCATTCCCGCGACATACGGTCCGCACCCGAGGTCGCCGTAGACCCCTCGCGCTCAATGCCAGATCAGGGCGGCCCTCATGTCGTCCACCGCATCCTCATCTCCTGCGAGATAGCGTCCAGCAATCGGTTCGGCGTCCCGGAATGCGACCCTGGCGACGCGGTCGGTGGTCTCCTCGCGTAAGTAAATGTAGATCACGGGGAACTTGTGCGTAATGGAAGCCGCCTCGAGTGCGGCGATAGGCGCGAACTCCATGAAGGCATCGATGGGCATCGTGAGACGGATCTCCACGTCCTGACCTTTGCCGTCGTTCGATTCGTAGACGTTCACGACGCTGCCGAAGGAACTGGAGGGCGACGTCTGGCGAATTGCGCCGTCCGTCCCGGACTCCCAGACGCGAGCCGGAGCCGGCACCACCGACCCGGCCGACGTTTCGCGATCCCGGAGAGCCAGGCGATACTCCTCGAGCCTCTCCGCGACCCTGGCTCGAAGCGCGCTCTCGTAGTCGTCCATCCGCCGTTGCTGAGTAGCGCCACTCGCGGAGAGTGCCGCTACGAAGCAGACCGTGAAGACGCAGGTCGATAGGATTGTTCTCTTCAATTGAAGCCTCCTTTGGCTGCGAACCACTGAAGAGCAACATCTGTGCCAGGCTTCCCATCGGAGACACACTGCAGGTTGCGGAACGGAACGCCCTCAACCCGGCAGGAATAGCCTGTCGTCTCCCACCAATCGGAAAATTCTTCCGCGGTCTCTCCGCTTTTTTTGGTCCGGGTCTTGCTTACTCTTGTCAGGATGGGGCACGCGGGTTCGCTCTTTGGAGAAACCATCAGCGAATGGAGCAGCGACCGGGTTTCACGGCTTGCCGCGAAGCTCGCTTTTTGCACTACTTTCTTCATTGCGCCCCTTCTCGTCATCGCCCTCACCTCCGTGGTATTCATCTGGTTTCTGGTGGCGACGGCTTTGTTCGCGATGATTCAAGTCATTCCCCATGCGGAGATCCAGCGGAAAGGCGATCGGATCGGCCCTTCCGCCACTGCACTTCTGTTCTCGGGCGGGACGTTCCTTTGGTCTCTACCTCGGTCGGAGCGCCGTGGTCTCGAGGTACGGGGCCGCGGGAGCGCTCGCCTGCCGTTGGGGCTTCGATTCGGCCCAGATTGCTCCTGGGCGCGGAGTTCACTCAGGTGTACACCCGTCGATTCGGCTCCCACAGTCTCCCGGTCGAGCCGCACCCGACCGGTGCTCTCCAAGAAAGTTGAGGACTTGTGAAAGTTCGACTCTCGAAGCGTGTCGTCTTCGGCCTGGTTGCCGCACTGCTGGTCATCGTTTTCGCACTGGTGCTCTTGCCCCGGATCTGGCTTCATCGCCTTCGACCCGTCGCCCGTGACAAAGTCATCGCGCTCCTCGAGGAGCGCTTCGACGACGTGCGCCTCGAACGACTCGACATCGGACTTCCGCCGGGTTACCTCTTTTTCCCGCGCCTCACTGCCGTGGGAGAGGGCCTGTCGATCAGCCTCCCCGATCGGGTGGGGGAGGGCATCCCCCCCTTCGTCACCATGAAAAAGTTCGAGGTCGAGGTGGGGCTTTTCGGGATACTACGAGATCCCATTCGCGTGCGGAGCCTTCGAATGGACGAGCTTACGATTCAGATACCGAGGAAGCAGGATGACGGACCGGAGGGCAGATCAGAACCTTCACCGCACTTCGTCGTGGAATACCTCGTCGCCGATGGCGCGGTCCTGCGAATCCTTCCTCGCAATCCAGAGAAAGACCCGCTGCAGTTCGACCTGCATCAGCTTCGGGTTCGCTCCGCGGGTCTTGGCGAGCCGATGGAGTTCGACGCGATTCTCCAGAACGCGAAGCCCCCTGGCGAGATCCAGACCGAGGGAAAGTTCGGCCCACTTCGTCTTTTCGACGCCGGCGCGAGCCCCGTTTCCGGGGAATACGTCTTCGCGAAGGCCGATCTGTCGGTATTCGGAGGCATCGCCGGAACTCTCTACTCCGAGGGGCGGTTCGATGGAGTCCTGGAGCGCATCGAGGCCTCCGGATTCACCGAGACGCCCGATTTTCAGCTCACGTCGGCGGGGAATCCCGTGGCGCTGCGGACGGATTACAAATCCGTCATCGACGGCACGAACGGGGACACGCTTCTTCAGCCGGTCGAAGCCGTCCTCGTCGACTCTCGATTTCGGACGGAAGGCGGCGTCGCCAAACGCCCGGGGACCGACGGGAAAACGGTCTGTCTCGACGCCGAAGGAAAAGGGGATCGGATCGAGGACTTCCTCCGTCTGGCGATGAAGACCGAGGCGCCTTTCATGACCGGCGAAGTCCGCTTCCGCTCTCTGATCCTCATACCCCCGGGAAAGGTGGACGTCGTGGAAAGGCTCGTTCTCGACGGAGAGTTCGTGATCGAGACCGCGGAGTTCACCGAGGGAAAGGTCCAGGACAGAGTCGACAAACTGAGTCAAACGGGGAAGGGTGACGACGCGGATGATGCCGTTTCCGCGCTTCAGAACGAACGGGTGGCCTCGGACATGCGGGGGTCGTTCCGCCTGGAAGGTGGAGTGATGTCTCTCTCTTACCTCTCGTTTTCCGTACCGGGCGCCGAGGTCAGGCTCCAGGGAACCTACGGACTCGTGAACCAGCAGATCGATTTTCACGGCGAGCTGCGCACCGAGGCCAAAGTCTCCGAGATGACCAGCGGGGTCAAGTCGTTCTTCCTCAAACTGATCGATCCGTTGTTCGAGAAAAAGGGTATGGGCGCCGTGATTCCGATCCGAATCGGTGGAAGCGCCGATTCCCCCTCCTTCGGTTTGGAGGTGGGAAGGGTCTTCAGTGGTGACGAGACGACGTCGGGGGCGAGCCGCCCGGGGCAAAAAGGCGAGTGGACAAAAAACATCCCCGCCTGCCGTGCGATCCTCGGAACCGAAGAAACGGGCGGCTAGCGCGCTTTTCCTTCTCGCGCGCCGATCAGTAAGTTGCGGTGCCGCACGGCATACCCCTTCGAGCCTCCTTGCATTCTTCGAGGAAGACCTTCGGCATGACCGTTCGCGGCCTTGTCATGGCTTGATTGCAACTCTCACGCCACAAAAGCACCGCGACGGAAGTCCTTGATGTGAAGTCTGTTCGGTGAATCCACGTGGCTCGCCTGGCTGCAGGTGGCCACGCGATTGCAGAAATGTCCGATCGTAGCCTGGCGGGCAGGTTCTTTTTTCCGCGGCGCGCAGGCTCTATTCGCGATCTACGTGATCCTCCCGCGAGTTCTTGACGTTCTTTCTCACGGCGAATCCGCTCGAACCCTTAGGCAAGGCAAGAGCTCGCGAAAGAAAACGCCTCGCGAAACCGCTGGCACGCATGTTGCTCTCCCCTCTTGCAGGATGGTGACGACGAGGGGGGCAACGTACTGCGCGGCAATCTTTCTGGTCCTGATCACGGTCGCCTGCACGGACACTTCGCCTGTGTCCCCGACGGCCACTTCGTTGCCACAGGTGGTTTACTCCGAGTGGGAAATCGCGCAGAAGAACGTCGAGACCTACGTGGGCGAGCGGGCCCATTCGGTCTCGCCCGAATTGTTCCTGTGGAAAGAGCTTCCCGGGAAGCTCCCGTGCCCGCCGAACGACGAGCCGCGTTTCAGCGGGTGCTTCCATCCGAACGGGGTCGGCGGACCGCGCATCGAGTGGGATCGAGCCGCACCCTCGATCCTCCATCATGAGAGCGGTCACGCGATCCTCTGGGCTCTCCAGGACCCTCGATGGGACTGCTTCGAGCACGACGACCCCGCCGATCCGAACTACGAGCCGGCGTGCACCTCCGGCGTGCGGCGATGAGTCGGCGCTTCCGTGCCAAGGGCGCCGCATACAAGCGCGGGGCCGCAGGCGCGTCTCGCTCGGTTTGACTGGCAGGGCTCCGAACCCTAAGATTCGCTCATTCCCATGCCCAACACCACCATAGTCCTCGCCGATGACCACGAAATCGTGCGCCGGGGACTTCGAACGGTTCTCGAGACGCGGGAGGACTTCGAGATCGTGGGGGAGGCGTCGAACGGTCGAGATGCGGTGAAGCTCGTGGAGTCGCTCTCACCTCACGTGGTGGTAATGGACATCAGCATGCCGGAGCTGAACGGGCTCGAGGCCGCGAGGCAGATCGCCAGGACCAACCCGGGGACCGAGGTACTGGTCCTCACGATGCACGAGTCGGAAGAGCTGATACGGGAGATGCTCGAGGCGGGAGCGAGAGGCTACATGCTCAAGTCCGACGCGATGCGGCAGCTCGTCAATGCCGTAGACACCTTGCGAAGGCACAAGCCCTTCTTCACCCCGAAGGCGAGCGAAGTCGTGCTCGACGGATTCCTAGGGGAGGAAGAGCGGCTCCGGGGCGAGCCGCGGAGACAGTTGACCCCGCGGGAGCGCGAGATCGTCCAACTCCTTGCCGAGGGGAAATCCAACAAGGAAGTCGCTTCCACCCTCCATATCAGTGTGAAAACCGCGGAGACCCACCGTACCAACATCATGCGAAAGCTGGACCTGCACTCCGTAAGCGACCTCACAAGATTCGCCGTCCGAAATCACATCATCGAGCCCTGACGTCGACCTGTTCCCGGCCCGGCGGAGCTCCAGCCCTACCCCGCACCGAGCACGGGGATCGGTAATTTCCCGTATTCCGGCCACGGGTCGGCGCCGTTAATCATTGGGGGAGAAAGGCGAGAACAATGGATGTTCAAGAAACCACGGTCCCGCGGTCAGCGACGATAACGGCCCGGATTCTTCTGGTCGACGATCACGAGATCATCCGCAAGGGGTTGAAGAGCATTCTCGAGGCCAGGAAGGACTGGGAGATCGTAGGTGAAGCCACGACCGGCCGGGAAGCGGTGAAGAAAGTCGAGGAGCTGAAGCCGGACGTCGTGGTCCTGGACATCAGCATGCCGGAGCTCAACGGGCTCGAAGCGGTTCGCCAGATCGTCAGGATTGCCCCGCGAACCGAGGTGCTGGTGCTTACCATGCACGAATCCGAAGAGCTGGTGCGCGAGGTCCTGGAGGCGGGGGCGCGAGGGTACCTTCTGAAATCGGACGCCGCCCGCCAGCTGATCTCCGCCATCGAGACGCTCCGGTTCCACCGTCCGTACCTGACGTCGAAAGTGAACGAGGTCGTTCTGACGGGGTACCTCGGCGGCAAACCTTTGAAGGGAGAGACTTCCGGGGGGAGACTCACCCCGCGGGAGCGGGAAATCGTGCAGCTCCTGGCCGAGGGCTTGACCAACAAAGAAGTCGCGACGACGCTCCATATCAGCGTCAAGACCGCGGAGACCCATCGCACCAACATCATGCGCAAGCTCGACCTCCACTCGGTGAGCGAGCTCGTTCGTTACGCGGTGCGCAACCACATCATCGAGGCCTGAGCCTCCCGGAGAGCGCGTGAAGCCAGGCTGCCCGGTGGTCCCGGCCGAGGGGTCCGAACTGACGCCGCTCGACAAGGAGCGAGCGCGGTCGATGGCCGACGAGGGCGGCGCTTCCGCGGCAGTCATCGAAGGGGAAGACCCTTGCGATCCCTCGACTCTGGAGAAGCTCATTAATAATGGTAAGAAACGATCTACTGCAGAACGCAGGGGCACATCGCGAGGAGGCAAAGCAGCGAGGACGCAAGGAAGAAACGCAAGGTAACCCCACTTCCCGGCAGCGGCTTTCCTGCTTTGACGTTTCGTTCCGTGGCGCGTTTGCGCTCTTTCCGTTCCTAAGCGTTCGTAAGCCTTTGTAGGTCGGAGAACCACACGCACCCGGTGCCGGCGGGCGTCATCCACAGCGGAATTCTTCCTGGATCCACCCGTGCCACTCGGATCAAGAAAAATGTTCGGGGAGAGACGCTCGGTTCGAGGGAGCGGAAGCGTCCGTCTCAGCCGACCACAGATGCCCGCCGGATGGCGGTTACCAGGTCGTCGGGCGGGCCAGCCTTGATCACGCATTGCACGGCGCCCGCACGACGCATCGCCGACATACCGTACTCCTCCTCGTGCATCGAGAGACCGACGACCCGTACCGCGGGAAGCTCGGAAACGATCTTCCTCGTGGCTTCGATCCCGTTCAGCCGTGGCATGGACAAGTCCATCACGATGACGTCCGGGTGAAGAAGGCGCGCCGCCTCGATCGCCGCCTGGCCGTCCTCCGCCTCACCGACGACCTCGATATCGGTGTATCTCTGAAGGAGGCTGGCGAGACCCTCGCGGAGGATCGCGTGATCGTCGACGAGCACCACCCGAATCTTGCCGGAGGCGGCGGGAACCGCTTCTGCGGCGGCGGAGCCGACTCGGTCGATTTCGACGGACTCCGATACCCCGGGGTGCAGTGTTGGCACCTGTACCGTGACCCGCGTCCCTTTCCCCGGTGAGCTTTCTATGTGGACGTGCCCGCCGATGAGCTCCAGGCGCTCGCGAATCCTCAGGAGGCCGGTGTGGTTCAGCGGGTCGTCGGCGGAGTTCAGCCGCTCCATATCGAACCCCGCGCCCTCATCCTCGATGGTGATCCCAACCTCGTCCACCCCGGAGTCGACCAGGCGGATGCGTGCCCGGTCGACGCCCGCGTGCTTGACCACGTTGAAGAGGAGCTCGCGCGCGGTGTCGAAGACCAGGGCCCGACAGGCCGCCGGGACCTCGGACTTCGAGCCGCCGTCGAGAGTGACCTCGAGCCCGTGGTTCCTTTGCATGTGCCGGGCGAGCCACTCCAGCGCTCCCACCATGCCCCCGTCGTTCAGGACGGGCGGATGAAGATCGACGGCGAGCGAGCGCGCCGCGGCGATGGCGTCCTGCACCAGCTCCTCCACCTCGGCGAGCGTGCGGGAGTTCGCCCCCGGCCGCGCCTCCTGCTGAGCCAGCTGGATTCGCATCATGGCGGCGGCCAGCAGCTGCTGAACGTGGTCGTGGAGCACCCGCGCCAGTCGCCGCCGCTCGCGCTGCTCGGCCTCGACCAGCTGCGACGCCAGGACTCCCAACTGGCGAGCCCGAGCGCGGAGGCGGTCCGCCTGCCGCACGGTCTCCGTGGTCTTGCGGTACAGCTCGACGAACACCCTGACCTTGGTGCGCAGCACGTCGGGAATCACCGGGGCGAGGATGTAGTCGACGGCACCGAGGGAGTAGCCGCGCGCCGCCAGCATCTCGTCCGGGTAAGCGGTAATGAAGATGATGGGCGTGTGCTCCGAGCTCTTGCGCTGCCGGATGAGCTTGGCGGTCTCGAAGCCGTCCATCCCCGGCATGTTGACGTCGAGAAGGATCAGGGCGAACTCCCGGTCCAGCAGGGCTCGCAGGGCCTCGTCACCCGAGCGGGCCCGCACGATGTCCTCGCCGAGCTCGGCGAGAATCGCCTCGAGGGAGAGCAGTTTCTGCTCCTGATCGTCCACGATCAGGAGGCCCACGTTGCGTTTCGATGGATTCATGTGGCGGCCGTCAGCGGAAGAGCCATAACCGGAGGAGCGCGAGCAGCTGCTCGGGATCGACCGGCTTAGCGATGTAGTCCGAGGCTCCCGCCTCGATGCATTTCTCACGATCTCCCTTCATCGCCTTGGCGGTGAGGGCCACGATCGGCAGCGCCTGGAACCGGGGCAGCGCCCGAATCTCGCGGATGGTGTCGTAGCCGTCCAGATCCGGCATCATGATGTCCATCAGCACCAGATCGACGTCGCCGTCGTTCTGAAGCGTCTCGATCGCTCCCCTGCCGGTCTCGGCGGAGCGGATCTCCAGGTTGTGCCGCTCGAGAAGACTGGTGAGGGCGAAGATGTTCCGGATGTCGTCATCCACGATCATCACGCGTTTTCCGGCGAGGCCGGTCCGGCCTTCGCGGATCTCCCGAATGACTCTCTGCTGTCTCTCGGGCAGCCGCTCGATCGGCAGGTGAAGGAACAGCGACGCCTCGTCCACTAGCCGCTCGAGGGAGCGAACGTCCTTGAGCGGCATGCTGTGGGCCAGGTGCTGGAGCTCGAGACTTTCTTCGGGCGCCAGCTCGGCGGGCGAGTACGCCAGGACCGGCAGGTCGGCCAGCACCGGCGAGAGAGCGATCTTCGCGATCAGCTCCGAGCGCCGGATGTCGGGGATTTCCTGGCCGAGGACCAGGAGATCGGGTCGGACATCCCGGAGGCCGAGGAGAGCCTCGGCGCCCGTGGCGAACGAACGCACCTCGACGTCGGTCCCGGCCAGCGTCTCGGCGATAACCGCCTGTCTCCCGTCGTCGTTGTCCACCAGGGTCAGAACCCGCGGCGTCGGCTTGAGGAGACGCTCGATTCTCTCGAAAACCTCGTCGAGCGCGTCCTGGCTCTTCAGCGGTTTGACGAGAGCTCCCATCGCTCCCATTCTCAAGGCGCGTTCGCGCTCGTCGTCCGTGGTGATCACGTGCACCGGGATATGGCGGAGGTTCGAGGTGTCCTTCAGTCTCTCGAGGACTCTCCAGCCGTCCACGTCGGGAAGATTGATGTCCAGGGTAATCGCGGCAGGCCGATACTGCTGTGCGGCGGTCAGGCCGGCCATCCCCCGCGGGGCCACCACGACCTTGAATCCCCTCTCGCGCGCGAGGTCCATCAGGATCTGAGCGAAGCTCAAGTCGTTCTCCACGACGAGCAGCACGAGGTCCCCGGGCTCGACGTCGGCGCTGTCGTCGGTGAGAACGTTGGTGGCGGGCACCGGAACGACCGGCTCGGGCTCCATCGCCCGCACCTTCCCGATCGCAGAGGGCGAGGCGGCGGGCTCGGCGTCAGCCAGGACGGGACGGACCGCTTTCACCGGCCTGTATACCTCCGGCAGGTACAGTGTGAAGACGCTTCCCTTGCCCACCTCGCTCTCGAGCTTCAGCTCCCCCCCCAGCACGCGGGCGATCTCACGACTGATGGCGAGCCCGAGCCCGGTGCCGCCGTACTTGCGGCTGGTCGAGCCATCCGCCTGCTGGAAAGCCTCGAACACGATCTGCTGTTTATCCGGAGAGATCCCCACTCCGGTGTCCTGAACGGAGAGTGCGACGACCGACCGGGCGCGGTCCAGCGCCTCGTTTCCCGGACTCCAACCCCAGCCGGCAGCCTGCACCCGGAGGTTGACCCGGCCGCGCTCGGTGAACTTGAACGCGTTCGAGAGCAGGTTCTTCAGGATCTGCTGCAGACGCTTCGCGTCCGTCTGCAGCGACCGCGGGGTTCCGGGAGCGACATCGAGGTCGAAGATCAAACGGCGGGACTCGGCCACGTGGCGGAAGCTCCGCTCGACGTAGTCGATGAGGTCGCGGACCTTGACCTCCCCGACGTCGACGACGACCGTGCCCGACTCGATCTTCGAGAGATCGAGGATGTCGTTGATGAGGGCCAGGAGGTCGTTCCCGGCCGCGTGGATCGTGCGGGCGAACTCCACCTGCCGCATGGTGAGGTTCTGGTCGGGGTTGCGCGAGAGCTGATCGGACAGGATGAGCAGGCTGTTCAACGGGGTCCGCAGCTCGTGCGACATGTTGGCGAGGAACTCCGACTTGTACTTGGAGGTGAGGGCCAGCTGAGAAGCCTTCTCTTCGAGCGCCTGCCGGGCCTGCTCCACCTCGAAGTTCTTGCGCTCCACTTCCACGTTCTGCTCCGCCAGGAGAGTCGCTTTCTCCTCCAGCTGGGCATTCGTCTTCTGCAGCTCTTCCTGCCGGCTCTGGAGCTCCCGCGCCAGCGACTGGGACTGCGCCAGCAGGTTCTCGGTGAGCGTGCTCGCCTCGATGGTGTTGAACACGATCCCGATGGTATCGGTCAGCTGATCGAGAAACATCTGGTGCGTCTCGCTGAAGCTGTCGAAGGAGGCGAGCTCCAGGACCGCCTTGACCTGCCCCTCGAACACCACCGGCAGGACGATGATGTTGAGCGGAGTAGCCTCACCCAGGCCGGAGCTGATGCGGATGTAATCCCCCGGCACCTTCGTCAACAGTATCTTTTCCTTCTCGAGGGCGCACTGGCCCACCAGACCCTCGCCGAGCTGGAAGGTGGTTCCGATGTTCACCCGCTCCCGGTACGCGTAGCTGGCGAGGAGCTTGAGGCTCTGCTCGTCGCCGATGTCCAGCGTATAGAAAACACCGTGCTGGGCGTTCACCACCGGAGCCAGCTCCGACAGGATGAGCCGCCCTACGGCGAGCAGATCCTTGTGGCCCTGAAGCATCCTGCTGAACTTGGCCAGGTTGGTCTTGAGCCAGTCCTGCTCGGAGTTCTTGCGCGTGGTGTCCTTCAAGTTGCGGATCATCTCGTTGATGTTGTCCTTCAGCGCAGCCACTTCTCCCTGGGCGGCGACGTCGATCGAGCGGGTGAGATCGCCACGGGTCACCGCCGTCGCCACGTCCGCGATCGCCCGCACCTGGGTCGTGAGGTTCGCGGCGAGCTGATTCACGTTCTCCGTAAGGTCTTTCCACGTCCCGGCGGCGCCCGGCACCGAGGCCTGGCCGCCGAGCTTCCCCTCCACGCCCACTTCACGGGCGACGCCCGTGACCTGGTCGGCGAACGTTGCCAGCGTCTCGATCATGCTGTTGATGGTGTCCGCGAGCTCGGCGATCTCGCCCTTCGCCTCGAGCGCCAGCTTCCGCTTCAGATCCCCGTTGGCCACGGCGGTAACCACCTGGGCGATGCCCCGCACTTGGTTCGTGAGGTTCCGGGCCATGAAGTTCACGTTGTCCGTCAGATCCTTCCACGTGCCCGCGACGCCCTTCACGTCCGCCTGGCCCCCGAGCTTTCCTTCCGTCCCCACCTCGCGCGCGACCCTGGTCACCTCCGAGGCGAAGGAGTTGAGCCGGTCCACCATGGTGTTGACGGTGTCCTTCAGCTCCAGGATCTCTCCCTTCACGTCCACGGTGATCTTCTTCGACAGGTCTCCCGCCGCGACGGCCTTGGTCACGTCCGCGATGTTGCGCACCTGGGACGTCAGGTTTCCCGCCATGAAGTTCACGTTGTCGGTCAGGTCCTTCCACGTGCCCGCGACACCCTTCACCTCCGCCTGACCGCCGAGCTTTCCCTCCGTCCCCACCTCGCGCGCCACTCTCGTCACTTCGGAAGCGAAAGAGGACAGCTGGCCTACCATGGTGTTGACGGTGTTCTTCAACTCCAGGATCTCTCCCTTCACGTCCACGGTGATCTTCTTCGACAGGTCCCCCGCCGCCACCGCCTTGGTCACGTCCGCGATGTTGCGCACCTGGGACGTCAGGCGGCCGGCCATGGAGTTCACCGAGTCGGTCAGGTCCTTCCAGGTGCCGCCCACACCCTTCACGTCCGCCTGGCCGCCGAGCTTTCCTTCCGTTCCCACTTCGCGCGCGACCCTGGTCACCTCCGAGGCGAAGGAGTTGAGCCGGTCCACCATGGTATTGATGGTGTCCTTCAGCTCCAGGATCTCTCCCTTCACGTCCACGGTGATCTTCTTCGACAGGTCTCCCGCCGCCACCGCCTTGGTCACGTCCGCGATGTTGCGCACCTGGGAGGTGAGGTTTCCCGCCATGAAGTTCACGTTGTCGGTCAGGTCCTTCCAGGTCCCCGCCACACCCTTCACGTCCGCCTGGCCCCCGAGCTTTCCCTCCGTCCCCACCTCGCGCGCCACCCTGGTCACCTCCGAGGCGAAGGAGTTGAGCTGGTCCACCATGGTGTTGACGGTGTCCTTCAGCTCCAGGATCTCTCCCTTCACGTCCACGGTGATCTTCTTCGACAGGTCCCCTGCCGCCACCGCCTTGGTCACGTCCGCGATGTTGCGCACCTGGGAGGTCAGGTTCCCCGCCATGAAGTTCACGTTGTCCGTCAGGTCCTTCCACGTGCCCGCGACGCCGGTAACCACCGCCTGGCCGCCGAGCTTGCCTTCCGTCCCCACTTCGCGGGCGACTCGAGTCACTTCCGAAGCGAACGATCGGAGTTGATCCACCATGGTGTTGATGGTGTCCTTCAGCTCCAGGATCTCGCCGCGAACGTCGACGGTGATCTTCTTGGAGAGGTCGCCTCCGGCCACCGCGGTGGTCACCGCCGCGATGTTCCGCACCTGGGCGGTGAGGTTTCCCGCCATCGAATTGACCGAATCGGTGAGGTCCTTCCAGATACCGGCCACGCCTTTGACCCTGGCCTGGCCGCCGAGCTTGCCCTCCGTTCCCACCTCGCGAGCGACCCGCGTCACCTCCGAAGCGAACGACGAGAGCTGGTTCACCATGGTGTTGACGATGCGAGCGCTCCTCAGGAACTCTCCGGCGAGCGCCCGACCCTCGATCTCCAGGGCCATCGTCTGCGACAAGTCGCCTTTGGCGACGGCACCGATTACCCGCGCCGTCTCGCGAGTGGGATACACGAGGTCGTCGATGAGCGCGTTCACCGAAGCCACCTGCGTCTGCCACGAGCCCGTCGCGAATCCCATGTCGGCCCGCTGAGAGATCCTCCCCTCTCTCCCCACCACGCGGCTCACACGCTCCAGCTCCCCCGCCAGACGCTGATTCATCTCCACCACTTCGTTGAAAGTGTCCGCCACTTTCCCCGGAAGCCCGGGGAGATCGAACGGAAGCCTGACGGTGAAGTCCCCCTTCTTCAGGGCGCCCAACGCCATCAGGAGTTGCCTCGCATCGAGCACCTGAGAGGTCTGACCCGCATACTGGCGGCTGCCGTTTCCCCTCGCGATCCGATTGCCTTCGGTCGCCGACTCGGTTCGCGGCACGGGAGGAGTTCTCCTCGGCCGAGCATTTTCGCCCGGTGGCGCAGGGGGAACCATCCCAGGGGCCGGACTCTCGCCGATCGTGGTCTTTTTCATGGACAGCTCCTCGCCGGCTCGTCCCAGAGGAACCCGGATCGACAACGCACCCGCGAACGGTTCGATCGCGGCCGGTGGAGCGACGATAGACGCGGCCAGCGGGACCCCGGAATACGGTGAAGTACCGAGGCGCCCCTACGAGTCACTGTCCGGACCGATCGGACGAGAACCCCGGGGGGGGGCGTCGAGGGGCAGGTCGAGGGTAAAGACACTCCCGCGTCCTTCCCCCTCGCTCTCGGCGCCGATCCTCCCGTCGTGGAGTCGGGCGATCTGTTGAGCGATGGCGAGACTCAGGGCGTTCTGAGAGTCGACGCCTTCACCGAAACCCGCCAGGACGGAGGGCAGCAGGTCGCGTGAGATGCCGATGCCTGTGTCGCGCACTCCGATATGAGCCCAGTTCTCGCGGCGCTCGAGCCGCGCGGTAACCGACCCGCCCGGCGGAGTGAACTTGATGGAGTTCGACAGCAGACTCTCGAGCGCCTGCCGAAGTCGCCGCGGATCCGCCCACAGCCACTCTAAGGAGCGATCGATCTCGACCTCCAGGCGGAGGCGCTTTTCCCGGGCCGCGGGCTCGGCCGCCTTCAGCACCGCCGCGAACAGCTCCGGCAGGTCCGTCGCCTGCCGGTCGAGCTTCACCCGGCCGGTGAGGATCCGCGCGGTGTCCACCAGCCGGGCCACCAGGTCGTTGATATGGCGGATACTGACCTCGATCATCGATAGCGCGCGCAAGCCGCCCGGCTCGAGTCTCTCGGAACGCAGGAGCTCAACCCAGATTTGAACCGAGCCCATCGGGTCCTGCAGTTTCCGGGCGTATGCCGCGAGCAGCTCGTCGTTCACTCGACTCAGCCTTTCCGACTCGCGAAACAACAGCCCATGGGCCACGGCCGCCGCGGAGCACTGCGCGAGATCCTGCACCACGGTGAGGTCTCGTTCGGTCAATCTCCGACCGTACCGCGACGTGAACAGGGAGATCGCTCCCACCAGGCGCTTGTGGAATACCATCGGCGCGCTGAGGCTCGACCCGAGGTCGACGCGCTCGAGGAGCTGCCGCTCTTCTGGATCCCGCGCGCGTGCCAGGTAGTGCGTGCCTGCGTCCGCGAGAAGCTCGGGCTCACCGCTCCGGAGGACGTTCCAGGGACCCTCTTCGGAAGATCTTGCCGACTCCTCGCGTCGATGCACGTTCTGGAGAGGGGCCAACCGATCGGCATCGACGTGAAGCGCCGCCAGCAGCCGCATCCTCCCGTCATCGTCCGCGAGGTGAATGACGCATGCGTCGGCGAGCGCCGGGATCGCCAGCCGCGCTACCTGAGTCAAATTGGCTTCGGTGTCCAACGAAGAGAAGAGCGCCGCTCTCGCCTCTCCCAGAACCCGTTCTCGCCGGTCCGAAGGCAAACCCTCGCCACTCGTCATGATGAGCAGCGAACAGTGTGACGAGAGCCCGACCCGATCCTCTATCGGTTGAGAACTCTAGTTGGACCTACAGGGCGACGCCGCCGCTCGGAACTCCGCCGAGAGCGATCCACCCTTCGGAGAGCTCTTCCGGTCTCATCAGATGAAGGCTCACTCTCGACGTCTGCACCTCGACCGAGAAATAGAGGGAGCTCCAACTCCCTCGAGCGCCAGGAGCGTACGCGAGCGACCAGCGTCGGTTCGGGAGCGCCGATCTTCAACGCCCGCAGAAGATCCAGACCGCGACCAAAGGAGACGTGGAAGTCGAGAATGATCCGGCGGGGAGCCAGACCCCGGAGCGCTTCGAGCAGCGCTGACGCACCCGAGATCCGTCGGACGTCGAGCTCGGAAGCGCCCCGGCCCGAGAGCACGACGAATTCCTCTTCGGATTCACCGTTGCCCGTGTTCTCGACCAGCAGGAAGTCCGGGACGTTCCACCAGGAGCTCAGCATCGACGTAATCTCCTCTGATTCCGGTTTTGCGTGAATCGCTGCCCCGACGCCCACTTCGGGGACGCATCGTTACACCTCCACCGCGCCCTACCGGCGCAGCATGGGTACGGTAAACAGGACCGTCTCTTCGTGGGTATCCGTCGCTCCACCCTTGTCGACGACGGTCAGCCGGACGAGCCGGCGGAAGGGTCGGAAAGCCAGACACTCGATCTCCTCGCGCCAGCTGTGCACGACCTGCGGCTCCCGCGTGGTGACGCTCGTGTCCTGAGGCCCCTGCGGCGGATCGCCCGCGCGCACCCCGCCCTCGAAGAACCATCGGTACTCCTTCACCGGCCCCCCCGAGCAGGTCGCGTCGAAGACGACGGTGCAAGGCTCCTCCGATTCTTCAGCGAGGACCTGATGGAAAACAAAGCACGCCGCGGGGCGGTGCCGTACGTGGATTCCGGCGGTCGATTCCGACGTGACCTCTCTATCCCGGATGCTGAGCTTCACGGTGAACTCTCCTGACCTCCGGTATCGCGCTTCGACCCTCGACCCCATCGCCGTCCGCCCGTCTCCCAGCTCCCATTGGTAGGTGGCGGCGGAGCTGACGTTGGCCGAGCAACTGGCGTCCAGAATCACGGTTTCGAGCGCTGCGATCTCCGGAGGATTCGGCTCCGTGGTGAAGCAGGCCACGGGCGCCGGCCCTCCCGTCTCAATGTCCGACTCCGCGAGTCCAATCTTGGAATCGTCGATTCCCGTCGGTGAGTCGTTGCATCGAGCCAGAGTCACGACGAGCAGCAGGGCCTCGAAAGCAAATCCCCGACGTCGAGCTCTTGTCGTGTCTCTCATTTCTTTTCTCCTTTCGTCGAGAACTGCAAGGGATGTGCCGTGTTCTCGCACGCGCTGCCAATACCTTGCAGTCTCGCCCCACGGAGATCGTGTAAGAGTTTCCAGAGAAGTTTTCTTATCAGGCGAAATCCGAGCGTGGATTGGGGATTCTCCCGATGCCGTCTCCCACACAATCGGCATAGGGTCGCCGCAGGAGAGCGAACCGAACGACATTGAAGGAGGAACTGATGAATCAAGAGGAAATCAACGCGCTTCTCTACCAGGCACTGGAGACGGAGATGGGCGGGGTCCAGGTGTACGAGACGGCGATCGAGTGCGCAGTGAACGAGGATCTCAAGGAGGAGTGGGGAGAGTATCTCGAGCAGAACAAGGAGCACGTTCAGAAGATGCGGGAGGTGCTGGAGTCCATCGGTCTGGACCCGCAGACCGAAACCCCCGGCCGAATGGTCGTGCGTCACATCGGACGGTCGCTGGTCGAGGCGATGAACATTGCGCGCAAGTCGGGCGAGCCCGC
>CAVQUX010000011.1:0-241348 GCA_963716925.1 uncultured Acidobacteriota bacterium | reverse complement strand
GAATGGTTCGGCACTCCCGGCGGGCCTTCATATCCCCGACAGACGCCACCTCACGCGAGCCGCCCTGAGAAGCTCGCCGGTTCCCTCCTCCTCTTGGGTGGGCTTCGAGGGCGGATTTCGTCTTGCTGCGGCATGGGCAGCGTCGCCGCTCGCGCCGGCCCGCCGCCGCAGGCCCTCGCCTGCCCGGCCGCTTACCGGCCCCGCAATCCCCGCGCCACCTCCCTCTATCAACTCCTCGAGACCCACTTCGAGACTCTCAAGCGCCTGTGGGAAGAGCGATTCGAGCGACGATACGGATTCTGGAAAGGCTACTGCATTCTGCCGTCTTCTCTTACCTGGATTGCGGACTCTTCGAATCCGGTTTCGCCCGCGTCGTTTGTCCAGAGTGCCGCTTTGAGTTTCTCGTCGCTTTCTCCTGTAAGGGCCGCGGGCTCTGCCCCTCCTGTGGAGCCAAGCGGGCGGCGATTTTCTCCCAGTTGCTCCAAAGCAAGATTCTTGCGGACGTCCCGCACGCCCAATGGGTTTTCACATTACCGAAGATGCTCAGGCCCTACTTTCTATACCATCGCGAGCTCCTGGGTGAGCTCGCGCAGCTCGCCTACGAAACCGTCCGCGAGATGATGGCCGCGGCAGTCGACGAATCGCATGCCCGACCTGGCATGGTCGCCGTCATCCAGACCTTCGGCTCGTCCTTGAAGTGGAATCCACACATCCATGCCATCGTTACCCGCGGTGTTTTCCTCGACGATGGGTCGTGGCTACCCATCCCCTTATCCTCGATAGCCGCGCTCAGGAGATTGACTCCCCGCCGCCAGGCTTTCTGGCTGGCGGTGGCGGAAGGAGACGGATGAAGTGCTTTCGCGTCGGAAAGCTTGATTTCGAGCTCCTCGACCGTCCTGTTCAGCCTCTCCAATTCGTCCGCGCCATCGATGTCGGGATACTGTCGGAGCTCCCCGAGGGACTCCTCGAGGACGCCAAGCGTCCTGGCCGCATCTTCCAGGTAGCGCTTGCGCGATTCGATCCCGCTGGCCTCCCTGGCGGCTTCGGTCGGAACGGAGGATGCCGGAGGCGCTTCGGTGACCTCGATCAGCTCCGCGACGTAGGCGCCGTCCGCCCGGACGTAGGTGATCCTCGCTGTCTGACCCGTGTGAACGTCCGCGAGCCGCCCGAAGCCGCCGTTCACCCGGATCGCGTCGAGTCCGTCGACCGGACCCTCAGCAGCTGGACGTCGGAAAAGCCGACATCCAGCAGAATCGTTCCGGTATCGAGGCGCACTCCGACGATGGTACCGACAGCCGTGGGGGCTTCATCGCGGGGCGCCGCGCTCCCGGGGACGCCCGTGAAGACCGCCATCCAGGCCAGCAGCCCGAGAGTTTCGACCCTCGTTGCTCGAGTTCTTCGGGGACGCATCGTTACACCTCCACCGCGCCCTACCGGCGCAGCATGGGTACGGTAAACAGGACCGTCTCTTCGTGGGTATCCGTCGCTCCACCCTTGTCGACGACGGTCAGCCGGACGAGCCGGCGGAAGGGTCGGAAAGCCAGACACTCGATCTCCTCGCGCCAGCTGTGCACGACCTGCGGCTCCCGCGTGGTGACGCTCGTGTCCTGAGGCCCCTGCGGCGGATCGCCCGCGCGCACCCCGCCCTCGAAGAACCATCGGTACTCCTTCACCGGCCCCCCCGAGCAGGTCGCGTCGAAGACGACGGTGCAAGGCTCCTCCGATTCTTCAGCGAGGACCTGATGGAAAACAAAGCACGCCGCGGGGCGGTGCCGTACGTGGATTCCGGCGGTCGATTCCGACGTGACCTCTCTATCCCGGATGCTGAGCTTCACGGTGAACTCTCCTGACCTCCGGTATCGCGCTTCGACCCTCGACCCCATCGCCGTCCGCCCGTCTCCCAGCTCCCATTGGTAGGTGGCGGCGGAGCTGACGTTGGCCGAGCAACTGGCGTCCAGAATCACGGTTTCGAGCGCTGCGATCTCCGGAGGATTCGGCTCCGTGGTGAAGCAGGCCACGGGCGCCGGCCCTCCCGTCTCAATGTCCGACTCCGCGAGTCCAATCTTGGAATCGTCGATTCCCGTCGGTGAGTCGTTGCATCGAGCCAGAGTCACGACGAGCAGCAGGGCCTCGAAAGCAAATCCCCGACGTCGAGCTCTTGTCGTGTCTCTCATTTCTTTTCTCCTTTCGTCGAGAACTGCAAGGGATGTGCCGTGTTCTCGCACGCGCTGCCAATACCTTGCAGTCTCGCCCCACGGAGATCGTGTAAGAGTTTCCAGAGAAGTTTTCTTATCAGGCGAAATCCGAGCGTGGATTGGGGATTCTCCCGATGCCGTCTCCCACACAATCGGCATAGGGTCGCCGCAGGAGAGCGAACCGAACGACATTGAAGGAGGAACTGATGAATCAAGAGGAAATCAACGCGCTTCTCTACCAGGCACTGGAGACGGAGATGGGCGGGGTCCAGGTGTACGAGACGGCGATCGAGTGCGCAGTGAACGAGGATCTCAAGGAGGAGTGGGGAGAGTATCTCGAGCAGAACAAGGAGCACGTTCAGAAGATGCGGGAGGTGCTGGAGTCCATCGGTCTGGACCCGCAGACCGAAACCCCCGGCCGAATGGTCGTGCGTCACATCGGACGGTCGCTGGTCGAGGCGATGAACATTGCGCGCAAGTCGGGCGAGCCCGCTGCCGTAGTGGTTTGGAGCACGGGTCCTGCCCGCAAGTAGCGCGCTCCATGGAGACGAGGACCGACGCGAGATTCCCCCGGTCCAACCCTCCGCCGGACGCCGCGACGGCCCCACGTTCCTTGCGCCGATTCCTGCGATGGCACCCTCGTGAAAGCCCTTCCGGAAGGGTGGAAGACGCTCTCGCCTACTCGCGCTCCCCCGAACGCCACACTCCCGGCAACCGTCTCCAGATGCTCATCGATGGCGACCAGGCCTTCCCCGCCATGCTGGAAGCGATCGGCCGGGCGACGAGGTTCGTGCATCTCGAGACCTACATTCTCGCCGACGACGAAGTGGGCAGGCTCTTCTCCCGCGCCCTCTGCGAGAGAGCCCGGGCGGGAGTCGCTGTGCGGGTCCTCTTCGATTCCCTGGGCTCGCTCCTTCTGCCTTCGGACTACGTTCGCCGGCTGACGGACGCCGGAGTCCAGGTGAGCGAGTTCCGGCCGATGCGCAGGGTTCTGTTCAGCCGACGCGGGTACCGCCGCGATCACCGCAAGGTCCTCGTGGTCGATTGCGAGATCGGCTTCACCGGGGGACTCAACGTGAGCTCGGACTACGCTTCCATCGGCTTCGAGAGCAAGGGGTGGCGCGACACCCACGTAAGGGTCGAGGGACCAGTCGTTCTCGAGATGGAGGCGCTGTTCCGCGCCATCTGGCAGCGATCGGGTGGCGCGGCCTACCCGGCATATCCGACGCGCGTCGAGACGGCAGCGGAGGATGGGAATACGGTCCTGGCGGCGGCCATCGCGAGCGACGGCGGCCGGCGGTCGGTGATTCGGGCGCACTATCTCCACGCGATTCTTTCCGCGCGGGAGACGATCTTCATCGCCAACGCCTACTTCGTCCCCGATCGCGGGCTGATTCGGGCGCTCGAGCGCGCCGCCGCGCGCGGCGTTCGCGTCGCCCTCGTGGTTCCGTCGGAAAGCGACGTGCCGTTGGTCCAGCGCGCGTCGGAGCACCTCTTCGATCGCCTGCTCCGCCGCGGAATCGAGATTTTCCTCTGGAGAGAGACTCATATGCACGCGAAGACCGCGGTCGTCGATGGAGTCTGGAGCGTCATCGGCAGCTACAACCTGGATTCGGTCAGCATGTTCCAGAACAACGAACTGGTCATCGAGTGCGTTGGCGCTCGCTTCGGGGCCTGGATGAACCGGCAGTTCGAGCAGGATCAGGCGAAGTGCGATCGAGTGAGCCTGCCGGACTGGAGACGTCGTCCCGCGTGGCGCCGGCTCGTCGAGTGGCTCGCCTACCGCATGCGGCGATGGCTCTGACTCCGAATCTCACCGAGGAACGATGGGCATTCTCCGCGCGGCGAAAACCTTGGGAGCGCTCCTCGCAAAAGCGTTCAGCGAATGGACCGAGGACCGCGCCAGCCAGTACGGGGCGGCGATGGCTTATTACACGTTCTTCTCCCTCGCCCCGCTGCTCATTCTCGCCATCGCTCTCGCGGGGGTCTTCTTCGGGGTGGAAGCGGCCGAAGGAAGAATCGTCAACGAATTGCAGCACTTCATCGGCAGGGACGGAGCGGAGGCGGTTCAGGCCCTCGTCCAGCGCGCCCGGGGATCGGAGGCGGGCATCACGGTCTCGATCGCCGGAATCGGCGCACTGCTTTTCGGGGCGACACAGGTGTTCAACAGCCTCCAGACGGCGTTGAACGCCATGTGGGACGTTCCAGACATATCCGACGGTCGGGGAAGCCTCAGGAAGGATCTCCTCGGGTTGGCGAAGAAGCGCGCCCTGTCGTTCGCGATGGTGCTGGTCATCGGCGTGCTTCTCGTCCTGTCGCTCGTCGCGGGCGCCGGCCTGAGCGCCTTCGCCACGTATCTCGACGCGCGCGGCAGAGAGTCGGAGGAGGTGCTTCTGCTACGGGTTTCCGACGTCGCCGTCTCCTTCGGCTCGCTCACCTGTCTTCTCGCCGCGATTTACAGGTTGTTGCCGGACGCCAAGATCGCATGGAGGGACGTCTGGTTCGGAGCGATCCTCACTTCCTTTCTCCTCACCATCGGCAAGGTCCTGATCGGCTGGTATCTGGGCAGCAGCAGCATCGGTTCGGTTTATGGGGCGGCGGGCTCTCTCATCATCATCCTCATCTGGGTGTACTACTCCTCGCAGATCCTCCTCTTCGGCGCGGAGCTGACCCACGTCTACGCCCGAGAGTTCGGCTCGCGGCGGAAGAGCGGACGAAAGCGGCTCCGGACGGCCTGACGGCTGGAGTACAGCCGTCAGGATTTCCGCCTCCAGTTCCCGCCGTATGGCAGCCCCGGCGGGGGGCGGTCTATCCTCGCGCCAGGAGGAACGATGGGCAAAGAAGACCGATCGAAAGCGCCTACCAGGCGCAATTTCAAGAAATCGCTGGACGAGCCCGAGAACCTCTCCCCGATTCCCGCGGCCGCCCCACCCGAGGAGCCGCAGGTCGACGAGCTGCTCCCGCCGGACGAAAAGCGCGAGCACCGCCGTGCTCAGCGCGAAAAAAACCCATTCCCCTTGTAGCGGCGTAACGGCCACATCATCTTGAGCCAGCGGACATGGAAGTTCCTCGGAACGGCCTCCCTGCTCTCGTCGCTGGCCGTCGTCGCCGTCGCCGCCGCCACCCATGTCCTGGGCCGGGCCGTGATCGATTCGGTGGTGGGCCTGCTGGGCGCCATCATCCTTCTCGGCGTCTCATGAGGGGCTCGCGGCCGAGGGAAAGCGGAGCACCGCCAACGCACTTCGTGAGGTCCGGCAAGGAAACCGCGCGCCTGGAAAAGGCAGCAATCCCACAGGAGGAGCTACGATGAAATGTGCCGATGTCATGACGAGGGAAGTCTTCTGTTGTCTACCCACCGATTCCCTGGAGGAGGTGGCGAGCGTGATGCAGTCCGAGGATATCGGGCCCGTGCCCATCGTGGACGACCTCGAGAGCCGCAACCTGATCGGCATCGTCACCGATCGCGATATCGCCCTCCGGGCGGTCGCCCGAGGGCTCGACACGGGGAAGACAACCGCCGAGGAGGTGATGACGCGCGAGCTGGTCACCTGCTGGCCCGAAGACGAGATCCAGTCCGCACTGGACTTGATGGGCCGCCACCAGGTGCGGCGGCTGCCGATCGTGGACGGCGATAGCCGGCTCGTGGGCATGATCTCCCAGGCGGACGTGGCCACGCGCCTGAAGGAAAGCGAGAAGATCGCGGAAGTCGTGGAGGAGATTTCGCGGCCGAGCAGGGCGTCCAGCGCGGGGGAATGGAATCTCGCCTCCATACGTGCCGCTGTGGTCACGAGCCCTGCGGCGCCATCGGGGACCCCGCGACTCATACATAAGAGGAGGTGAGTGATGAGCGGAAAATGTGGTCACGAGAAATGTTTTTGCACCGTAGACGGCGACGATTTCTGCAGCGATTACTGCGAAGATCGAGCCGACGCGCCCGAGGTCGAGGTGGCGCGCGAGCAAGTCTGCCGCTGCGGACACGCGGCATGCGCCGCGGAATGAGCCGCTTGCGCTGACGGCGACCCGCCTCGCCGAGCGGGCGGGCCGGGATTGCCCCGTCGTGGGATGGGACGCTCTCCGGTCAGAGGAGAGCGTCCCATTTTCGCTGGAGGGATTCGATGAGTGCGGTGGAGCGACATTCGTCCGAGATCAAGCGAGACCTCATGCGGCGCCGGTCGGAGCTCGAAGAACAGCTGACGCGGCTTTTTCGAGGACGGAAAGCGAGGTCGAGCGCGTTCCTCGAGCCTGGCGGGCCGATCGGCGTCGCGCCCGTTCGGAACGGCGCAGGTGTCCCCCTGCTTCCTATCGCGGCCGGAGTCGCCTTGGTCGGTGTCTTCCTGATGAGGCGCCACCTCTCGCCATTGCGCCTCGCCGGACGCTTCGTCGAGCTCGCCGCTCCCGTGGTGGTACCCGCGCTCGTTCGGCGCCTGGCGGGGGGCCGCGACCAGAGGACCGGCGCCGGCAGCCTTCCATCCTCGCGTCGTGCTGAGGAATGAACGATGGGATGCGCATCGCGCATCCCATCGCTCGGGGGGCGGAGCGCTGATCCCGTGCGCTCCGTTTGGAGTAAATCCAGCTTAGCCGGATGCCGATGCGCTCGATATCCGGTATTTCCCGGAATTCTTCGCGGGAAGGCACCGGATGTACCCCGATTCCCGATTCGGGGAAGTTCCAGAGACGAAGCGAAGGAGGTGGCGGCGCGCACCGTGCTGAAGCAACACGAGCGGAAAGGTCGCGGAAGGAAAGACCCGACGGGGGGAAGGGCCGCGCGCCAGCAGCGCCCCTTCCCCCCCGCTTGGCCTGGCGCGGGCCCTCGCGGGCCCGAGCAGACACGGTCCGATCTCAGCTTCGAGCGGAGAGCGACGGCGGCGTGAGAGAGTCGTCCTCCATCGCCTCCTCGCTCTTGCGCAGAAGCCGCGAGGCGCCGCGCTTTACGCCGTCGGCCGTCTCTCGTGCGGCTTCCCTGGCTTTCTCCATCGCGGCTTCTCCCCGCCCGATGAGGTCGTTCGCCTTGTTCGAGGCACGCTGCTTCAACCGTTCTCCCCCGGCGTAGAGGTCCGCTCGCACTTCACTGCCCGACTTGGGAGCCAGCAGCAGGGCCGCCATCGCGCCCAGTGTCGCACCGAGGAAGAGCCCGCTCAGGAATCCGTGACCATCGTTCGTTTCCATCGTTCCTCCCTGTTGTTCGATCGAAGCGCTCAAGTCGTCCCGAGACGCTGTTCGATCTCGCGCTCGGCTTCTTCGCGGGCATAGCCGTAACGTTCCTGCAGCGTTCCTGCAAGCTCGTCGACGTCCCCGTCGATGCGATCCAGGTCATCGTCGGTGAGCAGTCCCCACCACTGCTTGACCTTCCCGCGCATCTTCAACCACTTGCCTCTCAGCACATCCTCGTTCATCACTTTCTCCTTTCTTTGTAAGACTTCCCTACCTGCGATCGTTGCGAGCAATTTCGATGCCATCCGCGCCACCCGCGGGAATCTTCGGCCCACGCCGAGCTCCCGATACTTTGTCGGAAGGTTTACCGCGGAGGCGATGGCCTCGGGAAAAACTTCCGCCAGCGCTCACTCTCCGGTAGCCGCCGCCGAAACGGGCACTGCGACCAGAGAAACGGGCTCGCTCCTCTCCGACGCCGAGAGGACGGGAAGCGGCGACTTCGTCCGCTGGACTCCGAGGTCTCGCGCGAGGCGCTCGTAGACGTCGAGCACCCGGGGGATGTAGGCCCTGGTTTCGGTCGCCAGAGCCTTGACGTTGGCGCGGAAATATCCCGCGTTGAGCGGTCCCCCGTTGTACTCGGCGAGAACCATGGCGACGTCGTTGTACGCCGTCTGCAGCAGATCGAGATAGAAGGCGGCCATTTCCGTGCTCTTCGCGGGGTCGTGAAGCATATCGTCGCTGTATTCCCACCCCAGGGAGCGGGCCAGCAGTCGTCCGGTGGTGGAGTGAATCTGGTAGAGACCTCGCGCTCCGGTATCGGAGACCGCGGCGGGATTGAATTGCGCGTCCACGATCCCGACCGAAACCAGGAGGAGCGGATCCACGCTGGGAAACTTGTCCGAAGCGTCGAGGACCAGGGACGCGAACTCGTACGCACCGGTCATTCCGAGCTCTGGCCGGATCTTCAGTATTTCGTCGCGGATGCCGAGAAGAAGCCGCCGTCGGTCCGAGGCGAAGCTCACCTGCGCGTTGAGACTCTGATACCGCTGTTCCGTACGCCAGAGGCTCCGCTGGACCTCGGCGCGCAGGAATGTCACTTCCCGAAAGGCGTAGAAGGCGAGAGCTCCGTTGATCACCACCAGAATTGCCAATCCGTTCAAAGCGACGGTGCGCCAGCCGCGGTCGGAGACGAGCGGATGAGCCGAGTCATGGGTCGCCATGTTTCGAGCACTCCTTCCCTTGTGAGCCGCCCGCCGTGCAGTCTTTCGCACGCTGGGTTCGTCGCCGGCGGTGCTCCGTTTCTCACGCGACGGTACCCCCGCCGCCGCCCGGGCAGCCATTCCTGAGAGACCGGATTTTCATCGAGAGGAGACCTTAGAGCGCGTCCGCGTTCCTCCTTCAACGCGGCGCCGAGATCGCCGCAGCCATGCCCGCCGCGCGATGAGAAACCTCCAGCTCGTTCACCACACTCTCGACGCCGGCGACCGACGCCACCAGGGCGCTCACGCGCTCCTTCTGAGCCGAATCCTGCACGCTTCCGGCGACAAAGACGACGCGTCCGTCCACCCGAATTCGAATCCACTTGGCGTCGATTCCCTCGGCCTGGAGGAGCCGTTCGTAAACCGCACTCTCGATCTCGAGCTCCGTCAACCGCTTCGCCAGCGCTTCTCGGTTCGTCTCCGGAACCGCGCGCGCATCGACCTGTAGTCGATCGACGACCGCCATGACGCCTTCCGTATCGCGCGCGATCTCCAACACCGCCTCCCGGATCTCGTTCGATGGGACCGCCCCGGTGAGGGTCACCGTGCCGTCGTTGGAATCGATGTCCACGGCCATCGCGGAAGTGGACCTCGACAACGCCAGCGCCGTCTTCACTTTCGCCGTCAAGAACGCGTCCTCCGAGGTGTCCCGAACGGCCTCCGCCGCTCGCTCCAGGTCCCCGGCCACCGCCTTGCCGGTTCCAGCGACGTCCATGTCGACGTCGCGGCGTCTCGTCAGGTAGAGCACTCCGACGAGAACGATGAGACAGAGAAGCAGCAGCCCGGCTCGCACGAATGCAGTCTCGCTAGTGAGCTTTCCCATGGTTTCCTCCTCGATCTTCGACGGCAACGGAGCAACTTCCATGCCACGGGTCGAGAGCGAGGCGCATCTGGCGTTTCCTACCTCCCTTCGCTCCCGCGGAGAAGATCAGCGGGTAAGAACTGCCCTCGAAGGTGAGACGCATTGCAGGAACTACACGCGGGCGCGGAACCGCGGGCAAGGTCCGATAAGGCCAGGGAAAGACGGGCTCAACGGTCCGCGCACGCGCGCGGGACTTCGCGGTGGCATGTCGCTTGCTGCTGTTCGTAGTCAATCCGCCGGTCGCCCAGCAAGCGGAGGTGATCGTGACGAACCTCGCATTCGGAGCATTGGTAATCGCCGCCGCGGCCTGGACCGTTGGAAACACCGGCATTGCGCCGCGCGTATCCGCGCTCGCCAGACGGGTCTTCATCGTCTTCCTCACCCTCGCCGCGATACTCTTCGCCCTCGCCGTTCTCGGCATAAACGGGTCGCCTGACGGAGACCCTCCATTGTTACGCGGGGTCTGCGTCCGGAGAACACCGTAGATCTCCCGACGCGCGGTGCCGAATCTCGTAGCGTTCTCCCCGGGCCGTGGATCCGAAGAAATACCGTTCGTGGCGAATGGGGATTCGATCTCGGGCTCGATAGCGTGTGATTGGACGCGCAGCAGTCGAGGAGACTCGGTCATGGAAAGCCTTGAAACGCCCCCTCCGCCCCGGCCGTCCCCGAGAGGGTTCCGCAACTACGCTTACCAGTGTCTGACGGTTCTCGTTGCGGTCAGCGCATCGCTCGCCCTCCATACGTTTCGCGAGCTGGCGCAGCTTCGAACCGACGTGAACGAAGCGCTGTCGCAGAGCGAACGCCGGTTTCAAGGCTTCAGGTCACGGGTTCGATTCGATTCCAAACGTCGCCGCCTGCTGCTGGGGATGACGGACGCCATTTTGAGGACCAGGCCCGAGGTCGGCCCGCGAATCGCCGACGAGCTCGCGACCATGGTGCTCGAGGCTACTGAGAAATTCCCCGGAGTCGATCCACTCCTGCTGGTGGCGGTGGGAATCGTGGAAAGCGGATACGACGTCGCGGCGATCTCCCACGCGGGAGCTCGAGGGCTCTACCAGATCTATCCCCCGACGGGACGGGTCCTCGCGCGCGAGCTCGGCTGGGAGTTCCGCGAGGAGTTGTTGCACGACCCGGCGAGGAGCACCGAAATGGCCGCCTGCTATCTGAATCTCCTCGGAGGCGCTTACCACGACGTGGAGATGATACTGGCGGAGTACAACGGCGGGCCGCTCAACGCCGGCTACTTCCGTGCGAACGCCGAGAAACTCGCCGGAGAGACTCGAGACTACGTGCCGCGCGTCCTGGCGGTTTACCAGCGCCTCGAAAGGGAGATCGGACGGGCGGCCCCGCTCGCGTCCGTGCGAGGGACGTGGAAAGTGGCCTACCCCCAGGCGGAGTCGGGCACGTCGGCAGCGGGCTGCGAGCTTCCTTGGCGCTCCGTGAGAATCGGAGTGCGGTGACGGGCATTTCAGCTCTTCTTTCCGCCGAGAGCCACGAGGCCGACGCCCCCCAGGAGGGCGATGGCTCCGAGAACCGGCGGCAGCGGGATGTGGTTGCTCTTTTCCTTTGTGACTTCCAGGGGGCCGACATCGAGTACTTTTTCTTCGGTGGTGTAGCTGATCCCTTGGAAGAGAAAAGCGGCGATGCCCAGAACGATGAGGATGATTCCAATTGTGCGTTGCATGAGTTTCTCCTGATTCGCGGGGATGAGACCACGGAAACCGTGAATGGACCGATACGGTGAAACCCCGAGCTTTCGGGAGTCGTCAGCGGATAGCCGGTAAAGAATATGGATTGGACACATGGCGCTTCGTTGCCGACATTCGAACTGCAATTCCGAGACGGATTCAGCATATGACTTCTGCGGGATTCTCCGTCGGGATCGGTCGATGGTCGAGCGAGGGCAGAGCTCCGAAGGAGACCTGGCCTGCGGCTGCGGCCACTCCGACTGCCATGGAGAAGCCGATTCGTCGCTTTCGCTGGAGTTCGTGGACTGAATTTCGTCGGAGCCGGAGCTTCGCCGATCTACGGTGTTTCCTGGAACCGTGCTTACGGACTCCTCCCGTCTTCTACCACGGCGAATGCGCTCAACTCTGGATATGGACGTCGTTCGCCGGCGGCTAGTCTCTCGCTGGCAAAGAGAAAGGAGCGGTGTCGACATGGAAGAACTGGGTAACTGCGGCTTCGTAGCCGAAGGGGCTGCCCGCGAGGACGTCTCCTCGCCGCGACGGCTGGCCCGGGGGTTCGGAACCCTGGTGGGCGACAGCGCGCCGATGCGGGCCCTCTACGAGACGCTCGCGACCGTCGCTCCCAGCAGCGCCTCGGTCCTCGTAGTGGGTGAGAGCGGCACGGGCAAGGAGCTCGTCGCCCGAATGCTCCATGACCTCTCGGACCGCAGATCACGTCGCTTCGTGGCCCTGAACTGCGCTGCGGTGCCGGAGGCCCTCATCGAAAGCGAGCTCTTCGGCCACGAGAAGGGGGCTTTTACCGGAGCCATCGACCAGAAACCCGGCTGCTTCGAGCTTGCCAACGGAGGCACGCTGTTCCTCGACGAGCTGTCGGCGATGCCCGTCGCGAGCCAGGTCAAACTGCTGCGAGTCCTCGAAGCGAGGTCCTTCCGGAGACTGCGCGGTGTGCGCGAGCTCGTCGTCGACGTTCGCGTCGTCGCTGCGATGAACGAGGATCCGGAGGCCGCCGTCGAGAAGGGGCGGCTCAGGTCCGATCTCCTCTTCCGGCTGAACGTGTTCACGCTCAGACTGCCTCCCCTCAGGGAACGAGCCTCCGACATCCCGATTCTGGCGTCGCATTTCGCCGACACGCTGGGCGCCGCGAACGGCAAGAGGCTTCTCGGAATCGAGCCGGACGCGATCCAGGCGCTGACCTCGTTTCACTGGCCGGGCAACGTTCGAGAGCTGAGAAACGTCATCGAGCGCGCGGTGATCCTGGAGAAGGGGCCTCGGCTGAGCGCCTCGGGACTCACCCCGTCGCTTCATTCCAAAGGGAGTCTCCCTGCGCCCGTGCGCGCGCCGAAGGCGGAGGGAACCGAGCCCATCGCCTCGATCGGCATGACCCTCGATGAGGTGACTCGACGCATGATCCTGCGAACTCTCGAGGCGACTCAGTTCAACCGCACCAAAGCGGCGGCTCTCCTCGGAGTCAGCGCGAAGACGATCTATAACAAGCTCAAGGCCTGGGACATCGATGTCGACCGCCGCCCGCCGAACAGCGTGGTGAGGCGCTCCCCGGTTACCGGATGGAGCCTGCCGGGCCATGCGGTTCCATTTCCGGGATGACAAGGCGAGCGCTCTAGGGTATCCAATCGACGAGAATGAAGGATCTAACCCATCGTTCGAAAAGAACGCCTTCTCTAGACTGTCGTTGCCTCGGTATCGAATCGAAGATCGGGGCGAAGGAGGCAGACAACAATGTTGAGCTGGGCAGTCACTTTTTTGATCATCGCGATCATCGCCGCGCTGTTCGGTTTCAGCGGAATCGCCGGGACGTCGACGAATATCGCCTGGATTCTCTTCGTCGTGTTTCTCATCGTCGCGGCGATCAGCTTCGTCAGCGGAAGAAGTCGGGTCCTTTAGGGATCGCCGCGGACTCGAGGTCACGCTCGTTCGGGCTGCGGTCGCCGTGCCGAGAACGGCGCTACGTCGACCGCAGCCCCGAATCCTTCCCGCCTCCAGCGTCGCCGCAGCCCTCCGAAAGGAGCCTGGTCTTCGGACGGGCCTGAAGCGAATCACGCGGAATCGGATGACGACGCGGCCGGCGGCATTTTGCGTTCCCGCCGACCGATGCGTTCGTCAACCGAGCGAGGCGCGCAGATCGCTCGCCAGCTCGTCGTAGGAAGCGCGGAGCCGGGCCAGGGCGGTATTGACTTCGCTCTCGAACGTACGCCACTCTTCGAGCGTGGCCTTCTCTTTGGACTCCAGCTTCTCTTCGAGCTCCTGATAATGTCTCTCCCACTGCTCGATTCGGACCTGAACGTCCGGCATCTCGTCGATATCCCCCACCTGGTCCTTCAAGCGGCGCATCTCGTCCTTGAGCGCTCGCATCTGGTCCTCGGTAGTCTCCTGGAACTCCGCTCGCGCCCGCTCCAGGTCGGGCACGGCGGTTTGCTCGCCTCGACGGTCGGGCCCCGGCGAGCACGCGACCAAACCCGCAGCCACCATCGTCGTCAAGAACATCCAGCACGTCTTCTTGTCCTTCATCTCGGATCCTCCTTGGCGCACGTCTGACGGCTCGCATCCTCGCGCGAGCGCGATGCGAAGGATATGGGGGCCGCGAGGTATATTCCCCCGCGTTCGCACCTGAACTTGCCAAACGGCCCGTCCCCTCGGGTATACGACTTTCTCGGGTCCAAACCCTATGGCCACGGAAGTTCGTGTTTGGTCTCATGGACCATGCGGTCGATGGCAGGGAGTAGTGGAAACGGGATTTCGGTTGGAGCACCTTTTCTCGCCATTGCTGTAGTGGAGGCCATCGTGGGATGGACGGGAATCGCGGGGGCGGCGACCACGATTTCGTGGCTGCTGTCGTTTCTGTTCATCACGGTGGCGCTGCTGAGTGGTCGGGGAGCGACGTGAGAGGGTAAGGACCACTCGCGACACGCGGCGGCGATTCTTCCGTGGCGGGCTGGCACCGGAGAGGAGCCGTATACGCGAGCGCCACCGACCCGACGAGAAGCGGTAGGTCTCGGTTCCCGGGGCCTACCGCTACTCTTCTTCGGACCGCTCTTTCGCGTCCCGGCCCGCCCCATATTCCGACGACCTGACAGTGGGAGTCTACGGCGCCGTGCGGCGAGCGCGTTTCTATCTCGACAACCGGATCGCATCCGGCGGTGAGCCTCCCGACGAAGTCCGGGTCATGGTACGTGACTCGGAACTCGCCGAGCTCGAGGGATCCAGGACATCTCGGGTCAACGGGGTTCCGGCGTGACTCCACCCGGGCGCCGAGCCCGGCACCCGCGCTGGCTCCCTACTGTGATGAAGAGCGAGAGCGGACCCCGGAGTCGCGCGGGATCCATTCGTCCCCGTCCGTTGGACAGACCTCGACGAAGCGCAGAAGCCCTCGGCGGAGCGAGACCGCTACGCGTCTCCTCCTGGTCCCCCTGGTCGCCTGGATTCGCCCGGAGGGTTTTCGCCGGACTGCCACCGAGCGGTGGTCTGGAGTTCCGGCCGCAAAGACTCCAAGGACGTGAGCTTCGTCACTGGTGGCACCCCTTCGCGCCCCGCCGGCGCGGTCAGACAAGAAAGCTACTTCCCGGAGACAAGAAGGTATCACAGGCAGAAGCGTCGGGGATGTTAAATTTCAGCAACAGAATCGGAGTGAGGACGTTCTTCCTCCGAAGGAGGAGGCTCCTCGTCCGGCGGCTTCCCGGGCGTCTTCGGCGGATCTTCGATGGTAGGGTGGATCGACGATCGGCGGCTTTTCCCGGGGCTCCTTCACCGGAGGTTTACCGCCTCGCGGCATTCAGTCGGTTCTCCACCACGCGCCAGTCGACGTTCGCCAGGAACGCCTCGATGTACTCGTCGCGGCTCGTGCCGTAGTCGGTCATGAACGCATGCTCCCATACGTCCATGACGAGAAGGGGCGTCGCGCCTACGGGATGCCCACAGTCGTGCTCTCCGATCCAGAAGTTCTGTACTCGTCCCGACGCGGAATCGAAGTAGAGAATCGCCCAGCCGACGCCGCGAATGCCGCCCACCGCCTTGAACTCGGCCAGCCAGGAGTCGAGGCCGCCCTTGACCCGCGAAAGGCGATCGTAGAGCGCGCCGCTCGACGGCGGCCTGCCGTCGCCTCCGAGGTTTCCGAAGTAGAGCTCGTGGAGCCTCATGCCGTCGAACTCCCAACCGAGCCGCCGCCTCAGCTCGGCATGCTGCGAGGAGCCGAGCTTGCCGTCGCCGGCAAGGGACTCCAGCCTCGCCAGGAGCTCGTTGGTCTCGTTCACGTAGCCTTGATAGAGCTTGAAGTGATCCTCCAACAGATCGTTGCTGAAACCGTCCATTCCCAAGATCCCGCTGAAGTCCGTAGCTTCGTAAGGCATCGAGAGATCCCTCCTCGGATTGGTGCTTCATTCTGGAAGCCTCGCCTCCCGAATCGAAATGGGGTCGATTACCGATAGCGGGGCGCGTGGGTACGGAGAAACCCGTATTTGTCCGGGGTTCTCGAGGGAGGTAGTGTATCGGTGTGACTGCGCGCAATGCGGCTTCGGACGCGGATTTCGAGAGATTGCTGACGGACCTCGCCCACGACCTCAGAAATCTCCTCGAGGGACTCGACATCGCGCTCTTCCGCACGCCGGGGTCGGTGTCGGATCCCGAAGTCCGGGACATGACGCATCGCGAGATCTACGACCTCATCCGTAAGTCGGAGAGCCTGCTGGACCGCACGCGGCTCCGGGACAGCCGCTTCGAGCTTCGGCCTTCGTCCGTCGAGCTCGAAGCCGTTTGTCGGGCGTCGGCGGAAAAGCTCGGGCCCTACGTCCGGAAGCGGCGGCTGACTCTCGAGGCGGTGGGAGAGCCTTCACTCGCCTCAGCCGATCCGGCCAGCCTGAACAAGATCGTCGGAAGTCTCGTCCACGCCGCAGCCCGGCTGACGGCGAACGACGACAGCATCCGAATGTCCCATGGGACGGCGGGAGGCAAGGCCCAGTTGCGGGTTGAGATCCCCTCTGGATCCATCTCCGACGGCCGGGTGGAGCGTCTGCTGTCGCTGTCGGACGAGAGCGGACTCGGCCTGGGAGTTTCCCGCGCTCTCGCGCGCCTGCAAGGGGGGGATCTCTGGTGGGAGCGCGGGGAGGAGCAAGACCGCACGCTTCGATTCGTCCTTTCGATGCCCGGAACGCCCCACCGCGTGCCGGCGGAGCGCAAGCCTTCCAGGCCGGTAAACGACGATGTTTCGATCCTGGTCGTGGATGACAACACCGATGCCGCGCAAGGCCTGGCGATGCTCCTCTCCCTCTCCGGATACGAGACCGAGGTCCGTCACGACGGCCGTTCGGCCCTGGAGGCGGTGCGGGCGCTCGCGCCCGACGTCGTGCTTCTCGACCTCGGCCTTCCCGATATCGACGGCTACGAGGTCTGCCGAACGCTTCGCCGCGGGGAGGCGCCGACGAAATCGACGAGCCTGACGCTCGTGGCGGTGTCCGGCCGTGGGGACGACGAAGCCCGGAGACTGAGCTTCGAGGCAGGCTTCGACGCCCACCTGCTCAAGCCCATCGATCGAACGGAGCTGCTGCGGGTTCTGACGAGACCGTAAAGAGCCTTCGACGCCAGCTCTCAAAGAGAACAAGGCCGCCAAGAAGAAACCCAGCCCACGGGATCGGGACGGACAGAGGGCGATGAGGTTGGCCCTTTGCGCCTTGAAGTCTCAACGGCCGGCTTCGCGCAGGCGGCGCTGGGCGAGGGGCACCACGCGCGGACCATCGTTCGACTGGATGGTCGCGCCTTCGAAAGCGAGCGCCTGCTGGAATATTCGCGCCGCTTCCGCGCGCTCGCCGAGGCGTAGATAGGCGAGCCCGGTGTAGTACAGCACCGTTCCCTGGGAGATGCCCGTGGTCTCGGCGAGCGTCACCTGCGGCAGATACTCCTTGAGCGCGGTCTCGTAGTCGCCGAGCTGCATGTAGCAGAGGGCCACGTTCAGCCCCGCGAGCCCGGCGACGGCGGGCTCCACCACCATCCGGTGCCGGAGGTCGACGATCGCCTTGTTGTAGAGATAGCCGTCCTCGTTCAGGGGAATCTCGAGAGGTGTGGTCGCGATGGGCACGGTTACCGTCTCGGTCCCGCTCCCGCGCGCGAGAGTGAGGCTCAGGCTCGCTCCCGGCTCCATCTCCCGCACCGCCCGGACGAGGTCGACCGCTTTGGTCGCCGCGGCTCCCCCGACCGATTGCAGAACGTCTCCCATCTGGACCCCGGCTTTCCCCGCGGGTCCTCCGGGATCGACGGCGAGCACGATGGGACCTTCCGTGAGCCGGGTGTCGACGGCGGTGAGACCGATCCAGGACCCGTGGAGCTTGGTGGGCGTCGAGAGCTTCGCGACGAACGCAGGGAGCGCGTCCCGGTCGAGGTAGTTGAGAGAGTATCGATCCGGAGCCGGCGAGCCGACCGCGAGGAAATGGAGCACCACGTCTTTCGTCAGGCGCTGGGCAGGGACGTGGCCCAGAAGCACCGCCTCGACCTCCAGGCCCTTTCCCAGCTTCTCCGACGCCTCGCGGATGTGCTCCGGGGTCGCCGTCGACGGCGCGAGAGCCGGCACCAGGTTGCGGGCGCCTCCGCCCCCGAGGATGCGGTTCACGACGTCGCTTTCGGGAAAGACGACGTTCATCACCGAGAGCTTGCGGAGCTCCGAGATCAGTTTCTGGCGTATGTCCTCGAGATCGCGGGCGGGAACTCCCTCGTCGGCGATGAGGTCGAGCACCGCGAGAGTCGGGCGGATGGGGCACTCGAAAGAGAGGGACTCGTCGGCGCCGACGGAGATGTCCTCGACATACTTGCCGGTGGCGTGCTTCACCTCGAGCCGGTGGTCTCCGGAGCAGACGCGGCTCAGCTCCAGCGGAGTGTTCCCCTTGAGCTCGCCGTCGAGGAATACCCTCGCGTCGGTCGGATTGCTCGTCACCGAGACTCTGCCGATCGAGTCGTTGAGCTTCACGATCTGCGCGGTGTAATCCCTCGGCTCGTCGGCGCGAAAGGGAAACCGCACGGTCTCGTAGCAGTCGAGGCGCAGCTCGATGTCGTGCTGGCCAAGAGGCAGGGACAGGAGCTCGAAGGGCGCCGACAGCCGCGAGGGATCGAGATCCGGAGGCATGAAGCTGCGCAAGTCCGGCGGCAGCGTGCCGGAGGTAACTCCCACCACCTGCCCGTCGACGACGACTTCCACTCCAGGAGGATCGGTGATGATGGGAAGCCGGGCGCTCGTCCGGGTGAGCACCAGGTCGAGGGTGTTTATCTCGCCCGGCTCGATGCGCAGGTTGTCGTCGACGTATCCCTGGTACCCCTCGAGGGTGACCTCGATGCGCGCGAGACCGGTATGGACCTCGACGGGAAAGAAGTTCGTGATCCCGACGAAGTTGCCGTTCACGCTCACCCGGGCCCCCGCGGGGTCGGTGGTGACGGCGATGTAGCCGATGAGCTGCTTCTTCTGATCCTCGAAGAAGTCGATGATCTTGGGCGAGAGCGACTCGGCCTTGAGCGCGTAGCGAGGGTTGTTCAGGAGCAGGTGGCGGAAGTCATCCCCGGCGCCCTGGAGCTGTCCCGCGTCGAAGAACGCGCGAGCCCGGAGCTCGAGCGCCTGGGCCTGGAGATCGAGGATCTCGGGGGGCACCTCGCTCCCGGAGCGCCGCCGTTGCTCGATCTCGTCGATGATTCGCCCGAGAAAATCGATTGACTGGGACTGTCGCTGCGCGTCCTCGAACAGGACCTTCGCCTCGGTGAGCTGCTGCGAGAGCCGCAGGAGCAGCTCGTCGTCCTGCGCCGAAGCCCCGACCGCACCAATCAGCACCAGAAACACGATGGGCAGTCGGAAAACATCGGAGCCCGGCCGCCTTCGCGAAGCTTCGGCGGGCCGCGCCGTAGCCCGAAGGGCGGAGGCGGGAGGACCGCCGAAGAGCGAGGCACTAACATCGCGGCCCGGAGGGCCGCTCCTCCCCGCGCGAGGAGCGCGGGGAGCGCGCACGCCGAAGAGGCGTGCGCGCAACTTAATGAAGATGTACGATGGCTTTCTCTTTCTCGTCGTAGACATAGAGATCTCCGGAAGCGTCGACGTCCAGCGTGATCGGCTTCGTCAGCGACCCTCCACCCAGATTCTGCGGAGTCAAGAGAGTGACGAACTGATACGAAGCGTCGAACACCGCGATTTTCGCCTCCTCCTCGTCGAGAACGTACAGATTGCCGGCGGGGTCGAGGGCGATGTCCACTGCCTTCTTCATCCCCCACTGGCCCTTCTGCGTCTGGATGCGGGCGATCATCCGGCCCTCGGGACTGAGGACACTGATCTCCCGGTCCCTCCTGTCCAGCAGCAGCAGATTCCCGACCGGATCCATTTCCACCCTGAGGATCTCCCGCGGCGTCGCGTCGGGAAACGGGCCGATGAGATCTCCGGAAGGGCTGAACCTCAGAAGCTTCTTCTCGTTCTCGTCATAGACGTAGATCTCCCCCAGCCGGTCCCGCACCGCCAGACGGATCTTCTCGAGAGGTTTCGGTCCCTTCTCCGAAGGCACGGCGAAGGTCACCGGCTTGCCCTCCACTGTAACCGCCCTTTCGCTGGCGACGACGAGCTCTCCCCGGGGATCGACGAACAGACCGTAGGGCTCCACCGCCTGCTGGCTGGAGGCGAGCTTCCCATGGCGGTCGAAGGTCATGATCCGCTTCTTGTCGCGCTCGAGCGCGTGGATGCCGACGGCCGAGACCCGGACCGCGATCACGCCGCTGAGCTTGTCCTTGAGGACGGGGTTGAATCCCGAGTCGCGGCGGAACGTGACGCTTTGTCCCAGCATGCGGGTTCCGTACAGCCGGTAGAGGAGTGTGAGCCAATCGAGAGCGGACTCCGCCTCCCGGCTGTCGGGGTGGGTGTTGCGCGCTTCCTGGAACTGGGCCATCGCCTCCACGGGATTCCCTTGACGCACGAAGCTTCGTCCGACGCCGAGTCGCGCGCCCGCGGTCCATTCCGAACGCGGATGATCGACGATTACCTGGAAGTAAGCGTCGACCGCTTCCTGGAATTTCCCCTGCCGCTCGAGGGCGGTGCCGGTCGAGTAGAGGGCCGCGGGAATCCATGGATTGTCGGGGTAGAGGAATACCCGCTGGTAATTCGCGAGCGCGTCGTCGAGCGTCTTCCCCGTCCGGTCGGAGCGAAAGGTGACCTCGCCCAGGTAATAGTAGGCGCCAGGGGCGGAGTCGCTCGTCGGGTAGCTGCGGAGGATGGTATCCAGGTTGTCCTTGGCTTTCGCGAAATCCTCCTCGACATCGAGGTAGTAGCGCCCGATGCGCAGCAGCGCGTCGTCCGCGTACTCGCTCGTCGCCATCGAGGTCACGATGATCTGGAAGTCGTTCAGCGCCTGGTTGTAGCGTTGCTGCTCGTAGAACTGGATGCCGCTCTCCAGATGCTGGCGCGCCAGATCCGAAGGAGCTTGCCCCCAGGACATCCAAGCTCCCAAGACGACCACCACCGCGACGGCGATGACTTTCTTGCTCACCACGCACCCCTCAAGGTTTTTGACCGATGACGTAGCTCGGTTTGCCCGCCTGCACCTGGATCTGCTGCACGTCCCTCACCTCCCCCGGCCAGGTGAAGACGAACTCGTGCGAGCCTTCGACGATCTCCCGGTTCATGAAAGGCGGCGCTCCCGCGGTGACTCCGTTGATGCTCACCGTGCAATTTCCGGGATTGGCGCGAACGTTCACCCGTCCGAGCGGCGGGGCCTGGACGGAGGTCGTCTCCCCCTCGCGCACCTGCACCTGTACCACGCGATCGAGAAAGACCGACTCCGAGATCAGCCGCAGCTCGTAGGAGCCCGGCCGGAGCTGAACGCTCGGGCTCGGAGCCGCGGGGGCGAGCTCGGAAGCGCCGCGCCTCATGGACACCGGATACGTGGACTCGACGAGGAACGTGCCCGGCTTTCCGAGCGGAGTGAGGATCACGGGCCCCGCCGGAAGCGGCTCGTTCGCTCCGAGGCGAAGCGTCGCCGCCTGATACTCGGGCTTTGCGAACGTGATCTCGTGCTCACCTTCCGCGGGGAGCTCGATCGAGAGCGGGGTCACTCCATCCAAGGGTTTTCCGTCGAGACGCACCGACGCGCCCGCGGGAGACGTCTGGAGCTCGAACCGGCGGACGGTGGGGGCGAGGACGAACTCCAGCGGGTCGGGCGGCGCCACGCCCAGCGCCACCTCCGCCGTGGCCGGCTCGAAGCCGGCCTTCCGCATCTCGACCAGGACCGAGTCGTTCACCAATCCCGAGACCGGGAGCTCGACTCCGTCCTCGTCGGTGAGGAGGCCCGTCTGACGCCCGTTGAGAGTGATGGCGGCTCCCACGGGATCCGAGTAGACCCGCAGACTGTGAGCGACCGTCGTAGGTCCTTCGGGCTGCCGCAGGAACATCCAGTAGAGCCCGCCTCCGAAACCGAGAAGTACGACGATCACCAGCGCCCACATCGGCGCCGCGAGCGCGCGCACCGGATCCGGGCCCTTGACTTCCCGCAGCGTCTCCGCCGGGCTCACCGCCGCGAGACCAACGGTCTCGGGAGGGCTCTTCGTCGGCTCTCCCACTTCCGTCTCCGCCAGCGCCGACGGGCCGCGGGCGGTCACCGCCTCGCTCCCATAGAGCCCGGTGAGCTCGCTTTCGATCTCCTCGAAGTGTTTGGTCCTCTCCGCGGCGGACCGCTGGCTTTCGCTCTCTTCCTGGTGGACCTCCCGCAGGGCCCGGCGCAGGAGCCGGCGCGCCTCGTCGAGCTGCGGATGCTCCTCGAGGAGCTTCTTGGCTTTCTTCGACACCTCCCGCCAGTTCCGCTCCCGGGCGAGCGATTGCAGCTCCTGGAGACTCTTCTCGTGAGCGGAAGTGGTCCGGGGAAGCGTCTTTCGGTAGACGGAAAGGATCTTCTCCAGCTCCTTCGCCATCTCGCCCGCGGTGGCGAAGCGATCTTCGGGCTTCTTCGAGAGCGCCCGTTCGATGACCCGCTGGACCTCCTGGGGAAGATCGGGGTTCTTCTCGATCACCGGCTTCGGCGTCTCGTGGACGATGTTGTAGAGAATCGACGTCGCGGACTCTCCCGAGAACGGGCGCACTCCCGCGAGAAGCTCGTAGAGGATGCAGCCGGCGGAGAAGATGTCCGTTCTTCCGTCGAGCTTCTCCCCCCGGATCTGCTCCGGGGACATGTAGTGGAGGGTGCCGATCATGACGCCGCTCTTGGTGATCTGATTGCCGCCTTCGACGCGGGCGATGCCGAAGTCCATGATCTTTATCTGACCCTCGTCGAGGTACCGCAGATTCGCGGGCTTCACGTCGCGGTGCACCACACCCTTCTGGTGGGCGAAGTCGAGGGCGCGGCAGAGCTGTGCCACGATGTCGAGAGCCTCCGCGAGCGGAACGCTGCGGTTCCCGCTGACGAGGGCGGCGACGTCCGTCCCCTCGAGGTACTCCATCACGATGTAGGGTTTTTCCTTGCCGCCGAAGTTGCCGAGCTCGTACACGGTGACGATATTGGGGTGGGCGAGCTTGGCCGCCGCCTTGGCTTCCCGCTCGAACCGGCCGCGGGACTCCGCGTCGGCGATGGCGTCCGAGGTGAGGGTCTTTATGGCCACCCGGCGGTCGAGAGCCGGATCGTGGCCTTCGTACACCGCCCCCATCCCTCCCCGGCCCAGGCGCCTCAGGATGGTGAACCTGCCTACGTGGAGCTCGGTTTGTTTCTCAGCCATTTCTCGCAGGAATCAGCGTCGGGGGATCGTAAGAATCAATGAGCCTCAATGAACTTTGAGCAGGATGGCGGTGGTGTTGTCCTCGCCGCCGCTGTCGTTCGCCGCCTGGATGAGCTCGTCGGTCTGGTCGACTCCGCCCTCGCCACCGAGCACGATGCGCAGAATCTCCGCGTCGTTCAACATCGTGGTGAGCCCGTCGGAGCACAGGAGCAGCCGGTCGCCGGACTGCAGCTCGAGCGTCTGAACGTCCACCTCGAGATCGGGCCGGCCCCCCAGTGCCCGGGTGACCACGTTCCGCAGAGGATGGTTTCGCGCCTGCTCGCTGTCGATGACTCCCGACTGCACCTGCTCGTTGACCCACGAGTGATCGCTGGTGAGCCGGGTGATGTTTCCGTCGCGCACCAGGTAGAGCCGGCTATCCCCCACGTGGGCGATCTCGGCGACATCGCCCTCGACCAGGACCGCCACCACCGTCGTCGCCATTCCCTCGCACCCGGCGCTGGTCCGCGCGTGCTCCAGGAGTTTCTGGTTGGCGAAGCGGATCGAGGTCTTGAGGCGGTTCCCGTTGAGGGAGAGGTTCTCGTCGATGCCGTAAGGCCAGGTTACGTCGGTATCCCCCGAAGTGAGCTTGATGAACTCTTCGATGGTCTCGACGGCGAGACGGGACGCGACCTCGCCGTGGGCGTGACCGCCCATCCCGTCGGCGACGACGTACAGCCCCTCGTCGACGTTCGAGCAGAAGCTGTCCTCGTTGAGCGGGCGTTTCAGCCCCACGTGGGTGAGAGATTTGGAGTCGACGCGCATCGGCCGTTCGTTCACCTTCCCCGAGCGGGGCCCTTCTTCTCCGCCGCCACGGCTTCCGCGAGCTTCCGCTTCAAGTCCGAATCCTGAGGGAATCGCCGGATGGCGGTCTCGTAGACCCGCTTCGCCCGGAGGTACATGCCGGAGCGCATGTAGAGCGCCCCGAGCTCCAGACAGGGCTCGGGAGACGCCGGGTGCTTCGCCATCGCCTGCTCGTAGAGCTCCGCCGCCTGCCGCTGCTTTCCCTTGTCCATCGAAAGGATGCGGCCGGCGGCGAGCATGTACTCGAGCTTCTCGGGTTGAAGACGCATGGCTTCGTAGTAATACCTCAGCGCGTTCGTATACTCCCTCGACTGCTCTTGGAGCTCGCCGTTCTTGAAGAAGAGACGGGCTTCTTCTTCCGGAGTCCGGACCTTCCGGTCGAGCGTTCTATCATACTCTCGACGGGCCCTGTCATCACGCAGCTGATTGTAGGCCTCGGTGATGAGCTGGAACTTTCGATCGGCCTCCACCTTCTGCGCGGGATCGCGGATACGATCGGGGTGGTTGTCTCTGGCGAGCCGCAGGTACGCTTTCTTGATGTCGTCGGGACTCGCGGTCTTGGCGAGGCCCAGGATCGCGTAGTAGTCAGGATCCATCGTTCTCTACTTCGTCCGTTTGGTCAGTTTTTCCGCCTGCCTGCGGATCATCTCGGGCACGTTCCGGTCCCGCGTCAGGGCCTTCAAGTCCCGAGCCGCCATGCGGGGCAGGAGCTGCGAGGAGATCTCCGGAGGAGTCTTGGGATTCTTCACCAGCTCGTGAGCCACTTTGTACCGTTTGACCCACTCGCGCTTCTTCCCGATCTCCCGCAGCACGTCGGGCGCGACGTTCCTCATCTGGACGATGGCCTCGGCATCCGCTTCGTTCATGTTGGGACTGGAGAGGACCGCCCCCCAGACGGTTCGGTTCCGATCGCGGATGAGCATCATCCGCGCTTGCCTCGATCCCTTGAGCCCCATGATCATCTTCTCGCTGGCGCTGGCGGTCATGATCTGGGTGAACAAGCTCTTCTTCTCCTCCTCCTCTTCCGGGCTCAGCTCGCCGTCGGTGTGGTCCTTCAGGCCGTAGAGGGCCTCCGCCTCCTCCCGTGACTTCGGGGGCGGCTCCTCTTCCTCCGCCGGACCCTTGCCCAGATCGAGCTTCGGCGGCGGCGGCGGCGGGCCCTTCTTCTCCTCGGGAACGACTCCGATCCTGAAATCGTGCTTCAGCTCGCGGATGCGGCGCAGCTGGTCCGAGTTCAGATTCTCGTTGCGCTCCAGGGCGTCGATGATCGGCGTGTGCCGGAGGAGACGGGTCTGGTTGACGACGACGAACTCCAGGTTCGTCTCGGAAAGCTTCGGCACCATCAACCGGACGGTCTCATCGGGGGTCGTCGGGTTGCGAATCACCGCCTGCTGGACTTCGTCGGAGACGGTGTGCTCGCCCAGGAACGCGAGAGCGTCCGCGGGCACCGTCGGGTCCTTGAGCACGGCGGCGAGCGCCGACGGGCTCACGCCCAGGAGGCTCCGCTGGGCGGTCCTGGCGACTTCCTCGTCGCTGTCCCGCGTCAGAAGGAAGAGAAGCTCGACCTGATCGAAAGGGGTCAGGGGAAGGGCCCCGGAAGCCCCCGTGAGGCGCACGTCGCGCGAGATTCCACCCTTCTTGAACTGGTTGACGAGGGGTGAGCTCAAAGGGCGGACCTCAGGATCGATCGGCCGAGGACACGAAGTCCTGGTAGTTGTCGAGGGTGATGGTCACGTCCTTGCGCACCTGCCCCGATCGGCCGAGCGGCGCCGCCGGGCGGTCGTTGAGAAGGAGCTTGACGCCTCCCGCGTTACCGAGCCAGAGCCGGAGCTCGCGGAGCGCCGTCACCTCCTGTCGGAACCCCTGATCCTTCAGTCCGGTGATCACCACGTTCCCATCCGCCGCGATCTCGAGCCAGCAGGACTCCTCGACGGTAATCGACAATCGAAGCGCTCCCTCGACGTTGCCGGAATCGGCGGCGAAAGGGTAGGGGGCACGATCGGTCGCCGAGACCGCCGTATCCTGCTCGACGCTGTGAATGGGCTGTCCCTCCTCGACGTTCTCGGAGGGGGGAGCCGCTTGCTCCGGCCGAGGGACGGGAGCGGGCTCGCCTCCAACGGTCGATGCAGTCATCGCTCTCATCAGGAGAACGAGCGGCAGTCCGATGCCCAGCGCCAACGCCACCCACTTGATCCATCCCGGGAGCACGGGGAAGCGGCCGGCGGCGTCCGATCCCGATTCCCGATCCCCCTCCGAAGACTTGTCCTTCCGGGAAAAATCGTAGACGTTCAGCGCCCGGTCCTCGTCGAGACCCAGGTAGCGGGTGTAAGCGCGGAGGTAGGAGCGCCGATAGAACTCGCCGGGAATGATGTCGAGCCGATCGTCTTCGAGCGCTTGGAGGAAACGGACGCCGATGCGAGTCTCCTCGGAAATCTGTTTCAAGCTGATGCCGCGGAGCTCTCGCTCTCGCTTCAACCTCTCGCTCAGCGATGCCATGTCGCGACAGACCTATCGACAGAGTCCTCTGGGCACTTGGACACCGCGTAGGAGTTTTTCAACAGCCGTCCCGCCCCCATTGCTGGATCCCGAAGGCAACGATGCTTCTATCCCTCTCAGACTACGGCATTTTTGCTGCCGGCAGTCTCCCCCGACATTGTGTCAGACCGGTCGAGCGCCTGTCAACGCGCCCGCCTGCGCCCCGAGGTGTTTTCACCACTCAGAATCCTTTCGGCACCGAATCGAACCACCGGGGGCAGCGGTTTTTCGGCGAGGAGCTTCCGGATCTCTGGAGCGGACAGCGCCGCGAGCACCTTCAGCGCGGAGTGGACCGGCGTGCGCGGATGACAGAGGACGCCCACCCGGACCGAAGGACGCGAGATCCAACGTTCGCTGGCGGCCACGACCCGAAGGACCTCGCCCGGGGTCTTCTCCCTCCTCACGATGTTCACGACGTCGGGCTCGAGAAGCCGCGGATTCGAAAGAAGGGCCGCTATCACTCGGTGACTCTCGTCGGCGGCGAGCACCGAGAGCAACCCCGGTGGAGCGCTCCTCGCGATCGAGATCTTCTCGCCCAGCTCGAGTTCGGGAAGCCTTTCCCGGAGCCGGCTCTCCGCGGCGGCTCGAAGAGGCATCGAAAGCCGCATGTCCGTCGCCACCCGCAGTTGATCGCGCCAGAGAAGGAGGCTCAAGAGCCGCAGGGAAAGCGTCCGCGGGGTCTTGGCGTGGAGCACGACCGCCGCGCGAACCGGGTGTCTCCCGTCCCAGCGCGGGTGGCGGGCTACCGCCTCGATTACGGAGCTCGGCAGCTCGCGCTTCCTCAGGAGTCTGAGAAGGTGCGCTTCGTCGGTCTCGGGATGGTCGAGCAGCGGCGCCACGTCTTCCGGGGTGCTGTGGGGACCCGCGGCTTCGACCCAGTCGGAGGGCGTCATGGCATCGAGAGGCTATCGATGCGGGCGACGAGCTCTCGAAGAGCCTCCTCCCGCTCGAAGACCGAGATCCCCGCGATTCCCTGAGCACCGGTCTCGGCGATCTGCCGGACCCGATCCGGCGTCACCCCGCCGAGAGCGAACACGGGAATCGGAATCGTGGCGACGACCTCCTCGAGAGCTTCGAGCCCCAATCCGGGGTGGCCGGGCTTCGACGCGGTGGGATAGATCGGCCCGAAGACCACGAAGCTCGCCCCCTCTCCGAAAGCGCGCTCGACCTCTTCCCTGGTGTGAGTGGAGCGGGAAACGACGAAGCTCATTGCTACTGCCCGCCTGACGGCGGCGACCGGAAGCCCGTCCGCCGGCAGGTGTACTCCGCACGCACCGGAGGACAGGGCGACGTCCAGGCGGCCGTTCACCAGAACCCTTTCCCGGGCGCGAGGCGAGAGCGCGACGAGGCGCGCCGCGAGAGCTTCCATCTCCCGCACGGGGCGATTCCGGCGGCGCAGCTGAACGAAATCCACACCGGCTCCGAGGGCGCGCTCCACCTGAAGGACGAGAAGGGTCTCGTCGACGTCCGCGGTGATCATGCAGGTGCGGAGGCGCATGCTTTCCGGAGAAATCCACGAATGAACGCAAAGGCGCGAGGAGCCGAAGCCGCGGGGGGAGATACGACCCGGATGGTTGCTTCTACGTCTCCGCGTTCCTCTAGTTCGTTTCGAACGCGCTCACGCCCGGTCGTCCGAAGCCACGACGGGCCGTTGATGCGGAGGGCTCGTCCCCTCGCCCCGCTCGTTCCCGCGGAGCGCCATTCGTCGCCGATTCAGGACCTCGCTCAGGCCCATGTAGATGTTCGCGAGGCCGAGGCCGGCAACCGCCCCGCGGATCGCGGGCGCCAGCAGGATCGCCCGCAGCGAGGGGTAGGCCTCGAGAAAATAGTTACGCTCCCATACCGCCGACCAGGGAACGAGCAGCAGGAAGATGCCGACTTCGAGGCAGACGACGAGGTACAGGACGAACCACTGACGGTCTCCCATGGTGTTCTTGGCGCCAACATCGACGGCACGAGACGCGGCCACCCGGCTTTTCGCGGCCGCCTCCAGCGTTTACTTCCGCGCCGCCTGCAGCTCCTTCACTCGCTCCTGGACGTCACGAAATTTGATGTTCTCGCGAAAGATCTCCATGTACAGCTCGAGTGCGCGCTCGGGCTGCCCCGCCGCCTCGTAAGCCTGCGCGAGGTCGTAGCGGAGCCCGTGGTACTCTTCTTCCCTGCGCCCGGGGATCGCGAGGCCCTTCGAGAACCATTTGATCGCGATGTCGGGCATGCCCTTCTCCATGAAGCACAGGCCGAGCATGCTGCAGCACTCGAGGCTTCGGACCTCGTCTTTGGCCGCGAGCTGGAACTCGGCGATGGCCTCGTCGAGAAGCCCCATCTCCTTGTAGGCGATCCCCAGGTTGTAGCGCGTGTCGTAATCCTCGGCGCCGAGCTGCTTCTCGACGCCCTTGCGGAACTCGCGGAATATCTGGTCGAGACCGGGATCGGTGAGTGGCCCCTCGGGCTCCGCGTCTTCCTCCTCGACGGCGCTGTGGGTCCCGAAGATTTCCTCGGAGAGCTCGGACGCGAGATCGATGAAATCGGTCTCGGAAGCAGGCCGCGCCGCGGCGACCGGCTCGGGCTCGCTCGAGATCCACGAGCGACTCGAGCTCGTCCCCGAGGGATGCTTCGGTGAACTCTTCGACCTCGACCTCATCGGGGAAGGCCGGCGACGAAGCGACTGGCTCCGGTTCCGGCTCCGCCGTTCGCCGCGGCGACGGGGGTGCGGGAGCGGGCTTTCTCTGGACGGGCTCGGAAACGGGAGTCTTGAGGAGACGTGCCGGCTCCCTGGCCTCTTTCTGAATCTGCTCCGAGGAGAAGCCGAGCTCCTCGATCTTCGCGAGAATCTCCGCCTGTCCCGGGTGCTTTTTCAAGAGATCCCGGAGGGTATCGCGCGCATCCTCGTAGAGCCCGAGCGCGATGTACTCGTCCACCTCGTCGAGCTCGGCGGCGGCGGGCGATCTCGCCGGCGGCGGCGACGGCCGGGGCGGAGGAGCCGCCTTCGGCGGCGCGGCGGGAGGAGGCTCGGGCCGGGGAGCGGCCTTCGCCGGAGCGGGGGCGGCGGCGGCCGGCCGCTTCGGCTCGACGGCCGGCGGAACGGGCTTGACCGGCTCGGGGGCCTCTTCGATATCGATCGCTGCCTCGTCCTCGAGGCCCAGGTTCGACAGATCCGTCAAGTCCATCTCGTCGGGCGAGCTCGGAATCTCGATGTGGAAGTCGGACTCCACGTCCCCGGACGAAGCGTCAAAACTGGGCGAGAACGTCTCCTCCGCTTCCGACTCGGGAAGCGACACGGCGACGTCGGCGGCGGGCTCCTCGTCCTCGCCGAAATCGACGGAGAACTCTTCTTCGAAAGCGGGCGCTTTCGCACCCGCTTGGGCCTCGTCCTCGACCTCGACCTCGAACTCCTCATCGAGACCCGCGATGGCGGCAACCTCCTCGGAACCAGGGGACTCGGAAGGCTCCTCGATGGATATGGGTATATCCGCGGACGAGGCTTCGAGGTTGATCTCGATGTCTTCCGAATCGGACTCGATTTGGATCTCCTCGCTGCGGGCAGGGGCGGCAAACTCCAGTTCCTCGGGGAGCTCGTCGTCCAGGGACACCGAGATCTCTTCTTCCTCCACCTCCACCGCGCCCGAGAGATCGATGTCGTCTTCCGAAGAGAGGACATCCTTCACTCCACCGAAGTCGCCGGCCGCGGCACCCCAATCGACCTCGACCGGAGGCTCCTCCTCCGGGATCGGTGCACCGATCGCGGGGGCCACCGCAGGCTCGTCCAGGCGGATGTCGATCGAAGGCTCGTCGAAGCTCCCGTCGTCGAACGAGATGGGAATGTCCACTTCGGATTGCGGGCCCATCCCGGAGAACACCGGCTGGTCCTCTTCCATCGAAGCGATGTCGATCTCAATCCCCGCGTCGCCCAGATCCGACTCGGTCTCGGGAGCGAGGATGAGCTCCGGCTCTTCCTCGACCGCGAGCTCGCTCGCGGTCGCTCGAGAGGCGAGCGCGGGGTTCAGCTCGGAGGCTTCCTGGCGGGCGCGGCTCGCCTCCTGGCTCCGCCCGAGCTTGTCGTAGACATGGGCGAGCTGCGCGAGCTGTTCGCCCGCCTCGCGGTTCATTCCCTGATCCTTGTAGATCTCGATCAGCTTCTCTCTCGTCTCGCCGTGGTAGCGGAAGCTCTCGAGAACGTCCACCAGCTGGCCGATGGCTTTGTCGACGAGCCCGTAGCGGACGAAAACTTCCGCTTCGGTGAGCTTTTCCTTGATGTTCTCCTCTTCCTCCTGCGTCAACTCGACGACCTCCCCGAGGTCGATTGAGCCCGAAGAGGCCGCGGCGGAGGAGCCTTTCGGCTCGTCGAGACTCAGATCCGCGAAGCCGCCCTCGACCGAAGACCCCAGATCGTCGCCAAACGACCCGAAGTCGGGAATCTCCGAAATCTCCGATACGGGAGGCTTGGGCGGCGGCGCCGGGGCCGCACGGGGGGACGGGGGCGGCGCCGCAGGACGAGGCGCAGGCGGGGGGGCCGGCGCGGGCCGCGCTTCGACGCGCGGAGCCGGAGCCGCGGGACGAGGCGGCGGTGAAACGGGCTTCGGCGCCGGCTCGGGGGCGCGCGCGGGCCCCGCGAGCTTGGACTTGAAGAACTTCAGCCGATCCTTGTGCTGCGAGCTCTCGGGATCGAGCTCCACCAGCTGCTCGGCGACGGAGACCGCTTTCTGATAGTCACCGCTCCGGCTGTAGGCCTCGCAGAGACTGTCGTAGGCGGCGACGCGCCCGGACTCCTGCTTGAGGATCGTATGGATCTCCGCGAGCTTGAGGAGGGTCTTGATGTGGTACGGTTCCTTCGAGAGGACCTTCGAAAGGAGCTCCGAAGCCTTCTTGCCCTCGCCCTGGGCGACGTAGCGATCGACCAGCGGCGACAGCTCGTCGAGGGCGGTATCGAATTTCGATTGGGCGATGCGCAGTTCGGCGAGCCGGAGGAGGTTGTCGGGGTTGCCGGGCTGGACCGCGGCCAGATCCTGGAAGATCGACTGGGCGTCGTCGGTGTTGCCGGCGGCGAGGTAGGCCTCGCCGAGTCGACCGAGAATCGCGGGATCTCCGGCGGCGCTCCTTCGCACTTCCTCCAGCAGCCGGATGGCCTGCGCGTGGTTGCCCTGCATGCTGCAGGCCTGGGCGAGCTTGATCTTGAGCGCGGGATCGCTGGTTTGGAGCGACCGTCCCTGCTCCAGAATCTTGATCGCTTCGTCCACCAGACCCTGTCCGATGAACGCGTCGGCGATGCCTACGTACTCCCGCGACGCCTCGTCCGGCTTTCCGTTCTTGTTCAGGAAGTCGGCGTACTTGTAGCGGATCTTCACGTCCTGGGGGTCGATCTCCGCCAGCTTCTTGAAGACTTCGGCCGCCGCCCGCTTGTGTCCCTGCTTGTTATAGAGCTCGACGAGAGTCTGATAGTAGGACTTCGCCTCCATCAGCAGGCCTTCCTCGGCCTGGAGCTCGGCGAGATTTCTCATCGCCGGCTCGTTCTGCGGGTCGAGCCGCAGGACCATCTTGTAGGTCGCGATGGCGCGGACGTTGAAACCATCCTTGCGGTAGTGATCCGCGACCTGCGCGTACTTCTTGATGGCTTCGTCGTTGCGGCTGATGCGGGCGTAGAGATCCCCGACGGTGCGGATGATGTTCCAGTCCTTCGGGTTCTCCTTCAGCCACGACTCGTACTCGGTGATGGCCTTGTCGATGCGGTTCTTCTTGATGTAGTTCTCCGCGGCTTTGAAGACACGGTCTTTGTTCAGCGCCATGTGCTCTGAGACCTCATGCCACCGCGACTGTCGTCAACATCTTCGGGATTCGGATTTCGGAAGCGCTAGTTCGTCCGCTTCTCGCGCAGGCGGGCCGCCTTGCCCTTTCGCTCGCGCATGAAGTAGAGCTTCGCCCGCCGGACGTGGTGCGAGCGCAGGACTTCGATCTTGTCGATGGTGCGGGCATGGAGGGGAAAGATCCTCTCCACTCCGGTGCCGAAGGAGTTCTTGCGGACCGTCATGGTGGCGCGGGCCCCGCTCCCTTTGAGCGCGATCACCGTTCCCTCGAAGACCTGCACCCGCTCCTTGTCGCCCTCTTTGACGCGCACGTGCACTTTTACCGTGTCCCCCGACCGGAGCTCGGGAAGGTCGCTCTTGAGCTCGCGGGCATCCAACTTGTCGATGACGTTCATGGAAGTGTTCCTCTTTCTATTCTGGCTAGGCAATCCTCAAAAAGAATCAAAAAGTTTTCTTCGAGACTCGATAGGCTCTCTAACGCGGCTCCCGCAGGAGCTCCGGCCGGCGCGAGCGGGTGTCTTCCAGGGCGCGGCTCCGCCGCCACTCGCGAACGGCCGCGTGATCCCCGGAGAGCAGCACGTCGGGAACCCGGGAGCCCCGGAAAACCGCCGGACGCGTGTAGTGCGGATAGTCGAGAACCCCGCGGCTGAAGGAATCCTCTTCCGCCGACTGAGGATCGGAAATGGCTCCGGGCAGGAGACGCACCACGGCGTCGATGACCACCATCGCCGGGATCTCCCCTCCGGAGAGGACGTAGTCGCCGATGGAGATCTCCTCCGCGCCGGTGATCTCGACGAAGCGCTCGTCGACACCCTCGTACCTGCCGGCGACGAGAATCAGGCGCTCCTCCTCCGAGAGCTCCTGGACCTTCGTCTGATCGAGCGGAATCCCTCGCGGGCTGAGGAGCACGAGCCTCGGAGATCCTCCCTCGCCCATCCCCCCGATGGCTTCGCAGGCTGAAACCAGCGGCTCGACCTTCATCACCATGCCCGGGCCGCCCCCGTAAGGAGCGTCGTCGGTCGTGCGATGCCGGTCGTGAGTCCACGAGCGCAAATCGTGCACATGGACAGCGACCACCCCCGCCTCCCGGGCGCGGCGCACGATTCCGAATTCGAAGACTTCCCGGAACATGTCGGGGAAGATGGTTACGACGTCAATTCGCATTCAAGCTCACGAGTCCTTCCGGCGCGTCGATCTCGACGCTCCCCCGAACGGGATCGATGTTCTTCACGATCTCGGCGCAGAGCGGCACCAGAGTCTCCTCGCCTCGTTTCCCACGCACTACCATGAGGTCGGTGCCCCCGGTCTCGAGCACGCCCTCGACGACGCCGATCTCCCCCTGAGCGCGGTCGATGACCGTCAGCCCCCGGATCTGAAACTGGTAGAAGCTCCCCTCGGGCAGCGACTCGAGCGCGCTCTCGGGGACCCGGAGCTCGCGCCCCTTCAGTTTCTGGGCCTCGCCGATGTCGCAGACTCCGGCGAACTTCACCACCGGCCGTCCCTTGTGGAGTCGCACGCTCTCGACGACGAGTCCGACCGGCTCCGAGTCTTTCGTCGATTCCAGAGGGCCTTCGACGTAAATCCGCGTCAGCCCGGTGAACCGCTCCGGCGAAGAACACCACGGATCCACGGCGACCTCTCCGTGGCGTCCCTGGGCTCGTGCCACGCGGCCCACGCCCACCAGCGCCTCCCAGTCGACGATGTTCGCTTCGCTATCCATCACTCGATGATTTCCAGGTGAAATCGCTTCCCGATCTTGGTCCCGGCGGCGGAGAGCAGCGTGCGTATGGCCCTGGCCGTCCGCCCCTGCTTGCCGATGACCTTCCCCAGATCCTCCTGCGCCACTCGAAGCTCCAGAATCGTCGTCTGCTCCCCTCCCACTTCCGAGACCGAGACTTCGTCGGGACTGTCGACCAACGCTTTGGCAATGAGCTCCAACAGTTCCTTCATAGCAGCTCCCTTCTGCACCCGCGTCGCAGAAAAGATCGGCCTCAAGCAGGAATGTTCTTGATGAGGCTCTTCACCGTATCCGTGGCGAAGGCGCCCTTGGAGAGCCAGAAGTCGATTCGATCCCGCTTCAGGCTGACTTTGCTGTCCTTCGATTTCGGCTCATAGGTGCCGACGTTTTCCACGATGGCGCCGCCCTTCCCGTACAGCGAATCCGAGACGACGACGCGATACTGAGGGTGCTTCTTGCTTCCTCTTCGTGCCAGACGAATGATCAACATGAACTGACTCCTGACGTCCCGTCGACGGGGCCGCTCTCGAGCGAGCGGCTTCCGAAGGGACGCGGCCGAAACGTTTGGATGACGCCGGGATGGGTTCTCATCGGCTCTTGAGCCCCCCCAGCATGCGGGCGAGCTTCCTGCGCCCTCCCGCGGACTTCTGGACCTTTTGAAGAGCGGAAAGCTTCTTGACCATCTTCCGCGCTTCGCCGAATCGGCGAAGGAGGCGGTTGACGTCGGAGACGCTCGTGCCGCTGCCGGAGGCGATGCGCCGCCGCCTCGAGCCGTTCACCACCGACGGGTGCGCGCGCTCGAAGACGGTCATCGAATCGAGAATGGCTTCGAACCTCCGGAGCTCCCCCTCGTCGACTTCAGAGGCGAGCGCCCCGGCTCCTGGAAGAAAGCTCAGGATCTCCGAGATCGACCCCATGCGTTTCATCTGCCGAAGCTGCTGGCGGAAGTCCTCGAGGGTCAGCTCGTCGCGCTCCATCTTCCGCGCGAGCTCTTTCGTCTGTTCCTGCTCGAACGTCTTCTCCGCCCGCTCGATGAGCGAAAGCACGTCCCCCATGCCGAGGATCCGCGACGCCATGCGATCCGGACGAAAAGGCTCGAACGCGTCGAGCTTTTCGCCCGTTCCCACGAACTTGATGGGGACGCCGGTCACGGCGGCGATGGAGAGCGCCGCCCCGCCTCGCGCGTCGCCGTCGAGCTTCGTGAGCACGTGCCCCGTCAGCCGGACTTTCGCGGCGAAGCTCGACGCGCTCTTCACGGCGTCCTGGCCGGTCATCGAGTCGGCGACGAAGAGCGTCTCCGAGGGGGAGGTCTTCCGCTCGATCGCCTGAAGCTCGCTCATCAATTCGTCGTCGATGTGGATGCGACCGGCGCTGTCCACGATGAGGACGTCGTAGCCCCGGTCGCGGGCGAGCCCGACGGACTTCGCCGCCCGCTCCACCGGATCCATCGAATCGGGCGAGAGACAGGGGAGCTCGAGCTCCCGCGAGAGGACCGCGAGCTGCTCGATTGCCGCCGGACGCCGCACGTCCACGGAAACCAGGGCCGGATGCTTTCCTTCGCCCCGGAGCCAGCGAGCGAGCTTGGCGGAGGAGGTCGTCTTGCCCGAGCCCTGAAGCCCGACCATGAGGAGGACCGAGGGCCATCCGTTCGAGAGATTGAGGGGACGCTCCGAGCTTCCCAGAAGCGAAACGAGCTCGTCGCGAGTGACTTGAACGACTTGCTGAGCCGCGGTGAGCGAGTCCAGGATTTCCTTCCCCACGGCTTTCGCCCGCACGCGCTGGACGAAATCCCGCGCAACCTGGAACTGGACGTCGGCCTCCAGGAGAGCCAGGCGGATCTCGCGCAGGGCCTCGTCGACGTGCTCCTCTCGGAGGCGCGACTGACCTCGGAGCTTCTTAAAAACGCCCTGAAGTTTCTCGGAAAACTGCTCGAACATGGTCGAAAGGCGTGCCTGTAAGGACGGATCTCCCCTTTAAGTGCTGCAACAAATCATGTTAGAAGAGCCCCCGGTCAAAGTCAAGGACCATCCCCGCGGGAATCCTTCTCCCGCGGGCAAGTCGCCGCCGCCGACTCAAGCAACACTTCAACTCCCCGAGTGGGGATTTTACTTCGGGTAGGAACGTCCCCCTGTCCCTGATTAGAAGACCCGCGAGATCGCGAACAGCGTCGAGAACTTCGCATTGGTGTCCCGCACGCGCTGGGACAGCGTTCGCGAGAACGCCCACAGGAACTTCAGCGCGACGTCCGGGCGCGTCTTCAGAAGGGATTTCAGCTCGGCGTTCTTGACCTCGAGGAGCTTCGCCCCCTCGTGGGCCACCGCTCGCGCCGAGCGGGGATCGTCGTCGAAGAACGACATTTCTCCGAAGAACTCCCCCGCCCCCAGGATGGTGAGCGCCTCTTCACCCATGTGCTGAAACATCCGGCTGATGCGCACCGATCCGTCGTAGATGACGAAGAACGAGTCGCCGGGAGATTCCTCCTCGAAGATCACTTCCTCCCTGGCGTATTCCTTCACCACCCCCAGCATCAAGATCTCGGCGAGCTCGGAGAGCTCCAGCGCCTCGAAGAGCCGCACCCGCCTCAGGAACTCGGGATTCATGCGCGGTGTCCCGGCTCCTGTCATTCGGGTCCGGCTCAGACCTTCTCGAGCAGGTGCCCGAGCCGCTCCTTCTTCGTCCGCAGGTAGGCGGCGGAGACGTCGTTGGCGGGAATCTCGATGGGAACGCGCGCGGTGATCTGAAGGCCGTAGGCTTCGAGAGCGATGAACTTGCGCGGGTTGTTGGTGAGGAGCCGGATTCTCCTCACGCCCAGCTCGGCCAGGATCTGGGCGCCGATCCCGTACTCCCGCTGATCGGCTTTGAACCCCAGGTGCTCGTTGGCGTCGACGGTGTCCATCCCTTCGTCCTGGAGCGCATAGGCGCGAATCTTGTTCACCAGGCCGATGCCGCGTCCCTCCTGGTGGAGGTAGAGAAGGATGCCCCTCCCCTCCTCTCCGATCTTGGCGAGGGCGCGGTCGAGCTGCGGACCGCAGTCGCATCTTCTCGAATGGAATACTTCTCCGGTGATGCACTGGGAGTGCACGCGCACCAGGACGTCGTCGTCCGGGGGGATCGGCCCGAGAACCAGCGCCAGGTGGGTCGCCCCATCGCTCAGGCTCTCGAAGGCGGCGATCTCGAACGTGCCGTAGTCGGTCGGAAGCGACGCCCGCGCCGCCCGCCTCACCAGCCTTTCGGTACGGAGGCGATGCCGGATGAGGTCCGCCACGCTGATGAGCTTTATCGAGTGCTCCCGGGAGAACTTCTCGAGGTCCGGCACTCTCGCCATCGACCCGTCATCGTTCATCACTTCGCAGATCACTCCCGCCGGGTAGAGGCCGGCGATGCGGGCGAGATCCACCGCCGCTTCGGTCTGCCCCGCGCGCTGGAGCACTCCCCCGGGACGCGCGCGCAGGGGGAACATGTGGCCCGGCCGCACCAGGTCCGAGGGCGCCGTCTTGGGGTCGATGGCGGCGAGCACGGTTCGGGCGCGATCGGCGGCGGAGATTCCGGTGGAAACGCCGTTTTTCGCCTCGATGGACACGCAGAACGCGGTTCCGTAGTTCGAGGTGTTCTCCGAAACCATCAGAGGGATCCGCAGCTCGTCGAGACGCTCGCCCGTCATGGGCATGCAGATGAGGCCGCGGCCGTAGCGCGCCATGAAGTTGATGGCTTCCGGGGTCACCTTCTCTGCGGCAAGGGTGAGGTCGCCCTCGTTCTCGCGGTCCTCGTCGTCGACGACGATGACCATCCTTCCCGCGCGGACGTCCTCGAGCGCCTCCTCGATGGACGCGAGGCGGTTTGCCTCCGTGCCTGTGGATGTCGACAATTTCTTATCTTTCAGTGAGCTTCCCCGTCAGGCCCTTCGCGCCGATAGGGCTCGGCCAGTCGAGCCACGTACTTCGCCAGTATATCGTACTCGAGATGGACGCCGTCTCCGGGGGACAGCCGCCCCAGGGTCGTGACCGCCAGGGTGTGAGGGATGAGCATCACCTCGAGCCATCCGGGACCCGCGGCCGTAACCGTCAGGCTCACGCCGTCGACGGCGATCGAGCCTTTCTCCACGACGAAGCGGCTGGCCTCGCGGGAATGCTCGAGCCGCAGAAGGTGATTTCCATCCCGCATGCCCGCTTCCGCCACGAGTCCCAGCTCGTCGACATGTCCCTGCACGATGTGCCCGCCGAGGCGATCCATCGGACGCAGCGGAAGCTCGAGGTTCAACGCGTCGCCGGCTTTCAAGCGTCCGAGCCGCGTCCGGCGCTCCGTCTCCTGCGCCACGTCGACGCGGAACGAGCTCGAGGCGAGCTCCGTCGCCGTGAGGCACACTCCCGATACCGAGACGCTGGCGCCGAGGTCGAGCTCGGGCGCGATGAGCTCGGACTCGATGACGAGCTCCAGCACGTCGCCGCGACGCCGACAGGATTCGAGCGTTCCTACCGCCTGGACGAGACCGGTGAACATAATCAGTGCGCGCGCTGAATCAGGGGCCCTCCCGCCTCCGCCCTGCGGGCTTCGGCGAGGCTCGCCGGAGCTTCGCGAAGGCGGCCGGGCCCCGCTGTTTCGAGTAGTCCAGCGAGCCTTCCACCATCCAGCCGTCGCCCACTCGGGTCGAGCGCGCACCACGGAGCCGAACCGCTCCCGCCGCCGTCCTCACACCCTCGCCTCCGATCCACGGGCGCGCGTCGCGACCTCCGAGAATCCGCGGCGCGACGTAGAGCACGAGCCGATCTCCCAGACAGAGGTCGAGAAAGCTCCCCTCGAGCTCTCCCCCGCCCTCGACGAGGAGGCTGGTGATGCCGCGACCTCCCAGCGTCCGCAGGACCTCGTGGAGATCCAGCCGCGGGAGCTTCTTCCCGCGCTCGCCGACCACCTCGACTTCGACTCCCAGAGCCTCGAGCGCCCGGCGCCGCTTCACCGGGGCGCCGATTCCGCAGAAGACCAGCAGGGGTCCGCGGCCGAGGCTCCGCAGAAGACGACTTCGCGGTGGCAGCCGGAGCGTTCGATCGAGAATGACGCGGACGAGCGGTCTCGAAAGCGGCGATCGAGGCCGGCGATCGAGCCGAGGATCATCCGCGAGGACGGTACCGGTGCCCACCAGGATCGCCTCGTGCTCGGCGCGAAGCAGGCGAGCGTGGCGCCGGGCGACCGCGGAGGTGATCCACTTCGAGTCGAGGAGGCGGGTCGCGATGCGTCCGTCGAGACTGATCGCGCCCTTCAACGTCACCAGCGGAAGCCCGGTGCGCGCGTGCTTGACGAAAGCCTCGTTGAGCCGATAGGCCTCTTCCCGCAGTACCCCCACCTCGACCGCGACACCCGAGCGCCTGAGAGCTCGAAAGCCGCCGCCGTTCACCCTGGGGTTGGGATCCTTCATCGAGGCGACCACACGCCCGACGCCGGAGCGGACGATCCGGTCGACGCAGGGGGGCGTCCGTCCGGTGTGGCAGCAGGGCTCGAGCGTGGTGTAGAGCGTGGCGCCCAGAGCACTCCCGCCGGACGTCTCGACGTGCGTCAGGGCGACTGCCTCCGCGTGCGGCTCCCCTGGACGGCGATGATATCCCTGGCCGATCACCCGTTCTCCCCGCGCCACCACCGCACCCACCCGGGGATTGGGAGCGGCGGTCCCCGTTCCGAGGGCGGCGAGAGCGAGCGCCCGTCGAATCATGCGATCGGCGACGGCACGCTCGCGCGGGGACATGGCTAATCCGAGAGCAGGGCGGCGACGAAATCCTCGGGAGAGAACTCGACGAGGTCGTCCGCGCCCTCTCCCATACCGAGGTAGCGCACGGGAACCCCCAGCTCTTTGGCGATGGCGACGACGACGCCTCCGCGGGCGGTCCCGTCCATCTTCGCCAGCAGGATCCCCGTCACCGGCAGGACGGAGGTGAACTGCTTCGCCTGCTGGAGACCGTTGGTGCCGACGGTCGCATCGAGAACCAGGAGCGTTTCGTGCGGAGCCGCCGGTATCACCCGGGAGGCGACGCGCGAGACTTTCGCGATCTCGTCCATCAGGGGGCGTTTGGTATGGAGCCGGCCCGCGGTGTCGACCAGGACCTCGTCGAACCCCTCCGCGACCGCTCGTCCGAGCCCGTCGTGCACCACGGAAGCGGGATCCCGACCCGGCTCGCCGCTCGCGATGTCGACCCCGGTGCGCCCCGCCCAGGCCCCGAGCTGCTCCTGAGCGGCGGCGCGAAATGTGTCCGCGGCCACGATCAGGACTTTCCTTCCCTCGGAGGCGAGCTTGCGCGCGAGCTTGGCGACGCTCGTCGTCTTCCCCGCCCCGTTGACGCCCACCACCATCGTCACCCGGGGCCGCGGAGGGGCGGAAACGTCCGGAGCGGACGGGAGCGTGAGCAAGTCGAGAACGATTGAACGAAGGTTCTCCCGGAAATCCCCGCCACGCGCGCGCAGCGTCGCCAGAATCTCGCGGGTGGCGGGCAGACCGAGGTCCGCGAGCAGCAGCGATTCCTCGAGGGCTTCCCAGTCCGGCGCCTCTTCCATCGGCCGGGCGAGGCCCAGCTTCTCCCGGGTTCGACGCAGGCTGTCTCGCAGCCGCTCGGTGAGCGTCATGAGGGGCTACCGGTGCGTTCGGAGCCGGAGTCGCGGGACGCGGCTCAGCTCTCCTTCATGGTCTTCGAGGCCTTCAGAGCCTCGAGGCGCGCGAGCGCCATCTGACCGAAGGTCGAGAGTCGATCGATCTCGACCACGCGGCGATAGAGGTTCGTCGCCTCTTCGACCTCGCCCTTGTCCTGATGGATACGCGCGAGCTGGAACAGGCTCTCGGCGTCGTCCGGAGCCAGCTCTACCGCCTTCTGGAACTGGGTCACGGCGAGATCGACCTGGTTCATCTTGAGATAGACCTTGGCGAGGCCGCGGTAGCCCAGAGCGAATTTCGGCTGCTTCTCCACGGCTCGGCGGAAATGCATTTCCGCGAGCTCGAGGTTCTCGTCCTCGAGGTAGAGGTTTCCCATGTTGAAGAGCGCCTTCTCGGGCGTGGTGTAGTTCGGGTTTCGCACGGCGCGGGAGAAAGCCTCGAAGGCTTTCTCCTTCGCTCCCTGCTCCGCGTAAACCATACCGATGTTGTTGTACACGTCGGTCAGATCGGGATTGAGCGAGAGCGCCACGTTGAACGCCTTCAGAGCCTGCGGGAAGTCGCGAAGCGCGGCATAGGCCAGCCCCATTGCGTTGAACACGAACGGGTTCTGGTCGTCGAGCTTGGCCGCGCTCTCGTACTCCTTGATCGCCCCTCGATAGTCGTGCTCCTGGTGCAGAAGCTTTCCGCGGTTGAAGATCCGCATCGCTTCCTCGATATCCTTGTCGTCCGCCTGGGACGCGGTCGCGGCAAGGAGGCGGTCCGGCTCGAGCACGAACAGCGAGAATGCAAGGAAGACCAGGGGGATCAGCCTTCCACGTTCCATGCACGTCCTCCTGAGATGAGTGCCCGCATCGACTCCTTGCCCACCGAAGCGTCCGCGCGAAGGCGGGTCGAAGACGTATTCTACCGCGAGTCAGCCGTTTCGAGGGCAAGCAGCCGGGCCCGTGGTGCGGGGAAGAAAAGTCAGCGAATCCGGTCCATGAGCGCGGGGGCGGGTCCGATGCCATGCGTCTCCTCGACCCTCAAGGAAGGAGGAGCGGCAGCTCGGGGCGCGGCGGCGGCGGGGGCGGGCGGAATCGGCGGAGGCGCCACCGGGGGAGGCGTATGGAAAGCCGGGGCGACCGCGATCAGCGGCTCCTTCGCCATCTGCGGCACGGGGAGCTCGCGGGTCTCCCGAGCGGGGACGGCGGGCGACGCCGCGGGGGGCGCTGCCTTCAGAACGCTCTCGACCTTCATGTTGGGACGGATGAGCCCTTCTTCGTACGCGGTGATCAGCGCTTCCACGTAGTGTTTCTCGAATTTCTTTCCGATGAAGCTCCGCATCCGCGTGAACACGTAGGTGATCTCCATCGCCTTCTGATAGGGGCGGTTGGTGGTCATGGCGTCGAAGGTATCGGCGACGCTCACGATCTTCGCGATGATCGGAATCTCGTCCCCCTTGAGGCCCTCGGGATATCCCGAGCCGTCCACGTTCTCGTGGTGGTACTTCATGCCGGGGATCATCGACTTCAGCTGAGGGACATGCTCCATGATGGCCGCGCCCTTGGTAGGGTGGGTCTTCATCACCGCGAACTCCTCGTCGGTGAGCGGACCCGCCTTTCCCAGGATGCTGTCCTGAATCCCGATCTTGCCCACGTCGTGCATCAGCGCCGCGATCCGGATGTTCTCTACCTCGTCCTCGGGATAGCGAAGGATCTTGGCGATAGTGGCGGAGTAATGGGCGACGCGCTCGGAGTGACCCGCGGTGTAAGGATCCTTGGCGTCGATGGCGGCGGCGAGCGAGGTCACCGCCCCCATGAACATCTGTTTGTTCTCCTCCGCCGCCTTCCTCAGACGCTCGATGAAGCGCCGGATCTCCGAGATCATGAAGTTGAAAGTCTCGGCGAACTCCCCGATCTCGTTGCCGCTGGTGACGTCGATGTTCTGGGAGAAGTCGCCGGACGCGAGACGCCGCGCGCTTTCCGCGAGCTTTCCGATGGGCTGTGAGAGACGGCCGGCGAAGATCACCGCGAGCAGCACCGAGAGCACGGCCGCCAGCACCGCGATGAAGACGCTGTCTTTCACGATCTCGCGGGCCGAGAGGAACACCGCCTCTTCCTCCGCCTGCACGATGGCGCCCCATCCCAGGGTCTTCAGAAAGGGAACGGGCGAGCCGAGGTCGCCGATGGGCGTGTAGGTTCCGAGGAGCTTCTTGGTCTCGCCCCCGTGCACCAGCTCGAAGTTCACCGACCCGCTCGCCTGGCCCCGCGATTCCTGAAACCTCCTCACGATCTCGGTGTTCGAGAGGTCGACTCCCTCGTAGAGGGTCTCGGGATCGGAGTGGGTCACGAGCTTTCCCTTGTCGTCGACGACGTAGACGCTCCGGCGCTCGTTGCCCTTCTGTTTCACCATCTCCTCGATGGGCTTGAGGCTGACCATCGCGGCGACCACCCCCTCGATCGGGGGCGCCCCCTCACCGCCGTAGACCGCCCGCACCGGGGCGGACATGATGACCACGGTATCGAGCAGCGGCTCCGAGACGTGGGCGGGCGAGGTCCAGGGCCGCGCTTGCAGTCCCTGAACCAGCGCTTCGCGCAGCGACGCCTCGATCGCCGGATCGTCCAGTGTGTAGCCGGCGGTCACGAACCGGCCCTCGCGGTCGAACACGGTGATCGCCCGCACCCGGTCCTCCTCGATGAAGTCGAGGAGGGCCTCCGGAGTCACCGAGAGGATCCGGGAGCGCACCGCTCGGGGATCGGATCCGATCTCGAAAGTCTTCGCTATCGCCTCGAGCTGGTTGTGCATCGACTGCAGATACAGGCGCGCCTGCTGGGCGATGGAGCGGGTCTGATCGAGCTGCAGGAGCCGCTCCGAGGCCTCGAGCGCTTCGCGGTTGCGGCGCACGAGCCATACCGCGGTGAGCAGCAGCGGCAGCAGCCCGGTGAGCAGCATCAGGCCGATTAGCGAATAGAGAATCTTGCCCCGGCGCTTGCTCTTCTTCCGCGGGGCGGCAGCGGCCCCGGGTTTCGGCGCCTCCGCGCGAACGCGCCTGGCCGAGCTCGATGGGGTCAACGGGCCTTCTCCGAAAGGACTTCATAGACCCGCACGCTTTCCTTGCGTCCCTTGAGCGCCACCGTGCCCAGGTCCCTGGCCTCGATCCGGTCCTTTACCAGCTCGTAGGTCCTCTCGCCGATCACGATCTGGCCCGCTTCCGCCACCATGGACTCGATGCGCGACGCGATGTTCACGGTGTCTCCGAGAACCGTGATCTCCTTGCGCTTCACCGACCCGATGGGTCCCGAGACCACGGGACCGCTGTTGATCCCCATGCGCATCGAGATCGAGGCGGTGCCGCCTCTCTCGGCGTTGAGCTCGTTCAAGCGCTGGCGCATCTCGAGCGCCACGCGCACCGCGAGGAGGGCGTGATCGGGCTGGGGATAGGGGGCGCCGAAGACCGCCATGATGCAGTCGCCGATGAATTTGTCGAGCGTACCGTCGGCATCGAAGATGGGCTCCGACATGCGGGAGAAGTATTCGTTCAGGAGCCGCGCGACCGAGGGCGCGTCCATCCGCTCGGCGAGCCTGGTGAACCCCACGATGTCCGCGAACAGGACCGAAGCCTCCAGCTCCTGAGCCTCCTTTTCGCCCTCGGAGAGGATTCTCGTCGCGATCGAGGGGGAGAAGTACTTCTCCAGCCGTTCCCGGGCTACCTTCTCCTGCTGGATCTTCTTGTTGAGGCTCGCCTGCTGGATCGCGACCGCGGCGTAGTTCGAGAGCGCGGAGAGGAGCTCCAGGTCGTCGGGAGTGAAGGTCTTGGTCTGCATGGGGCTGTCGACGTGGATGATGCCGATGACCTCGTCGCCCTTCCACAGGGGCGCGCACATCGCCGAGCGGATTCCGTGAAAGCGGATGCTGTCGCCGGTGGCGAAGCGGGGATCGACCTGGGCGTCGGAGGTGAGAATGGCCACCCGATCCTTTACCACGCGGTCGGCGATGGTCTTGCTGATCGTGATTTTCTCGTCGTCGCCGTGCCGGTGGTGCACCACCCGGGGCTTCAAGTTCCCCTCCTCGTCGAGGAGCATGAGGAACCCGCGGTCCGCGGGAATGTGCTCGAAGACCGCCGCCATCACGCGGGCGGGCACCTCCTCCGGCTGCGCCGAGATGAGCGCCTTCGCGAGCTCCGACAGGCTCCGGAGGACGCGGTTGATCTTCGCCAGCTCGGTCTCGACCAGCGGAGGCTCGGGGGCCTTTCCCGGCACCGCCACCGGGCGGCGCTGCTTCGTCTCGGTAGCCTGTTTCTCTTCGAGGAAGTACTTCGACAGCTCCCCTACGCTGCGGATGACCGTTCCCGCCTCCTCCAGCATGGGCTTTTCTTCGTCGAGAACCACCTGCTCTTCGAGGGTCTTGCGGAATTGCAGCTGGAACTTGCCCAGCAGGATCTGATCGCCGTCGTTGAGGATGACCTCGAGCACCCGGACCCCGTTCACCTGGGTTCCGTTCTTGCTCTTGAGATCGACGAGACGACAATCCTCGCCGTCGATCAACACCTCGGCGTGACGCCGGGACACGCCGAAGTCCTTGATGACGACGTCGCACTCCGGCGAGCGGCCGAGAACGATGCCTTCGGGGCGGATGGGAACGATGTGCTCGCTCCCGTCCTCCAGAAACGCCAGCTCGAACATTAGAGGTTAGAGGGTAGAATCCTGTAACACAATATTGTACCAGCCTTTCCGCCCTTTATCACACCCGGTTCAGGGGATAGACCCGGAGCCCGAGATAGCTCGACCCCGAAGGCGACAGACGGCTTTCGAACAGCACCGCCGCATCGATCGGGGTCCGTCCGAAATCGCGGTCGCCGCAGGTCCTCAGGATGGAGTCGATTCCCCTCTCGGGCCCGCGAAATCGCGCGACGGTCAGGTGGGGCTCGTAGCGCCGTCTTTCGGGCGCAAACCCGAAGGCGCGGGCGATCGCTTCCGCTCGCGATTGGAGCTCGAAAAGCGCGGGCGGCGGCTCCGGAACCCCCACCCAGAGAACGCGGGGGTCTCCTCGATCGGGAAAGACGCCGCAGCCACGAAACTCGAGGGCGAATGCCGACAGACCGGCGAATGCCTCCGAAAGGCGCGCGCCGAGGGTCTCGACACGATCGGCAGACACCTCACCGAAGAAGCGGAGGGTCAGATGCATCGCCTCCGGGCGGACCCATCGTGCGCGAGGAGCGAGAGGACGAATCTCGCGCCCGAGCTCAGCCAGCCTGCCGCGGACTTCCGCATCGAGCTCAAGTGCGAGAAAAACGCGCATCGATCAAATCCGGAAGGAACGCAAAGACGCAACGGCGCAAGGACGCAAAGAAACTCCGGACCGGTTTGTTTGCGGATCGTCCTTTGCGTCTTCGCGTCTTTGCGCCTTTGCGTTCGTTCTTTTCTTGCTTCGTCAAGTGGATGTAGTTCTCGCAATGCGCAGGAGCTCGCGCCGGACCAGATCGAGCGCGGTCTGCGCCGTCCAGCGTTTCACCTGCCGGCGCTCGCCGGGGAACTGGCGCTTCTCGGCTCGGGCCGACTCTCTGGTCGCGAGCCCGATGTAGACCAGTCCCACCGGCTTTTCGTCGCTTCCGCCCGTCGGACCCGCGATTCCGGTGACTGCCACCGCGATGTCGGCGGACGCGCGCTCGAGGGCGCCCCGCGCCATGGCGACCGCCACTTCCTCGCTCACGGCGCCCACCCGTCGAAACGAATCGGGCGCGACGCCGAGAAGCGCGGTTTTGCTCTCGTTGCTGTAGGTAACGAGTCCGGTGTCGAAATATCGGCTCGCCCCCGAGATCTGGGTGATGCGGTGAGCGATGAGGCCCCCGGTGATGGACTCGGCGACCGCGATGCGCATACCCGCCTCGAGCAGCAGCGATCCCACGACGGCCTCGAGGCTTTCTTCCCGCTCCGAGAACACGTTCTCTCCCAGAATCGCCCGCAGCTTCGCCGCGAGCTCCTCGTTCAGGCCGTCCGCGGCCTCGGCGCTTCGCTCCCGCGCCGTGAGCCGGATCTCCACCTGTCCGGGCGCCGCGAGGATGGTGGTGAGCGGATTCTCGTAGGCTCGATAAGTGGACACGATCTCCTGCTCGACCGACGACTCGGGAAGGCCCGCGATCCAGAGCTTGCGCGTTCGATAGAAGACGCCTCCCGCAGCTCCCTTCAACCGCGGGAGGACCTGCTCTTCGAACATCGGCTCGAGCTCGCGGGGAGGCCCGGGGAGGAGCACCACGATCCTTCCCCCGGAGGCCCGAGACGTTTCGATGAAGAGCCCGGGCGCGGTCCCTCGCCGGTTCTCGAGTACCGACGCGCCCTCGGGAACCATCGCCTGTTTCCGGTTGACCTCGGGCATCCCCATTCCGCGCTTCGCGAATCGCTGCCGCAGTCCCGCGAGGATTCCCTCGTCGAGCCGCATCGAGATGCCGAGCGCGCGGCAGGCGGCGTCCCGGGTGCGATCGTCGTCCGTGGGCCCGAGCCCCCCGGACACCAGTACCAGATCGGATCGTTCGAGCGCGTTCCGGATGGCGGCGGCGATTCCGCCCTCTTCGTCTCCCACGATGCCGCGAAACCCGACGGGAACGCCGATCGCCGCGAGCTTCTCGGTGAGAAACAGGGAGTTGGTCTCGACGCGGCCCGGTGCCAGGAGCTCCTCGCCCACCGCGAGAATCTCCGCCTTCATACCGACCATATTAGTCGCTATCCGCGGTTCCCCTGGTCGCTCTCGGGCCGGCGCGGCGCCACCCGAAGGGTCCTTGTTTCGCCCGGCGAGAGCTTGACGAGCCCCCGGGGAGCGCCCTTGATCCGGCTCACGTGGCGCCTCTCGGTCACGATCACATCGACCGCCGTATCTTCCCTCGCCTTGCTGAAGTACGCCGCGAGCTCCGCCGCCTCCCGAATCTCGCGCTCGTCCGCAGCGTCACCCGACGGAGCGCGAAGCACCACGTGGGCTCCGGGAATCCCCGAGGCATGAAACCACAGGTCGTGGGGTCTCGCCACGTCGAACGTCAGCTCGTCGTTCGATCGTCCGGAGCGCCCCACGAGGATGGCGTTGCCTCGATGAGAGAGGAATGCCCGGGGCCCGAGGGGCTCGGGAGGACGCCTCTTCGGCGGCTTTCCCGACGAAGGAAACGACAGGCCTTCGTCCGCCGCCTCGCGCTCGAGAGCGAGCAGCTCGTCCGGTGTCGCGGCGTCTCTGACGTCGCACTCGAAGCCTTCCCAGAAGGCGATCTCCTTCCCCGCGGCCTGCAGCCTTTTCCCGAGCTCGACCCCCGCGCGCTCCGCCCTCCGGGCCCGGCTGAAGAAACGCTCCGCGTTCTTCGGAAGCGAGAGCCGGGGATCGATTTCGAGCTCGATCTCCTTTTCTTCGACATCGAACAGGTCCGGAAGAACGACGGCCCGTCCGTTCCCGGTCTTTCGCGCACGCGTCAGGCCCGCGAGCAGGAGCTCACCGCGCCGACGGAGAGCGCTCGGATCCTCGAGCGACAGGACGTCGCTCCGGAGCTTCTCCTCGAGCCGCCGGGCCCGATCGAGGCGCTTCTTCACGGCGCTTTTCAGACGCGCCCGCAGAGCCGAGCGCCTGAGGAGATCGGTCTCGAGAGACACGGCCTCGGCCATCGCCTCCGAAAAGGTCGCGTGCGCCCTGGGAGCGAGGTCGCTCTCGCTCGCGAGCTCGAGCGGCGAAAGAAGAGAGTGACCTCCCGCGGAGGAGAAATGAGGCAGGTACAGGAACGGACGCTTCTCCTCGAGACGCAATCGCACCCTCACGAACGCGTCGCCCGCGGGCGCGCCCTCGCGCTCGACCAGCCACTCGATCTCCCGCACCAGCAGGGGTGTGGCGCCGGTGGCGGCGAGAAGGGCGGAGCGCCGCTTCGTCCCTTCCCGCGCCATCGCCCGCAGAAGGCGCTCTTCGACCTCGGCCGCTCCCGCGGCGAGAGGGCCGGCCCCGGGCGGGAGCGGCGGCGCCTGGTAGCGATCTCCGGCGCCGAGCCGGGCACGGGAGGACGAAAGAGCTTCCACCACTCCCGAGGACTCCGAATCCACGAGGTAGAGATCGGCGCGGACTCCGAGGGCCTCGAGGATCAGCCGGAAAGCCGTCGCCCGGCCGCTGAGCCGCTTGCCTTCGAACGATAGAGTGACGACGCGATCGAGGTCCGCGATCGCGATCGCCCCGATCCGGGAGCCCACGATCTTCCTGAGACCGGCGGTGGTGACGCCATCGCGCTGGGCCCGAGAAACCGGGAGGAGATAGGCCCCCGCGGCCTCCCGAAGGAAGCTGACCACGAGGGCCGAAGGACCGGGCGGGGCGAGCGCGAGAAAGAGCAGACGGGAGCCGCGGTCCAGCAGCGCCGCGCGAACGCGCCGGCCGACGACCTTGGGCTGGAGCTCTTCGACGAGAGCCCGAAGGAAGAGACGATCCAACCGTAGACCGCGCTAGCCGCGGATGACTTTCGTGCCCGCGATGCGGTCGTGCCATCCGCGACGTTCGGGATCGGTCCAGAGCCCGATGAATCCCGCGCCGAGCGGAAGCGCGGCGACCAGCGTCGCCGCGAGCCTCAACGCCGCGCGTCCAAAACCGAGGGCGCCTCCCCGTCGATCCACCACGCGAGCGCCGGTGAGGAGCTTCCCGAGCGTCTGGCCCGACAAGCTCCAGAAGAAGAGGAAGTAGCCGGCAGCCATCACCGCTCCCACCAGGCCCATGGCCACGAGGGCCGAGCTCGGAAGAGCGCCGACGCGCTGCGCCACGAGGTGGGTCGTGAGGTAGAAGAGCGTGAGCTGGATGAGACCGACGAAAACGAGATCGATGAGCCCGGAGATGATTCGCTCGGGCGCCGAAGCCAATCCGAGCGCCACGACCGGCTCCGGCTCCTCCTCGAGCTCCACCTCGGCGACAGGCATCTCGAAATCGACGGGATCGCCGAGCGGCACGAACCTGTCGGTTCTTGGATCGGCGGGCTCGAGGTCGGGCTCCCGGGCGAGCTCTCTCGCCGCCGCGAGCGCTTTCGATCGGCCGATCGGGATCTCGCCCGCGTCCCTCGACCGGCCGGTCTCCCGCGGCGGCCTGGCGGAAGGGGCCCGCTTGGAGACGCGCTCCTGCACCCGCGCTCGAATCGCGGCGCGGCGCTCCCGGAGCTCCCGCTCGTCCGGATTCTCGACGACTTCTTCGGGGAAGATCGAGAGCTGCCTCGCGTCGTCGTCCCGTTTCTCCTGCTGCAGTCGCTTCTTCTCCACGTGGCGGGCGACGGTCTCGCGCACCTGATCGCGCCAGTGCGCAGGATCGCGGCGGGCTCCGCAGGCCTGGCAGATCGAAGCCGACGGCGGAATCTCTGTCCCGCACGAAGCACAGGTCACATGTCACCTCGCGGCATCGATTGCAGGCTCCGCTCCGCTCGCGCCCCGCAGCAGGCGATCCTCGATCCGAAGGATGAGACTCCGGGCCTCGGCAACCACCGTCGAGTCGCGGTCCACGCGGCGCAGCTCTGCCAGGGCCTCGCGGTAGCGGCCCTGAGCGAAGAGCCGCTGCCCGTTGTAGTAGCGGAGCTGGGATAGATCGGGCGCGGTGGCGGCGAGCCGATCGGGAAGGACGGCCGGGGCGAGACCGGCGGGACTGCCGAACGCTCCGTCGCTCACGATCGCTTCCCAATTCTCGCTGAGGTAGAAAGCGGAGACGGCGAACAGCAGAAGCGCGCCGAGAAGAAACGCGGCCATCTGGACGCGCGACGTCGCCGCCGACCCGGCTCGATGGGAGGAAAGCCGGGGACCTTTCGGTACCCGGATGACCACGCCCTGGGTGGGCGTGGGAGCGAAGACCACGTCCGGCGCCGGAGCCGGTTTCGGTTCCGGGGAAGGCCGGGTGCCAGCGGGTGGCTCCCGGGGAAGCTCGTTTCTTCGGTCGACCGCCTCGATCGACGCCGCGAGCTGCACCGCGTCTCCGTGACTCGCGTCCGCCGCGAGCACGGAGCGAACCCGCTCGCGCGACTCCTCGATCTCTCCCCCATCGAACAGCGCCCGGGCTTCGGCGATCTCGGCATCGAGCCGACGCTGAAGCTCGGCAACCGCCTCCTTGGCTTTGTCGATGCGGAGGCGGGCCTGGGGGTTGCCGCGGTCGAGAAACAGGATCCGGGTCCACACGTGAATGGCCTGGTGGTAGAGCCCGCGTGCGTGGAGGTCATCGCCCTGACGGAGCAGATCGAAGGACTTCGGAGGAACTTCGGGGTTGTCGTCGTCGCGAACGACGAGCTCGCTCGTTGGGAAATCCGTCTCTCGTCGATCCAAGTTTTGCGTCCCCTCGGTCCGCCCGGGGACAACTCCTCGTAAAATATACTGCCATCAGCGCGGGAATGGTAGTGTTTCCCGTATCGATGGAGCTCCTGGAGCTGGTTCCGAACGTCAGCGAGGGCCGGTCGAAACCCGCCGTCCAGGACATTGCCGAGGCCTTCGCCCCCGGGGAAGGTGTCCGGCTCCTCGACCGTCACAGTGACGCTTCCCACAACCGTTCGGTCCTGACGGCCGTGGCGGAGCCGGATTCCGTCCTCGAGGCCGCGGCACGTCTCGTCGAGCGGGCGATCGCCCGCATCGATCTCAGACACCATCGCGGGGTTCATCCACGGATAGGCGCCGTCGACCTGCTGCCCCTGGTCCCGCTGGCTGGATTCTCGAGGGAGCGAGCCCGAGTTATCGCGATCGCCGTCGCCCGCGAAATCGCGGACTCCTTCGGACTCCCGGTCTTCCTCTACGCGGATTCTGCCCTGAGGCCCGAGAATCGCGAGCTCCCGCGATTGCGGAGAGGAGGCTTCGAAGCTCTCGAAGCGAGGATGGCGGCCTCGGACCTGGTGCCGGACTATGGACCCAGGCAACCCCATCCCACGGCGGGCGCCATCGCGATCGGCGTGCGCTCTCTGCTCATCGCCTACAACGTCGAGCTCCGGACCCCGGACCGCGCCGTCGCCCAGGCCATCGCCCGCCGGATACGCGCTTCCAGCGGCGGGCTCCCGCACTTGAAGGCGCTCGGGTTCGAGCTGTCCGACCCTCCCCGGGCCCAGGTATCGATGAATCTCACCGACTTTCGGGTGACGTCGCTTCTGGCCGCATTCGACGCAGTCGAAAGAGAAGCGGCGAGGATGGGCGTTGCGGTCGAGCGATCCGAAATCGTCGGCTTGATCCCCGAAGACGCAGCCTTCGAAGGAATGGTGGAGCGCCTCTCTCTGGAAGCGCCACCTGGAATTCTAGAAGAGCGCATGCGCCAAGCCGGCCTGTTGCCCGCTGGCGGCTATTTGATCCCATAGGCCTTCATCTTCCTGTAGAGATGAGAGCGCTCGATCTGGAGCGCTTCCGCAGTCCGGGAAACGTTCCCGTCGTTGTCCCGGAGCTTCTTGAGGATGAACTGCTTCTCGTAGGCTTCGCGGGCGGTCGCGAGGGAGGGAAAATCGCCGAGCCCGTCGGAGCTCTCCTCCCGTCCCTTTCGAAGGGGAGGCGGGAGATCGCTGGCGCCGATCTCGTCCGCGGCGACCATGATCACCAGCCGCTCGATGACGTTCTTGAGCTCCCGCACGTTCCCCGGCCACTGGTAGGCCATCAGGAGCTCCATCGCCTCGGCGCTCGCCTTCTTGGGCCTCTTGCCGTACTCCGCGCAGAAGTCCTCGATGAAGTGATCGACGAGCGCAGGGATGTCCTCGCGCCGGTCCCGCAGCGAAGGCATGTGAAACGGGATGACGTTCAGCCGGAAGAACAGGTCGTCCCGAAAATTTCCCGCGGCGATCTCGCGCTCCAGGTCCTTGTTCGTCGCAGCGATGACCCGGCAATCGACGTTCACCCCCTCGGCGCTCCCCACGGCCACCACTTTCTGCTCCTGCAGCACCCGCAGGACCTTCGCCTGGGTCTTCAAGCTCATGTCCCCGACCTCGTCGAGAAACAACGTGCCCCCGTCGGCGGCCTCGAACTTCCCTTTTCGAGCGGCCACCGCCCCGGTGAAGGCCCCCTTGACGTGTCCGAAGAGCTCGCTTTCGATGAGCTCCTCGGGAATGGCCGCGCAGTTGACCTCGATGAAGCTGCCGTTCTTGCGAAGTGACTGCGCGTGGATCGAACGGGCTACGAGCTCCTTCCCCGTCCCGTTCTCTCCGAAGATGAGGACGCGCCCGTGGGTGGGGGCGGCCATGCGGATCTGCTTCCTGAGCTCGCGCATCGAAGCGCTCTCGCCGATGAGCACCTGCTTCGACTCCACGCGGGCGCGCAGGTACCGGTTCTCCTGCTCCAGCCGGCGCTGCTTCAAGGCGCTACCGACGGCGATGACCGTCTTGTCCAGAGAGAGCGGCTTCTCTACGAAGTTATAGGCTCCGAGCTGGATCGCCCGGACGGCGTTCTCGATGGTGCCGTGCCCTGAGATCATGATCACAGCGGCGTCGGGATCCCTTTCACGAATCCGGGCGAGGGCCTCCATGCCGTCCATGTTCGGGAGCCAGATATCGAGGAGGACCAGGTCGTATCGACCGGTCGAGATCCGGGCGAGCGCCGCCTCCGCGCTTTCCACGGTGTCGACGCGGTAGCCCTCGTCCTCGAGAATCCCCTGGAGCGAGCTCCGTACTCCGGCTTCGTCGTCGACGACGAGAATTCTTTCTGACGGCACTAGTGGGTACTTCGCTCCTTGATCACCAGCGGACGGGGATCCGGCGTCGACTCGAGCGGCAGCTCGATCACGAAGCGAGCGCCCCGGGGCTCGTTCTCCTCCACCCGGATCCGGCCGCGGTGCTCGGCCACGACGCGCTGGACGATGGCGAGTCCGAGACCGCTTCCCCGGAGCTTCGTCGAATAGTAAGGCATGAACAGCTTGTCGCGGTCCGCGGGCGCGATTCCGGGACCGTCGTCCGCCACTTCCACCCGCGCCATCTGAAGGTCGCGGTCGTAGGACGTCGCGACCACCACCCGGCCAACGCCTCCGTTCGCCTCGATGGCGTTGTCGATGATATTGATGAAAACCCTGCGGATGAGCTCGGGGTCCACCATCACCCTGGGGATATCGGGGGCGAACAACCTCGTCAAGGTCAGCCCGGAGAAGAGCCCGTCGTAGAGGTCCAGCGTCCCGCTCACCAGGGGGTTGAGCTCGTGCGGCGCGGCCGAGACCGACGGCATCCTCGCGAACTGCGAGAACTCGTCCACCAGGTTCTTCAGCGAGTCGACCTCTTCGATGATCGTGCCCGTCCCCTCCTCCACCACGCGCGAGAGCTCGGGCGAGCGCGCGAGAAAGTGCTTCCGAATGCGCTGCGCCGAGAGCTGGATCGGAGTCAGCGGGTTCTTGATCTCGTGGGCCAGCCGCCTCGCCACCTCGCGCCAGGCCGCCACCTTCTGGGCCCGCAGGAGTTGAGTCAGGTCGTCGAGGACCATCAGCAGCCCGGAGGGCTCGGCGTCCGCGCCCGAGATCGGGGTGATGTAGACCGAGACGTGAAGCTCCCGGTCGGCGACCGCGATGTCGAGCTCCTCCTCGAACGCCGGCCGCCGTTCGGCCCCTCCCGCGGCGTCCAGGAGGCGTCGAAAGGGAGACAGCGCCTCTCCGCGGAAGACGTCCCGATAGTGCCTGCCGGTGAGGCCGGGGTCGAGATCCAGGAGCCTCACCGCGCTCTGATTGATGCGGGTCACGATGCCCTCGCGATCGAAGGAAACGATGCCGGTCGCGATGTTCTCCAGCACCGTCTCCATGTATCGCCGCCTGCGGTCGAGCTCCCGATTCTTGGTCTCGAGATCCAGACGGGAGGCCTCGAGCCGGTCCTGGCTCAGCTTGAGCTTCGCCGTCATCCGGTTGAAGGAGTCCATCAGCTGCCCCAACTCGTCGACCGCGGGACCCGACACCGGGTGGTCGAGGTCGCCGGCCATGACCCTCTCCGTCGCCTCCACCAGCTCGCCCACCGGTCCCGTGATTCGCTTCGCCAGGTAGAGACCGATCCAGGTCGATGCCAGAAGGAGCAGCAGGGACACCATCACGAAGTACGAGAGGTAGAGATCCTGGATCGGCTCCTTCTGCGCCTCCGCCTGCTGGTATACGTTCGCCTGCTGATTCACGTCCTCGAGGGTGGCGGCGATGCTCCGGGGGATGAAGTAGGACACGACCACCGCGCCGCTGACGTCACGACTCCCCTTCCTGAAGATCGGCGACGCGTATTGGACCAGCGTACCCTCGCCGAGGGAGTCCTGGTGAAGCGTCTCCTCGCCGCGGAGACCGGTCTCCGCCAGACGAATGGTGGAATCGGGATTGTACTGGGGAAGCCCCGGTCGGGCCGAGGTCCAGAGCGCCTGGTTCCTGGAGAGCACGGTAATCATGTCGAGCCGATAGAGAGTGAGCCTCGCTTCCATGCTCCGGCCGAGCATCGAGAGGTGCTTCGCCTCCAGAAGCTCGCCTTCACCGATCTCCCGGGAGAGACGGCGGGCGTAGAACGTCGCGCTCTCCTGCTTCTCGTGGTAGTAGTGCTCGACGACGTCCTGGGCCCCGACGAGCACCGCTTCCACCGGATGGGAGAACCAGCGCTCGACCGCGGTCGAGATGAGGTTGCTTCCGACCAGCATGATGAGCGCCGAGGGCAGCAGGGCGAAGCCGATGAAGACGATGACCAGCTTGGTCTTGAACTTCGCCCCCCTCACCGAACGCCTTCGCTCGATGAACAGCTTGATCAGGTTCCGGCCGAGGACGAACACCAGGACCAGGAGCATCGTCAGGTTCACGAGAGTGAACCCGTAGAGGAAGACCCGGGCGAGGAAGTCCGGCTTGAACTGCGCCGACTTTCCCACGAGGTAGGTGCTGAGGAGGGCCACCCCCGACAGCAGGAGAACGATGAGGGAGACCAGGCGCAGGTTGTCCTTCGTCTCCTTGAGCTCCGGGGGGCGAGCGGGAGTGGTCATCGCGACGAGCTCGAACGGCTGGAGGGGCTCGAGGGAACGTAGTCGAAGCGCGCCTCCTTCCACTCGGTTCCGACGTCCCAGGGAATCAGGAGCAGCAGGTTGCGCTCCCGCATCACGCCCTTGACGCGGACGTAGTAGGAGTCGTTGGGCTCGAGCACCGTGAGCTCGAACAGGCGCAGCGACTCGAACGTCGTCATGAATCGTCTCATCGCCTCGGCATCGGCGACGACTTCGGTGGCGTCGATCTTGCCGTCTATCTCCCGAGTCAATCTGTAGCGCTTGGTCAGGTTGTCGTACGTGACCGTAGCCGAGATCACGCGCCGCGCGACCTGCCCGTCGAGCCAGATCCCGCGCGGCCGCTTCAGCTCCACATTGTAGCGGAAGATCACCTCGAGGCCGGTTCGGATGGCGTGCTCGATGTCCTCGTTGAAGGCGTCGTCCGCGCGGAAGCTGACGAAAATGCCGTCGCTCCGGACCACGGGAACCAGGTCCTCGATGTCCGCGCCTTCCGCGGCCGCCTTCCCCGCGCCCAGGAGCAGGGCCAGAAACGCCGCTTGCCGGAGCCTGGGCGTCATCGAGCTATTCGCCGCTCACCCCGAGATCGTGCCTTCCGAGCAGCGAACGGATCGTCTCCACGAACTCGTGCGCGTCCTTGAAGTCTCGGTAGACGGAGGCGAACCGCACGTAGGCCACCTGGTCCAGGCTCTTGAGCTCCGACATGACGAACTCGCCGATCTGGGTGGTGGCGAGCTCCTTGTCGGGGCTGTCGTGGAGCCGCTGCTCGAGCTGGTCCACGATCGCCTCGAGACGGGTCACGGGAACCGCCCGCTTCTCGCAGGCCTTGAGGATCCCGCTCATCAACTTTTCCCGGTCGAAACGCTCGCGCCGGCCGTCCTTTTTCACCACTCGATAGTCGATGCGGTCGAGCCGTTCATAGCTCGTGAACCGCCGCCCGCATTTGAGGCACTGGCGGCGGCGCCTTATGGCCTCGCCTTCCTTGCTCTCTCTCGAATCGACGACCTTGTCCGCCAGATGGCCGCAGAAGGGACATTTCACCTGTCGTTTCTCCTCACTTGAATGCTCGCCTATTGCTTCATAAGCGCGCGGGGCCCGACCCCCAGCGCTCCAATAAGGGCGCCCTCCGGGCGCCGCCGCCGGCCCCCCCAGGCTTTCGCTCCGCTCGCACAGGCCTGATGTAATGCCTCATAAGCCCGCTACTTCAACTCGCTCACGGTCAGGCCCGCTTTCACGAACAACAAGATACCCAGAATCGTGACCGGGAGGAACGAAATCGCGTGGGCCACGAGCGCCACCGCCGCCGCGGGGCTCGGGGCGATGTCGAAGAGTGTGGTCAACGCCAGGGAGCACATGTAGTGATAGCCGCCGATGGACCCCGGGGTGGGAACCATGACGCCGACGGTCAGAAACCCGATCACCAGCAGCGTGTCTCCGAACCGGAAGTCGACGGCCAGAGCCCGGGCCGCGAGCCAGAACGAGAGGCAGATCGCGAGCCACAGGAGGAGCGACCAAAGGAACGCCTTCACCAGTCCCGCCCCGTGGACCAGGACCCCCAGGCCGGCGCGAAAGGTTTCGAGGAAGCTCGCGACTCGGGCCGCGAGACCGTGAGGGAGCACCCGCAGAAACCAGCGCGCGACCGCCATCGAGGGCTCGGGGTAGCGCGCGAAGAGGAACATCGAGGCGAGGGCGACGACGGCGAACCCGAGGCCGAGGACGCCCCCGATCTGGAGCGAGAAGACGATCTCCGGGCTTCTCGCCAGCTTCGGGCCCGCGAGGAGCCGGAAGGCTATGAAGAACACGACCGCCACCAGGTCGAACATGCGCTCGAGTAGAATCGTCGCGAACGCCCCGGAAGCGGAGAACCCCTCGCGCCTCGCGAGGAGGTAAGGGCGCGCGATTTCTCCCAGGCGGCCGGGTGCGAGAAAGTTCACCATGAAGCCGATGACCGTGGCGCTGAAGCAGTTCGCGAGACCTGCGCGGCCGAGAGGAACGAGGAGTCCTTGCCAGCGCAGCGCGCGGATCATGTAGGTCGCCATGGTGAAGACCAGCGACCAGAAGATGGGGGCGGGTTTCGCGCTCGAAAGGCTCCTCCGGATCTCGCCCAGGTTCACTCCTCGAAAGAAGAGCCACAGCAAGGCGACGGTCACGATGAGGATCGCGGCAGTATGCACCTTGGGAGAGCCGAGCACTTTTTTCACGGGTTCGAGCTTCTGAGGGAGCGGCCGAAGGACCGCCGCCGCTGGCGCGGTAGGTTTACTGCAATGACGAGAGAAAGTCAAAAAGTACGGCAGTTTAGCGCCATTATCCCGCCTACCGATTCCCCACCCCGTTCGGGCTCCGCGAGGCCGCCGCGCGCCTTTGCCGGAACTTTGCGGTCGGTAACCCCGTTCATGGGGTTGGACTTGGCACGAAAGCGGAGGCGGGCTCGTTGCTAGAAGACGGTGAGCTCGCGCGCCGATGCGCCAGCGGCGACGAAGAGGCGTGGAGCGTCCTCGTCGGTCGATTTCAGAGAAAGGTTTGGCATGTCGCGTTTCAGTTCACGGGCAGGGCGGACGAGGCCGAAGAGCTTGCCCAGGAGATCTTCCTGCACCTGCTCGGAGCACTTCGCACCTTCGACACGAGCGGGAGCCTTCCGGCCTGGCTCCAGCGGGTCGCCCGGAACTACGCCATCGATCACTACCGGAGGCGGCGGCGCGAGCGCTCGATGGTCATCGACGGCGAAGAGTCCGAGGAGCTGGTCGCCGTCGCCCGGGATACGGCGGCCGGAAACGATCCTCACCGCGCGCTGGAGGAGAAAGACCTCGCGAGCTGGCTGCGTCAGGTCATCGACCGACTCCCCTCGGAACTGGGTCAGGCGGTCATTCTCAGGGATTTGCAGGGGATGAGCTACGAGGAGATGGCCGCTATGCTCGAGATCCCGCTGGGCACGGTGAAGTCCCGCATCAACCGGGGCCGGCTCGAGCTCGCGAAGCTCCTGAAGCGCAGACGCGCCGAGTGGAGCGTAATCCTGGGGGAGACCGGGCTCGGTGATAAGACCGGGCCTGGCGGTAAGACCGGGCCTGGCGTCAAGAAAGGAGGAGACGCGTGAGCTGCCGACGACAACAAGAGCTCCTGTCGGACTACCTCGAAGAAACCCTTTCTCCGCTTCTGAGCCGAGAGCTCGAGAACCATCTCCGGAATTGCGAGGAATGCCGGACCCTCACGGAGTCCCTGAAAGAAGTCCTGTCGCTCTTCGGGACCTTTCAGTCGCCGGAGCCGCCTTCGAACCTGACGACGCTCATACTCGAGCGCACCCGGCCGGCGCTCCTCGCCGCCCGTCGGAGCGGAGCCGCCTTCGAGACCGACGCGTCGTTCTGGCGAAGTTTCGGAAGCGGCCTCGCCGCCGCCGCGGTCCTCGCCGCCGTCCTTCTGTTTCGTCCACCGGAGTTCCTCTCGGGTTGGTCCCGAAGCGTTTCGCAGAGGGCGCATCAAGGCTACAGCCTGGGAGTCCGCACCTATCACCGAACGGCCCGCTGGATCGAGGATCTCAACGTGCTGCGCATGACGGTCGGAGTCGCTTTCGAGAACCGCCTCGACCGGCTGAACGAGCGCCTGCGCGATCTGGAAGAGCTGCGCCGCCGGGACGACCGCGAGGATGAATCCTCTCGCTCGAGCCACCCGATTCCAAGCCCTCTGAGAAGAACAGCGGGCCAATCAACCTATACAGCAAGGAGTAATTCATGAAACGCTCTCCATCCGCGGCCGTCTTCCTTTCGCTCCTCCCCGGCCTCGGGCACGTCTACGTGGGTCAGGCCGCCAAGGGGTTCCTCATAGGCCTCTCGTTCATTCTCACCATCCGGATGGCGGACGAGGGTGGTCCTTTCGGAATCCTCATCCCGTTTCTCGTTCTCTACGCCATGGTGGACTCGCATCGAGCGGCGGTCGAGGTGAACCGGATCATCGCCGCGGGGGGCACCCCTCCCAGGGGCCCGGATTTCGGCATCACCAAATGGTGGGGCTATATCCTCATCGGCCTCGGCGTCCTCTTCACGCTCGAGAACTTCGACCTCATCGATTTCGCGTGGGTTTCGCGGCTGTGGCCGGTCGCCTTGATCGCGCTCGGGATCTTCATCCTGAGGCGTCGGCCCGAGGCGGCGACTCCGGCGGTACCCTCCATCGAGTCGATCGGACCGATCCCCCCGATGTCGCACGAGGAGATCGCGGAGGAAGAGCGCGGCAATGTCTGAGGTCGCGGCGACGGACGCACGCTCGGGAGGGCGGAGCGGCTGCGCTCTGGTCCTCGGGATCCTCCTGATCGCGACCGGGGTCCTGTTCCTTGCGCAGAATCTCTTCGACTATGCGCTGCTTCCCCTGCTGCGCCAGGGTTTCGTGTTGTTCGCGGATTACTGGCCGGTTCTCTTGGTTCTCTGGGGATTGGTGAAACTCTACCAGCGCTTCGCCCAGCCTTCTCGTGCGCGGGTCGGTGCGTTCGAGATCGTGCTCCTGGTGCTCATCGTCGTCTGCGGTCTGGGCATCAGCGCGGGGCGGCGCGTCCTGGAGGAGGTATCGGGTGAGAAGCTCGAAGACATCGTCGGGCTCGGCACTCTGTCCCTGGTGGGCGCTCCGGTCCATCGCTTTCCCGGCGAGGCGCGTTTCCAGCTCGGTGGGGCCGGCGAAGTCTCTATCGTCAACCCCGGCGGTGTCGTGAACGTCCAGGGGGGCGAGGGAACCGAGATCGAAGTCCGGTTCACGAAACGAGTTCACCATGCGTCCGAAAGCGACGCCTCCGCCATCGCCGACGCCGTTTCGATCGACTTCGACGCGAGCGGCCCCGTGGCGCGGCTCGCCGTGGTTCTCCCCGGAGGACCCGAGCGAAGAGCGCGCGTCGAGTGCGACCTGGACCTCCGGGTTCCGAAACACGTTTCGGTCGCGATAGAAAACCATCGTGGACGCGTTTCCGCGTTCGACATCGAAGGACCGGTCCGGATCGAGACCGCGCACGACGGGATCGAGGCGGGGAACCTGAAGGGGGGCCTCAAGGCGACGACCCGGCACGGAGAGATCCGGGTGAGCGGGATCTCGGGAGCGGTCGAGCTCGTCAACCGCGGGGGTTCGATCGTGGCCGAGGACATCGACGGAGACCTGCGGGCGGAGACCAGCCACGGCCGGCTGGTGGCGGAAGACGTCACCGGAAAGGCGACCCTCGAGAACCGGCACGCGCGCATCCAGGCTTCCCGTATCGGAGGGGAGCTCCGGGTGACGGCGCAGCACGCTGAGGTCTCGATCGAGTCCGCGGGCGGGAGCGCCGCGGTGGCCAACAGCCACGGGTCGATCTTCGTGCGCGACGTCCAGGGGGATTTGACCGTCGAGGCGACCAACGCGCCGATCCAGGCGCGGGACATTGCGGGGAACGTCGCGATCGACGATCGCGACGAGCCGGTGACCGTGGTCGGAGTCCGGGGATCTGCGCGAGTGAAGTCTCCGCTGTCGCAGGTAACGGTCGAGGAGGTCGAGGGTGCGGTCGAGATCGAGAGCTCCAACGAGGACGTCCGCGTCGCTGCCTTCGGCTCGAGCCTGTCGGTCCGGGCAACCCACGCAGGAGTGACCGCATCGACGGCGCTGCTCGCGGGCAGCGTGAGCCTTCAAACGACCTATGGAGACGTCGAGCTGCGGATTCCTCCGGGGGCGTCCCTGCGATTCGAAGGAAGCGCCGAGGACGGCGAGCTGCATTCGAACGTTCCCGGACTCGAGGTCCTCGAGGAACGCCGAGGGGCGGGAAGAGCCTGGACCGGGGCCCTCGGCTCCTCGACCCACGCGGTCACCGTCGAGACGAGCTACGGCGACATCCGCCTCGAGCCGGTGGAGTCATGAGGATCGTGCTTCCCGCGGCCCTCGTCGCTCTTGGGCTCTCAGCATGCGACCCGCAGCGCGTCGAAGAGAAGTCGGTCGAAGAGTTCCGATTCGAAGCGAAGTCGGAGCGGCCGAAGATCGAGGTCCGCATCGAAGAGGGCTCGGTCGAGATCCAGGGTATCCGGGACTCGCGGGCGATCGAAGGGGAGTTCCTCAAAGGCGCGCGCTCCGTGGACCGCGAGACCGCTCGAGGGCTGCTCGAGCGCATCGAGGTTTCCGCGCTCGCATCCGAGGAAGGCGCGCGGATCCGCTTCGAGGGCCGGGTCGACGACATTCCTCCCTTCGGAGGAGACCTCCGGACGGACTTGAGCCTTCGGGTGCCTCGCGAATCGGACCTGGAGATCGTGACCGACGACGGCCGGATCCAGATCGAGGGAATCGAAGGACGGGTGCGAGCCGAAAGCGGTGACGGCCGTATCTTCGTCCAGCGGACGTCGGGGGAGATCCGGCTTCGGACGGAGGATGGCTCGATCGTCGGGCGGGAGCTCGACGCCAGGGTCGAGGCCGCGACCGACGACGGCGGCATCGAGCTCGAAGGGATCTTCGTACGCCTCGAAGCGATAACGGGCGACGGCGGCATCCGTATCGTCTGCACCGATTGGCCGGCATCGACGGAGGGTTGGGTCGTGAGGACGGCGGACGGCGCGATCCGCGTCCTGCTCCCGTCGGCCGCGGCCGCGGAAATCGACGCCACCGCGAGCGACGGGCGAATCTCGAATCGACTCTCGTCGTTCGACCGCGCCGGACGAGAGGAAGACGATAACCGTCTTCGGGGGAGGCTCGGCGAAGGCGGGCCGCTACTGCTCTTCAGCACCATGGACGGCCGCATCGAGCTCGACTCGAAGTGACTTGGACGCGGTCCGCCCCGGGTACGCGCGGGGCTTGACCTCGCCCTACGGCCTTCCCTAAAATACGCCCCGCTTTCTCCGAAAGAGAGAGAAGAGACTTCCCGCACGCAGCGATTAGGGCTGCGGCGGAATGTCGAGGTGCCGCCAACACTCGCCCGAAGGAGGGGGTCGTCTCCACGGTGAGCGACAACGTTCTCGTCGATACCCGTCTCGATGCGCTGCCTTTGCGCTCGAAAGGCAAGGTCCGCGATGTCTACGAGATCGATGGACAGCTTCTCATCGTCACCACCGATCGCATCTCCGCCTTCGACGTGGTTCTACCCACGGGAATTCCCGACAAGGGCAAGGTGCTGAATCAATTCTCCCTGTACTGGTTCGATAGAACTCGAGGCATCGTTCCGAACCATTTGATCGAGGGGGACTTCGATCGCTACCCCGCCGCGCTGGCGCCGTTCGCCGACCAGCTTCGGCTTCGCTCGATGTTGGTGAAAAAGCTCGAGCCGGTTGCGTTCGAGTGCGTCGTGCGCGGCTATCTCTACGGGTCGGGATGGAAGGAGTACCAGAAGACGGGAAGCGTCTGCGGTATTCCGCTCCCGAAAGGGCTTAGCCTCGCCGATAGGTTCGAGGAGCCGCTGTTCACGCCCTCGACCAAGGCGACGGCGGGACACGACCTGAACGTGAGCGAGGAGGCGATGTCGGAGGCGCTCGGCGCGGATCTCACCGAGAGGCTCAGGGACATCTCGCTCGCGCTCTATCGGCTCGGCAGCGCCGAAGCGGAGTCGAAAGGCATCGTGATCGCCGACACCAAGTTCGAGTTCGGCCTCGATCCCCAATCCCCTGGAGGCGAAGACCTCTACCTCATCGACGAAGTCATGACCCCCGACTCCTCGCGCTTCTGGCCCAAGGAGAGCTACCACCCGGGTAGGGACCAGCCGAGCTTCGACAAACAGTTCGTGCGCGAGTACCTCGAGACCCTCGATTGGGACAAGACCCCGCCGGGCCCGGAGCTGCCGCCGGAGGTGGTGGCGGGAACTCGCGCCCGGTACCTCGACGCCTACCGCCTGCTGACGGGCAGGAACGATCTCGATTCTCCTCGAAGGGAACGGGACTAGTCGAATGGGCCCACGCGCCTCCGCTGACGGGAAGATGCCCCTTCGAGAGAGACTCGACAACCTCATCGAGGAGATGATCACCGGCGGCATAAGGTTCCCCGACGCCAAGAGGGAGTTCGAGAAGCGCTTCCTGGCGCAGGTGATGGAGATCGAGAAGGGGAACCTGTCGCGCGCCGCGAAAGTGCTCCACATCCACCGCAATACCCTCTCCAAGAAGCTGCAGGAGCTCAAGCTCTGGAGCCGGTAAGGGGTTCTGGGCTACACTAACCGACGGTTCGACCCGGCGCCGCCGGCGCCGCGGGTCCGAAAGGAGATCGACACATGGATATACGACCGCTGCACGATCGGCTCCTGGTAAAGAGAATCGAGGAGTCGGAAGAGAAGACGGGCGGGGGCATCATCATCCCCGATACCGCCAAGGAAAAGCCACAGCGAGGAAAAGTCACCGCTGTCGGAAACGGCAAGGTGCTCGACGACGGAACCCGCGTCGAGCTCGAGGTGAAGAAAGGCGATCAGATCCTCTTCGGCAAATACGCCGGCACCGAGGTGAAGATCGATGGGTCGGAATACCTCATCCTGAGGGAAGACGACGTCCTCGCCATCCTGAGCAAGTAAGACCGGATCGAACGCAAAGGCGCCTGGAAGCGCCTTTGCGTTCTTCTTTCTCGCTTAGCGCCGGCGGCTCGGGCGTCGCCGGTTGTCGCCCCGGTCTCCACGATCCGATCCGCCGCCCTCCTCGCGCCAGCCTCCGCCCGACGGCCTCGGGGCCTGGGGCTCCTCCGGCGGCAAGCCCGCTTGCTCGCGCAGGACCGCCTTGCGGGAGAGCTTCACCTTTCCCTGCGGGTCGATGTTGATCACCTTGACCAGGATCTGGTCTCCCTCCGACATCTCGGAGCGGACGTCCTTGACGCGGTGGTCGGCGACTTCGGAGATGTGGAGGAGACCGTCGGTTCCGGGGATGATCTCCACGAAGGCTCCGAAATCGACGATGCGCTGCACCTTCCCCAGATAGGTTTTTCCCATCTCCGGGACCGCGGTCAGCTCCTCGATGATCTGGATCGCCTTCTTGGCCGAGCTCTCGTCGGTGGAGGCGATGGCGATGGAGCCGTCGTCCTCGACGTCGATCTTCACTCCCGTCCGCTCGATGATGCTGCGGATCATCTTCCCTCCGGGCCCGATGACGTCCCGGATCTTGTCCGTCGAGATCCTCATGGTGAAGATCCTCGGCGCGTAGGCGGAGATCTCCTTGCGCGGAGCGGGCATGACCGCGGCCATCTTCTCCAGGATGAACATCCGTGCCCGCCGCGCCTGTTCCAGCGCCTCGGCCATGATCTCGCGGGTCAGCCCGGTGATCTTGATGTCCATCTGGAGCGCGGTGATGCCGCTCGCCGTGCCCGCGACCTTGAAGTCCATGTCGCCGTAGTGGTCCTCGGCGCCGGCGATGTCGGTGAGGATGGCGTAGCGATCGCCCTCCTTGACCAGGCCCATGGCGATTCCCGCGATGGGAGCTTTCAGCGGGACCCCCGCATCCATGAGCGCGAGACAGCCTCCGGTGACGCTCGCCATCGAGGAGGAGCCGTTCGACTCCAGGATGTCCGAGACGATTCGGATGGTGTAAGGAAACTCGTCCTCGCCCGGCACGATTCCGACGAGGGCCCTTTCCGCCAGGGCTCCGTGGCCGATCTCCCGACGACCCGGACCCCGAAGGAACTTCGCTTCGCCCACGGAGAACGGCGGGAAGTTGTAGTGGAGCATGAAGCGCTTCTCCGACTCGCCCTCCAGCCAGTCGATCCGCTGCACGTCTTCGGACGTGCCCAGGGTCACGGTCACCAGGGCCTGGGTCTCCCCCCGGGTGAAGATCGAAGACCCGTGGGTGCGGGGCAGGACGCCGACTTCGCAGGTGATGTCGCGCACGGCGTCGAACGCCCTTCCGTCGAGGCGCCGTCGGTGCTGAAGAACTTCCTCGCGCAGAACCTTCTCCTGGAGAGCGCCGAAGGCGCTCGCCGCCTCCGCGAGATCCTGGGGCTCGCGTCCGGCGAGCTCTTCCAGGAGCGCGTGCTTCACCGCCGTGACCGCCCGGTCGGCGGCGAGCTTGCCCCTGGTGCGCATCGCTTCCTTGAGCCGGGAATAGATCTTCTCCTCCACTTCCTTGTGGATCACTTCGTTCTTCGGGCGAGGCTTGACGTCGATCTTGGCGGGGGAAATCTCGCGGAACAGATCTTCCTGCATCGCGACGAGCTTCTTGATCTCCTGGTGGGCGAAGCCGAGGGCGTCGACCATCTGCTCTTCGGTAACCTCGGAAGCGCCCGCTTCGACCATGACGATGGCGTCGGCGCTTCCGGCGACGGTCAAGTTGAGGTCGCTCTTCTTGAGCTGTTCGAACGTCGGGTTGACGACGAAGTTCCCGTCGACGAGCCCGACGCGCACCGCGCCGATCGGGGTGTGGAACGGGATGTCGGAGCAATAGAGAGCGGCGGAAGCGCCGGTCACCGCCAGCACGTCGGAATCGTTCTCGCGATCCGTCGAAAGGACCAGCCCGATCACCTGGGTCTCGCGGTGCCAGCTTTCGGGAAAGAGCGGCCGGATGGGCCGATCGATGAGCCGGCTGGTGAGAATCTCCTTCTCGTTCGGCCGGCCCTCCCGCTTGAAGAACCCGCCGGGTATCTTTCCCGACGCGTAGAAGTTCTCTCGATAGTCGACGGTGAGCGGGAGGAAGTCGATGCCCTCTCTCTCATCCTTGGAAGCGCAGGCGGTGACCAGCACCACCGTGTCTCCCAGGCGAACGACGGCGGCGCCGTTCGCTTGTTTGGCGATTTTGCCCATCTCGATGGACATCGTGGCCCCACCAATGGCCACCTCTTTCTTGTGAATCATTTTTCTCTCCTTGGAACTGTAGGCGGGAGCTGCGGTCGCCGATGGCGACTCTCGCCGGCTCTTGCCGAAAAGGGGGCGTCGTACGCAGACGGCGCCTTACCGGGTAAGGTTTCGCTCAGACGAGTGGAATCGGAGGACCGAGCGCCGCTCGATTGCATGGAACCCGTTCGCGGGACACGTGCGGGAACGCCGGAGCGACCTCGAATCGGGCTCCCCTGCGTTCTGCGGGGCCGGGCATGAACTTATTTGCGGATACCGAGCCGTTGGATGACTCCGCGGTAGCGGTCGACGTCCTTCTTCTTCAGGTAGTCCAACAGCCGCCGACGCTGGCCGACCATTTTCAGGAGCCCGCGGCGGGAGTGATGATCCTTGGCGTGAGTCTTGAAGTGCTCGGTGAGATATCCGATGCGCTCGCTGAGGATGGCGATTTGCACCTCGGGCGAGCCCGTGTCATTACCGTGGAGTTGATAGGCTCCGATCAGCCCGGTCTTCTTCTCCTTCGTGAGCGTCAAATAAAGGTCCTCCGTTCTTGACGGTCTTTTTCTTCGTCTTTTACTCGCCGCGAATGTTAGCACAGCGGGTAAAAGCTGTAAAGGACTACGACTCTTGGGCTTTCCCGCGGGGGGGAGAGCGAACGACGATGAGGGGCCGCAGGGCCCCCGTCTCTTGGTAGAGACTCGCGACGGAGACGAGCTCCCCATGCTCGTCGCAGACGCGCAGAGGCCCGGAGGCGACTCGATCTTCGGCCGAGGGCGGCTTCCACGCGCCTTCGGGTACGTCCCGGCCGTGGACGAGGAGCCCCACCGCGTCGGCGGAGACGTCGACTCGCGGGAGCTCCCGCAGGAGATCCGCCGGGGAGAGAAGGCGCTCGCGCAGGCGCTGCTCGAAGGCGAGCGCGCTCAACGACTCGAGCGTGGACGCCGCTTCGACGGTGAAGGGGCCGATGCGGGTTCTCCGAAGCTCCTCCAGGTGCGCCCCGCATCCGAGCCGCTCCCCGAGGTCGTGGGCGAGCGAGCGGACGTACGTTCCGCTCGAGACCGAGACCGTGAGGCGAGCGCGGGGAGGATCGTATTCCACGAGCGCGAGCTCGAGGACCGTAACCGTCGCAGGGGAGGGCTTGACGTCGACGCCGGCGCGCGCGAGCCGATGGGATCGCTTTCCGTCGATCCGCTTGGCGGAGAAGAGCGGCGGATGCTGTTGCTGGACCCCGCGAAATCCGGCGAGCGCGGACTCGAGATCCCGAAGGCCCGGAGAGGAGTCGGTCCTCGCCCCCGTGGCCGTTCCCGTGCGGTCGTAGGTATCGGTCGAGAATCCGAAGCGCACCGTCGCAAGGTAGCTCTTCGTCGTCCCGCTCAGGAACCGCGCGAGCCGGGTCGCCTTGCCGAGACAAACCACGAGGAGCCCGGTGGCGAATGGGTCGAGCGTCCCGGTATGGCCGCAGCGTCGCTGACGGGCGAGGCGGCGGACGCTCGCCACCACATCGTGGGAGGTGACTCTTCCCGGCTTGTCCACGAGAAGAGCCCCGTGGTAAGTGGCCCGTTCGAGGTCCCGCTCTCTCACTCGCTTTCGGGCTCGCGCTCCGAATCGACGTCCTCCGGCGCGGGCGACCGCTCCTTCTCCGATTGAAGAAGCTCCTCGAGCCGGATCCCGTACTCGATCGACGGGTCGAACACGAACCGGACTTCCGGCGCGGTGCGGAGGCCGAGCCTCTGGGCGAGAAGGCGCCGCACGTACCCGGTCGCGCCCTCGAGGACTCTCATCGCGCTCTTCTTCTGGGCCTCGTCCCCGAGAACGCTCACGTAGAGCTTCGCGCTCTTGAGGTCGTTGGTCACCGCCACCCGCGTGCAGGTGACGAGTGGAAGCCGAGGGTCCTTGAGCTGGGTCTGGAGAATCTCCGCCACGTCCATGCGGATCTGCTCGGCGAGCCGCTCCGGCCGCACTCTCTCGCCGCGATTGCGCGACACGCTAATACTCCAGACCGGGCGGAATCGAACGCAAAGACGCAAAGGCGCAAAGACGCAAAGGAAGAAAAGACAAGACCAAAGGCGACAGGGGAGACAGGAGGAGATGGGATAAGAAAAAGGAAAATCTCATCTCCATATCTCCTCTTGTCTCCACATCCCTCTGCAATTTTCTTCTTTGCGCCTTTGCGTCTTTGCGCCTTTGCGTTTTTTTCTTGGTTTTGGTTTTGATTTCATTCGATGAGCTCGAAGCTCGTTCCCAAAAGCTCCGAGGGGAAGTGGTCCTCGAGCTCGCGGCTGATGGCCTCGAGCTCCGACTCCAGAATGGAGCGGGTGCCGTTCACCGAGACCGCCGCCAGCTCCGCACGCTGCCACAGATCGAGGTAGCCGGTCTCCGCCACCGCGACGTTGAATTTGCGGCGCAGCCGATCCTTGATCGACTTCACCACCATCCGCTTCGCCTTGAGCGACTGGGCCTCGGGAAAATGAAGCTCGATGGTCAGGAGCCCGATGATGGGAGCTCCCCCCTCGAGACCCGCTTTCTTCCGGCTGGACACGCTATAGGCCGGTGCCCGTCACCTTCTCCATGGTGAAGGCTTCGATGACGTCGCCGAGCTTGACGTCGTTGTAGCCGGCGATGCCGATACCGCACTCGAAGCCTTCCTTCACCTCGGAGACGTCGTCCTTGAAGCGGCGGAGGCTTCCAATCTTTCCCTCGAAGACCACCACGTTGTCCCGGAGGAGCCTCACCTGCGCGGTGCGAGGGATCCGACCGTCGGTTACATGACAGCCGGCGATCACTCCCACCTTGGGCACGCGGAACGTGTTCCGGATCTCGGCATGGCCCGCCACCACTTCCTTGAACGTCGGCTCCAGGAGGCCTTCCATCGCCTTCTTGAGCTCGTCGGTCACGTTGTAGATGACGGTATGGAGGCGGATGTCGATGCTCTCCTTCTCCGCCAGCTCCTGCGCCATGCGCTCCGGACGCACGTTGAACCCCACGATCACCGCGTTCGAGGCGGAGGCGAGGTTGACGTCGGTCTCGGTGATGGCGCCGGCGCCGGCGTGGATGATGCGTACCTTGACCTTGTCGGTCGAGAGCTTGGTGAGGGTGTCGTTCAGAACCTCGACCGACCCCTGCACGTCCGCCTTGAGCACGATTCCGAGCTCCTTGATGCTCCCCTCCTTCACCTTCTGGTGGAGCTGATCGAGGGTGAGCCGCGCGGTCGTCGAGAGCTCGCGCTCGCGGAGCTTCTGCTGACGGAACTCCGCGATCTGGCGGGCCTTGATTGCATCCTCGAAGACCTGGAATTGATCTCCCGCCTGAGGAAGCGACGTCAGCCCGAGGATCTCGACCGGAGACGAGGGTCCGACCTTCTTCACCTTGTGGGCGCGGTCGTCGAGCATCGCCCGGACCTTGCCGTAGACCGCGCCCGCGACGAAGGAGTCCCCGATCGAAACGCTCCCGTTCTGGACCAGCACGTGAGCCACGGGACCCTTTCCCTTGTCGATCTTCGCCTCGAGCACCGTTCCCGTTCCCGCTCGCTCGGGGTTTGCCTTGAGCTCCTGCAGATCCGCAACCAGGAGCACCATCTCCAGAAGCAGGTCGAGCCCTTCGCGCTTCTTTGCCGAGACCTGACAGAAGACCGTGGTTCCACCCCAATCCTCGGGAATCAGGTTCAGGTCAGCGAGCTGCTGCTTCACCCGGTCCGGGTTGGCACCCGGCTTGTCGATCTTGTTGATAGCCACCATGATCGGAACACCCGCCGCGCGCGCGTGATCGATCGCCTCCCGGGTTTGGGGCATGACGCCGTCGTCGGCGGCGACGACGAGGATGACGATGTCGGTCACCGCCGCGCCCCGGGCGCGCATCATAGTGAACGCCTCGTGGCCGGGGGTATCGAGGAACACGACGCTCCGGTTGTTGACCGCGACGGTATAGGCGCCCACGTGCTGGGTGATCCCGCCCGCCTCCTTTTCCACGACTTTCGTCTGGCGGATGGCGTCGAGAAGGCTCGTCTTCCCGTGATCGACATGGCCCATGACGGTGACCACCGGACCGCGGGAAACGACGTCTGCCGCCTTCTCCTCGACGATCTCTTCGCGGAGAACGTCCTCTTCGAAGGAGAGGATCTCCGCCTCCGCTCCAAACGATTTCGCGACCGCCGTCGCCGTCTCGGCGTCGAGCGTCTGGTTGATGGTCGCGAGGAAGCCCCGGCTCAGGAGCGCCTTGATGACGTCCTTGTGCTTGATCTCGAGCTTCTCCGCGAGCTCCTTCACCGTCACGCCTTCGGTGAGGGTCACTTTGCGCAGGACCACCGGCACCGTGGGCCGGCGATCGTCGAACCGCGGCATAGGCTCGGGAAGCGACGGCTCCATCGCCTCGACCTGCTGCGGCCGCTGCGGGCGCTTTCCTTTGCGCTTCGGCTGGGGCTTCGCCGTCCCGGGGGGCTCCGGGCCTCGGGGCTTCACGGTCCGGATCGGCGCCGCGGGCCGCGGAGGCGGAGGCACCGGCCTCATTTCCTGACGAGGTCTCGGGGCGGGCGGCCGCGGGCGAATGTACGTGGAGGTGGGCCCGGGGACGAAGGCTTCGCGCGACACGGGCGGCCGCAGTCCTCCGGGAGGCGTCGTCGAATGACCGGGCCCGGGGCGCGCCCCCTGAGGCGGCGGGGCCGCGGGCCGGGGCCGCGCCTCGGGAGCCGGAGGCACTGGCGGCCGCGCGGGCGCGGGTGCGTGGGTCTCCACCACCGGGGGGTGAGCGGCGATCTCGGGCGAGGGAGCGGACTCCGATTCCGTGACGGTCGGGAGCTCCGCTTCGACGACGCCCGCGGACGCCGCTTCCGCTGCAGCTGCGGCGGCGGCGGCTTGCTCCGCTGCGCGGTCGATGGCGAGGAGAGCTTCGCGCGCGAGCTCGTCCTCGATCCGCTGCTTCTCCTCTTCCGCGGCCCGCTCGGCAGCGAGACGCGCTGCCTCCGCGGCCTCGATCCTCTGCTGCTCTTCCCGCTCTTTTCGCTCTTTTTCTTCCTCGACGGCTCTCTGGACGGCTTGCTCCTCGTCCATCATCTCCTGAAGGAGAGCCTGTCTGGCTTTTTCCGTGCGGCGGCTGCGAGCGACCGACGCGCCGCCGTTGCCCTCTTCCGCGGCCACTACCGCCGCCGGCTCGGGCACTGGCACTGCCTTCGGACGAGGCGCGCCTTCATCGCCCTCGAGCCGGATCATCCGCTTCAACTTGATGGCGGTGTCCTCCTCGATGGTGCTCGAGGCGGACTTCACGCGAATCTTGAGCTTGTTCTTGAGGAGCTGAATCGTCTCCGGGCTGCTCTTTCCGAGGTCCCGGGCCAATTCGTAGACTCGTATCTTATCCATCTAGCGCTCACCTCCGGTGGCGTCGGACCCGTCACCTCGGTCGGCGCCGTCGGGTACTCCCGAAGCGCCCTCGCCGACGAGAAGCGCTTCCTCTTCGTCGTCGCCATCTTCAGTATCTTCTTCGGGCCCGTCATTCTCTTCGGGCCCTTCCGGCGAAATCGCCTCGGCTTCCCCCTCGGGCCCAGCGTCGGAGACTCCGGGATCGCCGGCCTCGAGGCCCAGATGTACTCGCGCCGATCGCACGATCTTCGCCGCCGTCTTGTCGCCGATGCCGGCGACTTCGATGACCGCCGCGGGGTTTGCGACGATCTTCTCGAGCGAGGTGACTCCGTGGGCGATGAGCTTCTTGAGCGTCTTTTCCCCGATGCCCTCGAGCACGCGCACGTCGGTCTCGGCCGTTGCCATGGCGGCGTCCATCTGCGATTGAACCTCGCGCTTCTTCTCCTCCTCGCTCTTGATGTCGATGCGCCAGCCGAGGAGGCGCGCCGCGAGGCGCACGTTCTGTCCACGCTTTCCGATGGCGAGCGAGAGCTGCTTGTCCTCGACGATGACCTCCATCACCTTTTCTTTGTCGTCGACGATCGCGACGCGGCTCACCTTCGCGGGGTTCAGGGCATTGATGGCGAACGTCCTGGCGTCGTCGCTCCACTCGACGATGTCGATCTTCTCCCCCCGGAGCTCGCGGATGATGTTCTGAACCCTGGCTCCCTTGATGCCGACGCAGGCGCCCACCGGGTCGACGTCCTTGTCCTTGGAGAAGACCGCGACCTTGGCCCGGTCGCCGGGCTCGCGCACCGCGTTTTTCACCAGCACCGTTCCTTCGTAGATCTCGGGAACCTCCATCTCGAAGAGCCGCGCGAGAAGCGACGGATCGGTGCGGGACACGATGACCTGCGGCCCCCGAGAAGTGCGGGAGACCCGCACGATGACCACGCGAATTCGCTCGCCGGGGTTGAAGACCTCGGCCCGGGATTGCTCGCGGCGCGGCAGCAGGGCCTCGGTTTTCCCCAGGTCCACCACCAGGTCACCGCTCTCCGCCCGCTTGACGATGCCGGTCACCAGCTGCCCGATGCGGTCTCCGTACTCGCTGAAAATGTGGTCCCGCTCGGCCTCGCGCACCTTCTGGAAGATCACCTGTTTCGCGGTCTGGGCGGCGATGCGGCCGAGGACGTCCGTGGGCTTGTGGGCCTCGACCTCGCCGCCGATCTCGGCCTTGGGGTCGAACTTCTTCGCGTCCTTCAGCGAGATCTCGGTCGAGGGATCGGCGACCTCCGATACCACCCGCTTCAGGAGAAACACCTCGATCTCACCCGTCTCCTGGTTGAACCGGGCCTGGTACGGCTCCTCGGTGCGGTAGTACTTCTTCGCTGCGGTGAGAATGGCGTCCTCGAGGGCTGCGATGATGATCGCGGCGTCGACGCCTTTCTCGCGGCTGATTTGCTCGACGAGCTGAAACAAGGGACTCATGCGCGCTTCCTCGAATTTCTGGATTGACCGCGGGCCGCGGGCCGTCCGAACTCCACCTCGAGCCGGGCGCTGTCGACCTGGGACAGCGGGATTTCCACCTCGCCCAGTTCTTCGTCGTCGATCACGACCTCACCCGAGCGGATTCCACCGAGCCTTCCCACGAACCTTCGCCGGCCGTCGAGTGGAGTCTTCGTCTTGACCCGGGCGAGGCGTCCGAGGAATCGCTGGTAGTCGTTCTCGTTCCGGAGCGGACGGTCGAGTCCCGGCGTCGAGACCTCGAGCACGTAGGCGGATTCGATGGGATCCTCGACGTCCAGGAGAAGACCGAGGCGGTGCGTCAGCCGCTCGCAATCCGCGAGGCTCGCGCTGCCGTCCTCTCTCTCGATGAATACCCGGAACACGCTGGATCCTCCGTGACGTTTGAGCTCGACCCAGGCCACCTGCAGCCCCTCCGCTTGAGCCGCGCGACGGGCCAGCAGGTCCAGGGTCTCGAGCAACGCGTCTGTCATCCCGCCTCTATGCTTCTCCCCGAGGCCCCGAGGGGCCGGCTGGAGAAGCGAACATCGTTCCATTCACCTCGTCCGACCACCTCTGCTTTTCTAGGGAGTCGCGCGAAAGAAGCTTCGAGCGTTCAACCAACAAAAAAAGTGGGCACGGTGCCCACTCCGTGAACCCTTAAAAGGAGCCCCAAATATATTCTACGGGGCGTTCGAATTCAAGCTGGAAGTGACGTGATCCGGCCCACGAGGTCGTAGGGATGCGCCTCCAGGACCTCCACCATCGCGAACGAGCCCGGAGCCGCCTCTCCGTCATTGATCAGCACGACGCCGTCGATTCCCGGGGCCTGGTGCTCCGCCCTTCCTTGAAGGAGGAGGTCCGTTTCCTCGGAGGGGCCCTCCACGAGAACGCGCAGCTCCTGGCCAACTCGGGCGCGGTTCCTGGCGAGGGAGATCCTTCTTTGCTGGCGCATCAGCTTGTCGCGCCTCCAGGTCTTCTCCTCCTCGGAAACCGCCTCCTCCGCGACGAAAGCGGCGGTTCCCTCTTCGTTCGAGTAGGTGAAAACCCCCAGGTGGTCGAGCTCCGCCTCGGCGCAGAAGCGAAGAAGGGTGTCGTAGTCCGCCTTGGTCTCGCCGGGGAAGCCCACGATGAAGGAGCTGCGGACGGCGACTCCGGGAACCGCATCGCGGATGCGCCGCAGGAGAGCGAGATTCGAAGCTCCGGTGCCGGGCCGCTTCATGGCCTTCAGGATCGGATCGCTCGCGTGCTGAAGCGGGATGTCCACGTAACGGCAGAGCTTGGGCTCGGAAGCGAGAGCCTCGAGGACTTCGTCGGCAACCGTCGTGGGATAAGCGTAGAGGAAACGCACCCATTCGATGCCGTCGATCTTCGCGAGCTGGCGAAGCACCGAGGCGAGACCGTGCCTCAGGCCGAGCTCGGCGCCGTAGCGCGTGGTGTCCTGAGCGATCAGAATCAGCTCCCGGACGCCGCGGGCGGCCAGCGATTCGGCTTCCTCCAGGACGGACTCGGGATCCCGGCTGCGATACGAGCCCCGGATCTTGGGAATGATGCAGAACGTGCAGGGATAGTCGCAGCCCTCGGAGATCTTCAGGTAGGCGTAGTGCGCCGGCGTGGTGAGGACGCGGGGCGCGAGGTGGTCGTAGAGGTAGGCTGCCGAGCCGTCGGCCTGGACGTCCTCCACCCGCCGCTCCCCGCTCTCGCAGGCGTCGACGACGGTGTCGAGTTGATCGAGACCGAAGACGACGTCCACCTCCGGGATGTCCCGCGCGATGTCCTGGGAGTAGCGCTGCGCCAGGCATCCCGTGACCACTAGACGGCGGCAGCTTCCGTTCGTCTTGTGCTTCGCCATCTCGAGGATGGTGTCGATGCTCTCCTGCTTCGCGGCCTCGATGAACCCGCAGGTATTCACCACGAGGACTTCGGCTTCCTCCGGGCTCCGAACGAGCTCGTACCCCGAGCGAGTCAGATGCCCCAGCATCACCTCGCTGTCGAGGAGGTTCTTGGGGCACCCGAGGCTGACGAAACCGACTTTCTTCATGGCGGATCCGCCTAGCCTAGCTCAATTGAAGAGCCGGGTCTATACTTCCGGCCGTGAGCGTACTCGCGTGGATTGTCTTGCTTTTGGCCCAGGAGCTGGTCGCTGCCGCACGAGACGGCGACTGGGAGCGGCTGCGGGCTGTCCTGGCCTCCGGAACGGAGGTCAACGCCAGAGACGGGGAAGGTTCGACGGCGCTCATGTTCGCCGCCCTGCGCGGAGACGCGAAGATGGTCCAGGCGCTCCTCGCCGCGGGAGCGGACCCGAACCTCAAGGACGCGAACGGGGAAACGGCGCTCCTCCAAGGCGCCGGCCGCGGCGTCGAGATCGTGCGCGCACTCCTGGCCGCGGGCGCCGACCCCAACCTCGCCGACGGCGAAGGGCAAACGGCTCTCCTCGTCGCCGCGGAGAACCAACCGGAATCGGTCCGGCTCCTCATCGAGAGCGGAGCCGACGTCACCCATCGGGATGACTTCGGAGTCTCCGCCCTCACCATCGCCGAGGCCTCCGGCGCATCAGACATCGCGGCCCTCCTCCGCGCGGCGGGCGCTACCTCCAGCCTGGAGGATCGCCTGCACGACGCCATCCGGGAAGGCGACCAGGACGCCGTCTCTCGCCTCATCGCGCAGGGCGCGGACGTGAACGGCTTCGATACCGAACTTTACGAGACCCCGCTCATGGCCGCGGTGCGGCATCGCCGCCTCGACATCCTGGTGAGCCTCCTGGCGGCGGGCGCTGACCCTGCGTTCGAAGCCACCGGCTTCGACAACGCGGGAGAGACCGCGATCGTCGTCGCGGCCAGGGAAGACAGCCCCTGGGCGCTTCGGACGCTCCTTCAGGCAAAGTCCCGTCCCCAGGATCGGGACGCCGCGCTTCTCGCCGGCTGCGAACATCCCGCGGTGGTTCGAGTGGCCCTCGAGGCGGGCGCGCGGGTGAACTCGAAAGGCGAGCGCGGAGTGACTCCCCTGGCTTGCGCGGCGGCCGCCGGAGCTCTCGAATCGGTGAAGCTTCTGCTCGAGGCCGGAGCCGACCCCCACGCGAAGGCCGACGACGGCTCGACGGCGCTCGGCCGGGCGCTGGAGGGGAGACACGAAGAGGTCGTGGCGGTGTTGAAGAAGGCTCTGGAGTAGCCGTCAGCCGCAATCTTCGAGATCGTCCCTGTAGACCTCGTCCACCTGGACGCTCACCGCAACGGATTCGAGGACCAGAGCGCCGCCTCTCGAAGCAGTGAGCGAGATCCAGCCGGACTCCTCGCGCCGGTGAAGCGTCAGAAGCGGCTCGCGGTGGGAAACGATCAACACCTCGCGACAGCTCGGCAGGTTCTTGTAGTGCCTCAGCTTCTCGTTTCGATCGTACTCCTCCGTCGACGGACTCGTAACCTCCACTAGAAGGAGAGGATTCACGACCGCGAGCGCATCGTCCGACGCCCGCTGGGTCCGGCCGCATATGACGGCGGCGTCCGGATAGGTGGAAAGCCCCGTCTCGGGAATGCGAACCCGCAGGTCGGAGGTGAACATCCGACAGCCGGGAGGAAGCTGACTGCGAACGGCGGAGATGAGCGACGCGGCCAGGGCGGCGTGGTCGGGCGAGCCCCCGGCCATCGCGTAGATCTCGCCGTCGAGATACTCGTGCCGGACCGAGCTTTCTTCTTCGAGGGCGAGGTACTCCGCGTAGGTGTAGTGGACGCGGCGGACCGTGGACATCAAGGGCATTTTACCACCGCGAGAACGATGAAGACGGGAACGAGGAGGTGCGCGGACGCGCCGCGTTCCTCGCTGTTCGGAGCCTGAGCAGGGATGGAGCTCGGCCACGGAACACTTCGCGCTCCATTACCCTTCCTCTGAGTCGATCAGATGCTCGACCGCCGCCGCTTCGATGTCCTCGTCGAGATCGGCTCGGCTACCGGCCACGGTTCGAGCGTATACGGCTATCTCGAAATGGATGCCTTCTCGTCGCCGCGAGTCGAGCAGGAGACGAATTCCCTCCCGGGCGAGCTCTGTCGCCGGCTGCCCCGACTTTCGTGCTTCCGCTCGCAGTTTCTCGTGCAGTTCCCGCGATAGCGGGACATGGAGATTCCGTTTTGCGGTTCCCATGTCAGTAGTGTTAGCACAGCGAATGCCACAACTCTATGGCACGTACCTCGCCATTTTTCCACCCACTCGAGCCTATCGATGCCGAGGGCAGTTCATCGGAACGATCCGGAACGGGTAGGTCGCCCGGATCTCGCATTCGTAGACGTGTTGCGGCACGTCCGGAGGACGTAGGCCGGGATGCCGCCGTCGAGCTCGTCGATCCGCGAGCGTGTCTCCTCGGCGTCCACGATCGGCGATTGGACTCCCTCTCCCGTGGAAACGAGAAACGTGATGCCTCGATGAGTGGCCAGACGGTTGCGGGAACGGTGATGGAGCTGGCTGAGCAGATACGCATCGATGGAGTTCAACAGCGACTGAAACTCACCCCGCGATACGAGACCTCGGGCCTCGACGGCGGGCTCGAGCTCCACGCGCCGCGCCCGCCTCGGACTCTACCGAGATCGACGTGAGCTGGATCGCGCGGATCGGCTCTGACACCGGCTCCATGCCCATCAGCGCCTGAAGCCTGATACGAAGATCGGGCAGAAGAGCGCGGGATTCTTCGGAAACGCGAACCCGGCCGGCCGTCGTCGCCATCTCACGCACGAGGCGATCCGACTCGAAACGATGGTTCCGTCCGACTCTTTCCAGTTCCCTCGGTCGGCGACCCAGACGCCCATGTGCTCGCTGAAAATCCGTTCGTATCGACCGTCGGCTGCCAGCCGAAGGTACTCGGCTCCCGTGTGGTAGTCTTCCTTGAAATAGCGGTCGCTTCCCGGTCCAAGTGCCGTGATGAGGAATCCCAGAAGTAGAACCACGCACTCTTGGACACCTCGCACCATCGAAAAGTTCTTTGCGGGCCCCGACGCCGGCGACGGTTCTGCCGATGAATGACGACTCTCTAAGGCGTCAGCCGATACAGCATCCTCGGAAACGGAATCGCTTCCCGCAGATGCTCCAGCTTCGCGATCCAGGAAACGAGCCTCTCGATGCCCATTCCGAACCCCGAGTGGGGCACGCTCCCGAACCTCCGGAGGTCGAGGTACCACTGGAAGTCCTTCTCCGGGAGGCCGTGCTCCTCGAGTCTCTTCTTCAACAGAGCGAGGTCGTGGATGCGCTGGCCGCCGCCGACGATCTCGCCGTAGCCCTCGGGGGCGAGGATGTCGACGCCGAGCACCCGATCGGGCCTCTCGGGATGGGGCTGCATGTAGAAGGCCTTCACCTGGGTCGGGTAGTAGGTGACGGCCAGGGGACGGTCTAGCTCCTCCGTCAACACCGTCTCGTCCTGGGCGCCGAGGTCGTTTCCGAGCTCGAAGCCCGTTCCCTTGTCCTTCAGCTTCACCGCCGCCTCGTCGTAGGTCATGCGGTGAAAGGGCTTCTTCACCGACTCGAGCTTCGAGACGTCGCGCTCGAGCACTTCGAGCTCCGTGCGCCTTCGGGTCAGGACCGACTCGATGATGGCGCAGATGAGATCTTCCGCGAGCCCGATCGTGTCCTCGAGGTCCGCGTAGGCCACCTCGGGCTCGATCATCCAGAACTCGATGAGGTGCCGCCGGGTCTTCGATTTCTCCGCGCGGAACGTCGGGCCGAAGCAGTAGGTCTTCCCCACCGCCATGGCGATGGCCTCGTTGTAGAGCTGGCCGCTCTGCGAGAGATAGGCGGACTGATCGAAGTACTTCGTCTCGAAGAGCGTCGTCGTCCCTTCGCAGGCGTTGGGGGTGAAGATCGGCGTATCCGAACAGAGGAATCCGCGGTCGTCGAGGAAGCGGCGCGCCGCCATGATGACCTCGTTCCGGATGCGCAGGATCGCGTGCTGCCGCTTGGAGCGGAGCCACAAATGGCGATGGTCGAGAAGAAAGCTCGTCCCGTGCTCCTTGGGGGTGATCGGGAACTCCTCCGCGATCTGGTAGACCTCGAGCCCGCTCACGGTGAGCTCGAAGCCGCCCGGGGCCCGGGGGTCCTTGCGGACGGTGCCAGTGAGCGCCAGCGAGCTTTCCTGCGTGAGGGCGTTCACCTTCTCCCAGTCCGCTTCCGAGACGTCGGCCTTCGAGATCACCGCCTGCATGAACCCGGTGCCGTCGCGAAAGATCAGGAACTGGAGCTTCCCGCCCGAGCGGCGATTGTGAAGCCAGCCCTTCATGGTGACAGTCTCTCCTTCGTGGCTTTCGAGCTGATCGATATAGACCTGCGGTTGAGTTGGCATACTGTTTCTTACCGAAGCTCGGGCAGATGCACGGAAAGCTTCGACCTGAGCCTATCCCACCTCGGGTTCGCCTCCAAGTTGGCGCGCACCAGCTCGAGCGTGTGGGGAATGTAGCGACGGTAGACGTCGTTTCCCCGGGCGGAAATCTGATAGCCGAAAGTTCCCAGCGCCTTCAAGTTCCGCTGGAGCGCGGCGACGTCGTACTCATGCCCGACGTCGGCTCCGGTCTCCCGGGAGAAGAGGGCCTTCATCTGAAGGACGAGCCCCCCCTCGTGGACCACGTAGGAGTCGTTGAGAAGCGACGCCAGGTCGTAGCACCTCGGCCCCATCCGGGCGTCCTGGTGATCGATGACCGCGATCTCGTCTCCGCAGAGGATGAGGTTGCGCGAGTGATAGTCGCGGTGACAGAGGGCGTAGGGCTGGGAGGCGAGCTCCGATGCCAGGGATCGGAGCTCGAAGTCGAGCTCGTACATCTCTTCCGCCGAGAGCGTCCTCCCCGAGAAGCCCTGGAGAAAGTGGACCCGGAAGAATGCGAGCTCGTCGCCGAACTTCTTCGCATCGAAGGCGATTGCCAGCGGGCCGAAGCGACGCCCCTCTCGCGAGAGCTCCGCCCCCCGGCCCTGGAGACGCACGAGCATCGAGACCGACTCTCGATAGAGCGCGTTCTTGCGCCCCTCGGTGCAGCCTCGCTCCACCGCATCCTGGAGAAGCAGGTCTCCCAGATCCTCGAGCAGCAGGATGCCGAGATCCCCCGCGACCTCATGGATCCTCGGGACGCGAAGGGGAATCGCCTCGAAGAGCTTCGAGACGTCGAGAAACGCGAGCTCCCCCGGCTCGAACGGTCCGGGCAGGAGGGCGAGGATCCTGCTTTCCCCTCCGTCCACTCCGACTCGAAAATAGAGCCGATTCGACGCGTCTCCGGCGAGCTTCGTGAGCCGCGCCGACGAGAGATCGAAACTGCGCGCTCGCGCGAGGAACTCCCTTACCCGAGGGTCGATCAAAGAGTCGACGTTCTCCCGCTCTTCAGCTCGGCCACCACCAGGTCGTCCTGGATCTCGCGCCGCCTCAAGCCGGAACGATCCGGCCCGAGCTTGAGGATCACCTTGTCCTTGAGCTCGGTCTCGGACGGCACCACCACGCCGTCGGTCACGACGCAGTTGCCGATCGACGCCCCCGAGTGGATGGAAACGCCGTCCCAGCAGACGACGTTCTCGAGCTTCACCCCGTGAGCCACGTGGCATCGGGCTCCGAGAATCACGGTGCCGCGAAAGCGCACTCCTTCCTCGACGCGCGTATCGGTGCCGACGAGAACGCGCGCCGAAGCGCCTTCGACGACCGCGTGCGGCCTCCTTCGGACCGCCCACTCCTCCTCGAAGATGCGGTCGCGGACCATGGTGAGCGAGGCCTCCCAGTACCGGCGCGGAGTGTCGATGGTGATCCACCGCCCGTCGGAAACCGCACCGAAGGCGCGCTTTTCTTCGATGAGCCGCGGGAGCAGCTCCTCCTCCAGCCCCCGCGGCTCGCCCGAAAGGAGCTCGAAGACCGACGAGTCGAGGAGCCAGACCCCCGCGAACATCAGGTCGGCGCTCTTCTCGCCCGCCTCGCGCCCGCGCTCGATGCCCTGGATCTCCCCCCGGCTTCCGACGCGGATCCCGGAGTAACCCCCGCCCGCCGGCCTCGGCCGCAGGAGCAGAGTCGCCTTTGCTTTCGAACGGGCGTGGACCTCGGACATCTTCGTCAGGTCGAAGTCGGAAATCGTGTCGCCGTTCACGAGGAGAAACGTCCCCTCTCCCAGGAGCCTCGCCGCATTCTTCAACCCTCCGGCGGTTCCGAGAATCTCGGTCTCGAGCGATCGATGGATGGTGAGCGTCTCGGGGGCGCGCTCGAGGACGGGCTCGAGCGTCTCCGGGCGATGGTGCAGGTTCACCACCACTTCGCGGATCCCCTGGCGTGCGATGCTTCGAAGGGTGTAATCGATCATCGGACGGCCGAGAAGGGGAAGCGCCGGCTTGGCGTAGTAGGTGGTGAGCGGCCGGAGGCGCTTTCCGAAACCGGCGGCCAGGACCATGGCGCGGTGGGGCAGCTTCGAGCTCATGGTCAAGGGCTCAAGGGCTCATGGGCTCATGGGTCTCGAGGGGTTGCCGCGGCCTCCCGGACGAATACCATGAACTCGGGTGCGCGCGGGTTCTCGGCCCGGTGGAGCTCGTAGAGCCGAGGATAGGAGAGGATCATCGCCTCTTTCATGTCGAGGGACAGCCTGCCCGCGGTCTCGGCGATCTTCTCGGGCGTGCCCTCGATCTCGAGAAACGCTCCGATGGGGGTCTCGTCGCAGCTCACTTCGGCCTCTCCCACGCGAAACGTCGCCCGGTATTTCTCGTAGCGAAATCGGACCTCGAGCCCGAGGGACTCGAGAATCGCCTCCATAGCCCGCCCGTCGCCGAGGAACGTCTCCGATTCCCGCCGCTGCTTGATCTTTCCGCTCCCGTGGTGCGGCCCCTTGTACGTGAGCCAGGCTTGATCTCCCACGAAGCGAAGCCGCAGGGCGGAGTCGCGCTTGCCGATGCGCGAGTCGGCGTAGTCGAAGAGCTGGTTCGACTCGAAATGCCGCGGGTGGGTGCTGCTTCCCCCGGCCGCCTCGATGCGCCGGATTCCGTCGTCCCAGGAGGAAAGGCGGAACTTCACTTCCTGCTCGAGCTGTATAGTCAAGGTGAGGGAAAGTCTAGCGCGGCCGGTCGTCAGCCGGCTACCGCTTCGACGGCCGCCGCCCGGCTCTCGACCAGACTCACCGACACCAGCTTCGAGATCCCAGGCTCTTCCATGGTGACGCCATAGAGCTGGTCAGCCATCTCCATCGTCTTGCGGCTGTGGGTGATGATGATGAACTGCGTGGTGTCGCGAAGCTCGCGCAGCATCGTGAGAAACCTCCCGATGTTGGCGTCGTCGAGAGGAGCGTCGACCTCGTCGAGGAGGCAGAACGGCGAGGGCCGGTAGCGGAAGATGGCGAAGAGCAGCGCAATCGCCGTCATCGCTTTCTCGCCGCCCGAGAGCAGGAGCACGTTCTGGAGCTTCTTCCCCGGGGGCTGAGCGGCGATGTCGATTCCGCTCTCGAGGACGTCCTCCTCGTCGACGAGCCGGAGGCCCGCGCCTCCGCCTCCGAAAAGCTGGCGGAAGGTGAGCTGGAACTCGCGATTGATCGCCTCGAAGGCTTCCTTGAACCGCTGCCGGGAATTCCGGTCGATGCGGCCGATGGCGGTCTCGGTCTGGGAGATTGCGTCCAGGAGATCCTGGCGCTGCTTGGTGACGAAGTCGTTGCGGGTCTCGAGCTCGCGGTACTCCTCGTCGGCCATGGGGTTGACGGGACCGATGGCGTCGAGCTTCTCCTTGAGTCCCAGGAGCTCCCCCTGCGTCTCCTCGTCGCTCCTCGAGAGCTCCTCGGGCGAGAGGATCGACGCGGCATGGGAAAGGGAGATCCCGTGAGCTCCTTCGAAGCTCTGGCGCAGGTGCTCGCGATCGGACTCTTCGCGCGCGAGCACCACCTCCTCGGAGGACCGGCGCTCGCGCACGGCCTCGAGCTCCCGCCGGCGGGCTTTGAGGGCGGAGTCGGTGGTCTCGATCCGGCGCTTCAGCACCGAGACCCGCGCCTCGAGCGAGCGGCCCCGGTCGACGTTCTCCGATCTCGACACCACCGAGACCTCGAGATCCCGCTTCGCGCGCTCGATCCCCTCCCGCAGGCTCGCTTCCCGCTCCGCGAGACCGAGAGCTTCCCGCTTCGAGGCCTCGACCCGGGCGCCCAGCTCCGCGACTCCTTCGCGGAGCCTCTCCACGTCGAGCTTCAGCGCGTCCCGACGCTCGCGGAGCGCGGCGAGACGGGATTGCTCTTCGGCCGCTTTCACCTGGAGGGATTCCACCGCCTCGCGTCTCCTGGCCATCTCCCCCCGGAGACTCTCGAGCGCCGCCTCGGCGTCCGCTTTCGAGCGCTCCTCGCTCTCGAGCGCCGCCTCCATCTCGGAGCGCTTCGAGCCGAGGACGCTCCTCTCGGAAGCGGCCCGGGCGCGCTCGCTCTCGAGCACCTCGCGTTTCCGCGACGCGCGAACGAGGTCGTCGTCGAGCTGTCGCGCGCGATGCTCGAGCGAGACCAGGGTCTTTTCGAGCGCGTGGAGCTCGTCGCGCAGGAACGAGGATTGACGGTCGCCTTCCGCGAGCCCGGCCTGGAGCGAGCGGCGCCGCTCCGAGCCCTCTTCGAACCGGGTCTTCGCCGCGGAAACGCCCTCCTCGAGCTCTCGAATCTCCCGGCGCGTCGCGAGAAGGCCCGCGCTCGCTCCGCCGGGACCGAGAGCGACGATGCCCGGAGGCGCTACCACCTCGCCCGATAGGCTGACATAAGCGGCGGGGATCTCCTGATAGCAGCGAATGGCTCGATCGAGGCTTTGAACAACGATGGCGTCGGGAAGCCCCGCCGGCGGCGGATCCGACGTGTAGCGCAGGCCGTCGCTCAGGAGCCCCACGAGCCCTTCCATTCCCCGAGCCCGGAGCTCTCCGAGCACGGAGCGAAGATCGTTGCTCCCCGGCTTCGCGAGCGACTCCACCAGGAGCTCCGAGCGGCCCGCCTCCTTCTCGGAGCCGAGGAGCTCGAGCGCCCGCTCGACGTCGCTCTCGTTCTGGACGCGGACGCGCTGCAGCGCCGAATCGAGGAACGCTTCCGCCGCCCGCTCGAGACCGGGCTCGACGTCGATGGCGTCGGCGACCGACCCGAGGAGGAACAGCCCTCGCTCCCGTCCCTTGGTGAGGAGGAGACGGGCCCCCGTCCCGAAGTGAGCCCGGGCCGCCACGAGCTCTTCCAGAGACGACTTCCGCGCCTGAAGTCCGGAGAGCTCGTCCTTGCCCTGGGAGAGCTCGAGGTCCAGGGCGAGGAGCTCCGCCCGCCGTTTCTCGAGGTCCGCTTCGAGCGTTTCCCGCTCGATCCGGAGGCGGTCGCGCTTCCCGCGCTCGGTCTCGAGCTCGAGCCTCCCTTCGGCCGAGGCCTTCTCGAGCCGCGCTCTTTCCGCTTCGACCTCGGAGTGTTCGGCCTCGAGCTTGAAGAGCTCCGCCGAGACTTTTTCGGCGTTCGCGAGAACGCCCTGGAGGAAATTGTTGAGCGCGGCAATTTTGCTGATGCGATGGACGATCTCGCCTCTGCGATCCTCGATCGAGGCCTCGAGCGAGAGAAGAGACGTCGAGGCCTGCTTCAAACGCCCCTGCTGGGCCTCGGAGTCCGCTTCGCGGCTTCCGAGCTCCCGGGCGAGCTCTCCCTCCTCTTTCTCCCTCGATTCGAGGCGCGCGAGAACCGGCCCGTGGCGCTCCTCGAGCTCGTTCGCCTCGACCGCGAGCTCGCCGCGGCGCTGGTCGAGCTCAATGATTTGCCGGCGGTCCCGCTCGATGCCCTGATCGAGCCTCTCGATCGTGAGCTCGAGCTGGTGGAGCGTCTCTCGGGTATCGGCGAGCTCGCGCTCTTTCTCCGCCGATAGCAGGCGCGCTCGCTCGAGGAAGGTCTCGGTCGTCGTAAGGCTCGTGACCCGGCGAAGCTCTTCGTTCCCGATCTGCTCGAGGCGCGTCCGGACCTCCAGAAGGCGCGAGTCCAGGAGCCGGGCCTTCTTCACCGCCACGACTTTCTCGAGCCGGGTGAGGGCTTCCGAAAGCCTCCGGTAGCGGCGGGCTTTTCCTGCCTGCCGCTTCAGGGAGTTCATCTGGCGGGTAATCTCGTAGACGATATCGTTCACCCGGAAGAGGTTCTGCTGCGCCGCCTGGAGCTTCAGCTCGGCGGCGCGGCGGCGCGACTTGTACTTCGTGATGCCCGCCGCCTCTTCGATCAGCGTTCGGCGATCGGTGGGCTTGCTCGAGAGGATGAGGCCGATTTTCCCCTGCTCGATGATGGCGTAGGCGGTCGTTCCCACGCCCGTTCCCATGAAGAGCTCCTGGACGTCGCGGAGACGGCTCGAGACGCTGTCGATCAGGTACTCGCTCGCACCGCTCCGGTCGAGGCGCCGTGTGACGACCACCTCTCCCCGGGCGCTCTTGCGCGGTGTCGCTCGATTGAGGCCCTCGTCCTCTTCCTCGCCGGGGAACTGGATGTTGGAGACGTGGAGGTTGACCTCGGCGAGCGACAGCGGAGGCCGCGCCTGGCTTCCGTTGAAGATGACGTCTTCCATCTTCTGCCCGCGCAGGCTCTTCGCGCTCTGCTCGCCGAGAACCCAGCCGATGGCGTCGGAAATATTGCTCTTTCCGCAGCCGTTGGGGCCGACGATGGCCGTCACTCCCTCGTGGAAAGTGAGCTCGACCTTCTCCCCGAAACTCTTGAATCCGCTGATGTCGAGGCGTTCCAGCTTCATTCTTCCATGCGCCACGGCCGAAGCTCGGCTCGCGCTTCTCCCCCTCGGGCCCGCTCCGCCCGCGTCAACCCCAGTAGCCCTCTGGAGCGTCGTTTTCCCGAGAAAGCGAGTCTACCCACAAGGGAGCGAGGGGTCAAGAGGATTTGCCACTAGATGTGGTGGGACTTTCGCGGGAAGCGCCGCCATTCGCGGCGTTGTGGTGGAAGCGCCGTCCCTGTGCTAAGTTGCGCTCACTTCCGATTCCCACGAGCATGCTGCGCATCCTCGATCGATACATCCTGAAAGAGGTCACTCCCAGTTTTCTGCTCGGAATCGGCGTCTTCACTTTCGTTCTTCTCCTGAACGAGATCCTGCGCCTCGCTCAGCGCCTGGTGACGCAATCCGCGACCGCTTCCGAGACCGTGGGCATCCTGTTCAATCTCCTCCCGAGCGTCCTCTGCCTGACGATCCCGATGGGTTTTCTCCTTGGAGTCCTGATCGCCTTCGGCAGGCTCTCGGCGGACAGCGAAATCGTCGCGATGCGGGCGAGCGGCATCAGCCTCTATCGCCTCCTCTTCCCCATCCTGTTGACCGCCGCCGCCGGCTGGCTGGCGACTTCGCACCTCATCATCTCCGTCCTTCCCGACTCGAACCAGAGAGTACGCCAGCTTTTGTTTCAGGTCATGACATCGCAGGCTGGAACCGAGGTTCGGCCGCGTGTGTTCTACGACCGGCTCTTCCCCAACCTCATGTTCCTGGTCATGGACACGCCCACCGGAGCCGAGTACTGGCAGAACGTCATCCTCGCGGATCTCGCCGCTCCCGACTCACCCCGGGTGACGTTCGCCGAGGAGGGGCGGCTCCTCGTGAACCGCGACCAGAGGACGGTCTCTTTCTACCTCAAGAACGCGGAGCTCCATCAGGTATCGCAGCTGGCGCCCGACGACTACCAACGCCAGGTCTCCGCGGAGATCTGGCTCCCGCTTCCGACCGCGAGCTTCTTCCCGCCGGAGGACTTCGACGTGCCCCGGGGCGCCCGCGAGCTCGGCCTCAGACAGCTCCATGCGGCGTACGCCGAGACCGGCCTGCCGGTCTATCTGACGGAGATCCACAAGAAGTTCTCGATCCCCTTCGCTTGCTTCGTATTCGGAGTCCTCGGGCTCGCGCTCGGCATCCGCAATCGGCGCGACGGCCGATCCTGGGGGTTCGTCGCGAGCCTCTCGATCCTCTTCGTGTACTACCTCCTCATCGACGTGGGCGAGAGCATGGCCAACAACGGACGGCTTTCGCCGCTCCTCGGAATGTGGGCCGCGAACCTGGTGATGGGGGCCGGGGCCTTGTTCCTCCTGGTCCGCGCCGCACGCGAGGCCCCGATCCGCTTTCCCTCCTTTCTGGGCTTGACCCGGGCCATCGGCTCGCGCTTCGGTCGTCCTCGGGCAAAGCCGGTAGCGAGTCGCCCCGTGGTGATCCTGCGGGTGCCGCGATTCTCCCTCCGCTTCCCCAACACCATGGACCGGTATGTCGCGCGGGAGTTCACCCGGTATTTCCTCCTGATCCTCGCCGCGCTCGTGGTGGTCTACATCCTCGGGCTCCTCATCGACGTGATCGCCGATGCCTTCCAGAACCGAATCAAGGGAAAGCTGGTCTTCCAGTACCTCCTGTTCGAGCAGCCGCAGATCCTCTTCTTCATGCTGCCGCTCGCTACGCTGATGGCGACGCTGGTGAACTTCGCCATCTTCACCAAGACCAGCGAGATCACCGCGGCGAAGGCTGGGGGAATGAGCCTCTACCGGCTGTCGGTTCCCGTGGTGCTCATGGGACTCCTCGTGAGCGGAGGCTGCTTCGCGCTTCAGGAATACCTGCTCCCGTACGCCAATCGGCGCGCCGCCGAGCTTCGCGACGAGATCAAGAAGCGGCCGGTCGAGACGTACAACGTCCTCGATCGGCGTTGGATGATGGGCCAGGAGAACCAGATCTACAACTACGCCTTCTACGACCCCGCTCGCCGCCGGTTCAACGGCCTCGCGGTCTATCGCTATTCCCTGCAGCCCTTCGGCCTCGCCGAGCGGCTCTACGCCCGCGAAGCGGACTGGGTCGCCTCGGAGGGCGCCTGGACGTTCAAGGACGGCTGGAGAAGGGATTTTCGCGAAGGGGGGAAGATCGAGGCGTTCGAGGAGAGAAGCGTCGCAGGCATGGAGCCCCCGTCCTATTTCGTGAAGGAGGAGCGTCGTTCGGAGCAGATGACCTACCTCGAGCTCAGCGACTACGTTGCCGACCTGAAACAGGCCGGCTTCGACGTCGTGCGTCTCGAGGTGGCGCTGCAGTCGAAGTTCGCGTTTCCGCTGGCGGCGCTGGTGACGGTCCTCATCGCCATTCCCTTCTCCTTCACGCCCGGAAAGAAGGGCGCTCTCTATGGAATCGGAATGGCCATCGGAATCGGCCTTTCGTACTACGTGGCCACGCGCCTGTTCGCGTTCATGGGAGAGACGGCGATGCTCCCACCCGGCATCGCCGCATGGGCGCCGAACGCCCTGTTCAGCGTAGGCGCCCTCTACGGCCTGTTCAACGTGAGAACCTGAGAAAACAACGCAAGGACGCAAAGGCGCCAGGACGCAAGGAAGAAATACCAAGACAAGAAGGACATAGGAAAACGAGAAGGGGCGACATTCAAGCCCGCCTCGATTTTCTCGGACTTCCTTTGCGTCTTTGCGCCTTTGCGCCTTTGCGCCTTTGCGTTAGAAGCCCTCCCCGCCTCGAAGTTTACCTATCCGCAACCAAGGGCAGGGATAGGTCCAGAACGCGAGCGAATCTCGCGCGTTGCGCCTCTCTGCTTTGGAGACGTTGCGGGCGGCTTAGGAAGCTGCCTTCCTGAGGTCCGCGGCTTTGTCGGTCTTCTCCCAGGTGAACGAGGGCTCGTTGCGCCCGAAGTGGCCGTAGGCGGCGGTCTTCTTGTAGATCGGCTTCCTCAGATCGAGGTGGGCGATGATTCCCTTGGGCGTCAGCGGGAAATACTCGCGGATCAGCTCCGCGAGCTTCCGTTCTCCTACTTTCCCGGTTCCGAAGGTGTCGACCATGATCGAAACGGGATCGGCGACGCCGATGGCGTAGGCGAGCTGGACCTCGACTTCCCGGGCGAGTCCCGAGGCCACGATGTTCTTCGCGATGTAGCGGGCCATGTAGGACGCGGAGCGATCCACCTTCGTCGGATCCTTTCCCGAGAAAGCGCCGCCGCCGTGGCTTCCCACGCCGCCGTAGGTGTCGACGATGATCTTGCGTCCGGTGAGCCCGCAGTCTCCCTGGGGGCCCCCGACGACGAATCGGCCCGTGGGATTGATGTAATAGCGGGTGCGGTCGTCCAGCAGCTCCGCGGGGATGACCGCCTTGATCACCTGCTCCTTGACCTCGTCTCGGAGGGTCTCGATCTTCACCAGGTTGCTGTGCTGGCAGGAGATGACCACGGTGTCGACGCGGACCGGGCGGCCCTGGTCGTACTCGACCGTGACCTGGCTCTTGCCGTCGGGACGGAGGTAGTCGAGCGTCTCGTTCTTCCGCACTTCCGCGAGCCTTCTCACCAGCTTGTGGGCGAGGATGATCGGCATCGGCATCAGCTCGTCGGTCTCGTCGCAGGCATAGCCGAACATCAGCCCCTGATCGCCGGCGCCGCCCGGATCGACGCCCATGGCGATGTCCGGCGACTGCTCGTTGATGGTGGAGAGGACGGCGCAGGTCTCGTGGTCGAACCCGAACTTGGCGCGGGTGTAGCCGACGTCGCGGATGGTATCGCGAACGATCCGAGGAAGGTCCGCATAGGTCTTGCTCGTGATCTCGCCGGCGATGATGGCGATTCCCGTCGTAACCAGGGTCTCGCAGGCGACGCGGGACATGGGGTCTTCGGCGATCAGCGCGTCCAGAATGGCGTCGGAAATCTGGTCGGCGATCTTGTCGGGATGTCCTTCGGTCACCGACTCTGACGTGAATAGATGTCTACCGTCCTGGCTCATCTTACTTTCAGGCTCCTTTGGCTCTCCGGGCCTCCCGTTGGGATGGATGGTTGAATCGGCGAGACGTACGTTTTTAGCACAAGGACCGAACCAGATCAACGTTGGCCCGACTTGAACCGGGGTCGCTTTCGGGATTCAATCCTCCGGTGCCCCGGAAAATCCAGAAAGCGAGGGCGGCATCGGTTCCTCACCGGCCGTCGAAGGGGATGGGGGCCCGAATGGCCCGGCCTCCCGCGCGGCCCGAGGTCCCACCGAGGCAAACCGCGGTCCGGGATTACGGCTGGGCGACCCTCGTCTACGCCGTCGCCACCCTGGCGCTGAGCTATCCGCTCGCCCTCCATCCGGCCAGCTTCTCGCGGCTCGACAACGGCGACGCGCGCTTGAACGCCTGGGCGATGTCCTGGGTCGCCCATCAGGTGGTCCACGATCCCCTGAATCTCTTCGAGGCGAATACCTTCCACCCGCTCCCGCATTCGCTCGCCTATTCCGAGCACCTCGCGCTCCTCGGAGTCCTGTCGCTTCCAATCCTCTGGCTCACGGACGACCTGGTGCTGACGAACAATCTGCTCCTGCTGTTCTCGATGTGGGCGTCCGCCATGGGGATGTACGTCCTCGCGCGCACTCTCACTCGAAATCATCTCGCCTCTCTCCTCGCGGGCCTCTTCTTCTCCTTCGCCGCCTTCCGCTTCAATCGCCTGCCGCATATCCAGATGCAGCTCTACGCCTTTCTCCCTCTCTTTCTCGCGTGCTGGCACCGGTACCTCGAGGAGCGGAGACCGCGGGACCTGGTGCTCATGGGCTCGTTCTTCGCGCTCCAGGCCCTCTCGGGAACTTATCTCGGCGCGATCTCCGGAGTCGCTCTCGCCGCCGCTCTCCTCGCCCTCGCGCCTTTCTCCGGCTTGTCCCGGCGGGAGGTTCTCGGGGTGGCGCTGGTTCTCGCCGTCACCGCCGCGGCCCTCGCTCCCTTCGCCGCTCCGTACCTCTGGGTGAATCGCGAGCTCGGAGTGGAGTGGGACCTTCAAGGAGTCGGATCGCTCTCCGCGACTCCTTCGGCTTACCTCGCATCTTCCTCTCACCTCTACCGGGCGTTGAGCGAGCACCTGTGGCGCGACCAGCCGCCTACCGACTACCTCTTCCCGGGGATGAGTGTCTCGGCGCTCGCGCTCGTCGGCGTCGTCGTCCTGGCGCGGACGCCGGGCCGCCGCCAGGTCCTCCTCTGCTACCTGCTCATCCTCGTCCTCGGTGTCCTGATCTCCGTCGGCCCGAGGACGCCCTTCTTTTCGTTTCTCCACGAGCATGTGATCTTCTTTCGCGGACTACGGGCCCTCACGCGCTTCGGGCTCCTGCCGCTTCTCTCGATGACGGTGCTCGCGTCGGCCGCTCTCGCCTGGCTGCTTTCGACCGAGCGCGGCCTCTCCCGGCCGAAGCTCGTCGGTCTCGGGGTCGGGCTGTTCTTCGCCGCCGAGTCGACGGCGCTTCCCTATCGCCTCGAGCCCTGGACGGACGATCCGCCGGAGGTTTATCGCTGGCTTCTGGAAGCCAAACCCGGTCCGATCGCGGAGCTGCCGTTCAAGGTCATCGACACCCAGTACATGTTCTGGGCGCGGCATCACGGGTTTCGCCCCATGCTCAACGGGGACAGCGGCTTCATTCCCATGTCCCACCAGTGGATCAAGAATGCCTTCGCCCGCTTCCCCTCGCCGGACTCCGTCGCCCTCCTCCGGCGCCTCAAGGTGCGCTACGTCGTTCTCCACCTCGGCGCGTTTCGCGAAGCGGCGCTCCTCCGCCTTCTCGGCGGGATGGACCAGCATCGATCCGATCTCGTCCCCGTGCGCGATTTCGGGAGAGACCTGGTGTTCGAGGTCGTCCCCGGGGCGAATCCGCCCGCGATACAGCGGGCGCCCGAGCTGACCCGCCTGAGCGTCTCCGGCAGCGTTCCCGCCCTGTTCGACCACAACATGAAAACCGCGGTCTCCCTGCCGGGGCCCGAATCGACGGTCACTCTCGACCTGCCCGTGGGAGCGACGCTCGCGGGACTGCGGCTCCACTATGGAGCGGCGCCGCGCGTGCCCGTCGAGCGGGCCGAGATCGTGAGAGAGACCGATACCGGAGTGGAATTCCTCTGGGCGACGGAGCCCCACTGGCCGGCCCTGACCGAGCTCGTCTCCGGTCTTCTCGAGACCCCGCGCGATGGAACGCAGACGATCTATGTCGATTCCGGCGACGCGCCTTTATCGGGGCGACTCCAGCTCCGGCTCTACGGGGTCGACTCGGAGCCGCCCGAGCTCACGGAGATCGATGCCCTCTCCGGAGATTCCGGCGACCAGGCCGAGGTTTCTTCGCACGCGGCGCCGAGCCATCCAGAGCTCCCTTCCTTCCGCTAGCCCAGAGACCCCAGACGAATTCTCCAGGGCCGGCAGTCCTTCGTGGTCAGCAGGCCATTTCGTGTCCAGGAATCCTCCGAGAGGCGTTGCGCGATCTGGGAGCAATCCTCCGCCCGGATCACCAGCAGGGCGTCCCTCGTGCCCTCGAGAGGCCCGCCGAGAACCACGAACCCCTCGGCAACGAGGGCGTCCATGAATTCCGCATGAGCGGGCCAGTCGACCTGCTCGTCCATGGACCTCGAGTCGTCCCAGCTCGGGCCGCGCGCCCGGAGTACGACGAAAGGCAACGGCATGTCAGCCACCCCCCTCCTGCACCGCGTTGAGACGGACTCCTGAGCCCAATGGCACCGCCCTCGCGTGTTTTTTCACCCGCGCTTCTTCGACCTCGCCCGCTTCGCATTCGCCCGCCCGGCGGCTTCCTTCGCGAGGAACCTCGCGAGGCGCTCGATCAGCTTCACCGGGACGGGCTGCGAGAGGGGGAACCGGATAGTCCCCTTGCTGACTTCGTAGGGCGCAAGGTCTCGTTTGAACGCCGCGACGAGACGGCGGGAGGCCGGATACAGCGAGTAATGCCGCTTCCACCCGGCGAAATAAACCACGAAGCCACCGTGCAGTTTGTACGTGGGAATCTGGTAGCTGATGACTTCCTCGGCGCCGGGCACGGCCTTCCGGAGGGCGCCGCGGACCCGCCGGAGGATCGCCTGCGCATCCTCCGGCTGCGACGCGATGTAATCGTCTACGGACGTGAAGGAGGTCTTGGCCATCGCCTCCTCCTTCCCATCATCCGCTCACGGCCCGGGCGGCCCACGCTAGTCCCGGCTGAACACCGGAAAGGAAATCACCCGCTCGAAACCCATCGATCGATAGAGGTCGAGGGCGCGGTGGTTGTCCCGGCTCACCATGAGGGACAGGCCGTCGTAGCCCATATCCGAAAGCCGCTCGATCACGCGGGAGAGAATCCGCCGGCCGAGGCCGAGGCCCTGGTAGTCCGGAGCCACCGCCAACTGCGCGAGATGCGCTTTCCGGCTCGAAGTCTCCGTCACCACCGCGAAGCCCACCGCGCGGTCGGTCTGGGGATCGCGGGCGACTTTTGACGCCTCGAGGATCGCGGCGCCGCACCCTCGATGGCGCAGCACGCTGGTCAAAAGGGACCGACAGCCCTCGCTCGAGCGGTAGAGCTCATTCATGCGGGCGTCGATTCCGGACAGGTGGGCGCTCTGCATGACCTGCGACGCCTCGGTCAGGTTCCAGGACTTCCAGGTCCGATAGACGAACGGGTCCGGGGAAGCCAGCGACTCCTTCGCGTACGAGCTCCGCGGGCTCAAGGCCAGTCGGCGGAACTCGCGGGCAAAGCTCTCGAACCCCTCCGACTCGAAGCAGGGCACGAGCCAGGGCGCGTCGAACGAGAGGAACTGGCTTTCGATGCGAGAGACGCAACGGACCACGAGCTCCTGGATCATCGCCCGCACCAGAAGCGGTCCCACGTCTCTTCCCCGCCACTCGGGGGCGACCGCGAGGCCCGTCAGGACCCCGCGACCCGATTCGACGAGGTAGTACCCGTAGGCCGCGGTGGACGACCCGCAGCGAATGGCCTTCCCCTGGACGCCTCCGCGCTCGAGGGCTCGCCGGAAGGCGGTGACCGCCGAGGAGACGTCCCAGGAAAGCCGGTCCCGCCAGAGGGCGAGCTCCCGGCGGAAGAACCCCTCGAGCTCCGCCGGGCGGACCGAATCCAGGTCCACGATCTGAAGCTCCGACTCCCGGGTCTCGAGAAGGACGGTGCTCATGATAGAGACCTAGTCTACTCCGACTCCCGCTTCCTCGTCTTCGGGCGCCTTCCGCGGGCGTGCTACCATCGATGTCGATGCAGGCGGTCCTCATGGCCGCGGGGAAATCGACCCGCACCCATCCTCTGACCGCGACCAGACCGAAGCCGCTGGTGCCCATCTGGGATCGGCCGCTCCTCGAGCACCAGCTCCTCCAGCTCGACGGACTCGTGGATGAGGTGCTCCTGGTCGTGGGTTTCCTTCGAGAGCAGATCGAGGGCCGTTTCGGCGAGGCCTTCGGGGGAATCCGGCTTCGGTACGTCGTCCAGGAGCTCCAGCGCGGCACCGCGGACGCGCTCTTGACGGCGCGGCCGTACGTGAACGCCCCCTGCCTCGTTTTGAACGGCGACGACTTCTACCACAAGGACGACTTGAGGGGGCTCGCGGAGAGGGGGCGCGGGCTTCTGGTCACTCAGGCCAAAGACCCCGAGAACCGCGCCGTGGTTCGAATGGAGGGCGATAGGATCACCGGCATCGTCGAGAAGCCGAAAGATCCGCCCAGGGACTCCTGGTGCAGCGTCGGAGGGTACTCGGTCGAGAAGGACGACCTTCGCTACCTCGACGATATCGTCCCGAGCCCCAGGGGCGAGCTCGAGCTCCCCGACTTCGTTCTCCGGCTGGTCGAAGAGAGCGTCGTCCGCGCGAAGCGGATCGAGCGCTTCTGGCTCCCCATCACCTACTCCTGGGACGTCTTGCAGGCAGCGCTCTTCCTGTGGGAGGACCCCGCTCGAGCCCGGGAGCTCGGCCTCGTCGCCGAGACCGAAGACGCGCTCCGCAGCCGCGGCGACGTGAGTCTCGGACGGGGCATCGTCATCGAGGGACCCGTTCGCCTCGGCGCCAACGTTCGCATCGAGGATCGAGTGCGGATCGCCGGTCCGACGGCCATCGGCTCCGGATCTCGGATAGCGAAAGGGGCCACCATCGAGCGGTCGATCCTCTTCAAGGACGTCGTCGTCGGCGCGAACGCTCGAGTCCTGGATTCTGTGCTGGGAGAAGGGGTCACGGTGGGAGCCGCGGCCCGCATCGAAAGCCGAGCGGGAAGCGAGCTCGAGATCGACGTCAAGGGAAAGCGGGTGGTCCCCGAGATCGCGCGGCTCGGCATCGTGGCGGGGGACAGGGCCTCGATCGAAGCGGGAGCGGTCTTGCCCGCGGGAACTTTGATTTAGCGCAGCCGCGATTTAGCGCAGCCAGCCGGGCGGGATGCCCGCGCGACGGGCGTCGTCCTGCATCCGCTTCCAGTCGCTCTCCGCGGCCGCGAGCTCTGCCTTCGCTTCCCGCGTCAGCCGCTGGAGTTGGTCCACGGATTCGATTACGGTGTTGCCGTTCACGTCCACGTAGCGACCGTTTGGGGGCAGGGCGAGCCCTTCGAAGAACTGCACCGCCTTGCGGGCGTCGGCGATACGCGCCCGGGCGCTCGAGGCCTTCGAGCGCCATTCCGCCTCGCTGCGCTGTCGCTCCCGGCTCTCCCTTTCGTAACGTTCGCCGTCGTCTTCGAGACCGGGATCCACTCCGGGAATCACCGCCTCACCGGCGCTGCTCGACGGCGCGTCGCTCGTTTCGGCTTCCTCCGCCGGCTCGCCGGGCGCGCTTTCCGAGGCGCTTTCTTTCTCTTTTTCGCCGAAGACCTCCTCCTCGCTGAACTCACGGGCGACGACGCCCTCTTTCTTGTTCTTGTCCCGCCGCTCGCGCTCTTTCTTGGCGGCGCTGCCGAGACTCTGTCCGGCGGAGACGAGCGGAAGGGAAAGACAAGCGAGCAGCAAACAGGCGGTTCGGAAGATTCTCATACAACCCCCCGGTAAAGGAAAAACTTATCCTACGAGAATACCACCGGGGCCGCGAGTTGCCAACAGCCTGAAACGCTCAGTTCTTGCTGCGCGAAAGCGAGCGGAAGTACTCCTCGACCAGCTGCCGGTAGTCCGCCGGCACCTGGTCCGAGCCCGCGAGGAACAGCTGCTCTTCGCCGATGCCCTCGAGCTCGCGCCGCAGCCAGTACTCGAACTGCTTCAGGTCGGCGAGCACGTCCTCCTCGAGCTTCTCGAGGCCGAGCGGGTTCAGGAAGATCTGCTTCTTCTCGAACTCCTCCATGCGCCGGATGATCTCGCTGAGATCCGGCACGTCCAGGTCCTGGCGGGCGAGCTCGCGCCTGAGGTTCTCGGCGTCGGTCACCCGCTCGCGGAACTCACGGCGGAGCTGCCGAATCTCCTCGGTCGAGAAGGCGCCCGGCTGATAGTTGGGTCCGTCGGGAGAACCGGACCCCAGGAACGCGTCGCCGCCTCCGGCGTCCTGCGAGCCCGTCGGGTCGGAGCCCCCGGCCCGGGATCCCGCCTGGCGGGACCCGGAGCCTTCGGAGCCCTCGCGCTGTCCCTCGGAACCTTTTCCGCTTTCCGAGCTTTCTGAACTGGCTGAACTGGCTGAACCGGGGGAGCCGGGCGAGCTTTGGGAGGCCTCTCCCTCTTTGCTCTGGCCCTCGGGAGATTCCCCTTCGCCGCGCTCTGCACCGCGGGAGCCGGGCTTCAAGCCGCGCCGCTTCTCCCGCTCGCCTTCTTTGCCTTCCTTACCGGACTCTCCCCGCTCGCGGATGCGCTCCGACAGCGACTCGAGGTTTCGAACCAGGTCCCGGGTCTGGTCGATGGCTTCCGTAACCTTGGTCTCTTCGCTTTTGCCGATCGATCCCGCCGCGTCCTCGAGCTTCTGCCGCAGGTTCTCGACATCCTCTCCGATGAGGTTCTCGAAGTTCTGCGCGTATTCGGGCGAGCGGCCTTGAACCACTCCCTTGGAGTACCGGATCTTCTCCTTGAGCTTGCTGTCGCGGATGGAATTCGCGGCTTCCTGGATCTTCCGCGAGGCTTCCTTCTGCTCGCTCCGGCCTTCGCGCGCCATGCGGTCGAGGTGCGACTCGAGGTTCGCCACCTCCTCCGCGAGCTCATCCTTGCGCTCGAAGATCCGCTGCATGCGCTCTCCCGAAGCCCCTCCGGCCTCGGCGCCCTCTTCGGAGAGACGGCTCACTTCGGAGGAGACGCGCTCCTGCTGGGACTGGATTCGCTCCATCTGCTCCCGGGCGTCGTCCATGTCGCGATCGATCCGCACCGAGCGGTTCTTGTCGAGGAGCCGCCGCGCGTCCTTGAGCTTGTCGAGCGCCGAGAGTCCTTCCGCGAGCGCTCCCGACTCTCCCCGGGCTCCCGCCTGCCTCATCGAATCGGCCGCCTGCTGCAGTCTCCGGGCGGTGTCCTCCAGGTTGGGGATGGACTGCTCCCGCGCGAGCCGCTCGAGCTTACGCGCGAGCTCTTCGGTCTCCTCGGCGAGGTCCTTCTGGCCGCTTCCGCCGCCTCCGCCTCCCGGGCTCTGAAGGCGATTCGCCTGGCGCTTCAGCCGCTCGTTCTCCTGCTGCTGGCGCCGAGCCAGCTCCTGGAGGCGCTGCAGGGCCTCGTCGACTTCATTGTCCGTGGACTGCTGCGCGCCACGCTCCACGGTCTCGTACTGGTTGCGCAGCTTGTCGAGCTCGAGTTCGAAGAGATCCGCGAGGTCCTCGGCGCTCGCCGCCTGGCCGCCGCCGCCGCCCCCGCTCTGGAACGACACTTGTACGTCGCGGAAGATGGCGTCCGCGCGCTGAAGGTGCTGGAGGGCCCGCTGCTCGGGCGGGAGCGCGTCGTTCGGGTCCTTGGCGGCCAGCTTCTCCTCCGCCGGACCCATCTCGTCGAGAGCCTTCTTGAGGGACTCGCTGATGGTCGCAAACTCCCCGTCCATCTCGGTAATCCCGCGATTGGTCATTCGCCTCAGCAGGTTCTCCACCTGCTCGCGGAGACGCCCCTGCATGAGGGCAACGGTGGTCAGGTTCTCATCCCAGTCTCTCTTGGCGTACTCGGCCTTGTCGCGGATGAGCTTGAACGTCGCCGCCACGATCTGACGCTGGCGGACGGAGAGCGTTCCTTCCATTCCTCCCCCGCCCCCGCCCCCGGGCATCCCGCCCTCGGCCTGGCTGTAGCGGCGATCGAAGGGCCGCGCCTCGATGAAGTAGATGTCGGTGGTCGCGATCCGTGAGCCCCCGGCATCCGTGGCGCGGGCGAAGTACGAGATGAAATCGCCGGGCGAGAGACCGAAGTCCTCCAGGAAGAACGTATGGCCCGCGATCATCTCCTTCTTCCGCCCACCACCGTACAAGTTGTACAGCGGGACGGCCTTCTCCTCCGACCCGTTGACGGAGTAAACGAGCTCCACCTTGGAGAGGCCATAGTCGTCCTCGGCCTTCACCTCGGCGAACACTTCTTCGATGGGGCTCACCTTCGCGTCCCGTCCGGGCTTGGTGATCGCGACCGACGGCGGCTGATCGGAGAGGACCTCGATCGCGTAGTCCGGCGAAGCGGGGCGCGAGTTGCCATCGAACCCCTGGAGCTCGACGCGATAGAAGCCGTCGGCATCGACGTTCAGGGTGGCGGACAAGGTTCCGTCGTCGCCGGGCTCGAGGGCCACGGGCTCCTTGCCCTCGACCGAAAGCGACCCCCCCGGCACCTGGACGGTGGGATGGACCAGGACCTTCACCCGCGTGCCCCGGAGCGCGGCCACGTCGCCGCCGTCCTCCACCTTCTGAGGGGAGAGCCCGGTGTACTCGGGGAACTGGTACTCGAGGTCGATCTGGCGCACATACGGCAGATCCGAGACGGCGATGCGGAAGCGTTCCGAGCGAACTCCGTTCGCCTCGACGAAGTACTCGGCCGAGGATTCGAGGTCGAACATCATGAACGCGTAGCGTCCCTCGCCTTCGTCGTAGGTCATGGGCCAGCGCTTCCACTCGCCCTCGCCGCCTTCCGCGCCGTCGAGCTTCAGGGCGATCTCGGTGGCATCGCTGTCGAACCCCGAGAGCTCGGCGGTCACGAGCTGATCGGCTCCGCGGGCGACGTCGACGTTCCCCGGCTGCACCTGAATGGCGTATGGGCTCGCCGCCTGGGCGCTCCGCAGCGGGTTGAGCAGCAGCGAAGCGCCGTAGCGCAGGAAGCCGGGGCTCACGAGCACCGCGATCATTCCCGCGAGGGCGACACCGAACAGCACCGCCGAGCTCCGCTTGAGCGCGTCCTGCTCGATGGCATGCCCGTAGTCGATGCTCTCGCAGCGCTCGACCGTCTGCTTCACCAGCTTGTCGACGAGACCGGGGGAAAGAAATCGCCGGCCGTCCCCGGCGCCCTCGAGTGGCCGCCCCACTTCGACGGCGGTCGAGATGGCTTCCTTCAGGGATGGATCGTGCTCCTCCATGTAGCGCGCCACCTGCTCGTCGGTGACCCTCTTGGAGAGAGGCCGGTAGATGAACCGCAGAAAGAGCCCGAGAAGCGCTATGTAGGTGAAGACGCGGAACAAACGAACCGACCAGGCGCTGTAGCGGAAGTGCTCCATCCCGTAGGCGGAGACGGCGAACGCCACCAGGCCGAACAGGATCAGAAACGCGACCCCTTTGAGCACGTTCCTGAGACGCCACCGGCTGCGGACGTACCGGACGACGCGAATCAGCTGCGGGTAGCCCTCGGTTCCCAGGATGCTTTGCATGGCTTCTACTCCACCGGGGTCGTTTCTACCAGTATAGCTCAGTATAGCCCTTCAGCGGGCCGCCATCGAAAGACGGTTCGACAGCAGAGTCTCGCTCGCGAGGAGGAGGAGCGCGCCCGCGAGGAGGAACCACCAGTAGCCTTGACGGCCCTCCTGCGCCTCGCGGCTTTCACCCGCATCCGATCCGACCGAGCCGGGAGCGTCGGTCTCCCGAAAGGTCACCGACGCCACGAGCTCCTCGGGATCGAGCCGGGAGAGGTCCGACTCCGCGGTGTCGAGATTGACCGCGACGCTCGCGGACGACGCGCCGGCCCCCGTTCCCGCGCGACGGATGTCGTAGAAGCCCTGTTCCTCCAGGGGAAGAAGGGCCCGCTCTTCGCTCCGCGGCAGAATGATCTTTCGCGACGAGGGAGCGGTGACCACCAGGTCGAACGCGCGTCCCGACGGGTCGTCCTCGGAGTCGCCCTCGAGCACCATCGCGAGGTAGCGATCGACGTCCAGGACCTCGCCCACGGTGTGCCACGAGCTCGCCTCGGCGTAGGAGGCGGCGTGCTTCACCAGCTGGTGCATGAAGGGCAGAAAGACCGGCTGGCGCGCGAGATCGTTCCAGAACGTGTCCAGGGTCGAGGTCCAGACCAGGACCCGGCCGGAGCCGATCCTTCGCTCGACCAGCGCCGGAACTCCGTCGTCGTAGCGCGCCAGGACTCCTTCGCTCACGGCGGAATCGAAGGCGCGGTATCGGAAGAACTTGGCCCCCGAGAAGTCTCCGCTGTGAGGCGCATTGAAGACCTCGAACACCGGGCTCCCGTAGTCGAGGTACGAGAGCGTCCCGCCCCAATCCCGGGCGCGGTCGACGACCCCTCCGAGCGCCGCGGGAAAGAGCTGCGACGCCCCCTCGGCGAAGGCGTTCTTGGAGCTCGCCTCGCCGAGAACCACGATGCAGACCTCCGCCCTTCTCGACGAACTCGGAGAGCAGCCCCGCGGGGTCCGCGGGAAGCGATGGCACGTCGTTCAGGATCACGACGTCGGTCCCGGCGAGATCGGCGGCCCGGAGCTGCGAGAGCGCCTTGGACCCGATTCGGAACGACGGCCGGTCTCCGATCGCGAGCGCCCGCTCGAGATAGAAGCTCCTCCGCGACCGCCGCTCGCCTTCCTCGAGGTTCAATACCGAGAGCGCCTGCCCGGGGGAGAGCACGAAGTGATAAGCGTTGTCCGGCAACAGGGCATCTGCCTCGATCCGGATGGTCCCCCGGGCCTCTCCCGCGGGCACGGCCACGGGATCGAAGCCGATGGTGGCCGAGGTGTTGGGCGCGAGCTCGAGCGGCTTCGTCTGGAGCGAGCGGCCGTCGATCTCGAGCGAGATCCGGCTCGCGAGCGGCGCGCCGTCGGCGGGAGCCTTTCGAGTCACCCGCGCGGAGGCGGTGAGCCTCTCCCGACCCGAGGCTTCGTCGCGCTCGAGGCTCACGTTGGTGAGAGAAAGGTTCTCGGTCTCCGCCGAGCTGAGGTCGACGGGAGTGAGCACCGTCCCCGCGGGGAGCCAGACGTCGTCGTCTTCGTCCTCGAAGCCCAGCCGTTGGAAGTCGCTCACCAGCACCACCTCTTTCCGCGCGAGCTGGGACTCGTCAAGAATCCTCTTCGCGAGCTTGAGGCCGGGGCCGAAGCCGGTGGCCCGTGCCGACAACTGGATGCCGGCGACGTCGGCTCCGAGCGCCGCTTTGTCCGACGTCGGCTGATTCAAGACCTCCGCTCGATCCGAGAACACCACGACCGACCCCGGATCCTCGCCCGCCAGGGACTGGATTCGGCCTTCGACCTCCGCCTTGGCCCGCGAGAGCCGATCTTCGTAGCCCATGCTGTAGGAGTTGTCGATGAGGAACACGACCGCGCGCGGCCCCAGGGTCGAGGCGGCGGCGGCGCGCGAGGACTCGAAGAACGGCCGGGCGAAGGCGAGGGCGATGAGAAGGAGCGCCAGGCACCGCAGCGCGAAGAGGAACAGGTGGCGGAGCTTCTGCCTCCTCACCGACCGATAGGGGATCTTGCGAAGGAACATCAGCGAGGGGAAGGCAACGACGTCCTTCTTTTCCCGGTGCGTCAGGTGGATGATGATCGGAACGGCGAGGGCGAAAGCACCCAGGAGAAACGCCGGCGCCAGCAGGCTCATCGGGTCCTCGTCAGGCGCTCGCGGCTCGCGAGGTAGTGAAAGAGGGCGTAGTCCAGGGGCGTCGAGGTGTCGAGGAGCGTGTAGTCGATCTGGTTGTCGCCGAGCGAGCGGGTGAGCTTACGAACGTGCTCCTGCACCAGGTTCCGGTACTCCTCCCGCAGGTATTCGGGAATGACGGGGAAGGCCTCTCCCGTCTCCAGGTCCTGATAGCTCGCCGCCTCCACGTAGGGAAAGCGGAGCTCGGCGGGATCGAGCACGTGGAACACGATGAGATCGTTCCCCTTGTAGCGCAGTCCCTTGACGGCATCGAGGATCGACTCGGGCTCGTCGTAGAGATCGGAGATCAGGACAACGATGCCGCGACGGTGAATCGCTTCCGGCGACCTTGAGGAGCGGCCTCCGATAGTCGCTCGGCTTCTGGGCTCGCACGTCAGACGCTCGATCGATGGTATGCAGCACGATCTCCAGGTGCTTCGCCGAGGGGGGGACGAAATCCACGATGTCCTCGTCGAAGGTGACGATGCCGATGCGATCGCGCTGCTTCTGGGAGAACACGGCGAGCGAGGCGGCGAGGAACCGGGCGTAGTCGAGCTTGGTGAGCCCCTCGCTTCCGAAGCTCATCGAGCGGGAGACGTCGAGCAGGAGGGTGAAGCTGGTGTTGGTGTCGGCTTCGAACTCCTTCACGTAGAAGCGGTCGGTGCGGGCGAAGAGCCTCCAGTCGATGCGGCGGATGTCGTCTCCCGGCATGTAGGCCCGGTGCTCGGCGAAGTCTACGGATCTTCCGAGGTAGGTCGAGCGATGAAGGCCGCTGATGAAGCCCTCGACCACCGAGCGGGCGAGGAGGCTCAAGTTCGAGATCCGCGCGAGAACGTGCGGGTCGACGAAGCGGAACAGGCCTTCGCCGCCGCTCGCGGAGTCCGCTCGATCGGAGCGTCGGGCCACGGTGGTCTCCTCCCTACATCCTCGACTTCGGAGTCGAAACGCTCTCGAGGAGCTGGGCCACGATGCGCTCGGAAGACACTCTTTCCGACTGCGCGTGGAAGTTGGTGAGGATGCGGTGGCGGAAGACGGGCCGGGCGAGCGCCTGGACGTCCTCGAAGCCCACGTGGTACCGACCCTGCATGAGGGCCCGCGCCTTGGCGCCGAGCACGATGTACTGCGCCGCGCGCACGCTGGCGCCGTACTCCACCCACTTGTTCACGAAATCGGGGGCGCCGTCGGCGCCCGGCCGCGACGGTGCGCGCGAGGCTCACCGCGTAGCGCATGATCGCGTCCGACACCGGCACTTTGCCGCACCAGCGTCTGGAACTTGATGATGTCCTCGCCCGTGACCACGTTCTCGAAGTGGTAGTCCTGAACCGACGTGGTGTTGCGCACCACCGCGATCTCGTCCTCCTCGGGGAGATAGTCGATGATGATGTTGAACATGAAGCGGTCGAGCTGTGCCTCCGGCAGGGGGTACGTTCCCTCGAGCTCGATGGGGTTCTGGGTGGCGAACACGAAGAACGGCTCTTCCAGGGTGTAGGTGCGCCCCTGGATGGTGACCCGGTGCTCCTGCATGGCTTCGAGGAGCGCCGACTGGGTCTTCGGAGGAGTACGGTTGATCTCGTCCGCGAGGACGATGTTGTTGAAGATCGGCCCGGGCATGAACACCAGCTCGCGTCTTCCCGTCTGCGGATCCTCCTGGACCAGATCGGTTCCGGTGATGTCGGAGGGCATGAGGTCGGGCGTGAACTGGATCCGGGCGAACTTCAGGTCGAGCACCTGGGCGACGCAGTGCACGATCAACGTCTTGGCGAGACCGGGAACGCCGGTGATGATGCTGTTGCCTCCGACGAAGAGCGAGAGCAGCACCTGTTCCAGGGCCTCCTCCTGGCCGACGATGAGCTTCCGCAGCTCCTTGGTGATGGTCCCGTAGGCTCCCTTCATCCGATCGGCGAGCGCGATGTCGTCTTCCGACTCGAGAGCGATGCTTCTTTCTTCAGCCAAGGGCGTTTCCTTTCCTCAGTGAGATTCAGTGAGTCATTCCGTAGATGACGTAATTCACTCCGAGCTTGAAGGCCTCGTTCGTGATGTCGATCGGGACCCAGCCGGTTCCCGACCACTCCCAGTACTCGCCGATGTCGTGGTTGTAGTTGGCGATGACCATCAGGCGCTTTTTCGGATCGTTGTCCTCGAAAACGCCGTAGTACACGGGCTTGGCCTCGGGGAACGTGGGGTGGGTGAAGTCGAGAGTCTCGATGTAGAAGAACGAGTCGAAGATGGGATGGGTGACGTCGAGCTGTACGAGATCGTATCCCGGGAGCACCCGCGCCATCTGCTCTCGGAAATTCTCCCACTGCCACTCCATGATGAAGTCGTCGACCACCAGGAAGCCGCCCTTGAAGAGGTAGGTGCGCAGGCTCTCCGCCTCTTCGTCCGTGGGATACCAGAATCCGACCTCGCAGAGGTAGGCCCAGGGATACTTGAAGAGCTCGGGGTCGTCGAGGGCGAAGATGTTCCCCTTTCCCATGTTGGGCTCGATGTTGGTGTGATGCTTGAGGATGTTCATCAGGTTCCGCTCGCCCTGGGGATAGTCGTGATTCCATTTGAGATCGAGCCCCCACTGGTACGGACCCCGTCCCCATCGCGTAGGCTCGAACTTGATCCGCACGAACGTGAACAGGCCGTTGTACGGGAAGTTCTCGTAAGGAACGTCGAACCCCTGCGAGCGGCTCGCGGCGAGCGGGAGCGCCGCCGCGATCAGGAGCAGGAGCACCGCGGGGAAGCGAGTCATCCCCCGCTCCCCGCGGAAAGCTTCATCAACAGAGCCAGCCCTTCCTTGAAGCCCGGCGCCAGCTCCAGCGCGCGAAGGAGCTCCCGCTTCGCGCTTCCCGCGTCGCCCGGCATCGTAGTACGCGAGCGCCAGATCGTAGAGGCCCTGGACGCGGTCGGTGGTGAGCGCGAGGAGCGCTCTTCTTTCGACGACGACGTCTTTCCTCTGCCCCAGCTCCTGGTAGAGAGAGGCGAGGTGGCGATGAGCGTCGGCGTCGAAAGGATAAATGGCGATGGCCCGCTCGAGAATCGACGCCGCCTCGCGGGTCTTCCCGAGCTTCTGGTAGATCTCGTAGAGCTTCAGGTGCGCGTCGTAGTGGTACTCGTTGAGGTCCACGAATCTCTGGAGCTCGCGCGCGGCCTTCTCGTCCTCGCCCCGCTCTTCATGAATCCGGGCGAGCAGCGGGTAGGGGCTTCCCTCCTCCGCGTACTCGGGGAAGAGAGCCTTCGCCCGCTCGAGGTGCTTCTCCGCGCGCTCGGTCTCTCCCGCCTCGAGCGCCTGCCGCCCGGTCTCGAGCTGGGCGATGAAATCGAACTCGTCCTGCTCCGCGCGGGCGCGGAGCTCCTCGGGAGTGACGGGAGGGGCAGGCATCCCGGACATTCCTTCAGGGGCCTCCTCCGGAGGCAGCCGCAGCGAGTTGGCCTGAGCCTCGAACCGCTCCTTGAGATAACTCTCGAAGGCCGCGTCGAACTCGGAGAGCTCCATCTTCAATACTTGCCGGAAAACCTCGACAGTCGGAAGACCGCGCCGGTAGGAAGCCAGCATGTCGCGGATGGCGGACGAATCCGAAATCACGCTCGATGAGCTCGGAGACCAGAGACGCCTGGTAGTAGGAGATCCCGATCTGCTGGGGATAGGTCGGGCGCATGAACCCGTTGTTGAGCTCCCCGATCGAAAGAAGCTTCCCCCGCTTGTAGGCGGCGAGAAACGCCAGGCTCACGTCGTCGCCCCAGCCCGGGCGCGCACGGCGCTCCTCGAGGACCGAAAGGCCTTCCGAGAACCATCGCGGCACCTTGTGATTGGTCGCTCCGAGAGTGACCGCGTGCCCCAACTCGTGCCACAGCGTCGAGGCCCAGTTGAACTGCCCCTTGGGGCGCGCCGACGGGGAGTCGACGGCGACGACCGAACCGAAACAGACCCCGAGCGCCCCGAGCCCGGGAAGGCCGAGGGTCCTGACGGAGAAGTCTCCGTGGGACGGATAGACCTCGATCCGGATCGGAGTCTCCGGACGGAACTCGTACCTCTCGGCGAGCGACTCGTAAGCTTCCTCCGCCATCCGCGCGAAGTAGATGGAGAGAAGATCGGACTCCTTCCCCTCGATCACGATCTCGAACTTCGGGGTCCTGGTGGTGACGTAGTCGGGATAGGTGTCCATCAAATCGAGTGTGTTCTTGATCCAGACGTTGTAAGGGTCGCCCTCGAACGAGCGCTCGAGGCTCTTTCGTCCTTCCTCGATTTCGCCCAGGCGCAGCTGGTTCAGGCCGAGAAGACCATGGCCCTCGAACGAGCGGGGGTCGAGCTCGACGGCTTTCGCCGCGAAGTCCCTCGCCTCTCGATAGAGGCGGTTGTTGACGGCGATTTCCGAGAGCTTGTTGTAGAAGGACGCGTCTTTCGGATTGCGCGCGAGCGCGCGCGCCTCGACCGCGCGAAAGGCGTCCTGGTTTCCGCCGAGAAGCTCCGCCGCCGCGAGGATGGGAAGGGCGTCGGGAGAGACGGGATTCACCTCCAGAGCGGCCTCGACTTCCCTGCGGGCGCCCTCGTAGTCCTCGAGGCCGAGGAGCTGCTCCGCGAGAAACGCGCGGGCGGCGACGTGGCGGGGATTCACCGAAAGCGCTTTCTCGGTGAGCACCCTGGCTTCGGGAGAGCCGTCGAAATCCATCACCTGCGCGAGGCCGAGGAGCGCGTCGGGGTGATTGGGATTGACCGCCAGGACCTCTTGAAAGCTCTTGTTGGCGTCGGGGCTGTTGTACTTCTCGAGAAACAGCTCGCCTGCGCGGATCGAAGGCGTGAGGCTCGACGGATCCTTCGCTTTCGCCTCGTCGAGAGCGCGAAGGGCGTCGCGGAAGAGCTGATGGTCGGTGACTCCGAGATACCTGCACGCGATCGCGACCGCGACCAGATCGTCCGACGAGAGTTTCGACCTCCCGTTGTAGACGTCGATGAACCGGTCGAATCGAGCGATCGCCTCGTCGACCGCCCCCTCCTCGTATAGCAGAACGGCGAGGTTCAGCTCGGCAGTGAGAGCGTCGGGAGCTTTTCCGGCAACGGCCTTCTCGAAAGCCTCCCGCGCCTCCGGGACGTGCCCCGTCTCGTACAGGATCTCGCCCCGAACGTTCGCAAGCGCGACGGACGCTCCTTCCCGGCTCTCGAACGCCTGGATGACCGAGAGCGCCTCGTCGTAGGCGCCGGTGAGCCTCAAGGCCGAAACCCAGCCTCCGTAGAGACTGGCGGTGGGATTCGCGGCCGACTCTTTCTCGAACCCCTCGATGGCCTCGGCGTAGCGGCCCTGCCGGAGAGCGGCTTGGGCCTCATCGGGCGAAGCGGCGACCGGGCCGCGAACGGAGGCGAGGTAGCCGAGGGCCGCGAGGCCGAGAACCGTGAGGACCGCGCGAGAGCTCACGGCTTCGACCGCTCCTGGATACGCTGCGCAACCGACGCGAGCTCCAGAAGGAGCCGTTCGAGCTCCTGGAGATAAGTCTCCTCCGGCATCGAGTCCTTCTGGAGCTTCAACGCCTCGACCCTGCCCTCGAGCTCCTGCCGGCTCTCGACGAGCCGCGCGAGCTCCGGATCGGACGCGAGGTCCGCGGGCGAGAGTCCGTCGGCCACGGCCGCGGCGCCCATCAGGAACGACGACCCGGCCCGGACGCCCTCCTTCTTGGAAGGCTCCGTGACCGCGGTGCCGTCCCCGTCGTCGTCGAACTGGGCGTGCTCGGTCCGGAGCAGGTTCTCTTCCTCGTAGAAGCCCGCGACCCGGAGCCGCGCGTACTCGAACGCTTCCAGGACGGAGACCCTGCCGTTCTTGTCGGTATCTCCGGCGTCTCCGGAATAGGCCTCCACGAAATACTGCCCGAACTGAGCTTCATTCCGCTCGAAGCCGGACTTGGTCGCGGTCACGACGATCCGGTTCGGCTTCGCGAGCGCCTCGAGAAACGCCCCGCTCGCGCTCGCGGTGTTCACGAACACGATCTGCTGCTCGTGGAACGGCGCGAGGAGCGCGTCGAAATCCGAGGCGCTCAGATCGCGCCCCGGCAGGTTGAACCGCCCGTCCTCGTTGTCGTAGCTCCCGTGGCCGATGAGCAGGAGATAGATCTGATCCCCGGGGGCGACCGAGGTCGAGAGCTTCGAAAGGAGAGACGCGATGTTCTCCTTGGTGGAGGTGGCGTGGATCGCCTCCGGAGCCATCTCCTTGCTCTCCCCGAGGTAGAACACCCGATCGGGGGCGAGTCCGTGGCGGGCGATCGCGGCGTCGCGCATCGCCATGGACCACTGATGAAACCGCTCTCGATGCGCGTCGTCGCCGCCGATGCCGGCGATGATGACGAGATAGGTCTCCTTCGCCTGCGCCACGGTCGGACTCGCCAACGTCAACGTCAGGGAAAGAAAGAAGAAAACGCAAAGGCGCAAAGGCGCCAAGACGCAAAGGAGAATTCTTCCGGGACCCGTCCCCTTGTCGCCCTCGGATTGGATTTCCTTTGCGCCTTTGCGTCTTGGCGTCTTTGCGTTTTTTCCCGTTCCGGGTCTCACGCCAGCCCCCGGTATTTGCGGTAGCTCCACTCCGCGCTCACCAGGCCAATCATCAACAGGAAGATCGCCGGCATGTCCCAGAGGTCGCGGCGCTCCCGCACCGTCGTGCCTCCTTCGGTGTAGCTCATGTCCTCCGGAAGGCGCGAGACGGTTTCCGGCCGGTAGAAACCGCCGCCGGTCTCCTTGGCGATTCGATCGAGGAGCGGTGCCCTCATCTCCGCCTGAAAGTACTCGTCGTCGAGGTCTTCGATCTCCATGTAGCTCTTGGCCGTACCGACGACCGCGCCGTCGCGCTCCGCCTCGACCGCGACCTCGTAGATCCCCTTCTCCGCTGGGAGGAAGCCGGCCCGATACTCGCCGTCCTTGTCGACGGTCCACTCCATGGGAACGTCGATGGCCTCGCCCGAGGGCGTCCGGACGGTCGCCTGAACCCGGGCGTTGTTTACCTTCAAGAACCGGTCGTCGTCGACTTCGGCCGTCAAGACGACGCTCTCCCCCGGCGCGTAGCGACTCTTGTCCGTGGTGATGGCGACCTGGTCGGGCACGTAGCTCACGAGCCATCTCAGGAGTCTCCGCCAGAAGAGCTCGTGGGTGAGGTCCTCGAGCGGCATGTCGTGGTGCATCTGCCACTGCCAGGAGTCGTTGACCGTGAGGGCGATCGCTTTTCCCCGGCCGTAGCGCTGGAACGCCAGTACCGGCTGGTCCGAGATTCCTTCGCCCGAGCCCTCGAGAAGGGTCGTCGCCCCGGGCTTCACCGAACGGACGTCGTTCAACGTCGAAAGCGGCGGAAGAGTCCGGAAGCGCTCGGCGCTCGATTCCGGGTCGGAGCCGAACTGAGTGACGGGATGGGTGCTCCCGAAGGGCGTCGGCGTTATCACCAGGTTGGCGAAGAATCCCGGGGCGGAGACCTCTTCCGTCTCGGGCGAGATCTCCACGGGCTCGAGCACCACGGGAAGGACTTCGTCGACGGGGGTTCCGGCGTACCCGCCCTCGGAGAACGAGAGCCTCCCGCCGAGAGCGAGGAGACCGCCGCCGCGCTGGCTCACGAAATCGGCGATCATGCGCAGCTGATCGTGGGTGAAGTGGCTGGCCTCGATGCTCCCGAGGACGATCGCCCGATAGCGGAAGAGCTCCTCGCGCGTCTTGGGGAACCCGCTCGCGAGCTCGTCGGCGTCGTCCACGTCCAGCCTCAGGAACTTCCCTTCGGCCGTCCGCTGGAGGCAGACGAGCTGGAGGTTCTTGTCCTCGGTGACGGCGCGGCGGATGAACTTGAGCTCGAAGCGCGGCTCTCCCTCGAAGTACAGGATCTTCTCCCGGCGATCCTCGACCTCGATCAGCTGCTCGCGCGCGTTGTTCTGCGTGACCATCTCGCCCTCGGCGACCGCGACCTTGAACCGGAACACCCGGGCGCCGGGCTCGGAAACCGTGAAGTGCACGCGCACCGTCGCCGCCTCGGCCTCCCCGGTGAGCGTCACGTCCCTGGAGTTCACGATCCGGCCGTCGTCCTCGACGTCGAGGCGCACCGTCTCGCCGTCGAACCCTCGCTGGGAGAGAGTGACGTCCACCACGAGCGAGGACCCCTCGAGCACCGTCCGCGGCGCCTCGACGCGGGAGACCTCGATGTCCCTGGTGAAGCGCTCCCGCCCGAGGCCCACCGTATGGACGGGAACCTTGCGCGCCTGAAGGTCCAGAAGCGTGTCGCTGATGGCGTCCATCGAGTTGTCGGCACCGTCGGTCAAAAGCACGATGCCCGCGAGAGGGACGTTCGACAGCTCCCCGAGGCTTCGTTCGAGCGCCCGCCCGATGTGGGTGCTGGTGCCCCGGAAGCCCAGGCTTCCCGGGTCGGCGAGCCGATCCGCGGAGTCGGAGAAGCGGAAGAACCGCAGCATGAACTTGTCGGACAGGGCCTGGGCGAGCGCGCTGCCTTCGGGTCCGAAGGTCTCCTGGATGAAGGCCCCCCGCGGCTGTCCATCGACGTCCGCGATCTGCATGCTCCGCGAGTCGTCGAGAAGGATCCCGACGAAGCTTCGCTGCGGCACCACGGTCGACAGAACCAGCGACGGCCGGAAGAGACAGAAGATCACCAGCAGGAGGATGGCCACGCGAAGCGAGGTCAGCACCAGACGGTCCCGCGTCGAGGCCTTTCCCTGGATCGCCCGGTAGCGAAGGATCGTCGGAACCGCGATGGCGACGACCGCGACGCCGGCGAGGAGGTAAGGCCAGGACACGCCGAGGCTGAGCTCTCCCCGCTCGTAGAGCAGCGGGCGGTACTTGAACAGGAACTCGAAGAGACTCTCGACCATCAGTGGCTCATCGCGTAGATGATGAAATTCACTCCCATCTGGTAGGCGTAGGTCGAGAACCGGAGCGGGTAGTACGGGTTCTCCGCCCACTCCCAGGCGTCACCCAGATCGGTGTTCCAGTTGACCACCACCATCAGGCGGCCTTGTTCGTCGAAGATGCCCTTTACGTGCGGGTAGTAGCCGTCCTGCTCCCACGTGGGGCCGCCCTGCATGCCCTGCCCCACGTTCGGCACCTGGATGATCTCCTTGACGTCGTAGAAGCAGTTGAATAGGGGGTGGGTGAGGGGAATGTCGACGATGGGATAGCCCGGGAGGACGCGGGCGAACTGGGCCTGGAAGTTCTCGAACTCCATCGTGCCCCAGAAATCATCGACCACCAGGAATCCCCCCGCCTGAAGATAGCGCCTCAGCCCCTCGACCTCGCCCTCGGTCAACGCCATGTAGCCTACCTCGACGCTGTAGAGGAACGGATACTTTCCGAGGTCGGGGTCGGTGAGCCGGACGGGATTCTCGAGCTCGTACGCGTCGAGGTTCGTGAGGCGCCTGAGTCCGATGAGGAACTGCCGATCCGCTTTCGGGAAGTCGACGCTCCAGCTTCGAAAGTCGCGAAACCGGTAGTAGCCGGTGTAGGCGGCGCGAGTGAAGTAGAACTGCCTCGGGCCCGCCGAGGGCTGCGGAGTGAAGTCGAGATCGTCTTCCTGGCCGGGGGAGAACGCGTCGGGGAGGGAGAGGATCGGTGACTGAGGAGGGCTCGCCGCCGCTCTCAGAAGGACCGCATTCGCCGGCGGCGCGAGCGTCGTTCGAACGCGGCTCCCCGCAGGCGCGACCAGGACGAGGGTCAATGCGGCCAACGCGACCCGTCGGTACGCCAAGTTGTGAGCTCTGCGATGCACACGCCCCCTTTAGCAACGATCCCGCGAGGGCTAGGCCGGGCGCATCGTGCGGGATCGCGGCTACCTCGAGCCTCTATTTTCCAACTCTACCTCAATTATATGCCACCGATCCCGGGAACCGAGGATTTTCACCACAGGTAGTGCTTGGCTTCGCGCGTGCTTTCCCCTAGAATCTGCGCTTTATAAAGGCAGGAGGGCCCAATCCAATGAATCGATCGAGGTTTTCCAGAACCGTATTCGTCGCGGGAGTCACGACCGCTCTCATCGGGGCCTGCGCTTCCCCGCCCGAGGAGGCCCCCAAGCCGGCGGCCGAGTCCACTCCCCCGTCGTCCGACGTACCGACTCCCCCCGTGGCTTTCGGCGTGGTACCGGTGCCCGCGGACAACCCGATCACCCCGGAGAAGGTGGCGCTCGGACGACAGCTCTACTACGACAGCCGCCTCTCCGTCGACGACAGTCGCTCCTGCTACTCGTGCCACGTGTGCGAGAACGGACTCACCGACGGGAAGCCGGTCGCCGAGGGAGCGCTCGGAAAGAAGCTCACCCGCAGCAGCCCGAGCCTCTGGAACATCGCCTATCACACCGAGCTCTACTGGGACGGAAGGAGTCCGTCGCTCGAAAAGCAGGCGCTCGCCGCCTGGACCGGAGGCAACATGGGGGCGAAGGCCGACGAGGCGGCGGCGAAGATCAACGCCATCGAGGGCTACCGCTCGCAGTTTCAGCAGGTGTTCGGGGCGGATGCGACCCCCGACAACGTGGTCCAGGCAATCGCCTCCTACGAGCGCACGTACCTCTTCTGCTCCGACACCGCCTACGATCGCTGGCAGTCGGGAGACCAGAGCGCCGTGAGCGACGCCGCGAAACGGGGCGCGGAGCTGTTCGTGGCCAAGGCCGGCTGCGGCAACTGCCATTCGGGCACTCTCTTCACCGACATGAAGTATCACAACGTCGGCATCGGCCTCGACAAGCCGGAGCCCGACCTCGGCCGCCATCGGGTGACCAATGCCGACGCCGACAAGGGAGCGTTCAAGACTCCGAGCCTCCGCGACATCACGAAGAGCGCCCCGTATTTCCATGACGGGAGCGTAGCGACTTTGAAAGAGGCCGTGGACCTCATCGTCTCGGGGGGGATCGACAACCCCAACATCGACCGCGTGAACCTGAAGCCCACGAATCTCACCGAGGAAGAGAAGGCCGATTTGATCGAGTTCCTGAAGGCTCTCGAGTGCCCCTGCCCGCTCCAGGCCCCGTCGCTGCCACAGGCGGCCCAGTAGCCCGACGTTCTCGAAGCGGCCTCTCTCCTGCGCGGGGGAGGCCGCTTTTCTATTGGCTCAACCAGCGGTGGTCGACGATGAAGGAGAAGTCCGGCTTCAGATTCCGTATCAGGATCTCGGCGGCGAGCGCGCGCGCACCGGCTGAAGCCAGGAGGTCGTCGACCGAGGAGCCTTTCGCCGCCGCAATCTTCGGCGCCGCCTCGAGAGCTCCCGGAGTGAATTGAAGGGTGCCCCGGACCGGGCTTCCGTTCTCACCCGACACGGTGGCGGTGTACGGGTGGTTCTTCTCTCCCTCGCCCGGCTCACGCTTTTCGAGGACCACTTCGTAGTTTCGGTTCCTGACCGTGAACGTCGTTCTCATGACGGCGGAATTTATAGCACGAACCTCCGCGCCACTGCGCGGAAACGCAAGAAACCAGGGTGTCACGCACCACTCTCTCCTGCGATTCGAGAGGTTGCTGGCTACGTACCGTCCGGCCTTCGTTCCGAAGCCGAAGTAGACCGGCGCACCAGACGGATCGAGGCATGCTTTTCCGGCCGACATCCTTGAAACCCGCGACTGCAGGTTTTCCTGGTATGCCGGTTTCGATGAAGATCCTCTCCTGTTGATGTACTTGTCGTGATCCCGAGCGATAGGGACGCCTTCGGGCGCGTCCTTGATAAATCCGACGAAACTCCGCGGGTCGTCTTCGTCGCCTGCGCCATCTGCAGGCGCACCTCCGCTGGCCACACACGCTTCGACGTGTGCGCCTTTCCGCCGCTTCCTGTCTTGTCCTTGGATCGCATCCTGTCCTCCTTTCTTCCTCTCCCATGTCTCGGAAAAGGAGGGACAGGTGCTAAGTGGTTTCGACCGACTTCAACTGGACATTAAATGGCACGCCGGACACCGCTCGGGTCGATTAAGTTGACAGGTATATTGCCGACGTACGCGTAGAAGTTCGAACCCGCAGCGAAGCCGCTCGGGTCCTCAGAGATGAACCGGGCGGACACGGGGTAGTAGTACCTTGCTCTGTAGTAGTAGAGCTGAGTATCCGTATCCCATTCCCTGCCTGTGAAGGAATACCCGCCTTGCGACGAGCCTGCCTCGATTCGGGTGATGTCCCGCACGCTGTTGAAAATCGTCGGCGGCAGCGGCTCGTGGTTGATCATCTACGCGACAACGGTTGCCGTGTCAACGCAAGTCGGAATGCTTCGAAGAACACGACGTAGAGCGCTCATCTCGCGGTAGCCTTTGATCCGACGGAATCGCTTCTGGGCGGTGACGATTCCGAGAGCGGTCCACCGGCGAATCATCTCCGGATTCTTCCAACGTCTCACGTTGCGAGAGACGCGGCGGATGCTTCCCATAAGATTCTCGACGGCATTGGTGGTGGCGAGCGAACGTCGGAGGGAATCCGGGAGTTCGAGCTTTAGTACGGCGAGAGTCTCTTCGAGTCCTTCCCGAAGACTTCCGGCAGCCTCGTCGTAGCCGCTTCGTTCCAGCCAGCCAACGAGTGCCTGCAGACGGGTTCGGGCCAGGCCCACCTTGCCCGAGCGGTAGGCTTCACGCATCGTTCCGAGCACGTAGGCGTGGCGACTCTTCGGAAGGTGGGACTGGAGGTTTCGGATCTTGTGGAGTTGGCATCTCTGGATCACCACGAGGTCTCCGAGAACGTCCTCGAGGGCCTTGCGGATGCCTTTTCCTCCGTCGATGATGCAGAGCACGCGACCCTCGATGCGAAGTCCCCGCCCGAGCAGGTCCTGGAGCATCGAGGTGCACAGCGCCGCGTTCTCCGTCGAGCCCAACCACAGCCCGAGGGGTACTTTCGTTCCATCTCCCGTGATTCCAAGACTTACTACCACCGTGTGTCCGGCGATTTCGATGTCGTCCACCATCAGCCCGAGCAGCTCGATCTCCTCGAGCTGCGAGTTCAGGAACGACGAGAGTTTCTTCCGAGTCTCGGAAACCAGATGACGGCTCGCCGCGGACTTGCTCGTTCCTCGAGAGCTCACCCGCTCAAGCGGCCGCTCGAGGCTCGATTCATACCCTCGGGTCGATACGCCGAGCAGAATCTGATTCAACACCCTCTCCGGAAGTGGATCCTCGCGGCGAAACGCTTCGAAGCTCGCAAGTGCAGTTTCAACTCCGGCGGTCGCGCGTACCCGGGGGCGCTCCACCTGCACTCGCCGTCCTCCGAACACAAGTTCGCCCGTCGTTCGGCCCCAGTGGTAATGCGTTCGGTCCGCTCGATGCTTGCCCTTCCTCCCCGCAAGCTCCTCAGCGTCCCATCGCAGAACCTCCGCCAGCGCCTCCATCCCTCGTTCGTGAACCCAGCTCGTCAACTCTGTCTTCGTCGCCGCGATCCCCGCGACCATCGGCAACAGGATCTGCCTCACCCGACCCACGATCCCAGGTTCCGAACCTCCTACGGCTTGCTTCCTGACCTGCTTCTCTGATTTCCTACTCATCAGCGGCTCCTTGTCCCCGTTTTGGAGACTGGTTCTTAGTCGACCCATTCTCAGGCCGGCCAAGGAGCCGCTACTACCTAATTTTCAACAAACGCTGGGACATCCCCCGATCTTGGTAGAGCGTGCACTTCCGCCTGACACCAGAGCTCTGGGTGGCGCTGAGGCAACCGCAGCGGCCAAACCGATCATTCGGTTTTGAATCGGAGTGCCATCTCAAGAAGCTCATCGAGAGAGCATTTCTCTAGGGCTCTGTCTTGGTGATGCTCGACGTCCTTCAGAAAACGGATCAGCAGGCGCCGCAGCTCGCTACTCGCAGCTCCTGGTTCAGACGCTGCTTGAAGTTTCACGCGCTCGGCCAAAAGATGCTTGACGACCACACCCCGAATGAGCCGACCGTCACGGTCGTAGATGACGTACTCATTGTTACGGACATCGATCGGCTCTAAGTATTTCTCGGCTTTCTCCACCGAGTCAAAAACCATGACGTCGCCTCTGTTATCTGCGATGATCGGTGGCTGCATTGGACTACCTACCTAGAACCTGTCCCAGAAGTTTGTGTCCGTGCTCTTTGTGTCCCACGGACGGTGGCGACCGATACCCTGGCCCGGCACCGACTCTCCCGGCGTCGTCGGATGCGGGACCGCTCGATGATAATGCGGCAGTTCGCCTGTCGGGTGCCCCGAACGATTTCCGAAAGGCGCGATCCTGGTCCGAGGTCCCAGGGGAACCTCCGCTCCACGGAATGCCAAGCCACCGCCCACTATGGCACCAGCCATACCAGCCGCAATATCGATCCTATCTTCGGTGCTAATGCACCTTCCCGTATAGGGGTCGATGCCTAACACTACCTCCTGAAGTGCCACCGTTGCCTGATAGGCGCCGTACCCAACGACTCCAACAGCAAACGCCGCTCCAAGAATCGTCCCCGATGCTATTGCTGCACTAACAGCCACAGTCACCGCTGCACCGATGGCAACACCCACAGCAAAATTCCCGATCGCAGATACCCAGTCAGTTCCGCTCGGGTCGATTGCATTAGCAGGGTTGTTAGCGACGGGTCTGTATAGGTTAATGTCGCCTTCGAATCGGATCGGATCTTCACTAATGAATTTCGCAGAGACGGGGTCATAGTACCTCGCTCGGAAGTAATAGAGCTTAGCTTCGGGATCCCATTCCCTGCCCGTGAAAGAATATCCCCCTTGGGTTGAGCCCGCCTCGATTCTGCCGTACGCGTCGTATCGGTACTCCTGCACAACGTCTCCCGGTGCATCGGTCATCTTCAGTACCGAGCCCAGCCCATCGGCATGGTAGTAGGTTGCTGAGCCGGAGACTTCCTTCGCGAGAGGCTCATCGATCCCGGGACCGTGCACGTAGAACGTGCTCGTCGCTCCCGTGGCCTCCCGAAGGATGTCCTCGCCGTCATAGGTGAACGTGGTCGTGTTCGCCCCCACGACCTTCTCGACCCTCCTACCGGATGAATCGTACGCGAAGGTGGCAATCGTCTCCGTGTTCTTGAGGACCTTCTTGAGTTTGTTCTCCGCATTCCACTCATAGGTCCACGCGTCCGTCCCGTCATCCTTCTCGATGAGGTTCCCCGCAGCGTCATAGTCGTAGGTGACTCCGTCGCCTGAGACCTCTACCTCGTACGTGTTGGTCCTTGTGTTGTTGTTCGGGTCGGTGGCGACCACCGTGACCGTGTTCGTCCCCGAGGTCGAGCTCACCACTCCCTCGAACTTGTTCGAGGAATCCACGGGCGCCGCTTCCCCCTGAACCGTCACCGTCCCCGGCTCGTTCAACGTCCCCTTGAACGCCAGCGCTCCTCCGGCGCTCGTCGAAAGGAGCCGATTCATGTTGTCGAAGTTCGCCTGCATAGGAGCATTCCCAATTTGCTCCGTCGTGCGGTTTCCCGCCGGGTCGTACGCGTAGGCCCACCGGTTCGCCCCTGTTCCCGTACGCAACACCTCCACCAGTTGGTCTGCCCTGTCGTACTCGTAGGTCTCCGTTAGGTCGGGTGTTTCCTTCTCCGTCCGATTTCCCACCGCGTTGTACGTATACTGAAAATCCGTCACGACGCTCGTCCCGAGTTTCGCCGTCAGCCGCTCAAGGCGCGACTCCGTGTCATAGGCATACGTCGTCGTGATCCCGTTCGGATAAATCATGCTCGTCCGCCGGGACGCGGCATCGTAGTCGAAGGAGAACACGTTCGCTCCCCGGGTGATCGCCTCGAGCCTCAACGCGGGGTCGTAGTCGTAGGTATTGAACGGGGTCCCGTTCAGGCTCGTCGTCCTGCGATTTCCCACCTGGTCGTAGGTGTACGAAACCGTAGAGCTGTTCTTCGTGCTCTCCTCCGATAAAACCCGTCCCCTCCCGTCGTACGTCCAGGAAAGCGTGTCCGTCCCGTTCGCCGCCGTCGACAAGCGCCCTAGGTAGTCATAGGTGAGGTCGATGTCCGGAGTCGTATCCGAGAACGACTTCTTCTTCAGCCGCCCGTCCGCGAAGTACTCGAACGTGGTCACGATGCTCCTCGGGTCGGTCACCGTCTCGAGACGGCTCAGCGTGTCCTGGTACGTGTAGTCGTACTCCGAGGCGTTCGCCCGGATCTCCTTCGTCACCCGCCCTTGAAGGTCGTATTCCCAGCTCGTGCGGCTCCCGTTCGCGTCGATCAATCCTTCGAGAACGCCGCAGTTACACCAATCCAAGGTCAGCGTTCGGCCTTCGGCATCCGTCGAGCCTGTTACACGCCTCACGGCGTCGAACCGAAGGTGCGACCACCGCCCCAGCCGATCCCGGAACCTCTCTCCGTCGAGGCGGTTGTAGACGATCTCCTCGTACGTCGAGTCCGGATAGGTCACTTTGATCACCCGGTCCAGGCCGTCGTAATCGAGCGTTATCGCTCCCTGAAGGGGAGGAGTGATCGTACGCACCCTTCCGAAACTGTCGTACGTGTAGGTCGTTGTCGACCCCGAGACCGGACCCGTCGCCGTCAGCAGATATCCGTCGCTGTCGTAGACCAGGGTCATCTTGGCACCCAAAGGCGCCGAAGTCGTCGCCGGGGTGGTTGCCGTCAGGAGCTGTCCCTGCGAGTTGTAGGTGTACGTGTAGGCGTTTCCGAGCCCGTCGGTCGCGGTCTGAAGCCGGTGCTTCGTATCGTACGTGAACGTTCCCAGAGTCTCGAAAACCGCTCCGTTCTTCTGCCGGACCGCCAGCAGATCGAGTCCCGTTCCTTTCACCGGGTCCGCGTCCGGAGTGCTCCCCGTCCCATAGACAAAAATCGTCTCCCGCCCCGTGGGATCCGTTTGGCGAATTCCCCTCCCGACCGCGTTGTACTCCGTCCGGTAGATCTGAGAGCTTCCGTCGTCGAGAACCCGTCCGATCTTCGAGGCTCGTCCCGAGGGCCCTACCCCGTTCTGGATCGTCTCCCCCTCGTGCTCGTACCACACCCGGTTCTCGAGCGGTCGCTTGACGCTCTGCACCTGCGCCCCCGAGATCCGGAACGTCGTCGTCGAGCGAAACCGCACGATGGTTCCCTCCTCCGGGTCGGGAGGGTCCGTCGTCGCCCGGGACATCGCGAGCTTGTCGTAGTAGATGCTCACGTGGGTATTCAGGTCTTCGTTCCCCGTGAACCCGCTGGGAACGGTATTCGATGGGTCGCTCCCGGTCAGAGGGTTCGTCCCGTTCAGGATGTGCTCGATCCTCTCCGTTCCTCCCAGGGGGTCCGTCGCTTCCAGCCAACGGTTGTTGTTGACGCTCGCGTACGGGCCCACCCCGCTCCGAAACGTCGTCTTTCCATAGGGCGTCGTCATCGCCCGGATGAAGTCCGGCGTCGTCGACAAGTACTCCTGGTTCGTTCCGTACTCGAACTCCGAGGAAAGCCCGATCACGTCCGTCACCTTCGTAAGCTGTCCCGTCTCGTTGTACGCGAACCGCGCCGTTCGCCCGTAGGGGTCGGTCACTTTCGTGATCTTCAAGGGGTCGCTCTGAAGCTCGTAGGAAACCGTCGTCACTCGACCGAGTGCGTCCGTCGCCGAAACCAGACGGAGCTGCCCGTCGTAGGTGAACGTCAGGGTGTTTCCCGCGGGGTCCTTCTTCTGGGTCAGGAACACTCTCCGGGGCGCCGTCGCGGCGCCGTCCGGTTGAGAGAACACCTCGACCTCCCCCGTCGCTTGGTGCCGCTCGTAGACGATGGGACTCGTCGAGACGATTTTCATGATGGCCCGCATGTCCACCTGGGGCGCCGAGACCCCATTCACGAACCCCTCGTACGATTCCCGACCTCCCCCCCGCTTGTACAGTTCCACCGGCTGGCCCACCGCCGTCGGGTCGTCCTCCACGTACGAGAGCCATCCGAACGTCCACCGCGCTCCCAGGTTCGAGAACGTGAACGTCGAAGGCTGCGTCGCCTCCCTCTGGTTGTACGTCACCTGGAAGTTCGCGGAAGGACCTCGAGGCGCCTGGCATCCCACGGGGACGTCTTCGATGTGCAGGCTCGCCCGCAGTGCGTGGAAGCTGTACTGCGGCATGCCCTTGCATATTGGACCTTCTTCCACGGCGGGGCTGAGGTTCGAAGCTTCGCAGACACCAAAGAGCGCGCACATCAAGTCCGACCATCGAGTGTGCCAAGGGTTCCCGATTCCATACGCGCACATCCCCCGAATCGGCTCCGCCTCCGCGCGATTCGCTGTCCTCCACCCACGGGGAATCGGCCCTTCCTCGACGAGAAAGTACCCCGAGCTCTCCTCCTCGAACGCCTCCCGGCTCATCCACACTTCCCCTCCCAGAAGCGGGTCGTCGAACCGGTATCGCTCCCCCCTCTTCTCCACCAGCGCCGAGTAGTGCCCTTGCTTCAGGTGGACCACCGACGGAATCGGGATCTCCGACCCCGGGCTCTCCCTCTTCGCCATCTGGAGCTTCAGGTCCGTGAGGTTCGAAAGGTCCTGGATCTCCGCAAGGGTCGCCCCGTCGTGGTCCGCCGGGAAACGCTCGAGCTCCGCGTGCCTTTCGAAGCGCTTCTTCTCGTAGCTTGGTTCCCGATCCTTCTTCTCTTTCTCCCTCTTCTCGTGCTTGTCGAGGCGGACCCTCTCGAGTGCGACCGACCCCGAGGGAATGGCCCGCTCGTGGTCGTTCCGGAGCCCCCAGAGCGTGGTCCTCGCCACGTAAAGCTTCTCCGTGATCCCTCCCGAAAGCTCCCGCCCCGCGAACTCGTCCGTCAGGGCTTCGAGCGCCTCCAGCTGGTCGAACGTCGCCTGGAGCAGCATCAGCTCCCCACCGGCGAACTCCGCGAGTTTCCGGACTCCCTCCGTATCCGAGCTCTTCCCGAGCTTCCACGCCTCGAACAGGTTCCTCTGCGCTCTCGTGTAGTACCCCTTCTTCAGGTACCAGCTCCCGACGTTCGCCTGCACCGCCACTCTCCACCGGGATTGGGGAAAGCTCGTGACGACACCCTCGAGGGGCTCGAGAGCTTCCGAGTCCCCTCCATGGAGGTACGTGGTGATCGCCTGCGCCAACGCCTGATTCTCGGAATCGTTCTGCTCGCCCGCCTCGGGAAAGAGCGGCTCTCCAAAAACCCTCGCCTGAATCAACTCCTCGTCCGTAGGAACGGGAGAGAACACGGGATAGGCCGGCGGAGGCGAAACGTCGGGAACCGTCGTGTTCACCGCAACAGGCTCCTGACTTGTTACGGAAGTTTCGACCTTCAGGACCGCGAGTGCGCTTTCGCCTCTTTCCCCCTCCCGTTCCTCTTGAGCGGGAACCGCCGCCTGAGCTTTCGGAGGGAGGAACAGAAGAAGGTGCGCGGCCACCGTCAACTCCGAGGCCACGACGAAACCCAGGCTTTTCCGAAATCTCCTCGTCTTCACGTGTCTCTCCTCCGCCGCTACGGGTTGCTCGAGATCAGCGTCGCGTTCGTGGGCTCGGTCAAGGTGATGGTGGGAGGCGTCGTGTCTCCCGGGCTCCCCGAGGGCGCCGTCGTCCTCGTCGGGTCGAGCGGGAACGCGTCGGTCCCGTCTCCCACCGTGTCTCCGTCGGTATCGGAGCGGAACGGGTCGGTTCCGTTCGCCCGTTCCACCCAGTTCGGGACGGAGTCGTCGTCCATGTCCGGGTCGGTCGCGCTCAATCCCGAGGCCGCGGCGACCCCGTCGAGGATTCCGTCGTCGTTGGTGTCGGAGTCGTACGGGTCCGTCCCGAGGAGCCACTCCTCGGCGTTCGTGAGACCGTCGGAATCGGGGTCGTCCGCGCTTCCCGTCGCGTCTCCCAGAAGAACCCCGTTCGCTCCCGTCGACATCATCGAGCCCCACTCCCGGATCTTCGTGTCCGCGCGGAGCGCGAGAAGGATGGAGCTTCCCGCCGAGATCTCGATGAAGTCGTCTCTCACGAGCTCGGCGAAACTATCGCTCCCGTTCAAGGCTCCCGACTCCAGGTAGCTCCCGTAGTAGCTCCCGGCCGCGCGAACCGCTTTGAGGAACCCCGAGTCCTCTTCCAGGAGCAGCGACACCGATTCGAACCCGGAGATCTTCCGGACTCTCTCGGCCACCCGAACCGGGCTCCAGCGATCCGTCGTCGTTCCATCTCCGAGTTTTCCCGAGGCGTTTCCCCCCCACACCCAGAGATGCCCCGGACCCGTCCCATCGGATTCGACCGCCATCGAGTGCTGGTGCCCGGTAGAGATCGCAACGATCCGCGACAAATTCGGAACCGCGATCGGCGTGAGTCGGTTGGTCTGCGTCCCATCGCCCAACTGCCCTACTCCATTGGACCCCCACGCCATCATCGTGCCGTCCGACTTGAGGACCAGCGAGAACTGGTTCCCCGCGGCAATCGCGATCGCGTTCGATACTCCCGAGACCTGCTGCGGAGTCGTCGCCTGGCCCGACGTCGAGTTGTCCCCGAGAGCACCCAAGGCCCTCGAGCCCCACGCCCAGACGCTTCCCGACGACGTCAGTCCCAGCGTGTGGTAGTTCCCCGCCGATATCGCCACGACGTTCGTGAACGTTCCCCCCGCGGTCGACACCTGCGTCGGGGACGACTGGTTGGAGGTACTCCCGTTTCCGAGCTTTCCGTACTGCCCGTGACCCCAGCCCCAGGCCGTGCCGTCGGATTTCACCGCGAAGCTCGTCGCAACCGCGCTCTGTTGCCCCGTCGCCGACACAGAAACGACACTCGAAAAGCTGGGAATGGCCGCCGGCGATTGGCCCCCCGTTCGACCGAGCGCACCCGCGGTATTCAAACCCCAGCTCAGGACGGTTCCGTCCGTCTTGAGCCCGAGAGCGTGCTTTTCCGCGGCGGCTATCGCACCCGTGATCCGGTAATCCGCTCTTCTCACCGGGCTATCCGTCATCGATGCCTTCACTGCCATCGCTTTGAGCACCTGGCTTCGGGTGACGGACACCGTCCCTCCCGAGGAGACGGACGGGTCGGATGGGGTCGGGGTCGCTGCATTCGTCGTGTAGTGGATCGTCGCTCCGGACGTCGAGGTCGTGAGCGTCACCGTCTTCTGGGTGGTGTAGATCCCTCCCGCGGGAGAGAAGGAGACCGGCGCCACCGTGTTCGTCAGGTTGATGGTGTAGCTAGCGAAAAGCGTCGCGCTTTGGGCCCAGCTCGCGAGGTGCGCCTTCGCCTTCAACGTCACAGACCCGTCGATGAGTATCGGAGCGGTGAACAGACTCGAAGCGCTCGTCGGCTCGGAGCCGTCCAGCGTGTACCGGATGAGCGCTCCCGCCGTCGAGGACGAGAGGCTCACGGTTTGAGCGGCGCTGTACGTTCCCGCCGCCGGAGTCGCGGCCGGCGTCGACACCGTTCCCTGGCTGATGGTGAACGTTCCCACCTTGAGGTCGCTCGGAGTCCAGGTCGGCCCGTTGAAGCTCTTCACCATCAGGGTGGAAGTCTCCGTTATCGCCACCGTCGACCCGCTCGAGACCGAGGGAGACGACTCCGTGGGCTCGCTGCCATCGAGGGTGTAACGAAGCGCCGCTCCCGTCGTCGCGGCCGTCACCGTCACGTTCTGGGAGCCCGAGTAACTTCCTCCCGTCGGGTTGATGGTGGGGGTTCCCACCTTCATCGTGTAGACCGACGTCGCGACCGAGCTCGTCGTCCACCCCGTCCGGAACGCCGCCGCCTTCAGCGTCGTCGTTCCGGTTACGGAGATCGCCCCGGTGTATGCCGTGGAGCTTCCCGTCGGGGTGGTGCCATCCGTGGTGAACCGGATCGTCACCCCTTGAGATGCCGACGACAGGGTGACGTTCTGATTGCTTGCGTACGTGCCCTGCACCGGGCTGAACGACGGAGCCGATGCCGTGAGCGTATAGACCTCCGTGGATACAACGCTTTCGGACAGTCCTGACTTGAACGCACGGGCTTTCAAAGTCAGCGACTGCGTCACGCTCACGTTTCCTGCCACCAGCGTGTCCGACGTCGTCGGGTCGGCTCCGTTCGTCGTGTAGTAGATCGACGCTCCCGGAGTGTCCGTCGTGATGGCGACGCTCTTCTCGACGTTGTAGGGGCCTCCCACCGGACTCATCACGGGCTTCGCCACACGCCAATCGAGGTCTTCGGCGCTGATGGAAACGGGGGTCGTGACCGGGCTCGCCGTGGTCCCGATGCCGACTTGCCCGTTTTCGTTCCGAGCCCATGAGAAGATCTCTCCCGTGGCCGTCACCGCGAGCGTCTGGTACTCGCCTCCCGTCACCGATACCACGCCCGCGATTCCGGGTACGACCTGGGCCCATTGCCGGGAACTCGTCGTGCCGTCCGCGAGCTGGTAGTAGGAGTTGTGTCCGAACCCCCAAAGAGATCCATCGGCGCGCACGAGGTAGCTCGTGAGGGCGCTCGCTCCGACCGCGACGACCTTGGTCATCCCCGAGGACTGCGCCCCGCTCTGGGTCTTTACCCGGACGGGGGACGTGCGAGGGGTGGTGAACGTGCCGTCGCCCAGGCTGCCGTAGTTGTTGTACCCCCAGGCCCAGGCGCGGCCCTGGTCGTCGACGGCGATGCTGTGATCCATTCCCGCCGCGATCGCGACGAAGGTGAGGGATTCCGGCTCCGACACCTGGACGGGTGTCTTCCTCTCCGTCGTGGTTCCATCGCCGATTTGGCCTCGGTCGTTCTTCCCCCAGGCGTAGACGTTTCCCGCGGAGGACAGCGCGAGGCTGTGGTTTTGACCGGCGGCGATGGCGACAATCGTGTAACTCGAGAGGTTGCTCACAACGATCGGCGAAGTTCGGTTGGTCGTCGTGTTATCTCCCAATTTGCCGTTTGCATTGTTCCCCCACGCGTAGACCGCACTCCCATCGGACTTCAGGGCGAGGCTGTGAGACCAGCCGGCGGCTACAGCGGCAGATCCGATAGCGTCCCACCACCTCCGACCGCGACGACGCTCACGGGGGACGTCCTCGAAGTCGTCGTGTTGTCCCCGAGCTGTCCGCTGGAGTTCAGTCCGGACGCGAGCGCCGTCCCATCCGTCTCGAGGCTCAGCGTGAAGAGCTCTCCTCCGGCGATGTCGCTGAAGTAAAGGTCGCCCGGGATCTTTTTCGGCGCGAGACGCTGCGTCGTGGTGCCGTCTCCGAGCGCCCCGTTGCTGTTCTGGCCCCAGGCCCAACCCGAGTCGTCCGGCTGGATGGCGAGAGAGAAGTTTCTGCCCGCCGAGATGACCGCCGGCGTGACCGAGCCCGTGATCGTGTAGCTCTCCGTGACCACGTCCGAAGCGTCACAGCCCGTCTTGAACGCCTTCATCTTGAGAGTGAGGTCGTCGAGAAGGGTGATCGTGCCTCCGGAGGCGATCGACGGGTCGTTCTCCGTAGGAGTCGTTCCGTCGAGCGTGTAGCGGATTACGGCGCCTGCAAGGGAGTTGCTGATCGTCACGACCTCTCCCGCGTCGTACGTTCCGCCGTCCGGGTCCGCCGTCGAGTCCGGGACCTTTATGGTGTAGACCCCGCTTGTCGTCGAGCTCGCGGTGTAGTCGACGTGAAAGGCTTTCGCCTTGAGAGTGGTCGTCGCCGTGAGGGTCAAGGGAGTCGTGTAGATTGCGGAGCTTCCCGTCGGCTCCGACCCATCCGTCGTGAACCGCAAGGTCGCGATCCCGGGTCCGCTCAGCGTGACCTCGACCGAGCTCTCCCACGTGCCCGGGGGTGTCGGGGAGAACACGGGCGCGGAGAGGGTCCCGAAGCTCATCGTGTAGACCTGGGTCGTCGTGGCGCTGTCGGCGAGGTCGGTTTTGAACGCCTTCGCACGCAGATTGAGAGACGTAGCCACGTTCACCTGGCTCGCGTAGAGCGTCGAGCTTCCCGAGGGGTCCGAGCCGTCGGTGGTGTAGCGTATGGCGGCGCCCGAGGTCGCGGAGGTGAGGGTGACCGACTGGGCCGTGCCGTAGGTGCCCCCGACCGGACTCATCTGAGGGGCCTGGGCCTGGATCGTGTAGGCCGCGGACGTCGTGTTGCTCGAAGCGAGCCCCGCCTTGAAAGCCTTCGCCTTCAACGTGAGGTTCTTGTCGACCGCGACCGTTCCGCCGGAAGCGACCGTGGCGTCGGTCTCGGTCGGCTCCGCGCCGTTCGTCGTGTACCGGATGGTGCCGCCCGAGGTCGTGATCGTCACCGTCACGTTCTGCGTGCCCAGGTACTGGCCCGGCGCTTTGTCGAAGACCGGGGTCGACACCTTCCAGGCGAAGTTCTCGTCGCTTACTCTCACGGGGGCGAGCCTCGTGACCGTCGTCCCGTCTCCGACTTGCCCGTAGGGGTTGGTCCCCCACCCCCAGACGCTCTTGCCGGACGTGACCGCGATGCTGGTGTTCACGCTGCCAGAGATGCTCACTGCCGACGACGGCCCCGAAATCTGTACCGGGCTCGGGACCGCCGGCGACGTCGTTCCGTCACCGACTTGCCCCAGAGTCTGCAGGCCCCAGCCCCAGACGGAACCGTCCAACGTGATAGCGAGGGAGTGGTAGCGGCCCGCGGCGATCGCAGCCACGTCGGAGAGCGACGCCTTGACGGGGAACGGCCGGTCGAGGTACGACCCATATCCGAGTTGCCCGTTGTTCCCCTTGCCCCACGAGAAGACCTCGCGGAGGTGATCCTTGACTCGTAGAGCGAGCGAATGCGATTCGCCCCCCGCAACCGCGACGATATCCGAGAGGCCCTCCACCTCGTAGGGAACGGCGCGGCTGGCCGTCCCTCCGTCGCCGAGCTGTCCGTCGAATCCGAGGCCCCAGGCCCAAACCTTCGTCGTGAATTTCGTGGGGTCGGATGGCAGGGGCTCGGCCGTCACCGCGAGCGAGTGCCACCTTCCCGCGTCCATGGCGATGACGTTCGTCAGGTTCGAGACTTCGACCGGGCTCGTCCGGGTCGTCGTCGTACCGTCTCCCAGTTGCCCGTAGGCGTTCACTCCGAACGCCCAGAGCGTCCCGTCGGCCTCGAGCGCCAGCGAGTGGCTCGAGCCCGCGGAAATCGCCACGATGTTCGATATGTTCAGAACAGCGACGGGGGAGTTTCGACTGTCGTAGGTTCCGTCTCCTAGGGCGCCCCCGTTGAGGCCCCAACTGACCACCGTTCCGTTCTCCTTCAGCGCCAGGGTGTGGTAACCCCCGGTCGCGATCGCAACCGCGTCGGAAAGGCCGCTGACCGCCGCGGGCTGCATTCGGTTCGACCAGGTGCCATCCCCCAGTTCGCCGTTTCCCCCGTAGCCCCAGGTGTAGACATCGCCCGTGGTCGTTAGCGCCGCTCCGAACACGTCTCCAGCCCCTGCGGCCGTCGGCGCAATCGTGTAGAGCGCGCTCGTGACGTCGGAATCGGTCCACGACGACCGAAATCCCCGGACCTTCAAAAGCGTCGTCTGGAGCAGCGGAATCCGCCCGGTATACTCGGTGGAGCTTCCCGTTGGGGTCGTTCCATCGGTCGTGTAGCGCAGCGTCGCGCCCCCGCTCGCGGTCCCGAGAGTCACGAACTGCGGCTGGGCGTACGTGCCCGCCGCCGGACTCACCGAGGGCGTCGCGACTTGGAAGTCGTAGGCTTCCGCGGAAAGGTGGCTCTCCGCGTAGCCCGTCGCGAAGGCCTTGGCTTTCAGAGTGAGCGGCGCCGCCACCGAGACCGAAGCTCCGGAGACGATGGGGGTATCGGACGTCGTCGGTGTGTTTCCGTTCGTGGTGTAATAAATGGTCGCGCCCTGGGTCGGTGCGTCGAACTCGACGACGACGCGCAAGTCGTTCTGATACGTGCCGCTCGTTGTCCGAATGCGGGGAGTCGCGGTCCGGAAGAGGAACGCGGATTGGCTGACGTCGAGAACAGAAGCCCGGGAAAGAGTCGTCCCGTCGCCGAGCTGCCCTTCGGCGCCTCTGCCGCATGAATAGACCGTGCCGTCGCTCTTGACGGCGAGGCTGTAGAACTGCCCGGCTCCGATCGCCTTGATGCCGGAAATCGCGCTCACGGAGACGGGAGTCAGGCGATCGGTCGTCGTGCCGTCCCCGATTTGGCCCTCGGCGTTCGAGCCCCACGACCTCACGGTGCCGTCCGACTTCAAGGCGAGAGAGTGACTCTCTCCAGCGGCGAGAGCGACGACCCCCGTGAGCCCGCTCACCGAGACCGCGGTGGTTCGGTCGGTGGTCGAGTCATCCCCGAGCTGTCCCTCAGCATTGTGCCCAAAGGCTCGAATCGTGCCATCCGATTTCAGGATCAGGCTGTGATTCGCTGAGGCGCTCGATGCCGCCGAGACCGCGCCCGACACGCTGCTCACCGAAACCGGAGTCGTCCGGTCGGTGTTGGTCCCATCCCCGAGCTGACCGTAGAAGTTGTCTCCGAACGCGACCACCGTTCCGTCGCTTTTCACCGCGAGCGAGTGGTTCGCGCCGGTTCCGATGGCGACGGCGGTCGTCAAGCTCGACACGGTAACGGGGCTCGTTCGGTCGGTCGTCGTGCCGTCGCCGAGCTGCCCGCTCGCGTTCGAACCAAAGGCTTTCACGGTCCCTCCGGCGAGAAGGACCAACGTATGGTTTCGTCCGACGGCGATCGCGACCGCGCCCGTGATGCCGGAGACCTGGACGGCCGTCGCGCTGTCGGTCGTCGTCCCGTTACCGAGCTGGCCTTGCCCGTTGTAACCGAACGCGAATACCTTGCCGTCGTTCCGTAACGCGACGGTGTGGAACTCGCCCGCCTGAACGTCCACGACCCCGGAGAGGCCGTACACGGAAACCGCCGTGTAGCGATCGAGGGTGCTTCCGTCTCCGATTTGACCATTGGGATTGGTGCCCCACGAGGAGGCAGCCTCGCCGTCCCTGTCGGCCGCAACAGTATGCGTGAACCCTCCGTCGACGACCCCGTAGGCTACGACCGCGAACGTCATGGAAGAGCTGAGGGGCCCGTTGCCGTCGCCGTTCTTCGTTTGGATCCACCAGGTGTAAGAGTCGTTCGGAAGAGAATCCGGGGAAGTGACGGCGCACGTGCCGCTGGCGCAGACGTCTTCGGCGTCGAACCACTCGTCGACGACGGTCCCGCCCGAGCCGTCCACCTTGAGCCGATATTCGGTCGCCGTCGCCTCTTCCTGCCAGACGAAGTGGGGTTTTCCGATCTTGACGGTGACCCCGTTTGGAGAAGTAAGGGTGGCCGCCGGAGGGGCGTCGGCCTTCAGAGCGCGGCCCCGTTGAAACCACCAGAGAAGCGCGAGGGCGGTAGCGGCGAGGATCGCGGCCCGGACCGTGAGTCTCCGGCCGCTCCAGGAGCGATTTCCTCTTCCCGAGCAATCTCTAGACTTCATGCCGCTCTCCTCGGTCGGGCGCGACTGCGCGCCAAAGCTCCATTCACAGACACACCAATCGCAATCCATTCACTGTCGTTGAATTCCGGATGACCCCGAGAACTCCGTCCTTCTCAGAGTGGCTCGCTCTTCGCACTCGAGAAATGCGCCGAGAGCCGCAACGACACGGAAACCCTAACTAACCATACAGCCCGTGAATCCGACGTAAATCCCCAGTGAAAAGAACGAGAGCAGGCCTCCGAAAGAGAAAGCCCGCGACCTTGGACAGGCCCCTCGATTCAATTCCTTGGAGTGTCTTGTTTTCCCTGCGAAGCGTCCGCATGGATACGAACGGAAGCTACCCTCAAACATTTCTCCGTGTCAATACGGAAAACTACTCTTTTTGCTACTCATTTTTTCCGGAAAGCAGGCTCGCCGGGCGGATGGACAATCTTCGAGCAACGAGGCCGACCCTGGCAGCCTCCTTGATGAGCGCGGCGGTGTCGCGGGCGCCGAGTTTCCTTCGGAGCCGCAATCGATGGTTCTCGACCGTGCGGATGCTGACTCCGAGCCGCTTCGCCGCGGCGCGGTTGGTGAGTCCGCCCGCGATCGCCGAGAAAACCACGAACTCCGCCTTCGTCAGCCCGCCAGCTCGCCGGAAAGTATCGAGCGCGCATTCCGCGTGCGCCACGACGGGTACAGGTTCTCGCTCACCGCGGTGAAGCGCGCGAACGGCCCGGAGGATCGAATCCGGAGGCCGGCAGGCGCCTACCGCCACGGGACTCTTACGAGAGCGGCTCCGGTTCCACTGGAGTTCTTCGGCGCAGCTGGCGCAAAGGAAGAGGGTGGGAAGTCGAAGCGGGGCCGGGGTGTGACGCGTGGCGAGGGGTTCTTCGAAGTTCGCGAACCGATGGATGACGAGGACGTCGGGGGAGCTGTCCGCCGCAACAAAAGAGGCGTCTTCCACTGACTTCGCACTCCCAACGACCGTGAGATCCCCTTGTTGATTCAAGTATTCGGATAACAACGCACGGTCCATGAGACAACTCCCGGCGACGAGGATGCGGATGGGGGAAAGGGTCTCGGACGTGCCTCCGTCAGCGAAGCGCGATGAAGTCTCGCGGACCTCCCTACGACGATTGCTGCGCTGAAGCGACCGATTTCCCACGTGCTCGATGCCCGCTACGATGAGCGAGATTTCCCCCTTGCTTCTGTTATGCGGAAAGAGGGGAACCATTACAGGGAGTCGAGACGACACGCTTTCAAGAAATTGAGCCGATCGCGGAAGAGATGGGGGGGTTCCGTGGGTCGCGCGCAACCCATCGGACATCGGTACTGAATTTTGAGCGCGTTACAGCCAGTGCCGCGAACGATCCCTGACTGGGGCTTCGGCCGTTCCGGAATCGTTTGGGATTTTGGATCGAATTTCGCTGGATTCGCTCAGCTCACGGCGCATAATCCGCAGGAGAGATGACGACGGGGACTGGGGCCGACTTCAGCGCTTCGAGCCCGGCTCGGAGGCGACGGGACCGAAGTATCCGCGCCGAGCGCGGATCTTCACGTCCTCGCGGTCGACTGCCACCTTGATCTTCCGGTACTTCCCGTCCTGTTTGGTGTTGCTCGAGACGTAACCGAGCGTGTACTGGCTGAAGAGCTCCTCCAGGAGCTTGTCGTAGAGCTCGTCGAGCTGCTTCAGATTGTCCCCGAAGGCGTAAGAGCCGCCGGTCTCGCCCGAGAGCTGGCGCAGGAAGCGCCCGTCCTCGAAGGTCCTGGAGTTGCGCGCCTGCGAGGCTCCGAAATGGATGGTGTGGATGGTGGCATCCGAGAGCTTCACCATGTCCAGGACCTCGCTCACGGAGAGCGTGCTTCGCGAGTCGACGCCGTCGCTGAAGACCACCAGGGTCTTCTTTCCGTCGAGAGCGTAGATGCGCTCGAGAAACGTGGCCACCGCGTCGTAGAGCGCCGTCCAGCCCTCGGCCCGGACGTCGTATATCCGATCGCTCAGGAGGCGCTGGTCGTCGGTCGAGTACTGCGAAATGCGGATGTTCTCGTCGAAGTCCATCACGAAGAGGTTCTCGGTCTTCGGAAGGTTGGTGAGGAACTTGAGCGCGGCTTCCCGGACGAGGCGCATATCCGCCTCCATGCTCCCGCTGGCATCGAGCAGGAGGCCGACCACCTGCCGGCCCGAGAGCTCGTCCTTCATCTCCGCAGGGAGGCCCACCCAGGACTCCTTGAGGCCGGCGGCGAAGAGCCGGATCTCCTGGCGGACGCCGTCCTCGAGAACGGTGAAATCCTCCGTCTGGAGGTCGGTTACGAAGTTCCCCTTTTCATCCGTCACGGCGACGGCGACCGAGACCATGTCGACCCGCGACTCGAAGACGTAGGGGACCTGCTGCTCGGGCTCCTGAGCCGCGACCGGTGCCCCGTTCAAGAGCGCCGCAGCCGCCCAGGGGAAAATCCCCGTTCGATGGGTCACGTCAGACGATCCCCTCAATCACCGAAACCGCCAGCTCGAAGCGGTTGAACGGGGGCATGAGATAGGCGCCCTCGGCGAGATTGCGCGCCGCCCGCAGCGAGTCGCGGGCGATGTCGATCCCCACTCTCTGCGCCCTTTCTTTCGAAGGCGCTTTCTTGAGCAGCTCGCGCACCTCCGCCGGCACCGCCATACCCGGCACCTCGTTGTGAAGGAACTCGGCGTTGCGATAGCTCGTGAGCGGCAGGATTCCGACGAGAACCGGGATCCTGGATCCCTTGACCGCCGAGAGGAACCTCTCGAGGTACTTGGGCTCGTAGACCGGCTGGGTCAGGCAGAACTCCGCGCCCGCCTCGACCTTCCTCTCGAACTTGCGGATCTCAGCGTCGAAATCCGTCGCCCCGGGGTTCGCTCCCACGCCGACATGGAGCGGCATCGCCGGGCCCAGCGGATTTCCCGCGAGGTCGAGCCCGCGGTTCAAATGAGACAGGATCTTCACCAGCCCCACGGAGTCCACGTCGAAGACCGCCGTGGCGTAGGGATAGTCCCCGAGCTTCGGAGGGTCGCCGGTCACCGCGAGGATGTTGCGGAGCCCGAGGGCATAAGCGCCGAGAAGGTCCGACTGGATCCCGATGAGGTTCCGATCGCGGCACTGATAATGAAGGATGGTCTCGACTCCGACCCGCTGCTCCAACAGAACCGCGAAGCTCAGGGCGCTCATGCGCGCGCTCGCCCGCGGCCCGTCGGCGACGTTGAGGAAATCGACTTCGTTCTCCTTCAGCCACTGTGCGCGATCGAGGAGCGGACCCGGGTCGGCGCCCTTCGGGGGATCCATCTCGACCGACACCACGAACTTGCGTCCCAGGCTTCGAGCGAGGTGCGACTTCTCCTCGCGCGGCAGCGGCCGCTGCTCCGGGTGAGGGGTCGCTTCCTTCGATACTTCGATCACCGTCCGCGAGGGTCCGAGCGCTCTCACCACGCCGACGATGGCGCCGATGTGCGCCGGTGTGGTCCCGCAGCATCCGCCGATGATGGCGACGCCGGAGGCGAGAAAGCGCTTGGCGTAGTGCGCCATGTACTCCGGCGAACAGAGATAGAGGACCCTCCCCTCGACGACCTCGGGAAGTCCCGCGTTCGGCTGCACCGCGAGGGGAAGCTCGGTCGCGGATCGCATCCGCTCCATCACCTGGAGCATGAGCTCCGGGCCGACGCTGCAGTTCGCCCCGACCGCGTCCACGTCGAGACCGCTGAGCGTCCGGGCCACGTGCTCCGGCTTCGCCCCGAGAGGCGTAGCGCCGTCGTCGCCGAACGTCATCTGAGCGACGAGCGGCAGGTCCTTGCCCGCCGCTCGAACGGCCCGGACCGCGAGCGCGAGCTCCCTCAGGTCGGAGAACGTCTCGAGGAGGATCAGATCCGCCCCTCCCGCAACGAGCCCTTCCGCCTGCTCGCGGAACGCCTCGAACGCGCGCTCTTCGGAGACGGTTCCGATGGGCGCGATGGGCTTTCCCAGGGGACCGATGGACCCCGCGACGAGGATCGGGCGCGAGACCGACTCACCGCACTCACGCGCGATCTCGGCGCCCCTTCGGTTGATCTCGCCGACGACGTCGCCGAAACCGTGGGGCTGGAGCTTGAACCGGTTCGCTCCGTAGGTGTTGGTCTCGATCATGTCCGCGCCGACCTGGAGGTACTCACGGTGGACCGATTGCACGAGCTTCGGGTTCGAGAGGTTGAGCTCGTCGAAACACCGATTCACCATGACGCCCTTGGCGTAGAGGCTCGTTCCCATCGCCCCGTCGCAGACCAGGGGCGATCGCCCGAGGCGTTCGCGGAGCTCGTCTCGCGTCACACCTGCTCCTGCGCCGGGCTTTCCGAATCGCTCAGGCCGAGGATGCTCTTCTTCACGGTGAGCGAGTGGTCCTCGATGTGCCCCGCGAGGATGCGCCTCGCCTGTCCGAAGAGCTCGCCGGGAACGACGAGCCGGGCATAGCCCGCGCCGGTGAGAGCGCTCTCGGTCCTCACGACGAGGATCACTTCGTGCTTCTCGATCCAGTTCAACTCGCGGACCCGGGAGTAGGGCACGAAGCCGCCCTCGGTCCAGATGCCGCCGGCGTAGAGGCCGCGGCGGATGGTGAACGACAGCGGAAACAGAACGGTGTAATAGAGCGACATGAGGGCTTGAGCCCCGACCGTCAGCATCGGGCGGTCGAGCTGGAAGATGGAGACCGCGGTCAGGCTCACCATGAAGAAACCGATGCCGAGGCACAGGTTGTAGAACCAGGGCTTCCTCGGAGGCCAGGTGAGCTCGGCCGTCCGCGCGATGCGCCGGTAGGTGAGGTACTGATGGAGATAGATCGAGTTCCAGATTGCGAACAGGACGGCGAGCGCGATGAAGGACAGTCCGAGCAAATCGTCCATAGGATTCCGGAAGTCTCAGTTCATTGTAGCGCCTAGAGCTCTTTTGGACCGGCTTTCCAATCGCGGTCTATGGGTACCGTCGACTCCCGGGGCAGGGGGGAGAGCTCCTCGCCGAGAACCGGCCGGACGAAGAGACGCTCCACGTCGCGGGCTCCCTGGTCGACGAGCGCACTCGGAGAGAGCGTTCCGCCTCCGAGCTGCGGGCGTCCTTCGAGCTCGTAGGGAGCGAGCCTTTCCGAGTCCGGGCGGACGACGAACACCGGAACCTCGGTGCTCTCTTCCGCCCAGAGCAGATCGCGCTCGAGACTCGTTTTGATGGCGCCGGTGGAAAGCCGCTCCCAGAGCGTGCCCGAGACCCGGCCTCCGGGGGCGGCCGATGTGATGTAGAAGATCTGCTCGGCTCCGGCGGCGACGGCGTCCGGAAGCGCTTCCCCTCCGGTCGAGAGGCTGGAGACGAAGCGGTGGACTTCCCCTCCGAGCTTCGATCCGCGGGGAAGCCGCAATCCCACTTCGGGCACGAGCCCGGGAGGAGCCAGAGCGGCGATCAGAACGTCGAACAGAATCGACGCTCCCTCTCCCGATAGATCGATCGGCTCCTTCCGACCCGGCCCCGGCTCCGCCTGCATCTTCTTCGCGAACTTTTCCTTCAGCGCGACGAACGGGATCTCCTCGCCGGTGTCGGTATCGAGCGCGTAGAGGACCAACTTCCCGAAACCCGTGCTGCCCCAGTCCCGAGGCGAGAAGCTGCATGTAAGCCTCGGAGAGCGCCCGGCCATCGCGGGGCCGCTCCTCGGTCGCCGTGCCCCTGGCCAGCTGCCACAGGCGGTTCGAAAGAAGCCGCTCGAGAGGCTCGAGATCGAAGGGAGGGGGGAACAGATCCGAGAAGCCCGGGCGACGGCCCCGGCCCCGCCACGCGAAGCGAAGAGAGCGCACCGAGAACGCGAGGAACAGAACGATCACCGGAAGAGCCACCGCGGACAGGTAATAGGGTTCGACCGCCGAGACCATGCCCGAGAGCCAGCTCGGGCTTCCGGCGGCGGCCGAGGGGAAGACGCCGCGAACCAGCGCCTGCACGGGGAGGACCACCACCGATACCAGCCCCAGGAGCGCCGGCGCGGCAAAAAAGGCGAAGGACGTCGCGAGGCAGAGAGCGGCGAAGCGATAGAGAGGAGCGATTCGAAATGGCCGGACGCGGGCGGCGCCGTCGAGAAGCCCGCCCTCGCCGTCGATCTTGTCCTCGGCGTTCAAACCCGCGAAAGCCGCGACCAGAGCGCCCGCGCCTCGCCCCAGGACGAGGTCGACGCGGACTCCCGCGGCGTCGAGGGCCCGGAGAGCTCCGACGAGGTAAGCGGCGCCGGTGCCCTCTCCCACGAGAACCACCGCCGTCCGCCGTCTCGGACTGAAGTGCGCTCCGCGGGATCCCGAGGCCGGCATGAAGCTTATCTTACGTCAGCGCTGTGTATAATCGCGCGCATGAGTGAAGGGTTTCGCGCGAGAGTCGAAGACGCGCTCCGGGACGCCGTGCGGTCGCACTTCGGCGTAGAGCTCGCACAGATCGTTGGCGAGCGGCCGCCCCGGACGGAGCTCGGAGACCTCGCGTTCCCCGCGGCCTTCGAGCTCGCGCGCGTACTCAAGAAATCCCCGCGGAAAATCGCGGAGGAGCTGAAGGACGCGCTCTCCCGCGTCGATGGGGTCTCGCGGGTGGAGGTGGCCGGGGCGGGCTACCTGAACGTGTTCTTCGATCGGATGCGCTACCTCGAAGGCTTCCTCGCCCCCACCGAGAAGAAGACGGCTCGAGGCAAGGTCATCGTCGAGCACACCAACATCAACCCCAACAAGGCCGCTCACATCGGCCACCTCAGAAACGCCGCTCTCGGCGACACTTTCGTCCGCACCCTTCGTTTCGAAGGCGAGAACGTCGAGATTCAGAACTATATCGACGACACCGGAGTCCAGGTGGCGGACGTGGTCGTCGGCTTCCTCCATCTCGAGAAGAAAACCCCCTCGGAGGTCGAAGCGCTCGCGGCGGCCGAGGGCTTCGACTACTACTGCTGGGATCTGTATGCCCGGGTCTCGCAATTCTTTCAGGGGGAGGGGGAGCGGCTGAAGCTCCGCGAGCACACGCTCAAGGCCATCGAGGAGGGCGAGGCTCCGGAAGCACCTCTCGGGGCGCTCATCGCGGACAAGGTGGTGCGCTGCCATCTGACGACCATGGACCGCATCGACGTGCGCTACGACCTCCTGCCCTGGGAGAGCGACATCCTGCGGCTGAAGTTCTGGCACAGGGCCTACGAGCTTCTCAAGGAACGAAAGGCGATCCGGCTCGCGACCTCGGGAAAAAACCGTGGCTGCTGGGTCATGGATCTCGGCGACGGCGCCGAGAACGAGGCCGAGCCCGATGAGGGCGACGAGAAAGTCATCGTGCGCTCGAACGGGACCGTGACCTACGTCGGCAAGGACATCGCCTATCAGATGTGGAAGCTCGGGCTTCTCGATCGGCAGTTCGGCTTCCGCCCGTTCCACCGCTATCCCGACGGCGCGATCGTCTGGTCGACGACCGCGGAATCGGCCCCGGGCGCCCCCGACTTCGGAAAGGGCGAGCGGGTCTACAACGTGATCGACGTCCGCCAGGCTTACCTGCAGCATGTGGTCCAGCGGGGAGTGGCGCTCCTGGCTTCGGAAGAGGCGCGCGAGCGCTCGCATCACTTCTCGTACGAGATGGTGGCACTGACCCCCGCCACCTGCCGCGAGCTCGGTTTCCCCGTGAGCCCCGAGGAAGAGAAGAAGCCCTACCTCGAAGTTTCGGGGCGGAAGGGACTGGGGGTGAAGGCGGACGACCTTCTCGACGCCCTCGAGCAGAAGGCGGGCGCCGAGGTCGCCAAGAGAAACCCGGAGCTCGACGAAGACGGTCGATCCGCAGTGGCTTCCGCCATCGCTCGAGGCGCCCTGCGCTACTTCATGATCAAGTTCACGAAGAACAAGGTCATCGCGTTCGATTTCAGCGAAGCGCTCTCGTTCGAAGGAGACAGCGGTCCCTACGTCCAGTACGCGGCGGTGCGGGCGGCGAAGATTCTGCAGAAGACCGGACGGGTGAAGGAAGGACCCGTGGCCCTACCGCCCGACATCGGCGCGATCTTCGCGTCGCTTCCTCCCGAGGAAGCCGAGGATCTCTGGTCGCTGGTCCTTCTGGCGACGGACCTGGGAGACATCGCGAAGACGGTGGTTCGAACCGAAGAGCCGGCGCACCTCGCGCGCCACGCTCTCACAGAAGCGCAGGCCTTCAACGCGTTCTACCACCGCTACCGCGTCCTCAACGAGCCCGACGAAGGCCGCCGGGCTCTGAGGCTCCTCGCGGTCGAGATCTTCTACCGTCAGCACGTGAAGGCACTGGGCCTGATGGGCATCCCGGTTCCCGAGAGGATGTAGACCTCGAACGCAGCCCGGCTCAAGGCGCGAGCTTGTGGTCGCGCAGCCAGTTCTTGGCGCGCGTCATGACCTTGTCGGAGCGGAACACCTGCCACTGCTGGAAGCGCGTAGGGTACCTTTTCAACACTTCTTCGAACTTCTGGAACGCTCCCTTCTCGATCAGCGCCTCGTTCAGCTCGTCCTGAAGGCCTTGATTCGGAATGGTCTCGACGAAGTCCTCCATGATCTGATACCGCTCGCTCACCGAAAGCGACTGGATGGGCGTGTAGCGCTCGACCGGGCCCTCGAGCTCGCCGGTTCCGAACTCTTCGGAGAGGGACACGATTTCGCCGGTCGAGGAATCGTAGTAGTGCCGGATGGTATCGAGACTCGAGGTGAGTGCTTCGATGAGCCCTTCGAGATCCGGCTGAGTCACCGCTCGATTCTAATGATGCCCGTCCGGCCAGCCAAGCGGAGTCGGGCGAGTCAATCCACGACGCCGACGTCGCTCGGGGGCCAGATGCGGAGAAACGCCTTGCCGTAGACGTAGCGCTCGGGCACGAGCCCCCAGCTCCGGCTGTCGTTGCTTCCCTTGCGATTGTCGCCGAGAACGAAATAGTGGCCGGGGCGGACTTCGTGCGGAGGGAAGCTGCGGAGATCGGCGTTCGCCCCCGAGACGTACGGCTCGTCGATCAGCTTCCCGTTCACGTATACCGCGCCCGCGCGAATCTCCACGGTCTCTCCCGGAAGCGCCACCACGCGCTTGATGAAAGACAGCTGCGGGTCCTCCGGATACCAGAACACGACGACGTCGCCCCGCTCGATGTCGCCGAAGTAGTAGAGAAACTTGTTCACCAGGATGCGCTCGCCGTCCTTGAGCTCCGGGGACATGCTGGTCCCCTGCACCTTGAACGCCTGGACCACGTAGGTGATGAGAAGAACGCAGACCACGACCGCAATGGCCAGATCGTGGAGCAGGTCGACGATTGACTGGAAGCGTCCGGTCTTCGCCGCGGGAGCGCCTTCGGCAGCGCCGGCCTCGGCCCCTCCCGCGATCGGGGCCGCCGGGTCTGCCGCGTCGGCGGGAGTGGAGGCCTCGGCGACGATCTCTCCTTCGAGCTTCTCGGAAGCGCCTGTGGATGTGGATGAGCTCACGAGCTCCTCTCGACCCGGGTACCGGCGATGCGATCGTGGAGCGCGCGCCGATCCGGGGAAAAAGCAATCAGTAGAAAGCCCAGACCGAGGAGAAGAAAGCTCGCCCCATAGCCCACGAAGCGGAGGAGCGCCCGGCCGTAGCCGATGGGGGTCTCGCCGGAGTAGGTGACCACGGTCAAACCGAGAAGACTCTTCCCCGGCGTGGCCCCGCGGGCTCCCCAGAAGTAGACGTAGTAGAAGAAGCAGAACAGGCTGTAGAGCGAGAGCGCGGTTCCGGCGAGGGAGGTCGACGGGCCGGGGGCGAACGTCATCGACGCAAGCCCGCCGAGTAGGAGCGGGATTCCGAGAATCATGTCGTCGACGAGAAACGCCAGGAAACGAATTCCGAAGCCCGCCGCCTCGCCGCCCTTCGTCTCGGAAGCGCCGGCAGGCCGCGGACGAGGTCTCGGCGAGACCACGGCAGGCGCCGCTGCCGGGACTTCGTCGCTTCCGCCCTTCACGAGCTCGACCTCGAGGTCGGAGGGGCGATTGGGCCGGGTCGAGAAGAGCGGCGCCTTCTCGCGTCCCGTGAGGGGCTTTCCGCAGCGCCCGCAGAAGTCGGCGGGCAGTCGCACTTCGTTCCCGCACTGGGTGCAGATGGAGGTTTTCTTTTCCGCTGCGAGATCGCGGCCGCAACCCCGGCAGAAGCGATCGCCGACCAGAGCCGTCTTTCCGCAATGGCCGCATCGGACGTCGCCTTCGGCCGGAACGCGGCGGGCGTGCGCTCCGTCCGAGGGCGCCGGGCGATGAGCGGCGGGAGCCCCGCTCTTCCCCGCGGCGGCGGCCGGAATCGACGCTTCGGCGGTTTCGTCGAGCTGGAACAGGAGCCGCGAGGATCCAATGGCGACCAGGTCGCCGTCACGAAGAGGCTTCTCGCTGTCGACCCGATCGCCGTTCACCAGGGTGCCGTTCGAGCTGTTGTTGTCCCTGAGGATGTACTGGTTGTCACGGTGCTCCAGGATAGCGTGGCGGCGCGACACCATGGAGTCCGACAACACCAGGTCGTTCGAAGGATCGCGCCCGATGGAGATCACGCGAGTCACGATGGGGATCTCCTTCTTCGCCGCCGACGTGGGGTTGATGACGAGCTTCGCCAAGCGGACCTACCGTCCCTGCTGGAATCGGAACCTCTGGACCCAGCGCATCTTGACTCGAACCCCGTGCTTCGTCGCCGGCTCGTATCGCCAGCTCTTCACGGTCTCGACAACGGCGTCATCGAATACCTGGCCGCCCGACTCCAGGACCTGGAGCTCAGAGACTTGCCCATCCTCGTCGATGAGGAAGCTCAATTCTACTACCCCTTGCAGCCGGGATCGCTTGGCGGCCTCCGGGAAGGGAACCCCGGGACAGCGAATGCACTTCGGGTTCGTGACCCCTGGCTCGCCCCGGTCGACGAGCGCCCCCTCGACTACCCGGGGCGGCTCGGGGGCGGCAGGCTCGGGCTCGGGAGCGGTCTCGGGCTCGGCGACGCGCGCGGTGAGCTCCGCCTCGATGGTTTCCGTTCTCCCCGCGCGCGCACGGAACGTGTCCTCCCAGGGAAGATATCCTTCGCGGAGAACTCTCACCACCCGCGCCCCCGCGGCCACCTGCAGCCGCTCGATGGGGGTCACTCCCACGTCGCGCCCATCGACCGCGACCTGCGCTCCCGGAGGATTGCTCCGGATGCGGAAGACGGCGGGCTTCGGCGCGGCCGGAGTCGCCGGCGCCTGGGGCCTGAGGGTGACGTCGAGCGACGCCGCCGGCGCTTCGGCAGTGATCGCGGCTTCGAGCTCTTCCTCCTCGAAGCCCGCGTTCTCTATCCGAACCTGGTAGGTCCCGAGCGGCAGGGCTTCGAGCAGGAGCGGGCTCGATCCGCGCTCTTCCCCGTTGATGAGGACCCGGGCCCCCTCGGGCTTTGTCGCGACGCGGAGGCTTCCTGTCGAAGGAAGCGGGGCCGGAGGCTCGGCTGCTTCGATGGGCTCCGGAGGAGTCTCCTCGATAGAAGATTGGCTCAGGAGAAACACGCCGAAACCGGCGGCGAGCAGGAGCGCACCGGCGGCGAGGGCGACGACGAGTCGATTCAGACCGCGCGGCTTCCGGATGGTGACGGTCATCGCCGGACGGCTCTGCGGCGCTTCGACCACGGTCTCGTCTCCCGCGGCGGCGGACGACTCCGGAACGATTCCGGGCCCGGCGTCGAGCGTCCTCTCGATGTCGGGCGCCGGGGCGGCGATGGTCTCGTCGAGAGCTTCCGGGCCTCTCGAAAGCAAAATCGCGGGGATGGCGATGGGAGCGGTCCTCGTCTCCATCGAGTCCATTGCCGCCATTTCCGGAGGTCCCGCGACGAGGGTCTCGTCGCTTTCGACCGCTCGCGACGGCGGAATCGGCGGGGGTACCACCACGGTCTCATCCGCGTCCGCGCTCGAAGCGCGAGCGAGCTCCGCGGGCGCGAGAACCGGCTCCCGGAGGATGACGGTCTCCCCTTCGAGGGCTCCGAACCAGGAGCCGAGGCAGAGCTCGAGATTCTGAACGAAGGCGGCGGCGGTGGGATATCTGTCGGAAGGAGACTTCGCGAGGACCCGCGAGAAGACCTCGTGCCATTTGTCGGGGAGGAGGCCGAGGACCTCGAGGTTGTCGGGATGGATCGGGTCCGAGTGCACCAGCTTGTAGAGGATCGAAGTCACGTTGTTGCCGGGAAAGGGCTGCTGGCCGCTCAGCATCTCGAAGGCGACGACGCCTAGAGAGAAGATGTCCGTTCTTCCGTCGAGATCCTCTCCCATCGCCTGTTCGGGCGACATGTAGCTCGGCGTCCCCATCATGAGCCCCGAGTGGGTGGCGTCGGCATCCATCAGCTTCGCGATTCCGAAGTCCGTGACCTTGACTTTCTCGCCCGCGTAGACGATGACGTTCGAGGGCTTGATGTCTCGATGGACCACCCCCTCCCCGTGCGCGTAGTCGATGGCGGCCGCGATCTGCGAGACGAGGCTGATCACCACCTCGGGCTTGAGCTTCTCCCCCTGGAGCAGATCGGCGACGGTCTGGCCGTCGACGTACTCCATGGCGAGCCAGGGGACCCGTTCCTCGGTATGGCCGACGTCGTACAGGGTCACGATGTTCGGATGAGAGAGCCGGCCGGCGGTCTTCGCTTCCGTCTCGAATCTCTCGAGGAACGCGCGGTAGTCGGGGCTGTTCGGGGGCACGTCGAGGCGGATGGTCTTGACCGCGACCGGCCGCTTGATGATCGGGTCGAACGCTTTGTAGACGGCTCCCATGGCCCCGTATCCGATCGGGGCCACGATCTCGTAGCGATCGATCTTCAGGGGAATCTCGCCGCCTGATTGCGTCAAAGAGACCTCGTCACCTTTCGATCGGATTCGATGGCTCCCTGGCCTCTCGCCCTGGTCGAGCGGCCAAAGCCCTGCGGCGGTTGGAACTCACTGCCCAAATTTCTGTTAAGTTACGCTAGCACAACGTTTTTTGGGATGTCAACGCGTAGGCTATGATGGGCGCTCATGTTCTGTCCGGAGACGCCCGAGGGCCAATGACGGAAACCGTACCGCTCGACTACCGCAAGCTCTCCTACAAACCTCTCTTCCTCGATTACCTGCATCGATACTCGGCGCTCTCCGAGTTTTTCCCCGGGGATCCCTTCGAATCTGAATCGTGGACGAAGATCGCGAGGGAGCTCGATGCGGTCGCGCACCCGAGGGCCGCGGTGTCGCGCGAGCTCCTGGAGCTCAACCGCGATCTGGGGGCGGATGAGGCCGCCCTTTCGACGATCGACGCTCTCGGGAAGGGGGCGCTCGCGATCGTCACCGGGCAGCAGGTCGGGATCCTCGGCGGTCCGCTCTATACCCTCTACAAGGCGCTTTCCGCGGTTCGAGTCGCCCGCAACGCTTCGGCGCTCCTGGAACGGCCTGTGGTTCCCCTCTTCTGGATGGACACCGACGACCAGGACTTCGATGAGGTGCGGCATGCCCACCTCATCGGCGCTTCGGGGGAGCTCGTATCCGTTCACTACGAGACCGACGGCGTCGAAAGCCGGATTCCGGTCGGCGGGCGCAGGCTCGGACCCGCTATCGAGAAGGTCCTGGACGACGCGTCCCGGGCGCTCCCCGACTCGGAGTTCAAGGCGGAGCTCCTTCAGGCTCTCGAGGTATACGCTCCCGGCCGCACTCTCGCCCAAGCCTTCGGGGGCTTTCTCCTCTGTCTCACACGCGGAACCGGTCTCGCGATCGTCGACCCCTCTTCCCCCGCGCTGAAACGGCTGGCCGTCGACCTCTTTCGCCGCGAGCTCAGGCGGGGCCAGGAGTCGAGAGAGAGAGTTCGGGAGACGACCCGGAAGCTCGTGGCCGCGGGCTACCACGCCCAGGCGAGCCCCGCGGACTCGCAGCTCAACCTGTCCTACGCGAGGCCCGAGCGCCATCCGATCGGAGTCGACGGCCCGGCCCTCCGCCTCGCGCCCGAGGGAGAGGCGCAGTCGATCGAGGAAGTCGAGCGTCTTCTCACGGAAGAGCCGCAGGCTTTCAGCCCCAACGTTCTCCTCCGGCCGGTGTACCAGGACACGCTTCTGCCGACCCTCGCCTACATCGCGGGCCCGAGCGAGCTCGCCTATTTCGCTCAGCTGCGCGGTCTTTACGATCACTTCGGGGTCACCATGCCCCTGGTCGCCCCCCGCGCGAGCTTCACGGTAGTCGAGCGCCCCCAGGCGCGTTTTCTCGAGCGTTACGAGGTCGACCTCACCCGGCTCAACTCGGACGACGAATCGCTCCTCAACGAGATTCTGCGACGTCATTCCCCGCCCCGGCTCGAGGAGGACCTGACGCGCGCCCAAACTTGTCTCCAGGAGATCACCTCGGCCCTCGAGCGCGACCTCGCCGAAGTGGACCCGACTCTGGTCCCGACGGTCGCTTCCACCCGGGGCAAGCTGTTTCACCATCTGAAGGAGCTGGAGGGGAAGGCCCTCCGGGCGGTGAAGCGAAAGAACGAGACGGTGCGCGGTCAGTTCCTGGCGACGCGCACCGCGCTCTTCCCCGGCTTCGAGATGCAGGAACGAAAGCTTTCCCCGCTCGTGTTTTTCAGCAAGTACGGGTGGCATTTCGCCCGCATGGTCGAAGAGGGGGCGGATCCGGCGGTCAAGGCCCACCTGCTCCTTTACACCTAATACCCGAACGGGACGTGCCGATAGATCCATCGATGGGTCCGAAGGAAGAGAGGCCGCGGTTGCCCGAGTCGCCCGCCGAAAGGGCTCTACGGCTTCTGTGGCTGAGAGAGGCGGTGGCCTCCGGCCGCTACTTCGTTCCCGCGGAGGTCGTCGCCCGGAGCCTCTTTCGACGCCTGGGGCTCGATCTCCTCGGTCTTCAGCACCAGTAGTCGAAGACCTTCTTGTCGTCCTGAATCGGATCCACCACCTCGCGAACGAATCGCTGGTGATCGGGGTGCACTTGATAGGCCTGGAGCGAGTCGGCGTCTTCGAACTCCATGACCAGCGCGAAGGGGTAGTCGACCTCGGCCTTCTTTCCCAACCCCCGGCCGAGCCGCAGGTCGTGGACTCCGGGAATCGGCGAAAGAAGCTTCCTCGCCCCCTCCAGAAGCTTCGCTCCCTCCGCTTCTCCGAGACCGGGCTTCAGGCGGATCAGGACCACGTGGCAAATCATCGGGGAATGCTATCAGACTACGCGCTCTTCTTCAGAGATGCGCGCGGGCGGAGATCGCGGCGAAGCCGAATCCGCAGCTTGGAGACCGCCTTGGAGTGGATCTGGGACACGCGGGACTCGTTGACTCCGAGGATCCCTCCCACCTCTTTCATCGTCAGCTCTTCGTGATAGTAGAGCGTGAGGACCAGGCGCTCCCTCGCGGGAAGCTTCTCGATGGCGCGTGCGAGAAGACTCTCGATCTCGCTGCGCTCCAGGAGCTCGTGCGGATTGGGTGAGAGGGGATCGACGGTCTGGGCGGCGACTCGATCGAAGCTCTCGGCTCCGAAGGAGGCGACTTCGACGCGCCGCACCCGCTCCCGGGCCGCCTCGAGGTCGTCCAGCGAGAGCTCCATCTCGGAAGCGAGCTCTTCGTCCGACGGACTGCGACCGAGCTTCGCTTCGAGACGGCTCTCGGCGCGCTGCAGCTCGCGCCGCTGTCGACGGAGGGACCGCGGGACCCAGTCGAGGCTTCTCAAGCTGTCGAGAATGGCCCCCCGTATGCGGAGCTCGGCGTAGGTGCGGAACCGGACCCCTTTGGCCCGGTCGAATTTTGCCGCGGCATCCAGAAGTCCGAGCACTCCCGCCTGCGTGAGGTCGCATATCTCGACGGAGTGCGGAAGCCGCGCGCCGATGGCGCCGGCGACTCTCGCGACCAGCGGGAGCGTTTCCCGGACGAGGCGATCTCGATCCACGGCGCGTGGAAAGTGCAAGAACACTGCCAGATTCAAATCGTTGACAGGAAAGGCGTTCCTGTCCTGGCGTGAGGGGGAAACCTCCCCCCGGCTCAGCTCTCGAGGTTTAAATCTTTAAGCTCCGCCCGATTCTCGGCAGCGTCGACGAACGTGGCGTTCGTGAGCTGGCCGAGGAGGTTCGTCGACGAGCGGAACATGTCGAGCGGCCTCTCGACGCCGAAGACGAGAGCCGCGCCCTCGAGAGGAAGACCGAGCGCGGAAAGAAGGATGGCGAGGTTGACGAAGCCGGCCGCGGGAATCGACGCGACGGCGAGCGCAGCGAGCATCGCCGTCACCACCAGGGTCACGAGCCCCGAGAAGCCGATTTCGACACCGTAGACCTGCGCCACGAAGAGAACGGTGACCGCCTGGTAGATGGCGCTTCCATCGCGTCCGACGGCAGCGCCGAGCGGAAGGACGAAGCTCGCGACTCGGGGAGAGATTCCCATTTCGTTCTCCATGCTCTTGAGCGATACCGGGAGCGCCGCCGCCGTGGAGCAGGTGGCGAATGCGATGAGGTAAGGCGGGCGCGCGGCGGCGACGAATCGACCGATTCTCCCTCGCGCGACCACGAACAGCACCGAGCCATATACGAGCCCGATGTGAGCGGCGAGCGCTCCGAGCACCACGAGAACGTAGGCACCCAGAACCCACAGGACCGACAGCCCTGATCGTCCGACGACCGCCGCCATGATTCCGAAAACGCCGAAGGGCGCCAGATGAAGGATCCAGCGCGTGACCACGAAGAGGGCCTCGGCGACGCTCGTCGCGACGTCGACCAGAGGTTTCCGTCGAACGTCGGGGAGCGTGCTCGCGGCCAGGCCGAGGAGAATGGAAGCGAGGAGAACGTGGAGCACGTTCCCCTCGACCGCGGCGCGAAATGGATTGTCGGGAACGACGGCGAGCAGGGTGTCGACGAGAGAGGGGCGAGCGGCCCCCGGATCGACGATCGGCGCGTTCTGTCCCTCGAGAAGGCGCTCGCGGGCCTCGGGGGAAAGCCTGCTTCCGGGCTCGAAGACGAGGCCGAAGGCGATGCCAACCAGGAGGGCGAGGAGAAGACTCGCGAGGAAGAAGCCGAAAGCCCGGAGTCCCATGCGTCCCAGGGCCGCCCGGCCCGGAAGACCGGCGATGGCCATGACCAGCGTCGAGGCGATGAGCGGAACCACCACCATCCGGATCGCCTTGATGAAGAGCGTCCCCAGAGGCTCGAGGACCGCCGCTCTGGATCCGAAGAGGACCCCGGCGGCGATTCCCGCGACGAGGCCGATCGCGACTCTGTGATGGAACTTCAAAGCCCGAGAAACTTATCCCAGCACCCGCCGCCGCGCTCCACGATTCTCGAATTCGCGCCATGGCTCATACGGGTATTTTCAGAACGTAACTCCCCCGCAAGGCCCGAAGCTCCGACCCTTCGTGCCGGGTTGCGCGAAGCGGCTTGACCCTCGGGTGGCCTTCTTGTAACTTGAAACACCCCCCGGAAGCTCAGTGGAGGAATGCTTGAAATTGCGCCGACTCAACTGGAAGTGCTACGCCATCCTCGTGTTGACGATGTCTTACCCAGGCGCCGCCATGGCGCAGCAGGAGGAAGAACAAGACCTCCGCAAGCAGATCGAAGAGCTGAAGAAAGGTCAGGACGAGATCCGCAAGGATCTCGCGGACATCAAGAAGCTTCTCCAAGCCTCCGCCGCTCGCGCAGCCGCACCCGCCGCGCCCGCCGCACCCGACGTCCGAAACCTGGTTCTGGATGTCGGCGGCAACCCGTTTCGAGGCGAGGCCACCGCGAAGCTCACCCTCGTCGAGTTCACCGACTACCAGTGACCGTACTGCTCCAGGCACGTCCGTGAGACGTCCACCCAGATCGAAAAGGAGTTCGTTGCGACCGGGAAGCTACGCCTGGTCAAATTGGACCTGCCGCTCGCGATCCACAAGGACGCGTTCCGGGCCGCCGTCGCGACGCACTGCGCCGAAGACCAGGGGAAGTTCTGGGAGATGCACGACCGGCTCTTCGCCAACCAGCGCGCCATCGAGCCCCTGAAAGGCCACGCGGAAGCGCTCGGTCTCGACGTCGTCGCCTTCGAGGCCTGTATGGCCTCGGAGAAACCCGCTCAAGCCGTGCGAAAGGACATGGCGGAAGCGCAGAAGGCGGGCGCGTCGGGAACGCCGAGCTTCGTCGTGGGTCGCACCGACCCCGCCGACCCGACCAAGGTCAAAGGGATCAGCTTCATTCGTGGCGCCCAGCCGTTCGCGGCTTTCAAGACGGAGATCGAGAAGGCTCTCGCCGAAGCCGAAAAGTAGAAGCTCGACGAGCCGGGGCGATTCGCCGGCAGCTGGAGTTTCCGCCGCCGCGGCGAAACGACGACGAGTCGGAGACTTGCTTCCTCCGGTCGAAGTTGTTATCACCATAGAGGATGTTCACCCGAAGAGTGTCACCGCGGGAGGAAGAGCTCAAAGAGATCTGCGCTCGGCGCATCCTGGTCATCGACGGCGCCATGGGCACGATGATCCAGAGCTACCGTCTAGACGAGTCCGGCTACCGCGGAGCCGAGTTTCGAGACCACCCGAGGACCCTCAAAGGCGCGAACGACCTCCTCTCGCTCACCCAGCCGGGGATCATCGAAGAGATCCATCGGAAGTATCTCGAGGCCGGGGCCGACGTCATCGAGACCAACACATTCAACGGCACGAGCATCTCGATGGCGGACTATGGGCTCGAGCCCCAGGTCTACGAGATCAACCGCCGCGCCGCCGAGATCGCGCGGCGGGCCGCCGATGACTTCACTCGCCGGAACCCGGAGAAGCCCCGATTCGTCGCCGGCTCCATGGGGCCGACCACCAGGACGGCCTCGATCTCGCCCGACGTGACCAACCCCGCTTTCCGGGGCGTGACCTTCGACGAGCTGGAGAGCGCGTTCTACGAGCAGGCGAGAGGACTCCTCGACGGCGGCGTCGACCTCCTCCTTCCCGAGACCTTCATCGACACCCTGAACATCAAGGCGGCGCTCTCCGCGATCCAGAGGCTCTTCCGGGAGCGATCGACGACGGTACCGGTCATCGCCTCGGTGACCATCGTCGACGAGAGCGGACGGAACCTGTCGGGCCAGACTCCGGAGGCCTTCTGGATCTCGGTATCGCATGCCCCCCTGTTCGGCGTCGGCATCAACTGCGCGCTCGGCGCCGGGGCGATGAGACCCTACGTGGAAGAGCTGGCTGCGGTATCGAACGTCTTCGTGAGCTGCGTACCCAATGCCGGCCTCCCCAATGCCTTCGGCGGCTACGACGACACTCCGGGCTACATGGCGGAAGTTCTCTCGGGCTTCGCCCGCGACGGTTTTCTCAACTTCGCCGGCGGCTGCTGCGGCACCACCCCCGAGCACGTCCGCGCCATCGCCGAGGCGGTCGCCCCGCTCGCGCCCCATCGTCCCTCGAGCCCTCCGCGGTTCACCCGGCTCTCGGGCCTCGAGCCTCTCACCATCCGGCCGGACTCGAATTTCATCCTGGTGGGCGAGCGGACCAACGTTACCGGCTCGAAGAAGTTCGCGCGGCTGGTGAAAGACGGAGCCCACGAGCAGGCGCTCGAGGTCGCTCGCCAGCAGGTGGACGGAGGCGCGAACATACTCGACGTGAACATGGACGAGGGCCTGCTCGACTCCCAGCGGGCGATGACCACGTTCCTGAACATGGTCGCGACCGAGCCCGACATCGCCCGTCTCCCCATCATGGTGGACTCCTCCAAGTTCTCGGTGATCGAGGCGGGTTTGAAATGCCTCCAGGGAAAAGGCGTGGTCAACTCCATCAGCCTCAAGGAGGGCGAAGACGTCTTCCGGGAGCAGGCGCGGAAGGTCCGCTCCTACGGCGCCGCCGTCATCGTGATGGCCTTCGACGAGACCGGTCAGGCGACGACGGTCGAGCACAAGGTCTCGATCGCCGAGCGCGCCTTCCGCATCTTGACGGAGGAAGTCGGGTTTCCTCCCGAGGACGTCATCTTCGACCCGAACGTGCTCACGGTGGCGACGGGGATCGAGGAGCACAACGGGTACGCGCGCTCTTTCATCGAAGCGACGCGGCTCATCAAGCTGAAGTGTCCGGGAGCCAAGGTCTCGGGAGGAATCAGCAATCTCTCGTTCGCGTTCCGCGGCAACGACTACGTCCGCGAGGCGATGAACTCCTGCTTTCTCTACCACGCGATCGAGGCGGGCCTCGACATGGGAATCGTCAACGCCGGCCAGCTCGCGGTCTACGACGACATCGACCCCGCACTCCGGAGGCTCATCGAGGACGTGCTCTTCGACCGCTCCCCCGAGGCCACGGAGAAGCTCATCGCCCACGCCCAGGAGCACGCCGGGCCGGGCAAGAAGCAGGAGAAGGACGAGCGGTGGCGCGAGGCTCCGGTCGAGGAGCGGCTGAAGCACGCCCTCATTCATGGAATCGTGGAGCACGTGGAGGCGGACACCGAAGAGGCGCGGGTGAAGTACGACCGGCCGCTTTCGGTCATCGAAGGGCCGCTCATGGACGGCATGAACGTGGTGGGCGATCTCTTCGGCGCGGGGAAGATGTTCCTTCCGCAGGTGGTGAAGAGCGCCCGGGTGATGAAGAAGGCCGTCGCCTACCTCGAGCCGTTCATGGACGAGGAAAAGCGGCTGAGCGGCGACCGGGGGGAGAAGGCCACCATCGTCCTGGCGACCGTGAAAGGCGACGTCCACGACATCGGCAAGAACATCGTGGGGGTGGTCCTCGCCTGCAACGGATACCGCATCGTGGACCTGGGAGTGATGGTGCCGGCGGAGAAGATCCTCGACACGGCAAGAAAAGAGCGCGCGAGCCTCATCGGGCTCTCCGGCCTCATCACGCCCTCTCTCGACGAGATGGTGCACGTGGCGATGGAGATGGAGCGGCTGAAGTTCGAGCTCCCGCTCCTCATCGGAGGGGCCACCACGTCGAGAAAGCACACGGCGGTCAAGATTGCTCCCGCCTACGGGAGCCCGACGATCCACGTTCCCGACGCCTCGCGCGCGGTGACGGTGGTGGGCGACCTGGTGAACGAGTCCCAGAGACCCTCGCTGGTCGCGCGAAACCGGGGCGAGCAGGAGGCGGCCCGCCGCGATTTCGAAGAGAGCGCTCGAAAGCTCGTGCCGTACCCGGAAGCGAAGGCGAAGGCCTGGATCGATCCCGCGGACGGCTCCACGGTCGCCGTCCCCGATTTCCTCGGGATTCGCGTCCTCGATCCAGTGCCGCTCGAGGAGATCGTCCCCTACATCGACTGGACGCCCTTCTTTCACGCCTGGGAGCTCCGCGGGGTCTACCCGGACATCCTCGAGCGGCCGGGGGTGGGCGAGGTCGCCCGGGAGCTCTTCGACAACGCCCGAAAGCTCCTCGACGACATCGTTGCCGGAAGGAAGCTCCAGGCAAGGGCGGCCTACGGCTTCTTCCCCGCGGGACGGAGCGGGGAGGACATCATTATTTATGAGGACGCGGCCCGCTCGCGGGAGCGCGTCCGTTTCCATACGCTGCGGCAGCAGCAGGAGAAGCGGGATCCCCTCCCCTACCTCGCTCTCGCGGACTTCGTCGCGCCGTCCGACTATCTCGGAGCCTTCGTGGTGAGCGCGGGCTTCGGGTGCGACGCCCTCGCGAAGAGCTACGAGGCGGACCGGGACGACTACCAGTCCATCATGGTGAAAGCCCTCGCCGACCGCCTCGCGGAAGCTCTCGCGGAGAAGATCCACGAGCAGGCCCGCCGGGACTGCGGGTTCGGAAGAAACGAGAATCTCTCGAAGGAGGACCTGCTCCGCGAGCGATATCGCGGGATCCGCCCCGCTCCCGGCTACCCGGCGTTTCCGGACCATACGGAGAAGGCGACGCTCTTCGAGCTCCTCGAAGCGACGCCGAACCTGGGGGTCGAGCTCACGGAAAGCTATGCCATGCTTCCCGCGGCTTCCGTCTCCGGGCTCTACTTCAATCATCCGGAGGCGCAGTACTTCAGCCTGGGAAAGATCGGCCGAGACCAGGTCGAAGACTACGCGCGACGGAAGGGGCTATCGGTGGAAGCCGTCGAGAGGTGGCTGCGCCCCAACCTGGGCTATTGACCGGCACGCGAAGGCGCTCGTCGCCCGGGAGTCAGCCGACGAGGACGAGAGCCAGACCTTTGAATTGCCGAAACGCGCCGTCGGTCGTGACCATCCGCATTCCGGCGGCCAGAGCGAAAGCGGCGAGATAGGCATCCATCCAAAGCTTGGGCGAGGCGTCGTCGCGCAAGGCCAGGTGCGTCCATTGCTTCTCCAAGGCCACCGGCTCCTCCGCTCGCAGGGCGATCCGGTCGTCGGCTAGAAGTGCCTCATAGGCTTTCCACGCTTGCCGATTCGTGAGCGGTGGGTTCCCATAGGGACGCAATACCGAAGCGTTGGTGAGCAGCCGGAGAAAGGATTGCTGCGTCGCCCGGCAGAAAAAAACCGTCCCCGGCTCGTCGATGGTTTCCAGCCAGTCTCGGGCCGCCCCGTGGTGAACGTGCTTGGAGAGCGCCAGCGCGAGCCAGACGTTGCTATCGCACAGGACCACGGTGGGCCCTCGCCTCCTCTTCCAGCAGAACCTCGGCGAGCCGCTCCGGAGTCATCTCCTCGGCGTCCGAGGCCCCATGAGCACAGCGAACGAGTGGGAGCCTCACGCGGTTTCGAACTTTCGCCAGACCTCCGGGCTCCCGAGCCAGTCCGCGCTTGAGCAGCTCCGCGATCGCGTCCTTGAGCTTGAGATTCTTCCGGACGGCGCGGATCTTGATCGCGCGCATCAGATCGTCCGGCAGATCGAGCGTCGTCTTCATTGTGCCATAATACCAGAAATCTGGTTTTATGGCGACTTGGAGTGCCCCGCGTTTCACGCGACGGAGCGCCGGCCTCGGAGAGCTACTGTCGATGCCCGAGGACTTCGAGGGCCCAGGCCGCTTGCTCGCGCACCGACGCGCTCTCGTCCTTGAGCGCGAGGCTCAGCGCCGACAGGGCCCGGTCGTCGCCGATGGCTCCGAGGGCCCACGCCGCCTGTTCCCGAACGTCCGCCTTCTCGTCGCCGAGAGCGCGAACGAGAGACTCGAGCGGGCCCTCGTCCCCGATCGCGCCGAGAGCCCACGCCGCCTGTTCCCGAACGTCCGCCTTTTCGTCGCCGAGAGCGCGAACGAGAGACTCGACCGGGCGCGCGTCCCCGATCGCGCCGAGAGCCCATGCGGCCTGCTCCCGGACGGATGCATCCGCGTCACCGAGCGCCCTAGCCAAAGCCTCCACGGAGGAAGCCGAGCCGATGGCGCCGAGAGCCCACGCCGCTTGCTCCCGGACCGAGGGCTCCGAATCGCCCAGAGCCTTCGCCAGCGCATCGACGCTCGAGACCGACTCGATCGCTCCCAGGGCCCAGGCCGCCTGCTCGCGGACGGAAGCGCTTTCGTCCTCGAGCGCACCGGCGAGAGGCCCGGCCGCCTCCCGGGCCTCGAGAGCTCCCAGCGCCCAGGCCGCCTGCTCCCGGACTCCGGGCATCTCGTCGGAAAGGCGCGGCACCAGGGGACGGATCGCCCGCGGGTCTTCGAGGGCGCCGAGGGCGAACGCCGCGTTCTTGCGCGCGACCCAGAGCGGCGATTCGAGCGCCCCGACCAGGGGGTCGAAGCTGGCGCGGCCGATTTCCGCGAGCGCTCCCGCGGCCTCTTCCCCCGGGGTCCGCTTCCGATCTCCCCAGGAGCCGCGATCGCCGAGACACCCGGAGCGTCCGGTGGACTCGAAAGCCTCCGCGTCCGAGAGAAGCTCCACGAGCATGGGTATGGCAGAAGCCCCGCGCGACCCCATCCGGCCGATGCGGCACGCGGCCTCGGCGCGCACTGAGGGCTCCGCCGATGGGAGGTCCCGGATCCACCGCTCGAGCGATGAGGTCTGAGAGGCCGCAGGAACGGTCGCGGCGAGAAACAGGAGAAGGGGAAACAGGAATCGGTCGGACATCGCGCCCTCCACTGCTAATTTTTTAGCAGTATATGCCGGCCGGCTTCCCGCCCGCAACACCCGACGGGAGGGCTCAGACTCTCTCGAACCCCTCGACGGCGAGCACCACCTCTTCGATGACGACGTCGCCGCCCTTTCCGTCCGGAGTTGCCAGCTCCCAGGACGCCGGCCAGCAGTTGAAGAGGTTGTATCTCGCGGTCTCGGCGCCGTTGCGGTCGAGGATCGAAAGCGACAGGTTCTTGCGAAAGCCCGGAGCACCTTCCCGGACCTGGCCGATCCAGGCCTCGAACAGGGACTGGTTCACATAGCCTCGCTGCAGAGTGACGTTGCCGAAAGTGGTCCGCCCGGGGAGCTTCCTCGGAATCGCGCTCGGATCCCCGCCCTCACGGAACTCCACGATTTCGATTTCAACCTCGAGACCCGAAAGCTTCGTGAACGAGCCCAGGGAGGATCCGTCGAGCTCGATTCGAAAGCCCGGCCTGCGCGCGAAGTCGGGCCGCGCGGGCGCCATGAGCGCGAGCGCGGCGAGGGGAACGAGACCCAGTGTCCAGATTCGACGAGAGATAGTCACGGCCAATTCCTCCTGTTCAAGGTCGGTTGACTAGGGAAGCGCCCGCTAGCCGCGCCACCGCGGCCAGCGTCGTCTGGGCGGCGTTGAGGCCCAGCCGGAAATCGTCGTCGGTGAACGTGGAATAGACATCCGTCGGCTGGTGCCAATGCGGATCCCAGCCCGCTCCGATCTGGGCGCCCCTCTCGTTCTCCCGGAGACTGATCGAGGGGACGACATTCATGAACGGCGTCGAGTCGGTGTTCGTCATGTGCGGCCCGACGGTCGCCGGATAGTCGGTCGCGTAGGCGTCGTTCGCCGCCTTGAAGAGGAACGCGAGATTCCGAGCCTTCTCGGCGAGCTCGGCCGTCGACTGGAACTCGATGTTCACGTCCGCCTCGGGCCGCTGATCGCGGCTCACCGTTCCGTCGGCCCGGGGCGCCCCGTGATCGAAGAGCATCATGTCGTGCTGGATCATTCCCAGCCATCGGGGCTCGGGGTAGCGTCGCGAGCCCGGCGGGTCCTCGCGGCCTTGAAGGCTCTGTCGCTGCTCCACGTAGGCCCGGGCTCCGTTCAGGCCCGTCTCCTCGTTGTTCCAGAGGACGAACCGGATCGATCGCTCGGTATCGACGTCCGGGGCGTTGAAGACCCTCGCGAGCTCGATGACGAGCGCCGTTCCCGAGCCGTCGTCGTTCGCGGCCTCTCCCCACCCGTGGCCGTCCATGTGGGCCCCGATGATGTACATCTCGTCGGGACGCGTCGCGCCGATCTTCGTGCAGTAGACCTGCTGCCTTTGACCGTTCGACGCCGGCTCGCGATTCAGCTCGCGAAGCGCCTCGTCTTGCTGCGCCGTCTCATCGGTGTTGACGCCCGTTCGCCCCCGATAGCCGAAGATCGAAGCCCCGCCGGGCCCGGAGCCGTTTCGCCCGACGCGGCCGCCCGTCGGAGTGCCGCCCGACGGGTTCGGCTCGGCCGGAGGACGGGGGCCTCCGCCCGTGGAGGGGGCCGGGTCGAACAGGTAGTCCATCCGCTCGGTGGCGCAGCCGGCAGCTTTCAGCTGCGCCTCGATCCAGTCGATCGCGTCCCGGTTTCGCTTCGTTCCCTGCCGGCGATCCCCGAATCGAGTCAGGCCCCGGAGCGTCTCCTTGTATCGCTCCAGGTCCAGACGGCTCACGAGCGTCCCCACGTCGGCGGCGACGGGCTCGGACGGCGGCTGGTGCGCGAGCACGGCGGCGAAGAGCGCAATCGAAGGAATCACGGTCGGGCCTCCTCCCATCGCCGGGCGAGAGAACGAAGACGCTCCTGGAGCTTCTGGACGGCAGCCAGCGCTTGGGAGGTGGGACGAGCGTCCGCCTGCTGCAGGAGCTTCAACATGTAGAGGAACTTCTGCTGCAGTCCAGAGACGGACTCCTCCTCCGGGGAAGTCTCGGTGATGCTGCCGTAGAGCGTGTCCGGCTCCTCGGGCTCTCCTTCGCCCCGATACTTCGTCCATCCCTCGCGTCGTTCCGGAGGAAGCCCGTCGATCGCGTCGCGGATCTTCTGCGCCTCCAGGTAGCCCCGATAGCACGCGAGCGAGCTCTCCGTCTGCAGGCGTACGTCCTCTTCACTCGTCCGAACGCGGGGATCGAGACGGACTTCGATCCTCCGCTCGACCACCGCGCCGTCGACGGTGAGCCGCACGGTGTAGGCGCCGGGAGCAACGAAGGGTCCGAGCGGGCCCGTGGGAGTTCGATGAGACACCGCGGCGATACCGAGCTCTCTGCGTGTGCCGGGCGGCGGCGGGTAGCGCAGGTCCCAGACGAAGCGGTGATGACCCGGCTCGGTGGAAAGCTTCTGCGGCGGACGCATCCAGAACGTGGGGTACCACCAGGAGTCGGGATCGACAGGCTCCGGCGGATCGCCGCTCGAGAACGTTCGAATCGAATCCCCGCCGTCGAGGATCTGGAGCGTCACTCGAGAGGCGCGGTCCTTCAGGTGGTAGTCCAGAATCGCGCCGTCGGGAGGGTTCTCGCCCGCGGGCTCCTCGGGCGGGAGAGGAGTGTCGAGGAACAGGTTCCATCGAACCCGCATCGCCGGCGGCGGCTCGAAGAGATGCGCGCGCTCGGCTTCCGCCGCCCGGGCGAGCTCGCGGAGCGGCGCCACGTTATCGAGCACCCAGATGGACCGGCCGTGGGTTCCCACCACCAGGTCGTTCTCGTGAATCACCAGATCGCGCACCGACGAAGCCGGCATGTTCTGCCGCAGGGACTGCCAGCTCCCGCCGTCGTCGATCGAGAAATAGACCGCCCGTTCGGTTCCGGCGAACAGCAGCCCGGGCTGCCTGGGATCCTCGCGGAGGACGTTCGTCGGACCTCCGTCCTCGAGGCCGTTCACGATGCGCGTCCACGTGGCTCCCCGATCGTGGGTCCGATAGAGGTGAGGCCGCCGGTCGTCGCGACGAATCGCGTTGACCGCGATGTAGGCGGTGTCGGCGTCGAAGTGTCCGGCGTCGATCGAAGAGACCTTGTCCCAGGAACGAAGCTCCTCCGGAGTCACGTCCGTCCAGCTCCTTCCCCCATCGCGGGTGAGGTGAACCAGGCCGTCGTCGGTGCCCGCCCAGATCGTATCGACGGCGAGGGTCGAGGGCCCCACGGCGTAGATGACGCCGCGCCGCGGCATGTTCTCGAGATCCGAGGTGGCGAAGTCGCCCACGCTTTCGGGAACCTCCGGCCGCTCGCGCGAGAGGTCCGGGCTCATGACCTCCCACTCCCGGCCCCCGGAGGTGGTCTTCCAGAGCACGTTCGTCGCGAAGAGCAGCATCGTCGGGTCCGCCGGGTGAAAGAGAAGCGGCAGGGTGCGCAGCATGCGGTACTTGCCCGATCGCAGAGCTTCGGGCGCGACGTTCTGTGTCTGGCCGGTGCGTTTGTCGAAGCGGACCACACGGCCTCCGTAGATGACGTCGGGATTCCTGGGGTCGGGCGCGACATAGGCGTACTCGTCCGCACCGACTCCCATCCAGTCGCGAAACGAGATCTGCCCGCCGTTTCCGCGGCTCGCCGTCCCGATGGCTCCGCTCTCCTGCTGGCCGCCGTAGATCCAGTACGGGAACTGGTTGTCGGTCGCCACGTGATAGAGCTGGGCCGTCGGCTGGTTGTACCAGGAGCTCCAGGTCCGGCCCCCGTTCACGGTGACGGTCGCGCCCTGATCCGCGGTGAACAGCATGACGTCCGGCTGCTCCGGGTTGATCCAGATCCGCTGATAGTCGTCTCCACCGGGAGCTCCCTTGACGGAGGTCCAGCTCCGGCCTCCGTCGTCGGAGCGATAGGCCGCGATCGTTCCGACGAATACCACGTCGGCGTTCCGGGGATGGACCCGCACGTCCCCGCCGACGCGCGGATCGTTCGAGACCTGCGAGAAGCTCTCCCCGCCGTCGTCGCTTCGGAACAGGCCCCCGCCGCCGCGGGCGCTCACCGTCACGTACACCCGCCTGGAGTCGCTCGGCGCAATCCCGATGAACAGCGGGCCCCAGTCGTCTGTGGGCAGACCGCGAGCGAGCCTGCGCCACGTAGACCCGCCGTCCGTCGATTTGTACAGACCGGTCCCGGCGCCGGAGAAGCTACCGTTCTCCCACGGACCCTCGCGGTGCTCCCAGAGACCGGCGAAGATCGTCCGCGCGTCCGAGGGGTCGAGCTCCACGATGCTCGCCCCGGTGTTGCGATCGACGTAGAGGACCTTCTCCCAGGTCCGGCCTCCGTCCGTCGTCCGAAAGACTCCCCGCTCCTCGTTCGGACCGTAGGGATGACCCATCCCCGCGACGAACACCACTTCGGGATTCTCCGGATGAACGACGATCCGTCCCACCTGCTGCACGTCTCCGAGACCGACCTGCGCCCAGGTGTTCCCCCCGTCGGTGGACTTGAAGATTCCGTCACCCACGCTGAGGTCGGGTCGATGCAGACCCTCACCGGTCCCGATGTAGATCACGTCGGGATGGGAGGGCGAAACGGCGACGTCGCCTATCGAGCCCGTGGGCGCGTCGTCGAAGATGGGTTTCCAGGTGCGGCCGTAGTCGTCCGTCTTCCACACCCCACCGTTGTTCACGCCGGCGTAGAAGACGTTCGGCCGACTCGGTACGCCGACGCCGCCGACGGTCCGGCTGGCGCGGAATGGGCCGATGAGGCGGTAGCGGAGCTCCTGGACGAGCGATGAATCGACGGTGGCCGCGCTCGCGCGCGCACCGAGGAGCACGGCGGTCGCGAGAACCGCGAACGTTCTCATCGGCTCACGGGCTCATCGGAAGCGGCAGGCCGACGGATCGGACTTCTCGAAGTAGGATTTGTAGTTGAGCGCCTTCGGGTCGGTGCAGCCCGCGAGGTTCAGGAGCTCCACTTTCCGAAACTCGATCGCGTGGCTTTCGGCCTGCAGGGAGATCGTCCCCGACTCGAGGAGCACACCGTCCTTCTTCACCGCGGGGTCATAGCCCGAGACCACGCCTCCGCCGATCTGAGGCTTCTCGTACCGCAGGACCTCCTCTCCGTTCACCCGATGGATCACGAGACCGCCGCCGTGCACCTCCGCTTCGACCCGCACCCACTGTTCGCCGTGGAAGGTCTTCGACTTCGAGTCGATGCAGTGCTCGGTCTCGAGCTTCCCGTTCATGACGACGTGCGTTCCCGGTGTGCAGAGGTTGGCGGTCGAGCGCTCGGCGGAGCCGTCGCCTCCGAGAAACTGCACCTCGATGGAAATCGGGAAGTCCTGCTCCTTCGGCATGCTCGAAGGCGTCTGCCCGTGGAGCATGACCCCGCTGTTGCGGACCGCCCAATCGGGAGCGCCGGGAGTGGGCGGGCCGACGAACCGGTACTCGACGGCGATGACGTAGTGCGAAAAAGGAGTGTTGTAGAAAAGATGTCCGAACTGGTTCTCGAAACGGTCGTACTTCTCGTACGATACCTTCAAGACCCCGTTCTCGACGCGGAAGGTGTCGCGGAAATTCACGCCCGGCTCGTAGCCTTTGAACTTCGGCGTCCAGCCGTCGAGACTCTTCCCGTCGAAGAGCTGGATCCACTCCCGGTCGTCCGGCCCGGCCGCGGAAGCGAGGGGATGGAGGAAAAGGAGGAGCGCGAGAGGAAAACCTCCGAGGCTCATACCGGGGTCGCCTGGGGAGTGGGCTGGGTGTCCTCGCCGCGCTCGACGAGGCCGAGCAGCTCTTCGCGGCCGACGTTGACGAACCGATCGAACGCGACTCCGATGGTGTAGCGCTCGGTCGCGGGATTCTTCTGCCGATAGACGACGTGGCCTTCGATGCGGCAGTCGGGAGGAAGACCGGACAGGACCGAGATCTCGACGCGGGTATTCGCCTCGAGCGGGATTCTCTGCCTCGTCTCGAATGCGAGCCCACCCTCGGAAAGGTCCTTGGAATCGAGCTCGATGAACCTCTGGAAGACTCCCCCCTTCACGGAGATGTAGAGGGGGACCTTGACCGGGTAGCGCAGGAACCTCCGCCCGCTCATGAGCCGCTCACCGAGGGGGCTTCGGGGGAGGCCGCGGCGGCGCGAGACTCCCACTCCTTCAGGCGGGCGGCGAGCGCCTCCTGCTCGACGTCCACGAACCGGGTGAACTCGACCCCGACCGCGTACTGCTTCTGTTCCCGGTCCCGTCGAAGGTACACCACCATGCCTTCGATGTGGGCGGAGTCGAGGAAGTCTCCGATCTTTCCGATGATGACCTTCGACCGGGCGTCGATGGGAAGCTTCTGCCGGGTGGTGAACGAAAGGCCTCCGGCCGAGATGTCCCGCGAGTGGAGTCGAAGCTTCTTCTTGAAGACCCGTCCCTCGACGTTGATGTAGAGCGGCACTCGAATCGGGAAGCGGGGGTGTACGCGATTCTCCGTGGTCATGGCCGAGCTCCCGCTAGGAACCGGACGCCGACGCCGCCGGCGCTTTCAGCCATTTCCGCAAGGTGCCCGCCGCCTCGTTCCTGCCCCCGGCGTCGAGGGCGACGACGGTCTCGCGAACCAGAGCCTGGATGTCGGGCCGTCCCATGAAGGATTCCACGTGCTCCGGACGGAGACCGCCGCGGATCCAGTCGAGCTCGGAGCTCGCGCGCGCATAAGCGTCCAGGGCCTCATCGCGTCGATCGAGCTTCGAAAGCGCCTTGCCGAGAGTGGCGTACGCGCGGTAGAGAACGGGCCGGCCCGCGTACTTGTCCGCCATGCTGATCGCCTCGAGCGCCGCCTTGCGGGCTTGCTCGCCCTTTCCTTGCGCGAGGTAGACGTTCGCGAGAGCCGCGACGGTCTCCGCCTCGAGCGGGCGCAGCCGCGCCGAGTCCGCCTCGGAGCGCGTCCGCGAAAGGAGTCTTTCCGCGTTCTCGAGCTTCCCCTGCTGCACCCAGAGGCGTCCGAGCTCGATGCGGGACTCGACCGCGACTTCCTTGCGGCCGCTCAAATTGGCGGCGACGTTCGCCTCCTCGAAGGCTTTCGCCGCCTCGTCGCTCTGCCCTCGAAGCTGAGCGAGCTGCGCCTTGCCGAAGAGGATCTCCGGGCCCGAGAAACCGGTATGCCCGGCCGAGTGATCCGCCGCGTCGAGCTGCTTCTGCGCCTCCTCCTGGCTTCCCAGGGCTACCAGCAGACGGCCGAGGGGCGCGCGCGCGTCCGCGAGCTCGTGCTCCGTCGGGACTTCCTCCTCGACCAGCTTCAGCTGCTGTTCGAGCGATGCCAGAGCGTCCCCGTAGCGACCCTGGTTTCCGTAAATCTCCGCGAGGTTCCGCTGGGCGTCGACGACGCCCATCGTGTACCGGATCTCCTGAAAGATCGCGAGCGAGGCGAGAAGCGACTCCAGCGCCTCGCCGTACAGGCCCTGAGCTTTCCGCACCAGGCCGATGTAATTCAGGTTGATCGCCTTCTCTCTCCGATCCTCGGACTGCGCCAGATGAGTCTTCGCCTGCTCCAGGTAGACGAGGGCATCGTCGTACTGCCCTTTCAGCCGGTAGATGTTGGCGATGTAGTCGAGACGAATTCCCAGGTTCGTGTGGTCCTGGCGCTCCATCTCGATCTGGAGCGACTCGCGATAGGCGGCGAGGGCTTTGTCGAGATCTTCACCCGATTCGTAGGTACGCCCCATCTCGACCAGGTTGTTCGACTCGGATTCCTGGTCGCCCATCTCGCGGGCGATGGCCAGCGCTTTTTGAATCATCGCGAGCGCCTCGCCGGTTCTCCCCATGTTGACGTAGACCTGTCCCATGTTGGAGAACGTCGTCGCCTGGCCCCTCTTGTCCCCCGCTTTCAGTCGGAAGTCGGCCGAGAGACCGTAGTGCTCGAGGGCCTTGTCGAGCTTTCCCGTCTCGCGGTAGGCGGTCCCGAGGATGGAGTGGATCATCCCCATCGATTCCAGGTCCTCGCGGAACTTGCCCCCCGCGAGTATCTCGTCGAGCGATCGAATCGCCTCCTCGGCGTTTCCGGACATGATCTGCACGAACGCCAGCCCGAAGTGCGCCTCTCCGTAGTCCGGCGCCATCGCGATCACGCGGCGATAGGCGGCGACGGCTTCCGGCAGCTTCCCCAGCCCCTCGTACATCCCCGCGAGGCTCAGGAGGATGTCGGGGTCCTGGGGATAGAGGTTGGAAAGCTCGACGTAGGACTTGGCCGCGGTCTCGAGGTCGTTCTTCACCGCCGCCGCCGTGGCATGGATCTGGTAGCGCTCCGCCAGAGGAAGAGGCGCGGTCTGCGAAAGGCTCTCCGCCCGCGCGCTCGCCGCCTCCGCTTCGCGCATCTCTCCAGCGTTCAGGTACGCGTCCGCGAGCTTCGCGAAGGCCATCGCGAAATTCGGATCGAGGGACGTCGCCTCCTGGAGGAGCTGGATGGCGGCCTGGTTCTCGCCCTGCTGGAGCTCCGCGAGACCGGACTGGTACGACCGAAGGGCGCTGAGCGACGAGGACGTCACTTCCGCGATCGGCCGGTCGGTGTCGCCTCGGAGCTGGTCCGGGTCGAGATCGAGCTGATCCTTGATGAGCCCGGTGAGGCGATCGACGAGCTGGAAGACGTCCGAAGACGGCGCTTCCGCTTGAAGCGGAATGGGAACGCCCGAGCCCGCTTTGCGAAGCGTCAGGTCGATCCGCAGCGTGCCTCCGGATTCCACGTACTGGCCGAAGACCACCGACTGGGCCGCGGCTTTGTCCGAGACGGCATCGAGAGCGGATTCGTCGAAGCGGGTGTTCTCGGCGATCCCGAGGTCCGACATCACCTTTCGAACGCGCTCCCCCGACACGGGACGGACGTAGCGGGACTGCGAGATATCCGTGACCAGCATCTCCGGGAGGCCCGTTCGGAGCCAGTCGAGCTCTTGCGCGCCGGTGGCGTTGGTGAAGGGAAGAATGGCCAGAGTCGCGACAGGAACGTCGGCCGCGACCGGGAGGTCTCCTTCACCGCCGCGCGTGAGGTACGTCGCCGCGACGGCTCCGACGAGGACCACCGCCGCGGCGGTGAGCGGGAGCTTGCGCTTCCCGACCGCTTTCTGCACTCGAAGGGTGAAGGAGCTATCTACTTTCTGCCGGTCGAGATCGTCGAGGACCTCCTGCGCCGTCTGGTACCGAAGCGCCGGGTCGACCTCCATGCATTTCAGGACCACCCGCTCGAGGTAGGCCGGCACCTCGAGCGTGATCTGCCGGGGGGCCCGCGGCTTGTGGGTGAGACGCATCATCACCTTGGACAGGGGCGTCTCGGCCTGGTACGGCAGGTCGCCGGTGAGCATCTCGTAAAGGATGACCCCGATGGAGAAGAGGTCGGAGCGGGCGTCGGCCTTCTCCCCGCGAACCTGCTCGGGCGACATGTAATCGGGAGTCCCGATCATGACCCCGGTGCCCGTCATTCCCCCGGTGTCGCCGGAAGAGCGCGCGATTCCGAAATCCATGAGGAACGGCGTCCCGCTCGGATCGAGCATGACGTTCTGCGGCTTGAGGTCGCGGTGGATGACGCCCTGGCGGTGGGCCTCCTCGAGAGCGCTCAGCACCTGACGGGCGATGGGAAGTGCCTCCGAGACCGGGATGCGTCCCCGTTTGCGGATCTCCTGCTTCAAGCTCCTTCCCTCGATGTACTCCATCGTGAAGAACTTGATGCCGTCGGACTCGTCCATGTGATGGATACGGACGACGTTCTTGTGGGTGATCTTCTGCGCCAGGAGCAGCTCCCGCTTGAAACGCTGCAGGGTCTCGGGGTCCGTCTCCTTCTCCATGCGGATGGTCTTGAGGGCGATCACCCGATCGAGCTCCTTGTCGAGGGCCTTGTAGACCTGCCCCATGCCGCCCTCGCCCAGGAGCTCGAGGATTTCGTAGCGGTCGTCGAAGATCGTCGACGGGGTGAGAATCCCGGCGGAAGAGCGCGAGCGCGAGCCGCTCCCCGAGCCGGAGGATGAGCTGGACGAGCCCGAGCCCGCGGTGCGAGGACCGGAGCCGGAGGGCACGTATTCCGTGGGAGACTCGGCGGCGGCCTTGCGAGTGCGCGATACCTGCAGGTTTCTCGCGGTTTGCCCCCGCGGAAGCCGGAGGTCGTCGGACGTCAGGTCATCCGAGTCCAGAAGCGTCTCCCCGGAGGCATCCAGGAGCGGCTCTCCGCACTTCGCGCATTGCGATCGATGGTCGGCGTTGGCTTCGCCGCAATTCGTGCACTTCATGGCTCTTACCTCGAGATGCGCTTTCCCGGCTTAAGGAGGAATCGTGGGATCCTAGGGAAGCCCCGAGGGGAAGTCAAACTTCTCGCATTTCCAGGGAAACAGGAGGAGGCAGCCGAAGCTGCCCCCTCCCGGCCAAAGGGCGCTCTAGGGAGTCGGCGGACCCGCGATCTTGTCGGTCAACACGAAGATGAGAGACAAGGCGCGCGCCTTCAACTGCGCGTCGACGTTCCCGGTCGGCGGGAAGTCTCCGGGGTTTCTGTCGATCACGGCGATGAAGTCGTCTTCGAGGGTCTGGATCGTAGTGGCGAAGCTGCCCGGGCAGGCCGTGCCCTCGAACGCCGAGAGCGCGGCGTCGAGCCCGATCCGGAGCTGGCAGCTCGTGCCCACCGCTCCCGACGCGGTGACGATCAGGTCGTTGAAATCCTCATCCGGATTCTGGGTTCCATCGTCGTAGAACAGCGCGAATCGAGCGGGGTCGGCGTTGTTCTGATACACCGCGATTCCAAGAAGGCCGCTGTCGCTGAAGCCGTCCGAGAAGATCGGCGTGTTCGAAGGATCTCCCTCGACGTTCTTGAAATAGAAAAGGTAGGGATCGGTGGCGGGCGCGAAATCGATGCTCTGTCCGACCTGGGCGCCGCTGTTCGTCACGATGGGGGTCAGATCTCCATGGGTCGAAGACGCCGTTCCGAACTCGTGGGTGAATCCCGCTTCCTTCGCTTTCACCTCGATGGTGCCGCCTCCGAGAAGGAATCCATTCCCGGCGCCGCCGAAAGCGCCTTTGCTCGCGGAGACCAGCGACCAGCCGCTGCGCGGCCCGAGACCGCCGAGCTGGAACGCGGCGTCCATCTGCTGGGCCGTCGACCCGTCGGGGATTCCCCCGGCGGTGGGAGTCCCGACGTCGCAGGCGCCGGCGATCCCCGGACTCTCGGCATCGAGCGTCGCGTCGAGGTTGTCGAGCTTGAAATCGGCTTCCTCGCACGGAGTCATCGTGGTCCTCGATCCCATCAAGTAGGTCGATCGACTCCAGGAGCCTCCGAGCGGATGGTTGCAGGCGAGGGTGACGTCGGTGAAGTCATAGCCCTCCACCGGGGTGTCGTCGCCGATTCCCGGAGAGTAAAAGACCCCGGGCTCGGGGCAGAGCGCGTGGAAGTCGTAGCCGATCCAGGTGGTGGTGTGCTCACTGAGGTCCAGAGGGATGCCGACGTGGTCCCGGATGATTCCGCGGAACCCGGCGCTGGTATTCATGACGCAGACTTGAAACGTCTCCGGGCCGGTGGGATTGAAGGGGTCCGTTCCCGTCCTGTAGGCCCGCACGTGCGGAGGAATGACGTTCGGCAGGCCGAGGTCCACGAAGGGCGATCCCGCCGCGGCGCAGACGAAGCCTTCGTAGGTCTTGTTGGGGTCGCAGAGGTAGAGAGAGTCGTCGCTTCCGACGGGCCGCTTTTCGAGGACCTGCTTGCACAAAGCGACGGAGGCGCCATTCTGGACGATCTCCTCCCACTCGGTGCGAAGACCCAGGTTCAGGATCTGAGAGACATTGTTTCCCGTCTGCGTCTCCTGAAAGGCGCCGGTCGCGATCCCGATACCGTCCGGAGAGACGACGTTCGAAACTTTGCCGCAGGACGCGCCCGAGGACTCGAAGCACAGTACCTTTCCGCTCTGGACCGTGGCGAAAATCCTCTCGTGCAGGTCCTGCCCCTGCACCCCCACGGTGACCTTCGCGCCGGGCCCTCCGAGCTGAGCGAAGAGCTGCGGGGCACCGTTTCCACCAGGATAGCGAAGGAGCAGTCCCTGCTTCGTCGCGATGAGCGTGTCGCCGGCCGCGTTGAACGCGAGACCCGTGGGCGTCTGGCTCTTCCCGTTGAACTTGATCTCGGAGAGCACCGTCGTCGGGGCGGCGTTGATGTGGGTCATCTTGAAAAGCCTGGCGGGCTTCTGGGACAGTACGGCGATATCGCCCTGGATGAAGGGACCCTTCGAGATCCTCGCGAACTTCACGTCGGCGAGGGCATCGGTACAATTCAGCTCCTTCCGCACGAAATTCATCTGGTAGCCGCCCGGACGGCAATTGGGGGAGTTGAAGGTCTGAGAGCAGCCCGTGGGGTCGAGCTTTAGGAGCTCGTCGTCGCCGCTGGCGGCAATCAAGGCGCCGGTCATCGTCGAGATGTCGAGGCCCTCGGGGTCCTTGAAGGACACGACCTGTCTGCACTCCCCCGACTCCGGGTCGCAGACCAGAATCGTTCCCTTCTTGGTCGTGCTGGCGACGAAGATCAGGTTGTCCTGCCGCACCACGAGGCCCTGGAAGTTGGTGCCGTTCTGGAATACCACGGTCTCGGCCGCGCCGGGACCCTGCGGAAGCTCGAACTCGACGACCTTCAGGATTTTGTTGTTCGGCTGGGCGAAGTACACCGTCTCGAACGGCGAGCTCTGGGCCCAAAGGGCCGCCGGCGCGAGGCCCAGGACGAGAACCAGTGAAAGAAAACGGCACCATTGGCGAGCGCGCATTGTCACCTCCGAGGGCTGCAATTCTATGAGAGCGCGGCCGGAATTCGGGCCGCGGAAACGGACCCCGTCAATTCACCTTCCCGAGGCATCGCCCGCTTGCCGGCGGCCGTGCTCGGTTCTACACAGACTTCCAATATCTCTTTCTGGGGGGTTGGGACGCGGCATACTAGAATCACTTCCCCCGTCTGTCAAGGGGCCGCGATCTCACAAAGCGATGCAGCGGCGGAGAACGAGATCGCCGCGGAGCTTCCCCTCCACGATTCCCAGCAGGTGGACCTCCTGCCAGTCGCGAAGCTTCTGGAGCTCCCTGCGGGCGAGATGGCACCGGACGAACGAGAGCTCGTAGTCCGTCGCCAGCAGCACCGGCTCGTGAACGTAGGGCGTCTGCTCCACGAGCTTGAAGCCGTCGGCGAGATCCACCATGTTGTGAGGCGCGACCGCGCCCGTGAGAACCACCGCTTTGCCGAAATATCGGTCTTCGGCCAGTTTCTCGTCGTTGGGGAAGAGGAACTCGCGGAAGAGCGCCTCCGCGGTGCGGTAGCTCACCTGCCCTTCCCTGGCGCAGTCCGCGGCCCTGGCGCGAATCCGGGCCAGGAGATCCCCCTCGTCCCCGGTGTTCTCGAACTCTTCCACGAGCGCCAGTAGCTCGGATTGCGCCGCCTCGCGCGCTTCCGCGGAGACCGAGAGAGCCCGGGCTTCGAGCTCGGCTCTCTCGACGTCGCTGAAGAGCGGCTTCGCAGGCGGAGGAAGCCCCGGAGTGTCCTTCGGCGGTCTCTGCGTGAACCCCTCGCGCAGCGGGCGCCGTTCTGAAGGGGCGGGCGCGGACGGCTCGATCCGGGACTCCCGCGGCTCCTGCGAGTCCTCCCCGACACGACCGCAGGCCACGAGAAGCAGCAGAAGAACGACCGGGATGGGCATTCGGCTTCTCGGCGGAGACTAGCACAGCGCCGTTTGACTTCAAGCGCGGCGCTTTTCTAGGATGCTGCTTTTCCGGCGTGACGAGTTGCCGGCCGCCCTCGAGAGATGACGAGATGAAGCGATGTCCACTCCTCTCAATCCTGCTCCTCGCGAAGATCGCTGACGCGTCTCGAGCGCTCCCGTGAAGAAGATCTGGTGGCTGGTCGGGCTCTTCGCCGTCGCTACCGTCGTTCGCGAGGGACTCGACTACTTCGGACCCATGGCCCGGGCCTACCGCAGCTACGTCGATCAGGCGTCGGCTGAAGTGCGCTCGCGCCGGGGGGACGCGCGCTTCGACGGAATCGAGGGCAGCATCGTCGACGTCGGCTATCGGCTCGAGTCCGCCGAGCGCCAGGACGACGGAAGCGTCACCCTGGTGGTCGTCGAGGCGGTGCATTTCCAGAAGTTCTCGGAGTCCGGACCGTTCGGAAACCGCCGCGTGGCCCAGACCCGGCAGCACGTGGAGATGATCCAGGTCGACGGTCGGTGGGTCGTGTCGAACCTTCGGGAGGAGACGACGGAAGTGAAGGATCTCAGCTCCGTCGCCGCCGACGCTCCATGAGGCTGTGCTATTCTGGGCCGCGATCATGAGAGGAAACCTTCTGCTCGCCGGCGCTCTCCAGCTGACGGTTTTCTTCGCTGCCGCCCAAGAGGACCCAAAAGACCAGAACGACGATAAAGAGGAGATGCTCTCGGTCCAGAGCGGCGTCTACACCGGCGAGCAGGCCGAGCGCGGCGCCGCCCTGTTCGAAGGAACCTGCTCGAGCTGCCACCAGCCCGAAGAGTTCGGCGACGGCGCCTATCTGGACGGTTGGTCGGGCCAGACCGCCCACGACCTGGTCGAGCAAATCCGCACGACGATGCCGCAGGACAATCCGGGAAGCCTCAAACGCCAGGACTACGTGGATATCGTGGCCTACATGTTCCGGAGCAACGGTGTTCCCGCGGGCGACGCCGAGATGGACGCGACCACGGTGAAGCACATCCGGATCGAAGGGCCCTTTCACCCCGGCGGCGATCCGTTCGCGAGATAGAGGCGTTACCTCCAGGCCCCGAGAATCGCGCCCATCACGGTGAAGGCAACGACGAAGTAGCCGCCGTTCACGAGGATGTAGCTCCACGGCCGGCGCTCGAAGAGAGCGACGATCGCGATCCCGAGCGCGACCCACCCGAGACCCGCGAGGAGACCCGCGGTCGCGCCCCAGGAAACGGTCGTGTCCGGCCCCGCGAGAAACGCGGCCAGGTTCGCCGCCATCAACAACGAGAAGACGAGCGCGAGCCCGAAGATCTTTCCTTCGCCGCCCTTGACGTCGTTCTCGCCGAACCCGTTGGCTTTCCTCCAGGGTTTTTCGAAGAGAAGCGGCGAGTACCAGAGCCCGCCGATGAGAAACGTAGAGACCGCCGCGGCGATGACCGCGAGATAATTGATTTGACCCATGACTGCCTCCGATTCGGAACCGAAATCGGCGCCGAGGATATCGGGAGCGGCGCTGTGAGTATTGTAAAAAATCTCCCGCTACCTCATGGGCACGAAGTTCAGGAACTCGCCCCGGTCGACGAGATACCGCGAGGGCGAAAGCCCGGAGAAGGACTCGAAGTCCCGGATGAAGTGCGCCTGGTCGTAATAGCCCGCCTCCTGGGCGACGAAGCTCCAGGAGACGCGCGACGTCCTCTCGAGCCGCTTCAAGACCGTCTGGAACCGGAGGACCCGCGAGAGGGTTTTCGGTTTCAGCCCCACTTTCACCTCGAAGGTCCGCACCAGCCGCTTCTGCGTGAGCCCGACGTCCTCGGCGAGAGAACGAATCACCGTCTCTCCGGGACTCGTTACCAGGCGATGGAGAACGTAGGCGAGAGAGGCATCGGGATCGAGCTTGCCCCGGCCTCGTTCGGCCAGCGCCCCGTCGAGCACCAGGAAGCGCTCCTCGACCGACGTCGCCGCCAGTAGACGTTCGCGCAGCTCGCCGATCCCGCTCCCCCAGAGGAGCGCCGTTTCTTCGACGGTGTCGTTCACCTCGGCGACGGGCATGCCGAGGAACGGATGGAGACCGCCGGGGCGGAACCGCGCTCCAATCATGCAGGAGTTCTTCGCCGATTCGATGACGATGGAGCGGCGGTGCTGGCCGGAGAGCCAGCTTTCGCGCACCGTCCGGATCCGCCGCGGCGATTCCGTGTCGTACCAGATTTTCGGTGTGTCCGTGAGATCGAAGATGAGCTCGATGGCGCCGTCGGGGAGGAGGCGCTCCAGGGAATGGCCGGTGGTCACCCCCTCGTGGTACCAGAGGTTCTCGACGAAGGGTCGTAGAGCGAGCGACGGCCGCTGGACGCGGTACAGCACCCCTCGATGCTAATCACCGGCAAGAGAAGAACGCAAGGGAACGAGAACTTGTCCCTGCCCTTGGTCGGCGGCGAAGCGAGCTCGAGCGAGGGAGGATTTCTAACGCAAAGACGCAAAGACGCAAAGGCGCAAAGAAGAGAATGGATTTCTCGGCGCCTTTGCGTCGTTGCTGCCTTTGCGTTCGATTCCCCTCTTCCCTGACTTCCTCACCGGCGATCGCGCGCGGCTTTGAAAGCTGCGATCGCCCGGACCCGCGCGTGGATGTGGCTCACGATCGGACTCCGGGGCTCGTGGATCTCCGAGGGCTTCGTCCCCTGGAGCTCGGGAACGAAGCGCGAAACGTAGTGGCCTTCGGGATCGAAGCGCTTCCCCTGGAGCGCCGGGTTGAAGATGCGGAAGTAAGGCGCGGCATCGGTTCCGGTTCCCGCGGACCACTGCCACCCTCCGTTGTTCGCCGCGGGGTCTCCGTCCAGAAGGTGCTGCATGAACCACTTCTCGCCGCGCCGCCAGTCGATGAGCAGATGCTTGGTGAGAAAGGCAGCGGTCACCATGCGCGCCCGATTGTGCATGAGCCCGGTCGAGGAGAGCTGTCGCATTCCCGCGTCGACCACGGGATAGCCGGTCCGCCCCTCGCACCAGGCGCGGAAGCCTTCCTCGTCGTCACGCCAGGCGACGTTCCGGGTCTCCGGCCGGAAGCTGCGGGCCCTCACCTCGGGAAAGTGGTGGAGGATGGACAGGTAGAACTCCCTCCAGACGAGCTCGGTTCGAAACGCCGAAGCGCTGTCCCGCTCTTTCTTTCCCGCAGCCCGATCGAGCGCCTCGTCCGCCGCCGCGAGAACGCGCCTGGCGGACACCATCCCGAACCGCAGATAGGGGGAGAGTCCCGAGGTACCGTCCAGGTCGAGCCGGTTCCGCCTCTCCCCGTACTCGAAAATGGGGCCGCGCGCGAAGCGCTCGAGCCTCGCCAGGGCTTCGTCTTCCCCGGGAAGGAGCAGGGCCGCGGGCGAATCCGGAATCGCGAGACCCGAGATCTTCCCGGGAAACGGGAGCCGGGCCGGAGCCGGGCGCGTTCTCGCGGAGCGGATCGCCGCGACGCGCGCCCAGGCTCTACTGTAGGGAGTGAAGCGGGTGTAGGGATCGCCGTCGGACTTGAGCACGTCGCACGGGGTCAGAACGCTGACTCCCCAGACCCCTCGCAGAGGAAGTGTCGCGGCGATCCGCCGATCCCGGCGCCGGGCGTAGGGGGACGAGTCCTGCTCCGCGAAGATCGCTTCGGCTCCCGACTCCTCCATGAGCCTGCCGAGCTCGCGCTCGGGATCTCCTTCGCGGACTACGAGGCGACTTCCCCGCTCGCGGAGCGACCCATCGAGCGCGCGAAGTCCCCCGAGGAGGAACGCCTTCCGTTTCTCGCCGTTGTACCGGGAGCCCATGAGCTCGGGGTCGAGGACGAAGACCGGAATCACGTTCTCGGCCTCCTTCAGGGCTCCTTCGAGCGCGGGATTGTCCCCGAGCCGCAGATCGCGCCGGATCCACCAGATCGCGGTCTTCATCGGAAGTCGACCGCGAGGTCGACGGTGAGAGGATAGTGGTCCGAGCCGATGTCGGGACCTACTCGCCGGCCGGCGATCCGGACTCCCTTCGACGTGAGGCAATGGTCGATGGGGATCGCGAGAGGCCAGAATCCCGCTGGCCAGCTCCACTGGAATCCTCGTCCTTCGCTCGTGTCCCGCAGACCCCCGTCCTCGAGGAGCCTTCCGAACGATTGGCCCCAGGAAGTGCTGTTGAGGTCTCCGAGGACCACCAACGGCTCTCCGCTCGCGCGGACGCGATCGGCGAGCCCCGCGTAGATCCGATTGCGCAGCCGATAGAGCCGCGCGTTTCGAGGAGCCGGTGGATGGGCGCCGAAGAGGAGAAGCGGGCGGCCGCGGACGTCGATGCGCGCTTCGAGAGTAGGGACCTCGTCTCCGGCGAACCAGAGGACCTCGCTCGAGAGAACGGGCAGGCGGCTGTAAAGAGCGATGCCCTGACCGTCCTCTCGGGGAACGACCACGGAATACGGGTAGGAGCGGAGGGAGGATTCGAGGCGCTTCTCCCATTCGTAGGTGAGCTCCGTTAGCAGGAGAACGTCGGGCGCTTCCCGATCGACGAAGCGCACGACGCGGTCGGTTTCCCGGTTTCGCTTGTGGAGATTCGCGGTCGCCAGCCGAACCGTTTCGCCCCGGTCCGCGGCGAGCGTGGGCCAGGAGAGGAGCTGGGGCGCAACGACGTAGAGATTCGCCGCCGCCATCACCGCCGCCGGAAGCGCGACGCTCGGTTTGCTCCGGAGAAGGAAGTACAGGGCTCCCAGAAGAAGCCCGACGGCATAGTGCAGGCGGAAGTGCGCGAAGAGCTCGAGCCACCAGGAATAGCGCCCGAGGGCGCCGAGAACCGTCGCTCCGCAGAGCCCGACGAGGATGAGCCCGAGGACCTCATCCTCGATGTCGGGACGGCGGCGCCGAAGAAACCAGAGAGTCGCCGCGGCCGCGAGGAGAAGCACGAGGACGGCGGCGCGAAGGACCCACTCCGGTACCTCGTTCGTCCTCGCCAGGAGGTCGAGAGGACCGAACCCCAGGAGGACGGCCGAGAGGAGCACCGCGAGACCGCCGCCGAGCGCGACGGTGGGAAGCCGTGGACGCGGGAGGGTTGTCATCGGTTAGCTCTACGCCGCCGCTCTCAAGGCGCCACCCAGCCGAGAGTCCTCTCGACCGCCTTCTCCCATTGGGCCTGGAGCCGTTCTCGCTCCGCGCTCTCCATCGCCGGTTGAAAGCTGCGATCCGCCGCCCAGTGCGAGCGGAGCTCGTTCTCGTCCGACCAGAAAGAGACGGCGAGACCCGCGGCGTAAGCCGCCCCCATCGACGTCGTCTCGGTGACGCGGGGCCGCACCACGGGTACTCCGAGGAGATCCGCCTGGAACTGCATCAGGAGCTCGTTTTGGACCATCCCGCCGTCGACGCGGAGCGTCTTCAGCGTCACTCCCGAGTCGCGCTGCATCGCGTCGAGCACTTCTTTCGTCTGGAACGCCGAGGCCTCGAGACTCGCGCGCGCGATGTGCCCCTTGGTGATGTAGCGCGTGAGACCGACCATGACTCCACGGGCATCGCTCCTCCAGCGAGGGGCGAAGAGCCCGGAGAAAGCCGGCACCAGCACCATGCCTCCGTTGTCCTCGACGGTTCTGGCGAGCGCTTCCACTTCGGAAGCCGATGAGACGAGCCCGAGGTTGTCGCGAAGCCACTGAACGAGCGCGCCGGCGATCGCGACCGAGCCCTCGAGAGCGTAGACCGCGGGGCGGGCGCCGAGCTGGTAGGCGACGGTCGTGAGGAGCCCCGAGGGGGACGGAACGCGTTCGGTGCCGGTATTCATGAGGAGGAAGCAGCCTGTGCCGTACGTGTTCTTCGCCTCGCCGGCGTCGAAGCAAGCCTGCCCGAGGAGCGCGGCCTGCTGATCTCCGACGTCCCCGCAGACGGGAACGCTCCCTCCGAACGGCCCGTCCTTTCGCGTCGCGCCGTAGAGCTCCGGGTCGGAGGAGGGCCGGATGCGGGGGAGCATGGCGCGAGGAATGCGAAGGAGCTTCAGGATCTCGTCGTCCCAGTCGAGCTTCTCGATGTCGAAGAGGAGTGTCCGGCTCGCGTTGGTCACGTCGGTGACGTGAGCTCCCCCGGAAGCGCCGCCGGTGAGGTTCCAGAGAAGCCAGGTGTCGATGTTCCCGAAGAGGGCGTCGCCCCTTTCGGCCGCCGCCCTCAAGCCCGGCACTTCGTCGAGAAGCCACCTTAGCTTCGGTCCCGAGAAATACGTGGCGAGCGGAAGCCCGGTCTTCGCGCGGAGCCGATCGATCCCCCCCTCGCGGGAGAGCTCCGCGACGATGCCGTCCGTCCGCGTATCCTGCCAGACGATCGCGTTTGCGTAGGGGCGCCCGGTCTTCCGATCCCAGACCACGGTCGTCTCCCGCTGGTTCGTCACGCCTACCGCGGCGACGGCGCTTGGAGAAAGTTTCGCCTTTTCCATGGCGCCCTGGATGACTTCGGCCGTCCGACTCCAGATCTCCTCGGCATCGTGCTCCACCCACCCCGGGCGCGGGTAGATCTGCCGGTGCTCGAGCTGGTGCGACGAGACCACGTGTCCATCGCGGCCGAAAAGAAGGCAACGCGAGCTCGTCGTCCCCTGGTCCACGGCGGCAACGACTTGGGATTGCACAATACACTCCTTATTTACAATGACTTGCAGGGGGGGCCAGCTCGACAGGCAGCCGCGCCCTCACTTAAAGTAATTCCTGAAGAAAAATAGGAAAAACCCTTGCAAATGCACGATTCCTTATTGTAAGGTTCCCCAAAAGCCGAAGGTCGCTGCACCAAAGAAACGAGCTTCAATGTTGCGACCTTCGGCTCCAAGAAAAAGCAACCAATCCAGGACGGGGTACACACACGATGGGCCAGGCCGACGGTAAACGATTTCCAATCGCCGCCGTCGCCCTGGCCCTCGCTTTGTCGTCCTGTCGCGTCGATGAGCCTCTCCTCCCTACGGCAACCACCGGAAGCGACTCCGCGTCGAGCCCGGGCTCGACGCCTGGAGCCAACCCGAGCTCTCGGAAGCAACACCGGCGCTCAACAAATAACCGCTCCCATTATTGCGGATCCCCTTTCGGGAAGCACGGTCTCCGATACGCAGCCCACCCTCACGGTGCTGAACTCCGCGCGGTCGGGCGGCGATGCGCCCACTTACCTTTTCCAGGTCTCGACGGAATCGAGCTTCACCAGCTTGATCGCGCAGTCGCCTCAAATCTCCGAGGGAACGGGCGGATCGACGGCCTGGAAGGTGGAGCGAGCCCTCTCCGCCGCCCGTTACTTCTGGAGGGTCCGGGCGCGCTCGGGAACCGTCGAGAGCGCCTTTTCCGCGACCGCGGACTTCACCGTCAACGCGACGGGCGGAGGCTCGACTCCGCCGCCCACGACTCCGCCCCCTTCGTCGGGAACCATACTCTCCGATCCGCTCGCCGGCGGAAGCCTCGGCGAGGTGAGCGGCGGTCAGTTCACTTCCGGGGGCTGGCAGGTCACGAGCGCTTCGGACTACATCCGCTACGAGGTGCCGACGCTCTCGAGCGGCTGGGTCGAGTTCGAGACGACCGGCCTGAGGCAGTCGAACCCCTCGGACGATCAGTTCATGTTGTTCGGCATGTGGGATCCCTCCGCCGGGGACTATCGGCAGAACCCCTTTCGGGTGACATCTTCAAAAGCTCCATCCCACCCGCACAACCCGCCGTACCTCCGCGTGCGCTGGATCGCGGACGGCGAGCAGCACGACGAAGGCTCGGACTTCTACGACTGGGAGGCCGGCCGCCGCTACCAGTGGCGCATCGAATGGGGACCTGTCGGGTGGAGCGAACCAGGCGAAGGTGTTCCTGGACGGCCGGCAGCTGATCACCGTCAACTACAACCGGGACTACACGCCCGCCGAGCACTTCATCGAGCTCGGGATCGCCGAGCGCGGCGAGTCCGTCGTCGGCGTGCGGTATTCGAACTTTCGAGTCGGGAGATGAGAGCCAGCGTGAGAAGTTGATTTCGAGCCTCGGGACCGAGACGACCCCCTCGGCCCGATTCCTCCCCTGAAGTCTTGCCCCCCATCGAGACTTCAGGGGAGGCCCCCTCCCGCGATATCCTCTGGCCGCCGGCGTGAACGCCGGCCTGGAGGCCCCCTCGATGCCCAAGCCGCTCGCATTCGCACTCCTCGTTCTCTTCTCGACGCCCGCGATCGCCCAGGACCAGGTGCCCGCGATCCTTTCCATGAGGGAGCGGGCGGAGACGATCGACCGGTGGCTCGAGATTCGGTTCGAGACGTTGCTCCCCCGCCTCATGCGCCGGGAGAACGTCGATATGTGGGTCATCATCGCGCGCGAGTACAACGAGGACCCGGTGATCGAGACCATGCTTCCCGCCACCTGGCTCGCCGCGCGGAGGCGGACGATCCTGGTTTTCTTCGATCGAGGCGAGGCCCAGGGAGTCGAGAGACTCGCCGTCGCCCGCTACGACGTGGGAAAGGCGATTCAGGGCACGTGGAACCCGGAGGCAGTGCCCGATCAGTGGGAGCGCCTGCGCCAGGTGATCGAGGAGCGGGATCCGAAGGCCATCGCCCTCGACCGCTCGAAGACGTTCGGGCTCGCCGACGGCATGACCGACTCCGAGCTCGACTCTCTTCTCGAGGCCCTGCCCCAGAAGTACGACGAGCGCATCGTGTCCGGCGAGCGGCTCGCCATCGGCTGGCTCGAGACCCGCATTCCCGAGGAGATGCAGGTTTATCCCGGCGTCGTCAAGATCGCCCGCTCGATCCTGGCCGAGGGTCTCTCCGAGCGCGTGATCCAGCCGGGCGCGACCACCACCACGGACGTGGAGTGGTGGTACCGCGACCGCATCGCCGCGCTGACCCTGGATACCTGGTTCCACCCGACCGTCTCGGTGCAGCGGGCCGACGCTCCTGGCAGCCGCGAGAGCTTCGCCTCCCGGCCGGAAGAAGAGACGATACTTCCCGGCGATCTCCTCCATGTCGACTTCGGTATCACCTACCTGCGCCTCAATACCGACACCCAGATGCACGCGTACGTGCTGCGGCCGGGGGAGAAGGAAGCTCCGGCGGGTCTGCGCGAGGCGCTCTCCACGGGAAACCGCCTCCAGGACATATTGACGTCGCAGTTCGCCGCCGGCAGAACCGGTAACGAGATCCTGAAGGCGGCGCTCGAGAAGGCGAAAGCGGAGGGAATCCGACCGAGCATCTACACCCACCCCCTCGGCTTTCACGGCCACGCCGCGGGGCCGACGATCGGTCTCTGGGATCGACAGGACGGCGTTCCCGGCCAGGGAGACTATCCTCTGTTCCCAGACACCGCCCATTCCATCGAGCTCAACGCGACGGTCTCCATTCCCGAGTGGAACGGCAAGGACGTCCGCATCATGCTCGAGGAGGACGCGTTCTTCGACGGAGAGAAGACCTGGTACATAGACCCGCGGATGGAAGAGCTCCTCCTGATCCCGCGGCCGCGCCGCTGAAGCGAGCGGAGCGAGCCCGACCGGGAGGAAGCGATTACGCCCTCGGGCGCGAATCGCGGGAATCCGGTCGTCCTCCCGAGCGAGGAGCGAGGGAGCGCGCGCGCCGAGGAGGTGCGCGCGCACTGACGATGACCAGCCCCGCATTCTTGGTATATACTCCTAGCTGACACCTGAGAAATCGCGAGAGGGCGCCTATCGGGAACCCGCGCCCCGGATTCGTATGACCAGCCCCAGTCTCGTGACCGGGAAACCGGAGCCCAAGGAACAGCGGTCGAGCCTCGTCGTCCTCGTGGACGACGACCGGAACCTCTGCGACCTGGTGGAGCGCTTTCTCGATCGGGCGGGCCACGAGGTGAAAGTGTTCCACGACGGCGAGAGCTTCCTCGCCTCTCTCGGGGCGATGATGCCCGACGTCATCTGTCTCGATCTCAGCATGCCGGGGATCGGCGGGCTCGACACCCTCGACGTCATCAAGGAGCGGCAGCGCCACCTCCCGGTCATCATCCTCACCGCCGATCACACGGTGGACAGCGTCGTCGCCGCCATGCAGCGCGGCGCCTACGACTATCTGGTCAAGCCCATCGACCGCACGAAGCTCGTCACCACCGTGGGAAACGCCGTCGAGCGGTACCAGATGTCGATGCGCCTGCGGCAGCTCGAGCGCGAGGTCGGCGGCGAGGGCTATGCGAACATCGTCGGGGAGTCCCCGGCGATGAAAGAGCTCTATCGCCAGATGGATCGCGTGGCCGCGAGCGACATCACCATCCTCATCCACGGGGAGAGCGGAACCGGGAAGGAGCTCGTCGCGCAAGCGATCTACGAAGCGAGCGGCCGCAAGTCGGGGCCTTTCGTCGCCCTCAACTGCGCCGCGATTCCCGAGACCCTGCAGGAGTCGGAGATCTTCGGCCACGAGAAGGGGGCGTTCACCGGGGCGGTCGCCCGCCACATCGGCAAGTTCGAGCAGGCGAACGGCGGCTGCCTCTTCATGGACGAGGTGGCCGAGCTCAGCCTGTCCCTCCAGGCGAAGCTCCTTCGCGCCATCCAGGAGAAGAAGTTCCACCGCGTCGGAGGCTCGACGCAGGTCCACTCCGATTTCCGGCTCATCGCCGCGACCCACCGGAACCTCCTGGACATGGTCAACCGATCCCTGTTCCGCGAGGACCTCTACTTTCGCATCGCGGTCTTCGAGCTCGAGGTTCCACCGCTTCGCGAGCGGGGGGACGACGTCGTCCTACTCGCCGAGAGGTTTCTCGACCGGTACAACGCCCGAGCGGCGAGAGGTCCGAAGGCGCAGCCGCGCCTTTCGAACGAGGTCATCGAACTCCTGAAGGCCTACCACTGGCCCGGGAACGTCCGCGAGCTCGAGAACATCATGCAGCGCTGCCTTCTCATCGCCAAAGGAGGTCTGGTTCTCCCCGAGGACCTTCCGCCTCGTCTCCGCGCCCGGGGTCCGGCGGGAGAGCGCTCCGAGGCGCCGGTCGGGGCTCCGCCGGCGGAGACCACGAGGACGCCGAGGCCCACCCGGGACGAGCCGGCGCGGGAAACGGCAGGCCAGCTTCCGGCGGAGCCGCCGCCGCGGCGGTCGAGCCGGCTGGAGACTCTCGATCTCGAGGAGCTCGAGCGCCGCGCGATTCAGCAGGCTCTGGAAGAGGCGGGGGGCAACCTCTCTCAGGTCGTGCGTCTCCTGGGCATCGGCAGAACGACTCTCTATCGGAAGCTCAAGTCCCACCGGCTTCGCGAGTAGAGGGAAACGCCGTGACCGAGGCCGGTCCCCCCGAAGACGACCTCCCGCTCGATCCCGAGTCCCTCCGGGCCCTGGTCCAGAGCGAACGCCGCTACCGCCGGATGGTGGAGCACGGCGGCGCCTTCATCTGCGCCCACGATTTGAAGGGCATCGTCCTCTCCGTGAACCGCGCAGCCGCCGAGAGCCTCGGCTACAGCCCCGAAGAGATGGCGGGTCGGAGCCTCGGCGATTTCCTCGAGGACGGCACCGAGGCGGAGTTCGACGCCTACCTCGCCGAGATCGCCACCACCCCCATGGTCAGCGGGCTCATGAGCGTGAAGACCCGCGACGGAAAGATCCGTACCTGGGCCTACCACAACTCCCGCTACCAGGAGCCGGGACAGGAGCCTTCGGTCCTCGGCCACGCTCAGGACGTCACCGAGATGAAGGATCTCGAGGAGACGCTGAAGCTGACCCAGTTCTCCGTCGACCGCGCGGCCGACGCCGTCTTCTGGATCGCGAAGGACGGCGGCCTCCGCTACGTGAACGACGCCGCCTGCGACTACCTCGGCTACTCGCGCGAGGAGCTCCTGGGGTTCTCGATCTACGACATCGACGTGACCCTCGACCGCGCCGACTGGCCGGCGCACTGGGAGCAGGTGCAGAAGCTCGAGCGGGTCACGACCGAGACCCTCTACCGCGCCCGGACCGGCCGGCAGTTCCCGGTGGAAGTGACCGTGAACTTCCTGAGCTTCCGCGGCCAGGAGTACCAATGCGTCTTCGCCCGGGAGATCTCCTGGCGTAAGGAGGCGGAAGACGCGATCAACGCCACCACCGCGCGGCTCGAAGGTCTCATCGAGAACCTGCCGGTCGGCATCCTGTTCGAGGACGACCAGCACAAGGTGGTGCTCGCGAACCAGACGCTCTGCCAGATGCTCGATATCCCCGTGCCTCCGCGGTCGCTCGCGGGGGCCGATTCCCGCACGCTCCTGGAGCAATCCAAGCATCTGTTCCCCGCTCCCGAGCGCTTCGTCTCGCGCGTCGAGGAGATTCTTCAGACCCACGCGCTGGTCCGAGGCGAGGAGCTGGGCCTGGAAGACGGGAGGGTCTTCGCCCGCGACTACGTCCCCATCGTCCACCAGAGCTATCGCGCCCACCTCTGGCAGTACCGGGACATCACCGAGCGCAAGCGCGCCGAAGCCGAGATCCTCAATGCGAAGTTCGAGGCGGAGAAAGCGAACAACGCCAAGAGCAGCTTCCTGGCGATGATGAGCCACGAGCTCCGGACGCCGCTCAACGCCATCCTGGGAATGACGGAGCTGTCGCTCGAGACCGAGCTCGGCGCCGAGCAGCTCGAGTTCCTTCGGACGATACAGACGAACTCCGAGAACCTGCTGCGGCTCATCGACGACGTTCTCGATCTCTCGAAGATCGAGGCGAACCGGATGGAGATCGAGCAGATTCCCTACGACCTGCGGGCGCTGGTGGAGGAGGTCGCGGAGTCGCTCAACGTGCGCGCGGTCATGAAGGACGTGGACCTGGTCCTCGACGTCGACCCCCAGCTGCCGGCGGAGGTGGTGGGAGACCCGAAGCGCGTTCGTCAGGTGCTGGTGAACCTCGTGGGAAACGCCGTCAAGTTCACGGAAGAGGGCTTCGTCTCGATCTCGGTCGAGATCGAGGATTGGAAGCCCGGAGATCGGATCGCCCTCGCGATCGCCGTGAAGGACAGCGGTATCGGTATCGCCGCCGACAAGCAGCGGGACCTCTTCACCAGGTTCTATCAGGCGGAGGGCTCGACCACGCGGCGGTTCGGGGGCACGGGGCTCGGTCTCAGCATCTCCCGCTCGCTGGTCGAGCTCATGGGCGGAAGGATCGATTTCACGAGCGAGGAAGGGAAGGGAAGCAACTTCCGCGTGAGCTTGACGACGAGCGTTCCCCAGAGCGTCGAGCCCAACAGCGCGCGCCACCGGGCCCAGTTCCGCGAAAAGCGCGCCCGGATTCTCCTATCCGTCGGGAGCGAGGCCCTCAGGCGCTCTCTCGGCCGAATCCTCAAGGCCTGGGGGTTCGAAGTAGACATCGCGTCGACGCCGGAGGAGCTCGAAGCGATGCTCTCGACCGAGAGCTCCGAGACGACGATCACCGTTCTCGAGCAGCGGAGCGATTCGCTCGAAGAGAAGACGCTGAAGCGCCTCCGACAGCCGCCGCGGCGGGAGCTGCTGCTCGTGACCTCGATGGGAGCCAACACCTCCGCGGTTCTCACCGAACGCTGCCCCCACGTGGCGGTCAAGCCCATCCGCCAGACGAGGCTCGCCGACACCCTCGCGCGCGCTCTCTCGGTCCCGAGCGCTCCCGCGGCGAGGCAGGCGCTTCCGGAGGCGGCCCGCGGAACCAGGCTCCCCTACCGGATCCTCCTGGTCGAGGACAACCCCGACAACCAGAGGCTCGCGGCCCGGGTCCTGGAAGGAGCGGGCGCCCGCGTGGACAATGCCGGGAACGGTGAAGTCGCGGTCGCTATGGCGAGGGAAACGCTCTACGACCTCATACTGATGGACCTCATGATGCCGGTGATGGACGGCTTCCAGGCGACGGCCCGGATTCGCGAGAGCGAAGCCGCCCCGAACCGCGTCCCCATCGTGGCCTTGACCGCACATGCGACCGAGGGATTTCGCGATCGTTGCCTGGCCTCGGGAATGGACGACTACCTTTCGAAGCCGTTCAAAAAGGAACGACTGGTAGCGCTCGTGGAGCAGTGGGTCGATCGACGGCCGACGATTCTCGTCGCCGACGATGCGCCCGAGAGCCGCCTCATCGCCAAGAGGTTCCTGATGCTCGGCGGAGGATACCGGTTGCTCTTCGCCGCCAACGGCCGGGAGGCGCTCGATTCCGTCGCCCGGCAGAGAGTCTCTCTCGTTCTCCTCGACATGGAGATGCCGGTCTTGTCCGGCTACGATACCGCGGCGGAGATCCGGCGGAGCTTCGACGGGGGTGCGGCGGCGATTCCCATCCTGGCGATGACCGCGCACAGCGACCCGGCGGAGCTGAAGAAATGCCTTACCGCGGGCGCGACCGCGGTGCTGCAGAAACCGCTCGAGCGCCGGAAGTTGAACGCCGCGGTGGCGAAGCTGATTTCGTCTCCGCTCGCGCCGCTGGCCGAGCTCGAGGCGGTCCCCGGAGAAATCCTCCCCGACGACGTCGTCCCGATCGATCCCGACATCCAGGATCTCGTGCCGAAATTTCTCGAGAACCAGAAAGCTCACGCGGCCCGCATCCTCGAGCTCGCCGCCTCCGGAGACTTCGACGCCGCGCGCCGAATCGCCCACAACATGAAGGGCACGGGCAAAGGGTACGGCTTCGACGTCATCAGCGACCTCGGCTCGTCGATCGAGCAGGCCGCGTCGCGCTCCGCGGCGGATGAGGTGGACAAGCTCGCGAACGAGCTCTCGCGATACCTCGGCTCGGTTCAATGGCAGCCGCGGGGAAGGGCTCCCGAGGCCTGACGCTCGTCGAACTTCCTGCCGAGGAAGTAGCCGAGAACGGCGCTTCCCGCGGTGACCGCCGACCATTCCAGCACCCTCTGCGTGTCGGATACGTCGATCCGGGAATCGCTGAGCGCGAACGGTACGTAGCCGACGAAGGCGGTCGCTCCTCCCACGATGGCTCCGAAGGTGCGCCAGCAGCTGCACTCGGGCTTCGCCGCCGGCCCCGGGTCGAGATTCGCTCCCTCGAGCGCATAGGGGAAGAAGACCCCGTTGAAGCTCATGCCCGGAACCGGGCGGCCCCCCGCGCGGGCCGGACTCGCGGCCAGGAGAACAAGAACCAGAAGCAATCCACGTCGTGTTCGTCTCATATCGTCCTCCACGGTCCCGGAGAAGCAACGACCGTTCCCGCGCCCGCGCTTCGAATTTCGCGGAAAAACCGCCGGTGGAGAGGAGGGAGGACTATCCTTTTGGTGAGACGTCTCGCTTTTTCTTGACTCCTCGGGCGGCGGCGCTAGAATGGGTGCCTCATGTTCCGGGGCATTCGCACCATGCGTCACGTCGCGCCCCTGTGGATTATGTCCATCGGCGCGACTACGGCCGGGTGCGGGCCGCCCCTTTAGCGAAGACCGCCTTCGAAAAGGCCCCGCATCCGAAAGGATGACGGGGCCTTTCGTTTTTTGGCCTGGCAAGACTGACAGGCCTGACAGGAAAGACCCCAATGACCCGAGAAACCGAGAGCCTCCTCCGATCGTTGCCGCCCTCGCGGAGCGCCATGGACCCGGCGACGGTCGCGCTTCACGATTCCGTCGACGAGAACATCCGCCGCTTCGGCCGCGGGCATCTGAGCCCCGAAGGCGAGAGCGTCACCGCGGACCTCATGGGCTCGTCCCGGATGGTGAGATGGCAGGAGAGAAAGGCCGCCGCCACGTTTCTCGGCTCCTTCTGCTGGTCCGAGCTCCCCCCGGTGTACGCCCGCTACGGCGGCGAGAACAGCCGCGAGCTCGTGGCCCGGGTCAAGGCGCTCGCGAGCGCCGAGGCGGCCGTCGTCACCGATTCCGGCATGGGAGCTTGTGCGGTCCTCTTCGACGCCTTGGTGGAGGCAGGCGACCACGTGGTCGTGGCGCGGAGCATCTACAACAAGACGAAGGCCTGTCTCGGATGGCTCGAGAAGCGGGTTTCGATCGCGCTCACGCTCGTCGAGGACGACGAAGTCGAAGCGATCCTCGAGCGCGTGACCGACCGCACGCGTCTGGTGATGGTAGAGATCTTCACCAACCCGTTGATGCGCGCCTTCGATCCGGAGCGGCTCGTCTCGATGGCCCGCGAGGGACGAAAGCGCTGTCCCGGCCTTCGCCTCGTCGTCGACGACACCATCGTGAGCCCGTGGGGAGTGCTCACTCCTCTCCTTCGTCAAGGGGTCGACTTCGTCGTCGGGAGCGGCACGAAGGCGCTCGACGGGCGGGACCGGAACCTCTGGGGCTACGTGGCTTCGAACCGCATCGACGAGATGAACGCCTGCATGGACATCCTGGCGATGCGCGGGGGAGTCCTCGACGAAGGGCGATGTCTTTCGGTTCTCTCCGGCCTCGACCGAGCACGGCAGAGCTTCGAGCAGCGATCGCGGAGCGCCGCGGAGGTCGCCACTTTCCTGAATCGCCACCCCGCGGTCGAGGAAGTGTTTCATCCGTCCGTCCCCGATCACCCGGACCGGGAGATCGTCGAACGGATCTACGCCCTCCCGGGGTCGCTCGTGAGCTTCCGGCTCTCGAGCGCCGACGAGGCGGCCACCCGGCACTTCTGCGACGTCCTGGCGATGACCGGCGTCGTTCGCTACGCCCTCAGCTTCGACGGCCTCGTGAGCCGGGTAAACCACCACCGGAGCGTTTCGGAGTACTTCACCGCCGAGGCCGAAGTGGAGCGTCTCGGCGTCTCCCGGCTCGTCCGTTTCGCGATGGGGCTCGAAGCGCCGCGCGACGTGATCTCGTGCCTGGGGTGGGCGCTCTCCGAGTATCGGCGGATCCCCGAAGCCGACGTCCTGAAATGGCAGCGCGACCGGGCCCGCAACCTCGGGGTCGCGGTGGAAGAGGAGGGATGAAGTGTCGAAGCCAAAGAAGCTCCAGATCCAGGATCTCCGCGCAAAGGCGCTCGAAGGCACTCCGCTCACGATGATCACCTGCTACGACTACTCGATGGCCCATCTCGTGGAGCAGGCAGCCCTCGACATGGTCCTCGTGGGCGACAGCCTGGGGATGACGCTCCTCGGCTTCGACAGCACGCTTCCGGTCACGATGGAAGACATGGTGCGCCACACCGCCGCCGTTCGAAGGGGAGCGCCCAGCCGCTTTCTCATCGGCGATCTTCCGTACATGAGCTACCAGCCCTCGAACGAGGCCGCGGTCAAGAACGCCGGCCGGCTCATGGCCGAGGGAGGCTGCGACGCCGTCAAGCTCGAGGGCGGCCGCGCGGTGCTGCCGCGCGTCGAAGCGATGGTGAATGCCGGGATTCCGGTAATGGGCCACATCGGCCTCACCCCCCAGAGCGCGTCGGCGCTCGGCGGGTTCCGACTGCAGGGAAAGACCGCCGACGCAGCGGCGCGCCTCCTCGAGGACGCGGAGCTCCTGGAGCAGGCGGGAGTGTTCTCCCTTCTCGTTGAGCTCGTGCCCGACCGCGTCTGTCGAATCATCAAGGAGAATGCGCGAATTCCGATCATCGGTCTCGGCTCGGGACCCCACGCCCACGGCCAGCTCCTGATCTTCCACGATCTCTTCGGCCTCTATCCCGATTTCCAGCCGAAGATGGCCAAGGTCTACCGGGACGTGGGAGCCGTCGTCCGCGATGGCCTGAAGGAGTACGTCGACGAGGTGAGGGAGCGGCGCTTCCCTGGAGAGGAGCATCGCTTCGGAATGGCGGACGAGGAGATGGCCGAGCTCGAACGGCTTCTCTCGGCCAAGAGAGAAACGCCCGCCTGACTCGTACGGGCCGCTCGAAACCGACAGCTGGAGTGCAAGGCGGTGCCAACGGAAGACGCGCCCCTCAACGAAGCCAATTCCGGGACTTCAAGAACTCCAGAAGTCTCGGGTCGTCGCGCGAGAGCGGAGGGAGCCATGGCGATATCTTCTCCCGAGTCCACCAGGCGGCGTTCCCGGGAGGGGCGAACCGATAGCGATAGAGCTCGACGCGAACGAAGCGCGGCGGAGCATCGGGAAAGGGGTTCTCCTCCACCAGCTGGAGCGTGGCGGGGTCGTTCTCCAGAAGCTTCCGGACGAGATGCAGTGTCCAGGGGTACTGCTCGGGCCGGCTCATGGCCGCGAACCAGAGGAGCCAGTCGAGCCGGTAGTGGTAAGGGGTAATGACGCAGGGGCGCCTTTCGAGCCCCGTGGGCTTGCAGGGAAACTCGTACTCTCTCCATCGCGCGCCGTCGTCGGGGACGGGATCGTCGGTCCCTTCGAAGACCAGTTCCGTGCGCTCCCGCCCCACGCTTCCGAAGGCACCGTAAGTGTTCACCAGGTGGAGCGGATTGAAGGAAGTGTTCATCACTTGCCGCGACGACACGAGATTGGCCACGGGGTAGACGCCGAGATAGGCCACGACGATCAGGAGAGCGGTCGAGGACACTTGCTGGAAGCGATGAAAGCCCGCTCCACTAGCCTTCCGTGCCGGCTCCAGGACGCCGCGAGGCAGCAACGCCCTCCAGAACGAGTCGTCGAAGCAGGCGAGCGCGGGAACGATGGTCAGCCAGTTCAGGAAGGCCAGGTTCCCGCTGAGGATGAGAAGAATTTGAAAGGAAACGAGGAGCACTCCGGCGATGTGTCGGAGCCGCCTCGGGCCGAACACGAAGAAAGGCGCAACGAGCTCGCAGAGATCGTTGAAGAGCGCTCCGAGCTTGTGGAACCAGAGCGGCATGAAATGGAGAACGGAGCTGAGAGGATTGGGGATGGGCTGCGTCTCGTAGTGATAGGCGAGGCAGGTGAGGTCCCGCCAGCAGGAATCCCCTCGAAGCTTGATGAGACCCGCCCCGAGCATGATCCGGAAGGCGAGAAACCGGAAGAGCCAGATTGGAATCCGAGGAGGGGGCCGAGGCGGGAAAGGGCGGCCGTCGAGGAGCGGACACAGGAATATCGCGAGAAATCCGGTCTCCAGGAGCTGGATCTCCCAGCCGAACTCGTACCAGTCCTGGCCCACGTGCACGATGGAAAGGTAGAGAAACCACAGGAGAAACAGATTCAGGACATTGGCATAGCCGAGGAGCACCATGAGAGAGAGCAGGACCCCGACCCAACCGACTCGCTGGAGAAACGGATCGCTCGAGCTCCACCAGAAGATCGAGGGCGCCCGGAGGAAGCCCTCCGTCCTGGAGCCGAGGAAGCTCTCGACTCGATGGAGGTAGTCGCCAACCGGCGTGAGACCGTGGCTTCCGAGAAGGCCGGGCGACTGATTGACGTAGACGAGGAAGGCGATGAAGTACACCAGACCGAGAAGTCTGAGAATGGCGAACCGTGTGAGCCAGTAGGTGGGCTCCGCCTCGGCGTCCCACGTGCGATCCCATACCGAGGGTCCCGCAACCCGGAAGAGATCGGGCTCGCTCGTCACCCGGCTAGTCTACTCTTCTGCCGGAAGTGCGAACGACTCCGGCGCAGCGAGGCGCAACCATGGTCCTTCGTCCCCGGGATGGATCGTGCGGGCGACGTCGTTACGCGGCCACGACCGAAAGCCCCGCCAGGCACGGACCCGGACCCCGATGCAGTGCGGGAAGCCGCGCGGTCCGTTTATGGAATTCCGTTCATCGGCGCCAGGCGAGAGCCAGGCGCTCGACGCGAATGTCGGATTTCCTGGGTGCGAGCGAAAGGGTCTGGATCTCGACGTCGGTCCCTGCCGCGAGGGCCGCGGTCTTCTCGGCGAGCTCGGCCTCGAGCCGAGCGAGCTTCTCCTTCTGCTCGGCGAGATCCGCTTCGGCTCGGACTACGTCGCCGTGCTCTCGCGACGTCCGGGAAGCGGAGCGTGCCGTTTGGGTCGCCCGCTTCACGTTGGTGACGCTCCCGAGCTTCCGTCCGAAGAGCGCGCCCGCCAGCGTGAGCCCGAAATCCACGGCGGTATCGAGCGCTCGGCCCGAACGCTCCGAGGACTCCCGCTCGACACGCGCCTCCGCGCGGCGGATTGCCTCTTCGACCCGGGCGAGCTCCGGAGCGAAGCGTTTCGCGAGCGCCTCACGCTCCTCGTCACGCTTCTCCCGGAGCCGGTGCGAGAGCCGGGCGCGGAAGTCGGCGTCGCTTTCGCCCGGTCGCGACGTCATCCGGAGCGGCTTGCACTCGAAGAGCGTCAGGCGGCGCTCCCGGTAGAGATGATCTTTCAGAGACTTCTCCCAGGCGGCGTAGCTCTTCGGCCGCGCCGCGGCTGGCGGAAGCTCCGCGAACGCGACATCGGGATCGGGCTCGCGTGCAGCCGGAGAGACCGCCTCCGATCCCTTCCCCCACTCGGGCTCGCCCTGCGGTCCCTCCAAAGGCACGAGCCAGCTCGCCTTCTCCCAGTGGTCGACACCTTGTGAGGCGGCCACGTAGTGAACCTGCACCGTAGCGAGAAGCGCGGGTCGATAGACGGCGCCTTCGGAGCCGATAAAGCACTCGGCGATCGACGACGGCAGAATCGGCCTATCACCTCCACTCACGGGTGCGGGCTCTCGGACGGGCTCTTCAGGAGCGGGCACCGGTGCAGATACCGAGCCGCCGCCGAGCTTCTTCAACTGCTCGAGGGTGAGCGGCCCTCGAAGGTAGGACATGGCCCACCGGGTCTGGAAAACGACTGGTCCGTCCTCGTGCGCGTTCTGCATGAGGAAAACGCGCTGTCCCAGGGACGACAGAATCTCTTCGATGTTCTTTCGAGCGAAGTCGCCGGAGGCCAAGGCGAGGCCTTCCATGAGCCGTTCGCGATCCCGCACCGTCTGGAGCCGGCCGAGAAACCAGGTACCGATATTGCCGAGACCCTTGTAGTCGAGGTCGACCGGATTCTGCGTCGCGAGAACGACGCCGAGACCGGAGGCCCGCGCCTGCTTCAGCAAGGTCAGCATCGGCGCCTTCGAGGGCGGCGCCGCAACCGGGGGGAAGAAGCCGAAGATCTCGTCCATGTAGAGAATCGCTCGAAGGCTCCCGGTCCCTTCCTGCGCCCGCATCCAGCCGATGACCTCGTTCAGAAGGAGGGTCACGAAGAACATGCGGGCTTGGTCTCCGAGGTGGGCGATCGAGAGGATCGCCGTCCGCGGACGCCCGTCGCTCCCGTAGAGAAGGCGCTGGACGTCGAGGGGCTCTCCCTCGCGCCAGGCGGCGAAGGCCGGCGACGCCAGGAGGCTGTTGAGTCGCGCCGCGAGGGCAAAGCGATCTTTTTCTGGATAGAAGCTCTCGAGGTCCAGCGCCCCGAGCTTCGAAAACGGCGGCGACTGGATCCCCGAAAGCAGGCTCTCGAGGCTCGCGTCCTCTCCGCCGCGCCAGGCGCGGTCGAGGAGGGTCGAGAGGAGCACGTGCTCGCGGCTCGTCAGCGGATCCGCTTCGATCCCGACGAGACCGAGAAGGCCGGAGACGGCGTTCACGATTCTCTCGCGGAGCGCGTCCTCGTCGCGGAGCAGGCTCGGAGGCGGGGCCAGAAGGCTCCGAAAGGCGGCGACGGGACGCCCCGACGTGCTCCCGGGGGTGTAGACGTCGACGGCGCCCGCGGCCACGAGCGAGCGGATCCTGTCCTTCGACTGGCCCCACTCCCCGATTCCCTGCTCCCACATCCGCGCCGTCTCCCGCGCGAGGTCTTCCGCGGTCATTCCCCGCGACAGGGCTTCGCGCGGCTCGATCCACGGAAGAAAGTCCTCGGCCCGCAGATCGGGAAACCGGAGAGCGAGGTTCGCCATGTCCCCCTTGGGGTCGATGACGATTGCAGGAATGCCGTCGAGGGCGGCTTCCTCGAGGAGCACGACGGCGAGACCCGTCTTGCCGCTTCCCGTCATCCCCACGATGAGGCCGTGGGTGGTGAGGTCTTTCGCGTCGTAGAGGAGCGGCGCGTCGCGCGGCGCGGCCTTCGCGGAATCGAAGGGCCGCCCCAGATAGAACGCACCCAGCTTCTCGAAGGACGCCACGGTGCCGGAGACGCTATCAGGAACGGCCCGGCCGATCTAGCGTCGCGGGCTTCTCAACGAACGACGCGCTCGTGGCTCCGGCGCAGGCGAAGCGCGCGCTGGATCCTACCGGGCACGAGTCGTTTCAAGAAAAGCGGGGAGGGCACTCTCTCGTAGCTGAGCCCGAGCCGGAAATCCTTCCGGCCGCCCCTGGTGAGCTCGTCGATGCGGAACTCGTAGCGCCCGAGCTGGATCTTGCTTCCCGGCCGGAGCTCCTGCTCCTGAGCGTTGAGGCCGTAGATCTTCGAGACGACGCAGGAGCCGGTGAGCTTCCTTCGGAGCTTCTCGTTGTGCAGCAGGTGGACCTTGGCGCGAAGAAAATCGTTCGCCGAGAGCTTCTTCCTCTCGGCGGGCGAGCTCGTGAGAAGCCGCTCCACCCGCGGCTCCTCCATGTCCTTGGACACGTACTCGAGGTTCAGGGCGTAGATCTGCTCGTCCTTGTTTCCTTCTCTCGCCAGGGCTTCGAGCCGTTCTCCGAGCGCCGGAAGCGGCATGGCGATGAGCGCCGAAGAAGTCGGATCGAGACCGTCCAGAGCGAAGCCCGCGGGGGGAAGCGCCACCGAATCCTCCTGGGCGGTGAACATGGCGACGGCGCTCTTCGACGACTCCACCAGAGACAGCCCCTTCCAGCTCCACGCGGGGACGTCCGAGGAGAGCCTTCGCAGCCGGTCGACCGCGACCTGGACCGGCTCCCCGATGCGAAGCTCCACGACTTCTCTGTCCCCCGCACCGGGGAACGACCGGACTCCGACGGAGACGAGCATCGCGACGGCAACGATGAGAGAGCCGGCGATGTAGAGCTCGACCTTGGGACTGGCCGGTGTCGCGATCCGCGTCACCACGGGCTGAATCTCTTCGAGCCCTTCGTCTTCCTCCAGGCGAAAGATGAATCGGCGGAGGAGCATTCCATCATCGGCGAAGAAGTCCGCGATTCCCTGGGCGTACTCGCTCGCGGCCATCTCGCCGTTGGCGGCGACCACCATTCTCTGGATGAGCGCGAGGTCCACGTCCTGGCCGATCACGATCGCGTACAGGGGCTGGCGGATCCGCGTCAGGAGCTCGATGGTCCGATCGCCGGAGAAGGTCCTGAGGTCGGCGCCCGGGGGGACCTGCTGGTCGGCCCACTCCTCGGGAGAGGGGTCGTTCTTGCCGTCGGTGATGAGGATCCACTTGAACTTCGTCCCGGCGGGATACTCCCTGGTCAGCTCCTGCGCCGCCTCGAACGCGAAGTAGAAGTCGGTCCACTTCCCGTTGTTCCGGTAGTACTGCGGCGAGTCGATGAAGACCTCCTTCCGGCCGCCGAAGAGAACCAGTCGGTAGGGCTGTCCCTGAAGGAACGAGTAGATCTTCTCGATGGCCTCCCGCCTCTGGACCTCGGGATCGAGCGGCGGCAGGCTCGCGGAGTTGTCGAGAAGAAAGAGCAGCACCGCCTCGCCGTCCTTGGGGAGCAGCGGAGGTTTGACGTCGTCCTCGGGGCTCCAGGCGCTCGCCAGGGAGCAGACGAGGAGGCAGGCCGCCAGAAATTTGCCTGGTTTCATGGAAAGTCGCTCGGATTTCCGGAGTAATCCCATTATCCGCGCCGGATTTGGCACTTGCAACCGGCGCCCGTTGAGCGCAAGTTATTGGCTTTCGGAAACGAATCGACGGATCGAGGGCTGGAGGAAGCTCTCGGACCGGCATCCTGCGGAGGCGGAGGTTATCTAATGATTGGAAACTGGCTCAAGGAGTTTCGCGAGTTCGCCATGAAGGGCAACGTGGCGGACATGGCGGTGGGGATCATCATCGGCGCGGCCTTCGGCAAGATCGTCACTTCGCTGGTGAACGACGTCATCATGCCGCCCATCGGGCTTCTCACCGGGAACATGGACTTCAGCCAGCTGTTCATCAACCTCGGCGAGACTTCCCATGCCTCGCTCGAAGCGGCCGAAGCCGCGGGGGCCCCGGTGATCAAGTACGGGCTCTTCGTCAACCACGTCCTGGACTTCGTCCTTGTCGCGGCGGCGATATTCCTCGTGGTTCGCGCGATGAACCGCCTTCGGGCGAAACAGGAAGCGGCGCCGCCGTCCGAGCCGCCCGCGGAGGTCAAGCTCCTCGGCGAGATTCGCGATCTGCTGAAAACCGGTCGCTGAGCCGCCGCCTCGGTTCGCGAGCGGTCGCGGGCTAGTACTTCGGCAGCCAGGATCCCGTAGCGGGATCCCAGGCATACTCGTAGCTCCTCTCCAGCCGCTCCGTCGCCACTCCATCGAGCTCGGGGGTCTGGCTCTCGATCACGAACTTGATGGTTCCGAGGTAGGGCTCCGTCTCGTTCGCGGGCTGGGGACGCACTTCCACGGACTGTATCGTCCAGGTCACCGTGACACCGAGCTTCGGGTTCACGTCGGCCTCGGCCTCGCGCTTCTCGGTCTCGGCGCGCTGTTTGAGAAGGGCCTCCACCTCGGGTTGCGGAGGAGGGGCTTTCTTCGCCTCGGAGCAGGAGATCGCGAGCAAGCCCAGGATCCAGATCAATAACGACGTTCGGTTGGGCACCATGAAAGAGAGGCTAGCAGCCTACCGATTGCGAGATCAACCACGCCGTGCCGGGAGGCGGGGGGGTTGACGGACCCGGGAGCGGCAGGCAGACTGGATCCGATCCCCCCGTTATTCAGGCGCCGTCGAATCACAACGCCATGAGCGCCGAGAGCGTCGTTTCCGATGCCGGGACGGAGCACGCGGATCAGGCTCCGCGGTTCCTGCCGCTTTCGACGATCGGGGTGCGCCTCCACTCCCCGCCCCTTACCGATCGGCGGCCGGTCTTCGGAATCATCTCCAACATCTCGGCGACGGGCAGCTGCATCATCACCAACCGGGGCCTTCCCGTGGGCGTCTACGTCGGTCTTTCGATCGAGAATCGTCTTCGGAGGGACGTCCTTTCGATCTCGGCGCGAATCGTGTGGTGCGCCGAGAGGTTCGAGCCGTTGAGGGAAATCGTCGGCTTCCTGACGGGAGTCAGCTTCGATCCGTCCGACGTCGATGCGGTGCAGGGCCTGCTGGGGAACGGCTCGTTCCAGCTGATTCCCTGAGCTTTTCGCGGCCGCTAGAGGCTTCCGATGGCGACGAGCTTCTTCTCCAGGTACTCCTCGAGACCCTCGGCCCCCGACTCCGCGCCGAGACCGCTGTGCTTCCAGCCCGGGAACGGGGCTTCGGCCGCCTGCGGCGCCCATTCGTTCACACCCACCATGCCGAAGTGAAGCCCTTCGTAGCAGCGGATCGAGGTCTTGAGATCGTTGGTCCAGAGGTATGCGGCGAGACCGTAGTCGGTGCGGTTGGCTTCGGCGATGGCTTCGTCCACGTCCGAGAAGGACGATACGGGAAGAACGGGGCCGAAGATCTCTTCCTCGAAAACCCTCATCTCCGGCTGGACGCCGGCGAGCACCGTGGGCTCGAAGAAATAACCTCGCGCCCGCTCCGCCGGTCTTCCGCCTCCCGCGAGCACCTCGACGCCCTTCGCGCGCGCGTCCATCACCAGCGCTTCGACCCGATCCCTCTGCGCGGCGTTGATCATCGGTCCCACTTCGGTCGCGGGATCGAACCCGTCGCCCAGCTTGAGCGCCCGCACCTGGGGGGCGAGCCGCTCGGAGAACTCCTCCGCGCGCGTCCGGTGCACGAGAAAACGCTGGGGGGATACGCAGACCTGACCGGCGTTCCGGAACTTCGCGGCGACCGCGGACTTGGCGAGGGCCTCGAGATCCGCGTCGGGGAAGACGAGGACGGGAGCGTTGCCCCCGAGCTCGAGCGACAAGCGGGTAAACGTTCGCGAGGCCCCATCCATCAGGATCCTTCCCACCCGGACGCTCCCGGTGAAGCTGATCTTCCGGCATAGAGGGGAATCGAGAAAGGCCTGGCCGATGCCGCCGGGCTCTCCGTTGACGAGGTTCAACACCCCTTTCGGAAGCCCGACTTCGTGGGCCAGGTTCACGATCTCCATCGCCGTGAGCGGAGTGAGCTCCGAGGGACGGGCGACGACGGTGCAACCTGCGGCGAGCGCGGCCGCCCAGGCGCGCACCGGATTGTAGGCGGGGAAGTTCCAGGCGGTGATGACCCCCACGACGCCTATCGGCTGGCGCAGCACCATCATCCGTTTGGAAGCTCGACGCGAGGGTATCGTGCGGCCGTAAGCTCTCTTCCCCTCCTCCGAGTACCATTCGAAGAGATCCGCGGCCACCTGCCATTCCCCTTTCGCCTGCGCCAGGGGCTTGCCGCTCTCTCGAACGGTGACTTCCGCGAGTCGGTCGACGCGCTCGCGGATCCCGTCCGAGATTCGGCGAAGATAGGACCCGCGCTCATAGGCGGTCGAGCCGGACCAGGAGGGGAAGGCGCTCTCGGCGGCATCGAGCGCGACGAGGCAGTCGTTCTCGTTTCCGAAGGGTACGGTGGCGACGGTCTCTTCGGTCGCGGGGTTGACGACGTCCCAGGTCTTGCCGTTCGACGCCTCCGCCCAGACGCCGCCGATGTATTGCTTGTAAATCGAATTCATCTCGAGCCGCTCCTTGGAAGAGTGCTCGAGAAGCTTACCGCAACCGCGAAGCCGACGGAGAACTCAGTGGCCGGGCTCGAAGGCCGAGACTTCGCCCACCACGACGGTGAAAGCTCCGTGGACCGCTTGATCCGTCGTGCGTCCCGCGCAGGCCGCGAGAGGAACCGACAACCCTTGCTCCCGCAGCCGGCCGGCGCAGGCGCGCAGCGTGGCGCTCGAGGTGTACAGGTAATCGACGAGGACCACGGGCACCGCGGGGTCGAGCTTGCGGGTCACGGCGAGGTTCTCGAAGAGCTCGGCGGCGGTCGAGGAACGGTGGCCCGGCGGGGACAGGGGATTCCTCCACCGCAGAGCATCCACGATGTCCGCTTCCTCGAGCCCGTTCGATGCGATGGAGATCGCGAGAAGGGACGTCCAGGGGCCGGCGCTCGACTCGAGAGTGGTGCGTGAGGTGGGAACGGGAACGAGCGCCAACCGCCGCGGAAAGTCGTTGTCAGCCAGATAGCGCGCGACCATCTCGCCGAACCAGTCGATCGAATCGTTGGCGTTGGTGGAGGAGAGACGGCGCTCCTCGTTTCCAACGGGGATCTTCGACTCCCCCTCGATCCGCTCTCCCCGGAGCGCCAGGAGGAAGTTACGGGCGTCGCGATGCCGCGGTTCCTGGCGAACCGGGTCGGAAACGTAGGTCGAGAAGCAAACCACCTGGAGCGCGTTCGGAGCCGTCGCCGCGACGGTCCTTTCGACCTGTTCGGCCTGTGACTTGTGCGTGTACATCGCAACCTCCCACCGGCGCCTCGTCCGCGAGTCGCCGAGTCTTCCGTGATCTAGATCGTGGGGCAGGTTGGGTAGAGAAAGCCTAATCATTTTCCCCATACCTGTCAACGAATAATTTTTGTATCCCTGTACGAATCAACGACTTAACAAGTGGCTGCCACCTTCTGAGATGGTGATTCCCCACATATCTTTCACCTTATTTACGTGGGTTTCTTCCACGCCCGTGCCAAAACGGAATCCGCGGGTGGATTCGACCGAGGAGAAGGTGGGGCCAGGGAAAAGGGCTTCGAGGGCCTTGTTTCGTTTCGGTGTACCGGATCTCCCTTTCGATGAAGTCGATGTCCCTCACGAAAACCGTGGGGTCGACTCCGGAATTTCCCTCAGCCGGCCGGTCGGAGGCGTTTGAGCCCGGCCCGGCCTTCGAGCTTCTGGGAGAGGCTCTCCATCCGCCGGCGGTTGGTTCCGAGGTCCGAATGGCCGACTCGCGAGGCGGAACGAAAATCGACGCGCTTCGCGCCCGGGTCGATCGAGAACTCCACGTCGTCGACGAACCGGAGGAGGAGCGTCGTGAACTCCGCGTGGATGTAGTCCGCTTCCGCCGCAACCACCCGGGCGCGCGGCTCGCGCGCGAGTACGTCCAGGATCGCCGCTCGGACGGGCTCGCTCTCTCCCTGGAATCCGAGGGCCGGCATGCGCTTCGCCGCGTCCGTCGCTTGCGTGGACACGCAGTTCGGCTTGTCCGGGCACGGCGCGAGACGACGTCCGCTCATCGAAGTGTCCGCTTCAGCTCGCGCTGTTCTTTTTGGAACCCGCCACGGCGGGAGCGGGCTCGGAGGCGTTTCCGGCCAGGGTCGCCTTGGTCGCTTTCTCCAGGACGTCTTCGAGCTCGAGGAGCGCGTTCTGGATGTCGGAGGCGCTCCGTCGAGAGGCCAGGATCTCCTCCCGCTTCTCCTGCGCCTTCTCGCTCCGCGAGCACTCCATGTAGCTCCCGACGACGTCGCCCGGCGTCCGGCCGGTCTCTCTCGTCATCCGGGAGAGGAAGTGGACTCCGGCGTGGTTGACGACGTGGTTCGCGGCGCCGGTCGCGATGATCTCCCGCTTGAGACGGTGCTCCCCGAAGTGTTTCGAGAACATCTGGAGCCGCTCGGGAAAGTAGCCGGTGAGGAACGGCAATCCGGCAGCGCTCTCGGGAAAGTCGCTCTCGAGGACGCGCGAGAACGCCCAGATCTTCACGTGGGAGAGCACCAGAGCGAGCAGCGGCCGCGGGAGGCCACGGCGCCGACTCTCCGCGTCGAGAAGCTCCTTTCGCGAGGGAACGTCGTTTCCGACGCGGTCCAGGACGCCGTTGGTGATGAGCTCGTAGACCAGGTCGACGAACTCCTCGTAGCGCGCGGCGCTCCGCCGCCCGTCAAGGGTCAGCGCCAGCGCCTGAGCGGCGTTGTCGGCGAGCACCAGCCGGGCGACGTCCTCGGTCATCTCCGCGAGGACCGAGTCCCGCTCGCGCGCCGCCAGAAGGCCCTTCTTCACCAGCACGTCCATCAGGATCTTGATGTTCACCTCGTGGTCGGACATGTCGACGCCGCCGGAGTTGTCGATGGCGTCGGTGTTGAGATGGCCGCCCTTCGCCCAGTACTCGAGCCGCGCGCGCTGGGTGAAGCCCAGGTTTCCTCCCTCCCCGACCACCCGGGCCCTCAGATCGGAGGCATCCACCCGCACGCGATCGTTCGTCCGGTCGCCGACGGCGACGTGGTCCTCCGTCGACGCCTTGACGTAGGTTCCGATTCCGCCGTTGTACAGAAGGTCCACCGGCGCCGTCAAAATGCGGCGGATCATCTCCTCTCCGCTCACCTTGTCGGTCTCGATTCCGAGAAGGGCCTTCGTTTCGGGGCTCACCGGAATGCTCTTCGCGGCGCGATCGAAGACCCCGCCCCCCTTGCTGATGAGCGACGGCTGATAGTCGCGCCAGCTCGATCGCGGGAGATGGAAGAGCCGCTCCCGCTCGAAATAGCTCTTCTCGGCGTCGGGAGCGGGGTCGACGAAGATGTGCTGGTGATTGAACGCGGCGAGGAGCCGGAGGGTTCTCGATAGCAGCATTCCGTTTCCGAAGACGTCCCCCGCCATGTCTCCGATGCCGACCGAGGTGAAGGGCTCTTTCTCGACGTCGACTCCCAGGTTCTGGAAGTGGTGCTTGATGCACTCCCAGGCGCCGCGGGCGGTGATGCCGACCTTCTTGTGGTCGTAGCCTACGCTCCCCCCGGAGGCGAAGGCATCGCCGAGCCAGAAGCCGTAGTGCTTCGACACGGTGTTGGCGGTATCCGAGAGGTGGGCGGTGCCCTTGTCGGCCGCGACCACCAGGTAGGGATCGTCGTCGTCGTGAAGCACCACGTCGGGCGGATGAACGACCTTTCCGTCGACGATGTTGTCGGTCACGTCGAGCAGCCCGGAGATGAACTCCCGGTACCGATCCACGAGGTAAGCATCGAGCGCCGGCCGGGGCGGCAGCTCGCCCTTCAGCACGAACCCCCCTTTCGCGCCCACGGGCACGATGATCGCGTTCTTGACCGTCTGGGTCTTCATCAGGCCGAGGATCTCGACGCGAAAATCGTCGTGCCGGTCGCTCCAGCGAATGCCGCCGCGGGCCACCTTGCCGCCCCGCAGGTGGATTCCCTCGAGCTTGCGGGCATGGACGTAGATCTCGAAGAGCGGCTTCGGCGAGGGCATTCCCTCCACTCTGCCGCTTTCGACCTTGATGGCGATGACCGGACGCTCCGGTCTCTGGTAGAAGTTGGTTCGCACCGAGGACGAGATGAGGTTCGCCAGGGCGCGCAGAATCTCGTCATCCATCAGATTCCTGACGGAGTCCAGGGCCTGACCGAGCTCCTCCTGCGCCTGGAGCATCGCCTTCTCCCGCTCGCCGACCGTGGGGTCGAACTTCGATGCAAAGGCGCGGAACAGGGCCTTCGCCACTCCGGCGTTCGAAAGGACCACGCCGTTCACGGTCTCGAGACTGTAGCGAGGGCGGATCTGCTGCAGATGGTTGCGGAGCGTGCGGAGCACCTCGACCTGCCGCCAGGTGAGCCCCGCGGTCAGAACGAGGGCGTTGACGGTGCCGTCGGTGGCGCGTTCCTCGTTGAGCGCGCGCAGGGCGTCGGCGAGTCGGGACAACCCCTCCACCACGGAGGCGATCCGATCCGGGGAATCCTCGATCTCGTAGCGATAGAGGTGCACGTTCTGTCCGTCGGGCTTTCGGATGGGGATATGAATCTCACCGGTGATGTGGAGCCCGAAGTTCCGCAGCGTCGCCAGGGTCTCGACGAAGGCGAGCGTCAGCACGGAGTAGAGGCTGATGGTCAGGTGCTCCGCGCTTCTCGGGGTCACACCGACCTCGAGGCGGTCCTCGAGGGCTTCGAGATGCTCGATGTCGAGGGGCACTTCCGCAGGCGGCGTCGATTCGCGGTAGATTCCGATTCGGGTCTCGGGGGTGACCCAGCGGTTGAAGAGCTCTCTCCCCTGTCTTTCACCGAAGTGCTCGGTGAGGGCCCGGGCTACCGAGTCTTCCCAGGTGGTGACCAGCTCCTCGACGATGCGCTTCGCCGCTTCCTCGTCGATGGGGTGACCGAGCCGATCGAGGTCGAAATAGAAAGTCAGGATCTGGACGGTGCTCGCGTCCTCGGAGTCGATGGAGTCGACGGGTCCGAAGCGCTCCGAGAGCGCCCGGGCGAGCGCCTGCTCCACCCGGTAGGAGTAGCGCATTCGGGAAAAGCCCACGTAGAGCGCGGCATAGCCACGGCCCAGGCGGTGATGGATGGCGATCTCGTCGTCGCCCGTCATCTGGGCGACCTGGTCGAGGAAGGGCTTCAGCTCGGAGGCGGAGGCATAGAAGAGCTCGCGCCGGGGGAAGCGGTTGAAGAGCGCCCGGATCTGGCGATAAGCGTGCGACATGGGCGCGGCGTTCGAGTTCTCGAGAAGCCACCGCTGCTTTTCCCGGAGGAGAGGCACGTCGGCGGAGCGCTGCACGAAAGAGCCCTGGGAGAATCGCCCCAGGAGGAGCGTCGCGCGGTCGAGATTCTCGTGCTCCGTCCACTGTCGGATGACGATGGCATCGATGGGCTCGAGGTGATAGATCGCCGAGGCGTCGCGGCAGTAATCGATCTCCACCAGGCGCCGGTCGTCGGCCGCGGGAACGATCTGGCTCTCCAGTTTTTCCATCGCACCCGGAAACACGACCGGGAGCAGCGCGGGATCGCGAAAGACGCCGAGAGCGCTCTCCGCCTGCCGGTCGCCGGTTCCGTCCGGTCCGAGCCGATAGTTCACGACTCCCATGAAGATGAAGTTCTCCTGGTTGAGCCACCGGAGGAAATCCCTCGTGGGACCGAGGTCGCTCCCATCCTCCAGCGAACGGAGGCGGCGGGACGTCTCCTCGACCGCCGCCAGCATGTCGTCGAAGTCCTCGAGAGCCAGGAACAGGCATTTCAGCATCGAGAAGATCTCGTGCTGTATCCGCCTCAGGCGATCCTTGGACTCGACGTGCTCGATCCGGAAGCGGCAGAGAAGCTCCTTGTCCCCGTCCTGGTAGGGATCTCCGATCCACACGATCCGCTCCCATTGCCTTCGCACCGTCAGAATGGGATGGATGGCGGAGAAAACGCGGAGGCCGGCCTTGAGAAAGTAGTTCTTGAGGCTGTCGAAGATGAAGGGAGCGTCCGGAGTGTGGGTCTCGACGATGGTGGTATCGATGGGAATCGACTTCCCGCGGACCGTATGGAGGGACTCCGCCTCGATCGAATGCCGCACCACGACGTGAAGGCCGGGGAGCCCGCGGTAGAGCTGCGTCGGAGGGGGCAGTTCCTTGACGAAGAACCGGTAGTTGTCCCAGATCCGCTCCGCGAGATCGGCGGTCGCGATCCCGAGAGCCATCCAGTCCGGGAGCGATGAATAGACGACACGGGAGAACGACGACAGGAGCTCCCACTCCTCGCCGGGCCTCGTCTTTTTCAAATGCTCGAGGACTTCCTCGAGCTTCCGTTTCTTTTCCTCGATGCTTGCTCGGATCATGGGGTGCGCTCCAGCGTAACGAATGAGTTTACTTGAGGACCACGGCGGATTTCCACGCCCCCGAGGGGCGGCTTCAATCGGCGGGAGCACGACGGCGACGTGGGGGCACGGCAAGGGCTCCCTTCGGACGCGGGGGATAGCCCTTTGAGCAAGGGCGCCCGCCCGAAGCAACCGGTGTAACAATAGTTGATTACTAATCGTACAAGTGTTACAAGACTGGAATATGGAGACCGCGTTGTTCTCCCGAGGTCAGGTGGCGGAGATCCTCACGCCCGACGCTTGTATCGAAGCCGTGGAAAAGGCCTTCCGGCTTCTCGGGGAGGGAAAGGTCGCGCGTCCGGAGACCCTCGGGGTACCCGTCGAAGGCGGCGGATTCCACGTGAAGGCGGGGGCGGCCGCGGTCGACGGCGCGTGGTTCGCCGCCAAGATCAACGCGAACTTTCCCGCGAACCGAGAGCGGTTCGGGCTTCCGACGATCCAGGGGCTCGTCGCCCTGTTCGACGCCGGGAACGGCCGGCCGCTCGCTCTCCTGGACTCCTCCGAGCTCACCGCTCTGCGCACCGCGGCGGCGACGGCCGTCGCCGCCCGATATCTCGCGCGTCCCGACTCGACGACGGCGACGATCGTGGGCTGCGGCCGTCAGGCGGGAGCGCAGCTCCAGGCGCTGAGCCGGGTGCTTCCGCTCGAGCGCGCGTTCGCTCTCGACGTCGACCGCTCTCGAGCGGAGAGCTTCGCCCGCGAGAAGACGGCCGAGCTCTCGCTCGAGGTGATTCCCGCGGACGACCTCGCCGCAGCGCTCTCGAAGACGGACGTCCTCGTCACCTGCACCCCCTCGCGAAATGCATTCGTCCGCCGGAAGGACGTGCGCCCGGGCACGTTCATCGCCGCGGTGGGGGCCGACAGCGAGGACAAGCAGGAGCTCGAGGAAGCTCTGATGGCCGCGAGCGCGGTCGTGGTGGACCTGCTGCCCCAGGCCGCGCTCATCGGCGATCTTCACCACGCCGTCGCCCGTGGCCTCATGCGCGTCGAGGACGTACGCGCCGAGCTCGGGGCCGTGGTCGCGGGACTCGCCGCCGGGAGGCGATCCCCGGAGGAAATCACGATCTTCGACAGCACTGGAATCGCTCTCCAGGACCTGGCCGCCGCCGTCGCGGTCTACGAGCGGGCGCGAGGCCGGTCGGCGCGGTTCGATTTCAGCGGATGAGATCGTGAGCGGCGGGGGCGGGCTTTCCCCAGGAGGTCGACGGCTGCGCGTACTCCCTTCGCCAGTCGCTCCGCGGGACCGGCGCCGTAGTAGTGCAGGAAAATCACGACCGGAGAGGTCCCGGTCATGTGGTGATGGATGGCGACGACGTCGATTCCCGAAGCCCGAAGGGCGGAGAGAACCGGCGTGACCTCGTGCTCGAGCATGGCGACGTCGCCCGCGACCATCGCGTCTTCGTCGCTTCCGAAGAACGCCGCCCAGGTGTTGAGACCCATCCTCGCGTTGATGACCGCTCCGTGCTCCCGCAGATCGATGTCGGGGCGCCCGATGGTGATCTTGTAGACCCCACCGTTGGTCTCCCCCGGATGGCCCACGATGCCCGCGATTCGCGCGGCATCCAGCTTTCCGCCGACGGGGGCGGACGGAGGCGCGCCCCGCTTCCGGGCGGACTCGTCGATCCAGGCAATCGCGGGCTCGAGCTTTCGCGCGAGATCGGACGCCTTCCCGTGCCCATGGACGTGCATGTAGAACATGCGCGGCTGCTCCCAGAAGAAGTGGTTGTGGAGCGCCGTGACCTCGAGTCCGTTCGAGAGAATCGCCGACATCACCGGGTTGACCTCGTCCTCCGTCAGGACCAGGTCGCCCATCATCACCTCGGAGCCGTCCTCCGCCTTCGTGAACGCGACCCATCCCCCGAAGCCGAACGGTGTCGGGGCGGGTCTTCCCGCGATGGCGACGGCGACGTCGGCCCGGGGAACGTTCACTTTGAGGACGCCTTCGCGAAAGTCTCCCTTCTTTCTGAGAAGGGAGAGGACCTCTTCGTATTCGCTCGGAGTCGCCTGGCCCGTGGCGAGCCAGGAAGCCGTCAGGAGAATCATCCAGGGGATCATCGATGGTTCCACTCCTCAGCCTCCTTTGTACACGAACCATGAGCCGAAAGCACGAGACACCCGCTCCGAGGCGATGGCTCCTCCTGGTACACCAGCTTCCCTCGACGCCTTCGAACCTCCGGGTGCGGACCTGGCGCCGCCTCCGGCAGCTCGGCGCCGTAGCCGTCAAACAGGCGGCGTACGTTCTGCCCGACTCCCCTTCGGCTCGCGAGGATTTCGAATGGCTCAAAGGCGAGATCGAGGCCGCGGGCGGCGAGGCGAGCGTTTTCGCCGCCGACAGCGTGGGCGGCCGGTCCGACGACGAGATCATCCGTGAGTTCCGTCGCGCGCGGGAAGAGAGCTACCGGAAGCTCGGGCAGGAGAATCGAGCGCGCTCTCCCGCGAGGCTCGAAGTCGCGGGCGCCGCGAAGACAGCGCGTCCGCCTCTTCCCGACGACGGGTGGAGGAGCTCGAGCGCCGCCTCGCCGACATCGAAGCCGTGGATTTCTTCGGCGCGAGCGGACGGGAGCGCGTCGCGAGCCTTCTGGACCGGTTGAAAGCCGAGACCGCGGGGGGCCCCGTCCTCGCGGCGGACGGCGAGCCCGGCGCCCGCCGTGCCGAGTATCGAGCTCGCCTGTGGGTGACCCGTCCCCGCCCCGGAATCGATCGAATGGCGAGCGCCTGGCTCATCCGCCGCTTCATCGACCCCGAGGCGCGATTCGCCTTCGCCGACGATCCCGCCTCCGTTCCCCGGGACGGGGTTCCTTACGACATGTTCGGCGTCGAGCTCAGTCACCGCGGCAACCGGTGCACGTTCGAGACGCTTCAGAAGGACTTCGGGGTCGAAGACGCCGCCGTCGATCGCCTCGCGGCCATCGTTCACGATCTCGATCTCAAGGATGGGCTCTTCGGCGCTCCCGAGGCGCCGGCGGTGAGCGCCCTGATCGACGGGCTCCAGAAGCTCTACGAGGACGATGACGCGCTTCTCTCCCAGGGGATCCTCCTGTTCGAGGCGCTGTACCGTGGGTTCCAGCAGGCCGCGCGACCCACAGCTCCCCGGCGACCAGCGCCGAAGCGAGGTCGAAAACGGTGACCACGGTGTCGGATCCTCCGGTGAGCGCGTGGCGCTTCTACGCCTATTTCCTGCGTCTCGGCGCCACCGGGTTCGGAGGCCCCATCGCGCTCGCGGGGTTCATGCAGCGCGATCTGGTGGAGGAGCGCGGGTGGATCTCGCGAGAGGACTACGTCGACGGCCTCGCGCTCGCGCAGCTCGCTCCCGGACCGCTCGCCGCGCAGCTCGCCATGTATCTCGGGTATGTGCGCGGCGGAATCCCCGGAGCCTCGATCGTCGCCATTCTCTTCGTGCTCCCCTCTTTTCTCATGGTCTGGGGTATCTCCGCCGCGTACGTCCGATTCGGAGGCCTTCCCTGGATGCAAGCCCTTTTCTATGGCGTCGGGGCTTCCGTCATCGGCATCATCGCCCGCTCGGCGCTGAAGCTCACACGATTGACCCTCGGGACGAGCCGCGGTGCTGTGGGCGATCTTCGCGGTCATGGCGCTCTCGACCGCCTGGACCGAGCGCGAGATCGTCTGGCTGTTCCTCTGCGCGGGCGCGCTCACCGTGCTTCTCTCCCGGAAATCGCCCGCCTTGGCCATGGCGCTCTTCGCCGGCGCCGGGCCGGTGACGTGCGGCGGCGGCGCCGACGCTTCCGACTCTCTTCCTGTTCTTCGCGAAGGCGGGCGCCTTCGTCTTCGGGAGCGGTCTCGCCATCGTGCCGTTTCTCTACGGCGAGGTGGTCTCGACCCAGGGATGGCTCGACGACCGTCAGTTCCTCGATGCCGTCGCCGTCGCGATGATCACGCCCGGGCCGGTCGTGATCACGGTCGCGTTCATCGGCTATCTCGTTTCCGGACCCTGGGGCATGCTGGTCTCGGCGCTCGGGGTCTTCCTCCCCGTCTACCTGTTCGTCGTGATTCCCGCCCCATACTTTCGCCGTCACCGGTCGCAGCCCGTTGTAAAGGCTTTCGTCGACGGCGTCACCGCCGCCGCCACCGGCGCCATCGCGGGCGCGGCTTATGTGCTCGCGACCCGAGCCCTCGTCGATCTCTGGACCGCCGCGATGGCCCTCGCGACGTTCGCGGTGCTCGCGCGATTCAAGATCTCCGAGCTCTGGCTCATCGGCGCCGCCGGGGCTGCGGGCCTCGCGATCAATTTTTGGAGGGCCTGGGGATAGGCCGTCCGGCAAGATTCCCGGTCGGCTTCCCATCGCGGACGGCGAATCGTCCGTTCACCAGCACGTGGACGGTTCCTTCCGAGAAACGGCGCGGCTCCTCGTAGGTCGCGAGGTCGCGAATCCTCGATTCGTCGAGAACCGCGACGTCCGCGTAGAACCCGGGCTTCAGAAGGCCCCGATCGGGAACGGAGAAGAAACCCGCGGGAAGAGACGTCATTCCGCGGATGGCGAACGGCAGCGTGATGACACCCTCGTCCACGGCGAGCTCGCGGAGCTTCCGGGTGAAAGCGCCGTAGAGCCGCGGGTGGGTGTAGCTCGAGAGCGAGGCGGGAGGAATCCCGTCGCTGCATGTCATCATCCATTCCTTCCGCGCGAGCTTCCGGATATCGGCCGCGTCGTAGATGTCGAGGTTCATGTCGCCGACGCCCTCGCCGTTCTCGAGCACGATTCGCCTTACCGCCGCGGGAACCGAGACGCCCCATCCTCGGGCGATGTCGGCGAGCGTGCGTCCGCTGAGCTCGGATGGTCCATCGGTGATGACGATCTTCTCCGGTCCGCCGCGCATCTCGAGGACTTCCGGGATCTCGCGCTCGAGGCGGCTCCAGCTCGAAGCACTCTCCAGGTGGCGACGGACGTCGCCTCCGACCCATCGAGGGAGAGCGTGGGCGACGAAGCTCGAGGCGGACGCGGTATAGACGTGCTGGCCGGCCATCACGTTCACCCCGCGATCGCGGGCGCTCTCGATCCGCGCGAGCACCGCGTCGAGCTCCTGATGCGCCTTCGTCCCCAGAGCCCCGAGGTGGCTCAGGATGAGCGGAGTCCCTCCCCGCTCGGCGATCGCGATCGCTTCTTCGATCGAGGCGAGAAATCCGACTCCTCGATAGGACGCCCCCATGTCGCGATCGTGGGTGTCGTAGACGCCGCCGTAGCGGGAGGCGACACGGTTCAGCTCCACCACCTCCTCGGTCGTTGCGTAGAAACCGGGGTTGTAGGCGAGCCCGGTGGAGAAGCCGACGGCCCCCTGCTCCATGCCGCGCTCGACGTAGGCTTTCATGGCGAGGATCTCCTCGGACGAGGCCGCGCGGTCGAAAGATGTGCCCATGGCGGCGGCGCGCGCCGGGCCGTGCCCCACGTAGCGGAGCGCGTTGACCGCGATCCCGTTCCTCTCGTACTCCGCGAAGACGGACGCGATCTCATTCGTCCCCTGACCGTCGATTCCGAGGACGACCGTGGTGACTCCCTGGTAGAGAAGCGGAAGCGCCCGTTTGCCTTCGGTCGTCTCCAGGTCGGCGTGGCTGTGCACGTCCCAGAGGCCCGGAGCGACGAGGAGACCACCGACGTCGACGGTTTCGCGCACCTCGACTCCCGCCGCGCGAGCGTCTCCGATGAAGACGATTCGATCCCCGCGAATGGCCACGTCGGCACGGATCCAGGGGTTTCCGGCGCCGTCGAGGACACGACCGCCGGTGAGAAGGATGTCCGCCGCGAGAGCGGCTACAAATAGAGGGTACATCGCCACGCATCCTATCGCGCCGCGTCCCCTCCAAGTCTTGAACTCGGTCCGGACCGAGTAACGTTTCTTCCCACAAGAACTCGTACCGCCGGCTTCTCGTCGAGAAGAGTTCGGTACCCTCACAGGGTCAGACATGCAGAGCACGCCCCGCACGAACACGGGTTCGAGTCCCATTGGGGACGCCACTTTTTCTGGATCTTGGGAGCCCTTCCAGCATTCCCGAGGGCTTCACCTCGGCCGTTCACGGGATCACATCGTGGGGATCGCCGTGCGGAACTCGCGCGGGCTGCTCTGAATCGTCGAACTCGAGAGGGGCCGACGAGACTCCACAGTACGACGCTTCTACCGGGTGTGGTCGGCGCGCCGCCACCAGAAGAACGTTGCAACCAGTCCGGCGACGAAGGCCAGCGTGATGGCTACGTAACTGTGCAGGCCCAGATCCCCAGCGCGCGGGCCGGCCATACCGCTGAAGAGTGCAGGCACGGACCACGGAAACCAATCCCCCCAGCCCAGGATCGCCGCGATCTGGGCCAGGAACACCGACAAGAAGGTCCAGCCGAGCGCCGCCAGATAACCGCGCCCCATGCTGGCAAAAAGCGCCACGAACGGCAGGAGCATGAAATCGAGCAGCACGACGGCGAGGAACGCCCAAAAGGAACGCCATGTCAGGTCCGCGGACCAGCCGGGGATGACGACTGCGCTGCCCATGGCGAGGCCGGCCGCGAAGACCAGCAGCGCCAGCCCCAGCACCCACCACGCGATCAGGATGAATTTGGCGGATACGATCGCCTCGCGCGACGTGGGCAGGGCCAGCAGGTCTTTGGCGGTGCGATCCGAGAATTCCCGCCCAAATACCCAGGCCGTGAGCATCGCGAACACGATCGCGCCGCCGATGGCGATTCCCTGCGTCAGTAGGTCGAAGAACGTCGGCCAGTCTGCGACGCCGGCTGCGAGCTGCGCTTTCGCGCTGATCAACCCCATCTCCCGGGCCCGGACCGGGTCCTTCAGGATGATCATCATCAATCCGCCGACGAGAGGCAGCATCATGAGACCGGCGGCCGTCAGCCAGATCGCGGGCGAGCGGCGCGCTTTGAGCGCCTCGGCCCAGAAGGCTGGGAGCAGGCCATTCATGCGCCTTGCTCCGTCAGGCGCAGGAAATACTCTTCAAGATTTTCCTCCTCCACGGCCAGCCGCGTGGGGGGCGCGCCCGCATCCACGAGGAGGCGCGCGATCTCGTCCGGGGCGTCGACGGCCCGCGCCTCCGTCAGGAGGAGTGTGCCATCACCGGTCGTGACGTTGAGGCCGGCGGCCGCGAGTGCGCGCCTCGCCGCGTCCAGGTCCCGCGCCCGCACCTCGAGCCGGCGGGCGCGCAGACGGTCGAGCTCATCCGCCTCGAGCTCTTCGACCAGCCGTCCGTGGTGGATGACGCCGACGCGCGTGGCGAGCCGGTCGACTTCGGTCAGGATATGGCTGGACATGAAAACGGTCACGCCTTGTCGGCGCACAAGCTCCTCCAGCAGCTCGCGGACCTCTACCACACCCGCGGGGTCAAGCCCGTTGGCCGGCTCGTCCAGGATGAGCAGCGCGGGCTCGTGCAGCAGAGCGCGCGCCAGGGCGAGTCGCTGGAGGTTGCCTGTCGAAAGCGTCCCCGCCTTCCGGTCCGCGTAAGACGCCAGACCAAGCCGTTCGATGATGCGCGCGACCGCGCCGGCGTCCGGCATGTGGTGCAGGCGTCGTGCGATCTCGAGGTTCTCACGGACGGTCAGTTCGGGATACGCACCCGGCGCTTCGACCAGATGCCCGACTTGCCGCCACGGTCCGCGTCCGTGCGGACCCACCGCCTGTCCCAGCACCTGGACGGAGCCCGCGTCCGGGCGGACCATGCCGAGCAGGCTCCGGATGGTCGTGGTCTTGCCCGCGCCGTTCAGCCCGACGAAGCCGTAGATCTCGCCGCGCTCGACACGTAGATCGACCGACTCGACGGCGTGGACTGGGCCGTAGGATTTCGAAAGGCCGTTGGTTTCGATTGCAAGAGTCATGTGAACCGGCGGATCATAACCCGCCCTGGAGAAGTGGTTGGGCGGAGAGTTATTCGAGCGGCTTCGACCGGCTGCGACCGGGATTATCCGGCTTCAAAAGCTTACGCCTCCACCCGCCCACGGAAGATCAGCGCGGACAACTATGCGACTCCCGTTGGGGACGCCACTACCGCTTTCGCCTACGAATCGGGCTATCATTTCCGCGGCGCCCCAAAGAATGGAAGAAGTCGTCACCTTCTGCTGTCCCTCCTGCCTCGAGCACTCCGCGGTCACGGTGAGCTTGACCCGCGGGAGGCAGCGCTTCGTCGAGGACTGCCAGAACTGCTGCGAGCCCATCGAGTTCGACGTCGAGACCGAGGACGGCGCGGTGGCGCGGTTCGATTACCGACTGGCGAACTAGATGCCGGATCTCGAGGCGCAGTTCGGCCCGATCGACATCTACCTCTTCGACCAGCTGCTCAAAGGGAGGATCCCGCACGGAAGCCGGGTGCTCGACGCCGGTTGCGGCTCGGGGCGCAACCTCGTCTATCTGCTTCGAGAGGGCATCGAAGTCTTCGGGGTCGACGTGGATCCGGCCGCCATCGCCGCCGTCCGCGAGCTCGCGCCGCACCTTCCCGCGACGAACTTCCGCGTCGAGCCTCTCGAAGCCACCACGTTCGACGAGTCCTCCTTCGACTTCGTCATCAGCAGCGCCGTGCTCCACTTCGCCCGCGACGATGAAGAGTTCCAGGCGATGCTCCTCGGTTCGTGGCGTCCTCTGAAGCCGGGAGGGATCTTCTTCTGCCGCCTCGCCTCGACCATTGGAATCGAGAATCAGGTCAAACGCATCGAAGGCCGCCGCTTCAAGCTCCCGGACGGATCCACGCGCTATCTCGTCGACGAAGCGCTCCTCGCGCAAGCGGGAGCCAGGCTCGGCGGTGAGCTCGTCGACCCACTGAAGACGACCGTCGTCCAGAACCAGCGCTCGATGACGACCTGGGTGATGCGAAAGCGGGCTTGACGTGCGCCTGGGAATCTAGCCCCACTCACCCTTCTCGAGGAACTCGACGTCGGCGAGATCCTGCAGCCGACCCGACGCCTTCTTGTTCTCGATCAGGTGTCGGCGGGAGAGAACAGGAACGCGTTGATCGGCGTACTCCGACGATATTCGTTCCGGCCAGGCCGCTTCGAAGTCGACACCATCGATTGAGGTAATGACGTCGATGCGGATGGGTGGGATGCCGATCTGAAATATCAAATCCGGACCAGCGAGATCTTCGACCGAGAGGCCCTGAAGCGGAGCTCCAAATGAGCCGAGGGCGCGATAGACGCGTGCGGCGTTCTCCGGGCTGGCCCGAATCCAGACATTGAGGTCCTTGGTCGCGCGCACGTGACCGTGCGCCGCCAGAGCATGAGCTCCGACGACGAGGTACTCAGCGCCGGCGGCGTTCGATTCGGCAAACAGATCTCTGAAGTCGCGGTTGGTCTGCATCCCCACCCGTCCAGGCGAGACACTCGAGCGTCAACTGCCAGACCATGGCCATTCGCTCCGCAGGGGACATGGACGCCAGATCCTCGTCGTGAATCCGCTTCGTCTCTTCTCCGCGCAGCACGCGAGTCGCAGCGCTTCGACGCCGGGCTCGTCGCTCTTCTGTCGATGGATCGTGGGAGAACACAGTCTATTTTACCACGCGGCCGGGGCAGGTCAGCGCTCGGTGGCCACGTGGCAGTTCTTGCAGGTGTCGATCTGCTGCAGGGCGTCGATCCGGTGCCGGTCCAGATCGATGGGAAACATCTCCTCGTGACAGGTGCGGCAGGCGAAGGTCTTCTCCATCACGACGCGGTGCACCTTCTCGAAATGGGAGTACCCGGCCCGCGACGTCGCGATCAAATTCGGGAGATCGTGGCACGTCTCGCAGGTTTCGTTCTCGAACTTCTCACCCGCGGCGGAGGGCGGGGGTGGGCTCGATTCGGGAATTTCGACGAGAGATCTCGACTTCGCGATCTCCTTCAGGATCGTTCGTCCCGCGACCCGTCCCGTTACGATCGAAGGTCCGAGGAACGTCCCCTCGAGCCCCGCTTTCCCGTTGATACCCCCGAATCCCGTGACCTCTCCGGCGCCGAGGAAGCCGGCGATGGGCTTGCTGTCCTTGTCGAGGACGCGGGAGTCGGTATCGATCCGGATGCCGCCCATGCTCTTCCGCGCGAGCGGGTAGAACGTCACGGCGTAGAAAGGCGGCGTCGCGATCTCCCCTTCGAGCCGCCCGCGGCCGAAGTCCTTGTCCACGCCCTCCTGGACCATCCCGTTGTAACGCGCCACCGTGCTCGCGAGCGCGTCCTTCGGAAGGCCGGCCGCCTGGGCCAGAGCGTCGAGCGTCGAAGCGGACTTCACCAGGTCGGAGTTGCCGAAGATCTTCTCCTCGATGACGCGGAAATCCGCCCAGTCGGAGCCGGTAATCGCGAACCGCCGCTTCGCCTTTTCGTCGAAGATCGCCCAGTAGCGCGAGCCTTCCTGGGCGACGAGGGCGGCAAACTGCTCCTTGTTGCTGCTTTGCTCGTTGACGAAGCGCTTCCCGGAGGCGTTGACCCAGATGGCGGAGTCGTTCGACGCGTTCAGACCTCGCTTGCCTTCGGGATAGCGCGGATCGGGAAGGCCGGTGGCGTAGTTCCACTGATGGTCCATCTGGTACAACACCGCGCCGGACTTCTCGGCGACGCGGTGACCGAATCCGAGGGAGTTGAGGCCCGAGCCGGCGAGGAGTCTCTCGGGAAAGCGCACGTCCTTCGGCCAGTACGATCGCACCATATCAAGGTTGCTCTGGAACCCCCCGGTCGCCGGGGGATCGCCAAGATCGCCGCCTCCCAGTATCCCGAGCCGGTGATCGTCCGCATGAGTGATTTCAAAACCAACGAATACGCCAACCTCATCGGCGGCGAGCAGTTCGAGTTCCAGGAGAACAACCCCATGCTGGGTTTTCGGGGGGCGTCCCGGTATTACAGCGACCGCTACCGGGAAGGGTTCGCCCTGGAGTGTCGGGCCATGAAAAGGGTCCGGGAGGAGATGGGCCTGGCCAACGTCATCGTCATGATTCCCTTCTGCCGCACCCTGAAGGAGGCGGACCGGGTCCTCCAGGTCTTAGGCGACAACGGCCTGAAACGGGGCGAGGCCGGGCTGGAAGTCTACGTCATGGCCGAGATCCCGTCCAACGTCATCCTGGCGGAAAAGTTTGCCGAGCGCTTCGACGGCTTTTCCATCGGCAGCAACGACCTGACCCAACTGGTGCTGGGGGTGGACCGGGATTCCTCCGAACTCTCCGAGCTCTTCGATGAGCGGGACGAGGCGGTGACCCGGATGATCCGGAGCCTGATCACCAGCGCCCATCAGGCCGGCCGCAAGGTGGGCATCTGCGGCCAGGCCCCCAGCGATTACCCCGATTTCGCCGAGTTTCTGGTGGACTGCGGCATCGATTCCATTTCCCTCAACCCGGACAGCGTCATCAGTGTGAAGCGGCGCGTGGCGGAGGCGGAAGGCCGGCAGTGAGCCGGCCTTAGCCCTATCTGGGTGGATCGAAGACCTTCTTAAACAGCGCCGAGGCACGCGGCCCGGGAATCCATTCTACTGGGATGCGCCCCTCTGTCGTTGCCCGGCCATGTCCCATCTTCCCTATAATCATGCAGTGCTAACCGCTCCGCAGGGTGGATTTTGCGGTAAGGATGATTATTTTAATTGTCAAAAAATAAATTCTGAGGAGGCTCATCATGGTGGTAGATCGGTTTACCGAAGAGCAGGTTGCGGTGCTGAGCCCCATTATTGACAAGCAGCTGACCATGATGGGAGCAGCTCGGGATGCCTTCAATCGCCATAGTCACGCCAGTCTGGGGGAACTGCACTCCCTCGGAACATTTTGGCGCAAGCCATTCATGACGTGGCTGGGCAAGTAAAATCGTTAATCACCCGAAAATCAGAAGACGAAAGGCTGGTTTTAAATCGAGTCCAAAGTATCCTGGACCACTTGAAGATCATATGCGACAACATCGGCCAGTGTTCCGACCCCATCGAGCGAAAAATTCGTGGCGGGGTCCTCTTCTCTGAGAAGGCCGTGACCCAGGCCAACTTTCTTTTTGACCAGCACTCCGGCATGATCCGCTCGATAATGGATATCATCAAAACCGATAATGAGTTACTGAAGAAATATGTCCTGGAGGAAGGCCGCAAGTTGGGACAAGCTTGCGTTTCCTTTGCCACTGAGCATGAAGAGCGCATGATTGAAGGTCTCTGCTTGCCCAGGCGGCCCCCATCTTCCTGGCTCTTCTGGATCGTATGCGTACCATCGCCCAGCATGAAGTGGACATCGCCACCCTGCTGGTCAGGAAGCCTTAGGGGTACTTTCGGGCTATACGTTTTAGGTTAACTCTTCCCCATAAAAAAAGCCCCGGTGGGATCACTCACCAGGGCTCATCTTTGCAACCGCTCAGCAAGCGGCATCCGGTTTGCCTCCGGCCGGCTGGTTAGCCGGGCGGCTGCTCGTAATAGGGCTGCTGATAAGTACCCTGCTGCTGCTGATAAGGACCCTGCTGGGGCTGCTGATAATACCCCTGCTGTTGCTGCGGCTGATAGGGGGTTTGCGACTGCCCGTAGAGTGCTCCGGCCACGCCACCCCCGCCAGCTCCGAGCAACCCGCCGATAGCTGCACCCCTCCAGGGATTGTTGTGATTGATGGCGGCCCCCAGGCCGGCCCCCAAGAGCCCACCCAGACCCGCGCCCGTGTAAAGACTGGGGTTTTGACTGGGTGTGGCGCAGCCCGTCAGAAAACTTAAGCCCAGCAAACCTAACATTATCCACTGCTTTCTCAGGCGCAGGCCCCAAAAGCTTTGTCTTGGTCTTCACGACTCTTCCCTCCCCAAGGACTTGATTGGTCCGTTTGAGTATTTAGAACGCCGCCGGAGGAAAATGTTAAGGCTTTTGAGGTTGAGGGAGCAAAAAAAATCGCGGCCGGTAAAATTATGGGATTGCAAAAATGGATGGAGGGAAACCGCTAAAGTTTGAGGACCGCCAGCAGATCCAGATGGGACTGGAGGTGGTAACGGGCGGTCAGCCCGGGGTTTTTGTAGGCCGCGAAGGGCACCCCGGCGGCCTCGGCCACCTCCTGGTCCAGCGCGGCGTCCCCGATGTACAGGGCCGCCTCCGGCTCCAGCCGGAAATGAGTGAGAATCTTTTCCAGGCACTCCGGGTGCGGTTTGGGCCGGGTGACCTCATAGGCCGAGACCGTCAGATCGAAGAGGTCGTCCAGGCCCAGGTTCCGGAGCACCAGGGGCAGGCTTTTGCCCCGGTTGGTGGCGATGGCGGTCAGGTAGCGGGACCGCAGCCGGATGAGCACCTCCCGGATGTGGGGCTCCAGGCGGATCAGGGGCAGAAACGGGGCGTTGTTGATGGTCTGTCTGATAAGCCTGGGCCTCATCCCGGCCGGGGTGGCCCTGGAAGAGAAAATCGATGGCCCCCTGGGCGGTGCTGACGTGCACCACCTCCAGCTGCGCCTCGGTCAGGGGCCCCAGCCCGAAGCGGGCCAGGATGTGGTTGTAGAAGGCCTGGTTGGAGTCCCGGGAATCGATGAGGACCCCGTCGCAGTCGTAGATGATCACCTTGAACAACCGTGTCTCCGGTCCAAAACCGGTTCCCAAGCTCAGCTTGGGAGCCAGATGAGTAATTGCCTATCCTCTTCACCTAAATATAACCCATAAGATCCAGTTGGTGGGCGATATAGATCAATTCCCGCGCTTCGATCTGGCGGTGGCGCGGGCGATCCAGGCCCGAAAGCGTCTCCGTCCAATTCGGGGTGGCCCTCCAGGGCCTGGCGGATGGTGTCGATGATGAAGTGGAGAAAGTAAGCCTCATCCCCGGGATAGCCGTCCGAGCCGGGAAAGACCACCCAGTCGGAGCTGCCCGCCGCCACCACCCGGGCGCCCGCGGCTGAAAGATGCCCGAAGAGCCGGCGGCCGGTGCGGCTGCTGCCCGAAGGCCGGCCGGCGACGGCGGGTGTCCATGGTGTGGTGATACAGGGTCTCGATCAGGCGGTCCAGTTCCGGGTCGATGGGGGGCTCAAAAATGGTGGCCCCGTCGAAATTGAGGGTGAAATAGAAAGACCCCGCCGGGGGCCAGGAGCGACAAGAGGCGGGGCAGGGTGGCCGCCAGGTCCACCAGGTCCAGGAAGGCATGGGCGACGAGGAGGTCCCAGGCCGCTTTTCCCGGCTCCCGGTCGATGAAGTCGAAGAGGTCGACGGCTTCCAAGGTTATCCGGACTTCTTGGGCCGGGGTCCGCAGGAGCATGCTCCCGCTCGGCTTCCACGGTCAGGGAGGCGTGGCGCCTGGCGGCATAACCGTGCAGGCGCTCGGCGGCCGCCGGATGAACTCCGGCTTCCAGTCGATGCCGGTGTAGGCGGCCCGGGTGAGCAGCCCCCAATCCAGCAGCCGCTCCAGCATGGTGCCGATGCCGCAGCCCACCTCCAGCACCCGCAAGGGGCGGCGTCCGGCCGGTCCCGCAGCGGCCGGGCCAGGGTGTCCCGGACGTGCCGGTTCAGGGAGCGGTCGTCCAGGTCCTTTTTGGCGGCCAGATAGCGGATGAAGTCGGGAGCAGCCGGGCCGGACACGATTACCCCGTTTTCTGTGGTTGGTTTTCGGTTTTCTGATGAAAAAATAAAATTATCAATGAGATAACCGATATGTTTGTCGCCGATGAGAAAGAACTCATGCAAACTTGCAACTAACATACAAGGGATCTCACATTTTCTCAAACCTATTTCAAAAGCTGTTTCGGGCTGCCGATATTTTCTCGACCAGCCAAAGATCTAAAAGGAACGTTTTTTGATAAGGTATTCCTGAAACGCCACGCCGGGTCAAGATGGGTCCGAGGGCAGACCCCGGCAACTCTCACACATCCACCCGCCGGCAATCAGAAATTATTAACATTAGTTAATTATCTAGGAGGCGATTTTAGCAAGTGTTAAGGGCTAAAAAATGGCCATTGGGGGCGAAGCATATAACTAATTGAATTACTTTATATAAATTTTAAAATGATCAGTTTTTAGTCTTGGCATTGATATTGCTTCTGGTTTAGATGGGAAGATTTTTCAACTGTGAAGCTGGCATCAGGAGTCAAAAGGAGATAAGCGATGGCAACCGCAGATCTGGCGACTCTCAAGGCCGCCGCCGTAGTGGACTGTCGGGGCAGCGCCTGCCCGGGGCCGCTGATGGAGGCCAAGAAGGCCATCGGCAAGGTGAAAGTGGGGGAGGTCCTGGAAGTCCTCTCCAACGATCCCGGCACCAAAAACGACATGCCCCTGTGGGCCCAGAAAGTGGGCCACGAATTTCTGGGCTCCTTGGCCGCCGACGGCTACGACCGCATTTTTATCATCCGGAAGAAGTAGCCCGGAGGCCTCGTGGCGGCGGAGAAGTACGCAGGGAAAATCCTGATTCTGGCCACCGAGAGCTGCGCCTATCCCGGGGCCGACGCCGTGGGCCAGGGGCACCAGAGCTATCCGGCCAACACCTATATCCTGCGGGTCCGGGCCCCGGTGCTCTTTCCCGAGAAATTCTATCTGGACTGCTTCGACAAGGGCGTCGCCGGCATCATCATCATGTCCTGCGGGGTGGAGTCTCCCTACCCGGGGGCCTATGAGGCCCTGGCCAAGCGGATCGACCGGGTCTATCCGCTGATGAAGGCCCAGGGCCTGGATATTCGCCGGCTCCGGCTCACTGCCATCTGCACGGTGTGCACCCGGGCCTTTGTGAAAGAAGTGCAGCAGATGAACGACCTGATCTCGGAGTTGGGCCCCCCCGGCCGGGAGCGGCCGGCCGCGGCCGGCGCCGCCTGAAGTCCGCGGGATCACCGGGGAATGGCCCTCTGAGGAGCAACCGGCATGGCTTTTCCGCAAAATCTACGATTCGACGCCCTGGTCCTGGGCGGCGGGATCGCCGGGCTGGAGGCGGCCCTCAATCTCGCCGACCAGGATTTTTCGGTGGCGGTCGTCGAAAAGGACGCCTCCATCGGCGGCAAGATGATCCGGCTCTCCAAGGTCTTTCCCACCCTGGATTGCTCCAGTTGCATCACCACCCCCAAGATGGCGGCTGCGGCCCATCATCCCAAGATCACCCTCCTCACCTACTGCGAGTTGCAATCCCTGGAGCGCCGGGGCGATGATTTGGTGGCGGCGATTCGCCAAAAGCCCCGCTATGTGGACGAAGAGAAATGCATCGGCTGCCGCCAGTGCGAATATGATTGTCCGGTGCTGGCGCCGGATGCCGAGCAAGGGGGGTTTGCGGCCCGGAAGGCCATTTACATCCCCTTCTCCAACGCCATTCCCCAGAAGGCCCTGATCGATACGGAAAATTGCATCCTGTGCGGCCGGTGCGAAAAGGTCTGCCCCACCCAGGCGGTCAACTACTTTCAGGAGCCGGAAGATTTCACCCTGACGGCCGCGAGCCGCGGTGATCGCCACCGGTTTCGAAATGACGCCGCTGGAGGACAAGATCCAGTACGGCCAGGGGCAGATTCCCGATGTGATCACGGCCCTGCAGATGGAAAGGCTGCTGGCGCCGCACGGCCCCTACAACCGGGTGCTCAGGCCCTTTGACGGCAAGGAGCCCGATTCCATTGCCTTCATCCAGTGCGCCGGCTCCCGGGACCAGAGTATGGGCGTGCCGTACTGCTCCCGGGTCTGCTGCATGTATGCCATCAAGCAGGCCATGCTCCTGTCCGGCTCCCTGCCCCTGGCGGACATCACCATCTATTACATGGACATCCGGGCCTTCGGCAAGGGCTATGAGCAGTTTTTCCAAAACGCCCAGGCCATGGGGGTCAATTTTGTCAAGGGCAAGGTGGCGTATCTCGACCCGGGCGACAGACGGGGCGGTCCGGTCCGCGGTACGAATCCCAGGAGGCCGAAGGCGGGGTGCAGGTGGCGGAGCACGACCTGGTGGTGCTCTCCCTGGGCCTGCTGCCGGGTTGGAATCCCCAGGGCCGCTGCGCCCTCTCCACCGGGGCGGATAACTTCATCAAGACCGTGAAACCGAAGCTGGCCCCGACCCTGACCGACCTGGCCGGCGTCTTTGTCGCCGGCGCCGCGGCCGGACCCAAGGACATCGTGGACAGCATCGTGGAGGCGGGCGCCGCGGCCATGGAGGCCTCCCGCTATCTGGCGGCCCGGGAGCGGCGGTAAGATGGCAAGCGTAAGCACATGAGCCCTTGGCTCATCAGAACTATGAGTTACATGTCCTGTCCCCCCGTCACCCCAGCCCTCTCCCCCCGACGGGGGTAGGGCGGAGAATTACCAGCCGGCTCCTTGTGTTATCGCCCGTAGACTGCCCCCAAGACTTTGGGAAGAGGGACTAGGGCAGTGAGAAGCATGTTCCTTAAAAGCTGTACTAGGTTCTGTATGGAGAAGGCTGATGGCGAAGAAGAAAAAACCTGAACCCGCACCTGAGGCAAAGTCGGGGTCTACGTCTGCCATTGCGGCGGCAATATTTCCGACGCCGTGGACGTGGACAAGGTCTGCCAGCAGGCCCGCCGGGTGCCGGGAGTGGTGGTGGCCCGGGACAACATGTTCCTGTGCTCCGATCCCGGCCAGGAAATGATCATCGAGGATCTGAAAAGCGGCCTGGTGGACCGGGTGGTGGTGGCCTCCTGCTCTCCCAGCCTCCATGAAGCCACCTTCCGCCACGCCCTGGCCCGGGCCGGGGCCAATCCTTACGTCTACGAGCATGCCAACCTCCGGGAACAGGTGAGCTGGGTGCACCATGGCGCCGAGGCCACCGAAAAGGCCACCCGGCTGGTGGCCGCGGCCGCGGCCAAGGCCAAATTGCTCCGGCCCCTGGAGCCCATCCGGGTCGAGGTGCAGCGGCAGGCGGTGGTGATCGGCGGCGGGGTGGCCGGCCTCAAGGCCGCCCTGGAGCTGGCCGAGCGGGGCCTGCCGGTGGTCCTGGTGGAAAAGAGCCCGTTCCTGGGCGGACAGGTGGCGCAGTTGCAGCGCCTGGCGCCCTTCGGCGAAACCGCCGCCGAGGTCATCAGCGAACTCGCCGGCGCGGTCCTGGAGCATCCGGCCATCACGGTGCATACCTGCGCCGAGGTGGAGGATTTTGCGGGCTATATCGGCAATTTTAAAATCAAGGTGGTGCGGCAACCCCCGGCAGGCGAGGCATGATGCCGACCGGCTGGCCAGGCTGAGCCAGTCCGGCCGGGGCTTGGGCGAATATGTGCCCTTTGTGGGGGTCATGCCTGCCGCCATTCCGGCAGGCCGGGAAGAGTTCGACCTGGAGGCCGGGGCCGTCGTGCTGGCCACCGGCTTCCGGCCTTACCAACCCCGCCGGGAGAATACGGCTACCGGGAATTTCCCGAGGTAGTCACCCTGCCGGAGCTCATCCGCCAAATGGCCGAAGCAGAAGGGACCGGCGACACCCTGGTGCTCAACGGCCGCCCCATCCGCCAGGCGGCCCTGATCCACTGCGTGGGCAGCCGCCAGATTCCGGGCATCCATGCAGAGAACGAAGGCGGCTACCTGAACGAGTACTGCTCCCGCACCTGTTGCAGCGCCACGCTTTACGCCGCCAACCAGATCCGGGAACACTACCCCAAGACCCGGGTCTTCGATTTTTACCGGGACATCCGCACCTATGGCCGGGGCCAGGAGGAACTTTATACCCAGGCGGCGCAAAACCGGGATGGTGTTTTTCCGCTTCGAGGCCGGGGAGGAGCCGCAAGTCCTGAGGAATCCCGATCGCACCAGGGCACCCGCTGCTGGTCCAGGTGAAAGATGTGCTGACCTTCGGCGAGGAACTGGAGGTGCCCGTGGACCTGGTGGTGCTGGCGGTGGGCCAGGAGCCCAACCACATCGCCGACCTGGTGGAGAAGCTGAAGATTCCCGTGGGCGCCGACCGCTTCCTCCAGGAGGTCCACCCCAAGCTGCGCCCCGTGGAGGTGTCCGTGGCCGGCATCTTGCTGGCCGGCACCTGCCAGGCCCCCTTCGACGTGGGCGAGACCTGTGCCGCGGCGGGGCGCGGCGGCGGTGAAGGCCGCGGCGATCCTGACCCGGGGGTACGTCGAGCTCGACCCCTTTGTGGCGGAGGTGGATCTCAGCAAGTGCGTGGGCACCGGCGCCTGCGTCGAGGCCTGCCTGGCGGAGGGAGCCCTGGCTCTGGTGGACCTGGAGGTGGAGGGCGAAAAGGTCCGGCGGGCCCAGGTCAATCCGGCCCTGTGCCTGGGCTGCGGCGCCTGCGTGGCGGTCTGCCCCGAAAACGCCATCAACGTTCAGGGCTGGACCCTGAAGCAGTACGAGGCCATGGTGGACATGATCGTCTCGGATGAGTATCTGGAAGCGTCCGGAGATTAGATGTAGAACCGCCGCCCCCGGCGGTTGCCACGCCGGCGAGGGCGCCGGCGCTACATATGACGAGGTTTTTGATGTCTGACAGCAGTAGAAACAGAGTCCAGGAAAGAGGCCCTGAAGAAACTCAAAGCGGCCCGCAAGACCGCAAATGGTCGCGGCCACCGCCCGGATGAAGGAGCAGCGCCGGGCGCTGAAGGCCATCAAAGAGCGCCTGGCCGGGGGCGGAGTTGACGGTGCCCGAGATCGCCGCGGCCACGGGGTTGCCGGTCTCCGAGGTGCTCTGGTACGTGGCCACCCTAAAGAAATATGGGGAAATTCTGGAAGGACCGAAGGATGGCAGTTATTTTCGTTACCGGCTGGAGGCCAGGCCTGCGTCGGCAGGCGCGGAGAGGAAACCGGAGGCCGGAGCTGATGCGCATGGAAGTAGCAGAAGCCGCCGCCTCGGCGAGAGGACCGGACATGGCCCTGGTAAATCCGGATTTTGCCGAAGAGCTCAAATCGTTCGGCGTGGACACCGCCCTGGAGTGTTTCAACTGCGGCACCTGTGCGGCCATCTGTCCCCTGCTCTACGAGCATTTTCCCCGGAAGCTGATCCGCTACGTCCAGGTGGGGGCCACAGAAAAAATCATGCAAAATGCCCAGGATCTCTGGCGCTGCCTGCACTGCGGCCTGTGCACCCGGACCTGTCCCCGCCAGGCCAACCCCGGCGAACTCATCCTGGGGCTGCGCCGCTATGTGGTGGCCCGCTGGAGGAGGCCGTAAGATGTTTAATCCCAGGGACATCATCGACCTCATCGCCGCCAACGTCAGGCAGAGCCGCAATCCTTTCGGGGTGCCCAGCTCCCGGTTCAACACCTGGTGGCGGGAGGCCGCCCGGCTTCACCCGGCGGCCGGGGGATGCCCTCCTCTTCACCGGCCTGATGTATCAGGCCATCCCTTATATTGAAGCCACCACCCGGTACCTGGAGCGCCTGGAGGGCAGCCGCTGGGCCGACTACCTGCGCTTGGGCCGCTTCAGCCGCTATCTCCCCGGCTCCCTGCCGGGCCGGGGGCTGGCCTTCCTGACCTCCAGGGCGGAGAAGCAGAAATTTAACGGCATCCTGCAGTCCATTTGCCGCCTCCTGACGCAAATCCGGCGTGGGCTTCTTTTATCATCCGGAGATGGATTTCTACAGCGGCATCCTGCTCTACGACCTGGGGGATCAGGAGGGCTTTGTGGAGCACGCCCGGTTCGTGGCCCGGAACCTGAAGCTGCACGGCGTCCACAAAATCATCACCGTTGATCCCCACACCACCTACGCCTTGAAGGAACTTTACCCGAAATACACCGGAGAGACTTTTGAGGTGCAGCCGTATTTCACCCTGCTCCGGCTCGGCGCCGGCAAGCTGGGCAACGGCCAAGGGCCGGTGGCCATCCATGATCCCTGTTTTTACGGCAGATATTTGCAGCTCTCGGAAGGGCCCCGGCAGGTGCTCACGCGACCTGGGCCTAAAGTACGTGGAAGTGCGCAACTGCGGCGAGTTCACCTCCTGCTGCGGCGGCCCGGCGGAGTCGGTGTCTCCGGCCCTGAACCGGGAGATTCTAGGCCGGCGGGTGGCGGAACTGCAGGCCAGCGGCGCCCCGGTGGTCACCATCTGCCCCATCTGCCTGGCCAACCTGCTCAAGGCCGGGCTGGCCGTGGAAGACCTGGCCAGCCTGCTGGATCGTTATCCGCAAGTCCAGTCATGATGGCATTGAGCCAGGCAGCGAACCTGGCAATAGGACCCATTGAAAAATCATCATAATAAAGGAGGATTTTACATGGCGGAAGAAAAAGAAAAAGTTGTGTTTATCGCCACCCATGCGGGAGAGGACCCGGAGCGGGCCATCTTTCCCATCATGCTGGCCAATGCGGCCCAATCCATGGACGTGGAAGCCGTGGTGGTGCTGCAGGGCAACGGGGTGTATCTGGCCAAAAAGGGCTATGCCGACGACATTACCTTTCCCGGCCTGACCCCCTTGAAGACCCTGGTGGAGAACTACGTCGCCAATGGCGGCACGTTCCTGGTCTGAATTCCCTGCCTCGAGGAGCGCAAGATCAGTCAGGCTGACTTGATCCAGGGAGTAGAATTGGTTAAGGCAGGGCGGCTGGTGGTCGAGATGACCAGCGCCAAATCCACCGTGGTTTACTAAAAATTTCAACACGGGATGCTCATGACGCCAGCCTCTACGCATCTCGGGCCGGAGGAGTGGGTCACTGCGGGTGACGGAACGCAGGCAACCGCCGCCTGCGTTGGGCAAGACGTCTAGGCAGTAATCAGTTTGTGCACGTCGATGCCGTATTTTTTCATGCGATGCCAGACGGTCACCCGGCTGACCCCCAAGAGGGCCGCAGCCTGGGACTGGTTGCCGCGGGACTGCCGCAAGGCCTTGACCAGGGCCGTTCTTTCATCGGCATTCCGGATGGCCCCGGTCTCTCGGCGGAGTTGCCGGGAGAGTTCCGGGGAGCTCAGTTTGGGGGGCAAGTGCGCCGGGGTGATGAGGCCGTCTTCGGCCACCACGAAGGCATATTCCAGCGCGCCCTTGAGTTCCCGCACATTGCCGGGCCAGGGGTGGTCCAGGAAAATCTTCATGGCTTCCCGGGTGAGGCCGGAGATCGCCTTGCCGCTGCGCCGGCGCAGGCGGCTGAGGAAATGCTCCACCAGCAAGGGGATGTCATCCAGACGTTCCCTGAGCGGGCGGCAGATGGATGGGAATGACATTGATGCGGAAAAACAGGTCTTCCCGAAATGCTCCCTCTGACACGAGAGCTTCCAGGTCGCGGTGGGTCGCGGTAATGATGCGGACATCCACCGAGATGGAGCCGGTGGTCCCCCACCCGCTCAAACTGCTTGGTCTCCAGGACACGCAGGAGTTTTACCTGGATGGCCGGGGGGATGTCGCCGACTTCGTCCAGAAAGATATCCCCCCGGTTGGCCGCCTCAAACCGGCCCTGGCGATGGGTGTAAGCCCCGGTAAAGGCGCCTTTCACATGGCCGAAGAGCTCGCTCTCCAACAGGGCTTCATTGAGCGCGGCGCAATTGCAAGTGATGAAAGGCCCCTCCCGTCTCCAGCCCAGGGCATGGATGGCGTGCGCCACCAGTTCCTTGCCGGTGCCGCTTTCGCCGTAGATAATCACCGGGGCCTCGCTTTGGGCGGCCTTGCTGGGTCAAATCAAAGACCTGTTGCATGACGGGGGGATTTCCCCACCATGCCCTGAAAGTCGCCGATGGTGTCCACCAGCTTGGAGAGATGTTGGATCTGTTCATCCCGCTTGTCCAATTTCCGAGATGTCGGTGAGGGTCTCCACCGCTCCCAGCACCTGCCCGGCTTCGTCCCGTAAGATGGCGGCATTTTTCAGGATGTGGACGTAAGAACCATCTTTGCGCATGAACAGGCAGCGTTTGCGGATGGCCGTCCCCTTGCTCAAAGAGGTCGCACCACTGGTTTTTGCCTGTCCGAGCGGGCGGTGGCACAAGTATCGCAGTTCAAGATGGCGCAGGAGCGGCCGATGATTTCCTCCCGGCGGTAGCCCATAATCTTTTCGAAGGCCTGATTGACCATGAGAATGGTGCCGTCGGGGCTTGCCACCATGAGACCGTCAGTCATGGTGTTGATGATTTCTTTTAAGTATCGGTTGATCTTTTGTTCCTGCATGGTTTGGCCTTGATGTTTTAACACCTGTTTTAACATTGATGATAGCAAAAACCCCCTGGGACACAACCAGGGGTTAAGACTTTTCAGGACTGCGATGAATGGTTTTGGGCGCAGGAGGCCGCAGGCCGCATCCTCCGGGTTTACTCCCATGAAATCTGATCAACGACTGGATATTTCCGGGGTGGTGATTCCCTTCAGCCTGGCCTTATGCAAATCCGCCCTGGCCCGGATGGCCGCCGGAGCGGTTTTGGAAATTCGCTTGCAGGACCGCGACACCCTCCAGGATTTGCTGATCATTGTGGAGCGTTCGCGGAGATGATGTCCTGGCCTGGGAAAAGCACGATGATTGTTATTATCTGTGGGTGCGAAAAAGCCCGGAAGGCCAATCGGCTCGGTAAGGGCCAGGTGACGCGGGAGCGGGAGCAATGAAATTGTGGCAATAGGTGGGGCGGCCGGCCGCCTTCAGGTGGCGGGCCCAGAAGCCCGCCCCCCCAGGCCATTTTTATAGGGAGCGGCAAATCCGGCAAATTCATTAAGTTGAGATTATCCGCCAGGTTCCGGATACCTCCAAAGCTCGCTGGTCGACCACCGCTTAGACGTTGAACCGAATCTCGATGATGTCCCCGGCGTGGATGGTGTAATCCCGGTCCACCAGCTTTACCAGGCCCTTGGTCCGGGCTTCGGCCATGTTGTAGACCTGCATAAAGTCGTGGTAGCTGACAATATCGGCCTTGATGAAACCCCGGGCCAGGTCGGAGTGAATCTTGCCGGCGCAGGTGACGATGTCCGAATCCTGCTGCACCGGCCAGGCATGTACCTCTTTCTTGTCCGCGGTGTAGAAGAAGATGATGCCGGATTTTTTCAGGACCTGGGTAATGGCGTCATTGAGCTCCGGCGCCTCGGCGGCGACCAGCGTGGGCTTTAAACTCAAGGGGGCCAGGGTCTTCAAGAGGGTCAGTTCGGGCTCGGTGAACTGGCCACGTCGCACAGCGGCACTTCCTGCTCCAGATACCCCAGGCACTTATCCAGGAGCTCTTGTTCCGCCGCATCCGCGGCTCCGGTCCCGCCGGGCCTCCAGCTTTTCCAGGTCCAGGATCAGGAGATCCCAGATTTTCTCCCGGGCTACGAGAAAGCCGTCGCAATGGCTGAAGTCGTCTCGGGTGAACTCAACGTAGAAGGGGGTGATTTTCTTGGGGGATAATTTCTGGTCCAGGGTGATGACGAGCTCGTCCTGATACTTCACTTTGCCCTCGGGCAGGTCGAATCCAATGCAGCATATCTTCATTGACTTTTACCTCTCTGACGTTCATGCACCCGCACCCGGATCGTCCAGCGCGTTGCCGCTTCTTTTCCCTGAATGGATATCCTTGTCTTGCTGAAAGCTGACCGCTAAGCTGCTATCTCACAGAAAAACCGGCAAGACCTCGTGGACCCTGCCGGCATGGGGTTGCTGTATCGGCGCCGCTCTCGACGGAGCCTGTGGCTTACCGGTAGCCGCCGCGCCGCGACCGCCGCCGCCGCCACCGCCACCGCCGCCGCCGTAGCCGCCGCCGCGACCGCCGCCGCCGCCCGCCGCCACTGCGAGCCTGGGGCCTGGCCTCATTGACCGCCAGGACCCGGCCCTCAACCTGGCGACCGTTCAGCATGGAGATGGCCTTTTGCCCCTCCAGTTTGGTTTCCATTTCCACAAAACCGAAGCCCCGGGGTTGGCCGGTCTGCCGGTCGGTGATAATTTTGGCCGAGGCCACATTGCCGGCCTCGGTAAAGAGGTCTTTTAATTCGGTTTCGGTCATTTCCATGGGCAGATTGCCCACATACAATTTGATCGTCACGATCTTCTCCTTAAGCGGCGACACAATTCCCCTATCCCGATGGTGTCGCCCAACCCGATCTGGAGGAGATTCCGGTTATTCCTCAATAGTTCCTTCTTCCTGCGCCTGGGTTCTTCTTGGGTTTCTTCTTCAGTGGCCCGATTCTGGCGCTTTTTCATCTTCTCATCGCTCTTCTGCTTCCGGGCGATTTCCTTGGCTCGTTTTTCCCAGCCATATCGGTTGCGGGCCACGGCTCACCTCCTTGGGGTCAAGATGGCGGAACTCCGGGGCCTGAGGACCGCCGGAGTTCCCAGCCTCAAGTGGTTAGCAATTATAGCTTGGTGACGTTTTGCGCCTGGGGTCCTTTTTGACCTTGAACCACCTCAAACTCGACCTCCTGGTCTTCCGCCAGGGTCCGGAAGCCATCGCTCTGGATGGCGCTGTGATGCACAAAGACATCGGGGCCGTTCTCTCGGGAAATAAAACCGAATCCCTTGGAATCATTGAACCACTTAACTCTTCCTCTTTCCTTCATGAATGAGGAACCTCCTAAATTTTGTAACACTTATCCCGCCCCAGGAGCAGGACCGCGAGAGCAGCCAGGCAAAAAAAAAGGGAGGGTGATTAGCATACCCTTCCGATCTATGGCCAGGGCCCGCCGCCCTGCCTTCAGTCTGACATGCTATCTACAGAAAAAAATTTAACGCAAGAATCAGGTAATGTCAAGTAAAATAAAGGGAAAAGTCCGGAGGCCGCCCACCCGGCCAGGCTCCCAGCCGAGGCGGCTCCGGCCGGAGTATAACACGGTGAAATTAATGAAATAATCTGAGAATTATCGTCGTTGGGGCGACCTGGGCGCCGGTTCTCCCGGAGACAGGGCCGGGTGCATCCCGGCCACCGGGTCAATGGGTCCGGGCCAGCAGTTCTTCGGTGATGGCCCAAAAGTAGGTCTTTTCCAGGGAGGGGGGAAAGGTCTCCAGGTTTTCCTGGGCCTTCAGGGTGTAGCTCCGGGCGACGGTGCGGGCGTAGTCCAGGGACCCGTACTGATCCAGGAGGCTCCGGAGTTCCGGGGCCGACTCCGGGGTCAGATCCTGGGCGATGGCGGCCAGGCGCTCCCGGTCCGGGGGCGAGGCCTGGGCCAGGGCGTGAATCAGGGGCAGGGTGACCCGGCCTTCCCGCAGGTCGGCGCAGACCTCCTTGCCCAACTCCCTTTCGTCCCCGGTGTAATCCAGGATATCGTCCACCACCTGGAAGGTGATCCCCAGGTTCAACCCCATCTGGCTCAAGGCCTCTTCCTGGCCGGCGGGGACCCCACCCAGGATGGCCCCGATCTGACAGGCGGCGGACATGAGGATGGCGGTCTTGCGGGTGATGACCTCGAAGTATTCGGCTTCGGTAATTTTCAGGTTGCCCGCGTGCAGGAGCTGGAGGATCTCCCCTTCGGCCATCATGGTGGTGGCGTGGGACAGCACCTGCAGGATCTTCAATTTATTGGTGGTCACCGCCAGGGACAGGGCCTTGGCCAGGAGAAAGTCCCCCACCAGAATCACCGCCTGGTTGCCCCAGATGGTGTTGGCGGTGGACGCCCCCCGGCGCACGCTGGCCGCGTCGATGACATCGTCGTGCAGCAGGGTGGCGGCGTGCAGGTATTCAAAGATGGTGGAAAAACCGCTCAAGTGGTTGCCCTGGCAGCCGCACATCCGGGCGCTCAGGATGAACAGCAGCGGCCGGATGCGCTTGCCGCCGGAAAGCAGGATATGGCGCCCCACCTCGGCGATCAACGGCACGTGGGTCTGGAGATTGGCCGCCAGCGCCTGATTGATGGCGGCCACATCCGGTTCCAGGTTCTTCAGAATACTTTTATCCGGGGTAACCATTGTGAATAAATTAACTTAGTTCTCACGGGAAGTCAATGGATTAGGTAAGCAGTGAGCAGTGGTGAGCAGGTGGTACGTGGCAGTTGCAGATGCTCATGGGCTTTTGGCTCAGTCTCGAACTTATGAAAAGATGGACGACTTGTTCTTGACCTGGCGTCAGGTTCCCAGGTTTGCTTTGGGGCTGAGCCTGACAGCCTGGCCAGTTCCAAAAGGGCTTATGGCTCTTGCCTTTAACCCTTTTCGCCTTTTCGCCTTTTCGCCTTTTCCCCCTCCTCGACAATCTCCCCCACCAGGTCGTAGGGCAGGGCCCGGGTGAGGCGCACGGGTTGGATTTCCCCCACCTGCCCGGTCCCGGCGGTGATATAGACCTGGCCGTCGATGTCCGGGGCCTGGCTAATCATGCGTCCCGTGAGGAGGTAGTCGCTCTCCGGGCTCACCCCTTCCACCAGGACCTCGGCCACGGTGCCCACCAGGGACTTGAGCCGGGCCTTGACGATTTTGGCCTGCACGGCTTTTAAACGGCGGGCCCGCCGGCGGGCCTCCCGCCGGGGCACCTGGGGGCCCCAGGCCGCGGCCGGAGTGCCGGCTTCCGGGGAGTAGAGAAAGACTCCCAGGTGGTCGAAGCCCACCTCAGTGATGAGATCGCTGAGCGCCTGGAAGTGCGCCTCGGTCTCGCCGGGAAAACCCGCCATGACCGTGGTGCGGAGCGTCGCCCCGGGGAGGGTCTCCCGGATGCGGCGAACCGTCTCCAGAATATCCCGGCGGCCATAGCCCCGTCCCATGCGCCGCAACACCTCGTCATGGCCGTGCTGGATAGGGATATCCAGGTAGGGGAGAATCCGGGGGTTGGCGGCCATGGTGGCCAGGAGCTCCGGGGTGATGCGGGCCGGGTGGCCGTAGAGGAGGCGAATCCACCGGAACCCGTCAATGGCGGCCAACTCCCGGAGCAGCGCCGCGAGCCCCGGGTGGCCCGGCTCGTCCCGGCCATAGGCGGTGGTGTCCTGGGCCACCAGATGAGTTCCTTGACCCCGGCCGCGGCCAGATTTTCGGCCTCCTGCACCAGGGTGTTGAGGGGGCGGCTGCGCATCGGGCCCGCGGATCTGCGGGATGAGACAAAAAGTGCAGCGGTGGCTGCACCCTTCGGCGATCTTCAGATAGGCCAGATGCGCCGGGGTGGCGGGGTAGCGGGCCTCCACCCCGCCATAGGCGTAGGGCGGCGCCTCATGGAAGAGCCGGGCCGCGCCCGCCGCCGGGGGCCGGCCCAGGAGATCGGGCAGGGCGGGAAAATCGTTGACCCCGATGAACAGGTCCACCTCCGGGAGCTCTTTCGCCAACTCCGGCCCGTAGCGCTGCACCAGGCAGCCGGCCACCACCAGGCGACTTCCGGGCCGGTCCGCCTTGAGCCGGGCCAGGTCCAGGATGGTGTCCACCGCCTCTTTGCAGGCCGGCTCGATGAAGCCGCAGGTATTGACCAGCAGGAGATCGGCGGCCGCAGGCTCCCCGGTCACCTCCCAGCCCGCCCGGGTGAGCCCCCCCAGCATGATTTCCGTGTCCACCAGGTTCTTGGGGCAGCCCAAACTGATGGAAAAGACGGTTTTGGGTTTTGGGTTCTCGGTTTTTGGTTATTCGGAAGTATCCTGCACTGTAGGGGCGACGCCGTTGGGTGCGCCTTGTCGACTCTAGGTTGCCTAGCAAGTTGAAACTTGGGCAACGAGGAGAATGTCATTGATAAGGCGGCAGCCCGCCTCATGGGCCTGACCCCTGGGGCCAACGGTTGCGGACGTGGCAGCCCGACCCGCCCCTGGGTCTTCGAAGACCGTTCTGTAGCATGGGCGCCACGTCCCGCTTGCCCTAACCCGAACAGTCACCTGAGACCATGATCTCGCATCTACAAGGACGGGAAAGCAAGCTATGAACAGCCAAGTTTTTGTCGGCCTCGACGTCTCCAAGCAGCACCTGGATGTGGCCGTGCGGCCTCAGAACCGCCATTTTGTCACCCCTAACGACGACCGCGGCATCAAGCAGCTGGTCAAGCGCCTGGCGGCCCTCAAACCTCAGCTCATCGTGCTGGAGGCCTCCGGCGGCTATGAGTTCCTGGTGACCGCCGCCCTGGCCGAGGCCCAACTGCCGGTGGCCCTGGTCAATCCCCAGGCGGTGCGGAAATTCGCCGGCGCCACCGGCAAGCTGGCCAAGACCGATAAGATCGACGCCCAGGTCTTGGCCCACTTCGCCGAGGCCCTGCGGCCCGAGCCCCGCCCTTTGCCGGACCAGGCCCAGCAGGTGCTCAAGGCGGCCCTGCAGCGGCGCCTGCAGGTGGTGAAGATGATCGGCCAGGAAAAAAACCGCCTGGAAAAGACCTTCATCCCTGCGCTCCGCCAGGATATCCAGGCGCATCTCGCCTGGCTTGAGTCAACGCCTGGAAGCAGTTGGACCGGGATCTCAACGACCAGATCCGCCAGAGTCCCCTCTGGCGGGACCGTGACCGCCTGTTACAGACCATCCCCGGCATCGGACCGATCGTTTCCCGGGCCGTCATCGCCCAGTTGCCGGAGGCGGGCACGCTGCCCGGCAAAAAAGCCGTGGCCCTGGTGGGGGTGGCCCCTTATAACCGGGATAGCGGCCGCTTCCGGGGCAAAAGGATGATCCGGGGTGGCCGCAGCTACCTGCGCCGCATGCTTTATATGGCGGCGGTGGTGGCCTCTCGATGGAATCCGGTGATCCGCGCCTTTTACCAACGCTTGTTGGCCGCCGGCAAACCCAAAAAACTGGCCCTCACCGCCTGTATGCGCAAACTCGTTCTCATCCTCAATGCTATGGTGAAAAACAATCAACCCTGGAACCAATTCATTACCCAGGTACCTTGACTTGAAAGACAGTCGCTACAGCTGCTCACTGATAGATAATCACCGTCCAGGCGTCCATGGCCGCAAACATCACCAGCCAGAAGGCCAATTGGATCACGATAGGCATAACGGCCGCCGCCTGGGGGTGATCAGCACCCGCTCATCCAGGGCCGTGAGAAAATTATACATGACCGCGCACTCCAGGGCAAAGGGCGGGAACCCCAGGAACCCCAGGAGCGGCATCTCGAAGACCTTCCAGAAATTGAGCACCGGCAGGGTATAGACCCACTTGCTGATGGCGAACCAATTCCAGGCTTCCCACCAGAGGCCGCAGATCAGGCCCGCGGCCAACAGACAGAGATGCTCCCGGCGTTCGCCCGCCAGCGAAGCGGGCGATGAGAGAGTGGCCCGCCCAAAAGCCAGCAGAAGGGGTCCAGCAGGAAGAAAAACGCCCCCCAGACCAGGGGGAAGGCGTAGCGGGGAAAGATTAAGGGCAAGATCAGCAAGGCGACGCCCACCAGCAGGGACACCGGCTGCCAGGCGCCCGGGTTGAAGGGCCGGGCTTTCAGGTTTTTCCAGGCCCCCAGGGCGTCCATGACCTGGGCGGTGAAGAGCACCCCGGGCAGCACCGTGGCAAAGGCCAGGGCGTAGCCGCCCCAGCGGACCCACCCGATCGGGGTTCACCGCCACATACCCCCAGTTTTTCAGGGCCAGGTTGAGGGCTTCAAAGATGAGCCAGACCGTCACGGACCAGAAAAACATCTGGAGAAACTTCCGGGGCTGAGTGAGGAGCCAGGACTGGCCCCGGAGGCGGCACAGGAGGCCGTCCAGGCAGGCGATATAGGGATACCAGGCGAAGAAGTAGAGATACTGGAGAATAATTTCATCCCCCCGGACGATGCCCCACAGGCCGACGGCCCAGCCGGCCAGGGCCAGAGCGATCTCCAGATTGGCCAGATATCTGAGATTGCTCATGGTTTTTATCACCCCCGCTATTATATGATAACCGCGCCGATAATAACTTAAAAGAGCCCGAGGCCGGGAAAATCAGAGTATAGCCTGCGTTTTTTTCTTGCCAAGTGCGAAAAATGGTGCTATACGGAAAAAATCCCAGGTCTATCGGTCCGCCTCGGGGGAGGTAACGATATAGCATTTCCGGACCTGTACAACCGCAAACCCGGACCAGTAGGTGAGAGGAGTCTTTATGATATCCTGGCTCGTGGGGGTAGTTGTCTGCGTTGCGTTGTTGGCGGGATGTGGCGGAGGTCAAAAAGGCGGCCTGGTTAAGATGGAGCCGGCCCAGCCGGAGATGACGGCCCCCGTGACCGATGACGGTCCCGACGACGCCACCCTGACCGAGGAGTTGAGCGCCAAGCGCCTGGAAGAGCTCTACGCCAAGAGCGGCATCCCCGGTTGGGACCCCAGCCTGGAACAGGAATTGAAGAATTGGGAGCATCAGGTCAAATTTGATGTGCCCATCCAGATGAATAAGCAGGTCAGGGCCTACCTGGTCTATTTCTCCACGGAACGCAAAGAGGTCATCCCGCGCTACCTGGCCCGTTCCACCCGCTATCTGCCCATGATCAAGGAAGTCTTCCAGGAGGCCGGCCTGCCGGAAGACATGGCCTACCTGGCCATGATCGAGAGCGGCTTCAACAACAAGGCCTATTCCCCGGCGGCCGCCAGCGGCATGTGGCAGTTCATCAAAGGCACCGGCCTGCGCTACGGGCTGGCCATCGACAGCTACGTGGATGAGCGCCGGGACCCGGAAAAGTCCACCCGGGCGGCAGCCAAATACCTGCTGGACCTCTATAAGCAGTTCGGCTCCTGGTATCTGGCGGCGGCCTCCTACAACTGCGGCGAGGGCCGGGTGCAGCGGGAGCTGAACCAGAGCAATCACAAGAACTTCTGGGAACTCTCCGCCAATCAGTGCCTGCCCACCGAGACCAAGAATTACGTGCCCCAGATGATCGCGGCCACCATCATCGCCAAGAACCCGGAAAAATTCGGCTTCAAGAACGTGCCCTATCTGCCGCCGGTCAAATATGACAAGGTGCCGGTAACCGAGCCCACCTCGCTCACCGCCGCGGCGGTGGCGGTGAACGTGCCCGCCGAGGAAGTCCAGGCCCTCAACCCGGAATTGCTGCGGGGCGTCACCCCCCCGGAGGCGCCGTCTTACACCCTGAACCTGCCTCCCAACAGCAAAGAGCTGTTCACCAAAAACATTACCATCGCCCGCATCGAACATCCGGCGGTGGCCTCCCACCCGATCCGGACGGCCAGGAGCTCCGGGCCGTCCTATTCCAGCGGCAAGAGCTGCTCGCCAGCCGCCAGGCCAGCGTGGCGCCACAAGTCCAACGGCAAGACCCGGAGCTCTGCCAAGGCCCCCAAGAAGGCCGCGAGCCGGACCTATGCCAAACAGGAGAAACCGGCCAAAAACACCCCGGCTAAGGCCGGCGCCGCCCCCGTGGTGCAGGCTTCTCTGTTCGGGACGCCGTCTCGGCCGCCAAACACGGCGATGCCAAGAAGACCAAGGTGGCCCTCATAGGCACCCCCAAGAACCAGACCAAAGGGCGAGGCCGCCAAAAGCAAGAAATCGGGCGAGGCCCGGTTGGCGAAAAAGAGCGACAACTCCGCCAAGAGTGCCGCCAAACCCAAGAAAACCAGCTCGGCCAACAAGGATGCCAAGGACAAGTATTCCAAGTCCAAGTCCACAGCGGGCCCTCATGGTTTCCGAAGCCCGGTAACCTTACCGGGCTTCGGCCCGCCACCTTCCCGCAAATTATTTTATCGGCCCCCCTTGCTTTTCCCAGGATAATAGTTAAAATTACCATGATAATTAGCACTCACTATGAATGAGTGCTAATAGCAGCTGATACCCTTAATTTACCGCGAGGAGGTTGTATATGAAGGTCAAACCCTTGAATGACCGGGTTCTGGTCAAACGGATCGAAGAGGTGCAGGTCACCAAAGGCGGCATCGTCATCCCCGACACCGCCAAGGAAAAGCCCATTGAAGGCAAAGTCATCGCCGTCGGCCCCGGCAAAATGAGCGAGCAGGGCCAGCGCATGGCCCTCCAACTCAAAGAAGGCGACCGGGTCCTCTTCGGCAAGTATGCCGGCACCGAAATCAAGAGTGGAAGGCGAAGAATACCTGATGATGCGGGAAGAAGACATCCTGGCCGTCATCAACGACTAACCGCAGGTCTTCCCCATCAACTAACCTGAATTTCCGTCGTATTCAGCAATCATCCTAAGGAGGACAGTAAGCACATGTCTGCAAAAGAGATCAAATATGACATCAAGGCCCGGGAGTCCATGCTCCGGGGCGTCAATACCCTGGCGGACGCGGTCAAAGTGACCCTGGGTCCCAAAGGCCGCAACGTGATCCTGGAAAAAGCCTTCGGCGCCCCGGCCATCACCAAGGACGGCGTCACCGTAGCCAAAGAGATCGAACTGGAAGACAAATTCGAGAACATGGGGGCCCAGATGGTTCGGGAAGTGGCCTCCAAAACCTCCGATGTGGCCGGCGACGGCACCACCACCGCCACCATCCTGGCCCAGGCCATCTACCGGGAAGGCTCCCGCCTGGTGGCCGCCGGCACCAACCCCATGGCCTTAAAGCGCGGCATCGAGCAGGCCGTGACCGCGGTGGTGGACGAGCTCCACAAGATTTCCAAACCCACCAAAGACCAGAAAGAGATCGCCCAGGTCGGCACCATCAGCGCCAACAACGACCCCTCCATCGGTAACATCATCGCCGACGCCATGGCCAAGGTCGGCAAAGAAGGCGTCATCACCGTGGAAGAAGCCAAGGGCATGGAAACCACCCTGGAAGTGGTGGAAGGCATGCAGTTCGACCGGGGCTACATCTCCCCCTACTTCGTCACCAACCCCGAGAAGATGGAAGCCGCCCTGGAAGAGCCCTACATCCTCATCCATGAGAAGAAGGTCAGCGCCATGAAAGACCTGCTGCCCGTGCTGGAGACCATCGCCAAGATGGGCAAGCCCCTGGTGATCATCGCCGAGGACGTGGACGGCGAAGCCCTGGCCACCCTGGTGGTCAACAAGCTCCGGGGCACCCTCCAGGTGGCGGCCGTGAAGGCCCCCGGCTTCGGCGACCGCCGCAAGGCCATGCTGGAAGATATCGCCATCCTCACCGGCGGCCAGCTGATCTCCGAAGACATGGGCTGGAAGCTGGAAAACGTCACGGTGAAAGAACTGGGCACCGCCCGGAAAGTCAGCCTCGACCGGGACAACACCACCATCATCGACGGCGGCGGCGACCGGGCGGCCATCGAAGGCCGGGTGAAACAGATCCGGGTCCAGATCGATGAGACCACCTCGGACTACGACCGGGAAAAACTCCAGGAGCGGCTGGCCAAACTGGTGGGCGGCGTCGCGGTTATCCGCGTCGGCGCGGCCACTGAAGTGGAAATGAAAGAGAAGAAGGCCCGGGTGGAAGACGCCCTCAACGCCACCCGCGCCGCGGTGGAAGAAGGCATCGTGCCCGGCGGCGGCGTGGCCCTGCTGCGCTGCGCCCCGGCCCTGGCGGCCTGAAGCTGAAGAGCCACGACGAGGATCTGGGCGTCAATATCATCAAGCGGGCCCTGGAAGAGCCCATCCGGCAGATCGCCAACAACGCCGGCTTCGAAGGCTCCGTAGTGGCGGAGCATGTCAAAAACGAGAAAGGCGCCATGGGCTTTAATGCCGAATCCGGCGCATACGAGGACCTGATGGAAGCAGGCGTTATCGACCCCACCAAGGTGACCCGCTACGCCATCCAGAACGCCGCCTCGGTGGCGTCTCTGCTCATCACCACCGAAGCCATGATCGCCGAGAAACCCAAGAAAGAATCCCCGATGCCCCCCATGGGCGGCGGCGGCATGGGCGGCATGGAAGGCATGTACTAAAAAGCAGGGGTCAGGGGTCAGGGGTTAGTGGCACAGGCTTCCAGCCTGTGGGAAGTTCATTTTCCACTCACCCTTACCCCGATTTCCTTAAAATGTAGGGCGGGCACTGCCCGCCAAACCGTAGGGGCGGACCTGTGTGTCCGCCCTTCTTTTTCCTTTCCAGAATGGTGTTATAATAGGGCGGCAGACCGGGTTCATCAATGAAATTTGTATCCAGATGCCAGGTCGCCGTGCACATGCTTTTACTGTCTATCCCATGGATAATCTTTAGTGTTAGTTCTTCACCGAAAACCGAAAACCGAAAACTGTATTCAAGGGAGGACTTCATGAACATTCTGGCTTTGAACAGCAGTCCCCGGGACCACGAAACCAGCAAGACCGAGCTGGTGTTGCAGAAATTTCTGGAAGGGGCCAAACGGGCCGGGGCCTCGGCCGAGACCCTGTATCTGAGGAACTATAAGATCAACCACTGCCTGGGGTGTTACGGCTGCTGGGTCCAGACGCCGGGGCGCTGCGTCCAAAAGGACGACATGACGGAAGTCCTGTTCGACCGGTATCTGGCGGCCGACCTGGTGGTGCTGGCCAGCCCCATCTACCATGCCACCATGAATGCCCGGATGAAGCTGTTCGTGGAGCGCACCCTGCCCATGATGGACCCCCTGGCGGAGATGGCCGAGGCCGGGGGCAGTCCCCCACCGCTTCGACAAGATGCCCCGGGTGGTGACCCTGAGCGTGTCCGGCTTACTGGGACCAGGTCATGTTCCAGGCCCTGTCCCTGACCTGGCGCATGTGCCTGGGCGGGGACCTCATCGCCGAGATCTACCGGCATTCTTCCGAATTTCTGTCCGTGCCCGAGTTTCAGCCCCAGGTCCAGGCGGTGCTGGACGCGGTGGCCCAGGCCGGGGAAGAAGTGGTGCGCCAGGGGCAGGTCACCCCGGCCACCATGGCCGCCCTCACCCAGGACCTGGCCCCCGCCGACACCCTGATGCGCCTGTCCCGGGAATTCTGGTCCCAAGGCGCCGCGGCGCTTGAGCCGGGCGGAGGGGGAATAATTTGGGGGAGGGGGCAAAGGGCTTTTCGTAAGAGGCCCTTTCCCCCCTACAAAAAACCCCAAACCCCCACCCCCAATCCCTTATGGGAAAAATGTAGGGGCGACCCGGCGGGTCGCCCCTACTTATACGGGTTGGGAGGGGGGTGTGGGGGGAGGGCAGGGCCGTTGGCCCTGGCCCTCCCCCCACAACTTCATCTCCTTCACCCTTCCAACACGATCCCGGCATACCCCACGAAGCTGTCGCCGGGCATGACGTCGTAGCTGGTGTAGTAGTCGATGAGGGCGGCTTTATGGGCGCCCTGCGGCTTTGGCGGCGGCCACCGCGGCCACGGCCCCCCCGGCGCTGCAGGCGCTCTGGTCCTGCTGGGCGGCCTTGAGCATGCCGGGGCCGTCCAGTTTCAGGGCCTGCGTCGATGAATTTCTGATCGTTGACCTCTTTCACCCACTTCACCGCCTCGGGGCCGTAGCCCTTGGGGGCCCAGCCGTAGTTGGGGCCGTAGTGGGTCAGGTCGGTGGACCCGAAGACCAGGATGCTGACCTTCAGTTCCTGGGCCACCGCGGCCACCGCCTGGCCCAGTTCGATGGCCGTGCTGGAGTGGGGGGAGCGCAGGGCCAGGACTTTGGCCTGGGGGAAAAAGTATTTGACCAGGGGCAGCTGCACCTCGATGGTGTTGTCGCCCGGGGTATTCCTCCCGGAGGGTGAGGCGTTTGGCCAGGGGCTGATAGAACTCCGTGGCCAGGGTGAGGTTTCCCAGGGGGGTCTCCCAGGCGTCGTCGGCTACCAGGAGGGGCGGCGAGTTGCCTCCCAGGTGGCCGCCGAAGACCACACCACCTGGGGCTGGGTCGCCTTGGCGGCCAGGAAAAAAACCCGGGCCGCGGCCTTGCCGGAAAAGTGCCAGCCGGCATGGGGCACGATGCCGCCATAGACCGTGGTCCCCGGGGGCAGCGGCGTCGTCCCCGTGATAAAGTGTTCGATTTCCGCCTTGCAGGCGCTGACGCTGGCGGGATACCAGCCCACGGGCAACATCCGGTCCCGGGTTCGCATGGTCGCCTCCTTTGATGCGGGGCCGCTCATCATGGGTGGGCGGCGCCCTGCGGCCGGGGAGCGCCTACCGGTGGTCAATCCTTTACCTGGCGCTGCTTTGAAAGGTTTCGTAGTGCAGCAGCTCGGGGACGCCCGTTCTACCAGCGTTCATATTACGGTGCAAGCCATGCGTGACTGCCTGAAAAATTCTCGTAGGGTGCGTTCTACGCACCAGTGATCAGAGGAATTGGCGGCAGGCCCGCCCCACCGATCTTTTCATGATTTACGGGTGGGCCAACGGCTCATGAGCGACTGCCCTAAGGTTCCAGCCTGATCCTCCCGGGGGCCTGGCCGGTCACGGCGCCGATGAGCGCGGCGTCGATGCCGTGGCCCTGGAGGCAATCCAGAAAAGCCTCAGCCTGGTCCGGGGCCACGGCCAGGAGCAGGCCGCCGTTGGTCTGGGCGTCGCTGAACAGGTCAACGAGCAGGGGATCGAGGTCCGGCGGCCACCTGGAGGTGCTTGTTCGCAGAACCTGCGGTTGGCGAAACTGCCGCCCGGCACCAGCCCCATGGCGGCATATTCCCTGGCCGCGGCCAGCACCGGCACCTGATGGGCGAAGAAGGTGATCTCGACGTGACTGGCGGTCGCCATTTCCAGGGCGTGGCCCAAAAGTCCGAAGCCGGTGATGTCGGTGACGGCGTGCACCGCCAGGTTTCCAGGCAGGCCGCCGGCAGCCGGTTCAGGGTCGTCATGACCCGGATGGCCTCGGCCTCCGCCTCCGGGGAAGCCAGGCGTCCTTTCATGGCGGTGGCAATGACGCCCGTTCCCAGGGGCTTGGTGAGGATCAGCCGATCGCCCACCCGGGCCCCGCCGTTGGTGAGCACCTTTTCCGGATGGACCACGCCGGTCACGGAGAGCCCGTATTTCAACTCCGTATCATCGACGCTGTGGCCGCCCACGAGCAGGGCCCCGGCCTCGTGGATCTTATCCAGGCCGCCGGTCAGAATCGCCTGGAGCACCTCCTTGGGCACGGTCTTGACTGGGGTAGCAGACGATGTTCAGGGCCGTCAGGGGCCGCCCGCCCATGGCGTACACGTCGCTTAAGGCATTGGCCGCGGCGATCTGGCCGAACGTGTAGGGATCGTTGACCACGGGGGTAAAAAAGTCCACCGTCTGGATCAACGCGATCTCCGGCGTCAGGCGATACACCCCGGCGTCATCCGACGGTCTCCATGCCGACCAGCAGGTCGGGATGGGACTGGATGGGCAGGGCCTGCAAAATTTCCTCCAAAACCCCGGGAGGAACTTTGGCAGCTCAGCCGGCGGCCCGGACCTGCTCCATCAAGGGCTTGTATACGTCTTGTCGGTCATGTCTCTTCCTGGTAGATGGTTAAATCGTACTTTGCGTGCACCTAGGCTTCAGTATATCAGCTTTATCCCATCTCTCGTACAAGCGTTTTCTCCCTTCCTGCCGTCCTGAGCCGGCGTTACGAAGATCCTGGGGGCGACGCGCCGGACTCAAAAATGCTGGCGCTAGGCTAAATTTTTCGGCCGGCGGCGTCAGCGCGTCAGCCAGTGGCGGTCGCGGACGGTGAGGCAGGCGTAAGGGTAGATCCACTGGAGCAGGAAGAAGGCGTAGTAGCTATAGATGACGCCATAGACGAACTCCAGGTCCCGCTCCAGCCAGAGGTAATAGATCAGGTTGAGCAGGGAGCCGAGGCCCAGGAGGCCAGGAGTTTGAACAGGATCGGGGGATAGACCACCACCGAAGCCACCAGCAGCCCGAAAAAGAGCAGGGTCAAGGGGTATTCCAACTGGGCCAGGAAGAACTCCACGATGGGCAGGAGGCGGTATTTCTTGCGGTACCGGGTGAACAGGTAGCCCAGTTGCACCAGGGATTCCCGGACGTTGCCCCGCTCCCAGCGCAGGTACATGTTGGCACACGCCCTGATAGGTCTCGGGGACCAGGGTATAGACCAGGGCGGTCCGCTGATAATAGGTGTAGTAGCCGCCCCGCAGGATGAAATTGGTCAGGGCCCGGTCTTCGCTGTGGCGGCAGGGCGCCCCCAGGAAGGTTTGCCGCCGCCAGGCCGAGAGATGCGGCAGCAGGGCGGTGCGCCGGTAGGCCGACAGGGACCCGGGGGTGCAGATCACCGTCCGGTAGCAGGGACTGGGAGGCCCGCAGGTAATCCAGGTTGACGAAGCGCACCCCCTGCATCTTGCCCATGAGAGCTCTGGTGGCGGTTATAGACCTTGACGTTGCCGGCCACCGCCCCGATCTGCTCGTCGTGCAGCAAGGGGGCCACCAGGTGGCGCAGGGCGTCCGGGGCGATGACGCTGTCGGAGTCCACGGTGACGAAGACCTCCCCCCGGCCCTGGGTGAATCCGGCGTAAAGCCCCTCTTTTTTGCCCCGGTTTGCCGGCGAAGCGGATGGTCTTGATCAGGTGGGGATAGCGTTGCCGGGCCCGCTGGATATAGAGCCAGGTGTCATCCGGGGAGCCGTCGTCGATGCAGATGATTTCCAGCTTCTCGGCCGGATAGTCGGCGGCCGCCACGGAATAGATGGCCTTCTCCACCATGGCCCCTTCGTTGTAGGCCGGGATGATCACGGTCAGGGTGGGCAAGGGGGCCGGCGGCCAGAGGGTAGGGCCGGTAGCGGGCCCAGAGGATGGTGCGGCAAAGCTGAAAGATGAGCATCACCAGGGTATAGCCGGCTCCCAGGGCGGGCAGCAAGGAGCTGTAGGTCTGGCGGCTCAGGAGCTGCAGATAGGCTTCAAAGGAGCCGAACTTGGCGGCCAACGCCAGGAAAACGATGAGCAGGGCAGGAATCAGCACCTTGAGTCCCGGGTCTATCCAGGGCGCAGGCGCGCCGCCCCAGGCGAGGCAGGGGCGAGACCACCGGCGGGCGCCGCGGCCGCCAGGACAGGGTCGGGGTGCCGTTGGCCATGAGTTGCGTCGAATCCTCCTGGCCATCTCTACCAAAAAGTTGGGCAATTGGCCAGCAAAAGCGGCTCGGCTGCTTCCCGCCAGGAAAAATTTCCCCAAGACCTTTAAGGTGGGGTGCGCCGTCACCGGCAGGACCTTACTTGGTTAAGGCAGGTTTTGAAACAACATTTGGGCTGGTTTCATCAAAGGAATACATGGCCTGAAAGTCCCGGGAGAGCTCCTGCAAGGCCTGGTTCACCATCTGTCGGATCGGCCGGAGCGGATGGTCTTTGGGAGCAGCTGGGCTTCCGGGGACAGATAACTGAACATGGCGTCCTATGGGCATTGTTGCCCCGCATGGCTGCTGCCTCCCGCAAGCTTTAATGGCCCCAAATTATCGCAGCAACTGCGGGAAAACGTGATCCACTTCAGGCTGTTTTTCAACAACCTGCTAACAACTCGGACCTGATGGCGCAGTGCAAGCTTGCCGATATACCTGTGAACCATGCCGGGCTGGTCTATCCGCTTCAGTTCTTCCCAGCTCCTTGAATCGCCCCGGCAATCTCCTGGCTGAGCTTGGCCAGCGCCCGGCTCTGGGCCGCCACCAAAGCGGCATAATCCGCACCACTCACCGGCTCCTGAATACTGGACCGATTCGTTTTGAGCAGCTTTTTCCCCGGACCCTTCAAGATGCTCCACCGCGACCTCCAGCCAGACGGCGTCGCCCAACCGGCCATCGCACGACGATATCCACGACCACCGGGTAGTTGATCACGGACACGCGCCAGGGAAAGAGATAAATGCGTTCGGTGGAGAGGAGAAAACCGATATTGTCCGCCAGAACATTAATGAAGTTATCCTTGAAGGAGCCCACCCAGCGATCGATATCGGCTTTTACCGCCTGATTGTCGCCGTACGGGTGACCAGCATCAGACTGGTCGAGATAATCGGCCACCTTGACGGGGCCGATGCCGATAACCGCGTTTTGAGCCGGGCTTTTCCGCTTAGCGATCCCCCTGGTCTTCCTGGATCGAACTCAACGCGTAAAAACGGGGTGATTGACTCCGGCAGCCGCCACAAAGATGGCCGCGAATCAGCCAGGATGACTCGGCAAGATGCGAAGAAAATGACGCTACTCTCATGTTATTTCCCTCCAGGATTCCCTTTGCCGCGAATCAGGGCCTCGGGGTGCTGATCAAGATAATTGGCCAACTGCCGAATTGATCTACTCATGGCGGAAATCTCCTTCAGGGTGTTCTCCAATTCGACCATCAGCGGCGAATCTGCGGAAAGGACACCTCTGGCCGAGGCCATGGTTTTATCAAAACCGGCCGCCACCCCTCCCACCTGGGTGTCGACTTATCCGGCCAGCTTGCCGACATCTTTGACGGTTTTTTTCAGGTCGCCCGCCAGCGGATCCACCTGACGATCCACCTTGGTGACGAGCTTGCGGGCGTCCTGAAGCGTATCTTTCAGGGCCTGGATGCTGGCGCTCAGGTCCGGGTTGTTCACGAATCGATCGATACCAGCCAGGGTCGATAGCAAATGCTTTTCGATCGCCTTGAGATCCAGATCCCCCAGGGCTTGGGCCAGCCGCTCGCCGGTGGACGGGATGGTGGGAATCTCTACATAGTGCTTGTCGATGTTCTGCAGAGACGTGACCGGCTGTGTCGGGATAAAAATCAAGCTGGATCACTAACTGCCCGGTAATAAAACTCTGCATCGCCAGTTGGGCCCGCAGGCCCTTTTCGATGAGCTTGGATATTTTTTCGGGGATCTCTGACGGTTTCCCGGCCCGCACCAGCCAGCTGGAATTTCTCCGGCTCGTATTCGATGATGACGGGGATATGCGTCTGCATCTTAACGGGGTCGACTTGGAGCGTAATGATGGTCACCGATCCAATCTGAACGCCCTGGAACAGCACCGGTGCGCCCACACTCAACCCCTTGACGGGTTCATCGAAGAACATCACGCAGGTCACGGTTTTCTTGAAGAACTTGCCCGAACCGAATACAACCAGGCTGGCGGCCATAATGATCACTGCGAGGACCACGAAACCGCCGATCATCATTCTGTTTGCTTGCTTAGCCATCTGTGTCCATCCTATCGGTTAAGATTTCTCGCCGCGGGTTAAAAAGTGGCGCAAATTGGGATCCGCGGTTTTCGGCCAGCAGCCTTTTCGGGTCTCCGCTGGCGGTCATGGTCCGCGTCTCCAAATCCAGGTAAACGGAGTTGTTCCCGATGGCGAAGATGCTCGCCAGCTCATGGGTGACCACTACAAGGGTCGTCCCCAGGCTCTCGCGAAGCTCCAGGATCAGGTCGTCCAGCAGCCTCGCGCTCACCGGGTCGAGGCCGGCCGAAGGCTCATCAAAGAAAAGAATGTCGGGGTCGAGGGCCATGGCCCGGGCCAGGCCGGCCCGCTTGCGCATTCCCCCGCTGATCTCTGAGGGATAAAATTCTTCGAAGCCGGCCAGGCCCACCAGAGAAAGCTTCAAAGAGACCATCTCCCCGATTTCTGCCGCCCTCAACGACGTATGCAACTGCAGGGGAAGAGCCACATTTTCAGCCAGGGTCAGCGAACTCCACAGGGCTCCGCTCTGGTATAGGATCCCGAAGCGCTGCATCACCCTCTCCCGTTCGGATGGGTCCGCATCCCAGAAACTCATCTCCCCGTATTTCACCTGCCCGCGCAAGGGTTCTTTCAGTCCGACCAGGGCCTTCAGAAGGGTGCTCTTGCCGCAGCCGCTTCCGCCCATGATGATGAAAATGTCGCCCCGGTTGACCGTGAAATTGAGGTCCCGCATCAAAACAAAGCTGCCGTAACCGATGTCCAGGCCGCGAACCTCGATCTGTTCTTCAGTCAACACTGATCTTCCCCCCATTCCTCATCGCCATCCCGCCATCCGCGATCTAAATCCCCAGCACCTGGCAGACAAAGGTAATGACGGCCGTGGCCAAAACGATACTCACGATACTGGTCACCACCGCCGAAGTGGCGGCATAACCCACTTCGGAAGCACTCCGCCCGCATTGCATCCCCCGCAGACATCCGGCCAAGGCAATCAGGATGCCAAAAACAAAGCTGTGGAAGAGACCCACCCAGAAATGGGTCAATTCCATATGGAGGGCGGTCTCATGAAAATACTGCGCAAAACCCAGGTCCAGCATGAAGACCCCCACGATCATCCCCCCCAGGATTCCCATCAGGTCGGCATAGAGACAGAGCAGGGGCATCATGAGCGCCAGGGCCAGCATCCGCGGCAAAACCAGAAACTCCACGGGAAGAATGCCCAGGGTTTGCAGTGCATCGATCTCCTCGTTTACCTGCATCGTGCCCAATTGAGCAGCATAGGCCGCGCCCGTCCGCCCGGCCACGATGACCCCGGTCATGACCGCTCCCATGATCCGCACCATGGCGATCCCCACAATGTCGGCCACATAATCTGGGCGCCGAAAGTCTGCAGCTGGATGGCGGCGACGAAGGCGAGAATCATCCCCACCAGCAGGCTGATGAGGGAAACGATGGGGAGTGCCTGGGCGCTCACGGCCTGCATGATTAAGCCCAGATCGGTGCGACGGTACTGGGCCTGGCCGCGGAGCAGCCTCTGAACAAGCAATGACCGTATCGCCGAGGAATTCCAGCATTTCACCTGCAGATCGGAATAAATCGACGGTTTGGTTGCCCAAATTGGCGAGAAACGACACCCGCCCCTCGGCCTGGCGGGCATCGGTCTTTTCCGGTACCGCAGAGGCCAATTCCAACAGTCTCTTGGCTCCTGGAGGCAGTCCGTCGCGATCTTCAGGCTAATTTTTTGCC
>CAVQUX010000010.1:0-1806370 GCA_963716925.1 uncultured Acidobacteriota bacterium | reverse complement strand
TTCTCAGCGCGTTAGGGCCCGCTGAGCTCGCCGATCTCTCCGAACGGCTGACGGCGGAGCGGTACCCGGCCGGACAGGAAGTCGTCCGCCAGGGCGAGGAGGGCCGCAAGCTGTATCTCATCGCCAGCGGGCAGGTCGAGGTGGTCGCCGTCTGCGGCGGCAGGGTGCTGCGGGTCAACACGCTGAACCCGGGAGATTACTTTGGAGAAATGGGGCTTCTCGCGGACGAGCCGCGGGCGGCGACCGTGCGCACGATGGTGCCATCGGAGCTTTACAGCCTCGCGCGCGCCGACCTGCTCTCACTGCTCGAGCACGACGCTCACGCGCGTCAAGCCGTGGAGGAGACCATCGCCGCCCGGCGCCGGGCGCTCGCAGAAGCGACTGAGGCTGCGAGCCGGTGAGCGCGAGGCAACTCGGGCTCGAGCGTCGAGGCAGGGACAGACCGGTGAAAGAGCCGGTGCGCCATCCCGTTGGTTCGGGAGGCTGAGGCCGGGAGGAACCTGCAGCATGAGTGAACTGAATGACGCCGAAGCTCGAGCGGCTCTCGCACAAGCACGAGACGCGATCGCGCGGCAAGCCTCCGAGATTGAGCGCCTCCACGAGGCACTGAGGATCGCGGCCACTGCCGGAATCATCGGCTCGCCTGTCACGCACTCGCGGCTCCTCGAGATGATCGTCGAGACCGGAGCCCACGTGATCGGCGCGCGCGCCGGCGCACTGTTCCTCGTCGCCGAAGACACGAACGAGCTCATCTTCGAGGTGGCCACCGGGTCCAAGGCGGAGGCCGTGAAGAAGTTCCGCGTCCCGCTCGGACACGGTATCGCGGGGCTCGTTGCCGCCAGCGGCGAGGCGATCGCGATCGCCGACGCCGGAAGCGATCCGCGGTTGGCCTCGGACATCGCCGAGAGCGTCGGCTACGTCCCACAGACGCTCCTCTGTGTCCCACTCTTCTACGGTAACCGCATCATCGGCGCGCTCGAGCTGCTCGACAAGGAAGCCGGGACGTTCAACCCCTCGGACATGGAAACGCTGTCGCTGTTCGCGAATCAAGCCGCGGTCGCCCTCCAGCTCTCTCGTTTGTACCTGGACATCGGGCGGTTCGTGCGCGACTCCGTCGGCGGGCTCGAGGACGAGCGGACGCCGGACCTGCTGAAGCCCGAAGAGGGCATGGACAGAAGGGCCGAAGACGACCTCGCCGCGCAAGAGACGCTCGAGCTGGCTGGCCTCGTTCACGAGATCGCCCGGCAGGGAGAGAACGAGCGGCGTGCCTGCCGTACCATCCTACTCGGCTTCGCCGAGTACCTGCGCACGATTTATGAGGCCGCCGGTCAGCTAGCGAAGATTAGGGAATGACAGACCCGCTGGTGCGCCCCGCCTGGTCCTCGGCCTTCGAGGCGACGTCCGTACCGCTGATCGAGGCGATTCAGTCCGTCGACGATATCACCCCCGAGTGGGCGTGGGGCGGGAGTAACGGAGGGGGCGTGAAGGTGGCCGTGATCGACAGCGGCATCGAAGCAGGTCATCCCGCCGTCAACGGCGTCAACGGCTACGTCTCCATCGAAGGATCGGGTGGCGAGTTCACTACTGAGCCGCACGACGACGTCTTCGGCCACGGCACCGCCTGTGCCGGGATCATCCGTTCGCTCGCCCCAGAGTGCGAACTCTACAGTATCCGCGTTCTCGGTCCGAGCCTCACCGGTCGCGGTCCCGCCTTCGCCCGCGGATTGAAGTGGGCGATCGAGAACGGAATGCGGATCTGCAACCTGAGCTTGGGGTCGACCCGGCGGGATCTCTTCGCGCCGCTCTACGAGATCACCGATGCGGCGTACTTCCGCAACGTCGTCCTGGTGACCGCGGCGAACAACCTGCCCATCCCGAGCGCGCCTTCCCTCTACGCGTCGGTCCTGTCGGTCGCAGCGCACGCCGTCAACGATCCTTACGTCATCTATTACAACCCGAATCCACCGGTGGAGTTCGGCGCGCATGGAATCGACGTCCGGGTCGCCTGGAAGGGCGGAACGTGGATCACCGCGACGGGCAACAGCTTCGCCACGCCTCATGTAAGCGGTCTCGCCGCGAGAATCCTGGCGAAGCACCCCGGCCTAACGGTTTTTCATATGAAGGCCGTCCTGCGGGCGCTGGCCGCGAACTTAGTAAGGCCTAAAGAGCCGGCGGCGCCGTAAGTCATATACCCGGAGAGAAGCTCCCGGTGGTGCATGAAGTAAGACTGGAGCATCTTTGGGAGAGTGACGAAGCCGAAAGGCAATAGCTACAAGCGACGAACTCGGCCCGGCGTCGCTTGTGTCCCTCAGACCGTTGGCGGTCTGATTCAACCTTAAGCCTGTTCATATTTTTCACTCTCTGAGTCCCGAGGAGTTTGGCCGTTGCCGCCCAGGTATGATTTCTCCTATCCTTTGCCCCTGACTTTCTCACCAAGTCTCCTGCCCCGAACGCTTCCTCGCGAAGGAGAGACTCGATTGAAACGCTCTCGGACGGTCGTCCTGACCATCGCCCTCGGGGCGCTCCTGCCGGGCCGCCTGATGGCTCAGGCCCCTGCGGAGTTGTCCCTCAGTCTCGCGGAAGCGATGGCCCTCGCCTCCTCCACCAATCCGGCTCTGGCCGCGGCGCGACTCCGGCGATTCGTCAACCTGGCTGCGGTGGACGTCGCCGGTGAGCGACCCAACCCCGACCTGACTTTCGAATGGGAGCGCGAGACGCCGCGCCAAGCGCTCGGCCTCGTTCTTCCCTTGGAAACGGGGGGAAAGCGGGCGCGGCGCATCGAAGTGGCGCGGGCCGCCGTCGAGAGCGGTGACGCGGAAATCGCTCGAGTCGCAGTCGAGGTCCGCGCTCTCGTGCGGCGGACCTACTACGCGCTGGCGGCGAACGAGATGCGCGCCGAAATGACGGAGGAGCTGCGCAGGCTCAGCGAGCGCGCCCGAGACGCGGCGCGGGAGCGCTTCGAGGCGGGCGCCGCGCCCCGACTCGAGATGTTGCAGACCGAGCTGGCGCTGGCCGCGAGCGGGAACGAGGCGGCCGCGGCACGGAGCAAGCTCGCCGCAGCGCGCGCCGAGCTGAACACTGTGCTGGCGCGGCCGCCCGACGCCTCCATCCGCGCTACTTCCGATCTCGACTCGGGGGGTGTTCCCGACCCGGAGGCGGCAACCTCCCTCGCTCTCTCGGCGAGCGCCGACCTCGTCGCGCTCGATCGCATGATTGACGAGGGGTTGGCGCGCGCCCGGCTGGCGCATACGCTGCGGTATCCGGATCCGATCGTCGCGGGAGCCGTCACCTACGACGCCCAGCCCGAGTTCGACGTCGGATGGCGGGTGGGTGCGGCCGTCACGTTGCCGATCCTGACGCTGCACCGCGCCGCGGTCACCCTGGAAGAGAGCTCTGTCGCGCAGCTGCGCGCCGAGCGCGACGCCGCTCAATCGCAGGTACGAGGGGCGGTTTTCGCCGCCGCGGCGGTCGCTTCGGCCGCGCGTGACCAGTACCTCCGCTACCGGGAGCAGATCCTTCCTCAGGCCATCGAGGTCGAGCAGATGGCGGAAGAGTCGTATCGCGCGGGGCAAACCAACCTCGTGGCGCTTCTTCAGTCTCTTCAGTCGGCACGCGACCTCCGCGCCCGTTCCGTCCAGGCGGGCTACGACTATCAGCTCGCTCTGGCCGAGCTCGAGCGCGCCATCGGAGCACCGCTGCCGTGACTCGAATCTCGTACCTTCTGGTATCGGTGACGATCCTGGCGTTCGCTTGCGGTGGTGGTGAGTCCGAAGAAGACATCGAGACATCCACTCCGGTACCGGTCGTCGTCGAGGCGGCGCGGGTCGGATCGATCCGCGCTCTCGTCTCGGCCACCGGAAACGTGACTCCTGCGCCCGACGCCGAATGGATCATCAATGCTCCCGAGCCGGCGCGGATTCTGGAGCTTCCCCGGGCCGTGGGGGATCGGGTGCGCAAAGGGGACCTTCTGGCCCGGTTCGAGATCCCTTCGCTTCTCGCCGATGTGGCGGCGAAGCAGGCGGAAGTAAAACAGGCCGAAGCGCGGATTACGAATGCGCGAGCGGCTTCAGAGCGCGTCGCGGGGTTGTTCGAGCGAGGAATTGCCGCGCACAAGGAGGTGGAGGATGCCGAGCGCGAGCTCACGGACGCGGAGGCGGCTCTCTCTGGGGCCGAGGCCGCCCGCCGCTCGATGGACTTGCTGGCCGAGCGCGCCACGGTTCGCGCCCGCTTCGACGGCATCATCGCCGAGCGCTGGCACCACCCCGGCGACCTGGTCGAAGCCAGCAACAACGATCCGGTATTGAGAGTTATCGACCCCGGCCGCTTGCAGGTGGAAGCCGCGGTGCCGGTGACCGAGCTCCTCCGCGTCGTCGTGGGCAGCCCCGCGCGGGTGTTTGGTCCCGCCGGAATGGACCCAGAGAGAGCCACGGTCCAGAGCCGTCCGGGGGCGGTCGACCCTAGTACGGGGACGGCAACCCTGCGCCTCGCCTTCGTGGAAGGGACCCGGCTTCCCGCGGGAACGGCCGTACGGATCGAGATCGAAGCCGAAGAGCACCACGACGTGGTCATCGTACCGCTGGCGTCCATCGTGCGCGAAGGCGGCTCGGCATCCGTGTTCGTGGTCGGATCCGACGGACACGCGCGGCGAACCGCGGTTGAGGTGGGCATCGTTACCGGTAGCGATGCGGAGATCGTAAACGGAGTGGCCAAAGGCGACCGCGTCATCGTGCGCGGCCAGGTCGCGCTTCCCGACGGGGCGGCGGTGAAGACAGAAGGATGAAACTCGTTCGATGGGCCACCCGGCAGGAGCGCGCCGTCTTCTTGATCACGGGCCTTCTCGGCGCCGCCGGCGGTATCGCCGCTCTTTCTCTTCCGAGTGACATCTATCCGGCCCTGCAGTTTCCTCGGATCGTAGTCATCGCCCACGCCGGAACCATCCCGGCCCGATCGATGATGCTGACGGTGACCCGACCGCTCGAGCAGGCGGTCATGGAGGTCCCGGGCATCCGGCGCGTGCGCTCGACGACCTTCCGCGGCGCCACGGAGATCTCGGCGCAGTTCGCGCCCTCGACCGACATGGTGGTGGCGCTGCAGCAGGTTCAGAACCGCATTGCCGAAGCGCGCGCCCCGCTCCCGCAGGAGCTCGATCTGACGGTGGAGCGGCTCACCCCGGCCGCCTTTCCCATCTACAGCTTCAATCTCACCGGGGGTCTCCCCACCGCGGACCTTCGCGACTACGGCTACTACGTGATGCGTCCGGCGCTGGCGCGCGTCCCCGGAGTCGGGAGGGTCGAGGTGCTGGCGAGCGACACCCGCGAGATCGAGGTCGTCGTAGACCCGGTGAAGCTCGCGGCGGCGGGCCTAACCGTGCCCGACGTCGCCGCCGCGCTCGCCGCCGCAAACCGCATCGTCCCGCTGGCTCGCTTCTCGGCCGAAGGAAGGCAGCACCTGGTCCTGGGCTCGGGACTCTGGAGCTCGGTCGAGGAAGTCGCCGAGACTCCGATCGCGGTGCGTAAGGGCGCCACGCTGCGATTGTCGGACGTCGCGGAGGTGTTTCCCGGCGCTCCCGATCGCACGACTCTGGTGACTGGCAATGGCCGCGAGGCGGCTCTCATCAACATCTCACCGCAGATCGGCGCGAATGTCCTCGCGGTGAAAGCGGGTATCGAAGAGGTTGCCTCCGATCTGACTCGGGCTCTCCCCGCCGGCCTGCGGCTCTCCAAGGTCTACGACCTGGCCGAGTTCGTCTCGATGGCCATCACCAACGTGCGTGACGCCATCCTCATCGGTGGGATTCTGGCGATCGCCGTGCTCCTCGCGTTCCTTCGTGACTGGCGGGTCACCCTCGTGGCCGCGGTCACATTGCCCCTCACCGTGGTCTCCACCTTCTTCTTCATGCTTCTTTCGGGGCAGTCGATCAACCTGATGTCCATGGGGGGCCTGGCGGTGGCCATCGGCTTGGTGATCGACGATGCCGTGGTCGTGGTGGAAAACATCGCCCGGCGCCTGGCGGCGAGCGGGAGCGAGGCCGACATCGAGCTAGCGACCGAGGAGTTGGTCGCGCCGGTCCTCGGATCGACCCTTACCACCGTCGTGGTGTTCGTGCCGCTCGGTTTGCTTTCCGGCGTCGTCGGGCAGTTCTTTCGCGCGCTCTCGCTCACCCTGACGGTGGCGGTTCTGATCTCGCTGGCTCAGGCCCTGATCCTCATTCCCTTGCTGGCTCGTCGGGCCTATGGAGGCGAAGGCCGTCGACTCCGCCCACCCTCTCACGGACGACGTCTCGAAGATCTCTTCGCGACGACTTTGTCCCGCGTCATGGGTCGTCCAGGCGCGGCGCTCTTCGGCATGGCATTCGCGGCCCTGCTGGCCGCGGGGTTGTACCTGCTGATACCCACCGGGTTTCTCCCCAGGATGGATGAAGGCGGCTTCGTCATCGACTACTTGACGCCGGCGGGAACGGCCATCGAAGAAACCGACCGTCTGATCCGGCGAGTCGAAGAGCTGGTGGCGGCGACACCCGAGGTTGCCTCCTTCTCGCGGCGGACGGGCTCGGAGCTCGGTCTCTTTGCCACCGAGCCCAACAAGGGCGACCTCCTGGTGCGATTGAAGCCGGCTCGGGCCCGAAGCCGCAGCGCGGAGGAAGTGATTTCGGACCTGAGGCCACGGATCCACGCGGCCGCGCCCAACCTGGATGTCGAGTTCGTCCAGCTTCTCCAGGACATGATCGGCGATCTGGAAGGCACTCCGACGCCCATCGAAGTGAGGATATTCGGCGACGACCCCGAGGTGCTGGAAGCGACGGCCGCCGAGGTCGAGCCTCTGATGGAGAAGATCCCGGGCGTCGTGGATCTAGTGGGCGTTCAGCGAGGAAACCCGGAGGTCACCTGGGATATCGACCCGGTGGCCGCGGGAAGGGCGGGCCTTACCATCGCCCAGGTGTCGGAGCAGCTTTCGGCGGCCTGGCTCGGGGAGGTGGCGACCGAGCTGCGGCTTTTCGACCGGGCCATTCCCGTACGGGTGCGCTATCCCGATGGCGAGCGCTTCGACCCCGCGCGCCAGGCTCGAACTACCCTGCGGAGCGCGGATGGGAAACGGGTGCCTCTCGTGAATCTGGCGCGCTCGAAGAGCTCCGACGGCGCGAGCGTCTTGATGCGCGAGAACCTCCGGCAGATGGCCATGATTACCGCGCGGCTCGAAGGGCGCGACCTGGGGAGCGCCGTTTCCGAGTTGAAATCGCGTCTGGACGACGTCGCCCTCCCCGTCGGCTACAGCCTCGAAGTCGGAGGCCAGTACCAGTCGCAGCGTCAGGCGTTTCGCGAGCTGCTTCTGGTATTCGCCATCGCCGCCTCCCTGGTCTTCACTATCCTGGTGATTCAATTCCGCGCCTTTACCCCGGCCCTTCTGATTCTCCTGGCCGCGCCCCTCTCGTTCGCCGGTGCGTTCCTCCTGCTCTTGATTACCGGGACCGAGCTCAATGTCTCCTCGGCGATGGGGCTCATTCTGCTGGTCGGGCTTACGGTCAAGAACGGCATCGTTCTCCTGGATTACGCGCACCGGCTGGAAGCGGAGGGGGCGACCCTCGGCGATGCTGTCGTTCGGGCGGCTCGGATTCGCCTGAGGCCCATCCTGATGACGACGCTTTGCACCTTGTTCGGGCTCTTGCCTCTGGCGCTCGGTCTCGGCGCCGGAGCCGAGCTGCAGAAGCCGCTGGCCCTGGCGGTGATCGGCGGCTTGAGCCTCTCTACTCTGGTCACGCTGTATCTGGTGCCCGCGGTGTATGCGGCGCTTCGCGGGCATTGAAGTAACTCGACCGCGGAGGCACAGAATGCTGAAACGAAGCACCGGCTTTCTCTTGACTCTGATCGCCTGGACTCTCGTCGGACGATTCGCCTTGGCCGACGAGCCCTATCACCTTCTCAGGGAGATCCCGATCGGCGGCGAAGGGGGTTGGGACTATCTCTCCGTCGATTCGGGCGCCCGCCGTCTCTACGTCTCTCATGCGACCAAGGTCGTGGTGATCGACCTGGACCGAGGGGCGGTGGTGGGCGAGATCAAGGATACTCCCGGAGTTCATGGGTTCGCCATCGCTCCCGAGCTGGGCCGAGGCTTCGCGAGCAACGGGCGCGAGTCGAAGGTGAGCATCGTCGACCTCAAGACCCTCGAGACCATCGGCAAGGTCACGACCGGCGAGAACCCCGACGCCATCTTCTACGAGCCCGAAGCTCAGGAGGTCTATGCCTTCAACGGGCGCGGGATGTCGGCGACGGTCTTCGAAGCCAGAACGGGGAAGGTCGTGGCCACGATTCCGCTTTCCGGCAAGCCGGAGTTCGCGGTAGCCGATCGCGCGGCGGGTCGCATCTACAACAACATCGAGGACAGGAACGAGGTCGCGGTGATCGACTTCCATTCGCACAAGGTGGTGGCCACCTGGCCCATCGCTCCGGGCGAAGCCGCCTCGGGCATGGCGATCGACCTCGCCCACCACCGGCTCTTCCTCGGGGCCGAAAACCAGATGATGGTGATGATGGACAGCACGAACGGCAAAGTCCTGGCCACCGTTCCCATCGGAGATGGCGTCGACGCCAATGCCTTCGATCCCGAGACGGGTCTCGCTTTCGCCTCCTGCGGCGACGGCACGCTCACTATCGCCCGCGAGGAGACTCCGGGGAAGCTGACGGTGGTGCAGAAGCTCGAGACCGCGACGCGCGCGCGCACCATGGCGCTCGATCCGAAGACGCACAACGTCTACTTGCCCACGGCCGCGTTCGAGCCGGCGCCGGAGGCGGCCCCGGGGGGCCCGCCGGCGCGCCCCAAGGTTATCGACGGGACTTTCAAGATTCTCGTCTATGGGACGGGGAAGTCATGAGATGCTCACGTGATGTCCATGCGCTCCCACGGCATCCTGTTCACCGTCCTCCTGGCCGCTTCGTGTCAGGCGCCTTCGCCGGAATACGACATTCTTATTAAGAACGGAACCGTCCTGGACGGGACCGGTTCTCCGGGATCGCGCGCCGACGTCGCGATTGCGAATGGAGCGATCGCCGCGATAGGCCCCCTCGCCGGCGCCCAGGCGAAGCGCGTCGTCGACGCCGAGGGCCGCATCGTGTCTCCCGGATTCATCGACATGATGGGCGGGAGCTCCCTCCCTCTCGTCACCGACCCTCCCAGCGCCGAGAGCAAGCTGCGGCAGGGAATCACGACGATGATGGCGGGGGAAGGGGGATCGCTCGCGCCTCAGAACGAAGAGACGTTCGCGGGCCTCGCTCGGGGGGAGCTCGACCTCAAATGGACGACCTTCGACGAGTACTTCCGCATTCTGGAGTCCAAGGGGATCGCCCTCAACGTCGTTCACAACGTCGGCGCGGAGCAGGTGCGCCGGATCGTTCTCGGTGACGAGGACGTCGCCCCGACGCCGCAGCAGCTCGAAGAGATGAAGACTCTCGTGGACCAGGCGATGAAGGACGGCGCCGTCGGGCTCTCGACCTCCCTCATCTATCCCCCGGGGGCCTACGCCAAGACCGAGGAAATCGCCGAGCTCGCGAGGGTGGCGGCGAGCCACGGCGGTGTCTACTTCACCCATATGAGGAACGAGAGCGCGGGGCTGCTCGAAGCCATCGACGAGGCGCTGCGCGTAGGAAGCCAGGCCGGGATTCCCGTCCACATCTACCACCTCAAAGCCGCGGGTCAGGAGAACTGGCCCCTCATGGAGCCCGCTCTCGCCCGCATCCGCGAGGCGATTGGAAGCGGTGCCGACGTCACCGCCGACATATACCCCTACATTCGAAACGGGATCGGTCTGGGATCGTTTCTCCATCCGAGACACTACGCGAAGGGCGAAGGCGCGTTCCTCACCACCCTGGCCGATCCGAAGGTGCGCAAAGCTCTCCGTGAAGAGGTCGAGGAGACCTCGGATTGGGAGAACTGGTATCGCCACGTGGGAAAGGACTGGGGGAACGTTCTGATCACCGAGGTGGGACCGGCCACCGATCCCGCAGTGGTGGGGCTCTCGATCGAAGAGGCGGCGGAGCACATGGGAAAGGACGTCTGGGACGCGTTCTTCGACCTCGTCGCCGCCCGAGGGACCGGCGTCTGCCCTCAGAGCATGGATGAAGAGCAGAAGCGCCTCGCCATGAAGGAGCCTTTCGTCACATTCGACAACGACACCGAGCCGACCAACCCCAAGAGCGTCGCGAGCGCGCATCCGCGCGGGTTCGGCGCGTTCCCGCGGATACTCGCGAAGTACGTTCGGGAAGAGAAGGTTATCCCCCTTCCGGAAGCCATCCGTAAGCTCACGTCTCTCCCCGCGGCCATCTTGCGCCTCCCGCAGCGGGGCCGTATCGAAGTTGGCTATGCGGCCGACGTCCTCGTCTTCGACCCGGATCAGATCCGGGACACCGCCACCTTCACCGAGCCCCTCTCCTACTCGGTGGGAATCGATCACGTCCTGGTGAACGGAGAGCCCGTCATCAGCGACGGTGCGATGACCCAATCGCTTCCCGGGAAAGTGCTTCGGCACCGACCCTGACAGGGTCTTCATAGAAGCTTCAACCGGCGCCTTTATCCTCGCCGCAGACTTGAAGGACCGGGGCACGGGCGTCGCCACGTCGATGTTCGGAACTTACATTCGCAAAGGCGAGCTCATCCTCTATCCCTTCTTCGAGTACTACAGCGACGAGGATCTCGAGTACAACCCGGAGGAGCTCGGCGGCGAGGGCCTTCTGGACTGCCGGGGACGGTACCGCGCGAAGGAGGGCCTTCGGGGCACCGGAGATCGCCGTGGCGGACACCGGAGAGGGAATTCCTCGAGGAGGCGCCAGGAAAGATCTTCGATCGGTTCTACCGCGTGGATTCCTCGCGAAGCCGGGCGACCGGCGGCCAGGGGCTGGGGCTCTCGATTGCGCTTCGTATCGCGACGCTCCATGATGCGATGCTGACGGTCGAAAGCCGGCTGGGCGAAGGCTGTCGCTTCACGGTCCGTTTCCGGAGGGAGGAAGGCCCGCGATGAAGGTTCGGTTTCTCGTGCTCGGGCTCCTGTCGGTCTCGACGGCGGCTCGGGCCGACGAGAACAAGGAGCCCGAACGCCCGCGGCTGGCGCGCCAGATCGGGATCGATTTCAAGAACGTTTTCACCACCAAGGAGAATCTCGTAACGCTGAGCCTGGGCACGGTTGCCGCCGGAAGCGTCAGTTCCTTCGACCAGGACATCGCGTATAGCGACATCAACGCACAGGTGAAGCCGGAGAACCCCGTCGAGGAGGTTTTCGATGCCGGCAGGGTTCTCGGCGGAGGCGCGATGCAGGTTGGAGGAGCGTTCGCCACGTACGGCCTGGGAAAGCTCTTTCATCAGCAGGGGGTCGCCGACCTCGGGCGCGATCTGGTGCGCGCCCAGGTGGTGACTCAGTCGCTCACCCTGGGAATGAAGGTCCTGGTGGGAAGGGAGCGGCCCGACGGATCGAACCAGGCCTCGTTCCCCTCGGGGCACGCGTCCGGGACGTTCGCGACGGCCACGGTGCTCCAGCGCCACTACGGCTGGAAGGTCGGAGTCCCCGCGTACGCCGTCGCCGGCTACGTCGCGACCTCGCGGCTGACCGAAGGGAAGCACTACTTGAGCGACGTGGTTTTCGGAGCGACCGTCGGAATCCTCGTGGGCCGCACCGTTACCCTCGAGCTCGCCAACGCTCGGTTCGCGGTGAGCCCGACGCTCGCACGAGGCGGAGTAGGAATCCAGCTGACGTGGCTCGGTTCCAGCGACAATCCCCGTCGGTCGCGCTAGTATCACGAATGCGTTCGCTCTCGGGCATCCTCCGATTGCTCGTTCTTGGCCTTCTCCTCCCCGCGTGCGACGACAACCCCGTTGCTCCGCCCCTGGTGACGGAGCTGCCTCGGAACTTTCGTCTGACCGGCGCCGCCTCGGGGACGGACGCCGAGGGGCTGACGGCGACCTGTTCGCTCGATCTGCTGTTCGAGCTCAACGCCGAGGTCTCGCGCACCGCGAACCGGGTGGACTACGAAGGCGTCCACGGCGGCGGGGTCGAGCGGGCGGTTCTCGCGCGCGACGGATCCGGCTTCTCCTTCGCCGCCGACGTATTCGGAGAGGTGGAGGCGCATCTCTTCGTGACCGGGAGCGTCGAGATCGTGATCCCCGTGAATCAGACGGCCGAGGGCCGCTTCTGGCAGAACCTCGCGCGGTTCGCGGGAACCGTGGACTCGTCCGGCCGGGGACGGGGGAGATGGACCTGCGCGCCTTTCGACATCGACACCGGAGGCTACGTCGACCAGTCCCTGCTGGTGGATGGGACGTGGCAAATGGAGCCGCAGGCGTAAGGGCTTACGCCTTCGGCTTGAAGCTGCGAATCCGCTCCACGTACCAGGGAGGGAATCCGAATTTCTCCGCCGGTCCGAGAATGCGCTCGACGTAACCCGCCTCCGCCGGACGCGGATCCATTTCGGGACAGAGGTAGCAGAGCGCGGGCCGCAGCGTTCCATCGAGCAGCTCGACGAGAACGGGCTCCGGGAGATACACCTCCCCCAGGACGTTCCGGGCGTGGGCGTAGAGCCGGTCGAGCTCCCCGTGCGTGGCCTGGGCACAGAGCCCGTAGACCACATGCCGGTCCGAACGCACCAGGTTCGCTCGCGGCGCGATGACGATGTCGAAGCCCGAAAGGCGGGCGGGTTCGAGCTTCCCGGGATCGAGATCGGCATCGAGAAGCACCTTCGGGTTCATGTAGGAACCGTAGAAGAAGACCCAGATTCGTGGAGCGGGCACGCCGCCCAGCGTAGCACGGCGTCCGCCTCGGAGCACGTATACTAGTCAATATGAAAAGGAGGGTGGGGTGACGCCCTGGGAGGTGCTCGGCCTCCAACCGACCTCGGACCGCCGGGCCATCAAGAAGGCGTACGCCGTTCGGCTGAAGACCACGCACCCCGAGGACGATCCATTGGGTTTCCAGGAGCTGAGAGATGCCTACGAGATGGCCCTGATCTGGGCGGGCATCGAGGACCGGAGAGCCTCCGAGCCCATGGCGGCGCGAGAGCGGCCGCCCGACTCGGCAGCCGGCTCGGCGCCCTCCGAGATCCTTGGGCAACGGCACCGGGGAGCGGTCCAAGAGGTAGAGCGTTTGATGGAGCGGGTGCGGCGCCTTCACGCCGACGAGGAGAAGCAAGGCAAGCTGGACGCCTGGCGGGCGATTCTCGCGGACGGCTGTCTATGGAGCCTCGATGTTCGCGCTGGCTTCGCGGAACGTCTCTTCGACTTTCTTCTCGAAGCCTGGGAGGATCTCGATCGTCAGGTCCTGATGCTGCTCGAGGAAGAGTTCCGATTTCGCGAAGACGGCCTGAGGCTTCACCGGTTCTTCGGCCCACCCGAGGCCGTGGACGCGGTCCTGTCCGCTCTGAATCGCGCTTTCTCCGAGCGGCCGCTTCCCGGGTTCGAGAACCGCGAAATGTTCCAGCTCACGGAATCAAAGAGCGGCAGCTGGCTCGACGAACGGCTCCCGAACCTGGACTGGTTGACGGAATTCCTGGGTCGCATGCCGGGCGCGCTCCGCTTCGCGGTGGTGCTGATGCTCGCCTCCAACTTCGTGCGGACCTGTGACCGCCCGAGGTCCCGGGACGAGGACGTCCGTCGGCATCTCCAGTCGACGAACGTCGTCGTGAGACTCGAGGCCGCCGCGCGACTCGGAAATCCGCAGGCGACCAATGACCTGGCGGAGCTGTACTTGACCGGTAGTGAGGGTGTGACGATGGATCGGAGCAAGGCGCTCGACCTGTTCCGCAGCGCCGCCAACCGGGGACATGCGTCGGCCCAGAGGCGCCTGGGCGAGGCCTGCCTCGAGGGATGGGCCGGAGGACGAAACGTCGCCGCGGCTGCGGAATGGTTCGGGCACGCGGCGGAACAGGGGGAGCCCGAAGCACAGTTTCAGCTCGCGATGATGCACTTGCGAGGCGAAGGCCTGCCGCGGGACGAGGGCGAGGCCCTCGCCTGGTTGCTCCGTGCGGCGCACCACGACCATGCGATGGCGAAAGCATGGCTCGGATACATGCACGAGGAGGGCCAAGGCGTCCGAGCCAATTCCTATCTCGCAGCGGAGTGGTATCGAAGAGCTTCCGAGCAGGAAGTCCGCTGGGCGCAGCTGCGTCTCGGGCGCCTGCTCGCGGAAGGGCCCGAGCCCCTGCAGAATCCCGAGTCCGCTTTCTTCTGGCTCCACATGGCGTCCGGCGACGAAAAGCTCGCTGCCGACGCCGCGCCGCTCCTGGCGAAGGTACGGAGCGAGCTGAGCCCGGAGCAGATTCGCGCTCTCGAGGACCAGTTGCAGCGGTGGATCGGTTTCCTGGCCAAGAAGAAAAAAGTCCAATGACCCTCGTGGGAATCGACCTCGGCACCACCAACAGCCTGGTGGGCGTGTTCCAGGACGGCGCCGCGAGGCTCATTCCGAACGTTCTCGGCTCCAATTTGACGCCGAGCGTCGTGGGGCTCGACGACGACGGACGCATCCTCGTCGGCCAGGCGGCGAAGGAGCGCCTCATCACGCACCCCGACCGCACGGTCGCGAGCTTCAAGCGGTTCATGGGAACGGAGCGCGTCACTCAACTGGGCGACCGGCGGCTGCGTCCCGAGGAGCTGTCCTCCTTCGTCCTGCGGACGCTGAAGGCCGACGCCGAGTCCCATTTGGGGGAGCCGGTGACCGAGGCGGTGATCAGCGTGCCGGCGTACTTCAACGACGCGCAGCGCAAGGCGACGCGCATCGCGGGCGAGCTCGCCGGGTTGAAAGTCGAGCGTCTGGTGAACGAGCCGACCGCGGCCGCCATCGCCTACGGTCTCCACCAGGCTCCGAACGAGAGCAGTTTCCTGGTGTTCGACCTCGGAGGCGGCACGTTCGACGTGTCCGTGCTCGAGCTCTTCGACGGCGTCATGGAGGTCCATGCTTCGGCTGGGGACAATCAGCTGGGAGGCGACGATTTCACCCAGCTCCTGGCCGAGGCTTTCCTCGAAGAAGCGCAGTGGAAGGCATCGTCGCTCGACCCCGTCGAGGCCAGCGTCCTGCGCAAGCAGGCGGAGGTCGCGAAGCGCGGACTCTCGAACGCCGATAACGCGGTGATGAAGCTCGTCCTCGAAGGCCGCGCCCACGAGTGGACGGTGAAACGCGAGGACCTGGAGCGGCTGGCGAAGGGGCTGATAGAAAGGATGCGCCGTCCCGTCGAGCGCGCGATGCGCGATGCGAGAATGAACGTCGCCGGTCTCCACGCGGTGGTGCTGGTCGGCGGCGCGACGCGCATGCCGCTGGTGCACGCGCTCGCGGCGAGGCTCTTCGGCCGTTTTCCCCTCACCCACGTCCACCCCGACGAGGCAGTGGCCCTGGGAGCGGCGATCCAGGCGGGGCTCAAAGCCCGGGACAGCGCGCTCTCGGAAACCGTGTTGACGGACGTCTGTCCCTATTCGCTCGGGGTGAATAGCGCCGTCATCGACGAGAATCGGAACGTCATTGGGCTCGAGTTCTCGCCGATCCTGGAGCGCAACACCGTAGTTCCCGCGAGCCGCGAGCAAACGTACTTCGCCATCCACGAGGACCAGCGGGAGGTCCGCTTCGACATCTACCAGGGGGAAAGCCGAAGGCTCGAGAACAACGTACGAATCGGCTCGATGACCCTCCCGCTTCCGCCGGGGAACGCGCGCGACCGGGCGATCTCGGTTCGGTTCACCTACGACATCAACGGACTTCTCGAGATCGACACCGCGGTCGCGGGAGGCGCGCGAAAAACCCTGGTGATCGAAGGAAGCCCGGGCTCCATGACCTCCGAGCAGATTCGGGCGCGTTTGAAAGAGCTCGAGGTGATGAAAGTCCACCCTCGAGAGACTCTCGAGAACCGCACGGCGATGGCGCGGGCCGAGCGTCTTTTCGAGGAGTCTCTCGGCGATCTTCGCCAGCAAGTGAGCCGGCTTCTCGCGACCTTCGAAGGCGTGCTCGCGCGCCAGGAGCCGCGCGAGATTACGAAAGCACGGCAAGAGCTGCTCCACGAGCTCGATCGCATCGAAGGCGGTCCCGGCGTCTGGTAAGTCCTCGATTACCCCTTCAGGACGCCGGAATCGAGTATCGCGCGAGGACGACGGTGACGTTGTCCTTCCCCCCGTTCTCGAGGGCGATATCCACCAGGCGACGGCAGGCCTCCTCGGAGGGCCCGAGAGTGGCGAGCACCCGCGCGATCCCCTCGTTCTCCACCATGTCGGTGAGCCCGTCGGTGCAAAGCAGGAGCCGGTCGCCGTCGGTGAGCTTGAGTCTCTGAATGTCGACCTTGACGGCTTTCTCCAGGCCGCCGAGAGCGCTGGTGAGAACGTGCCGGAGCCGGTGCCGCCCCACCTCTTTCTGGGAGATCATCCCGATGTCCGCCATCAGCTGGGCCTGTGTCTGATCATGGGTGAGAAGCTGCAGTTTTCCGTCGCGGAACAGGTACGCCCTCGAATCGCCTACGTGGGCGACGAAGAGATCATCGCCGATACTGTAGGCGGCGGTCATGGTCGTCCCCATCCCGCGCAGCTTGGGATCGAGCCGCGCCTTCTCCTGGAGGGCTTCGTGAACCTTCCGGTAGCGCGCGGACGCGCGCTCCATCACCTTCTGCGCGTGCTCCTCGTCGAGCCGCAGGATCCAGTCGGGCATGTGGAGGACGATGTTGATGAGGGTCGAGATCGCCATCCGGCTCGCGATCTCGCCACCGGCGTGGCCCCCCATGCCGTCGGCCACGATCATCAAGTACCCGGTCTCCTCGAATCGTGTCGGGACGTCGCTCGAAGGGATGTTCGTCAGGAGCGTCGTGAGGTGACGCCCTCCTCGGGCGACGAAGAAGTGATCCTCGTTCTGCTCGCGGACTTTTCCCTTGTCCGAGAGCGCGGCTACGTCGATGTGAACCTGCGAGGAGAACTCTCGCGGAGGTTCATCGTCTTTGAGCGGCAGAGGAAATTCGGCGGTATCGAGCTCGCTCCGATCCATCATCGCAACCTCCTCCTCAGTGCTCGCCTGCTCTTCACTCAATGCGGTGGGGCCCCACCCCCACCGCTCTGGGCTGAGGGCTCCGCTCGGCTCGCTCGTTCGGTTCGCAACCCCCATAGCTCGTATCGGAACTCGTTCCATCCGGGCTGGAGGGGCCGCACCTCGATCTCGAGGCGCCGGGCGCCGCGGGTGAGCGATTCGGGAAGCAGAAAGTCCGCCTCCGCCCACCGGTGATGAGAGTTCGTTGCCGGCTGATACCAGACGCCGGCCCGCTTTCCGTTCACGAAGACCTCGGCCTCCTGGGTCGCGCTCTGATCGAAGAGCCTCCGGAGCCGGAGATGCGACGAGCCCGCGGGAATTTCGAAAGCGTGCTTCGAGCTCGTCTCGACGATGTGCCCCGAATCGCTCAGCTCCGCCTCATCATAGCGCCCCTCGAAAGTCGATGTGAGCTCGAGGGGGCCGGCGACCTCGACCTCGTCGAGCTTCTGAAAAGCATCGCCGCGCGCGTAGTAGTACGCGACGCTCGAGTACATCGCGTTCGCCGTGTTTCGCGGGCCGTGCTCCGTCGAGACCGAGATCCCGTTCTGGAACGGGATTCCGGCGGCGAAGAAGCGGTAGACGGTGGTCGCAGCGCTCCACTGGAAGTCCACCTGCTTCAGCCCGGAGGTCTTGGGCTCCCCGTGCATCGGAAGCGAATAGGGGTTCATGAGCCACTCGTTGGACCAGCCGCCCAGGTACTCGTCCTCGTGTCCCGTGCCGTGGAACGCGGGCTCGCGCCTTCCATCGAGGTAGAGGCGAAGATCGCCCTCCCACCATCTCTTTATCTCGGCGCGCAGCGGCTCGACGGTCATCACCTGCCCGACGTAGACCCCGCGGCCCGGGGCGTCGAGAAGCTCGTAGTCCTCGCCCGTCGTCGTCGGCCACTCCTGCCGGTAGACGGCGTGGAAGGTGCCGCTGGTCTCCGGGTCGTAGACGTCGATCCCGTCGACGCGCACTTCCCACCATATCTCGGGAGTCGCTTCCGGGTTCTCGTTCACGAGCTCGATGCGGAAGCCCCGCCGGAATGGCATGGGCAGGTAACAATAATAAGGACCGGAAGCGCTCATCCCGAGGGGGATGGAGTTCACCTCGGCCTCCCCGAGCCCCGAGCCGAAGAAGGGTCCGAGAGGGGCGGCGACAGACGGCTGCTCCTCCCCGTTCCAGTAGATCCGGAGAAGAATGTGATTGAGCTGGTAGGCGGTCAGGGGAAAGAGTGGGTTGAAGCGGAGTGAGGTGATGGTGCCCTGGCCCTCCCGCTCAAGGACCGTCCGCCGCGAGGGAAGCGGGTCGCCGTCGGGCATCGCGGGGGCGGGCAGATTCAGCGTCCCGCTCGCGAGCTCTCCCGAGGGGCCCGCCTCCGCCGGACTCGCCGGAGCCGACTCCCGCGTCCAGGAAGAGACCACGCGATCGGAGGAATAGGTGTGGTAGTAGGCGTTGTAGAACCCCACGCGTCTCTCCGTCGTAATCTTGAGCCGCTTTCCGAAGGGAAACGGCATCGCGCTCACGTAGCCTCCGGTGCTCTGAAACGCGTGGTAGACGAACGGGGGAACGAAAGGGGGATTGCGGCCACTGAAGAATTCGTCAGCGTCCATATCGACGCGTGGAGCCGCCTCGTCGTCGAAGTAGAAACGGATGCGGCCGGTCGAGAGCGGGCTCCATCCGTTGACACGGCTCGTGAACCAGAGATTGTAGAGAGTTCCCGGCCCCTTCACGTCGAGGATCACGTGCTCGCCTTTCGCATCGACGTAGAGCGCCGAGTACGTGCCGTCGAAGCCGTCGTCGTTTCCTCCCGAACGGTCGTAGCTCGAAAGATAATGAGCCTGGACGCCGGGATCGAGAATGGGGTAGCGTGAGAGCTCCGTCTGGAGCAGAGCGAGTGCGAGAGCGAGCATGACCGCGTCATCCTACCATCTCTCGATCGAGGCCCGAGCCGTGGTTCGCGGGCGCGCGAAGGGCTCGGCTCTCGTGAGCTCCGAGCCTCTGAGCTTCTGGGGTGGATACGATCCGGGGACGGGAGAGATTCTGGATCGGAGACATCCGCTCTCCGGAGAGCGCGCCGCGGGGAAGGTCCTCGCGATTCCCTTCACCAAGGGCTCGAGCACCACGACCCAGATTCTACTCGAGGCCATTCGCGCGGGAACCGCCCCGGCCGCCATCGTGAGCCGCGGCGAAGACTCGTTTCTCGCTCTCGCCTCGATCGTGGCCGACGAGATGTACCGGACCCCGATCCCGATCCTCGCCGTCTCCCCCGAGGATTTCGCGCGGCTGCGGACGGGTCAGCGTATAGAGATCCTGGAGACAGGACGAATCGAGATCGAAGCAGGAGAACAATGATGCACTTGCTCTTTTTCCTCGTGGGGGCCGCCATGGCATCTGACGTCTACGACCGCGTCGAGCACGGATATGCCGACAACAATGGAGTCAAGATCCACTACGCGAGCCTCGGACAGGGTCCGCTCGTCGTCATGATCCACGGCTTCCCCGATTTCTGGTACAGCTGGCGCGACCAGATGGACGCGCTCTCGAGCGATTTCCAGACGGTCGCCATCGACCTCAGGGGATACAACCTGAGCGACAAGCCCGCCGGGGTCGAGAGCTACGCCATGCCGCTTCTCGTTGCCGACGTCGCCGCGGTCATCCGGCATCTCGGCAAGGACGAGGCCATCGTCGTGGGCCACGACTGGGGAGGCGCGGTCGCCTGGTTCTTCGCACTGACGCAGCCTCAGATGGTGGAGAAGCTCGTCATCTTGAACCTTCCCCACCCGAACGGACTCAACCGCGAGCTCCTGACGAACCCCAAGCAATACGAGAACAGCGCTTACGCTCGGGCGTTCCAGGAGAAGGACCCCACCGCGCCCGACGTCTTCTTCGGGATGCCCATGACTCCCGAGACGCTCTCCGGCTGGGTGCAGGATCCGGAGGCGAAGAAGCGTTACGTGGAAGCGTTCCAGAAATCCGACTTCACCGCGATGCTGAATATCTACAAGGCGAACTACCCAAGGGTGCAGCCCGGGGTCGCGCCTCCCCCCGCGCCGCTGCTCCCCAAAGCGCAGATGCCCGTGCTCATCTTCCACGGTCTCCAGGATCCGTACCTTCTCGCCGCAGGGCTCAACGACACCTGGGAGTGGCTCGAGAAGGACCTGACCCTCGTCACCATCCCTGGCGCGAACCACTTCGTGCAGCAGGATGCGAGCGAGCTGGTGTCGAAAACGATGAAGTGGTGGCTGACGCGCTGATCCGCCAACTCAACGTGGGGATTGTCGCCCACCCAGGACGAGGCTCGAGCTCCTCCGCGTAAAATGTAATTCGGGCCGGGAGCCCGGCGTCAGGCGCGGCGTCGTCGGACGGCGGCCGCCGCCAACGGAAGGAGCCCGGCCACGATCAGAGCCAGCGTGGAGGGTTCGGGAGTCTCCGCTGCTTCGAACTCGAAATCGTCCACGGTGAGAAAAAAAGCGCTTCCGAACATCGAGTCGCCTATGGACACCCTCCCGATGGGAGTCAAGGAGTCGAACGAAACCAGAGTATGGCTTCCCAGGTTCGGCGCGACCAGCGATTCGCCGAGGAGCGCGTCGAGCGAGTCGAAGTAGGAGACGCGCGCCGGGATGAAGGTCGTGATCTGAAGACTCACATGAGAGGCGCCCCAGAGGAGAGCCGCCTCGATCGGACCGAGGTCCAGGCCCGAGATCACGTTCGTCCCCGATGAAGGTGGGAAGTCGAACTCGTTCAGGGATACTCCCGCGACGAGAGTAACTCCGTTGCCGAAGAGGACCCCCTCGCTCTCGAACTGATTCGTCACGAATTCGTCGATTGCCAGCGACTCGAAATCAACGAGGGCCGCGCTCGCCGGCGCAGCGACCGCGGCCATCGTGACCACGGCGAGAATCCGAATGCAGTCCTTGACCCCGTTGCGCAGAAGGAGCGTCATAGATGTCCTCGATTTGTCCGCTCTCGCCAGCAAGGTGGGGCCGTGGCTGCGAGACTCCTATTAGTCTAACACAACCTGTGCCCCACGTCTCGGGCTCAGACAGGCTCCGCGCGATCGTCCTCGGCGGCGCGGACGAGCTCGGAGGCCCGCTCCACTGAAGGCAAAATGGGCCTCCGACAGGGCGCTTCCTCGCCATGCGGGTGCTAGACTGCGCTCGATGCTTCCGAGCAGGAGACGAGATCAGGCGAGTTGAATCGCGGTGGGGTGAAGCCGATGAAGAAGACGAGCAAGAAGAATGTCGGACGGGGTACGGGCCGGAAGAAAGTTCGCAAAGAGGAACGCGGGAAAAAGTCCCGGACGAAGGCGAAAGCCGCCGTGCGGAGGAAAGCGGGGAAGAAGAAGGCTGTTCCCAGGAGACGTTCCCGGGAGCAAGGCTACGCCCTGGATACGCTGGTAGGGCTCGAGAAGGAGCCGAAAGCGCCTTCGGGCCTGCAATCGGGAAATCTTCAGGGACTCTCGAGCGACGAGCTCGTGGATTCGCAGAGCGTCGACGAGCTGCTCGAGGAAGGCAACGCGTTCGAAGCGGGCGTGGTGTCGGGGGTCGAGGAATCCGAGGATTCCGGTACGAGAGAAGTTCGTACCCGCGAAGTGCCCGTGGATGATGTCCCCGAAGAGTATCTGGATCCAGACTAGCGGCTGAAGGCCCGGCGCGAGCTCGTCGCATGACGGAGACGGCCCGTTCGACGTGAGTGGAGACCCGCACCCAAAGTTGGGCTCCGGGACTCAGTACTTCGAGAACGCGTCGTCGAAGGAACCCGCCCGGGGGGAATCGAAATCCACCCGCTTCACGAACTCGCAGGCCTCCCGCGCTCCCTGGACCCGGTCCATCCCGTTGTCCTCCCATTCGACGGAGAGCGGGCCTTTGTAGCCGACCTGGTTGAGCGCGCGAACGATGGCGCCGAAGTCGATGTCTCCGCGTCCAGGAGATCGAAAATCCCACTGACGGCGGCGGTCGCCGAAATCGAGGTGGCCTCCGAACGTTCCCGACGGCCCGAGCGACTTTCTCCAGGCAACGTCCTTCACGTGGACGTTGAAGATCCGATCCCCGAAGTTGTGAATGAACTCCACGTAGTCCACTCCCTGGTAGCCGAGGTGGCTCGGATCGTAGTTGAACCCGAACGCCGGGTGATCGTCGATCGCTCTCAAAGCCCGCTCGGCGGTCACGATGTCGAACGCGATCTCCGTGGGATGGGCCTCGAGGGCGAACCGCACGCCGAGCTTCTGGAACTCGTCGAGGATCGGAACCCATCGGCGCGCGAAGTCCTCGTAGCCGCGATCGATCCTCTTCTGCGGCGTCGGCGGGAAGGCATAGAGAAGGTGCCACACCGAGCTTCCCGTGAATCCCACGACCGTCGGGACACCGAAATCCTTCGCGGCCTTCGCCGTCCGGATCATCTCGGAAGCCGCGCGCTTGCGGACACCCTCGGGCTCCCCGTCACCCCAGACGTAGTCGGGAAGAATGCTCTTGTGTCTTTCGTCGATGTTGTCGCAGACCGCCTGGCCCACGAGGTGGGTCGAGATCGCGAACGCCTGCAGCTGGTGCTTCTCGAGGAGCTTTCGCTTGCGCTCGACGTATCCGGGGTCGTTCGCCGCCTTGTCGACCTCGAAATGGTCTCCCCAGCAGCAGAGCTCGATGCCGTCGTAGCCCAGCTGGTGGGTCAGGCGGCACATGTCCTCGCAGGTGAGGTCCGCCCACTGTCCGGTGAAAATCGTCACGGGTCTCGTCATCACTCACCTCCCTGGACCCCTTGGAGCTTGGTCCATCGTGCCCCCGCCCTCGAGCTCTCGACGCAGGCTTCGATGAAAGCCATCCCGCGCACTCCGTCCTCCACGGTGGGAACGTCGGGCTTTCCTCCCTCGAGAAGCGCGGACGCGAAGTCTTTATAAAGGTTGGCGAACGCCTCGAGATAGCCCTCGGGGTGTCCCGCCGGAAGGCGGGTCGCGGCGAGCGCCTCTTTGGACAGCCTTCCATAGTTCGCTCCGGTCCTGACGACCTCGCGGGGCCGGTCCGGCCACTTGAGGAGAAGCGTATTCGGCTCCTCCTGTCTCCACTGGAGACTCCCCTTCTCTCCGTAGACCCGAAGGCTCAGCCCGTTCTCCTCGTCGATCGCGACCTGGCTCGCCCAGAGCACTCCGCGGGCACCGCCTTCGAGGCGAAGAAGAACGCTGGCGTCATCGTCGAGAGCCCGTCCCGCGACGAACGTCGTGAGCTCGGAAGCGATCTCCACGATGGGAAGCCCGGTCACGTACTCCGTGAGGTGCGCGGCGTGCGTCCCGATATCCCCGACGCAGCAGCTCGCGCCCGCCCGGGCGGGATCGGTACGCCACTCCGCCTGCTTCTGCCCCGTCGCTTCGAGGGGAGACGAAAGCCATCCCTGCGCATACTCCGCGACCACGCGCCGTATCCGCCCGAGCTCCCCCGCGGCAACGCGGTGCCTCGCTTCCTTCACCATCGGATATCCGGCGTAGTTGTGGGTCAGACCGAAGAGAAGGCCCGTCTTCCGGACGAGCGCGCTCAGCTCCCGGGCCTCGGCGAAATTGAGAGCGAGAGGCTTGTCGCACATCACCGGGAAGCCCGCGAGGAGCGCCGCCCGCGCCGGGGGGACGTGCTCGTGGTTCGGGGTCACGATGGCGACGAAATCGATACGCTCGTTCGAGGGACGAGCCCTTTCCTTCTCGATCATCTCGGAATAAGAGCCGTAGACGCGGTCTTCGGGAAGGAGGAGATCCTTTCCCGAGCCGCGCGACCTCTCCGGGTCGGAGCTGAAAGCCCCGGCCGCGAGCTCGATTCGACCGTCGAGGGTCGCGGCCATCCGGTGGACCGTACCGATGAAAGCGCCCCGCCCGCCCCCGATCATCCCCATCCGGAGCTTTCTCGTTCCCGGCATGGACTTCCCTCCTCCCGTCGGGAGCGTTATGTTACCTCCGTTTCGGCCGGGGGAATGACGGGAGGTTCCATGGTTGGGATCGGAGCTCTCTGGGCGCCCATCGTCGTCTCCGCGGTGCTCGTCTTCGCCGCCAGCTTCGTGGCCTGGGTCGTTCTTCCCCACCACAAGTCGGACTGGAAGAAGCTTCCGGACGAGGCGGCGGTTCGAAAGGCCCTCACGACAACGATCGCGCCCGGACAGTACGTGGTCCCCTTCGCGGCCGATGCGAAGGCCATGGAGGACGAGGACTACCGGCGGAAGTGCGAAGAAGGACCGACGGGGATCCTGACGCTGAGACGCCCGGGGAGGCCGTCTCTCGGGAGACCTCTCGCGCTCTCCTTCCTCTATTACATAGCGGTCGCCGCCGCCGTCGCCTATGTGACCGGCCGGAGCCTCCCTCCAGGGGCCCTCTACATGGAAGTCTTCCGGATCTCGGGGGCCGCGGCGATGATGGCCTATGGCGGGGCGCTCGCGACCGAGGCCATCTGGTTCGGACGGCCGTGGAGCGTGACCTTGAAGGGAATGGCCGACGGGATCGCTTACGGACTTCTCACTGCAGGAGCATTTGGATGGTTATGGCCGAGATGATTACGCGAATCGCGGTTCTCCTTTACACTCTCGCGGTGACCGCATCTTCACCTCAAGCGCAGCAAGGCGACCCCAAGGCGACCGAAGTCTGGTCGCCGGTGCCTCCCGTGGTTCGGCCCTCCGAAGGGACCGCCCCGCCCGGGGACGCCATCGTTCTGTTCGACGGAAGCGGCCTCGAGGAGTGGCGCGCGCCCCTCTGGAAGGTCGAGGACGGCGCCGTGACCGTGGTCGCGAAAACCGGAAGCCTCGTCACCCGGCGCGCCTTCGGCGACGTCCAGCTTCACATCGAATGGAGGACCCCCGCCGTCGCCGAAGGCGAGGGTCAGGAGCGCGGCAACAGCGGCATCTTTCTGATGGAGCGCTACGAGGTCCAGGTTCTCGACTCCTACGAGAACTCGACCTACGTGAACGGTCAGGCGGGATCGATCTACAAACAGCACGCGCCCCTGGTGAACGCCTCGCGCGGACCGGGGGAGTGGCAGAGCTACGACATCCTGTTCACCGCGCCGCGGTTCCGATCGGACGGAAGCGTCGAGCGGCCCGCGACCTTCACCGTGCTCCACAACGGGGTCCTCATCCAGAACCACGTGGAGGTCAAGGGCACGACGACCTATATCGGCGAGCCGAGGTACGAGCCGCACGAGGCGAAAGCGCCGCTCGCGCTCCAGGACCACGGAAACCCCGTCAGCTATCGCAACATCTGGATCCGGGAGCTTTGAGATCGAATCACTCTCGAACCAGCGTCGCGCTCAGCGGGCCCGAGGCCGTCATCCGGACCAGAAGCGGTGAGCCGATCTCGAACAGGTTGTCGACGTCCAGAATTTCCGTGAGGAGCTCGACTCGCCCCGGGACGAGGACCCAGATACGGCGATCCTTTATGGAGCTGTCCTCGAAGACCGTCACTTCGAGCTGCACCGTGCCGCCCCCGAAGGAGGAAGTGGCCCCCACCTCCACGTCGGCGAACCTTCCATAATGAAGTGGAAACGTATAGGCGAGCTCCCCTCCGGAGTCGGGCGAGAGCCGGGTGAAGCTGGTGCAAGCCTCGACGCCGCTCTGTGCCCGGACTCCCGGTCCCGGATTCAGGACGAGGAGAATCGCCACGACCAGAAACGGAGCCCACCATTGAATCTGCTGAAGAAACGTTTTCTTCGTCTGCATACTTCTACTCTACCGCTGATACTGGCGTCGGCGGTTCCGTTCCAGGAACGGGCGGTCGGGGAAAAACCCCTCATCGCGGTTCAAGGCGCCGTGGACAGCGAGCTCGAACCGCTGATCGAGGCCGTGGGACATCCGGCTCCTCGTGTCATCGACGGCTTCAGCTTCTGGGAGGGCGAGATCGAAGGAAGCCCGGTCGTCGTATCCCGCACCGAAGTGGGAATGGTGAACGCCGCCGTCGCCACCACGCTCCTCGTCCGGGAATTCGCTCCCCAGGTCATCCTCAACCAGGGGACGGCGGGCGCGGCCGACCCGGCGCTCCGCGTCGGAGACATCGTGATCGGGACGGCGAGCACTCCTTTCGGCTCGTTCCGCACGCCGCCGCGGAAGCGTGGCGAGGGCGTCGACCTCGCGAGCTGGGAGATTCTTCCCCGCCTCCTCCGGGTGGGAGAGGAGCGCGTTCGCTTCACCCGCTTCGAGGCCGACCCCGGCCTGGTCGCGGCCGCGCTCGCGACCCCTTACGAAGGAGGACGTCTGGTCGAGGGGGTGGTGGGCTCCGCCGACGAATGGAATCGAGAGTTGGACAAGCTCCTGTGGGCGCAGAAGACCTTTGGTATTGCGAGCGAGGACATGGAGAGCGCCTCCGCCCACCAGGTCGCCCAGATTTACCGGATCCCGTTTCTCGCGGTCCGGATCATCTCGAACTCCGAGCACCACGCTCCCGAGTTTCGCCACGAGCTCGGGGCCGACTGCGCCCGCTACGCCGTCGCTCTCGTGCGAAGGCTTGCTTCTCATTGATATTGCTGCTATATCGCAACGTCGAAGAGAGGATTGCCACTATGCGTCGAACGACCCTTTTCTGTGCCTGCGCGCTGCTCTCATCCGTTCTCGGGTTCTCGCAGGAGACCGGACGCATCGAGGGACGCGTCGTTCGGCCCGACGGATCCCCCGTCAGCGGCGTGAGCGTCGTGGTGAACGAGCTGTCGCTGACCGCAATCACCGATGCCAACGGGGCTTTCGCGTTCCCCACCGTCCCCACGGGCACCTATTCGGTGACCTTCGTCCTGGGAACGAACGTCGTCACCAAGGAGCAGGTCCAGGTCGCGGCGGGACAGGCGGCGTCGGTCGATGAGCAAGTGGACTGGACCGTCGGCTTCGCCGAGAGCTTGATCGTCTACGGCGCCTCGCGAAGGATCGAGCGCATCGTGGAGGCCCCCGCGGCGGTCACCGTCGTCGACGAGAAAGAGATCGAGCAGAACTCTTCCACTGGCCAGATCCCGAAGCTCCTGGAGTACACCCCAGGGGCGGAGATCACCCAGAGCGGGATCTACGACTTCAACTTCAACACCCGCGGATTCAACAGCTCCCTCAACCGCAGGGTCGCGACCCTCATCGACGGACGCGACCCCTCCGTGCCGTTTCTCGGGGCTCAGGAATGGGCTTCGATCTCGTTTCCTCTGGACGACCTGTCGTCGCTCGAGCTGGTGCGAGGCCCGAGCGCCGCGCTCTACGGCGCCAACGCCTCGAGCGGCGTCTTGAACATGACGACCAAGCAGCCGCGCTACAGCCAGGGCGGGCTCTTCCGTGTGACCGGGGGCCAGCTCAGCACCCTGAACCTCGACTTCCGCCTGGCGGAGTCGCTCGGAAACGACTGGTACGTGAAGCTCGTGGGAGGGCTCCGAAACTCGGGGGACTTCACGGTTTCGAGACGCGGGGCCGCCGAGTACTCCGTTCCCTGCACGACCGCCGGCCAGGTCGACTGCCTGCCCCAGGAGGCGGTGCCTCTCACCCGGGAGAACAACAATGACATCTTCTTCGGCGGCGTTCGCTTCGACAAGTACCTTCAGAACGGAATGGCGCTGACCTTCGAGGGCGGCTATGCCGACGTCGCCGGCCCGGTGTTCCAGACGGGGATCGGCCGGGTCCAGCTCCTCGACGTGAAGCGGCCCTGGGCGCGGTTCAACTGGAACGCCGAGCGGTTCAACCTCCTCGCGTACTACAGCGGACGGGACGCTCCGGAGCAGCTCGCGCTGAGCTCCGGCTCGAACCTCGCGCTCGATACTTATCACGCCCACGTCGAGGGCCAGACGAACTGGAGCTTCGACGAGGACAAGGTGCGCGTGGTCGTCGGAGGCTCCTATCGCCATACCGACATCGACAGCGCCGACCCCAATACCGGCCTCCAGACGCTGATGTTCGAACCGGTGACCTCCGAGAGCGGCGCGGCCTTCGGCCAGGTGGACTGGAGCTTCGCCGAGCGGTGGAAGCTGGTGCTCGCGGGTCGCTTCGACGAGAGCACGCTGCACGACCCGCAATTTTCCCCAAAGGCCTCGCTCGTCTACAGCCTCACCGACGACTCGAGCCTTCGCTTCACCTACAACGAAGCGTTCCAGGTCGCGAACTACTCCGAGTTCTTCCTCCAGGCGAACGTGGCGGCTCCGGTAAATCTCGCGGCGATCGAGCGGGCGGCCTGCACCCCCTTCGGGGTCGACTGCGGCTTCGGCACCCCCACCCGCATTCTCGCCGTCGGTAACGACGACCTGGCCCTCGAGAAGACGAAGATGTTCGAGATCGGTTACTCCGGAATCCTGGCGGAGAAGGCGTATCTGACCCTCGACTACTACAACGCCCGCAACGATCAGTTCATCACCGACCTCATCCCCCAGCTCGACGCTCTGGGAAACCGCACGAATCCGGACTTCGGCGCCTACCAGCCGCCGGCGAACCACCCCGCGCCCCAGGCGCTCGTGGGAGCGCTGCGGGCGAACCTGCCGCCCTCGCTCTTCGCCATCCTCTCCAACAACTTCGACGGGACTCCGGCGTTCATCGCCCGCTCCTACACCAACTTCGGAGAGGTGAATACCCAGGGCATCGACCTGGGCCTCAACTACTACTTCATCGACAACTGGACGGCTTCCGTCACCTACTCCTGGTTCGATTTCGAGATCCAGGACACGAGCTCGCCGATCGCGAACCAGCTCCTTCCGAACACTCCGGAGAACAAGGTCGCTGGCGGCATCTCCTACGCCGTCCCGAAGTGGGACTTCGCGTTCGACCTGCGCTGGGTCGACGACTTCCGCTGGGCCGTCGGCCCCTTTCAGGGCGACGTCGAGGCCTACACCACCGCCGACATCCGCGGGAACTACTACTTCACCGACCGCATCGGCGTCGGGGTCAACGTGGCGAACCTCTTCAACAACGAGCACTGGGAGAGCTTCGGCGGGGACCTTCTCGGGAGCCGCGCCCTCGCGAACGTCGTCGTGAAGTGGTAGCGGCAGCGGAAATTCCTTCTCTCTGATACATCGCCCGGCGAAGCTGTCTCCCGTCGAGGACGCTCGGCCTCCTCCGGAGGACAGAATCGCTGTGAAGCGGCGCGGTTCTCCTGGTCCCGCGCTCGGTACAGGCCTTGCATTCCTCCACCGGTCTGGATAGAGCTCAGGAGGAGATCCGATGTATCGAGAGCTACCGATGGTCGCCGCCCTCGTGGCGCTCGCCCCGATGGTGGTTGAGAGCGAACCGAAGGAACCCACCAGCCCGCGCGTTTTCGTCGTGGAGAGCGATTCCTGGTCCATGGGAGACGAGCTGAACGTGCTCGATTGGACGAACATCGGGTCCGTGGTCGGCGGCGCCAAGCCGCAGACCGCAGAGATCGTGAAGACGCTCCACGAGCGGTGTCCCAACCTCGTGGTGACCCGGAAGGAGGATCGGGCGGACTACGTCCTGGTGCTCGAGCACGAAGGCGGGAAAGACATCGTGCGCAAGGACAACAAGTTCGCCCTCTTCAACGCGGACGGCGACGCCCTCGCGAGCGGCTCGACACGCCTTCTCGGAAACGCGGTCAAGGAGGCCTGCCTGGCCATTCGGAGCGACTGGCGGGAGGCGGAATCGGAGCGCTGACCCGCCGGCTAGACCCTTCGCGGCCTCGCGCCCCAGATGGTGAGGAGCCCGGCGGCGGAAAGCGAGAACGCGAGAACCAGGAGCGCGGCCGACATGCTCCCCGTCTGGTCCCGCACCCGGCCGACGACGAAAGGGCTCACGTAGCCCGCGAGGTTTCCGATCGAGTTGATCGCGGCGATGCCCGCGGCCGCGGCGGTGCCGGAGAGAAACGCCGTGGGGAGAGCCCAGAAGCACGAGACCGCCGCCATGACCCCGCAGGTGGCGACGGTGAGCGCCGCGAAGCTCTGAACGGCGGAGACTCCCGTCACGGCGCTCGTCGCGAATGCGGCTCCGGCGACGAGCGCCGGAAGAGCGGTGTGCCACCTTCGTTCTCCCGTCCTGTCGGAGTGGCGGCCTACCAGCAGCATGACGACGGCCGATGCACCCCAGGGGATCGCGGTCAGGAGTCCGATGCGCCATGGATCGGAGGTCATGGTCTCGGAGAGGATCGAAGGAAGCCAGAACGAGATGCCGTAGAGCCCCATCACCACGCAGAAGTAGATGAGCGCGTGGAGCCAGAGCCTTCCGCTCCGGAACGCGTCCGCGAGGCGGTGATGACCCGCGCCTTCCTCGACGATCAGCTTCCGTTCCTCCTCGATGCGCCGCAGGAGGAGCTCCTTTTCGTCGTCGCTCAGCCACTTCGCCTTCGCCGGGCCGTCGTCGAGGAGCCCGAGTACGAGAAGACCCACCACAACCGACGGCAGGCCTTCGAGGAGGTAGAGCCACTGCCATCCCGCGAGACCCGCGGCCCCGGAGAAGCGCGAAAGGATGAGGCCCGATACCGGCCCTCCGATGACTCCGGACAGCGTAATGGCGGTCATGAAGCCCGCGACCATCCGGGCGCGATGGACCCGTGTGAACCAATAGGTGAGATAGAGAATGATGCCCGGAAAGAACCCGGCCTCGGCGACCCCCAGCACGAACCGGAAGGCGTAGAACGTCGCCTCCCCGCTCGTGAACATCATCCCCGCGGAGACCAGCCCCCAGAGGATCATGATGCGCGCGATCCAGATCTTCGCCCCGACCCGCTCCAGAATCAGGTTCGACGGCACTTCGAACAGGAAGTAGCCGATGAAGAACACCCCGGCGCCGATTCCGTACACGGTGTCGCTGAAGCCGAGATCCTTCTGCATCTGGAGCTTGGCGAACCCCACGTTCACGCGGTCGAGGTAGGCGAGGACGTAACACAGAAAAAGGACCGGAAGCAGCCGCCACGCGACTTTCCTGTAGGTCGCTTCCTCGAACGGGGTCACCGGGAGCGCCTCGATCGCCAGAGCGCCAGAAAGGAGCCTCCAAAGACCGTCATGACCAGTCCCCACCAGAGGTTCACGTTCCACCCGAGAGAGCGCGCGTAGATCGAAGGGTCGGAGACGAGCCCATAGGTAGCGAGCACCAGTCCCGTGAGCGCGAAGAGGCTTCCGACGAAGAAGTGCAGCTGGCGTTCCATTCCCCGACTCACCAGAACCAGAGGTTCAACGCCAACGCGCCGGCGAGGACCAGAACCGCGAGAATCGCGGGACTTCCGACACCGAGCCGGCGCGTTTCGGCGGGCCGAGGCGTCGCCGAGTAGACGAGGCCGACGAGCTCCTCGACGGGCTTCGGTCGCGTCTTCAGGCTGATGACGAAGGTGACGAGGAAGCAGACCGTCCAGGCGGTGATGGCGCCGTAGTAGTTCGAAGCCATATCGCTCCGGTAGTGAAGGACGTTCGCGACCACCAGCAGGTAGTGCGCCGCGGCGGCTCCCGTTCCCGCCAGCAGGCCGTAGAACGCTCCCGATGCCGTGGCCCGGGCCCAGAACATTCCGAGGAGGAACGTGGCGAAGAGCGGGGCGTTGAAGAACGAGAACAGGAGCTGCATGTAGTCCATGAGGTTGTTGAAGAAGAACACGAGGTAGGCCGCGGCGACGCTCGCGAGCGTCCCGAAGACCGTCGCCGCCTTGCCCACGGCGAGATAGTGCGCGTCCGGGCGGCCGGGACGAAGATACGCCTGATAGACGTCGTAGGTCCAGACGGTGTTGAAGGCGGTGACGTTTCCCGCCATGCCGCTCATGAAGCTCGCGAGGAGCGCCGTGAGCCCGAGCCCGAGGAGACCCGGCGGGTAATACCGCGCGAGCATGAGGGGGAAGCTCATGTTGTAGTTCTCGCCGAGCTCCTCGGGGATCGTGACCAGGGCGACGAGCCCGGGAAGGATGACGAGGACCGGGAAGAGCATCTTGGGAATGGCGGCGATGAGCGGAGCTCTCCTCGCGGCTTCGAGATCCTTGGAGGCGAGCGCCCTCTGGACCACGAGGAAGTCCGTGCACCAGTAGCCGAACGAGAGAACGAAGCCGAGGCCCATGATGGTCCCGAAGAAGCCGACGCCCATGGGATTGCTCGTCGGGGTCCGAGAGCACCGACCAGGTGCTGGCGAAGCCTTCGGGAAGCCGAGCCTCGAGCCCGTCGAAGCCTCCGACTTCGCTCAGGCCGAGGAGGGCCATCGGCAGGAGCCCGAAGACGATGAGGAAGAACTGAAGGACCTCGTTGAATATCGACGAGGTGAGGCCCCCGAAGAAGATGTAGACCAGAACGATGGTCGCCGAGAGCAGGATGCTCGCGTGCAGGTTCCATCCGAGCATCAGGTTCAGCACCAGCGCCATGGCGTACATGTTGATGCCGGACATCGCGACCGTCATGACCGCGAAGGAGATCGCGTTCAGACCCCTCGTTCTCTCGTCGAAGCGGAGCTTCAGGTACTCGGGAACGCTCCGCACGCGGCTCCCGTAGTAGAAGGGCATCATGAAGATCCCGAGGAACACCATCGCGGGAATCGCGCCCACCCAGTAGAAGTGGTTGGTGAGCATCCCGTACTTGGCGCCGTTCGCCGCCATCCCCATGACCTCGAGGGCGCCGAGGTTCGCGGCGATGAAGGCGAGTCCCGTCACCCAGCTCGGAAGCGAGCGTCCGGAAAGGAAGAAGTCCTCGCTGGTGTGCATCCGTCCCTTGAGCGAGAAACCAACGGCGAGGACGAAGACCCCGTAGATGCCGAGAATGAGGTAGTCGACGAGCGCGAGCTCCATGCGGCTACTTCTCCCGCATCTTCCGTTCGAGGCAGCAATCCGCCCCGTCGCTCCGAACGGACGTCGCGAGCTCACCGCAATCGAGCAGAACCTGGAATCCAATCGGCATAGGGAGGAAGGATAGGGAAAACGACGAGGTCCGGCAACCGAGGCTGCGCTGCGAGCGCTGTGGAGCCGGGCCTAAATGAGGAAGCCGGCGACTCCCGTCAGCGCCGGTACCAGGCGAAGACGCTCATCGAAGCCAGGCGAGGCGAGTTCGGCGAAGCGCGGTTTCAGAAACCGGCGCCCCAATCTGCTGACCAGACCGTTCACCTTCTTCGCGCTCCCCGGCAACCTGTATCCGCGTGAGCCATTCGGGACCCGTTCTACGCGATGTATGGAAGAGGGGGGTGCACCCGCATGCGGGGGCGTGACGCCCGATGGCAGCGCCTGGGTCATGGTCGGGGACAACCGCAGTGTTGTCAGAACTTTACAAGACGGCCTGTGCGAAGCTTCCCTCGCGAAACCTTGGCAGCACTGCCCGGGTTGCCGCGCTGAGATTGGTCACTGGAGGGCATCGCCTAGACTGCGGCAACGTACTCTGGAGGTCGACAATGGCAGATGTTTTCGTCCGCGCCTTGCTGCGCAAGCAACGCTTCACTTTACTCGCGCTGAGCTTGTTGGCTTCGGGAATGACGGCCCGACCCGCGTTCGCCATCCTGATAACGGCCGTCAATCCGGGATCCTCGTGGCGCAGTCCATCCGTGTTCGGGACACCCCAAACGAGTCAGAGCGGGGTTAGTCAGGCCGCCCTCCTGGCCATAGCCGATGCCGCCGGGGACTACTGGGAGAGCCTGATCCTCGACCCGTTCACGATGAACATAGAAGTCGGCTTCACGAATCGGATAGGAGGCGCCACTGCGGCAGCAGCCCGCGGACGAAACTCCGGGGGTCCTCCGGGGCTGATTGCGGTGACTTCGGCGGCGCTCCCTTTCTTCGTCGATCCCACGCCGTTCGACAATTCCGAGTACGCCGAAACGGTCACGACGTTCGAAGACCTTGGCGGCGGCCTCTTGAACACCGGGTTCGGGTTCAGAGGACCAACCGCCGCTGCCGCAGGAATGGATCTCTTTACCATCCTGCTGCACGAGATCGGTCACACCTTGGGCGTCGACCTTAGTCTCAACGGTTCAATAATCGTCCCACCGCCACTGCCGTTCGCGGGAAGCGAGATCCCGGTAGATATCGCCGCCGGGCCGCCGATGCGCGTTACCGGGCACCTCGCCCTGCCTCAAGCACTGATGAACCCGTCCGCGGGCCTACTTGGCCCCGCACCTCTGAAACGTACGCTTCCCAGCGACGCGGACATCCTGGCGGTGGCGACGAATGGCCGCTTTCAGAATATCCGGCTCAACGGATTCGTTCAGGTCGATGAGCCGGGCACATTGGCGCTGCTCCTGGCGGCGTGCACTGGCGTTGTCGCTTTCCGTAGGAAGAGGGTGCGATCCGTCCCAACCTGACTCGAAGGTGGGGAATTCCCAGATGTCTGAAGACACGTGGTGCTGACTCCGAATCGATGCGTACGATAACCAGCCGCTCTACAAGAACGTCGACGTGAACGGGATCGGCGAGCGCGCCTACTTCAACAATGGAGCGGATGCGCGTCAGCTGTGGGTCAAGGTCGGCGACCGCGTGGCGTTCGTGGTGGCCTTCGGCGACGAGACCAACGAGGAAGCGGCCACGGCGCTCGCGAAGCGAATCGCCGCCGCGATCGAATAGTCCTACGTCCGGTAGGCGTAGAGCAGAAGACAGACGGCTCCCATCAACAAACGGTACCAGGCGAAGACGTTCATCGGATGCCGGGCAAGGTAACCGAGGAGCCAGTGGATCGACGCGAAGCCCACGACGGCCGAAGCCACGAAGCCCGCGGCCAGCGGAGGCAGGTAGGCGCCGAACCCCGGCAGCTCCACGAGATCCTTGACCGCGAGAACCGCGGCGGCGATGAGGATGGGAATCGACATCAGAAAGCTGAACCGCGCCGCTGACGGCCGCTCCAGGTGACAAAGCATTCCTCCGCAGATCGTCGCCGCCGAGCGGGACACGCCGGGAAGGAGCGCGAATGACTGGCTCGCGCCGATGAGGACGGCATCCCGCCAGGTGATGGAATCGAACCCGCGGCTGCGCCGGCCGACCTTCTCGGTCACGACGATCAGCCCCGCTCCCAGCGTCAGAATGCCCGCAACCGCCAGCGGATTCCGGTGCAGGCTCTCGAAGAACGGCTTGAACGCGAGCCCGACGAGGACCGCGGGCACCGTGGCCACGACGATGAGCCAGCCGAGCCGGGCTTTTTCGCTGGCCAGGGGACGACGCTCCAGGAGACCCGAAAGCACGGCACGCGTGATCTCCGTGAGATCCTTCCAGAAATAGCCGATGACCGCGACGACAGTCCCGAGCTGGAGGAGGACGTCGAAGACGAAGGCGACCTTGGGGTCGAACTTCCATCCCACGAGCCACGGAACCAGGATGAGATGCGCCGTCGACGAAATGGGAATGAACTCGGTGACCCCCTGAACCACTCCGAGAACCAGCGATTGGAAGAAGCTCACCCGGACACTCTAACGGCACTCGGGCTCCAGTTGAACATCTTTTCGGCGATCATGACACGGCGCGAGCTTGTCACTTCGCGATTTCGGCGTTAGGCTCCGACCTCGATGCACCCGCTGCGACCGCTCCTCTGCCTCCTGGTTCTACCGACCTTCGCCTTCGCCGCGGCACGGCCGGTGATCCTGGACGTCGACCCGGGCATCGACGATGCCCTCGCGATCCTCCTCGCCGTCCGCTCGCCGGAGCTCGACGTGCGGGCGATAACCGTCGTCTTCGGAAACGTCGAGCTCGAGCTCGGGGCCTCGAACGCGCTCAAGATTCTCGAGCTCGCGGGGCGGCCCGACATTCCCGTCGGCCGCGGAGAAGCGGCGCCGCTCGTGGGAGAGCCGCTCACCGCGAAGAACGTCCACGGCGAAAACGGCATCGGGAACGTGCGGCTGCCCGAGCCCAGGGCCCGATTCCACGAGGGCGGCGCTCTCCAACTCATCGCCGAAACGCTCGCGGCGAGCTCCGAGCCCGTCACCCTGCTCCCCGTCGGCCCCCTCACCAACATCGCGCTCTTTCTCAAGACCCACCCCGAGCTTCGCCCGAAGATACGGGAGATCGTGAGCATGGGCGGAAGTGCCGCGGCGCCGGGGACGGTGAAGCCTACGGTGTCGTTCAACATCCTCAACGATCCCGAAGCCGCCGCCATCGTGTATCGTTCGGGAATCCCGGTCACCATGGTCGGGCTCGACGTGACCTCGAAGACGGTGCTTACGCCGGAGCGGATCGCCTCGCTCGAGGGGAGCTCCGATCCCGTCGCGAGGTTCGTCGCGGCCGTCGTCGCTTTTCATCGAAACGTGCGCGGTGCTTCGGGAGTGGTGGTCCACGACCCCCTTGCGGTGGGAGCGGTCATCGATCCCTCGTTCGTCGCGACCGAGCTCCTGCCGGTCGACGTCGAGCTGCGGGGAGATCTGACGCGCGGCCAGATGGTGGTCGACCGGCGCGAGGAGGCGACCTGGCGAACCGGAGCCGCGCGATCGACGCGGGTCGCGCTCGACGTCGACGCGGAGAGGTTCCTCGCGTTCCTCATCGCGCGACTTGCCGCACCCTAGCTCCGTCGGATACCCTCGCCCCCGGCGTGAGACGACGGGATTTCCTCGGTCATTCCCTCCTGGCCGCGTGCGGCGCGTGTCTGTCGGCACGCGGGGACGTCGACGGCGTTCCCGTGCTCGATATGCAGCTCGGTTGGCTCGCCGGAGGCAACCAGCTCGGCGAAGTGGTCGCGCAGCGGCTCGGGTTCTTCAAGGAAGAGGGCATCCACCTCGAGATCCACCCCGGTGGACCCCACATCGACGGAGTCGGCATCGTGGCCTCCGGACGCTACGCGCTCGGCGAGGTCGCCTCGAGCCCGTCTCTCATGCTCGCCGTCTCTCAGGGGATTCCGGTGCGGGCCTTCGGGGTCTGCGTCCAGGAACATCCTTATTCGTACTTTTCGCTTCCGTCCAAGCCCGTTCGTACGCCCCGGGACCTGGTGGGAAAGAAGGTGGGCACGAACGCGACCGGGCGGATTCTTCTCGATGCGCTGCTCGCGAAGCACGGCATCGATCCCGCCTCGCTCGAAGTAGTGGTGATCGGATCCGCGATGACTCCCCTCCTCACCGGGCAGGTGGACGTGGTCACCGGCTGGACGACGAACGTGACCGCGCTCAAGCCGCTCGGTCCCGACCGCGTCGCGATGCGCCTCTGGGACCAGGGCATCCGTCTCTACGCCATGCCCTACTACTCGACGAACGACACCCTCGCGAACGAGCCCCACCTGCTCGAAGCCTTTCTCCGCGCCGCCGGCCGCGGCTGGGAGCTCGCATTCCGCGAGACCGAGAAGGCGGTGGGGATCCTCGTCGAGGAATACCCCATACTCCGGTACCAGGACGAGCTCGATGCCGCCCGGGAGCTCCTCACCTACGTCTTCACCGAGAAGACCCGCGAGCTCGGCTGGGCCACCATGGACCGCGAGACCTGGGAGGAGCAGATCGTGACCCACGAGGAGCTCGGGCAGTTCACGAAGCGCGTGCCCGCGGTCGAGGACGTCATGACGCTCTCGATTCTCGAGGCGACGAAGGAGAGCCGGCCTCATTTGGGGGTTTCTTGACCGACGTCGTCTCGATCCGGAACGTCTCCGTGAAGTTCTCTTCCGATCGGGGCGAGACCGAGGCGCTCCGCGACGTGAGCTTCGATCTCCCGCGCGGAGGCTTCCTCTCGATCCTGGGACCCTCGGGATGCGGCAAATCGACTCTCCTCCGGGTCGTGGCTGATCTCGTGGCCCCTTCTTCCGGGACCGTCTCGCTCTTCGGGAGGTCTCCCGCGGAGGCGCGGCGCGCGAGGGACCTCGGCTTCGTCTTCCAGGACGCCGCCCTTCTTCCCTGGAGGACGGTGCGCGAGAACGTCGCGCTTCCCCTCGAGGTGGGAGACGGCGCGCGGCTGTCCGGGAAAGCATCGAAGCCCGAGGATCTCCTCGAGCTCGTCGGCCTCTCGCAGTGGCACCGCGCCTATCCGCACGAGCTCTCCGGAGGCATGCGCCAGAGGGTCTCGATCGCGCGGGCGCTCGTGACCGGGCCCAAGATCCTTCTCATGGACGAGCCCTTCGGCGCCCTCGACGAGATCACCCGCGACCGGCTGAACGACGAGCTTCGCCGCATCTGGAAGGAGACCGGCACCACCATTCTGTTCGTGACTCACAGCATCCCCGAGGCGCTCTACCTCGGAGAACGGGTTCTGATGCTCGCGGCGCATCCGGGACGGGTCAGGGAGCTGGTCGCGACCCGCCTGCCTTCGGCGCGCGAGCTCGCGCTGCGGGAAAGCCCCGATTTCGTGAAACAGGCGGGAGAGCTGCGCGGAATCCTGGAAACCTGCGGATGAAGAACGATAGGAGGCGGCGGGTGCTTCCGGCGGCGGCCCTCGCGGGGATTCTCCTCGCGTGGTGGCTCGCGGTGGCGCTATTCCGCATTCCGGAGTACATCATCCCTTCGCCTCTTCACGTGGGGAGGACGCTCTTCGGAGACTTCGGCACGATCGTGAGGAACCTCGTGCCCACGGCCGTCGAGAGCGTTCTCGGGTTTCTTCTCGGGAACCTGCTCTCCATCGCCGTCGCCGCGCTCTTCGTCCACCAGAGGACGATCGAAGAGGCGTTCTTCCCTCTCGCCATCATCGTGCGGTCGATACCGATCGTCGCCCTCGCCCCGATTCTCGTTCTCCTTTTCGGCAACGACATGGCGCCCAAGGTCATCATCGCCGCCCTGGTGTGCTTCTTTCCTACACTGGTCAACATGGTCCGGGGGCTCTCCGATGTGAACCCCCAGGCGCTCGAGCTCATGAAGATCCTCTCGGCGACCAAGGGCGAGGTCTTCTGGAAACTTCGCATGTACAACTCGCTCCCCTATCTCTTCGCCGCGCTCAAGATCGCGGCGAGCGCCTCGGTGATCGGCGCCATCGTCGGTGAATGGATCGGGGCGACCGAGGGCATCGGCGCCCTGATCATCCACGCGACCTATAACTTCGACACCGGCCTTCTCTATGCCGCGATCACCGCCGCCTGCGTCTTTTCGGTGCTGTTCACGTCTCTGATCTCTTTTCTCGAGCGGCGGCTGGTCAAATGGTCGCCCGGAGAGGCCTGAGATAGGATGACCTCCATGGATCGCGAGATTGCCGCGCGCATGGTAGCCGAGACGGACGTCGTCGTCGTGGGGGGAGGGCCCGCGGGACTCGCCGCCGCGGTCGCCGCTTCCCGCAACGGCGCCAAAGTGGCTCTGGTCGAGCGCTACGCGCAGCTCGGGGGCCTCGCTTCGGGCGCCATGGTCCTGGTCCTCGACGATATGTGCAACGGGAGCGAGATCACCGTGAAGGGGATCTGCCAGGAGATGATCGACCGCATGGCGGCGATGAAGCTGGCGGTCTTCCCTCCCGAGGAGGATCGCCTCGCGGAGGAGTCGCTCTACCGGAAATGGGCCAGGTGGGGTCTCTACGACTACTACGCGCGCAGCAAGCCCGCCACCGTCTGCTACGCCGCTGCCTTCGACCCGGAAGGATGGAAGCGCGCCTCGGAAGACCTGGTCAAGGAGAACGGCATCCATCTGCGCCTCCACTCCTGGTTCTCCTCTCCCATCCTGGTCGGCGACCGGATTCGAGGGATCGTGTGCGAGACCAACGACGATCGCCAGTCCATCCGCGGCGACGTCGTCATCGATTGCAGCGGCGACCTCGTCGTCGCTTCGCGCGCCGGTGCTCCTTTCATCGGCGGGTCGTACTTCCTGACCACGGTTTTCCGACTGGGCGGAGTCGACACCGACGCCGCGGAGACGTTCGAGTACGAATCGAAGGAGAATTACGCCGAGGTCGACAAGAGGGCGAAAGAGATCCTCGGGGGGTCCTGGGACAAGTGGTGGCTCAAGACGCCTCTTCCGGGAATCGTCTGGTGCAACTGTCCCCACATGCGGAACTACGACGGGGTCAAGGTCGAGGACCTGACGAGCGCCCAGCTCGAGGGACGGCGCCGCATCGACGAGCTCCACGCTTACGTCCGCGAAAGCTACCCGGGATTCGAGAAGAGCTACATCGTCGACCTCGCTCCCCAGATTGGCGTACGGCAGACGCGGCTTCTCGACGGCGAGTACGTGGTCACCAAGGAGGACGTACAGGACCGGGTACACTTTTCCGACAGCATCGCCCGGGGGCGCGACTACTACACTCCCTATCGCGCGCTGGTCCCGAAGAAAGTCGAGCAGCTCCTGGTCGCGGGAAGGCACTACTCGGCGACGAGCATCGCCCAGCGCACCTCGCGCGAGATTCCGCCGTGCATGGCGATGGGCGAAGCCGCGGGGACCGCGGCGGCGATGGCGCTCGACTCCGGAGGCCTGGTGCGCGCGGTGGACGTCTCGAAGCTCCAGAAGAAACTGCGGGCGCAAGGAGCCGACCCGGGAGACGTGCCTTCGGCGAACGCAACCCTCCTCGAGACCAACCGCAGATGACCACCCTTCCCCTCTCGGGAGTCAAAGTCATCGACCTCACCCAGGTCATGCTCGGGCCCTGCGCCACCCAGTTCCTCGCGGACTTCGGCGCCGACGTCATCAAGATCGAACGACCGGGACAGGGCGACCTCTCCCGGTGGTCCATACCCGACCCCGCGGGTCTCGACAACCCGGTGTTCGCGAGCCTCAATCGCAACAAGCGCAGCATCGCCCTCAACCTGAAGCACGAGAGCGCGCGGCAGATCGTGCGCGAGCTCGTGCGCTCGGCGGACGTCGTCGTGAACAACTTCCGCCCCGACGTCATGGAAAGGATGGGGCTCGGCTACGACCGGCTGCGGGAGGAGAATCCGCGAATCATCTACGCGTTCGGCACCGGATTCGGCAAGAGCGGCCCCTACGCCCACAAGGGCGGCCAGGACGTCCTCGCTCAGGCGATGACCGGAGTCATGGCGCGGAAAGCCGACCCCGATCACCCACTCGCGATCTACGCCACCGCTCTCGCCGACTACTCGGCGGCGATGCACCTGGTCCAGGGAGTTCTCCTCGCGCTTCTTCACCGGGAGAAGACGGGCAAGGGGCAGATGGTCGACGTCTCCCTCTACGACTCGATGCTCTCGATGCAGACCCAGGAAGCCTCGATGTGGCTCATGCGGAACGCGGAGCTCAACTGGGCGGCGATGCCTCTCTCCGGAGTCTTCGAGACGAGAGACGGCGCCCTGGTGCTCGTCGGGGCCTTCAAGGAGAACCCGCTCCGGGACATCTGCGCCGCTCTCGAGATCGACGATCTCTCCCGAGAAGAGCGCTTCTCCACGATGGAACGGATGCGGGAGAACCGTCCCGAGCTCCAGGGCATGTTCCGGAAACGCTTCCGAGAGGCAGCGACGGCTCACTGGATCGAACGGCTCGAGGCACAGGATCTCCTCTGCTCTCCGGTGAAGTCCCTTGCCGAGGCGCTCGACGACCCTCAGACGTCGGAGAACGGGATGCTGATCGAAGCGACGAACGGGCGGCCCGAGACCGTCCGCATGGTGGGAACGCCGGTGCATCTCTCGGAAGCTCCCCTCGAGATCCGCCACGCGCCGCCGCGCCTCGGCGAGCACACCGACGGCGTCCTTCGCGAGCTCGGCTACGACTCCGCCCGAATCGAGAGCCTTCGCGAGGCGGGGGTGGTGTCGTGAGCGTGCGCTACGAGCTCCACGAGCACGTGGCGCGGGTCACCATCGAACGGCCCGAGGTCCGCAACGCCGTCGATTCCGCGACGGAGCGCGCGCTCCAGGACATCTGGGAGCAGATCGAGTCCGACCCCCAGGTGAGGGTCGTGGTCCTCACGGGCTCGGGAGACAAGGCGTTCTCCGCGGGAGCCGACATGAAGAGCTCCTCCCCCGACGACGTGGCGAGCGGGCTCGAGTACTGGGCGAAGTCCCGGCCGGGAGGCTTCGGTGGAATCGCCCTGCGGACGACGCTCGACGTGCCCGTCATCGCCCGCGTCAACGGATTCGCGCTCGGCGGCGGGTTCGAGATGGTCCTCGGATGCGACATCGTCGTAGCCTGCGACGACGCCGAGTTCGGATTCCCCGAGCCGAGGGTGGGCCGCATGCCCCTCGACGGCGGCATGGTCCTCCTCCCCCGTCTCGCGCCCGAGAAGTGGGCCATGGGAGTCCTCCTCACGGGGCGCCGCGTCTCCGCATCCGAAGCCCAACGCATGGGTCTCGTCAACGAGGTCGTGCCGAGAAAGGACCTCGACGACGCCGTGGATCGCTGGGTGAAGGACGTCCTCGCCTGCGCTCCCCTCTCGCTTCGCGCCATCAAGCAAGTGGTGAAGCGCACTCCGGGCCTTTCCGCGGCCGAGGCCCAGGCTCTGCGCCTTCCCGCGGTCATGGCCGCGCTCTCGTCCGAGGACGCCGAGGAAGGCGTGCGCGCCTTCCGGGAGAAAAGACCCCCGAGGTGGAGCGGGCGGTGAGCGCTCTCCTCCTCGCCCTGTTTCTTTCCTTCTCCGAGCGCTTCGACGCGATCCGGCGCGAGGCGACTCCCGAGGAGCTCTATCGCGTCCTCTACGACCTCCCCAAGGGCGGAGACCTCCACGACCACCTCGGCGGCGCCGTGTTCCCCGAGCTCTGGTGGCGGCTCGCGACCGAGGGCGGGAGGTTCAGGACCCGAGTCCGCTTCGGGGAATGCGCCGCGAGCTGCCCCGCGCCGCTCCTCGAGTTTCACACCATCCTCGACTCCACGTGGAAGGGGCTCGCCCCCTGCTGCCGCGCCGAGTACGAGCCGCTTTCGGAGCTAGACGCCGAGCGAAAGTCGGCCTGGATGTCGGCGCTGAAGCTGGATTTGCCCGATGAAGGCCGCGACGAGTTCTTCGAGCTCGTCTGGCCGAGGATCGGCGAGGTCCTCGATCAGGCGCCTCTGGTAGCGGAATCCGCGGTCGAGAACCTGAAGCTCTTCGGCCACGAGGGCGTGAGCTACGTGGAGTTCCAGCTCAGTCCGTTCGGTCGAAGGAACGGCGATCGGGTGCTTTCCGCGGACGAGTTCCACGACCTTCTCGCCGAACGGCTGGCGCGCGACGACGCGCGGGAGACCGGGGTCACGGTTCGCATGCAGACGAACGTCCTCCGGTTCCACCCGGACGCCGAAAGGATGGTCGAGGAGAACTGGGCGTTCGTCGATCGGCACCGCGATCTCTGGGTAAGCGTCAACCTCGTGGGCCGCGAGGACAACGACAAGGGGTATCCCCTGAGGTTCCTCGAGACGTTCCGCGAGATGAGGCGGCGCTATCCACGAATCGGACTCGCCCTGCATGGAGGCGAGGTCGACGAGCCCAACCACCATGTGCGCGACACTCTCCTCCTCGGCGCCGATCGAATCGGACACGGGACCAACCTCGTCACCGACCCTGAGACTCTTCTTTACATGCGCAGCGGAAAGTTCCCCGTCGAGGTGAGCCTCGTGAGCAACCGCCTTCTCGGCTACGCCGACGACCTCTCGCGGCATCCGTTTCCCGAGTACCTTCGCCTCGGGATTCCCGTCTGCCTCTCGACCGACGATCGCGGGATGTGGGACTCCAACATGACCGACGAGTGGTTCGAAGCCGTGACCCGCTTCCACCTGAGCTGGGAGGAAGTGGTCGAGGTGGGCCGGAACAGTCTGGAGTTCGCGTTCGTGCCCGTCGAAGTGAAGGCAAGGCTTCTCGAAGAGTACGAGCGCGACATCGCGGCTTTCGCCGCCCGGTACGGCGAAGGGGACTGGCGCGAGAAGGCGGCCGGGGTCGACGCGCGTCCCTCGGGCTACGCCCGCCGATACCTTCTTTCACACTGACCCTCGCGTTTCATCGCGATCGAGGAGAAGTCATGTCCGAGGTGTATTCCAGGGCCACGAGGAGATGCGACATCATCATGAAGGGCGGGATCACGAGCGGCATCGTCTATCCGAAGGCGGTGTGCCGTCTGGCCCTCGAGTATCGATTCCGCTCGATCGGAGGCACCTCGGCAGGGGCCATCGCCGCCGCGGCCACCGCCGCCGCCGAGTACGGGCGCCTCCAGGGGACGGGCACTTCGTTCGGCGAGCTCGAGAGTCTCCCGGAGACGCTCGCGCAAGAGGTCGCTCCAGGCGCGGGCTCGCGCCTGTTCCACCTCTTCCAGCCCCAGCCTTCGACCGCTCGCCTCTTCCGGACCCTCACCGCGGGAGTCCGGGGTAAGCGCGGATTCGGAGGGCTCGTCTCCGCCGCGATGCGGAACTACGCGCTTCCCGGACTTCTGAGCGCCGCCGCCGTGCTTCTCGTTGCCGCTCTATTGAGCGTCCGGGGATTCGTCGGCTGGATCCCCTGGCTTCTTCTCGCTCTCGTCGGCGCGGCCGCCGGTATCGTTCTCGCTATGGTTCGCGACGTCCGGGAAACAGTCCCCGGCAACTTCTACGGTCTTTCGAAGGGCATGGGCGGCGAGGATGCTCTGACGCCGTGGCTTCACGACCTCATCCAGCGCCTCTCGGGAAAGCCCCGGAACGAGCCACTCACGTTCGGCGACTTGTGGGGAGCCGACCCCTCGCGGAAAGAGATCGACCTCCAGATGATGACCACTTGTCTCACACGGGGACGGCCCTATCGCCTGCCGTTCGCCGAGAACGAGGAGCGACTCTTTTATTTCCGCCGGGAGGACATGGACGAGCTCTTTCCCGAGGAGGTCGTCCGGTGGATGGTCGAGCACGGTCGTCGGCGAGCCCCGCCGGGCGACGACGCCGAGTTCCTGCCGATGCCCCTGGGAAGGGACCTCCCGGTGATCGTCGCGACTCGCATGAGCTTGAGCTTCCCCTTCCTCATCAGCGCCATCCCTCTTCAGGCGATCGACTACACGCGTACCGACCGCGAACCGAAGCCCGAGCCCTGCTGGTTCTCGGACGGGGGAATCGCGAGCAACTTCCCGGTTCACTTCTTCGACGCGCCGCTGCCGGGGTGGCCGACGTTCGCCATCAACCTCCGCTATTTCGAGGAGACGCCGCCGAAACGGGTAGTCATGCCGCAGCGGAACCAGGACGAGATCGCCGACGCTTTCCACCGTTTCGAGAAGCGGGGCCTCCTCGGATTCGTTCGTGCGATCTTCGACGCGATGCAGAACTGGCAGGACAACACTCAGTCGAAGATGCCCGGCTTCCGGGATCGAATCGCCCACGTCTGCCTGGGACCAGGCGAGGGCGGCCTCAACCTGGACATGCCCGAGGAGAAGGTGCGGGAGATCGCGGGGAGCGGTACCCGGGCGGGGTTGCTGCTATCGAGGCGCTTCGCGCCGCAGAGCCGCGCGAAGCTCAACTGGGACAACCACCGGTGGGTGCGGTTCCGCTCGCATGATGGCGTCTCTCGAGGAGATGCTCGAGAAGCTCGGGCCCCGGCTCGCGCCGGATTTCGAGCCGCCCCAGCCGGGAGACGAGAACTACGCGCCCTGCTCGATCGCGAGTACCGATGAGCTTCCGAGCTACGCCTGGATGTCGCGGGCTCAGCGAGATGAAGCCCTCCGCGCGGTGAACGACCTGGTGAAGCTAGCGTCCCAGTGGATGGCGACGCCGGAGACGCTCAAGGACGGGGCGCCGCGGCCGATGCCGGAGCTCCGCGCCCGTCCGCGGATCTGAGTATGCTGACCCCTCGCGAGATCCCGGCTCGGGAGACATGGTTTGGAAGGAGGTCGTAGCTTATGAAAGCTTGGACTCGGCTGGCGGCCCTGGCGACTCTGATCGCGGCTTCCGCCGCCGCGGCGAGGAGTCCCCGCATCCGGGGCTTTCGAAGCTCTGAGGGGCGCTGGGTCGGCCCGGCGGTCTGGGATCAGGGAGGAGAGAAAGGCAACGTCCAGTTCGAGGTCACTTACAAGGCGACGTCCGGGGGCAAGGCGGTATTGGAGACCATGATGCCGGGAACGCCAGGCGAGATGATCACGGTGTACCACCTGGACGGCGAGGACCTGGTGCTCGTGCACTACTGCAACTCCGGGAACCAGCCGCGGATGAAGCTCGAGCCGTCCTCGGACTCGAGCGATCTCTCGTTTCGCTGCCTCGGCGGAACGAACATGACGGAAGCGGACTCCCACATGCACTCGGCGCGGCTCCGCATCGTGGACGCCGACCACATTCGAGGGGAGTGGAGCTCGGTCAAGGGCGACGCCGTCGAGTGGGTCGCCGAAGCGGAGCTCGAGCGACAGAAGCAACTTCACGTTCCTTGACGCCGAACCGCACCGCGGATAGCCTCTCGGCCCAGCGTGCAGGCGTCCAACATCACCTCGCTCGACTGGGCGGTCATCGGCATCTACTTCGCGATCCTCCTCGCGGTCGCCTGGTGGGTGGTGCAGAAAGGCAAGGACACCGCCGCGGATTACTTCCTCGCGGGCCGCGACCTGAGCTGGTGGCTCGTGGGCGCCTCCATCTTCGCTTCCAACATCGGCTCGGAGCACGTCGTCGGCCTCGCCGGATCCGGAGTCACCGACGGCGTCGCCATGGCGCACTACGAGCTCCACGCCTGGTGCCTTCTGGTGCTCGCCTGGGTCTTCGTTCCGTTCTACGCGCGCTCGATGGTCTTCACCATGCCCGAGTTCCTCGAGCGCCGCTTCTCCGAGCATTCGCGCTACGTTCTGTCCGTAGTCTCCCTCATCACCTTCGTGGTCTCGAAGATGGCGGTGGGGATCTTCGCCGGAGGGGTGGTGTTCGGAACCCTCATGCCGGAGATGTCCCTCGATCTCGGCGGCATCCGTATCGACGCCTTCTGGCTCGGCTCGGTCGGGGTGATCGTGCTCACGGGCCTCTACACCGTGCTCGGCGGACTGCGGGCCGTCGCCTACAACGACGCGATCCAGGTGGTGATTCTCATCCTCGGATCGGCGCTTCTCACCTTCTACGGGCTCGTGGAGCTCGGCGGGTGGAGCGAGCTCCGCCGCTGGTGCGGCTCCGACATGCTCAACCTGTGGAAGCCGCTCATCCCGCCCGGAGTCGAGGGGACGTGGGCGCCGGTTCTCGAGAAGAACGCCTCCGGCGAAGTGGTCCGGCAGGCATGGTACTTCAACGGGAACTTCCCCTGGCTCGGGATGCTGTTCTGCGCCCCTATCATCGGCCTCTGGTACTGGTGCACCGACCAGTACATCGTTCAGAGAGCGCTCGGAGCTCCGAACGAGACCGTCGCCCGCCGCGGAAGCATCTTCGCCGCGTTCTTGAAGCTCTTCCCCGTCTACCTCTTTATTATTCCCGGCCTCATCGGCTACGCCCTCGCGAAGAGCGGCAAGGTTCCCGCGCTCGGCGTCATGCTCGGCCCCGATGGCAACGCCATCCCCGCGGTAGCCCAGGGGGCTTTCCCGATGATGGTGCAGTACCTCCTCCCTCCCGGCGTCCGCGGCATCGTCGTGGCAGGGCTCCTTTCCGCGCTCATGAGCTCTCTCGCCGGCGTCTTCAACGCCTCCTCGACTCTCGTCACCGTGGACCTCTACGAGAAGTGGAGACCCAAAGCGAGTCAGCACCAGATCGTGCGCACTGGACGGATTGCGACGGCGGCCATGGTCCTCGTCGCCGTCGCCTGGATTCCCGTCGTCAAGAACGCCCACGGGCTCTACAACTACCTGCAGGCGATCCAGGGCTACCTCGCCCCGCCCATCTTCGTGGTGTTTTTCCTTGGAGTACTCTGGAAGAGGATGAACGCGAAGGGCGCGCTCTCGGCCCTGATCGTGGGATTCGTGATGGGTCTCTTCCGGATGCTCGTCGATACGCCGGTTACGCTCGGGCTCACCGGCTTCGAGAATGGCTACGCGCCGGGCTCGTTCCTCTGGATTTGCAACAATATCTATTTCCAGTATTTCAGCGTCCTGATCACGCTCGTCTCGGCAGCGGTGATGGTGGGCGTAAGCCTCGCGACCGCTCCGCCGGATTACGGCGCCATTCGAAGCCTGACGTTCGGAACCGAGACCGAAGAAGACCGCGCCCGCACCCGAGCCGGATGGGACAAGCGCGATATCGCCACCTCCGGGCTCGTGCTGCTTTGCATTCTGGGAGCGTACCTGTACTTCCGCGGCTGAGGCCGAGATGAGAACCTGCTGGCGTCTTTCCGCAACGCTCGGTTTCGTGATGGCGACGGCAGGAGGGCTCGGCGCCCGGGAGCGGTGGACGATCGAGAAGGCCAACGCCTGGTATCAGGAGAGACCGTGGCTCGTCGGAGCGAACTTCACACCCTCGACGGCGGTAAACCAGCTCGAAATGTGGCAGGCCGAGACGTTCGACGCCGAGACCATCGATCGCGAACTCGGCCTCGCCGCCTCTCTCGGATTCAACAGCATGCGGGTCTTTCTCCATCATCTCCTGTGGGAGCAGGACCGGGAACGGTTCCTCGAGCGCCTGGACCGGTTTCTCACCATGGCCGACCGCCACGGGATCGGCGTCATGGTGGTGCTCCTCGACGGAGTATGGGATCCGAATCCCCGACTCGGAAAACAACACGAGCCCCGTCCCCACGTCCACAACTCCGGCTGGGTGCAGAGCCCGGGGGCCGAGATTCTGGGCGACCCCGGAAGACACGACGAGCTTCGCGGCTATATCTACGGCGTCGTCCATCACTTTCGCGACGACCCCCGGATCCATGCGTGGGACGTCTTCAACGAGCCCGACAACCGAAACGTCGACTCCTACGGGCACGCGGAGCTGAAAGACAAGCCCGAAAAAGCTTCGAGGCTCCTGAAGAAAGTCTTCTCGTGGGCGCGGGAGGCGGAGCCGTCGCAGCCTCTGACGGCCGGAGTCTGGGTAGGACCCTGGCCCGCCGAGAAGCCACTCGCGCCGATCGAAACCTTGATGCTCGAGGAGTCGGACGTCGTGAGCTTCCATTCCTACGGGGCGCTCGAAGAGGTGCGCGAGCGCGTCGGCCAGCTTCGCCGCTTCGGCCGCCCCGTCCTCTGCACCGAGTACATGGCTCGGCCTCGAGGCAGTCGATTCGAGCCGCTTCTCCGGTACTTCAAGGAGGAGAAGGTCGCCGCGTACAACTGGGGACTGGTCTCGGGAAAGACGCAAACCATCTACCCGTGGGACTCCTGGAGCAAACGGTACACCGCGGAGCCCGCCGAGTGGTTCCACGACATCTTTCGCACGGACGGAAGTCCGTACGATCCGAGTGAGGTCCGCTACATACGGTCGATCGTGGGCCGGTGACGGGACGGACGGATTCAGCTCGGACCCGTCACGATCGTATAGCCTCCGTCCACCACGATCTCCGCGCCGATGATGTAGGACGACTCCGGCGCCGCGAGAAACAGGACGGCGTTCGCCACGTCCCCCGGCTCTCCACCCCTCCTCGCGGGGCATCGCGCGGAAACGGCGTCGAAGAATTCCCTGATCTCCTTCGCGGAGAATCCCAGAGTCGCCGCGATCGGGGTATCGATGTATCCAGGACTGACGACGTTGATCCGCACACCCTTCGGGCCCAATTCCGTGGCCAGGGTCTTCGCCAGCGATCGCAGGGCGGCCTTGGTAGCGGAGTAGACACTGAGAGAGTGCTGCCCGATGAAACCGGACATCGAGGAGTTGAGGATGATTGAGGCCGGTCGGTTCAAGTAGGGGATCGATTTCTGGACGGCGAAGAAGACTCCCTTGAAATTGACGTCGACGATCTCGTCGAACAGGGCTTCCGTGACCTCTTCGATGGGAGCGAGCCGCGAGATTCCGGCGTTCAGGAAGAGCGTGTCGATCTTGCCGTACCTTCGCTTCGTTTCCTCCAGCATCGCGTCGATGTCCGCGAGCTTCGACGCGTCGCTCGGAATCCCGTGGGCTTCGCCGCCGATTCGGGCGACCGCCAGGTCGAGCCGCTCGCGATTGCGGCCGGTGATGACCACGCTCGCCCCGGCGCGGGCAAAGGCTTCGGCCGTCGCCAGCCCGATTCCGCTGGTTCCGCCGGTGACGACGACGACCTTGCCTTCGAAGTCAAGACGCATGGCGCTCTCAGATCCGCAGCAGATCGGCCCTCTCTGCCACGAAAGAGTCGACCGCGGCCAATAGGCCCTCACACTCGGCTTCCCCGGTCGCGAGCGAGCCCGCGATCATTCCCCGCCTGGCTATGTAGTACCCGCGGGCGAGGAGGTCGAAGAAGAAGAGCTCCGTCAGCTCCGCATTTCCGCGATCGACGTCTCTCTCGCTCGCGATCTCGCCTTCGCAGAAGTGCACGCTCATCATCGAGCCGATGCCCGTGAACTGCATCGCAGCCCGCGCGCGCTTCGTGAGCTCGTTGAGCCGGCCTCGCAACCGTTCGAAGCGGGCGTTCATCTCGACCTGGGCTTCGGGGGTGAAGGCTTCCGTCAATCCACGGTAGCCCGCAGAGAGCGTCAGGGTGTTGTTGTTGAACGTACCCGCGTGGGGCAAGGCCACGGGGCTCGAAGGGTCGAACATTTTCATCACCTCCGCTCGGCCCCCGAAGCCGCCGAACGACATGCCGCCTCCGACGTACTTCCCCAGCGTCGTCAGATCGGGGGCGATTCCGTGGACCGCGGCGAGACCGCCCGGAGCGAGCCGCGAGGTCATGACCTCATCGAAGACGAGGAGCGCTCCTTCCCGGGTCGCCGCTTCCCGCAGCGCCAGGAGAAAATCGCGCCGCGCCGGGACACACCCGCCCGAGCCGAGCATCGGCTCGATGAGAATGGCGGCGAGATCGTCCCGATGCCGTTCTACGAGCGCGAGAGTCGCGGCGGTGTCGTTGTAAGGCGCGAGGACGTAAGGGAAGGGGGCGTTGATCGGAAGGCCTCCATGGCGAAAGTACAAAACCCCTCCGTGATAGGCGCCGGAAAACACCAGGATCTTCTCGCGGCGGGTGAAGGCCCGGGCGGCGACGAGAGCCATTAGGTTCGCCTCGGTTCCGGAGTTCGTGAAGCGAACGAGCTCGAGGTTCGGGAACCGGGACCGGATGGCCTCGGCGAAGCGGATCTCGAGCGGGGTGTGTCCGCCCACGTTGAGGCCGAAAGCGAGCGCTTCCTCGACGGCGCGCCGGATCACCGGATGGGAGTGGCCGAATACTCCGGCCGTGTACTCCGAAAGGAAATCGACGTACTCATGGCCGTCCGCGTCCACGAGACGCGAGCCTTCCGCGTGCACGAAGCGCAGCGGAAAGGGCGAGTGAAAGAGCACCGTACGGGTATTGCCCCCCGGCAGGTGCCGTCCCGCTTCCTGATGGAGCCGGAAGCTCGACGGGTTCGTCGCGGCATAGCGCTCGCGAGCCGCCGCGAGCGCCGGGGAAACGGCAGTGACCGTGGTGCTCATGCGTGAATTAGAGCGGATTCTCGGCCGGGGTTCAAGAATCCTCGGCCGATCCCCGCCTTGCGCCCGGATCCGGGCGTAGAGCAAGATGGCCCCAGGAGAAGCTTCATGGATCCCATGTATCTGCCCGACGTCGAAGAGCACCGGGATTCCGGGCCGCGCGGAGAGGTCATCGCGGAGATGGAAGCGATGGGGGTGCCCGTGCCCCAGATCATGCACCTCTTCGCCTTCAAGCCCGACCGCACCGACCATCTTTCGCGGTTCACCCAGGGCGTGATGCGCGGGCCCTCCCCGCTCTCGCCGGGCCAGAGGGAGCTGATCGCGGCCTTCACTTCGAGCCGTAACCAGTGCCCTTTCTGAATCGGCTCTCACGCCGCGGTCGCGGCGGAGCTCCTGGGGGACCGAGCGCTGGTCGAGGGAGTCCTGGCGGACTTCCGTTCGGCGCCGATTTCCGACATGGAGAAGGCGCTCTTCGAGCTCATCGAGAAAGTGAACCGCGAGTCGACCGAGGTTCGCAGGGAAGATCTCGACCGCGCGCGCGCCGCGGGATGGAGCGACGAGGCGCTCTACGACGCCATCACCGTCTGCGCCCTGTTCAACTTCTACAACGTCTGGATCGACGCCACCGGCGTCCACGACATGCCCGCCGCCGGCTACGAGGCCTCGGGGAAGAGGCTCGCGACCGAAGGCTACTCCCGCTGATTTCCCCGCTTGCTCGGAGGCGTCCCGGGGGATATAGTTAGTCTCCCTACATATAGGGAGGCTAATCTTGCCGTTCAGTCCGGAGCTGAAGAAAGGGAGCATCGAGATGCTGGTGCTCTCGCTCCTCGAGGCCCGTCCCCGCCACGGATACGACATCGGAAAACGCATCGAGGAGCGCTCCGGGGGAAAGCTCAAGTTCGCGCTGCCGACGCTCTACCCCACGCTCCTGCGGCTCGAGAACCGCGGCTGGATCAAGGGACGCTGGGTCGAGAAGCCCGGCGAGCGCCTGCGCTGCTTCTACCGGCTGACGGCGGAGGGGCGCCGCGTCCTCGCCCGGCAGCGCCGGACCTGGCGCGATTACGTCGCCGCCGTCGAGGAAGTCATGGGGGGAAGCGGTGCGTAACTGGGAAGCCTACGTCCGCGGGAAGCTCTCGCTCCCGAGCCTTTCCCCGGAACGGGAGTCACGCATCGTGCGCGAGCTCGGAGCCCAGATCGAGGACTTCTACCGGGAAGCGCTCGCGCGCGGCGAAAGCGAGGCGGAAGCCGAAGCCCAGGCGGCGCGCCAGATCACCGATTGGGACCGTATGGCTCAGGACCTGTGGCTCGCGGATCGATCCCGGGCCGCAAACCCGGTTTCGCGCTGGTCGCGGAAGCTCGAAGATCGCGCGCGCGGCGCGGGGAATGGAGGAAACATGCTGGCGGACCTCGTTGCCGACGCGCGCTACGCGATTCGAGAGCTCGCGAAGAACCCGGGCTTCGCCCTGGTCGCGGTTGTCACCCTCGCGCTCGGAATCGGCGCGACCAGCGCGATCTTCAGCGTGATCGACGGAGTGCTGCTCCGGCCGCTCCCGTACCCTGCGCCCGATCTCCTGGTGCGGATCCACGAGAACGTGCCGCAGTACGGCCGATTCTCCGTGGCTCCCGCGAACTTCCTCGACTGGCGGCGCGAGAACCAGGCGTTCGAGCGGATCGCCGCGTTCAGCGGGGGAAGCGGCACCCTGGTCGACGGGGACGTCGTCGAGCGCGTTTCGAACGCCGAAGTATCCTTCGATCTCTTCGATCTCCTCGGAGTCGCCCCGATTCTGGGCCGCGGGTTCACTCCCGAGGAGGACGCCCCCGGACGAAGCGGGGTGGTGGTGGTCAGCCACGGCGCGTGGCAGCGCCGTTTCGGGGGCGATCCCGGAGTCCTCGGCCGGAAGATGACGCTCGACGGCGCCCCGGTGACGGTCGTCGGCGTCATGCCCCCCGATTTCCACTTCCCCTCCAGGCAGACCGAGCTCTGGAACCCGCTCGCGCTCGACCCGGCGAACGCTCCCCGCGGAGCGCACTACCTCGGGGTCGTCGCGCGGCGGAAACCGGAGGTGTCTCTCGCCGCGGCGCGCGCGGAGATGGAGACGATCGCGAAGCGTCTGTCGGAGCAGTTTCCCGCGAACGCCGGCGAGTCCGTCGAGGTGATCCCGCTTCACGAGTACGTCGTCGGAGGCAGCCGCGCCTCGCTGGTCACGCTTCTCGCCGCCGTGCTGCTGGTGACGCTCATCTCTTGCGGCAACGTCGCCAATCTTCTGCTCGGCAGGGCTAGCGTGCGCGGAAGAGAAATCGCCCTGCGCGCCGCGCTCGGCGCGGGCCGCGGCCGCCTCGCCCGGCAGATGCTCACCGAAGGGGCCATCCTCGCCCTCGTCGGCGGCGCTCTCGGCCTCGTCCTCGCGTATACAGCGCTCGGTCCGCTGCGCCGCTTGAGCGCCGGCACCATCCCCCGGGTCGACGAGATCGCGATCGACGGCGGCGTGCTCGCGTTCACTCTGGCACTCTCGTTTCTCGCGGGCCTGGTGTTCGCGCTCGCCCCCGCGTGGCAGAGCTCGCGATCGCGGCCCTCGGAAGCCCTGAGAGACGGGAGCAGGAGCTCCGTAACCTCCGGCAGTCGGCGCGCGAGAAGCGCGCTCGTGGCGGGGGAAGTGGCGCTCTCGCTGGTGCTCCTCGTGGGCGCCTCGCTCCTCGTTCGCAGCTTCCGCGGGCTCTCGAGCGTCGACCCCGGGTTCCGGCCGGAGAACGTCCTCACGTTCACCACCTCTCTTCCCGCCGGCGACTATCCCGAGGACCCCCAGCTCATTCAGCTCTACGACGCGCTCCTCGAACGGCTGAGGGCGCTTCCGCGAGTGAGGTCGGTGGGTATGGTCCAGACGCTACCCATCGAGGACGACTACTTCCTGTCGTTCACCATCGAGGGCCGACCGGCGCCTCCTCCGGGCGAGGAGCCCTCGGCGAACTATCGAGTCGTGAGCTCCGGATACTTCCAGACCCTCGGCATCCCGATCGCGCGGGGGCGATCGTTCGACCCCCGCGACGGGGCGCGCCCTCCCCTCGTCGCCATCGTCGACGAGGCGTTCGTCCGGCGCCACTTCCCCGATGAGGATCCTCTCGGGCGCGGCGTCGGCGTCGGCAACGGGAGGGACGTTGTCTACGAGATCGTAGGGGTGGCCGGCGACGTCCACCACGACGGTCTGAACCTCGCCCCTCACCCCACGATCTACCTGCCCTATCCGCAGGACGCCTTCCGCACGATGTCGATCGTGCTCCGAGCGGACTCCGATCCGTTGCCGCTTGCGCTCGACGTTCGCGACGTCGTTCGCGAAATCGACCGAAGCCTCCCGGCCTACTCGGTCCGCGCTCTCGAGGACGTCGTAAGCGAGTCGCTGGGCGAGCGCCGGTTCTCGATGCTTCTCCTCGCGCTCTTCGCCGGAATGGCGTCGTTTCTCGCCGCGGTCGGACTCTACGGCGTCGTCTCCTACACCGTGAGCCAGAGGACGCGGGAAATGGGTCTCCGTCTCGCCGTGGGAGCGTCGAGATCGTCGCTTATGCTCACCATGATGGTGCAAGGCATGAAGCCCGCGCTCGCCGGGATCGGAATCGGCCTGGCCGCCGCGCTTCTGCTGGCGCGCCTCCTCGAGACCCTGCTCTTCGGCGTGACGCCTTTCGATCCGGCGAGCTACGCGGCGACGGCGCTTCTGCTCTTCCTCGTCGCGGCATTCGCCTGTTTCGTTCCCGCGCGGCGGGCGGCGGCGCTCGACCCGCTCGCGGCGCTGCGGCACGAGTGATTCCGCTCTCTCAGGGGGTCGCGCCGCTCTTCGCGATGACCCAGTCGAGCTGCCGCCGAACGTCGGCCACCATCGGCGCCTCGAGCTTCCTCGAGAGGAGATGCTCGTAGACCGCGCGGGCGGCGGAGTAGTTATCCTGACGGCCGTAGAGCTGGCCGAAGATCATTCCCGCACCACGAAGCTCGTTTCCGACTCCGCGCGTCCGCCGTTGGTCTCGTCGGTGATTCGAACGCGGAGGATGTAATCGCCCGGATCGCATTTTCGCAGAAGAATCTGACCCGTGACCCCGACGGGCTCGGCCTCGGGACGGAGAAAGGTCGCGGGGACGCCGACGGCGAGTCTCCCGTCGCGCATCACGAAGAAGTCCACCCGCAGCCGCTTGCGTCCGTCGGCGCTCTTTTCGGCGCCGTAAGCTTCGACGTAGACCTTCAAGGTATCTTCCGGGGTGAACACTTTCTCCGCCGCGGGAATCACCCGCACCGAGCCGAACTGGAAGGGCCTGGTCTCCGCGGCGCTCCCCGGCAGGATCTCGGCGGCGACGAAGACGGAGCTCAGCGAGAGGCCGGAGCTCGTAGGCGGAGCCGGCACCACGAGCGGAACCTCGACGCTTCCGATACGGTTACGATTCCGATCGCGGATGTAAGCGACGACGCGGTAGCTTCCCGGCGGCGCCTCGAGAACCTCCTCGATCGAAAGACGTACCCCGCCGAGATCCTTAGGCTGATCGGGCTCGAACGCCAGGGTCAGCTGGTCCTGGGCCCGGTCGATCTCCAGGCCGTCGTCCTTCGAGGCGACGATCACGTAGTCGAGGTCGTAGAGGACTCTTTCGCCGTCGGCGCGGTAGGAGAGCTCGCTGTAGGGTATGCCGATCTGAACCGGGACTCTCGCCCGCTCCCCTTCGACCCAGACCGCGCCGACGGCGGCGGTTACCGCGAGATTGCCGAAGGCGGCGCGGGCCTGGACCTCGGTTTCGAGCGAAGGAAGGTTCCGCTCCGGGGTCTTCATCACGTCATCGACGCGCTGCTGCAGGTCGAACTCCCGCATCACCTGTCGGGTGCCGTCGACGTCGCGATAACGGTCCATCCCGGTCGCCGGGTCGACTTCGCCTACCACCTGTCGCCGCTGGGCGATGGCGTCGAGGGCGTTGTTCACCGTGCCGAACTGGTTCCAGACGGATGCCGTGGTGTCGATGTCCTGCACCAGCTCGAAGTTTCCAGTGCCGTTGAAGTCCACGAACTCGAAATCGAAGCTCGCGGGAAAGCCGGGGATGTCGAGGTTGTTGTACGTCCAGATCTCGCTCGGGCGCTCGAGGCCGTAGCGGCCCATGGGATTCTGCTGGACCGCATGGGGCGGCCCCAGGATGAGGTAGAGCCGGCCGCGGTCGGTCGACCAGCCGGGCCTCCCCGCGCTCAAGTGGTTGGCGACGAATGCGTAGCGCTCCAGATACTCCCGCCGGTACTCGTTCTCGGCGGTGGCCGGATCGGGATCCCGCCGAGCCCAGAAGAACTCGATGAACTCGAGCCTCTCCTCGTCGGTTGCGAGCGCCAGGTAGGCTTCGCGCTCCGACTTCGTCAGGATCCATTTCACGTACTGCTCGGGCCACTCCTTCAGGAGCTCGCCGAGCGGTTTTCCTCCGATCTCCCCGGGGAGACCGGACGTTTGCTGGCCGGCCGCAAGGGCCAGAGTGAGGCCGAGGGCGCGCAGCATCGCCGGTAGCCTACCCCCGGGCTCGCGATTGCGCAAAAGCGCGGACACCGTTACCATCATCCTTCTTATGGCGACTGTGCGGCGCGAGGGGTTCATGGGTCTTCCCTCCGCCAAGCGCCTGACTCGGCATCCGCCGCACGTGAGCTTCGAGTTCTTCCCTCCCAAGACGCCGCCGGGTTGGGAAAAGCTGAAAGAAACGGCGGCTCACCTGACGGAGTTCAATCCCGACTTCATTTCCGTCACCTTCGGCGCGGGCGGAAGCGGCAACATCCGCACGCTCGAGACCTGCCTCGCGGTCAGGGACGTGATGGAGGTGGACGTCGTTCCCCACCTCACCTGCCTGGGCCTCACGCGGGAGGAGATCGAGCGCCACCTCGAGAGCTACTTCGACGCCGGCTTCACTCGCGTGCTGGCGCTCCGGGGAGACGTCCCGCTGCTCGGGCAGCAGACGGCGGCCGACGTGCCGATTCCCGAAGGCGGGTTCCGGTTCGCCGCCGAGCTGGTTTCCTTCGTCAAGAAACGGGGAGGATTCCACGTTCTCGTCTCCTGCTATCCCGAGGGTCATCCGGAAGCGACCAGCCTCCAGGGGGACGTCGACAATTTCGTGCGCAAGGTGGAGGCGGGCGCAGACGCCGCCGTGACCCAGTACTTCTTCAACAACGCCGGCTACTTTCAGTTCGTCGAAGAGGTCCGCCGCCGGGGGGTGGATATCCCCATCGTGGTCGGCCTCATGCCTGTCTGGCCTTACGATCAGGTCGCGCGGTTCTCGGAGAAGTGCGGGGCCGACCTCCCCGTTTGGATCCGCAAGCGGATGGAATGCTATCGGGACGATCCCGACTCCCAGTTCGAGCTCGCCGTCGAGATCGCGGTGCAGCAGTCGGAAGAGCTCTTCCGCAACGGCGCTCCGGGAATCCACTTTTACACGCTGAACCACCCGTCGGCGACGGTGCGAATCTGCGAGCACCTTTTCGCGCGGCAGCAGGTCTCCCACGGCATCGCCTGGGAAGACGCGGTCTACAGCGACGTCGAGCTGTCGGGGACATCGATGAAGCCGACGACTCCATCCACGACCCCCTGAACGACAGGTACCGATGACGACGTTCCCAGCCATTCTTTCGCTATCGGTCTTCGCCTGGGCCGCCCTTCCCGCCGGCGCGCAAACCGCGCCGGGCACGGGTCAGCCGGTCGAAGGGGCGGACATCCGCTTGACGTTTCTCGGCACGGGCGCGCCGCGTCCATCCTTGAAACGCTACGGCCCGGGAATTCTCGTGGAAACCGACAAGCACCGGCTGTTGGTGGACGCCGGCTCCGGCTTGCGAGAACGGATATACCAGGCGGGGGCGTTCGCATTGCTGACCTCCATCGATCACGTTCTGCTGACTCATCTCCACTACGACCATACCATCGGGCTCGCCGACCTCTGGTTGTCGGGCTGGCTCTTCGGGCGTCGCGTGCCGCTTTCGGTCCAGGGACCGCCGGGCACGAAGGCCATGATGGAAGACCTCGTTCGCATGTACGCTTGGGATCTCGAGTATCGAGGCGTCGTGGGAGTGCCGCTCGCGGGATCGCAGATCGCGGCGGAGGACGTCATGCCCGGGGTCATCTACGAGAGCGAAGGGCTGAAAGTGACCGCCATCGACGTCGAGCACCTGCCGATCGACACCGAGACCAAAGCGCCTCTCGAATTCCGCGGCCGGACCTACGGTTTTCGCATCGATTACAAAGGGCGGTCCGTGGTCTTCTCGGGCGATACCCGGCCCTCCGAGAACCTGGTCGCGCTCGGACGCGGCGCCGACGTCCTCATCCACGAGGTGCAGGTGCCGGCACCGGAGTCGACCCCCGAAGCGCGCCTCGCGAACGTGAGTCTCTCCGTTCACTCGACGCCCGAGCAGGCGGCGGGGATCTTCAAGCGGGCCGCGCCGCGAATGGCGGTCTACTCTCACATCATCCCCCCGGGCGCCACCAGCGAGGAGCTGACGAAGCTGACCCGGCCGACCTACGAGGGCCCGCTCACCGTCGCCCATGACCTGATGCAGATCGATATCGGCGATACGATCGAGATCCGCGAACGGGAGCTGTCAGGGGAAGTGGTCTTCGAGACCACCAAGGTCATCAAGTAAGGAGGAACCGCCGGCCGGGCTATCGAACGACGAGGAAGCCCTCGACTCCCTCCAGGATCACCAGATAGCGATCGGCTGGAGCCGCGCGGAGTTGCGTTCGAACGCCGCTCGGCCAGCGGACGTCGATCTCGTCCGCCGTCGCCGCCGAGCCCAGGCCAAACAGGAGCCTCGGATCGTTCGAGGAAAGAACGCTCCCCGAGGCATGGGCTTCCTTCACCTGCTCGATTCCCGAGACCAGGACCCGGACGCGCGCGCCGGCGCCGTCGCGATTGCTCCTCCGGCCGATGAGCACCAACCCGACGAAGTGGGCGCCCTCGGCGAAATCGTTTCGGAGAAGCGTGGGCCTGTCGTCGATGGCGTTGATGGCCACGTCGGGGTCGCCGTCGTCGTCGAGGTCCCCGAATGCGGCGCCGCGGCTGGACTTCGGATCGGCGACGGGGTCTTTTGGCGCCTCGAGGAAATTGGCCCTCCCGTCGTTGAGAAACGCCTGGTTTCGCTGGCGATAGGTGGTGGTCGCGTCCACGTCCTCGACGTTCGGATAGACGTGGCCGTTGACCACGAACAGGTCCTGATCCCCGTCGTTATCGATGTCGATGAAGCGCGTCCCCCAGCCGAGGGGTCCGAGGCTCGGGCCCGAGAGACCGGTTTCCTCGGTTCTGTCGGTGAAGAGCCCGCTCGCCGAGCCCAGGTACAGGGTGTTGGTCTCGTGAGAGAAGTTGGTGACGAAGATATCGAGATGCCCGTCGCCGTTCGCGTCTCCGAAGTCCACGCCCATTCCCGCTTGGGTCGCTCCGGATCCGCTATAGGCCGCGCCCGAGAGGAGCCCGACTTCCTCGAAGCGTCCGCTTCCGTCGTTTCGAAAGAGATAGTTCGGGTCGGTGTCGTTGGCGACATACAGGTCGGCATCGCCGTCGCCGTCATAGTCGGCGCTCACCACACCGATGCCGAAGGCGCGAAGGCGGTCTTCGAGTCCCGTCTCCTTCGTCGCTTCGACGAACGCAATCCCCTGGTTCCGATAGAAGACGTCCTCCTGGCCCGCGAGTCCCCGTGGGCCGCACATCACCGCCATTCCGAGCCACTGGCACGTGGGCTCGGAGCCGGGCTCGGGAAACGTCTGATTGGGGGCGACGTAGTTGGCTACGTAGAGATCGAGGTCGCCGTCTCCGTCGGCGTCGAAGAACGCGGCGCTCGCGCCGAAACCCTCGCTTCCCGCTCCCAGGACGGTCGTGACGTCCTGAAACGTGCCGTCTCCGCGATTGCGGTAGAGAACGCTCGTTCCGATCCGGGTGACATAGAGATCGGGGAGCCCGTCGTTGTCGAAGTCGGCGGCGGCGCATCCGATGCTCCAGCCCGTGGCCGAGACCCCGGCGCCGTCCGTGACGTCCTCGAAGCGGAAGGCGCCCAGGTTGCGGTACAGGCGGTTCGTCCCCTTCCGGACGAGGTACAGATCCAGATCGGAGTCAGAATCGTAGTCGAAGAGCGCGGCGCCCCCCCCCAGCGAGCTCAAGATGACGCGTTTTCCGGGATCGCCGCTGTCGTGAACGAACTCGATTCCCGACTCGGCGCGGACGTCGACGAATTGCGGGGGCTCGGCGAGCGCAGCGAACATTTCCGCGAATGCTAGCACTCCGTTACTACGCCGTTAAATCTTGTTCCTAGTGGCCCGGCTTCTTGACAGGCACGCGCCCCTGTGAGATAAGCTCCCACGGATTGCGGGATTCGTGCGCTCGACAATTTCAGGGGGTCATATGCTCAATAAATCGTGGCTAGCGGCGACGTGCGTCCTCGCGCTGCTCGCGACGCCGGCGTTCTCTCAGCAGATGGGCACCGGAACCATCGACGGACGAATCGTCGACGCTACCGGCGCCGTCCTTCCCGGTGTCAGCGTCACTCTGTCGAACGCGGAGACGGGATTGTCCCGGACCGTGGTGACCGACGAGAACGGCCGCTTCCGGGTGCCGCTGCTTCCCGTGGGCCGGTACGTGCTGACGACGGAGCTCGCTGGGTTCCAGTCGCTCCGGCGGGACGGCATCATCGTCAACGTCGGATCCCAGGTGAGCCTTGGAGACCTGACCATCGAGGTCGCGACCGTCGAGGAAGTCATCACGGTGACCGCGGAGTCGCCCCTCATCGAGGTCGCGCGCGCGGTGCCCGCGGCCACCTTCGATTCGAGGGAGATCGAGAACCTCCCCATCGCCGGACGCGATTACAAGAACTTCGCGCTCAACACCCCCAACGTGGTCATGGCGGGCCCCGCCAGCGGACGGACCACGATCAACATGGGCGGGATGAAGGGCATCGACACCAACATCACCGTGGACGGCGCCGACTTCAATAACACGTTCTTCGGCTCGGCCACCGGCCAGCCCGAGGTTCCCTATTTCGTGGTCTCGCAGGAGGCGGTCCAGGAGTTCCAGGTTCTCGCCAACGGCTACTCCTCGGAGTTCGGACGCTCCGGCGGCGGATTCTTGAATGTGGTGACCAAGTCCGGGACCAACGACGTCCGCGGGAGCGCGTTCTTTTTCGGACGGAACGAAGCGCTTCGCTCGACGCTTCAGGATGGCAACGGCAACGACCTTACCAACGCCCAGTTCTCGCAGCAGCAGTTCGGCGGTAGCATCGGCGGGCCGATCATCAAGGACAAGGCCCACTTCTTCTTCGCCATCGACCGGCAGGGGTTCGATCGGCCCGTGGCCATCCGCTTCAACCGGAACGTCGCCGGAGTCTGCAACACCCAGATCTACGGCCAGATCATCGGCGGAGTGGACTGCCTGTCCGACGAGGAGGGGGATACCGCGGAGCTTCTGGACAACACCGCCATCCTCGGTAAGGTCGACATCCAGCTGAACTCGACGAACACTCTGTCCGTCCGATACAACTTCAGCGACTTCACCGGCGAGAACTTCTTCTCGACCGCGGGCGGAGTCGCGGGAACGGTGCAGGCGTCGGCGGAGAACGGCACCAACCTCGAGGCCAATACCTCTCACTCCATCGTCGTCAGCAACACGAGCCTCATCGGAAACGACAAGTTCAACGAGGTCCGCTTCCAGTACTCCTTCGAGCAACGGCCCCGTCTCGGCCAGAGCAACGACCTCCCCACGATCGTCATCAACGACACCGGAAGGTTCGGAAAGCAGTGGTTCCTGCCCATCACCTCGGATCACTCGCGCTTCCAGCTCACCGACAACTTCACCTACCTCTTCGGCGAGCACGATCTGAAGATGGGGGGCGATCTGAACCTCACCGACACCAGCCAGGCGTTCTACGGCTGGGGTGGCGGCTACTACGGCTTCAACACTCTCGAGGACTACGTCGGAGGACGGCCGGCCCAGTTCACCCAGCGACTCGGCCTGAACGGCTTCACCACTCCGGAGTCGGGAACCATCGATATCGGGCAGGAAGAGCTCGCCCTTTACATCAACGACACCTGGAGACCCTCGCCGGGGCTGACCCTCAACCTCGGAGTCCGGTGGGAAGGCCAGTGGAATCCCACCGCGCCGGAGCAGACCGACGGGAAGCAATCGAGGAATCCGGCGAACCCGGGCCTCGACACCATCGGGCTCGTGCAGGGAGACATTCCGGACGATCTGAACAACGTCGCTCCGCGGTTCGGCTTCGCCTGGGATCCGGGGAACGACGGAAGGACCGTCGTCCGGGGCGGCGCCGGGGTTTTCTACTCCCGGGCGAACCTGCTCCTGATGGCGAACTCCTTCACCGCGAACGGATATCGGCAGGCATTGTTCTTCCTTTTCGGAAGCCAGATTCCTCCGTTCCCGTTCGTGTTTCCCGAGTCCGGCCTTCCCCCCGACAGTCCCCTCAACAACAGCCTGCCGGTCTCGGACATCGCGTTCTTCGACGACAACTTCCAGAACGCGCGCACCTCGCGGGCCAACGTGGGGGTCGAGCACGAGCTCCTCGAGAACTTCTCTCTCGGCGTCGACTACGTCTTCGCCGACACCGTCAACGATCACCGGCGGACGAACCGGAACATCCCGCAGCCGCCGGTCGGTTTCGACGCTTACGGGCGAGGGCTCTACGACGGTACTCGAATCGATACCGCCTACAACCAGTTCCAGGTGGAAGAGTCGACGGCCCGCCGTCGCTACAACGCGGCGACGTTCTCGCTGCGAAAGCGCCTCTCGAACAAATATCAGTTCCAGGCGTTCTACACGCTCTCCCAGCTCAAGACCGACGACGACAACGAGCGGGACTCGAGCGGATTCCGCAATACCCAGCCGGAGAACCTGGACGTCGATTGGGCGGACAGCGAGAACGACCTGAGGCACCGCTTCGTGGCGAGCGCGGTGTTCGAGCTTCCGCTCGAACTTCGTCTTCTCGACGCTCCTCCAGACGAACTCCGGACGTCCGTACAACGTTCTCTCCGGAAGGGACGACAACGGGGACCGCAACACGAACGACTACGCCGTCGTCAACGACTCCAACCGGGCGCGGGCCGATGCGGCGGGGCAGGATCTCGCGGATGGTCTCCAGCCGCGGAGCTCGGCTCGCCAGCCGAGCGCGTTCCTGATGGACATCCGATTCAGCAAGGTCTTCGACTTCGGCAGCCCCGGAAACCTCGAGGTCCTGTTCGAAATGTTCAACGTGTTCAACAACGCCAACCGACTCACCAGCAACCAGAGCATCGGCTCGCCGAACTTCGGCTTCCTCAACATCGTGGGAGAGCCGCGTCAGGTGCAGCTCGGCGTGAGGTACCGCTGGTAGCGTAGAGTTCTTGCCTGATCCCGGCCGGGCCTCTTCGCGAGGCCCGGCCGTTCTCGTTTTCGGGTCGGCGCTGCTCGCGTACGCGGCGAATCTCGGAAACGGCTTCGTGTACGACGACCGGTTCGTCATCGAGAGGAATCCGCTCGTCCAGAACCTGGACTTCCGGGGGCTTCTGACGACGAGCTACTGGGGGGAGATCGTCGACGCCGGCCTCTATCGGCCGCTCACCCTCCTGAGCTTCGGGCTGAATCGCGCCCTGGGCGCATCGGCCTCCGGGTTTCATCTGGCGAACGACGTCCTCCACGGGGTAGCCGCCGTCACGGCGCTTCTCGTCGCCCGCGCGCTCGGATGGTCGAGCGCCGGAGCTCTCGGGACGGCCCTTTTCTTCGCCCTCCACCCGGTACAGACCGAGCCGGTGAACGCTCTCGTCGGCCGCGCCGAGATCCTGGCGTTCCTGTTCACCCTCACGTCGTTCCTGCTGTTCGCGCGGAAGAAAAGCCCGCTTCTCGTCGGGGGGGCGTTTCTTTGCGCTCTGCTGTCGAAAGAGAGCGCGGCGTTCGCGCTTCCTCTGTTCGTCCTTCATCGCCGCGACGGAGCGCGGCTTCTCGCCCTCGGCGGCGCCCTCGTCGCCGGCGCCCTCCTTCGCATCGCCGTCCTCGGCGGAGTCGGGATCTCGGGCCGCGAGATCGGATTTCTCGACAACCCCATCGCCGGATCGGGGATCGGAACCCGTCTGCTCACGGCTCCCGCGCTTCTGGTCCAGTACGTCCGCTTGGTCCTCTGGCCCCGCTCGTTATCCGCCGACTATTCCTTTCGTCAGATACCCATACCCGAAAGCGCGAGCGACCCTCGCGTCCTCCTGGGCGCCTTCGCCCTGATACTGCTCCTCTGGGTCGTGGTTCGCGGAGGAAGGGCCAGGATCGCGGCGCTGGCGTTCCTGGTTCCCCTCATCGGCTCTCTTCACCTCCTCTTCCCCCTGGGCACGCTCTTCGCCGAGCGTCTCCTCTACCTTCCGATGATGGGTGCGGCTCTCGCGTTCGGCCTCGGGGTCGAAGTGGTCTCGGCCCGGAGCCGATGGCTCTTCGCGGTGGTTGCGCTCCTCGTCCTCGGAGCCTGCGCCGCGCGCGTCCGGGCGCGAATCCCCGACTGGCGGGACAACGAGACGCTCTTCAGGAAGACGGTCGAAACGTCCCCGTCGAGCGCCAGAAGCCACTTCCTTCTGGGCGCGGAGCTCCTCGAACGGAAGCGATTCCCCGAGGCGGCCGAGTGGTTCGCCAAGGGGCTCGAGATCTATCCGGCGCACTTCGGAGCCCGAATGAGCCTCGGTGAGGCGCTCTTCGCCGCGGGAGACGCCGCCGGCGCCGGACGGGCTTTCGAGAAGGCCCTCGAGGTCCAGGCCGCTTCGGAGGATGCGCGCAAAGCCGCGATCGAAGCCGCCCTCGCCCTGGGAAGGGAACGAGCGCGCGCCCTCGACTTCGCGGCCGCCCGAACGAGCTTCGAGAAGGCGATCGCTCTCGACGAGAACGAGCCCTCCGCGTGGAATTACCTGGGCCTGGTGTCCGAGAGAGAGGGGCGCCTGGACGAGGCGCGGAGCCACTACGAACGCGCGCTCCGCGCGAACCCGGCGTTCGTCGAAGCGCTCCTGAACCTCGGGAGCCTGCGAATGAAATCGGGGGAGCTCGCAGGAGCCGAAGAGACCTACCGCCGGGCCCTGTCGCTCGCGCCCGGGTCCTACGAAGCCTACAATGGCCTCGGGATCGCTCTCGCGCGCCAGGGAAGGAACGAAGAGGCGGCGGAGGCGTTCGAAAGGGCCATCGCGATCGACCCCGGGCTCGAGACCGCTCGTGAGAATCTTCGCGCCCTGACTGCGAAATGATTTGGCTTCTGTTCCTCGCGCTCGCCCGGCAGGTCGACCCTGGCACGGCGCTCGCCGCTCTCGAGGCGGCGCAGCAGGCCGCTAGCGCCGATCCAGAGAGCGCCGCTCTCCAGTACGAGCTCGGGCGGTTGTATGCTTCGCTCGGCCGCGCCACCGAGGCCGTGGAGACGCTCGGGCGGGCTTCGGAGCTCGCGCCGGGGGAACCGTCGTACGCCCTCGCGTATGGAGAAGTTCTCTATCGCGCCGGGCGGGCTTCGGAGGCGCTTCCGCATCTCGAGAAGGCCTCTTCCCTTCCGGAGGCGCTTCTCCTTCTCGCGAGCGTCCATGAGAAGCTCGGCGACCCGGAGCGGACGATCGCGGAGCTGTCGCGGTACGTCGAGGCGATGCCGCAGGACCTGGGGGCGCGATTTCTTCTCGGCTCCAAGCTCGAGCAGGCGAAGCGGGTGGACGAAGCGCTCGCCCTCTATCGAAGCGGAGCCGACGGAAAGAGTCTCGGTCGGGCGGCGGAGCTCTTGAGCCGCAGACCGGAGAGCCATCTCGAGGCGGAAAGCACGGCGCGCCGAGCGCTCGAAGTGGATCCTTCGATGCTCGACCCCCGCATCGTTCTCGCCCGTGTTCTTTCCCGAACCGGCCGGGAGGAGGAGGCGCTCGCGGAGCTCGAGAGCGCGCGCGGAGAGCACTCCGACGCCCCCGAGCTCTTCTATCAGCTCGCCCAGGCCTATCAACGCGCCGGTCGAGCGACCGAGGCCGAGGAGTCCGCGCGGAGGTTCCAGGAGCTTCAGGCGAAGGAAAAAGAAGGGAGAGAGCGCGAAGCGCGCGTGGCGGTGACCTACAAGCGCGCCGCCGAAACCCTTCAGAAGGGAAACATGCTCGAAGCGGAGCGGGAGTTCCGATCCGTCCTCGAGATCGATCCCGAGAACACCCAGAGCCGCTCGATGCTCGCCAAGATCGCGTTCTCGAGGAAAGATCCCGCGTCGGCGAAGCGCTGGATCGAGGAGGCGATTGCGAAGGATCCGGAGGTCGCCGAGTACCACTACCTCTTCGGACTCTTCGAGGCGAGATCCGGGCGCGCGGCGGAGGCGGAGCCCTCCATCCGGCGCTCGCTCGAGCTCGATCCGGCTCTTCCCGAGGCCTGGTCGCTCCTGGGCTCCATCCTTCTCGACAGGCGCCGCGCCGAGGAGGCGCTTTCGTGCTTCCTTCGAGCGTCGCTGCTCGAGCCCTCGAACGCCGCCGTCCAGCTCAACCTCGCCTCCGCCTACGCCGCTCTCGGAAGAACCGCGGACGAAGATACGGCGATGGAGCGATACCGCCGCCTGAGCCGTCCCTCACGCTGAAAGCGCCTCGCTCACCGCGCGCGCGAGCGCCCGGAACTGCGGCTCGTCGTTGTAGAGCTGCGCCGAGACCCGAAGCACCCGCCTCGGCGAGCGGGGCCAGACCGAGACGAGTGTTTCGATCCGGTGCTTCTCGAAGAGATGCTTCGAGATGGGATCGAGGCTCATGGGCGGGAGCTCGACTCCGTCGCGGCGATCGGGAAGAGGGACGGCGGCAAGCGAGCCCAGCATCCCCTCGGGGGCGGGAGGCGGAATGGAAAGAGCCTCCTGGAGGATCGTGCGGCCCCGAAGGGCGAGAGCACGGTTCCGCGCTCGGACCTCGTCCCACCCGCCGGGCAGGATCTCCTCGAAGAAGGCGATCGCCTCCGGAATGCAGAGAAACGGCGTGGGGTCGTCGGTTCCGCCGAAGTCGAACTCGAGACGGAAACGGCTCCGGTCGGTGCGCGGCGAGTTGGCGCCGTGGCTGATCGCGAGGGGGCGTACGAGGTGCTGGCGATCCCGGCGAACGTGGAGGAACGCGGAGCCTTTGGGGGTGCACATCCATTTGTGACAGTTGCCGGTGTAATAGGCGGCCCCCAGCTCTTCGATGCGGAGCGGAAGCATTCCCGGCGCGTGCGCCCCGTCGACCAGAGTGTCGATCCCTCTCTCCGCGAGGGGCCGAACCAGACGCTCGAGAGGAAAAATGACTCCGGTCGCGCTCGTGATGTGGTCGACGAGGAGGAGCCTGGTCCTCGCGGTGACCGCGGCGAGGATACGGTCCACGACTCCGGTCTCGGACGCGAGCGGGAACGCTACCGAGGCCACGACGACCTTCGCCCCCCATCGCTCCGCGACGAAATTCAGGACGTTGCGGCAGGCGTTGTACTCGTGATCGGTCGTGAGGAGCTCGTCGCCAGGCTCGAAGGCCAGCGACCGCAGGACGGTGTTGACTCCGGTGGTGGCGTTCGCGACGAAGGCGATGTCGTCGGCATCGGCGCCCACGAACCGCCCGAGGGCTCCGCGGGCCTCGTCGATCCGGGGCTCGTACCTGCGGTACAGGAACTCGACCGGCTCGCGCTCCATCTCCGCGCGCAGCTCCTGCTGGCGCTCGAGGATCCGAAGGGGACAGGCGCCGAAGGATCCGTGGTTCAGGAAGACGACTTCCGGGTCCAGACTCCAGTAGCGGGTGAAAGGATTCATCCGGGAAGTCTATCTCCTGCCGGCGGTCCGAGCCGCTTGTACGGAGACATACCGTCTTCTCGCACTGGCAAGACGTCCCGCGATGGCGTATCGTGCCCTCTTTCCAGGAGGCTTCCGAAATGCTCGAACGTGCGTTCACCATGATGCTCGCCTTGGGGCTCGGTGCCGGAGCACTCGCCCAGACCACGCCGCCGCTGGACGCTCCGCGACCGATCGATATCCGCGAATCCCTGTGGCTCGAAGAGCTCACCTGGATGGAGGTGCGCGACCTCCTCAAAGCGGGCAAGACGACGGTCATCGTCGCGACGGGAGGGGTCGAGCAGAACGGGCCCTATCTCGCGGCCGGCAAACACAACTACGTGCTGCAGGCCACCTGTCCCGCCATCGCGAAGAAGCTCGGCAACGCCCTTTGCGCCCCCATCGTTCCGTTCGTGCCCGAGGGAGACATCGATCCGCCCACGGGAATGATGCGCTATCCCGCGACCATCAGCCTGACGGAAGGAACGTACAAAGCCCTGCTCTCGGAGATCGCGCGGAGCCTCGCGCAGCATGGCTTCGAGCACATCGTTCTCATCGGTGACAGCGGGGGAAACCAGGAGGGAATGAAAGCGGTCGCGGAAGAGCTCTCGGCGAAATGGGCCGGCGGCAAGACCCGGATTCATTTCATCCCCGAGTACTACGACTACCCCGGAACCTACAAGTGGGCCGACCAGACGTTTGGCTGGGATGAGAAAGTCGAAGGCATCCATGACGACCCCACCATCACCTCCATCATGATGACGGTGAATCCGGACCTGGTCCGCATCCAGGAGCGCGAGGCGAAGGGCAAGGCCTCGATCAACGGTATCTCTCTCCTGCCCGTGGAGAAGGCCGTCGCGGCGGGGCGGAAGATCGTGGAGCACCGCGCCGAAGTGACGGCGGCGGCGATCCGCAAGGCCATGCAGTGACCCGTCGTCTCAGCGCAGCACGTCGAACTGGTGCGTGTACTTGACGATGAAGCTCCGGCTCTGGGGTCCAATGAGGAGCTCTCCTAGCCCTTCGGTGTCGTTGTAGACCACGAACAATCCCGTTCCCGCGGTGTTGAGCCAGCTGAACCTCAGGTTCGTCGACCAGATGTCGCGCTGGTCGTTGTACTGGATGAGGGACTGGATGTTGATCGACGGAGTGAAGCTGTAGCTCACCCGCCACTGGGCGAGGTTGGTGACGAAGGAGCCCTCCGGTAGATCGACGTTGTTGTAGGACCAGGTGACGGAAGTGTTGAGCTTGGCTCCGGAGCGGAGGTTCACGGTCGTCGCGAGAGACGCGCGGTTGCCGGAATAGAACCCTCCCGCCTCGAGGCCTCCATCGTAGGAGATCCAGGCACTCTGGTCGGTGTTCCAGAGCCAGGCGATCTCGTTGTAGTGATACGAACCGGGCGGAATCACGATGCCCTCCGCGATCTCGAACGGGAGGGTCAGCCCTTCGAGGCGCAGGTTCACCGCGGGGCTGAAGAACGCTCCGTTCTCGAAATCCACGTGAGAGTCGAAGTGGATCTGCTCGCTCTCCTTGAATCCCTCGAAGTTCCAGTAGCCCTTGTAGGTCACGTGGGGTCGAAGCTCGCGGAGCCAGGAAATGGAGGGCGTCCTCACGTAGCGGAGATAGTTCCCCTGGAAGCTTCGATAATCGCTGCGGAGGAGGAACCCCACCTCGGGATTGAAGTCGCTTCCGACCTCGGTGTAATCGAGCCAGAAGCGGGTCTTCAGAGTCCGATACTCGCTGTAGACGTCGAAGGAGTGCTCGGGGCCGGTGACGTCGGGCGTCTCCGTTCGCGCGGCGAAACCCCGGAACGTCCACGCGGGTCCGACGCCGAGCTGCCCCTCGAAGGCCCAGGTCCGGTTCCAGTCGGCAGCCCCCGCGAGATTGCCGGTAGCGGCGCGGTTGATGAACAAGCCCTTCATGCTGGAGCGGTTCGGGAACTCGCGTCCGATGGCGGCGACGGTGAAGTTGTTCGCGGGCGTCACCCCCTCGAGGGCGTCGGTCTGCATGTTCATGAAGCCTACGTTGTAGGCGCCGGCCTTTCCCGACAATCTCGCGCCGAGCTGAATGGGCACGAGCTCTCCCGAGGGGCCGATCCCGATCCGCCGGCTGAAGAACATCTCGATGGCGCGGCTCGTGGAGTCTCCGGTTCCGATGCCGAACGTCCCCGCGTTCTCGAGGAAGAACGGCCGCTTTTCCGGAAAGAACAGGTTGAAGCGGGTGAGATTGATCTGCTGGTCGTCGACCTCCACCTGCGCGAAATCGGTATTGACGGTGACGTCCAGATTCATGCTCGGAGTGACGCCGAACTTGGCATCGACTCCGACCTCGCCGTCGATATCCCGGGGCTCGTCGAGCGTGTAGTCCCGGTTGGCCGAGGAGAGCACGTAGGGGACCACCTTGAAGTTCCGCGGCGTCTCGAGCTCGAGCTCCACGAGATCGCCGGCGGACGAAAGTCGGTTGAGGTTGTAGATGCGCGAAACCGGCGACCAGTAGACCTCCTCGCGCTTCCGGCGAATCGACCGCTTGAAGTTGAGGCCCCAGCTCTGAGGACTTCCGCCGTAGCGGAGGCTCCGGAGCGGGATCGCGAACTCCGCCATCCACCCGATCTCGTTCCGGTGCGTCTTCACCACGAAGCTCGCGTCCCAGTTCAAGTTGAATCCGCTTCCGACGCTGGTCTGCGCCCGCTGCCGGGTCGAGGTCTGCCCTCCTCCCTCTCCCTCGTTCGAGACCTGTCCGTCGTACTCGATGCCCGCGGGATTGGTTCCGAACACGAACCCGTTCTGACGGTCCTGGTAGGTATCGAAGATCATCTGGAAGGAGTCGGTATCGACGAGCGGCGAGTCCCGCCGGCTGTCGGTCACCACGATGCCGGAAGGATCGGAATCGAAGCAGATGGCCGAAACATAGAGCGTGGAATCGTCGTACAGGAGACGCACCTCGGTTTTCTCGGTCGCTGGCTCCCCTTCGTGAGGCTCGGCCTGGACGAAACCGGTGATGACTTCCGCGCGAGACCAGATCTCCTCCTCGACCAGGCCGTCGATGATCGGGGCCTCCTCGACGCGGGTGGCGCGCGCCTGGCGGCGGGGGGTGTCCTGGGCGGCGAGCGGCATCGAGACGAGGAGAACCCCGAGCTTCAGGGCCAGCCGCATTCGCACGCTACCTGCTTTCCCTCGAGCGTACCCGGTTGACCAGAGTCCCGATGGGCTCGATGGTGATGGCGATTTCGTCGCCGGGCGCGAGGGTGAAGTCATTTTCCGGAACGATTCCCGTTCCCGTGAGGAGGTAGCATCCGCTCGGAAAGGAGTTGTCGCGGAACAGATAGCCGGCGAGCTCCGAAGGGCGCCTCTTCAACTCCGAAAGCCGCGTCTTTCCTTCGAAGGCCACCCCTCCCCTTCGCCCGACCCGGATCGAGATCTCGGTAGAGGAGGGGAGAGGCTCCTCGGTGACGAGCAGGCAGGGGCCGAGAGCGCAGCTTCCATCGTAGATCTTCGCCTGCGGAAGATAGAGCGGGTTCTCGCCTTCGATGCTACGGGAGCTCATGTCGTTGCCGACGCTGTAGCCGAAGACCTGCCCCCGGCTGGTTATCGCGAGCGCGAGCTCCGCTTCGGGCACGTTCCAATCGGAATCGCTCCGGATCCCGACTTCCCCTCCGTGGCCCACCACCCGGTGCGGAGTCGCCTTGAAGAACAGCTCGGGTCTTTCTGCCCGGTAGACGCGATCGTAGACGTCGGATTCCCTCTCCGATTCCTCCATCCGGGCCTCGCGGCTGCGGCGATAGGTCACGCCCGCCGCCCAGACCTCCTGGCCTTCGAGCGGCGGGAGCACGCCTCCGCCGGATCCTTCCGCCTGTTCGAAGGTCGGGAGACGAGAGCGCAGCCACTCGCCGGGATCGGTCTGCTGGAAGAGACGGTCGAAGGAGAAGCCTCGGGAATAGAAATTTCCCTTCTCCGTCTCGATCGCCACTCCGTCCGTCCCGCGGTAGAGCTTCATGGTAGAGAGATATATCCGATGGACCCGTTCGGAGCAACGCCGTTCACGAATTTCGATTACAATGTCGCCCGAAAACTGGAGGCCACCCCATGCCGCAAAAAAGAGCGTCCGACTTCGATCAGGGTCTTCTCGATCTTTTCGACAAGTACGTCCACGGAGCGTTGGACCGGCGAGAGTTCCTGGACCGCGCTCGGACCTATGCCGTCGGAGGCGTGACCGCCGCCGCGCTTCTGGAGAGTCTAAGCCCGAAATACGCCGAGGCGCAGCAGATCCCGAAGGACGACTCCCGCCTCAAAACCGAGTACGTGGAGTACGACTCTCCGCAGGGCTACGGGAAGGTCAAGGCCTACGTGGTTCGTCCAGCCGGCTCGAAGGGCAAACTTCCGGGGATCGTCGTCATCCACGAGAACCGCGGCCTCAACCCTCATATCGAGGACGTGGCGAGGCGCACCGGCCTCGCGGGATATCTGGCATTCGCCCCGGACGGGCTGACCTCTCTCGGCGGTTATCCCGGAAACGACGACGCCGGGCGCGAGATGCAGGCCAAGCTCGACCGCGACAAGCTCGCCGAGGATTGGGTCGCGGCGGTCAAGTTCCTGCAGAAGCATCCCGATTGCACCGGCCGCGTGGGATGCGTCGGATTCTGCTACGGCGGCGCCGTCTCGAACATGCTCGCCGTCAGGATCCCCGACCTCGCCGCCGCCGTTCCCTTCTATGGCGGTCAGCCCGCCACCGAAGACGTTCCCAAGATCAAGGCGCCGCTGCTGATTCACTATGCGAGCAACGACGAGCGGGTCAACGCCGGCTGGCCCGCGTACGAAGCCGCGCTCAAGGCCAACGGAAAGAAGTACACCGCGTACCTGTACGAGGGAACGCAGCACGGATTCCACAACGACACCACGCCGCGCTATGAGGAGGCGGCGGCGAAGCTGGCCTGGGAGCGGACGCTCGCGTTCTTCAAAGAGCACATGGGAGCCCCGTCTACGGACTGACGGTCCCGAAATCCGCGGGAAGCGCGACCTCGAGGAGCTCGAGATCCGGCGAGCGATCGAGAAACGCGTAGGAGTCTCCGGGTGGCAGGACGAACGAGGTCCCGGCCGAAACCGCGCGGGCGCCGCGCCCGTCGACGTCGAGGGTGAGCGAGCCCGAGAGCACGAACGTGAAAAGGAAGTCCGCGTCGTGCCGGCATCGGCTCTTCGCCGGAGCTCCCCGGGGTCGAGCCACCCGGACGCTCGCGATGCCTCCGGTCGCGGCGGCGATCCCGGTATCCCGGCACTCGAAGCCTTCGACCCGGAAGGAGCTCCAGGAAGCTCCGGCGGCGACGTGTCTCACGAACCGTTGTCCCGAGAAGTCGCGCTCCGGCCACACCTCTGAAGTCGGGAGCGCCAGGTCGGCATCGGCGAAAGTCTCGTGATTGGCTGGACAGCCGATCTCGATGACCTCGAGTCCCGGAGAGCTTTCGAGGACCCGGTGCCGGATGCGCGGCGGCTGCAGAACGCAGTCCCCGGCGTTCATGACGAACGGCGGCCCCTGGTCCTCGTAGACCACGCGCACCCAGCCCTTGTAGCAGTAGATCATCTGGAAACGGACCTTGTGGAAGTGCACGTAGTCCGGGACCGGACCCCCGCCCGGGATCTGGATGTGAGAGGCGATGAAGCTCCCCCCTGTCGATCGGGGACGAGGTCGCGGTAGCGCATTCCCGCCCGCCCCGTACCCCAGCGGGCGCGGTCGCCGTTCTCGCTCAGGACGAAGGACGGCACCACCGGAGGCACGACGAGCGGGGGATCCGCGTCCACGATCTCGATGCGAGTCCCGTTCGGCGCCGTCAACACCGAGGCCCCGAACGCGGACGGATCGCTCGCCAGGAGCCGAAGGACCCCGGGCTCGCCGCTCCCGCCGCGCTTCAGCTCGATTCGAAGCCCGTACCCGGAGACGACGGCGACCGAGGGTTCGTCCGCGGGATAGATCGCGTCGACGCGAAAGCCCAGGCGATCGGTGAAGAACCCGAGCGTCTCGTTCAACTCTCCGCAGGGAAGGACGACCTGTGCTCGAGCTCCCATGGCGCCGACAGCGTAGACCTTCCGGGCCGCGGGCGCAACGAGGGAAAGGGAGAGGGAACCCGGCTCCTGCGCGAAATCACCCACCCCCAGAGGTTGGCGGGAACGCAAACGGCCGTCCAGCCATATCCCGATTGTGGCCCGTGGTTTGCACTCCCCTGGTCGGGAGGGCAAAGAAAATGCTCAGACTTTCCTCGATCGCGATCGGTATCTTTCTCGCCGCCGTCTCCGCAAACGCGCAGGACACCAAACTCGACACGGGAATGGCGGTCAGCGGCGAGCGGCTCTTCCGGATGTATTGCGGAAGCTGCCATGGAAAAACCGCGAAGGGCGACGGGCCTCTGGCGAAAGACCTCAAGGTCTCGCCCGCCGACCTGACGAAGCTCAGCGCTACGAACGGCGGAACGTTTCCTTTCGAGATGGTGATGAAGACCATCGACAATGGCCGCAACGTGAGGGGCCACGGAAACGAAGACATGCCGGCGTGGGGAGCCGCGTTCAAATCAACGGCGCAAAGCACGGATGACGCCAAAACAATGATGCGCGAGCTCGCGCACTACCTGTGGTCGCTGCAGCCGAAGTAGTCTATTCGAGCCGCAGCCGGCTCAGGAATATGTCGAACGATGTCTCACCGGCCGAGATCTCCTTCGCGGGTCCCAGAAACCGGATGAACCAGGGCCCCGACGGCCCTTCGACCACCGCCGCGATCATGCGGTAGCCCGGCTCGTTGTGACGCTCCGCGGCACCCGGCCGTACCGGCGCAGCATAGGTACCCTCGACATCGACTCGCGTGATCGAGAGCTCGCCCGCCTTGGACTTCGTTACTTTCGCCCGCTCGCGCGTCGAGCCGCCGTTCGGCTGCTGAAACTGACCGTACCATCGGTCGAGGTTGGCCTCGATGCTCCCGCCCTGGCCCTCGCCGAAGTAGAAGACGACGATCTCGGACTTGGCACCGTAGCTCCACTGCGCGAGGCGCATGGCGGAGCTCGTTTCGACGGCCCTCCAGTCCTTGGGGACGTCGTAAGCGAGACCGAGAAGAACGACGAAGGCGAAAGCGCTCATGCCCGAATCGTACCTCAAGTCGGGCGATCCATTAGAATCGGCGGTGCAATGTCCTGGTCGCGGCGAGTCCTCGCATTCGCCTTGTTGGGCGTCGCCTCGACGTCCGTGCCCGTGAAAGGTCAGAACGAGGCGACCGCTCTCGAGGAGATGAAGATCGATCTCTGGCCAGAGTACGACCGCCCCGCGACCCTGGTGATGTACCGCTTCCGCTTGAAGGCCGGGTCCGACTTGTCCGCCCCCGTCGCCGTACCCGTTCCCCAAGGCGCCGATGACCCTCACGCGGTCGCCTGGCGCGACGACAAGGGGTCTCTCCTCGTCGCCGAGTTCACGCGCCGCGTCGAGGGCGATCGCGCGATGGTGCTCACCCGCCTGGGAAGCCGGGAGGGACAACTGGAGTTCTACAGCGACATCGAGATCGCCGACGGCGAGCGGTCGTTCCGGTTCGACTGGCCTGGCGGCGTCGAAGTGGGCGCACTGTCGTTCCAGATTCAGCGCCCTCGGGGGGCTTCGGAGTTTCGCGTCTCTCCCGCGCCAATTCGGCAATGGGAGGGAGAAGACGGGCTCACCTATGCTCTCGTCGAGCTCGGCCCCCAGGCCGCTTCGGCGACACCCTCGGTCGAGGTCCGGTACGAGAAGGATACGGCAGCGCTCTCGGCGCCGCCCGTCGCATCGACTCCCCCTCCCGCGGCTCCCGCGGCTCCCGCGCGCGAGCCGAGTCTCCCGGAACGTCTCCGTGGCTCATCGGCGCTGGCGGCGTGGTCCTGGGCGCCCTCGCTTTCGCGCTGCTTCGAGCTCTAACGGCCGCTCGCTCCCCGAAACCGAAGCGGGAAGAGCTCGATGAGCCCTCCGGGAGTCCGAAGCCAATCTTCTGCCACGAATGCGGCACCAAGGGACGCCGGACCGATACCTTCTGCATGAACTGCGGCACCCGTCTCCTCAAGAAATGAAAGTCAGGCGAGGTCCACGGCCAGCGCCGCGCGCTGCACTTCGTCGAGCCGAGTCGTCGCTCGAAGCAGCGGGTGGTCGCTTCCGATCACGACGGGCACCCGCCCCGAGGTGGCGAACTTCAGATACTGGACCGAGGAGAGGCGGTCCTCGCCCACCTGCCTGGCATCGAACGTCGCGTAGACCTTGTCGCCGCCGGGAAGCTCGACGAACAGATGCTCCGGCAGAGTCTTCCAGTCGCGAAGCAGCCCCGCGCGCGCGACCGGGTCGTCGATCTCGATGAGAAGCGTGGCCCCGAGCTCTCCTTCCCTTCCGAGAAGCTCGTTGTAGGTCTCGATCTCGTGCTGGATCTCCGCTTCCTTCGCGATCTGCTCGACCCGGACCATTTCCTGGATCTGGAAGCGGACGGTCTCATGGTTCTCGAAGAGAAACGTCAGGTGCTCGCCCAGATGAACCCGGCGAGGTCTCTTCTGCTTCATGACCTCTTCGAGGATCCGTTCGCGCGCTTCTCCGTAGGTGACGAAGTCCAGGATCTCCGCACGTTCCACGAGTTTCATCGCGGGTCCTCCCCGAAGCCGTTCTCGCGGTAAGCGCGCGCGAGGAGAGTCATCGGATGCACCGGGGACGCGTTCGCGTGCTGCCGGAACTGGAGGGCAGCGAGGGGGCAATCCGTCGCCCAGATCTCGGCGCCGTGAGATTTCATCTCGTCGAAGGCTTTCCGCCCCACGCGCTTCGAGTACTCGTAGCCCTCGACCTTCATCGCGTGGGTGCCGTCGTGCCCGCAGCACTCCATGGTGATCCGGGGCGTCACTCCGGGGATCTTCTTCAACAGGTCCCGCGCCTTGAACCCCACGCCCTGGGCCCTCAGGTGGCAGGGAGCGTGGTAGGCGACGACGTCGCCGGGCGAGCTCTTGAAGTCGGTGTTGAAGCGCGCTTCCTTCCGTATCGACCACAGGAACTCCGAAGGATCCGAGACCGCGGCCGAAAGCCTCTCCGCGGAATGGCGGTCTCCGGAGGCGAGGAGCGTTCGGTACTCGCGCCTCATCATCATCGCGCAGGTGGGGTTGATCGCGAGCACTCGACTTCCCGCCTCCACGAACGGGAGGAGGATTTCCAGGTTCCTCTTCGCCTGGCGCCGCATCGATTCGAGGTCGCCGATCTCCCACGCGGGCATGCCGCAGCAAACGAGACCCGGAACACAGGCGCTCCGCACCTGGTTGCGATCGAGGACCTCGAGCGTGTCGCGGCCGATCGCGGGATCGTTGTTCTGGACGTAGCAGGTCTGGAACAGCACCGCTTCCGGAGGCTCCCGTCCAGGCCCTCCGCGCGCGATGCGCCCGGCGCGCTCGGCCCAGTGCTCGAACGTCGAGGATGCGAACTCGGGAAGAAGCTTCTCGCGGTGGATCCCGACCAGCTTCTCCATCAGGAACCGGAAGAGCCGCGATCGATGAAAGAGGTTCACCAGCCCGAAGCTCAGGCGCGCCATGGATCCCGCCTCATCGGGCCGGGAGAGCATCCGATCGCGGAGGGTCGGCTTTTCCTTCCGCCGCTTTACCGCCTGGTGGCGATGGACCAGACGCGGGAAGTCGAGCTGGAACTCGTGTCCGTCCCTGGGGGTGTAGGGACACTGCACTTCGCAGAGCTTGCACTGGAAGCAGGCGCCGAGGATCCGGTCCGTCTCCCGCGCGTCGATCTTCCGAACGTCGCCGTCGTGCTTCCTGTCGAGGAGGTCGAAGAGAACGGGAAAACTGTCGCAGTACTTGAAGCACATGCGACAGCCGTGACAGATCTCGAAGACTCTCTGGACCTCGCCCGAGAGAGCCCCTTCGTCCCAGTACTTCGGCTCCTCCGGATCGTAGGAAAGCCCCGCGGTCGGCTTGTAGGAGATGTTCATGACGGGGCGCAGCCGGCCGGGAGCGGGCGCGACGCCCGCCCTCGGCCGAGCACCGGACTCAGTCGAGGCTGTCGAGGAGCTTCTGAAATCGCCCCGCGTGGGACTTCTCCGCCTTCGCGAGGGTCTCGAACCAGTTGGCGACTTCCTCGAAACCCTCCTGGCGGGCGGTCTTGGCCATTCCGGGGTACATGTCAGTGTACTCGTGGGTCTCGCCGGCGACGGCGGCCTTGAGATTCAGCGCCGAGTCTCCAATGGGAAGATCGGTCGCCGGATCCCCACCTGCTTCAGGTAGTCGAGGTGACCGTGGGCGTGGCCCGTCTCGCCTTCCGCCGTCTCGCGAAAGTTGCTGGCGATCTCCGGATACCCCTCGACGTCCGCCACCTTGGCGAAGTAGAGGTACCGGCGGTTGGCCTGGGACTCCCCGGCGAAAGCGGCCTTCAAGTTGTCGTGGGTCTTGGTACCTTTCAGGTTCGGCATTGGCTCTTTCTCTCTTTCCTGGAATTCCGGCATCCCGCGCAGACGCCGGTGAAGTTGATCGAATAGTCGCGGACGACGAAGGTGCCGAGCGAACGGGGAGGCGAGAACCCTCGCACCTCGGAGTCGTCGAGGTCGAAAAGCCTGCCGCACCGCTCGCACAGAAGGTGGTGGTGCCGCTCGAAGATGGGATCGAACCGCGCCACGGCGTCGGGGTGCGGCACTTTGCGCGCCGCTCCCGCCCGCACGAACGCCTCGAGCACGCGGTAGACCGTGGTGCGGGAAAGCCCGGGAAGCCGCTCTCCCACGGTTTCGAAGATCTGATCGGCCGACGGGTGATCTCGCCTCGAGACGAGCTCCTCCAGGATCGCCCGCCTCTGAACCGTCATCGCCAGCCCGTGCTCCCGGCAAAGGTCTACCGATCGAGACAGCCGTTCGCGTTCGTCCACGGGATGCAATTTAATACCAGATGGTATTAAGTGTCAAGCAGGCCTTCCGGGCTCTCCTGGCTGATGGGGCGTCCCACGGTGAGCGCGCTCCGGAGCTCGGGCGAGAGCGCCTCGTAGCCGCGGTCGGGCTCGGCTCCGAGGGCGTCGAGGATCTTGCTGAAGAAACACCGGGCGGCCGCGGCCGCGGCGACGTCGAAGATCTCTCCGTCTTCGAGCCCGTGCTTTCGCAGGGCCTCGACGTCCTCCGAAGTCATGCCGTCCGCCTGCCGGACGACCTTGTCGGCGAAGGCCATGATCGCCGTCTCCGCGGGATCGAGAGTCGGGGACTCGGCTTCGAGGGCGATTCGGGTCAGCTCCTCGGTCGAGAAAAACTGGCGTTCGAGCACCTGGCCATGGGCGAGCGCGCAATAGGAGCATCTCAACGCGCGGGACGCGGAGAGGGTCACGAGCTCGTAGCGCCTCGCGCTCATCGTCGAGCGGATGCACTTCTGGAGCTGCGCCCAGGCATCCATGACGTGAGGCCTGAGGCTGAAGGTCTTGGCGAAGTTCGGCACGTATCCGTAACGGGACTGATTCTGCTCGTACAGGCGCCGGACTTCGCCCGTGGCTTCGGCCAAGGGAATGGTCTGGATGAAGCTCATTGGAATTCCTCGATTCCTCTGTTCGTTGAATCAGAGATCTTGTCAGCGACTCGGGGGCGCCGCAATCGGCTCAGCTCGCGAGCGCGGCCAACTCTTCCAGATTTCCGGGCCCGATGTCGCGGGCGCCGCGCTCTATCTCGTGGATCATCGAGGTCAGCTTCCCGTTGAGCGGCGCCTCGAGATCGACCTCCGCCGCCGCCCTGGCGACGTAGCCGTTGATGAAATCGACTTCCGTCGGCCGCCTCCGCTCCAGACTCTGGAGGATGGACGGTTTGGAGCGGCCGTAGAAGCGTTCCAGCTCCGAGAGGCCGCGGTCCACCTCTTCCCGCCGGCCCGCGTCGCTATCCCGCGGCAAATATACGGCCTGTGGATCCAGGGCCAGCCTCGCGAGACGAATCTGGTGACGCTCGGCCGTCTCGATCACCTCCCGGTAAACGGCGAGAAATACGGCGCGGCCTCCGAAATCGCCCAGGATTTCCGGCAACAGTAGGCCGGTGAGACCGCCGAGGGTGGTTATCGAGCAGCTGAGCGCGAGCTTCGACCACACGGCACCGGTGAAGTTCGAAGTCACCACGGGTCGGCTGAAACTGCCGACGATGGTTTCGAGCTCGCGCAAACGGGCGGACGAGCGGCCGTCGATTTCTCCGATCAGTGTGGAGCCGAATACCGTCTGCTCGTATACACCCGGCTCGCACATGGTGGCGCCCCAGTTCAGGAGGCCGCCGACGACCCGCTCCTCCGTGAGCGCCTCGACGAGCTGCGGGTGGACGACGCCGTTCTGGAAGGGAACGACGTAGCCGTCGCCGGAAAGGAGCGGCAGGGTTCTACGACCGGCTTCGAGGACGCCGGTCGCCTTCATCAGCAGGAGCGCGATGTCGAATCGTTCGCTCGAGGGGAGGTCTTCCAACGAGCAGACGGCTCGGGCGGGCCAGGCTTTCGTGCTTTCGGGGGTCCGAAGGACCACTCCCCGCGCGCGGACCGCATCCGCGATCTCCTGGTTTCCGGTGACGATCGTCGGGTCGTACGACGCCTCGATGAGGCGCGCCGAGACCACCCCCCCGATCGCTCCCGCGCCCTGAATCAGAATTCGTGGTGATCGCACCAAGTCGCCCGGCTATCCACGGGACGTCGCATCGAGCTCGACGCGAGGACCCCTGCTCTTGTCGAACTCTACCTCGCTTCAGAAGAAAAAGCTCACCGAGAGGTAGGCGGTCGTGGGAACGAGCCCGTATTCCGAGGGAAGTAAGACGCCCGGCTCGATTTCGCCCGGTCCGAGCCCGAAGAAAAAACCCCCGCTCACCGCGGCGGAGTCCGAGGCGGAGTAGGCGAAGCTCGGTGAGACGAGTGCGCTCGCGTCTCCGAGGTTCCAGAGCAGGAGGCCCCCGAGGCTCCACAAGGGATGAATCTGGTACGAGGTCTGGATGGCCGCCTCGTCTCGTCCGAGCACCTGGAGCTCTCCGCGGAGAAAGGGGTCCGAGTCCAGGACCCTCGCGTAGTCTTCCTCGTTGACGGCACCGAAGCCGTCCCTCTGGTACTCGAGGACGAGGAGCAGATCCCTCCCCCGTACCGTGAAACGGCGGTCGAGGCCGATGCTCCCGCGAAAGACAAGATCCTCGTCCTGGTCACGGAGGGTTCCCTCCCCTCGCAGAGCCCACGGTCCGAGGGAGCCCGACGCGCCGAAGGCCCCCGCGGCCTCGTCGTAGAGAACTCCCGCCCACCCCGAGAGCTCCCAACCTCGAACGGCCGTCAGTCCCCGCCCGAGCGCCGTCAGCTCCTCTCCGACGGCGGTCTTCGTGGGCCGGACGACGACGTCGAATTCGGTGAGCGGTCCGGGGTAGACCCGCATGCGGACGGCATCGACGCCTGCCCGGAACTCGCGGAACGGATCGGCGGGGTTGAACGGCGAGAACGGGTCCGACGGCGTGAGGAAGAGCGTCGTCGCCCAGGACACCGCCTGGCGGCCGGCATCGATGCGAAACGAAGTCGTGGGCGCCCATGCGATCTTCAGACGATCGAAGCGGTGCTGCCAGAGGACGTTCTCGCTGTCCTCGATCGTCCACTGGAGCTCGAGCCACTCCCCGCCGCTCGGAACTGCGCCGACGAAGAGTCCGCGGCCCTGGTTCTCCCGAAGGGTCAGGACCTGCTCGTAGGCCAGCTCGAACGAAAAGTCGCCGATCGAAGGCTCGGTCGAGATCCGGAATCGATTGAAATCGCTGACCCCGCCGGGGACGAGCGCGTTCGAGCCGCTCCACAGAGGCACGTTCTGGTAATAACCCGTGAACCGCCGAGGCTCCTGCGCCTGCGCGACGCCGGCGACGAGCCAGAGGAGCGTCGCCCACCGCATCAACGCTTTTCGTCCGACGCGATCCGGCCGTCCACCAGGCGCACCAGCCGCCTCGAATGATGCATCACCCGCGGATCGTGGGTGGCGAAAACGAAGGTAGTTCCCTGCTCGCGGTTCAGCTCCTCCATCATCCGGAGCAGCGATTCGCTCGCGGCCGAGTCGAGGTTCGCCGTGGGCTCGTCGGCGAGGACCAGGGCGGGCCGGCCGACGACGGCGCGGATGACCGCGACTCTCTGCTGTTGCCCTCCGGAAAGCTTTCCCGGACGGCGATCCTCGAGCCCCGCGAGCCCGGTGCGCTCGAAGAGCTCTCGAACTCTCTTCGTGCGCTCACCCTCCGCAATCCCGCGAAGCACCAGGGGAAACTCGGCGTTCTCGAGCGCCGTCAGGACGGGGAGAAGGTTGTAGGCCTGGAAGACGAACCCCACCTGCTGGAGCCGGAGCTCCGCGAGCTCGCGGCTCGACATCACGGTGATGTCGCGTCCCGCGACCCAGACGCGGCCGCGGCTCGGGCGGGTGAGCCCACCGATGATGTTCAGGAGCGTCGTCTTTCCCGAGCCCGAAGGGCCCGCGAGCGCGGTGAACTCCGCGCGCTCGATGGTGAGGTCGACGCCGGCGACGGCGCGGACCTCCTCCGCCTCGTGCTCGAAGATCTTCCACAGATCCTCGGTTCTGACCGCGGCCTCGCTCGCTTCGGTCATCTTTCGAACTTCATCGCCTCGGCGACGTCGATCTGTGTCGCCCGGTAAGCGGGATAGAGCGAGGAAAGGGCGCCCACCACCAGCAGAAACAAGAGGGCCTGCACCACGCGAGCGAAGCGGAACAACGGGATGACGATCGGCTCCATGGCAATTCCCGAGAAGCTCCACTCTTCGTTCACCATCGAGGAGAAATCGAGGCCGTCCCTCCAGAAGTACCAGGTGATGAAGAGCCCCAGGGCGATTCCCGCGATCCCGCTGAAAGCCGTGAGCACCAATCCCTCGATCAGGACGAGCGTGCCCGTCTGCGCCGGCGTCAGCCCCAGCGCCTGGAGAACCCCGAACTCACGGTGCCGGTAGAGGACGGACATGAGCACGGTGTTCACGATTCCGATGGCGATGATGGTGAAGAGGATTCCCTGCATCAGATAGTTCCCGAAGTCGTCGATCTTGACCGCGGCGTCGAGCACCGGCATGGCCTCCCGCCAGGGAACGACGGTGAGCTCTCCCCTTCCGATGGGCTCGGCCAGCGTTCTCTCCAGCGCGCGTCGCAACGGATCGACGTGGTAACTTTCCTTCACCAGTACCGCGATCTGAGTTACGTCTCCCCCAGTGCCGAGCCAGGCGCCCGCGGTCGCGAGCGGGACGTGGACCAGAGATTGGTCGATCTCGGGGACTCCGGTGCGAAAGACGCCGACGACGCGAACCAGTTGTCCCGCGATCTCTCCCGAGGCGTCCTGGGCCGTCAAGACCATGCGCGAGCCCAGGCGCAGGACCAGGGCCTCCGCAAGACCGGCCCCCACGTAGGCCGCGAGACGGTCGTCGGGCGCGAGGTAGCGCCCCTCGGCGGTCTTCTCGTCCAGGATTCCGAATCTCGCCTCCGCCTCGGATTCCACTCCCACGATCTGGACCGGCCTCGCCCCGGTAGGCGAGCTCGCGAGACCGCTCACCGCGAGTTGGGGGGAAACAGTGGTAACGTAGCCTCGGACCTCAGGAGCTTCGAGAGCGGCCTCGGCCTTCGCCCGTGCCTCACGAGAAAGGCGGTCCTCGATCTTCCGGCTCGTCTGGAACCCCGGCCGCTGGATTCGAAACGTGGCCGCTCCCCATGCGTACCCCGGATTCGATCCAGGCTTCGTGGGTACCGTCGCCCAGGGAGAAAGTGATCGTCAGGAGCGTCCCGCCCACGACGAGAGCGAGCGCGGTGAGGATCGTGCGCCGCAGGTAACGCCTCAGGTTCCGGCAAGCGAGGTCGACGAGAACTCCGAGTCTTCGGGTCATAGACCGGAGAGGGTATCCGCCGGCGGAATGCGGGCGGCGTGAGCCGCGGGATAGATGGCGGCGACGAGCGCGGTGAGGAGGAGCGCCAGAGCCGACCACAGGGACTGCGCGGGCTCGATCTCGACCCGCAAGACCGGCCTCATGAGGGCGCCGAACATGGTGATGTCACCGTAGAGAAAGCTCATGTCCGGAGGCGCCTGGCTCCACCAGAGCATGAGAGGAAAGGTCAGAAGAGCTCCCGCGAGGAGACTGAGAACGCCGAGCGCCAGGGCCTCCCAGACTACCGTCGACACCACCTGAACCGGTGTCGTCCCGAGCGCGAGCATCACCGCGAACTCCCGCCGGCGCTCGAAGGTCGCCATGAGCATGGTATTGGCGACGCCGAAGAGCGCGATGGAGAAGACGATCACCAGGATGATCCAGTACCAGGAGTCGAGAAGGGTGATGTAGTCGAGCATCTCCGGCTGGAGCCGGGTCCAGGGCTCGACTTCCAACGCCAGATTCGAGGAGGAAAGCGCCCGCTCGAGTCGAGTCGCGGCCTCGGAGGCGAGCCATGGATCGGCCGTCGCGATGGCGATCTCGTGGACGCGCGAAGGCACGAGGGCAAGCAGCCTCTGCAGCGAATCGAGAGGGAGAATCGCGTGGGAAGCGTCGACCTCCGAAAGCCCGCTGCGGAAGACTCCGGAGACGACGAAGAGGTCGTTACCCATGGAGCCGTCGGCGGCGGGCGCCACCACCACGACTTCAGCGCCGGGCGCGACTTCGAGCTGGCGCGCCATCTCGGCGCCGAGGAGGAGCTCGTTCGCGCCGGGATTCGGGATTCTTCCCGCGATGAGGCCCGTCAGGATGCGGCTCACCCGGGGCTCGCGTTCGGGGTCGATTCCGAGGAGCATTCCCGCCGAAGTGGACGCGCCGGAGCTGATCAGGCCGCCGGCGTACACCCGCGGAGCGGCGGCGGCGACCGCTGGATCGGCGACCACCGCGGCGAGGAGAGCCTCGACGTCCGCGCCCTCGGCGCCCCCGATGGTGTCGTAGAGGCTTCGTTCGGGGCGGTACTCTTCGGAATGAATCTGGATCTGGCCGGTGAGGAGACCGGTGCCGTTCTCGACCATCTCCGCCTTGAGACCCTCGGCCCACCCCACCATGAACACCACGGCGAAATAGCCGCAGCCGAGCCCGAGGGCGGTGATGATCGTGCGTCTCTTGTTGCGGCCCAGGTTGCGCCACCCGAGCTTCATCCAGGGACCGCCCATTTTTGCCCTACTTCCGGGCCTTCAGGTTCTGGAGAGAAAAGAAAGAATCGTCGATCGGAACCCCGAACTCGAGCTTCTGGTAGCGCACCGTCGTGCGCTCGCCCGGCTTGTCCTCCGGCCGCATATCCATGGCCGTCGGCACCAGCCGGCCTCCCATCCTCTTGAAATCGCCGAAAGTGAGGGTGCGCGCGGGCTTTCCGTCTTCATCGGAATAGCGGGCCCAGACCGGCATGAGATCTGTCTTTCGCACCTGGTACTCGATGCGGCCCCAGACCACCGCCGCCTCGGGCCGGGGCGTGAGCGCCAGCTCCCACACCTCGACGCCGTCGCGGTCTCCCTCGAAGGCGATCTCGATGTCGTAGTCCTCGACGAGACGGCTGTCCTTCACCAGGTCGTCATTGGTGAAGTGCGACCCCATCCACGATCCCATCATCATCGAGGCGGGGATCTTGATGGTGCGATCGACTTTGGGGAGGTAGTTCCAGATGTCGTCGCCGGCCTTCAGCGTCGCGGTTCCGGCTTCCTTGGGAGGAGCGAGAATCCGGACGAGGGAATCCTCGGTCCCGAGAGACCACATCTCCATCGTGAGGCTTCGCTCCCAGTTCTCGGTCACGACCTCCATGACGGCGACGCCATGGCTGGACTCGCCGCGCAGCAGGCGATCGACGCGATCGATGATCTCGCGAGGCGACTCTCGAGCGCTCAGGAAGAACGAAAGCGCGGCTATACTGAGCATTCGGTTCGGAGGATAGCACACGTGTCTGAATCGTTCTTCGTCCCCAGCGGGTCGGCCTGGGCCGCGACCGAGGCGACGCGCGGTCCCTGGGACCACGCGCACCAGCACGCCGGCCCGCCGTCGGGCCTGCTCGGCCGCGCTCTCGAGCGATTCCAACCTCGGGACGACGCCCGCATCGTGAGAGTGACGGTCGACATCCTCCGTCCGGTCCCCATCACCGAGCTCGAGGTCGACGTCGAAGTCGTCCGGCCGGGAAAGCGCATCGAGCTTCTCGAGGCGGTCATGACCTCGGGCGGCGACGCGGTCTTGAAAGCGCGCGCCTGGCGCCTTCGAACCGCGGCTCTCGGCTTGGACGGGCTCGACGGAGTGGCCGGTGAGCCGCTCCCGGGACCCGAGACGGGCCGTTGGGAGCCGTTCTTTCCGGGAGTCGCCGAGGTCGGCTATCACACGCACATGGACTGGCGATTCCTTCGCGGAAGCTTCCGCGAGGCGGGACCGGCGACCGCATGGCTGAAGATGAAGGTGCCGCTGCTGCCGGGGGAAGACCCCTCCCCACTCGTCCGCGTTCTCGTCGCCGCCGACTCGGCGAACGGTGTGAGCTGTGCTCTCGATCCGCGCGAGTACCTGTTCGTCAATACCGATCTGAACGTCTTTCTCTTCCGCGTTCCCGAGGGAGAGTGGATCGGAATGGACTCGAGGACCCTCCTCGACCCCTCGGGCGCGGGTCTCACCGAGACCGTCCTACACGATCGCCGGGGTGCCGTGGGGCGGGCGATCCAGACGCTCTACGTGGCGAAGCGCTGACGGCGCTCAACGCTCCTGATCGAGACGAAGGTGTGCCTCCAGGAGGAGCTGCGTCGTGGTCCGGCTCGTCGGAAGGTTGGAGCGCACTCCCGAGGGAATGAAGCGAAATGTGCCTCGGTCCGCGACGATCAGACGAAACATCGCTTCGTACTCATCGAGGCCCCGCGAGAAGCAGCCGCAAATCCGACCCTCCCGGAGATGGATCTGCCCCGCGTGCGCGCCCGCCACGTAGAGGACTCCGGTGGCGCGAGCCGCCTCCAGCATTTGTAGAACGTCGGTGTTGTTGAAGTAGCCGAGACTTCCGGAAAGCTCGGGCTGCCGCTTCGGTTCGGCGGCATCGGCGAAAAGCGCTTCCTCGAGAACGGGATCGGTGAGCAGATCGAAGGCATCCTCGTTCGGAGGGGATTGGGGGAAAAGGGCCTCCAGGTCCCCGTCGGAGTCCGCGCTGGCGTCCCCGGTGTGCGGGGATCCTTCTTCGACCGGAACGAGCCCCAGAAGGCGCCGGATCAGCTTTCGCGAGAACGGGGAGAGCTCGGTGAAGAAGATTCCATGCACGGAAACCCGGGAGTCGCGGCGCGTGTCGAGCTCGGCGCGCCAGACGATTCTGGCTTCGGCACGAAACAAGTAGGAGTATCCACTCCGCACGTCGACGGTGACTGCTTCCCCCCGGTCCAGGACCGCGTGCGTCAGCACGCGAGCACCCACTTCCGAGAGGTCTTCCAACTCTCCATGAATCAGCGACGCCTTGTCGCTTGCGAGAAGGATAGACAGGTTCTCCTTGGGAACGAACCGGGGAGTGTTGCGCGACTCGTTTCGATCGAACGATCCATCCGCCATGGAACTCACCCGACTGACCAGCACCCGGATCCCTCATTCCGGGCGAAGTGGAGCAGCACCGGCGCGCGCATCGAGGGAGGTTGCCTTTGGAAGAACGAGAGCGGTTGGGAATGCAACCTTAGCCGTTCCTTCCAGGAGCTGTCAAGCCCACCGACCTCGCTCATGGGCCGTTTCGCCTGTCCGTGCAAACCGATGATGACGGAAACCTTTACAAGACTGGAGATCGGCCTGCAGCCCATTGAACCCGTTAGCCTTGTTCGATTCAGCCCTCTCGTTCACGTCGGGCGCTGTCGCCGGATTTGACGGTCGAAAACGACGAAGGCGCTCGAAGGCGGCGGTACGAGTGGACTCGAGTAATGATTTGTGCGGCTTGCAGTCGTCGTTCGGCCAGAGAAACTTCGGAGGGCGCTTGGCACATCCATTGCTCCTACATCAGGATACCCGACCCACGCGAGCGACATGAATGGCTCAGGAGGGTCCGAGAGTGGCATCGATAGTCCTAAAGATGGTGGCGTCAGGCCTCGTCAGTTCCGATCGGGTCTACGTCATCGGCGCCCTTGCTCCTCCATGCAACGCAGTCTAGGGATTCCCGGAACGGGGCTCGGTTCCGTGCTTCCCGCCGCTCCATCGCGGCGTGGCATCCAAGAGCGAACCCGGAGTGTGCTGTGATGAACCGACTCTTTCTGCTGACCGTGTTAGCCCTCGCCATCGCAGTTTCCGCATCCGTGGCAGACGAAGTCCAGCTCGTGGTTCGCCTGAAGGACGCGCCGCTGGCCGCCGCGAACGGCCCCAACAGCAAGCGCTCGGGCGGGCGTCTAACGCCCGACCAGCAGCGGGCCTATCTGAGCCAGCTGAACGAGAAACAGAACGAGCTCATGCTCCAGATAGTCGGGCTTGGCGGGCGCGAGCTCGGACGCGTCAGCAAGGCTCACAACGCCGTGATGATCGCGATCGAAGAGTCTCGAGTCGGCGAGCTGAAGAGCCTTCCGAGCGTGTCGGCGGTTCGTCCGGTCGTCGACTACGAGATGTCTCTGAGTGAGACCGTGCCCTACGTTGGCGCGGCGGCCGTGCAGGCGGCGGGCTTCACGGGAGCGGGCGTCAAGGTCGCGGTCCTGGATTCCGGCGTCGATTACACGCACCGCAATCTGGGCGGACCCGGAACGACGGCGGCATACATCGCCGCCTACGGTGCGGCTCCGGGCGCCCCCCAGAACACGACCCGCGACGGCCTGTTTCCCACGGCGAAAGTGGTCGAAGGGTACGACTTCGTCGGCGAAGCCTGGCCCAACGGCCCGCGCGCACCGGATCCCGACCCGATCGATTTCGAAGGACACGGCACGCACGTGGCCGACATCATCGCCGGGCTGAGCGCCGACGGCACGCACAAGGGGGTGGCACCCGGAGCTTTCCTGCTGGCCGTCAAGACTTGTAGCGCGGTTTCCACCTCCTGCAATGGCATCGCGTTGTTGCTGGGATTGGATTTCGCGCTCGATCCGGACGGAAACGGCGACCTCTCGGACGCCGCGGACGTCGTGAACCTCTCGCTCGGCTCCAACTACGGACAGCGCGAAGACGATCTCAGCCAGGCGGTCACGATCGTCACGTACTTCGGTGTAGTGGTGGTGGCTGCCGCGGGAAATGCGGCCGACCGGCCCTATATCGTGTCCTCGCCGTCGTCGACGCCCGCCGCCATCAGCGTGGCTCAGACCCAGGTTCCGAGCGCGCTCACCTTTCCGCTCCAGATCAACTCGCCCGCGGGGATTGCGGGCAACTATCCGAACACCGCAACGGTCGACTGGGCCCCGATCGGGGCCGGTTTCACGGGCGCCGTGGCCTTCGTCGGACGAGGCTGCCCGGCAGGCAGCGTTGCCGGCCAGCCGGGAGACGACCCGTACCTCGACAACCCGGCGGGCAAAGTGGCGCTCATCGACCGGGGTGTGTGCAGCGTGAGCCTGAAGACCGACCGGGCAGCCAAGGCGGGCGCCATCGGCGTGCTCATCGGACTGGTGGCCGCCGGTGACGCTGTCAGCTTCGCCTTCGGCGGCGGGGACACCTTTGTCCCCACCCTGGTCATCACCCAGTCCACCTCCAATCTCATCAAAGCCAACATCGCCGCGCCCGTGAACGTTTCGGTTTCGCCCGCCAATGCCCTGCCGATGGCGATGAGCATGGTGGGGTCTTCCGCGCGCGGACCGGGGTACAGCTACAACGCCATCAAGCCGGACATCGGGGCGCCGGGGGGTTCGGTCTCGGCAGAAGTCGGGACCGGGAGCGGTGAAACGGCATTCAGCGGCACCTCCGGGGCCGCCCCCATGGTCAGCGGCGCGGCGGCACTCCTGATGGAGGCCTTCCCGCTAATTACGCCCACCGAGGTCAAGGCGCGACTCATGAACAACGCCGAGACGAACGTTTTGATCAATCCCGCGACGCAGCCCGGCGTGCTCGCTGAAATCACCCGCATCGGGGGGGGCGAGCTTCGGGTGAACCGGGCGCGGCTGGCCAATGCCGCGGCCTGGGATGCGCAGGATCCGCCGAGCGTCGGCCTCTCGTTCGGCCATTATCGAAGCATCGGCATCAACACGTATCAGCGCAAGGTCCTGGTGCGTAACTACGACAGCACGGAGCGGTCGTTCTCGATCGGAAACGCCTTCCGCTACGCGTCGGACGCCGCCAGCGGTGCCGTGACCCTCAGCACGCCGCCCAACGTCACGGTTCCAGGAAACGGCAGCGCCACTTTCGTCGCGAAACTTACATTGAACGCTTCGATGCTCCCTACCTGGAACCTGAACGGCGGCTCGAGTGGCGGGAATGGAGCTTTACTGCGGAACGTGGAGTTCGACGGCTATCTGACGATTTCAGATTCCATGGATACCGTCCGGCTCCCCTGGCATATTCTTCCGCACAAATCCGCGGCGGTGACACCGTCCGCCACGAGCGTGGTTCTCAGCGGCGGCACCGGCAACCTGACGCTCGCCAACACGGCAGGCGCAGTCGCCGGACGCGTCGACGTCTTCTCGCTCACCGGCACCAGCCCGAAACTCCCCTCGGCGACTCTTCCCAAGCCGGGCGACAACTTCGCCATCGTGGACCTCAAGTCGGTTGGCGTGCGTCAGGTGAACATCTTCGGCTCCGGTGACGGCGCTCAGTTCGCGGTGAACACCTTCGGCGAGCGCGCGCATCCCAACTACCCCGCCGAGTTCGATATTTATGTCGACAGCAACAATGACGGCACCAACGACTTCGTCATCTTCAATGCCGAGAACGGCGGTTTCGGCGCGACCGGTCAGAACGTCACGGCGGTGGTCAATCTCGCCACCAACGCCCAGACCATCCGTTTCTTCACCGATGCGGATCTGAATTCGGCCAACGCCATCTTCACGGTGCTGCTCTCCGACATCGGAGTCAGCGCCGGCGCTCAGTTCCGATTCAGCGTGTACGCGTTCGACAATTACTACACCGGGGGATTGACCGACGCGATCCCCAACATGCTCTACACGCCCAACACCCCGCGGTTCACGGGCTCGGTGGCGCCGAGCTCCGTTCCCGCGGGAGGTTCCAGCATCCTGACGATCAACTCGGTGCCGGGCGGCGCGACCGCTTCCCCCTCGCAGATCGGTTTACTGCTGATGTATCGGGACGGCAGGACGGGGCGCGAGGCGGATGCCATCACCGTCATTGAGTAAGGTCGAGGAGGTCGAGCGGTGAGAGCCTCATTTTCGCATCATTGGACGACGGGGGGATTCGAATGAAAAAGACGATGCTTTGGCTCCTGGTTTTGTGCTTCACACTGGCTTTCGCGGGCGCGTCCATGGCGACGCCCTGGTTCGAGATCGGGGAGGCCGGGTCGCTGCCCGGTACGGCACAGATCGTCAGCGGTATCGCCGATCCGCTGACCAGTATCTTTGGCAGCCTGGAAGATCCCGCGGATCCATTCAACAACCTCTTTGACGTCGATATGTTCCAGATCCACATCGTCGATCCCCTGGCCTTCTCCGCCAGGACCGTGGGGTCCCCGGGCTTCAACGTGGACGACCCCCAGTTGTTTCTCTTCGGGCTGGACGGACGGGGAATCTACATGAACGATGAAGGCGATGGCCTCGGGAGCCAGTCTCTGCTGCCGGCAGGCCATCCGCTGGGTCCGGTGAGCGCCGGCCTCTATTACCTCGCGATCGGCTGGTGGGACAATGAGCCGTACAGCGCGTCCGGGAGAATATTCGAAGACCTGCTGACCGTGGCCGGGCCCGACTTCACCGCAGGAGGACTGGATCCCGTTCTGTTTTGGGATCTCAACGTCACCGGACGGCTCGATCTGCCCGTGGCCTACGAGATCCTTCTGACTGGGGCCGGGTCGATTCCGGAGCCGGGAACCCTCCTCCTTTTGGGGGTAGGGCTCATCGGAACCCTCGGACGCGGCCTGCGGCGCCGGAGCTGACGCCTGCTCCCGGGGATCACGCCAATCGGAAGCGATTCGCGCGCCGAAACGTGCCGAGATCGTTGAACCTCTGGCCGTACTTCGCGAGCGATGGGAGCACCCAGGGGGCGATGAGCTGCCTCACGTAGAACGGCTGATCCACGACATAGTGGTGGAAGCTGTGGGTGGTGCCGAAGTTGAAGCAGAAGACCTGGAGCGGCCAGAGGAACAGGGGCCGTAACACCTGGGTTTCCTCGCGAAGACTCCTCACGTCCTCGTAGTAGTGGACGTTCGAGGCGACGATCTGAAGCGCCGCCTGCCGGAGATAGTTGGGGAAGACCCAGGAGACGGCGAGCACCTCGATCGCGCGCGGCACGGGGATTCCGAGGGCGCGTCCCCCGAGATAGCTCACGAGGACGGCGGCGAAGATCGGATACACGGGGAGGGCCGCGACCGCGAGCGAGCTCCTGCGGAAACCGGGGATCTCCCGTTGAAGTCTCCGGGCGTTGAGAAGATACGCCATGGCGCCGTCGACCATCCCCAGTAGTCGCCGCGGTCCAAGCGGCTGACCGAGACCGAGGAGCCGCTCTTCGACGTCCGTCGAGCTTCCCGAAGCCCGGTGATGGTGCAGGTGGATCCTCCTCCGGTACCATCCATGGACCACGTTTCCACGAAAGACCCAGACCCCGAGCATCATCAGATTGTGGGCCAGAGGGCGGGTCCGGAAGTAGAGGAAGTGGATCAAGTCGTGCTCGATCTCGTGGAGGATCGAGGCGAAGAAGGCGCTCCCGAGGACGACGACGGCCCCCGGTGCCGCTCCTATCGCATAGAGCCAGCCAAGGCCGACCATGCCGGCGATGGAGGTGACAAAGAAGAGCGCGCCGAACAGGTCGCGGTGGCCGAGCGCCGGATGGCGCGCGACGAGCCTCGACTCGCCCTTGCGGATCCAGCGGCGGATGCGGCGATCGCGCTCCGCCTCGGAGACGTGCGGCGTCTTCGCCATCTCCGATAGGATAGCACTCATGAAACGCCTGTTTCTCCTCCTTCTCGTGCTTCCTCCGCCGGCGATGGCCCAGCGTAAGGTCACGCTGATCTCCGACGCGACTCTGGAGGCCATTCGCGACGAAGTCTCCGGCGCCGCCGCGAAGGCCACGGTGAGAGAGCTCGCGCAAATGCACCGCGTACAGGCATCCGAAGGCTACCGCCGCGCCGCGGAGCTCATGAAAGAGCGCGCGACCACGTACGGGCTGAGAAACGTGGAGATCGAGAAGCTCCCCGCCGACGGAGAGACTCTCTACCGCCACTTCCGCGCGTACTACGGCTGGAGGGCCGAGGCAGGGAGCCTCTGGGAGGTCACTCCCGGTCGCGAAAGGCTCGGGGACTACGGCGAGATGAAGGTCGCGCTCGCGGACTACAGCCAGGACGCGGAGGTGACCGCGGATCTGATCGACGTCGGCTCGGGCGCGTCGCAGAACGACTATCGCGACAAGGACGTGCGCGGAAAGGTCGTGCTCGCGGGTGGCCCGCTTCCGACGGTGCACCGCCTCGCGGTCGAAGAGCGGGGGGCCGCCGGGATCCTGAGCTACTTCCCCAATCAGCGCACGGGCTGGTCCGGGGACGATCCCGACGTCGTCCGCTGGGGGCATCTCGACCCCGCCAACACCCAGAACAGGTTCGCGTTCATGACGAGCCCACGTCAGGCGCGCGCGCTCCAGGCGAGGCTCGCGTCGGGCGAAGTCGTCCGGCTGCGTGCGGAAGTGAAGGCCCGTCTCGTTCCCGACTACTTCGAGGTCACGACCGGCCTGATCCCGGGAACCGATCTGGCGGGCGAGGAGATCGTCTTCACCTGCCACCTCGATCACCAGAGCCCGGGCGCGAACGACAACGCGAGCGGAGCCGCGGCGATCCTCGAAGCCGCCCGGACACTCTCGCTCCTGATTAAGAGCGGAGCGCTCCCGCCCCCGAGGCGCACCATCCGCTTCGTTTGGCCTCCCGAGATCTCCGGAAGCTTCGCCTACCTGGTGCGCCGTCCCGAGATCGCCTCCCGCATGAGAGCCGGAATCCACATGGACATGGTGGGAGGGGCCCCGGCGGCGACCAAATCCGTGTTCTTCGTGTCGCGGCCGCCCGCTTCGATCCCGACGTTCATCGGGGACGTGGGCGAGGTCTTCTTCGATTACGTGAAGGACGGAAGCCGGCGGGCGACCTCACGAGGCGATTTCAGCGACGCCATCCTCTCCCCCGAGGGCACGAAGGAGGATTTCGTCGCCGAGATGCAGGGGCTCGATCTCGGAAGCGATCATCAGGTCTTCGGGGACAGCGCCTTCGGAATCCCCATGCTGTACTTCCACGATTGGCCCGACGTGTACATCCACACCAACAAGGACGTCCCCGAGAACCTCGATGCCACCAAGCTCCAGCGGGTCGCGTTCCTCGGAGCCGCCATCGGCTACACGCTGGCGAGTGTCGGCCCGACGGAAGCGCCGGTGCTTCTCGCGGAGACCGCGGGCCGGGGTGCCATGCGTCTCGGAGCGGATCGAGCCCGCGCACTCGCCGATATGGCAGCCGCCGAAGGCGAGGCGGTCCACGAAGCCTATCGGGAGGCGAGGAACCGGATCCGCCACGCGGTTCAGCGGGAAAAGGACGCTCTCGAGTCGATCGTGAATTTCACCGGCGCCGCGGTGAGCCTCACGCCCTGGATCGAGAGCCTCGAGGTCACGCAGCGGGGAAGCGAGCTCGCCCTACGAGGGAGCTATGAAGCGCTCACGACGTCTCCTCGCGACGACGCTGCGCTCGAGCCCGGCGCCACGGCGTTGGGCGCAAGAGTCCCGATGAGGAGCGATGAGGTCCAGGGACCGACCAACCTCTATTACTACGACCAGCTGGCCGCGACGCTGGGGCCCGACGTGCCGTCCGTTTCCCTCGACGAGCTCGCACAATTCGAAGTGCTGAACTTCACCGACGGCCGCCGTACCCTCGCCGAGATCCGCGACGCGGTCTCGGCCGAGCTGGATCCGGTCTCGATCGAGGCGGTGAACGAGTACCTCGAGCTCCTCGCCCGTGCGGGGGTCGTGCGGTTTCGAGAATGATCTCCTTCCAGAGGGCGGTAGTGCTCGGCGCCACCGGGCCAACGGGGATTCGTCTCACCTCCCGGCTCCGCGGCCGCGTGCCGGCAATCCGCGTGGTCTCGCGCTCCTCCAGGAACCTCGAGAAGACGTTTCCCGAAGGCGACCTCGAGCGCATCGCCGTGGACGTTCTCGACGAGGGCGGCGCCGGGCGCGCGATCGAGGGCTGCGACCTGGTCTTCGACTGCATCGGACTTCCGAGCGAGCTCATGGATCGACACCCGAAGGTGGCGGAGAACGTTGCGGCGGCGCTGAGAACGACGGGCGCGCGGTGCGTGCAGGTCTCGAGCTACTGGGCGTACCTTCCCATCGTCCGGCTTCCCCTCGACGAGAGCCACCCGCGAGAAGGCGGTCCTCCCTGGGTACGATACCGAAGGGCGGCCGAAGACGCGCTTCAGCGCGAAGGCGCCGGGATCGTGAACCTTCCGGATTTCTACGGCCCGAACGTCCACACCAGCGTTCTCCAGAACGCTCTGCGGGACGCGGTTCGCGGAAAACCGATGAGCTGGATCGGCGCCGCCGACGTCCCGCGCGAGCACAGCTTCGTGCCCGACGCGATGAAGACGGTAGTCGACCTCGCTCATCGCGAGGAGGCGTACGGCGAGCGTTACCTCTTCCCCGGTGCCGGTCCTCTGACCGGCCGACGCCTCGCGGCGATCGCGAGCGAGCACCTCCGCCGCGCCGTGAAGCTCCGCGCCGCCGCCCCCTGGCTTCTTCGGCTCGCCGGCCTTTTCAATGCCGAGCTCCGGAGCTTCCTTCCGATGGTTCCTCACTACGTGACGCCGTTGTCCTTCGACACCTCGAAGCTCCGAGCCCTTCTGGGAGCGCTGGAGACGACGCCGTACGAACGCGGGATTCCCCAGACTCTCGACGAGCTCCGCGTTCATTCCGCGTAGAAATCGATCACTCTCTCGATCGCCCTCCGGCAGACGGTGCAGAACGCCTGGCTTCTCGTGAACATGATGCAGTCGACCTCGGGCCGGTAGTACCCTTTCGCCTCGTACATCGCGCCTTCGAAGGCTCCGACCTTCCCCAGGTACTTCTCGACCTCGAACAGGCGCACCTCGAAGTCTCGGACCTCGCGGAAGAGCGCCTCCATCTCGGCTTCTGGGCGGCCTTCGGCCCGGATGCGGGCCCGGCGCTCCTGAAACTCGCGTTCGCGTTTCTCGAACTCCTCCTTCTGCCACGGCGTCGGAAGCGGTGTTTCCGCGTCGACGAGGTCCTTCCATTTGAGCGCCCGCGGATCCAGTAGAGCGGTCACGTTCGGCTCCCAGGGCTCGGTCTTGACGGTCGTGGGAGCGTAGGCCACGGGAGAGGTGTAGTACTCGTCGGCGAGCCCGGCGAAGTGGTGGGCGAACTCGTGGACGAAGACGTAGGGAGCTTCGGCGCTGTCGGCGGCGACGGTGCCGTAGAGGCCGAGGATTCCCCCGCCGCCGTAGGTCTCGTTGTTCACGAGGATCTCGACGAACTCGTAAGGGGCGAAAGAGGCGACATCGCGATACGCGCGGTTTTCGAACGTGAGGACGTAGCGCTCGGAGCCGAAAGCGTCGTAGGTCGTCCCGAGCGGCGAGCGGCGATGAATGCCGCTCGAGGGACGGGAGATGCCCGATTCCGCCGCCGCAGGAGCGAGCGCCCAGACGTTGAAGTCCTTCCGGCGTTCCCGGAAGGGGGAAGCTTGGAAGAGAAGCTCCGTCAGCCGCCGCGCGTCTTTCTCGAACTTCGCGAGCTCGGACGCGGTGTAGCCGTCTCCCAGGATGAGGAAGTCGACCTTGGTGACCGGATCCCCGTTCTTCTCGATCTCGAGGACGGCCCCCGGCGGCGCCGGCTTCGACCGGTCGACGAACCTGTCCGCGGGATCCACGAGCGTCGACCAGATCTCGCGGAACGCGTTGTCGGAATCCCGCTTCTTGAGCAGGATCTGCACCGGGCCGTCCGGTGTTGGAAAGCGGAGCGACTCGTGGAAGGTCCGGTTCACCTTCGTCGCCTCTTCCGTCGTCTCCCACTCGCCGTAGATCGAAGCGAAGCCGCGGCTGAAGATCACGCGGTTCGTGCCGCGGTCGAGCAACTCGAACCGGTACTTTCCCAGGTTCGTCTCATCGAGAGCCTGTGCGGGGCTTCCGGGCCAGGGGAGAGGCTCGACGACGATGCGGTCGACGCTGAAGATCTCTTTCGTCGCGTTTCCGCTGTGATAGTAGTCGAGCCGCATCGTAGGGGCGCCGGCGATCAGGAACAGGAGTGCGAAGCTCATCGATTTTTCTCAGCGGATCGCGAGCGGTCTTCCCGGCGAGCCGGTGGCGCCCTTGAAACGGATCGGGGTGAAGACGAAGAGAAACTCGTAGACCTGGTCTCGCGCGAGCTCCTCCATCGTCAGGTTCTCGATGTTGAAGATGCCGTTCTTCATGATGAGCTCCTGGTGGACGGGATAAGCGAGCTCGGGATTGGGGCTCGGCTGGACCTCGGTCCCGCCCTGGTCTCCTCCGACCATCGACGCCTTCCGCTCCACCACCCACTTCGCGACCTCGAGGCCGATCCCGGGAGGCTCGTGGGAGTACCTCGTGGAATTGTTCCAGTATCGCGCCCAGCCGAAGCGGAAGAGGAGCGCGTCTCCCGGCCGCAGATCGGATTCGGACAATCCCTGCCTTTCGAGGGCCCCGCGGACGTCCTCGACCGTCACCTCGTAGCGGTTGGGAAGGCTCTCGACGCCCGCGTATCCGGCGACGTCGATGAGAATTCCGCGGGTCACGATGGGCTTCACGTTCTCGACACCGAGCTTCTGAAGCCCGTAGGGGTTGTACATCTCGTTCCCGGTGAAGCCGTTGTAGTAGACGTCCTCCACCGCGCCGTCCGCCATGGTCATGCGCATCCCGATGTGACCGGGCCCGTCGAACTGCGTTCCCACCTGGCCGACCTCGGCGCAGAGGAACTCGTCGTTGGCGACGAGGGAGTTCGCTCCCGGAAACGAGTAGGTGGGAGCTCCGGGGCTCAGGAGAGAATAGGTCCTCTGTCCGAAGCTCGGCATGCTCTTCTCGTAGACCTGGCCTATGTCGTAGATCTTGCCGGTCCGGACCAGACGAACGGCTTCGAGCACCTTCTCGGCGGTGATCCAGTTGGAGCCTCCGGCCTGGTCTTCCGCACCCCAAAGGGGATTGGGCCACCAGGGTCCGGCGTCGCGGGTCTGCGCGGAAACGGCCCCGGCGGAAAGGCCTGCCATAAGCAATCCAAGTGCGAGTTTCATGGTTCTTCCCTCGGGAGGACTATAATCCCGCCTCATGGCCGATGAAACCCGGGACGAGGAGGGAGCGCTCTTTCACGCGGTCCACGAGATCTTCAGCGAGCGCATCCCGTTCAACAAGCTCCTCGGAATCCACATCGATTCGATGTCGTTCGAGAGCGCTCGCATCCGTTTCGACTTCCGCGACGAGCTCGTGGGGAACTTCCTCCGCGGAAGCCTCCATGGAGGCGTCGTCTCGGCGGTCCTCGACCTGACCGGGGGTCTCGTGGCGTTTCTATCCGCGGCGAAGAACGCGGCGGGAAGCTCGCACGAGGAGAAGCTCGAGAAGCTGGCGAACGTGGGGACGATCGACATGAGGGTCGACTACCTTCGTCCTGGAACCGGCCGGCACTTTCTCTCGTCCGCCTACCTCCTGCGCTCGGGTAACAAGGTCGCCGTGACCCGTATGGAGCTCCATAACGATGAGGACAGCCTCATCGCCGTCGGAACCGCCGCCTACCTGGTGGGCTGAGATCCCGCGTCCCGTCAGCGCTTTGGCGTTTTCGCCGGGCTCGAACGACATAGCTCTTTAGAAGGAGTGCTCCCCATGATTCAAGAGCTGGGTTTCATGGTCTTGCTGTCGATAGCCGGGAATGCGCGCTACGAGATTCTCGACCCCGAGCGGGAGGTCGCTCTCGCCAGGAGCGCCGGGCTTCCCCCGTGGAACCAGGAAGCAACCATCTACGTTCTCGGTCCCGAGGGCTACTTCAAGGCAAGAGAGGGGACGAACGGCTTCTCCTGCATGGTGGGACGAAGCGAGCCGGGAACCCGCTGGCCCGTCTGCTTCGACGCGATCGGCTCCGAGGCCATCCTCCCAAGGTATATACGCGAAGCCGAGCTGCGGCTGCACGGTAAAACGGCAGAGGAGGTGCGGGAGGACACCGCGCGCAGGTTTCTGTCGGGCGAGTACCGTGCTCCGAGCCGCACCGGCGTCTCCTACATGCTCTCGACGGAGGCCATTACCTCGAACGGACGGGAGCTGATCCTTGCTCCGCCCCACCTCATGATCTACGCTCCGAACGTGAGGAGTGAGGAGATTGGCGCCGTCGCCAACCATGTGCACTCGCCGATGGCGTTCTTCGAAGGAGATCCCCACGGGTACATCATCGTGTTCGTCCGCGACACGCCGGTGGAGCTGAAATCGCTCGGACCATTGCCGAAATGAACGACGAAGATCGGCTGGTCGAACGGGCGCGCGCGGGGGATCGCGAAGCGACGGAAGCCCTTCTTTCCCCGTGGAGAAAGCCCCTCTACGGGTACATCTATCGCATGGTCACCCGCCGCGAGGACGCGGAGGACCTGCTCCAGGAAACGCTGGTGCGCGCCATCGAGCGGATCCTGAGCTTCCGGGGCGAAGCCCCCTTCAAGAGCTGGCTCTTCGGCATCGCCACCCACGTCTCTCTGGATCACCTCCGGAGGAAGAAGCGATGGCGGGTCGAGACCCAGATCGAAGGAGAGGCCCGGGCCCGCGCCAATCCGGAGCGCATGGCGGAAGTCGCGGCGATGATGGCTCGGCCCGACTTTGCGTTCGAGATCCGCGAGCACATCGCCTTCTGCTTCTCGTGCCTCGCCCGCTCCCTCGAGCCCGAGAAGCAGGCTGCCATCTTTCTGAAGGAAGTGCTTGGCTTCACCGCCCAGGAAGGGGCCACGATGCTTGGCTGCTCCGAGCCGCAGTTCCGCCACCATCTCTCGGCGGCGCGAGGCTCGATGATCGAGGCCTACGACGGAATGTGCCAGCTCATCAACAAGACCGGCGCCTGCTGGCAGTGCCGGGGTCTTCGCGAGCTCGCACCTCCGTCAAACCAAGGACCCGATCTCGTTCAGATCGAGGTGAGGCCGGGAGTCGCTGTCACACCCGAAAGCCTCTTCGAAGCCCGACTCGACATCGTCCGCACCGCGGATCTCGAAGGGGGCCGAGCCCGCGAGCTGCACGAGGACTTCTTCGACGCTGTCAGCCGCGCCGTAGAGACTCTGCCCGCTTGACCACGGACCCGCTGACTCATGTGATAGCATCCACCGCATCGTGCGGAAACACGCGTCGGCGTGCGCGCTGTTTCTCATCGCCCTTCCTTTCCTGCCGCAGCGCCGATTCAGGAACCTTCCGTAGTTCGGCTGGTCGATCTCTTTCCGTCCGCCATCGTTGCGGGAAGCGTCGGCGCGCACTCGGAGATCCCGCGCACCGAGTGGCGATTCGATGCCGGAGGCGATCTCGGCTGGAAGGCAGGCATGGGCGTCACCGGCCTCCAGGTTCGCGAGGGCCGTCTCGCCGGAACCACCACCACGGACTTTCCCATCATCCACGTCGAACGGACGTCGGGACTCGACGAGCCCGACGAGCTCCATTCGGTCGAAGTGCGGGCGCGGGTCTCGAAGGGCGGGAACCTTGAGATGACCGTCGTCGGAGACAAAGTCCTGGACCTCGGCGCCTCCATGCGTAGCGCACCGTCGGTTCGCTTGGGCATTCAAGACACCGGTGATCCCGGGAGACGATTTTCAGACCTACGCCATCACCGGATCCCACCCGGTAATTCCTTCCTTCCCCGCATCGAGCACGCGCCACATTCTCCTCCGCCCGCTGGACCAGGAAGGCGCGGATTTCGAGATTGAGTCGGTTCGACTCGTCTTCCGGAAGGAGCATCTCCAAAATATTCCTTCGGGTGTGAGCTGGCAGGGCTTCGGCGACGCCTACCGCGAAACGATCGTGACCCGCTCTCCCGAGAGCATCCGCTTCGACGTCGAGCTCCCCGCTCGGCCGTGGCTCGACCTCGCCGTGGGCACCGTCGAGGAGGGGCCGGTCACCTTCCTGGTCGAAGTCGAGCAAGGAGGCGAGCGGAAGCGCGTGCTCGAAAAGACCGTGACCACCGCCCATCGCTGGGAGCCCGCGTCGGTAGCGCTCGACGAGTTCGCTTCGCGTCCCGTGACGGTCTCGCTTTCGGTTTCGGCGGAGAACGCGGGCGCGCTGGGTTTCTGGGGATCGCCGGCGGTTCGAAATCGAGTGGCTCCGTCGCGAACAGCAGGCCCGCACCCGCCGCGCGGAGTCATCCTGTTCCTGGCCGATACCCTGCGCCGAGATCACCTGAAGGACTACGGATACCATCGGGACACCGCTCCGCACCTGTCGCGGCTCATCTCTGAAGGGACCTTGTTCCGTGACAACCAGTCGCAGGGGACCTGGACCAAGGTCTCGGTGCCATCGATCTTCACATCTCTCTATCCCTCGACACACGGCATCAAGAAGGGGACCGATCGCCTCCCGGCTTCGGCCACCACCCTCGCCGAGATCTATCGCCAGGCAGGCTATGCGACGCTTTCGTTCTCCTCCGTCTCCTGGACCGGAAAGCAGTCCAACATGCACCAGGGATTCGAAGAGCTTCACGAGCGCGCGTCGCTCAAGCTGCCCGACGGTCGTGAGCAGGAGCAAAACCGGTCGCGCCTACCTGGATCGACTGATTCCATGGCTCGAAGCGCACCGGGACCAGCCGTTCTTCATCTTCTTCCACGCCATGGATCCGCACAGCCCCTTCGAGCCCTACGCTCCCTATGACCGCATTTGGGCGAAGCCGGGCGCGAAAGCAGATCACGAGCGCGAGACCGCGCAGATCCTTCCGTTCATCAAGAGCGATGCCATGAAGCAGCGGGGGCTCCCCTCCCGCGAAGAGCTCGAAGCCGCGGGAATCGACCCCGATCGCTTCGTGGAGAGAGAGCGCGACTGGTACGACGGCTCCATCCGCGGTCTGGACGCCGAGCTGGGGCGCCTTCTGGAGGCCATCGCGCAAATCGGTCTCGCGGACGAGACGGTCATCGCCTTCATCGCCGATCACGGCGAGGAATTTCTGGAGCACGGCCGCCACTTCCACGGGCAGAACGTGTACGGCGAGATGACCAACGTTCCGCTCGTTCTGTGGGCGCCCGGGCGAATTCCCGCGGGTACGGTGGTCACGGAGACCGTGCAGTCGATCGACCTCATGCCGACGCTCCTCGAGCTGAGCGGCCTGGAGGTTCCGGAGGCCGCCCAGGGCCAGAGCCTCGTGCCTCTCTTGGACCGGAGACCGGGAACGCTTTCGTTCGCGGCCCGCTTTCAGCGAGCGCTACCGCGCTGAAGAAGACCGCCCCTCCGCGAACGCCATCGCCATCGTCACCGAGGGCTTCAAGCTCGTTCACAACCTCGATCTCCCCGAAGACCAGCCCGACTTTCCGGAATGGGAGCTCTTCGACCACCAGAAGGACCCGCTCAACCTCGTCAACATCGCGGGCGAGCATCCGGACGTGGTCGAGCGGCTGTCGCGAATCCTCGAGGACTGGTACAAGTTCGCCCAAGCGGCGAAGCTCCCCGCGGACGAAGGTCTCACCGAGACCCTGAATCCCGAAGAGCTCGAGCGCCTGCGAAGCCTCGGTTACGTGAAGTAGCGGAGGAACGCTGTCAGGAACGCCGTCAGCGGTCTTCTGACTCGCGTAGCAGGCGTTCCAGTTCGTCCTTCCAGAGTTCCGGGAGGGAATGAGTGCCGTGGCCGCGCGTTCGCTCGCTCGTCGGAATGACGATCGCCCTGCCTCGCTGCACGCGCACGATCTGGGCCTCCAGGATCCCGAGCTCGGGAGGATTCACTTCGTCATCGGCCGAGTTGATGGCGAGGAGCGGCGCTCGAATCCGCGCGAGCCCGGGCGAGGGGTCGTAGTCTCGAGAGGAATCGAACTGGTAGAGCATGTCGTTGGCGTCCATCTGCGCCATTCGACTCTGGACCATCTGATCGAAGAGGGCATCCGCCGACTCTCGAGTCGGCGCCTGGCGGTGCCACTGCAGCGGACTCGAGACCATCACCAGGAGGGCGTGTATGGCTGCTTTCAGGCCGTTCTTCGGGAGGCTTGTCGTAGTTTCCCTGCTTCCACTCCGGATCGCTCCGGATCGAGTCCATGATCATTCGGCGCAGCATGCGATTGCGGCCGGCGATGGGCGCGGGGAGAGACGCCAGAGGACAGAGCGCGTCCATGAAATCGGGATAGCTCACGCCCCATACCCACGTGTGCATGCCGCCCATGGAGGTACCGATGACCAAGCGCAGGTGGTTCACCCCGAGCCGTTCGGTCAGAAGAAGGTGCTGCGCGCGGACCATGTCTTCGTAGGAATAGCGCGGGAAGCCCATGCGGAGGCCATCGCTCGGCTTGGAGGACCGGCCGTGGCCGATGGAGTCGGGCAGGATGATGTAGTGACGGTTCCCGTCGAGGAGCTGGTTCTCACCGAACAGCACGCCGCCGAAGTTCTCCGAAAGGAACCCGCGCCCCGACCCTCCGGTCCCATGAAGGACGAGAACGGCGTTGGTGACGACCCCGGAGGCGTCCCGTACCGGAGTCCCGATGGTCGTGTAGTGGAGCCGGAGCTCCGGCAAAACTTCACCACTGTCGAAGCGAAAGTCGCGAACGATGAAGTCGCCTTCGACCGGAGTGGGATATGAAGCCGGAAGGGCCGAGGCAGGAGCCAGAAGGGAAAGCGTGAGGACGGCTCGCTGAATCACGAAATCGCGCTTCCCATTCGAAGGGGGTCACGATGGATCGAATCCCGGTTGCGTGTCAACACATCGAGGTTCGCCCGCATTCGCCTTCACCTGGACGCGGGCGCGATCTGACGAAGGTAGTCGAAGAAATTCAGAATGAAGACGATCCGGTCTTGCCTCGCTACCGAATCGCGCAGGTTCGTCGTCACCGCGAAGCGCTGGCCGTCCCGGAACAGACCGTAGCCAATGGACGCATTGGCCGGGACACCGACGGGTTGTTCCGACCAAACCCGCGCCTTCCCGGGCATGAACTTGTCCCCCTCCACGGTATACGGGACGACCATAATCCTCTCGTCGGGGGCTTGGTAGAAGATCTCCGCGGCGCTACGCGACCACGCGGGTGACCGACCGCCGGCGGTCGAAATTTGCCATTTCCCACCCGGTCCGGGGAAGGGAACCACGTATACCTCGAACGGCCCCGCTTGATTGGACATGTACGCAATCCACCGACCATCGGGAGAAAACTCGGGGGTGTTTTCCACTCTGGGCGAATCGAGGAAAACCCAGGGGGTCCCCGCCTTCCATCCCGACTCCTCACTCCCTTCCATGGGGAGAATCAGCACGTCGGGCGAGGCCAACCCCGGCTGCATCTCGCAGAACGCGAGAAACTTTCCGCTCGGGTCCCACGAGCCGGGCCACTGACGTCGGTCGCTCGAGCTCAATCGCTCCGCCTCCTCCGTGCCATCGGCGCGCTGCCAATAGAGGTTCGATGTCCCCTGATGCGCGCGGTCCGAAGTGAACGTGATGCGGCGCCCATTCGGCGTCCAGATCGGAAGCGAGTCGTCGCCGGAGTCGAAGGTGAGACGGGAAAGCGCGTCGCGGCTCCATTCGTACACCCAGACGTCCGCCTGGTCGCGATCGCGTATGTCCATCGCGAGCCGTTCGCCATCGAGTGAGAAGCGCAGCCCGTTGTAAACGCCGGGAACGCTGCGAAGCGGCTCCCGGTTCCCGGCGCCGTCGACCCAGTCGATGGTGGACACCGCGGGACCCTGCTGTGCCACGTACACCAGGTCTCCTCGATCCGAGAAGGAAAAGCGCGCCCCGGCCGACGTCACCCGGCTGGACACGCCCTCCACGGCGCGTGCGGGCCGTCCTGTCACTTCCAGACGGTCGAGATCGAAGGCGACCGCAAAGAGCGCTCCCTCGCGGATATAGACGAGATGGCCGCTCGGAAGATAGCGGCCGTGGAACCCCGCCGGCTGCACGACCTTCTTCGGGCCTCCGGGAAGCGCCTGAACGACGAGGCTCGCATCGTCCTCTCGGGTGGAAGCGGTGTAGAGAATCGCCTGGACTCCGGGGAGTACCTGGGGCCACCGGTGAGAAGTCTCTCCCGCATCCGCATCGACGTTCGTCAGCGCCTCCGGATTTCCTCCCTCCGAGGAGATGCTCGCCAGTCCCTCGCCTTGATCGCGGGCGAAAACAATCGTTCCGTCCTCCCCCCAGGTTCCACCGTAGTAACCATGCGTCTCGCTCAGCGTGACGACAGCTCCGCCGGTGACGGCGATTTTTTTCAAGTTTCCGTCCGCGAAGAAGCCGATCCACCTGCCGTCGGGAGAGAAGAACGGATTCCGCGCGCCCTCGGTCCCGACGAGCGGCGTCGCCAACAGATCTTCGAGACGGCGCACGTAGAGCCTCGTCGAAGCGCCAGGGCCGCTCAACGCGGCGAACGCGAGGAGAGTGCCGTCGGGCGAGAGGATGGCCGCCTGTCCCTCCTCGAGAACGTTGAACGGGAAATATGCGTCCGCTCCCAGCTCCACGCTCAGACGCACCGGAGGCGCCGGAGCTGTTGCAGGCCGCGGCCAGGCAGCCCAAATCGCCAATCCCAGAGCCAACCCCAGAACGCCGGTCAGGGCGGGCCGGAACGAAGACTCCCTCGTCGGCACGTGCTCGTCATTGGGCTCTTCGATAGCAATCCGCGCTTCGCCAATCGCCTGAAATCGCTTCTTGGGATCCTTCGTCAGGCATCGTGTCAGGAGCTTGCGCACCCGCGCCGGGAGCCCCGGCGGCAGAGCGCTCCAATCCGGGTCTTTCGTCAGAACGTGCGCGAGGGTCTCCGAGACATCCTCTCCCGCGAACGCACGCTTCCCCGTCAGCATCTCGTACAGAACCACCCCGAACGCCCACACGTCCGCTCGCCGGTCCGCGGGCTTCCCCTTCGCCTGCTCCGGGCTCATGTACGCCGCCGTCCCCAGGAGAACGCCCACCTGTGTCGCTCGCGTCAACGTGGGCGAGTGACTCTCCTCGACCGGAGCTGGTTCGATCTCGAGCGCTTTCGCGAGGCCGAAGTCGAGGATCTTCACGTCTCCGTCCTTCGTGAGCTTCACGTTCGCGGGCTTCAGGTCACGATGGATGACCGCCTTCTCGTGCGCTGCCTCGAGGCCGTGCACGATCTGGACGGCAATGCGTAGGGCCTCGTCCAAAGGAATGGGACCGGAAGCTATCCGCTCTGCGAGCGTCGGTCCTTCCACGAGTTCCAGCACCAGGGCCCTCACCCCGTTCGCTTCCTCGACTCCGTAGATCGAGGCGACGTTCGGGTGATTGAGCGACGCGAGAACTTGAGCCTCCCGCTCGAACCGCTTCATGCGCTCTTCGTCCCGGGCGAAGGTCTCGGGCAGGACCTTGATTGCCACCTCGCGCTTCAGCTTCGTGTCCCGAGCCCGGTACACCTCGCCCATTCCGCCCGCACCGAGAGCCGAGAGGATCTCGTACGGTCCGAGACGAGTCGCCGGACTCAGCGTCATCGTCTTCCCACAGGCGCGATGCGCCGCAGCTCGTCGAAGAAATTGAAGATGAGGACGACGTGCGTCGATTCCGTCTGGGTCTCGGCGCGCGGGACCAGCGCGAAGCGCTCGCCGTCGGGGTGCAGGTCGTACGGCCGCCACGTAAGCCCTCGCGAGCTCCGGAAGGACCCCTTGGACCAGAGTCGCGGCTTCTCGGCGCGAAACGCCTCTCCTTCGACGGCGTAGGGAACCACCATGATCTGGTTGTTCGTGCTGTAGAAAAGCTCGCGGCGGGTTCGCGACCAGACGGGATAGGCCCCTCCGTTGTTCGATATCTGCCACTTGGGACCCGGCCCCGGAAACGGGCGCACGTACACTTCGAATGGCCCGCTGTCTCTCGAGTGATACGCCAAGAAACGCCCGTCCGGCGAGAACGCCGGCCAACCGTCCTGAAGGGCGTCGTTCACGAGGACCGTAGGCTCTCCCGGCTTCCACCCCGAGGTCTCGTCTCCCTCCATCGGCAGGATCGCGACGTCCGAGCCCGTCTGCGGGCCGGCGCTTCCATAGAAGGCGAGAAACTTGCCGCTGGGGTGCCACGACATGGCCCACTGATTGTTTTCGCTCTCGGTGAGACGTTCCGCCTCGCCCGTCCCATCCGCCGGCTGCCAGTAGAGGTTGAAGGTCGCATTCCCCGCCCGGGCCGAGCTGAACGCGATGCGGCTGCCGTCGGGAGTCCAGACGGGCCAGCCGTCGTCAGCGGGGTCGCGCGTCAAGCGAGTGAGCGTGTCGCGCGCCCAATCGTAGATCCACACGTCCTCTTGTTTGCCGTCGTGGATCTGCATCGCGAGCCTCTGGCCGTCCGGAGAGAACGAGGGGTTGTGCCAGCTCGCGGGCGCGGCCCGTAAGGGCGTCGGCTTCCCCTCGCGGTCCATCCAATGAATCGGCGCGTTGAAGATATCGCTCTCTCCGGACAGGTATCCGAGCGTTCCGTTGTCGGAGAAAGCGAACTGCGCCACACCCACATACGGGTTGGACTGCACGCCTTCGAGGGCGGGAGCGGGCGGACCGGTCACCTCGAGACGGTCGAGATCGAAAGGCGCCACGAAAAGCGTCCCTTCCCGGATATAGGCAAGGTGACCGCTCCGAACATAGCGTCCGTAGTATCCGCCCCTCTGCACGACCCTTCGCGTGCCCGTCGGAAGACTTTGTACCACGAGGTTCGCGTGGTCGAAGCCACCTCGAGCATTGTGACTCGTGTAAAGGAGCGCCTTGCCCCCGGGCAGCACCTGCGGGTGGATCTGAGCGACTTCGTCCGGCTCGAGCGTGGTGATCGGCTCGGGCGTCCCACCCGCCGAGGAGACACGAGACAAGCTCGTTCTGAACCCGCCACTGGGCTGGAAGACGATCCCTCCGTCCTCCGCCCACCACCCGCTGAAGTCCGCGTCGCATAGCGTGACCGCGGCGCCTCCTGCGACCGAGACTTTTTTCAACTTGCGGTCGGCGACGAAGGCAATCCATTCCCCGTCCGGGGAGAAGAACGGGCTCGAAGCGCCTTCGGTTCCTGGCAGAGGCGATGCCTCGAGCTCATCGAGCCTTCGCGCGTAGAGCTGTCGCGGCCCGCCGGTCCTCTTCGTCGCCACAAAGGCGAGCACCGCGCCATCCGGCGAGAGGGCCGTGGCCGTACCGAACTCGGTGAAGAGCGACGCGTCGGCGCCGAGCTCGGTGGAGACACGCACGGGCGCCGGGTGCTTCGAGAAGCGCCAGGGCGTCAGGACGCCCAGCACCACGGCAGCTCCCAACACACTGCCGAAGGCGGCCCAGGGCAGAACCCGTCGCCACGCCGGCGAAGCGCTCGCCATCGGCGCCGGCACCGCGGCCTCTCGAGCCTCGATCGCGATCCGCGCTTCGCCGATAGCTTGGAGCCTTTGCTTCGGATCCTTCGTCAGGCATCGAGCGAGGAGCTCCCGCACACGGCTCGGAAGCTCCGGCGGTAGTGCGCTCCAATCCGGCTCCTTCGTCAAGACATGCGCGAGAGTCTCGGACACGTCCTCACCGTCGAACGCCCGCCTCCCCGTCAGCATCTCGTATAGAACGACACCGAACGACCACACGTCCGCGCGCCGGTCCGCGGGCTTCCCCTTCGCCTGTTCCGGGCTCATGTACGCCGCCGTTCCCAGAAGAACGCCCACTTGGGTCGCTCGCGTCAACGTGGGCGAGTTGCTCTCCTCCACGGGGACCGGATCGACCTCGAGCGCTTTCGCGAGGCCGAAGTCCAGGATCTTCACGTCCCCGTCCTTCGTGAGCTTCACGTTCGCGGGCTTCAAGTCGCGATGGATGACCGCCTTCTCATGAGCGGCCTCGAGCCCGTGCGCGATCTGAGAGGCGATGCGAAGGGCGTCATCCAGAGGAATCGGGCCGGAAGCGATTCGCTCGGCGAGCGTCGGTCCTTCCACGAGTTCGAGCACCAGGGCCCTCATCCCGTTCGCTTCCTCGACTCCGTAGATCGCGGCCACGTTCGGGTGATTGAGCGACGCGAGAACCTGAGCCTCCCGCTCGAATCGCTTCATGCGCTCTTCGTCTCGCGCGAACGCGTCCGGCAGAACCTTGATTGCCACCTCGCGCTTCAGCTTCGCGTCCGTGGCGCGATAAACCTCCCCCATCCCCCCGGCGCCGAGAGCGCCCAGGATCTCGTACGATCCGAGGCGGGTTCCGGTCGCGAGGGTCATGCGGTTCGGTTCTTCGGCAGGCGAACGGGATTGTATCCGCCGCGAATCGGAGTCCGCAACGGCTCAGCAGTTCAGCGCCCTCCGCGCTTTTTTTCAACTCCCGAAGCTCCTTCGCTTGGATGCGATCCTTGTCGCGGCCGCCGGCTTCGGTCGCTTCCAGTCGTAGGGTTGCAGTTCCGAGGAGCCTGCACATCGCTCTGAAGAGGGAGGCCGCCGCCTTGGGAGTGTCGCTCTCGGAGCTCATCCGCCTGGAGCTTTCCGTATCCTACGGGAACTGGAGAGCATTCTCGTACCCAAGACCTGACCCTGAAAGCACCCCTGGCGCTATTTGACAACGCCCTCCGAGAGGCGAGGGGCGGTCTTCAACGGATTCGAGAAGTTGAAGCTCTCCGCCCCCGGAAGATGCGATGCCTCACGGCGAGAGTGGGCCCAGCGCCCACGCCACGGGCAACGCATGAACGCCCGGAGAGAGCTCCCGGGGTTCCCGATCGAGCGAAAGGACGAAGGAATGAAGAACCGGCTTGTCGAGAAGCTCCTCCAGATCGCGAAGCGATCGATCATCGGTCGGCCCGACGCGAAGGGCTTTCTTGACCTGGATGGGAACGAATCCCGCCTCGAGCTCCAGCAAGAGATCGACTTCGCGGCGATCGTGGGTTCTGAGGTGGAAGAGCTCGACGGCAAGACCGGCGTTACGAATCTGTTTCCAGATCTCCGACACGACCGCCGATTCGAACTCTTCGCCGGTCAGCTCTCCTCTTCGGTTCAAGAGAACCCGGAGGATGCCGGGATCGAGCACGTGCACTTTGGGGGACTTCGAGAGTCGTTTCTCGCGATTGCGGAAGAATGGAGGAAGAAGGAGCACTTGATAGCTCAGCTCGAGATAGCGCAGGAACCTGCGCGCGGTGTCGGGCGAGATGGAGGCCGAGCGAGCGAGGTCGCTGAAGTTCACCATTCGCCCCGTCCGGGCGGCGATGACTCTCTGCGCCACGACGAAGGGCTCCAGATCTCGAAGCGCCGCGAGGTCCGTGACGTCGCGCTCGAGGTAGGTTCTCTGAAAGTCCCGTAGCCACTGGTACCTCTCCTCCGGTGTCAATTCCGGGTCGTGGACGACAGGCATTCCGCCGTACTCCAGGTATTGCTCGAGCTGTCGTGCGGCGAAGGCGAAGCCCGGGCTCGCGACCGGGAGCCCGTCGAAAACGGTCAGACGCGAAGGCCGGGGATCCGAGAGCCAGAGGATCAACCGGGAGGATCGAACGGGATCTTCCCAGGAGTCCGTCATCATTTCCGGGATCGTCAGCGGCCACAACTCCTCGATCGCGGCCCGGCCGGCAAGACTTTCCTTGACCTTCGAAAGAAGAAGAATCTGGCTGCTGCCCAGAAGCAGGTATCGCACGTGCGGGTCGCTGTCATAAGCCGCTTTCACGGTTTCGACCAGAGATGGCACCTTCTGGACCTCGTCGAACACCGCCGTCGGGTATCGATCGCGGAGCTCCATCGCGCTCATCCGCGAGTACGTCGGCCGGACGGCGGGATCTTCGAGCGAGACATACGGCGTCTCGGGGAAGGTGCGGCGGACGAGCGTGGTCTTTCCAGTCTGTCGCGCTCCCGTGAGGACAACGATCCGGCCGAGCTTTCCCGCCGCGCGGTTCAGAAGTCGCTCTCGAATTGCGCGATTTCGCAGATTCATCAGCAATATTAGCGTAATATATCTGATGAATCAACGTTTCTTCGGGAACGGCGGGCGCCGAGGCTTTCCTCCGATCAGCACCCACAGGGAAAACTGTCCTCTAGCGGAGGCGCAATCCGCCGCAGGTAGTCGAAGAAATTCAGGATGAAGACGACCTTGCTAGTCTCCGTTTCGGCGGCTTGCGGACCGGGGCGCCAATCTCCGTTGTCCTGAACTGGACCCCGCCGCTCGACGGGGCGGGGCCGATTCGGGATTCGTTCCTCCTGGGTGGAAGCCGCCCCCGGTTGTTGCAATTCTGCATTTCGAATTCATATTTGCCGGTCTCGCTCCCCGTGAGCGACCGGAAGCCCATTCCCTTCGCGAACTCGATCTACCAGGAGCGCGAGGGAAAGTTCTCGCCCGACGGGCAGTGGGTGGCCTATCAGTCGGACGAGTCAGGACGCTTCGAGGTGTACGTGCAGGCGTTCCCGGGGCCGGGCGCCAAGTCCCTGGTGTCGACGGACGGTGGAGCGCAGCCGCGCTGGCGGGCGGACGGCCGCGAGTTGTTCTACATCGGCCTCGACGGGAAGCTGATGGCGACGCCCGTCACCCCGGCGGAAGGCGGGCAGCGACTCGAAGCGGGCACTCCGGTAGCGCTCTTCGCGACCCACATCGCCGGTGGACCCATTCTCGCGACGGGGCCCTTCAGGCACCAATACGCGGTCGCGCCGGACGGCCAGAGGTTCCTGATCAACGTCGAGAGCGAAGAAGGCGTCACTTCGCCGATCACCCTCGTTCTCAACTGGAACCCTGGAAGCCACTCGAACCCATGACAGGCAGGCACCCGGATTGATCCCACGCGCGCTGCGACGACTGATTCGAAGTCAGTCCTCCCTCCCGGCGCCGGAGCGCGCCGTTGAGACCGAATCACTTCTCCCCGATGCCGAGCCGCTCGATGACCGCGGCCTCGAATGCCTTTCCCAGCTCGCGTGCGCTCTCGGCGTCGCCTTCTCTCGGCAGGCTGAGCTCCCGGGCCGCCGCGTCCAGACTCTCGGGCCTCGCCAGGACGAGGAGCGCATCCTGCCCACCGGTCACGATGGAGTGAAAGCGCTCCGACGCCCCCGCATCCTCGAGCGCGCGGTTCGCCGCGTCCATGACCGCGTCGACGTCGTACCAATCGCCCAGGTTCTCCGCCGAGAATCGATACCACTTTCCCCCGTGCTCGAAGGCGACGTCGTAGTACTCGCCATCCTTCCGCCAGGCCTCGATCGCCTGCGCGGGCTGGAAGAGTCCGCCACCGGCGTCCCGAATCTCCTTCAGGATCAGCTCGTCGTGGCGATTCGGAAACGTTCCCGTCTCGGCGTCGAAGTGGGCGGCTCGGCCCTCACGAACCATGACCGAGACCCACTGGAAGAAGCGGTTCCCCAGAGGATCGTCTTCCACACGCGCTGCTCGAAGCGTCGCGGGTGAAGGCATACTCGTCAGGAGTCCGTGTCTCACCGAGACCTCGAGGGCTTTCTCCAGCGTTATGTCGTTGATCGCCCACCAGAGCCCGACTTCCCTCTCCGGCGATGCGCCGCTCTCCTTCAGCAGTCGGAGCGCCGCAGCTTTCGCCTTCTCGCCGCCGATGGCGGCGACCTGATGATAGACGTAGGGGTTTTTTGTCCTGGCCGCGAGCTCGAGCCACTGCTCGACGAGAGCCTCGTTCTCCGAGCCCGCCTCGAGCTCGGTGAGGGCTTCGAGGGCGTAGCGTCCGAGCTGTGGATGACTCGTCCACGAGCGAAGAAGCTCCCTCCGGTCGTCCCCGGTCCTTCGGCCCCATTCGCGCAGGACGAACGAGGCGGGAAAGTCGTCTTTCAGAGTCGCCTGCTTCATGACGTCGAGCAGATACTTCTCGGCAAGCGGCAGCGTGCGGTCCGGGTCCCGTTGGAAGAGGAAGAAATAGGCGCTCCCCGACTCCTCGGGCGCGTTCTCGACCGCGGCGAAGAGCGCTTCCTGGGCTCGAGCCCGACGCTCGGGGTCCTCTCCTTCTTTCGCCATGTGCTGCAAGGCGTAAAGAAAGAGGTCCGGGTTCTCCCCGGGAGCCCGATGCCTCATGGCCTGGCGCACGAGGTCGACGGCCTCGGGGGAAGAGGCGTTCTTCACGAGGCTCACCAGGCGGCCCTTGTTCTGATACTTTCCATCGGACATCCGCCGCTTCACCGGCTCCCACCAGAATTCTTCCCCCTGTTTTTCGAGAATCGCCGTCAACCGGGAGACCACGGCCGGATCCGGGTGATCGAGAAGGGGCAGAAGGAGGGCCTCTCGCTCGCGATGAAGCCGCGGAACGTCGGTCCAATCGAACCAGCTGAGGTACGAGATGAGGTTGGGACATCGCCCGGAGTCGCCGCTCTTCAGGACGGCTGCCGCTTCGTCGACCGCCCGCTCGTCTCCGAGAGTAATCCGCGCCACCAGCCCCTGGTCCGAGTCTCCCAGAGGGTTCGCCGCGAGCCACGCGAGGAGCGATGTCTTCTCATCCGCCGGGAGCGTGAGGAACAACTGGGCCAGGCTTCCATGAAATCGCTTTTCCTGCTTGAGGTCGCGATCGATGTGGACGGCCTTCCACTCGGCCGTCGAATCGTCCTCGGCTGCTTTCTGCGCCGTCTGCAGCTCGAGCAATACGGCATCGTCGTCGTAGACGCGGAGAAGTGTCTCCGGGCGGGGAGCCTCGCGCGTGGCTGCGGGTGCGGGCTCGCTGCGCTCGTTCACACCGCAGCCCGCGGCGGCGACGCCGAACAGAAACAGCGCGCACTTCTTCATGTGATTCGGGATCGATTCCATTCTACCGAAAGACTCACGGGAGTACGATCTCGATGGTTGGTCGGGATATCCTGATCGGACCATGGAGATGGTGCCCGTCATTCCTCCGCTCGGTCTGGGGACCTGGGATCTCCGAGGGAACGACTGCGTGCGAGCCGTTCGGGAAGCCCTCGAGCTCGGCTATCGGCACGTCGACACCGCGCAGATGTACGAGAACGAGCGCGAGGTCGGAAGAGGTGTGAAAGAGTCCGGGGTTCCGCGGGAAAGTTTGTTCCTCACGACGAAGCTGTGGATCGACAGCCTGACGACGAAGGCGGTGCCGAAGGCGGCCGACGAATGCCTGAAGCGTCTCGCAACCGACTACGTCGATCTGCTCCTGATCCATTGGCCGGTTGTGGACGTGCCGCTGAGCGAGACGCTGGACGCGATGACACGCCTGGCCGAGAGCGGAAAAACCCGGTACATCGGCGTGAGCAACTTCACGATCCCGCTGTGGCGACAGGCGCTCGACCTCGCGGCCGTGGGAGTGAACCAGGTCGAGTTCCATCCGTTTCTCGATCAACAGGACCTGGCACGCTTCGCCCGGGAGAGAGACCTTCGAATCATGGCCTACACGCCGCTCGCCAAGGGTCGGGTCACCCGGGAGCCTTCGATCGTCGAGATCGCACGCACTCACGGCCGGACGCCGGCGCAGGTGACGCTGCGCTGGCTGATCCAGCAGCCCGGGGTCGCCGTGATTCCGAAGGCCTCGCGCCTCCAGCATCTTCGGGAGAACCTCGGGATCTTCGACTTCGAGCTCACTCCAGCGGAGATGCGGGCGCTGTCGGCGCTGGGACGGAATCTCCGCCTCGTCGACCCCGGCTGGGCGCCCGACTGGAGCGCGCGATAGCGCTCAGCGATTCGCGTTCACGTATCGATGGCAGTGGACGCAGCTCAACGTGATCTCCACGTAGGCCAGGGCCACCGCCTCGTGATTCCTGCTTCCCGCCGACTGCAGGAGCCTCTCGGTCGCGCGGATGAAGGCCTCGCTCTCGCGGACGTACTCCGGGGTATCCATCACATTCCAATCCGCGGTCTGGGCCACCGCCTTCAACCGGAACGCCTGGTCGCGAACCGTCTCTAGATCTCCCATCACCACCGCATCGAGGAGCCGGTGCGCGTAGCCGGCCTTGGCCTTCATCAGGGATTCGACGGGAGCCTGACCCGCCGCTTGAAGCGCGGCAAGCACGAGGAGCGACAGGGCGAGCACCGGATTGTTCATCACCAACCTCGGGGCGAAGCCTAGCACAGGCGCCCCCATCGGCAGAGTCCTTCCAGTTGCGTCATCGCCCCCCTCCCGCATAGACTCCCCCAACCAACCGTTGAGATCGTGACCGGAGGTGCCACCGTTCGCGAGGGAGCGAAGACGATGGGACAAGAGCCAGAACCGATTGACGACAAAGTCACCGTACAGGATCTGGTGGTGCAGACGGCGATGGCCTTCGGCCAGGGGAGCGTCGATCGCACGGTCACGACCAATGCCAGCCGATTCCTCCGGGGCTACTTCACGCCCCGTTTCGAGCATCACCTCGAGCACTACAAGGAACATCGACTCGCAATGCTCGCCTACGCCCGCGGGCTGGGCTGGTACGCCGCCACGCTCGCGAGCAGCCGCGGCCGCTCCATCATCGACGCGGTGGACATCCGCGTGGCGCTCGACAAGATGCCCTGCCCGATCGCCCCACCCGTCCTGCAGTTTCTGGAGCAGTTGCGCGGTAAACAGCCGGGCGGGTGATCGCGGGCCCTGATCGGCTCCCGCTCTCGAACGAAGAGCATCGGCGTCCAGCAGGGGGGTCCGTTGACGCGTTGGCTCGGGCTCGTTCTGTCGCTGGCGGCGCTGAAGATTGGTTTCGGCGTCGCCGGGTATCTCTTTTCGCTTTTGGGAGCGAGCTCGGGTGGGCGCGATCCCGTTCCCTCGGGCTTCAGCCTTGCTCACGTCCTGGTCTATGGGAGCGTGGGTCTGCTCCTCGTCGCCAACCGCGCGCGGGACCGGCGGGCCCTGTTCCTGGGGGCATCGTTTCTGCTCGTCGCGGTCGCGCCCTCCGACCGTCTATTCGCGAGCCTCTCGGAGGTCCCCGCCCTGAGAGGCGCCGTCGGCGTTCTGAGCCATCTGCATCCGGATACCTTCCTTCCGCTGTGCTTCTGGCTGTTCTTCAGCGAGTTCCCCCGGGCCCCGGCCTCGAACGTCGCCCGTGTCCTGCGGCGAACCGGAGTCCTCCTGTCGGCCTGGGGAGGGGCTCTTCTGTTCGCGATCCAGGCTCTTCCGCTGCTCGCGTTCGGTCCGCTGTCCGTGCCCTTTGGACCGTGGGTCCGCGCGCTCGAGCCCAGCCGGGGACTCTACGTGTACGGCTGGGCTTTCATTCTCGCGCTCACGGTCCCCGCGCTCGTCTTCAGCCTGTCTCGGATTCGGTCCGCCCCGGTCGGGGAACGGCGGCGGGCGGCGCTCTTTCTCGCGGGAATCGCGCTCGGAAGCATTCCGTTCTGGCTCGCCATTTTTCTGAAGGCGGTCTCGCCGACCCTTCGCGCGTGGCTCGACGAGCCGACTCAGAGGTGGATAGGGCTCTATGTCATCCGCGTCGCCTCGATGACGATTCCGGTCGCGGCCGCCTACTCGGTGCTGGTCCATCACGTCCTGGACGTGAAGCTCGTCGTTCGCCGGGCGCTTCAGTACGCCCTCGCCCGCTACGCCGTCCTCGGCGGGACCGTCGTTCCTTTCGCCGTCCTCGTGATCTACATCTACCGGAACCGCAACGAGACGATCTCGGATCTGTTGTCCGGAGTGGGACCGATGGCGTTGCTTGCGGCGACGCTCCTGGGGCTGGTCATACTGCAAATCCGGCAGAGCGTTCTCGCCGCTATCGACCGAAGGTTCTTCCGGGAGCACTACGACTCTCGCCAGATCCTCACGAGCCTGGTGGAAGGCAGCCGACGGGCGGCGAGCCCCCGGGAGCTCGCCGAGCTTCTCTCCACGGAGATCGATCGAGCGTTGCACCTCGAGCGCATATCGATCCTCGTTCTCGACGCGACTCGCGGGGAGATCCTCGATCACCGCCAGGAGGTGACGCCGGTGCTCTCGGCTTCCCCGCTGGCGACGCTCGTGAGCGCTCAGGAGGAGGCGATCGAGATCGACTGGCTGCGCGAGCGGTCGGCGCTCTCTCGTCTTCCCGAGCCCGACCAGGAATGGCTGCGTCGAGCTGGATTTCGACTCCTGATTCCGCTCATCGGCTCCGAGGGGACGCTCGTCGGAATCCTGGCGCTCGGAGGCAAGAAGAGCGAGCTGCCCTTCTCGAAGGAAGACCGGTGGCTCCTGGCCACGATCGGAGCGTCGGCGGCTCTGAACCTCGAGAACCGCATCAAGGTGAGCTCACCCGGCGACTGGCCTCTTTCCCGCTCGGAGGCCGGAGACCCCGGCGCGCAGGCGGTTTCCGTCGAGCTGGCTCAGGAATGCGAGAGCTGCGGTCGTATGGCTCCGCCCGACGCGGAGAAATGCCGCTCGTGCGAAGGCGCCCTGCGCAGGGCGAGCGTACCCTACGTCCTGCTGTCGAAGTTTCGCTTCGAGCAGCGTCTCGGGGCCGGCGGAATGGGCGTCGTCTACCGCGCGATGGACATGACTCTGGGCCGAAGGGTCGCCATCAAGACCCTCCCCCGCATCTCGATGGAGTTCGCCTCGCGCCTCAGGCGAGAAGCCCGGGCCATGGCGGCCGTGACTCACGAGAACCTGGCGCTGGTCTACGGAGTCGAGAGCTGGTTCGGCTCGCCGCTGCTGGTGGTGGAGCTCCTCGAGGGGGGCACACTCTCTCAACGGCTGCGGGTTTCAAAGCTCGATCCGCTTCCAGCAATCGATCTAGGAATCACGCTCGCCGGGGTCCTTTCGACCCTTCATACCGCCGGGGTGCTGCACCGCGACATCAAGCCCAGTAACGTCGGCTACACTTCGAGTGGAGTCGTGAAGCTCCTGGACTTCGGGCTGGCGAAGATTCTCGACGATTCTCGCGCGGCCGGTCCAGCTCTGGAAGTGCCCTACGACGATCTGGAAGACGTGCCCGCGCACGCCCTCACCATCCTCACCGTGACCCGGTGCGCGGTGGGAACCCCCATTTACCTCTCACCGGAAGCGGCGCGCGGTCACGACCCCGATCCTCGCTTCGACCTCTGGGCCCTCGCCATCGTTCTTTTCGAAGCGGTCGCGGGAATCCACCCCCTGCTCATCCGCGAAACCGCGGGGCTCCGGCACCGAATCCTCGAAGGCGAGGTCGTCGACATCCGAACGGTCGCGCCCGGATGCCCCGAGGCCCTGGGCCGCTTCTTCGATCTCTCGCTCGCGCGCGACGTCACCGCGCGGCCCGCCTCCGCGGCCGAAATGCAGGAGCGTCTCCGGGCACTTCGGATCGAGCTCGCGTGACCCCTTGACAGTCCCGGGCGCTCGCGCCATTATCCTGTAGATTGTCTAGGAGAGAGACCCAATGGAGTCCTTGCTCGGTGACGTTCGCTACGCGTTCCGCAGCCTTCTCAAGAGTCCGGGGTTCGCGCTCGCCACGGTCCTGACCCTCGGTCTCGGGATCGGCGCCAACACCGCCATCTTCAGCCTCATCCACGGAGTCCTGCTGGCGCCTCTTCCCTACAACCAGGGGGAGCGGCTCGTGGTGCTGCAGCAGAGCGCTCCCAAGGCGGAGGTCGAGAACCTCGCGTTCTCCATCAAGGAGGTCTACGACTATCGGGACTCGAACCAGACGCTCTCGGGGCTGGTCGAGCATCACTCCATGACGTTCACGCTTCTCGGACGCGACGAGCCGGAGCGGGTCTCGACCGGTGTCGTTTCCGCGGAGTTCTTCGACGTGCTCGGGATAAAGCCCCTCCTCGGCCGCTCCTTCCGCCCCGAGGAGGACGACCTCGGCGCGGACGCGGTTCTGATCCTGAGCAACGGGTACTGGCAGCGCGCCTTCGGCAGCGACCCGGGAGTCATCGGCCGGACGCTCGAGATGAACGACAAGACCCACACCGTCGTGGGTGTCCTTCCCCCGATTCCCCAGTTTCCCCAGGAGCACGACGTCTACATGCCGACTTCAGCCTGTCCCTTTCGCGCTCAGGGCGAGCTGCAGATGAACGAGAACCGCAGCTCGTTTCGCGCGATGACCGTCTTCGGCCGGATACGGGACGGCGCCGACCTCGAAGCCGTGCGAGCCGACTTCGACACCATCGGCCGGCGATTCGCGCGCGACTTTCCGGAGACGTACCCCGAGGAGAGCGGCTACGCCATCAGCGCGACTTCGCTGCAGGATGCGCTCACGGAGGGCGCTCGCCCGACGCTCCTGATCCTGCTTGGCACTTCGGCCCTGGTTCTCCTCATCGCCTGCGCCAACGTGACGAACCTCGCCGTGGCCCGGCTCATGCGCCGGGATCGGGAAATGGCTCTCCGTGCCTCTCTCGGAGCGGGCAGCCGACGCATCCTGCAACAGACCCTCGTCGAGAGCGGGCTTCTTTCCCTCGCCGGCGGAGCCCTCGGGATGATCCTGGCCTTTCAGGGGCTCGACGTCCTCATCGCCTTCATCTCCCGGTTCACGACCCGCTCGGTCGGGGTCGCCATCGACGGCACGGTCCTCGCGTTCACCTTCGCCGTGGCCCTCGCGACGGGAGTGGTCGTGGGGCTCCTTCCCGCGTTCACGAACAAGCTGAGCCTCGCGTCTTCCCTTCGAGACGGAGGTCACACCACGGGGGATAGGGGGCGGCTCCGAGCGCGTTCGGCGCTCATCGCCGCCCAGGTCGCGATCGCCGTGGTCCTTCTCGTGGGCGCCGGGCTCATGATACGAAGCCTCCATCGCCTGCAGCAGGTGGATCCGGGGTTTCGAACCGAGAAGATTCTGATGGCGCGGCTCTCCCGCAACTGGTCGCGGTACCAGAACGTCGAGGATTCGACGCGCTTCATCGACGCGCTTCTCGCGAAAGTCCGCGGGATTCCCGGTGTGGAGTCGGCGGCGGCCGCGAGCGGAAGGCCTCTCGACGGTCAGCCGCCCTTCACCAACGGCTTCCGCATCGAGAACATCCCCATCGAGGAGGGTGAGCTCGCTCCCCAGGTGGCGACGCGCATCGCCACCCCCGACTATTTTTCTACGATGGGAATTCCTCTTCAGGGTGGGCGCACGTTCACCGAGCTCGACCGCGCCGGTGCTCCGGCCGTTTCGGTCATCAACCGATCCCTCGCGAACCAGTACTGGAGCGAGGGAGATCCCGTGGGACAGCGGGTATCGCTCGATAACGGCCAGAACTGGATCACCATCGTCGGTGTGGTTGGCGATGTGCGCGAGCAGACCCTCGACTCCGCCCCCGAGGGCGCGATCTACCTTCCCCATGCCCAGTCGTTCTGGCCAGGGACTCTGGTCCTGCGGACTCCGTTCGATCCGATGGGCGTCGCCCGCCAGGTGAAGGAGGCGGTGCACGCCATCGACCCCGAGCAGCCCGTCGACCGCTTCGAGACCATCGAGGAGTCGCGCTACGCCTCCATGGCTTCCCCCCGGCTCACGACGCTTCTTCTCGGGATCTTCGCCCTCCTCGCGCTCGTGATCGCCGCGACCGGGGTCTCGGGCGTCATCGCCTACGCGGTGAGCCAGAGGACGCAGGAGATCGGGATCCGCATGGCGCTCGGCGCGAGAAGGGCGCAGGTGCTGGCCATGGTTCTGAGACAGGGACTCGCGATCGTTGCGCTCGGCCTCGCGGTGGGACTCGCCGCCGCATTCGCCGCCGGCCGTTTCCTCTCGGGGTTCCTGTTCGAGACCAGCCCGGCCGATCCCGTGACCTTCGCCGCCGTTCTCCTGGTGCTGGTCGCTGCGGCACTTCTCGCGAGCTTCCTCCCGGCGCGCCGGGCTGCCTCCATCAGTCCGACGAGCGCGCTCCGGAGCGAATGAGGCGCCCCCTGGTTCTCGAATCCGTCAGCGCAGGTTCCGCTCCATATATTGGTACACCATCGTCCAGAGGTGAATCACCTCGTCGGTGCCGCGAATGCCGTGGGTCTCGTTGGGGTAGATCATCAGGTCGAACTGCTTGCGTTTCTTGATCAGCGCGTCGATGAGCTTCGTCGTGTTCTGGGGATGCACGTTGTCGTCGTTCGACCCGTGGATGAGGAGGAGCCGGCCGGAGTAGTTCTCGACGCCCTCGATAGAGGACGTCCTTTTGTAAGCCTCCGGATCGTCCGACGGCACTCCCATGTAGCGCTCGGTATAGATCGAGTCGTACAGGTGCCAATCGGTCACCGGCGCGCCCGCGATCCCGAACTGGAACAGCTTGGTGTGAGTCATGTGGAACGTGGTCGTGAACCCTCCCCCGCTCCAGCCCCAGACCGCGGTGTGCTCGCTGTCTATATAAGGTAGCGAGGTCAGATACTCGACGGCGACCTCGTGGTCCGCAACCGCCACCGGACCGATGTTGTGGTCGCCGAGCGCCGCATACTTGTGGCCCCGGATCGCCGACGTCCGGTCGTCGATCTGCGCCACGACGAAGCCCTGCTGCGCCAGGAACTCGTGAAAGAGATACCGGTTTCCTCCCCAGGAATCGTGGATCGTCGCGAAGCCCGGCATCCCATAGACGTAGGCCACCAGAGGATACTTTCTCCCCGGCTCGATCTCCTTCGGCTTCAGGACCAGGAGCCCGACCTTCGCGCCGTCGGGTGCGTCGAGGAGGCGGTACTCAGGCGAGGCGAGGCCGTACTCGGAGACCGATTTCTCTTCGTGGAATGCATGCTCCTGGCCACCCTCGAGGCTCCGGAGCACCGTCCGGCCCGGATCGTTCATCGCCGAGAAATCGTCGAGGTATGCCGTCGCCTTGGGGTTCATGTCGATCGCATGCGTTCCCCGTCCGTCCGTCAGCCGCTCGAGACCGGAGCCATCGAGCTTCACCCGATACAGGTCGGCCCCGATGGGGTTGTCCCGGTTCGCAGTGAAATACACGAGTCCCCGCGCGGCATCGAAGCCTTCGATCTCCGACACCTCCCAGTCGCCCCCGGTTAACGCCCGCGAGCTTCCCTTCTCGAAGAGGTAGACGTGACGGAATCCCGTCCTCTCCGACGTCCACAGGAATCGATCCCCGCCGTCGAGGAACAGGAGATCGTCGTTCACGTTGAGCCAGTAAGGGTCCTTCTCTATCGCCGCGGTGCGCGAGCGGCCGGTCGCGGGGTCGACGAGAACGAGCTCGAGCTCGTCCTGGCCTCGATTCAGGAGCTGCACCGCGGCGGTTCGCTCGTCCTGCCACTGGATCCGTGGCATGTACTCCGCCGCCCGGTCGATCCAGGCGGTTCGGCCGCTTTCGACGGCGACGAAGCCCGCCCGCACGCGGGGATTGGGATCGCCGGGCTTGGGATAGCGCTGCAGATCGACCGTTGCCTGGCGGGAAACTTCGTCGACGAGCGGGTACGTCGGCACCAGCGTTTCGTCGAGCTCGAGAAAGGCGATGCTTCTGGAATCGGGAGACCAGTGATAGCCCGTGCGAACCCCGAGCTCTTCCGGGTAGACCCAGTCGAGCTCGCCGTGGAGGATGAGGTCGGTTCCACCGAACGTTACTTGCCTCTCGTCGCCGCCCGAAAGAGGAACGACCCAGAGGTCGTGCTCGTACAGGAAAGCGATCTGGTTACCGTCAGGGGAGAACTTGGGATCGAGGACTCCGCGCTTCTCGGGAGCTAGACGGATCGTATTGCCGGTTTTGACCTCGTGAACGAGTATCTTCCCCGTGCTGGTGAATAGCAGCCGCGTCCCATCCGGCGACCAGTGGTAGTCGGGAACCCCGAACCGGGTTCGGCGCGTGAACTCGCGCTCGTCGACTCCCGCCTCGGAGGGCGACGGCGCGACTTCTCGCAGCACCGCCGTTCCGACGACCACGCGGCGCTCCCCGGTAGCGGGGTCGAAGACCGCGAGATCCCGGCCTTCGCCCGAGGGGAAGAAGTAGCTCAGACGTCCGTCGGGGGTCCAGCGGACCTGCGACGGCGACGGGGCCGACAGCTCGCCGCCGAAGATGGCCTCGATGGTGAGACTCTTCGTCTGCGCGAGAGCTTCCGCGCCGTGCGCGAGAGCGAGAAGGAAGAAGGCGGCGGCCGTCCGGGACATACTCACTTGCTTTCCTCCGAGCCCCAAGGCGGAATGAAATCCTCCGGCTCCACGCCCAGGGCGTCCGCGATCCGCGTAATGTAGTTGAAATAGGCGATCACCTGAACCGCGTCGTGGATCGCCGGGTCGTCGAGGCCGAGCGCGCGAAGCTCATTCAGATCTGCAGGCGACATGCTCCTCTGGCGGTGGGTGAGCTTTTCCGCGAGCCCGCAGAGGGCGCGATCCGCGGCGTCGAGCGGGGCATTCCGCCAATCGCGCACCACCGCGTGAACGAAGGCGTCGGCCTCTTTCGCTTCCCGCTTCTTTGCGACCTCTTCCCGGAGGTCGTGGGCATGGGCCTGCGTTCAATAGTGGCAGCCGACCTCGGCGGAGACGACGGTCGCGAGCATCTCCCGCTGGACGCGGCTCAGGGAAGACGGACCGAACATGATGGCCTTGTAGTGCTCCATGCTCGCCTTCAAGACCCGCGGGTTCAGCGACATGATGTGGACGATGTGCCAGACACGCCCCGCGCGTCCCATCGCCGCGTCGAGCTCTTCTTTGAGAAGACCGGTTGCGTCTTCGATCGGAATCTGTCGAATCCAGGGCAAAGGCGATCCTCCCTTCGGCGTGAGGATTATATTAGACTGTCGACTCGATGATCCGGATGGCGGTTGGAGCGGTCCTGCTTCTCGCCCCCGCTCTGGAAGCTCAGGAACCCCGTCGGGTCACCGTTCTCTACGACGCCTTCGGCGCGCCCTCCGAGCTCGAGAGAGACTGGGGCTTCGCCGCGCTGGTCGAGTACGGCGGCAAGCGAATCCTGTTCGACACCGGAAACGACGCCGCAATCTTCGAGCGCAACGTGAAAGCGCTCGGGGTCGACCTTACTCGGCTCGACGCGGTCTTCATTTCGCACCGACACGGCGATCACACCACGGGTCTCGGCTATCTCCTCGAGGTGAACCCGGACGTCCGGATCTTCACCCCTCAGGAAGGTGCTTTCTTCAAGGGCCGCGCGCCCAAGGAGTTTCTTGCGCCCTATCCCGATCTCCCCTCTCATCTCCGCTACTACGGAGGCCGCCCGCCGGAGAAGTGGGTCTCGGGAACACCCTGGGAAAGAGGTCGATTCGAGATCGTAACCGGGACCATGGAGATCTTCCCCGGCTTCTACGCCATCACGACGAAGTCGCAGAAGCCGGGCACGATGGAGATGAACGAGGTCTCTCTCGCGATTCGAACTCCGGAGGGTCTGGCGGTCGTCGTCGGCTGCTCTCATCCCGGCGTCGAGAAGATTCTCGAGGAGGCCGCGAAGATCGACTCCGACCTCTTTACCGTCACCGGAGGCTTCCACCTGGTTCTCACCTCTCGTGAGGAAGTCGAGCGCACCGCCACGCTGCTCCACGACGGACTTCGAATCGAGCGAGTCGCCCCCGGGCATTGCACGAGCGAGCTCGGCTTCGCGGTGTTCCGGGATCGCTTCCGGGAGAGATTCGACTCTGCTGGAGTCGGGGCGGTGATTCCGCTTCCTTGATCGGAGGTCTCCGCCTCCGCGGCCCGAGTTGCCGCCAAAACGCAGGTATCGATACTATCCCGCATGCCGAGTGCATTTTCCCTGTTCGCGATTCTCCTGACCGCGGAGCCCACGGTGGAGCTCCCGCCCGAGCTCTCCCGGGTCCTCGTCGATTACGAGACCGCCTGGGCCGCGCGCGACGCGAAAGCGCTCGCGGGGCTCTTCGCCGAGGACGGCTTCGTGCTCGCGGGTGGTCAGCCGCCCGTTCGCGGTCGAGCCGCCATCGAGCAGCACTACCAGGGACAGGGCGGCCCGCTCTCCCTGCGCGCCATCGCCTACGCGATGGAAGGCGCGGTCGGCTATATCCTCGGCGGGTACACGAGCGCGAAGGGGAAAGAAGACGACGGCAAGTTCACCCTCACGCTGATGAAGGATGCCAGTGGAAAGTGGTGGATCAGATCCGACATGGACAACTCCAATCGCAGGTCGCGCTGACGACCGATAAGGGACAAAGGGCGTGAGAACACTCCATCTGGAAAGGCACCGTACGGCCCGCATCGGCTGGCTGCGGGCCGCGGTGCTCGGCGCGAACGACGGAATCGTTTCCACCGCAAGTCTCGTGGTTGGAGTTGCCGCGGCGAACGCCGGCAGAAGCGACATTCTGGTCGCGGGAGTCGCCGGCCTGGTCGCGGGGGCGATGTCGATGGCGGCCGGCGAGTACGTTTCGGTCAGCTCCCAGGCGGACACGGAAACGGCCGACATCGAGCGCGAGCGCAAGGAGCTCGTTGCCGACTTCGAGCACGAACGTGAGGAACTGGCCGCGATCTACGTCAAGCGCGGCCTCGATGCTCCGCTGGCGAAACAGGTTTCCGATCAGCTGATGGCCCACGATGCGTTGACCGCTCACGCGCGCGACGAACTCGGCATCTCCGAAACCCTGAGCGCCCGGCCGGTTCAGGCGGCCCTGGCTTCGGCGGCGACGTTCGCGGTGGGTGCGGCGATGCCGCTCCTGACCACCCTCGCGACTCCCACGACGGCTTTGATCCCCGTTGTGATAGGAACATCCATCGCGTTTCTCGGGCTCCTCGGCGGGTTCGGGGCCTATGCCGGCGGTGCTCCCGTAACGAAGGCCGCCTTGCGGGTCATGTTCTGGGGTGCTCTTGCGATGGCCCTCACGGCGGGGGTGGGTGCTCTGTTCGGGGCAGTTGTTTGAAGCTCGTGTCGTTCAAATCCACCCTCTCCGCAGCAGCCACATCTTGACCAGTTGAGTCAGAACGACGTAGCACAGAAGCGAGAGCGCGAGCAGCGGCCAGTACAACGATGGAAGCGGCGTAAATCCGAGATGGACCCCCAGCGGCGTGAACGGGATGGCGATGCCGACCGCGCTGATGACCAATGACGTCACCAGCACCGGCCACGAGGAGCGGCTCTGGAGGAACGGGATCTTGTTGGTGCGGATGATGTGAATGATTATCGTCTGAGTGAGCAAGCTCTCCACGAACCACCCCGTCTGAAACAAGCTCTCGCTGTGAGCTGCGGCCCCGGGCGTGCTGGTGTTCCAGCAGTTGAAGACGTAGAGCATCATGAGATACGTCGTGTAGTCGAAGATTGACGAGCAGGGCCCGATGAAGACGATGAACCGCGCGAGCTGCTTCATGTCCCACGGGCGGGGCTTCTCGATCTGCTCGGGGTCCACGTCGTCGGTGGGGGTAGCGGTCTGACTGATGTCGTAGAGCAGGTTGTTGGCGAGGATCTGAATCGGCGCCATCGGCAGGAAAGGAACGAAGACGCTCGCTCCGAGGACGCTGAACATGTTGCCGAAGTTGCTGCTCGCGCCCATGCGGACGTACTTGAGGATATTTGCGAATACCTTGCGCCCCTCGACGACTCCCGCCTCCAGGACCAGCAGGGACTTTTCGAGCAGAATCATGTCCGCCGACTCTTTGGCGATGTCGACGGCCGTATCCACGCTGATCCCTACGTCGGCCGTCCGCAGCGCCGGCGCATCGTTGATGCCGTCACCCATGAATCCGACGATGTGCTTTCGGGATTGTAAGGCCTTGATGATTCGCTGCTTGTGTGCCGGTGAAACGCGAGCAAACAGCGTGGTTCGCAAGGCGCTCTCGGCGAGCTGGTCGTCGCTCATCGCTTCGACGTCGCTGCCGAGGAGGACGAATTCCGTTGACACCCCGACTTCTTTACAGATTTTGCGGGCCACCAGGTCGTTGTCGCCGGTGACGACCTTGACGGCAACGCCGTGGCCCTGTAGCGCCTTGACCGCCGCGGTGGCGGTCTCCTTGGGCGGATCGAGGAAGGCAACGTAGCCGTTCAGAACGAGGTCGCATTCATCGGCCTTTGAATAAGGCGTGGCGTCCCCCGCGACGGCACCGCGAGGCACGATGTCCTTGCTGGCGATGGCCAGCACCCGGAAGCCGTCGGCCGATAGCCGCCCATACTCCCTCTTCATCTCGTCGATGTGGTCGTGATCCATCGGATAGAGCTTCCCGTCGAGCTCGAAATTCGCGCATCGGGGAAAGATGGCCTCGGGGGCCCCCTTGCTGATGACGCGGTCCTTGCCTTCGGGTGTTCGAACCACGACCGACATGATCCGACGCTGAAAGTCGAAGGGGATTTCGTCCACCTTGTCATATTCGCGAATCTTGGCGTGGGTGCGGGTCTCGGTATGGGCGAGCACCGCACGATCCAGGACGTTCTTGAGGCCGGTCTGGAAGTGGCTGTTCATGTAGGCCAGTGCGAGCACTCCGTCGTCCTCTTTCAGTGCCACGTCGCAGTGCCTCTCCAGGATGACGCGATCCATCGTGAGCGTGCCGGTCTTGTCGGTGCAGAGCACGTCCATCGCTCCGAGGTTCTGAATGGAGTTCATCCGCTTGACGATCACCTTCTTGCGGCTCATCGCGAGGGCCCCTTGCGACAGGCAGACCGTCACAATCATCGGCAGCATCTCGGGAGTCAGGCCGACGGCCACGGCGACGGCGAAGAAGAAGGCCTCGCTCCAGTTGCCTTTGGTGAGACCATTGATGACGAAGACCAGGGGCACCATCACCAGGACGAAGCGCAGCATCAGCCAGGTGAAGCTCGCGATCCCCTTGTCGAATGCGGTCTCCGTTGGCGGCTCCGAGAGCGACTGAGCCATGCCGCCGAGGTACGTCTCCTTCCCCGTGGCCACCACCACCCCCATCGCCGAGCCGCTGTCGACGCTGGTGCCAAGGAACGCTATGCTGCTCAGCTCGACGGGTACGATGGTCGCGGCGTTCTTTTCCACCTCGAATTTCTCGACGGGGAACGTCTCGCCCGTGAGCGAGCTCTGGATTACGAACAAGTCCTTCGCCGCGAGCAGGCGTACGTCGGCGGGGATCATGTCCCCGGCGGCCAGGGTGACGACGTCGCCCGGGACCAGCTGGGACACCGCGATTTCTCGAGGCTGGCCGTCGCGGATCACCGTGGCCGTAACCGAGATCATGGACTTGAGCTTGGCCGCTGCGCGGTCGGCCTTGGCCTCCTGAAGGAGATTCAATCCCACGCCCAGGACGATCATGAGCGACATCACCGTCCCGGCTCGTAAGTCGCCGGTTGCGAATGAGAGGGTCGCGAGGACGGTGAGCAGGACCACCAGAGGGTTCAGCACCGCGTGCCAGATCAGCTTGCCCACTCCGATTCGCTGGTCCTTGGCCAGGACGTTCGGGCCGTGCCTGGCCAGCCGCATGCTTGCCTTTCTCGCTGTCAATCCCTCGGGACCGGTGGCAAATCGCTTGTAGACGTCAGTGACGTTCATCGACGCGGACTCGAGCACGATGGGTGAGACCTGGACATGCGGTTTATCGTGCCGAATGGCGGCGATGAGGGATTTGGGGAGGACGGTGGAGTGCGCCTTGGACATTTGCTCGCGAACCTATTCGGCTGGATGGTCCGGCCGAAGCATCGCCGAGTCGATCGCAAATGTCGAGGCCGATCCCGCGCTCATCCTTTGACCGAAGGAAGCGCCAGGATCCAGGGGCTCGCGGCGGAGACCTGGAGAGTTCTCCTGACCGCGGAGCCGATGATTGAGAACTGAGAACCGAGAGCCGTTCAGAACATACCGAGCTGAAGCTTCGCCGCCTCGGTCATCTTCTCGGGAGTCCAGACCGGCTCCCACACGACGCTGACCTTGGCGGAGCGCACGCCTGGAAGCTCGGCGACCTTCCTCTCGACCTCCGGAGGCAGCGATCCCGCCGCGGGACAGGCGGGCGAGGTCAAGGTCATGTCGATCGCGACGTCGCCGTCCAGGCCGACTTCGATTTTGTAGATGAGACCGAGCTCGTAGATGTTGACGGGTATTTCCGGGTCGTAGCACGTCTTGATGACGTCGACGATCTGCTCTTCGAGGCTCGTGGTCTTCTGGACTTGTTCAACAGGTTCAACCGGTTCAGTTGGCTCCATCGTCTACTCCGTCGAGACCGCTTCTTCCTGCTGCGCCAGCGCGGCTTTGAGCGTATGCCACGCGAGAGTCGCGCACTTCACCCGGACCGGATAATCGCTGACCCCGGCGAAGACCGCCAGCTTGCCGAGGCCGTCCCCGTCGACCAGCTCCGATTTCCCCGTGACCAGGTCGTGAAACGCGGTGAAGAGCTTCTCCGCCTCCGCTTCCGTCTTTCCCTTGAGCGCCTCGGTCATCATCGACGCCGAAGCGGTCGAGATGGCGCAGCCCGCTCCCTGGAATCCGACGTTTCGGACGACGCCGTTCTCGACGTCGACGAAGATCGAGATCCGATCGCCGCACAGAGGGTTGTAGCCCTTCGCCTGCCGGGAAGCGCCTGGGAGCGCCCGGAAATTCCGCGGGTTCTTGCTGTGGTCGAGAATCACTTCCTGGTAGAGCTCGCGAAGACTGTCGTTCATCGTCGTTTACTTTAGGCCGAAAACCTCGCGCACGGTGTGAAGCCCGGAAACCAGCCGGTCGATCTCCTCCCGGGTATTGTAGAGCGCGAGAGACGCCCGCGCCGTGGCTGGCAGGCCGAATCGGTCCATCACCGGTTGAGCGCAGTGGTGCCCGGTGCGGACGGCGATCCCCTCCTGGTCCAGGATGGTGCCGATGTCGTGAGGATGGACCGAATCGAGAACGAACGAGAGGACGCTCGCCTTGTGCCGTGCTTCGCCTACGATCCGAAGGCCCGGAACCGAGCGCAGCCGCTCGGTTCCGTAGTCGAGAAGCTCCTCTTCGTAGGCGGTGATGGCGTCGAGGCCGATCTCGGTCAGGTAGTCCATCGCCGCGCCCAGTCCCACCACTCCCGCGATATTGGGCGTTCCCGCTTCGAATCGGAACGGTAGCCGGTTGTAGGTCGTCTTCTCGAAAGTGACCGAGGCGATCATGTCGCCCCCGCCCTGGTACGGCGGCATCTTCTCGAGAATCGCCTCTCTCCCGTACAGGATGCCGACCCCCGAAGGGCCGAACATCTTGTGACCGGAGACGGTATAGAAGTCGCACCCCAGGGCGGCGACGTCGATTGGAAGATGAGGCGCGGCCTGGGCGCCGTCGATGAGGACCGGGACGCCCTTCTCATGGGCGAGCTCGACGACCGTTCGCACCGGGTTGATGGTCCCGAGGGCGTTCGAGACGTGGGCGAGAGAGACGATCTTCGTCCTCGGGCCGAGGAGCCTCTGGAAGGCGTCCATGTCCATGTCGCCCCGGTCGTCGATCGGAACCACTTTCAGATGCGCCCGCTTCTCCTCGCAGAGCATCTGCCAGGGGACGATGTTCGAGTGGTGCTCCATGTGGGTGATGAGGACCTCGTCCCCCTCCCCCACGTTCACCCGCCCGTAGGTCTGAGCGACGAGGTTGATCCCCTCGGTCGTGCCCCGCACGAAGATGATCTCGCGCTCGGAAGCGGCGTTGAGAAAACGCAGCGCCTTGAGCCGCGCGCTCTCGTAGGCCTTCGTCGAACGCTCCGAGAGCTCGTGCACTCCTCGATGGATGTTGGCGTAGTCGTGCGAGTAGAGCCGCATCATCGCGTCCAGGACCTGGCGCGGCTTCTGAGCGCTCGCGGCATTGTCGAGATAGACCAGGGGCTTTCCCTTGATGCTCTGATGGAGCCCGGGGAAGTCCGCACGCACGCGCTCGACGTCGAACGGGCGCTTCGGCGCCTCCTTGCGGGTCGCGATTTCGGTCTGACCGCTGGTGCTCATGGACTTCTCCTTCAGGCCGCCTCTGCGAATACGAACCGGCGCACCGCGTTCCGGACGGCCGCGATCCGGATTCTCTCGCTCAAGTCGGCGATGAACCCCCGGGTGAGAATGCTCGTCGCCTCTTCACGGCCGATTCCACGGCTGCGGAGATAGAACAGGGCGTCCTTGTCGAGCTGTCCGATGGTGGCTCCGTGCGCGCACTTCACGTCGTCGGCCAGGATCTCCAGCTGGGGGTTGGTATTGACCAGCGCTTCCTCGGAGAGCAAGAGGTTCTTGTTCGTCTGCTGGGCGTTGGTCTTCTGCGCTCCCGGTCTCACGATGATGCGTCCGTTGAAGACCCCGCTCGCGGAATCGCTGAGAACTCCCTTGTAGAGCTCGCGGCTGGTGCCGTGCGGCTTCTTGTGATCGATGACGGTGTGGTGGTCCACGTGCTGCGTTCCTTTCACCACGTAGAGGCCGTTGAGCGTGAGGTCGGCCCCCTCTCCATCGAGGAGGCTCGCGATGTCGATCCGGGAGAGCCGCGCGCCCAGTGACAGCGAATGGTTCTGGAGCGCCGCTCCGGAAGCCTGAAGGAGCCGCTGGCTGCCGATGTGGAAGGCGCTCTCACCTTCCCTCTGGATGCGGTAATGGTCGATGCTCGCGCCGCCCGCGGCGACGATTTCCGCGGATGCGTTGGTGAAGTAAGAAGGACCGTCGTCGCCGAGATAGCTCTCGACCACGAGCGCTTCCGCCCCCCGCTCGACGAGGACGATATGGTGGGGGTGGCTCACCGCCGGCCTCTCCACCGACGTCACGTGGACGATGTGGATCGGCCGACTCAGAACCAGTCCCTCCGGCACCAGCACGAAGGCTCCGTCCGCGAGGAACGCGCGGTTGAGGTCGGAGAACGCCGTCGAGCCCTCCGGCGGATTCAGGCTCAGAACCGCCTCGACCTCCTCCGGATGGCTTTCGAGAGCCGCGGCGAGGCTCTCGATGACGACACCCGGAGGGAGCGCCCCGATTGCCGACAACGCGGGCGAAAAGCACCCATTGATGAAAACGATCTCGTGGCGATCCCAATCTCCCAGGTGGGACCTCAACAGGGACGACGCGCGCTCGCGCCCCCCGCCGGCGTCGAGGGAGAACTCCATCGACGCCAGGGGGGCCACGTTCGTGAAACGCCAGTCTTCGTCGTTCGTCGTCGGGAAGCCCCGGTCGAGGAACCTTTCGAACGCTTCCCGCCTCACGAGCGAGAGCCAGGGTGGCTCCTGTCCAAGCCGTCGACCGGCGTGGTCGAGAAAGTGGCGCCGGAAGGAGTCGATGGCGCCCGTCGAGGCCGTGGTGCTCATCGGCGCGCCCCGGCTTCGAGCCAGCCGTAGCCCTCCTGCTCGAGCTTGAGGGCCAACTCTTTTCCGCCCGAAGCCACGATGCGGCCTTCGGAGAGCACGTGGACGAAGTCGGGCACGATGTGGTTCAGGAGCCTCTGGTAGTGAGTGATGACCAGCATCGCCCGTTCGGGCCCGCGAAGAGCGTTCACGCCGTTGGCGACGATCTTGAGAGCGTCGATATCGAGGCCGGAGTCGGTCTCGTCCAGGACCGCGAACTTCGGCTCCAGGACCGCCATCTGGAAGATCTCGTTCCGCTTCTTCTCCCCTCCGGAGAACCCCTCGTTCACCGGCCGGTTGATGAGGTCCTCGTCGAGCTCGACGAGCTTCACCTTTTCCCGGACGAGCTTGAGGAAGTCCATGGCGTCGAGCGGTTCCTCGCCCCGGGCCTTGCGGTTGGCGTTCAACGCCGCCTTGAGGAAATACGTATTGTTCACCCCCGGGATCTCCACCGGATACTGGAACGCGAGAAAGACGCCCTGGTGAGCGCGCTCCTCGGGGGTCATCGCGAGAAGGTCCCGGCCCAGATAGGTCACGCTCCCCTCGGTCACCTGGTACGTTTCCCGTCCCGCGAGCACCTGGGAGAGGGTGCTCTTTCCCGAGCCGTTCGGTCCCATCAAGGCGTGCACCTCGCCCGCCCGGATGGTCAGATCGATTCCGTGGAGGATCTCCCGTCCGTCCACGTTCGCATGAAGGTTCTTGATTTCGAGCATGATTCCTTTATCCGACGCTCCCCTCGAGGCTCACGCCGAGGAGCTTCTGCGCCTCGACCGCGAACTCCATCGGGAGCTCGCGCAGCACTTCCCGGGCGAAGCCGTTCACGATCATCGAGACCGCGTCCTCCGTCGGGATGCCGCGCTGGTTGCAGTAGAACAGCTGGTCCTCTCCAATCTTCGACGTCGTCGCCTCGTGCTCCATCTGGGCGGTGGGGTTCTTCACCTCGATGTAGGGGAAGGTATGCGCCCCGCACTGGTCGCCGATGAGGAGCGAGTCGCACTGCGAGTAGTTCCGGGCGTTCCTGGCGCTCTTCTGGATCTTCACCAGCCCCCGGTAGGTGTTCTGCCCATGGCCGGCGGAAATTCCCTTGGAGATGATGGTGCTCCGGGTGTTCTTTCCGATGTGGATCATCTTCGTCCCGGTGTCCGCCTGCTGGTAGTTGTTGGTGACCGCGACCGAATAGAACTCGCCCACCGAGTCGTCCCCGAGAAGGATGCAGCTCGGATACTTCCAGGTGATGGCGGAGCCCGTCTCCACCTGGGTCCAGGAGATCTTCGAAGCGACCCCCGCGCACTTTCCGCGCTTGGTAACGAAGTTGTAGATGCCGCCCTTTCCGTCCTTGTCCCCGGGGTACCAGTTCTGGACCGTGGAGTACTTGATCTGGGCGCGGTCGAGAGCCACTAGCTCCACCACTGCCGCGTGGAGCTGGTTCTCGTCCCGCATCGGCGCGGTACAGCCCTCGAGGTAGCTCACGTAGCTCCCCTCCTCGGCAACGATGAGCGTCCGCTCGAACTGCCCCGTCTCCGAAGCGTTGATGCGGAAGTAGGTCGAAAGCTCCATCGGGCAGCGCACGCCCTTGGGAACGTAGACGAACGATCCGTCGCTGAAGACGGCGGAGTTCAGAGTGGCGAAGTAGTTGTCGGTGTAGGGGACGACCGAGCCCAGGTACTTCCGGACCAGCTCCGGATGCTCCTTCACCGCCTCCGAGAAACTGCAGAAGATGATTCCGAGCTCGCCGAGCTTCGCCTTGAACGTGGTCGCCACCGAGACGCTGTCGAAAACCGCGTCGACCGCGATCCCGGAGAGCCGCTCCTGCTCCAGGAGCGAGATCCCGAGCTTCTCGTAGGTGCGGCGGAGCTCGGGGTCGACCTCGTCGAGGCTGGTCGGGTTCACCTTGACCTTCGGCGCGGAGTAGTAGCGAATCGCCTGGTAATCGATGGGCGGATAGTGGACGTTCTGCCAGTGCGGCTCCTCCATCGTGAGCCAGTGGCGATAAGCCTTGAGGCGCCACTCGAGGAGCCACGCCGGCTCCCCTTTCTTCGAGGAGATCATGCGCACGACCTCCTCGTTCAGGCCCTTGGGGAAGGTATCCGCGTCGATCTCGGTGACGAAGCCGTAGGCATAGGCTTTGTCTACGAGCTCCTTGATATTGTCGGTCGATGTGCTCATGTTCTGTCCTTGGTTGCGTTCTGGATGACCGGCAGCCGGACCTCCCCGAGGCCCGCCGTCATGCTCTCGAAGTCTTCCTCGCAGATCTTCGCGATGGTCACGTCTCCGACCATGCGAAGCACCCGCTCGTTCAGGCGCTGGAGCGGACTCTTCACGCTGCAGGTGTCGAACTGGTCGCAGGTGCCTTCATCGGTGAAGCACTGCGTGAGCGATAGCGGCCCGTCGACGGCCTCGATGACCGAAACCACGTGGATCCGCTCCGCGGGCCGGCTGAGACTGTAGCCCCCTTTCGTCCCCTGGTGCGAGACCACGATTCCTTCGCGAGCCAGCCGCTGAAGGATCTTCGCAAGAAGGTCCGGCGGAAGTCCGCACCCCTTCGCGATCTCCCGGGCACTCCAGGCGCCGGGCTCTCCCGCCTGGTCCTGGTGCGCGAGGTGCATCAGCGCGATGAGGGCATAGTCGACTTTCTTCGATAGTCTGAGCATCTCAACTCCGACCAGTTTGGTCGGACTTATACTAGTAACAAGCGGGCCTCCCTGTCAAACGGTTAAGTGACCGTTCGATATGTACATGCAAAATCGGACTCTTACAGTCCGCCTTTGGAACTCAAGTATATCTTGATAAGTATATACCGTTTGAGATACTCTTCCCGTTACATGAAGCCGCACCTTTTCCAGATTCTGCTGGCGTTGGCCGACCGGGATCGGCACGGCCTCGAGATCATGCGCGACGTGCTCGAGCGCACCGAGGGACAGACCCACCTTTGGCCGGGGATGCTCTACGGCTCCCTGAAGGAGCTCGTCGATGCGGAGCTGGTGGTCGAGAAACGAGCTCCCCGGGACGGCAAGTCGGGGGGCGGCAAGCCCCGCTACTACGGCATCACCGACCGGGGCCGCAAGGCCCTGGCAGCGGAAGCGGAAAGGCTCGAGCGTTACGTCCAGGCGGCCCGGGCCCGCAACCTCCTGAAACCCGTGGGTCCTCGGTGAAAAGGACGATGAGGCGAATCTACCGCCTGATGCTCCGGACGCTTCCCCCGGAGTTCCATCGGGTCTACGGGCCCGAGATGGAAGAGGCTTTCCTCGAATCCGTGGCGATAACCCGCGCGCGCTGGGGCATCCTCGGTGCTCCCCTCGCTTTTCTGCGGGCTGGCTGGGATCTCCACCGTCTCGAGCGCGAGCTGGCGCCCCCAAAGCCCCGAAGGAGAACACCGATAATGACCGGCAGCCTTGCTCAGGATCTTCGCATCGGCGCACGTCGCCTGGCGCGCGCCCCCGCGTTCAGCCTCGCTTCCGTCGCGACCCTGGGACTCGGCATCGGTGCCGTGGTCATCATGGTCACTCTCGTCGATGCGATCCTGCTCCGTCCGCTTCCTTTCGCGGAATCCGATAGGCTCGTGGCCCTCTTCCTCCACGAGAAGGGGAGCGACGCCCGACGCGGTCCGACCTCTCCGGTCAACTTCCATGCGTGGCGCTCGGGGAGCGAGACGGTCTCTCTCATGACCGCCGCCTATCCCTGGTCTCCGAGCCTGACGGGCCGCGATCGTCCGGACGAGATCCGGGGCTTGAAAGCCTCGCCTTCTCTCTTCCACCTTCTCGGAGCGCAGCCGCTCCTGGGGCGAACCTTCGACGAAGGCGATGAAGGCGACGACCGGGTGGTCGTCCTCGGTTACGACCTGTGGCGCCGGCGTTTCGGCGAAGACCCCTCGATCGTCGGTCAGACGCTCGTTCTGGACGGCGAGGCTCATGTCGTTGCCGCAGTCATGCCCCGGGGCTTCCGGTTTCCGCCTTTCTGGGCGACGGATGCCGAGATCTGGGCCCCTCTCTCCTTCACCCCGGAAGAAGCCGCCCGCCACTCCCGCTTCCTTCGCGTCTTCGGCCGGCTGAAACCGGGGGTCTCGCTCGACGAAGCCCGCGGGGAGATGGATGCGATCGGCAGTCGGCTGGTGAAGCAGTTTCCCCGGGAGAACGTGAACACCGCAATCAACCTGGAGCCGCTCCTGGAGCCGGTCGTATCCGAATCTCGGCCGGCGCTCCTTCTCCTCCTGGCCGCGGTCGCGCTCCTCGCTCTCATCGCCTGCGCGAACGTCGCGAATCTGCAAGTCGCGCGGGCGGCGGGACGGGCGAAAGACGAGGCCCTCGCGGTCGCGCTCGGAGCGGGGCGAGGCCATCGCCTGCGTCAGCAGCTCACCGAAAGCCTCCTCCTCGCGGCGCTCGGAGGCGCCGTCGGCGCTTCGATCGCACTCTGGGGGGTTCCGACGATCGTCGAGCTTGCACCCTCCGGTCTTCCCCGGCTCGCGGAAATCTCCGTCGACGCGCGGCTCCTGTTCTACTCGGTTCTGGTCTCCGTCGGCGCGGCGCTCCTCCTCTCGATGGTGAGCATGCCGAGGGCATCCGCGACATCCGCGCTCCGCGAAGCGGGTACGCGGGCGACGGATTCTCGAGGGAGACGTCTCCGGGATCTTCTGGTGGTCTCGCAGGTCGCGACCTCGGCCATTCTGCTCGTCGCCGCGGGCCTCGTGATCCGGAGCTTCCGCGAGCTCACGACGCTCGACCCCGGGTTTCGGCGCGACGAGCTCCTCACCTCGTCGCTCCTCCTCGCCGGATCTCCGCACACCGAGCCCGCGCGGCAGTCGAGTCTATTTCGCCAGATCCGGGAGAGCGTGGGCGCGCTCCCGGGAGTGCGGGGAGTCGCTCTCATCAATAATCTTCCGATTGGCGGCGATATCTGGGGCTTCGGCTTCCTCCTCGACGGGTCGGAAGCCGTCGAACCTGCCGAGCTTCCGACGGCGAGCGTGCGCACCGTCACTCCCTCGTACTTCGATACGATGGGGATTCCCCTTCTCGCCGGGCGTGACTTCACGGATGGGGACGACGAGCAAACGGAGCGGGTCATACTCGTGAACCGCACTTTCGCCGAACGCTACGCCTCGATCGAGTCCATCCTCGGACGTCGCATCCGAATCGGCCAACCCGAGGACCAGGACTGGCGCACCGTCGTCGGCGTCGCCTCCGACTCCCGGCAGTGGGACATCAGCCAGGACGTTCGGCCCGAGATCTATTTTCCCTACGCCCAGAACCCGGTCTCGTTCTACCTGACGACGACTCTCGTCGTCGCGAGCCGCGAGACTCCCGATCGCCTGCAGCCCCAGATCGAGCGAGCGGTATGGTCGGCCGCCGGAGAGATTCCCATCGTCGCGGTGCGCACCATGGAGCGCATCCTCACCGACCACCTCGCCCCGAAGCGATTTACCTCGTTCCTGTTCGGGGTATTCGCGGCTCTCGCCCTCCTCCTCGCGGCCGTCGGTCTCTACGGCGTCCTGAGCTATACCGTGAGCCAGCAGACCGTCGAGATCGGAATTCGATCCGCGCTCGGAGCGAGCCGCGGCGACATCGGAGCTCTCGTTTTGTGGCGAGGAGCGCGCCTCGTGGGTATCGGTCTTCTCATCGGCCTCGGAGCCGCATTTCTCGCGCGCGGTCTCGTTTCCGGTCTGCTCTTCGGCGTGACCGCCTCCGATCCGGCGACTTTCGCCGCCGTCTCTCTGTTCTTGATCGGGGTGGCGCTGGTCGCGGTGGTTCTCCCGGCCCGGCGCGCCGCTCGGCTCGACCCGCTCCTCGCGCTACGAAGCGAGTAGGCGGAGGGAGCGGAGCCCGGCGGGGACGTCCACTCCGAGATGGACGTGAAGACCGCGCCGACCCCGAGCGCGGAGCACTTCGAAATCTCCCGCCGCCTGAAACGCTTTCATCTGGCCGAAGGTGTACCTCTGGCCGGGAATCGGCAGGTCCTTCGCGTCGTCGGAGGTGATTTGGAGGAACACCCCGCGGTTCGGACCGCCCTTGTGGAGCTGGCCCGTCGAGTGAAGGTAGCGCGGTCCGTAGCCGAGAGTGGTCGCGACCCGCTTCTCGTCTCGCACCCGATGCCTCAGGGCCTGGAGCTCGAGATCGTTCCTCCGGTTCATGGCGACGAACGCGTTGATCGCGAAGTAGTCTCCGGGCTCGAGCGTCGAGAGGAGATCTTGGAGCTCACCCCCCGCGGGACGTTTTGGAAGCTCCCCCGTCTGCTCGAAGCGCGCCATGAGAGTACGGGTCGCGACTTTCGCGGCTTCTACATCCGGCTGGTCGAAGGGATTGAGCTCGAGGACCGAGCCCGCGACCGCGGTCGCGATCTCCCACCGGAAGAACTCCTCCGCGAGACCGTCGACCGAGTCGAGCTCGATGTGGATGACCGGGTGTCCGGCGCGCTCGAGATCGGCGAGAACGCTCGAAGATCCGATTCCCACGTAGGCGAAAACCCTATCGTCGCCGTAGGGGGCGCCCGCCCGCTCGCGATCGACGGGCACGATTCCCTTCCCGTTCTTTCCTGTCGATTCCGCGACGAGCTGCTCGAGCCAGCCTCCGAACGACGCGACCTCGGGAGACGTGAAGAGGGTGAGCTTGTCCCTGCCCGCGCGGGCAAGCGTCCCGAGAGCGAGGCCGAGCGCGACTCCCGGATTCTCCTCGGGCAAGACGTCGGGACCGCAGGCTTCCGCCATGGTCTGGGCCCGCTTCAGGAACCCCCGCGGCTCGATGCCGGCGACCGCGGCCGGGGCCATTCCGAATCGGGAGAGAGCGGAGAAGCGCCCGCCGATTTCGGGCTCGCCGTGAAGGACGCGCCGATAGCCTCTCTCGCGGGCGAGCCGCTCGAGCGAGCTTCCAGGGTCGGTGATGGCGAGGAATTGCTCTCCCGAGCGCGCCCGGTCGAAGAAGTACTTCTCGAAAGCATTGGGCTCCGCGGTGGTCCCGGACTTCGAGGCGACGATGAAGAGAGTCGTCTCCATATTAATGTTGGCTTCGAGCTCCGCAATCTGGTCCGGGACGGTGGAATCGAGGACGAGCAGCCGGGGGAATCCCGGACGGTGTCCGAAGCTCCGGGCCAGGACGTCGGGACAGAGGCTCGAGCCTCCCATTCCCAGGACCACCGCGCTCTCGAATCCCGAGACGTCGCTGGCCAGCGCCTCGAGCTCCTCGACCCGCGAAAGCTCCCGTCCCACGACATCGAGCCAACCGAGCCAGCGCCCCTCGTCCTTGCCCGTCCAGAGCGAAGAATCCCGGTCCCAAAGCCTCGGGACGCATTTCTTCCCCCGCCAGGCGCGCGCCTCCCGGGCGAACGACTCGTGGTACGGCCCGAGAGCGAGGGTCTGGCGGTTCACGGCGGGACGAGTTTACCTCGTTTGTGCTACGCTGACCGACACCTATGCGGTTTCTACCCTGGGCTTTTCTGGCCGTTTTTCCCGCCGTTGCCGTCGCGCAGCCGACGCTGCCGCCGGTAGGCGACGTCCAGCTCCTCGGGGGCTCGCCGCTCATCCTGACCCTGGATGCGGAGGGAGAGGGACCCCTGACTTATACCGTCCAGACGAGCGATTCGTTGGTCAGCGCTGCGGTGCTCGCGGGCAATCGCAGTCTCCGCATGCAGGTCGCTGGTTTCGGTGAGATGGTCTTCGAGCTCTTCGACGAGAACGCGCGGCGCGCGACCGACCACATCGTCGAGCTCGCCGATTCCGGGTTCTACGACGGCGTGATCTTCCATCGAGTCATCGACAACTTCGTGATCCAGGGAGGCGACCCCACCGGAACCGGCTCCGGAGGCTCCCCGCTCGGCGCCTTCGACGATCAGTTCCACGTCGACCTCCAGCACAACCGCACCGGCCTCCTCTCGATGGCCAAGTCCCAGGACGATACCAACGACTCTCAGTTCTTCGTCACCGAGGGCGCCCAGCGTCATCTGGATTACAACCATACGATTTTCGGAGTTCTCGTCGAGGGCGAGAGCGTTCGCGAAGCGATCAGCGAGGTCCCCGTGGGCACGGGCGACCGGCCGGTTACGAACGTGGTGATCGAGTCGGCCCGGAGCTTCCTCGACGAGGAGAACGCGGTAGTCCTGCTGAAGGCCGCGGAAGGCGCCACGGGGGCCGCGGACGTCACGATAGTCGTCCGGAGCTCGAGCGGCCAGGAAGCGCGGCAGACGTTCCGCGTGAACGTTACCCCCGACGCCATCGACAGCCCGCCGTTTCTCGCCGACATTCCGGAGCTCCGGACTCGGGTGGACACGCCGCTTTCCTACCAGCTTCGAGCAATCGACGTCGAGGACCCCTCTTCGGCGCGCTTTCTCGACCAGACGGGTCTGGCCGCGAACGGCCTCACCGTCCCGGCTCAGGCGAATACGAACCTTCAGTACCGCGTGGATTTCACGACGGGTCTCCTCACCATCACGCCGACGAACGGCCTCACCGGGCGTCAGCTCCTCACCGTCGCCACCGCGGTGAGCGTGAACCGCCGTCGACTACCAGGTCGTGGTGGTCACGATCGAGCCCTGATCGCGAACAGGTGCCGGCTTCCCCGGACGAACAGGATCTCTTCGGAGACGGCGGGGGAAGCCATCAGCGGCTCTCCCATTTCGTTGCGGGCGAGCGACTGGAACTCCCTCCCCGCCCGAACGACGAAGACCGCGCCGTCCTCGCTCGGTAGGTAGATCTTTCCGTCCGACGCGATCGGCGAGGCCGAGAATCCCGCGCCCACTTCGAGCCGCGTCCGGTAGAGCCGCTCTCCGGTCGCGAGGTCGAAGGTCGAGAGGATTCCGTTGTCGACGATGACGTAGAGGATCCCGTCGTAGGCCAGGGGGGTGGGCGTATAGGGGGAGCTCCTTTCCGCCGTCCAGACGACGTGGCTCCGCGCGTCGCCGCGCGCGCCCGGCCGGATGGCGAAGGTGGTCTGCGCTCCCGTCGGGTTCCCCCCGGTCACGATGATGCGATCTCCGGCGACGATCGGGGTGGGAGTGATGACCTGGAGGTCTCCGTGCGGGAGCCGCCAGAGCTCATTCCCGGTCCGGGGGTCGTTCGCCCGGATCCAGTTGGCGCCGTTGGTGACGAGCTCCGCCCCGCCTTCGCCCCGGTAGATCGCGGGCGTGCTCCAGGCGGGCTTCTCGTCGCGAGAGGCGCGCCAGACTTCCTTCCCGCTCTCGAGATCGTACGCGGCGACGAAGGAGTCCTTCTGCCGATCGTTCTGCACGATGACCAGGTCCTCGTAGATCAAGGGCGAGCTGGCGGCGCCCCATTGATACTCGGGCTCACCCCAGTAGCCGACGTCGAGAAGTCCGAGGTCGGTGCGCCACCGAAGCTCTCCCTCCATGTCGAAGCAGAAGAGTCCTTCCGTGCCGAGGAGCGCGACCAGGCTCCGGCCGTCGGTGGCGGGGCTCGCGGAAGCGTGGCTCGCCTTGACGTGGCGTTTCAGCCGGGGAACTCCTCGATGTGCGGTCTTCCGCCAGAGGACGGCGCCGCTCCGTTTGTCGAGAGCGAGGATCTCCCAGCGGTGGGAAACGACGTCGGGAGCGGTGTCGATTCCGGCCACGTCGCTGTCGCCGAGCACGAGCGTCGGGCTTCCCGCGGTTTCGGCGATGGCGGTCGTGAGGTATATGCGATCACCCCACACGACGGGGCTCGAGTGGCCGAGCCCCTCTATCGGAGCGCGCCAGAGGAGGTTTCGACCCTCCTCGACGCTCCATTCGAAGGGCAGGTTCTGCCGATCGGCAAGGCCGCTTCCGTCAGGACCGCGAAACTGGGGCCAGTTCTGGGCTTCGAGCTCGGACGCAAGGACGAGAAACAAGAGGGCACGATACAAGCGTCATCCTCCCCTCCCTCCTCGGAAGAGATTAGCGCAAGCGGCGGAGCTCGCGCCGGACGATCTTGTTCGACGCCGTCCTCGGGAGGGAGTCGAGGACCACGACCTCCTCGACGCGGAAGAGCGGATTCAACCGGCGGGCGATCGCCTCGGAGAGCTCGCGCCTCAGGCGATCGGACGCGATCGGCTCCCGCAGAACGACGTGAAGGACGAGCTTCTCCGGGCCGCCCCCCGTTGCGGCCACACCCACCGCGGCGCTTTCGAGAACCGCGGGGTGTTCGTTCACGAGCCGCTCGAGCTCGAGCGAGCCGACTTTGATGCCGCCGAGGTTCATGGTGTCGTCGGCGCGGCCCTGCGCCTTGTAGCCCCCGCCGGCGAGCACCTGGATTCGATCGCCGTGGCGGCGCAGGACCTCGCCGTTCGGACCCCGGGGACAGCCCTCGTAGTAGACCTCGTCGTGACTCGCGTTCAGAAGGCGCTGGGACATGCCGAGCGCCGGCGGAATCAGGAAGAGCTCCCCCGTCTCTCCTGCGGAAACCGGCCGGCCGTTCTCGTCGAGAATGACGAAATCGACGCCGAGAGCGGGAGTGGTGAACGTGGAAGGCGGGCCAGGGTCGAGGAGGGTACCGGTGAGATGGCCGCCTCCGATTTCCGTGCCCCCGAGATACTCGAGGACCGGCGCTCGAAAACCGGCCCGGCTCATGAGCCAGCGATAGTCCTCCTCGGTCGAGGCCTCGCCCGTCGAGCTGAAGAGCCGGACGAAGGCGAAGTCCTCCTCGGATACGGAGCCCTCGGAGCGCCATGTTCGCACCATCGAGGGGACGACGCCCAGGATCGAGATCCGAGCTTCTCGGACGAAACGCGCGAACGACGGCGCCGTGGGAGCGTCTCCAGGTAGGGCCATCGTCGCGCGGTTCAGGAGGCTCGCGAAGATGAGCCACGGACCCATCATCCAGCCGATGCTCGTGGGCCAGGCGACGACGTCTTCGGGATGAACGTCCTGGTGGAAATGCGCGTCCATCGCGCCCTTGAGAGGGGTGACGTGCGTCCAGGGAATCGCCTTCGGAACTCCCGTCGTCCCCGAGGAGAAGAGCACGTTCGTGACCTCGTCCGGAGACGCAACGTGGACCTCGCTCTCGTCCGCTGAAAGAACATCCTCCCAGGCGAGGTCGCTCCCTTCGAGCTTCGCGGAGTCGACGACGATGGCGCGCGCTTCCCCGAGTCCTTCGAGCGCCTGGCGCACCTTGGGGTAGAGAGCGTGCTCCCGCCCGCCGCGCCGAAAGCTCGAGACCGTGACCACAGCGCGGGCGTCGCCGATTAGAATCCGTCGCCTCAGCTCCTCGGCGGAGAAGCTTTCCGCGATCGAGACCACCCGGCAGCCGGCCCAGAGAGTGCCGAGGTAGGCGACGACGCACTCCGGAGTCATGGGGAGGTACAGCGCGATGGCGTCGCCCGGCCGAAGTCCGTGCCGGCGAAGGCCCGCGGCAAAGCGCCGGACGTCGGTGGCGAGCTTTCCGTAGCTCGTAGTCGCAAGCTCTCCGCTCTCCTTCCCGTAGACGATGGCGGTGGCTCCCGAATCGGCCCCGAAGCAGCTCTCGACGATGTTGAGCCGCGCTCCGGAAAGCCAGACCGGGTCGCGCACGCCCCGGGAGACGTCGAGGATCGAGTCCGGCTTTCGACGAAAGACGATGCCGAGCCTTTCGAGAACCAGGCTCCAGAAGCGCTCGCGATCGGAAACGCTGAAGCGATGGAGGTCGGAAAAGGACTCGAGCCCGAGCTCGTCCATGAACGAAGAGAGGTTCGGCCCGGTCACCGGACGCGATGATACACTGCGCCCGGTTCGGGCTAACATAGCGCTCCGGAGAGAAACCATGACCGAGAAGTATTCCGCCGACGTTCCCTCCCGCGACGCGACTCCCGAGGGAGTTTTTTTCGACCGGCGCCGGTTCCTCGCGGCCCTGGGAGCCGGGATTGCGGGCGCGGGCTCGATGGCTCTCGCATCTTTCGCATCGGGGCAGGACGACGCGGCGCTTCTGGCCGTGCCCTATGACGGCGGCAAGACGTTTCCCGCCGCGCGCAATGACGCCTTCCAGGTTCCCGAGGCGGTCAAGCGAAAGGCCCTGACTCCCCGCGAGGTCGCCGCCGCCCACAACAACTTCTACGAGTTCCTCCCCGGCCGGGGCGGACCGGTCTTTCGGCACGCGGGCGATTTCCAGGTGAAGCCGTGGCAGATCGAGATCGACGGCGAGTGCGCCAAGCCGCGGACGCTCGATCTCGACGACCTCCTCGCGTTTCCTCAGGAAGAGCGCATCTATCATTTCCGCTGCGTCGAGCGGTGGGCGATGAACGTTCCCTGGACCGGATTCCCCCTGAAGAAGCTCCTTCTCTCGGTGGAGCCGAAGAGCACGGCGAAGTACGTTCGCTTCGTGAGCGCGCTGAAGAGGGACCAGATGCCGGGGGTTCAGGAAGCGCACTGGTATCCCTGGCCGTACCACGAGGCCCTTCGGATGGACGAGGCGATGAACGACCTGGCGCTGGTCGTGACCGGCGTCTACGGAAAGCCGCTCCTCAAACAGCACGGCGCACCGTTGCGCATCGCGGTTCCCTGGAAGTACGGCTACAAGAATCCGAAGTCGATCGTGAAGATCGAGCTCGTGGACAAGGAGCCCAAGACGTTCTGGCAGATCCAGCCCCACGAGTACGGGTTCCTGTCGAACATCAACCCGTTCATTCCCCACCCGCGCTGGAGCCAGGCCGAGTCCTACTGGCTCGACAACGAGGAGAAGTTCCCGACGCCTCTCTTCAACGGCTACGAGAAGTACGTGGCCGAGCTCTACCCCGACGAGCCCCGGACTCTGCAAGAAGCTCTGCGTCCCGGGCAGAAAGCGCGTTAGGCCTTCTATGCCGTGGGTGCGGGTCGGCGCGGTTTTGATGTTCCTCGCGGTCGCTCTGGGAGCGTTCGGTGCCCACGGGCTCCGGCAGCGTCTGGCGCCCGAGATGCTCGCGGTCTTCGAGGTCGGCGTGCGGTACCACGTCTACCACGCGCTCGCGCTCTTCGCGGTCGCCTGGGTCGCGGATCGAAGCCCGGGAGGTCTGGCTCAGGCCTCGGGATGGGCCTTCGTCCTCGGGACCGTCATCTTCTCGGGAAGCCTGTATCTCCTGAGCGTGACCGGCGTTCGTTGGCTGGGCGCTATCACCCCAATCGGCGGCGTCGCGTTTCTCGCGGGCTGGGTGCTTCTGCTCCTTGCGTCCTCGCACTGACGCTGCTCATACCGGTAGAGAACGGGAGCGCGTGTACCTTACCCAGATTTCCGCGGCGCCGAGCGTGACCACCCAGCCCGTCCAGATGGCAACGACGAACATCGGCCGCGGTCCGTGGCCGGCCGGGGTCATCGTGAGGTCCAGCACTGCGCCGACGATACGGACCGTGGATACGGCGAGAGCGAGGGAGAACGCCCGGATCATCCACTCCCGATGCCGCGCGACTTTACGGTTTCGGATAGCGACGACCGCCTTCCACAGGGCAAACAACATGAGCCCGCCGAAAAGAGCGATGGGCACCGACTCCGCGGTGCCCGCGAACGGCACCAGGAATCCAAAGTACAGTCCCGTTAATGCCGCGGTGGCTGCGGCGAGCACGAGAATGCGGCCGGACCAGCGATGAAGCTGTATGAACCGGCTGCGCACCCGTGACGAGAACTGGAGCGGCGCCAGAAGGAGAAAGACGCCTCCGGGGAGGACGTGGAGAATCGTCGCCAGCGGGTGGGCGCCATACCGGCCGTCGAAGAGCGACAGGTCCGCGGCCCGCTCCGTAACGAACGGGTCGGCGCCGCCGAGAGCATGAAGGACCTGTTGCCGGATAGGCTCGGCACGCGTGGCGAGGTCGGAAACAAAGACGCCTCGTCCGAAGGATGCCGCAACTCCGATGGTCACGAGGATGGCGACCGCCGCCTGAATGCTGCGACTCAGCCAGGGGGGTGCCCCCGTGCGTGGGGACCCGGCAATCCTCACAACGGCACCAGCTCCGTAGTCGTCCCTCTCGATTTCTCCCGCCCCAGGTCGCGGGCGTACTTGATGGAGCCTCGGGTGTTGTATTTCTCCAGGTACGCCTCATCGATCGCATCCCTGAGCCGTTCGCTCCGGGTGGGCACGGCTCGGACGGGGATCTCGCGGCCCGCGATGAGGACGGCTCCCCGGGGCTCCTCAAGAAACGTCCGGTACCAGCTTCGCGGCTTGAGGCTCCACGAGCGCACGAACACCCGCCCCTCGACCACCACCGCCCAGATGCCGATGAACCGGTGGGGCCCGGTGCCGGCGCGGATCCGAAGCATCTTGTCGTCGCGAATGGCTGCGAGAATCTTGCGAGGGAACCTTCGCTTCGTCTTCATTCCTTCGCCTATACCTCGTTGAACTCCGGCGGATACTGCACCATCCCTTGGATCCCGAGCAACGCCCGCGGCTGCAGCTCCAGCACCAGGAACGCCTCGCTCGGCGCCTCGAATGGCGCGAGGATGCCGAGCGGTTTGGCGGGAACGAAGCCGAACCTCGGGTAGAAGTCGGGATGGCCCACCACGATGACGAGCCGGTGGCCGAGGGTTCGGGCCTCTTCCAGCCCGCGTCTGACCAGAGCCGAGCCGATACCCTTTCTCTGAAAAGAAGGAAGTACCGCCATAGGCGCCAGCGCCAACGCGGCGTTGGATTGGTCTCGACCTTGGATCGTGATTCTGGTGAAGAGGATGTGCCCCACGACGTCGGAGTCATCGAGCGCCACGAGACTCAACTCGGGGATGAAGGCGGACGAGGGGCGAAGCGCATCCACCAGCAGAGCCTCGCTCTCATGGCCGAAGGCCAGCTGATTCAGCCGGTAGACCGCCTGACGATCTCCGGGAAGCTCAGGTCGGATCTGCATCACGCGAGTCGTGGTTCGGAAGAACGATCGACCGGCACCCTGGAGGCGCGGCCAACCCAGCGCTCCGGCGGACCAGCGTCACCGGTCAGCGACTCGTACAAGTCCTTCTTCTGCGATCGCGGAAGGCTCACCGGGGCTCGTTCCCTCCGAAAAGACGGTTGACCATCTCCCCGGACGTTCTGTCAGCTATGTTCGCGGTTGCTCATGAAATAGGTCGTTTTGCTGAACGGCCAGTTCGACTCGTTGCCTGTCCCCTTCCAGCGGCATCTGCGTCAGCCTCCTGCTGAATACCAGTCCAACACTCGTAAGGCGCGCAGCGTGTTCCACCGGCTCGGCCGGCCCTCGCCGTCATCCGTCTCGACCGGCATCTCACCGGGGTACCGGACCTCGAGCGGCCACCGGCCGTCGCCGTCGCGCTTGGACGCGACCAGGTCGATCGCCTCGGCCACGCGCTCGTCAGGAGCGACGCCGGCGCGGCGCAGGTACTCGAGCCCCCGCAGCACGTCGTAGTGCCACCAGGTCGGGAAGGCGAAGCGGGTCCACGCGGGGTGGCCGCACCCGCTATCGGGGCCGTCCTTCCTGTCGTAGTCGATGACCGCGCCGGTCGACCGCCGGCGGAAGAGGCGGCGCTCGAGGAGGTACTCCTGCCCGCGGAGGCGGGCCTCGGTCACCTCCGGACTGGTGCCGGCGCGCAGTTCGTGCTCGAGCAGGGCCTCGAGCACGCAGATCGTGCTGTTGAACGACGACCGCGTCGAGCCGTTCGCGGCCTCGCAGTTCCAGCCGCCATCGGGCAGCTGCCCGGCGAGCAGCCGGTCCACGAGGCCCCGGACGTCCTGGCCGAAGTACGCGCCGACCGCGCCCACCTGTCCATTGATACAGGGCTCCACTTCACCGGCAAAGAAGGGATTGCCGTCACACTCCTCTGGGCCGCAGCCCTTCCAGGTCACACCGTCACGGACGAGCCCCACCGCGCGACATGCCTGGTCGCTCGCGGGATCGAGGCCCAGGTCCCGAAGCAGCATCAGGACGTGCATCGTGGAGTTCCATCCACGGTTCCACGCCGCGCCGCCCCAACGCCCGTCCGCCCCTTGGAGGGCGAGCAGCCGGGCGCCCGCCCCCTCGGTGGCGACCCGCGCGCGCTCGGCCGCGACCTCCTCCGCGGGCGCACCGGTCAGGTCCCGCATCACCTGCCAGCGGATCGAAGGGTCAGATTCGAGCAGCCACCCTATGACCGATCTCTTTGGCTTCGGGACCTGCCGTTTGGGTGGATTGGTCGCCATCTGCTGGTCGTCCTTCCTTTCGTCAAAAGACGTTGTTGGAGAGGTAACCAACGGTGTTAGTGGCGTGGCCCGTCCCTTGGCGGCAGCACCGAGCCGGACGAAGTCGTCGGTTTTCATCGCTCTTCGATGTTACACGAAGAGAAAGGCCACGTCCGCTCGATCGTGAAGTCGGACCGCTTTTTAGTCCAGTACGGCCGTTGCCTCGACCTCGATCAGAAAGCCTGGGTCGGCGAGGGCGGCAACCCCGATCCACGTGGACGCTGGCTTGGCATCACCGGAGAAGAATTCCCTGAGGGCGTTCCCCACTGCTGCGGCCTTTTCAGGCCGGTAGTCCACGACGTGGATCCGCAAAGAGACCACGTCGCCAAGTGTGCCCCCCAGCGGCCTCAACGGCCCGCAAATTGCAGAACGCCTGCCTCGCCTGTAGCTCCAGGTTCGCGCCACCGATGAGTTTCTTCTGAGAATCCCAGGCGGTTTGTCCAGAAACGTACACAGTTCTTCTTCCGCTGGCGACCACGGCCTGCGAGAAGCCATGTTCGAGGCTTCGAAAGACCGACGGCGGATTGATCGACTCCTTCGTCAAGGTCCCCTCTCAGACGGCTTCCTCACGGGTCGAACCCCTGCGTTACAGATCCGGGCGGCGATGGCACTTCGGCCACGAAGGCCCCGCCTCGTCCCGCTCGACTCGCGCGCGAAACTCATGACGAAACCTCGTGCCTGGAACAACCGAACACTCTCTCGAAGGCACGTCTGGTCGTTCAAGGCGCTGGCCACATTACCACTGCGGATAAGCTGCGAAACCCCCGGTGCGCGCCGCAAAGCGCGCACGCCGAGCCCTTGTGGCGAGGCTAGGGGGTTTCGTCAGCTTCATCCGTTTGTCTGGGCGGCCGCACGGTGCCCACAGCCCGTTGTTGAGCCACATACCCCTCCGTTCAGGCCGAGTCGCCCCTACGTCCGTACCGCAAACGCCCTGCCCCTAGCGCTAAGCCCACGCCAACCATCAGAAGTTGGATAAGGGACGCCACCGCAGTTCCGCCCCCAACCGACCCGGTCAAGCCAGTGCCGAGCAACGGAATCCTGAGCAGGATCAGCACCGAGACCAAAAGCATTCCAACAAGCAGAGCCCACCAGGCCCACGCTTCTCCTCGACGATAGGGGCCAACGCTGATCAGCAGGAAGAGCGTCGCGAAGCCAGCGCCGTATGCCGCAGCCGTTGCCCGCCGCGCTCGCACGGCCGTTTCCACCTCCGGCCGCCCAGCCGACAACTCGCTCACGCTCGCCCCGCCGATGCGGTCGTTGTAGGTCCCATACGCTCTTGCCGCTGAAACAAGACTTATGACCAGAGTTGCCACACCAGCGAATGCGAGTAACACCCAGCTTGCGGTCTTCATTCTTCCCCTCGGCTCCTCCAACCACGCCGGTTGGTTGCCTCCACGCGTTCTTCACTCAGGTCCAGGAGTTCGAGCAAGTCGTCCCCGTTCAAGCCGGCCGCCGTTGGCCCGCTGCAACAACGACGCAGAGCACGGCCGCCCCTACGAGGGAAGTTCTCAAGGGACCTGATGCACGCACCTCTGCGGGGCCGAGGGAGAGTGGCTAGGGCCACGAACAGCATGAGGTCAGCTGTCATCGGGACCATCGAGCCCCGCTAGAAGTTCCGGCCGAGCCCTCGGGCCCGATCGAGGTACCCGCGCCTCGTGTCATCGTCGGCACCGTGAACGGCGTAGAACAGCACATGCTCCACCTTCTTGATCCCCGGATAGGTCAAGGTGTACTCATCGATGACTTTGCACATGGCTTCGCGGAGCCCAGCGTCATAGGCACGCTCATCCCAGATCGTCGTCTGGATGATCAGCGCCTTCTCATGTGTCAACCGCCCCCGACGGCCGTTGATGTCGCCCCGCCAGGCTTCCGCAGTCAGGTCGTAGGCGAAGCCCGGCGTCCAGACGCGATCGAGCCACCCTTTCAACATGGCCGGAAAGCTCAAGAAATGGACGGGTGCAATGAACGCCAGCGCCTGGGCTCGCGCCACCTTCTGCTGCTGCACGAGCACGTCCTTCGGCTGAAAACGTTCCCGCAGCAACCGGATGATGCCACGCGCGTCGCGGTCGCCGAGTAGCCGCTTCATCGCGAACCGTCGCAGGGGCCCGCCCGCTCCCTCAAGCAGGGACTCTCGCAAGCGCATCCGGTCGAGTAAGTCGTCGGGGATGCTCTCCGTGAGCCAGCTCGGCGTGTCGCGTGGGCGGTGCACCGGGTCGAACCCGATCGCATACAGGTCGACAACTTCGGTCGAGTGTCCGGCCTCACGCAGACCTGCCGTGAACTGATCCAGGACGGCGTGACAGAACGACTTCGGATTCGGGTGCGCGTAGATCGTGAGCACATGCATAGCAGACCTCTCGACCGGCGGATGGAACAAAGCCGTCAAGGACCGGTTGGGCGGAACGAGGGCTTAACGACAAGACTAGCACCGATGACTGGGTCTGGGTGCATAGCGGCGATACAACCAGGTGACCTAACGAAAAGGATTGTATCCGGGGGCGACGCCGTTGATTACTGCGACCATGCTACTAGAAAACGAAGGCCCCGGCAGCTGCAAGCCTGATAGGGGTTAGACCGTGCTCACTTCGATACCTTCTTGCCATAGCGAACCAATTCCTCACGAACTACGCTACGTAACGTATCCTTCAGAGTATAGGCTTTGCGGTCCACATGTTCCCGGAGAGCTGAATTGATCAACGTCTGGTAGTTCCCACCGCCAGCCTCGTGAACCCGATCGCGAAACCACTGAAGGATATCCTCATCAATTCGAATGGTGATCCGCGTCTTTCCGGAAGGAGTCTCGATGATGGCGCCGCGTTTGCCCCGCCTGAAGTCATATTCTTTCTTCATCTCTTGCCTTCGTAACGTCGTCGTTCTCCCGTCGTGGCTGGTCGGGCGGAGATGAGCCTCAGAGCGTCCCCACGCCACGTGTAAACAACAACCAATAGCCGTCCCATTGCGTCCAAGCCGAGTGTAACGAACCGGTCCTCCTCGTCGACCGAATCATCCAGAATCGTGAGAGCCATGTCGTCCAGAAGTACAGCAGCGGCATCAGCGAAGTCGACACCGTGACTTCTTAAGGTTGGAGGCGGCTTTCTCCGCGTCCCACTCGACCTCCACAAATCACAGAGTATGCACATCTGTGCATACTGTCAAGTATCAGCTGGACGCGGAGGTTCGGAGAGAACCGGTCTAACCACGCGGAATCAGCGGCGTGGCCAATCGTTCGGTAGCAGCACAGAGCCGACCGCAGTCCACGCCGTATCATCCTGAAACTATGCTGACCGAAAACGAGGCCACGTCCGCTGCAAGCCGAAGTTATCGACGGACAAAGAACCCCTCAGGTCTTGTGCTTTGCGATGAGCTCACGTACCGCAGGTAAAAGCTCATTCGGAACCTCGATAAAGGTTTGCGTGGAGCTCTCGAACGCGGCTTCGTCCTCGGCCACCGCTTCTTCTTCGGTCTGCTGCTCGTACGTGGAAAGCACTCTACGAACCCGCTCTTCATCCCACCCTGGAGGGAACTTGCTCTGCTTCATTTTCGTTTCCTTTGGCGTCGCCGATAAGCCTTCAGCGGTTTGCCCTGAAGCTCGTACGCCGTAATCACAAACACACTCTCTGGCTCGGGGTCCGGAACGTAAATCACTCGGAGATGACGTCCGGCATCGGTCTGCCCTATAGCCACTCGGGAGTTTTCTGGACCAGGCCGATCCTCGCCTGGCGACTTCAAGACCTCCTCCACTTCCTCCTCGCCACACTGTGATTACGAACGTGAGAGTGGCCGGTGGTCGGGTCAACATAGAACCGGACCCTCATCATGTAATTTTATCGCGACACCGTTCAGTCGGGCGACGGTGAAGGTCGATAACGAGCGGCGTTGCAGCTGGAGTGACCCGAACTCAACGAAGTCGTGACCGGTCATTCCAACTCCTACGCGGGACGAAGAGGGCCTCGTCCGCTCCAACGCATTGTTCTGCGGCCTCCAGCTTAAGACCGACTTCACTTGCCGACCCCGGCAACCTTTCCCGCGAGCTCACGAATGCCTTGGATCAAGCCGACGATCGTGGTGGGGAGCAGTCCTGTCATGCCGATGAACGCCAGAACGGCAAGCGCGGCATCCGCGAGGCCGAACTCAATTTTGGCGCCGGTAGCCGCGTACCAAGACACACTGACTGCCTCCAACCAGAAGGCAGCCCAGCCGCATAGACAGCCGGCGAAGTTAAACCAACTCTGGTGTGCGATGTAGGCCCATGACTCGTCGTCACGCTTGACCTGAAAAATTTCGCGTGCTTTCCAGCCATAGAACGCACTGAAGACAAGGGCGACGGTCCAGAAAGGCAGACCCAGCCAACGTGGGAGACCCACCATCAACCTCTTACTGCCGCACCCACGAGGTCGAGCACGCGATCCATGGAGCACCGACGCCCATGCAGCGGCGGCTCGGCTTTGGTCGCTACGGCTTGCAGGGCTTCACCTCGACTCGGAGCAGCCGGGTAGGCCCAGAGTCGAGATTCTCCACGGCGTGCGGGGGCGTCGGTTCCAACCAGTATGTCTTGGGAAACTCAGATGGGTCAGGCGCCACCTTACCTCCCTTGTCACCTTGCCCTCGGCATCGTAGGTCCGGCTGAGGCGGCCATACATGGAATGCAGCACGCTAGGCCAGCAGTGAGTATGCACGGGTTCACGCTCACCCGGCTCAATCGTAACGTCGAGTACCCGCACGCGCTCATTTTCCACGACAACGCGATGACTCTTGGGAGCGGCGCTCACAGCGTCAAGGTGAGCGGGCCACGGGCACGAACTCGTCGATTCGGCATTACTCCCAGCTTGCGCGCCTGAGAAAACCGGCGTTTGGCGAACCAAGCGCCCGATTGACAACGTCTCTTATCTGGACCATGAACATGGGATTGGCGTTCTGGAGTTCGGCGACAAATCTCTGAAGGTGTTCAAGACCTACGTGTCCTGCGGGTTCCCTCCGCGTCTGACCCCACGTGAACGAGGGGCCATGAGGGCCGTTGAACAGAAACCACATCCAAACCTGTTCAGTTGGATCTCCGCCCAGAGCGATTACTTGAGATCTCAATTCCGCGTTCAACGGTTCTCGATTGCTCCCGTCACGTCCGCAGAACGAAAAGCTAAGCAGCGGGCGGCTGCTGTGAGGAAAGTATACGCCCATTTGCTGCTGAAAAAGACGGTCGCGCCGACCGTCTGCTTCAGCGATTGGTTGGACCGTGAATGTGGCAACGGCAAATTGTGTGCGCCGTACGCAAGGAACAGTCTACTGATCATGCTGTAGCGGGCGCTGCGTCCAGCGAATCAGAAGGCCGAAGGGCACGCCGCGTTTGCACCAGATCAGAAGTCATTGTGGGGCGCGTCGCTCGACGACATACCTTGTGCGAGTGCCGAGTCGGCCATGCCTCGCCAGGTTGGCCAGCTCGGCTCCACTCAAGCGGATCTCCTGGGTTGCACTCTCTCCGACCCAGAGGGCTTGAATGATGAGTGGCGATGGACCCTGTTCGGCAAGGATCTCCAGCGTGCGCCCGAGCGGCTCGAGTACGTCAGGCCGCATGGCCCAGGTTTCTGCGCTCCAGTCCGCGTTATCCGACAGCAGGCTGCAAGCGCAGGACGCATCTTCCGAAATTGAGGCGCGAGCCTGCTCCTGGCGGGCCCAAGTCCAGCGTGCAGGGTGAGTCACTCTGACGGGAAGACCGGCCTCCGACGCGGCGCGTGCAGCCTGTTCGAGCAGCTCACGCCCCGTGGCGGGCGCTTCTACGAAAATGGTCAAACACACTCAGCAACCTCTGCATGGTCAACATCGGGCCAACTTCTAATTGTGGACTTCCCCATATTTGATAATGACGCGAGATGACGTGCCTTGTAAAGACAGATGACGACAGGACGTAAAGCCGAGGGAAAGATCGAGGTGGAAATAACGAAGGTCGGCATATCTGGATCAGAAGCGAAGAGGGTCACGTGTCATTCCTGCCCGGGAAGGCGTGAGGGGGGAGTTGGGTTCGGCGACGGTTTCGACGTTCGGTTCGGCGCCGGGGTTGACGTTCTGTTGGGCGACACTGGGTTCGACGTTCGATTCGATGGCGCTAGGTTCTGCGTCCGATTCGGGGTTCGGTCCGAAGGCCTGGCGGAGCCGTCGCGGCGCTCCTGGAACGGAGAGGTCGTTCGGGCGGGTTGCGGAGCGTCGAGCGGGCTCCTTACGGCGAGGCCGCCTCGACCCTCGTTCAAGACATGGGTATAGATCATCGTGGTGCTGACGTCGCGGTGGCCGAGGAGCTGCTGAATCGTCCGGATATCGACGCCGTCCTGGAGCAGGTGGGTCGCGAAACTGTGGCGTAGGCTGTGGGGGCCGGCGGGCTTGGTGATCCCTGATGCCCGGACGGCGTTGCGCACCGCTCTCTGAACGACGGTCTGGTGGAGGTGGTGTCGTCGGCGCTGGCGGGTCGCCGGGTCGACGTAAGTGCGGGTCGCGGGAAAGACCCACTGCCATGGCCAGGAGGACGCGGCGTTGGGGTACTTTCGCGCGAGCGCGTACGGCAACTCCACGAAACCGGCGCCGGCGAGGAGGTCCTTCGCGTGCAGGTGGCGAACCTTGGCGAGGTGCTGGCGGAGGCGGGGCTCCGTCCGCGCCGCGAGCACGGTCTCCCGGTCTTTCTTCCCCTTGCCGTCGCGAACGACGAGGGTCCGCCTGTCGAAATCGACGTCCTTGACCCGGAGCCGGAGACACTCCATCAGGCGTAGCCCGGATCCATACAGCAGCTCCGCCACGAGAAGGGTGGTCCCCTGCATCCTGCCGAAAAGCCTCGGAACCTCCTCGCGGGACAAGACGACGGGAAGGTGCTGGCTCGGTCGAGCCCGCGCGATGTCGTTCATCCATTCCAGTTCCCGGCCGAGGACCTGCTTGAAGAAGAACAGCACCGCGCTCAGGGCCTGGTTCTGCGTCGAGGCGGCGACGTTCTGGCGGATGGCGAGGTCCGACAGAAACGCAGTGATTTCCGTCTCACCCAGGTCCTCGAGGTCGCAATACCAATACTGTTCCAGGAACTTGCGCAGCCAGAAGATGTAGGACGAGAGGGTGCTCCGACTGTAGTGTCTCGTTTTGAGAACGGTTTCCGTCCGGCTGCACAGCTCCGTAACCGACGGGCGGTTCGTGTTCGCCATGATGACCTCCGTGAAATGGAGGGACGAAATCCAGGGGAGGAATCCTCCCTCTGGCGCTCTCACGACGGGCGCCGCTAATATGGCGCCGATGCAAGCCGCCCTTCGGTGCCGGGATCTCGTGAAAACCTACGACGGCAAGGTCGAGGCGGTGCGCGGCATCGACCTCGAGATCGGGGTCGGGGAGTGCTTCGGCCTACTCGGGCCGAACGGCGCGGGAAAGACCACCACCATCGAGATGCTCGAAGGACTTCTCACGCCGACTCGCGGCGAGATCGAGATCCTGGGAAAACGCTGGGGCGAGGACGACGACGCGGTTCGGCAGCGGCTCGGGGTCTCGCTCCAGGAGACGAAGCTCGCGGACAAGCTCACCGTCGAGGAGACGGTGGTCCTGTTCCGGAGCTTCTACGATCGAAGGCGCTCGGTCCAGGAGATCCTCGAGCTCACCGGTCTCACCGAGAAGCGCTCGAGCTGGGTGTCGAAGCTCTCCGGGGGGCAGCGCCAGAGGCTCGCCATAGCCTGCGCTCTCGTCGGGGATCCGGAGCTCGTCTTTCTCGATGAGCCGACGACCGGCCTCGACCCGCAGTCACGCCGGCACCTCTGGGATGTGATCCGCGATTTCCGCCGCGAGCGAAAGACCGTGCTCCTCACCACTCACTACATGGAAGAGGCGGAGCGTCTCTGCGACCGGGTCGCCATCGTCGACCACGGCAAGATCATCGCTCTGGGCTCGCCCCGGGAGCTCATCCAGAGATTGGGCGGCGACCACGTCGTCGAGCTCGAGGTGTCGGACCCCTCGCGCATTGCCATCGAGGATCTGGAGAAGCTCCCGAGCGTCAGCAGGAGCTATCGTGAAGGGGACGTTCTGGGACTCGCGGTGAAGGAGGTCCATCTCGCCATTCCGGCGCTCATGGGCTTGCTTTCCGAGCGCGGCTCGGAGCTCGAGCATCTGAGCACCCGGCACGCGAGCCTCGAGGACGTCTTCGTCTCCCTCACCGGGAGACATCTGCGGGATGGGTGATTCATGAGGCTCGACCCCTTCTATCGACTCCTCATCGCCCGGATTCGCGAGCCCCTTCGCGAGCCCGAGGTGGTTTTCTGGGTGTTCGTCTTTCCCATCTTGCTCGCGGTCGGCCTCGGGATTGCGTTCCGCAACAAGCCTCAGGAAAAGATCTCGGTCGCCATAGCCGACGGGCCGGGGGCGCGAGAGGTTGCGATGGTCCTCGAGGCCGACCCGCAGCTCGTCGTGAGGATCTCGAACGAGGAAGACGCGCGCTCGGAGCTTCGATTGGGGAAAGTATCGCTGGTCGTCGTTCCCCGGGAACCCTACGAGTACCGGTTCGACCCGACGCGCCCCGAGGCGGAGGTCGCCCGGGTGCACGTCGAGGGCGTTCTGCAGAAAGCGGCGGGGCGAAAAGACGCCTTCGACGCGGTCGAGGTCGAAATCTCCGAGCCCGGGGCGCGCTACATCGACTTTCTGATTCCCGGGCTTCTCGGGATGAACCTCATGAGCGGGGGCATGTGGGGGGTGGGTTTCGCGGTCGTGGATATGCGCACGCGGAAGCTCCTGAAGCGGCTCGTCGCCTCGCCCATGAGAAAGAGCGAGTTCATCGCGGCGCTCCTGATGAGCCGCGTGGTTTTCATGCTGGTCGAGCTCGTGGCGCTCCTGGTCTTCGGCTACTTCGTCTTCGATATCGTCGTTCGCGGCTCCATCCTGGCAACGGTGCTCGTGGGCCTTCTCGGGGCGCTCACCTTCGGCGGAATCGGGATCCTGGTCGCGAGCCGGGCGCAGAAGATCGAGACGGTCTCCGGTCTCATGAACCTGGTGATGCTTCCGATGTTCGTGTTCTCCGGCATTTTCTTCTCCGCCGATCGCTTTCCCGAGGTGATGCAGCCCGCGATCCAGGTTCTTCCTCTCACCATGCTGAACGACGCGCTCCGCGCGATCATCATCGAAGGCCAGACGCTCGCCTCCCAGGCACGGGAAATCCTCGGCCTCGTTCTGTGGGGCGGTATGAGCTTCCTCCTTTCCATCAAATGGTTCCGATGGACCTGAGTTGAGACGGCCGCTCTTCTTCGCCCTCACCACCCTCGTCTTCGCTCTCCTCTTCGCATTCATCATCCGAGAGGAGATGCGCGACTTCGAGGTGAACTACCGCGCGGGCGAAAGGCTTCGCGCGGGCGAGAGCCTCTACCGGACGTCGGACGGCCACTACATGTTCAAGTACTTTCCGTCGTCGGCGCTCCTCTACGTCCCGTTCTCCTTGCTTCCTCTGCCCTTCGCCAAAGTCCTCTGGTACGGGCTCACGGTCGTCTGCTCTCTCGCGCTCTTCGTCGTCTCGAAGCGCCTGGTCTGGGGCCGAGCGCAAGCCCCCTGGTACCTCCTCGCGATTCCGCCGGTGGTACTGGCGAAATTCTTCGTCGTCGAGATCAAGCTCGGGCAGATCAACGCCCTCGTGACCCTGGTGCTGCTCTTCATGGTATCGGCGCGAAGCGAGGCGGGAGCGGGCGCCCTCTGGGGCCTGGCGACGGCGATGAAGCCGTACGGGCTGATCTTCCTACCTTATTACATGGTCCGCGCCCGGTTCGTGGCCCTCGCCACCGGGCTCAGCGTTCTCGTGGGCGCGTTTCTCGTGCCCTCTCTCTTCTACGGGCTCGAGAGGAACCTCGAGGTCCACCGCGAATGGTACCGAACCCTGTCGGAGTCGACGCCGCGCGAGCTCGGAAGCGCTGACAACGTTTCGCTCGCCGCGTTTCTCACGAAGTGGTCTCTCCCACCCGAGCTCGCGGCCTGGCTCGTCCTCGGTCTCGGAATCGTGGTGCTCCTCCTCCTGCGCTGGGGAAAGGACCTGCCCGGGGCGGCGGTTCTCGAAGTGGGGACCCTTCTCACCCTGATACCGCTCGTGTCCCCGCTCGGGTGGGACTACCAGTTCCTGACGTCCGCACTCGCACTCACCGTCCTCGCTCGCCATTGGACCGATTTCCCGCGCCCTTTCCGCCTTCTTCTGGGCGCGAACCTCTTCCTCATCGGATTCTCCATTTACGACTTGATGGGGCGGGCGGCCTACCTACGATTCATGGAATGGTCTGTGCTCACGGTCTCCTTCCTCCTGGTCGTTGCTTCCTTGGCATACGTACGATACCGACGGCTGAGTTAAATTAAATATTGACATTTTTATATTAAATAGTGCAGTATTTAATCTAAATCATGACTCACTTAGCCAAGGAGGCTCGATTGGACACCGGTTTACGCGATTTCCTTGAGATCCCATATGACCAGCTCGAGGAAATGAACCTCGAGGCGAAAAAGGTGCGGAGCGATCGCCCGGCGGCGCACGAGACCCAGGAGCAGCGCATCAAGTACTTAAGCGACGAGAAGCGCATCAAGGCCGTCACGGTCTGTTTTTCGGACCTGGAGGGGCGGCTTCACATGCTGGACTACGACAAGAAGTTCCTCCTCAAGTCCTCCGATAGCCTGACGTTCGACGGCTCCTCGGTCCGGGGCTTCTCGCAGCAGTCGGAATCCGACCTCAGGCTGGCGATCGACTGGCCCGCGTTCTACTGGCTTCCGTCCGACATCTTCGGCCCTGGAAAAGTCCTGGTCTTCGCCGACGTCCTCGAGCGCGACGGCTCCCATTACCACTCGGACTTGCGGGCGAGGCTCCGGAGCTACACGGACTCGCTCTGGAAACAGGACAAGACGGTCGTCCATGCGTCGAACGAGATCGAGGGTTTCCTCTTCCGGGGACGCGATGCCGAGCGGCGCTACTACGAGACGGGAAAGTTCGAGTTCATCTCGACCGGCGGCTACTACCACTCGCTTCCGGGCGACGAGCTCAGGCGGTTCATCGATACCTCCGCCGAGGTCCAGAGGGCGATGGGGTTCGCCAACGAGAAGGACCATCCTGAGGTCGCACCCTCGCAGTTCGAGATGAACTACTCGTACACCGACGCGAACATCGCCGCCGATCAGGTGCTGCTCTACAAGCTCATCTGCCGGCAGGTCGCCCAGAAGCTCGACATGACGGCGTCGTTCCTCCCCAAGCCCGTCACCGGGGTGAACGGAAACGGGATGCACCTCAACATGTCCCTCAACAGGGACGGGAAGAACCTGTTCTACGACGCCAAGGGAGAGGACAGCCTCAGCAAGCGCGGCTGGGACATGATCGATCGTATCCTCACCAGCGGCCAGGAGCTCTGTCTCATCCTGAACCCGAGCGTGAACGCCTACCGGAGGCTCGATCCCCACTACGAGGCGCCGAACCAGATCAAGGCCTCGGCCATCAACCGAGGGGCGATGGTTCGCATTCCCTGGGGCAACGAGCGGTCGGAGCGGATCGAGGTGCGCTCGATCGCCCCGGATGCCAATCCCCACATGGCGATCTATGCGCTGGTCCGGACCGGCCTCGAGGGGCCGCCTCCTCCCGACGAGGAGAACGGCGAGAACAAGCGCTCGCGCACGCGGTTTCTCCCGGACAACATCTACGACTCGATTCGCAGCTTCAAGGGGAGCTCGTTCCTCGCGGAGTGCCTGGGGGAGGAAGCCCACCGGAAGTTCGCGGAGGCCAAGCAGGCGTCCGCCGATCGTTGCCCCAAAGCGCTAGGTAGCCTGATCAAGGCGGCCGAGGTACAGTTCCACCACGAGGTCACGAACCAGTACCTGTGGAACCAGTTCTAACCGGCATCGAGGGGTTCTCGGGGATCCTCCTGGTCTCCGAGAACCCCGAGCGTCTCGCCGATTTCTATCGGGACGTCCTCGGAATTCCTCTCGAGGACGAGCATCACGAAGGAACGCTCCCTCACTGGGGCTGCACTCTGGGAGAGGTCCACTTCGCGATCCATCCCATCGAGGACTTCCCCGACGGCACCTCCGGCGTGGGTGCGGTGAAGCTCGCTTTCACGGTCTTCGATGTACGCGCGCTCGCGGCGCGGCTTCAAGAAAGAGGCGTCCGCCTCCTCTACCCGCCCCGGGACGAGGGATTCTTCATCAGCTCCGCTCTTCTCGACCCCGATGGAAACTTCGTCGAGCTCACAGAGCTCTGCCGCGACTGGTTCGAAATGCTCCAGGATCGGAGGGGCCGCGGAGGGGACCTCCTGGAGAGGTGGCAGGGGCGCAAGCCGCCGCCGCTTCCGAGCGCGGAGCCGGCGAAGCTCCCGAAGCGCGACGTTCATCAGGGCAGCCGGATCTCGCTCGTGCCCCTCGAGCCCGAGCGGCAGCTGGGCGACCTGTTCTCGGGCTCGCACGGCGATCCCGCGATCGAATCGCTCTGGACCTACATGGGCTACGGCCCTTTTGTCTCGAAGGCGGCGATGCTCGACTGGCTCCGCACCTGCGCGGTCTGCGAGGATCCTCTGTTTCTCGCCGTCCGCGACGACGAGACCGGCACCTGCGTCGGCATGGTGAGCTACCTCGCCATCCGCCCGGCGATGCGCGTCCTCGAGCTCGGGCACATCTGGTACGTCCCCCGCGCCCAGGGCACGGGGGTGAATACCGAGGCGGTGCACCTGATGCTGCGCGAGGCCTTCGACGTCCTCGGGTATCGCCGCGTCGAATGGAAGTGCGACAGCTTGAACGAGCGCTCCCGCCGCGCCGCCCTCCGCCTCGGCTTCCGCTTCGAGGGCATCTTCCGCCAGCACATGATCGTGAAAGGCAAGAACCGCGACACCGCCTGGTTCGCGATGCTCGATTCCGACTGGCCCGACGTGAAGCGCCGCCTCGACGCTTCTTGACCCCGTAGATCAGGCAGCGGTCTCGCCAATGTCCAGTCGCCGTCTTCCAAGCTTTCGGGCCGCGGCGAATATCCGAAAAAGACCGAGCACTCCCATCAGACGGGCTGCTGTGGCCACACCTCCCATCATCCCGCCGACGATCCCGAGCGACGCTACGTCGGACCCCGTCAAGTAGAGACCCCGGACCGGCGTGGCGACGGCGAGGTAGGGCAGTCGAAAGCGCTCGGGCGTCGCCGGGACACCGTATACGGATCCACGGGGGTGTCCGGTGAACGTCTCGACGGTGAGCGGTGTTGATACCTCACAGTAGTCCACCAGGGCTTTGAAGCCTGGATACCGGCGATCGACGAAGTCGAGCAGTCCTTCCGCGACACGGTGCTTCAGCGCGTCGTATTCCCCGCCGCGGTTTCGCCACGGCTCTTCCTTCCATGCCTCGACCGCTTCGTAATCGAGAAACGCGATGATCTCCGCGGTGTAGGCAGTAGCCCTGGGGTCCTTGAGCGATTGCATCGAGAGATAGCAGGCCGACGGCCGGCCCTGCAGGACGCCGGTACGATTGCGGAACAGCGCATCGTGATCGTAGCCGTCGTAGATCCAGTGATTCTCCCCACGGAAGCCGAGGGTAGCGGGGTCGTCTTTGAACGCGAGATAGAGCGTGACGAATCCGTGGCCGGCCGCTCGTCGCTCGAGGTCCGCCCGAAAAGGAATCGGCACGCTCGGCGGAAGAAGGTGACAAAACGTGGTGTAGGCGCCGGCGTCGGAAACGACGACTGGCGCGAAGAACTCGTCTCGAAGGTCCTGCCCGTGCCGGCCATCCGCCGTCCTGACGCCGACGGCCCTCCCATCGGAAACGAGGATCTCGGTCGCTTTGCGGTTCACGAGACACTGTCCACCATTCGCGGTAACGATGTCGGCGACACTCCTCGCGATGTTCGCGGCTCCGCCCACCGGATAGTACCCGCCGCCAAGGTAGCTCGTGGCAACGAGCGCATGAATGGCGAAGGCGCTTTCTGATGGCGGCAGCCCGTAGTCCCCCCACTGCGACGCGAGGACCGCCTTGAGCTGAGGATCCCGAAAGCGCTCGTTGAGGTATTCGGCGGTCGTCGTCAGCGCGAGCGGCTCTCGTCGCTGGGTGAAGAGGCGAATCAACTTCCCGACCGGCGGCGGCATCCCCTGTGCCGCGACCCGCGCGCCATACCAGCTTGCCACGGCACGGAGATCTTCGAAGTACGATTCGAGCGCCTTGCGTTCTTGCGGGTAGCGCGCGATCAGCGCCTGCCGGTACCGCTCCTCGCTGTCGGGCACGTCGAACGTGAAGTCCGGGTAAACGAACTTCTCGAACGGAGAGACCATCTTTTGCCACTGCACCCCGCAGCCACTCACCAGGTCGAAGAGTTGTCGGGTCCTGTCGGCGGGGTCCATTCCGCCAACGTAGTGCAGGCCCACGTCCCAAGCGCGATGTCCCGGCCGCCTGAAAGAGTGGGTGAATCCACCAAGCTGGAAATGCCGCTCGAGCACCAGCACACGGCTCTGTCGCAGTTGCGTCATCAGGCTCGCCACCGTCAGCCCGCCGATACCCGAACCGATGACGATCAGGTCGAAGTCGCGATTCTCAGGTCGCATCACATCCAAGTGCTGCACGTCGGATGCCAAGCGGATTCGCCTTGGGACGGGGCGACTCACGCTCGAGATATACGCCTTCCAGACGGCCGACCGGGCGAAATCCCTCACCGCGGCGCGATTTTCCGCCGCCTCGAATCTCTTTGACGCTCCCGCCCCCTTCGACTTAAGGTTTCCTCCCCTGGGAGGTGTCATGAGGTTTCTCTGGCTTTCCGCCGGTCTCGCGCTCCTGTCCACGCCCGCGCTCTCGCAGGAAGATCTCCTGAAGAACCTGAAGTGGCGCAATATCGGGCCCGCGAACATGATGGGCCGGGTCGCCGACGTCGAAGGGGTGCCGGGCGTTCCCGAGATCGTCTACGTCGGCTCGGCCTCGGGCGGGGTCTTCAAGACGACGAACGGCGGCGTCACCTGGACGCCTCTTTTCGACGAGATGGACTTCCTCTCGATCGGCGACATGGCCCTGGAGCCGGGAAATCCCGACGTGGTCTATGTGGGAACGGGCGAGGGGAACCCGCGCAACAGCGTCTCTTTCGGCAACGGCGTCTACAAAACGACGGACGGCGGAAAGACATGGAAGCACCTCGGCCTCGCGGACAGCGAGCGCGTCACCCGGATCCTGGTCGACCCCAGGAATCCCGAGAACGTTTACGTCGCGGCGCTCGGCCACATCTTCGGTCCGAACGAGGAGCGAGGGGTCTTCGTGAGCCGCGACTCCGGCGCCACCTGGGAGAAGACGCTCTACATCGACGAGCGCCACGGAGCCGCCGATATCGACATCGACCCCGAGAATCCGAACCTCCTCTACGCGGCGATGTGGTCTTTCGATCGAAAGCCCTGGACCCACCGGAGCGGAAGCGAAGAGGGAGGCGTCTTCAAGTCCGTCGACGGGGGGCGCACCTGGAAGGAAATCGAGAAAGGGCTTCCCAAGCTCATGGGCCGCATCGGCATCAAGGTCGCCGCGAGCGATCCGAGAACGGTCTACGTCATCGCCGAGACCCACGAGGGAAGCCTCTACCGCTCGGACGATCACGGCGAGAGCTTCACCGAGGTGCACAAGGACCCCGGCATCGTGAACCGCGGCCTCTACTACACCGACCTCCGGGTCGACCCCGCGAACGCGGACCGGGTCTACGCCGTCTCCTCCTCGCTCCAGGTCTCGATCGACGGCGGGAAGACGTTCGAGACGATCTCTCCGAACACCCACGTCGACTATCACTCGCTCTGGATCGATCCTCAGAACCCCAGGAGGATGTGGCAGGGGGAGGACGGCGGGGTCGCGGTATCCCACGATCAGGGAAAGACCTGGGAGTACGAGAACAATCTCGTCCTCGCGCAGTTCTACCAGATCTACGCGGACAACCGGGAGCCGTTCTACTACCTCGGGGGCGGACTCCAGGACAACGGCACCTGGACGGGCCCGAGCCGCACCCGCGAGCCCTTCGGCATCCTCAACGAGGACTGGAGGATGGTGAGCTTCGGCGACGGCTTCCACATCGTCTCCGATCCCAGCGACCCCGATGTGTTTCTATCGGAGTTCCAGGGCGGCGGCCTGTACCGCACCGACATGAAGACCCGGGATCAGATCGCCGCGAGCCCTCAACCGCGGCGGGGCGACGGCGGGCCCGTCGGCGATCTCGAGTTCCGGTTCAACTGGAACGCTCCCATCGTCGCCTCCCCCCACGACGGCCGCACGGTGTACTTCGGCGGCAACGTCGTCTTCCGGACCGACGACTTCGGCGGCGGGTGGCGCGCGATCAGCCCCGACCTCACGACGAACGATCCCGAGAAGCTCCAGTCGGCGGGAGGGCCGGTCTTCATCGAGAACACCACCGCCGAGTACCACGGCACCGTCATCAGCATCGGGGAATCCCCGATGCGCGCCGGGGTGATCTGGGCCGGCACCGATGACGGGAACCTGCAGGTTACGCGTGACGGAGGCGCGACCTGGGAGAACGTGACCGCGAACGTGAAGGGACTCGGGGCCTTCTCCCCCGTCTCCCACGTCGAGCCTTCGCGGACGGGCGAAGGGGTGGCTTACGCCGCTTTCGACCGACACATGTTCGACGACTTCGCCGCGTACGTCTACAAGACGTCCGACTTCGGAAAGACCTGGACGCGCATTGGAAAGGGACTCCCCGAGAAGGGCTATGTGCACATCGTTCGCGAGGACGGAAAGAACCCCTCCGTGCTCTATGCCGGCACCGAGGTCGGCCTCTACCTCTCCCGCGACTCCGGCGCGACCTTCGCCCGCATGAAGAGCGAGAGCCTCCCCGCGGTCTCGGTGCACGACATCCTCGTGCACCCGAGAGACAACGACCTCATCCTCGGAACCCACGGCCGCGGACTCTTCATCTTCGACGACGCGACTCCGATCCAGGGTCTCGGGTCGACCGACCTCTACGATGTGCGCCCGGCGATGCGGTTCACGATGATGCCGACGCGATACGGCATCGGCGACGAGCCGTTCCGCGGACCCAACCCGCCCTACGGCGCTCTCATCACCTTCCATCTCGAGGAAGCCGCGGAAGGCGACGCGGCGCCGAAAGTCGAGATTCTCGATGGGAGCGGCGCCGTTCTGAGGACTCTGAAAGACGTTCCCAAAGAAGCTGGGTTGCACCGGGTGGTCTGGGACCTCTCCGGAGAAGAGCCCAGGCCGCGGAGCGACGAGCCGGGGCCCCGCGGATTCTTCTCCTTCGGTCCGCTCGGTCCGCAGGTTCCACCGGGAGACTACCGCGTCCGTCTGACCATGGGCCCGACGGTGCTCGAGAAGCCGGTTACAGTGAAGCTGGACCCGACCGCCTCGGTCGCCGCGGGCGCCCTCGAGACCCAGTATGTGCTCACGACGAAACTTCGCGACCTGCGCTCCTCGGTGAACGACTCTCTTCGCGGGCTCGACAGCCTGAAGGTTCAGATCGAAGAGCGCAAGAAGACCCTCGAGACCCAGAAGAAAGAGATCCCCGAGGCGCTGAAGACGGGGATCGAGACGAACCTCGAGGAGCTGAACCGGATTCTCGACGGTCTGGCGAAGCCCTCGGGAAAGCCGTTCTGGAGCGAGGGACCGCGCCTCTCGGAGCGGCTCCAGGATCTCTTCGGCCAGCTGAATGGCGTTCTCGCGGGGCCGACGTCGGCTCAAGCCGCGTACATCGAGGAGATCCGCACCGAGTACCGCGAGAAGATGGGCGGGGTGAACCGGTTTTTCGGCGAAACGGCACCGGCACTGAGCCGGCTCTTTTCGGAGAACGGGGCCCCCGGACTCCTCCTGCCGCAGGCGGTGACGCTGGTAGAGTAGTTTTGCGTCCTTTTGCCGACTTCTGCGTCTTCCCAGGCGAGAAGGAGGTCAGAAAGACCATGGGAGACGTAAGAGAAGTCGTTAGAGAACGCTATGGGCGCATTGCCGCGGAAGCCCCCGCTGAAGGCTGTTGCGGCGGAGGATCCAGCTGCGGGCCGACCGCGGCGGTTTCGATCGGATACAGCGAGGCCGAGCTCGCGCAGCTTCCGGAGGGAGCGAACCTCGGGCTCGGTTGCGGAAACCCTCAAGGAATCGCCGCTCTCTCTCCGGGAGAGACGGTCCTCGACCTGGGAAGCGGAGGCGGCATCGACTGCTTTCTCGCCGCGAAGCAGGTCGGCGAGAAGGGCTGGGTCATCGGGGTCGACATGACCCCCCAGATGCTCGCCCGGGCGCGGGCGAACGCGGAGAAGAGCGGCGTCCGGAACGTGGAGTTCCGCCTCGGCGAGATCGAGCATCTTCCCGTCGCCGATGGGAGCGTGGATGTTATCCTTTCGAACTGTGTCGTGAACCTCTCGCCGGACAAGCCCGCCGTCTTCGGTGAAGCGTTTCGCGTCTTGAAGCCAGGAGGAAGGCTGGCCATCTCCGACATGGTGGCGACGGGTCCGCTCCCCGCGGAGGTAAGGAAGGACCTCGACTCCTACACTGGCTGCATCGGCGGCGCCGCCGAGATCTCGGAAATCGAAAAGATGCTTTCCGAGGCCGGGTTCGTCGACGTGCGGATCGCCAGAAAGGCCGCGAGCCGCGAGCTGGTGGTGTCCGCGAACATCGAAGCGCGGAGGCCGTGAGCGTGGAAACGGAGGCGCTGTGGAGTGAGCTCCGCACGCGCCTCCTTTCTTTTCTTCGACGCAGGGTGGCGACTCCCGAGGACGCGGAGGATCTCCTGCAGGAGGTCTTCGCCCGAATTCACGAGAACGCTTCCGCGCTCGGCGAGGTCGAAAGCGTCACCGGCTGGGTTTACCGGACGGCGGGAAACGCGGTGACCGACTACTACCGGAGGCGTGGGGCCTTCGCGCGCGCGACCGAGGCGCTCGCGACGGCGCCGACCGCGGTCTCCGAAGACGAGGAATCCGCCGCGGAGGAAGAGCTCGCGCAGTGTCTCCGGCCTCTCATCGCGACTCTTCCCGAGACCTACGGACAGGCTCTCGAGCTCACGGAGCTCGAGGGACGAACCCAGAGCGAGGCGGCGGCCGCTCTCGGGCTGTCGCTCTCCGGCATGAAGTCCCGCGTTCAGAGAGGGCGGACGAAGCTCAAGGAGGTCCTCCTCGACTGTTGCCACGTGGAGATCGACCGCCGGGGCGGCGTCGTCGGATACGAGCCCCGCGATCGGGATCGGTGCCGGTGTACGACCGGCGGTGGTGGCATCGAAGCGGGCGGAGGGTGAGTGATCAACCCAGCGGAGCGTCATAGATCGGCTCTCCTCAACCGATACGAGGCGAGCACCACGGGAAGGATGACCCACAGGGCAAGCGAGATCGCGAGGAGGAACGCCGCGTTCACCGGGCCTCGGGTAAAGCGCAGGAGAGCGAGAGACGCGGCACCGAACGCCGCCGTGCCTTCGATTCCCAGAAGGGTCCCCGTGCGGACGGCGTCCACTGGATTCAAGAGAACGGCGAGGATCAGGAGCCGCGAGGCGGGTCCGGATCTCAGGAGGGAAGCAAGGCCGAGAGCCGTCACGTCGTAGAGAACGACAGCCGTGAACCAGATGACGAGTGCCAAGGCGAGCGGCCGGGAGCGGCGGCCCGTCGACGCCGAGGCGACGAGCGCCGCGATTCCCAGGAAGATCGTGGTAATCGCGAGCGAGCCGAGAACGAGAAAGAGAAATCCGCCGATCCCCTGCTCTCCCGCCTGCCAGAAGACCACGAGCCCCGCGGCTCCGAACCCGATGGCCTGCGCGCCCGCAAGGGCCAGGAGAAGGCCCAGGAGTCGCCCCATCAGAATCGTTTCGCGGGAAACGGGCTGAGAGAAGAGGATCTCCGACGCGCCGCGCTCGGGCGTCAGAGAGAGAACGCCGATCATGAGTGCGGTCAAGGGAACGAGGAGAAGAACGAGCTGCACCAGAGATACCGCGGTGCGGGAGAAGTCCTGAATCCCGTGGCCTCCGGACAGGACGTAGCCGGAGGCCGCGACCGCCAGGCTGAGGCCGGCGAAAACCGCAGCGAAGATCTGGGTCCAGCGCGAGCGAACGGCGAGGAGAAGCTCCTGCTGGGCGCAAAGCAGGAGAGGCGATCGGGCCCCTTTCATTTCTCTCGACCACCGTCCGGGGGCCCTGACGGACCGAAGACTTCCGTGGGCGAAAGCGGCGTTCCTTCGCGGGCCTCGGGGTCCGCCTCGCGCGAGGCGCTGTCGGCGTGAGCGAGCAGGTGGGATCCCATGGGAGTGTCGACCGATGGGTTCCTCGTGTATGACGCCTTCCCCGCCACGATCCACGCCTTCGTTCGATGGTCGGCAACGTAAGCGACGGCGCCTTCCGGCAAGGAGGGACCGCCGGCGAGGAAGTCCCGAAGGCAGCCGATGTCGTCGAAAAAGAGCGGATCCTCGGAGGGCGCGACGATCTGGGCCGCGCGCCGCGGGTCGGAGATCAGCATCCGGCAGAATCGGCACGATTCCTCTCCCGTCGCCTCTGCCGGTGGAGTCGGCCCGGGTGCGGCGCAGAAAATCGTTCCGAGGGCGATAGCGACGCCGGCCATCCGCCGCTTCATGCCCTTCGTGCCTTTCGTGCCCGTCATGAATGCCCCGCCACGAGCTCGCGATAGAACGTATCGAGCCGCTCTTCCTCCGCGGTGAGACCGCGGATCTCCGCGCCGGACTCCCGCACCAGGTCCAGAATCGCGGGACGCATCGCGGCGGGCCCGGGCACGATGAGCTCGTCCACCGCCCAGAGCGACTTGGGTGACAGCGCTCGCACTCGCTCCAGGAGTCCGGGAGGGAGTGCGGTGAGCCGGAGGCGCATCAGACCGCGCTCGGCGAGGTGGTCCTTGAGCTCGCGCGCGTCGAGCGACGCAGCGAGCCGGCCCTCGACGAGAATCGCGAACCGATCCGCGAGCCTTTCGACATCCCCCAGCTGGTGCGAAGTGAAAAGGACCGAGCGGCCTTCACGCCGGGCTCGCTGCACGACGCCGTAGAACGCGCAGAGGCCGTCGGGGTCGAGGGCCGCCGTGGGCTCGTCGAGAAGTAGGACCGGAGCCGAGGGAAGCATCGCGACCGCGAGTCCGAGACGCTGCGTCATGCCGCCGGAGTAGGTCCCGGAGGCGCGGTCGCCGGCGCCGTTCAGAGACGCAAATTGGAGGACTTCCTCGGTACGTGCCGGCTCGAGGCCGCGAAGAGCGCGGTAGAACTCCACCACCTCTCGTCCGGTCAGGCTTTCCGGAAAGAGGACGCGCTGCGGCAGGAAAGAGAGGATTCGACGCGCCTCGGGATCGCTCGCGGGACGCGGGGGCTCGCCGATGAGCACCTGCCCCGCGGAGGGGCGGATCAATCCGGCGGCGGCTTTCAAGCAGGTCGTCTTCCCCGATCCATTGGGGCCGAGAAGCGCCACCACTTCACCCGGCCCGACGGCGAGGGTCAGGTCTTCGACGGCGCGCTGCCGCCCGTAGTGCTTGGTGAACCCGAGGAAGGTGATCAACGGAAGGCACTCCCCCTTCGCCGCGCGCGAGAGAGAGTCAGGGCCCCCATCGCGAGGAGGAGCCCGGAGGCCGCGAACCCGAGGACGTTCGCGCTCCGCTGTCTCCCGCTCGCGGCGGGAATGTCGGGAAGCGAAGGTGGACGGGCGAGCGGCTTTGCGTCGACCACTTCGACGAGCTGCAGGACGGGGAAGGCACGCTCGGCCACCCCCAGGGCATCCGCCGCGAAAGACTGGGAGAAGAGGTCCGCGGCGGTGAGGTTCCCTCGAAAGTGATCGAAGACGCTCGTCAGCCGGAACGGCTCGTCGGAGAAGCCGTCGCCGTCGAGGTCCGGGACACCGTGCTCCGACCAGTAGTTCCCGGCGAAGGTCGCGTCGGGACGTTTTCCCACCAGAGTAAGAGGGGTGAGGTTTCCGACGAAGGAGTTACCTTCGAAGCGAATACCGGTGGAGGAAGCATAGAGGACGACGGCGGTGTCCGATCGCGCGATGACGTTTCGCCGGAATAAGTTCCGATGGGAGCTCTCGAAAAAGACTCCCCGAGCGTTGTCGGCGATCAAGTTGTCCTCGGCCAGGACATCGTCGCAGCTTTGAAGCAGGAGTCCGACCGACGCGAAGCCGCGGTTCCGCAGAAACCGGTTCCGGCGGAACGTGATGCGGCTCGAGTACATCACCGCCGCGCCGGCCGCGTTGTTCTCGAAGAGATTCTCCTCGAAGACGTTGTCATCGGAGTACATGTAGTGGAGACCGTACCTGAGATCGCGGGCGACGTTTCCGACGATCGTTCCCTTCGAAGCCGACTGGAGGTAGAAGCCGTCGCGCGCGTCCACCACCTCGTTTCCCGTGAACCGAAACCCCTCCGTCGAGAACACGTGGATCCCCGACCCCTTCTCACCGGGAGCTCTCCCCGGGATTCCCCGGATGAGGCAATTCTCCACCACCGCACCCGGGGATTCCCGCAGGTAGATCCCGAAGAGCGCCTCGCGGATGCGGCAGTCGCGAACGGTGACCCGAGGCGCGGCCACGTGGATTCCGGAGGAATCCCGTCCCAGATCCCCTCCTGCTCGTCCGTCGATGTCGAATCCTTCGACGGTCACATCCGGGGCCCGCACCCGGACGACGCTCCCCTCGCCGGACCCGACGAGAGTCGGCCGGCCTCGGCCGATGAGCCGCAGGGGCCGGTCGATGATGAGGTCCCCTGGATATGTTCCCGGCGCGACCTCCAGGATGGAGCCGGGAGAGGCACCGTCCACTCGCGACTGCAGGGGAGACAGGTGGTCGAGCGAAGGACGTCCCTCCAGATTGCCGGGAGCGATCGGCTGGTCCTCGGTTTGAAGCGCGCCCGCGAGGAGCAGGAGCGCGAGCAGGAGAGACACGCTAACCGGAAGGGACCGCGCCGCGCCGTCCCCTCCAGGCGAGGACCAGGGCGGCGAGGAGGACGAGAGCCGCGAGCGCGAGCGAATAGGACCCGAGCGCCGGATAGGAGTAGACCTCGAAGTTCGCGAGCTGCCGGTAGCCGAAAAGAGGCGGCATGAACGGGTCCACTCTCACCGCGGCGCTCGGGTCCAGGCTGTGGCCGTAGCTCCACATCTTGTAGCCGAACGACCAGAGCGAGTAGAGGCTGAAGTAGCCGAAGAGCACGGTCACGTCCACGAGATTCGCCATCTTCCCGTGAACGGCGGCGCGGAGGAAGAGGAGGCCGAGCGTACCCACGACGAAGGGAATCCACTTGAACTCGGTGAAGTCTGCGGTGTTCAGGTCCCTCATCCCGATGTAGTGGTTCAGGAGGTTGATCTCCTTGATGTCCTGGCCCCGGTTCCCGCCGTCGAGCTTGTAGCTGTAGATATCGAGCCGCAGTCCCTCCGGGTACTGCGGAGCGAACATCGTCATGCGCCACAAGGGCAGAAGGTACGTCGGGACCAGCAGCAGCATGGCGATTACCAAGAAGATGCGCGGACCGAGATCCAGCGGCGTCTCCAGGAACCGATTGCTCTTTTCAATCACTTTCGAGGTCATGGGCTCGCTCGTTCGCTCGAAGAGGGCGGCGGAGCTGCCCGCCGCCCTCGCGACTCCCAGGTCTATTTGACCACCATGTATCCCTGCATCTCCTGGTGCAGAGCCGAACAGAAGTTGGTGCAGTAGTAGGGGAAGACTCCGGTCTTGTCGGCCTTGAACGTCACGGTTTTCGTCTCGCCCGGGTCAATCACGATATTGATGTTGTAGTCGAGAAGCCCCCAGCCGTGGAGCTCGTCCGTGGTCTGCTCGATGTTGGTGACGGCGAGGGTCACCGTATCGCCCTTGTTCACCTCGAAGTCCGTGGGGGTGAAGCTCGAGCGCACCGCCACCATCTTCACCGTCACGTTGCTCCCCGACCGGGTCGCGCCCGCGTCCTTCACGTCCCACACCGCGAGCGGGTGCTTGTTCTCCTCCTTGAGATAGACCTCGATGGGCTTCAGCTTGTCCGCCTTGATGATCTGGGCGTAGTGGGGCTCGGGTTCGGTGAAGGTGTCGGAGAGAAGCTTCATCTTCTCTTCGGTGATGTCCACGAGCTGCGAGGACTCGGGCTGCGAAGGCCCGACGGAAAGATGCCGTCCGTGCGAGAGCTTGTTGAGACCGACGAGGTACTTCCCGTCGGGATTGACCGTGTCTCCTTCGGCCGCGGCGAGATGTCCGATGGAGTAGGACATGGGGACCTTGTCCACGACTTCCCAGGTCCCGAGCTTCCATTTCGCGATGGCGCTGTCGACGAAGAGCGAGGTGTAGGCTTCTCCGTTAGGACCGAACTGGGTATGAAGCGGCCCGAGGCCGACTTCGACTTCCGCGTCCTTGATCGATTCGTACTTGAGGACGGGAATGCCATCCTCGTCGCCGGCGAAATCCTTGTTGCGGATGGCGGTCTGGATCTTCTCGAAGTTGAAGGCGGTGGTGACACCCTGGAGCTTCCCGGAGCCGATGATGTACCTGCCGTCGGGAGAGACGTCGACTCCGTGGGGCGATTTACCGCAGGGCATGAGGTACGCGATGTCCGGAACTTTCTTCGGGTCGAGCACCTTGACGCCGCCGATCATGTCGCCCTTGCCCTCATCGGCCGCCTTCTGCGCCGCCCGCCAGTCGATGGCGACGATGTAGTCGCGGTCCCGCTGAGATGCGGTGGTCTCGAGTTTCCCCGTGGCCCGCTCCGAATTGTAGGAGCTCCAGAACATCCACCCGTCCGACGCGAGCTTTCCCGCGTCGCCGAGATCGTAATCGAAGGGCGGGAGCACGATCTGAAAGCCGAGCGACATCTCGCCCGTGGCCGGATCGACCTTGATGGCGGCGGCGACCCCCTTGTAATCCGTCGCGTACTTGTCGACGGAAAGCGCCGTGCCCTTGGGAATGGGGATGGAGAACCGCGAGGCCATCATCGAGTACTCGGTGTTGGGGGTGACGAAGGCCGAGGCGTGGTTTCCCGAGATGTTGGGAATCGGGCCCAGGATCTGCTTCGTCTTGAAATCGCGGAGGTCGATGCGCGCGACCCGTCCGTTCATGTCGTTGACGAAGAGCCACCGGCCGTCGTAGTCGCCGTTCGTTTCCGAGAGCGAGGGATGGTGGACGTCGCCCCAGGTCAGCGTTCCCAGCATCTTCTTCGAGTCGTCGTCGAAGCCGTAGCCGGTGGCTGAGTAAGGGCTGAAGACGGGAATGGTCGAGATGTGGCGCATGGACGGGACGCCGTACACGTAGACCTGGCCGGAGTGACCGCCCGATGCGAACAGGTAGTACTCGTCCAGGTCTCCCGGTGCGACGTACGTCTTCTGCGCCGCGAGGGCCATGTCCGACGTCGCCCCCTCCCGGCGCTCACCCTTCGGCGCGCTCGGGGCGCAGCGGTTGAGGGTGAGGCCAGAAGCCAGCGCCAACGCGCCCCACAGGAAGTAGCTTGTCGTTTTAGCGCTCATATGATCCTTCTCCTTCGTCAACTGCTCGCATTTGATGTTCAATGAGGACGCTCCAGAAGGGCGCCCGGTCCTTTGGGTCCTCCCTCGGCTTTCTGTTCCTGGTGGACGGCGAAGGCCTCTCGCAGCTTCGAAACCGCCACCTGCTTCTGTTCGTCGGTGAGGACGATCTGGCGCGAGAGCACGACCGACATCGTCCCCGTGGGCTCCCGCAGAAAATCGTCGATGGTCTTCCCGAAACGGGTCTGGACGTCTTCCACCGCCGTCGAGAGGTCGGGACCGATCTGCGCGGGGCTCACGACTCCGAGAGACGAGATGGAGTGGCAGACGAAGCAGCCCGTCGAGACGAACCACGCGCCCGGGCCCGCCTTCATCTGTTCTTCCGCCTGCCGCTCCTCGGGAGTCTGAGGGTCGGTCCGCGGCGTCCCCGCGACGAACTGCGCGGGAACGGGAGCGCGCCGCCAGGAGAGCACCAGCATCGAGAGCGCCTGCGCGTCCTTGGTCGTCAGATGGAAGTTGGGCATCACCGTGTCGGCGACGAGAGCCCGCGGATCCTTGAAATGGGCCACGTGCCATGCAAAAGAGGTTTGCTGTCCGGAGAGCCGGCCGTAGTCGTACTGCTCCGGCGCCTTGTCGCCCACGTACGTGAGGTCGGGGCCGATGGTGCCCCCGCGGCCGTTGATGACGTGGCAAGCCCGGCAGCCCTTCTCCTGTACGAGCTTCTTCGCGTGGTTGATGAACTCCGCTCCCTTCGTCTCGCGGTCGTAGCGGTGGCAGACGTTGCAGGTCATCTGCAGGAGCGCGCCCTTGTTCTCGACGATCGAGTACTCCTCTCCCAGCTGCTGCCCGAGCACTGGAGACTCCCAGTGCTCGACGCGCCCGTGCGCCGGCTCTACGTCCACCGCCCACCCCTGGCCCCCGTGGCAGGAGGTGCACCCGAAGCGCTCCGAGGGGTGGTCCTTGAAGGGTCCGGGAGGATGCGTGCGGTAAGGCTCCTCTGCCTGCTCGAAGCCCGGCCAGCGGGTGGCCTGGTGGCAGGTGACGCAGCGGTCGGCGTTTCCGAGCGACGGCACCCAGAATCTGCTGGATGCCCGAGGGGACGGATGCGACCTTCTCCTCGCCCAGCTTCTCGGCGACGAGGCCTTTGAACATGTACTGGTAGTAGCGCCAGTCGTGCACGCGGTCGGCCCGCGCGAAGAGAACGGTCGAGATGACGAGAAGAACTCCGACGGCGGCCAGGAGCGGCCGGTCGCGGCGCGGATAGGGAGAATCCGTCCTTTGTTCCATGGTCAGATCCTCGTGGGAACCGAAGGCCAGGCTTCCCAGGGCCAGTAGAACTGCCAGTAGGGACCGCGGAAGAAAACCCCGATGAGGGTGAAGACAATAATAATGACGACGACCCCGATGAAGACCAGGTTCTGGGTCCTGCGATCTCGAGGCAACCACTTCCCCGTCGATGCACCCGAGCTCTTGTCGAGCCAGGGCCAGAGAGTCATGACGGCGATGAGGAGACCAGGAAGAAGCACGCCGCCGAGAAACGCTCCATTCACGGTGATGGGGCCGATGTGGACCGTGGTGTCGGTGACGATCTCCTGAAGCCAGAGGAAGTACCAGGGCGCCTTCGCAGGGTTCGGAGTCATCAGGGGATTCGCCGCCTCTTCGAGAGGCGACCGGATGAGGGCGGAGAGAATACTCACGAGGGCGATGGTCGCGAGCACCACGATGGCCGCGCGGCGGGTGAGGTCGGGGACCGCATTGACCGTGCGATCGGGCGCTTCGAGCGAGGTAGTCCTGACGGCCGGCGCCGTTCCCCGGGCGATCCCGAGAAGCGTATAGGTCTTGCTGCTCGACGCCGGCTGCGCGGCTTTCTTCTCGAGCAGGAGATCGCGGTCGGCCCGCGCGAGGCCCCCGTCTTTCCGGATTCGCCAGACGTGATAGACGAAGAGAAGACCGAGGAGCCCGGGGAGAACGAACACGTGGAGCGCGTAGAAGCGAATGAGCGTCGGCTGATCGATGGTGCGTCCGCCGATCAGGAGCTCGCGGACGGTCGGACCGACGAGCGGCACCGAGGAGGCGATGTTGGTTCCCACGGTGACCGCCCAGTAGGCGAGCTGGTCCCAGGGGAGGAGATACCCGGTGAAGGAGAGGAAGAGCGTCAGGAGGAGCATCGAAACGCCGATGACCCAGTTCCACTCGCGCCTCTGGCCGCGCCCGACTCCGTTCTTGTACGCGCCCGTCAGAAAGACGCGAACGAGATGAAGGAAGACCGCGGCGACCATCAAATGGGCGGAGAAGCGGTGCACCGAGCGAATCCAGGAGCCGAAAGCGACGACGTATTCGACGTCCTTGACCGAGGCATAGGCCCGCTCGACGGAGGGAATGTAGAGGAAGAGGAGCGGGAAGCCCGACAGGACGAGGAGGAGGAAGAGCGCGGCGCTCACCGCTCCCAGCCAGAACGAGTAGCTCCAATCGAGGGACGACTTCGTGACCTTGGCGGGAAACCAATGAAGGAGGAAGTTCGAGACGATGGCGTCGCCGGATTCGCGATCCGACTGCGGCCGGTAGCTCCACCACCTTCGCGGGTGGACCCCGGGGGCCGTCGGCGCCGTGCGGGATTCTTCGGGGTTGGCGCTCATGCGAACCTCAGGCAAGGACCAGACGGAAATCGCGGCCGACCTCGACCGCCAGATCCACGACGAGCTGTCCATCGTCGGGGGCAACGGAAAGGTGGTACCAGGCGAGCGGGCGCGGCGCCGGTCCGGACACGTTCGTGCCGTCGCCCGTGTACTTCGAGCCGTGGCAAGGACAGAGGAAGCGGTGCGTGAGACGCAGGTTCTTGCCTTCGATCGTCGCCGTCTCGACCCGGGGGAGCGCCTCGGCGCGGACGGTGCAGCCGAGGTGGGTGCAGACGGCGGAAACGGCGTAGAACGTCTTCCCCTCGCGGAAGACGAAGAGACGCTCGTCGGGAAGGAACTTGAGCCCGTCGGGAAAATCCAGAGGCGCTCCCAGCTTGACGGTAGTGGGAGCGTCGTAGGAGACATTCGGCACCAGAGAGCGCAGGGACGCCGCTCCCTGGGCGGCGAGCCCGGCGATTCCGGCCCCGAGTCCGGCCTTCATCAGGAATTCGCGTCGGTCGCGTTTTTCGGTCATACGCTCGCCCTCAGATCGCCGCGCCGGCGAAGCGCTCGGTCACCTGAAATCGCTCCATGGTCATCGCGTCCGTCGGGCAGCGGATGGCGCAGAGCCCGCAGCGGATGCATCGGTCGTCGTCCTTGATCATCGCCGCCAGGGGAAGTCCATCGGAGGCGGCTCTCTCCGCGAGCGCCGCGCGCTCTCCCTGCGGAAGGTCCAGCTCCTCGAAAGGCACGAGAGCCAGGCAGTGCTCGGGACAAACGTCCACGCAGCGGTTACAGAGGACGCACTTTTCCGGGTCGTAGATGGTCTGCACGTGGCAGACGAGGCACCGTGCCGCCTGCGCCCGGGCCTCCTGATCGTCGTAGCCGATCTCGACCTCCGCGATGCCGGTGCGGCGCCCGAGGTCGAGTGTGGGAGGCGTCTGCCGATCGAGGATCTCGAAGCCCGCGGCCACGCGGTACTGCGACGTCGGGATCTTCTCGATCTCGAGGAGGACCTCGATCGCCGCGCGCTCGCGTGACAGGAACTCGTGAATGGATCGCGCGGCTCTCTTTCCGTTCGCGACCGCCTCGATGAGGTTGCGAGGTCCGAAAGCCACGTCGCCCCCGGCGTAGATTCCGGGCGCGGAGGTGGCGAGGGTTTCTCGATCCACCCGGATGGTGCCGCCGGGCGCGAGATCGATTCGATCTTCCGGCTTCAGGAAAGACAGGTCCGCCTGCTGGCCGATAGCCAGGATGCAGGCGTCGGCATCGATCCCGATCACGTCCTGGTCGTCGTACTGGGGCTGGAACCGGCCTTTTTCGTCGAAGACCGAAAGCACGCCGCGAAGCTCGATGCGTTCGAGCCGTCCGCTTCCGAGGAATCGCCTGGGACCGCGGCGGATGACGAATCGGACTCCCTCCTTCTTCGCCTCCTCGAACTCCTCCCGGCCCTGCGTCGTTTGCAGCACGGGCATCTCGGCGAAGCTCTCGAGCGAGACCACGCTCACCTCGGCCGCTCCTCCGCGAAGCGCCGCGCGGGCGGAGTCGAGGGCCTCCTTCATGCGCGCATCCGGATTCGCTGTCGATCGCTGCGCGCGCCTCGGGCTCGGTCTCGCGCTCCAATCGAAGCGCGGTCCGTGCGGCATCGAAGGCCACGAATCCGCCGCCGATCACCACCACCCGGCGACCGAGGCTCATCCGGTAGCCGCGGTTCACGTTGAGGAGGTAATCGACGGCCTTCACGACCCCGTCGAGCTCCACTCCGGGCACCTGCAGGTCGCGGCCCTTCGAAACCCCGAGTCCGAGGAAGACGGCCTCGAAGCCGTCGCGTTTCAGCTCGCCCAGACCGAAGGCGGGTGTCAGCGGCGTTCCGAGACGTAGTTCCGCGCCGAGCGAAAGGATCTTGTCGATCTCCGCCTGGATGATGGTGCGCGGCAGTCGGTATTCCGGTATCCCGAAGCGCATCATTCCGCCGGGCTCGGTCGCAGCCTCGAAGACCGTCACCGCGTAGCCGAGGAGCGCGAGATCGTGCGCCGCCGCGAGCCCCGAAGGACCGGCGCCGACGATCGCGACCTTCCGACGCGCTCCCTTTGGGCGCCCCGGGTGGCTGCCGGGGTGGATGGGAAGATGTCCGGGATAACGATTCCCGTCGGCCAGCGCCTCCCTCAGGCGATCCTGCGTATCGGGATGGATGGATTCGACGCCGAACTTCTCCGTGACGTATCGCTTCAGAGCACGGATGGAGATGGGTGCGTCGATGGTTCCGCGGCGGCAGGCATCCTCGCAGGGAGCGGCGCACACCCGGCCGCAGACCGAAGCAAACGGGTTGGGCGCGCGCGCGACGAGGTATGCCTCTTCGAGATGTCCTTCGGCGATGAGCTGCACATAGCGACCCGCGTCGGTTGCGACAGGACAGCCCATCTGGCATTTCACCTGCGCCTTCCAGTGCGCGAGGTCAGGTAGCTGAACGGCTGTGGCCATCAGTCGTATGGACTCCCTGCTGGGCCATTTTGCAAAGCCTGTTCCATCGCCATGGATGCCCAAGTAGCGATAACCAGAGCAGCGGAAGGAAAGGAAGGGATTGCCGTCCAGCTCCGCTGCGCAAAAACACCCATCATTGAGGCTGTTGACACTGCCGAGCCGCGCAATGGAGGCGTGCGCACGGAATCGGCGGCGAAGCTGCGTTGGTCGAGAAACGGACCCGGGCTGCGACGACGATTCCATGGCCGAAGCCGTCAACCCATTCCTATTGCGCGGTTAATCTCCGGCGTTGCGGGCCCGGATAGCGGAAGTAGCACCGATCCCGAGGCCGAAGGTTATGACTGAGACCGGAGTAAATTCGTCACCCGCGTTTGCCCAAGACAGGAGGGCGACGACCGGGTCACCGCATCGACCTGCTCGTGACGGTGAGAATCGCGCGTTCGCCCAAGAAAGCGCCAGCTCACCTGACCGGTCCGAGTTGCTCGTCCAGCCAGTCCAGGACGACCTTGATCGCCTCGTTCGGATGGGGTGGGATGTGCCCGCCCTCGAGAACGACATGCCGCTTCTGGGCCGCCTCCGTACCCAGCATGCGGAACATCGGGAGCTGCGCGGTGGCGTAGGGCAGATCGAAATCCTCACGACCGTTCACCATCAGTACCGGCGCTCGCACGCGGGGCGTGAAGTTGACCGGGTCCGACTCGGCCGGCATGTCCCAGGTCTCGAAGCCGCCGGAGAAGAAAACGCCGGTGCGGAACCGTGGCTCTATGGCGAGAAAGAGCGGGCCCAGCTGAGCACCGAGGCTCAGTCCATAGAATGCCACCCTGGATCGGTCGACGTCGCTCCGGCTCTCGAGATAATCGACGGTCCTTCGAATGTCCTTTCCGCGCTGGATCATGATGTCGCGGAGGACGTTCAGCCCGCGCGGTCCGGTGACCCGTCGCTCGTAGGTCCCCTGGTAGATGGGGTAGACGAGAATTCGGCCGCTACGAACGAGGAAATCCGCCAGGCGAAGAGAAAGGTGCTGGCTGGATGGAGCCCGGACCGCGTCGGACCCGGGAAAATACACCACTGCCTGGTAGGGGGCGGACGCGGACTTCGGTATCAATAGAACGATCGGCAGCCGCTCATCGCCGTAAGCGGCGCGAACCGAGACCCGTTCTTCACGCCATGCCGGATTGGTGTCGTTCGTCGATTGCATCTCCGCGTCGAGCGGGACTTGATCGTAGTCGTAGAGCCGGAGGTACGCCTGGAACAACTCGTCGCTCACGGGCTCGAGGCTAGCGGGATCCCGTTGGAGCGTTTTGATCTCCCCCGCCAACCGCGGAGCGATCGGTTCCTTCTGCGAGACGAGGCGAAATCCGAAAGTCGGACTCCGATCGAAGGGCGGCTGCGCGTCCTCGTCTCGAAACAGGTACCCGGCTTCGTTCCAGCCGCCGCCGAGGATGAAGCGGCGCCCGCCCGCGGTCAGGTTCCAGCACCACTCCTTCACGTTGCCTGCCATGTCGTACGTACCGTACGGGCCGAGCCCCTCGGTGGCGCCGACGCGAAGGGGCCCCTTGCCCATGAAGTTGCTCGCCTCGAGAATCTCCGAGAAGACGCCGAACGCGCCCGATGCCCGGTACCAGTGGTACGCGGTGGGAAGGTCTTTTCGGGCGAAGAGCGCGTAGGCTGCCGCCTCGTACCAGCTCACGCCGCTGACGGGATACTCGGCCTGTCCTTCGGGGTAAGAGCCCAGCTCCCAGGTGGAGGGGCCGGGCCGGCCCGTCGAGTCCAGAAACTCGGCCATTGCCCCTTCCCAGGTCAGGGGACGCCCTTTCTTTTCGAAAGGCACCTTCCAGAACTCGGGTCTGCGGTACCCGCCGGCGTCCACGAACGCCTTGTACTCCCCGTTCGTTACCTCGTACCGATCCAGCCAGTAGTCGGGAAGCGCAACGGTCTCCCCGGTGCTCTCGAGCTGAAACGAGCTGCCGGGAACGAACACCATGCCAGGCATCGAGCCCGACTCAGGAACGAGAGCGAACTCGAGCTGATCGCTGTACTGACCTACCTCCAGCGTTTCGTAGCCCGGTTTGCGAATCCGCCAGCGGAGCATCCCGACCGGAATCCGCACGTCCTTGATGGGAGTCGTACCCAGATCGAGCCAAGCCGCGTGAGCGTCGGAATAGTTTCGAATGGAGACTTCCGCGCCGGGCGGTTCGCTCGCAATCGTGCTTTCCTGGCCCGTCATGTTGGCCCATGTCTGCCGGACCCGTGAGTCGTCGGGTGCGATCTCGAGAGCCCGCCGCGCCACGACGTAGGCACCGACGAGATCGTCGGCGGCTGTCAATCGATCGATGTCGGCGATCGCCGTATCGCGCGCCCAACGCAGGCGAGACTGGCGATATAGAGACCCGGCAAGGCCTGCCAACGCTATCACGCTCAGAACCAGAGCCGAGCCCGCGAACAGTCTCGCGCGACGGTCGGGCAACTTCCGGAATCCCCCGGACGCCTCCAGCCGGGCGACACCCAGCGCATCGGCGAACGCGCGCGCGCTCGCGAAACGGTCCTCCGGAGACTTGGCAAGAGCTTTCGCGATTGCCCGTACCACGGCGGGGGGAACGTCTTTGCGAATCTCGTCGAGCGCGGGAGCCTCGGCGGTCAGGTGCTGGCGCAGGAGCCCGTCCAGAGTGGACGCCCGGAAAGGAGGGTCACCCGCGAGCATCTCGTAGAGCACGCATGCCAGGCTGTAGATATCGGCCCTTCCATCCACGTTGCCGCCCCGGGCCTGCTCCGGCGCGATGTATCGCGGAGTTCCGACGAAGACCCCGGATTGCGTCAGCGATTCGAGCGTCGTCGCCTCGTGCAAATTCCCGGTTCCCACGGCTCGGGCGATTCCGAAGTCGGCGACGAGCGCGATGCCATCCGCGAGCAGGATGTTCTCCGGCTTGATGTCTCGGTGAACTATGCCCTGCTCATGAGCGTACCCGAGCGCGCCCGCGACCTCGATGACCAGCCGGAGCGTTTCGTCGACCGGAAGCTGAGGCTCGCGATTCAGACGCGAGCGAAGCGATTCACCGGAGATGAAGGGCATGACGTAGAAGAGGTGACCTGCGGCGATGCCCGAGTCGTGAACGGGCAGTATGTGCGGATGGGTGAGCCGGGCCGCGACTTCAATCTCACGTCGGAATCGTTCCTGCCCGATCGCTGCATGGATCTCCGGACGCAGGATCTTGACCGCAACAAGCCGCGAGTGTTTGAGATCGTCAGCCAGGTAGACAGTGGCCATCCCCCCGTGTCCGATCTCGCGTTCCAAGCGGTAACTGCCCGAAAGCGAATTCGCTACGTCAGGAGGAACGTCGGTCATTCGCCCTCAGGTCGTCGAGTACTGGGTGCAATAGGAGCGGCGGAATTCTACTGGTTCAGGATCTCCTTTTCAAGATTCGTATCCTTGCTGGCGAGCGTTATCGCCCTCTGGTTTCGGCGTTCACAACCGAACCACCGTATATCCCAGCGACTCCGAGGAACTGCGCAAGCTCGCGTGCTACTCATGCGGCCCCCGCCTCTGCCTCTGCCAGAATTAGTGTGAGCGGAACCGAGATCCGCTGAGCGGACCACGAGGTCGACGACCGTCGCGCGGGCCTGCGTGATCCTGGTCCCATCGCATGGGGTCGATGTCCGGGATATGCTGAATCGCAGGTTGAAACCTCTCGAGCGCTGCGGTGGCGTTTGTCCAAGGAGGACGAACCATGAATCCATCCCGTAACCTGCGGCGGAGCGCGCTGGCGCTCACCTTACTGGCGTCTGTCTCGGGTCTCGTCGAGGCGCAGGAGTCCGACGACGCGACGCGACGGACGCGCGCGCGCGACGAGTGGTACAACGAGACCTACCTCGCCCCGGCCCGGGACAGAGTCCGCAGGACGGGCGGACCCTGGTCCCGCCAATTCCGCGTATTCATGATGGACGCCGCCGCCCGCGAGCGAGCGAAGTGGGGCGCGAAGATTCCGTCGAACCCGATGCCGGCGACGGCGGCCGAGCTGCAGGTGGTGGTGGAGGCGACGGGCATGACGTGGGTCAACCTCGGCCCGACGAAGGCCGACTACCTGAGCAACGGCGGCCGCACCCTCGACGCCACCGACACGGGCCGTGTGCGCAACTTCGTGACGCATCCGACCGATCCGAACATCCTGTATGTCGCCTTCTCGGGTGGCGGCGTCTGGAAGACGACCGACGGCGGGACCTCGTGGCAGCCTTTGACCGAGAGCCTGGGGAGCCTGTCCACGGGCTGGCTTGCCGCCGATCCCGGCAACGCGAACGTCCTGTACCTTGGCCTCGGCGATCCGTTCGACGGCACCGGCATCGGCGTGGTGAACTCCACGGACGCCGGAGAGACCTGGTCCCCTCCAGTGTTCCTCGGAAGCGCGCAGGTCACGACCCAGATCATGGTGGCGCCGACGGACGGTCAGATCGTACTCGCCACCACCGACCGCGGCCTGTTCCGGTCGATCGACGCCGGGGCGAGCTTCTCGCCGGTGGCGCTGCCCACCGGAGTCGCCGCGGTGCCGTACGCCTGGTCGATCGCGTGGACCGGAGGACCCAACTTCGTGGTGACCGCCGAGGCCCAGGGCGGGCAGATCTTCACCAGCACGGACAACGGCGCGACGTGGACGCGCGCGTCCGGGGTGGCGGCTCCCACCGGAGTCAGCCGGATCACCGTGGCAGCCGCACCCTCGAACCGCAGCCTGCTGTACGCGGTCGCCTCGAATCCCAGCGGCGATCTGGCTGACTTCTTCAAGTCCACCGACGGCGGAGCCAACTGGGCCGCCCTCGGAGCCACCGCCTCCCGGGTGCGCTACAAGAACGCGAACTTCACGGCCTGGCGTCCAGCCCAGCTCTTCAACACGCAGGGCTGGTACGACCAGATGGTCGTGGTCAGCCCCACCGACCCGAACGTGGTGGACTTCGGCGGCGCGCTCCACAACGCCCGCACTACGGACGGCGGCGCCACCTGGAAGATGACCTCGGAGTGGCTCGGTCGCTACGGCCTGCCGTACGTGCACGCGGATAGCCACGCTGCCGCCTACGACGCGGCGGACAGCCTGTACTTCGGCACCGACGGAGGCATCTTCAAGTCCACCGACGGCGGGGCCACCTTCTCCGACAGCCTCAACGTCGGGATCGTCACTCACCTGATCTACAACCTCGCCTCCTCCAAGGCGAATCCGAGCGCCGTCATCGGCGGGATGCAGGACAACGGCACACGCGTGCGCTCCGGCTCGTCTTCGGTCTTCAACCAGACGATCGGCGGCGACGGCTTCGGCTGCGACGTCAATCCGGTCCAGGGCCAGTGGATGCTGGGCAGCCTCTACAACACGCGGATCCTGAGGAGCACGAACGGAGGCCTGACCTTCCGGAGCGCATGCCGCGGGATCCCGGAGTGCGGCACGGAGGCCGCGCCGTTCTTCACGAAGATCGTCCCCTGGGAGGGCGACCCCGCGGGCAACGTCGTGTACACCGCCGCCAACGAGATCGTCTATCGGTCCACCAACTACGCGCGACGGTGGTCGCCGCTGGGGAAGGCCGGCCTGCCAGCTACCGCATTCTTCATCCGCAATCTGGGCGTGGCGAAGTCGAACCCGAACGTGCTGGGGGTCGTGCTCAACGGCGGTCGTGTATTCCTCTCGAGCGACGGGGGAGCCTCCTGGGCGGAGACGGCGCCGCTGCCGAACAACAGCTCCAGCCTGAGCTATATCTGGTTCGACACGGCGGACGACAACGTCCTGTACGTGGCCTCGGTCGCGCCGGCCCCGACGGCGACGCACCTGTGGAAGTCGACCGATTTCGGCGCGAGCTGGGCGGCGATCGACGGCGGGGACTTCCCGGCCGGGGTTCCCGTGAACGTCGTCAAGAACGATCCGTCGAACCCGAGCTTGCTCTACGCGGGCACGCACCTGGGGGTTTACCGGTCGCCCGATCGCGGTGCGACCTGGGTCCGTTTCGGCTCGGGCCTGCCGCTCGTCGAGGTCACCGACCTCTATCTGTCGAGCGACTCGCCGGTGCGCGCGGCGACTTTCGGGCGGGGCTTCTGGGAGCTGGTGCCGTAGAGCCCAGTGAATATGGAACGGGTCATGCGGGTCATGGTCACGACGGCGGCTGCGCTGGCGTCCATCCTGGCTCGACCTGCGGTCGCAGAGGCCGCGGAGATCAAAGTCTGGACCGCCAGGGCGCTCGGGACCGTGCTCGCCGAGATTGGACCTCAATTCGAGCGCGCGACGGGCCACAGTCTCGAGATCGCGAGCGACCTGCCTCCCGAGTTCCTGAGGCGGGCCAAGGCCGGCGAGCGGTTCGATATCCTGATCACCGGATCGTCCCCCGTGGATCAATGGATCCGGGAGGGCCGGCTCCGTGCGGAGACGCGGACCGTTCTCGCGCGCTCCGGGATTGGCGTGGAAGTGCGCTCCGGCGCACCCAGGCCGGACATCGGTACCGTGGAAGCGTTCAAGCGCGCCTTGATCGAGGCCAAGTCGATCGCGTATCTGAAAATCGGGAGCGGCGTCTATCTGGCCGGCCTCCTCGATCGCCTCGGAATCGCCGATGCCATCCAGTCGAAGCTCACGCGGCCGGAAACCGACATCGTTTCCGAGCTCGTCGCCAGGGGTGAGGTCGAGCTCGGCATGGTCGTCATCACTCAGATTCTGACCACTCCGGGCGTCGAGCTCGTCGGCCCACTCCCGGCGGAGATACAGTCCTACGTCGAGTTCGTAGCTGGGGTCAGCACGAGCTCGGAATCACCGGACGCCGCCGCGCAGTTGATAGAGTTTCTTACGGGTCCTTCGGCCATCGCCGTGATCCGGGCACAGGGGATGGAGCCCGCGCTCTAACCCGACGCGGCGGTTCTGCGCGTCGGGGGCGGCTCCGACTCTGAGCGAACGGGGGAGAGAGCGAAGACCTTGTCTTCGTATTCCTCCCTTTTGCGTGATCCTTTCTCAAATTCAAATTTGGTTTGTCTGTGCAAAACTTAGATCCTTACCGAGCCACGGAACCCCCTGGCGGCATAGTAGGATTCTGCACCGTTGTGATACACGAAGACATTGCCGTAGCGGTAATCGGCAAAGAGGGCGCCACCGAGTTTTCTGATATCAGCAGGTGTTATTATCCAGCTCGATGTTTTGGTATCGAAATTTCCAAGTTTCTGCAGCTCCCGATATTGTTCTTCCGTCAAAAGCTCAATGCCCATGGCAGCGGCCATATCAATAGCGCTATTTTTCGGTTTATGTTCTTTCCTTGACTCCAGCGCTTTACGGTCGTAACAAACACTTCTGCGGCCTTTGGGACTTTCCGCTGAACAATCATAGAAAATGTATTCGCCCGTCTTTTTATCGTGGCCAACAACATCCGGTTCGCCGCCGGTACTTTCCATTTCATTGAGTGACCACAGTTTTTCAGTATTAGCTTCCAGCCTTGCTTGTACCTTAGCCCATTCAAGACCTTTATGGCGGTTCATGTTTTTCTCAAAACGGGCTTTCAATGTTTTGAGTAGTTCTTCACGTTGTTTTGCTTTCATGTCTCTTGCTCTTTGCTTTTCTGTCTTTGCCTCTCTGTTCTGTTTCATTGGCCTTTGCTCACCCGACCTTTCTTACGGTTGTCAATTCGCGCCTGCGTAACGTCCGGCTCTCCGATTCGACGACCCCAACTTCTTGATCCAATGATCGACTAGTTCTTCATTCAAACCTATCGTCTTGACCTCGCACGCGGCCCGACCCGGGAGGATCGCCGTCATCCAGACCTCCGGCTCATCGTCGAAGTCGAGGACGGACTCGAGAACGTATTAGGTAGTGGCTCCTTGGCCGGCTTGAGAATTGGTCGAAACGCCTTGGAATCACCGACGGAGACCCTGGGTCACGAGCTCCAAGCCGAAGTGATCCACCATCCGGTTATAGGCCTCGGCGGCGGCGCCGTTTCCCCAGTCGTAGATGGTGAAGACGCCCATGCCTTCGCCCTCGGGGCTCGTCCGGCCGCCATGGCCGTAGTTCTCCATGGTGAAGCCGTAGTCGTCGGGGCCGAAGAACGGATGCCTCTTTTCCCACTGCTCCTTCGTACGCGGGATTCTCGGGGCAGTACATCATGACGAACGAGGACCGGAGCGCCGCGAGCCCTCTCTCGACGTACTCGTCCCGTGAGAGCTCCTGGCCGTAGCGACGATGATCTCGGCGAAGAGGCTCTCGCGCGAGTCGTTCCACTCGCCGTCGGCGTTCATGACTCCGAAGCCGCCGAGGACGTCGACGTACATGAAGGGCGGCTGCCAGGAAGCCTGGGCCATGAGGAGCTCGTCGAGGACCCTCTCGCCGAGCTCCAGGTACTCCGGTTTTCGCCGTGGCCCGATAGGCCTCGAGAAGGGCCTCGGCCGTCCAGAACATCGAGAACGTGTTCTGCTTGTACATGTCGTTGCGCTCGACCTTCTTTCCCAGGAGGTCGTCGATCCCGAAGGAGGAGCAGGACCAGTAGGTCTCGAAATCCTCCCAGCGGCCGTCCGGGACGATGTGTTCCGCGACGGCATCCAGGGCGCGAAGCGCGGCCTCGCGGTACTCGCTTCTCCCCGTCGCCCGGGAGAGCGTGAGGAGGAACGTCGCCGATAGAGACGTCTCGGGAGACTCGTCGAGGACTCCGAGAGGCTTCAACGTCTCCCGGTCGAGCCACGCGGGGAAGAAGCCTCGCGCGTCCTGGAGTCGGAGAAGACGCATCGCCGTAGCGCGCGGCGTACTCGAGCAGCCGCTCGTCCGGCTCGAGCTCCTCGTGCCAGCGCAGCATGAGGAGCGACGTCCAGCTCATGTCGAGAACGTGGTAGGGCGCGATCCGCGGATCGGCGCTCCGCGAGCCCGCCTCGCGATTCACCGGATTTCGATCGGAGTTGCCCCAGAACGCGGTCGCCCAGCCGCTGGAGCGGTTGAGTCCGTTCGACCGTCTCCATCTCGGTCGCGATGAGCGACGGGAAGAAGCCGTCCGTCATCGGGGCGAGAAGCGCGAGCTCCTTGGTCATGCGCGCTTTCGCGAGGAGCTCCTCGTTTCCGCGGGCGCGGGCCCACCGGAAGAGGCCCGAGGCCGACCGCAGCGAGCTGAACCAGGCCTGGTTCCAGATGGAGCGGAACTCCCGCTCGTCGACCTCGCCGGGATAGTTCGGGCTCTGGGTCTGGTTGACGATGAAGACCGGCGCGCCGACCTTCCTTCCCTCGAGCTCGAACTCCTGCCACACCGCCTCGCGCCAGCTCTCGAACGCCCAGCGGTACGTGTGCTCGACGTAGGGCGCGAGATCACCTCTCAGGGGACGGCCTTGCTCGAAGAGCGATCGGCCGTATCGCTCCCACAGGAACGAGAGCACCGGGCGAAAGGGGTTGCGTCGAGCCTCCGCGGAAGCGAGAGCGAAGAATCCGAACTGCACCTTCCCCTTCGGATAAGAGGCGCCGGGCTTCCGCACGTAGAAGACGTGTCCCTCGACCTCGGTGTCGCTCATTCCGAGCGTGAGCTTTCTCGCGGGCGCGTCGAGATCCATGTACCAGCGGACGGGCGGCCGCTCGAGGAGAAGGTCGAGGTCGGGAACGAGCGCCAGGGTGCAGCCCGGCGCCGAGGCGATGAGCGCGGGAGAGCGGAAGCTGTGCTGGTCCACGACGTGCCGCGGCGTCGGTGTCAGATGCGGAGACCAGTGGAAGTCGGGAGCGAAGGCGGGCTCGATGTCGATCCGCCAGTCGTCCTGAGCCACCGGCTGCGGCAGATCGAACGTCAAACGGAAGCGAAGGACGTCCCCGGGCTCTCGAACGACTTCGACCAGGGGCTCGACGCCTCCGAGAGCGTCCGCCCGAATCGAAGCGACGCAGGACCGGAGCTCCGGGGGCACGTCGATCGACAACAACAGGAGCAGAGGCAGCGCGTTCATAACGTGAGAAAGGCCCACTCTCGGCTGAAGGGAACGCTGCTCAGGAAGACGCTCCCCTGGTCGAGAACCAGGAGTATGTCGCTCGGGTTCACGCCGATCCCCCGCTCGGAGTCGTAAAGCCCCGGCTCGACGGAGAACATCATTCCCGGCTCGAGCACCGTGTCGTCGCCGAGAGCGATGAACGGGGGCTGGTGGCCGGCGAAGAACTGGCCCTGTCCGTGGCAGGGTCGGTGATAGATGTAGTTCTGCATCCCGTTTCGGAGCTGGAGCTCGTGGACCTTGTAGGCGATCTCCGAGCAGACCGCGCCGGGGCGGGCCTCCTCTCGAAGAAGGAGCGCCGAGTCCGTGACCACCTGCCACATCTTTTCGTGGTGGGAAGCGAAGGGCGCGACGAGGTAATTGCGGTAGCACTCTCCGCCCATTCCGCCGAGGCGGATGTCGGTATTCACGTAGACCGGACTCCCCTTCCGGATCTTCGCGTAGAAGAACTGGTTGGGGTGGGGAGAGGCGGTCGCGACTCCGGTTCTCACGTAGTGGGACGTCACTTCGATTCCGACAGCGGTATGTGGCTTCCCGTCGTAGCGGACGTCTTTCATCAGAAGACCGATGCCGAAGGCCTGGAGCGCCTGCCCCACTTCGAAATCCGTCGCCTCGGTGCCGCGCTCGAGGATGTAGTCGCGGGCGAAGGCGTGGATCCGGTCGAAGTAGCGATACGCGCGCTGGGTGAGAGCGATCTCCTCCTTCGTCTTCCGCGTCTGCATGCCGAGGCACAAATCGGAGACCTCGACGACTTTCGCGCGCGGAAGAATGGATTGGAGCGACGTCCTCTGCGCGTTCGTCGGCTCGAAATCGATCCCGAGGGTCTTCTCGCCGAGCCCTCTCTTCTTCAAGCCCTCGAGCATCCATTCGAAGAGGTCGACCCGGTTTCCCCGCCCGAGCTCGCCGCGGTTCGGGAATCCGCCGGCCGCGTGCGGGTAACAGAAGTAGTTCTCGTTCGACGTGGCCCACCACGAGTTGATGAGATCGCGGTCGATCGCCGGGGAGTACCAGTGGGCCGTGTTCTTCTCGTCCAGGGGAAGCACCACCCAGGTGGATCGCTCGCCGCTCTGGCGGAAGCAGCCGGTGAAATAGACCTGGTTCTGATCGGTCCGCAGGAGAAGGGCGTCGACCCCGCGCTCGGCGGCCTTCTCCTTCAACAGACGCGCCCGCTCCTGGTGCCACTCGAGCGGGAGGCGATCGAAGCCGAGAGGCGAGGGCGCGGGCTGCCGCGGATCCGGCCTCAGGAGACTCTCGGATTCACCGGCCGCCGAGACCGGAGCGCAGGCGAGACCGCTCGCGGCCGCTCCAGCGAGACCGAGCCCGGTTCCCATCTCTCGAATGAACTCTCGTCTCGAACGCGTCATGGTGCCTCCCGAGCTTGTGTCCCCCCGCGGTTTCGGCTAATGTCCCTACCGCTCTGGGCGATTTCATCATGGGGCGCCTTGTTTTCCTACTCCGCCTCCTGGCGCCCGGCCAGCAACCCGAGCTTCCGACGCCACCGGAGCACTATCAGAGCTACGACTGGGAGGCGGATGCGCGAGCGCTCGCCCTCGAGCTCGCGGCGTCCGCCCCGGAGGAGGCCCGCACCCGCGCGGCGGCGCTCCTCGAGACCTCGACGCCCGAGGAAGTCCGGGCGCTTCTCGAATCCGTCGACTGGCGCCCCTACCGCGGCCGGCTCGAGAGCGTGCTCCTCCACGCCTCACGGGTCCTCGAGGTCGTGCCCGAGGGCGCCGCCCGATGGCGGCCGCTCATCCATGACTCCTTTCTCCTTTTCCTGGATCGCATGAGCGACGAGCGCTTCGTCGAAAGACTCGTCGCCCAGGCGAGCCTTCCCCGCGACGCGAGCCGGGGCGACCGGGTCCTGGCGTTCGTGGCAGACGCGCCGAGCCTCCAGAAGCTCGCCCAGATCCTCGCCCGCAACCCGGAGCTCCCTGCCGACCTGCGGGAATCGCTCCAGACGATGGAGAATGGGATCACCTCCGCTCGATACGACGAGATCCTGGACGTGATCCAGCGGGACCTGCCCGCCTCGACGATCGAGGAGTACGGGATCGTGTTCCAGGACCGCCTCCTCGCGGAGGCGAGCGTGGGCGCGGTGATCGAGGCTGCCTATCGAATACCGGGGAGCGAGGTGGTCGAGCGCGCCGCCTGCAAGGTGCTGAAACCTCGCGCGGTCGCGGCGCTCGCGGAGGACCTCGAGCTCATCGACCGGGTTCTCGCGTACCTCGAAGAGCACGCCGACTTCTACGACATCGGGGATACTCCGCTGCTCGATATCTTTCAGGAGATCCGTGAAGCGCTCTCCCGGGAGGTCAAGGTCTCGGACGAACGGAAGAACCTCATTCGAGCCCGGGAGTACTACGCCGGCGATCCCGGAATCCTGGTTCCCGCGGTCCTTGCGTTCTCGACCGAGAACGTCACTTGCATGGAGTTCGTCGAGGGGGTGAAGGTAACCGAAGCTTTTCCCGACTTGCCCCGGGATCGAGCGGAGCTCGCGCGCCGGCTGAGCGATGCCCTCACCTACGACGTGATCTTCTCTCCCAAGGACCCGGCGCTGTTCCACGGGGATCCTCACGCGGGAAATGTGTTTCATTCACCCTCCCCCGCCGATCCCTACCGAATCGCGCTCATCGACTGGGGCCTCGCCGCGGAGTTCACGCTCGCAGAGAGGAAGCAGCTGGCGCAGCTCATGCTCGGCCTCTACCTGGGCGACGAGAAGCGGCTCGCGAACCACGCCGAGGTTCTCGTCGAGGCCGACTCATCGGTCTCGCCGGAGCCGCAGGCACGGGCGCGTCTCGAAGAGTCGGCGGCCACGGTCGTCGAGGGGAGCGGAGCGCAGGAGATGTTCGCGCTCCTCGACGAGCTCCTGACCGAGCTCGCCCGCAAAGGTTTTCGAATTCGCTACTCGGCGGCCATATTCATCAAGTCCCAGCTCACCATCGCGGGGATCCTGAAAGAGCTCGACCCCGATTTCGACCAGGACGACTACGTCATGGACCGCGTCCAGGGTCAGGTCTGGCACGAGTTCGGACCCCGGTTTCTCCGGACCCTGTGGTTTCCATCGTGGAACTCGCACGAGTATCCTAGTCTCCTGTCGAACGAGGACGTGAAGGACGTGCAGGTGCAGCGCACCGGCCGGTTCTTCAAGAGCGTCGGCAAGGGAATCTGGATCGGAATCAGCTTCCAATGGCTTTTTTGACCGATCAGGAGGAGAAAATGCTCTCACGCCGCGGTTTTCTTTCAGGTCTCGGAGTGGCTTCGGTCTCGGGAACGATTGGGGGACGCGGGGTCTCCGCCTCATCCGAGGTCGTCGACGTCTACAAGGATCTCGGAGTCCGTCCGTTCATCAACGCCGCGGGAACCTATACCGCTCTCTCGGCGTCGCTGATGCCGCCCGAGGTGCGGCAGGCGATGGAAAGCGCCTCGCGGCACTACGTCTCGATCCCCGAGCTCCAGGAAGCGGCGGGCCGCCGCATCGCTTCCCTGGTGGGCGCCGAGGCCGCTCTGGTCACCTCCGGCTGCGCCGCCGCGCTCACGCTCGCGACCGCGGCCGTGGTCGCGGGCTCGAGCCAGGAAGCGATCCTGCGCGTCCCCGACACCACCGGGCTGAAGACCGAAGTGGTCATCCCCAAAGGCCACCGGTTCGTGTACGACCACGCGATCCGGAACGTCGGCGTCCGCATCGTGGAGGCGGGAAGCCGTGAGGAGCTGCTTTCCTCGATCAACGCCAAGACGGCGATGCTCTTCTATCTGAACAACGTCGCCAACAAGAGCCCGATCGCCCGCGAGGAGCTCGTCGAGGCGGGAAAGAAGACGGGGGTTCCGACGCTCATCGACGCCGCCGCCGATCTCCCTCCGGTGTCGAACCTCACCGGATTCCTGAAGATGGGCTTCGACCTCGTCGCCTTCAGCGGCGGGAAGGGTCTCCGCGGGCCGCAGTGTTCGGGCCTGCTTCTCGGCCGGAAGGATCTGATCCAGGCGGCGTTTCTCAACGGCTCTCCCCACTCCGACACCGTCGGCCGCCTCGCCAAGGTGGGCAAGGAGGAGATCGTGGGGCTTACCCGCGCCGTCGAGCTCTACCTCGCGAGAGATCACGAAGCCGACTGGAAGGAGTGGGAAGAGCGCGTCGCTCACATCGTTTCGCGGTCGTCGGGGATCGACTCCGTTCGCGCCGAGCGCTTCGTCCCGGAGATCGCGAACGAGGTCCCGCACGCGGCGATTACCTGGGACCCGAAGCGAATCGGCCTCACGCGGGATAGCTTCGCCAAGGCGCTCCGGGAAGGTGAGCCCCGCATCGAGCCGCGGCCGAGCGCTCCCGAGGAGCCCCGTCTCGAGATCGGAGTCTGGATGATGGAGCCGGGAGACCACCGCGTCGTGGCCGACCGCTGCGCGGAGATCCTGAAGCACAGCCTGGTCTGACCGGCCCCTCAGTTCCCGGCGGTGTAGCGGCCCAGGACGGGTTTCCCCGGGAACGTGTCCTTCACCGACTGCGAGTCGCGAACCACGAATTGTCCTCCGACGAGGACGTGCACCACACCCACGGAAAAACTCAGGTCGTGTTCGAAATCGGCGGTGTCGCGGATCGTTCCCAGGTCGAAAACGGTGACGTCGGCGTCGGCCCCGACCTGGATTCGGCCTTTCTTCTTCATCGCCGGCGCGACGTCTTCCAGACGCTTCGCCGGAAGAAGCGTCATCTTCGCCACCGCTTCCATGAGATCGAGGATCTCGCGCTCCCGGACGTACTGCCCGAGGACGCGGGAGAAGGTCCCCGCGGATCGGGGATGGGCGCCCGGAGCGTAGGGCATCCCGTCGGAGGCGATCATGACGAAGGGAGTGCGGACCGCGAGAATCGATCCACTCCGGCTTCATCAGGTGGATGATGACGATTCCGCCCTTCTCCCGGTACTTCCGGAACGTCTCCTCGGTGAGCCTCTCCCCCGTGTCCTGCCACTGGATGTCCCCGTAGGAGATCCGAAGGCGCTCCTGCCAGCCCTCGTCGAAGATCGCGGACTCGAGGGAGGTCGAGCTCGCGGTATAAGGATAGGCCTCGGTAGTTACGTCGAGTCCCCTCTTGCGAGCGCCCTCGATGATCTGGAGCACCAGAGGCAGCTCCCAGAGGCTCATGCTGTTCACGTGGACGATGTGAAGCGAGGCCCCGGTGGCGGCCGCGTCGGCGATGACCTCCTGCATGGCCTCGACGCCAATCGAGCGCACGTGGGTGTAGATGGGCACGTGCTTTTCGGACGCGAACTCGAAGACCCGGAAGATCTCGCGGCGATCGGCTCCGGGGTAGTACTGGTGGGGCATCCCGATTCCGAGCCCACCCTCCCGGAGTCCCTTCTCGAAGAGCTGGTACAGGGCTTCGGTCCTCTCTTCCGGCAGCGGGGCGTAGAGCGCGTCCCGGAGCTCGCGCTCGGCCTCCGCTTCGGCGGAGCCCCCGAGCGCCTTCGCCTTCTCGGCGTACTGGGGCATCGCGTGGACGCGAACCGTTCCGTGGGAGACGGAGGCTCCGAAATTGAGGAGCGCTCGCCCGCGCCGCGAGGCGATCCAGTCTCCCACGTCGCCGACACCTCCCTCGAGCTCGAGTGCGGTCGTGACCCCGTCTCTCGACTGGAACTCGTTCGCGCGGTTCGTCTGCCCATGAGCGTGCAGGTCGATGAACCCGGGGGCGACGATGAGCCCTTTCGCGTCGACGAGGACTCCGCCCGGCTTCAGCCGCGAGGAGAGAGAGCCCTCGGACAGGGCGGCGATCGAGCCGGCGGAGATGCCGACGTCTCTCTCGGCGTCGAGCCCGGTCTCGGGGTCGAGCACCCGTCCGCCGGCGAGAACGAGATCGAGATCTCGACCCTGCGCCGCCGCCGGCACCGCCGAGAGTAGACCGAGGACGACCGCCCAGAAGCGCACGTTCATTGGATCACCCCTTGATACAGATGAGAGGGACGAGCTTCGCCACCTTCCTGGCGAGATCGGCGGCGTCCGCGGCGTCCACCACTTGCGCCACGTCCTTGTAAGCACCGGGAGCCTCCTCGGCGACGCCCCGCGACGAATGGCTCCGGATCACGATGCCCCTCGAAGCCAGATCGTCGATCACCTGCCGCCCGCGCCAGCGCTTCATCGCCTCGTGCCGGCTCATCGCGCGGCCGGCGCCGTGGCAGGCGGAGCCGAACGCGAGCCTCATGCTGTTTTCGGTCCCCGCGAGAATGTACGAGCTCGTCCCCATCGAGCCTCCGATGAGAACCGGCTGACCGGCGGCGCGGATGGAGTCGGGAAGCTCGGGATGGCCGGGACCGAAGGCGCGCGTCGCACCCTTGCGGTGCACGAAGAGCCGTTTCTGGTCGCCGTCGACGCGGTGCGTCTCTTCTTTGCAGGTGTTGTGGGAAACGTCGTACAGGATGGGAAGCGGGATCTCGCCGAAGATCGAAGCGAATGCCCGGCGGGTGAAGTGGGTCACGATCTGGCGGTTCGCCAGAGCGCAGTTGATTCCCGCTCTCATGGCGCCCAGGTAGCGCCGACCGACTTCCGATTTCAGGGGCACCGAGGCGAGCTCCCGGTCGGGAAGCTGGATGCCGTGGCGCGGAGCCTCGTTGACCATGAGCTTCAAGTAGTCGGTCCCGATCTGATGACCGAGACCGCGTGAGCCGCAGTGGATGGAGACCACGATGCCGTCCACCGAGAGGCCAAACGCCCGCGCGATCTCCTCGTCGAAGATTTCGGCCACCCGCTGTACCTCGAGGTAGTGGTTTCCCGAGCCAAGAGTCCCCATCTCTTCGCGCTGACGCGCTTTGGCACGATCCGAAACGTCTTGAGGCGCCGCGCCTTCGACGGCCCCGCCTTCCTCGATGTGCTCGAGGTCGCGCTTCGTCCCGTAGCCTTCGGCTACCGCCCACCGCGCCCCGCCGCGGAGCATCGCGTCCATTTCTTTCGGGCCGAGCTGGATGGCGCTGGTGCTTCCGACTCCCGCGGGCACGGAACGAAAGAGGGCGTCGGCGAGCTCCTTCTGTCTGTTCTCCACGTCACCGGGGGACAGGCGGGTGAGGAGGGTGCGTACGCCGCAGGAGATATCGAAGCCGACGCCTCCCGCCGAGATCACGCCGCCCCGCTCGGCATCGAAAGCGGCGACCCCTCCGATGGGAAAGCCGTACCCCCAGTGAGCGTCCGGCATCGCGAAAGATGCCTTCTCGATTCCGGGGAGCGTCGCGACGTTCGTGACCTGCTCGTAGACCTTGTCGTCCATTCCCTGGATCAGTTCCTTCGTCGCGAAGATGATGGCGGGTACCCGCATCTTCCCCCGGGGCTTGACACGCCACTCGGTGTCGGAGACGCGATGGAACCGGGAAGTGTCCATGTGCGGCGATTCTAGACGTCCACGATGAGCTGGGCCACCCAGAGGCCGTCCTCTCGGACTCCGACGTGGAGCTCGGTAAAGGTGGGCCCCTTCACCTCGACCCCGACCGGGTGGAGGCTCTCGTCCCGGGGCTCACCCCGGAGCGTCCCTTCGAGCTTTCCTCCTTCGATTCGAACCTCGAACCGGGAGAACACGAAGCGCCGCGTGGCCATCTCGAAAACCAGCGCGTCGAGCCACTCGACGAGCAGCTGCTCGTCATCGGGAGCGGCCAGGGAGACGACGACCTTCTCCCTGGGGGAGACCCGCTCGAGATCGGTCGTGAGCGCGACCAAGGCCTTTGCCGCCTCCTCGAAGGCCTCGTTCTTCGTTCGACCGATCCCGCGGACCCCCATGTCGGCGGCGTGGGGAAAATGCTCCCAGGGCATCCATGCCATTCTCCCTCATCCATGGCCGAGGCGTCGCACTTCCTCCTCGATCCTCTTCGCCGCCTCGCGGAAGTCCTCGGTCTCGTGAATCGCGACGGGCGATCCGAAGCGGAGCCGCACGGGTCGGGGTCGCGGCCAGCTCGCGTCGATCGGGAAGACCTCGTAGAGTCCCTGGATGTGAATCGGCACCACGGGGATCCCGAGGCGCACTGCCATGACTCCGACCCCCGGCCGGAATTCGCGCATCTTCCCGTCCGGGGTGCGAGCTCCTTCGGGATAGATCAAGATCGAATAGCCCGAGTCCACGAGGGTTCCCGCGAACTGAAGCGCTCTCCGGACCCCGCGCGTCGCCTGCGGCAGCGGGAACACGTTCAGGGTGAGGACGGCCAGCCAGAACCGGAGCGCGAGGGACGCCCGCTCGCGCATCCCCCCCGTCCCTTCGAAGTACGGAACGAAGGACTCCTGCGACATCGCCGGCGCTAGGCGATGCCGGAAGCGCTTTGGAAGCGCCGCGAGAACGGCGAGGGTGTCGAGGTGGCTCGCGTGGTTGGGAGCGAATATCACCGGTCCCACGACACCGTCCAGATTTCCCTCGACCGTGAGCGGAATGTAGCGGCGCCAGAGCGGGAGGACCACGGTCTCGAGAAACGCGAATCGGAGAAACCTGACGGGGAGGAGACGGGCGATGCGCACCACCCCGGAAAGGGGCGAATCCTGGCCCTCTTCGAGGGCTGCGCGAGGGACCTCCGCCTCGCGATGGACCCATCGCTCGAGGTCGTCGACGGTCGCGACCGTCGCCATCTCGGTTTCCGGAAGCTCCACCCCGTAGCGCTCCTCGAGGCTCGAAAGAAGCTCGATTCGGTCGATGGAGCTCAGGCCCAGCTCCGTCGAGAGCTGCTGCGATCCTCTGACCTCGTCGGCAGACCGACCGAGCCTCTCGGCGACGAGTGCCCGGACCGCGCTCGAGCCTTCGTGAGGGCCCGAGCCTTCCTTAGTCCCTGTCCGCTGCTCGAGGGCCTTCGCTACCTCGTGCCGGCGGACCTTGAACGTCGACGCCGTCCGGGGGAAATCCTCGTCGGACCAGACCGTCCACTCGCGGATCCGCTGGTGATGCTCGAGCTCCCGGTTTACTCTCTCGATGATGGCGCGCGGATCCGCGGCGGCGTCGCGCAGCAGGAGCACGGCGTGAACGATCTCACCCCGTTCGGTGGGACGTCCGAGGACCACGGATTCCTTGACGGCTGGCTCGCGCGCGAGTGCCGATTCGACGTCGGCGGGATGAACGTTGAGGCCTTCCGGCCCGACGATCACGTCCTTCTTCCTTCCCTTGTAGAACAGGGTCCCGTCCGGCCCCATCTCTCCCAGATCTCCGGTGTGGAGCCAGACGTCCGCGCCTTCATCGGGCGGAGTCTCTCGCCCGAAGAGCTCGAGGGAGACGTTCGACCCGCGGACCAGGATCTCGCCGTCCGGGGCGAGCTGGATCTCCTGGCTCCCGACGATCTTTCCGACGGAGCCCCTCGTCGGATGCAGGGGATGGTTCGTGGTGACGAGTGAGCTCGTTTCCGTCAAGCCGTAGCCCTGGACAAGGACGAACCCCAGGCGAAACCAGAAGTCTTCCTCGTCCGGCGGAAGGCGCGCTCCGCCCGAAAGGATCGCCCAGAATTTGAAGCCGAACGCCGCGTGGACGTCCCGGTAGCGAAAGAAGCGGCGGAGCCCGCCCCAGAGCCCCCGGCCTTCGAGCGGAGGCCGGGAGAGGTCGAAGCGGCGCTCGATCTCCCGTCTCAGGATCTCGAGGAGACGGGGAACGGAAATCAGCACGGAGACGCGCTCCCGACGGATCGTCTCGAGGATGGCGCCGGGGTGAACGGCTTTGAGGAACACCACCGAGCCTCCCATCAACACGGGGACGTAGAGTCCCGCGAACTGGCCGAACACGTGGCTCAGCGGCAGGAGGTCGAGGAACCGGACGGGTTGGAACGGGCGCGCGAGCGCTCCGTACTTCCGGATCTCCCCTTGGATGGGAGCGAGGTTCGGCGCCAGGTGGCGGTGCCGATGCACGACTCCCTTCGGCTCGCCGGTGGTTCCGGAAGTGTAGAGGATCTGTACGATGTCTTCAGGCCCCACGCCCTCGAGCGCGATCGGCGATTCCGACCGCATTCGCGACACCGCCTCGAAGTCGAGGCGCGGAAGGCCGAGGCCTTCGGCTTCGACGCTCGCCCCATGGATCAGAAGCTTCGCGCCGACGTCCTGCTGCACCCGCGCGACGAAGTCCTTCGAGGATCGAAAATCGACGGGCACGAGCGCGATGCGGCAGGAGACCGAGGCCCAGAAGACCGCGAGCCACTCGGGACGGTTCTCTCCCCAGAGGAGCACGCGGTCGCCGGCGGTGAGACCGAGAGACTTCAGCTCTCGGGCGACGCCCGCGATCGCGCGCAGGAGCTCGCGGTAGCTCCATTTCCGCGTGCGGAGGCCGTCGTGGTAGACGACGGCCTCGTTCTCTCCCAGCTGCTCCATTCGGGAGACGAGATCGGCGAGTGTCTGCATGGACGCGGCGCCTCCAGACGTCCGCCGCCTACTCGGGCATCCGGTCCGAAGTCACTCGAGGAAGCACGACCGTGAACGTCGACCCCCGACCGAGCTGGCTCTCGAGCTCGATGCGGCCGCCCATCCCTTCCACCAGGTGCTTCGAGATGGAAAGTCCGAGGCCGGTTCCCCCGACTTTCCGCGAGCGTGCGGCATCGACCCGATAGAAACGCTCGAAGATGCGATCGTGGCTGCTCGCGGGAATCCCGATTCCGTCGTCCTGGACTGCGATCCGCACCTCCTCCGCGCCGGCCGCGCCGCCGAGAGACACCCGGATGGCAACGTGCCCGTCTTCCGGGGTGTACTGGATCGCATTGTCGAGGAGGTTGCGGAGCACGTCGAGGAGCGCGTGGGAGTCCGCCCTCGCGAGCGGCGGAGGCTCGCACACCGACACCGTCAACGATTGACGCTTTTCCGTCAGCTTCAATCGCGCGGTCTCGGTGCACTGCTCCAGCAGGTTCCCGACCGAGATCGGGCGGAGCTCGAGCTCGAGCTTCCCCGCCTCGATGCGCGAGAGCTTGAGCAGGTCCTCGGTGAGGCGCGCGAGGCGCCACGAGTGGTCGCGGATGATCTCGACGAATCTCCGGCTGTTCTCGGGCTCGTCGAGAGCGCCCCGGAGGAGCGTCTCGGCGAAGCCCTGGATCGCGGTCAACGGCGTGCGCAGCTCGTGCGAGACGTTCGCGACGAAGTCCCGCCGCACGCGCTCCAGGCGCCGGATCTCGGTGATGTCCAGGACCACGAGCACCGCGCCGGTCTCGCCCGCGGGAGCGGCGCGCACCAGGAAGTGCCGCGGCTTCAGGCCGGCGGTCGCGATCTCGGCCTCGCTGCGATCTCCGCCTTTCAAGACTCCCTGGACCATGGCGAGAATCTCGCTCTGCCGCGTGACCTCCACCAGCCGCCGGCCCTCGAAAGTCTGCTCTCGACCCGTGTGGAGCGCGCGGCGAAACGCGGGGTTCGAGTACCGGATGCGCTCGTCCCGGTCCACGACCGCCACACCCTCCGACATCGAGGAGAGGATGGCCGCGGACTGGTTGCGCTCGTCTTCGAGCAGGCGCATGGATCGGGCGAGCCGCTCGATTGCCTGGTTGAGCGATCCCTGGAGCTCCGCGAGCTCGTCCCCTCCCTCGCCGACGGGCTCCGCGCGGAAGTCTCCTTCCGCCACTCTTTGCAGGAAGGATTTCAGACGGACCATCCGCTCCGAGTAGCGCCGGGACATGCCGAAGGCCACTCCTCCTCCGATGGCCAGAGCCAGAATCAGGATGGCGGCCAGGGGAGCGCTAAAATCGCCGGCGACCTGAAACACCGCGCGGAGCGGTACGGCGAGGCGCAATACCACGGGACCGGTCGGCGCCCAGGAAACGCGAACCGCCAGGTACGCGAGCTCCTGTCTCACCGTCTGGCTGAGCCTCGTCGCCCTTCCCCGGCCCTCGATCCATGCCGCCTTCACTTCCGGCCGGTCGGCGTGGTTCTCCATACTCGCCGGATCTTCGTCGGAGTCGGCGAGCACCGTGCCGTCCCGGCTCACCACCGTCACCCGGGTCCCGCTCTCGGAGATCCATTCCGCCCAGGCGCCGAGCGATTCGCGGTCCCCGCTCGAAGGCGGCCGACTCTCCGCGAGGCGCGCGATCGCGTCGAGGTGCTGGTAGGCGCCCTCGAGAACGCTCCGCCTCCACGTACGCAGCGTGTAGACAGAGAGAGAGGCGAGCGCGAGAAGCAAAAGGAACAGGTGGGTGAGACCCAGCTTCCAGAACGATCTCAGGCGCAACGGAAGAGCCAGATTACCACGCCCGAGTTTTGGCGTGGAAGAGCGTCTGGGACGCACGGCTGGACCTGGAGCTCGACGTCCGAATGGAGTCGGGCTTCGTCCAAGTCCGTCACGCGGCCACTATAAGCACGCCTTCCCGATCGCGCCAAGCGGGTGCAATTTCGAAGGCCCTCTTCTATGATGGCCTTCTTCGAGAAGACTTCCCGACGTGACCCCCCTCGCCGCAACCCTCGCCACTCTCGCGATCTTTTTCCTCCCGGGCCTGGTGCTGGTCGCGGCGCTCGGCGGCGAGGGCAAGTTGCGGCTGAGCCTTGTGGAGCAGATATACCTTTCGACCGCGGGAAGCCTCCTCATCTCCGGGTGGGTGTCGCTCGTTCTCGCGGAGCTCGGCTTCTTCTCCCCCACGCGCACCGCGCTCGTCGTCGTCGCCGGCGCTGCGCTCGCCGTCGTGGTTTTGAGACGCCGCCTTTCCCTTCGGCCCGGAGCCGTGTCGCGGTCCGAGATGCTCGTCGCAGCCGCCCTGGTCGCATTCTCCGCCGCGGTCTACTTCCCTCCGTTCGAGCACATCCTCGGCGGGCGCGACCCCGGCGTGTACGTGAACGCCGGCTTCCACCTCGCTCGAGACGGGCGACTCGTCTACCACGACCCGGTCGTGGCGGACATACCCCGGGAAGCTTGGCCTCTCTTCTTCCCGGACAAGGTGCTTCCACCCTGGGATTACCATCGGTACCTGGGATTTGGCCTGGAGTCGCCGGAAAGCGCCAGGGTCGTCCCGCACGGACTCCACCTCTACCCAGTCTGGATCGGGACCGCCTCGGCGCTCTATCAACCCAAATCCGGCCTCTATGCGACGCCGTTCTTCGCCCTCCTCGCGGTCTCGGGTTTCTTTCTCGCATTCCGGCGGATCTTCAGCCTCGAGGTCGCCGCCCTCGCGTCCGCGCTTCTCGCGGTTTTCGAGATCCAGATCTGGTTCGCCCGTTTCCCCAACTCCGAGATCGTCGTCCAGTTCCTGTTCGCGACCTCGCTCCTGCTCTTCTTCTTCATGGAAGAGCAGCGTTCGACTCTCGCCGGCGCCTTCGCCGGACTCGCTCTCGGCGCCACTTCCCTCGCCCGGGTCGAGACTCTCCTGTTCGGGGCTCCCGTCGCGCTCTACTTCGGCTGGAAGCGGGTCAGGCGCGAGCTCAAAGCACCCGAGATCTCTTTCCTCGCGGGCTTCCTCCTGGTGGGAATCCATGCGGCCATCCACGATCGCCTCTTCGCCTGGCCGTACGTTTCGAGCATCCTCGGGAGGCACTACTGGCGCTTCCTGGGCGAGAACCTGCCCGCCGTCGCCTTCGTCGCCGCGATTCTCTTCTTCGTCGTCGATCGCTCGGTGAGAAAGCTCCCCGCGAAGCTCTTCGACGTCTTCGATTCGTTCCGGCTTCGTATGGGGGCGGCTCTCGCCCTGTTCCTCCTCGCGCTCTACGCTTATTTCGTGCGTCCCCATTGGCATGGTCCGCGCACGGCTCCCCACGACGCCGAGGCCTTCCTGCGAATGGGCTGGTACCTGTATCCGCTCGGGCTGTCTCTCGCGGTCGCGGGGGGGATGGCGCTCCTCCTCCGCGCCCGCCGAACGCAGGCGTTCTTCCTTCTCGCCGCCCTGACTTATTCCCTCTTCTTCTTCTACAAGGTCCGGGTCTGGCACGATCACTACTTCGCGATGAGGCGGTTCATCCCCGTGATCCTTCCGGCGTTTTTCGTGGCCATGGCCTTTCTCCTGTCGAGCCTGCGCGAGAGCGGAGGGAGACTCGCGGCCCTGGGAAGCCGCGTCGTCGCGGTGCTCCTCGTCGGTGTCTACCTCGTCTCCGGCCATCGTCTCTGGCGCCACAACGAGTTCCGCGGGAGCCTCGCGTTCGTCGAGGAGCTCGCACGGCACATCGGCGACGACGACGTCGCGATCTTTCCCGCCCAGGAAGGACTCCATCTGTTGGAGCTTCCACTCGCTCAGCTCGAGGACCGCAAGGTTCTCGAGTTCTACACCCTGAAGCCCGATCGCGCGCTCCTGGAGAAGCTCCTCGAGAGCTGGAAAGATCGCTATCACGACGTGTTCTTCGTGACCAACTACAAGATCTCGCTTTCGGGGCTCTTCACCCGCCATGTCAAGGACTTCGAGCTCACGACCGAGAAATACGAGTATTCCTACGACCGGCCCCCGAAAGGACCGGAGCCTCTCAATTTGAGGTTCACGCTCTCGAAGGCCGTCGATCTCGAGGATCTCGCGCGGCGGGTCCCGAAGCTGCCGGCGCTGGACGTCGGGGGAAGCGACGACCTGCAAGTGGCCTGGTTCCACGAGAAGGAGCTCGAAGCGGACGGAACGAGCTTCCGCTGGAGCCAGAGAACGTCCTCGGTCTTTCTTCCCGCGGTGGGGGCGGGGAGCCGGACGATTGCCCTGCGGCTGGCCGGACCGAAGGAGTCGGAAGCGCCGCTCCATCCCATCGAAGCGGCTCTCGACGGGCGCCCCCTGGGAACGCTCTCCCCGACGCGCGGGTTCGAGGTCTACGAGCTTTCGATACCGCCGGAGCTCGGAGAAAGGGCGGAAGCGACGTACTCGATCCTCACGCTGTCGACGAAGACCTGGCGGCCCTCGAACGACATTCCGGACGCGAGCGACGTGCGCGACCTCGGCTTCCGCCTCGACTCGGTCGAGGTACGATAAATGACGTTCGGCGTTCTTCTCCTGCTCCTCGGGGTCTCCGCGGCCGCACCTCAGCAATCGGATAGGAAGCAAAGCTACCTGGCGCTCGCTCAGTCGACGCTTCGGCAGCCGATCACCCACGACGAGCTTCGAGCCGCCGTCCTTTCCCGCGCCGGAGTGGAGTCGATTCGGGCTCTCTTCGAACGCTCGATCGCGGAGTCCGTCGCAGCCGGGGGCACGCTCGTCACCCCGGAGCTCGGAGGAGAGTCCACGCTCGACGGAGGAAGACTGATCCTCGTGTCCTATCCGGATCCCGTTCACCCGATCCTTCGCGAGATGGTCTCGCTGCGGCGCGATCCCGCGAACCTGCTCGCGTTTCTCGAGAGCAGCCCGGACGGAAACGCGGTGCTCAAAGGGACGGGGGGGCTCCATGCGCTTCTCTATCAGATGTCCCGGGGAGCTCCGACGGAAGAGCAGAAGGCGCTTCTCGACCGCGTCACCGAAGGCGCGGTAGCCACCTATTTCAAGACGTGGCAGGCGGATCCCGGGACTCAGGCGCGGATGATCGAGTCGACGGACTGGCGCGGCCGCTACGTCGGCTTCTGGCACATCCACCCTCCCCGGCTTCGAGGCGAGGGCTTCGAATCCGGCATCGAGCCGAGCGTCGAGGACATGCAGAACGCCATCGAGCTCGGCCAGTTCCTGACGCTGGTGTTCCAACCCGATGGATTCGACGCGTACGATCTCTCTCCCCTCGCGCGAACGCGCGTGCCGGACCTCTCGCGGGCCCGAGTCGTGAGCTTCCGCTCTCCGGATTGGACGTCCCACTTCGACGGCGTCGTCAGGACCCGACGCCGGGATTGAGCGTCCTATACTGGCCTCGATGAAGGAGGCCCGGCGCGTCTTCCTGCTCGGAGACGACCTCCTCGCTCTCGGGGGTCTGGCTCGACTCCTCGAGGACTCGGAGGGCTGGAGGGTCACCTCGAGCATCGAGGACGGCGCCGACGCGGTGCTCGTCGACTTCGGGGAGGGGGAGAATTCCGAGAACGTCCGCTCGCTCGTACCCCGCTATCCGGTGCTCGCGATCGCTTCCGAGCCGGCTCGGGCGCGGGAAGCTCTCGCCTCGGGCGCCCGCGGTGTCGTCTCGCGACGAACGAGCGGCCCGCGGCTCGAGCGAGCTCTCGACGCCCTTCTCGAGGGCCTGCTGGTCATCGACGAGGACCTGGCCGAGGACACCCTCCGTCCTCCGCAGCGGCCTCTGGGGTCGCACGAGACTTTGACCCCGCGCGAGCTCGAGGTCCTCGAGCTCCTCGCCTCGGGCCTCTCCAACAAGGAGATCGCGGACCGGCTCGGCGTGAGCTTCCACACGGTGAAGTTCCACGTCAACGCCATTCTCGGAAAGCTCGGTGCCTCGAGCCGCACGGAAGTTGTGGCGCTCGCGGCCCGAGCGGGGCTCCTTCACTTCTGATTCCTCGCCACCTGACCGATCGGCCGGGTGCCGACCCCGCCTTTCTCCCGATGCCGTCCGCGGACGGGGGCGCTAATCTCGACTCGAGAAAGGAGTCCAAGGAATGGGGCTCGCAAGCTTGAACGAAGAGATTCAGTCCGTAGTGAGGAAGGCGGGAGACAGCGTCGTCGAGGTGAGGGCGAGGCGCAGAATGCCGTCCTCGGGCGTGGCCTGGCCGGGGGACGGCCTGGTGGTGACCGCCCTTCACACGGTGGAGGACGAAGAAGGAATCGAGATCCGGACCGCCCGGGGCGAGTCGTTTCCCGCTGAGATCGCGGGACGCGATCCCTCGACGGGAGTCGCCCTTCTGCGCGCGAAGAACGCGAGCTTCGCGATTCCCGCATGGGGCGACACGGCAACGCTCGAGCCGGGCGAGGTCCTCGTCCTGGTGGCCTCGTCGGCCAACGGGCGCAGGGTGTCCCTGACGACGGCGAGCGTCGTCGGAGGCGTTTGGACGACGGACCAGGGCGGACGCATCGATCGCTACGTCGAGACCGATGCCCGCCTCTTCCCCGGCTTCTCCGGAAGCCTGCTCCTCGCGGCGGATGGACGGGCCCTCGCCCTCGCGACCGCAGGACTCCGCCGGCGAACGCCGCTCGCGATCCCGGTCGAGACGCTTCGGCGCGTCGTCGAAAGCCTCCTCCAGCATGGCCAGGTTCGGCGGGGATTCCTCGGAATCACGACCTACCCGATCCGGCTTCCCGACTCCGTGAAATCGCAGCGGGCGGGGCTACTGGTGCTCTCCGTACAGCAGGGAAGCCCGGCGGAGAAGGCCGGCTTGTTCCTGGGCGACGTTCTTCTCGGCATCGACGGGCGAGCCGTCGATTCTCCGGGGGTGCTCCTTTCCATTCTCGGCGAGGAGCGAATCGGAAAGCCGCTCGAGGCCCGAATTCTCCGTACGGGGAGGGAAGAGCGGGTCCCGATCGTCGTCGGCTCGCGGAGCTGAACCATGGCACTCGCTCGCGATCTCGATGACGAAGGCCTTCTCGACGCTTATTCGCTCGCGGTCACGCGGGTCGCGGAGGACGTGAGCCCGTCGGTGGTGAAGGTCGAAGTCCGCGGGGACACGCAGAAAGCGAGAGGGCGTTCCGGCGGAGGGAACGGCTCGGGCTTCGTCGTGACCGAAGACGGCTTCATCCTCACGAACAGCCACGTCGTCCACGGCGCCCCCTCGATCGAGATCCAGCTCCTCGACGGACGAAAGGCGCCGGCGACGCTCGTGGGCGACGACCCCGATACCGACCTCGCCGTTGTCCGCATCGGTCTCTCGAAATTGACTCCCGCGCGGCTCGGCGATTCCGGACGCCTGAAGGTCGGCCAGCTGGTCGTCGCCATCGGAAATCCTCTCGGATTCCAGTGCACGGTGACCGCGGGGGTGGTGAGCGCTCTCGGCCGGTCGCTCCGGTCGATATCGGGACGGCTCATCGAGGGGGTCGTCCAGACGGACGCCGCGTTGAACCCAGGTAACTCCGGGGGACCGCTGGTCGCCTCTTCAGGGGCCGTCGTCGGGCTCGCGACCGCGGTCATCCTGGGTGCGCAGGGCATCTGCTTCGCCATCCCCAGCAACACCGTCGAGTACGTCGCGGGGCGCTTGATCAAGGACGGTCGGATTCGGAGGAGCCAGATCGGCGTGAGGGGTCAGGACATTCCCCTGGTCGCGCGGCTCAGCCGGTTCCACGACATTTCGGAGGCGAAGGCGGTGCTCGTGGTCGAGGTGGTGAAGGACAGCCCCGCGGCGCGAGCGGGAATTCGGGAGGGGGACTTCCTCTTCGGCTTCGCGGGCGAGAAGGTCCGAGGCATCGACGATCTCCACCGGCTCCTCACCGACGAGCGCATCGGCCGTCCCGCGGAAATCGAGCTCCTCCGGGGAACGGAACGAAAAACGCTACCGATCGTGCCCGAGGAAAAGCCGGCGGCGGCATAGCGCAGGGCTTCGTAAAGCCGGTATCATTCCCGTCACAAGAGCCCGGCGCCGTCGACGCGCCGGCTCGTTTTACGGGAGGCCGCCATGCTGCAAGCCCTCTTCCTCGGAATCGCCCTCGCCGGAGCGCCCTCCGACCGCCTGTCGGTCGAGGACATCTTCAACCTGGAGCTCGCCACCGACCCGCAGATATCGCCGGACGGAACGCGGGTCGTCTACGTCCGGCAGTTCGCCGACATCATGAAGGACCAGAGGCGATCGAATCTCTGGATCGTGAGCTTCGACGGCAAGGACCATCGGCCTCTCACCACGGGGAACTTCAGCGACACCTCGCCCCGCTGGTCTCCCGACGGGTCCCAGATCGCCTACATCTCCGACCGGGACGGCTCCCCCCAGATCTACCGGCGCTGGATGGACAGCGGACAGACGGCGAAGCTTTCGAGCTTGACCTCCGAGCCCGCGGGAATCGCCTGGTCGCCGGACGGCAAGTGGATCTCCTTTACCGCGCTCGTTCCCCAAGAGGCGCCTACCGTGAAGGGCATGCCTTCGAGACCCGAGGGCGCCACCTGGGCGGAGCCGGCGCGGGTCATCGACCAGCTCGTCTATCGGTTCAACGGTCCCGGCTATCTGAAGCCGGGCTATCACCACGTCTTCGTTCTGCCCGCGGAAGGCGGCACGCCTCGCCAGATCTCGAGCGGCGAATTCCAGCACGGCGGCGCGGGGTTCCGCGCGAGCGAGGCCGTCTGGACTCCGGACAGCAAGCACCTGATCCTTTCCGCCAACCGCCACCCGAACTACGACCTCGAGCCCCTCGACAGCGATGTGTACGAGTTCTCCGTCGCCGACGGCTCGGTCAAGGCGCTGACCACGAGAAAAGGCCCCGACCATTCGCCGCAGGTCTCCCCGGACGGACGCCGGATCGCCTACCTCGGTTTCGACGACCGCTACCAGGGATACCAGGTCACTCGACTCTTCGTGATGGCGCGCGACGGAAGCGGCGCGCGGCCCTTGACCGACGGCCTCGACCGGGACGTCGCCAACATCCGCTGGTCTCCCGACGGGAGCGGCGTCTACTTCACCTCCGACGACCAGGGGAACACCGGGTTTCATTTCATGACGCTCGACGGCCCCACCCAGAAGCTCGCGGGCAACCTGGGGGCGAGCTTCAGCGCTTACGGCGGCGGTGGGACGATCTCGATTGCGAAAAACGGCGCCTTCGCGACGACTTACAGCCGGCCCCGGGTGCCGGGCGATATCGCCGTGGGCACCATGGGGAGCTCCGACCTCCGCGTGCTCACGGCGGTGAACGAAGACCTATTCGCGGCGAAGAAGCTCGGCGACGTCGAGGAGATCTGGTACGACTCGTCGAAAGACGGCCGGAAGGTCCAGGGCTGGATCGTGAAGCCGCCGGATTTCGACCCTTCTCGAAAATATCCGCTCATCCTCGAGATCCACGGGGGACCGTTCGCGAACTACGGAGATCGCTTCGACATCGAAAAGCAGCTCATGGCCGCCCGCGACTACGTGGTGCTCTATACCAATCCGCGCGGGAGCACCAGCTACGGCCAGGAGTTCGGAAACCTCATCCACCACGCCTACCCGGGGGACGACTTCTACGACCTCGACTCCGGCGTCGACGCCGTCATCGCCAAGGGGTACGTCGATCCCGAGAACGTGATGGTGACCGGTGGAAGCGGCGGCGGAGTCCTGACCTCCTGGATGGTCGGCCGCTCGACGCGATTCCGCGCCGCGGTGACCGTCTACCCGGTCATCAACTGGTACAGCTTCACGCTGACGTCCGACATCGGCAACATGACGAGCAAGTACTGGTTCCCCGGCCTCCCCTGGGACCACGTCGAGCACTACGAGAAGAGATCGCTGCTGTCGGTGGTCAAGAACGTGAAGACCCCGACGATGGTGCTCTGCGGCGAGGAGGACTACCGAACGCCGATGTCGGAGTCGGAGCAGTACTACCAGGCGCTGAAGCTTCTCGGGGTCGAGACCGAGCTGGTGCGGGTCCCGGGAGAGCCGCACGGGATCTCGCGAAGGCCGAGCCATCACATCGCGAAGATCCTGAGCATCATGGGCTGGTTCGAGAGACACCGGAAGGGCGCGTCGGAGGTGACACAGCCCTAGTCGGGCCAGAGGCTTCCATCAGCTGCCTCTTCAGCGAAACGAGCGACGGGCAAGACGTCGATGCCATCGCTCGTGCGGAGTGAGCGGGAGCCCCCGTAGACGAGAATACGACGTACCACGCTCCCGAGCTCCCCGATGGCGCGGAGGCCGGCGAGCATCGTCGTCGAATAGCGGGGAGTCGCCTTGACTTCCACCGCGAGGAGCTGCCGCCCGCGCTTCAACAGGAAATCCACCTCGACGTTCCGGGCCTGAGCCGGCGCCCAGTAGAAGATCTCGTCGAAGAGGTCGCGCTCCTCCGCGTGGGCTCGCAGAAGCATCAGCAGGAAACCCTCGAGAAGCGGCCCGCGCTCCTCGGGAGTCGCGGGGCCGAACGTCTTCCGCACGCCCCGGACGAGACCGGGATCGATCCAGAAGAGCTTCGGATGCTTCCTCTCCCTCACCCGGAGCTTTGCCTCGTACGCGGGGAGACGATAGGTCAATAGCGTATCTTCGAGGATCTCGAGGTAGCCCTCGACCGTGGTCCGAGCCGTGCCCGAGTCCCGGGCGATCGCCGAGACGTTCACCGTCTGACCGTGGAAGAGCGCGGCCAAAGGAAGAAATCTCACGAAGCCGGGAAGGTTCCGGACGAGCGCCTCGGCGCGTATCTCCTCCTTGAGATACATCTGAACGTAGGCTTCGAGAGCGCCTCGGCGATCGGCGGACGACCATACGACCGGGATGCTTCCGAACGAGAGAACCTCGTCCAGCTGGAAATCGGCGCCCAGTTCCTCGGGAACGAGAGGAAACATCCGCTTTCGGACCGCCCGCCCCGCCAGCAGGTTGGTGCCCGCCGTCTTGAACTTTCGAGCGCTGGAGCCCAGGAGGGCGAACTTCAGCCCCTTCTCCTCGATGAACCGATGTACCTCGTTCAAAAGGCCCGGAAGCCGCTGAACTTCATCGACGACGACCCACTCCCGTGGCTTGAACGTCCGAAGCTCGGACGCGAACAGGGATGGGTCGGCGAGGAGCGTCTGAAAGTACCCCTCGTCCAGAAGGTCGAATCGGCGGGCCCCGGCGAGCCGTTCGCGGACCCATGTGCTCTTTCCGACTCCGCGCGGCCCGAGCAGAAAGAAGCTCCCCCGAGGAACGGTGGCGATCCGGGCGTATCGATTGCTCACCTCGTCGTCATTTTACTATGAAAAATGACGACATGACATACAACCGCTTCACGGCAGATCGAACAGCAGGATCTCCCCAACTCCGGAACCCTCGATCTGAACTCGAGGCTCTTCGCTCACCGCCAGGCCGTCGCCCTCCTCGAGGTCGAGACCGTTGACGCGAACGCCGCCGGAAGCCACCTGCACCCAGGCGTGTCGTCCCGGGTTCAGGACGTGCTCCACCTGGTTCCCGCTCCGAAGGATCGAGGCGTAGATGGCGACGTCCTGATGGATCGAGAGCGCTCCTCCTTCGCCGCCGCGGGAAACTATCCTCCGGAGGACCCCCTGCTTCTCCGCTGGGGAAAAGCTGCGCTCTTCATAGGCCGGGTCGAGCCCGCGGCGCTCGGGAAGAATCCAGACCTGCAGGAAATGAACGGGCTCGATACTCGAGGAGTTGAACTCGCTGTGAGTTACGCCCCGGCCCGCGGTCATGCGCTGGACGTCGCCGTAGCGGAGGACCGATCCCGTCCCCATGCTGTCCCGATGCTCGAGGGCTCCCTCGAGGACGTAGGAGACGATCTCCATGTCGCGGTGGCCGTGGGTCCCGAACCCTTCTCCAGGGGCGACGCGGTCGTCGTTCAGGACACGGAGAACCCGAAAACCCATGTGCTCGGGATGGTGGTAGCCGGCGAACGAGAACGTGTGCCGGGTGTCGAGCCAGCCGTGATGGGCGTGACCGCGCTCGGCGGCCGGTCTCTTTCTCATCATGCTCCCGCTCCTTTCATCCCACCCGAAGTATGGAGAGCGGCTTGTGGCGGAGGACGTCCAGCGTGACCAACATGCCGACGAGGCCGACCGCGAGCGCCGCCGCCAGAATCGCGCCCGCGTGGGTGAGAACGTGGGGGCGGAACGGAATCGAAAGGACGCGCTCGCTCAGAAGGAACGTGAGGACCTGGGCTCCCAGGGCGCCTATCGTACCGGCGATGGCGCCGAGCGTCCCGTACTCGAGAACCATCATGGCCGCGACCCGGCGGCGGCTAGCGCCCAGGGTCCTGAAGATCGCGGTCTCGTACGATCGCTGGTACTTGGTCATCGCCACCGAGCCCAGGAGGATGAGCCCGCCGGAGAGAAGGGCCACGCTCCCGACGACGGTGATCGCGAGCGATACCCGGTCCACCACCTGCGCCAGGTCGTCGAGGATGTCTCTGAGGTCCACGATCGAGACGTTGTGGAAGTCCTCGACCAGGTCGCTCTGGAACCGCGCGCGCTCCATGGGATCGCTCGGGCCCTTCACGAAGCCCGCATAGCTGTTCGGGACTCCCTCGAGCCCTCCGGGCCGGAAGACGAACATGAAGCCGCCATTTCGGGCGTCCGCCCATTCGACCTCGCGGACGCTCGTCACCCGGGCCGCAAGCTGCCGCCCCATGATGTCGAAGGTCACGACGTCTCCGACTTCCATCCCGAAGCTCTCTTTCAGGCTCTCTTCGATCGAGACCTCGGGCTCGGAGGAGTGGCTCTCCGGCCACAAAGCACCCTCCAGGATGCGCTCGTTGTCCTCGAGATGATTGCGGTAGGTGAGGGTGTACTCGCGTCCGAGCCAGTCGCGCTCGCGCACTTCCTTGTAGGTTTGGAGGTTGAGCGTCCGGCCTTCCACCCGGACGACCCTTCCCCTCAGGACTGGAACCAACTTCACCGTCGGGGCCCCGAGGCGCTGCGCCCGCTCCTCGAGCAGGTCCTTCTGATCGGCCTGGATGTCGAGGAAGAACAAGTCGGGCGCGTCCTCGCGCAGCTCCACCGCGAACTGCTCCAGGAGGTTCGCCTGGATGCCCCGTATGGCCAGCACGAAGCAGAACCCGACGCCGACGGCGAGAAGGATGACCCGCGTCTGGTTTCCCGGACGGCTCACGTTCAGGACGGCATGGCGCAGCGGGAAATAGGAGCTTCTCGAAAGCGGCGCCACCGCCCGGATGAGGAGGCTCCCGGTGAAATGCAGCGCCACCGAGAGGCCCACGAACGTCGCCGAAACGTAGGCTCCGATGCGGAGGGACTCCGCCTGCCACGAAGCCACACCCACGAGCGCAAGCACCAGAATCACGCCCGCGCCGAGCTGCATCCGGTCGAGGCGCGCGAGCCGCTCGCGTAAGCTCCTCCTGCGAGGCACGGGCTGAACGCTCTCGGGCCTGAGGAGCCAAAGCGGGCGGACGAGGCGTACGTGAAGAAGCGGAAGGAGCGAGAACAGAATCGAGACCAGAAGCCCGATGGCGATTCCCTGGACGACGGAAGACGCCGTGAGCCCGTACTCCACGTCCTTCACGTCGAGCCCGAGACCCACGGGTATCCAGGCGACCACCAGCCGGGCGAGCGCGAGACCGAGAGCGCATCCGGCGACGCTCAAAGCCAGCACCTGAACGACGTAGATCGCGAGCACTTGCCGGGTCGTGGCCCCCACGCACTTCAAGACCGCGATGCTCTTGAGCTTCTGCGCCACGAAGACCCGGACGACGCTCCATACGCCGACGCCGCCGAGAATGAGGATCACGAAGCCCGCGAGGCTCAGGTAGCTCTCCCCCCGACTCAACCGGCGGGCGAGCTGGTCGCCCGCCTCCTTGTACGAGCGGACGCGGACGAACTCGTTCGCGAGGGCTCCCTCCAGGTCCCAGACGAGCTCCTGGAGCTTGTCCTCCTCCACCCGGACCAGGATCTGACGGCGGATGCGGCTGGCGTAGTCGAGAAGACCCGTCGTCTCGAGGTCGGCGTAGTCGATGAAGACGCGCGGGCCCATGGTGAACATGCTCAGACTCCGTCCCGCCTCGCGAACCACCACCCCGCGGATCTCGAAGCTCGCCTCCCCGATCCGGATCCGTTCGCCGACGCGGACGCCGAGCCGCGTGAGAAGCTCCGGCCGTACGAGCGCTCCCCGTCCCTTCAGGAGATCGTGACTGTAGGGGCCCCCGCCCGCGAGCTCCATTCTTCCGTAGAAAGGAAACGCTTCCTCCACCGCGCGAAGCTCGACCATGGTCGTGGCTTTCCGGCTCGCGTCCTCGGGCCGCGCCATCGCGGTCGATTCGACCGATCGCATGGTCGCGAGCGCACCGTGTTTTTCGAGCTTCTCGTCGACGATGTACCGGGCGTTGTCGCTGTACGGCCGCTCGGTCCAGATGAGCAGATCGGCGGCGGTGATGCCCTTCGACTCCTTCATCAACGCCGCGCGTACGCTCTGGATGACGGAGCCGAGGGAGATCATCGCGCCCACGCCGACGGCGATGGAGACGAAGAAGAAGAGGAGCTGCCGTGATGACGCCCGGAGCTCGCGGGCCGCCATGCGGAGCACGAACTTCATCCTCGCGAGGCCGCGCTCACCAGCGGCACGACTTCGGAGCGCTCGTGGACCTGTTCGATCCGGCCTCCCTTGAGGACCAGGATGCGATCCGCTCTACCGGCGAGCTCCGGATCGTGCGTCGCGAGCACGATCGTCGTGCCCCGCCGCTCGTGGATGCCGAGGAGGATCTCGACGATATGCCGGCCGTTGTCGGCGTCGAGGTTTCCCGTGGGCTCGTCCGCGAGCAGGATGGGCGGGTCGTTCGCGAGCGCCCGCGCGAGCGCGACTCTCTGCTGCTCGCCTCCCGAGAGCTGGGAGGGATAGTGGTGCGTTCTCTCGGAAAGACCCACTTCCCGCAGGAGCTCCCGCGAGCGGGCTTCGGCCCCGGCGATGCCGGCGATCTCCATGGGCACGAGGACGTTCTCGAGAGCGGTCAGAGAAGGGAGCAGGTGGAAGAACTGGAAGACGAAACCGATCTTCGCCCCGCGCAGCCGAGCGAGCTCGTCCTCACCGAGAGCCGTCAGGTCCTCGCCGTCGACCACCACCCGGCCCGATGTCGGAGCGTCGAGGCCGGCGATGAGACCGAGAAGCGTCGACTTCCCGCTTCCCGACGGACCCATGATCGAGAGGAACTGCCCCTGCGGCACCTCGAGGTCGAGAGGATGGAGGATGGTGAGCATCTCCGGACCGCTCTGGACGACCTTCGAGACGTTCTCGATTCGGATCATGGATCCTCCTCGTGCCCGGGCTGGGAGAGCAGGGGCTCGAGGGCGTGAAAGACGTTCTGGGCGAGAACCCGCGCACCCTTCGCGTTCGGATGCTTCCCGTCTTCCTGGTTGAGCTCGGCGACGCCGGCGACGCCCGCGAGGAAAGACGGAAGAAGCGCCACCTCGTGCTCCCGGGCGAGCTCGGGAAAGACGGCCACGAACTCCCGCAGGTACTCGTCGCGTGAGTCGAGCGGAGCTTCGAAGCCCGCGAGAAGGACGCGGATCCCGCGAGACTTCGCCCGCTCGATGATGTCCGCGAGGTTCTTCTTCATCTCGCCCGGGGGAAGGCCTCGGAGGCCGTCGTTCGCACCGAGGGCGAGGACCAAGACCTCGACGGCGCGTCCCTCGAGCACCCAGTCGAGCCGGCGGACTCCCCCGGCGCTGGTGTCTCCCGAGACTCCGGCGTTCACCACCTCGTAGGCATAGCCCGCCTCGTCGAGGAGGTCCTGCAGGGCCGCGGGATAGGCCTCGTCGAGGCCGATTCCCAACCCCGCGGTCAGGCTGTCCCCGAAGGCGACGATCTTCGCCTGGGCGGTTTGATCGTGCGCGGGTGGTGGATCGCGTCGGGGCGTCCCCGCGGGCGCTTGCCCCTCGTCCACCCCCTCGCAGCCCAGAGCCATGAGCAAAGCAAACGTCCAGGGCCCCGCTCGACGGAACATCGAACTAGACTAACGTTCCGAGGAGGCGCGCGCCAATTCGAGGGCCGAGGTAGAATTCCGCCATGGCGAAACTGACCAATCCAGAACCTCTACCCCAGGAAGCGACCCGGGAGCTCGAGCGGGTCCGCGCGGCCCACCGGCTCCGGACGCTCACCGAGACCGAAAGCGGAAGCGGGGTGAACCGGCTTCCAAACGGCGTCTACGGTTTCACCTACTCCCCCGCCGAGGAGAATTTCCCGCTCTTCAACGATCGAGACCTGCGATCCTTCGAGAGCCACAAGCTCGAAGACGGAAGCGTCTTCCTCCTGGGCTTTCTGACCGCGGAAGAGAAAGCCTCGTTCGAGAAGACGGGCGCGGGGCCGACGATTCACCTCTTCCCCGAGCCCAAGGGGAACGCGGTTCAGCTGGTGCGCGTCCCTCTCGCGCGCATCGTCAGACACGTCGAGAACTCGGCGAGGAAGGGGACAGGGCTCGAGCTCGTCCTCCGGCCCGTCTAATCTCAGCGGGCCCGCTGGACCTCCGCAGCCGAGGTGACGGGTGACGCGTAGAGCTCGAGGTACGAGCGGTACTGCGCGATGCCGAAAAGCGCGAGTGCTACGGTGAGCGCCGCGGCGGCGACCCATCCTTTGCGGCCACTCCGTCCGAGGGCGGCGAGGCTCGCCCCGGTTGTGATCGCGACGAGAGGCGCCGCGAACTCGATCTCCTTGATGTCCTTGAAGACCCCACCCCCGAACGCCCGCAGCGAGACCATCAGAAGAAACGCCAGCCCCCAGGCGGCAAGGACGCGAAATCCCCGGGGGTCAGCGCTGCGGCGGGCGAGGAGCAGTCCCGCGAGAGCGAGAGGGGGATAGAGGAATCCGTAGAACAGAGGGATGCGGGAAAGCGCCGCACCGAGGGGAGCGGGAGCAGCCTCCCCGACGGGACCCGGCTGCCCCGAGGCCAGGGCCGGCAGGATCTCCCCGAAGAACGCGGTGAGAAAAGGCCAGTAGAGCCAGGTGACCGTGATCGAGCCCGCGATCGCGACGACGCCGAGGAGCTTGAGCGCGAGCCTTCGCTCGAGAAGAGATTCGAAGAGCAAGAACGCTCCCATCGAGAAGAGGCTCGAGGTATAGGCGAGGAGGCTCGCGAGCGTGGCTCCGAAGACGTTTCCCAGCCGGAGGAGACTTCGAGGCTCGAAGCTCAGGACCAGCACCGAGGAGATCGCCAGCGTGTCGAGGAAGCTCCCGACGACGGTCGCGTGCAGGGCCAGAAGCAATCGGCTGAAGACCGGAGGAGAAAAGACCCAGAGGAGCGCGGCCAGTACTCCCGCCGGTGAAGAGAAGAGGGTCGAGGCGAGCCAGAAGATGGGGAGCGTCTCGAGTGCCGAGGCGGCGAGCCCCGCGTGGCGTACGGCGTCCTCGATGCCGCCCGGCGTGCGGGCGAGGCCGAAGGGAAGAAAGTAGAGCGGCGAGTAGGGAAAGGCGTAATCCTTCCCGGCCACATTCCGCGGGTAGCCTACGTTGGTCTTCGTCTGGGTCTCGACTCCGCGCTCGGCGAGGCTTCCCGACGTCTCCCGAAAGACCTCGACATAGTCGCGCGCGTTGGCTACGTCTCCGTAGAACGTCGATGGATGGAAGAGCCCATAGCCTCTGAGGAGGTACCCGGCGACGAAGAGCGGGAGTACGAGGGCGCCCTTCGGCTTGCGCCGGAGATAGAGCCCCGCCGCGATCGAGAGGGCGACGAGGGGAAGGCTCAATTCGGCGGCGATGTGCGCGAGGGCGAAGACGTCATGGCGCATCGCCCAGACCACGACTCCCACGAAAACGAGGCTTCCGGCGAGAGAGCCGCGGAGGCCGAGGCCTCCCCACCGGAAGAGGGCGAAGAGAAACGCGGCGAGGAGCGAAGGCAGAAGGCGCGGCTCCCCGAGAAGGGAGAGACGCGCCCCGGGGCCGGGCGCGATCGCGATCCAGTCGAGCTTCAGCCCGAGGTTCCGTCTTTCGTGAGAATCGACGTCGAAGCCGATGGAGAGTGGCGTCGGGGCGAGAGCGGGAAGCCGTACCCGGCGCGTTTCGACGGAGCCGCCGCGAGCGCTGAACCGATCGATGGTGCTCCCCCCGAGCGTGACCTCCGCCTCCGCCGCTTCTCCAAAGACTCGAGAAAATCGGTAAATCACCTCCGCCGGCCCTTCGAGGACGAGCGGGAGGTCGACGCGCGCGTGATAGGTGGTCCAACGGGTGCCGACGACTCCGTTCTCCACCTCGTAGTGAGGAACGAAGCCCTGGAGATAACGATGGTCGTTCGGCCCGAGCTGGAAAACGACGAGGTCCTCGTGGACCGGAATGCCGGTCAGGAGGAAGGCGAGAAGGAAGAGGACCGCGACCGCGGCGAGATCGATCCTTCGCCGCGTTTTCACATCCATCGACGCGGTATTCTACGCCATCGCCCGCATGGGATATGCTTCGGCTTCGGTTCATGTGTGGCATCTGCGGTGTCTTCGATCCCTCGTCCGGTGCTTCGCCCGATCGAGCCGTTCTCGATGCCATGTCCCGGTCCATCGCCCACCGGGGTCCCGACGACGATGGGTCGTTCCTCGACGCCGGCGTCGGCCTCGCGGCGCGGCGGCTCTCCATCATCGACGTCGAGGGGGGCCACCAGCCCATCACCAACGAGGACCGCACGATCTGGATCGTCTTCAACGGCGAGATCTACAACCACGAGAGGCTGCGCCTGCTCCTCTCGAAGCTCGGGCATCGGTTTCAGACCCGCGCCGACACCGAAGCCGTGGTTCACGCCTACGAGGAGTTCGGTCCCGACTGCGTCCGCTACCTCAACGGGATGTTCGCCTTCGCCCTCTGGGACTCGAAGGCTCGAAAGCTGTTCCTCGCCCGTGACCGCTTCGGGATCAAGCCGCTCTACTACACCCTCGTCGGGGAGGAGCTGGTCTTCGGGTCCGAGCTGAAAGCGATCCTCGAGCACCCCAGGGTGGAGCGGCGCATCGATGTCGTCGCCCTGAACGAGTATCTCTCGTTCGAGTACGTTCCGACGCCGCGGACGATCTTTCGGGGAATCCGGAAGCTTCCTCCCGGGCACACTCTCACCTGCTCGGCGAAGGGGATCGAGATCTCGAGCTACTGGGACTTGAGCCTCAAGAAGAGCGAAAGCCGCCCGCCGGTGAGCTGGCGCGACTACCAGGAGCGGCTCCGTCACGAGCTCGAGCAGGCGGTCCAGAGGGAGATGGTGAGCGATGTTCCCATCGGCGTCCTCCTGAGCGGAGGCCTCGATTCGACGACGATCCTGGCGATGATGACCAGGAAGTCGACACAGCGGGTGAAGAGCTTCTCCATCGCCTTCGAGGAGAAATCGTTCGACGAGTCCGGCTACGCCAGGCTCGCGGCTTCGACGCTGGGATCCGAGCACCACGAGCTCACCGTCACCTCGAGCATGATGGCCGAGCTCGTTCCGCGCTTGATGGACGTCCTCGACGAGCCCTTCGCCGACTCCTCCATCGTTCCCACGTACTTCCTTTCGCGGTTCGCGCGCGAGCAGGTCAAGGTCGTCCTCGGAGGCGACGGAGGCGACGAGATGTTCGCCGGGTATCCGACGCTCCAGGCCCATCGACTCATCGAGTACTACGAACGGTGGGTTCCGTTCTTCGTTCGCGCGAGCCTGGTGCCGAGGATCATCGACCGCCTTCCGGTCTCGAAGGAGAACATCAGCTTCGATTTCAAGGCCCGGCGCTTCATCTCCGGCCGCGGAGTTCCCGTGGCTAGCCGACACCACCGTTGGCTCGGGGCATTCGTGCCCCAGGAGAAGCGGTCCCTGTTCGTTCCCGAGCTCGTCCAGGACGACGTCGACACCTACGAAGTCGCCTACGAGCACCAGAGGCGGTGCGACGCGCGGGAGACGATGAACCAGCTCTTGTACCTGGACCAGAAGCTCTATCTGGAGGGCGACATCCTCGCCAAGGTGGATCGGGCGAGCATGGCGAGCTCCCTCGAAGTCCGGGTTCCGTTTCTGAACCACAGCCTCGCGGAGTACGTCGCCGAGATCCCCCACGAGCTGAAGCTCCGCGGCCTCAAGAGCAAGTTTCTTCTGAAAAAGGCGATGGAAGGGGTGGTGCCCCGAGAGATCGTGACCCGCCCCAAGAAGGGCTTCAACGCTCCCGTGGGCTACTGGATCAACGGATCGCTGAAGGAGCTCGTGCGGGATCAGCTCGCCGAGGACAAGCTCAAGCGCGAGGGTTTCTTCGAGCCGACGTACGTCCAGAAGCTGCTTCGCGAGCATACCGAGGGCGCTCGCGACCATCGGAAGCTTCTATGGACACTCCTGGTGTTCGAGCTCTGGCAGGAGAAGTACCTCAGGCGGTGACCCGTTTGACGCCTCCGAACTTCCAGGAATTCCCGTTGCGGAAGACGATATAGCTCGACCCGGGCTCGACTCTCGGGTCGGAGAGCCAGGTCTCTACCCGCGCTCGCGGGATGTAGGCCGTCGTCGGCGCTACGAGCTGATCGAAAGCAACATGATGAAAGAACGCGAACTCGCGCCGCGCTATCCACCGGCTGTAGTCGTAGAGTGGAAGGAAGGACCGAAGCGCCCGCGGCGCGAGGAGGCGAACGCATTTCGCGTACACGAAGTAGGGAACGGCGAGCGGGAGCGCGAGCCCGTACTTCGTGAGCCACCATGGAAGCCTCGAGCTCATCCGCCGGATCGGATCGACCAGGTACCGCACGAGCGCGTTTCCTTCCTCGGCATAGACCCAGCAGTGGAAACGCCCTCCCGCGCGCGTGTGCCGCAGCACGGAGTCGAAGCCCGCGCTCGGGTCTTTCAGGTGGTGGAGGACCCCGATGCAGTACACGAGATCGAACCGCCCGAGGTCGACCTCGGTCAAGTCTCCGCGTTGGAGCTCGATTCGGGTCCCGGGAACGTCTCCGAGGTTGCGGCGTGCGGTCTCGAGGGTGTCGCCGAGCTCGACTCCACAGAGACGCGCCGGTCCGAAGCGGGCCATGTGATAAAGGAGAGAGCCGTTTCCGAAGCCGAGCTCCAGCACCTCTTTTCCGCGAAAGCTCGCGGGGTCGAGCGGGGCCATCCACTCCAGGAACTGAGCGCGGGTGTAGGCCGAGCCCTCAGGGAGTCGATTCCACGATTGGGCGAAGGCGGTTGCGGTCTCGACGTCGTCGGAAGCCATTGGTTGACGAGGAACCTAGCACAAAGGCCCGAAATGTTGCTACCTGAATACTACCGGTGGTAGCATGACGGTGTGAAGATCAGCGTCAGCCTTCCGGAAGAGGATATCGACTTCCTCGATGAGTATGCCCGCAGCCTGGGAGTTCGCTCCCGATCGGCGGTAATTCAGCGAGCCGTGCGGTTGCTGAGGGCAGCCGAGCTCGGTCCGGCGTACGCCCAGGCGTGGGAGGAATGGCAATCGAGCGGTGACGCCGAGTCCTGGGACAGGGCCGTCGCCGATGGAGTGGATACGTGATGCTCGTTCTCCGGGGCGAAATCCGCGCGGTCGACTTCGACCCCGTGCGGGGCTCGGAATCTAGCAAGCAACGGCCCGCGGTGGTCGTCAGCAATGATGGCGCCAACACCACGGCATCCCGACTCAACCGCGGTGTCATCACCGTCGTCCCCGTCACCTCGAACGTGAGCCGGGTATATCCGTTTCAGGTGCTTCTTCCGGCCTCGCAATGCGGATTGACTCGCGATTCCAAGGCTCAGGCCGAGCAGGTTCGCTCCGTATCCATCGAACGAGTCGGCCGACGAGTCGGCCAGCTCCCGGCTTCCCTTCTGTTCGCGCTCGAGGATGCCTTGCGCCTGCACCTCGGTCTCTGACGCAGGGTTCTTCATGAGCCTCCGCCTCGGCACGAAGCTCGTCGTCCTCGCGATGGTCCTCCTCATCGCCGTGCCGTTCTTCCTGAGACTGTCGCTCCTCGAGACCCGCGGGTTCAATCCCGACGAGCTCGAGTGCATCCACTGGGCCTGGTGCGTCTCGAAGGGCATGGTCCCCTACCGGGACTACTTCGACCATCACACCCCGTGGTACCACTTCTTCCTCTCGAGCTTCTTCCGCTTCTACGACGTCGAGCGGGTCCCCGCCGAGGCGGTGGCGTTCCTGTTCCTGGCGCGGAGACTTACCTGGGTCTTCGCCGGCGCCGTCCTGGCGGCGACGTTCTTTCTCGGCCGCGCGTTCCGGGACGCGCGCACCGGGCTCGTGGCGGCACTCCTCCTGGGCAACACCGCTTTCTTCCTTTCAAAGAGCCTCGAGGTCAGGGCCGACGTCCCCGCGGCGGCTCTCCTCCTAGCCGCGGTGCACCTCGCCCTCGCCGGCCATCGCCGCGAGGCCGCGGGAGCCCGAGGGGCCGAGGTTCGACTGCTCGCGAGCGGGCTCGCTCTCGGAGCCGCGACGATGCTCACTCAGAAGGTCCTCTTCGTGGGACCGGGGTTCGCGCTCGCGGCCTTCTGGCTCCTTCTAGATCCGCGCCTCGGCTCCTCCCGCGGGAAGCGCTTCGTGCTCGTCGCGCTCCAGACCGTGGGATTTCTCATCCCGCTTGGCGCCACCCTCGCCTGGTTCGCTTCCAAGGACGCGTTCTGGCGCTTCATCGACGCGAACTTCCTCGTGAACGCCCGCTGGCCCGGCCTCGATGCCGGCCCGTTCCTCGTGGAGCTGGTGCGCCAGGACCCGGCCTACGTTCTCCTGGGAACGCTGGGGCTTTCGTACCTGACGGTGAAAGCGTTCCGCTCCGATTCACTCCCGCGCATGGATCCACTCGTGGCGCTGCCGATGATCTCGCTGGTCGCGACGCTGCCGTTCCATACGGGGATGTCGTACCAGCATTTCCTGTTGATCCTGCCGTTGTTCTCGATCTACGCGGCATCCTGTCTCGTCGAGGGGGCCGCGCGTTTCCGGCGCGCGCCCGAAGCGGCGCTCCTCCTCGCGGTCGTACTCCTCAGCATCGCGCCGCTGTCGCGCTTCCGCGCCGCGTTCGACCGCGGCAACTGGGGAACGCTGCAGGGCATCGAGTACGTGCTTCGCAACACGTCGCCGCGGGAAACCACCTTCGATGGATTCACCGGGCTCGGGCTCTTCCGCCCGCAGGCGTTCTATCACCACTTCCAGCATCCCCACGCTTTTGCGCTCCAGAGTCCGGAAGAGCACCGCGAGATGCTCGAGGCGCTCGAGAGCGGCCGGGCGCTCCCCAAGATGATCTTCTGGACTCGCTACTTGAGGGAAGCGGTGACTCCCGAGATCGCGGCGTTTCTCGAGCGGAACTACGTCGAATCGGGCCTCCCGCCCATCCGCATCCGGCCGTTCGATAACGGCGTCGGTTTCTGGTCCGACGTGGAACCGCGGTACCTGGGATGGGACCCCGACGCGGATCCGAACGGTCCCCACGCCTTCTTCGACGACGGCTGGCGGCCGCCGACATCCGAGTTCGGCGCCTACGTCCGCCGCACGCGCACTCGCCGCTCAGGCCTCGTCGTTCCGATTCGACATCCCCGGGACTTCGAGGCTGTCTTTCGGGCCCACGCCGATCCCGAAGCGGGACCGTTCGGGGTGGAGCTCGTGGTGAACGGCGAGAGCGCGGGAGTCGTCGAGGCCGTGCCGCGCTGGCAGGAGTACCGGTTCCCGGTGACGATCCACCGCCTCCGCCCCGGATTCAACGTTTTCGAGCTCCGCTTCTCCGCTCCCGACGATGCTCCTGAACGGAGGCTGGAGCTCGCGGTGAGCTTTCTTCAGCTCCGTGAGTCGGGGCCGCGCGAATGACTAGAGCCGCTCCCGCCGGGTGGGACGTTTCACCGGGCTCACCACTTCAGGCTCGGGTGTGAAGTCCTCACCGGGATTGATGAATCGGTCCATCTCGAGCTTGTACTGGCGATCGTAGAGCTCGCGGTAACGGCCGTTCGCGGGCGAGGAGCTCCTCGTGCCTTCCCCTCTCGACGATCTCGCCTTTTTCCACGACCAGGATCTGGTCGGCGCTGGTGATGGTGGAGAGCCGGTGGGCGATGACGAACGTCGTCCGACCCGACCGGAGCGAGCGAAGCCCGTCCTGGATCATCGCCTCGCTCTCGCTGTCGAGGCTGGAGGTGGCCTCGTCGAGAACGAGGATGCGCGGGTCGGCGAGTATGGCGCGGGCGATGGCAATCCGCTGCCGCTGTCCGCCGGAGAGCTTCACCCCCCGCTCGCCGACCACCGTGTCGTAGCCTTCGGGGAAGGCTTCGACGAACTCGTCGCAGTGAGCGATTCGGCTCACTTCCTGGATCTGCTCGAAAGTCGCTTCGGGTCGGGAGTAGGAGATGTTCTCCCGCACCGTTCCATCGAAGAGGAAGTTGTCCTGGAGGACCACGCCGACCTGCTCCCGGTAGTCCCGCAAGCGGACCGACGAGAGGTCGCGGCCGTCGACCAGGATGCGGCCCGTCTTCGGGCGGTTGAACGTGAGAACGAGGCTTATAAGCGTGCTCTTTCCCGACCCGCTCGAGCCCACCAGCGCCGTCGTCGTGCCGGCCGGGGCAGCAAAGGAAACGTCCTTCAGGACCGGGACACCCTCGCGGTAGGCGAACCCCACGTTCTCGAACTTCAGCTCGCCGCGAAGCGAATCCAGGGGCTCCTTGGCACGATCCTGCTCGTCCTCGGTGGCGAGGCCCCGGATTTCCCGGATGCGGTCGAGACCGGCGAAGGCCTCGCTCAACTGGGTCCCGATCGAGGAAATCTGGACCAGCGGCGCGGCGACGAGCCCGGTGAAGAAGATGTACATGACGAAGTCGCCCAGGGTCATCCGCCCCGCCAGGATCGACTGCCCGCCGACGACGATCATCAGCACTCCCACCGCTCCCATGATCAGCGTCGAGAATGCAGAGATCCCGGAGATGGCCGTCACCGACTTCGCCACGTTGCGAAAGAGCTCGTGGGCGTTTCTGGTGAAGATGCGCTCCTCGCGCTTCTCCGCGGTGTAGGCCTTTACGATGCGGATGCCGCCGAGCGCTTCCCCGAGCCGGCCGGTCGTAGCGGCGTTGAGCTCCCCCCGCTTGCGGAAGAGCGGCCGGAGCCGCACGAAGGCGAAGGCCATGACGCCGCCGAAAAGAGACAGCACCACGAGGGTGAGGGCCGTGAGCTGCCAGTTCAGGTAGAAGAGCACGGCGAGCGCGACCGTTGCCGTGAGGATCCCTCCGACGAGCTGTACCAGTCCGCTGCCCACGAGGTTCCGGATGCCTTCGGCGTCGGACATGATGCGGGAGATGAGCTCGCCGCTCTTGACCGAGTCGAAGTAGGAGATCGGAAGCCTCAGGATGTGGCCGTGGAGCTCCCGCCGCATGTCGGTGATGGCGCGCTGCGCCGCGACTCCGAGAAGCTGTGAGAGCGCGAAAGACGTCGAAGCCTGGACGACAGTGGCGAGACCCGCGGCGGCGGCGAGCGGAACCAGGAGCTCGCCGCGGCCCTTCGTCCACCACTTCATCGATCAGATATTTCGAAGAGGCGGGAAGCACCAGCCCGGCGATCCGTCCGATGGCCATGAGGACGAAGCCCACGGCGAGGCGATAGCGCCGCGCCCAGACGATGTCCCGCGCTTCTCGCCAGACGACCGAGAGACCGGGCTTCTGCTTCGGGGTGCTCGCGGGGAGCGGCCGGGAGGATCCGCTGGCCCGCTCGGACCGCCGGGAGAGACTCGAAAGCTTCATAGGTTGGTCACCGGAACAACTATAGCGTGCCGCCGGCAAGGCTCAGGGCTCGAGCCTCTCGAAGCGGAAACGGTCCACGGCGAGAACGGGCCCGGCTGCCGCGCCCACCGAGACGATTTCCAGGACGTTGATCCTCCGCCACGAATCTTTTTCCGCCGTCATTACCTGCTCCGCCATCTCCACCGTCGGAACGAACGCCTTGAGCCTCGTACCGTTGAGCCGGACCTCGACGGGCGCAGGCTCGACGCCTTCGGGTGCGGCGCAGTCGATGAGGATGCGCAGCGGCTCCGGACGGAATATGGGAACGAACAGACTCGCTCCCTCCCCGGATGCCAGCCGAATCTCCCGCTCCCTCTCCCTCCAGTCGCGGAGCCCGCTCCAACCGTTTCCGAGAAAGGGTGGATCCGTGGGTCCGAGGTCGATGAGGCCATCGAGCCCGCCCATGCGGTGAAACAAGTACTTCCCGACGAGGATGTCGTACTGCGTCTTCGGCCGGTCGTAGCGCGCGGCGAAGATCCAGTTCATCGGGAAGGAGAACGGGTATCCGAAGGCGTCGAACCAGTCCTCGAGCCCCGCTTCGGCGGCGGCCTGCCAGGACAGGGTGTCGTCGACCGGGATCCGCCCTTTGCGGTACTGCTCCATCAGGAGCACGTTCGCCCCAATGGCCGACGCGACGGCCAATGCGGTGACCGCGCGCGGATGCCGCCTTACCAGCTCGGCGAGGTACGCGATCGCCGTCGCCAGGCCCAGCGCGAGGATCGGCAGTACGGAGTCGAAGCGTCGGGCGCCGTAGGACCCGCCCCCCCACCAGTCGGCGACGGTGCCGTTCACGTACCAGACGAGGAGAGCGACCGCCGCGAGAGGAAGTCCTCTTCGGGGATGCGCGCGGACGAAGCCCGCGAAACCAACGGCAGCGACGAGGAGAATGGGGCTCCACGAGAAGAGCCCGTGCCGCGACGAGAACAGGATCTCGGAGAGAAACGGATCTTCCCAGCGAACGTAGTCGGCTCCGAGAGGAACGCCGATGTAGAACCGGTCGAATATCGCCTTCCAGCTGAGGATTTGAGGGAGCACCCCGAGGAAGAACGCCGCTCCGAAAGCGGCCGCCGAGGACACGGCCCCACGCCACTCACGCCGGCGGAACCGCGCCAGGAGATCGAAGGCCGGGAGCAGCCCGAAGACCGCGTTCTGCCAACGAACCAGAGTGGCGATTCCCAGAACGAGTCCGAGAAGGCCGTAGTCGCGAAGAACCTTCTCCTCCTTCGTCCAGCCGGCGACGAAGACCGCGATCAGCAGAAAGGTGAGCGCGTGGGTGTATATGGCGTGGTAGGTCAGGTAGAAGGCGAGGAAGCTCCCGAGGCCTACACCGGCGACGGCGAGAAACGACGCCCAGGGAGGAAACCATTTTCTCAGCAGCCGATCGAGAACGAGAAGCCCGAGGAAGCCGTAAAGGAGGTTTCCAAGCGCCACCGCGTGGAAGTAGGGGTCGGAGAAGCCGTCGTAGCGAGTCGGAAGACCGTACGCGTTCCGAAGGGCGACGCCGACATGGCCGAGCTCGACGAACGGAACCCAGAGAAGGGGCGCTCCCACCGGGAAGGTGAACCGTGCGAGCCCCGTCTCCCGTACGGGCTGCGAGCCCCGCTGGTCGTCGATTCCGAGGCTCCGGTACTGGTTCGTCAGATCGACGTCGAGGTCGAAAGCGACCGAGTGCGCGAAGGAGTAGTACCAGAGGCCGTCGCCGCGAAGCCGATAGCCGCGGAGATGAAGGATGGGAAGGAGCGCCAGAAGGAGGGCTGCGTAAGCGTAGCCGTAGGCGGGCCGCCTCGAGCCGCGGCTCACGAAATCGGCCGCGAGGAGAAACGCGGCGAGCGCGACTCGCAGGAAGAAGCCCGACGCTTCGGTCGGACCGAAGAGGGATACTCCTCCCGATACCACGACCGCACTCAGGTCGGCGAGAACGAGAACGAGCGCCCCGCGCAGAAGGCGCTGTAAAAGAGTTGGGGCCGGCTTCATGGAGAAGGGTCGCTCGACGTATCGTAATATAGCGGCCGATGGATCGAGACGGTCTCGGATCGTGGAAGCCTCGGGAGCGAGCCGCCCGTTTCGCGGCGTGGCTCCTTCTTCTTCTCTCTACGGCCACCATCCTCACCAACGCCTACTATCTGCAGTTCCTGGAGCCCACCCTCTCGCGGAAGACTCTCGCTCTCGGCATCGTGGCCGTCACCGGACTATGGCTCCTGGTGTGGCGCTTGGGGCTTCCTCGAAATCGGGCCGAAGCGGTGGAGCTCTGGAGGCGCGCGCGGACTCCCCTCGCCCTCGCTCTCATTCTCGCGGTCGCCTTCTCGCTTCGATACGCGGGTGCTGGGAGCGGGCTTCCCCAGAGCTACATCCCCGACGAGTACGACTACGTGCACTCGTACCTGGTGATGATCAAGCGCGGCGACATGAACCCTCGCTGGTGGCACCACCCGAGCATGCAGCCCTACGTCAACGTCGCCGCCTATCTCGTGGGCTACTACTCCCAGGCGTCCTCCGGCCGCTGGCCCAAGATCCACGATCTCCAGGTCGAGGACGCCCTTCTCTGGGGGCGCGTCGCCGCGGGAGTGATTCCAGGGACGCTCGCGGTTCTCGCGGTGTTCTTTCTCGGAAGACGCATGTTCGGGACGGGGGTGGGGCTCATCGCGTCAGCCCTTCTCGCCGTCGCGCCGGGGGTGGTCGAGACCTCGCAATACAACAAGCCCGACTCGCTCCTCGTACTCTTCTGCACGCTCTCCGTTCTCACGACGCTCGTCTATCTCGAGCGCGGCGGCGCCCGCCTCGCGCTCGGCGCCGGCGCCGTCGTCGGACTCGCGGTCGCGGTCAAGTACAACGCGGCTTTCGTTCTCCTTCCGTTCCTGCTCGCGGTCCTCTTTCGTCACGGCCTCCGCGTGCTCCAGAGACCCGACCTCTATTTAGGCTTCGTTGGGATCGTCCTCGGATTCACCGCCGCTTGCCCCTACTGGTACCCCGATCTCCAGCGCTTCCTCGAGCACTTCGGGGAGAACCTCTACAACTACGGCTATCTCGGACTCGAGGGCGCGAGCGGAACCGACAACTGGTACAACCACGCGAGCTACACCGTACGCTACGGCGCCGGGCTATGGGCTCTCCTCGCGAGCCTCGTCGGGCTCGCCATCGCCCTCTACCGCATCGACCCGCGCATCGCGGTGTTTCTCGCCTACCCCGTCCTCTACTACGGCTTCTACAGCTCCCAGAAAATCTACTTCGCGGGAAACCTCGTCCCCGTCTATCCCTTCTACGCCGTCCTCGCCGCTTACGGAATCACCGAGTCCCTCTCGTTCGCCTCCGGCCTCCTCCATCGCCGATTCGGCGCCTTTTCTCCATGGATCGACCGCGCCGCTCTCGCCGTGGTTCTGGTGCTGGTCCTGTGGTTTCCATACACGATGACCCGCTTGTGGAACCAACTGGCGACGCTTCCCGACACCGGCACGATCGCGAACCAGTGGATAGAAGCCAACATCCCCCCGGAGTCTTCCATCGGCGTCGAGCGGCAGACTCCCGTCCTCGACCACACCCGGTACCGGGTGCAGATGGAGTCGAGAGTCATCAATGAGTCGGTCGAGCACTACCGCGAGGCGGGCGTCCAGTACCTCATCGTCTCCTCGACGGTCTACGAGCGCTTCGGCCCCGAGCACCGCCAGACGAAGGCTTACCAGCATCTGTTCGAGACCTGTCGGCTGGTAAAGGAGTTCGCGCCCGAGCCCGGAAAGACCATGGGTCCGACGATCCGGATACTCGAGATCCCGAAAGCGTGAAGGTGCTCTCCGCCACTAGCGCGCAGCCCGGTGCGGAGCGTGCCGCAATGATAAACTGGACATACGGAAGCAGCAGAGTTATGCCGGTTGACTGGAAACAACATATCGTAAGCACTCCCGATGTCCTTCGAGGAAAGCCTCGGGTCAAGGGGACGAGGATACCGGTGAGCCTCGTGCTGGGTCACCTCGCTGCGGGTCAAAGCGTCGACGAAATCATCAAGGAATACCCCGATCTGACCAGCGAGCAGATTGCCGCATGCCTCGATTACGCTCGTGATCTGGCGGAGCTCGAAATACCCACCTGATGGGGTTGAGATTCTTCGCCGACCATTGCGTTGCCACCTCGGTCCTTGACGCCCTGAGCGCGACAGGGAGTGAAGTACTTCGCTTGCGCGATCATCTCGCAACGGATTCGCTGGATCCGGCCGTCATCGACAAAGCACAGCACCTAAATTGCCTGCTCCTGTCCGTCAATGGAGATTTCGCGGATATCGTGAAATACCCTCCCAGGGACTATCGAGGGATCATCAGTCTTCAACTTCGAAACCACCCGGAAGTTCTTCCCCAGATTGTGGTGAGGCTCACAGCGTATGTCGAGGCTCACTCTGAGATGAGCCATTATCAAGGCAAACTATTCCTGTTCGAAGCTCATCGCGTTCGCGTTCGTGCGTAAACGTCGTCCTTCGAAGATCATGCCCCCGACTCTCCGGGGAGACGGTCAGCGCGAAGAATCGGTTCGGGTCTTGTACTGGTCGATGAACTCGGCGGGCGAGAGCACCACGGCTCCCTCTCGTGCTTTTTTGGGGTAGTGCTTGAGGTTGCCGGTGACCAACGCCTCTGCCCGTCCTGACAAAGCTACTTCCAGAAAAGGCTCGTCGTCCCGATCGGGCAGTGCCGCGCGCAGTGGCTCGGAGGTGACAGCGTAACCAAGGGAAATGATTTGATCGAGGAGCGCATCAACAGCCTCCTCTGCGAACCCGAACTTTGGACGGAGCAGAACGTCCCGGTACTCCGACAGGATCCGAGCATCGTGGCAGACGGCAAGAACCCCCGAGGCAACCATCCTGACGATTTGCGCGGGGGGACCGAACGGTGACAGGAGGCCCGACACGAGAACGTTCGTGTCGACGACCACCCTCATCGAGATCGTTTCTTCCGTACCGCCGCGATTTCTGCTTCGATCTCCTCACTCGTCATTCGATCGATCCCAGCGCGAACCGATTGGCGCTGCATCGTTTCCACAGCAGCAACGGCGCGGGCCGTGCGAATGCTCTTGAGCGCTTCTTCGAGCGTTCCCTCGGAGACAGCCGATAGGATAGCGATTGGCTTGCCGTTGGAGGTGATGACCAATTCACGCTCCTTGGTAAGAGCCTTCCAGATCTCGGCGGATCGGCTCCTCAAGTCTCGGACCGAAATGAAACGCATGCTCTTGAGCGTACACAATTGTCACTCAATTGGCAACCATATTGAGTGACAATTGCGTATGCTCTGCGGCTGCAGCAGGGGCGAGGCGAACTCGTAAGGACCTAGTCTTGTCCCTGGAGAGAGCGTTATCGCCTGCCCACCGGCGCGATCCGGCGCAGCTCGTCGAAGAAGTTCTGGATCAAGACGACCTTGTCCCGCCTGGCCTCGCCCTCGTCCCCCGAGGCCTTCAGCACCGCGATCCGCTCGCCGTCCGGGTGCAGGTCGTAGGTCCGGCCGACCAATACCCAGTCCGGGCACGGCACGAGCCCCGGCGACCACACCCGCGGCTTCTCGGCGCTGAACGAGTCGCCTTCCACGGTGTACGCGGACACCATGATCCTCCCATCCGCAGCCAGGTAGAAGAGCTCTCTTCGGCTTCGAGACCACGTCGGCCAAGATCCGCCGGCGGTGGAGACCTGCCACTTCCCTCCCGGACCCGGGAACGGACGCACGTACACCTCGAAGCGTCCGGACTCGTTGGAGCTATACGCCAGCCAGCGACCGTCCGGCGAGAAGGCTGCCCCGCGTTCGGTGAACGGGCCGTTCAGGAAGACCGTGGGCTTCCCCGGCTTCCACCCGGAGGCGTCGTCCCCCTCGAGCGGCAGGATCAGGATGTCAAAGCTCGTTTGCGGGTTGAACTCCTCGAAGGCCAGGAACTTCCCGCTCGGATGCCACGAATTCGGGAATTGCGTGGTTCTTGCTCTCCGTCAGGCGCTCCGCCTCGCCCGTCCCGTCGGCTCGCTGCCAGTAGAGGTTTCCTGTCGCCTGGTCCGCCCGCGTCGAGGAGAAGGCGATGCGCCGGCCATCCGGGGTCCATACGGGGGCGCGATCCACGCTGGGATCGAACGTGAGACGAGAAAGGGTGTCGCGCCCCCATTCGTAGACCCACACGTCCCGGTTCTCGCCCTCGAGGATCTCCAGCGCGAGCCTCTGGCCATCGGGGGAGAAGCGGATGTAGTTGTAGACGCCGGTCGCCGCGCGCAAAGGCTGAAGCTTCCCTTCCCGGTCCATCCATTGAATCGGCGTGCCGAGACCGAGCCCTCTCCCCGCTGGTACACGAGCGTTCCGTCGCGGGAGAAGGCGAACTGGCTCCCCGCAGTGCCCGGGTCGGCGCTCACGCTCTCGAGCGCGGGCACGGGCTCGCCGGTCAGCTCCAGCCGATCGAGATCGAAGGGCGCGGCGAAGAGCGTGCCTTCGTGAATGAAGACCAGGTGGCCGCTCGGAAGGTAACGGCCATGATATCCGCCGCGATGCAGCACCTTCCTCGTGTCGCCTTCGAGCGTGTGCACGACGAGGCTCGCGTCGTCGAAGTTGCCCAACACGCTGTGCGCCGTGTACAGGATGGCCTTGCCCCCGGGCAGGGCCTGGGGCCAGCGGTGTGTGATTTCCTGGGAGGCCGGATCGGGTGTCGTCAGGGTCTGCGGCGTGCCTCCCGCCGACGACACACGCGCAAAGGCCCACGCGCCCCTCGGGCGTAAAAAAGATCGTCCCGTCCTCGGCCCAGGTTCCGCCCAGGGGGAACGCCGCGTCGCAGAGCGTGACGGCAGCGCCCCCCGTGACCGAGACCTTCTTCAGCTTCCTGTCGGCGAAGAACGCGATCCACTCGCCGTCGGGTGAGAAGAACGGGTCGCGGGCGTCTTCCGTCCCCGCAAGCGGCGCGGCGTCGAGCTGCTCCAGACGCCGGAGGTGGAGAAGTGGGCGTTCGTCCGCAACCTGGCTCGCGACGAAAGCCAGGAGGCGACCGTCAGGCGAGAGGATCGCGGCGGGACCGAAGTCGGTCGAAAGCGATACTGCAGCACCCAGCTCGGCGCTCAGGCGCAGGGGTGGAACGGGCGTGGGCGCCGGGTGCCACGGCGCCCAGAGAGCGAGCGCCGAGGCGATAGTCGCGCTCAGCGCGATCACCCAGGGCAGCAGCCCGCAGTCCCGAAGAGGCATGGGCAGTATCGGGCGTGCCGAGCGTCTCGCTCGAGCGCGATCCGCGCCTCACCGATCGTCGTGCAGCCGCTGCTTCGCGTCGCGATCGAGACACCGCTCCAGCAGTCGACGGAGGCCAGGCGGCGTCGATGCGGGAAGCGCCTTCCAGTCGATCTCCTGCCGCAGCACCGCGGCGAGCGTGTCGCTCACCGTCTCGCCGGTGAAGAGCCTCTTCCCGGTCAGCATCTCGAACAGCACCACTCCGAAGGCCCAGATGTCCGCGCGCTTGTCTACCGTCGTTCCACGCGCCTGCTCGGGTGACATGTACGCGGCGGTGCCGAAGATGACGCCGGCCTCGGTCATCTGCCGCGACATCGTCGGCGACTGAGAGATAGCGCCGTCGGTCGTCGGTTCTCCTTCGTAGGCTTTGGCGAGACCAAAGTCGAGAATCTTGACCGTGCCGTCCCTTGTGATCTTGATGTTCGCCGGCTTGAGGTCGCGATGGACGATGCCCTTCTCGTGCGCGGCCTCGAGGCCTTCGGCGATCTGCTTCGCGATGACAATGGCTTCCTCCACGGGAATCGCGCCGCGTGTCAGCCGCTCCGCAAGGTCTTCGCCTTCGACCAACTCCAGCGCCAGCGCGACGACGCCCTCGTTCTCCTCGAGACCGTGGATCGCGGCGATGTTGAGGATGGTTCAGCGATGCGAGAACCTGCGCTTCGCGGCGGAACCGCGCGACGCGCATCGAATCCTGCGCGAAGGCCGCGGGGAGAACCTTGATAGCAACATCACGGTTGAGCTTCGTGTCCCGCGCGCGGAAGACCTCGCCCATCCCCCCGGCCCCGAGGGGCGAGAGGACTTCGTAGGGACCGAGCTTCGTGCCAGACGCAAGCGGCATGTTCGGGGCTACTCGACCCGAGATTCTACCGGGATGAAGGCAAAAAATCGCGTCCAGGGAGGTTCCTTGGCCGAATTTGCGTCATTGCAGAGGTACATAGCTCTCCACGGCTGAGCTCGGCCGCGTCCTCCTTGAGCTGAGAGCACACGCCGGGTGCAAATTGCCCTATGTCGACAAAAAAGACCGTATCCCGCGAACTCAACATAGAGTCCGAGGTCATCGGACGGCGCATCTACCTCATCCGAAGCCAGAAGATCGTGCTGAGTACGCACCTGGCCGAGCTCTACGGAGTCAAGCCCAAAACACTCATCCAGGCCGTCAAGCGCAAGGCTTCTCGCTTCCCCTCCGACTTCATGTTCAAACTGACGATGGACGAATTCGATTCTCTAAGGTCACAGATTGTGACCTTAGAGAAAGGTCGGGGCCGGTATCCCAAGTACCCTCCGTTTGCCTTTACGAAACAGGGAGTCGCCATGCTGTCGAGCGTCCTCAATAGCGAACGCGCCGTTCAGGTGAACATCGCCATCATGCGCGCCTTTGTCCGCCTTCGAGAAATTCTCGCCCTCCACAAGGATCTCGCCCGCAGGATCGAGGCGCTTGAGAGAAAACTGCCGACACGATGCGAACATCCGCGTGCTCTTCCAGACCATCCGCGAGTATCTAGAAGCGGCGCCCAAGAAGAGGCGCCGCATCGGTTTCAAGTCCGATCCTTAATTCATTCTCAAAGTTTCGAGACCCCGAAGCCTCATTCGAGCCCTGCCTCTAGGTGACGCTCCTCCTCCCTTTGAGCCTTACTGTGACGTTCCACCTACTTGGGCCTCCAGGAAAATCCACCGAGGAACCTTTTCTCTCGACCAGGAGTGGGGAGTCCATCCCCCGGCGCCGAGGGGCGAGTCGATCTCGAAGGGGCCGAGTCTTGTGCCGGTGAGCATCTCGAACCGTGCGATGCGGATGGTGCCAGGAGGGCGCCGCCTACCCGTCAAATCAAGTCATAGCGATTCCAACAAACTTGAAATGGCCTCGGCTCGGCGGTCCCACGAGTAAGCCTTCGCGTCCTCGAGAGCGCGCGCCGCAAGACGCGCCGAGAGGGCGGGGTCGCGTAGCAGCCGCTCGATCGCCGCCGCGAGAGCGTGCGCGTCCCCGGGCGGCGTGAGGAGCGCGTTCTTCTCGTGGGTCAGAATCTCCCGAATCGACGGCAGGTCCGAGGCGATGACGGGGCGGCCCGAGGCCATGGCCTCGAAAAGCTTCAGGGGCGAAGTGAAGAGCCTCGCCGTCGTAGAGTCGAGGAGAGGAATAACGAAAAGATCCGCTGTCCTTCTCTCCGCCGAAAGCTCGGGAGGCGGAACGAATCCTCGGAAACGTACGCGGCTCTCGAGAGAGAAACTCGACGCGAGGCGCTTCAAACGATCGAGGTCGGGCTCCGGCGGGAGCCCTCCGACGATGACGAGCTCGGCATCCTTCACCTGGCCCATCGCTTCGACGAGGACGTCGACCCCTTTCCAGGGATAGAGCTGACCGATGTAATAGACGCGCGGCGGCGAGTGAAACCCCTCGAACGCGTGGACATCGTTCGGAAGCCGCGTTCCATCGGGGACGACGTGGGAGGGAGCGATCTTGCCGTGCCGATCCTCGAGCGCGCTGAGAAGCGCTTCGGTGATAGTGACGATGCCCGCCGCGTCACGGCACACGCGTCGCTCGCGCTTGTCGAGTCGCGAGAGCTTCGCCTTCGAAGGGACTCGTTCGGCTCCGTAGAGGCGCCCGTGCTCCTCCGCGAAGACCGCGGCCACGGTGTGGGCCTCGTAGATGAGAGGGAGCGTCCCCAGGCGCAGGGCGAGATCGGCAAGGACGAGATCGCGGGTGTACACGAAATCCCACCGTCCGCGCGCGCGAACCAGGAGTCCAAACGCCGAAGCGAAGTAGCTCCACTTTCCGAAGGGCGCCGAGACGCGCCGGAGGTGAAGGCCGCGATGTGGAGGAAGCCCGAAGAACTCGAGGCAGGCCTCGTCGCTCCGCCCGTCGGTGCGGCGAACGACCAGGTCCACCTCGACGCCGCGCCGGGCGAGGGCGTGCACGGTTTCGATCGTCTGGATGCCGTTCGCCCGCTCCATGGGAAACCGGATGTCGGCGAGGTAGAGAATCTTCATGAAGGTTCGGCGGGCTCCCGAATCTCGTAGACGGCCTCGTCACCCAGGCGGAATACCAGGGGCATCGACTCGCGGTAGCGCTCCATGCCTTCTTCGAGCTGCCGCCTTCGGGGCTCGGGAATACGGTCGTAGTGAACGACGACGTATCGTACCGGCGCTCGCTCCAGAAGGAAGCGAAGGCTCCTCGCCGTGGGAAAATGCCGGAGGCGGCCCACGAGCTCCCAATAATCGTTCGGCCACCACCCGCTGTAGCCGTTCACCAGCGGCTGAAAGTGGGCGGTCGATTGGTACATCGCGAGCGACTCCCGGATGATTTCCGGGCCCTCGTGGATGGGAAGCACGAGGACGCCGCCCTGGGCGTTCTGCTGCGCGAGCCAGAGATGGGCGGCGGAGGCCGCGGGGGCTGCGGGAAACACGCTTTCGAGAGAGTACGTCCGGTACTCGAGAAGCAGTAACCCGAGAAGGGCGATCGCGAAGGGCACCGTCCACTTCGATATCTTCGATAGCAGGGTCGAAGCACCGAGACCCGCGAGGACCGCAATCCCGAAGAGCGCGAGGACGGAGATCCTCGCCGGTACCCGAATGCTGTCGAATCCGGGAAGGTGGCGGTAGAAGAAACGGTACGGAAGGGGGAGGGTCGCGGTCCCCCACCGCAGCTCTGGCCCGAGCGACAGGAGGACGGCGGTCGCCGTAAGAACGATGCAGAAGAGCCAGAACAAACGATCGCGAGCGCGCCCGACGGCGACGCCGACCAGGGCGAGGGCGAAGGCGCCGAACCCGGGAAGAAGCGCCTTCTCCGAACGGCTTTGGGATGGAACGAACGTTTCGTACGGGGAATGGTTGAACCGCGACGGCGACAAGTAGTCTCGCAACGACGCCGAGTAGTAGGCGACGTCCTCGTATCGTCGATGGAAGCCGCGCTCGCGGTTTCGTGTGTAGGGGACGAGGAACGGTAGACAAAGAGTGGTCACGGCGGCCGCTCCCAGTGCGAACAGAGCGATCCTCCGGCGGTCGAGAAGGTCCCGGCCGTAGCCGACGAGCGTTGCGCCGAAGAGGACCATGGCGAGCGCCAGATAGACCATGTAGTAGTTGCAGGAGAGAGCCTGGAGAACGGAGAACGCCACGATTCCCGTGAGCTGGCGTAGTCGGCCCTCCCGCAGGAAGCGCAGAGCGCACCAGAACACGAACGGAAACCACTGGAGCGTGAGGAGCTGCAGTTGGAGCAGGTGACCGAAGCGGTAGGGCGCGGCGAGGAAGATGGTTCCCGATACGAGCCCCGCCCACCGGCTCCCGCTGATCTCGCGGACCAGGAGGTACATCCCGGCGCCGGAGAGCGCGAACGACGAGAGAATCGCGACGTTGTAGGCGAGGGGGAGGTTCCCGGTCACGGCGAACACCGGCCAGACGAGGACGGTGATCCCGAAGAGATGCTCGGAGTAGGCGAGAGTATCGGGACGCGGGAAGAAGATGTTGGCGTCGAAGAGCGAGAGCGGATCCCGGGGCAGGATGTGAAAGCTCCAGCCGAGCGCCCAGGCGTTGAGAAGCGAGTCGGGCGACGAGCTCAGGGCCGTCGCCATCCGCGGAAGAAGCGGCCAGGTGAGCCAGAGGCTCACGAGAAGGAAGTAGCCCCAGGCGGCGGCATCGACTCGCCTCGATCTCATGAGCGGCTCAGCGTAACTTCATCGCCGCTCCGCTGCAAAAGCACGAGCCCATCAGGTAGACTCCCGAGCCCATGAGATGCCCTACGCTCGCCGCATTGCTCCTGCTCGCCCCTTTCGCGGGGGCCGAAGAGAAAACGTCTCCCTTCGCCGAGCTCGAGTGGAGAAACATCGGACCCGCGATCATGGGTGGGCGCGTCGCTGACGTCGAGGGCGTTCCGGGCGACCCGCGAATCGTATACGTCGGCGCGGCGTCGGGGGGCGTATGGAAGACCGTGGACGGAGGCGTCACATGGAAGCCGCTCTTCGACGCGCAGCCGGTCTCTTCTATCGGCGACATCGCCCTCGAGCCCGGAAATCCCGAAGTCCTCTACGTGGGCACGGGAGAGTCGAATCTACGCAACAGCGTCTCGTTCGGAAACGGCGTCTACAAGTCGACGGACGGCGGCGCGAGCTTCCGACACCTCGGGCTCGCCGACACCCGGCATATCTCCCGGATCGTCATCGACCCGAAGAACCCCCGCCGCGTGTTCGTCGGCGCCTTCGGACACGCTTTCGGTCCGAACCCCGACCGCGGAGTCTTCCGGAGTCTCGACGGCGGCACGCGCTGGGAGAAGGTTCTCTACGTGGACGAGAGGCACGGCGTCGCCGACCTCGAGATCGACCCGGGCAATCCGAACATCCTCTATGCCGCTCTCTGGCACTTCCAGAGAAGACCGTGGACTCTCGAGAGCGGAAGCGAGTCCGGGGGTGTCTACAAATCGGTCGACGGGGGAACGACCTGGAAGAAGCTCGAGAAGGGGCTTCCGCGCCTTCTCGGCCGCATCGGGGTCAAGGTTGCGCCCTCGCGGCCGGGAGTGGTCTACGTCCTCGCCGAGTCTCGGGAAGGCACGCTCTTCCGCTCCGAAGATCGCGGAGAGAGCTTCGAAAAGATCTCGAGCGACGTCGGGATCGTTTCCCGCGGCTTCTACTACGCCGATCTCCGGGTCGATCCCGCGAACGAGAACGGCCTGTTCACGCTCTCGGGCTCGATCAACCGCTCGATCGACGGCGGCAAGAGCTTCGAGCGCATTTCTCGCAGCATGCACAGCGACTATCACGCCCTTTGGATCGACCCCGAGGATCCCGGGAGGATGTGGCAGGGCCAGGACGGAGGCACCGGGGTCTCGTACAACGGGGGGAACACCTGGGAGTTCATTTCCCTCCTCCCCCTGGGGCAGTTCTACTCCATCTTCGCCGACAACCGAGAGCCGTTCTACTACGTGGGCGGCGGTCTCCAGGACAACGCCACCTGGTACGGTCCGAGCCGCAACGGAGAGCCGTTCGGGATCCTTCCCGACGACTGGCGCGAGATCTCGAACGGCGACGGATTCCAGGCCGTGTTTCACCCGGAAGAGCCCGAGGTCACCCTCACCGAGTACCAGGGCGGGCGCATCGTTCGCACCGACAACCGCACGCGAGAGATCCAGTTCGTGAGCCCCTACGCTCCCACCATGGGCGGCGCTCCCGCGAGCGCCTTCGAAGTCCGCTTCAACTGGAACGCACCCATCGTGGCCTCGCCCCGCGACGGAAAGACGGTCTACTTCGCGGGCAACAAGGTTTTTCGCACGCGGGATTTCGGATCCACCTGGGAGACGTTGAGCCCCGATCTGACCACGAACGATCCCGAGAAGCTCGGGAGCGCCGGCGGGCCCGTGTGGCAGGAGAACAGCACCGCAGAGTACCACTGCACCATCGTGAGCTTCGCCGAGTCTCCCGCCGACCCGCTGGTGTTGTGGGCCGGCACCGACGACGGAAACCTTCAGCTGAGCCGAAACGGCGGAGTCAGCTGGGAGAACGTCGTCGCGAACATCCCCGGCGTTCCCGCGGGCTCGACCGTGTCCCACGTCGAGCCCTCGCGAAAGGGACCCGGGGTCGCTCATGTCTCGTTCGATCGACATCTCCTCGACGATTTGCGCCCGTACGTTTTCCGCACCGAGGACTTCGGGCGAAGCTTCGTCGAGATCGGACGGGGCCTTCCGGAGAACGCGTACGTCTGGGTCCTGCGCGAGGATCCGAGGAGTCCGGATCTGCTCTACGCCGGGACCGAGCTCGGCCTCTATGCAACGCGCGACTCGGGAAAGAGCTGGGAGCGGCTCCATCTGAAGAACCTCCCCACGGTCGCGGTACACGACCTTCTCGTCCACCCGCGCGATAACGATCTCGTGGTCGGGACGCACGGCCGCGGGCTCTTCATTTTCGACGACGCGACCCCCATCCAGCGCGTGCACGAGGCGGCCGGGAAGGCCGCGCACCTCTTTCCCATCCGCCGCGCGGTGCGCTTCCAGGTGAAGCCGACGCGCTACGGGATCGGAGACAAAGTCTACGTCGGGCCCAACCCGCCCTACGGTGCGCTGGTGAGCTATTTCCTGAGGGATGAAATCCCGGAGGAAGCGGACTTGAAGCTCGAGATTCTCGATGGGGCTGGCGAGATCCTGAGGACCCTCGAGAACCTCCCGCGGAAGCCGGGGGTCCAGCGCGCGAGCTGGGACTTGAACCTCGAGCCCCCGACGCCGAGAACGCCGAAGCCGCCGAAGGCGGAGACCAAGAAGGGGGAAGAGGCGGAAGCGGAACGAGGCCCCTCGGGCCCGAGGGTGCCGCCCGGCCGCTACCGCGCACGCCTGGTAGTGGGCGGGGAATCGCTCGAGGAGAGCTTCGACGTGGTCTCGAACCCGGCGGCGGCAATCGCCGGCTCCGACCTCGCGGCCCAGTTCCAGATGACGAAATCGCTCCGGGAGATGCAATCCGCGGTCAACGAGCTCCTTCGGAGCCTCGACGGCCTGAAGTCGCAGATCGAGGAACGGAAGACCGCGGCCCGGAATCTGAGGAAAGAGATCTCCGAGGCTCTGGACAAGAATCTGACGGACACCCTCCACCGGATCGAGGAGCTCTCGGGCGCGCTCGTCATCCCCGAGCTCGAAGACCGTCCCTCGGTCGGCGAAGCTCCGAGGCTCTACGAGAAGCTATCCGATCTCTTCTCGAGCGCGAACTCCGTGAACGCGGGTCCGACCGAGGCGCAGAAGCGATACTTCGAGGAGCTTTCGCGCGAGCACGAAAGGCTCGCTGGAGAAGTGCGAAGCTTCCTCGCCTCATTGTCAGAGTTGAACGGGAAGCTCCGCGCCGAGGAGCTTCCCGTTCTTCTGTGGTGAAAGGCCGCCCTGCTCGATCGCACACCTCCGACGGCAAGCTCTTCTTAACAAGGTCGGATGACGCCCGGTTGAAGAGGGTGTGAACAAACGACCGGCGTATGGTTACGGATCGATGACCGTGAGACAATGACCGGCGATTGGAGGTGACGATGCGAGGAATCGGAACAGCTCTCGTTTTCACGTTCTCGATCGGAGCTCTGGGATGCCGCCGAGATACGGCCGCCCCGGCGGAGCAGAAGCGGATCGAAGCCCAGGAGATCGACCGGGTGCTGGCGGAGGCGAACGCGCTCCTTCTCGACGTTCGCGAGCCCGAGGAGATCGAAGAGCTCGGGACGATCGAAGGCTACGTCAATATCCCCATCGGGGAGCTCGAGTCGAGACTCGACGAGATTCCGCGGGACAAGACCATCCTCACCGCCTGAAACGGCGGTGGAAGAGCCGCGCGTGCCGCGGCCCTTTTGAGCGAAAGAGGATTCAAGGTCGCTGGTTTCTGCGGATTGAAAGACTACTCGGGAGAGAAGATCCATCCGAAGCCGGACTCCGGGAGCTGAGAAGAGCCCGGAGCTTCGCGCGGGCCGAGGCCTCGAGGACAATCCGTCGACGCGTTCAAATCAAAGAGTCAGTCGTGTCAGCCTATCTGCCTCCAGCAGTTCGAGGTATGCCGACCGCGCTTCCTCCCTGGAGACGACGCGAAAGCGGACGTGGTCTCCGGGAAGAAGCTGGGCAAGCAGGGAAAGGTCCGCGAGAGCCGCCGTCGCGATCTTCGGATAGCCTCCCATCGTCGCGCGGTCGGCGAGCATCAGGATGGGAAGGCCATTCGGAGGAACTTGAATTCCTCCCTGCATGATTCCGTCGGATATGAAGTCTCCCCCTCGGTGCTCGAGCGGGGGCCCCTCGAATCGCAGCCCCATCCGGTCCGACGCGGCGGCGACGGTATAGAGGGAGGAAGCCAAAGTGGCGAGACCTTCCTCGGTGAAGTAGTCATCCTGAGGTCCCAGGACGAGGCGGATCGTGGTCTCGCTCGGACCTGGCTTCCGATTCTCTGTCGGCCATCTCAGACCCGGAGCGGCCGCACGCCCGGTTGCGAGAAGCCCGAATCGGTCTCCCGCACGGAGAGCCCGTCCTTCGAGGCCCCCGAATCCGGCGGTCAAGTACGTCGATCGCGAACCGAGCACCTCTGGCGCGTCGATCCCTCCCGCGAACGCGATATAGGCGCGCGCGCCCGATCGGTGCCCCGCGAACCGGAGGATGTTTCCCGGCCGCAGGAGAAACGACGACCACGGCGGGATCTCGAAGCGGCCGAGATCGTTTCTCTCGACCACCGCCCCCAGGTCCGCGCCGGTGACCGCCGCGACGATCGGCCGGAGGGCGACGAGGCTCGGACCGGACACGGTGCACTCGAGACCCGCGGCCCCGGGCTCGTTTCCGACGAGACGATTCGCGGCGCGAAGAGCACGGCCGTCCGCCGCCCCCGCGACGGGAACGCCGTACCTCTGGTATCCGCCACGACCGAGGTCCTGCACCGTGGTCAAGAGGCCTGCGTCGAGAACCTCGAGGGCCGAGGCGCCGGAGCTCGGGCGAGGCGTCGCGATCTCCGGGCGGTCCGGAAGCGCGTCGACGGGCACGAAGCGAACGCGGTCTCCGGGAAGAAAGTAGCTCGGAGGATCGCGGCTCAGGTCGAAGAGGTCCCGATGCTCGGCGCGGCCGAGGAGGTTCCATCCTCCGGGGGTCGCCGAAGGATAGACGCCGGTCTGGCCCATGGCGATGCCCACCGACCCCGCAGGCACGCGCGTGCGCGGCGACGCTCTCCGCGGTAGCTCGAGTCTTTCGTGGGTCTTGCCCATATAGGCGAAGCCTGGAGTGAATCCCACCATGTAGACCAGGTACTCCCGCTCGCTATGGAGGCGCACCACCTCCTCCGCCGTGGCGCCGATCCGGCGCGCGACCTCCGGGAGGTCCTCCCCGTCGTAGACCGTCGGCACTTCGCGCAGCCTCGGGGACTCTCGATAGACGTGCTCGGCAGCGGCTTCGAGACGGCGGACGTGCTCCTCGATGGACACGGCGGAGGCTCTTTCGGGATCGAAGAACACCAGGAGCGAGCGATAGCTGGGAACGGATTCGAGATAGCCGTCGAAAGGACTCCGGAGGAGAGCCCGGTCGAGGGCGAGGACGCGGGCGTTCAGCTCCGGGTCGATGGCGTTTCCGAGCTCGACGACGACGGCGGACTCTCCCGCGGCAAGAAAACGCATCGGCGCGCGATCAGGCGGAGAGACCCTTGATCTCGAGGCCTTTCTCCTCGAGAGCCCGGCGCACCGCTCGGGCGTTCTCGAGCGCGGCCTTGTTGTCCCCGTGAAGGCACAAAGTCTGAGCATCTAGGGCAACGGCGGTGCCGTCGTGCGCAGTCACCCGGCGCGCGGTCGCGATCTCCACCGCCTGCCTCGCCGCTTTCCCCGGATCGGTGATCACCGAGCCCTGGATTCGCCGGGACTGAAGGGTTCCATCGGGGTTGTAGACGCGATCGGCAAAGGCCTCGCCGGCGAAGCGCAGGCCCTCGCCTTCGGCGGCCGCGCGCATGCAACTCGAGGTCGCGAGTCCGACGAAAATCAGATCGGGGCTGACCCTCCGCACGCCGCGCGCGATGGCGCGCGCGAGCGGCTCGTCCTCCACCGCTTGATTGTAGAGCGCTCCGTGGGGCTTGACGTGGACCAGCGGCACTCCGTGCGCCCGGGCGAAAGCGAGGACCGCGCCGACCTGGTACACCACGTCGGCCTCGACCTCCTCGGCGCTCACCTTCATCTCGCGGCGGCCGAAACCCCGCAGGTCGTGATGGCTCGGATGGGCGCCCACGGCGACGTGATGCCGGGCGGCGAGGGCCACGGTACGATCGATGATCCTCGGATCGCCGGCGTGGAACCCGCAAGCCACGTTCGCCGAGCTCACCAGGTCGAGGAGAGCCTCATCGTCGCCTCCTATGTCGTAGACTCCGAAGCTCTCCCCCATGTCGCAGTTGATGTCGATTCGCACCATGGGAGGATTCTACCCGAGAATGCGGGTGTGAGAAGGGAGTCAGGGGATGAGACGAGATACCGGAGACGAATTGGGTTAGAATCCGCGTCATGGGTAAAGGCGACCGCAGAACCAAGCGTGGAAAGATCTTTCAGGGAAGCACCGGCAAGACCCGGCCCAAGGGGAAAAGGAAGAAGAACAAGGCCGCCGCCGCGGAAAAAAAGCCGGGTTGACCGCGCGCGCCGACTTGACGGCTCCATGCCTTTCCCCCAAAATGGGGCGAAACCGCAGTTCGATCTCCCAAAGGAGCCGTGTCGTGCGCAAGGCAATTTTTTCGCTACTCGCTCTCTTACTCTTCACGATTCCCGCCGCTGCCGATGTCACCTACGAAGAACAGACCACGATGGGCGGCATGATGCAGATGATGGGCATGGGCAAGCCCACCAAGTCCACGACTCGCCTGAGCGGCGACTTCCTGCGCACCGACAACGGAGACGAAGCGACGATCACGGATCTCGCGGGCGAGAAGATCATCACCCTCAATACGAAGAAGAAGACGTACTCGGTGATGACCTTCGCCGAGATGAAGCAGAAGATGGAGCAGGCGATGGCCACCCTCCAGGGGAAGAAGGCGGAAAAGCCCGCTCAGCCATCGGACGTGTCGATGAAGACGGACGTCAAGGTCACCGACACCGGCCGGAGCGAGACCCTCCAGGGCGTCGCGTGCAAGCAGTATCTCCTCGAGCTCAACATGAGCGCCAAGAGCGAGAAGGAGCAGCAGTCGGGCACGATGTCCACGGTGACGGAAATGTGGATGGCCAAGGACGTCCCCGGCTCGGCGGAGATGAACGCCTTCTACCGGCGCATGGCGGAGAAGATGGGCACCGCCACCATCGGCCAGCAGTGGGCCGCGGGCGTCGCTCAGGGACCGGGCCAGGCCTTCGGCGCCGACATGCAGAAGATGGCCGATGAGATGAAGAAGATGGAAGGACACGCCATGCGGTCGGTCATGTACATGGGCGATCCCGAGGCGGCGAAGAAAGAAGCATCTGGACAAGCGCCCCCGGAGCCCCAGGGAGGCGGCGGCATCGCCGAGATGCTCAAGAAGATGCAGCAGAATCCTCAGGCCCAGGGAGGCGGAGGCGGCGGGGTCATGATGAAGATGACGACCGAGACCACGAAGATCTCGACCGACGCCATCGACCCGAAAGTGTTCGCGGTTCCGAGCGACTACAAGCTCGTCGCCGGGCGCTGACCCGCGCTTCGCTCCTCGAGGATCCGGTCCAGCTCCGCTTTCAACCGCGGCAGGATCTCGTCGTAGCGGAAGGCCCCGATCGACTCGGGGCCGCGCTTCAGGTTCACGAACTGGGGCGCGCACCACAACCCGAGATCGGCGTCGTCGGTCTCTCCCGGACCGTTCACCCGGCATCCCATGACCGCGATCGTTATGGCGTGATCCTGCGCGTAGCGCGTGATCTCCTTCACCTTCTGCGCGAGCTCGACGAACTCCTCGTTCTCGACGCGCGAGCAGGAGGGGCAGGAGATGATGTTGAGCCGGTCGTTGCCGAACTTCGGCACCGAGCGGAAACGCCCGGCGGCGATGTCCTCCAGGATCTCGAGGCCGACCTCGACTTCCTCGTGCTTCCTCGGATTCGGAAGCGTGAGCGACACCCTCAGCGTATCGCCGATTCCCTGGGACAGGAGCTGCTCGAAGGCGATGCGCGTCTTGATGATCCCCTCCGGCGGTAGACCCGCCTCGGTGACCCCGAGGTGAAGGGGAACGTCCCCCCGTTTCTCCGCGAATCTCCGGTTCGCTTCGACCACCTTCGCCGGGTCGGAATCCTTCAGGGAGACGCAGTATCGGTCGAACCCCATCTCGTCGAGCATCTCCGCGTGCTCGAGCGCCGAAGCCACCATCGCCCCCACGGAGTCCTGCTCGAACTCCCCCGCCCTTTCGGGATCGATGGAGCCGCAGTTGACCCCGATGCGGATGGCGCAGTCGTTCCCGGAAGCGACGTCCACCAGATAGGCGACTTTGTCCCGCGCGGGCTTCTGGCGCTCGTGGTGATAGAGGTGGCCCGGGTTGTACCGGATCTTGTCGACGAAGGGCGCGACTTTCTCCGCAAGCCGATAGTTCTCCTGAAGATCCACGGAGAGGTTGGCCTCGGTCCGATTCCGGATCTCGGCGACGGCCTCGGCGTCCTTGTTGCTGTCGACCGCGATGCGCACGATTCCCGCGCCGGCGCGCCGCAGCTGCTCCGCCTGGGCCGCGGTCGCCTCCACGTTCACCGTCTTGGTGGCGCACATGCTCTGGACCACGACGGGGTGCGCGGCGCCCAGGGTCACGTTTCCGATTCTCACGGACCGCGTAGGGTTCCTTTTCGGGCTCATCGCCCCTGATTGTAGTCCGCGCGGCAGCGGAGAGGCCAGGGCCTGGCTCTTTACTAATTGATGCGACTCGGCATAGCATGATTTCGCAGGAGGAGCTATGGAGAAGCGTGGCGAAGCCCGTCTTCAACCGGATGGCGCCATACGATGCACCGTGGTATGGGACAAGGGCCGTGAAGAGGGTTTCATTCACAACATCTCCTCCCGGGGCGCGCTCCTCGAGGCTTCGAACGACTTCGGCATCAGCCGCGTCCAGCTGATCTTCGACTTCGAGGAGCTCGGAGAGTCCCTCAGCCTGGAGGCCTCCATCCGCTGGCACGCGGTATCTCCGCAGAACGAGAACGATCACTATGGGCTCGTCTTTCGTTCGCTCGACGAGGACACCCAGGTCAAGCTGGAGAAGGTGATCGAAGCCCTGGCCGGCCGCTTCGGCGCCGATTCCTGAGACCGTTTCTCCGACCCACGTCATGAAGTACGAAACTTTCGTCATGGAGCGCACCCAGTCGATCTGGGAGCACAAGGTCGAGATCAACCTGTCGGAGAGCGGAGTCACCCCGCTCACCCTCGGCGAGCTCCTCGAGGGCCGGGACATACTCGACATCCGCCTGAGCTACCCCCCCACCCGGGGCTCCGATGAGCTCCGCGAGCGCATCACCGATCTCTACGCCGGCGCGGATCCCGAGAACGTCGTCGTCACCACCGGGGCCGCGGAAGCCAACTACATCGCGGTTCTGAGCCTCCTCGAGGCGGGAGACGAGGCCGTGGTGATGATGCCGAACTACATGCAGGTCTGGGGGCTCGCCCGCTCTCTCGGAGCGACGGTGAAATCCCTCGACTTGCGCGAAGAGCTCTCCTGGGCCCCGGACCTCGACGACCTCAGGAAGCTCGTGACCGGCAAGACGAAGCTCATTGCCCTCTGCAACCCCAACAACCCCACGGGGGCTTCGATGAGCGAGGACACGATGCGCGAGATCGCGAAGGTAGCCGGGAGGGTCGGCGCCTGGATCCTCGCCGATGAGGTCTATCTCGGCGCGGAGCTTCAAGGGGACGTCTCGCCGACGTTCTACGGCTGGTACGACCGACTGGTGGTGAACTCGGGACTCTCGAAAGCCTACGGCCTTCCCGGCCTCCGCATCGGGTGGATGGTGTCCGACCGCGATGCCGCGGCGAAGCTCTGGTCGTTCAAGGACTACACCACGATCTCCGCGACTACTCTGTCCGACCGCCTCGCGTCCGTGGCGCTCGAGCCGGGACGGCGGCACCGCATCCTCGAGCGTACGAGAAGAATCCTCAACGAGCAGTTTCCCATCCTCGCGGCATTCATCGCGCGGCATTCGGACCACCTCTCCTGGGTCCCACCGAAGGCGGGAGCGATCGCCTTCATCCGCTACGACTGGCCCATCAATTCCACCAGGCTCTTCGAGCGGATCCGCGACGAGAAGAGCGTTCTCATCGTTCCCGGAGACCACTTCGAGCGCGACTCCTACGTGCGCATCGGCTACGGCTACGACGCGAAGAAGCTCGAAGCCGGCCTCTCGCGGGTCTCCGAGTTCCTCGAAGAGCTGTAGAGCGCGCATGGACTGGCTGGAGCGCCTCGCCGAAGAGAGGATACGGGAGGCCATGGAGCGGGGAGAGTTCGACGATCTCCCCCTCGCGGGAAAGCCGCTGCCGCCGGAATCGAACGGCTCGGTTCCCGAGGACCTCCGGCTCGCGTACAAGATTCTCAACGACGCGGGGTTTCTACCGCCGGAGATGGAGCTCCGGAAAGAGATCCTGAGCCTGACGGAGCTTCTCTCGACCGTCGACGACGACGGCGAGAGGCGGAAGCTCTCGAAGAGAATCAACGATCTCGTACTGAAGCTGAATCTCCTCACGAAGCGGTCCTTCGATCGCGCCGACTACGAGGTCTATGTGAAGAAGCTGAACGAGAAGCTCTCCCGGCGCTAGCGCCCCCCAGGAGGGGAAGTAGGGAAGCAGGGAGGCGGCCATGAAGATTCGCGAAGCCTTGCCTCCATTCCTCGCTTCTGTCGGCATCCTGTCCGCCGCGGTCTCGGTTCTCGACCCCCTCCGCCCCTTGGGAAGCGTCCTCGGCCCCCTTCTCGTCCTCGCGGCCCTCGGCCTCCGGATCCTTCGAAGAAAGGACGCGCGGGTCTACGCCTTCGCCTCGGCTCTCTCCGTCGCCTGGAGCGCAGCCGCGGGAATCCTGATCGAGTTCCGCGGCGACTCGTTCTCGTACTTCGCCTACCTGCGCTCGGCGAGCTTCGATCGCGATCTCGATTTTCGCAACGACCTGCGGGAGCTCCACGGCGAGAACCGGCCGCTGCCCGAGCGCAGAATCAGCGTCTTCTCCGCGGGGCCGGCGGTCGTCTGGAGCCCGTTCTATCTGGCGGCCCACGTCTACGCCTCTCTCGAATCCGTCTTCGGCCGCGGTCTCTACGAGACGGACGGGTTCAGCCTTCCCTACCGGCGAGCGACGGCGCTCGGAACCGTGAGCGTCGTGGTTCTAGGCTACTCGCTGCTCTTCTCCACTCTCGCCCGAATTCGAGGACGCGCCATCGCCGCCTTCGCCGTCTCCGGATGCTTCCTCGCGTCCCCCGTCCTCTACTACACGTTCTACGTACCCGCGATGTCTCATGGGGTCGCCTCCGGGCTGGCCGCCTCGTTTCTCTGGGCGTGGGACCGAGCGCGCCGCGAACCGTCCCTCGGCCGGTGGACGCTCCTCGGCGGAGCGCTCGGCCTCCTCGCCGCCTGCCGATGGCAGGCGGCGGTCTACGGGGTCCTCCTCGCCCTGCTCGTTCTCGAAGCGTTGGCCGAGAAGCGAATTCGATGGCGTTGGGCGCTCTCCTCAGTGGCCGCCGCGGCTCTCGCCTTCGCCCCCCAGCTCATCGCCTGGCAGGTCCTCTTCGGCCGGGCCCTGCTGCTCCCCCAGGGGCGGGGATTCCTCGACCTGGCCTCGCCGCACTGGCTCGATACCCTCATCTCCGCCGACCACGGGTTCTTCAACTGGACTCCACTGATGCTGGCCGGATTTGTCGGGCTCGTCTCCGGCCTCCGGCAATCCCCCCTGCTTCACGGCGGCGGTCTTCTGATCGTTGCTCTCACTACCTGGGTCAACGGAAGCGTGCCTGATTTCGACTGGGCCGCGGGAGACGCGTTCGGCGCGAGGCGATACAGCGAGGTCGTGCCGCTGATGGCGGTCGGGCTCGCCTTCCTTCTCGACCTCTCGGCAAGAGCTCTCAGGCGATGGCCGCTCATCGCTCCCGCGGCGGCCATCGGAGCTCTGGTCCTCTGGAACCTCGGCTTCGTGTCGCACTTCCGCGCGAGAAAGTTTCCCGACGCGGCGCCTCTCGACCGGCTGGCACGGGACCAGGCCCGGCTGCTGCGGGAGAAATCCGAGGACGCCCTCGGCGCGGTCGCAGGCGTCGAGGGCCGGGCCCTCGCGTACAAGGGTTTTTCCGCGGAGTACTTCTACGGCGGGCTCAACCCCAGCGGGACCATCCTCCTTCGGTCGGCGGACGAACGATTTCTCCTGCGCGGATGGCACACCGGCAGCCGCCGCACGGCCCGGCCCACCTATCGGCGGGCCCTCCACCCCGAGGCCTGCGTCGTCGTTCCGCTGAACGCGCTCTTCCCCCTGCGGGTGTCCGTCACCGCCCGAGCTCCCGACGGCCTCGCGAATCAAACGCTGGCGATGGCGGTCAACGATCACGTCGTAGGCTCGGGCCCTCTCGGAGTCGAATGGCAGGAGATTGCGTTCCTGGTCCCCGAGGAAAGCCTGGTCCCGGGAGAGAACGCGTTTTGCCTGCGCTTCACGGCAGCGCTCGCCGGAGAGTCGCCGGTCGCGGCCCTGGTGGAGAAGATCCAGCTTCCCTGAACGGCCTCAGGCCGCGAGCTTCTGACCGCGGGCGCGGTATCTCATGTTGATGAGCTCGATGCCGAGGCTGAACGCCATCGCGAAGTACACGTAGCCCCGGTTGAAGTGCTGCCCCGTGCCCTCGGCCACCAGGAGGACTCCGATCATGACCAGGAACGCGAGCGCCAGGATCTTGATGCTGGGGTGCTTCTCCACGAACTCTCCGATGGACGCGGCGAAGGCCAGCATGACGACGATGGCGATGATGACCGCGAGCACCATGATCTCGACGTGCTGCACCATTCCCACGGCGGTGATGACCGAGTCCAGGGAGAAGACGATGTCGAGGAGCATGATCTGTCCGACGATCGAGGCGAGCTGACCGCTCGCTCCCGCTTTGACGTCTCTGACGATCGGATGCGCCGCCTCGACCTTGTCGTAGATCTCGAACGTCGCCTTGGCCATCAGGAACAGGCCTCCGAGGATGAGGACCAGATCCCGGCCGCTCACCTCGAAGCCGAGGACAGTGAACAGAGGCGTCGTGAGCTTCGTAACCCAGCTGATGGCGGCGAGGAGCGCGAGACGGCTGAGTAGCGCTCCCCCCAGGCCCAGGCGGATCGCCTTCTTCCTCTCTCCGGGCGGGAGCTTCCCCGCGAGGATGGTGATGAAGATGACGTTGTCGATCCCGAGAACGATCTCGAGTGCGGTGAGAGTAAGCAGACTGATCCAGGTTTCGGGTTGGGTAAAGACTTCCAACATGAGCGGGGAGACTACTCAGACTCGCGCGCCGATGCAAACCGCGGAAGACGGCTGGCCGGAAAGCCGACCGAATCCTCGTGCCGGCCAGCGCACCAACAAAAGGGCCGCCGCGCCTTGTGCGCGGCGGCCCCTCGACGAGCTCTAATCGATGGCTAGAACCGGAACGCGAACAGCATCTGCAGAGACCGCGGATACTGCTGATTCCGCGGCTGCAGGTAGTTCGGGTTGAACAGCTCGCTCGCGCCGTTGTAGTTGTACTGCCAGTAGCCGTCGGCGTTGAGGAGGTTCATGAGGTTCGCGCTGATCTCGGCTTCTTTCGTCCCGCCCAGGTTGATCTTCTTTCCGATCTTGACTCCCAGTGTCCCTACGGCAGGCAACCGGACCTGTCCTTCGCCGCGATTCGCATAGGCGTTGCGGATGGTGGTGTTCAGCGGATTGGGCTGCGTTCGGCCGCCCGCCACGGGGACAGTGGCCGGTCCGAACCGGGTGACGTCGGGGTCGGTCGCCGCCAGGCGCGTGACTACCGGGCCGGACCAGGGGCCCGCCACCAGGCTATAGCTCACGCCTACGACGAACCCCTTGGGCGCGAAGTAGGTCCCGCCGAGCCGTACCGAGAAGTCGAGCCAGGTCGGACCATAGGTCAGGGTCGTGCCGCCCGGAGCTGGAAGACTGTTGTCCTCGTTGTTCCCTCGCGGCATGTAGAGACCGTGGTTGTTCGCGAACGTATCCGGCTGGATGAACCGCGCGGGATCCGTCGGGTTCCAGTCGCCCTGGATGCTCTGCCACTGCTTGTTGATCCCCGCCATGAACTGGAAGTTGTTCCGGAGGTTCTTGGTCGCCGTGATCTCGAGCGCGGTGTAGTCCAGAGTGGACCAGGTGTTGTTCGTCTGCTGGTAGAGGATGCCGCGCGTGGGGTCGATGCGGCCGAATCCGATGAAGGGCTGTCCCGGCCCATCGGGATAGATGCCGTTCACGTCGATCCGGGCGTACGTTTCCTGGTACACACGGTTGATGACCGCGACGTCCACGGCCATTTCCCCCTGGAACTGCTTGCGGAATCCGAGGATGAACTCGTCCACGTAGGGCTGACGGAGGCTGGGGTCGAACTCGTACCCGCCGAGCGACGCGCTGACCGCCGGATTCACGATTCGAGTCTCGAAGATCCCGTCGCCCTGAGCATCGTACTCGTCGATCTCGTCGTCCGCGCCGTGTTGCCGAAGATGGTGACCGCATCGCGTCCCATTACCTGCTCGTACAGACGGACGTAGCTGCCCCGGATGACGTTGCGCGCGTCCTTGGTGACCAGGTACGAGAACCCGACGCGGGGCGCAATCGCGGTGTCGTTCATCCGGTCGATGTCGAAGATGTTGTCGTGCCGCTTGACGAAGTCGGCCCGGAGCCCGAGGTTCAGACGTCAGGCGCTGATGGGGTTTCCAGGAATCCTGCAGGTAGAGCGCGTAGTCCCGCTCCCGAGCTTCCCGCGTCTGGAGGTTGGTGGGATCCCGATACTGCCGGTGGAAGGGGACGGTTCCGGCGGAGGGATCGTTGGGGTCGATCTGCCGGGCTTCTTCCAGGATGAAGCCGTCGTTGATGAAGTTCGTGATCTGGTCGTAGGTATTCCGGGGGGCGCCGAAGAATCCCGCCTGGAACTCGTGGGAGCCGGCCCAGGCATCTTTGTAGTAGGTGAAGTCGGCGCGCACCATGGCGAGCGAGGAGGGCAGGTACGAATCGTTGCCACCCTCGCGGCCCCCGCCGGAAATGAGACGGCCGCTGCCCACGACCCGACCCGCGGAGGGAAAGGCGTTCTGGTGGATTCGGACTTCGGGTCCAACGAGCTCGCGGCCCTCGTAGGTCGAGGCGTCGGAGCTTCCCTTGTTGTTGTAGCCCACCGTGATCTGCGAGGTGAGATTCTGACCCCACACGGAATTCAGCTTTCCGCTGTACAGGGATCCTCCCGTGGAGTAAATGGTCGAGTTCTGGGTGTAGTGGTACTCGCGGTCGCCCGTGGCGAACGCGCGATCGTTCTGGTAGCTCCCGCTCAGCTGGTGATTCGGGTTGAGCTGGGCCGTCACTTTCACGTACGGTTGGGTGCTCTGGGTGACGTTGTTGAAGAACTCGAACCCGGGGAAGAACGCCTCGAGGTCCTGCGGCGTTCTTGGGCGTGCGGCTGATTCCCGCCTCGAGATCCGCGTAGCGCAGGGCGCCGAAGAACCAGACCTTGTCCTGCTGGATGGGGCCGCCGAAAGTAAAGTCGAGCTGGTTCACGATGGATTTCGTCGGGGTTCCGGCCCCCCCGGTGTTGTCTCCGTTCCAGGATTCCGGTTGCATGCTGTAGACGGCGGAACCGCTGAAGTTGTTGCCGCCGCTCTTGGTGACGATGTTGATCACCAGCCCCGTCGCCGTCGGGCTCGAGGCGTCGATTCCACCGGTTTTTACCTGGGTATCCTCGACCGCGTCGGTCGGTAGCCCCATGTAGGTGAGCTGGAAGTCCTGGTACCCGCCGAACGTCATGCCGTCGAGCTGGGAAACGTGGGCGAAGTGCTCGGTCGCATGCCCGAAGTAAACCATCCGGCCGCTCCCGTCGTCGAAAGGACGAGCATTGACGCCGGGTGTGAGCTCGAGGAAATCGCTCCAGTTCCGGCGGGATTGGAGAGGCATGTCCTTCATGAACTCGCCGTCGATATTGAGCACGTTCGACGGCTTGGCGATCTCGAGCATCGGTGTTTCCGCGGTGACGGTGATGGTCTCTTGAACGCTCGAGAGCTGCATCTGGATGTCTACGCTGAAAGTGGCGCCTGCCCGGACCAGGATGCCCTCTCGGCGATAGGAGGCGAAGCTGGGGAGCTCGGCGGTAATCGAGTATTCCCCGGGAGGTAGATTGATGAGACGGTAGTAGCCCGTGGAATCCGTCACCGCAGTGCGGACGCCGCCGATGATCACTTCGCTCGCGGCGGTTACGGTCACTCCGGGGAGTGCGGCACCCGTGTCGTCGGTAATGTAGCCTCGCAAACTGCCGTCCTGAGCGACGTGCCGCCCCGGCCAAGGAAAGGGCCAGGACCAGAATCAATGCACTTCTAACGTGCATGCAACGTACCTCCCTTTGCATCCGAGCGCCCTTGGTGGCGATAGATGCGGTTCGAAGAGCTTCGCGTCGACCCCTTTGTGGATCACGGATGAGAAAGGGAAACAGAGAGCTCGACGCTCAGCCCTCCATAGTTGAATCCTCTCGATTCGGTTGCAACCGACGTGCCATGGCGCCGCGCCTGGATGTCACCTGTAAGTCTATTGTAATCAATAAGAAATCTCGTTCCACGGGTTCCGCCGTCCCAATAAATCCGGAAACTTGAACCGCGGATTCAACGATTGGGATCGGACCGGGATTGAAGTCTCTCGAGAAGCTCTCGGACGGACGGCTGGTCCGGTGATTTCTGGAGCGACTGCTCGAGGTACTGGATAGCGCGGGACGTATCCCCCGCGGCCGCATGGCAGGCGCCGAGGGCGTTGAGAAGGACCACATCGGGCCCCGCGATCGAGAGCGCTTTCTCGAATTGCGGAATAGCGAGCGCCGGACTCCCCGACTGGTAGTACGCGTCGCCCAGAGTGCGGCGGATCTCCGCGTCCTCCGGGCGGCTCTCGGCCAGGGGAGCCAGCATCTCGACGGCCTTGGAAGGATTCTTCTCGTCGAGGAAGTACCGGGCCAGTACGAGCCTCGGGGCCGCGAGCTCACCGTTCTTCCGAAGCGCCCGCTCGTAGAGAGCACGGGCTCGCGCCCGATCTTCGAGCCTCAGGTACTGCTCGGCGAGAGCGGTCTCGACGACCCCGGGAATCGTGGGGTCGATAGACTGGTAGCGTAGGGACCACGGCCTTTCGATGGCCGACCGCGGACTGACGTCGAAATCGGCCGAGGCTTTGCCCAGGACCCCGCCGTCCCTATCCTCGAGAGCGACGTCGAGCCGGTAGCGGCCGCCGCCGAGCCCCGCGAGCGGGATCGACACGAGAATCGGCTCCCGGCCGCGGTCGCCGATTGCGGCTCCCGCCTCCTCACCGAGCGGTTTCGACGTCTCCCGATCGAAGAGAGCGAGGGTGATCCGATCTTCGCGCCCGGCGCCCGTCGCGGGAACGAGCGCGAGAAGCGATTGACCGATCGCATAGACCTTCTTGGTGTTCGGGTCGAGCCGCTCGGAGCCGAAGTGGTAGGGCCGGTACTGGGCCGCCTCCTCCGTCCGCTCCGAGCCGTAGAGGAGAACCGGAGAGCCGAGAAACACCTCTCCCGGCGCTCGCGCGGGAACCGAAATGGGAGACTCGAGCACGGTGTACTCGTTCTGAGCCCGGTTCTTCAGGACGACGCGGAAGCGGAACTCGCCCGGAAGAACTGGAAACATGCTTCGGTAGGCGAAGGGTCGCGCTTGCACTCCTTCGAGCTGACTCGGGGTGAGCTCGAGGAACTCCTCGCGGGAGAACGAGAGGACCGGGAGCGCTGCCTCGGCAGTCACGACCTCGCCTTGAATCTCAAGGCTCGTGTAATAGACCCTTCTGTCCTTGTCGAAGACCAGGGTCAGATCCTGGGGCTCGATCTCGATTCCCCAGTGAACGAAGCTCGCCTCCTCGAGACCCGGCGGCCCCGGAAGGACGTCGACGGAAGCGCGGCTCGGGACGTAATTGAAAAGGTAGTCGGTCTCGACGAGGCCCCGATTGCGGGCAATCGCGTCGACGTAGCGGGCGTCGACCGCGCGGAACGGGGAGCGATAAATCTCGGCGAGAAGAATGTCGGTCGAGACCGATTCCTGAATCAAGCCGGGGATGGCCCCCTCGTCGGCCCGGAAGGTAATCGACGCGTGGGCGAGGTCGGCCGAGATGTTCTGGAGAAGCCGGTAGGCTTCCATCCGCGAGTTCTCCCCGAACTGCACAGCGGGAATGAGCTTCTCGGGACCGTGGATCCGCGGGCTGTAGAGACGGAACTCCCCGGCGAAGCCCTGCTGGAAGAACAGAAGATAGAAGGGCGAGGAAAGTCCCTTTTCCGGCGCCGCCTCGTAGAACCAGATCTCGGAGGGGTAGAGGCCGGGCGCCCCGAGGAAGCTCTCCCGGTCGCGGGGCTCACCGAGAATGATGTACATCTTCCCGCGATCGGTCATCCATCCGGGGATGGGTGTCTCACGGCCGAGCACCCGGTTCGCGTGCTCGATGCGGCGATAGTGCTCCTCCCGGAATTCGTTCACTTCCGTGAGCGGGTCGGGATCTCGCCTCCTCCAGAAAGCCTCGATGAAGGCGTCCCGCTCCTCCGCGGATTGAAGGTCGAGGAAAGCATCGCGCTCGCGCTCGACAATGATGTAGGGGACTTCCTCCTCGAGCCACTTCCGATGCCGCTCGGCGAGATCCGACGCGGCCTGGGCCGCCGCGAGTACGGCGGCCGCCAGAGTTATCGCCCTCACAGACACTCCTCCTGCCCCGGGCCATTGTAACCGCTCGGCTCGTTATGATGCGTCCACGATGAGCGTCTGCTTCGCCCTCTCTCTGCTCTTCCCGCTTTCGGCGTCCCTTCCCGGTACCCTCGGTCTTCGGTTCGTGCGCGAGGGAGAGCCGGTCGCGGGACTCCGGGTGACGCTCGAGAGCTCCAACATCTTCTTCGAACGAGAGACGGCGAGCGACGGAGCCGCGCGGTTCACGGGCGTTCCCCCCGGATCTACCGGTTGAAGGCCGCCTCCCTGGAGTGGGACCTCGTTCTCGCCGCCGAGACGGAGATGCTGGTCCTCGATTCTCGAGGCTCCGCGAGTCCACGCCGGTCGATTCGGTCGCACGACTCTCCCGGGCGAGAGCCTCGCCCGGCTTCCGCAATCGGGAACGGTGAGCACCGTCCTCGAGACCCTCGAGCCTTTCGCGATCACCGATTGCATCGACGTCGCCGGAGTCGAGAGCGCGACCGACCCGCTCTGGAGCGTCCGCGGGAGCTCCTGGACACAGAACCGGGTCCTCGTCGACGGCCTCGACGTCACCGACCCGGCCGGAGGCTCGTCGCTCCTCTTCCCCGACGCGGCCTTCTTCGACGAGATCTCCCTCGTCACCAGCGGAAACCCGCCGGAGGTCGCGGGTCCGGGCGCCGAGCTGAATCTTGTGACCCGATCCCCTCCGTCTTCATACGAAGGCTCTCTCTCCCTGCGGTACACGGGAAGCGCCCTGCAGTCGGAAAACCTCAGCGATGAGCTCGTCACTCTGGGAGTCGAGCCTCGGGAGGTTCTGCGCTTCCCCAGTGCCCGGCTCGAGATGGGAGGCCGGGGCCTCTACGGAGCGATCCAGGGATTCGACCTCGGCGCGCGGCTTCCGAGGTTCGACGCCGAGGAGAAGATGAGCCTTCTCGGCGGGGCGGGGAAGCTGAGCCGAGAGCGCTGGTCTCTTCTCGGGATCGCGCAGCTCGTCGACCGCCCGACGTACGGCGCCCGTCCGCTCGCCGAGCCGATAACGGCGGTTCCGGCGAGGGAGACGTTCCAGGTGGCGCAGGCCGGTCTCGACGCGGGCGGCTTCCTGTTCCGGCTCGGAGTCGCCCGAGGGAAGCTCGACTCGAGCTTCTCCGAGGGAGGTACTCCTCGTCGGGATCTCGCGACCGGGGAGATATTCGACGCCCCTCTCCGGGTCATGGATCGCACCCGCACACGATGGACCGCGCTCGTGCTCCGAGACTTTCTTTACGCGCGACACCTGCTGCGAGGAGGGGTGGAGATTTCTCGCGCGGCCGAGTCGGGGCGTGAGAGGGTCCCGGGATCGATCGAGCGCCTGACGGTCGACGGCGCGGGCCACGCGGTCGCGTCGTACTCGGGAAGCGGAGAGCGGGCGTCGTCCACCACACGGCTCGGGCTCCATCTCCAGGACGCCTTCTTCGCCGGTCCGCTGCGCGTCTCTCCCGGTGTCCGGGTCGACCTGAGCCGCTCGGGACCCGTTCGATGGGCCAGCCTTTCGGGAACCGTCGCCCTCGGGTACGCGCTCACGCCTTCGAGCGAGATCCATTTTTCGCTCGGCCGCTACCCACACGTACTGACGACGCGGCTCCAGGGAGTCGAGCAGGGCCTGTCCTGGTCGTGGCGCCGCTGGCACGACGCGAACGGCGATCTCCGGGTTGCGGACGGTGAGGTGGGAGAGCCTCTCCGCCGCGGTGGCGCCGGCGCCACGACGATCGAAGAGGACCTCCCGCGGCCCTATACTCACGAGCTCACCGTCGGGATCGAGAAGCACTTCGGGAATGGGTTTCTTCGATTCTCCGGCTACCAGCGCTCGGAGAAGCGTCTCCTCCAGACGGTGAACGTCGGGATCGCGCCTTCGAGCTACGACAGCTTCCTGTTCCACGACGTCGGCATCGACGGCGACCTGGGGACGGAGGACGATCGCGAAATCCCGATCTACGACCAGAGGCGCCAGCTCGGCGAGGACCTCTTTCGCCTCACGCAGCCTCCGGGCCTCGAGAGCTTCGCTCAGGGGGTCGATCTCCTTCTCGGCTTCGACCGCGGCCGGATCTCCTGGCGGCTCTCGGGCAGGGCGTATCGAGACGTCGGATCGGGAAACGTCGGAAACGAGCCGGAGGAGAACGACACGGGAATCATGGGCGATCTCTTCGACGACCCGAACACCCTTACGAACGCCGAGGGAAGGCTCTACTTCGATCGCGCGTTCACGGCAAAGCTCGCTCTCACCGCGCGGGGGCCGCTCGGCATCGATATCGGAACCGCGATCCGCTACTGGGACGGCCTGCCGTTCGCTCGCCAGATCTTCTTCCCCGACCTCGGCCAGGGTTTCACCATCGTGCAAGCCTACCCCCGGGGAAGGCTCCGCTACGCCTTCAACATGACGGTGGACGTGAGGCTCGAGCGCGAGTTCCCTCTCGGCCGGACCCGCCTCACGCTCGGGCTCGACGCCTTCAATCTCTTCAACCAGACGCTGCAAACGGGGGAGAACGTCCGGAGCGGCGCAGACTTCCGCGACCCGACGTACGTCCAGCCAGCCCGGACCGTCACTCTTCTGGGTCGCCTTCGATTCTGAAGCTAGCTCGCACCGAGTTTTTCGGACAGGTCGAGGAAACGGTCCACGTCGCCGGTGTTGTTGAAGAACGAGAGCGAAACGCGGACCCGGGTCACCGGGCCGGTCCCTCCGTAGGCCTCGGTGCGGTCGCCGTTCTGCAGGCTCACCTTGACCTTCGCTTGTTCGAGGATCTTCTCCGCGGCGGCCGCTTCTTCCCGGATGTAGAAGCTCACGATCGAAGAGCGCGTGCCCGAAGGCGTAAGGATGCGAAAGCCATGCGCGACCAGGCCCTTCCGCAAACGCTCGACCAGCGAGAGCGACTGCGCCTCGATTCGATCGATGCCGACGCTCTCCAGGTACTTCAAAGCGGCGGCGAGCTGATAGATCTCTCCGAAAGCGAGGCTCGCGTACTCGAACTTCTTCGCCGTGCGGTGGTGCTGGTACTGGTAGCCCTCGAGGCGCTTTTCCACCTGCCAGCCCACGTTCGCCGGATGGATGCGCTCCAGGAGCTCGCGCCGGACGTAGAACGAGGCGACTCCGAAGCCCGCTCCCAGCCACTTGTAGGAGCCGGTGGTGAGGAAATCGATATCGAGGGCCTTGACGTCCAGAGGTCCCATGCCGACGGCCTGCACCGCGTCGGCGTAGAGGTAGGCCCCGTGGGCGTGAGCGAGCTCGGCCAGGCCCTTCATGTCGTGGCGATAGCCGCTGAGATTCGAGACCAGCGCGACGGAGATCAGCCGCGTACGATCGTCGACCAGCCTCGCGAAGTCCTCTACCGTCGTTGCCCCGTTCCGGTGCTTCGCCATGCGAAGCTCGACCCCTCTCTCTTCCTCAAGGCGGCGAAGGATCACGGGGGTGCTCGGGTACACGAGGTCGTTGACGACGACGTTGTCGCCGGGCTGAAAGGCGAGAGAGTTCACGATGACGTTCTCGCCTTCGGAGGTGGCGTACAGGAATCCGATCTCGTCGTCCCCGGCACCGATGAGGCGCGAGATGAGCCTTCGAGTTTCGTCCGTCTTTTCGAGCATGTGCTGGACGGGGTAGGTCCGGCGCGCCCGCGAGTCCAGCCAGTCGTGTCCGGCGTCGACGACGGCCTGAGGGATGAGGCCGATATAGGCGGTGTTGAGAAACGTCTCGTCGCGAAGGACGGGGAAATCCTTCCGAACGCCCAGGGGATCGTCGGCCGCTGGCTCGACCGACTGCAAACGGGCGAGCAGGGCGGCGCTGGGAACGGCACCGACGAACTCACGTCGACTGAGACGCATGTTTCTACCTCCCTACCGTGAGCCGCCGCACCAGGGGCTCCGAGCCTTGATCCTCGAACCAGGTTATGTGCTCGTCGACCATATCGAGCTTGACATCATACTCGCCCGGCTCCTCGGGCGCCCAGATCGCGACCTCGATCTCGAGCGTCTCCCCCGGGCGGACGGTGCGGTCCATGTGGCCGTGGCGATCGTAGTCGAGCCAGCTCGCGGCTCCACGCTCGAGGAGCTTCACCCCGAGCTTGACCCCGCGCCTCTCGTCGCGAGTGAGGATCCACTCCTCGGGACTCTCGTTCGTAACCCGCACCCGAACGTCCATTCGCTCTCCGGGAGCGGCGCCCGCCGGAAGCCCCGCCGCCTCGATCGACGCCTTGTATCCGTAGGGCACGTAGAGCTCGCGCGCCCAGTGCTCGAAATGCTCCCAGTCGGAGCCGGCATCCGAGCCCCGGCGGTATTCGTCGTACCGCTCGAAGATGCGCCCGATCTCGGATGCGGGCCCGAAGGGGAGGTGCCCGTACCAGAAGCTCAATTCGGATCGCGCTTCTTCGTACGAGTCTCCGCCGAGGGCCATGCGCGCGACGACGCTCGCGAACCCGGTGCGGTCGGCGCCGGCGCTGCAGTGGATGAGGATCGGCGGCGGTAGGCTCTCGAGGTCATCGATGAGCGAGACGACGTCGGGCCGCGAGGGAAGCCTTTCGGGAACCAGATCGAGGCTGCGGAGCTCGACGCCGTGCCGCTCGGCTACCTCGAGCTCCCGTCGATACCATTCGCGATCCTCTTTCTCTCCCCTCAGGTTCACGATGGACTCGATCCCGTGGCGCTGGATCTGCGCCTCGAGCTCCTCTGGAGAGAGCTGCCCGCTCCGATAGACGCGGCCTCCGACTACGGGGCGAAAGTTGTCGCCGAGAAGAGACGGCCCCAGGGCGATGAGAGCGAGGATTCCGAGGCCGCCCAGCGATCCCGCGAGGGTCTTCATCGCTCGTTGGGCTGTCACGGTACGCGGGTCTTCTTCGGGAGCCGCGGCGGGCGCGGGCCATGGCGCACGGCGTCCAGGAGAATGGCGTACTCGAGCTCGTTACGCTCTTCGGCGCTCCGGAGCAGGAGACCGCCGCGGCTCATGTCGCCCCGGCCCACGAACGCCGACGGGAATCGCAGGCGGGAGCCGAAGACCGGAAGGAGAACCCCGGCGTATTTCGGCGTGGCGACGCTCCCGAGAAGAACCACGGCAGGGGCGGGCCCCGCTCTCTCGCCGAGCGCAATCGCGTCTCGCTCGAGAGGCCCGCGGTAGCGCGGGTCGTCGGCATCGATGGGAACCTCGGCGATGCGCCGGAGCCCGTCGAGAGTCACTCTTTCTTCCGGACGCTTCAAGCCGAGCCCCGGGGTGATCACCAGAGCCCCGGGAAGGCCCGAGGGTGGATCGGCGAACGCCCGGGCATAGGCGAGCTTCCCACGAAAGTAGAGGCTGCTGATGAACACGAAGAGCTCTCCGAGACTCGCGCCCTCGGAAGAGCGGAGTCGACGGGCGAGGTCGGAGCCGCCCCGCCCGTCCAGCAGGTACTCCGCCCTCTTTCCGCGGAGACTCGCCGGTGAGAGGAGGAAGATTCTCGCGGCAGTCATATGGTAGTTTCTCGACCCGTTGGCCCAAGAATACATCCCGGCGGTAGGCCTGGCGCGGAAGCTCCGCACCCTCGAGTACTTTACTCTCGCGTTCGGAAGCATGGTGGGAGCGGGCTGGCTCATCATCATCGACGACTGGCTCACCCGCGGCGGACCGCTCGGAGGAATCCTCGGATTCCTCTTCGGATCGCTTCTGCTGGTCCCGATAGGCCTCACCTACGGCAGGCTGGTCGCGGGCCTTCCCGACGCGGGCGGCGAGGTCGCCTACACCGAGATCGTTTTTCCCCGCGCCGTGAGTTTTCTGACGGGCTGGTTCGTGGTGCTGGCGTACCTCGTCGTCTGCCCCTGGGAGGCGGTCGCCATCGGGAAGCTCCTCGCCCGGGTCGCTCCCGTCCTCGACTCGGTCGAGCTCTACCGTTTCGGCGGCCAGCCGGTCTTCCTCTACCGGCTCCTCCTGGGCCTCGCGGTGACGGCGTTCATTTGTTACTTGAACTATCGCGGAATCCGCTCCTCGGCGACTTTCCAGAACGTCTGCACCTTCGGACTTCTCGCGGTGTTCGTCGTCTTCTCCGCCCTCGGACTTCTTCGCGGCCAAGTTTCCAATCTGACCCCGCTCTTCAGCCATGAAGGGGCCTCCGGCGCTCTGATTTCGGTTCTTCTCATCCTCCAGATCGTCCCCTACTTCATGACCGGCTTCGAGGCGGTCGCGAAATCCTCCGAGGAGGCTCACGCGGACTTTCAGCCGACCGGGTTCCGCAACGCCATCCTCCTCGCGATCGGCGTGGGAGGCTTCTTTTACGCTACGATCCTGCTGGTGGTGCCGATGGTCCACCCCTGGACCGAGCTCACCGCGATTCCCTTCGGCACCGCCGTCGCCTTCGAGCGCGCTTTCGGTTCCCGCACCATCGGAGACTTCATCCTTCTCGGAGCGGTCATCTCGCTCTTCAAGGTCTTCAACGGCTGCTTCATCGCCGCGACGCGGATGGTCTATGGAATGGGAAAGCGAGGGCTGGTGCACGCGAGCCTCGCGGGCGTCCACCCGCGCTTCCAGACTCCGCACCTGGCGATTGCGTTCGTCGGCCTCGTCACGGTGATCGCGACGTTTCTCGGAGACGCGCTCCTCGTGCCGTTGAGCGAGCTCGGCTCGCTCGCCATCGCCGTGGGGTGGCTCTCGGCCTGTGTGTGCTTTCTGAAGGGAGTCGCCTGGAGCCCTTCGCGGCCGCCGGGCCGCTCGACGCTCGCGATGGCCTGGATCGGCGCGCTGGTCGCGCTCCTGCTGGTGCTGATGAAGCTCTTCCCCTTCGTCCCCGGCCACATGAGCTGGCCCCAGTATCTCGGCCTCGCGGTCTGGATCTCGCTGGGACTCGGACTGTGGTGGGCGGCGGAGCGGTTTCGCTCGTAGCGAAGCGGCGGGGATGCCGAGCACCCCCGCCGGGACCGCGCGACGGCCTCAATCCTCGCGAATCTGGCCTCGGACCTCTCCTCCCGGGAACTTGACGCTGTGCACGTTGGCATAGGTCACGCCCGAGCGAATGAGTCGAACGAGCTCCGTGAACCGACCCGCTTCGAGCGGGTCGAGGCCCTGACCCACCGGCCCGATGACGTTCGCCTCGGTCAGAGTCCCTTCGACCTCGCCCGAGCGAGCACCAGGACAAAGCGGCGTCAGGTCCGGCGTCGGACCCGGCAAGGCGTCGGTCTTGCACAGCCAGACGGAGATGCCGCCGGCGGTGTGGAACTGACCCACGTGGATATGGGATTGGGTGATGTCGCCCTCGAGATTGGAGTATCGGAGCCGGTAGGAAATCGTCGTCCCGTCCTCACTCACGGTTGCGCGGAACGAGCCGCTGGCGACGGTCGAGACCGCCCCGATGCCGGTACCGACCTCGTTGATCCCCTTGAGCTCCGCTTCGAACTTCCGCCGCTTTCCATTGTCGCTGCTGGCGGGGACGACCGCGAGGCCGAGAACGACGGCGAACATCAGAAACGAAAGATTGACCTTCCTCATGAAACCTCCTATTCCGGCGTGCAGCCGGTCGTTGAAGAAACGAGATTCGCGGCGGGAATTGCAATCTCTATGCCCGCACTCGAGGTCATCGCTCGCGCTTCTTTCGAGACGATCCGGCGCGCCTCTTACGCGCGAGATGGATTCTCGTTACCTCGGTCGTAAGGTTTTACGAGGGGTGTAAGCCGCGCGGCGGAGCGAGCTGTCTATTCTCTGAAGACCACCCGCCCCCCCACCACCGTCATTCGCACCCGAAGCTCGGTAAGTTTTTCCGGGGGGAGGGTCAGGGGGTTTTCGGAGAGGACCGTCAGATCGGCGTACCGTCCCGGCGAAAGCCGCCCCAGTTCTTCTTCCTGGAACGCGGCGAACGCGGGCCCTTCGGTCAGGAGGCGGAGGGCGGTCTCGGCCGGAAGTCTCTCCTCGGGATGGAAACCCGCGGGCGGAGTCCCATCCGCGGCGCGCCGCGTAACGGCGCAGAAGAAGTTCAACAACGGATCTCCGGAGTCCGAAGCCGGGTAGTCCGTCCCCAGTGCCAGACTCGCTCCCGCGTCGAGAAGGGAGCGCGTCGCAAGCACCCAGCTCGCGCGCGAGGGCCCTACCCGGTCCTCGGACCAGCGCGCGTACTCGCCGGCGAACATCGGTTGGATGGAGGCGATGACCCCGAGCTTCGCGAACCGCGGCCGGTCGACGGGATCGATCACCGATGCATGCTCGATGCGAAATCGGAGTCTCCGGGCTTCTCCCGAGGCTTCGAAGGCGTCGAGGGCGCGGCGCACGGCGCGGTCGCCTATGGCATGCGCGTTGACCTGGAACCCCTTCGCCGCCGCCGCCCGGATCAGCTCGCGAAACTCCCCGTCGCCCATCGTCTCGAGGCCGCGCTCCGAAGGGGCGTCGGCGTAGGGCTCGAACAGCTGCGCGCCTCGGGATCCGAGAGCGCCGTCGAGAACCACTTTGAAGCTCCGGATCGTGAGACGTCCCTCCCCGAGCCCGATCTCGGGTCCCCGCGCGAGGGTCTCGGCGACGAGCTCCCCGCGCCCGTTCGCCATCGCGTAGACGCGGACCGGGAGCGCATCTTCCGCGAGAAGCTTCTTGTAAAGAAGGAGCGTCTCCCGGTCGGCGCCGGCGTCATGGACGCTGGTGAGGCCCGAGCGCGCGTACTCGCCGAGCGCGGCGCGGAGTCTCCGCTCCGCCCGCTCCGGCGTCGGCGCCGGCACGATGCGCCGGACGAAAGCCGTCGCATGGTCGACGAGGATGCCCGTGGGCTCGCCCGTGGGATCCCGCAGCACCCTGCCTCCCGGAGGATCCTCCGTCGCGCGGGACACGGACGCCTCCGCCAGTGCCCTCGAGTTGACCCATATGGAATGGCCGTCGATCCGATCGAGGACCACCGGATGTCGGGGGGTAGCCGCGTCCAGCTCCGCCGCGGTCGGGAACGCGGCGGGACGAAAGTGACCTTCGTCCCACCCTCCGCCCAGGATCCAATCCCCCTCGGGAGTCTTCCCCGCCGCCTCCCTGACCCGCGCCACGATCTCGTCTTTGTCGAGACCACGCAGATCGAGAGTCGCGAGCTGTTCGCCGAAGCCGGACACGTGCGCGTGAGCGTCCGCGAGGCCGGGAACCGCGACGCCGGGCAGCTCGATCCTCTCGGTGCGCGGCCCGGCGAAGGCCTCGAGGCTCGAGGCCTCGCCGACGGCGAGGATGCGTCCGCCCTTCACCGCGATGGCGGACGCCCGCGGCCGGCCTGGATCGAGGGTGACGAACCGTCCGACGAAGATCGCGTCCGCGGCGTCTCTCGGAGATTGTCCCGCGCCGGCGGATGCGCTCGCGAGCGCCACGAGGCTGAGGGCAGAAAACCAGCGTTGATCCATTCAGGGATTGTAACGAAACGTCATAGACTTTGATCTGCCTGGTTGACACGAGGAGCGCCAGTCGAGAAGATGCCGATTCAACAGGAACCCCGATGACTCCAAGACGAATCGCATCGATCCTCATCTGGTCCGCTGTTTCCATTCTCGGCGCGGCGGCTTTCGGAGTCGTCGCCCTCAGCCGGGGAGAGAGCATCAACTCCATCTGGCTGCTCACCGCCGCCGTCTGCACCTACGCCGTCGGCTACCGGTTCTACGCCCTGTTCATCGCCCGCAAGGTCTTCGAGCTCGACGACCGCCGCGCGACTCCCGCCGAGCGGTTGAACAACGGGCGGGATTTCATTCCCACGAACCGCTGGGTGCTCTTCGGGCACCATTTCGCGGCCATCGCCGGAGCCGGACCCCTCGTCGGACCGACGCTCGCGGCGCAGTTCGGCTACCTGCCGGGGACGATCTGGATCGTCATCGGGGTGGTGCTCGCGGGAGCGGTCCAGGACTTCACCATCCTCTGCTGCTCGCTCCGCCGCGACGGGAAGTCGCTCGGGCAGATGGCCAAGGAGGAGATCAACCGGGTGGCGGGAGTCACGGGGATGATTGCGATCCTCCTCATCATGATCATCCTCCTCGCGGTACTGGCGCTGGTGGTGGTGAACGCGCTTCGCGCTTCCCCCTGGGGATTCTTCACCATCGCCTGCACCATGCCCATCGCGGTGTTGATGGGATGGTGGATGAAATCCTGGAGACCGGGCAAGGTGGGTGAGGCCTCCCTCGCCGGCGCCGCGCTCCTGGTCCTGGCGCTCGTCGCGGGCGGCTGGGTCTCCGAGTCCCCCACCTGGGCGCCGCTCTTCACCTACAGCGGAACCACTCTCACCTGGATGATGATCGGCTACGGGTTCTGCGCCTCGGTCCTTCCCGTCTGGATCCTGCTGCTGCCCCGCGACTACCTGTCGACTTTCCTGAAGATCACCACCGTGCTCGGACTGGGGGTGGCGATCGTGGTACTTCGGCCGCCGCTGCTCATGCCCGCGGTCACGGAGTTCGCGACGGGCGGAGGCGGGCCCGTCTTCTCGGGGACGCTCTTCCCCTTCGCTTTCATCACCATCGCCTGCGGCGCCATTTCCGGATTCCATGCGCTCATCTCTTCGGGGACCTCGCCCAAGATGCTCGCCCGCGAGGGCGACGCCCGCCTCGTCGGCTACGGTTCCATGCTCATGGAGTCCTTCGTGGCGATCATGGCGGTCATCGCCGCCTGCACCCTCGACCCCGGCGTCTACTTCGCGATGAACACGACCCCGGCGGCGCTGGAGCAGGCCTCCGAAGTCCTGAATCGGTCTGGATTCGTGGTCACCCCCGAGCACATGGCCCAGCTCGCGGACGAGATGGGCGAGGAGACTCTCATCGCCCGCACCGGCGGCGCGCCCTCGCTCGCCGTGGGAATGGCGAACATTCTTTCTTCCGTGTCCAGCGTCGTCGGGGGGAAGACCGCGACCGCCCTCTGGTACCACTTCGCCATCATGTTCGAGGCGCTCTTCATCCTGACCACGGTGGACGCCGGGACCCGGGTGGGAAGGTTCATGCTGCAGGACCTCCTCGGGCACGTTTCGCCGAAGCTCGGCGAGACGTCGTGGTATCCCGGGGTGCTTCTTTCCAGCGGGCTCATCGTCGCCGGCTGGGGCTACTTCCTCTACCAGGGAGTGGTGGATCCGCTCGGCGGGATCAACTCGCTCTGGCCGCTCTTCGGAATCGCCAACCAGCTCCTGGCGACGGTGGCGCTCTGCGTCGCCACCACGATCATCATCAAGATGGGAAAGGCGCGCTACGTCTGGGTCTCGCTCGGACCTCTCGTCTGGCTCGTCGTCGTCACCATGACCGCGGGGATCCAGAAAGTGTTCTCCCCCGATCCCAAGCTCGGATTTCTCGCCCACGCGCGGACGCTCGAGGGCTCGCTCGACCCGAGCGCCGCGCGGCTCATCTTCAACGACAAACTCGACGCCTACGTGGCGCTGCTGTTCATGACCGTGGTGTGGCTCGTGATCCTCTCCTCGGCCCGCGAGTGGATTCTGGTCGTGAGCGGCCGCAAACGCGCGGAGGTGAAGGAAACGCCTTTCGTGCTCAGCGCCAGCGCAGTCCGGGAGTAGTCAGCGGCGATGGCCGGCTTCTGGCTCGCGCTTCTTCCCGCGCTTCTCGCCGGACAGCCGCCGGCGTCCCCGCTCCGGGAGTTTCTCGAGAGAAGGCTCGAGATCGACGAGGCGGAGTGGCAGGCGATCCAGGCGGGAGAGCCGGTGGTGAAGCTCCGCCGTGGACCCGTCGCCTCGGAGACCCGGCTCATGGGCGTCGTGAAGATTCAGGGCTCGCCCGAGAAGCTCGTGGAGCGATTCCGCGACATCGTGTCCTTCGAGAAGGGCACCGGCGTTCTCCAGATCGGCCGGTTCAGCGAGCCTCCCCGGGTCGAGGACGTCTCGTCGCTCACCGTGGACCCGGGCGACATCGAGGACGTCCAGGAATGCCGGCCCGGCGAATGCGCGATCAAGATGAGTGAAGTCACCATGAACGCGTTTCGGGCCCTCGACTGGGAGGCGGAGGACGCGGCCGAGCGGGCGAACCGGCTGGCCCGGCGCATGATCGTGGACTTTCTCGAGAGCTACCGCGAGGGCGGGAACAAGTCCCTGGGATTGTTCCACGACAAGAAGAAGCCCCTTCTCGTCGGCCAGCAGTTCGAAGAGATGATGGAGGATCCCGATCTTCCCGTTTATTTCCCGGAGCTCTTCCGTTTCCTCCTGGACTATCCGGCGTCGCACCTCGCGGGGAGCGAGGAATTCTTCTACTGGTCCAAGGTCGACTTCGGCTTGAAGCCCGTCATCCGGCTGAACCACGTCGTGATCTGGCGCCCCGAGAATCCCGGCCTGGTGAAGTACACCATCGCCTCGAAGATGATCTACACCACGCACTACTTCAATACCGGGATCGAGCTGAAGTTCCTGGCGCAGGAGTGGGACGAGAACGGCTCCTACTACCTGGTGATCGCGAACCGCTCGAGAAGCGACGGACTCACGGGGTTCACCGGCGCGGTGCTCGGGGGGCAGATTCGGAGCAAGGCCCGAGACGGCCTCGAGAGCTATCTGGTGGCGGTGAAGTCGAACCTCGAGAACGCTCCTTAAGCTTCTTCCGGAGCGGACTCGGCCTCGGGTACCCACCACCGCGACATGTCGAGAGCGACAGCCGCGAAAGGCTCCGCCTGAACCCTCTGGTCGCCAACGAACGTGGCCAGGAGAGTCCACCGGGATTCCAACAGCCGATAGCTCTCGAGCGTGCGAGGGATTGGGTTGACGAGCCACAAGTAGCTCACTCCCTCGCGGGCGTAGATTTCCATCTTGCGGCCCCGGTCGATAGCTTCGGTCGCGGGTGAGAGCACTTCGCAGGCCCAGTCGGGTGCCAGTTCGAAGAACGCCTTCTCCGGAAGGCTCGCCATCTTCTCGCGCCGCCATCCGGCGATATCCGGAACGAGAATGTCGGCGCCCAGGTGCAGCTCCGGCTCATCCAGGATCCACCAGCCTCCAGGAGGTGCCCCCCCGCCGGGTCTTCCGAAGGTGTCGAAAAGCGCACCGCCCAAACCGGACGCTGCCAGCGCATGCCGCGGGGAAGGTCTGGGCAGGGCAAAGAGGTCGCCGTCGAGGATCTCCCCCACCAGATGTTCGGGCAAGGCGAGGATATCCGCGTAGCTCGCTGCCTTGCGGCGCCGAGTCGCGCTCATCCGATTCAGATTAACACGAGGCACGTCCTCTACACCGGCTCCTCGGCCACGTCGAGCATCGTTCGAAAAACCGCCTTGAAGCCCTGCTCGCCCCGGGAGAAGACCCAGAAGTCTCTGCCCGTCGAGCGGTACTTCTCCCCGCCCCGCTCGTACACCAACGCGAACGCGAAGCTCGCGACCGCGGCTTCGCCGAAGACGTCGATTTGCCGATCGCTCTCCTCGAATCCGTGGACCGCGCGTTCTCGCACATGTCCACGAAGCTCCGAACGAGGAGGTTCCAGCCCTGGACCCGGGTCCCACCGGGAACGAGCATCACGATGTTCGGGTCGAAGAGTTCCTCGAGGTCGAAGGGCTTCCCCTCCAGCCACGCCCGGTTGATCGACGAGAGCGTCCGCGAAACTTCCTCGTGGGCCGCCGGGAACACTGCCTACTCGCGGGCGCGATAGACGACGACGGTTCTCCGGGTCTGCTCGACGGCTTTCTTCACGCGCTCCGCGGTCTCCCCGACGAGCTTCAGGGCGTCGACGTAGTATCCGTCGCGCAGCGGGATGCTCGCTTTGTCCAGGGTCTCGTGGGCCGGGGCCACCGACCTTCGGTAGGTTTCGGGCGTGCTCGAGCTCGCGACGGTGAGCGCGGCTCCGACGCCGACGGCGGCGCCGGGAACGGACGTGGGGAAGCTCGCGGGAAAGCGCTCGATGAGGAGAACGTTGCTCCTCGCGATCGACTGCGATCCGGCCTCGAGCTCGAGGGTGAGGTTCAGATCGGTGACGGCCATAACGCGGCCGTACGCCTTGTCCCCGTCATGCTCGGTAACGCGAATCGCGGTCCCCACGGGGAGCTTCTCGACGTTCGTCCACTCCTGAGGCGGGGCCCCGGGGCGCTCCTCGTCGAGACCTTTCGAAGCGCATCCGGAGGCGAGAACGGCGAATACCATCGGGAGAACGGCATCCTTCATGTTTCCTCCTCGGCGGCGGATCCAACGCTATGTCACAACTCGAGTTTTCGCAACCGCAGAGCGTTGACGATGACCGAGACCGAGCTCACCGTCATGGCGGCGCTCGCGATCATCGGGCTCAAGAGCAGGCCGAAGAAGGGATAGAGGACCCCCGCGGCCAGGGGTACCCCCAGCGTGTTGTAGACGAAGGCGAAGAACAGGTTCTGCCGGATGTTCCGCATCGTCCCGCGGGAGAGGCGGCGCGCGCGGACGATGCCGCGAAGGTCGCCCTTCACCAGAACCACGTCGGCGCTCTCGATGGCCACGTCGGTGCCGGTTCCCATCGCGATGCCGACATCGGCGCGGGCCAGGGCGGGGGCATCGTTGACTCCGTCTCCCGCCATGGCCACTTTGCGGCCCTCGCGCTGCAGCCGTTCGATGTGCGCCGCCTTGTCCGTGGGAAGGACATCGGCCTCGACCCTCTCGATGCCGAGCTTCCGGGCGACCGCGAAGGCGGTGATTCGGTTGTCGCCGGTCAGCATGACCAGGTCCAAACCCTCGAGGCGGAGGAGACGAATCGCCTCCGGGGTGGTCGGGCGGACGGGGTCCGTGACCGTAAGAAGGCCCGCGGGCTCGCCGTCGACGGCGACGAAAACCACGGTCTCGCCTTCGCCGCGGAGAGCCTCGGCCTTGCCGGAGAGAGGACCCCGGTCGATCCCGATCTCCTCGAAGAGCTTCTCGTTTCCGACGGCGATTTTTCGGCCCTTCACCGTCGCGAGGACGCCCTTGCCGGTAATCGACCGGAAATCGGACGGAGGCGCGAGTCGGCGCCCCCGCGCTTCGGCGCCGTCGACGATCGCCCGGGCGAGAGGATGCTCGCTTCCCCGCTCGAGGCTGGCAGCGAGCTCGAGGATCTCCGCCGAATCGACTCCCGGGAGAGGCTCGACTTTCGAGAGCCTCGGTTTGCCCTCGGTCAAGGTTCCCGTCTTGTCGACCACGAGCACTTCGACCTTCTCCAGGACTTCGAGGGCCGCGGCGCTCCGCACCAGGACTCCCGCCTGCGCTCCGCGGCCGGTCGCCACCATGACCGACATCGGCGTCGCCAGGCCGAGGGCGCAGGGACAGGCGATGATGAGAACGGCGACCGCGTTCACCAGCGCGTGGGCGAGGCGCGGCTCCGGACCGAAGAGGCCCCAGACGATGGCGGCCGCGAGCGCGACCGCGATCACCGCGGGAACGAACCACGCCGAGACCTTGTCCGCGAGCCTCTGGATGGGGGCGCGCGAGCGCTGGGCCTCGGCCACGAGCCGCACGATCGACGCGAGGAGCGTATCGCTCCCGACGCGCTCCGCTCTCATCACGAAAGTTCCCGTCGCGTTGACCGTGCCCGAAGCGACGCGGCTCCCCGGACCCTTCTCGACGGGGATGGGCTCGCCGGTCAACGTCGACTCGTCGACCGCGCTCTCCCCTTCCTCGACGACGCCGTCGACGGGGACTCTCTCCCCCGGTCGAACGCGAAGACGGTCGGACACGATGACGCGCTCGAGCGGCACGTCCTCCTCGCTTCCGTCGGGACGGACCCGACGGGCGGTCTTGGGAGCGAGTGAGAGGAGCGCGCGGAGGGCGCTCGACGTCTCGCTCCTCGCGCGGAGCTCGAGCACCTGCCCGAGGAGCACGAGGGTCACGATGACCGCCGCCGGCTCGAAGTAGACCGCGAGCGCACCGGTGTGATGATCGCGGAACGAGTCGGGGAAGAGCCCGGGGAAGAGCGTCGCGGCGACGCTGTACCCGTAAGCGGCGCCGGTCCCGAGGGCGATGAGGGTGAACATGTTGAGGCTTCTGTTCACGAGGGAGCGATATCCGCGCTCGAAGAACGGATATCCGCCCCAGAGCACGACCGGCGTCGCCAGCAGGAACTGGACCCAGGACGCGCCCGGCCCGAGAAGCCGCTGCAGAGGTTTCTCCGGCAGCATCTCGGAGATCATGAGAGCGATGATCGGCGCGGTCAGGGCCGCCGACCAGAAGAACCGTCGAGACATGTCGCGAAGCTCGGGGTTCTCTTCCTCGAGGGTCTCGAGAGTCAGGGCGCGCGGCTCGAGCGCCATGCCGCAGAGGGGACAGCTCCCCGGGCCCTGCCGCACGATCTCCGGGTGCATGGGGCAGGTCCACTCGACTCCGGACGCCGCCGCGGTCGGCTCGATCGGGGGTGTCGGCTTCAGGTACTTCCCGGGATCGGCCCGGAACCGCTCGAGGCAGCCTTTGCCGCAGAAGTAGTACGTCGTTCCTTCGTGCTCGTGCTGCCCCGCGGCCGTCGCGGGGGAGACGGTCATGCCGCAGACCGGGTCGAGATGGGATTGCTCCTCCTGGGCGACGTATTTCTCAGGAGCTCTGCGGAACCGCTCGAGGCAGCCTTCGCCGCAGAAGTAGTACGTCGTGCCTTCGTGCTGGTGATGCCCCGCCGCCGTCGCGGGCGACACCTTCATCCCGCATACCGGGTCGACGACGTTCGCGTCTCCGGACGGGATCGTTTTGGGATGATGACGCATCGGCCCTTGATTATAGTGGCGCGGAGGCGAAAGACGCGGTGCGCGACGTCGGAATTCTCCGGGACCTGGTGGTGCTCGTCGGCGTCGCCATCCCCGTCGTCGCGGTGGGCGACCGGATGCGCACGCGCGAACGGAGAGGCTCTTCGCGAACGCTCTTGAGGCCGTGCCAATTAGCGCAAGCCTCTCAGGACGGCGACTCTCGCTCCACCCGCAGGCGCTTCACCCCTCCTTTGTGGATCCAGGCGCAGACGTTTTGGAACCCCTCGAGGTTCTCGACGATGCGCGCGAACACGTTCATCGCGACCGGGCCATCCGGCATGCTCGGCCGCGCGCCCCGGCCGTAGAAGAACGCGAGCTCGGCCATGTCGTCGGGCCAGTCGATGAGAATCCCGCCGTCGATCGAATAGAAGCCGATCTCGCCGGGAAGCGGGCGGGTCGTCTGGTGCTCGGGATCGATTCGGAGGGAAGGGTCGATGGGCAGGTAGGTCTCGGGACCCGACCACATCGCGTGAATCAGCTCCCCCTCGAACGGCAGCGATTCCCAGATCGCCGCGCAGGTGCGAGGCGCTTCGTTCTCGAGAAGCTCGGCGAGGGCGGTCACGCTCTCGGAAGGGAAAACCAGTCGCAGGCGTCGCATCGGTAGCTCGAGACCGTATCTATCACAGTCGCCCGCCCCCGCGCCCAACGGAGACGCGACGGGGCTCGAGGCCGCGGATTGAAGACTTCGCGGAAAATCTAGAAAGGCTTGACGGCGCGCTCCCCGCGTGCCAATACTGACGGGGACTGACCCGACGGTCATAATTCTGACTTTGGGGTCATTCGTTCGAACCCATGGCTCGCTCCAAGCTCCTCTCCGACCTTCGCGTCCAGGAAGTCCAGGCCGCGGCGCTCCGGGTCATCTCGCGCAAAGGCCTGAACGGGGCGACCATGCAGGAGATCGCCGATGAGGCGGGAGTGGCGAAGGGCACCCTGTACCTCTACTTCCGCGACCGAGAGGATCTCCTGGAACGGGCCGCGGATTACGCTTTTTCGAGGCTCGAGGCGAAGCTGTCCTCGACGCTTCCGACGATCTCGAACTTCGCCGGAAGGCTCCTGGCGCTCATCCGGAGCGAGATCGATTTCTTCGACGAGCACCGGGAGTTCTTCCGGATCTATATCGCTCTCAAGCATCCCCCGGACGCGGTTCACCAGAGCGCTCGTCGACAGAGGATGTGCCATCCCCGGTACTCCCGGCACCTCGCGAGGCTGGAAGCTATGCTGGCGGAAGCGATGGACCATGGTGAAGTGCGACCGTGCGACCCGGCGAGGCTCGCGCTCTTCGTCTCCGAGAGCGCAGTGGCGTTGATGCTTCGCCGGCTCACCGAGGACCAGCCTCCCGACGCGGAAGCCGACGTCGCGTGGATGGCCGACGTCCTCCTCCACGGACTCGCTGCGAAAGGAACCTGATGTTCGCTATTCCCCTCACCCTGTGGATGACCCTCGCTCCGGCGCAAGAGCCTTCGGCGCCCGCGGCGCGTCGACTGACCCTGCGGGAAGCCCTGGCGCTCGCCTTCGATCGCAACCTCGCGCTCGCACGGGCCCGCGTCGAGGTGCCGGCCGCCGAGGCCAACAGGCGCCTTTACAAGTCCGCGGTGCTCCCGCGCCTCTCGATCAATGGGAGCGTGATCCGCAACTCCGCCGAGGTTACTTTCGGGCCTCCGGACGATATCCGCACCATCCTCCCGCTGACGAGCTGGGACATTCGGGTCAACGTGTCCCAGCCCATCTTCGCCGGGTTGCGCGACCTCAAGGCCTATCGCCAGTCCAAGATCGGAATCGACTACGCGCGCGAGGGGGTGCGGTTCGTCTCGGATCAGGTGCTTCTCGACGCGAGTGAGCAGTTTCTCCTCGCGCTCCAGGCGGAAGCGCTCATCGACATCGAGCGGCGCAACCTCGAGCTCGCCCAGAGACGGCGGGAGCAGGCGACCGCGCTCTTCGACGCGGGTGAAGTCACCCAGGTCGACGTGCTCCGCGCCGAGTCCGACATCAAGGCGGCGGAGAGACGGGTGGTCGAGGCCCAGCGCGCCCGGGAAGTGGCGGTGAGCGAGCTTCGGCTCGCTCTCGCTCTCGACGAGGATCTCGAGCTCGTGGTGCCCGCGGGCGGCGATCGAGCCATACCTCTGGTGCCGGCGCAACCCGAGCTGCTCTCCCAGGCGTTCCGCGCCCGGCCCGAAGTGCGCCAGGCGGAGTACTCGCTCGAGACCGCGAAGCTCGAGGTGGAGAAACAGCGGGGCGCCTACTACCCGGTGGTCACCGCCGACGCCGGTTACGTGCGTCAGGCGACGACGTTTCCCCGCGAGAGCTACGGCTTCGCCGCCATCCGGGCGAGCGTCCCCATCTACCAGGGCGGCGAGATCGGCGCCCGGGTGGCGATCGCCGAGGAGCGCGAGAAACAGGCGAACCTCGTTCTCGATGAAGCGCGCCGGGTGGTGCGGGAGGACGTGAGGATCGCGCTCGTCGATCTCGAGGCGACCCGAACGAACCTGGCCCTCGCGCAAGAGCAACTGCGGGCGGCGGAGGCCGAGTATGCGCAGACCTCCGAGCTCTACCAGAACCAGGAGCTGACCTCTCTCGATCTCCAAACCTCGGAAGCGGCGCTCACCGCCGCGCGCCGGGGGGTCGCGACGGGAGAGCTGCTGGTCTACGCGGCCGAGATCCACGTCTGGTTCGTCGCCGGGACCTTGACGGAAGTGGCCTTGAATCAGGAGTCGACACCATGAGCCCCGTGAAAACCCGAATCGTGAACGCCCTTTTCCTCGGCCTCGCGGCCCTCGCGTCCGCCTGCGGTCCGGACACCGACGCGCCCGCGGAAGCGAGCGCCGCGCCGGCGAACGGCGACGTGAAGGCGGCGCTCCCGGAAGACGTGAAGAAGGGACTGGAAGAAGTCGCCGCCGTCACCAAGGAATCGACCGAGGACACCGGGGTCCTGAGGGAGACGGGCGAACTGGTCTCGCCGGTACAGTCCGAGATCTCGGCCAAGTTTCCAGGGCGCGTGGGCAAGGTGTTCGTCGACGAAGGAGCGCGCGTGCGAAAGGGCCAGCCCCTGCTGGAGCTCGAAAGCGACTACCTGAAGCTCGACGCCGACCGGGCCGAGGCCTCGCTCGCCCGGGCGAAGGCCGCCGAGGCCGAAGCGCGACGCGACTTCGAGAGGAAAGAGGGGCTCGTGACGAAGGGCTCGGTCTCGCAGGCGGTCTTCGACCGCACCCGCGCCACCCTCGATCAGGCCGAGGCCACTCGCGCCGAGGCGGAGGCGGCACTGGCTCTCGCCAAGCAGAAGCTCGCGGACGTGGTGATGGTCTCGCCCCTCGACGGCATCGTTGCGGAGCGCAAGACCGACGTCGGCGAGCGGCTCGGCGACGCGACGGTGGCCTTCGTCCTGGTGCAGATGTCGCCGTTGAAAGTCCGCTTCCGACTTCCCGAGCGCTACATGGCGCAGGTGGAGAAAGGACAGGTGGTGCGCGCGCGGGTCGAGCCTTACCCCGACGAAGTTTTCGAAGGCAAGGTCACCATCGTGGTCCGCGCCGTCGAGCCGGCCACCCGGACGTTCGTGGTCGAGGCGGAGATCCCGAACCGCGACGAGCGCCTGAAGCCCGGGCTCTTCACCCGCGTCGAGCTGGATCTCCGCAAACCCTCCTGAGGTGCGTCGATGCATAAACTAGCCGAGCTCTGCGTCAAACGGCCGGTCTTCGCGAGCGTCCTCATTCTCTCGCTGGTGGTGGTAGGGATGTTCTCCTACGCCCAGCTGGGAGTCGACCGCTTCCCCAACGTGGATTTCCCCTTCGTCACCATCTCCACGCGCCTGGTGGGAGCGGCCCCCGAAGAGATCGAGACCGAGATCACCGACAAGATCGAGGAGGCGGTCAACACAATCAGCGGAATCGATCAGCTGATTTCCATCTCCTCCGAGGGTATTTCGGTCGTCACCGTCCAGTTCGTTCTCGAGAAAGACGGCGACGTGGCCGCCCAGGAGGTGCGCGATCGCGTCAATACCGTCCTGCGCGATCTTCCGACCGACGCCGATCCTCCGCTCATCGAGAAGATCGATCCCGACGCTTCGCCGGTTCTGTCCATCGTGCTCTCGGGGCCGGCGCCTATCCGCGACATCACCGAGTTCGCCGACAAGACGCTCCGGCGTCAGATCGAGTCGGTGCTCGGCGTGGGCCAGGTTCGGATCATCGGCGGCCGGCCGCGGCAGATCAACGTCGTGGTGGACAGCTCGAAGCTCGCTGGGCTGAAGCTCACCGCAGCCGAGGTGGTTTCGGCGCTCCAGAGTCAGAACGTCCAGCTTCCCGGAGGGAAAGTAGAACAAGGCGCCCGGGACCTGACGCTCCGCACGTACGGCCGTGTGTCGTCGCCCTCGGAATTCGCCTTGATCCCGATCGCCAACCGCGGCGGCCATTCGGTGCGCGTCGGGGACATCGCCCGGGTGGAGGACGGCATGGCGGAGCCCGAGACCGTCGCGACGTTCGCGGGCGAGCCCGCGGTGGTCCTTCAGGTCCGAAAGCAATCGGGCACCAACACCATCCAGGTCGTGGATCTCTTGAAGGAGCGGATCACGCTCTTGGGCGGGCAGCTGCCCCCGGGCTGGAAGATGGACATCGTGCGCGATCAGTCGGAGTTCATCCTCGCCGCGGTCCACGCGGTGCAGGAGCACCTGATCCTGGGCTCGTTCCTGGCCGCGGGAATCGTGTGGCTCTTCCTCGGAAGGCTCCGCCCCACGATCATCGCCGCCGTCGCCATCCCCAGCGCCTTGATCGCGACGTTCGCCGCGATGGAGTGGATGGGCTTCACCCTGAACGTGATCACCCTTCTCGCCCTCACCCTGGCCGTCGGAATCGTCATCGACGACGCCGTGATCGTGCTGGAGATCATATTCCGGTACATGGAAGAGAAGAAGATGTCCGCGCGTCAGGCGGCGATCGAGGGAACCAAGGAGGTGGGTCTCGCGGTCATCGCCATGACCCTCTCGCTCATCGCCGTGTTCCTCCCGGTGGCGTTCATGGCGGGGATCGTGGGCCGGTTCATGAACTCCTTCGGCGTGACCATGGCCTTCGCCATCGCGGTATCGCTGCTCGTGGCCTTCACCCTCACCCCCATGCTGTCGTCCCGATGGCTCCGGGAGAAGGATCTCGCCGGCGGGCACCAGAAGTCCTCGCGGGAGTCGCGGTTCTATGCCCCCGTCGAGAGGCTGTACATGGCGATCCTGGGCTGGTCGATGCGCCATCGATGGGTCGTGTTGGTGGCGATGGTCCTGTCCGTCGTAGCGATAGTGCCGCTCGGCATCGTGGCGAACAAGAATTTCATTCCCAGCGACGACGAGTCCCAGTTCGAGATCGGGGTACGCGCACCCGAGGGATCCAGCCTCGAGAGCACGCGGGTCATCATGGAATCGATCGCCACGCGCGTTCGGGAGCTCGATGGCGTGGCGGCCACGGTCCTCACCATCGGCGACGACCAGCAGCTCACCCGCAATCTCGGGACCGTCTACGTGAAGCTGGTCCCGGTAGCGGATCGCGAGGCGACCCAGTTCGACGTCATGGCGCGGGTCCGCTCCCAGATCCTGCCCCAGTACGGCTCGCTCAAGCTTCGCGCTCAAGTCGCACCGGTGTCGCCCTTCCGCGCGGGACAGAACGCGGAGATCATGTTCTGGGTCGGCGGCCCCGACCTCGACCGCCTCGCAGAGTACGCCTCCCGCTTGATGGAAGTTTTGCGAACGCAGCCCGGAGTGGTGGACCCCGATACCAACCTCGTCGTAGGAAACCCCGAGCTCGGTGTGCGCATCGATCGCGCCAAGGCCGCGGACCTCGGGGTTCGGGTCCAGGACATCGCGGCGACGATGAACGTCCTCGTCGGCGGACTCGAGATCACGGACTACTACGAAGGCGGCGAGCAGTACGAAGTCCACGTCCGCGCCGACGAGCGCGACCGCCGCGACGCGTCCGGCATCGCCCAGGCGGAGGTTCCCTCTCTCACCGCGGGCCGGGTGACGCTGAAGGACGTGATCGCCGTCGAGGAAGGCACCGGTCCCTCGCTCATCAATCGCATCGCCCGCCGAAGGCAGGTGCTCCTCTACTGCAACATGGCGCCCGGCCACTCCTCCCAGGCGGTCATCGACGCCCTCGAGCGCACGGCGGCGGAGCTCAAAATGCCCGCGGACTACTCCTACGGGCTCACCGGACGCTCTCGCGAGCAGGGACGGGCGTTCACGAACTTCGCGATCGCGTTCGTCCTCTCGTTCATCTTCATGTACCTCATCCTCGCGGCCCAGTTCGAAAGCTGGCTCCATCCGGTAACCATTCTTCTGGCTCTGCCGCTGACGGTGCCGTTCGCGCTCCTCTCGATCGTGGTCTTCGACCAATCGATCAACATCTTCTCTCTGCTCGGAATCCTGGTGTTGTTCGGAATCGTGAAGAAGAACGGGATCCTGCAGATCGATCACATGAACAACCTGCGCGAGCAGGGGATGCCCCGCGAAGAGGCGATCCTGGAGGCGAACCGCGATCGACTGCGGCCCATTCTCATGACGACGCTCGCGTTCGTCGCGGGAATGATCCCGCTGGTGCTCTCGAGCGGCACCGGCGCCGGCACCAACCGCGCCATCGGCACGGTGGTCATCGGAGGCCAGACGCTCGCGCTGCTGCTGACGCTGGTGGGCACGCCTGTCGCCTACAGCATCTTCGACGACATTGGAGCGTTCCTCACTCGGGTGTGGCAGGGCTTTCGGCCGTCGCGCGAACCCTCGGAGGCGGGCGCCGCCAGCCACAGCTCCCGTCTCGCTTGAGCCTTTGGCTCGGGGCAGTTAGAATTCGAAGACTGGTCCCTTGAAGTCGTTCGAAACAATCTGTCTCCGCGCCGAGGTGAATTCATGAGTGGACAGCCGCAACCCCCGCCTCCCCCTGCGTCGTCGCCGGGCGGTCTGGAGTCGAACATCGCCGCCGCGCTCGCTTACCTTCCGATTCTCGCGATCGTCTGGCTCCTGGTGGAGCCCTACAGCAAGGACCGCTTCATCAAGTTTCATTCCATCCAGTCCATTGCGCTCGCCGTCGTCTCCATCGGCGTGAGCATCGTGCTCGGCATGATCCCCATCCTGGGCTGGATCCTGCTGCTGTTCCTTCCGCTCGGGATATTCGTCGTGGCAATCATCTGCGCCGTCAAGGCCTACCAGAACGAGAAATTCAAGCTTCCGGTCCTCGGCGACTTCGCGGAGAAGCAAGTGGGGGCCTGACGCTACCTGGATTCTTCTTCGTCCGCGGGCGCTTCCGGCTCGAGAGGGATGTAGCCGAGCTGGGCCTCCTTGCGGGCGGGGGCCGGCAGCGGCAGCGGCGAGCCCGATGAGGAGATCACGACCGAGGCGCCGTTCATGCGCAAGCTCACCTTCGTCCCCTCGGGTGAGGCGGCCATGTGCTTCTCCGCGATCGCCTTCGCGCGGACCAGCCGGTTCGCGTCGATCACCGGAGTCGATTCAATCCGGACTCCATCCCGCACCCGGGTCACGATGACCTCGAGGCCGTCACCCGCGTCGGCGCACAGAAAGTCGTAGAGCTCGGCGGCGAGACCGGCGAGAGGCCCGCCCTCGGGCAGGTTCTCGAAGCTCGGCGCCGCCTCGATCTCGATCTCCTCCGCCCTCGGAACCGCGCGGCTCGCCGCGCCCAGGATCGCGCTCAATAGCGAGCCTCCGCCTTCGATCTCGACGGGACGATTCAAGCCTCCGTTTCGAGCGTAGAGCCAGAGAGTTCGCAGCCTTTGTCCGGAGGCGATCGCCTCCACCTCGGTGCGCGCGAGGTGGAGCGCGCCCTCGCTCAGGGGGTTCACGATCACCCGATCGACGTCGGCGGACAGCAGGAGCCCCGTGAGGTGGGTGAGAGCGATGGACCCGGGGACCGGGAGCGTCTTGATTGCCTTCCCGTCGGTCTTCCAGGAGAGTTTCCTCGCGCACTCCCGGCAAAGCTCGAGCGTGGTGAAGAGAGGGATGGCGACGAGGCCGGTATCCAGGCGCAATCGATGCGCGGGAAGGCTCGAGCCCAGCTCCAGGACCGCTTCCGGACGGTTCTTCACTCCTTCGAGACTCGCGAGCGGAAGGTGGAATCGGGCCCCGGAAAAGCGCTCGGAGAAAGCGCCCACCGCTCGCGGGTCGTTGGTGCGGGCCGCGGTTACGAAATCGGTGAGGTCCTGCAACGAGTGACTCTCTTTAGTGCATCAGTACCGCGGGGCCCCACCCCCGCGGCACGAAGATGTCTACGGCCCATTTCGGGCCGGGCTCGCTCCGCTCGCGCAGGTTGCGGATGCATTTTCCGGCAACCTGCTAGGAAGACTCCGGAAGCGACGCCGACTGCGCCCTACCCTCGTGGAGCCACTCGCGGAGGAACCCGATGTTCTCTTTCTGAGAGCGGCTCAACGGGATGAGTCTCACGATGGCTTCGAGGACGTCCTCCGTCGTGAACTCCCTTCTGGGCCGGTCGGGATCGTTGAACGCCTTGTACATCGCGTCGATGATCGACTGTTCGATCTCCGCCCCTACGTGGCCCGCGGAGGCGGCCGCGAGCTTCTCGAGGTCGAAGCTCGTGGCCTTGCGCTTCCGCTTCGCGAGATGGACGGCGAAGATCGCCGCCCGTTCGCTCCTGGTAGGGAGGTCGAGGAAGAACACCTCGTCGAAGCGGCCGCGCCGCAGGAGCTCGGGAGGGAGCTTCGAGACGTCGTTCGCGGTCGCGACCACGAAGACCGGCTTCTTCTTCTCCTGCATCCAGGAGAGGAGGGTCGCGAGGACCCTGAGCGACGTCCCGCCGTCGTTGTCTCCAGTCGAGATCCCTTTTTCCAGCTCGTCGATCCAGAGGACGCAGGGAGCGATGGTCTCGGCGAGCCGGAGCGCGCGGCGTGAGTTCTCTTCGGATTCTCCCACGAACCGCCCGTAGAGGGCGCCGAGGTCGAGCCGCACCAGGGGAAGCCGCCAGAGGCCTGCCACCATCTTCGCGGTGAGCGACTTCCCCGTGCCCGGGATTCCGATGAGCGCGATCCCCTTGGGCTCGGGAAGCCCGTACTCGCGGGCCTCCTCGCTGAAGGCGCTCTCCCGGAGGCGCAGCCACTGCTTGAGGACCTCGAGGCCGCCGACGTCTCCGATGTTCTCCCGCGCCTCGTGCACGTCGAGAGCGCCCGAGCCGCGGATGATCTGGCGCTTCTCTCGGCCGATGAGCGCGATGTCGTCCTTGTCGAGCACCCCCCCGGAAACGATGGCTTTCGCGAACACCCGCTGCGCCTGGTTGGAGGACAGGCCGAGCGCGGAACGCACGAGCTTTTCCGTGTCCTCGCGCGAGAGGTCGACTTTGGTACCGGGAGCGGCGAGAAGGCCCGCCAGGATTTTCTTGAGGTCCGGGACGTCGGGCGACGGGTAGTCGAGAAGGGCGGCGTCGTCCTCGAGCTCCTCCGGAAGCTTTCTCGCGGGAGAGGTGACGACGAGGGTCTTGTGCGTGTACTTCAGCGCATGGGCGAGATTGCGGAGCTTGCGGACGATCTTCGGCTGATCGTTCCAGCAGTGATGGAAGTCCGGGAGGAGCACCACGGCGCGTCCTTCGAGCGCCTCGATGGCCTCGAGGGCGGCGAAGGCATCCCGGGCCTCGGGCGGCGCCTCCGAGCCTACGATCGTCTGGAAGTAATCGGCGGGATCCCACTTCAAGAGCGCCGTCTTCCGGCGCTCGCACACCGCCTTCAGGTCTTCGAGGATCTTCCTCTCCTCGAACGAGACCACATAGACGAAGGGGGTCCGGGCGCGCAGACAGATCTCGAGATCCTGCTGGAAATCCACGTTTTCATTGTACCGAATCGGTTGCGACAATAGAGAGACGTGCCGAATCCCGTCGCGATCTACTACTGGCTCACCCCGATGTTCTGGGCGTTCGACGTCTTTTTCGGCGCCAACGTCCGGGCCGCGGCGTTCGAAGGCCACCCGGCCTGGAAGACGGCCTATTATCTGCTCTGCCTCGGATGCGGAGCCGCTCTATGGGTCAAGCCTTCGTGGACCAGGCTCGTGGGACTCACCGAGTCGAGCGTGAACATCCTGGTTCTGATCCTCGGCTTTTTCGTCCCCTATTTCCGGCTCATCGGTCAGCTGGCCGCGGGAGAGAGCGCCGTCGATGCCAGCCCGTTCACGGTCGAGAGAGCCGTGAGTCTACTTCTCTCGGGTGTGGTTTGCGCGATCGCCTTCCACTGGCACGCGGCGGGAGCTCACCCGCGAGCGAGCGCGAAGAGAAAATCCGCGTAGAACTTCTCCATCTGCGCAAGTCCCGCGATCCGGCCCTCGCCCTCGACCACCAGGTACTCGTCGACGCTGTGCTGGCGCGCGCCGTGGCCGAGCCCTCCCCCGATCATCGGAATCGAGACCGGCGGTCCGGTGAAGAGATAGGCCGGCGTTCCCGAGGGACGAAGAGGCCAGATCTGGGGCTCGAATCCGTAGCCGCGGTAGGAAGCGAGCAGGGTTTCGACGATGGGGGCCTCGAGCGGAGTCCGCGACCAGTCGTAGCCCGAGAGCTCGCGGAGCGCCACGTCTCCGAAGCCGCGCTCGTCGAGATGGCGCCGGATCGCGGGCATTGCCTCCGAGGCCCGGAGATTGGGAACGAGCCTCAGGTCGAGCTTCGCGGTCGCTTTCTGCGGCATGAGCGTTGCGACGCCTTCACCGGTGTAGCCCGCCCAGATCCCGTCGATGTTGAGGCTCGGCGAAAAGACGTAGCGTTCGAGGAGCGCCTCGCCCTCGAGACCTTCCGTGAACGATTCGACCTGGAACTGCCGCTTCCAGACCTCGTCCGGATTGAACGTCCCCGTCAGCTTCCTTATTAGATCACGATCCTGTGCGGTCAGGGGAGCGACGGCGCGGTTCAGATCCTCGACGAGAAGCTTGGGCCCGTTTCCGTCCGTCAGAGTCGCGAGAGCTTCCACCAATCGCCAGACGGGGCTTTCGACCACCGTCTGTTGATAGCTGCTCAGGTCGAACTTTCTCGGTCCGTTCTGCATTCGCTCGCCCGAAGCTTCCATCTCGAAATAGACGATGCCCTTGTTCCCGAGCTCGAGGACCACGTTTCCTTGAAGATTCTGGGAAGCGCCGGGCGAGAGAAAACCGTCTGCGGTTCGGAGCCGGTCGGCGTAGCGCGCGACGAACTGGGGGAGGTGAGGGCTTCCGAGCTCCTCTTCCCCCTCGAAGACGAACATCACGTTCAGGGGGAGCTTCCCTCGGACGGCGACGATGGACTCCATCGCATTCAAGAGCGCCCGGATTGGTCCCTTCTGGTTGACGGCTCCGCGTCCGACGATGGCCTTCCCCAACCCCGCGAGCGGAACCACCCGGGCTTCGAAAGGCGGCGAGCTCCAATCGCTTTCGACCACGTGAACGACGTCGTAGAGGGAATAAACGGCGAGAGTGCGCGGCGCTTTCGCATCGTAGAAGCCCCAGACCACGGGAAAGCCGTCGGTCTCGGCGAGCTCCGCGCTCGCGCCGAGCCTTCGCAGGATGTCCGCCAGATACTCCGCGCATTCACGCACTCCGATGCTCTCGCTGCTGATGCTCTTCTGGCGGATGAAATCCTGGAGCGCGGCGAGATGGGCGTCGAAGCTCCGCTCGATGTGGACGTGAACGTCGGTGTTCGCCTGCGGCAGCAGGAAGGTTGGCGCAGCGAAGGCGGCGGCGAGGGACTTCACCGCCTGCCGTCGATTCATCGCCCGCCGATCTTCCGTTCGAGCGCTTCACCCTCGGAAAGCGCCTGATCCAGATGGTCGAGAAGTCGGTTGATCTCTCGAACCGCGTGAGCTCGTGCGAACTCCGTAGCGTTGGCGTCGATCGCCAGGCCCGGGAGAAGCGGATGCTCGAGCGCGAGATCCTGATGATAGGGACCTCGCTCCTGGTACATCACCCGAAGGACGGGGCGCAGCGTCCGCACCATCCGGCGCGCGAGCTCGGAATCGACGCTGCCGCCCGAGAGCGAGGCCTCGATCCTCTCCAAAAGAGCTTCGAGGCGGCGTGTGCGCTCGATGGCGGCCGAGAGCTCCAGACCGGAGCCGGTTCGCTCGACCAGGATCTTCTCGAGCTCCGAAGCGGCCGCGCTCAGATCGAAAGGCGGCACCCCTTCGGTCATCAGACGGTGGAGCGCTCCGACGTAGAGCCGGGTGTCCAACGCGAGGATTTCGAAATCGATCTTGTCGAACGTGTCCTCGGGGGTGTGCCACCACCAGTAGCCCCCGACGTCCTCCGTACGCTCGTGGTTGAACTGCAGGAGCGGGAGCCCGATTCCATAGAACGACTGGTCGGAGTTCCGGCCCGGCCGACCCACTTCGGGATCAGTGCCCGAAAGCTCCTTCACGATCCCGCGAGCCAGGGGCTCGAGCTCGGCGGTGGCGGCGGCGGAGAAGCGGCTCGCTTCTTTCTGACCGACGCCGTCGATGTTGAGATAGGCGAAGGCGTGGTCGCGAAGCTGGATCCAGAACCGATCCGTGTACCAGGTCGACCCGGCGTAGCGTCCGTTGGAATGCCCCGGCCACCAGGCGACCTTCAGGCCGCGCGCGAGCTCGCCGCGGTGCCGTTGGGCGATTCGCGCGATCTCGACCATCGCGGCGTTCGACGCTCCTTCGTCGTTGGCGCCGTGGTGCCAGGCGTCGATGTGTCCGCCGAGGAGAACGAACCCCTCGGGATCCCGCGGTGCGGTGACGGTCGCGACCGGGAGGCGCAGGGTCTTGAACCCGGAAGACACCTCCGTCGCGACCTTCCCGCGAACCGGTCCCGATTCGAGCCGCTTTCGTATCGCCGCCCCCGCATCGCGGCTCAAGGCGACGCTCGGAATCCGCGGAAGGAGCCGGAGGTCGCCGGGAGACGGCGTCCCCCAGATGGGGCCGACCGTCATCTCGTTGACCCGATTCCGCCGTTGCGGCAAAAACCGCCCCGGCGGCACCGGCGTTCTGCGCGGCCTGCACTCCCTCGGGGTCGGCGAGGCCGTCGACCAGCACCAGCTTGCCGCGGGCCTCGACCCGGGAGTAGTCGGCCGCGGTGCCCCTTTTCAGGTCGACGATCTCGGCGACCACGCCCGACGGAGACGTCGATGCGGAGAACGCCTGGGTGAGCGCGGGAAAATCGACGGGAGCCTCCGACTCGATGCGGAACGAAGCGCGCACCGGATCGCTCACATAGACCGAGAGCTCGTAGACCTCGACGGAGATTCCATCCGCGCGCAGCTCGCGCACGATGTAGTCGATGGCCGCGAATTCCCCCGGGCTCCCCGAGGGCCGGACGTACCGGACGATCTCCCGCGAGTGACGCTCGAGCTCGCCCCGGCTCACCTCGGCGAGCCACGAGGCCGAAGACGATTGGACGAAAAGAGCGAGGAAGAACGGGATCATGGCCCGAAGCTCCTGGTCAGCGGACGATCACTTTCCCAACACGCTCCGGGGGAGCGGTTGCGGCGGATTCATGATGTCCCCGCCGGCGTGGATCTGACGGAGGGGCTCGAGGGTTGTGGCGTCATATACGTGGATCAAGGGTCCCACTCCACCGACGAAGAGCTTGGTCCCGTCTCCCGAGACGACCATGGAGGTGTTCTGTCGGCCCTGCTCGACCCCCTCCTTTCGTACCAGCAGCTTTCGCGTCTCGAGGTCGACCAGGACCATGTCCCCCATTCCGCCGTATGCGCGCTTACCATCCCCTGAAACGGTGAACCACTCGACCTTCACGTCCGTCGAGACGTCGAAGCTATCGACCTCCCGCCGCTCCAGGTCGACGCGGGTGATGCCGAACATCGTCTTGTTGAGGATGGGATCGGGACTTCGATAGAACCCGTAAAGGATACCCGGCGAGGCCTCGAACGGAGCGAACCCGAGTCCAGCCGCGCCGTAACCGGGAGACCTCGGTTTCGTGAGGTCGATCTTGTCGATCACCTGGTGGGTGCCGACGTCGAGCACATAGATGTTCTGCGAGAGAACGTAGAGCCTCTTCCCATCGGGCGCCGGTCGAAGGAGCGGGGGAAGAAACGGAGCTTCAATCTCCGCGGGGAGGGGAAAACTGTCGAGGACCCGGTGGGATTCGAGATCGTAGCGCACCACGTCGACGGTCTCGGGGAGAAAACGGTCCACCTCCATACCGACGGCTTCGACGGTGATGTAGAGCACCTTCCCCGCGGCGTCCGGCGCCGCGCCGTACATTCTCACTCTTCTCTCGGGGGACGAGAGCTTGACCTCGTCCACCACGGTGCGCGAGGCGATGTCCACGACCTCCACCGCCTCCATCCGGTCGGTGATGAAGAAATAACGGCGAAAATCCGGGGTGCGGTCGGAGCCGAAGACGTTGGTGACGGCACCGTAGCGGAGCTGCATTTCGCCCACCACCGCCTCCGTCGTCTCGTCGAAGAACCGGAGCCGGTTGGGCCAGACGCCGACGAGAAGAACTCGGGGCTCGGCCGCGGCCGCGAATGAAGGAACGAGGCCCGCCAGGGACGCGAAAGCGAGGGCTAACCAGACACGTACCATTTTTCCGAGACCTCCCGGACGCGGCGGAAGATAACACAACCGCCCGATTGTTGCCTTTGGTCGGATCGAGCCCTTATGATGCGCCGCATGGAACCGAAGGCGCCCATCGTCAATCGATGGCTCCAGCTCCTGGCGTGCGTCGTCGCGATGATGGCCATCGCCAACCTCCAGTACGCCTGGACTCTCTTCACCATCCCGCTCACCGAGAGCCTCGGGGCCAAGTTGTCCGCCGTGCAGCGGGCGTTCAGCATCTTCGTACTCCTCCAGACCTGGCCTGCACCGGTTCAGGGACTGCTCGTCGACCGGCTGGGAACGAGAGTGGTGGTGAGCTTCGGGGCGATTCTCGTCGGACTGGGATGGGTAGGCTCGGGACTCGCGACCTCGCTTTCCGGTCTCTATTTCTGGTACGGGCTCGGCGGTATCGGCGCCGGAGCCGTCTACGGAGCTTGCATCGGGACCGCTCTCAAGTGGTTCCCCGACCGGCGCGGCCTCGCCGCCGGACTCACCGCGGGGGCGTACGGTTTCGGGACGGCGCTCACCATCCTGCCCATTCAATGGATGATCGACTCGCGCGGCTACCGCAGCACCTTCATCATCTGGGGAGTGATTCAAGGCCTGCTGGTTCTGATCGCGGCCCAGTTCCTGCGCAAGGCGCCCACGGATTTGAGAGTGGCGGCCGGCGCCTCGATGTCTTCGAAAGTCGTCCAGAACGCTCTCAACTACACTCCGGGACAGATGGTGCGCACGGGAACGTTCTGGCTCATGTACCTGATGATGACCATGGTGGCTTTCGGCGGACTCATGGTCACCGCCCAGATCAAGCCCATCGCCACGACTTATGGGATGGACAAGCACGTCCTGTTCTACGGGGTCACCGCCCTCGGGCTCGCCCTCATTCTGAGCGGCCTCCTCAACGGCGCCACTCGACCCTTCTGGGGCTACATCTCCGATCGCATCGGCCGCTACCAGACGATGGGGATCGCCTTCGCTCTCGAGGCGCTGGGCATCTACGCGCTTCTGAGCTTCATCGCCCATCCTCTGCTGTTCGTCGTTCTCTCGGGGCTGGTGTTCTTCGCCTGGGGCGAAATCTACTCTCTCTTCCCTGCCGCCATCGGCGACGTCTTCGGTCCCAAGTACGCCGCGACGAACTACGGCATCCAGTACACCGCGAAGGGGACGGCCTCGATCTTCGCCGGCGTCGGTGCGGCCCGGATCTTCGAGACCTGGGGATCGTGGGAGGCGGTCTTCTGGGTCGCCGTCTTCTGCGATCTCTTCGCGGCCGCACTCGCCTTCTTCTGGCTTCGCCCGCTCGCCTACAGGCTCGCCCGGGGGCGAGAAGAGGGGGCTCCCGTCGATGCCGCGAGGACCGCTACCGCATCCGCCATGAATCCATAGGCGCGTCGGAACCATCGGACCTGGAAGCCTCGGCGATTCACATTTCTCCAGGAAGTGAATGGTGAAAAACCGCTTCGTGCGTCAGCCGCCGTTGCTCGCGGCGTTGACGCGATTCTGGGGTACCGACCGCGGCCTTTCCATCTTCTCGGCGCTCCTGCTGGTTCTGGTCTTCGTGCTGCCACCGCTCCTCCCTTCCCGCAGCGGCCGCAACCTGGGTGCGGACGTTCTCTTTTCGCTTCTGCTGGTCGCGGGAGTGCGCGCGATGTCCGACAGGAAGCTGGCCCGCCTGATTCTGACGCCGGTCGCCGCCGTCACCCTCGCGGTTTATTTCGCGAGCTGGGTGGTGCCCGTTGGAAGAGCCTGGGTCGAGGCCGCGTCCCTCCTGTCCCTGGTGCTCCTCTTTCTCGTCGTTCTAGGCCAGACGTTCCGAAGCGGACCGATCACGCTTCATCGCATTCAGGGGGCCGTCGCGGCTTACGTCCTCCTCGGCGCCATCTGGGCCGTCGCCTACTTCCTCGTCGAGCTTCTCCACCCCGGGTCGTTCTCGGGGCCCGTCCGCGTCGAGGACGGCGCGCAGGGCTGGCTCTATTTCAGCTTCGTGACGCTGACCACCGTCGGCTACGGCGACGTCCTGCCGGTCCAGCCGATAGCGAGATCGCTCGCGATGCTCGAAGCGGTCACCGGACCTCTGTACCTGACGATATTGCTCGCCCGTCTCGTCTCTCTGGCGGTGACGCTGGGCACGGGACGCGAGCCTGGCTAGGCGCCTTCGCCACCATCACACTACCCGCGGGGCTTCTTCTCGACGCGCGCCCGTACTGCCGGACCGGGTCGATGCGCTATACTCCCCTGTCGTCAAGAGTCAGTAATCAGCCGTCCGCGCCCGGCTCTATCTGGAGGAACCATGTCATTCGCCTCGAGGAACGCTTCCGCAGTCCTGTTTTGCGCCGTATTCGCCGTTGCCGCTCTCGCCGATCCGGTATCGGCGTCTCAAGACCAGCCGGCGAGCAACATGGAGATCCTGAGGGACAAGATCAAGGCCGACAAGAAGCTGCTGATCGCCGAGAACCTGGGGCTCACCGAGGCAGAGTCCAAGGTTTTCTGGCCGGTGTACGAGGAGTACCAGAAGGAGCTGGCAGCGATCAACCAGCGGCTTCTGAAGGCGATTCAAGGCTATGCCCAGGAGTACAACGCCAAGACGCTGACCGATGACAAGGCCAAGGCCCTGATGACCGAGGCGCTCGCCATCGAGGAAGCGGAGGTCGCACTGAAGAAGAAGTACATGGACAGGCTGAACGGCGTGATCCCCGCGATCAAAGCCGCGCGCTACATCCAGATGGAGAACAAGATCCGCGCGCTCCTTCGATTCGACCTCGCGGCGGAGATTCCGCTGGCGCCCTAGAGTCCCAGAACCGGAGGGTCTCCAATTGGCGGACGGAACGGCCGAAGACAAATCGATCCTCGAGGACGAAAGCGCTCTACGTTGGGGTTTCCTCGAGGACAACCCCGACGCCTGCGCCGTGGTCTCCGACCGGATGGAGCTCGTCTACATGAACGAGCCGGCGAGAAAGCTCGTCGCCGAGAGTTGGTTCGGAAGGCGCTGTTTCGAGATCTTCCCCACGGCGGACGACCTTTGTGCGTTCCACTGCCCTACGATGACCGCCGTCCATCAAAGCCACGACATCCTCTACTGCGAGGAAGTTCTCCGGACTCCCGGCGGCCCCGTTCGCGAGCTCGGAGTCGCCGTCATTCCTCTCGAGGGCATCAGCCGGGACGAGGCTCGATCGCTCCTGCTGCTGCGACCGAAGTCGGAATCCACGCGCGAGGCGCTCCTCGAGGAGGCCTCGAAGCTCGGGGGCCGGCTGGCCTCGAGATTCCACCGCCCCGCGCCTTCGTAGGCTTCCGCCCCGCGGCGCTGGACAGCCGGCAGGAACGAGCGAAGAATAGCGCCGCCCCGGTCGGGTCGGAGGTTCTGAAGATGAAAGCCATCCTGTCGCTCCTGTTGGTCACAGTGTCCCTGCAAACCGGGGAGCTCCCTCACGCCTTCCCGCGCGAGGGTGCGAAACAGCTCTTCGACAACGAGCGCGTGACCATCTGGGACGTCACCTGGATCAAAGGCGAGCCGAGCCCCATGCACCGGCACAAGTACGACCTCGTCGGCGTCTACCTGGTCGGCTCGCCCATCAAAGTGACGATGCCCGACGGCACGAGCCGGGAGTCGAAGGTGGAAGAGGGGTTCGTCCTCTTCCAGCCCAAGGGCGTGACCCACATCGAGGAGGGTCTCGTCGACGAGAACCCGAGGCACGCGATCCTGATCGATCTCAAGGACCACGAGGCGGCTCCGATTCCCAACACGTCGGGCCTTCCGATCGCCTTTCCCCGAGAGGGCGCGTTGAACCGGCTCGAGAACGAGCGCGTCGCGATCTGGGAGTACCGCTGGACCAGTCAGCCGACCCCCATGCACTTCCACGACAAGGATGTCATCGTCGTCGTCATGGAGGGGGGCGAGATCGAGTCGACGACGCCGGACGGCAAGAGCCGGGTGACTCGCGTGGCCCGCGGCGAAGCGAGCTTCAACCCCGGCAATCGGTCGCACACGGAAAAGCTCGCCTCCGGCGCGGCGCGAGCAATCCTCGTGGAGCTCAAGTAAATCGCCCATGGCGTTCCGCAGCGTCGCTTCACGTCTCCTGTTCTGGATCGCGGGAGCGACGGGAGTCCTCTTCGCGATGGCGCTGGCCTATTCTTTCTTCGTCTCCCGCGCTTTCGTGCTGGAGGACGCCTCGCGCACGGCGCTCCGAACCGCCGAATCTCACGCTCACGAGATAGAGGCAATCCTCCGCTCGGTCGAAGAGGGGACTCGGCTGCTGGGATCGACGCTAGAGCACACGACGGTATCGCCCGGCGAGCTCGAAGAGGTGATTCGCTCTTTCGTGGAGGGCAATCCCAGGCTCTACGGATCGGCTGCCGCGGTGGCGCCGGAACGGCAGGTCTACGCGCCGTACTTCTACCGACAGGGGAAGGAGACCAAGAGAGTCGATCTGGGGACGAACGACTACCGGTACTGGGAGAAGGACTGGTACGTCTCCGCGGCCTCTTCCGGGCAGCCTCACTGGTCGGAGCCCTACTTCGACGAGGGCGGCGGCGACGTCCTGATGGTCACCTACTCGGTGCCCGTTTTCCGCACGGAGAACGGTGCACGAAAGCTCCTCGGCGTGGTGACCGCGGACCTCGCGACCGAATGGCTGCGAGAGGTCGTCGAGTCCGAGGATCTCGAAGGCGCGGCCTATGCCGTGGTGCTCTCGCGGAAAGGCCACGTTCTCGCCCATCCCGACCCCAGGCTCGTCGTTTCCGAGAAGACCGCTCTCGAGCAGGTACGCCCGGATGCGGATCCCGAGACCCGAGAAATCCTCGAGATGATGACCCGGGGAGAGGAAGGCTTCGTCCCCTATCACGACCTGTATCTGGGGAAGCAGGCCCGGGCGGCGTTCCGCCCCGTGGGAGGCGCCGGCTGGTCGTTCGCCGCGATCTACCCCGAGGACGAGCTCCTCGCCGAAGTCCATCGACTCGCGCGCACCGAGCTCTTGATTCTCGGAATCGGGCTCGTCTGCCTGGTGGCGCTGGTCGCGGCGCTCGCCTCCCGCCTCACCCGTCCGCTCGGCGAGCTCTCGGCGAGCGCGGGCGAAATCGCGACCGGAAACCTCGACGTGGCTCTTCCCCCGGTTCGCTCCCGAGACGAGATCGGAGCCCTCACCGCCTCGTTTCATCGGATGCGCGATTCCCTGAAGACCTACATAGAGGATCTGGAGGCGACGACCAAAGCGAAGGAGCGCCTCGAGAGCGAGCTCCAGCTCGCGCGCCGCATCCAGGTCGACATGCTCCCCGCGGCGAACGCCGGCGGCAGGCCCGGAGACGGCTTCGAGCTGAGCGCCATCCTCGAGCCCGCCCGTCAGGTGGGCGGCGATCTCTACGAGCATTTTCTCGTGGACGGCAAGCTCACGTTCGTCGTCGGGGACGTGTCGGGCAAAGGAGTCGGCGCCGCCCTCTTCATGGCCCGGGCGAAGACGATGTTCCACGCCATCGCGGCGCGCGAGCCCGATCTCGCCGAAGTCCTCGGCGACGTGAATCGCGGACTCTGCGCCGAGAACGAGCAGGGGATGTTCGTGACCCTGTTCGCCGGAGTCGTCGATCTCGCGACGGGGGAGCTCGCGTACGCCTCGGCGGGACACGACGCGCCGGTGCTCGTCGGCGTCCCCGGCACCGAGCCGCGGTTCCTGGAGCTGGACGGCGGTCCGGTCCTCGGCCTCATCGAGGTCTCCCAGTATCCGGAGCAGAGAACGACCCTGTCGTCCGGAGACACCCTGGTGCTCTACACCGACGGGGTGAGCGAGGCTCTCGACGAAGGAGGCGACTTCTTCACAACCGATCGCCTCCTCCAGCACCTCGCGAAGACCCCGCCCGGCTCCACCGCCGAGATTGCCCGGAGCGTCTACGAGGCAGTGAAAGCCTTCGCCGGCCGGGCGCCGCAGTCCGACGACATCACGGTGATGGCGGTGCGCTACACGGCGAAAGGGTAGCTGACGCCCGGCTCGCTATCGGGTGAGCATCACCACGACGGGGCCCCACGTGGCGATGATGGAGGCCCTCGAGAGCGAGGGCTACATGGATACGGCGCCGAAGTCGTTCCGCAGTAGGGGGCGGTGTAGCCGGAAGCTTCGCGTCTCCCCCGAGTGTGAAACGGGGGGCTACAAGGAAAAAGCACGGGAGCGGCCTCTTTTCCGCGCCAATCGACCCCCCTCGCGTTGTCGAGCGTTCGGGGTTCCTGTCACCGGGCTGGCACAGGACTTGCTCCTTCAGGGCAGCAGCGAGGGCTGAAGGAGGCTGTGCGTTGCGTAGCCCGACGGCAATCGAAGGGACCGGGCGGCTGATCCGGATGCATTGGCCGGTGGCGCGCGTGGTCCTGGGTGCTTTGAGCTGTTATGCGCTCCTCGTCGAGGTTCATTCCGGCGATTTGAGCGATATATCGGCCCCGCTTGCGGCGCTTGCCCTGGTGGTGGGCGTTCTTTATACCCAGCTCTTCGAATACGCCTATCATCGCCTCCTGATGCACGGCCGATGGCTCGGCTTCATCACGCGTCGCCACCGGGAGCACCATCGGATCTTCCACGGCGAGAACTTCGCTTCGAGGCGCATCGAGGATCTGCAGCACGTCGCCGGCCCATGGTTTCTCTTCCCCTTGATCCTGCTGGCCCACTACGGGATGTCCCGGCTCGTTCTCGCTCCGGAGCTGGCCCTGGCGTTCCTCGCCGGGTGCGTCCTGCATTACCTCGCGTTCGAGCTGAGCCACTGGTTCGCTCACGTGGAAGGGAATCTCTTCGATCGATCGCTTCAGCGGGTGCCGGTAGTCGGCGCGCTCCGGCGAGCTCAGCTCCTGCATCACCGGGTGCACCACGATTTTCCCGACCGGAACTTCAATTTCAGCCCCCCTTACGCGGGCGACCGCCTTCGGGAGAGATGTCACGGAGGATGGGAACCTCGTCGCCGAGCGTGAGCTCCATGGTCAGGAAGTGGACGCCGTCCGCCGTGCTCTACACCGACGGGGTAAGCGAGGCTCTCGACGAAGGAGGTGACTTCTTCACCACCGACCGCCTCCTCCGGCATCTCGCGAAGACCCCGCCCGGCTCCACCGCCGCGATTGCCCGAGGGGTCTACGAGACCGTGAAATCCTTCGCCGGCCGGGCGCCGCAGTCCGACGACATCACGGTGATGGCGGTGCGCTACACGGCGAAGCACGGCTGAAGCAAAGGACCTTCTCCCGGTCGGCGCTCGCGAGCCGAAGCGCCGAGAGGGGCAGGAGAACGTAGCCCGTTTCCTTGCCGAACCACGAGAGGAAGACCTCCTTGCCGTCGCTCGCAAGGAGCGGGTGGTCCGCGCCCGGCCCTCCTCGCGCGAGAGTTGCGGGGGCCGACCAGGAAGCGCCTCCGTCGACGGACGCTTCCATTCGAACGACGCTCTCCCTCCCGTCCACCTCCATCCAGACGAGATAGATCGAGGAGCCGATGCCGAATACGAAAGGATGCGTGGCGCGCTCGCCGTCCCCGAGCGCGACCGGGCTCGTGAACGTCCGGCCTCCATCGATCGATCGCGCGTAGCGCGATCCCGTTCCCGAGCGCTCCCCCGCCGTGAACCAGGCCGCGTGGTATCGCCCGAGGGAGTCGATGAACAGCGCAGGGCCGTGGTGGGGACAGGCATCGATCTTCCACTCGTCGAAGCTCACCCGGTGGATCGCGGGCGGTTCCGACTCCCCCACTCCCTTGGCGAGAACGTGATCCCGGATCCCGCCGTCGACGATGTCCCTGAAGAGGAGGGACGCCTCGCCGTTCTCGTCGAAAGCGAACGACAGCCGGCAGCACTCGCAGACATTGTCCTTGACCTTCCGGTTCGGCTCGAACGTGCGGCCCTCGTCCCGGCTCACGGCGACGTAGACCGCCGCTCCCGCATATGGCTTCCCCTCGGACCGCGCGCGCTCGAGGTCTCGTTTGTCGATCCAGGCGACGAGGATCGCACCCGATGGCGCTACGGCCAGCGCGTCGAACCGGTGACCGGTCTCGAGGCCGTCGTCGTTGAGGGTGACGGGAGGGGCGAAGCTCCTGCCTGCATCCGTCGAGCGGGAGAAGCGGATGAGCCCGCTGTAGGGCTTCTCGAGCTTCTCGGTCCAAGTGACGAGCAGCGTACCGTTCTTCGTCACCGCGATCTTGGGCCGCCCTTCTCCGTTGGCGTCGATCTTCTCCGCCCCGCGATTCACCGGAACCGCGAGCGCGAACGTCCGGCCTCCGTCGTCGGACGAAGTGACGTAGATGGAATCCCCTTCGACGAACGCGAGCCACAGCCGGCCCGTTGCATCGAAAGCGGGCGTTGGGAACGACGAGAACGGAGCTTCGGGTCCATGGATCCTGCCCGGGCTCCGGCGATCGGGTGCGGTCTCGGCCGCGGCCGCCGCGGCGAGCGCGAACAGGACCACCGAGAACAGCGCGAACCGAGCCGCTCTCACCGCGACCACCCGAGCTCGAGACCGGCGTAGAGCGTCCTGGGCATTCCCGGCGCGAGCTCGCGGCCGCGTTGCAGGGTGTAGGACGTCGAATCGGCGTAGCGCGCGTCGGCGACGTTGAGAAGGCGCGCGAAGAGCGTGAGCCCCCGCCCGAGGAGGACTTCGCCTCGCAAATGGAGAAGGGTGTGGCCTTCGTACTTACTGCTGTTGGCGGCATCCATCCAGTACGATCCCACGCGCGCGAGTTCGAACGAGAGCGTCGTGTCCGAACGCGGGGTCGCTGTGACGAGGAGGTTTCCCAGGTGGCGCGGCGCCGTCTCCTGTTCGTTTCCGCTATAGTCGATCCCGAGAGCCGGATCCGCGATCCACTCCTCATAGCGGTGCCGGGCGTAGGAGTAGGCGCCGGAGACGGTGAGCCAGCTCGAGGGCGCCAGACGAACGCCGGCCTCGACGCCGCGATGGCTGGTCTTTCCCGCATTGACCGACGTCGTCAATCCATCGACCGGGTCGCGATAGGAAAGGATGTCGTCGCGCTTGTCGAGGCGATAGACGGAGACCTCGAGCGAAAGGGAGCGGAACGGCTGAGAGCGGATTCCCGCTTCGTAGTTGTCCGCCTTCACCGGCTCGAGGTCGATGGTGTTCGCGGCCGAGCCCTGCCGGAAGAGCTGCCCCTCGGCCGGGGCGCGGAAGGCGTGGCGGTACGAAGCGAAGACGTCGAGGGTATCCATGAGCGCGTAGGTCGCGCCGAGCTTGGGGCTGAGGTGGTCGTAGGTGCGGGTCGCGTCCTCCGGGCGACGGTACCGAGCGGTTTCGGGCGTCTCCAGGAGATCGTCGTAGTCGTAGCTCATGTGGTCGAGCCGGAGGCCGGCGTCGATCCGGAGACGCGCCGTGGGTGAGAGCAGCAGCTGCAGGTAGGGCGAGACCGCGCCGAAAGTGACGTCGTAGTCATAGATGACCGGACCCGTCTCGTAGTCGGTGAACCGGCGGGAGCCGTTCGGAAGGGTCTCGCTCGTGGGCCGGATCTGGTTCTCGAGGCGGCTTCCCGGACTGAAGTCGAAGTCGACGCCCCCCACGAGCTGCGCGCTCGAAAAATCCCGGCGGTACTTCGCCATGAGTCCGAAGGAGTCGTTCTTCGTGTTGTAGATCGTCGGGTCGTAGGTGAGTGACCAGTTCGGGAGAATGTCCATGCTGTCGTAGCGCAGATAGGGAATGAAGCTCCACGAGGAGGGACCGGCGTCGCGCCTCACCTCGGTCGAGAGCCGGAAGGCGGTCACCGCGCGGAAGGAGATCGGAGTCAGGTTCAGAGTCGGGTTGTTCAGGTAGTCCTCTTCCTTGAGCGTCGACGTCCCGGCGGTCTCCTGATCGATATCGCTGAAGGTAGCGAGGGTCTTGAAGCTCCAACCGCCTCCCGAAACTCGATCCCACCGGAGAGAGCCGGTGACGCGGTCGTAGCCCGTCGCGTCACGCCAGCCGTCGGTGTGCGAGAGGTTGACCTCCGCCCTCAGGCCATCCGACCCCCGCACCATCGACGCCGACGCGAGCGCCCGGCGCCAACCGTAGCTTCCGCCTTCGGCGCTGACGTCGAGGCCCGCACCCTCGAACGGACTCCGGGTCACGACGTTCACGATACCTCCGATGGCGTCGCTTCCGTAAAGAGCGGAGCCCGGTCCTTTCGTCACCTCGATTCGGTCGGCGGCGGGCACGTTGATCTCGTAGAGAGCGTTGTGATTGAAGAAACCGGTCGAACGGGTGGGAACGCCGTCCTCGAGATAGAGGTAAACCGGATTCGTCGTGAGCGGCTGGCGGATGGCCGTCATGTGCCCTTCACCTCCCGTGACCGACACCCACACTCCGGGGATGCGGGAGAGGATCTGGCTGGGGTGGGTGGGACGGGTCTCGGCGAGCTCTTTCCGATCCACGAAACCGACGGTGAGAGGCGTCTCCCGCATGGAGCGCTCCTCCCGCGTGGCGGTGACCGTCACTTCCTCGAGAAAACCCGGCCGAAACACGACATCGATCGACGCGGGAGCGTCCTCTCCAACGACGACGACCCGGCTTCCCGAAGCCTCTCCCGCGAGGGAGTAGTCGAGCCTGTAGGTGGCGGGAGCGAGCTCCTCGAAACGGAACGACCCGTCGAGCTCGGACGTCGTCGTGCGAGCCGGGCCGCTTCCCCGGAGCGTCAGGGTGACGCCGGGGAGCGGCTTCCCCTGTTCGTCGACGACGCGGCCTTCGATCGCCCCGCTCGTCGCCGAGGCGTGAGCGTCGCCCGATGCGAACGCGAAGACCAGAACCAGAATGGACGATACCCGAAGCGCGCACGCGCGCGCCCGGGTCGGAAAGCGATGAGTCTTCGACAGAGACATGTATCGTACCTCTCCAGAATGAATTCATTTCGAATGGAGCTCGGCGCGACGGCAGGTCGGTTGGAACGGCTACGTCGGATCCGAGCTCAGAAATTGGGAATCAGGAGAGGATTGCGCGGGGCGGAGGGAGGTCGATTCGTCCGAAGCCGAGCCTCGGGTCGCTCCCGCGATCGCGGCGGACGACGAAGGTGTCGTTCCGGAAGAGGCGAACCGTCGGTTCGGGAAGGATGTAGGTACTCAACGCCAGAAGCTCGCGGTCGTGCCCCATGTTGCAGGCGTCGCTCATGCTGTACCTCTTGTACCAGGGCTCGGGAGGCGCTTCGTGGCACGGAGGAGTCTTGGCGGGTTTTCGCTCGCAATGCTCGCGACAGGTACAGGCCCTTCGCCCGCCGGACGCGGATTGGAGACAAAGCTCGCTCCAGGAGGCAAGGGTCGATGACGGCGGCAACAGCAGCAAAAGCGCGACCAGCCGCCGGAACACCATGTCACCAGCATCCTACCACGTCCCGGAGGACTCCAAAAAAGACGCCGGGGCTATCCCGATTTCTTGTCCTCGCCCTCGATACCTACGGGAGCTGCGAGATCCAGTTGCCGCTCTCGAGCCATTGAACCCTCAGCATCTCGATGAGGCCCGACTCTTTGTAAGCCTCCACGTAGTTCGCCAGCAGACTCTGCAACGACAGCTCGTTCGCCCGCACCGCGATGCCGATCGGCTCGACGGTGAAGGGCGCCGAGGGGGTCGAGAGGTTCGCATCCGGGTACCGCAGCACGGCGAGAGCGCAGGCGGGCATATCGGCGACGAGAGCATCCACCTTCTCCTCGAGGATCATCCGCACCCCCTCGTCATAGCTCTCGACGGTCACCAGCTTCGCCGCGGGAAGGCGTTTTTGCGCGAATGCCTGGCTCGTCGAGTTCCTCAGTGCCGCGAGGGTGAGATGCGCCTGGTCGATGTCCTCGGTGCGGCTGACGTCCGCGAGCCGTTCATCGTTCGTCAGGAGCGATTTGCCCGACATCATGTAAGGTCCGACGAATACGGCGTCCAGGCTGCGCTCGGCGGTGATGGACATCCCCGACATCACGATGTCCACGTCGCCCCTCTTCAGCGCCGGCAGGAGCTCGGGGAAGGGCTTGGTCACGTACTCGACGCCGACGCCCATGGACTGGGCCATCATTCTCATGAGATCGACCTCGAAGCCGATGAGCTCGCCGGACCGGCTCTTCACGTTGAACGGGGCCTGGTCGCCGGACATCCCCACGCGGATCTTTCCCGTCTGGACGATGTGTCGGAGAGCCGGCCATTCTTCCGACTGGGCCTGGGCGAACGAGCCGTAAACGAAGCACAGCGTCGCAACGAGGGGGATTCCAAAGCGTTTTGTTCGCATCTCCGATACTTCCCTTTCTCGAGGAATTCTAAACCAGAGTACGAACCGCCAAACTCAAGACGCGTATCGGTCCTCAGCGTCACGGCCGGCCGCGTGCAGGACCTTCCCGCTCGAAGGCCGCCGCCTTTCCCAGCTCGAGGAACCGCGCGCCGTCGACGCTTCCGAAGAGCTCGAGGAGCGACGCCACAAGGCCCGTCCAGCCCGTCTGGTGGCTCGCCCCGATGCCTGCCCCGGTGTCGCCGTGGAAGTACTCATAGAAAAGGATGTGGTCCCGCCAGAGCGGATCCGTCTGGAACTTCTCCGAGCTCCCGAACACCGGCCGCCGTCCACTCGGGTCGCGAAGGAAGATGCCCGCCAGGCGGTTCGCGATCTCGCGGGCGACCTCGAAGAGGTTCATCTCCCGGCCCGAGCCCGTCGGGCATTCCACCTTGAAGGCGTCGCCGTGGTAGGCGTAGAAGTTCAAGAGCGCTCGGATGAGCAGCACGTTCACCGGCATCCAGACCGGACCGCGCCAGTTCGAGTTGCCGCCGAACATTCCCGAGTCCGAGTCTCCGGGCAGGTAGCCGACGCGATACTCCTCTCCGTGGACCTTGAAGACGTACGGGTGCTCGAGGTGGTACCGGGACAGCGCCCGGATCCCGTAGGGACTCAGGAACTCGTTCTCGTCCAGCATGCGCGCGAGGATGCGCCGCAGCCGCTCCGGGTTGACGAGGGCGAGGATGCCTCGGCCGGCGTGGCCCAAATGGCCCGGGCCCGTGGGATGCAGGCTCGAAAGAAGCTCCGGTCGGCGGCGGGCCCGCTCCGCGAGAGCGCTCATGACCGAAGGCACCCGCTCGCGCTGCCAGGGCTCGATGACGGTCGCGGCGCAGAGCGGAAGCAGGCCCACCATCGAGCGCACCTTGAGGCGTGTCGCGCTCCCGTCGGGGAGCCGAAGCACGTCGTAGTAGAAGCCGTCCTCCTCGTCCCACATCCCTTCCGGTCCGACGCGGTTCATGGCCTGGCCGATCCAGAGGATGTGGTCGACGAACTTCGCGGCCAGGTCCCCATAGGTCTCGTCGACCGCGGCGATCTCGATCGCGATCTCCAGCATGTTCTGGCTGAACAGCGCCATCCAGGCCGTGCCGTCGGCCTGCTCGAGATGGCCTCCCGTCGGAAGAGGGGCCGAGCGGTCGAAGACCCCGATGTTGTCGAGGCCGAGGAAGCCGCCTTCGAAAACATTCTTGCCGAAGCGGTCCTTGCGGTTCACCCACCACGTGAAGTTTCCGAGGAGCTTGCCGAAGGCGCGCTTGAGGAACCGGACGTCGCCCTCCCCCCGAAGGGCCTGCTCCATCCGGTAGAGGAACAGCGTCGCCCAGGGGTGCACCGGCGGGTTCACGTCGCTGAAATTCCACTCGTAGGCCGGGATCTGGCCGCTCGGGTGGAGGTACATCTCCCGCAGCATCAGGTCGAGCTGCTGCTTCGCGAAGTCCACGTCCACCGTGGAGAGGGCTACCGCGTGGAACGCGAGGTCCCACGCCGCGTACCAGGGGTACTCCCACTTGTCGGGCATGGAGATGACGTCGTCGTTGACCATGTGGCCCCACTCGCGGTTGCGCACGGGGCGGGGCGAGGGGGCGTAGGGGTCGACCCCATGCTCCTCCAGCCACTTGTTGGCGTCGAAGAAGTAGTACTGCTTCGTCCACAGCATCCCGGAGAGGGCCTGCCGCATCACCCTCGCCTCGTCCTCGGTCGCTTCGGCGGGTGTGATCGAGCGATAGAACTCGTCGGCCTCGCGAAGGCGGGCTTCGAACGTTTCGTCGAACCGTGAGAATGGGTCCTTCGAAGAGCGCGGGGCGGTGTCGGTGAGCCGAAGGCGCAGCACCGCCTGTTCTCCCGCCTTCACCTCGAGCCGATGGTGCGCCGCCACCTTGGTGCCGACCTTCGGGTTTACCGCCTCCAGATTTCCGTGGACGACGTAGTCGTTGATCCCGTCCTTGACACAGGGGCCGGAGTTCTCGCCGCCGAAGAGGCGCCGATTGTTGGTCTCGTTCTCGGTGAAGACCAGCGGCACCTCCCCCTCCACGTGCAGCCACCTTTCGCCGAGCTCAGCGTGGGAGGCCGCGATCACCCGCGCGCCTTTCCGTGCCTCGCCCTCGCGCAGGGACGGCTTCGGGGGATCGGGCCACCACATCCACGAGTTCCGGAACCACAGGGTGGGTAGCACGTGGAGCGTCGCCGCTTCCGGTCCTCGGTTGGCCGCCGTGATCCGGATGAGCACGTCCTCCGGCCCGGCCTTGGCGTACTCGACGAAGACGTCGAAGTAGCGGTCCTCTTCGAAGATGCCGGTGTCCAGGAGCTCGTACTCGGGCTGCTCGCGCGATCGACCGCGGTTCGACTCCACGAGGTCCGAATACGGGTAGACCCGATGCGGGTACTTGTAGAGCCATTTCATGTAGGAGTGTGTCGGCGTCGAGTCGAGATAGAAGTAGTACTCCTTGACGTCCTCGCCGTGGTTGCCCTCGGCATTGGTCAAGCCGAAGAGCCGCTCCTTGAGGATCGGGTCCTCTCCGTTCCACAGAACGAGTGCGAAGCAGAGCCGCTGCTTTTCGTCGGAAAGACCCGCCAGCCCGTCTTCGCCCCAGTGGTAAGCACGGGAGCGCGACTGGTCGTAGCCGAAATAGCTCCAGGCGTCTCCGTTGTCGCTATAGTCTTCGCGAACCGTGCCCCACTGTCTCTCGCTCAGGTACGGCCCCCACTTCCGCCATGGGATGCCCTTGTCGCGCGCATCGGACAACCGCGTGAGCTCCGTAACGCCGCTTCCCTTCCCCATGGAATTCTCCGTTTCCTCTAGCCTAGCTAGTACTCCTGGAAGAGCCGCTGGATGTCGGCGAGCGGCCGCTGCTTCAAGAGAGCGAGACGGAGCAGCACGCGCGATTTCTGGGGATTGAGGTCGTCGGAGGCCACGAGCGAGAGCTTGTCGTCGTCGACCTCGACGTTCCGTCCCACCTGTCCGGTGGCGACCCGGGTGGAGCGGACGCAGACGATGCCTTTCTTCGCTTGCGCGCCGAGCGCTTCGAGAGCCGACGCCGTCATGTTGCCGTTTCCGACCCCGGCGATGACGATTCCCTTCGCCCCGGCCGCGACCGCAGCATCAATAAGCTTTCCGTCCATGTTCTCGTGGGCCATGATGATGTCGACGCGAGGAAGCGACGTGACGCCGTCGAGGGAGAACTCCGACTCCACGGTGTTCTTGCCTACCGGGCCTCGGTAGAACTCGCTCTTACCGTACGCGACGGTGCCGACTAGCCCCCGCAGCGGCGAGAGAAACGTCTGCACCGCCGTGGTGCTCGTCTTGGTGAGGGAAGAGGCGCCGTGGATCCAGTCGTTGATCACCACCAGCACTCCGCGTCCGGCCGCGTCCTTGTTCGCCGCCACCGCCACCGCGTTGTAGAAATTCAGCGGACCGTCGGCGGAGAGCGCCGTCGAGGGGCGCATGGAGGCGGTGAGCACCACCGGCTTTCTCGACTTGACCACCAGGTTCAGGAAGTAGCTCGTCTCTTCGATGGTGTCCGTACCGTGAGTGATCACGATTCCGTCCACGTCCGGCATCGCCACGAGCTCGTTAACGCGCTTGGCGAGCTTCAGCCAGACTTCATCGTTCATGTCCTGGGAGCCGATGTTGGAGATCTGCTCGCCGCGGAGGGCCGCGATCTCCTTCGCCTGGGGCACGGCGGCGAGGAGCTGGTCCACCCCGACCTGACCCGAAGTGTAGGCCGCCTGAACGTCGCTCCCCGCGGCGCCGGCGATGGTGCCGCCGGTGGCGAGGACGACGACGTTCGGCAGCTTCTGCGCGAGAGCGGGGACCGAAAGCAGAATGCCCGCGAGGGCGGAAAGTGCGACTTTGCGAATCATGACAATACCTCCCTGAGATCTCATCAACGGTTCAAGAGGATCAGCCACGGCGTTCCCACCACCAGGTACACCACCAGGTTGAACGCGGTAGTGAGGGCGCCGAGGCGATAGAGCTCGCCCTGAGACAGGTAGCCGCTCCCCGCGAACAGCAGGTTCGCGCTCGACCCCTGGGGCGTGTTGGCCGAAAAGAAGTTCGTCGCGAAGAGCAGAAGAAACGCGAGCGGCGCGACCGGGACGCCCAGCTTTACGCCGACGTCGAGGAACACGCCGAAGAGGGCGAGGAGATGCGCCGTCTGGCTCACGAACAGGTAATGGAGCAGCACGTAGGCGACGACCAGGACGATTCCCGCCGCCGCCGGCGAAAGGCCTCCGAGCCGGCCGGCCAGCCGTTCGCCCAGAAAGCCCATGAACCCGAGCTCGTTGAGCTGGCCGCTCAAAGTGAAGAGCACCGCGAACCAGATGAACGTCGCGAGGACGTCGCCCTCTTTCGCGATGTCCCCGAGCGTCAAGGCGCCCGTCGTCAGAAGCACCCCGAGACCGAGGAAGGCGATCGCCGTCGAGTCGAGCTCGAGCGTCGCCGCCAACCCCCACAGCACCACCATGCCCGCGAAGGTGACGGCGACGATCTTCTCGTGAGCGCCGAGCGGGCCCATCGCTTCGAGCGCTTTCCGCGCGGCGAGCGGCGCTTCCGGCGTGTTCTTCACCTCCGGAGAGAGAACTCTGTAGAGAAAGAGCGGAAGTAGGGCCATCGCCGCGAGCGTCGGAACCGACGAAGCGACGAGCCACGAACCGAATCCGATCGTGAGACCGTAGCCGCGGGCGATCTCCGCCCCGAGGGGGTTTGCCGCCATCGCGGTGTACCAGAGTCCCGACGAAAGCGTGAGGCTCGCCATGCCCGAGAACATGAGGAAGCTTCCGAGGCGTCTTCGGCTCTCGTCGCCCGGCTTCGCCCCGACCGCCTCGGCGATCGAGAGCACGAGCGGGTAGAGGACGCCGGAGCGGGCGGTGTTGCTGGGGAAGGCGGGGGCGATGACGCCATCGACGAGAAAGACGCTGTAGCCGAGACCGAGTGTCGACCGCCCGAAGAAGCCGACCACGAGGTTTCCGAGCCGCGCGCCCAGGCCGCACTTCACCACCGCCCGGGCCACGAGGAAAGCGATGACGATGAGGAGAATGGTCCCGTTCGAGAAGCCGGAGTAGGCCTTCGCGGGGGCGAGCGTTCCCGTGAGAACCGCCGCGGCGAGAGCCAGGACGGAGGCGGTCAGGATGGGGAAGGCGTCGATCACTACCGCCGCGATCGCAGCGATGAAGAGCGCGAAGAGGTGCCATGCCTGTGGCGCAAGGCCCTCGGGCACGGGTGAGAACCAGAGCCCGAGAACGAGGGCGAAGATGGCGCCTCGGGAGAGGAGCTTTTTTCGATCGACGTTGCCCACCTTCTACTCCCCGCGGCGAATCCGCCCCGAGAGGTCCACCGCCCTCCCCTGGATGCGGCCGTCCTCCGCGGGCACGACGTAGCGCCAGGTGAAGGAGTACTCGCCGGCGAGGCCCTCGTATCGGCCCGTGCCCCCGGTGATGGTGCCGACGATCCGCCTTCCGGTCTCGATGCGCTCGCCCTTCAGCCGGCTGAAGAGGCGATCGCCCTTCTCGTCCGTCCAGACCGAGCGGCCGACGCTCAGCCCCTCGCCGTCGTCAAAGCCGATCGTCTCTCCGCGGAATCCCCCGCTGAGGCCTTCGCCGCTCGAGAGCACAACCGCTCCCGAGATCTCGACGATGGCCGCCTCTTTCCCGTCCTCGAGCGCGACCGCATGCCTTCGGCCCGAGGCCGACCAGCTCCCCGCAAACGAGGATTCCTGACCGGCCGACGCGAGCGCAAAGCCGGCGAGGGCGATCGCGAGGCAGCCGCCCCATAAAGGGATGGCGGCCGCCCCGCTTCTCATTTCCTAGGCCCCTGGCCGGTCATGGCGGCTGGGTCGAGGACCTTCGCGATCTGCTCCTCGGTCAGGACCTTCTTCTCGCGAACGAGCTCCAGGATCCCGCGGCCGGTCTTCATCGCCTCGGCGGCGAGCTCCGTCGCCCGGTCGTAGCCGATGACCGGATTGAGAGCGGTGACCGTGCCGACGCTGTGCTCGACGTAGTGGCGCATGATGTCGGGGTTGGCGGTGATTCCGTCGACGCAGTGCACCCGCAAGGTGCGAGCGGCATTGATGAACAGCGTCTGCGCCTCGAAGATGCAGGCGGCGATCACCGGCTCGAACACGTTGAGCTGCAGTTGTCCGGCCTCGGCACCCATGGACACCGTGAGGTCGCTTCCGATGACCCGGAAGCAGACCATGTTGACCACCTCGGGGATGACCGGATTGACCTTCCCCGGCATGATCGACGACCCGGGCTGTTTCGCCGGGAGGTTGATCTCCGAGAGGCCGCAGCGGGGACCGGACGAAAGAAGGCGCAGGTCGTTACAGACCTTCGACAGTTTTATGGCGAGGCTCTTCATGCACGACGAGTAAAGAACGAAGGCCTGCGTATCCTGGGTCGCCTCGATCAGGTTGTCGGCCAGCCGGATCGGAAGTCCGGTGATCTTCGCGAGGTGCTCCGTGCATTTCTGCGCGTAGCCGACGGGGGCGTTGAGGCCGGTCCCGATCGCCGTCGCCCCCATGTTGGTCTCGCACAGGACGTTCTGGATCCTCTCGAGCGCCTGGACTTCGCCCGCGAGGGTGGCGGCGAAGGCTTCGAACTCCTGCCCCAGGGTCATGGGGACCGCGTCCTGCAGCTGGGTGCGCCCCATCTTGAGGATCTTCGCGAACTCCTTCCCCTTGGCGCGGAAGGACGCGATCAGCTCGTTCATGGCGGCGACGAGCGCGATGTTGCCGAGCGCCATGCCGACGTGGAGCGCCGAGGGATAGGCGTCGTTCGTGGACTGCGAACAGTTGAGGTGATCGTGCGGGTCGCAGTGTTTGTACTCGCCCTTTTTGTGGCCCATCAGCTCCAGGGCCCGGTTCGCGATCACCTCGTTCGCGTTCATGTTCGTCGAGGTGCCGGCGCCGCCCTGGAAGACGTCGAGGCGGAACTCGTCGTGGAGCTTCCCCTCGATGATTTCCTGGCAGGCTTTCTCGATCCCCGTGAGGATTTTCTTATCGAACTGTCCGCAGTCGACGTTGGCCCTCGCCGCGGCCATCTTCACCATGGCGAAGGCTTTGATCAGGTTGGGATAGAGCCGAAGCTCGACCCCCGAGATATGGAAGTTCTCGAGCGCGCGGGCGGTCTGGACGCCGTAGTAGGCGTCCGCGGGAACTGCCTTGTCGCCGAGAAGGTCGTGCTCGATGCGCGTATTGGCGGATGGCATGTTTCCTCCTTCGAAGCGAGGCGCGAAGCGCGACTCCTCAGCTCTTCTTCTTGAACGCTTCCTCGACCTGCTTCTTGATGTCCTTGAAGTTCTTCGATAACAGCTTCTCTTCCTCCTCCGTCAGGATTCGGAACGGGACGCGCACGAGACTGTCCTGAAACTTCACGTTCAGCCAGTGCTGGCCATAGGCGATCCCGCCCGGTACCTGGAAGTAGAGCCGGCCGAGACAGGCTCGCTCCGAGCTGAGCTCGACCTCGTCCCACGGCATCGCCCGATCTTCCAAATCGGAGAAGAACCCGATCCGGCACGCGCGGTACGCGCTCGGTGGAAAATAGTTGATCGAGTCGCGCTGGACCTTCTCCCGGTTCTGCAGCGCGCGCACTTCGCTCGATTTCCGGTACTCGCTGAGGGACGGCAGGGGAAGGGTCTTGCCGTCCGGCGTCTCGAGCGACAGCGCGTCGCGAGTCAACTTGTAGTCCGGCGTTCCATCGCGAACCGTCACGCCGAACTCGATGAGCATCCATTCCTGGCCAAGCGACTCGTTGGCGAGCCGGTATCCCAGGATGGCGTAGCCCTCGTTGTTGTATGCGGCGCGTACGTAGCTGCCTTCGAGGGTCATGATCTGCGGTACGCCAGGCTCGGGTATCTTCACTTTCGGCTTTTCCTGGGTCTGAGCGTCGCCCGAAGCCGCAAGCGCCCACGCCGGCATCAGGCCGGCGAGGAGGAGTGCCATTGCATTCTTGGTTTTCATTGGACTTCCTTCGTCGAAATGTCGAACGTTCTTTTCCGTCGTGCAGGGGAGCCGGCCGCGCCGCCGGCTCCCCCTGACGAGGGAGCCCCGGTTTCAGAACCGGAAGCTCACTCCTCCCGAAAATTCGAACTGGTTCGCGTACTGGGGGTCGCCCACCACGTAGCATCCGTAGAACCAGTAGGGTGAGCACCAGACGCCGGCCGGATCGCTCTTGATGTAGTTCGGGGTCCAGCGGCCCATCGCGGTGAATCCGACCGACGGAGTGGGGTAGACCTTCACCCCTCCACCCCAGGTACCCGAGAACCGCGTCTCGCCGTCGATCGCCTGTCCACCGATGTCCGCGGGCGCGAAGTTCGTGGCTCCCAGACCTCCGAAGAGGAACGGACGCGTCACCGCATCCTCATCACCCCAGTTATACGTGAAGATGGCATGGTAGTTGTCGACGTTCATGTCGGTGAGATCCTCCGACCTGCCGTTCTCGGCCTGAAGCGTGCTGAACTCCCGGGCATAGAGAAAGCCGACCTCGACGTTCTCGGTCGCGAAGACTCCGAATTGAACGCCGAAAGCCATCGCGCTCGCGGCATTGATCGAGTCGAAGACCTGCCCTCCGATGATGAACGGGTCGACGGTTATGCCGTCGCTCAACGTGTACCCGAAGAATGGGTTGATCTCGACGCGTTTGTCTTGCGCGAAGGCCGAACCCCCGAAGGCGAGAAACGAAAAGGCGAGAACGGAATAACTCCTGGCAAACCTGCTCGTGCTCATATCGATGCTCCTTGCATTTCGAACCAAGTGCTTCCTCCTATTGGACCGTGATCATTACGGCGGCGGTATAGGTGACGTCGACTTTGTCGCCCACTTTGACTCCCTCGAGGTTCTTCTTGTCCTCGACCTTGAAGCTCATCGTGCGGCCGTCTTCGAGGGTGACGGTCACCGAAGGTGCCGCGGGGTCGATGGCCTTGATCGTGACCGTGGCGGACAGCTGTTGGGAGATCGTGCCCGAGGGTTTCGCCCCGGTGCCGCGAACCAGAGTCGGACCGGCCGTCCCCCGGGCGGGAGCCGGAGCACCCGCCTTGCGGATCTGGGACACCAGCGATTCGTAGTAGCGGAAAGTGACCTTGTCGCCGACCTTCAGCTCGGAGAATCGCTTCACTTCCGGCCCGGCGAACACCGACTCGACGTTTCCGTCCTCGTCCTCGAGAGTGATGATCCGGGCATCGTGGTCGATCGCCGTGATCTCCGCGGTGAGTTCGACGACATCGCCCTCACTGATCGCTTTTTGCGCGAAAGCGGCGAAGGGCGCGACGAGAACCAGTAGCGCAATCCATATAGTCTTCATCGTGTTTCTCCTAACGCGGCTTCGACGCGTACGGGTTTCCCCCGAGCGCGTTCGAGATGTCCGCGATCGCCTTCTGGGCTCGCACGCTGTTGCCCGCGTCATCGAGAGGGGGCGAGATCACGGCGATTCCGAACTTCCCCGGAGAAACGGCGATGATGCCGCCGCCGACACCGCTCTTGCCCGGAAGGCCCGTGCGGTACAGCCACTTCCCCGTGTCGTCGTAGAGCCCGGCCGTCGCCATCACCGCCAGCACCTCGGGAACGTTCTCGACCTTCATGACCTGCTTCCCGGTGATCGGGTTTTTCCCGCCGTTCGCGAGAGTCGCCGCCATGGTCGCGAGGTCCTGCGCGTTCACGTTCACCGAGCACTGCTCGGTATAGATGTCCGTGGCCTGCATCGGGTTGTCCTTGATGTAGCCGTAGGCGTACATCAGGTAGCCGATGGCCTGGTTCCGCTGGTTGGTTTCGGCCTCCGATTTGAAGACCTCCTGATTGACCGAGAGCGTCCGGCCCGCGAACTCGGAGTAGAAGCCGAGAATCTTTTTCCAGATCTCGTCGCGGGTCGCCCCCTTGACCATGCTGGTGGTGGCGATGGCGCCGGGGTTGACCAGCGAGTTCATCTCGGGGCCGCCCAGGACCTTCTGGGACAACTCGATCGAAACGATCGAGTTGAATCGCATACCGGTGGCGTCGACACCGATCGTGTTCTCGATCGCGGCCGGGCCCTGCTCTTCGATCACTTTCGCCAGGGTGAAGACCTTGGAGATCGACTGGATCGAGACCTCGGACTTCACGTCGCCCACGGTGTAGACCTTGCCGTCGGTGGTGACGAGCGCGATTCCGTAGATGTTCGAGTCCACCTTGGCGAGAGCGGGGATGTAATCGGCGTTCTTGCCTTCCTTCAGTCCCTGATATTTGGAATGCGCCGCCTTCAAAGCGGCTTCGATCTCAGCCGGCGGTTGAGCCTGCGCCGCGACCGCGGCAAGGCCCGAGAGAGCCAGAGCGAAAGCAATCCGTTTCGTCCTCATCTACTGTCCTCCCAATCCATAAGAAAAGCTGTATTTTGCCGAGAACTGGAACCGCAAATCATCTGCGCTCCAGCCGTCGGAGTTGTTCTCACGTTTGCCCCACTGTAGCTCGCCGCCGAGGAAGAAGTTCGGCGTCGGGTGGTGGAGGAGGTTTCCGAGAGCGTACTGGCCCTTCTTGAAGGCGCTCGCTTCCTGCCCGTCCGAGTTGTCGATATCGACGGAAGAGTAGCCGAACGAGCTCGTCCACTTGTCGTTCCAGGTGCGGTCGTAGAACAGGACCAACCCGGTGATGGGCAGCGCCTTTCCCAGAAGCGGAGTCGTCTGGTTCGAGAAGTTGTTCTGGATCCCGACGTCCACCGGAGCGTCGTTCATGTAGTTCTGGATTCCTTCGCCGAATACCACGGAGGCCCGAATGGTGTCCTTCTCGATTTTGAGGTTCGTGCTGATGTTGATGCCCCAGCCGTTGGCGCTCCCGGAGAGATCGAACTGGTCGTCGTTGAGGTCGTCCCACTGAATCCGGCGGTAGATCCCTGCCACCTGGACGTGCCCCCAATTCCCCGTTCTCTTCACGTTCCCGGAAATGTCAGGCGCCGGAAACCGCGCCTTGATGTCCTCGAGCTCGATACGGCCGGCATAGGGACCCTGGTCGGCGCTCGCCCCCGGCCGTTCGAGAGCGAGGGTCACGCTGGTCGCTCCCTGGACCGGCATGAAGCGCACCTGCACGTTCCGGAAGAACACCATCCCGTTCGGACCCCAGTACTCGATCGAGTTGGGGAAGACGTCCGGATCCATGAACGGACTCCAGGTCTGGCCCGCGCCGAACTTGCCCAGCTCTCCGTAGGCGTGGCGAAGGCGGAACGTGGTCTGCCCGGCGTCGACCCCCGTTCCGAAGAGCTCGAACTCGAAGGTCGTCCGGAGCTCGCCCATACTCGTGGGAAGGTAGCCCTTCACTCCCAGGCGGCTCTGCCGGACTCCGGCGAAGAAGTTGCCGTCCTCACCGAACTCGTTCTCGAACGCGGGAAGCTTGACCGGCCTCACGACGTCGAACCAGCTCGGGTCGTTCGATCCCGACTGGTAACCCATGTCCAGCATGGCCGCGCCGTAGATGTCCATCCGCGGCTTCGGCTCGTCTTGAGCCGGCTGGGTCTCTGCACTCTTCTCCTCGGCGCCCGCGGTCCCGATTCCGGCGATCGAGAGCGACAGGACGAGAAGTCCCCGTGTCTTCCACGTCATTTCACGTTCTCCTTTTCCCAGGCGCGCACTTTCCGCCGGGCTTCGTCAAACAGTCTTTCGTAGTTCCTCTTCCGGATTTTTTCGCTCGCCTCAGGTGTCAGCTTCGCAAACAAGGGGGCATACATGTCGTAAACCTTCAGGTACTTCGCCTGCTCCTTGGGGGCCACCTCGTCCGTACCGAAGAGGAACCGATCGGGGTGGCGGTTCATGAGATCGGCCGTCGCCTGGAGAGTTTCGGGCGTCGCTACCAGGTACTTGGCGACCTCGTCCCAGGAAATGTCCATGTAGAGATGCGAGAGCTCGGGATTCGAGAGCGCGCGCTCCACGAGCCCGATCTGATCCTTCACCGGACGCACCACGCGTCCGAGGCCGATGTGCGCCCAGATGATGGTCGTCTTCGGATGCCGTTTGAACAGATCGCGCAGCTGGATCAGCTGATACGGCTCCTGGTCAGGCTTCGGGAAGGGCATGTCGACGTCGTTGTGGAGGATGACCACCAAGCCCACCTCGCCCGCGAAGTCCAGGATTCGATCGAGCGCCGGGTTCGTGAGGCTCGCCGTCTCGCCCGCGATCTTCGCGGAGACGAACTCCTTGTGGATGGTGAACTCCCCGATGCCGGTGAAGACCCCTGGAAACGTCTCGAGAACGCGGCGGATGTGATCCGCGGCGTACATGTCGGCCGGGTTGAAACCGGTGATCATCGGATCGAGCCGCGCCTGGTCCTCTTTCGGGAGCGACCTGTAGGCCATGGCGATGTAGGCGTCGGTGAAGGAGTAGTAGTAGAGAGGCGCGTCGGTCTGCAGGTAGTACGTGGGCGCGAAATCGCCTGTGTTCGCGTGGGACCACTGCTGCTGGAGCGGGATGCCGAAGATCGCTACCCGTCCGACCTTGGTTCCCAGGATCTTTACGAAGTCCTGGATTTCGGTGCCTTCCTGGATGTAGTTCGTGAGGTGCAGGTGGGAGTCGTTGAGCTCGTAGGGTGACTGAGCTCCGGCAACAGAAATACCCGTCCAGCTCAGCAGAAGGCTCACAACCGCGATCTTCTTCATCCCATTCCTCTCAGAAGTACACCGAGAACGCGGTCGAAAGCGTCGTGCCATCCTGACCGCCCACGTAGTAGCCGAAAGTGCTGCTGACCGGCGAGTGGTTCACGTTCATCACCTGGATGTTGAGCCGGTGGTTGCGGGTGTTGAAAGGATAGAAGTTCGCTCCCGCCAGGTACTCGGAGGCGTCATCGAACCCGGCGTCCTTGTCGCCGAAAATCTGCGAGGTCACACCGTAGAGCTCGAGCTTCTTCGGCACTACGTAGAAGGCCGCCTGCACGTAGAAGCCCGTGTCGTGGATCTGGCCGACCGGTAGCGGGCCGTCCGCCTCGAAGTCGTCGAGCCAGCGGTTGTAGAACTCCGCCTGCAGGAAGAAGCCTCGATACTTCACTCCCGCATCGAACGAAAGCAGTCGGTAGTTGACATTCTGGACCGTAACCCCCGGTGCAAGAGAGCCGGTGTCGAACACGTTCAGGCTGTCGGCAAGCCGGATCGTGGTATTCCCGCTTGCGCCGGTAGCGGAATTGGTGAAGCGCTCCTCCGGGCTGTACGCCGAGGAGATGCCGAACCGCGTCGCGACCTTCTCGTGCATCTCCCAGTCGCCGTAGGCGCCCCGCGGACCGAACTCCTGGGTCGTCGGTGTCCACCAGACGGAGGCTCCGGACGACATCTTGCGGTCGAGCTGGGCGGCCGTGACGCCGAGCGAGCTCGAGTTGTTGCCGACCTGGGCGTTGTACCAGAGCCCGGGCGTGATCTCCCCCTGCGCCCAGATGCCGAACCCGAAGTAGGGGCGGAAGAACTCGTCGGCCATGACGCGGTCGTGACCGAGCCAGTAGGGGTGCGAGCCCTGAAGCGAGCGGGTACCGGGCAGCCCGTTGATGCCGCCGTACAGGCTGAATCTTCGGCTGAACTGATAACCAATGCCAGCAAAGAGCGCGTCCTGGTCCGTCGTGTTGACCGTCCAGACGAAGACGTTGTAGACGAGCTTGGGGGTGCCCACCCATCCCTTCATGAAGATCATGATCCGGTGGGGGAAGAAGTCCTGCCGGGTATCGACGTCGCGCTCGTTTCCGAGATGATCGGTAAAGGTCTGGTCGGCGGGGAGCTGGTTGACGTACCGCACCAGCGCGTAGGCGCTGATCGACAGCTCTCCGGCGTCGTTCCTGCCGACGAGGAAGCCGTCGCCTGGCTCAAACTCACCCCAGGACTCGATGCGCTCTTCTGGTTTCGCTCTGCCAGGGGCCGCCGGGAGCGCCCGTCGTAGCCGCAGGCGACGGCTGGCCCAACACGAATTCGCCGCTGCAGCCGTCCGAGACCCAGATGCCCGAGTCGTCGTAGCCCCAGGTCTTTCCCAGCAGGCACTCACCCGTTCCAGTGGACTTCTGGAGGGCGACGCCCGCGGAGGTGTCGGCTGCGCAGTGCTGCCGCTCACCGGTTTGCGAGGCACAGGCTACCGTGACGGCCTCGGCAAGGAGCTCGTTCGGCCTCGCGAGGAGCGCGAGACTCACCAGCAATCCCTTCTTCCAGTACTTCAAGAATCCGTTCCCCCGCATTGTCGAGCCGTCAATCCGATGCGCGCTGTCTGAGTAAGGACCGCGCCGACGTCGAAACCCCTGAGTGGGACGACTCGCGCCCTGAACCAGCTTCGCTCCCGTGCGAAAACACCCACCGGCGGGCAAATAGCGCTAGCGCACTCCAGAGGCTCACGGGCAAAAGGCTACCGGAGGGGCTACTTGCGGGGAACTCGTAAAACTACCGGGCGCAACAGAAGAATTTACGAGTAGGACGCTCCAGGGAGTTCCGGCTAGAATCTGCAGTAACCTGCACTGAGGAGGACGAATGGCCGAACCCTTCATGGCTCTCGTGATCTACCCCACCACGGCGGAAGTGCAGACGCGCCAAGCGGACAATTTCATCAAATTGGTCTCGGACCACGTCCGGTCACTCCCGGGTTTCCAGGGCGCCCGCCTCTTCCTGTCGGAAGACGGAAAGAACCTGGTTACGCTGACGGAATGGCGCGATCGCGAGTCCTTCGAGAAGTTCCGCGAGAGCGAATTCGGCCGTGCGGCGATTGAGCTCGTCGCGGAGCTCCATCCGATCTCCTACTGGCTGCGCCAGCACGCCTCGGTCGAGGCGCCTTGAAATTGGCGCCGAAGCGATTCCTCTACCTGATCCTCCTGGTAACCATCGTCTCCTGTGGAGGCGATTCGAGCCCGACTGGAGCGAGCAAGGCCGCGCCTGGAGCGGCGAGCCTGGCAGCGTCCTACGAAGGCGCCAAGTCGACCTCGAACGGCACGACGGTAGCCGAGATCCTCGCCAACCCCAACGCGTTTCTGGGACAGCAAGTCGAGCTTCAAGGGAGCGCAACCGAGCGTTTTGTGACGGGAGAGCTCCTCTTCACCGACGCAACAGGGAGCATGCCCGCCGACTTCTCCTCGGCGGGCTCGTCGCCGGACCTGAACGTGTCCATCGCGGTGAGCGGCACCGTTGCGGCCGGTCTCGTGGGTGGATTTGCCGTGAAGATCGTGGTCGGCTCGTGGACGACGGCTCCCGCTTTCAGCTGCGAAGACCTGGTCGAAGCCCGGGCCCGCTTCACCGATCCCGGTTATGTTTTCGGAAACGTAGCCGGGCTCTTTCTCACCTACAGCGGAGTCCCCCCGGGAGAAAAGATTCTGAAGGTCTACTGGGACGTCCAGAACCCCTCCGGCGCCGTCCAAAAGGCTGAAGTCGGCCAGGGAGATCCGGGGGGTGACGGGCTCTTCTACCTGGAGGGAATCGTTGCTCATGAATACCCCGACATACAGGGAACGGTCGACAAGCAGGTGCGCGCGGAGCTATCGATCCAGGGCAGGGAGGGCTCCTGCGCCCGCGTCCGCGACCTCACGCTGACGCCGGGATCGGGGCCCGGCTGGGCCGGCGGCGGGACGATCGAAGCCTCCATCGACGAGGGGACGACCCTCAAGTCGGGGTCGAGCTTCAGCGTGAGAGCCAAGATTTCGAATCCGACGACCGGGACCGTCTCGGTCCACGTGCTTTTCGACACCCCGGATAAATCGACGATCGTCGACGCGTCGGGCGACGGATGCCAGGTGGTCGACGGGGAAACCGTCGAGTGCGCGCTCTCTCTGAAAGGAGGGGAGCGGGTCACGCGCGTCGTTCGCTACCAGGCCCCGGTCGTCGCGGCCGCAATCCAGATCGCCGGCTCGGCAGGTCTGGTCACCGGCGGGTTCGCCCCGGTCGTGCCCTATCGAATCACCGTTCAGCCCTGAGCGGGAGTTCACCGAGAATACCGCCCGTCGCGATGTCGAACCCTTACTCGCGGGTCATCTAGCTGCAGCTCCTCGAGCGCGCGAACCCTTCGCCGAGCTCCACGCGGTCGCGAGGGATCTCGTCGACAAGACGCCCTCACTCCTCGCGGATTTCTAGATTTTCGTCCCGCTCCCGACGGAACGAGATAGACGGAGGAAGGGAGCTCGCCACATCCGCCAGCGTCGTTGGATTTAAGATGAAGAGGTTCCTCTGAATCCGGATAGGCGGGTTGCCGTCCATATGACCCAGTGCGATAGACTGGTTCTGTGAAGACGCTGACATCCACGGAATTCAAAGCCAAGTGCCTCGCGATCCTGGATGAGGTCGCCGAAACGGGCGAACCCGTTACGATTCTGAAACGCGGAAAGCCGGTGGCACAGCTCGTCCCCCCCGTTCCGCGGGCTCAGGGCTACCCTCAGCATCAGATCATCGGGACCGTTCGAATCAAGGGTGACATCGTCGCACCGCCGCTACCGGTGGACGTGTGGGAGGCCGAGCGGCCGAGGCGGTGAAGCCTCTACTCGATACTCACATCCTCATTCATTGGATCGCGGGTTCGATCCCTCTTCACAAAGCCCATCGCTTGCGCGAGCGCCGGAACCGCTGCCAGCAACGCGACGCCGAGCGCGGCCCATTCGATTCGTCGTCGGTGATTCTTCATGATGTATTCCTCAACGTAGTCCGAGGAGCGACCCGGTATGCCGGGCGATCATCAGCTCTTCGTTCGTCGGAATGACCCAGGTCGAGACCTTGCTTCGGGGAGAAGAGATCCGCGGACCTCCCCGATCGTTGGCCTCGGCATCGAGGTCCAACCCGAGCCATGCCGAGGCCTCGCAGATCCGCTTTCGGATCTCGGCCGAGTTCTCCCCGATGCCCGCGGTGAACACCAGCCCGTCAACTCCACCCAGCACCGCGGCGAGGGCGCCGACCTCCTTCGCCGCGCGGTAGACGAAGTAATCCACGGCGAGGCGGGCCTCGGGCTCGCTCCTGCCCAGAAGGTCGCGCATGTCGTTGCTGATGCCGGAGATGCCCAGCAAGCCCGATTTCTTGTAGAGAATGCCCTCGACCTCCTTCGCGGAGAGTCCCAGGTTCTGGAAGAGATAGAGAACGACACCCGGATCGAGAGTTCCCGGCCTCGTGCCCATGCAGAGTCCGTCGAGCGCGGTGAAGCCCAGAGTGCTGTCGACGCTCTTCCTCTCTTTGAGGGCGCACAGACTGGCACCGCTTCCCAGATGGGCGACGAGGACCCGCGCCCTCGCGATCTCCGGCGCGACCTCTGGCAAAACAGAAGCGATGTACTCGTACGACAGTCCATGGAAACCGTAGCGCTGCACCCCGCCATCCCGAATCCCCCGGGGTAGCGGGACGAGATCCACGACGGCCGCATGGCCGCGATGAAAGCCGGTGTCGAAACAGGCGACTTGCGGCACGTCCGGCAGGCGCTCGAAGACCGCTTCGATGGCGGCGAGATTGTAGGGTTGATGCAAGGGAGCGAGAGGCACCAGATCGTAGAGCTCCTTCAGGACCTCACGGGTCACGACCACCGGCCGGGCGTAGCGCGCCCCTCCGTGGACGACCCGGTGGCCGACTCCCAGCACGCGCGCGCCGCCGTACTTCGAGCGGAGCCAGGCTGCCAGAGCGTCGATGGCGCCTCGTCCGTCGCGCACCGTCGCATCCAGCTTCTGATCGGCCAGTTTTTCGCCGGCGCCATCCTTGACGGAGAGTCGCGGCGAAGTGCCGATACCCTCGATCTGTCCCCGGGCTTCGAGCCGCCAGCTCTCGACTGCGGGGCGCCGGTACACGCAGAACTTCAGGCTCGACGAGCCCGCGTTGAGAACGAGAGCGTAGTCATCCATGCAGCATCATCCGGAAGTTCGCGCGCTCGTAGGCGGCGGGATCGGGTATCCGGTCGAAGCTCATGTTGCCGCGCATCTCCTCGAGGGAGCTCCACTCGTTCTCCGCCATCCAGGCTTCGAGGTCCGTTCGGACGACGCCGCAGATGGCGGGGGCCGTTCCGGAGGAGCGCCGAGACCATCTGCGTGGCGTGGGCTCCCGCCATCGTCGCCTTGACCACGTCGAGGGCGGTGTGGACGCCGCCGCGTGACGGCGAGCGACGCCTTGACGCGCCCCGCGAGAGCCGCGACTCCCCGCAGCCGCAGAGCGAGGTCCGAGGAGTCGGAGAGCGGCAACGTGCGCACGACCTCGAGCTCGACCACGTCGATGTCGACCTTGTGGAAGCGGGTGAAGAGCACGAGCCCGTCCGCTCCCGCCGCGTCGAGCTGCCGGGCGAAGTGGGCGAAGGCGGTGAAGAGGGGCGAGAGCTTGACGGCGACGGGGATGCGAAGCCCCGCTTCACCTCGCGCACGATCTCGATCATCTGCCGCTCGACCTCGGCCCCGCTCGTCGAGGGGTCGCTGGCCGCGTGGTAGAGGTCGAGCTCGAGAGCGTCGGCTCCCGCCTGCTCCAGGAGGCGGGCGTAGGAGATCCAGCCCCCGGGGGTGGTGCCGTTGAGCGAGGCGACGACCGGGATGGCCACCGCCGCCTTCACGCGCCGCAGGTGCTCGAGGTACTCCTCGGGACCGAGCGCGGACTCGGGCTCGGGAGAGTAGCTCGTGGCCTCGGCGAAGGACTCGCCGTGGCTCTCGGAATCGAAGAACGCGGCCATCTGCTCGCCCGTGATCTCTTCCTCGTAGAGCGAACGCAACACGAGGGCGGCGGCTCCCGCGTCCTCGAGCTCCCTGACGGTGTCGAGATCGTCGGTGAGAGGACCCGAGCCCACCATCAGCGGGTGCGGCAGCCGAATTCCCAGATAGGTCGTGGTGAGATTCATTTCGTTCTCCTCCTCGCCGGCCTCGGAGCCGTGGCCGCGTCGCTCTGCGGCGCGACCGGGCACGGTGATTCCCGCGAGCTGCTGATAGACCGCGTAACGGCGCTCGCGCCGCGGCCTGGGACTCCTCGAGGAAGTGCTTGTAGCGCGCGGGGTCGGCGCGCTCGATCATGCGGAAGCGCGACTCGTTGCGCATGTAGTCGGCGACCTTGGCCTTGGGCGGACCGTAGTCGAGATGGAGAGGCGGCTCGCCCTTGACCAGACGCCGGGGGTCGAAGCGGTAGAGCGGCCAGACGCCCGAGTCCACGGCGAGCTTCTGCTGGGCCACGCCCTGGGCCATGTCGTAGCCGTGGGCGATGCAGTGGCTGTAGGCGATGATCAGCGACGGCCCCGGGTAGGACTCGGCCTCGAGGAAGGCCTGGGCCGTCTGGGCCATCTTGGCGCCGAAGGCGACGCGCGCCACGTAGACGTGCCCGTACATGTTGGCGAGAAGGCCCAGGTCCTTCTTGCCGACCGGCTTTCCGGACGCGGCGAACTTGGCGGCGGCCCCGAGCGGCGTCGCCTTCGACGCCTGGCCTCCGGTGTTGGAGTAGACCTCGGTATCGAGGACGAGCACGTTGACGTCGCGCCGGTTCGCCAGGACGTGGTCGAGCCCGCCGTAGCCGATGTCGTAGGCCCAACCGTCGCCGCCCACGAGCCAGACGCTCTTCTTCACCAGGTAGTCGGCCAGGGTCCTCGAGCCGCCGCGCCTCAGCGGACTTCGAGGCTCGGCCAGCTTGCTTCCGCAACGCGTCGACCCGCTCGCGCTGGGCCGCGATTCCCGCCTCGCTCGTCTGATCCGCGCCGAGGATCTCCGTCGCGAGAACGTCGCCGATGCGGGGCGCCAACCGCTCGACGAGGGCGCGCGCCGCGGCGACGTGGGCGTCGAGAGCGAGACGGAAGCCGAAGCCGAACTCCGCGTTGTCCTCGAAGAGCGAGTTCGACCAGGCCGGGCCCCGTCCGTCGCGGTTCGTGGTGTAGGGAGTCGTGGGCAGATTGCCGCCGTAGATCGACGAGCAGCCGGTGGCGTTGGCGATGAGCAGGCGGTCGCCGAAGAGCTGGGTGAGCAGCTTGAGATAGGGCGTCTCGCCGCAGCCGGAGCAGGCGCCGGAGTACTCGAAGAGCGGCTCCAGGAACTGCGAGCCCTTGTGGTCGAGCCGCACGATGTCCGTCCGCGGCATTTCCGGCAGGTCGAGGAAGAAGTCGTAGTTGTCGCGCTCCGCGTCGCGCAGCGGCGCCTGGGGCTCCATGTTGATGGCTTTGTGCTTCGGGTTGGTGCGGTCCTTGGCCGGGCAGACGTTGACGCAGAGGTTGCAGCCCGTGCAGTCCTCGGGCGCCACCTGGATCGTGAAGAGCCTTCCCTTTGTACTCGGGCCCCTTGTAAGGCGTCGACTTGAAGGTCGGCGGCGGGCCGGCGAGCGCTCCCTCGTCGTAGACCTTGGCGCGGATCGCGGCGTGCGGGCAGACGAGCGCGCACTGGTTGCACTGGATGCAGACCTTCGGGTCCCACACCGGAATCTCGAGAGCGAGGTTGCGCTTCTCCCACTTCGCCGTTCCCACCGGCCAGGTGCCGTCGACCGGGAAGGCGCTCACCGGCAGCAGGTCGCCCTTGCCGGCCAGCATCACCGCCGTGACCTTCTGCACGAAGTCGGGCGCCTGTTCGGAGACGAGAGGCGGACGCGTGCGCGTGGCGCTCGCCGCCTTCGGCACCGGAATCTCGTGGAGGTGGGCGAGGGCCTGGTCCACCACCTCGCAGTTCCGGCGCACGACCTCCGGCCCGCGCTTGCCGTAGGACTTCTCGATGGCCTTCTTGATGTGGCGCGATCGCCTCCTCGCGGGGCAGGATGCCGGAGATGGCGAAGAAGCAGGTCTGCATGATGGTGTTGATGCGCCCGCCCATGCCCGCTTGCTTGGCGAGGGCGTAGGCGTCGATGGCGAAGAAGCGGATCCGCTTCTCGACCATCTGCTCCTGCATCTCCCGCGGCAGGCTGATCCCAGACGGCGTCGGCGGCGCCCGGCGCGTTCAGCAGGAAGACCGCGCCCGGCGCGGCGTACTCGAGCACGTCGATCTTGTCCACGAACTCGAACTGATGGCAGGCGACGAAGCCCGCGCGGTCCACGAGGTAGGCGGAGCGGATGGGGCGCGGGCTCGAGCGCAGGTGCGAGACCGTGATCGCCCCCGACTTCTTCGAGTCGTAGACGAAGTAGCCCTGCACGTACCGATCGGTCTCCTGGCCGATGATCTTGATGGAGTTCTTGTTGGCGCCGACGGTGCCGTCGGCGCCGAGGCCGTAGAAGAGCGACGTCGAGACGTCCTCCGCCTTCGGTCCGGAACGACGGGTCCCACGGCAAGCGAGGTGTGCGTCACGTCGTCGACGATTCCGATCGTGAAGTGGCGGCGGGGAGTCTTCTTGTCGAGCTCGTCGAAGACCGCCTTCACCATCGCCGGCGTGAACTCCTTCGACGAGAGGCCGTAGCGGCCGGCGATCACGCGCGGCTCGACTTGCGAAGGGAGATGCTCCGTCGGCCCGCGCCTCGCCGAGCGCGGTCATCACGTCGAGGTAGAGCGGATCGCCCGGGGCGCCCGGCTCCTTGGTCCGGTCGAGCACGGCGAGGCTGCGCGTGCTCCGCGGCAGCGCGGCCAGGAACGCGGCGCGCGAGAACGGACGGTAGAGCCGCACCTTGAGCACGCCCACCTTCTCGCCGCGGCCCGCGAGGTGCTCCACCGTCTCGTGCACCGTCTCCGCGCCCGAGCCCATGATCACGATCACCCGCTCGGCCTCGGGATCGCCCGCGTACTCGAAGAGGCCGTAGCGGCGGCCGGTCCGCTCCGCGAAGCGCGGCCATCAGCCGCTCGACGATGCCCGGGCAGGCGTCGTAGAAGGAGTTCGCGGCCTCGCGGGCCTGGAAGAACACGTCGGGGTTCTGGGCCGTGCCGCGGAGCACGGGCCGGTCGGGAGTGAGGGCGCGCTGGCGGTGGGCCTGGATGGCTGCCTCGGAGATGAGGCTGCGAAGGTCGTCGTCGCTGAGCTCCTCGATCTTCGCGACCTCGTGCGAGGTGCGGAAGCCGTCGAAGAAATGCAGGAACGGCACGCGCGACTCGAGGGTGGCGGCGTGGGCGATCGCCGCCAGGTCGTGCGCCTCCTGCACCGAGTTCGAGCAGAGCAGCGCGAACCCGGTCTGGCGGCAGGCCATCACGTCCGAGTGGTCGCCGAAGATCGACAGCGCGTGGGTGGCCAGCGCCCGGGCGGTCACGTGCATGGTGAAGGGCGACAGCTCTCCCGCGATCTTGTACATGTTCGGGATCATCAGGAGCAGGCCCTGCGAGGCCGTGAAGGTCGTCGCCAGCGCCCCGGCCTGGAGCGCGCCGTGCACGGCCCCCGCCGCGCCCGCCTTCCGACTGCATCTCGGCCATCTCGGGGACGACGCCCCAGAGGTTCGTCTTCCCCCGGCTCGCCCACTCGTCGCAGAGCTCGGCCATCGGCGAGCTGGGCGTGATCGGGATAGATCGCGATCGCCTCGCTCACCCGAAAGGCGACCGAGGCCGCCGCCTCGTTGCCGTCGACGGTGATGTGCTTCTTGTCGGACATGCGTCACCTTCCCGCCTTTCGATGTCGTCTGGCGCCGCGCATGGGCCGCCAGCATGGCGACCGCGCAGCTGGCGATCCGGGACCGGACGCTGTCGGCCCGGCTGGTGAGGATGATCGGCACCCTGGCTCCGAGCACGAGGCCCGCGCTGTCGGCGTTGGCGAGGAAGCTGAGCTGCTTGGCCAGAATGTTTCCGGCCTCGAGGTCCGGCGCCAGCAGGATGTCGGGATCGCCGGCGACCTCCGAGCGGATGCCCTTCGTCTCGGCCGCCTCCCTGCTGATGGCGTTGTCGAACGCGAGCGGCCCATCCAGGATGCCGCCGGTGATCTGCCCGCGCTCGGCCATCTTGCAGAGTGCGGCGGCGTCGATGGTGGCCGGCATCTTCGAGGTCACCGTCTCGACCGCGGCCAGGATCGCGACCTTGGGTTTCTCGAGGCCGAGGGCGACGGCCAGATCGATGGCGTTCTGGCAGATGTCCACCTTGTCCTCCAGAGTGGGAGCGATGTTGATGGCGCCGTCGGTGACGATCAGCACCTTGTGATAGGTGGGAACGTCCATGACGAACACGTGGCTGATGCGGCGCGCGGTGCGCAGGCCCCCCTCGCGAGCGACGACCGCCGCCATGCAGCTCGTCCGTATGGAGGCTCCCTTTCATCAGGAGCTCCGCCTCGCCCTTCCGAACCAGCTCCACCGCCTTCGCCGCCGCCGCGTGGCTGTGCGGGAGCGTCCACGATCTCGGATGTTGCCGAGATCGATCTCCGCGGAGCGTGGCGATCTCCGCGATCTTGGCCGCGGGACCCACCAGGATGGGCACGATGAGCCTCTTCGCCGCCGCCTCGACGGCTCCGGATAGCGCGGTCGCCTCGCAGGGGTGCGCAACCGCGGTCGGAACCGGCTCGAGACTGCGTGCACCTCTCGAGCAGCCGTTCGTATTTTCCCGTGCCCGGCTCTGGATTCATCGTGAACCTCCTTAGTGGGCTTCGCTCCAGCGGATCCCGTCCGCGCCGTGGAGAAACGTCGTCACGCTCGCGAAGTCGCAGCTACCGGTGGCGAAGAGCAGGGCGCCGGGGCCGACCATGGCCGCTGCCGTCGGACGGAGCCTCTCAGGCCCCAACCGAGCGCCGTCAGGATCGGCCCCTTCGATTTCTGGACCACGGCGAGATCCGGAGAAAGACCGGATGCGGCCGGTGCCGCAGGGGCTGGCTCGGCGAGCGCCGGCGCAGGCTGCTCCTGGGCGCAGCCGGCGAGAAGCGCGCCCGCGGAGGCGCCGAGAACGGTGCGCCCGAGCTTTCTCCGCGTGAGCTCTGCCGGAGCCTTGCTTGCGCTGGGAGTAGGCGCACAAAGTGCCGCACCCCGTCGAAGCGCGGCTTCTGCAAGCGCTTCCCGAGTTTCCGACGACTTTCAATGACGTTTCCATGCCGATGACTCCTTCCGTCGAAGACCCTCGAGACATTCGAGACATTCGAGATTATCAACTGCAATTCACGTGCCTCGCCGAAAATCGCGGAATCGCTGCGATGCACGCGAAGACGAGCGCCAGATCACCCACAACGTGCAGGAAGCCGCTGCGATGCTATCATCGCGGCGAAGGTAAAGGAGGAAGGGGACCCACGGAACTCGTAAAACTACGAGGCCGAGGAGGAGAATTTACGAGTACCCTCGTTGGGGAAGAGACTACAACTTGCTCAAAGGAAGAGACATGAATCTCGATCGCGTCCTGCTGCTCGCCGCCGTCGCCGCGGCCACGCTGGCCATCGGGGGAAGACCAGTAGAGCGCTTGCAGTCCGAGCCGTCCAAGAAGCCCTGTTGTTTCAAGAACTCCGGGTACGCCGGGACCTGCAAGGTCCAGCCCGCGGGCGACGAAACCTGCGCGAGCATCCTGGCCTACCTCAACAATCCGATGGCGGAAGGCAAGAGCTACTGCGGAGGCACCACCATCCGCCGGGGCTGGACGGAAGTCTCGTGCGAGTAGGGACCACTCGAGCAGAAAAGCTCCGGCCCGGGTCGACCGGACCGGAGCTCAGAGTAAATACCGTCCGGACTAGGTCACCGGCCGGGACGCACGCAGCGACTCGATGTACGAGTTGGCTTTCTTCGTACCCGCGTCGATCTTCCCGAACAAATCCTTCGCCTGGACGTTGAGCTTGTCGGCGTCGGGTTTCAGGCTCGAGATTCCGCTCGGGTTCAGGTCGTGCCCGAGATACGTCCACTGGTCTTTCAGACCGGTCATGAAAGGCTCGTACGCCTCCCGGGCCTCGCGGACCGCGTTGAGGATGCCATCGAACTGGCCGCGCGTTGCCGCCATGCGCGCTTCGCTCTTCTTGCGCAGGTCCGGGTTTCCGATCTGCGCCAGGCTCTCGCGCCATCCGGTGAAGTACGCCTCGGCTTCGATCTTCATCTCGTCGAGCTTCATCCGCACGTCATCGCGCTTTTTCTCGCTCTTCCCGATTTCGCCCTCGACCCCCTTGTACGCCTTCCGGACGTCCTTGACGTCCTTGGCGAAGATGGAGTTGTAGGTATCGAGCGTCTTTGTGATCTGCTCCCGGGCGGAGGTTGTTTCTTTGACCAGTTCCTCCGCCTTCTTGATGAGGCTGTCGGTCCGCTTCAACCCTTCGGGATCCGAGCCGAAGATGGCCTGCGCCCCCGCGGTTCGCGCCGCAAGAGCCGACGCCAGCCAGAGCGCCAGCCCGAACGAGCCCGCTCCCCATGATCTCGAGACTTTCATTGTTTCCATTCCTTTCCTGGCACGCTGAGAAATAAATTGTTGCTGAGACACACAAGGGTATCGGACGGTGCCGCCCTGGGTAACTCGTAAAACTACGAGGAGGGGAGGAGGATTGTACCGGGCAGCCGGCTCAGATCTCGACCAGACCGTGCTTTATGGCGAAATGGACGAGCTCGGCGCTGGTGTGAATGCCGGCCGACTGCATCATCTCGTACTTGTGAAACTCCACCGTACGAGTCGAGATCTCGAGGATGGTCGAGATCTCCTTGGCGGTCTTGCCCTCGGCCAGAAGCTGCAGGATCTCCCTCTGGCGGGGCGTGAGCGACGACACCGGGTCGTTCGACGAGCCCGGGTGGTTCTGGATCGAATCGAAGACCTCTCCGGCGAGAGCCGGGGTGATGTATTTCTGACCGTTCAACGCCGCGCGAATCGCCATCACCAGCTCATCGGGGGCGGAGTGCTTCAAGACGAATCCGAAGGCCCCCGCTTCGAGCGCGCGTCTGGCGTAGGCCACTTCCCGGTGCATGGTCAGGAAGACCACTTTGACGCGTGGATCGTTCTTCTTCAGCTGCGCGAGCGCATCGATCCCATTGAGATGGGGCATGGAGATGTCGGCCACGATCACGTCCGGCCGCAGCTTTTTCGCCTCTTCCACCAGGGTCCGGCCGTCCTCGACGATCGAAAGGAGCTCGAACTCGGGGGTCAGGAGCTCCTTCAGGCCTTCGGCCACCATGCGGTGATCGTCGGCCAGCAAAATGCGGGGATGGCTCACGGGGAACTCCCCCTCAGCGGCATCGAGACGTCAACGGTGGTGCCGCGCCCGGGAGCGCTGTCGATCTCGAGCGTCCCGCCCAGAAGGCGCGCCCTCTCCCTCATGCTGGCATGGCCAAGGCTCCTGACCCGTCGCTGCGCCGCCACGAAGCCGACTCCGTCGTCGCTCACCGTCATTCGCACGCTGCCGTTCGTGGTCGTGACCGCGAGATTCACGTGGCTCCCGCGGGAGTGCCGGGCCGCGTTGCGCAGCGCCTCCTGGGCGATGCGGAAGAGGCAGACCGAGACCTCGGAGGGGAGCTCCGCGGGGGCATCGAACGCCGTCAACCGCGCGGAAATCGACTCCCTCCGGGAAAACTGCTCGCATTCCACCTTCAGCGCTTCGTTCAACCCGAGATCGTCGAGCACCGAGGGATGGAGCTGGTAGGCGAGCGAATGGACGTCGTCGCCGAGACGCGTAATATCGGCCCGCATGGTTCGGGCGTGCTCTTTGCCGGGCGAGTCGGCGAGCGACCGCTCCACCCGGGCGGCGTCGATCGAAAGACGCGCGAGCCGCTGGCTGAGATCGTCGTGGAGCTCTCGGGCGAGCCGCCTTCTTTCGTCCTCGTGCGCGGTAAGAAGGCGGTGCGCGAGTCCCCGGACCTCTTCTTCCGCGACCCGGCGCCCGGAACGATTGAATAGCAGTGCGCCGATGAGGGCTGTCTGCAAGGCCACGACGGCGAGGCCTATCAACACAAGCTCACGATACTCGTCCCAGAGAGAAGGATGGCGATACGAGATTCTGGCGCCCGTCGGAAGAAGGGCCTCCTGGATTCCCCAGCGCTCGAGCTCTCGGTAGTCGTACGCGAGGACGGTCGGGGTCACCGATGGCACGAGGATATTTTCAGGGCGTTCGCCATCGAGGATTCGGAGCGCGGCGGCCGCCGCCTGCTCACCCGCCTTCGACAAAGGGACGAGCGGACCGCCGACGATACCCCGACCGAGCTGTGATTCGAACAGGGCGAACAGCGGAGCGTTCGCGACGGCGCGAAGGCTTTCGAGCGCGGTGTAGCGCGCGTGAGGAACGCCGGCGGCGTCGACGCTGAGCTCGCCGAAGAAGATCGCGCTCCGCGGCGGGAGATCCGCCATCCGCTTCTTCAACTCCTCGAGCGACCATTCGTTGGTCCAGGTGAAGTGAACTCTGTCGGATTCGGAGAAGGGCTGAAACTCCCGTTTCGTCTCCGTGAGCCAGAGCTTGCTGAGGGGTGAGCCTCCGAGCACGACGTAGATCTCCTTGGTGTCGGGCAAGACGCGAAGGATGTTCTCAACGACCGCCGGGAGGTCGAGCGCAATGGGGGCGGCCGCCGCGTCGTGCGCCTTGGACACTTCTCCGACCCACCGGTCATCGACGCCCGCCGCCAGCAGAGGAATCGATGGGAAGAGATGTTCGCGCTGCCGGAGGCAGAACTGCGCGGCCGGGCCTCCTATGGAGACCAGGAGATCCATGCGCTGCTCCGAGAACAGCGCTTCGAGATACCCGACGAGCGGGGCCTCGTTCGTGGGCTCGGCAAATCGCGCCGTTTCGACCGCTGCTTCGTAGAACTCCACGGGCTCGGGCGACAGCCGCGCCAGCTCCGTCTGGAAAATGGAAGCTACCTCGGCGTAGGGGCCGAAGTCCCGGCCGAACGAGTGCAGTACGAGCACCCGCTTGTGGGGCGCTTGCGCCGAGCCCGGCGCGGCAGGAACGAACGCGAAACCAGCGAGGACCACACCGAATGCGCGAATCCTCGAGAGCCGCGGTTTTCCGGGCATCAGGGAACGCGCGGTTCGAAACGACGATACTCGATTTCCCCTCGATCGACGATCGCGACCGTTTTCTGGGGAATCTCGCTCCAACCGGCTGCCACGTCACCCGGGGGCTCGGAGACGATCGCCCGGGCGTCGGCGGAGAAACGGTCGCGAAGAGCCGGGTTGAGCCGGTACAGATCCTCCATCGCCCGGCTGTGATAGAGCGTCGGGGCGTCCCCGTCGGTCGCGTAGCGCACCGCGTACAGCTTCTGCCCGTCGCTGAATCCCAACGTCATCCAGATCGGGTCGGCGATCCCGTTCTTCCGGGCGACGTCCTCGACGAAACCCGCCATCCGCTGAACGGCTTCGATGGGCTCGCTCTCGAGCCCGAACGTTAGCGCGAGAAAGAACATCACCTCCGAGTCCGTCGTTCCCTGCACCTCGCGAAACAGGGGAGGGTCGATGCGGAACAGCAGATCGCGACGGAGCTTCTCGATCTCCAGGATTTCGCCGTTGTGGACGAAGAGCCAGCGCCCGTGGCGGAAAGGATGGCAGTTCGTTTCCTGGATCGTGGCCTGGGACGTCGCCCGGACGTGCGCCAGGAACAGAGAAGATTCCGTCAGAGCGGAGATTTCCCGCAGGTTGAAGTCGTTCCACGCCGGGCGAATGCTCCGAAAGAGCCCCGCGCGCCCGCGCGGGTCGTACCAGCCGACGCCGAAACCGTCTCCGTTGGTCGGAGTGTCGGGAGAGTGGGAGCTCATGCTCTGATCGATGAGCGAATGCTTGGGCTTGAAGAGAAGCTCTTCGAGGAGCACGGGAGCCCCGGAATAGGCCAGCCAGCGACACATAGTGGCTAGATGCTAGACCGAACGATGCGAAGCCACAAACCCTACCCGGAATGGATCGATTCGGCCGGCGCGAAGAACGATTCCAGGACGTCATCGACGGAGACTCTGCGGCCGAAGTAGCCGACTCGCTCCTCGAGCCCCTCGGCGCGAAGCATGTCGCGCACACCGGAGCGGGCCTCGGCGAGGCGGAGGGCGATGCCCGCCGCCGCCAGCTCATCGTGCAGCTCCCGGAGCATCCGCGCTCCCGCGACGTCGACATAAGGAGACGTCGAGAGGTCCCCCAACACCAGGCGCGGCTTTTCGTCGAGCGAGCGGATCTCCCTCCAGATCTCCTGGCGCACGTTCTCGGCGTTGAAATACATCACGCTCGCTTCGACGCGGAAGAGCACGGCTCCTGGCACGCGCTCGTTGTCCGGGTTGCGCTCCAGGTCGGAGTATCGACTCGTCCCCGGAATGCGGCCGAGGAAGGCGACATGCGGGCGGGCGGCCCGCCTCAGAAGCATCAGTATCGACACCACCGACGCCAGTAGCACTCCTTTGAGAATGCCCAGGAGAAGCACGCCGACGAAAGCGACCATGGAGATCGCGAACTCGTACCGGCTCACGCGAAAAAGCCGTTTGAGCTCGGGGAGATCGATGAGTCCCTTGACCGCGAAAAGAACGATCGACGCGAGCACCACGGTCGGCAGGTTCCGGAGAAGACCCGTGAGGAACAGAAGGCACAGAGCGATGGTGGCGGAAGCGAAGACGAGAGCGAGCGGCGTCTTCGCTCCCGCCTTGTCGTTGACGGACGACTGAGAGAGACCTCCGGCGATCGGATACCCCTGACCGAGCGCGGCGGAGAGATTGGCGGCGCCGAGCCCCAGAAGCTCCTGGCGCGGGTCGATCTCGTAGCCGTTCTTCCGGGCGAGCGCGCGGGCCGCGGAAACGCTCTCGATATAGCCGAGGAGAAAGCAGGCGAACGCCAGAGGCAGGACCCCATCGACGTCGCGCAGCCGAAGGGACGGCCAGTGGATATCCGGAAGTCCCTGGGGAAGCTCACCGACCGTCTTGAAGCCCGCCTCACTCAGAGACGTCACGGAAAGGGCCACGATGGACATCGCGACCACGAAGAGCGCCACCGGCCGGCCCGGGAGGACCTTTTCGCCTAGAAGAAGAAGTCCCAGCGCGGCGAGCCCGAATCCGAGAACGACGACGTTGGTCTCGGGAAGCTGGCCTGCGAGTTTGACGACGCGCTCGAAGAAGTGCTCCCCTCCCCCCGCGACTCCGAAGAGCTTGGGAAGTTGGGTCATCGCGATGGTGAAGGCCGCGCCGGCTTTGAACCCCAGAAGGATGGTCTCGCTGATGAAGCTCACGAGGCTGCTGAGACGGAGTAGAAACGCGAGGATGCTGATGACGGCGAGAACGAGAGCGGTGAGGGCGGCGATGTCCGCCCATCGGGCCGGATCGCCGAGAGCGATCCCTCCCACGGTGGCGCCCACCAGCATCGAGATCGCCGAAGTCGGTCCTATCGCGAGCTGGCGGGAGCTTCCGAAGAGCGCGTAGCCGAGTCCGCCCACGAGGTAGCCGTAGATGCCGTACTCGGGAGGGAGCCCCGCGAGAGAGGCGTAGGCGAGAGAGACGGGAATGGCATACGCGGCCAGCGTGATTCCGGCCACCACGTCCTTCGACAACCACTGGCCGCGGTATCGCGGGAGCCACTGCGCCGGGGGAAAGACCGCCCGCCACCCGGCGAGCGGACGTCCACCGGGCTCGGATTGCGTCTCTTCCACGTCGTCCGCCACGCTACGTTTCCGCCAGCAGCCTTTCCTTCGCTACCGTCAACTCTGTGAGTCTGGCCTTTGCTGACCGCCGGAAAGTGTACTCGATTGAGAGACTGCACGAATGGGCCGCCATGGCAGCGGCTTTTGACTTAGTCATGGACTTAGTCCAATATGAACCATGGCCGAGGTAAACGTCCACCAGGCGAAAACCCACCTTTCGCGGCTTCTCGCGCGTGTCGCGGCGGGAGAGGAGATCATCATCTCGAAAGCGGGCAAGCCGGTGGCACGCCTCGTTCCTTTCCACGGAAGTCCGAAGAAACGTGTTCCGGGCCTCGACCGTGGGAAGGTGTGGATCGCCGAGGACTTCGACGCCCCCCTTCCAGCGGAGATCCAGAAGCTCTTCGAATGAACTTCCTGATCGACACCCAGTGCTGGCTGTGGTGGTTCGCCGAAGAAGAACGCCTCAACGAGGGCGCGCGGAAACTCATCGGAAACGGCGAGAACATCATCTACTTTTCGGCAGCGAGCTCCTGGGAGATCGCGATCAAGTGCTCGATCGGGAAATTGAAGCTTCCCGAATCGCCTGAGATCTATGTGCCCGGGCGCCTGGCATCTCAAGGGATGATGGGAATGCCCGTCGAGCACGTTCACGCTCTTCGCGTGGCGTCCCTCCCCAACCATCACCGGGATCCCTTCGATAGGTTGCTGGTCGCCCAGGCACTGACAGAAAGCGTGGCCGTTCTGACGGTGGATCCCCTGATTGCCGCCTACGACGTCGAGGCGATTTGGGCGGGGCAGGGACCGTCTCCGTGGTGATTTCGATGATTCCCCAGCGGGAGCATTGTAATCGATTCTAGAACTTGAAGCTCGACCCCACGTGGAACCGGGTCCCGCCATCGAGGTCGAAGCCCAGATCGGCTCTGACTCCGATCATCGCGATCCGGAAGAACCCGCCGAAGCCTGCCCCGTTGTGGAAGCGGGCGCGGCGAAGGCTCCCGCCCTCGTCGTAGACGGCGCCGGTGTCGAAGAAGAGGTGCACCCCCGCCCGCGCGACCGACAGAACCGAGGTCAACGGCAGGCGCAGCTCCAAAGAGCCGAGAGCGGCGTTGTCCCCCACGTACTCTCCCGGGGCGTGTCCTCGAAGGGTCTTGCCTCCGCCGACGAAAGGCTGCTCGTAGGGCGGAAGCGACCCGTCGGAAACCGCCCAGTAGACCTGGCTCGCGAGGAGCGCCTGCCCCGCGAGTCGCTTGTAGCCCCGGAGGTCGAAGGTGTACTGGTTGACGTCGGCGCGCGACGTGTTCTCGAAGAACAACCTGCGCCAGGCGAGGCCGGCGTAGAAGGCGTCCCCCGGAATCGTGGGATCCCTGCGCGAGTCGAGGGCGATCCTGGCTCCCAGGTCGGTGAAGCTTTCGTCGAGCTGGTCGAAGTCCACGTCGCTCCAGCGGCCGCCGGCGTCGACCCCGACGAGACCGCGTTTCCAACCGTAGCCGCCTCCTGCCGAGAGACGGTTGTCCGGAGCGTCGTAATGAGGGTTCACCTCGCGGGTGCGAGAGAGGTCGAAGCGGGCCGAGCTGCGCTCGCCCAGATCGAAAGCGCCCTCCACTCCCAGTTGACGCTCTCCGCCCCAGCTCAAGGGAAAGGCGATTCTGCTTCCCTCGCCGAAGACGTCGACGAAGGCCAGGCGGGCCCCGAGAGTGAGACCGTACTCGTCGGTGAGATCGAAAATCGGGGCCGCGAGAAAACGGCTCGAGACCGAAGGCTTCTCCCGCACGAGAAGCACCAGGGCGACGTCGCTCGACTCGGCGAGGCCTCGGTAACGAATCCGCACTTCCGCGGTCTCGAACTTTCCGCTAGAGAGGAGGCGGGCCTGGATCTCCTCCCGATCTTCGGGGGCGAACGCCTGCCCCGCGGCGACCCCGGCGATCTTCGTGACCTCTTCGTCGGGAATCGTGTGGTTGCCGTGGACCAGGACGAGCGCGATCCGGGACTCTCCCGTCGCGATCCCGGCCCCGCCCAGAAGGACGAACGCCGGAAGGAGAAGCCTCATGGCTTGGGCTTCTCGGGTTTGCCGATTCCCCGGGGTGCAAAGCGGTATTTCACCCCCGTCCTGGTCTTTCCGTAGTCGTAGAACGTCGAGCGATAGCGGACCTCGAGACTCCCGGCCGCCGTGGTCACCTTTCCGTAGGCTTCCATGTCCCGGGTGAGCCAGACGTCGTCGATGGGCTGACCCATAGTGAGCGATACCTCGACTTCGTCCACGTGCACGAGCCACCGCGCCGGAAGGAAGTCGAAGCCGGCGTTCTCGAGCGTCATCCGAACGATCTGGTGCTCCGCCGGATCGACCAGCATGGAGACGAAGAAGACCTTGCCGAGCTTCGCCTCGATCTCGGCCTCCTTCTCATCCTTTTCGTCAGCCTCTTCGTCCTCGCTCCACGGGGCGTTTCGAGGGTAGTACTCGATTACCACGACGTCCCGGCCTTCGAACGTCTCACGACCCGCGTAGAAGAATCTTCCCGGCTCGAACTCGAACCCGAAAAACTGTTCCCGGTCGGGCCCGCTCTCCGGTTTCCGCTCCTTCAGGCGCTCGATCCACTCGGTCTCCTCCCGCTCCCGTTGTTCGGGGGGTACCGGCACGCCGTCGACGCTCACCGGACTTCGGACCGGGTATCCGTCCTTCACGAACCAGAGATACTCCCGTTCGAAGCCCTGGAGGGTTTCGTCGAGCGTGCCCTCGATCGAGAAACTCGCCCGCTCCCGGCCGAAGTAGTCGTGATACTTCTCCCAGTTGACCGAACGGTTCTCGAGAACCTTCCTCATGAAGGCGTCGATGTCTTCCGTCGCGTCCTGTGGGGCCGCGGCGGCGAGAAGAGCGAAGAGGATCGAGTCAATCACAATGGCATCGCCTTTCGGAGAATCCAGCATCCACCGAGCCGGGATGCCTCCGCAAGTCGCGCCGCGCTGGAGCGGTGAGAACGCTCTTCGCGAAATACGGGGACGTTCCCATGGATTTGGCGGATGCGTGCCTGGTTCGCATGACGGAGATCTATGCAGAACCCGTCTTGATCACGGTGGATACCGAGTTCCGAGACGTCTACCGAAGGCATGGCCGCAAAGCGATCCCGACCCTCCTGCCGGACGGAGCGACCAGGGCCCGTCGAAAACGAAAGCGCAACTGCGGATCGGCTTCGCGAGCGTCGCGAGCATCGAGACCGTGAACCTTCGTTCGGGCGAAGGGCGGCCGATTCGCTACTCCCCCAGGAGTTCCTTCTTCGCCTCGGCCAGCTCCTTGAGCTTCTCCTTGCCGACTTTCGGATAGTGGAGGTCGAGAGAGGCGAGAGCATCGATGATCGCGGCCCCCACCACGACCCGGGTAAACCACTTGTTGTCGGCGGGGACCACGAACCACGGAGATTCCTTGGTCGCAGTTCCCTGGATCGCGCTCTCGAAGGCCTTCATGTAGTCCTTCCAGTGGCCGCGCTCGCGCGCGTCCGCGGAAGAGAACTTCCAGTTCTTCTCGGGTTCCTCGATGCGCTCGAGAAAGCGCCTCTTCTGCTCCTTTTTCGAGACGTGGAGGAAGAACTTCCGGACGAGCACGCCGTTTCCCGAGAGATAGCGCTCGAAGCACCGGATGTCCCGCAGGCGATCTTTCCAGATGTCTTTGGTGATCAAGTTCGGCGGGAGCTTCTGCTTGTGAAGGATATCCTCGTGAACCCGCACCACGAGCACTTCCTCGTAGTACGAACGGTTGAAGATTCCGATTCGTCCCCGCTCCGGCAGGTGCTTCTGGCAGCGCCAGAGGTAATCGTGATCGAGGTCTTCGGAGGAGGGCGCCTTGAAGGATGCGACCTGACAGCCCTGGGGATTGACCCCGGACATCACGTGCTTGATGGCCCCGTCCTTGCCGGCCGCATCCATGGCCTGGAAGACGAGGAGCACCGCCCATCGATCCTGCGCGTAGAGCATGTCCTGAAGCTCGGCGAGCGCCTCGACGCCCGTCTGGAGGGCTTCCCTGGCCCGGGGCTTGTCCTCGGCCTCGAGACTCCCGGTATCGCCCGGGTCCACATCGTCGAGCCGGAACTTCTCTCCATCGGTGACGCGGTAGGGGCGCGCGAACTCACGGGCGCGTTCGATGACCTCTTCCAGTTTCATCTCAAACCCTCGCTGGGGGGAAATGCCGCTCTCCTCGGAGCACATCTTCTACTGCGGGCAGCAGGTCCGTGGCAATCTCCCGCTTGGCGACCAACGCTTCGGCCCCCGCTTTCATCGCTGCCTGTACGACGGCCGGCTCGTCGTGAGCACTGAGGAGGATCACCTTCAATCCCGGACAACCGAGTCGAATACGGTGGATCAACCCGCAGATGTCTCCATGGGCGAGCCCCAGGTCCACGACCGCCAATCTGGGCTCGAGTCGCTGCGCGCTTTCACACAGCGACCTCTCGTCCGCCACCATCACGACCGCGTCGAACGCCGTCCCCAGAAGCGACCGGATGCCCTCGGCGAGGCCGTGGTGCGGAGCCGCCAGGAGGACAGACGGACGTCGTAGAAACCACCAGGCGAGACTAACGGACGCGTCACCTGTAAAGAACTCGTAAAACTACCAGGATGGTTAGGAAAGAAATACGGTCTCCGTGTTCGCTACCGCCTCCGACCGCCTCCGCCGCTGCGGCGAGCGCCGCCGCCGCTCGCGCGGTAGCTCCCCGTCGACCGGCTGCTTCCGCTTTTATAGGAGCTGTAGTCCTTCGTTCGCTGCGAGCCCTCGGCGCGCGTCGAGCGATCGCGCTCGAGCTGTCCGTAGGTCGAAGAATCCATGGTGCTGCGCGACGTCGTCGAGCGCGTGGTCGTGGAGGGCGTCCTCTGAGGAGGATCGACATTGTTCCAGCTTCCGCCGTCGTTCTTCTGCCAGTTGCCGTCCTCCCGGCGATACACGTTTCCATCGCGCCCCGCATAGACGTCACCGCCGGATCCGACTGCCACGGTCCCGCCGCCCGCCCCGCGCCGGCTCGCCATGGCGCCTTCGTCCGTACGCGTGACGCGCGTGGTCGTTCCCGTCGCCCGGTTGGTCGTCCGCGCCGTTTGCGCCCAATCGTCGCCGCGCTGAACGGACGTCGTGCCCCAGCTTCCGTAGACGTTCGATCCCTGCCGCGTCCGTCCGTAGGTGCCGGTTCTGGGATTCCACGCCTCGGCGGCGCCGCGCGATCCGTAAGGTCCCCAGGCGGAAGCCCCCCGGGCGTACGTTCCCGTGCGCGGGTTGTAGCGCGCGCCGGCGCCGGCCCCGCCGTAGGGACCATAGGCCGCGAAGCCGCGCCCGTACGCTCCCGTCCACGGGTTGTACCGGGCGCCATAGCCGTACGCTCCGTAGCGGGGATAGTAGGCGGGATAGAAACCGCCGTATCCGACATAGGGAGGGTAGTACCAGCCGCTCCCCCAGACGACGCACCCCCAGGCGATCATCATTCCTGTATAGCCAGCCACCACCGCGAACGTCGCCCACTCGTCGCTGTCGTCATCGTCCTCGACGGTGACGTAGGTGACGTGGTGGCTCGAGGAGCTCGCGGGGATCTGGTAGATCTCCTTGGGGACGTTGGTCTCGACCTCCCAGGGACCGGTCGGGCCCTTCGAGGAGAACCAGACGCCGTTGTAGCACATGTAGTACATGTCGCCGATCTTGAAGATGTCCTTGTCGGTGTTGACCGCGCTCTGAACCGGGGTCGCACCTGGCTCGGGCTTGAACTGCGGGTCGCCCTGATACGAGACCTCGGGCGCCTGCAGCGTTTTGATGTTGACCCGCGCCGTTTCCGGGATCTGCGCGAGCAGAATCGCTTCCGCCGCCTGGCGCGTTCCCGGGACGGAGGCGAGGACGCGGGATCGAGGATGCTCGAGAGGGATCTTCTTGAAGTCCTCGGGAAGCGCCGTCGTCGCGAACGTCCACGGGCCGGTGAAATCCGACGCCGAGAACCATCGTCCGGCGACGAGATAGTAGAGCGTCATCGCCCCCACCTTGCCGACGCCGAAGATGTCACTTTCCGTATTGCTCACCCACACGAGGGCGGTGCCCTCGACCTTTTCGTACTTCGGCTTTCCCTGGAGCAGGATGAGCTCGGCTGGCTCGAGACTCACGAAGACCTTGGGCGCCTTCTTGGGATCGAGCTTCTTCCCTGGAAGCGCCGTCTTGACCTCCTTCCAGTTCGCATCGGCCGGAAGCTTGGCGAAGCTTCCCGGAAGATCGCCGGCCGGTGTCCACGGTCCCTCGACGGCGGACGCCTTCAGCCAGGAGGTTTCGTGGCGCAGGTAGAAGGTCTTCGACGGTCCGTGCTCGAAGAGATCCCAGTTGGTGTTGACCGCGAAGCGAAGATCGTTCTCCTTGATGGGACTCCAGATGGGCTCGCCGTCGAGGTTCACCAGAATCGCCGGCGTGCTGCTGAAGAAAATCGCCGGCGGATCGGCCTTGAGCCCCGTAACCTCCTTCGGAACGATGTCGCTGGTCTCGATGGCGGCCATCATGCGATCGAGCGCGATCACCCGATCCTTCTCGGGGATCGAGTTCCGGATGAAGGTGGTTACCTCTCCCGTCTGTTCCCGCGAAAGCTTCGGGAAGTTCGACTCCGTCAGATCGATCGTATCGAAGCGGACCAGCCGCTCCTCCAGGGAGACGCTGGTATCGGTCTCGAGCTTTATCGACCCGAGGTCGGCCTTCTGCGCTCCCGGGGCGGTGTAGGCGACGGCGCTATAGGCCACGAGATGCTTCTGCCGGTCCCAGCTCGCCGCTTGCGGCTCGTAGATGACGACGGTCCCGCCGTTCGGCATCGGGTGGGTACGGGGCCACCCTCCGTCGACGTCTACCTCGTCCGCTTCGGCCGCGGGTGCGGTCTGGGCAGGCAACAGGGGGACCATCTCGGAAAAGAGAAGGCTCAGCACCGTGAGGGCCGAAATCCCTCCTCTACCGGGGCTCGAATGGGTTCTCATGTCGATTCCTTTCTCGACGCGGGCATGCAAACACTCCCGTCGTGACAACTATACGACGCAATCGCCCACCCGAAACCGAGAGACTCCCGGGATCCGTAAATTCTTCTTCTCGACCTCGTAGTTTTACGAGTTATTGCCCCGCGGAAGTCCGCTAACCTCCCCCCTTGTGATGAGGTTCTACTGCGGCTCATACTCCCGCGCTGGAGGACTCGCATGAACCTTCTGCTCAAGGAGATCCGTCACAATCCCCTCCTCTGGCTTCTGGTCTTCGTTCCCGTGGTTTTCGCGGGCGAGAGTCTGGTACCGGAACGGCACACGCTCCTGTTCGCGCTCTCCGTTCTCGCCATCGTGCCGCTGGCGACGCTCCTCAGCCATGCCACCGAATCCGTGGCGGCCAAAACCGGCGACTCCGTCGGCGGTCTCCTCAACGCCACGCTCGGGAACCTGACGGAGCTCGTCATCGCGCTCACCGCGCTCCGCGCCGGGGAGTACATGCTGGTGAAGTCCTCGGTCGCCGGGGCGATCGTCACCAACACGCTCTTCATGCTGGGCGCGTCGTTCCTCCTCGGAGGAATCAAGCATCACATGCAGGAGTTCAACCAGGCGGGCGCCCGACTCCAGGCCGGCTTGCTGTTTCTCGCCACCATCGCTCTCTTGATTCCCTCCGCGATGAGCGAGGTCGACTCGGCGCCCGCCGCGGCGTTCGCGCAGTCTCTGAGTGTGGGCTTGTCGGTACTGCTCATGGTCGCCTACGGCCTGGGCCTCCTGTTCTCGCTGAAGACACATCGCGAAGCGTTCGCGGGGGCGGAGCACGAGGAGAGCCACGAAGCCCCCTGGCCGATCGGGCTCGCGCTCTCGACGCTCGCCGGCGTCACGGTCGTGGTCGCGCTCGTCAGTGAAATCTTCGTCGAATCGGTGCAAGGCGCGTCGGTGGAGCTCGGGATGACGCCGGCCTTCGTTGGCTTCATCGTCGTAGCGCTGGTGGGCGCCGCCGCGGAGATGGCCTCGGCCTTCTCCGGCGCGTGGAAGAATCGCCTCGATTTGAGCGTGGGCATCGCCCTCGGGAGCGCCGTCCAGATCGCGCTCTTCGTGGCCCCGGTCCTGGTGCTGCTCAGCTACGTCATGGGGCCGACGCCGATGAGCCTGCAGTTCTGGCCGGGCGCCGTGTTCATGATGCTGGTCGCCACGATGACGGCCTTCCTGGTAACGAACAGCGGCCGATCCGCGTGGTTCGTCGGCGTGCTGGTGATCATGGTGTACCTGGTCTTCGCCATGACGCTGTACATGCTTCCGCCCCAGATGCAGTGACGCGGGAGCAAGAACGATGCCCCCCAGAAAACCGGCCAAGCGAAAATCCGATCGTCATCCGTCTCGCGGACGAGGAGGCCGTCAAGGAAGCCGTCTGGTCCTCGGTCCTAGGACTCTGGGACGTAGTCAATACCCTGACGCGCCTTCGGCCGTCGCGGCGCGAGCGGTACCGGGTGAGCATCTTCGGCTCCGCCCGGGTCGAGCGGGGAACGTTCGCGTACGACGAAACGAAGCGGGCGGCCAGGGCTCTCGCCGAGATGGGCTGCGACATCGTCACCGGAGGCGGCCCGGGACTGATGCAGGCCGCGAACGAGGGCGCCGCGGAAGCCCCCGCGCGCAGCCGCTCCTACGGCATCCGGGTGGAGCTGCCGTTCGAGCAGGACGTGAACGCTTTCGTCTCTCGAGCGTTCGAGCACCGGACGTTCTTCACCCGGCTCCACCAGTTCGTGATCGCCTCCGACGCCTTCCTCGTCACCCCGGGTGGAATCGGCACCGTGCTGGAAACGATGATGATCTGGCAGCTGCTCCAGGTCCAGCACCTCGAGAACGTGCCTCTCATCCTCGTGGGAAAGATGTGGCTCGGCCTCATCGAATGGGCGAAGGCCTCCATGCTGTCGACGGATCCGCCGCTCGCCAATCCGGAGGACATGGCGATTCCGGTCTGTGTAGCCGACGCGGACGAGGCGATCGCCCGGCTCCGCGAGCACCACCGAGCGTGGCTCCGGCTGCAAAAGAAGACGCGGAAACGGCGGCGAGCGACTTCAAGGCCAGGCCGCGGATCGAGAGCGTGATCTCCGGGATGTCGCGTCGTACCCCGAGCGCCGCGTTTCCATCTCGGCCCTGGCTCGATTGGGCCTATTGGAGAAAGGCGTCACCGCCGTGCTTCAGCTCGGGCCAATCGAGAGCATATCCGAGAGCGCGCTTCAGCTCCGAAACACGGGAGGCCGAAAGCACGCCGATCCTCGAATTGAGGTCGCTGAGAGCCACGACGTGGACGTTATCGAGATTTGCGACCGAGCGCTGCGACAAGCCTTCCCTCGGTCCGAGCCGCACCTCCACGGGGATGTCACGGATGGTCGACGTCACTTCCGCCACGATGACTTTGTTCAGAACCGCGTAGGCCGAGTTCCGCGAGAGCAGAAGCACGGGACGCCGGCCGACGGGCTGCGGGAGCCGCGCCCACCAGATCTCGTATTGCTTCAACGGCGTCTCCGCCGGGATGCTGTCGGGGGCGTCCGCGACTCCCATACGCGGGGGTCGAAGTGAGGAGGTTCGACGTCGGGCTGCGCCTTGTACGCCTCCGCCATTCGCGCCTCGGCGAGCTCGTCCAGGGCGCGGCGCAGGGCGGCTCGGACGAAGGCAGAGCGCCGGCGCGAGTGGGCGGGCGCGACCAGCTCCAGTTCCCGAGCCAGGAGCTCATCCAACTCCACTATTAGTTGCTTCGTCATATTCAGAGTATAAACTACGAGTATCAGATTTGCCAGAGGGCGCCAAATGACTTCATTGCCGGGTCGCAAACGGAGGCCGTGAGCGGCCCGTCACCCGCCCTCGTCGGGCTCATCCGCTTTCACTCGGCACCACGCCCGGATCATGGTTCGCCTCCCCGCAAGTTCACGTCACCCCGCGGGCGCGACGGCGAAGATGTGGTGAGCCCCACGCGGGCAGGTCGAGGTACAGCCGTTGCCGCAACAGGTCGCCTGCTTCCTTCATCAGTAGGCCACGCCTCGAGATCCCTTCCCGCCGCATGATCTGCACGTCATCCACGAAGTGAGTCCGGCGGAGCCCGGTCCGTCAGGAGTGAGGTAAGGGCGGCGGCCAGGGCTATCCAGGATTGGCCGGCCTCCCCTCTGCCCGCCGGAAGTACATGTACGCGCCGACGTTCAGAGCGTTGATCACGATTCCCACGCCATTCCAGCCGATCACCGGCCGCGAAGCGATCAGCAGGCCGTAGTAGAGCCAGGCGAACTGAAAGACGCACATGATCCCCGCCATCCTCGGGTTCATGCCCGCCGTCGAGCGCCGCCCGAGCATCGCGAGCAAGTCGGGCAGAGACGCGAAGGTCGTTCCGAGACCCGCCACGAAGCCAACCACCTCGGAGCGTTTGAGTGTGGGAGAGAGAAGGCTCTCCGTGTCGTGTATACCCAGGCTCTCACAGGCTCCGAGCGCGAATACGCTCAGCAGCAGAAGATCGAGCGCGAGCCCATCGTACCGAACCTTGCTCATCGTGGCATCTCCTTTCCTTTGCGTCTCCGGCACCTCGCCGAGCTGCGCGCTCCCCGCGCGGCCACGCTCTACTGTGATCGCTTTCATCCTCGGCCCCCCCGAACCCGTTCATCCGTTCCGCCCGCGCTGGCCCATGGAGACCGGCTCCACGGTGAAGACGTGGCGACCCCACGCGGGCATGTCGAGGTAGAGGCCGCGTGCCACGAGCTCGTCGCCCGACCGGTCGTAGACGTCGTCGCCCATCCCGTCGGCGAGCCGCCAGCTACGGCCCTGCAGATCGCTCCACGGCATCTCGACGTAGCACTGGCTCGGGTGCGCGGCGTAGTTGACGGCGACGAGACGGCGGCGCTCCCCGGGTCCGGTCCAGGAGAAGGCGACGAAGGCGTCCGAGGAGGAATTCCCGTCCCACGCCGGACGGCAATCGAGAAGCCGCCAGCTCCCCTCCCGGAACGCCGGGTCCCTCAGGCACGCGAGAAGCCGGTCGTAGAACCCGCGGAGCGTTTCATCGACTGGCTCCGAAGGCCCCCGCCCGAGGTGGATCGAGATCCGAACCCTCCTCCCTTCGCGCTGACCCTGGTGGAAGAAACGAAGCCCCGGTGAGAGGAACGTGATGAGGGCCGCCACTCGATGGACTTCGTGGTTCGGGAAGGTCGCCGCCGCGCGCGGCTCGTCGTGGTTCTCGAGAAAGCGCGCCAGGCGATCCTGGTAGTCGAGGCCGGCGAGGAAGTGCTCCCGGACCTCCCGCGCGTTGCCCCTCTCGAGACGGTCGTAGAGCCTCTTCTCGTACGTGTAGTCGAACCCTTGCTGTTGGAGCGTCCACTCCATGTCCCAGTAGACCTCCGCGAGGAAGAGAAAGCCCGGGATCTCCGTGCGAATGGCGGCGGTCGCGCGAGGCCAGAAGGGGCTCGTCGCGATTCCCCAGGTTCTTTCGAAGACTTCGGGGAGGACGAGCATCGCCATGTCGCAGCGGACGCCGTCGCACTGGTGCGCGATGCGACCGAGCTCGCCCAGCATCGCATTCTGGAGAGCCGGGTTGCCGTAGTTCAGCTGGAGCGTGTCCGGCCAGCCGTCGAAGTAGGGGTCGCGTCCGTAGGCCAGGATGCGCGCGTCCGGGCCCGTCCCGACGCGGCAGAAGTTCTGGGGCTGAGCGGCGAGCTGCTCCTCCGTCCCCGACACGAAGAAGTCCGGGTGCTCGGCCACCCAGGGGTGGTCCGGCGCCATGTGGTTGGGGACGAAGTCGAGGATGAGCCGCAGGCCGCGGCGCTTCAGACGCCAGCGGAGCCGTGCGAGCGACTCGTCCCCGCCGAAGTCCTCATGCGCCCGGTAGTCGCGGATCGCGAAGCAGGAGCCGCTGACGTCCTTCTCGCGGAAATCGGGGAGGACGCGGCGGTACTCGGCGAGCCACTCGGGCTTCGAGCGCGAGACGCGCCGGGCCGCCTCGCCCGTTTGCCAGACGCCGAGGAACCACACGAGGTCGAACCCGTCCGCGGCCAGCCGGTCGAGCTCCGCGTCAGGGATGTCGTCGAGAGTCGCCTCTCGCCCCAGCGCGGCCGCGAGCTCGGCGAGCCGGACCCGCGTGTTGATCTGGAAGAGCGCGGGATAACGAGGTGCGGACATGGCGCCCTCCTACTCACCTCCTACCTGTTCCCGGACCAGGCGCGCATCGAGCCTCTCCCTGGGAGTTTCGAGGGCGTCCTTCGCGGTCACGCGTCCGAAGAGGTCGAGGAGCCGCGCGACGAGCCCGGTCCAGCCGGTCTGATGGCTGGCGCCGATGCCGGACCCGTTGTCGCCGTGGAAGTACTCGTAGAAGAGGATGAGGTCGCGCCAGTGCGGGTCCTCCTGGAACTTCGAAGCCCCGCCGTGGACCGGACGGCGGCCGCTCGCGTCGCGCAGGAAGAGGCTCGCGAGGCGCCTCGAGATCTCCTTCGCGACCTCGAAGAGCGTCATCCGGTTCCCGGAGCCGGTCGGGCACTCGACCTTGAAGTCGTCCCCGTAGAAAGCGTAGAGCTGCATGAGACCCCGGACGATCAGGACGTTGACCGGCATCCAGATGGGTCCCCGCCAGTTCGAGTTTCCTCCGAACATCCCGCTGTTGGAGTCGCCGGGGAGGTACTCCACGCGGTACTCCTGGCCCGCGACGTGAAAGACGAACGGGTGCTCGAGATGGTGGCGCGAAAGGGCGCGAATGCCGTAGGCGGAGAGGAACTCATTCTCGTCGAGGAGGTAGCCGAGGATGCGCTCGAGCTTCCTCCGCGTGAGGGGCGAGAGAAGCCGCCGCCCGGCGTGGCCGATGAACCCCTCGACCGTCGGAGCCACATGGGCGATCACCTCGGGGTGGCGCTTCTTGAAGAGCGCGATGAGCTCCATCAGCCGGGGGTGGCGCGTCACCATGTCCTGCTCGATCATGGTGCTCGCGCAGAGCGGCAGGAGCCCGACCATCGAGCGGACCTTCAGCCGGAACGCCTCGCCGTTCGGGAGCCGCAGGACGTCGTAGTAGAAGCCGTCCTCCTCGTCCCACATGTTGTCCCGATGCTCGCCGGCCTTGTCCATGGCGTAGGAGATCCAGATGACGGTCTCGACGAACTTGAAGGCGGTCTCTTCGTAGACCGCGTCGTGCTCGGCGAGGATGAGGGCCATCTCCAGCATGCACTGGCTGTAGAAGGCCATCCAGGCCGTGCCGTCCGCCTGCTCGAGCGACCCGCCCGTCGGGAGGGGAGAGCTGCGGTCGAAGACGCCGATGTTGTCGAGGCCGAGGAAACCTCCGGCGAAGACGTTCTTTCCCTGCGGGTCCTTCCGGTTCACCCACCAGTTGAAATTGAGCATCAGGCCCTGGAACGAGCGCTCCAGGAACTTGAGGTCCTCCCGGCCCAGGTTCTTCTCGACCTTGTAGAGGAAGAGCGTCGCCCAGGCGTGAACCGGGGGGTTCACGTCGCTGAAGTTCCACTCGTACGCCGGCATCTGACCGTTGGGGTGGCTGTAGAGGCTGCGGAGCATCAGGAGGAGCTGCTCCTTGGCGAAATCGAAGTCCACGAGCGAGAGCGCGATCGTGTGGAAGGCCAGGTCCCAGGCCGCGTACCAGGGGTACTCCCACTTATCCGGCATGGAGATGATGTCGCCGTTCAGCATGTGGTACCACTCGGCGTTGCGGACGCCGCGGCCGGCGCCGCCCAGGAGCGGGTGCGCCTGGTGCTCCTTCAGCCAGCGGTCCAGGTCGAAGTAGTAGTACTGCTTCGTCCAGAGCATCCCCGCGAGCGCCTGGCGGTGGACCCGCCGCTCGTCCTCGCCGAGCGAGCGGGGCGCGATCCGCTCGTAGAACTCGTCGGCGTCGAAGAGCCGCTGCCGCATCGTCTCCTCGAATGCCGCTCCGAACTTCTGGCCTTCCGCACCCTTGGTCAGCCGGAGCTGGACGATCTCCGCGCCACCTGCCGGCACCTCGAGGACGTAGCGTGCCGCGGCCTTCGTCCCGGTCTTTGACGGATTCACCGCGTCCCGCTCGCCTCCGATCACGTACCGGTGAAAAGCGTCCTTGACGTGCGGCGTCGGGTTCGGCTGGCCCCAGAGCCTCTGGGCGTTCGTCTCGTTCTCCGTGAACAGCAGCTCCGGAGCGCCGCCGCACGAGAGCGTGTAGTCGCCGAGCTCGGGATGAGAGGCAACGATCGCCCCCCCCTTTTCGCGGAGGATCGGTTTTTCTCCCTCGTCTCCCGAAGACCAGGTGTTCCGGAACCAGAGTGTCGGAAGGAGGTGCAGCCGGGCCGCTTCCTTCCCGCGGTTGTGGACCGACATCTTAATTAGGATGTCCTCCGGTCCCGACTTGGCGTACTCGAGGAAGACGTCGAAGTAGCGATCGCCTTCGAAGATTCCCGTATCGAGGAGCTCGTACTCGAGCTCCTCCTTCGAGCGCCGCCGGTTGGTCTCGACGAGGTCCCGGTAGGGATACTCGCCGTGTGGATACTTGTAGAGATACTTCATGTACGAGTGGGTCGGGGTCGAGTCGAGGTAGAAGTAGTACTCCTTGACGTCCTCGCCGTGGTTCCCCTCACTGTTGGTGAGGCCGAACGCGCGCTCCTTGAGGATGGGATCCCGCTCGTTCCAGAGGGCGAGGGCGAAGCACAGGCGCTGCTGGTCGTCCGAGACCCCGCCGAGGCCGTCCTCTCCCCACCGGTAGGCCCGGGAGCGGGACTGGTCGTGCGTGAAGTAGTTCCAGGCGTTGCCGTCCGTGCTGTAGTCCTCGCGGACGGTGCCCCACTGCCTTTCGCTCAAGTACGGGCCCCACTTCTTCCAGGGGATCCCTTCCTCGCGGGCCTCGTTGAGCCGCTTCTGCTCGGTGCAGTCCACGATGCCGGTGTCAATCGTCTTCTTCTTTGTCATTGTCTTTTCCTGTTTCGTTTCATTGCCGTCTCGTCGCACTTGCCTGCGCCATGCGGCGAAACAGACGGTCTTTGTCGGTATCGAAGTGGTACAGCTTGGCGACCTCGATGCGCTTTGCGAGGAAGCTGCAGGCTACGACAGCCACGAGCATTCCCGCCATTGGCCCGACCCAGTAGATCCACCAGTCCTGCCATTGCCCGGAGATGACCGCCGGTCCGAGGGTCCGTGCGGGGTTCGTGCTGGTGCCCGAGATCGGCGCTTCAGCCCACACCATGATCGAGTAGAGAGGAGGGAAAAGCCCCGGCGTGAAACGACGGATCTTCCGGAAACCCAGAAAGACGGCAAGCAGAGCGATCATCGTAGAGGTCGTAATCGCTTCGCCGAGCATTGCCGTCGAGGTGGCGATGCCCGGACCAGGAAAGGTCGCTCCGAAGGACACGCTTTCGCCCCATCGCTCCCCAGAGGAGAAGAGGCAGCGACCCCAGAACCGCGCCGATCAACTGGGCGACCATGTACCCGAGGGCGGTCGGCAGGTCGATCTTGCCCAGTACCCGGAACGCGAGCGTGACGGCCGGGTTGATGTGCGCTCCGCTCACCTTCCCGACGGGAGAGAGCGCAATCGAGGCCCCCACCGTACCGAAGAGAAAACCGGTGATCGGCCGTCTCAGCTCCTCGCTCGGGATCCAGCGCGCCATCGGGGTGCCGGTACCGAACATCAGGATGACGAGAGAGAGTCCGACCAGCAGAAGTATTGCCGTCCCGATGAGCTCCGAGAGGAAGAGCGCCCAGGGGATGGACCGGCCGTTCGATTCACCTGTCATACGTCGGAGAACTGGACGACGACCTTGACGTCGTCGGGTCTTCGCTCCAGGGCCTCTCGGAAGTTCTCCGGCTTCTCGCGGCGCGTGATCAGGCGGGCGAGCCACGCCCGGTCCACCCGGGCCAGGGCCTGGGAAGCCTTGTACCAATGACGCTTGTTCGCGTTCACGCTTCCGACGAACGCGTTGTTCTTCAGGACCACCGCCGCCGCGATGTCGCCCACCGCCCGGCTGACGACTCCGCCGGCTCCGACTCCGGTGAGACAGAGGATGCCGCCCGCGCCGAGCTTCTGGACCGAGTCCGCGATCACCGATCCGACGCCCAGTGCACTCGACGATGACGTCCGGCTCGAACCCGAGGTCCTGGACGCTCCCGGAGTGATATGTCGCGCCGAGAGCGCGAACGAGATCCGGCTTCAATCCCGTCTCGACCCGATCGAGGACGTGGACCTCCTTCCCGCCCAGGCGCGCTCCGCAAGCCGCGAGGAGACCGATCGGACCAGCGCCGGTCACGAGCACCGTCTTCGGTTCCCAGAAGGAGCGCTGGCCTACCGCGACGACCTGCTCCAGCGCCTTCACGATCACCGTCATCGGCTCGAGAAGCACGCCGAGAATTCCCAGGGACGGGTCCACCTTCATCGCGTACTCGGGCTCGATGCGCCAGCGCTCGGACATGAAGCCGTGGATCTCCTTGATCCCCCGCTCGGTGTAGCGGCCGTTCCGGCACATGTCCCACTCGCCGACGGCGCAGTTCGGGCAGGGAACCGGATCGGGGCGGCGAACGATGCCGACCACGAGATCGCCCTTCTTCAATCCGCTGCTCGGGCCCGGGTCCACCACGCGGCCGAGGGACTCGTGGCCGAGCACGAGGCGCGTCTGTTCCCGGGGGCGCCCAGCCGTACTTGCCCTCCACGATCTCGACGTCCGTCCCGCAGACGCCGACGGCAACGGCTTCCACCAGGACTGAGCCCTCGCGCGCCTCCGGCTCCGGAACGTCTTCGAACCGCGCCGTTCCGGGCTTCTTGGGCTCGACAGTGATCGCTTTCATAGTCTCGCTTCCTTCAAGACACCATCAGGTCGCCGAGAGACAGCGTCTCCGGACCGCTGTCACGCCTGACGTCCCGTTCACTGCCTCGCCGTCGGCGACGGCTCCTTCACTTCGGCCCAGGTACTGTCGGGGTCATAGACATTCAGTTCTGAAGCCACCTTGATGGTGTCCTCGCCCAGGTCCTTCTGATAGACGACACCGTCCTGGTTCACGATGAAGGTCATGATGCCGCCACGGTCGTACTCGGCGGGATAGGCGATGAGGCCGAACCCTCCGGACATCTCGCCATCGACGATGTAGCTCCTGGCTCCGCCCTTCGCGGCGGGCCCCTGGGCGGTCAGGATGCGGAAGTGGTACCCCGCGAACGGCTCCGACGAGCGCTTGTCCACGTCGTAACCCTCCGCCTCCGCCCGAGCCACGAGATCGCCGAACGGGCTCTCTCTCTCCTCGGGGCCTGTCTCCCAGTACAGGCCATCCTGCCGTCCCGGAGTGCTCCGGAACCGCTGCGCATACAGGCCGGCCAGCTTGCCGTCGCGCGGCTGTTTCGCGTACTCCTCCTGCGCCCACACGTAGGCCAGGCACAGGTCGATCGCTCGGAGCTCGTTGCGGCCGATGCGGCGCGACAGGATCTCCTCCCGTCCGGCGTCCGTGTCGAAGTACCACCCGCCGCGGACGTTCACCAGGGGGATGGGGAAAGGCCACTCCTCGTCGCCGACGACGAGCTCCTTCCGGTCGTCTCCGAGCGGGTCCCATCGCCAGGACTGCCCCATGGCGAGCGCGATCGTCTCGCGGTCGTGCCGATCGGCAACCGGGTCGCCCGAGGAGAGGTCCTTCTCGGCGTCGGCGCCGAAGATCGCCTTCATCTCCGCGATGTCGTTCGTCTGGAACGCGTTCAACACGGCCTTGGCGGCATCGTCCGGAGTGGCGAAACGCTTCACGGCGGGCGGCTCGGTGCACGCTGGCAGCAGCAGCGACATCACGCCCAGCACCGAGGTCAGGATCCGGTAATCGGGACGTCTCATGTGAGTTCTCCCTTCCATCGTCGCCTATCGCGGCGGCCTACCGGCGACGCGCCGGCGCCACCACGCCCGGCGCGGCTCGAAGCCCCCCTGGCACTCTCGGCCCGCGCGCTTCCGCCGTTCGAGTAGGCGGTGCTCTGACGGCTCGTCTGATTCGCCTGGGCCGTGGACTGACGGTTCGCCTGACTCGACTGCGCCGTGGACTGCCGCGATGCCTGGTTGGCCTGCGCGGTTTCGCTCGTGGCTCCGCTCGTCTGACGGGTCTCCTGACTCGACTGCGCCGTGGACTGGCGCTGCGCCTGATTCTCCTGCGCTGCTGACTGGCGCTGCGCCTGACTCTCCTGCGACGTTGATTGGCGCTGCTCCTGCCGCTCGCCCTGGTACTCCTGAGCGTTCTCGCGGCGATCCTCCGCGTAGTCCTGCCGATCCTCGTAGAAGTCCTGCCGATCCTCGTAGTAGTCCTCCCGGCGGTCCCACGCCTCTTCGTACGCCTGGTAGTACCCGCCGCGGTATCCGTACGGCCCGTAGTAGTAGTCGTTGGACGCCGACCCGATGATGATCCCCACGGTGAAGCCGACCAGCGCCGCCGCGGCCGCGTCCGAGGATGAGGATGAGCTGGATGGAGGGGGGGCCTGCTGCACGTAGACGGTCTCCGTGTGGTAGACGGGGACGTAGATCACCTGGGGGTTCGTGGGGTAGACCGAGATGACCTGCTCCCCGGTGGACGTCGTCTCCGTCACGACTTCCTGCTGCGGCGTGGTCTTCGAGGTTCCCGAGCGCCTGCGCCTGCGCCCGCAGGCGCTGGATCGAATCGAGCACGGCTTTCTGATCGGTGGCGTAGGCCTTGCCGAGCTCCTTCGTCCAGTCGGGCTTCTCGACCATCATCTTGACCACCTGGGGAAAAGGCGCGAGTGCGATGTAGCAGGGAGCGAAGCCCGCCTTCGCGGCGGCGTCCTGGAGCTCGCTTCCCTTGAGGCTCGCGTTCTGGCCCATCCAATCGGAGACCTTCTGGAGGGCCGCGAAGTCGGTCGAGGCCGCCAGGATCTGGGCGATCAGGGCATCCGGGTAGAGCGCGATGGGTGCGGTCAGGGTGTCGATGGCGGTCGTCGAAGCCGCGCCCGTCGAGGCGGGCGCGACCGCGGCTCCGGCTTGGCCGCCGTCGTCGCCACCGGTGTCACTCGCACGTAATTGGAGTTCTGGACCACCACCTGGATCTTCTGCTCCGGCACGCTGAGCACGACGTTGCCCGGGATAGGAGAGCCCTTCGCGCAGCCGGGCGAACGTCACCTCGAGCGTGACCGGCTCCTTCTCGGATTCGAGGTAGGACTTCACGCTCACCGTCTGGATCGCGTTGCGCGCGGTGTCCAGGCCCAGGCTCAATGTGTCGCCGCTCTTCGCGTAGCTGCGAAGGTCCAGGCGGATCGAATCCGGGCCCGTCGGGACGACCGCGAGATTGCCCGCGGCCTTCGTCGCCTGGATCCGCTGCGGGTCCGGCGGCACGTACGACTGCACCAGCGCCGCCGCCTGCTTCATGGCTTCCGTGATCTCCGCCTTCTTCTTCGCGGCGATCTTGCCCTTCATGCCGCCCGGCGCCTCCGCCGGTTCGGGCGGCGCGGTCAGCTGCTGTTTCTGGATTTTCCCGTCAGGCCCGTAGAAGCACTGCTTCTGGACGCGGGACTTCTCTTCCCCTTTCATGCTGATGACGGTCGTCTCGACCCACTTGTACTGCTTCTGCTGTTTCGCGTTGGCTTCCAGCGACTGCTTGAAGGCGGCGACCTTGTCCTGTTGGGCGAAAAGCCCGGGCGGGAAGTTGAGCACCGACCAGGAGCGGCAGGACGAAGTTCCTCGAGCGAAGGCGTCTGAGTCTCATTGGGCACTTTCCCCCTTCTCCCTCACAGGGCGCGCTAGTGGGCCCCTTCTTCATAACTTCTCCTCTGTCCCCGCGCAAACCGCGCGACCGCTCCACCAGGTCCATCCCTTCCTTGTCGACAGGTAATCTCGAAGCGGACTTCGTGAGCACCCGAGAGCACGATAGCAGATGCGGCGAAGGCTTCCGAGCGCCGGTGCCCCTGGAGCGCCCCTGGGATCCCCACTTCTGGCCCTGAAGACCTCCAGCAGCTCGCCCGCGTCGATCCCGTGCCGGCAAGATCCGACGATCAAGCCGGGGGGAAGACTCGATTCATGCCAGAACGAATCGAGAACGTTTCGGTCTGGCCCGATTCACTGGCGCTTCCCAAACTGCGTCGCGGCTTTCAACGGAGTTCGCGAATCAGAAGGAACAGGACACCCGGCGCGGCGGAAGACTCGTCGCATTCGGGGAATTCCACGCACACGCTGGGGCATCGCGCTATCCGCATTGCAGGAGTTCTGGCCCAGATCGCCGTGGACCTGCTACCTCGAGAAACCGGACCAGAAGGTGACGATGACCGTGAATTTCCACTCGCTTCCGGATGGCACCCACTACGCCGCCGAGACCGTGCTGTCGATTCCCGGGGACAAGATCGAAGTGCGGATCGAGAACAGCGACTACAAGAAGCTGGTCCCGTAGTGAGCTTGCCGTAACTCGGTCGGTATCGCGAGAGGGCCGAAATGGTTGCCTTTCGTTCCCGCGCCGCTTAGGCTCTTCACCGCTTCGGAAGGGAGAGCGGTCAAGTGGGCGGAACGTTCGACGCGAGAACCACCCGGGCCCTGGGCTCGTTCGGGACACCGCTTCTCTATACCGCCGGCGCGATTGTCCTCGCGATGGCCATCCCGCGCCTCGAGGGCCGCTATCTTCCGGAGCTCACGTCGGAGGCCGGCGCTTCCGCCGCCATGGCAGTGCTTTCCGCCATCGCGTCGGGGATGATGCCGCTCACCGGCCTCGTCTTCTCGCTGGCCTTCGTGATGGTCCAGTTCGGCGCGACCGCGTACTCGCCACGTCTGGTTTCCTGGCTCGCCGGCTCCGCGATCATGAACCACTCGCTCGGCATCTTCACCGCCACTTTCATCTATGCGCTGGGGGCGCTGGCATGGGTGGACCGAGGCGGAAACGGACGGGTGCCGCTTCTCACCGTCTGGGTGGCCATCGTCCTGATGGTGGTGAGCGTGGTGTTCTTCGTCATGCTGGTGGAGCGGCTCGGCATGCTCCAGATCTCGCGCGTCCTCGCGTACGCCGGCGACCACGGGCGCGCGGTGATCGAGCGGAACTACGACCTCCTCGAGGTTCGGCAGACCGAGCAAGCGACCGGCAACGAGGAACTGCCACCCGTCACCCAGGTTCTCGTGCACCGGGGGGGACCCGCGGTGCTCCAGGCGCTCGACGTCCGTCGCCTAGTCGCGCTCGCCGCGCGCCGGGAGGTGGTGGTCGCGATGGCTCGCGCGGTCGGCGATACCGTCGTCGAGGGCATGCCGGTCCTGCGCGTCCACGGCGGCGCGGGGCGTCTCCCAGAGCGGGCCCTGCGCCGGCGCGTCAAACTGGGGGCGGAGCGCACGTTCGAGCAGGATCCCAAATACGCGATTCGCCTCCTCGTCGACGTCGCGATCAAAGCGCTCTCGCCCGCGATCAACGACCCGACGACCGCCGTCCAGGCTCTCGACCAGGTCGAGGATCTCCTGATACGACTCGGCCGCCGGAACCTCGCGGCCGGACGTTCCCGCGATGCCCAGGGGAAGGTCCGCCTGGTGTTCCCCGTTCCCTCCTGGGAGGACTTCCTGGTGCTCGCTTTCGACGAGATTCGTTTCTACGGGGCGAGCTCCATCCAGGTGATGCGCCGGATGCGGGCGCTGTTGCAGGATCTGATGGAGCACGTCCCGCCCGAACGGCGGGCGGCGCTCCAGAATTACCTTGAACGTGTCGACAAGGGCATTCGCCGAAGCTTCGAGGACGCGGACGACCGGAAGGACGCGCTCGAGGAGGACCGACAGGGACTCGGCCTCGCGCGGGAGCGTGGATCCGAGTGAGGTCCGGGCGGCGGCTGACGCTCGTCCTCGCCGTACTGACCCTGCTCGTCCTCGCGCTGTCGCTCCCGGGAGCGTTGCGCGATGCGTACGAGCGCGGAGGCCTCTACCTTTTTTCCCGGCAGTTTCTCGAGGACATACCCAAGAGGCTCGCGGGACCGGGTCGGTTTCGCTTCATCCTGCAGCCGGCGATCGCGGTTGCGCTCGGTATCGGTGCGGGGCGGTCCGACGCGAAGGCGGGAAGGCGGCCCTATCTGTCGGCGCTTTTGTTCGGAGGCCAATCCCGAGCCGCCCTCATCCGCAGCTCCGTCGAGACCGTCGCCAACCTTCTGCTGATGGGCATCCTGATCGATTCCGTCTGTCAGTGGCTCATCCTCGGCGTCTCACACCCTGGCGCGGCGCTGGTCGTGGGTCCAGTGCTGATTGCGCTTCCCCATGCAGTGGCACGGGCATTGGCCAACCGGGTCACCCGGCACGGGCGAGAGCTCTCGAAGTTAAACTGACGGCTCCACCGTAGATTCTCCCACCGCGACCTCGTAGTTTTACGAGTTCCAGCGCTCCCACCCGTCCGATAGTCTCCATTCGTGAGATTTGTCGCACTTGGGGGATTCGACCCTACCTGGGTGGGTCTTCGAGCGCATCCCGATGGTCGCGGATTCCTGAGCATCCCCGAATCCCGGGGATTCCGGCCCCTTCGAGTGGCATGGAATTTTCTATAGCTGGTCGATCATGTCGAGATGCCTGATCCTGACGCTTTCGATTCTGATGGTGGCGGAAGCGGCCGCCCCGGAGGACGAGCCGCTCCTCATCGAGCTCGAGCCGGAGGCGCTCGCCTCTGATCTCGGAGCGAACGGATTTACCGTCGTGGGAGGGACCTACAGCGGCGAAGCCTTCTACTGGATGCCCTCGAGCGGTGTGGTCCGCATCGGCGGACTGGCCGCTGTCGCGGTGAGCCGAGACGGGCGCACGATCGTGGGAGAAGCCCTCGACGCCAACGGCAAGGAGAATGCAGCGATCTGGCTGGGCGGGAAAGAGTGGCGCCTTCTCGGCTCGTTCCATCCGAACGCTCTCCCTTGCGATCGCCTGCTGAGCGGCCCTTACGGCGCGAGCGACGACGGCCGAGTCATCGTGGGCCTCGGATGGGATGGGTGCAGCATCGCACGAGCCTTCCGATGGGAAGAGTCGACCGGAATGGTGGACCTGGGAACAATCGTGCCCGGCCAGTCGACCCGCGCGAACGACGTCTCCGGCGACGGCCGGGTGGTCATCGGCTGGCAGGAGAACGATTTCGGCTTCCGTCAGGGCGCGATGTGGGTGGACGGAAGGGAGGAGGTTTTCACGGGACCTAACGGCATCGTGGGTGAAGCGTTCGGCGCCAACTCCGACGGCTCCATCATCGTGGGCGGAAATTGCAGTCCCGGAGAACAGGCCGGATGGGTGCGTCGGCGCGAACGCGGGATCACCTGCTACCCGCCTCCCCGCCAGCGACTCCCGGGCTACATCGTTCTCATGCTTTCGACGAGCGAGGACGGTCGTATCGTTGGCGGGGCGCATTCCTTCGGGCTCGAGAGCGAATCGATCCTGTGGATTGATGGTGAGCCCCATTACCTGAAAGACTACCTCCGGGAGCACGGCATCCCCGACGCGTTCGAGGGCTGGGTCAATACCGGATTCATCAACGCGGTCTCCCCTGACGGACGCGTACTCGCTGGTTACGGGGCCGGCCCCACGACCTTCACGGGGTACGTCGTGATCCTGGAGGAATGACCGTGAAGACATACCTCCAGTTGCTCGCACTCCTCCTCGTAACGGTGCCGGCTTCCGCGCAGCGATTCGAGGCCGCGGGCCTCTTCGGATACACCACCGCGGGAAGTCTCGAACCGGTCGCATCGGAGCTCGAGGGCTACGAGATCGGGGGCGGCTTCACCTGGCAGGGACAGTTCGACTACTTCTTCACCCCTCACATCGGAGTGGAAGCCTCCTGGGCCCAACGAGAGGGCGCTCTCACCGTCTCGACCTCGGCCGGAAGCGGAGAGCTCTTCGACATCGACGCAGCTCAAGTCTTTGGAAGCGTCGTCTACCAGTGGGGTGCCCCGGAGTCGAAGTTTCGGCCGTTCGTTCTCGGCGGGCTCGGAGCCACGCTCTTCGAGGCGGACGACATTCCCGGCGAGACCAAGCTAGCCTGGGCGGTCGGAGCCGGCGCAAAGCTCTTTTTTCATCGCAAGCTCGGGATCAAGCTCCAGGCGAAGTTCAACCCCACGCTCCTCAACGACGAGTCGTCCGACTTCTGCGACCCTTTCGGGTTCTGCGCGGGCTCGGTGAGCTCGTTCGAGCTCCTGAGTGGCGTCGTTTTCCGATTCTGATTCATGAAAGGGAGGACATCGAAATGCGGAACCAAGAAATGAGGCTGATAGCTCTACTGGCGTTCCTGTCGACTTCGGCGCCCGTGTTCGCCCAGAAGGTGAACGTGGACTGGGACCGAGACTACCAGGGACCCTGGGAGACGTACGCGTGGGTCACGCCCAAAGACGGGGCGCAGAATCCTCTGATCCATCAGCGCATCGTCAACGCCATCGACTACTGGCTCACGATGCGGGGCCGCCGCGAAGTGAAGGCCGAGGAGAACCCGAACGTCTTCGTGACCTACCACACCAACACCCAGGATGAGGTGGTCGTCACTGCGGACACCATGGGTTATGGCTACGGCCCTGGAATGTACTGGGGTGGCGGCATGGGCGGCATGACTACCACCACGGCGCGCTCCCACACCTACACCAAGGGGACGCTGGTGGTAGACGTCTGGGACGCGAAGGAGAAGAAGCTCCTTTTCCGGGGATCGGGAACGGACACCGTGGACGCGAACCCCGAGAAGTTGGAAAAGAAGATCAACAAGATCGTCGAGAAGATGGTCAAGGAGTTCGACAAAAAGCTCGAGAAGGAGAACAAGAAGAAGGCGTCTTGAGATCTTCCATCCTCGATCGGTACCTCGATCCAGGCGATAGCCTGTCCGAGATCCTCTTCGGCCTCATCATGACGCTCACGTTCACGCTGGGGGCGGGGATCTTCGTGCGTGAGGACCCCGACGCCGCCAGCGAGCTCCTGATCGCGACCGTCGGATGCAACGTCGCCTGGGGGATCATCGACGCCCTGATGTACCTCGCCGGCCAGCGCTTCGAGCGCGGACGGCGCGCGCGGCTCGTCGATGCCATCCGCGCCGAAGCGAGCGAGGAGAAGGCGGCTCGGCGGGTCGCGGGAGAGTTCGACGAGCTTCTCGAACGGGTAACCGAGGAGAGCGACCGCGCCGCCCTATACCGCAAGATCGTGCGATCGGTCCGGGAGGGAGAGCCTCCCGCCTCGAGGCTCACGCGGGAAGACGTCTACGGCGCGGTAGCAAGCTTCTTCCTGGTGTTCTTCTCCAGCATTCCCGCGGCTCTGCCGTTCTTCTTCCTGGACGAACCCTGGACCGCCCTTCGGTTCTCGAATGCCATCCTGATCGGCCTGCTGTTCGTCGTCGGCTACCGCTGGGCTCGCCATACCAACCTCCCGCCCATGAGAGTGGGTTTCGGGCTCATGGTCGGAGGCCTGGCGCTGGTGCTGATCGCGATCGCTCTGGGGGGATGATGTGAGCTTAGAACTCGTACCCCACGGCGTAAGCGAATATCTGGTCCTCCTTTCGATCCGGATTGAACCAATGAAATCCGAACGAGAGGCTCCCGCGGGAGACCTCCACGAGGAGGCCGCGTTGAACGTCGAGACCGGTTTCGTAGGTTCGCGTCCGCTGGGCCACGAGGCCGAACCGGAGCCACTCGACGGGCGCCACCGTGGCCTCGAGCCAGGTGTAGAGGAAGCTGTCGTCGCTTTCCTCCAGGTCGAAGACATATTCGGACTCCGCATAGAGCTCGAGCCGACGCCAGGAAAGCCCGACTTCTGCTCCGGGGGCGACGCCCTCGGTGCTCCCGAGAACGACTCCGAACATGGGAACAACGGTGAAGTCCACGTTCTCGCCGGCTTCGAAGTTCCGTCCGACGAACACCGACCCCGTCTCCCGGTCCTCGTAGTTGTAGCGGGCCTCGAGATGAAGGGCGCCTCGGTCCGCGTAGAAGATGGGGGAGAAATAGGCGCTATCCTCGGGCGGATCGAAGACGAAGTCCGGAGATCGCGAAGGACCAGTCCTCTGCGAACGCGGGACTCGCGAGCACGAGGACCGCGACGACCCGAAGAGCTACCCGAAGGCTTTCAGACATATAATCTCCGCCTCTTACAACGAGGAAGTGTGAGTAATGAGTAAACCCATTCGATTCTATGCCGCCGCGGCGGTTTTGGCGCTGGGGTTCTCTTCCTGCAAGGAAGAAGCTCCACCGCCGCCGCCCCCTCCCGATGTGAAAGTGGCGGAGGTCTTTACCCGCGACGTTCCCGTCTACGTCGAAGCCATCGGCCAGACCCGGGGCAACACCGAGATCGAGATCCGCGCCCGCGTGGAGGGTTTCCTCGAGACCGTGAACTTCGAGGAGGGCTCGTTCGTGAGCCGGGGGACGCTGCTCTATACGATCGACCCCCGACCCTTCGAGGCCGCCGTCGCGCAGGCGAAGGCGAACCTGGCCCAGGCGGAAGCGGAGCTCGCGCGCGCCCACCAGGACGTCGTCCGCTTCGAGCCGCTGGTCGCGAAAAACGCCATCTCGCGGCAGGAGTACGAGACCGCGGTCGCCGTCGAGCGCGCGCAGGAGTCCGCCGTCGAGGCGGCGAAGGCCGCCGTCGAGACCAGCGAGATCGACCTGGGCTACACCAAAGTGCTCGCGCCCGATAACGGCCTGGTCGGAAAAACCGAAGTCTACCCGGGGACTCTCGTGGGGCGCGGCCAAAGCGACCTCCTGACCCACATCTCGAAGATCGATCCCATCCACGTGCGATTCACAATCGCCGAGCGGGACTACCTCTTCTATGCGAGGCGACGGGAGGAGAGGAAGACGGCCGAGCGAGCCGACATTCCCGTTCCAGCTCGTGCTCTCCGACGGTAGCGTTCACGACCAACCCGGGAAGCTCGTCTTCGTGGATAGAAACGTCGACCCTCAGACCGGGACCATCCTCCTCGAAGCCTCGTTCCCGAACCCGGGCGCATCGTTCGCCCCGGGCAGTACGCCAGGGTGCGCGCCGCGGTGGACTTGAAGAAGGACGCCATCCTCGTGTCCCAGCGCTCGGTTCAGGAGCTCCAGGGGATCTACAACGTGGCGGTGGTGAAGCCGGACGATACCGTCGACATCCGCATGGTGACTCCCGGAGAGCGGATCGGAAGCCTCTGGGTCATCGATTCGGGGCTCAACTCCGGCGAACGCGTCATCGTCGAGGGACTGCAGAAAGTCCGGGCTGGGGTCAAGGTCACCGCAGAAACGGTGACCGTCGAGGAAGGGACCTAGCCGATGGCCGACTTCTTCATCCGGCGGCCCATCGTCGCCATCGTCATCTCGATCCTCATCGTGCTCCTCGGCCTCAACAGCCTGAGGGGCCTGTCGCTTCGAGCAGTACCCGTTCCTGGCGCCTCCCACCATCCGCGTCACCGCGAACTACCCCGGCGCCTCCGCCGTCGCCGTCGAGCAGTCGGTCGCGACCCCGATCGAGCAGGAGGTGAACGGGGTCGAGGGCATGATCTACATGAAGTCGTCGAACACCAGCGACGGCCGAATGCAGCTCGACGTGAACTTCGAAGTGGGCACCGACCAGGACATGGCGAACGTCCTGACCCAGAACCGGGTGTCCTCGGCGCAGGCGCGCCTGCCCCAGGAAGTGACCCAGCAGGGCGTCACCGTCAAGAAGCAGAGCCCCAGCATCCTGATGCTGATCTCGCTCTTCTCCCCGAACGGAAGCTACGACGCCAACTTCCTCATCAACTACTGCGGCATCAACCTCCGCGACCAGATCCTGCGCATCCCGGGGATCGCCCAGGTCGACCTCTTCGGGGGCACCGACTACGGAATGCGGATCTGGCTCCGGCCGGACCTGATGGCGAAGCTCGGACTCACGCCCGCGGACGTCATCAGCGCCGTCCACGAGCAGAACCTCCAGGCCCCGACCGGACGTGTGGGGATGCGCCCCTCCCCCCCGGACCAGGAGTTCACCTACACGGTGAGCGCCCCCGGCCGGCTGGTGACCGCCGAGGAGTTCGAGAACATCATCATCAGAGAGACGGAGACGGGCGCCCAGATCCGGGTCAAGGACGTGGGGAGGGTGGAGCTCGGGTCGCAGGACTACAACTCCTTCGGCCGGCTGAACGGCCAGCCCTCGGGGGCGATGGCGGTCTATCTCCTCCCCGGGGCGAACCAGCTCGTGGCGGCGGAAGCGATTTACGAGTCCATGAGACGGGCGAAAGAGCTCTTCCCCGCCGACATGGACTACACGATCGTCTACGACACCACCCCCGCGGTCGAGGCTTCGATCGAGTCCATCGTTCACACCTTCATCGAGGCGATCATCCTCGTCACTCTGGTGGTCTTTATCTTCCTCCAGAATCTGCGCGCCACCATCATTCCCCTCATCACCGTGCCGGTGTCCCTCATCGGGACGTTCATCTTCTTTCCGCTCCTCGGCTTCTCGGTGAACACCCTCTCGATGTTCGGACTCGTCCTCGCCATCGGCATCGTGGTCGACGATGCCATCGTGGTGGTCGAGGCGGTGATGCACCATATCGAGCACGGCAAGAGCCCCCGCGATGCGACTATCCGGGCGATGAAGGAAGTGTCGGCTCCCGTGATCGGCATCGCCCTGATCCTCTCCGCGGTGTTCATCCCCGTGGCCTTCATCCCGGGGCTCACCGGTCGGATGTACCAGCAGTTCGCGCTCACCATCGCCATCTCGGTCCTGCTGTCTGCGTTCTCCGCACTCTCGCTCTCGCCCGCGCTCTCGGCGATGCTGCTCAAGCCCGCGAAGCCCATGAAGGGTCCTCTCGGCTGGTTCTTCGGCAAGTTCAACGCGGTCTTCGAACGAGCCACCAACGGTTACCTCCACGGCGCCCGGCTCCTGGTGCGCCGGTCCATTCTCACCATCGCGATCGTGGCGGTGGTCGCCGGAGGCGCCGCCTTCTTCGGCGGCGCACTGCCCGCCGGGTTCATCCCCGAGGAGGACCAGGGCATCATGGGCATCAACGTCACGCTTCCGCCGGGCTCGTCTCTCGAGCGCACCAGCGCGGTCCTGGGTCAGGTCGAGGAGATCGTCTCGAAGACCGAAGGGGTCGAGTCCTACCAGACGATCGGGGGCTACGGCGCTCGTCACCGCACCTACCAGCCCAACTTCGGGACGATCTTCGTGAGGCTCCATCCATGGGAGGAGCGGCACGGCGATGCGCTCCACGTGACGGGCATCATGGCCGGGCTGCAGCAGCAGTTCGCCCGCATCCCCGAGGCGGTGATCTTCCCGTTCAACATTCCCACCATCTCCGGCTTCGGCGCCTCCGCCGGTTTCAACTTCCTCATCCAGGACCGGAGCGGGAGCCTTTCGGTCGACCAGCTCGGCGAGCTGAGCCGTGAGTTCCAGCAGGCGGCCCGGCAGAGGCCGGAGATCGGGAACATCTTCACCTCCTTCGACCCGCTTTACCCGCAGGTGAAGGTGGAGCTCGATCGCGACAAGGCACGAAAGCTCGGGGTTCCCATCAACGAGGCGTTCCAGGCCCTCGCCTCGAGCCTCGGGGGGAGCTACGTCAACGACTTCAATCGGTTCGGACGCCTCTTCCGGGTCTACGTGCAGGCGGAGTCCGACTATCGCCGGAGGCCCGAGGACATCGGCCAGATCTACGTCCGCAGCAATACCACGGGCGACATGATCCCGCTCTCGACGCTCGTCACCATCACCTCCCAGGCGGGAACCGAGCTCACGAACCGTTTCAACCTGCTCCGCTCGGTGGAGTTTCAGGGCGTCCCCGGGCGCGGCTTCGCCTCGGGTCAGACCCTCGCGGCGCTCGAGGACGTTTTCCGGCAGACCATGCCGCCGGAGATGGGCTTCACCTACTCCTCGCTCTCCTACCAGGAAAAGACGGCGCCCCCGGCGGGTCCGACGCTGGTCGCCGCCATCGTCTTCGTTTTCCTCCTTCTCGCTGCCATGTACGAGAGCTGGAGGCTTCCGTGGGCGGTGCTTCTGGGCTCGCCCCTCGTCGTGCTGGGGGCCTTCTTCGGAGTCTGGCTCCTGGGGTACGACAACAACGTGTACGTTCAGATCGGGAACATCATGCTCATCGGTCTCGCGGCGAAGAACGCGATTCTGATCGTGGAGTTCGCGAAGGCCAAGCACGACGAGGGGATGACTCTCCACGAGGCGGCGCTCGAGTCCGCCCGCCTGAGGTTCCGCCCGATCCTGATGACCGCGTTCGCCTTCATCCTCGGTGTCGTTCCTCTGATGAGAGCGAGCGGCGCCGGCGCCGGGGCCCAGAACGTGATGGGGACGGCGGTCTTCTTCGGGATGCTGGTGGCAACGGCTCTCGGTGTCTTCCTCATCCCCGGGAACTATGCGTTCGTCGAAGGCCTCGGGCGTTCGAAGGCGAAGAAGGAGACTCCGATCGCGGCGGCGCCGACTCACGAGGGGGCGCACTGAGATGAGACGGAGATTTCTCTTCCTCCTGGCGCTCTCGTCGGCCACCGTGTCCTGCAAGCTCGGGCCCGACTACGAACGCCCTCCGGTGGTCACCCCCGAGAAGTGGCGGGAGCTGGCGGCCGCCGACGCCTCGATCGCGAACGTCCCTTGGTGGGAGCTCTTCCAGGACGAGGAGCTTCGGAGACTCATCACCGTTGCGCTCGCGGAGAACCGGGACCTCAAGATCGCCATCGAGCGTATCGAGGAAGCCCGGGCTCTTTACGGCTTCAGCCGCAGCGAGCTCTATCCCCAGGTGGACGCCTCGGCGGTCGGGGGCGCTCTGAAGTTCAGCGAGGGAAGCCTCACCCATACGCCGCCGGTGGAGGGCGAGGAAACCGACACGACCAAAGGCCTCGCGTCTCTCGGTGTCGGTTTCTCCTGGGAGCTCGACTTCTTCGGGCGCGTCCGGCGAGCGAACGAGGCGGAGCAGGCGCGGCTTCTCGCGACCCAGGAGGCGCGGAGGGCGGTCGCGCTCACCCTCGTCGCCGACGTGGCCCGGGCTTATGTCGATCTAAGGGGGCTCGATCGCCGCCTCGATATCGCCCGGCGCACTCTCGAATCGAGGCGGGAGTACGTGGGGCTCGCGCGCGACCGCTTCGAGGGAGGAGTCACCCCCGAGGTCGACTTTCGCCAGGCGGAAGCGGAGTTCTTCCGGATGCAGGCGATGGTCTTCGACATGGAGAAGCTCGTCATCCAGAAAGAGAACGAGCTCTCCGTCCTCCTCGGTCACAACCCCGGGGCGGTCCCGCGAGGACGGCCGCTGGAGGTGCAGCCGATTCCCCCGGAAGTCCCCGCCGGCCTCCCCGCGCAGCTTCTCGAGCGTCGTCCGGACGTGCGCGAGGCCGAGCAAAGACTCGTTTCCGCGACCGCCCGCATCGGCGAGGCGCAGGCGATGCGGTATCCCCGGATCAGCCTTACCGGGTCTTTCGGCGTCGCGAGCACCGACCTGAGCGAGCTCTTCGATGGGTCTTCCGTGAACTGGAACATCTTTACCGCGCTCCTTCAGCCGATATTCGACGCGGGAAAGAACAAACGGCGCGTGGAAGTGCGCGAGTCGCAGCAGCGCCAGGCGGTCTACGACTACGAGAGGACGCTCCTCCAGGCGCTCCGGGAGGTCGAGGACTCGCTCATCAGCCTGAAGAAGACGGGAGACCAGCGAGGTTCTCAGCAGAAGCGGGTCGAAGCCGAGCGCAAGGTAGTGGAGCTCTCGGAGCTTCGCTACCGCGGCGGGGTCGCCGCCTACCTCGAAGTCCTCGACGCCCAGCGGTCTTTGTTCAATGCGGAGATCGATGAGACGGCGAGCATGAGCGAGCACGTGAACTCTCTAATCCGCCTGTACAAGGCACTCGGAGGTGGATGGCCTACAACGCCACCGCCTACCATGCCACCGCCGCAGCCGGCCAACGGGGAGAAAGAACAGTGAGCGAGTTGTCCGATTGGATTCGAAAGCACAGGTGCACGTACGACATCCAGCCCGTCGTGGAGCTGGAGGAAGGTGCTGCGACTCACCTCGGCTACGAGCTCAATCTCCATGCGGAGCTTCCTCTGGGCGGCAAGTTCACGCCGGAGGAGGCGAAGAGACTCGACGAGATCCGCGATCGGCTTGGCGAAGTCCTGGAGTCGCTGATCCCGAAAGACGCCAAAGCCCGCATCGAGCACGCTCCTTTCCGGCGCGCGGTGCGCTTTCCCAAGGGTGGGAAGAATCCGATGGTCACCCGGACCGTTCGGGTTCTCCATCCTGACAATGAAGCGATGAAGCCAGGCGATCGGGAAAAGTTCCACCCGACGGAAGAGCGCCTCGAGCAGATGGGGTTCACGAGGGCCTGAAGGAAGTTTTGAAGACTCATTTCTTCGCCCTGTTCGTTTTCGCACCCCTGGAAGAACACCGTCGTGCACATGAACGCGGAGTATCTCGAGCTCAACCGCTCTCCGGTCGGCGCGCTCAGCCTCCCCTTCCCGTCGGAGGCAACGGGTCCGTGTTCCAGAGCAACTTCATGGTGTATTTCTTTTCGACCCGGAGCCTGACGGGAACGACGCTCAGCGCTAGAGTCCGGGTGACACCTTAAGCGTCATTGTCCGATTTCCCATTAACCAGCTTCATGTCGCGAAAAAAGGCTAGAAACAGGAGGATCCTTCCATGACCCTATTGGCGCTCGCAACGATCGTCGCCGTTCTCGGAGTTCCCGCTCCCGCGCAGCAGGCGGAGAACATGCCGACGCAGATAACGACTGTCCACCTCGGGGAAATACGCGCGAAGTACCTGAATTTCAAATGGAACGAGGAAGCCTTCGAGGCCCTCGAAAAAGGCGGCGACGCCCCGGGAGCGAAGCGCAGCTGGGCCATCGTACGGCTGTACCCCGACAAGCCCATCATTTGGAATGGAGTCCGGATCTCGGGAGGCAATCTCCTCATTCTGAACCCGGCGAGCGGGGACAAACCCATGACCTTCGAGGTGCGCGTGATCGATATGCGCGAAGTGTGGGTGGACACGAACGTCGTAGCCGAGCCGCCGGCGGGAAAGACGCTTTACTCCGCCCCGGCCCAATTCGAGAAAGTCGCGGACATGGCCGAACGACTCACGGTCGCGTTGAGCGAAGCCGATGGGAAGGTCCAGCTCGCGATTCACTACGGGAACCGCCTGGCGAAACTGCAGTTCAACCGTTAGAGGGGGACGAGATCGGTCCTATCGGAGGGGCTCGAGCTTTCGAATCCCTTGTGTGAAGACGTATGTCACCGCCCGGTAGAGCGGCGTGGGCAACACTCGGTTGGCTAGGCTGCTCGTCGGCCTTCGTGCCAGACCCATAATCTCTCGAGCTCTCGGCGTCGAGCGGGGTGGATGAATCGCTTATAAGACGGAAAGTCTCGCCAGGCCTGATCCCCCGGTGCCTTCGCCGCCGCGTAGAGGCCGTACACTTCCACGAGACGCCCGGTTGCTCGAGGCTACGAAGCATTCAAGGCGATTGCGAAGTCGTCAAGATCCGGGTAGAGACGATCCCATAGCAACTCCGCGCGTAGCCGCTCGTGGGTCCCGCTGTCGAAGCAAGGGAGCGGCTTGACCAGGTCCTCTGGGGAGGGACACGATCGGTCGCGCTCCGGAAACGCCGACAGGGACGTGTGGAACGACTACGCACAGTTCGAGAACTCCGTCGTCATCGCCTGACGAGGAAGACGAGGAAAGGGATACGGTCATGCAACTCGGAATGATTGGACTGGGACGGATGGGGGCGAACATGGTGCGCCGGCTGATCGGCGGCGGCCACGAGTGTGTCGTCTTCGACATGTCACCGAAGGCGGTGGCGGATCTCGTGAAGGAGAAGGCCGTCGGCGCGTCGTCGCAGGCGGACTTCGTCAAGAAGCTCTCGAAGCCGCGCGCGATCTGGCTGATGGTGCCGGCGGGAGTCGTGGACCGGGCGATCGCCGATCTCCTGCCGCATCTCGAGAAGGGAGACATCCTGATCGATGGCGGAAATTCCTACTACGTGGACGACATCCGGCGGGCGAAGGAGCTGGCCGCAAACGGCATCCACTACGCGGACGTCGGCACGAGCGGCGGTGTCTGGGGGCTCGAGCGGGGCTACTGCATGATGATCGGCGGAGAGCCTGCGGTCGTGAAGCACCTCGACCCGATCTTCAGGCGCCTTGCCCCCGGTCGCGGCGACGTCGACCCGACGCCCGGACGCGAGGGCATTCGCGGCACGGCCGAAGAGGGGTATCTGCACTGCGGCCCGAACGGCGCCGGCCACTTCGTCAAGATGGTGCACAACGGCATCGAGTACGGCCTCATGGCGGCCTACGCCGAGGGCCTCAACATCCTGAAGCACGCCAACGTTGGTCAAAGGGGGCAAAGGGGGACGCGAGGTGGACGCCGAAACGACGCCGCTCCGAAACCCGGAGCACTACCAGTACGAGTTCAACCTCCCGGACATCGCGGAGGTCTGGCGCCGCGGAAGCGTCGTCGCCTCGTGGCTCCTCGACCTGACGGCGAGCGCCCTCGCCAAGTCGCCGGAGCTCGAGAACTTCTCGGGACGCGTGTCGGATTCGGGCGAGGGGCGCTGGACCATCCTCGCGGCCATCGATCAGGGAACGCCGGCGGACGTTCTCACCGCCTCCTTATACCAGCGGTTCTCGTCGCGCGGCGAGGCGGAGTTCCAGAACAAGTTGCTGTCGGCGATGCGGTTCGAGTTCGGCGGGCATCACGAGAAGCCGGCGAAGTGAGGAGCAACCCATGAGCGCTCCTCGGTCGGACGCCCTGGTCTTCTTCGGGGCCACGGGCGATCTCGCCTACAGGAAGATCTTCCCGTCGCTTTCGGCGATGGTGAAGCGGGGACACTTCGACGTGCCGGTCATCGGTGTCGCCAAGGCGGGATGGACCCTCGACCAGATGAAGGCCCGCGCGAAGGACAGCCTCGAGAAGCACGGCGGCCTCGACCGGTCCGCGTTCGCGAAGCTGTCGAGACAGCTTCGCTACGTCGACGGCGACTACAACGACCCCGCCACGTTCGCCGCGATCCGGGAAGGAGCTGGGCGGACGTGGGGACCCAGAGAGATCGAGCGGGTGACGCCGCCCGGCGGGTGGCAGGACCCGGTGGTGAGCCGCTAGGGAGACCCATCATGGAGACCCGCATCCTCGCGGACGCCGAAGCCGTCGCGCAAGAGGCCGTGAAAGTGATCGCAGCCGAGGCGCGTGCCGCTGTGGCGGCGCGCGGGCGGTTCATCGTGGCCGTCAGCGGCGGCCGCACGCCGTGGCGCATGCTGCGTCTCGTCGCTGGCGAGGATTTGCCGTGGACGGGCGTGCACGTGGTCCAGGTGGACGAGCGCGTGGCCCCCGCCGGCGATCCCGACCGTAACCTCACCCACCTGAGGGAGAGCCTTGGGACTGCACCGCTGACCCAGGACCATCTGCACGCCATGCCGGTGGAGCAGGCCGATCTCGAGGCCGGCGCCCGCGGTTATGCGCGGACGCTCGAGCAGATTGGCGGCACGCCACCGGTGATCGATCTCCTGCACCTGGGACTCGGCCCGGACGGCCATACCGCCTCTCTGGTGCCCGACGATTCCGTTCTGAACGTCGTCGACAAGGACGTCGCGATCACCGGTGTGTACATGAAGAGGCGACGTATGACGTTGACGTATCCGATGCTCAACCGCTCGCGGCGCATTCTGTGGCTCGTGACCGGAGCGGACAAAGCCGCGATGCTGCCCCGATTGCGCGCGGCCGATGCATCGATTCCGGCGGGACGCGTGAGTCAGGACCAGGCGCTGGTGCTGGCCGACCGCTCCGCCGATGGAGAGAAGTCATGACCGAAGACAAGAGGGTCCCAGCTCGCCGTCAACACGATCCGCACGCTCTCGATCGACGCGGTCCAGGCCGCCAAGTCCGGCCATCCCGGAACATCAAGCGGGACCCGGTCGAGACGAGGCGCGGCGCGACCTCCAGGCGGCGAGAAGGCCGGCGAGCACAATGGCGAGGCTGCCGAAAGCGACGGTACGGAACATCCGAGGCGCGCTCATCGTGATCGTCAGGAGATCCACGTTCCCGGTCTCCCAGAACGCCCACTCGCCGGCGACCGTCGTCGCGAGGAGGGGGTCGCCCGTCTCCAGCATCACGATCCCGTTGCCGGTCGCGGGATTGAAGCGTGCGGCGGTGTTGATCGCCGGCTCGTTGTTGCCGTCATGGCCGACGACGAAGCCCCCTTCTTCGTTGCTCGCATAAAGAATGACGCCCAATCCCCAGATGTCCTGACCCATCTGCGACGCATGGGGGCGCCACATCTCTTCGATGGTCTCGCGCTCGAGAACGCCGCGCCCGACCGCCTCGCCATCCTCTCCCGGGAGGTGGGCCTGGACGAAGCGCGTCAAGTCCGAGACCGAGGTGTAAAGCGACGCCGCGGCCAGGGCGGTGAACCGGTAGTGGGTCGCCGCTTTCGAGTTTCGATCGTAGAAGGTGGCGAGCTGCGTTCCGTGACCCGGGGTCCACTGGAAAGAGGAGTGGGACATCGCTAGCGGCTGGAAAACGGCTCGCTGCATGTAGGCCTCGAACGATTCCCCGGTCACCTCTTCGATCAGGAGCTGCAACAGCGTATAGCCGCCCCCCGAATAGCGCCATTCGGTGCCCGGCTCGTAGCCCACCCGCACCACTCCACTCGCTCCGGGCGAGGCGTCGGCGGTTCGGGTCAGAGATTCTTCCAGCGTCTGCACGGGCGTTCCCGGTTCGAAACCCGCGTAGCCGAGCCCGTCGGTCAATCCGGCGGTATGACTCAGGAGCCGCCGGGCGGTCACTCCACGATGATCGAATCCGCTCTCCGGAAGCTTCCACCGCGTGAGATATTCGCCGACCGGGGCATCGAGGTCGAGTCTCCCCTCTTCGACCAGGGCCATGACGCCCCAGGCCGTGATCCACTTGCTCAGAGACGCGACCTGGAACACAGTGTCCCGGTCCACCGGGTCGCCGACGGAGACGGCGTGCTCGCCGTAGACCGAACCGTCCTCGATCAGAGCCAGGACCGCGTTTCCCGAGTGATTCCTATCGAGGAGCTCGGTAGCGGCATCCATGAAGGCCCGGGGGTCACCGCGAGGCGCGAGCGGCTCGCGCCACCACCCCTCGAGCGTTCCGAGAACCACGCCGCCAATCCACAGGATCAGAACCACGATCGTGGGTATGCCGATCCGCAACAGAGTCTTCAACCGTTCACCCTTCTTCCACGCCGATGCGAGGACAGGATTGTATCCTCTGGGAACCGATGAAGAACCAGAGGCCGCCTTGGCCTCCTGGACGAAACGGCGCGTTCGTCGCCGGCGTCCCTGCAGCAGCTAGCGGGCGGGAGCGCCGATGGCCACCGGACGGATCGCCGATCCGGCCGCGCCCTTATCGCGAAGGGGCAGGATGATGGTGCACGACGTCGAGACCTGGTCGCGTGCCAGCTCGTCGAGCTTCGCGTTCTCGATGTGATGGACTCCTGCCTGCGTCAGAAAGTAGTGGTGAGCGGCAAACGTCATCCCGGTCGGTGTACCCGGCGGAGGCCCCACCTTGCCCGCGAGCTGTCCATCCGCAACGGCGTCGATGAACGGCGTGTCGAGGCCGACCGCCACCACGCGCTTGTCGCCGAGGTACTTCGCCGACTCGTAGGAAAGTCCGGGAGCCATGCTGTAGTACACCTTGTCTGTGTCCGGGTCCTGATAGCGCTCGCTCCAGCCGGTATACACGTACACCACGTCGCCCGGGAGGATGCCCCTTTTGCGCAACCCCTGGGCCTCCAGCATGCCTTCGATGTGCTGCGGGGTCACGACCTCGCCGGCCCTCATCGCCTGTCCCTTCCCCACGTGTTTTCTGGCATCGAGGAGAATCGCGGTGGTGACGATCGGACGGACCTTCTCGAGGCCCAGCTTGAGGAGAGGCGAGCCCGGCTCCGGCTTCACGTCCTTCTGTGTGAACCCGCCGTAATAGTGAGCGCCTTCGACCGGAGTGGGCGGCGTGCCGTCCCAGGCGTTGTCGAGGTAGCCGAAATGCCCGAGGGCGTCGAACTGCGTCCCTTGCTGGCCGGGGTTCGCGTTCTCGTTCAGCACTTCCATGTTGAAGACCTGTTTCGATCCCGGAAGGCCGCCCGTGGGGAGGTACGTCATCGTGAGGGGACCAGCGAAGGGAGAAAGCGGCATCGTGTTCGATCGCACGTGAGAAATCTCGTACGCTTTCGCTTTCGGATTCGAGAGGTGCTCCGCGCAGCGCGCCCAGGTGGCGGGCCCGAGCTCTTTCGCCATCCCGAGCTCGTCGCCCGGCTGTCCCATCGCGGCGTGAGCGGACAAGAAGAGCAGGAAGGTCGGAACGATGCTGAGTGGGGGGACGAAGCGCTTCCGGATCATAAGTTCTCCTTCTACGTGCATCAGGCGCCGGAGATTCGTATGGACGCCTGGAGCAGGGTGCAGATGCGTTTTTCGGTTCCCTGCCGGTTGCGCGGAAGGTTAAGGGACTTCGAGCATTTGTACAAGCCCGCTTGACTCCCGTCCCGCAACTTGACTGACGCCTGCAGGCCATGGCGAGGAGATAAGAGCGGATTCTTTGCGCCTGGGCGGGTACCACCGACCAGAAAAGGCGTCCGTCGCGGGGAGAAGCTCGCCTGAAGGGCAAAGAATCGCGGATCGTTGCTGGAATGAAGAAAACGGCCAGGAGCTCGACGTACCGGTTTTCGACTTTGCCAAACTGTTTCCCAGCAACCCGGAGCTCTACGTCGGCGCCGTCCACAATACGGACGAGGGATCGCGCCTCAAGGCGGGAATGTTCGCAGATTTTCTCGAGACCAGCGGGCTTCTGCCCGATGGGAAGTGATTCATACGCCTTCGGCAGTCACGGGCCCGCGAGCAGGCTCATCGCCACCTGCGCGCAGAGGATCTTCAGGATCGTCGTCGACGGATACACGGTGGCGAAGGCGATATCGAGCCGGTCACTCTTCACCGCCTGGTTGGCGTAGGCCAGGATGGCCGGATTGCCGGCCGTGCCCGACACCACGCCGAACAGATCGTCGGTGGACATGCGCAAGGCGTACTGCCCGAGCGCCATAACCACCAGGAAGCCGGCCAGAACGGTGGCGGTCCCCAGCGCGAGGAACATCGCCCCTGCGGTAGAGACCGTCTGGACGAAGGGTGCACCCGACCCTATGCCGACTGCGGCGAGAAAGAGCGTCAGCCCGAAGCTGCGAAGCGTGAGGTTGGCGGCCAGGGGCATGTGCCACGACAACGAGCCGCTCCGCCCGACCCTCCCCAGCACCAGCGCCACCAGCAAGGGTCCACCGGCGAGGCCGAGCGAGAACGTGCCCAACCCCGGGAGGGGGAACTTGATGAGCCCCAGCAGCACACCGAGCGACATGCCCAGGCCCACGGAGACGTAGGAGAACTCGGCCGTCGACTTCAGCGAGTCGCCGAAGAACGCGCGCACGTCGGGAATCGACTCGCGCGGAACAATCGCGCCCACACGGTCGCCGTATTCCAGCACGAGGTCGCTCGCCGGCATGAGCAGGGCGTCACCGCGCCTCACCTCGGTGATGTTGGCGATGATGCCGTCGGGAAACGGCAACTGGCCAATGGCCGTGCCCACCAGCGCCGGGCGCGACACGAAGACGCGCACCACGTCGAGGGCGCTCCGATCCTTCACGAACCGGCCGGGGTCCACGCGGCCGAGCACCCTCCGCGCCTGCTCCAGCTGCTCGGGCTCGCCGTACAGCAATACCCCGTCACCCGCGCCGACACGCGCAAGCGGATCGGGCAACCGACTGGCGCCGGCGTGACGTATGGCGGCCAGGTGAACGCCTGGGGGCAGTTGGTCCGTCAACTCCGCCACGGTGATGCTCTCGACGCCTTCCAGCGTGATCTCGATGGGACGCGGCGGCGCGGGCGCCGGCGCCACCCGTGGCTGGAGAAGGCGTGTAAAGACGAAGAGGCACAGGATGGGTCCCACCACGCCGAGGGGATAGGCCACCGAGTAACCAACCGCAGGGTCGCGGTTTCCCGCGGCATCGATGGCCGCTTGCAGTGCAGGAGTGCTGGTCAGCCCCCCTGCAAACAGGCCCACCGAATGCTCAGGGGCGACGCCGAACGTCCGGCCCAGCATCAGCGCCGCCGCCAGCGAGGCGAAGACCCCCGCGGCTCCAAGCAGGTTCCAGATCAAACCGGGCCCGCGCAAGCCCGCGAAGAAGGCGCGGCCGTACTGAATGCCCACGCCGTAGAGGAACATCGCGAGGCCGATGGAATTCACCAGGCCCGGCGGCACGGATCCGGGCGCGAGGGCGCCAATCCCGAGACCCGCGAACAGCACCGCGCCTACGCCGAGGGAGAACCCGGCAATCGAAATCTGCCCCAGCGCGTAGCCAATCCCGATGGCCGCAAAGAGCGCGAGCAGCGGCGACTGTTCCAGGATTCCCTTCACCCACTCCAAAATCGCAGGCTCCTCGCTGCGCGAGCCTACCATGGGAAGTGGGGATCTTCCGCGGATTCTCGTCCCGCGGATACGCCCTGTAGTCAAACGAAGCCGGGAAGGATTCCACCGGCTCTCGGCGGCGACCATCCGGGATCCGAGAGCCAGCTACAGTTGTGCTGTTCGCTGTCCGTTCCAAAAACGAAAGGCCGCCGGAACTACGAGCCGTGGTAGTAGGTCCTACCGCGGCGTACGATACGGCGGCCTGAAACCAACCGGCACGGAGGAGGGACGTGATGGCCGGACGATTCCACCGCCTGGTACTGGGTGCACTCGTCGTCGTCGACTCGACGGCATGGGCGCAGTCGAATTCCGACCGGACCGCGACTCAGGAAGAACAGCGTACGGAGGAACAACAAGCCCTGACCCACGAGGAGTACGTCCAGGTTACGGCGACGCGGATTGAAGAGCCCGCGGCCGAGACCCCGGACGCGATCGAAGTATTTTCTGCTCAGGATCTCGTCGACCGGGGCGCGACCGACTTGAGGAGCGCGCTAGCCCTTGCGGCCGGCGTGGACATCTCTCCCGGAGGGGACGGCGGACCCGCCTCTTACGTCCCCGAGTTCTGGGGCCTGCGCGAGTTCGACGCGTTCCTGCTGGTGGTCGACGGCGTTCCCTGGGGAGGCGCCTACAATCCGGCCCTCTCCACCATCAATCTCAACGACGTCGAGCGCATCGAGGTTCAGCGCGGCGCGGCTCCCGTCATGTATGGCGCGACGTCGTTCGTGGGAGTGATCCAGATCGTGCATCGCGCCGCCGGGTCCGCGCGCCGTGAGCTGCTCCTCAACGGGGGGAGCTTCGAAAGCGGAGGGGCGGCATTCACGAGCGCGCTCCCCCGATGGGCGGGTTTCTCCTCGAGCCTCGCCGTCGATTTTCAGCGACAGGGTTATCGGGACGAGCGTACCTCGTTCCGCAAGAGCCACCTGCTCTGGCGGAACGCGAGGGCCCTCGGCGTGGGGCAGCTCCGGTTCGACTTCGATCTCACCTTCCTCGATCAGGGTCCCGCGAGCCCCCATCCGAGAGAGGGCGGTTCTCTATCCGGGGACGTTCCCCTCGACGCCAACCACAACCCGGACGGGGCGTTCCTGAACGAGAATCGTTTTTCGGTCTCGACCGGCTACGATCGCCCGCTCGGGGGCGCAAACTGGTACACGACGGTGCAGGCTGCTTCCTCGGAGCAGCGGATCTTTCGCGGGTTTCTGAGCTCTCTCGAAGACGACCCGGCCGTTCCCAACGCGCGCGGCATCCGGGAGAACATCGACACTCTCGACCTCTACGCCGATACCCACCTCGCCTGGTCGAGCTCTCCCGACTGGAAGGTTCTCGCCGGAGTCGACTACATCCATGGAAACGGCGACGCCAAGGGAGCGGACTTCGATTACTTCGCGCCGCTCTCGGGAGATACGGCGACGCCCGTGGTCGAGCCGGAAGATCTCGACCTGGGCGTCGACGATCGGAGGGACTTCCTCGGCCTCTATACCTTCGGCGAATGGTACCCTGTCGAGCGCCTGCGTCTCGAAGCGGGGGTGCGCCTGAACCGCACGGACGAGGAGCGAGAGGGCGCGGAAGAGGCAGGGATCCGCAACCCCGCGGAGGAGGAAAGGAACCACCAGGAGAACACGCGATTGAGCGGTAGCGTGGGCACGGCTTTCACCGCGTGGCAGAGCGGCGCCGACTGGCTGCGCCTGGTGGCGGTGTACAGGAACACCTTCAAGCCCGCTGCTTTCGACTTCGGCCTCGCCGAGGAGGGAGCGGAGGGCGAAGGGGAGGGGCTTCTCGAGCCGGAGACCGCGGTCAGTTACGAGCTCGGGTTGAAAGGGCGGTTGCTCGGCGCGCGGATGAGCTACGAAGTCATGGGGTTCCTCATGGACTTCGAGAACCTGGTCATCGCGCAAGTGGTGAACGGGCTCCCGTCGCTGACGAACGGCGGAAACCAGCGCTTCAAGGGCGTCGATTTCGCGCTCGGTTACGAGCTGCCTCGCCACTGGAGCCTGCGCGGCACGTACGGATACCACGACGCCCGGTTCACGGACTACCTGACGGAGTTCGACGGCGTTCCAACCCAGCTCGAAGGCCGCCGGCTCGAGATGTCTCCGCATCACCTCGCTTCCTGCGGAGTCGTCTACGCGCCGCGCCACGGTCTCATCGCGAACGCGGGGCTCAACGTGGTCGGAGACCGGTACCTGAACAAACGCAACACCGCGCTCGCGGACGCCTATGCGACCTTCGGCGGCGGCATCGGTTACCGGGCGGAGCACTGGGACCTCCGCCTCGACGCCCAGAACCTGAACGACACCCGGCCCCCGGTCTCGGAGAGCGAGCTCGGAGACGCCCAGTACTACCGGTTGACGCCGAGGCGCATCGCGGTGAGCACGGTGTTCCGCTTCTAGTCGACTCGCGCCGCAGGGAAAACTTCCCAGGTCCCGGAGGCTTCCCGCATAGAAGTCGACAACCTGCCGAGTTTCCGACAGAACACGCGGATTCACGTCGTGTTCGGCAGCGACCTTCATGCGACGGACGCCCCCATCTGCAGGACAACTGAACTTATCCTTTGTATACCTCGTATAGCGAGGTGTAGGATCGCGAGGTATGACGAAAGAAACGTTGAAAGGGCACCTGGATCTCCTTCTCTTGGCGGTGGTTGGCGCCGGTGCTGCCCACGGGTACCACATCGCCCGCCGACTGGCGGAAGCGAGTGGCGGGGCTCTGGACCTTCCTGAGGGAACGCTCTATCCCGCGCTTCACCGGCTCGAGTCGAAGAACCTTCTCGAAAGCTCGTGGGCCGAGGTGGGCGGACGTCGCCGCCGCGTGTACAACCTGACCCCCGCGGGACGAGAAGCGCTGGCTCACGAGCGTCGGGAGTGGGGAAGCTTCGCGCAGGCGGTCGAATCGGTTCTGGACACGGTATGAATCCGCGATCCGGAGACACCCGGAAGCTCGAAGCGTTCCACCGCGCGCTGAGAAAGGATCTCGGCGCTCTCTTTCGCGTCGAGCCAGGCCACCCTGGTATCGAGCGGATCCTCGAGGAGACCGACGCGCATCTCGAGGACGCGATTGCGGGGTTGGTCGAGAACGGCGCGACCACCGAGGAGGCAACCGTCACGGCCCTGTCCCGGTTCGGCACGGCCTCGCGGGTGGCGCGGGCCTATGGCGCTCTCCAGGCGCCGACCTTCATCGATCCGCAGGCGAACGTCCCCGCCTGGAGGAAAGTGCTCCGCACCTTCCAATCCCCTCAGGGGAGGCTCTCGAACTGGACCCAGTGGTTCTCCGATCTGCAGGTCGCAATCCGCGGGCTCGCGCGAAGCCCGGGATATGCGCTCGCCTTCGTCCTGACGCTCGGACTCGGCATTGGCGCCAACACTGCGATCTTCAGCGTCGTGAACGGAATCTGGCTCCGGCCTCTGCCCTATCGCGACGGAGATCGCCTCGTCTACCTGCGCCATTCCGCGAGCCTCGCAGGACTCGGCAACGTAACGTTCTCCGTTCCCGAGATCGACGACTACCGGCAGCATAGTCCCAGTCTCGAAGGTGTCGCGGAGTTCTCCACCATGATGTTCACCATGCTCGGAGTGGACGAGCCCGTGCGCGTGCGCGCCGGGATCGTCACCGGAAACTACTTCGAAGTCATGGGGCTCGGCGCCCACCTCGGGCGAGTCATTTCGAAGAGCGAGGACGGAGAAGCCGCACCGCCGGTGGCAGTTCTGACGTACGACTACTGGCAGCGCCTCTTCGGCGCCGATCCGGCAGCCGTCGGACGAAGGGTAACGATAGACAGCCGGAGCGTCGAGATCATCGGCGTCGCGGAGCCCGCGCCACCGTATCCCGAGCACACGGACATGTACGTCAACATGGTCGTGAGCCCGCACCATTTGAGTGCCAGCATGACCCACGATCGGGTCCACCGGATGACGGAGGTCTTCGCACGCCTCGCGCCGGACGCCAGCCTGGCCTCGGCGCGCGCGGAGGTCGAATCGATTACCGGGCGGCTGCATGAAGAACACCCGGAGGCCTACGATCCCGCGCAGGGCTTCGAGGTGTCGGTCACCGGTCTCCGCGACCAGCTCGCCGCCGAGGCACGGCCCACGATGTTCATGCTTCTCGGCGTCGCTGCCTTCGTTTTGATGATCGCCTGTGCGAACGTGGCCAACCTGACCCTCGCTCGGATGATGCGCCGCTATGACGAATGGGCGCTTCGCGTCTCGCTGGGTGCGAAGACCTGGGCGCTGCGGCGCCAGCTGCTCGTCGAGAACATCGTCCCATCGGTTGCGGGCGCCGCGCTCGGCGTACTACTGGCGCTCGGCGGTGTCGACCTTCTGGCCTCCTACATCGCACGCTACTCCACCCGCGCCTCCGAGATTACCGTCGATACCACCGTGCTCGGTGTCGCGCTGGCCGTCGGCTTCGCGTCGGCCTGCTTCTTCGCCTTCCTGCCGCGCCTCCCTGGAACGGCTTCGAGGGGCCTCGGATGGTTTTCCGGAACGCGCTCGACGGCCGGAGTGGCGGTCCGGCGCGTACAGAGGCTTCTCGTCGTCTCGCAGGTCGGCGTCAGCTTCGTTCTTCTGGTCGGCGCCGGGCTCTTGCTCGAGACGCTCAAGAACCTGCAGCAGGACGACGGCGGGGTCGCTCTGGACGAAGTGCTCGCCATGAACATTCCGATCAGCTACGGCGCGCTGCGTCCGGACGAGCTTCTGGCGCATCACAAAGCGATCCTGGAAGGCGTCGCGGCTCTTCCGGGCGTTCGCTCGGCGGCGCTCGGCAGCATGATTCCCTTGAGGGAAACGCCTCAGGGTGTTCTGGCCGGGCTCGCCGCGCTCAAGTTCGAGATCGAAGGAAAGCCGACCGAGCCTGGAGCGCAACCCCCACGAGCCGACTTTCGCATCGTGAGCGGCGACTACTTCCGTACGCTCGGAATGACGCTGGTCGCGGGCCGCACGTTCCAACGCAACGGACACGCGGGACGCGGCGAAGGTCGTGGTGGTCAATCAGGCGCTCGCCGATCACTACTTTCCGGATGGGGATGCCGTGGGACGGCGCATCGGCTGGAGAGGCGACACGCTGCACTTCATGGGCGTGACCGAGGAGTACCGGACGATCGTGGGCGTCGTCTCGGACGTCAAGGACTATGGTGTGGCCGAGGGCGTGCCCCATGTGGCCTTCAACCCGGTTACCGAGGTGCCTCTCGCGGGCTCGCTCTTCGTTCGCACCGCGCAGCCGGAACTGGTGTTGCGGCCAATCATGGACCTGATTCGCAAGATCGATCCAGCTCAGCCGATCGTGAACGTCGGGACGCTCGCCCAGATCCGTTCGGAATCGATTTCGCCCCAGAGGTTGAACGCCGCCCTGGTGGGTGCCTTTGCGCTCCTCGCCCTCACCGTGGCCGCAGTGGGTGTCGCTGGCGTTCTGGCGTTCGGAGTGAGCCAGCGGACGCACGAGTTCGGAGTCCGCGCGGCCCTCGGTGCCAATCAATCGGTTTTGATGCAGGTCGTTCTGAAGGAAGGCGCGCTTCTCGCTCTGGCCGGTGTCGCCATCGGGCTCGCGGCGTCGTTCTTCTTCGCCGGGCTCATCTCCGGACTCCTCCATGGGGTGGCACCGACCGACGTCGGAACGCTCGGCCTCGTGGCTCTCCTGCTGACCGTGGTGGCGCTTCTCGCGTCAGCGATTCCCGCCTGGCGCGCGTCGGAGATCAATCCCGTGCAGGCTCTCCGGGAGGAATAAGCCGTGACTCAAAGGACGCATTTTCCGCTGTGGCCCGGCGTGGTCATCGTATTGCTGGTCGCAAGCTACGTCATCCCCTTGCTTTTTCCGGAAGCCTTCCTCTATGGCCTGCTTGGCGCACTCGTCGGCGCGTTGGCCGTTCTGGTGTGGTGGCTGTTTTTCAGCCGGAGGCCCTGGTCCGAGCGCGTGGGCGCCCTCATCCTCATGGCGCTCGCGGTCGTCGCGACGAAGCCATGGCTGCACGTGTCGATAGCGACGGCAGGGATGGGGAACTTGTTCTACATTCAAGCCATACCGCTCATGAGCCTCGCGTTCGTCGTGTGGGCGTATCTCGCTCGCGGCGTCTCCGGTGGAGCTCGGTGGGCATCGATGATCGCGACCCTCTTGTCGGCATGCGGCCTGTGGACGCTCCTCCGGACCGGGGGTGTTTCCGGCGACGGGGTATCCGACTTCGCTTGGCGGTGGTCGAGGACTCCCGAGGAGCGGCTCCTGGCCCAAGCCCGGAGCGAGATAGCCAAGGTTCCCGAGCCGACAGTGGTCCCTGCCGCACCGGCGGAAACGAGGGCTCCCGAGGAGCCGGCTCCGACGGCCCCGGTCCCGGCCGAGACTGCCGAGATTGCCGAGCCTATCGAAGCGGCGCCGCCCCCGCCGAATCTGGCGGAGACGAAAACGGAAGCCGACTGGCCCGGCTTTCGCGGGCCCGCTCGCGACAGCGTGATTCGCGACCTGCGGATCGACATCGACTGGACCAACGCCCCGCCGGTCGAGCTATGGCGCCGGCCGATCGGCCCTGGCTGGTCGTCCTTCGCGGTCGCGGGCGACCTCCTCTATACGCAGGAGCAGCGCGGCGAGGACGAGATTGTCGCCTGCTACAACGCGAGAACCGGCGAGCCGGTATGGAGTCACGGCGACGCGGTCCGGTTCTACGAGTCCAATGGCGGGGCCGGTCCCCGCGGGACGCCGACGCTCAGCGACGGCCGCGTCTATGCGTTCGGCGCAACAGGAATCCTGAACGTGCTCGACGCCCGTGACGGCGCCGTCGTGTGGTCACGCGACGTGGTGTCCGACGCCGACGCGGAGGTGCCGGGCTGGGGGTTCGCGAGCTCGCCCGTTGTGGTGGATAGCGTGGTCATCGTCGCCGCCGCCGGAAAACTTGTTGCCTATGACCGCGCTACGGGCGATCCGCGCTGGCTCGGGCCGAAGGGCGGCGGTGGCTACAGCTCGCCGCATCTGCTGACGATCGACGGAGTCGAGCAGGTCCTTCTGTTGAACGCGACCGGTGCGATCAGCGTGGAGCCGGTCGAGGGCATGCTCCTCTGGGAGCACTCGTGGCCAGGCTTCCGCATCGTGCAGCCGACCGTCATCGCGGACGGCGACCTCCTGATCAGCTCCGCCGACGCCATGGGGGGAATCAGCACGCGCCGCATCGCGGTCACCCACGAAACCGGAGGATGGAACACCGAGGAGCGCTGGACGTCGACCGGGCTGAAGCCCTTCTTCAACGATCTCGTCGTTCACGAAGGCCATGCCTTCGGCTTCGACGGCCGCATCCTCTCCTGCATCGACCTACAAGACGGAAAGCGAAAGTGGAAGGGCGGACGCTACGGCCATGGCCAGCTCGTCCTGCTGCGCGAACAGGGTTTGCTGCTCGTGTTGTCCGAAGAGGGTGAGCTGGCGCTGATCGATGCGACCCCCGACCAGTTCCGGGAGCTCGCCCGTTTCAAGGCGATCGAGGGCAAGACCTGGAACCATCCGGTGCTGGTTGGGTACCTCCTGTTCGTTCGGAACGGCGAAGAAATGGCGGCGTTCCGGCTGTCCCCTCCGAGCACCTGACGGGGCCCGATCCAGCGGCAGCGCGTCTCCCGGGCGTCAGAACGAGGAATCGCTCATCGGCCTGAGGCCTCGCGCTCGTCGGCGAGGCGCAGATCAGCCCCCTGATTCGAAGAGCCTATCGGACCAGGAATCGCGGAGCCCGTCGATCACCAAGTGAATGCGATCGGTTCGCTCCGCCGTTGCTCGCGCCGTGGGAAGGCCGAAGTCGACCTACCAGCAGTCGCCCGGCTGCGTCGCCAACGTCTCGCCGTCGACACGGCACCCCTGCGGCATGGGCATGGAGCAGCTTGCGAGCAACGTTCTGGAGGCCCACGGTGTCTCCGGATTGAAGAGCCGCCGGCTATTTTTTCCGTGACCGTCGGTGCGATACCCGGGTATCCTGAATCCCTGGTCGAAACCTCTGGAGGAATAAGAGCATGCGCGTAGTACGAACCCCCTTGGCTCGGTTTTCCATCTTACTGGCGCTCCTTGCCGGTTGTTCGCCGGAACCGGCTCCCGCTCCCGCACCGACCACCACCGTCCCCGCGGCGCCGAGCGGTCCGGTGCTAGGGCAGGGCGAGGTGACCTTTCCCAGCGGCTCGGAGCCGGTGGTGGCCTATCTGGCGAGGCCGAAGGGACCGGGCCCCTTTCCCGCTCTGGTGGTGATTCACGAGTGGTGGGGTTTGAACAAACAGATTCGAGGCATGGCGGATCAGCTCGCGCGCGAGGGGTATCTGTCGCTGGCAGTGGACCTCTATCGCGGCAAGCAAACCGACAATCCGGAGCAGGCGCACGAGCTCATGCGCGGGCTGCCCGAGGACCGGGCGCTTCGCGATCTCGCGGCCGCTGTCGCCTACCTGAAGACGAGTCCCGACGTGAAGCCCGACCGCATCGGCTCGATCGGCTGGTGCATGGGAGGGGGCTATTCCATCAAGTTGGCCGTGGCCGAGCCCACCCTGGCCGCCTGCGCGGTGTACTACGGGGCGCTTCCCACCGAGCGCGAGAGTCTGACGGCCATCAAGGCGCCGGTGCTCGGCTTTTTCGGCGACAAGGATGAAGGGATTCCCGAAGCCTCGGTGCTCGCCTTCGACACTGCGATGCGAGAGCTGGGTAAGCCGGTCGAGGTGCACGTGTACCGAAACGCCGGCCATGGCTTCGCCAATCGCGAAGGCAAGAACTTCCACAACATGGCGGCGGAGGACGCCTGGGGAAAGCTGAAGACTTTCTTCGGCAAGCATCTCAAGGGGGAATGAGGAGGGCAGGCCCTGCGGCCGTTTGCCGCTCTCTCCCGCTCGTCCCTCGTGCGAACGGAGCCGTCTTCCAAAGCGACTTCGGGCGTATAATCTCGTGAACCTGGGATCGTGGGAAGTGCCGACTTGATCCGATCGTTTCAACACGCCGCGCGACGCCTCGCCCGCACCCGAGGCGTCACCCTCGCAGCCGTCGTGACGCTCACGCTCGGGCTCGCCGCGACCATCACCGTCTTCACACTCGTCAACACCGTTCTGCTTCGTCCGCTTCCCTATCCCGATCCCGAGCGGCTCGTCTCCCTGTCTCACACCCTCGTCGTGGGCGGGAGCATGCGAGTCGAACAGTCCGACGCCAGCCTTCTCTTCTATCCGCGCCACCAACGAGCTTTCACCCACTTCGGCGGCTACCAGTTGACTGCCGCCGCGCTCGGTCCGGTGAGCGGCGCCGATGCCGAGCGCGTGCCGGCGTCCCGCGTCACCGCGGATCTGTTCCCGACCCTGGGGGTCGTGCCGCTGCGCGGCCGTCTCTTCGACGAATCCGACGATCGACCCGGCGCCTCGCCCGTCGCGGTGCTCGCCGAAAGGCTCTGGCGGCGGAAGTATGGCGGGGAACCGGGTATCTTGAATCGACGGCTTTCGATCGATGGGGTACCGCATGACGTCATCGGCATCCTGCCGGATGACGTTCGTTTCCCCTCGGCGGATACGGAGCTGTGGCTTCCGCTGCGCCTGGATCCGCGGAAGACGGAGTCCGCGACGTTCGAGCACTATGCGGTCGCCCGGCTGCGCGACGGAGTGTCCATCGACGAAGCGACCGGTGAGCTCCAGACGCTCCTCGAGCGGCTGCCCGAGGAGTTCCCGGGACGGCTGACACGGGCGTCCATCGACCAGACACACATGCGGGTGTCGGTGCGTCCGCTCGCCGAAGTCGTCGTCGGAGACGTCGGGCGGGTGCTGTGGGTGATCCTCGGCGCCGCGGGATTCGTCCTGGCGATCGCCTGGGCGAACGTCGCCAACCTGTTTCTCGTCCTTGCGGAGGGGCGCCGGAACGCTCTCGCGCTGAAGCGGGCGCTCGGCGCGTCGCCGGTCGCCGTCCTCTTCGAGTTCCTCTGCGAGGGTCTTCTCGTCTCGGCCCTGGCCGGCATCCTGAGCGTTCTCGTCTCCGCGGCTTCCGTTTCCGCATTGCGATCGCTCGGAGGCGCCGTCGACATCCCGAGGCTCGCCGAAGCGAACATCGACGCCGCGGTCCTGGGAGTCGCGATTCTGAGCACGTTGTTCACCGCCCTGTTCGTCAGCGGGCTTCCCGCGCTGCGATCGGGGGCTCGTTCCTCGTCCTGGGCTTCGAGTCTGCAGAGTCGCTCGACGACGGTGGGCCGCGCTCGACACCGCGTGCGGCACGCGCTCGTCGTTTCTCAGGTGGCGCTCGCGCTCGTACTCCTGGTCGGGTCGGGGCTGATGGCGAGGAGCATCTGGCGCCTTCGCTCCGTAGAGCCTGGCTTCGAGCCGGCGAACGCCATCACGTTTCGCCTGGCGCTCCCTCCGATCGCCTATCCCGGCTCCGACGAGGCGGTACGCTTCTTCGTGCGCGCCCTCGACGGCATCGCAAGCTCCCCGAGCGTGCAGGCGGCAGGCGTGGCATCGAAGCTTCCGCTCGACGAACAGGGACGGACCGACAGCGCGGTCTGGGCGGAAGATCGCCCCATCGCTCCCGGCTCTCTTCCGGGAATCCATCCGGTCTTGTACGTGACTCCCGGCTATTTCGCAGCGGCGGGTATCCCGTTCCTCGAGGGCCGGAGCTTCACGCGTCCGGATCCTCCGAACGTCCTCCTGGAGGCCGTCGTCAGTCGCGCTCTAGCAGAAAGGTATTGGGCGAACGAGTCTCCCATCGGCAAACGCGTGCGAATCTACTCGCGCGGGAGCTCCTGGTATACGGTGGTCGGCGTGGTGGGGAACGTTCGAGACAAGGCGCTCGACCAGCCGGAGGACCAGTTGCTCTACTGTCCGCTCCTGCCGGCGCGCGACGATCCGCGATGGACGCCGCGCGATATAGCCTTCGTGGTGCGAACCGTCGGCGACCCCGACGCCGTTGCCGGCGCCGCCCGAGACGTGGTCCGCGGTCTCGATCCGTCGCTGCCTCTGTACCGCATTCGCTCCCTGACCGACATCGTCGCGCAGGCAACGGCCAGGAGGACGTTCACCTTCCTCCTGGTCGGAGGCGCATCCGGAGTGGCGCTCCTCCTCGGCGCGATCGGTCTGTATGGCGTCATGTCGTACGTCGTGACCCTGCGCACCCGCGAGATGGGAATCCGGCTCGCGATCGGCGCGGCGCCGGACGAAGTCCGGCGGATGGTGCTGCGGCAGGGTCTGGCCGTCGCCGTTGTCGGGATAGCCGTCGGTCTCGCGGGCGCGGCGGCGCTGACGCGATTTCTCGCGGCGCTGCTCTTCGAGGTGAGCCCGACGGACCCGACGGTTCTCGGACTGGCAGCGGCGCTCCTGCTGGCGGTGGCGGTTTTGGCGAGCTGGCTTCCCGCTCGGAGGGCCGCGGTAGTCGACGTCGCATCCACGCTCCGAACCGAGTAATCGCGGGACCACGATGGGGGTCCGACGGAGGTCGAAATGCATACCCTCGCCATGGACGTGCGGATCGCTATTCGAGCGATGTTCAAGAACGCCCGCGTCACCCTCCTCGCCGCGCTGACCCTCGCTCTGGGTATCGGGGCGAGCACCGCCATCTTGAGCGTCACCAAGGGGGTTCTCCTGGATCCGCTCCCCTACCGGGACTCCGATCGTCTCGCGCTCATCTGGTCGGAGATGCCGCGGTCGGGCTTCGTCCGCTATCCGATCTCCGGTCCCGAGCTCGAGGACCTGCGGGCCCGCAGCAAGTCGTTCGAAGAGTTCGCCTCGATCTGGACGACGACGGGAGCGCTCGTGGAAGAGAACGAACCGCAGACGGTGCGCCTCGCCCGGGTCACCTGGAACTTTCCTGCGATGCTCGGCGCCGAACCGATCCTGGGACGGAGCTTCGGACCCGAGGAAGAGCGACCGGCCGTAGGTCAATCGGTCCTCCTGAGCGAGGAGCTCTGGCGGCGGCGCTTCGGGGGTGACCCTTCGGTTCTGGGGAGAAACGTCCGCATCGACGGCGGTTGGGGATTCGGAGGCGGCACCTTTACCGTGGTCGGTGTCCTTCCCGCCGCCTTCCGTCTGGTGATGCCGAGCGACGCCGGTGTCGCGACCGACCCCGACGTCTACGTTCCCTTCACCGGCAATCTCGCCGCGGCGCCGCGGACGCTCTACTATTTGCGCACCATCGGTCGCCTGCGGCCCGCGGCGACGCTCGACGAGGCCCGGGAGGAGATTCGCGCCATCGGCGAACAGGTCCAATCCGAGTTTTCCGAGTACGCCGCGACCGGTCGAGCGTTCAACGTGGTCTCCCTGAAAGGCGACGCCATCGGCCGCGCGCGTCCCGTCATCCTGGCGCTCCTCGCGGGAACGGGATTCCTGCTCCTCATCACCTGCGCCAACGTCGCAAACCTCCTTCTCGCCCGCGCGGCGCAAAGGGAGGAGGAGATGCTTCTTCGCACCGCCCTCGGAGCGTCGAGGCGGCAGTTGGCACTCCAACTCCTGACCGAAAGCCTCGTTCTGGCGGCGGCGGGGGGCGTCGGCGGTCTCGCTCTCGGAGTCCTCGCCCTCGGGCCGCTGCTCGCTCTCGCGCCCGGAAGCCTTCCTCGTCCCGAGGCCATCGGCGCCGATCCGCTGGTCCTGGGGCTCGCCTTCGGAGCGAGCCTGGTCTGCGGGATTCTCTTCGGGCTCGCTCCCGTGGCGGCGTTGAGAAGGCGGGAGCTCGCAACCGCCCTTCGATCGACGAGCCGCGCCGTGGGCGGAAGCGGTCAGCGGGGGCGGAACGTGCTCGTGGTCGCGGAGCTCGCTCTCGCGTTCGTGCTCACGGTGGGCGCCACGCTGTCGTTTCATACCCTCAAGCGGCTCGAGAGAGTCGACATGGGCTTCGAGACCGGCGGCGTTCTCACGATGGAGCTCACCCTCCCTCGCCAGCGCTACGGGACCGGGGTCGAGCTCGGCAACTTCACTCGCGAGCTCGAGCGCCGCCTCCATGAGATCGGAGGCGTCGTCGCCGCGGGCGCCATCAACCAGCTGCCGCTCTCCGACCTCCCGAACTGGTCGTCTCCCTACCGCCTGCGGAGCTCGGAGAAGTCGGAGGGAGAGACGAACGAGGCGGACGGGCGCGTGGTGACGCCCGGCTATTTCGCGGCGGTACGCTCGAAACTCGTCGACGGACGATGGTTCGACGCCGAGGACGACGCGGAAAGCCGCCCCGTGGTCATCGTCGATGAGCGCCTTGCTGACAGAGCCTGGCCGGGCGCGCGCGCCGTGGGTCAGGAGCTCCAGGTCCAGGTCAACAAGGAGACGGGGTTCGTGACCGTCTGGGCCGAGGTCGTCGGGGTGGTGAAGCACATGCGCCATCACGATCCGCGATTCGAGGTCCGGGAACAGTTCTTCGTTCCTTTCGCTCAGGGAGCGCGCAATCAGATGGGTCTCGCGGTGCGCTCGCAAGGGAATCCTGAAGCGATCCTCGACCCCGTTCGGCGGGAGCTCGCGGCACTCGACAAGGACCTGGCGATCTCGCGCGTCCGCCCTCTCGAGGACTACGCGCGGGATGCTCGATCGGTACAGCGTTTCACGATGTTCCTGGCGGCGGGGTTCGCGGTGATGGCCCTGGTTCTGGGCGCTCTCGGAGTCTATGGCGTCATCTCTTATGCCGTGAGCTGCCGCCGGCGCGAGATCGGGCTCCGGCTCGCCCTCGGGTCGACGTCCTCCGGTATCGCGCGCTTCGTCCTCCGCCACGGCGCGGTCCTGGTGCTGGCCGGTATTGCCCTGGGGTTCGCGGGAGCGCTGGCATCCGGACGCCTGCTCACGGGACTTCTGTTCGGCATCGAGGCGGGCGATCCGGGAACGCTGCTCGTCGTTCCCCTGGTGCTCACCGTCATCGCTATCCTCGCGAGCTGGCTTCCCGCAAGGCGAGCGATGCGAACCGACCCCGCGGTGGTATTACGGCAGGAGTAGAAAGGAAGAGCACAAACCGCGGAGATACGCCTTGGCTAGACAACCGGAAGAGGGGAAAGGAACGCGAAGACGCAAGGACGCGCCTTTGCGTTAGAACTCTTCCCCCCTCGAGGTCAGAGAGGTATCGAGTTCTCCCGCACGTAGTCTTCTTCGTAGGAGTCGTCGGGCGGGTCGTAATGAAACAGCTCGGCGTAAGAAAGACCGTGCGGCATCCCCCGCAGCCGATCCCGCCGGAGCGCGATATGCAGAGTGTAGGCGCGGTTCGCGGTGTCATCGTCGTCGCCCAGAATCGGAAGGCGGCGACCCTCGTCGGCGAGTCGGCGCCTGAGGCGAGCCCCCTGGTTGCCCGCGGGTCCCTGGGTCAGGTTGGCGAGGTTGCAGTGAACCTTGGCTTCGATGTAGTCGCTCGTGTCCACCACGCGGTTCACGAGCTGCGGTCCGCGGGCGAAGTAGTACTTGTCCTGAGGACCGTGCGGGGTGAGGCCGGCTTTGAAGTGCTCGGGATAGTCCCATTCGGACCGAGACATCCAGCAGGCGGATTCGATGGCCTTGGCGGCGACGGTATGGTCGGGGTTCCGCTCGTAGAGCGCGGAGGGATCGTAGCTGAGGACGGTATCGACCTTCATCAGCCGGAAGATGAAAATCAAGCGAGCGCGCATCTCGAGCAGTGACCAGCCGTCCATTCCGTGATTGGGATAGTTGAGGAAGAACACCTCCTCGAGCCCCAGGCGCCGCGCCACCTCGCGGGTGTCGTTCTCGTTCTTCAAGGTGAGGTCGCCGATGGAGCTTCCGGCGCCCGCCATCGAGTCGTCGGACAGGTTGATCAGGATCCCGCGATAACCCTCGTCGATGAGCTTCAAAACCGTGCCCCCGGCGAAGATGGGCACGTCGTCACAGTGAGGCTGGATGGCGGCCAGCATCTTGCCGGCGTGGGGTCTTCCCTGACGCCTCCGCTCGATCTCGATTTCCAGGTCGTAGGAGAGCCCCGCCGTGCCTCCGGAAACCGGCTCGCGAGGAACCGGGCTCCTCTGGGCGCCCGAGCCCAGGAGCGGCGCCGAAGCCATCGAGCTCCGGAGAAACTGCCGCCGATTCACCGCTACCCTCGCCGGCCGAGGATTTCCCTGAGGCGATCCGCCACGATGATCTCTTCGCCCGGACGCAGGTTGTAAGGGAATATGCCCACACCCTTCCATGCCGGCTCGTACTTCGTCATGTCGGTCGCGATGATGCCGGGCTCTCCCTCCTCGAGCTCTTCCATCACCTGATCGAGGCTCAGCCCCAGGGCCTTTTCGTCCCACTGCACCGTCAGCCTCGGCGAATGGCTGTAGTCGTCGTTCGTCGCGTACTCGGTGACGACCTTGTCCAATCCTTCGAGGCGCCGGGCGACGCGCTCGAGCATGGCATGGTGCTCCCTGCGCTCGGCTTCGTGGTCGCGCTGCTTCAGATAGATCTCGACCGCGGTGAGGATACCCACGATCTCCTCCTTGCCCACTTTCGCGATGCGCGCGAAGCGGTTGTGAGGCGCGCTGTTCGCGTAAGCGGCCTCGATCAAGTCCTTCCGTCCCAGCAGCAATCCGCTGCACTGCGGCCCGCGCAGATTCTTGCCGCCGCTGAAAGCCACCAGATCGGCTCCCATCGCCACGAACTTGCGAAGGTTCTCGGCCGGGGGGAGCTCGGCCGCGGCGTCGAGGATCAAGGGGAGATTCGCCTCGTGGGCTATCGCGATCATCTCCTCGAGGGAGACCTTGTGGCCGAGCGAGTTGTGGCTGAGCACCATCGCGAGCGCCGCCGTCTTCGGGCCGATCGCGGCCCGCGTCTCGGCGGCGGTCTCGACGTCGACGAGAGTGACGCCGACCATGCGGAACGCGTGATCGTACGAATTTCGATGAGCTTTCTGGATGACGATCTCGCTCTTCATTCCATCCAGGCGCGGGAGTCGATCGATCTTGTCCGGGGCTCCTCCCGCGGTGACCGCGCAGGTCGCGAGGCAGAGCGAAGCCGAGGCACCCGAGGTGACGAACGCCGCCTCCGCCCCCGTGAGCTCGGCCAGCCGCCGACCTACTTTGGCCTGCAAGTCGTGGAACTGGATGAAGTGCTGCGATGCCTCCTCCATCGCTCGCTTGACCTCGGGAAGCATCAACGTGCCGCCGAGCGTCGTCAGCGTGCCGTAGGCGTTGATGTAGGTGCGGACCCCGAGCTTCCTGTAGATGGAATCGCGAGACGTGGCCTCCTTCGACGGGACGGCTAGAAGCGGCGCGGCCAGACTGGCGCGAAGGAGTTGACGACGGCTGAGAGCGGGCATTTCCGTCATCCCGCCCTCCGGGCTCGCGGCGCTTCCTCTCGAAAGAACTCGCGAAGGCGGCGCGCGGCGAGGACTTCCTCGCCGTTCTCCAGGTTCCGGGTGATGAAGAATTCGCCGTCGTAGACGATGCGAGGCTCGCCGTCCCGAAGCATTTGAACCACCTCGTCGCGCGTCAGGGGAATCCGTTCCGGATCCCAGGTGAGCCTCACGCAGTCGTAGCCCAGGGGAGTAAGGCGTGCGGGCACGTATTCCGCGGAGAGTCCGGGAACGTCCTGTAGGGCTTCGCTAACGTACATGGCGGTTCTCGTCCACTCCTCCCAGTACGCCTCGTGGTCGAGCTCCACGAAGCGGTTGAGGGCGACGATGAGCCCTATCACCTCTTCCTTCCCCACCTTCATTCCCCGGCCGAGGTTGCTGTAGGGAAAGGCGTTGAGCCGCGCCGCCTCGATGAGGTCCTTTCGGCCCACGAGGATCCCGGTTCCCTGGGGGCCGCGGATTCCCTTTCCGCCGGAGAGCGCGACCAGGTCCGCGCCCATCTCCACGTAGCGCGTCAGATTGGCGGCCGGGGGAAGCTCGGAGGCCGCGTCGATGAAGACCGGTACGCCCGCTTTCTTTCCGAGAGCGATGATTTCCTCGGGAAGCATGACCTCGGGCCCGCGATCGTGCTTTCGCTCCCAGCTGGCGAGCCCGCTCAGCATCGCGGTGTTCTCGTGAATAGCCTTTCGCGAGCTCCTCCCGCGTCTCGACTTCGACGAGGGTCATTCCCGCCACCCGATAAGCGCGATCGTAGGAGAAGCGGTGGGCCTTTTGCATCAAGCACTCTCGCTTCGGCCAGGTGACCTGCGGAAGCGCCTGGATTCGTTCCTCGTCCGTCCCCGTGAGGCAGGCCGCGGCGCCCATGGTGAGAGCGGCGAACGAGCCCGACGTCACCAGTCCCGCCTCGGCTCCGGTCACCTCCGCCACGCGGCGGCCCGCCGCGTCGAAGAGCTCGTGCATGTCCACGAACTCCTCGTTCGCCTCGGCCATCGCCCGCAGGACCTCGGGCGGCATCCGCGAGCCGCCGTAGACCGTCGTGTGGCCGTGCCCGGCAAGGTGGGGGCGGACTCCGAGCAAACGGGTATAGATGCTCTCCTTGGTTCCCGGACGCCGCAGACCCGATGCGTCGGCGATGCGGCCGATGCCGAGGGCGCCCAGGAAAGTTGCGACGGCGCCGCTTCCGACGAACTCACGGCGGCTCCAGATCGATTGGCGGCTGTTCGCTTCTTTGATTCGCATGACGTCCTTCCCTCGATTTCGCGAACGAATCCAGAGAAACTTCCTGGTCCATACGACGGGACGAGGGAAGAGAACGCAAAGCCGCAAGGACGCAAAGAAATATTTCTTCCTTGCGGCTTCGCGTCTTTGCGTCTTTGCGTTAAGACTCCTCCCCCTCTCGAGTCGAGCTAGAAGTCGACCCGGAACGCGAACTGCGCCGAGCGAGGACCGTAGGCGATGGCGATGTTCTGCCGCGGATCGCCGAAGGTCGTCGTGTTGATGACGTTGTTGTACGAGCCGAAGTTCGCGTGGTTGAAAAGGTTGAAGACCTCCGCGATACCCGAGATCCGCACTCCGCCGAACGCGAACTCCTTGGTGAGCCGCACGTCGACGCGGTGAAGGCCTTCGCCGCGCAGCGCGTTCCGCGGCGCCTCGTTTCCCGCTCCCAGTCCGATCACCTCGGGTCCCTCGAACCGATCCTCGACCTCGGGTCGCACGGGAATGGGTGCCGACCCGTTGTTGAGCCGGTTCTCGCTCACGGTTCTGCCCGTCGGGTTGCCGGAGATCTGACTCGCGAAGTAGTTCCCCGAGCCGTAGTAGTACGTGCCCGATGCCGAGAAACCCCACCCGAAGTTGTACAGGCCGTTGATCCGCAGCGTGTTGCGCTGGAAATCGTTCGCGCGCGCCCAGTCCGCATCGGGATCGAAGCTGTTGTTGGGAAAATAGCCCCAGCTCGTGGTGTTGTCGTGCTTCATGAACATCAGCGTCCAGGTCGCTCCTATCTGGAAGTCGTCCTTGAAGCGCCGGCGCGCCCCCGTCTGGAGGGCGGCATAGTCCATTTTGCCGGTGCTCTCCATGTACTGGATCGACGTGAACTGGGGGTCGGGCCTGCCGAAGCGGGAGATGGTCTGCGTGTAGCCGGTCGCGGGATCGAGGAACTGGTTGTAGTCGATGGCGCGCGGCTCGTTATATCCCTTCCAGTACACCAGGTCGGCGTCGACGCCGATGTCCGGCCCGAGCTGTTTCTGGAATCCTATGGAGGTCTGCCAGCTGTAGGGCATCACGTAGTTGCTGGCGATGACCCGGGGCGACTGCGGCGGGAGCGGCACGCGGCCGTTGACGACGTCATCGGGCGTGACCCCCCGCGTCGGATCGTCGAGGAAACCCGGGAGCCGATCGTTCGGATAGGAGTTCACCAGGATGCGCTCGGTATTGAACGACTGCTGACTGAAAGTCACGTTCGAGGAGCTGATGGTATAGAAGAGTCCGGTTCCGCCGCGGATGACGAGATCGCCCTTTCCTCCGACGTCGTAGGCGAAGCCGAAACGGGGGGCGAAGTTGTCGAGATCGCGGATATCGCTCTTGAAGAGAGGGCTCCCCGCCTCTCGCCCCGGCGTCGCGAGCGCGAACGGGATTTGCGTGGTCACGAACGGAGGTGCCAGGGCCCCCCAGTCGACGTCCCAGCGAAGACCGTAGTTGATGGTCAGGTGGCTCGCCGCCATCCACGTATCTCCGAACCACATCGCCCAGGTCGGCCGCGGGATGTCGATGGTCCAGTTGCCCACGTTCTGCTGAAAGCGATTGACGGTGGAGTCGAGCCCGGAGACGTCCCAGCAGGAGGGATCGAGGGCGCACTCCTCGGGGAACCGCCGGGTCAGATCGGCGGGCCGGGTGTCGAAGATGAACTCCCCGCGCTCCAGCAGGTGCCACTCGTCCCCGTCCCGCCACTTGAGGAACTCGCCGCCGATCTTCATGTCGTGCGTTCCCTTGCTCCAGTTGAGCTGGAACCGAGCGGAGAAAAGATCCTGCGTGAACCTCTGGGGGAAGTTGCGAGGAGGGCCGATGGTCAGTCCGCCGGGGAAGACGTAGTTGGCCTGACAGGTCGTTTGATCCGTGGTCGATCCGAACTCCTGGGAGCACCCGGCCACCTGGGAGCCGTAGGCGAGAAGGTTCTGCCACTCGAAGCCGTTGTACCCGACCTTGAGCTCGGTGAGCTTGTCGGCCGACCAGAGCTTGGTCCAGGTCCCGAGAACGTTGAGAGAATTCTGCGTTCGCGCGCTCGCGTTCGAGGGATGGTCGGTCGAGAGCAGATCGGTGGGAGTCTCGAAGTCCCAGTAGGACACCCGGTACGACAGCTGATCGTTCGCGCTCACGGCGTGATCGACGCGGGCCACGAGGCTGTTCTGCTTCTGCGGCGTGGGAATCGAGAACGACTGTCCCGGAAGAAGGGGCGGCTGGACGAACACCGTATTGGGCTGGCGCTCGTACTCGTAGGATACGAAGTAGTGTACCTTGTCCTTCACGATCGGCCCGCCGATGGCGCCTCCGATCTGCTGGTTCTGGAAGGGAAGCACCGTGCCCGAGACGTGGTCGGCGGCGTTCAGCGCATCGTCGCGAAAGTAGCCGTAGAAGCTTCCGCCCAGGTTGTTGGTCCCGGACCGGGTAATGGCGTTGACCTGCATTCCCGCGGAGCGTCCCTGGGTGATGTCGAACTGATTGGTCACGATCTCGAACTCCGCGATCGCCTCGCGGCTGAACTTGGGCTGGCCGAAGAACGAGCTCGCGACTCTCTGGGTGACCTGCTGCCCGTCGAGATTGAGCTGAAAGGCCTCGTCGCGAACCACACCCGGCCGGTTGTTGGAGGTGTCGTTCCCGGTGACCCCCTTGACAAGAAGCGACAGCTCCATCCAGTTCCGGCCCTGAACGGGCAGCTCCTCCATCATGCGACGGTCGACGTTGCCGGCAATCTCCGAAGAGAGCAGGTCCACGAGGGGCGACTCCCCGGTCACGGTGATCGTCTCCTCGACCCCGGCGATACCCATCTTCAGGGGAACGCTCGCGCTCTGTCCCACGAGAAGCTCCAGGGCCGGGACGGTGAGCTTTGCGAACCCCGAGAGCTCCGCGTCGACTCGGTAGGTTCCCGCAGGCAGGACGGGGAAACGATACTGGCCGTTCGCGTCGGTGACGGAAACGTGCTGCCGACCGGTGCTGGTCTCCGTAGCCGTTACGGTGACCCCCGGGAGGACACCCCCCTGGTTGTCCGTCACCGTTCCCGACAGCGTCGTCGTTTGAGCGAGCGCCAGTGTCGGTACGAGCGAGGACGAAAGCCAACGCAGAGAAGTCGAACGAGACGACGGGAGCTGTTCATCGACCCACCTCTTTCCCTCAGATGAGGATTGGTCGGTCCGGGCTGCGACAGACCGGCGTTCACCCTGCCGGAGCGCACCGGCAAAGCGGACGCAACCGTTGCGATCGTCCTTTCGCGCCTCGGCTTTTCCAGACCCTATCGAGCCGAGACCGCGAAGCGGACCGGCGAACCCTGTTGCCAACGCTGGAAAGGACGCTAACGCTAACGATACGTTCAAGTCAAGAGGCAAGAGTCGTTACCGCGGGGGAGCGCGAAACGGTTTCTCGCCACGATAGAGATCGATCCGTTCTCGAATCTCGTCGGCGAGATCCGACCGCCGGGCGGCGCGGGCCGCGGCCAGCGCTTCCTCCGCGACCCGGACGGCTTCGAGATATCGGTTGGCCGATGCGTAGGCGGCGGCAAGCGCATCGAGGGTCTCCGCGTCGGTCAGCGTTTCCTTCGCGCGCTCGGCGAGGCGCACGGCCTCGTCGCGCTCGCGAACGTCCTCGCGCGGGTGTACGGCCAGAATCCAGGCGAGCCCGGAGAGAGCGCGCGGATCGTCCGGCCGAAGCGAAAGCGTCGTTCGATACTCGACCGCGGCCTGGTCGAGCTCGTTCATCCGCGCGAGCGCCATCGCCAGATTCAGGTGGGCCAGCGCGTATTCCGGCCGGAGCCGGACCGCTTCCCGCAGCGGTACGAGGGATTCTTCCGGTCGACCCAGAGCGATGAGGACACCGCCAAGATTGTTGAGCGCTTCGGGGTAATCGGGCTTGGCACGAAGGGCGCTGCGGTAGTGCGCGAGCTCTTCCTCGAGCCTGCCTTCGCGCCCGACAGCGCTTCCGAGCGTGTAATGGGCTTGCGCGTAGTCAGGATCGATTGCGACCGCCTTCTCCAGGTGAGCGATCGCCTCCCCGAGCTCGCCTTCGAGCGAGAAGCAGGCTCCCCAGGTTGTGATGGGCGAAGGCGTAATCGGATCGAAGCTCGATGGCGCGCCGATAGCTGGACTCGGCCGCCTCGAGCCGACCCTCCGACTGCTGCAGCACCCCGAGGTTGTTGTGGGCCTCCGCGTAGCCCGGGTTCGCCTCGATCGCCTTCTCGAACGACGACACCGCCTCGCTCCTTCGTCCTTCGCTCGCCAGTGCGCCGCCGAGATTGTAGTGCGCCTCGGCGAAGGCGGGCCGGGCTCGCAACACCCGTCCCCACTCGAGGATCGCGTCCGCAGTCCGACCGAGCTCCCTGTAGGCGAAGGCGAGCTCGTGGCGTACATCGACGTCGTTCGCGTCGGCCTCGAGCGTTTTCTCGTACCCCTCGACTTCCTGGAGGAGCTCGTTCCGGCGGAAATCGGCTCGCAGGGCCGAGAGGTCCTCCGGGTCGCGGGGCAGGACCATGAGGAGCAAGTCCCCCATCTCGTCCGAGGAGCGGGCTCCCCAACGGACCCGTCGGGGCGGATCGAACGGGTTCCGAGGGTTTGAAGCGCTGTTGTCGTAGACGTAGCGCATCGTGATCCTCGTCCCTCGGGGAAGCGGAACGGGAGTCTGGTAGCGGTACTCGTCCTGCCAGTAGAAATCCCAATTCAGGATCCGGAGGAGCCAGGTGCGGCTGCCGTCGGGAAGGGTCGCGAAGGCCTGCATTTCCCGGCAAAGGTAGTGGGCATGAGGATAGACGCCGATGGCCTCCACGTCCGCCGGCAGGACATAGTCGTCCTCTACGGTGTGGGCGGCGTCGCCCGCGGCGATGTCGATGGTCCTCGAGCCGAGCTGAAGAGCGGCGGCGCGTTTCCGCGGGGGCGAATCGGTGAAGTAGAGGCCCACGGAAGGACGGATCTCCTCCGGCTTTCCGCTCGGAAGCAGGTGAAGCTGCAGCACGAGGTCGCTCGAGGGCTCGATCGGCCAGACCAGAGCCTCGTCGCCTTCGATCGGCACCTTCCCCGGAGACCACCCGAGAAAGAGACCCTCGGGGAACTCGGCGCCGTCGACGAGCATGCCGTCGTAGCCGGACTCGGGGTCTTTCTCGTCGAGGCGGCGGGACGCGCGCGATCGATCGACGAGGACGCGGGCGTGATGCACGATCCGCGGATTTCCGGGATGGAGATCGAGGGCGCGAACGTAGGTTCGCGATTCGATCGAAAGCGGGATCACGAAGTTTCGGTAAACGTCCTCCCCGCCCGCGGGGAGGGTGTAGCTTCGCGCGGTTTCGACGACGAGATCCGGCTCGCCGAGCTGCCAGCTCCGGGGAAGGGCGGGCGCAAGGGGGCGATCTCTCGCCTCGCCTTCGGGAGCTCCGCCCTCCACCCACTCCTTGAGCAGAGAGCGCTCCTCGAGGGTGAGCCTCCTTTCGCCCTTGAAGTCGCCGAATCCCTTTTCGGGGAGCCAGGGCGGCATGAACCCGGATTCGGTCACGTCGGCGATCTGCCGGGCCCGGCTTCGAGCGTCTCGATAGCTCACCAGCGGAAACGGGGCCGCGCCTTCCGGCCGGTGACAGGTGGCGCATTTCTCGAACAGGAGGGGCGCCACGTCGCGGTTGAACGTCGGCGGAGAGAAGGAAGCGAGCGTCAGCAACATCGCGCCCGTGGGGGGGCTCATCGCAGGTCCGAGATGTAGCACCCGACGGCGTCGGTCCTCGAAGGTGAAGGTTTCTTTCCCGAGAGGATCGCAATCAGGGCTCGTTCGAGATCGCGAACCGTGGCCCGAGGTCGAGACTGCCCGAAGCCCGAATAGCGGTCGTCGATGCGCCCGGAATAGAGGAGCTCTCGATCGGGACCGAAGACCGCCGCTTCGGGAGTGACCCGGGCGCCGGCGAGATCGACGAGTCGATGCTCGGAATCGCGCAGCGCCTCGACGCCGTAATCGTGCTCGCGGAGGTGAGCGCGAACCGCGTCGGCGCCCTCTCCGGGATCGACGTACACGAGCCAGAACGCGATTCCGCGCCGCTCGAAGCTCTCTCGCAGACGCCGAACCTCCGGCGCGTAGCGGTTCGAGATGGGGCAGTCGGTTCGGACGAAGACGAAGACCGTGGCCTCGACGTCCGCCGCGGCCAGAGGGTCGATGGCTCGACCATCGAGGTCGGAGAGGATCGGAGATTCGGCGCCAAGACCCAGGGAGGCCGCGAGCGCGAGGAACAAGCTCGTTCTAGCCATGGATGACCGCGATCGCAGATAACCGAACTGCGTTGACATGTTATTTCGAATCGGGGCTAGAATTCCACGTCTCGCCAGGCCAGGCCTCGCGCGGGACGAAAGGAGCTCCCATGGCCGGCCAATTCAGGATGCTTCGGCTCGCGGCTTCCCTCTCGCTTCTGTCGGGGCTTTGTCTCTCGGCGCCCGGCGCGGCTCAAGAGCCTTCCAATTACCCCTCCTCGAAGCAAGGAGGGAACTACATGTACAACTTCTACTTCCCACCCGCTCCCAGCTCGACGCCCTGGGGGCCCGACTGGTCGCCGGACGGGAAGTGGATCGCCGTCGGGATGAGCGGGTCGATATGGAAAGTCGACCCCGAGAGCGGCCGCGCCTGGGAGCTTACCTACAGCGAGAAGAAGTACCACTCGCTTCCCGACGTCTCGCCGGACGGAAAGTGGATCCTCTATACCGCCGACGACGGCGGGCAAACGATCCAGCTCGAGATTCTGAATCTGGAAACCGGCCAGAGCTCCCCTCTGACGGCCGACGAGTTCATCTACGTGGACCCGGTCTTTTCTCCCGACGGAAGCCGGGTGGCCTACGTTTCGACGAAGCCGAACGGCAACTTCAACGTCTATATCCGTCCGATCCGGAACGGCGCCTGGGACGGAGCGGAGATCGCGGTGACCGCGGACAACGACTTCGGGAGGGAGCGCCTGTACTTCGGCAACTGGGACATGCACATCACGCCGGCCTGGCTTCCGGACGGAAAGGAGCTGCTGCTCGTCTCGAACCGCGGCGTGCCCCTCGGATCCGGCAACGTCGTCCGCGTCCCCGCCGAGGCCCTGGGAATGGCAAAGGCGAAAACCGTGCTCGAGGAACAGACGCTCTACCGCACGCGCCCCGACGTTTCCATCGACGGGAAGAGGTTCGTGTACTCCTCGACGAGCGGCGCCGCGGATCAGTTCTCGAACCTCTACGTTCAGCCGACGGCGGGGGGCGAGCCCTACAAGTTGACGTTCTTCCAGCACGACGCGTTCCATCCACGCTGGTCTCCCGATGGGGAGTGGATTGCCTACGTTGCCAACCAGGGAGGCCTGCCGCAGCTCGCGCTCCTGGAAACCTATGGCGGCGGACAGCGGACGATTCGCATCACCGACCGGCGATGGAAGAGGCCCATGGGGACTTTGTCCGTGCGGACGATCGACGCCGCGACGGGCGAGCTCACGGGCTCGAGGGTCCACGTAACCGCGTCCGACGGCAAGTTCTACGCTCCGAGCGACGCCTATGCGCGCTTGAGCGGCGCCGGCGATCCCCTCTTCCACCACAAAGGCGATTTCCAGATCGAGGTTCCCGCCGGCAAGTTGAGCCTTCAGGTGGTGAAGGGATTCGAGTACTGGCCGAAGCGCCAGGAGGTCGAGATTCGGGCCGGTGAGGTGAGCCGGATAACGGTCGCTCTCGAGCCCATGACCGACATGGCGGCGAAGGGATGGTACGGAGGCTCGACCCACGTCCACATGAACTACGCGGGAAACCTCCGGAACTCGCTCGAGAACCTGATGATGATGTCGGAAGCGGAGGATCAGGACATCGTCAACGAGCAGATCGCGAACAAGGACAACCGCATCCTGGACTACCAGTTCTTCGTCCCCGGCGGAGGACCGCACCCCCTGTCGACGCCCGACCGCGTTCTGGTCGTCGGGCAGGAGTACCGCCCGCCGTTCTACGGCCACGTGTTCATGTTCGGGATGAGAGATCATCTGATCTCGCCCTTCACCACGGGCTACGAAGGCACGGCGATCGAAAGCCTCTATCCGAGCAACACCGACATGTTCCGGAAAGCGAAGGCGCAGGGGGCGACGGTCGGCTACGTGCACGCCTTCGGGGGCGAGCGCGACCCGCTCGAGAGCGACCTCGGAGGAGCGAAAGGCTACATGGTCGACGCCGCCCTCGGAACGACGGACGCGGTCGAGTGGTCTGGGGCCGGAAGCGCCGGTTTCTATCCCTGGTACGCGACTCTGAACAACGGTCTTCGGGTCACGGCGACGGGGGGCGAGGACTCGATCAGCAACCTCCAACAGAGCAAGCTCGTCGGCTCGGTGCGGACCTATGTCTATACCGGCGCCCGCGGCCTTACCATGCAGGGCTGGTTCGAAGGCCTTCGGAAGGGTAGCGCCTTCGTGACCACCGGTCCGCTGGTGGAGCTCACGGTGGACGGCCGGATTCCCGGAGAGGAGGTGGCGCTGCCTCGCGCCGGCGGTTCGGTAAACGTGGAAGCTCACGTCCGCAGCATCACTCCGCTCCAGAAGGTGCTCCTGGTCTTCAACGGCAAAGTCCTGGAAGAGTTCCCCCTCACCGGAGAACGAAACCGGTTCGACCTGTCGAAGTCCTATCCCGTTTCCGAGAGCGGCTGGTTTCACCTCCGAGCGGAGGGAAGTCGGGAGGAGAGGTATCCGCTCGATGCCTCCTACGCGCAGGCCTTCACCAATCCCGTCTGGGTTTCGGTCGACGGAAAACCCGTCCGAAGCCGGGCGGCGGCGGAGTACTCGATCCGGTGGATCGACAAGCTGCGCAAGATGGCGGAGGCCTGGCCGGGGTGGAGATCCGAGAAGGAGAAGGAGCACGTGTTCGCTCAGTTCGACGAAGCGCGCCGGATCTATCAAGGCTTCCTGACGCAGGCGCCGCCGGCTCCGACCGGCGACGGAGGGACGCCTCGTCCCTAGCCGCGGACCGCGGAGCCATGCGACTGCGGGCGGGAATCGCCATCGCGACGTCGGCGATGCCGGCGCTGCTCTGGGCCGCCCTGGGGCAGGGCGAGCGGCTCTCCCGGCTTCCGGCGGACGCGCGCGGTTGGCTCCAGGACGAGGTCGGCTACATTATTACGGACAGGGAGCGAGACACCTTCCTGGCGCTCGAGACCGTCGACGAGCGAAAAGCGTTCATCGACGCGTTCTGGAGGAGACGCGATCCCGTTCCCGCTACTCCTTCGAACGAGCTCAAGGACGAGCACTACCGGCGCCTGGAATACGCGGACAGCCACTTTCGGGAGATCGCCTCCCGCCCGGGACGAAGGACGGATCGGGGACGGATGTACGTCATCCTGGGCGAGCCCAGGAACCGGGAGCGTTTCGACAATCGGAACGAGCTCTTCACGAGCGAGCTGTGGTTCTACGACGGAGACCCGACCAAGGGTCTCCCGCCGTTCTTCTACCTCCTCTTTTTCAAGCCCCAGGACGTCGGTGAGTTTCGACTCTACTCACCGGCTCTCGATACACCCGGGTCCCTGCTTCGAGGAAACGCCGGCGCGGAGACGGCGCGCGCCGTCGACAATTTGTACCGGATCTCACCCGAGCTCGCGCGCGCTTCTCTCACCTTCGACGCCACCGCTCCGGTGAATCGCAAGGACACGTCGGCCGCTCTTCTCGGCACCGAGCTCATGCTGGCGCGGATCGAGGAATCACCGAAACGCGCCGTTCGAACGGACTACGTCGACGGTTGGCTGCGGTACGGAAAAAAAGTATCCGCCGACTACTCCTTCAATTTCGTGCCCAGCCGCAGCACGTTCGCGGTGCTCCTCGGCCCCGGCGGCTCGCAATTCCTGCAATATGCGGTGGAGATCGACTTCGAGAACTTCCCCGTCGAGACCGACGAGGCCCGAACGAAGTATTACACCACGGTGGACGTGAGCCTCGAGATTCGGAACAGAGAAGGAGTCCTGGTGCTCGCCGACGACAAGGAGAGCTTCGTCGAGCTTTCGCGAAGTCAAATCGAATCGGGCTCGGGCTCGTCGTTCTCGTACCAGGACGGCCTGCCTCTCGTTCCCGGCGACTTCAACGTGACGGTGATTCTGAGAAACCGGGTGCTGCACCAGTACACGGTCGCGGAGCGCGACGTGAAAGTCGACGCGATTCCCCCCGGGCGGCCGGCGCTGAGCGACATCGTGCTGGGATTCCAGGTCGAGGAGGATCCGGCGGGAATCGCCGGAGCTCTGAAGACGTTCGAGGCGGCCGGGCTGAGGGTTCAACCCGCCACCGACGGACTATTCGCCATCGGCGACACCGCGCACGTCTTCTTTCAAGTCGACTCCGCGGGCGCCCCGAGTGAAGAAGCGCGGCTCCGCATCGCTCTCGTCGAGGGCGAGAGAACCCTCAGGGAGCACGAGCTGTCGGCCGCGGAGTATGCGGGAAGGCCCGTGCACCAGCTCCTCGACATGTCGGAGCTGGCCGGCGGAACCTACATGGTGCGGGTCCAGCTCGTGGGCGCGGCCGGACCGCAGGAGCGCGTGCTCGCGGAGAAGACCGCCTCCCTCACTCTTTCCCCTCGAACCGCCGTTCCTCGGCCTGCGTTCACGGCCCGGCGGAGCTTCGATGCCGATGAGCCGGGAATGCTGGCGATGACGCTCGGCGACCAGCTCTGGTCGCTCGGACGATTCGACGAGGCCCGAAAGATGCTGGAAGAGGCCGTCGCCGCGGACAACCCGAAGCTTCCCATGGCCGACTGGAAGCTCGCGGGCGCGTACGTCCGCTCGCGGGAGCCCGAGCGCGCGCTCGAGCTTCTCCTGCCCCTCGAGCCCGAGTTCGGAGATCAGTACGAAGTCGTGCTCGGGCTCGGTCTTTCCTACTATCTCCAGGGAAAGCTGACCGACGCGGCTCGCTTCCTGGAGCGCGCGGCGCGGATCCGGCCGGCCGGTACGAGCCTTCTCAACGCGCTCGGCGACATCTACCTGCGACTCCAGCGGCCGGGCGATGCGCGGCGCGTCCTCGAGCAGTCTCTCGCGCTCGACGCGTCGCAGGAAGCCGTCAGGAAACAGGTCGCCTCGCTTCCCAAGCTCGATTGAGGGCGAAGCGCCGGCGCAGCTCGCACCGGAGCGTACACTCTTGGCGAAGCTTGACTCCGGCATCGAAATCGAATCGAATCGTGGGCGGAGGGAGGAAGCGATGCGTATCCATCCTGAGACCGCGCTCGGCGAGCTGAGGGCTCGCATGCTGCGCTCGAAAGAAGAGGAACAGGGTTTTTCACGTCGGGGCTTTCTGGGCTCGGTGCTCGGGGGCGCGGCCGCTCTTGGCCTCGTGCCAGCGGCGGCCTCCGCTGCTACCGCCCTCGAGACGCTGCTTCCCCTTTCCGACGCAGGCGGAGCGGCTCCCGACGACGAGCGCTATTGGAGCCTCGTCGCCGACCAGTTCTTCCTTCGCAAAGGTCTCGCTTACATGAACACGGGCACTCGCGGCCCCTCTCCGCGTCCGGTTCACATGGCTCAGGTGGCCGCGCTCGAGGGTATCAACGCCGATTACAACGGTTACGGCGACACGGTCTACACCGAAGAGCGGAAGAGCGAGATGCGGGCGAAGATCGCCGCGTTCGTGGGCGCCAAGCCCAACGAGATCGCCTACTCTCTCAACACGTCGGACGGGATGGTGGCGGGGACTTTCGCTCCGGCGCTGAAGGCGGGAGACGAGATCGTCTACACCAACCACGATCACTCGGGCGGGGCCTACCCGGTGCTGCATCGCGCGATGCACGATAACCTCGAGGTCGCAGTCGTCGACGTTGCCGCGCCGGAGTTCCATCCGCCGGCGAGCCCGAACGCCATCCTCGCCGCCTTCGAGAAGACCATCACCAGCCGAACCAGGCTCCTGAGCTTCTGCCACATCAACTACACCGACGGATGCGTCCTCCCCGTCAAGCAGATCTGCGAGATGGCGCGGGCGAGAGGGATCCTGACCGTCGTCGACGGCGCCCAGCCTCCCGGGATGATGAAGCTCGACATGCACGACCTGGGCTGCGACATGTACGCGGGGCCGTTCCACAAATGGATGATGGCGGGGATGCAAACGGGCTTCTTCTACGTGCGGGAGGACGTCCAGGATCGCCTGCGGAACCTGTTCACCACCGCTCCGGCGGACGACCGCTCGATGTACGGAACGCCCCTTCCCGAGGAACGCTTGAAGACCCTGAAGACGGCGCAGGCGTTCGAGTCGCGCGGCTCGCACGACATCCCCGCCCGCATGTCCATCGACGCCGCCATCGACTTCCACAACACCCTGACCAGCGAGGCCATCGAAGCGAGGGATCGTCACCTCGCTCAGAAAGTGCACAAAGCGCTCCGGGCGATGGAAGGGGTCGAAGTGTTCACCTCGGACGCGCCGGATCTCGGCTGCGCCCTCGTGGCCTTCAAGATCGCGGGCGTGCCTACGAAGGACCTCAACGCCATGCTGTGGGATCGCTACAACATCTACATACGGAACGTGACCCACCTCGAGGTCGACTGGGACGTGAACCGCGTGTCCCTCCACGTGATGGTAACGGGGAAGCAGGTCGACTTCTTCCTCGGGGCGGTCGAAGAGGTCGCGAAGAAAGCCACGGCCTAGGCTTCGCACGAAGTTTCCTGGACGAGACACGGAGGTGAGCATGAGCGGTCCCACGAAATCGATTCCCTCTCCAGGTACGAGGTTTTCGCGGCGCCGGTTCTTCGGGAGCACGGCTCTGGGTGGCATCCTCGGCGCTTTCGGCGTCGCCCCGGCCACCGCCGCTCCGCTCAAGCGCGAGTACGACGACTGCATCTACACCCGGCTGCTCGGTGTCCGGCCGCACCTGCCCGGCCACGAGCACACGACTTTCGTCGGCGGGTCGCGGATGCCGCCCGAGGTCCAGCGCGCGATGCAGGAAGCCAACGAGTACTTCGTCGACATGAACGAGCTCGTGGCGGCGGCGGGCCGCCGGATCGCCGAGGTGACGCATGCCGAGGCGGGCCTGGTGACGGCCGGCTCCTTCTCGTCGCTCATTCTGGGTGCGGCCGCCTGCCTGACGGGCACCGATCTCGAAAGAGTGGTGGCGCTCCCGCACCCCACCTGGCCGCGGCGCCAGTGCCTGATGCAGAAAGCGCACCGCTTCGGGTACGACCGTGCCTATCGTGCCGCCGGCATGGAGATCGTCGAGGTGGAGAAGCGCGAGGAGTTCGCGAACGCCGTCACCGACAAGACGGCGATGATCAGCGTGCTCGCGAGCGTCGAACGACTGGACCCTCTGCCGGCGGAGACGATGACTCCGAAGGAGATCCTCGCCATCGGCAAGAAGGCGGGGGTTCCCGTATTCATCGACGTCGCCTCGGAGCTTCCGCCGACGGAGAACCTGACCAAGTACACGGAGATGGGCGCCGACCTCGTCGCCATCAGCGGCGGCAAGGGAATCCAGGGGCCGCAGTCGTCGGGGATCCTCGCGGGCCGCAGGGATCTCATCGAGGCCGCGACCCTGAACGCCTTTCCCAACAGCCACCTCGGGCGGGGGATGAAAGTGGGGAAAGAGGAAATCGTCGGGATGATCGTCGCGCTCAACCGTTACCTGGAGCTTGATCACGATGCCATCACCGAGTCGTGGAATCAGAAGTCCCGGTACCTGGTGGACCAGCTCTCGGGCATACCCGGCCTCACGGCGCGGATGAAGTTCAGCAAGAAGGGCTATTCCGACGTGGAGCTCTCCTGGGACGAGAAGGTCATCCCGCTCACCGTGAAGGAGGCGCAGGACAAGCTGCGCACCGGATCGCCGCGCATCTACTGGTTCGACCCGGTGTTCATGACCCGGTGCCTCGAGGACGGCGAGGAGATTCTCGTCGCGAGGCGCCTTCGCCAGTTCTTCCTGGAGGAGGCCCGGGCGGGCGCCTAACCCCGGGTCGCCCGCGCACCGTGACGATGGCGTTGCGAAATCGTGCAGCATCGCCTGAGGATAGGAGGAGACGAGATGCGGCGACTCTTTCCAATGGTCCTGGCGGGGCTCGCCTTCGCGAGCGGTGCGGCCGAGGCACAACCGACGAAGACGACGACGGTGCGGCTCTACGTTCTCGACTGCGGCTCCTATCCCATCGCGGATCTCGGGCGCTTCCGGCTCGAAAAGAGCGAGGTCAAAACGAGCGATTTGTCCATGGGCTGCTTTCTCGTCACTCACCCGAAAGGAGCCTTGATCTGGGACACCGGCCCCGTGCCGGACACCGCGTGGAATCCGACAGGATCGGTGGTGACGCACCGCATCGTGCTGCCAGACGGGCAGGAGCGGCAAGCGAGGTTGCTGAAGCCGTTTCTCGCGCAGCTCCGGGAGGTGGGTTATTCTCCGTCCGACATCACCTATCTCGCGCTCTCTCACTACCACTTCGATCACACGGGCAACGCCAACGAGTTCAAGGACGCGACCTGGCTCGTGCCGCGGGTGGAGCGGGACGCGATGTTCGCGGAGAAGCCGCCCGCGGTCACTCAGCCATCAACCTACGCGTCGCTTCGAACCAGCAAGACCGTCTTCATCGAGACGGACGAGCATGACGTGTTCGGAGACGGTGTCGTAGTCATCAAGGCAGCGCCAGGCCACACTCCGGGACACCAGGTCCTCTATGTGAATCTCGCGGAGACGGGCGGAGTCGTCCTCTCGGGCGATCTCTATCACTATCCGGAGTCGCGCAAGCTCCAGCGGATCCCGACGTTCGACTTCGATGCCGAGCGGTCGCGCGCCTCGCGGGCGAGAGTCGAGGCGTTCCTGAAAGAGAAGGGGGCTGCGCTCTGGATCCAGCACGACTTCGAGGGATATGCCCGGCTCAAGAAAGCGCCCGACTACTACCAGTAGCGGCGGCGGGCCAACCACGAGATAACGGTCCCTAGCTGGTCCGGTACAGGTCGGTGCTGGAGTACTTCAGTCCCGAGTCGACCATCAGCGTGACCACCCTGGCAGGAGGCGTCAGGCGCTTCGCCACTCGAAGCGCGGCGACGACGTTCGCTCCGGAGGACGTCCCCGCGAAGAGCGATTCCTCCCGCGCGAGGCGCCTCGCCATGTCCTTCGCGTCGTTCGTGCTGACGGGCACGATCTCGTCGACGAGAGTCGGGTCCCAGAGAGGAGGAACGTAGCCAATCCCGACTCCTTCGATGTTGTGAGGCCCTGGCTGCCCTCCCAGCAACACCGAGGATTCCGCGGGCTCGACGGCGACGACGCGGATAGCCGGCTTGTATCGCTTCAGCACAGTGGCGACCCCGCGCGAAGAGGCCGACGAACCTATGCTGTGAACGAAGGCATCGATCCTTCCCCTCGGTTTGACTCCAGATCTCCTCGCCCAGCGGATAGTAGCCCGCGATGCTGTCCTGGTTCTCGAGCTGGTTGGTCCAGTAGGTGTGAGGCTCCTGACTCAACCGACGGGCGGCCTCGATCATGTCCAGAATCAGTTTCCTGGTGGTGCGGCCTCCCTCGCTCGGGACGAGTGTCAGCTCCGCACCGAGCGCCGCCATGTGATTCCGCTTCTCCGAGCTGAACGCATCGGAGGTGACGATCCGCAGACGGTAGCCTTTGGCCGCGCAGATCAGTGCCAGCGACGCCCCCGTGCTGCCGCCCGTGTACTCGACCACGGTATCTCCGGGCTTCAGTCGACCATCTTCCTCCGCCCGCGAAATCATGGCCTGCGCCATCCGGTCTTTCATGCTCCCGGTCGGGTTCTCCGACTCGAGCTTCACGAAGATTTCGGCGCCGTTGGGTGGAACGACCTTGCGAAGTCGGACCATCGATGTGTTTCCAATAGCGTGGAGAATGTCCATGGGTCGAGTCCCTTCCTCTGCCGGCTCGTCAGACTCCGAGAGTCGTCGTTCCACCCCGCGGTCCCCCGCATCCTTTATCCCGGAAGCTTGGCGCCCAGCACTTCCATCCGCTCGATTACCGGAGGCGCGGCGAGGAGGATCGGAGCCTGCGCCATGAGAGCTTTGGCAATGGGCCCGTTCAAATGATTCTGCCGTCCTGCTTCATCCCGAAACGCATCGAATATGGCGAACGTAGCTGGCCCGAGGCGCAGCGCGAACCACACTGGGGTCGTCTTCTCCTGGTTGGCGAGTTGGAGGCCCTGCTGCAGGAACGCGGCAACCTCCTCCTCCTTTCCGGGCTTCGCCTCGAGGCGGGCAAACAGACCAAGCGTAAGCATGTCGAATCTCCTTTGATTTGAAGAGTGGCACCTGCCGAGCTTAGGCCCTGAGGCTTCTTTCCGCTATAGGCAAGAACGCCATATTTAGTATCATTATTGCCATGCGGGTCCATGTCCTCGCTCTCGACGGCGTCTTCGACCTGGGTTTGTCCGCCGTCCTCGATGCCTTCCAGACGGCGAACGAGCTGATTGAATTATCCGAGCTCGAGGTGCCGCGATTCGATCTCAGGATCGTGGGACTGCGAAAGGCGGTCGCGACCTCGCAGGGCCTCCGGGTCCCCGTTCAGGGTGTCGGCACGCGGACGCCCGATTGCGTGGTGGTCCCGGCAATCGGGTTCAAGATGCCCGGTCCGCTCCTGGCCGCGCTCGCACGGCCGGACGTCCGGGACGCTGCTGCCGTGCTTCGACAGTGGGCTCGCCGCGGAGCCACGATGACCGCGGCATGCATCGGGACTTTCGTCATGGCCGAGTCGGGCCTCCTCGAGCATCATCACGCCACCACCACCTGGTGGCTGGCGCCGTTGTTTCGCCGGCGATATCCCGGCGTGGAGCTGGACGAATCGAGCATGATCGTGAGATCCGGACGCTTCGTGACCGCGGGAGCCGCCCTGAGCCACATGGACCTCGCGCTCTACATCGTGAGAACGGTCAGTCCGCAGCTCGCCTCACTCACCGCGAAGTACCTCATCGTCGATTCCAGACCATCGCAGTCCGCTTATGCGCTGACCGATCATCTGGTCCACTCCGACCCCATCGTTCAGCGGTTCGAAACCTGGGCGCGCGCGACGCTGACCCGCGGGTTTTCCCTCGACGAGGCAGCAAAGGCCGTGGGCTCGAGCAAGAGAACGCTCGCGCGCCGCATGCAGAGCGTCCTCGGGAAATCCCCGCTGTCGTACTTCCAGAGTCTTCGGGTGGAGCGAGCGGTGCACCTGTTGAAGACCGGAAGCGCGAGCGTCGATGAAGTCGCCGCGCGGGTGGGGTACGCCGACGGCGCGACTCTGCGAGCTCTTCTGCGGCGCCGGCTCAACGTCGGCGTGAAGGAAATCAGGAGAACCCACTGAGCCGCTGAGAGCGGGTGAAGAAGACCGCGGCCGAAGCTTCTCGATGTTTCTCGCGGTGCGCCCGGCGCGCGTGTGCCGATGCCGGGCCTACTTGGGCCGTACCGTGGGATATTGGATCCCGAGCTGCTCGAGATAGCTGTCGTATTTCGTCGGGTCGTAGTAGTACTTCTTCATCTCTTCCCGGTACTTCGCCATGATCTCGCGGTTCAAGTGAATCGCCGGCGTGTCCGTCTCCCGGATGAACGGGACGTACTTCACTTCCTTCGTCTGCTCCTCGCGGAAGTACTTCCACGCCGCCTCCACCTTCGCCGCGTCCAGGAAGAAATCGAGCGCTGTCATCGCCATGACCTTGGCGCCCGCGGTCGCGCCTTTGTGCGCGATGGGCGTCGCCATCGCGACCGCGCTCGACCAGTGGTGGCCTCCGCCGCTCTCGAAGTTCGAGGGAAAGGAAAGGGTGACCGTAGGTACGTTCCAGGAAATGTCGCCGATGTCGTCCGACCCCCCGCCGGTGCGCGGCTCGGGAGCGGGGCCCATCAACTCGCTCAAGTCGGTCCGAAGACCCCGGACTCCTCCCCACGGCCCACCCTCGGTCGCCTTGGGGTCGAAGCCCATCTCGTCCTGGAGCGCAATCGCGAGCTTCTGGTCGGCCTCGCTCCACTTGGGAAGCCCGACCGTCTTGATGTTCTCGTACATCGTCTCGGCGATCGGCTTGTTGAAGTGGAGGGGCCAGGCCTCGCCCAGGATGCGGGACTGAACCACGGTGTCGGTCATCGCCGCCGCCGCTCCGGAGATCTTCTCGCCGATGTCGAAGAGCCTCTTGATGTTCTCGTAGTCGAGCTCGCGATAGTAGTACCAGACCGACGCGACGGCAGGCACGACGTTCGGCTGGTCCCCGCCGTTGGTGATGACGTAGTGCATGCGTTGTGAAAGGCGCAGGTGCTCGCGGCGGAAATTCCAAGCGGTATCCATGAGCTCCACCGCGTCGAGGGCGCTCTTCCCGCGCCAGGGAGCGGCGGCGCTGTGGGCCGCTTCGCCGCGGAAGACGTACTCCACCGAGACGAGCCCGTTCCCCCACGACTGGCCCCAGGAGACGTTCAGGTCGCTTCCCACGTGGGTGAAGAAGACCAGGTCGACGTCCTTGAAGAGGCCGGCGCGCACGAGAAAGGCTTTGCTCCCGAGCTGCTCCTCGGCGACGCCGGGCCAGAGCATGAGCGTCCCCGGGATTTTTTCGCGCTCCAGGATCTCCTTCAGAACCAGAGCCGCCACCACGTTCACCGCCTGGCCCGAGTTGTGGCCCTCGCCGTGTCCGGGAGCGCCTTCGACGATGGGGTCGTGGTAGGCGACACCCGGTTTCTGCGAGGCCTTGGGGATCCCGTCGATGTCGCTCCCGAAGGAGATGACCGGCTTTCCCGAGCCCCAGCGGGCCACCCACGCCGTCGGAATGCCGGCGACGCCCCGCTCCACGGAGAAACCGTTCTCTTCGAGGATGCCGGTCACGTAGCGCGACGTCTCGAGCTCCTGGAAGCCGAGCTCACCGAAGCTGAAGATGCTGTCGACCATCACCTGGGTGAGCTTCGCTCGACTTTCCACTTTTTCCAGCGCTTCGCGCTTGAGCCTGTCGAGGCGCTCGTCTCCCCTTGCCAGGGACGAAAGCGCGAGAGAAAGAGAGACGATCGCGAGCCGGCGGCTTTGCATTTCACTCCTCCACGGAAAATTGGGCGATCAGAAGCTAACGGCGCGTCATCAGCCCGACGTACAAGTCGTAGAAGCGCGCCAGGTCGACGTCGACGTGCACGATCGCCTTCCCCACGCCAGGCCGCTCGTGTGGTCCGAGGTCCCAGGCGAGCGTGTAACCATACTGGATGCCATGGTCGATGTCGACGTCGATGTACATCTCCCGCGCCTCGCTGATCACGGAGGGGTCGAGAACGCTCGCGGCGCTGAGCTCGTCCCACATGAAGATCTCCGGAACCCAGTCGGGATTCGAGGCATCGCGCGGCACTGCGTGAAACTCGTCGATGTAGCGCGCGAGTGGGGTCGCTGCCCGCGCGATTCGAGCCACGATCTCGGCGCTATGCCGCGTCTTCGTCGAAACGTCGGCGGGGGTCACGGACAGGCGCTTCCAGGGAGCGCGCAGGACGACTCGCGCGGCTTCCGGGTCGAACCACCAGTTGAACTCCCGGCGATACCGAGCGTCGAGCCCGCCGCCCATCACCACGAGCTCCTTCGCCTTTCGCGGGAGCTCGGGATCGATCGCCATCGCGAGAGCGATATTGGTCAGCGGTCCCCCGCCCCAGATCGTCACCTCACCGGGGAAGCGATTCACGGCCTCGACGATGAAGTTCGCCGCGTGCCCTGCCGCCGGCCCGATCGTGGGCTCTCCCTCGGGGAGAGGAAGGGTGTCGTACGGGCCGGCTTCGCCGTCCCACGCGCCCTGGTAGGGCTGTTTTCCGTAGAGCGCCTCCCAGCGTTTCGCCTCGTCCTGTGTATGAACGAGGGGAAAGACCGCTCCGCGGTAGACGGGGATGTCCGTGCGCCCGGCGATTTCGAGCGCCCGCAGCGTGTGCCGCAGCTCCTGCTCCATCCACAGATCCCCGCTCACCATGGTGATTCCGAGGACCTCGGCCCGCGGCGATTGAACGAACATCAGGATGGATTGGATGTCGGTGGTGCAGGGACCGCGCGCGTCCTGGTCCACGATGATCTTGAGCTTGGGTCTGCGCGGAGGCAGGCCCCGCGAGGAGAGCTGCGGCGAGAGCGATCCCGGGAATCATCGCGGCGCTGTTTCGGATCATGCGGTTCCGTAACATATCGCTCCTGGAGGGCGCCCGCCAAGCCTGTCGGATCTACTGCGCCCCGTTCGCGTTCGTCGGTAACCCGAACGGATCAGCGCGGCGGTGCGCTTCGAAGCGCTTCGAGCGTCCGCCGCGCTACTTCAGCGTGCGGGTCGGTGGACGGCACCTTCTGGAGATGAGACTTCCGCCTCGGAGCGCGCTCCCGACTGCGCGCACAGGATTCCGAGGAGCAGGTGGGACTCGGGCTCGACGCGGGAGAGATCCGCGATCGTTTCCGCAGCTCGCTCGTCCGTAACTCGAAACCTGGCCATCGGAGAGGGAGGCGCAGGCACGGTCACCGACTCGCCGCTCCGGTGAGCCGTGACCTGCCAGACGTAGCCTCGATCGCGAGGTAGCGGCACGGGAGGAGTCCAGCGGCTGTCCGTCACGCTCGCCTCGGCCACAACTCGGAGCTCCTCGTCGAGAACCGCGAGGGCGTATCCTTCGGCGCCGGGGAGCGACCCCCATCGAAAAAGCGGCCTATCCGAAAGGGTCGCGGTCTGGAGCGGCTCTATCAACGGGAACGGCGCCGGCGGAGCGTCTCCCATGAGAACTTCGGGTCGGTCGAACAGCGCCTTCAGTGACTCGGGCGGTTCGGCGACACCGGCGCTCAGCGCCGCCCTCACCCGCGCCTGGACGTCGGCAGGAAGCGAGTCGAGCCCGGGAAGGGTCGCCTCGATCCAGGGTCGATCGGACGACCATCGCAGGATCAGGAACGCGCCCAACAGGACCAGAACCACCGCCGCAACGGCGGCCAGGTATGTGGGCGCACGAAAAACCGGACGGGCGGCGGCCCACTTCTTCAAATCATCGACCTCGCCGGCGCAGACCGCGCATTCGACAAGGTGCCCCTCCAGAGCCGCGCGCTCGGACGGAGGGAGCGCGGCTCCCGCGTATCGTTGGATCTCGTCGTCGGAAAGATGGGCCTCCGGGGCCAGGAGGTCGGTCCTGAGCTCGAGAAGGCGAGAGGCGGCCTCGCCGAGCCTCGCCGCCCGCGCGCGGCACTCGCCGCATTCCGAGAGATGGTCGTCGACCGCCGACACGCCGCCATCGGGCAGCCTGTGGGCCATGAAGTCGCGAAGTGTCCCGTCGGACAAATGGTGGTTCACTTGTCGCCTTTCAGGGACGTTGAAACGTCCCGCAGATTAGCTTTGTTTCCCGGCGTTCTCGGCGAATCCGGGGTCCCCAGGCGGTGGCTCAGGCGTTTTCTCGCGGACATGCGCAGGTTGACGACCTGCTGTCGCGTGCAGCCCAGCCGTCCGGCAATGGTGTTGTCGTCGATGGGAAGTCGTCCCCACAGGGCCGAGAGCTCCGCCGCCGACATCTCCAGCGCGGAGGCGATGGCCCGTATCGAGGCGATGCCCATCACCGGAAAGACCCACAGCATGCCGGCCCCCTGGGCGTCCCGCAGATTCAGGAGGAGCGCGAGTCGCTGCCGGAGAGGAAGATCTCTCACCTCCGCCCATAGGCGCTCCGCGAAGCGCTTCCGATCGATGGCTGCTTCCGGGGCGGGATCGGTCCCGGCAAGGCGTTCGGGCGGACCGGGCGACTCCGACTTCTGCGCGCGATCGACCCGCCATATCGACGCAATCAGAGAAACGAGGCCATCGAGCTCAACGGGTCCCCTGACCCGGTCGAGGACGTCGGCGATCAGCGGAGCTGGATCGGCGCGATCGGCGGAGGAGGGCGGCACCCACGACCGCGGCCACCGTTCCGGGTTCCGAACGAAGTCGGAGAATCTCTCGTGCGCGGAAACGTCCGGGATCGAAGAGCGCCATCGGGAAAGTCCGCAGTGCAGCCCCTCTCCCGGGATGTCCCACAGGGCGAAACGCCGCTCTCTCTCGAGCACGTACCGCAAGCGGTTCTTCAACCGTGACCAGGCCGGATACCGAAGGCGGTACCGGTGGGCGCACCGGCTGAAAGTGACGGTGGCCACGTAGCTCTCGAGGTTTTCGATGGGATTCGCCTCCCCTCCGGTCCTCAACGCCTGCAATCGTTTCACGAGAACGAGGACCACGTCGCCGGAAACGTCCTCCAAGTCCTCGACCCGGAACGAGCTCTTCGAGCCGTACGCGCTCAGCTTTCGCGCGGCGATCTTCTGGACCAGAGGCAGGATCCCCTGAAGGAGCGACTCGAGCTCCCGCTGCGCGTCCCCTTCACTCGGCGCCTCGATGAAGGCGCGCAGCGCCGGATCGAGCATCGTCAAAACGGATCTCCGACGAGCACGAAGGGAGCCCCGTAGAAGGGATGCTTGTAACGGGGATTCTTCAGAAGCTCCAGGGCGCGCCCGCGATCCGGGAGAGCGACGAGCCGCGCCGCCAGCGCCTCGGGAGTCGGACCGGCGGTCTGGCCGGAAGCGGAGGCGCAAAGGAGTGGCACAAGCCCAATCGCCCCGCAAACGGAGATCGCGAACATGGCTTGCCTGGGACGGGCGGTAATATCTCACCGCCGCGCGTGTCCCTGCAACGACGTCCTCTCCAGGCGGCATCTTGAAGAGACTCCGCGTGACAGATTCACGCCCGGGAACCTAAGATGGCCGAATGTCCCGGACGCTGTGCTTTCGACGGGAGGAGGCGCCGGCCGTCCGTTTCGATATCGAGGGCTTGACCCGAGCCGCCTCCAAGGAGGAAGAGCGGCTCGAGCCTCCTTGTCGAGTGCTCGTTCACAACGACGATGTCACCCCGATCGAGTATGTCGCGTCGCTGCTGCGCCGGGTCTTCGGGCTCGGCTGGTTCAAGGCGCTCCGGGTCACGATGAAAGCCCACGTCACCGGCCGCGCCGTGGTCGTGGTGGAGGGCTGCCGGAAAGCGAGGGAGCACGTCGATCGCGCACACGAGTCCGCGAAAGCGGACGGGCAAGACCATCTCCGCTTCAGCGTGGAGCCGACGGAGGGTCGAGCTTGAAGGACAATGTGGCCATGAGAAGCCTTCTTTGCCTCACGTCGATGTTGGGCCTGGCAGGGATGTTCCTGGCGTTCCACGGCTCGTGGAACCGCGCCGCCCGCGTGGGGTACTCGGTACGAGCGTCCCCGTCAGACTGGAAACCCACGGCGGGCTCCGACTTCCTCACGGGCTTCATGCTCGACCCCGGCAAGCGAGAGGTCTGGGGCCGGCCCGTCGGACTCCTCCGCTTCCCGACGGCTCGCTTCTACTGAGCGACACGGCCGCGGCAGACTCTCGAGGATCCGCTACAGCGGCTCCGGCTCGACCTCGGAAGACTGAGCCGTTTTGTCCACGGTTCATTCCCTCTGGAAGTCCAAACCAGAAGGACTCCTCATTCCGTCCGCAAAGCCCGAATCGCTTCCAGGGACGCCGCCCGGCGTGCCGGGACCAGCGTGGCGACGAAAGCCGCCAGGCTCAGCACCAGGATCGTGACCAGCAAGATTCCCGGGGCAAAGGGCGACACTCCGAACAAGTGGGTGGTCATCGCGTATCCCGTGGCGATGGTCGCGGGAATTCCGATCGCCAATCCCATCCCAATCTGGGCGAACGCCCGCCGGAGAACCAGCTTGAAGACGTTCAACCGGTCTGCGCCGAGCGCCATGCGGATCCCGATCTCCCCGGTGCGGCGCTCCACCGAATACGCCGTCACCCCGTAGAGCCCGACGGAAGCCAGCGCCAGTGCCAACAGGCCGAACAGTGACGTCAGCTTCGTGAGCATCGCCTGCTGCGCGAAATTCGCCTCTACCTGGGCGGCGAAGCTCGCGAAATCGATTACCGCCAGGTCCGGGTTGACCTGGGCGAGGGCGCGGCGAACCGAAGGCTCGAGCTCCGGCACGGCGCCCTGCGCCTGGATCACCACCGCGCCCAGGTAGTGGGAGCGGTCCTCGAACGCGTTGAACCGCGGCTCGTCGTACTCGACCCGCTGTGCCTGCGGCAGAAAGAACGTAGGCGGAATCGTCGTCGTCGCTCCCCGGTACTGGGTGTCCTCGGTGACGCCCACGATCTCGAAGTTCCCCGCGTACTTCTGGTCCAGGTCTCCGAAACGCTTTCCGATAGCATCCTCGGCGCTCCCGAAGAACTTCTTCGCGAACGTCTCGTTGACGACGGCGACGTTGCGCGAGCTCGCCGTGTCCTCGTCGGTGATTCCCCGGCCCTTCACAATCCTGGTGCCGATCGTTTCGAAGTAGCCATCGCTGACCCGGAGCCACGACGAGCTGTTGTCGTAGCTCCCCGGTGGAGGCGGCGCCTGACCCTCGATATAGACGGTTTCGCCCCAGTTGTCGCCCTCCATCGGGCTATAGAGCGCGAAACTCACCCGGCCTACGCCGGGAATCGCTTCGAGGCTGTCGTGCAGCCGACGGTAGAGAATCGGCAGCTGATCCGCACGATATCCAGCCATCTGGGGGTCCAGGTGAAGGATATAGCGGTTCTCGACCTCGAATCCGAAGTCTTGACTCTGCATGTTTCGCAGGCTCTGGGTCAGAAGTCCCGCGGCGCACAACAGGACCAGCGACAACGCCGCCTGGGCGACGACGAGGGAATTCTGCATCCAGCCCCCCGAGTGGGTGGTAGAACGATGAGCCCCGCGCAGGGCGTCGGCGGGATCCGCCCGCGCCATCATCCACGCGGGCGCGACGCCGAAGAGGATTCCGGTGAGCAGGGAAACACCGAACGTGAAGCCCAGAACCGGCAGCGACGGCATGGGACTGATGGCCACCGGGGTGCTCTGAAAAGCCAGGTGGAGGATCATACTGGTTCCCCAGAAGGCGAACGCTATCCCCACGACTCCGCCGAGAAGGGCCAGGACCGTCGTCTCCAGGAGCACTTGAGCGACCTGCCGCGAGCGGGGCGCGCCAAGGGCGGTGCGCAGGGAAGTCTGCTGGCGGCGGCTCGCGGCCCGCACGAGCATGAGGTTCGCCACGTTGGCACAGCCGACCAACAAGACGAAGCCGGAGATCCACATCAGCAGGTGCAGGCCCGACTGATACTCGTCGCGCATCATCTGGACGCCCGCTCCCCCCGGAGACAAGCGCAGAGTCTGCTTCGGCACGAGCGCCCTCTCTCCGGCATCGAGGTTGGCAATCGGGCTCAAGAGCCACTGCCGCAATTCCACTTGCAGTTGGGCCTCGAGGCGCCGCGGATCTTCCCCGGGGGCGATGCGGCCGATCAAGTCGAGCCAATCCGAGGTGGGAAAGTCCAGAAGCACCGGCGGTAGCGGTCGAGGAGCGGCTCGCCGTGCAGCGGAATCCAGAAACTGGGCGTATTCTCCAGCCGATCGCCGTAGAATCCGGGCGGGGTGACACCGACTACGGTGAAGGGTTGACCGTTGAGAGTGAAGATGGATCCGACGACCGACGTATCCAGCCCATATCTCCGCTGCCAGGTCCGATAGCTCATCACGGCAACCGGTTCCGCTCCCTTGCGGTCGTCCTCGGGCGAGAACAGGCGTCCCACGTAGGCGCCGAGTCCGAACATCGAGAAGTAGTTGCCGGAGACGTACTGGATTCGTTGAGACTCGGCGGGCTCGTTACTCCCGCTGCGGCGGACTCCCGCCAGACTGCGCCCCGCCTGAAAGGCGGCGAGCTCGCTGAACCCCGGAGTCCCATCGCGGAAGGCCTTGTATTTGTCGTAGGAGAAGAGCGACCAGTTGTCCTGCAGACCGCCGTTGACGCAGCAATTCTCGACGTCTCCAATCCGATACAGTTCGCCCGGCTCGACCACCGGTAAGGACTTCAGCAGCACGGCATGCACCAGCGTGAAGATTGCGGTGGTCGCACCGATCCCCAGCGCCAGGGTCAAAACCACCGTTGCGGTGAACCCAGGAGCTTGTGCGAACTGTCGCATCCCGTAGCGGACATCCTCTACGAATCTCATGGCGTTTCCCGGCTTCCTCGTATCCCTGAAGTTAGACGATGCCGGCGGGTCTTTCGTTTACATGGATTCGGCACCCGGTCCTCGGCTGACGTCCCGGGCGAAGTACCGGGTCATCGGGGATTCAGCGAGCGCGGCGGTCGGATTCCAACGGGAGGAAGGCTCCCATCAACTGAGGATGTCGCGAATGAGGACAGAAGATTGTCGGCGGGTCGACCTCTTCCCGTCAACGAGGCGAAATCCTGCCGGAGCAGGATTGATTGCCCGCGCGATCGGTGGCGCAGACCCGGTAGCTCGACGGGCGCTCGCTCAGCTGTGCGCGGAAGAGGTTCTCTCCGTACCAGGTCATCGGCGCTCTCGATTCCCCTCGATCGGTCTCGGAGACCACGACGACTTCCCGCCAGTCTTCCGGCCGGTTCGGCGTCTTGAAATCGTGCACCCGCGCCTGGATCCGCAGGGGCTCCACCCCCTCCCCCGCCATCGCGACCGCGGGGCGGGTCGTGTCCGGTGGAAGCCCGACACCGAGGTAGACCTTCTCGGAAACTGCCGTCTCGTGCTCGCCCTGGCCCTGGACCACGTCGAGCCGCGAATCTCCGTCGAGATCGGCGACGGCGATCGCGAGCGTCCCCGGCGTGTCTTCGCCGTCGAAGACTCCCGTCGAGACCGTGAACCGGCCTTTCCCGTCGTTCTCGAGCAGCCGATCCGATCCGGTGAGCGAGCCCAGGAGAAAGTCCGCGTCTCCGTCGGAGTCGGCATCGAGAAAGGCGACCATATTGTCGTCCTCTCCGATGTTGTCGGAGTCGGGCCAGAGCTCGGGAGTTCGATCGCGAAAGTTGCCCTTCCCGTCGTTCACGAAGAGATGCTCGCGGCGAAAGAAGCTCTCGCCTCCGACGATCTCGCCGTCGTTCACGGTGACGAGATCGAGAAACCCGTCGCCGTTCACGTCCATCGGCTCGAAGCTGTAGTTGTTGGTGTACTGGGGAATGGCGCGGAAGTCCTCCTCGAAGCGGCCCCGGCCGTCGTTTCGGAAGAGAGTGCCTCCCCCGCAGCGCTTGCAGGAGACGACGACGTCGAGGTCGTAGTCGTTGTCCACGTCGACGAGGTTCAGATCCCAGGAGAATCGAACGAGAGTCTCCGGCATCCTCGCCGCCGTCTCGTCGGCGAACGTTCCGGCTCCGTCGTTGAGCCAGAGACGCGTCCGTCCCCCGGCGTTGGTCATGTTGTTCCCCGGCCCCCAATCGGCGAGGACGACGTCGAGATCGGAGTCGGAATCGACGTCGCCGATCTCGAGATCGCCCACGCTGAGGAGCTCCTGCGGAAGATGCGTTTTCGTAACCTCGCGAAAACGTCCACCGCCTTCTCCTCGATACAGCCGGCTCTGCGTCTGGAAGGTGGTGCCGACGAAGATATCGGCGTTGCCGTCACCGTCGACGTCTCGCACCTGAATGACCCTCGCCAGATCTCCAATCGGGCCGAAGACCTCTTCCGTGGCTTCCTCGAAGCGCAGCTCGCCGTTCTCCACTCGGTTGAGGAAGACGCGGTTCGCCTCGGGCGCGCCGGGATCGGAGTAGTTGCCCCCGTTGGCGAAAAGAAGATCGACCCGTCCGTCTCCGTCGATATCGGCGAGCGTCACCCGATTCGTCCATTCCGCGGTCGGCGGGAGGACGGAGGATGTCACATCGTGCCAGAGCACCTGGGGCGCGGCCGAAAGAAGAGCGAGGAAGGCAACGATTCGCATCGATACTCACCCGGGGAACGTGAGCTTCACCCGCACCGAGACCAGACGTGGGTGCCCGAAGTGGGTCCCGCTGAAGGGATTCGAGAAGTTGTAGGCAAACTCGGCGCCCGTGAGATTCCTGACGTCGAGCTGCAGATCGAAGGTGACGGCGCGATCGGAGAAGAAACGCCTGCCCGCGGCAACGTCGACGAGCGTCCGCGGCTTCACCCGCATCCGGTCGAAGTCGACGAGATCGGCGCCGCGGCGCTCCACGACCTCATCGAGCTCGTCCTCCTCGACCTCGAGCGGCGTTCCGCTCTCGTGGCGGCCATAGAACGACGCCCAGAATCCACTGTTCTGATGCTGGAAGGTGAGGCCGAAGGCACCCGTGTTTCGTTGGTCGTGGTCGGGAATGAACCGCGTGCCGGGTCCGATCTCGAGAATCTCCTCTTCCAGGAAGAGGCCGCCGTTGATGGGGCCCGTCTGGTACACCAGCGAGTTTCCGTAGCTCACGAACCCCGAGAATCCACGTCGAAACGGAAACTCCAGCCGCGCGTTCACCCCCGACGCCGTCCCGGAGTAGACGGAGTTCGGAAACAGGATGGCCGTACCGAAGAACACGTTGGGGTCGGCGTAGTTCCGGACCTCCCGCCGCCAGTAGACGGCGTCGAGGAGCGCGAAGGCGGCGAGGGTTCGCGAGAACCCCACTTCGAAGGCATGTTGTCGCTCCCCCGGCACCTCGGCGCCTCCGTCTTCGAAGGGGGAAAGCTCCTCGGCCTTTTCGGACGACGAGAGCAGGAGGTTCTCCACCTGCGGGGGCTTGAACAGCCGATTGTACGAGCCGCGGAGCGTGGTTCGAAGCGCGGGAACGTAGTAGGCGACGCCGAGCCTCGGGCTCACCGCGGACTCGATCACGAGAAGCGTCGTCCAGTCGAAGCGCAGGCCGGCGTTGAGGGTCATGCGCTCGCCGAGCGACACCGTGTCCTGGAAGTAGAACGAGCCCTGGTGGCGAATCACGTCCTCGTCGAACCGGAACGGATCGTCCGGCCCGAACTCCATCGCCTCCTCGCTGACACCCTCGCCCTCGCCCGTGATGAAGAAGGAAAAGCTCTCCCGCGCGCTGACTCGCTGGAGATCGGCCCCGGCTTTCAGGAGGTGCCCTGACGCGAGCGTCGTCACGTTCGCGAGGACGCCGTGACGAACGTGCCGCCGGTCCTGGGAGGCCGAGATCGGCGTGTCTCCCTCGCTCGGGAAGAGCTGTGCTCCGAACGCGTGCCGGTATCCCGCGACGTCCGTCACCGTGTCCGCCGACCAGCTTCGCTGCCAGATGAGGGACTGGTGGTCGTCCCGGAGCTCCTCCTTCTGCCGCTGCCCGGCGAGCTCCTGGTCCAGGGTGTTGGTGACGCGGAAGCCGCTTCCGCTCGCGGCGAGATCGAAGACCAGGACGTCGTTCGAAGAGGGGCGCCAGTCGAGCCGTGACGTGAAACGCAGCGCGCCTCCGGAGTTGTTGAAGTTGTCGGGATCGACCGGGTCCAGGTAGCGCTCCCCTGACCCCCTGTAGGAGCCCGCGAAGAACAGTCCCGCGTCGTCGGAGACCCGCCCGCCCGCGGTGACAGCGACGTCGCCGCTTTTCATGCTGCCGAGCCCGGTCGAAGCCGTTCCCGTCCAGCTCCGGGCGAGGCCCGATCGGGGGACCACGTTGATGACTCCACCCGAAGCGCTTCCATACTCCACGGGTACGTGGCCGTCCAGGATCTCGAGCGACTGGAACGCCTCGATATCGGTCGCCGCGGCGAAGAAGGCATCGATGCGATCGAACCAGGGGATTCCGCCGACCACGTAGAGAAAACCGTCGTCCACCCCCCGGTTGTGGAGGAGTCCGTTGTCCTCCGTCGCCCATCCGGGGGCGGCAGCGACGAGCTGCTGCAGCTTTCCGCCGGCCGAGGCGCCAGGAAACCTCTCCACTTCCGCCTCTTCGAGACGAATGGAGACGCTCGCCTCCGGACGTTCCTCCGCCCGCACCGTGAGAGCGACTTCGGTCCCAGAGAGCGCGAGCGAAACGACCACCTCTCGCGCCAGGTTCGACCGAACCTCGAGCTCCTCTTCGTGCGTCCGGAAGCCGGCCGCATCGATCCGGAGGAGATAACGACCGTAAGGCAGGTCATGGAAGCGGAAGCGGCCGGCCTCGTCGCTCTCGATCCCTCTCTCTCGATCGCCGTCGACGAGGACGACCCGGGCCCCGCGGATCGTGCCGCCCGATGGGTCCACCACCTCACCCTGGATCGAGCCGAGCTGAATTTGAAGCGCCGCCAGAAGGACAAGCATCATCGTTCCTGCCGTACGGGTCTCAGAAGCCAGATCGCGGCAGTCGAAGCCGAAGTGGGTCGAGGGAGGTACGGCCCGACTTCGCCCGCTCCACCTTGCCGTCGGGGTCGAGGGCGAAGGTGAGGAACGCGTCCGCGCGAAGCTCGCGATCACGCCACCGCGCGACGAACGTGTCGTGCTGCCAATGCTCCAGGTCGCCCACGAGCGACGGAGTGCGGGTGAAACGAAGGACGAGCCGCTCCCCTTCGAGCGCGACCTCGATTGCGCCGTACCACCGGTCCTCGTAGGCTCCGGCGTAGCCGGCGAGAGGAAGCGACGGGCGGGACGCGGCATCCCGGGATGCCGAGGTCTTCGTCTCGGCTTCCGCGGTCTTCTCGTCACGGCGGAGTTGTACCTTCCGATAGGCCGAAACCCAATCCGTCGTCGGGCCGCCCAGGTAGTGATCGAGGACGTGGTAGGTGATGGCGTTGAAGGCGTCGCCGGACTCCTGGTTCGTGAGCACGACGACGCCGAGCTCGAGCTCGGGCAGGAGCGTGAGCTTCGAGAAGAGCCCGGGAAGACCGCCGGTGTGGTTCACGACCTTCCGTCCGCGATAGTCGTGCAGGTTGAGGCCGAGGCCGTATCCGCGGAAGCTCATTCGCTGCGAAGCGCAGCTCGGGCTCCGGCTCCGGGATGGGTATCGGCGTGACCAGCGTCATGAGCTCCCGCGCCGTCTCCTCCGAATAGAGGCGGGAGCCGCCTTCGAGCGCTCCTTCCCGCAGGAGCACCCGCATCCACTTCGCCATGTCGGCCGCGCTCGAGTTGATGCCGCCCGCGGGGTTGGTGTTGTCGCTCGCGAATGGCTGCAGGCGCCGGACGCGCCCCTCCACCCGCGCGTGGGGCATCGCCGCGTTCGAGCCCCGGGTGGATTCGGAGTTGCGGACGTTCGAATCGGTCATCCCCACGTGATCGAGGATTCGACCCTCGACGAAGCTCTCCCAGCTCGTTTCGCCCATGGCCTCGATGACCTCTCCGGCGACGAGATAGAGCACGTTGTCGTACGCGTAGGCGCTGCGGAAGCTGGTCGAGGGCTCGACGAAGCGGAGCCGTGCGACGGAACCGGGGCTGTTCGCGTTCATGGAGGATGTACGTACCCCAGGGCTTTCAGTCGATCGCGAAGCTCGTCCTCCATCGGTACCGCCTCCCGTGCGAGCGCTCCCCGCGCTTCGTTTCTCTCGAGTTGCTCCCGAAGGCGGGTCTTCATCTCTGCCAGGGACGGTTCGTCTTCCTTGCTGAGATCGCGGCACTCTCCCGGATCGGCGACCAGGTCGTAGAGCTCGACCTCACCGCGCTCGTCGTCCCAGATCAGCTTGTGAGAGAGCGTGCGCACGCTCGAACCCGCGGTCGTTCCGTTCACCGCCTCGGCGAAAACCGCGACGTTCCCGCCATCGCTTCCCGCCTCGAAGAAGGGTCGGAGAAGTCGCGGCCCAGGATCGCTGGAGGATGCTTCGATTCCTGCGAGCTTCCAGGAGCGTGGGCAGACAGATCGACGAGGCTCACGAGAGCGGTCGATTCGGCGGCCCGCGTCCTCCGCGAGCGGCTTCCTTATCATCAACGGCACGTGGAGCTGTTGCTCGTACAGATTGTTCCCATGGTTCCAGCCTTCGTGCTCCATCAGCTCCTCGCCGTGATCCGACGTGAGCACGACGTACGCGCGGTCGAGGACGCCGCTCGCGCGGAGCTCGTCGAGAAACGGACCGATGGCGCGGTCGAAAGCGTGGACTCCGGCGCCGTACTTGGCCCGCCAGGACGTCAGGCGATAGCGCTCTTCCTCGGAGGCCCACTCGGTTTGCCGCAGGTACTCGGGAATCCGCAGCGTACTCCTCCTCGGTGAGCGTTCGCGTCTCGCTCGCGTCCATCTGTCGCAGGACCGTCTCGAAGTCTTCCCGCGGAGCCGTCGTAAGGCCCATGGACGTCCATGACGTGCAGATAGAGAAAGAAGGGCGCATCGCGAGTCGGATGCGTTCTCCGTGAGCCATTGTCGGGCCGAGGCGAGAAGCGACGCGGTTTTCGTCCTTCCGCTCGAAGAGCCGAATCCCTGAGAGAACCCGTAGCGGGGCGAGATGAACGGGTTCGCGACGAACGCCGCCGTCCGGTAGCCGGCGACCTGGAATCGCTCGGCAATCGTCTCGGCCTCGTCGGGCAGCACTTGCGTCCAGAGTCACCCTCTCCGGACCACCTCGGCTTCCCCATAGCCCGTCACGCCGTGCACCGCCGGGAGGGAGGGAGGTGAAGAGAGTGGCGATGGAGGGCTTCGTCCAGGGCGCGTTCGCGAAGCAGCTCTCGAACAGCAGGGACTCGGCGGCCAACCGGTCCAGGTTCGGAGAAATGGCGCCCGTCGAAACCGTAGGCGCCCAGATAGTCCGCCCGAAGGGTATCGACGAGGACCACGACGAACGAAGGACGCTCGTTCGGACCGAGCGGCTCCGTTCGGCGGGCTCGAATTCGGGGGTCGCCCCAGGCCGGCCGCACGCGGGAGAGCCAGGGCACGAGCAGAAGACCCGGAGGAGGGCTCGGTCGAAAACGACAAGGTCACGGACTTTCCGCTCCATGCGCCAGAGATTGACCCGGGCGTCGAGCCACTGGTTCTCTTCTCCCGCGCGCACCTCCCGCCGGTAGACCTCGACGTCTCTACCGTCGGCCGAGAGCTCGACGCGAAAATCCACGCGCGCCCGGGGGACGCGTCGTTCCGTCAGCAACGCGGCGGAGAAGGACAGCTCCGCGTTGCGAGGAAGCTCCACCGGAAACGAGAGCTCCGAGGGAATCCGGGCCGCAATCGATCGCCGGGATTCCCCGTGGAGAACGACGCTCTCCGCGGAGGACTCGACGAGTTCGATCTCGCGTTCACACGAGGACGCAGACAGGAGGCAAGCGAAAAAAACCGTCCACCTCATCGCCTTCTCTCGCCGCGAGTTTACCATTCTGCTAACCCACGGCGGCCTTGAAGCTCCTCGCGGCGGCCGTCCTCGTTCCCGACGGCATCGTGAGGATGAAGGAGTTCGTGGGACGGCTCACGAAGAAGCGCGCCCGCCTCGAGCTTCCTTACCACGCGCAGAAGAAAGAGCGCGCCCACGGCGAGAGAGTAGCGGCGCGCGAGCAACGCCGCGATGGCGACGTCCACCAGGGAGAGGAACAACGCCAGCAGGCGATGGAAGCCCACCAGGCTCTCCGAGTCGAAGACCCGAGCCTGAACGTACCCGGCGCCGGCGCAGACGTAGGCCCAGATCGGACCGTACGGGTTCCGGTAGGTCTCGGCGTAGACGTTCTTGCCGTTGCGGATGAGATCGGAGAACAGCGCCCAGGATTCCAGGTCGAAGTTGTGGCCCAGGCCGGAAAGGATTGTCTTCGCGATTACGGACGAGACGGCGAGGAGGGCGAAGAGCGCGATGCCGAGTCTCATGCGGCGAGCTGACGCATGGTAGCATCCGTCCTCATCGAGTCAAAGCCGTGCTTCCATCGACACCATCGAGACCCATCACCTCGGAGGAGCGGGAAGCCTACGATCGCGACGGGGTCACCTGCCTGAGAGATTTGTTTCCGCGCGAGTGGCTTTCGTTCCTCGCCGAGGCGGTCGAGGAGGCGATGGCCTCGCCGGGGCCGAACGCGGAGGAGTACGCGCGCGCGGGAGGCCGATTCTTCGGCGACCTGGAGCTCGCGGAGCGGCTTCCCAGGTTCCGCCGGTTCGCTCTCGAGTCGCCCGCCGCGGAGATCGCGGGCACCGTCATGGGCGCGACCCGGGTGAATTTCTTCTATGACCAGCTGCTGGTGAAGGAACCGGGGACCCGCGAGCGAACGCCGTGGCATCAGGATCAGCCCTACTGGGCGGTGAGCGGTTACCAGGTCTGCTCCCTGTGGCTTCCGCTGGATCCCGTCTCCGAAGAAGTCGGCGTCGAATACGTCTGCGGCAGCCACCGCTGGCCGGAGTTCAGCCCGTATCACTTCAAGGACGGTACGCTCTACGAGGGAACCGGCCTTCCGCCTCTGCCCGACATCGACGCAGAGCGACACCGGCACCGCATCACCAGCTTCGCCATGGAGCCCGGAGACGTGCTGGTGTTCCAGGCGATGATCGTTCATGGATCGCCGGGAAACTCGAGCGCCAATCGCCGGCGCGCGCTCGCGACCCGGTGGACGGGAGACGACGCCCGCTACCGGCGACGCAAGGGAGAGGTCGCGATCCCGACCGAGGATCCGGGACTCCCCGACGGAGCCCCCCTCGATAGCGAGCGATTCCCTCTCGTATGGACTGCTCCCTGACTCTTCACTCCGCTGGCTGCGGCGGGAGCTCGAGCGGCTTCGCCAGCGGCAGACGAAAGACCGCGCCCGGCCCGATACCGGCGGCCTGGACGGTCAAAGGGGCGGCTTCGAGGAAATGACTTCGTCCGTTCACCTCGACGGATCTCAGCGTCATCGTGAGCCGGGCTCTTCCCTGGTCGACCTCGGTGAGCTCTCCCCAGACGGGCGCTCCCGCGCGGGCAAGAAGCTTCCCTTCCGCGGAGAGCGGCGCCGCGAGTGTGGCCTCGAACCTCTCGCCGCGAAGGCTGGAATCGGTCCTCAGGTCCTGCTCGAGGCGGATCTTGATCTCGGTCCCGACAGGAAGGATCACGTCCGCCCCCGGCCCTCGGCACGAAAACGCGACGAGGAGGCTCGCTGCCAGCGTCCATCGACTCACGTCGAAATCGAAAGCAAACCGCGTTCCAGGGTATGCCCGTCGTATCTCGTTCCAGGGGCTGGGATTGGACGCCCGGCCGCGCCGCGTGGGTGTAATAGCTACCAGGTAGATACGCGCCGCTGGACTTCGCGCATCACTTGGCCATAGATTCGCGTTCGAGAGGAGAACCCATGAAAACGATTCCCCGGATCGCGCTCGTGCTCGCGTGCCTCGTGCTCGTGGCCTCGACCCCCATCGCGACTCAGCAGAGCTTCCATCAGAATTATCCGAACATCCCGGGAGAGGTCGTCTTCGAGAACGACCGCGTCGTGGTCCAGAAGTACGTGGTCCAGCCGGGCCAGTGGGAAGGCGTCCATACGCACTCGGGAAATCAGCTCTACGTGCACCTCAAGGGCGGCGAGTGGACGATGCGCTACGGCGACAAGAAGGAGACCTCGATCGCGAAGGATGGATCCGTCGGCTGGATGGAGAAAGTCACCTTGAGCCAGGATCACGAGTCCGGCAACACCGGCGATACGCCGATCGAATTTCTGTGGATCACGCTAAAGCAGTAGCCGCCGCGGCGCTTCTCCTCGCGCTCGCCCAGGGCGATTCGCCCCTTCTACATCCCGACTCTCCCGAGATGAGGAAAGAGGCGCCCGCGTCATTCCGAGTACTTCTCGAGACCACCAAGGGCCGAATCGAGATCGACGTCCGCCGTGATTGGGCGCCCCGCGGCGCCGACCGTTTCTACAACCTCGTTCGGCACGGATACTACGACGGGGTTCGCTTCCATCGTGTCGTCGCCGGCCGCTGGGCGCAGTTCGGGATCCACGGCGACCCGCGGATCTCGACGATCTGGCGCGACCGCCCGATCGAAGACGATCCCTTCGTGCAATCGAACGAGCGCGGCACCATCGCCTACGCCTTCGCCGTTCCCAACGGGCGCACGACGCAGGTCTTCTTCAACCTCCGCGACAACTCGGAGACCCACGACCGGGAGCCCTTCGTGCCGTTCGGCCGGGTGGCTTCGGGGATGGACGTGATCGACTCGCTGTACAGCGACTACGGCGAGACGTCGGGCGGCGGCATCCGCGCGGGAAAGCAGGCTCCGCTCTTCGAGAAAGGAAACGCCTACCTCGACGAGAATTTCCCCCGCCTGGACCACATCCTGCGGGCGACCCTCGTCGAGTGAGAGCTAGCCGCGCTTCTCCATGGGGACGAAGTCGCGGGTGTCGGCTCCAAGATAGAGCTGCTGGGGCCGGGCGATCTTCTGCTCGGAATCCATGAGCATCTCCTCCCATTGCGCGATCCAGCCCGAAGTCCGGGGGATGGCGAAGAGCACCGGAAACATGCTCATCGGAAAACCCATGGCCTCGTAGATGATCCCGGAGTAGAAGTCGACGTTGGGGTAGAGCTTCCGCGACACGAAGTAGTCTTCCTGAAGCGCGATGCGCTCGAGCTCCACGGCGATGTCGATGAGAGGGTTCTTGCCCGTCACCTGGAAGACCTCGTGGGCCGTCTGCTTGATGATCTTGGCCCTCGGGTCATAGCTCTTGTAGACCCGGTGGCCGAAGCCCATGAGCCGTCCCTCTCCCTCCTTCACCTTCTTGATGAACTCGGGGACCTTCTCCTTGCTCCCGATCTCGTTGAGCATCCGGAGCACGGCCTCGTTCGCGCCTCCATGGAGCGGTCCGTAGAGCGCCGCGGCCGCGGCGGCCGTCGCCGAATAGGGATCGGACTGAGAGCTTCCGACCCCTCTCATGGCGCTGGTGGAGCAGTTCTGCTCGTGGTCGGCGTGGAGGATGAAGAGTACCTCGAGCGCCCGCTCCAGCACCGGATTCGGCCGGTACTTGTGAGTCATGGCGAACGTCATGTTCAAGAAGTTGCCGGTATAGGAGAGGTCGTTGTCGGGATAGGTGTAGCGCATCCCGATGCTGTGCCGGTAGGAGAACGCGGCGAGGGTCGGCATCTTGGCGATGAGCCGGTACGTCTGCAGTCTCCGCGACGCCGGGTCGAGGACTTTCTTGGCGTCCGGATAGAAGGTGGAGAGCGCCCCCACGACCCCGATGAGCATACCCATGGGATGGGCGTCGTAGCGAAACCCGTCGAGGAGCTTCTTCACGTACTCGTGGAGGATGGTGTGGTGGGTGATGTTGTGGACCCAATCCTCGTACTGCTTTTTCGTGGGAAGCTCGCCGTAGAGGATGAGGTAGGCGACCTCGAGGTAGTTCGATTTCTCCGCGAGCTGCTCGATGGGGTAGCCCCGGTATCGGAGAATTCCCTTCTCGCCGTCGATGAAGGTGATCCGGCTCTTGCAGGCGGCGGTGTTCAGAAAGGCCGGATCGTAGCTCTTGAGGCCGTAATCCTCTTCGTCCACCCGGATCTGGCGGAGATCCTTCGCGCGAATGGCCCCGTCCTCAATCGGGAGCTCGTAGGTTTTGCCGGTTCGGTTGTCGGTGACGGTCAGCGTTTCGCGCGCCATGAGCCTTTTCTTCCTCCCTCGGTGACCAATTGGTTATTCTACATTCAACCTCGACCGCCATGGTAGTGCGAGCGAAAGACCGGCCGACGCCCTCGGAGATGATGGTCCATTCCGCGTCCCGGGAAATCCGGGACTCGGAAGTAGTCTTCGTGGGGATGCGGCTTCCGCTCATCGCCTTCCGCCTCGCCCAGGCGACGCATGCCAGGCGGGCAGTGGGGCTCTACGAGAACGGTCTGGTGCGGGCCGAGGCGGCATCGGAGACGCTCTACACCATGAGCGACCCGGCCAACCTGAAGGGCGCGACCTCGGCGACGGAGCTTCTGGACGTGATGGGCTTCCTCCAATCGGGCCGGGTGGGACTCGGCTTCGTGGGCGCGGCCGAAGTCGATCGGTTCGGAAACCTCAACACCACGCGCGTCGCCTCGGTCCGCCTTCCCGGGAGCGGAGGCGCTTCCGACATCGCGTCCCTGGCCACGCGCCTCGTCGTGCTCCTCAATCACGCGAAGCACCGGCTCGTCGAGAGGGTCTCGTACGTGACGTCTCCCGGTCACGGCGACGGGGGGGATTGGCGAAAGCGTTCGGGCCTCCCCGGTGGAGGACCGACGGCGGTCATCACCGATCGCGGAGTTCTCGAGTTCGATCCGGAGTCGAAGGAGGCGAGGCTGCGCTCGTTCCACGCTCTCTCGCCGTCTTCCTCGCCGGAGGAGGTCGTGGGGCAAACCGGCTGGCCCCTCAGGGTGAGCGGGGACTGCCATCCTACGCCGCTCCCGACGGAGGAGGAGCTCTTCCTGCTGCGCTCGTTCGATCCCGAGCGGTTCTGGCTGGGGAAGCAAGGGGGAGCATGAGCTTCCGTCTGGAGCTGACGCCGCCGAGAGCGACTCTCACTCTGAACGGGCCGCCGCTTCACGTGCTGGATCTCGAGGGGATCGAAGCGATGCAGCGCGCGCTCGACTCCATCGCGGCGCGAGACGACGTCATCGTCCTGGTGCTAGCGGCCGAGGGAGAGAAAGCGTTCTCCGCCGGGGTCGATGTGCGCGATCATTTCCCGGACCGGCTCGACGACATGATCGACTCCTTCCATCGTCTCTGCCGGAGCCTGATCGAAGCGGAAGCCGTTACCGTGGCCGCGGTGAAGGCCGCGGCGCTCGGAGGGGGGATGGAGCTCACCGCCTGCTGCGACTTCGTGATCGCGACCGAAGGAGCTTCGTTCGGCCAGCCGGAGATCGATCTCGGATGCTTTCCTCCCCTCGGCGCCGCGCTCTACCCGTCGATGTTCGGAGCGAAGCGGGCGAACGAGCTGGTTCTCCTCGGAGAGCGTCTCACCGCGGAAGAGGCGAGATCCATGGGCCTCGTGAGCAGAGTGGTCCCGAGGGGCGACCTCGACGCCGCGGTGAGCGAGCTCGTCGCGAAACTTGCCTCGAAGAGCCCGGCGGTGCTTCGTCTCGCGAAGAAGTCCCTCCGGAGCTCGACCGCGCGGGCCCTCGAATCGCTCCCGGAGATCGAGACGCTCTACCGCGAGGATCTCGCCTCGACCGAGGACATGCGCGAGGGACTCGAGGCCTTTCTCGAGAAACGCAAGCCCATCTGGAAGGGTAGGTAGGCTTGTCGAAGCTGGTCCCGCTGCGCGAGGCGATATCGCGCCACGTCCCCGATGGAAGCTCGGTCGTCCTGGGGGCGGGGCTCGAAGCGCTCGTCCCCTTCGCCGCGGGGTACGAGCTCGTCCGGCAGAATCGCCGCGACCTGACGCTCGTCGCTCCGATTTCGGACATGCTCTTCGACGTGCTCATCGGAGCCGGATGCGCGCGGGCGGTCGTCGCCGCCTGGATCGGAAACGTCTCCGCCGGTTCCGGCTACAACTTCCGGAGAGCGGTCGAGGAGAGCTCCCGCAGCGAACTCGAGGTCACCGACCATTCCAACCTGACGATCGCACTCGCACTCCAGGCCGCGGCGACGGGAGTCCCCTACCTCCCGACGCGCTCCACCCTGGGCACCGACCTCCTCGCGCGAAACCCGCACCTCAAGGAGATCCTCTGTCCCTTCACCGGGCAGAAGCTCGTCGCCGTCGAAGCGCTCGCGCCGGACGTCGCCATCCTGCCGGTGCAGAAGGCCGACGCCGAGGGAAACGCCCACGTTCGCGGGAACCTCGGCGTGATACGCGAAGCCGCTCGGGCTTCCCGCAAGGTCATCGTGATGGCGGAAGAGATCGTAGCGGAGGAAGCGATCCGGGCGGATCCCAACCGCACCCTGATTCCTGGGTTCCTCGTCTCCGCGGTGGTCCACCATCCGGGCGGATGCCGACCGTCGCCGTGCGAGGGGTACTACGGCCGGGACCACGAGATCTTTCACGCGTACCATGAGAGATCCCGCACCCGGGAGGGGTTTCTCCAGTGGCTCGACGAGCGGGTGCTCGAGACGGCGAGCTAGCCTCTGCCCAGGCTTTTCAGGATCCGGCCGCGGCGCCTTTCGAAATCCCCGTCCTCGACCGCGGGGGTGAGATCGTCGAGCTCGACGTCGAAGGGAACGGGAATGAATTCCCCTTCGCTCTCGAGAGCGGCGATGTTGTAGTACTTGTGGCTTCGCGTCAGATGGTACACCCGCAGAACGAGGGCTACGAGCCCCGGCTTTCCCGCCTCGTAGCGGCGCTGCGCTTCCACGAGGGTCAAGGCGTGCTCGGTGTCGAAGAGATTGAGGGCGCCGGGCGACTGGATGGGGAGCGCATCCACCACCCGGGCGCAGTCGCGGACGTAGGAGTGGCCGCCGAGCGGAGCCTTCAACTCGTGCCGCCAGGCCATCCAGACCGCGGGCTTGATCGCATCCGGGTCCTGCCCCGAGTACCAGGGGAGGAGCAGGAAATCACGCAACTGCGAATCCCAGGCCTTGTGGATGGCGATGATCCCCGTGCCCTCATGGAGGAACCGGGCCACGACCGACCAGGTCTTGACGGCGAGATGCCTGGAGGTCTGTGCTTTCTGAGGCTCGACATGGGTTTCGGTTTTTTCGGTCAAATTTATCTCCGTTTGCCCTAGGCTATCGTCTGGCTCGTTTCTTCGTCAAGGTGGGAAAATGATGACGAAAGTGGATCTTCGAGGAAAAGTCGGACTCGTCACGGGCTCGACCCGGGGCATCGGACGCGCGATCGCGGAGGAAATGGCGAAGGCCGGAGCGACCGTGGTGGTATCGGGAACGCGCGAAGCGGACGTCGCCCGCGTCGTCGAAGAGCTGTCGGCGTCGGGTCATCGGGCCCTGGGCTCGGCCTGCGACGTGCGCCGCTACGACGAAGTGGAGGCACTGATGGCCTTCGCAGCGGCGGAAGCCGGCGGGCTCGATATCCTCGTTAACAACGCCGGCATCGGACTCTTCGCCCCCGTCTCCGAGATGTCGCCCGAGGACTGGGATCGCGTGATCGAGACCAACCTCACCGGGGTCTTCTATTGCTCGCGCGCCGCGATCCCGCATCTCTTGAAACGGGGCGGCGGCGACATCATCAATATCAGCTCGCTCGCGGGAAAGAACGCTTTCGCCGGCGGCGCCGCGTACAACGCGTCGAAATTCGGACTCGAGGGCCTGAGCGAGGCGATGATGCTCGACCTCCGCTACCAGAACATCAAGGTCGCTTACGTCATGCCGGGAAGCGTGGCGACGGAGTTCTCGGGGCGGACTCCCTCGCGGGAGGAGGCCTGGAGGCTGACCGCGGGCGACGTCGCCGAGGTCGTGCTCGACATCCTCGCCCAGGACCGGAGAGCGCTCGCGAGCCGAGTGGAGCTCAGACCGTTCCAGCCCCCCCGGAAGAGCTGAAGCTGGATTTACTCTAGACTGGAGATGCTTTCTGCTGATTTTATCTCTCAAAAAGAGATATAATCACGGCGTGATCGAGACGATAGAGCAGTTCATCGACGACTTTCACGAGCGTCCCATTCCCAAAGGGGTGCCGCGTGACGGCCAAGCGCCCCGGGTCGAGGGGAAAGCCACGGCCGTCGTGGGGATGCGCCGCGCGGGGAAGACCTGGTTCTGCTACCAGCGCATGGAAGATCTGCTGAAGAATGCGGTGCCCAAGGAGAAGCTTCTCTACTTCAACTTCGAGGACGAGCGCCTTCTTCCTTTCCGAGCGAAAGACTTCGCATCCATTCTCGACACCTACTACCGGAAGTTTCCGCGGTTCAAGAATGAACGGTGCTTCCTCTTTCTGGACGAGGTCCAGGGCATCGAAGGCTGGGACAAGTTCGTGCGGCGCGTGCTCGATACCGAAGATCTCGAAGTGTGGGTCACCGGATCGTCCTCGAAGCTCCTGAGCGCCGAGATCGCCACGAGCCTTCGAGGCCGGTCGCTGACGACGGAGATATTCCCGTTCAGCTTTCGCGAGTTCCTTCGCTTTCACGACCTCGAGCCCGGCTCGACGGCTCGCTTCGGTGCTCGCGTGCGTGCCGAGATCCAGAGCATGGCGGGGCGCTACCTGACGCAGGGAGGGTTCCCGGAAGTTCTGAGCCTCGATCGAGAGCTGTCCCGAGAGGTGCTTCAGAGCTACGTGGACGTCGTGCTATTGAGGGATGTCGTCGAGCGGCACTCCATCGCGAACACCGGCGCCTTGAGAGCAATGATTCGTCACCTGATGGCGGCGCCGGCAACGCGATTCAGCGTGAACAAGTTCTACAGCTCCCTCCGGAGCCAGGGCGTCTCCTGCACCAAGAACGATCTCTACCTGTACCTTGACCATCTGCGGGACGCGTATCTCGTCTATGCCGTTCCCATCCACTCCGACTCCGAAGCCGTACGACGGGTGAATCCACAGAAGCTCTATTCGGTGGACACCGGCCTCCTCTCCGCGATGTCCATTCGTGCCACCATGGACCGGGGTGCGCTTCTCGAGAACCTCGCGTACATGCACCTTCGACGCCGCGCGGCGCAAATCACGTACCTGCTAACGAGCACGGGGCAAGAAGTCGACTTCGTCATCGACTCTTCCTCACGCGGCTCACGCGGCGGTCGCGAACTGATCCAGGTGTCGTGGACGCTGGAACACCCCGACACACGAGCGCGTGAGCTCGGCGCTCTCTCGCAGGCGATGAAGGAGCTTCGCGTCAGGACCGGCACCGTCGTGACATGGCTCGAGGAAGGGACAGAGGGGCGGATTCGCATCGTTCCCGTTTGGAAGTGGCTTCTCGAATAGGGGTCCCGCTCGAGCGAGTTAGGTCGGCCGGTCTCCCGATCTGGAAAGGAGGAAAGCGTCGTTTCACCGCTCAAAGGGGGATTGACCCTTGATCCGGTATCATGTAAATTGAACATTTGATATTCAATCTACATGTTCACGAGAAACCTCTCGAAAACGCTGAGGCGGGCGGCCCAACAGTATCCGATAATCACGCTCACCGGTCCCCGCCAGTCAGGGAAGACGACGCTGGTACGCGCCACGTTCCCGAAGCACGCCTACACCTCGCTCGAAGAGCCGGACGCGCGCGCTTTCGCTCTGGAGGATCCCCGGGGCTTTCTTGCCCAGTTCCAAGGGCCCGCAGTCCTCGACGAGGCGCAGCGCGCACCCGAGCTCTTCTCTTACCTCCAGGTCAGGGTGGATGAGAACGCCGCTCCGGGCCGTTTCATACTGAGCGGCTCCCAGAACTTCTTGCTGCTCCGGTCGATCAGCCAGTCTCTGGCCGGACGAACCGCGGTCCTTCATCTGTTTCCTCTATCCTTGAGCGAGCTCGCTGGACGCAGGCCTCTGGCACTCTCGATGGTTGGACGCGAGCTGGAGAGAGGACGCGATCTCGATCTCGATCTCATGGAGACGCTCTTCCGCGGCTTCTATCCGCGCATTCACGACAAGAACGTCCCCCCGGGCAGGTGGTACGCGGATTACTACCGAACGTACGTGGAACGCGATTTGCGCGAGATGCTCAACGTGGGCGACCTCGCGGCTTTCGGGAGGTTCGTTCGCTTGTGCGCTGGACGAAACGCACAGCTGCTGAACCTGACGTCGCTCGCGAACGACTGCGGCGTTTCACACACCACTGCGGGCCGCTGGCTTTCGATTCTGGAGGCGAGTTTTCTCGTTACCCAGCTACGCTCCCACCATCGGAACTTCGGCAAACGGCTGATCAAGTCGCCCAAACTCTACTTTCTGGACAGCGGCTTGCTTTGCTATCTGTTGAGAATCCGCACTCCGGACGAGCTTCGCCACCATGCCAGCCGGGGAGCGATCTTCGAGACCTTCGTGCTCTCCGAGCTTTTCAAGAACTTCGTCCACCGCGGCGAGGAGCCAGAACTCTACTTCTGGAGAGATTCCCCTGGGCACGAGATCGACGTGGTGATGGAAACCGCCCGGGATCTCGTTCCGATCGAGATCAAATCCGCGCAGACGATCGCCTCCGACTTCTTTTCGGGGATCGACTACTGGCGTCAGCTCTCGGGAGAGCCGGGAGGTCCGGCTGCCCTCGTCTACGGCGGAGATCGGAGCCTCCGACGGAAGTCCGTCGTGGTCTACAGTTGGAGCGCACTCTGAAGGGGTGCCACACGACATTCAACTTCAGCCGTCTGGATGGGAATCATGCTCCATCACCACGTAAGGTAACTCTTCCAGCCGGAGACTACGCTAAGAGTTCGCGTCCGGAGGAGGAAACAGGGAACCGACGTGGAGCTCGATCGCCTCGAAAGGACCGATCCGGGGCGTGTCGCCGTCCGTCCAGGCACCGAGACGGACCCACGCACCCTGGTGTGAACAGTAGGCTTCCAGAGTTCGTTCGCCCACATCGACGATCCAGTAGAACGGGACTCCCGCGGTCAAGTAGAGCTCGGCCTTGTGCACGCGATCGCGGCGCTCGTTGCTCGGTGAAAGGACTTCGGCGATCCAGTCGGGGACCGCGGTGATGGGGCGAGTCGCCGGGAACGCCGGCACGCGTTCTCGCCGCCAACCCACGAGATCGGGCGAGACGATGTCGTTGACGCCGAGGAAGACGTCAGGTTCTATCAGAATCCACCAACCGCCCGGGCCCCCGCGGCCACCGAAGAACGGCGCATGCAGCTCCGAGACGAGAACGCCCTGAGTGAACCGATGGCCGGGAAGCGGGCTTGGAAGCGCCTCGAGCTTGCCCGCGAGGATCTCGTACTTGCGACCGTCCGCGGGAGTCGCGAGAAGATCTTCCCACGTTGCGAGCCGTCTCGCGGTCTTTGCGCCGGACATGCCTCTATCTTATGACAGGGAGAGGAGCGTTGGCCTTCACGGGAGATGCGGAGTCGTCACCACTCCGGGAATTTCGCCCAACCGGGAAACGGCCCTGGCTCGACCTTGTAGCCTGTCGCCGAGCCTGAATCCAGAACTACGCGCAGATTGGTGAGGGCGCGAATCTTCGCGAGTAGTTCCGGGTACGCAAGCGTCTGCATCGGTCGGCCTTCAGGCATTGGCCACAGCCGTATGGTTCCGTCTTCCGCGGCGGAGGCGATCCATCGCCCCTTGGGTGAGATCGCGACGCCCGTGACCTGAGCGGTGTGACCGTAGAGCAAGTACGGCTCTTCCTCCTCATTTAAGGGACCGACGCGAACGAGCCCGTCCACACTCCCGGTCACGATGAAACGGCCCGTGGGGTCGAGTGTCGCCGTCGTGACGTGCTCTCCGTGAGAGACCACGGGCCGCTCCGCTTTCGTCTCGATGTCGAAGGTGGCGAGTGCCGACGTGCGGCTGGGATCGTCGGTGGTGTGCGCGACGAGGACAGTCCGCTCGTCTGGGGCGACTGCCAGGAGCGCTCCGTCTGACGATACGTTGACGACGGGCCGGCACTGCCGCAGGCGAACGCTCGTTCCCGCCGTCAGATCGAAGACTCGTAGGCCGGTCAAGCCCAGCGTCAGAAGCCTTCCATCGGAGAGAAAGAGCATGTCGTTGACCATGCCGGCTTCCGGTCTTCCCGGCGCACAGCTTTCACCCTCGACGTCGGCGGTGAGCTTTCGCTCGACTCCCGCCTGCAAGTCTCGGACGAGAATTCGATTCGGCACTGTGAAACTCGTCAGCGCGACCGCGAGGGTCCGCCCATCTTTGCTGAGCGCTGCCTTTCCCACGAAATCGGCGGGGGCGTGGATCACGCGCGCCGCACCTCCTTCGAGCGGGATGAGAAGCACCCGCCCCCCAAGGGTGTCCGAAACGACCACGAATCGTCCCTCGAGGTCGAATGATGGCGTGAAAGCTCCCAGCCAACGATCCCTGTCGTAAAAGAGACGTGCCCGCAAACCGCCGGATGGATCGAGCGCCCAGCGCCAGACTTCGCCGCCGTAGGATCCCGAGACCAGATAGCGGCTGTCCGGACTGAAGTTCAGTGCCGTGAAAAAGGGCGCCTGCAGGCCTCGGAGGACGCGCGGTCTCTTCTCTTGAAGGGCCCATAGGCTTCCGTACTTGTCGTGTACCACCGCGAGCCATCGGCCCGTTGGATCGAAGTCCCTTCCCACGATCCAGCCCTCGGTGTCCCGGTCACGCAAGGCTATGGGTTCGGCGTCCGGAGCCGCGTCGCGATCCCAGAGGCGATGCACCAGGCGATCGCTCTCGACTCGCGCCGACACGAAACGGCCGCGGCCGTCGAGAAAGACGTCCTCGATCGTCTCGGAGGGTAAACCTACGATCTCACGCTCTCTCTTGGGCTCTTCACCTTCAACCGACCATAAGCGGATGGCGCGGCCTTCGCGGCCCACGGTGGCGATCTCCGGGCGCCCTCGGTTCACCCATACCGTGGATTCGTTCCCGCCGACCTTCTTCGACGCCCCATCAGCAAGGTGATCGAGGCTCGTGAGCGATAACCTTCCATCGCTCACCGCCGCGATCCTCGACCCGTCCGCCGTCACCGTGAAGTGGGTGACACCTCGGCTATCCCAGGCGCCGATCGTACGTGGCGCGTCCCCGGAAACGGGCCAGGAAACGACGGCACGGTTCTCACGACCATCGGGTGGTCCGAATGTCAGAATCCGATCGCCCCTGAGGCGCCAGAACGGGATGTCCCCTACGGGAAGAATCCTCTCGTCGTCCGCTTCCGGCATGGAGAAGGTGTGCAGCGGCCCCCCCACTTTCCCTTGCACCACGAGACGGTCGTCCCCGCTAAAATCCACGGAAAAGCGCGCTTGGCCAGGCGCCACGGCCCGACTCGATTGGCCCTCGCTCCCCTGAAGGCGCGCGCTCTTGTGGGACCCGTACGCCAGGAAGCGGCCGTCTCCGCTGAACCGAACGGCACCCGCGGCACCTTCCGTTCCAAAGATGAACTCCGTCGGCCCCTGCCAGAGCGCCTCGACGGCGAACCTTCTGGCTGGCTCGTTGTCGGCGCGCTCGAGGCTCGCTAGCGCGTAGGCGAGAGCGGCCGAAGGATGATCCTCGAGCCGGAGCCGCCCGAGAGAAAGTAGCTGAGCGGCTTCGCGACTTCGGGCCTCCGCCGCCGCCGCCCGGCGGGCGGTTTCAGCATGCCTCCACAAAGCGAGTGCGACAGCCGCGACGGCTGTCGTCGTCACGATGGCGGTGGTGACAGCGAGTCGCCTTCGGCGGCGCGCTTGCGTGGCGCGCGCGTTCATCGCGTGCGCGAAGTCTTCCTCGAGAGTCGTGAGCGAGCCCGGGTACCGCTCCTTCCACAGCTCGAGCTCGCGAAACGACGACCCCGTCCACAGGAGATCCTCCGGACGTCCGCGGTCCTGCCAGAGCGACGCCGCCTGGCGGAACTGGTCTCGGAGAAGCGCGCCCCCGTCGTCCTCGTTTCGCCAACGCACCAGACGAGGCCATGCCAGAGAAGCGACTCGTGGATGATCTCGACCGACGTCTCGTACGTCGTCAGAAGCGCGACCGGCGATGAGCTCCCGCAGACACTTCTTCCGTTGCCGTGCGTTCTTCCTCCTTGGGAAAAATCGATAGAAGCTCCTCTACCTCCCGGCTCGATCTCGTCCCTTGCGCCGTCACTAGGTTCCGGAAGAGCTCCCGCACCACCGACGTTCTTTGAGACCCGATCCTCTCGAGAGTCGCCTCCGCGTGCTGCGCCAGAGCTCCTCCCACCCGGCCGATCTCCTCGTACGCCTCCCGGGTGAGGAGCTTTTTCTCACGATCCCGCTTCTCCCAGAGACTGCGCGGCCGCGAATGCCAGTAGCGGAAGCGCTCCTCTCTCTCCTTCCACTTCCAGGAGCATCTCCTCGATGAGCTCTTCCGTCTCGAATTGGTATCCGCACGAGAGTGCCGGCTGTTCCAGAGCCCGTCGTAACGGTGCACCCTTCAAAGGACCGAGAGGAGTCAGCTCCGAGAAGACTGGCGCGAGCTCTTCGTAGTCGTGGCAACGGAACAGGAAATCGTCCCTCATCGAAAGAAGAACCTGGACGTCCGCTTCCGCGGCGAGACGGCCGACGGTCGAGGCGAACGACGCCTGCACCTCCGGGGGGTTCAATGTGAACAACTCCTCGAAGGCGTCTATCACCACGAGAGCTCGCTCGCAGCTTTTCCGCCACCGGCTCGCGGCGGCGACCGCGTCCTCCGCCAGGTCCTGAACCGCCTCGCGCGTCGCCTGACACTTCCGGCGCCAGAGCTCGCGTGAGCGCCCGCAGCGGCGCGGTTCCCGGCGTGAACAGCACCGCCCGAAAGCCCGCGGGCAGCGACGGCAGGAGTCCCGCCCTCAGAAACGAGCTCTTCCCCGACCCCGAAGGTCCGATGAGCGCGAGCATCCGGCGGCTCTCGAGCTTTCGCCGCACCGATTCCACCTCACCCTCACGGCCGAAGAAGAATCTTCGAATCGCTCGAAGAGAAACTGCTGAGCCCCGGATAGGGCGAACGCTCTTCACCTCCGTCGGCTGCGAGAGCCTCCGCTCGCGCGACGAACCGATAGCCCACCCGAGGAACGGTCTCGATGTAGCGCGGTTTGTCCGCGTCGTCGCCGAGAGCGTCCCGGATCTGTTTGATGGAGAAATTGATGCCGTGCTCGAAGTCGACGAACGTGTCCTCGCCCCAGAGCGCCTTCTGGATCTCCGCCCGGGTGACGACCTCCCCCCGGCGAGTCGCCAGCAGGACCAGCAGCTTCGCCGGCTGTGGCTGGAGCCGGATCTCCCGCTTACCCTTCCGGAGCTCCCCCGAGCGGCAATCGAGCCGGAAATCCCCGAACGAGAGGTACCGAGGCGGAGTGTCGGTCGTCATGACGGCACATCGGCCGCTTTCTGAAAGACACGGAATTATATGCTCGGGCTTCTTAAGGCGTATCCTCGAGATCGGCCAATCGGAGGGGGACCTCGTTGCCATCGCGGAAGCGGGCGGCAAACCGAGGGCAGTCTCGATGGCCCGACCCTCTGGACGCGTCCGCTCGCGTGCTGCTTCGAATCCTCGCCATGCCTCCCGCCTCGCTTTGCGGATCCGCGCCAGTCGTTGAAGTGCTGCGCCTTGTTCTCGGAGACAAGAACGGTCTTTGCGGTACGGGACCGAGGAGCCCCGTCTCGCCGGCGCGAGCTTCATGATCTCGGATCCTCGCGCAGCCAGCACTTCCAAGTGAAGGACGAGAGAAAGCTACGACCGCCGGTAGTTCTCGGATCTCCGCGACCGTCAGCGCCCAGTGACGGCTGGCGGTTCGCCGGGTTGGTGTCCAGTCTCGCCGGGCCGGGAGCCAACCTATTCCGTCGACGTCAACTTCGTCGAGCCCCTCGAGAAAGCCCTCTCTCTCGAGGAGACGGAGCGCTGCCCCTTGGTGTCCGTGGCACTTCGTTCGAACCACGACGCGGTTCCGCCTCCGGCGGGCCGGCTCCGGCTTTCCCTCGCGCTGGCACGCGAGGTCGACGGCGGACCAGGTTCCGACGCCGCTCCAGAGGGGCCTAAGTGGCCCGGCTTTCGGTTCGACGGTGGTGGATCCTTGGTCGATTCCCACCTACATCCACCCCAAAACGTCGGTAGACCAGTGACGAATCGCCGACAGCTCTCGCGAGTCCGCGGTCCAAATGACCGCGGATCTTGGCGAGCAGACGACGGTGCGTCCCGATTTTCCCCGTAAACGCGACCCGACTCCGATTACTGGAAGGCCAAAATCATACGCCGGAAAGCCAAGAAAATCACCCGGTTAACTCCTCACCTCAACTTACCTTCAACTCACCTTCCGTTCCTTAACGTCTTCCGGACCGTTTCCTAGTCTGCCCTCCGAATCAGGAGGGGACATGACGCGCAGCTTCGCTGGACTCGCTCTTTGGATGATCCTCGGCTGGCAAATGCGGGTTTCTCGCAGACCAATGCAGCGCTGGAAGACCTCGGATCGAGCTCTTCTGGTCCGACTACAAGCTCCTCCTGAACAAACTGTCCGCCGGAGCTCGAAAAGCGCTCGAAAGCGAGGCCCGGTCGATCTTTTGCCGAAGCGCGGATCGAGCTGAGCTTCTTCGTCGGCTCTCCGGAAGATCTCGGAAAGCGGACGCCCACGCCATTCGCATCGTCCTCATGCCCCGCTCCGCCGAAGGCTGGACCCTGCCGGGAGAGGCGATGGGCGCGATCCTCGAAAGAACGCGGCACGCGGGCACGGTCTTACATCTTCGTTCCGGTGGTGGAGCGCATCATCGGCCTCGCGGTCGACGGTAACCAGATGCTTCACGACGCCAGAAAAGCCCACGCGCTCGCGCGCGCTCTAGGACGTGTGCTCGCGCACGAGGCCGTTCATGCCATCGACGCCGACATTCCACACGGTCCCGAAGGAAGCGTGATGAGCGAGAACCTGACTTCGGAGTTGCTGCTGGGCCATCGCCTCGCGTTCGACGGAACGACCAAGGCGCGGCTTCTGGAGAGCCTGCTCAGGCCGGCCACAGCTCGAACCCCGCGTCCTTGAAATGGCGGTCGAACGCGAACGCGCGCCGGATGTGTTGTCTCTTCATGAGGGCGAAGGAGATGCAATCGGTGAAACTGACTTCTTGATCCGCGTACTTTTCGAAAAGCGAGAGAGCCTGGTGCTCATCCTCCAATGTGGGGCGGAGTATCTGAAGAGCCTTGGAGGCGTAAAGAGTGCGCGCGCGCGCCGCAGCAAAGGAGTACGAACTCCGACGGGCGAGCAAGGTGAACGTCTCATCCAGGACGAAGTTGCTGGTAAAGCACTTCCAATCCCGACGAACGAGAGTTTTCCAAGAGCGGGTCGCCGGGCGGTGGTGTTCGTCGCGCCGAAGATAGCGGGCGATGAAGGCGCCCGTGTCGACGAAGATCAACCTCTACCCGCCCTCGTCGCCGTAGAGGTACTCGTCGTGTCTTTCTGCCAGGTCCTTGGGCGTATTCCCTTTATACACGGCCTCATCTTTGAATAGAGGATCGTCGGTTCTCCGCTCCTCACCGCTCTCGAGAGCGCCCTGAAGTGTTTCCCTCACCAGTTCGCCGAACGAAACACCGAGCTCGTACGCGCGTCGCTCGGCCCGGGCTTTCAGCTCCGGGGGAAGCATTATCGTGGTACGCTTCATACACATACATAATAGCACCGCCATAACCGGGAACAACCCCTCTCTAACGGGCTCTCCAGCCTCTGAGTTTTGAAAGGGTCGACACGAGGCACGCGCCCCAGATCGCGAGAAACGGCTCGATCTCCCACCGCATCCGGTCGTTCTCGCCAATCTCCACCAGGCAACAGACCGCCGTCACCCAGAGGACCGTGACCAGCATGTAGGCGTGGAGCGCGCGGTGCTCCGCCGGTCCGCGTCGGATGCTCCAGGCCCCGACGCCCAGGAGCAGCGGGAAGATGACGACGAGGAGGTTCGGGCGCGGGTCGAGCATACGAATCGGACGCTCGACGCGGCCTCCCAGAAAAACATACCGCGTGAGGAAATCACGGTAGCGGTGAACGCGCTCGAAGTCGTAGTCCACCAGGAAATGCACCGAGTTGGGGCCCGGCTGGAGAAACAAGAGAAGGGCCGTCGCCGTTCGTTCGAGATATCTCCCGGGAAAGCGTCGAATGAGGCGCAGGTCTCCCTCGAGGAGGCCGTCCGAGATCTCGACGTAGTCTCGATGATTGAAGTTCGGCTCCCCGTTCGTCTTGTAGGGCGCGTCGAGGGCGGGATGGTGCGAGGGTCCATCGTCTTCGAAGAAACCATGCACCCTCAGCTCGTCGGGCTCCTGAAACGGCCGCCGATGCCAGTGGGGCGGGATCACTCCCGCATTCTTGAGCTCCTTCATCTCCTCCTCGGAGAGAGGCCATCGCTTTGCGAGACTCAAACCGAGCCAGGTGCTCGCGCTGAAGCTCCCGACGAGGTGCTGATTCTTCACGAACACGAGACCTGAGACGAGGAGAGGCACGAGGGAAGCGAAGGCGAGCCGCCGTCGCTCGCGGCGGGCGAGAAACGGGAGCACCGCCGCCATTATCAGGACGAGCCAAAGCGGGTGGAAGACCGAGCGCGTCAGCATCACCGCGCTCGCCATCGCGACGAACGATGCGAGCGCTATCTTGCGGCCGCTGTCCACATAGAGCTGGAGCCCCACGCCTCCGGCAACCAGCATCAGTGCGATCGGAAGAGTGTAGAAGAGCCAGTTGCGATAGACGAGGAAGTTGGGAGAAAGAGCGAAGAAGAGAACGATTCCGCCCGCGAGCCAGTCGGGAGTTCCCAGCCGCTTCATGAGCCAGGCCATGGCAAGAAGGAGCAGGAGCGCAGAGGCTCCCATGACGATCGAAAAGGCCAAAGGGTACGACTCTGGAAAGAGCTTCAACACGACCCCGAGCTTGAGGTTGAAGAGCGGGGGCTGCGCGTGGAGGTAGTAGAGGCCCTGCGCGAGGTCTTCCCTGAGGATCTCGGCGTCGAGGTACTGGTAGAAAGTACCGAGAGTCTCGGTGGCGAAGCGGATTCCGAGAACCCGCCCGAGGATCTCGCTCGCGGCGAAGATCGCCAGAACGAAGGCGTAGATTGCGAAGCGTCCGCGCATGGATTGGAGCTCCAGATTAGCGCGTCCGATCGAGCGGGTCGATTGCGATAAGATAGCTCCTCGCGAACATGAATGAAGCTGCGGTCACGGAGGCGCCCGTCGCCAACGCCTTCGACGCCAGAAATCCGCTCTCCCGCAGGCGCCGCAGTTGGGTGACGGTGGGGCTCCTCCTCGGGATCTTCCTCGCGGCCATCGAGCAGACGGTGGTGGCGACGGCCATGCCCACCCTGGTCGCGAGCCTCGGGGGCCTCAACATCTATAGCTGGGTCTTTTCCGTCTACCTCCTCACCTCGACGGTGAGCGTGCCCCTCTGGGGACGTCTCTCCGACATCTATGGCCGAAAGCCGTACTACATGGCGAGCATTGGACTCTTCCTCCTGGGCTCGGTGCTCGCGGGTCTCGCGCAGTCGATGTCCTTCCTGGTATTCGCCCGCGCGGTGCAGGGGCTCGGCGCCGGCGGGGTGTTCCCCGTGGGCTCGACCATCCTGAGCGACATCTACTCCCTCGAGGACCGCGCCCGGATCCAGGGCGTCTTCAGCTCCGTCTGGGGCATCGCCAGCATGGTCGGACCGCTCGCCGGCGGAGTCATCACCGACCTTCTCTCCTGGCGCTGGGTGTTCATCGTGAACGTTCCCTTCGGGCTCGCCGCGACCTACGTCATCCATCGCGCGCTGACCGAGCCTGCGCGCGAAAGGCCCGAGCACACCATCGACATCGGCGGCGTTCTATCGCTCTCCGCGTCGGTGACTCTTCTCCTCGTGGCCCTCATCGAGATTGGCGACGGCGTCCGCAGCGCTTCCGTGGCGCTGCTCCTCCTCGGCTCGGCTTTGACGTGCTTCCTCTTCCTCCGCCTCGAGCGGAAGGCGAAAGAGCCTCTCCTCCCCATGGAGCTCTTCCGGAACCGGGTCTTCAGCGTGTCGAGCGTTCTCGGATTCTTCATGGGAATGGGTCTCTTCGGGGCGATCTCCTTCGTGCCGCTCTTCGTCCAGGGGGTGCTCTTCGGCTCGGCCACTCGCGCGGGATTGGCGCTGACGCCGCTGATGCTCACCTGGGTCACGCTTTCCGTCGTGAGCGGCTGGCTCATCCTCCGCGCCGGCTACCGGCCCCTGGTGATCCTGGGGAGCATCTTCTTCACCCTCGGCTTCGTCGGGCTGGCGAGGCTCGGCGTCCACTCGTCCTATCGAGAGGTCTGGCTCGCGATGGGAGTACTCGGCGTGGGGTTGGGCTTCACCATGGTCACCATGCTCCTCGGCGTCCAGAACTCCGTCACGAAAAGGCTCATCGCGACCGCTACCTCCGCGTCGATTTTCTTTCGCACCATCGGCGGCACCGTCGGAGTGGCGCTGATGGGTGCGGTCCTCACCCATCAAGTGGTCGCCGAGAGCCGCTCGACGTCCGACCCCGCTCTCATCGAGCTCGCCTCGAGGCCCGACGCCATCGTGCAGGAAACGACGCGGGCCGCAATCTCCCCCGATGCCCTCGAGTGGCTCCGGAACGCGCTCGCCGACGGACTGCACTCGACGTTCCTGGTGGGGATCGTCATCGCCTTCGCCGCCGTCTTCGTCTCGCTGTGGTTCCCCCCGGGCTCGGCGCGGGAGCTCGCGGAGAGGCGGGAGCACGAGGGCGAGGTCGCGCGCGGCCTCTGAGGCGGCCTGTTTCCTGCTAAAATCGCGGCACAGGAGGGTATTCCCATCTCCGTTTCCACTCGCAAGGAGCGTTCCGCATTCACTTCCGTCGACCGGGTGACGGGTTCTTCGAGGGAACGCCTTCGGGACCGGATCGCCGTCGAGGAGCCGCTCGAGGTGCGTCTCAACGGAAAGAGCGTCGCCGTGGTGATGCGGAGCCCGGGAAACGACGAGGAGCTGGCCTGCGGGTTCCTCTTCACCGAGGGACTCCTCAGGGGAAAGCGCGAGCTCGAATCCGTCGGCCGCCGTCGCGATCCGCGGAAATCCGATTTTGGAAACGTGGTCGAGGTCGTCTCGACGGACGGGACGGCGCTCGCCAAGCGAGGCTGGCAGCGGAACTTCGTCTCCGCCTCGAGCTGCGGCCTCTGCGGAAAGCTCACCATCGAGTCCGTGCGGCTGCAGGCGCCGCCGATCCGGGACGACGACTTGAAGGTCTCGCCCGCCCTCCTCTATGGCCTCGTCGACAAGATGCGCGCGGGACAGGCGGGGTTCGACGAGACCGGCGGCATCCATGCCGCGGGACTCTTCGACCGCGAAGGCAACCTCCTCCTCCTGCGGGAAGACATCGGCCGCCACAACGCCGTGGACAAAGTGGTGGGAGCGGCGCTTCTCGCGGACAGCCTTCCGCTCTCGGAGAAGGTCCTGGTAGTGAGCGGGCGCTCGAGCTTCGAGATCGTGCAGAAAGCCCTGATGGCGAGGATCCCCTTCGTCGCCTCGGTCTCGGCGGCCTCGAGCCTCGCGGTCGATCTCGCGGAAAGCTCCCGCATGGCGCTCGTCGGCTTCCTTCGCGGCAGCTCGATGAACGTCTACTGCGGCGCCGAGCGGATCGCCTGACCCCGTGACCGCAACCGGCGAGTACGCCCAGCGCGGCGACTACCACCGCCACCTGGACCCGCATTGGAGCTACGCTCCGATCTACGTCCGGAAGCTCCGGTGGGTGGACGAAGCGCTGGAGAAGATCCCGAAGACGGCGAGGATCCTCGACGTCGGGGCGGGCGAGGGTGCGCTCGTCGAACGCTATCGCGGGCGAGGGTGGGACATCCTGGGAGTGGACGCGGCCTACGAGTCCGCGAGCGTGAAGCGAGCCGACCTGCTCGCGCTTCCCTTCGAATCCGGAGTCTTCGACCAGGCGCTCTGCCTCGACGTTCTCGAGCACGTGGACCTCCTGGAGCAGCGGAGGGCGCTCTTCGAGATCGCGCGGGTGCTGAAGCCCGGGGGCGGACTTCTCCTGAGCGTTCCCAACCTGGCCCACCTCCATTCCAGAATCCGCTTCCTGTTCTCGGGAAAGCTCACCCGCACTTCGGCGGTCGAGCGCCATCCGGGCGATCGGCCTCTCGGTGAGTACCTCGAGCTCATGGCGAGCAGCGGATTCGAGGTGACGCGGCGCTCCGGGATCTTCGCGACACTCCCCTTCGCGTTTCGCGCCGTGAACCGCAATCCGCAGAAGCTCGGATGGCTGGTGTCGGTAGCGGACGCGCTCGTGCCCTTCCCGGGACTGAGGTTTCTCGCCACCGTAGAGGCCCGGAAGAGACCCGAAGATTGTCCGTGAGCCGACTTCGGATCGAGACCTTCGGCGCTCTCGGCTTCGCCCTCGCCCTCGCTTCTCTTCTTCGATTCTGGGGTATCGACTACGGTATTCCCCTTCCGATGGCTCGTCCCGACGAGGATCGCGTCGTGGGCCGGGCGCAGCACATTTTCGCGACGGGAAACTGGCACCCGGGTAGCTTCTTCTACCCGGGTCTCCCGTTCTACGTCGATACCCTCTCGCTCGACGCCTACTACGCAGCGGGAAAGCTCATCGGACGCTACCAGGAGCCCCGGGATTTCTTGTTCGATATCGCGGTGACCCGGCCGGGACTCCACTACCGAATCTCCCGCGCGGTGAACGCCGCCGCGGGCGTCGCCACGGTCCTCGCGATCTACACTCTCTCCCTCGCCGCCTACGGTCGGAGGGGGGCGGCGCTCCTCGCGGCTTTCGCGCTCGCGGTTTGTCACATCCACGTGCGCGACTCGCACTTCGCCACGGTGGACGTGCTCGCGACCCTCTTCGTCACCCTTTCGCTCGTCTATGCCTGTCGAGCCTCTTCGGCCCCGACGGCGCGCAACTTCGCTCTCGCCGGCGTCCTCGCCGGCCTCGCGATCTCTTCGAAGTACAATGTGGGGATCGTGCTGATTCCCATCGGGGTCGCCGCCTTCTACCGGTGGCGGGAAGCCTGGTCCCGGCTCGCCCTCGCGGCCGCGGCCTCGGCGGCGGCCTTCGCCCTCACCTCGCCTTTCGTGTTCCTGCGATTCGACGAGTTTCGGCGCGACATGATCCATCTCGAGGATTTTCTGTACCGCACGGGAGACCTCGCGCTCTGGGATCACCTGAAGCTCACGCTTCCGCAGGGGCTCGGATGGCCGCTCTACCTCTTTTCCGCCCTCGGACTCGCTCGCGCGATCCTCCGGAGGCAGCGCTCGGACGTCGTCCTGCTCTCTTTCGCCGTTCCCTTCTTCGCGCTCATGTCGTCGGCTCGCATCACGTTTCCCCGATACATCCTCCCGCTGTTTCCGCTTCTGCTGGTCTTCGCCGCGGACGTCGTTCTCTCTCTTCTGGAGCGCATCCCTTCGATGCGGATGCGCGCGATCGCGAGCGCCGCCGCCGTCCTCGCTCTCCTCGCGCCGCCTCTTCTGGCCTCGTCGGCCTTCGATCGAATCGCTGCCCGGGAAGACACACGCCTCCAGGCCGCCTCGTTCGTCGCCGAGAACTTCAAGCCCCAGACACGCATCCTCGTCTGCCGCGGCTATGGAGCTCCCGCGATCAACGCCGACCGGAGAAGGCCTCCGGCCTTCGCGGTCGAAGAACGGGATTGCGCCGGCGAGGGCGAGCTCCCCGCGGACGCCGAGTTCCTCGTCACCCACGATCACCGGGAGCTCGATTTCTCGAAAGTCCATCCGTCGCTCTCTCGTATCCTCGAAGAGCGTGGAGAGTCGATCGCCACGTTCGATCCCTACCGGGGGTCCCCTGTCGAGCCGGTGTTCTACCGTTCCGATGCGTTCTACATCCCCTTCGCGGGGCTCGACGCCGTCGAGAGGGGCGGACCCATCGTCCGCATCTGGAAGCTTCAGCCGCGGCGATAGAAGCCGGCGATGGCGGAGACCACCATGACCTGCTGATCTTCCGTGAGCCCCGGGTACATGGGAAGGGCGAGGCTCTCCCTGGCCGCGCTCTCGGCCACGGGCAGGTCGCCTTCGGCGTAGCCGAGATCGCGGAAGCAGGGCTGGAGGTGAAGCGGCACGGGATAGTAAATCGCCGTCCCTATCCCCTCCTCCGTGAGATGCGCCCGGAGGGAGTCGCGCTCCTGCGTCCGGATCACGTATTGATGATAGACGTGATCCGACGGAGCCTTCGGGGTCCGGACCTGACCGTCCTCGGTGAGCCCGCTCTCCGCGAAGAGACCGTCGTAGCACCGCGCTCGTTCGCGCCTTCTGCGGGTCCACTCGTCGAGATACCGGAGCTTGACCGAGAGCGCCGCCGCCTGGAGTGCATCCATGCGGAAGTTCCCTCCGACGGTTTCGTGGAGGTAGTCGCGGGATGCGCCGTGCGTCCGGAGCCGTCTCAACGTTTCCCAGAGCCCCTCTTCCCGCGTCGTGACCATCCCGGCGTCTCCGAGAGCCCCGAGGTTCTTGCTGGGATAGAAGGAGAAGGCCCCGATGCTTCCCATGCTTCCCGCGCGCCTTCCGTCCGGGGCGCGGGCGCCGATGGCCTGGGCCGCATCTTCGACGACGACCAGTCCCCGCTCCTCCGCGAGCGCCAGGATGGGAGCCATTTCCGCGCACTGACCGTAGAGGTGCACGGGCACGATGACTCTCGAACGTTCGGTGAGCGTCTCCTCGATGCGTGCCGGATCGAGGTTGAAGCTCTCCTCCTCGATATCGGCGAAGACCGGCGTCGCTCCCAGCCGCGCGACCACTCCCGCGGTGGCGAAGAAGGAGAACGGGCTGGTCACGACCTCGTCCCCGGGTCCGATGCCATAGGCCATCAGGCTCACCAGGAGAGCGTCCGTGCCCGAGGATATGCCGAGAGCGAAGGGAACCTCGCAGTAAGCGGCGATGCCCTCCTCGAGCTTCGACACCTCCTCGCCGAGGATGAAGTTCTGGCGATCGAGGCAGCGGGAGATTCCCTCGAGGATCTCCCCGCGGATGGGGCGATGAAGGGATTCGAGATCGACGAGGGGAACGCGCCAGGTCATCGGGGTTGAGCTGATTCTATCTCGACTGGCGGGGTTTGAACGAGAGCGGTGCGTGTCTTAACATACCCGCCTTGCGCACCATCGTCACCATGCCCGCCTACAAGGCGGCGAGAACGCTCGAGAGGACCTATCGGGAAATCCCCGAAGGCTCTTACGACGAGGTTCTGGTCGTCGACGACGCGAGCCCCGACGACACCGTCGAGGTGGCGCGATCCCTCGGGCTTCCGGTCCGCCGGCACGAAGTCAATCGCGGCTACGGCGGAAACCAGAAGACCTGCTACGACTGGGCTCTCTCCGAGGGAGCGGATATCGTGGTGCTGCTCCACCCCGACTACCAGTACGCTCCGCACCGCGTGCCCGTGCTCATCGAGCCGATACTGCAGGGTCGCTGCGACTTCGCCTTCGGCTCGCGGTTCAAGGATGGGGGCGACCCTCTGGGCGGAGGCATGCCTCTCTACCGATACCTGGGCAACAAGCTCACCACAGGCATCGAGAACGCTTTTCTGGGTACGTCGTTCAGCGAGCTCCACAGCGGGATGAAGGCCTACTCGCGCCGATTTCTCGAGCTCATCGGGTACCGGGGGTTTTCCGACAAGTTCGTGTTCGACTCCGAGATGGTCATCCAGGCGGTCCTCCTGGGCTTCCGCATCGAAGAGGTGGCGATTCCGACACGCTACGCCGAAGACTCCTCCTCCGTCGACGTCGCCAGCTCCTTTCGATACATCTTCGAGACCCTCGGGGCCTTGCGCCGGGGGCTCCGCGATTGAGATCGCCTGAGGCGGGAGCGTCTCGAGCGAGAAAATGCCCTCGGTCTCTGAAACGCCGCCCTGTCTCCTGTGCGGGGAGCCGACGCGCCTTCTCTATCCCTCGAACGTCCCCCGGGACGCGCCCATCGCCCGGGGAGAGCTCGCCTGCACCTCTCCCTATCTCGCGGTTCACGACGATATCTATCACTGCCGCGACTGCGGGCTCGCCCGCTCGAAACCTCCCATGGGTCTCGGGCAAATCGAAGATCTCTATCGAGACGTGGAGGACCCCGAGTACTTCGCCTCCGAAGGCGAGCGGCGCGCCGCTTTCCGGGCCGCGCTCGCGCGCATCGAGGGCCTGGGCCTCGCGAGCTTCTCGAGGCAAAGAAAGATTCTGGAGATCGGCTCCTCCGTGGGGCTCTTCCTGGATGAGGCGCGGCGGGCCGGCTGGGATGCCGTCGGCATCGAGCCCTCGCGGTGGGCGGCGGAATCAGCCCGCGCGCGCGGTCTCTCGGTCTTCAACGGGACGTTCGACGAGTTCGTGCCCGCGGACGGACCCTTCGACACCGTGGTTTCCTGGGACGTTTGGGAGCATCTCGAGGATCCGGTGGCCGCCCTGAGACGCGCTCATGAGCTTCTTAGACCCGGCGGTCTACTCGTCTTCACCACGATCAATCTCGGCGGCCTCGGGCGAAAGCTCTTTCGCGGCCGATGGCCTTGGTTCATGAGGATGCACCTTCACTATTTCACCCCGGAGAGTCTCATCCGGATGCTCCGGGCTTCCGGCTTCGAGGTGCTTTCGACGTCGACCGAAGCGAAGACGCTGAAGATCGGATACCTGCTCGACCGCACCCGGGGGTTTCTCGGACCCCTGGCCCATCTCGCGCGCGCTCTCGCGTCCGCGGTCGGCGTCGTCGATCGTCCCGTTCGGATCGACCTCGGAGACATCCTTCGGGTCGAAGCGAGAAAGCCGGATACCGCCCCCTCGTGAGCACCGTCCAGATCGTCTTCTTGACGCCGCTTCCACCGGCACCGACGGGCATCGCCGACTACAGCGCGCTTCTGCTCCGGGCGCTTTCCACCAGCGCTCGGGAGCTCGCGATCGAGACCCTGTCGGCGCGCGAAGAAGCGGAGCGCTTCCGCCCGCCGGAAGGTCCGCACGTTCTCGTCTACCAGGTGGGCAACAGCCCTCATCATGATTTCCTCTACCCCACGCTCTTCCGTCACCCGGGCGTTCTCGTTCTCCACGACCTCGTGCTGCACCATGCGCGGCTCTCCTCCCATCTCGAGAGCCCGGAGGTGCGAGCCTATCGCGAGGACATCGGGGACTGGACGAAGCGGGAGCGCGCCAAAGCCCGCCTCGAGGAATACCGCTCCGAAGCGCGGGAAGCCTATCCCGCGGTCGGGGACGACGTCGCGGAGATCGCGCTTCGCATTGGAGGCGGTCGTCTTCTGTACGCCTACCCTCTCTACGAGCACCTCGTGCGAAGGAGCCTTCTTACCCTCGTCCACAGCGAGACCGCCCGGGACGAGGTTCTATCGAGCTGTCCCGGCGCCGACGTGAGACGCGTGCGGATGGGCGTTCCTCTTCCGTCCGTCGTTCCTCGCGACGAGGCGCGCCGGCGGCTCGGCCTCGCAACGGACGAGCTCCTCCTCTCCTCTTTCGGCCTCGTGACTCCGGAGAAGCGCATCTCGTCTGCGATTCGCGCGCTGGCGCGACTCAAAGCCAGAGGCGTCCGCGCGACTTACCTGCTGGTCGGAGGCCGGGTCGCGCACTACGACCCGCTTCGGGAAGCGCGGGAGATCGGCGTCGCCGAGAACGTGCGCCTCGTGGGCCGGGTCCCGGAGGAAGAGTTCCGCCTCTACGCCTTCGCTTCCGATCTCTGCCTCAACCTCCGTTATCCCTCCGCGGGCGAGACCTCGGCGACGCTTCTCGGGCTCCTCGCCTGCGGAAAGCCGGTGGTGGTCACCGACCAGATCCACGTCCGCGACCTCCCCGATTCCGTCGTCGCCCGCTCGTCGCTCGAGGGGGAGGAGGACGGCCTGTACTGCGATCTCATGGATTTGATCCGGAGCGAGCGGCGCAGGCGGGAGCTGGGCGAAGCCGCGCGAAAGTACGCGGAGAGCGAGGCCAGCCCCGAGGCGATGGCGGAGGACTACCTCGCGGTGCTCGCCCACGCAGCTGACCTATAATGACCCGATGTACAAGAAGGGGCTGCGGAAGCTCAAGAACCGCTTCACCCGTGCACGGAGGGAGTGGCGCACCGGCAGATTTCTCCGAGCCGGCGACGGCGTCGCTGACCGCCTTCCCCACTTCGTGGTCTACGAGCCCACGCTTCTCTGCAACCTTCACTGCAGCTTCTGCTACGTCGCCGACATCCTGAACCCCGAGGACTGGCGGCAGAAGGAGCTCACGATCGAGGAGCTCGAGCGCATCTTCGGCGATGGCGGGGTGCCGTCGTTCAACCTCACCGGCGGTGAGCCGTTCGTGCGCAAGAACCTCCTCGAGATCTTCGACCTCTTCCGGCGAAAGGGAATGAGGTGCGACTACATCACCACCAACGGCACCATCATCAAGGAGGACCGCGCGGAAGCTCTCGCCGATCTCGTGGCCTCGGGATTCCTGCGGCACATCAGCGTCTCCATCGACGGTCCTCCGGAGTTCCACGATGAGGTTCGCGGCCAGAGGGGTGCCTTCCTGAAATCCGCGGAGAACATCCGGATGCTGCGCGCGGCGTTCGCCGGGAAAGACGTGGCGCTTCCCCTCTCCATCAACACCACGTTGACCGCGGGGAACCTTCACCTCCTCGAACGGGTCGTCGACGAAGCGAAGAAGCTCGAGGTGGATCTGATCGGACTGAACCAGCTGATGTTCGCGACGAGGAAGGAAGTGGCGGAGACCCTCGCCATCATCGGCGAGACGGACCCATCCGTCATCAGCACTCACGTCACCGACGATCCGGGGATCGACCCGGAGGAGGTCCCGAAAGTCCTCCGCGAGGCCGTGGACTACGCCGCCTCCAGGGGGATCACTATCAACTGGCGGCCGGCACAAAGCTACGCTCACCTGGTCGACTACTACACCCCCGACCGACCGCTCGAAGGCCGCTGCTTCTATCCGTTCTTCGGGGGGCGCGTCACCTACGACGGGAAAGTGCAGTTCTGCCCCTTCATCCGCGTCGAGGTCGGCGATTTGAGAGAGACGAGCCTCGAGAGGATCTGGAACGCGCCGCGATACGTGGAGCTGCGGCAGAAGCTCCTTCACCACGGAATCTTTCCCGTGTGCCGCCGCTGCTGCAAGGTGGAGCTCACCTCCTCGAAATCACCCATCGAGAGCGAGACCGAACCGGCTGCGGTTTCGGTCTGAAAGCTCAAACGAAAGCGGAAGAACGAGATAGCGGCAGGCCTCGTTCTTGCGGCTCGCCAAGAGCCGCCGGTATAATCCATCCTGAGAGGTATACCCCCCAATGAGCCGCAAGAAACTCAAGTTCTTGGCCGGGAGTGCGATCATCCTCGGAGCGGTGATGGCGCTCGCAATCTCCAGTTTCGACGAGACCAAGGCCTACTACCAGACGGTTCCCGAGCTGAAGGCGATGGGCGCTCGCGCCGAGGGGCGCCGCGTACGGGTCGCGGGCAACGTCGTCCCCGGGACCATCGTCCGGCGGGACGAGGGAGTCGTGACCTTCGACATCGATTACGAAGGCGAAGGGCTCTCGGTGCGGTATGTGGGCAAGGCGCCTCTGCCCGACACCCTGGTGGATCGCGCCCAGGCCGTGGCCGAGGGAACCCTCCAGACGGACGGAAGCTTCGAAGCGACTCTGGTGCAAGCGAAATGCGCCTCGAAGTACGAAGCCGCCTACGCAGAGGGCAAGACCGCTCTCGAGTAGGCCCGAGTCGAAAGGAGGCCTCCCCATGAACCACCTCGGCAACTTCGCCCTGATGGCGATCCTCGTGTTCGCCACCTATGCGGTTCTGGCCTCTCTTCTCGGGGTCTGGAAGAAGAACAGCCGGCTGACCGAGAGCGCCGAGCGCGCACTGCTGGCTTGTACCGCCCTCTCGACCACCGCCTGCTTTTCCCTGGTGGCGCTCCTGCTCCGGAGCGACTTCCGCTTCGAGTACGTCGCGAGCTACTCCAACCGCGACCTTCCGTTCTTCTACAAGGTCGCCTCGCTCTGGGCGGGCAACGACGGCTCGCTTCTCTTCTGGGCCTGGCTCCTCATGCTCTTCAGCGGAATCGTCGTCGCCACCAACCGCACCAAGAACCGCGAGCTCATGCCCTACGTGGTCGCGACCCTGGGAGGGATCGCGCTGTTCTTCACCTACGTGAATTTCTGGGTCTGCAACCCCTTCGAGCAGCTCGGGGTGATGACCGCCCAGGGTCCGCAGCCCTGGGCGCCCATGGACGGCCGCGGACTGAACCCGCTCCTGCAGCATCCCATCATGGCGATCCACCCGCCGATCCTCTATACGGGCTATGTCGGCTTCGTCATTCCCTTCGCGTTCTGCATCGCCGCCCTCGCCACCGGGCGGCTCGGCGCCGAATGGATCACTTCCACCCGCCGCTGGACGCTCGTGTCCTGGGCGTTCCTCGGGACCGGGCTTCTCCTCGGCGGCCGTTGGGCTTACGTCGAGCTCGGATGGGGCGGATACTGGGCTTGGGACCCGGTGGAGAACGCGGCGCTTCTCCCCTGGCTCACTTCGACCGCCTACCTGCACTCTGTGATGATCCAGGAGCGCAAGGGCATGCTGAAGGTGTGGAACGTCTCTCTGGTCATTCTGACCTATCTGCTCTGCATTTTCGGCACGTTCCTCACCCGAAGCGGCGTCGTCTCGTCGGTCCATGCTTTCGCCGAATCCGACTTCGCCAAGATATTCCTGGTTTTCATCGCGCTCGCCGCCGGCGCCTCGGCCGCTCTCGTCTTTCATCGCCTCCCGGCGCTGAAATCCGATAACGAGCTCGATTCGATGATCTCCCGCGAGTCGGGATTCCTCTACAACAACCTGCTGTTCGTCGTCGCCTGCTTCGCCGTCCTCTGGGGCACGATGTACCCGGTTCTCTCGGAGGCCATCCAGGGGGAAAAGGCCATGGTGGGCCCCGCCTGGTTCAACCGGGTGAACATCCCCATCGGGCTCACCCTCCTGGCGCTCACGGGGATCGGACCGCTTCTCGCCTGGCGGAAATCATCGCTCGACAGCCTTCGCCGCAACTTCACCTGGCCTCTCGTCGCCGGCGTTCTGACGGGAGTGATTCTCGCGGCGCTCGGCATGCGCCACGCCTACGCGCTGATCTGCTTCGCCCTCTCGGCATTCGTCATCGGCACCATCGTGCAGGAGTTCCACAAGGGCGCGAAGACCCGCCGAGTGCACCGCGGCGGCGGCTACGCGGGAGCGCTACTCGACCTGACGCTGGTCAATACCCGGCGCTACGGCGGCTACGTCGTGCACTTCGGCATCGTGTTGATCTTCATCGGAGTCGCGGGCTCGGCCTTCGATACCGAGAAGAAAGCGGATCTCGTGGAGGGCCAGTCCCTCGAAATCCGGGGCTATCAGGTGAAGTTCCTCGGGCTCGATGAGGGCACAACCCCGAACTACCAATGGCTTTCGGCGAAGCTCGAAGTCACGAAGAACGGAAAGCCCGTCGGCACCTTCGCGCCCGAAAAGCATCTGTACCTCGCGAGTCAGCAGCCCACCTCGGAGGTGCGGCGTCACGCGACGTTCCAGGAGGACCTGTACATGGTCTTCGCCGGTGTGACCGACGACGACAAGACCACGGTCCAGATCTTCGTGAAGCCCCTGGTGCGCTGGGTCTGGCTCGGCGCGATCGTGGTCTTTCTCGGCACCGTCGTAACCCTGGTTCCCGCGAAGCGGGAGCTCAAGCTGGCGCGAAAGGTCGAGGCGGTGAAGGAAAGCCTTCTCGTGGAGTCGAAGAAGAAGTATGAAGTGGCCTAAGGAGGATTTCCGGAATCTCGTCCTCGCGCTGTCCCTGGCGGTCTCGGCGGCGACGGCCGCGGCCCAGGAGCGACTCTCGACTCCGGAGTATCGGGAAGCCTGCGCCTCCCTCATGTGCCAGTGCGGAGGCTGCAGCGCCACCGTCTATACCTGCGCGATGGAGCACTGCCACTCCGCCGAGCCCATCCGGGAGGAGATCGCGGAGAGGATCCAGAAGGGCGAGAGCGCCGAGAGCATCGTCAAGGTCTTCGAGGAGCGCTATGGCCTCGCGATCCTGTCCGCGCCTCCGGCCTCGGGCATCCACCTGACGGCCTGGATCGCGCCGTTCGCGGTGCTATTCGTCGGGTTCTTCGTCACCCGCCACGTTCTCCGATCCTGGAAGCAACAGACGGTCGCGCCGGGCGCGAACGGGGTCGAAATGACGCCGCCGGGGACGCCCGTCAGCCCGCTCAGTGAAGCCCAGCGCGCCCGCATCGAAAAAGAGCTGCGGGAAATCTCGAGTTGATCGTCGCCCTCCTCGCCACTCTGGGCGCGACGGTGGTCGCGTTCGTCCTGTACCCCGTCTTCGCCGAGGCCCGGGCCGGGGGTATCGCCGGCCTCGGGGATGCCGAGCGCGAGATCCTGGACCTCGAGGAGAAGAAGAGTCGCCTCTACGCGTCGCTCACCGACCTCGACTTCGAGAAGGAGGCGGGAAAAGTCTCGGAGGCCGACTACCAGACGGCGAGAAACGACTACCTGACCCAGGTGGCGGCCGTGCTCGAAAAGCTCGAGGCACTGGCTCCGCGAATGGCCGAGTCGAAGAAGGCGCGAAAGCCGGCGGAGGCCCCGGCCGAAAGGCGCTGCGGCAGTTGTTCCAAGTCGAGCCCCCAGAGCGCGAAATTCTGCATCCATTGCGGCGCGGCCTTCGCCGCATCGGAGGCGACCTGCGAGGGCTGTGGAGAGAAGCTTCCCAAGGAGGCCCGTTTCTGCATGGGTTGCGGGAAGAAGGTCGCCTCATGAGGCGCGGGGCTCTCCTCGGCCTCCTTCTGGCGCTCGCCGCGGCGGTGCCCGCTTCCTCCCAGCCGCGGGGCGGTATCCTGAAAGTTCGCCTGGTGAACGGCACCAGCGGAGGCGCGGGAAGCGCCGAGAAGGTGACGCTCTTTCGCCTTCGAAACGAGATGGTCCCGGCGAAGGAGCTCGGGGCGGTCGAAGGCAGCTTCGAGATCGGAGACATCGAGGTCGAAGGCGAAAGGCCCATGCTCCTCCAGGTCACCTCCCAGGGCGTGAACTACAACGAGCCGGTTCGATTCGGCCGTGGCTACGAGGCCGACGTCGTGATCACCGTCTATGACGTCGTGCGCGAATGGAACGACCGCGACCTCGCGGTGACCACCGCCCGCGTCCTCTATCGACGGGAAGGCGACCGGCTCCTCGTGGACGAAGTCTACGTGGTCGAGAACCGCACCACCCCGAAGAAGACGTACCACGACCCCGAGCGCGGTTTTCGGTTCTACCTGCCGACGTCGAGCCTGCGGGAGCTCCGCTCGGTCTCGGCCCGGGGCGAGAGCGGAATGCCCGTGCCTCAGCAGGCAGCGCCCCTTCCCGACGGAAGCGGTTACCTGACGAGAACTGCGTTCAAGCCGGGGGAAACGGAAATGGTGGTCTCCTACGAAGTGGGCTACGGCGAAGAGGGCTATCGCATGGAGAGCCGCGTCTTCTATTCGCTCCCCGAGTACTACGTGTTCGTGGCCCCGCCCGACGTGAACGTCGAAGCCGAGGGCTGGGAGCGGCTCGGCCCCGAGCCCGAGGGCCGTTTCGTCGCGTTCCGAAGGCGGGACGTCACCCCGGAGACGCGTCTCCAGATGAAGCTTTCCGGCGGGAGCGCGAGCTCGGCCACCTCGAGCGACGAAGGCAAGAGCGGTACGGTCGCGCCCGACGAGAACGCCCAGGTCGCGATCATTCCCGATCGAACCCAGCACTCGAAAGCCGTCGTCGTCCTGTTCATGGCGGCGGCGCTCGCATTCGGTCTTCTCAAGACGCTCTACCCTTCCTCCGCCCGCCGAAGTTGAGCCTGAATCCGGTCCCTCCGGCCTTCGCGGCACGGCGCCTGACGAAGCGCTTCGGCCGGTCGACGGCGCTCCGGGAGATCGATTTCGAGCTCGAGGCGGGACGCTGTCACGTGCTCTTCGGAAGAAACGGCGCGGGAAAGTCGACGCTCCTTCTTATCGCCGCCACCCTCCTGCGGCCGTCTTCGGGCCAGATCTTCTTCGGGGGGGAACGCTACGAGGACCTCGGCGACGAGGTCCGGCGCGGCATCGGCCTCGTCTCCCACCAGAGCTTTCTCTATCCCGACCTGACGGTCCTCGAGAACCTGGAGTTCTACGCCCGGTTGTACGGGAGCTCGGCGAGCGCTTCGGAGGCTCTGGTCTGGGCCGACCTGGATCTGCGGCGGAATTCGCCGGTCCGGAGCCTCTCCCGGGGAATGCTCCAGCGGCTCTCGGTGGCGCGGGCGCTCCTTCACCGGCCCAAGCTCCTTCTCCTCGACGAGCCCTATACCGGGCTCGATGCCCTCTCTTCCGAGCGGCTTTCGACCAGGCTGGTCGACGCCAAGGGCGAAGCGTCGATCCTGCTCACCACCCACGACGTCGATCGCGGCGTTTCCATCGCCGACCGCATCTCGATCCTCGAGGGAGGGCGCATCGCCTTCGACGCCACCGGAGCGACGGTGTCGGAGGTGAAGCGTTTGCTCCTCGACATCCGGGAGATCGCCAAGTGAACGCGTGGAAATCGTCGGGCTCGCTCCCCGCGGTGCTGGCCATTTTCCGCAAGGACGTCCGGACCGAGGTGCGAACGCGCCAGATGGTCTCCTCCATGTTCGTCTTCGCGGTGCTGGTGCTCCTGGTCTTCAACTTCACCCTGTTCCTCGACGAGGTTCGAGCCCTGGAGCTCGGTCCGGGAATCCTATGGGTGGCCTTCGTGTTCGCGGGAACGCTCGGGCTCAACCGGAGCTTCGCCATCGAGGGAGAGAACCGGTGTCTGTCGGGACTGATGATGGCTCCGGCTCCACGAAGCGCCATCTATTTCGGCAAGCTCCTTTCGAACGTGCTGTTCATGACGGTGATGGAGATCTTCCTTCTCCCGCTCTTCGTGGTGTTCTTCAATCTGTCCCTGTGGGACCTGCTCACCCCTTCGGAGCTCGCGACCTTCCTCCTGGTTCTCGTCGTGGGAACCATAGGCTACGCCGCCGTGGGCACCATCCTCTCGGGAGTCGCCGCCAATACCACCATGCGCGAGGTGCTCCTTCCGGTGCTGTTGTTTCCGGTCTCGGTTCCGATCGTGATCGGGGCGGCGGAATCGACGAGGCTCCTTTTCGACGAGAACCCGGATACCACGCCGTGGATCTGGATTCGCGTGCTCCTGGTGTTCGCCGTGGTCTTCCTGGTGGTCTCCTGGCTCATCTTCGAGTACGTGATCGAGGAGTGAGCCCGCTTGCTGCTGGTCACCGTTCTCCTGGCGGCCGCAGTTACCCGGATCGAGGCTCGCTTCACCGGGGAGATCCCCCGCATCGACGGGCGCCTCGAGGAAGCGATGTGGAGCACCGCCCAGGTGGCGACGGGCTTCGTTCAGTCGGAGCCGCGACCGGGAGAACCAGCGGAGAAAGAGACGGAGGTCCTCGTCGCATATACCCTGGACCACCTGCTCATCGGCGCCCGCCTGCGGGACGAGGAACCCGCCCGCATCGTCGCGACCGAGTACCGGCGCGACGCGCCACTGATGTCGGAGGACAGCTTCGAAGTGTTCCTCGACACGTTTCACGATCGAAGGAACGCGTTCTACTTCGCCACCAACGCCGTGGGGGCGCGGCTCGACGGTCTGGTGCGCGGCGAAGGCGCGGCGTTGAACTTCGAATGGGACGGCGTGTGGGACGTCGCCGCGAGGGTGGACGATGAAGGCTGGGTGGTGGAGATGGCAATTCCCTTCAACACTCTCCGGTTCGACGCCTCGAGCGGCGGAGGCTGGGGCGTGAACTTCGGCCGCAGGGTGGCCCGGACGCGCGAGGAGTCCTACTGGAGCCCCATCAGCCCCGACTGGGGCTTCAACGCTCAGTATCGCGTCTCCGCTTACCGCGAGCTCCACGGACTCGAACAGGCGGACCCGGGGGGTCGAGTGAAGCTCAAGCCCTTCGGCCTCGAGGGCGCGAGCCGGGACTACGACGAGCCGGACGACGAGCTCGAGCTGACCGCGGGACTAGACGCCAAGCTGGCGCTCAGCTCCGCCCTCAACCTCGATCTCACCGTGAATACCGACTTCGCCCAGGTGGAGTCGGACCAGGCGCAGGTGAACCTGACTCGCTTTCCGCTTTTCTATCCCGAGAAGCGCGAGTTCTTCCTCGAGAACGCGGGGCTCTTCCGAATCGGCGAGGTGACGCGGCCTTTCGAGCCCGCCCAGACGCTCTTGTTCTTCAGCCGCCAGATCGGTCTCTCGGAAGACGGCGACGAGATCCCCATTTACGGCGGAGCCCGTCTCACGGGCCGGCTCGGCGGCACCGAGGTCGGAGCTTTTCATATCGTCACCGAGGAAACGGCGCTCGAGGAGGAGATCGCGCCGCAAACGTCCTTCTCCGCGTTCCGGGTGAAACAGGACGTCTTCTCCCGAAGCGCCGTCGGAGCGATGCTTCTCCAGAAGGAGCCGGCGACCGAGGGAGAGCCTTCCGGCAGCGGAGCCAACCGGGTGGTCGCGGCGGATTTCCAGCTCTCGTACTCCGAGAACGCCGAAGTCCAGGGATTCTTCGCGAAGAGCGACACGCCTTCGCTCGAGGGCTCCGATCACGCGGCGGCGGTGCACGCGAACTGGGTCACGGATGTCGCAAGCCTCTACGCCGACTTCGCCGATTTCGGCCGGGACTTCAACTCCGAGATGGGTTTCGTCCCCCGTACCGGCATCCGCAAGTATCGGCTCAACGCCTACTGGAGCCCCCGGCCGCACCGGCTCGGGATGCGTCAGATATATCTCGGAAACGACCATGTCTACGTGGAGGACGACGAAGGCGACCTCGAGACCCAGACCAACCTCTTCGGTCCCTACGTCGTCTTCGACAACGGCTCGATCCTTTCCGCCGAGTGGCTCTACGAGGCCGAGGGGTTGAAAGAGCCGTTCGAGATCCGCGACGACGTCGACATTCCCGTCGGAGATTACCGGTTCAACCGATTCAACGCGAGCTACGTCGCCGACCAGAGCCGCCGAATCGCGCCTTCCCTCACCTACTCCGGGGGCGGATTCTATGGAGGCACGCTCCAGAGCCTGGGCGTCTCCCTCGACACCAAGCCGCACGACCGGGTCCGGGCGAGCGTTTCCTATTTCCGCAATGACGTCGAGATCCCGATAGAGGGCGGCGACTTCATCACCAACCTGCTCGTTCTTCGCGGCGTGGTCGCCTTCTCCGCCAATGCCTTCGTGAGAGCGCTGGTTCAATTCAACGACGACTCGCAGGAGGCTCTGGCGAACGTCCTCTTTCGCTACAGCTACCGTCCGGGAAGCGACCTCTTCGTGGTGTACAACGAGGAACGGGAGACCTTCGGCGGCGGGTCCGTTCCCCGCAACCGCGAGCTGCTGGTGAAGATCACGTTCTATCTCGTGCCCTTCTGACAGCTCGTCCGCTTGCGCGAACCGCGTCCGTTGTTCACAATCGATACATCCGACGTCATGTCTTCGAGGAGGACGCCATGAAGCGTCTGGTACTGGCTCTCGCCGTTGTCTACGTCTCCGCCGCCCTGGCCTCGGCGCAGTCGCTGGTGGAAGTCGCCAAGAAGGAGAAAGAGCGCCGCAAGAAGGTCGACTCCCAGGGCAATCAGTCTTTCACCGAGAGCGACCTCCGCGGTGGGCCGCGAATTCCCGCTGCGCGGCCGAGCGCGGGTGAGAGCGCCGCGGAAACGTCCGCAACCGGGGCCGCGCCCGCGGGCGGCGAGACGCCGGCCGAGCCCGAACCGGACCCGACGAAGACCGAGTCCTATTGGCGGGAGCGGGTGTCGGCGGTCAACAAGAAGATCCAGGATCTCGAAGCCAAGCTCCAGAGCCCCGAGCTCACCTCGGACCGGCGCGGCGCGCCACGGAGGCAGGCGGCGGAGCGGGACCTGGCGCAGGCGCGAAGCGAAAAGCAGGCGATCGCCGACGAAGCGCGAAGAAAAGGCGTCCCCCCTGGCTGGCTCCGATAGGAAGTGGGAAGTGTGAACCACTTCACACTGACAAAAGGACGACCACCTCTTCGAAATGAACCGTGCTAGAATTTTTTGCGTCCCTTCCAGAGTCCATTATCAAATAGATGCTGCCAGAGATGACCGCGTGGTTCGCTGCGGGCCTGCTGACGATCCAATCTCCTGCTGAGGTGCCGCTGGACGTCCAGCTTCCCGCGTTCCTGAAAGCGCTGTCCTTCGACCGGAACCTTCCCGCGACCCACGGCTCGCTCGCCATCGGCGTGGTCTTCGATCCGGGGGACAGGGATTCCGAGAGCGCCAAGGACCGCCTCCTCGCAATCCACCGGGAGCTGACGCGGCTTCGAGTCAAGGGACAGCGGGTGGATCTCGTGGCCATTCCGTACGACTCCGGGTCCTCGTTGAGCACCGCCGGGGTCAAGGTGCTGCTGGTGGCGCCGCTCCCGGCGGCCTCGCTCGAGGGCCTGGCGCGGCAGAGCGCGAGCGCGGATCTTCTCACCCTCGCGACCGTCGCTTCTTACGTGGACCGCGGACTCGCGATAGGGATGGAAATGGAGGCGGGCAGACCCCGTTTCGTCGTCAATCTCGCTGCGGCCGCCGAAGCCGGCGCCTCCTTCGAGTCCAGCTTTCTCAACCTCTGCCGGATCGTGGAGCGATGATGCGCGGAAGATTCGTGCTCGGAGCCGCAGCCTCGGCGCTGCTCGTCGTCGCCCTGGGACGCGCCGACGCTTTCCCCGGTTTCGCCCGCAAGTACGGTCCGGATTCCTCGTCGATCTTCACCTTCATGCCCTGCGCCGGCTGCCACGACTCTTTTCCCAAGCTCACTCCCTTCGGAAGGCGATTCAAGGAGAACGGCTTCCGGATGGACGGCGACACCACGACGTGGAAGGACGCGATTCGCGCGTTCCCCTTCGCCCTGAAGACGACGAGCTACACCACGGGCATTGGACCCGATTCCGATGCCTCTACCGCCGGTATCCTCAAGCCCATCGCCGCCGCGAGTCTGGGGAGCACGATCTCGTTCTGGATCGAGCAGCCGTTCGACGTGAATGACGAGGGAATCGAGAGGCGCGATCTGGATTACGCCTGGGTCGGAGCTTACGACGTCCTGCGCGGGGTGAAGGCAGACCTGCTCAACGTTCGCGGCGGTTCCTTCGAGCTCGAGCTCCCGTTCACGCAGATCCGTACGCACAACCTCTTCGCCTACGATCCTTATTTTCTGAGCGGCGGGGATCCCGAGTGGAGCCTCGCCGCGCCTCAGCGAGGGTTCGAGGCTTCGGGCCGCCCGGTTCCCTGGGGTCGCTACTCGATCGCGATATCCGACTCCGTGCGGCGCTCCGAGGAATACGAGAGCCCGTACGACCCCGACCTCTACGCGCGGTTCGCCGCGGACTTCGACGTCACCCAGCGCGTCGGGGTTTTCTTCTATGACGGCAGCGACGACCTCGAGTACGCCGCGGCACCGGTCCGGGTGGAACATACCCGCATCGGCGCCGATTTCGATCTCCGCTTCGGGTCCGCGGGAGCGAGCGTTTACGGTCTCTATCTGTGGGGGAACGACCGCGGTTTCTACGAGGAGGAAGGCTCGAACGGCGGTTTCATCCAGGCGGAGAAGCTGGTCACCTACTGGCTCCTTACCACGGCTCGATATACTCACTTGAGCGCCTCCGAAGGGGCTTCGAGAAAGGCCCAGAACAGCCTCGCTCTCGGCGCCCAGGCATGGCTCCGCGAGAGAATTCGCATCGCCTTCGAGTACCGCTTCCAGAAAGGAAGCCGCCCCGACGATGGAGTCCTGACCATCGACTTCGTCCTCTGAGACCCGCCGGCGCGACCACTTGAGCGCGCCCGGCTCCGCGAAATAGACTCAGGACCATGTCCATAGAGAGCATCAATCCAGCGACCGGGAAAACCATTCGAACCTACGAGGAGATGTCCCCTTCCGAGGTGGACGGAATCCTCGATCGCGCTCACCAGGCTCACCTCGATTGGAGAGAGACCGCGTTCTCGGATCGCTCGCGCCTAATGCGCGCCGCCGCCCGGATTCTCAGGGACGGCGCTTCCGACTACGCGCGGCTCATGACCGAGGAGATGGGAAAGCCCATCAAGGACGGAAGGGCCGAGGCGGAGAAGTGCGCCTGGGCCTGCGACTTCTACGCGGAAATGGCCGACGAGTTCCTGAAACCCATTCCCGTAGTGACCGACGCGAGCAAGAGCTTCGTCGCCTTCGAGCCCATCGGAGTCGTGCTCGCGGTCATGCCCTGGAACTTCCCCTTCTGGCAGGTATTCCGGTTCGCCGCTCCGGCGCTGATGGCGGGAAACGCGGGCGTCCTGAAGCACGCCTCGAACGTCATGGGCTCGGCGCTGGCGATCGAGGACGTATTCAAGAAAGCGGGATTCCCCCCGGACCTCTTTCGATCGCTCCTCATCGGAGGGCGCCAGGTCGCGCGGGTCATCGAGAACCCGAAGGTAATGGCGGTGACGCTCACCGGAAGCACCCCCGCGGGAAAGGCGGTCGCTTCGAAGGCGGGCGAGATGCTCAAGAAGACGGTGCTCGAGCTCGGGGGAAGCGATCCCTACGTGATCCTCGGAGACGCGGATCTCGAAGAGGCCGTCGATATCTGCGTTCGCAGCCGTCTCATCAACAGCGGCCAGAGCTGCATCGCCGCCAAGAGATTCATCGTTCTCCAGGAGCACAAGGAAAGGTTCGAGAAGCGCTTCGTCGAGCTCATGAAGGCGAAGAAGATGGGCGATCCGATGGAGGAGGACACCGTCGTCGGGCCCCAGGCCCGCGAGGACCTGAGAGACGAGCTTCACCAGCAGGTCAGGAAGAGCGTCGAGAAGGGGGCCAGGCTCCTCCTCGGAGGCGAGGTGCCGAAGGCCCCGGGCGCCTTCTATCCCCCGACCGTCCTCGCCGACGTCCGCAAGGGGATGCCGGCCTACGACGAGGAGCTCTTCGGCCCCGTGGCCGCGATCATCGCGGTCAAGGACGAAGAGGAGGCCATCCGGGTCGCGAACGACAGCGTCTTCGGTCTCGGCGCCGCGGTATTCACCAGGGACGTCAAGCGCGGAGAGGAGATCGCTCGGAAGCGTTTGCACGCGGGCGCCTGTTTCGTGAACAGCCTGGTGAAGTCCGATCCGCGCCTCCCCTTCGGCGGCATCAAGGAATCTGGCTATGGGCGCGAGCTCGCCGACTTCGGCATCCGCGAGTTCGTGAACATCAAGACGGTCTACGTGAAGTAGAGCCCGGGGAAGAACGCAAAGGCGCAAGGGGCAAGGTCGCAGGGAAGAAAATCCCACAAAAGGGATTTGGGTTTTTCTTAGCGCCTTTGCGCCTTTGCGTTTCTTCTTCCGGAACGCGTCCAAGGAGGCGAATCGGTGAGAGCGCGGCGATGACGCATCCGAATAACGGGAACAAAACTCGGAAAGAACGCAAAGACGCAAAGGCGCAAGGACGCAAAGAAGAAAACCCCGGACGGATTTGGTTTTTCTTGGCGCCTTTGCCCCTTTGCGCCTTTGCGTTCTTCTTAGGCCCCTAGCCCTGCAGGGCGGCGGTGACGTCTTCGTGTCCGCGGCCTTCGGCGACCTGAAGAGCCGTTCGCCCGAAGAAATCGGTCGCGTTCTTGTCGGCCCCTGCGGCGAGGAGCGCCTTCACCGCTTCCGCATTGCCCCCGACAGCGGCGCGAATGAGCGGAGTCCAGCCGAGGTTGTCCTTGGCGTTGACGTCGGCTCCGGCGGTGATGAGCGCCTGGAGGATGTCGTTGTGCCCGAACTGTGCCGCGTACATGAGCGCGGTGGCACCGGACTTGTCCTTGGCGGCGAGGTCGGCCCCCGCTTTCACCAGCGCGTCGGCGACCGCGGTGTGTCCCTTCATTGCCGCCAGGGCCACCAGTGGCATGCCCCCGTCGGTCTTGGCGTTGGCGTCGGCGCCCGCCCCCAGAAGACGAGTGACGTCTTTGGCCTGTCCTTCCCTCACGGCGTCGACCAGCTCGGTCGTTGGAGCGGCTGCGTCCTCGTCCTGGGCTTGCAGCCCGAAGGAAAGGAAAACGAAGCCCGCGGTCATCAAGAAATCTCTTGCGTTCACTCTAATCCTCCTGAATTCAGTCGGCGCGACAGCGCTAGAGCATCGCACGCCCGGGCGATTTTGGCCAGCGCCTCCGGCAACGTCGAGCCGTGTTAGCATGAAGTGTACCACCCACAATTCGTAGCTCGCATGACGCCAGCGCTTTCTCCGGAATCGGACCACCACCCGTGCGCCCGTCCGCTTCGCGTTCTCCACGTGATTACGCGGCTCATCGTCGGCGGCGCGCAGGAGAATACCCTTCTTACCGCCATCGGACAGCATCGACGGGGGATGGAAGTAACCCTCCTCGCCGGACCCGATCCGGGGCCGGAGGGAGACCTCCACGAAGCCGCACGGAAAGGTGGGGTGGCCCTTCACATCCTTCCTCGTCTGGTGCGGCCCATCCGACCGCTGAACGACCTCATCGCCCTCCTGCAGCTCTATCGCTTCATCAAACGCGGCGGCTTCGACGTCGTTCATACCCACTCTTCGAAGGCGGGAATCCTGGGACGAATCGCCGCGCGCCTGGCGGGAGTCGAGACCATCGTGCACACCCTTCACGGCCTCGCCTTCCATCCCTACCAGGCGGCATGGAAGAACGCGCTCTACATCCGGCTGAAGAGGAGAGTCGCGCCTCTGAGCGACGCCATCATCGGTGTGAGCCAGAAGACGATCGACGGCGCTCTCGCCGCCGGAATCGGCAGGCCGCAGCAGTACGTGAAGGTCCTGAGCGGGATGGATCTCGAGCCGTTTCTGGAAGTGAGCTCGAGGATGACAGTCGCCGAAGCGCGGCGGAGGCTTTCGATACCCGAGGGAGCCCCGGTGGTAGGAAAGATCGCAAGGCTCTTTCCATTGAAGGGCCACGATGCGTTCCTCCGAGCGGCGGCCCGAATCGCCGCCGAACTGCCCGAGTGCCGATTCCTCTTCGTAGGGGACGGAATCCTGCGCCGCGAGCTCGAAGAGCAAGCGCGGATGCTGGGGATCGCGGAGCGGACGTTGTTCGCGGGCCTCGTACCGCCCGAAGACGTCGCTTCCTACATCCAGGCGATGGACGTGGTGGTCCATACGTCCCTTCGCGAGGGAATCGCCCGGGTCATCCCCCAGGCGGGTGCCGTCGGCAAGCCGGTGGTGACGTACGATCTCGACGGCGCTCCCGAAGTGGTGAGAGACGGCGTCTCCGGATTTCTCGTCTCCCCCGGGGACGTCGGGGCAGTCGCCCGAAAGACCCTCGAGCTCCTTCGCGATACGTCGCTCCGCGAGGAGATGGGCTCACGCGGTCGCTCGTTCGCCGCCGAGCACTATCCCGCCGGCCGGATGGTCGATGCCATCAACGCGGTCTACGCGAGTGCGCGAGCGCGGAAAGAGGAAGTCAGTCCTTCTTGGCTCGACCGATCTTCATATGGATGACGGCCACGGCCGCCACCATCATCGTGGAGATCGTCGAGAGCGCCCGGACGGCGGCGCTCGCCTCGTGCCAGAGCACGAGACCGTCGCGGGCCGCGGCCATTGCGACGGCGGTTGCGATCAGAAAAAGGGTCGCGACACCGAGGAGCCACAGGACTCCGCTAAGCAGATCGTCGTTCTTCAATTCGCCCTCCGGGGGTCGAGAAAACCCGGCTTCGCGAGCGCGAGCCGTGAAGCCAGGAAGGGCCTGATTCTGATTCTGGGGTCTAATCCATGTTAGGAACTGCGGGACGATCTGTCAATACGTTCGTAGAAGGCGAAGAGGCGAAGGCGCGCTCCTCTCCCGGCAGGAACGAAGCGGCCAGCAGAGCGGTGGCGGCGCAGATTCCGAGGAACACGAAGAGCCAGTGGAACTCGCCGGTCCTCGCGGCGACCCCGGAAGCGAGTTGGACCGCGAGCGGCGCGGCGGCGAAGAACAGAACGAACTTCACCCCGAAGGCGAGCCCGTGGCGCTTCTCGGGCGTGTGGCGGGCGAGAAGAAGGTTCTCCGCCGGAAGAGCCGCGGTATTGCCCATCACCATCAGCGTCGCGACCACGATGAGCGCGGCCCCGCCGAGGCTCGACGCGAGCAGCAGCAGCGGAACCTGGGCGAGAATCGCTCCGGTATAGACCTGCTTCAGCGGCAGGCGGTCCGCGAGATGTCCTCCCAGAATCTGCATGACCCCCGAGGCGGCATAGACGAGGGCGACGAGGACACCGACGCCGAACGCGCCCTCTCCCGCCAGTCCCTGATGCCGGAGCTCGATCACCTTCGGAAGAGACGCCTGGGTGGAGTGGTAGATGAGGCCGCCGAGGAACATCGTCGCCAGCAGGATCGCGAACACCCGCCTCGAGTCCGATTTCGCCGAAGCCGACGCGGGTGCCGGCGTGGGCACGGGATCCTGGATCCGCCCGGTGGCGCGGCACACGACGAGCGCCACCCCCAGGAGTGCGGCGAAAGCGCCGGGGACGATGAACGCCGAGCGCCAGCCCGCGGCGTCGATGAGCGCCCCGGTCACGACGCCGGCCATCGCCGAGCCGACGTTGCCGAAGACGCCGTTGATCCCGAGCGCCTTCCCGCGGCTCGCGCTGGTGTTGCGAACGAGCCAGGGAATGCCGACGGGATGGTAGATGGACGCGAAGAGACCGAGGCTCGCGAGAGCCGCCATCAGGCTTCGCGGCGATGGAGAGAGGCCGGCGACGATCGAAGAGCCTCCCATCCCCAGGAAGAAAACCGCCATCATCGCGCTCGCCCCGAGCCGGTCGCCGAGGAGACCCGCGGGAAGCGCGGCGAGCCCCACCAGGAGCGAGCCGAGAGTCCAGAGCTCGAGGAGCTCGGGATAGGGGAGCTTCCATTCTTCCTCGAGGGAGAGGACGATGACGAAGAAGAACGCGGTGCAGAAATGGATGAGGAGATGGCCCACCGAGGAGAAGGCGACGGTGAGGCGATTCGACGTCATCACGGGACTCCCATAGTATAATTCGTCGCGAAGCATGAAAGCCTGGTACGCAAGAACGCTGCCGCTGCTGAGCCTGGTCTCCATGCTCATCGCGCTCTGGGGCGCTTTCCTCTATGCCCCGGAAGAGAAAACGATGCGGGAAGTCCAGCGGATCTTCTATTTCCACGTCGCGAGCTGGTGGGTGGCGTTCATCGCGTTCACCGTGACCTTCGTCGCGAGCGTCCTTTACTTGTGGAAGGGCCGGCGCCGCTTCGACCAGGTGGCTCTCTCGTCTACGGAAATCGGGGTGGTGTTCACCACCATCGGCCTCGTCACCGGCCCCATCTGGGCGAAGAAAGCCTGGGGAATCTACTGGACCTGGGACCCGAGGCTCACCACCGCCCTCGTTCTCTGGCTCATGTACGTGGGTTACCTGATGCTCAGGCGATACGTTCCCGAGGAAGGGAAGCGGGCGACGCTCTCGGCGGTGGTCGCGATCATCGCCTTCGTGGACGTTCCCGTGGTCTTTCTCGCGATCCGCCTCTGGAGGACCCAGCACCCCCAACCGGTCATCCTCGGAGGCGAATCCTCCGGGCTCCATCCCCAGATGTTCCAGGCGCTCATGATGGCGCTCGCGGCGTTCCTCATCCTCTATTTATGGCTCATGGACAAACGCCTCGCCGTCGAATCCGCGCAGGGGGAGGTCGATCGGCTGCACAAGGAGCTCGACCTCGCATGAGCTATCTCCTGGCCGCGTACTCCGTCGTCTGGATCCTCCTCTTTTCCTACATCCTCAGCATCTCCTCCAAGCAGAAGAAGCTCGAGATGGAGTTGGACACGCTTCGAAAGCTTCTCGAGCGGAAGAAATAGCGCCGCCCGAATGGGCTCCGTGGGAATGCGCGAACGATTTCGCGTCGTCCTCGTGGGTCTCGCGACGCTGCTTCTCGGCGAGGCCGCGCTGCGCCTGGCGTCCTTCGACCAGGCGCCCCTCGACTTCGACGTCGGCCCCTCGACGGGCGCCTACCTGCCGGGATTCACCGAGAGCGAGGAGCGGCTTCCCGTCACCTTTCGCTGGACGAGAGAAAGAGCCTCGATTCTCGTACCTCTCGAGGGTGCGTCCGAGAGGGCGAGGATTCAGCTCCGCTACGCACGCTTCCTCGAGGGGAACGCCGCCGTCCGCGTCTTCCTGAACGGCGAGCCGATCGCGAGCTTCTCCGCGCGCTCCGGCCGGTTCCGGACGCAGGAGATCCCGGCGAGCTTCTCCTCGGAAGGGTCGACTGCGGCTCGATATCGTCGTCGACGATCCGAGCCCCGAGAAGCTGGGTCTCGCCGTCGACTGGATCCGCATCGAGGGCGCCCGGTTCCGACTCCCGAGCCAAGCGATGGCCCCTCGAGTCTTTCTCGCGGGTGTGTTCCTCCTGGCCGTCGCTCTCGGTTTCTCCCTTCCGACCGTGGCCGCGATCGGCGGTGGCGTAGCCGTTGGACAAGCGGTCTGGTTCGCGTTCGATCCCTTCGGTATGGCTCATGCCGAAGCGCAGATCGCCGTCGTCGGCCTCGTCGCGACGGCCCTCGTCGCGCTCGGGTTTCGCCGCTCGGTCCCGCTTCTCTTTCTTCTCGGCTACATGCTCAAGGGCGCCGCCCTGTTCCACCCGAGCTATTTCTATCCCGACGTAAGGCTCCACCGCCGCCACCTGGAGGCGTTCGAAGCGGCGTCGGGCGGGATCCTCGAGCGGAGTATCGCGGCGCAGAAGGTCGCGCAGACCGCCTATCCTCGGATCATCGCGGGCCGGGCCTATGCGTTCCCCTACTCCCCGGTTTTCTATCTTCCGTTCACCCTCCTCGATCGCGACGCGCGGGGGATCGAGGCGGCGATGAAACACGTCGGCCTCGTTCTCGCGTCGCTCGAGCTCCCGCTCGTATTCCTCCTCGCTCGCGCCCTCGTGGGCGTCGAGGCTGCGATCTGGGCGGCTCTGCTCACGGTCTTTCTCCCCCCTGTGGTCAGCCGTCTTCTGTACGCCCAGTGGCCGACGATGGCGGGACATTTCTTCGATCTGCTCGCGATACTCTTCGCGGCTCGCATGGCGCAAGCCGCCTCGCCCGCGAAATCGATGGTTCTCTATGGAGCGAGCGGTCTGGCGTCGGGCCTCCTCTACCTCTCGAGCCTCATCAACCTCAGCCTGTTCTCCGCGTTCCTGGCCTGGTTCGAGCGAAGGCGGATGCCCGCACTGCTTCTCTTCTGGGGACTCATCGCCACCGCGACGGTTCTACTGGTTTACCTTCCCTTCACCGTGATCTTCTTTACCGAGATCCTGCCGGCCCTCGCGAGCGGCGCGGGAGGCGGCACCGAGAATCCGCCGGCGGGATTCGCGATGGTGCTCTATCGCGTCGGTTTGTTCTACGGCATCGGCTTTCCCGCGATCGCCATCGCCGGGTTTCTGCTGGTATGGCGAAGCGGCGAGCGGTGGGCGTCGAGAGTCCTCGCCGCCTACGGCCTGAGCTTTCTCGGCCTCCTCGTGCTCCGCGCCGTCTCGGGAATGTTCAAGGACCTCAAGGAGTTCGTTTACGTCGGGCCGTTCGTCGCCGTCACCTCGGGCGCCGCTCTCGAATCCCTGTGGCGCCGTGGAAAGTGGGGGCGGGTCGCCGCGGTCTTCGTCGCCGCGGGCCTCATCGGCTTCGGCGTCTCGAAGTACGCCGAGTACTTCCGGCAGCATACCGGTCTCGCGGGCCTTCGATTAGAATGAGCCCACCTTGAGCGAAAAACGACTCCAGGGCAAAGCCGCGCTCGTCACCGGAGCGAGCCGGGGGATCGGCCTCGGTATCGCCAGGGCGTTCGCCCGCGAAGGGGCCTCCCTTTTCCTCTGCGCCCGCGGCGAGGAAGCCCTTCGGGAGGCGGCGAGAGAGCTCGACCGCGCCGGGGCGATCGTCGCTCATGCCGCCGCCGACGTCTCGGACGCGAGGAGCGCCGAGCGGCTGGTCGCGAGCGCTCTCGAGCGTTTTCCCGACCTCGAAATTCTCGTCAACAACGCGAGCATCCTGGGGAAACGCGCCCCGATCGCCGAGCTCGACGTTGCCACCTGGGACGAAGTCCTCCGGGTCAATACCTCGAGCCTCTTCTATGTGACCCGGCCGCTCATCGGCCATCTCGTCGCGAGAGGCGGAGGCTCGATCATCAACGTCAGCTCGAGCGTCGGCCGCAAGGGAAAGCCCAACTGGGGCGCCTACGCCGTCTCCAAGTTCGGGCTCGAGGGATTCACTCAAGTTCTCGCCGCCGAGCTCGAGCCTTCCGGAGTCCGGGTCAACAGCGTGAACCCCGGCGCCACCCGGACGGACATGAGAGCCGAGGCCTACCCGGACGAGGATCCGGAGAGCCTCCCTACGCCGGACGACATCGCCGAGATCTTCATCCATCTCGCTTCCGACGAATCCCGCTCCGTCACCGGGCAGACGTTCGAGGCCCGCGACTACCTGAAGGCCCGTAAGTAGCCCACTCGGGGAGGACTTCCATGGATATCCGAACCGTTCTCGACGCCCGCCGCTTCTCCCCCGAGAAGATGCAGAAAGTGAATCTCTTCGCCACCACCGATCTCTTCCTCGACGTCTATTGCCTTGAGCCCGGACAGAATCAGAAAGTCCACGTTCACGAGAAGAGCACCAAGTACTACATCGTGCTCGAGGGCCACGCCCGCTTCGAGGTCGGAGGAGAAACCACGAGTCTGGGTCCCGGCCAGGCGGTGCTCGCGCGCGCGGGAGAGCCCCACGGCGTCGAGAACACGACGGACGATCGCCTCGTTCTCCTCGTCGGAATGGCTCCGCCTCCGGAACATGCCTGAAGCCGATACGCCCAAAGCCCGGGAAACGTTCGGGTCTCGTTTCGGCTCCCTCATGGTCCTCATCGGGGTGGCCGTGGGACTGGCGAACGTCTGGAGATTTCCGTACCTCGCGGGCAGGCACGGCGGCGCGGCCTTCGTACTTCTCTACGTCGTTCTCAATTTTCTTCTCGGAATCCCGGCGATCATGGCGGAATGGACTCTGGGAAGGCTCACGCGGCAGGGTCCCGCCGGCGCTTTCGTCGCTGCGCGGATGCCCGGCGGACGCGGGATCGGGCTCCTTTTGTTCTTCACCGTGTTCATGGCGATGTCCTACTACACGCTGATCGTGGGCCAGGTGCTGTTTTACGCGCTGTCACACGCTGCTTCGGCTTCGGCGTGGGAACGGATCCGGCCGCTTTCTACCAGTCGAAGCTCGGCGGCATCACCCCCTGGAACGTCGCCATGACGTCGGTGACTCTTCCTCGGAATCGGAGGAGTGCTCTACCTGGGGGTTCGAAAGGGGATCGAGGCGGTCTCGCGCGTCGCGATGCCGCTGGTCTTTCTGTCGCTCCTGCGTGGTCATCGTCCGTTCGGTGACGCTTCCGGGAGCCGCCGCGGGACTCCGCTTCTACCTCGTCCCCGACTTTTCGAAGATCGGCGGCCCGACGGTGCTCGCCGCCATGGGACAGGTATTCTTCAGCCTGTCCCTCGGCGGCACGTTCTTCCTTCTCTACGGAAGCTACCTTCGGGACGACGAGAACCTTCCCCGTGACCGCCGTTCAGACCGCTTTCGGCGACATGAGCGCCGCCCTTCTCGCGGGGCTCGCGGTGCTGCCCGCGGTCTTCGCCATGGGGGTCGAGCCCACGAGCGGCCCCTCGCTCCTGTTCATCACTCTTCCCGGAGTCTTCGGCGCGATGCCGAGCGGAGCTTTCGCCGGCGGACTCTTCTTCTCGGCGTTCTTCGTCGCCGCGTTTCTCTCCGCGGTGGCGGGAATGGAAGTCCTGGTGGACGGCGCCCGACACTACTTCGGCTGGAGCCGCGGGCGCGCGCTCGTCGTCCTCGTGGGCGCGGATTCGCTGCTGTCGCTTCCCTCGATGGCGAGCTCGCACCTGCTGATGTGGAACGATCGCGTCTGGGGCTCGACGATGCAGCCCGTCGGCAGCGCTCTCACTTTGATCGCCCTCGGATGGTTCGTGAGCCGCGGTCGGGCGCTCGCCGAGGTGAATCGCGGAAGCAGCGTCCGCGTCGGAGAGTTCTGGATTTTCTGGATCCGCTGGGTGATTCCGCTCTCGATCCTCGTCATTCTCGTCTACGGATGGTGGGCCCAGATCCGAGGTGAATCATGAAGCTCGAAGGAAAGAAGGCCCTCGTCACCGGCGCCAGCCGGGGTATCGGGCGGGCCATCGCTCTGGCGTTCGCCAGAGAGGGCGCTACCGTGGTCCTCGGCTCGCGAAGCCTCGCTTCGCTCGAGGCCCTGGCCAAGGAGATCGGGACCGCGGTCCCGGTCCGGCTCGACGTCTCCGACCCGGAGTCGATTGCGAGAGCGCGCGAGGAGGTAGGCGAGGTGCAGATCCTCGTGAACAACGCGGGAATCGCGGGGAGCGTCAAGGTACTGGCGATGGACGACGCTCATTGGCAGTCGCATCTCGACGTGAATCTCACCGGGGCCTTCCGCGTCACCCGGGCGTTTCTCGCTCCGATGGTGGCGGCGAAATGGGGTCGGGTGATCCAGATCGCCTCGACCGCGGGAAAGATCGGGTTCGCGTACACCGCCGCTTACTGCGCGAGCAAGCACGGGCTCATCGGCTTCACCCGCGCGCTCGCCCTCGAGGTGGCGACCTCCGGGGTCACGGTGAACGCCATCTGCCCGGGCTTCGTGCGCACGGAGATGGCGAGCGAGGCGGCACGGAACATCGCCAGGAAGACGGGGAAGAGCGAATCCGAAGCCACGAGCTGGCTCGAAGCCCTGTCCCCTCAGAACCGTCTCATGGAGCCCGAGGAGGTCGCGGCCGTCGCCGTGCTCCTCGCCTCCGAGGAAGCTCGCGGCGTGAACGGTCAGGCGATCAACGTCGACGGCGGCGCGGTGGTCTACTGAATGCATTCTCTCGATCCGATCCTGCGGCCCAGGTCGATAGCGGTCATCGGCGCCTCGCGAAGCGAATCGAGCATCGGCTGGCAGATCCTCGACAACCTGCTGAAGCACGGGTTTCGAGGCCCGGTGTATCCCGTGAATCCGAACGCGACGGCCGTCCATTCCGTGCGCGCGTACGCAGGCATCCGCGACGTCCCCGGGCCCGTGGACCTGGCGGTCGTCGTCGTCCCGAAAGAGCAGGTGCTCGCGGTCGTGCGGGAGTCGGTCGAGGCCGGAGTCGGAGGATTCGTCGTCATCTCCGCCGGGTTCCGCGAGATCGGCGGCGAGGGCGACGCGCGGGAGGCATCGCTCCTCGAGATCGTCCGCTCTCGCGGGCTGCGGATGATCGGTCCCAACTGCATGGGAGTGCTCAATACCGAATCCGGTATCCGTATGAACGCCACGTTCGCTCCCTCCTCGCCTCCCGCGGGAAACGTCGCCTTCATGAGCCAGTCGGGCGCCATGGGCCTCAGTATCCTCGACTACGCCGAGACCCTGGGAATCGGGATCTCGATGTTCGTCTCGGTCGGGAACAAGGCCGACGTGAGCGGAAACGACCTCCTGGAATACTGGAAGGACGACCCGGGAACGGCGCTCATCCTTCTCTACATCGAGAGCTTCGGAAACCCGGAGAAGTTCGTCGAGCTGGCGCGGGAAATTTCCCGGCGAAAGCCGATCATGGTGGTGAAATCGGGGACCACCGCCGCCGGCGCGAGAGCCGCCGCCTCGCACACCGGAGCTCTGGCGCAGACGGACCTGGCGACGGACGCGCTCCTGCGACAGGCCGGCGTGATTCGGGCGCAGACCGTGCAGGAGCTGTTCGACCTCGCGAGCGCCTTCTCGAACCAGCCGCTGCCGAAGGGAAAGCGGGTCGCCATCGTCACCAACGCCGGCGGGCCGGGAATCCTTCTCGCCGATGCCTGTGAGACCCAGGGCCTGGACGTGACCCCGCTCGCGCCCGAGACCGAGAGAAAGCTCCGGGCTTCCCTTCCCGAGGAAGCGAGCGTGAAGAACCCCGTCGACATGATCGCCAGCGCCACCGCGCGAAGCTACGAGGCCGTGCTCGACGCCGTTCTCGAGGATCCCAGCGTCGATGCCGCCATCGCGTCGTTCGTACCTCCCCTGGGGATTCATGCCGATGACATCGCCGAAGCGCTGGCGAAGGCGAACTCCCGCCACCGTGCGAAGCCCCTGCTCGCCGTGCTCATGGGGCAGCAAGGGCTTCCCGAGGGCCTGGCAACGCTTCACAAGGCTCGGGTACCCGCTTACCTCTTCCCCGAGTCGGCCGCCCGCGCTCTCGCGGCGATGTGGCGCCAGAGCGAGTGGCAGTCGCGTCCGCTGGGAAGGACCGTCGCCTTCGAGGTGGACGATCGGGCGGTGGTCGAGGCCGTCGCCCGGACTCGCGCGAGGGGCGAGCTGAAGCTCAGCGAGCCGGATGCGCTCCGGGTCCTCCAGGCATACGGCGTTCCCGTGACCCAGTGGGAGTTCATCGCGGGCGGCGGCGAGGCGGAGCTTCGCGCGGAAGCGGCGCGAGCAGCGAAGGCGATCGGTTATCCGCTCGCGATCAAGGTCGTGAGCCCGCAGATCGTCCACAAGACGGAGCTCGGAGCCGTGGTCCTCGGAATATCGAGTCCCTCCGAGCTCGACGAGACCGTACCCCGCCTGCTCTCCGAAGCGAGCGGCCGCTTCGCGGGACCGACGAAGCTCCGCATCGAGGGGCTCCTGCTCCAGAGGATGGCGGCCCGAGGTCGCGAGACCATCGTCGGCCTGACCCGGGTTCCGCGGGTGGGGCCGATGGTGATGTTCGGCCTCGGCGGGATCTACGTGGAAGCGCTCCGCGACGTCTCCCTGAGGATGTGCCCCATAACCGACGCCGACGCCGCGTTGATGATCCGCGAGGTCAAGATGCATCGCCTTCTCGATGCCATAAGGGGAGAGCCCGCCCGCGACACCCGAGCTCTGGTCGATGCCCTCCTGCGCCTGTCCCAGCTCGCTCTCGCCCATCCGGAGATCGCGGAGATGGACGTCAATCCTCTGGTCTCGCTGGAGCGCGGGGCGGTGGCGGTGGACGCCAGGATTCAGCTCGCGGTGTAGATCGTGAACCGCGTTTCGTCCCGCAGGACCCGAAGAAAGCCGGAGCTCTCGAGAACCGGTCTTCGATCCCAAGGCGCCCCCCGCCGGACGGGCGCGTAGAACAGCACGAACACCCGCCGCGGCGCTCGAGAGAGCGACTCCTTCAGGTTCGAGAGCACACGCGTCAGGACTGCTTCGGGAAAGGGGTTGAAGAAGTAGAGCACCAGCGGCGCGTCGGGAAGCGGAAAGTCGGCGGCGTCCATCCGGAGCGACGTGACCTTCGCGGCGCACACGGCGCGCTCGCGAAAGGACTTCAGGTTGTCGAGCGCGATCCGATGGAAGTCCTCCCATAACTCGACGCCCACGACGCTCAGGAACGGATACTGGGCGGCGAGCATCAAGACCTTCCCCTTCCCCGAGCCGAAGTCGACGAAGACGAACTCCCTCGGGTCGAAGGGCAACTTCGAGATCATCTCGTGGAAGACGTCCGCCGGCGTCGGTTCGTAGCGGAGGTCGGAGTAACCGCGGGTGTCGACGCCGAGCCGGCGATCGAAAGCGTGGTGCCGATAGAGACGGAGCAGACCTCGGGGGTTGTAACGCCAGATGCGGAACAGGAGCCGGTCGAGCCCCAATCTATGGGCGAAGACGTCGAGTTTCCGGCTCACGCTTCGCCCATTATAGGGGCCCGCCCGCAGTGCCCTCAGTTGTCTGCCCTATGGGACGACTCCACCATGAGGAGCCCGGACTCGATGCGCTCCCGGATGGGCACGGGGAGGTCGAGGACTCCGCCGAAGGCGCTGATGTCGAATCCGTCGTGGACCTTCCCTTTGACCTTCACGGTAGCTCCCTTGCGCGGAACCCCCCTCGTGGAGAACACCCAGAGGCGGCCCGTGGGATCCTCGAGCCGATAGAAACCCTTCCCGGCGACGGAGACGCTCTCGACCACCACCCCCGAGAGAGAAATCTCCTCGTGCGCGTAGCGCGCGGGATCGGCGAGCACGTGATTCACGGTCTTCTGAGCGCACGCGCTCGCCCCCACGAGCGCTACAACCGCGAACGGCGCGAGCCAGCGTGTCCAGGTCTTGATCATCGTTTCCTCCTTGGATCGGACGACTGATGAGATTGCAGTCCGCGTGCCAAGGAATCGAATCGATAACCCTCCACCATCCGGACACTTGGGAGAGCGGGTCGCGAGGGGCCGTCCTCTTTTTCGGACGGCCTCGGTTGGAAAAGAGTCGTTCAGTGACGCGTGATGATGTTGGTCTGCTCGAGAAGCGAGGAGTTCTCCTCCATCTCGAAGACGCGCTTCACCACGAGGGAGTGCACCAGGCTCATCACCCGCAGGTCGGTCATGGGCGATGCTTCGACCGTCGCCGCGAGGGTGCCGCCGCGGATGATTCCCTGGAACACCTCGATCTCGGCGGGAGTGAAATCGCAGATCCTCATCTTGCTGCCTTCCCTGAGCCGCAGGGGTGCGTCGGGAGGAGGGAGCTTCGCGAGCAGCTCGTCGAGCTCTTTCGCCTGCTGCGCTCCCTCTTCCACCAGCGTCTCGATGGGAACGCTCATGATCCGGGGAACGGAGTCGTTCGCGGGAAACGCCTCGACCTTGAAGCGCCCGCTGCGCCACTCGAAGGCCCGGTAGAGGGCCTTTTCCACCCGGGCTTTCCCCGCCTCCGCGAAAATGACCCGGCCCTCGTGGATGTAGACGGCAACCTCGTTCGCGTTGCGCGTCAGCACCAGGCGCATCGACAGATTCTGCCGGCCGACGGTGAGAAGAAGCTGCTCGAGCGTATACCCGTGCTCGGTCCCCCCCTCCCGTCCGAACTCTCCGGCGGCGGGTAGCGAAGGCGTCGAGGGCTCGGCCTCCATGGCTGCCTCGCCGTTCGTGAGCTTCACCATGATCTCGTTGCCCCCGATACGGATTCGATCCCCATGAGTGAGTTTCCGCCGCCGCACCCGCTCCTCGTTCACGAAGGTGCCGTTGGTGCTGCCGAGGTCGTGGAGAACCAGGCCGTCGGGCTCGATCAGAATTTCCGCGTGATAGTTCGACACATTTCTGGAATTGAACCGCAGGTCGTTGGAGTCGTGCCTCCCGATGGCCACCCGGAACGTCTCGAGGAGATCGAATCCGAAGACTTTCTTTTCGGTCGACAGAAGTAGAACGTTCTGGGTCTCCGTCTGGAGCTGACCGTTCTGTCCTTCCACTTTCGCCTCCTCCAAGGGGTTGGCCTCTCTCTCCGCAAGAGGCGCCCAAGTTCGCTAAGCAATCACGATGCCAGGGAGAGGACGTCGATTCCCCCGCCCAATCTTCGCAGGGGCAACGACTTGGTTCTACGCTGAATCCGGGGAACCGTCGCTTCGAATGGGATTTTCCCCTCAGAAGAAGAGGCTTCCCTACAATCAAGAGACCTCCTTCGTTGACTTCCGTGGAACCAGCCGCTTAGCCTAGCCCATGCCGAAGACGATCTTCGTACGCCACGGACGCCTTCACTACTTCATCCGCGAAGTGCTGAAGCGGCTCCGCCTTCCCGCTCCCCATGCCTCGAGAGTGGGCGACGCCCTCGTCTCCGCCGACCTCGCGGGGGTCGAGGGAGAAGGTTCGAGCCGCCTTCCGTTGTTCGCCTCGCGCCTCGGGTCCGGTTTGATCAACCCCACCGCGGATATCCGGATGCTGTTCCAGGAGCAGGGCACGGCGGTGATCGATGGCGACAACGGAATGGGCCACGTGGTGGGCGCGCGCGCGATGGAGATCGGAATCGAGATGGCGAAGAAGCTCGGAATCGCGGCGGTGGCCGCGCGGAACAGCAACGACTTCGGAATGGCCGGCTACTATGCGCGTCTGGCGCTCGCGGAGCAGATGATCGGGATCGCCGTCTCGAACGCCGCCCCCGCCATGGTGCCCACTTACGGGACCCGGGCGACGCTGGGCTCGAATCCCATCGCCATCGCCGTCCCTTCCCCCGAGGACGAAGCCCCGTTCGTGCTCGACATGGCGACGACCGCGACGTCGCGCGCCGAGCTCGAGGATGCGTTGAGGCGCAAGGTCAGGATACCCGCCGGCCTCGCTCTCGATTCGTCGGGAGAGGCCACGAAGAGTCCGAAGACGGCGCTCGAAGCGATGATGCTCCTCCCCCTGGGAAGCAAGGCGGAGACGGGATCGTACAAGGGCTACGGCCTCGCGCTCGCCGTCGACGCCCTCGCGGGAGTTCTGTCCGGAGGCTCCTTCGGCCGCGAGCTCGCGGGCGCCGAGGGGAAGCGGCAGGACGTGGCCGGCATCGGCCACTTCTTCGTCGTCATCCGCCTGCGCGCGTTCACTCCCTGGGTGAAGTTCCGGAACCGGTTCAAGGAGATGCTGCACCAGGTCACGACCGCCCCCGCGGCCGGGGCTCCGCGGATCTACTACCCTGGAGAAGCGGAGTTCGCGATCGAACAGGAGCGCCGCGCGACCGGGATACCCCTGGACCGCGGCGTCGCTTCCGAGCTCGAAGGCCTCGCGCGCCGCCTCGACATGCGCGACGCCTGGGAGCACCTCGCGGAAGGGAAGAAGTAAGAACGGAAGAACGCAAACGCGCAACGGTGCCGGAGCGCGGAGAAATCAATCCGCGAAGAAAGTCTTCGTCACCTCCTCCGGCGGGGGGGCGGTGAGCTTCGACACCACCAACATCAGCACGAGAGAGACCATGGGGCCGAAGAGGGCGGGCCAGATGCCGCCGATCCAGTTCTCGAGAGAGCCGTAGCGGACCCAGCCAAGGACGTACCAGACGACACAGGCGACAGCTCCTCCCACCATCCCCGCGAGTCCTCCCTCTCGGGTGGCCCGCGGCCACCAGAGCCCGAGGAGAAACGGGAAGGTGAAGGCCGAAGCCATGAAGCTGAACGACATGGTGACGATCCAGAAGATGGCGGCCGGGGGACGGAACGCCACCGCCAGCGCGAGGGCGCCGATGATGAACGTCGCCCATCTCGCGATTCGGAGGCCCTGAGGCGCGTCGATGGTTCTTCCGATGAGCTTGACGTAGACGTTCTCCACCACGAGTGAGCCGGCGACCAGGAGGATCCCGGAAAGAGTCGACATGATCGCGCTCAGAACCGCGGCGATGATGATTCCCCCGAACACCGGAGGAAGCAGCTTCGCGACCAGCGTCGGAAGCGTGAGATCGGGCTGGTCGATTTCGGGAAGGAGAACCCCCGAGGCGATCGCGATGAGCGTGGCGCAGACGTAGATGAAGCTCTGGAAGACGACGGAGTAGGCCATGGCGCCCTTGAGGGTGCGTTCGTCCTCGGGGATCAGGAACCGCGTCACCGCCGCGGGAGAGCCTCCAATCTGGAAGAATCCCCAGACGAGGAAGTCCGAGACCACCCAGAGAGCGGGCATCTTGCCCATCAGCGAGATGCCCTCGGGGTTGAGCTGTCCGTACTGGCGGTGCATCTCCGAGAATCCTCCGGCGGAGAGAACCGCTACGGGCGCCAGGATGGCGAAGCCCGCCATCATGATGAGACCTTGAACCAGATCCGTCCAGGCCACGGCCATCATGCCTCCAAGGACGGTGTAGAGGATGACCGCTCCGCCGAATCCGACCAGACCTATCCAGTACGGCATCCCCAAGAGGACTTCAAAGACGTTGGCCGCCGCCTTGAACTGCGCGGCGATGAGCGGGATGAACGCCAGGAGCATGACCGCGGTCGCGACCCCACCGACGGCTTTGCTGTAGAAGCGCGCTTGAAGGATGTCGGCGAGGGTGACGCTTCCAAGGCGGCCGGCGATCCTCCGCAATCGGTCTCCGAGGAGAATGTAGGAAAACCAGGGTGCGGCGGCGGAAGAGACGCCCGCGGGAGAGAAGTTGTAGCCGAAGATCCTCTCGGTTCCCACCGCGCCCATGTATGAGCTCCCGCTGATCTGGGTGGCCGAGAACGAAATTCCGATAGTCGCCGGGCCGAGCTTCCCGCGGGCGATGAAGTACTCGCTTCGAGAGCGTGATCTCTTGTTGAACCAGACCCCGATTCCGATCATCGCGACGAAGTAAATCGTCAGGATCGCGACGTACTGCGCGGTGTCGCTCAAGTGGGCTACCGGCCGGTCAAGACGTAGAACACCGAGGCGGCGATGACGTAGATGTATCCGAAGTAGACGACGACCCAGACGCCCCAATCGAGATGGGCGGGACCCGGGGGCCAATCGACGACGAGCGCGGCGCTTCCTCCCACGAGAAAGATGGTCATCAGCAGAATCGAGATCCAGGGAAGCCTGGGCTTCATTGCCAGACCTCCTTCAGGACGCGCAGAACGTTTTCTCCCACGACCTTCTTGATGTCACCCTCGGCATAGTCGTGCTCGACGAGCCACCTGAGTATGTTCTTCGAGGCCTCGGTGGGATTCTCCATACCCTTCACGTACTCGACTTCCTGGTATGCGGGCGACCCCCCTTCGTGAGACGCGTCGATGGACAGGGCATCCGAGTACACGTGGTGGACGCCGACGTGGTCTCCGTAGAGGGTGTCGGGACCGAAGGCGACATGATCGATGCCGACGAGATTCCGGATGTACTCGAAGTGCTCCATGTAGGTCTCGAGGTCGTGCCCCGGACGCTTCGTCGACATCGTGGTGTGAGGAGCGGCTTCGATCCCGATGACGCCGCCCTTTCCCGCACAGGCTCTCAGCATCTCGTCCGTAGCGAGGCGTTTGATGTTCCAGACGGACCTCGCTCCCGTATGAGTGAGAAAGATGGGCTTGCCGCTCGCCTCGATGGTGTCGAGCGTGGTCTGGGGGCTCGAGTGTGCGCAATCGATCGCCATACCCACCTCGTTCATCCTCTGGACCGCGCGCCGGCCGAAGCTCGTGAGCCCGCCGTCCTTCGGCTCTTTGAGGCCGGTTCCGAGCGAGTTCGACTCGCTGTAAGTGATCCCCATGGCGCGGATCCCTATCCCGTAGAGGATCTCGATGCGCTCGAGCTCGTTCTCGATCATCGCCGCCCCCTCCTGGGCGGCGATGAGCGCAATCTTTCCCGTCTCGTGCGCGCGGTAGATGTCACCCACCGTCTCGCACTTGATGACCAGCTGCTGGTGGGCGAGGTCGCAGAGCCTCATTCCCACGTCGTGAATGACGTCCGTCCACTTCCATCCGTTCTTCGAAGTGATGATCGCCGTTCCGTCCTGGAAGTTGTCGAAAAATGCGTCCCAATAGGAATCGGCCAGCGCCCGATAGGCGGTGACCGTCCGCCCCTGGGCGTCGTACGCCGGGCATTGGCGCATGTCCTTGGGAAACAGGTGAGGGTGCTCGTGGAGGGAGATGATGATGGTCCGCTCCGCTAGATCCTGGACCCTCTTTTCCTTCTCGCTCGAGAGCGGGAGGAGGTAGGAGGGAAACGGCCCCTCCCCCTCGACGAGGTCGAACTCCCGAAAATCCTTCGGGCCCTTCAGGTATTGATAAGAGTCGTAGCCTTGGTACTTTCCGTGAACACCCATTGCATCCTTACTTTCGTCGATTCGGGCACGCGGCGCGTAGTATAGGACATATGGATTCCCCGATTGAACCTCTGCGCCGCTCGATCGCGGCAAGGCGCGAGGAGATGGCGAGATTCGCGGCGGAGCTCATCGCGGTTCCGACAGAGAACCCGCCCGGCCGCTCCTACGAAGCGGCCCTCGTAGTCGTGGCCAGCCATCTCCAGAGGCTCGGCCTCGACTCCCGAATCGCCCCCGTCCCCGATGGCGATCGCGACCCCCAGCATCCCCGCTTCTGGCTGTCTTCCGACTGGGGCGAGGGCGATCGAGCCGTCTACTTCCATGGTCATATCGACGTCGTCCCCGCGCAGGACCCCTCCCAGTTCGAGCCGAGGGTCACCGAAGACACGATCTTCGGACGCGGGTCGACGGACATGAAGGGCGGGCTGGTCTCGATGATCTACGCCATGAAAGCGCTCGAGGACTCGGGGCTTCGCCCGAAAGGGCGCATCGCGCTCCGGATCGTGCCCGATGAAGAGACGGGAGGCGCTTCGGGCTCGCAGGCGCTCTCTGAACGGGGCCTTCTCTTCGGCGACGAAGCCGTCGCGATGCTGACCGCCGAGCCTACCGGAGGCATCGTCTGGAACGCGAGCCGCGGAGCTCTGACCTATCGCGTTCGCGTCCGCGGTCGATCCTCCCACGTCGGGCTGCAGTATCGCGGATCGAACGCTTTCGAGAAGTCGCTGGGCTTGCTGCAGGCGCTTTCGACGATCAAGAAGGACGTCGAGTCGCGCACCACCCGCTTCCCTCTCGAGCCCGCGGAAGCCCGGCGCTCCATCCTGATGATCGGGGGCGAGGTCCGAGGCGAGCAGAACTTCAATGTCGTTCCCCCGAGCTTCAGCTTCACCATGGATCGCCGACTGAATCCCGAGGAAGACTTCGCCGAGGAAAAGAGACGCCTCCTCGAGGCCGTCGACGACGCGAGAAAGGCAGGAGTCGATCTCGAGCTCGAGTGCATTCAGGAGGCGCGCCCGGCAGGGGTCGCGTCCGATCACCCGGTGGCCCGCGCCTTCGCCGAAACCATCGAGGAGGTCAATGGAGTCGCGCCGAAATTGGAGCTCTGCCCGGGAATTCTGGAGATCCGCTTCTATGCCGAAAAAGGCGTCCCCGCCTTCGCCTACGGCCCGGGTCTGCTCTCCGTGGCGCACGGCCCCAACGAGTTCGTGAAGCGCCGCGACCTGGAAGAATGCGCCGTGGTCTATGCGTCAGCGGCCCTGCGACTCCTGGCGTGAGTCCCAAGACGGAACGCGAAGGCGCAACGGAACGCGTAGATGCCACGAGGGAATAGGTCTTTCCGTCCTCGATTCTCTGCGCCTTTGCGTTCTTCTTTATTTATGGACGAAAGCTGCTTTCGATCGAGGACCGTTCTTGAGAAAGTTCCCGACTCCGATCTTCATGTCCTCGAGCCGGCACACTTCGCCGAAGCACTTCGCCTCGAGTCGCAACCCCTCGGCGAGAGGAAGGGAAGCGCCTTCGAGGATGGCCTTTCTCATCACGTCGTCGACGGCCCGGGAGAGATGCCCGAGGTCTACTTCGGGAAGCGCCTGGGGAATGTCCATGGGCTCGCGGCGGATGCCCGCGAGAACGACCTCTCCTCCGGCGGCGGCGCGGGCCAGATCGATCGCGGCCTTCAGCAGGTCGCCCTCGACCTCTTCGCGCACCAGCCCGAGCTCTACGGCTTCGGCGCCGGAGATCGCTCTTCCCGCTCGGAGAAGCGGCCACGCTTTCTCGAGACCGATGAGCCGCGGGAGTCGTTGGGTCGCGCCGGCGCCGGGAATGATGCCGAGGTTCGGTTCCGGCTGCGCCGCCAGGGGCGCTAACCCCTTCCGCGCGAGGCGCGCATGGCACGCCATGCCGAGCTCGTTGCCGCCGCCGAACGCCAGGCCGTTGTAGGCGCAGACCACGGGTTTCTCGAAGTCCTCGATCTGGATCATCACTTCGTGCGAGGCCCAGGAGGTGCGCTCGCCCTCCTCCTCCGAGGAGATCTTCGCGAGCATCGAGACATCGGCGCCGGAGACGAACGCCTTGCGCCCGAATCCGGTGATGACCACGCCCCGAACGCTGTCGTCGGTGCGAAGGGCCTCGAGCTGGCGGGAGATCTGCCGGTAGACCTCCATGTTCAGAGCGTTGAGCACCTGGGGACGGCGGATGACGAGAACGGCGACGTCCTCGAAGTCGCGGCGAAGCACGTACGGAATCTCCCAGGGCTCTCCCGACGCTTCGCGGCTCACCAGGGCATCGGCGACGGGGAAGCTCGGATACATCCGCTGGTAGGCGCGGACTTTCTCGAGCGCCGCGGGGAGACCTACCTGATTCATGAAAGCGAACGGGGGGCGGATGACGAGCCCGAGCTCGCATCCGAGCTCGAGGTCCGAGAGGCTCACGATCCCGCTCGAGAGGACTTCGTTGGCGAGCCCGAAGTAGGCGCCGGTCATTCGCTCGCGGATGGCGGCGGTTCGCTCGGGCGCGACCTCGACGGACTCGTCCCTGCCGGGAACGTCCCACGGCGTACCCATCCCGATCGCCTTCCGGAGGAGCTCCGGAGTACGGAACCACGGATTCACCCTCTGGCTCATCTCGTCGAGCCCGTGCGCGGTGATGGGGTTGCCTCCGGTCAGGTTCATCGCGGTGAACGGGCCGACGCCGAGGCCGAGGACTTCGCGGGCCACCTCGTCGACTTCGCGCGTCGTCCCCAGGCCTTCCTCCACCGCGAGCGCCGCGGCCTGGAACAGCCCTTCGAAAACGGGATCGATGGCGTAGCCGTAGCGGCTCTCCACCCGGATGGGAACCTTCCCGATCGCTTCGTAGAAGTCGAGAAGCCACGAGACGACCTGCTCGGAGGTTCCCTCTCCGGGGACGATCTCCACCAGAGGGTTCCGCTCCGCGGGGAAGAAGTAATGAATGACCGACGCCCGGCCCGGATCCCGAAGCTCTTCGAAGATGCTCTCGGGCTCGAGGTGCGACGAGTTCGATGCCAGGATGGCGTCCCGCGCCGCCAGGTTCTCGAGCTGCGAGAAGATGCGCCGCTTCACCTCGAGGTCTTCGGTCGCGGCCTCGATCACGAAGTCGGCATCCTGGAGCGACCCGTAGTCCTCGGTGAAGGTGACGTTCGCCTTCATCGACGCCCCTTGCTCGGGGGTGAAGGCGCCGGCTTCGACTCCCCGGTCGATCTTCTTCGCGAGCTTCGCCCGCCCGGCGTCGAGGGCTTTGGGCGCGATATCCACCACGACGACCGCCACCCCCGCGGGCGCGAGCACCTTCGTCATGTGAAGGGCGATGTCAGGGCCGATTTGACCGGACCCCACGATGCCCACTCTCTCGAGAGACCGGGATCCCAGAACGAAAGGCAACGTTCACCTCTTCCCTGAAGGCTCGCCTCGCTCTTCGCGAGGCTCGCTCCCCGCGCTCCTCGCGCGGGGAGGAGGGGGCCCTCCGGGCCCCGCCGTCTTCCTCACCAATAGCTCTGGATGGCGGTCCAGCACCCGGAGGACCGCCTCCACGTCCTCGGCCATATTGTAATAGTGAAAGCTGATTCGAAGCCCGGGACCTCTCGAGGATACGATGACGTCCTCCCGGCCGAGGATCTCGACGAGCTTCGCGGCATCCCGGGCGCCGAGCACCACGAGCGGACCGCGACGGTCGGGCTCGGTGGGCGTCAGCACCTCGATACCGCGCTCCGTCGCTTCCGCGATCAGCATCGTCGCCAGGCCTTCCACGTGATCCCGGATCTCCTCGAGACCGACGTGCTCGAAGAGCGAGAGCCCCGCGAGCCCGGCATAGAGATTCGGTATCGGCGGCGTCCCGGTCTCGAACCTCCGCGCGGTGCGGTGATAGGTCGCGCGCTCGATGTCGAAGTCGAAGGGCCGCTCCTGGCCGAACCAGCCGGTGAGAAGGGGCTCGAGGGTGTCGATGAGCTCACGCCGGACGTAGAGGAAGGCGAGCCCGGAGGAGCCCATCAGGTATTTCAGGGTGCCGGTGACCAGGAAGTCGCAGCCCAGCTTCTTCACGTCGAGCGGCCGCGTTCCCGTCGACTGAAAGTCGTCGACGAGAGTCAGGGCGCCCGCCTGGCGCGCCGCCGAGACCACCCCCTCGACGTCCTGGAGGTAGCCGTTCCGGAAGCACACCCTGGCCACGGGAACGATGAGGGCGCGTTCGTCGAGCGCTTCCCGGTAAGCGGAAACCGGAAGCCGGCCGTCGCGCGCGCGCACCCGCGCGATCTCGGCCCCCCGCTTCTGCTGGACCAGCCAGTTGTGGGCCACCGTGGGAAACTCGAAGTCGCCGAGAAGGACGCGCTTTCGAGGGCCGTCGAAGGAGAGCGCGGACGCCAGGCCGGAGACTGCGGTGGAGGCGCAGAAGGTCACCGCGATCTCGTCCTCGGACGCGCCGCAGAACGCCGCGAATCGCGACCGGGTCTTTTCCAGGATCGAGACCCATTCCTCCCAGGGCGAGCCCCCGCCCCTCCAGGAATCGAGGTAGAGCCCGTAGGCCTCCTCCACTTCGCGCGAGAGGGCGCCTTTCGAGCAGGAGTTCAGGAAAGTCTTTCTTTCGAAGATGGGAAAGCGCTCGCGGAAACGCTGGGGAGTCATCATGGGTTGCTCCCGCCTACGCCCGCTGTCTGCTTCGCCGGCTCTGAGCTCCGCCGCTCGAGGCCGGACAGGAGTTGGACCAGGCGCTCGGGCACCGGAGTCGGGAGGAACGTCTCGCGCTCGACGGTGGCGACGACGATGTAGCCATCCGCGATGGGAGTCCTCTCCGGGAGTCGGAAGGCGTCGAACCCGAAGGTGAAGCTCGTCTTTCCCAGCCGGTCGAGGCGCATCTCGATCGAAAGGAGCTCGGCGAGCTTCGCCGGCGCCCGGAAATTGCCGTGGCTCGCGACGCGCGGCATCCAGACTCCGATCTCGTCGAGGAAACCTTCGTAGGTCAGACCCTGCCTCCGGAACCACTCCAGCTCGGCGTTCTCGAAGTAGGTGAAATAGCGGGGGAAGTAAACGATCCCGGCGAGATCGACGTCGGACCAGGCAACCCGCTGCTCGATGATGAAAGCGGCCATGAACGATTCTATCTTAACCAGTATTGATCCAGAACGGACGCCGGGCATAGACTCCACGGAATCATGCGGCTTGCGCTGGTCGCGCTCATCGTGGACCGCCTGCGCGGCGTCGGCAGCGAGAGCCGCATCGACGTTCGAGCTCTCGGGCACCGTTCTCGACGAGTCCGGCCTCGGTCTTTCGGGCGCCGTCCTGACGCTCGTCGATCAGTCGACGGGACTCACGCGCACCGCCACCACCGGCGACACCGGACGCTACAGCTTTCCCGGTCTTCCTCCCGGCATCTACTCGCTCGAGGCCCGCCTTTCCGGGTACGCCACCCCGCGCTACGCCGGGCTGAGATACTTCGCCGACACCAAGCCGATCTTCAACATCACCCTCCTGCCGCGAGAGGTCCAGGAATCGATGACCTTCACCGGCGAGGCGCCGCTTCTGAACGTGAGCCAGTCCCAGGTGGGTCTCTCGGTCGAGGAACGTCAGCTCGAGGAGCTTCCGCTCTCGCGGCGCGACTATCTCGAGCTCGGGCCGCTCGATGGCTCGGCGCGCGAGCCGGTGGAAGGCGCCGGCCTGTCGATCGACGGAGCGAATCCTTACTACACCGCCTACCAGCTCGACGGATTCCAGAACACCCGCGATCAACACGGCGTGGTTCTCGTCGACGTCGGCATCGATGCGGTCGAGGAGTTTCGCGTGGTGAGCGGCCCGTTCGAGGCCGAGCTTGGCGGGAGCCTCTCCGGGATCGTCAGCGCGGCCACGAAGGCCGGAGGGAACGATTGGCACGGCAGCCTCTCCGCCTTCTTTCGACCCGGTGGCTGGGACGCCCGCGATCCACTCACCTCGGAGAACACCGCGCTCGATCGCCAGAACCTGGAGGTGACGCTGTCTGGACCCCTCGTCGACGAGAAGACCTTCTTCTTCGCCGGCGTCGAGTACGGGAATCAGGACGAGGACGTGGTGGTGACCGCGCCTTATGACGATGGTCGCTTCCAGGGGCTCTACCGGCTCCCGAGCGACAGGCTGCGGTCGCTGCTGAAGCTCTCTCACTTGTTCGGCTCGCGCCACCAGCTCACCGTGAAGGCGATTTTCTCGCAGGAGTCGGCTCTTTCGGGGGTCGGCGGTTACGACGTGTTCGAGAACCGCCTCGACACCGAGAACGACGACGTCGCCGTCTCGGGGACGCTAGCCTCTTCGATCGGATCCGCCCACTCGGAGCTCCGGTTGGGCTTCGTTTCCGAAAGGTTCCGGGCGACGGCCGGCCCTCCTCCTCTGGGAGCCGCGATCCGCGATCCGCTCGCCGGCAACATCGGTTCTCCCGCTCGCTTCGAGCGCGCCGACGAAGATCACGTGGAGATCTCGGAGATCCTCTCCCTTCCCGCGGGGACGCACAGCGTGAAGACCGGCTTCAGCTTTCTTCGGATCGAGAGCGCGAGCGAGCTGGAGCGCTTCGGCGATGGGCTGGTCTTCGTTCCTTCGGTCGCCCGCGCTCCCATGGTCTACTGGGAGTCCACCGGAACCGGAGGCTCGCTCGAGCGCGGCGAGAGTCACTTCCAGGCGTTCGTCCAGGACGACTGGCCGCTCTCCCCTTACGTCACGCTCAATCTCGGCGTTCGTTGGGAGAAGGAGACTTCCGTCTCCGACAACGACAACTTCGCCCCGAGGTTCGGACTCCACTGGGACGCCACCGGGGACGGACGCACCTCGGTGCACGGCGGCTACGGAATCTTCTACAGCTCGGTCCTTTCCATCGTGGATACCCTCGAGCGGCTCTACGGCACCTCCGGAGTCGGGGTGGTCGCCAGCGCCGACGGAGCCGCCGGGACGGTTGCGAACTTCTACGCCCCGGGGGATCGACGCTCGCCCGCCGCCCAGCAGTGGAGCGTCGGGTTCGAGCGGGAGTGGGTGCCGTCACTCTCGGTCGCGCTCGACGTCGACCATATCCGTGGATCCGATTTGCTCCTTCCCGTCGACGGGAACGCGCCGTCGTTCTTCGACTACACCGCCTCGGGCTCGCGCTCTTCCGCGGCCGCCGACCTCACCCGGCCGTTCGGCGTTTCGGACTACCGTGACCTCTATCTCACCGGCTCGGGAGGGTCGAGCCGGTTCTGGGGCGTCCGGGTCCGGGCGACCAAGCGCTACCAGACGTCGTTCACGCTTCAAGCGGTATACCAGTGGTCGCGGACCACGAACGACGGCGACGACTACCGAATCGAAGAGTCTCTGCCCCTGGATCCGGGAAGACCCGACCTCGAATGGGGCCGGAGCGCTTTCGATATCCCCCATTCCTTCGTCGCCAGCGGAGTCTGGGATGCACCCTTGGGCCTGCGGTTCTCGGCCATCGCCCGCGCGCGATCCGGTCGCCCGCTCGACCCGCGGGTGGAGGCGGACCTCGATGGAGACCTGAAGCTCCGCGAGCGTGGATTCGCTTCCGGTCGGATTCTCGAGAGGAACAGCTTTCGCGCGGGCTCGGTGGCCGCTCTCGACGTCTCGGTCGGCAAGACCTGGGAGCTTCAGGAGACGCGGAGGCTCGCCGTCGCTCTCGATGTCTTCAACCTCTCGAACCGGCTCAACCCGCTTCAGGTGCTGGAGACGTACGGCGCCTCGGAGATGCCGCTGCCGGCCTTTTCCCAGGTGGTCCAGGCCGGGCCGCCGCGGCAGTTCCAGCTTTCTTTTCGATTCCTGTTTTAGATTAGAATAGCGTCCTCTTAAGCCAAGCCGTTTCCGCCGTCGAAACCCCAAACGCACGGAGGGAGAGGTGCCAGCCGCGAAAGGCATTCGCTGCAAGCGTTGTCATCGCTTCAGCGCTTCAGCGGTCGATTCCCGAAGTCCGTTCGCCCGCTGCAGCGCCTGCGGTTACACCTTCCGCGCGGAGGCCCCCAGGGAAGGGACCGAGCTCGAGCTTCGCTCCGACCTGATCATCGCGCCGGTGGAGGAAGAGGGCGCGTCCTATTTCGTCATCAAGGACCCGAGCTCGAACCGCTACTTCCGGGTGAAGCCGCTCGAGCACTTCCTCATCACCCAGTTCGACGGGAAGACCTCGCTCGAGATCATCCGCCGCCGGGCGTCGGAGGAGAGAAACGTCCTCGTCTCGGAGGAAGTCCTCTCGCGGTTCGCCGACAAGTTCCGCGGGCTCGGTCTTCTGCGCCGCGGGGAAGAGGATGCCCCTGCGCTCGAGGGCGCTCCCTCTAGGAGCATCTTCCACTGGAAGCTCCCCCTCGCCAATCCCGACGCGCTGGTCGACCGGTTGTATCCACGTTTTCGATGGTGTTTCTCGAAGGCGTTCGTCGGGCTCGCGTGCCTGTCGCTCCTGGTCGCACTCGGGGTCTTCCTCCTGAACGGGGAAGAGCTGGCCCTCGGTCTCGAAGGCGTCGTGAGCCTCGAGGGACTCCTCTTCGTCCTGGTGACGGTATCGGCGGTCACGGTGCTGCACGAGATGGCCCACGCCCTGGCATGCCGGCATTTCGGAGGACGGGTCACCGACATGGGCTTCCTGCTCCTCTACTTCCTTCCCTGCTTCTACTGCAACGTGGGCGATACGTATCTGTTCCGCGGGAAGCGCGAGCGTCTCTGGGTGTTCTTCTCCGGCGGATTCTTCGAGCTCTTCGTCTGGGGCCTCGCTGTCCTCGGGTGGCGCTTCGTGGCCCAGGGAACCCTGACCTCGAGGGCATTCTTGGTCGTCGCCGCGGTGAGCGGCATCCGCAGTCTCTTCAACTTCAACCCTCTGATTCAGATGGATGGGTACTTCATGCTTTCCGAGCACCTCGGTATCAGGAACCTGCGCCGGCAGGCGCTCTTCGGCCTGGCAAGAGTCTTCCGAAAAGTCGGCGGCCTCGAAATCGAGCCCTCGACCCCGGAGCTTCTCGAGAGGCGCATCCTTGGATTGAGAGGGAGATCGATTCCTCACGGTCTTCGGAGCGGCGGCGCTCGTCTACACCGCACTCCTGGTGGGCGCGCTCGCTTACTACTCCGGAGGCTACGTCTTCGAGAACCATGGGGCCGATGCCCTCGCGCTCTATGCCGTGACTCTCGTGGGACTCCTTCACAAGCCGGCGCTGACCGCCGCCTCCGCGGCGAAGGAAGCGGGGAAGGAAAAGTGGCAGAAGCTCGGGGACAAGAAGAAGCGCTCGCGCTTCGTTTTCGTATGGGCGGGCCTAGCTCTGGTCGCCGCCTTCTTCCCCTGGCAGCTGAGAATTCGATCCGAGCTCAGCGTTCTGCCCCTCGAACGGGAGATCGTGCGCGCCCCCTCGAGCGGCCGCATCCGGGTCATCCACGTGAACGAGGGCGCTCGCGTGGAAAAGGGCGGATTGATCCTGGAGTACGACGCGACCGAGCTCGAGCTCTCGAGGCGCAACAAGGCGGCGGAGCTGGAGGAAGCGAGAGAGCAGCTCCCGATCCTGGGCAAGGAAAGCCCGGCGGTGCGCGAGGAGATCGGGGTCAAGGAGCGGGCCGTCGACATCGCGCGGCAGGTCGAGGACAAGGCCCAGAAGGACTTCGAGCGCGACCAGCAGGCCTGGACCAACGGCATCATCCCCCAGCAGACGTTCGATCACGCGAAGAACGCTCTCGAGGAAGCGCGCGCCCGGCGACGCGAGGCGGAGGCCCAGCTCGAGCTCGCGCGCAAGCTCAGTCCGATGAGCCGGGCGGAGGAGATCGAACGCCTGCACCTCAAGAACGCCAAAGGACAGCAGGCCCGGATCGAGATGCTGGAAGCGGAGCTGGCCGGGATCGACGATCAGCTTTCGCGGAGCAAGATCTACGCCTCGGTCTCCGGCACGCTCACCACCTACCGTTTCGAAGAGAAGGTCGGGGATTACCTCGAGGAGGGCGCCGACGTCTGCGAGATCGCGAACTACGACCGGGTGGTGCTGGAGATGCCGGTCTCGGAGAAAGACATGGACGTGGTGGAGCTGAAGAAACCGGTAAAGTTCAAGGTCCTGGGATATCCCTTCCGGAGCTTCCACGCGCAGGTGGACGAGATCGCACCCATCGCAACGTCGAATGGAAAGTCCTCCACCGTCCTCGTCCGGGCCTACGTGGACAACACCGAGAAGCTCCTGAAGCCGGGAATGACGGGGGTCGCGAAGATCTATTGCGGGATGAGCTTCGTCGCCAACATCCTCACCCGCGATCTGGTGCGGTTCATCCGAACGGAGTTTTGGCTCTGACCGACCCGAGCGGTCACGATCTTCATCCGCCGCGAGATCGGCGCGAAGCGCCGGACACACCGGGCCGCGGGGGTGGGGCCCCGCGGCACTACTGGATTAATGATAGCCTTCGGTCCATGAAGAGACGGAGTTTCCTCAAGACGCTGGGCGCGGCTTCGGCCGCCGGCTTCCTCAATCCCGCGACCACCCGCGCGGTGGAACGCGCTACCGCGCGCATCGCTTCTCTACCGCCCGAAGAGGTCGCCGACGACGAGTCCTACTGGCGCGACGTCCAGGGGGCGTTCAGTGTCTCCCGCAGTCTCATCGATCTCAACAACGGCTTCACCTGTCCATCGCCCAAGGTCGTGACCGACTCGCTCATCGACTACATCTGGCAGCAGGAGGAGTCCCCGTCGTACGTGGTGGCGCGGCTGCTGCCGCCGCGGGTGGAAACCGTGCGTCAGGCGCTCGCGCGACTCTTCGGCTGCGACTCCGAGGAGATCGCGATCGTGCGCAACGCGTCCGAAGCGATGGAGATTCTCCTCCTGGGCATCGACTTGAAGTCCGGCGACGAGGTGGTAACCACCACCCAGGACTACGGGCGGATGCGCACCACACTCGATCAGAGGAAGCGGCGCGAGGGAATCGACATCAAGTACATCACCATTCCCGTCCCGGCGAAGACCGACGAGGAGATGGTCGAAGGGTTCCGCCGGGCCATCGGCGCGAAGACCCGGATGGTCCTGATGTCCCATCAGATCAACCTCACGGGTCAGATCGTGCCGGTGAAGGCGGTGTGCGAGATCGCCCGCGAGCGCGGGATCCCGGTCATGGTCGACGGGGCGCATTCCTTCACCCAGTTCGAGTTCAAGCGCGACGACATCGGCTGCGACTACTTCGGAACCAGCCTCCACAAGTGGCTCCTGGCGCCGAAGGGAACGGGGATGCTCTACGTCCGCCGCGAGAAGATCCAGGCCCTCTGGCCGATGATGGCGGCCCCGGAGTCGATGAACGCCGACATCCGCAAGTTCGAGGAGATCGGAACCCACTCGCTCGCGCCGTACCTCGCCATCGGAGAGGCCGTCGCCTTCCACAACGCCATCGGCGGCAAACGCAAGGAGGCGCGCCTGAGGTACCTCAGGGACTACTGGGCCAAGAAGCTCATGGAGCTTCCGAACGTGCGGCTCCATACCTCGCTCGATCCCGGGATGAGCTGCGCCATCGGCAACATCGAGATCGTCGGGATCTCGCCCCGGGCGCTGGGCGACCACCTCTGGAACAAGCACCATATTCTCGTCGCTCCCATCGAGCACGAGGAGTATCAAGGGATCCGGGTCACGGCCAACCTCTACACCACCCGGGACGAGCTCGACTACTTCTGCGAGGTCTTCGAGGGCGTCAGCAAGAACGGTCTTCCCAAGTCCGCTTGAAATCGCTCGGCTTGGAATCTCCGATCACCCGCCGGGACTTTCTCTGCGGCTCGACGGCGATGATCGCGGCCCTCGCCGCCTGTCGAAATCCTCGTGAGCCGTCGGGCGTCGACGCGAGCTTCGACGTCGGGCCCGATTGGTACGGCCCGGGCGGCGTCGGCGACTACGCTTCCTCCCACGGAAACACGCCCGAAGTGCTGCGGCTCGCCCACCTGGTACGCGAGGGTGCGTTCGACGCCCCGAGCGCCGCGGTCATCGACACCGGCGAACGGTACGAGCTGGTGGTCGTGGGCGGCGGCATCGCCGGACTCGCCGCGGCCCATCATTTCCGCCGGCTTTCGCCCTCCGGGCGGGTCCTGATCCTGGAGAATCATCCGATCTTCGGAGGCGAGGCGAAGCAGAACGAGTTTCTGGTCCGAGGGGCGCGGCTCATCGGTCCTCAAGGCTCGAACGACTTCGGCATCCTGCCCGCGACCGGAGATCCCGGCGATTACTTCACCTCTCTCGGCATCCCCCGCGAGTTCGAGTACGTGGAGCCCGAGGGGCCGGCTGCCGGGCTCCGGGTTCCGCTCGATCATTACTCGTACCTGCACTGGAAGTCCGACGCGTTCGACGTAGGTCATTTCGTCTCGGACGGCGGCGGCCGATGGATCCGCGATCTGTGGAACGGAAACCACGCCGCCCGGTTCCCCGGGCTGGCCGAAGGCACCGTCGAGAAGTGGCGCAGCGCGACGGCGACCGTTCACGCGACCGGCGAGCTCGAGCCGTGGCTCGACTCGATGACGGTGAAGCAGTACTACGAAGGAGTGCTCGGTCTCCCGCGGGAGATCACCGCCTACGTCGATCCCATCCTCGCGAGCATCATCGGTCTCGGCTGCGACGCCATCTCCGCCTGGTGGGGATGGCACTTTCAGCTTCCTGGATTCCGCAGCGAGTCTCGGTACACCGACATGACCTTCCACGCGTTTCCCGGTGGGAACACCGGCTTCGCACGGTACTTCGTCAAGGCCCTGGTGCCGGGCGGAGTCGGCGGAACCTCGGAGCTCCGAGACGTCCTGGAGGGACCCGTCGACCCGGGTGCGCTCGACCGCGGCGATAGCCCGGTGAGAATCCGTTCGAGCGCGATGGTGGTACGGGTCGAGCACGACCCCGGTGGCGCGGTCGACGTCACCTACGCCCTCGGTGAGGAGCTTCATCGTCTGAAGGCAAAGGCGGTGGTCATGGCTTCGGGCGGCTGGATCAACCGCCGCGTGATTCGCGATCTGCCCCAGGAGTATCATCGCGCCTACGAGGGCTTCCGGCACTCCGCGGTCCTCGTCGCCAACGTGGCCCTCGACAACTGGCGTTTTCTCGCGAAGCTCGGAATCGCCGCCGGGATCTGGAGTGAAGGCTTCGGCTTCTCCGGAAACATACGGCGTCCGATGGTGGTCGGGGGGGTTCGACCCCGATTCCATCCCGACGAGCCGACGGTCCTGACTTTCTACGTCCCGCTCTTTTCGCCGGGGATCCCCCCGCTGAACCAGGGTCAGGCCGGAAGGCTCGAGCTGCTGCAGACTCCGTTTCGCGAGTACGAGCGGCGCATCCGGGAACAGATGGTGCGGCTCTTCGGCGACGCGGGTTTCGATCCCGAAAAGGACATCGCCGGCATCATCCTGAACCGTTGGGGGCACGCCTATGTAGCTCCCGGCCCGGGGTTCATGTTCAAAAGCGGCGGCAGAGAGCCGGCGCACGAAGTCATTCGCAGGCCCTTCGGCCGCATCGCCATCGGGCATTCGGAGCTTCGCGGCCACCAGAACTGGACCGGGGCCGCGGCCGAAGGCCGCCGCGCAGTGGAAGCGCTACTCTCTTAGTGCGATAGCGCTCCGGGCCCGCCCATCCGGCTGAAGTCGACAGTTCCTCCCGTGGATGCTACGATTTTTCCAAGCCCTTCATGTTCAAGAAAGACGACGCGGCCCTCCCGGCCGATCCGCCGAAGACCGGTCCCTCGGACGACAGCCTGCAGAAGTTCCTCGCTCGCTGGGCGGCCGGAGAGCACGACACCATGCCCAACGTGCCCGCAGCCACCCCGGCGGCACTCTCGACTTTCGCGGCGATACAGACGCTCGTCGGCGAGCCGCCGCCGGCCGATCTCGCGCTGATCGCGGAAGGCGACTCGGGGGAGATACCCAAACCGCAGGGAGACCGGCCCCGGTACCGGATGATGGCGCGCCTCGGCGAAGGCGGAATGGGCGAGGTCTACCTCGCTTTCGACCAGGACCTGAGAAGGCAGCTCGCCCTCAAGACGGTGAGAGCGGAGTCCGACAAGCCTCAGATCTGGCGCTTCCTGAAAGAGGCGCAGGTTCTCGGTCAGCTCGACCATCCGAACATCGTACCCGTCTACGAGATGGGACTCACCGAGGGCAACAAGCCCTACTACACGATGCCCGTGGTCCGCGGCGAAACGCTCCATCAGATTCTTTCGTCCCTGGAGCTCGAGGATCCCGCCTACCTCCGGGTGTTCTCGTTGACCCGACTCGTGCAGATCTTCCTCCAAGCGGCGCTGGCGGTGGAGTACGCGCACGTCAAAGGAGTGGTGCACCGGGACATCAAGCCGGCGAACATCATGGTGGGAGAGCATGGAGAGGTCATCCTTCTCGACTGGGGTGTCGCCAAGCTCCTGGGGGAGACCGAGGTATCGACCGAGGCCAAAGAAGACATCACCCAGACGGGCTTCGCGGTAGGGACGCCCACCTACATGTCCCCGGAACAGGTGACGGGCGAGGACGTGGACGCGCGCACCGACGTCTACGCTCTCGGAATCCTGCTCTACGAGATCCTGACCCTCGAGCCTCCGTTCACGGGAAAGCTGATGGAGGTGATGACCGCGCACCTCGAGACCGCGCCCCCGCCGCCTCGGGCGAGAGCCCCGGAGCGCGAGATCCCGCTCGAGCTCGAGCAGGCGTGCCTCAGAGCTCTCGCGAAAGAGCCCGATTCCCGCCAGCAGACGGCGAGGGAGCTCCATGACGAGGTCCAGGCGTGGCTCGAGTCCGCTTCCGACCGAGCCAAGAAACGCGAGCGCGCGGGAGAGCTGGCAGCGCAGGGGAGGCTCCTCCTCGATCAGTACTACGCTCTGCAGGAGAAGGTCGAGGAGGCCCGCAGCCAGGTCGAGGACCTCAGACACCGCTACCAGGACTGGCAGAGTGTCGAGGAGAAATCGCCTCTGTTCGACGCCGAGGACGAGGTGGCCGGTCTTCGGACCGCTCTCGCCGAGGCGGCGTCCCAGGTGGTGATGACGCTCTCCGCTGCCCTGGGCCACGATCCGGCGCACCCCGACGCCCGCCGCTTCATGGCGGAGTTCTACTGGGATCGCTTCCGCGAAGCGGAGCGGCGCCGCGATCTCGCGAGCCGCGACTTCTTCGGACAGCTCGTCAATTCGTTCCACGACGGACGCTACTCGCGGGAGCTCCGGGGCGACGGGACGTTCGGCCTCGACTCCTCACCGGGCGGGGCTACCGTGACGCTTCATCGGTTCGAGGAGAAGCTCCTCGTCCAGCAGCCGACGGCCCCCCGCAGCCTCGGGGCGACGCCCGTCCCTCCGGTGGCGCTCTCCATGGGCAGCTATCTCGCGGTACTGAAGAAGGACGGCTGCCGCGATACCCGGTACCCGGTCTTCATCTCCAGAACTCGAAAGTGGAGCGGAACGGTACGCCTGTTCTCCGATAAGCAGATCGGAGAGGGATTCGTGCACGTCCCCGCGGGGACCTTCGAGGCCGGAGGCGACGAGGAGGTCCGCGGGTGGTCGCTTCCCGGGGCCGAGGTGGAGCTCGACGACTTCTTCATCGCGCGCGCTCCGGTGACCGTCCGGGAGTACCTCGATTTTCTCGAAGAGCTGGCGCGCAGGGATCCTGAGGAAGCGCTCCGCCGCTCGCCTCGCCGCGGCCCCGACGGCGGTTTCTACTTCCGCCAGGGAGAGGACGGCCGGCTCGCGCTTCCTCAAGCCACGGGACGCCATCGCTGGCGGTCGGAATTCCCGGTCGTCTCCATTTCCTGGCACGACGCCGTCGCCTATTGCGAATATCGGTCGGCGGTCGACGGCCGCGAGTACGGTCTTCCCACCGAGCTCGAATGGGAGAAAGCGGCCCGCGGCGCCGACGGCCGATGGTATCCCTGGGGGAACCGCTTCGACCCCAGCCTGTGCAACGTGAGCGGATCACTTCCCGGAGAGGTCTCGGCCCAGCCCGTAGACTCCTTTCCCTCGGACGAATCGGTCTACGGGGTGCGCGGCCTCGCCGGGAACACCCGCGACTGGACCTCGACCTCGCTCGGATCGCACCTCGACGGCGGTAGGGACATGAGGGTGGTCCGCGGCGGAGCCTACAACCTCCCCGCGGTCACGACTCGCGCCGCCAACCGCTTCTGGCTCTCGCCCACCTTCGTCGTGAACTACGTCGGGTTTCGCATCGTGCACCGTCCGCGGTGACGAAGTCTTCTTTTTTTGCTATAAATTAATTAAAGCTCCCAACAACTGAACCGAGGCTCGCGGACCGCCCCTTCCGTCCGCGAAGTGCGAGCGCGGGGCCTGGAGGGCCCCATCCTCCCCGCGCGAGGAGCGCGGGGAGCGAGCGAGCGAAGAGCGAGCGAGCGACTAAGAATGTCCCCTACCGAACGAGCCATCGAAGAGCATCCGGAAGAGGAGACTCCGACTCCCGTACCTGCGAAGAGCCTGCGCCACGATCTGCGCACGCCGATCAACCAGATCATCGGCTACAGCGAGCTGCTGGGCGAGGAGGCGGCCTCCGAAGGACACGCGCAGTACGTCGCCGATCTCGAGAAGATCGGAATCGCCGCCCGTAACCTTCTTGCCAAGATCGACTCCCTCCCCCTCGATGGACTTTCGGCCCCCGCCCCGCCGGTCCGCGCGAAAGGCGAGACCCCGGAAGTCAAGAGCGGCGAGTACGTCGCTCCCGCTGGAAGCGCGGATATCGCGGCCCCCCAGGGCAACCCGCGGATCCTCGTCGTCGACGACGTGGAGCTCAACCGCTCGATGCTTACCCGGAGGCTCGAGCGGAAGTCGTTCCAGGTGGAAACGGCGGAGGGCGGCCGGGAAGCGATCGAGAAGATCCGGGCCACCACTTTCGATCTGATTCTCCTCGACATCATGATGCCCGAGGTCAGCGGCTACGACGTGCTGAAGGAAGTCCGCAAGACCCACTCGCCTCTCGAGCTTCCCATCATCATGGCGACCGCCAAGGATCAGGGCGAGGACATCGTGAGCGCCTTCAAGCTCGGCGCGAACGACTACATCGTGAAGCCCATCGACTTTCCCGTGGCCCTCGCCCGGATCGAGACCCAGCTCTCGAGGAAGCGGGCGATGGAGGAGGCGCGACGGCTGACGGCGGAGCTCGAGCGGCACAATCAGTTCATCCGAAAGACCTTCGGTCGCTATCTGAGCAAGGAAGTCGTCGAAAGCCTGCTGTCGAGCCCCGAGGGGCTGAGGCTCGGAGGCGAGAAGCGCAACGTCACCATCATGATGTCCGACCTGCGCGGCTTCACCGCGCTCTCGGAGAAGCTGGACCCCGAACAGGTGGTGGCGGTGCTCAACAACTATCTGGGGAAGATGGCGGAGATCGTCACCGGATACAACGGGACCATCGACGAGTTCATCGGAGACGCCATCCTGGCGCTCTTCGGCGCCCCCATTCACCGCGCAGACGACGCCGAGCGCGCCGTCGTCTGCGCCCTCCAGATGCAGCTCGCGATGCTCGAGGTGAACGAGGAGAACCGGAAGAACGGATTTCCCGAGCTCGAGATGGGAATCGCTCTCAATACCGGCGAGTGCGTGGTGGGAAACATCGGATCCCAGAAGCGCGCGAAGTACGGCGTCGTGGGAAGCCACGTGAACCTCACCGGCCGCATCGAGTCCTATACCGTCGGAGGCCAGATCCTGATCTCGAAGGCGACCGCCGATGCGGTGGGAGCGGAGCTGAAGCTGGGCGACGAGATCCAGCTCGGGGCCAAGGGGTTTCGAGAGCCGGTCAAGGTCTACGAGCTTCTGGGAATCGGAGGAAAGCACGACCTCGTCCTCCCGACGCGGAGCGAGGAGCTGCGACCCCTGGTGCGAGAAATTCCCATCCGCATCGAGGTCCTCGAGGGAAAGCACGTGGGGGGAGAATCGATCGAAGGGAAGCTCGTCGCGCTTTCCATGGGCGAGGCGGTCATCTCGGCCGCGGAGCCGGTGGAGCGGCTTTCGAACCTCCGCCTGAGGCTCAACGGTTTGAACGGGGTCATCATCCCCGGCGATCTCTACGCCAAAGTGACCGCGGGCGAGGAGTCTCGCTACCAGGTGAGATTCACCTCGGTGCCGGAGGAGATCAAGAGCTTCCTGCGCAGCACGCTGGCGAACGAAGTGGCTTAGCTGATAGGAGCGGTGGAATCGATAGCCGGGAGATATTCCCGGCATCGGAGCTCCGAGCGTCTCGGCCGCGACAAGTATCACCGCACACGGGACGCGAAATGTCCGGTTCCGCGCTGGATCCGGATGCCAATTTTCGACTATTCAGTTACCTTTCCTTCTCGAGAGGGGCGGCGGTGATCGCCCGGGCCAGGTCGCGGTTGGACGTCCCAAGTGCCAGCAGCGAGCGAATGAGGAGATCCAGCGAGACGGAGGGGTCACCGCTTTCCATTTTTGCCACGCGCGACTGACTTGATTTGATTCGTCTTGCAAGCTCGCTCTGGCTCAGTCGTCGTTTCTTACGCCCCTTCCTCAGAGTATTTGCCAGACGAAGTCGCAGCTCGACATATGCTGCTTCATCATCCGAGAGCTGAAGAAACTCCTGCACGTTGCCGACCTTCCACCCTCTTTTCTCAAGCCGTTCCCTCTTTGCGTCACGCATCGTCATACTCCTGCAGTCGTCGTTGGCAGGCATCCAAAACTGCTTTCGGCGTCTTTGTCGTTTTCTTGGCAAACACCTCTACAATGACGACCGCGTCCCGGTCCGTGCGGTAGATTATTCGCCATGTTTTGCCCTCGTCCACCACCCGCAGTTCGTGACACCGCGAACCTATTCCAGGCATAGATCTCGAATGTGGCAAGGACAGCGCCGTTCCTCGTTGCACTTCACGAAGCAGGTAGCCCGCTTCAATCCTTGCTGCCTTAGAAAAAGGTGGCGTTTTGACCTCCCCGTGGAGCCAAACCAGAGGCTTGTCCTTGGGGCTCATTCAGTATCATTGTATGTCGAAGCTGACATGGCGGCAAGCTAACTTTCGCTGGCAGCCGACGCGGCCATCATTTTCGGATAGCATAGTTGCCAACGTGGCGCGGTGTCAGCTTCGGGTAAGTCATTGCCAACGCCATAGGACTGGCCACGCCGCTGAAGCGTGTTAGCCCGCCACTTGAAGAGGCGAAATGACTCCAAAATGGCTCTTTCAGGTGATGTGGTTCGGTGCTGGCGTAGGCGGCACCGGGGCACTCTGGTACTTTCTCTCTCAGCGGAACTACCTGCCGCGATCTGGACGGGCTTCCCTACGGCTGTGGTCGTCATCCTTGCTGTTCGCCTCCATATTCGAAACGATCGCTTACGAAGCGAGCAGCACGCCGCTACCGCCAACCCCAGTCCTTCTCGAGCAAGGAAGGGGAACTGGCAGCTTCGGGCGACCCGGACGCGCGAGAACGCTTGACCAAGCAACTCGATGAGCTACGCGGGCGGGCGCAGTGGATGGAGAGCACCATCATCGAGATCATCATCAGCGAGGCACAGAACGAGGTCCGCGACTTCCAGAAGTGGGGCTTCGACATCATCCCGCACCGTGTCGTGATGAAGACCGGCTTCCAGACGCCCGACGGCAAGCGGGTGAGCGTGGATGATGCCTTCAAGGACCCGCAGCATCCCTTCCGCATCGCCATCGTCTGCGCGATGTGGCTGACCGGCTTCGACGTGGAGTGCCTGGCGACGCTCTACATCGACAAGCCGATGAAGGCCCACAACCTGATGCAGGCCATCGCCCGCGCCAACCGCGTCTACCCGGGCAAGGACTGCGGCGTCATCGTCGACTACAACGGCATGCTCAAGAGCCTGCGCGAGGCGCTGGCGCAGTACGCCCTCGGGGACGAGGAGGAAGGCGGCGGGGGCGGCGGCATCGTGGCGCCGATCGAGGAGCTGGTGGCGGCCCTGCTGCAGGCCATCGAGGCGGCGGAGAAGCACCTCCGGGGGCTCGGGTTCGATCCGGACCGGCTCCGCGGCGCGACCGGGTTTGACGCGGATCGAAGCGCTGCGGGATGCCGTGGACGCGCTCTACACCTCGGACGAAGCCAAGCGCCGGTTCGAGATCATGGCGCGGCAGGTGTTCATCCGCTTCAAGGCGCTGCTGATGGAGCCGAGCGCCCTCGCCTACGCGGAGCGCCACGACAACATCGAGGCCATCTACAAGAAGCTGCAGGAGAAGCGCGACACGGCCGACGTGACCGAGGTGCTCAAGGAGCTGCACAGGATCGTCAACGAGGCGATCCGCGCGGCGGCGCCCGGCGAACGACCACGCCGAGGGGCTCACGGTGGACCTGAGCCAGATCGACTTCGAGAAGCTGCGCGACGAGTTCGCCAGCAAGGTGCGGCGGAAGCACGCCGCCCTGCAGGACATCCGCGAGGTCGTCGAGAAGAAGCTGGCGCAGATGCTCGCCCGCAACCCGATGCGGATGGACTACTACAAGAAGTACCAGGAGATCATCGCGGACTACAACCGCGAGAAGGACCGGGTGACGGTCGAAGCGACCTTCGCGCAGCTGGTCGACGCTCGCCGCCAGCCTCGATGCCGAGCAACGGCGTGCCGCCGAAGAGGGGCTCAGCGACGACGAGCTGGCGCTGTTCGATCTGCTCTTCAAGGACAACATCAGCAAGGCCGATCGGGAGCGGCTGAAGCAGGCGAGCAAGGCGCTGCTTGCGTCGCTGCGAGAGTTGCTCCGGCCCATGCACGACTGGACGCAGAACACGACCACCCAGGCCGAGGTCAAGGTGTTCATCCTCGACAACCTCTGGCGAGGCGCTGCCGCGGCCGCCTTCACGCGACGAGGAGACCGAAGCAGTCGCCAATCGCGTGTACGACTACGTCTGGCAGCGGAGCGCGAGCGGGCATGACCTGTCGGCGGCGTAGCTTGGCGTTCTCGGCACAGAGGCGGGTCCGAAGGGTCTGCTTCACGAGCACCGGAGGCAGGAGGCCTAGCGCGGTGCGCGGTACGATGACTCGTGAGCCACAGCTCTGGCGAACGATGCGATTGATGAGCTCGTCGCACGCGACCGGCGCGCTCCTCGACCTCGACACTGTCGGCCGCAGGCCGTTGAACACGTGGCCCCACGTGGGCAGCAGAGAAGCGTCTAGCAGCTACGACACCTTCTTCGCGTTCAGCAGCGCTTCGATCTTGGAGATGAGCCTCGGCAGCTCGATGGGCTTGGTGTCGTAGTCGTCGCAGCCCGCTTGCAGCGTCTTTTCCCGATCGCCGGACATCGCGTGCGCCGTCAGGGCGATGATGGGGATGTGCTTGGTCTCAGTCGCCGCCTTGAGCCTGCGGGTGGCCTCCCAGCCGTCGAGGACCGGAAGGCTCATGTCCATGAGCACCAGATCGGGGCTCTCGCTCGATCGTCTTCTCGACCCCCTGCTGTCCATCGACGGCGATGAGGACCTCGAAGCCTTTGCGGCTCAGCCGCCGCGACAGCATGTCGCGGTTCATTTCGTTGTCTTCGACCAGGAGTATTCTCGGCATGGGCATTCCCCTCGCAACGACCGCGTCGGGCGCGTGATCCGCGTCAGGCGAATCCGACGCATCGGGCGAGGCAGCTCGAACTCGATTGTGATTGAGACTCCGATCATTGTAACGCCCTTTTTCTTCGGACTCAATCGCTTTCGAGGACGTTCTCCGGCGCCGTGCCTCCGCTTCCAAACCTCAACCGGTATGTTACACTGAGAGAAATTTCACAACCGATTTCCGACTCGGAACCTTAGAGCTTCCGGTTCGCCGAACCTCGAGAAACGCCTCGGGCAGGTGCGCCCGGACGCGGAGGAAAGCTCATGAGATGGACGCTCGTGGCGATTCTCGTCGCCACCGTCGCGGCTTCGGCCCGCCCGGTTTGCGCCCAGTACACCAGCAAGCTCACCATCAACGGCTACTCCGGTTTCGAGTTCGAAAAGCAGCTCGACGAAGAGGGCAACGGCGACCCTAACGGGTCGTTCGACGCCGACCTCTTCGACCTCGTCCTCAACTTCCAGGTGACCGACGCCATCCGGGTGTCGACCGATCTCACCTGGGAGCACGGAGCGGCGACGGAGGACGATTTCGGCAACGTCGCCGTCGAGTACGCGTTCGTCGAGTACGCGTTCAGCGACCTCCTGAAGGTCCGCGTGGGAAAGATGTTCATCCCCTTCGGGATCTACAACGAGATCCACACCGCGAAGCCGGCGTTTCTCAGCGTGAAGGAGCCCGCGAGCACCAACAAGGCCGAACGCATCGTCGACGACGCTTTCCGCTTCTACCCGCGCTGGGGTGCGGGTATCGCGGTCCACGGCGACGGTCTGCTCGGCGATCGAGGATTCAGCTACGACGTCTTTCTCTCGAACGGAGATCAGAGCGAGACCAATCCCTTCGAAGAGGACAATAACGGCGCCAAGGCCATCACCGGGCGCTTTCGCTTCGAGCCCACCGAGGCGCTCGAGGTCGGCACATCCTTCTATCACGACAAGCCCGACTCCGATGGGGTGGGCTCGCTCACCAGCAGCGGCCTCGAGCTCCGGTATCAGGCGCGGGCATGGAAGCTCTGGGCGGAGCTCGACTTCGGCTGGCTCGACCCCGAGGGACGGCGACCGGATTCTCCAGATGGGCTGGTACCTGCAGCCGTCGTACGAGTTCGACAACGGCCTCACTCCCTACTTCAGACTGGAGCGCGTGGACCCATCGACGGACGTGGCCGACGACCACGGCTATGACGTCATCGCGGGGCTGAACTACGAAGTCTCCGGCGGGTTCATGATCAAGATCGAGAACAACTATTTCAAAGGCGCTTCCGCGAGCTCCCTCGCCGAGTTCCCCGGGGCGAGCTACAACGAGATCAAGGCCGCCGTGGTCCTGGGGTTCTGAAATGAAAAGAATCCTGCTGACCATTGGCCTCACCCTCGCTTGGGCGGCGGTCGCCCGGGGCCAGACTAAGGTCATCGTGAGCACCGACGTCGAGGTGTCCGCAATCAGCCAGGCGGACATCGCCCGAATCTACCTGGGGAAGAAAACGTTCTGGGACTCGGGGGCACGAATCCAGCCCTCGCTCCTGGACGAGAAATCCCCGCTAACCGAGTCTTTCCTGGAAGAGAACCTGAAGAAGACGGTGCGCCAGTTCCGCGCGTATTGGAAACGGCACCTGTTCTCGGGACAGGGCACGGCCCCGAAGACGTTCGCCTCGTCGAAACTGGTCGCGGACTTCGTCGCCGCGAACCCCGGCTCTATCGGCATCGTGGATGCGGGCTACACCGACGACCGGGTCAAGTTCATCGAGCTCCAACCCTGAAGGTCGAACCATGCGCCTTCCGCTGAAACTGAAATTCGGGCTGCTGATGGCGAGCTTCGTGCTCACCATCGGCACCATCATCTTCATCAATTTCCGGGCCGCGGGGAAAGTCGAAGCGGAGCTAACCCAGGTCCAGGAGCATTCCTTTCCGGAATTCTCCCGAATCACCGCCACTCAGGCCCGGTTCCGGACCCTGAGCCGCCTCATCGAGGACACCGTGGTCATGGGGGAGCAGAGCTTTCTCGACCGCGTGGAGGAAGAGCGCGACCTCTTTCTGCTCGATCTCGAGACTCTGGACAAGAGTCTTCCCGAGAGCTCGCGGGGAGAGGTGGCGCTCATCCGGGCCCTCTTCGACGACTACTACACCCAGGCGTCGAAGCTCATCGAGCAGCTTCTCCTCCCCGAGGAAGAGACCGCGCCCGCGGAAGCGCTGAGCCAGCTCAACGACGAGGAGGTGGCGAACCTTTTCCAGGAGGTCGCCCGCTACAAGAACCAGCTGGAGTCGGATCTGAACACTCTCGTGGAGCGGGGCCGGAGCGAGCTCACCGCGACGCTCTCGGGAACGGTCGAAGAGGTGCGCGTCCGATCCCAGAGGGCCATCGCCATCGGGTCGATCTCGTTCCTGGTGCTGCTGATGATTCTCATCAACTTCGGGCGCCGGATCACCGATCCCATCGTGGCGCTGTCGCGGGTCACCCGCGAGGTGGCGGCGGGCCGGTTCGACGCCGAGATCAAGGTCCCGTTCCAGAGCAACGACGAGGTCGGCGACCTCACCGACTCCTTCCGCACCATGACCCGGAGCCTGAAGGAGACGACGGTCTCCAAGTCCTACGTCGACAACATCCTCAAGTCGATGGAGGACGCGCTCATCGTCACCGACTCGAGCTGGAAGATCCGAACGGCGAACGAAGCCGCGCTCTCGCTTCTCGACGAGAAGGAAGGCGCTCTTCTCGGCCGAAGCTTCCTCGATTTCCTGGGAAACGAAGGAAGACTCGTCAAGCCGACCGGGAGCTCGGTGAACCTCCCGTCCATCATCCGCCTCGGAACCACCGAATCCTCCATCCGGAACCTCGAGACCACCATCCTCGCGCGGGGGGAAGGGAGATCCCCGTCCTGATCTCGGGCTCGGTCCTCACCGATGCCACGCAGGCGCGTCCAGGGGATCGTCTGCGTCGCCCACGACATCACCGCGAGGAAGAAGGCCGAGGAGGAGCTCCGGGTGGCGAAGGAAGCGGCGGAGCAGGCGAACTCGGCGAAGAGCTCGTTTCTCGCCAACATGAGCCACGAGCTCCGGACTCCGTTGAACGCCATCCTCGGCTACAGCGAGATGCTCCAGGAGGAAGCCGAGGACCTGGGTCAGGACGACTTCGTCCCCGACCTCAGGAAGATCCACAGCGCCGGAAAGCACCTCCTGGGTCTCATCAACGACGTCCTCGACCTCTCCAAGATCGAGGCGGGAAAGATGGAGCTCTACATCGAGCCCGTCGAAGTGCGGCAGCTGGTGGACGACGTGGCGTCGACGGTGCTAGCCGCTGGTCGAGAAGAACGCGCAACCATCTCGAGGTGGTGTGCCCGCCCGAGGTCCAGTTCGTCCAACACCGACGTCACCAAGCTCCGGCAGGTCCTCCTGAACCTCCTCTCGAACGCGAGCAAGTTCACCAAGGAGGGAAAGGTAACGTTCGCCGTGGCCCGGGAGAAGCGGCCCGACAAGGACTGGCTCGTGTTCTCGGTGAAGGACAGCGGCATCGGGATGAACGAGGCGCAGCTCTCGAAGCTCTTCCAGGCCTTCTCCCAGGCGGACGTATCCACCACCCGCAAGTACGGAGGCACGGGTCTCGGACTGGCGATCAGTCGAAAGTTCTGCCAGATGATGGGCGGCGACATCACCGTCGAGAGCGAGCCCGGCAAGGGGAGCACGTTCTTCGTTCACATCCCCGCGGACGTCGTCGACCCCGAAGAAGATAACCCTCCAGGTGGAGGAAGAGGCGGTGACGATCGTCGAGGGCAGCTCGGTCCTGGTCATCGACGACGACCCCTCGGTGCGCGACGTGGTCAAACGCTCCCTCACCAAGGAGGGGGTCTCGGTCATGACCGCCTCGAGCGGCGAAGAGGGCCTCGAGCTCGCGCGCAAGCACCGTCCCGACGTCATCACTCTGGACGTCCAGATGCCGGGAATCGACGGCTGGGAGGTGCTGAAGACGCTCAAGTCGGACCCGGAGCTCCGGCAGATAGCCGTCATCATGATGACCAACATCGACGAGAAGACGACGGGATACGCCCTCGGGGCGGCGGAGTACATGACGAAGCCCGTCGACCGCGACCATCTGGTGGAGGTCCTCAAGAAGTTCCGGAACAACGCTTCGACCCGCCCGGTGCTGGTGGTCGAGGACGACCCGAGCGTGCGCGAGATCATCCGCCGCGCTCTTTCCCAGGAAGGCCTGAAGGTGCTGGAGGCGGCGAACGGCATCGAAGCGCTCGCTCGTCTGGCCGAGAGCCCGCCGAGCCTCATTCTCCTGGATCTGATGATGCCGGAGCTCGATGGATTCGGCTTCATCGAGGAGCTTCGCCGCAGCGACGAGTGGAACAAGATCCCGGTGGTGGTGCTCACGGCGAAGGATATCTCGACCGAAGATCGGAAACGCCTCGAAGGATTCACCTCCGCGGTGCTGGTCAAGAAAGGGCAGAGCCCGGACGCGCTGATCCGCGAGATGAGGGATCTGATCCAGCACGCCACCGGTACGGGAGTCACCGCCTGACCCGCCTTCGCCCCGAGGGCTACGGCGGGCGAGCCCCTCCGCCTCGGCTCGCGGCAGCCCCAGACGTCCGTGAACCTCCAATCGCGCATCCTCACCTGGCTCGACATCCGACCCGGCGAGGGCCGTTCGACGTCCCTCATGCTTCTCCACTCGTTCTTCACCGGGGCGTCGACGGTATTTTTCGAGACGGCGGCGAGCGCCCTGTTCCTCGCCCACTACGATGCCTCGTACCTCCCCTACGTCTATCTCCTCGCGGCGATCGTGAGCATCGCGGCGGGGCTGGGCTATACGCGGGCGAAGGAGAGAGTCGCCTTCGCGCCGCTCATGACCGGAACCCTGGTCCTGATGCTGGCGATGACCTGCGTTCTCCGATTGGGGCTCTCGTGGGGAGAGGCCGGCTGGCTCATCTTCGGAATGATGATTGCCTACCGCCTTCTCTCCATGCTCACCGATCTGGAGTACTGGGCGGTCGCGGCGAGGCTCTACGACGTGCGCCAGTCGAAGAGGCTCTTCGGTCTCGTGGGATCGGGCGAGGTCGCGGCGCGCGTCGTCGGCTCCTTCTCGGTGCCGCTCCTGGTGGGCCTGCTGGGCGTCGCCAACCTCCTCTGGCTCTCCGCCTCCGGCCTCGGCGCCTGTCTCGCGCTCCTGGTCCTCATTCTCAACCGGTTCCCCGACGTGGGAAGCCGCGGAGGCGAGGAGCTCGAGGCCGGGCAGAGCCGCGACCGCCGAGCCATGCGCTCGCTCTGGTCCAACCCCTACCTCAAGGCGATCTTCATCCTGTCGTTCTTCGCCGTCCTCGGGAAGTACTTCGTCGACTTCGCCTTTCTCTCCGAGATGCAGACTCGATGGCACGAGGTCGAGACTCTCGCCAGTTTCTTCGGAGTTTTCTCGGGGGTCACCCAGGTCGTGAACCTCGCCATCCGCATCCTGGTTTCGGGCCGCCTCCTGAACCGCTTCGGTATCCTGGTGGGCCTGCTGGTCCTCCCCGCGGCCCATTTCCTCTGCACCCTCGCGATCCTCGCCGTGGCCGCGGTTCCGATACCCGCCGGGGTCTTCTGGCTCGCCATCGGGAACCAGGGCCTCTACAAGACGCTCAAGCATCCAGTCGACAACCCCTCGTTCAAGGTGCTCTACCAACCCCTGCCCCGGCGCGAGCGGCTCGCGGCCCAGATCGGAGTCGAGGTCATCGTGACTCCGATTGCGATCGCCCTCGCGGCGGCGCTCATGATTTTCTTCAGCCGGCCGTCGCTCGCCACGACGACGCCGTTCGCCTCGCTCATGCTGCTGAACTTCGCCGGCTGGGCGGGAGCGGCTTTCGTAGCCTTCCGCGAGTACCGGCGGGCCCTGGTGAAGGCTCTGGAGAAGCGCACCCTCGATCGCACCGCGTTCTCCCTGGAGGACGAGCAGAGCATCACCCTGGTGCGCGCCAAGCTCTCCAGCGAGCGCGCCGACGAAGTCATCTTCGCCCTCGATCTGCTGCAGCGAATCGACCACCCCTCGCTCCCGCTGCACTTCGAGGAGCTTCTCTCGCACCCGTCGCCCGACGTGCGGTTCTACGTCCTCCTCACCATCGAAAAAAGGCGGCCGCCGGGGATCACCTACGCGATCTCCCGGGTGGCGTCGCGGGAGACGTCGGCCCGGGTCCAGGCGGTGGCCCTCCGCGCGCTCGCCGCGCTCGGGGATCCGCGGGGGGAGGTTCCCACCTACCTGGGCTGTCCCGACCGGGAGGTCGAGCGGGGCGCTCTCATCGGACTGCTCCACGGCCCGCAGGAAAGCGCCAACCGGCGCGCCCGCGTGCGGCTTCTCGAGCTCTGCCGATCGGAGGTCTCCGAGGACCGGGTCCTCGCCGCGCGCGTGCTCGGAGACACCGAGACTCCGGACACGGAGCTCTTCGGCCGGCTTCTGTCCGACGACGAGCCCGAGGTCCGCCGGGCGGCGCTGCGTGCCGCGGGGCGCCGGAAGGACGAAGGATTCGTTCCCCGGATCATCGATCACCTGGGGGAGCCGAGGTACCGCAGCGACGCCGCGCGCGCGCTCATCGAATGCGGAGAGCGGGCGGGACCTCCACTCGCGAGGGCGCTCCTCGACTCCAGGAGGCCGCTCGCGCTCCGAACGCGGATCGCCCAGCTCACGAGGCGTCTCCCGTCGTTCTCCCATCGTGAGGCGCTCTGGCAGGCCTACGAGTCCGGCTTCGGCCACCTTCGCCACGTGGCGCTCCAGGCGCTCGAAGCTCTCCGGTACCGGGTGAAAGAGGGAGACGTCGCAAGCGTCGTTCGGAACGTCGAAGCCGAAGTGCGGGAAGCCGCCTGGAAGCTCGGAATCCTGCGCGACATCGAGGGAGATGCCTCTCTCCAGTCCCTTTCGGAATCGTTGCGGGAGGAGATCGCGCAGTGTCGCTCGAGGGTGTTCCTTCTGCTCTCGTTCCTCTACGATCGCACCACCGTCGTCAGCGCCCGCGACAACCTCGACAGCGCCTCGCGGGAGAGGCGCGCTTACGCCGCCGAGATCCTCGAGGTGACCCTGTCCCAGGAGCTCAAGGAGCTGGCGCTTCCCCTCCTCGATCATTCGAGCCCCGAGGATTGCCTCTCGAGGCTGGGCCGCCGATTTCCCCAGACCCGGCACGAAGCCGCTCAATCGCTGGTCGAGATCCTGCGCTCGACCGGCGGCAACCTCCGCAACTGGACGCGGGCCTGCGCCATCCACGGCGCCACCCGGATCGAGGTGAACGGCTTCTCCTCGGAGCTCGCGTTCCTGGCCGACGATCCAAACCCGCTCGTCGCCGAGACCGCGCGATGGGCCTCGAACCGAACTGATTTCACCTCGAACGGAAACGGGAGCAACGGAATGCTGACGATAGAAAAGGTCCTCCTGCTCAAGGGGGTCTCGATGTTCTCCGCGACCTCGGAAGACACGCTCGCCGACGTCGCCTCCGTCCTCGAAGAAGTGGAGCTCAGGCCCGGCGAGCTCGTTTTCGAAAAGGGAGATCCCGGCAAGAGCATGTACATCGTGGTCTCGGGAAGGGTCCGGGTCTTCGACGGCGCCAAGACCATCAACTTCCTCGGGGAGCAGGAGATCTTCGGCGAGCTGGCGCTCCTCGATCCCGAGCCTCGATCGGCCTCGGTCGAGTCCGCCGAGGAAACTCGCCTCTTCCGTCTCGATCGGGATACATTGTTCGAGCTGATGACCGACAACGTGGGCGTGGTGAGCGGGATCGTGCAGGTGCTTTGCCGGCGCCTGCGACGGATGACGGCGATCGCGACCGGGGACGAGAAATGAGATCGAACGGCGCTTCCGGGCGACCGTCGCCTGCGGAGTCTGTAGAGTTCGAGATCTGGGGAGCGCGAGGCTCGAGGAGCCTCTCTCCTCCGCTCTCGTCGATCGCCAACTACACCTCCTGCTATTCGGTGCGCGCCGGAGCGGATCTCTTCGTGCTGGACGGAGGACGGGGCCTCGGAGTCCTGAGCCGAAGCTTGTCGGCGGAAACCCGATTCCGCGGTGTTTCGCGCGTCCATCTTCTGTTGAGCCACTCCCACATGGACCACTGGGAGGGATTGAAGGACGCGGAGTGGTTCTGGATCAACGGAAACGGGCTGAAGCTCCGGGTCTTCGGGGCGGAGGAGGCGATCGAAACGGTGCGCCGCGGCTACGGTCACCCCGCGTACGTCCCGCTCGAGGTCCTTGCCTCGCGCACTCTGCGCCGGTTGGATTTCTCCATCCTCGACGTCGGGGAGACGCTTCGGATTCACGGATGGAGAGTTCAGACCTTCGCGCTGAACCACTACAGCGGGGGAGGAAAGCACAAGAGCCGGCTCGATACCCTCGGCTATCGCCTGCGCTCGCCCCGAGGGTTCGTGGTCGCTTACCTGTGCGACCACGAGCCGAGCCCGGAAACGGCGCAGGACGAGGAGCGCATGCTCGAAGGAGCGCATCTCGCGCTGATCGACGCTCATTTCGCCGACCGGATCCAGCACGCCTATGGCCACGGGTCTCAGGAGCACGCCGCTTCGCTCGCGAGGCGGCATCCGGAGACTCTGGTCCTCGCCGCGCATCACGGGCCGACCCACGACGACCGGGACATCCGGCGCGCCCACCGACGACACGGCAAAGGGCTCTCCAACTACCGGGTGGCCGAAGAGGGGATGCGTCTTTCCTGGAATCCCCGAACGGGGCGGCTCGGCTCCGGGCGCGGGAAAACGATCAGCCGGTGACGCCGGCCAGGCGCTCCCGCTCGCTTCCGGAGCGCTGACCGGCGTCGAGAGTGGTTTCGGGGCGGGGGACGGCATCGCTCGCTTTGATATACTCCGGCGCTCATGGCCGTCGTCACCTATCTCGAAGCCATAAGCCAGGCCCTTCGCGAAGAAATGCGCCGGGACCCCACCGTCTTCCTGATGGGAGAAGATATCGGAGTCTTCGGGGGCGCGTTCAAGATCACCAAGGGGTTCCTCGAGGAGTTCGGCGAGGAACGGGTCATCGACACTCCCATTGCCGAGTCCGGCTTCACCGGAGCGGCTTGCGGCGCCGCCATCATGGGATTCCGGCCGGTCGTCGAGTTCCAGTTCGCGGACTTCTTCTCCTGCGCCTTCGACCAGATCGTGAACTTCGCCGCCAAATGCTATTACCGCTGGGGCATTCCCGTGCCGGTTACGTTCCGAGGACCGTCGGGAGGCGGATTCCGGGGCGGACCCTATCACTCGCAGAATCCCGAGGCCTGGTTCACCCATGTGCCGGGGCTCAAGGTGGTCCAGCCATCGACCCCGTACGAAGCCAAAGGCCTGCTGAAGGCCGCGATCCGGGACAACAACCCGGTCCTTTATTTCGAGCACAAGCATCTGTATCGCCGCATCCGGGAGGACGTGCCGGAAGAGGACTACGAGGTGCCGCTCGGCGTAGCGGACGTGAAGCGCGAGGGAAGAGACCTCTCCATCGTGACCTACGGCGCGATGGTTCACGCCAGCCTCGAAGTCGCGGAGCGCCTTTCGAAAGAAGGCGCGGAAGTGGAGATCGTCGACCTGAGGACCCTGACCCCGCTCGACAAGGAGTGCTTTCTCGCGAGCGTGCGCAAGACGGGCCGGGCGCTGGTGGTGCACGAAGCCCACCTCACCTCCGGCTTCGGAGGCGAGGTGGCCTCGATCATCGCCGAAGAGGCCTGGGAGTCCCTCGACGCCCCGGTGAAGCGCATCGGGTCGCTCGACGTCCCCATTCCGTTCAGCCCGACGCTCGAGGACGCCGTCCTCCCGTCGGCCGCCAAGATCGAGGCGGGCGCCCGCTTTCTTCTGGAGTACTGAGAGACCATGCCCACAGCCGTCGTCATGCCGCAGATGGGGGAGAGCCTGTCCGAGGGCACCATCACAAAGTGGCTCAAGAAACCGGGCGAGAGAATCGAGCGCGACGAGCCGCTCTTCGAGATCACCACGGACAAAGTGGACACCGAAGTGCCCTCGCCGGCGTCGGGAATCCTGGAGAAGATCCTGGTGAACGAGGGCGTGACGGTAACCGTGGGAACGACGGTCGCGGAGATCGGAGAGGGAGCGGCCGCGGCAACCACCCCTGCGGCGCCGACGGATTCGGCCGCGGCTCCGGCCGCAGGAGGCGGTCACTTCCGCTCGGCCCATGAACCGACGACTTTCCGGCGGCGAGGGGCGTCGGAGCCGGCTGCGCCAACTCAGGCGCCGGCCGCGCCCGCGGGGACGACCTCGGGTCAAAACCGGCGGCAGCTCTCGCCCGCAGTGCTCGCGCTCGCCGCCGAATCCGGGCTCGACACCCAGGAGCTGATGGCTATTCCCGGCTCGGGTCGCGGGGGCCGAATCAGCAGACGGGACGTCGAGCGATATCTCAGGGAGCGCCCGGTGAGAGGAGCGGCGCCGACGACGGCAATCTCCGCCGGGGCATCGCCGGCGCCGGTTCGCAGCACTCCGGAGGGACCGCCCGCCCACTACCTCTACAAGCCGGAGCCCGGCGACAAGCTCGTCTCCATGAGCCCGATGAGGAAACAGATCGCCGAGCACATGGTCTGGAGCCAGCAGATCTCGGCCCAGGTCACCTCGTTCAGCGAGTGCGACATGCACCGCATCGTCCGCTACCGGGAGGAGCACCGCACCCGCTTCGAGGAGACGGAGGGAGTTCCGCTCACGTTTCTCCCCTTCGTCGCCGAAGCCACGGTGAAAGCGCTCAAGGAGTTCCCGATCTTCAACTCCTCGGTGGTGGGAGATCGGATCGCGCTCAAGAAGCACATACACCTGGGCGTCGCGGTTGCGCTGGAGGAAGGCCTCATCGTCCCCGTGGTCGCGAACGCCGACGAGATGAACTTCGTCGGGCTCGCGCGCGCGATCCACCGACTCGCGGACGCCGCGCGCAACCGGCGGCTCACCCCCGCGGACGTGCGCGGCGCGACCTTCACCGTCACCAATCCCGGCATGTTCGGCGGTCTCACCGGCACACCGATGATCGCTCAGCCGCAGGTAGCCATCCTGGGACTGGGCGCGGTGACGAAGAAACCTGTGGTGGTGGACGACGCCATCGCCATCCGGCCGATCATGGTCCTCGCTCTCACCTTCGACCACCGCATCATCGACGGCGCCACGGGCTTTCAGTTCCTGGAGAGGATTCGGAGACACCTCGAGGATTTCGAGAGCTAGCGCATCGCGACACCGGTGATCTACATGATCGCGTCCGCGCTGGCGTTCGCCGGACTCGACCTCGTCCGGAAGCTCCTCGCGGGCCGCATCGACGCGCTCGCGCTCGTGTTCTTCATGTCGCTCGGGGCCGTCCCTTTTCTCTTCGGCCTCCTCGCCTTCCATGGCCTCGAAGCTCCCTCTCCTGGTTATTTCCTCCCGGGACTCGGCGCACTCACGCTGAACTTTCTCGGGAGCCTCGGATTCGTTCATTCCGTCAAGCTCTCGCCGCTGAGCCGGACGATCCCGCTCCTTTCGCTCACTCCGGTGTTCACCGCATTGACCGCCGTCCCCCTCCTGGGCGAGTTTCCCGAGCCGAGGCAAGCCGCGGGCATCCTCCTCGTCGTCGTCGGCGCGATGGCGCTGAACTCGGGCGGCTCGCTCGGAGGCACCGTTCGCGGTCTCCGGCGGGAGAAGGGCGCGCTCCTCATGGCCGCGGTAGCGTTGATGTGGGCCGTCTCCGGCCCGCTCGACAAGCTCGCGCTGGAGCACGCGAGCGTCTACTTCCACGCCACCGCCATGTCCTTCGGAGTAGGAATCGGAGCGCTCGCGGCACTCGTGTGGCAGCGGCGCCTTTCGGCCCTCCGTTCGGTCCGGGGCGAGGCGGGGCCTCTGGTGGTGGCGATGGTTTGCATCACCGTCGCGCTCACCTTCCAGCTCCTCGCCATCCGCGTCGTCCTCGTGTCGTTGGTCGAAGCTTTCAAGCGGGCGGTCGGATCGCTCATGGCCGTGGTCCTGGGCCGCGCGGTGTTCCGTGAGAAGGTGGGACCTCGGGAGTGGATATCGGTCGCGGTCATGGTCGGTGGCGTCTTCCTGATCCTCGGTTGAGCTAATCTTGCCCATGGCTCAGTACGACGCGCTCCTCCTGGTCTCCTTCGGAGGACCCGAGGGAAGAGACGACGTCCTGCCGTTCCTTCGAAACGTCGTGCGCGGCAGGAACGTCCCCGACGAGAGACTCCGCGGCGTCGCCGAGCACTATTACCTTTTCGATGGAGTGAGCCCGCTGAACGGCGAGAACCGCCGCCTGCTGGAAGCCCTCGAGGCGGAGCTCGCCGGAGCTTCGATCACGCTCCCCCTGTACTGGGGCAATCGGAACTGGCACCCGCTCCTGGAAGACACCGTGAAGCGGATGGCTGCCGCGGGAGTCCGGCGCGCGCTGGCTTTCGCCACTTCCGCCTACAGCTCGTACTCGAGCTGCCGGCAGTATCTCGAGGACATCGAAGGCGCCCGGGCCGCCGCCGGGAACGACGCCCCGGTCATCCACAAGATTCGCCCGTTCTTCGACCATCCCGGCTTCATCGAGGCGAACCGTGCGCGCCTGAAGGAGACGCTGAGCGAGATTCCTTCCGAGCGGCGCGCGTCGGCGCACCTGCTCTTCAGCGCTCACAGCATCCCCCTGGACATGGCGACGGGATGCGACTACGCACGCCAGCTCGAACGGGTTCAATCCCTCGTGGCTTCCGACCTTCCCAACCGGAGGAGCATCGCCTACCAGAGCCGCAGCGGGCCGCCGTCACAGCCCTGGCTCGAGCCGGACGTTCTCGATGTTCTCAGAGACCTCGCGCGAGAAGGCGTCCGGGACGTCGTGGTCGCGCCCGTTGGCTTCGTCTCCGAGCACCTGGAGGTCCTGTACGATCTGGACACGGAGGCGAAACAGCTCGCGGAGGAGCTCGGCATCGGGCTCTTTCGGATGAAGACGGTCTCGAGCCACCCGCGGTTCGTGCGCATGGTGCGAGAGCTCGTTCAGGAGAGCCTCACGGCGCCACCCCCTTCGTGCGCGCCGGACTGCTGCCCCCGCGTGCGAGCGTGATACAGTAGCCGCCATGGCGGATGAGCCCAGGCTCGCTCTCTTCATCGACTTCGAGAACATCGCCCTCGGCGCCACCCAGGCGAAGCTCGAGGACTTCGAGATCCAACGGGTCCTGGAACGGCTGGTGGAAAAGGGGAAGATTGTGGTCAAGAAGGCTTACGCCGACTGGACCGCTTACAAGAAGTTCAAGCAGCCGCTGCACGAGGCGGGGATCGAGCTCATCGACATCCCCCAGCGCAGCTACAGCGGAAAGAACAGCGCCGACATCAAGATGGTCGTGGACGCGATGGACCTGTGCAACTCCAAGGAGCACATCAACCACTTCGTCCTCGCCTCGGGCGACAGCGACTTCGCCCCCCTGGTCTCGAAGCTGAAGGAGAACAACAAGACCGTCATCGGCGTAGGCGTCCGCTCCTCGACCTCGGAGCTTCTCTCGTCGAACTGCGACGAGTTCATCTTCTATGACGACCTCGTCAACCAGCCGAGCTCGTCCAAGGCCGCCAGCAAGCTTTCGAACCTTCCGAAGAAGAAGCACAAGGCATTCGAGATGGTGCTCGATGCCATGGAAGCTCTGCGGCGCGAGGACAAGGAAGTGCTCTGGAGCTCGATGATCAAGCAGACCATCAAGCGAAAGCAGCCTTCGTTCAACGAGGGCGCCTACGGCTACTCGAGCTTCAGCGAGCTCGTCGAGGATGGATCCGCGATGGGTCTCTTCAAGATCGCGAAGGACGAGAAGAGCGGCTCCTACATCATTACCGAGCTCGAGCGCAACGCGGGGGGCCGCCCGCGCTAGGTGCTAGACAGTCTTGGCTTTGGCCCTCGAACGGCGCTTGCGCGGCGGCGGTTCCTCACTCACCTGCAGAGACACGAGCCGGGTCACGAATTTCTTCTTTCCATGCTCGTCGAATTCGATGACGGTGTACTCGGAGTCGGTCGCTGAAACCACGCCGAGACCATATTTATCGTGGTGGACTCGCTGAGAAACCGATGTCTTCATTTGTATATTTTAGCCCCAATCGTCGGTTTTTCCTAACGAAGCGGGGTGGGTGAACGTTCTGGAGGCTCGGGATCAGAGGGGGCGCACGTTTCGCGCCCGCGGACCGCGCGGACCGGAGGTGACGTCGAAGGTAACCGGTTGCCCCTCGGTCAAGGTGCTCACGCCCGTGCCCAGCAGGGCCGTGCCATCCACGTAGACATCGGGACCATCGTCTCTCTGAATGAACCCGAACCCTTCGCTGTCATCGAACCATTTCACGGTGCCTTGTGCCATGTGGGAATCCTGTCCGCATTATGGTATTCACGCGCGAACCGCGTCAAGATGCCGATGAAGCCCAAGTTCTCGAAGCGTATCCACTGGGATCTGGCGGAGAACGACCTGGCTCGGGCCCTCGCGCGAAAACGAGCCCAGGGGATCCCCATCCTGGACCTCACCGAATCGAATCCCACGAGAGCCGGGCTCCCCTATCCCGCCTCCGAGATTCGACGGAGCTTCGACGACGACGCTCTCCTTCGGTACGTTCCCGACCCTCGGGGAGGGAAAGCGGCGAGGGAGACGGTATCGCGCTACTACCGCGAGCGCGGCGCCGAGGTTCTCCTCGACGATATCTTCCTCACCTCGAGCACGAGCGAGGCCTACGGGTATCTCTTCAAGCTGCTGTGCGACGCCGAAGACGAGGTCCTCGTGCCCCGCCCGAGCTATCCGTTGTTCGATTTCCTCGCCTCCCTCGAGGGGGTGAGGCCCGTTTCCTATCCCCTGCGGTTCGACGGAGCCTGGCACGTGGACTTCGGCGCTCTCGAGGCCCTGGTCTCGGAGAGGAGCCCGCGCCGTCGTCGCCGTCCATCCCAACAACCCGACGGGATCCTACGTTTCGCGCGAAGACCGCGAGCGCCTTCTCGACCTCGGGCTCCCGCTCATCGTTGACGAGGTGTTCCTCGATTTTCCGCTGTCGCGGACCGCGGCCGCCGAAAGCTTCGCCTCTTCGACGCGCGGGCTCGTCTTCGTCCTCAGCGGTCTTTCGAAGCTCGCGGGCCTCCCGCAGATGAAGCTCGGATGGATCGTCCTTGCCGGCGATCGGGAGAACCGGAAGGAGGCCGCGCTCCGCCTGGAGCACATCGCGGATTCGTATCTTTCGGTGGGAGCTCCGGTCCAGGTCGCGGCTCCCGAGCTTCTCCGGCTCGCTCCCGGAATCCGGAGAGTCATCTCCGAGCGGACGATGCGGAACCTCGATGCGCTGAAACGAGAGGTGTCCGCAGCTCCCGAGGTGACCCTCGCGATTCCGGAGGGGGGCTGGTACGTGCCCCTGCGGCTTCCCGCGGTGCGCTCTTCCGAGGAATGGGCGCTATCCCTGCTGGAGCAAGAATCGGTCTACGTTCACCCCGGGAGCTTCTTCGGCTTCGACGTCGAAGCGTACGTGGTGCTGAGCCTCCTCACTCCCGAGGACGTCTTCGACGAGGGCATTCGACGCATTCTGCGGGTTGGACGTCTCTAACCTCACTCCCGGGGAAGCTTCAGCAGTCGTTCGCTCCTCCACACGCGAACGACGCGCACCCGCCGCTGCTCCCGTCGATACACGATGCGAAAGGGCACTTGGATAAGCTCTCTCAAATTGGGCGATTCGAACTCCGGGACGATTCGACCGGAATCCGGATGTTGGCGAAGACTCTCGACGCGCGCGAGGATTTCCGCCACCAGGCGACTCCCGACTTCTGGGACGCCCTGTTCTTGATAGTACGAGACAATCTCTTCGAGGTCGCGAACCGCGGACTCCGCGAGCGTGACTTTGACGGCCACGTAGTCGTCAGCGGATTCGAAGCCGTTTCTTCACTTCGGAGAGGTCGAACTCCCTGCCCGCTTCGAGGTCCGCGAGCCCCTGAATCACGGCACGCATGAATCGCCTCTCTTCCGCCGCGCGCTCGTATTCGCTCAAAGACTGGACTACAGCCACACCGCGTCCGCGGCTCGTCAGGAGGGCGGGACGCGCGGTCTCCGCGACCTGTCTTACCACCCGCCCGGGATTGGTCTTCAAATCCGTCAGCGGAATGACATCTTCAGAGAACTTGGTCGCCATTCTGAAGTACTCCTAACAGGTCCTAGAATAGCACCGATTGACAGACCACTCAAAGGACCAGAGAGCCTTGGGCACCTCACCACTCCGGGAATTTCGCCCAGCCGGGGAACGGGCCTGGCTCGACCTTGTAGCCCGTCGCCGAGCCGGCATCCGCGACGACACGCAGGTTGGTGAGCGAGCGAAGCTTCGCGACCAGCTCTTCGTAGGGGAGAGTGTGGAGCGGCCGGCCCTCAGGCATGGGCCAGAGCCGGATGGTCCCGTCTTCCGCGGCGGAGGCGATCCACCGGGAATCGGGCGAGACGGCGACGCTGGTGACACGAGCCGTGTGACCGTAGAGCAAGTGAGGCTCTTCGTCGTCGTTCAAGGGGCCGACGCGGACGAGGCCATCTCCGCTCCCGGTCACGACGAAACTGCCCGTGGGGTCGAGGGTTGCCGCCGTGACGTGATCTCCGTGCGAGGTTACCCTTCGCTCCGCCCTCGTCTCGAGGTCGAAGACGGCGAGCGACGACAGGTACGCAGTGTCTTCGCTGACGTCAGCGATGAGAAGGGTGCGTGCATCCGGGGCAAGAGCCAAAATCGGGCGCCCCGGGCCCGGCCAACACGGCCTCAGGCGCGTGCTCGTTCCAGCCGTCAGATCGAATACGCGAAGCCCGGTGTTGCCAATCCAGAGAAGCCTCCCATCGGGGAGAAGAAGTACATCGGCATCTAATACGCCCTCGCAGCTCTCGCCCTCGGCGTCAGCAGTGAGCGTTCGCTCATCGCCGGTCTCCAAATCGCGCACAACAATTCGCACGGATGATGATTCTCCAAACTCGCCCACGGTTACGGCTACGACGCGGCCGTCCCGCCGCAGCACCGCGTGTCCAGGAACGCCGGACAACTCGATCACACGCGCTTCCGCGCCATCGAGCGGGACGAGGAGCAGGCGTCGAGCTTGGGCGTCGCTCACGACTAAGCGGCCGCGCGGATCGAAAGAAGGAGGGTAATAACCAAGCCAGTGGTTCTTCTCGTAGAAGAGTCGCACACGGGAACCGTTCATCCGGTCGAGCGCGAAGCGCCAGACCTCGCCGCCATACGATCCGGAGATCAAGTATCGTCCATCTGATGTGAAGTTCAACCCCGTGTTGTAGGGCGGGCTCAAGCCCCGGAGGACGAGCGGCCTCCTTTCGTGAAGCGCCCACAGGGTTCCATATTTGGCGTGGGCCACGGCAAGCCATCGGCCGCCCGGGTCGAAGTCCCTCCCCATGATCCAGCCCTCGGTGTCCCGGTCGCGCAGAACGACGGGCTCCGTGTCCGGTGGAGCTTCCAGGTCCCACAGGCGGTGAAGAAGTCGATCGCTCTTGACGCGCGCCGATAAGAATCGGCCACGCGGATCGAGGACTACGTTCTCGATCGTCTCGGACGAAAGGCCGCGGAGCTCGCGCTCGAGTCTGGGCTCGTCGCCTGCGACCGACCAGAGCCGGATCCTGCGGCCTTCCCTGTCGATGGTGGCGACCTCCGGACGCTCCAAGCTCCCCCACACGGTAAGCTCATCCTCGCCCACTCCCTTCGGCGCCGGCCCGTCGAGACGGTCGTGGCGGAGCAACCGCAGCCGTCCACCGCTGGCGGCGGCGATCTTCGAGCCGTCCGCAATCACATCGAAGTCCGTAACGTCCTCGTCGTCCCAGGCGCCGAGAAACAGCGGTTTATCGCCGGAGAGCGGCCAGGACTGCACGGTTCGGCCAAAGGTGAGGACGCGATCGCCCTCCGGAAACCAGGAATCAACCTCTTCCAGAGGAAGAGAACGAACTTCGAACGGATCCGGCAACGAGAAAAGGTGCAGCGGGCCTTTTCTTTGCGCGCGTACGAGGAGAAGGCCGCTGTCCCCGCTGAACTTCACGATGGGGAGAGTCTCCTCACCTACGGCCTGGCTCGGTCCGCCCTCGCTCTTCAGAAGCCGCGCCGTACCGACCGAGCCAAAAGCAAGGAAGCGCCCATCCCTGCTGAAACGGGCTGTCGGCGCAGCGCCCTCCGTGCCGAAGATGAACTCCGTCGGTCCCTTCCACAGGGCCTCGACGGCGAATCTGCGCGCGGCGTCGTTGTCGGCACGTTCCAGGCTCGCGAGAGCGTAAGCGAGAGCGGCCGAGGGGTGGTCCTCGAGCCGCAGCCGGCCAAGCGAGAGAAGCTGCGCAGCTTCACGATTCCGGGCTTCTTCTTCCGCCGCCCGGCGAGCCGTCTCGGATTGCCTCCAGAGACCTAAGGTCACAGCGGCAACACCAAAGGCCGTCAAGAGAGAAACGGTGATGGCCAATCTTCGCCGGCGGCGCGCTCGCGTCGCGCGCGCTGTCATGGCCTTCGCGAAGTCTTCCTCGAGCGTCGTGAGTGAGCCCGGGTAGCGCTCCTTCCACAGCTCGAACTCGCGGAACGACGAGCCCGTCCATAGAAGATCGTCCGCGCGCCTCCGCTCCTCCCAAATATGAGCGGCCTGACGGAGCTGGTCGCGGAGGAGCGCTCCGCCCTCGTCCTGGTTGCGCCAATGCACCAGGCGCGGCCACGCGGAGAGAAGCGACTCGTGGATGATCTCGACCGAGGTCTCGTACGACGTCAGAAGTCGCGCCGCCACGAGCTCGCGCAGAACTTCCGCCGCCGCCTTGCGCTCTCCTTCCGTGGGAAAGATCGAGAGAAGCTCATCGACCTCGCGGCTCGCTCGCGTCCCCTGCGCCGTCACCAGGTTTCGGAACAGCTCCCGCACCAGAGGCGTTCTCTCCGTTCCAATCTTCTCCAGAGTCTCTTCCGCATGCCGAGCAAGGGCTCCTCCCACCCCTCCGATTTCCTGGTAGGCCTCTCTGGTGATTAGCCCCCGGTCGCGATCTCGCTTCTCCCAGAGACGAGACGCCGCGAACGCCAGAAGCGGCAAAACCCCGCGCTCGTGGCTCACCTCGGAGACCATCTCCTCCACCAGGGCGTCGTCTTCGAACCGATACCCGCAGGCGAGCGCCGGCTGCACCAGAGCCCGCCGGAGAGCGCTCGGGCTCAGCGTCCCCAGCGGCGTCAGCTCGGAGAACACAGGGCTCAGGGCATCATGCTTCTGGCAGTGGAAGAGGAAGTCATCGCGGAGGGCCAGGAGGACGTGCACGTCCGCTTCGAGGACGAGCCGTCCTAATAATGTTGCGAACGCCTCCTGAACCTCCGGAGGGTTCAGCGTGAAGAGCTCCTCGAACTGGTCCACGATCACGAGAGCGTGCTCGCTCTTCTGACGCCACGCCGAGAAAAGAGAGATCGCCGTCTCCGGCTCGTCGAACCGCAGGAACGACTGGATCGCCTGCATGTCTCCGGCAAACGAAGGCAGCAATGTCTCCGCCAGAGCAGAGAAAGGACGGTGCCCCGGCGTCGTGAGAACGACGCGCCACCCTGCCGGAAGTGTCGGCAGAAGACCCGCTCTCAGAAACGAGCTCTTCCCCGCTCCCGAAGGTCCGATGAGCGCGAGAAGACTCGGCCTCTTCAGCTTCTTCCAGACCGCTTCCACCTCCATTTCTCGGCCGAAGAAGTACTCCGCGTCCTCTTGAGCGAACGAGGCGAGGCCCGGGTACGGATGCCTGTCCTCGAACCCGGGAAGTCGATGGGTGACTTCGTCAAGGGCACGAGCGAGAGCCCGTGCCGTCGGATGGCGACTCTCACGGTCCGCGGCGAGCGCCTGTCTCAAGACCGGCGCCCAGGGTCCCTCAGGCACTCGCGGCGGTGACTCCCGGACCGCATCCCAAAGAGCCGGCCGGGCGTCGGCCCACAGCATTTCCGCAAGAACCACTCCCGCCGAGAACACGTCCGCGCGCGCGTCGACCGGCTCCCCTCGGGACTGCTCCGGAGACATGTATGCCGGAGTGCCCGCGATAGTGCGACTGCCTCGTTCGGTGCGGGCTTTCGCGAGACCGAAATCCATCACCACCACCCGCCCCGCCCGGGTCAGCATCACGTTCTCCGGCTTGAAGTCCCGGTGCACCAACCCCGCTTCATGGATTGCTTCGAGACCCGAGAGAAACTGGGCCGCAGTCTCCCGCGCCGCCTGAAGCTCCAGAGGTCTCCTTTCCCGAAGAGTCTCCGCGAGAGTCGTCCCGTCGATGTACTCCATCGACACCAGTTCCCGACCCTCTTCCACCACCAGGTCGAAGATCCGGCAAACGTTCGGCGAGAGCACTTCTCGCGCCGAGCGAACTTCCTGCCGCAGAAGCTCCCGCGCCTTCTCGCTCGATGACAGCTCCGGACGGACCGCCTTCAGCGCCACGTCAACCCGGAGCTTCAGATCGAAGGCTCGATAGACTTCCCCCATGCCGCCACGCCCCAGGACCTCCCGGATCTGGTACCTCTCCCCCAGGATCCCGCCGGGACTCGAGCCGTGGAGCGTCGGGCTCTCCTCGTCCTCGAGCGCCATGCTCAGAAGACACTGCGGACAGAGCCCCATCAGCGCCGCGTCCTTCGGAAGCGGCGTCCCGCAGTCCGGACAGACTCCGGTCATCGAGGAAGTATGACGGATTGGTGGGAAAACGTTACGCCGAAGGAGGGTTACCGGTCAGCTTTTCGTCTCTCCAGACGAGAAAGAAATGCGGCACGATCAGCTGTTCAAAGCCGTCCTCGGCAAGCAACTGAAGGAGTTCCTGGAAATGTTCTACCCGGAGGTGGCGACGCGTCTCGACTTCGAGACGCTGCGACTTCTAGATAAGGAGCTCTTCGCGGACATCCCCGAAGGGCTGAAGCGGGAGGCGGACCTTGTCGCCGAGCTCGAGACCCATGCCGGAGAGCCGGAGGTGGTTCTGATTCACGTCGAAGTCCAGGCTCGAACGGAGCCGGACGTCCCTCGACGGATGTTTCATTACTACGCCCTTCTTTCTCTGCGGTATTCCAAACCCGCCTTCCCTCTCGTGGTCTACCTCGGTGGCGGAGAGGGAATCAGCGAAGAGGAGTACCGTGTGGTGCTCTTCGACCGCGAGCAACTCCGGTTCCGCTACAGTGCCTTGGGGCTGGAACGGCTCTCCGCATCCGAGTATGCTGGAAAAGGCCCGCTGGGATGGGCGCTCGGCGCCTTGATGAACCGGACCTCGGTCGGCGACGTCGTCCGGTTCAAGGCCTCGATGCTGAAGGAGATTCTGGAAAGCGAGCTCGACGTGGAGTTGAAGCGCCTGCTGGTGAACGTCGTCGAGACGTACTTCAAGCTCGACGCCGGGCAGAAGGAGGAGCTCCGGCGGCTTCTGTCGACGGAGGAGTACAAACAGATGCAAGACACAGAGATGACCTATTTCGACGAGCTCGAAGAGCGGGCACGGAAAGAAGGTTGGGAACGGGCGAAGCGGGATACTCTGCTGCTACAGCTGACCGCGAAGTTCGGCCCCCTCTCCGAGGCGGTCGTGCTCCGCGTGAACGCCCTCGAATCGGGAAACGACCTGGACCTGTGCCTCGAACGCCTTCTGACAGCGCGCTCTCTCGAGGATCTGGGGCTTCAGGTTTGAGGTCAGGCCAAGGATAGCCCGCGTCACCAGTCGTAGCGGACCGTGAACTGAAAGAGCCGCGGGAATCCGCTCACGTCCAGAATCCTTCCGAAGTTCGGATTCCCGAGCACCGTGACCGGACCGTTGAAGTCGGGCCGGTCGAAAGCGTTGATGATCTCGACTCGAGCGGTGATCCGTCCCGCGCCGACGCTCTCGGATTTCTGGAAAGCGAAGTCCCAGTTGTTCCGCATCGGGGTGCGGACGCGCGTGTCGGTCCTCGGAGCGCCTCCGAACGTGAAAGCGGGCGCGAGAGCCCAGGCATCGGGGTTGAGATAGCTATCCAGGTTCTCGACGGTGCTTCCGGAGTGGCCGGGATCGACGCCTTGGACCACGTTCGGTCGCTGCACGTCGCCGAGAAGACCCGTGTTGTTGAGGCGCTGGCTGACGGCGATGGGAAAGCCGCTCTGCAGGTACCCCGCGGCGGAGACCGACCAGCCGCCGAGTAGCGCGTTCCAGAGACCGGGGCTCTCGAGCCAGCGCTTTCCCTTGCCGAAGGGGAGCTCCACGATGCCGGATACGTTCAGGCGATGGGGTGCGTCGGTGATCGAACGGCCGTACTCGGCATCCAGATTGTAGTTGTCGAGGGCGGAACCGTTTCGATTGGAGTAGGCGTTGCCCTCTCCGATCACATTGTCGTCCGTCCGGCTCCAGGTGTAGTTCACTCGACCGCCATATCCGCCCCGGAATCTCTTCTCGAACCGGAAAACGGCGGCATCGTAACGCCTTCGCCCTTCACTTGGCTGGAGAGCGTAGAGTGCGCCGAACTGAGGATAGGGACGGAGAAGCTGAGCCCGGGGGACGGTCTCCGACTGGCTCAGGTCTCCGAAGATGGGGTTTCCGAAGAAAGGATTGAGAACCGGGTCGAGAAGGCCGCTTCCGAGGCTCTGGTAGCGGGGATCGACCTGATTGATGTTCACGGGGGCAGAGAAGTTGACACCCCCGAGTCCAAGACGTTCGGAGCTACTCCCCAGATATCCGCCGGAGACCACGACACCGCCTGGCATCTCCCGCTGAATCTCGGCCGAGTATTGATGGACGTACGCCGACTTTCGGAACTGATCGGGAAATTCCACGTCGCCTCCGGCTCCGGTGAGAAGGCCGAGGCTCGAGCCGACCGGCTGTTCGAGGCCGAACGGGAACGGATCGGAGAGCGTTCCCGCGGGGGTCAATCCGCCATCGGTGCTGGCGACATAGTAAGTGGGCGCGTCGTACCCGGCCCGGGTCTCGTACGTGGACTGATACGGCGCCCAGAAGACCCCGTAGCCTCCTCGGAGCACCGTCGACTCATCGAGACTCCAGGCGAATCCGGCCCGCGGCCCCCACTTGAGCGCCTGGGGATCTCCCTGATGCTCTGGATTGCCGCCCACTCCCGCGTACATGAGCCCGCCTCTCAGCGTCATCCCTTCGATGGGCTGTATCGGCCAGGGCGCGTCTCGATCGAAACCAACGGTCTGCCGATTCTCTTTCTCTCGCGGACCGGTCTCGTGCTCGAGACGAATCCCGAGGTTCAGCACCAGGTTGGGTGAGATCCGCCAGTCGTCCTGAATGAAGCCGGCGTAGTAGTCGATGTACTGCTCGAGCCGCGTGTAGCCGAACGTCCACCCAAACGAGGGATAGCCGAGCAGGAGGCTCGCGAGAGAGCTTCCGCTCACCTCGGGGTTGAAGGGATCGGGACCTTGCGTGAACCCCGCGTCGAAGGAGAACTCGCCCGCTCGCGGACCACCCCAGAGGGCATCTTCTCCGATCCTCCGGTAGTCGGCGCCGAACTTGAGGCTGTGGTTTCCGGCGATCTGGGATACGGTTCCGTTGGCAGTGTGGGAGTAGAGCCGATCGTCGTCCGTCGCCCAGTTGCCGAAAAAGTCGTAGCCGTCGACGTTGACATAGGGGAAGACGTTCGCGGTCATCTGATCGAGAAACCTCTGTGAGAAACCGAGCTCCGCGGGATTGAACTCGGGAACACGATAATCGTCGTCGAACGAGAAGTACCCGTAGCGGAAGGTGAGGACTCGGTCGTCGCTCGAGATCACCGTCTGGTTCAACGCCAGGAGATTCACTCCGCGGAATAGAACGCCGTTGTTGGTGTCGGCGGGCCCTCCGTAAAACTGCGGGAATGGCTCTTCCGAGTCGTAGTACATGTAGGTTCCCGTCAATTGAGCCCGGTCGCTGAATCGATGATCGAGCTTGAGGGAGAACTGGTCGGCGGCGTCCACGACGTTGGCGCTCGCGCTCAAGTCGCCCTCTCCACGGGCGGCGATGTAGGCGGCGAGGTTCAGTCCTACGGGATTCAGACGATCCGGGGGGATCACGTTTCCCGGAAAGGGATCGCGTATGTACTGTCCGCGATTCGCCGGGTCCGGCCGCGTGGTCAGCGGATCGTAGATGACGACTCCCGAGCGCGAGAAGTCCCCTCTCGCTTCGGCGCCGGTCGGAAGCGTCAGGAGAGTGTTGCGAGTGACGCTCGTTCGATAGCCTTCCGTCGCGCCCCAGAAGAACGTCTTGTCGCGCACGATGGGACCCCCGAACGAGCCGCCATAAAGCCAGTAGTAGCCCTCCTCCTTGGGCTCCCCGGCCTTTTCGGCGAAGTAGAGCTGCCCTACCGCCCAGTCGGGCCGATTCTGCACCATCGCGCTCCCGTGCCAGAGATTCGCCCCCGAGCGATGGAGCGTGTTGAATACACCGCCCCCGGTCCGTCCCATCTCCGCGTCGTAGGTGCTCGCCTGGATCCTGACTTCCTCGATCGATTCCATGCTGGGAATGATGACGGCGCGGTTCCGAATATCGGTGATCGAGACCCCGTCGAGAGTGTAGTTGTTTGCGCCGCGTGGACCGCCGGCGATGGAGAGAAGGCGGGAGGCGTTTTGATCCTGCATCCGGGTGAACTGGGCCACTCCCGTGGGAATGACGCTCGGAGTGGTAATCGAGAGGAAGAACGGGTTTCGCGATGGCGTGGGAAGGGTCTCGAGCTCGACGTGCTCGAGAGAAGAGGCCACGGAAGCCGTCGCGTTCTCGAGGACCGGCGACTCGGAGGTGACGGTGATGGACTCCCGGACGGCGCCGAGCTCGAGCCGAATATCCACAACGAGAAACCTCTGGACCGAAAGCTCCACTCCCCTCTGCTCGAAGGTAGAGAACCCATCGAGCTCCGCCCGGACGGTGTAGACGGCGGGCTGCACATCGGCGAAGGCGTACTGGCCGACTTCGTTCGTTACCGAAACCCGGGTGAAGCCCGTCGAATCGTCGTAAATCATTACAGTCGCGCCCGGAAGCACTCCCCCTCCGGTGTCCTGGACGACCCCCCGAATACCGGCGCGGTAAGTTTGACCGGGAAGAAGGGGGACCCAGGAACCGAGAACCAGGGCTGTCAGCGCCAGTACTCGCGTCATCGGCTGCCTCCAGAGTACCTATGACGGGTCCCGGACGAAACGTTACAGCCGCCGGACGGGGGCTCCGCGCGCGGAGAGGCCGATGACCTGGAACCCGTACCGCCGGAAGTGAGGGTCGAAGGCAAACCCGGTTCGAAGTCCGAGACGCTCATGACGGCGAAGCTCGTCGCGTCCGTGTAGGAAAACGTTTTGTCGGTGTACTTCCGAAGGATCTCCCTGGCCGCGGCCTCGTCGTCAGCGGTGATGCGCTCCACCGTCCAGACGTTCGCGAGAAGCCACCTCCTGGCTACTCCCGCTCCGAGCCTCGCGAGACAGAGTGCATGGCATTCGGCAACTATGAAGTTCGTCAAGAAGGGCTCGGAGCGCGCCCGCTTGAGATTGTCGAGGGAGTCCTTCGCGGCTTTGTGATTGGCGTCGTCTCGATCGAGCAGGGCGTAAACGGCGCTCGTGTCTACGAGGACTCGCGCCACCGCTCGAATCTCTCCCTCAGCCAGATACCGGTCGTGCTCGGATGCGACGTCTCCGAGACCGCTCCCGCCCGCGCCAATGAGGCCCCAGATCGGTCGTCTCCGCTCAAAGGCCGGGCGGGGACGACCTTGCGGAGCCGGATTTCCTCTCCTTCCTCGGTGACTTCCAGATAGGACCCTTCGTCGATTCCGAGTGAGGTTCGAACCTCGGACGGAATCGTCACCTGCCCCTTGGACGTGACCTTTACTACCTTCATGGGAATATTCCTTACTTACGTAAGAACGTCGTCGAGGCCACCACTCTGGCAGGTGCGCCCGACCGGGGAAAGGGCCGATTTCGAGGGTAGCTCGTCTCGGAGCCGGGGTCCGGGACGACGCGGAGGCTCGTGCGCGCGAACAGCCTCTGTGGAAAAAGCCCCATCAGGGCCGCGTCTTTCGGAAGCGGCGACCCGCAGTCTGGACACACCCCGGCCGTCATCCTCAATGGGGAGCATGAAGGATTGGACGGAAAAGGTTACTACAGCTCGAGAGCGAAGCTCAGTGCCTCTCCAACTCGGTGCAGCTTCTCTCGGCTCAGCGTCGTAAGGAGAGATCCGATCTTCCCCTTGGGCACGGTCTGCACATGGTCGAGGTTGACGGCGCAGTCGCGCGCCATACCGTCTCCGGTCGTCAGAAGTACCTCCGACGGCATATCCCGAATGGTCGAGGTGATGGGAGCGATGGTAACCTCACCGAGAAAGTCGAGCGCTGAATCGCGCGTCAAAATGACGACAGGACGCTTCTTGTCGGGTTGCTGGAACTTGTACCAACGAACTTCACCTCTCCTCAGTCGGGCCATACCTGCTCACTCTCCCACGCATCGAACTCACCCGGTTTCACCGGGAAACGCTCATAGCCCTTCCGTTGCTTCTGCTCGAGCTGCTTTTCTCGAAGTCGAGCGAGAGCCTCACGGAGCGCATCCCGAGCGAAGGCGGATCGGCTCGTGCCGAGCCGCTTGGCGGCCTTGTCCACCGCCTCGACCAGATCCTCGTCCAGCGTCATTTGGACTGTCTTCACTTGCGGTCTCCTATAGCTATCACTATAGCTATAGTAGCCCACAAGAGTGTCCATATCCATCACCAGGTGGGGAGCGTCTTCCAGCCAGCAAATGGGCCGATTTCAACGCGGTAGCCGGTGTCGGAACCCTCGTCTGCATTGATCCGGAGGTTCGTCAATCCGCGGAGGCGCTCCAGAATCTCGTCGTACGGAAGCGTGTGGAACGGTGTCCCCTCGGGCATGGGCCAGAGCCGTATGGTGCCGTCCTGGCTTCCCGAAGCGATCCACTTGCCGTCGGGGGAGACGGCAACGCTGGTAATCTCGAGCGTGTGGCCGTAGAGCAGGTGCGGTTCCTCCCCGGTAACCGGCCCCACACGCACCAATCCATCCAAGCTTCCCGTCACAGCGATCGTTCCCGATGGATCGAGAGCCACAGCAGAGACCCGGTTCCCGTGATTCGTGATTCTTCTTTCCGCACCGGTCTCCAGATCGTAAGAAGCGAACGAAGATAGCGCATCGGTGTTCACGTCTACGACGAGAACTCGGCGGCCGCCGCGGTCGATGGCCAGGTAAGACCATGCTCCTTTGGGGGTGCACGGCCGAATCTCCCGGTTGCTCTCGCCTTCGACGTCCCAAAGGCGAATCCCCTCGGCGCCCACGGTAAGAATCCGGCCGGCGGCAAGGAATCGCAAATCAGAAACCGAGCCCCTGTCCCTTTCTTCCCACCCGCAGAGTCCGTTCGCCAAGCGAGTCTCGAGCACTCGGACGGTTCCGGACTCGAGATGCCAGATACGGAGAAGATTTGGGTTGTACCCGACGGCGACGGCCAGGCGACCGTCGGGCGAGAAGTCCATTGACCCAAAGTCCTCACCCACCCACTCTCTGAATCCAGGCATCCGGCGGGGTTGGCCTCCATCCACAGGCACGAGAAAGATTATGGTCTCGGCTCCGGAGCCGACCAGAACGTATTTTCCCGACGGATCGATCGCGAGGCCTACACCACCCAGGCGGGCCGTTTTGCGCTCCATCAAGATGCGGCTTCGCTCACCTTCCCCGGGCGAAAGAGGCCATAGACGCACAGTGCCGTCGTTCGAGCTCGAGACGAGAGAACGCCCATCGGGAGTGAACGCAACTCTTATATACGGAGCGGCCTGTCCTCGAAGGACCCGTGAATGCTTCGCATGGAGCGGCCACAGAATTCCGCGATCATTGTGGGTGGTAGCGAGCCACCGACCCAGAGGTTGAATCGCGCTGAAGCTCAAGTTTTTGGCGTCGCCATTACGCAACACGATGGGCTCGGAATCCGGCGGGCCCTTGATGTCCCAGACGAAGGCGACAGCACTCGTAGCGGGCTCCCGCGGAGCAGCGACCAGCCAGCTGCCCGTCGCGTCGATCTGTGCCTCGGGAGCCCGTATCAGCCAGTTGTCCGCCGCGTCGAACCGTACCCTGGGAGCGGTCGCCCGAAACGTGCGTTCCAGATGCCCCTGTCCCGTCGTGGCGGAAAAGGCCCAGACCTGGAGCTCGCCGGTCTCATCGGCAGAGACGAACCCCGGTTCCGCGGGATGGGATGCGACCGAAACCACCTTGGCATCGTGCCGCCCTATCAGCCGGTTCCCCTCCCGGCTCGGATTTCGTAGAGGCGTAACGTAAACGCCCTTCGGGCGCACTGTGAGGAGCCACTCGCCGCTCGCGTCGATATCCCAATCGGTGACGTCGCGGTAATCGTGGAGAGCGAAAACCTCCGGGATCCCTTCGAGAACGCTCCAATCCCTGAAAGCCACCATTCTATCGCCCGGCGATCCGCTAAAGAGATGTCCGCCGCGTCGGGTGAAGTTCTTGTTGGCACCGAGCTCGACCTCGAGAAGGTCGCGCCCTTCCGGAATCGACCAAAATCGAACTCTCATCCCCCCGGCCGCTGCGAGAAAATCGCTTCCAGGACCGAACTGGACGCCGGGAACTCCATCCGTCGCCCCTAACGTTTTCGGCGGTCCACCTTCCATCGACCAGAGTCGAACTCCCGTTCGATATCCGCCCGTGGCGAGCCATTTTCCGTCGGGGCTGAAGTCGATCGTGTTCATGTTGTCGGGAAGAACGTGCGCGGCGGCGCCATTCCAGAGGGCTTCGACGGCGAATCGGCGGGCCGGCCCGTTGTCGGCGCGCTCGAGGCTCCCGAGAGCATAGGCGAGTGCCGCGGTCGGGCGATCCTCGAGCTCGACCCTTCCCAGCGCCAACAACTGCGCCGCCTCACGGCGGGACACTTCCTGGACCGCGCGCCGCCAGAGAGAGCTCGTGACCAGAGCGATACCGGTAAGAAGGATAACTCCCGCGGAGACGGCGGTACGCCTGCGCCTTCGTATTCGTCCAGCGAGCCTTGCCGCTGACTGGGCAAACGCCTCCTCGGTCGAGGAGAGTCCTCCGGTGTAGCTCTCCCGCCAGAGTGAGAGCTCTCGATAGGATTTCCCGGTCCACAGGAGGTCCTCGGGCCGCCCCGGTCCTGCCACGCTTGCGCCGCCTGTCGAAGCTGGTCGCGGAGAAGGGCGCCGCCTTCGTCCTGGTTTCGCCACTGGACCAGACGCGGCCATGCGGAGAGAAGCGATTCGTGGATGATCTCGACGGAATCTTCGTACGACGTCAGAAGCCGCGCCGCGACGAGCTCTCGCAGAACGTCTTCGGCTGACTTACGCTCGTCTTCCTCCGGAAAGATCGAAAGAAGCACTTCGACCTCGCGGCTCGCTCTCGTCCCCTGCGCCGTCACCAGGTTCCGGAACAGCTCCCGCACGATTGCAGTTCTCTCTTCTCCAATACGGCTCAGCGTCTCCTCCGCATGCTGCGCCAGCGCTCCTCCCACACCTCCGATCTCTTCATACGCCGCTCTCGTGAGAAGCCCTTTCTCGCGATCTCTTTTCTCCCAGAGACGCGATGCAGCAAATGCCAGAAGCGGCAGCGCCCCGCGCTCCTGGCTCACCTCCGAGACCATCTCCTCAACCAGAGTGTCGTCTTCGAACCGGTAGCCGCAAGCAAGGGCCGGCTGCACCAGAGCACGCCGCAGGGCACTCGGGCTCAGAGTTCCGAGAGGGGTGAGCTCGGAGAACACGGGGCTCAAGCCATCGTGCTTCTGGCATTGGAAGAGAAAGTCATCTCGGAGCGACAGAAGAACGTGCACGTCTGCTTCGAGAACGATCCGTCCCAATAATGTTGAGAATGCCTCCTGGACCTCCGGAGGGTTCAGCGTGAAGAGCTCTTCGAACTGGTCCACGATCAGAAGAGCATGCTCGCTCTTCTGACGCCACTTCGACAGCAGGGGGACGGCGGTGTCTCTCTCGAAGCCCAGGAACGACTCGATCGACTCCATGTCTCCCGCGAACGCCGGGAGAAGCGTCTGCGCCAACGACTGGAACGGACGATTTCCCGGCGTCGACAGAACGACTCGCCAACCGGCGGGAAGCGTCGGCAGAAGCCCGGCCCTCAGAAACGAGCTCTTCCCCGCCCCCGAGGGCCCGATGAGCGCGAGAAGCCGCGGCCTCTTCAGTTTCTTCCAGACCGCCTCGACCTCCATCTCGCGGCCGAAGAAGTACTCCGCGTCCTCTTGCGTGAACGAGGCGAGGCCCGGATACGGATGCTTGTCCTCGAATTCCGGAAGGCGATGCGTCACCTCGTCGAGAGCGCGCGCGAGAGCCCGCGCCGTCGGGTGGCGACTCTCGCGGTCGAGCGAAAGCGACTGTCTCAGGACCGACGCCCACGGACCCTCCGGAACTCGAGGAGGAGTCTCCCGCACCGCGTCCCAGACCGCCGCTCGTGGGCCGTTCCACAGCATCTCCGCCAGGACCACTCCCGCCGAGAAAACGTCCGACCGGGCGTCCACCGGCTCTCCTCGTGACTGCTCCGGAGACATGTAAGCCGGAGTTCCCGCAATCGTTCGACTGCCGCGTTCGGTGCGGGCTTTCGCCAGGCCGAAATCCATCACCACCACCCGCCCCGCACGGGTCAGCATCACGTTCTCCGGCTTGAAGTCCCGGTGCACCAGACCCGCCTCGTGGATCGCCTCGAGCCCCGAGAGAAACTGCGCGGCGATCTCTCTCGCCTCTCGAAGCTCCAGAGGGCCACGGTCCCGAAGCGTCTCCGCGAGAGTCGTCCCATCGATGTACTCCATCGACACCAGTTCCCGGCCCTCCTCCACCACCAGGTCGAAGATCCGGCACACGTTCGGAGAAACCACTTCCCGGGCCGAGCGAACTTCCTGCCGCAGGAGCTCTCGAGCCTTTTCGCTCTCCGAGAGCTCCGGACGCACCGCCTTCAGCGCCACGTCCACCCGGAGCTTCAAGTCGAACGCCCGGTAGACCTCCCCCATGCCCCCACGGCCAAGGACCTCTCGGATCTGGTACCTCTCCCCCAGGATGCTTCCGGGACTCGAACCGTGGAGAGTCGGGCTCTCCTCGTCCTCGAGCGCCATGCTCAGAAGACACTGAGGGCAGAGCCCCATCAGGGCCGCGTCTCTCGGAAGCGGCGTCCCGCAGTCCGGACAAACCCCGGCCGTCATCTTCAATGGGAAGTATGACGGATTCGAAGAAAAACGTTACTTGCAGCTCGAGCAAAGAGCCGCGGATTCGTAGAGAGACGCTACTCGGGGGCTCCGGCGGTGACGAGCTTCTCGATTAGCTGGGAATGGAAGTCCATAAGTCCACGAATCTGAGCGTCGGTCCACCCCAACGCCCGAGCGATAGGCGTCGGGTTCGTTTCCTTCAATACCCAAGCCAGAGTCAAAGGCGAGAACCCGCCGTCCTTGCGAGGCGCGTCGCGGAGTGCCTGCTCGAGGTTGCCGCCCTGCGCGAGGAGATCCTGCAGATCGATCAGGTCCCTCAACTCCGCGCGACCCAGCAAAGCACACAGCTTGTTCACCAGGATTTCGTGCGGAGTGTCGACCTGGATGGTCGCGCCGATGTCGAACACCCGGGGAGTTTCCGATACCTCGGATGGATCCGCGACGAGATCGACGATGCAGCTTTCGGCTCCCTGCGACACGCGGAACTGATGGAAGCTCAAGGCAGTCTGAAGGTCGGACACTTCGAGCCCATCCGCTCGAAGCAGGTCGCGGGCTTCCCGGGGCAGGTTCCCGAGCTCGTTCTTTCCGTGCCAGAACAGGTCGAGATCCTTCGTCTCCCGATGCTTCAGGTAGAACCCGACGAGAGCCCCGCCACCGAAAGGGTCCACGCGGGCTCGAGCGGCGAGAGCACCCGCAGAATCCGCCACTGGAGAGCGCTGAGCTTATCCGAAGGAACGTCCCTGGGCATCCCATTTCTCGAAGAGCCAGGTCCAGAAGCGGCGCGAACGGCCCAGATGGCGCTCGATCCTGGGCCAGAGCTCGCGAATCTCCTTTGGAGAGGCGAAGCTGAACACGTCGTCCGGCTTCGCCTGCCGCATCAGTTTCCCCATGAGGTAGGCGCGCACGTCGGGATCGGGATTCCGCAGTCCCTCCCGGAACTCCTCGACGGTCATATCGCAGTCCCAGAGAAAATAGGGCCGGCCCCGCGAATCGAGGAGCTTTTCCCTGGGCGTTGGATTGAGCACAGAGTCAGTGTAGCACCGGCTTCTCGAGTCATGTCTCACCTCTCGGGTTGCTTCGCCCAGCCGGGAAAGGGGCCGACCTCGAGCTTCCAGCCGGTGGGGGAGGCGGGGTCGGGCACGACCCTGAGGTTGGTCCAGGAGCGCAGCTTCGAAAGAAACTCCTCATGGCTACGCTGGTGGGGCGGCGTCATGGTGATGTTGGGAACTGGCCAGAGGCGGATGGTGCGGTCCTCTCCCGCGGAGGCGAGCCACTTGCCGTCAGGAGAGAACGCAAGCGCGCGAATCAGTCCCTTGTGACCGAAAAGAAGGTGCGGGTCCTCGCCCGACACGGGCCCTACACGGACGATTCCGTCCCCGCCCCCGGTCGCGAGCGTGGTTCCTGTCGGATCGAGTTTGACGTTGTACGCAGGTCCGTAGGCCGGAAGGCGTCTTGGCTCGGCCCCGTCGAGATCGAACCAATGAAGGACTTGATCCGTTCCGTCGTGCGTTGCAAAGCCGATGCCTTGTGACCAACTGAGCGCTGAGGTGGAACTAGGCCCGGACGGAGCGGATAGAACGCGCACACTTCCATCGCGAAGCTCGAAGAGGAGCCGGCCGACGCGGCCCGAGGCGAAAATCTTCTCCTGTTCGACGAACATGACTTTCGAGATCCCCCCCTCGAACCCTTCTCCGGCATTCGGAACCGGACCGAGTACCCGTAAGTCACCGCTCTCGAGGTCCCAGATTCGGATCACCTTCTCCGCCGCAGGCCCCTGGAAAGGCGCGGCGACAACGCAGCATCCATCGGGGGAGAAATCGACTGCCAGGATTTCCGTCTGCTCGGAGAACCCTTTGAGCTCGCGCGCGGACCCTGTTGCGAGAGCGACGACAAAGACGTGGCCTCGGACTCCTGAGACGACCGCCAGATCCCCCGCGCGGTTGACCGCAAGACCGGGGAAGGTCAAAGGCGCTCTCAACAGCACCCGCGAGGTTGCACCTTCTTCTTGAAGGGGCCATGCCCGCAGGGTGCCGTCGTTCGAGGCGGACAGGAGCGTCTTTCCATCCGGCGTGAAAGCGAGGCTCTCGATGGAGCCCTCGTGCCCCAAGAGTACTCTCGGGTAGGTGTCTGCGAGCGGCCAGAGAGTCATTTGCCCCGCCTCCGCCGCCGCGAGCCATCGCTCGGCGGGATCGAACTCGATGTCGTTCAAGAAGTTTCTGTCGCTCTTCAGAACGGTGGGCTTCGTGTCCAGCGGTGCCGTCAGGTCCCAGAGATACACCAGCGGTCCGTCCTCTCCCGCAACCGCTGCCGCGAGCCACTTTCCTTGGGGACTGAAAGCGAGTAGCCTGCGGGCGCCCGGCGCGTCGAGGACGCGAGTCGGCCGTTCCGCGCGCCTCGACGCTGGCCAGATCTGGATTTTTCCGGAGGCGTCGCTCGCCGCGACATGCTCCCCGCCGGGGTGGAACGCGACTCCTCGAACGGTCGACGCGTGCTCCAGGAGCTTGGGGGGTGAGTCCCAGTTCTCGAGAGAGCGTATTCCAACGCTGTTCCCGGCTGCGTACGCCATGCGCGCTCCCGCGGGATCGACATCCACCCACCCGACGGCGTCCATGGAGCCGACGAGCCGAGACGTGCCTTCGCCCAGGGGCGACCAACGGACGACTTCCTGCTCTCCAACGGTGGCCGAAGTGAAGAACCCCTCACCTCTCACGAAAAGCATCTGGCCGCCTTCTAGCGATTCTCGTCCTGGGATTCTCGCGTCCCTCGGGGACCGACCACAAGCGCACTTCACCGTCGTGGTTGGTCACGAGGACGTTCCCGTTACGCGCAAAGCCGACATCGACGACTTGAAACCCGCGGCTCGAGTACTCATCGGAGAGTGAAGTCGGCTTTCCACCACTCCGATGGAGAAGCTGTCCCTTCCGGTAGCCGCCCACCGCGAGCCATTCCCCGTTGGGGCTGAACGCCACCCGAACTGCCTCGGCTCCGTCCTCCGGTGCCGGGAGGATCGTGGCGGTCGGAGCATCCGAGAGCACGCGCAAAGCGAACCGCCGCGCTTCCTGAGTGTCGGCGAGCTCGAGGCTCTTGAGAGCATAGGCGAGGGCGGCCGTTGGGTTCGACTCGATATCGACCTGTCCAAGCGCGAGGAGCTTCGAAGCCTCAGCGCGCAGAGCCTCGCCTTTCGCCTGCCGCCACAAGGAAGCCGTGACGGCCGCGACCGCCATCGCGGAGGCGAGAAGGACACCAACCGCGGCGCGTCTCCGCCGGCGGAGCCTTCCCGCGTGTCGAGTCGCTGCGGCGACGAACGCATCCTGCGTTGTCGAGAGCCCACCTGTGTACGTCTCTCGCCATAGAGACAGCTCGCGATAGGATCTTCCCGTCCACAGAAGGTCATCCGGTCGTCCCCGGTCCTGCCACGCCTGGGCCGCTTGACGGAGTTGATCCCGGAGAAGCGCGCCTCCTGCCTCCTCGTGCTGCCAGCGCACGAGACGAGGCCACGCCGAGAGAAGCGACTCGTGGATGATCTCGACCGAATCCTCATACGCTGTAAGAAGCCGCGCGGCGACGAGCTCCCGCAGCACTCCTTCCGCGGCCTTGCGCTCGTCTTCCTTGGGAAAAATCGAGAGAAGGTCTTGAACCTCGCGGCTCGCCCTCGTCCCCTGCGCCGTCACCAGGTTTCGAAACAGCTCCCGCACCAGAGGAGCTCTTTCGGCTCCGATCCTGTCTAGCGTCTCCTCCGCATGCTGCGCGAGTGCTCCGCCCACTCCTCCGATCTCCTGATACGCCTCCCGCGTCAGGAGCCCTTTCTCCCGATCTCGTCTCTCCCAGAGGCGCGAAGCCGCGAACGCCAGAAGCGGCAGAACCCCGCGCTCATGGCTCACCTCCGAGACCATCTCCTCCACCAGGGCTTCGTCCTCGAACCGGTACCCGCAGGCAAGAGCCGGCTGCACCAGAGCCCGCCTGAGGGCGCTCGGGCTCAATGTTCCCAAGGGCGTCAGCTCCGAGAACACGGGGCCCAAAGCTTCATGCTTCTGGCAACGGAAAAGAAAATCATCCCGCAGCGATAGCAGAACGTGCACATCCGCCTCGAGAACCAATCTTCCTAATAAGGTCGCGAAGGCTTCCTGCACCTCGGGAGGGTTCAGGGTGAACAGCTCCTCGAACTGGTCCACGATCACCAGAGCGTGTTCGGCCCGCTTCCGCCACGTCGAAACCAGCGGGACCGCGGTGTCCCTCTCGAAGCCCAGGAACGACTCGATCGCTTCCATGTCTCCCGCGAACGCGGGGAGCAGAGCCTGCGCCAACGACTGAAAGGGACGGCTTCCGGGCGTCGAGAGAATGACCCGCCACCCGGGTGGAAGCGTCGGCAGAAGTCCCGCTCTCAGAAACGAGCTCTTGCCCGCTCCCGAGGGCCCGATGAGCGCAAGAAGCCGCGGTCTCTTCAACTTCTTCCAGACCGCTTCGATCTCCACTTCGCGCCCGAAGAAGTACTCCGACTCTTCCTGGGTGAACGACGCGAGGCCGGGATACGGGTGCTTGTCTTCGAATCCAGGAAGTCGATGCGTCACCTCGTCGAGTGCCCGCGCGAGGGCCCGAGCGGAGGCGATGCGGCTTTCCCGATCTCGACAAAGCGCCTGTCTCAAAACCGATGCCCACGGTCCCTCTGGAACCTGGGGCGGAGTCTCCCGTACTTTCCGCCAGAGCTCGGGACGGGGACCCTCCCAGAGCATCTCCGCCAGAACCACTCCCGCCGAGAACACGTCCGAGCGCGCGTCGAGGGGCTCGCCTCGCGACTGCTCCGGCGACATGTACGCCGGTGTCCCCGCAATCGACCGGCTCTTGTCTTCCATGCGGGATTTCGCCAGGCCGAAGTCCATGACCACCACCCGTCCCGCACGGGTCAGCATCACGTTCTCCGGCTTGAAGTCCCGGTGCACCAGACCCGCCTCGTGGATCGCCTCGAGCCCCGAGAGAAACTGCGCCGCGACCTCTCTCGCCTCTCGAAGCTCCAAAGGGCCCCGCTCCAGAAGTGTCTCCGCAAGAGTCGTTCCGTCGATGTACTCCATCGACACCAGCTCCCGGCCTTCCTCCACCACCAGGTCGAAGATCCGGCAGACGTTCGGAGACACCACTTCCCGGGCCGAGCGCGCCTCCTGCCTCAGAAGCTCCCGCGCCTTCTCGCTCGACAGGAGCTCGGGTCGGACCGATTTCAGTGCCACGTCGACCCGGAGCTTGAGATCGAACGCCCGGTAGACCTCCCCCATCCCCCCACGGCCGAGCACCTCTCGGATCTGGTAGCGCTCGCCAAGAATTCGGCCGGCTCCCTCTCCATGAAGGGTTTCGGGCTCCTCGTCCTCGAGCGCCATGCTCAGAAGGCACTGCGGACAAAGCCCCATCAGGGCCGCATCCTTGGGAAGCGGCGTCCCGCAGTCCGGACACACTCCGGTCATCATCTCAATGGGAAGTATGACGATTTCGAGCGAAAACGTTACACCGTATCTCAAACGGTGAAGGACTAGGGCAGCTCGAGCTCCTCGCAGAGCGTGGTGAAGGGAAGCACCGTGACCTTGCCCGTAGAGAAGTACCGCTCGCCAAGGTGCGTCTGATAGAAATGGGGGATCGGCGTTCTTTCCGCGAAATACCGAAGCGCGCCGCCGACGGCCTTCTCGCCCGATTTGCATTCGACGGCGAAGAGCGGCTTTCTGTCCCTCAATACGACGAAATCTACTTCGCGCTTGTCCGTGTCCCTCAAGTAGCGAAGCTCCATGGAATACCCTTCCGTGTCCTCGACCCAGTGACAGTACTTGAGGAGCTGAGAGGCCACGAGATTTTCGAATCGTGGACCTCGCTCCTCGACGCTGGACCAGTCCCAGAGGTAGAGCTTCCGCTCTTTTTTCACCGCGCGGACTCTGGGAGCTCCGTAGGGAGAGAGCCGGAAGCAGACGTACATGTTCTCGAGGATTTGAAGCCATCTCTCCGCCGTTTTGTGATCGACCTCGAGGTCTTCTCGCAGGCTTTTGACGGAGAGAGGCGAGCCGACCCGGGAGGGCAACAGGTCCACCAGGTGCTCGAGCAGGCTGATCTCGCGGACATGTTCCAGATCCCGGAGGTCCTCTCGAACGACCCGTGAGATGCGGTCCCGCTGCCAGATGCGGTGCTCCGTTTCGTTTTGCGCGAACAACGGTTCGGGAAAGCCTCCAAACTTCAGCAGGGCTTCCAGATCGGACCGGGATGGCGAGCGGCTCAATTCCCGGAACGAAAAGGGATGGAGCCGGAAGTACCGGTAGCGGCCGGCCAGAGAGTCGCCGCCCTTCCGGTAGTAGTCGAGCCGCGCCGAGCCGGTGACGAGGATCTTGCGCCGGGATTTCTCGGTATCGTAGATGCCCTTGAGCAGATTCCTCCACCGTGCGTACTTGTGGATTTCGTCGAGCAGGAGGAGAGGCTCCCCGGGCGGCAGTTCGGCTTTTCTCAGTCTCGGAGGAACGCTCGGGTGATCCCAGTTCAGATAGGCGGGGTGTTTTTCATCCGCGTCCTTGCCCAGAAAACCGAGCGCGAACGTCGTCTTGCCGACCTGCCGTGGCCCGCCGACGAGGACCATTTTCTTCTTCAGGGCGACCCGAACTGCGTCCTCCAGGTAACGAGGGATACGCACGGAATGGATTATAGTCCATTTTACTCATGAGTAAAGTGGAGCTACCTCCGTTTTACGGTCACCAGGGAGGACGCGTCGTCAAGCCGGGAAAAGCGCCTGTTTGCACCCGGTAGGCGGAAACGTTACGCGATCACCCGAAGCAGGTGCCGCATCTCATCGTCCACTTCGTTCGCAGACGCCACCGTCTCGGCGATCTCCTGCCGCAGGAGCTTTCCGAAAAGCTGGCGCAGCCGGTGCACCGACGTCCTAACCGCCGGCTCCGAGCTTCCGAGATCCTTGGCCACCTCGCGGTACGGAACCTTGGATTCCTCTCCCGTCAGATAGCCTTTGAGCTTCCCGAACTCATCCCCTCGGCCTGAGTCTTCGAACTCCTTTTGGAGCTTCCCCAGAACCCGCTCCAGAAGCGTCAGCGCCCAGCGGCGTTCGAAGATCTCTTCGGGCGTCAGCCGGTCCACGGGCTCGTAGCGATAGCGCCCTTCCACGTCCTCGGCGTCCAGCGAAACGATTCGTGCGTGCCCGCCCCTCTTCCAGGCATGGGCCTTGTCGCGCTCTTTCGACAGAAAGTTCTTGACCGAGGCCTTGAGGAAAACGCGAAATCTTCCCAGGGACGGATCGAAGTCCTCGAGGTACCCCTTTTCCAGGAGCTGGGCGAAGTATCCCTGCGTCAGGTCGCGAGACTCCTCGGGGCCGTGGCCCTGACGGCGCACGAAAGCGTAGAGCGGATACCAGTAGGCCTGGCACAACCCTTCGAGCGCCTGGCGCGATTCGGTCGACGGAGCTTCCCGAGCCGCAAGCACCTGCGTCCAACTCGTCGTCGCGAACCGGAACGGCATGGAAGACCTCGAGATTTGCAGAAGGATAACACAACGGCCCCGGGCTGCGTTGGTCGAGGATCGGTTAGACTTCTCCCGAATGCGTGAATCGCGCCCGAAGCGCTCGCGAGTTCGAGGAGTCTTCATCGGCGCCGCCTTCGGGTTCCTTCTCGGGCTCGTCGCCAAGGATCTCGATTTCGCGACCCTCGTCTCCTTCTGGGGGGATCGCGCTCTCGTCGTGCTCTCCTCGACCGCGATGGGGGCGCTCCTCGGCGCTCGCGCGGCTCGAAAAGCTCACGGTCGTCGCCGCCGCGTGCGGCGCTTCGCTCTGGGTTCTCGTCGCTCTCACGCCGCTCACTCGCTGGATGAGTGATCGGGTTGGCGCGAGAAGATCCGCTGCAGAAGGCCGATGCGGTGTTCGTGCTCGCTTCGGGACTGCAAGCCGACGGCGACCTCTCCACCGTTGCCATGAGCCGGCTCCTCGGGGGCCTGGAGCTCCTGGCCGAGGGATGGGCGCCACGCCTGGTGCTGTCGGAGCTTCCCGCACCCCGGCCGCGGTACCGCGACGCCGCCTGCGAGATCATGGACTCGCTCGGCATGTCGCACGAAGTTCTGACGGTCGGCCCGGTTCGCAACACTCATGACGAAGCCGTCGCCGTCGGCGAGCTGGTCCGCGAGCTCGGGTTCGAGCGCCTGCTGGTCGTAACCTCGCCCGGCCACTCGAGGCGTGCTTCCCTCGCGCTCGAAGCGCAGGGGGTGCGAGTCATCTCGGTGCCGTCGGTCGAGACCCTGTTCGACTTCGAAAACCTAGAAACCGCTCGCGGCGACGAGCGGGTCCGGGCCTTCGGCGCCCTCACCCACGAGCACCTCGGCCTTCTGTACTACCGCTATCAGGGGTGGATTCGATGATGATCCTCGTTCTCGCTCTGAGTCTCGTACAGGCCCCGACGGAAGTCGATCTTCTAATTCGCGGCGGCACGGTCGTCAGCATGGACGCGGAGGAGCGAGTGCTCTCGGGAGGCTCGGTCGCGATCCGGGGCGACCGCATCGTCGCGGTTCTCGATTCCACGGCCCCCCTTCCTCCGGCGCGGGAGACGATCGACGCCGCGGGTCACCTCGTCATCCCCGGCCTGATCAACGCCCACGGGCACGCGGCCATGACTCTTCTCCGCGGGATCGCGGACGACCTCAAGCTCCTCGAATGGCTCGAGGACCACATCTTCCCCGCGGAGTCGAAGAACGTCTCGCCGGAGTTCGTCTACTGGGGAACGCTCCTCGGCTGCGTCGAGATGGCGCGCAGCGGAACCACCACCTACGTCGACATGTACATGTTCGAAGGGGAAGCGGCCCGGGCGACGGAGCGGGCGGGAATTCGCGGCGTTCTCGGCCAGAGCGTCATCGGATTCCCCGTGCCCGATTACCGTACTCCGGAGGAGGCGCTCGCGGGGGCACGGGCGTTCATCGAGCGCTACCGCAGCCACCCTCTGATAATTCCCTCCGTCGCGCCTCACGCGCTCTACACCACACCCCTCGCGATCGTCGAGCGGGCACGCGATCTCGCGCGCGAGTACGGGGTTCCCCTCCAGATCCACGCCGTCGAGCCGCCGGAAGAAAACGACCAGATGATGCAGAAGCTCGGGAAGCGCACCATCGACGCTCTCGCGGACGCGGGCATCCTCGGTCCGGGCACGATCCTCCATCACGCGATCTGGCTCTCCGAAGAAGACATTCGCACCATCGCCCGCTACGGAGCCTCCACCTCCCACAATCCCGAGAGCAACATGAAGACGGCCTCCGGTGTCTCCCCCGTTCCCGATCTCCTTGCCGCCGGAGTCGCGGTCGGGCTCGGGACGGACGGCCCGGCGAGCAACAACAACCTCGACATGTTCGAGGAGATGGATACGGCGGCGAAGCTCCACAAGCTCGTGCACCAGGACCCGACGGTGATGCCGGCGAAGACCGTCTTCCGCATGGCGACCCTCGGAGGGGCGAAGGCTCTCGGAATCGCCGACCGCGTAGGCTCGCTCGAGGCGGGAAAGCTCGCCGACGTGGTCCTGGTCGACACCCGTGCTCCCGAGCTCACACCGCTCTACGACGTCTACTCCCACCTGGTCTACGCGGCGAAGGGCGGGAACGTGTCGACAGTGGTGGTGAACGGAAAGATCGTGGTTCGAAACCGGCGCATGGAGACGGTGGACGAAGCGGAGGTGCTCGCGAAGGCCCGCGAGCTCAAGGACCGCATTCTGGAGAGCCTGGGACGACGATGAAAAGCGCAGCCCTCGTTTTTCTGCTTCTCGGCCAGAGCGTTCCCCTGGGATTCTTCCCGGGAGAGAGTGCCACGGAGCTCGAAGCCGAGCGCCTCCTCCTCACACTCCCCACGCCCGATGGGTTCGGGGCGCACCTGCTCTACCTGACCGAGGAGCCGCACCCCGCGGGATCGGAGCGCAACATGGAGCTCGCGGACTATGTTCGCGATCGCTTCGTCGAGTACGGCCTCGAAGAGGTCCACTTCCACGACACTCCCGCGCTCTACAGCTATGGCCGCGAGGCGTCGGTCGAGATCGTCTCGCCCGTCGAGCTCTCGCTGACGCTGAAGGAGGACCCGCACCCCGAAGACAAGGACAGCTACCTCTATTCGAACCCCGCGGTCGTCCCTTATCACGAGTACGCGGCCTCGGGCGAAGTGGAAGCGCAGGCGGTCTATGCGAACGGCGGGAGCCCGGAGGACTTCGCGAAGCTCCGCGACATGGGAGTCGATCTCCGCGGGAAGATCGTGATGATGCGCTACTCGAATCCCTACAGCTACCGCGGCTACAAGGTGCATCTCGCCGAGACCAGCGGCGCCGCGGCGGCGATCATCTACTCCGATCCCGCCGACGATGGATACGCGCGGGGGGAGACTTACCCTCGGGGTCCGTGGGGCCCGCCGAGCCACATCCAGTGGGGCTCGATCGTCTATGACTGGCTCGGCTACGGGACGATTCCGTTCACGTTCCACTGGAAGCAGAACCCCGACGGATCCTGGGTGGAAGGTCCGGAGAGGGACCGCCAGCTCCCGCGGATTCCCTCGATTCCGATGTCGCACGAGGACGCCTCGGAAATCCTGTCCCGCCTCGCCGGACCGGCGGCGCCGCGGGAGTGGCAGGGGGCCCTACCCTTCACCTATCACATCGGTCCCGGTCCGGTGACGGTGAGGCTCCGGGTGAAGAACGAGGACCGGGTCGGCCTCATGAGGAACGTGATCGGAAAGATCACCGGCTCGGAGGAGCCGGAGAAGTGGATCGTCGCCGGCAACCATCGCGACGCATGGAGCCACGGCGCCGTCGACCCCTCGAGCGGCACCGCCGCGCTTCTCGAGGCCGCGCGCGCTCTCGGAACCGCGGTCAAGAAGGGGTTTCGTCCGCGGAGAACGATCGTCTTCGCGAACTGGGACGCCGAGGAGGATCTCCTCGGAGGCTCGACGAGCTGGGCGGTCGACTTCCGCGAAAAGCTCCGCCGCGACGGAGTCCTGTACGTGAACCTCGACAGCGCCGCCTCGGGTCCGAATTTCTCCGGAGGCGCTACGCCCGCGCTCGCGGACTACCTGAGGGACGTGAGCCGATTCGTTCCTCACCCGGCGGCTCCGACGTTCTACGACGCCTGGCGTTCGCGCACACCCTCGAGCGAGCCGGAGGTGGACCGCATCGTAGGCGCGACCGACTACACCGCCTTCCAGGAGAACATCGGGATGAGCGTCATCGACCTCTCTTCGAACGGACCATACGGCGTGTACCACTCCCAGTACGACAACTTTTTCTGGATGAGCCGCATCGCCAATCCGGGATTCCTCCAGAACGCCGCTCTTTCCCGCTTCCTCGCCGTCCTTCTCTACCGGAGCGCGAACGTCGAGATTCTTCCGATGCGCTACTCCGCTTACGCCCGCGCCGTCCTCGCCCATCTCGACGAGGTGGAGAAGAAAGCGGCGCCGGCGCGGGAGATCCGACTTTCTTCGGCGCGCGAAGCCGCGCGGCGCTGGGAAGAAAGGGCGCTCTCGCTCGAGGCTCGAATGTTCGAACGGCCGCTCTCACCCGGGAATCGAGCGCGGCTCAACTCGCTCCTGATGGAGGTCGAGAGGGCCCTCACCGAGGATCGGGGCCTGAAGAGCCGGCCGTTCTTCAAGCACCTGATCTACGCGCCCCAGCCCACCTACCGCGACGAGGTGCTGCCGCGAATCTGGGAAGCGATCGACGCCGGCGCGTGGGAGGAGATCGACGGCTACGAGCGAGAGCTCGTCACCGCTTTCGAGAAAGCGACGTCCCTCCTAGGCGAGGCCGCCGCCCTCCTGGAGCGCTAGAACGGCGTCTCGCAGCGCGCCGTTGGTGCTGATGGCGCTTCCGCCGTCGATCGTCCGGCGACCGCTCCAGTCGGTGAAGCTCCCTCCGGCCTCCTCGACGATCGGAAGAAGCGCGGCATTGTCCCAGAGGTTCATCACCGGGTCGAGCATGACCTCGGCGCGGCCGGTGGCGACGAGAACGTGCCCGTAGCAGTCGCTGTAGCCGCGAATCGTCCCCGCTTTCTTCTTCAGCCTCTCCCAGAACGACGGGTGAATCTCCGATAGACTCGCGGGCTCGGTGAGGCTCACCAGCGCGTCTTCGAGCGAAGCGACCGAGCTCACCCGCGCCTGGCGCCCGTTCCATCGGCAGCCTTCGCCCCGCCCGGCGGCGACCATCTCGTCGAGCGCCGGAAGGTAGCAGACGCCGACGACGGACTCGCCCTCGATCTCGAGAGCGACGAGCACTCCGAAGAGCGGCACTCCGCGAACGAAAGAGCGGGTGCCGTCGATGGGATCGAGAATCCAGCGATGACGGGAGTCGCCCGAGACTCCGAACTCCTCGCCCACAACGGCGTGGTCGGGAAACCGCTCTCGAATCAGCCGGCGGAGGAGCTCCTCGCCGTTGCGGTCGGCGATGGTGACCGGGGAGAGGTCGGCCTTCCGGTCCGCTTCGACTCCGGTCTGAAAATGGGAGAGCGCCTGGCGGCCGGCACGAAAAGCGATGTCGGTCGCGAAGTCGAGGTACTCGCGGGTGCTGGTCATACCCTACCGTACAAGCGCGAGCGTCATCGAAGCAAAACGCTTTCCGAACCGCCGCGCTTCCTCGAGCTCGGCTTCGCTCAAACCAGGATCGCTTCCCGCGGTCGTCGCCTGGGCGCCGAGAGTCCCGAAGCCGTCGGCCTCCTCTCCTCCGACGACCACGAACCGCATGTTGAGAAAAGCGGCGAGTATCGAAAGCCGCGCGAGCTCCTTTCCAGACGAGATCGCACCCCCGGTCACGAAGGCGCCGGCGGCGCGGGTCCTCGAGGTCGTTCCCGGACCGAGCTCTTTCGCCTCGACCAGCACCTGGCCGACGCGGTCCAGAAACGCCTTGCTCTCCGCGGAGAGGCTGGCCCAGTGGACGGGAGAGCCGAGAAGGATCCCCGAAGCGGACAGGATCTCCTCATCGCGGACCTCGTCGCGTCGGCGAAGGACTGCGACGGCTCCTTTCACCTGGCCCACTCCCTCCGCGACGGCACGCGCGAGTTTTTCCGTGTGACCGGTGCGCGAATCATAGACGACGAGGACCGAAGTCTCGTCGGTCCGCGCGGGAAGTGGCGGCGTCGCCGCGAGCACCAAGGCCAGGATGCACGACTTCATCGACGTTCTCCGAGACGTCAAATCACAAAATCGGACCGCTGGCAAGGGGAGGGGAGCAGGCCGCCGGGCGCGGCGGGTTGCTTTCTATTTTGTGAGGGGCTAGCATTGCCCCCCTCTAACGGCGAGTGATACCCCGTGAGCCTCCTGAACGGAACCATCGATTTCACCGACAGGAAGATCCTGTCGGCGCTCCTCTCGAAGGGGCGGAGCACGTTCGCCGAGCTGGCGGCGCAGGTCGGCCTCACCGCGCCCACGGTGCACGATCGGGTGAAGAAGCTCGAGCGCAGCGGAATCATCGAGGGCTATACCGCCATCATCAATCCAGCCTCTCTCGGCTACGAGATCACCGCGCTGGTTTCCATCGTGACCGATGCCCGGGTCGCCTCGGCGGATTACGAGAAACATCTCTCCGAGATCTCGGAGATCCAGAAATGCTTCAGCGTCGCGGGTGAAGAGACCTACGTCGTGTTCGTCCTCACCCGTTCACCCAAGACCCTGGAGAAAGTGCTTCAGAGAATCAAGAGCACCCCGGGCACCGTCTCGACGAAGACTTCAGTGATTCTTTCCTCGCCCATCAGCCGCCACACGCTTCCCCACGAGGACGAAGTGCGGGAGTTCCCGGCGGAGTCCAAGTCCGCGTCATTCGCCAGGTAGCTGACGCGACAGCGCGTTCATCGCTATCAGGATCGGGTTCCAGAGCGCTCCCGAGGGGGGAGCGTAGGCGAGATCGAGCTGCGCCGCGTCGCGAACGGTCATCCGCGCGGTAATGGCTGCCGCTAGAACGTCGACGCGCAGCGCGCCCTCGGCGCTTCCCACGATCTGAGCGCCCAGGAGCCGCCCGCTCTCCCGTTCCGCAATCACTTTCACCTTCGCCGGCGCGCCGGAGCCGAAGTATCCCGCCTGGAACCGGCCCTCGATCGCTGCGGAGACGGGATGGAATCCCTCGCGCGCCGCGGCAATGGACGAGAGACCGGTCGCCGCCGCGGTCACCCCCAGGACTTTGACCACGCTCGTCCCCAGAGCCCCCGCGAATCGACTTCTGCGTCCCGCGAGGTTCTCTCCCGCGATCCTGCCCTGCTTCGCGGCCACGGTCCCGAGAGGGATCGTCATCGGCCGGCCGGTCACGAGGTGAGTGCACTCCGCGCAATTGCCGGCGGCATAGATCGAGGAAACGCTGGTCTCGAGCCGCTCGCTCACCGCAACCGCGCCGCTCGCACCCAGGCGGATTCCCGCCCTCTCGGCGAGCTCGACCCGCGGCGCCACACCGACGTCCACGAACACCAGGTCGGCGGGAAGCCGCAGAGAGCCCGTTGCCAGCTCCACGGCCTCGACCCGACCGGACGAGGTTCCGGCGATGCGCTTCACGACCCGTCCGGTCAAGACCCGCGCTCCCTTTCGCTCGAGCTCCTCTTCGACCAGCCGCGCCATCTCGGGATCGAGGAACGGAAGGAGAGACGTCGAGCGCTCCACGACCGTGACCTCGAGACCGCGCTCCATCAGGGCCTCGGAAAGCTCGAGACCAACGTACCCGCCTCCGATGAGGACGGCGCGGCGCGCGGAGAGCGCCTCGATCCAGGAGAGGATCGCTTCGCCGTCCTCGAGCCGGCTCGCGGTGAAAACACCCTCGAGATCCGTTCCCTCGATGCCGTGTGAGACCGGGCGGTAGCCGGTCGCGAGGAGGAGCCGGTCGTAGAGGTGGGTCTCGCGCTCCCCGCTCGCGCGGTTCAGCGCAATGACTCGCTTCTGCGACGGCTGGATCTCGATTGCCTCGCAAGCCACCCGGGCTTCTATCCCTCGCTCGTTCCTGAGGGTCTCCGGGGTGAAGAGCACGAGGTCCTCGAAGCTCACCCGTCCGGCGAGAGCGAAGGGAAGCCCGCAGATGCTGTACGCGATGCGCGGTCCGCCTTCGAGGATCGTGACCGAGAGCGAGGGGTCGAGGCGCTTGGCGCGCGAAGCGGCGGTCATTCCGGCCGCGTTTCCGCCGATGACGAGGATCCGGTCGGCCACGGGCATCAGTGGATGACTTCTGGAGTATCCATCGGTTCGGCCACGACCAGAGGAATGAGCGAGGCGTGGTGGAGAATCATCTCCCAACGTTCGCTCTCTCCGGGAGCCCGCTGAAACAGGTTCGTCGCTACCGCGAGGCTGGCCGAGCCGGTGATTCCGCCGGACCGGCCCGGGAGCGCGATGCGCTCGATGCAGCTCACCCAGCCCATGCCGGAGACGACGTGGGCCGTGACGTCCGCGGTCTCGACGGAGTGCGCCGGACCTCCGGAGCTCCCGCGGAAGATGCCCTCCCAGCTCGCGCGCACCGCTTCCCAGCCAACGATGAGCTCCCAGCCGGGATGGACGCAGCGCACGAAGCTGCCGTGCGACCAGAGCCGTTCCATGCTCCCCAGATCGAGGTCGTTGAGCGCTCGATAGAACCTCTCGTTGGCTTCGAGGACTGCGATCACTTCCGCGTCCATGACTTGGATGATATCAGGACGCGCCGTAGCGGCCGAGATACTCTTCGATTCTCGCCCTCTGCTCGGCGCCGAGCCCCTTCGCGGAACTCAGGCGCGCAACCACCTGCCGCACGTTCACGACCGGCAGTACCGGCGCTCCCAAGGCCTCCTCGAGCTCCGCGACCGTAGACCTCTCGCGTCCCCGCTCCTGCCGGTCGACGGCGACCACCACGCCGAGAATCGAAACCGCCGCCGCCTTTCTCAGGAGCGCTGCCGATTGCTCGATCGAGGCTCCCGAGGTGATGACGTCGTCGACGAGCACCAGGCTCTGCCCGGGCGCCGGCTGCGTCCCGACGAAGAGCCCTCCTTCGCCGTGGTCCTTCGCTTCTTTTCGATCGAAGCAGAACCCCACGTCCCGGCCTTCCTCGGAGACCGCGATCGCCGTCGCCACCGCGAGGGGCACGCCCTTGTACGAAGGGCCGAAGATGACGTCGGGCGAGAGTCCCGCATCACGGATCCGCTCGGCGTACGCGCGTCCGACGCCGGCGATGGCCCGGCCGGTCCGGAGCTGTCCGGCGTTGATGAAGTAAGGAGACTTCCTCCCCGACTTGAGAGTGAACTCGCCGAAGCGAATGACTTCGTTCTCGGCGAGCAGGTCGATGAACCTCTCCTGGTAGGGCTTCGTCCCCATGGCGCGGAGCATAGCTCATTTGGTAAAACCCGTTCATGGACATTCGACATCGCCCGCGCCGGTTGAGGCGCTCCGAGCCCATCCGCACCCTGGTGCGCGAGACCGACCTCCATCCGGGAGAGCTCATCGCCCCTCTCTTCATAAAGGAGGGCCGCGGGCTTCGGGAGCCCATCGACACCATGCCCGGACAGAACCGGCTGTCGCCGGACGAGGCGGTGCGGGAGGCGAAGGAGCTCTGGGACGCGGGGGTCCGCGCCGTGAACCTCTTCGGCTACTCGACGAAGAAGGACGAGGAGGCGAGCGAGGCCTTCAATCCGGACGCTATCGTGCCCCGCGCGGTCCGGGCGTTGAAGGACGCGCTCCCCGAGCTCTGCCTGCAGACCGACGTCGCTCTCGACCCCTACTCCATCCATGGACACGACGGCCTGGTCATCGACGGCGAAGTCGCGAACGACGAGACCAACGAGGTCCTGTGCAAGATGGCTCTGGTCCATGCGGCGGCGGGCTGCGACTTCGTCGCTCCCTCGGACATGATGGACGGCCGCGTGGGAAGAATCCGCGACGCCCTCGACGAGGAGGGATACACCCACGTGGGAATCCTCGCGTACTCGGCGAAGTACGCCTCCTGTTTCTACGGGCCGTTTCGCGGCGCTCTCGATTCGGCCCCCCGTCAAGGGGACAAGAAAACCTACCAGATGGACCCCGCGAACTGGCGGGAAGCCCTCAAGGAAGTGGCGCTCGACATCGACGAGGGTGCCGACGTCGTGATGGTGAAACCGGCCCTCGCCTATCTCGACGTCATTACCCGGGTCCGGGAGGCCTTCGACGTCCCGGTCGCGGCCTACAACGTTTCCGGAGAGTACGGGATGATCGTGGCCGCGGCCGAGCGCGGATGGATGGACAGAGACCGCGCGATCCTCGAATGCCTCACCGCGATCAAGCGGGCGGGGGCGGACATGATCCTCACTTACTTCGCCAAGGAGGCGGCCCGGCTCCTGAACGATCGCTGAGAAATTTGCGATCGTCGATACCGCTGTCTAGATTGGCGACCATGTCTTGGTCCGCGCGCCGCCCGCTCGCCCTGACCGTGTTCTTCACCGCGCTCGGCGAGGTTTCTCGCGCCGAGGAAACGTCCACCGGCACCCGCGTCGCGGAAGCCGCCGTCGCCGCGGAGGCCCCGATCCTGGACGGGATCGTGGACGACTCGATCTGGCAGACCGCCCGGGTCATCACCGACTTCGTCCAGGCCGAGCCCTACGAGGGCCAGCCCGCGACCGAGAAGACGGAGGTGCGGTTGCTCTACGACGAGACCCACCTGTACCTCGGGGTCATCTGCTATGACAGCGACCCTTCCGGAATCATCGTCACCGACTCCCGCCGCGACTCGAACCTCGACGACACCGATTCGTTCCGCGCGATCTTCGACACCTACCTCGATCGCCAGAACGGGTTCGTGTTCGGAACCAACCCCGCGGGGATCGAGTACGACGGCCAGGTGACGAACGAGGGAGAGGGAGGAGGCGGTGGCCCTGGATTCAACCGCTCTCAGTCGGGCTCGGGGGGAGGCTTCAATCTCAACTGGGACGCGAGCTTTCAGGTGAGAAGCCACGTGGGCGATTTCGGCTGGTCGGCGGAGTTCGCGATTCCTCTCCGCACCCTGCGCTACGGCTCGACCAAGCCCCAGATCTGGGGCTTGAACTTCCAGCGGAACATCCGGCGAAAGCGCGAAGAGGTCTACTGGTCGCCCGTCTCCCGTATCTACAGTCTCCATCGACTGTCCTCGGCGGGAGAGCTCCGCGGGCTCGAGCTCGAGACTCCGCGGAACTTCAAGGTCACCCCCTACGCGCTGGGCTCGTCCGAAAGGGACTACGCGGCCTCGGACGAGAACGAGCTCGACGGCGACTTCGGGGTCGACGCCAAGTTCGGAGTCACCCCGAGCCTGAACCTCGATCTCACCTACAACACCGACTTCGCCCAGGTCGAGGTCGACGAGCAGCAGATCAACCTCACCCGGTTCAACCTGTTCTTCCCCGAGAAGCGCCCGTTCTTCCTCGAGAACGCGGGGAACTTCGCGATGGGAAAGAACGAGTCGGTGGAGCTGTTCTTCAGCCGGAGGATCGGTATCGGGGAGAGCGGTCAGATCGTCCCCATCCTCGGAGGCGCCAGGATGAGCGGAAAGGCGGGGCAGTACAACCTCGGCATCCTCAATATGCAGACCGAGGAGTCGCTCGGCGTGGCGCCGGCGAACAACTATACCGTCGCCAGCCTGAGCCGGGAGCTTCCGAACCGCTCGAGCATCGGCGCTCTCTTCGTGAACCGTCTGGCGACGGGGGACCTCGCTTTAGACGACGACTGGAACCGGACCTTCGGATTCGATGGAAAACTCGGGATCGGAGTTCCCTTCACCCTCAGCGGTTTCGCGGCCAAAACCGACACTCCGGGACTCGAGGGGAGAGAGCACGCGCTGAACGTCCGCGGCGAGTACCAGAAGAACCAGGGCCGCGTCTGGCTCGGGTTCACGGAGGTGGGCGACGACTTCAACCCCGAAGTGGGGTTCCTGACGCGGGATGACTACCGTAGCGTCGAGACCGGATTCTTTCTCAACGTGCGGAGAGGTATCTCCTGGCTTCGCGAGCTCCGCCCGCACATCACCTACAACGGATACTGGGACTTCGAAGGCTTCAAGGAGACGGAGCAGATCCACGTAGATAGTCACGTGGACTTCGAGAACGGAGCTTTCTTCAGTCCCGCGTTCAACCGCACGGTCGAGGGGCTCACCGAGCCTTTCGAGATCTATCCGGGGATCGTCGTCGCCCCCGGGAGCTACGCGAACTGGGCGGCCGCCTGGCGGTGGAACACCAATCTCGCGCGGCCGCTCTCCTACTCCGGCGGCGTCGACATCGGGGGTTTTCTCTCCGGCGATCGCCGCGGCTACGAGAACACCATCAACTTCCGCTACCAGTCGAAGGTGATTACCTCCCTGACCTGGGCCTATAACGACATCGACCTGCTGGAAGGAAGCTTCGTCACCAACCTCGGCCAGTTCAAGGTGAGCTACAACTTCACACCGCTGATCTACCTCCAGGCGCTCGTCCAGTACAACGACCGCGCCGACGTGTGGTCGTCGAACATCCGCTTCAGCTGGCTCAACACCGCGGGAACGGGTCTGTTCGTCGTCTACAACGACACCGAGGGGCTGGGAGACCTGCTGATTGGCCCCCAGAATCGGTCGTTCATCGTCAAGTACACCCACCAGTTCGACATCCTTCGCTGATCCCCGTCCCTCTCCCACGTAGTAGGATGAGAGCGTCCATGCGATGGCCCGTGGTTCTCGCCGCCGTTCTCGGAGCGGGCCTCTCGCCCGGCTGTATCTCGCGCGGTGTGGACGTCGTGCCCTTCCTCGCACCTACCGCCACCGCCACCCTCGAGGACCTCGTCGCGAGGGTAAACGCCTGGGAGGAGATCCGAACTCTGGTTATCCGTGTCGATCTCCAGTTCGAGACGGTGGAGGAGACGGAGAAAGGAAAGGGGCGGCAGTATCGCACCGCGAACGGGCGGCTTCTTCTCGCCCGTCCCAGCTCGATACGGCTCAACATCGAGGCGCCTGTCCTGAGCGCGGACATCGCCGAGATGGCCTCCGACGGAGAGCGATTTCAGCTTCTCATCCATCCGCCCGAGTATCGCGCGCTCATCGTGGGCTCGAACGCCGCCTCCTACCAGGAGGAGAAAGCCAAGCTCGAGAAGGACCCCGAGCTCGGGAAGGCGGGCCCGCTCCTGAACATCCGACCCCAGCACTTCACGCGCGCGTTTCTCCCGGCGGTGATCGATGCCGGAACCGAAGCGTTCCTCCACGAGGAGCAGGTAACGGAGCCTGACCCACGCGCCGGAGCGAAGAAAGACGCCGAAGTGCGCAAGAGCTACTACGTGCTGACCGCGGTCCGCAGGGGCGCCGACTCGCCGCACGCGCAGTTCTGGTTCGACCGGATGGGAGACATCGCTCTCGTCCGCCAGCGAGTCTTCGATACGAAGGGCTACCTCGTGACCGACATCCGATACGACGGCTTCCTTCCAGCTTCTGCGGCGGCGGGATATTCGCTCCCCGCCCGGGTCCGAATCGAGAGACCCTACGACGACTACGCTCTGGTGGTGACGGTCCGCGCCGACGGCATCCAGGTCAACCGGGATCTGCCCGAGAACGCCTTCGTTCTGGAGGTGCCCCCGGAGTGGGGAGACAGCCTGCGCCGAATCGACCTCGATGACAAAGCGAGGACCCCCGGCGCCCTTGACTTCAATTAGCGCCTAAGCTAAATGTCCTCGCGGGAGGATATCCATGGCGTCGAATCCAGTGCGCATGCTCTGCATCTACCGGGTCCGGGGAGGCGGGGAGGAGGAATTTCAGTCCCTTCTCGAGAAACACTGGCCGACGCTGCGGGAAGTCGGCTTGGTGTCGGAGAAGCCCGCGCGGTGGTTCCGGGGAAACGCCCGGGACGGGAAACGCCGATTCGTCGAGCTCTTCGAATGGAAGGACGGCGAGGCCTCCGGTGTCGCCCACCAATCCCCCCGGGTGATGTCGATTTGGGAGCCCATGGGGGCGCTCGCCGAGGGGATGGAGTTCATCGAGCTCGAGAGACCGATTGAGTAAGCGCCGGAGCGAGGCGCAGCGGCTGGCCGAGCTCGACGACGTCGTCTCCGCCCTCGCGCACCCCTCGAGGCGCCAGATACTCCTGGTGGTTCGCTTCCGCGGCGGCGAGATGACCGCGGGAGAGATCGCCGAGCGATTCTCCTGCGCCTGGCCTACGGTGAGCCGGCACCTGAGGGTGCTGGAGCGCGCCGGGCTCCTGGTGCACGAGAAGCACGGCCGAACGAGAGTCTATCGCCTGAATCGAGAAAAGCTCGACCTGCTCAAGGCATGGCTCGAGTGCCTCGACACGGGCAGACCGCTGTTCTAACGCCGCCCGATGCTCACGTTGCGATAGATCGTTCCCACGATGGACTCGGCGCGCTCCTCGACTCCCATCTCGATCCAGTGCTCCGCCGGCCGGTACGCCGGCCCGTATCCGGTGCGGATGACGACTCGGCCGTCGAGAAGAACCCGCGCCTCGTTTCCGCCGCCGCTCGGCCCCCACTCGACGCGCCATCGATAGACCTGGCCCGGATTCCACCCGAGGAAATCGAAGCCCGTGTTGTACTCCTGTCCGCCGGAGATCCAACGGAGGCGAACGTAAGGCGGGTTGTGTCCCTGGGTGTCGAGCTTGCGGACGTGCACGCGGTACGGGTTATCGCGATATTCGCCCTTCGATGGGTCCCACATTCCGAACAGCGTGTAGAGATCGGCGGCGGGATTGCTTCGCTGCAGTCCGAGGTTCTCCCACTCGACGAACCCGCTCTCGAGGGTGGGCACGACGTAGCGGATGAAGTCTCCGCGGCTCGTCACCTGCCAGCCCGAGGAGGTGAACCGTCCACCCCGCTGGTCTCCGATCGAGTGACCGTTGGTGAGAGGATCGAAGAGCTGGCCCGACGAAGGCGGCGAGGGCAAGGGAGCGCTGCTCCCCCCGATGAAGAAGTCGGAAATCGGAGAATAGGGCCCCGGACCGAGCAAGCCCATGGCCCGCGCGCGCCAGTAGTAGCGCCCGTTCGCGAGGGCGGTAGTGATGCGCCACGAGGTCTCCGAGGCACCCTCGGGATGCCCCGTCGTCTCGGCGACCACTCCTCGGAATCCATCGTCGGTTCCCACCTGGAAGTTGTAAGTAGGCCTCGTCGATTCCGAGGACGCTGCGTTACGCACGGTGAGCGTCGGGTTGGGATCGTTGAAGCTGTTTCCGGGAAGGGGGCTCACGATGCTCGGGGCCCCGAGCCCGTTCTGCGTGGAGCCGCTCGAAGGGGGCGGAGTCGACGAGCTGCCCGTGCTCGCGGTGGTTCCGGAGCTGCTTCCGAAACTGGAGCTACCGAGCGGGGTGGCAGGCTCTTCGAGCTTGCAGCCGAAGGCGGCGAGGAGAGAGACAGCGAATGCGACTTTGGGGGAAGAAGTCAGCGTTCAACCTCCTGGAAATGTCGTCGGGTGACGGCGATGGTGGGAAAGGGTATGTGGTCTTCCGACCCGCGAGCCGGACGCTTGCGTCTCATGGAAGGAAGCATTCAAGGATTTTGGCGAAAGAAGCATCATAGCATCGGAGCGCGCCGAGTGCGAGAAAAAGCGTGTGATACCATCGACTTTACCCTGGGAGGCTGTATGAACCGGCGCGATCGCGAACTCGGCATGAACCGCTCCATCACCCGCCGTGATTTCCTGAACGGGGTGGGACTCACCGTAGGAGGGAGCCTTCTCTCGAGCCCCGTCGCCCGGGCGATGGGCCTCCTTGCTCCCGATCGCTACCCCCCGGCCTTGACCGGCCTGCGGGGAAGCCACGACGGCTCGTGGGAGGTCGCGCATTCGATGCGCGATGGTCAGGTGTGGGAGGACGGACTCGATACCGGCGAGAGCTACGATCTCATCATCGTGGGAGGGGGCATCTCGGGTCTCTCCGCGGCCTACTTCTATCGAAAGGCCCTCGGGAACGACACCCGCGTCCTCGTTCTCGACAACCACGACGACTTCGGAGGCCACGCCAAGCGGAACGAGTTCACCCACGAGGGCCGGACCTTCATCGGCTACGGCGGCACCCAGTCGATCGACACCCCCTCGAGCTACAGCCCCGAGGCCTCCGGGCTCCTGAAGGAGCTCGCCATCGAGACCGAGCGTTTCTACCAGGCGTTCGATACCAAGCTCTACTCCTCGCTCGAGCTCTCCTCGGGCACGTTCTTCGACCGCGAGACCTTCGGAGAGGACCGGCTCGTCGTTCGCGCGCGCGGCGCATCCTGGGCGGACTTCGCCGCGAAAGCTCCCCTTCCGCCGGAGGCCCGTCAGGACCTCGTGCGCCTGTACGAGGAAGAAATCGACTACATGCCGGGCCTGGACGAGGCCGCGAAAAAGAAGACGCTCGCGAAGACCAGCTACCTCGCTTTTCTCCGGGACTACGCGAAGGTCCATCCGCAGGTAGCGAAGTACTTCGGAAGCCGAACCCACGGCCTGTACGGGATGGGCATCGACGGCGTTCCCGCAATCGACTGCTGGGGTCTCGGCTATCCCGGCTTCCAGGGAATGAAGCTCGCGAAGGGGGACGACCCCGGTCTTTCGGCGACGGCCAAGCCCAAGCCCGAGGAGCCCTACATCTTTCACTTCCCCGACGGGAACGCGTCAATCGCCCGTCTCCTGGTGCGAAACCTGATCCCCGGCTCGACGAGCGGGAGCACGATGGAGGACATCGTCACCGCGAGGATGGACTATGGAAAGCTCGATGCCCGGGATTCGAAGGTCCGGGTCCGCCTGAGCTCTACCGGTGTGCGGGTGAAGCACCGGGGAGATCCGGAGAGCGCGAGCGAGGTCGAGGTCATCTACGTTCGCGACGGACGCGCCGAGAAGGTGCGCGGAAGCCACGTGGTCCTGGGATGCTGGAACGCGGTCGTTCCCTACCTCTGTCCCGAGATTCCGAAGGAGCAGCGGGACGCCCTCGCCTACGGGCCCAAGGTGCCTCTGGTCTATACGAACGTGTTCATCCGGAACTGGACGTCGTTCCAGAAGCTCGGGGTCCAGAGCGTATACAGCCCGTCGGGCTACCACAGCGGGGTGACCCTCGATTTTCCCGTGAGCCTCGGGACGTACCATCACCCACGGAGCCCCGAGGAGCCGATGGTCCTCCATCTCACCCGCACCCCCTGCAGTCCGGGAGGAAGCTCGCGCGAGCAGCACGCGGCGGGGCGGTACGATCTCGTCTCCACCACGTTCGAGACGTTCGAGCGCGAGATCCGGCAGCAGCTCGGGCGCGTCCTGGGAGCGGGCGGTTTCGATCCCGCGAAAGACGTTCTCGGGATCACCGTGAACCGCTGGCCCCACGGCTACGCCTACGAGTACAACTCGCTCTGGGATCCGGAGTTCCCGCCGGGCCAGGCGCCTTTCGAGATCGCGCGGAAGCCTTTCGGAAGGATCCACATAGCGAACTCCGACGCCGCCGCCTACGCCTATACCAACGCCGCCATCGATCAGGCGTATCGCGCGGTTTCCGAGATCACGTCGAAGCCGGTGACCGACGCCGGGTAGCTAAGGTACGAACACTAAACGGGACCCTTCCGGCCACGCGCGCTCGAAGTCGTCGGGGTTGAGTGTGATTAGACGCTCCACTCCGGATTTTCTCGCCGCTGCGGCAATGAGGGCGTCGTAGACGATTCCGCCGGCGAGTCCTCTCTGGGCAAGGTCATGAATCACCGCGGTGTAGTCGGAGACGGCGAGCGAGACGATACGCGCGGAGGATTCGATATTGTCGCGAATCAACCGCGAGGCGGTAGCGGGAGCGATTCGGGGACGGACGGGAAGCGTGGTGAGAACGCCGTAGCACTCCGCGAGCGAGTGCGAGGCGACATGGAGCTCGACCTCCCCGCGATGGGCTCGCTGCAGCCACGGGAGGGCCCTGCCGTGCATCGGGTGCGCCTCGACACTCGCCGCCACCAGAACCGAGGTGTCGAAAAGGACTTTCATCGCCGCCGAGACCTCGGTCCGGCGACAGAGCGGAACCTGAGCTCGCGTTGTAACCTGACCGCCTCGGTGACGTCTCCTTCTCGCTTTCCGACGAAAACCAGAACCCCGCCTCGGTCCTCAACGTGCGGTGCTTCTCGAGCGGGCTTCAGGAGGATTCCCTCTTCGACCTGCTCGACCTCGAGCACCGAGCCCGAGGAAAGGCCGAGATCTGTGCGAAGACTCTTGGGGATTACCACTCGCCCAAAGCGATCCAGCGTGACTTCCATATTGCCATTCTACATTGCCATTTGCCACCATACAATGGCTAACGCTTCTGGTGAAGCATGATACGCGGACGGCCACTCCACTTCACCCCCAACGAGAGCTTCTGGCTCGAGGCCATCGACAGGACGCGTCTCGAGCCGCCGCTCGAGGGCGAGCGGAAGTCCGACGTCGTCTGCCTCGGGGGCGGCTACACGAGCCTGGTCACCGCTTACCTCCTCAAGAAGCGCAATCCCGGTCTCGAGGTCGCGGTCCTCGAAGGAAGCTACGTCGGCTTCGGCGCCTCGGGCCGCAACGGAGGCATGGCGCTGCACGAGCCCCATCTCGAGCGCGCGCGCAAGCGCGGGGTCGAGAGGGTGAAGTTCACCTACGACGAGACCGTCCGGACAATTAACTGGATCGAGGAGCTCGCGCGCGAGGAGGGATTCGATTGCGAGCTCGAGCGCACCGGTTACCTCGAGATCGCTCTCTACCCGAAGCACGAGCGCGAGAACGAGGAGAAGGAGCGCGCCTGCCGCGACCTGGGCATCGAGCTCGAGCTCTTCGATCGCGAGACGATGCGCTCGGTCATCCGGAGCGATCGTTTCGGAGGGGCGCTCCACTTCCCGAAGGCAGCGATACTCCATCCGGGAAAGTACGTCTCGGGCCTGAAGAAGGCGGCGCTCGCGAAGGGAGTCCGGCTCTTCGAGAACAGCCCGGTCGAGAACGTCGCCGACGACGGCCGAGGGTACGAGATCGCGACCGCACGCGGGAGAATCCGCGCGGATACCCTCGTCGTCGGGCTCAACGCCTACCTCCCCGCGGCACGGCTCGGAATCGTGCGCGACCGCGCCGTCTCTCTCTTCTCTTTCATCCTCCTGACCGAGCCTCTGAGCGAAGCCCGGTGGAAGGAGATCGGCTGGTCCGGCCGCCAGGGCTATACCGACAAAAGGCGCGTCCACAATTACGTTCGCCTCACGGGGAAGCGCATCCTCTTCGGCGGCCGCGTGCGCTATCACTTCGGCCTGGAATCGCCGAGCGGGATCGAGCAGCTGTTCGCCGAGCTGAAGGTGGAGCTGTTGAAGACCTTCCCCTCCCTGCGAGACGTCTCCATCACCCATCGATGGTGCGGCCCGGTGGCGATCACCTGGAGGCGCACTCCCGAGATCGGACGCGCGGGGCGAAACGGACGGGCGTTCTACGCCCTCGGCTACTCGGGCATGGGCGTCTCCCTGGCGACTCTCTCGGGGCGGGTCCTCGCGGATCTGGTCGAGGACCGCGACGCGCCCTGGGAGAGCCTCCTTTACCTTCACGACCCCGTGGCGCCGCTTCCCCCGGAGCCCTTCCGCTTTCTCGGCTTCCAGGGCGGCTACCTGGGGATGCGGTTCATGGATTTCCTCGACCGCTTCTCTTAGACTCCGCTCGTGAAACGCGCGGACCGGGAGCTCGGCATGGACCGCGCGATCACCCGCCGGGATTTTCTCCAGGGGATGGCGGTCGCGGTCGGAGCACCGCGATTTCGCCTCGGCGCGAGCCCGGGGCTCGCCGGACAGACCCCGGGCGCGATGGCCCTCGGACACCGGGTGAGAGACGGTGAACTTCCGAAGGAAGTCGCCGACACGGGCGAGACCTACGACCTGGTGGTCGTGGGGGCCGGCATCGCCGGCCTCGCCTCCGCCTTCCTTTATTATCAGGAGGCGCCGGGAGATCCCTCGATCCTCCTTCTCGACAACCACGACGAGTTTGGAGGACACGCCCGCAGGAACGTCATGGAGTACGGGGGCCAGAAGCTCATCGCCCCCGGCGGCACCTTCGCCCTCGAGGACGTCGAGGATTCTCCCGAGGAGGCGCTCGAATTCTTCCGGCGCATCGGGCTCGACCCCGCGAGGCTCGTCGAGTACCGCGACCTCAAGTTCCGCGAGCGGTTCGGCCTCTCGCCGGCCGTCGTCTTCGATTCGAGAGTCTTCGAGGGCGCCCGGACGACCTGGGTCAAAGCCTGGAACGAGATCCCGTACGAGGCGTTCTTCTCCCGCGCCCCGTTGAGCGAGGCAGCTCGCAAGGACCTCGTCGAGCTCTACACCACGAGAAAGAACTACCTTCCCGGCGCAAAGGAGCTCGAGGCGGAGCTCCACTCGATGAGCTGGGAGCGATTCGTGAGGGAGAAGATGGGCCTGGGCGACGACGCCGTCCGCTTCGTCGATCTCTATGCGACGGACCTCATCGGCCTCGGCTGCGATGCCGCCTCCGCACTCGAGGGCTATGCCATCGGTCCCGGCTTCTTCGGAATGGGCGGCGAGGGGTTCTACGAAGAGGGCGGGATGCTCAAGTACGCCTACCGGCCCGTGAACCGCTATCCCGACGGGAACCACACCGTCGCCCGGCAGCTCCTCAAGGGGATCCTTCCCGATGCCCTCACCGGCGAGAAAACCATGGAAGGGGTCTTCAACGCCGAGCCGAGAAACGAGGAGCTGGACCGAAGCGCGAACCGGGTGAGGCTCAGGCTCTCCTCGATGGTGACGAAGATCCGACAGGAAGGTGAGACCGTCGGCGTCGAGTACGTTCAGGGCGACGGAGAGGCTCGCCGCGTTCGCGGCCGCCACGTGATCATGACGGGCTGGGGATCCGTCGCGAAGCACGTCGTATCCGACTTGCCCGAAGCGCAGCGGCGGGCGCTCGAGGAGTACCGTTACACCTCCGCTCTCTACATCAACGTCCTCCTGAAGCACTGGCGTCCCATCGCCGACATCGGCGCTTTCGAAATGTACTGGCCTTCCGGCTACTGCACGTGGATGCACGTCTCCGATCCGCTCTCCGTCGGCGATTACCGGCCCGAGTACCACCCCGACAAACCCACGATCCTCAGCATGTACAAGTACGTTCACCAGCGGGGGCTCGAGCCGCGCGAGCAGATGGAGCTCGGCCGGTACGAGATGGAGCGGAAGACCTTCGAAGACTACGAGCGCGAGATCCGGACCGAGCTGAACCACGTCCTCGGGGCAAACGGTTTCGACGCCGCGAGGGACATCGCCGGAATCACCGTCAACCGCTGGGGCCACGGCTATAACTACTTCAAGGAGCCGGGTTCCCGGGAGACGCTCGAGAATCCGCCCTACCGGACAGGAAGGCAGAAGCTCGGGCGCATCTCGTTCGCCGGAGCCGACGCCGGCGGAACCCCCTGGACCCAGGCCGCGCTCGTGCAGGCATGGCGGGCCGTCCAGGAGCAGCTCTGAAGCCGGCCTTGCGCCGGCTCCCCGCGACTGTCTAACATAATAAGGTTTGCCCTAAAACCAGGAGATCTCCATGACCACCGCCACTGCCAGGAAAGACAAGCACAAGTCTCTGCTCGACAAGCTCGGGATCGAAGAAGTGAACAGCGGCGCCTCTACCGGCCCCGACGCCTGGCTCTCGGAGCCCTCGGGCAAAGAGCTGATCTCGCTCAACCCCACGACGGGCGAGCCCATCGCCAGGATTATCCAGGCGACGCCGGCCATCTACGAGAAGGTCGCCTCGACCGCCGCCGCGGCATTCCTCTCCTGGCGTGAAGTCCCCGCCCCCAAGCGCGGGCAGGTGATCCGAGACCTCGGGGATGCCCTCCGCGAGCTCAAGGAGCCCCTCGGCGATCTGATTTCTCTCGAGATGGGAAAGATCCGCGCCGAAGGCCATGGCGAAGTCCAGGAGATGATCGACATCTGCGACTTCGGCGTCGGACTCTCGCGCCAGCTCTACGGTCTCACCATGCATTCCGAAAGACCGCGCCATCGGATGTACGAGCAGTGGCATCCGCTGGGGGTCGTGGGGGTGGTCACGTCCTTCAACTTCCCCATGGCGGTCTGGTCCTGGAACACGGCGATCGCTTCGGTATGCGGAGACCCGATTCTCTGGAAGCCGTCGAGCGACACGCCGCTCACCGCCATCGCCGTCCAGCACGTGGCGAACGGGGTCGCCGCCGACCACGGGCTTTCCGGGGTCTTCAACCTCGTCATCGGCTCCGGGCGCGACGTGGGCGAGCTCATGCTGAACGACCCGAGGCTTCCGATGATCTCCTTCACCGGCTCGACCGGGGTCGGCCGCCGCGTCGCGGAAGCGGTGTCGCGCCGGTTCGGGAGGACCATCCTCGAGCTCGGCGGAAACAACGCCATCATCGTCGCCGAGGACGCCGATCTCGACATGGCGACGCGGGCGATCCTGTTCGGCGCCGTCGGCACCTCCGGACAGCGCTGCACCAGCACAAGGCGCATCATCGCCCAGAAGAGCATCGTGAAGGAGCTCGAGGAGCGCCTGGTCAAGGCTTACAAGTCGATCCGCATCGGGGATCCCCTGGACGACGAGACGCTCATGGGACCGCTCGTGAACCAGGGCGCGGTGAACGACATGTTCTCGGCTCTCGAGCGGGTGAAGAACGAGGGCGGCAAGATCCTCGTAGGCGGCGGCAAGCTCTCCGCAAAGGGACCGAACTTCGTCGAGCCCACCATCGTGAAGATGCCGGCGCAGACCGAGATCGTGAAGGAAGAGACCTTCGCCCCAATTCTCTACATCCTGGAGTATGGGGAGATCGAGGAAGCGATCGATCTCCAGAACGGAGTTCCCCAGGGGCTCTCGAGCTCCATCTTCACCGACAGCATGCGCAAGATGGAGGCGTTCCTCTCCGCCGCGGGATCCGACTGCGGCATCGCGAACGTGAACATCGGGACCTCGGGCGCGGAGATCGGCGGAGCCTTCGGCGGCGAGAAAGAGACCGGAGGCGGCCGCGAATCCGGCTCGGATTCCTGGAAGCAGTACATGAGGAGGCAGACCAACACCATCAACTGGTCGAAGGACCTGCCGCTCGCTCAGGGATTGGAGTTCGGTTAGATTGCCGTATGGCCACAACCAGTCGAGCGGTAATCGCGGATCCGGAGGTCGTTCTCCCCAACGTGAGCTGGGAGACCTACGAGAAACTTCTCGAGGACCTGGCCAGTTGCAGCGTTCCGCACCTGACGTACGATCGGGGGCGGCTGGAAATCATGAGCCCGACGCACTCTCACGAAAGGTTCAATCGGACGCTCAATCTGGTCGTGGAGATCGTAGCGGCGGAACTCGATGTCCGGCTCGACGTCCTGGGCTCGAGCACGTTCAAGCGAAAGGATCTGAAGCGAGGTTTCGAGCCCGACTCCTGCTTCTACGTGACCAGCGCCAAGCGGATCCGCGGCAAAAAAAAGCTCGATCTCGCAGTGGACCCGCCCCCGGATCTGGTCATCGAGATCGACATCACGACTTCCTCCATCCCGAAGATGCCCATCTTCGCAAGTTTCGGAGTACCCGAAGTCTGGCAATACGATGGTAGGTCCCTCCGGATGTGGAAGCTTCAGGACGACGAGTACACGCGCATCGAGAGCAGCCTCGCGTTTCCCATCCTCACGCCCGGCGTCCTCGAGGACTTTCTCGCCAAGAGCGGGAAGTGGGAAGATCGACCCCGCCTCTTCAGGTTCATTCGAGACTGGGTCGCCGCGAATCGATAACCCTTTCGCCCTCGAGGACGAACTCTGGAGCTAGGGACGGGGCGTCGCCACCTCGATCTCGTCGCGAAAGAGGGCGAAGTTCTTGACGTTCCAGGTGATGAGGGTCTGGACCTTTGCTTTCATTGCGGCGAAGGCGATGAGGGCGTCGTAGATTCGTCCTCCGGAGACGCCGCGCCCTTCCGCCACCTTCAGTGCGCGCCAGATCTCGGGTCCGGTCAAATGCGCCGTTTCGTTGTTGGCCCAGTTCGCTTCGAGGAGGGAACGGGCGTCCGCTCCTCTCAGACGGTAGGGAGGGGGGAGCCTCGTAAGAACGGCGTAGGTTTCCGAGAGCGAGTGGGCCGCGAGCACCAGCTTGTGCCTCGATGCCGCGCGAGCCTCGATTTCGCCCTTCGTTCGGTCGTGGTGCTCGTGCCAGGAGCAGAGGGCGGCGATGAGACAGCTGCTGTCACAGAGGTAAGCGGACACTCAGTCCCCGCTCCTCGGTCCACGCACTTCATCGAGCGCATCGTTGACTTCCCCGACGGTGAGCCTCCCGACCCGCTTGCGAGGAACCGCGACCACCAACCCGCCACGGCGCTCCAGCGTCACATCGAGCGGGGCGGGCTCGATCTCGACTCGCCCTTCCACCGCGCGGATCTCGACGTCGGATCCCGGCTCCAGGCCGCAGGCGTCACGGATCGCTTTGGGGACCACGAGGCGGCCCGCCCCATCGATGGTAGTTCTCATACCATTGAGTTTACCATGAATATTGTCACTCGCCTGCGGGTCACCGCGTATCGATGACGCCTTCGCCCTCGAGGACGAGGTAGACCCTGTCGGCGGGAAGGAATCCCAGCGCTTCCGTCGCGCCGGACGGCCACTGGACACCCACCTCAGCCGATCCGCTCGCACCCAGCCCGAAGTGCAGCCTCGGATCGTGGCTCGACAGGTAGCCTCCTCCCGATTTCGCCGTCTGCATCTGTTTCTTCCCCGAGGCGGTGACGCTCACCCGCGCTCCCACGCCGTCCCGGTTGGAGGTCCGGCCCACCAGGAGAAGCTGGATCCAATGACCTTTCTCCCTGGTCTCGTTGAAGAGAAGCGTCGGAAGCGCGTGCATGTTCGCGATCACCGCGTCGATGTCTCCGTCCTCGTCCACGTCCCCGAACGCGGCGCCGCGGCCGAGTCGTTTCTCCACGAGCCCCGCCTCTTTCGACGCCTCGACGAAGGTTCCCTCCCCGGTATTGAGGAACAGCTGATTCGACTGGGTGTACCAGGTTCCACTTGCGACCTGGTCGACCTCGGGCCAGATATGCCCGTTCACCACGAACAAATCGAGATCGCCGTCGTTCTCCACGTCGACGAACCGGGTCGCCCAGCCGAGGTAGGGAAACGTGGGCTCGCCGAGTCGGGCGCGGTAAGTGACGTCGGAGAAGAGACCCGAGCCGTCGTTGCGGTAGAGGGTGTTGTAGTCGTCGGAGAAGTTGGTGACGTAGATGTCGGGCTTGCCGTCGGCATCGTAGTCGCCGCTATCGACCCCCATTCCCGCCTGGGCGCGGCCGCCTTCGACGTAGGCCGCTCCCGACAAAGCGCCGAAGTCCTCGAACCGCAGCCGTCCTCGATTCAGGAACAGGAAGTTCTCCGTCAGGTCGTTGGCGACGTAGATGTCGAGAAGATCGTCGTCGTCGAAGTAGTCGAGGACCACGCCGAACCCGTAGCCGCGCTTGAGCGCGATGCCGGAGGAGACGGAGATGTCCTCGAAAGTGAAGTCTCCGCGGTTCCTGTAGAGGAGATCCGTTTCCGGAGGGTGGGAGAGAGGCCCGCAGGAGACTTTCACCCCTTTCCAGTAGCAGTTCTGCTCCGGAGGCGCGTGCCGATCGAAGACGGCGTGGTTGGCGACCACGAGATCGAGAAACCCGTCGGAATCGAAGTCGCCCGCGGCGGCGCCCTCTCCCCAACGCGGATCGTGGACCCCGGCCTGGTGAGAAACGTCGGTGAAGGTTCCGTCGCCGTTGTTGCGGTACAGAACGTCCGGGCCGAAGTTCGAGACGAAGAGATCCGCATCGCCGTCGTTGTCGAAGTCCGCGAACAGGCACCCCGCTCCCCACTCGGCCTCACGGAGCCCGGCCGCGTCGGTCACGTCGGTGAAGCGCGCCGAGCCGTCGTTGCGGTAGAGCCGGTCGCTCGGCGGCGGCTCGCCCGGCGGAAGGTCGAGGAGCGATCCGTTCACGAGATAGACGTCGAGATCGCCGTCTCCGTCGTAGTCCGAAAGGCCGGCGCCCGTTCCCGTCCTCTCGATGATGTAGTTCTTCTGCTCGGAGCCGAACGTCACCACGAGATCGAGGCCTCTCTCGAGGGCCCGATCGACGAACCGGGGCCCGGAGGCCCCGACAGTGAAGACGAGGGCGAGGAGAACCATCGAGTGACGGGATCTTACCTTGACAGCCCCACGGCGCGGGACTAGCCTCGCGAGATGAGCGTTCTCGTGGCGACGCTTCTCCTCCTTTCGTCGTCGCAGGACATCGACCGGCCCATCGCCAGCCAGAAGGAAGGCCGGTGGGAAGAAGCGGCGTCGGCTTATCGGGAGGTCCTTTCGAAGGAGCCGGGCTTCGTCCCGGCGCGAATCTACCTCGCGGAGGTCCTCTGGCTCTCGGGGAAGCCGGAAGACGCGCGCTCGGAGCTCTCGAAGGCGAGGGAGCTGGCTCCAGAAATCCTGCTACCGCTTCTTCTCCTGGCGCGTATCGAGGGCGGCGAAGGGGAAGAGCTCGTGCGGCGGATTCCCGACCCTCGCCCGCGGGGGAAGCTTCTCGCCGGCACCCTGCTCGAAGGAGAGACGTTCGTTCCCCTGGAGAGGCCGGCGGTCTTACTTGCATCGATGGGCGATATGGATCGGGCGCTCGCGGAGTATCGCGCCGCCGCCGAGGTCGATCCCGCGAACGTCGATCTGCACCGGCACCTCGGAAACGCTTTCTTCAAGGCATCGCGCAACGTCGAAGCGGTCGAGGCGTTCGAGAAGGCGGTTTCGATCGATCCAAAGGACGCTTCCTCCTGGGGACAGCTCGGATCGAGCCGCCTGAGGCTCCAGTGGTGGGACAAAGCCATCGAAGCCTTCGAGAGAGCGCGCACTCTCTCGGGCGATCAGCCCGGCGGGCTGCTCGCGCTCGGCTACGCGTACGAGCGCAAGCCGGATTTCGACAAAGCGCTCGACTTCTATCGACGCGCCGCGGAGCTTTCGCCCTCCTGGGCTCAGCCGCCGTACCGCCTGGGCAGGACGCTCATCAAGCTCGACCGGAGAGAAGACGCGGAGCGGGAGCTGAAGCGCGCGATCGAGAATCGATTCGAACCTCGCGGAAGCTCACTGTTTCCTCGGGGCTCTCTATCTCGACAATCACGACTTCGTCTCGGCGACGCGCGAGCTCGAGCTCTCGGTCTCGCTTTCCCCGCGCTACGCCAAGGCACACTTCTACCTCGGGCAGGCCTACCTGCGAGCCGGGCGCCGGGACGAGGCAAGAGCAGCTCTCGCTCGATATGAAGAAATCTCGCGGGAAACGGGTGACGCAGACCCCAATTAATCCATGCGCTTGGAGCTGCATCCAAAATCTTGAACACCTCCGGCGCGAGCTCCGTTTCGAAGTTGCTTTCGAAACAGGCACTTAGATAGAATCCCGCGCTGGAACGCGATTTGCTCCGTCTGTCAAGGAAGTCAACCGACCGGACGGTCAGCTTCGTATGCAATCCAGTCCCAGTCCTACCAGCGAGGTGAGCATGAAATCCATCCGTTTCGTAACGTGTCTTGCTCTCGCGGCGACGGTGATGGTTTCGATCCCGGCATCGGCCCAGGTCATTACGGGAACCATCATCGGAACCGTGAGAGACGAGTCAGGCGGCGTCCTACCGGGCGCTACGGTCACGATTACCTCTCCCGCGTTACCGAGTGGACCTTCCACCCAGGTGACGAACGAAAAGGGCCAGTTCCGATTTCCGAACCTTGCCCCGGGGGCCTATACGCTGAGCATCACCATTACAGGTTTCGGCGCCTACACCGAAGAGGGAATGCGAGTAGCGGTGGGCGGAACCACGGAGCGCGAAGTCAACATGAAGCTCAGCTCCCTCGAGGAGACGGTGACGGTGACGGGAGAAAGCCCGATCGTCGATACCCGGAAATCGGGAGTCTCCGCAAACTTCACGAGCGAGGTGGTGGAGAACACTCCCGTTCGCCGGTTCAGCATGTTCGACTTCCTCAAGTGGGCGCCGGGTGTTTCGGCGAACAGCCCAACGAGCGCGAGCGCGGCGGGGATGACCGCTTTCGGATCCTCGACGAATGACAACGTTTACTTGATGGATGGCACGGACTTCACTTCCCCGGTGGGAGGCGGGGCCTGGCCCTATCCCGATACCGATGTCATCGAGGAGGTGGAAGCCGTCGCCCTCGGTGCCTCGGCGGAATACGGCAACGTCCAGGGGGCGGTCTTCAACGTCGTGACCAAGCAAGGCGGAAACGACTATCAGGCCGATTTCTCTTACTTCGCGCAGCCCGACTGGCTCACGAGCTCTCCCATCAAGCTTCCCTGCGACTGTCCCGAGGGGGAAACCGGATTCAACCGCGTGCAGTATCGGGACCTGACGGTGCACGCCGCCGGCCCGATCATCAAAGACAAGCTCTGGATCTTCGGTGGCTACCAGTATCAGAGGGATTTCGATGCCCAGCCCGGTGTCGACCCAGCGGGTCCCAGGCATTGGGAAGCGGATCGTGTCTTCTGGAAGGTCAACTGGCAGATCACCGACAGTTTGAGGTTCATGCACAACTACCACGACGACTATTGGGATATTCCCGACACTCCCAGCTTCTCCGATCCGTTCGCGACCGTCGTGAGCTACGGCGGGCACAACCCCTCGACGACGGTCGCGAACCTCGTCCAGGTCGTATCACCGAACACATACTGGGATGCCCGATTCTCGGGGTTCGTCTCTCCGAACGATTACGCGCGAGCGAATAATCCCGACCTGACCCAGGCCTGGCATCGGGACCTCGACACCGGGCTCGCGAGCGGAGGTTCCTATATTAACGGCTCGTTCACTCAGTCCCGTTGGGCATTCAACGCGAAGTTGAGTCACTACGCGACCGACTTCATCGGAAGCGACCACGACTTCAAGTTCGGACTTCAATGGGTGAACGGGCAGAGCCGCACACTTCTACTTGTATCCGGGCGGCGCCCACTACTACGACTACGCGGGCGAACCGGACTATGCGTATTTCCGGGATCCCTACACCTATGGAGGGCAGTTCAAGGATCTCGGTCTCTTCGCCGAAGACGTGATTCGTCCGAACGATCGGTTGACGCTCAGCTTGGGAATTCGCTTCGATCGGAACCAGGCGATCAGCCAGGACATCCCCGGTCGGGGTCCCACCGGAGAGGAGCTCGGCACCGATATCCAGGGACTCGGTGATCTGTTCACCTGGACCAATATCTCCCCGCGCCTGGGGTTCAATTTCAAGCTGACGGAGGATGGAAAAACGCTCCTGCGCGGCAACTACGGGCGATTCGTCCAGGGAATGATTACGGGCGAGCTTTCAACCGTTCATCCGGGCCTCACCCCAACTACGCTGGCGTACTTCGACCCGGCAACGGGAGGGTACACCGACATTGTCTGCCGTCACCGATCCGGTAGCCAATCTGAGCGTTAATCCAGACACGGTGGCGCCCCACACGGATCAGGTCTCGATTGGCTTCGACCGCGAGCTCGCGCCCGACATCGGCATAGGTATGACCTACGTTTACAAGAAAGGCCGGGACTACACCGGCTTCACGGATATCGTCGGTCAATACGGGACGGGAACCGCGATTCTTCCGGATGGTCGCAGCATCGAAACTCGTCCGCTCCTCAGCGATCCCGACGCGCGGGTCTTCCAGCTCACCAATCCGGACGGCTATTTCACGGAGTACAACGGCTTCGTCCTCACCTTCAACAAGCGCTGGTCGGATCGGTGGCAGGCGGTCGTCTCGTACACTCTCTCCAAAGCCGAAGGGCTCATCACCTCCAACGGCGTCGGCCCCACCAGCGCCAACGTCTCTCAGACGACTGCCGCCTTCGGGGGCTCGCGAGCGAACTTCGGAAGGGATCCCAATGACCTGATCCTAGCCACGGGGAATCTGCTCAACGATCGGACCCATATGTTCCGGGTGCAGACGGCCTATGAGATTCCGAACGTCGACATACTGATTGGCGCTGCCTTCCAGTACCTCACGGGCAAGCCGTACGGGCCTCAAGCGAACGTCTCGCTTCCGCAGGGAACGCGGCAGATCTACACCGAGCCTCTGGGATCCTACAGACTTCAACCTCAGACGCTCCTCGATCTGCGCATCTCCAAAATCTTCCATTTTGCAGGAGAGCGCAGGATCGAACTCCTTGCCGATATCCTGAATCTCGGCCAGGAGAAGGCCGAAGAGAGCATCATCACCCGGAATTTCTTCAGTGAGAACTTTGGTGCCCAGAACACCTTTATCGACCCGATGCGGGCGATGATCGGAGTGAAGTTCCACTTCTAGCGTCAGAACGGTTTCGCGAACCGGGTGGGGCCTTCGGGCCCCACCCCTTTTTTGTTTGGCGCCACGCTAGAATCAGAGCCATGGGTCGGAAGGAGCGCAAGAAGCAAGCGCCGCGCGAGCCCCGTCGCATTCCCTGGAAGCCGATTCTCGCCGTCGCCGGACTCGCGGCGGTGGTCGTGATCGCCGTGCGGTTCCTCCCGCGGCTCGTGCCCGAGGCGCATCGGCCGCTCAACGTCGTCCTCGTAACCGCGGACACTCTCCGCGCAGACCACCTTCCCATCTACGGATACGACAAGGTCGAAACGCCGAACCTGGAGCGAATGGCCGCCTCCGGTGTCGTCTTCGAGCAAGCTTCCTCGGTGGTACCGCTTACCATGCCGGCGCACTCCTCGATGTTCACCGGCACCTTTCCCATGCACCACGGCGTCCGGGACAACGGCGGCTACTACCTCGGCCAGGATCAGGTGACGCTTGCGGAAACCCTCAAGGAGAACGGCTACAAGACGGGGGGCTTCGTCGGGGCTTTCGTTCTCGATTCCCGTTGGGGGTTGAACCAGGGCTTCGACCGCTACTACGACGATTTCGATCTGAACAAGTTCGAGAACGTTGGTCTCGACACGGTGCAAAGGCGGGGGAACGAGGTTCTGAAGGAGGCGGAGAAGTGGATGGGCGAGGTCAAGGACGATCGCTTCTTCGCCTGGCTCCATTTCTACGACGTCCACACCCCCTACGAGCCGCCCGAGCCGTTCCTCTCCCGCTATCGCGGGTATCCCGGGGCACGCTACGACGGCGAGATCGCCTACCTCGACAGCCTCATGGGGGAGCTCTTCGACTGGCTCCAGAAGGCGGACCTCGAGGACGATACGCTCGTGGTCTTCATCGGCGACCACGGTGAGAGCCTCGGGCAGCACGAAGAGAATACCCACGGGTTCTTCATCTACGACGCCACGATGCACGTGCCCTTCCTGCTGAAAGCGCCCTACCGCCAGATCCGCGCAGGCCAGCGAATCTCGGCCCAGGTGCGAAACGTCGACCTCATGCCCACGATCCTCGATCTGGTGGCGATCGAGCCGCCGGCCACGATCCAGGGAACGAGCCTGGTCCCGCTGCTCGAGGGAGAGACGGAGGACCTCGGCCTCCTCGCGTACAGCGAGTCGTTCTACCCGCGGCACCACTATGGATGGTCGGAGCTCAAGTCGGTCCGAAACGGCGTCTTTCAGTTCATCGACGCCCCTCGTCCGGAGCTCTTCGACATTCGAGCCGATCCCAACCAGACCAAGAACCTGGCGCCGCAGCGCGCGGCCACGGTGAAGGAGCTCAAGACCGCGCTCGACGCGCTCGTCACCCGATACGGAGTCGAGGGGATCGATGAAAAAGCTCCCGAGACACCGGACGCCGATACGGCAGCTCAGCTCGCGGCCCTCGGCTACCTCGGCGGCCCGTCGAAGATCAAGATCGACCCCACCAAGCCGCTCGCGGACCCCAAGGACAAGATCCCTCTCTTCAACCTCATCAAGGACGCAGGAGCTGACTCGAGCGAGGACAGGATCGACGAGGCGATGGCGAAGATCGACAGGGTCCTCGCCGAAGACCCGGACATCCTCGAAGCTCACTACATTCTCGGAAACCTCTACACCAAGAAGAAGGACCTGGAGAAAGCCGTTGCCGCCTATCAGGAAGCGCTGGCGCGCGATCCGGAGTACAAATCGGCTCTCTTCGGGCTCGCTTCGACCTACCAGGAGATGGGAAGGCCGAAGGACGCCGAGGCCGGATTCAAACGCATCCTGGAGCTGGACCCCCGCGACAACCGCGCTTATTACAGTCTCGCGAAGATCCAAGTCGACCGAAACGATTTCGAGGGAGCGCTTTCTCTCTTGAAGAAGGCCGTCGACATCGGAAGCGAGCGCGCCCCGCTGCACAACCTGATGGCGGAGTGCTACATCGGGTTGAAGCAGCTGGAGGAAGCGAAGAAAGAGATCGCGACCGCCCTCCAGATGAACGCCGAGCTCCCGACGGCGCACTTCAACCTCGCCCTGATCCACGAGGAGGAGGACGACGCCCCCGGCGCCATCACCGCCTACGAGAAGGAGCTCGAGGTCTCCCCCAAGGACTTCCGGAGCCATTTCAACGTGGCGAAGCTCTACGCGAAGGCGGGAAACGCCCCGAAGACCCGGGAGCACTTCGAAAAGGCCATCGAGACCAACGACAAGTTCGCCATCGGCCACCTCTACCTCGCCAAGTTCTACCTGGATTCGGGCGATCTCGAGAAAGCGCAGGAGCTGGCGCTCAAGGGAATCGAGCTCGGACCGGAGCCGTCGATGGCGCCTCTCGGCCACTTCATCCTCGCCGACATCTACAACCGGAAGGGCCGCTTCGGCGACGCCGAACGCGAGCTGCGGACCGCCCAGAGACTCCAGAGCTCCTGATCGCTCCCCATCAAAACCGGGAGGCTTCTCCCATCCGATTTCGTCTACCTCCTTCGAGGAATGCCGGATGGGACACGACCAGCTCTTCAAAACGATCCTGGAGGGACTGCTGCGGGACTTTCTCGAGCTCTTCTTCCCCGAAGCCGCGGCTCGGCTCGATTTCGAGACGTTGCGCTTTCTGGGTAAGGAAGTCTTCGCCAACGTCCCCGCGGGCGAGGTGCGTGAGGCCGACGTCGTCGCCCGGCTCGAGACGCGTGACGGGGAGTCGGAGCTGGTAGTCGTTCACGTAGAAGTCCAGTTGGAGCCGAAGAGCGACTTCCCCCGCCGGATGTTCGAGTACTACGCCCTCTTGCGGCTGCATTACCGCCTTCCGGTCTTTCCAATCGTCCTCTACCTCCGCGGCGGACCGCGCTCGAAGGTGGCTGAGTACCGGGAGGACCTCTTCGGCCAGGAGCTCTTGCTTTTCCGCTACCACAGCGTGGCGCTGGCACGGCTTCCCGCGGAAGAGTATGTTGGAGCGAGTCCGCTCGGAGCAGCCCTCTCGGCTCTGATGGGCCCGGAGAAGACTCGAGACCGCGCCCGGCTCCAGCTGTCGATGCTCGAGCGGGTCGTGGGAAGCGAGCTCGACGAGGCGCTGAAGTACCTCCTCGTCAACGTGATCAAGACGTACTTCGTGCTTTCGGGAGAGGAGGCCGAAAGGTATCGGCGTCTCGTCTCGAGAAAGGAGTATCGAGCCGTGCAAGAAGTGGAGCTCACCTGGGCCGACAAGCTCATGGAGAAAGGTCGGGAGGAGGGTCGAGAGGCCGGCGTCCTCGACGGCAAGCGCGAGACGCTGTTGCGTCTGCTGGCTGCCAAGTTCGGCGACCTTCCCCGGGAGATAGCGGCGAAAGCCGAAACGATGTCCGCAGCCGAGTTGGATTCCGTCCTCGACCGTATCCTCACCGCCACGACGCTGGATGAGCTGGAGCTCGGGGTCTAAAGCCAACTGCTGGCAGCATCTTCAACGGAGATGTTTCTGGCATCCGACGTCGTAGGCTTCCCGCGCCTCCCCGTCGCCGTCTTCGCCTCGTCGATGTAGCGGAGAGCTCCCGCCGATGCATGGGAGAGAGACGCTTGAACGCGATCATGGCTCCTTGCACCCGGCGAAGCTCTACGTCTTCCGGGATTTCTACGGGCGCGGCCCGGGTGCGGTCGCGGTCAATCCGAGTCGGCATCGAGCATCTCCCTTTTCCGATCTTGCCGCTTCTCGACGATGCCTTTACACTCTCGCGCGGTGAGTGACGCTTCCTCGCGAAGGACGCTTTACGGCATCGTCGCTTTCAGCCTGGCGCTGAACCTGGTCGGAGTCGGATGGGGCCTCCCCTCTCGCTACGGCTGGGCGGTCGACGAGCTCAACCCCGGCGTCATCCTCGAGGGTATCCAAACCCGCTTCTCCGGCGATTGGCATCAGCCTGCGTACCCCCCGTTTCACTACTATGTCCTCGCCGCGACCTATCTCCCCGTCCTCGCCCTGGATCTCGTCGATCCGATGAGTGTCGAAGGACACACCTGGTTCTTTCTCTTCGGCCGAGTACTCTCCCTCGCCATGGGGACGGGCATCGTGCTCCTCCTCTACCGTCTGGGGCGCGACCTCTTCGATCCGCTCTCGGGCGCCTTCGCCGCTATCACCATGGCGCTGTCGGCGCCTTTCGTGTATTACGCCAAAACCGCGAACCTCGAAGTCCCGCTCCTCTTCTGGTTCCTGCTCTCGTACCTCTTCTTCCTGCGGCTCGACGCGCGAGGGGAGCTTCGCGATTATCTCGGCTTCACGCTCTCGGCCGTCCTCGCCATGGGCACCAAGGACCAGGCGTTCGCATTCTATATCCTCCCCTTGGCGGCCTTCGCGCTCCTGCGAGCGCGCCAGGAGGGCTCGTTCCTTCGGGTGCTGGTCGATCGGCGCGTAGGTCTCTCGCTCCTCGCGGGCATCCTGTCGTTTCTGGCGCTCCACAACGTGGTTTTCAACTATCGGGGCTTTCTCGACCATTTCGAAGAGATTCTCTGGGCCCGCCGACAGTACAGCCTCTTCGAGGCCACTCCGGCCCAACAGCTCGCTATGGTCGGACAGACTTTTCGACACCTGGGTTTCGCTCTGGGATGGCCTCTCGCGGCGGCAGGCGCCTGTGGTCTGGTGCTGGCCCTTCGAGCGGGTCAATCCCGCCGGACTGCCCTATGGACCCTCCTGTTCGCCTCCTCTTATTACCTGTTCTTCATCGCCCCCGTACTGAGCACATGGCTGCGCTATTCGCTGCCCCTCGCGGCGTTGCTTGCGATCTTCGCCGGAGTCGCTTGCTCGCGGCTCTGGAACCGCGGCGTCTGGACCCGGGCGCTGGTCGGAGCTGCGCTTCTCTATTCGCTCGGAAGGGCCCTATCCGTCGACGCTTTGCTCCTCGAGGACACCCGATACCATGCCGAGCGCTGGCTGCGGGAGAACGTCTCCTCGACTCAGGTCGTGGGCTACATGGGTCCGGAGTACTACCTGCCCCGGCTCCATGAGTTTTCCTCGAAGCGCCTGCGGCCGACGGAGACCGTCCTCGAGCGCGAAAGCCCCCACTTCCTGGTCGTGAATCCCGAATACGGGTTGCGATTCCAGCCCGGAACGCGCGAGCACGATCTCTTCGCCCGGTTGACCGCCGGCCGGACGCGCTACGCCCTCGTCTTTTCCCTGGGGCCGCGCGAGACCAATCCGTCCTGGTCGCTCCTCGACTTCGAGGGCATTCTGGCCAACATGAGCAAAATCAGTCCGCCGGTCGCGATCTACGAGCGCGCCGACTGAGCGCTCTCTCGAACACAGGTCCTACGCTGGTCTACAGAACTTACCCTATGGGCGCGGGGCTCGAGGTCTGGTGTTATGTGCATTGCCGCGGCCGTGGGAAACGAAGGCAGGGGTGCTGTTGGGCGCATGCCGAGTCTTCCGGCTACGGCAACGGTCGGGGAGCGACGCGGGACGGTTCCGAACCACCTCGCGCCGCTAGGGCGGGTCTGCCGTGGATGGGCTGCACGGAGATCGCCGGGGAGCGACTCAGGGAAAGCGGTAGGGCTCGAGTGCGGGGCCTACCGCTTCTCTCCCCGGCCCGTTCCTTTCAACCGACGACCGCCGGCTCTTCGATGCCTGAGCCGACGGACAGCAGCTTGCCGCTCTCATAGCGTCCCCAGAGCATGTCCCGGAGGCTGCGCTCGATGAGGCCCGGATAGTCGGGAACAAGGCGGCGTTCGAGCACCGAGACGGCCTCCTCGCGAGCTCGAGTCCTCACGCGGCGCGCGTAGAGGGCGCAGCAGTCCTTGTAGGGCTCGATCGAAATGTCGTAGGTGCCAATCCCGCGGGCGAGATGCATGATCTGCTGCTTGTCCATTCCCACCAGGGGCCGCAGAACGAGAATCTCGACCGCCTTCGTGCTGGTGACGAGATTGTCGAGCGTCTGTGATGCCACCTGCGCGAGACTGTCTCCGGTCACCAGGGCGGAGGCTCCGATCCTTCCGGCCAGCGCCTCGCCTATCCGGAACAGGAAGCGGCGAAAGAGAACGGGCTCGTACCCCGTTTCGCCCCCGGCGAGCGCGAGATCGAAATGGGTGTAGGGCACGACGAACAGGCGGGATTGAAGACTGAAGCGACTCAACGTGCGGGCGATGCGCCCCACGACCGAGGTTTCGAAATCCCCCTCGCCCACGTGGGTGGCGCTCATGTGGAACCAGTCGACCGAGGCCCCCCGTCTCGAGAGCAGGAACGATGCCACCGGCGAGTCGATGCCTCCAGAGAGCAGACTCAGCAAGTGTCCGCTCGTGCCCACCGGCAGGCCGCCCGGGCCTTTGTAGCGCTCGTCGTAGAAGAACAGGGCATCGCCGTAGATGTCGACGTAGAAGGTCTTGTCAGGAGAGTCGAGGTCCACCCGGGACCAGGAAGTCTGCCGCCGGATGGCGTCGCCGAGCCAGGTTTCCATCTCCGCCGACCTCAGCGGAAACCGCTTGTCGACGCGATGAACCCGCAAGGCGAAGCTCTTCTCGGGCTCGCAGCGCTCCCGGGCCATTTCCACGACCGCTTCTTCGAGCCGGTCCCGGTCGAGAGCGCCGGCGGAAAAGACCTCCTCTCGACCGGCTTTTCGCGCCACGGAGTAGGAATCGACGCCGGCGACCTCGGCGACGGCGGCGAGCGCGCGAGCGAGCTCGTCCGGGGCCGGGGAAACGCCCGCTTCGACGCAGAGCTTCGCCCGCGCGCTGGTCACCGGCCAGGAGATCATCCTATGGTCGAGCTGCCGGCGCAGGTTCGCGCGGAGCCGAACCCAGAACTCCCCCTGATTTCGGCCCTTCAGCGTGATCTCCGGAGACCGGATCACGATCTGGACGGGGAGAGCGCGCGGCCATGCGGTCATATCTCACAGCTTAGCAGCTTCTTCGTGAGACAATCGTCTGGTCGCCGGAGGGGCCGGTTCGTGGTTGGGGGCCACGTTTCGTGGCGCGGCCTGGCTTCTCCGGCGGCGCTCACGCCTCGAAAACCACGGCTCCGGATAGGAACGTGCGAACCACGCGGACGGTCGAGATCTCCTCGGCCTCGACCTCGCACGGATTCCGATCGAGAACCGCGAAGTCCGCCCACTTTCCCGGACTCAAGCTTCCGCGATTGGCCTCGTCGCCGCTCGCGAGGGCGCCACCCATGGTGTATGCGTAGAGAGCGCTCTCGACCGGGATCGCTTCGTCGGGAGCGATGGCCACCCCTTCCCGGTCCTTCCGGGTTACCGCCGCCTGCACTCCCAGGAGCGGGCGGTCGTCGGGAACGACCGGAGCGTCCGAGCCGAGGGCTACGGTGACGCCCCCCTTCAGCATCGATCGGATGGGATAGGTTCGCGCCAGGTAGTCGTCGTTCAGGTAGCGGCGAAAGTTCGTTCCCAGAGCGTGCAGGAACACCGTCTGCGGAGCCGCCATGGCGCCGATGCGGCGGGCGCGCTCGATCTGGACGCGATCGGGAAGGCCGAAATGCTCCAGCCGATGACCGCGCCCTCCTCGCTCGTGAAGACGTTCGTAGGCCGTGAGGACGTCGTCGATCGCGGCGTCCCCGATGGCGTGGGTGCAAACCCGAAAGCCCGCCCGCTGAGCTTCGAGCCCGAGCGAATAGATCTCTTCCACGTTCAGCCGGGAGAGGCCTCGAACGGCCTGGTGTCGGTAGGTCCCATGCAAGGCCGCGGTCGCCCCGGAAAGCCCTCCGTCGGCGAAGAGCTTCACGGAGTCGAGGCGAAGAGCGTCGGAGACGTACCTCCCGGGAACGGGGAGGGGACGGGAGCTCTCTTCCGAGAGTCGCATCGCCATGACGTGAAACCGGTGGGGAAGCTTTCCCTCACGGTCGAGGACGCGATACGCCTCGAGGAGCGCGGGGGTCGCCCCCGCTTCGCTCGCGCTCGTGATTCCTTTCGAGAGCTGCTCGTTGCCGGCGGCGACGACCATCTCCCCGTACTCGGAGACGGTCGGCTCGGGAATGACGGCCTTCAGGAAGCCCATGGCGTTCTCTTTCACCAGACCCGTCGGCTCTCCCGAGGCGTCTCGCTCGACTTGCCCGCCCGCGGGATCGATCGTCGCCCGCCCTACCCCCGCGAGGGCCAGCGCCCTGCTGTTTCCGACGATCATATGGCCGCAGGTTCTCGTGAGGGCAACGGGCCGGTGGGGCGCCGCGGCGTCCAGATCCCATCTCGTCGGCTGGCGCCCCTCGACGAGGAACTGCTCGTTGTAGCCGCGTCCGAGGAGCCAGACGCCCTCGGGGAGCTCTCGATCTCGGTGCCTGACCACTGCCTTCAGCTCCGCGAGGCTCTTCGTGGCTCGAAGGTCGAGAATGCCGGTCAGGAGCTGACCCACTTTCCACACGTGCACGTGGGAGTCGTTGAACCCGGGAACGAGCGGCCGTCCCTCGAGATCGATCCGCTCCGTTTCCGGGCCGGCCAGGTGCTCGACGTCGCGGCGGCTGCCGACGGCCTGGATGCGTCCGTTCTTCACCGCAAGGGCCTCAGCCCGCGGATGGTGAGGATCCTGCGTCAACAGGATCCCGTTGTAGAAGACGGAGTCGACCACGGTTCTAGGGAGGAACGCAAAAACGCAAGGGGGCAATATCTCCCGTCGTCTCCATCAGCCCCTTTGTTCTTCTTGGCGTCTTTGCGCCTTTGCGCCTTTGCGTTTTGATTCCCGCTCGACGTCGAAGCCAAACGGAACTGCGGCCATTGGGCCAGGGAAGAAAATCGAACGCAAGGACGCAAAGACGCAAAGAAGAAATCCCGTCTCCTCGGTCATTTCTGATTCGCGCCATTGCTTCTTTGTGACTCTGCGTTCTTGCCGGTCTCAGGCTTTCGCCACCGTCTCCTTCATGAGGTCCACCTGGGCGGCGATGGCCTCCTCGAGCACGTCGAGGCCCTCCTCGTAGAGAGCGTCCTCTGCCATGAGCGGCGGCATGAGCCGGATGCAGTTGCTGTAGAGGCCCGCGCGAATGAGGATGAGCCCCCGCGCCGCCGCGCGCTTGATGGTGGCGAGAGTCTCCTCGGGCGCGGGCTCTTTCGTCTTCCGGTCGCGGACGAACTCCACGAGCTGCATCGGACCCAGGCCGCGGACGTCGCCCACGATCGGGAACCGTTCGCGCCACTTCGCGAGCCGCGCTTTCAGGAGATTTCCGACTTCGACGGCGCGGGCCAGGAACTCGGGCTTGCGGATGGTCTCGACCGCCTCGATGGCGGCGGCGCAGGCGACAGGGCTCCCTCCGTACGTCCCCCCGACTCCGCCCACATGGGCCGAGTCGAGCACGTCGGCGCGGCCGGTCACGGCGCTGATCGGCATCCCCGCCCCGAGCGATTTCGCGGTGGTGATCAGGTCGGGGACGATGCCGTAGTGCTCGATGGCGAAGAGCTTTCCCGTGCGCCCCATGCCGCACTGGATTTCGTCGGCGATGAAGAGCATTCCGTGCTGGTCGCAGAGCGCTCGCAGGCGTCCGAGAAACGGCGCGGGCACGGGAAGAAATCCGGCCTCTCCCTGCACGGGCTCGATGAGGACCGCCGCCACTGCGGACGGATCGACCTGGGCGACGAAGTTGTGGTCGAGCTGGCGCAGACACTCCTCGAGGTACTGCTCCTCGGTGAAGAGCGCGGGCCGGCGATAGAGGTTCGGCGCCGGGAACCGGTAGATCTCCGGCGCGAAGGGTCCGAAGCCCTTCTTGAAGAGGTCGTATTTGCTGGTGAGGCTCAGCGTGAGAAGCGTCCGTCCGTGGTAGGCGCCCTCGAACACCACGATGGCCTGCCGCTTGGTGAAGGCCCGCGAGAGCTTCACCGCGTTCTCGACGGCCTCGGCGCCGCTGTTCGCGAGGATCGTCTTCTTGGGAAAGCTGCCGGGCGCCACGGAGTTCAAGAGCTCCGCGAGCCGCACGTAAGGCTCGTAGGTCGCCACGAGCGCGCACATATGGATGAGCTTCGAAGCCTGCTCGGCGATCGCCCGCGACACGTTCGCGGGACAGTGGCCGACGGCGAGCATCCCGATCCCTCCGGCGAAGTCGATGAAGGTGTTGCCGTCGACGTCCTGGACCAGCGCGCCCTGGGCGCGCTCCACCACCACGTCCGTCGCCCGGCCCACTCCCGAGGAGACGGCGCGCGCCCTCCGCTCGAGCAGGCTCTTCGCTCTGGGTCCGGGAATCTCGGTCTTGATTTGTATGTATGCCATAGGGTCATCTCACTCGAAGGAAACGTCCTTGTCGGCGGCGAGCACGAGGAGGACGCCGTAGTTGTCGCAGACAGGGTCGTTCAGATAGCTCGGAAGAAGCCCGCGCGGCTCGAAGCCCACCCTCATCTGAGCGGAGATGGTGGGGTCGCTCCGCTCTCCCCGGAGGAGAGACTCGTAGTAGTCCCGGGCGGACATCTCTCCCTTGAGAGCGCCGTAACCGCGGAGCATCCCTACGGTGACCTGTCCCGAGAGGCCGAGCGCGCGCACCGTGAGGTGGCGCGCGGCGTAGAGACCGCGGGCGATGCCGCGCCGCCGATAGTCGGGGTGAGTCCCGATGTCGGCCCCGTAGAGCCAGTCGCCGTCGGGCTCGTGCGACGTGAGCCAGCCGCCCTGGATGACGTCGGCGAACGTATGCTCGACGTGCCCGAAGTCGAAGGCCATGCGGATGGTGCTGGTCATGCCGACGACCTTGGCCCCATCGAGAGCCACGAACTGCCCCTCGGGGAAGAGCTCCACGTGCCTGCCGTAATGCGCGCTCTTGAACCGCTGATCGTCGTCGAGGGTGGGAAAGCAGAGGATCTGCAGCTCCTCGAGAGCCGGGCCATACTCCTTGCGGGTGGAGGCGATCCGGATTCCGCTCGAAAGGAGCTTCTCCACGTCTACTGCTCTCCCGCGAGACGGTAGGCCTGGCGGGCGTACTCGCTCACCATGCGCTCGGTGTTGAAGAACGAGCCGTTGAGCGCCACCGCATGGCGCATCACCTCGAGATAGGCTTTTCGGTCGCGATAGTAGAGTGGAAGGATCACGCTCTCGAGCTTCTGGTACATGTTCTCGGCGTCGGCTTTCCCGTCGGGCTCCGAAGGCGCTGAGCCGGCGTCGCCGATGGACCATCCCGTGACCCCCTCGATGTGCCCTTCGATCCACCAGCCGTCGAGGATGCTCAGGCTGGGGACGCCGTTCACCGCGGCCTTCATGCCGCTCGTGCCCGAGGCTTCGAGCGGCCTCTCCGGCGTATTCAACCATAGATCGACGCCCGAGGTGAGGCGCGCCGCGAGAGAAACTCCGTAGTCCTCCAGGTAAACGACCGCGATCTTCGGCGAGAGCTTCGCCATGGCGGCGAAGATCTCCCGGATGATCTCTTTGCCCCGTTCGTCCCGGGGGTGCGCCTTGCCGGCGTAGAGGATCTGGAGCGGCCCCTGCTCTTCCGCCATGCGGTTCAACCGCTCCACGTCCTGGAGCAGGAGTCCGGCGCGCTTGTACCCCGTCGCCCGTCGCGCGAATCCGATGGTGAAATGGTCAGGGTGGAGCTCGGTGCCCTGATCGACGCGGATTCGGTCCAGGAGCGCCCCCTTGGCCGCGCGATGAGCTTCGTCGATCTCCGAAAGTGGCACGTAGGCGACGTAGCGCAGGCTCTGATTGTCCTCCCGCCAACCGGGCACATGTCGATCGAAGAGCCTCTGCCACGAGGCGGAGGCCCAGGTCGCGGCGTGAACTCCGTTGGTGATGGCCCAGACGTCGAAACCCCCGAACATCCCGCGGGTGACTTCTCCGTGACGGCGCGCGACTCCGTTCACGAATCGGCTGTGCATCAAGGCGAGCTCCGTCAGGTTGATCTCCTCGCCGGGGTAGAGCTTGTCGAGGGTCTCGAACAGATCGGGAGAAAGGACCTGCTTCACCAGGTCCTTGGGAAAGCGGTCGTGGCCGGCGGAAACCGGCGTGTGGGTGGTGAACACGCAGCGGTTCTTGACCTGGGTCACGTCTTCGGGCGAGGGCTCGGTCCGTCCCGCGCGGCGGGCGAGCTGCGCCATGAGCTCGAGCGTCAGGAGGCTCGAGTGGCCTTCGTTCATGTGATAGGTCTCGAGCCCTTCGTAACCGAGAGCGCGAAGCATCCTGAGCCCGCCGATCCCGAGGATGCACTCCTGGCTCAGGCGATAGCGTTTGTCTCCGCCGTACAGCTGATCGGTCAGTCTCCTTTCGGCTTCGCCGTTCTCGGGGAGATCGCTGTCCAGAAAGTAGGCGGGAATCGTCGCTCCGAGGACTCCCTCGATCACCCGGCGCCAGCACCTCAGAACGACCGGCTTGCCTTCGACCTCGACCTGCACGCGCTGCGGGATCTCTTCGAGGTGATCCTCGACTCTCCAGCCGTCGGGATGCTCCGTCTGGACTCCCTCGGAATCGAGGCGCTGCCGGAAGTAGCCTTTCCGATGGAGAAGCGTCACCGCGGCCATCGGGAGGCCCCAGTCGGCCGCCGCCCGGAGCGTGTCTCCGGCGAGTACGCCGAGTCCCCCGGAGTACGTCGGCATCTCCTCCATGAGGCCGATTTCCATCGAAAAGTACGCGATCGTGACGTCGGACAATAGCTCGTTTTCTCCCTTCGAAAAGCCCCGCACAAACCACCCAGCGTAACACAAGAGTCTCGATTGGTGCTCCGCTGTAAGTCGATGGAAAGCCAGTAGGAAGGGCGTTACAATATCCGTAAACATCTCGTTCCGGCCCGGACGAGTCCCGGACACCTTCGGATTCCTTACGACCACCGAGAGGAAGGATTTGCATGGAGCTCTACCTCGTGCGGCACGGTGAAGCCGAGCCCAACGTTCCCGACAGCGGCGGGGGACCGGCTCTGACGGAGGGCGGCCTCGCCCACGCGAGGCGCTGCGCGGATTTCGCGGCCCGGCTCGGGGTGCGCGTGGCGGAGATCCGGCACTCGGATCGGCTCCGCGCGATCCAGACCGCTCAGGAGTTCGAGCGCGCACTCGGCTCTCCCCGGCGCCAGCTTCCCGGCCTGGGCCCCGACGACGACATCAATCCCCTGCGGCGAGAGGCGGCGGGGCTACAACAAAACGTGATGGTGGTGGGCCACCTGCCCTACCTCAACCGGATCGCGGGAGCGCTCCTCGCACAGGACGAGAGCATGCCCGTGGTCGTCTTCCATCCCGCATCCCTGATCCGACTGGATCGCAGAGACGACGCGCGCTGGAGCCTGCAGCTCGTCATGCCCACGGGGGTCATGCCCTGAGGAGGCTGGGATCGGGGGCGCCCTCGCCTATTCCGGCGCCCAGACCCTGAGAGCTCCGTCGGCGAGGCCCACCACGACCAGAGGCTCCTCGCCGGTCGTGACCACGCTCGCGAAAACCTCGCCTTTCGCGCCCCAGAGCGTCGCTCGCTGCGCGCCGGTGGCCGCATCCCACAGGACGACCGCGTGGTCCATCGCCACGCTGGCGATCTCGAGGCCCTCGGAAAAATAGGAGAGAGCGGAGATCGTTTTCCGATGCGCCGTCAGTACGCGCAGCTCTTCCTTGCGGTGGAGATCGAAGATCCGAATCGTGCAGTCCCGGCCGCCGCTCGCGACCTGGCTCCCGTCGGGAGAAATCGCTATCACGGAAAGCGGCGCCTCATGGCCGCGGAGCGTCGCGATCAGTCTCCCGCTCCGGACCTCGTGGACCCGCAGGATGCGGTTGGTGTGCCCGGTGAGGATGAGGCTCCCGTCGCGGGAGTAAGCGAGGCAAGTGACCCCCGAGGGCTCGCGGACGAGCCGCCGTTGAGGCTCGCCCTGACGGAGCTGCGAAAGCTCCCAGAGCTTCAGTGTCGAGTCGAGACCGCCGGAAGCGAGGGTGAGTCCGTCGGGCGCGAACGCGAGCCCGCCGATTGAAGCATCGTGCCGGGCCCTCACCTGAACTTCCTGGCCGGTGTCGAGACTCCAGAGGTGAATGTTCCCATCCACGTGGCCGGAGGCGAGAAACGCGCCGTCGGGCGAGAACGCGAGGGAGGTGACGAGTGCTTCATGACCCGCGCGCTGATGGATCGCGGTGCGGAAGCTGGCGAGCTTCCGGCGCGAGTCGACGTCCCAGAGCCTCACCGACCCGTCGACGCCGCCGGCCGCGACCAGCCCCGGCTTCGGACCCGTCGAGAGCACCTGGATTCCCGGCGGCTCCCCGAAGGTCGCGACTTCCTTGAAAGCCCGCTCCGGCCGAACGCGCGGGTAGCGGTAGGTCTGGGGCTTCAAGGATCCGGTGAGAACCCGCCCCGGCCGCTGCGGCTTTACGAGAAGCTCCTTCAGCTCGAGCGCGGGAGCGAACCCCGGGGAGACCGCGAGGACGTCGTCGACGATGCGGAGCGCCTCGCTGCGCTCGCCCGCGGTCAAGGCCATGCGCGCCTCGTCCACCCAGCGGCCGGCGTCGAACTTGCTCCGTCCCGGCTCACGCTCCTGCACCACCGTCGGCTGGGACTGCATCGTGCGGAGGGCGCGCTCGATCTCCTGGATGAGGTCGACGATCGAGCGATGGGAGGGCTCGAGCGCCTGCGCGCGCCGCGCGGCTTCGAGCGCTCGCTGCGGCTGTCCCTGCGAGAGGAGGCTCTTGGCGAGGTCCATGTTGGTCGCGTATCCGCGGGACCTCGCTTCTCCGGAGAGCTCGGCGGTGAGCGACGGCGCGCCCATCACCTTCTCGAGCGTCCGCGCGAGATGCGCGAGATCGCGGAACCGCTGGTCGGGATTCTTCTCGAGGACCCGTTCGACCACCTGGACCATCCTCGGCGGAAGCCCGAGCTTGCGCTCGTCGAGAGGCGGCGGCGGGGAGTGGACGATCTGGTAGACGAGCCCTGGAATGGTGGTCGCGGTGAAGGGGCGCTCGCCGGTCAGGAGCTCGTAGAGGATTACGCCCACCGCCCACATGTCGGCGCGATGGTCGATGACCTCGCTCGAGATCTGCTCCGGCGCCATGTAGTTCGGCGTTCCCATGACGAGGCCGGTCTTGGTCTTGATGGTTGAGCCTTCGCCGAGGGCGATTCCGAAGTCGAGGACCTTCGCCGTCCCGCTCGGGAGCACCTGGATGTTGCCGGGCTTCACGTCCCGGTGGATCACTCCTCGCTTGTGCGCGTAGTCGAGACCCCGGCAGATCTGGGTGACGATGTTGACTCGATCCTCGAGCCGCTCGGGCTTCTTCTCCTCCATGAGCTGAGCCAGGCTCGTGCCTTCCAGGAGCTCCATCACGATGTAGGGAGAGCCTTCGCCTTCGAGCTCGCCGAAATCGAAGATGGTGACGATGTTCGGATGCTGCAGGTTCGCCGCCGACTTCGCCTCGCGCTGGAAGCGGCCGCGCATCTCCTCTTCGATGAGGAGCTCCTCCGACATCATCTTGACCGCCACCAGGCGATCGAGTCTTGGGTCGCGCGCCTTGTAGACCGTCCCCATGGCGCCGCGCCCGAGCTCCTCCAGGATTTCGTATTTTCCGATCCGGGACGGAGGAGGAGGCATAATGCTATGGTTTCAAAAGGGTTTCGAGCGCCCACTCATTGTAGCACCGAGCTGACAGCCAACAGCTGGGCCCGGAGGGCCCCTTCCTCCCCGCGCGAGGAGCACGGGGAGCGCGCGACGGAAAGTTTAGAGTAGCAACGGGCCCGGAGGGCCCGTCCTCCCCGCGCGAAGAGCGCGGCGAGCATTGAGGAAGAAAGGAAGCCACATGGGACAGCGAATCGACGCTTTCAACCAGTTCCGCTCCGAAATGAACGAATCCATCCTGGGCAAGGGAACGCTGCAGACCAAGCGGTTCTTCAATCTCGACGGCGCGGTCTACGAGGACGGAGCCCTTTCGGCGAAGACCAAGGAGATCCTCGGCCTCACCGCATCGATGGTCCTTCGCTGCAACGACTGCATCACCTACCACATCCTTCAGTGCCACGAGCGAGGGGTCACTCCGGAAGAGATGGCCGAGGCCCTGGACGTCGCCCTCATCGTCGGAGGCTCCATCGTAATCCCCCACCTCCGCCACGCCCGGGCGATCCTGGACGAGCTCGCCGAAGACGCCTCTTAGATTCTCACGCGGCGGCGGTAGGCTTCGCTCTCGTAGACCTCGGGGTTCACGCAATTCGGCGCGCGCTCGCGGCGGGAGTGGGCGGCGGCGTTCTCGGCGCACATCGTGGCCATCTTGTTCCGGGTGTCGCGGCTCGCGGACGCGATGTGCGGCAGGACGACGACGTTGTCGAGCTCCGCGAGACCGGGCGCCATCGCGGGCTCGTCTTCGAACACGTCGAGCCCCGCACCCGCGATCTTTCCTTCGCGGAGAGCCAAAACCAGCGCTTTCTCGTCGACGATGGGCCCCCGGGCGGTGTTGATGAGGTAGGCAGTGGCCTTCATCCTCTCGAAGGCGGCGCCGGAGATCAGGTGATGGGTCGAGGGATTCAGGTCGGTGTGGATGGAGATGAAGTCGCTTTCCTCGAGAATCCGATCCATCTCCGCATACTCGACGCCATCGGTCTTCTCGATCACCTCGCGCATCGGAGGGTCGTAGGCGAGAGCACGCATGTCGAATCCCGTGGAGCGCCGGAACACCGCCTGGCCGATGCGGCCGAAGCCGACGATGCCCAGGACTTTTCGCCTTGCCTCGCCTCCGGGGCTCACGTCGCCCCCGAGGAACAGCGAAGGACCCCAGATCTTGTACCTTCCCTGGCGCATGTAGCGGTCCGCGGGGACGATGTTCCGGGCGGCCGCCAGGATGAGCGCCCAGGCGAGATCGGCGGTGGTGTCCGTGAGAACGCCCGGCGTGTTGGTCACGGGAAGCCCGAGCTCGGTGGCTGCGGTAACGTCCACGTTGTTGAAGCCGACGGCGTAGTTGGCGACGCCGAGGAGCCTCGCCCCGGCCTCGAGGGCCTCGCGATCGATGCGCTCGGTGAGAAGGGAGACCAGGACGTCGGCGCTCTTGATTTTTTCGAGAAGCTGCTCGCGGGGAACCATCTCGTCGTCCGCCGCGACCGCGAGCTCGACGTCGCCGATCCTCTTCAGGATCTCGAAGCCGGCATCGGGAATGCGCCGCGTGGCGAAGATCTTCAACGTCAGACTCCCAGCGCTTCGGCGTCTTCCGTGAATCTGCGGAACCCGTCGGAATCGCGCGATCCTCTGCGGATGCGGGCGACGCCTTCCTCGATGGAGCGCATGTCCGTCGCGTAGGAAATCCGCACGAAATGCTGCCCCTCGCTCTTCAAGACGCCGAAGCTCCGGCGGTCCACGGTCGCAACCCCATGGTAGTAGAGAAGAAAACGCATGAAGAGCGTCGCCGGGCTCGTCTTTCGCTTCCGCTCGGGGGAAAGGCGCTCGTAGAAATCGTGGATCCCAAGATTGCCACAGACCCCGTCGACGTTGGGAAAGACGTAGAACGCGCCGAGCGGAGTCGCGCAGCGAACGCCCTCGATCCCGTTCAACGCGGGAACGAGATAATCCCGCCTTCTCTTGAACTCCGCGACCATGTGGGCGACGACCTCGGCGGTCTTGGGGCTCTCGAAAGCTTCCCTCGCCGCCTCTTGAATGAAGGGAGGAACGCAGCTCACGAAATTGATGTTGAGCTGCTTGAACATCGCCGCTTCCCGCTTGTTGGGGAGAACCGACCAGCCGAGCCGCCAGCCGGTCATGGCGAACCCCTTCGAGTGGCCGCTCGCGATGATCGTGCGCTCGCGCATTCCCGGAACCGACGCGATCGAGAAGTGGCGGAAGCCGTCGAACGTGATGTGCTCGTAGATCTCATCGGAGTAGACGCGGCAGTCGGGGTGAGCTTTCCGGCGAACGATCTCGGCGACCCCCTCGAGGAGCTCCTGGGAGAGCACGCCTCCGGTCGGGTTCGAGGGCGAGCACAGCATCAGGACCTTGGTCTTGGGCGTGACGAGCTTCTCGAGCTCATCGGGCGTGAACGCGAAGCCGTTCTCCTCGCGCAGGACCAGCGGAACGGGAGCTCCCCCGAGGTAGGTCACCCAGGATTCGTAGATCGGAAACCCGGGACTGGGATAGATGACCTCGTCCCCCGGGTCCACGTAGCTCATCAGGCTGTAGCCGATCGCGGGCTTCGCGCCGGGAAGAATGATGACTTCGTCGGGATCGACGTCGATTCCACGCGTTTTCTTCACGTGGGCCGCCGTCGCCTCGCGCAGCGCCCGGACTCCGGCGGGATCGGTATAGTGGGTGTTCCCCTTCAGAATGCTGTCGATACCCGCCTGATTGATGTGGGGCGCGCTGTCGAAATCCGGCTCTCCGATGGTGAACCGGATCACCTGGACTCCCCGCGCCTGGGCCCGGGCCACGTCCTCGGAAATTCGGAACGCGTTCTCCGTTCCCATGGCCTCGATTCGAGAAGAAAACACCGCCATTGTCTTCGCGCTCCTGTTCGGTCGTCCGAGCGATAATATGTCCGGGGGTCGCGAGGGGCAAGGGTCAAATCATTGCAGGGGCGCGCTTTGAACGCCGCCAAACGCGCTTGAGAACCGCCGCGGTCCTTAATATATTGTAAGAGCCTGGAGCATCGTTCGTGGGTAAATTCATTCCACCGATCCTGACCGCTCTCCTTGTCGCTGCGAGCTCGCAAGCCGGGGAACCGGCCGTGGGCGCACCGAGCGAGATCGTCGAGGAGTACTGCGTCACCTGTCACAACGACGAGACCCGGCTCGGAGGGATGAGTCTCGAGGCGTTCGACGCCGAGCATCCCGAACGGAGCGCGGAGCTCGCGGAGAAGATGATCCGCAAGCTGCGCGCGGGCATGATGCCTCCCACGGGAATGCCGAGGCCCGAAGACGCCGACCAGGTGGCCTTCGTGGAATCGCTCGAGCGCGCCATCGACGCCTACGCGGAGGGATCGCGGTACTCGGGAAGCCGTCCCTCCCAGCGATTGAATCGCGCGGAATACGCTCGGTTGGTGCGGGATCTCCTGGGTCTCACCATCGATCCAGGGGAATGGCTGCCCGAGGATCCGCTGAGCGGCAGCTTCGACAACATCGCCGACGTGCAAACCATGTCTCCCACCCTGATGACCGCCTATCTGACCGCGGCGAGCGAGATCGCCAGAGAAGCTCTGGGACAGGGCGACGCCCCCGTGATGGCGACGACCTACACCAACCCTCCGTCGGTCTCCCAGCACGAGTGGGACACCGTCGAAGGCGCCCCGTTCGGCACCCGCGGGGGCATCAGCGTTCTTCACCACTTCCCGGCGGATGGGAAATACAAGTTCTCGATGGGGTTCATCTCGGGCTGGGGGGAGCGGTTCCACGACGTCGACCTGTCGATCGACGGCGAGCAGGTGGCTCTCCTGCGCTACGGAGGGGACATCGACTTCCAGGGCCGCAAGGACTTCCCCGTCGCCACCGATCCGATCTTCATCCACGCCGGCGAACATCGCGTGACCGCTGCTTTCATCCGGCAGATGGACGGACCCTACGAGGACCTGATCCGGCCGAACGATTGGTCGCTGACGGGAACCGAGACCAGCTACGGGACGACCGCGCCGCCTCACCTCACGAGCCTGACCCTCGAGGGACCTTACGAAGCGGTGGGCGTCTCCGAATCCCCTTCCCGAAAGCGCGTGTTCTCCTGCCGCCCGACGTCGCCGGAGGAGGAAAAGCCCTGCGCCGAGCGTATCGTGACAGAGCTCGCGGCGAAGGCCTACGGACGGGACGTCGAAGAACACGACGTCTCCGATCTCATGAACTTCTACACCCTCGGCGCCGAAGAGGGAGGGTTCGAGGTCGGCGTTCGAACCGCCCTCGAAGCGATTCTAGTCAGTCCGCACTTCCTCTATCGAATGGAGCGAGAGCCGGCCGAAGTGGCGCCGGGCGGGGTCTACCGGATCGCGGATATCGATCTCGCCTCGCGGCTGTCTTTCTTCCTCTGGGGCACCAATCCCGACGACGAGCTTCTCCGCCTGGCGCGCTCCGGAGAGCTGTCGCAGGAGCCGGTCTTGAGGGGACAGACGGCGCGGATGCTCGCGGACCCGCGCTCGGAAGCCCTGGCCACCCGGTTCGCGGCACAGTGGCTGCGGCTGCAGGATCTCGAGAAAGTGAGCCCGGACGCCTTCTGGTTTCCCAACTACAACCGCCAGCTCATGGAGGCGATGCGGCGCGAGACCGAAGTCTTCTTCGACCAGCTGGTGCGGCAGGACCGAAGCCTTCTCGAGCTCTACAGCGCCGACTACAGCTACATGAACGAGCGATTGGCCCAGCACTACGGGATTTCGGGGGTAGTCGGAGAGGCGTTTCGGCGGGTGAGCTATCCGGCGAACGAGCGCAAGGGAATCCTCGGCCACGGCAGCGTTCTCGTCCAGACGTCTCTGGGAAACCGCACGTCGCCGGTCCTGCGCGGCAAGTGGGTCATGGAAGTCCTCCTGGGGTCGCCGCCGCCTCCGCCTCCTCCCGACGTGCCCGATCTGGAGAAAACCGAAGGCTCCCGCGGCGGCAAACCGCTTACCACCCGGGAGCGGCTCGAGAAGCACCGCGAGAACCCCACCTGCAACTCCTGCCATAGCTTCATCGATCCCATCGGGCTCGCTCTCGACAACTTCGACGTGACGGGGAAATGGCGCATTCGTGAGTACGGCATCCCTCTCGACACCCGAAGCACGTTCTACGACGGCACCCCCATAGAGAGCCCCGGAGACCTCGTCCAGGTCCTCCTCAAGCGGCCCGAGCCTCTCGTGCGGCAGTTCACGGAGAACCTGATGTCCTTCGCGCTCGGGCGGACGATTTCGTACCGTGATCAGCCCACGATACGGGCGATCGCGGCGAACGCGGAGCAGAACGGCTACCGCATGTCGTCCTTCCTCCTGGGTGTGGTTCTGAGCGATGAGTTCCGGATGAAGCAGAAGGCGATCGAGACGGACGAAACGGACAGACCAATGAGCGGACAACACTAGGGCCGAAGCGCCCCATCTTCCCTGCGCGGAGCCGTCAGCCAAGGCCGCGGCGGGGTCGGCGCCAGAGGAGCGCGCGGAGCGAGCGGACGGACAGTGTGGAGCAGCAACGGGCAGGGCCCGTCCTCCCCGCGCGAGGAGCGCGGGGAGCGAGCGGACGGACAGTGTGGAGCAGCAACGGGCCCGGAGGGCCCGTCCTCCCCGCGCGAGGAGCGCGGGGAGCGAGCCGCGCGAAGAGCGCGGCGAGCATTAATATTGGAGGCAGAATGCATTTCGTCACAGGAAAGAGACTCCCCCGCCGGACGTTCCTGCGCGCCGCGGGGGCGAGCGTCGCGCTGCCGTTTCTCGATGCCATGGTGCCGGCTTTCGGCGCGTCGAAGAGCGAGCGAACGCGGCTGGTCGCGATCGAGGAAGTGCACGGTCTTCCCGGCTGCAACAAGTGGGGCGCGACCCAGTACCTGTTCGCGCCTTCGACCGTCGGACGCGGCTACGAGCTCGTCGCCGCGAACCCCCTGAAGTCGCTGGAGCCCTGGCGGGAGCAATTCACCATCATCAGCAACACCGACGTGCGCATGGCGGAGGCCTTCGAGCCGCCCGAGGTCGGGGGCGACCATTTTCGCTCCTCCGCGGTCTTTCTGACTCACACGCATCCCAAGCAGACGAAGGGCTCGGACCTGCATTGCGCGACTTCCATGGATCAGCTGTACGCGCAGCGCGTCGGTCGCGAGACCGCCATCCCCTCACTGCAGCTCGCCATCGAGAGCACCAACAAGGGCGGCGGCTGCGATTACAACTATTCGTGCTCCTATACGGACTGCATCAGCTGGGCGTCTCCGACGGAGCCTCTGCCGATGATCCGCAGCCCGCGGACGGCGTTCGACATGCTTTTCGGAGCCGGCGGCACCCCCGAGGAGCGCGCGCGGCGGCGCCGGACCCACGGCAGCATTCTCGACTGGGTGGCCGAAGAAGCGGCCAGCATGAGCAAGGAGCTTTCGGCGGCCGATCGAAGGCGCGTCGACCAGTACCTCGAGAACGTGCGCGAGATCGAGCGCCGCATCCAGGGGGTCGAGGCGCGCAACACCAGCGGGGAAGAGCGCGATCTGCCGGACGCTCCTCCGGGTGTCCCCGATTCCTACTCGGAGCACATGAAGCTGATGTTCGACCTCCAGGTGCTCGCGTTCGAGACCGACATGACCCGGGTCGTATCCTTCAAGACCGGACGGGACGCTTCGAATCGGACCTTCCCCGAAAGCGGATCGGAGCGCGCCTTCCATCCCTCCTCCCATCACGGCGACAACGAGGAGGCGATCCTGGAGTTCAACAAGATCTGCCAGTACCGGGTGAGCCAGCTCGCGTACTTCTTGAAGCGCCTTTCAGAGACCACGGACGGTGAGTCCAGCCTTCTCGACCAGTCGATCGTTCTCTGGGGCTCCCCGATGGGAGACGCGAACCTCCACAACCACCGCCGTTGTCCCCTGGTCGTCTTCGGCGGCGCGAACGGTAGGCTGAGGGGCGGCTCTCACGTCAAGGCGCCGGACGGAACGCCGATGGCGAACGTGTTGCTCACGCTTCTCCACAAGCTGGGACACGACATGGAGAGCTTCGGCGACAGCACCGGGGAGATGTCGCTGTGATGGGATCGATGGCCTTCGGTCTCGTCGCCGCTCTGGCCTTCTCCGCATCCGTCACCGGGACGATGAGTGTCGAACGGCCGGTCGCGGACGCCGCCGCACGCGGCGACGTCGTGACGGTCCAGGATCTCCTGAGAAATGGTGCCGACGTCAACACGGCGCAGGGAGACGGCATGACCGCTCTTCACTGGGCGGCAGAGCGCGGCGACCTCGCGCTCGCCGAGGTCCTGATCTATTCGGGTGCGAACGTGAACGCCGGTACGCGCATCGGACGCTATACGCCGCTCCATCTCGCGACCCGAGGGGGGCACGTGGACGTCGTGGCTGCGCTCCTGCGGGCCAAAGCGGATCCCAACGCCACGACCACGAACTCGGGAGTGACCCCGCTTCATCTCGCAGCCATTGCGGGCAGCGCGGAGGCCATCGACGCCCTTCTGAAAGCCGGCGCCGCGGTAGACGCGAAGGAAGCTTCCTGGGGGCAGACGCCTCTGATATTCGCCGCGTCCCGCGGCCAGGTGGAGGCGATTCGAGCTCTGCTGGCGGCCGGAGCCGACCCGGTTCTCACCTCTCGCGCGGTGAATGTCGTCGAGATGGAGAAGGCCGACGAGGCCGCCAACAAGCGGATCGCGGAGATCCTGGAAGGGTTCAAGAAGCAGGAGAAAGGCGGCGGAGACTGGACGCCGACGCCGACTCAGGTCCAGGCCGCGATCGAGGCGTCCCGTCACCTGCAGCGGAGCCCGCCGGAGGGCGAAGGCAAGGCCGCTGAAGGCGGAGCAGCCTCTCCGCCCGCGGCTCCCAAAACCGCGGCGGCGGACGCCGGGCGGCCGTCCGAGCCGAAAGGGGAGAAGAAGGCCAAGGACTCCAAGGCTCGAGACGAGAACCCCGCCTCCTACGGGCAGCTCGTGGAGAGTTGGGGAGGGCTCACTCCGCTCCTTCACGCGGTGAGACAGGGCCACGTCGACGCGAGCCTGGCGCTTCTGGACGCCGGCGCCGACATCAACCAGCCGTCCGCCGGGGATCGGACGACGCCTCTTCTGATGGCAGCGGTCAACGGGCAGTTCGATCTCGCTCTGATACTTCTGAAGCGGGGAGCGAACCCGAACCTGGCCAGCAGCGCAGGAACCACGCCGCTGTTCGCGACCCTCGAACGAACCTGGGCCCCTCGAGCTTCGTACGCTCACCCCATCGAGAACCAGCAGCAGAAAGCGACGTACCTCGAGCTCCTGGAAGCGCTCCTCGAGGCGGGCGCCGATCCGAACGTGCGCCTCAAGAAACACCTCTGGTACATGGAGTACACCTTCGGCGTGCTGCGCGCGGCCGGCATCGACTACACCGGCGCGACGCCTTTCTGGCGCGCCGCGTACGCGCTGGACGTCGACGCCATGCGCCTCTTGAAAGCCCACGGAGCCGATCCCAGCATTCCCACGCTCAAGCCGCCCGCGAGGCGCCGCCGGGGAGAGAACGACGCGGGGTTCGACGATGCCCTGTCCGGGACGTTCAGGAAGGTCGCGCACGTCCTCCAACTGGGCAATCCCGAGGTTCCCGTGGGCGGTCCCCACATCTATCCAATCCACGCGGCCGCGGGGGTGGGATACGGACAGTCGTTCGCCGGAAACGCCCATCGTCACGTGCCCGAGAACTGGGTGCCCGCGGTGAAGTTCCTGATCGAGGAGTGCGGCGCCGAAGTCGATATCCGCGACGCCAACGGCTATACCGCACTGCACCACGCGGCTTCGCGGGGAGACAACGATCTCGTGCTCTACCTGGTCGAAAAGGGCGCCGACGTGAAGGCCAAGAGCCGGAAGGGACAGACCACCGCCGACATGGCCAACGGACCGATCGAGCGCGTCGCGCCGTTTCCCGAGACCATTGCGCTCCTGGTGAAGTTGGGCGCGAAGAACAACAACAAGTGCGTGTCCTGCTGAGCGCTTGCCCAATCCTTGTGCAAAGCGGATCTCGCATGGTCTGGACGCGGGAGCGGCGTTCCTCCTAGACAGCTTTTCCACACAAACTGTGGAAGGCCGGTTTGGGAAGGGGAAGCGGGCGATCTATAATTAGCCCGTCCCCAATCAATTCGGGAGATCCCCCATGAGAACGACGCTTCTTTTGCTCTGCATCCTGGCTCCGACTCTGGTGCTCGGCCAGAGCCTGGCCGACGTCGCGAAAAAGGAAAAGAATCGCCGCGAGAAGAACAAGCAGGAGGGAAAAGAGGTCCAGGTCATCTCCGAGAGCGATCTGAGCTCCGGTTCCGGAGAAGCTCCGCCCGAGGCCGGTACCGAAGAAGGCGCCGCCGCGACCGAGGCACCGTACGTCCCGTCTCTTTCGTCCTCGAGCTCGGAGGAGAGCGTTCCCGAGGGCGGATCGGAAGAGGACGCCAGCGTTCCCGCGTTCATTGCCCCGGACGCCCCCCTGTCGGAAAAGCTCGAGGTGTTCGAGCGGATGAAACGCCAGTACCAGAGGCAGGTACAGGAGATCGACGAAGCGATCGCGAAGAACGACGCGAGGTTAAAGGAGCTCGAAGCCGAGATCGGGGCCGCTTCCGCGCTCGGGGGAGCCGGCCTGCCCGTCGCACCGCAGACGGGTACCGGGGCCGCAACGCGGCCGATGACGGGCCAGGAGTCCGCAGCGCTCGTCGGGGAACAGCAGCGTCTGCAGGAGGCGAACGCCGGACTCCGCGCCCGCAAGGAAGAGCTCAAGACGAACGTCCAGGCGAAGGGCCGCGCCGCCGGTATTCCCCCGGGCTACCTTCGCTTCTGATCTCATTCCAGAAACAGCTTCAACCTTTCGCCCGATTCCTGGTGGACCAGGAGGACGCTCGCCCTGGGATCGATCTCCTCGACCCGATAGCTTCCTACGAGCTCCCCCAAACCCACGAGACGGAGCTCCCCCTCGAAGCGCAGAGCCGCGAGCACTCGACGGTTCACGTCCGGCTCGAGCTCGGGCCGCGCGATGACGAAACCCGTCAGGCGCGGCGGCGGCGAGGAGGGTTCGGAAGCGCTCGCGAGGGAAGAGATCGACGCGCCGGGGAGAGCGGGACTCTCTGAAGTGAGCGCCGGCTCCGCCGAGGCGGAGGCCGAAGTCGCGCTCTCGGAAAACAAATTGCGGGCGGGCGGCGGAGCCGCCTCGTTGGCGAGCCACTTCTCGAGCTCCGCGATGTCCGAAGGCGAGAGCCCGTCGAGAGCGAGGTTCTCCCCGTTCCAGAGCGCGTTCCACTCGATGGTGAGCAGAATGCGTCCGGTGTCCTCGGGCCTTAGAGTCACCGCCTCGGGCGTGAGCGGCAGGCGCAGTTCCTCGATGCGCGCGAGGTATTCGTACAGGGAATCGAACGAGCCGCCGAGATTCGCGCCGATGCGCCCGCCCTCCTCGCCCTTGGGCGCGTCCTGGGCCGGACGGAAGTCGAGGGAGAATCGGTCGATGTCGAGGCTCCGCTCCGCCCGCAAAAGGAGATCTCGAAGCGCGGCGATGTCGAGGGGCTCGTCCACTCCATCCATCGCTCGGAACCCTTCCCCGACCAGAGCCTCGATCCTCCGGTCGCGCTCGCCCGACTCGCGCTCGGCTTCGGCCTTCCGGGACAACTCGTCGCGCCGGAGCGCGAGCTCGGCTTTCTCGCTCGAGAGTTTCCGGAGCCGGAAGTAGAGGGCGCCGTCGAGGGAGAGCAGGAGAGCGAGAGCGAAGATCGAGGCCTTCATTGCCGCTCCAGACCCACCTGGATTCGGACCGCGACCCGGCCGTCGGCGAGACGGCGCTCCTCGAGGAGACCCGTCGATGAGACGAGAGGCGCCGCCGAAAGCCGGCGCTGGAGCTCGGTCACCCGATCGCTCCCGAGAGCCACGGCATCGAGCGTGAGACTCTGCTGCGGGCGCGCGTTGAAAGAGAGCCTTCCGAGAACGACACCCTCGGGCAGCGCTCCTTCCACGAGACGGAGGAGCGCCGTGGGTGAAACGGTTGCCAACGTCCCGGAGTCGAGAGCGAGCCGCAGGCGGGCGGCGACGAACCGCTCCCGATCCGGGGATGAGGAGCTCTCAGACTCGATGAGCGATTCCGAAAGGCTCGCGACTTCGCCCGCGAGCGAGTCGACCTCGATATGGGAACGATAATGGAGAAAGGCGAGCACGAGCGCCGCCGCTCCGGAGGCGACCAGGAGCGCGGCTACCGGGCGGTTCGTGCGCGCCGGCGGCCGGCCGAGGTTTATGCCTTGCTTCATCGAAGAGAGAGCTCAGCTCCGCCGGAGAAGGGCCTCGAGCGCCGCTTCGAGCTGCCTTTCTTCCCCTTCCTGCGCCAGGGACAAGGTGGCTTCGACTCGGGAGTCGGAAAGGATCCGAGCGCAGGCGGATGCGCCCTCTCCCGAAAGCGTCATCGCCCCCGGGGCAGGGATGTCGTAAATCGCCGGCAGACGCCGGATCTCCGCGGCGACGGCGTCGACGTCGTCTCTGGAGCGAAGCCGCATGCGAACGTCGAGGAGCTCTCCTCCCCGGAAGAGCAACAGCGTGTAGTGATCGCTATAGAGCAGCGCCTCCACCAGGATAGTTCCCGGGTCCGATTGCGAGGCGTCCGCCCAGGAAGGAACCCGGACGAGGCTCCCCGCGTCGATCCAGCCCGGCCGGCACTCCGCCGCCTCGATCACCTGCTCGTACTGCCGAACCACCGCCTCGCGAACCGCCGCTCCGAGTACCTCCCCCTTCCCGCCCTTCCAGAAATCGCAGCGTGTCTCGGAGGCGGGAACCCCGAACCGGGACGCTAGCTTCGAGGTCAGATCGCGCTCGGTGGCCCCGGGAGACGGCGGGAACACCGCGCTCACCACCGAGAGGTCGGGGAGGAGAACCGACGCCGTCGCCCCGCGTCCCGAGAGCTCGTCGACCATCTCCGACGCCAACTGCGCAACCTCCCGCACCGAATGGATGTTGGGGGCGACGGCGCCCGGCACCAGCAATCCCGGCGGAACGTCCCTGCGGACGGCCCGGGCTCCGTTCTCCGCCCGGATCGCGAGGAGCATATGGGGAGAAAAGGCGATCCCGATCCGGGGACGGCGCCATGGCCAGGTGAGCCTCGTGGAAAGGGCGCTCATCGCTCTCTTCGAAGGATTATAGTCTCGATCGCGGTTTGTTCCGTGTTCCTCGCGGAATTTTGATTTCGCGATCCGCCGAATGTTATAATCCGCGCGTTTTTCGGCTTCGAGAAGACAGCCGCTCTCAGCGGCTCGTCGGGTCCGGATTGTTCTCGTTTCCTTCGCGACCTCGAAATCCGACGGAGGCTGGATGAAGATCTACGATACTGCCGGTATCCGCAACGTGGCGATCGTGGGCCACGGGGGCTCGGGCAAGACCTCGCTCGTTTCCGCGATGCTGTTCGACGCCGGCGCCGTGAACCGGCTGGGAAAAGTCGAAGAGGGGAATACCGTCACCGATTTCGACGCCGACGAGATCGCCCGCCAGATCAGCCTCTCGACCGCTCTCGCCCACTGCGAGTGGAACAGGACCAAGCTCAACCTCCTCGACACCCCCGGATACGGCAACTTCATCCAGGAAGCCCGGGTGGCCATCCACGTCGCCGACGCGGCATTGGTGAACGTCTGCGGCGTCGCCGGGGTCGAAGTGCAGACGGAAAAGGTGTGGAGTTTCGCCGAGGAGGGCGGAAAATCCCGCATCCTCGTCGTCAATCGCCTGGACCGCGATCGCTCCAGCTTCTCGCGGGCGCTGGAGTCGATCCAGAAAGCCTTCGGCCGCACCGCCGTCCCCGTCCAGCTTCCGGTGGGCGAGGAGAAGGACTTCCGCGGCGTCATCGACCTCGTCCGGATGAAGGCCTATCTTTCCAAGGGCGACGACAAGGGGACGCACGAGGAAAAAGACGTCCCTTCGGAGATGAAGGAAGAAGTCGAGGCTGCGCGAAGCGCCCTGGTGGAGATGGTCGCCGAGGTGGACGACGCGCTCATGGAGAAGTACCTCGAGACGGGCGCTCTGAGTCCCGAGGAGTTCCTCACCGGCCTCAAGCTCGCCGTCGTCTCGGGGAAGGTGTTTCCCGTGCTCGCGGTCTCCGGCGCCCGGAACGTGGCCGTGAGGCCCCTGATGGACGCCCTGGTGGACCTGACGCCGGCGCCCGACGCCCGGGGAGAGGTGGAAGGCAAGGACCCGAGCGGAAAGCCCGTGAGCCGGAAGATCGCAGCGAGCGCTCCCGCGTCCGCGTTCATCTTCAAGACCATCGCCGACCCCTTCGCTGGACGGATCAGCCTCTTCCGGGTGATGAGCGGAATCGTGAAGGCGGACTCCTCGTATCACAACACCACCAAGGATGTGAGCGAGCGGTTCGGCGCCGTCTCCCTGCTCCAGGGGAAAGAGCCGGTGCCGGTCTCCGAAGTCCAGGCGGGAGACATCGCCTCGGTCGCGAAGTTGAAGGAGAGTCAGACCGGCGACACCCTCGCGGACAAGAACGCTCCCATCATCTATCCCAAGTTCGAGTTCCCGGAGCCGGTCATCAGCTTCGCCATCGAGCCCAAGTCCCGGGGCGACGAGGAGAAGATCAGCCAGGCGATGCAGAGGCTCTCCGAGGAAGACCCGATGCTCAAGTTCCACCGGGAGTCGGAGCTCCTGCTCTCGGGAACCGGCCAGCTCCACATCGAGGTTGCGGTCTCACGGCTGAAGCAGAAATTCGGTGTAGAGGTGACGCTCCATCCGCCGAAGGTCCCCTACCGCGAGACCATCACCGGGACCTTCGAGGCCCACGGCCGGCACAAGAAGCAGACGGGAGGCCACGGCCAGTTCGCCGACTGCTGGGTCCGCTTCGAGCCCCTTCCCCGGGGTACTCAGTTCGAGTTCGCGAACGAGGTCTTCGGCGGAGCCATTCCGAAGAACTTCATCCCCGCGGTGGAGAAAGGGATCCAGGAAGTGCGCGTGAAAGGCTTCCTCGCGGGCTACCCCATGGTGGACTTCAAGGCGACGGTCTACGATGGGAAGTACCATCCCGTCGATTCGTCGGAGATGGCGTTCAAGATCGCGGGCTCTCTCGCCTACAAGGAAGCGATGGAGAAGTGCAGGCCGACGCTCCTCGAGCCGATCATGAACGTCGAGATCGTCGTTCCCGAGGAGAACACCGGCGACGTCCTCGGCGACCTCAACTCCCGCCGCGGCCGCACCCAGGGCATGGAGCCCAAGGGAAGCCTGACCTCGATCAAAGCCCAGGTACCGATGTCGGAGATGCTCAGCTACGAGCCCACGCTCACCTCCATGACCGGGGGACGGGGCTCGTTCCACATGGAGTACTCCCACTACGAAGAGGTGCCCAGCCACCTCGTCCAGAAGATCGTCGCCGAGAGAAAAGCGGAGAAGGAAGCGAAGGCGTAGACGTAGGGGGCTGAGCCGACGGGCCCTATCGTTTGCGTAGTTTAGAGCGAGCCGGCCGCCGCGTCATGCGGTTCGTCGGGTCTTGTCTTCACGCCGTCCTCACGTGAAACGGCCCGCGGTAGAATCACAGCGTCTTCGTTCCTCCATTGTCCGTCATGGTTCCGCATGCCGCTTCATCGGGTTGGAGAGATTGTAAAATATCTCAGATCTAGCGCCCTTCCGTTCGATCGAAACACACCCCCGCGCTTCCTCTTTATTGGAAAGTGGCGACGACTCGAGATGTCGAAGCATCTCAGGCAATCGGCTTGATGTACTCGATGGGGTAAGCGAAGGGGTTCTCGCGACGGGCAAGTTCTTCGAAGGCCTGGAGGAACTCGCCGATGGTCATACGATCGTGATGTTTCTTAGCCCAGAAAACCATTCGGAAGGCGTGTTGTTTCTGGATCCATGCCACCGCCTGCCCGTGGATTCGCTTGTCATTGGTGACGAAGACCCGATTCTGGCGAGCGGCGGCCTCGAAGAGAACGTCATCGAAAGTCGTTCCAGGGAAAGTGTCGACGACGCGAACGACGTCCCAGCCGAGGCGAAGTAGACCTTTCACGACTCGTCCATCGACGTCGATGTCGGTGAGCAAGGGAAAACGACCGGGCACTTACTCTTTGGGACGCCAGCCTACGGGTTTCGCGATGTGCCGGTCCTCGGGCGCCGGCTCATCCGGGGGATGGCCGCCATGGCGTTGCACGTATTCCTCCCACTGTCGGTCGAGCTCCTCGGTGAAGGACTCGTCTTCGTGGAGCTCGGATTCGATCTCATCCTGTCGCGCGTGGTAGTACGACAAAGCCGCGTGAACCTGTGCGAGATTCAACTGGGGATACTCTGCCTGGATTCTCTCGGGTGTGTAACCACGCCGGTAGAGGAACACGATATCCGCCACCGCGACACGAGTTCCTTCGACGCAGGCCTTTCCCGCCCGGACTTTCGGGTCCTTGGTGATGTACGAGTAAACGGTGGTCGCCGTCGTGGCCATGACGCTTCTAGTATACCGCGCGGCCGCGCGGATGGGTCTTTTGGAGCATGGAGGCGAGGTCGCTCACTTCTACGTCGAGGTAGACCTGGGTTGAGAGAAGCGACCTGTGGCCGACGAGCTCTGCACGGCGCGGACCGAGGCGCCGCGGCGGAGAAGGTGGGTGGCGTAGCTGTGCCGGATGCGGTGGGGTCGCTTTCGTCTGAAGACCGGCGCACCTTCCGGCTTCGACCACGAGTTGCGTGAATCGTTGTCTTCCGAGCGGAGCTCCATTTCCGCTGACGAAGAGAGCGCCTTCGACAGGAGGCCGTTCGTGGTGGAGGTCTTCAGCGCTCACGACGAAAGACCGCCCATTGCTCAGGCGAAGTAGTCCAGAGATCGATAGCTGGGACGCACCGGTCTTCGACTAGGGTAATCGGCTGAGCGGATGTGGGTGAGGACCCGGGGAGAGCGAGACTGCGCTCCTCGGCGAGACGATGGGCGATCACCATCGTCTCAATTGTACCGCCTGGCGAGTCGAGTTATCCTCGGCGCCGGGTCTCGCAATGCGGAGCGATCTCGTCGTCGTCCTGCGCGGGCTCGCCCGCGCGCCCTTCTTCACCCTCGTCTCCGTCCTCACTCTCGGGATAGCCATCGGAGGGACGACCGCTATCTCGAGCTTCGTGCGCGGGATCCTTCTCGCGCCCCTTCCTTACCCCGATGCCGATCGGCTCGTCACCATCACGCGCTACAACCGGGCGCAGGAGTTCAGCGGCCTTCAGGTGGGGGGACAGGACGTAGCGGAGGTCATGGACTCCTCTCGGTCTTTCTCACGAATCTCTGGACTCCACTACGAGGACGTCAACCTGAAGGGCGGCTCCGGTCCGGAGAAGGTGACCGCGGCCATCGTCCTCCCCGACCTCCTGCCCCTCCTCGGCATCGAAGCCACGTCGGGCCGGGTTTTTCTTCCGGAGGAGACCGAGGGAAGCGCGATCCTGACCCATCGACTCTGGATGAGCCGTTTCGGGGGCTCCCCGGACGTCATCGGCTCGGCGCTCTCTCACGACGGCGGGGTCTCGACGATCGTCGGAGTCCTTCCCCCAGGAGTCGAGATCCCGATCCGGAAGGCAGATCTTCTGCTGCCGATGAGCCCAGCGGTCTTGAGGGACCCGGAGGGCCCTTCGATTCAGGTGTTCGCGCGGCTCGCAGCCGGAGTCGCTCTCGAGACGGCCCGGGCGGACGTGGATGCGATCGCGCGGCGTCTGGAGGTGGAGCACGACTGGCCGGTGAAGGGGTGGTACCTCGACGTGACCGACCTGCGGACGGAGATCGTGGGCGAGGTGGCGCCGACGATCTGGATGCTCCAGGGCGCGGTCGCGCTCGCGCTCCTCATCGCCTGCGCTAACTTCACGGGATTGCTCCTCGCCCGGGGCATTCCCCGGGAGCGGGAGATCGCGGTGCGCCGGGCGATGGGAGCGATGCGAACTCAGATCGCGCGCCTGCTTCTCACCGAGAGCCTCCTGGTGGCGTTCATGGGAGGCGTACTGGGGCTTGCGATCGCGCGATGGGCGACTTCCCTGTTCCTCGCGCTCGCCCCTTCGGGGCTCCCCCGCTCGTCGGACGTCGCGGTGGATGGGGCCATGCTTTCTCTCGGCGTCGGCATCGCCGTCGTCTCAGGCCTCACCGCCGGCGTCTTTCCCGCTCTGGTTTTCTCGCGCGCCGCACCGAACCGATCGACGTTGAGGGGTTCGAGCCGGCTCCGTGCCGCTCTCACCGTCGGCCAGCTCGCGGCGGCACTCATGCTGACCATTGGATGCGGCCTCCTGACCCGGAGTCTCGTCCGATTGCTGTCGGTCGAGGTGGGGTTCGAGCCCAAGGGCCTTCTCACTCTCGACGTTTCCTTCCCGCGGGATCGCTACCCGGAGCCTTCCCACCGCGACGCGGCTCTCCAATCGCTCGTCGAGAGGCTCCAGGCGTTGCCCGACGTCGGCTCCGTCGGAGTCGCGGGATGGACCTTGCTGACGGGGACTGCCTCGAGAGCGCAGATGACGACCGAGGACCTCGGGGGAACCACCCGGGAGAGGAACCGATGGCCGCTCGTCCTTTCCGTCTCGCGCGGGTTCTTCCCTGCCGCGGGGATTCCTCTCGTCGCGGGACGAGGTTTCCAAGAAGTCGAGCATCGCGACGTGGCGCTCGTCAATCGCCGGCTCGCGGAGCGCGCCTGGCCCGGTGGCGATGCCGTGGGGCGCCGGATCAAGTTCGGAGGGGTCATCTCGGACCGTCCGTGGCTCGAGATCGTCGGAGTAGTCGAGACCTCGCGCCTCGTGGAGCTCGATCTCGGGGAGGAGGAGGCGATGTTCCGGCCACTCCTGCCCCTCCGGTATGCCTACCCCACGCTGGCGCTCCTGGTTCGAACCCGTTCCGAACCCATGAGCGCCGTGCCCTCGATCCGCGCCGCGGTCTCGGAGATCGACCCGGAGATTCCCCTCGCCGATATCCGGCGCATGGACGACATCCTCGCCGACAACGTGACCGCGCCGCGCTTTCGGGTCCTTTTGGTCGCGTCCTTCGCCGCTCTCGCCCTCGGGCTCGCGGGGCTCGGCATCTATGGCGTCGTCGCCCAGTGGGCCGCCTCGCGCCGCCGGGAGATCGGCGTCCGCATGGCGCTCGGCGCGGACCGGACGTCGGTCCTGCGTCTGGTGATGGAGCAGGGGGCGGTCCTGGTGGCGATCGGAGCCCTCGTCGGGGTACTGGGAAGCCTCGCGGTAGCCCGCCTTCTCGAAGCCTTCCTCTTCGACGTGAGCGCATCCGACCCGCTCACGTGGATCCTCGCGGTTCTGTTCCTTTCCGCGGTAACCATCGCCGCCGCGCTCGTTCCCGCGAGGCGCGCGGCCGCGACCGATCCCGCGGAGGCACTGCGGGCCGAGTAGCGGCTACTCTTCTTCTTTCGCCTTCTTGGTTTTCTTGGCCTTCTGCTCAGGCTTCTTCCTGGCCGCGGCGGCCTTCTTCGCCTTGGCTTTCGGGGCGTCGGCCTCGGGCTCTTCGGCCTTCGCCTTGGCTTCCTTGGCTTCCTTCTCCGGCTTCTTCTTGGCGTCCTTAGTGGGCTTGTCAGCCTTGCCGGGGGCGCCGGCGGCGGCACCCTCGAACTTGTAGTCCACGAACTCGATGAAAGCCATGGAAGCGCCGTCGCCCTGCCGGTGAGCGAGCTTCAGGATCCGGGTGTAGCCGCCCGGCCGCTCGGAGAAGCGCGGGGAGACGTCGCCGAAGAGCTTCGTCACCACGTCCCTTCGCGGGAGGATCGAGAGCGCGTGCCTCCGCGCGTGGAGCGAATCGCGCTTTCCGAGCGTCACCAGCTTCTCCACGAACGGCCGCAGCTCTTTTGCCTTGGCTTCCGTGGTGCGGATCCGCCCATGGGAGATGAGCGAGGCAGCCAGATTCCGCAGGAGCGAGATCCGGTGCTCGGTCGTCCGCCCCAGCTTGCGATGAGCGGATCGGTGTCTCATTGCTCGACTCTCATCCCCAGCGAGAGACCCATGTTGCCCAGGATCTCCTTGATCTCGTTCAGGGACTTCCGGCCGAAGTTCTTGGTCTTGAGCATCTCGGCTTCCGTCTTCTGGATGAGCTCGCCGATGGTCTTGATGTCGGCGTTCTTCAGACAGTTGTAGGAACGGACGGAGAGCTCGAGCTCGTCGACGCTGCGGTTCAAGTGCTCCGCGAGCGCGTCGCGCTGGATCTCGACCCCGCCCTCGTCCAGGGCCCCCTCGTCTTCCACGTTCACGAAGATCGTGAGGTGGTCCTTGAGGAGCTTCGCCGCCGTGCCCACCGCGTCCTGGGGAGTGACGCAGCCGTTGGTCCAGACGTCGACGGTGAGCTTGTCGTAGTCCGTCGCCTGGCCCACGCGCGCCGCTTCCACGACGTAGTTGACCTTCTTGATGGGCGAGTGAACCGAGTCGAGGGGGATGTAGCCGATGGTGAGGTCCTCGTCGAAGTTCTTGTCCGCCGAGACGTAGCCGCGCGCCTCTTTGAGCCTCATCTCGATGTCGAGCTTACCCGAGCTCGAGAGGGTGGCGATGTGAACGTCCTTGTCGAGAATCTCCACGTCGGCCGGAAGCTCGATGTCGCCGGATTTCACGGCGCCCTCGCGCTCCGCGTGGAGCATGACCGTCTGGGGACCCCCGGAGTGGATCTTGAAGGGGATCCGCTTCAGGTTGAGGATGATTTCCGTCGTGTCCTCGAGCGCCCCGGCAATCGGGGAGAACTCGTGGAGCACTCCTTCGATCTTGACCGCGGTGATGGCCGCGCCCTCGATCGAGGAGAGCAGTACGCGACGGAGAGAGTTACCGATGGTGGTTCCGAAACCCCGCTCGAAGGGCTGGGCGTGAAATCTTCCGTAGTGGCTGGTCAGGGTCGATCGCTCGACCTCGAGCCGCTTTGGCTTCTGAAATCCTGTCCACAGCATGTTTGCGAAAAACCTCCTGAAAACTTACTTCGAATAAAGCTCGACGATGAGCTGCTCCTGGAATTGCAGCTCGAGATCGTCGCGCGCCGGGAGCGAGACCACGCGGCCCGAGGTTCCCTCGGGGCCGAGCTCGAGCCACTTGGGAATGCCCCGGCTCTTCGCGACCTCGCTCGAATGCTGGAATTTCTCGTTCGCGGCGTACTTCGGACTGATGGTGATCACCTCGCCCTCGCGAACCGAGTACGAGGGGATGTTGACGCGGTGCTCGCCGACGCGGACGTGCCCGTGGCGCACCAGGAGCCGCGCCGAGGCCCGCGAGGTCGCGAACCCCAGACGGTAGATGGCGTTGTCGAGCCGCCGCTCCAGGGACTGGAGGAGAATCTCGCCGGTGATTCCGCGAGTGCGCTCCGCGCGCTCGAAGTAGAGCCGGAACTGCTTCTCCAGAAGACCGTAGGTCCGCTTCACTTTCTGCTTTTCCCGGAGCTGCAGACCGTAACCCTGGATGCGAGCCCTGCGGGTCTTCCCGTGCGCCCCGGGAGCGAAGTTTCTCTTCTCGATGGCGCACTTGGGCCCGAAGCAGCGCTCTCCCTTCAGGAAGAGCTTCATCCCTTCGCGCCGGCACAGCCGGCAAACTGGACCTCGATATCTTGCCAATGTTCCTCTCCTAGACTCGGCGCCGTTTCGGCGGCCGGCAGCCGTTGTGCGGAATCGGGGTGACGTCGCGGATGGACTTCACTTGAATCCCCGCCGCCTGCAGCGCCCGGATGGCAGACTCCCGGCCGGAGCCCGGGCCTTTCACCCGAACGTCGAGGCTCTTGCAGCCGAGGGCTCTCGCGGCCTGGGCTGCCATCGTCGCCGCCTGCTGGGCGGCGAACGGCGTTCCCTTGCGGGAGCCCTTGAACCCCTGGCCCCCGGCGCTCGCCCAGCTGACGACGTTCCCTTCCTGGTCGGTGATGGTGACGGTCGTGTTGTTGAACGTCGCCTGAACGTGGGCCACTCCCGCGAGGAGTGTGCGCTTTTCCTTCTTCTTGAAGGTCTTGCGCTTGCCCTTCTTTTCTTCCTTGGCTGCTTTCTTCGCCATCTCTACGCTTACCTCGACTTCTTCATCGTTCCCTTGCGCGGGCCCTTGCGCGTCCGGGAATTGGTATGGGTCCTCTGGCCTCGAACCGGAAGCCCGCGGCGATGCCGGAGCCCCCGATAGCAGCCGATGTCCATCAGCCGCTTGATGTTCATCGAGATCTCCTTACGGAGATCTCCTTCGACGCCGCCCTCGGCGTCGATGACCTTGCTGATCTGGCTCACCTGCTCCTCGGTCAAGTCCTTCACCCGGGTGTCGGCGCCGACTCCCGCCTTCCCCAGAATGGAGTTGGAGCGGTTGCGCCCGATTCCAAAAATGTAGGTGAGGCCGATCTCCACCCGCTTCTCCCGCGGCAGATCCACTCCGGCGATACGTGCCATGATTTCTCCTGACTTTCCTAGGTGGCTATCCCTGTCTCTGCTTGTGCTTGGTGATGACGCAGATCACCCGCACGACGCCCTCGCGCTTGATGATCTTGCACTTGGTGCAAATCTTCTTTACCGATGATCTGACTTTCATTTCTCGAAACCTTTCGTGCGCTTACTTGTAGCGATAGACGATGCGACCCCGCGTAAGGTCGTAGGGCGAAAGCTCCACCAGGACCTTGTCGCCCGGCAGGATGCGGATGAAGTGTTTGCGCATCTTTCCCGACACGTGGGCGAGAACCTTGTGCTTGTTGTCGAGCTCCACTTTGAACATCGCGTTCGGAAGCGGCTCGACCACCGTCGCCGTGACCTCGATCGCGTCTTCTTTAGACAATCTTCACCCCTTCGAATACCGCCCGGGGCTCCGACAGGATCCAGGGACCGGAGTCCGTTATCGCCACCGACCGCTCGAAATGAGCGGAACGGCTTCCGTCCATCGTCACTACCGTCCACCGATCGGCGAGAGTCTTCACGTGCCGACCGCCTTCGTTCACCATCGGCTCGATCGCGAGGCACATTCCGGCCGAGAGCCTGGGGTCGCGGCCCGCCTGGACGAAGTTCGGAACCGGCGGGTCCTCGTGGAGCGCCCTTCCGATGCCGTGTCCGACGAACTCGCGTACTACCGAGAAGCCGTGCCGCTCGACGTAGGTCGAGACCGCGAAACCGATGTCGGAAATCCGGTTCCCCGGCATCGCCCTCTCGATTCCCCGGTACATCGCCGCCTCCGCGACCTCCAGGAGCTTCGTCAACTCTTTCGATATCTCCCCGACCCCGGCGGTGATGGCGTTGTCTCCGAAGTAGCCGTCCACCACCGCTCCCAGGTCCAGACTGACGATGTCCCCTTCTGCGAGCTTTCGCCTCGACGAGGGAATACCGTGCACCACTTCGTCGTTCACCGATACGCAAAGGCTCGCGGGATAACCCCGGTACCCCTTGAATGCCGGCGTCGCCCCCTCGCGCGCGATCTCCCGGGCGGCGATGAGATCGAGCTCCGCCGTGGTGATCCCGGGCTCGAGGGCCGCCCTCAAGACTTCCAGGGTCGAAAGCACGATGGCGTTCGCCTGGTGCATCTTTTCGAGCTCGCGATCGTCCCGCCGCCGGATCACGACGCCTCCCGGCTTCGGCCCGCAGCCACCTTCAATAGATCGGTCAGACGCCGAAAGATTTCCGGGACGCTGCCCTTGCCGTCGATGGGCCGCACACGATGCCCATAATAGTCCAGAAGCGGCCGGGTTTTCTCCTGATACACCTGGAACCGGCTCAAAACCGTCTCCTCGGCGTCATCGGACCGGGTCACTTCGCTCCTCCGCCCCGCGATGCGCCGTCGGAGCTCCTCCTCGTCGAGCGCGAGGTTGGCTATCACCACCGGAGGCCCGGCTTTCTGCGAAAGGAGCTCGTCGAGGGCCTTCGCCTGGGGAATGGTGCGGGGAAAGCCGTCGAGGATGTAGCCCTTCGCGCAATCCGGCGCCTGGAGACGGTCCCGGATGATGCCAAGCATGATGTCGTCGCCCACCAGTTGTCCGGCGTCCATGATCGCCTTGGCCTTCCTGCCGAGCTCCGTTCCCTTCTCCCCCGCCTCCCGCAGGATCACGCCCGTCGAGATATGCGGGATCCCGAGCTCCGCCGCGAGCTTCTGCGCCTGCGTGCCCTTTCCCGCCCCCGGCGGTCCCAGCAGGATGAGTCTCACCATCGGGCCTCTTATCCGCGCCTTCCCCGGATGCGTCCCCGCTTCATGAATCCGTCGTAGTGCCGCATGATGAGCTGGCTTTCGATCTGCTGGACGGTGTCCATGGCGACCCCGACCACGATCAGGAGCGAGGTCCCGCCGAAGTAGAACGTCACGCCGAGGCCGCTGGTGATCCACGTGGGGAGGATGGAATCGAGCCAGGGACCGATGACGGGAATCGGCGCCACCCGGAAGCCCGCGATCATGAACTCCGGGAGCACCGAGACCGCCGCTAGGTAGAGCGCGCCGAGGAAGGTCAGCCGGGTGAGGATGCTGTCGATGTACTCCGCCGTGCGCTTTCCCGGGCGGATGCCGGGGACGTAGCCCCCGTACTTCCGCATGTTGTCGGCGACGTCGTCGGGATTGAAGATGATGGCCGTATAGAAATAACAGAAGAAGATGATCCCCGCGACGTAGAGGAGGGTATAGAGCGGCATCCCCCAGGCGAGCTGCTGGGCCACGTTGGACATCCAAGGGCTTCCGGGAAACATCGAGGCGAACGTCTGAGGGAGGGCGATGATGGAGCTCGCGAAGATCACCGGGATGACCCCGCTGGTATTGACCTTCAGCGGCAGGTGCGTCTGCTGCCCCTGGAACGTGCGCCTTCCCACGACCCGCTTGGCGTACTGGACGGGAATCCTCCGCTGCGCCCGCTCGACGTAGACAATCACCCCCACGACCACGATCATGAACATCAGGAGCAGCAGCACTCCGAAGACCGTCTGCTCGCCCGTCGAGATGTTCCTGAGGGTCGCCACCATCCCCCGGGGAAATCCCACGACGATCCCGGCGAAGATGAGAAGCGACATCCCGTTTCCGATGCCGCGCTCCGTAATCTGCTCGCCGAGCCACATGATGAAGACCGTGCCCGCGGTGAGGGTCAAGATGGTCATCAAGGTGAAGCCGAACCCGGGGTTCGCGACCAGCGTCAAGCCTCCGGTGAGCTCGGTCTTCTGCAGGAACGCCGCGATCCCAGCGGACTGGACCACGCTCAGGAGCACCGTCCCGTAGCGGGTGTACTGGGTGATCTTCTTGCGCCCGAGCTCTCCCTCTTTCGAGAGCTTTTCCAGGTAGGGCCAGACCACGGTGAGCAGCTGCAGGATGATCGATGCCGAGATGTAGGGCATGATCCCGAGCGCGAACACCGTCACCCGCGAGAGGTTCCCCCCCGAGAACATATCCACGAACCCGAACCAGGTACCGCGATTCTGCTCGAAGAACTCGGTGAGCGCTCGGGCGTCTACCCCGGGCGTGGGAATGTGGTTTCCCAGCCGGTAGACGGCGAGCATCCCCAGAGTGAACAGCAGTCGATTCCTGAGGTCGGGAACGCGGAAGATGTTCTTGAGGCTCTCGATCACCCTTTGAGCTCCTCGGTTTTGCCACCGGCGGCCTCGATCTTCGCCTTGGCGCCGGCGCTGAACTGATGGGCCTCCACCACGAGCTTTTTCGTGAGCTCGCCGCTTCCAAGGATCTTCACCGTCTGGTGCTTCTTGCGCAGCACTCGGGCCTGGACGAGGAGCGCCGGGGTCACGACCGTGCCCTCGGGGAAGCGGTCGAGATCGGAGACGTTCACCGTCGCCACTTCCTTGTCGAAGATGTTGGTGAAGCCTCGCTTGGGAAGGCGCCGGATGAGGGGCATCTGCCCGCCCTCGAAGCCCCGTCTGCGGGAGTAGCCCGAGCGGGATTTCGCCCCCTTGTGGCCGCGGCCCGCCGTCTTTCCGTTTCCGGAGCCGGGGCCGCGCCCAACGCGATACTTGGCCTTGATCGAGCCTTTCGCGGGTTTCAGTGAATCGAGACTCATGATGACGATTGCCTCACGCCTCTACGATCTGGACGAGGTGACTGACCTTGTCGATCATTCCACGGACCTCGGGAGTGTCCTCCCGTTCCACGGTGTGGTTAATGCGCCGGAGCCCGAGCCCCATCACTACCGCGCGCTGGTAGCGCGTGGTCCCGATGACGCTGCGGACGAGCTTGATCCGGACGCCGGTCTTTTTCGCGGCCGACTTTTCCTTGCCGCCCTTGGCCGCCTTGGGGCTCTTCTTGGCATCCTGTTCCGGCATGGGCTACCCCGTGACCTCCGCGAGTTCCTTGCCCCGCATCTTGGCCACCGACTCGGGGCTCCGAAGCTCCATGAGCCCCGCGATCGTGGCCTTCACCACGTTCTGGGGATTTCCGCTTCCGAGTGACTTGGTGAGGATGTCCTTGATCCCCGCCGCTTCCACCACCGCGCGCACCGCGCCTCCGGCGATGACCCCCGTGCCCTCGGTCGCGGGCTTCAGGAGCACGCGGCCCGCGCCGTAGACTCCCGTTACCTGATGGGGAATGGTGACGCCGGAAAGGGGGACGCGGATGAGGCCCTTCTTCGCGATCTCGATCGCCTTCCGGATCGCCGAGGGAACTTCCTTCGCTTTCCCCAGGCCGTAGCCGACCGTCCCCCGACCGTCGCCGACCACCACCAGAGCGCTGAACGAAAGGTTTTTTCCGCCCTTGACGACCTTGGTGACACGATTGATGCTAACCACCTGATCCTTGAGCTCGAGCGCGGAAGCGTCGATTTTTGCTCGCACCATATAGTTAATTTCTCGCTCCTACGGGTTCAGAACTTCAATCCCGCTTCGCGGGCGGCGTCGGCCAGCGCCTTGATTCGACCGTGGTACTTGAATCCTCCGCGATCGAAGACCACGGATTCGATGCCTTTTTCCTTGCACCGGCCGGCGATGAGCTTCCCCACTCCGACGGCGCCCTCTATCTTTCCTCCGCCCGCCTGGCCTTTTTCCCGACTGGAGGCGGCGGCCATCGTGCGGCCGCTGCCGTCGTCGATGACCTGAGCGTAGATGTGCTTCAGGCTGCGAAAGACGGCGAGCCTCGGCCTCGCCTCGGTCCCCACGACTTTCTTCCGGATGCGAAGGTGAATCCGGCCCCTCGCCTCGGTCTTGGTGTGAATCTTCATAAGTTCGCTCCCGCGGAGACTTAGGTCGCCCCGGTCTTCCCCGCCTTCTTCTTCAGTTGCTCGCCGGTGTATCGGATGCCTTTCTGCTTGTAGGGGTCGGGCACCCGGAGGCCGCGGATGTTGGCCGCCACCTGGCCCACGAGCTGCTTGTCCGCTCCGGAGACGGTGACATGGGTGTTCTTGTCCACCTTGATGTCGATTCCATCGGGGATCGGGAACTCGACGGGATGCGAGTACCCGAGGGCGAACGTCACCTTCCGTCCTTCGACGGCAGCGCGGTACCCGATGCCCACGATGTCGAGCTCCTTGGTGAATCCGGTGGAGACCCCCTTGACCGCGTTCGCGACCAGGCTTCGGGCGAGTCCCCAGAACGGCTTCAGCGCCTTCGACTCCTGCTCGCGAACCGCCTTCAGGCTCCCGTCCGCCTGCTCGAGCTTGATCCCGCGGGGAAGCTGGGTCACGAGCTTTCCCTTGGGTCCTTCGACCTCGATTCGATCGGCGCCGAGCTTCACCTTGACCCCGCTCGGGACCACGATCGCTTTTCCGCCTACTCTCGACATGGTTATCCCGCCTCGTTCCCTACCAGACGTTTGCCAGGATCTCGCCGCCGACGCCTTCGCGGATCGCCTGCCGCCCGGTCATCAGTCCTCTCGAGGTAGAAATAATATTGATGCCGAGGCCGCCCTGGACCCGCGGGATCTGGCCCTTGTTCACGTAGATGCGCCTGCCGGGCTTCGACACCCGTTGGATGCCCTGAATCACCCGGGTTCCGTCCGTCGTCCTGCGAAGCATGAGCCGCAGAACGCCCTGGGGCCCTTCCTCGATCGTCTTGTAGCCGTCGATATAGCCCTCTTCCTTCAGGATCCGCGCGACTTCCGCCTTCAGCTTGGACGCCGGGACGTCGACTTTCTCGTGTCGCGCCATCATGCTGTTCCGGATGCGCGTCAGCATGTCGGCGATGGGATCGCTAGTCATCTTGTTGTTCCCCTTCTCCTCACCAGCTCGACTTCATCAGCCCGGGGATGTCCCCCGCGAGGGCGAGCTTCCGGAAGCAAAGCCGGCACAGCTTGAACTTCCTCAGAAACGCCCGCGGCCGTCCGCAGCTGTTGCAGCGGCTCTTCACCCGAACCTTGAACTTCGGTTTGCGCAGCGTCTTGGCGATGGCGGATTTGCTTGCCAATGGTTTTGCCTCCCAGTCGAATCTAGTTGCGGCGGAACGGCAGGCCCAGGAGCTCGAGAAGCCGTCGGGCCCCCTGATCGTTCCGCGAAGTGGTCACGAAAGTAATGTTCATCCCCCGGCTCTGGCTTACCCGGGAATAATCGATCTCCGGAAAAATGAGCTGATCCTCGAGACCCATGGTGTAGTTTCCCCGGCCGTCGAACGCCTTGGTGGGAACCCCGCGGAAATCGCGGACGCGGGGAAGAGCCACGTTCACCAGACGATCGATGAACTCCCACATGCGCTTGCCGCGCAAGGTCACGGTGGCGCCCACCGGCTGCCCCTCGCGAAGCTTGAAGGCGGCGATGGACTTCCGCGCCCGACGCATCACCGGCCGTTGTCCGGTGATCGCCGCGAGCTCCTCCATAGCGGCGTCGAGGAGCTTGATGTTCTGGGACGCCTCCCCGACACCCACGTTGACCACGACCTTCTTCATGCGGGGAACGGCCCATACGTTCTCGATCTCGAGATCCTTCATCAGCTGGGGACGGATGGTCTCGTGATACTGCTTTTCCAGACGGCTCATTTGTCGATCACTCCGTCGCAGGCGGCGCAGGTGCGCACTTTTCTCCCGTCCGACAACGTCTTGTGGCGGACCCGGGTGGGTTTGTTGCACTCGGGGCAGACGATCGAAAGCTTCGAAACGTGGAGCGAAGCCTCGCGCTCGACTACCCCGCCCTTGATGTTGCGCTGGGGATTCGGCCGGGTGTGCCGCTTCAGCATGTTGATGCGCTCGACGATGGCGCGCGAGCGCGCGGGCATGATGCGCAGCACCCTCCCGCGCTTGCCCCGGTCCTTCCCCGAACGAACTTCGACCTGGTCGTTCTTGCGAATGTGAAGTCGGATTGACACGATTACAGCACCTCAGGCGCCAGCGACACGATCTTCATGAACTTCTTCTCCCGAAGCTCGCGAGCGACCGGTCCGAAGACGCGCGTTCCCAGGGGCTCGTTCTGGTCGTTGATGAGCACCGCGGCGTTGTTGTCGAAGCGGATGTAGGTCCCGTCCTTGCGGCGGTGCTCTTTGCGGGTGCGGACGATCACCGCCTTCACCACCGAGCCCTTCTTGATGGCGCTCTCGGGAGTCGCTTCTTTCACCGAAGCGGTGATGACGTCCCCCAGGTGGCCGATCTTTCCCACACCACCGCCCCGCGGATGGATGCAGGATATCTTCTTGGCGCCGGAGTTGTCCGTCACCTCGAGAATCGTTCGCATCTGAATCATGGTTTCAATCCCCAGCTGGTTTCGTGGTTTTCCCCGTTCAGGCCGGGCCCGCGGTGTCGCGCGGGAGATTCCGGCTCGACCTGGGACGACCGGAGAATCTCCACCAGCCGCCATCGTTTGTTCTTGGACAGCGGCCGGCATTCGACGATGCGCACCCGATCGCCGATCTTGCAGCGGTTCTCCTCGTCGTGAATCATGAACGTCGAGGTCTTCTTGAACGCCCGCTTGTAGAGCGGATGGCGAACCAGCCTCTCGACCGCGACCACCGCGGACTTGTTCATCTTGTTGCTGGTGACTATGCCGACCTTCGTTACCTTCGCCATTTCCTACCTCTCGATCCAGACTTATGGATCCTCAACTGGGTCAACTCGCCTGGCGCTCGCGTAGGACCGTCTTGACCTTCGCGAGATCGCGTCGCAGGTTGCGGACCTTGCCCATCTGATCGAGCTGTCCGGTCTCTTTCTGGATCCGGGCGCGGAAGATCTCCTCCTCGAGCTCCTCCACCCGGGTCTCGAGCTCCTCGTTCTTGAGCTCTCGGATTTTCTCGACTTTCACCGCTCCGCCTCCTCGAACCGGGTCACGAACTTGGTCTTGATCCCGAGCTTGTGTCCCGCGAGCCGCATCGCCTCTTTGGCCACGTCGGCCGTGACCCCTTCCATCTCGTACAGCACCCGCCCGGGCTTCACCACCGCGACCCAGCCCTCGGGAGCGCCTTTGCCCTTTCCCATTCGAGTTTCCTGGGGCTTCTTGGTCACCGGTTTGTCGGGAAACACCCGGATCCAGACGCGCCCGCTGCGCTTCACGAAGCGGGTAATGGCGACGCGGGCCGCCTCGATCTGTCGATCCGTGATCCAGCCGGGCTCGAGCACCTTGAGCCCGTAGTCTCCGAAAGCGACGGTATGGCCTTTCCAGGCCTTGCCCTTCATGCGGCCCCGCTGCTGCTTTCGGAACTTGACTTTCTTCGGTTGCAGCATGACGAACTACTCCACTTTGCGCGGCGCGCGGGAACGCGGCGGCGCCGGCGCCTCTGCGCGGGCCGAAGGACCGAGCGGGATCGATTCCCCCTTGTAGATCCAGCACTTCACCCCGATCTGTCCATAGGTGGTGAAGGCCTCGGCGAACCCGTAGTCGATGTCGGCCCTGAGGGTGTGCAGCGGAAGCTGTCCCAGGAGGTACCATTCCGAGCGCGCGATCTCCGCCCCGTTCAGACGTCCGGCGCAGCGCACCCGGATGCCCTTGGCGCCGAAGCGGAGCGTGGAGTCGACGGCCTTCCGCATCGCGCGGCGGAAGGCGATTCGCTTCTCGAGCTGGAGCGCGATCGACTCCGCCACCAGCTGGGCATCGAGCTCCGGCTTCGCGACTTCGATGATGTTGATGTAGACCTCGCGCTGCGTCTTGGCCTGGATCTCCTGCTTGAGCTTGTCGACCTCGGTCCCCTTGCGGCCGATGATGATCCCCGGGCGCGAAGTGTGGATGTTGATCTTCAGCTTGTTCGCCGCCCGCTCGATCTCGACCCGGGAGACGCCCGCGTGGGAGAACCGCCGCTTGAGCTGTACTTTCAGCCTCAAGTCCTCGTGCAACAGCTTCGCGTAGTCCTTCTCGGCGTACCAGCGCGAGCGCCAGGTCTTGTTGTAGCCGAGGCGGAACCCGAAGGGGTGGACTTTCTGTCCCATCTCTAATCCTCTTCTTTCTCCGAAACCTGGACCGTCAGATGCGTCGTGCGGTGCACCACGCGGTAGGCGCGGCCCATGGGCGCCGGCCGGATTCGCTTGAGCGAGGGCCCGGGGTTGGCGTAGGCCGCCGATACCACCAGATCGTCCTCGTCGATGCGCTTCGCCTGTTCCACCGCCTTCTGCTGGGCGTTGGCGATGGCCGAGCGCAGCACCTTCTCCAGCGGACCGCAGGCCCGCTTGTTGGTGTTCTGGAGGATCGCGAGAGCTTCCGCCGCCCGTTTTCCCCGAATGAGATCGATGACCAGGCGCGCCTTCTGCGACGATCCCCGAACGTACTTGGCGGTCGCCTTTGCTTCTACCATCTGCAATCCTCTCTAGTGCGAGCCGAAGCGCCGCGAAGGCGGCCGGGCCCGGTCTCGCTCCACAGGTCCTCGCAAGCTCCCCCTCATCCTCACTTGGCCGGCGCTGCGGCCGCCGCCATCTTCGCTTCTTTTCCGGTCTTGGTAGTGTGGCCGCGGAACGTCCGGGTCGGCGAGAACTCGCCGAGCTTGTGACCCACCATGTTCTCGGTCACGTATACCGGAATGAACTTCTTCCCGTTGTGCACGGCGAGGGTATGCCCCACCATCTCCGGAATCACCGTCGATCGGCGCGACCAGGTCTTCACCACTTTCTTGTCGCCCCCATCGTTCATCGCCTCGATTTTCTTCAGGAGGCTGTCGTCGACGAAGGGCCCCTTCTTCAGCGATCTGGACATGCTCTAACCTCGGTTCTTGCCGCGGCGGCGCACGATGAACTCGTCGGTCCGCTTGTTGTTGCGAGTCTTGTATCCCTTGGTGGGAACGCCCCAGGGGCTCACCGGGTGCCGCCCTCCCGAAGTGCGCCCTTCTCCTCCGCCGTGCGGATGATCGACGGGATTCATCGAGACACCGCGGTTATGGGGTCTCCGCCCCATCCAGCGCTTCCGCCCTGCCTTCCCGATGGAGATGTTCTCGTGCTCCAGGTTCCCCACCTGCCCCACCGTCGCCCGGCACCGCTTGTGAACGATACGGACCTCGCCCGACGGAAGCTTGAGCGTGGTGTACTGTCCTTCCTTGGCTACGACCTGCGCCCCCGCGCCGGCGCTTCGCGCCATCTGGCCGCCTTTCCCCGGCTTGAGCTCGATGTTGTGCACCGTGGTACCCAGGGGAATGAACTCGAGCTGCAGGCAGTTGCCCGGCAGAATGTCCGCGACGTTGCTCGCGATCACCGTATCGCCCACTTTCAAGCCCACGGGGTGGAGGATGTAATTCTTCTCTCCGTCGGCGTAGTGAATCCGGGCGATGCGCGCCGAGCGGTTGGGGTCGTACTCGATCGCCGCGACCTTCCCCGGCACTTCGAGCTTCGGCCGCTTGAAGTCGATGATGCGGTACCGCTGTTTGTGGCCGCCCCCCCGAAAACGCACGGTGATGCGGCCGTTGTGGTTTCTCCCTCCCCGCTCGTGCTTGGGCTCGGTAAGGGACTTGAGAGGCCTCGTCTCCGTGAGCTCCTCGAAGCTCTGGACGGTGAAAAACCGCCGGCCCGGCGACGTGGGGCTGTACTTCTTGAGTGGCATCGGTGTATCAGACTCCCTCGAAGAACTCGATCATCTTCTCGCCTTCACGCAGGGTCACGAAAGCCTTCTTCCAGTCGGGCCTTCGCCCCTCGAACCGCCCGTAGCGCTTGAGCTTTCCCCCTACGCTCGCGGTCCGGACGGCGCTCACCTTGACTCCGAACAGCTTCTCGACCGCCTTCTTGATCTCCGTCTTGTTCGCGCTCGAGGAGACCTTGAAGCTCAATGTGCGGTGGTCGTCCTTCGACATCGCCGCCTTCTCGGTGATCAGCGGACCGTAGATCACGTCGTGCATCTTCATCGCGAAAGCCTCTCGGTAAGCTGGGCCGCGGCCTCCTCGGACAGCACGATCCTCTTCGCCGCGAGAACGTCGTAGGCGTGGAGTCCCGCGACCGATCGAACCTCGACGCTGGGCAGGTTGCGGGCCGAAAGGCTGAGGGCCTCGGAGGGCCTCACCTCGACCAGCAGGACCTTGCCGGAGAGCACGCCCAGATCGTCGAGCTTTCCCTTCAGCGCCTTGGTGCTCGGCTTGTCGGGACCGAGGCCTTGAACCACGGTCACCGCGTCCTCCTTGACCCGGAGCGACAGCGCGGAGCGGAGCGCTCCCCGCTGGACTTTGCCGTTCAGCTTGTATCCGTAGTCGCGCGGCTCGGGACCGAACACCGTCCCGCCCTTCCTCCAGAGCGGGTTTCGCGACGAGCCGACGCGCGCCCGGCCGGTGCCCTTCTGGCGCCAGGGCTTCTTGCCACCGCCCGAGACCAACGCCCGATTCTTGGTGGCGTGGGTCCCGCGGTGGAGTCCGGCGCGATAGTGCTTCACCGCCTCGTACAGCAGGTGCCGGTTCGGGGACACGCCGAACACGCTCTCGTCGAGCGTTTTCTCGCCGCGTGATCCGGAGGCGACGTCTACCAGAGGAACGCTTGGCATCCTTGACTCCTGTGACCTTACTTACTCGGTTTACCGGGTTTCTTGACGCGCTCCCGGCATTTCACGATCTCGACGTAGGTTCCGTTGGCCCCGGGCACCGCGCCCTTCACCAGGAGCAGATCCTGCTCCTCGATCACTTCCACCACCTCGAGGTTCTTCGCCGTCACGTTGTCCTGGCCCATATGCCCGGCGGCGCGCATGCCGGGAAGAACTCGCGAGGGAAACGCCGAGGCGCCGATCGAGCCCGGAGCCCGATGGAACATCGAGCCGTGGGTGGCCCGCCCTCCGCGGAAATGATGCCGCTTCACGACACCGGCGAAGCCCTTGCCCTTGCTCACGCCGCTCACGTTCACCTTCTCGGACTTGCTGAAGAGGCTCACCTTGATCGAGTCGCCGACCTTGGGCTCGTCCTCACTCGGCTCACCTGGTCCGCTCCCGAGGCCGAACTCGCGCAGCACCCGGCAGGGCGCCGAGCCGGACTTCTTGAAGTGGCCCTCCTGGGGCTTGCTGGCCCTCGTTCGCCGCCCCGGCTCCACCAGTCCCACCTGGATCGCGTCGTAGCCGTCGGTTGCCTTGGTTTTTCGCTGCACCACGACGCAGGGGCCCGCCTTGAGCACGGTCACGGGAACGACCGAGCCGTCCTCCGCGAACCTCTGGGTCATGCCCAGCTTCCTACCGATGATCCCAGTCATGATCTTGTCCATTCTCGACCCGGCGATTTACTTCGAATGCTCCTTGCCGAACGCCTTGATCTCGACGTCCACACCCGCGGGAAGATCGAGCCGCATGAGCGCGTCGACCGTCTGGGGCGTGGGCTCGAAGATGTCCAGGAGGCGCTTGTGAGTGCGGATCTCGAACTGCTCCCGCGACTTCTTGTCCACGTGAGGCGAGCGCAGGACCGTCCACTTGTTCTTGACGGTGGGAAGCGGGATGGGTCCCGCAATCCGCGCGCCCGTCCGTTTCGCCGTCTCCACGATCTCGTGAGTGGACTGATCCAGGATCCGGTAGTCATAGGCCTTGAGCCGGATCCGGATTTTTTCGCTGATGACTGCCATTTTCTTCTACTTTCTCGCTTCTTTCGGCCTTGCCCGCCGTAGCCTCGGCGAAGGCGGGTTACTCCAGAACTTCGCTGATGGTGCCGGCGCCGACGGTGCGGCCGCCCTCGCGGATGGCGAAGCGCAGGCCTTTCTCCATCGCGATCGGCGTGATCAGGGTGATCGTCAGGTTCGTGTTGTCCCCAGGCATCACCATCTCCACTCCCTCCGGAAGGTTCGCCGAGCCCGTCACGTCCGTCGTCCGGAAGTAGAACTGCGGACGGTACCCGTTGAAGAACGGCGTGTGACGCCCTCCCTCTTCCTTCGACAGGACGTACACTTCCGCCTTGAACTTCGTGTGCGGCGTGATCGACCCCGGCTTCGCCAGGACCATCCCCCGCTCAACGTCCGTCCTCTCCGTTCCCCTCAGCAGTACTCCCACGTTGTCGCCCGCCTGGCCTTCGTCCAGCAGCTTCTTGAACATCTCCACTCCGGTAACGACCTTCTTCCTCGTCTCCCGGAATCCCACGATCTCCACCTCTTCCGATACCTTCACGATCCCCCGCTCGATTCGGCCCGTCACCACCGTTCCACGGCCCGAGATCGAGAACACGTCCTCGATCGGCATCAGGAAGTCCTTGTCCACGTCCCTCTTCGGAAGCGGGATGTACTCGTCCAGCACCTTCATCAGCTCGTGGATCGACTTCTCCGCCTCCGGCGTGTCCTCGTTCAAGGCCTTCAGCGCAGAGCCCCGGATGATCGGCGTGTCGTCCCCGGGGAACTCGTACATCGACAGAAGCTCCCGAACCTCCAGCTCCACAAGGTCCAGTAGCTCCGGGTCGTCCACCATGTCCACCTTGTTCAGGAACACCACAACGTACGGCACTCCCACCTGACGCGCCAGCAGAATGTGCTCCCGCGTCTGCGGCATCGGCCCGTCCGCCGCCGAAACCACCAGGATCGCTCCGTCCATCTGCGCAGCTCCCGTGATCATGTTCTTCACGTAGTCCGCGTGACCCGGGCAGTCCACGTGCGCATAATGTCGGTTCGACGTCGCGTACTCCACGTGCGCCGTCGCTATCGTGATCCCTCGCTCCCTCTCCTCGGGCGCGTTGTCGATCGAATCGAAGCTCCGGAAATTGATCGTCTTGTCCGTCTTCGCCAATACCTTGGTGATCGCCGCCGTCAACGTCGTCTTCCCGTGGTCCACGTGTCCTATCGTCCCCACGTTCAGGTGCGGCTTCGTTCGATCAAATTTCTCTTTCGACATGAGTGTCTCCTGTCTTCAATTAGTGCTCGCGCGACCTCCTCGGCGCGCTCGCTCCCCGCGCTCTTCGCGCGGGGAGGCTTTGGGGTCCTCCCGGCCCCGCTGCCTGATGCAAAGCGAGCTCATCTTCCCGTCACCTTCGCCACGACCTCTTCGCCGACGCTCTTCGGTGCCTCTTCGTATTGATGAAAGTGCATGGTGTAGGTCGCGCGCCCCTGGGTGGCGGACCGAAGGTCGGTCGCGTACCCGAACATCTCCGCGAGAGGCACCAGCGCGGTAATCACCTGGGCGTTTCCACGGGCCATCATTCCCTGGATTCGTCCGCGCCGGGAGTTGAGGTCCGCGATCACCTCACCGGTGTAGTCCTCGGGCACGACCGCTTCGACCTGCATGATCGGCTCGAGGAGCACCGGGTCCGCGTTGCGGACCGCTTCCTTGAACGCCATCGATCCCGCGATCTTGAAGGCCATCTCGGAGCTGTCCACGTTGTGGTACGAGCCGTCGAAGAGGCGGACGCTGACGTCGACCATGGGGTAGCTCGCGAGCGGACCCTGCTCCATCGCCTCGGCCACGCCCTTTTCCGTCGCGGGAATGTACTCGCGGGGGATGGTCCCGCCGACGATGTCGTTCACGAACTCGAACTTGACACCCGGCTTCGGCGAGACCTCGAGCCAGACGTGCCCGTACTGGCCCCGGCCCCCGGTCTGTCGGATGTAGCGGCCTTCCGCCTCCGCTTTTCTGCGAATCGTCTCGCGGTAGGCGACCTGGGGTTTGCCGACACTCGCCGCGACGTTGAACTCACGCAGCAGACGATCGACGACGATCTCGAGGTGCAGCTCGCCCATGCCGCTGATGATGGTCTGGCCGGTGTCGGGATCGGTGAAGACCTTGAACGTCGGGTCTTCCTGGGTGAGCTTTCCCAGGGCGACGCCGAGCTTTTCCTGATCCCCCTTGGTCTTGGGCTCGATGACCACGGAGATCACCGGATCGGGAAAATCCATCGACTCCAGCACCACCGGATGAGTCCTCGTCGCAGATCGTGTCGCCCGTCTGGACGTTCTTCAGCCCCACGGCGGCGGCGATATCACCGGCGTAGACCGCCTTGATGTCCTCCCGCTTGTTGGCGTGCATCTTCAGGAGCCTGCCGATGCGATAGCTCCGGTCGCGGCCGGCGTTGAGGACGCTCGACCCCGACTCCAGGTATCCGGAGTACACCCGGAAGAACGCGAGCTGGCCCACGTAGGAGTCGGTCATGATCTTGAAAATCAGAGCCGCGAACGGGGCGTCGTCTTTCGGCGGCCGCTCAACCGTCGTCGATCCGTCGAGGGTGGTGCCCACGATCGGGGGAATGTCGGTGGGCGCGGGCAGGAAGTCCACCACCCCGTCGAGGAGCGGCTGGACCCCCTTGTTCTTGAACGCGCTGCCGCAGAGCACCGGCACGATCTTGAGAGCGATGGTCCCCTTTCGGAGACCGCCGATGATCTCCTCCTCGGTCGGAGTGACCCCGTTGAGGTACTTCTCCATGAGCCGATCGTCGGCCTCGCAGGCGGCTTCGATGACCTTCTCGCGGGCCGCCTTGACCTCGTCGCGCATCTCGCTCGGAATCTCTTCGACGGAGAACTCCGCCCCCAGGGTCTCGGTCCGGTAGACGATGGCCTTCTCGCGAATCAGATCGACCACACCGATGAACGCTTCCTCCGCGCCCACGGGAAGCTGGATCTGCACCGGGTTGGCCCCGAGCCGCTCCTTCATCATCGAGATCGCGCGAGGGAGATCCGCGCCCGTGCGATCCATCTTGTTCACGAAGGCGATCCGGGGGACGTGGTACTTGTCCGCCTGCCTCCACACGGTCTCGGACTGAGGCTCGACCCCGCCCACGGCGCAGAAGACGGCGACGGCGCCGTCGAGGACCCGGAGCGAGCGCTCCACCTCCGCGGTGAAATCCACGTGGCCCGGGGTGTCGATGATGTTGATTCGAAAATCCTTCCAGAACGTCGTGGTCGCGGCGGAAGTAATGGTGATGCCGCGCTCCTGCTCCTGCTGCATCCAGTCCATGGTCGCCGTACCTTCGTGAACCTCACCAATCTTGTAGGTGATGCCGGTGTAATAGAGGATGCGCTCGGTAGTCGTCGTCTTACCGGCATCGATATGCGCCATGATGCCGATATTGCGCGTCCTTTCCAGCGGTACTTTGCGGGCCATGGTCTTGCACTCTAGAGACAAAACTTTCCTAAACAGCTCTACTGAACGTTTCCGTTCCTTAGCCGGAGGCTAGCGCCTCCGATACAGGAGCTGCTCGATTCTCGCTCCCCCATGGAGCGGTTATCGGAGCGCTCGAAGAGGTATTTCTACTTACCAGCGGTAGTGGGCGAACGCCTTGTTCGCCTCCGCCATTCGGTGCGTATCCTCCCGTTTCTTAACCGCGCCGCCCCGGTTCTGCGAGGCGTCGAGAATCTCGCTCGCGAGCTTCTCGACCATCGTCTTCTCCGGGCGCTCTCGCGCGTAGGTGACCAGCCACCGAAGTGAAAGCGACGTCCTCCGCTCGGGACGGACCTCGACCGGAACCTGGTAGTTGCTTCCGCCCACGCGCCGGCTCTTCACCTCGAGCGTGGGCTTGATGTTGTCGATCGCCTTCTTGAACACCTTCAGCGGATCTTCCTGGCTTCGCTCGCGAATCTTGTCGAATGCGCGGTAGACGACGCCTTCCGCGGTCGCCTTCTTACCCCGTTTCATCACCACGTTCACGAAGCTGGAAACCAGGTTGCTGTTGTAGAGCGGGTCCGGCTGCGGAGCCCGCAGCGGAACCTCTCTTCGTCTAGGCATATTCCGTCAATCCCCGGTTTCGCTAGGCCTTGGGCCGTTTGGTCCCATATTTCGAACGCCCGTTCTTGCGGCCGTCGACGCCCACGGCGTCGAGCGATCCGCGAACCACGTGATAACGCACCCCGGGCAAATCCTTCACCCGCCCTCCCCGGATGAGCACGATCGAGTGCTCCTGCAGGTTGTGGCCTACCCCGGGTATGTAAGTCGTGACTTCGATTCCGTTCGTGAGCCGGACGCGGGCCACCTTCCGCAGAGCCGAGTTCGGCTTCTTCGGCGTCGAGATGAAAACCCGGATGCAGACTCCGCGCCTCTGGGGAGACCCCTGGAGCGCCGGGCTGTCCGTCTTGGACCCGGTCTTCTCGCGACCCTTTCTTACGAGCTGGCTGAACGTCGGCAATGGAACCCGCTCTTTCTAAGCCAAAAATGAAGTCAGTTCACCTAAGTGCTTTCGATACAACAGGAAATCCCGAAGCCGATCGGGCTTCAGGACAACCCGCCGAGTCTAGCAATCAGGATGCCAGTCTGTCAAGGGCCAAACAGCGATCAGCCGTCAGCTTTCAGCAGAGATCCCTGACGGCTCAAGGCCGTTACAGAGGCTCCTCCTCGGATGGCGCTCCTCCCTCGACCAGGAACTGCATTTCCCTCTCGAGGTCCTCTCCGGGGAGCTCGGGACGCCGCTCGAGCGGCTGGGCTTCGGGGATCCCGACCGCCCGATGGATCTCGAGCCCGGTGCCGGCGGGGATGAGCCGCCCCATGATCACGTTCTCCTTGAGACCGCGCAGGTAGTCGACCCGCCCGCTGATGGATGCTTCCGTCAGAACCCGAGTCGTCTCCTGGAACGAGGCGGCGGAGATGAAGCTGTCCGTCGAGAGCGACGCCTTCGTGATTCCGAGGAGCATCGGCCTTCCCGTCGCCGGGCGGCCGCCGCCGGCCTGAACCTTCTCGTTGGACTCGGTGAACTTGAAGCGATCGACGGTCTCGTCGATGAGGAGCTCGGTGTCGCCGACCTCTTCGACCTTCACCCACCGCATCATCTGGCGCACGATGACCTCGATGTGCTTGTCGTTGATGAGCACGCCCTGGAGCCGATAGACCTCCTGGATCTCGTTGACCAGATACTCCTGGAGCGCGTTCTCCCCGAGGACGTTGAGGATGTCGTGCGGGTTGATGGGGCCGTCCATCAAAGGCTCGCCCGCCTTGACCCGCTCGCCCTCCTGAACGTTGATGTGGACGCCGCGGGGAAGAGCGTACTCGCGCACCTCGCCGGAGTCGGAGACGACCGAAATCTTCCGCATCCCCTTGGCGATACCGCCGTACTGGATGATGCCGTCGATCTCGGTGATGACCGCGGGATCCTTCGGCTTTCTCGCTTCGAAGAGCTCGACGACTCGAGGAAGACCTCCGGTGATGTCCTTGGTCTTGGTGGTCTCCCGCGGGATCTTCGCCAGGACCGCCCCGGGCCGCACCTCGTCGCCGTCTCCCACCATCAAGTGGGCGCCCGAGGGGAGGAGGTAGCTCTTGACCTCCTTCTTCTTGGCGTCCTTGATGACGATCGCCGGCTGGCGCTTCTCGTCGGGCGACTCCACGATGACCGGCATCGAGAGGCCGGTCACCTCGTCCACTTCTTCGTGCACGGTGACGCCCTGGACCACGTCCTTGAAGTGCGCCGTCCCTCCCTCTTCCGTCAGGATGGAGAAGGTGTAGGGATCCCACTCGACGAAGGTGGAGCCGGACTCGATACTCTGCCCGTCCTTCACCTTCAGCTTGGCGCCGTAGACCACGGGGTAGCGCTCGCGCTCCCGGCCCTTGTCGTCGAGGATGATGATCTGACCCGCGCGGTTCATGACCACCAGGTCTCCCTCTTTGTCCTTGACCGTCGAGATGTTGATGAACTTCACCGCGCCCTTGTTCTTCGATTCGAGGGTCGACTGCTCCGCGACCCGGCTCGCCGTGCCTCCGATGTGGAAAGTGCGCATGGTGAGCTGGGTTCCGGGCTCGCCGATCGACTGGGCGGCGATGACCCCCACCGCTTCGCCGAGGTCCACCAGCCGTCCGCTCGCGAGGTTGCGCCCGTAGCACATGGCGCAGACTCCGCGCCGCGACTCGCAGGTGAGAACCGAGCGAATCTTGACGTGGTCGACACCGGTGTTCTGGATGGCGTTCGCGATGTCCTCGGTGATCTCCTGACTGGGGGAAACGATGGTCTCCCCGGTGAAGCTGTCCTTGATGGTCTCGAGGGTCACCCGGCCGACGATGCGGTCGCGGAGGGCCTCGATGACCTCTCCCGCTTCCACGATCGCGCCCACGTAGATCCCGGAGACGGTTCCGCAGTCGTCCTCGGAGATGATGACGTCCTGGGCCACGTCCACCAGCCTGCGCGTGAGGTAGCCGGAGTCCGCGGTCTTGAGCGCGGTATCCGCCAGACCTTTCCGGGCGCCGTGCGTGGAGATGAAGTACTGGAGCACGGTGAGCCCTTCGCGGAAGTTGCTGGTGATCGGGGTCTCGATGATCTCACCCGAGGGCTTCGCCATCAGACCGCGCATTCCCGCGAGCTGCCGGATCTGCTGTTTGCTTCCCCGCGCTCCGGAGTCCGCCATCATGTAGACGGGGTTGAAGAGGGCGTTCTCCCGCTCCTGCCGCTCCATCTCCTCGAACATCTCCTGGGCGACCTTGTCGGTCACGTTCGACCAGATGGCGATGACCTTGTTGTAGCGCTCGCCCTTGGTGATGGCGCCTTCCCGGTACTGATCGTCGACTTCCTTGACCTCGGAGAGCGCCCGATCCACGAGCTGGTTCTTCTCACTGGGGATGACCAGGTCCTCGATTCCGATCGACACACCGCTCTTGGTGGCGTAGAGGAAGCCGAGCTCCTTCAGCTGGTCGAGCATCTCCACCGTCTTCTCGATGCCGTGGCGGAGATAGCAGAAGTTGACCAGGCTTCCGAGCCCCTTCTTCTTGAGAAGCCCGTTGATGTACGGGATCTCCGGCGGGAGCTGATCGTTGAACAGAACCCGGCCTACGGTGGTCTCGACCACCTCGTTCTCCAGATCGAGGATCTCGGCATGGACCAGGTCCTGATCGTTGAACGCGGTGGTGAGATCGATGAACGGACCGCTGTAGAGGAGGCGAATGGGAGAGAGCGTCTCCACCTCGCCCGCCTCGAGCGCGAGCATCACGTCCTCCATGGAGGCGAACGACTTGCCCTCGCCCTTCGAGCCCTTCTTCTCCTTGGTCATGTAGTAGCAGCCGAGCACCATGTCCTGGGTGGGAATGGCGAGAGGCTGCCCGTTGGCCGGAGACAGGATGTTCTTGGACGAGAGCATGAGGAGCGAAGCCTCGATCTGCGATTCCGGCGAGAGCGGAATGTGGACCGCCATCTGATCGCCGTCGAAATCCGCGTTGAACGCGGTGCAGACCAGCGGATGAATCCGGATGGCCTTCCCCTCGACCAGCGTCGGCTCGAACGCCTGGATGCCGAGCCGGTGGAGCGTCGGCGCGCGGTTCAGGAGCACCGGGTGCTGGCGGATCACTTCCTCGAGGAAGTCCCAGACCTCCGGCCGCTGCTGCTCCACCATTTCCTTCGCCGCCTTGATGGTGGTGGCGAGCCCGACCTGCTCGAGCTTGTTGTAGATGAACGGCTTGAAGAGCTCGAGCGCCATCCTCTTGGGAAGCCCGCACTGGTGGAGCTTGAGCTCGGGGCCGACGACGATGACCGAGCGGCCGGAGTAGTCGACGCGCTTTCCGAGGAGGTTCTGGCGGAAGCGTCCCTGCTTTCCCTTGAGGGTATCGGAGAGAGACTTCAGCGGACGGTTGTTGGCGCCCCGCAGGACGCGGCCTCTCCGGCCGTTGTCGAAGAGCGCATCCACCGCCTCCTGGAGCATGCGCTTCTCGTTCCGCACGATGACGTCCGGCGCCTTCAGCTCCATGAGCTTCTTGAGCCGGTTGTTCCGGTTGATCACCCGTCGGTAGAGGTCGTTGAGATCGCTGGTGGCGAAGCGGCCGCCGTCGAGAGGCACGAGAGGCCGGAGCTCCGGCGGAATCACCGGAATCACGTCGAGGATCATCCACTCCGGGCGGTTGTTGGACTTCCGGAAGGCCTCGACCACCTTGAGCCGCTTCGCGTACTTCAGCTTCTTCTGGAGAGACGTCTCGGTCTTCATCTCTTCGCGAAGCTGCTCCGAGAGCTCCTCGACTTCGATGCGGCGGAGAAGCTCCTTGATGGCTTCCGCCCCCATGTCGGCGTGGAACTTCCCCTTGAACTCCTGGCGGAGCTCGCGGTAGCGCTCCTCGTTCAGGAGCTCCTTTTCCTTGAGCGGGGTGTCGCCCGGATCGATGACCACGTAGGACTCGAAGTACAGCACCCGCTCGAGGTCGCGGAGCGACATGTCGAGGAGGTGACCGATGCGGCTCGGCAGGCCCTTGAAGAACCACACGTGAGACACGGGGCAGGCGAGCTCGATGTGCGCGAGCCGCTCCCGTCTCACCTTCGACTGGGTGACTTCCACACCGCACTTGTCGCAGATGACCCCCCGGTGCTTCATGCGCTTGTACTTGCCGCAGAGGCACTCCCAGTCGGTGACCGGCCCGAAGATCTTCGCGCAGAACAGGCCGTCCCGCTCGGGCTTGAACGTCCGGTAGTTGATGGTCTCGGGCTTGGTCACCTCGCCGTGCGACCAGGCCCGGATCTTCTCCGGCGAAGCGAGACTGATTTTGATGGCGTCAAAGTCGACGACCAGGTTGCCTTTGTCTCGAAGCGTTGCGAAGGCTTTCAATTTGTTGCCTCCCTAATCTGTTTTTGCGCCTTGGCTCTCATTGCGCCTTTGCGTTCAGTTCTGATTCTTCTTTGCGCCATTGCGTCTTTGCGCCTTTGCGTTTCTCTTCTCTTCCTAATCCTTGGTCTTGAGCAACTCGACGTCGAGGCACAAACTCTGCAGCTCCCGGATGAGCACGTTGAACGACTCCGGAAGCCCGGGCGCGAACGAGGTATCGCCCTTGACGATGGCCTCGTAGATCTTGGCCCGGCCGTAGACGTCGTCGGACTTCGCGGTCAAGAGCTCCTGGAGGGTGTGCGCCGCGCCGTAGGCTTCGAGCGCCCAGACCTCCATCTCTCCGAACCGCTGTCCTCCGAACTGCGCCTTGCCACCGAGCGGCTGCTGGGTGATGAGGCTGTAGGGTCCGATGCTGCGAGCGTGCATCTTGTCGTCGACCAGATGCGAGAGCTTCAGCATGTAGATGTAGCCGACGGTGACCGGCTGCTCGAAGGTCTCGCCCGTCATTCCATCGCAGAGGTAGGTCTTCCCTCCCGAGAGCGCGTTCGGCCGCAGAGCTCCCGCCTCCTTCGCTTTCTGGTTGGACTTCTCCAGGAGCTCCCGGATCTGAGCCTCGGAAGCCCCGTCGAACACCGGGGTCGCGAAATGGATCCCCAGCATCTTGCCCGCCCAGCCCAGATGGGTCTCGAGGATCTGCCCCACGTTCATGCGCGAGGGCACGCCCAGGGGGTTGAGGATGACCTCGACCGGCGAGCCGTCCGGAAGGTAGGGCATGTCCTCCTCGGGAACGACCTTGGCGATGACGCCCTTGTTCCCGTGGCGGCCCGCCATCTTGTCGCCGACCGACAGCTTGCGCTTCATGGCGACGTAGACCTTCACCATCTTGATGACGCCCGGCGGGAGCTCGTCTCCCTTCTGGAGCCGGTTCATCCGCTCTTCGAAGAGCGCCTTCAAGACCTCGATCTGCCGCTCGGTCTTGTCCTCGATCTCCTGGATCTCGTCGAGCACCTCCGCGGGAACGTCGGTCTCGAGAAGCCCCAAGTAGGCCGGCCGCAGCTCGCGCAGGACTTCCTTGGTGAGCTTGGTCTTCTTCTTGAGGATCTTCTCACCCGTCCTGGGGTTCACCAGATCCTCTTCCAGCGTCGCCCCCGAGAGCCGCTCGATGACCCGCTTGTTGCGCTCTTCCTTGAGAATGCGGATCTCGTCGTTGAGGTTCTTCTCGAGCATTCCCAGCTCTTCGGACTCGATGGCCTTGGCCCGCTCGTCCTTCTCCACTCCCTTGCGGGAGAAGATCTTGACGTCGACCACGATGCCTTCGATGCCGGGGGGGCAGGTCAGGGAGGCGTCGCGCACGTCGCCCGCCTTCTCGCCGAAGATCGCCCGCAGCAGCTTCTCCTCGGGAGTGAGCTGGGTCTCGCCCTTGGGAGTGACCTTGCCCACCAGGATGTCGCCGGGTTTCACGTAGGCGCCGATGCGGATGATCCCCGACTCGTCGAGGTTCGCCAGGAACCCCTCTGAGACGTTGGGAATGTCGCGGGTGATCTCCTCGGGACCGAGCTTGGTGTCTCGGGACTCGGTGTCGAACTCCTCGATGTGGATCGAGGTGTAGGCGTCTTCCTTGACCAGCTTCTCCGACACCAGAATCGCGTCCTCGAAGTTGTAGCCCCGCCAGGGCATGAACGCCACCAGCACGTTCCGGCCGAGAGCGAGCTCGCCCCTCTCGGTGCAGGGCCCGTCGCCGATGATCTGACCTTTTTCGATCCGATCGCCCACCCGAACGATGGGTTTCTGGTTCATGCAGGTGTTCTGGTTCGAGCGCTTGAACTTCGTGAGGTTGTAGATGTCGGCGCCGATCTCCTTCGCCCGCTTTCCCGTGCTCTCCTCGATGCGCACGATGATCCGGCGGGAGTCGACGGAGTCCACGAAACCGCCGCGGCGGCAGACCACCACCGCGCCCGAGTCCCGGGCGGTGGCGTACTCCATTCCCGTCCCCACGATCGGGGCTTCGGCGCGGAGGAGAGGCACCGCCTGACGCTGCATGTTCGAGCCCATGAGGGCCCGGTTGGCGTCGTCGTTCTCGAGGAACGGGATGAGCGACGCCGCGACCGAGACCAGCTGCTTCGGCGACACGTCGATGTAGTCCACCTGCTCCCGGGGAACGAGGACGAAGTTACCCGCCTGGCGGCAGTTCGTGCGGTCGGCGACGAGGTTTCCGTCCTCGTCGAGCTTGGCGTTCGCCTGGGCGATGATGTGCTGGTCCTCCTCCCACGCCGACTGATAGAAGGCATGGGGCTCGGCCTCGGGGAGCTTGCCTCCGTCGCGCTCGACCTTGTGCCGCTCCTTCTCGAACGTGCGGCGCTCGACGATCTGGCCCACGGTGAAAGAAGCGTCGCCGGTGGCGGTCACCAGCATGTGATCGATCACCCGGCCGCCCTCGACCTTCTTGTAGGGGCTTTCGATGAAGCCGTACTCGTTGATGCGGGCGTAGCACGAGAGCGAGCTGATGAGACCGATGTTCGGTCCCTCGGGGGTCTCGATCGGGCAGATGCGCCCGTAGTGCGTGGGGTGCACGTCCCGGACCTCGAAACCCGCCCGCTCGCGGGAGAGACCGCCCGGCCCGAGGGCCGAGAGCCTCCGCTTGTGGGTGACCTCCGAGAGAGGATTCGTCTGGTCCATGAACTGGGAGAGCTGCGAGGAGCCGAAGAACTCCCTTACCGCCGCCATGACCGGCTTGGCGTTGATGAGGTCGTGGGGCATGGCGGTCGCCATTTCCTGGTAGACGCTCATCTTTTCCTTGATCGCGCGCTCCATCCGCACCAGACCGATGCGGAACTGGTTCTCGAGGAGCTCGCCCACCGACCGCACCCGGCGGTTTCCGAGGTGATCGATGTCGTCGACGCTCCCGACGTTCTTCGGGAGCTTGAGGAGGTACCGGATCACTTCGAAGAAATCGCGCCCTTCCAGAAGCCGCTCGTCGAGCCCGGCTCCCAGGTTGAGCTTGGTGTTGAGCTTGAGGCGCCCCACGCGGGAGAAGTCGTACTTCTGGGGGTTGAAGAACATCCCGTGAAACAGCGATCGCGAGCTCTCGAGCGTCGGCGGGTCGCCGGGCCGGAGCCTCCGGTAGATCTCGATGAGCGCTTCCTCGGAGCTCCGGATGGAGTCCTTCTTCGCCGTCTGCGACATGATCGGCCCGATCTCGTCGAGCTCGGGATGGAACACCTCGAGCGAGGAGACTCCGTTCTCGATGAGCGTGGGAACGATGTCCGCCGGCAGCGGCTCGTTACAGTCGACGAGGACTTCTCCGGTCGAAGAGTTCACCACGTCGGCGATGGCGAAAGCCCCCTCGAGGTCGGCGGGAGAGAGCTCCACCTCGGTGACCCCCGCTTTCTCGATCTTCTCGAGCGCGAGCCGGGTGATGCGCTTTCCCGCGGCCACCAGCGGCTCTTTGCCGTCCCCGGCGATGTCCTGGTTGATGCGCCGTCCGAGGAGGGACTTGGTGACGGGAATGAAGAGCTTTCCGTCCCGGATGTGCACGCTGTCGACGTTGTAGAAGTTCCGGAGAATGTCCTCGTCGGTGCGGAGACCGAGCGCTCGAAGAAAGACGGTCGCGAGAAACTTCCGCTTCCGATCGATGCGCACGTAGAGGAGGTTCTTCTGGTCGAACTCGAACTCCACCCAGCTTCCGCGGTAGGGAATGATCTGGGCGAGATACGAGCCTTTGTCCACCTCGTGGAAGAACACCCCGGGCGAGCGGTGGAGCTGGGACACGATGACCCGCTCGGTGCCGTTGATGATGAACGTCCCGTTGTCGGTCATGAGCGGGATGTCGCCGAAGTAGACCTCCTGCTCCTTGATGTCCCGGATGGACCTCACCCCCGACTCCGGGTCCTTGTCGTACACCGTGAGACGGATGGTGACTTTCAGCGGAACGGAGTAGGTCATGCCCCGTTCCTGACACTCCTCGACGTCGTACTTGAGCTTCAAGCCCACGGAATCGCCGCAGGTGTCGCAGACCGTCCCCCGGTTCTCGTTCGCCTTGCCGCAGGAGGGGCAGGAAATCTCGCGGTCCCCCATGGGATTGGTGCGAATGGTCGCCCCGCAGCCGGTGCACTTCCGCCGGAGGTGCTGCAGGCCCTCGAGCTTGCCGCACTTGCACTCCCAGACCCCGATGGCGTACTCCACGAACTGGAGCTCGCAGTTCTCGCGGAAGTCGGTGATGGGGAAGATCGACTTGAAGACCGCCTGAAGACCCATGTCTTCCCGCTCGGCCGAGAGCAGGTTCATCTGAAGGAACCGCTCGTACGACTTCCGTTGGATCTCGATGAGATTGGGGATGGGAATCATCGCCCGGATTCTCGAGAAATCGACGCGATCGCGATAAGGATTTATGGCGAGTTTCTGCATCTTCGCTTCCAGACTCCTAACGGCCGGACTTCTTTCCCGTCATCGGGCCGTTGAACCCACAAAAGACTCTGCCCATATCCCGGGACGGGTAGGGCGGAGACACACTTCAGCGCGGGCTCTAGCGAGCCCGCCCGAAACGTGCCACGGACTGTCGACAACTGTTACTTCAGCTCCACCTGGGCTCCGACGGCCTCGAACTTCTTCTTGATCTCGGCGGCCTCGTCCTTGGGAACGCCTTCCTTGACCGTCTTGGGCGCGCCTTCCACCAGGTCCTTGGCCTCTTTCAGGCCGAGGCTGGTGACCTCGCGGACGACCTTGATGACGTTGATCTTCTTCTCGCCGGCGCTGGTGAGAACCACGTCGAACTCGGTCTTCTCCTCGGCGGGAGCCGCGGCTCCACCGCCGGCCCCGGCGACTCCGACGACGCCCATCGGAACCGCGGCGGCGGCCTTTACACCGAGCTCATCCTCGAGCTTCTTGACCAGCTCCGCGACTTCGAGCACCGACATCTTCTTGATGTAATCCACGACTTCTTCTTGAGTGACTGCCATGACCTCTCCTCTTCCTCGAGTTATCGGCGTTTGTCGGCGCCGGCAAAATCGATGTTTATGACTCCCCTGTCTTCTTGTTCTCGTACGCTTTCAAGACCATCACCAGGTCTCTCGCCGGCGCCTGGAGCACGCCCAGGAGCTGCTGGATCGGCGCCTGCAGAACCGAGAGCAGCTGGGACAACAGCGCTTCTTTCGACGGAAGCGTCGCCAGCGCCTTGAACTGCTTCTCGTCGAGAGCCTTGTTGGCCAGGACCCCCGCCTTGAACACCACGGCGGGGACGTCCTTGGCGAAATCATTGAGGGTCTTCGCGAGAGCCACGGGATCGTTCGCGGTGAACGCGAGCCCGATCATTCCCTTCAAGTGCGGCTCGAGCGGGGCGAGAGACGTCCCTGCGAGCGCCCGCTTCGCCAGGGTATTCTTGACGACCTGGTACTGGGCTCCCGTCTCGCGGATCTTCCTTCGCAGCTCGGTCGCCTCGCCCACCTTCAGACCTCGATAGTCGATGGCGAACGCGGCGGCCACGGAGGTGAAATCCGTGCTGAGCCGTTCCACGGCTGCTTGTCTTCCTGCGCGATCCACTCTGACCTTCTTTCCTTCGGATTGGTTTCTTACGTTGATGCCTGTTACTTGGTGCTCAATATCGCGGGGTCGATTCTCACCCCCGGGCCCATGGTGGAGGAAAGCGCCATGCTCCTTACGTACTTCCCCTTGGCCGACGGCGGCTTCGCCTTCATGATGGTGTCGACGAGAGTGCGGAGGTTCTCGAGGAGGTTCTCCTGAGAGAACGACACCTTCCCGACGGGCGCGTGGACGATCGCCGTCTTGTCGACGCGGAACTCCACTTTACCCGCCTTGATCTCTTTCACCGCCCGCGCGATCTCGAACGTCACGGTCCCGGTCTTCGGATTGGGCATGAGCCCCCGGGGGCCGAGGACCTTTCCCAGCTTGCCCACGCTCCGCATCATGTCCGGAGTCGCGACCACCGCGTCGAAATCCATGAATCCCTTCTGGATCTGATCGACCATCTCCTCGCCGCCCACGAGGTCGGCGCCGGCGTCCTGGGCCTCTTTCAGCTTCTCGCCGCTGGCGATCACCAGGACTTTCCGCGATACGCCCAGCCCGTGCGGCAGCACCACCGTTCCCCGCACCATCTGGTCCGCGTGTTTGGGGTTGACCCCGAGGCGCATGGCCAGCTCGACGGTCTCGTCGAACTTGGCGTACGCCGACTTCTTCACTCGAGAGACAGCGTCCTCGAGACTCTGTGAGGGCTCCGTTCCCGCGACTTCCTTCGCCTTCGTGTATTTCTTCCCTGCCATCGCCGTTACCCCTCGATCTCCAGGCCCATGCTCCTCGCCGTGCCCTTGATGATGCGCTTCGCCGCTTCGAGGCTGGCGGCGTTGAGATCGGGAAGCTTGCTCTTCGCGATCTCCTCCACCTGCTTCTCCGTCACCTTCCCCACCTTGTTCCGGTTCGGCTCGCCCGAACCTTTCGCGATCCCCGCGGCGCGCTTCAGCAGGATTGCCGCCGGCGGCGTCTTGGTGATGAAGGTGTAGGACTTGTCCTGATAGACGGTGATCACCACCGGGATGATGAGTCCCTCCTGCTTCGCCGTCCGCGCGTTGAAGTTCTTGCAGAAGTCCATGATGTTGACTTGGTGCTGCCCGAGCGCCGGTCCCACCGGGGGAGCCGGAGTCGCCTTCGCGGCCGGGATCTGAAGCTTGATTTGAGCTACGACTTTCTTGGCCATGACTTGTCGGAATCCTCAGGTTTTCTCGACTTGAAGGAAATCCAGCTCCACCGGCGTCGCCCGGCCGAAGATGGTCACCATCACCTTCAGGGTATTTCTGTCGGTGTTCACCTCGTCGACGACTCCCGAGAAATTGCTGAACGGGCCGTCGATGATGCGGACGGTCTCGCCCGCTTCAAACGTGTACTTCGGCTTCGGCTTCTCCGTTGCCGCCACCGTCACCTGGTGAATCACCTGCTCCACTTCTTCATCGGTCAGCGGTGCCGGCTTCTGCCCGGCGCCGACGAATCCCGTCACCTTGGGCGTGTTCTTCACCACGTGCCAGGTCTCGTCGTTCATCTCCATCTGGACGAGAACGTAGCCGGGGAAGAAGCGCTTCGGGCTCACGACCTTCTTTCCGCCCTTCATCTCCACCACGTCTTCGGTGGGAATGAGGACGTCGCCGATCTGATCCTGGAGCCCGAAAGCCTGGACCCGCTGCTTCAAGCTCTCCGCCACCTTCTTCTCGAAGCCCGAGTAGGTGTGGACGATGTACCACTGCTTTTCCATGGTCGATCTCGCTGGGTCCGTCGTGCTCATCGTGAGAATCCGGCCCGCCTCAAGCTCCCACCAAACGGGTCAGGGCCGCGGCGAGATAGGACATCGCCACGTCCAATCCGTAGAGATAAAATCCGAAGAAGAACACGGTAATGACGACGACGATGGTCGTGCCGTAGACCTCGCGCCGCGGCGGCCAGGTGACCTTCTTGAACTCCCCCCGGACCTCGACCAAGAAGGCTCTGAGCCGTTTGAAATAATTGAAAATCTTCACTCGCTCATCCTAAGAAGTCCGACCGCGGCGCGTTTGGCAGGCCAGGAGGGACTCGAACCCCCAACCCCCGGTTTTGGAGACCGGTGCTCTGCCAATTGAGCTACTGGCCTCCAATCGCCTTGCGGCTCGCGCTCGGCTTCACCGTCATCAATTCTTTCCTCACCGCCGGTACCACTTCCGGACACGATCCGCGCTCTATTTCGATTCCTTGTGAAGCAGGTGCTTCCTGCAGAACCTGCAATACTTCTTGAGCTCGAGCCGATCCGGAGTCTTCTTCTTGTTCCTGGTGGTGGAGTAGTTCCGCCTCTTGCACTCCGAACAGGCCAGCGAAATGATGTCGCGCATGCCTTTGTTCCCGTCTCGCTATTAATAATGACTCGTCGTCGGTTTCATCCTGCCCGCGCCTTGCCCGCCGCAGCCTCGGCGAAGGCGGGTTACTCCAGAACTTCGCTGATGGTGCCGGCGCCGACGGTGCGGCCGCCCTCGCGGATGGCGAAGCGCAGGCCTTTCTCCATCGCGATCGGCGTGATCAGGGTGATCGTCAGGTTCGTGTTGTCCCCAGGCATCACCATCTCCACTCCCTCCGGAAGGTTCGCCGAGCCCGTCACGTCCGTCGTCCGGAAGTAGAACTGCGGACGGTACCCGTTGAAGAACGGCGTGTGACGCCCTCCCTCTTCCTTCGACAGGACGTACACTTCCGCCTTGAACTTCGTGTGCGGCGTGATCGACCCCGGCTTCGCCAGGACCATCCCCCGCTCAACGTCCGTCCTCTCCGTTCCCCTCAACAGTACTCCCACGTTGTCGCCCGCCTGGCCTTCGTCCAGCAGCTTCTTGAACATCTCCACTCCGGTAACGACCTTCTTCCTCGTCTCCCGGAATCCCACGATCTCCACCTCTTCCGATACCTTCACGATCCCCCGCTCGATTCGGCCCGTCACCACCGTTCCACGGCCCGAGATCGAGAACACGTCCTCGATCGGCATCAGGAAGTCCTTGTCCACGTCCCTCTTCGGAAGCGGGATGTACTCGTCCAGCACCTTCATCAGCTCGTGGATCGACTTCTCCGCCTCCGGCGTGTCCTCGTTCAAGGCCTTCAGCGCAGAGCCCCGGATGATCGGCGTGTCGTCCCCGGGGAACTCGTACATCGACAGAAGCTCCCGAACCTCCAGCTCCACAAGGTCCAGTAGCTCCGGGTCGTCCACCATGTCCACCTTGTTCAGGAACACCACAACGTACGGCACTCCCACCTGACGCGCCAGCAGAATGTGCTCCCGCGTCTGCGGCATCGGCCCGTCCGCCGCCGAAACCACCAGGATCGCTCCGTCCATCTGCGCAGCTCCCGTGATCATGTTCTTCACGTAGTCCGCGTGACCCGGGCAGTCCACGTGCGCATAATGTCGGTTCGACGTCGCGTACTCCACGTGCGCCGTCGCTATCGTGATCCCTCGCTCCCTCTCCTCGGGCGCGTTGTCGATCGAATCGAAGCTCCGGAAATTGATCGTCTTGTCCGTCTTCGCCAATACCTTGGTGATCGCTGCCGTCAACGTCGTCTTCCCGTGGTCCACGTGTCCTATCGTCCCCACGTTCAGGTGCGGCTTCGTTCGATCAAATTTCTCTTTCGACATCTGTCGTTGCTCCTGTATTCAGAATCAAATGCACGAGAGCCCTTCCGCCGAAGCGTTTCGCGACGTCGGGCCGGGCGCCGCAGTCTGGATGAATCCTGCATCGACACCAAGCAATCTGGAGCCCACGACCGGGATTGAACCGGTGACCCCTTCCTTACCAAGGAAGTGCTCTACCACTGAGCCACGTGGGCGCTCAGGTACGGAAACGGGCTCCGCGCCGCCGTGCGCGAGAGCCGAACCGTTCCAGGGGTGGAGCGGGAGACGGGACTCGGACCCGCGACCCTCAGCTTGGAAGGCTGATGCTCTACCAACTGAGCTACTCCCGCTCATGACTGTCCAATAAGGTTGCCGTCGCTGCCATTCCCGGGCGAACGCGCCAATTGGTGGAGCGGGGAGGATTCGAACCTCCGAAGGCGCAAGGCCGGCAGGTTTACAGCCTGCTGCGTTTGACCGCTTCGCTACCACTCCGTTTTTCCGAGGCTCGAGCGCAGACCCGCCGACGCTCGTCCAGCGAGCCGATTGATCGAAGTTTTCGTCGAAGCCGGGGGTAGCCACGTCTTATGATTCCGTCGTGGGGCTGGCGAAGGGATTTGAACCCCCGACCGGCTGATTACAAATCAGCTGCTCTACCAACTGAGCTACGCCAGCTTGCAAACGTGCGATTCTAGCAGACGTAAGTCGGCCAGGCAAGCGCAAAATGAAGGCAGCCTAGGGTCATCGGCCGAGCCCCGGGAAAGATTACAGTATAGCGCTCCATTACGCTCGGGGCAACGTCATCCTTTGACGCACCACCTCGTAGAGCACGATCCCGGCGGCGACGGACACGTTCAGAGACTGCACTTTTCCCCGTTGAGGAAGGCTCACCAGCGCATCGCAGTGGGACGCCACCCGGGGTCTCAGCCCCTTCCCCTCGGAGCCGACCACCAGCGCCACGGGCGACTTGAAGTCGAACGAGAACCAGGGGTTCTGGGCTTCGGGAGAGAGCCCGACCACCCAGAGCCCGTGCTCCTTGAGGAGGGCCAGCGCATCCGAGAGGTTGGTTACCCGAGCCATCGGCGCGTGAAAGAGGGCGCCGGCGGACGACGAGGCCGCCGCTTCGGACGGGGGCGCCGTCCTCCTTTCGGGGACCAGGATTCCATGGACTCCGGCCCCGTCCGCCGTTCGCAGCACCGCGCCCAGGTTCCTCGGATCCTCGATCTGGTCCAGGGCGAGGAAGAACTCGGGCTTCGGAGCTTCTTCGAGGAGGGAGTCGAGATCCCTCCATTCGAAATCCGTGACCTCCGCCACCACCCCCTGGTGCTGTCCGCCGAACCGCCCGAGCCGCTCGCGAGGCTCCCGGTACAGCGGGATCCCGTGGGTCCGCGCGAGATCCGCGATCTCCCGGGTACGCGGATCGAGCTTCCCCTCGGCGAGGACGATCTTCCGGATGCGACGCGGAGCGGCCTCGAGGGCTTCCCGGATGGCGTGAAATCCTTGAATCGTCGGCATGATTCAGTGGGCTCCGGCCGCCGCCGTCCCGACAGTGACGGTGACCACCGCCTGGACCGCGATCCCTTCCCCCCTCCCGGTGAATCCCATTCCGTCCGTGGTCGTGGCCTTCAATCCGACGTCCTTCTCGGAAATCCCGAGCATACGGGCGAGCCCGGCGCGGATCGAGGCGACGTAGGTCGCGAGCTTCGGCGCTTGCGCGATCACCACGACGTCGATGGAGGAGACGCGATAACCGCGCTCGCCGACGATGGCGACCGCTCTCTCCACGAAGAGCCGACTCTCCGCATTCTTCCAGGTCGGGTCGCCGGGCGGAAAGAGGGAGCCGATGTCGGGAGCGGCGACGGAGCCGAGAAGGGCGTCTGTCAGGGCGTGAAGGAGGGCGTCTCCGTCCGAATGCCCCTCGAGACCGCGCGGATAGTCGATCCGCTCCCCTCCGAGGACGAGCGGCCGTCCCTCGATCAGGCGGTGGGCGTCGAAGCCGATGCCTACCCTCACCATCTCAGCGCTCCCCTCTCTTCAAGTAGTACTCCACCCGCTCGAGATCCTCGAGGGTGGTCACCTTCAGGTTCTGCTCGCTCCCGGGGACGATGCGGACGGGAGCGGGCAGGCGCTCCACCAGCGAGGCTTCATCCGTTCCCGAAAAGCCGTCGGCGACGGCCTTCGCCACCGCTCGGGAGAGCACCGGGTAGCGGAAGCATTGCGGTGTCTGCGCGCGATAGAGCCCCTCGCGGGGAACGGTCCGCGCTACCCGAAGCTCCGCGGTCGCTTCCTTCAGGGTCTCGACGACCGGGAGAGCCGCGATGGCGCCGCCGTCGATCGCCGCCGCCTCGACCACCCTCGCGACGAGCGAACGCGGCACGGCGGGCCGGGCCGCGTCGTGCACGGCGACGAGCCCTTCGGACGGATCGATTCGAGAAAGGCCTTCGGTCATCGACTCCTGCCGGGTGCTCCCGCCGGGCACCCAGTCGATCGTCACGGAGGAATCTCCCACGTACGGGGCGATTGCCCTCTTCGCGTCCTCGAACCCGTCCCGCGGAAGGACGAGAATGACGCGATCGATCGCGCCCGAGAGCTGGAGTCGTTCCAGGGCGTGCACCACCAGGGGCTTCCCGAGGACGATCTGGAGCTGCTTGGGCGTCGCCGACCGGAAGCGGCTCCCGGAGCCGCCGGCGACGAGAATCGCCCGGGCTCGTTCCAATGGTTCTCGCGCAGCCATCGTCAGACGGGCGAGGCCGAAGCCTCGAGGTTTCTCCGCACCACGTCGCGCACCCTTTCGGAAAGAGCCGCGGCATCCGCCTCGGTGAGACCCTCGACGGCCAGGGGCTCTCCGATCGTGAGCCGCACCTTTCTCGGGTACACCGTAACTCTCCCCCGCTTCATCACCAAGTGGCTTCCGGAGATGGTCAGGGGTACCACCGGCGTCGCCGCCTTCAACGCGAGACGGAAGCTCCCCTTGCGAAAGGCGCGCATCACCCCGTCGTAGCTTCGCGTGCCCTCGGGAAACACCGCGACCGAGGTGCCTGAACGTATGCGGGCAGCGGCGTGCTCGAGACTCTCGCTCGCCTTCGCGGGGTTTTCCCGCTCGACCCCGACGTGCCCGCTCAAGAACAGGTGCCAGCCCAGAAAAGGGACCCGGTTCAAGGACTTCTTGTAAAGGATCCGGAACGACAGGGGAAGGTAGGCGAAGAGGATCGGGGTATCGAAGAGGCTCTGGTGATTGGAGGCGAGGACGTAGGTGCGCCCGGGAACGAGGTTCTCCCGGCCCTCGACCTCGACCGACACCCCGCAGATCTTGAGGATGATCCAGGCCCAGAAGCTAGCCACCCGGTGGGAAGGGTTGCCGCTCCGGAAGACGACCGCGAGAACCAGAGACACCGCTCCGCAGACGACGGTGTCGACCGTGACCAGCGGGATGAACCAGAAGAGCGTGCGGAGCTTGGGCCAGTCGATCGCGGTACCCTCGGCGGCTAGCGTAGTGCCGCTATTCTACCGGGAAGCGGCCGCGGCGCCAGGGGCCTCGATGGTCTTGCCGAAGATCATCTTCCCCGCCGTGGTCTGGAGGACGCTGGTGACGGTGATGTCCACGTTCTTCCCCAGGAGCTTCCGGGCGTTGTCCACCACCACCATGGTGCCGTCGTCCAGGTAGGCGACCCCCTGGTTGTACTCTTTGCCTTCCTTGAGGATGAACACCCGCATGAACTCACCCGGCAGCACCACGGGCTTCAAGGCGTTCGCGAGCTCGTTGATGTTGAGCACCAGGACGCCTCGGACCTGCGCGACCTTGTTGAGGTTGAAGTCGTTGGTCACGATCTTCGCGTCCATCTCCTTCGCGAGCTCGATGATCTTGAGATCGACCTCTTTCACCTCGGGGTAGTCGAGCTCGGAGATCTCGACGTCGATACCGCTCATCTTGCGGACTTTCTGGAGGATGTCGAGGCCCCGCCGGCCGCGGTTCCGCTTGAGCGAATCGGCGGAGTCCGCGACCTGCTGGAGCTCTTTCAGAACGAACTGAGGGATCACCAGCGTCCCGTCCATGAAGCCCGTCTCGCAGATATCGGCGATTCGGCCGTCGATGATGACGCTGGTATCGAGGATCTTGACGTTCTTCGTGGTCGTGGTCCCGCGGAAGTACGCGACCACCGAGAGCGGGTCGAACCACTCCCCCTTCGTGAATCCGAGCATCAAGCCGACGTAGCTGAAGAGCAGGAGCCCGAGCGATTGGAGGAAGACCTGCGTCTGGGCCGCCATCGGGATCTTGGCGAGCGGAACCGAGACCAGGAGCGCGAACAGCACCCCGGCGAGCGCGCCGAGGAACCCTCCGGCAATCTCCTTCGCCGTCACCGAACGGATTCGGGTCTCGAGAAAGATGGCGGCGGCGCCGAGGGCGACTCCAAGGGCCGCGTTCGGCAGGAGTCCCCAGGGAAGGGGCTGGGAGGCGGTCGCGACCGCGACCATCCCCGCCAACAGCAACACGCGAGCGAGTGCAATCCACATGATCTTCGATCCTGCCTCTGTCTTGTCTAGAAAATGACGTCCAGGAGCTGCTCGACGCTCTTCAGTCCCACGATGTCGAGGTCGGGAGGGGCGTCCGGCACCGGGCAGTTACCCGCCGGAATCAGCACCCGTCGGAATCCGAGCCGGGAGATCTCTTTGATGCGGGCCGGGAGCTGGCTCGCCGGACGGACCTCGCCCGCGAGTCCTACTTCTCCGAGAAACGCCGTTCTCGAGTCGACGGCCCTGCCGCGGAAACTCGAGGCGACGGCGGCCACGACTCCGAGGTCCGCGACCGGCTCGCTCACCGTGAGCCCCCCGGCCACGTTCACGTACACGTCCTCGCCCGAGAGCGAGAGCTGAGCTCGCTTCTCCAGGACGGCGAGCAGGAGCGACAGGCGATTGGCATCGAATCCGAGGGCGACGCGGCGCGGGTAGCCGAAGCTGGAGGTAGCGACGAGCGCCTGGATCTCGAGAAGGAGCGGCCGCGTGCCCTCGAGGGAACAGACCACGACCGACCCCGGAGCGTTCTCCGGCCGCTCGGAAAGAAAGAGGCCCGAGGGGTTCGCGACCGGCGCGAGCCCGGCCCCCGTCATCTCGAAGACCCCGAGCTCACCCGCGGCGCCGTAGCGGTTCTTCACCGCCCGCACCACGCGATGGGAGTGGTGCCGCTCCCCTTCGAAGTAGAGGACGGTGTCCACCATGTGCTCGAGGGCCTTGGGGCCGGCGATGTTTCCTTCCTTGTTCACGTGGCCGATGAGAAACACGGGAGTCCCGGACGATTTCGCGTAATAGAGGAGCTCCGCCGCGACTTCGCGCACCTGCGTGATGCTTCCGGGCGCGGAGGCAAATCGCGACGACTGAGCGGTCTGGACGGAGTCGAGAACGACCAGTGAGGGAGTGAGCCGCCGGAGCTCCGGGAGTATGCGGTCGAGCTGGGTCTCGCTGTACAGCAGGAGCCCCTTCGGGTGGATGGCGAGACGTTCTCCCCGGAGCTTGATCTGACGCTCGGATTCTTCTCCGCTCACGTAGACCACCGTCGTCCCGTCGCTGGCCATTTGCGCGGCCACCTGCAGGAGAAGCGTCGATTTTCCGATCCCCGGGTCGCCGCCGAGGAGTACGAAGGAGCCCTGGACGATGCCGCCTCCCAGGACGCGGTCGAACTCCTCGAGGCCGCTCGAGGTACGGATCGCGCCCTCGGTCGTGACCTCGTCGTAAGCGAGGGGCTTTCCAGTGGCGGAGAGTCGAGGGGTGGTCTTCTCCGCCTCTTCGACTCCGACGCGCTCCTCGGCGAAGCTGTTCCAGGAGTCGCAGTCCGGGCAGCGGCCAAGCCACTTGTTCGCGGTCATCCCGCATTGCTGGCAGACGAAAGCGGTCTTCAGCTTGCCCATAAGCCGCCGGAGCAAATGAGGCCCCGGCCTCGCGCCGGTTTCCACCTCGATGACGTTATCGGGAGCCGCGGCGGAATCCGAGACTCCGTCATGGGACGAATGAAAAAAGGTTTACCGAAAAAGTATAACACCGAGACCGCTCGGCGAACACGGCTTTCAGACCGGCTCGTCGTGGCGCCACTCGAGGTTCTCGAAACGGGTGTACTCCTTGATGAAGGCCATCTTGATGGTCCCGGTGGGCCCGTTTCTCTGCTTCCCCACGATGAGCTCCGCGATCCCGCGGTTGTCGGGAGTGGCGTTGTACTCTTCCTCGCGATAGATGAAGACCACGAGGTCCGCGTCCTGCTCGAGAGCTCCAGACTCTCTCAGATCGGAGAGCTGCGGCTTGTGCCCGCCGCGGGTCTCCGGCGCACGGGAGAGCTGCGACAGGGCGACGATGGGAATGTCGAGCTCCTTCGCCAGCCCCTTGAGGGCCCGGCTGATGCTCCCGATCTCCTGAGTGCGGTTCTCGAACCGGCCGCGGCCCTGCATGAGCTGCAGGTAGTCGACGATCAGGAGATCGAGGCCGGCCTCGAGCTTCAGCCGGCGCGCCTTGGCACGCATCTCCATCACCGCGATCCCCGGCGTGTCGTCGATGAACACCTTCGCCTGGGAGAGGTCGGAAACGCCTTGAACCAGCTTCGCCCAGTCCCGCTCGGAGAGAAACCCCGATCGTAGCTTGTGCATGTCGACCCGGGCTTCACCGCAGAGCATGCGGAGGACGAGCTGCTCTTTCGACATCTCGAGGCTGAAGACCCCGACCGAGCCGCCGGTCTTGAGGCCCACGTGCTGAGCGATGTTCATGCAGAAGCTGGTCTTCCCCATCGCCGGCCGGGCGGCCACGATGATGAGGTCGGAGCGCTGCAGACCCGAAGTGATCTCGTCGAACTCCACGAAGCCGGTCGGGACCCCGGTGACCAGCTCCTTCTTCTCGGAGAGCTCGTCGATCTGCTTGAACGTCTTCTTGACGATTTCCGAGACCGGCTGGAAGCCGCTTCGGATCGCACCCTCCGCGATCTCGAAAATCGTCTTTTCCGCCTCATCGAGCACCACTTGGGTCTCCTCGACGTCGCCGAAGCAGGATTGGCTGATCCGGTTGGCGGCGGCGATGAGGCTGCGGAGGACTGCCTTGTCCTTGACGATCCGGGAGTAGTAGGGAACGTTCGTCGCCCGGGGAACGCCTTCCACCAGCGAGCTCAGATACGCGGCGCCGCCGATGGCCTCGAGATCGCCCGAGCGGGAGAGCTCCTCTCTGAGCGTCACCAGGTCGATCGCGTCGCCGCGGGCCGAGAGCGACGCCATTCGCTGGAAGATCCTCCGGTGAGCGTCGCGATAGAAATCGCGCTCGGTCAGGATTTCCGAGGCGTTGTGAAAGGCCTCGTTCTCGATGAGGATCGCGCCCAGCACGGTGCGCTCCGCCTCCATGCTGTGGGGGAGCGTCCGCTCGAGGGCACCGGTCTCGACCGCCAAAAGGCCTTCTACTCTTCTTCCTTCTCCACGACGACCGGAACGCTCACCGTCACCTCGAGGTGCAGCTTCACCGGAACCGCGAACTCTCCGATCGTCTTGAGAGGCTCGTGGAGGAGTATCTTGCGCTTCTCGAGCCGGAAGCCTTTGCCCTCGAGCGCCTCCGCCAGATCGGCGAGCGACACCGAGCCGTAGAGGTCCTGACCTTCGGCTTTGACCTTGCGGCGGAACGTCAGCTTCACCGCCGAAAGAGCCCGGGCGACCACTTCGGCTTCTTCCTTCTCCTTCGCGAGCTTCGCCTCGTAGACCTTCTTCTCCTTCTCTATGAGACGAAGATTGTTGTCGCTGACCTCCATGGCGAGCCGCTGCGGCAGGAGATAGTTTCGGGCGAAGCCGCGGGACACGTTCACGACCTGGCCGCGTTTTCCCAGGTTGTCGACTTCCTCACGCAGAATCAATCGCATTTCGAGTCTCCGGGCGAATCAGGAGTAAGGCAGGAGCGCCATGAAGCGCGCCCGCTTGATTGCGGTCTTGAGAAGGCGCTGAGATCGCGCGCTCGCCCTCGAGATCCGCCTCGGCAGAATCTTGCCTCGTTCGGGGATGAAGTTCTGGAGCAACCGGACGTCCTTCCAGTCGATATGGTCCTGCTTCTCCAGAAGGGGGTTCACCTTCGCCCGGCGGTAGAAAAAACGGCGTTTTCCGCCGCTGTCTCGGCCGCCGTCTCTCGCGCCGCCGCTGTCTCGGCCGCCCCCGCCCCTCCGGCTGCCTCCGCCGGACGAGGATCTCTTGTTCATCATCGCTCCATCTCCTCGCCTGCCATCATCTCGTCGTCGGGCAGGCCCGGGAAATCGTCCCTATCCTCCGGCGGCCGCGGGGGACGCACTCCACGCCGTTCCCGCCGTGCTTTCTCCTTTACCGCCTCGCGCTCGCGCCTCCGCGCGAGCTTCGCCTGCTCCTCGTCGATCCGGACAGTGAGGAAGCGCAGGACTCCGTCGGTGACCCTGAGGCGGCGCTCCATCTCCGAGATCGTCGGGGAGTCGGCCTTGAGCAGGCTCAAGACGTAGTTGCCCTCCCAGTGACCCTTGATCGAGTAGGCGAGCCTTCGCTTGCCCAGGGCCTCGGTCGACTGGATCTCGACTCCCTGCTTCTTCATCAGTTCCTCGATCCTCCCCACCAGCGCCTTCGACGAATCCTCGTCGAGGCCGGGGTCGAGGATGTACATCAGCTCGTAGCTACGCAAATCTCTCCTCCTTGGCAGTCTTCGACCCGACTTGAGCGTTTCAGCTGGTCGGGCGCTCCTCGCTCGGGGCCGCGTTGTAAATCGACATGGCCTTGACCATGCCTTCCGGACCGGCGGACAGGATCATGCGGGTGGCCGAGACCACACGCGAGAGGACGTCGTCGACCAGCGGCCTCTCTTCGGCGGCGAACGGCGCGAGCACGAAATCCGCGAGATTCTCGTGCCGCTCCGGGGTCAGTGGTCGGATGCCGATCCGGACTCTGGGAACGTCGGTTCCGCCGAGCGACGAAAGCACCGAGGCGAGCCCGTTGTGCCCGCCGTCGGTTCCCCGCTCGCGCAGACGGAGCCGCCCAAGGGGCAACGCCACATCGTCGAGATAAACCAGAACGTCGGTCCTTTCGATCGAATGGGTCCGCGCCCATTCCGCCACCGGCCCACCGCTGAGATTCATGTAATCGAGGGGCTTCATGAGGGTCACTCTCCGGCCCTCGATCTCCGCTTCCGCGACCGACGCCGGAGCCTCCTCGCTACCCCAGCGTCCTCCCACGGACGAAAGTATCCTGTCCACCGCTTCGAAGCCAACGTTGTGCCGAGTCCCTTCATAACGGCGCCCGGGATTTCCCAAACCGACGAGAAGTCTCGGCAACCGGGCCTAATCCTTGTCCTTGCCTTTGCCTTCCTTGGGCTTGTCCTTGCCTTCCTTCGGCGCCTCCGCCTTGGTGGCGCCCTCGGCGGGGGCTTCCGCACCCTCGGCGGCAACGGCCTCGGCCGGCTTCGGTTCTTCCTCCGCCTTGGGAGCGACGCAGTGGGCGATCACCACGTTCGCGTCCGAGACCAGCTTCACGCCCGGAGGAAGAGTCAGCTCGGAAGCGCGCAGGTATTGCCCGAGCTCCAGATGGCTCACGTCCGCCACGATCGTCTCGGGAATGTCCTTCGGAAGACAGGAGATCTCGACCGCCCGGGTGACGAAGTCCATCATTCCGCCGCTCAGCTTGACCCCGACGGCGGTGCCGGTGAGCTCGATGGTGACGTCGAGCGTAAGCTCCTTGTCCATCGCCACCCGGACCAGATCGGCGTGAAGCAACCGGTGCTCCACAGGCTCGAGCTGATACTCCCGGATCATCACGTTCTCCTTGCCCTTGGCCCCTTTGACCTGAAGCTCGAAGATGGTGTTGACGCCTCCGTGGGAGCGGATGATCCCGACGATCGCCTTGGGGTCGAGGGAGAGAGCGAGGGTCTCCTTCGCTCCTCCGTACAGCACTCCGGGAATCCGCCCCGAAGCGCGAAGCCGCCGGTTCGGCCCCTTGCCGACATCCGTCCTCGGCTCCGCTTCCATGAAGATGGCTGCCATTGGATCCCTGTTCCTTTCCTCAGTGCACCGGGGCCCCGCCCCGGCGCTCTCCGCGCCGCAAAAAAGAGCCGCCTATTATACTACGCCGCGGCAAATTGTCAGGTGCCAAACCCGGTTCAAACGAACAGCTTGCTCACCGAGGTCTCGTCGTGGACGCTGAGGATCGCGTCTCCGAGGAGAGAGGCCACGGAGAGCACGTGGATCTTCCCGCAGCGCCGGGCCTCGTCGTGGAGCGGAATCGTGTTGGAGACGATCAACTTCTCGATGGGCGAAGCTTCGAGCCTCTCGATCGCGGGCCCTGAGAGCACGGGGTGGGTGCAGCAGGCGAGAACCCTTTGCGCCCCGGCATCTCGCAGCGCGTCCACCGCTTTCACCAGCGTTCCCGCGGAATCCACGATGTCGTCCACCAGGAGGGCGCTCTTTCCATCGACGTCTCCGATGACGTGGATGGTTTCCACTTCGTTGTTCCCGCCGCGCCGTTTGTCCATCACCGCGAGGGCGACGTTCAACCGCTTGGCATAGGCGCGCGCCCGCTCGACCCCTCCGGCGTCGGGCGAAACGATGACCAGCCGCGGAAGATGGAGCGAGGTGACGTACTCCAGCATAACCGGCGCGGCGAAAATGTGATCCACGGGAATGTTGAAGAACCCCTGGATCTGCCCCACGTGAAGGTCCATGGTGATCGCCCGGCTCGTACCCGCGGTCGAGAGCAGGTCGGCCACCAGCTTGGCGGAGATGGGCACCCGGGGACGGTCTTTTCGATCCTGTCGGGCGTAGCCGTAGTAGGGGAGCACGGCGGTGATCCGGCTCGCGGAAGCGCGCTTGAAGGCGTCGATCATCACCAGGAGCTCGACCAGGTTCTCGTTCACCGGCGGCGCCGTCGGCTGCACCACGAACACGTCCGCGCCCCGGACGTTCTCGGTGATCTGGAAAGAGACCTCGCTGTCGGCGAAGCGCCCCAGGGTGGCCTGCCCCAGCGGGACTCCGAGGCTCCGGGCGATATCCTCCGTGAGCTCTCGATTGCAGCTACCCCCGAAGAGTTTGAGCGGTCTTTCCATGTGCCGTCGTCTCTCTCTATTTAAGGTTGATTCCGCAACGCCGACTGGCTGGGGCGGAAGGATTCGAACCTTCGAATACCGGGTTCAAAGCCCGGTGCCTTACCGCTTGGCCACGCCCCACCGGTACCTCGGGCCTCCAACGGAGCCCGCGACGCCAGGCGCCCTCATCTTATCAACGAAACCGCCCGGGCGCCGCCGGCTATCGGCGCGGCTGATGGCGCCGGCCCGGACCTGGGTGAATTTCTATACGGAGTAGCGACCGGCGGTCATTCCACGCTGGCCGGAGGCGCCGCGCGCCGCGGCTCGGGCGAGAGGCCTCCCTCACCCAGAATGCGGGGCTCGAGACGCGAGGCCTGGGTCACGTCGCTGCGATAGCGCGCCAGGATTTGCTCCTCCATCATCCGCCGGGTATCGCTGTTGAGCGGATGGGCGATGTCCCGGAACGTGCCGTCCTTGCGTTTCTTGCTCGGCATGGAGACGAACAGCCCCTTGGGGCCGTGGATGATCTTGATGTCGCTGATGACGAAGCAGTCGTCGAGGATGATCGAGACGAACGCTTTCAGTTTGTCGTCGTCGACGGGAAATATCCGAACCTCGGTGATTTCCATCGGAGCTCTCCTTCGCTGGTACGGATGGCGCCGGCACGGATGGCGCCGGCACGGATGACGCGGCTGGCACGGGTAGCGGGGAACGAACGGGCGGCTCCCGCCCGCGGCAAGGTGGAGGCGCCTGAGAGCATCACCTCTAGTCCTCCTCCTCGCTCCGATCGTTACCCAAAGATGCCAACTGCTTCAGCCTCTCCGCTCGACAGGCCCGGCCGCCGAGGGTCTTGGTGGCAATGGCCTGGATACCGCGAAGGCCCAGCGAACGCGCCGCGTTCGTGGCCGAGGCTTCATCATGAAAGATTCCGAATACGGAGGACCCGCTCCCCGACATCATCGAGCCGGTTGCACCCAGATCCAGAAGGAGTCGCTTGTAGTCTTGTATGGACTGGAACCGATCTCCCGCCGCGCTCTCCAGTTCGTTCACCAGGTCTCTCAGTCCTACTGGAACCTCGGGAAGGTTCCACGCGAAGTGCAGGAGTTTATGACCGGGTTCGCGATTTGTCAACCGCAAATTGCCATATGCTTCGGCGGTCGAAATGGAAAAGTCGGGCAGTATCAACACGATGGGCAAGTCGACTGGCCCCTCGAGGGGGTAGACCTCGTCGCCTCGAGAAACGGCGAGCGCCGTCCCCCCGTGGAGAAAAAACGGGACGTCCATGCCGATCGATGCCGCGAGCCGGTGGAGATCCTCGGGCGACGCACGCGTTCTCCAGAGCCGGTCGAGGGCGACGAGGGTCGCCGCAGCATTCGAGCTTCCACCGCCGAGGCCCTTGCCCGGAGGCACGCGCTTTTCGAGATGGATAAAGGCCCCGCCACCGCAACCGGCGCTCTCGGCGAGCAGGCTCGCGGCGCGGTAGACGAGATTCTCCCTCCCGGTGCCGAGCGAGGGCAGGTTCGTGGTCAAGCGAATACCCGAGTCCGCCTCCTCGAAGCGGAGATCGTCGTGGAAATCGATCGTCTGCAGGATCGTCCGGAGCTCGTGGTATCCGTCGTCCCTCCTCCCGAGAACCTCGAGCCCGAGGTTTATCTTGGCATAGGCTCGGAGGGCGATCATCGAGGCTCCCGACCGACGACGAATACCGACTCCCCGTCGATCTCCGCCGGACGCAGACGCAGGGCATCGGCGGGGATCTCGAGGAGGAAAGTCTCGGGATCCAGCCGGACGTTCACGTCGACCTCTTTGGCTTCGAGGCGCGCGCGCAGGCTCTCGTTCTCGATGATGAGCTCGTCGGGGAACGAACGACCGCCACTCTTCCACGAGCCGGGATAGGCGACGCGGTAGCTCTCCGCCTGAGCGGCGAGCACCTGTCCGTCGCCGTCGAGCTCGAGAGTCCTTCTGGACGGCGTTTCGATCTCGAGAAAGCGGCGGACGCCGCGGCGATAGCCGAGGACCGACGACGAGGAATCGATGGAAAGGCCCACTCCGGACAGAGCCGCCATCATGTCCTCGGTGCGAAGCCGCAGTCCGAGGAGCCTCGCGACCACGTCGGCGACGTCCGGCTCCCGGAGATAGTGCCGGCGTCCCGGAAAGTACGCGGTGATCTCCTCCCGGGTCGCGACCGCGCTCCAGCGCGTCCCCCCGAAAGCACCCAGGAGCTCCACACGGAGTCGATCGGGCCGCTCGAAGAAAACCGCCAGCCGCGCGTCGAAGCTCCCGTCGGGACCCCGGCCCCGCACCCCTACCAACCCCTGATAGCGCCGCACCGATTCCGCCTGACGGGTGAGCTCAGCGAGAAGAGAGGAGACTTCGGCCGCCTCCATCGGCACGGGCGGGGGAAGGGCCTCGGGCGTCCGCGGAGATCGGGCGCAGCTCGATAGAACCGAGAAGAGGACGAAGACGACGAAGAAGAACCCTTTGGACCGCCGGGCGCGGGGGTTCATCGGGGCGAGGTGGCTTCCTCGATCTTGCGAACCACGGCGTCCTTCTCGAGCTCGTCGTCTTCCTGACCCAGCGCCTTCTGCCAGTAAGCGACCGCCTGCTTGCGATCGCCCTTTCGGAAGTAGAGGTCTCCCAGGTGATCGTAGACCACCCCCGTCAGCCGGAGGCTCTTGAGCGCTTTCAACAGGCTGTCTTCGGCGAGGTCCAGACGGCCCATCTTGAAGTACACCCACCCGAGACTGTCCAGGTAGGCCCCGTTGTGCGGATCCTGCGCGAGAGCGCGAGTCACGTAGTCGAGAGATTGATCCAGCTCGACGCCCTGATCGGCGAGCATGTAGCCGAGGTAGTTCAGGGTTGCGGCGCTGTCGGGCTCGAGCTCGAGCACCTTCTCGAACCGGGCTTCGGCCTCGTCGAACTTCTTCTGCCGCTCGAGCACCGCTCCCAGCTGGAACAGGATGCCCACGTTGTCCGGCATCCGCTCGAGCTTGTCGCGAAGGAAGGCCTCGGCTTCGGCGAAGGCTTTCTGCCTCTGGTACAGGTCGACGACACCCTGGATCCGCATCTCGTCGGTGGGCTCTCCGGCCGAGAGCGCGAGGGCCTTCTGCAGGGCTTCGGCGGATTTCCCGTTCGCGTCCAGCACCCGGGTCTCGAGGAGCAGGAGCCTCGAGCTCGATGGGTGACGCTCGAGAGCCTGCCCCAAAAACCTCTGCGCATCGGCGGGGCGATCGGCCGCGAGCAGCGCCTGGAGATAGAAGACGTCGTAGCGCTCGTCTCCGCCCGAGAGGTCTTTCGCCTTCTCGAACGCCTCGACCGACAGCTCGTGCCTCTCGAGCTCCCCGTAGGCGAACCCCAGATGGGCCCAGTACTCCGCGCGCTTCGAATTCGCGTCCTCGCCTTCGGCCGGCAGCTCGAGAAGCTTCTTCCACTCCACGATGGCTTTCTCGAGCTCGCGCTTCTCCTCGTAGATACCCGCGAGGGTGTAGCGGGCGAGCACGTGTCCCGGCTCCGACTGGAGCACCTTCTCGAGGAGCTTCTCCGCCTCGTCGAATTTCTTGAGCTCCCGGTTCACCATCGCCAGACCTACGGTGGCGATGAGGTTCACCGGGTCTCCCTCGAGCGCCGCCTCGAACTCGGAGGCGGCTTCGTCCAGGCGGCCGGCGTTCGCGAGCGCGTCGGCATAGCGGATCCGGGCTTCGACGTCGGTCGGATCGCCCTGCACCGCTCCTTGATAGAGATCCGCGAGCTCGCCGAAGCGCTGCTCGGCCTGAAGGAGCGCGGCAAGCCGCTCGCGGGCCTCGGGCTGGGTCGGCTCGACGGCGAGAGACTGCTTCAGGAGCTGTATGGCGCGAGCGCTGTCCCCCTCGTTCTGGCGGATCTGGGCGAGCAGCGTCATGTCGTAGTAGGCGCTGGGCTCGAGTCGCACCACTTCCTCGAGCTGGACGGCGGCTTCCGCCGGCTGCCGGTTCGCGATCAGGAGTCTTCCGAGAGAGCTTCGGGTCTGGACGTCTCCCGGGTCGAGCCGAATGGTTTCGCGGTAGGCCTGGATGGCGAGGGGCGCGAGCTCCGGGCTCCCGCCGTTTCTCAGAAGCGTGAAGTAGACCTCACCGAGCGTCCGGTGAGCGGCGGCGACGTCGGGTCCGAGCTCGACCGCCCGCTTGGCGCTCTCGAGCGCCTTGTCGACCTGGCGCGTGCGTTGATAGAGGTCCGCGAGCGCCACGTGGGGATACGGAGCCGTCGGGTCGAGACGGATGGCCTGCTGGTAGTTGGAGATGGCGGTCTCGGCTTGCATCTGCATCTCCGCCATGCGGCCGAGGCAGAAGTAGTAATAGGCCTCTCCGGGGGCGGGCGCCTCCTGGGCGGCGGCGCTCGCGGCGAGGACGACCCAGACGGCGGACCAGAGCGGAATATCTTTCATGAAGCCTCTCAGCCCAGATTATACCTCTCGGCTTCGCTTCAGCCCGGCTCTTTACGGCACCGATCGTTGATATGCTACTCGCGCATGACCGCGGAAGTCCGGAGCTGGTTTTTTCCTCGCAGCCGGTCCGGCTTTCTGAACGGGGAGTCGTCTTTCGTCTACGGGATCGCCGTCTGGCTCGCCCTCGTCCAGATCTCGATCGCAGCCTCCCAGATCGTGCTGGCGGTTCTCGTCCTCCTCTGGCTGTACCTGCTGTCCCGCGACGAAGTGCGGGCGCACTCGCTTCCCTACGACGTTCCTTTCGCGCTCTACGCGGTGCTCACGCTCGCGTCCGCCTGGTTCTCCTTCGACCCGCGCACCAGCTTTCCGGCGACCAAGGAGCTCCTGCTCCTGGTCGTGCCCTGTCTTCTGGTGAGCACCGTGCGCAAGGGGGAAACGCTCGAGAGCCTGGTGGCGCTGCTCGTCGCCGTCGGGGACATCGGCGCCCTCGTGGGATTGTGGCAATACCGCTTCGGCGATCTCTCGGACATCAACCATAGAATTCACGGCTTCGTCGGCCACTACATGACCTACTCGGGGCTTCTCATGGGAGTGGGACTCCTCGGCCTGGCGGGTTTCCTGTTCTCGTCCCCGCGGGCGCGCTATCGTTGGTTCTTTCTCGGAAGCTTCCTGCTGATCGAGGCCGCGCTCGTCCTATCGCTCACCCGGAGCGCCTGGATCGGCACCGTCGTCGCCGGGATGCTCCTGCTCTTCCTGAAAGACTGGAGACTCCCGCTCGTCGCTCCGATTCTCGCGGCGGTGGCCTCGGTCCTGCTCTCGGGCGACGTCGAGCGGCGCATCCTCTCCCTGGTGAGTCCCGACACTTCCGGCTGGGACCGCGTTTACATGCTCGAGGCCGGCTCGCGGATCGTGAAGAACCACCCCTGGCTGGGGGTCGGGCCGGAGATGGTCGCGGAGGTCTACCCCATCTATGTCGAGGTGGATGCCGTCCGGCACGACAACCCTCATCTGCACAACAACCTGATCCAGGTGGCTGCGGAACGGGGGCTCCCCGCGGCCGCGGTTTTCGTCTGGTTCGTCGGCGCGAGCCTGGCGCTCGCCGTCCGCGAGCTCCGGCGCACTCCGAGTCGCGGGACGTCGAGGGCGCTCGCCGCGGGCGCCCTCGCGGTCCTGCTGTCGGGGCTGGTCGCCGGTCTCTTCGAGTACAACTTCGGCGACTCCGAGTTTCAGATGTTGTTCCTCTTCGCGATGAGCATCCCGCCGATTCTGAAACGGCAAAGGAGCGAGTGAATTCGATGGAAGCCTCGGACATCGCGGACTTCCTCGGACGGGCCCGCGGCACCGTCGTCGGGGTCGTGGGCGACATGATGCTGGACCGCTTCGTGTGGGGAAGGGTGTCGCGGATCTCCCCCGAGGCTCCGGTCCCCGTGGTTACGATCGAGCGCGAGGACTACCACCTCGGCGGGGCGGCCAACGTCGCACGGAATCTCGCGAGCCTCGGCGGAACCCCGCTGCTCCTGGGGATCGTCGGGAACGACGAGGCGGGCTCTACCCTGAGGCGCGCGCTCGACGAGCGCGGGCTTTCTTCGGAGGCGGTTCTCTCCGACTCCTCGCGCCGGACCACGGTGAAGACCCGTATCATCGCCCATAGCCAACAGGTAGTGCGCGCCGACTGGGAATCGACGGACGACATCACGGGAGAGGTCGAGGCGAGGTGCATCGCCCTTCTCGACGACTTCGTGCGGCGCTCGAAAGCGCTCGTGCTCTCCGACTATTCCAAGGGCGCTCTCACTCCGCGGGTCATCGATCGCGCCATCGCCGCTTCGAAGGACCGCGGCGTTCCGATCCTGGTCGATCCCAAGGTCCATCGTTACCGCCTCTACCGGGGGGTTACGCTGGTCACTCCCAACCTCAACGAGGCGGAGCGCTTCACCGGGATCGACGTCCGGTCCGAGCGCGATCTCGAGGAGGCTGCGGGAAGGATCCTCGAGGAGCTCGACTGCGAAGCGGTCCTCATAACTCGCGGAGAGCAAGGCATGTCGCTCTTCCGTCGCGCGCACCCGGCGCTTCACATCGCCGCCGCCGCCCGGGAGGTATTCGACGTCACCGGCGCCGGGGACACGGTGATCGCGACCGCCGCCCTCGCCCTGGCCTGCGGCGAGAGCCTCCCTCGCGCGGCGGAGCTTTCGAACCGGGCCGCGGGAATCGCCGTGGGAAAGCTGGGAACTGCGACGGTTCTGCCCGAAGAGCTCCTCGCGGGAAATTCGAACGCACGGGCGCAAGGCCGCGAAGGCGCAAAGTAAGAAAAGGGGGTTCCCTTGCGTCTTTGCGTTCTTCCGGGTCTCAGTGCCGGAAGTGGCGCCTTCCGGTGAAGACCATGGCGACGTCGCGCTCGTTGCAGGCCGCGATGACCTCTTCGTCGCGCACCGAGCCCCCCGGCTGAACGATCGCCTCGACGCCCGCTTCCGCGAGGACGTCGATCCCGTCGCGAAAGGGAAAGAACGCGTCCGAGGCCGCGACCGCCCTTTCGACCGCGCCTCCCGCCTTCTCGACGGCGATCCGGCAGGAGTCGACGCGGCTCATCTGACCCGCGCCGACGCCCACTACCGCCTCCTCGCGCGCCAGCACGATCGCGTTCGACTTGACGTGCTTCGCGACGATCCAGGCGAAGCGGAGCGCCTCGATCTCTCCGTCGGTAGGAGGCCGCTCGGTAACGACGCGTAGCTCGAGCGCCTCCTCGTCCTCCCGGTCCCAATCCTGGACCAGAAGCCCCCCGAGCACCCGGCACAGGTTGAAGCCTCGAAACCCCCGGGGCTCCGGATCCTCGACCCTCATGAGGCGCAGATTCTTCTTCTGCGCGAGGAGCTCGATCGCCTGCGGATGGAAGCCGGGGGCGACGACCGCTTCCAGAAACGTCGAGGCGAGCTCCTCGGCGGTCGCAACATCCACCGGGCGACTCAGGGCCACGATGCCGCCGAAGGCCGAGACCGGGTCCGTCGCCCGCGCACGCACGTACGCCTCGCGAAGGTCGTCCGCGAGCGCCGCGCCGCAGGGGTTGGTGTGCTTGATGACGGCCGCCGCCGCGCGCGCCGGAGGAAGCTCACGCACCAGGCGCCACGCGGCGTCGAGGTCGAGAATGTTGTTGTACGAGAGCTCCTTCCCGTGGAGCTGGGTCGAGCCCGCGATCCCGACGGCATCCCCCCCGAGGCTGTCGCGGTAGAACGCGGCGGCCTGGTGCGGGTTCTCGCCGTAGCGCAGGTCCTGGACCTTCTCGAAGCGGAGGGTCAGGGACTCGGGAAAAGCGACTCCGGCGCTCCGAGTGAGCGTCGCCTCCCCTCGCAATGGTTCCGCCGCGAGCCCGCTCAGGAACGACGCTATCGCCTGCTCGTAGCTTGCGCTCGCCTCGAACGCCTTCCGGGCGAGATAGAGCCTCGTGGCGAGATCGATCCCTTCGTCGAGCTTCCGCACCACGAGCGCGTAGTCCGCGGGATCCGTCACCGCGAGAACGTGCTCGAAGTTCTTGGCGGCGGCCCGGAGCATCGTCGGTCCGCCGATGTCGATGTTCTCCAGGATCTCGGCCACCGGGCTTCCCTTGGCTACCGTCTTCTCGAAGGGATAGAAGTTGACCGCGACGATATCGACCGGGGCGATCTCCTGGGCCTCGAGCTCCTTCAGATCCGAATCCAGGTGCCGGCGCGCGAGGATGCCGCCGTGGATGCGGGGGTGGAGCGTCTTCACCCTGCCGCCGAGGATCTCGGGGGAGCCGGTGACCTCCGAAACCCGCCTGACCGGGACCCCCGCTTCATCCAGGAGCTTCGCCGTGCCGCCGCTCGAGACCACCTCGTATCCGCGGGAAGCGAGCTCCCGGGCGAACACCGCGACTCCGACTTTGTCGGCCACGCTGATGAGGGCGCGTCGTCCTTTCATTCGGGAGATTCTAACGCGGAGCGCGGCCCGCCGGGGAAGCGTTCAGTGCTTCTTCGGGGCGAACCGGTAGCCGGTGAAATCCCCGTTGGCCTTGGTCCAGGCGGAGAGCCAGAGGTAGGAAGCCGCGGTGACTCCGCGTGAGTAGCTCAACGACGCCTCGGCGTAGGGCACGGAACGGAAGTCGAAGCTCGTCGCCGGAACCACTCGACCGTCCTTCCAGAACGCGTTCGAGAGAGGAACGATCGAGGCGCTCGTCTTCTCCGCGACCCGGGCGAGGATTCCCTCGACCGAAGCGCCGGCGACGGGCGAGGGAAGCGAACCGTCGCGGACCAGCGGGATCCGGGTGAGATGGAGACCCACGAATCGAACGTACTCGGGGGTGATCCGCCTGAGCTCGGGCGATCCCGCCCCGACGACCGTCGGATCGGAGAGGTCGGCGGCGATCCGCAGGAGCTTTCCGAGATCCACCGCGGTCTCCCGGAAGGGCCGGCGCTCGGAGACCATGCGCACCACCCGTTCGATGCGCCGTTCGACGTCGTCGATCAGATCCCGGGACACCGCGCCCTGCCGCCCGTCGCGGGCAATGAGAGACGCGGTCTCCCCCTCGAGCGTCGAGACCCCCGAGAGAAGGAACTCGTCGCGCCGCAGAAGGACGCGCGAGAGAGAGGGCGGCATGAGCGCGAGAGCGTCGTAGACCATGCCCCGATAGGCCTCCGCCGGCCAGGCCTGGACGTCGCCCGGCAGCGAGAACAGGACGAGCAGGACGGGAGAGAGGACGCCGACTGTCTTCATTTTTTGGGCCGCGCGACCACCGAGACCTTGCCGTCCTTCACGGTGACTCCGAAGTCGACGTCCTTGAAGCCCTTGGCGGCCCGGATCTGGTCGGCCTGTTTCTCCAGAGTCTTCCGAAAACTCTCGTAATTCAGCTTCGTCGTCGTCTCTCCCGCTTTCTGCTTCGCCGCGACGAACGAATCGAAGACCTCGCGGAAAGGGTCCGAGGGCGCGGCGGCCGGCGGCGTCGGCTTCGGAGCGCTCCTTTTGCTCTCGCGCGCGCCGGGAAGCCTTCCCTCTTCCTTCAACCGCGTCCTTCGATTCCACATCTCCGTGTACGTGTTGTAGCGAGCCTGGAGCATGGAGAACAGGGACTGCTCGGAAAGGTTCCGCGGCGGGCTGATGTTGTACCGTTTGACGATCTCTTCGCAGATCCTCTGGGTATCGGCCGGAGGCTTGGGAAGAGCGCCGGAGAACCACTGCTCGTATTCGCGCTCGAGAAGGCGGAAAGTCCTCTGCAGCTTCGCCATGTCCTCCTGAAACCCCATGATGAACGGAACTCCCCGGGCGCCGCCTGTAGCGGACTACGCCTCGTCTTTCTTGAAGAACCAGAAGAATGGAAGCCAGAGCTCCCGCGCGCCGGGAACCTTCTTCCCCTTCACCAGGATCTCGCAGCTCGGAAAATCGCCGACGAGAGAGAAGAGCTCGTGGAGCCTCTGGACCTCGTCGACGCCGAAGACCGCCGAATGCCGGAGGAAGCGATCGCTTCCTTCCGTGCGATAGCCCCTCGATTTCTCCGCGATCGCGATCGCCTTCCGGTAGCGCTCCCTCTGTTCGTCGTCTTCGCCCGCCCCGGGGGGACCGAAGACGACGGAAATCGTGAGCTCTTTTCCGACTCGATCGGGGTAGAGGATCTCGAGCATCTCGGGATCGAGATGAGAAACGTCATCCTCTTCCCGCTCGATAATCTCCGGGAGGCGCTCGATATAATTGCGTGGACGGTTCTCGGGCATCGTCGGCGCGTATGATAGAATGCTACGCTCTGAGTCCCGCCTTGTCAAAAACACCCGAATCCAGGTCTCTTCGGAGACTTCCCAGCGTGGAAAAGCTCGTCTCGCGGCCGGGCTTCGAGGACCTTTCGCGCGAGTTCGGCCGGGCGCTGGTCGTCGCCGAGACCCGCGCGTTTCTCGCGGAGCTCCGGCGAGAGTCGTCGGAGTCGGCGATCGAGCTGGGCCTCTCGAGGTTGGAGGCCGCGATTCGAGCGCGGCTCGAGATCGCGGTCACCCCCTCCCTGCGGAGAGCGTTGAACGCAACGGGGATTCTCGTACACACCAACCTCGGGCGCGCGCCTCTCTCCGAAGCCGCCATCGCCGCCGTCTCCGACATCGCGCGCGGATACTCGAACCTCGAGCTGGATCTCGAGACCGGCAAGCGCGGGAGCCGGCACCGGCACGCCGAACGCCTCTTCGCCGCTCTCTTCCCGGAAAGGCAGGCGTTGGTCGTGAACAACGCCGCGGCGGCTCTGATGCTCGCCCTCAACACCTGTGCTCTCGGCAAGGAAGTCGTCATCTCCCGCGGGGAGCTGGTCGAGATCGGAGGCTCGTTTCGCGTTCCCGACATTCTGGAGCGAAGCGGAGCCCGGCTGCGGGAAGTAGGCACGACGAACAAGACGCGCCTTTCCGACTACGCTTCGGTCATCGGGCCCGAGACCGGCGCGATCCTTCGCGTTCATCCGTCCAACTTCCGCGTCGTGGGTTTCACGGAATCCGCCGCGACCGCGGAGCTGGTGCGCCTGGGAAGAGAGCGCGGTCTTCCGGTCATCGAGGACTTCGGAAGCGGCAACCTGGTCTCGCTCGGACCGTTCGGCCTTCCGGGAGAGCCAACCGTCTTCGAGAGCCTCGCGAGCGGAATCGATCTCTGCATCTTCTCCGGCGACAAGCTCCTCGGAGGGCCGCAGGCGGGAATCCTGCTCGGCGAGGGCCCACGGGTCGAGGCCTGCCGCCGCAACCCCATGGCCCGGGCGCTCCGGGTCGACAAGCTCGTCTACGCCGCCCTCGAAGCGACGCTTTCCGCTTACGTCCGCGGCAAAGCGTTCGAAGAGATTCCCATCCTGCGAATGCTGGCCCTCCCGGCGGACGAGATCCGAAGCCGCGCTCTCGCTCTCGCCTCCCGGCTCGACGATGTCGAGAAGCTGACGATGGAGGTTCAGCAGAGCGCTTCGTTCGTCGGAGGAGGGGCCGCACCCGACGCCGGGATTCCGACATGGGTCATCGCCCTCCGGAGCCGGGAACAATCCGCGGAGACGCTACTCCACGCGCTTCGCCGGAACCAGCCTCCGATTCTCGCCCGCATCTCCGAAGACCGGGTGCTCCTCGATCTGCGCACGATTCTTCCTGGTGAAGACGAGATCCTGGAGAAGGCTTTGAGGTCCCTCTAGAGGATCGAAAGCGCCGCGGTCCTCGCGAGCTCGACGAAACGAGACGGCGCGATCGAGAGCAGAAGTATCGCGGCGATCGCAAGGCCGATGGCGGCGAGCCCGACTCCGGTCTCGACTTTTCTCTCTCCTCCGGGATCCCAGGCGCGGGCGACGACGCGCATCCCGCCAATCCCGAGAAGAAAGTGGAGCGCCGCGGCGATCAGTAGCCAGAGCGAGTAGCTTCCATCGAGAAGCGCGCTCGCCAGCGGAAAGACGGCGACGAACCCCGGAAACGGCGGGAACGAGCAGGCGGAGAGAACCCCGAGTACGAGAACCAGCCTTCGGGAAACCGACCCCAGATTCGAGACGTCGTCGATGGTGTCGGTCCCGTCCAGGGCGGCGGAGAGCAGGAGAAGGGACACCCCGGAAGCGAAGAGCGCCATCAGAGACGGGGCCCTCCCCTGAGCGCCTCCGAGCTGGGCGAAGAGCACCAGACCCGCCCGCGCGAGAGCGAGGGCCGTCAAGAACGTGGTGATGCGCGTGGCACCGAGCGCCCCGAGCGCGCCGAGGGCGAGAGCGCCGAGGGCGAGAGCGTGGACGGCCCGGAGGGCCGGGCTTTCGGGCATCGAGGCGACGATCCTCAGAAGCACCGAGCATACGGCGACGAGGAGCGTGAACGAGACCGCCACCCGGGTCACGAGCCCCGAAGGGGAGCCTCTCAGAACCTCGCGGCTCACGACGAGCCACCAGGTCGAAAGGCCGGCGGCGATGAGAATGGGGCCGACTCCCGACGAATCCGCGGCCAGGACCAGAGAGAGTCCCGCGAGCGCGGTGAAGGCCGGGACGAAGTAATAGAGCCGTTCTTTACTCTGCCGCACCAGCATTCCAAACAGCAGGATCGCGGCCACCGACCACCAGAGACCGTTCGCCGACAGGGCGGCGATCGAGACGCTCGCTGCCAGGTGGAGGCGGCCCAGGGATTCGACGTCACGCTCCGGAGTCAGGGCCGCGAACGCGAGCGCAGAAAGGACGGAAGCGGCGAGGAAGAGAACGAAGAGATCCGATCCCACGCCGGCGTTCCAGAGCCAGGCGGTCGCGAGGAGCGCAAGGACGTCGATCGCGGCGACCGTCCCCCTTCGCCACCCGCTCGACGCCGCTCCGGAGGACAGCACCCACGCCGCGAGCAGCGGAAGACCCGCGGGTATTGCGAGCGCGATTCTCATTCCTCCTCCACACTCGCGGGGGTTCGCGAGTCCAGGGGGAGGAACCGCGACGGCGTCAGAAGCGAGAGGACCCAGATGCCCACGACGGGAACGAGCAGGACGCCTCGACCCGGGGATAGAGGCGGGCGGGTCCTCCCCCTTACGAGGCGAAACATCGAAAGAAAGAGCCCGAGCCCGGCGAGCGCGGTGAGCCCGGGAGCGGAGCTCCAGTGCTCGCGCAGGATGATCCACGACGCCGGAAGAAGCATGGCAATCGCGATGCCACTCACGAGAACCGGACCGCGAGATTCATCGGGATCCTCCTGCCCGAGGGCGAGGGTGGTCAAGGCCAGGGCCAGTTGCAGCATTCCCGCGCGCCCGGCGGCGACTCCCTCGCTCGTGGGGGAAAGAACGCCGAGTACGACGAGTCCCTGGAATCCCGCAAGGAGGGGGGCCCACGTTCGTCCCGGTGCGAGACCGGAATAAAGGAGCGAAAGCGCCGAGAGAATCATGAGGTAGGAAGCGCTCTCGACCGGCGGGTGGGAGGGCATTACGGCGCGGACGAAGAACAGGCTGCCCGCGAGACTCCATCCCCCGAAGATCAGGAGCCGCCCGGGAGTCGCGAGCGCCGAGGCCGCGCTCGATACCCACGAAGTGAGCGGGAAGAGCGGAGCCGCGAAGGCGACCACCGCGGCACCCAGAAGGAACATACGGACCTGAAAATCGGGGAAGGTCACGAGCGACGGGAAGCGCGCGATCTCGGCCGAGGGGAATCCCGTCTGGACCCAGGTGAGGTGATACGAGATCGCGACGTACAGGACGGCGAGCGTCGCGCCCGCCGACTGAAAGAAGAAGAACCTCTTCATCGCCCCCGCACATCCGAAAAGGAGCGTGAGAACCAGGACTCCGACGCCGTAGAAAGCCAGGAAGAGGGCGCCGTCGCTCGCGGTCGCGAGGCCGAGGAGCGCAGTCTCGGCGAGGAGGATGAGACAGGTGGCGCGCCTTCCGAGCTCGCGGGAGCCGACGGAGACCAGGGCGAGGAGCGCGAGACAAGCAATCCAAAGAACGAGAATGGAGCCGAGGCTGTCGACGAAAAGGTCGTAGGAAAGACCGAGCGATGGTACCCATCTCCGAAGCTCGCGCGGACTCCCGCCGGCATCGAACGTCGCGGCCGCCGCCGAGGCGAGCGCGAGCGCGAGCGCCGCGGAGCCGACGGAAAGCTTCCGGCGAAGCGTCGCGCGCTCCTCTCCGGGAAGAGCCGAGACGAGGGCGCCCACGGCCGGGGTCCAGACCAGGACCGAGAGAATGGAAAAGGCCGGAGGCCAGCTCATGGAAGAAATCGGTCAATATAAAGACGAGGCAGAGGCGTGTCAACCCGGACTTGACACGGGGCGGGAGAGGGCGGACAATGGTACCTGTCGGCTTAAGTCCAATGATGACGTAATATAGGCAAGGCAGAACCATCCTTGAGTCGCGCGCGCGCTGGATCCGATCGATGATCACGGGCTTCAATACCGACGTCCCGTACATGGGCGAGGTGTACCACGTCCAGACGGAGGACAAAGGCAAGGACAACCCCATGGTGGAGTCGCTCATCTACAAGGGCGGCGAGATCCTCGGGGCGCGGCGCACCGCTTATGCCAAGTTCTTGAAGAACGGGTACGACGAGAAAACGGTCATCAAGTTCATGGAAGAGCAGCACCGGAGCGTCATCGATGAAGTCCGGCGGGGCCGCTATGCCAAGACGAAGGGCGGCCTTCTCGGCGACGACACCAAAACCTCCGACCAGAGCCTCGATCAGGTGATCCTCAACTATCTCGCCACGAACAAGAAGGAGGAGAAGAAGTAGCCTCCTCCCGCGAAATCCGCGTCCGCCTCAACGGAGAGCCGCACGCTCTCCCACCGGGGATTTCGATCCAGGAGCTCCTCGAGGACCTCGGCCTCGACGCCGGCCGCGTCGCCGTGGAGTGGAACCGCCGCATCCTCCGCAGGACAGAGCTCCGAACCGCCATCGTCGCCGATGGCGACGAGCTCGAAGTCGTCACCTTCGTCGGTGGCGGGTGAATCCGCTTCGCAGTAAGCTGAGCTCGATCGAGAGCCCATCGTCATGAATGTAGCCGGCCGCCCGTTTCGATCACGCCTCATCGTCGGCACCGGAAAGTACGCGAGCTTTCCCTTGATGAAGGCCTGCCACGAGGCCTCCGGCGCCGAAATGGTCACGGTGGCCGTTCGCCGGGTGAACCTGAAAGACCGCGGCAAGGAATCTCTCCTCGATTTCATCGATCGGGATCGGTTCGCGATCCTTCCCAACACCGCGGGATGTTATACGGCGGAAGAGGCGGTGCGCGCCGCGCGCCTCGGCCGGGAGGCGGGCCTCTCCGAATGGGTGAAGCTCGAGGTCATCGGGGACGAGAAGACTCTCTATCCCGACACCGAAGCGCTCGTCGAAGCGACGAAGATCCTCGTGGGTGAGGGCTTCGTGGTTCTCCCCTACACCAACGACGACGTCGTGGTCGCGAAGAAGCTCGAGGCCGCGGGGGCCGCCGCGGTGATGCCTCTCGGTGCACCCATCGGCTCCGGACTCGGGATTCAGAACGCGGGGAATCTGGCGCTGATTCGGGAGGCGATCGCGATTCCGATGATCGTGGACGCGGGGGTCGGGACCGCCTCCGATGCCGCCGTCGCCATGGAGCTCGGAGCCGACGGTGTGCTGATGAACACCGCGATCGCCGAGGCGAAGGACCCGGTCAAGATGGCCGAGGCGATGAAGCTCGCCGTCGAGTCGGGAAGGCTCGCGTTCGAGGCAGGACGCATGCCGCGTCGACGGTACGCAAGCGCCTCGTCGCCACCTGATGGAATCGTCGGGATGGGCGGAGTCGTCGGAGCCGGCGCGAGGCGCTGACTTCTTGGAGCTCGAGCCCACCGAATCCACCCTCGCCGAGCTCGAGGCCAAGCTCGACGAAGAAGAGAAAATCTATCTCGAGTTCCTGGCGACGATCGATCGACTCGCCGCGAACCCCGCTCCCTACGAACGCGATCCCGGGCTCCCCGATCTCCTGTCGGAGCTGAACCTTTCCCTCGCCGCTCCCGCCGGGGATGAGTCCGCGCCGGCGACGGGGCTCAAGGGGCTCGTTCGAGGATTCGCGAGAAGGCTCCTCGAGCCGGAGTTCGCGCGGCTCGAAAGCGCGTTCGCCAGGCAACGGGCGTTCGACTCGAAGCTGGTCCAGTTCCTGAATCGCCTCTCCGAGAGCGCGAATGCGTCGTCGGCGCGGACCGCGGAGTTCGCCTCGGCCCTCGTCGGATTCGCCCAGCGAATCGACCGGCTCGCGGACGCGAAAGACCGTCTCTACGGTGCGCTCGGAAACCGCCGCTCCGATCTCCTCCTGGAATCGATGGACAAGCGCGTCGAGACGGCGCGTCTCGGGATCCGGCGAATCCAGGAGCGGCTCGAGGGAATGAGCACGACCCTCGCGCTCGCGCGGGCGGAGCTGGCGGCGACGCCGGGGCCGGGAGCGCCGGCGCGGGAGCGGCTCGAAGAGGCGCGCTACGTGGCCTTCGAACAGCGCTTCCGCGGAAGCTCGGAGGAGATCCGGGGGAAGCTCTCCGACTACGTTTCCTACTTCCGCGGCTCCGCGCCGGTGCTCGACCTCGGATGCGGCCGGGGGGAGTTTCTCGATCTCCTGCGGGAAGCCGGGATCGACGCGCTGGGAATCGACGGAAACGCCGAGATGATCGAGCGGTGCCGGGACCGCGGGCTCTTGGTCGAGGTGGGCGACGTGATCGACTTCGTGGCGGACCGCGAACCCGCGTCTTTCGGGGGCATCTTCGCCGCTCAGCTGGTGGAGCATCTTCCGCCGCGCCTCCTTCCTGGATTTCTCGAGAGCTGCCGCCGCGCGCTACGTCCCGGGGGCCGTCTGGTGCTGGAGACGGTGAACCCGAGAAGCCTCGTCGCCCTGGTCGAGGCCTTCTACCGGGACCTGACGCACGAGAAACCGCTCCATCCCGAGACGCTGGACTTCGTCCTCCGGGCGGCGGGATTTCGCGAGGTGGAGCTGCGCTACTCGAGCCCGGTTTCGGAGCGCGCCCGGCTCCTTCCGCTGACGGCGGCCGAGCTCGGGAGCGGCACCTCGACCATCAATCAGAACTTCGAGAAGCTGAACGCGTTTCTCTTCGGCGATCAGGACTACGCCGCGATCGCGATCAAGTAGTAGGATAGTCGTCCGATGGCAAGCGCATTCAACGTCGGGCGGAAGAGCGAGATCGCTCCCGGCGGTTTTCGCTGCGTCGAAGTCCAGGGCCAGCGGCTCCTCCTCTACAACGTCTCCGGCTCGTTCTACGCGACGAGCGCTACCTGCGCCCACCTGGGCGGACCGCTCGACGAGGGGCTGTTCGAAGAGGGCGTCGTCACCTGCCCGTGGCACGGCTGGCAGTTCGACGTATGCACCGGGGAGTCGATTTACGACCCCGGCCGGAGCGTAGCGACGTTTCCGGTGCTGGTGGTCGGCGACGACCTCGTGGTCGAGGTCTGAGCTGGCTGCCGCGAACACCAAGGGCGAATCGGAAGCGCAGCTCCGACGCCGCGCCCGCGAAGTGGTGAAACGGCTGCGGAAAGCCTACCCCGACGCCGTCTGCGCCCTCGACCACCAGAGCCCCCTCCAGCTCCTCGTGGCCACGATCCTCTCGGCGCAGTGCACCGACGCCCGCGTGAACAAGGTCACCCCCGGCCTCTTCGCCCGCTATCCCACGGTCTCCGATCTGGCGGCGGCTTCGAGGAGCGATCTCGAGGAGATCATCCGCTCGACCGGTTTCTTCCGGAACAAGGCGAAGTCGATTCAGGGCGCGGCCGCGAAGATCGCTTCCGATTTTCGAGGCGAGGTGCCGCGGACGATGGAAGATCTCCTTTCTCTTCCGGGAGTCGCGCGCAAGACCGCGAACGTCGTCCTCGGAACCGGCTTCGGCATCGCCGTCGGCTTCGTCGTCGACACCCACGTCTTCCGGCTCTCGCATCGTCTCGGATTCGCGACCGGCAGGAACCCGGAGCAGGTGGAACAGGAGCTCATGAAGCTCGTCCCCCCGGAGGACTGGATCGACCTCGCCCACATCCTGATCCATCACGGGCGCCGGGTATGCGACGCACGGAAGCCCGACTGCGCCAGCTGCGTCGTTTCCTCGCTCTGCCCGAAGATCGGAGTCGACGCGAAGACGAAGCCCAAAGCGCCTCCGGCGAAACCGAAGGCTCCGCTCAAGGAGCGCATCGCGAAGACCGCGCGTGGCCGGAGCCGTCGATGAAGCTCGGGCTGAACCTCGGCTTTCTCACCTCCTCGAATCCGAACCCCGTGCCCTTCGCCGTGGAAGCGGAGAAGCTCGGCTACGACTCCGTCTGGGTCGCCGAGGCCTGGGGCTCCGACGCGGTGAGCCTGCTCGCGTGGGTCGGGGCCTCGACGAAGCGGATCGGTCTCGGCACGGCGATTCTCCAGATCCCATCGAGAACGCCCGCTCTCATGGCGATGACCGCGGCGACACTCGATCGTCTTAGCGGAGGGAGGCTCCTGCTCGGGCTCGGGGTCTCCGGTCCCCAGGTGGTCGAGGGATGGCACGGAGTTCCGTACGGGAAACCTCTGTCGAGAACGCGCGAGACCGTGGAGGTCGTGCGCCGGGCTCTGGCGCGCGAAGAACCTCTGGAGTTTCGCGGCGAGTCGTACACGATTCCCCTCGAAGGATCGGACGTGGGAAAGCCGCTGAAGCTGATGATTGCCCCGCTGCGGTCGTCGATACCGATCTACGTCGCCGCCCTCGGCCCGAAGAACGTGGCCCTCGCCGCCGAGATTGCGAACGGCTGGCTTCCGATCTTCTACTCTCCCTTCCACGCCGCCCTCTTCCAGGATTCTCTCGACGCCGGATTCGCGAAACGCACCGTCGAGCGGCCCTTCGACATCGCTCCCAGCGTCGCCGTCGCCCTGGGCCCGGACCTCGAGGAGTGCTTCGACTCCGTGAAGCCGAACCTCGCGCTCTACATCGGCGGAATGGGGGCGCCGGGCAGGAACTTCTACAACGACCTCGCGTGCCGCTATGGCTACGAGAGAGAGGCCGCCCTCATCCAGGAGCTCTACCTTCAGGGCAGGAAAAAAGAGGCCGCCTCGGTAGTCCCGAACGCGCTCGTGGACCAGGTCGCGCTCTGCGGCCCGAGGGAGAGGATCGCGGACCGCGTCCAGGCATGGAGGGACGCCGGCGTCTCCACGATGATCGTGACCCTCCACCACCCCGCGGCGATGCGAGTCATGGCCGAAATCGTCCGAGGGGGGCCTTGAGGCTTCTGCGCTATCGTTCGCGGCGGAGCCAGCGGCCCGGAGTTTCTCCCGTCAGCTCTCCCCCGCGGAGCGCGAGCTCTCCGTTCACGAGGACGTGGATGACGCCATCGGAGAACCGGTGGGGATCCTCCCACGTCGAGCGATCGATGACGGCCTCGGGGTCGAAGACGACGATGTCCGCGGCCATTCCTTGCGCCAGCCGCCCGCGATCGCGAAGACCGACGTTCGACGCGGGCAACTGAGTCATTTTGCGGACCGCTTCCTCGAGGCTCAGGAGGCCGAGCTCTCGAACGTAGAGACCGAGGACTCTTGGAAACGTGCCCGCGGATCGCGGATGCCCCTCTCCGGGATCGCCCCCGGGGTATCCGCCGTCGCTGGCCACCATGTTCCACGGCTGAACGAGAAGGGAGCGAACGTCCTCCTCGGCGATGGCGCCCAGCGTGATGCCGATCGGCGCCGGCGACTCGAGGATCAGATCAGCGACCAGGTCGAATCCCGCCTTCCCGCGCTCTCGGGCGAGCTCTGAAAGGTACCGGCCCACGAGCTCGGGCGAGCCGGAGGCACTCGTGATCCTCATGTGGCTGTAGCCCGTCGCCTTGAGCCAGGCGAATCCCCCATCGATTCCTTCCTCGCTCGTCTTCTGGAGCGCTCGGCGCGTGCTTTCGTCCCGAAGCGCCGCCTTCAGATCGAATCCCGCCGCCTCGTTCATGGATTCCGGAACCACGACGATCTCCTCGAGACTCGCGGTGGCGGCACCGTCGTAGGGATACTGGTCCGTCGTGATATCGAGGCCCGCGGCCCGCGCCTCCTCGACGACCTTCACCACCTCGGCGATGAGTCCTTTGTGCTCTAGGCCGACGGCTTTTTCGTGGGCGATGCGCCCGGGAACGCCCGCCTGCCGGGCGACCTCGATGACCTCCCGATCGGAGCCGAGAAGGTCGTGCCCCGGGTCTCGCACGTGGGACTCGAAGATGCCGCCGAAGGGCTTCACTTCCCGGGCGAGCTCGACGAGCTCCCCAGTCTCGCTGAAGAGGCCGGGCTCGTACATGAGCCCCGTCGAAAGCCCCACGGTCCCGAGATCCATTCCCTCCCGTACCAGCGCTTTCATGGCGGAGAGCTCCTCTTCCGTCGGGGCGCGCCTCTGGGAGTCCTTCATGACCGCGCGCCGAATTCCGTTGTGTCCCACGTAGAACGCGACGTTGGTTCCGATCCCCTGCCTCAGGTAAGCGGAGGTGAGCTCTCGAATCCGCGCGGGCTCGAAACCTCCATCGGGGCCGCCGACGACCGTCGTGACTCCCATGCGAAGCACCCCTTCGTTGAAGCGCTTGTCTTCCTCGGCGATCGCCTCGGCGGTATGGCTGTGGACATCGATGAACCCTGGCGCCACCACGAGACCCGGGACGTCGATCCGTTCGCCGGCTTCTGACTTCGAGAGATCGCCGACGCGCGCGACCTTGCCCTCACGGACGCCGACGTCGGCTCGAACTCCGGGAGCACCGGTGCCGTCGACGACGGTTCCGCCCGCGAGAACCACGTCGAAGCGCTCGGGGGGAGAGCAGGCGGTAGCGAGGGAGAGCAGCGACAGCATTCCACCGGCGATGCGAGGGAGCACCATGGCCTCCAGTGTTGCGGAAAAATGTCCGCGACGTCCCGGGATTCTACAGCGTCTCGACGCCCGGTCCAGGAGTTGGGGCTGCAGCGAAATCTCACCGGGTCCGCAAACGCTCCTCGACCGCGTGGAAGAAGGCGTACGTCTCCCTCTCCTTGGCGTCGTCCCAGGGGACGGGCCAGGCGCTGGTCTTCACCACGACCAGATCCAGCACCGGGTTCACCATGACGAACTGCCCGTGGATGCCCTGGGCGGTGAAAGCATGGTCGGGGCCGGGGAACGACCACCACTGATAGCCGTAACCCAGAGGATAGTCGGGATAGAGCTTTCCGTAGTCGACCTGAGGATCGTGCGGAACGGTGGCCTCGGCTACCCACCCCTCCGGCAGAAGCTGCTTTCCCCTCCACTTCCCCCCGTACGCCATGAGCAGCCCGAAGCGTCCGTAGTCGCGCAGCGTCGAATTGAAGCCGCCGAAGGCCATCTCGGCTCCTTCTTCCCCTTCACGATCCAGAATCCAGCGGGCATCGGATTCGGCTCCGAGAGGGCCCCAGAGCCGCTCCGCCATGTAGCTCGAGAGAGACCCCCCCGTGACGCGCGCGAGGAGAATTCCCAGGATCTGGGTATCGTTGCTCACGTACTCGAACTTGCTTCCGGGCTCGGCCTTCCTTCCGAAAGAGCGCGCGACCTCCGCGAACGTCTCCTTCTGGTTGATCGCTGCTCCCAGGAGTCGATACACGTCGGACTCGTCTCCCGATTCGTAGGTCTCTTTGAAATCGAGCCCCGAGGACATCTCGAGAATGTGGCGGATTTTGACTCCCTCGTATCCCGTCCCCGCAAGCTCCGGGAGGTATCGGGTGACGGGGTCGTCGAAGCTCGCGATCTTCCCCTCGGCGCGGGCGAGACCGATGAGGGTGGAGGTGAAGGACTTCCCCACCGACATCGACATCAAGAGCGTCTTCGGACCGGCGCCGAGGCCGTAGCCTTCGTGGAGGATCCGGTCGCCATGAAGGACGAGGAGTCCGGTTCCGTCCGTCGCCGCCATGAGATCTTCGAGACCTCGCTTCGCTCCTTCGATCTCGTAGGTGACCTCGAAGGGCCCCGTCGGTGGAAGAAGTTCGTACGTGGGCTCGGCGCGAGCCACCACCCTCGTCGCGAAGATGCGATCCATCCCCTGCAGCGATTCGGGGATATTCGCAGGCTCGAGGAAATTCTCGCGGGTGATGGGGGCGGGCGCCGCCTCGGTTGCGGGGGGCGGCTCCGCGGGAGGAGACGAGCAGGCGACCGGCAGAAGGAGCGAGAGCGTCCAGAATCTCATGCGAAACGCTTTCACAGGTTCCCGCCCGCTGTAAACTGTGGCGATGGAAGAGATCGATCGACTGTCTCACCTGCTCCGAGAGGCGGCCGACGGAAAGCCCTGGCACGGCCCTTCGCTCCGAAGCGCCCTCGACGGAATCGACGTCGCGTCGGCGGCCGCACGCCCGATCGAGCGAGCCCACTCCACCTGGGAGATCGTGCTGCACCTTACCGGCTGGACGCGCGAGGTCGCGAAACGCCTCGAGGGCAAAGGGCCCAGGCCGCCCGCCCTCGGCGATTGGCCCGAGGTCGGGCCCGTCGACGACGGGCGATGGAACGCCGCTCGGGACGACCTGTTCTCGGCCCACGAGGAGCTGGTCGCGGCGCTCGGGCGATTTCCCGAATCGCGGCTCTCGGAGCGAATCGGCGGCGCGCGCGACGCTCCGCTCGGCACCGGCGTCTCCTATCGGGAGATGATCCTCGGGGCACTGCAGCACGACGCCTATCACTCCGGACAGATCGCGCTCCTGAAGAAGGGCTCCCATGCCCCTCGCCGCTGACGTCGAGGAGGCCTCCCTCGGCTGCCTTCTCGGCGGCTGCGTGGGAGACGCCGCCGGAGGGACTCTCGAGTTCCAGGGGCTCCCGACCCCGCACGACGTGGAGAAGGCGATGGCGATGTCCGGGGGCGGTTTCTTTCGTCTCGCCCCCGGTCAGATCACCGACGACGGCGAGCTCGCGCTCTCGCTCGCGGACGCACTGTCGCGATCGAGATCGTTCGATATCGAGACCATCGCCCGGTCGTACGCGCGCTGGGTCGAATCGGGCCCGTTCGACATGGGGAGGACGACGAGCCTTTCGCTCGGGTGCTTCCGGGATCCGAGATGGCGGGCGGTCTGCGAGAAGGAGGGGTACGCGGCCGGAATGAAGGCCGCGGCCGCCCGGGATTGCGGCGAGTCGAAAGCGAACGGAAGCCTGATGAGAATCGCACCGCTCGCCCTCTGGGGTCGAAGGCTTCCGGACGAAGAGCTGGCCCTCTGCGCCATGGAGGATTCCGCGCTGTCTCACCCCAACGAGAGCTGCCGTCACGCCGTGGCCTGCTACTCGATCGCCATCGCCTGTCTTCTCCGCGAGCCAGGCGAACGCGATCGGGCCTTCGCCCGAGCTAGAAAATGGGCCGACAGTCGTGCCAACGAAGAGGTGCGAGGTTGGGTGCGAGAGGCGTACGAGCGAGCGCCCGTCGATTTTCTATCGCAGGTTGGATTCGTCCGGATCGCGTTCGTGAACGCTTTCCAGCACCTTCTGCTGGGATCGAGCTACGAGACCTGTCTCCGCGAGACGCTCCTCGAGGGAGGAGACACGGACACGAACGCCTGTATCGCGGGCGCGCTGGTCGGGGCAGCCGAGGGTGCAAGAGCCATTCCGGAGCACATGCGGGAGGCGGTGGTGGGCTGCGACACGCAAAGGGGGCGCCCCAGGCCGGAATTCCTCCGCGGCAGCCGAGTGCCCGAGCTGGTGCAGGCGCTCCTCAGCGCCGCGGTGTAGCGGCCTCGCTGAACCGGTAGAGCCTGCTCTGGGTGCGGATGTACAGGGCGTCTCCGGCGATCGCGGGGCTCGCGAGCGTCATCTCCTCGAGCGGATTTCTCCCGACTTCCTCGTACGCGGCTCCGTCCCTGGCGACGAAAGTGTCCCCGTCCTCGCTCAGGAAGAAGACTTGTCCCCGGTAGGCCCAGGGGGAGCTCGAGAACGTGAAGCCGCCTCCGCCCACCCGCGCCCGATAGAGACGCTCTCCCGTCTTGGCGTCGAGCACGGTGAGAATGCCGTTGTCGTTCACGACGTAGATTCGGCCGCCGTAGAAGAGGGGCGATGAGGTGTAGGCGGAAGCCTGAGGGTTGTGCCAGGCGACGAACTCGTTGGACCGGCTCCCCTCCGCGAGGGTGATATCCCCGGCGGCTCCCGGGCGCACCGCGAACATCGGTCGGTTGGACTCGCCCTGAGACCCGGTTCCTACGTAGAGAAGCCCGTCGCCCCCGATGGCGGTGGGCGTCGCCTGGCCCGAGAGACCCGATAGACGCCAGAGCTCCCGCCCGTCGACCCCGTAGCCGATCGCGAGCCCGTGTCCCAGCGTGACGATCTCGCTCCTCTGGGGGGTCACCCAGACGAAGGGAGTCGACCATCCGGACCGGATCATGCTTTCGTTCCCCACTCCGCGAGCCACCTTCCAGAGCTCCTTTCCCGTGCGCTTGTCGACGGCGGCGAGAAAGGACTCCTCCTGGTTGTCGCTCTGGACGTAGACCCGCTCCGAGTCGATCGCGGGAGACGCGGCGGTTCCGAAATCGAGGTAGATCGGTCGCGGGGCGAAGCGATGTTCCCAGGCGAGCTCCCCATCGAGGCCGTAGGCGAAGAGGCCGACGTTGCCGAAGTAGACGTAGAGTCGCTCGCCGTCGGTCGCGGGGGTCTCCGAGGAGTAGGTGTTCTTCCGGTGCCGCCCGCCGAAGGGCTTGCCTTCGTGCGCTACGCGCTCCCACCGCAAGGCGCCCGTCTCGGCGTCGATCGCGTAGACCATGTAGCGGATCGACTCCGTCTCCTTCGAGAGCTCGATATCGCGGGAGACGACCCGCGCCAGGACTTCGTCATCCGAGAGGCCCTGGGCGGAGAGCTCGGCAGCGTAGTCGTTTCCGAAGATCCCTTTCGAGGGCTCCTTGAAGGCGCCGTCGGTGCTGATGGCCGACGTCACGAAGACCGTGGTCCCCCACACGATGGGAGAGGACCAACCGCGTCCGGGAATCTCACGGACCCAGGAAACGTTCTCGTCGCGGGACCAGCGCGCGGGCGGCGAACCGCTGCCGGCCACGGCGGAGCCGCCCGTGCCCCGGAATTGCGGCCAGTTCTCCTCGGCTTCCGACGAAGAGAGGACCGCGGAAAGCAGAAACAGTACCGCTGCGCCCGTTCCGCTCCTCGCCCGCTTCAATCAGCTCGTCTTCTTCGCCACGACTTTGAGCTGGCTCGGCTCGTCGATGCGGATGAAGTACTTCCCGCTCTGTTCTTCCACCTTGCCCGTGAGGCGGACGTTTCTCTTGTCGTACTTCTTCGCCACGTCGACCTGGAACTTGTGCATCGACTTCGCCTGCACCAGCCCCTGGAACGCGGTGGTGGTGTCGGGTCCGAAGTAGAGGTGGATTCCTGCCTCGGACTTGGAGTTCGAATAGATCCTTCCTTCGACCGCGATCTTCTTCCCGACCTGATCCTTTCCAACGGCATCCGGACGTAGAGCCGCCTCCTCCTGCGCGAATACGGCTGCGGTGAAACCAAGAAGGGCGATAAGGATGATGGCAGAGGCTTTCACGAGAAGACCCCCTTTCCGAGTGTTGCTTAGAAAGGCCGGCTGCCGACGGCTCGGCTCTTCCGCCGGCGCCGGAGCGACGCTACCATCCGCGCGGGAACGTTGTCAAACCCCGTCAATGCACCATGTTGGGGTCATTGCCGCCCCCGGAGCGCTTCTCGTAATAGGCCTCGAACTTCTTCCGGAGGCGTTTCATCCGCCACCGCCGGTACATCTCGCGCAGCGAGCCCGTGGTCTCGCCGCGACCCGGCGCCGAGCTCCGCAGGAACCCCGTCCATCGGACCAGCGCCAGTCCCGTCAGCAGGCCCCCGAGGTGCACGACGTGGGCGACGCCCGTCCGCGCCCAGGAGGGAGCTCACGAACGCGATGAATCCCCAGACGACGACGAGGTATCGGGCTTCGACCGGAAACGTCATCAAGACCCAGATCTGGTTGCGCGGGAACAGGACCGCGTAGGCGAGCAGGATTCCGTAGATCGCTCCCGAGGCGCCGACGATGGGAATGCTGTAGAACGGTCCGTAGGGAATGAAGGCCAGGAGCGCCGCACCCAGACCGCACAGCAGATAGTACCGGACGAACAGCTTCGTCCCCCAGGTCCTCTCGACCGCGCATCCGAACATGAAGAGCGCGAGCATGTTGAACAGCAGGTGAAAGAGGTCCCCGTGGAGGAACATGTAGGTTCCCACACGCCAGAGCTGGAAACCCGGAGCGAGCACTTCCGGCGGCGATAGCCAGAACCAGCTGTCGAAGGGCCGGATCAACGCCTGAAGGAGGAACACCACGCCGTTCGCGATGATGAGGGACTTGACGCCCGGGGTGAGAGGCCCCCCGAAGCTGACGCTCATCTCGCGCCGATAGGCATTCGCCATGGGATAAGTCAGCTTAGCACGCGACTCACGGCGCTGATAGACGGGCGGTGACGACCGCGATGGCCCCCGGGTGGGAGAGGCTCGAAGCCGCGAGGAGCGCAGTGCGATCGAAAGCTCGCGCTTCTTCGGCGACGACTCGAAAGAGCTTCTCCTGGAGCGCGCGGGTGCGGCGGATCTCCGATTCTTCGCCGACCTCCAGGTAAAGGAGAACCCCGAAGCTCCTCGCGGTGCCGTCCTCGACCATCTCCTCGAGAAGCTGAAGCGCCCGCTCCCTCGGGAGCCTTCGGACCGCGCTCCGCGCCATCGCCCGCTCTCGGGGAGAGGAGGGATCGAGGTCTCCGAGAAGAAGCCTCAGAGGCCATGCGTCGCCCGAAGGTACGAGAGCCGCCGCCGCGCGAAATCGGACCTCGCGATCCCGATCCCCCGCGAGCCGATGGAGCCTCGTCGCGAACGGGCCGAGCTCCGCTTCCGCCAGGGCGGAGAACGCGGCCTCGCGGCCCGCTTTCGTGGCCCCCGAGAAAGAGCCCACCGCGAGGTCGATGAGGAGCGGCAGGTACTTCGTGTCGCCGCTCAGCGACATCGCCAGGTGGACGCGGTCGGCGAGGGGGCCCGTCGTCGTGGAAGCGAGTCCGACCAGCGGAAGCCGCGCGAGGGCGGCGAACGCCGAGGGAGAGGGTGAGGGGTCCGAGCCGACGCGGCGCTCGATCTCGATCGCGATCTCGGCCGCGACGGGAGAGCCCATCACCGCCTCCAGGACCGGCGTGAGATCGGTCGAGGTCGCGATCTCCCCGCGGAGCCAGGCGCCGGAGCCGGGCGCGCCGAGCGACACGAGAGCGAGCGCGGCCGCTCGAGCCGCGAGCGGCTGGCCCTCGCGCCGGAGACGGGAGAGGGCGGGGACGGAAAGGAATCGGTCCGGCCGCCGCAGGAGCCGCCTCACCGCTTCCGGCGTTCCGAGCGCCTCGAGCCGCTGTCGCGCTTCGGGAATCGGAAGGACCGCGAGCGAGTCCAGGAAATCGTCGTCCGGCTCGCTTTCCCGGAGGAAAAGCTCGAATTCTTCCCGCGGGAGCAATCGGGTCAGCATCTCGACCAGCCCCGGGGCGGACGAGAGAGCCCCGGCCCAGGCGTCCGGCATCGCGTGGAGCGCGTGGCGCTTCTCGTCATCGTCGGAAGTCGGAGAGAGGAGCAGCGACGCGAGAGCGCGGCCGCGCGCCCTATCCGCGCGCCGCACCCGATCGCGAATCTCGCGGCGTCCCGAGCGCGCGAAGTAAGGATAGAGGCGGTCGACCTGCTCGCGGCTCACGGGAACGCCGAGAAGGGCTTCGTGGTCGCGTTCCGCCAGCCATCGAATCGACGCGTACCGCGCGTCCGGAGGAAGCTCCAGGACGCGCTGTTTGATCTCCAGAAGCGATCGGCCGTCGGGAACGGCCGGCGGCGCCGCTGCCGCGGCGGAGGAGTCCGGGTTTCGACGAAGCCATGCGCGAACGGCCGGCTCGAGAGGAATGCCCGCGGGGAGCGCCTCGAGGACCCGGCGCGGCGACGAACGGTCCGACGAAGCCGCCGCCCAGGCGAGAAGCGCGCGAATCGATTCGCTCTCGCGAGCGCGAGAGAGATTTCTTTCCAGAGTGGTGAGGAAGTAGCGCTCGGAGGGAGGCTCGGCGAGCTTCTCGCCGAAGTCCCGAAGGCGGGGGTCGTCGGTGGCGGCGAGGACCTCCCGCCATCGATCGGGGGAATCGAAGTACGACGAGAGCCCGAGTCGAACGGTCGAAAGGTCCCCGGTCGCCGCGAGGACGCGTCTCGCGGCCCAGCTCAGCTCGCGGTCGTGGGGAACGACCGCGAGGAGAGCCCGCGCCCTCGACGCCGCCGAGTCCGGATCGAGGCGGGCGAGATCCTCGAGCGCCGCGACGGTCTGCTCCTCGAGATCGGGTGGATAGAGGGAAGCGGGGAAATCGGCGAGCTCTCGAAGCCGGGAATCGAAGGCTTCCTCGAGAACGGGAGCCTGCCACGCGTCGTCGGCGGAGGAGCGGACCAGGAGCGCCGACAGCAGCAGGCACAACGGCGACCCCATGAGTCGCTCGCGGGTCAGGAGGTCTTGGCGCGCGGAAGGTCGACGGAGAGGTGCCGGGAGAGCGCGCGGCCGGTGGGCGAGGTCGGATTTCTCACGAGATCTTCCGGCGTTCCCGACGCCACGACCCGGCCCCCCGCCTCGCCGCCCTCGGGCCCGAGCTCGATGAGGTAGTCCGCGGTCTTGAGCACGTCCAGGTTGTGCTCGATGACGAGAACGGTATTGCCCGCATCCACGAGCTGCTGCAGGACCTTGAGAAGTCGGGCGACGTCGTGGAAATGGAGTCCCGTCGTGGGCTCGTCGAGGATGTAGAACGTGCGGCCGGTCGAGCGCTTGGCGAGCTCGCGGGAGAGCTTCACCCTCTGGGCCTCGCCCCCGGAGAGGGTCGGCGAGCTCTGCCCCAGACGGATGTACCCGAGCCCCACTTCGACCAGGGTCTCGAGGATGCGCCGGATCGCGGGATGGTTCTGAAAGAGCTCGACCGCCTCGGAGACCGTGAGGTCGAGGACGTCGGCGATGGAGAGCCCCTTGTACCTCACGTCGAGAGTCGCGTCGTTGAACCGGCGCCCCCGGCATTCCTCGCAGGGGACGTACACGTCGGCGAGGAAGTGCATCTCGACCTGGATGACCCCGTCCCCCTCGCAGCGCTCGCACCTTCCGCCCTTGACGTTGAAGGAGAACCTTCCCGCCTGGTAGCCCCGCGCCCGGGCCTCGGGCAGGTTCGCGAAGAAGCCGCGGATCTCGTCGAACGCCTTGGTATAGGTGGCCGGGTTCGAGCGCGGGGTCCTGCCGATGGGCGACTGATCGATGTCGATTACCTTGTCGAGATTCTCGATTCCCAGGACCGCGTCGTGATCCCCGGGATGGCTCTCGGCGCGGTTCAACGTCCGGGCGAGAGCGGGATAGAGGATCTCGTTCACCAGGGTGCTCTTTCCCGCGCCCGAGACCCCGGCGACTCCCACCAGCACCCCCAGCGGAATCCGCACATCCAGGTTCTTCAAGTTGTTCTCGCGCGCGCCCTTGATCTCGACGAGCTCCTTCCGCGGTTTGCGTCGTTCGCGAGCGACTTCGATCGAAAGCTCGCCCGAGAGGTATTTTCCCGTCAGCGACTGCGCGGAGAGCGCGATCTCGCGCGCGGTGCCGGCGGCGACGATCTCCCCTCCGTGCACCCCCGCTCCGGGGCCGAAGTCGATGACGTGATCCGCCGCCTCGATGGTCTCTCGATCGTGCTCCACCACCACGACGGTGTTCCCCATGTCGCGCAGATGACGGAGCGCCGCCAGGAGACGGCCGTTGTCGCGAGGGTGCAGTCCGATCGACGGCTCATCGAGGATGTAGACGACTCCGGTGAGCTCCGACCCGATCTGGCTCGCGAGGCGGATGCGCTGCGCTTCACCGCCGGAGAGCGAGGGCGCGAGGCGGTCGAGAGACAGATAGCCGAGGCCCACGTCTCGGAGGAACCGCAAACGGTTGACGATCTCCTTGAGGAGCTCGGAGCCAATCAGGGCGTCGGTTCCCTCGAGAGCCACGGTGGTGGCGAACAGGTGGGCGTCGTCGATCGCGCTCTGCGCCAGAGCGGCGATGGTTTTCCCTCCAACGGTCACCGCCAGCGCCTCCGGCCGAAGCCTCACCCCGGCGCAGGCGGAGCAGGGCTTGTCCGACATGTACTGGGCGTAGTGCCTCTGCACCGCCTCGGAGTCGCTCTCCTTCATGCGGCGCATCAGGATGGGGACCAGACCCTCGAACCGGGTCTTGAAGGAACGTTTCCCTTTCCGGACGGTGATGCGCTCCTTCTCCGTCCCGTGGAGAACGACCCTTTTCTGAGCGGCGTCGAGCTTCTGCCAGGGCGTCGAGAGATCGATCTCGAAGTGCCGGGCCATGGAGCGCACCACCGCCGCCCTCCAGCCGCCCTTGTCCTCGATGACTCCCCAGGGCTTGACCGCCCCCTGGTTGATGCTGAGCGAGGGGTCGGGGACCATGAGCTCTTCGTCCATCTCCGCGCGGGTCCCGAGCCCGTGGCATTCGGGGCACATCCCCAGGGGGGAGTTGAACGAAAAGAGCTGCGGCGTGAGCTCGGGAAACGAGATCCCGCAATGATGGCAGGCCTGATCCTCGGAGAACAGGAGATCGGGGGCGCCTTCACGCTCCACGATGAGCACTCCGCCGCCCTCCCGGAGCGCGGTCTCGACCGAGTCCGTCAGCCTCGAGCGCGCGCTCTCCGAGAGCTCCGCTCTGGATACCAGCCGATCGAGCACGATCTCGACGTCGTGCTTCCTCTTCTTGTCGAGGTCGATGTCCTCCTCGAGCGAGCGCACCTCTCCGTCCACCCGCACCCTCGAGAACCCGGCGCGGCGCGCCTTCTCGAGAACCGCCTTGTGCTCCCCTTTCCGATCGCGCACCAGGGGCGCGAGGATCGAGAACCGGGTTCCCTCCGGAAGTCGTGAGAGCTCATCGACGATCTGCTGAGGGGTCTGCCTCGCCAGGGGCCGGCCGCAGCGATGACAGGAGACCTTTCCGATCCGGGCGAAGAGAACCCGGAGGTAGTCGTAGATCTCGGTGATGGTGCCGACGGTGGACCGGGGGTTGTGAGAGGACGATTTCTGATCGACGGAGATCGTGGGCGAGAGGCCGCGGATGGTGTCGTAGAGTGGCTTCTCCATCTGGCCGAGGAACTGGCGGGCGTAGCTCGACAGCGACTCGACGTAGCGGCGCTGGCCCTCGGCGTAGAGAGTGTCGAACGCGAGCGAGGACTTGCCCGATCCCGAGACTCCGCTGAAAACCACGAGCTTTTTCTTGGGGATCTCGACGGTTACGTTCTTGAGGTTGTGCTGCCGCGCTCCGCGGACGACGATCCGGTCCGGCTCCACGATGGCTGGAGACTAGCCCGAAGAGAACAGAGAACGCAAAGCCGCGGATTCCGGTGGAAGAAGGAGGAGGGATTGCTCTTCCTTGCGCCCTTTCCGCCCTGTGCCTTCGCGTTCTTCCCGATCTTCAGTTCCAATCAGGCTTGACGGCGAAGAAGAAGCTCTCCCGCCCCCGCTCGACGAACAGCACAACCTCCTCCGGTTTTCGCTCCCGGATCCGCACGACGAGCTCGCGGAACGCCGCGAAGTCGGCCACGGGCTCATCGCCGATGCGAACCAGGAGGTCGCCGGGGGTGATTCGATTCTGGTTGCTGCTCACCCCCACCGGAGGTTGGACCACGACCACGCCCTGCTGATCGGGCTCGAGAAACCTCGTCGCCAGATAGTCGTAAGTGATCTCGCGGACGGTGATATCGAGCTCGTCCACCTTCAGAGTGAGAGCCTCCCGCACCGACCTGGGCGCCGCCGCGAGCCGGACAGTCGTGTCCTTCCGGGCTCCGCCCCGCAAGTAACCGAGGGAGAGCTCCGCCTCGGCGCCCGCCCGCAGGATTCTTTCGGCGAACGAGGCGATCTCCTCGTCCCTCTGGACCTCGACCGGCTCCCCTTCGAGAGCGACCAGCACGTCGCCGATCTCGAGTCCGGCTTTCTCCGCGGGGGATTCGCGATAGACGTAGCCGATCAGGATGCCCGAGCTCACCGGGAGCTCCATGTACGAAGCCAGCTCCTTGGAAAGCGCCTGCATCTCGACTCCGAGCCATCCGCGCCGCACGGGGGTCGCGGCCGCGGTATCGACGCTCGCATCGACGAGTTCCCTCGCCGGGCGGGCGAAGGCGCGCCCGATGCCCTTCGGCAGCTCCCTCATCATGGTGAGAATGGCGAGGGGATTGCGCGAGGAAGTCTCGGGCAGGGATACGGTGAGGGCGTCGAGGTAGCCCAGCACCTCTCCATCGAGCGAGGCGACGAGTGCGCCAACGGGGTCGGAGGCACCGGTCCCCACGACGAACCCCGCTCTCGGTTTCTCCGTCACCGCCTGAACCCGGTTCAGCTCGACCGAGATCGCGGGCCCGAGGGGCTCCGGAAGAAGGCTGACGACGGCGACTTCCTCTCCCACCGCCACCGCTCGCGCGGCTTCGAAGACGACGGGTGTGAACTCCTTGCCCTCCTCGACGTCGATCTGGAAGAACGCAACGTCCGCCCCGGAGTCGCGGCCGAGAAACGTGGCCGGGTACTCGTGTCCGCCGACCATCCGGACACGAGCGCTCGCGATCTCCGCCTCGGCTCGATTGACCGAGGCGGGGAACCGGATGCCGACGCCGTGGGGCACCTGATTGAAGGGCTCGAAGATGATGGCGCTCACCAGGACGACGCCCCGGGGGGAGACGATGATACCCGAGGTCACCAGTTCCTCTTCCTCGGCGGGCTCGGACGTCGAGCGGCTCACGCGCTGCCGGTATCGAACCGAGACCAGGCTGTCGCGGAATCGGCTCTCGAGAGCCGCGATACTTCGCGCGAGCGAATCCTCTTCGGAGAACGAAATCGCGGGTGCCGCCACCGACAACAGCGTCAGGAGCGCGAGCTCAGTTCTCATAAGCGGTCTCGATCAGGATCCAGCGTCGCGAATGCCGGCGCATCACCGTGAGGAGCACCCTCTCGGCTCGCGCGTCGTGGCTCGCGCGGTAGAGCGCGCGGAGACTCTCGAGATCGGAGACCTGCTCGTCTCCCACGGCGACGATGCGATCCCCGGGAAAGAGGCGCGCCTGGAACGCGACGCCGTTCGGTTTCACCCCGGCCACGAACACTCCGCGCTGATCCGGAAGGCTGAACTCCAGCGCAAGCTCTCGAGTGATTCCGCGCGCCGTGAACCCCCAGCTCTCGCAGTCCATCTCGCCGGAGCTCGATTCGCCCTGTTCCTCGGTGGTTGCTCCCAGCGTCAGCTCTTCTCCGCCGCGGGAGATCACCAGCGAAACGCTCTCTCCCACGGGAGTATCGGCGATGCGCTTGTAGATCCCGGGGAGCTCTTCGGTGAACTGGGCCGAGACCCGCTCGCCGCCGTAAGATAGGAGCACGTCCCCCGCGCGCACTCCCGCCCTCTCCGCCGGAGAATCGGGGTCGACGCTCCGGATCACCGCGCCTTCCACCTGCTCCGCTTCGAAGTACTGCGCCAGCTCCTCGAGCGGCTGAAAGGTCAGCCCGAGCCAGCTTCTCGAGACCTTGCCTTTCGCGATGAGATCGCTCGCGACCTCCTTCACGATGTTGATGGGAATGGCGAATCCGATGCTGGAAGCGCCGAACGCGCCGCGGGAGTTCACTCCCACGACCTCTCCATCGAGGTTCACCAGCGGACCGCCGCTGTTGCCGGGGTTGATGGCGGCGTCGGTCTGGATCCAGGTGTTGAACGAGCCGGTCTTCTCGCCCGTCGGGAGCTTGAACTCGTCCGAGAGAAACCGGTCCTTGCTGCTGACGACGCCGAATGAGAGCGACCGCTGGAGGGCGAGGGGGCTTCCGAGAGCCATCACGTACTGTCCCACCACCAGCCCATCGGAGTCGCCCAGGGTGACGGGGGCGGGCGCATGCTGGCCCTCCCGGAGATCGAGCTTCAGAACGGCGATGTCGGTCAGGGGGTCCTCGCCCACCAGAACTCCCGACACCCGCTCGCGATTGCTCAGGGTGATGATGAGGCGCTTCGCCTTCCCCGCGACGTGATAGTTGGTGATCACGTGGCCCTGGTCGTCGAAGATGAACCCGCTTCCGACTCCCGTCGAGCTCCGGCGCTCGCCGGAGGAGTAAACGTCGGTAATCGGCTGCACGTTGACGAGCGCTGGAGAGACCCGGTCCCGGGCCTCGAGGATCCGGTCCTGCAGGTCGGTTTGCGATCCAGAGGAGAGGGCGAGAGAGACTGCGAAGAGCGAGTGGAGAGCCGGCATTGGCTCCATCGTAGCAAAAGCGGGCCTGCGTTCGCGCGAGCCTCGCCGATAGAGACGAACAGAGGGGCCTCCTGAGGGTTTTCTTGCGCCTCTCTCTTCGCGCCTTTGCGTGGCCTGGACAAGGAAAGGCGGCTCCTCGGGAGCTCGCCCGAGGAGCCGCTTGGATGGCAGGAAGTACGTAGTCGTTCAACGCCAGTCGTTTCGGCCGCCCCCCTGTTTCCCTCACGAGAGCGGCCGAAGTTCGCTGACGATGGCTTAGACGAATGCGGCGTCGAAAGAGTTCCGTGCCTCGCGAACCGATTGCCTGGGGGAGGAGACGGACATATCATTATCCGCCCGCGGCGCGAGAGCGCCCATGGAGGAACCATTCAGATGAAAGCCATCGGCTACGACCGGGCCTTGTTCGTACAGCCTTTCGATCATCGCGGAAGTTTCACCAAGACTTTTTTCGACTTCAAGGGCTCGCCCAAGATCGAGCCCGACCAGGATCAGCACGTGCCGGTGACCGCCGCCAAGACGCTCATCTACCGGGCTCTCATTCGGGCGATCGAGATGGGCGTTCCTCGCGAGGAAGTCGGTATTCTCGTCGACGCCCAGTTCGGGAGCCATATCATCGCGGACGCCAAGTCGCGCGCCATTCCCGCGGCGGTCTGCGTCGAGAAGAGCGGCCAGGACGTCTTCGATTTCGAGTACGGATCCCGCTGGGAGGACCATCTCCGTTTTCTCGCTCCCGACATCGTGAAGTGCCTCGTCCGCTACCACCCTCAGGACGACGCCTCTCTCAACCGCGAGCAGCTGACGCGGCTGAAGCTCCTTTCCGACTACATCCACGCCGGTAACGATCACTACTTGATGTTCGAGCTCCTCGTGCCCGCGGTCACCGAAGAGGACAAGAAAGCCGGCGATCGCTACGACTCCGAGATCCGCCCCAAGCACATGATCGAGGCCATCCGTCAGATTCAGGAGTTCGGCGTGGAGCCCGACATCTGGAAGATCGAGGGCCTCGACGCCCGCTCTCACGCGGAGGCGGTTTCGAGACAGGTTCGCTCGACCGAAGCCCGGAAAAAGGTCGGCTCGATCCTTCTCGGCCGAGGCTCCAACAAGGAGAAAGTGCACGAGTGGCTGAAAGTCGCCGCTCCCGTCGAAGGCTTCATCGGGTTCGCCGTGGGGCGCACCAACTTCAGCGACCCACTGAAGCGCTTCCTGAAGAAGGAGCAGGACGAGAAGTCAGCCGTCGAGGAGATCGCGGAGAACTACAAGGGCTGCGTCGACATCTGGAAGAAAGCCAAGGGCTGAGGAACCTGAGCCGAAGCCTTGTGGAGCAGCAACGGGCCCGGAGGCGTCGTGTGGACCAGCAACGGGCCCGGAGGGCCCGTCCTCCCCGCGCGAGAAGCGCGGGGAGCGCGCGCGCCGAGGAGGCGCGCGCGCACTAAGTAAAGGCGGGCGGGGTCGGAGCCCCCAACCTGGATGTGACGAACCGAAGCCCGGGACCGTTACCGGAATCGACCTTCACACCCACTCCGACCCCGCCTCGCACGGTGCCGCCTGGCGCGGACTGTCGATTCCGCGTTTTCCGGAACGACATCCCGCCGAGGCTGGCGGCAACTGAAAGCGTTTACGGGAGCAGCTGGTTTTGGCTGTCTCTCTGAACACCAGGCTAATTAGCAATCCCTTTGCCAACTCCGAAGAAGCGCGCTCGAAAAGCCTAACTGACGGATTCGAACGAGATAGCGCCGATCGCGAGGAGAGCTCGGCGATTTCTTCCATCCGTGCCCGCGTTTCTCGTGGGAGAAACCCGTCAAGACTTCTTTTTTTTCCCCCCCAACGATGAGGTGATTTCTCCCCCAAGCGGCGGCCACCCCCGCCGACCTGTGCTACCATCGACTTACAAAGACAACCTGGAAGGTGAAAAACGAATTCGGCGTTCCTCGCCGGATTCGCGCGGCGCACGCCGCACCCTGAAGGCATTGACGTCATGAAGGGCTCCACACGGCCTGACGGGATTCGCGGCTGGATTCCCCGCGTCCTCCTCGTCCTTCTCGTCGTGGCTTCTCCGTGGCCCTTCGGCTCGGTGGCTCCCAGGGCGGCGGCGACGCTTGCCGCCGCCCTCCTCGTCTTCCACGGATTGTTCTGGGCCTCCGAGCTAGTGCGGGAGCGAGTCGTGACGGCGCCTCACGGATGGCCCTGGATAGCTTCCGGGCTCGCGTTCGTCGCGCTTCAAAACGTCCCGCTCCCTGCGCCCCTTACCGCCTTCGCCGCGCCCGCGGTAGAGCGCGCCTACGCGCCGCTCGCCACCGCGCTCGAAGACGGCAGTGGAAGCCTCTCGAGCTGGCACCCGATCTCGATCGAGCCGTTTCGGACGGAGTGGAGCTTCCTCCAGCTCCTTTCGCTCGCCTGCGCGTTCCACCTCGCGAACCGCCTCTTTCGCAGGAGCGCCGAGCGAAACCTGTTCGCCTACGGCCTGGCAGCGGTCGGCGTCGCGCTCTCGCTCTTCGCGGTGTACCAGAAGGCCCGGTTCGGAACCCTCCTCTACGGCCGGATTCCCGTCGAATCGGGGAGTCCGTTCGGCCCGTTCGTGAACCACAATCATTTCGCGGGCTACGCGGAAGCGGCGGCGCTCGTCGCTCTCGGAACGGCGATCGGTCTCGCGCACCGGGCGAGCGCGCTCGCGCTCCTCCTCGGGGGCTCTTCGGTCCTCATCGGGATCGCACACCTTCTCTCCTACTCGCGCGGGGGCTTTGTCGCGCTCGGCGCAGGGCTCGCCACTCTCGCCTGGCTCTCCCGCGGGCCGGAGCGAGGGGGCCGCGCATTCCCCATCGGCCTCATCGCTGGCGGTGCTCTCGCGGTCGGCGCTTTCCTCCTGCTCTTCGCTCCCACGAGCCTCTCCGAGCGCCTCGCGAGCCTCGGCGATCCCGCAGGAGACGACTCCGTCGGATTTCGCATGCAGCTCTGGTCGGACTCTCTCGGACTCTCGGCGTCCTCTCCCGTAGTCGGCACCGGCCTCGGCACTTTTGCCGCGGCCATCCCGCCCTACCGCAGCGGCCCGGGCGAGATCCGCGCCGAGTACGCGGAGAGCGATTGGCTGCAGCTCCTCTGCGAAGCGGGCCTCATCGGTCTCGCCTTCGCGGCGATTCTCATCGTCTCCTCGCTCGCAGCCGGTCTCAGGGAGGCGCGCGGGGAGATTACCGAGAGAAGCCGCGGCGTCCTCCACGGGGCCGCCGCCGCGGCAGTCGCGCTCTCGGTCCATGGATTCGTCGATTTCAACTTCCGGATTCCCTCGAACGCGCTCCTCTTCGCCGTGCTTCTGGGAATCGTAGCCCCGGCGGCAGCGAAGCACCGCTGGGAAGGCCGAAGGCTCTTTCGCCATTCGGCAGCGATCGTCCTCGCCGCCCTCGCCCTCGCCGCCGCGGTGCGGACGCTGAGACTCGGTTGGAGCGACGAGCTGAACCGCCGCGTCAATCCCCTCCTCGCCCGGCCCGAAGAGTTCACCGCCCTGATCCAGGCGCTGGGAAAGTCGAGGAGCGCCGTTCCGGCGAACCCCGATACTGCTTACCTTCTCGGCCGCCTCTACAACGAGGAGGCCTACCGCTCCCGCGACGAGGCCCGGTATCGCGAGCTCCGCCTCGAGCAGGCGGGCGAAGCGTTCCGTGAATCGCTGCGGCGGGCGCCCGCTCGCGGACGAACCTGGTTCGAGCTGGGCTGGACCGAGGCGAACCTCGGCCGGGATAGCGAGGCGGACCGCCTGTTCGTGCACGCGCTCGAGCTCGAGCCCCACTGGGCGAACCTTCGAGCCAACTACGCCCTCTATCTGGTCTCCCGCCGCCGTATCGACGACGCTCTGGCCCAGATCGAGGCCGCCGGCGCGCTCGAGCCCGGACTCGCCCCCCTGGATGCGCTCTCCATCATCGGCCCGTACGTGAAGCACGACGTCCACCTTCTGCGCCGCGCCGCGGGGAGCGGCCCCGACGCCGAGCTCGCCCTCGAGACCTTCGTGAAGTCCAGCGAGTGACGGCGGTGGAAAACCTCGACGAGGCGACGCTCCGCTCCTTCGGCCGCCAGTGGGCGCGCTTCGATCAGTCGATGGTGCCCGAAGAGGCGCTGCGAACGATGTTCGAGGAGTACTTCGCGATCTTCCCCTGGGAACGGCTGCCGGAGAACGCGGTCGGAGCCGACGTCGGGTGCGGATCGGGACGCTGGGCCCGCTTCGCCTCCGAGCGGGCGTCGGTGCTTCACTGCGTCGATGCCAGCGAAGAAGCCCTATCCGTGGCCCGCCGCCGCCTGTCGTCCGTCGGCAACGTCCTCTTTCATCACGCGAGCGTCGACGCGCTTCCGATCGGGGAGCAGTCCCTGGATTTCGCCTACTCGCTGGGAGTTCTCCATCACGTGCCCGACACCGCCGGCGCCCTCACCGCGGTCGCGCGGACGCTGAAGAGGGGCGCGCCTTTTCTCGTGTACCTCTACTACGCCTTCGAGAGCCGCCCCGCGTGGTATCGATTCCTCTGGAGGGCTACGGAGCTGGCGCGGCGGACCATCGTCCGGCTCCCGCCGGCGCCCCAGTCGCTTCTCTGCGACGTCCTCGCGCTCTCGCTCTATTGGCCTCTCGCCCGGCTCGCGCGCGTCGCGGAGGGCGCGGGGCTCGACGTCGCGAACTTCCCTCTCGCCCTCTATCGCGACCGCGACTTCTACAGCATGCGGACCGATGCCCGGGATCGATTCGGGACCCCGCTCGAGAAGAGGTTCCGAGCCCACGAGATCGAGAGCATGATGAAGGAAGCCGGCTTGACCGAGATTCGATTCTCGGATCGACCGCCCTACTGGTGCGCGGTGGGGATCAAGGCTTGAAGACTCGATCGAGGCGGCCGGCGTAGCGATAGCGGTTCCCCCAGCGATCGGAGCTCAGCCGCGAGAGCACTCGCGACAGAAGGCGCAGGGTGAAGAGCGCCGCTCGTCGCGGGCGGACGAGGTCGCGGGGCGAAAGAACGGAGGGAGCCGGCCAGGAAACTTCGGTCACTTTCGTCTCGACGGCGGTCAAACCGAAGCGGCGGAACAATGCCCACTGCCCGTCGACGGTCGCGAGCAGCACGTGGTAGGGAGGCATCGCCACCTTCCGGCGACGGTTCACGGACCGGCTCATCCGCACCGTCCAGGTGAAGAGGTTCGCGTTCGCTTCGAGAGGCCCCTGAGCGAGAAGGAGACCTCCGTTCTTGAGGAGCGAGAGGATCCGGGGCAACTCCCGATCGATATCGGTGAGATGCTCGAGAACGTCGCCGAGGTGGAGCACGTCCGCGACGGCGCCTTTCGCGAAGGCATCCTCCGTCGTCAGCACGGGAAGCCTCGTCCTTCTCGAAGTCGCCTCCACCACCTCGGGCGTGAGCTCGATCCCGAGCGGGCGAAAGCCCCGCGACGCCGCTCCGGCCAGGAGCTCGCCGGCCCCGCAGCCGTAGTCCACGAACGCCCCCGCCGGGAGCCGATCGAGCCATTCGAGCACCCATTGCGGCTCCCTGGGGTCGGAGGTCGCCTCCGGCCGGGACGAGCTCCCGTAACTCGCATCGTACATGGAGGCGAGGTCCTCCGCGTCGGGCATCGGCCGGCAGTAGAGAGAACCGCAGCCGCCGCAGGCGACGTAGGGGAACTCCTTCCCCCGGTAGAGGGTGACGCCGAGCCAGGACGGTCTGTACGACTCGAAGCCGCAGAGAGGACAGGCCGAGGCCATCGCTCAGGACCGGGCTAGGCGGCGATCCGCTCGTACAGGCGGCGGTAGCGCGGAATTCCGACGGCATCGATCGAGAAACGCTCGACCGCGGCTCGGCGAGCACTCTCGCGAAGCGCGTCCACGTCTGCGGCCGCCAGGCGCTCCGCAGCGTCTTCGATGTCGTCCGGGCCGAGATCGCCGGCATCGATCACCGCAGGCACCTCGTCGATCAGCCGATCGCCGTCGCCGATACCGCGGTTCATGACCGTCGGCAAACCCATGGCCAGGTACTCCGCGGTCTTGGTCGGCGACGAGCCGAGCTTCGAGAAGCAAGGAGTGATGAAAGACAGGGCCGCATCGGCCGCCGCGAGTGCTTCCGGCATCTCTCCCGGAGCCACTCGGCGGACCAGCACCTCCTCGCGCGGAACCCCCGCCGCCGCGACCGCGGCGTCGAACCGATCCGTCGGCGAGTGGGTCAGGAGCGCGAAGCACGCGGAACGGCGGCGGCGGAGCGCCGCATAGAACCGGACCATCTCCTCTTCGCGGTACCAGGCGCCGAGCGTCCCGGCATAGACGAGCACGAAGCGGCTCCCCGCGCCCAGATCGCGTCGCCACCGGGCGCGAGCTTCGGCGCTCGCGGAGAAGCGGCCGACGTCCACGCAGGTGGGGATGACCTCGATGGGCGTGTCGCGGGACACCAGACCCGTCTCCTCGCGAAGGTGGCGGCGGTGCCGCTCGGTAAGCACCACCACCCCGTCGGCGCGGGCGAAGAGGCGCCTCTCGAATCGCTTGAGCAGCTTGTAGCGGTACGACCCCGCGCTCCAGTGTCCGGCGTCGACGTACTCCTCTCCCAGAAGACCGCGCACGTCGAAGAGAAAGCGCGTCCCCGGCGACAGCGCGGCGGCGAGATGAGCCGCCGCCGACGGCAGGTAGCTCCGAGCGTGCACGATCCGCGGGCGCCCGGAGAGATCGCGCGCCAGGACCCGCGTCAGCGCCCAGGTCGCCTCCCGGAGCTTCACCGCGAAAGCGTGAGATGCGCTGCGCCTGGACCAGGAATACCCGACACCGGACGCGGCGAGCCGTTCTTCCACGGCGCGGATCTCCCCGGCGGTCGCCTGCCTCGGCTCGAAGGCGACGATGTCCATGCGGAACCCGGCGCGCGCCAGGCCCTCGACGTACGGCAACACCTGGGAGTGTCCGAGCGGCTCGGTCATGCCGGTATGGGAGACGTAGAGCGCGCGCAAGTTTTTGCCCGGGGGGAATATTGATCTTACAATTAACCATACCCACAATGCGAGTTGCGGCACTGGTGCCCTATCACCAGGACTACTGCGCGGGGCAGCGCTTCCGCGTCGAGACCTGGGCGCGCCACCTCGAGTCGCGCGGGATCTCGTTCTCGTTCCTGCCGTTCGCGAGCCCGGCGCTGACCTCGGTGCTCCATGCGCGCGGCCGGCTTCTGAGCCGTGCGGGCGCGCTCGCGCGCTGCTGCCTGGAGCAGGTGGGGCGCGTGCTGCGGGAGTCGCGGCCCGACGTGGTCTACATCTATCGCGAGGCGGCGCTCGTGGGTCCGGCGCTCATCGAGCGGCTCACCCGGCGGTGGCGCGCCCCGATCATCTACGACCTCGACGAGCCCCTGTTCGTTCCGTACGTGAGCCCATCGAACGGCCGCCTCACCGCTCTCAAGTGGTTCGGGAAGACCGACGACCTCATGCGGATGAGCGACCAGGTCTGGGCCGTCAACCGCGCCATCCGCGACTATGCGAACCGATTCTCGCGGCGCGTTTCCATCGTTCCCATGGCGGTCGATACCGGTCGCTACGCGCCCGCGCCCGCACTCCCCGCGGGGGCGCCCCTGCGAGTCGGCTGGGTGGGGACCCGCACCAGCCAGCCGAATCTGGAAGCGGTCGTCGAGCCGCTCGCACGTCTTTCCCGCTCCCATGGGGCGACTCTCTCCGTGGTCGCCGACCAGCCGCTTCGATTCGAAGGCGTTCCCGTCGAGTTCAGCCCCTGGTCGTGGGAGGTGGAGGTGCCGCTCATGCACCGGTGCCAGATCGCGCTGGTTCCGGTGAAGCCGGACGGATGGAGTCCGTGGAAGTTCTACTACAAGCTCGTTCAATGCATGAGCATGGGAATCCCGGTCGTCGCCTCGCCCATCGGCTCCAACCTCGAGATCGTCGAGGACGGCCGCACGGGCTTTCTCGCCGACACTCCCGACGACTGGTACGACCGCATGCGCCGGCTGGCCGAGGATCCCGAGCTGCGGCGAACGATGGGCGCGGCCGCGAGGCGCGTCGTCGAGGAGCGATTCAGTCTCAGCGGACAGCTCGACCATCTGGAGCGGGAGCTCAAGGCAGCGGCCGCATGAAGGTCGTGATCTTCGCCGGCGGTCTCGGGAGCCGTCTCTCAGAAGAGACGGAGTCCAAGCCCAAGCCGATGGTCGAGATCGGCGGGCGGCCTATCCTCTGGCACATCATGAAGCACTACGCGCACCACGGGCTCAAGGAGTTCGTGATCGCCCTCGGCTACCGCGGGGAAGTGATCAAGCGCTGGCTCCTCGACCTGGCGGAGCTCGACGGCAGCTTCACCCTCTCCCTGGGCGACCGCCGCGTGGAGCGCCACGATCGGCCGCTCGACGATTGGAAGCTGAGGCTCGTGGATACCGGAGTGGAGACGCAGACCGGGGGAAGGCTCGCCCGGGTGGCGCCGCTCCTGCGTGACGGCACCTTCATGCTCACCTACGGCGACGGCCTCTGCGATCTGGATCTCGGCAAGCTCCTCACCTTCCACCGCGCGCACGGGAAGCTCGCGACGGTAACGGCGGTGCGCCCGCCCGCCCGCTTCGGTGAGCTCCAGTTCGAGGGCGACCTCGTCAAGCGCTTCTCGGAGAAGCCCCAGCTCGGCGAAGGCTGGATCAACGGCGGGTTCTTCGTGCTCGAGCCGCCGGTTCTGGATCTCATTCCCGGCGACGTGCACTGGGAACGCGAGCCTCTCGAGCGTCTCGCAGCGGCCGGCCAGCTCATGGCCTACAAGCACGAGAGCTTCTGGCAGTGCATGGACACCCTGCGGGAGAAGCGCCTGCTGGACTCCCTTTGGACCAGCGGCCGCGCGCCCTGGAAAGTCTGGGCCTGATATTTACGCTCCTCCCCGTTCCGCGAGGACGCGGTCGTAAATCGCCTCGAGGCGATCGGCGGCCGCTTCCGGATCGAACCTTCGGGCGGCCGACTCCCTGGCCGACGCGGCAAGCATTCTCCGCCGCGGGATATCGTCCATCGCCCCGAGTACTGCCCGCGAGAGCGCGACGTCGTCTCCCGGAGGAACCAGGAAGCCGTCGACTCCGTCCCGGACGATCTCGCTGACCGGTCTCACGGCGGAGGCGACGCACACGCAGCCCGCGGCCATGGCCTCGATCAACGCCAGTCCCAGGCCCTCGAACAGGGAAGGAAAGACGAACACGTCGCACGCATGCAGCAGATCGGGGATGTCCCGCCGGGGCCCGAGGAAATGGACGTGCCCGGCTACGCCACGCCCGGCCGAGAGGCGTCGCAACCTATCGAGCCATTCCCGATGATCCTGCGCTCCCACCGACAGGAGGTGGGCACGGGGCTGATCCGCGAGGATCCTCGGCAGGGCTTCGATCGCGTGATGGAGTCCCTTCTGTGGACTCAGGCGCGCGACGTTCAGAATCACCCGTGCGTCCGCTGGAAGTCCGAGATCGTGAAGAAGAGCCGCTCGATCGCGCTCGGGGGGCCGCCGAAGCTCGTCCAGGTCGACGGGGTTCTCCACCACGTCGATGCGATCGAGAGGAAGTCTCAGGTGAGCATGCGCGCTCTGGCGCACGCTCTCGCTCACGGCGATCATCCGAGAGCAGCCGATTCGCGCGGTGCCGCGATCGAGCGCGAGAAAGAAGCGGCGCTTCGCACCGTTGCCCTGGCGTCCGGCATTCCACGCCGCCGGCTCGTAGTCCGGGTTGTGAATCGAGCTGATGACGGGAACCCCCGCCAGCCGCCCGGCGAGCCTGCCGACGACGTTGGCCTCGAAGAGGTGGGTATGCACCAGCGAAACGCCGCGCCGGGACAGGAGCTTCCGCATCCGACCGACCGCCCCCGGAAGATCGCGCCGGCTCCGCACTCCCAGAGTCTCGACGGACACTCCGAGCGCTTCGATGGGCGCCCGCCAGTGATCGGGGGAAGAGCGGAGCGCCACGACCGAGCTCCGGAATCGAGCGCGGTCCAGGTGAGCGAGGTTGGTGTGGAGCAGTCGCTCGGCGCCGCCCGAGCCCAGGGTCTCGATCACGTGCAGGAGCTCGAACATGGACTACCGGCGCCCGCGCTGACGGAGGACGCGGGCGGGAATCCCGGCGGCGACCGAAAGCGGCGGAATGTCGCCGCGCACGACGGCGTTGGCGCCGATCACCGAGCCGTCGCCGATGGTCGAGCCCGCCGTTACCACCGCGTGCGCCCCCAGCCACACGTCCGCGCCGATCTCGATGGGCCGGACGTCATGACCCTGCTCCCGGATCGGGCGGGACGGATCGTCGAAGCGGTGATCGGCGTCGCGGATGACCACGAAGGCGGCGATGAGCGCGTCCGGTCCGATGGCAACGCTCTGGAGCGCCACGATTTGCGATCCGCGCCCTACGAAGCCGTCCCGGCCGATGACGACCGAGCCCCCCTCGGCGTGAATGAGCACGTCGCTCTCGATGGAAACGCCGTCCTCGATGGTGATGGTTCCGCCGGAGGTGACCCGGAGCTCGGCGCGCCGCCCGACGTCGACGCGCCGGCCCAGACGGACTCCCGGCTCGAGGAGCGGCATCAGGATACTCAGGAGCGAGCGGCGCAGCGCGCGGGCGAAAAGCGCCAGACCGAGGCGCAGTTTTCTCAGCACGTCAACGAACCTCGATGTCGGGGCGCTTCACGTATCCGGGTCCGGAGCGGCCGCGCAGGCGATCGCCGATCCGGTTCAGGAGACCGCGAGCCGATCGCGGGAGGCAGGCGATCGCACGGCCGGCCAGGACGCGCGGATGAAAACGCTGCCCTGGGTGAGCCAGAACCGACCGGCGGTAGCACTCTCGCGCCCAGGGGATGTCCCCCACCACCCGCACCCCCTGCCAGCCTGCGTCGCGGAGGATGCGCGAGCGGAAGACCGCGATGCGCGATCGCGCCTTGGGCGGGAAGTCGGGATGGCGCTCGAGCCGGTCGAGAACGGTCATCAAGCGATCGACGTTCGCGGGGATCGCCTTGCCGATGTTGGTGTCGTGCTCCCGCATCACGACCAGCGGCTCGTCGAGGAAGAAGAACTTGAAGGTCATCGCGAACCGCAGGTTGATGCTCTCTCCTTCGACGAACAAGTCCTCCTGGAAAGGATACCGTTCGAAGCAGACCCGCCGTATCAGGGGCGAGATGGGATTGATGAAGCCTTCGGCGTGGCGGAGGAGAAGCGCCTCCAGCACCTCGCCCGAGACCTTCAAGCTCGAGTCGAGCGTGGTTCTTCCGGTGCGGACGTCCAGCCGGTAGCCGGGCGAGTACACGACGCCGTACTCGGGCCCGAGCCGCGAGAAGCACTCGACTTGACGCTCCAGCTTCTCCGGCAGGTAGTAGTCGTCGGAGTAGAGGAGCGAAATCAGTTCTCCCCGGGACGCAGCGATGCCCTGGTTGAGGCGCCGGGTGACCGGCTGGTTCTCGTCGTGCAGGAGCCACCGGATGCGCGGGTCGTCCCGGTAGGGCGCGAGTCGGTCCTTCGTGTCATCGCTCGAGCCGTTGTCCATGACCACGAGCTCCCAGCTCGAATAGGTCTGTCCGAGAACGCTCTCGACCGCGTGGGCGACGTACGGGCCCTGGTTGTACGAGCACAGCACCACGGATACCCGAGGCGACGTCAAGAGACCACGCCCTCCCGGGCTTCGGCGAGCGGGCGCCGGAGCGCGCGGACCAGCGCCGCGAGACCCGCGCAGAAAACGGCCGCGTCCACGAGCCAGAGTCGCCCGGAAAGCAGGCACGCCCCCAGAGCTCCCGCGAGAGCGAAGACCGAGAGCCGCAGGCTGGCGGCGTCGAACATGCGCCCACCGTACGCTCGCACCGCGACGACGGTGTAGACGATTCCGGAGATCCAGTAGCTCGCCGCGTAGGCCCAGGCCGCGGCCGCGAGCGAGCCCGACTGGGAGACGACCAGGCTCGTCCCGCCCAGATAGGCGGCGGCCCAGATCAGATCGAGGTGGAAGAACAGCCGATACCGGGCGTGGTGAAGATAGAACATGGCGTAGGACCAGACGAATGCCTGACCCACGAGCGCGAGGCTGAACGGAGGCAGGATCTCGACGGCGCTCTCGAAGCGGGCGCTGAAGAACAGCGGAATCAGAAATCGCGCACCGGTGATGGCGACGAGAGCGGCCGCCGCCGCGAGGATCAGGTTCACCCTCAGCACGCGGTTCACCGCCCGCGCCTTGTCCTCCTCGTTCTCGAGTCGTCCCAGCGAAGGCAGGAAGAAGCTCCGGGCGGAGGCCACGATCACCATGAGCGCGGTGTCGAAGAGCGTCATGGCCGCGTTGTAAGCGCCGAGCCCGGAAAGCGCGAACCGCCGATGAATCAGGGACTGAACCGCAACCACCGCGGTCATCATGACCAGGGGATGGAGGATCAGAAACGCGGATCGGGAGAGCATGGACCAGAGCGCCTGGAATCGGGAGGCGAGCGGCACGAGCTTCCAGGAAGAGCCGCAAGTGCGAAGAACGTAGATAGTCGCCAGCGCCGCTCCGGCGAGGCTCCCCGACCCGACGTTCAGGGCGAGCCCGAGGGATCCGAGGCGAAGGAGGGGATGGATCGCCACGAGGGTGACGAAGGCCGCCACCACACCCACCGAAGCGACCTTCCGTACTTCGACCCGGCCGCCGAGGACGGCGGACATCATCTGGAGGATGAGGTTGGCACCCGCCATGGCCAGGACCACACGAACCTCGACGACCTGCGCCGCCGTCGCCGACTCTCCGAACAGCGAGCGCGCGAGCCCGCCCGCGGCTACGAGAGCGATCCCGCCGATCGCCATCCCCTGCAGCGTCACGGCGAGAAACGCCGCACCTACGGTCTCCGACGTGGTCCTTCCGTCCTTCGAGGTCGAGAGGCGCTGCACCAGGGTGGTGTCGAGTCCCAGGAGGAGAGAGCGGCTCGCCAGCGCTCCCAGGTACCGGTAGAAACCCATGAGCGCGATGCCCGCGGGTCCCGCCGCGAGAGCGACGAGCTTCGTCGTGGCGACGCCGAGGGCAACCGTCACGAGAGAGGCCGAGCTGCTCAGTCCGACGGCGGTTAGCAGCCGACGGGCAGAGGCCGCGTCCTCCGGCGCTTCGGCGCTCGGCAGGAGCGATTCTGGATGCTCTATAGCGTTCACCGTTTCTTGATTACCCTGGCCGGGCTTCCGGCGACGACGGTGTAGGGTGGCACGTCCTCCGTGACCACGCTGTTGGCTGCGACGACCGCGCCGTCGCCGATGGTGACTCCGCGAAGGATGAAGCTTCCGGCGCCCACCCAGACGTCGTTTCCCACGATCACCGGCTTCACCCGCAGTCCCTGCTGAGGAATGGGCTCGTCGGGATCGGCGAACTCGTGATCGACGTCCAGCACGTAGCAGAAAGCGGCGAGCATGCAGTCGTTTCCGATCTGGATCCGCTCGCGGCTCACGAGGACCGAGTTGTGGCCGATGGTGCTCCGGTCCCCGATATGGACCTCGCCCGGGCCGGAGAGGATGACGTCGTCGAAGAGAGCGGAGTGGCTGCCGATGAAGACCCGCACCGGTCCGAAGAAGCGAACCCGGGCCCCCATGGCGACGTGAGTCCCGAAACGATCGAAGTGGTGGAAGCGCAGGAAGAACCGCAGCAGCCTCCGGTGCTCCTCCAGGCTGCCGGAGACGGGACGGAGGGTGGATCGATAGAGTGTCCCCGCGGTCGCGTTGAGGGCCCGGAGAACGCGGTCGGAGACGAACCAGAAGAGCCGCTTCAAGAGCTCGCTCCCGCTCGCGAGCGCCACCAATCGACGGTGTGGGCCAGCCCCGACGAGAGGTCATGACCGGGGACGAAGCCGACCTCGTTGCGAAGCCTCTCGGTGTTCGCCACCAGGAACGGGGGATCGCCCGGAGGCGAGGGACGGGCGCCGAACCGGAGGAGCTCGGGCCTTCCGAGCAGCTCGCCCAGCCGCCCGGCGACGGAGGCCACCGACACCGGCTGTGACGAGCCCACGTTGACCGGTCCCGCCACCGGGGATTTCGCGAGCGCCCAGAGGGCGCCGGCCGCGTCCTCGACGTGGGAGTAGTCGCGGATCTGCTCTCCCGGGGTGAGGTCGCAGGGCTCGCCCGCGATGAGCTTCGAGATCACGAAAGGCACCAGCCGGCGCGGATCCTCCCAGGGTCCGTAGACGGAAAAGATTCGCGCGGCGGCCACCGAGAGGTCGCCCCGCTCGTCGAAGCGGGTCGCGGTGAGGAACAGCGCGTGCTTCGCCGCGGCGTAGAGGTTTCTCGGCTGAATCGGACTCGTCTCCGAGACGTAGCCGGCCGAGGTGTCGTACTCGATCGAGGTCCCGGAGATCACGAGGCGAGGGCAGCCGATCCCGCGCAGCACGCGCAGCAAATCGATGCTGCCGGTGAGACAATCCAGGTTCTCCTGGGCCCAGAGGCACCGGCCGCCGGGCTCGGCGTACCAGGCGAGGTGCAGACAGATGTCGGGGACGCGGGCGCGCAGGGGGGCTTCGAGTGCTTGCGCCTCCCGCAGATCTCCCTCCAGCAATCGCAGCCGGTCCCGCAGGCCGTCGAGTCGGCGCAGGCTCCTTCCGGGTCTCACCAGGGCCGCGACCTCGTGCCCCTCCTGGATCGCGAGCCGGGCGACGTGCGAGCCGATGAACCCGGCGGCGCCGGTCAGGAGAACTCGCATGCCTCCTCGTCGAACGGAGCGAACAGAAGGTCCCGGGACCCGATCACGAGAGGGGCGAACGGCCAGTCGACCGCGAACGCGGGATCGTCGTACCGCAGGCCGCGAGCGGTCTCGGGCCGATAGGGCGCCGAAATCTGGTACGCGACCTCCGAGTGATCTTCGAGAGTGAGAAAGCCGTGGGCGAGTCCTTCGGGGATGTACAGCATGTGGCGGTTCTCCGCGGAGAGCTCCGTCGCCCAGAAACGTTTGAACGTCGGCGCTCCCCGCCTCAGGTCGACGACGACGTCATGGATGCGCCCGCGGGTGCATCGCACGAGCTTGGTCTCCGCCGCGGGGGGCGCCTGGTAGTGGAGCCCCCGCAGGGTGCCGCGGCGATGGTTGTACGAGATGCTGCACTGCAGGAGATCGCCGTTCAAGCCTCGAGCGAGGTACTCCTCGCGACACCAGCTGCGGGCGAAGAAGCCCCGCTCGTCGTGCCGAGGCTCGAGCCGTACCAGGAACGTTCCCGGGAGAGGAGTCGGATCGAAGATCATCCCACGACCCTCACACCACGCGCGGCGCGGGAATGGGCACGATGAACTTGCCGCCCGCGGCCCGATACTCGGCTTGCTGGGAAAGGATCTCATCGGCGAAATTCCAGGTGAGCAGCAGCACATAGTCCGGCCGATCCACCAGCAGCTTCGAAGGCGCGTGGATCGGGAGGTGGTTCCCGGGCATGAAGCGCCCCTGCTTGTGAGGGCTCCGGTCCACGACGTAGTCGATGAGGGCGCAGTCGATTCCGACGTAGTGCAGGAGCGTGGTCCCCTTCGCGGCGGCTCCGTAGGCGGCTATCCGCTTTCCCCGCGCCTTGATTTCGCAGAGAAGGTCCCGCAGCTCGCCCCTGAGCTCCACCGCCCGCCGGGCGAAGCGGCGATAGGGCTCGACCTCGGCGACGCCCCACTCCCTCTCTTCGGCGAGCAGGGCACGCACCGTCGAAGCGTCTCCTTCCCGCCCCTCGGGAACGACGGTGACTCGAAGCGAGCCGCCGTGGATGGGAATGCGCTCGACGTGCGCGGCGGCGAGCCCGTGGCGCCGGTAGAGGCTCTCGAGCGCGGTGAGCGAATAGTAGAACAGGTGCTCGTGGTAGATGGTGTCGAGCTCTCGATGGGCGAGCAGATCCTGGACGTACGGCGTCTCCATCACGAAGCCACCCGTGGGTGCGAGGAGAAGGCCGATACCCTCGAGGACGCCGTTGACGTCGGGGACGTGGGCCATCACGTTGTTCGCCAGTACGAGGTCGGCCTTCGTCCCTTCGTCGACCAGGCGCCGGGCGAGATCGGCGCCGAAGAACTCGCACACCGTGGGGATGCCGCGCTCCTCGGCCACGGCGGCGACGTTGCGGGCGGGCTCGATGCCCAATACCGACATGCCCGCGCTCTGGAAGTACTGCAGCAGGTAGCCGTCGTTGCTCGCGATCTCCACCACTTTGGAGCCGCGGCCGAGGCCTAGAGACGCGACCCGCTCCCGGGCGCTCGACTCGGCGTGCCGGAGCATCGTCTCGGAAGTCGACGTGAAGTAAGGGTAGCTCCGGAACATCCGCTCGGGAGGCACGGTTTCCAGGATCTGCGCCAGAGAGCAGGCCCTGCAGACCGCGAGCTCCAGCGGGAACGTCGGCTCCGGCTCATCGAGCTGGGCCTCGCAAAGAAAAGAGTTGGCGAGAGGGGTGGCTCCCAGATCGAGCACTCGCTCGAGCGGAATCGCGCCGCAGGAACGGCAACCGCTCATCAGCCGAGCCCCAGGAAATCGCGATACCAGGGAAGCGTCGCCGCGAGCCCCTGTGCGAGGTCGTACCGCGCCCTCCATCCCAGAACCGACCGGGCCCGGGCCGCGCTCAGGTGCTGCCCGGGAATCTCATGGCGCGCCTGGTTCAGAACCTTCGGCTCCAGTGAAGTGCCGGTAAGCGCCTGGATACGGGCCACGACCTCGAGCACGTTCACCGGCGACTCGGTCGAAAAGTTGAAGGCGCGGCCCGCCACTTCGGGCTCGGCGGCGCGCTCCGCGAGCGCGATGTAGGCGCTCACCGCGTCGAGGACGTGAAGGTAGTCGCGAACGAACTTCCCGTCGCTGCGGATCACGGGCCGCTCGCCCCGGAGCACCGAGCGAAGGGTGCCGGGCACGATGCGGCTCCAGTTGAGGTCGCCTCCGCCGTAGATATTGCCGCAGCGGGCGATGGCGACGGGAACGCCGTAGGTCTGGTGGTAGCACTGGGCGATCGCCTCTCCGCAGCTCTTCGAGACGTCGTAGGGGTGGCGCGCCAGGAGCGGCATGTCTTCGGTGTAAGGCAGCGCCGGCTGCTCGCCATAGGCCTTGTCCGAGGACGCGAACACTACGCGCTCGACGAGACGTCGATGATGGCGGCAGGCGTCCAGGAGGAGGTAGCTTCCCCGGAGGTTGGCCTCGAAGGTCGGGACGGGACTGCGCAAGGCGGTTCCCACGATGGTCTGCGCGCCCAGGTGGAAGACGGTATCGACCTCGTGCTCGTTGATGGCGCGCTCCACCGAACCCGCATCTTCGAGCGAGCCGTTGACGACGCTCACCCGCGCCGCATCCCCGCTCCGGATTAGCTCCGACTGCGGATCGGCGTCGTGGATCAGCGCCACCACCCGGGTGCCTCGGGCCAGAAGCTCGCGCACCAGCCAGGAGCCGACCATCCCGGTGGCGCCCGTGACCAGCGCCGTCGATCGGCCCCAGGACACCGGCTCGCTCATGGTTCCATCACCTCGTGGCGCTCGATTTCAGTGTCGCACAGGGTCGGGAAAATTGTCCCGCCGCCGGTGGATCCCGTCGGCGACGAACAGGAAGTAGAACATCATCACCTGAGTCCGCTGCCGGTACGCCGTGCCGGCGTTGCCGAGGAAGGCGCTGTAGGCGAGCGTCAAGGCCGTGGTGAAGACGAGAATGGGCATCGTCTCGCGGAGCCGGCGTCGAGCATAGAAAATCCCGCGGACGAGAGCCGGGACCAGGGCGTACCACATCAGCACGTCGGGAAGAGCGAGAGCCTGTCGCAGGTTCGCGATCGTCCAGGGAAAAGGCGCGAAGAGGATGTGGGCCACGCCAACCGGGAGCACGGAAAGGATCCCTCCGATGGAGGAGACATCCGCGCCGGCCGCGAAGCCGCTTCCCGCCCGCGCCAGGTCGACTCGCGACTGGTTGAGGAGCTGGAGGTCCAGGAATCGGCTGTTCATGAGGATTTCCTGGCCCACGGGGGTGTACACGAACAACGTGATGAGTCCGGCGAGGAGCGCGATCTGGGTCGCGAAGCCGAGCCCCATCCCTCGTCGATGCCGCGCCACCGCTCCCGCCAGGGTGGCGGCCGCGATGGCGTAGAAGATGTAGAAGCGGAGAAAGACCAGCGCCGCGGCGGTCGCGAGATAGACGACCACCCAGTAGGCGCTCATCCGCAGTCGAAGGCGGAACACGGCGAGGATGTTGGCGGCGATGGCGAGCATCACCACCGGGTCCTTGTACAGCGCCGCGGACCAGAAGATCATCTGCGGAAAGAAAGCGGTCAAGAGCATCGCGGTCGTCGCGACCCGGCGGTCGTAGAGCAGGAGCCCCAGCTCCAGAATCACGAGGGGTGTCAGAGCCCCGATGATGCCGTTCAGGAATTGAACGAGAATGACGTTCCTTCCGAACAGGTAGTAGACGGCGGCGACGAAGTAGATGAACCCGCGGTTCACCTTGCCCTCGACCGTCGAGGTCCAGGACGTCGTCGAGGTTCCGTGGGACCAGCTGTCGGCGATCGCCGCGCCGAAGACGTCGTAGGTCTCCGAATCGCCCCAGAGGGCGAGGGTGAAGTGGCCGTCCGCGTGGTTGAGCCACATATAGGTGGCGAGCGCGTATCGCAGCAGAACCGTGCCCGTGTAGGTGAAGGCCACGGTGCGATAGAGCTCGGGGTCGTAGCGTTTCTGGAGGAGGAGGAGGATCAGCAGGTTGAGGAGGATCGCGACCGCGATGGCGACGAGAAGCGACATAGGAATCGGTCTGGAAAGCGAGTGCTCATCGAAGGAAGCGCGAAAAGCTTATTAGAGCAATGAACGTGCCAGCCCAGGGCGCGGAGCGATTTCGGCCGCCGGATGCGGCCTTTTCCACGAACGATGGACGAGCGTCACCCCCGAAATATGGGTTGTTTTCTACACACCCGCGTGGGCGTTTCCCGACATCCTGGGGAAGGACGATCGGGAAAGGAGCGCAAAGGCGCAACGAGGCAATGGCGTAAACCGGAGAAAGGTCCAGAAGAAGAGGGTTTCATTGCGCCCTTTGGTTTCCCTGCGTCTTTGCGCTGTTCCTGGAAAGGGGACCTCCACAGGTCGAACTCCCAGTGGCACGGCGGTTGCTAGAGAAGCAGGCAATGCGCGGCGTCCGTCCGGAGCGAATCCATGTGCTCTACGTGACTTACGACGGACTCCTTCAGCCGTTCGGCCGCGGCCAGGTGGCGGGCTTGCTCTCGGAGGCGGCGCGAGGAGACGTGGAAGCAAGCGTCATCTCGTTCGAGCATCGCGAGGACCTCGGCGACGAGCCGAGAAAGACGGCCCTCCTGGCCGAACTCCAGCGGCGCGGCATCTCCTGGACCCCTCTCATCCGTCATCGTACTCCCCCCTTGGCCGCGATCGTCTGGGACCTCTCGAGCGGCGTGCGCGCGGGTCTTGGCCTCACGCGCCGACGGAGCATCCTCATCCTGCACGCCCGGAGCTACGTGGCCGGCCTCATCGGGCTTGCCGTCAAGGCGCTCTCTGGGGCGCGACTGATCTTCGACATGCGCGGATTCTGGCCCGAGGAGCGCGTCGAGCTGGGCCTCTTCCGGCCGCAGGGCCTCTCCTATCGCGCGGCGAAGCTCCTGGAGAAGCGGCTCCTCGCTTCCGCCGATCACGTCGTGGTTCTGACCGAGAGCGCCAAGGCTCTGCTTCGCGAGCGGGAGGCGAAGGCCCGTCTCGACTCGGCCGGGATCCGCGAGGCCCCGATCAGCGTCGTGCCTTGCTGCGTCGACCTCGGAGCCTTTCGTCCGCTCCCGCGCGACCTCGAGCTCGCGCGGGTGCACGGCCTCGAGTCGTCGCTGGTCATCGGAAACCTCGGCGCTTTCAATCATCGCTACCTCACCCTGGAAATGTTCCGCTTCGCTTTCCATGTCAAGACTCACCGGCCCGACGTGAAGTTCGTCTATCTCACCGCCCAGGGTTCCGACGCCGTTCGCAGAGTCGCTCGCGACGCCGGGCTCGAAGACCGGGACGTCCTCGTCCTTCGGGCCGAGCCCGCGGACGTTCCCCGGTGGCTCTCGCTTTTCCGCCTTGGCGTTTTCTTCCTCCGCCCGAGCTACGCCGCCAAGGCCTCGGGCTTCGCCAAGCTCGGGGAGTTCCTCGGCGCGGGTGTTCCCGTGGTCACCAACACCGGCGTCAGCGACGTCGATCGCATCCTCGGCGCCGACCGCGGCGGGATCGTGCTTCCCGGACTCACCGACCGCGACCTCTCGGCTTTCGCGCACAAGGCGCTGCCTCTCCTCGCCGGGGACGAGGTGCCGGAGACGATCCGCCAGAATTGTCGCGCCGTCGCCGCGGAGCACTTCGCCCTCACCGAGGGTACGCGGCGCTACCGCGCCATCTACGATTCGCTCGCCGCCAGCGCGCGGCTCGCGCAAGAGGCGGAGATCGCCGCCGAGGCGGGCTGAGGCGATGTGCGGCTTCGTGGGCGCGCTCGATTTCGGCGGCTCGCCTACCGACCGCGGGATCCTGCAGGCGATGACCAGCGCCCTTTCCCATCGAGGCCCCGACGGGGAGGGAATCGAGGTCTCGGGAGAGGTCGGGCTGGGACATCGACGGCTTCGCATCATCGATTTGTCGCGCCGGGCAGACCAGCCCCTCTGGAACGCGAGCCGGGATCTCGCCATCGTTTTCAACGGCGAGATCTACAACTTCCGCGAGCTGCGGCGTGAGCTCCTGGCCGGCGGCGCGAAGTTCCGCACCTGGAGCGATACCGAGGTCGTCCTCGAGCTCTACGCACGCGAAGGCGAGGCCGCCGTTCGCCGACTCGACGGCATGTTCGCGTTCGCCATCTGGGACTTGCGGCGCAAGCGGCTGTTTCTCGCTCGCGACCGGAGCGGGAAGAAGCCGCTCTATCTCTACGACGACGGGCGCCGCTTTCTCTTCTCTTCCGAGATCAAAGCCATCCTGCGGCATCCTGCCGTTTCCCGCGAGCCGAACTTCGACGCGCTGCCTTTCTACCTGACCTACGGGTACTTCCCTCAGCCGCTCACCGCCTACAAGAACGTGACGTCGCTCGCTCCCGCATCGTGGGTGGTCATCGATTCCTCGGGGGTCCGCGGGCGAGTCGAGCGGTACTGGACACCGCCCTCGGAGGTCAACGGCATCCGGCGCCTCCCCGAGGCGGTAGAGCGCCTCTCGCCCCTCGTCCGCGACGCCGTGCGCAAGCGGCTGGTCTCCGACGTCCCACTGGGCGCTCTTCTCAGCGGAGGGCTGGACTCGACGGTCGTGGTGGGGCTCATGAGCGAGCTCAGCTCGCGGCCGGTGAAGACCTTCAGCATCGGCTTCGAGGGCGAGCCCGCCTACGACGAGCTCGAGTTCGCCGAGGAAGCGGCGCGTCGCTTCGACTGCGACCACAAGAGCTTCCGGGTTCAACCGCCCGGGCCGGAGCTGATGGAGACCCTGGTCCGGCACCACGACGGCCCGTTCGGCGATTCGTCCGCCATTCCCACCTACGTCGTCTCCGGGCTCGCGCGCGCGGACGTCACCGTGGTTCTGAACGGGGACGGAGGAGACGAGCTGTTCTGCGGTTATTCCCGGCTCGCCGCCGCCGCCATCAGCGAGCGCGTTCCCGAGACACTCCGACGGCTGGCCGCCTTCGGGGGGCGCTTTCTTCCCGCGCCTCGCTCCCATGGGGGAAGTCTCCGGCGGGTGCGGCAGTTCCTCCTGACCTCGGCCCATCCTTTGAGGGAGCGCATCCAGGAATGGTGCAGCTTCTTTCGCGGAGAGGAAGTTCGGCAGCTGCTGCTGCGCCCGGCGGCCGCCAACCCCGGCGCGCATTTCGAAGAGGTGCTGAGCGAGGTCGAAGGCAGCAGCCCCCTCGCGCGGCTCCTCTATCTGAACTATCGCACCTACCTTCCCGAAGACCTTCTGGTGAAGATGGACCGGATGACCATGGCTCACGGGCTCGAGGCGCGCTCTCCGCTCCTCGACACCGCGCTCACCGAGTTCGCGGGATCGCTTCCCGACGCTCTAAAGCTCCGCGGACTCACGACCAAACGGGTGCTGCGCGAGGCCTTTCGCCACCTGGTGCCGCCGTCGATCCTGGGGCGGCGAAAAATGGGATTCGGAGTTCCCCTCGGCCGCTGGTTCCGGACCCAGATGCGCCCGCTCGTCGAGGAACACCTCGTCGCCGCCGGCTCTCCCCTGTTCGAGCACCTTCACCGCGCTCCGGTTGCGCGGCTCGTTCGAGAGCACCTGGAAGGCGCGCGTGACCACGGGCAGAAGCTCTTCTGCCTGATGACGCTTTCGATATGGCTCCGGGGATTGTCCCGAAACTGATCAGGACCCCAAATCATGTACGTGCTCGGTCTCACCACCATGGGCGAAGCCGCCGCCGCCCTGTTCTGGAACGGCGAGCTGGTTCATGCCGCGGAGGAAGAGCGCTTCTCCCGAAAGAAGCACCACGTCGGGTTTCCGTTCGAGGCGGTCTCGTCCTGCCTCGCGAGCGCCGGAATCGCTCTCGCCGACGTCGATCACATCGCCCACTACTGGCGGCCCTGGATGCTGGGGCATCGGATCGGGCATACCATTCCGATCCTCCTGAAGAGCCCGCAGCTCTTCCAGGCCAGAGCCAAGAGGGGCGCGCAGCAGCTCGGCGGCCACTACCGACGCATGTTCCAGCTCCGCTCCATTCTCACCGAAGCGTTCGGAAAGAACTCGGGAGCGCTGCACTACGTGGAACACCACCTGGGCCATGCGGCCAGCGCCTACTACGCTTCGCCGTTCGAGCGGGCCGCGATCCTCACCCTCGACGGCGCCGGCGAGAGCACCACGACGATGCTGAGTCTGGGAGAGGGCAACCGCATCCGCGTCCTCGAGCGGATCAAGCTTCCACACTCTCTCGGACAGTTCTACTCCGCGGCGACGAACTTCCTCGGCTTCGACATGTTCGAAGGCGACGAGTACAAGGTCATGGGGATGGCGGCCTACGGCGAGCCGAGGTTCTGCGATTTCCTCCGGCAGAACGTGCTGCGGACGAACGGCGGCGCGGGTTTCAAGCTCGACATCACCTACCTGGACCATCACCTGGCGAAGCACCACGTCTATACCGAGAAGATCCAGGAAGTACTCGGACCGCCGCGTCGTCCGGACGAAGAGATCCAGGATCGCCACTACGACATCGCCGCGAGCGTTCAACGGACGCTGGAGGAGACCGTGCTCCATCTCGTGCGGGAGCTCGCGCGGATGACGGGCGAAAAGCGCCTCTGTCTCGCGGGCGGGGTCGCCCTCAACTCGGTGATGAACGGCCGAATCCTGCGCGAAGGCCCGTTCGAGGAGATCTTCATCCAGCCGGCGGCGAACGATGCCGGCGGCGCTCTCGGCTCGGCGCTCTACGTCCAGCACCATCGGTTCAACGAGCCCCGCCGGTACCACATGTCGAACGCCTACCTCGGTCCGAGCTTCAGCCCGGAGCGCTGTCGGATCGCGGCCCACGCGGCCGGCCTCGAGTTCGTCGAGAGCGACCGACGGGCGCTTCCCTCTCGGGCGGCGAAGGCTCTCGCGTCGGGGAAGATCCTGGCGTGGTTCCAGGGACGGATGGAATGGGGCCCGCGGGCGCTCGGCCACAGGAGCATTCTCGCCGACCCCAGGAACGCGAGGATGAAGGAGATCCTGAACGACCGCATCAAGCTGCGCGAGCCATTTCGCCCTTTCGCCCCCTCCATGCTGGCGGAGGCGGCGCCGCGCTACTTCGGCTCGGCGCTCTCTTCCCCTTACATGCTCCTCGTCGCGCCTGTCGTTCCCGAACGGCGCGGGGAGATACCGGCGGTAGTGCACGTCGATGGAACCGCTCGCCCCCAGACGGTGTCGCGGGTCGAAGAGCCGCTCTACTGGGAGCTCATTCACGAGTTCGAGAACGAAACTGGAGTTCCCGTCGTTCTGAATACCTCTTTCAATATTCAAGAGCCTATCGTCTGCACTCCCGAAGAGGCGGTGGCGACGTTCATGAGGAGCAGCGTCGACAGCCTCGTGCTCGAGGATATCTGGATCGATAATCCCCGGAGACCCGGCCCCTAGAACAACTTACGCCCCTGGAACGGTTTCTGCTTAAGAACCGATCACCCAGGACAAATCCGTCTCGGAGAATCGAATGCACGGCCAATCCCTGACTTCGATCCAGGTCGCCGTCACCTCCGGCGTCCCGGCTAAACGACTGTCTGCGAAAGAAAAATGACTGCGACGATGAGCATCGGCCACCGGCACTCCGGCGTCGAGGCACGCGGACTCGCCCCCCTCCGGAGTGGCCGCGTGGGTGGGAAAGACTACGGCTGCTGCGAGGTCTCCGCACTTCGATTCGATATGCCCGGTCGCAGGAAACGCTTGGAGCGCCTGGGGACGACGAGTGGTAGACGAAGCGAAGTCCTTTCTCTATGGGGTGTTGACGGCCTGAACGAGAATGGAAGCCGCTCCCCGCGCCGGGGCGTGGGGCAGTGTCTAAGGGCCGTTGGAGTTTCCCCCCGAAACGCTCCGTTCGTCGCAGGAAAACGGTGACGATGGGGACCGCGGCCCTCTACGTTCTCCTCGTGGCCCTTCCCTTCGCGGGGACGAGCCTTCTTCTGCCTCTCGTGACACGGTTTTGCATCGCCCGGGGCTGGCTCGACCGTCCCGGCGGGAGGAAGCAGCATCTCTCCCCGATCCCCCGGCTCGGAGGCATCGCGTTCTTCGCGTCGTTCGCCCTCACCGTGCTCGTGGGCGTGGCTCTCGCCCCGACGCTCACGGCGCTGGCTCCGGTGCGCGCGCTCTTGCCGGAGATCGCGAACGCTCTCGCCGAAGCTCACCGCGTGAGACCGCAGCTCCTGGGCCTCCTGGCCGGTGCCCTCACGATCTTTCTCGTCGGTTTTCTCGATGACGTCCTCGGCGAGAGGTTCCCCCTCGGTTTCAAGCTCTTCGGTCAGAGCGCGGCGGCGCTCATCGCCGTGGGCTCGGGAATCCAGGTGGATTTCACCGGTGTTCCCCTGCTCAACGCGCTGGTCAGCTTCCTCTGGATCCTCGGCATTTCGAACGCGTTCAATCTCCTCGACAACATGGACGGCCTCGCCGTCGGGGTGGCGATAAGCTCCGCCTTCATCTTCTTCCTCAACGCCCTGGCCCTCGAGGAGATCTTCCTCTGTCTCATCCTCGCCGCTTTCGCGGGCGCCCTCGCCGGTTTCATGCGCGAGAACGTCCATCCCGCCCGCATCTTCATGGGCGATTCGGGCGCTCTGTTCATCGGGTTCATGCTCTCGTCGCTCACCATCCTCGAGCACTACGTGAGCCCCGCCTCGTCGTCGCTCTTTCCGGTGCTCATGCCCCCCCTGGTCCTCGCGGTGCCCTTGATCGACACGTTCTCGGTGATCGCGATCCGGATATCCGAGGGCCGGCCAATCTATCGCGGTGACCGGTGCCATCTGTCGCATCGGCTCGTGGCCGCGGGCATCCCCGAGCCCCAGGCGGTGAAGTTCCTCCTGCTTCTCACGCTCGCACTGGGAATGGGCGCGCTCCAGCTCGCGAACGCCTCGGTCGCGCGAAGCCTCTGGACGCTCGGCTACACCACCGCTCTCGCTGCGCTCGTCCTGGGAGGAATCGGCGGCCGCGGTTCCGTCAATCGCGGATTGCCGAGAACGAAATCGGAAAACCCGGCGGAGGGCATATGAAGACCGTTACCTCGACCTTCTTCCTGTCGGTGCTGGCGCTCACCGCAGTCGTCTCACTACCGCCTCCGGAGGCGGAGGCGGCGCCCAAGGTGCCGTCGGCCCGCCTCCTCGACATGTACGCGGTGCGCGAGGGCGATCAATACGTGGTGCACGTGCTCGCGAGCGGAGACATCTCCCAATTCCTGAGCGATCGGAAATCGGGGGAGGGGAGCTACCACCTCACTCTGGACGTCCCTGCGATTTCTCCCTCCGCCGCGAAGTTCGACCTGGCGACTCCATTCAGCCGGCGCTTCCAGGTCTGGCCCATGCAGCTCGGAAAGAAGGTCTACTCCCGCATCGAGATCGAGCTCGACATCGAGGCCAGCTCTGTCGTGGGCCTCGAGAACCCATCGCATCTGTTCGTGCGCATCCACCGGGAGCTGCCGCCGGGCATGCAAGTGGCGGAAGCCGCGGTACAGCCCGAACCGCAGGCGGGAGCGACCGCCGCGGAGAGCGAGCCCCGCGCCGCGGACGAAAGGCCCGCTCCGCCGGAGACCGAGCCCACGTCCAGCGACCCTGCGGAGCCGACGCCGCCGTCGACTCCGGAGGCGCACGTCGCCGATGAGTCCGGAGCCGAGGGCGAGGCCACGGCACCCGTGGCTTCGGTCTCCGTCCCAGAAGAGGCCGGCAGCGACGAGCTCTTCTTCAGCCTCTTCCCGGCCCCGGTGCGCAAACAGCAGACGCTCTTCAATGTCGCCGCCGAGGAGCCGCTCTACTCGGACGAGGCTCCCATCGGCATTCGCCTCGGCCGGTTCGCGGTGCTTCCCTCGATCGACGCGAGCTGGATACGCGGGGACAACCTGCTTCAGACCAGCGAAGCCCCCTTCGTCGACCATGCCTACATGGTGAGGGCCCGGGTGACGGCGACCCTTCTCGAGACCGTCCATGACCTGAAGATCGCCTACGAAGCCCGCTATCGGGACTTCCAGGACTTCAGCCTCGAGGACAACCTCACGCACCTGGTGGATCTGCGCTCCGAGCTCGAGCTCTCCCCCAATACCAAGGCCCGCGTCGGAAACCACTTCGTGAAGGGAAGCTTCGAGTCCCAGGAGTTCGATCCGGGTGGAGAGGTCGTTGCCTCCACCGATCCTTTTTACCGCAATTACACGGATGCCGTCGTGGCGCTCGATTTCTCCGAGAGATTCGGCGCCGAGGTCTCCGCCAACTACAACGTCGTCCAGTTTCTGGACAGGTCGGACGAGTTCTTCAACTATGACACTCGGGGATTCGGCGGTACGTTCCTCTACGACCTCTCCCCGTTGACGAGCCTCCTCGGTGAGTACGTCCATACCGATACGCCGGAGCCTCTGGACCGTCCCCAGGCGGCCTCGGTGGCCGACATGTTCCTCGTCGGTCTTCGAGGCGAGCTCACGCCCATGCTTCGAGGCCAGATCCGCGCCGGCTATGCCACCCAGCGTTTCGAGCTGGCATCCGTTCCCCAGAACTACAGCGGATTCGTCGCCGACCTGTCTCTGACGCGGGACTTCGGTGACTCGGCCGCGCTCACCGCCGTCGCCGGGCGGCGAACCAGCCCTTCCGCTTTCGACGAGAACGGGTACTACGTCTCGAACTACGGCCGGGTCCAGTTCATAACGCCGTTCGCGCGGAACTTCCGGCTCACCGTTTCCGGCGCGCTCTTCCTCAACGGGTATCCCGTGCCCGACAACGACGGCGTCGTCCGCGACGACGACATCTTCAGCACGGGAGCGGGCGTGGCCTACTTCTTCAACCCGCTCACCTACCTGAGCGTGGATTACCGTCACGACCAGAGGAATTCCAATATCGATCTCTTCTCCTACCGCTCGAACGCCTTGCAGCTGATGCTGGGTTTCGGTTTCTTGAATCGCTGAGAGGGTCGGACCGTCCATGAGAATGGCCAGGCTCGCGCTCGCCGCCGCGCTGGGGCTCGGGCTCACCGCTTCGCCGGCAGTCCCGGCGCAAGACAACGGCGGCAACATCGCGGTGGATGCGGACTATCGTGTTGGGCCCGGAGACGTCCTCGAGATCGAGGTGTACGACGATCCCGACCTGTCCGGACTCGTGACCGTCCAGCACGGAGGCGAAATCTCCTTCCCTCTACTGGGCGACGTGGGGGTGAACGGGCTCACGGCGAGAGAGGTGCGAGAGACGCTGACCCGGCTCCTGGCGAAGGACTACCTCGTCGATCCTCAGGTCGCGGTCCGGGTCAAAGAGCACCGTTCCCAGTGGATCACCCTCGTGGGCGAGGTGGTACGCCCCGGGAAATACTTCCTTCAGGGCTCGAAGACGCTCCTGGAGCTTCTGACCGAGGCGGGAGGCTTCACCTCGCAGGCGAGCGGCGAGGTGGTGGTCAGCCGTTCGGATGCGCCCGAGCCTCCGGCCGAAGGCGAGAACGGTGACGACGAGCCGGTGAGGATCTTCCTTTCCCCCGATCAGCCGCCCGCCCAGCAGAAAGCGGCGCTCTCGCTCCAGCTGAGAAACGGCGACATCATCACCGCGACCTCGACGCAGTTCTTCTACGTCTCCGGGGAGGTGAAGAACCCCGGCTCCTATCCCATCACCCCCGGCCTGACGGTTCTCAAAGCGGTGTCCGTCGCCGGCGGGCTCACGAAGTTCGGGAGCAAAGGCAAGGTGGAGATCCTGCGCAAGGGGAGCGAGAACGACACCGGACGCATCAAGGTGGACCTGGGTGACATCGAAGGCGGCAAGAAACCCGACGTGCCTCTACAGGCCGAGGACATCATCAAAGTCGGAAAGAGGGTTTTCTAGGCAAATGGACTCACCTCCCCCGGCTCAAGACCGCAGCGATCTGGTCTCCGGCATCTCGGGAGACTTCGACCTCAAGTACGGCCTCAAGCTCCTTTGGGGAGGCAAGAGCTGGATCCTCGTCTCGGCGCTTCTCGGCGTGGGGCTCGGATTTCTCGCCACCTACCTTCAGACGCCCATCTACCGGGCGCAGGTCCTGGTGCAGATCGATCCTCCGGGCCAGAACATCTCGGCGTTGTCGAACCCCTACCCCGCGACCGCGTTCAACTGGTTCGACTACCAGAACTACTACAACACCCAGTATCGCATCATCACCAGCAAGGCTCTCGCCCGCAAATCGATCGAGAAGCTCGAGCTCCAGGAGTCGCCGCCGTTCAAGGGGGCTCGCGAGCCGGCGCTCCTGTTCGTCGCACGCGTCGAGGTGGTGCCGGTGCCCGACACCCGGCTCGCCACCATCGCCGTGAACCACGAAGACCCGGAGGAAGCGGCCCGCTGGGCCAATACGCTCGCCGAGGCCTATCTGGAGCAGAACCTCGAGGCGAAGATCGAGACCACGCGAAACGTTTACTCCTGGCTCCAGGAGAGGCTCAGCGCGGCCGAAGGCGACGTGGAGAGCTCGGAGCAGGTTCTCTACGAGTACACCAAGGAGCAGGGCTTGTTCGTCCCCAAGGAGGGCGCGAGCATCGGCAGCGAGACCCTGGGGAAGCTGAACGAGGAAGCGACGGGAGCCAAGACCAAGAGGATCGAGCTCGAGAGCATCCTCGCCCAGGTGGACAAAGTCAGGAAGTCCGGCGACTCTTTGGACTCACTGCCTCAAATCGCATCCGACCCCCTCGTCCAGCGCCTGAACATGAGCAAGGCCGACCTGGACGTGGAGCTCGTCCAGCTCAAGAACCGCTACAAGGAAGGCCACCCCAAGGTGAAGCAGGTGTTGACGCAGATCGAGCAGATCCAGGACGCGATCGACGCCCAGTCGGAGAAGATCGTCGACGGCATGCTCGCCGACTACCAGCAGCTCCGGCGGCGGGAGCGGGAGCTCCTGGCCACGATCGACTCCCAGCGCGAGGAGACGGTCGAGGAGAGCCGGAAAGCGGTCCAGCTCGAGATGCTGCAGCGCGACGCCGTCTCCAACAAGAGCCTGTACGAAGCCATCCTCCAGAAGATCAAGGAAACGGACATCGCCGCGAGTCTCCGCGAGAACAACGTCTCCATCGTCGAGAGGGCGAGCATCCCCACGACGCCGGTGAAACCCCAGCCGGTGAAGAACCTCGTCGTGGCCCTGGTTCTCGGGCTCGTCGGCGGCTGTGCTTTCGTGCTCCTCCGCGACTATCTCGACAATACCCTCAAGGAGCAGGAGGACGTCGAGAAGTACCTGAAGGCGGACTGCCTCGCCATCATTCCCAAGCACGACGCCGCCGGAGACGGAGTGGTGACCGAAGCCTATCGCACCCTGCGGTCCAGCCTTCTCTTCAACCGCGAGCGGGACCAGGGCAACGTCATCCTGCTCACGAGCTCGATTCCCCAGGAAGGCAAGTCCACTACGGCGATCAACCTGGCGAAGGCGCTGGCGGAATCCGGCGAGCCCACGCTGGTCGTGGACTTCGACCTGCGCCGGTCGAGCGTTCACAGCCACCTGCGGCTCTATCGCGAGCCGGGTCTGTCCGACTACTGCTCGCGCGAGATGAAGCTCGAGCTGGTCCTGCAGTCGACGAAAGAGCCCAACCTCTCGGCGGTCACTTCGGGAAAGCTTCCCCCGAACCCGCCGGCGCTCATCGGAAGCACCGCCGTCAAGCGGTTCCTGGACGAGTGCCGCGAGCGGTTCACCTGGATCATTCTCGACGCTCCTCCGATCGTGTCGGTAACCGACCCGCTCCTTCTGGCGAAGATCGCGGACATGGTTCTCATGGTGGTTCGCTACAACCAGGTGGATCGGAAGCTCGCCCGGAGATCGCTCATCGCTCTACGGAGGACCGACGCGCGGGTGGTGGGAGTCGTGCTCAACGGCATCGACCCCAAGTCGGACTCCTATCATTATTACTACAGCTACTACCAGGAGCGCCGCGAGCCCGACGGAAAGGTAACCCGGATGCGGCGCCCTTCGCCCTCTCCTCCGTCCTCGCAGCGCGGCACCGGAACCGGGTAATCCGATTCACGGTCCTCGATTTCAGGGCTCTTCTTCCGCTTCCTCGTCGGCCTGCTCGCGCAGGTAGAGCGCTCCTTCCAGGAACTCCGCCGTCGTCTCCGGCAGGATGAGCGAGGAGCCGATCGCTTTGATCGGCACCCTCACCGGGACCTCGGCGGCGAGTTCCTCGGGCCCGGTGTAGCTCAGAAGACCCGCGAGACCGAGGAGAAGCGACGTCCCGCCGAGCGCCCATACGCGCCGGAGCGTCCGGGTGGAAGCCGGAATCACCGCCAGGTGCGCGTTGAGGAGAACCGCGGTCGTCGCAGCGCCTCCGAAAAGCCCGATCGCGAATCCCAGCCGCTGGGACGAGGAAAGGAACTCCGCGTACTCGGAAATGGACTCGGTGAAGACATAGGCGACGGCGGCGAGACAGGCGCAGGAGAGGTGTCTCAGGTAGTCGAATCGATGAGTCAGGAGGCGATTGGCGAACGCCCAGATCCCGGACCAGAGCCCGAGAGCGCCGAGCCCGAGAAGCGCCGGGCTGGCGACGGGCATGAAGCCGGTGTCGTAATACGCCGCGAGGTACTCGTCGAGGGCGAAGACCGCGAGGCTAGAGACGACGATCGCGAGGGTCAGGCGGGAGTCGCGGAGCGCATGGAGGATGCCGCCCTCGTCTGCCGGAAGCGCTTCGGCGGGGGCGACTGGATGAGCGGCATCCACGAGCCGGAGAATCGTCTCGCCGACTCGGAACCGGTCGCCCGACCGAAGGGTGAAAGGGCCGGAAGAAGAGGGAGCGTTGAGAACCTTCACACCGTTGAGGCTCTGCAGGTCCTCGAGGAGGATCTCTCCCGACTCTGTCTCCAGGATGGCGCAGTGCCGCGGCGACACGAACCGGTCTTCGAGGACCACGTCGTTGGTGTAGGCGCGCCCCACGAACGCCGGAAGCCGGGAGAGGCGCACGCGCTCCCGCACCCGGCCCCGCCGGTCGAGGACCTCGACCACCATCACTCGCTCCACGAGAATCCCTTCATGTACCAGAGGACCAGGGCTTCCGCGTTCTCGAAGCTCACGCCCGACGCGAGAAGCGCGGTCTCGAGTCCGACGTTCGGCCGTCCCACGACCGCCCCCTTGAAAACCATGTCGTAGAGCCCGTCGAGACGGCGATAGCGCCGCAAACAGAAAACGGTCTTGAAGGTGATGCCCTGCTCCCGCACCGCGCCGGTGTGACAGCGAAAGGGAGTGACCTCGCTCTCGCTCCCGCCCATGCCGTGGTACGTCGTCTGGAAGTCGTTGCTGTAGAGCTCGGCGAACTGGAAGCGGTTCAGCTCGTCGCTCTCGAGGAGGCGATGGTAGAACCAGAGCTCGCCCGAGACGAGCTCGTCGGAAACGAAGATGTAGTCGTCGGTTGCGCACTGGTGGTCCACGACCTCGTAATCCAGGCCGTCCTCGCGAGTGGCGTCCGCCCAGCAGTTGAAGTAAGGAGCGGGTCGAGTGGGGAGATCGAAGCCGCCCAGCTTCACCCGCGGCGGTGAGACCGCGATGAGCTCGGAGACGAAGCGCTCCTGGTAATCGAGAATCTGGCGGCGTACCGCCTCGACCAGCGGTCCGGGGGCGAAACCCGGAGAAAGGGTCTCCTGGAGAAGGAGGGCCGCCCACTTCACGGGGACGAGAAAACTGACTTGCTCGCCCGCGGTGGCCACGTTGACGCCCATGACCCGACCCTCGGCGGTGATCGAAGGTCCTCCGCTCATCCCCGGGTTCAGCGACCCGGTGAAGTGAATGCGCTGATCGAGCGCGTGCTTCAGGAAGCCGTTGTACGTGCCTTCGACGATGTTGAGACCCAGGTCGAGCGGATGGCCGAGAGAATAGAGACGAACGCCCTGCGGGACGTCGACCTCCTCGAGGGAGAAGTACCGCTCGGGCGAGATCTCCGACTTCACGATCGCGAGATCGTGCGCAACGTCGACGTTCAGGACCTCGACCGGACTCGTGTCCTCCTCGTCCCCGACGGAGAGGCTCGCGCGGTATCGGTCGGGATGCTGCACCACCGCGGCTACGACGTGGTAGTTGGTGACCAGGTGTCCGGCCGGGCTCACGAAGAAACCGGAGCCGATCGAAGCCTTCGCGGCGGAACCGCTTTCCTGGACCTCGATCTTGACGACGCGATCCGAGAAGCTGCGGAAGACCACTTCCGTCGGCGGCACCTGAAACGAGGAGACCCGGGCGGGAAGGATCGAAATCCCGGCGAGCCCAACCGCGGCGAGCGACGACCGCCGCAGTCTAGGCCCGAAAGAACGGAGAACGCCCGTCACTCCGATCCACGATATCAGAAGTTCGGAGCCGGCCCGGACTTCACTGCCCCGAGCCGGGCTGTACCGGGCTCGCGACCGCGGGCCCGGATCCGGAGACCGGTGGAAAGACGGGCTCGCTGAAGCTGATCTGCGAGGCTCCGGCCTGGGCGCCGGGGGCATTCCCGACACCGGAGGGGTCGGCGGCCGAGGAAGCCTGCATCGATCGGGCGGCGGCCATCGCCTCCATCGCCACGAGAGAGTCCTCGCAGCGGAGCGTGGCGAGCTTGAGGAACCGATCGCGCAGCCGTCGAGCCGCCGAGAGCGCGTCGCGTCTGAGGACGTTCTCTTCCGCTTCGCCCATCTTGAATCCCTCGTCCTCGACGACCTCGATGTAGGCTCCGGTCGATCCGTTGCGGCGCTGCACTTCGATCCGATCCAGCTTGGAGCCGGGGCCGAGGGTCACCTCGATCTCGTGCTCGCCCGCGTCGAGCTCGAGCGCGAGACTTCGCCTTCGTCCGGCCTGTGCGGGGGTCACGGGGCAGGTGATGACCCTGAGGCAGCTGTCCATGTTCCATCGAACGGGGCGTTCGCTGAGATAGCGTGCCTCGATCGAATAGACGCCCGCCTCCGGGACCTGGAAGCGAGCGACGGCGGTTACGATCGAGCCGCCGGTCGCGAGCCAGAACGGCTCGTCCTCGACGGTCGGAAGAGCCTCTTCGAAGGGGAACGAGAGGGTGCGGACGAACTCTTCTCCGCGCACGGTGATTGGCTCTCCCAGCGCCGGCAGGTTCTGCTCGAGGTCCAGGGCCTTCGCCAGGGTCACCGCCATCTCCTCGAATCGCAGAGCCTCGAGAGGCCGCCAGCCCCCGCGGGGCTCGACGGGAAGCATGCACGGAGGGGTCACGCCGAGGGCGTCGGCGCGGGTTCCCTGGGGCAGCATGAGACTGAGCTTGTGGCTTCCCGGGCTCAGCCGCACCCGATTCAGATCCACCCAGCGAGAATCGGCTCCGGGCTGATACAGCTCGTAAGTCTGATCGGCGACCTTGAGGAGCGCGCCTCCGCCCGCGAGCTTCACCCGAAACCCGTAGTCGCCGGCTCTCAACATCGAGACCTCGTAAAAGGCTTCCGCGGGACTCGCGAGGCTCGATCGAACGGATCCATCCGGGGACGGGCTCGCGGTCGAGCCTTCGAGCATCTGCGCCGCCTGGAACTCGACGCCCTTCGTCCATTGCAGACGCGCGAGGTAGTGGTTGCTCTTCGCGTTCGGCGGCAGGTTCCAGTCCAGACCGAGGCCCTGCGCGAGATAGACCGCCCATTCTGCCTGGGTCACCACCGTGCTCTGCGCGATGCCGAAGCCGAGGGCAAGGCCGAGAGCGGCGACCGCGAAAACGACGACCCCGAAGAGCCGGGTCGGTCTCGACAGCCTATTCATGATGAATCCCTTCAAAAGAAGGTGCAACGCCCGTGCCAGGGACCGCGAGGCGAACCTTTCTCGATTCAATCGTTTCCGGGCAGGCTCCCTCCTATCCTGTGGTGAAACCGCAGTGGTCCGAGGGGGAACCCCCGCGCCCGAGGAGCATTCGCGTTCTCAAGTCCTTGAAACCAGTGGACGAGCAGCCGAGCTGTCATGGCAGAGGATTTGCTAGCTCGGTCTCCGAGTGGCCTGGGGCTTTCCCCGTTCCAAGCGACAGCTCCCATTCTCGATGTCACCAAGCTCCCGTGGTTTCTGAAAGTTCGACCTCCCCGCACAATCGCCCCAGGCTAAAGATTTCTTCCCGGACCGAGAGAGGCCAGAGAGAGGGACGCCCGATGAGACACTTCGAAGGATCGAGGAAGACGTTCCTCGCGATCGCGCCCGCGATTCTCCCTTGGGCCGTTTCCGCGGGTCTGCTCGGCGCCGAAGGCTCCAGCAAGAATCCATCCCCCTATGTCGTCCTGGTGACGGAAGGCGACGGCACCGTACAGGCGGTTTTCGATCGCTACCCGGAGCTGCGCGGCTCCTGGGAAGAGCTCGCCAGGTTCAACCTCCTTCGCGCGGGCAGGCCCATCGAGATCCCGCCGGAGATGCTGGACTCGCCGGGTACGCTGGCGAAGGTGTCGAGCTTCCATGGCGAGGCGGAAGTGAAGCGATCGTTCGACCCGCGCTTCATTCCGCTCGTGCCCAATCTCCTGCTGCGGGAGGGCGACGAGATTCGGACCTGGCGCGACGCGGGGGCGAGGATCCTCTTCGACGACGGGAACTACGTCCTGCTCAAGAGTCAGAGCCGCGCGACGCTCGTCTCGCTCGGTACGCGGGAACAACCCGCGACCTCGCGCCTCCAGCTCTTCCTGAAGGAGGGAAGCATCTGGTCCCAGATGGAGCACGGGCTCCGAGGCCGCTTCGAGGTCAAGACCCCCACGGCGAACACCATCATTCGTGGAACCGAGTTTCGCGTGAAGGTCGAGCCCGGCGAAGCGACGCGGGTCGAGGTCCTCGACGGACGGGTGGATTTCGAGATGGGCGAGAAGCGACTTTCCGTCGGGCGACAAGAGGGCGCCCTGGCGGTGACGGGAGCCGACAGCCTGGCGCCTTCGCCGCTTCCGCCCGCGCCCGAGCTTGTCGCCCCTCTTCCCGAAGAGGTGCTGCGAAGCGAATCCTTCGATCAGACGTTCCGGTGGCGAGCCGTCGACGGCGCCGAGGTCTACGCGCTCGAGATCGCTCGCGACGACGGTTTCTTCGATCTAGTCGTCGAACGGCGCGTCGGCCCGGAAGCCGCGGTTCGGATCCAGGGGATCGAGCCTGGAACGTACTTCTGGAGGGTGACCAGCATCGTGCGCGGATTCGAGGGCTCGCCGGCCGGAAGCCGCTACTTCGTGTTCGTCGACCGCCGTCCATAGCAAGGGTTCGACCCAGGGGAAAATACCTACGACCCGGGGCGCCGTCCTGGGATGGCCCCGTTTCTGGAGTTCCACCCTGTAAAATGCCCATCGTCAGTGGATTATGCCCTCACGCCGGACCAGGTCCACTCCGCCGACAAGGCTCGGAAGGTCTCCAAACGGCCCGAGCGTCGAACATCGGCGCCGGCCTATGGTGTGTTCCACCCACCGAGTAGGATCGCTCCCATTGGGGCCGGCCCCATGTAAGGCGTAAGTCACTACAATAAAAGCGGTTATGCACGAACATGAAGAACGCGTTTGGCACATCTGTTGCAGACTCTTCCCCTCAACATGATCTCGGCAGATGGTCGTAGCCTGCCCGTCCCCACGGCTGTGCTCCTCAGCTGGCTCTTCGGGGAGGGGCACGACGTGAGCCTCCGCGTCCGCGGCTGGAGCATGAAACCCCTGGTGCGTTCGGGCTCGGTTCTCCGCTTCTCGCCGAGTGGCGCGCTCTCGGTCGGAGACGTCGTGCTCGCGCGATTGCCGAACGACTCCCTCGTGGCGCACCGCATCGTCGCTCTCGAAGACGACAGGATCTGGACGAAGGGCGACGCCTGTCGGACGGCGGACGATCCGCTTCCTCGCGAGAGGGTCATCGCGCGCGCAGTGCGACTCGAAGGAAGGGTCTCGCTTCCTCTCGCGAATTTCTGGATGCGGGTGCTCGGGCTCATCGTGAACCGCCTCTATCCACGTGTCGTCCTCGTATACCGCGCCGTCGTCCGCCGACCCGCGCGTCAGGAGAGCCCTTGTTGAGGCCGTTGGGGCCGCCCTCGCCCGCGGAGCTCGGAGCCGCGGAGACTGCGCTCCTGAGGGAGCTCGTGCGGGCGAGCTCGTCCGCCGTCGCCGGGCCGCCGATTCGAGAGACTTCGCCAATCGATTGGGCGGTCCTCGGAGCCGCGGCGGAGCGGCATCGCCTGGGCCCCCTGGTTCTCGAGGGGATGCGCGCCCTGCGACCGAGTCCTCCTTCGGCTCCAGCGGAGTTTCAGGAGCGGCTCGAGAACGCACGGAATCTGGAGCTCGCAAAGGCGATCGTTCGCCTGCACCACGTCGACGAGCTCGGAGCGGTCGCGCTTCGCGAAGGAATGGATCTCTACCTGCTCAAAGGGGCGGCCTTCGCGACGACTCTCTACCGGGATCCCGGCTTGAGACCGATGAGCGATATCGACGTGCTCGTGAGCGGCTCGCGCTTCGAGACCTGGTCTCGCGAGCTACAGGGACTCGGCTATTCCCTCGTGGATGCCTCGGACCATGCCCACTGCTTCCGGCGGGGCGCGACCGGGGTGCTCGTCGAGCTCCACCGGGATCTCACCTCTGCGGCGGATTTTCTCGGGCTCGGGACCGGCGCCATTCTCGAGCGATCGCGCCCCCTCGGCTTCGGGGCGCGGCTGCGCACGTTGAGCTGGGAAGACCATCTGCTCCACCTTTGCCTTCACGCGAGCTTCCAGCACGGATTTCGCCAGCCGGGGCTGAACGCCTGGGACGCGAGGACGATCGTCGCTCGTACGGACTTCGATCCCGAAGCGTTCGTGGAGCGTGCCCGGGAACGACGACTCGCGCCCTGGGTTTACGGCGGCCTCGCCATGACCGCGGCGCTCTGGGAAAGCCCTCGTCTCCGGTCGATCCTCTCCGCCCTCGGCGACTCGGTCCCGCGTTCCGTCCTCCGGAAAGCCCGTCGCTTTCGCCCCGAACGCCTTCTCGCTCCCGGAGGAAACGCGGTTTTCGGCGCTCCGACCGCGAGGCTGGGCTGGACAGGCTGGAATTTGACGACTCTTACTCTTCTATGGGAAATATCGCGACCTCGAACGCCCCAGATTCGAAGGGGTTTCGGCGCCCGCCTTGGCCGCATCCTGCAACTCACTAGAAATCATGGGCTTGCACTCCTAGGCTCGACCTCGATTACAGCACCCGCCCTTTCGATGGGCCCGACACCCACTTCACTTGGAGAGGTTCGTGATGTATAATTTTCCCCACACCCAAGAAAAAACTGATGGAGCTGTCTTGATGCAGGAGCCCGCCGGGCCACAGGTCCTCATTGTCGACGACGACGTCAGCATGCAGCGGATGCTGCGCACGCGCCTCGAGCGCGAGGGGTATCACGTGGTCACCGCATCCGACGGCGACGAGGGGCTCAACCTCATCCGCAAGCACGTCTTCAACCTGGTCATCACCGACATGCGGATGCCCAAGGTGAAGGGCGACGAGCTGGCCCGCTCCATCACGCAGTTCAATCCGGACATCCCGGTCATCGTCATGACCGCCTACGGCGAAGTCAACGAAGCGGTCCGGCTGATGCAGGACGGGGTCTCCTACTACATAACCAAGCCCTTCGACGTCGAGGAGCTGGTGCAGAGGGTGCGGAAGGCCGTCGAACGCCACCGGACCGCGCACGAAGTGAGCCAGGTTCGCAACAAGATCATGAGCCGGCGGAAGTCCGACTTCATCGTCGGAACCTGCCCCAAGATCGAAGAGCTCCTGACGCAGATCTCGATCGTCGCCCAGAACGACGTGCCGGTCATCATCTACGGAGAGTCCGGAACCGGCAAGGAGCTGGTGGCGCGAGCCATCCATTACACCGGCAAGCGCGCCGACCGGCCGTTCGTGGTCGAGAACTGCGGTGCGATTCCCGAGAACCTGATAGAGAACGAGCTATTCGGACACGTGAAGGGCGCATACACCGACGCCCGCACGGACCAGAAGGGTCTGTTCGAGGAAGCCCATGGCGGGACGCTGTTCCTCGACGAGATCGGGGAGCTCCCGCTGCCGTTGCAGGTGAAGTTCCTGCGGGTCCTCCAGGACGGGGAGTTCAAGCGGATCGGATCGACGCGCGGCATCAAGGTCGACGTCCGGGTCATCGCCGCCACCAACAAGGACCTGATCCAGGCGATATCCGAGAAGTCGTTTCGCGAGGATCTCTTCTATCGCCTCAACGTGATCCCCATCCACCTCCCGCCGCTGCGCGATCGGAAGGAGGACATTCCGCTCCTCATCAATCATTTCCTCACCGACTTCAACAAGGAGCTGGGGAAGAACGTCGAGGGATTCTCTCCAGCGGCGATCCAGAAGATGATGACCTACCAGTGGCCGGGGAACATCCGGGAGCTGAAGAACAAGGTCAAGCAGGCGATGGTCCTCACCCGCAACAACGTGATCACCGCCGAGGATCTCTTCTTCCACGTTCCGGTGTCGTCCAACAAGTTCCAGTCCTTCAAGGAAGCGAAGCGCGAGTTCGAGAAGGAGTACATTTCCCAGGTGCTCCGGATCTGCCAGGGGAACATCTCCCAGGCGGCGCGGCTGGCCCGGAAGGATCGGAAGGACTTCTACGACGTGATGAAGAAGTACGGGATCCAGCCGGAGATCTTCAGAAAGCAACAGGCGGGATAGAAACCAGGACGCGGAAGAACGCTCCTCACCGCGCGGCCGCCGGCGGCTGAAGCCAGACTACGAACTTCCCCGAGAGCTCGGGGAGCTCGAACGCCTTCCACGTGCCCTCCAGGCGATTCCCCTTCTGCGTGGCATCGAGGTGGAAGTGGAGCTGATCGGCTCCCTCTACGCCGTACTCGACGCTCCCGAGAACCGCGCCCACCGTCGAGCTGAGACGGGTGAATTTCCCGCTCAGGGGCCGCGCCCCTTCCTCGTTCAGGATCGCGCTCCCCGAAAGGGCCCCGACCGGCCCTTCGATGCGGAGGCTCAAAGGATATCCCTGCGGCTCGACGTAGCCGTACCACGAGCCCACGAGGTGGGCGTCTCCCAGCGAATCGTCGGCGACCCCGGGGAGAGGCCCGTCGACGAGAACCCGGTCCCGGATCTCGGACCGGGGAACGAGATGAAACCACTCTCCCGCCGCCCGGAAATGATGGGTTCCGAGAATCGCGGTCACTGCGGGATTCGGAGGGTGGAGCCCCATCGCGAAGAGCGCCCCGGGCTCGGTGAGCAGCGTTCGCAGGCCGGTCTCGTCTCCTTCGCCCAGGACGACGACGCTCGCGGGCCGGCGCTTTTCCACTTCGACGAGGTAGGTGAGGGGTGCAACGACGAGCTCCGCCGTCCTCGAGATCGCGAGGACGCGCGCTCCTTCGGGGAGCGCGTCGAGCGCCCTCTCGGCGAACGCGCGCGCTTCCGGGAGATACCGGCGGTCGGGATTCAGTTGAGAGGCGAGATGGTCGAGGGGAAGCTCTTTGGGAACGTCGAGAAGCGCCTCGACCCGCAGCTCCATCCGCGCCTTCCTCACCGCGAGAGGCGCGAAGCGGTAGATGATCAGTGGCGAGGCGGAGAGCACGAGCGCGACCGCGAACCCCTGCCAGTTCCCGCTCGAGAGGAGCTTCCACCATCCGTAGCCCACGGCCACCGAGAAGAACACCCACGCCGGAAGGTAGGAAGGAACCGGCTCCGGAAGATGCAGCGTCACCGCGAGCGCGGAGTAGATCAGGAACAACGGGAATATCAGCCAGAAGACGTATCTCTGCCGGCGGTTGAGCTCTGCGAGCCCGATGAGCCCGACGACGATGGACCAGGGCGGAAAGTTGAGGAGGAGCATGGAGCCGAAGCGGATCATCGACTCCTGGAGCGGCTGGTCCCACGCGAGCATCATGTGGTCCCAGAAGCGAAGCCAGCTCTTCTGCTGCTCGGGGACGACGAAGCCGAGCTGGTACCATCCCCGGACGGCGACCAGGATCGATATCGAGGCGCCGGCGGCGAACGCCATGAGGCCGCGAAAGCGGACCACGCCGAGGTTCCGGACCAGAGGCGGGTGGACCACCCGCACGAACAGAAAGACGACGGGCACCAGGAAGATCATCAGGAGGTTGTTCGCGATCGAGAGGCCGAAGGCCCCCATCCCGAAATAGAGGTTCCTGGCGACGCCCTCGTTGGCGAAGCGGATGAGGAAATAGAGAGTCGCCGCGAGGAGAAGCGCATCGAGCGGCTCCGGCCCCGGGGTCACCGCCCGCATCCAGAAGGTGTGGGACACGGCGAGCGAAAGGGCCGCGAGCACCCCGACCCGCCTCGCGATGAACTGCGGCGCCATCTGCAGGAGCATCTTCAGCAGCAGATAGACGAAGAGGCAGGCGCCGGCGGCGAAGGCGGCGGCGGCCCAGTTCGCACCGCTCGAGATCTTGCCGAGGGGCAGCAGAAGAAGCGGCTGGGAGAGGAAGACGAAGAGCGGGCGGGCCCATGGGCCGTCGCCGATATCGGTGAGCGCTACGCGCCGCTGGTACAGGGCGCCCTCCATCCAGGCGAGGTCGGAGGGACCTGTCAGATAGAAGAAGAGGAACGCGGCAGCGAGCACCGCCGCGGCCGCGGCGACGTTCAGGCCGGTCCTGCCCCAACGTCCCTTCACCGCCATGGCACCCCTGTTTTCTCGTTCGCCGGGCCGAACGCCGGTAGATACTAGTCCATTCGGCTCGAACTCGAAAGATTCGTCGAAGTCGCTACAATTGTTTACAGAAGATCGCGTCGGGAATGCTTTCGCACCGCCGCACAGGATGATAATATCCTTGCATTGCGCGGATTTTGCTCACGGACATCGCTCGTTGAGTCCTGACTCGGGCTCGACGTTTCGCGTCTGCCCCGCGGGGAACGAGTTCAGAAAGAACTTTCGGGTCAACGGAGGACCTAAATGACCAACGGCTACGATTTCGCCTTCGCCATCGGCGGGGCGGCCGGGCAGGGGATCGCGACTCCCGGCAACATCCTGGCGCGACTCTTCGTTCGCCGGGGCCTTCATTTGAATGCCTACAACGCCTATCAATCGATCATCCGGGGCGGACACATCCTGCTCACGGTGCGGGTCTCGACGGAGCCGGTTCCGACCCACGGGGACAAGATCGATCTGCTCCTGTGCCTGAACCAGGACACGATGACCCGCCACGCGCGGCACCTCGTCGAAGGTGGACGCGTCATCTTCAACAGCGACGACGTCCGGCCGAGCGAGGTCGCTCGAGGGGTCGAGCTCTGCGGGCTTCCGGTGAAGGAGCTCACCAGCGACAACCGGAACAAGCTGGTCCAGAACACCGTTGCTCTGGGAGCGATGGTGAATCTCCTGGGCGCCGACTTCAAGGTCCTCGAAGAGGCGCTTCTGCAGCAGTTCAAGAGCAAGGGCCAGGAAGCCGTGGACGAGAACGTCGGAACGGCGCGCGCCGGCTATGAGCACGCCAAGACCCATTTCAAGCCGTTCCCGGACGTCCTTCCCGAGGGGAAGAAGCCTCTCGCGGTGTGGACGGGCAACGAGGCCCTCGGCATGGGAGGCGCCGCCGCGGGGGTGAAGTTCTACTGCGCCTATCCCATGAGTCCGAGCACCGGCGTCCTTCACTGGATGGCGAAGAACGCGCGCGAGCTCGGAATCATGGTGCGGCAAATCGAGGACGAGGTCGGAGTGGCGAACGTCGCCATCGGCGCCGCTCACACCGGCGCGCGTACGATGTGCGCCACCTCGGGCGGCGGATTCGCGCTCATGACCGAGGCGTTCGGCGCCGCGGCGATGATGGAAGTGCCCGTGGTCTTCATCAACGTGCAGCGCGCCGGCCCGTCGACGGGTGTTCCCACCAAGACCGAGCAAGGCGATCTGTGGCAGGCTCTCGGCGCGAGCCAGGGTGACTTCGAGCGCATCATCGTCGCCCCCAGGGACGCGCTCGATGCCTTCAATACTCTGCCGGAGCTCTTCAACCTCGTGGATCACTACCAGTGCCCGGGGCTCGTACTCTCGGACCTCCTCATCTCGGAGGGCACCTTCAGTGTGAATCCCGACGACGTCGACATGCATCCCAAGATCGAGCGCGGAGCGCTCATCACCGAGCCGAAGGAGTCCGGCGACGGCTACCGGCGTTACGAGGACACCCAGAACGGCATCTCCCCGCGGGCGGTGCCGGGAGTACCGGGCCACGTGCACGTGATCGCTACCGACGAGCACGACGAGGAAGGCATCCTCGTCTCCGACGAGTTCACCAACCCCCACAAGCGGCGCCAGATGGTGGAGAAGCGCGCGCGCAAGCTGAACGACTTCCTGAAGAAGGTCGAGGCCCCCAAGCTCCGGGGTCCGGCGAATGCCGACGTGACACTGGTCGGCTGGGGCTCGACGGAAGGCGTTCTCAAGGAGGCGGTCGAGCTTCTGAGCCGTCAGGGAGTGAAAGCCAATTATCTATCGGTCAAGTGGATCAAGCCGTTCCACGGCGACGAGATCGGTCGGTTGCTGTCGAAAGCGAAGAAGGTCCTCGTCGTCGAGAACAACTTCTCCGGTCAGTTCTACCGCTACCTGCGGAGCGAGACCGGACTCTCGGTCGACGGCCACATCCGCAAGTACGACGGCGAGCCGTTCCTGCCCCATCATGTGGCGAACGGCGTCGTCGACCACCTCGGAAAGAAGAAGGACATTGTCGACGGCGTCTACGTGCCGTATCAGGAGATACTGGTTTAGGCGGCGATCCGCCGTCAGCGATCAGCCAGCGACGAACCGCGGGCGCGCCCGGAGGGCCCCTCCTCCGCGCGAGGAGCGCCGGGAGCGCGCGAAGAGCGATGAGCAGCGGGGCCCGGAGGGCCCCTCCTCCCCGCGCGAGGAGCGCGGGGAGCGAGCGAGCGAAGAGCGAGTGAGCTATTAAGTAAGGAGCAACAACTAAAATGGCGACAACAACCATGGTTGAGCTGAAGCCGAAAGACTTCAAGGGGAAGGTCGAGCCCGACTGGTGCCCCGGCTGCGGCGATTTCGGTCTTCTGAACTCGGTCCAGAAGGCCCTGGCGGAGCTCGGGAAACGGCCGCACGAAGTGCTCTGCGTGAGCGGAATCGGCTGCTCCTCGAACTTTCCCGGCTACCTCAACGCCTACGGGATGCACACTCTCCACGGCCGGGCGCTCGCGGTGGCCACGGGCGCGAAGCTGGCGAACCACGAGCTCACCGTCCTCGTCACCGGCGGCGACGGCGACGGCTACGGCATCGGGGGAAACCACTTCGTCCATACCGCGCGGCGCAACGTGGACCTGACGTACCTGGTGATGAACAACCAAATCTACGGCCTCACCACCGGACAGGTCAGCCCCTCGAGCAACGTCGGGATGAAGACCAAGTCGACCCCCTTCGGCAACATCGAGAGGCCGGTCCATCCGACGGCGGCGGCGATCATCAACGGCGCCACCTTCGTCGCGCGCGGCTTCTCGGGGCACGGCAAGCACCTGGTCTCCATCGTCAAGCAGGCCATCGAGCACAAAGGGTTCTCTCACGTCGACGTCTTCAGTCCCTGTGTGACCTTCAACCACGACAACACCTACGATTTCTTCCGCGAGCGGGTGAAACAGCTCGAAGAGTCGGGCCATGACCCCTCGGACTGGAAGTCGGCCTGCGAGAAAGCGCTGATGTGGGGCGACACGATCTATACCGGCGTCTTCTACCGCAACGACGAAGTGCCCGCGCTGCACGAGCTGGAGCCGATACTGGACGAAGGCGGTCCCGTCTCCCGCCGGACGCCCGGGCTCACCAAGGAGCAGAGCTCCCGCATTCTGAAGCGAATGATGTGACGGTTCCTTCTTGAGCCGTACTTCCGCCCGCGCGGTGGTCGACGCCGCGCTCGTCGCCACGATTCTCGTCTGGGCGGTGAACTTCAGCGTGGTGAAGTTTGCCCTCCGGCACTTCACCCCGATGGCCTTCACCAGCATCCGCCTGGTGGGAGCGTCGATCTGTTTCCTCACCCTCGCGAGGCTCTCGCCCGGCCCCAGCCTGCTTCCCCAGGATCGAGGTCGACTGGTGCTCCTGGCGCTCGTCGGACACACGTTCTATCAGGTGTTGTTCATCCAGGGGATTCATTCCACGACCGCTTCGAACTCCGCGATTCTGCTGGGATTGACGCCGGTGTTCGTGGCGCTGCTGAGCCGGTTGCTCTCGTCCGATCGGCCGGGAGCAGGCGCGTTTCTCGGCATCGGCGTGTCGATCGCCGGGGTGTACCTGGTGCTCCACGACTCGTCGACGGCGGGGGGGAGTCTCCTCGGCGACGGGCTCACGCTCGCCGCCACGTTCTGCTGGTCGCTCCACACCGTGTTGAGCCAGCCGATCGTCTCCCGCTACGGCGCGCTCAAGACCAGCGCCTACGCGATGTCGATCGGAAGCCTTGCGTTCCTTCCCCTGGGCCTTCCCGAGCTCTATCGGATGACGCCGGCGTCCATTCCCGCGTCGGGATGGTGGGCTCTCGGCTATTCGATCGTTTTTTCCCTGGTCGCCGCATACTGCCTGTGGTACTTCGCCGTCGGCCGGGTCGGGCCGACGCAGACCGCCATCTTTTCGAACCTCACCCCCGTGGCCGCGATGATCGTGGCATACTTGGCGCTCGGTGAGCCGGTAGGGGAACGAAAGCTGGTGGGCACGTTCGTGATCTTCCTGGGAATCTACCTCGTTCGGAGGCAGAATCAGTCGGCCCTGGATGCACGACTTGACCGCGGCGGCGGGAGCCGGTTAGCATAATCTCGCTCCTCCCCCAACCAGGAAAGGTTCAGACGGCAATCATGCGCCCGATTTGGGTGTGGACGAGCGTTCACGGGTGGCTCTCTCCCCTGGCCTACCCGGAGACTCACGATCGGTATTCCATCGTGCCGATCACCATCGCTCCCGGCGAGGCTCTGCCGACGACGCCGGGAATCCTGATTCTCGACGAGCACCTGCTCTCCGAGCACCGCGCCGCCGTCGAGGCATTCGCCCGGCGGCCGGGAGGCGCGTACTCTCCGGTAATCGCCGTGTCGCCGAAAGGCGGGGCGTCGGAAGGCGACGAGCTCCTCTTCGACGTCCTCCCGGTGCAGCCGAATCAGGGGGAGCTCCTGAGGACGATACGAAACGCGACCCACTACCTCGAGAGCCAGCTGCGCCTCGAAGAGTCCCAGGCCCGGGCGGAGCAGAAGGCGAGAGAGCTCGAGGAGCTCCACGCCATCGGCATCGCGCTCTCCACCGAGCACGATCACGACCGGCTCCTGAGTCTCATCCTGGGCAAGGCGCGGGAGATCACCAATGCGGACGCCGGGAGCCTGTTCCTGGTGGCCCGCCTCGAGATGCCCATCGAGACCCCCGAGCGCACCGTCGAGCGGGTGGGCGGCCGCTGGCTTCGCTTCCGGCTGGCGCAGAACGACTCCCGGCAGCTCCGGTTCGAGGAGGACATACTCACCATAGGTCCCGGGAGCATCGCCGGCTACGTCGCCGAGACCGGGGAAACTCTCAACCTCGAGGACGCCTACGCGCCATCGGAAGGCAAGCCCTTCGCCATCAACCGGACTTTCGACGAGGCCATCTCGTACCGCACGCGATCGATGCTGGTGATCCCCATGCAGAATCACGAGGGGGAGAGCATCGGCGTGCTCCAGCTGATCAACAAGAAACGATCCCGCGACACGATCCTCGACGGGCCTTCCAGCTTCGACACCGAAGTGCTTCCGTTCGACGAGCACGACGAGATTCTCGTTCGTTCGCTCGCGAGTCAGGCGGCGATCTCCGTCGAGAACAACAGTCTGTACCTGCAGCGCGAGAACCTCTTCGCGCGATTCGTCGACGCCGCGGTCCAGGCGATCGAGCACCGCGACCCCACCACCCAGGGACACTCCCGGCGGGTGGCGGCGATGACCGCCGAGCTCGCGCAAGTGGCGAACCGGACGGACCGGGGAGCTTACGCGGACCTGCGGCTTTCGGACGATCAGATCCGCGAGCTCCGCTACGCGGCGCTCCTCCACGATTTCGGGAAAGTCGCAGTCACGGAGAAGGTCCTGCGCAAGGCGAAGAAGCTGCACCACAGCCGGCTCGATCTGGTCCGCCAGCGCTTCAAGACGATCCAACGCACCGTCGAAGCTCAGTACCTGCGGCGGATGCTCGACCAGCTCCTCGCGAAAGAGGCGGCTCCCGAAGAAATCGAAAGGCTCAAGTGCGACCTCGCGCATCGGCTGGTAGTCGTGGAACGAGCCCGGCAGGCGGTCGAAGAAGCCAATATTCCGACGGTGACCCACCATTCCGCGTTTCAGTTCATCGAGGAGTTGGGGACCGTCACCTACGACGACGTCGACGGCACTCCTCGCAGCTACCTGGACCCCGACGAGATCGTTTCCCTCACCGTGTCGCGCGGGACGCTCACCGAGGTCGAACGCCGCGAGATCGAGACGCACGTCACCCATACCTACGACTTCCTCTCCACCATTCCCTGGACGCGGGACCTCATGGACATTCCCGAGCTCGCGCGAAGCCACCACGAAAAGCTCGACGGAAGCGGGTATCCCGGCGGCCTTCGGGCCGACGACATCCCGCCGCAAACCCGGATGATGACGATCTCCGATATCTACGATGCGCTGACCGCCAAGGACCGTCCCTACAAGCCCGCCGTCCCCACGACGAAAGCCCTCGAGATCCTCGAAGAGGACGCGGGCAAGGGGCGCATCGATCGCCACCTTCTCGACCTCTTCATCGAGGCCAAAGTCTTCCTGCGCGGCATCACCAGCTAGATCTTGTCATAGCATGGGTCTCCGATGAGGCCGGATTGGCCTATTAGCCCTGGATTGTCCTAGCACATTTGACCGGATCGCCCGCCCTTGCTAGAACGTTGGCATGGGCCAATGGGATCGGCTGCGGCTGGACCGGGACTCGGACTCCCCCCTGTACCGGCAGATCTGCCAGCAGGTCCGGACGTGGATCGCGTCGGGTGAGCTCGAGCCTGGCGAGAGACTCCCACCGAGCCGCGAATTGGCGGAAAAGCTCGGGATCAATCGAAACACCATCGCGAGCGCTTATGACGAGCTCGCGAAGGCGGGCGACGTTCGTTCTCGAGTGGGACAGGGCACGTTCGTGGCGGCAGGTGCGTCCGAGTCGCCGCGAGCCCCGCTCCGGTTTCGTTTTTCCCGGGCGGCCGAGGCGTCGGCAGAGCGCGTGCAGAAGCCGCCGGTCGCCTCCGGTCACTCCGACCCCATCGACTTCGCGACCCTGGTTCCGGACGAGGAGCTCTTTCCCGTCGAGCCCTTCCGGGAGGTTCTCGACCGGGTGCTTCGCAAGGAAGGGAAAACACTTCTCCAGTACGGGCCGGCCGCCGGGCACCCTCCGCTCCGGGCGTACATCGCCGAGCGGATTCGAGAACGGGGGGTCGCGGCCGACGCCGAGAACGTCCTCATCGTGAACGGCTCCCAGCAGGGGCTCGACCTCATCTGCCGAAGCCTCCTCGACCCGGGGGACCGAGTCGCTCTCGAAACCCCGACCTATACCATCGTCCTTCCTCTCCTGGCCCAGTACCACGCCCAGATGGAGCCGATTCCGATGACCGAACGGGGCATGGATCTCGACGCCCTCGAGACCGTTCTCGAGCGCTCGCGGCCGAAGCTCGTCTTCACCATGCCGACGTTCCACAATCCCACCGGCCTCACCATGGACCTCGATTCGCGGCGGCGCCTCCTGGATCTCTCGGCGCGCTATTCGACTCCGGTGGTCGAGGACGATTTCGATTCCGAGCTCCGATTCGAGGGCGGCACTCTTCCCCCACTGAAAGCGCTCGACGAGCGCGGCTCGGTTCTTCATATCGGCACCTTCTCCAAGGGTCTCTTTCCCGGGCTGCGCCTGGGCTTCGTCGTCGCGCCGCCGCCGGTGGTCGCGGCGCTCGGCCGCTCCAAGCTCATCGCCGACTACCACACCAGTCTCCTTCTGCAGGCGGCGGTGCTCGAGTTCTGCCGCGAGGGACTCTACGACCGGCACCTCAAGCGGCTGGTCGCGATCTATCGAGGCAAGAGCCGCTCGCTGATCCAGGCGCTCGAGCGCTTCTTCCCGGCAAACGTCTCCTGGACCCGCCCCGAAGGAGGCTTCGCCTTCTGGGTCACTCTTCCCGAAGGTCTCTCGGCGGACGCGATTCTCGAGGAGAGCGCCAGGTCCGGCGTCCTCTTCACTCCCGGCTCGAACTTCTTCGCCCGCGGCGAGGGCGACCGCTACCTGCGGCTCTCGATCTCCAGGGTTGCATCGGCGCGCATCGAGGAAGGCATCGAACGGCTGGGAGCCATCCTCACGCGGCAAGGAAGGAAATCGAACGACAACGGGCCGTCCCGCGCGATTCGGCACGAGCCGGCTCTGCATATCTAGAAGGAGGCAAGAGGACATGACCGAAACCAGCCTGAAGCTCAAGACCGGGCTCGCCGACATGCTGAAGGGCGGAGCCATCATGGACGTCACCAACGCCGAGCAGGCCAAGATCGCCGAAGACGCGGGAGCGGTCTCGGTGATGGCGCTCGAACGCGTCCCCTCCGACATCCGCAAGCACGGGGGCGTCGCCCGGATGTCGGCCGTCGACAAGATCCTCGAGATCCAGGAGACGGTGAGCATCCCGGTGATGGCCAAGGTGCGCATCGGGCACTTCGTGGAGGCCCAGATTCTCCAGGAGATGAAAGTCGACTTCATCGACGAGAGCGAGGTGCTGACGCCCGCGGACGAGGAGAACCACGTCGACAAGCACGCGTTCCAGGTCCCCTTCGTCTGCGGCTGCCGCGATCTCGGCGAGGCCCTTCGGCGCATCGGCGAGGGTGCGGCGCTCATCCGCACCAAGGGAGAGGCGGGCTCGGGGAACATCGTCGAAGCGGTGCGTCACCTCCGCCGCATCAACGGTGACCTGCGGAGACTCACGGTGCTCGGCGACGAGGAGCTCATGTCCGAAGCGAAGCGGCTCGGCGCGCCGTACGAGCTCGTTCGGCTCGTCTCCCGGACGGGAAAGCTTCCCGTCCCGAACTTCGCCGCCGGGGGAGTATCGACTCCCGCAGACGCGGCGCTCTGCATGCACCTCGGAGCGGAGTCGGTCTTCGTGGGCTCGGGAATCTTCAAATCCGAGGACCCGGCGAAGCGCGCCGCCGCCATCGTGAAAGCGGTGACGCACTACCAGGACCCGAAGGCCCTGGTGGAAGCGTCCCGGGGGCTCGGCGAGCCGATGCCGGGCATCGACGTGCGGCAACTCGACGAGAAGGACCTGCTCCAGACGCGAGGCTGGTAGGAAATGGACCGCATCGGAGTCCTCGCGCTTCAAGGCGACTACGCCCTTCACCAGAAGATGCTCGAGCGCTTCGGCTGCCGGTCGCGGCAGGTGCGCAAGGCGGCGGAGCTCGAAGGCCTCGAAGGGCTGGTGATTCCGGGAGGCGAGAGTACGACGATGCTGAAGTTCATTCAGGAAGAAGGGCTCCTCGAGCCGCTCCGGAAGCTCCACGCCGACAGGGCGGCTCTCTACGGGACCTGCGCCGGAGTCATCCTGCTGGCGAAGGAGGTGACGGCGCCGAGTCAGGTATCGCTAGGACTCCTGGACGTAACCGTCGAGCGCAACGCCTACGGGCGACAGGTGGACAGTCATCTGGCAGAGGAGCCGTGCCCGGAGCTCGGGTCCGAGCCGCTCCCGATGGCGTTCATCCGCGCTCCGGTGATTCGACGGGTCGGCCCGGCGGTTTCCGTGCTCGCCCGTCATCGAGGGGAGCCGGTTCTGGTGCGGGAAGGGCGCATCCTCGGCAGCACGTTTCATCCCGAACTGTCCGAAGACGAACGCGTGCATCGCTATTTCGTCGAAGACGTGGTCTCCGATTCAAAAGCCCGCTCCGCGTTCGTGTAAAAGTCGTGCCGCCTCTGTAAAGAATCTGGATTGACGCGACGCCCCGCTGTTGGTTTCGCGGAGATAAGCGCCGCTACTGCGATTTGGAGCATGGCATCGAAATTGCGTCTGTGCAGTCGGTTCGAGCATCGATGTGATGGCAGGCACAAAAGTTCGCGCCCGGACGGCGTCCGAAGACGGACAAACGGAACCACCACCGGGCTCGTCTCGTCTAACTGAACAAGGCTCGGTGCATTCCATGCCGGAAGAGTCCATCCTCATAGTCGGAGCCACCCGAGCGTCGAGCGAAGCCGACGCCGCGCTCGCTTCGGAATCGTGGAGCGTGACCATCGTCGAGGGACTCGCGGAAGCGATTCCCGAGATCGACAGCCGACGCCACCAGGTCGTCATCCTGGATACCGATGCCATTCCCGAGCCCCCGTGGCAGGCGCTCGAGATCCTCCGCGAGCGAGACCCCCAGGCGACGGTGCTGCTCCTGGTGAGCTCGGAAACTCCCTGGTCCTCGTTCTCCAGCTACCGGCAGCGACCGGCGGGGCTGGTTCTGAAGCCTCTCGATCGAGCGGCGCTCTTGATGGCCGTGGACTCGGCCGTCGTCTACCGGCGGCTCCTCGAGGAGAATCGCACCCTGAAACGCCAGCTCGGAAGCGCCGTGAGCCTGGGCGATTGGGTGGGATGCACGCCGGAGTCGATCGAGATCCGGAAGTCCATCGCCACCGCCGCGCTCGCGAACGGGAACGTCCTCCTCCTGGGTGAGGACGGCTCCGGCAGACGCCTCGCCGCGGAGCTCCTGCACCGCCACGGGAGGAACCCCGGAGCGACCTTTCTCCCGGTGGACCTGATGAGCCTCCCCGCGGGAGAGATCCGGCGGCTCTTCGACGAAGTCCTGGAGGCCGCGGACACCGGACGCGGCGCGTACGTCCATGGAGCCCGGCCGGGCACGCTCTATCTCGCGGAGCTGACCGCGCTGACTCCGGAGGACCAGAGGAGCCTCGCGCAGAAGCTCCTTCGACCGCTCCCCTTCCGCGTGATGGCCTCGGCGCATCCGTCGCTCGTCGACGCCGTTCGGCAGAACCGGTTCGACGAGGAGACGTTCCGCGCCGTTTCCAAGGTCCGCATCCAGATCCCTCCGTTGCGGTCCCGCCGAGCCGATATCCCGCTCCTCATCGACCATTTCCTGAAGCGCTCCTGCGAGCGGTTCCAGCTCAGGTCTCTGGGGATCCCTTCGACCGCGATCGAGAACTACTCGAGCTACGACTGGCCGGGAAACGTCGCCGAGCTGGCGATGATGATCGAGCGCGCGGTAAGCATCGCCTCGGCGGCGAAATTCGACGGTACGACCCTTCCCGAGCATTTCTGCTCCCCTCCTTCGCTCACCGTTCCCGAGGGGGGCCGACTCAAGAACATCTCCCTCCGCGAGCTCATCGCCGACATCGAGAAGCGAATCATCGTCCAGACCCTCGAGCGGGTCGACGGTAGCCAGAAGCGGGCCGCGGAAGAGCTGCGCCTGAATCCCACCACCCTCCACGAGAAGATGAAGCGGTACAAGATCCTCCCCTCCGTTCGCCGGCAGAGGGCCTGAAGAGGAGCCGACTTTCCGGAGCCCCTTCTCCCGAGGGGCTTTACGGGGCCGGATTCTTCACTTATCATTGACAACAAAAGGCTACGGCGTTTAGACTACGCGCCAGTCGAGGTCCTTGCCTCGCTGGTCCAGACCGAAAACAGCGTCCCTTTCCAGCCCGAAATCGCTCGGCGACGGAACCAGGGAGCAAACATACCGCGCAGGAGGTGAGTTCGTGAAGAGATCTTGGTTGGCCCCCCTGGGATTGCTGATCCTCGCTAGCTTGCTGTTACTGGGGTTAGCGGGATGCGGAAAGGAGCCACCACCGCCACCGCCGCCGCCGCCACCGGTTGCGGCACCCCCGCCGCCTCCGCCGCCGCCGCCTCCTCCGCCGCCACCACCGCCGCCGCCGACGCCGACGGAAGCGGATCTATACAAAACGGCGAGCATCGCCGATCTCCAGAAGAACGTGAGCGACGTCCATTACGACTACGACAAGGCGGACCTGCGGGACGAAGCGCGGGCGACGCTGTCGAAGAACGCGGATTGGCTGAAGCGGCCCTACAACACGGCGGTCATCCTGGTGGAAGGCCACTGCGACGAGCGCGGAACCGAGCGGTACAACCTGGCACTGGGAGAGCGGCGGGCTCGAGTGGCCATGGAATATCTGCAGTCGCTGGGGATTCCCGCGAACCGCCTCAAGATGGTGAGCTACGGGAAGGAAAGACCCCAGTGCACCGAGGCCACCGAGGCTTGCTGGCAGAGTAACCGCAGGGCCCACTTCAAGATCGACGCCAAGTAGCGGATTCTCGATTTCGCGAAAAGCCCCGGGGTCCGCCTCGGGGCTTTTTCTTTCCCGTCAGGCCTCTCGGCGGAGGCGGAAGCGAAGCTCCCGGACCGTCGCCCGGTGCTTGAAGGCTTTGCTCCCGTTCACGAACAGGACCGGGATGTCGTTTCCGAACTTCTTTTCGAGCTCGCTGTCGCGCGAGATGTCGACCTCCCGCAGCCGGATCTCGAGGCCGCGGGCCGCCTCCAGGAGCGCTTCCTTCATCTCCTGGCAGAGATGACAGCCTGGCCGAGTCATGAGCTCGATCTCGATGGGAGTGCCCTTCACCCCCGGGAGAGCTCCTCCAGGATGCGCTCCGCCGCCGCGCGCGGCGAAGGATCGAGCGCAATCGCTCGTCCCACGACGACGTAGGTCGCGCCCAGGCGCGCGGCGTCGCCTGGAGTCGCGACGCGCCTCTGGTCATGGCTATCTTTGGACCACGCGGGGCGGACTCCGGGAACGAGAATCTGAATTCTGTCGCCGAGGGCCTCCCGTATCGCTTCGACCTCCAGGGCCGAGGCGACGACTCCATCGAGCCCGCTCTCCGCGGCGAGCCGCGCCAGGCGCAGAACCTGTTCGCGGCTCTTCCCGCGAAAGCCGAGGGCCTCGAGGTCGTCGTCGCCCAGATGGGTGAGGACGGTGACCCCCAGCACCACGGGTCCGCCGGCCCCTACGGCTGCGGCGGCCGCGGTCATCATCGCTTTTCCCCCCGAGGCGTGAACGTCCACGATCGCGACCCCGTGCCGCGCCGCGGCCGCGACCGCCCCCGCCACCGTCTTGGGAATGTCGTGGAACTTCAAGTCGAGGAAAACCCGGGCTGGAGCGAGCTCCCGCAGGATCTCCGGACCGACGGCGGTGAAGAGCTCCTTTCCCACCTTGAAGAACCCGACGACTCCGGCGAGCTCGTCCCGCAGCGCGAGCGCCTGGGAAACAGTCGGGACGTCGAGGGCGACGATGAGCTCCGGAGGCTTCTTCACCATCCCTGGGGGACCGCTTTCACGTCGGCCACCAGGGCTCCGGTGAGCGAGGAGAGCGCTTTGACCCGGTGGCGGCGGCAGTAGTCCGCGAGACCCTCCCGGGTCCTCTTCCATACCGACGGATCGACGAAGCTCATGGTTCCGATCTGTACCGCGGAGGCGCCGGCGAGGATGAACTCGAGCGCGTCCTCGTGATTGGTGATGCCGCCGATTCCGAGAATGGGGATCCCGACGGCCTGGCGCGCCTGGTGGACGAGCCGGACGGCGATCGGCCGGATCGCGGGACCGGAAAGTCCGCCCACCACGTTCGCGAGGCGCGGCTTGCGCGTCTCGACGTCGATGGCCATCGCGGGGATGGTGTTGATGAGCGAGATGGCCGAGGCCCCCGCCGCCTCGACCGCGCGCGCCACGACCCCGATGTCGGTGACGTTCGGGGTGAGCTTCGGGATCACCGGAAGGCGGGTCCTCTTCCGCACCGCCTCGGTGACCGATGCCGCCATCAGGGGATCGCACCCGAAGAGGATCCCTCCCTCGTGGACGTTGGGACAGGAGATGTTCATCTCGATTCCCGAGACTCCATCGACGTCGTCCAGAATTCCCGCGAGCTCCGCGTACTCCTCGAGGGAGCTTCCGCAGATATTGACCAGGATGGCGACGCCGAGCTCCCGAAGCCGGGGCATCTTTTCCTCGACGAAGCGCTCGATCCCGACTTCCTGGAGTCCGATGGCATTGAGCATGCCGGACGGGGTCTCCCAGATCCTCGGCGGCGCCGCTCCCTCCCGGGGGGCGAGGTACAGGCCCTTTACCGCGATCCCTCCGATCGAGTCGTAGTCGGCGACGTCGAGATACTCGGTGCCGTAGCCGAACGTGCCGCTCGCGGCGATGAGCGGCGTGCGAAGCCGGATGCCGGCGACTTCGACGGTGAGATCCGGCTCGTCGGTCATCGCAGCGTGAATAGGGTCAGAGTGGATACGGGTCGCGCTCCCAGGCGACGGCGTCGGCGTCGAAGACCGGACCCTCGGTGCAGGAACGCAGGTACTCGCCCCCGGACTGAGTTCGAGCGTAGACGACGCATCCCAGACAGCACCCCATCCCGCATCCCATGCGCCGTTCGAGAGAGACCTGATGCGGTATCCCCCGCTCTCTCGCCATCGCCGCCACCCGCAAGAGCATCGGCGTCGGACCGCAGGAGTAGAGCTCGATGGGCTCGCGGTCCTCGAGAGCTTCCGCCAGGAGGTCGGTTACGCGCCCGCGATGACCATGGGTGCCGTCCTCGGTCGACGTCCGCACGTTCATTCCGAGCGCCTCGAATTCGGACCGGAGGTAGAGGTCGTGCGCGCTGCGGCCCCCGAGGAGCACCGTGGCCGCGAGTCCGCGGCTTGCGAGCAACCGGCAGAACGCCACGAAGGGAGCGATCCCGACGCCTCCCGCGACGACGACCGGCTCACGGGCGGCGGCGGGCAGTCGAAACGCGGAGCCGAGAGGCCCGAGGCACGAGACCCGGGCTCCGATCGGAAGCTCGGTGAGAGCTCTCGTTCCCTTCCCGGCAATCTTCACCAGGAGACTGAAGGTGCCCTCCTCGGCACTGGTGTCGCAGAACGAGTAGGGCCGTCGAAGGAGCAGGTCGGAGCGATCGGGCATCCGGACCATGGTGAATTGCCCGGGGACGAAGCTCCGGGCGAGGTTCTCAGACTCGAAGTGGAGTAGAAATGCGTCGGGGGAGAGCGCTTCGCGGTGAACAAGAGCGGTGCTCTCGTCCCTCTTCATCGGGCCGAGTATACCTCAGTCCATCAGCCGTTGAAGACGACGTCGTGGATGCGGCCGATCTTGCCGCACTGGCCCAGGCGGTAGAAGCTGCGGAGCTCGGCGAGAAGCGGGGCGAGACCGCAATCGCGCTCGAGCGCCGACTGGACGACGTACGAGCAGTAACGGGAGGCGAGAGAGCTCGCCGCCGTATAGCGCTCCCGCCGCTCGGAATCCAGACCCGGGCGGAGGGTGAAATCGGAGAACATCCGATCCAGTAGATCCTTGGGAACGCGGCCCTGGTGGCGCGAGGCGTGCAGCAGGGCGAAGGTGACGAACTTGTCGACCTCCGCCTGGAGCTCGAGCTCGAGCTCGGTCACGCGTTTCTCCCGGGATGCGCTGAAGGCGAGATAGGCGAAGTGACTGACCTCTTCGATCGCGAGGAGCAGGAGCTCGAACGAAGAGGCGGACATCGGAGAGGAGGCGAGGTCGACTTCCGTCAATCGCTCGAGGTCCTCTTCACCGATATAGAGCCCCAGCGAGATCTCCTCGCCTCCGGCCTCCGTCACCAGGACCGAGCCCCGACTCGGGTCGGCTCCGAGACGCGCGCAGGTTTCCCGGCTCACGAGGAAATCACGGATGTCGACGTTCAAGTCGAGAACGTAGACCCGATCGATCTGACGCAGGATGGAGTCGAGCATTTTCCCGCGATACCGCCGCTCAATGGACGCGGCGGGACGCATCCCCGAGGAGGATACCCTCCCGCCTCAGGAGAGCTTCGCTCCTCCGGCTGCCGGTCTGACGCCATCTCTCGTAGAGCCGCAGGATTCCCGGGCTCTCGGTGACGGCGCTCTCCTCGCTGACCTCGTTGAGAACGTCGACGAAACGGACGAACTTGCGCGCCAGCTCCTCGTAGAGCGCCGCCGCTTGGACGGCGCTGAACCGGGCCGCTCCGCCGTAGGCGTAGCCGCCGAGGCGGACGTAGTAGTCGATGTCGGTGAGCCGTCGGGTGACGTTCTCCGCGAAAAAGCCCGACATGAAGAGCGCGACGTCGCCGGTGAACTTGAGCAGGCGGAAGCGCCGGGCACCCTGGCTCGCGAGCGCCTGACACAGAAGCTCGGCGAGCGGCGTCTCCTTGTCGACCTCCATCTCCGCGTACATTTGATCGAAGGCGACGAAGTTGTCCAGGAGCTGGACCAGGTAGTAGGAAGATAGCTCGCTCGAAGAAACCCCCTGCCTCGCCATCGCTCGCTCGACGAGCTCCCTGAAGTACTCCGTGGATGTTTCCGGCCGTACGAGTCTTTCCATGGCGTTCCCCTTCCCTGAGGGCATCCATGCAAATCGCGTGCAAAGCCGCAATCGACGCGAAATTTCGCCGCAAGCGACCGGAACAGCGTAGCTTAGGCGATTCGGTGAGTCGGGAAGGGCTGTTGTCCTGGTATGTCCAAAATGACAAAAACTGTCCTGATCGTTACTCCTCTTTTGCGATCAGCAGACGCGCCTGTCGAGTGCCAGGCTGTCGCGGTGAGCGTCCGGACGAGGCCGCCGTAGCCCGCAGGGCGAAGGCGGATCTACTCCACGAACGTTACCTTGTTGATGTCCGCGAGCGTGGTCGTTCCGGAGAAGACGTTCTCGAGAGCGTGCTCGCGCACGGAGACCATTCCCTCCTCGCGCGCCGCCTGCTTCAACTCGGATGCGCTCCGGCGGTCCAGGATCAGCTGGCGCAGTCGATCGGAGAGGCTCAGGAGCTCGGAGACGGCGGTCCTCCCGCGAAAGCCGGTCCCGTGGCATTGATAGCAGCCTCTGCCTGCGAAGAACGGACGGCTCTCGCCGGAGGGCAGTCCGGAGAGCTCCAGCTCCTCGGCGCCGGGGGAAACCCGCTCGCGGCATTCCTCGCAGATTCTGCGGACGAGCCGCTGCGCCATGATGCAGTTCAGGGCGGAGACGAAATTGTAGGCCTCGACGCCCATGTGGAGGAATCGACCGATGACGTCGAAGGCGTTGTTGGCGTGGACCGTGGTGAACACCAGGTGCCCGGTGAGCGCCGCCTGCACGGCGATGGCCGCGGTCTCGGGGTCGCGGACCTCGCCCACCATGATGGCGTCGGGATCGTGCCTCAGGATCGAGCGCAGCCCGCGGGCGAAGGTGAGGCCTTTCTTCTCGTTCACCGGAACCTGAGTGATGTGAGGAATGCGGTACTCTACCGGATCCTCGATGGTGACGATCTTCTTCTCCGGGGAAGCGATTTCCGAGAGGGCCGCGTAGAGCGTCGTGGTCTTTCCGCTTCCCGTGGGCCCGGTTACCAGCACCATTCCGTAGGGCTCGCGGATGAACTTGCGGAATCGTTTCAGCTCGCGCTCGGGAATTCCCAGCACGTCGAGGCTGAGCTCACGGAACTGCTCGCTGATCGACTCCTTGTCGAGGATGCGGATGACGACGTCCTCCCCGTAGATGCTCGGCATGATCGACACCCGGAAGTCGATCGGCCGACCTCGAATCCTGAGCTTGAACCGCCCGTCCTGGGGAACCCGCCGCTCGGCGACGTCGAGCTCGGCCATCACTTTCAGCCGCGACACGATGGTCTGGTGGTGCTTGTGGTCCACGGCCTCCATCGCCGGGTAGAGGACACCGTCGATCCGGTATTTGAGAGCGACATGGTCCTCCTTGGTCTCCACGTGGATGTCGCTCGCGCGGCGCTCGATGCCGTTGAGAAGCAGTGAATGGACCAGCTTGATGACGGCGCTTCCGCTCTCCGCGATCTCCCCCTCGGAGTCCAGGTCGGATTCATCGACCTCCTCGTCGGACGGAGCCTCGAGCTTGAGCTCCTCCGAGGCCTTGTCGAGGAGGAAGCTCGAGCTGCGGTTCCTCGCGAGGATCTCTTCGATCTGGACCTCGCTCGCGACCGAGAGCAGGAGCGGTCTTCCGAGCACCAGCTCCAGCTCGTCCATCTGGCGGAAGTTCTCGGGATGGGCGACGGCGATCCGGAGCCTGTCGCTGTCCGCCCCGATGGGCACGAACCGATAGCGGAGGATGAAATCCATCGGGACCTGCCGCCAGAGCTCGACGTCCTCGCGAAAGCCGCTCAGATCGACGAAGGGGTAGCCGTACCGCTCCGCGAGCTCTCGAGCCTGGTCGCTCCCGTTCATGGCTCCTCTCATTATATTGCGCAAAGGCCCGCCGTCTCTCCCGTAAACCGCTGAGTCGACGCTCCTTTGACTTTGTCTCCGAGCGCATGCGAGAATGATCGAAACTCTTTCCTGCCCGTCTTTTTGGACTGAGAACGGCTGAGCGCAAGGATGGATTTTCTCAAGAGCTATCTGCCCGGGCCGGTGGTGGATATCTTTCTGCCGATCGCCATCCTGCTCGCCCTCGCCTACTTCCTGATCCCGAAGCTCATCGCCAGGCTCAAGGATACCGGCGTCTGGGATCGCGCCGTCGACAAGGTGGGAGGCGAGAAGCTCCGGCTGATGCAGTTCGAGCGCGAGATCAGCCGCCTGCAGAAATCCGGCGACGTCCTCGGGGCCGCGCGTCTCTACGAGGAAGCGGAGTGGTATCCCGAAGCCATCAACCTCTACGTCGAGGCCGAGGAGTACGTCTCCGCCGGTCTGCTCTACGAGCAGCTGGAGCAGTGGGATCGCGCCGCCGACATGTACATGAAGGCCGACGATTGGAAGCGATCGGCCAAGATGCTCGTCAAGAACGGAAAGCACGGAGAGGCGGCGAAGCATTACGAGCAGCACGGGCAGAAGATCGACGCCGCCAAGCTCTACTTCGACGCCGGACAATACGACCGCGCGGCGCAGCTCTACGAAGACGTCTCCTACTTTCCCCAGGCGGGGAAGTGCTACGAGAAGCTCGGCCAGCACGTCAAGGCGGCGGAGAACTACGAGCAGCAGTGGTTGGCGGCGACCGCCGTCGGCGGTGGAGGTCTCATCGCCTCGCCGTCGGAGCGGGAGGCGAAGGTCGCGCTCTACGCCGGGCAGCTCTACGAGAAGGGGGGCGCTCCGGAGCGGGCCGCCGATCTCTACAAACGCGCGGGACTGTCGCGGGAGGCCGCGGTGCTCGCGGCCAAGGAAGGCCGGTACCGCGATGCCGCGGAGATGCTCCTCAAGGAGGAGAAGCTTCCGGAGGCGGCCGCGATGTTCGAAAAGGCGGGCGACGTCCGGCGCGCGGCGCTCCTCCAGGGGGAGATCGCCTTCCATCAGGGCGATAGCGCCCTCGCGGCGGAGAAGTTTCTCGCGGGGGGGGACAACCTGAGGGCGGCGGAGCTCTTCGAGACCGTTGGAAACCTGGAAGCCGCCGCGCGGTGCTACGAGCAGAGCGATGCCGTCATCCAGGCGGCGAACGTCTACCTTCGGGCTCACGAAAAGCTCAAGGCCGCGGCTCTCTTCGAGCGCGGAGGGGACTTCGAGCAGGCGGCCCAACTCTACGAGGAGTCCGGAAACCAATCCAAGGCGTCGGCGCTCTACGAACAGTCGCGGCGCTACTACGAAGCGGGCAAGCTCGCGCATGGAATGGGAGACTCCAATCGCGCCATCCAGCTCCTCCAGCAGGTGGACGGCGGCCACGAGAACTACGATGCCGCGACCCTCACCCTCGCGCAGCTCTTCATCCAGAAGAACATGCCCGCGCTCGCCGTCGACAAGCTCAAGAGGCTCATCGGAGAACAGCAAATCTCGGCGTCGAACATCGACCACTTCTACAGTCTGGGCCTCGCCTACGAGAAGCTCGGCAACGACGCCGAAGCCGTTGCCACGCTCCGCAAGGTCCTGACCGAACGCTACGGCTACAAGGACGTCGAGCAGCGCATCGGGCGCCTCAGCAGTCCCCGCCCGGCGGCGGCTCCGGCGCCCGAGGCGGCTGCGCCCGAAGCGATCCCGAGGGCTTCCGCCTCTCCGCCGCCCGCTCCCGCTCCCGCACCCGCGGCCGCTGCGCCAAGACCCGCTTCAGCGGGCTCCGGCTCGCCCATCCAGCTCGGCGAGGAGCTCGGAAAGGGACTCCTCGGCACCACCTACCGTGGAGTCGACACGCGAAATCAGCAGCCGGTGGTGGTCAAGCTGCTCCGCGGAGAGCTCCTGCGCGACCGACTGATCGTGCAGCAGTTTCTCGCCGAAGCGCAGGCGGCTCGCTCGCTCGAGCATCCGAGCCTGGTTCGCCTGCTCGGGCTCGTCGAGATACAGGGAGCGAAGGCCGCCGTCACCGAGTACGTGGAGGGCTTCGACCTCGGCGCTTTCCTCGCCCGCAACAGGCGGATCTCGATCAAGCAGGCCGTCGATCTCCTCACCACGCTCGCCGATGCGTTCGGCTACGCCCACGAGCGGCGGCTGCTGCACCGGGACCTCAAGCTGACGAACGTCCTCGTGGGAAAGGCCGGCAAGCTCAAAATCGCCGGGTTCGGTCTCGGAGCCCTTCGGGTCCGGGAGCTCGGCCCGGACGATGGATACCCCTCTCCCGAGTTTCTGGGCGGGGCGCCTTTCGGGATCCGCTCCGACATCTACGCGCTGGGCGCGCTGATCTTCCACGCTCTCACGGGCCAGCACCCCGGGGTCGGTCAAGGAGCCTCGGCGAACGGATCCCCCCCACGGCTGCGGCAGTTCCTCCCCGAAGCGCCCGAATCCCTGGATCAAATACTGGCCCGCTGCCTGATGCAGGATCCGGCCCAGCGATTCGGCTCGACGGGAGAGCTCCTCGCGGCGGCCAAGGCCGTCCCTGCCTGAGGCCGTCGAGCAAAGCGCACAAGCGAACCCTTTGAGATAGGATCCGGCGCCGTGGCTCAGTGCTGGTTCTGCGGGAAGGTCAAAGGCAGGAGGATCTGCCCGGCGCGCGGCGGCGCGCTCATCTGCTCGCGCTGCTGCGGCACCAACCGGGTCGTCTCGATTCGCTGCCCCGCCGACTGCGTCTATCTCCACGGCACTCATGATCCGAAGTGGAGCTCGGAGAGCCAGGAGAAGGAGTCCGCCCGCTTCTTCGCCCGGGCGCTCTCTCTCGAGGAGCGCCCGGCGCAGTTCTATCTCTTCCTTCACTACCTGCTCGCGCTCTCCCGGAATCCTCTCTCGGGGCTCGACGACCGCGAGCTCGGCGAGGTCGCGGCCGCCGCCGCCGCCACCCTCGAGACCCGCGCCAAGGGCGTCCTTTACACTCACCCCACGGAGCGGCTTCACCTCCAACAGGCGGCGGAGTGGCTCACGCGTCTCGTCGCCTCCCGGGAGAAGATTGCCGGGGCGCCGCCGGTCTCGGACGAGGAAGCGATCGTCGTGCTGCGGGCGTTCGCCTCCGGAATCGAAGAGCACGCTCGAGAGCTCGGACGGGAACGGTATCTCTCCAAGCTCGACCGGCTCTTCTCGAAGTCCCGCGGCGCCGGGCCGCCGCTCGAGCTCCCCGAAGGACTCGGAGAGCCGCCTTCGCGTCTCATCGTGACTCCATGAAGGCCGAAGGGCCGGCGGGCTGCGTTATACTGGAAACACACCCTTTCAGCGAAAACCAGGTCAGTTAAAGAGGCGATTTGGTCGAGATCAGTCATCGAGAGCGCGTCGTCCGGGCCAAGATCATCTATTACGGTCCGGCCGCCGGCGGTAAGACGACGAACCTTGTGGTGCTCCACCAGCGCGCCGATCCGAAGCGGCGGGGAGAGATGGTCTCGGTCAACTCGACTCAGGATCGGACGATCCTGCTGGACCTGCTACCGATGAAGACCCCCGCGTTTCGCGGTTACGAGCTCCGCTTCCAGGTGATCGCGGTTCCGGGTCAGAGGATGTACGCCGCGAGCCGCAAGCTCCTGCTGAACGGCGCGGACTCGGTGGTGTTCGTCGCCAACTCCGCCGCCGACCGCTGGGAGGAGACGCTCTCGAGTCTCCGGGAGATGAATCAGAATCTGCTCGCCCATGGCCTCGATCCCACGACCATCCCGCTCGTCTACCAGTACAACAAGCGGGATCTACCGGAAGTGACGCCCATGGAGGCGATGGACCGAACGCTCAACGCCCGGCGCACCGCGAGCTTTCCCGCGGTCGCGATTCGAGAAGAAGGGGTGCTCGAGACGTTCGCCGCCGCGCTGAGACTCACCATGGAGCACATCACCCACAAGTTCAAGCTCGGCGCCGGAGTCCGGAACGCGGAATCGATCGAGGAGTGGACCGCGGACTCGATGAGAGCGATGTTCGACTGGACCCCGTCCTCCTCCGCTGCCAGCTCCCCACCCTCCGGAGGGGCGCGCTTTCCAGGAGCGATCGACCCTCGCTCGACGGGCCAGGCCGCTACGGCCCATCCCGCGTCTCAAACCCGCGTGGCGGTCAAGGTGCCGGTTGCGCGCTCGCTCGAAGGCGCCTCTTCGCCTTCGGCGGCGACGCCGGCGAACAATCCTCTGGCCGCGGAGGCGCTCGTCGACAGCTACGTGCAGGCGGCCGCGGATCTCACGTCGGCTCTCGAGGAGATGCGGGACCAGAGGGACTCGTTCGAGAGGCGGCTTTCGGATCTCGACGCTCCCTTCGACGCGACCCTCTCGCTCCTCGGAGGCGCCCCTGCCGATGAAGTCCTGAAAGGCGTGCTGATGCGGATGGGGGAGGCGCTCGGCGCGGTCAGCGGCTCGCTCTCCCTCCTGCGCGAGCGCGAGCTCCGCCCGGTGATTCTCCATGGGCTCCAGCGCGAGCCCCTCTTTTCCATCACCGACGCCTCCGGCCGCCCTCTGGCGGCGGTCATCGCCGAGGGCTCCCGACCCCTGGTCTTCGTCAGCGGCGATCCCGGACCCCTGGCGCAGATCCTGGACATGAGCGGGGGCAAGATCACTTCCATCGTCACCATTCCCGTGAGGACCCCGGTCACGACTCTGGGGCTCGCTTGCTTCTACCTGCCTCCCGAGTCGGCGGCGCCGCGGCTCTCGGCCGCAGAGCACCTCGAGCGCTGGGGCAGCGCCGTGGCACTCGCGCTCGAGACCGCGGCGAACCGGGTGGCCCGCGATCGGCTTCAGCAGATGGAGCGCATCGGCCTCGTGGGACGCCTGGCGGAGCAGGCGATTCTCGAAATGGGACCCCCGCTCGACCGTTTATTCGCGACAATCGGAAGGCTCCGTACCGAGCACGACGCGCGCGACGGCAGGGAAGCGCGCGAAAGCTGGCAAGCGGAGCTCCGGGGCATGGGCGCCGAGCTCACCCGCGCCAAGCGCTATCGAGATACGGTCCTGGGCTTCATGGCGGGCCAGCCGGCGTCCGTCGACCTCATCCAGCTCGCCCCGGTCTTCCACGGGGTGCGCGCCTGGACCGCCGAGAGCCTCGAGCGGCATTCGAATCCGTCTCGAGGCCACGGAGCCCGCGGCAACGGATCGAGTCCGCGCCGACGCGTTCCTACTGCGCTCCGTCCTCGCGGCGCTGGTGGAGCGCTCCGAACGGGAGCTCTCCGGCCACCCCGGGGGACTCATCCAGCTCTCGTCCCGCATCGAGAACGGAAAAGCCTACATCCGCGTCGCCGACAACATCGCGGCGGTGAAGAGCGCTCGAGACGGGGGGGACTACGCTTCCTGGACCCTCGAGCGCAACGGAATGAAGTGGCCTCTTTCCTTCGTCCACAACGTGGTCGAGTACTTCCAGGGCCAGTGGACGACCGCCGCCACCCAGCGCGGCAACGAGCTCACGATGGTGCTTCCGGCCCAGTAGCCGTCAGCCGTCAAGCCGATCGCCGACCGTTGCTGGCTATTCCGTGTTTGCCGCTACTCTTGCGCCTGGCATAACATGACGCTGGGTAGCCCCTCGATGATCGACTCCTTCCTTCGGCGCTCGTTGTCCCCCCTCGTGAACTTCCGCGAGGGCGAAGCGGTCGTAGGCGTCCTGATGTTCATCTACTCCTTCCTGGTGATGACCGCCTACAACAACATCAAGCCCTCGGCGGCCTCCAAGTTCATCGACGACCTCGGGGCCGACAAGGTGCCCTACGTCATGCTCCTCGCCGGCCTCACCATGGGCTTCATCATGAACTACTACAGCCGCGCCCTGGGGAAGCTGCCGAAGCTCTGGGTGCTGCCGGGAACCCAGGTGGCGATCATCGTGCTCCTGGTCGCTTTCTGGTTCCTGTTCAAGACCGGGCAGGCCTGGGTTTCGGCGGCGTTCTTCTTCTTCGGCCGGCTGCTCCTCGGAATCTTTCTCATCAGCCAATTCTGGACGCTGGCGAACGAGATCTACGACGCTCGACAGGCGAAGCGCGTCTTCGGTTTCATCGGCGGAGGCTCGATGCTCGGAGGCATGATGGGGTCGGGACTGACCGCGCTCCTCGTCGAGCGGGTCGGTACCGAGAACCTCATCCTCTTCAGCGCCGCCATCCTCGGCGTCTGTTTCTTCCTCATACTGGAAATTCAAAGACGGACGAGCCCCGAGGGCGGTTCGTTCCGAGTCAAGGGCGAGAGCCTCGGAGGCGGCGAAGCCCTGTCGATGCTGAGGGGCTCGCGGCACCTCCAGCTCATCGCGCTGGTCATCGGATTCTCGGCTCTCGGGGCGGCGACGCTCGAGCAACAGCTCTACATGGCCTCGGAGTCGGCGGTCGCGGGCAAGGACAGCATCACCAGCTTCCTCGCAGGGATCACTTTCTACATCTCCCTCATTGGGTTCGTGATCCAGATCTACTTCACCTCGAGGATCTACAGCCTCCTGGGTATCGGCTTCGCCATGGCGGTCCTTCCCGCCAGCCTGGGTGGGACCGCCGTCCTCATCCTTCTCTACAAGGCTCTCTGGGCCTCGAGCGTCGCCCGGGTCACCGACAGCGCCCTGCGCTACAGCCTCGACAAAACCACGCGGGAGACTCTGTTCCTGCCGTTGAGCGCCGATCTCAAGCTCAAGGCCAAGGGCTTCGTGGACGTCGTCGCCGATCGTTTCATCGGCAAGGGTGTCGGCTCGCTGGTGCTGATTCTCGCCATCCAGTGGCTGAAGCTCGCCTGGTGGCAGCTCAGCATTTTCAGTCTGGTGTATTGCGGGCTGTGGCTGGTGCTCACCCGGCTCGCGAAGAAGGAGTACCTCTCGGTGTTTCGAAGGAGCATCGAGACCATGGATCTCGAGCCGGAGCGGCTGACCCGCGAGGCGGGAGACGCCGCCACCCTCGAAACCCTGGTCGAGGAGCTCGGCAGCGCCGACGACGAGCGGGTCCTTCGTTCCATCGAGTTCCTGGAGCAGCTCTCGAAGACGAAGCTCATCACTCCGCTGCTCCTCCACCATCACTCGCCCCGCGTCCGCGCCCGCGCGATCGCGGCGGTGAAGGGAGCGGAGGCGGAGGTGATCGAGCGCTGGGCCCCATCCCTCGAAAGATCCCTGAGAGACGAAGACCCGGACGTGCGCGCGGCGGCGATCTCCCTTCTGTCGTCCGTCCGGCAGGGAGACGTCCGGGATCTGATGCGTCCCTACTTGAACGACGGCGACCCGCGAATCGCGGCCACCGCCGCGGTGGCGCTCGCGGAGAACGGAACCGAAAGCGACCGCGGCGAGGCGCGTCGGGTGCTCGAGCGGCTCGCGGGCGACGGCCGCGACGCGATGGCGCCATCGAGACGCGAGGCGGCGCGGGCCATCGCGCGGACCACCGACCCGCGATTCCGGCAGCTCCTCCTGCCCCTGATGCACGACGCCGACCCGGTCGTCGCCAAGGAAGCCATCGGAAGCGCCCGACTCCTCGGGGATTCGGATCTCCTCTTCGTTCCCACCCTCATCTCTCTCATGCGCAACCGCCGGCTGAAGAACGCGGCCCGCGCGGCGCTGGTGAGCTATGGCGAGAACGCTACCGAAGCACTCACCTACTTCCTCCGGGACGAGGAGGAGGACCCATGGGTTCGCCGCCATATCCCCGGGACCCTGGCGAGAATCCCCTCGCCGGCTTCGGTCGACGCGCTGGTCGAGACGCTCGAGAGCGAGGACGGTTTCCTGCGGTACAAAGCGGTGCTCGCCCTGGAGAAGATCCGTCGCGAGAGGTCCGATCTTCCGATCCCCTTCTCTCCAATCGAGAAGCTCCTCCTGAAGGAATCGGTGCGCTATTATCGGTATCTCGGCGCGAGCTACAACCTCTTCGACAAGGGCGGCCTTCCGCGCAACGGCATCCTCGCCCAGTCTCTTACCGAGAAGCTCTCCCGCGCGCTCGACCGCGTCTACCTTCTGCTGGGACTCATCTTCGACTGGAAGGATATCCGGGCGGCCCGCATCGCCATCGAGCGCGGCGACGTCCGGTCGCGCGCGAGCGCCATCGAGTTCCTGGACAACACACTCTCGGGTCAGCTGCGGAAGATTCTCCTGCCCATCATCGACGAGATGCCGCTCGACGAGAAGGTGCGCAAGGGCAACGTGTTCCTCAAGAATCGCGTTCGAGGAGTCGAGGAGACACTGGAACGGTTGATCTACGACGACGACCCCGTAGTGGCGGCCGCGGCCATCGACCTGGTGCGGGAGAGGAAGCTCTGGTCCCTCGCCCCCGACCTGGAGCAGGTGCTCCAGTTCCGCGATGCCCGCGATTTCGTCGTCTTCGAATCGGCGTCCTACGCGCTCGCCGCCTACCGGCTGAAGCCAACTGAGCCAACCGAGCCAACAAAGCCAATAACGAAAGATGAGCCTCATCCCGCCCATCCGTTTTGAGCTCCTCCCCCCGGTCCCGGCGATAAGCCTGGTGCGCCGGCTGAAGGAGATACCCCTGTTCCGCTTCGCCTCGATGGACGAGCTCTTCCGCATCGCCACCATCTCGCGTCAGGTGCGGTACGGCGCGGGAGCGCGGGTGCAGGAGCGGGGCGCTCCCGCGGAGTACATCCAGGTCCTGGTGCAAGGGTGCTTTCGCGTCGCGGACGGACGAGAAGACGGCTCCGAGGTTCTGGCGCCTCCGGCGATGCTCGGCTTTCAGGAAGTCCTGAAGGGAACGGCGCTACAGAGCTCGGCGACCGCCGAGCTCGAATCCATCGCGCTGGTCCTGCCGGCGGAGGAGTTCCGCACCCTCCTCGCGGCGAACATCGAGCTCGCGCAGGGCCTCTTCCGCATGCTTCTCGATCCCTCGGGATCCAGGGATCGCACCTCGTTCGACGGACGGTCGGCCTCCTTCCGCTACGAGCACCGGGAGCGTCCGCTCACGACCGTCGAGAGAGTCATGTGCCTCCAGACGATCCCGATTCTCTCGCACGCGACCGCTGAGGAGATCTACGAGGTCGCCGCGATCGCCCGGGAGATCCCGCTCACGGTGCCGGAGAACCTGTTCACCCCCGGCGCCCCGGCTGCGATCGTGCTGCTTCTCACCGGAGCCGTCGAGCTCGAGTCCGCGGCGGGGAGCAGGAGCTTCGGCGCCGGCTCCTCCATGGGGGTCCGGGAGACCCTCGCGGGAGCGAGCTTTGCCGATACCGGACGGGTCGTCGAATCGGGAAGAGCGCTCCAGATCGACCGCGAACCGCTCTTCGACCTCCTGGCGGATCGAATGGACCTGCTACAGGGAGTTTTCAGCGCGGTGTTCCACCGCGACGGCGGAAGCCCGGTCGGATCCTGATGAAGCCTTCTCGCCGCGGTCTCCTCCTCGGCCTGCTACTGCTTCTGATCGTCCCCTCGGGGTCCGCCGCTCAGGAGCGAGCGGAACCGCTCTGGGAATGGAAGGACGTCCCGCGGGTGGTCGCCATCGGCGACGTCCATGGCGCGTTCGACAACATGGTGGCCGTGCTCCAGACCGCCGGGATCCTCGACGAGAAGCGGAAGTGGAAGGGGGGCAAGACCCACCTGGTGCAGAACGGCGACATCGTCGACCGCGGCCCCGATTCCCGCAAGGCGATGGATCTCCTGATGGATCTCGAGGAGCAGGCGGAGAAAGCGGGAGGCCGCGTCCACGTGCTCATCGGAAATCACGAGGCGATGAACGTGGTCGGGATTCTCGATCTCGTCTCGAAGCAGGAGTACGAGTCCTATACCGACCGGGATTCCCGGCGCCTGCGGGACACGGCCTTCGAGCGGTACTACGAGCAGATTCGGCGGGAAGCGAAGGAAAGAAACGAGGATCCACCCGACAAGAGCCAGTCGAAAGATGAGTTCGAAGCCAGGTATCCGTTGGGGTACGTGGAGCACCGGCAGGCATTCTCCGCTACCGGCCGCTACGGAAAGTGGATCCGAACGAAGAACGTCGCGATCAAGATCGATGGCGTCGTCTTCTCCCACGGAGACTGGAGCGAGAAGATGGCGCAGATCGGCATCGCCGAGGTGAACCGCCGGGTTCGCGCCGAGCTCTCGGACGAGGTCCCGCTCGAAGGCGGCATCGCGTTCGATTCCGAGTCGCCGCTCCAGTACCGCGGCCTGGCAAACATCGCGTTGACTCGCGCTTCCCAGCAAGCGGAGGATGCGCGTGTTTCCGGAATCCTCGCGGCTCTCGGCGCCACCCGGATGGTCGTGGGCCACACGCTGACCTCCGGGGTCATCGAATCGCGATTCGGCGGCAAACACATCAGCATAGATACCGGAATGCTCGAGCTCTATCGCGGGGGACACCGTATCGCCCTCGAGATCGAGGGGGGTTCCCTCCGTGCGATTCACGATGGGGGCTCGGTACCGATTCCCGAGACCATGGACGAGACGACGTTCGGGGCCTACGTCCTCGCGGTCTCGAAGGTGGACCCCCAGAACGTGGACGTACAGCTGAAGGTCGTGGACTCGCTGCAGCAGGAAGGCCGCGCCGCCGACGCCGCTGCGATTCTCGAAAAGCTGTTCAAGAACCCGGGTCTCGTCCCGTTCCGCTACCGGGACCTTCTCGGCTCCCACTACGAGGCGACGGGGCAGCCGGATCGCGCGCGGGAACAGTACCTCGCGTACATCGAAGGACTCTCGGCTCTCGTCGAGCAGAGTCCCGATAACCTCAACCTCGCGAATCTCCTCGCCCGTTTCTGCATCGACAAGAACCTCGAGCTGGACAAAGCCGAAGCCATCATCGACCGGACGATCGCGCAATCACCGACGAGCCCGAGCTTTCTCCTCACCCGCGCCCGTCTCCACATCGCTCGCGGCCGGTTTCGGGACGCGATCGCGGTACTCGACAGCCTGTCGGTCGATGGAGGCATCGGCTACGACGTTCACTTATTCAAGGGCATGGCCTATCTGGGCCTGGACGATCGCGAGGAGGCTCGAAAGCAATTCGAGGAGGCGCTCGCGGTAGAGCCGAGCCGCAGGGAGGCGCGCGACGAGCTGAAGAAGCTGGAAGCGGTCCCCTTGCCTCAATAACCCGGATAACACGCAATCGGTCCTATCGCGATGCGGCACGACATACCTTTATGCGAGGCTGGGAGGAGGGGAAAGGAAATCTTCCCAAGCTCAATACGACCGTGTGGTCGACGACGGGAGAGTTAGAGAGACCTTCGGCGTGGGATGAGGGGGCGGGAGAGCCGCTTCCGACCCTCCCGCGGGATCGAAACTGCTGGCTCGAGCCTAGACTTTCTTGGGAACGACGGCGTCCTTGCAGGCCTTGGCCACGCGGAACTTGACCACCGTCTTCTTCGGAATCTGGATTTCCTCGCCCGTCTGGGGGTTTCGGCCCTTGCGCGGCTTACGCACCGACCTCACGAGCTTTCCGAGTCCGGGAATGACGAACTGGCCCGTCCGCTTCGTCTCCTTGATCGCGAGGTCCGCGAGCTGCTCGAAGTAGGCTGCCGCCGCCTTCTTCGGGATCTGCATCGTTTCCGCAAACTGGGCCACGATCTGTGTCTTCGTCAGGGGTTTGGACGCCATTCCTCAAGTCTCCTTTGACATGAACGTTCCTCTGAGGACCCTCCACGGATGAGGAAGGTCCACGATCGCAATGCACACTGTCGATCGCCCGCGTGCGAGCGATTCCGGCCCGTACTTCATCAATTGCGTTTGTTGAGTAAGACCTCGACCGTGTCTCTAACCGGCGCTTATTCTAGTCACCTTGCTTTCAATAAGCAAGCCTGGAAGTGAAAAAAGCCGCGAAAAAGCGCCCTTCCCGCCCCTCGCTCGGCCCGCGGGGCGAGAGGCCAGCTAGAATTGCGAAGCGACATGTCGAAGCCGCGCCGCATCGTGAGCCTCGTTCCCTCGACCACCGAGACGCTCTTCCGTCTCGGCGCCTCCGAACGGGTCGTCGGCGTGACCCGGTTCTGCGTCCACCCGAAGGAGGCGCGCGAGCGGGCTCGCATCGTCGGAGGCACGAAGAACCCCCGAATCGAAGTCATTCTCTCGCTCGAGCCCGACCTGGTGCTCGCGAACCAGGAAGAGAATCGGAAGGAGGACGTCGAGAGACTTCGCGAGAGGGTTCCGGTTTCGGTGTTCTTCCCCAGGGACGTCGGGGAGGCGGTCTCGGACATCCGATCCCTCGGACGACTTCTCGGCGAGCCGGCAGGCGGCCGGGGCTCTGGCCGCCGAGATCGAGCGGGAGCGCAACCGGATGCGCGGGGTCCAATGGAAGGAGACCCGCTACCTTTACTTCATCTGGCGACGCCCGTACATGGTCGCGGGTCCGGAGACGTTCATCGAGGCTCTCCTCGCGGAATGCGGCTTCCGCAACGCGGCGCCGCGGGATCGGGGGCGATATCCGGAGATCGGAATCGAGGAGATCGAAACCTCCGGCGCCGAAGTTCTCCTCCTCGCCTCCGAACCGTTCCCCTTCGAGGAGAAGCATCTCGCGGAGTTCGGGAACGCCGCGGCCTACCTCGTGGACGGCGAGCTCCTGTCGTGGCACGGAGCCCGACTGCTACAGGGTCTCCCCTACCTGCTCTCTCTCGCCGAGAGGATGACTACTTCGAGGTCGCCTTCGGCCAGACCGTACCCTGGTCCTTCTCCTTGACCGGTCCGAGCCCTTTGTAGACGAACTTCTGCACCCGCTTCCCCTCGTAGGTTTCCGTGGTGTAGATGTTGCCCTTGGAGTCGGTGGCGATGCTGTGCACCGCGAAGAACTGCCCGGGTTGACGGCCCCCGTCGCCGAAGCTCGTCAGGATCTCGAGAGACTGCCGATCCATCACGTAGACCTTCTGGTTCTTGCCGTCGGCGATGTAGATGTACTTCTGCTGGGGGTCCTTGGAGAACGCGATGTCCCAGACCGACCCGTCTCCCAGGGTCTCCTTCTCGATGAAGGTCTCCTTCACGAACGTTCCGTCCTTCTTGAACACCTGGAGCCGATCGTTCGGACGGTCGCAGACGTAGACGAAGCCGTCGTTCGAGGGATCGGCGCAGTGGACGGGGTTGCGGAACTGCTGTGCCGGCGGCGCCTTGGGATCGTATGGGCCGAGGTCGGTGTCATCGGGCTTGTTTCCGTAGGCGCCCCAGTAGCGCTTGAAGGCGCCGGTGTCCATGTCGAGGACGGCCACTCGCTTGTTGAGGTAGCCGTCGGAAACGTAGACCTCGTTCGCCGAGGCGTCGAACGCGACCTTGGCGACCCTCCCGAAGTTCTCCTTGTCGTGGCTCCCGCCGACGAACTTCGGCTCCTTCTCGGTGTAGCCCGCGGCGCGCCGAACGCCGGGCTTGCCGAACTGCTTGAGGAACTTCCCGTCGCGCGTGAACTTCAGCATGTGGGCATCGTCGCCCCCGTTGCCGCCGATCCAGAGGTTGTCCTTGTGGTCGGCGGTGATTCCGTGATTGGAGCTCGGCCAGTCATAGCCCGGCCCTTTGCCCCCCCAGTGCCCCACCAGGTTCCCTTCCGGGTCGAACTCCAGGACCGGCGGAGCGGGAACGCAGCACTCGACGGCGGTCGGCGGGTTCGTGGCTGCGCCGATCTCGGTTCTCGTATTGAAGCTGTCCGGGCGATGGATGATGAACACGTGGTCGCGGGAATCGACGGTCACACCGATCGTGGACCCGATGAGCCAATGGTTGGGAAGCGGCTTTGGCCAGAGTGGATCCACTGCGAACATCGGCGCCTGAACGTCCGCAATAGGCGCGATCGAGGCGGGAGCGGCCGACGTCGCCTCCAGCACGTATTGGCCGAGGGCAAGCGCCACGAAGACGGCGACGAAGGCCGCGCCGATGATCAGGTTCGATCTCCGTTTCCAAAGTCCCATCGTCTGTACCTCCGGAAAGTCTCGCGAATTGGGGGGCGAGTATAGCTCATTTGCGCCGAGCGCGTCGATAACCTAGGCTTTCCGGACATGCCCGGAAAGCGGTTCGCCGCCGTTCTGACGACGGCTCTGACCCTTGCGGCAACCGCCTTCGGCCATGAGATACCGTCGAGCGTTCGAGTCCAGGCGTTTCTCGAGCCGAAGGGAGACCGCATGCGGCTCCTGGTGCGCGTCCCGCTGGCGGCGATGAGGGACATGAGCGTTCCCACCGACCCGCGGGGCTACCTGGACCTCACCCAGGTCGATTCCGTTCTCCGGGACGCCGCCATCCTCTGGATCGCCGACTACGTCGAGCTGTACGAGGGAGGCGAGCGCCTGGTGGACCCCGAAATCGCGGCGGCGAGGGTATCCCTTCCTTCCGACCGCTCCTTCGACGACTACCAGAGCGCACTGGCGCACGTCCGGGGGCCGCCGCTTCCGCCCGAGACCGAGATCTACTGGGCCCAGGGACTCCTCGACGTTCTCTTCGAGTATCCGATCGACTCGGACCGCTCCGAGTTCACGATCAATCCCGGCCTCGAGCGTCTGGGCATGTCGGTCATGAACGTCCTCCGCTTCATCCAGCCCGACGGTTCCGTGCGGGCGTTCGATTTCCTGGGCAACCCCGGCCTGATCCGCCTCGATCCCGCCTGGCACCAGGCTTTCCTCAGCTTCGTCCGGCTCGGGTTCCTCCACATCCTCGAAGGCACCGATCACCTGCTCTTTCTCTTCTGCCTCATCATCCCGTTTCGCCGGCTCCGTGAGCTGGTCCTCCTCGTGACCTCGTTCACCGTCGCCCACTCCATCACTCTCGTCTCCTCGGCCTACGGCCTCGCTCCCGACGCGATGTGGTTCCCGACTCTGGTCGAAACCCTGATTGCGACCTCGATCGTCTACATGGCGCTCGAGAACATCGTCGGAGGCAAGGTGCACCGGCGCTGGCTCATCACGTTCGGATTCGGCCTGGTGCATGGATTCGGCTTCTCGTTCGCTCTCACGGAGACGCTGCAGTTCGCGGGCTCGCACCTCCTCACGTCGCTCCTGGCGTTCAACCTCGGGGTCGAGCTCGGACAGCTCCTGGTTCTGGTCGTGCTCCTCCCGCTCCTCGCGATCCTCTTCCGCCACGTCGTCGCCGAGCGCACGGGAACGGTGATCCTGTCGGCGCTGGTGGCGCATACCGGCTGGCACTGGATGGTCGAGCGCGGGGCGCGGCTCGGGCAATTCGACTGGCCGGAGCTCGACGCGCAGTCTCTCGCGAGCGCGCTGCGCTGGATGATGGTGCCGGTTGCCGTCGCCGGGCTCTACTGGCTCATCGGCCTGTACCGCAACCGGGGCGAGCAGCGCACCGGGAGCAGCCCCTCACCGTAGCCGCGCGAGCTCCGCCGGCGCGAGCTTCGCCGCCGGACCCTGCACCATCGCGTTGAAGAGGAGCTTGAACGTCGCCGGAGTCTGGGCGCGGAAGTCGACCTCGCTTCCGAGGGTCACGGCGGTTCCCTTTCCCACCTGGAACCAGACCACGTTCGCCTGGTCGCGCAGGAGCTCGTCTCCCAGGAGCCAGCCGCTCGCGACCTGCTTCTCCTCGTCGGGATAACGCGACACCACGCGCGCCTGAACGTCGAAGCTCGGCTCGAGCCGGTACGCCTGATCGAAGGCGAAGAACACCGGCCAGCTCCGGGGCATCCCGAAGGCGACGGGGTGGGCGACGTCGAACTCCTGCTTCAGCAGCGACCCCGGGCAGTAGAAGACGGAGGTCGGGTCCACGACTCTCGACTCGATGGCCTTCAGAAGCGCCGCCGGGCTCTGGAAGGATTCCTTGAAGAGTCGCTCGACCTCGGCCGCTTCGACGGGAGGCCTCTGGTCACGCCCGACGGCGCCGCGTCCGAACCGCGACGGCGCCTCGGGGAGGACCGGCTCGATGGGGAGCGACAGGAGATCGCGGGCGGTCGCGACCGCGCTTCCGATGGCGACGAGCGTGCCTCCTCCGCGGACGAACCGTTCCAGCTGTGCCCATCCCGCGTCCCCGATGCCGTAGGCCCAGCGCCACGACTCGTCATACTCCTCGGGGGACAGCCCCCGGATCATCCGGCTCTTCGTGGTGCCGGAGGGGAGCACGATGACGTCGTACTTCGCCGAGAGGTCGGAGGCGAAATCCACCGACGACATCACCTCGTGTCGGAAACCGTAATTCTCGAAGAGCCACATGAGCCAACCGGCGGGCATGTTGTTCGCGGCCTTGTAGAGACCGACCCGTGTGGGCCGCTTCATGCGAAACCCCTCTACCGGCGGGGCGGAGTCGGCCCCGAAGACGGGGAGGCTCGAGGTCGAGGCGAGCTCTTCGAGAATCGTCCGGGACTTCGCCGATGGAGGCACCAGAAACGCTCCCGGCGGAAAGCTCCGGCCGCCGCTCTGGAACGACGCCGCGGCGCGAAACACCGGGACCTCCTCCCTCGAGAGTCGGTTCAGCGCCACGAAGCCCGCGTTCGTCTCCGCGGGAATCACGTATGCCCATCGGGGACGATCGGGCAAGGGCTGCGCCTCGGGAGCCGGGGCCTCGATTCGCTCGGTCAGAACCGCGAGCGGCTCTTCAATCGGATCGACATCGACCCCGGTGAGGTAGCCCAGGGTATGCCCGGTGACGTCATAGGGCGGGATCGGAGGACCGCCGGGGTAGTAGCGCAGATCGGGATAGACCTGGACCTCGAGCAGGGTCTTGGCGAAAGCGCCGTAGGGCTGGTTCAAGGGAACGACGAAGGAGCCCGCGGAATAGCTCTTCCCTCGCGAGGAGAAATCCGCCCGGGCGCGATGAATCTCGACTTCGCCGAAGTCCAGGATCTCGAGAAGCTGCTTCAGGGCGTGGGGGTCACGCTGCTCCTTCGGAATCACGAAGGCATAGGGGGGCTCGTCGCGCTCGACCCAGTCGCGGTGGACCCGGTGGAAGTTCGAGAGCCACTCGCGCCGGTATTTCGCGAGGTGGGTGAGGCCGCCGAAGACCGCGGTCATCCCGTAGTCCACGATTTGCGACAGGCGCCACTCGGCCTTGCTGTAGGGAGTCGGAAAGTTCCACCTCGACTCCTGCGGCCCGAGCGGCTGATTCGTCGGGCTTCGATAGGGGTCGGCGAGATTCGCGCTCGCGATCTCGGTGAGGATCCGCGGCTGCCCGTGGTACACCATGTACTGCCGCGCGGGCGCGTAGAGATCGAAGAGATCGTTGTAGGTCACGCCCTCCTTCCCCGACGCGGCGAGAGCCCCCGCCATCGCGAGGCCCAACGAGGCCTGCCCGGAGACGAGCAGAGGGTGCACGTTGGGGTCGTAGGGATCCGAGAACGGCGGCACGAAGATGCGCGCGCCCGTCTGCCCCATCTGGTGCATGTCGTGAGTGACCGTGGGCTTGAAGACGTTCTGGATCTTCTCGATGTTGAGCCGCGTCTCCTTCTGCGTGAACATGAACCAGTCGCGGTTGTCGTCATGGCCGGCGTACTTGTGGTAGAGGTCGGGATAGACCCGGCTCAGCGAAGTCCCCTTCGTCTTGTACCAGTGGTCGATGACCATCACCTGCCCGTCGGGGTTCTGCGAGGGCACCAGCGAGGAGAACGGTGTTGTCCAGGATCTCCCGGATCTCGGGAGAGTCCTCGGTGGCGAGCCGATGCACGATGAGCGGAATCGCCTGGCCGTTGCCGACTTCGGTGGAATGGATGGTCGCGTAGAGGAAGTAGAACGGCCTTCCTTCTTCCACCAGGCCACGGGCCTGGTCCTCGGTGAGGCCGCGCGGGTCCGCGAGCTCTCGGTTGATCTCGACCAGCCGATCGAGACGGGCGAGGTTCTCGGGGCTCGATATCTGAAGAAGGACGTAATCGTTTCCGAGGGTGGTCTTTCCGATCTCCTGATACAGGACGCGATCGGAGGTCGCCGCGATCTGCTTCAGGTACTCGAGCACCGCGGGATAGCGCGCCATCTCCCCGTCGGCTCCTAGCTCGAAGCCGAAGAAGCTTTGAGGCGAAGCGATATCCTCCGACGCCGATGACGGCGCCGCCAGGGACCAGAGGACGAGAGCCGTTCCCAGAGAGCGAACCATCGTTTCCCCCTTCATGGAGCTTTCAGAAGCTGTTCGAGCGTCAGGAGCCTTCCGTTCACCACGACCATCTCCGTACTTCGAAGGTTCTTGATGTCCTCCGAGGGATCGGCCCCCAGGAGGACCAGGTCGGCGATCTTTCCCGGCTCGATCGTCCCGAGGTCGGAGCCCGCGCCCAGGGCCTCGGCGGCGACGCGCGTGGCGCTCTCGATTGCCGCCATGGGGCCGAGACCGGCTTCCGAGAGCTGCTCGATCTCGAGAAGGAGGCTCAGCCCATAGGGGATGATGGGCGAGTCGGTGCCGGCGATGACCTTTCCCCCGCGCTCGTGGATCCTGTCGATGGTGGCGAAAACCGGAGCGACCACCGCTTCCGACGCGGCCGCGTCGGCGGGACGAAGGCCGTTGCGGAAGCCGTCCTTCACGAACGGTGGGAAGAGCGTGAGGAAGCGGGTCTCGTCGAGGAGGCCCGGTTCCCGCGCGAGCGCGAGCGTGTAGCCTCCGTGGAGAAGAACCGTCGGAGTGAAATAGACACCGGAGCGCGCGATGAGCTCGACGACGTCGTCATAGGTTCTCCGGAGCTGGGTGAGCTTGGGCGAAAAGCCTCGCCTCGACGTCCCGCTCAAGTGCTCGATGCCGTCGACCCCGTAGGCCACCGCCGGGTAGACCTCGTGCGAGGTGACGAACATGCCCTCGGCGTGAGCCTTCTCGATGGCCTCCTTCTGGAGCGCGTCGGGAAGACGCACGTAGGTCTTCACCAGGTCGTAGCCGAGCGATACCGCCCGCTTCAGCTCCTGCTCGAGCTCTTCGGAATCGTTCACGGCCAGGGCGCCGGTGTAGTAGATGCGATCGCCGTCGAACGTGGCTCCCGTATAGAAGATCCGCGGGCCGACGCGCCGGCCGGCCCGGATCGACTCCCTTTCTTCGACGACCCGGTAGAGAGCGTCCGCGGGAGTTCGTAGCGACGTGATCCCATAGGCCAGCCACACCTTGCCTTGGCGGCTTCCCCAGGCGGGAAGACCGAGGTGGGTGTGCATTTCGATGAGCCCGGGGATGAGCGTCCTGCCCTCTCCCGAAACGACGCGAACGTCCTCCGCGACCTCGCCGCCCGTGGGCTCGACCCGAGCGATGCGGTCGCCCTCGATGGCGACGTCCATCCCGTCTCGAGGCGCCGCTCCCGTGCCGTCGACCAGCCGGACGTTCCGGATGAGGAGTCGGCCTTCGGCGGACTCGACCTCGAAGTCGTGCTGGATCTCGATCCTGCGAACGATTCCGGTCTCGACTTCGACCTCGGCGAGGCCGCCCGCGCCGAGGAAAACGATCTTCTTCCCGTCGCCCGACCAGCTGGGGAAGTCCACGACCTCGCCCGCGATCTGCCTGGGCCGCCCCGCAGTCTGGCCGTCGGGCGTCACCGGCAGAGTCCAGAGTCCGCCGTCCATGGCGAAGGCGAGAGCGCCCCCGTCCGGCCGCCAGACGGGGCCGTCGCCGTCGCGGACCCCGATGCTCCGGTCGGGCTCGTCGAGCAGGTGCGATTCGCCGGTGGTCGTATCCACGACCAGCACCCGGTTGTATCCCTCGCGGAACCTCGAGGACAGCGGGACGTGAACCGAGAGCGCCACGTGGCGAGAGTCGCTCGACCAGGTGGGGATCCCGACGCCTCGCCGCGGCTCGGTGAGAGCGCGGTCCCCCTCCCCCTGAATCGAAACCACGTGCAGTCTCGAATCGTGATCGACGTACGCGACGGTCTTGCCGTCGGGAGACCACGCGGGAGAGAGCTCGGCTCCGGGCGACGTGGTGAGCCGTCTCTCGCCCTCGCTCGGAGGCGCTTCGACGTCCTTGACCCACAGATCCATCGTCCCCGCGCGATCGCTCGCGAACACGATGGAGCGGCTGTCGGGGGCCCAGTGGGGGTCGGTATCGAGGGGCTCGTCGCGGGTCAGGGGAATCGGGCTGCCACCGTCGGTCGAGACCAGGAACAGATCCCCGAGGGCGGCATAGACGATGAGGGAATGATCGGGAGAGACCACCGGACGCACCATGCCTCGAACCGGCCGGCGCTCGCGGCTCTTCGGAAAATCGACGGGACGTCTCCGATAGCTCGGCCGATCGAGAACCACCTCGGCTTCGAACGGGACCTTCCTCGCTTCGCTTCGCGGCTCGAGACTCTGTCGCCAGAGGGAGCCCGCCGCGGTGTAGACGATCTCGTTCCTCCCCGACCACTGGGGGCGGAAGGGAAAGACGTCGTCCGGAGTGTCGAGAAGCCTGGGCTCGCCCCCGGCCAGGGGAACGACCGCTAGCCGACTCGCCTCGGCGGCGCGCCCCATCGCGTCCGCGCCCGTGTTTCCGAGGAGGAGCAGCCGAAAAGCGACGAGCTTCCCATCCGCGCTGACCGAGGGGGAGGAGACGGCCCCCTCGATCTCCGCCACGGGCACGGCCTCGCCCTCACCGCTCGCCTTCGCGCGAAACAGGCCGGGGCTCTTGTCGGCGGCTCGATCGGAGACGAACACAATCTCGTCCCCCTCAGGCGTCCAGGCCGGCATGTAGTCCTGCGCCGCGTCGTTCGTGACCTGCTTCAGAACGGAGGTGGCGAGATCCAGGATCCACAGGTCGTAGTTGCCGGACCGATCCGAGGAAAAGGCGACCCGGGCTCCCTCGGGCGAAAGGACGGGCTCGCGATCGTCCGCGGGGCCGGAGGTTAACGCCGCGGCCGAGGAACCGTCGGCGTTCATCGACCAGATGTCCCAGGTGCCGCTGCGGTAGGACTGAAAGACGATGCGACTTCCGTCACGGGAGACATCGGGGAGGCGGTCGTCTCCGAGGCCATCGGTCATCGACGCCGCTCTGCCGCCGCCTTCGGGAAGCCGCCAGAGCGTTCCGTGCAGATCCAGGATGAAGCTTCCGTCTCCGCCCGCGCGCGCCGCGGCGAAGTTCGTTCCCTCTCGAAGGGTGAGTCGCACCTCCTTCGCGAGCGACGGCGCGGCGACAATCGAAGAGGAGAGAACGCTGGCGGCGACCAGGCGAAAGGCCATTCTTTGCCCCATGAAGCGCGAGTCTACACCTACTTGCGGTAGTCGAGAGGCGGGGCGCGGTCGCCGATGAGGGATTCGTACACGAAATCCGGGCCTCGGCGCTCCTCGAACTCGAGGCGGGCCTCCTCGATGACGGCGGGATTGCCGAAGAGCTCCCGGATTTCCCGCGCGACCTCCGAGAAGTTCGACGCCCTCTCGTCGAGGAGCCGGGTAACGTCCGGAGGGGCGGTGACCGCGAGCAGGAACAAGTAGGAGTTCATGCGCGAGGCTAACGCGACTCTTTGGCCGAGAGCAAGGCTTCCAGGTTAAGGTAGGAGCGTGCGCAGGAAGCTCTCGCTACTCTTCGCGCTGACGCTCGCGAGCGCGCCCTGCTCCGCCTCCCAGGAGCGGCCCCCGGGCACGAACCGCTTGATCCGCGAGTCGAGCCCTTACCTCCTTTCGCACGCCCGGAACCCGGTCGACTGGTACCCCTGGGGCGAGGAAGCGATCGAGCTCGCTCGAAAGCTCGACCGGCCTATCTTCCTCTCCATCGGCTATTCCACCTGCTACTGGTGCCATCGGATGGAAGAGGACGTGTTCGAGAACCCCGAGATCGCCGCCCTGATGAACGCCTCATTCATCAATATCAAGGTCGACCGCGAGGAGAGACCGGACCTCGACGAGATCTACATGACCGCGACCCAGCTCCTGAACCGGAGCGGTGGTTGGCCGAACAATCTCTTCCTCACGCCGGATCTGAAGCCGTTCTTCGCCGGAACGTATTTTCCGCCCGAGGACCGGGAAGGGACCCTCGGTTTTCCGACCATCCTCCGCCGGATCGAGGAGCTCTGGCGGACGGACCGGCCGAAGATCGAGGGGGCTGCGGGAAACGTCGCCCGGGGCCTCGAGCAGGTCATCGCCTCCGCGAAAGACGCCGCTTCCGACGTGCCCGCGGCGGGCGCTTCCGGACCCGCGTTCGAAGCGCTCGCGCGGAGCTTCGACGAGGAGTGGGGCGGCTTCGGTCCGGCCCCGAAATTTCCCTCCCCGGCGAGCCTCTACCTGCTCCGTTCGCTCGCCTCCGAGAGCAACGCGGAGGCGCTTCGGATGCTCCTTCGCACCTTGAAGCGCATGGGCGAGGGCGCCATCTACGACCATCTCGGGGGAGGCTTCCATCGATACGCGACCGACCGCGAGTGGCGCGTCCCCCACTTCGAGAAGATGCTGTACGACAACGCCGCTCTCGCCGAGATCCTGGTCGACACCTACCGACTGACTTCCGACCCGGATCTCGAACGGCTCGCCCGCGGCACTCTCGATTTCGTGCTCGAGAAGCTCACGGGGGACGGAGGCGGCTTCCTTTCGGCGATCGACGCCCAGAGCGACGGGCGCGAAGGCGCCTTCTACGTCTGGACCCGCGAAGAGATCGAGAAGCTCGTGACGCCCATGGAGCTCGGGCTCCTCGCGCCGGCTTTCGGGCTCGACCGGCCCCCGAACTTCGAGGAGCACGAGCACACCCTCTACCTGGCGTCTCCTCCGGAAGAGGAGCTCCGCGCCGGGATGGAACCGGCTCTGGCGAAGCTCCGGAAGGCGCGCGAGTCGCGCCCTCATCCCCTCGTCGACGACAAGGTCCTCGCGGACTGGAACGGGATGATGATCGCGGCCATGGCCAAGGCCGGAAGCGCTTTTCACGAGCCGCGGTACGAGAGCGCGGCGACGAGGGCGGCCGCGTTCCTCATCGACGAGCTCCGCAGCGAGCGAGGAGATTCTCCTGCACGTCTGGCGCGAGGGGAAGGCGAGAGTCCCGGCGTTTCTCGACGACTACGCCTTCGTCGCGCGGGGGCTTCTCGTCCTCCACCGCGAGAGCGGGGAGAAGAGGTGGCTGGAAGAGGCGGAGCGGCTCGCGGAGGAGATGGAAAAGGAGCTTCGCGACCCGCGGGGCGGCTACTACCAGTCCGCGGAGAAGCCCTACCTGCTGGTCCAATCGAAGCCGGTGAACGATGGAGCGATCGCTTCCGGTAACGGGATCGCGACCTCGGTGCTGCTGGAGCTCTTCGAGCTCACCGGCAAGGCCACCTATCGCGAGCGGGCGGCGGACGCGCTTCGCGCCTTCGCCTCCGACCTCGAGCGGTATCCGCAGGGCGCCATGACGCTGGCCCTCGCGGTGGAGCGATACCACGAGATTCCGGAAATCTCCCTCGAGGCCCTCGCGGCTTCGGTGGTGACGGCCCGGGTCGAGACGGCGTCACCCGGCATCCGAGTTCTCGTGGTCGTGCAAGAGGGCTGGCACATCAACGCCAACCCGGCTTCCTCACCTTATTTGATACCGACCGAGATCCAGGGCGAGGTCCGAAGAGTCTCCTACCCTCCGGGGAAGCCGATGACCTTCGCATTCTCCAAAGAGCCGCTGTCGGTATACGAGGGCGAGGTCGCGATCGAGATCGAGCCCGAGCCGGGCGCGACGAAGCTGACCCTCGTCTACCAGGCCTGCGACTACACCCGGTGTCTGTCGCCGGTCTCGCGCGAGATATAGAGCACACGCCGAAAGTCGGAATTTTCCTCGGTCCTGCGTTCGATGTCATCCACGAACCCGTCCATTGGGTCCTCCTTCTTCTGGATCAAAATCCTAACGGCAACCCTATCCGGATGGCGAACCCGGCCTCCCGCTAGCTTCATCCTGCGAGAAGGAACAATCTAGAAAACGGTTTCCGAATACGAACCAGGAGGAACTCTCTTACCCGCGCCCCCGGCTCCAGTAGAATCCGCCGCCACCGAAAAGAAGGACCAATACAACAATCAGGAGAAGCATCTCGGTACTCATGTTCTTTACCCTTTCTTTGAAATCGTTGTTTTCTCCGCACCGGCCCGCCCGCGAGATGGCGGGAGGGCGGCACTCTCACCAAGAGGGAAAGCAATGTCTGTGCCATGCCGGCCCCGTCACTCCGCCTCGAGCTGTTCTGGCGCGCCTTGCCCGACGGCGCATCGCGTCGCTCAGTGACTAGGATTGAGCTTTCGATTGAGCTGTGGCCAAGCGGCAGCTTCGCAACAATCTCGAGCGAATCAGTCGCCAGGCGCGCTGTAAGCATTCTGAGAACTGAGAAACGTCAAGGTCTTGCCCGCGCCAGAATCCTCCGCGCCTCCGCCAGGTGGAGGGCTTCGACCATCTCGTTACCGGGGGTCGCGACGTTTCGTCCCTCGATGCGCTAGCCGCCTCGGTCGTGGCGGCCCGGGTCGAGAGGGCGCCACCCGGCCTTCGCGTGCTCCTGGTCGTGAAAGAGGGCTGGCACGTCAACGCCAATCCCGCTTCCTCTCCTTATTTGATCCCGACCGAGATCCAGGGGACCGCCCGAATTGTCGCGTCCCGGGGATATCGATGACCTTCGCGTTCTCGAGAGCCTCTATTGGTCTACGCCGGAGAGGTCGCGATCGAGGTCGAGCCCGAGCCGGGCGCGGCGCAGCTGACCCTCGTCTACCAGGCCTGCGACGACACCCGGTGCCTGTCACCGGTCTCGCGTGTGCTCGGTCTCGAGAACTGACCCTCAACAGGAGACTCTCATCGATTTGACAGGACTCTGGTGAGACTGTATAAAAACTATATGAAGACTCTCACGATCACGGACGCGAAGAAGAACCTCGGCCGCTGGCTGGCGGCGGCCTCTCGCGGTGAGGACGTCGGGATCGTCTATGGAGCGGACATCATCGCCCTTCGGAGAGTCGAAGTGGAGTCCACGGACTACGCCCAACGCGAGTACGGAGCGACCTCAGACAAAGTGGCGGACCTGGAAGCGGCCACCGACCGACGCTACGCGCGACTCAAGAAAACGGGGAAACTGGTGACGGTCTCCGCGGAACAACTGCGAAAGCTGATTGGCTAAGCTTCTCTCCATCGATTCCAAGGTCCTCAGCCGTCTGCGCGAACTGTCGAAACCGGAGAGAGCCGACTGCCTGTTGTCCCTGTGCGATCTAACGGAAGCCTTCGGCCGTCCACATGCGCATGGCGGTCTCGGCATCCGCAAGCTCGGGGACAAGTTGTTCGAGTGTCGGGCGAGCCTCGCGCTCCGGTTCATCTTCCAGGATCGGCCCGCTGATCTCTTCGTTTCGTTTCTTGGCAATCACGATGAGATCAAGGCACTTCTCAAAAGGGGTAAGTACTGAGACGTTCGACGAGTGAGGCGACGGCCCACGATCCACGGGCGGGCCGGGGACTGCGAGGAGATCGACCCGGCGCTCGCGGATCGACTCCCGCCGACGGACGAAAATCAGACTCGTCCGCTACCTGCCGCAACGGGTGACGATCTCGTCGGATCCCGAGATCCTTTCGCCGCTCGACGTGAACCCCTCGAGCGAGACCTCGGTGTCGCCGCAACCGATGCCGGTGGCGCGCGGAAAGAAATAGAGAACGAGATCGTTTCGCTGGTCGCCGTCGAAGTCCACGATGCGCGGAGACCCGAAAGGCCGGGCTCGGTTCGGCCCGAACCCCACCGACTGCGGGTCGACGCTGGTTGCGTCGAATTCCTCCTGCGACAAGATGGCCACCCGGATGGGCACGATGCCCCGGGGTCTGAGAAAATCGGTTCGCAGAACGGAATGGACGTCGGTCTCCACCTGCCGTGCGTGAAGCAGATCCAGGCCGACGACGACCGGATCGTGATCCGACGACCGGAACGCATCCGGGTGATAGAGAAGGGGCTGGTTGAACTCGTTGTTGTAGTCGAGGGCCACGGGCTCGTCGGCGTTGATGTGCCACTCGGCCACCCCGGTCACCAGGGGCAGAAGCCTCGGGCTTCCGAGAGCATGGTCCAGGTAGCCCGATTCGCCCGCGAAGACATAAGAGTAGGCGTCCTCGCCGAGGAACCGGCCGACGAGATTCACGTATCCCGCGCCCTCGAGTACGCCGATCGGGTCTTCGTGGCTGTACGCATTCAGGTCTCCGATGATCAGGATGCTCTGGTTCCCCGTTCCCGTGGGGTCGGTCGCGAGCCACTCGAGGATCCGCGTCGCCGCCGCGACTCGCGTGAGATTGCAGTTGCCCTGGCCGTCGCCGACGTCGGGATCGCCGTCGCATGCCGAGCCCTTGGACTTGAAGTGATTCACCACCACCATCACCTGCTCGCCGGTAGCGGTCTCCTGGAAAACCTGCGCGATCGGAGGCCGGGTGTTGGTATCGAAGGGAAAGACGCCGTCCAGGATGGCGGTCGTCCCGACGGGCAGCACCGTTCCCGGTTTGTAGAGGAAGCCCACCTTGATGGCATCGCCGCCCACGGTTCCGGTGTCGATGAAGTCGTAGGTTCCGGCGCCGAGGATGTCGTTCAACCCCGAGACCAGGTCGGCGGTGGATTCCGAGTCGTTGTTCTCGACCTCGATGATTCCCACCACGTCGGCACCGAGCTTCGAGAGCGCGTCCAGGATTTTGTCCCGCTGTCGCTCGAGCTCCTCGGCGCTGTTCGCGCCGCGGCAATCGAGACCGCCGGCGGGCCCGCAGATTGGCGTGCCGACGTCGAGAGTGGTGAAATAGTTCAGGACGTTGAAGGAAGCCACCTTCAGCGTTCCTCCCACTGCGGGCGGTGCCGCCGGCCGGTCGTTGAGACGCTCGAAGGCCACCGGGCCCGTCGGCTGGAGGCGGTAGGCGCCGAAGCCCTGGGAGAGGACGCCGCTCAAGTTCGCCGTCCGGTCGCCCGACCGGAGAGTCCCATCCGCGCCGAGATAGGGAGGCAGCGGCAGCGGGTTCTGGAGGCTGCTTCCGTCATCCAGCAGGATGCGGCTCCGGCGGTTGAGATCCTGGAGCGCGAGGGCCGGGGCGCCGGGCTCGGCGATCGCGGTCGGAATGAACAGCCGGTCGAGGACGGAGAGGTCCACCTCGCCGAAGCGCCCCTGGGTGAAGTTGCCGGTGACGAAGAGCTCCTGAGGGAAACTCACCCGCATGCCCTCGAGGCTCTCGAGGTCTCCCGCCGCGGGAACAGGAAGCATCACCGTCGTGGCGGAGGCTAAACCGGCGCCGGGGGCGCACACCTCGACGCCGATCAACGTTGCGAGCTCGGTGAGCCCGGAGAACTCGGACACCGTTCCCCCGACCCGCACGATGTCGCCGATATTCACGGCAGCGCTGGTCGCGCCCTCGAAGACGAAGATTCCCTCGGAAGTCGCCGGGTCGCCGTCGGCCTCGAGGTCTTCTTCCTGGACGAAGAACCCGCCGAGGCCGGTCGGACCCTGGAAATCGCCAACGACCACGCCCTCGATGATCCGGCTCATGCCGAGATCCGGGCTCTCGAGGCCGTTCCCCTGAATCAGATGAATCGGGGTCGAAGGCTCGCCGCAAAGACCGATGGGTGGCGGCGGGATCAGCACGTTCGTCGCTCCCGGGCTCGGATCCTGCTGGACGTAAGACGCGGTATCGAACGGCGCGCCGCCATCCGGTCTGCGGGCGCTCGCGTGGCCGGCGCTGTTTCCCTGGCCTTGCTCGTCCACCTGGGGCCCTTGGGGCGTGAGGGCGGCGAGTAGCCCCGCGTCGTCCGGATCGGCGGTGTCGTAGACGACGGCGTCCAGAAGGTTGACACTCGTTACCGGAGTGTTGTTCGGGAAATCCGCAGCGTTTCCGACGTAAAGGGCTACGGCATCCGCTCCGTTCTGGAGGAAATTGCCAGGGAATACGACGTCGACGCCGGGAACACCCGTGTTGCCGAGGACGAAGAACCCGCCGGAATCGGTGGCGAAGCCGTCGAGATCGAAGGCGCCGTAGGAAAGGTCGTTGCTTCCGTTGTAGAGCACGACCACCAGGCCGTCGAGAGGCGTCTGCGGAGCGGCGAAGAGCTCGATGAACTCGAGAGCGTCGGTGCCGGGAGTATCGGAATCGACCTCGTTGATCACCACCGCGGGCGGGTCGGGGGAGGTATCGAAATCCACAACGCGCATCGGCCGATGCGCGGCCGTCGGATTCGCGGTATCGCCGGCGAAGAAGCGGATTCCCGTTCTACTGGCCAACCCCCGGCCTCCGCGGAGCGTCGCCTCCCTGGCCTCGACCAAGGCCCTTGATTCGGTCCAGGACCAACGGCCATGTCCGAGGCAGAGCAGGAGAGCCCACACGATCCGTGTTCGCGGCGTTCCATTCATGAGCAGCTTCTCCTTTACCTCTCTCGTCGGGGTGGTCCTTGGTATCAACCCCGCATTGCGGGCACGTTACCTTCCCATGAAACCTGCTTGACACTCGAACGTGCTCGACTCCCGCCAGCCGTCAGGCTCCGGCTCGCGCCAGGATCCTCTTCGCCTCGGCGAGGTGAAGGGCCTCGACCATCTCGCTCCCCAGAGTCGCCACGTTGCGTCCTTCGGCGAAGGCCTTCTCCATGACCTCCACGATTCCCCGGGCACGCTCGATTTCCTCGGGGGTCGGCGAGAACACGCGGTTGAGCGCCGGCACCTGGCTCGGGTGGATCGCGGTCTTTCCATCGAAGCCGAGCAGACGCGCCCGTCGGGCGCTGGTCTCGAGCCCTTCGAGATCCTGGTACTCGAACCACGGAGCGTCGAAGGCTTCCGCCCCCGCCGCGCGCGCGGCGTGGAGGATGGAAGCCCGCGCGTACAGGAGCTCGGATTCGTCCGCAGACCTCCCGGCGCGGAGGCTCTCCCGGTAGTCGGCGGCGCCGAAGAGGAGTCCCTGGACTCCGCGATGGCGGGCGAGGGACCTCGATTCGAGAACCCCGATCGCGGTCTCGATCATGAGGAAGAGGGGGAGCGCCGGGAGGGCGCCCGAAAGCCGTTCGACCCCTTCCGAGCTCTCGACTTTGGGGAGGATCACCCCTCCCGGCCGGGGCGGACCGAGATCGGCGAGCGCGGCGACGTCGTTCTCGAACCAGGGGCTCGCGACGGCGTTGACCCGAACGAGGACTTCGGAGTCCCCGAAGTCGAATCGCCGAAGGGCTTCCCGAACCAGCCCGCGCGCCGTTTCTTTCTTTTCGGGGTGGACCCCGTCCTCGAGGTCGAGGACGAGAACGTCCGCCCCCCGGCTCCCGGCCTTCTCCATCATGCGCTCGGAGGAGCCCGGGAGGTACAGGATGGACCGCCTTCGTCCCGCCGCCATGGCGAGTGGATGGTAGCACTTCGGGAAGCGGGAATCTCTGAACCTTCGACCCAGCCCCTCCGTATCAGATGAACGAAACATGGAGGAGCTCGAATGAACCGAACCGTGCTCGCAGCTTTGCTCGCCCTGCCGATCGGGGCCATCCCGCTCCAGGCGCAAACCCCCTGGATTCACATCGAAGTGGACGAGAACAAGGCCGGGACCGAAGCCGACCCCACGCACGTGAAAGTCAACCTTCCGCTTTCCGTGGTCCAGATCGCGCTCGAGGCCGCCCCGGAGAAGATCCTGGACCAAGGCCGGATCCGCATGCATCCCATCGACGAGGACCTCGACGTCGAGGACCTCCGGCGCATCTGGAACGAGCTCCGCAACTCCCCCGAGTCCGAGTGGGTCAACGTCGAGAAGAAGGACGAGACCGTCTCGGTTCGACGTCAGGGGGATCAGGTTCTGATCGAGGTCGACGATCGCAAGCGAGGGAGCCAAGGTTCACGTCCAGGTCCCGGTGAGCGTGGTCGACGCGCTGTTCTCGGGCGAAGGCCAGGATTTGAACCTGAAGGACGCGATCTCCGAGCTCAAGAGCCTCCGCGGCGACATCGTGCGCGTCGACGACGGCGGGACCAACGTCCGCATCTGGATCGACGAGAAGGACTGAAGCCATGTTCGTGCTGAAGACCGCCGCCGTCGTCCTGCTCTCGATTCCACTCCTCCTACTTGGGCTCGTCGCCAGCACCGGCCTCGTGGTGGTGGACGTGAAGCCCTCGGACGGGCCGCGCATCGTGGTCCCCGTTCCCCTGTTCCTGGCCCATGTCGCGCTCGGCTTCGCTCCCGAAGAGGCCACCGAAGTCGAAGTTCCCGAGCTCGGTGAGTACTCGGACGTCGCGGGAAGGCTCATCGCCGAGCTGCGGGATTGCTCCGACGGCATCCTGGTGGAGGTGGACGACGGGGGCGATCACGTCCTCATCGAGAAAGTCGGAGACGATCTCGCGATCGAGGTCTCGAGCGACCACGAGGAGGTCTCCGTCCGCGTCCCTCTCGCCGCCGCCTCGGAAGTCCTCGAGAGCTACGACGGACGCCGCCTTCGGGTAGCCGGGGTCCTGGACGCCCTGTCGTCGTTGTCATCGCTCTCCGGGACCGACCTGGTGCACGTGAGGAGCGACGACGAGGAAGTGCGGATCTGGGTGTGGTGATCCGAATGCAAACCCGGACCCCTTCGAATAGACTGTCGAAGCCATGGAGCTCGACTCCGTCTACGCCAGAAACGATCGTGTCGTCTCCCGCAAGATCGTCGACGAGCTGATCCTCGTTCCTATCCGCCAGAGCGTTGCCGAGATGGAGACGCTCTACACGTTAAACGAGGTCGGGGCGCGGGTCTACGAGCTCATCGACGGCAAGAGGCCGGTGCGGGAGATCGTCGAAGCCATCGTGACCGAGTTCGAAGTCGCGTTCGATACTGCTGAGACCGACGTTCGCGAGTTCATCTCCCAGCTCCTTCAGATCGAGGGTATCCGCGAGATCCCTTCCTGACCTTTCGCGCTCTCACGTAAGGCTTCAGGAGCGATTCGAGGTCGGTCCGCAGGTACGCTCCCGCGGTCCCCTCGCGAAAGAACGCCCAGGTCAGGAGCGAGCCGCTCAACGTCACCTGAATCGCCCGGGCGAGGGCGCGCCTGTCCGCCTTCGGCGAGAGCTCGCCCGCCGCGGCCGCCGCCTCCAGGAGCTTCCGGATCCCCTCGCGCGAAGTCCTCGCCATGTCGCGCGCGTGCCGGTAGAGGTCGGGGTCGATGAGGTCGAGCTGCAGATACGCAAGGTGGTGGGCGATCGCTCCCGGGCTCTCGCCCATGGCGGCGATGCAGTCGGCGTAGGCCCGAATCGCGTCGAGCGGCGAGGCGTGCGCGCGTCCGAGATCTTCGAACAGATGCGGCGTCCCCTCGGCGAGGCGGGCGGAGAGAGCGGCCAGCAAGCCGCGCTTCGATCCGAATCTCTGCACCAGCGCCCCCGCGGTGATCCCCGCCTCGGCGCCGATCTCGGAGAGCGTCAGCTGGGACGGGCCGCGCTTTCCCATGACCCGGGTCGCGGCTTCCAGCACCTCTTCGTCGCTCACCTTTCGGGGGCGTGGGCTCATACGCTTGCTGGTTTCCAGGCGGTCGTTGGGTCCTCCGAGCACCGCCCTTCGCTGGAGGACAACCCGGCTAGCGCCGGTCTCTCAGCTTGGCGAGCAGCCGCAGGATCTCGATATAGAGCCAGATGAGGGTGACGAGAAGAGCGAACGCCCCGTACCACTCCATGTACTTCGGGGCTCCCTGAGCCGCGCCCCTCTCGATGAGATCGAAGTCGAGCACCAGGTTCAGCGCGGCGATCACGACCACGAACCCGCTGAACAGGATGCCCACGAGTCCCGAGTCGAAGAGTCCGGGGATCCGGACTCCGAAGAACCCGAGCACGAACGAGGCCAGGTACAGGAGAAAGATTCCTCCGGTCGCGGCGATCACGCCTTTCTTGAACGCCGGCGTCGCGCGAATGAGACCGGATTTGTACGCGAGAAGAAGCGCGGCGAGGGTCGCGGCGGTGAGACCGACCGCCTGGAACGCGATGCCGGGATAGCGCGCCTCGAATATCGCGGAGAGGCCACCCAGCACCAGCCCTTCCAGAAGAGCGTAGGCCGGCGCGGTGAACGGCGCCCAGGCTTGCTTGAAAGTAGTGACCAGGGCGACGACCAGCCCGCCGATGGCGCCGACCATGAGCCAGGGCGCTACCGCGGCCGCGTTGCCGCTCGCGGTAAAGAGGTTCCAGGTCCAGCCGGCGCTCAGAAGCGCCAGCGCGAGGAGAATGGCGGTCTTGTTGACCGTCCCCTGGAGGCTCATCGCTTCCTCGGAGCGGGCTCTTCCGAAGGACGTGAATACTTTCTCGTTCAGTGTAGGGTTCGCGGTTCGCATGATTTTCTTTCTTAGAACCTGAAGAGCCGGGTGAACTTCACGATGAAGCTCCGGCTCTCGAGAACGGGAGGGCCGACTCCGAACGTGTCCCGTCCCTCATTGTAGACGACGAACAGATCGCTCCCCGGCTGGTACTCCCACCGGAAACGGACGTTGGTCGAGAACGAGTCATCCGCCGAATTGTACTGCACCAGGGCCCCGACGAAGCTGCGCGGCGACAAATTATAGGTGGCGCGGATACGGACGAGCTCGGTGGTGAAGGAATCGTCGGGGAGGTCCACCCAGTTGAACGAAATGTTCGGTTCGAGGGAGAAGCGGGAGCCGAAGTCGACGCGGCCCCAGTAGTCGAGCGCGGTCCTCTGTCCGCCGAAGAAGCCGCCGAAGTCGGCCCCGAGCCAGCCGGATACCGGACGCTGGCGGCCGAACCAGTAGCTCGCGCCGTACCGATCGAACCGATATTCGCCCACGGGGATGAAGACCCCTTCGACGATCTCGAAGGGCTCGAACAAAACTTCCCGGTTCCGGCCGTAGTTCAGGTTTGCCTGGTCGGAGTTCTCGAAATGGGTGCTGAACTCGAGCCCGAGGAGCTCGGTCTCGACCTCGCCCGCCGTGGTCTCGTAATAGTCGTATCGACCCTTGAAGTCGAACTTCCTCACCGCCTCGAGGGATTCCGGGCGCGGGCTGAATCGCGCCCCGATGCTCGACTTCCGGAAGTCTTCCCGCATGAGGAAACCGATCTCGGGGTTGAAGTCGGGACCGACGAGCAGATGCTCCGCCTCGAAACCGTATCGATCGCCCTGGTAAGACACGGCGGCGCGGTAGCTGTCGTCCTGTCCCCTGCGCTCCGGGGTACCGGTCATGGCGTAGTAGGCGTTCACCTTGAGGTTCTCGTAGAAGGTGAAGTTCCCGTCCAGACCCATGGCGGCGTTCGCGCCGGTTCCGTCCAGGTTCTCGGTGCGATAGGTCCCGATGAAACCGATATTGCTGCGGCGGAGAACGTCGCGCTTGACCCGCACGACGGAGAAGTTCGTCTGGGGGACTCCCGTGAGCGCAAGCTCGTCGGTCGAGATGCTCAGGAACCCGAGCGTGTAGGGACCGGCGCGGCCGGTGAGGCGGCCGCCGGCGAGGATCGGGAATCTCCTGCTCGTCGGTAAGGCCGATGCGGCGGCTGAAGAACAGGATCGGAGTATCGGAAGAGCCGCGGAACGGATCGTATTCGGTCGCTCCGAAGTTGAAGATCCCCTGGCCCTCGAGGAAGAACTCCCGCTTCTCGGGGAAGAACAGGTCGAAGCGCGTGAGGTTCACCTGGGCTTCGTCGTCCTCCACCTGCGCGAAGTCGGTGTGAAAGGTGAAGTCGAACGTCAGGCTCTTGGTGACGCCGTACTTCGCGTCGAAGCCGAAATCGGAATCGAGGTCGTTCTCGAGCGGAGGCTCGAGCGTCCGGTCGGTGACCATCTTCGCCGGTGGCGTAGGGCTTGAGCTCCAGGTTCATCGACCGGGTGGGCGTCTCGATCCCCACCAGCGTCGCCGCCGCGGAGAGCCGCTGGATTCCGTCGCGGCTGAAGGCCGCGGCGATGGGAGTGAGATAGTCCCACTCGTTCTTCCACTTCACGATGCGGCGGAAGTTGATGCCCCAGATCTGCGTCCCGCCCTCACGGTACCTGAGGGACTTGAAGGGAATCGCCATCTCCACCGTCCAACCCTCCGGGAATCGAGCACTCTTCACGTGCCACACGGTGTTCCAGTCGCTGTTGGTGTTCTGCTCGTCCGTCACCTGGCCGTCCCAGAGAGCTCCGAGCGGGTTCGTCTGGAACAGGAACCCGTTTCTCCGGTCGTAGAACGTATCCAGGATGACGGCGAAGTTCTCGTTGTTGAAGATCCCGCGGTTGTCCCGCCTCATCTCGTTCGCGATCATCCGGTCCGGCTCGGAGTCCCGGAGGCGGGCCGAGAAATAGACGTTGGCGTCGTCGAAGAACACCCAGACCTCGGTCGTCTCCGTCTCGGGCATCCCCTCGCTCGGCTCCTGCTGGACGAAGCCCGAGATCGCGGGGACGTCCAGATAAACGCGCTCTTCGAGTCGCCCGTCGAGCTGCATCGGCTCCTTCAGACGGACGGCCCGGAGCGTTACCCTTCCTCCCTCGTCGCGATTGACGACCTCCGGAGCCTGGGGCGCCGGTGGGCCGTCGATGAGGCGATTCAACTCCTCGAGGCTGAGCGCGCCGCTCTCCTTGGAAATCGACCAGGCGGGCATCGCGAGCGATGTCAGCACCACGAGGGCGGCAGAGGTTCTCATCGAGAAGATAGGAGAGCGGTCGGGACCTAAACACCCTATTTTATCAATTCGCTCGGGCCCGCGCGGGCGCCTTGGCAGGCGTACCGCGGCGTGCTAGCATTTCCTATTTCGGACTCCGATTCTCGCTTACGAAGCGACGCTCGATGGCCCGCCTGACGATCTCGGGAGGGCTAACCCTCGATCTGGACAAAGAACAACAACGGGAGGTATTCAATTGCGACGCGAAGAGCGTTTCGTCGCTGGACTTGCGATTTCCAGCCTTCTTCTGGTTTCCTGCGGCTCCGACGGCCCCTCGAGCTCGGACCTCGCGATCAGCGCCCCCACTGTCCGGGAGCCCGCGTCGGGAGCCGAAGTCTCGAGCTCCACTCCGACGCTCACCGTGGGCAACGCCACCGGCGCCTCGAGTCTCCGATATCGTTTCGAAGTCGCCAGCGACTCCGGGTTCGCGCGCACCGTCGCCGTCGGCGACGACGTGCCCGAGGGAACCGCGGGGACGACGTCGTGGACGGTGACTCGAAAGCCTCGCATCTCGGTGCGACGTACTTCTGGAGGGCGCGCGCGTCCTCGGGAGCGACCACCGGGCCGTTTTCCACCGCCGCGACCTTCGAAATCCTCGGGGGATTCCTGAGCAGGTCGCCCGTGGACCAGTTGTACGTCTTCGACCCTCTGACCAACGGGAGCTCGGTGGGCGAGGTCGGCGGCGGAGGCGAGTTCAAGGGCGAAGGCTGGATGGCGACGAACGCCCTCGCCTACATCCGCTACGAGATCCCGCCCACGCCCAACGGGTTCGTCGAGTTCGACGTGACGAATCTAAGGAACCCCAACCCGCACTCCGACAAACGCGCGCTCCTGATCATGTGGGACCCGACGAGAGGCGAGTACACCACGAACCCTTTCCGGGTGACGCTGTCGAAGTTCGACACCAACATCGTCGATCGATGGCACATGAGGCTCCGGTTCATCGCCAACGGGCAGGAGACCAACACCGGAATCGACTTCTACGAGTGGGACCCTCGGCGCGTCTACAGCTTCCGCTGGAATGGGGCGCGTTCCCGGCGATCGTGTCGACCCAACGCGTCCAGGTCTTGATGGACGGGAGCATGATCCTCGCTCGCAACTACGATCCGCTGTACCTTCCGGGCACCCACTGGGTGGAGCTGGGGATGGCTCCGCGGGCGGAGTCACTCGAGGAGGCGACGTACTCGAACGTGAGAATCGGCGTGCGGCAGCCCTAGGACGGAAAACCCAGAGGCGCCATTGCGTTCGTTCCGACTTGGCTAGTTGCCGTTCACCTCGACCACCTGCCCGGGTGAGAGTCCCGTTCGAGAGGCCGTCGAGCCTTCTTTGAAAGTGACGCGGAGATCGTAGGTTCCGGCGGGATCGACTCCGAAGTGGAGGAGCGACGGGTCCTGGCTGCAGTACCCCGTCGCCGTCTGGACGACGCGGTAGCCCACGAGCGCCTCCCCGCGGTACAAGGCGACCTCCGCGCCGACAGCTCCCCTCTCCCCGTTCGGAGCGGTCAGCGCGACCTTCAGCCAACCCCCCGCGGGCGCTTCGTTGACGAAGAAAGTGTTCGGGCCCTGCTTGCTCGCGATCAGAAGGTCGAGGTCGCCGTCGTTGTCCATGTCGGCGAAGACCGCCGAGCGGCCGTCGACCCCGACGGCGTCGAGCCCGACGCCGTCCTTCAAGCTGAACCCTCCGGCGCCGTCGTTCAGGTAGATCCCGGTCTCCCCCGCGAAGTAGAGGTCGAGGTCGGAGTCGAGATCGACGTCGCCGAAGGCCGCGGTGTAATGCAGTCCTTCGAAGCGCCGCTCGAACTGGAAGCGGCCCTCGCCGTTGTTCCGGTAGAGCTTCGAGCCGTGATATCCGGCGATCACCACGTCGAGATCGGAATCGTTGTCGATGTCCTGAAAGCTGAATCCGTTGGTCCCGCGGTAGTCGCTCGTCATCTTTTCGTAGGCGAGGCCGGCGAACTCCGTTCTCTCCACGAACCGGCTGGAGTCGCTCTCCAGCAGCGCGACCGGACCGAGCCCCACGCCCTCGACGTACTCGAAAGCGGTGAGCGCGATGTCGGGCTTCCGGTCCCGGTTCACGTCCACGATGGTGATCCCCTGGTTCGCGAAGCTCTGGTCGGCGTCTCCCGGAAGCCGTATGCGCTCGAAGCGAAGTCCGCCCTGGTTCAGGTAGACGTTCGGGATGTGGCCCGCCCAGGCGCTGACCAGGATGTCGAGAAGCCCGTTTCCGTCCAGGTCCGCGGCGCCGACCCCGCGGGGACCGAGGTCGCGCTGGTCGATCCCGGCGCTGTCCGAGATATCGACGAAGCGGGCGCCTCCGTCGTTGCGATAGAGGCGGTGGTGGCCGTTCCAGGTGTGGCCGTTGAAGAGGTCGAAGTCCCCGTCGTTGTCGAAATCCGCGAATACCGCGGAGTGCGACTCGTCGGAGTACTCCTCGACGGTTCCGTCCTCGAGAGTCACGGGGAAGAAGCCCTCATCGGAGACCCCCGCGGCGAGCCCGATCTCCTCGAATCGGGCGCGGCCCAGGTTCCGGAACAGGAGATCCGGGCGATTCTGCTTGGGATCGAAGATATGGGTCACGTAGACATCGAGAAGGCCGTCCCGGTCGACGTCCGCCACCTGGATTCCATGGCCGCCGTAGCCCTGGATGCTGAGGAAGCCCGACTCCGCCGTCTGGTTCCGGAACCGCGGCTGCGCGGAAGCGAGCGAGGCGAGGAAGAGAGAGCCAACGAGGATGGGGGTTCTCATGTTTCGATCGAATGTTGTGGTGGGCGGTACAGGATTTGAACCTGTGGCCACCTGGGTGTAAACCAGGTGCTCTCCCGCTGAGCTAACCGCCCAATCTCGGGAGCTTCCTAGTATAGCAGGCCCCTGCTAGAAGCTCAGAAGGTGGGTGTACTTGACGATGAGAGCCCGGTTCTTCATCGTCCCGGTCTCGTCCCGAAGGTCGTTATAAACGACGAACAGGTCGGAGAGCGGCCGGTGGATGAAGTTGAACCGGATGTTGCTGTTCCACTCGTCGGTCACGTTGTTGTACTGGATGAGGCCGTTCAGGAACATCGAGGTCGAAAAGTTGTAGGCGAAGCGCGTGGTGAGGAGGTGGGTAGTGAACGCCCCCTCGTCGAGAACGATATCGTTGTAGGACCAGTCGATCTGAGCCGATAGCTTTTCCCCGAGCTTGAGGACGCCGCCGAGGGAGATCGAATCCTTGTTGCCGGAGTAGAACCCGCCCGTCGAGACCCGGGTGTTCGCGGAGAACATCCGGCTCGGGTCGGTGAACAGCATCGCGAACCATTCGTCGAAGGTGTAGAACCCGGGAGGGATGGTGACGTCGGGGTGGATGGGGAAATCCGTCTGGGGCTGTTCGAGGTTGGTGTTGAGACCGAACTCCAGGAGCCCCCCGTTCTGGAAGTTCAGCGCGAAGTGGCTGTTGAAATAGCGGCTCACAACCACGTTCTGCTGGTCGGTGAAGTACTCGAGCTCGAAGTGGGGGTTGATCTCGCGAAGGAACCCCGTCCACCAGGAGGGCCGGTAGTGGTAGCCGAAAAATCCGCTGCCCCTCTTGACCCCGAGCCGCGGCGCGAATCCCATTTCGGGGTTGAAGTTGTCCTGGAGCGTCGAGCCTGCCGCCTTGAGCTGGAGCAGGTCTCCCTCGTAGCTCCACTCGACGCGCCCGGCGAGGTCGTCTCCGTCGAGCCCCGGCGTATTCGTCTTGGCGAGGTATCCGGTCAGATCCATCTCCGGGCTCAGCCGAAAGTTCGCATCGAGTCCGAGGCCCCGGTTGTAGTGGTCGGTCTCCATGTTCTCGCGGTTGAGAAAAAGGACCCCGACGTCCGAGTTGGTGAACAGGTTCCGTCTCACCCGCGCCACCGTGAAGTTGTCCCCGTTCGCCGCGAGGCCGGAGGAAGCGAGCTCGGGCGCGTCCCCCGTCTGGATGTTCAGGAAGCCGACGTCGAAGGAGCCCACGCGACCAGTGAGGCGTCCGCCCGCGATGACCGGGATCGGCTGTCCCTCGTCCGAGAGCCCGATCCGCCGGCTGAAGAAGAACAACAGATCCTCGCCCCGGCTCTGTCCGCCCCTCAGGTTCGAAGCGGCGCCCGCCGACCCGAACGAAGCCTGGAAGTTCGATAGCCTCTGGTCCTGCGGCGGGCCGAAGCGGAAGATGCCGGAGTTCTCGAGAAAGAAGTCGCGCTTCTCGGGAAAGAACAGATTGAAGCGGGTGAGGTTGATCTGCTGAACGTCGGCCTCGACCTCGGAGAAGTCCGTGTTCACGGTGACGTCGAGCCTGAGGCCGGTGCCGATTCCGACCTTGGCATCCACTCCAGCATCGAAATCGCCCTCCGTCGAAAGCTCCGCCGCATCGGTCACATCCCCTTTGGCATAGGGCGTCACCTTGATGTCCCTCCGCGGCTGCAAGCCTTCGAGATCTTCGAGCGTCCCCGCGAGCGAGAGCCGCGTGAACCGGTGGATTCGCGGAAGCGGGGCCCAGTACGAATCCTCGTTCAGCCTTCTCGTGCGCCTCACGAAATTCAGACCCCAGGTCTGGCGCTCCAGGTCCTGGAAGCGGACGGTCTTGAGAGGAATGGCCATCTCCGTGACCCACCCGTCGTCGATCACCCGGCTGTTCACGTACCACACCCCGTCCCAGTTCTGATTGAACTCGCGCCCCTCGTTCACGAACTGGGCGTCGAACTTCGCTCCGGCGGGATTGGTCTCGAACATGAAGCCGTTGCGCTCGTCGTGGAACGTGTCGAGCACCAGACCGAAGACGTCTCCCGAGCGGGTGTTGAAGTCGCGGGTCAGGTCGTTGACGATGATCTTCGCGGGCTCGGCGTCGTGGGCGAAGACTCCGAAATAGAGGTTGTCTTCATCGTAGAGGAAACGGACTTCGGTTTCGTAGGTCGCGGGCTCACCCTCGTGCGGGTCGTTCTGGATGAAATGCGTCGCGACCGGGGCGCTCGTCCAGTCCGGCTCGCTCAAATCGCCGTCGATCTCGATCGGACCCGTGGCCCGCTTCGCGGCGAGGCGTCTTTCGAAGCGCGCGGTCGCGTAGTCGATCGACTCGCTCTCCGCCGCGGCGGCTCGGGCCGCGGAGGCCAGGAGCAGGAGGCCGGCAACGCGGCGAAACGTCCCTTTCACGAGCGCGGATTCTACCGCGAATTTTCCTCAGTGCGATTTCGCCAGCCGAACCGAGCCGTCCTGAGTTCGAATGAAAAGCCGGTGCCCGCCTCCGTTCATGGAGGCCGTCAGTTTTCCTTCGGTCAGCTCGGCGGCCGTGGAGGAGAGATCGAAGTCGATGCTGCCGTCGTCGGTGTCGACGTCGAAGTCCGCGGCGAACGCATCGGGAACCTGGAACCGGACGCCGCCGTCGGCGGCGTCGACCCTCCAGTCGGCGGTCATGAGGGAGCCTTCGAGAAGCCTCACGTCCACGTCTCCATCCTCGGCCTCCGCGGAGAGCCGCCCGAGCTTTCCCTCCACTCTCAAATCACCGTCCTCGATCCCGGCCTCCACATCGCCCTCGAAGTCGAGGACGTCGACGTCGCCGTCCTCGGCCGAGATCCGCGCGACTCCCGAGCAGGACGCGACGGAAAGCTCGCCGTCCTCCGTCGAAAGACGGAGATCGCCCGAGAACCCGGAAACCGTGAGGCGGCCGTCCGCGGTCGAGACGTCGAGGTCGCTCCTGGCCGGAGCCGCGACGTCGATGTGCACCAGGACCTCGGCGTCACCGAACCAGCTCCAGGAGTTCTCGGGGTACCGGGTGTGGATCTCGATCCGGTCGCCGTCCTGAACGAGGCGAACTTCCACCCGCTCCGCGAGCCTTCGAGCGTCCTCGTCGTTTCCCGCACGGAGGACTTCCTTGACGATCTTGACCAGGACCCGGTTCTCCCCGTGCGAGCGCAGCTCGGTACGTCCGTCCTCGTTGGTGACCACGATCCGGGGCGTCCCCCGAACTTCGAAGGCTTTTTCGATGGTTTCGACCGTCTGAGCCGAGGACGCCGCGGCGAGCCAGGCGAAAGCGAGGGATGAGATCATGAACAGACTCCTCGACCTTTGGACGAAGCCGGAGGCCACCGGGTTCAATAGAAAGGTGCCCCGTTTGCGGACGCTCCCGCCCGGAGGCGGACATCGGGCCCCGCGAATACCCGGGTTTTGGCGGCGATTGGCTGGCACATCCATTGCACTTCCGCAACGGACATGGATCACCTTCGGCAGGATCTCGCGTTCGCCCTCCGCGCCATCGGCCGCCGGCCGGGCTTCACCCTTCTCGCAGCTTCGATGCTCGCTCTCGGCATCGGGGCGAACACCGCGATCTTCAGCGTCGTGAACGCCGTCGTCCTCCGGCCCCTGCCCTACCAGGCGCCGGAAGAGCTCTTCGTTCTCGGCTCCCTCCGCAGAGGGCGGCTTCAAGCGTTCTCCGCCCCCGAATTTCTCGCGCTTCGCGGGGAAGTCCGGGGGTTCGAGGTCGCGACCGCCATCGACGTCAACCTCAACCTGGTCGGGGAGGGCGAGCCGGAACGGGTCCAGGGCGCGCGCGTCACCGCGAACCTCCTTCCCCTTCTCGGTGTCGAGCCCCTTCTCGGCCGGAACTTCCTTCCCGACGAAGAGCGCGAAGGAAACGACGCCCTCGTCCTGGTCTCTTACGGAGCCTGGGTGCGGAGATTCGGATCGGACCCGCAGGTCCTCGGCCGCCCGCTGAAGCTCGACGGCCGCGAGCACCAGGTCATCGGTGTCCTTCCCGAGGGGTTCTCCATCCCCATGAGCGAAGCCGAGCTCCTGGTGCCGGTCGCCTTCACCGAGGATGACCTCGCGAATCCCGGCTCGCACTTCCTCGGTGCCGTCGGGCGCCTCGCTCCCGGCGTTTCCCCGGAGACCGCCCTCGCGGAAGCGGACGGGATCGTCCAGCGGGCGGTCGAGGGTTTTTCGGATCACCGCGGCCCTCACGGAGCGACGGGCACCCCCATGCTCGACTTCCTTCTCAGGAGCCACCGCTCGGGTCTCCTGGTGTTGAGCGCTTCCGTGGCCTTCGTGCTCCTCATCGCCTGCGCGAACGTGGCGAACCTCCTGCTCGCGCGCGCCTCGGAGAGACGCCGCGAGATCGCGATGCGCGCGGCCCTCGGAGCGTCGCGCGGGCGGCTCGTCCGCCAGCTCCTGACGGAGAGCGTTCTTCTCGCGCTCATCGGCGGAACGGGAGGACTTCTCATGGCGCTCTGGGGCGTCGACCTCGTCGTCCGGCTGAGTCCCAGGGATGTTCCGCGGATCGAGACCGTCGCCGTCGACTGGGCGGTATTCGCCTTCGCCGCCGCGATCTCGATGGGCGCCGGCCTTCTCTTCGGTCTGATGCCGGCCCTCGAGGTCTCGAAGGGCATGATGGAGCGGACGCTCCGGGAATCGTCGCGGTCGGACGCCTCGGGATCCTCGCACTCCCGCTCCCGGAAACTTCTCGTGGCCCTCGAAGTCGCTCTCGCGCTCGTGCTCCTCGTGGGGGCGGGCCTGACCCTGAGGAGCTTCTGGAACCTGGGTCGCCAGAGCCCGGGGTTCGTGGCGGAGCACGTGCTCACCGCGCGACTGGTCCTTCCCGAATCCCGTTATACGGACGGACCGAGCCAGATCGCGTTCGCGCACCGTCTGCTCGAGGAGATCGAGTCGCTCCCCGGTGTTCGCGACGCCGGGCTCGTCACACCCTTGCCCCTCACCGGCAGCAATTGGGGGCTCAGTCTCGAGATTCCCGGCAGGGAGCCGCCCAGAGACGGCCAGTCGCTGTCTTCCGGCTGGCGCGCGGTGATGCCGGGCTACTTCGGCGCGATGGGGATCCCGCTCGTCGCCGGCCGTGACTTCACAAGCCTCGACTCGAGATCCGAGGACCCCGAGCCCCGCGCGGTCCTCATCATCAATGAAACCTTCGCCCGAACCCACTTCCCCGGGGAGGATCCGCTGGGAAAGCAGGTCCGTATCGGGTACGACGACCTCCTTTGCGAAGTGGTAGGAGTGGTGGGCGACGTGCGCCACGCCGATCTCGCGACCACTTCGGGGGAGGAAATGTACACGCCGTTCGCGGCCACTCCCCTGAACATCATGAACCTCGCGGTGCGGGTTTCCGGAGAGCCGGAATCGATGGCGGCCGGCGTGCGCGAAGCGGTTCGCCGCGTGGATCCGGAGCAGCCGGTCTTCGGGCTCACTTCGATGCCCGAGCTGGTGCAGGCGTCGGTCGCGCCTCGGCGCTTCGTGACGACGCTCCTCTTCGCGTTCGCGCTCGCGGCCCTCGCTCTCGCCCTTCTCGGAATCTACGCCGTCATTTCCTACTCGGTATCGTCCCGGACGCGGGAGATTGGAATCCGGATGGCGCTCGGCGCCCGCGCTTCCGAGGTCCTGGCTCTGGTAATGGCTCAGGGTCTCTTCCTGGTCCTCGCCGGAGCCGGCGCCGGGCTCCTGGCCGCTCTTCTAATGAGCCGATACCTCGAGAACCAGCTCTACGGCATCTCGGGAACCGACCTCACGACATACGCCGCGGTCGCGGTCTTCCTGGTCCTGGTGGCCCTGGCGGCAACGGCGATTCCCGCTCTTCGCGCTTCACGCCTCGACCCGATCGCCGCGTTGCGAAACGACTGATCTTCGACCGCGGGCGCGCCGACGGCCTCTTTCGCGGCGCTTTCGGGGGTTTCTCGTCGGATGAAGGACCGTTCACCCGCGGCCGCGCAGCCAGAGGATGACCTCCATCGCGTGCTGGTCGGGAGGGAAGACCGGATAGAAGACCTTCTCGATGCGACTTTCGGAAATCACCAGCGTCAGCCGCTTGAGGAGTGTTCTGCCCTCGAAGTCGAACGTCGGGAGTCGCAGCGCACGCGTGAGCTCGAGCTTCCGGTCGCTCAACACCTCGAACGGTACTTCGAGACGCGCCACCATCTCTTTCTGGTACTCGGTATCCTGCGTGCTCAGACCGAAAACCCCGGCGCCGAGCTTCTGGAGCTCCTGGTGGTGGTCGCGGAACCCGCAGGTCTCCGGCGTGCATCCCCGGGCGCCGGGAATCGCGTCCCAGCCTTCGGGAACGGGGGCATCGGGTCTCCCCGTTCGTGGATAGGCGTAGACGACGATCCTCGAGCCGGGCTCCGCGGACAGATCGACCCAGCGATCCTTCGTCGACCTGAGCTTCACCGGAGGCACGGCGAGACCCACGAGGTGATCGCAGGCGCCGTCGTCGACGGGAACGGGGAGGTCCGGCGGCAGGGACATCAGCCGATCCGCGCCCGCTCGAGTTTGCCCTCGAGCGCCCTTTCGCGCGAGGAGCGCGCTCGCGCCCGCCAGAAGCAAAGACCGTCTAGTGGGGTTCGACATTCCGGAATTCTGACAGGGTCGGCGTTTCGCGGCAACGGGAGTCGGAGATGGAGGTGCACCCCGTTTGCGCGCGTTCGCGGGGTCGCGCCGAAAGTCCGACTGACTCAGTTCCGGGTGACGTGCGCCGAGACGGCGAGCCAGCGGCCGTCCCGGCGCGCCCACACGTCGGTGTAGCGCCCCGAGCCGGGTCGTCCATCGGCGGCCGTATAGCTGGTCCGGGCGTGAACGATCGCGAAGTCCCCCATGAGCCGCACGTTCACGTCGTGGGCCTCGAGGTTCGAGATCTGGACCGGCCGCGCCGTTTGCTCGAGAAAAGCCTTCCGATCGATGAGCGACCCGTCGGGAAGAGAGCAGAGGAAATCGTCCGACAGGATCTCCTCGAAACGCCGCACGTCCGACGCCTGGACGGAGCGGATGTAATCCTGATTCAGCCCCAGCAGTTCCGCGAGATCCGAGCTCATGGAATCCTCCCCCGTTCTTCGAAGACCCGAAAGCGTCGCGTCGTCGAGACGGACGACGACGGTCGTGTAGCTGTCGATGTCGGCGAGAACCGCGTCCCGGGGTCCCTGCCGCCACTCGTCGCTTCCGTAGAACGCGTCCTCGCTTCGCTCCCGCTCCTCGACGCTCGCAAAGGAGCGCATCAGGAAGTAGGAATCGGCATCGTGCAGCGACGGGCCGTAGGCCACGACGTCGACGTTCCAGCGCTTCAGCATCGGCAGCGCCTCGGCCACGAATCGGCGGTGAAAGCCCTCTCGAGCTCCCGGCTTGAGATTGTACGAGCGAATCTCGACGATCCGATTCGATTCAGGCCGGGCTGGTAGCGGTAAGAGAAGGAGAGCGGCCACCGCCAGATTGCGCATTTCCCATCCTCCAGAACATCGTACCGTCTCCGACGGGCTCGCGGGCTTGCCGCCGGAGAAGCATGAACGCGTAGGCGCGCCACGGACGCCATCTCTCGGCGTTCCGACGCAACCCGGGATCGGCGCTCGGAAACGCGTCGGGCTCCCCGAGCGCTCGCATGGCGACGTACTCCCCGATCCCGGGGGCGCCGCACCAGGAGGGCGACCGGCGCGCCGTCTTCAACCTGGCGCGCCAGCGATCGGAGCGCCTCGGCGCGCGCCGTCCCCACTCCCGCCCGCTCGAGGGGAGCGATCGAGAGCCCGCGGGCGTCGGGAAAGAGCCGCTCGAGTCCGAAGCCGCCATCCACGGGCGCGCCGAAGGTCGCGGCCACGCGGCCCGCGATTCGCGGTCCGAGAAGCGCCGCCGCCGCGAGCTCGAACCCGTCCCAGGCGCCGGGGACGCGGATCCCGGGATGCTCGGCGAGGAGCCGTTGCAGCCGAGGATCGGCGCCGAGGTGCTCCGCGATGACCGCGGGATCGGCGCCGAGATCGAACAGGCGCCGCACCCGCTCGACGATGAGCAGGAGCGCTCGTGGATCGGGAAAGCGCACCGAAAGGGAGAGGGATGGGCCGTCGGGGATGCGCGACACCTCGATGACGCCCGCGGTTCCATCGACGGCAATCGTCCGTCGATAGCGGGATTCTTCGACCGATTCCACACCGGGTACCGCGTGAGCTCCGAGAAAGCGGAGCATCGCGTCCCAATCGTACGGGGGGCGATAGGCCAGCCGGAACCGATAGCACCCGGGATCGGACGCGGCGATCCTCCCTCGTCGCCGCCGCCGCAGCTCGGTGGGAGTTCGGCGGAACGTACGGCGGATCTGGGCGTTGAACCGGCGGAGGCTTCCGAATCCCGATGCGAACGCCACCTCGTCGAAGCGGAGAGAGGTCTCGTCGAGGAGCTTCTTGGCGAAATGAACGCGGCGCGTGAGCGCGATCTCGAACGGCGTCGCGCCGACGTGTTGTCGGAAGAGCCGGCGCAGATGGCGGCCCGTGACCCCGAGGCGGTCCGCCAGCCCTTCGACTCCCTCGCCGTCCAGAGCACCCTCGCCGATGAGCCGCAGCGCGCGGGAAACGACCCCCGACGTTCCGTGCCAGGCGGGCGTTCCGGGAGCGGCTTCGGGCCGGCAGCGCAGACAGGGGCGGAAACCCGCGGCTTCCGCGGCGGCCGCCGTCGGAAAATACCGCACGTTCTCGTCCTTCGGCGCGCGCGCCGGGCAGATCGGACGGCAGTAGATGCCGGTGCTCGTGACGGCGATGAAGAATCTTCCGTCGAAGCGCGCGTCCCGCGAGCGGCGGGCGCGATCGCAGGCCAGGCGATCCAGCTCCATCCTGGCGACAGCTTAACCCCTGGCCGCGCCGGTTTCTCGCCAGAAACGGACCTCGTCAACCGGTCGTATTGCTAGTATGGCCGGATGCCGCGGGTTCGCGTTCTCGGCGGAATTTTCTGGATCGGGCTTCTCGCATGCGACGGCTCGACGCCGACGGAAGAAACGGGAGAGTGCCGTATCTATCCGATTTCGTTCGAGGAGAACGGCACTCCGTTCGTCTGCCAGCTCGAACAGGGAGGGAACGTCACCCTGAGCTGCGCCGGTGGAGTGCAGCTCTCGAGCTGGCAGTATGCCAACCTCGTCGACTTCGTCCGGGAAGCGGAGGTCCAAAACCGTATCCGAGCGGTGAGCCGGACCACGACGGGCGGCGTCCTTCTGGGGTCGTTCGCCCAGACTCTCCGGTCGTACGAGTACGACTCCCAGGGGCGACTTCTGCGGCGAACCCGCACGACCAGCGGCAACCCGGGCGCTCTCCCTCTCGACGAGACTCGCTATACGGAATGGGACGCTTCGGGCCGGCCGACCCGGGGCGAGATCCAGTCGGGCGTGGAAAGCTCGCCCGTGCTCCTGACTTACGACGACGCGCAGAGACTTCTCGAGACCTCGACAGGCGAGCGTGTCTCCCGGGATACCAACGGAAATCTTCTGGCCGAGATCGAGGTCTTCGGCGTGGACCAGCCGTTCCGTTCGGAGCGGCAATATCGAACGACGGCCACGGGCGAACGTTTGTCTTCCCTGAGGCCCGGGCCGAGGAGTTCCGGAGCGACTTGATCGAGATCGGGCGCAGTGCTAGCTTGTCCTATACGGAGGTCCGAACCATGCAGCCCCTGTACGATCGCGAAGCCGTCCGCCCGATGTGGGAGGAGCTCACCCATTGCGGAATCGACTCGTTGACCACGGCGGAGGACGTCGATGCCGCGATGAAGGCGAAAGGGACTACTTTGATCATGGTGAACTCCGTCTGCGGATGCGCAGCGGGCTCGGCGCGTCCGGGTATGACCCGGGCGCTCCAGCACAAGGTCATCCCCGATCATTTGAAGACGGTGTTCGCGGGAGTCGATCGCGAAGCCACCGAGCGCGCCCGCCACTACATGGTCGGGATCGCGCCTTCTTCACCTTCCGTCGCTCTCTTCAAGGACGGACAGCTGGTCTTCATGCTCGAGCGCCGGCATATCGAGAGGTTGAACGACGACCTCGTCGCGCAGACCCTGGTCGAAGCCTTCGAGAAGCACTGCTCCCGACCCGGACCCTCCGTGCCGAAGGATGTCTACGAGAGTCTCGAAACCTCGAGGCAATGCGGCTCCTCGGTCCCGCTGTTCAACCCGTTCCGCTGACCTCCGGATCCGCCGAAGCGTCCTTTCTGAAGGACAACTCGAATCAGGTTTCGTCCGCTTAAGTTCTTGATCCGCAGTGTCTTTCCATTGTGGCCCCGCTGGCACTCCGTTTGCCCTGAGAGGGAGTAGAAGGAGGCCGACATGAAGACTCTAGCAGGGTGGATCGTCGGAGTATTCGGTCTCGGGTTGTTCGTGGGCAGCTTCTACCGTGGCACCGCGGCCGAGGACCGGACAGAAAAGGAAACTCTCGAAAGCGTTCTCGCCGGAGCCCCTTCGGTCGACTGCGGGAGCGGACGAGAGGCCGTTTTGCAGCCTATCGTCGCGGATGGCAGGACCTCGGTCCAGGTGAAGTGTATTGCGACGGCTCGAGAGCGCTCCGTCGTGAGCGCCGCATCGCCGTCGGCTCCGGCCGCGGTCCCCGCGGCCCGGGTGGAACTAACGAAGGACTCTCGCTCGATCAAGGAGAGCGCCCTCATCATCGGCGGCTCCGCCGGCGCGGGAGCGGGGATCGGCGCCATCGCCAAAGGCAAGAAGGGCGCCGCGCTCGGGGCCGCCATCGGCGGCGTCGCGGGTACGGTCTACGACCTCTTGACGCGGAACCAGAAATAGAGGAAAACGCGGCCCGCGGGCGTGGTCACCGCCCGCGGGCGCCGACGGCGTACAGGTGAGATGCGCCGCGCAGGTAGAGCCGGCCGGAGGCGATTGCGGGCGAGGCGATGATCGGCTCTCCCAGCGAGTTGACCGCGAGCACCTTGTGGATCGGACCCGCCTGGATGACGACCAGGTCTCCGTCTTCCCCCGCGAGGAGAATCTTGTCCTCCCATGCGACGGGAGAAGCGCGAACGAAGCTCGGCACGGGAAATCTCCCGCCCTCGTAGACCACGGTCCCGGTGTCGGGCTCGAGGCAAGTGAGCATCCCGTTATCCGATACCAGGTAGAGAAAGCCGCCGTACAGGAGCGGGGAAGGCGTGTACCCGCTTCCTTTCTGGTACTCCCACAGAACCGCCGGAGGTTCCGCCTCCGTTTGCGGGATGCGGATCGCCCGGCTCACCTTGTCCGGATAACCGGAGACCACGAACACCGTGGTGTCGCTGGCGACGGGGGTCGGTACCGCGTTTCCCAGGAAACCCCCGCTCCGCCAGAGCTCACCGCCCGTCGCCGGGTCGTAGGAGATGACGACGTCATAGCTCGTGGTGACGAGCTCCGCTCGGGTCCTCGTTTCTACCAGGAGGGGGCTGCTGTAGTTGATGCGCTCCCGGCGAGGCGTCCTCCAGACTTCGCGTCCCGTCTTCCGATCGAAGGCGGCGATGAACGAGCCCTCGCCCTGGTTCTTGTCGACTTGAAGGATGAGTAGGTCTTCGTAGAGAAGGGGCGACGTCCCCTGGCCGTGTCCCCAGCTCGGGAGGTCTCCCAGGTCCATGCTCCAGACGAGCGCTCCCTCGAAGTCATAGGCCAGCAACCCCTCCGAGCCGAAGTAGACATAGACTCTTTCCCCGTCGGCCACCGCGGTCGGGGAAGCGTAGGTGTTCACCCGGTGACGGTTATCGAACACCCGGCCGTCGTGAGCCGTCCGGCTCCAGAGAACGGCGCCGCTCCCGGCGTCGAGGGCGACCACCTTCAGCGTATGGCGCCGATCCCCGCTCTGGCTGTCCGGATGGAGGTACACCTCGCCGTCGCGAATGTGCTTCGGAGGCGAGGCCCCTTCGATCGTTTCCCCCTCGATATCCGTCGTGACGAATAGCCCGATCTCCCCAGACGACGGGAGAGGAATGTCCGCGGCCCTCGATCGCCGTCTTCCAGAGGACGTTCTCGGTGGCGCTCCATTCGAGAGGCAACCCCGTCTCGGTGGAAACCCCGTTGCGGCGAGGCCCGCGCCACTGAGGCCAGTTCGGGTCTTCGACGGCGCCGGCCGCCGCGAGAAGCAGGAGGAGAATCGACATGGGGCGGGATGGTAACCGGTGATGCGGCTTCGATCCAGCGCTGGTATCGAAGGAATCGTCGGACCAGGAACATTCTCTACTACGACACCCTGCTCGGCCGATTCGACGAGCCCAACAAGCGCATTTCTGGGGCTCCTGCCCTCCGGGAAAACTGTTAGCTATGTCCCCGGACGTTCTGTCAGCTATGTTCCCGGTTGCTCAACTTGCTGGCGGATTCCCCTATGCAACCGGCGTTAGACGATAAACGCGTGCGGAGAGCTGAGAGGCCCGTTTGATGTCGCCCATCCGGAGAGCCTCTCGCACGTCATCGAGTTTGTACGCGTCGTCCAGCGATAGATACGGTGCCCAGCCGCCTGTGGCTTCCACAAGGTTAACCTCCACCTCGGCGATGAGATCACCTTCTCGTACGAGTCTTGTCGTCGACCTTGTGCTCATGTCCGTCTCTTTTGCCAGGTCTCGTCCCATTTCCTGGGGTCGGGGCGGTAGGCTGTGACCACGACAGCAGGCGAGTCTTGCCCCGCAGGAATACCCCAGACTACATGAATAGGCTGATTCCTGCCATCTTGCTCGAGAACCAGGGCGCAGGGCCCCTTCGGGTAGTCGGGGTAGTCCTCGATCACGACTGCAGTATTTAGCCCGTCGACGACATCGCGCACCGGGATGCCATCCGCCGCGAGCTCCTCGTATCCGTGAACCGATACCTGGACCTCGTCGCGCGCCACGAGGGCTCGTACCTTTTCCAGGAACTCGCTCAATTCTGCGCTCCAGTCCTGGAAGTTGCTGGACCGTTAACACCGCGGATCAGCGGCGTGGCCAGCCTTGAGTAAATCACGATACTCAACGAAGCCGAGAGCGGTCATTCGACTCTCATGCTCGACGAAGAGGGCCACGTCCGCTCCATCCGCACGATAGCGGGCTACCTTCGCGACCTTTCATTGAGCCCCTGGAACCGCGGAAAGCGGACTTGATCAGCACACCTGATGGCCGCTGTCGGCTCCCTCTGCTGAATCGCGGATCGGCAGAGCTAGGATGCATTACTGTCGGGTCTCGGGAACAGCGCCAGCGCGATTTGCTGGGCGACCGCGGTACCGCGCCACAATCCAGCCCCAGAACAGGACACTGAGGACAACACCAAGCAACATCGCGAACAAATGAATGGGCGTGAGCTCATAGAAAGGCTCCTGTGCAGTGCCGATGTTGTGCGTCCCTGCAAGCTTAAACAACACGACGGCAGGCCAGATGAAGAACAAGACGACAACGTCGGAAAGTGATACTTCGGCGCCAGGGGCAGCCCAAAAACTCAGAGACATTGCAACAGTAACGAGCGGAAAGAGCAGCGGCCAGTGTCGTCCTATCCGATAGCCCTTCGCCACAGCACACATCCTGACGTTCGGCTCAAGGCCAAATAACGATGGCGTTGAGTGGCGTGGCCAGCCCCGAACAAAAAGTCGAACTCAACGAAGGCGTCGTCGGTCATTTGTACCCGCAGCTCACGAAGAGGGCCTCGTCCACTCCAACGCCAAGTTCTGCGGCTGCGCCACGCTTCATCGGTCATGGCATCCAACACTCCGTGAGGTGACAGACAGTCTCCGGGACCCACCACCGCTCGCGGTATTCTTGCTCGGCTAGCCGTGTCAAGCCATGACGTAACGCCTGCACGCCAATGTACAGCTCCCGCATCATCCGTCCGCACGACCGACGTAGGGTAGAGCCCTCCGAGCTCTCCTGAAAAAGTATGAACGACTGTCGCGGTGGCTGGAGGCGAGAGCGAATAGACCGATGAATCGGTAACGACAAATAGGAACCGCTCATCGACGGCCCAGGCGCTTGGGCTACCGTCCAGAACTGCCCAGGGAACGAGCACTATCTCGGGCCCAACGGGCTTAACCTGGAACACCCGCCCGGAGCGACCGTCCATGTGGTCAAGGCCCATGAGAACGACTAACTCTCCATTGACGCGGCCGAATCCACGGACGTTGTCAGCCTTGTAGTAGTCCTGCGGATGCACGGGGGCGTCTGCGGAAGGTCGTACCCGCGCGCCCTCGGCGCTCGCTGTCGGATAGCACCAGAGGCCACCTCCGAACTCGCCCGCATCAAAGCCGACAAGCCAACCCGAACTGATCTGAACGACGTGCCGATTGCCGTAGCGGTCGTCTGCGGGCGGGATGGTGAAGGGGATCGGATCCTCCACTCTGCGCCCCGGTCCGAACACGGCCTTCAGTTTTCCGCTTGCCGAGGGCTCCGATGACCTTGAACTGTGAAAACGTTTGCAATGACGACCTCAACCGAATGCCGCAGAACACGGCGATTGAGTGGCGTGGCCAGCCTGGAGTAAACCACCGGTCTCAACGAAGGCGCATACGATCATTTCGACTCCGTTGCTGACGAAGAGGGTCACGTCCACTCCAACCGCGAGTTATGCAACGCAATGATAGACAAGTCATTCCCTAGGCGATGCGGGCGGCCGCAAAGGTAGGCCACAGCTCTGGCAGCGTTGAGACCAGAAATTTCCCCAATACCACGTCCTCATGTTGAACTGACTGCGACATCTTGGACACGGCGAGGAAAAATTATGCCAGACAATCGAGAGGAGGCCCGCGATCATCCAGATTCCGGCTAAGAGGGCGTCAAGCCCTGGTACGAACGATGCAAGGTAGGCAACGGGCAGGAATGAAAAGAAAAGGACCAGGACCAGACCCCGCTTCATACGAATTCGACGAAGACCGCGACGTTCCTCTGCGGTGATCGGAGATATCGAACCGGGGCCTAGGACTATGTCGAGCATTGCGTCGCATCCGCCATCGATTGGCTTCGCAGCTCAGGCGACGCCGCCCCGCTGCGCCCCCGTTGCATAACTTGTAATTGTGTGGAACCCCATTACGAAATCATGACGCGAGGATTTGTCTTTGTAAAGGTCGACAGCGACAGGACGTAAAGTCGAGGGGAAGATGGAGGTGGAAATTACGAAGGTCGGAATATCTGGATCAGAAGCGAAGAGGGACCTGTTGTTTCGGCTCGGCAGGTGCGATGGTGCACCGAGTCTCTGCGTCAACGACAATTGGACGGGATTCGTTCCCACCGGTAAGCATCCGAATGGCGGGCTCCTTACGCCCGTCGCCGGCGATGGCACCGTTTTAACTGCGTTCGGCAAAGCCGCGAGCGCGGCTCTCGGGCGGCGGGCGGGCCGGCTGGCAGTCGTCCGCTGCTAACGAATCACGATCGAGCCCGAGCTGGTCTCGATATCGAGCCTCGGGCCGCCGCTTCCCACGGCGCCGCGAAGGGCCTTCCTCGAGATGCGCCCGGTCACCGAGACCGGGCGCTCCGAATCGATGTTCCCCGAGCTGGTGTGCGCGTCGAGCTCGAACGAAGCCTCGGGGGGGAGCTCCACGGTGATCCCGCCGGAGGAGGCCTCGAGTCTCCAGTCGCGCACCAGCTCGCCCTGAGCCCGGATCGAACCACTCGAGGTCGAGATGCTGAGCCCGCCGCGGACGCCTCGCACCCGGACGCCGCCCGATCCCGAGTTGACGCTCACGTCCCCTTCGCCAGTCTGCTCCAGCTCGATTCTTCCGCTTCCGGCGGAAGCGATGATCGCCCCCCGAACCGCGAAGGCGTCGATGGATCCGCTGCCGGTTTTCACCTGCAAATTGCCCCCGACGCCGTCGATACGGATGCTCCCTGAGCCGGCGCGGGCCCGGACGTCGCCTCCGATCGTTCCTATGGTCAGCGACCCCGACCCCGACGCAGCCTCCACGGGCCCCGCGAGGTCTCCCAGCGTCTGGCTTCCGGAGCCGCTCTTCGAGACCAGCGCCGTTTCCGCGGGAACGAGGATGCGGTAGCTGATGCTGACGCCCTCATAGAGGCTGTCGTCGTCGGTCGCTTGCCCGCCGACCCGGATGACGTTTCCCTCCTGCTCGATGGGGGGATTCTCTTCGATGCGGCGCACCTTCTCGGCGTCGTTTCCCGAGAACAACCCGGAGCGAGCCCGAACGACCCCGTGGATCTGGACGGATCCGGAGGCGCCCGCGGTGACGTCGATGGCTTCCCGAGCCCGTACCGACCTCGAGCTGAACGGGGCCGGTGACGGAAAGCGTCCGATCGAAAGAGCCCTCTTCGGCCCCGAGGGCCAACGGGACCAGGGTGACGGCGGCGGCGATCTGGAGACGCAAGGCGGCAACAGTCATGGGACTTTCCTCCCGCAGCAAGAGACGTAAAGTCCGCAGAAAACGTTGCAGTTTTTTTGGGCTATCCGAGCTGGAACTTCTTGAGGTAATAGCTCAGCGCCCGCTGGCTGATTCCCATGCTCTCCGCCGCGAGCTTCTTCACCCCCTTCGACCTCTCGAGGGCGCGGCGGATGGTCTCGCGCTCCACCCAGTCCACGTTGTCCCGGAGGCTCGTCGAGGGGAGGCCATCCGGCTTGGCGGCAACGGCCGTGGGGAGCGAGAGCTCGGCGAGACCGATGATCGGCGAGCGGGAGAGGACCACCGCCCTTTCGATGGCATTCTCGAGCTCGCGCACGTTTCCAGGCCAGTCGTACGCCGAGAGCGCCGCCAGAGCCTCGTCCGTCACTTTCTCGACGCACTTTCCCGCGCGCCTCCGGTGCTTGGCGACGAAATGGGAGACGAGGGCGGGTATGTCCTCCCGCCGCGCTCGAAGCGGAGGAAGCTCTATCGGGATCACGCTCAGTCGGTAGAAAAGGTCCTCCTGAAACTCGCCCGAGGACATCATCTTCGCCAGGTCCCGGTTGGTCGCGGCGATGACCCGAAGGTCCACCTTCTCCGTGCGCTCCGAGCCCAGGGGCTCGAACTCCCGCTCCTGAAGGACCCGGAGGAGCTTCGCCTGGATTGCAGTGCTCATGGTCCCGATCTCGTCGAGGAAGATGCTGCTCCCGTGCGCGAGCGAGAACCTCCCCTTCTTGTTGGAGGTCGCATGGGTGAACGCGCCCTTCACGTGGCCGAAGAGCTCCGACTCCAGGAGGTTCTCGGGAATCGCGGCGCAGTTCACCTTGATGAGCGGCTTCTCCCGTTCAGCGCTCCGGTCGTGGATGGCCCGGGCGGCGAGCTCCTTTCCCGTGCCGGTCTCCCCTCGGATCAAGACCGTGCTCTTGGACCGCGCGACCTGCTCCAGCTTCTCGATCACCTCCCGGATGGGTGCGCTGGCGCCGACGATCCCGTAGTCGTTGAACTCGGTCTTCCGCTCGCTCAGGAGATATCGATGCTCGCTTCGGAGCCTCCGATGGGAAAGGGCTTTGCCCACGACGACCAGGAGCTCTTCCACTTCGAACGGTTTCTGGAGGTAGTCGAAGGCCCCGAGCTTCATCGCTTCGATGGCGCTCTCGACGGTCGCGTGCGCGGTCATCATGAGGACCTCGGGCCGCTCGCTCTCCGGCGAGGACCTGGAAAGCTCCCGGATGAGGTCCAGGCCCGAGACTTCGGGCATGCGGTTGTCCACCACCAGCAGGTCGAAGCTCCGCTCCGAAAGGAGCGCCTGCGCCTTGTTCGCGCTCGAGGTCACGTACACGTCGTGCCCCTCGTCGCGAAGCGCGCGTCCGAGGGTCTTCAAGATTCGCTCCTCATCGTCGACGAGCAGGATCGCGCCCCTCACCGTCACCTCCGGACTCCCGCCTCCGCCGCCGCTTTCCGGGGCTCGATCGGGGCTCGCGGGAAGAGCTCGATCCGGATCTCCGTCCCCTGCGACGGCCGACTCTCGGCGGTGACCGTGCCGCCAAGAGATTCCACGATGTTCTTGGTGATGGCGAGACCGAGGCCGGTCCCCGTACGCTTGCCCGTGAAATAGGGCTCGAAGATCTTGGAGAGGTCCTCGGGCGGAATTCCCACCCCTCGGTCGCGAACCACGATCCCGATCTTCCCCTCCCCGCTCCGTCTCGTCTCGAGGGTGATCTCGTATCCCTCGTGATCTCCGTTCCCTGCCGCGCCCACCGCTTCCTTGGCGTTGGCCAGGATGTTCAGGAGAGCGGTCCTCAGGCGCTCTCCGTCGGTCAGGACCTCGGGAAGCGTCGCATCCAGCCTCAGCTCGAGCGCGGGCGAGCCCTCTCCCACGAGGACCGCCTCGACGGCGCTTCGGCAGACGGCGTTGATGTCCGTCGGCCGGAGCTCGAGCTCGATCGGCCGGGCGAAATCCAGAACGTCCCCGACGATGCGGTTCAACCGATCGACCTCGTGATCGATGTCGTCCGCGGCCTCGCGAACGTCCGCGGCCGAGAGCTCCCGGCGCCGGAAGCTCCGGAGAGAGGTTTTGATGATCATCAGGGGATTTCGGATCTCGTGGGCGATGACCGTCGACATGCGGCCCAGGGCCGAGAGCTTCTCCTTCGAAGCGGACTCTCGCTGGAAACGGGCGATGGAATCGGTCAGACGGTTGAAGGCCCGGGCGAGCACAGTGGCGTCTCCGTCGACCAGAGGTCCGGAGAGCTCGATCTTGCGCGCCAGGTCTCCGGTAGTCGTCATCTCCCGCATGGTCTGGGTAATCGCGGCGAGCGGACGGGTCACGGTACGGGCCACGGCGTAGCTCAAGACGATCGCGAGGAGCACGCCGAAGAGCGCCGAGAGCAGAAGTCCCTCTTGAAACGTGCGCAGAAACGACAGCCTCTCGCTCGTAGAGCGCAGGAGCACCGCCTGGAAGCCCTCCCCGGCCTCGGGAGCCGAGAGCGCCCGTCCGAGGAACACGTAGTCCTCTTCGCCGATCGAAACGCTACCCTCGGACTGCGCGGAGAGCACTCGAACCTCGGCGTCGTCGAGGGGAATCGAGGAGGCCACGACACGGCCCCGGGCGACGAGAACCACCTCGCACCGGGTAATCGCCCCGAGATCGCGCGCGAGCTCGTCGTCGAGGAAGAACCCGACGCTCAGGGTCCCGAGCACCTCGGGCGGCTCCGGACCGACGACGATGGGGAGAGTCGCGATCCGCAGCACGCCTTCGCCCGTCTCGGCGAGGTAGATAGACGACTCGCCGCGCCGCGCTCGATCGAGCGCCTCTCCCAGGGGGAAAGGCCCCTCCGAGCCGAGCGACGCGAGGACGCGCCCCTCGTCGTCCGCCACGACCAGAATGTCGGAGCCGAGCCGCTTCTGATAGTCGAGAGCGATGGGTTGGACCGTCGGCCCATCGCCGGTCGCAACCGCCGCTTTGAGCTTCGGGAGATCGGCGACGAGCCAGCCGAGAAGAACCAGCGTCTCGTATCGTTGCCGGTAGTACTCGTCGAGGAGCTGCGCCGACTCCTGGAGGTCGCGCCCCAGCTCCGCCTGGGCCTCGCGCGAGACGCGGACGGTGACGAAGCTCGTGCCCACGGCGATGGAGAGAATCGCGACGAAAGCGCAGGCGAGAAACACCCGGCTCTTGAGAGAGGACATGGCGTTCATCGCTCGACTCCCATCAGGGCGCGACCACGAAATCGAGCTCCGTCGTGGTCTCGGAACCGACCCGGACTCTCTTCCGGCTCCTCTCCTCGCCGTCGGTCCAGACCACGACGTCGTACTCTCCCGGCGGGACTCTCTCGATCCGGTAGCGGCCATCGATCCCGGTGGCAGCGAAGTACCGGTGGGAGAGCACCAGGATGAAAGCGCTCATGTGGGAATGGATCTCGCAGAACACGCGAACGATGCCGGGGTGGTCGAATCGCACCGATTTCGAACGGCCCATGGGGTAGCGCCCGAGGTCGAACCGCGCGGTCTTCGAGAGGGAAAAGACGTTGTGGAAGAAGGGGTCGCTGTTGGGAAACGACACGGTCGTTCCCACCAGGACCGGAAGTACGTAGGGAACGAACGTCTCCTGCCGCTGGTCGAGCACCGCCTGTTCCCGGCGACGCTCCTCGAACGCTCCCTGGGGCGCCGTCGCCAGATAGACGACGCTCTGACGCCGGTCGGGAACTCCCCGCCGGGCAGGGCCCTCCATCCCCCGCACCGAAGGCCGCGAGCGCGGAGGACTCGAGGGAAGCCGGACCTCGACCCGGCCGGCAATCGACCCCGGCGCTTCGTCCTCTTCGACGGAAGTCAGGAGGGGAAGACTCAGAGCCAGGATCAGGAGCCTCATTCATCAAAACCAGAAGAGGATCTGCACGGCCGGGATCCATCGGTTTTCGACTCTCGTCGCGTCCCGGGTGTTGTACTGGAGCGCGAGCTTCCCCAGGACGTTCCGGTGGAAGCTGTAGCCGACTCCGCCTTCGAAGCGAGTCACGGGAGAATCCCAGGTCACGAAACCCTCGGGAGAGGAGATGCTCTCGAACCGCAAGCCCGAGACCCGCGCCGCGAAATAGAGGCCGGGGGCGGCCTTGTAGCGGCCCTCCGCCGTGAAGCCGAGGGTCGCGAGCGGGCCGGTCGTGAGGGACGGGGCGCCCCAGGAGCACCAGATCACCTCTCCTCTCACGATCCAGGGACCGCGGGCGAGCTCGCTATCGACGCCGAACGCCGTCTGATCGGAGCTGCGATTCCCTTCGAGGAGCGCCATCACTTCGTCGGAAACGTAGTCGCCTCGAGACCCCGACACTCCGAGCTCGAAGCCGAACGCCGGCCGCAATCCGAGCCGCGCCGCAAACTGTTTGCCCCCGTTGTCGTCGTCGACGCGCGGAGAGGAGATCGTGCCCTGGGTGAAAGCGAAAGCGATACCGACGGGATCGGATCCGAGGTTCACCGAAACCCCGGTGTCCCAACGGATCGGGTTTACCTGGGCGAGACCGGACGCGACGGAAGTATCCCCGATGGGATACCTCACTCTCGCGCCGTAGCCGCGCCAGAGGAGCAGCTGGTCCAGACTCGCAGGAGCCGAGTCGGGACGAAGCACCGTTGGATACTGATAGGGGATGGGATAGCCGATGAGCGGATTGTCGTACTCGTACTGCCTGCGAAGAAACGCCCCGAAGACCGGAGGCACCCTTCCGACCTGGACCGCGAAGGCGTGCTCCCGCCAGGGGCGAAGGCGCAGGTAGAGCGCGTACGGCTTCGGAGCGTCGAGATTGTCGCTGCGGATATCCGCGAGGAGCGAGAGCTTCTCCGAAGGGCGAAGCTCCAGCGCCAGATTTAGCCGGAAGAGCCTGAGGCTGTCGTCCCCGTAGTCGGTATGGTTGAAGTAGCCCGGATCGACGGGAGCGAGATTGGCCGCCACCTCACCCCCGTAGCGGAAGGGACTTTCCTCGCGCTCCGGCTCCTGCGCACCCGCAGCCACCGCGACCCCGAGGAGAAGGCCGACGGTCCGCGCCGAGAGAGCAAGCCGGGGGTCCATGCCGATGAGTATAGCCTTCGCCCGCCCATGCTACGATGGCTCTCCGCTCATGAGAGTCTTGCTCTCGCCCTCGTACCAGCTCGAGCTGGACCCCAAGCAGGCGGCGAACCGCGAGCCCTACCCGCCTCTCGGGACGCTCTACGCCGCCTCTCGCCTGCGCAAAGACGGCCACGAGGTCGCGCTCTCCGACTCGATGCTCGCGCGGGGAACGGCGGAGTTCCGCCGAGAATCTCGATCGCTTCCGGCCCGAGATCGTCGCCCTGTACGAGGACGACTTCAACTACCTCTCGAAGATGTGCCTCACCAACATGCGGGAGGCGGCCTTCGAGAAGGCGCGGCTCGCGAAAGCGGCGGGCGCGTTCGTCGTGGTCCACGGCTCCGATGCCACCGACCGCCTGGAGGAATACCTCCGCGAGCCCATCGACGCGGCGATCGTGGGCGAGGGCGAGGAGACGCTGTCGGAGCTCGCGCGGGGGAGGGGCTCGGATCTCGCCGGCATCCCGGGTATCGCCTTTCTCGCGGAGGGAAGGCTGGTCAGGACCGCCCCCCGGCCGCTCCTTCGCGATCTCGACGGTCTTCCGTTCCCGGCCTGGGACCTGGTGGACGTGGAACGATACCGGAGCGCCTGGCTCGAGCGGCACGACTACTTCTCGGTGAACCTGGTGACCACCCGCGGTTGTCCCTACCATTGCAACTGGTGCGCGAAGCCCGTCTACGGACAGCGGTACCAGTCGCGCTCTCCCGCGAGCGTCGCCGAGGAGCTTTCCTTCGTCCTTCGCATGGTCCGCGCCGATCACGTCTGGTTCGCGGACGATATCTTCGGGCTCAAGCCCGGCTGGGTCGAGGCCTTCGCCTCCGAGGTCGAGAGCCGCGGCGCCCGGACGCGGTTCAAGATCCAGGCCCGCGCGGACCTCATCGACGAGAACGTGGCCTCCGCCCTCGCGCGCGCCGGCTGCGAGAACGTGTGGATGGGCGCGGAGAGCGGCTCCCAGAAAGTCCTCGACGCCATGGAGAAGGGAATCCGGGTCGAGCAGATCTTTCGCGCGACCCGCCTCTTGCGGGAGCGCGGCATCCGCGTCTCGTTCTTCCTCCAGTTCGGATATCCCGGCGAGGAGTGGAGCGACATAGAGAAGACGCTCGCCATGGTGCGGACCGCGAGACCCGACGACATCGGGATCTCGGTCAGCTATCCCCTGCCGGGAACGCCCTTCCACGAGAGGGTCCAGAAGGACCTCCGCGAGAAGACGAACTGGACCGACAGCGACGACCTCGACCTGATGTTCCGGGGCACCTACCCCCCGGGGTTCTACCGGGCGCTCTACCGACTGGTGCACAGCGACTTTCGACTGCGCCGCGAGCTCTCGCGATTTCCGCACCCGGGAAGCGTCGCCCGTTCGGTGAAACACCTGGCGGGGTTTCTTTCGGCGCGGATCGAAGTCGAATCCAGGTCTCGAAGGAGAAATCCGGCGCTTCCTTAATTCGTAAGCTTCCTTACGCTCGGTGTAACCTGGGACACAGCAGGGGGTCGAAAAGACCATGTTTCCCGCGGGCCGGGCGGGGCACATGAATTGCTTTTCCGCATTCCGATGACCGAAGCGGGAGAGAAGGGCGCGGGCGAAACCACGGGAGCTGTCCTCCGACCCGCGCTCTCCGCGGGAGCGGGAAAGCTCTCGTGGGACCTGGGCTCGCGCGTTCTGAGCTTCGCCCTCTCCATCCTGGTGGCGCGACGGCTCGGCCCCGAGGCTTTCGGGACCTACGCGGTGTACTGGTACTCCGCCTGGATGGTCTCGCAGGCGACCGACCTCGGACTCCACCTGGTCAGCCTCCGATCTCTTTCGCGCTCGTTCGAGCCGGGCGTGTTCTGGAGCGCGGTCCTCGCGAAGGGAGCCCTCACCGCGGCGGTGCTGGTGCTCACGCTGTCCGCGTTCGGGACGGGAGCTTTGTCCGCGGAGAAGCCTCTCCTCGTGCTGCTCCTCGCCGCTCATCTCCTCGGCTCCTGGGTCGAGTTTTTCGGAGTCACGCTGAGGAGCCGCCGGGGGATCGCCCGGGAGGGCCTGGTGCTCACCCTACTCCGATTCACCTCCCTCGCCGCCGCCTCCGGGGCTCTATCCCGGAGCTCCGATCTCGAGACGCTCGCGGGGGCGCTCGCTCTCTCGGCTCTTCCGGCGCTGGCCCTCGCCATCGCTTTTCTCGCCAGAACCGAACTGAAGCCGCGCGCCGGAAGCGAAGCGGGACGCTTGATGAAAGAGGCGCTTCCCCTCGGGCTGGTGAGCGCCATGACGCTCTTCTATCTGCGAGCGGATCTTTTCATCGTGGCCGCCGTCGCCGGGGCTTCGGAAGCCGGCTTCTTCCAGAGCGCGTTCCGCCTCTTCGAAGCCACGTTCGTCGTTTCCGGCGGACTCGCCGCGGGAACGTTCCCCTGGCTCGCGGCGAGATTCGGACAGAAAGGATTCGAAAACCTGGCCCGCTCCGCGCTCGGTCTTCTCACGCTCGTGTCGGCCCCGATCGCCCTCGCGTTCACGGCCGCCGCCGGCCCGATCCTGAACGTCGTCTATGGAGAGGGATTCGGCGGCGCGGCCCAACCCCTCTCCATTCTCGGCATCGCCCTCGTCGCCGTATTCGCCAACGCCCTCACCACTCACCTGCTCGTGGCTTCCGGCCGCAGCCGGCGTCTGGTGATGTCCATCGCCGTACGCCTCCTGGTCGGCGTCTCTCTCGACGTCGTCCTCGTTCCCCGATGGGGTGCCTCCGGCGCGGCCTTCGCCGTCCTCGCCGCCGAGTGGAGTCTCCTGCTGGTGAGCCTCTCGTCCTCGGCCGACCTCCTGGGGCTCTCGCTCCTCTCGCGCCGCCGCGCTCCCCGAGAGCCCCGACAGCCCCGTGAGGAAGTGTCCTCATGCTCCTAGCCTTCGACGCCACGACCATCCGGGGGAACAAGACCGGTGTCGGCTACTACAGCGCGCGGCTCCTCGAGCGGCTCACCGCCGTCGGCGGCGACGACAACCCCATCGACGAGGTCCTGGTCCTCTCGAACCGGGAGCTCGATTTCACCCCGATTCCGCGGTGCCGGCTCGTCGACGAAGGCCGCTTTCCGCTGCGCGCGGTGTGGATGCAGGCGGTGCTGCCTTTCCTCCTCGACCGGCTCCGGCCCGACCTCTGCCATTTCACGAATTTCCTCGGTCCGTACTTCACGAGCTCCCCTTACGTGGTGACGTTCCACGATATGACGCTCGAGCTCCTTCCCGAGTGCCATACGTGGAGGAAGCGCCTTCTGACCCGGACGCTCTCCCCCGAGATCGCGAGGGGCGCGCGGCTCATCATCACGCCGTCGCAATCCGCCAAGCGGGACCTCTCACGCCTGTTCTCGATTCCCGAGGCGAAGATTCGGGCCATTCCCCACGCCCCCGACGGCCAGTTCCGCCCCCGGCGGGATCGCGAAAGCCTCGAGCGCATCGAGAGGCGATACGGGGTCCGGACGCCGTACCTTCTCTACGTCGGCACCCTCGAGCCGAGGAAGAACCTGACGCGGGCGATGACGGCGTTCTCCCGCGTCTCGTCCCGGTATCCGGAGCACTCCTTCTATCTCGCCGGGGATCTCGGGTGGCGGTCGAAGGATCTCCTGCAAAAGCTCGACCGGATCGAGAACCGCGAACGGATCGCGCGTCTGGGATACGTGGCCGAGGAGGACCTGGCGGCGCTCTACTCGAACGCCGACCTCTTCGTCTACCCCTCTCTCTACGAGGGTTTCGGCTTCCCCGTCATCGAGGCCATGGCCTGCGGGGCTCCCGTCCTCACCTCGAATACCTCGTCTCTCGCCGAGATCGCGGACGGCGCGGCGCTCCTGGTGGACCCGCACGACACTACCGCCCTCGCCGAGGCCATGGACCGAGCCATGGGAGACGAGGGCGAGCGCGAGCGGCTGCGCCACGCGGGTCTCACGAGAGCCAGCTCGTTCTCCTGGGAGCGCAGCACCCGCGAGACCCTCCAGGTCTACGAGGAGGCTCTGGAGCGGACGACGCCGCGGTCACGGAGCGTTCTTAACGGGCTTACCGGGCTTTCCAGGCGGTCCGTGCCCTCGGACCTCGAGTCCGGCTTTCGAGAGGCGCGCGCGGTGGTGGATACAATCGCCTACGGTGCCGTCTTCGAGTATCCGATGACCCTCAGCGAGATCCATCGCTCTCTCATGGGAGTGTCCCTTTCCCGGAGCGAGGTGTCGAGGCTCCTCCGCCACCATCCCCTGATCCGCGAGAGCGTGGAAGCGGAGCTTCCCTATCATTTCCTCAAAGGGCGAAGGAGCTCGATCGAGGCCCGTCGCAAGGCCGCCCTCCTGACCCGCGATCTCCTGGCTCGCGAGGAGCTCGCCATCGACCTCGTGCGCCGCACGCCTTTCGTGCGCATGGTGGCGTTCTCCGGCGCGACCGCCCACGAGAACTCCCGCGACGGAGACGTCGACCTCTTCGTGGTCACGGCGGGGGAGCGGACCTGGTCCGTGGCCTTCCTGCTCTTCATCACGATGAAGCTTCTGGGGCGGCGGCGCACCATCTGCCTCAACTATTTCCTCTCGGAGGACCGGCTCGCGCTCTCCGAGCGCGACGCCTTCACCGCGAGCCAGATCGTTTCTCTCAAGCCTCTTTCGGGGAGCGGGGTCTTCTATCGCCTCGTTCGGGCGAACGAATGGGGTGCCTCGTTCTTTCCGAACTTCTGGGAGCGGTACCGCTCGCTCGTTCCCTCAAGGGCGCAGGAGCCTCGGAGCGGCTCGTTCTTCTGGGAGGCGGTCCTCTCGTTCGGAGGAGGGTTTCTGCTGGAGCGCATCTCTCGACTCATCCTCGGGTCCTACCTGCGGCGGCGGCTACGCTCCTGCGGTCTCGGTGCGGCGGTCAAGCTCGAACCGGGCATCCTCAAGCTTCACTTCAAGGATCACGGGGCGGATCTCTCCGGAAGAATCGAAGCCCTGCTCCAGCGTTCGGGGGAGGCACCGGCGCAGGATGCCGAGGAGACCGCGAAAGAGCCGAGTCATGTCTCTCCATATTGACGCCCCCTCCGGGATCGGCGCTCTTCCGCTGTCTCGGGAAGCGGGCTCCGATCGGTTTCGATTCCGCTGCCCCGAGTGCGGCTCGAAGGCGTTCTCCGCCGGAAGCGATCTCCTCTGCCCCGCGGAGGGCCGGCGCATCGCCGGAATCGAGGGAGTGCTTCCGCTCATGCGGGCGGAGAGAGTCGCCGCCAAGGCGGCTTTTCTCGACGCCTATCGCAGAATCCGGAGAATCGAGGGCTGGGGAGGCGCCGCCGATTATTACCGCAGCCTTCCCTTCCTCGTCGAGGGCCGCCACCGCGCCGTCTGGAAGATCCGCGCTCGCAGCTATCGTGTAGGGCTTCGGGCAATCGCCCGTCGATTTCCCGAAGTGAAGCAGGCGGACGAGTGGGACAAGCTCGCGCTTCGCGTCCTGGAGGTCGGGGCCGGCAACGCCTGGTTCTCGTGGCGCATGGCGCAGGCCGGGCATTACGTGCTCGCGTCCGACATCTCTCTCGACGAGGAAGACGGTCTCGGCGCCGTGTCGCGATACGCTCGACCGGGCGTGGCTCACGGCGACCGGCTCACCCGCGCTCTCGCCGAGATGGAAGATCTGCCCCTCGAGGACGCGCAGTTCGATCTGGTCGTGGCGAACGGCTCGATCCACTACGCCGCAGGAATCGGAGACGCGGTCAGAGAGGCGCACCGCGTCCTCAGGCCGGGTGGCCTGTTCCTCGTGCTCGACAGCCCCGTCTATGACTCGCCCGAGCCGGGGCGGGAAATGGTGCGCCGCCGCCAGGAGCGTCACCGCGCGCTCGGCATCTCCGACACCGCCTCGACCGCAGGCTTTCTGGTGGAGCGAGACTTCGTCGCGCTGTCCGTTGCGATCGGGTTCCGGGTGGAGGTCCTGAAACCGTTCGAAGGAGCTCCGCGTCGGCTCCGGCGGGTCTATTGTCGATTGCGGTCCCTCCCCCCACCGGCTGGATTTCCGCTCTTCGCCCTGGAGAAGGGCTAGTGCATCCGGTGGTGCCGCTCGCAGTCTTGATGCTGCTGCTCCCGTTCGAGCCTCTGGCTCCGCTCGCGAGGGTCCTCGGGCTCCAGCTGAGCCAGCTCGAGGTCTCGGCTTTCGTCCTTCTCGGAGCCTCCGCCGCGGCGACCCTTTCCCGCCGCCCGAGCCTCCGGATCCCGCTCGCTCTTCCTCTCGCTCTGTTCTTCGCTTCGTTTCTGGTCTCCGCCCTTTTCGTCGAGGGATCTTTCGTCCTTCCGCTGAAGTTCACCGCCCGGATGGGAGCGGCGGGGGCCGCGTTCCTCGTCGCGTCTCTGGCTCTCGCGGTCGCTCCCCGCTTCTCGCTCCTGTTCTCGGGCCTCGCTCTCGCGGGAGCGCTCACGGCGGCGATCGCCCTCATCGAGGCCGGTCCCTGGTCTTTCGAGGAACCGCTCGTCGCTCCCTTTCGCGAGCACGCGTTCGAGGTGGGAGGCCGCTCCCGGGCCGCGGCGACGTTCGCCTATCCCAACACCGCCGGCGGATTCCTGGTGCTCGCGCTCGCGCCGACGCTCTACTTCACGTTCCGCGAGCGCAGCCGGGCGATCGCGGCCCTCGCTACCTTCGGCATCGTCGCGGCGATTCTGCTGACGTATTCCCGCGGCGCGCTTCTCGGCGCCGCCGCCTCGTGCGCGGCACTCTGGTGGCTCGTTCGATCGCGTTTCCTTCTACGGCTCGAGGCGGCGCTCCTCCTCGTCGTCGCGGCATTCTTCGCCGTCGAGCCGAGCTTCCGATGGCGCGCGGCGAGCGAGGGGGACCGGAGCTGGTACGAGGCCCGCATCGAGCCCCGCAGCACGACCCTCGAGCTCGAGCCCCGGGAGCTGGCGAAGACCGGGGTGCGAGTCTCGAACGTGGGAAAACTCACCTGGGGATCGAAGGGCAAGAAACCGTTTCACCTTTCCTACCGCTGGTTCCGGCTCTCCGGGGACTCGGTCGTCCGGCCTCTGGCGCTCGAGGGGGAGCGCACGCTCCTCGACGATCCCCTGAGACCCGGTGAGACTCTCGACGTCGCCGCCACCGTGCGGGCTCCCGCGGAGCCCGGAAGCTACGTCCTCATCTGGGACATGGTTCACGAGCACACCACCTGGTTCTCGGACAAGGTCGGGCTCGGTGTGCCGGTGAACGTCGTGGTGGGCGGTGTCGCCGATGCGTTCCGCACCGCCCCGCACGATATCCGCCGCGCCATCGCCGAGAAGATCCTGGCGGCCGGGAAGGGCGGAGCTGTGGGCCATCGCTTTCTCCCTGTTCCGAGCTCATCCGCTCCTCGGAGCCGGTCCCGACAACTTTCGCTGGCTCTACGGACCCGTCTCCGGCCACACCGTCTGGGACTCGCGCATCTTTTCGAACAGCCTCTACCTGGAGCTCCTCGCCACCGTGGGCCTCGCGGGGTTTCTCGCCTTCGGCCTGCTCGTTGCGAGAGCCCTCTCCGGCCTCCGGGAGCGCGCGGCGACGGGCCCCTACCCTCTCGAGGCTTCGACGCTGGCCGCGAGCCTCGTAGGTTTTCTGGTCCATGGGCTGTTCGACTACCTCCTGGCGTTCACACCGATTTACCTCGCGGTGTTCCTCCTTCTCGGCGCCTCCTCCGCCGTGATTCGCGGAGAGGCTTCCCCATGAGCGTGACCCTCAGGATCCTCGCGATCCGTCTCCAGGCGACGGGGGACGTCGTCATCACCCTCCCCTATCTCAACTCGCTGAAACGTCTGCGTCCCGGAGCGGAGCTGGATCTCCTGACCCTCGAAGAGACCGCGCCCATTCCGCGGAGCCTCGAGCTCTTCTCGCGGGTCTTCGCCGTCGGCGGCGCCAGGAGCTTCAAGCGCCAGTGCCTCTCGACCGCGACCCTCCTTCCGCGGCTTCTCACGCGCGGCTACGACACGGTGCTGGATCTCCAGAACAACGAGTTGAGCCGCTTCGTGACGCTCGCCCTTCGCCCCGAGAGACGGTGCCTCTTCGACAAGGCGAGCCCGCTTCCCGCGGGGGAGCGCACCCGCCTGGCCATCGAAGAGTCCGGTCTCGGTCCCGTGGGCATCGACACCGATCTTCGGCCGCGCGACGAGACCGCGGCGTTCACTCTCCTTCGGAGCGCGGGTCTCGCTCCGGAGGATCGTCTCGTGATCCTGAATCCCGCGGGGGCGTTTCCCTCGCGCAACTGGCCTCTCGCGAGCTACGTCCGATTCGCGCGCGCGTTTCAGGAAATGGACTCCCGTCCGGTGAAGTTCCTCGTCCTCGGTCTTCCCGGACTGCGTCCCAAGGCGGAGTACCTGCGCGCGGAGCTCGGGGCGGGTCTCCTCGATTCTCGTAGGGCGCACGACAGCCGATGAGGCCTTTCAAATGGTGCGCAATGCCGACCTGGTGCTCTCCGAGGACTCCGGGCTGATGCACATGAGCTGGGTCTCGGGAGTACCGACGCTCGCGCTCTTCGGCTCGAGCCGCGGCGACTGGTCGCGTCCTCTCGGGGAGCGCGCGCTCTGTCTCGATTCCTCCGACCTCGACTGCCGCTTCTGCATGGAGGCGGAGTGCCGATTCGGCGACGTCCGGTGCCTCACCCGCCGGGACCCGCGGGAAGTCGCGGAGCTCGCGATGCGGCTCATGAAGGGGACGCGATCATGATCGAGCGCGCGACGGTTTACGCGATGGCGAACCGCTTGTGGGGCAGCGCCTCCGGCCTTCTCACCGCGGTTCTGGTGGCGGCGTTCTTCACCCCCGAGATCCAGGGGTACTACTTCACGTTCCTGAGCCTCCTCACGCTCCAGACGTTCGTCGAGCTCGGGTTCGGAGAGCTCCTCCAGCAGTTCGTGAGCCACGAGTGGGCGAGGACCACCTCCGCGGACGCGAACGAGCGCGAGCGGTCGCTCTCCCGCCTCGCGGGCCTCTTCCGGTTCGCGGTTCGCTGGTACGGAGGCGTCGCTCTCCTTCTCGGAGCCGGTCTCGGGATCGCGGGGAGCGTCTACTTCCGGGCGTTCTCCCAGGAGAGTGCGATCCCCTGGCAGCTCGCCTGGTGGGTCGCGGTCGCGGCGACGGCATTCTCCATCCTGCTCACGCCCGTGGTCTCGCTCCTCGAGGGGGCGAACCAGGTCGAGAAGGTCCATGGCGTCCGCCTGGCCCAGGGTCTCGCGAGCCGCATCGCGGGGTTTCTCGCGATTGCCTTCGGCGGCGGACTCTTCACCATCGCCGTCACCCGAATCGTCTCGTTCCTCACCGGCGTCTTCGGCCTCGGCCGCGCCGCCCTCGGGCTCGCTCGCCGCCTCTGGACCCGTTCCGCCGACGGCGAGGTCGTTTCCTACCGGAGCGAGCTCTGGCCCCTGCAGTGGAAGTTCGCCCTGAGCTGGCTCTCCGGGTATCTCCTCTACTCGCTCTTTACTCCCGTGCTCTTCGCCTTCCACGGTCCGGAGCTCGCAGGACGAATGGGAATGACGGCGGCGGCGGCCACGGCAATTTCGTCCGCGGCTTTCGCCGTCATGGCGACCAAGGTCCCCAGGCTCGCGATCCTCGCCGCCGGCAAGGACTATTCCGCGATGGACGCGCTCTTCCGGCGCGCGACCGTTTCCTCCGTCCTGGTCTCGGCCGCGGGGGCGGGAGCTTTTCTGTCGCTTCTCGCCGCCGCCCGAAGGCTCGACCTCGAGCTCGCGTCCCGCTTCCTCCCGACGCTCGAGACGTCTCTCTTCCTTTCGGCCCTCGTGCTCCAGCAGGTTCGCTTCGCGATGGGAAGCTACCTGCGGGCGCACAAAGCGGAGCCCTTCGCGCTGCTCTCGGTCCTCGAGGCCCTCGCCGCGGTCCCCCTCCTTTCGCTTCTCGGCCGTTCGTTCGGAGCTCTCGGGATCATCCTGGGCTTTCTGGGGCTCACCACGGTGACACTCTTCCCCGCTTTTCGCATTTTCAGCAGCTTTCGCAAAGCGTGGCACGTTCCACGACTGGCGCAGGCGTCGCCATGAAGATCGGAATCGTGGTCCCGGGATTCAGCGCCAGCGAGAGCGACTGGTGCATCCCCGCTCTGCTGAGCCTGGTCCGGGATCTGGGGAAGGACCACCGCGTCCGGGTCTTCGCGCTCCGCTATCCGCACCGACGGGCTCGTTATCCAATCTATTCCTCGACCGTCGAGGCTTTCGGGGGTGCCGGCGCCCGCGGGCTCGCACGGTTGCCTCTCCTCATGAGGGCCATCGCCGCGATTCGCCGCGAGCATGCCCGCGAGTCGTTCGACGTCCTCCACGCCTTCTGGGCCGACGAGCCGGGCTTCGTCGCCGTCCGGGCGGCCCGTGCTCTCGGCGTTGCGTCCATCGTCACGCTCCTCGGAGGCGAGCTGGTTTCGCTCCCCGAGATCGGATACGGCGGCCGGCGAAGCCGGCTGAATCGCATTTTCGCGGCGAGGGCGCTTTCGGGCGCGAGCCGGGTGACGGCGGGCTCGACCACTCTCGCCTCTCTCGCGCGGCCCCGCGCCGAGCCGTCGATTCTCCCGATCGGCGTCGACCTGGATTCGTTTCTCCCCGGGAGAGGGTTCGCCGTCGCTTCTCGCGGGAACGCCGCGCCTCCTCCACGTCGCCTCCCTGGTTCCGGTGAAGGACCAGCGTACGCTCCTCCGGGCCTTCGCCGGGGTGAGCCGTGCCCTTCCCGATGCCGCGCTGAACGTCGTGGGAAGCGGTCCGCTTGCGGCCGAGCTCCGGAGCCTCTCGAGGGAGCTCGGGATCGAGGGAAGGGTCGTATTCCACGGCGCCGTCCCCCATCACGAGCTCCCTGCTTACTACCGCTCCGCCGAGCTCGCGGTCATGAGCTCGCTTCACGAGGGCCAGGAGTGGGTGACGCAGGAAGCCGCGGCCTGCGGCCGTACGACCGTGGGAACGCGGGTAGGGGTGGTCGCCGATTCTCGTTCCCGCGACGATCGCCGTCCCCCCCGGGAATCCCGAGGCACTGGCCTCGGGGATCCTCGACGCGCTCTCCGACCGGACGCGCCTCCGGGCGCGCGGTCTGCTCGCGCGCTCCGAGGTGGTTGCGCGATACTCTCTTTCCGGAACGCTGAAGGCGCTCACGTCGCTCTATGCCAGAAACGGGGCTCATGGGGCCCATGGGGGATGACTCGAAGGGGGTTCTCATGACTCCAGAAGAACCGGGGCACCGCGCTCTCGAGATCGCGATCTCGGAAAAAGTCTTCTCTCGCCTGAAGACCCAGATGCTCGTGGTCTACGTCGTCTCGTTCGTTCTCGCGGCCGCCGTCGCCTGGTCCCTCACCTGGCAGTACCGGGCGCTCTCGGATTCTCGCCTCCCGCCGGATCTCCGAGTACCAGCTTCTCGTCACCGAAGGGCTCGAGGAGCTGCACCGTCTCGACCTCGAAGAGGTGGCTACGCGAACGCGCCGGGTGCGCGCGTGCAAGACGCCGCTTCCCGAGGACGACGCCGAGGCGCTCCTCACCCGCGAGCTCTCCCGCCCCGCGGAGCCGGGCGAGGTCCGCCTGCTCCTCGAGCAGGCCGAGAGCTTCGGGGTCTGCGACATCGGCGAGGTCGAGCACCTGCTCTCGGACTCGGTGAGCATGGCGAAAGTGGACACGGTCTATCGCCTGCTCCTCGGCCGGCCCGCCGATCCCGTGGGCCGGTTCATCTACGGCTACTGGCTCGCGAGCGGGCTCACGGTCGAGTCGGTGGGCCGCGACATCATGACCTCGCCGGAGTTCTCGAGCCTGAAGAAGCTGAGCATCCAGCCGTGAAAGGTGAGAGGGTCCTCTTCGACGACCCGGGCCCGCTTCGAGGGTAATGTGTCGTCTCTGAGAACGAGTCTCCTTATACGGGCCACCGAGCTCACCCATCGGACGTTCGTCCTTCCCCTCCTCATCCTCTACCCCACGAGCCGATGCAACAGCCGTTGCGTCTCCTGCGACTGGTGGCGGAGCACGGGAGAGGACGACCTGACTCTCGGGGAGATCTCGGAGGTTTGCCGCTCGCTCGAAGGTCTCGGCACCCGGGTGGTCGCGTTCTCCGGGGGCGAGCCGCTCCTCCGGCCGGACGTCTTCGCCGCGGCGGACCTGTTCGTCGAGCGATCGCTCCGGCTGGAGCTCCTCACGAGCGGTCTCCTCCTGGCTCGCCATGCGCGGGAGGTCGCCTCGCGATTCGCCCGTGTGACGCTCTCTCTCGACGCGACGACGCGCGATCTCTATGAGAAGGTTCGCGGCGTCGATGCCCTCGCCGCCGTCGAATCCGGTATCGCGCGAGTCCGCGAAGCGGGCCCGTCCCTTCCCCTCTTCGCGCGGGCGACGCTCCACAAGGCCAACTTCCGTGAGCTTCCCCGGCTGATTCGAAGGGCCCGCGTGCTCGGCCTCTCTGGAATTTCCTTCCTCGCCGCCGACGTTTCCTCCACGGCGTTCGGCCGGAGTCATCCGCCTTCGGGCGCCGCCCTCCTCCTCGACCGGGAGGAGATCGTCGAGTTTCGCTCGATCGTCGAGGCCGCGATCGCGAACGAGAGCGAGGCCTTCCGAGAGGGCTTCGTCCTGGAAAGCCCGGACAAGCTTCGGAGGATTCCCGCGTACTACGCCGCGTTGCGGGGCGAGGGTCCGTTCCCGAAGGTCTCTTGCAACGCGCCCTGGGTCAGCGCCGTAGTCGAAGCCAACGGCGCCGTTCGTCCCTGCTTCTTTCACCCGCCGGTAGGAAACGTGCGGGAATCGCCGCTCGATCGGATCCTTCGCGAGGATCTCCCTCCCTTCAGGAGGAAGCTCTCCGTCGCGGCCGACCCTCTCTGCCAGCGGTGCGTCTGTTCCATTCGTTTCGGGGGAGGTCCGTCGTGACTCCGGGCGTCGACGCACTCATCGAGACCCGGCGCGCCTTCGACACCGTCGCCGGGACCTATCACGACGAGAACCTGCGCAACCCGGTAATCCGGGAAATGAGGCGCCGCACGATCGAGGCCGTCACCTCCAGGCTCGCTCCGGGCTCCCGGCTCCTCGATCTCGGCTGCGGTCCGGGGCCGGATGCCGAGCACCTCGGTCGGCTGGGCTACGAGGTGCTGGCGATCGACTGGTCGCCGGAGATGGCGGAGGAAGCTTCGCGGCGGATCCGCGCCTCGGGACTCGAGCGAAGGGTCGAGGTGCGGAATCTCGGCATCCACGAGCTCGATCGGCTCGAGGGCTGCACGTTCGACGGCGCCTACTCGGATCTCGGACCTCTCAACTGCGTTCCCGATCTCGCCGAAGCCGCGCGCCGGATCGCGCAGCGTTTGAGCCCGGGCGGAATCTTCGTCGCCTCGATCATCGGCCGCATCTGCCCCTGGGAGATCGCTCTCTACGGGTTCCGGCGGGACTGGAGGCGGCTGCGCGTGCGCTTTGCGAGCGGCTTCGTTCCGGTGCCGTTCTACGGTCGCACCGTCTGGACGCGGTACTACAGGCCGGCCGAGTTCGAGCGGTCGTTCGCGGAGGCGGGCTTCGAGCGGGTCGCGCTTCGTTCCCTCGGACTTCTCGTCCCCCCGCCGTACCTCGACGGCTTCGTGGCGCGGCACCCGGGATTCCTGCGCCTCCTCGAGAGGGTCGAAGACCGCATCGCCTCCGCACCCCTCCTCCGGCAATGGGGCGACCACTTCCTCATCGTCATGAGAAAGCCGTGATCGTCCTCTACAACCCGATCTCGACGACGCCAGGCAAGCAGCCGCTCCCTGTGTCCTTGATGTCGCTCGCCGCAGTTCTCGAAGGGCGCGAGAGCTTCCGCCTGGTCGATGGAAACCTGGAGCCGGATCCGGCGGCCGCGATCGTCGAGATTCTGCGGGATACCCGCGGAGACGCAGTGAGACTTCTCGCCGCGACGGTGATGGCCGGTCCCCAGCTCACCCAGGCGGTCTCGGTCTCGAAGCGCGTTCGAAAGTCTCTCCCCGGAGTTCCCATCGTATGGGGCGGTTATTTCCCGACGCAGCACGGCGGCACGGTTCTGAAGTCCGACTTCGTCGACTTCGTGGTCCGCTCCCAGGGAGAGAGGGCGCTTCTCGATCTCCTCGAAGTCCTCCGATCGGGCGGTTCGTTCTCGAGTGTCGGGAACCTCTCCTGGAAGGACGATCGCGGCATCCACGAGAATCCGCTCCGACCGCCGGCGCCGCTCGACGATCTTCCCGATCTGCCTTATCACCGCGTGGACATGGAGGACTACATCCACGCGGACTACCTGGGCTCGCGTACCGCCGTCCACAACTCGTCGTTCGGGTGTCCCTTCGCGTGCAACTTCTGCGCCGTGGTGGCGATGTCGAACCGGAACTGGCTCGCCCAGGCGCCGGAGCGCATGGAGCGGGTGGTGAGACATCTCTCTCGAACCTATGGCGTCGACGCCGTCCAGATGACGGACATGGACTTCTTCGTCTCCGAGTCCCGCACCGCCGAGTTCTCGGACCGGATCGCGGATCTCGGGATCCGCTGGTGGGGACTCGGGCGCGTCGATACCCTGATGCGCTATTCCGAGGAAACGTTCCGGAAGATGACCGGCTCGGGACTGAAGATGGTGTTCTCGGGCGCGGAGTCCGGCTCCGACGAGACCCTGGCGCGGATGAACAAGGGCGGGACCGCTTCCGCCGAGCTCGCGCTCGAGCTCGCGCGCCGCATGGGCCGGCACGGGATCGTGCCGGAGTTCTCGTTCGTCCTCGGCTCTCCCCCGGATCCCGAGGAGGACACCCGGCGCACGTTCGAGTTCATCCGCCGGGTCAAGAGCGTCAACCCCGCGACCGAGGTTATCCTCTACGTCTACACTCCGGTCGCGCTCGACGGCACTCTCTACGACGAAGCGCGCAACAGCGGGTTCGCTTTTCCCGACACGCTCGAGGAGTGGGCCTCGGGAGACTGGAGGCAGCTCTCGCTTCGCCGCGGAGACCGCCTGCCCTGGATCCGGCCGAAGATCCGGCGGCGGGTCCGCGACTTCGAGCGGGTTCTCAACGCCTTCTATCCCACGACGACCGATCGAAAGCTGACACCGCTCCGGCGGGCGCTCCTCAAAAGCGTCAGCTCCTGGCGATACTTCCTGGAGCTCTACACGGGCTCGTACGAGCTGCGGGTTCTCCAGCGGCTCCTGAAGTACCAGCGGCCGGAGACCACGGGGTTCTGATGGTTCCCCTTCTGGAGCCGGACCAGGGCTATGCTCTCTGGGCCGAGACCTACCCGCCCCGCCCCCACAACGAGCTCATGCGGGTGGAGCAGTCGGCGATGAGGCTCCTGTGGCAGGAGCTTCCGGTGGAAAGAGCGCTCGATCTGGGCACCGGGACCGGCAGGAACCTCGTTCTGCTGGCGGACCAGGGAGTGAGGACGCGCGTCGGCATCGATCGCTCCCTCGCCATGCTGAAGCGCGCGGACCCGGCTGGCCCGCGAAGGATCTGCGGCGACGCAACGGCCCTGCCTTTCGTCGAGGGTGCTTTCGATCTCGTCCTCGCTTCGCTCATGGCGGGTGACGTCCGTGACCTCGATGGTCTCACCGGGGAGGCGTCCCGGGTTCTACGGAGGGGAGGATCTTTCGTGTACTCGGACTTCCATCCGTCATGGGCCGAGCGGAGCTGGGAGCGGACTTTCGAATCCCGCGATGGGAGGAGCTGGCGGCTTCCGTACCATCCTCATTCGCTCGACGACCACCGAAATGCCATCGCCCGAGCGGCACTCGAGACCGCCGCCCTCGAGGAACCGCTCCTCGACGGCCATCGAGTCCTCGTCATTCTCAGAGCCGTCAAGAGGTGAAGCTTTCGTGTGGCAGCGCGCGGTAGCGCTGGTCAACGCCCGAGTCGTCGCCGAAGGGCGAGTCGGTTCGTCCATCCGGTTTTCCACCCGGGTTCTCGGAATCGACCGGCCCCCCGAGCGCTCGGACATCGTGGTCGACGTCGAAGGCTCTTTCGTTCTCCCGGGGCTTCTGAACGCTCACGACCATCTCGAGCTGAACCACTTCGGCCGCGTGAAGTTCCGCGACTCGTACGACAACGCCGCCGCCTGGATCGACGACATGCGCCCGAAGCTCGATGAAGATCCAGCCATTCGCGAAGGCCGGTCCCACCCTCTTCGCGATCGCCTGCTCGTCGGCGGGCTGAAGAACCTCCTCTCGGGAGTCACGACCGTTTCGCACCACAACCCGCTCTACCGCGAGCTCGGCCAGGGATTCCCGGTGCGCGTCGTGAGGCGCTACGGCTGGGCCCACTCGTTCTTCCTCGAGCGGGAAGCCGACGTCGAGCGGGCGTACCGGAAGACGCCGCCCGGCGCGCCGTTTCTCATCCATCTCGCGGAGGGCTTCGACCCGAAGGCACGAGGAGAGCTCTCGCGCCTTCGCGAGCTCGGCTGCCTCCGCGAGAACACCGTCCTCGTCCACGGCGTCGGGCTTTCTCCCGATGATTGGTGCTCGGTCGGTCGAGCGCGCGCCGGCCTGGTGTGCTGTCCCTCGTCGAACCTGTTCCTCCTCGGAAGAACCGTGCCCCTCGCTCGTTTGCTCGCCTCGGATCCGTCCGGCATCGCCCTCGGCACCGACTCGCGCCTCAGCGGCACCCGCGATCTTCTCGAGGAGCTCCGACAGGCGAGGACGGCGGCGAGCGTCGACCCCGAGGTCCTGCTGCGCATGGTGACGGTGAACGCCGCCCGGCTGCTGAGGGTCCCGGAGGCCGGACGGCTTTCGCCCGGCCTGCCCGCGGACCTCGTGGTCATTCCGCCTCTCGCGGAGGATCCGGCTCACGCTCTTCTCGCCCTCGACCGAAGTCGGATTCGGCTCGTCGTCGTGGGAGGACGGCCGCTGGTGGGAGCGCCCGAGCTCTCCCCGGTATTCGCGGCCCGAAGGGTGGCGACGGCGGAAGCGAAGCTCGACGGACAGGAGCGTATTCTCGACCGCAGGCTCGCGCGCCGGGTGCGGGCCTCCTCCCTCGCGGAGCCGGGCCTGGAGGTTCCGAGCTCCCCTCGGGAACAACCCTATAACGCGCGTCCACCGGGCGAAAGCCCGCCGAGCCACCCACTACGCCGGTCGAACCGCCGTCTGGCGCCGCTCCGCGACCACGAGGGCGAGACCTCCAAAGAGCGCGCCCACGGCGACGGTGAACGCCATCCACAGGGTGAGCTGGGGCACGACGCCGATGAACAACCACTTGGCCCATGGGTCGATCTCGAGAACGACTCCCGGAGGCAGGACATCGTAGTGCGTTCCCCAGTTTCCCAGGATGGCGAGGAGCATGACGAGAATGACGGGGATGCGGGCGACGAGACCGTAGGCCAGGAGCACGCGGCCGAGGGCGCCCGAGCCGTAGTAGGCGACGCCCAGGGCGACGAGCGAGGCCACGGCGTTCGCTCCGAGCGCCACGAGCGTCGGTTGATTCGGGTCGATACCCAGGAGCGTCGCGAGCGCGAAGAAGACAGCGACAAAAGCGACGACGGCGAGGACCGCGAAGCCGGCGGTGCGCCAACCGCCTCGGGTCTCACCCGACCCCTGGAGCTTCATCGCGAAGTAAATGCCGAAGATCGGGACGAGCCAGGCGATGCCGACGAGAGCCAGGCCGCCCCCGGCGTCGGGATTGAAGAGCGCCCGCGACCAGTGGTTGAGCTCACCTACGAGCCGGAGCAGCGTCACGGCGGCGGTAATGATTCCGGGCACGAGGACCAGGCGAAACGTGGACATGTTCCCTCCTCGAAAAGGAGGTCATTCTACGATGAAGCGGACGCCGGTGGTTGAGGGTAAAATGCCCGCGCCCATGTCCACCAGCGGCGAAGCGAGGCGCTATTTCTCCGACCTCGATCTCTCGCGGCGACTCGAGAAGGCCGAGGCGCACGCGAACGCCATGTTCGTGGAGGCTCGCGCCCGGACCTCCCCGCTGAGCGGCGCCTGCTGGATCGAAGTCGCGGGTACTTATGCGATGTTCGACGGCGTCAGCTCGCCCGTGACCCAGACGTTCGGTCTCGGTCTCTTCGAGACGCCGACCCCGGAGGCGTTCGAGGAGATCGAACGGTTCTTCCTCCTCCGCGGCGCCCCGGTCTTCCACGAAGTGAGTCCGCTCGCGGGCCTCGGTGTGGTCGCGATGCTGAACGCGCGCGGCTACCGGCCGGTGGAGCTGACGAGCATGATGTACCGTCCGATCGTCGTCGGCGAAGACTCCGGGGCTCGCGGGAACGAACGAGTTCGGGTGCGCGCCATCGAGAAGCACGAGGGAGACCTCTGGGCGCGTACCACGGCCCGGGGTTGGAGCGAGTTTCCCGAGCTCACCGAGTTCCTCGAGGAGCTTGCGCCCATCAGCACCGAGAGGCGGGATTCGGTCTCGTTCCTTGCGGAGCTCGATTCCGAGCCCATCGCGACCGGCGTCCTCTGCCTCGGCGGCGGAGTCGCGCTCCTCGGCGGGGCATGCACCGTGCCCGAGGCCCGCAAGCAGGGCGCTCAGAACGCTCTACTCGCCCGCCGGCTGCTGTACGCGGTCGACGAGGGCTGCGACGTGGCCATGGTCTGCACGCTCCCGGGGAGCGCGTCCCAGAGAAACGCCGAGCGCAACGGCTTTCGAATCGCCTACACCCGAATCAAGTGGGGGTTGATGCCGGCGCTGCCGCCGGCACCAACCTGAAGCGGCTCAGAGCAGCTTCACCACCTTTTCCGCGAGACCCGCGTCCGCGAGCCGCGGTTTCACCAGAGACTCGAGCTCGGCCAGGAAATGTCTTTCTCGCCCAGAACGGATAGCAAGTTTTTTTTCGGGCGTCGACGGAAAAGTGACTCCGAGACCTTTTTCCCCGTTCCGCGACTAGAATCTCCTTCGTCGAAGGAGAAACGTCATGCTGTCCCTGAACCGCCCGCTCGCCATCGTCGTCCTCGCCGCACTCGCTCTCACCGTCGCATCCCCCGTTGTGGCGCTGAACGACGTCACCTCCCCCGAGAAATTCTTCGGGTTCCGGCTCGGAACGGACAAGAAGCTCGCCCGCTGGGACAAGATCGTCGAGTACTACCAGCTCCTGGACAGAGAGAGCGACCGGATCCAGGTGATCGACCTCGGCCCCACGACCGAGGGCCATCCCTACCTGCTGGCGATCGTCACCTCCCCCGGCAACATGGCCAAGCTCGACCGGCTGCGCGAGGTGAACCTTAGGCTCCAGGACCCCGCGGTCCCCGAGGCCGAGCTCGAGAAGCTGGTGAGCGAGGGGCGGGCGGTGGTGAGCCAGTCCTTCGGGCTTCACGCGACGGAGGTCGGAGGAGCGCAGACCGCTCCGGAATTCACCTACGACCTCCTCGCCAGGGACGACGAGGAGACTCTGCGAATCCTGGACAACACCATCCTCCTTCTCTTTCCCTGCTTCAATCCCGACGGCCAGATCATGGTCGCCGACTGGTACCAGAAGAACCTGGGCACGGAATACGAGGGGCACGACCTGCCGTGGCTCTACCACAAGTACGTAGGCCACGATAACAACCGCGACGCCGATTTCCTGAACATGATCGAGGCGAAGCACACCGCGAAGGTCCTCTATCGCGAGTGGAAGCCGCAGGCCTATGTCGATCACCACCAGATGGGGAGCTACGGCGCCCGCATCTTCGTTCCCCCGTACAGCGAGCCCATCCGTCCCTACGCCGATCCTCTCCTCTGGCGCGAGCTCTCCTGGTACGGCGCTCACATCGCCTACAAGCTCGAGGAAGGCGGGAAAGCCGGAGTCCTCAACGCCGGGCAGTATCCCGGCTGGGGCCACTTCGGATGGCACTGGATCACGCCGTTTCACAACATCTCGGGCATGCTCACCGAGTCCGCGAGCGCGAGCCTCGCGAGCCCTCTCTACATCCACCCCGATCAGTTGAAGGGCGGCGCGCGCGAGTTCCCGATGTACGAGGCGCAGTCCACGATGCCGAACCCCTGGCCCGGAGGCTGGTGGCGGCTTCGGGACATCGTCGAGCAGCAGAAGATCGCCGCCTGGGCGCTCCTGGATATCGCCGCCCGGAACCGCGAGACCGTGCTTCGAACGAGCCATCTGAAGGCGGCGCGGCAGACCGAGCGCGGCGCCGAGGGATTTCCGAAAGCCTACGTGATCCCGAAAGCTCAGCACGATCCACAGACCGCCGAGCACATGATCGAAACGCTTCTGGGGTCGGACGTTCAGATCCAGCGCGCGCGGAAGGACTTCACCGCGGGCGGAATGAGCTACGGCGCCGGAAGCTACGTGATCTCCCTCGCGCAGCCGAAGATGGGTCTGGTTCGAAACCTCCTCGGACGGACGCTCTATCCTGACAACGAATGGACGCGCGCCCGCGACGGCTCGCCCCTCTCTCCCTACGACACCGCGACCCATACCATGGCTGAGATCATGGGCGTCCGGGTCGACCCCGTGGACGAGGTGGTGACCGCGGATCTCGAGAGAATCACCACGGCGGCGCCGGCCGCGGCGAGCGTCCCCGCCGGATCGACGTTCCGTCTCGATGGCCGGTCGAACGCGAGCTTCGAAGCGGTGAACCTGCTGCTGGATCGAAACGTCGCCGCTCGCCGCGTGGACGAGGTCGCGGGGGGACTCCGGCCGGGAGATTTCCTGGTGAGCGGGAGCGCCCCGTCGGTGCTCTCCGAAGTCGCGCGGGAATCGGGAGCCCACTTCGAAACCGTCGACGGAATTCCATCCGCCGGAACCCACGAGGTGAAGCGGGAGCGGGTGGCGATGTACCAGCGCTATCGCGGCGGCAACATCGACGAGGGATGGACCCGCTTCGTGCTCGAGCAGTTCCGATTCCCCTATCGGTCGGTGATGGACGCCGAGATCCGGCAAGGGAACCTGAACGCGAAATACGACGTGCTCCTGCTTCCCCACGACTCGTCGGCGATGATCGAAGGCAAGGAGGAAGAACTTCGGCAGCCGGGACAGCCGGAGGACCTCTATCCCCCGGAATACCGGAGCGGCATCGGCGACGAGGGGGTCGCGGCGCTGAAGGATTTCGTCGCGAAGGGCGGAGCTCTGGTGACGTTCGGGGAAGCGGCGGCATTCGCGATCAAGAACTTCGACTTGCGCGTGAGGAACGTGCTCGAGAAGGTCGACACCAAAGAGTTCTTCTGCCCCGGCTCGACGTTGAAGACTCGGTTCGAGAACGATCGCCCGCTCGCCTACGGGATGCCGTCCTCGGGTCTGGTTCTGTTCTGGGAGAGCCCGGCGTTCGAGATCCTGCCCTCGAACGACAACGACGACTACGAGATCGTCGCGACTTACGCCGACCGGGACATCCTCCAGAGCGGCTGGCTCGTGGGCGAGAAGCACCTATCGAAAAGAGCGGCGATGGTGGCGGCGAAGTACGGGCAGGGGGAGGTGGTGCTCATCGGGTTCCGGCCGCAGCACCGCGCGCAGACCCACGGAACGTTCAAGCTGCTGTTCAATACGCTCCTGCGGTGAGGCTCAGTAAGACGCGACGCCGCCGTCCGGGGCGCGGAGGTCGAGGCCCCCTTCGAGCATTCCGTCCCCGCGGTTCACCACGATGACCTGGGCGACACCCTGTCCTCCGATCTCCCGGAGGTCGTGGCCCAGCCATTTCAGGATATTCAGAGTGTCGGGCGAGAACGCCTGCCGCTCGTAGTGGATTCGATCCGGAAGCCACTGGTGGTGGATGCGGCCGGCGTCGACCGCGGCCTGCGCGTTCATCTTGTGGTCGACGACGTTCAGGATCGTCTGCAACACGGTGTTGATGATGGTGCGCCCGCCCGGGCTTCCCGTCACCATGAAGAGCTCTCCGTCCTTGGCGAGGATCGTCGGAGTCATGCTCGAGAGCATGCGCTTGCCGGGTTGGGCCAGATTCGGCGCGGTCCCGATGAGCCCCCGGTCGTCCGTGAGGCCGGGACCGGCGTTGAAATCGCCCATCTCATTATTAAGGAGAAAGCCGGCGCCGGGGACGACGATTCCCGAGCCGTAGCCGTACTCGAGGGTATAGGTGACGGAGACGGCGTTCCTGCCGCCATCGACCACCGAGAAGTGCGTGGTCTCGGGGCTTTCCGCGGGCCAGGTGAAGCTCTCGGGTGACGACTTCGACGCCACGTCGAGATGGATAGTCCTCCGCAGCTCGGCGGCGTAGTCCTTGGAGGTCAGCCGATCGACGGGAATCTCGGGGTTGAAATCGGGGTCGCCGAGGTACTGGGCCCGATCGGAGTAAGCGCGCCGCATGGCTTCGGCCATTCGGTGAAGGGTCCGCGCCGAGCCGAATCCGTCGGCCGCGAGATCGTAGCCCTCGAGGATGTTCAGCATCTCGACGAGGACGATGCCTCCCGAGCTCGGAGGCGGCATGGAGACGATTTCGTAGCCGCGGTAGCTTCCCCGAATCGGCGTTCGCTTCTTCGCGCGATAGGCTTTCAAGTCCTCCCGGGTGATGAGCCCCCCGTTTTTCGCCATCTCCTTCTCGATGAGCTCCGCGGTCTCGCCTTCGTAGAAGCCCGCCGGGCCCGCTTCCGAGATGCGCACCAGGGTCTCGGCGAGCTCGGGCTGCTTCAGAACGTCACCGATCTGGTACGGGGCTCCGTTCCTGGAGAACTGCGCCACCGTCGCGGGGTACCGCTTCAGCCGTTCCCACTCTTCCGCGATCGACCCCGCGAGGCCGTCGGTCATCGGGAATCCTTCGCGCGCGAGGCGGATGGCGGGCTCGACGAGTTTCTCCCAGGGCAGGCTTCCGTGCTCTTTCCAGGCCATGTGGAGTCCGGCGACGGTCCCGGGGACGCCGACCGAGAGGTGGGATTCGTGGTGCTTCTCGTAGCTGTACTCGCCCTTCTCGTCGAGCCACATTCGGGAGTCGGCCTTCGCGGGCGCCATCTCGCGGAAGTCGTAGGCCGCGGGCTCCCCCGTTTGCGGCCGGAACACGAGGAACCCGCCCCCCCCGATGTTCCCCGCGGTCGGGTGAGTGACCGCGAGAGCGAAGGCGGTGGCGACGGCGGCGTCGACCGCGTTTCCACCCGCCTTCATGACGTCCACTCCCACCTGGGAGGCGATGTCGTTCTGGGAAATCACCATGCCGTGCTTCGCTCTCGTCGGCTGATTGGCGGCGAGCGCGCACGCGGCGACGAAGAGGAACAAAACGAAGCTCGTGGTCTTGCGAAGTAGAGGCGATCTCATGCGAAGAATTGTACCTCACTCGGTGGAGGTCGAGGCAGAGGGGGCTCAAACGGAGAGAAACAACCTTCGGCGGTAGAGCACCCACATCACGAGCCACCAGAAAACGACCGTCGCGAGTGCGAACACCAACGAGCCCCGGAGCGGCCCCGCCCAGGAGGAGAAGGCGTTCTCGTACAGGAGCTGGTAGAGGCTCGCGACCGAGCCGTCCGCTCTCTCGACCTTGTAGAGGAGGAGACTCTTGGCGACGAGCCCGGAGAGGACGAAGACGGCGATCGCGTTTCGTCCGAAGACCACGGCGGGATAGGTCCAGCCTCGCCACTTCTTCACGTCCACCACCCAGTAGAGAAAGGCGAGGAACTGGAGCGCGGCGCCGGCGGTGAACACGACGTAGGAGCTCGTCCAGAGGTTCTTGTTGATGGGAAACCAGATGCCCCAGAACAGCCCGCCGAGGATGAGGACCCATCCCGCGACGAAAAGAGCGGCGGCCGTCTCATGGCCGTCCTCTCCGACCCGCAGGCGCTCACCTGCGAGATAGCCGAGAATCGTGGTCGCGATCGCAGGAAGCGTGCTCAGAAGCCCCTCCGGGTCCCATGCCTCCTTCCACAAGTGGCCGCCGAGGAGAAAGCGATCGATCCGCGCGGTGAGGCTCCCCTCGGGGGTGAGATCGCTTCCCAGAAGCAGGAAGTAGCCCAGCAGGAGAAGAGCGAGGATCCAGTAGAGGGCTCTACGGGAGAGGTGGAGCACGAGAAGCGACGCCGCCAGGTAGCAAACCGCGATCCGCTGCAGAACACCGGGGATGCGCAGGTGAGAGAAATCGAACCGCGGGTAAGCCGCCATGAAGAGGCCGAGGCCGAAGAGAATGAGGCTCCGAACGACAATCTTCCCGAGGCGCTTTGGGCTCCCGCGGGCGGCGAAGGAGAAGCTCATCGCGACTCCGACGATGAACAGGAAGAACGGAAATATCAGATCGGTAGGCGTCCAGCCGTGCCATTCCGCGTGCAGCAGCGGAGGATAGACGTGGCTCCAGCTTCCGGGGTTATTCACCAGGATCATGCTCGCGATGGTGACCCCGCGGAAAACGTCGAGAGAGAGCAGCCGCTCCCCGGTTCGCACCGCGAGAGTCTACAATAGCCGCCGGCCTCGAGGCTCGAGGCGGGGAGGCTCGCGATGGGAACTCTGTTCGCGGCAGCGCTGGTAGTGGGACTGTCGACGGCGGAAGCCGATCGCGCCAAGACGACGGCCCTCTCGTGGGTCGAGGCGAACTCGGACACCTTGAAGCGCGTGAACCAGAACATCTGGAGCTTCGCCGAGACCGGGCTCGAAGAGGTGCGCTCGTCGCAGGAGCTCATCTCTCTCCTGAAGTCGGAAGGATTCACCGTGGAGGAAGGGGTCGCGGGCATGCCCACGGCGTTCGTCGCCACTTACGGCAGCGGACGGCCGGTCATCGGAATTCTCGCGGAGTACGACGCGCTTCCCGGGCTGTCCCAGGACAAAGTGCCCGAGCGCCGCGAGCGGGAGGGTGCGCGGGCGGGACACGGATGCGGGCACAGCATCTTCGGCACGGCCTCGACCGGAGCCGCCATCGCCGCCAAGGAGGCCATCGCCTCGGGGGCGATCGGAGGCACCATCAAGCTCTACGGCACGCCCGCCGAGGAGACGGGAATCGGGAAGACCTACATGCTGCGCGAGGGGTATTTCAAGGACGACGACGTCATCCTCAGCTGGCACGCGAGCCCGGTGACGAGCTCCGGTTACTCCTATTCCAAAGCCAACGTCTCGGTGAAGTTCCGCTTCTCCGGCCTTCCGGCGCACGCATCCACTTCGCCGCATCAGGGGCGAAGCGCCCTCGACGCCGTCGAGCTCATGAGCGTCGGCGTGAACTACATGCGCGAGCACGTCAAGGAAGACACCCGGATCCACTACGTGATCACCAACGGAGGCGGACAGCCGAACGTCGTTCCACCCCTGGCGGAGGTCTGGTACTACCTTCGCGCGAACAGGCACCGCGACGTCGAGGAGTACTTCGTGTGGTTGAACGAGATCGCGCGGGCCGCGGCCGCGATGAGCCGCACCGAGGTCCAAGCGGTCCAGGTGGACGCCGACATGCACGAGGTCCTTCCCAACCGGACGCTCTCCGAGATCCTCCAGCGCAACCTCGAGCGCGTGGGGGCGCCGAGCTTCACCGGCGAGGAGAAGGAGTTCGCGGCAAAGACCCAGGCCGATCTTCCACGGAAGCCGGAGAAAGCGCTTTCGGAGGAGATCGAGCCCCTCTCCGATCAGCCCGAGCAGGGGATGGCCTCGACCGACGTCGGAGATATCAGCTGGTTCGTTCCCGTGGGACAGCTCGCCGTCGCCTCGTACACCTATGGCGCGCCGGGGCACAGCTGGCAGATCGTCGCCTGCACCGGCACCACCATCGGTGAAAAGGCGATGCTGGTGGCGGCGAAGAGCCTCGCCGGGGCCGCGGTCGATCTCTACGCTTCGCCGGAGCTCGTCCGGAAGGCGAAAGAAGATTTCGACGGGATTCGCAAGCCGCTCCAGTTCGTGACGCTGATTCCCGAGGGACAGAAGGCGCCGAAGACCATCCGCTGAGGGCCTGGAGCGTTGTGAGAATCCCACATCCCGAGGCCTGAGGATTCAAAAATGAAGTGCGGCGCAGCCGCCGTCTCTCTCGGAGCCTGCGAGTAATGGACTCTATCGTCTGGAGATCCGACTTCACCTCTGTATCCGCGCCCGTGGTATAGACCTTGCAATGCAACCGGACAGGCGAGACGTTCGGGGACAGATCTCCTTCCTCACGACTCGACCGGAGCTGCGGCCCCGAATCTCCGCCGGGAAGATTCCTTTGACGAGCTATCGGTCGAACGACAGAACGTTTCCGATGAAGCTGCCCATCTCGATCCTGATGGAGCGAGAGGATCGAGTCGAGCTGGGCAGGCTGGTGGAGCTCGGTCCCGCGCATGCCTGCGTGCGGACGAGCGGTCGATGGAGCTCCGGCGATTCCGTCGTCATCACGGTGTCGGTTCCGGAGTCGGCATCCGACAAGACGCAGGCGCTGTTCCGGCTCCAGTCCTCGGTCAGGCGGCGAACCCGCGCAGAGGAGACCGAGGATGGCTACGTGCTCGATTTCGAGACCGCGGGCTCCAATCTCACTTGTGCGACCGAGCTCCTCGGTCATTTCCGCAGACGGGGGCTTCTGGACCAGTAACCGGAAGAGGCTTCGAGACCCGCGCGCCGACGAGGATGGGTGATGGGGACGCGTTTAGTCAGTACGTCTCGGAGCAGCGGCGGCGATTCCGGGGACGAGCGGATGTACGGAAAGCTGGGGAGCGTCAGCCTCAACGACATCCTGCAGCTCCTCGGGATGACGCAACGGACGGCGACGGTTCGTCTCGATTGCAGGGGACAGAAGGGGCTGATCTATTTCCGAGACGGAGTACTGCTCCACGCGACTGCGGGATCCGCCGAGGGAGAGCGGGCTCTCGTCAAGATCATGAGCTGGAAGAGCGCCGACTTCATCATCGAGGACGGCCTCGAAGGAAACCCGCCCGGCACGATCTCGAAGAAGGTGGATGCGGCGATACTCGACGTGATGACCCGCCTGGACGAGGGCTGGTACCCGGAAATGACCCCTTTTCCGATGCTCGACCGCGTCACGACCTCTCCCGCGGTGCTCGATAGAAAGGTCCGGTTCGCGGCGCGAAAGCCTCCGCTTCCACGCCGAGCGACGGGCCGCAGGAAACGGATCGTGGCCGCTGCTATCGCCGCCCCCGTCCTCGGCGCGGCCGCCACGGGCCTCTTCCTCGATTATCGGAGCACCGACCTCGGCGATCTTCCAACCATCTCCAGCGTTCCGACGCTCGAAGCCCCTCCCGAGGACCAGGGAGTCGCCTCCGATGTTCTTCGAACTGCCATCGATGGGCGTCGGAACGACGGAATCGCCATCCTGGCGGCCCACGGTGTTTCGTTCTCTCCAATCCCCGAATCGGGGCGCGGGTGCGGAGCCGCCGGCGGCCGACGGCTCGCAGGCCTCCGCCGCCTCGATCGCGGAAGCCGTGCCTCGAGCCCCGGAGCTCGGCCAGCTCCTGGTCGTCGCCGAGCCCTGGGCCGAGGTGGTGGTCGACGGGGTCGAGAAAGGCCAAACACCGCTCACCGAGATGCGTCTTTCTGCCGGGAGCCACGTGATCGTCCTCTCGAATCCGAACTTCGTGGGAGTCATCCAGGACCGCGTTCAAATCAACGCGGGCGAGACGATTCAGCGAAAGTATTCGTTCGGCGATTCCGGCTCGCTGCGGATCCTGGTGAAACCCTGGGCGGACGTCTACGTGGACGGGCGATACGCGGGACAGACGCCGCTCGGCGCGCTCCGGGTACCGCCGGGGAGACACACGATCGTACTGCGCCATCCTCAGCTCGGCGAGAAGACGTCGGTCGTCGAGGTGCTCAGGAACCGAGAAAGCGTCCTCGAGGTGGCGATGTGAGCGCGCTCGCGGGGGAAAGCGCTCTCTTCGCGGCGTGGCTCGCGTTCTCTCCGCGGCCGCCGGCGCCGCCGCCACCGCCCGCCGATGAAGTCGAGAGGGGTATCGAGCTCTACTGGTCGGGGCAGTATCGGGAGACCGTGGCCCTTCTATCCGCGCTCTGCGGGGACGAGAACCGCGACGACGTCGCAATCGAGTGCTACAAGTACCTCGCCTTCAGCCACGTCGCTGTCGGTGAGGCGGAATCGGCGCAGCATGCGTTCTCGCAACTCCTCGCCCGGGACGCGGAGTACCGGCTCGACGAGAGCCTCGTTTCCCCGAAGATCGTCGAGCAGTTCGACGTCTCCCGACGACAGCTCATCGCCGAGCTCTTCGAGCGGGGCAAGGCCGCTTACTTCCAGAAGGACTACGGGGCGGCGACGGAGCTCTTCGTCAGGGTGCTTCGGCTCGATCCCGAACAGGTGCTCGCGAAAGAGTACTCGCAGCTGGCGACCGAGCAGGTGGCTCTGGTGGAGAAGCAGGCATCCCTCGTGAAGGAGGCAGAACCCCTCCCCCCGGTCGAGGAGCCCGACGATCGCGTCTATCACTTGACCAGCCGCATGTCGCCACCGGTTCTGATTTCCAGGGTGCAGCCCGACTACCCATCGACCGAACGACGCGCGCACCGGGAAGGGACGGTCATCGTGGCCGCCGTCATCGGCAAGGATGGAGTGGTACGCGATCCGAAGGTGATTCGTTCCGTGAGTCCGGGCCTCGCCGCGTCGGCGATCGACGCCGTCCTGCAATGGCGCTATCGTCCCGCTCGACTCGAGGATCGGGACGTGGCCGTCCACACCGTCATCCGCCTCGCTTTCGACCTGGACCCCTGAGCCGGGCGAGCGCCTCGGCCCTGTCGGAATCTCGGCTCACACCGTCACTTCGCCGTGAACCTCGATGTCGTCCGGGTCGACGCCTGCCGCCGGCGGCTCGGGAAGCCGCCCGGTCCAGTTGGCCCAACCCCAGAAGATCGCCGTCGAAGCGCTCGCGGCCCCGGCCCAGGCGCCGAGGACTCTCGGATCGTGGTGCTGCGAGGCGATTCCCGCGGCCGCCATGGACAGCATCATCGTCGACCAGGTCAGGCTCTCGTTCGTCGCGAAGACCCGCCCGCGGTACTCGTCGGGAACGTGGCGCAGGAGTTGTCCCACGTTGAGAACGGAGCTCACCGCGACCGCCGCCCGCGAGAGCGCGATATAGAAGAGCGCGGCCGTGAAGCTCTGCGCCTGGCTGAAGAGGATGTACGCCCCTCCGTGGACCACGTAGCACAGGCTGATGACCCGCTTGTACGCCGGGAACGAAAGACCCTGGCCGATCCGGTGGGCTATCGTCGCTCCCACTACCAGGCCAACTCCCGCGAGCGCCCAGATGGTGCCGATCCCCGAAGGGCCTCGATCGAACACCACCTCGCCGAACAGGCTGAAAAGGATCTGCGCCGCGCCGCCGCCCGTGGCCCAGCCGACCCCCACGAGCGCGATCCCCAGGATGAGGGGCGATCGGGAGAGGTAGAGAAGCCCCTCGCGGTACTCGTGCCAGGGCCGCGCCATGTCGGTCTCGGTGAGAGACATCTTCCGCGCTCGAAACCCCTCATCGCCCCCCTTGAGCCGCGAGACGGCCCAGCCCGAGGCCACGAACGAGAGGGAGTTGAGCAGGAAAGCCCACTCGTAGCCGAAGAACGCGACCGCGTTCCCGGCGGCGAAAGCACCAACGGTCAGCGTGACCCACTGGGTCGTCTGGGTCAGGGAGTTCGCGGTATGCAGCTCCTCGCGGCTCGCGATCGTTGGGAGAATGGCGGAGCGGCCCGCGGTGAAGAACGGCGAAGCGAACATCAGGAGCGCGCTCAGGAGGTAGAGGAGCGCGTTCGAAGGGTAGGCCAGCGTCAGTAAGAAACCGGCCGCGACCACGGCGCGGATGAGATCGCTCGCGATCATGATCGACCGGCGGTCCCACCGGTCGAGGAACACGCCCGCGATCGGCCCGGCGAGCATCACGGGAACGGCACGGGAGAGCATGACACCCGTGACCACCATCCCGGAGCGGGTGCGGTCCATGGCGAGCGAGAAAACCGCGATATTGTTGAAGTGATCGCCGATCTCGCTCACCACCTGGCTCATCCAGGTGTAGCGGTAGTTACGGTTGCTTCTGAGGAGCAGGAGAAAGTCGTTCAATCGGATCCGATGAGACGGAGGATGATAGCACGAGCGAAGAATCGGATTCTTTCCAGGCCTTGGAGGCCTGATACACTCTGGGACCCGACGTGCCTAGACTAGCGCCGGCTTCGAACAGCCCCTCTCCGAGCCATCCCGACGACCTGCCGTTCGACCACAGGACGGTCCTTGCGCGGCTCGACGAGCTGCGGAAGAGGATCGTCGTCTCCCTCGCGAGCCTGTTGCTCGGCTTCCTGCTGTGCTTCTCCTTCTCCACCCGCGTCTTCCACTTCGTCATGGCCCCGATCCGAGCGGCGCTCCCCGAGGGCGCCAACGTCGTCGCCACTGCGGTCCCGGAGATCTTCATGGTGCACCTGCGGATGGCTCTGCTCGGGGCGGTCGTCGTCGCCGCTCCCGTCTGGCTCTACCAGCTGTGGCGGTTCACGAAAACCATCCATCCTCTGAGGAGATCGTTCCTTCCGATCGTTTTCCTCGGGTGCGCTCTGTTCCTCGCGGGGGCGGCCTTCGGGCACTACGTTCTCTTCCCCTACGCGGTGCGCTTTCTCACGACAGTCGGGTCGAAATCGATCCACGTGATGCTCACCGTGGGGAAACTCTTCTCCTTCTACACCCAGTTCGTCGTCGGCCTCGGCCTCGCGTTCCAGATCCCGACCGTGGTCTTGATCCTATCCAAGCTGAGTCTGGTCTCGCCCCAGTTTCTGTGGAGGCACATCAAGCTGGTGATCCTTGCGATATTCACCATCGCCGCCATTCTCACGCCCACGCCCGACATGATCACTCAGTGCCTCCTCGCTCTTCCGATGCTCGGCCTCTACGTGCTCTCCATCGGCATCTCGTGGGTCGTGACCCGCGGGAAGAGCTAGAATGGTGGATTCTCTATTTCTGGAGGTAAGCATGAAGAAACTTCTGACGGGGATCGTTCTATTGGTTTCGACCGCAGCGGCGATGGCCCAGGCACCCCAGATGCCGACACCGGGTCCGGAGCACAAGGCGCTTTCGACGTTCGCGGGAAAGTGGAGCTTCGAGGGGAAAATGAACGAAGGACCGATGGGCCCGGGCGGACCCGTGACCTTCACCGAGAGCTGCGAGATGTTCGAAGGCGGATTCGCGCTCGTCTGCCGCTCCGAGGGTAAGAACCCGATGGGTCCGGTGAAGACCCTCGCCATCATGACCTTCGACACCGAAAAGAAGGCCTACACCTACTACGCGGTGGAGCCCGGCATGCCGCCGTTCATGGCCATCGGAAAGAACGAAGGCAAAGCCTGGAACTGGACGACGGAAACGAGCATGAGCGGCCAGACCATGAAGACAGCGGTGACCGTGACCGTGCTCACGCCGACGTCGCAGATCTTCGAGATGAAGATGTCGACGGACGGCGGCAAGACCTGGGCGCCGGCCATGTCCGGGAAGTCGACGAAGAGCGGAACTTAGACCCGCACTGCGGATGGCGCTGCGCCGCCGGCGGATCGGCGGCGGCGGCGGCCGCCTCGCCTTCCGCCCCGAGCCCCATGCGGTAGCGTGCAATCGGCGCGCTCGAGAGGGTAGATTCTAGCGTCTCCCATGACGCTCCCCCTGATCGCGACCGCCACCTTCGGGCTCGAATCGGTGGTGGCCCGCGAGCTCGAGGCGCTCGGCTACGAAAGCCGCGCGCTCCGGCCCGGCTGGCTCGCCTTCGACGGCGACGAGAGCGCCGTCGCCCGCGCGAACCTCTGGCTCCGCGCCTCGGACCGCGTTCTTCTCCGGCTGGCCGCGTTTCCGGCCCCCGACTTCGATGCGCTCTTCGAGGGCGTCCGCGCTGTCGCCTGGGAGCGGTACCTCCCGCGAAACGCGAGGGTCCCGGTGCGCGGACGATCGGTACGATCCGCGCTCTCGAGCGTGCCCGCCTGTCAGAGCATCGCGAAGAAGGCGATCGTCGAGCGCTTGAAAGCCGCCTACAGGCTCGAGAGCCTTCCCGAGGACGGGCCCGAGTTTCCCGTCGAGGTCGCGCTCCTGAAGGACGAGGCGATCCTGGTCCTCGACACCAGCGGTCCCGGGCTCCACAAGCGCCGGTACCGGCTCGAATCGGGCGTAGCCCCTCTGAAGGAAACGCTCGCCGCGGGGCTGGTCCTTCTGACCCACTGGAGTCGCGACCGGCCGTTTCTCGATCCGTTCTGCGGTACCGGGACCCTCGCCATCGAGGCGGCGCTCATCGGACGAAACCGGGCGCCTGGTCGAGAACGCTCCTTCGCGGCCGAGTCCTGGCCTCTCATCGCGCGCGACGCCTGGAAGCGCGCCCGCGAGGAGGCGCGGGATCTGGAAAAGCCGGCTCCTCCCGAGCCTCTCGAAGCCAGTGACCGCGACGAGAAAGTCCTCACTCTCGCGCGGCGGAGCGCGTCCAAGGCCTCGGTCGCGGGCGACATCCGCTTCCTCTGCCGGAGCTTCTCGGAGGTCTCGAGCGATCGCGAGTACGGATGCCTCATCACCAACCCTCCCTACGGAGGCCGAATCGGCGAGGAGCCGGAGGTCCGAGAAATCTATCGCGCGATGCCGGGAGTCTTCCGGAAGCTTCCCACCTGGTCGTTCTTCATCCTCACCGGGCGGCGGGATTTCGAGAAAGTCGCCGGACAGGAGGCCGACCGAAGACGAAAGCTCTTCAACGGGGACGTGGAGTGCACCTACTTCCAGTTCCTCGGACCGAGGCCCGGACGGGAACAGGGCCCGAAGCCGCCGAAGCCGAAGTTCGGCGGAATCGACGCCCGGGCCGAGCGACAGGCGGAGATTTTCGCGAACCGCCTGCGGAAGCGCGCTCACCACCTCCGGAAGTGGCCTTCGAAGCGCGGGACCGACGTCTACCGGCTCTACGACCGCGACATCAAGGAAGTGCCGCTTTCACTCGACCGCTACGGCGACTGCCTCCTCCTGATTCCCTCGACCGACAGGCTCGAGAGCCGGACCCGCGGCGAGCACGAGGACTGGCTCGACTTGATGGCGAAGACCGCGAGCGAGACTCTCGGCGTTCCGCTCGAGAACGTCTTCATCCAGGGCCGGCCGCGAGAGCCGCGAGTCGTTCAGGTGCGGGAGAACGGTCTTCCGTACGAAGTGGGACTTTCCGGGCGCGACGTCCGCCTCGACCCGGCGCTACGGGTTCTCCGCCAGCGGCTGAAAGAGGAGTCGCGGGGGAAGCGCGTTCTGCTCGTGGGCTCCGGGGCTTCGACGCTCGGAGCCGCCGCCGCGAGCGGCGGAGCTCTTTCGACGACCGAGGTCGAGGAGCTCTCGCGAAGCGTGGGCGGAACGTTCGATCTCGCGGCGATCGAAGCTCCGAGGGTCGACGACCACGTCTCTCTACTGAGGCTGCTCGCCGGCAGGATCGAGCCTTCGGGCGTCGTCTATCTCGTGACCCGCGAGCCCAGGCCGAAGCTCGACATCGCAAAGCTCGTCGACTGGGAGGTCGAGGACGTCACCGCGGACACTCTCCCCGAGGAGTTCCGCAGCCGGAAGATCCACCGGATCTGGCGGCTCGTCTCGAGAACCAGCTCGTCGCGCGTCCGCCGTTAGAAGTTGCACGGCTCGAACGCCGGCGGATCTCCGAGACGGAGCGAGAACGGGCCGAGGTGGGATTCGCCGACGGTCACGTCGAATACCATCGAGGAACCGCTCACCGAGCCCGTGAACCGGGCTGGCTGAGGGCCCAGCTGGACCACGGGCGTCTCGTAAGTTCCCGGCACATCGAAATCGCCAGCGGCGTCGAGCGCCAGGGGCTCGGGCACCAATCCCGTCGCCCCGCACTTGAGCTGGGCCGTGGCTCCGCTCGAGGTGACGCGAAGGTCGGCGTTTCGCCCTCCCCATTCCCCCTCGCTGACGACTCTCGTATCGTCGGGACTCTCGCAAGAGGCGAGAGCGGACACGGCTACGAGCGCGATCCTGGCCAGGTATCTCATGGTAGTCCTCGATCCAACCGCGTTGCCGAGGCTCGAGGCTCTGGTCTCAAGGTAGCGCAAAAGCCACGATGCTGCTTCCCGACGGGGCACCGTTCTTGCCGCCGCCGCAGGCGATGACCACGTATTCCTTGCCGTGGAGCTGGTAGATCGCGGGCGTCGCATTCCCCGCCGCAGGGAGCGTGGTCTCCCACAGCAAAGTGCCGGTGAGCTTGTCGTAGGCGCGGAACTTCCTGTCGAAGTTGGTCGCGCCGATGAACAAAAGCCCGCTCGCGGTCACGACCGGGCCGCCGTAGTTGTCGCTGCCGGTGTCCTTGAGCCCCTGGGCCAGGAGCTCGGGAAACTCGCCGAAGGGAATCTTCCAGCGAATCTCGCCCTCGTTCAGGTCGATGGCGTTGAGCGTGCCCCACGGCGGCTCGACCGCGGGATAGCCGTCGGGGTCGAGGAAGATGGACTCTCCGTCGCTCCGGTACTTCAGCCAGCCCGGGTCGTTCTTCCGTTGGGGATCCGCACCCTTGTCCTTCCCCGTGAGGAGGAAGTCGGTCAGATCGTCGATATTGCGCGTCCCCATATCGGGGAAGGCCGGCATCCGCCCCGTGCCCTCGCGGATGATCCGGGCGATCTCGTCGCGCGATTGACGCTCGCCGATGTCGATGAGCGTGGGGGCGACCGTCGTTCCCTCTCGATTTTCGCGGTGGCAGGTGGCGCACTTCGAATTGTAGAGCGAGGTATCGTCGTTGGGAATCAGCCGGACGATCCACGGCATCTCGTTCGAGTTGACGTAGAGGAGGCCGGTCTCCGGGTCGAACGCCGCGCCGCCCCACTCTCCGCCCCCGTCGAATCCGGGAAACACAATCGTCCCCTGGAGCGAGGGGGGCGCGAAGAACCCCGACTCGAGTCCGCGGAAGCGCTCCACCACCGCGGCATGCGCCTCGGGCGTGCGCGTCGTGAGCATCTCCTCGTCGAGACCCTGCCGGGCGAAGGGCGGCGGCCTCACCGGGTAGGGCTGAGTCTCCGCGAGTCGTTCGCCGTCGACGGTGGAGGCAGGGACTCTCCGGTACTCGATGGGAAAGAGCGGCTCTCCCGTGCGGCGCTCGAAGACGTAGACGTAGCCGTATTTCGTGATCTGCGCGACGGCGTCGACCGTGCGCCCGTTGCGCGTCACGGTGACGAGGCTCGGCGGCGCGGGGAAATCCCAGTCCCAGACGTCGTGCCGGATCCCCTGGAAGTGCCAGATGCGCCGGCCGGTGCGAGCGTCGAGAGCGAGGACGCAGTCGGCGAAGAGGTTGTCGCCGTGCCGGCTCGCGCCATAGAAATCGAACGACGCGGAGCCGGTGGCAGCGAACACCATTCCGAGCGCCGGATCGACGGTCACCCCCGCCCAGGCATTGGCGCCGCCCGCGATCTTGTAGGCATCGGCCGGCCAGGTGTCGTAACCGAACTCGCCCGGCTGAGGGACGGTGTGGAAGCTCCAGCGCTGCTCGCCGGTCTTCGACGTCGAACGCGCGGATGTGGCCGGGCGTGCCGGGGAGCGTTTCGGGCACGCTCGCCGGCAGGATGAGGAGATCTTCGAATACCACCCCGGGCGTGCTGGCGCCGACGCTGAGCCCTTCGGCCGGTCTCTCGAGCCCCTGGCGGAGGTCGATCCGGCCCTCGGTACCGAAGGAGGGAATGGGCCTCCCCGTCTTCCTGTCCAGAGCCCATAGATGATTTCGATAGGTGACGAAGAGCCGATCCCGGTGCACGGTGACCCCGCGATGGCGGAACCGGGTCCGCGACGAGGCGCCGCCGCTCGGATCGAAACGCCAGAGCTCGCGCCCGGTCTCGGCGTCGAGGGCGACGACTTTCATCGTGGGAGTCGTCGCGTAGAGCACGCCCTCGACGACGATCGGGTTGCTCTGCATCTCCGAACCCTTGAACGCATCGCCGCTGTCGTAGATCCAAGCGACCTCGAGGCGGGAAACGTTGCCGCGATCGATCTGGACGAGCGGCGAGTAGCGGCTGTTGCCGGGGCCGCCGTTCAATGGCCAGTCGGCGTCGTCGTCGAGACCGTACGCTGTCGTACCGCAAAGAACGACGAGACAGAGAACCAGGCCTTGTGGAGAAGGCACGGGGCGATTCTATCGGACGCGCGCGGTGATTCGCATCAGCCTCCCGCCGCCGCCGCCCTCACGGGGTGACCGGCTTCGGAAGCGACGGATAGAATCCGCCCTCTCCCAGACTCCGCAGCATCTCTCCCGCTTTCCCCAGGGTCTCGTTCAGATCGGAGACCGCCTTCGCCAGATCCGTCCCGGCTTTCCGCAGGACGCGGTTCTGCGCTTCGGTCGCCACCGCCGTCGCTCCGAGGAGGCTTCCCCGGAGCCGCGTGATCTCGCCCCTCACGTCGTCTTCCGGCGGCGGGCCGGGCTCGCGGCGACCCACTCCTAGGCGGCGGCGCAGGTCCACCACGCGCTCTTCGACTTCTTTCATCGCCGCGGAAGCCGCCTCGGGAAGATCCTTCTTCTCGACGGCCTTCTTCGCCGCCTGCAGCTGCTCGTCCAGATCCGCGAGTGTATTCGCGGCCTCGATGGCCTTCCGGTTCAGGTCGTACACCTTGCCCGCGGTCTCGAGGTACAGAGCCCTGTCGGCGTCGCTGATGGTGATCTCCGGATCGCCTCGCACCTCGAGAGCCGCGCTCGCGGCTTCGGTGCCGTCGACGATCAGGCGGGCACGGTAGCTTCCCGGAAGAACGAACGGCCCGCGGTCGCCGGGCCCGAACTGCCCCTCGCCGTCCTGGCCCTTCACTTTGGGCAACGGCGCGCGCCGCAGATCCCAGGCCACCTGGTGCATCCCCGCGGTGTTCTTGTCTTTCAGGTCGTCGCCCCGGAGCTCGCGAACGACGCTCCCCGCTCCGTCCCGCATCTCGATCGAGATTTCCTTCACGTCCGCTGCCAGACGATAGGTGAGGACCGCGCCGGAGTCCGCGCTCTCGCCGAAGAACTGACGGTCGCCTTCGAAGTCGCGCATGCGGTCGCCCGCGGGGTTTCTCTGAACCCCCACGGGCACCGGGAAAAGGTGAGTCGAGGTGGAGAGCGCCTTCGTGTACTCCTGAAACGGCGTCAGGTCGTCGAGGATCCAGAGGCTCCGCCCGTGAGTCGCGACGAGCATGTCGTTCTCACGGGGGTGGAGCGTGATCTCGTAGATGGGAACCGTGGGAAGGTTGGCCTTCACTCGATGCCACTCGCGGCCGCGATCGACGCTGGCGAAGAGACCTCGTTCGGTCCCCAGATAGAGCGCGTCGGCGTTCACCAGATCCTCGGTTATCGTTCGCGCCACCTCCCCCGCCGGAAGGCTCGAGGAGATGCGGACCCAGCTCTGCCCCAGGTCCTCGCTCGCGTAGACGTAGGCCCGGAAGTCGTCCAGCCGATGTCCGTCGAAGGTGGCGTAGACCCTGTCTTTCGTAAACCGCGAGGGGACGAGCCTCGAAACGTAGGTGCCCTTTGGAAGGCCGGGCACGTTCTTCGAGACCTCGGTCCAGTTGACGCCCCCATCCGACGACACGTGCACCAACCCGTCTTCGGAGCCCGCCCAGTAGAGGCCGGCCTGAAGCTCCGATTCCGCGAAGGCCACGAGCGTCGGATACTCCGCGATGCCGTCGTTCTTCGCGATCTTGGTGTCCTTGCCGTGGACCCCCATGAGCACGAGCTCCTCCCGGTCGGCGTTGGTCGTGAGGTCGGGGCTCACCGCCTCCCACACATAGCCGCGATCGCGCGATCGGAAGAGCTTGTTCGCGGCGACGAAGATCGTTTTCGGGTCGTGGGGAGAGAGCGCCATCGGCGTGTCCCAGTTCCAGCGGAGCTTCGGCTCGCCTTCGGCCGGCTCCGGGCGGATCGACTGCCTCTCGTTGGTCACGCGATCCACCCGGTTCATGCGGCCGTTCTGGGACTCGGAGTAGAGGACCCGCGGATCCCTCGGATCGACGAGAGCCACGAACCCATCGCCGCCGCCGATGATGAACCACTCGCTGTTTCCGATCCCGCCCCGGCTCCTCACCGCGCTCGGCCCGCACCAGGTGTTGTTGTCCTGGAGACCTCCGCAGACGAGGTAGGGCGACCCCATGTCGTAGCTCACGTGGTAGAACTGCCCCAGGTTCATGTTGTTGAGCCAGTCGTAGGTCACGCTCCGGTCGTAGGAGATTCCGACCCCGCCGTCGCCTCCGAGGAGCATGTGTCGAGAGTTCCCCGGATCGATCCACATCGCGTGGAAATCGACGTGGATCTTCTCGGCGCCGTCGTCGCGGAACGTCTTTCCGCCGTCGTCGGAGACGTGGAGCTGGACGCCGAGGACGTAGACTCGCTGGTCATCGTTGGGGTCGACGCGGATCTGGCTGAAGTACATCGGGCGCGGGTTCACCGACGACCGCTTCGACCAGGTCGCTCCCGCATCGTCCGAGCGATAGACCCCGCCGCCGTCGGGATGCTCGATCCGGGCATAGACGACGTCCGGGTTCTTCCGGTAGACGTCGAGTCCGATCCTCCCTTTCGGGCCCTCGGGAATACCCTGGGTCAGCCTGGACCAGGTCTTCCCCCCGTCGGTGGTCTTGTGGATGGCGCTTCCCTCGCCGCCGCCGTTGAATCCCCAGGTGGCGCGTCGTCTCTGGTAGGTCGCGGCGTAGAGCACCTTCGGATTCCGCGGATCCATGACGAGCTCGGTGGCGCCGGTGTCGTCGTCCACGTGGAGCACCCGCTCCCAGCTCTCGCCCCCGTTCGTGGTCCTGTAGACCCCCCGGTCGCCGCCCGGTCCAAAGAGGCTCCCGAGTGCAGCCACGTAGACCACGTCGAGGTCGACCGGATCGATGACGATTCGCGCGATGTGACGCGAGGTCCCGAGGCCCATGTTGCGCCAGCTCTTGCCTCCATCCGTCGATTTGTAGACTCCGTCGCCCCAGGAGGAGCTCTGCCGGTTGTTGTTCTCGCCCGTCCCCACCCACACCAGGTTCGGGTCTTCGGGCGCTATGGCCACGTCGCCGATCGAGGAAGTCGATTGATCGTCGAACAGCACCTCGAACGTGGTGCCGTTGTTGGTGGTCTTCCAGAGCCCTCCCGTCGCCGTCGCGACGTAGAACGTGGTGGGGCTCGACTCGAGGACCGCGAAGTCATCGATGCGGCCCGCGGGGCTCGCCGGACCAATCTCGCGGAACTTCAAACCGTCGAAGGGGCCGCGGGACTCGGAGCCGACCGCGATCGAGAGCAGAAGAAGAAACGAGTGCATTTTTCCTCCTCGTGAGCGGGAACGAGCCTAGCACAAACCCCGTGAAGTAGAATCCCTTCATGAACAGAGCTCCGCTCGGCCTCGCTCTCGCTCTGCTCGCCGCCGGCTCCGCCTTCGGAAGCGAAGTCGCGAAGGTTCCCGTCGAGACCTTCGAGCTTTCGAACGGAATGAGATTTCTCGCCGTGGTCCGGCCGGAGCTCGCGACCGTCTCCGCCGGCTGGGTGGCGCGCGTGGGCTCGGCGAACGAGAGGCCGGGCATTACCGGCCTGAGCCACTTCTTCGAGCACATGATGTTCAAGGGCAGCCGCACCATCGGCACCCGCGACATCGATCGCGACCTCCGGATCGTGGAAGAGCAGGAGAAGCTCCAGGAAGCGATGCGTGCTATCTATCGCCGGCAGCGGGAGCGATACCGTCTGGGGGAGATCGGGGATCCTTTCGCCGATGAGGCCCGTCCGCCGGAGCTGGTGGAGCTCCAGAGGCGATTCGACGCCCTCGCCGAAGAGCAGCGTGAGCTCATGGTGAAGGACGAGTACGACCGGATCTATACGGCGGCGGGCGCATCGGGGATGAACGCCTTCACCAACGAGGACGAAACCGTCTACTTCATCACCGTGCCCGCGAACAAGCTCGAGCTCTGGTTCTGGATGGAGTCCGACCGGCTCCTGACCCCCGTGTTCCGGGAGTTCTACTCGGAAAGAGACGTGGTGCACGAGGAGAGGCGCCTTCGGACCGAGTCCACTCCCACCGGCGAGTTCGACGAGGTCTTCGACGCCATGTTCTGGCAGTCTCATCCTTACAGCTGGCCGGTCGTGGGCTGGCCGTCGGATCTCCGCTCCTACTCCCTCGCCCAGGCGCGGGACTACTTCGCGACGTACTACGCTCCGGGAAACCTCACCGCGGCCCTGGTCGGAAACTTCGATCTCGACGAAGCTCGAGCTCTCGCCGAGCGGTACTTCGGTCGCCTGCCCGCGCGCGAGCCGGCGCCCGACGTCGTGACCCTGGAGATGGAGCCGCGCGCGGAAAAGCGCATGGTCGCGGAGTGCGACTGCCAACCGCAGGTCGAGATCCGATACCACAGCGTTCCCTTCCGCCATCGCGACTCCTACGCGCTCGAGGTCCTGGCGGGGCTTCTCAACGGAAGAAGCGGCAGGCTCTACAAGTCCCTGGTTCTCGAGCGCGGCCTCGCCGCGGGCGCCGCGGCATCCCAGGACTCGAGGAAGTACGCCGGGGCGTTCTCGCTCTACGCGGAAGCGAAGGGAGGAACGACTCCGTCCGATCTCGAGCAGGCTCTGCTCGAGGAGGTCCGCCGGATCGTCGAAGAGCCCATTCCCGAAAGGGAGCTCCAGAAGGTGAAGAACCAGATCACCGCGAGCGCCTACCAGCAGCTCTCGGGGGGCTTCCACCTCCTCATCCAGCTGCTGGTCTACGACGGACTCGGGGACTGGGAGTACCTGAACGACTGGGCGGAGACGACGCTCGCGGTGAGCGCCGACGACGTGAAGCGGGCGGCCGGGCGCTATCTCGATCCCGAGGAGCGCACCGTGGGTCTCTACAATCGCGAGACAGGAGCCGAACCGTGATCGTCTTCTGGCTCCTCCCGGCTCTTCTATCAGCGGTCCAGCCGATCCCGAAGCGCCCCGAAGAGCTCCGGTTCGACGAGCTTCGATTCGAAGTCCCCGATCCCGCGCGCTACCGCCATCAGCTATCGAACGGAATCCTCGTCTACGTCGCTCCCGACCCGACGTTTCCTCTCGTCAGCCTCCGGATCCAGCTGCGGCAGGGAAGCTACCTCGAGCCGGAAACCAAGGTCGGCCTCGCCGGGCTCACCGGAAGCCTTCTGCGCACCGGGGGTACGTCGCGGCTCGATCCCGGCGCGTTCGACGAGGAGGTCGAGTTCCTCGCCGCGGGGATCTCGGCGTTCGGAGGGGACTCGCGCGCGGGCGCGAATCTCGACTGCATCACCCCGGTTCTCGGCGAGGCGATGGACCTGTTCTTCGAGATGCTGCGGACGCCGCGGTTCGACGAGGCCCGGCTCAAAGTCGAGAAGGAGAACCTCCTCGAGGCGATGCGCCAGAGGAACGACGATCCCGGCGACATCCTTTCGCGGGAGTGGGACTGGCTCCTCGAGGGAGAGACGTTCTATCGCAGCCGGCGCATGACGAAGGATCACCTGGATGCCATCACCCGGGGGGACCTCGTCTCGTTCCACGAGAAGTACTGGCGGCCGGAGAACATGATCGTGACCGTCTCGGGCGACGTCGACCCGGCGAAGATCCTGTCGAAGCTCGAGTCGTATCTCGCGGATTGGCCCGGCGCGGGCTCGCCCGCTCCCTGGCCGCCGCCCCAACCCACTCACGAGCCCCGCCCCGGGGCCTACCACGTGGAGAAGGACATCCCCCAGGGAACGGTCCTGCTGGGGCACGCGGTTCCGCGATGGACCGATTGGGAGAACCCCGAGCGCGCCGCTCTCCAGATCATGGACCACATTCTCGGCGGAAGCGGATTCACGTCGCGCATCACCAAGCGCATCCGCTCGGACGAGGGTCTCGCCTACGACGCTTCGTCCTCCTTCGGCTTCGACGCCCTCGGACCCGGAACCTTCACCGTGTCGCTCCAGTCGAAGAACGATACCGTCGCCCTCGCGACCGAGATCGCTCTCGAGGAGATCGAGCGCATCCGGACCGAGCCCGCGAGCGACGAGGAGATCGCGATCGCCAAGGCGTCTCTTATCGAGACCTTCCCCCGGCGTTGGGAGTCCGCCGCACAAATTGCGGGCATCTATGCAGGCGACGCTTTCATCGGGCGCTCCCACGACTACTGGAGGAACTGGCGCTCCCAGGTGCAGGCGGTGACGGCGGACGACGTCCTTCGGGTGGCGCGAAAGTACCTGAAGCCCGAGGCGATCGTCTTTCTCGTCGTTGGGAAGTGGGACGGAGATCGCGGCGGGAGACGCGGGCGGCCGGGCGAAGATGACGGAGCTCTTCGGGGGCGAGGTCACGCACCTCCCCCTCCGCGACCCCTTGACCCTCAAGGAGATTCCATGACCGAGCTCCCCCGGCTCTACACCGAGCTCGCTCCCTGGTTTCCGATCCTCACCGCTCCTTCGGACTACGCGCACGAGGCTTCGGTTTATCGATCGGTCTTCGAGACGTTGACCCCTCCTCCGCGGACCCTTCTCGAGCTCGGAAGCGGCGGCGGGAACAACGCCTCGCATCTCAAGGCCCGCTTCGAGATGACCCTGGTCGATCTCTCGCCCGACATGCTGCAGGTGAGCCGGCGGCTGAACCCGGAGTGCGAGCACGTCCAAGGTGACATGCGCGCCGTGCGGCTCGGCCGCCTCTTCGACGCGGTCTTCGTCCACGACGCGGTGATGTACCTCACGAGCGAGGACGATCTGAAGCGCGCGATGGAGACCGCCTTCGCACATACCCGTCCCGGAGGCGGGGCCCTGTTCGTTCCCGACTGCCTCCGCGAAACCTACGAGACGGAACGGACCACGGCGGAAACGACGCCGGGCAACGGTCTCTTCGATATCTCGAGTGGACCTGGGATCCCGATCCCTCCGACACCCGGTTCCGCACCGACTTTGCGTACCTCCTCCGGGACGAGGACGGCTCGGTGCGGTGCATCCACGAGGCGCACGACGTCGGAATCTTTCCGCGGGAGACGTGGCTCTCCCTGCTGTCCGGGGTCGGTTTCACGCCGCGCTCCGTCCAACTCGACATCGGGGACAACGGGGAAGTCTACGAAGGCTTCCTGGCGGTGAAATGACTCTTCGAAGGGCGCTCCTCGGCTTTCTCTTCTGGACGGCGGTCGCCCTCTTCTTCTCGACCCAGGGCTATCTCGGCCGGGGCGGCGGATGGGAAGCTCTCGAGACCTCGCTCCGGCACAGCGTTCCGCAGTGGTACCTCTGGGGACTCCTGAGCCCGTTCGTCTTCCGGGCCGACCGGTGGGCGAAGAGCCGGAGCCGCGATCTCCGCGGACGCGTTCTCCGGCACGTTCCGCTGGCGATCGGGTTCGTGAGTCTGTACGTCGTGCTGCGGACCCTGGTCGACGGGCTCCTGGGCAACTTTCCCGCCGCCTGGAACCTCACCGGCCTCGCTCCCCAGTACCACTGGAACTTCCTCATCTACTCCGTCCTGGTGGGAGTCGGGATCGCGTACGACCTCGAGCGCGAGGCGAGAGCGCGGGAGCTCCAGGCGTCGCAGCTCGAGGCCCGTCTCGCGGAGGCCCGTCTCGAGACTCTGAAGGCGCAGCTCCGCCCTCACTTTCTCTTCAACACCCTGAACGCGATCTCCGCCTTCGTGGAGAAGGACCCGAAAGTGGCGCGCCGCATGACCGCGCACCTCGGCGATCTGCTGCGCCACTCCCTGGAGAGCGCGGACCGACGGGAGGTTCCCCTGGCGGAAGAGCTCGAGACCGTCGACGATTACCTCGCCATCCAGCAGATCCGCTTCGCGGGCAAGCTCAGCGTCGAGCGCGACGTCGCCCCCGAGACCCTGGGCGCCTCGGTCCCCGGCTTCCTCCTCCAGCCACTGGTCGAGAACGCCGTCGAGCACGGCCTGGTCGAGAAGTCGGAGGCGGGGCGGATCCTGCTTCGGGCGGAGCGCCGCGACGGCTCGCTCCATCTCACCGTCAAGGACGACGGGGTCGGGCTTCCCCCAACCTGGAGCGGAAACGGCGGCGGTTTCGGTCTCAAGAACGTCACCGCGCGCCTTCACGCGTTGTACGGTGACGACGCCCGGCTCGACATCGCGAACGGAGCCGGCGTGGGTGTGACGGTTACCGTCACCATTCCCTGGCGGGCGCATGAATAAGATCCGCGCGTTCGTCGTCGACGACGAGCCGCCGGCGCGAAGGCGCCTTCTGGAGCTCCTCGAGCGGGAACCCGACATCGAGATCGCCGGAGAGTTCTCGGGAGCTCCGGAAGCGCTCGAGGCCATCGCGCGCGAGAAGCCGGACCTCCTGTTCCTCGACGTCCAGATGCCCGGTCGCGGCGGCTTCGAGCTCCTCGACGAGATCGCGCCGGAACGCCGGCCGATCACGGTGTTCGTCACCGCGTACGATGCCTACGCCCTGAAGGCCTTCGAAGTGCGGGCTCTCGACTACCTCCTGAAGCCATTCAGCGACGAGAGATTCGAGGCCACGCTCGCGCGGGCGAGAGAGCGCGTCCGCGCCCGCGAGCGCGAGGCGCTCGGAGAGACGCTTCTGTCGCTCGTCGAAGCGCGTGCGGATCGAGAGGAGAAGCCCTACGTATCCCGCCTCGTGGTCAAGAACCGGGGCCGGGTCCTGTTTCTCGACGTGCGCGACGTCGAGTGGATCGAGGCGGCCGGGGTCTACGTGGCGGTCCACGAGGGGGGACGGGAGCACCTGGTGCGCGAGTCGCTTGCGTCGCTCGAAGCGCGGCTCGACCCTTCTCGATTCGCCCGCATCCACCGAAAGGCGATCGTCTCTCTCGACCGGGTGACGGAGCTCCGGATCGACGAGGGGGGCAGCTGCCGCGTCGTCCTTCGCGACGGAACCAACCTTCCGCTGAGCCGCCGCCAGCGGGACGCTCTCGAAGCACGATTGCAAAAGGAGGCATGACGTTGGAGAGGAAGCGAGTGTTCAGCGGCGCCCCCTGGGAAAAGCGCACCGGCTACTGCCGCGCCATCCGGGCCGGATCCTCGATCTTCGTCTCGGGAACGGCTCCCGTCGCGGACGACGGAACGACGTTCGCGCCCGGCGACGGCTACCGCCAGACGAAGCGCTGCTTCGAGATCGTCGAGCGGGCGCTTCGAGAGCTCGGCGCGACGTTCGCCGACGTCGTGAGAACCCGGATGTACGTGACCGACATCAGCCGCTTCGAGGAGTACGCCCGGGCTCACGGCGAGATCTTCGGCGCGCACCCGCCGGCGACGGCGATGGTGGAGATCAAGGCGCTGGTCTCACCCGACATGCTCATCGAGGTCGAGGCGGACGCCGTCCTCGACCGCTGACCCCGAATTTCCGACCGTTCGAAACGGTTTTTCGCGCCCTGGCAACATTTCCCCGCCCGGAGCCGCTCCGCGAGGGAGAATTTCCCCTCGAGGAGAACCCACGATGTCGAAGATGCTCCCCGCTCTTTTGCTTCTGCTCGCCGCGTCGGCGGTTCAGGCACAGACCCTGGAATTCGGCCAGGGGTGGGAGATCGGAGGAAAGGGATCGAACGTCGGGCCCTACATGACTACATGGGCGCGAGCGCCCTCCGCCTTGGAACCGGCAACGCCTTTCGACGGGACGTCCGCTTGAAGGACGGAACCATCGAGCTCGACGTCGCCACGACCGGCCAGCGCTCGTTCTTCTACGTGCAGTTCCGCATGGAGTCCGACGGCGAGTACGAGGAGATCTACCTCCGTCCCCACAAGACGGGCCTCGGTGACGCCCTCCAGTACAACCCGGTCTACAAGGGCGAGAGCAACTGGCAGCTCTACCACGGCGAGGGCGGCACCGCCGCCGTGGACATTCCGCGAAACGAATGGGTGCACCTGAAGATCGTCCTCCGCGGCGAGCGCGCGGCGATCTTCGTGGGGGACGTCAAGGAGCCCCAGCTCGTGGTGCGGCGGCTCGCGCGGCCCGCGGCTTCGGGCTACATCGCCCTTCGTAGCTTCGTCCCCGAGGGAGGCGCCGAGCCGGTGACGAGCTTCGCGAACGTCGTCGTCCGCCCCGATGCGGCCGACTACGCCTTTCCCGAAATGGCCGAAGAGCCGGCGCCGCCCGCGGGCATCGTTCGCGAATGGCTCGTCTCCGAGCCGTTCGTCACTCCCGAGGGTCCGGTAACGAAGCTCCCCACCGCCACTACCTGGAAGAAGCTCGAGACCGAGAGCCTCGGGTCTTCTCGTGCTCCTGCGCCACATCGCCCGCCCCGAGCGCGGCAAACGCGCGACGGTGCTCGCGAAGAGGACGATTCGACGCCGAGCGCGAGGAGAGAGTCCCGCTCCACCTCGGCTACAGCGACGAAGTCACCGTCTTTCTCAACGGAGCGCCTCTCTTCACCGCCGACGACAGCTACAGCTTCGACCGGCCGCGGCGCGAGGGCCTCATCGGCTTCGATCAGGGGACGGTCTACCTCCCGCTGCGCGCGGGCGCGAACGAGCTGGTCCTCGCGGTGACCGACGTCTTCGGCGGCTGGGGCCTCATGGGCCGGCCTCGAGCGTCAGCGGTAGGCGATCGCGTCGATCTCGACCTTCAATCCCTCCATCGGGAGACCCGCCGCCTGGACCGTGGTCCGCACCGGGCGGTTCCCCGCCATCATTCTTTCGTAGACCGCGTTCATCCGCGGGAACTCGCGCATGTCCGTCAGGAACACCCCGCAGCGGACGATCTTGTCGAGCCCGGAGCCCGCGGCCTTGAGGATCGCCTCGATGTTCTTGAACACCTGCTCCGTCTGGGACTCCACGTCGTCGCCGGCGAGCTTCCCGGTTTTCGGGTCGACGGCGCCCTGCCCGGAGACGAAGACGAGATCGCCCAGGACCACCCCGGGCGAATAGGGTCCAAGGACCTTGGGAAGATCGGGCGCGGTCACGGATTGATGGCGTTTGTCGCTCAAGTCGGTAGCTCGCTTTCTGCGTCGATAGACGCGATGTTTGAGACGTGGATCATCGGGATGGGTCTCGAGAGGCCCCGCCTCCCATTCGCTCTCGGGAACCTGAGGAAAATAGACGGCGCCTTCGGCGGCAACGGAATCGGGCACGTAAGCCAGATCGATGAGATCGGCGTACTTCATCGCCTCTTCGAAGACCCGGGTTCCGCCGATGAACCAGACGTCGCCTTCGCAGGTCGCGAGCGCCTCCTCGAGGGTCGGGAAGCACTCCACCCCCTCGAGCTTCCTGCTGGTGATGACGACGTTCCGGCGCCCGACGAGGGGCTTCTTCGCGAGCGACTCCCACGTGAGGCGTCCCATGATCACCGTCGAGCCGAGGGTGAGCCGCTTGAAGCGCTTGAGATCCTCGGGATAGTGCCAGGGCATCCGCCCGAAGGCGCCGATCACCCCCTCGGGCGAGACCGCGGCGATGATGCCGCGGGTCACACCGCCACCTTGAACGAGATCGCGGGATGCGGATCGTAGCCTTCGAGCCGGAAATGCGAGAGCAGCGTCTCGGTGTCCTCGGAGAGAAGAGCCTCGACGTCGTCGAGGGACCGAAGATTCGGAGAGATGGTGAGCCGCGGAAGAGGACGCGGCGCCCTCTTCAACTGCTCTCTCAGTCCCGGCACGTGGTCGTACTCCGCCATCGAGCCGTCCGCCTTCGCGGTGTAGATGTGGGCATCGATGAGCGTATGCGCGAAGAGCCCCGGCCGGATGCCGCTGAAATGCGAGAACAGCTCGAGGAGCAGCGCATATCCGGCGATGTTGTAGGGGATGCCGAGAGCGATGTCGCAGCTTCGCTGCGTCAGGTGGAGGTTGAGCCTCGGAGCCCCGTCCCGATCGAGCTGCACGTTGAGGGCGAAGAGCGCGTGGCACGGCGGAAGCTGGCTCCGCTGCGCGTTTCCCGGGGCCCAGGCGGTCACGAGCAGCCGCCGTGAGAGCGGGTTCCGCTTCAGCTCCGAGAGCACCCAGGCGATCTGATCGTTGAACGCCGCTTCCCCGTTCTCGTGCACCGGGAAGTGCCGCCAGAAGTTCCCGTAGGCGCTCGGGACCCGGCCGTTCTCGTCGGCCCAGGGATCCCAGAACCGGCAGCCGTGCTTCCGCAGGAGCCCGATGTCGGGAACCCCGGAAAGAAACCACAGGTTCTCGACGACGATGTTCTTCCAGGAGATGGCCTTCGTCGTCAGAAGGGGAAACCCGGCGCCCAGGTCGATCTCGTAATTGATGTTGAAGCTCGAAAGCGTATCGACCCCGGTCCGGTTCTCCCTCCGGGTGCCCGTCTCGAGCACTTCCCGAACGGTATCGAGGTAGACCTTCATCGGATGGGCCGCATCATACTGGAGCTGGGGCCCGGGGCGAAACTCAGCGCAAGACTTCCTCGAGCGCGTCGAAGAGCTTCTCGACGTCCCGAGGCACGTTGTAGAGGTGGGGGGTCACGCGAACCGAAGTCCCCCGGATGCTCACGTAGACCTTCCGGCGCGCGAGCGCTTCGAGAAGATTCGACGGCAGCCCGCCGGGAAACTTGAGCCCGATGATGTGCGGCGCGCGCTTGTCCCGCGGCGGAGAGCCGAGCCCGAGAGCCTGGGCGCGCGCGGCGATATCGTCCGTCATCGCCCCCGCGGTCTCGGAAATATTCTCGACCCCCCATTCGAGGATTTGACGGATCGCCGCCTCCGCCCCCGGAACGAGCGCGAAGTTGGACCGCTCCCCCACGTCGAACCGCCGCGCCCCCGCATCGAACTCGTCCTGATAATCGACGAGCCGAGCGAAGTTCTCGGAGCCCTTGCGATGGATCCAGTTGTGCTCGAGCGGCTTTCCCTCCCGCTGCCACCGCTCGGAGACATAGAGAAGTCCGAGAGAGTAGGTCCCCAGGAGCCACTTGTAGGTCGCCGCGGTGAGAAAGTCCGGCTGTATCCGCCGAACGTCGAGCGGAAACGCTCCCGCCGACTGCGTGACGTCGAGCGAGAAAAAGATCCCTCGCGCCCGACACGCCTCCCCGATCGCCACCAGATCGAAGATCCCTCCGTCCGTCCAGTGACACTGAGGAAGCGCGACGATGGCGATCCGATTCTTCTTGTCGTCGAGGGCCTCGAGCACCGCCCGCGTCCAGTCGAAGTCGGCCGGCCGCGGAACGGTAACGACGGACGCTTCTTTCTCTCGCGCCAGCTCCCGCCAGGGATAGACGTTCGACGGGAACTGATCCTCGACCGTAAGCACCGCCTGCCCCCGCGAGAGCGGAAGGTTCGCCGCCGCCGTCGACACCCCGTAGCTCGCGGCCGCGATGATGGCGATGTCGTCCGCCTTCGCATGGACGAGCTCGGCGAACGCGGCGCGCAGCCGGTCGGAGCCGGTGTAGAAGTCCGCGGCGGAGATCTCCCAGGGATGCCGCTTGCGGTCGAGCCCCTCGACCACGGCGTCTCGGACCTTGGTCATGAGCGGCGACATGTAGGCGCAGTTCAGGTAGGCGATGTCGTCGGGGATGTCGAAAAGGTGCCTCTGGCTGGGGAGTTTCATACTTCCATTCTATTCTCTCTACCCTCAGAACGCGGCCTGGCCTCTGGCTAAGCGCGAAGGAAGGCGTATAGCCGCGATGCCTGTGAGTAACCTACGTGAGTCAGGCTGCCAGTAGAGGCTTCAGAGCGGTTTCTGCGAGAGGATCGATGCCGTATTCCTCGAGGACGGAGTTGATGGCATTGAGGGTGACAAGCCGCGGTGCCAGGAGCTCGACACCGATGAGCCTTCCGTCTTTGTTGATGTCGAGCACCATGTCGGGCTCAACCTCGACACTGTGATCGGTATTCTCGTTCTTCTCCCGCGGGAGATAGAGGTAAGCCACCCAAGGCAGACCATCCTCGTACGTGACTTCGAGAAGGATGACTTTCATCGCGGCTTCTCCACCCATTCGTCGCACACCTTCGCCCTTGAAGTCTAACTTAAGACGTCAAGCGGCAACGATCGGCGCGAGGGCTTTCTCGCTAAGTGGCAAGAATCCGTGTTTCTGCAGGATGTCGTTGATGGCCTCGAGGTTTACCTCGTGAGGGTCGAGGATCTCGATACCAATGAGTCGCCCATCGCCATTGAAGTCGAGAACCATCTCAGGCTCGACACGCTCACTCGCTGCGGCCTTGTCGCCTGGCTGTCGGGGCAAGGAAAGATAGGCTATCTCCGGTTGACCATCTTGATATGTGACTTTGAGAAACGGCTTCCTCATTGTTTCTTTCTTTCGACCGGATAGGCAGTTACCACGTCCAAGATCTCCGCCTAGTAGTCAGGCTTAACGATGACTTGCCAACGCTGGCCTCGGTGGCTCGCTTCGATGATCCATCGACCCTTGCGGCGAGCCTTCCTGTAGCCATTGGCTTCCTCCATCATACGGCGGAGCCACTTTCCGAATCGAGATCTATGCCCGTTGCCAGGCTTTCAGCGGTAAGCTCGATCTCGAAGTCACCTTCCTGTCCAGGCTCGTTTGGCAGTCGACCCTCAGCGAGAGCACGCAAGAGTGGGAGCGGTTCAAAATTGAAGCGCACGACACGGTCCCTACCGTCGGTCAGCGTGTTGATCATGGCCTGTTCCAGCTCGAGCACCTTGTCGAGCTGGGGAATCCGTAGACCGAGCGTTTCCAGGTGACGCGCGAATGACTCGGCTTCGAGGGACGCGTACATTTGGGGAGAGTTCTTGGACCAGTAGTCCTCCAAAAGCAGACGAAACGACTGTAAGTACTCGCTCGACCCCGTCGTGACACGTCGCGAGAAGTGATCCATCGTGAAGTCCTTTTGGAAGGAGGGCGGACAGATGGACGCAAAGGTCAAAGAGTTTCGGAAACGGGCACGTCGGGAGAATGGGGGGCGGGGCGGCAGGAGCCTTCGGTACTCGCGTGAGCTGCGTATGGAGGCGGTTTCCTATCTGGCGCGGAAGAAACGCGAAGGCGTCGGCCAAGACCGGGTTGCCTCGGAGCTCGGCGTGAGCGGCTGGAGCTTGTCGCGTTGGGTGCAGGAATCGGAAAGACTCGTTGCTCTCGTTCCGGTCGAAGTAACCGCGACAGAGGAATCGATGGGACCGTCCCTGGTAACACCGCGGGGCTATCGGGTCGAAGGGCTGTCGGAAGAGGGCATGCTCCGGTTGGTCGAGAGTTTGGGATGAAGTGGAACAGCCGCCGGGTGTCGGCATGGGCGTACGCGGCGCCGGCCGATCTTCGTAAGGGCTTCGACGGCTTGTCCGCGTTGGTGCGGAACGAGCTGAGCTGTGATCCACTGAGCGGCGACCTGTACCTGTTCGTGAGCCGCAATCGAATCCGGGCAAAAGTTCTGCATTGGGATGGTACCGGCCTATGCGTCTATGCGAAGCGTCTCGAGAGGGGGAAGTTCGCGTGCCTGTGGTCGGGGGTCGATGGTGAGCCGGTACGGCTGACGACGAGCGAGCTGAGTCTGTTTTTGGAAGGAAGCCGGTTCGTTGGAAAAATATCGTTGTCTCCGCCGGAGATGACGCAGTTTTCTCTTGCCATGGGATCGAGGCCATGATCTAATCGTGTTCCGTGGTTCGCATCAAAAACGAACACGACCTCGAAACTCTCCGCCAGATCGCGCTGCTCCAAGACAGCGAAAACAAGCGACTCATCGACCGGGTCACGAAGCTGACGGTAGAGAACCTCCGCCTCCGGGGCTTTGAAGATACCGCGCAGCTGGAGCTGGAAATCCGTCGGAATCTGGAGTCAGCGCGGGAGGAGATTCTGCGCATCGACGAGAGACAGAACAAAGCCAAGGCCAAGGCGGAGAAGCCGGCGACGAAGCGCGAAGGGCATGGACCGCGACCCCAGCCTCATCTGCCGATGGTGGAGCGTGTGCTGGAGCTTTCCGAGCCAGATAGGAAGTGCTCGGTATGCGACGGCGAGCTCGGCGAAATGAGCGGCCAGTACGAAGAATCGGAAGTGGTGACGGTGGTGAAACGTAGTTTCGTCATCGAGCGGCAGTTGCGAAAGAAGTACCGCTGCCGCTGTAACGCGAACGTTGTGACCGCTCCGGCGGCGACGAAGCTTCAGCCTGGGGGCCGGTACTCTGTAGAGTTTGCAGTGGAGGTTGCGCTCAACAAGTATGCCGACCACCTGCCATTAGAGCGCCAGGTCCGGATGATGCGGCGTGAGGGGCTCGAAATCGACAGCCAGACGCTGTGGGACCAGCTGAACGTGTTGGCGCGTCACCTGGAACCGGTGTACGACGCCCTGGGAAAGAAGGTGCTGGAATCACCCGTCCTCCACGCGGACGAAACCCGGTGGCCGCTGATGGGCTCGAACAAGAAATCCGTGGGCACGGTGTGGGGCCTATCGAGTCCGGATATCGCGTACTACCGGATGCTGCCGACGAAATCGACGGAGGATGGTCGGAAGGTCTTGGGGAACTATCGCGGCATTGCGGTTGTCGATGGCTATGCCGTTTATGAAGTGCTTGCCCGAGCGGGCCCCGAGCTTCGACTCGCCCATTGCTGGGCGCACGTCAAAAGAAAGTTTGATGAAGCGAGCGAGCACTACCCGCAGGCATGCTCGGAAGTCCTTCGTCTGATCGGAGAGCTGTACGAAGTCGAGCGCCTGGTTCCGGGGCCGTTTCCCGGCGATGAGCAAGCTCAGAAGCTGCGCCTACGCCTTCGCCGAGAACGTTCCCAGCCGATCTTGAACTCGATCCGCGAATGGGCACTGACCCAGCGGGGTCTGCCCCGAAGCGACTTCGGCAAGGCGGTCCACTACATGCTCGAGCGCTGGGAGAAGCTGACGTTGTTCGTCGAAAATCCGCTCGTGTACCCGGACAACAACCACGCGGAACGTGCTCTGCGGGGACCGGTCGTCGGGAGGAAGAACCACTACGGCTCACGCTCGAAACGAGGCACCGAAGTCGCGGCGCTCTTCTACACTCTCTGCGAGACCGCCAAGCTCCAGAACATCGAGCCCAGGGCCTACCTGCTGAAGGCGGCCTACGCCGCCATCGAGAATCCCGGGACCATCGTCCTCCCCGCCGACCTTCTCGCCGATTCCGCCGCCTAGAAACTCTCGTTTCCTCCCGCGCACACCTGGCGAACCAACGGGGTTCGGCGAGTAGTTACAATCAACTTCTTGTCGTCCGGGCTCTCCAGCGGAATCCCCAGAGGGTGACTTCGAACTGTGATGACGAAGTCCGCGTGCTCGAGCCGCTTCCGGCGTCTGGGCATCTTCCCGTTCGAGCTCCTCTTCCACTCGAGGATTCCACCTCGCGCTCCTCCGCACCTTGCTTCCAATGCAGCAGCTGAACCGCGCACCCTGCTCCACCTCGCGGCGCCTGCCCAGCAGGAACGAAGAACACAAACCCTCCCGTTTCTAGAAGAGCACCCATTTCCCCAGGTGCCTTGCACTTGTCCGCTTCTGACGATTTTGGCTTGTACTCTGCCGTCGGTCTTGTGCTCTCCTGGGGTTGGCCGGAACTTCCGGATCCTGGGAACCTGTCGGGCGAGACGGAGACGCCACGGCCTCGGCTTGAGCAACTCCAGTTGCGCCACGCGCTCCTTCCGTTTCCGAGGAGTCTTCAACCGGCGTTTCTCTGGGAGAGGGATCATGAAGACGCCACCTGCCTCGGATCCATCGATCGGTCTCCCTGACCACGCACGTTGGCACAAAGGAGCTGGTTCGTTGAGTTATTTGCTGTCTTGTCGTACCAACGAGGCGCCGTCTCCATGTGTCATTTCGATAGCAGCAGCATATGAACCGTGACCTTCGAGCGACGAGGCGAGTGTTTCCGCTTTTTCGCGCCAAGACACACACCCAAACCCCGCCCCACGCCAGAATCTTCAGCCGATTGCCGCGGCCTCTTCCCAACATCTTGTTGGGCACCCATCCATCGATGCCGTTATGGAGACGCTTCTGTTTCTGGGCGAACGGTTCGAGTGGCGGCAGCGCCATTAACGCCATAAGGGGAAGTTGCGATAGGTTGACGGATTGCGGTTCCTCCCACCAAACGCGTAGCCCGCGTTGTTCTCCAGAGAGATTAGGCTACTGCGTCGGCCACTGGTCACGAACTCGATAAGCATCTCTCAGCGCACGAAGGGATATCGACGGCTGCAGCCGCCAGGGGAGGGTCTGACGGTCCGGTCGCGGTAACAGTGGGCCCCATGTTCGTTCTCTAGGTTCTTGCTCCGTTGGGTACGTCATGAATTGGACGGAGCTTTGTCAATTCGTCGCAGTATCGCGTCCGGCGGCGATATGCTCTACCGCTTTTGGGCGCGTCATCGGCCTGATTGGCGTCGTGTCGACAGCTGTTGCTCGCCTTCTCGAGCCTGAACACTTTGGCGTCATCGCGTCGGCGATGTCGATGATAGCGGTGCTTGATACGTCCGGAGAAATCAGCTTCGAGGTAGCCGTACGGATGCCAGGATGCCACGGAGGATCATTATAACAGCATAGCCCGGACCGCCAGCATGGTCAAGGGCTATTGCTCTTGGCCGTCCTCACACCGATTGCCCGCCTTGCCCCCAAGCGTTCGACGAGCCGCGTTTGCGGGAAGTGGTCCATCTGTCGTTCACTCCGACTTCCTGCTTCCGCCGAAGAATTTTCGCATAATCCATCTTCGGAAGGAGCTTGAGTTCCCGTTGTAGTTCCTGTTCCGCGTCTCCTCGAGGATGGTCGAAATCCCTCTGACCTGGGACTGGCACTCGTCTGGCGAGACCACTGGCTCCTCCGCTGGGGACGCTGTGACGGAGGCCTTCGCTTGGTAATGAGCTACGTAGTGATGCCGCAATCTTGCTGAAGCTAACGCTGAACCGTTCGGCGAGATATTCGAGTTTTCCAAGTGGCTTGTCCTGGGTAACTTGTGCTCCATTTTCTAAGAGAGCTACCGTTATTGCGCGCTTTTGCTCGTGCCGAGATTCTGGCGTCATCCCATAGCAAATGCGATTTCCGCAGCATGGCGCGACCCAGCTTGTTGCCCCAATCAAGCGGGACTCTTTCCCCGGCTACTCTAAACTGGTCGGACTACGCTCTACTGGCGAAACTCATCGACAAGGACACCTTCTCGGTAATCCTGCGCGCGGCGATGCCCAGCAATCGGAATTGGTGTCACCGCGGAATTCATCGTGCCGCTCGGGCCGAAGTGGTCGGCTGCGACACCGGTCATGCAGATTCTCCTAGTCCATGCTGCGCTTAGAGCCATCAATACCAACAGCAACCCCCTGTACTTCGCGACCAATCGACCGTCTCGCCTTCCTGATCTGGTAACCCTCGAAGCCATCGTGCTCTGTTCCTGGGTTGTGGATTGCCGTGCCGCGAGCGGGCGCCGTCGGGGCAGCTATGGCGATGGCAGTTGTCCAGCGCCATCGTCATGCTGCTGATCGCTGGGTGGTGGGTAGGTAGCGGTCCCGGAAGGCACCATGGGTAGCGTTCCTGCGAGCGACCTGGCGAACACCGGTGGCCTCTGTCCTGATGGCGTTCCGCAGTCACATATCCCGAAGACCCTGATGGCCGACGGGCGGCTTCCCGCCCCCTGGAGGCTCGTCGCGTGTGGAATTGCGGGAGCTGTGCCCCTACCCGTCACCTCGCAGCTTATCCTCTGGCACCTCAGCGGCAGCCCGGAGGGAGCGGGAGACATACTGCTGCACTTCGCTCGGAAAGGGCTGGGTCGAGTCGGCGTCGTAACGCGGGGCTGAGACTCGCACCAAGAGAGGAGAATCACGAATTCCTCACCCGTATGCGCTGTGCTCGAGGGAGACTCGCGACTTGAGAGAAGCTCCCCGACGAATGCAGAGCCGGTGATTCGATGTGCCGCCAGTCCTGCGTCTGAGTTACCAAGCATACCGAATGACCGGGAGGCGGGGCGCGCGCCTCTTGGTGCACTCCGAACCCTGTCAGGAACGGACCTCCTGCGCAGCAGGCCCTCCCGACCGGGAGACTTCCCGCACAAAAAATCGGGACCGCCACCTCTCATTACGGAGTAGTCCGTGCGTGTTAGCGATATGCAACGGCGCCATCAAGAGCGGCTCGACGTGGCTGTACAACATTCTTCGAAACTTGCGACCATTCCAGGCGCCAAACGACGACTACCTGACTTTAAAGAGTCCGCGCCATCCCTGTATTCGGCCGGACCGACTTGAGGAGTTTCTCAAGAAGGAGAACTACAGGGATAAGGACTATCTGTCAAAGAACCATCTGGATAAACCGGAGCATCGGAAGCTGCTCGTGTCCGTAGAAAGTGTCTATGTGTTCGATATCGAGCGAGATGCCAGAGACGTCGTTGTGTCTTACTACTACCACGAGCGTCTCCGCAGTGCTTACATGGGTAGTTTTATCGACTTCTATTGGAGCGTCGGTCGCGAGGCCGTCTCCGGTCTGAGCCGGTACCATGCCTTGTGGCGGGACGCTGGCCCGCGCTCGTACGTGTCTTCTTACGAACGACTCCATCGCGAGTTTGATGCCGAGATCGGACGCATCGCGGCTGTTCTGGGGATGTCCTTGACGGCCGAGCAGGCAGCGGCGATTCGTGAGAAACATCGCTCGGAACGCTGCGGAAGGAATACGACAAAGAGCCCAATTTCGAAGGCGACAAGTTTTTTCGCAAGGGCGCGATGGGTGATTGGGAAAATCATCTCGACGAGGAAATGCTGCGCGACTTAGATCGAATCTCGCGCCAGGGCATTGGACGATTGGACATCCCCAGAATACGGCATCGTCTTTCTTCGATCTGGCAGAGGTAGTGACCGCATCCCGAAGTTCATTTCAGAAGTACGAAGGTTCATTTTCACGAGCGCGCCGGATGGATCGGGGTCAGAGAGCCGTCGGCAGTCCGAGTGACTTGAGTAGGAGCTGGTCAAGATCCTCGTGGCCAAGTCTCTCTCTCGTCGGTTTTCTCAGTCCCATTTCGCGCGCTCAAACTGAGAAGATGGCGACCCGCGGACTATCGCAGGTACGAGAGTTGATAAGGATCACGACCTAGGGAACCAAGTCGGCAAGAGCTCGGTTCACGTCACGGTCGATGCCAACCGGCTCGAACTGGAGGGACTCCTTGGCACGTATGGTCGAATGATGAAGCCAATACAATTGCGTATAGGCTTCCAACTCGCTCCAAGGTACCTCGTAGAAGGAGAGAAGCCGCTCCAGGAATTCACGCTCGGGAGTGTCGTTGAGCCCCCGATCTTTCACTAGCGTCAACGCCTCGAGCTGGGTGACAGCCCGGGTATGTCGCAGGACGCTTTCCAGGTGTCCAATGGTATCGAGGAACGGAATACCGTCGTCCTTCACGTAGCCCCAAGTCGATGACCCCGCTGACCACCCCGTCACTCACTAGAACATTGGTCGCGCTCAAATCACCGTGCATCGTGCCTATCGGAATCAACGAGGTCTCAAGTGCGGCCACGAGGGACTGTCGGAGGCGCGACAGCCGGGCTTGGGCGGTCTCGTTCGCTAGCCATCGAAGGACTTGGATGGGCTCATCGATGAATCGCTTCACGAGCCCAGCGGACAGCGTCTGACGGCGGACGCCTCCCGAAGCGCGACTTAAAGACTTGAGATACGCCTCCAGGGATTGGAGGATTGCGGCGGAGTTGCTCTCCGTTCTCACATTTGAGACCGGCAGGCCGGGGATAGCTCGCTCGAGGAAGTAGTGGCACTGCCGTACCTCGCCTCGGGAGATAGGGGCGGGAAGTCTGATGCCCCAATCGACCGCACGCGTCAGGAACCTCCAGTTGTTCTGCTCCGCCTGGAGGGACTCGCGGTCGAGCGGAACTTTGAGGACGATGCGCTCATCTCCTCGTCGAGCGAGGAGCACGACCTTGTTCTTTCCGGTAACGAGGATGTCGGAGACGACCACCGGCGCCGCGGCGTCCTGGCTTCCGAATGAGAGTTTCTGCCGGATCGCGTCCCATATCGATTCATGGGTGGGGTTGACCGAGGCGAGAATGCCGAACGCGGGGACGAAGTGCCGTGATCGTCGAATCCGGTCCTTGACGGCGATAGACGCGGGCTGGTACCAATCCGTTATTCGGGCATCAGGGATGATGCGGTTGAGCTTGCTATACCCGTCGAGCAAGCCCAAGAACTCGGGCCTGGGAAAGCCAGCCTGCAAGAATAGCCGCTCGTAACCAGATCGAGAGTGGGAAAAGGTGGAATACCGTCTTCGCGACTTGGCGAAGGAATTCAGATTGGCGAGAAGCCGGGGTAGTAGCCTTCCCGAACGTTCGTCGCGTTGGCCAAGTAAGTTCTCGTAGCTAAGGCGATTCTCGGTCCCGACGAACAACTGGCCGTCCCTCTTGAGGACACGTTGTACTTCCTGAAGGAGTGCGACCTCTTGCCGGCGCGGGCCCGTGCCGCCGAACGTCGAGCTCATCGTGCTCAGTGCTTTAACGAGCTGATCGCGAGAACCGGTGTTGAAAGCGAGACTGCGATGCCACAGCGAAAGAACACCGGAGAGCGTGACGCAGTCGAAAGACTCGTCGTGAAACGGGAGACGCTTTCCATCTCCGCCCGCGATCAGGCGAACGTCCGCGCTGGGGTTGAACAGTCGCAGACGCATTTGGGAGAAGAGAAGCGCTTCCCAACTCAAATCGAGCCCGAAGACAATGCGGAAGTGGGGCGCAAGATTCTGCAGAAGACTGCCCAGGCCACATCCCAAGTCCAGGAACGTTCCTCCTTCGGGGACCTGTAAAAACAGCTTCCATGCGTAACGACCGTGCACGATGAGCTCATCGAGCCACTCAGGGTTGTCGTCGAGTGCTTCCAAGACGCGACGTATGGTTGCGGGCCATTGCGTAGGGTTGGTCTCTCGGGAGAGCTCTTCGAGCACCGGACGGCGCACGAGATCGAGGGAAGGGTCGAGCCGGTCGGTGCGAAGGTCGAGGATGCCGTCCTTCTGATTGCCTGAGAAGTCACATCCCGTGCACCGAATCCCGGCGCCAACTTGGTGGAGGGCACCTCCACACGATGGACAAGCGAGCTCGCTACGGATCACGGCCGCGTCGGGATCACCACTCTAGTCGTAAGCCTCGTGCCTCGAATGGAACGGGGCAATACCTGAATAGGGGACAAGTTCGGACGCGTCCCAGCCGCCTGCGGGATTGGTGTGATGAGGTCGCTCTGTTTGGGGAATCGATTCGTCAACGGTAGTCTCGCGACGGAGCCGCGTCGTCGGTGTATCTTTGGCCGGAATCACCAACAGATACCGGTGTAGTGACATCTTAGCCGCTCGCGGTCAGGAATTCGTACGAGATCCACAACGGAGTGCTCGGGCCGAGTCTCCTCATGCAGGATCTTCATTACCGCTTCGTCTCGGATGCCCACCACGAGCACCTCGCTCTTTCGTATCAAGTCCCGACAGTCGTTGGTCATGAGATCGCCGATGTGCGGGATCGCGGTCTCGATGAATCGTTTGTTTGCCCCTACCAGGCGAGACAGGTTAACCTCCTCGTCGTAGATTGACAGGCTGAGCCCCTTTCCGATGAAGTGCTCAGCGAGGGCAACCAACGGGCTCTCGCGAAGGTCGTCGGTGCCGCTCTTGAAACTGAGGCCGATAAGTCCCACTCGGCGGCGCCCGTTAGAGAGAACCACGTCCATCGCGCGCTGAACGTGGGCCGTGTTGCTCACCCCCACGGCGCCCAGCATAGGAAGCTCGACGTCTCTCGTCTTCGCCATGTAAAGAAGGGCCCGGAGATCCTTCGGAAGGCACGAGCCGCCGAAGGCGAACCCCGGTTTGAGATAGGCGGGGGAGATGTTCAACCTCATGTCCCGGCAGAACAGATCCATCATCTCATGACTATCGACGCCGTAGGCCTGACAGAGGCGCCCCATCTCGTTAGCGAACGTTATCTTCGTGGCATGAAACACGTTGGAGGCGTATTTCAACATCTCCGCGGATCGAATTGTGGTCACGTGAAACTCACACTTTAGATGCGAAAAGAGTTCCCGAAGGGTTCGACCGGCTCGTTCGGATGTAGACCCGACGATGGTAAAGGGTGGGTTGTCGTAATCCCGGATCGAGCTACCTTCTCGGAGAAACTCTGGCATGAAGCAAAGGTCGAAATCGGTCCCGTGTGATTTGCCGGACTGCGATTCGAGCACCGGCCGAATCGTCTCCTCCACCGTACCTGGAGTCACCGTTGATCGCATGACAAAGAGGTGATACTCGTGCTTCGAACGGAGCGCCTGACCGAGCTGCTCGCTAACCCGAACGACGGCCGAGAGATCTTGGCTTCCGTTAGGTCGGGAGGGCGTGCCGACGCAGATGAAGGACAGCTCGGTCTCTCGTATGGCTTGGCTGACGTCATTGGTGACCGAGACCCGCCCGGAACTCGCCGCGCTTTGTACGAGCTCTCGCATTCCCTCTTCGACGATCGGCGAAATTCCGCTCCGGATCATCGCGAGCTTGCTCTCGTCAATATCCACACCGACGACTCTATGTCCATCCCGGGCAAGGCAAGCTGTGGAGACGGCGCCGACGTAACCAAGCCCGAATACGCTGATCCTCATTGAAGAACTCCTTCAGCTCGCGGGACGCTGCTGCGCCCTGTGGAAGCGCCGGACGCACCCGTCGATTATCGCATCCATGCGGAGCATGGAATTGTGCCAATTGTGGTGCGATAGGACCCGCTCACGGCCCTTTTCGGCAAATCGGTGCCGTTCGTCCGGGTTCTCGAGAAGTCGCAGGATCGCCGCCACGTAAGACTGGGGAGATGCGCCCGTTAGCAGGTGCTCGCCGGGAATCGCGTCGACACCCTTGGCCGCGAGTTCGCTCGTCACTGTCGGGACACCCATCGCCATCGCTTCGAGGATCTTGTTCTGGGTCCCTCTGGCGATACTCAGAGGCGCGACCATGAGAGCTGACTTCCGAACGTATGGCCGCACGTCGGATACCGAACCCGTTACCGAAACTCCTGGGCGTTCCGCCAACCGACGAATGGAGCGTGAAGGGTTGGCGCCGACGATGACCAGCCTCGTTTCGGCCCGCTGGCTCTGGATCGACGGAAGGATGCGGTCACAAAAGTCAAGCATGCATTGCTGGTTTGGGTAATAGTCCATGCGACCGATGAAGCTGATGAGGTTGGGATCGTAGGCGGAATCACCGGGCGAGAAGTAATCTGCATCGACTCCATTGGGAAACCAATCGGTTTCCGTCTCGGCTCCGTAGCTTCGCAACGTGTCGAGCTCCATCCTTGTCGTGCATGTGCAGACGTCGAATCGTGAGGCGAGTCGCCGTTCCTCGCGCTCGAGTTTGCGGCCTTCGATGCGGTAGCCGAGGCTGAGCGGCCATCGGCGAACCTGGGCATATGTGAGCCATTTCTGCGAGTCCATATCGCCGAAATCGAGTATCTTGGGGATACTGTGAATGTGCTCTACATACTGAGCGACAGACGAGCAATGTGTGAAGATGAGATCGAATCGCGTTTCGTCGCAGGCACGCCGGATCATTCGATTGAGGTCTCCGCTATAGAAGTAGCCCATCGAGGACGGATTCTTGGAGGGCAATCGGTGCATCATGCGGACCGTCTGCCAGGGCTCTGAGACGCGGCTGACGAGAAGTCCCTTTACATGCTCCTGGAGGCCGCGGCCCTCCGCTTCCTCGGCCTTGGAGCGGACCATAGATGCAACGGTGACGCGGTGCTGGTCGCTCAAATGGCGGATCATGTTGAACGGGCGGATCTTTCCTCCCCGTCTAGGGGGATAGGGAAAGCGATGGCAAACGTACAGGATCTCCACTATGGTCTCCTTCGACCAGGGCAGCCGCTACATCCTCGTGCGACTCCCCATCCAGGAAGAGTCGGCACCAGATCTCCAGGTTCATTAGAGCGGCGAGCTGATCGGTATTGTCATCGCGGCTCCTTTCGTGCGCTTCCATCGTGGTACGCACTGCGTCCCAACGGAAGAGACCTCGTCGCCGAACCGAGCGCTCGGATAGCAGAGTCTTCATGACCGGAGCCAACTGCCGTTTCATCCATGCTCCAACGGGCGCGCCGAAGCCGCGCTTCGCTCGGTTCAGGATTCCTTCCGGGAGAACATCGGCCAGCGCTTTCTTCATCAGGTACTTAGGCCGGCCTCTTCGGATTCGGTAGGACGCCGGAATGCGGGCGGCGAGTTCGACGAGCTCGTGATCGAGAAGAGGAACGCGGCATTCCAGAGAGGTCGCCATGGTCATCTTGTCCGTCAGCAGCAATAGGTCATCGGGAAGTTGCGTGAGGGAGTCGACATTCAACAACCGGAGCAGGGGGTCGTCGGCCGCCGCCTCACTGAAGGCCATACCGAGCGCGTCATGAGACATTGGGGTACGTTGCAGGAGAAGCATCTCAAGGAACTCACGAGAGAATACTTCGACGTAGCGCCGATAGCGCTCTTCGAATGGCAGTTCTGCGGAGAGCAAGAACGAACGAACGAGGCGCGACGTGTTGAGCAGCTTGGAATGACGATCGCTTGGAAGTTTGGGTGCGAGTCGCTGCAGTATCCCCTTCCTCAACCAGGAAGGCAGCCTTCGATAGATGCCGTCGTAATACTCACCAAGATACCGCTGGTAGCCGCCGAACAGTTCGTCTCCTCCTACTCCGGATAGAATGACCTTCACGTCTCGACGGGCGAACTCTGAAACGAGATACGTCGTAAATAGAGCCGAGTCGGCGATCGGCTCGTCCATGTGCCATATCAGTTTCGGAAGCAGGCGGATTACATTTGGCCTTACGAGGATTTCTCTGTGGTCGGTACCGAAGCGCCCGGCGACCTCTCGCGCGTAGGGGAGCTCGTTATAGAAGGACTCGGCACCACCTCCGTCGAATCCGATAGCGTAGGTCTTTACAGGTTGCGAGCTGTGCTTCGCCATGAAGGCGACGACGGTACTTGAATCGACCCCCCCGCTCAGAAAGGCGCCGATAGGGACGTCGGAGATCATTTGGGCGTGAACGGCCCGCTCGAGTTTCTCGCGGACTGCATCGACCCATTCCGCCTCGTTCCGCCCGAGGTCGACGGACGTTGGCATGTGCCAGTAGCGATGAATCGCCACCTGGCCTTTTTCGACTATCAGCATCGACGCGGGTGGGAGTTTGCGAATGCCCTCTATCGGAGTGAGGGGCGCCGGCACGTAACCTAGTGATAAGTAGGCTTCGACAGCGGAGGAATCCAACGAGACCGAGACGCCCGGCGCCCGTAGGAGCGCTTTGAGTTCCGAAGCGAATACGAGGCGCTCGTGATTGAAAAGATAGTAAAGTGGCTTTACACCAAGACGGTCTCTTCCGATGAGAAGTCTTTGGCGGCGAGTGTCCCAGAGGGCGAAGGCGTACATGCCGTTTAGATGCTCGACGAACGCATCTCCGTACTCTGCGTACAGATGAATCAGTACCTCACAATCACTACTCGTTTTGAAGACATGCTTCTTACGTAGCATCTCCGCGCGGAGCTCGAGGAAGTTGTAGATCTCGCCGTTGCACACGACCCATAGTGAGCCGTCCTGGTTGCTTATGGGCTGGTGGCCGCCCTCCACATCGATAATCGAAAGGCGCCGCATTGCGAGTACCACCTTGGAGTCCAGGTAGATCCCCTCGTCGTCCGGCCCACGATGCTCGATCGCCGCGAGCATGCGCCGAACAACGTCGCGATTAGGCGACTTACTACCGAGAAAAGCGAATCCGAGGATTCCACACATAGTCTTCTCGAACGCTACTTTCGGAGCGACCTGTCTTCTCAACCGACCGTGGGCCTCTACCGGCCCACTTGTCGGCTTCCCGAGGGTTAGTCCGACGACGCAGAATGGACCCCCGGAAACGTTAGCCTTCTGAGCCTGTCGGGGTTGTCTTGAGGTTGGGCAGATGGTAACTCAATCGAAGGAAGATCACCAGCAAGGTTCCGGCAGCACCCATTCATCGATGTACGTGCCCCCGAGGGTTCTCAGCGTTGTGCTCCAAGGCGAGTTTCAATTTCCGCCTTTCTCGACGCGAGAATCTTGGAGTTCGGCGCCGCGGTGAGACCCAGGTCCAACATTTTCTTGGCCGATTCGTAATCCCCAAGATCGACATAGAGATCGATCAACGCCGAGTACGCTGGGGTGTAATCGCGCTTGATCTCGATTGCGTCGAGAAATTCCCGGGCGGCAGTCCCATGTTCGCCGAGGTGCCGGAGGGCCATACCCTTCATCAAAAAGACCTCCGGAAGAAGAGGGAAATCTGGCGAAGCCCTTCTCTGCACGTACTCGAAGTTCGACACTGCCCGAGAATAGTTGCTGTCGCGAAACTGGGAAGGACCACCGTTGGCTCTCCTCAGGTCGATCAGAGCCCAACAGAAATGGTGATAGTGCTCGTAGCTCTCCCCGAGCCTTGCCGCCCAATCTGCGCGTTCCGCCTCGGGCACGATTGGAGTCCGTAGTAAGCCGTTGATGAACTTTTGGGCGAGACACACTCGGGGAAGTTCGCGCAACTCGTCCTGAGAGTATTGTTGGGCGAACGCGGGATTGACGAGGGCGAAAAAGAGTAGACAGAAAACGTCAATCAACACGAAGCGAGGCCCTAGCTTTTCAGGATTGTCGCTCATCTCTACTCAGACGCCGTTGGAAGCAACATTTTAGCACCGTTTGGACTTCTGCACGTGTAGCTCGAACCACGACGGCAGCGGCCGTCCGATGCTCGAACCCGATGTAGCTTCGATCATCCGAGTGAATCCAGCCCACCGAATTGCCACTCCCGGGAACGCAGTTCCGAGTGTTTGGAGTCGGGATTTACGTAGGGGACGACGTATTGGACTAGCTCGCGTAAGCGAAATCCAGAACTCTTTAGGAACTCAGCTTCGCGCGACGGAAAGACCGCCAGCGCATCGATGCCCGAACAGTTGTTGGAACGCATGTCCCGCGTAATTGCGTGGGCCAGAGCGTGGCGAACTGGCTGGGTCAATGCTCTTACTTCGAGGAGAAGGGCACGTGTCCCCTGTTGTCGAATAGCGGCGTACCCCTCAAGCGCGCCTTGGCGTCGGGCGGTAATGACGCGGTATCTGCCCAATGGGTCACTGAGGTACCGCCAGTTCATGTCTTCCGCGAAACGTCGGGAACGCACTGATCGCTGGGTGGTAGCTATCGCCCGATCAAGATAAGTGAACTCTTCTCCGAACGGTCCAGCGTCAGGCTCCAAAGACAGATCCCTTGCCATTTCTCGATTCACGTCCCTGAGCCTTAGCAGAAGATTGCCCGTGGTCGCGATCGGCGCCTGAATCCACGACCCCGCGGGCACCCGGCTTTTTACGATTTCGTTCACTGTCAATGGCTTGGCGAACCTGGCCATGCGGCAAACAGGAGTCATTCCCAGCCGCTGAAACGGCGCCATACCGCGGTCGTGGGGCGGACAGTCGTAGCAAAATGCCAAGTCCCCGTCGTTCACTGGAATGAACGTTGCTCTTTGGAGCTGAAGCGCCGGCCCGAGGCTTCGATAGTCAGAGTCGACGGCGAAATCGCCCACTTGTCCACAAAGATGCAGCTCATCTCCGATCCCACACGTATTTGGGAAATACGGAAGCAGACCCGACGACATGCTCAGCGCTTTTGTCGCAGACAAACCAGACCCGAGCCTGGCCGGCCGGGTTGTCGAGGTAGAGCCAACTGAAACGCTTCTCGTGATCCAGCTCTATGAGGTTCCGCCGAAGGAGTGTGAGCAGTCGCTGCTTGTCGATCTCTAGATCGGCCGGGCGAATGAACAGTTTGCTTGTCGTTTGGCCGAGTGCAGTCCGTCGTGGCATCAACGCGATTCAACTGAGAGTCTTCGAATTCGTCTGGGATTCGCGCCCAGTACTCGTTCCTCACCTGCGAAAGTCATCCTTTCAAGAACGATCAATTTGGTAACGACGATTATTGCGACGACGTTGTAATACAAATCGAAGTACGCCAGTCCAACGAAGGCGCCCGTGGAACCGTAGGCGATGAGACTTACCTGGCACATACGGGCAAGGTCTCTCGTCCAGGCAAGATCGTCAAAGTCCTTTGAGCGCCGAATCGTTTGGTTACAGCCTTGCCAAGAAAGGAGGGCGAGGACGAGGAAGAGAAAGAGACCCGCGAAACCGTGCTCGCCTAGGACCTCGAAGTAGATACTGTGTGCGTCGTGGAAGTTCGTTGGCTCGGGTGCGTAGGCCGTGAACCATTCTGGTGTAAAAACTTCGAATCCACCTCCAACCAAGGGACGATCCTTAGCAATGTTGACCGCGAACCCCCATGCATTGAGTCGACCGGTCGCGGAGGAATCGTTCCGATAGTTCCGAATCGAGTCCATTCTCTGATGCCAGGACACAGGCATGAATGCTAACGCTATTGGAATGACGATGGCCGATGCCGCCAAGAGCATGACTCGCCGCCGACTCTTCAGTGCCAAGAATCCCAGCGTCACTGCGAGACCAAGAAACGCGCCTCGGGACTGAGTACCCAGTATGGCAATACCGTCCAGGATCATGGCCGCTGTGAGACCGATCCGGACCCAGCGCTGTCGCTGGGTGAGCTGCAGGTAGCGCATCAGGGGAATGACCATCACGAGCGCCACCCCCAGGTGGTTATTATCCTCGATGAAGCTTCCAGGTGGGCCCAAGACGTGGGATTCGCCTCCTTTCATCAGAGTAAAAATTCCCCCTTTGGCACCATAGAAGCCCACGGAGAGAACGATCATCCAGACGAACAAGTCAAGCTTCTTTCGGTCAGTGATGAGTATCATCGTGACCAGGACGATCAGCTGAATCTTGACGACCTTTTCCCATTGTGCCCATGCTTCCGCTTGCTCGAGCGCAAGTATGGTTGTCAAAGTCATCCACCCGACGAAGGCAGCGAGGGTGAAGGTCTCCCGGGTAACGGGAAATCTTTTCCGCTGCGTGGATAGCAACATGGCCAGAATAGTCACCGCGCCGACGACCTTGGCGAACGGGAAGTCGTACGCGTAACTCCAGGTCAGTCGGTGCGGGCTCATTAGAGAGATCCACGTCCACACCAAGACGCCGAAAAAGGGACGGTACAGAATGACGGGGAGGCTGCCGAAAATGACAGCGAATATGAGCAAGTCTCTCACTGCGCCAAAGAACTCCAACCCTGGTTCGGGGGATGGGACCAGGTAATAGCCTTGCTTGGGGAAGAGCCAATCCCATTGTATTGGCTATGGGTTCGATTGCAAAGCGAGCCCCCGTTTGTCTGGTGAAATGGAGGCGTGGTACGCTGACCGCAAATCCGAAACGGATTCTCTCCCCCGCAAGCAGAGCTACTCATGATGGGCAGATTGCGCTTCTGGCTCCCGATGTCTGCGATGCTCCTTTCGATCGCCATTTTGTTTCCAATGGTGAATTCCGGCTACGAATTGACTCGAATCCGAAACTCAATGATTGCCTCGCCGGGAGATCCGCATGAGTTTGAGTGGAAGCCTGAGCGACCGCCAGTGGCTTTCCTGCAAGAAACAGCTCCGCCGCCCCTGGATTTCCAGCGAGTCGCCGCCACCATTCGGACCGATCTAGGTCCTTCAGCCAGCAACCTGGAGGTTGCCCTCGCTTTGGCTCAACACCTCGGTGAGGGGCCAGGTCCCGGCGGCGGGGGGATCAAATCGAGCACAAGAGCCGCTTACCGGGAGATCCTCACAAGTTCCCGCGGTTACTGCGCGGACTACACCCAGGTCATGAACGGGCTCGCGTACGCCGCCGGAGTGCCGGTTCGAGAGTGGGGAATGTCGTTCGAGGGATATAGCGGGAACGGTCACGCCTTCAACGAGGTCTACGACTATCAGCTGTCGAAATGGGTGTTTCTTGACTCCTTTTATTCGTTCTATGTAATCGACCGAAGCGACGGAAGACCGGTTTCGTCACTTGAGCTGCGTGAGCGACTCGCGTCTGGAGAAGGTGAGGAAGCCTTAGAGGTCCGGGTGATCTCCGAGAAGCAGTTCGGGTTCAAGAACGCCGCGAGGGCTCTCGAATACTACCGCCAGGGAACTGACCAATTCTTTCTGTATTTCGGAAACAATGTGTTCTCCTACGACGCGCACCCCGTCGTGGCGGCGTTGAGTCCTTTGTCACGAGCCATGGAAGAGAGCGTCGGAATCGCTCTTGGTATACGCCCCGAGATTCGACTCTTGAGGACCGAAACAAATCGTGAGGAAATAGAGGGGCTTTTCTTTCGTCGCAAACTATTTCTGTCTCTTGGTGTGGTCGTCATCATTTCGGGAACTTTCCTCGCTGGTGACCTCCTGAGCCTCTGCCCGAGTTCCAAACGTCTTGCCGCTGCGAAGCGCTCTAGGGAGAGAGGAGACTCATCGGTTCAGTCGTGAGGTGTGCTTCAAGAGTGCTTGTCCGGACACTTACGTTCGGCCCCTGCTGACAGTATCGGCTGACTGAGGAACAATGCCCAGTCGCGGCGGGAACATGCGTCCGATGAGACGCATCCTCATGGTTGCTTACCACTATCCGCCTGAGGGTTCCAGCAGTGGCGTTCAGCGCACTCTCGCGTTTTCGCGTTATCTTCCCGACCACGGTTGGACGCCTACGGTCCTGACAGCGAATGCTCGCGCCTATTCGGTGACGAGGCCGGACCAGTTGGCGGACGTGCCCACGAACGTTGTTGTGCGTCGTGCGTTCGCATTGGACGCCGCTCGGCATCTTGCGGTTCGGGGCCGTTACTTGAGCTTCACGGCGCTGCCAGATCGGTGGGTCACCTGGTGGGTGGGCGCGGTTTCGGCAGCGTTTTCACTTTTTCGAAGGTTGCGGCCACAAATAATCTGGTCGACCTATCCGATTGCCACGGCGCATCTGATCGGTTGGACGCTGCAACGCCTTTCCCGATTGCCTTGGGTGGCGGATTTTCGAGATTCGATGACAGAGGACGACTATCCGCCGGACGAGCGGCAGCGTCGCGTGTATCGCTGGATCGAGAGCAAGACGATCGAGCGATGCAGCAAGGCCATTTTCACCACGCCCGGGGCTGTGCGAATGTATGCGGACCGCTACCCAAACGTCCCGCTGCAAAGGTTCGTGGTCATTGCGAATGGTTATGACGAAGAGAGCTTCGTATCGGCTGAGGAGATGAGTCCTTCGGACCTCGATCGCTCGAGTCCCGGGCAGATCATTCTGCTCCACAGCGGCGTGCTCTATCCGAGTGAGAGGGATCCGCGGTGCTTCTATCGTGCGTTGGCGAGCCTCTTGGGTGAGGGCGAATTGACGCCTGCGGAGCTCAAAGTCGTCCTTCGGGCCACGGGTCATGATGAGCACCACCGAAGGCTCATTAGGGAGAACGGACTCGAGGGCTTGGTTGTTCTCGCGCCGGCCATTGCGTACCGAGAGGCTTTGCGCGAGATGATGGACGTCGACGGCTTGTTGGTGTTTCAGGCGACGAACTGCAATCATCAGATTCCCGCGAAAATCTACGAGTACTTTCGAGCACGGCGACCCATCCTGGCGCTGACGGATCCGAGAGGCGACACCGCTGACGCTCTGCGGGAAATGGGATTCCGCAACATCGCGCCTCTCGACGACGACGTGCTGATCCGGCAAGGACTCATGGCCTTCCTCGATGCGATTAAGGGGGGGCAGGCGCATGTGGCGACCGAGGATGCTATCCATCTGCACTCGCGGCGAGCGCGGAGCAAGGAACTGGCACGGCTCCTCGACGAGCTCAGAGGCCCGAGCGACCCTTGGTGAGAGGTTTCCAGACGCTGGCAACTGTGTTATCGTACTGGGCACCCAACCGCAGAATTGAGTAGTAACGCTAGCGGGCCGAGATTGTGCGACCTGACTCGATCTCTCCTGCATCCCGATGCTCTGAAAATGGACTATGCAATTCGGCCGGCCGACCTCGAAGCAGATCGTGATTCGATGCTCGCGATTCTTGTCGAGCACTTCGCTGGATGGAAGGATAAGCGAAAGTTCGACTGGCTCTATATCGAAAGCCCCTTGGGTGCTGCGGATGCCTGGTTGCTCGAATCCGGAGATGAGACGGTGGGCATATCGAGCGCGTTTCGGCGAAGAGTCTGTCTCGATGGACGCGCCTTGGAAGCTTGGGTACTTGGAGATTTCTGCATCGTCAAGAGGCACCGGAGCTTGGGGCCAGCGATTGCGCTGCAGCAGGTGATCTGTGAGCGGGTGGACAGCGGCCGACGTGGACCTCTGGTACGACTTTCCCGAGCAAGACGATGTCTGCGATCTACGGCCGGATGGGGCTGAAGCCGCGCGGAGAGATGGTCAGGCTGGTCTATCCCCTTCGGGTCGATCGCATGATCGAGAATCGGATCGCGAGCGGTTTCGTGGCGACGGGTCTGCGAGAGGTGGGGAACAAGGTGCTGGCCTCGAGGGACGTGGTTCGACGTCGAAACCGCCTCGATCGAAGTCGAGCTCCGGGACGGAGATTTCGACGAGGATATCGAGCCTGGGAGTCGAAGCGAGGGGAGGGGTCGCGCTCCGATCGATCCGCCGGCTATCTCAACTGGCGCTATCGCGCGGACCCGCGAGGACCGGCATCGATCCTCACGGCGCGACGCGGCGCGGCGTGAGGAAGGGTTCCTCGTCTTTCGTCCCGACGACGGAAGACGTCCATATCTGTGGATGTTTTCGCCATAGAGGATACGGCGGTCCTGCGGGAGCTCGTGCTCGAGGTCATCGACATCGCTCGTTCCCGGCACGCCGTGAGCGTGACGGTCTCGATCTCGGACCAGCATCCCTGGATAGGTGCGTTCGAGAATCTGGGATTTCATCGCCGGGACAGCGCACCGTTCGTCGTCTACGCCGCGAGCGGGAGTTCTGGAGTCGAACGCTCCCTGGCACTTGATGACCGGGGATAGAGATTGATCTACAGCGACGTGTAGGGGAATTCATGGACAAACAAACAATCAGGAAATTCATCTACGACAAGTTTCCACTGGCGAAGTCCCGGAAGCTCGACGACTCGAGCCAGCTCCTCGAGGAGGGAGTCCTCGATTCGCTCGGCGTCCTCGAGCTCGTGAACTTCCTTCAGGACGAGCACGGGATCCCCATCGAGGACGAGGAGCTCGTGCCCGAGAACTTCGCGAGCATCGAAGCCATAGCCGCGTTCGTCGAGGCTAAGGTGGCGGCGAAGGGGAGTCGCTAAAGAACTCCCATGGACTTTCTCGTTCATCACATGCTGCGTTCGAGCGCCGGCCGCGCGCCCGACAAGGAAGCAATGGTTTGCGGCGACGAGCGGCTGAGCTATCGAGAGGCGTGGAAGCGCGTCTGCGCGCTCGCCGCGGGGCTGCGCGACCTCGGACTGGAGCGGGGAGACCGAATCGGCGTCTACATGGAGCCGTCGGTGGCCCAGGCGCTTTCCATTCTCGTCGATTTGCCGAGCGGGCGGTGTCTTCGTTCCCATCAACGAAGTGCTGTTTCCGGATCAGGTCGCGCACATCGCGAACGATTGCCGGATGAAAGGGCTTATCACCAGCAAGGCGCGGCTCGATCGAACGAAGGAAACGTTGAGCGCGACCGAGACGATCCACTTCGTGGTCGCCGGCACCGAAGATGCTCTTCCCGAGCTTGGATGCGAGACCAGGCGATTTGGAGCTCTGACGGAGTTTTCGGTCCCAACCGATTGGGGCGAGTGGTCCATCGAGAAGGACCTGGCCGCCCTTATCTACACTTCGGGCTCGACGGGACGGGCGAAAGGCGTGATGCTCAATCACGCCCAGATCATGGCGGGAAGCCGCATCGTCTCGACCTACCTCGAGATCGGCGCCTCCGACCGGACGCTCGCCGCCCTTCCTTTCAGCTTCGATGCGGGGATGAACCAGCTCATGACGGCGATGGAGCATGGGGCGACGGTCGTCATAAAACCCTTCGTGTTCGCACGTGAGTTGGTGAAGACATTGGTGGATGAGGAGATCACGGGAATGGGTGCGGTGCCGCCTCTCTGGAGCCTCATGGCGCAGCCGAGCTCCGGCCTCCACAAGAACCAGTATCCGCACCTCCGCTACATTTCGAACACCGGTGGAGCGATGCCTCCTTCGGTTCTCGCGGCGCTTCGCAAGAGCCTCCCGACGACGAAGGTCTTCCTGATGTACGGGCTCACCGAGGCTTTTCGCTCGACCTACCTTCCTCCAGAGGAAGTCGACCGCAGGCCAACGTCGATGGGGAAGGCCATTCCCGATACCGAGATTCTCGTGGTGGACGAAGGCGGAAAGCCGGTTCCCGCCGGCGAGGTGGGGGAGCTCGTGCACCGCGGTCCGACCGTCTCCATGGGGTATTGGGGGCAGCCCGAGCTCACGGCGCAGGTTCTGCGTCCGCATCCCTACCTTCCTCCCGAGCTCGGGCAAGAAGAGAAGGTCGTCTACTCCGGCGATCTGGTGAAAACGGACGCGGAGGGCTTCCTCTACTTCGTGGCGCGCAGGGACGCGATGATCAAGTCTTCGGGGTTCCGCATCAGCCCGACCGAGGTGGAGCAGGTGCTGTTCCAGAGCGGGCGCCTGCGCGACGCCGCGGTCATCGGACTTCCGGACGAGATCCTCGGGCAGTCGATCAAGGCCTTCGTCGTTCCCAAGGACGGCGACGTGATCGACGGCGAGGCGCTCATCGCGTTCTGCGCCGAGAGAATGCCGCGGCACATGGTGCCGAAAAGCGTCGAGGCGCTCTCGAGCCTTCCGAAGACCGGGAGCGGGAAGATCGACTATCCCGAGCTCCGGCGCCGCGAGGGGCTCTCGCGTTGAGCCTCGCCGAGAAGCTCGTCGAGAAGCATTTCGGAGTATCCGGGGGGGAGCTCGCTATCGGTGGAGTTCCGATCTCTCGTATTGCCGAGGAGTATGGTACGCCGCTCTTCGTCTACGACTCCTCGGTACTGAAGTCGAAGTGGTCGAATCTCCGCCGCGCTCTTCCGGAGCGCGTCGAGATCTATTACTCCGTCAAGGCGAACCCGAACTCCGCGATCGTGAAGACGTTTCTCTCGCTCGGGTGCGGCCTCGAGATCGCCTCCGGCGGTGAGCTCTACCAGGCCCTTGCCGCGGGCTGTCCCGCCGAATCGGATCGTCTTCGCCGGGCCGGGAAAGCAAGACGCCGAGATCCGGGAGTTCCTCACCGCGGGAGGGGGCGAGATCCACGTCGAATCCCTGAACGAGGCCCGCCGCCTCGTCGCCGCTTGCGATGCCCTGGGGAAAGACGCGCGGGTCGCCGTCCGCATCAACCCGAGCTCCGAGGTGCAGGGCGGGGCGATGCGCATGGGAGGAAAATCCGCGCCCTTCGGGGTCGACGAGGAGAAGGTGGCGGGAGTCGTCGAGGCCCTACAGAGCATCTCCTCGCGTGCGTGTCGGCGGAGTCCATATCTTCGCCGGCACCCAGATCCTCGACGCCGCCGTCCTTGGAGCGCAGTACCGGAAATGCATCGACCTCGCGCGGACCGTCGCGAAGATGCTGAAAGGCCCGCTAGAGACCGTGGACTTCGGAGGCGGGCTCGGGATTCCCTATTTCGAAGGGGATCAGGAGCTCGACCTCGAGGCTTACGGGAGCGAAGTCCGCGATCTCCTCTCCGGCCTGGACGACCCCTTCGCTTCGACCCGGTTCATCGTCGAGCCCGGGCGCTATCTCGTAGGGGACGCCGGCATGTACGTTGCGAGAGTCTTGGATGTAAAGAACTCTAGAGGAAAGACTTACGCAATTCTTGACGGGGGGATGAATCACCACCTCGCCGCGTCGGGCAACCTTGGGCAGGTGATCAAACGGAACTTTCCCGTTGCCGTATTGAACCGTCTGGGCGAGGCTTCGCGCCAGGCCGTGGACGTGGTCGGACCCCTCTGCACGCCGCTCGACGTTCTCGCCCGGAACGTGGAATTGCCCCCGGTCGAGGTAGGGGACCTCGTCGGCGTCCTACAGTCGGGCGCCTACGGCAGGTCCGCGAGCCCGCTCGGGTTCCTGAGCCACCCAGCGCCTCCGGAAGTCCTCGTAAGTGACGGAAAACAAAGCCTGATCCGGCGCCGGGGCACCTATCGCGATCTCCTCGGGGAACCCTAGTTCCAAGCTTGCACCGGCCCCCTCGGGTGTGTTATCGTCTCTCTCTCCCAACCGCGGTTTCCGTTAGCCCAACAGTTATCTATTGGCCCTCTTGTCGGGGCGGGTCGGTTCATATTTGAGCTCCATTATCGCGGTCGTGGGCGCACGGCCGAACTTCATGAAGATCGCGCCGGTGATGGATCGCCTGCGGGCGGCCGGCGTGAGTGTTTCCCTAGTCCATACGGGCCAGCACTACGACGAATCGATGAGCGATTCGTTCTTCCGCCAGCTTTCGATTCCCGAGCCGGACGTCGATCTCGAGGTGGGGTCGGCGACCCACGCGGTCCAGACCGGCGGAGATCATGATTCGGTTCGAGCCGGTTCTCGAGCGGTTCGCCCCGAGCGCGGTCGTCGTCGTCGGAGACGTGAACTCGACGATCGCCTGCGCCCTCGTCGCGGCGAAGAGGGAAGTCCCGGTGGTCCATATCGAAGCCGGCCTGCGCAGCTTCGACCGGGGGATGCCCGAAGAGATCAACCGGGTGCTGACGGATCAGCTCTCCGAGCTCCTGTTCACGACGGAGCGCGAGGCGCGGGAGAACCTGCGGCGCGAGGGGGTTTCCGACGAGCGGATTCATTTCGTCGGGAACGTGATGATCGATAGCCTCCTGTCCCACCTGGATCGCGCCGTTCCCGTGAACCGGACGCTCGAGGCCCAGGGACGGGAGCCGATCCCGGACGGAACCGCCTACGGGGTGGTTACGCTTCATCGACCTTCGAACGTCGATGAGCCCGAGCAGCTGCGGACGCTGATGGCGACGCTCGTTCGCGTGAGCGAGCGTCTTCCGTTGGTGTTCCCCGTGCACCCTCGCACGGCGTCGAGGCTCGAGCATCTGGGGTTCGAATGCCCCGAAAGTCTCCGTCTGACGCCTCCCGTCGGCTATCTCGAGATGCTCGGGCTCATGAAGGACGCGAAGCTCGTCCTGACGGACTCCGGCGGCATGCAGGAGGAGACGACGGCGCTCGGCGTTCCCTGCCTGACTCTGCGGGAGAACACCGAGCGGCCCATCACCGTCGTCGAGGGAACGAACACCATCGTAGGACGGGATCCCGTGCGGATCGAAAGCGAGGTCGACGCGATCCTCACCACGGGTGGAAAGTCCGGCCGAAGGCCGGAGCTCTGGGACGGAAAGGCATCGACGCGCATCCGGGACGTTCTCGTCTCGTGGCTGGAGAAAAAAGGAAAGCTCGACGCGGTGATGGAGGACGAGAACCGTGGCTGACGCTCTCGTCAACGCGATGAGCTGCGACGTCGAGGACTACTTCCAGGTCTCGGCCTTCGAGGGGCACGTCGATCGCGCGGATTGGGATCGGCTTCCCGGGCGCCTCGAGCGCAACATGGAGAAAGTCCTGGCGCTCATGGAGCGCCGCTCCGTCAAGACCACGTTCTTCACCCTCGGCTGGGTGGCAGAGCGGTTCCCGAACATCGTCCGCTCGATCTCCGATGCTGGACACGAGGTCGCGAGCCACGGCTACTCCCACACCCGGGTCCACCACCAGAGCCCGGCGGAGTTCCGCGAAGACGTGACCCGCGCGAAGAAGCTCCTCGAGGATTTGTGCGGACAGCCTGTTCGCGGCTACCGAGCGCCAAGCTACTCGATAGGAAGGGACACGCTCTGGGCCACCGACGAGCTGGAGCAGGCCGGCTATCTCTACTCCTCGAGCATCTACCCGATTTATCACGATCTCTACGGTATGCCCGAAGCTCCACGGTTCCCCTTCCGGCACCGGGGAGGAGCCGGGATCCTCGAGATCCCGATCTCGACCGCCCGCATCCTCCGGATGAACTGGCCGAGCGGGGGAGGAGGCTACTTCCGGCTCCTGCCGTACGCTCTGTTCGAGCGGTTCATCCGGAGAATCAACGAGCGGGAGTCGAGAGCCTGCGTCTTCTACTTTCATCCATGGGAGCTCGATCCGGAGCAGCCGCGCCCGGAGAACCTGGGATTCAAGACCCGGTTCCGTCACTACCTCAACCTGGACCGGATGGAGTCGCGTCTCGAGAGACTTCTTGGCGACTTCCGGTGGGATCGGGTGGACCGCGTGTTCCTGAACGGAGAGGGTTCCAGGTGAGCAGCGCGCCCATCCAGACGGTCTACGGCACGGAGGTCGCTTCCAAGGTCCGCCTATGGAGCCTCGGGGAAAGTGACCGCGGACGATGGGATGCGTTCGTCAAGAGCTGCCCGGAAGCGACGTTCTTCCATCTGACGGGGTGGAAGAGCGTCATCGAGAAGGTGCTCGGCCACCCGACGTTTTACCTCTACGCGGAGTCCGCGAGCGGCATCGAAGGGGTCCTGCCCCTCGCCCATGTCCGGAGCTACCTCTTCGGAAACGCCCTCGTCTCCACACCCTTCTGCGTCTACGGGGGCGTCGCGGCGAAGACGGAAGAGGCGAGAAGGGCACTGGAGGACGAGGCGGAGAGGCTCGCGATCTCACTAGGGGTCGACCACCTCGAGATGCGGAATCGAACGGTCCGCCGGAGCGACTGGCCGACGAAGGACCTGTACGTCACGTTCCGGAAGGCGCATCCATCCGGATCCCGAAGCGAACCTGAACGCGATTCCCCGGAAGCAGCGGGCGATGGTCAGGAAGGGCATTGCGGCGGGTCTCGAGAGCACGATCGACGACGGCGTCGACCGGTTCTTCGAGGCCTTTGCCGCGAGCCAGCGCAATCTCGGGACGCCGGTTCTCTCGAAGCGCTATTTCCAGGCTCTGAAGGAGGAGTTCGGGGAGAGCTGCGAAGTTCTGACGGTCACGCATGCGGGAAGGGTCGTTTCGAGCGTCCTGAGCTTCTACTTCCGCGACGAGGTCCTGCCCTACTACGGCGGAGGCCCCGCCGAGGCGCGCGAGCTCAAGGCGAACGACTTCATGTACTGGGAGCTCATGAGACGTTCCGCCGAGCGCGGGATTCACGTCTTCGACTATGGACGAAGCAAAGTGGGATCGGGCTCCTACAGCTTCAAGAAGAACTGGGGATTCGAGCCCGAGCCGCTTCCGTACCAGTATCGGCTGGTGAAGGCGCAGAGCGTCCCGAACGTGAGCCCGAACAACCCGAAGTACCGGCTGATGATCGAGGCCTGGCGGCGCCTCCCGATCGCCGTTGCCAACCGGCTCGGACCCGTCCTCGCGAGGAATCTGGGGTAGAAGCAGAAGGACATAGATGGATACGTCCGACGCGAAAATGATCGTCGAGTGCCCACCGGCGGCGGTAAGGGACTCCACCACGATTGGTTGGAGGCGATGCCTTTCCGCCCTCCTTCTTGCGCTCACAGTGTTGGCCTTGGTCTACTTCGATACGTTCCGGTCGATGGTGGCGATCTGGTCGCGTTCCGACACCTACGTGCACGGGTACTTCGTTCTTCCGATCAGCCTGTACCTGGTCTGGATTCAGCGGGAAGCGCTTCGGAAGATGACACCGAGGATCGATGCGAGAGCGATCGCTCCCATTGCTCTGGCGGGCGTCGGCTGGCTTGCCGCGCGGCTCGGCGGGGTCCTCGTCGCCGAGCAGTATTTCGCCGTGGCTACGATTCCCCTGATGGTCTGGGCCATCGTCGGTCCATCCGTCGTCGCGGCGGATTCTCTTCCCGCTTTGTTATCTCCTGCTCCTGGTGCCGGTGGGAGAAGCGCTGATCCCGCACATGATCGACTACACCGCGGCCTTCGCCGTCGCCGCTCTGCAGGGTTTCGGGAGTACCCGTGCTCCAGGAGGGGAACCTCCTCACGCTTCCGAACAGCCAGTGGTCGGTGGTCGAAGCCTGCAGCGGGCTTCGGTATCTCATCGCCTGCGTCACCATCGGCCTGGTGTTCGCGTACCTGACCTACCGGAGCTGGACGCGGCGAGCGCTCTTCATCGGTCTGTCGATCGTCGTTCCGATCGTCGCCAACTGGATTCGCGCCTACTTGATCGTCTTCATCGGCTATACCAGCGACATGCAGCTCGCCGTGGGGGTCGACCATCTCATCTACGGCTGGATCTTCTACGCCTTCGTGATGTGCCTCCTCCTGTGGGTGGGCTCGCGCTTCAGCGACGACGACGCGCCGGAGAAGCGAGAGGCTTCGGCCGAGCCCGTGGAGGTGCGGCCGTCGCCGCTCTACAGGACGGTTTTCGTTGCCTGCGCCGCGGTCCTCGCGGCGGCCGTCTGGCCCGTTTGGGCGGGCTATGCCGAGTCTCGGGACCTGCCGATCTCGCTCCAGCGTCGCGTTTCGCGTTTCCAGCGAGTGCCGGGGAGTGGACGTACTCAGGCGAACTATCTCGCCTGGGAGCCGCACTACGTCGGCGCGAGCTTCACCGGAGTCGGCTTCTACGGGCGGGGGACTCCGGCGTCGGCCTCCACGTCGCGCTCTATCCCGAGCAGCGCCAGGGCGCGGAGCTCGTGAGCTCCGCGAACCTGCTCGTCTCATCCCGAGGATGACGCGTGGCGTCAAGTGAGCCTCGAGAGCCGCGGGGTCGCGCTTCCCGGCGGTGCCGCTCGCCGTCGACGAGGCGATTCTCACCGGACCCGGCGGGGGCCTCCTCGTCTGGAGGTGGTACTGGATCTCCGGCCACCGCACGTCGAGCGCGGTTTGGGCGAAGGCGATCGAAGCGGGCGAGAAGCTGCTGTTGCGCCAGCCCTACGCCGCGGGAATCATCGTGTTCACGGAACGAGACGACGACGAATCGGCGCGAGCCCGGCTCGAGGAGTTCCTCGCGAACGGCGTTTCCGGCGATCGAATCCACCCTGGGGGAACTGTCGCGATGACCGTGGACGGACGCCCTCTCATCGCGCACGTCATCCACCGGCTCGACGTCGGCGGGATGGAGAACGGTCTGGTGAACCTGATCAACCGGTTGCCGGCCGATCGCTATCGACACGCCGATCGTGAGCCTCACGCGACAGCACGGATTTTGCGAAGCGCATCTCTCGAGACGACGTACCCATCGTCAACCTCGGAAAGAAGCCCGGTCACGACCTGGGTCTCCATTCGCGCCTGTTCCGGGCGTTTCGCAGCCTGAGGCCGGCGGTCGTCCATACGAGGAACCTCGCGGCCATCGAGGCCGTCGCCGCGGCCGCGGCGGCGATGGTCCCCTATCGGGTCCACGGAGAGCACGGCCGCGACGTGCAGGACCCGGACGGGACCGTCCGGCGCTACCGGCTGTCTGCGGAAGACGCTCTCTCCGCTCGTCCATCGTTTCATCGCTCTCTCCCGTGACCTGGAGCGGTATCTCCTGGGAACCGTGGGCATCCCGGCGGCGAAAGTCGTCCGCATCATGAACGGAGTCGACCTCGATAGGTTTCGTCCCGAGGCGAGGGATGGTTCCTTTTTCGCGGGTGCCCCATTCGACCCGTCCGGGAGAGTGGTCATCGGCTCGGTCACGCGGATGCAAGAAGTGAAGGACCCGGTGACCCTCGCGAGAGCGTTCGTGCGCCTCGTCCAAAGAGGGTATGGCTCCAAGGCCTGCCTCGTCCTGGTGGGCGACGGCCCTCTGCTCGAGGACGTGCGCCGGGTGCTGAGCGAGGCCGATGCCGACCGGCACGCCTGGCTCGTGGGAGAGCGGGACGACGTGGCGTCGGTGCTGCATTCGGTCGACCTGTTCGCGCTTTCCTCCCGGGTGGAAGGAATCTCGAACACCATCCTCGAAGCCATGGCGAGCGGGCTTCCCGTCGTCGCCACGGGCGTGGGAGGAAACGCCGAGCTGGTGGAGAACGGAGTCACCGGCACCCTGGTTCCGCCGCGGGACCCGGAGATGCTCGCAGCGGTTCTGGCTCGCTACGTCGATGACGAGCGGCTGCGGCGGGAACAGGGACGCGCGGGTCGCGCGCGCGCCGAAAGCGAGTTCGGCCTCGACGGTATGATGGCGCGCTATTCAGAGGTCTACGACGGCCTTCTCGCGCGAAGACCGGCCGTTTTTCGGGGGAAACAACTGCGATGTGCGGAATAGCCGGTATCTTCGACCTGCGCGAGCGGCGTCCCATCGACGAGGCGCTGCTCGTCGCGATGCGGGACTCGATCCGGCACCGGGGACCGGACGGCGAGGGACTCCACGTCGAGCCCGGAGTCGGGCTCGCGCACCGGCAGGCTTTCGATCATCGACGTCGCCGGAGGGCGGCAGCCTATCTACAACGAAGACGGCTCGGTAGCGCTCGTCTACAACGGCGAGATCTACAACTATCGGGGCCTCGTGGACGAGCTGCGCTCGTGCGGGCACGTCTTCCGCACGCATTGCGATACCGAGGTCGTCGTTCACGCCTGGGAGGAGTGGGGCGAGGCCTCCGTCGAGCGGTTCAACGGCATGTTCGCCTTCGCCCTCTGGGATCGAAACCGCGGCAAGGGGTTTCTCGCGCGGGACCGGATCGGGATCAAGCCGCTCTACTACGCCGAGCTCGAGAACGGGCAGGTTCTCTTCGGATCGGAGCTCAAGGCGCTTCTGGCGCATCCCGGCCTCGACGCGCACCATCGACCCCGCGGCGGTCGAGGAGTTCTTCGCCTACGGCTACGTGGCGGAGCCGAGAAGCATCTTTCGCGGCGTCCGGAAACTCGCTCCGGGGCACACGGTCACGATCGAGGCCGGCCGTCCACTCGAGCAGCGCCGCTACTGGGACGTGGTCTTCGACCGCCGCCACGGCGCCCCGGAAGCGGAGCTCGCAGACGAGCTCGTTCTGCGCTTGAGAGCCGCGGTCGCGAGCCACCTCATGTCCGAGGTTCCGCTCGGAGCGTTTCTCTCGGGGGGCGTCGACTCGAGCGCCGTCGTCGCGATGATGGCACAGGTCTCGACCGATCCCGTGAATACCTGCTCCATCCGCTTCGGCGAGAGCGAGTTCGACGAGTCCCGCTACGCGGCCGAGGTCGCGGAGCGCTACCGGACGAACCATTGGTCTTCGGTCGTGGACCCTTCAGACTTCAAGCTCGTGGACCGCCTGGCCTCTTTGTACGACGAGCCTTTCGCCGATAGCTCTGCCATGCCGACGTACCGCGTCTCCGAGCTCGCGAGGCGGCGGGTCACGGTCGCCCTCTCGGGCGACGGCGGCGACGAGAACTTCGGCGGCTATCGCCGGTATCGATGGCACACCTATGAAGAGCGGGTGCGCAGGCTTCGTGCCCGGATCGGTGCGCGGGCCTTTCTTCGGCCTTCTCGGGCGGCTCTACCCGAAAGCGGATTGGGCCCCGAAAGTACTTCGTGCGAAGAGCACCTTCGAGGCGCTAGCGCTCGATCCCATCGAGGGCTACTTCCACAGCGTTTCCATCCTCGGAGACGGGCTTCGAAGCAAGCTCTTCCGCGATTCGTTCCGTCGCGAGCTCCAGGGGTATCACGCCATCGAGGTTTTGAGGCGGCATCTGGAGAGCGCCCCCGAGCATCCGCTCTCGCGCGTTCAGTACCTGGACCTCAAGACCTACCTTCCGGGCGACATCCTCACCAAGGTAGACCGCGCGAGCATGGCGCACTCTCTCGAAGTGCGGGTTCCGATTCTGGACTACGAGCTCGTCGAATGGGCGGCCGGCCTTCCTCCGGAGACCAAGCTTCGGGACCGGGAAGGGAAGTATCTGTTCAAACAAGCGATGGAACCGTACCTGTCGCGGGAGCTCCTCTATCGTCCCAAGATGGGCTTCGCCGTGCCGCTCGCGTCCTGGTTCCGCGGGCCGCTCCGGGATCGGGTGCGAGCCGCGGCGACGAGCCCGGTTCTGCTGGACACGGGAATCTTCGACGAGCGGTTCCTTCTGCGGATGGTCGACGAGCACCAGTCGGGGCTTCGCGATTTCAGCGCGCCCCTGTGGTCGGTTCTGATGTTCGAAGCATTCTGCCGGCAACGGGACGGTGTCGAACCGGAGGAGATGGTGACGCCGGAGCCCGACGGCGGCCGCCGCGAAGTAGCTTCCGCGGCGGGACGAAACCTCTACGATGCGGATCCTCCACGTCCTCGATCACTCGGCGCCCATTCTGAGCGGCTACACCTACCGGACGCTCTCCATCCTGCGCGAGCAGCGGCGGCTCGGGTGGGAGACGGCTCACGTCACGAGCTCCAAGCATCCCGCCGAGACTCTGGTCGAGGAATCGGAAGGGTTTCGCTTCTATCGCACGCCGGCCCCTCGAGGGGCTCCGTTCGACGCTTCCCGTGGTTCGGCAGCTCGCGGTGGTTCGGGAGCTCGGAAGGCCGCCTCCGCGCTCTGGTGCCGGAGCTCGAGCCGGACATCCTTCACGCGCATTCTCCGTCGCTCAACGGTCTCGCAGCCCTGCGTGTCGGAAGGGAGTCTCGGCCTTCCGGTCGTGTACGAAGTGCGCGCCTTCTGGGAGGACGCGGCCGTCGATCACGGGACGGGCCGGGAAGGAGGAGCGCGGTATCGTCTCAGCCGCGCGCTGGAGACGCACGTTCTCCGCCAGGCGAGATGCCGTGACCGTAATCTGCGAGGGCATTCGAGAAGACGTCCTCGCTCGCGGGATTCCCGAGGAGAAGGTGACGGTCATTCCGAACTCCGTCGACGTGGAGCTATTTTCGACCGAGCGCCGCCGCGACCCGGAGCTCGCGCGCCGTCTCGGGCTCGAGGGTTGCGAGGTGCTGGGTTTTCTCGGATCGTTCTACGCCTACGAGGGGCTGGAGCTCGCTCATCGAAGCGTTCCCCGCGCTCCTGGCAAAAGCGCCCCCGCCTCCGTCTGCTTCTCGTGGGCGAAGGGCCGAAAGAGGAGGCTCTCCGCCGACGGGCGCGGGATCTCGGCGTCGCCGACAACGTGCTCTTTCCCGGAAGAGTCCCGCACTCTGAAGTGCGCCGGTATTACGATCTCGGTCGACGTCCTCGTCTACCCCCGCTTCGCGATGAGGCTCACCGAGACGGTGACGCCGCTGAAGCCTCTCGAAGCCATGGCGATGGGGAAGCTCCTCGTCGCCTCGAACGTCGGGGGGCATCGCGAGCTCATCCGGGACGGCGAGACCGGGATCCTGTTCGAGGCGGGGAACGCCTCCGATCTCGTGCGGAAGATCCTGCTCGCCCTCGACGACGAGGAGCTCGGACGGACGGATCCCGATCCGCGCGCGCCGTTTCGTCGAAGAGGAGCGGACATGGGCCGAAAGGCGTCGCCAATTACCGTCCGGTCTACGAGCGCCTGGTGAGGGAAAGAGTCGGTGTTTGATTTCGCCGGCGCCCGGATCGTCCTCGTAGGTCCGCTTCCTCCGCCTCCGGGTGGCATGGCGAACCAGACGAAGCAGTTTGAGAGACTGCTTTCGGAGGAGGGGGCGGAGGTCTCGCTGGTGCGGACCAACGCGCCCTACCGTCCGGCGTTCGTGGGCAACTTTCCCGGCGTGCGGGCTTTCTTCCGACTGGTTCCCTATCGCGCGCGACTTCGCAGCGCCGCCCGGAAGGCTTCGCTATTCCACATCATGGCCAACTCCGGCTGGGCCTGGCATTTCTTCGCGGCGCCCGCGCTTCGAGCCGCCCACCAGGCGGGCGTTCGCGCGGTGCTCAATTACCGGGGAGGAGACGCCGAGCGGTTCTTCGCTGCGCTCGTTCGCCGCGGTCGAGAAGACGCTGCGGACGGCCGCCGCCGTCGTCGTCCCTTCCGATTTCCTCAAGGGGGTGTTCGCGAAGCACGGTGTCGCCGCCGAGGTCGTGCCCAACATCGTGGACCTAGAGCGTTTTCGACCCATAGCTGTCTCCACGAATGGCGGCGGGCTTGTCCGCCGTAGCCTTGGCGAAGGCGGACCGCGCCTCCTGATAGCGCGCCACCTGGAGCCGATTTATGATGTCGAAACCGGACTCCGCGCTTTCCATATCCTTCGGCAGCGCTACCCGACCGCCGTCCTGGACGTCGCGGGGACGGGGCCCGACCGTGACCGACTGGAGCGTTTGAGCGGGGATCTGCGGCTCGAGCGTTCGGTGCGTTTTCTGGGTCAGGTCGAGAACGAAGCGATGCCGTCTCTCTACCGGTCCGCGGATATCGCTTTGAACCCGAGCCTCGTCGACAACATGCCGATCTCGATCCTGGAAGCGCTCGCGAGCGGCGTTCCCGTGGTCTCGACCAACTCGGGCGGGATTCCCGCGATGGTGAAGGCGGGCGAGGAGGCGGTGCTGGTTTCTCCGCGAGACCCGGAAGCGATGGCGAGCGCGGTCATCGCGCTCTGGGAGGCGCCCGGTCTTCGAACGGAGCTGCAGGGAGGCGGGTCTCCGCAAGGCGACCGCCTTTGGGTGGAGCTCGGTGCGCGAAGAGTGGCGGCGAGTCTACGAACGGGCGACCTCGAAATGAATCACCGGCAGATGTATACGCACCTCGTTTCTTCCGTTCTCTTCCCGCTCCACGAGCTGGCGAAGGGCCACGATACGTTTCGGATTCGTCGAGCCCTCGAGCGCAGCCAATGGTGGACGGCGGAGCAGCTCGAGCTCCATCAGATCGAGCGGCTCCGATCGTTGCTCGATTCGTGCGGGAAAGAGGGTGCCTTACTACACGCCGGCTCTTCAACGATCTGCGGTTCGACCCCGAGGCCCTGCGGGTCCCTGCGAGGATCTGGAGCGGCTTCCTTTCCTGACGAAGGACGTCATCCGAAAGAACCTCGAGGATCTCAAGGCCAGGGGAGCTCGTCTGAGCCTCTTCAATACCGGCGGCTCCACCGGCGAGCCGCTCCAGTTCTTCATCGGCAAGGAGCGCGTGAGCCACGACGTCGCCGCCAAGTGGCGCGCCACCCGGTGGTGGGGAGTGGACATCGGGGATCCCGAGATCGTCGTCTGGGGCTCGCCCATCGAGCTCGGGGCCCAGGACCGGATTCGTGAGCTCCGCGACCGCGTCCTGCGGACGCAGCTTCTTCCCGCGTTCGAGATGTCGGAGAAGCGTCTCGACGAGTTCGTCGATCGCATTTGCGAGATTCGGCCGAAGATGATCTTCGGATACCCGTCGGCGCTCTCGCTCATCGCCGGGCACGCAGCGGCGCGCGGCCGGGACCTGAGGAGCGCCGGAGTCAAGGTCGCGTTCGTGACCGCGGAGCAGCTCTTCGAGCATCAGAAGCGGGCGATCGCCGAGGCGTTCGGCTGTGCCGTGGCCAACGGCTACGGCGGGCGCGACCTCGGGTTCGCCGCCCACGAGTGTCCCGACGGCGGGCTTCACGTCACCGCCGAGGACATCGTGATCGAGATCGTGGACGACGAAGGAGCCGTACGTTCCGAGAGGACAGAAGGGTGAGATCGTCGTCACCCATCTCGCGTCGGGCGGCTTTCCCTTCGTGAGGTATCGAACCGGGGACATGGGGACTCTGAGTGAATGGCTTTGCCCGTGCGGCCGCGGCCTTCCGATTCTGGAAGCGGTCCACGGCCGAACGACGGATTTCATCGTCGCCGAGGATGGAACGGTGATGCATGCCCTCGCCGTGATCTACGCGGTCCGCGACGTCCCCGGGGTCAAGAACTTCAAGGTGGTGCAGGAGGATCGCTCTCACACCCGCGTCTTCTTCATACCGGAGAACGGATTCTCCAAGGAGGCCGAGGAGAAGATCCGCGCGCGCCTCGCCGAGCGGCTGGGGAAGGGTGTGCGGATCTCGATGGAGCGGGTGGACGAGATCCCCCGAAGCGCCTCGGGAAAGCACCGCTACGTGGAGAGTCGAGTGAAGGTGCCGTCGGCTTCCGCGCCAGCTCCCGGGCTCGACGCCTAGGACGTTCCTGCCGGCCAGGTCATCGCCGGGAGGCAATCTGCACGAAGAATTCGCTTATCTTCGGACGAAGGCCGGGGAGAGACGCATGAGCCGGCATCCTCTTTCGTGCCGAGAGCCGCTTCTCCTGTTCCCGCGACAGGACGAGCACCTCTTGTGATTGCGGAAATACGATCCACACTAGGGCGACACCCGCCTCGAAATACCACTGGGCCTTGGTTCGGAGCGCGGTCTCCGAATCGCCCTCGTCGATCCCCGCGACTTCGACGGCCAGGACCGGCGGGACTCGGCGGAATCCTCCTTCGTAGGCGCCCAGGTCCTTCCGCCGCCATACCGCGGCGTCCGCCGCGCGGGTAGCTCCCTGGAGCCGCATCCCGGCCTCGTTGGTGCCCAGGACGAATTCCGGGTGCTGCCGCACCCATTTCCCGAGCGTGATCACCACGTCCGTGACGGTGTCCTGCTGCGAATCCACGCACGACGGCATGTAGAGAAGTTGCCCGTCGACGTACTCGAGGCGGCCGACGACCTGGGGCCAGGTTTGAAGTTTTCCGGGATCGAAGTCAGCGGGCGGGATCAACTCGACGGGAAATCGGACGGCTCGTGGGATCGAGATGACTTCGTCGTACCGAGAAACTCTCGACATCGGTGAGGTCTTCACATGCTCGAACCGTTGAGGCGGGACTCGTTCGTCTATGCTTTGACCGGACCGGACTCCTTCCTGGGTACGAAACGGATCTCGATCCGCTTATCGACGGCCTCTGCGATGCGGCGGAGCATCGACAAGGAATGACCTTCGTAGTCCGCGTCCTCGAGCCGGCAGATGACCGACGCCGTCGTTCCGACGCGCTTCGCCAGTTCACTCTGGGTGAGGCCTGCGTTCGCGCGGAGTTCGTAGATCTGACTCGCGATACGAGCATTCAGAAGCTCTTCCTCGAAGGAGTCGATGCGCTCCCTATCCTCGCCGATATACCGCTCGTAGACGTGCTCGAGCGCTTTCGAGCGGAACTTCGTGTTTTTTTCCTTCGCAGGCACTAGTCAACCCTCCCCTCGAAATGCGCGCGAGACCGGATCCGATTCGAACTTCTTTCTCCGTTCGACAGCGCGATCGATTTCCTTCGAAGGCACGGCTTTTTCCTTGCCAAGCCATGGCATACGACAGCGAACGCCTTACCGCTGAAGAAGTACAACATGCGGTATTGAACCCCCTGGTAGGCGGCCCGGAGCTCGTAGATGCCATCGCGTAAGAAATCGGCCTCCGGGCGCCGGAGCTCGTGCCCCAGCTCTTCGAGCCGCGCGAGCCTTGCCAGGCATTTCTCCCTTGGTTTCGCTTGGAGCCCGTCCAGCCACTCCAGAAGAGGGACGGTGTCGTTCTCCTCGCGATAGAAGACGACCTCAGTGGCTCCCACACGGTATATTCGCAATATTGCGAACAGCAGTCAAGCGCATAGTTGACGTGTGGGAACTAATGACCTGGCCTCAGATCGAGTGCGCCCGATGCCACAGCTCCAGCATCGTGAGCACGTAGACCATGACCCCGTAGTAATCGGCGTGCTCGCTCTGGTGGAGCTTCATCAGGTTCGAGACGAAGCTCTCCCGGAGGTATCCCCGCTTCTCGAGGGATCGAAGGCAGTCGTACGAAAGATCCCGGAGCGGAGCGTGGTCCCGCATCCATCGCCCGCAGGGAACGCCGAAACCGTGCTTCGATTTCTTCAGGATTTCGTCCGGAAGGAATCCCTCGCTGGCGCGCTTGAAGAAATAACGGAGCTTCGTGCCCTTGAGCTTGAGGGCGGGGGGGACGCGGTTCGCGAAGTCCACGAGATCGCGATCGAGGAACGGGTAGAGGGCATCGACTCCCGCCATCTCACAGGTTCCGGAGACCTTACGGAGGTCGTTGTCGGCGAGGGTGAACTTGAGATCGAGATAGAGGAGTCGGTTCAGGTTCGATCGCGTCGCGGCTTCGGCGAAACTCGCGCGAAGGAGCTCGATCGGCTCGCCCGGCCGGGAGCGTCCCAGGAGCTCCGGCGTGAAGACGGCTTCCGGGGTCATCCGGTTCACGAAGTTGTACTCTTCGAGACGGTCGGGAAGCGGGGTGTTCGCCTGGCGCACGTAGCTCTGCGCTTTTCGGAGAGGAGCGAAACCGTTGCCCGGAAGGACGCCGAGGATGGGCTCGATGACGACGTGCCTCAAGGACGGCCGGGGTCTTCAGGTAGTAGTCGAACACGGCTTGCTTGGCGTATCGCGCGTTCCCGGCGAAGATCTCGTCGCCGCCGTCCCCTCCAAGTAGAGTGTCGACACCGTCCTCGCGGGCGAGCTTCGCGCAGTGATAGGAGGCCACGGCGGAGGAGTTGCCGAAAGGCTCGTCGTAAGCTTCCGCGAGCCGGGGGAGCGTCTCCTCCACGTCCTTCGGAGTCACCACGTACTGGTGATGGTCCGCGCCGAAGTGCTTTGCCGCAATGCGGGCGTAATTCGATTCGTCGTATCCCTCGATCGCGAAACCGATGGAGTACGCGCGCGGCGCCTCGCCCGTGACCTCTTTGAGAACTCCGACGATCGTGGAGCTGTCGGTGCCGCCGCTCAGGAAGGCCCCGACCTTGCCGCGGGCCGACGACAGGCAGGAGCGAACCGCGTCGCGGATTCGGGCGCGGTACTCCTCGGCAAGCTCGGCCTCTCTCGCGGGGCTCTCGTCCTCGTACCGGGGCGTCCAGTAACGGGCGCGGCGGACATCGCCTCCGCGCGCGAGCGCGTACTCTCCGGGCTCGAGGCGCTCGACTCCCTGGAAAATGCCCCGCGGTCCCGGGACCATGTGGAAGTAGACGTAGTTGAGAACCGACTGCGGGTCGACTTCCTTCGGTACGTCGGGATGTGAGGCGAGGGCTCCCTGTTTCGTCGCGAACACCAGGCTCGCGCCAGCCCTGCGGAAATAGACGGTCGAGACCCCGAACCGGTCGGTGGCCAGCAGGATCTCCCGTTTCTTCTTGTCGAGGACGACGAGAGGCCCGTCGCCTCGAAGCTCGCTCAGGAGGGCGGGCCCCTTTTCTGCGAAGCCTCGGACGACGGAATCGCCGTCGAGCGTGCCGGCCCACGCAACCACGAACCGGTCGTCCTCGTGGGTGCGCGCTTCCCCGGAGGCGAGAGCCCCGCTTTCGCCTACGAACCTTCGCCCATCGCCCGAGCGCAGCCTTTCGGCCATCCGGTCGAGCCTCGTCCGGCCGACCGCGGGCTCACACTCTCCGAGCCACCCGCAAAAGCCGGCCACTCGTGACTCCCCGCTCGCGCTCAGCGCAGCTCGTCGAGAATCGTCTGCGCCTGCGCTGCCAGCGGCGAGTTGGGTGCCATGGCCATCGCTTGTTTCAACACCCTCGCGGTGTCCTCGAACTCGCCGAGCTTGTGATGGGCGAGCCCGAGATGGAACAGGATCTCGGCGTTCTGCGGCCGTCCGGCCGCCGCTTCCTTCAAGAGGCCGAGGGCCCGGTCCATCGTCCCGCGCTGGTAGAGAATCCAACCGAGGGTGTCGGCGATGTCCGGGTTGTCCGGGGCTTCCTTGCGCGCGACCTCGGCGAGCTGCAGCGCCCGCTCCAGGTCGCCTTTTTCCTGGAGGATATAGGCGAGGTTGTTCGCGGCGGGAGCGAAATTCGGTTTGAGCCCGAGAAGTCCCTCGTACGTGAGCTGGGCGTTCTCGATGTCGCCTTTCTGGTGCAGGAGCATTCCCTTGAGCATCATCACCGGGACGTTCTTCGGGTTCTTCTCCAGGCCCTTCTCCATCTCGTCGAGGCGTCTGCTGCATCCGGTTGGTCCGCACGTAGATCTGGGCGAGCTGGGCGTAGGCCGCGGTCAGGTTCGGGTCGATCTCGACGGCCTTGCGATAGGCCGCTTCGGCGAAATCGGTCTGGCTCGAAGCCATGTAGAGCTGGCCGAGGAGGAACTGGTGCTGCCCGAGGGCTCGATCTTCGCGATCTGGTCCTGCACTCGCTTCAGGGCGCTTCCGAGCCGCTGCTGCCTCGCGTCGATCGAGGCGAGGAGCGCGAGCGGCTCCACGTACTTCGGATTCATCTCGAGCGCGCGTCTCGAGCTCCCGGATGCTCTCTCCGAGCTTCCCTTCGGCCGCGAGGCTCGTTCCGAGCATGAAGTGAGCGCGCGGCTCCGCGGGAGCGAGTTCGACGAACCGGTCGAAGGCCGCGGTCGCCTGGGGAGGCTTCTTCTCCTGGAGATACGCCTTTCCCAGGAGCTCGAAAACGACAGGGCTCGGCTGCCTCGTGGCGAGGTCCTCGAGGGGCTCGATCGTCTTCGCCGCCTCGCCGCTGTTGATCTGGAGCTCCGAGAGGAGGAGTACGGCCGACGGCGAGTTTGGCGCGAGCTGAACGACGGTCTCCAGACGGCTCTTCGCCTGCTCGGTCTCGCCCATGCGAATGTGGAGCTGGGCGAGTCGGAAGTGAATCGACGGCTGCTCCGGACGCCGCCGGGCGTAGTCCTGGAAGATGGCGATGGCCTCGCGGAACCTCGCCTGCGCCTGCTCGGTTTCTCCCTTGGCGAGGTGGACCTCCGCGATCATCCGGATGGTTTCCGGATCCTTGTCGCTCGCTTCGAGGACGTGCGTCGAGCGCTTCCTGGGCGCGATCGTAGTTCTTGTCCGCGTACGCGTACTGGGCGATGCGGCGCCAGGCCGGGTAGAAGTCGGGCGCTTCCTTCACGATCTCGTCGAGTCGCCGGTCGCCCTCGTCGGGCTGTCCGAGGAGGCGGTAGAAGTCGACGACGCGTATCTGCGTGCCCGAGCGCACCGGAGCCTTCTCGGCGGCGACGTCGAATTCCTCCTTGGCGCGGGCCGGCTCCCGCTTCGCCAGATAGAACGTACCGAGAGCCAGGTGGGCGTCGGCGGATTCGGGCTCGACGCGGGCGGCTTCCTGAAACGAGGTCTCGGCCCCGGCGATGTCCTGCTTCCGAAGCTGGAGCGATCCCATGGTCAGGTGGAACTTCGCCTCGTTCGCGTGATCGGCGCGGGCGCTCTCGAGCCTCCGCATCGCGCCGTCCACTTCACCCTCGGTCGTCACCGTGCCGGCGAAGACCGCGAGCGCGTCCAGGTTCTTCGGGTCCTTGTCGAGAGCGTATCCGGCCTCTTCGCGCGCTTCCTCCACCCTGCCCCCGAAGAGGTGCAGCGTCGCCAGGCGTACCCGGGCCTCGAGGTCGTCGGGATTGAACTCGACGGCTCGCTGGAGGTACTGGAAGGCGGGTCCGAACTGACCGGTGTCGAAGAGGGTCTTCGCCAGCCGCGCGGTCGCGTCGCGGTTGGTCTCGTCGAGCTGGATGACGTTCAGAAACTCGATGATGGCTTCCCGGGTCTTCCCTTCCTTCAGGTATTCGTCGCCGCGCTCGAGGTATCGCGCGATCTTCGGCCTCTTTGGAGCAGGCGGAGCTCGCGAAGAGAGCGATGGAGAGCACGAGCACGGCGCGGTGCCAGGATCTGGGTTTGACCTGCTGTCGTCAGCATGGAACTTGCCTCCGATTGGGTAGTAATCGAAATGAAGAGAACCACGGGAGCTCACGCCTTTCGGTTGCGGTCCTTCTTCCGGGCGTAGGACTTCGAGTAGTGCGAGTACCGGTAGTGTTTGAGGCGGCGCGCTCGCCTGGCTCTCGCCGTTGAAGAGGACTCCGAGCACTTTCTCCTCGCTGAGGTGTCCCGACGGTGGAGAGGATGGCGTCTCGCGGCGCCGTCCGAGCTCGCACCACGAGGAGGATACCGTCGAGGTGCTCCTGAAGCTTGGAAGCGTCGGCAACCGGGCCCTCGGCGGGGAGGTCGACGATAACGTAGCCGGAACTTGAAGCTCGCGGCATCGAGGAGTGTACCCAGCTGAGGCGACGAGACGAGCTCCCAGGGTCGTGAGAACGGCCGGCCGGCGCTCAGGAAGAGCGGACCGTTCCTTCCAAGGCGCCGCAGCGGCACTTCCGGTGTGGTTTGGCGGAGCCAATCGGAGAACCCGGAGGCCGGCCGAGGCCAAGCGTGGTCTCGACGTCGCGGTGACGGAGGTCACAATCGACGAGCAGCACTTTTTCGTCGGGCTGCTCCGCGAGGATCAGGCTCAGCATGATGGCGAGCGTCGTCTTTCCCTCGCCCCCGACGGCGCTCATGAGGCCGATGCGTTTCACCCGCTCCGATCCCTCCATCGAGCCGAAGCCGGGTCGCCAGGGTTCGCACCTGCTCCAACCAGGGTTCGTCTTCTCTCACCAGATCGACGAGGCATCCCTCGATTCGCGGCGCGATGGTCTGGCCCTCGACGAAGTTGACCCCCCCGGTGTTGGGGACGGGAACCGGCCCCTCGGCGGGGCGGGGCTTCGCGACCGTGCCTTCTTTTCTCGCTTTCTCGATGGCGTCGTGGAGCCGGCTCATGAAGTCCTCATCCTTCCTCAGCTCGCCGCCGAAAGCTCGTCCTGGCTCGCGTCCGCTGGCGGCGGTGAAGTCGGCGGGATAGGGGAGTCTCCACGGCGACGGAAACGCTTTCGCGGCTCTTTCATCTGCGGAAGCGTGAGAATCACGGGATAGGGAAGGAGGGCCTCGAGCTCACGCAGGTTCTTCACCGTCGGGATCGGTGACCTCCACCAGGAATGCCGCAGCCAATCCGGCGCCAAGGCCGATCAGAGTACCGACGAGGAGGAACAGGGAAGGCTTCGGGAAACTCGGCTTTCTCCGGGACCTGCGCCGGATCGAGGATCTTGAACTGCTCTTCCTGCCATTTCCTCTCGACCGCACCCGCGGTCTCGGCCTCGAGCTTTCGGCTCAGGAGCTCGCTGTAATACTTGCTGATCAGGTCGTAGTCCCGCTCGAGCGAAACGAGCTCCTGTTCGACTTCGGGGATCTTCTCGACTCGGGTCTGATAAACGCCGATCTTGCTGCGGATGTCTTCGTACCGGGCTTCGAGGCTTTCGATATCGCGGTTCACGGCGGCGACCTGAGCCGTCATATCGGCAACTAGAAAGTCGGTGCTCGCCGGGTCGTTGCCAGCGGGTTCTTCCGGCTTCGCTTCAGGCTCGAGCGCGGCCAGAGGCGCCTCGATAGCCGCGGCGGCGCTCATCTCCATCTCCAGGCGCGCGATGCGCTTCTGGGTGGCGACCACCTCGGGATGCTCGGAGGTGTAGCGGGTCTGAAGCTGCGCGAGGTAGGCCTTGAGCGCGGGAAGCGAGGCCGCGCCCGGCGGGCCGGGAGTGGGCCCGTCCGCCGCTGGAAGGTCGGGAATGAGCTGGGCCTCGGGCTCGTCCATCTGGGACTGGAGTGCGAGCTGGCGCTCGAGAAGGCTCCGCCGCTCCTTTGCGACGCGGATCTGTTCCGCGACGGACTGGCGCTCGAGCTCCATCCGCTGCAGGGTGCTGAGGTTCGCCTCGAGCTGGTTCGGGAGCATCCCCATGAAGCGCTGCTTGACGTGCTTCAGTTTGGTTTCGACCTGCTCGAGCTCCGCCTTGGTCTCCACGAGCTGCGAGTCGATGAACTCGTTGGCGCCTTGAACTTGCCGCGCGCGGTCGCCCGATGTCTCTTCGATGAACATCGAAGCGAGCCTCGTCACCATGCGCTGCGCTCGGGCGGGGTCGGTGTCCTTGTACTGAACCACGAACGCGTCGTTGCCTCGAAGGCCGATCGCGGTGCGATCCCGGATCATGTCGACGATATCGGCGCGAGGCACGTCGATCATTTCCGGATAAGGATCCAGCTCGTCGAGGATGCGCTCGACTCTAGGCCGCGCGAGAATCTCTTCCGCCAGCGTGCGGAAACGATCCCGGGCATCATCGGTCGTGAGCTGAGGAATAAAGCTCTTCGGGATCTTCTCGGACTCGACCAGGACCACGGTTTGAGAGAGGTACTGCTTCGGCACGAACCGCACGGCCACCTGGGAGACGACTGCCGCGACCACGATGGCTGCCACGATCCACGGCCATCGAAACCGCAGGATCTCGATGTACTCGGATGGAGTCTGCGGAAGACTCATGGGGAAGTGGCTCTGGGCGTCGTCCGCGGGCCGTTTCCCAATCCAGGGATCGTTCGACATGGTCTCTCCTCGTTTCATCATGACCATTGGACCTCAGCGCCAGGTAGCCGTGTAGGTGACGAACACCGACGCGAGGTTGCGTGTCGTTTCCGGCGGGCCGAGCCGAGATCGGCCTGCTCCGTGCTCACGACGAAGAAACTCGTTCCGACCAGTGAAGCTCTCGACGACTCGGTAAGACAAGCGTCCCGCCTGCCTGAGCCGCATCGTAGCGCGAGCCGTCGACGCAGGGGTCGGTCGCCGAACGTGCCTCCTGCCGAGAGGCGTCAAGGTCCACCTTCGGTCCGAACTGCTGCGTCAGGCTCATGTCGCGCGTAGTCGATGAGAAGCGTGTGGCCGTACCCGAGTGACTGGGAGTACTGCCTGCGGTAAGCGGATGTTGAACCGCGTCGTCCGGGTGATACCGGCGGTGAAGGATGCATCCACGACCGGCGTGACTCGAGGAGACGTCGTTCTCCGCCAGGTAGTAGCTCGCGCCGCCCGACAAGCCGCAGGGAGATGTCCCTCCCCATGGGCGCGTACCCGTAGCCCCCGGAGAGGGTCTGGATCGTCGTCGCCGGATCGAGGACGAGCGAACGGCTCACGTCATAGGAGGTCCCGAACGTGGTCGACGGGCCGACCCGGCGCTGCGCCCAGAAGCGGAACGCGCCCTGTGCGCCCTCCTGGATGAACTCGTCGTCTCCGCTGTCGATCGTGCGGTAGCCGCCCGCGAGGTCGAATCCGAGCGAACTGTACTCGCTCAGCCTGCCGGTTCACGCCGAAGATCGCCGATTCCCGGAATGAGAGCCGTCTCGTTCGTCAGGAGAAACCCCTCGGTCGCGAGAATGTCGATGACCCGGCCTCGGCATCGGGTAGCGGCAGCTCGCCGTCGTCCGACGGCCCGGAAACAGCGGCGGGAAGTCGTCGCGGAACGGGGTCTTGCCCGCGCACGATCTGCGAGCCCGGGATCGGTTGGTCGCTCTCGAAGCGGAGGTAATCGTAGGAGACGGAAGTCGAGTACAGGTGGTCCTGGGGCTCGAACGGTACTGAAGTCCCCACGACGCGCTGCGCGGCGGAGCTGTCCGCTCCCGGCGCGAGCACGCCGAGGTTCGAGAGCGTCTCGGCCTGAAACCCGCGATCGGCGCCGAACCGAGAGGTCGAGTTGAATCGCTCCGACGGTATGTGCGACTCCAGGAGAAACCGGCCCCGTAGTTGAGAGCGTTCGCGGCTGTCGCCTTCACGATAGGCGTTGGCCCCCACGCGTCCGAAGAGACCGTATTGGGATCGCGCGGTTCGAGTCAGATAGCCCGAGATCCGAAGTTGACCTTGTCCAGAATCAGGTCCTCCTGCGCGACTCCCGTTGAAGATCCGCGAGAACTCGTTCGACTCCCGTGCGCCGAGGGTGAGCGTCCATTCGCCCTGGCGGCTCCTGGGCGATGGCGCGGCGGACGCTCCCACCGAGACCAGCCCGGAGACCGCGGCGTATCTCATGGCTCGAGAAAAGATGCCTTCCCCCATTGGCCCCATCGAATCAAGGGACGACGATCGTGTCGCCGGGAAGGAGAATCAGGTTCCCGCTGAGCTGCCTTCGGTTGACGAAGTCGCTGTAGTTGAACGGGAAGTAGATGAGCTCGCCGTTCACTTCGCGGATGACGAAGATCTGCTCGAGCTTGGCGAACTCCTGGAACCCTCCCGCGAGCGCCAGGGCCTGCGCGACCCGCAGCGGACCGGTGTAGGGGAGGGCCCCCTGCTGGGTCACTTTGCCGAGAACGAAGAACCGGGCGCTGTTCGCCTGCTCGATCGCAACCGAGACCCGGGCGACGTCCACGAACTTGCCGATGCTCTCCTCGAGCTCTCCCTTGAGCTCGGTCGGAGTTCGGCCGGCAACGTCGATGTCGCCGACGAAGGGGATGGTGATCTTCCCGTCGTATCGAACGGGAAACGACCCGCTGAAATCCGCCTCCTTCCAGGTGAGGATGCGGAGCACGTCCCCGGGACCGATCTTGTAGTCGCCGGTTTCGCTGCCCTTCTGCGGGGAGGGTTGGGTTCTCCGGGTCTCGGGGAACGCCGAAGTCGCGAGTCCGATACTAATAATGATTAGAGCGATACCAAAGCTTCCGCGCATGACGATGATGAACCCACTCCCAATCTTTCTTCGAGAAAAGCCACTCTAGGCCGTGGACCTCGTGACGCCGGAACGAGATCCATCGAGCTTCAATCGTGAGCTCGCCCGTCGGCCGCGACTCCTGGGGGGGTGGGAGCGTTAGCGGCTTCTGGCGGTCGAAAGTCTCCTTCTCGAAGCCCCGGTTGGGATAGGGTAAACCTGCCCTTTATATCAGGAAAAGCACTTCGGCGCAAGCGGTGCGAAAAGATGAGTTTGCAGATCCAGATGGGCCTTAGTAAGGCGCTGTAACAAAGGAACTTGAACGCTTCCGTCAGGCGCCCCGCGGGCGGCTCTTCGGGGTCGTCTGCCGGAGCCGCCAACGGGACCACCTCGCAGGAGCCCGGGAGGGTGAGCCTCAGGCCGAGGAGGCACCTCCGGAGATGTTGTCGATGTGAAATGACGACGAGCTTTCCGATTCCCTCGCGCTCGACGAAGCGCGCGAGCGCGCGCGCCTCGCTCCAGGTTCCGAGGACTCCCGTGGGGATTGTCTCGGCGCTCGCGCTGCCGGAACGAAGGTCCACGAAAAAGTGGCGCCGCTTCGGCTCGGTCTCCGAGACCCGATCCACGAGCCCGCCGTCACTCGGAAGGCCGAGACCCGCGAAGCGTCTCCACTCGAAGCGGCCCACGCTCAAAACGAGGCGGGGGGAGACCCCTTCCCGGAAGAGCCGCACCCCGAACCGCTTTCGCGACTCCCGCCCCGCGAAGACGAAAATCGCATCCGCCGCAACGTCGCTCATTCCGGCAGTCATTCCGGTAGGATGATAGCGTGGGGACGATGGGGTCGAGGAAGCTCGCGAGCCTGGTGTCGCGGACACCGGGGGTGACCCGCGCCGTCCTCGGGGTCACGCGGCCCCGCAGGTATCTCGTCCTTTCCTACCATCGGGTGAACGACGAGGCTCATCCGTTCTTTCCCGGCGTTCCCGTAGAGCTGTTCCGAAAACAGATGGAGGCGCTTCTCCGGAACTTCACCGTGCTGCCGCTTCTCGAGCTCGCGGAGCGGGCCCGCCGAAGAGACCTCCCCAGAAACGGAGTCGCGGTCACCTTCGACGATGGCTACCGCGACAACTACACGAACGCCTTTCCCGTTCTCCGGGATCTCTCTCTTCCGGCGACGATCTTTCTCACGACCGATTCCCTCGACCAGAACGCGCTCCTCTGGCACGACCGGGTGTTCGACGCCTTTCATCGAACGCGGAAACCGGAAGCGCGGCCGCCCCTCGCCGCGGTGCTCGCGCGGCTTCGCCGTTCGTCTCCCGAGGAGCGCGATCTCGAGATCGAAAGACTCCTCGCGGAGCTCGAGATCGAGCCCGGCGTCCCCGGGGGTTGGGAGAAGCTGACCTGGGATCAGGTGCGGGAGATGGCTTCCCAGCGCATATCGTTCGGGGCGCACACCATCGACCATCCGATCCTGACGTTCGTCTCCGAGGAGGAGGCGAGGCGCCAGATTCGGGAGTCGAAGAAGCGGATCGAAGCCGAGCTCAGCGGGCCGGTCACGACGTTCGCCTATCCCAACGGGAGCGCTTCCGACTTCGACGGGTCGACTCAAAGAATCGTCGAAGAGGAAGGATTCTCGCTCGCGGTGACGACGGTTTCGGGAGCGAACGACGAGTCCACGAACGCTTTCACGCTGCGGCGCACGGGAATGTGGGGCGACGACCCACAGCTTTCGACGCTGAGACTGGCCTGGGCTCGAATGTCGTAGCCCGTCGGCTGTTGTACAATCGCCGCGGTGCTCGACCCTTCGATTCTCACCGACCGAGCCCGCCCCATTCCCTAGAAGAGGAGTCCCCATGCGAGCCGTCGCCGCGTTTCTCGTTTTGCTGTCGTCGCCGTTCGCCCGTGCGGCCGAAGACGTCGACCCCAAGCTCTACCAGTCGATGGAGTGGCGCGGGATAGGGCCCTTCCGGGGAGGGCGGTCCAATGCGTCCACCGGGGTCGTCCAGGACACCCAGACCTTCTACTTCGGCGGGGTCGGGGGCGGCGTATGGAAGACGACCGACGGCGGCGAGACCTGGGCCAACATCACCGATGGCCAGCTCAAGACGTCGTCGGTCGGGGCGATCGCCGTTGCGCCCTCGGACCCCAACGTCCTCTACGTAGGGATGGGCGAGCACGCGATCCGCGGGGTGATGACGTCTCACGGCGACGGGGTCTACAAATCGACGGACGCGGGAAAGACCTGGACGCACATGGGGCTTCCGCGCTCGCGCGCGATTTCCAGAATCCACGTGCATCCCCGGAACCCCGATCTCGTCTACGTCGCCGCCCAGGGTGCGCCCTACGGGCCGAGCGAGGATCGAGGCGTCTATCGGTCGAAGGACGGCGGCGCCACCTGGACGAAAGTTCTCTACGTTTCCCCGGACGCCGGCCCCTCCGATCTCGCGATGGATCCTTCGAACCCGCGCATCCTCTACGCGGCATTCTGGGATCACCGGCGAACGCCGTGGGAAGTGAGAAGCGGCGGTCCGGGAAGCGGCATCCACAAGTCGACGGACGGCGGTGAGAGCTGGGTGAAGCTCGAGGAAGGGCTTCCGGAGCTGAAGGGGAAGCTGAGCGTTTCCGTCTCGGCGAATCCCGAAAGGATCTACGCCCTCGTCGAGGCGGATCCCAAGGGCGGGCTCTATCGTTCGGAAGACGCGGGAAAGACGTGGAAGCTCGTGAACGAGACCTGGGGCATCCGCACCCGCGCCTGGTACTACATCAAGGTTTTCGCCGACCCCCGGAACCCCGACGTCGTCTGGATCACGAACGCGAACCTTCTGAAATCGATCGACGGGGGAAAGACGTTCGAGAACGTACGCGTGCCGCACGGCGACAACCACCATCTCTGGATCCATCCCGAGAACCCGGACATCCTCATCAACTCCAACGACGGCGGGGCGAACATCTCGGGAAACGGCGGAAAAACCTGGTCGACGCAGCAGAACCAGCCCACGGCGCAGTTCTACCGCGTGAATACCGACAATCAATTCCCGTACTGGGTCTACGGGGGGCAACAGGACAACACATCGGTCGCCATCGCGAGCCAGACGTTCGACAACGGAATCACCTGGAAGGACTGGTATCCCGTCGGCGGCTGCGAAAGCGCCTACGTCGCCTTCGATCCCGACAATCCCGCGAAGATCTACGCGGGCTGCTACATGGGCCAGATCACGGAATGGGACGCCCGCACGCGCCAGGAGCGAAGCGTCATGGCCTACCCGATGCTTCCGGCGGCGATGGCGTCGCGCGACATGAAGTACCGCTTCAACTGGAACGCGCCCATCCTCGCCTCGCGCCACGATCCGAGAGTCATCTATCACGCGGGGAACGTTCTCCTGCGGACGAGCGACGGAGGCGTGAGCTGGAAAGAAGCCAGTCCCGATCTCACGACGGACGACGACGAGAAGCAGGGGCCGGGAGGCGCTCCCATCACCAACGAGGGCGCGGGCGGGGAGATCTACGGCACCATCTACTACGTCGCCGAATCGCGGCACGCCCCCGGGACCCTCTGGGCGGGAAGCGACGACGGAGTTCTCCACGTGACCCGGGACGGGGGGGCGCGCTGGGAGAAGGTGACGCCGCCTTCCATCGGAGAGGCGATGATCAACGCCATCGACGTCTCACCGCACGACCCGGCGACGGCTTACGTCGCGGTGACCCGGTACAAGTTCAACGACTTCACCCCTCTCGCGTTCAAGACCAACGATTACGGAAAGAGCTGGAAGCCGATCGCGAAGGGCATCCCCGAAGAAGCCTGGGTCCGGGTGGTGCGCGAGGATCCCAGGAGGCGCGGCCTGCTCTACATGGGAACCGAAGCCGGAGTGTTCGTCTCCTTCGACGACGGCGAGAGCTGGCAGTCTCTGCAGCTCAATCTTCCCGTGACTCCGGTGACGGACCTCATGGTCCAGGAGCGGGAGAACGATCTCGTCATCGCCACCGCCGGCCGCTCCTTCTGGATCCTCGACGACCTCTCGCCGCTGCAGCAGATCGATGACTCGGTGAAGAGCGCGAAAGTCCACCTCTTCGCTCCGCGGCCCGCTTACCGGGTGGAGCGCGGCTTCAGCTTCGGCGCCCCCGTCGCCGTGGGAAAGAACCCGCCGGCGGGGGCAATCCTCGACTTTCTCGTCGGCGAGGTCTCGGAGGAGAAGAAAGTCACTCTCGAGATTCTCGATTCGACGGGAGCCGTCGTGCGCCGCTACCCGCCCGAGCAGCCGCCCGAGGGCCCGGCGGCGGAGCGAAACCCCTGGAAGCCGAAGGCGGGAATGAACCGGGTGAGCTGGGACCTGAGGTGGGAGACTCCGAAGCGAGTGCCGGGGCTCTTTTCGTTCGGCGGCCTTCAGGGACGGAAGGTCATGCCCGGGACCTATCAAGTTCGTCTCACGGCAGGGGGAGAGACACGGACCCAGACGATCGAGGTGAAGAAAGACCCGAGGCTCGACACGGAGGTGACCGCGTACCAGGAGCAGGAAGACTTCCTGAAGAGCGTCGCGAAGGAGATCTCGGCGATCCACGACGGCGTGATCCGGCTCCGGGGCGCGCGGGATCAGGTGCAGGCGTTCCTCGATCGGACGAAGGAGCGGGAGGACGCCGCCGCTATCCAGGAATCAGGGAAGGCGCTCGTCGAGAAGCTCGACGCGATGGAGAACGAGCTCATCCAGAAGCGAACGGTCGACGGGCAGACGGTGATCAACTTCCCCGTGCAGCTCAACCATCACTTCATCATCCTTCACGGCGCCGTCGATGGCTCGGAGGAGGGAGTGATCGAGGGGGCGAAGGAGCGGTTCGGGGACCTCATGGTCCAGTGGCATGAGAAGAAGGCCGCGCTCGATTCTCTCCTCGGGACCGAGCTCGACGCGTTCAATAAGCTGGTGCGCGAGAAGGGGATTCCCGTTGTGATTCTCCCGGGAGCGCCGTGAGCTCGATTCGGCTTTTCGTCACCGGAGGCACGTTCGACAAGGAGTACGACGAGCTGCGAGGCGAGCTCTTCTTCAAGGACACGCACCTTCCCGAGATGCTCGCGCTCGGCCGCTCGAAGCTCCGGGTCGAGGTGCGAACGCTCATGATGATCGACTCGCTGGAGATGACCGGGGACGACCGGAAGCTCATCGTGGAGCAGTGCCGTCACGCGAAGGAGAGCCGCATCGTCGTGACCCACGGGACCGACACCATGGAGGTGACGGCGAGGGCCCTCGGCGAGGCGGCGATCTCCGAGAAGACCATCGTTCTGACCGGGGCCATGATCCCGTTCAAATTCGGAAGCTCCGATGGGCTCTTCAACCTCGGGAGCGCACTCGCCTTCGCCCAGGCGCTGCCCCCGGGCGTCTACGTGGCGATGAACGGCCGGTTCTTCACCTGGGACCGGGTGCACAAGAACAAGGCGACGGGGGAGTTCGAAGACAATAAGTCTTGAAATTGCCAATTGCCAATCCACAATTTACAGGCTAAATTGTGGATCGTGGATCGCGATATCCAGGGAATTCTTGAGCGGGACAATGCCTGGCTGGGCGACCCTGGGCGAACGGCGGGGTGGTTGCGGATGCGGCTTCCTGCGCCGTACCTACCCAGGAGGGCCGCCTCACGGGCCGCGCCCCGGTGGCGCGAAACGGACCGCGCTCACCTCGTCGTGGGACCAAGGCAGGCCGGGAAGTCCACCGCGATCTGGCGTCATCTTTCGGAAGTTGGCGAACCGGTTCTATTCGTGGACTGCGAGCAGCCTCTCGTCCGCGAGTGGTGTCGTTCGGCTTCTCTGGTCCTTTCCGACCTGAAGGGTTTGGTGGAGCGGCCGGTGAGCCTCTTCTTCGAAGAATCGCAGCATCTGGAGGAAGCGGGTCTGTTCTTCAAGGGTCTCGTAGACCGCAAGCCCGGTGTTCCCATACTGGTCACGGGAAGCTCCTCCTTCCACCTGCACGCGCGCACCCGGGAGTCGCTGGCGGGGCGCGCAACCCGCACGCGTCTTCTCCCCTTTGCCCTGTCCGAGGTGGTCTACGACCTGACGGAAAAACCCGAGGCTATTCGCCGACGGCTCGTGGAAGAGCGCTTCGTCCGACACCTCGCGATCGGAGGGTATCCGCGGGTTTGGCTCAGTGAAGCTCCAGAGGTGCTTCTCACGGACCTCGTCGAAGCGATCATCCTTCGGGATGCGAGCGATCTCTACCGCATCGGCAGGCCAGATGCTTTTCGCCGTCTCCTTCGCCTCGCCGCGACGCAAGCGGGCAATCGGGTGAACTTCTCGGAATGGGCCTCGATCATCGGAGTCAGCCGCGAGACGGTCGCCTCGTATCTCGAAATTCTGGAGTCGAGCCATGTGTTGTCGATTCTGCCGCCCTTCGCCGGAGGGAAGCGTGTGGAAATCACGAGCACGCCGAAAGTCTTTCTCGTCGACAACGGCGTGCGGAACCGTCTGCTCCACGATTTCAAACCGCTCGACTTACGGGCGGACAAGGGGGCGGCCCTCGAAAACTGGGTGTTCACCGAACTGTGGAAGTGCCTGCCCGAGGGAGGTACCCTCCACTTCTGGAGAAGCTCCTCCGGAGCCGAAGTCGACTTCGTCATCGTCCGGGGCGAGCTCATCGTCGCCGTCGAGGTGAAAGCGGAGAAGCTTCGCCGAACGACTATTCCCCGCGGGGCCCGAAGCTTCATCGATGCCTATTCACCTCGGGCCCTGTTCCTTGTCAACACTGGTCTTGCGGCGAGCGAACGGCTCAGCGATACCGACGTCGTGTGGCTTCAGCCCCAGGATCTCGCTGCCCGTATCGAAGAGTTGTTCAGCGTGGGCTCGTCGTGAGGGCGGACCGGTCGAACTTGGCCTCGTGGAATATTTTCGCTACCTCGATGTGGTACTGCTCGTACCAGCGCTCGCGGCCCCGCGTCTTGGCGGCCCGGTGCCTGGCGTCGTTTCGCCACTCGTCGAGCGTGGCCTCGTCCTGCCAGCGCACGACGGTGAGCCGCTCGCCGTCCTCGCTCCTGTACTCCTTGTAATCGACGAATCCCGGCTGGTTCCGGGCGTGCTCGAACATCTGCTCGCCCGTGGACTGGTAGTCGGCGCCGGCCTCGGGAGTGAGCTTCGATCGGAAGAGGATGACGAGCATGGGACCTCCTTTCGCGAGATCTACGCCGGGGAACCGTCGCCCGCCATTGAGTCGGTACAATTTGCCGGGACTTGCGCCCATCCCCTGGGAATGTATAGACTAATGGTTTGTCAAAAGGCAGGAGTCACGATGGCCCGCAAATGCAAGCTCACCGGTAAAGGCCCGCTCTCGGGCAACCTCATCTCCCACGCGCACAACAAGACGAAGAGGTTCCAGCTCCCCAACCTCCAGTGGAAGCGGGTCTTCGTTCCCGAGCTCGGGCACAGCGTTCGTATCCGGATGACCACCCGGGCGATTCGGACCATCGACAAGAAGGGCCTCATGGCTTTTCTGAAGGACGAGGGGCTCTCGCTCAAGGACGTCCTCTAGCCTCCCCTCCAGTGCCCTGGTGAGCCGGTAGCCTGAGATAGACTAGCGCCCGTTTCTCTCGAAACAGGAGCGCTGATGCCCACCTTAATTCTTCTCCTTTCCGTTATCCTTCTCACGCTCTCGGGGTGCGCCCCCGCGGATCACGCAGCACCCCCGGCCTCCCCGGCACCGACCGAGGAAGAGGTCCGCGAGACGGCGCGAGCCATCCACGAGAGGGTCCTCACCCTCGACACCCACGTGGACATTCCCTTCAACTACGCGACGCCGGAGGCCGATCCCGGCAAGCGCGGGGAGTTCCAGGTGGATCTCCCGAAGATGGAAGAAGGCGGGCTCGACGCGGCGTTCTTCATCGTCTACGTGGGGCAGACCGCGAGGACCGAGGCGAACTACGAGAAGGCCAAGGCGGACGCGATGACGAAGTTCGAAGCCATCCACCGGATGACGGAGACGATGTACCCCGATCGGATCGAGCTCGCCCGCTCCGCCGACGACGTCACCCGCATCCACGGGAGCGGGAAGCTGGTGGCCGCGATCGGGATCGAGAACGGCTACGTGATCGGCAAAGACCTGAGTCTTCTCGCGAAGTATCACGAGCTCGGGGCGCGCTACATCACTCTCGCCCATGGCGGCCACAACGACATCGCCGACTCCTCGACTCCGCAGACGGGGCTCGGAGACGCCGAGGAGGAGCACGGCGGCCTGAGTCCGTTCGGCCGGGAGGTGGTGGCGGAGATGAACCGGCTCGGGATCATGGTCGACGTCTCCCATATCTCGAAGAAGTCGATGCTCCAGGCGGTCGAGGCCTCGAAGGCGCCGGTCATCGGCTCCCATTCGTCGACCCGCGCTCTCGCGGACGTGCCCCGCAACATGGACGACGAGCAGCTCCGGGCGCTCGCGGCGAAGGGCGGGGTGATGCAGACGGTCGCCCTCGGCGCTTTCGTGAGGAACCCGCCGGAGAAGCAGGCGGCGATGAAGGCGCTGTTCGAGGAGCTCGGAATCTCGGGCATGGGGGATCTCGCGAGCCTCTCCGAAACGAACCGAGCGGCCTTCGACGAGAAGCGCAAGGAGATCGACACGAGGTTTCCCGCGGCGACGGTGTCGGACTTCGTGGACCACATCGATCACGCCGTCGAGGTCATGGGGATCGACCACGTGGGCATCAGCTCGGATTTCGACGGCGGCGGCGGCATCGAAGGCTGGAACAATGCCGCCGAGACCTTCAACGTCACCCACGAGCTCGTGCGTCGCGGCTATACCGAAGAGCAGATCGCGAAGCTCTGGAGCGGGAACCTCCTGAGGGTGTGGCACGAGGTGGAGCGGGTCGCTCGCGAGCTCCCGGGCGGGACGGGAGGGCCGTGAGGACCCCGTTCGCGAACTTCGTTCTCGATCCTGGCGGATGTCAGCTCGAAGAGGATTTCAATTCGTGTCCAGGTACTTGATGAACACCACTTCGTTCTGCGCCTCGTTGTAGAGAAGCTCGTCGGCGAGGGACTGGGACATCAGGATCCCGAAGCCTCCGGGGCGAAGGCCCTTCTTCTCGCGCGCCAACACGTGGGCCATGGGCGAGTCGTCCGTGTTCGTGACCGCCGCGTGATCGATCTCGGCGAGCCGGAAGCCTTCGCCGGGGTCGGCGATTCGGTAGAGGATCATCTTCCGCGCCCTCAGGTACGTCACCCGGACCTCGCGGTTCGGGTCGAGCTTCCCGCCCCACTCGACGGCGTTCAGGAGCATCTCCCGGAAGACCCGGCCGATGGCGTCCCGGACCGCCGGGTCGAGGTCGGCGTCGAGACGAGCGAGGAATCCCTGGATGCGCTCCGCCGATTCGCGGTCGCAGGGAAGGGCGAGCTCGATCCAGCTCGGCTTGGCGGAGATCACGCGAATGGGCCGGGAAGCCCGCGAGCCGTTCAGCGCCCGCGCGATGGTGGCGACGAAATCGTCGGGGTCGATGGGCTTGGTCAGGAACGCGTAGGCCTGGGCACGCACCGCCTCGAGGAGGGTCGTGGGCGTATCGTCGGCGGTGATGATGACCACCGGAGGATGGAGTCCGGATTCCTTCATCTTCGCGAGGAGCTCGAGGCCGTTCATTTCCGGAAGCCACACGTCCAGGAGCAGGAGGTCGACGCGCTGGCGGTCGAGCTTTTTCAGCGCCTCCGGGGCCGTCGCGACTGCCGTGACTCGATGGCCCGCGTCCTCCATCACTTTCTGGATCCGGTGCCGGGTCACGCGCTCGTCTTCGACCAGGAGAATCTCGCTCACTTCGTCCTCGCACGGCGCTTGTCGAGTATCTGAAGGAGCGCCTCCTCCAAACGAGCCGTCTCTTCGACGAGATCGGCGAAAATCCCGGCCGCGGTATCGAGATCGCCCTCCCGCGCCTTCCGCTCGAGCGCCTTCGCCTTGGCGAACGCCCGGCGGGATGCGAAATTCCCCAGAGACCCGATGAAGGCGTGCGCCGAGGAGGCGAGCTCGGAGGGGTCGTCGCGCTCGATCGCTTCCTTCATGTGGGTCAGCATCGCGGTCGAATCCTCCAGGAAGAGGTCGATGAGCTCGCGGAGGAGCTTCTCGTCGCCGCGGACTCCAGCCATCAGGGCTTCCTCGTCGACGACCGGCGCCGGCGATTCGACCGCGGGCCGCGGACGCGGCTCCAGGGAAAAGCGAGAGGCGACTTTCTCGATGGTCGCGAGGAGCTCCTCCGCCCGGACCGGCTTCGAAACGTAGTCGTCCATCCCCGCGCGGAGGCACCGCTCGCGGTCCTCCCTCATCGCGTAGGCGGTGAGCGCGATGACCGGGATGTGCGCGCCCGTGGCCTTCTCGTTCGCCCGGATGGATTCGACGGCCTCGATTCCGCTGACGTCGGGCATCCTCACGTCCATGAGGACGAGGTCGAAACGGCCGGGGTTCTCGAGGTGCGCGAGAGCCTCGCGCCCGCTCGCCGCCATCTCGACATGGTGCCCGGCCTTCGCCAGAAAGTGACGCACCAGCTCGCGGTTGACGGGGTTGTCCTCGGCCAGGAGCACGTGGAAGCCTCCATGACGGCGCCGGGGTGCGTAGATCGGCGCCGCCTCGGGAGCGGGCTCGATCTTGTCGGGAGTGGTTCGCCCGAAGCCGGCGGTGAAGTGAAACGTGCTCCCCTGGCCGGGAGCGCTCTCGAGCCAGATCCGGCCGTTCATCATCGAGACCAGCTGGGAGGAGATGGCGAGGCCGAGACCGGTCCCGCCGTACTTCTGAGCGGTCGAAGGCTCGCCCTGGGAGAAAGCCTCGAAAATAGCCTCGCGCCGATCCTCGGGGATGCCGATGCCGGAATCGGCGACCGAAAAATGAAGGGTCGCGCTCCCCTCGCCGATCGATTCCGTCTCCACCTCGAGGAGCACGTCGCCCCGGTCGGTGAACTTCACCGCGTTTCCCATGAGGTTCAGCAGTATCTGTCGCAGGCGCTTCGGGTCTCCCACCAGCGAGTCGGGAACGTCCTCCCGGATGTGGGCGGAGAGTCCGAGTCCCTTCTCGTGCGCTCGCATCTCGAGGATCTTGACGGTGGCGCCCACGCATCGCCTGAGCGAGAACGGAATCGAGTCGACGTCCAGCTTTCGCGCTTCGATCTTGGAGATGTCGAGGATGTCGTTCAGGAGCTCCAGGAGCTCCTCCGCCGCCTGCTTGGCACGGGTCAGATGGTCGCGCTGGGCTCCGTCGAGCTCGCTGGCCAGGACCAGCTCCGTCATGCCAATGACGGCGTTCATCGGCGTCCGGATCTCGTGGCTCATGTTCGCGAGGAACTCGCTCTTGGCGCGGGTCGCGTCCTCGGCCTTCTGCTTCGCGGAATCGAGCTCCTCGACGAGCTGCTTCAGCCGAAAGGCGTTCTCCTCTTCCGCGCGCTTCGCCTGCTCGAGCTCGCGCGCGTAGCGCCTCAAGGCCTCCTCGCCCTGCTTCCGGTCGGTGATGTCGCGGGCGGCGGCGTAGATCCGCTGCTCCGCGAGCGACGCGATCGCGGTCCAGGAGAGCCATTTGTAGGAGCCGTCCTTGCAGCGGTAGCGGTTCTCGAACGCGAGGACCTCGGAGCCGCCCACCAGGCTCGACGCCGTCCGGATGGTCGAGGGACGGTCCTCGACGTGGACGAACTCGAGGTAGGGCTTCTTCAGGAGCTCTTCGCTTTCATACCCCAGAGTGCGGGTCCAGGCGGGATTCACCCGGGTGAAGTAGTAGTCGAAGTCGGCGACGCACAGCATCTCCAGCGATAGATCGAAGAACCGGTCGAGCTCCTCCTGGGCCTGGTCGCGCTCGCTCATGGTCCGCACCAGGGCGGTGACCTTTCGCCGCTCCTCGAGGCGGCTCACGACCTGGCGGGCGAGCGCCCGCAGGAGCTCGAGCTGCTCCGCGCCGAGCTCGCGCGGTTTGCGGTCCACGAGGCAGAGGGTTCCGAGAGCGAAGCCGTCCTCGGTCAGAAGGGGAGCGCCGGCGTAGAAGCGAAAGCCGGGGGGCGAGGTCACGAGCGGGTTGTCCTGGAAGCGCTCGTCCCGCAGCGCGTCCCCGACCACCATCACGTCCTTTCCCAGGATGGCATGGGCGCAAAAGGCGTACTCGCGCGGCGTTTCCGTCACCCCGATGCCCACGGCGGATTTGAACCACTGCCGGGCTTCGTCCACCAGGCTCACCACGGCGATCGGCACATCGAGCATGTGCGACGCGAGCATCGTGAGGTCGTCGAAGGCCTGCTCCGGAGGCGTATCGAGGATCTCGTAGCGCAAGAGCGCCTGAAGCCTTTCGGCCTCGTTCGCCGGGAGAGCGGGTGTCTTCATCGGAACCAGGCGAGCGCCTCGTCCAGATCCCACGACCAGCCGAAGCGGTCGGCCACCTGGACCATCTCCACGATCTGTCGGATCTTCTTGTTCGCTCCGAGGAGCATCACCTTGCCGCCGCGGCCGGCGACGGAGATGTAGTGGCCGATGAGGATGCCGATGCCCAGGCTGTCGAACCAGGTGACTTCCCAGAGATCGAAGATGGTGTTGAGCTTTCCCTCCGCGACCAGCTTCGAGAGCGTGTCCTTGAGCCGATCGGAGCTTTGTCCATCGATGATGCGGCCCTTGATCCGGACCCTGGCGACGTCTCCGTGAAAGGTTACGTCGACTTCCATGGGCGGGCCCTCCTGGGAGAAAGAGTAATGTATGCGAGCCCAACATCGTCTTCAACTGATACGGCGCCACCGCCCGATGAAAATGGGCCGGCGAGAAGTTAGAATGACCGCGGAGGAACCTATGAGTGGAGAGGGCTCCCTCACTCTCGACCACGTCGCGTTAGTGACGCCGGACCTCGACGCCTCGAAGGAGGACTACGAGAGGCTCGGCTTCCGGCTCACGCGGGAGAGCGCTCATCGGGGAAAGCTCACTCCCGAGGGGCCGGTCGTGCCCTGGGGATCCGGAAACCGCTGCGCCATGTTCCGCCAGGGCTACTTCGAGATCCTCGGGGTGGTCGACGAGAAGCTGCCGCACGATCGTTTCCGCGCGCTCGCCGAGCGGTTCCACGGGGTAGGGCTCGTGGCCCTCGGGTGCGAGCGCGCCGAGGATCTCTATCGATCGCGGAAGGACCGGGTCCAGGGATTGAAGCCCCCGGTCGAGATCGGACGAGACGTTCCCATCGGCATCGAGGGAGACCAGACGAAGCCGGGACTCTTTCGCATCGTTCGCGCGGAGTCCGAGCTCTTTCCCGAGGCCGATCCGTTCTTCATCGAGCATGCCACCCCCGACGTCCTCTGGCAGAAAGCCCTCCTCGACCATCCGAACGGGGTCCAGGCGCTCTCGGGGATCACCCTCTGCTCGGAGTATCCCGAACGAGACCGCGGACCGCTTCGAGCGGCTCACGCTCCGCTCCCGCGAAGAGGGCCGAGGTGGTAAGCTGCGATTCGCGCTCGACGAGGGCTCGGTCGAGATCGCGGGCGTCGACGACGTCATGGCCCGGTTCGAGGACGTCGTCCTCCCCGCGGTTCCCTGCGTCGCCGTCGTGACCCTCACCGTTTCCGACGTCGACGAAACGCGGCGCTGCCTCAAGGACAACGCAGTGACGCCGCATCCCGTGGACGATGGGCTCTGGGTTCGGCCCGAGCGCGCCGGCGGAGTCGTCCTCCATTTCGTCGCCGCTTCGGGGAATTGACAGAGGCGGGCGCAGAACCAATACTCGCTCGAATGCTACGACTCGGTCGAAGGCCTGGTGGGGATTCAGTGAGAGCCCTCGCCCGGTGTCTTCTGGTCTCGAGCCTCGCCGCGGCCCGGGTATGGGCGCAGGAGGAGGAAGCGCCCTTCGACGTTCGCGCCCACTACGCGAAGCGGGAAGTCATGATCCCGATGCGGGACGGGGTGAAGCTCTTCACCATCCTGTACGAGCCGAAAGACCGATCCCGGACGTACCCGTTTCTCCTGTTGCGAACGCCCTACTCCATTCCTCCCTATGGGCCCGACGAGTATCCCGCGCAGATAGGACCTTCGCCCGAATTCGACCGGGATGGATTCATCTTCGTCTTTCAAGACGTGCGCGGGAAGTTCCGCTCCGAGGGCGAGTTCGTGGTGATGCGGCCCTACGTGCCGAGGAAGACCGCGAAAGTGACCGACGAGAGCACCGACAACTACGACACCATCGAGTGGCTCCTCGAGAACGTCCCGAACGGAAACGGCCGGGCCGGCCAGTACGGCGTCTCCTACCCCGGGTTCCAGACGGTCATGGGGATGATCGACGCTCACCCCGCGCTCAAGGCATCCTCCCCGCAGGCATCGCCCTCCGACATGTTCCTCGGGGACGATTGGCACCACAACGGCGCCTTCCGGCTCATGTACGCCTTCAGCTGGCTCTCCGCCAACGCCCGGGTCCGGGAGGGAATCACGACCGAGCGGGAGGCCGCGTTCGACTACGGCACCCCCGACGGCTACCGCTTCTTTCGTGAGCTCGGTCCCATCGCCAACGTCAACGAGCGCTATTTCAGCTATTCCGTTCCCACCTGGAACGAGTTCATGGACCACGGGACCTACGACGATTACTGGAAGGATCAGGTGGTCCTTCCTCACCTGAACGACATCCATCACGCGATTCTGAACGTGGGGGGATGGTTCGACGCCGAGGATTTCTACGGGCCCATGACCATCTACTACGAGATCGAGAAGCGCAATCCGGAGAACGAGAGCGTTCTCGCCGTCGGGCCGTGGCTCCACGGAGGCTGGAACCGCATGGACGGAGCGTCTCTCGGGAACGTGCAGTTCGAGTCCAAGACGGCGCACTATTTCCAGAAGGAGATTCACCTCCCGTTCTTCCGGCATCATCTCAAGGACGCGCCCGACCCGGATCTTCCGGAGGCCTACGTCTTCGAGACCGGCTCGAACGTCTGGCGGAAGTACTCCGACTGGCCGCCTCCCGAGGCAGTGGTGAAGAATCTCTACCTGCGCGAGGACGAGGGGCTCTCGTTCGAGCCCCCGGGCTCGGCGTTGGCGGAAGCTTTCGACAGCTACGTGAGCGATCCGGAAAAACCCGTCCCGTTCTCCGCCGAGACGCGAACGACGCAGGGTCACCTCTGGATGATCGAGGACCAGCGCTTCGCCGCCTCGCGCCCCGACGTCCTCGTCTACGAGAGCGAGGAGCTGGCGGAAGACGTCACCATCGCCGGTCCGATCATCGCGCACCTCTCGGTATCGACCACCGGCACCGACTCGGATTTCGTGGTGAAGCTCATCGACGTCTTTCCCGGAGACTTTCCCGACAACGACCCGAATCCGGCGGGAGTGCGAATGGGGCACTTCCAGATGCTTCTCGCGGGCGAAGTGTTCCGCGCGAAGTTCCGGAAGAGCTTCGAGAAGCCCGAGCCCATGGTTCCGGGAGAGATCACGCCCATCGAGTTCGATTTGCGGGACCGCAACCATACGTTCGAGAAGGGCCACCGCATGATGGTCCAGGTACAGAGCACGTGGTTTCCGGTCATCGATCGAAACCCCCAGACCTTCGTCGACATCTACAAGGCGCAGGAGGAGGATTTCCAGGTAGCCACGCAGAGGATCTACCGCTCGCCGGAGAGCCCGTCGTACCTGAAGCTCAACGTGATCCCGAAGGGGTCACGCGAGGCCGGAAGCCGCGAGTAGAAAGGACTGCATCAATCGAGACCGAGGAACCAACGAATTCCCTGGTCCACATCGTCCATCAGATCTCGGGGCAGAGCGCTCACGAGTTCCTCCAGATCGGACTTGTTCAACGTCGCGACCTGGGATGCATTGACGACCGAATCCCGCGGGAGGCCGGTTCGGCGCCGTCGAAGCAGAGTATTGCCGGGAGCTCGCGACAAAAGGCTATTGCTCGTGAGCAAACACACCACGACGGTGTTGATGCGGCTTCTGTTCACCTCATCTCGCTGGAGAACCAGCACCGGATGTCGATAGCCCGGTTCCGACCCGCGAGGTTCTCCCAGCTCCGCCCACCAGATCTGTCCCCGCTCGATCACCGGCGATTCACGAGCGCATTTCGGAGCACCGCTTTTCCGCGATTCCGAAGGGCCACTGCGCCGGCCTCATCCCCCGGCTGACCTGCGAGATCGATTACCTGGTTCCAAGCGGCCGTCGCGTCCGGCGGGAATCGCCGCCGCGCGAGGTACTCGCGAACGGCATCCGCGAAGAGGCGGCTTCGAGACACCTTGAGGCGCCGGGAGAAAAGCTCCACTTCACGAAAGAGCTCATCCGGGATTGAAATGGCGGTCTTCATACAAGAAAGTATAACCAGTTATACTCAAGGGTTCAAGAGGGCGAGCCGGACCGAACGAGGACTTCGAATGGGCCGAGCTCAACCGAGTCCGGAGCCCGCGAGTAAATCCTTTTCCACTGCGGCGAGGCGACCCGTGGCGCGGGCGTCCGCGGCTTCGAGAGTGTCGTAGGTCTCGACCACTTCGAAGTAGAGCTTGATCTTGGGCTCGGTCCCGCTCGGCCGGACGGCGACCCGGCCGCCGTCCTCGAGATCGTAGAGGAGAACGTTCCCCTCACGGCGATCGTGGAACGCGCGGACCCGCTCGCCGCCGAGCTCCCTCCGAGGCTCGCGTCTCAAGCGGTCCATGGCCCGCTCGATCCGGGCTGCACCTTCCGCTCCTTCGAGAGTGAAGTTCCGCTGCCGGCTCGCGAAGTATCCGTGGCGCCGCCTGAGGTCGGCGAGGGCATCGAGGAGCGTCCGTCCCCGCGCGCGGAGCTCCGCCGCCATTTCGGCGAGCGCGAGACCCGCCCCGATTCCGTCTTTGTCGCGAACCACCGTGCCCACGGTGTAGCCCAGAGCCTCCTCATACCCGAAAACGAAGCGGACGCCCTCCTCAGCCTCGACGCGCATCGCCTCGTTCGCAATCCACTTGAACCCGGTGAGCGTGTCCAGGTACCGCACACCCAGGGACGCCGCCATCTTCGAGAGCATCCGCGACGAGACGAGGGTCGAGACCACCAACGGCTTCGTCTCCCGGGTGTGCGCGAGCGACGTGGTGAGCGAGGAGGACGCCGAGCTCGTTGCCGTTGAGGACGACGAAGTCACCGGGTCCGCGCCGCACCACCGCCCCGAGCCGATCGGCGTCCGGATCATGCGCCAGCGCGACGTCGCAGTCGTTGCTCTTCGCCGTCGAGAGCAGCAGGTCGAGAGCGCCGGGCTCCTCGGGATTGGGAAAGGAAACGGTGGGAAACGCGGGATCGGGCTCGGCCTGATCGGAAACGGGAAAGACTTTGTCGAAGCCGCTCCTCTTCGCCGCCTCCAGGAAGAGGCGCTGGCCGCAGCCGTGAAGCGCGGTATAGGCGATGCGCAGGCCGGGATCGTCGTTGCGGCGTGGGGGGAGCGCCGCAAGGTAGGCTTCGCCGATCGAAGGGCACTCGCGCACGAGAGGGGAGGACTCCGCCCTCGGAATCCGGGAGGCGCCCGGCGCCTCGGTGATGCGAGCGGCGATCCCCTCGTCGACGGGGGGAACGATCTGGGCGCCGTTCTCCCAGTAGACTTTGTAGCCGTTGTACGCCGGTGGATTGTGCGAGGCGGTGATCATGATTCCGGCCGCGGCGCCGAAATGGCGGACGGCGAACGCGAGGAGGGGAGTCGGGCTCGGCCCGTCGATCCAGTGGACCGTGATCCCTTGAGCGGCGAGGACCGAGGCCGCGTCCTTCTGGAAGACGTCGGAGAGACGCCGCCCGTCCCGGGCCAGCGCGACTCCGCGCTCTCTCGCTCCCGGGATCTCGTCGATGACGTGGAGCGCCAGACCGTGCGTGACTCTGAGGATGAGAGAGCGGTTCATCCGGCTCTCTCCCGCTCCCAGAACACCGCGGATGCCCGCGGTTCCGAACGTGAGCGGGCCGGCGAAGCGTGACTCGAGGTCGCGAAGGGCCGACTCCTCGCCGGCACGCGCGCGCATCAGCAGACTCGCGATCTCCCGGCGGTCGTCGGGGTCGACTTCGTCCTCGAGGAATCGCTCGACGCGCGGAAGTACACCGAGCATGCGGGTCACTGTGACAGGAGGTAGGCGGCGTAGACCACCATCAGGCCGGCGGCGAAGGAGGCGGGAACGGTGACGCTCGACGCGGCGGCCCGCCGCGCTTCGGGGAGGAGATGCTTCGCGCCGAGGTACAGAAGCATTCCGGAGAAGAAGCTCAGGAGCATCGAGAGAAGCAACGCGGGGAGGGAGAAGAACGACGTGACCACGGCGCCGGCGATGGGGGCGAGGGCGGTGACGAGGAGCATGAAAGCCGTCTGGCGGATGCCGTGCTCGGTCCCGAGCATCACGCCGACGGCGCTCGCCCCGTCCGCGAGCCTATGGAGCATCACCGCGACCGCGAGCACGAATCCGGTCTCGCCACCGGCGTGAAACCCTTCGCCGATGATGACCCCGTCGAGGAAGCTGTGCACCGCGAGCCCGAGGGCGCCTCCGATGCCGGCGATGCGCGCGGACTCCGGGGCGTGACGGCCCCTCTCCAGGGCGTAGAAGACTGCGAACCCGAGAGCCGCCGCCGCCCATACGACCTTGGAGGAGAGCGTCGAGTCCGACTCCTCGAAGAAATGGAACGCATCGGGCAGCAGGAAGAAAGCCGCACCGCCGATGAGCGCTCCGGCGCAGGAGGCGAAGACCACCGACTTGTGGCGGCGAAGGACGAGGGCGCCGAGGCCGCTCAGGAGAGTGACCAGGAAAGCCGCCAGGGACGCGACGAATGCCGATGTCAAGGCTCTACCATTCCGTGCGCCGCCATTCTAGACCAGGCGAAAGCGCGAAGGGCGTGGTGTCGGCTGCGCGGACGAGTTAGTCTCTTCTCGGGAGGACCATATGCCGAACGAGCCGATACGAAAAGGCGCCTCGACGGCGGGGCTGGCGACGTCGCTCTACCGGCAACTGGCGGCGGATCGAGGAAATCTCTTCTTCTCCCCGTACAGCATTTCCGCGGCGCTCGCGATGTGCCAGGCGGGCGCTTCCGGAGTGACCCGCGCCGAGATGGAAACGGCGCTGGGGCAGGCGGGAGCGGGCGAAAGCCTGGTCGAAGTGTTCTCGGACCTGCAGCAGGTGCTCGCGAGCCGGGCCCGACCGATGCCGGCGCCGTTTCACCTTTCGGTCGCGAACGCTCTCTGGGTTCAGCGCGGGTATAGGGTGAACGCCGGGTTCGTGGAGACGCTCCGAAACCGCCTCGGCGCCGAGGTAAGCGAAACCGATTTCGCCGATGCGCCTTCGGAGGCGGCGCGGGACGTGAATCGGTGGGTCGGCGAAGCGACGCGGGGGAAGATCCGCCAGATCCTTTCCGAATCGGATATCGACGCGCTGACCCGGATGATCCTCGCCAACGCGATCTACTTCAAAGCTCCATGGCTGCATCCGTTCCGCGAGCGCGCCACCAAACCCGAGCCGTTCCACCTCCTCGGCGGGCGAGCGGTCGAGGTTCCGATGATGCACGCCACGGAGGAACGTCGCTACGCCCGAGGGGAGGGATTCCAGGCGGTCGAGGTTCCGTACGGGAACGACTGGGTCGTCATGCTCCTGGTGTTGCCGGACGAGGGCCGTCTCGAGGCCGTGGAGCGGGAGCTCGACGTGGGAAGCGTGGTGGAATCGACGCGAAACGCCGCGCGCGTGGATGTGGCGCTCGCGCTTCCGCGATTCCGTGTCGAATCGTCGTTCGCCCTTCGCCAACCGCTCAACCGGATCGGCATCAAGGATGCCTTCGAGCCGGGGGCGGACTTCACCAGGGTGTCCGATGAGCCCGGGTTCGCGCTCGGCAACGTCCTCCACAAGGCGGTCGTGGACGTGGACGAGAAAGGCACCGAGGCGGCTGCCGCGACGGCCGTGATCTTGAGCGGCTCCGCTTTGCTGGAACCGCCCCCGCCCCTCGAGTTCCGCGTGGATCGACCGTTTCTGTTTCTCGTCCTGGACAAGCCGACGGGAACCGTCCTCTTCATGGGCCGGGTCCTGGATCCCGGTAACTAGTGTTTTGACCCCGAGTCAAAAACACTCGCGAGCATTTTTGACTCCAGGCCAAAATACGAGTAAACTCGTTCATGACCGTCGATCGATACCTCGCGCCCCAGGTCTCGAGGGATCTCCGCCGGAAGATGGTTTTCGTCGGGGGACCTCGTCAGGTAGGCAAGACCACGCTGGCGCTCGCTCTTTTGAAGGGCGACGAAGGTTACCTGAGCTGGGACGTCCCGGAGCATCGCGAACGTATCCTGAAGCGCGAGCTTCCCCGCTCGGCGATGTGGGTTTTCGATGAGCTCCACAAATACCGCTCTTGGAGAAGCTTCATCAAGGGACTCTACGATCGCCCGGGCCGGACGACCCGCATTCTCGTGACCGGAAGCGCGCGATTGGACCTCTACCGCTACGGAGGCGACTCCCTTCAGGGGCGCTATCACTACCTTCGTCTACATCCGTTCTCCGTGGCGGAACTGGACCTGCGAACGAAAAAGGATCTGAAGGACCTTCTGGACCTGGGTGGATTTCCCGAGCCCTTTCTCTCGGGGTCCCGAACGGAAGCGCGGCGCTGGTCGCGGGAGTATCGGACCCAACTCATTCGCGAGGACGTCGTTTCGTTGGAGCGAGTACAAGACCTGGGCCGGCTCGAGCTCCTGATGCTGCGCCTTCCGGACCTGGTGGGAAGCCCGCTCTCGATCAACGGCCTTCGCGAAGACCTGGAGGTGAGCCACAAGACGCTCTCCCGGTGGCTCGACATCTACGAGCGACTGTACGCGATCTTCCGGCTCTCGCCGTTCGGCGCTCCGAGGCTGCGGGCGGTGAAAAAAGAGCGGAAGCACTATCACGCCGACTGGACGGTGGTGTCCGACTCCGCGGCGCGCTTCGAGAATCTCGTGGCGGCGCACCTTCTCAAGTGGGTCCACTTCCACCAGGACTCGGAGGGGAGGGATCTGGACCTACACTACTTCCGCGACGTGGACGGGCGCGAGGTGGACTTCGTGGTGACCGAAGGGCGGCGGCCCATTCAGCTCATCGAGTGCAAGTGGGCGGACTCGGACGTAACGCGCGGGCTGATCTATCTCAAGGAACGGTTCCCGGGCGCGGAGGCGCTTCAAGTGCACGCGACGGGCACGAAAGACTACGAAACGGAGCGTGGAATCCGCGTGCTTCCCGCCCTGGCGTTCCTGCGCACTCTCGTATGAGCCGAGCCGAATCCGATCCGGTTCGCGGAAAAAACCTGCTTGACAGGCGGAATGAATTCTGGATAGATTACGCGTCTCAGTCAGAAGGCGATCCAGCGGCCAAGGCTGACCCTAGGTGCCCAAGCTTGTGAAGTGAGGGCGGAGCTGGGTGTGCCCGACTTGTCCTCTTTAGATATGATCCGAGGGGGAAAAAATCGAGTGACAAGGGTCATACCCTGGTTGGGATCTCCGTCCTCACTTCTTCACAAGCTCCGCTGGCCCTAGCTGACTTCCGCCAGTAGCCTCTTTTTGCTCTCGGACCACTCTCGTTGAGAGAGTATCTCCGGTCCGAGCTCGATCACCCGGGGAAGCATCTGGAAGATCTTGAGCTGGGTCCACTCCGCGCCGCTTCGAGTGCGGGAGCCCCTCTGGTTGAGCTCGAGGGCGATTTTCGACAACGGATGATCGCCGGCGATCATGGCGATGATGGTTTTGACCACGTCCTTCTCCGCGGGATTCACCTCGAGGTGCTGGCAGTCGGTCGAGATGCGGAGGCCGTAGGGAATGGGGCGCCTTCCCTCGGGTGCCTCCCGCGCGCCCTCCCGCTCCCACTCGATCGCGGAGAGACGCCAGCCCTCCTTTCGCTTGCTCTCGACGGCGTCTTGTGTCGGAAGGGCGGTCACGGGCTCCCGGAATCGTTCGACTTCTCGCATCGCAGACACCTCCTCGCGCTGACCGAAGCAATGCACGTGCCACGCGGAAGGACGCGGAAAACCTGGAGTTTGGTCGCGAGCTGCGGAGCCTCGTTCGTCTTTGGGAAGCGCTCTGCCCGAATCCGGCCAATTCAAAGATTCAGATGCTCTTTCAACCGCCGCGTCTGCGAGCGGGAGACCGGGATCTCCGTCCCGGCGCGATCGGTCATCTTGAGCTGAATGGTGCGGTTGAACCACGGAATCACTTCCTGGATGCGCTCCAGGTTGACGATGTAGCCGCGGTGGACCCGCCAGAACGTCCCGGGGTCGAGGACGGCGGCAAGCTCTTCCAGCGTCCGCAGGTTCGAGGTTCCGGTGACCTGATCGGTGACGAGGGTGACGACGCCGCCCTCGACGCTGGCATAGACGATGTCCGCGGCGTCGACCAGCATGAAGCGCTCGCCGACTTTGACCACCACGCGCTTCTGCCGCGCGCCCCGCTCGAGAGCTCCCAGAAGCCGCTCGAGTTGGGTCTCGATCGGCTCTCCCTCCCGCTTCCGCTTCACCGCGCGGCCGACCGCCTGCCGGAGCCGGGTTTTGTCGACGGGCTTCAGAAGGTAGTCGATGGCGTTCACCTCGAACGCTTTGATGGCGTACTGGTCGTAGGCGGTCACGAAAACGATCTGAGGCAGCTCGTCGTCCTCCATGAGCTCGCGCACCACCTGAAAGCCGTCGAGCCCGGGCATCTGGATGTCGAGAAACAGGAGATCGGGGGTCAATTCCCGCGCGAGCTCGACCGCCTGTTTGCCGTTCGAAGCCTGTCCCACGATCTCGACGTCGGGAACGGATGCGAGGAGGAAACAGAGCTCGTCCCGGGCCAGCTGCTCATCGTCGGCGACGAGGGCGCGCACGGACATGTTTCAGCTCGCGCGGAGGAACGAAACGTCCACGTCCGGGATCTCGACACGGGCGATGGTCCCGCGCTCGGGATCGCTCTCGAGCTGAAGCTGGTACTGGGGCCCGTAGATGACCTTGAGCCGCTCGTTCACGTTGGAGAGCCCGATTCCGAGGCCGCTCTCGGAGCTCTCCTTCTGCGGGAGGCCGACGCCGTTGTCCTCGATCTCGATGATGGCGCTTCCGAGCCCCCGCCGCGCGCGGATGATGATGCGCCCTCCTTCGAGCCGTGAGCCCACCCCGTGCTTCACCGCGTTCTCGACCAGCGGCTGGATGATCATGGAGGGGACGTAGGATTCGAGGGCCTCCTCATCGACCACCTTCTCGATCAGGAGCTTCCCGCTTCCGAAGCGGACCGACTCGATGTCGAGATAGGAGTCGATGAACTCCAGCTCTTCCTTGAGGGGAATGAAGTGATCCTGCTCCTGGAGGAGCTTTCTCAGGATGCTCGAGAGCTTGCGGATGAGCATCCGCGCCACTTCGGGATCGGTCCTCGTCGCGGAGGCGATGGTGTTGAGGGTATTGAAGAGGAAGTGAGGATTGATCTGGCTCGAGAGCGCCTGGAGCCTCGCTCGGATCACCAGGACCTCCTGCTCGGCGAGCTTCCTCTCGAGCCGCACGTTGTTCCAGATCTTGATCGGGATTCCGAGGGCGGCGAGGGTGCTGATGTAGATGGAGAGAAGGACCCAGGGATTCTCCGAGGAGAGGTGGAAGACGAGGTTCGGGGCTTCGGAGCCGATGAACATGCGGAGCGTTTCGAGCGCGACGGTCACCGTGAAGATCGCGATCTGCCAGTCGAACACCCGGTCCCGGACGGCGGTCTTTCCGATGCGCATGAGGTTCAGGAAGATCAGGGGCGAGAAGCTCCAGATGTCTTCCTTGCGGCAGAAGTGGCGCACGATCCCGCCGCTCACCCCGTAGAGCACCCCGAGCGGAAGGGCCAGGAGCTCGCCCCGGAGAGCCGCGGGAGCTCCGACCATGAGACCGACTCCGGCGCCGGTCAGAGGTCCGGTGAGGAGTCCGACGAGCATCGTTCCCGAAAGCGAGAGATCGGCGGCGGCGTAGTTCAGGAGGAGTCGGATGGCGACGCCGAACGAGAGCAGCATCCCCGACAGCAGCGCGAAGATGAGCTTTTCTTTGAGGGAAAGCTCGGTCTTGAGAAGGAGACGCTTGAACGCTCCGAACCGGCTCAGGAGGCTCGCGATCGAGGCCATGACCCCGAGCTTCACCAGCACGGTGATCATCACCAGCTGGTCGGGGGAGAGCGTCCGTTCCATCTTCGAGAAGTACCTAGAGAATACTAAATCCCGGCGTAAGAAGCGGGGTGGAGCCCACCCCGAGGCTAGGGCTCCGCGCGGAGCGAGAGCGTCAGGCGGGCTTTCCTTCCCGCGGCTTCGGGGAAGCGAAACGAAGTACTCTCCCCCAGGATGCGCGCGTTCACCTCGGGGAGGGACGAGCGCAGGACCCTGGAGTCCGTGGGGGCGCCCGTCGAGTCGATCGCGAGCTCGAGCGCGATTTCACCTGTGAGCGGAATCCCGAGGGGACTCTCGAGCGGTGGAATCACGTTCGAGCCGACGGAGACCGGGACCGGCTCGGTCCCGGGAGCCGGCTCCTCGGCGAGGCGCGGGGTGACCGCGACCACGAGGAAGAACGAGTAAGGGCGGAGGCTCTCGTAGAGCTCTCCGCGCTCCTCGGAGCTCTCGAAGTCGCGGAAGTGAGAAACGTACTCGCTCGCGGAGAGCTCGAGATCGCGGCTTCCAAAGACGAAAGTCTGGCCCACCCTCATCTCGACCGCCCGATCGAACGCCCGGACGGTCTCTTCACCACGGACCAGGCGCGCCGCCGCCGTCGATGTGAACGTGCCCCGCTCGAGGTAGTCCTTCAAGTCGAAGCTCAGCTCCAGGGTGCGCGTTCGCTTCGAAAGGACCAGACGGGCGGTCGAACCGTCCACGCTCACGGTCTCGCTCGCGAGGGTCGCGAGAAAGGCCTCGGGAACCTGGCGGGCGATGGTCGCGAGCCACTGGGACTCGCTGACTCCGGTGCCGTCGGTATTGACGAAGAACGAAAGCTTCTCCATCACCGTGAAATCCGGGCTCGCGCTGCGGGCCTCGTACAGCCGGACGTCCACGACGAGGTTTTTCGGGACATCCGCGCCCGCTGCGGGTGCGGCGGCGAGCGCGAGTGCCAGCGACCACGCGGCCTTTTGCGGCATTGCCACTCCTATGCGCTACCCCAGGGTGACGGTGGGCCGGATCTGCTCGGTCTGGATCAACCGGGTGATGATCCGCGCGGTATGGTAACCGCAGCTGTGGGCGCGCTCGAAGATCTCGGCCACGCTCAGCGGAGCGTGGAGGCATCCCCAGATCTGCCGCGCATCCGCCTGGCCCTCGTCTTCGTTCCAGCTCAGAGCCGAACGGTTCCGCTCGAGCAGAGTCGCCGGAGCGGGGAGCTCCTCGAGCAGCATCTTCAGCTCGTCCTGGAGCCTGACCGAGTCCATCATCAGCGCCATCGCGGGAACGGTGATGCCGGGGTCGGGACCGTCGGCCACCGGTTCGACGCCGCGGCTCTCGAAGAGAAATCCGCCGTCGAGCTCCGTCTGGAAGAGATGGTGCACCGCTTCGTCGCCTCTCCGGTGCCCGAACTGCGCCCGGTAGATGTTGCCGTTCTGGAAGTAGAGACGGGCGACGACGTCCTCGTTGGCCGAAAGCGTCATGACCCCGGTCTGCGCCGAGCTGATGAGCGTTTGCACTACGGTAGCCAGATCGAAGTACTGCAGGTCGCCCTGGAGCTCTTTCTTGGTGGCTCGGTCGGGGAGATCCTCCAGGACGCCGACCAGCCGCCGCGCCAGGATGATGGCGAGCTGGCTCGCGAATCCCGTGTGGTTCGCCATGAGATCCTCGAAGAGCGAGCGGTCGATCACCAGGAGCTCCGCCTGCTGGGGGACGCGCACTTCGTTGTTGCGCTGCGAACCGGTGAGGAGCGCGAGCTCGCCGAAGCAATCGCCGCGGCCGAGGTAGGCGAGGGGAGGACCGTCGCCCGGATTCGCGATCTCGACGACCCCGGTCTTCACGACGAAAAGGCTGTCGCCGGGATCGCCCTTCTGGAAGACGAGGTCGCCCGCCTGGTACCGCGAAGTGCTGCCCTGGCTCAGGATGGTGCGAATCACGGAGTCGGGCATTTCGCGGAAGAGCTCGGCTTCCCGCAGGAAACCGATGTCATCGAGCTCTCCGAAGTCCTCACTGCTCAATGCGTCTTCCGTGCTCATGCGGGCTCTCATCGCTCCAGGGGGAGACCAACCGATCTCGGCGCGCGAGATTCGAAGGGTGGCCGATTATAGTAAAATAGGTCTCGCGATGTCCAAGCTGCAGCACCTTTTGCTCTTCGCCATCTACCTGCAGGGCGCCACCTAGCGCGCCGCGCGCGGCTTTCCCTCTATCTCTTTCTCTGGTAAGGTTTTCCAGTTTCCCGCACGGGACCTCGCTCCCGGCGCGCGTATCGACGAGGTGAGACGATGTTGACTGCTATGAATCCTGCCGACGTCCACGGCACGCTGAAGAAGCACATGCTGGTGGACGGCCTCGACCTGGTATTCGATCTGAAGCGAAGCCAAGGGTCTTACATCTACGACAGCCGGAACGGGCGCCGGTTCCTCGATTTCTTTTCGTTCTTCGCGACCCAGCCCGTGGGACTCAATCACCCGAAGATGATCGAGCCCGCGTTCAAGGAGAAGATGGCGGAGGTCGCGATCCACAACCCCAGCAACTCCGACGTCTACACGGTGGAGATGGCCGAGTTCGTGGATACCTTCGACCGCGTCGCCATTCCGCCGGAGCTTCCTCATCTCTTCCTGGTCGCGGGAGGCTCGGTCGCGGTCGAGAACGCGCTCAAGACGGCGTTCGACTGGAAGGTTCGAAAGAACCTGGCGCGCGGGCGAGGCGAGAAGGGGAGCCTGGTCCTGCACTTCCGCGAAGCGTTCCACGGGAGGACCGGCTACTCGATCTCGATGACCAACACCGCCGATCCCAGGAAGACGATGTACTTCCCCAAGTTCGACTGGCCGCGGATCGACAATCCCAAGCTCCGGTTTCCCGTCGCCTCCCACGTCGAAGAAGTGATTGCGGCGGAGAAGGAAGCGGTGCGCCAGATCGAGAAAGCGGTAAAGGACCACCCGGACGAGATCGCGGCGCTCATCATCGAGCCCATCCAGGGCGAAGGGGGAGACAACCACTTCCGGCCGGAGTTCCTGCGAAAGCTGCGGGATCTCGCTGACGAGCACGAGTTCCTCTACATCGTCGACGAAGTGCAGACCGGCGTCGGGCTCACGGGAAAGATGTGGGCCTTTCAGCATTTCGGCTTCACCCCCGACGTCCTGGCGTTCGGAAAGAAGACCCAGGTCTGCGGCATCCTCGCCGGTCGCCGTATCGACGAAGTGGAGAAGAACGTCTTTCACGAGTCCACCCGCATCAACTCCACCTGGGGCGGGAGCCTGGTCGACATGGTGCGCTTCGGGCGCTACCTGGAGATCATCGAGGAGGAGAAGCTCGTGGAGCGCTCGCGCCAGGTGGGAGCGCAGCTTCTCGCGGAGCTCGAAAAGCTCCAGGCGGAGAATCCCGGACGGATCTCGAATGCGCGCGGCCGGGGCCTGATGTGCGCGTTCGACCTCCCCGACACCGAGACCCGTGACCGATTCAAGAAGCTCGCCTTCGACTCGGGGATGCTGATCCTCGGAAGCGGCCGCACCTCGATCCGGTTCCGGCCGACGTTGAGCGTCGGCAAGGAAGAAGTCGAGCAGGGGATCTCCATCATAAGGCGCGTGTTGTCGACACTGTGAGAGCCTGATAGACTTTCTAGAACCGGACGAAAGGCAGGCCATGGACCTCCAGACTCAGATACGCGTTTACAACGACGCGCTCGGCGTCAAGGGAGCGAAGGGGAAACTCCTTCAGATCCACCCCGAGGGCTACTACGAGGTGGCGCTGGAAGTGAAGGAGCGGTACCACCAGGCACTGCTTCCCATCAACGGGACCGTTCTCCTCGCCGCCGAGCCTCTGGTCGAGACGGAATCGGTCTCCGTCGAGCGTTATTAGTTAGCCCGTCGCGTCGCTGGGGCTGACGGGCTCGCTTCGCTCGTTAGTGTCCCGTCTCCGAAATCGTGGTAACTCGGGGACCCCTTTGAAATGACGGAACCCCGGACAGTTCCCAGACGCTGTCTCGGTGTCGCCGCCGGTCCATGAAGAGTCCGCTTCTCTCGCGATAGTCCACCGGCTCGAAGGCGCTGTAGGCGGCCGCACCTGAGGGGTCCGGACGGATTTTTTTGGGGTCTCGGCTCACGATCCACTGAAACAGGGTTTCTGGGACACTGACGCTAGCCCGTTGCTGCCGTCAGCAGCATCAGGGTCGCCGCGACCGAGAGAGGCACGGTCGCGTTGTCGCTCCCGTAGACCGAGATCGTCTCCACCGACGCCGCGACCGTTCCCGCGATCAGGGCGAACGCCACCGCCTGATGCCAATCGAGGCCCCCGAGAAGGCCGAGCACCGGGGCCATCGAGGCGCTCGCCACGAGGAACAGCGTCAGCGTTCCTTCCATGGTGCGCGAGTGACCGAGCAGGTGGTACTTCCGCGTGCCGCGGCGGCGTCCCACGAGGGACGCGGCGCCGTCACCGAGCATCGAGAGCGCCGCCGCTCCCGCGATATGAGGCGAGTCCGTTCCGAGACGAGCCAGAAGGAGCGCCAGGGAGAGCGGCGCCAGCACCGATCCGAGGGTGGGCCCCTCGCTCTCGATGGCTTCGAGGACTTCGTATCGGAACGACAGGTAGAGCGCCCCGGCGAGGCCGAGAAACGCGGCCGAGGCGCTCACCGGATTGTCGAAGGTCGAGACCGCGAGAAAGGCCCAGACGGCGAGGGCCGCGAACACTCCTTTTCGGGTGATATCGGGAGCGATTCCGAGCTTCCTGCGTGCGATTTCCGCGACAGCGAGAACCACGGCGAAGTACAAAGCACTTCCGGGCACGGGCTATAATATGCACACGAAACAGCGGAATCGGCATTCGGGAAACGTATGAGAAGCTCGGGGCGTTCGCTCTCCTTGGTATTCACGGCGAGTCTGGTCGCGGCGTCGGCCGCCGCGGAGGTGGTGTACCTTAATAACGGCGACGTCCTCCACGGCACGCTCGTCGCCGCCAACAACACCCAGGTGACGCTCAAGACTCCGTACGGCGAGCTCGTCATCCCGAAGAAAGACATCGCCCGCATCGACTACGAAGAGTCCAAGGCTCCGGCACCGCCGGGAAAGCCCGGGGCGGCGTCCCCCTCGTCCCGACCTCCGGACCGTCCCGATCCGCCCGCGCCGAAGGGCTCTTCCGCTCGAGCAGCCATCACCCTTCAGATCCAGGGCCGGTCGTTCTGGTACGCGTTCGACTCGCCCCCCGGACTCTCCGTGGACCCGAGCCTCCGGCTTCGCGTCTATGTCGGAAGCGGCCGCGCCTGCACCTTCATCGACGACAAGCCGGACACCGTCGACGGAGTGACGCTCTACAACTCGTTCACGTTCTCGCCCACGGACTCGCGGCTGGTCGAAGCCCTGGAAGGGTACGAATGCAAGGTGGAGAAGGCCGAGGACGGCGCTGTGGTGCTCAAGATGACTCTACCTCCCTCTGTTTCGAGCGGCGCCCCGACGGTGCGCCTGTTGTACGAGGTGAACGAAGGAGACAAGAGCTCCCCCCGCTGGCTCGATGCCGTGGCTCGATCGTTCACCATCCAGGTCGCCCCCGGAAAGGAAGCGGTGGCGGTCCTCGAACAGAACGCCGACGCGCTGGAGTACACCGGGATCTTCAAGAAGAAGATGAAGAACGTCGAGCTGTTCGAGATGAGCCTGCTCTCGACGGAGCTGAAGGACTGAGCTCGCCGCTCGCCGCCGCGGTTTTTCTGGGGACGATCGCGTTCCAGTCGGATCGAGGCGGGAACTGGGACATCTATTCCATCGAGGCCGACGGCTCCAACCTGAAGCGCCTCACGCGGGATCCGGCGGAGGATACCCATCCCGCCTGGTCGCCCGACGGCCGGTCGATCGTCTTCTCCTCGAAGCGCACGGGGAAGGGCGACCTCTACCTCATGGACGCCGTCGACGGCAGCGTCCGTCAGGTCACCTCCGACGCCGCCTACGAAGGTGCGCCGCGCTTCAGCCCCGACGGCCGGTTCGTGGTCTTCGAGGGGGAGCGCGACGGAAGGTCGGAAATCTTTCGAGCCGAGGTCGAGACCGGTCGCGTCGAGCAGCTCACGGATTCGCTGTCGCGCAAGCTCGGCCCTGCCTACTCGCCCGATGGATCGATGGTGGCGTTCATGGAAAGAACGCTCGTCCGCTGGCGGATCAGCGTTCTCGACGGGAAAACGGGAACTCTCCGCGCGGTGAGCGAGGACGCCTGGGGAGCCTGCCGGCCCGCGTTCTCCCCGGACGGTCTCCTCGCTTTCGTCAGCACCGCGGAAAGCCCCAAGGCCGATCTCTGGTTCCTGGAGATGGCGGGAGCCCGCGAAGGTCGCTCGTGGCTCTTTCCGTCGCGTCCAGACGCTCACAACTACGATCCCGCGTTCTCGCCGGACGGAAGCACGATCGCGTTCTCCTCGAGCCGGGAGCGCGGGGAGAGCGAGCACTGGGATATCTTTCTCGTCGATCGCAACGGAAGGAACCTGGTGCAGCTCACCGATTCCCGGGGAAACGATCGATTTCCCGACTGGCGTCCATGAGGGCCGACCGATTCCAGCTCGTCCTCGTCCGCCACGGGCTCACGGACTGGAACGAGCAGGGAAAGCTTATCGGCCGGATCGGCATCGGTCTCAACGAGAACGGAAGGGCCCAGGCGCAGGCGGCGGCCGAGGCGCTGAAGGAGCTCCCGGTGAGAGCGGTCCTCTCGAGCCCGCAGGCGCGGACGCGCGAGACGGCGGCTCCCATTGCCTCCCTCCATGGCCTCGAGATCGAGATCGACCCCGCCTTCGACGAGGTCTGGCTCAGCGAGGAGTGGCAGGGGAAGACCGTCGAGGAGCTTCGTGGTGATCCGGAGATGGAGCGCTTCCTCTCCGACGCTTCGAGACCGAGCTCGCGGATCGAGCCCATCGAAGAGGTCCAGAGCCGCGCGGTCGAAGGCGTCGAGCGCCTGAGGCGCGAGCGTCCGGGAGAGACGGTGGTGGTGGTCTCGCACGGAGACCCGCTCCGCGCCATCGCGGCGCACTACCTCGGGCTCTCGCTCGCGGACTTCCGGCGGCTCCTCATCGACAACGGGTCGGTGAGCCTTCTGCGCTTCAACCCCCGCGGTCCGCAGCTCACGACCCTGAACTGGAGGCCTTCTCTCCGCTGAGCCTCGGCAGGCGCCGAGCGCCTGCGGCACGTCTCTGCTCCGCGCGGACGAGGGACCTCCGGCCCGCCCGACTTTCTTCGTTACTGATGCGTGTACGTCGTCAAGTGCTCCCGTCGGAGAGTAGTATCTATTACTCACCCAGCCTACTCCTGCCTGGCGACCCATTGAGGTCGAGCGTTCTCGGCTCATCGGTGTTTTCGCCAATGGAAGTCCGATGAAAGTCGTTCATCTGATTTTGTCTTGACCTTTCGTCAACTTCTGGATTATTGAAAACGCGAGATTGCCAACGCGTTCGCTGAGGCGCGAAACCGGGAGAGAGATTTCAGGTTTTAAGTTGCCATGGAAGGTCTCAACAAGTTTGAGCAGGCGGTACTCGACAAACTGCTTTCGGGCAGTCATCCGGTGCTGGTTGCGCTTCGAGTACAAGCTGAACGGGCTCGCCTTGCGTCGCGCGAGTACACAGGCGCCGGCTTCTTTTGCTCTTTTGAGGTGCCATCAGGTGCGCCGCTCCTGGCCACGCAGAAGGACTTCGACTTCGGCGATGTAGACGCCGTCGTGAATGGTTTGGAGCACGGTGCGGGTTTCGTCATCTTTGTGCGAGGGGGGCGCCTGGATACCTTGGAGGGTTATTCCTACGAGGAGCCTTGGCCGGAAGAGATTCGTACCTTCAAGCTGACGTATCAGCGGGAGCCGCGCGACCTGCGGCTTCCCGAACTGCTATCAGGGACCTCCTAGAGAGCGTATCCGGAGGGCATCCTATTCAATCGGCAGGCTTTCGAGATGTTTCGAGCTCCTGGGCGTGCCGCAGCATAGAACGCTTTCTTCGCCTACTCCGTGTAAGGGCTGACACTTCGGAACCCCCTTGGGGTTGTTGTCTTTCGTCGAAACAAATCTACCCTTAGAGGAACCAGGCGTCCCCCTGCTTTGATCACTTGCGAGACGCGACTGTCGTGGAAATACCGAACCAATTCATTTTTTTTGCAAACAAGGGTCAGCGCGGCCCCGATTCGTTCCATGGCAGCGGGAGCCCCGCGTCGTTCCAAAGCTCGAAGAACCTCTCCAGCGGAAACCCGGCGACGTTCGAAAACGACCCCTCAATCCGGGAAATCAGGAAAGCTCCCACTCCCTGGATTCCGTAGGCCCCCGCCTTATCCATCGGCTCGCCGGTCTCGACGTAACCCCGAATCTCTTCGGGCGCGAGCTTCCGGACGAAGACGCGCGTCGTCGCGATCCGGGAGCGCAGGATGCGGTCCTGGAAGCGGGCGAGGACGATGGCGCTCACGACCTGATGGCTTCGCCCGGAGAGTAGCTTCAGCATTCGCCGCGCGTCGCGCTCGTCCGCTGGCTTTCCCAGGATCCTCCCGTCGACGACCACGGTCGTGTCCGCGCCCACCACCCAGTGCTCTGGGTATCGCTCTGACACGACCCGCGCTTTTGCTTCCGCGACGCGGCGCACGTAACGGCGCGGAGACTCCCCACGACGGACCCTCTCGTCGACGTCGGGGACGACCCGGCGAAAGGAGAAGCCCAGCTCCCGGAGGTAGGCGGTGCGGCGGGGTGAGGACGATGCGAGAATCAGGGACGAAGCGCTCACGAGTCCGGGATTCTAACTCCTCGAGCCGCGGCGGGCACGGGTGAATCTCTGGAAGAGCGCCTCTTTCGCCTGCTCGCTGGACTCGCGGATCTCGGCGATCCTCCGGTCGTGCGCTTCCTGCGCTTTCCGGGCTTCGGGAAAACTCGCGAGCTCGCTCCTCATTTTCGCTTCCTCGAGGGCGACCGCCCGCTCGTAGTCGACGGCCGCGGCGGCGATGGCCCGCTCGGCCTTCCTGTTCGCGGAATCGACCGCGAGCCGCTCTTCGACCAGGTGGTCCTGGACCGCGCCCTGGTGCGCGAGTCGGGACTCCTCGATCGCCCGGTTGTAGGCGTCGCGGATTTCCTCGAGCGCGCGCTCGAGCGCCTCGTCGGCGGCGAGGCGGAGCCGGCGCTGCTCGGACAGAGGCTCGGCCTGGGCCTTTTCGAGCGCCTGCTTGCGCTTCAAGTTCGCCTTCTCGGCGGCTTCGTTCTTCTTCGCGAGGGCGGTCCGGCGGAGCTCCCGAAGGGACTGCTCCTCTCGGGTGAGCCTCACCCGACGCTTCTCTTCGGCGTCGTCGATCTCCCGGTTGCGGCGATCGTCCGCGTCCTCGACCGCCGCGATCTGATCCTCCTTCGCGGTCTCGAGCGCCTTGTGGAACCGCGTCAGAATCGCCTGGGCCGGCGCTATCCGGGAAAGTGCTTCGTCCCGCTCTCGCTCGGCTTCGGCGAGCTCGCGCGCCGTCCGGGCGTCGAGGCTCGAGATCTCCTGAGACAGTCTCAACGTCAGATCGGCCAGCGTTTCGGGCATGGGGGAGCCTCCGTCAGCTGGATCTCTCGCGAAACGAACGGTAGTCCCCGGGCGTATCGACATCGCGGCCAATGCCCGGGTCCGATACCTCGACTTCCAAGAGATCCCCTTGATGATCCCACACGACCTGGCGCGCGCCAACCGACTCCGGCGCCCGGCGGATCTCGTCGAAGACGGCCCGGGAGAAGAGAACGGGGTGGCCTCGGCGACCGCGATGGACCGGCAGGATCACGGGGCGGGGGGTCTCCTCGAACCGGGCGATCAGGAGATCGACGATCGCCGGGCCGACGTCGGGATGGTCCACCGGAAGCACCAGAGACCCTTCCGCCGAGCTCTTTTCGACGGCGTCGAGGCCGGCGACGAAGGACGTGAGCATGCCTTCCCGGTAGCGCTCGTTCACGACCGGCCGGGCCCTGCCCCAGGACGCCTGCGCGATCGCGGCGCGAATCCGCTCCGCCTCGTGTCCCAGGACGACGACGATCGGCTCCGCCCGGGAGCGGTTCAGGACGTCGAGGAGGTGCTCGAGGAAAGTCCGTTCCGGGCCCTCGGAGCCTTCGGGGGGCCCGTAGGGGAGGAGCGCTTTCGGGAATCCCATGCGCCGAGACTCTCCCGCGGCGAGGATGATGGCGGCGATCATGCTCGTGACATAATAACGACGTGCGCCCCGACCGTGCCGTTCTCGCGGAGCTCCTCGAGCGCGCCCTTCCGCCCTCGGCCCGGAAGCGCATCTATTCGCTGGCGCTCGTCGAGAAGCGGTGGTCGAGCGTCGTGGGCCCGGAGATCGCGCGCCGTTCGGAGCCGGAGACCCTCGAGAACGGGGTTCTCACCGTGCGGGTGACGGACGCGGCGTGGGGCAAGATGATCTTGAAGCTTCAGGGCCGGATCGTCCCCGCGCTCAACCGGGCGGTGGGGAAGGGGCTCGTCCGGCGCATCAATTTCACGAAGAGAGACAAGCTTCAACAGTCGGAATCGAGCGCTGTCGTGCCAGCGGTAGAAGTAGCTCTCGGCCCTCCTCCCGAAAGCGTGATGCGGGCGTCGGAGGGGATTTCCGACGAGGAGCTGCGCGCGGCGGTCAGGAAGAGCGCGTCGCTCTACTTGCGGGCGCGAGAGGACCGGAGAAGGAAGTGATTCGATGACGGACGTTTTCATCGTGAGCGCGGTTCGGACTCCCACGGGGAAGTTCCTGGGAGCGCTGAAGGGATTCCAGGCTACGGAGCTCGGAGCTCTGGTGGTGAGAGAAGCGGTGCGTCGCGCGGGCGCTCCGCCCGAGGCCGTCGACGAGGTGATCCTGGGAAACGTGGTCTCCGCAGGCCTCGGGCAGAACCCGGCGCGTCAGGCGGCGCTCGGCGCCGGGCTTCCTCCTGCGGTCGCAGCCCTGACCATCAACAAGGTCTGCGGCTCCGGACTCAAAGCGGTGATGCTCGCGCGGCAGGCAGTCCTGGCGAAGGACGCGAGCCTGGTGGTCGCGGGCGGCATGGAGTCGATGTCGAACGGACCGTACCTCATCCCGAGGCTTCGCGAGGGACTCCGGCTCGGAAACGGCGAGCTCATCGACGCCGTGGTCCACGACGGGCTCTGGGACGTCTATAACGACTTCCACATGGGCATCACCGGGGAGAAGGTCGCTGAGAAGTATGCCGTCTCCCGCGGAGAGATGGACGCTTATGCCGCCGAGAGCCACCGGCGCGCGTCGGAGGCGACCGAGTCGGGAAAGTTCCGCCGCGAGATTCTCCCGATCGAGATCCCGCAGAAGCCTCAGAAGAAGGGGGCGGCTCTCGTCATCGATCGCGACGAGCCGATTCGGCCCGATACCACCGCCGAAGGGCTCGCGAAGCTCAAGCCCGTCTTCCAGGAGGACGGGACGGTGACCGCGGGGAACGCTCCGGGGATGAACGACGGCGCCGCGGCGCTCCTTGTGGCCTCCGAGGAGGCGGTTGAGAAGCACGGCCTCAAGCCGATGGCGAGGATCGTGGCCCAGGCGGTCTCGGGCCTCGAGCCGGAGTGGGTGATGATGACGCCGGTGCCGGCGGTCGAGAAGCTTCTCGCGAAGACAGGCTGGACCAACGCCGACGTGGATCTCTTCGAGGTCAACGAAGCGTTCTCCGTCCAGGCCTGCGCCGTGAGCCGCGAGCTGAAGCTCGACCCGAAGAAGACGAACGTGAACGGGGGAGCGGTCGCCCTCGGCCATCCCATCGGCGCGAGCGGCGCGCGCGATCCTGACGACGCTTCTCTACGCCCTCCAGGATCGAGGCGGGCGGCGGGGAATCGCGACTCTCTGCCTCGGCGGCGGAAACGGTGTCGCCCTCGCGGTGGAGCTCGTGGGATGAGCGTTCGCAAGGTCGCCGTCATCGGCGCCGGCACGATGGGAAACGGCATCGCCCAGGTGTTCGCCCAGTCGGGATTCGACGTCTATCTCCGCGACGTGAAGCCGGAGCTCGTGGACCGGGGACTCTCGGCGATCGACCAGAGCCTCGCGCGTCTGGTGAAGAAGGAGAAGCTTCGCGATTCCGAGGCTCGCGAAACCCGCTCCCGCATCTCCTCGGGCACGGGGCTCGAGGGCGCCGCCGACGCGGACTTCGTGGTCGAGGCGATCCTGGAGGATCTCGACCTCAAGCGGGCCCTGTTTCGGGAGCTCGACTCCGTCCTGCGGCCCCAGGCGATCTTCGCGAGCAACACGTCGTCGATCTCGATTACCAAGCTCGCCGCTTCGACGAAACGCGCGGACCGCTTCATCGGGATGCATTTCATGAACCCGGTGCCGGTGATGGAGCTGGTCGAGATCATCCGGGGGCTCCAGACCTCGGACGAGACGTTTCGCGCGACCGAGGAGCTTTCGAGGAAGCTGGGAAAGACCCCGGTCGAGGTGAACGACGCTCCGGGCTTCGTCTCGAACCGGGTGCTGATGCCGCTCATCAACGAGGCGATCTTTGCCGTCATGGAGGGCGTGGCGACGCCCTCGGCCATCGACCAGGTGATGAAGCTCGGGATGAACCACCCGATGGGACCGCTCACCCTCGCGGACTTCATCGGGCTCGACGTCTGCCTCAGCATCCTCGAGGTTCTTCACCGCGGGTTCGGCGATCCGAAGTATCGTCCCTGCCCGCTCCTGGTGAAGATGGTGGACGCGGGATACCTCGGACGAAAGAGCGGCAAGGGGTTCTACGAGTATTCCTGATCGTGCGAATCCCGATCGCCTGTCTCGTAGCGCTGGCGCTGGGCGTGGAAGTCCGGGCGCAAACCTTCGATCTCGAACGGGCTCTGGCGCTCCCGCCGACCCCCGGAAGCGTCGCTCTTCTCGTGGAGCACACGAAAGACGAGCGCGCTCGTGCACGCCTCGTGGAAGCTCTTCACGGCTCTGACGCGGAGGTTCGCGCTGCGGCTGCGAGAGTCGTGTTCGCCGCGGGCCACGAGGAGTTGGGCCCTGAGCTCCTATCTGCCCTTGCATTGGAAGAGGATTCTTCGGCCGCCGCGGAAATGGTGCGGGCGATCGCCGGACTGGAAATCCCTGAGAGCGATACCGCGCTCCTGGACGCCGCCCGGAGGCTGGATCTCGTGCGCGTCGCCGGGCCCGCCCTCGCGGCGGCGCGCGGTCTTCGCGTCTTCTCTTACCTGGATGCCCTTCGCGTTCACGACCGCGATTGGTCATTGACACCGCTCCTTCGAATCGCCTCGAGAGACGACATCGCGACGCTCGTCCCTTACGTGGAAGAGGCGCTTCAGAAGGAGGACGCGGGTTTCTGGGGCGCCTATCTAGAGGCTGCGCGAGGGACCGAAACGGAAGTGGAGGTATCGCAGCTAACGGCTTCCATGGTGAAACCTGCGCTGAGGCCCGCCACGTTATGGCACTTGCTCACGACCGGTACGGCGATCGACGTTCCTTTGGAAACGACGACGGATGTGGAGGAGGGGTTTCTCCTCGAGCTTCTCGAGAGACGAAAGGGAGAGAAACCTCGTGAAGACAAAGCCTGGATCTCGCGTCGAGTCGCGAGGGAGCCTACAAAATTCACGGAGATTGGCGAGCCGCGGTCGAACTCGTTGCTTCTGCTCCTCACGAAAAACGAGCGCCGCGCCTTGAGCTCTCAGATTCGGAATGATCCCAAGGTCCTCGACGAGTTGTATGAGCGAGCGAAGAAGGCGGAGGGAGTTGCAGACATCCCGGGCCGGCCATCCCCGGCCAGGGCAAAGCTGAGGACGGTTTCCGGCTTTCCTCCCGGCTTCGTCGCCAGCGTCCTCGCCGCAACCGGCTGCAAACCGGGGTCGCTGATCGGAGTCGCCAATGCCGAGGTCCGGTTCTCCCTCTCGGGCCGTCCCCTTCGATCCGCGTTCCCTGCGACCGGAATAGAGCCGAATTGCGCCGCTGCGTCGCGCGCGCTCATCCTCAACAGTATCGTTTCCTCGAACGCTCTGTCCGCGAAGTCGAGCTGGGATTCACTCCTCGTCGTGCTCGAACCCGGTTCGCTCGCCTGTCTCGCGGAGCGCGCGGAGGCGCCCTTCTCCGCGAAAGCCATCGGGAAGCCCGACCTGAAGCCCCCTCGAAAGGTCCAGGACTTCGGACCCGTTTATCCCCCGTCCGCCAGGGTGGACAAGGTCTCCGGCTTGGTTGTTCTCGAGGCCACGATCACATCACGCGGATGCGTCAGCGGGCTGCAAACACTCCAGTCCCCGGACGATCGCCTCGCGCTCGCCTCCATCATCGCCGTTTCGAGATGGCAATACGAGCCGACGCGCCTGGAAGGCGTGCCGGTACCGATCCTGATGATGGTCTCCGTGAACTTCACCATCAATTGAAGGAGTTCCGCCGGCGCCACCAGAGAAACGTCGCCAACGCGGGTGGCCCGACCATCAGTACCTCGCGACCGACGGCGAGCCAGTTGTGGAGCCCGAAAAGCTTCGCGAGCGTACCCCGCCAGACGTCGTCGAACACCAGAACCGGGGAGATGTAGAACTCGCCGGAGAGCGGCCAGAGAAGCTGCAGTCCGTACGGTGCCGCGGTGTCCTCCGAGAGCATGTCGAGAAGCACATGCGAGAAGTAGGACACTCCAAGGACCAGGGCGTCGAAGGCGGGTCGCTCCCGCGCAAGCGCCCGCGAGAGCAGATACGCCGCTGCCGCGAAGAGCAGGGTGAAGCCGAGGCTGTGGGTGAAGTAGTGGTGAACGTTGCGGCCGATGAGAAAACCGATTCCGAAGTCGACGTCGGCGAACGAAGCCGCGACGAGAGAGGCCGCGAAGAGCTTCCCGTCGAGAGGTCGTCGTCCCGACGACAGAAGCGCTATCGTGGAGCCAGCGAGAGAATGGGCGACCGGGGTCGGCATGGGATTTCGGACACTACCATATGTTGGCGGCTTTCTGGCAGGCGCGCCCGATATGTGGTAGTCTCCGCTCACCGGGAGGAACGGGGCCCCGCATTTCGTCTTAGGAGACCGAGAAGGCGAAGTCACGCCTCCTGAAAGGAGAACCATGGCGGAAGACAAGGAAGGTCGGGCGAAGGCGATCGACATCGCTTTGAGCCAGATCGAAAAGCAGTTCGGCAAGGGCTCGATCATGAAGCTCGGCTCGCGCGAGGCGCTCGACGTGCCCACGATCCCCACGGGGTCGATCTCGATCGACGCCGCGCTCGGAGTCGGCGGGCTCCCGCGGGGCCGGGTCATCGAGATCTTCGGGCCGGAGTCGTCGGGGAAGACGACTCTCGCGCTCCACGTGATCGCGGAAGCCCAGAAGCGGGGCGGAATGGCGGCGTTCGTCGACGCCGAGCACGCGCTCGATGCCGTCTACTCGAAAGCGCTCGGCGTGAACACCGAGGAGCTCCTCGTCTCGCAGCCGGACTCCGGAGAGCAGGCGCTCGAGATCGCCGAGGTCCTCATCCGCAGCGGGGCGGTGGACGTTCTGGTGATCGACTCGGTCGCGGCGCTGGTGCCGAAGGCGGAGCTCGACGGCGAAATGGGCGAGGCGCAGATGGGCCTCCAGGCGCGGCTCATGTCGCAGGCGATGCGGAAGCTCACCGCCATCACTTCGAAATCGAAAACCTGCCTCATCTTCATCAATCAGATCCGCGAGAAGATCGGGGTCATGTTCGGAAACCCCGAGACCACGACGGGCGGGCGCGCGCTGAAGTTCTACTCCTCGATCCGCATCGACATCCGCCGCATCGCCTCGATCAAGGAGGGGGAAGAGGTCGTCGGAAACCGCACCCGGGTCAAGGTGGTGAAGAACAAGGTGGCGGCCCCGTTCCGCGAAGCGGAGTTCGACATCCTGTACGGAAGGGGAATCTCGCGGGAAGGCGACCTCCTGGACGTCGCCGTCGAGAAGAACATCATCGAGAAGAGCGGCGCCTGGTACTCCTACAACAACGAGCGCATCGGGCAGGGCCGCGAGAACGCCCGGCGCTTCCTGACCGAGAATCCGGAGATCGCGGCGAAGCTCGAAGAGCGGCTTCGGAAGGAGCTCTCGCTTCTCACTCCGTCCGCGTTGGCGAATGCCGCGGAAGCTTCGGCTGCCGACGCCGAAGGCGAAGACGGCAACGGCTCGGCGAAGACGAAAAGCGGACCACGCGAGGTAAAAGTCGCCGGCCCGCGCCGCGGGGTCGAAGCGCGGAGCTGAAGCCGGCGTTTTCGGGCTCGAGGGAGTTGAGATGTCGACCGCTCGGACCATCGATGATCTATATCGATACGAGGGAGAATGGAAGGCTGAGCTCGTCGGCGGCGAGCTAATCGAGTTTCCCCCCGATGGAGATCGTCCCGACCGGGCCGCAGGTGCAACTTACGTTCGACTGCGAAAGCATGAGCTCTCGGCGGAATCCGGTCGGGCCTATATCGGAAGTGCGGTGTTTGTCGTATCTCTTCCCGGCCGTCAGTCTTTCAGCCCCGATGTCTCGTTCTACGTGGGACCGCGATTCGGCGGGAAGTTCCTCGAGGGCGCGCCGGTATTCGCGGTAGAAGTCCGAAGCGAGGAAGACTACGGCGAGAAGGCAGAGACGACGATTGCGGCGAAACGCGCGGAGTATTTCGCGGCGGGGACTCAGGTCGTCTGGGACGTGGATGTCCTCAGAGGCGAGCTCATCCGCGTCTTCCGAGCGACGGACCCGGAGAATCCCACCGTCTTTCGTCGCGGTGAGACCGCCGACGCCGAGCCCGCCGTTCCCGGATTCCGAATGCCCGTCGACGATATCTTCGACTAGCCTTTGACTTTTCTCGACCCTCCGCTAAAATAGCGCGCTCTCTTCGTGCCGGGGTAGCTCAGTCGGTAGAGCGAAGGACTGAAAATCCTTGCGTCGGCGGTTCAATTCCGTCCCCCGGCACCAAAGAGAACCCCCCACCACTTGCGGGCCCGCGTTTTCTGCTATACTGCGCGCACGTCTTGAAGCAATCCGATCTGTTCCTGACGTGCTCGCGGTAACCCTTTTGGCAAAGCCTCGAACTACCAACAGTTGATTCCGCCTAGATCGGCCCAAAGGGTAGGCACTCAGGAGCATTTAACGATATGAGTTTCGATACTCTCGGCCTATCCGCCGGGATTCTTCGCGCCGTGGCCGACGAAGGCTACAGCATTCCTACGCCCGCGCAGAGCCAGGCGATTCCCTCGATCCTTCAGGGGCAAGACGTCATGGTGCGCGCTCAGACGGGAACCGGCAAGACGGCCGCCTTCGCGCTTCCGATGCTGGAGCGGCTTTCCGCGTCTTCCCGCGGCCCGGATCGCCGATCGGTCCGCGCCCTGATTCTCGCTCCCACCCGCGAGCTCGCCTGTCAGGTGGAGGAGAGCATCCGTACCTACGGGCGCCACCTGTCGCTCCGAACCTCTGTGGTCTACGGCGGCGTCGGCATCGGTCCCCAGATCAGCCAACTGCGCCGCGGGGTCGACATCCTGGTCGCGACACCGGGGCGCCTCCTGGATCACACTACGCGGCGGACGCTCGATCTTTCCCGCGTCGAGATCCTCGTTCTCGACGAGGCCGATCGCATGCTCGACATGGGGTTCCTCCCCGACGTCCGGAAGATTCTGGCGATGCTCCCGAAGGACCGGCAGAATCTGATGTTCTCCGCCAGTTTTCCCGATCCGCTCCGAAAGCTCGCGGAGGCGATGATGCGCTCTCCCGCGCGCATCGACGTGTCCCGCCGGACGTCCGTGGCCGACGGCGTCTCGCAGGTCGTCCACCCGGTCTCGCGGGAGGGAAAGTCGGCGCTCCTCTCGTTCCTAATCCGCTCGCGGAAGTGGGACCGCGTGCTGGTCTTCACCCGCACCAAGCGGGGCGCGGACCGGCTCTCGCGGCACCTTCACCGGGACGGCATCGCCGCCGCGGCGATCCACGGCGACAAGAGCCAGAGTCAGCGCACGCGGGTGCTGGGCGATTTCAAGCTGTCCCGGGTTCGCGTGCTGGTGGCGACGGACGTGGCCGCGCGCGGGCTCGACATCGACGAGCTTCCTCACGTGGTGAACTTCGAGCTTCCCCACGTTCCCGAGGATTACGTGCACCGCGTGGGCCGCACCGGACGCGCCGGCAACGAAGGCCGCGCCGTGTCCCTGGTCTCGACCGAAGAGCGCGAGCTCCTGCGGTCGATCGAGCGGCTGATCCAGCAGGACATTCCGAAAGAGGTCATCTCCGATCGCGAGTCCGGTCTTCCGGCGGCGGCGGAGCCAATCCGCGAGCGGCCCGCTCATCCAGGGGCACCGCCTAGACGACGCCCGTGGCTGGAGCGTCGGCCCGGGTCGGGTCCGAGGAAGGGGAGGCCCGCGCGAGGCAGAGGGACGGGAAGACGATGAAGGTACATCTGGTCAACCCCAGCCACATTTCCTTCGGCACCGGAGTCATCACCCCACGCTGGCTCTTCGTCCTCGCGGCCTCGACGCCGCGGGAGTACGGAGACCCGGCGGTCGTGGACGAGACTCTGGAACAGCTCGATCCCGCGACGATACGGCCGGGAGACGTGGTGGGAATCGGGATCCATACCGGTAACGCTCTTCGAGGCTACGAAGTGGGTCGGATCGCGAAAGACGCCGGCGCGCACGTGGTCTACGGGGGGATCCACGCCGGGCTCTATCCCGAGGAAGCTCTGGAGCTCGGCAGCGCCACTTCGGTCGTGAAAGGGGACGGGGACGTAATCTGGAAGACGGTCATCGAAGATTGCCTCGCGGGTCGGCCCCAGAAGATCTACGAGGCCGGCAGGATTCCCGCCGACAATTTCCAGCCCGCGCGCTGGGATCTCCTTCCGCGCGACCGATACATGTGGGCCTCGGTGCAGACGGTGCGCGGCTGCCCGAAGCACTGCTCGTTCTGTTCCGTGTGGCGGACGGACGGGCAGGAGCCGCGGCAGCGGGCGTCGGACGTCGTCCTCGCGGAGATCGTCGCCCTTCGCCGGCTCGGGTTCCGCTTCATCGCGCTCGCGGACGACAACTTCTATCCCGTGACCCTCACCGACTTGAAGAACGCCGAAAGACGCGAGGACAAGTCGAGGTTCCACGAGCTCAAGGAGCTGCGCGAGGAGCGCTTCGAGCTCATGTCGCGAATGGCGAAGCTCCCGCACGACATGGTGTTCTTCACGCAGATCACGATGGAGGTCGCCGAAGACCCCGACTTCCTGGAAGCGATGCGCGCCGCCAACATCAAGGGAGCGCTCGTCGGAGTCGAGTCCGTGACTCCCGAGGGGCTGAAGTCCGTCTACAAGGACTTCAACGTCTCGGGCGATGAGCTCGTCGAGAGGCTTCGCACCATCAAAAACGCCGGAGTCCACGTGCTCGGCTCGTTCATCTTCGGGCTTCCGACGGACCGCCCCGAGACCTTCGAGGCCACGGCCACGCTGGCGCAGAAGGCGGACCTGACGTTCGCCCAGTTCGTGATGATGACGCCCTTCCCCGGGACTCTGGACTTCAAGAAGTGGGAAGACTCCCTGAGCGAGGACGAGACCCGCATCGCCGGCATCCCGTTGACGCGGCATTGGCTGATTCCTCAGCACCTCCGCCCGAAGCTCTACACGCCGCACCCGGTGCTGTCGCAAGACGAGATCAAGGCACGAACCCAGGACGTGTGGGACAACTTCTACAGCCTCTCCGCGATCTGGAAGCGCTCCCGGTGCACGCCAACGCTCAAGTCCCGTCTCGCGTTCGTCCTCATCTCGAAGCTCTACCGCCAGATGTACGCGAACACGGGAATCGCCACCGACAGCGCGCGAATTCAGCGCGCGACCAAGGTGGCGAGCTGGATCGCCAAACCCTGCCGGCGTCTGTTTCAGACGGCGCCGATGCCGGAGCTCACGGTCCCGGGTATCTAGCGTCCACCACCGAATAGCGCCGCCGCCGCAGCGTGGCGCTTGAAGACGCGCTCCCATTGATGGAGACTGGTGTGGTGGAGCTCGCGATGGATCACGTTGTGAGTCTTGCGGTCGGGATCGGTCTCGCCGCCGCCTGCGGGTTTCGAGTGTTCGTGCCGCTCCTGGTGATGAGCGCGGCCGCTTACACGGGGCATCTCGAGCTCTCGAGCGGCTTTCACTGGATCGGAACGCTGCCGGCGCTGATCGCTTTCGGCTCGGCCACCCTTCTCGAGATCGCGGCGTACTACATCCCCTGGGTCGACCACCTGCTCGATACGATTTCCGGACCCGCCGCCGTGGTGGCGGGGACGGTGGTGACGGCTTCGGCGCTCACCGAGGTCGATCCGTTCCTCAAATGGAGCCTGGCGATCATCGGCGGCGGGGGAGTCGCTGGCATCGTGAGCGGCGCGACCATGCTGATGCGGGGAGCCTCGACGGTCACGACCGGCGGTCTCGCGAATCCCGTATTCTCGACGGTAGAAGCCGCGGTGGCGTTCGCGTTCGCCGCCCTCGCCGTGCTGGTACCCCTGGTGGCGCTCGGGGTGGTGTTCGTTGCCGTCTACTTCCTCGCGAAGAAGCTCTTCGGTCGCACGCCGCGGCGACAGGCAGTCTAGCTCTTCACTTGTTCTTCAAGAGGTCGTCGGGATCCGGCCTCACTACGAGATAGGCGGTGTCCGCTTCGAGCTCGCTCCACCAGTGCGGAGTGCCCCCGGGGATGAGGACCACGTCGCCTTTCGCGATTCGCCGGCGGGTCCCGCCCTCGATTTTGCTCCCGAAGATGCTCGGACCGTTGATTTCCGTGACGATGCGGCTGTCCGCGGGAGCGCGCTCGGGATCGACCAGCTTGCCCCCAGTCACGAGCGTCCCCGCACCCTCGAGCATGTAGTAGATCTCGGAAATCCGGTTGTCGTGAAGGATGGCGCCCTGGACCGTCGCCTTCGGCCGGGTCACCACGTAGATCCCGACGTTGTAGCCTCCCATGTCGACGACGCGAATCGCCTGATCGGAGACCGAGTTCGGAGGTGCGCTCTTCAACGTCGCCGCGATCGCCGACGCGAGCACGTCGGTAGCCGGCCTCGTCAGGTCGATGGCGGGGTTGGGGGTCGCGGCCGTCTGAGCGACGGCCATGAGGAATGCAAGCATTGTAGGCATCGTCTCTCTCCTTTTTACCGAATCACCGCTGGAACCGCGTGACGCCGTCGACGATCACCCGCTGAGTCAGCGCCCAGGTGCTCAAGGGTTTTCCCTTCCAGAGCACCAGGTCAGCGTCCTTGCCGGCCTCGAGGGTCCCGAGGCGATCGCCGACTCCGAGGATAACGGCGGCATCGCGGGTGACCGCCGCGAGGGCGGAATCCATCGAAAGGCCATGGGCCTTCGCCACGACTCCTTCGAGCGCTACCGATCGTCCGCCGCGGGCGAAGGTCGCGAGGGCCACGGTGACTCCGGCGCTCCGGAGCCGCGCGGCGTTCGCGGGACTATGGGCGAATCCCTCGTACGGTCCGCCGTCGCCGATTCCGATGATGCTGGGGGCGACGATGACCGGCACCGCGGCCGCGGCGACGTGAGCTGCGACCTCGTGCCCGCCCATCGCGGAAACGAGCACCAGGCGAACGTCGAACTCCTTCGCGAAGCGAATAGCGGTCAGGATGTCGTCCGGGGTATTGACGAGAGCGTGGAGCGGGATCTCCTTCGCCAGCACGGCGCCGATCGAAGCCCCCCCAACGCCTTCGAGTGTGTCTTCCCGCGCGCGAATGAACGTCTGGCGGAGAAGACCTACCATGCCTTGACGGGTGGTAGGGACGTCGAAGGTCTCGAAGGCATTGAGCGCGCTCTCCCCGAAGGACGCGGCGAGGGCCGCATGCTCCCGAACCACGGCACCGGTGAGCTTCACCACGGCGCCGTAGCCCCCGAGAAGGTTCTCCCCTCCGGGAGCCACGTACGTCGAGGTCACTCCGCTCCGCAGCCAGAGGGGATCGTCCGGGAGCTCGAAGCGCTCGAGAACGTCGCGCCCGGGAGCGAGCAGGTTCTCCCGATCCGCGTCGTCCCCCTGGATTCCGAACCCGGAGTAGGCGTCGATGAAGCCCGGAGTGAGAAAAAGTCCCTTGCCGTCGATGGTCGATGCACCCGCGGGAGCGGGCGACCCGGCTGCGATCGACTCGATCTTTCCTCCGCGGAAGACCAGCGTTCCGTTCTCGACGGTTTCTCCCGTTCCCGTGAGAATCGTGGCGCCCAAGACGGCGACCGGCTGCTCCTGCGCGAAGGATTCGGCGGACGGCAGGAGCGCGAGCGCGAGGAGGATGCGTCTCATGATCGTCACCAGCCTTCGGGGACTCTCTCGCCGAATACGTTCCAGTTTCGCGCTCTGTCGAAGACCAGGCGTCCGTCGATGAACACCTGGGTGACGAGACTCTCGTAGTCGAGAGGCGGGCCGTCGAGAAGGACGAAGTCCGCGTCCTTTCCGGGCTCGAGCGTCCCGATGCGGTCGTCGATTCTGAACAGCGCCGCGGGGTTCACCGTCAGGGCCCGAAGCGCCTGCTCCTCGGGCATTCCCTTGCGCACGAAGAGCGCGGCGTCGTGCCGGAGGAAGTACTGGTGGCCATCGGGATGGTCCTGATGGAACGAAACCTTGCCCCCTCGCTCGGCGAGGCGAATGGGCCCTTCGAGCACGGGGTCCTCCTCGTTCATGAACGGAAGAACGGGACCGAAGCTGATGGGAATATTCGCTTCCAGGAGCTCGTCGACCAGGGAAGCCGTTCCCTGCGCGTGGTGGATATACAGATCGAGATCGAACTCTTTCTTGAGCGCGATCGCGTGCCGCATGTCCTCTTCGCTGTGGGCATGGACCCCGACGACCATCTTCTTCTCCAGGAGCTTTCCCAGGGCTTCGAGCTTCAGGTCGCGCGGGGGAGGGGCGGCCCCCGAGGAGGCCGCGGCCGCCTGGGCGTCGAGGTAGGCGCGCGCCTTGCGCAGCTCCGAGGCGAGGAGCTCCCTCACCGCTTCCGTGGTCCGAGGAAAACCCGGCCGTTCGTCGGCGACCCGGATCGCGAACTTCATTCCGCCCTCGGCGAAGTACATGTCCTCGATCGACCCGCCCCGGAGCTTCACCACCACCGCCTGGCCGCTGTTCGGCACGCGGCTTCCCGTGGTGATGTTCATGGTCGTGACCCCGGCGGCGAGCGAGAGCGAGAACGCGGCGTCGTGGGCGGTCAGGCCGTCGATGGCCCGCACCTCCGCGTTGACGGGAGTTCGAAACTCGTTGTTGTTGCGCCCCATCGCCGGCACGTTGAGCCACTTGAAGCCCATGTGCGAGTGGCTCTCGACGAGTCCCGGAATCAGGCTCTTTCCCTTCGCATCGAGGACCCCGGCTCCTTCGGGAACGGCGACGCCGCTTCCGATCTCGAGGATCTTTCCGTCCCGCACCAGAAGGGTTCCGTTGTCGATAGGCGGACCCGAGACCGGATAGATGCGGGCGTGGGTGACGGCGAGGACACTCGCGGCATCGTCGGCGGTACCGGTCGTCTTCGTCGGCTCCGGCGGGGCGCAGCCGGAAACCGCGCCGAGAACGACCGCGGCGAGGAGGATCGTCCTGGTCAAGTGGACTCCTTGACGTAGGCAGCGAGCCGGGCCTCGATCGCCCCGCAGGGGACGAAGAACGGCTTGTCCGCGACCTCGAGGAAGATGGTCTGCCCGGAGATCGTGTAGTCCCCGCGGAAAGCGCCGACGGGAGTCGAGAGCGAGAAACTGCCGCTCGTGGCCGAGCCCAGAAGCTCCCCGCCGGCGCGTCCGACGTGAGCGCGGATGTTCTCGACGAGCGACTCTCCCGTACCCCGGAACTCGAACTGGAATTTGCAGATGGACACGGCCCCTCAGTACCCGGCGGCTTGACCATCCTTCCGGGATTCGGACGCACCGTAGTAGACACCGCTCCTGGTGTCAACCCCGATCGCCTGATATCCGCCGAAAGCGCCGGGCGCCGGCGTCAGGCGGTGGCCGAGCTTCAGCAAATCGTCGATCGTCTCGTCGGGAAAACCGCTCTCGAGATGGACTTCTCCGCCGTCCTCCATCCGTCCCCCGGTGGGCTCGGAGGAGCCCGAGTGGAGGATTCGCGGCGCGTCACCGGCCTCCTGGAGGTTCATCTCGAAATCGACGAGGTTCATCACGATCTGCGCGTGCATCTGTGGCTGCGTGTCGCCGCCCATGACCCCGAAGCTGAGGAACGGGCTGCCCTCGCGGGTGATGAACGCGGGAATGATGGTATGGAACGGGCGCTTTCCCGGGGCATAGACGTTGGCGTGGCCTTCCTCGAGGCTGAAGAGCTCCCCGCGGTTCTGGAGCCCGAAACCCAGGCCGAGCGGACAGAGGCCGCTTCCCATGCCGCGGAAGTTGCTCTGGATGAGCGAGACCATGTTGCCGTCGCGGTCCGCCGTCGTCAGGTAGACGGTGTCGCCGGTTCGAAGGAGAGGATCTCCCGGCTCCTGCTCGAGCGCAGCCCTGTTGGGAGATATGTGTCGGCGCCGGCGCGCGGCGTAGTCTTTCGAGATCAACTCGAGGACCGGCACCTTCGCGAAATCGGGGTCGGCATAGAACTTCGCGCGGTCCTCGAACGCGAGCTTCTTCGCCTCGATGAAGTGATGGAGATGGGACGCGGAGCCGAAGCCCATCCGCCGCAGGTCGAACCCCTCCAGAAGGTTCAGGATCTGGAGTGCGGCGATTCCCTGACCGTTGGGAGGAAGCTCCCAGACGTCGAACCCCCGGTAGCTCGCCGAGACCGGCTCGACCCACTCCGACCGATGCTCCGCGAGGTCGCGGCGCGTCAGGAATCCTCCGGCGTCGCGGACGAAGGACTCGATTCTCTCGGCAACCGCACCCTGGTAGAACTCCTCGCGCCCCCCATCGGCAATCTTGCGGAGCGTCGTCGCAAGGTTCGGGTTGCGGAAGACCTCGCCTTTCTTCGGAGGGCGCCCGTCGACGAGGTACGTCTCCGCGAAGCCCGGGAAGCTCGAGAGTCCCCGAGCGTTCGCCGCCCAGGCCTCGGCGATGATCTCGCTCACGGGGAAGCCCTCGAGCGCATAGGAAATCGCGGGCTCGAGGAGCTCTTTCATCGGGAGCTTCCCGAGCTTCCCGTGGAGCTCGAACCATCCGTCTACCGCTCCCGGAACGGACAGCGAGAGCGGGCCGAAGCTCGGGATCCTGTCGAGACCGAGCTCGTGGAGTCGTCTCAGAGTGAGGCTTCGGGGCGACCGACCGCTGGCGTTGAGCCCATGGAGCTTTCGATCGGACGCACTCCACGCGATGGCGAAGAGATCCCCTCCGATCCCGCAGCCCGTAGGCTCGACGAGACCGAGGACCGCGTTCGCCGCGATGGCGGCGTCGATGGCGCCTCCGCCCTTCTTGAGCGCGTCGATCGCCGTCTGGGTCGCGAGCGGCTGGCTCGTCGCGGCCATGCCGTTGCGTGGCGAGGACTTCGGAGCGGGTGGCGAAGGGTCGCCCGGTCGTGCGATCGGGCAACTTACGGTTTCTTCCGAGGCTTGTCGGCGGAGGCCATGAGCTCGGCGATATCGGTCGCGGGCAGGGTGCGCGAGCCGACCTCGCTCAGGACTTCCTCTTTGCCCAGGGCCATGAGGCGCACCTGGCGCTTTTCGAGGAGCTGGATCATGCGCCGCACCCGCTTCTTCAGGCGCTCCAGCTCGCGCTCGATGTCCTTGAGCTCGTCCAGCATGGCTCAGTTTCTTTCATTCTACTCGGCGATTCCCGCGCAAGCCACCGCCAGCAGGAGCGCTTTCTGGATCCCCAGGTGGCCGTCGACGTTCGACCACCACTCGTGGAGCGCATGGGCGCCTTCGCCCTCGCCGCCCCGCCCGATGGTGGTCGCGGGAACTCCGAGCGAGATGGGCACGTTCGCGTCCGTGGATCCGGTCTCGAGCTGTGGCTCGACCCCGAAGTGTCGGGTGGCCGCCAGGGCACGCTGGATGAGAGGGGACGACGGATCGACCGTCCCCGAGGGCCGGTTTCCCAGCATCTCGACCACGACTTCGAGCGGGTCGCCGCGGCGCTTCCTTTCGTTCTGCTCCTTCAGCGCGCGTTCGACGGCTTTCTTCATGATGGCGTCGATCTTGTCGAGCTGCCCCGGGTCCTCGGAGCGCATGTCGACCTCCGCCCAGTTCTCGAAGGGAATGGCGTTCACCGACGTCCCGCCGCCGATGCGGCCGATGTTGTACGAGGTCCGCGGACCGGTGATCACGAACTCGCCCGCCTCCTCGTCGAAGTGGTAGATGAACCGCGAGAGCGCGTGCGCGGGGTTGCCGAGGCCGAACGCGCCCCAGGAATGTCCGCCGGGTCCCTTGAAGGTGACTTTGTACCTGTAGGAACCGATGGCCTTGTTGAGCACCCGGTCGGTGCTGCCGCCGTCGACGGCGATGAACTGATCGATTCTGGGGCCGCCCTCGCGGAAGAGGTGCTTCACTCCGCGAAGGTCGCCGAGGCCCTCCTCGCCGACGGAGGCGACGAAGAGGACGTCGCCTTTCGTCTTGACTCCGGAGCGGAGCATCGCGCGGACCACCGTGAGCATCAGCGCGAGCCCCCGGGTGTCGTCGCCGATTCCGGGCGCCAGCAGCCGATCGCCTTCGCGGCGGACGGTCACGTCGGTGCCTTCGGGGAAAACGGTGTCGAGATGGGCCACGATCGCTATTGTCTCCGCCCCCGTCGTTCCCCGAAAGCGGGTGATCACGTTGCCGACGCCGTCGATCTCGACATCGGACATTCCTGCCTCGCGGAGCATCCCGGCGTAGCGGGCGGCGCGTTTCTCCTCTTTGAAGGGAGGCGCCGGAATCTCGGTAAGCTCGATGAGGTCTTTCTCCGTCCGGGGCTCGAGCTCGACTACGATCTGGAAGGCTTTCTGTATCTCGGGGCGCGACGCGAGTTCGCGCATCTCGCGGTCGTAGTCCGTTGTCTGCGCCCGGGCGAGGCCGGCGGAAAGGGTGAGCCCCAGGGCGATCCAGTGACGTCTCATCGTTCCTCCAGAAGAGGAACAATCCTACCGCAACTAGTTCGCTTCGTTGCGATAGTTCAGAGCGAGCTCGCGCTCGATGTTCCGTATCCGGTCCGAGGGGCGCGAATGGCTTCCGAAGAGAAAGTTGGTCATCGCGCTGTCTTCGCCGTACTTCTTGCGAAACTTCTTCCAGAGGGCCGGCCCCTGGGACACGTCGAAACCGCCTTCGTGGGCGTAGCGGAGACCGACTCGATTCCGCCTGGTCCTCCAGGTCGCGGCTGTAGCCGCTCTGCCAGGCGGAGACGGAGAGGAGAGCTCCCAGGGTGGCGGCCCGACGTCCGGTCCGGCTCTCGATCGACCCCGCGCCCACCATGCCCGCGAGACCGGCGAGCTGGCCCCACATGGCGCTCTTCGCGCTGCGGCGGGAGTGCTCGTGGGTATAGTGGGCGAGCTCGTGTCCGAGGATGATCGCGAGCTCGTCGTCGTTCATCTCCTCGAGAAGTCCGCGATAGACCCAGACGGCTCCGTTGCCCATCGCCGCAGCGTTCCACTCCTCGGTGTCGACGACGTGAACCCGCAGATCCGCCGGCTGGACGTAGGGCGGAACCAGCCGCGCCATCACCCGCCGCACCCGCTGGACTTCGGGTCCGTCCTCGACGATCTCGCCGATGGTCTCCCTTCGTCCTCGGGGGCCCTCGGAGTACATGGCGCCCGCCTGGACCCACACCCGCTCGATCTCGTTCGTGGCGGAGAGGACATCGGACTCGAACATCGCCATGCCGTCCCGCTTCGCCTCGACATGGGTCGCCAGGACCGAGCCGTCGTTTCTCCGGGACCCCTTGACCTTGACCTCGTATCCGAGAGGGATCCCCGAGAGGCCGCGCCCCTTTCCGCCCTCGACCCGGGTACTGGCGTCGGCGACGACGCGCTGGCCGTCGACGACGAGGGCCGGGCCCAGGCGGTACTCCGCGTAGCCCTGGAGGCGGATCTCGGCGGCCGGATAGACGGAGGAGGCGAGAAAGGCGAGAAAAGCCGCGACGAGTCCCGTTCTCGTTCTCATGTCAGCTCTCCTTGGGCGGCGTAACCCCATCATAGGCACGTCCCTCCGGTTCCCCCAAACGAGATCCATTATCATTCGGGAATGCCTTCCGTCCTTCGTCTGACTTCCACCAGCGGCGTCCACGTCCCGCCGCGCGGCCGGTCGTTCATGAAATTCAGCTTCGATTTCCCCGAGCCGTCCGTCGAGACCGAGGGGCTTTCGCTCGGCTTTCTGGTATTCACCTATGAGAACGCCTACGGGCTCGACCCGTCGGCGATGAAGGTCACGGAGGAGCGCGAGGGCCTTCGCGTCGACTGCGATCGCTTCCTTTGGGCGGGCGGGCAGGAGTCGACGCGGGCGCGCTTCGAGGCCCATCTGAGAACCACCGGGGATACCCTCGAGTGGGACGCGACGGTCGAGATGGAACGGCCGATCAAGGCCGTCACCAGCGTCCTCCGGGGCGTGCCTCGCGGGCGAATCTCGAGCTCCGGCCAGAGCTTCTTCGACCCCGGAGAAGACGAGGTTCTGCTCGGCTATCCCTTCTCCGGCGGCGACCTCTTCGGTCCAGGCTCGGCGCGCGGGATGACGACGCCTCTCGCCATCATCGAGACTTCCGCCGGCGATCATTTCTTCCTCTCCTCTCTCGACGACCGCGTCCGCACCAAGCGCTTCTACTTCCAGCCCGGCGAGGTCTCCTACCGGGTCGAAGCGGTCCATGAAGTGGAGGGCTGGAGAGAGCAGCGCGAGGTCCGGGTCCCGCGTTGGCGCGTCGGAAGGACCACGAGCCTCGAGGCCGCGGCGCGGCCGCACTTCGAGCACATCGAGACCGCCTACAAGATTCCCCGCTGGGAGAGCCGCGGTGACGCTCCCGACTGGCTCCGAGGGATCGCTCTCGTCCTCACGCTCCACGGCATGCACTTCACCGGCTACGTCTTCAACGACTACGCGCGAATGCTCGAGATTCTGAAATGGGTCGCGACGCGGATTCCCGGGGGCCGGGTGCTGGTGCTCCTCTCCGCCTGGGACGGGCGGTATTACTGGGACTACCCGCTCTATCGGGCGGCCCCGCGCATGGGCGGGGAGGCGGGCTTTTCCCGTCTCATCGGGGGAGGACACGACCTCGGGTTTCGCATGATGCCCATGTTCGGCGCCAACGCCGCGAACCGGAGGCAGGCGGTCTTCGAGGGCTTCGCCGACGCGTTCACGGCGAAGATCGACGGCGACCGGTCGGATCTCAACTGGGTCGACTGGGACAACGATCGCCATCAGGACGGCTGGCTCTCGTACATGAACCTCGGAGTGGAATCCTGGCGGCGCTATCTGACGGAGCGGATCGCGGACGCGGTCGAACGCTACCGGCCCGACGCCTACTTCCTCGACATCGTGGGGGGCTGGATCAACAACCCCGTGGCCGACATGCACGAGGGAACCCGGCTCCTCGTCGAGGATCTGCGGCGACGCCATCCGGAGGTCGTCGCCGTGGGAGAGATGCACTACGACGCCCTTCTCTCGTTTCTCCCTCTCTATCACTCGTTCTCGGCGACGGAGCTCGCGGGGGAGCATCTGAAGTTCGCCCGGTTCTTCCAGCACCTGAGCCTCCCGGCGCCCGGGCGGGGGAGTACCGGCGTTCACGAGGCGGGATTCCAGAGGTGGAATCCCGAGACTCTCTCGCTCACCGAGCACCAGATTCCGACCCTCAACGTAGTTGACGATACCTTCGAGAATCACCGCGTCGAGATGGAGGCGGTCATCCGTCGGGCGCGGGAGAGAGCGGGGATATGAGGTTCTGGATCGCCGTCGTTCTGCTCGGAGTCGCCTGCCACCCGAAGGCGGAGTCACCGCTCCGGGCGGTTTCTTTCGAGAGGGTGAAGCTCACGGATTCTTTCTGGCGGCCGCGTCTTTCGACCAACCGCACGGTGACCATTCCGCACATCCTGCGTCAGAACGAAGAGACGGGCCGGGTCGACAACTTCCGGAAGGCCGCGGGTCTCGCGTCCGGGGAGTACCAGGGGCGCCGCTTCAACGACACCGACATCTACAAAGTGATCGAGGCGGCGTCCTACGCTCTCGCGCAGGAATACGATGCCGCCCTCGACACGGAGATCGACGAGCTCATCGGGCTCATCGAGGCCGCGCAGGAAGACGATGGCTACCTCTTTCCCGCGCGCACCATCGATCCGGAAAAACCGGCCCCGGGAGTAGGGGAGGAAAGGTGGATCCACGAGTCCGCCGGAAGCCACGAGCTCTACAACGCCGGGCATCTCATCGAGGCCGCCGTCGCTCATTTTCGGGCGACGGGGAAGAGGCGGCTCCTGGACGTCGCCATCCGCTTTGCCGACCTCGTCGACCGAGACTTCGGCCCCGACGCTCGCCGCGACGTTCCCGGCCACGAGGAGATCGAGCTCGCGCTGGTGAAGCTCGCGGACGTTACCGGCGACGAGCGGTACGTCGAGCTCGCGCGCTTCTTCCTCGACGAGCGGGGGCGCGAGCACGACGGCAAGCCCTACCCCGAGGGCACGAGCTTCGCGATCTACAACGACCGCCCTTACAAGCAGGACCACCTTCCGGTGGTGGAGCAGAAAAAGGCGGCGGGGCACGCGGTGCGCGCGACCTACCTCTATACGGGGATGGCCGACGTCCTCGCCCGCACGGGAGCTCCCGGCTACCGCGAGTCTCTCGAGAGCATCTGGAAGGACGTGGTGGCGACGAAGCTCTATCTCACGGGAGGAATCGGATCGCGGGACACCTTCGAGTCCTTCGGAGAGGACTACGAGCTTCCGAACGGAACGGCCTACACCGAGACCTGCGCGGCGATTGGAAACGACCTCTGGAACCACCGCATGTTCCTCGCGAGCGGCGAAGCGCGCTTTCTCGACGTCATGGAGCGGATTCTCTACAACGGCGCTCTCTCCGGAGTCTCGCTGAAGGGAGACACCTTTTTCTACACCAACCCGCTTTCCTCCGACGGCGGTGTCGAGCGCGTTCCCTACTTCGAGGTGGCCTGCTGCCCCGCGAATCTGGCGCGACTCCTCGCGCATCTTCCGGGGTTCGTCTACGCTCAGCGGGGAAACGAGCTCTTCTTGAACCTGTTCGTCGCGAGTGAAGCCGACGTCGAGCTCGATGCCGGCAAGGTGCGCGTGGTGCAAGAGACGAGGTACCCGTGGGATGGACACGTTCTTTTGACGCTCTCGCCCGAAACGTCCGCTCCGATCACCGTCCGCCTGCGGATCCCGGGTTGGGCTCTCGGTCGGCCGGTGCCGAGCGACCTCTACCGCTTCGCCGACGCGGCGCCGGATGAAGTAGAGCTGAAGGTGAACGGGGAGTCCGTCCCGCTGTCCCTCGAGGACGGGTTCGCCTCGATCCGGCGCGTCTTCGAGAAGGACGACCGGTTGGAGCTCACGCTCCCGATGCCGGTCCGGCGCGTCGAGGCCAACGACTCCGTGGAAGGCAATCGCGGGAGGCTTGCGCTTCAGCGGGGGCCTCTGGTCTACGCCGCGGAGGCGGCCGACAACGGAGGCCGTGTCCTCGACCTGGTGTTGCCGGAAGAGGCAGAGCTCGACACGACGTTTCGAGACGATCTCCTCGGGGGTGTCGTCGCGATCGACGGCGCGGCCCGGCGCGACGGCACGGAAGTCCCGTTCCTAGCCGTTCCCTACTTCACCTGGGCGAACCGCGGGCCGGGGGAGATGGTCGTCTGGTTTCCTTCAGCGTCCCCGGCGACGAGCCGCTGAAGACGTACCGCCGGCACGACGGCTCCGTCCTTGCCTCTCGATCTCCGACAGATGCGTCGTGGGGCGATCATACCCCGATCGCTGTTCTCGTGCAGAATCGTCAGGATCCGGTCGATGTACGATAGACCGATGGGTCTCGGCTCCGGCCTGCAGCTTCCAGGCCGACAACAGAACTCGTTGCGCTCCGGGGCGACGCGCCGTTCCGGTTCGCCTCGGCGGACTCTTGCTCGCCTCCATCCTCTCGTGCGCAGCCGCGCAGGCGCAGGAAGCGGCGAGGAGCCCTCAGAAACGTCCCAACATCGTGCTGATGTTCCCGGACAATCTGGGGATCGGAGAGGTGAGCTCCTACGGCGGCGTGCGCGGCGTCCCCACGCCGAACATCGATCGCATCGCGGAAGAGGGTATCCGGCTCACGAACTTCAACGTGGAGTACTCCTGCATCGTCTCCCGCATCGCCTTGCTCACGGGTCGTTACGCGGTCCGGACGGGTGACGGCCTTCGCGGTGGAATGACTCTGTGGGAGGTGACCATCGCCGAGGCGCTTCGGACCATCGGCTACCGGACGGCGCTCTTCGGGAAGTGGGACGTGGGCGGTAACGACTGGAAGGGCCGGAGGGAACCTCTACAACAGGGATTCGACGAATGGTGGGGAATTCCCGGGACGAGCAACCCGGCGCAGTTCAGCTCCTTCGAGGGTTTCGACCCCACGAGGACCGAGCTTCCTTACATCTGGGAGGGAAGAGGAAACGAGCCTTCTCGACCTGTGAAGCCCTTCGACCTCGAGACGCGACGTACGATCGATCGGGAAGCGGCCCAGCGCGGAATCGCGTTCATGGAACGGAACGTCGAAGCGGGGCGGCCGTTTTTTTTCTTCTATCCGATGACCCAGATTCACTTCCCGGCGTTACCGCATCCGGATTTCGCCGGCGCGACGGGAGCCGGAGACATCGGCGACGCCATGGCGGACGTCGACTACAACGTAGGTCTGGTTCTGGCGGCGCTCGAACGACTGAACATCGAGAACGACACGCTCGTCTTCTGGTGCACCGACAACGGAGCCGAAATGAGGCGCCCGTGGCGCGGAAATGCGGGTCCCTGGCGCGGCTACTACAACTCCGCGATGGAGGGCGGGATTCGGACTCCCTGCGTCATTCGTTGGCCCGGAAGGATTCCCGCAGGCCGCGTATCCAATGAGTTGGTGCACGAGATCGACCTCTTCCCGACGATCGCGGCGGCCGTCGGGGCGCCCGACATCGTGCCCGACGACCGGATCCTCGATGGTGTCAATCAACTTCCCTTTCTCGAGGGAAAGGAGGCCCACTCCAGCCGGGACAGCGCGCTGTTTCTCGCTCGAGAGGGTCACGTCATGGCCGTGAAATGGCGAGACTGGAAGATGTGGTATCTGTTCCGAACCGAGCTGGAGCCCGATTCGGACAACCTGGTGCGAGTGTTCGATCTGCGCGTCGATCCCCGGGAGGAGATCGACGTCAAGGACTTCTATCCGTGGGTCGTGAGCGTCATGGATGGGATCGTGGCGGAGTACGAGGCCTCCCTCGAGCGCCATCCGCGCGTGCCCGGCGGCATCGACGATCCCTACACGCCGCCGGCGCGCGGTTCGGGGAGCCCGGTCGCGACCTATTCGCGCGCGGACCGGATGCCCCTCGGCCCTCGCTCCGAGGCGCTTCCCAACCCCGACTTCTCGGGTAGCTGGTCCACGACCGTTCTCAGTTCCGCGCCACCCACGGGGCAAGCGGCTCCTCCTCCCGTTCCATCTCTCGGAAGCGGATGGGGGGATCGGATCTCGATCGTGCACACGGCGGAACGCCTGGAGGTCGAGCGCCTGATATTCGTGCCACGGGAGATCCAACCACTCGTGCGATACCGTTTCGAGTTGAACGGATCCGTGACCGAGAACAGCGTTACCATGGGTCGATCGGGCCCGGCCCCCGCGTCGACGACGGCGTGGGATGGGGACCGGCTCACGATCACGACGCGTTATCCGTTTCAGAATCCCGGGGACGCGCACTGGCTCGCGAGTGAGGTAACTCAGACCCTGTGGCTGCAGCCTTCGAGCGGGCCTCCGTTCGAGCCCTCGCTGGTCGTCGAGACACTGCGAGGGGGAGCGTTGGACGGACCGGCGTCGACGACGCGGACGATCTACACCAGAGGCTATCGGTAAGCCGATAGAAACTCTAGTCTCGCAACAGCGAAGATGTCGGTCCGCTCGTCGGTCGGTAACCCCGGACCTGCTCCGGCGGCATGTGGCCGTTGCCAGAACGGTTCCGGGTCAGTTATGCGCGGAAGCGGTGGGATCGCTGGAGTCTTGCGTCTCGTGTTCGTGGCGCAGCTTTCGCGCGAGACCGAAATCGAGGATCTTCACGCGGCCGTCGCCCGTAAGATAGAGGTTCCTGCGGTTAGAGATCGCGTGCAAGATTTCCTCCTCGAGATCAAGCTCGAGCCGGAAGCGTGAGAACGTCGGGGTCTGAAGAGGCGGTACCTCTTTCCGGGATACGTGCTCCGCGAGCTGACCGATTCTACGGTTCTCTCTACCAAGGGTCTCCGCATTCGAGCTTGGCCGGAAAATTCGCAGGTACCTTGTTCTGGTTGCTGGAGATTGCAACGTCGGCTGACTAAGGACGGAGCCTCGACCGCAATGCCTCCTGCGTCTTGGGGCTGACCTCGAGCTTCGGGCTCAGGAGGAGATCGCCTCGCTGGTGCTCCTTGAAAATACCCGCTTCGTCATGCGGACGACCCGGAAGGAAGTAATGAAGGATCTCGTGGGCGATGACGCGCGCTATGCCCACGTCCCACGAGACTCCCGGAGGACGTCCGTTGCGGATCGAACTCGTCCGAGCGGGCCGGAAATCCATCGAACGGGTGATATCCGGGTAGAAGAGAAAGATCGAGCCGGCCGAGCCGGATCTCGCTCCTAGCGTCGCCGCCATGGCACCCTTCGCAATGCCCCAGTCGCGACTCGAATGATTGAGCACAGCTACGGTCACCCGGTTCGCCGTGGAAGAGGGAGCACTCGGGTCCGATGACCAGGTGACGTCGACTCCAATCTCGCGGAAGATCTCGGCCACTTCTTCCGCGATGTGCTTCGATTGGCCTTGCATCTGCCCGTGGCCATCGCTGAGAACGAGGTGAAACGAAGGCCTGTCTCCGCCCTCTCCCTGGCTTGACCACGCGAAAGCAAGAATCTCAAGAACGACCGCGAATCCGCCCATGTCGACCTCCCGAGATCGACGATAGGGACCCGCTTCGAGAGATTGAATGGATGAAACGCTACTTTCCCGCGACCATTCCGTTCCCTCCGGAAGAGACTGTCCAAGAGGGACTTGTTGAAAGCCAGGATTCCGTCGGTGTACCGTACCGATACCCGGACCCCATGGCGATCGAGCCGCCGCCCCGACGCTTCTACCGCTTCGGGGGCTTCCGCTTGGATGTGCTCTCGGGCGAGCTGTACCGGGAAGGACAGCCGGTTCGGCTCCCGCCCAAGCCGGCGAAGCTTCTTCTGCGCCTGGTGGCTGCACGAGGACAGCTCGTGTCCCGTGAGGAGTTGCAGGAGGCGCTTTGGGGCGACGACACGTTCGTCGATTTCGAGCAAGGGATTCGAAAAGCCATTGCGCAAATCCGCTCGGCACTCGAGGACAGCGCGGAAGAGCCAAACTACGTCGAGACGGTCTCACGCCGCGGATACCGATTCCTGATAGACGCCGGGCTCGAGGACCAGGAGGCCGCGCCACAGGAGCGGGAACGATGCCCATATCCAGGGCTTCTGGCGTTCACGCAGAAAGACGCGCCCTTCTTCTTCGGGCGTGAGGAAGAGGTGGATGCGCTCTGGAGAAAGCTCGAAACGAAGCGGCTCCTGGCGCTCATCGGGCCCTCGGGTGCGGGAAAGAGCTCCCTTCTTCGAGCCGGTCTCATACCGGCACTCCCCGAAGGATGGGTCGTGGCCTTCTGCCAGCCGCGGAACGCGCCTTTCTTCTCGCTGGCCGAATCGCTTACCGCCGGCGCTTCTTCCGACCTGGGGGAAGCGTTGACGGCGTGGCGCGAGCACCATGAGGGAGCGCTTCTGATCGTGGACCAGTTCGAAGAGCTCTTCACTCTCAACGACGAGGAGACGCAGGCCCGCTTCGCGGAGTTTCTGGGTCGCGCGTCGACGTCCGGAATACACGTCCTCCTGTCCATGCGCGACGATTTCGTCATCCACTGCCACGACCATCCCGATCTCGACGGGGTCTTCCATGACCTCACGCCGCTGAAGCCGCCCCGGGGTCCGGCCCTGAGGCGAGCGCTCATCGAGCCAGCCCGGATGTGCGGTTATCGGTTCGAGGACGAAGGGCTCGTCGCGGACATCCTGGCGGAGGTGACGCGCGAGCGCGGAGCGCTCCCGCTTCTCGCGTTCGCGGCGGCGCGACTCTGGGAAAAACGAGAATCGAGTCCGAACCCTGCTCACCCGCGAGGCCTACTTCGAGAATCGGAGGTGTGGGAGGCGCTCTCGCTCAGCATGCCGAGGCGGTTCTTGGCACGATGGGAACGGACGGTGCGCCCGTCGTGCGGGAGATTTTCCGCAACTTGACCACTTCGAAAGGGACGCGCGCTTCTCAGAACCGACGAGAGCTCCTGTCGGTGTTCGAGGACCGAGAGGCCGCGAGTGCGGTTCTCCAGAAGCTCATCGATGCGAGACTTCTCATTTCATTCGACTCATCGAGCGGAGCGCCGGAGGATTCGGAGCACGAGGTCGAGGTCGTTCACGAGACTCTCCTCTCCTCCTGGCCGCGCCTGGTCCGGTGGCAGGCTCAGGACGCGGAAGGGGCCGTTCTACGGGATCAACTACGCCAGGCGGCGCGGGCCTGGCAGGATCGAGGTCGCTCCGAAGATCTTTTGTGGACGGGAACGTCGTATCAAGAGCTCAATCTCTGGCGCGGTCGCTATCGAGGCGGGTTGACGGCAACGGAGCAGGAGTTCGCGGACGCCTCGGCGAGCCTCTCGGGACGAAGGAGGAGAAGAAGGCGAATCTTACTCGTCTCTGTCGCTGCTCTCGCCGTTGTCGTCGCCGTCATCACGTCTTCGCTATGGAGACAGGCCCGGGTCGAAGCCCGACGCGCCGAAGCGAGCAAGCTCCTCGCGCTGGCGGAGCTCAGACTTCAAGAAGACCCGACCGAGGCCCTCGCCTTGACCATCGCGAGCCTCGAAGAGGCGGACACCGAAGAGACGCGCGTTTTTGCAATGAAGGTGCTGTGGGAGGCCCCGCCCGCGTTCGAGATCGCCGAGAGCTCACTCGACGTACGCATGCCGATGTTCAGCCCTGACGGCAAATGGCTCGCTGCGGCAGGACACGGTGAGAACGTTTTCGTGTGGTCGGACGACGGGCGAGGGCCCCTGGTGCTCCCGGGCCACGAGAGCAGCCCGCGCGGGAGCAACAGCGCCCGGTGGGCCTCGAGCGACCTCCTCGTCACCGGCCCCCCTCCGTTCGTAGGTGACACTGTGCGCGTCTGGTCTCTGCCCGAGGGGCGCCAACTGCGCACCATCGCGCTCGGTGGCCCAAGTTACTGGCAGGTCGGTCCCTTGCGCCTTCTCGCCGCAGCCCTGGACAACGGTTCGGACCACGTCGCGAGTCTCCGCACGTGGGCGCTTCCCGAGGGCGATCCGTTGCTCCTGGGTCGCATCGATTGGGAGCAGATCGGAACCGGCGGATGGTTCGACCCGAACGGACGGAGTTGGTTCTACGTGAAGGACCGGAATCTATTTGGCCGTACTCTTCCGATTGGCTCCGAGCCGGACCGCCTATTCGGCCGATTCAGAGGTGAGCTTCTATGGCGGATTTCGAGCAAGCCGAATACCGTGGAGATAGCCGACGACTCCGGGGAAACCCATGTGTGGTCGTATCACGAGAATGGGGTCGCTCGTGAGAAGCTCATTCCAAAACCGGACACAGCATCGAAGGATATGCTCCCCGACGCGTCGGGACGTTGGCTCGCGGGCGATCCACAGAGAGACCAGCAAGTCCGAATCTGGGACAACACCGGGTGGCGGGCATCGCGTCCGCTCTCGCTTCGAAGAAGAGCCTCCTGGTATGCCAGCCAGCCGGCCTTTCATCCAAGCGCCCAGTGGGTCGTCGCCTCGACACACAACTATCCGCCGATTGACGTTTTGGCCCCTTCGCGAGACCTATCCAATCATCGTGGACGGATACACCGCATTGTATCGACCCGTGGTTTTCAGCCCGGACGGCAAGTCGATCGCCACCGTATGGGGCGACCTGCGGCTCCGACTCTGGCCGCTCCCCAGGAGTGGTAAGAGTGAACCCCGCGCGTTCGAGATTCCAGAGCCCGCGGCGGCAGACCCCGTGACGTCGATTGCGTTCGATCCGAAGGGCCGCTATATGTTCGTCGCCGCCAACCAGGATCGCACCTCGGTTGTCCCGCTCGATGGGTCTCCGCCTCGACAGCTCGAGCGGTTCTCGGAGGACACGCTGCTCCACGCGGCCGCCGTCTCCCCGAGCGGGCGCCTCGTGGCGACAGCGTTCTTCTACGGCAGAGGAAGCAAGACGCTGAGAGTCTGGGACCTGGAGCGTAATCACCTTCGCCTCTTCGACCTGCCGCCGAGTCAATCGACCACGACCGGATACGAGAGCGGAATCGGGACATTGGCGTTCCTTGACGAGTCGACCCTTTACACCATGGGGGACGGCGGGCTCCGTCGATGGGACCTCACGACCGGATCGCACGAGACCGTGATCGCAGCCTCACCCGGATATGCAGTGAGGGGTTCGATTCTGCCCGAGAAAGGGGTGGCGCTCACGATCGAGGATCGAAGGAGTGATCAGGCGTGTCGAGAAGCCCTCCTCCACGACCTGACGGTGAAGACGTCCCGTAAGCTGACGTCTTTCGGCGACTGCGGAACCTGGAACGACGCCCCTCTCCTCGGCCCGGAACTCACAATGCTCGGTCCTCGAGAAGACGATTCCCTATTTCAGCTGGGCGAACCGGGGACCGGGGGAGAGGGTCGTGTGGATTCCTTCAGCGCCCCCGGCGACGAGCCGCTGAAGACGTACGGCCGACGCCCCGTCTCCTCGGTGTACCGGTCGTGCGATCTCCCGTATCGCCGGGCCGGCATCGCGGCGGCCGAGGATCGCGACCGTGCCGCCGCTTCCTCCTCCGGTGATCTTCGCGCCGTAGATCCCTCGCGAAGGTCCGAGACGAGCGCGCGAGCTCGACCAGCCGGTCCGTTCCCTCGGAGCCGAGCCCGCAGGCGGAGTAGCTCTCGTGGGACCGGTACATCAGTTCCCCGAGCGCGGGACCGTTGTTGCCGGTGTCGCTCTCGAGAAGCCGCGCGAACGCTTGCACCCGGGCATGTTCGTAAACCGGGTGAGCGGTCGGGCGCCTCACCGGATAGACCCTCCCGTGGTCGACCGTGGTGGCGCCGTCTCCCGTTGTGCCGTAGCGCTCGAGAAACTCGCGTCCGAGGATCGCCTCCGGAAGTCGATCGAGGTACTCCTCCTCCAGCTCCGAGGGGGACAGGTTCGCGAGGTAGCCGCCCCAATCGGTCCCGGACCACTCCTTCAGCATGCGATACCCCATGAAGGCTCCTACGCGGACGGAGGCGTAGTCCGCGCCCGAGACCTGATGGGCGATTCCGGAGTCGATGCCCCAGAAGCGAGAGCTCTGAGGAATCTCGACGTTGCCGCGGATCTCCGCCGGCTGACAGAGAAGAGCGAGGAGTCGATCCTCTTCGCCGAAGACCGCGGTCATCTGGTCCATGACGCCGCAGGGAGCGCCGACCACGGCGTTCTCGACCTTCTGGCAGAGGAGCGCGACTTCCTTGGGGGCCAAACCCAACTCGTAGGCGGCATCGAGAGCCATCATCGTCGCGACTTCGAGGGACGCCGAGGAAGCAACCCCCTTGCCCTCGGGGACGGTCGACTGGATTCCGATGCGAGCCCCGTCTCGAAAGGCGATTCCCTTTTCGCGCGTCAGGACCACGAAGGCTCCCGCGACGTAGGCCGCCCAGGCCCGCGAGGAATCCCGTCGAAAGTACGACCGTGCCTCCTCGTAGCTCCGAGGGAGCTCCTCGAGAGGCATCGTGAACGTCGAGAGCCCACCCGCGAGCCGCTCGCTCGCGAAGCTCAGGGTTCTCGACTCCTCCCGCTCGACCGACACCCGGGTCGCCTCTCGAAGGGGGAGCTCGAGAACCAGCGACCCGGAGTAATCCGCGATCCCGCCCATGACGTCGAGCCGGCCTGGAGCGCTTCTTTCGATCAAAGAAGTCCCCGCCGAATCAGAGCCTCCCGCAAAAGGGGCTGGATCTGCGCGCGAATGGCTTCGTTGGCATATCCGACCCAGGTGACGTTCGACTCCAGGTCGAGGGGGCACGACAGCTTCCGTCCTCGCTCGTCGGTGACGAGGACTCCGAGCTCGCGCGCGATGAGCTCCGTCGAGAGATCGTAGGGATGAGCGCAGATGCCGAGAGGGAAGCCGCGGGCCTCGGCGACGGGTGAAAGCAGCGGCCTCAGATCCGCGACGAAGCGGTCGTGCCCGGACAGGAGCTCGTAGAGCTGCCCTCCGCTCGAGATGTACTGATCCTCGAAGCACTGGGCCTTTCCCTCGCGCGGCGGGCCGAGCGCCCCGCGGACGATCTCCTCGTCGATGGCCGCGAGCTCCTCGCGCGCCCCGGGAAAGAAGCGCGAGATCATGGCGAAGCCGTGCTCGATGGTCCGGGCGCGCGAAGGCCCGAGGAAGAGCGGGCGGCTCTCTCCCGTCAATCGATTGCGCCGTTCGGCGCGGGCGCCCTCTCCCGCGACCGCCCAGAGCGTATCGGACAGATGCTGCTTCAGGAGCGGGATCTCCGTCTGGACGGCGAGCTCGACGTCGGCGAGCGTCGTCGAAGGACCCCGGTTCGGCGCGACGCCGGTGAGGATCCAGGCGCTTCGCTTCTGATACATCAACCCTCGGGTGCCGTCGATCGGATCCATCAGGATGCGAAACGCCGCTTCCTCTTCCGACGCGCCGTCGGGAATGACCGTCCGTCCGCCGTTCTCGAGGCCCTCGGCGACGAGGATCACCGGTTTCTCGAGCGAGAGCTCGGAAAAGTAGTCGACGATGACTTCCTCGCTCACGCGATCGACGGCGTAGAGCGTGTCGCCGTCCTCGTCCTTCGCCACCCGCGACATCTCCTCGATGTCCGAGCGCTCGAGGGCCGAGACGACGGAGTCCCGGATGCGCTCGTGAAGCCGCCGAATGGGCTCGAGCAGATCCGCCGCTCTCATGAAGTCTCCGGCCGACGATAGTGAACGTCGGGGAGCTCCTGGAGCTCCCGCGCTTTCTCCTCGGGAACGGTATCGGAGAGGAAGCTCCCGCCGCCGATCTCCGGGCCGGCGAGGTATTTCAGCAGGTTCGGCTTTCGAAGCGGAGGATGGAGCTCCACGTGAAAATGGAACCCGCGATAGTCGGAGCCGTCCGTCGGCGCCTGATGGAGGGGCATCACGTACGGAAAGCTCATCCGCCACAGGTTGTCGTACTTCGTGAGGACTCGTTGGAGCGCCGCGGTGAAGTCGACGACCTCGGCATCGGAGAGGCTCGCGACGGAGGGGTGGGTCCGCTTCGGCGCGACGAACACCTCGTAGGCGTACCGAGCGAAGTACGGGACGAAGGCGATCGCGGTCTCGTTCTCGTAGAGGATCCGGCGCCCGTCCTCCGTCTCGGCGTCGATCACCTCCTGGAACAGGACCCGCCCGGTCTCCCGATGGTGCCGCTCCGAGACCCTGGCCTCGTTCTCGATGGTCTTGAAGACGAAGTTCGTCGCGTAGATCTGCCCATGAGGGTGCGGATTCGATACCCCGACGGCGCTTCCCTTGTTCTCGAAGATGAGCACGTGCTCCACCTCCGGCCGCCCGCCGAGATCCACCTGCTCCCGTTGCCAGGCGGCGACGACCCGCTGCGCATCCCCGGGGGCCATCTCCGCGAGGGTCAGATTGTGGCGGGGAGAGAAGCAGACCACCCGGGCGACTCCCGTCGCCGGGCGAACGCGATAGATACCCGGAGGGCGCTCCTTGCGAGAGAGGCGCGTTTCCGGCGACGCAGGGGTGGTCGTTGTCGAAGACGAAGGTCGAAGAGTAATTCGGGTTACGGGCCCCGCTGCTGCGCAGGTTTCCCGGGCAGAGATAGCAGCCCTCCTGGTGATCGGGAAGCTCGGGAGCCCCGCCGGGAAGGGTCTCGCCTGTCCAGGGGCGATCCTGCCGGTGGGCCGCGATGATGACCCACTCTTCCCGCAGAGGGTGCCACCTCTCCTCCCAGCGCCCCTCGGTTCTCAAGTGGCCTGGAGTTTAAATCACGCGGGTCGGCGTCGGACAAATATTCGGCCGCTGTGTTATTCTCGCGCCTCGCGGGGTCCCCTTGGATGAATGAAATGACGCTCGCGCTGCGAAAGCTCGCGAGGCGGCCGGTCTTCTCGCTCACGACGCTTCTCTGCCTCTCTCTCGGAATCGGCGCCACGACCGCCATCGGAAGCGTCATCAATACGCTGTTCTTCGAGTCGGCATCGGTCGAGGACCTCGACCGCGTGGTGTTCTTCATGGCGATGCGCGAAGGGGTCGAGCCTTTCGGCGTTTCCCCGATCGAGACCGAGGCTTACCGCGCGCGCAGCCGGTCTTTTCGGAGTCTCGGCATCGCCAGGACGCTGGATGGGAACTCCGTGAATCTCACGGGGGGGAGCGTGCGGAGCGCGTGCGTGCCGCTCAGGCGTCGACCGCCTACTTCGAGACGCTCGGGGTCGAGGCTCTGTCGGGAAGGCTGTTCGCCCCCGAGGAGGAGCGCTCCTCTGGCCCGAGGGCCCTCCTCATGAGCCACGGGCTCTGGACGAGGCGGTTCGACGCCGCGACGTCGGTGGTGGGGCAGGTTCTCCGCGTCAACGGCGAGACTCGCACCGTCGTGGGCATCCTGCCCGAGAGATTCGATCTCCCTTCGAAGACCGAGCTCTGGCTTCCGCTCGAGCTCGATTTCGGGAGACTCCCGCTCGACGATCAGACGTCTCATTCCTACATGATGGTGGGGCGGCTCGAGGACGGCGCCAGCCTGGCGCGGGCCGAGGCCGAGCTCGTGGCGATCGCGCGGGACATCGCGGCGGAGTTCCCGAGGTCCAACACCGGCTGGAGCGTGGCCCTCATCCCGTTCCGCGATCTCCTGCTCGGCGACGTCCAGGGAAGCATGCGGACCTTGATCTACGCCCTCGCGGGCGCGGTCTCGCTTCTCCTGATCATCGCCTGCGTCAACGGGGCGCATTTGTTCCTCGCGCGGTGCCTCGAGCAGGAGAGGGAGATCGCGCTCTCGTCCGCGCTCGGCGCGAGCCGGGCGGACATCTTTCGCCAGCTCTTCCTCGAAGGCCTGCTTCTCGCTCTCGGAGCCGGCGTTCTCGGCTCCGCGGTGGCGCTCGCGATCGTCCCCGCCTTCATGGCCTCGAGCCCCATTCACGAAGGGGCCTATACCAACTTCTTCCGCTCCATCGAAGTCGACGGCGGGGTCCTCGGGCTCGCTTTCGGCGCGAGCCTTCTCACTGCTTTTCTCTTCGGAACGCTTCCTCTTCTCGCGGTCCTGGGGCGCGACCCGGGGGACGCCCTCCGCAGCGGCGGCCGCGGCGGTGCTGCCCGCTCGCAGGCGAGACTGTCGCGTCTGCTGGTGGTGGCCGAAGTGGCGGTCTCGGCGATGCTGCTGGTCGGCGCCGGGCTCCTGGTTCGAAGCCTCGCGCAGCTCACTCGGCTCGATCTGGGCTTCCGACCCGAGTCGATGGTGAGCGCCGAGTTCACGTTGCCGCCGAGCGAGTTCCCGAGCAGAGCGATCGCGCGGCGTTTTCCGAACGCGTTCTTCTGACGAGTTCGATCGATGCCCGGCGTCGTCGCCGCGGGCACCACGACCGACGTTCCCCTGAGGCTCGGGACCTGGGACAAGCGCTACGTCATCCAGGGGACGCCGCCTCCCGAGCCCGGCGAAGTGCCCTGGGCCGCGTACCGAGCGGTGAGCCCGGGGTACCTCGAGGCGCTGGGGGTGAGTCTCGTCCGCGGCCGGACGTTCCAGGCTCGCAGGACCGGGCCGGCGTCGAGAAAGTCGCCATCGTGAGCCGGGAGCTGGCACGGCGCGCTCTCGGGGACGCCGATCCCATCGGAAGAAGGATCGGCCATCCTGACGATGTCGCCGACGAATCGGCTCAGTGGACGATCGTCGGGGTCGTCGAGGACGTCAAGGAGGACCGCTACAACTTCCGCATCGATCGTCCCGTCTGGTACGTTCCCTACGAGCAGGCGGGCGAATCGGGGATCCTGCTGAACCTCGTGATCCGCACGCGGGGGGATGCTGCCGGCGTGGGCTCCGAGATCCGGCGGGTGGTGAGAGACCTCTACCCCGAGGTCGCTCCGGGAGAGGTCTACGAGCTCGAGCCGCACGTATCCGCGGTCGTGGGAGCCGAGCGCACGGCCACGTCGGTGGCGCTGCTCCTTGCGGTCCTCGGCACCGCGCTCGCGTCTCTCGGTCTCTACGGCGTGATGGCCTACGGAGTGCGGCAGAGATTCCGCGAGCTCGGCCTGCGAGCGGCGGTGGGAGCGAGCCCCCAGAGCCTTTCGCGCCTCGTCTTCGGCGACGGACTCCGGTGGGTGGCCCTCGGCCTCGCCGCCGGGTTCGCCGGCGCGCTCGCTCTGGCCCGGCTCTTCTCGAATCTCCTCTTCGAGACCCGGCCCTGGGATCCGTTCACTTACGGTGTCGTTTCGATCCTGTTCGTCGTGGTGACGTTCGCCGCCTGCTACTTCCCCGCGCGCCGCGCCGGGGCGACGAATCCGGTAGATGCCTTGCGGATGGAGTGATTCGCGATCATGGAGACCGCTTCCGTCAAGCCGACGATCTCGATGAGCGATCTGGAGAAGATCGACGTTCGCGTGGGCACCATCGAGTCCGTCGAAGACGTCCCCGCATCCGACGCCCTGGTCAAGCTGGTGGTCGACTTCGGAGACCACAAACGCACCGTCGTCGCCGGCCTGAAGAAAGAGCGTGCGAACCCGAGCGAGATCGAGGGAAAGCAGGCGCTCTTCGTGGTGAACCTCGAGCCGAGGCGGATGAAGGGCATCGTCTCGGAAGCGATGCTCTTCGACATCGGCTACGCCGACGGCATCGTTGCTCGTCTCGCCGTCCCCGAGGCGCCGGTTCCGAACGGCGCCCGGGCGGGTTGAATCGACCTCAGCCGGCGAGGGGAAACCGCCTCAGATGTCGCAGCATTGGCAGAGGTCTTTGCGGCAATGCCTCCTGCATTGGTGCGACTCGCTCCCGTTGCATTTCGTCACTTCATAGCATTTGCAGGAGACCGCCCCTTCGGGCTTGTCCTCCATGGGCTCGGGAACGCAGGCCCCTTGCTCGCCCTCGGTTTGAGCGGCGTGGGAAGTATGGAGCGCACTGCGGCTCATGGCCGAGCCCAGACTCTCCCCGGGCTCAACCAGATACGCGGCCCCGTCGTCGGCGAGCATCGGAACGGAGTCGTCCCGCTCGTCGGGATCGAGCGTGATGCCTGCCAGGGGACCGAGAGCCGAAAGCAGAACGGCGATTGCGGTGAGTCGGAGCGTCATGACGCACCTTCCTCTCTTCTCGTGAATGAGGGCGGTGCGTCGGGGATACGATGGGGAACTGAACCAGCAAGAGCCGTGCCAGCATCGGTCGCCGGCACGGCTCGAGGAAACTACTGTTTCTTCGGCTTCGCCGCGCCCCCTTGGGAGCCTCCGCTGCGCGAATACCCCTGGCGGGAAACGCTTCCGCTCGAGCTCGAGGATCCGCTGGAGTTGCCGGAGTCGCTCCCGCCGGATTCTCCGCGGGGCCTCGCGCGTCTCTCGCCGTCGGCGGGCTCCACGCGGGTGACGCGCGTATATCCCCGGCCTTCGACGGCTCGTCCCACGGTTGCGCCGCCCGGAGAATCCACGGGAGGCACAACGTAAATCGGGTTCCACGGCGCGTACCAGTAGTAGTAGCCGAAGGGCGCGAAGTAGTACGGGTAGGCGAAGGCGGAGTCGAAGAACGGGTCGTAGCCCGCGTAGCCCCAGCCCATTCCGCCGCCGCCTCCTCCCGATGCCCGCTCGACGGCGAACTCGTCGGGGAAGGAGAGCGCCACCATCAGATCGATGACGCTCGGCGGAACCGAGGCTTCGGAAAGACGCACCAGGCTCTTGCCATCGAGAGGAAAGCGTCCGCCGCGCTCGAGCAGCATCGCTTCCAGCACTTCGGGCGCCACGCGAGCCGAGGCTTCGATCACGTCCTCGATGCTCATCGGCGCCGTAGCCGTCCGGAAGCGGGCCTCGACCGCCTCGCGGTACTGCTCCTCGGTGAGAGAGGGAATTCGGAGCCGGGTCACTTCCTCGCTCGCCGCGCGAAAGCGGCGGGTCAGCACCGCGCGGCCGTCTCCGCTCCCTATCGACTGGAGCTCGACCCAGGTGGAGCCGTCGATGAGCATGCTTACGCCGGTGATGGAGCGGGTTCGACCCTCGTCGCACAACAGCTCCGAGCGGGTGAAGAGGACCGCGGCGTCCTTCGACCAGTCGAGTTGCTGCCATCCCCGGCACTTTCCCAGAGCGCTGTCGTGCTTCTGTCCGTCGGCGGTGAGGATCTCCTCGAGAAAGGCTTCGTCCCCGGAGAACGTCTGGAGGCGTACCCCGTCGCCCTCGGGAGCGAGGCAGACGAGGCCCGACGGCCGGTCTTCCTCGGCTGGCTCGGCCGGCTCCGCCCCCTGCTCCTCGGGATCGCCGAGGAGCGGTTGTCTCACCTCGTCTTCGATGAGGCGGAAGCAGCCGAGAAAGGGAGTCCAGCGCGCGTCAGACGACGGCGCCATCAGCAGTGCGCCCGCGAGCCATAGGGAGAACATCGCGAACCTCCTTTCGAGGGTACTAAAAAGTAAAACCGATGCCGGCGCCGATCCTCGCGCCCGAGAGATCGATGGGCTCGAAGTCCAGGAAGTCGCCGCTCAGATCGGCGTCGCTCCAAAGATAACGCCCTTCCACCGACAAAAACCACCTCGGAGTCAGGTTCACCTCGACCCCGCCGAACGCCTGGGCGACGGAGCCCCAGCCGGAGGAATGGAAGCCGGAGGTAAAGATCGTCAGGTCGACGAAATCGACGAAGTCTCCCGCCTGCTCGAGCTCGTACCAGACGAAGCCGCCCCCGCCCCCGACGTAGGCGCGGACCTTCGCGGGAACGTATGCGTAGCGGCTGACCTCGCGGCCCCGGGGGGTCAGGTACAGCTTCGCGCTCAGGGTCACGGGCACTATCGTGAGCCCCGTTTCCTGGAGGATGGGGAGGTCGTTGTCGTCCACGAAATCCCGGTACTCCGAGTCCACGCTCGCCTTGCTGATCTCGAACCCCGCGACCAGATCGACCCGGCTCGCGATCGCGAAGCTCCCGTCCGCTCCGAACACGAACGAATCGAAGTCGCTCTTCTCGATGGTGAGCTCTTCACCGAAAAAATCGTAGATGTCGCTCGAGGCCGAAGCCATCTGCCAGCCGCCCCGCGCGGTCAGCGAGCCCCGTGGCTTCCCGAAGAGAAAGTCCGCATCCGGCTCCTGGGCCGCGGCGGCGCCGTGGAACGCGGGGGCAATCATCAACAGGAACGCCGGCGCGAGACGTTGCATCGAGTCCATTGTCCGCTGAAATCGTTTCCGTCGCCAGGGAGAAACGATTCGGCCGGTCAGGCGGTTCAGGGGGTGGCGCGCTGGGGACTGCCCGGGAGGAGCTTCTCCACGGCGTCGGGCTTGCCGATGAAGAACCCCTGGGCGAAGTCGACGCCGGAATCCCGCACGACTTTCAGGATCTCGGCGCTCGATACGAACTCGGCCACGGTTCGCTTCTTGAGCGCCCGAGCCACTTCGACCATCGCCCGGACCAGGTGCTGGTCGACCTTGTTGCTGGGCAGGTCCCGGATGAAGCTGCCGTCGATCTTCAAGTAGTCGACGGGGAGGTGCTTCAACGTCTGCATGGTGTTGAATCCCACCCCGAAGTCGTCGAGCGCGAGCCGGCAGCCGATCTGCTTCATGGCGATGGCGAAAATCTTGGAGCGCTCGGCGTCGTTGACGGTCGTCGTCTCGGTGATCTCGATCGTCAGCTGGCCCGGTTCGACTCCGCCCTCCGCGAGCTCCTTCTCGATGTGCGTGGTGAGCTCGAGATCCCCGACCGATTTCGCGGAAAGGTTCACCGAGAGGCGGACGTAGTTCCCCAGGGCGCGCTGCTCGCTGATGAGCCGGATTGCCTGTCGGACCACCCAGCGATCGATCGATCGGATGAGACCGAAGCGCTCCGCGGTGTACAGGAACGAGGCGGGGGGAACCAGCTGGTTCTGCTCGTCCAGCATCCGGATCAGGAGCTCGTACTGCACCACCTCGTTGCTCCTGAGGTCCAGGATGGGCTGGGCGTGGAGGACGAAGCGGCCGCGGGCCAGCGCCTCGCGGATGAGTTTCTCGCCGGAGAGGCGCGAGTCCACCTGCGCCTGCCACTTGTCGTCCTGCTTGAACATCGCGAACTGATCGCGTCCCTGGCGCTTCGCCCGGTCGAGCGCCTGGTCCGCGCGGGAGAGAACCTCCTCGGCGCTCGCGCCCTGCTCGGGGAAGAACGCGATGCCCGCGCTCGCGGTGACGCCGATCGGCTGCTCGCCCACGTGGACGAAATGATTGCGGACGGCCTTCAACAGGCGCTCGACGACGAAGTCCACACGGCTGGGCTGGGTCTCGGTGACCAGGACGGCGAACTCGTCGCCGTCGAGCCGCGCGAGGAGGTCGTTCGCCCGCACGGTCTGGCGAAGAACGTGCGCGAGGCTCGTGAGGAGCCGGTCGCCGTTGCGGTGCCCCTGGGTGTCGTTCACGTACTTGAAATCGTCCAGGTCGATGAGCACCACCGCCCCCGCGGCCCCCGAGCGGTGAGAGCGGGCGATCTCGCGGCCCAGCTCCTCGACGAAGCGCTTGCGGGTGTAGAGCGAGGTCAAGGGGTCGTGGTCCGCGAGGAACGACAGGTGATCGTCGAATCGCTTGCGCTCCGACTGATCGCGGGCGATGAACGACAGGAGGTCCACCTCGCCCTCCTCCGTCTTGTGAGGAACGGCGGTGACGGCGATGGGAATCTCCACTTCCTCGTTGGTGAGCAGCGCCGACTCGCCGTGCCATTCGCCCTCCTCGATGGCGGTGGGAATGGCGGTCTTGAAAATCTGCTGCTGGGCCCACTCCGGGAGGAAGTCGGTGAGCCTGAGGCCGAACCGCCGCGGCTCCTGGATCCCGAGGAGCACTCGCCCCGCAGGATTGATGTAGCGGATCTCGCCGTCGGCGGTGACGGTGACCACCGGGTCGAGCGTGGCGTCGAGGATGGTGTTGAGCCGCGCGCGGGTGCTCGCCGTCTTCCTCACCCGGGTCATGTCGCGCACGATGGCGAGGACCTCGTTCTGGCTCGCCCGCGCGAACCGCGCCTGGTAGCTCCGGGTCTCCTCCTGAAGCTCGAGCTGAAAGTCGAACTGCTGCGGCGCGTCGCTCACGAATACGCTCGCCAGAGCGTCGATCGAGCGGTCGGTCACGCTTTCGGGGAAGATTTCACCGAGCTTGCGGCCGACGGCGGGCTCCGCGTTCAGAAAAAACGGCGCGTCCCGGGGCGGCTGGAAGCTCAGGATCACGCCGTCGCGGTCGATGCGGAAGATGGCGTCGCTGATGGCGTCGTTCAGGGCGGCGATCCGGGAGTCGTTCTCCAGGCGGAGGAGCTCGGAGGCGTTGCGCTCACCCGCGAGCAGCGCCACTTCCCGCGCGAGCGCGCCCACCTCGTCGCTCCGGTGGATCGGGAGCTCCGAAGGCAGCGGTCCGATTCGACCGCGAAGCTCGGCGATGACAGCGACCATGGTCGAGAGCGGGGTCAATACGTGCCGTCGAAGCGCGAGGGCCGAGAGCGCGAGGGATCCCAAAGCGCCGGCGATGGCGGTGGCAATCGTGCCCCCGAGCGGGAGGCGGCCGCCGAGAAGGGACGCAACCACTACGAGTGCGACGGATGCGGCCGCCCAGGGGATGAGGTGCCGGAGCAGAGCTTTGGACATTGTCTTCGAAGCAGGCGTCTAGGGGGATGCCCGCCCTCAGTGGACGTTGCAACGATCAGGCCAGATGTGAGAGATGGCTCGATGAGCGAACCTGCTTCCCCCGCAAGGGTTTGGCTGCCGCCGCGAGGCGCGGCCTCTCCGGCCGACGGGGTTTCCCCACGGCCTTTTTCGCGGGTCGTCGCAAATTGAAACTAGCGGGGTGCCGCAGTCGCGGGTGAAGGCGAGCGAGGAGGGCGTGCTACGGTCAGCCGTTATCGACCTCAAGGCTCGAGGCGGAACGTGGCGGCGACTCCGTTGGCGACGACGCGATACTCTCCCGCACCCAAGCCGCGCACCTCGAGCGGAATCGTCTCCTCGAAGAGAACCAGGACCTGGGTGCAGATAGCGTCGGCGGGCCGGGCGGTGACGATGTGCACCCGGAACTCGTTTCCTTCCCGGGACTGCTCGATCGAGTCGATGGTGGTGCAGCCATCCGGAAGCTCGCCGTGGACGACGGCGCGGGCCTGGACGGGGAAGGACTCCAGGATCTGAACGCTCACATCAGTGACCCGGGCTTCCTGTCGAACCACCGACGGGTCGGTGCTCTTCTCGCACCCGGCGAGCAGCAATGCAAGCGAGATCGCGAGGCCCGCGTGTTTCATCACGTCTATAATAGCGCCATGCGAATCCTGCTTCTGATGTTCATCCTGATCCCCGCGCTCGAGCTCGCGATCCTGATCGAGCTCGGAAGCCGCCTGGGGACCGTGCCGACGCTGCTGCTCCTGGCGCTCACGGGATTCCTGGGCGCGTTTCTGGCGCGGCGGCAAGGGCTCGGAGCGCTCCGGGCCGCTCAGGCGCAGATGCAGCGGGGCGAGCTTCCCGCGGGCCCGATCGTGGACGGAATCCTGATCCTCATTGCCGCGGTGCTGCTGATCACCCCTGGAGTGCTGACCGATGCCCTGGGCTTCCTCCTTCTCATTCGAGGGATTCGAGACCGGGTCAAGTCGATGCTTATGAGCCGCTTCCGCCGCGGAATCGAGGAGAGGCGCATTCGCGTCTACAGCTCGGGATTCGGTCGTTCCCCGATCGACACCGACGTCTATCCGATCGAAGCGGAGGAGACGTCCCGGTACAAGTTCCACTAGAGGGCCGCAGGCGCGAGAGACGATGACGGTCTTCTGGCGCTACTGGCTCCTGCAGGTTCCCGGCTGGGGAGTTCTCATCGTCGCCCTCGTCGGAGCGAACCGCTACCTCGGGCTCTCTCCGTTCTGGGCGATTGTCGTCTTCATCGCCTGGTTCCTGAAGGATTGGGCGATCTATCCGATTCTCAAGAATCACTATCGGTTCCGCGTCGAGCCCCCTTCGGATCACCTCGTGGGCCGGTTGGGGACGGCTCAGGAGCCGCTCCGTCCGAAGGGATACGTGGAGATTCGCGGCGAGCTCTGGCTCGCGGAGGTGGTGGCGGGCGTTGGCCCCGTCGAGGCGGGCGACGAAGTGAGGGTCGAGGCCGTCGAAGGCCTGACCCTCAGGGTGCGGCCGGAACCCTCGGCTCGCTGAGCCTTTCGATCAACTCTTCGATGATCTGCTCCGCGTTCTCGACTCCGATGGGAGTCGCTCCCGCGCCCCGATGGCCGCCGCCGCCGTACTTGGCGAGGAGGCCGCCGACGTGCACCCGACAGGTGCGGTTGAAGATGTTGTGGCCGACGGTGGCGACGAGGAACTCCCGTTTGGGCCCCCAGGCGATCCGGAGCCAGACGTTCGCTTCGGGATAGTGGGTATAGACCAGGAAGCGGTTGCCGGCCGGCAGCGGCGGCGCGTCGCGGAGGTCGGTCACGAGAACGCGGCCCACCAGCCGCGAGTACTTCCTCGTCGCCGCGAGATAGGGCTCGCGCCCCTCGTCCATCCGGCGTTTACGCTCCTTGAGCTCTGGAAGCTCCAGTACGTCCTCGATGGTCCCGTCCCGCAGCACGTCGAAGAGCTTCATGAAGTAATCCTGGAACGGGCCGAGACCGGTCCTTGGATCGAGGGTGAACCCGAGAAGGATGTAGTCCCGGGGGTTGAGCACGTCGTCCATCGTGAGTCCGGCGCCGTCGTAGCGGTCGGTCTCGCGGACCAGTTCCTCATAGGCGTTGAATCCGGGGTTGTCCCAGAGGTAGTAGTCGTAGACCAGCCGGGCGGTCGAGGGCGCCAGGCCGTAGCGACCCTCGAACTGCGCGGGGGGACGCTCGTAGGTCCGGGTGTGGGAGTGATGGTCGAACCACTTCGCGCAGTTCCGGTGATAGGGGACGTTCGCCAGGATGTCCGTGGGCTCGACCTGGAACTTGTCGTCGGTGATGTCCTGCGGGTGGATGAGCTCGATCTTGTCGACCGGCTCGGCTTGGTCGAGGAGCACCCCGCAGGTGAGACCGTCCAGATTTCCCCGAGTGACCAGCCGCATTCGATCCAGGGTAACAACTGGATTCGCGGACGACAAGGGTTTAGGCTCGACGGCCATGGAGATGGAGCGCGCGTCGCACCGGCGATACAACCCGCTTCTGGATGAATGGGTCCTGTGCTCGCCCGGGCGATTGAAGCGGCCCTGGCTCGGCGATCGCGAAGACGTCTCGAAAGCCACGCTGCCGCCGCACGATGCCGACTGTTACCTCTGTCCGCGGAATCCCCGCGCCGGGGGCGTGCGCAATCCCGATTACCGCGGCGTATTTCTCTTCGACAACGACTATCCCGCCTTGTCGGAGAACGACGCTCCCTTCGAAGCGGATCCCCATCCGCTCCTGATCGCGGCCCCGGAGCGCGGGCGTTGTCGGGTGATCGCATTCTCCGAGAAGCACGACCGTCATCTGGGGTCGCTCGCTCCCGGCGCCGTCGAGGCGGTGATCGACGCCTGGGCCTCGGAGTCGGATCGGCTCACGACGGAAGGCGCGGCCTACGTCCAGATCTTCGAGAACCGGGGCGTCCTCATGGGGGCGAGCAATCCTCATCCCCACGGACAGATCTGGGCCGTCGCGCACGTGCCCACGATTCCCCGGCGAAAGGCGGCGCGCCTGCGCTCGTACCATGAGGAGCGATCGAGCGATCTCCTGGGCGATTACCTCGAAGAGGAGCATCGGCGGCGGGAGCGCATCGTCGAGGAGACGGACCGATGGGTCCAGTTGGTCCCGTTCTGGGCCGTCTGGCCGTTCGAGACGATGCTCGTTCCGAAGCGGCTGGTCGGATCGCTCGCCGAGCTGGGTTCCGAGGAGCGGTCGGATCTGGCGCGGCTCATCGGTCGAACGGTCCGGCGCTACGACAATGTGTTCCGGTCGCCGTTTCCCTACTCCATGGCCTGGTACGAGCGGCCCCGCGATGGGGGAGACCAGCGGGGCTTCCGGCTGCACGCCGTTTTTCTTCCGCCGCTCCTTCGATCCGCCTCGGTGAGGAAGTTCCTCGTCGGATACGAGCTCGCGGCCGAGCCCCAGCGCGACTTCACGGCGGAGGAGGCCGCGGAGCGTCTGCGCGCCATCGTTCCGTGATGGAGAAGAACGAGGAAGAAGTCCTTCGGACGTTTCGCGCCCGCTACCGGGGCGAGCCGAGGCTCGCCTTCGCCCCCGGGAGAGTCAATCTCATCGGCGAGCATACGGACTACAGCGACGGCTACGTCTTTCCCGTGGCCATCGATCGATTCGCGCGGGTTGCGTTCGCCGCCAACGCCGATGGGATCCTTCGAGGCTACTCGTTAGCCGAAGAAGGGGAGCGGTCGATGGCTCTCTTCGACCTCTCGCCGTCGGGAACGTGGCTCGACTACGTTGCCGGAGTCGTCCGGGCGCACCGTGAGATCGGCCTCGAGATCCCGGGAATGGACTTCGTCGTCGGGGGGGACGTTCCCATCGGCGCCGGGCTTTCGTCCTCCGCCGCGCTCGAGCTCGCCGTTTCCCGCGCGATATTCGAGCTCGCTTCGGCGCCCTGGGATCCGGCGACCGCGGCCCGTCTCGCCCAGCGGGCGGAGAACGAGTTCGTGGGAATGCCCTGCGGGATCATGGACCAGATGGCGTCCGCGCTCTCGCAGGAGGGATGCGCGATGCTCCTCGACTGCAGGAGCCTTCGCTTCGAGTCGGTCCCGATTCCGGGCTCGCTCCTGGTCGTGGTGATGGATACCGGCACGAGGCGGGCTCTCGCCTCGAGCGCCTACGAAGAGCGGCGGAAGAGCTGCGAAGAAGCGGCCGCCCGCCTCGGCGTGAGCGCGCTTCGCGACGCCACGCGGGAAGCGGCCGGGAGGCTCGAGGGTACGCTTCGACGGCGGGCGCTCCACGTGGTGGAGGAGAACGCGAGGACGCTCGAGATGGCCGCTGCGCTGAGACGCGGCGACGAGGGCCTCATCGGTGCTCTGATGCGCGCATCGCACGAGAGTCTCCGGGATCTCTTCGAGGTCTCGAGCCCCGCGCTCGATTCCATCGTCGCCGTCGCTTCGCGTCATCCGGCCGTGGTGGGGGCGCGCATGACGGGCGGAGGATTCGGAGGTTCGGCGGTCGCTCTCGTCCGTGCTTCCGCCGCCGGAGAATTCCTGCGCGACGTCGAGGCCCTCTACCGGAGTGAAACCGGGAATGCGGGAAAACTCTACGCCTGCCGGGCGGTCTCGGGAGCGGCCCTCGTTTAGAGTGGATCCATGCCGGGACTCTCTCCGAGGCCCCGCGGCCTGACGATGTCGGCGGCCCCGGCGCAGATTGCAGATGAATTTCTCCGCAACCTGGGGGTCCTTTGAAGCATCAAAACGCCAGACGTCCGGTCAGGATCTCGTAGAACATCCGGAAGTCGCCCATGAGGCTGTAGAACGGATGCTGAAACGTCGCGGGCCGGTTCTTTTCGAAGAAGAAGTGGCCGGCCCAGGCGAAGCTGTAACCGATGACCGGGAGAACCCACAGAAGCGACCAGGACGTTGTACCGACGATGGCGAGAAGAGCGAAAATTACGAGGAACGTACCCGCGAAGTGGAGCCTGCGACACGTCGGGTTCCGATGCTCGGTGAGATAGAAGGCGTAGAACGACGCGAAGCTCGGGTAGCGTTCGGTATTCGAGGCCATCTCATTTCTCCTTTTCGAGCGCGAACACCCAGAGGACTCCCCCCTGGGGAACGAAAGTGGATGTCCCCCGCACTCCATCGAGCGAAACCTGCATCTTCTGGGCGTCGACTCCCCAGCCGGACTGCACCGCCACGTACTGGATTCCGTCCACCGAGTACGAGGTGGGAACGCCGGTGATTCCGGAGTTGGTGCGTTGTTTCCAGAGGATCTCGCCGGTCCCGGCGTCGAACGCGCGGAAGTATCGATCGCTGGTTCCGCCCATGAACACCAGCCCTCCGGCGGTGGTCAGGACCGGCCCCCAGTTCGGCCCGTCGAAGGTCTGCGTCCAGGCTCTCTGTCCGCTCGCGGGATCCCACGCCTGGAGCTCCCCGATGTGGGTCGCGCCTTCGCGAACCGACATACCGCGGTTCCGGCGGACGGTGGTGCCGGTGTAGCGCTCCCCGGGAACGTACTTCGCCTTCTCGCCTTCCCACGTCATGCAGAGGTTCTCGTTCGCGGGAACGTACAGGAGGCGGGTCTTCGGGCTGTACGCCGCGGGCGTCCAGTTCTTCCCCCCCCAGAGAGAGGGGCAGAACGTGGCAATCCCGCCGGTCGAAGGCTTCCTCGAATCGTCGTACTCGGGCCGGCCCGTCGCTCGATCGATCCTCGTGAATACGTCCTGGTGAACGAACGGCCAGGCGTCCACGAAAGCGATCTTCGAGCCGCTCCGCTCGAGAAGCCAGAGGTAGCCGTTGCGGCCGGGGTGAACGAGAGCGGGGAACGTTCGGCCGTTGCGCTCGACGTCGATGAGAAGCGGGGCCGCGACTTCGTCCCAATCCCAGGAGTCGTTCCAGTGATACTGGTGGTGCGCGGCGAGAGCGCCGGTTTGGGCGTCGAGAGCGATGACCGAGCTCGAATAGAGGTTGTCCCCGGGGCGAGCGTCGCCGATCCAGGGAGCCGCGTTGCCCGTGCCCCAGTAGGTGAGTCCGAGCACGGGATCGTAGCTTCCGGTGATCCAGACGGGAGCACCCCCGGTGCGCCACGCCTCTTCGGTCCAGGTCTCGTGGCCGGGCTCCCCCGGGCCGGGGACGGTGAAGGTCTTCCACACCGTCTCCCCCGTCACCGCGTCGAGAGCCTGGACGAATCCGCGGACGCCGAGCTCGCCCCCGGAGACGCCGACCATGACGTTCCCCTCGGCGACGAGCGGGGCGAGAGTCATGTAGTAGCCGAGCTTGTAGTCCTCGACCGGCTTCTCCCAGACGAGGTCTCCGCTGCGGGCATCGAGGGCGACGACGAACGCGTCCAGAGTCGCGATGTAGACCTTGTCGAGGTACAGGGCGACGCCGCGGTTCGCGGGATGGAGGCCCTTGAGATCGTCGGGGAGATCCCGCTGGTAGCGCCACAGCAGGTCCCCGGTCCGGGCGTCGAGGGCGAGGACCTGGTGCCAGGGCGTCGTCAGGTACATGACGCCGTCGTTCACGATCGGGGGAGACTGGTGGCCCTCTCCGACGCCCGTCGAGAACGTCCAGAGCGGCAGAAGCCGCGAGACGTTCTCGCGGCGGATCTGGTCGAGAGGGCTGTAGCCCCACGAAGCGTAGTTTCCGCGGTACATGAGCCAGTTCTCCGGCTCGGGGCTCTTCAGACGGTCTTCCGTCACAGGGGTCACGTGCCGCGGCGACAGGAGCTGCGCGAGAAGGAGTGCTTCCAGCACGAGCTACGCGCCCTCTCCGAGTTTTCTCTCGAGACGGTCGACCAGCTCCGCCTGGGCGGGGTTGAGCTTTCGACGCGCCACCTCGGGCGGAAAGAACTCCGCACGATCGATCTCGGGGAACTCTCGTTTCCGGCCGGATCGCGGCGGCCATTCCAGCTCGAAGGAATTGCTCTTCACCGCGGCGGGATCCAGGTCGCCCTCGATCGCCCAGGCGAGGACGCGCTTTCCGCCTTTTTGTCGGATCTCGCCGAGCGGGACGAGCTCGCCCTGGGGCGCGGCCGCGCCCGTCTCCTCCGAGAACTCCCGGAGTGCGGCGGCGAGGGGCTCGGCGCCGTCCTCGACCTCGCCTTTGGGGATGCTCCAGGCTCCCTCGTCCTTGTTGCGAAAGAATGGACCTCCGGGGTGCACGAGGAAGAGCTCGAGACCCCGGCTGCGGCGAAACATCAACAAGCCCGCGGACAATTTCGTCACTGAAATCCGTGCTGCTGCTGGTGATAGGTGGAGTCGTAGCGCTGCGTCGATTTGAACCGCTCGAGGACCCCCGCGCCCGCGAGCGGCTCCACCTTCAGAAGGAGCGCGCTCCGCGCGTCCGTCGACAGAGGCTCGAAGGTTTTCGTGAACGCGAGGTTCTGCCGGACTTCGTCGAGATTGCGCATGCCGGAAAGACACACCGGGACGTTGAGACTCATCGAGTAGCGCAGACACTCGTGCGGGCTCACTCCGGCCTTCTCGGGGATCATGCCGCCTCCCTGGGTCTTCATGGCGATGATCGCGATTCCCCGTTCGATCGCGAGGGGAAGGACTTCGCGGGTGAAGCTCCGATAGTGCGCGTCGCAGAGGTTCAGAGGCATCTGGAGAGCGTCCCACTCGAACCCCTGCGCCAGCATCTTCAGGTGAATGTGGGGCGACTTGTGGCCCGTGAACCCGATGAAACGAATCTTCCCCTGCTCCTTCGCTTTCACGGCGGCGTGAATCGCGCCGTCCTTCGCGAACAGGAGATCCGGGTCGTTGTCGTAGTTGCACTCGTGAAACTGCCAGAGGTCGATGACGTCGGTCCCCAGTCGGGTCAGGCTCTCCTCGAGCTGGGCCATGGCGCCCCGGGCGTCGCGGGCGCAGCCCTTGGTCATGAGGAACGCCTTCCGGCGATAGCCGTCGCGCAGGGCCTTTCCCATGCGGCGCTCGCTCTCCCCGTCGTTGTACTCCCAGGCGTTGTCCAGGAAGTTGACGCCTTCGTCGATGGCCGTTCGCACGATGTGAAAGCCCCTCCGACTCTTCGGGGACTCCGATGTGGAACCCGCCCACTCCCAGAATCGAGACCTTGTCGCCGGTGCTCCCGAAGGCGCGGTAGGGGATTCCGTTCCGCCGTTCGATTGTGGCGGGGGTGGCGAAGACGTCGGTCTGCGAGGCGACGGAGCGCGCTTCGGTCCGCGCGGGCAGGATCGCCCCGAGCGCCCCGGCGCTCTTGAGAAAGCTTCGACGAGAAAGGGTCACGAAGGCACCTCCTCGGCAGGAAGGGGGGATTGTATATGATGCCGCCCCTGTGAAGAAGGGACTCGAGCTCCGTGCCGGAAGCCCTGGAGCGGATGGGAGCGCCGCGGACGCCGGGGCGAAGGACTTGAACAGCCGTGAGCCGTCAGCGATTCGCGAGCAACCTCTCCAGCTCATCGAGCGTGGGCTGAGCTTTCGTCCCGCCCAGGGCGCGCGTCGAGAGGCTTCCCGCCGCGACGCCGTACCGGAGGCATTCCTCTAACGGCCTCTTTCTCAGCCAGGCGTGGAGAAAGCCCGCGTCGAAGGAGTCTCCCGCTCCCGTCGTGTCGATTACCTCGACCGCCGGGGCGGGGACTCTCAAAAGCTCGCCTTCCTCCAGGATGGCGGCGCCATCCGGGCCGAGCTTGGCCACGACCTGGACCGGGCCGAAGCTTCGCAGCGCGTCCCCCAGGTCTCCTCGACCGCTGATGGCGCGGATCTCCTCCTGGTTGGGGAAGAACAGATCGGCTTCCTTCAGAGCTTCGCGGAGTCCGCCTCGCCACTCTCCTTCGGGATCGTGGCCGGAATCGAGCGACGTCGTGAGCCCGCGCCGGTGCGCCCGCCGGAACAGCTCCGGAAGGCCCGCTCGAAGCCGCGTCTGAAGAAAGAAACCGGCGACGTGCAGATGCGACGCGCCGTCGAACGCGGCCTCCGGAACGTCCTCGGCCGCGAACTCGGCGATGGCGCCGAGACAGGTGACGAGGGCTCGCTCGGGCCCCGAGGAGATCGAGACCGTGATCCCGGTCGTCGTCCGGCGGTCCACGACGACATGATCGAGCTCGATCCCCGAGCGCGACATCTCCTCGAGGCAGAAGCGGCCGAAGAGATCGTCTCCGACCTTGCCGCAAAAGACCACGCGGTTTCCCAGGCGCGCGATTCCGGAGGCACAGATCGCCGACGCGCTCCCGAGCACCAGGTCGGATTCGGAGACCAGCACCTCCCGGCCGAGAGCCGGAAACGGAGAGACCTCCCGCAGAACGAGATCGGCGTTGATCTCTCCCGCCACCAGAATTCCGGGTCCGCTCAATGGATCTCGAAGGGCCGGACGACGCGGGAGATGACCCCTTTGGCCGAGGGGGCGTCGGGCCGGAGGCCGAGCGCGAGGGAGCGAAAGAAGCCGAGGATCTGCCCCACGACGACGAACAGGACGGCGCTGTCGTCGTCGCCCAGGTCGAAGTCGATGTCGCCTCCCGGTCCGACGAGAAGCGTCCGGGGTCGGACGTCCTTGGCGGAGAGCTCGTTCAAGAGGTCCCGCTCGTAGGAGCGCCGCGGCTCCGCCGCCGAGAGAAAACCCACCAGGAGAGACGTCTCCCGAAGCGCGCACATCGGACCATGCCTCAGACCCAGGAACGACTCGGCGAACGTGGGCACTTCCCCGTCGGTCATCTCCAGCATCTTGAGCGCGGCCTCGCGAGCCGCCCCGTAGCCCGCGCCGCTTCCGAGGTAGACGCAATTCCGGAATGCGCCCGCGCCGAGCTCGGAAAGGAATGCCGCGTCTTCCTCGAGGATCGATTCGGCCCGACGCGCGATCGAAGAGACGTCGGGGCGCGAGCCTGCGAGGATCCGGCCCGCGAGCCAGAGGTTCGTGAAGCTCGAGGTCATCACCAGGGAGCGGTCGTTCGTTCGATCGGGAAGCAGGATCAGGGACAGGTTCTCTCTCGCGCCGTAGCGCGTCGCGAGCGCCCCGTCGCGGTTGCAGGTGAAAAGCAGCAGCCTCCACTCGGGAGCCCGCTCGAGAAACCAATCCACGACTCCGCAGCTCTCGGGACTATCCCCGGACCGCGCGAAAGAGACGAGCGTTCCCGGAGGTCCCTCGAAGACATAGCCGGGGCCGTCGGTCAGCAGAGCGCCGGCCGGCACGGCCCGGACGGGCCGGCGGAGGGACCTCGCGAGAATCGGCTCGAGCGATTCGCCGATGAAGTGCGAGCTTCCGGAGCCGGTGAGAAGAACGGGCCCTTCGCCGGAAAGAGTAACGCCGCTCCGAGCTACGAGGTCATCGGTCTCGACCCAGGTCGCGGGCTGCTGAAGGATCTCGCGGAGAGTGTGGACGTAGCCGCGCTCTCGCTGCTCGCTCTCGGGGGCGCGGCGAAGCTCCGAGAGTCGCTTCAGCGCTCCGTGCGGATGAGCCAAAGCTCCTCCTGGGGTCCGGCGAAATAGCGGACCACGCCTTTCTCGTCCACCCAGGCGTCCTCCTCGCGCAGCATCGAGATGCGCTGGTCTCCCCATTCGGGAAGATCGAGGGACGTCGAGTACTCGATGGACCAGATCTCCCGCTGGCGGACCGGCTCCCGCGGATGCTGCCCGTAGCGCTCGGGCCAGTCGAAGCTCCCCCAGGCTCCCGCGTCGTGAACCCAGTTTCCCTGCGCGTGGGGATAGACGGAGTTGAGGATCCCTTCGCCGATGGCGCGCTCCTCCGATCGTTCCTTGACGACGTGGCCCAGGACGCCGGGCTCGAGCTCCTCGAGAATGATCTCGCCGAGGCGCCGGGATTGGGCGAAGGATTTGCGCAGTCCTTCGGGGGCTTCCGTCTCGCCCGGGCGCAGCACGTAGGCCATTTTCTGCTGATCGGTGACGAGTCCCATGAGCCGCACGCCGAAGTCCACGTGGAGGAGGTCGCCGGGTTGGATGACGGGGTCGAGAGGGTCCTCGATCCTTTCCTCCACCCCCTGTCGCTGGATATCGAGCCCCGGAGGAAAGTTGAACTCCAGGTCCTGGCTCTTCCACTCGTCGACGATCCACCAGTGGACGTCCATGAGAGTGGTCTTCCCGGGAGTGATGACCTCGTTCGAGAACGCCCGCCGGAGGATGTGGTACGTGATCCAGCTCGCCTCGCGCTCGATCTCGAGCTCCTCGTCGGTGCGGTAGCTGATGTAGTCGATGGCCATCGGCTCCGAGGAGACGAGTCTCCCGGCATAGACGGGCGAAATGGCGTCCACCAGGTAGCTCTCGAGCGAAGAGGTGAGGCCGTCGGCCATGGAAATGGTCCGGGACCGGTTCACCGCGATCTGCTTGGGATCCCGCTCGCGCACGAAAGGCCCGAGGTGATGGGCGAGTCCTTCTTCTCCGTAGGAGACGATGGTTCCGTAGAAGCGCTTCAAGTGGTCGCTGAGATGGGTCCCGATGACCGTGGTCTCGAGGCCGCCCGGGCCCGCATCGTGGAAGATGTAGGCGTTGCGGTGGCCGTACCAGCCCGAAACGCCGTAGGCGCCGAAGAGATCGAGGATGGGGTCGGGGTGGTTCTCCCGGCTCATGAGGATCCACATGTCGACCCCGTGCTTGCGCATCGTGCGCAGGAGATAGCGCTCCATCTTGCCGGCCTTTACGTCCCACTCTCTTTCCTGTCTCGTTCGTGACCGACTGGATTGCGCTTTCGCGTCGCCAAACGGCAGAAGCGAGAGAAGACAGAGAGCGAGAACGGCCGGGCGCATGCGTATCCTCCGATTCGGTTGGGGCATGATAGCGAAAAATCGCGGAACGGAGGGAGGATTCGATCTCGCTTCGTCGTCTCAGGTAGTATGGGGCACGAGTCTCATTTCACCGCCGCGCGGCTGCTGGAGCAGTTGGAGAGAGACCCCGACGGAGTCCGGTCGCACGTCGACTCCTGTGAGGCCTGCGGTTACGTGCTGGCGCTCGTTCGCCGCGCCTCGGGCGAGCCGACTCCGGAACAATCGGAGGTAGTTGTGGACGCGTTGCGCGAGACCCGCCCCCGGCCGGGAAAAAGACCGGGAGGATCTATTCCCCGTAAGCGCCGGCGCGGGGTAGTGCTCCCTCCGGCAGTCGCCGCAAAGCGAGTGGCTGAAGAGCGCCCCGGAGTTCCTCTCGATATACGTCTCGAGCCGGTGCCAGGTGTCGGAGTCGTCGCGAATCTTCTTGCAGAACATGCAGATGGGTAGGAGCCCCTGGAGCTGCTTCACGTGCGACAGGGCATCCGAGAGCTCCGACACCTTCGCCGCCAGGGCTTCCTCGAGACGGAGCAGCCGCTCGCCGCTCTTGATCCGGCAGCGGAGCTCCTGCGGGTCGTAGGGCTTGGTGAGATAGTCGTCGGCTCCGGCCTCGAGGCCGTGGATGATGTCCGCGGTCCGGGTCTTGGTAGTCACCAGGAGCAGGTAAACGTACGAGGAGCGCGGCTCGCCGCGGATTTGGCGGCAGATCTCGATGCCGTCCCGCCCCGGCATCATCCAGTCCAGGATGGCGAGGCGCGGCGCGTCCGCGTCATGGAGCCGCTCCCAGGCCTCGTCTCCGTCCGACGCCGACACCGGCTGGTAGCCGTCGCGGGCCAGAGTCACCTCGAGGAGCCTCCGCGACGTGGGATCGTCCTCGGCGACCAGGATGCGCATGGCTCACCGGTGTTATCGGCGGAGACCCGCGGATCTTTAAGCGCTTTGCTATACTTCCGGATTCAAGGAGATAGCGTGCCCACCGCGTCGTTCCATTCCCTCGGCTGCCGGTTGAACCAGACGGAAGCGGCCCTCTGGGCGGGCGCGTTCCAGAAGAAGGGCTACTCCATCGTCGAGTGGGGAGAGCCGTCGGACCTGGTGGTCATCAATACGTGCTCGGTCACCGAGAGGGGAGAAGCGAGCTGCCGCAGCGCCATCCGCCAGGCTCTGCGGAGGCAGGCCGACGCCTTCGTGGTGGTCACCGGCTGCTACGCGCAGGTCGGACTCGAAGCGCTCCGCGAGATCGAGGGCATCGACATGATCGTGGGCACCGAGTACAAGGACAAGTTCGCGGATCTCATCGAGTCTCCGCGGAAGCTTCCCGATCCGGTGGTGCTCCACTCGAACCTCATCGACGACTCCGACTTCGAGATACCGGCCACCGGCTGCTACCACACGACGCGGGCTAGCTTGAAGGTCCAGGACGGCTGCGACTTCTTCTGCTCCTTCTGCATCATCCCCTTCACCCGCGGACGGGAGCGGAGCCGCAAGCTCTTCGACCTCCTGAGGGAAGCGCGCGAGCTCGCGGAGCGGGGCTACCAGGAGCTGGTGCTCACCGGCGTCAACATCGGCCGCTACGAGTACGAGAGCACGACCTTCGACGGCATGGTGGAAAAGCTCGAGGAGATCCCGGGGCTCCGGCGCATCCGTATCACGTCGATCGAGCCCACGACCATCGAGCGCTCCCTGGTCTCGAGAATGGCCCGCTCGGAGAAGCTCTGCCATTACCTTCACGTCCCGATCCAGAGCGCGGACTCCGACGTTCTCGCGGGCATGAACCGCCGCTACACCGCGGAGAGCTATCGCGCTTTCCTCGACGGCGTTCTCGAGGAGGTGCCGGACGCAGGAATCGGCACCGATGTGATCGTCGGCTTCCCGGGGGAGACCGAGGAGTCGTTCGAGCGGACCTACCGGCTCCTGGAGAGCATCCCCTTCGCCTATTTCCACGTGTTCAGCTACTCCAAGCGCTACGGGACCAGGGCGGCGAGGCTCTCGGGACACGTTCCCACCGGGGAAATCAAGGAGCGGAGCCAGCGCCTGCGGGATCTGTCGGCGTCGAAACGGCGCGCCTTCGGGGAGAAGTTCGTCGGAACAGGAGTCGACGTGCTCTTCGAACAGAAGGACGAGAGCGGGCTCTGGACGGGTTTGACCGGGAACTACCTGCGGGTGGGCGTGGCCTCGCCCGAGCCTCTTCGCAATCAGCTTCGCCGGGTGACGGTGACCGAGGCGGGAACCGAGCTCGCCCTCGGAGTGCTGACCTAGCGGGGCGCGAAAAGGCGGTCGGTGACCGTCTCCGCCCTGGGCATCGGAACCTCGTCGGCGTAGCGGACGGCTTCGTCGACGAGGACCGCGCAGTCCACGTCGACGGCTTCGATCTTCGTCTTGTCGACGCCGCCCTTTCCCGTGAGGTACGCGAGGTAGAGCTTCAACGGGTCTCGAGCCTCCCAGTACCGCCGGCCTTCCTCGGAGACGTAAGAGGCGTCGTCGTGCTCGCCGTGACCGCGGACGCGGAACGTGAGGAACTCGATGAGCGCGGGGCCCTTCCCGCTCCTGGCGTGCGCGATCGCCTTCTTCGCGGTCCGGATGACGCCGAACAGGTCGTTTCCAAAGGCGAGGTCGCTGTACACGTTGAACGCCGGCGCGCGGTCCGAGACCTTCGCCACCGGCATCTGTTTGTCGATGGGAGTCGAATAGGCGAACTGATTGTTCTCCACCACGACCACCAGCGGGAGCTTGTGGATCGAGGCGAGGCTCAAACCCTCGTAGAAGTCGCCGGGACTCGTGGCGCCGTCGCCGGTAAAGGCGATGTACACGTTCGGCTGACGCTTCATCTTGAACGCCAGCGCGAAGCCGGCCCCCGAGGGTATCCAGGAGGCCATGGAGCCGTTGTGGAAAGGCGCGATGCCGTAGTGCGGGAGATCGGCGAGAAACAGGCCCAGGTCGCGGCCGTGGGAGGGGGGAACGTCCTTCCCGAACCATCGCGCGAGCACGTGCTTCGGCTCGACTCCACGGTAGAACCAGGAAGCAAGGTTGCGGGAGACGGTGTTGAAGATATCGTCCTTCTCCATCAGGCTCGCGACGCCGGCGGCGATCGCCTCCTGACCGGTCCCGAGGTACACCGCGCCGATGATCCTGCCCTGACGGTAGAGGGCGGCGAGCCGCGTCTCGAAGGTGCGCGCGAGCCGCATCGCGCGGTACATCCGGAGGAGGTCTTCCTCGGTGAGGGTCAGGCCGGCGGGATCGATGGCGGCGACGTCGAGCTCCGGGGGGAGCGGCTTGAACGGGTATCGCATTCTACGGCTCCATCCTGAATCGGAATCGTATCCGGGTTTCGGTCCCCGAGAGACGGAAAACGACGGCGTGGGACGAGGCCGAGACCGCCTCGCCCTGCAGGATCCGCGGAGCGGCCCGAGCCGCCCGCGGTCGCGCGAGAGCGCAGGACCGAAGAATCCACCCCACGGTCGAAACCCGGTCGGTCATGGGAAGCCTCCTCGATTCGGCGCGCGAGAAACGGCAACCCGCTCGAAAGGCCGGGGGATTATAGTGGATCTTTTCGAATCAGGAACAACCGCTCGTCGCGCCGCAGTTGAGGCATTTGTAGCAGCTTCCGTTCCGGACCATGATCGAGCCGCAGGTCGAGCAGGGCGGAGCGTCCTCGAACATGCGGGGTGGAGACGTGGAAGTCGCGAGCCGCGGCTCGGGAGCCGCTTCCGAGAACCCCGCGGCCTGCTCGCCTCCCATCGCGCCGACGAGCGACGCTTCTCCCGTCATTCCCGCGAGCGCTTGTTTCTCCGGAGAAAGGAACTTCAGGGCCAGCCACCGGAAGATGTAGTCGGTGATCGACTTGGCGTAGGGGATGTTCTCGTTCCCGGTGAAGCCCGAGGGCTCGAATCGGGTGTGGGCGAATTTGTCGGCGAGAACCTCGATGGGGACGCCGTACTGCAGGGCGTAGGAGATCGCCCGGGCGAAAGCGTCCATGAGTCCGGAAACCGTCGAGCCCTCCTTCGACATGTTGATGAAGATTTCTCCGGGAGCTCCGTCGTCGTACATGCCGACGGTGATGTAGCCCTCGTGGCCCGCGATGTTGAACTTGTGGGTGATCGCCCTTCGTTCCACCGGAAGCTTGCGCTGCACCGGACGGCTCACCGCCGCGACTTTCGCCGCCTCTGCGCCGGAGCTGGTGTTGAGCGGCTGGGTCCTCTTGGAGCCGTCGCGGTAGATGGCGATGGCCTTGAGGCCGAGCTTCCAGGCTTCGATGTAGGTCTGCATGATCTCGTCGACGGTCGCCTCCTTGGGCATGTTGACCGTCTTGGAGATGGCGCCGGAGAGGAAGGGCTGCACCGCAGCCATCATCCTCACGTGGCCCTTGTAGTGGATGGAGCGGGTGCCGCCGGGCGACTGGACGGCGCAGTCGAAGACCGGAAGGTGCTCTTCGCGGATGTAAGGCGCGCCCTCGATAAGACCTTTCTCGTGCACGTGCTCGACGATGGCGCTGACCTCGTTCGCCGGATAGCCGAGGCGCGACAGCGCTTCGGGCACCGTCTGGTTCACGATCTTCATCAGACCGCCGCCCACGAGCTTCTTGTACTTCACCAGCGCCAGATCGGGCTCGACCCCGGTGGTATCGCAATCCATCATGAGACCGATGGTTCCGGTCGGCGCGAGAACCGAGGCCTGTCCGTTGCGGTAGCCGTGCTCCTTGCCGAGCTCGACCGTCTCGCGCCACACGTCCCGAGCGCTCTGGTAGAGATTGGCCTGGACTCGGTTCGGGTCGATCTGACTCACGGCGTCGCGGTGCATCTCCATCACTTCGAGCATCGGGTTCCGGTTGACGGCGAAGCCCTCGAACGGACCGAGGTGGGAGGCGATCCTCGCGGACTGCTGGTAGGCCTCACCGGTCATGACCGCGGTGATGGCGGCGGCGGTGTCCCGTCCCCGGTCGCTGTCATAGGGAATTCCCTCATACATCAGGAGCGCCCCCAGGTTGGCATAGCCGATTCCGAGCGGACGGAAGGCCTCGGAGTTCCTTCCGATCCTCTCCGTGGGGTAGCTGGCGTTGCCGACGATGATCTCCATCGCGGTAATCACCACGTCGACCGCTTTCTTGAATCCGCGTACGTCGAACTGCCCGTCGGGGGTGAGGAACTTCATTAGGTTGAACGACGCGAGGTTGCACGCGGAGTCGTCGAGATACATGTACTCCGAGCAGGGGTTCGAGGCGTTGATGCGCGCCGTGTTCTTGGACGTGTGCCAGCGGTTGATGGTGGTGTCGTACTGCATCCCTGGATCGCCGCAGACGTGGGTGGATACCGCGATCTTGCGAAGGATGTCCCGCGCCCGGTACTTTCCGAGGGGTTTGCCGCCCACGACCGCCGGAGTCACCCACTCGCGGTCCTCTTCCACCGCCTTCATGAACTCGTCGGTCACCCGCACGCTGTGATTGGCGTTCTGATAGAAGATGGAGGCGTAGGCCTCGCCGTTGAACGAGCCGTCGTAGCCGGCGTCGATCAGAGTCCAGGCCTTCTGCTCTTCCACCCGCTTGCAGTCGACGAACTCGATGATGTCGGGATGGTCGACGTTGAGGATGACCATCTTCGCGGCGCGCCGGGTCTTGCCTCCGCTCCGGATCACGCCGGCGAAGGCGTCGTAGCCCTTCATGAACGAGACGGGGCCGCTCGCGATGCCGCCGCTCGAGAGCCGCTCTTTGGAGCTGCGGATGCTGGAGAGGTTGGATCCCGTGCCCGATCCCCACTTGAAGAGCATCCCCTCGGTCTTGGCCAGGGTGAGGATGGACTCCATGGTGTCCTCGACGGAGTTGATGAAGCAGGCGGAGCACTGCGGCTTCTTCTCGATGCCGCAGTTGAACCAGACCGGGGAGTTGAAGGACGCGTGCTGATTCAGCAGCAGGAACGTGAGCTCGTCGCGGAAAGTGATGGCGTCTTCCGTAGAGGCGAAATACTTCCCGTCGACCCCCCACCGGGTCATGGTGTCCACCACCCGGGAAACGAGCTGGCGGGCGCTCCGCTCCCGCTCGCCGCTATCAAGAGAGCCATGGAAGTACTTCGAGGCCACGATGTTGGTCGCCATCTGCGACCAGCTCTTCGGGACTTCGACCGCCTTCTGCTCGAAGATCTTGTCGCCTTTTTCGTCCTGGATGACGGCGTCGCGTATCTCCCACTCGACGGAGTCGTAAGGCGAGACGCCGCGCCGGGTGAAGTGGCGCTCGAAATGAAGGCCGGCGGCGGGCGCGCGGTCGCCCCCGGGGTTCTCTGACTGGGCCGAGGGCGCCGAATCCTCTATCAAAGATACGTCCTTCTTCGTCGTCGCCATGATCTCGCCTCCGCTGCCGAAAAAAAAGAAAAAAGTTCCCAGAAACCGCGAAACAGAGCTGCCACCGTCAACTCAAGGCCGACGATGTCGCTTAGACTGTTGTTCCTGATGACTGCCTTGGATTTCGATATATAAGCGGAGTGTGAATCGGGTGTCAAGGGAAAAATACCAGATTTTGCGCTCGCCGTCCGGTGCCCCTACTAAATCTTGGGGTATGGGCCCGGAAAATACTGATCGGATGGGATTTAGGCGCCAGGCCAAAACCTCCTCGATTCGACGAAGAAGATAGTTATTTTATTTTCAATAACACAGGGCGGAAGTCCGGGAAAGGGACCAGGATTCGAAGTTAGGCCTGAACTCCTCAAGTTTCGCTTGAGGGGTTCCTCACTCAGCCGAAAATCTTCTTGAAGACGTCGCGCAGAGGATCCTTCGAGTTTTTTCCGGTGCTGATGTGCTTCTTCGCGTCCTCGTGGTTGGGATTGATGCGGATCGCGGTGCGGAACTCGTGCTGGGCCCTCGAATGCATGCCGAAGGACTTGTAGTACAGGCCCAGGGAATAGTGGAGGTCCGCGTCCTGCGGAGCGAGTCTCAGGGCCTCGATGAAATGACGCTCGGCGTCCTTCCGCATCACCGGATGGCGCGCCATCGCCCGCGCCAGCATCGCGTGATGCTGCGCCGATTCCGGCTCGAGCTCGACCAGCTCGTACAGGAGCGAGACCGCGTGCTCCCAATCGCGCACTTGAAAATGGAGCTTGACGTCCCGGAGCAGTTGCCGCACCCGCTCGACGCGGGCGGCGCCGTAGAGCGGCGTCGACGATTTCTCCGGTCGCGGCGACGGGGCTTCGACGATCGAAACCGGCTCGGACTGGATCTCCGGTTCGTCCTCTACCGCCTCAGCCGCCCCCTCGAGGACGGGCTCGTCGGTCGCGAGCGACGCCGAGCCGATCATGTCCTCCATGCCGATCTCGTCGAACAGGTCCTCGTTCAGCGGGGGAAGAGGCTGCTCTGGTGCGGTGTCGAAAGCTTCGGAGGGCTCCTCGCCGGCCGGACTCTCGATGACGACCTCCTCCTCGTCCTCCGCGCCGCTTCGGAGCCGTTCGTAGGCCTGACGAAGCCGCTCCTGGATGGCGTCGACCTTCGCTACCAGCGTCCGCTCGTTCTCGACCATCGAGCGCTTCTGTTCCCACTCGGCGCGGCGCTTCTCGAAGGCTCGTTCGAGATCCGCTTCCCGCTCGCCCGTACCCGCGAGAAGCTCCGGCTCCGGAGTTCGATCCAGCTTGTCGAACTCCATCAGGATCTCCTGGCGGGCGTTGGTGGCCCGAATCTTGGCGAACTTGCGCTGAATCTCCGAGAGCACGAAGACCCCGGTCTCCTCCTGCACCTTCAGAGGGGGCTTGGTGGTCTCCCCCGCGCCCTCCAGGAGTCCCGCCGCCCAGAGCCCATAGCTCGCCCGCAGCGCGAGCCCGCGATCGGCCTGCACCTCCTCGAGGAGCGAAGCGAGCGGAGTGGGGGTGCGGGCGCCCTTGAGGATCTCCTGCTCGACGGCTTTGAGCCTCCGGGGCTCGACGGTGAACGGAGGCCGCTCCGCGACGCGGACTGGGGTATTCAGCGGGGGAAGGCCGGCGAGGATGAGCTTGCCGTCGGTCATGAACCGCACGCCTTCGAGGAGGATCCGATAGATGGACAGACTCACCATCAGGTCCATCGGGATGTTGGTGCCGCGCTCGTCGAAGCTGTAGATCCCGTCCTTGGTCCTGAAGAGCGACAGGACGATGCGGTTGACCTGCATCGCGACCTCGCGCCCGAGATCTTCTTCCGAAAGGACCCCCGCCTGGACGAGGGCCTCGCCGAACTTCCGTTTGCTGCCCTTCATGATCATGCTGGCGAGGGCGAACTCGTGGCGCGAGATGCGGCCGGCGTCGATCATGCTTTCGCCGAGGCGATCCCGCTTGAGGTTGCTCGCGGCGAAAACCACGAAACCGTGATCGAAGTAGACGGTCTTGATCGCCGATCCGAGGTGGACCTGGAGATCCCCGCTGAGCTCCTCGGCCGCGACCCGGCGGAACACCTCCGCGAGCGGAACGTTCGCGAGCGAGCCGAACCATCCGACTTGGCCGACGTGGGGGCGGGCCCCTTGCTCAGGTTTCGAGGTCGCCATGCTCATTCTGCGGCTGTTTGGGGGGTCATTGTCCATGATCTGGCGGCAATCTACAAGGATGGAATCGAACGAGGCCCCTCGGCCCCGGCGCTACAATGAACCGTGATGGCGAGACGGGCGCGCCGGGTGCTGGAAATCGAGCTCACTCGGGAGGTGGAGGAAGGCGCCTCCGGACACCCGCTCTTCCGCGGCGAAACGCTCGCCCTCTACGAGATCACGGAAGCCATCCGGCGAGCATCCCTCGACCCGGCGATCGCCGGTCTTCTGCTTCGGATCGACGGCCCCGAGATCGGATGGGGAAAGGCGGAGAGCCTCCACCAGGCCGTGCGTAGTTTCCGCGAGTCGGGAAAGGCCAGCCTCTCGGTCCTCTCCCGCGGCGGGAACTCCGCTTACTTCGTGGCCGCGGCCGCGGAGCAGGTGGCGCTCGATCCGGGCTCCTCTCTCGACCTCCACGCCCTCGCGAGCGAAAGCTTCTACCTCGAGGATCTGCTGGGGGGGATCGGGGTGGAGCCGGAGCTCGACGCCATCGGGGAGTTCAAGAGCTCGGGGGAGATGTTCACCCGGCGCGAATCTTCCGCGGCCAGCCGTCTTCAAACCGACGAGATCCTCGTCGACCTTCAGCAGAACTGGATCTCGCGGCTCGCGGAGGCGCGCTCGCTCTCGGCCGATGCCATGGCCGGGAGTCTCGCCCGAGGCCCCCTCCTTCCCGAAGAGGCCCTCGAGCATGGGCTCGTGGATCTTCTGGCGGCGGACGAGAATGCGGAAGAGATCCTCGAAGCCAAGCTCGCCGGCCGAGTTCGATTCCTGTCGCACCGCCGCTATTTGAAGAAGCGATCCTTCCGGAGGCGCCTCTGGGGATGGCGGCGCCCGCGGATCGCGGTGGTGCACGTCGTCGGCGTCATCACCGGAGGGGAGGGACGGCGAGTGGGACCGCGAGCCGTAGGCGCTCGCGCGCTCGCCGATCTCGTCGCCGCCCTTCGCAAGAGCTCGCGAGTCAAGGCGATCGTGCTCCGCGTCGATAGCCCCGGCGGCGGAGCGGTCGCCTCGGATCGAATCCGGCGCGTGGTGCGGACGACGGCGAGCGAGAAGCCGGTCGTGGTCTCGATGGGAGACATCGCGGCTTCGGGGGGCTACTACATCGCCACCGCCGCGAGCGCGGTCCTCGCCGAGGGGTCCACGCTCACCGGCTCGATTGGTGTCATCGGCGGAAAGTTCGTGTTGAAGCGGCTCCTCGATCGACTGGGGATCCACCGGGAGTCGCGCTCCGCCGGGTCGAACGCCCAGTTCTTCTCGCCGTTTCACTCGTTCACGATCGAGGAACGAGAGAGGCATCGGGATCTCTTGCGGCACTTCTACGAAACGAAGTTCCTGCCCGCCGTCGCCGAGGGGCGCGGCCTCGATCGGGAACAGGCGGACCGAGTCGGGAGGGGTCGGGTCTGGACCGGGCGGCAGGCCCAGGCGAGGGGGCTCGTCGACTCCCTCGGCGGATTGGAGGAAGCTATCGCGCGCGCCTGCGAGATAGCGGGGGTCTCGCGCGAACGGGCGCGCGTCGTCGTGTACTCTCCGAGGCGGAGGCTCGCCGATTGGCTGTTCTCGGGGGTTGCGCTCGGTTGGATGACGCCTCTCCCCGGAGTGCTCGGGGAAGCACTGGCAATCGTCGAGGAGCTCGCACGCGAAGAGCTTCTGCTCCTCGCCCCGCGGTTCCCGCGGATCCGGTAGTCTCAGCTTCGATTCGAACGGCCCCGAGCGCTGCCTCTGGAATTTCCGCTTCGGTTCGAAGACCCCCGCGTCGCGCCGCCCTGGCCGCCGCCGCCGGCTCTCGGCGCGCCCATCGACGAGCTTTGCTCTCTGGATCGGGGGGATCGCGCTCCCCGGCTCGTCTCGCGCGCGGGAGCGTCTATCCCGGGCATCGATCTCCCGCGCCTCGGCTCCGCGCGTTCGACGCGGGTTCGGGACTCCGATCTCATTTCCGGCGCCCGCGTTTCGGGGGCCCGGCTGCGGCTGCCCCGCGCCTCAATGGAGTCGCCCCCCCGGAGGGTCTCGAAGCGCTCCCGTCTTTCCGAGAACGCGGACCGATTTCTCTGGGCTCTTTCCGCGGGTTCCGTTGGCGAGACGGGCTCGACTGGCTCCGCTCGCTCGAGGGGACGCGAAGCTTCGCGCGTTTCCGTTCCGCGGGAGCGCTCGGTGAGGCTCCGACTCTCGCGCAGGATCGAGCGTGCGGCGTCGCGAGCAGGCTCGGTGGGCCCGCGCCCGATGGTCTCTCGCCTTTCCGTCGAGCCTTGAAGCTCGCGCCCCCGTCGGACCGTTTCGGAGAGCCCGGAAGTTCGCTCGCCGCGGGGCGAGGCGGAGCGTTGTCCATCCTCGAGGGTGCGCCGGGATGAAGTCGAGGCTCTCTCCCGGAACCCCTGGAGGGCCGCTTCGCTCGTCCGGGTTCGAGAAGAGGAGGGGCTGCTGTCGCCGGAGCGGAATTCACGGACTCGGGCCGTTCGCTGGTTGAGGTCGCGATCGAGGGACGAAATCTCGTCCACGAAGCGCGCGTCGGAGGCGCTCGCTCGAACGGACGCGGGGTCGAGGCTCCGATAGCCGTCTCGCGTCACGACCCCCCGACGAAAATCGTCCCGGCTGCATACGTTCCACCCGCCGCCATGATGGCTGTATCCGCCGTGTCCGTAGTAGCCGCCTCCGTAGCCTCCGTAGTACGCGTTGAACGCGAACACCGGCTGGTTGTGGTATCCGAGCGGACCCCAACCGACCCACGTCGGACCGATGGCGAAGGAGACCCAGGCGGGTCCCCAGGTCGCTCCGGGAATCCAGTACCACCCGCGGTGGCCGAAGCCCCATCGACCGTAATGGTACGGCGCCCAGCCCCAGGGCTCGCTCGAGATCCAGGTGTTGCCGTAGTTCGTATAGCCCCAGTGACCGTAGGTGTAGGGAGCCCATCCCACTTCGACCCGCGGATACCAGACGTATCCATAGTCCTGCTCGGGATACCAATCCCCGTGGTCGGCCAGATCGTCGGCGTAGCTCTGGACCTGGTGGGGAAGGCTGCGCACGACGATATCCTCGGTCCTCGCTCGCCCGGCCGCGCGGCTCGCGCTCCACCGATCGAAATCGTCGAGGCGCGCGGTGTTGAACTTCACCGGAATCGAAGGGGGCGCCGACGACGTCGCGCCGCTGGTTTCGCCGCTCTGAACCAGAACCGTCCCGAGCGAATTCGCGAGCTCGACCGACCCCCGCTCGACCGAGATCGTGACCGCGTCTTCTCCGTCGATGTCGATGCGGTAGGAGCCCGGGATCGTCGGACGAATGCTCCCTGCCGGCGAGTCGAGCCGGAGCGCCCCCGGCGGCTCCGGGACCGTCAGGATCGCGCTTCCGCTCCAGAGTCTGAGAATCGTCTCCGGATCCGTGGCGACGAAGTCCAGCTTCGCGCCTTCGGAGAGGTGAACCACCAGACCGGACCCGAATCGGATTTCCGCGCGGGAGGCGGCGCGGGTCCACAGCCGGTCCCCGGGAAGGAGGGGAACGTTGAGAGAGCCGGACTCCGGCTCCGACTCGGCGGCTCGCTGCAGGCTGACTTCGCCCTCGACGTGGCTCAGGTAAGCATGCCGGTACGAATCCTCCTGAGCGTGAAGAGTCGAGGCGAGGAGGAAGCTCGATAGCGCCAGTCCACGTTGCATTCGTCCCCCCAAGCGGCGGCGTAACGGTATAGTACTCCCGTTTCCCACCCCCTGGCAAACTGAATCTTCTCAAGGGCTTTCGCAAAACTTGACTTATCGACGCTCACATCATATCCTTGGAACGGACTAAAGCTCTATCAGAACGTCCGAGTCAGGGGATGCGGAGGACCGAAGCGTAATGAGCAAGATCATCGGGATCGACCTGGGCACGACCAATTCCGTGGTGGCCGTGATGGAAGGCGGGAGCCCCACGGTAATCACCAATCCGGAGGGCGGCCGCACGACGCCTTCGGTGGTCGCCTTCGCGAAGGGGAACGAACGGCTCGTCGGCCAGGTGGCGAAGCGTCAGGCGATCACCAACCCCGAGAACACCGTTTTTTCCATCAAGCGTTTCATGGGGCGCCGTTTCGACGAAGTCACCGAGGAGATGAAGATGGTGCCCTACCGCGTGGTGCGCGCCGAGAACGGCGACGCCCGCGTCGACATCAAGGGCAAGAAATCCTCGCCGCCGGAAATCTCGGCGATGATCCTCCAGAAGCTGAAGCAGGCGGCGGAGGACTATCTGGGCATGAAAGTGGAAAAGGCGGTCATCACCGTGCCCGCCTACTTCAACGACAGCCAGCGCCAGGCGACGAAGGACGCGGGAGAGATCGCGGGTCTCGAGGTGATGCGCCTCGTGAACGAGCCCACCGCGGCCGCCCTCGCCTACGGCCTGGACAAGAAGAAGGACGAGAAGATCGCGGTCTTCGATTTCGGCGGAGGTACGTTCGACATTTCCATCCTGGAGGTCGGCGAGGGCGTGGTCGAGGTGAAGTCGACCAACGGCGATACCCACCTCGGGGGCGACAACATCGACCAGCGCATCATCGACTGGATCATCGACGAGTTCGCGAAGACCGACGGCATCGATCTGTCCGACGACCGGATGGCGCTCCAGAGGCTGAAGGAGGCGGCGGAGAAGGCCAAGATCGAGCTCTCCTCGACCGTCGAGACCGAGATCAACCTTCCGTTCATCACCGCGGACTCGACCGGACCGAAGCACCTCTCCCTGAAGCTCACCCGCGCGAAGCTCGAGCAGCTCGTGGACGACATCCTCCAGAAGACGATCTCGCCCTGCAAGCAGGCCCTCGAGGACGCGGGTCTGCGGTCTTCGGAGATCGACGAGGTGGTGCTGGTGGGAGGCTCCACCCGCATCCCGAAAGTCCAGCAGATGGTCCGGGATTTTTTCGGCAAGGAGCCCCACAAGGGAGTGAACCCCGACGAAGTCGTGGCCCTCGGTGCCGCCGTTCAGGCAGGCGTTCTCGGAGGCGAGGTGAAGGATCTCCTCCTCCTCGACGTGACTCCGCTCTCTCTCGGGATCGAGACTCTGGGCGGGGTCTTCACCCGGGTCATCGAGCGCAACACCACGATTCCCCACAAGAAGAGCGAGGTCTTCTCGACCGCGGTGGACAACCAGACCCAGGTCGAGGTCCACGTCCTCCAGGGCGAACGAGCCATGGCCGGCGACAATCGCACCCTCGGCCGTTTCCACCTCGTCGGCATCCCGCCGGCACCCCGGGGAGTGCCGCAGGTCGAGGTCACGTTCGACATCGACGCCAACGGGATCCTCAACGTCTCCGCCAAGGACATGGCCACGGGCAAGCACACGGCGATCACCATCACCGCCTCGAGCGGCCTCAGCAACCAGGAAATCGATCAGATGAAGAAGCACGCCGAGCTCCACATCGAGGAGGACAAGAGGCGCCGCGAGGAGGTCGAGGAGAAGAACCAGACCGATAATCTGATCTACCAGACGGAGAAACTGCTCCAGGAGCACCGCGACAAGATCCCCGCGAACGACGCCAAGCAGATCGAGGTCGCGATCGACGCCGCGAAGAAGGCACTCAAGGAGTCGGACATCCAGGCGGTGAGAAACGCCCGTGACGTCCTCCAGAAGGCGAGCTATCGACTCGCGGAGTTCATGTACCAGCAGGCGAGTCCGGGATCGTCCTCCGGAGGAGGGCGCCCGGCGGCAGGCGAGTCCGGCCCCAGGGGCGATGACGTCATCGACGCCGAGATCGTGGACACGGACGACAGGAAATGACGCATTCATCCCCCCGAGCGAGAAGCGAGGCGAGCGCGCGCTAAGCAATGTCTGACAACGACTACTACACTCTTCTGGGGGTCAAATCGACGGCTTCGAAGGCGGCGATCCGCCGCGCGTTCCAGAAGCTCGCCCGCAAGTACCATCCGGATCTGAATCCGGGCGACAGTGTGGCCGCCGTACGCTACCGCCGGCTCTACGAAGCGTTCGAGATCCTCATCGACACGGAAAAGCGAGAGCGCTACGACACCCAGGGGAGCGGTCCTCCGGAGGAAACCCGGGAGGAGCCAACGCGGTACGGCTTCGCGGGCTTCGACTTCTCCCTCGAAGGGGAGAGGCGTCCCGATATCTTTCCCGAGCTCTTTCGGAGCTCCTTCCCGCCCGAGCCGGGGCGCCGCGAGAAGGGCGAGGACATCCACCACCGACTCGCGCTTCGCTTCGAGGATGCGCTCACCGGGCTCGAAACCACCTTCCAGATCTCGCGCTTCCACACCTGCGGCACCTGCCAGGGCTCCGGCGACATTCCTTCCGCGGATCCCGTGCTTTGCGGCGCCTGCTCCGGCCGCGGCCGCGCGATGCGCGTTCACGGCTTCATGGTCTTCGCCAAGCCCTGCGCCGTTTGTCGGGGAACCGGACATCTTGCCCGCGAGGTCTGCCCGGACTGCAGAGGCGCCGGCCGCACGAGCCGCACCGAGACGGTGACCCTCCAGGTTCCGATGGGGGTCACCGACGGCGACAAGCTCCTCGTTCCCGCGCGCGGGAACGAGGGCCGGGGGGCGGGCGCTCCAGGGGACTTGTACGTCGACGTGCGCGTCCACCCCCACTCGCTCTACTCGCGGAAGGGAGACAACCTGTTCTGCACCGTCCCCGTGAGCTTCGCCGAGGCCGCACTCGGCGCCCGCATCGAGGTGCCGACTCCCGACGGCCCGGTCACGCTGCGCGTGCCCCCGGGGGTCCAATCGGGCCAGAAGCTCCGTATCTCCGGGCGCGGAGCGCCGTCGCGCCGGGCCGATGTCCGCGGCGATCTCTTCATCGTGGTGAAGGTGGTCACCCCGGCGGTGTACGACGATCGATCGCGCGAGCTGCTGCGCGAGCTCGAGCGCTTGAATCCACTGGGGTCCCGGAACCCGCGATCGAGCGAGCTTTCGGAGGTCTCCTCTTGAGGAAGCGGGGAGCGGGCCGCGGGGGATCGGAGGGTCCGCGGAGTCGGGGAAAAGGGAAGGGATACTATATGATCAGCGCCGTCGCCGAGTCGTATGGGATCCACCCGCAGACGCTGCGACTCTACGAAAGGGAAGGGCTCCTGAGCCCCTCGCGGACGGAGGGCAACACCCGGCTGTACTCGGACGAGGACCTGAAGCAGCTCGAGACCATTCTCAACCTCACGCGGGACCTGGGAGTGAACCTCGCGGGCGTCGAGATCATCCTCAATATGAGGGGTAAGATGGAGCGCATGCAGACCGAGATCGGCGAGTTCGTCGAGTACGTTCAGCGCGAGATGGCGAAGCAGGAGGACGGATGGCGGGAACGGGTCTCGAACGCTCTGGTGAAGCTCCCTCCTCGCCATCTGGTGAAGAAAGAGTCCTGAGGATCGCCCGCCGTGCCGGAAGCGAAAGTCCCGCAGTGCCCCGAGTGCGACGGTACCGCGTGGAAGCGCGTGGTGAAGGACGGCGTCTTCGTCGTCACCCGCTGCGACTGTTACCTCGGCGACAACCTCCGTTCGGCGATGGCCAAGGCGGGCGTGCCGAAGAGGTACGAGGAGTGCGCGTTCGACGCCCGCGGCGGAGGCAAGCAATTCGATCAGTTCCCCCCCTTGGCGCAGGCCTATCGGGTCGCCCTCGATTGGGCGGACCGGTTCCCGGACGTGGATGCGGGGCTTCTCCTCTCCGGACCTCCGGGGGTCGGTAAGACGCATCTCGCCGTCGCCATCCTTCGCCGCATTCTTCTGGAGCGGCGCATCGCCGCCCCCGCGCACTTCTCGGATTTTCGGGCGCTCCTCCGTCAGATAAAGAGCTCCTATCATCCCGATGCCCCGGAGACCGAGACCGACGTGCTCCGTCCGGTCCTCGAAGCCGAGCCCCTGGTACTGGACGACCTCGGAGGCGAGAACCCCACCCTGTGGGTCTTCGACAAGGTCTTCGACATCCTGAACCAGCGCTACAACGAGCGAAAGCTCACGATCATCACCACCAATTTCAGCGATCGTCCCTCGAGCCTTCACTCGGTGCCTCTCCAGCGGACCGCTCCGAGGGAGGAGACTCTCTCGGATCGAATCACGACGCGGCTTCGTTCTCGCCTCTACGAGATGTGCCGCGACCTGCGTCTCGATGGCGGTGATTACCGCCAGAGCACGCTCCAGGCCAACTTCAAGGGCTGACGATGGAGGGCCTCGCGATCCAGGATCAGCTCGAGGGGAACCTCTGCTACGGCTGTGGGACGGCGAATCCGGACGGGCTGCGGATCAAGAGCTACTACTCGGGGTCGGAGGCGACCTGCACCTTCCGCCCCCGGCCGGAGCATGCCGCCGGGCCTCCCCACTTCCTGAACGGCGGAATCCTCGCGACCGTCATCGACTGCCATGGGGTCTGCACCGCGATCGCCGCCGCCTATCATGAGGAGAATCGCCCCATCGGAAGCCTGCCTGCGCTCTGGTACGTCACCGGCTCTCTCACCGTGGACTACCTCCTTCCCACACCCATCGCCGAGCCTCTCGTCCTTCGGGCCCGGGTGAAGGAGTCTTCGGGTCGGAAAACCTGGGTTTCGGTCGAAGCGCGGTCGGGGGACCGCGATGTCGCGCGAGCGACGGTCCTGGCGGTGCGCGTGCCGCTCTCGTTCCTGGAATCGGCCTGAGAACGAAATCCGATACGGAACGCAAGGGCGTTCGATTCCTTTTCCCCGGCGTTGACTTCCGCCCATGAGCGAGATTCAATAGGCCCGCAGGAGGTCGCCGACATGAGATTCGTGCTCCCGCTCGCATTCGTTCTTCTCGGAACCGAGCTGTTCGCTCAGGCGGGCTCCCCCCCGATCGACGAGCCGCGTCCCATCGAGGCCGTCGATACGGTATTCATCGAGGACCTCACCTGGATGGAGGTGCGCGACGCCCTGAAGGCGGGAAAGACCACGGCGATCGTCTCCTCCGGAGGGGTCGAGCAGAACGGGCCGTACCTGGTCACCGGCAAGCACAACGTCGTGCTCCAGGCGATGACCGAATCGATCGCCCGCAAGCTGGGAAACGCTCTCGTCGCTCCCATCATCCCCTTCGTTCCCGAAGGGGACTTCAATCCGCCGACGGGACACATGAAGTACCCCGGGACCATCAGCGTGACCCAGGAGACGTACAAGGCGCTTCTCCGGGACATCGCTTCCAGCCTGAAGGCTCATGGTTTCGAGCACATCGTCTTCATCGGGGACAGCGGCGGGAACCAGACGGGCATGAAGGAGGTCGCCTCCGAGCTCGACACCCGCTTCGGTGGCAAGCCCGGTGTCCACTTCATTCCCGAGTTCTACGACTACGACGGCCTGATGACCTGGCTGGGCGAACAGGGCTACAAGCAGGTGGACCAGGGTCTCCACGACGACTACGGCATCACCTCGATCATGATGACCGTCGACCCCGAGAGCGTCCGCTACAAGCAGAGAGTGGTCAAGGGGCTCGACAGCATCAATGGCATCAAGATCACGCCGATCGAGAAAACCCAGGACGCCGGACGGAAAGCCGTCGAATGGCGGGCCACCAAGACGGTGGAGGCGATCCGGAAGGCGGTTTCCAGCCATCCCACGTCCTCGCCCTGACAAGGCGAGCCTCGCCCGAGCCCGACCGGGGGAGGCTGGAAACTTGACAATAGCTCCCGCCTAGGGTATTTACAGGCTGTCATAATACCGCTTCATAATTCAGCGAACTCATAACGACGAGGCAGGGGGGGCGCCTGTTTTGCCTCGCGTATGGCCGGTTTGAGTGCCATGGTGTCGTTCGAGTATCGCGATCTGCTCGTCGCCGTCTGGAGCGACGAAACTCCGGGATTTTTCCGCGCCCGGGCGGAGGAGGAGTTCGGTCGGGCGACGCCTCCGGGCCGTATCTACCTTCCGTTCGACGACCGCTGGTTCGTTCAATACGCGGACAACGTCGAAGCGCTCAATCCCCGGCAGCTTCACTACGTTGGCGCCCGCCTCTTCGACAGCCTCTTCCAGGACGAGATCCTGCGGCTCTACGTGCACCTTCTCCAGCAGATCCGGAATACGGGAGCCCGACTCCGAGTGCGACTTTCTCTGGATCCACCCGTCGTCGCCCGCCTTCCCTGGGAGTGTCTCTACGACACCCGCAACGGAGCCTTCCTCAGCACGACCCCCGAAGTGACGCTGGTCCGCTACGTCCGGCCGGCGGCGCAGGAGCCCCCTTCGATACCCGCGCGGCCGCCTCTTCGAGTTCTTCTCGCCGCCGAGTCGCCGCATCAGGGCCGAGTGCTTCGGGAGGCCGCGACGGTGAGGGGCGCGCTCGCTCAGCTCGAGTCCGAAGGCGTCGTGAGCGTCATCGAAGCGGGAAGCGCTCTCGGCGGCTCATCGCTCAGCGCCGGAAGCTTCGAGTCGCTCCTCGCCCGCACCTTCGACGTGCTCCACCTGGTGGCCGATGGGGCCCGCGACGGCGTCTCGGGGGAGGCTCGGCTCCTCCTCGGGGGCGAGAGTCTTTCGCTCTCGGCGTTCGCGCAGCTCCTCAAGTCCCATCCCCCCGGCCTCGTCGTCTGGAGCGGCGGAAGGGAGGCGGGCCTCGTCGGCCCGGCGCTGGCGGGATCGATCCTCGCGTCCGTCCCCGCGCTTCTGGCGCAGCGCCACATCGCGACCGAAGAGCTCCTCGCGCCCTACACCAGCGCGCTCTATCGCGCCCTGGGCGCGATGAAGCCGGTCGATGCCGCGCTCGCCGACGCCCGCACCGCCGTGATGTCCCAGTTCCCGGACGAGACCGAATGGGTGGCGCCGGCACTCTACCTCTCGCGGAAGGACGCGACGGCGCTGTTCCACCCCGGTCGCGGCCTGGTTCAGGACGTCTATCAGCTCTCCGAAGGCCGCTACCGGCGCCGGCTGCGCGAGACCTTGAACCGGTTCTGGCCGAAGCCCGAACGGTATTTTCCACAGCTCCTTCAGTGGCTTCCGCGCGAAGAACCGATTACGAGCTATCTGCATGCGGCCGAGTTCCTCGGCCAGCCGCACAGCGCGTCCGAGCTCAACCAGCGCTTCCAACGGCTGCTGCTCCTCGGTGCCGCGGGCACGGGGAAGACCATGGCCCTCTATCGACTGTTCTGGGAGGCGGCCCAGCCGGTTCTCTCCTACGAAGCGAAGTCGCCGCTTCCGGTCTTCGTGTCACTCCCGGATCTGGACTACGGAGCGGATCTCTTCTCCCTCCTGACTTCGGACCTCGACCCGGATCTCTTCCGGAGCGACCTCGAGGAGGGGAGATTCCTCTTTCTCCTGGACTCGCTCGAAGGGCTCAGCGCTCGGAGCGCGGTTACCCAGACGGATGCCCTGAATCAGTTCATGAAGCGATACCCGCTGAACCGGTTCGTGGTAGCGGCCCGGATGCCTTCGCCGCGGCCCGTCGACATTCCGAACTGGGCCGAGGTGCTGCCACTCGCCGAGTGGGAGGCGATCGATTTTCTCGTCTCGGGCTCGGCGATCCGCCCGGAAGCCGCGCGGATTCTCTACGCCCAGCTCGCGAAGGCGCTCGGCCCGCGCGCGGGAAACCCGCAGATCCTGGCGTTCGCGCGGCGCCTCTGGCGCGACGGCGCGCTCGTCCCCTCCACGGCGACGGAAATCTTCCTCTCGTTCCTGAGGGTGGCGGGGGAGGGGATAACGGCCGAGACCCGCGACGGGCTCCTGCCGCAGCTCGCGTTCTTCATGACCAAGGAGGGACGGCTCTCTCTGCTGAAGGATCACTTCTCGGGAGAGCGGCGGCAGCGCGGGATCGGTGAGCTCGCCCAGGAGGTCGCCTTCCGAGCGACGGGCGCCGCCTCCGTCGACGAGCTCCTCGCCGAGGTCGAGAAGACCCGCTTCTTGAGGGGCCCGGGGGCGTTCTGCTTTCCCAACGTGGCGTTTCAGGAGTTCCTGACCGCGTACGCGCTGCGACTCGCGGCGCCCAACACCATCCTGAGCCTCGTTCCTTACGCCGACTGGCGGGACCTCGACGGGGCGGATGGACGCCCTCTGAACATGAGCCGGGGGCCGTTCCACGGGGCCATTCCCTTCGTTTGCGGCCTCCGCGACGACGGTCCGAAGCTCGTGGAGCGCCTCGTGGAGCGGGATCTCGTGCTCGCGGCCGAGAGCTTCCGGGAGTGTCGGCCATCCATGAGCGTCGATCTCGCCCTCCGAGCCGGAGTCGAGCGGGCCCTGGCGTCCGCCTCGGAGCTCGACCAGCGCGTCGCTTGCTTGAGCCTCGAGGCGCGCGGTGACCGCTGGGCGATCGACTGGCTCGAGGACGTCGCCGGCCGGAGCGGAAGTGCTTCGCGCGCGGTCGCGCTCGAGGCGCTCGGCAACCTCCGCTCGCGCCGGAGCGTCTCCGTCCTCGAGTCGGCTGCGGAGGACAGCGATCCCACGGTCGCCAAGGCGGCCTTCGACGCTCTCACGCGCATCAAGGCGGGTTGAGTCTGTCGCGCTAAACCCCTTTCCCCCCCACGGTTGCGGATATCCCCTGCCCTATGGCATAAAGGAGATCCATCGACGTGGATTTTTTCCCCCCTCGTCGCCTTTGGTGCGAATCGTGAAAGACATAAAAATCGAGAAGGTGGATAGCGTCCGCTCACCTCTGTTCAACGCATCGTTCGCGCTGTACCGGAGAGTCTTCCCCAAGGACGAGCAGATGCCCAAGCGGTATTTCTACGAGCATCTGGTCGAAGAGAAACTGGGGCTCTCTCGTCCCTTCCATTTTCATTATTTTGTTGGAATCAAAGGGGATAGGGTCCTGGGTTTCGGCTGCTGCACTTATCTGGCGCTCGTGAACATGGGCTTCATCGATTACCTGGCGGTCGATTCCGGCGCCAAGGGTCAGGGGGTTGGAACCGTTCTGCGGGACAAGCTGGTCGAGGTCCTCCGCGAGGATGCCCTCAGGAACGGCCTCGAGGACCTCACCGCGGTCCTGGGCGAGACGCGGGAAGAGAGCCCGTGGCTACGGAGGCTCCAGAGCCAGGGAGCGTTCGCCCTCGACATCGACTACCTCCAGCCGCCGCTCGAGGACCACAAGAACCCGGTTCCCCTGGTTCTCTACGTCCAGCCGGTGGCGAAGCCCTTCGATAGCCTGACCACGGACGAGGTACGGCAGGTCCTTTACACGCTGTATCGGAGACTGTACCGCATTCCCTACCCGCTCCAGGACCCGAACTTCCGGTACATGCTGAAGCAGCTGAACCGCCGGCAGAAGGTCTCTGGCAAGGTCGTCGACCCGAAGACGATCCGCGAGGCCAGCTAGAGCACGATCCTTCGCTCGAACTGGCCGTCGTTCTCCCAGGGAGTGGCCTTGAGGTCCGACGCCTCGGTTTCCGTCGGTTGAATCCGGGATCCAGCTCGGGCGCGGCTGACGAGAACGTGCTTCCCGGGTGACGGCGACCGCCAGGGGAGGGAGAAGCGGACCCAGTCGTAGGGCGAGGAGCCGGGCTCGAGCTCCGCGGGCTCCCAGCTCCCGTCGTCGACGCGCACCTCGACGGTGTCGATGAACGTGCCGTCGAACCAGGCCAGTCCCTCGATGCGCAGCCCGCGGTCGGCGCTCCGCACGACGCGAGTCACGACGGACTTCAGCCGCATCTTCCCGACGGAGGTCGCGCGGTGCTCGATCTCCTCGCCGCGCCGCAGGCCGAGCACGGTGACGTACTCCTTCGCCATGAACCAGCCCATGAAGCGCGACGGAGAGAGCTCGATCCTCTCGAGCCACTTCACCTGGGCGACTCCGTACCAGCCGGGCACCACGAGGCGCAAGGGAGAGCCGTGCTCCGGGAGGAGCGGCTCGCCGTTCATACGGTGAGCGAGCAGAACCTCCGGTCCGAGCGCATCGGCGATCGGAAGGCTCCGGGCGAAGCGCGAGGGATAACGGTTTCCCCGGAGTCTCTCCTCGGCCCCATCCGCCCCGACGAAGATCGCCTCCCTCGCATCCGGGGGCACTCCGAGCTCGCGCAGCAACGGAGCGAGAGGAGCGCCCTCCCACTCCGCGCTTCCGACCAGACCCTGCATTCCCGCCCCTCCGTTTCCCGCGCACTCGAAGGCGGCGGCGACGCGCTTCGAGGGCCGGGTCCGGATCTCCTCGAGCGTCAGAGAGACGTCTCGCCGCCCGGTTCCGTCGATGTGAAGCCTGAAGGAGTCCGTCGGGATGCGAGGGATGTCGTGGTGCTGAAGAACGAAGAACTCCGATGCGGGAACGCGGAAGGTCGCGATCCTCGAGAGATCGGTATATCGGATGCCGGGACGGGAGGGCGGAGGGAAGCTCGACGGAAGATCCGCCCAGGGCAGCGTTTCTTCCGTCGAGCTTTCCTGCAACTACGCTCTAGAAGTTGACGCGCACTCCGAACCGGAAGATCCGCGGCGCGATGAAGTTGATGACCCTCCCGAAGTTCGCTCCGCTCGCGGTGTTGATCGAAGTGATCTCGTTCGCGTTGAAGATGTTGAAGAGAGAGAACTCGGGTATGATCGAGGTTCGCCCTGTTCGGAACGTCTTTCCGAACGTGATGTCGGCGGTGGCGACGCTCTCGAGCCGCGAATCGCCGTTCTTCTCCGCGAGGATGGTGACCGTGCCCTGGGGCATGCCGCCTACGGTGAACGTGCGCGCGTAGGGGGCGCCGCTCTGCGCGCGGATCACTCCCGAAATCCGGAACTCCTTGGGCAGCTGGTAGCTGCCCACGACCTTGAACTGATGGGGTCGGTCCCAGAAAGGCTTCGCTCCCTCGGCGTTGATGAGGTTGTTCGGGTTCTCGTAGAACGAGTTGGTGATGTCGCCGTCCCCGGCTGCGCCCCTCGTCGTCGTCTCCGATTGCATCCAGGTGTAGGAGACGAGCCCCTGCCAGTTGTTCGAGAAACGCTTCTGCAGGACCAGCTCCACCGCGGAGGAGTCGAGAACGTACCCGTCGGGGTTGGTCACCATCCTCTGGTTTCGTCCCCGGAACGCCGGGTCCATGCTGTATACCGTGAACACCGGCCCGTCATCGCCGGTTCCGACACTTCCGTCCGGCCCCGGATCCAAGGCGTTCACCGGGCTGTAGGCGGAGAACGGGATTCCGACGTCGACGGAGTCGTTGAGGTTCCGGCCCCAGCGCTTGGCGTAGGTGGCGCTCGCGAACATATCGCGGGCGAACTCCTTCTCGACGCCGACGGTGAACTCGTCGGTGTGCGGATGGATGAAGTCGGGGTCGACGAGGTTCTGGGCGGCGATCCCGCGGCTCAGGATCACGCCCTGCTCACCGTCCTGGAAGAAACGATCCCCGTTGAGATCGGTCCAATCGTAGGTGTCGAAGAGCGAGGCGTTCTGGCTTGCGAAATTCGGAAAGCCCGTAGGGAACTGGTGGAAGTAGCGGCCCCAGCTCGCCTTGAGGGCGCTGCGCCCGTTCTCCTCGAGGCCGAGCACCAGTCCGAGCCGCGGAGCGAAGCTCCCGACGTCGAGGATGTCCCGCCTCTCGGGAAAGCTCCTGTCACCAACCCAGGTCCCGGCCGCGCTGTTCTGTTCCGGGAGATAGCCCTCATAGGCGTCGTAGCGAAGGCCGAGCTTCAGGGTGACCCTGGGGCCGACGTTCACGACGTCGTCGATGTAGAACGCGAACTGGTTCAGGGCTTCCTTGCTGATGAGCGGGGTGTTGCGGAGCCGCACCTCGTCCGCGGCGCCGTTTCGGAACCGGATCTCGGTGTCCCCGATGGCCCGGGTGACGTTCTCGACGGGGTTCCAGTCCCACTCCAGGCCGAACTTGAACTCGTGGTTCGCGTTCATCAACTGCTCTTTGAACCATGTGAGATCGCCCTTCATGGTGTAGCGACGGCGATCCCGCTCGACTTCCACGTCGTGGGCGTTGAAGAAGGTGTTCGTGCCCGCGTCGTAGCCCGCCTGCCCGAGAGCATCGGGCTGGAGGAACGTGGGGAAGAAGACCTTGAGATGGCTGAAGCGGACGTCGAGAAGCGCGGTGTCGCTGATGGTCGAGTTCCACTCCGCCTGGATGATGTCGAAGGTGTCGTCCTCGATCCAGGTCGCTTCCGGCGTGCGGTTGGCCGCCGCGTCCCGGTTGGGTTTGTAGTACGACATGTGGTGCCACTCGACCCCCAGCCTGTTCTTGTCGTTGACCTGGGTGTTGTTCTTGATCAAGAACTGCCACATGTCGGTGGACTCGACTTCGGGAAACCCGGAAACGAACCGGTGCACGCGCTCGTCGCGCCAGGAGAAGTAGAACGTCGACCGATCCTTCACGATCGGCCCGCCCAGCTGGGCATTGGCGTCCGACAGATAATCGAAATCGCCCCGGCTCGCTCCCTGAGCTCGCAGCTCATCGGTGAGGTTGTTGCCCTGAGTGGCGTCGTTCTGGAAATAGTAGGTGCCCCCGCCGTGAAACTCGCCGCCGCCGGTCTTGGTCACCATGTTGAGGTAGACGCCGGGTGCGTTGACGGACGCGGGATGGCTCCCCGTCTCCACCTGGACTTCCTCGAAGCTGTCGAAGTCGTAGTAATAGCCGGAGGCTCCCAGGGCGGCGGGACAGGTCACGTTGACGCCGTTGAGGTAGTAGCTGTTCTGCTGCCAGTTCGTCCCGCGCGCCGAAAAGAGCGCCTGGAGGCCGGTCTCGCTGCCTCCCACGTCCAGCCGGTTCGTCGTGACGCCGGGCGCCTGGTGCTCCAGGACCGACCAGACGTCCCGCGCGCTCGGCACTTCGGCCAGAAGCGCCTCGTCGAAGCTCGCGCCGACCACGGTGGATTTCACGTCCACCAGCGGAGACTCCCCGATGACCGTCACGGTCTCCGCGACCGTGGCGAGCTGCATCGAGATGTCGAGCGCGGTATTCCGCGCGATGTCCACGCGGATGCCCTCGATGCTCAGAGTCTGGAAGCCCGAAAGCTCGGCGCGGATGATGTAGTCACCCGGAGGCAGATTGATGAATCGGTAAATCCCGGCGTCGCTCGACGTGGTCACCTGGGCGGTGACGAGCGTCGGTCCCTCGAGCGTGATGGAGACGCCCGGAAGCACTTGTGACGTTGCGTCGCGGACGGTTCCGTCGATACTGCCGGTGCGCGTCTGGGCCGAGAGGCCCGCGGCCAGAAGCGTGATGGCGAGTCCAAGACCCAAAACCGTTCTGCTTGACACCCTAAGTCCTCCTTCTTCTTACCAGCCGATCGGAACAAGGTGTGAAACCACTTACAGTTGGATGGCGAACGTGACGACCTTGAGGAAGCAAGCGCCATGCCCGGAGTCTCCAAAGAAACGCCCGTTATTTTTCAATGAGTTACAGTGGATATGGTGAGGTTTCTAACAAATCCGCTACAATTCTTTGAATCTCCGATCCGAAAGATCGTAGATCTCTACTTCTTCAGGCAGGCGAGAATTTGCTCCTGACCGGCCGTCCAGTGGCCGGAGCCGTCGCCGTGCTGGATGAGCATGCGACGGCGCTCATAGTCCGCTTTCGAGACCAGGAAGCGCTTGTGGTTGGACTGACGGTAGCTGTGGTCCCAGGACTCGCCGAGGGCGGCCTCGTGGTAGCGGTAGACCCCGGTCTTTCCATAGGTGAGCCAGTTGGACCAGACGTCCATACCGGGGATGAGTCCCATCAAACGCCCGTCCGGCCCGATCGGAGCTTCCGACTCGACTTCGAGGATGCCGGGAATCACCACGCGTCTTCTCGAGCCCGACGCTTCGTAATCCACCCGCGCTGCCCTGAGCAGTCGGTAGACCTGGGGCGCTCCGGGCGAGAGGCTCGAATAGAGATCGAGGACGGCCTTCTGCTGGACCGCCGTCATCTGCTGCGAAAAATAGAGCGCGGTCCAGCTCTCGGGGCCGAGGCTCACCCACGTCGCCCCGGCGAGATCCACGTCTCCATAGTGGCCGCGCTCGAGTCTCTGCGTCGTCGTCGCGTGGCACGGCGGATGAGAGGGACGCGCGTTCGAGCGGCAGGGACAGGGGGTGTTGCAGGGACAGGCGGTGAAGGCCTCTCCCTCGATCTCCCAGTCGGGGAAGCTCGCATAGGTTGCGTTCGGATCGGGAGGCCGCAGGAACATCCCGTTGCCCCCGCGCCCGGAGTCCTTTCGAAGGACGAAGAGCACCGTCTCGGCGAACCGCAGAGACACCGCGCGGCCGTCGACGAGGGTCGGCTCGTAGGCCCACTGCCGCGCGGCTTCGACGGCGGCGGGAACGAGCTCGGGCGCTCCCCGCAGCGGGCGGACGGCCTGGACCGCCCCCTCCGGATTCAGGGTGAGCTCCAGGATCACCACCGACTGGAGCCCCTGAGCGAGGGCGTCCTCGGGATATCGCGGCTCCACGAACCGGGTCCTTTGGGGGCGCGCGATCGATCCCCCGACGGGAAGGGGCTCGTCAGAGCTCTGCCGCAGGCCGAGAAGCGGCAGAAAGGAAACGAGCGCGAGCGAAACTGCGCGGCGGAAGTGCACCGGCATCGATTCTACCGCGAGGTTATGCTAAAGATGGAAACGCGATGCTCGCGATTCTCGTTCTGCTCGCGTCGGCTCCTTCGCAGACCCCCGGGGAGATTCAATCGCGGGCCCAGGAGCTCTACGCGCGCGGCGATCTCGCGGAGGCGCGCCGGCTCCTCGAGTCTCTCATCGCCTCCGAGCCGGGCTTCGCGCCCGCGCGCTTCCAGCTCGCCGCCGTCTACCTGAGGCTCGGAAGCTTCGAGGAGGCGGCGAAGCTGTTCGACACGGTAGTCGCGGAACATCCGGAAAACGCGGAGCTCTCCTTCCGCATCGGTCTCGCCTACCTCCTCGAGAAGCGCACGGCAGAAGCGAGGGCCCACCTCGAGCGCGCTCTCGCCATCGATCCCGCTCACTCCCAGGCGCTCCTCGCGCTCGGGCAGATCGAGGGAAGGGAGGGGAACTTCGAGCGCGCCCTCGCTCTCCTTTCGAAGGTGCCGAACGAGGCGAGCGCGCACTACTACCGCGCCGCGGTGCTCGAGAGAATGGGCGAGAACGAGCAGATGCTGGAGGCCGCCCTTCGAGCCGTCGAGCTCTCCCCGGGGGATGCCGCGTTCCGCAGATTTCTCGGGGGCGCCTACCTCAAGCTTCGCCAGTGGCCCGAGGCGGAGAGAGAGCTCGAGGCCGCGATCGAGCGAGGCGCCTCCTCTCCCTCTCTCTACCTCGATCTCGGAAGCTCGCTTCTTCACCAGGATCACGTCGCGGAAGCCCAGAAAGCGTACGGCAAGGCCCTCGAGCTCTCGCCCGACTCCGCCGAAGCGCTCCTTCAGCTCGGTTATATCGAATGGCGGCTTTCCAGCTACGAGAGCGCGGTCTCGTTCCTCGAGCGGGCGATCGCGAAGGACCCGGGCCTCATCCGCGCGCGCCATTTCCTCGGTCTCATCGCGCTGCGCCGCGGAGATCTCGAGGGCGCCGAGAGGTCGTTCCGCGAGGCGGTCGCGCGGGACCCGGCCTTCTCCGAAGGGCTCTTCAACCTGGGGAAGATCGCGCTACGGCGCGGCGATCTGGAAGGAGCCGTCGCCTTTCTCGAGCAGGCGGTCCGGGTCACCCCGGATTACAAAGAGGCGTACTATCAGCTGGGCTTCGCCTACCGGCGCCGGGGAGACGTCCAGGCGGCGGAGCGGGCGCTCGAAAAATTCCGGGAGATTTCGGAAAAGGAGTCGTGATGCTTCCTCTCGTTCTTGAAATCGTGGCGACGTTCTCGATCGTGGCCTACGAGCCGGAAACGGGCGCCATGGGGTGCGCCGTCGAGTCGCGCTATTTCGCCGTCGGCGCGGTCGTCTGCTGGGGAGAGGCCGGGGTCGGAGTGGTCGCCACGCAGGCGAACGTCAACGTGGGCTACGGCCCGAAGGGAGTCGCCCTTCTTCGAGAGGGACTCCCGGCCCAGCAGGTCGTCGACCGCCTCCTGGCGGAAGACACGTTTCCCGGCAAGGACGGCCGGCAGCTCGCGGTGGTGGATGCGAAAGGCGGTATCGCGGTCCACACCGGTCCCGCGGCGAACGACTGGGCGGGCCACAAGAAGGGCGCGACTTACAGCACCCAGGGAAACATTCTCACCGGGGTCGAGGTCGTGGACGGTCTGGCCTCGGCATTCGAAGGGGCGAAGGGCTCGCTTGCGGAGAAGCTCGTGACCGCCCTCGAGGCGGGGCAGGCCGCCGGAGGCGACCGCCGGGGCCAGCAGTCGGCGGCCATCCTCGTGGTGCAGAAAGGAGCGGGGCGGAACATCAATAATGATGTCGCCGTCCGCCTCCACGTCGACGACCATGAGACGCCGATCGCCGAGCTCCGCCGGCTCCTGAACATACAGCTCGCGATGAACGCTCTATTCCAGAGCCGGACGCTCATGACCGAGAAGAAGAATGACGAGGCTCTCGTCCTGGCCCGAAAGGCGGTCGAGCTCTGGCCCACCGCGTCCGATCCGTACCTCTACCTGGGTGTCCTCGCGTATACGGCGGGAGACAAGGCGGAGGCGTTGAAAGCGCTCAGGAAGGGAAGCGAGCTGAACCCCAACTTCCGCGGACAGCTCGATGCCACGTTGAAGTTCATCCAGCATCCCGGGCTCGATCCCGAGTTCCTGAAACAAGTCTTCCCCGAATGATTCCCGCTCTGCTCGCGGTCCTGTTCGTCCAGGAGGCGGTGAGCCTTCTCGAGCAAGGGAAGCGGTTCCTCGAGGAGCGGAACCTCGAGGCGGCCGAGAGGTCGTTCCGGGAGCTCGTATCCGAGAGCCCCGAGGACTCCCGCGCAAGCTATTACCTCGGGATCGCGCTCGCGCGCCAGAATCGAACCGAGGAGGCTATCGAGGCCCTTCGGAGCGCGCAGCGCTTCGCGAAACGTCCCAACCCCTCGATTCTCTACGAGCTCGGAACCGCTTTCTCCAAGCTCGAACGCTGGCGGGAAGCGGAAGAGGTCTTGAGGCAGGCGAGGGAGCTCGTCCCGACGGAGCCGGCGATTCGGCTCCAGCTCGGATGGGTCTACTACTCGAAGCTCGAGGGGGAGAACGCCCGGGCGGAGTTCGAACGAGTGATCGCGACTTCTCCGTCGGCGCAGGCGTTCCTCTACCTGGGGCTCACGGAGATCGGCCTCGGCCGGAACGAGCCTGCCGTCGCCGCGCTCCGGGAGGCGATCCGGCTCGACTCCGGGCTCCTCGATGCCCACGTCGCTCTCGGGAAGGTTCTCGCCCGCGCGGGCCGCGACGGGGAAGCGGTGCCGGTGCTCACCCGTGCGCTCGAGATCGAGGGGAGCAGCGCCGAAGCCCATTTCCAGCTCGGCCTCATCTCTCTTCGCCGCGGCGAGCTCGACTCCGCCATGCGATCGTTTGCGGCGGCGATCGATTCCGACCCCGAGCACCTTCAGGCGTGGTACAACCAGGCGCTCGTCTGGGAACGGCTCGGACACGACGAAGAGGCCCGCGCCGCCTGGGCTCGGGTCGCGGAGCTTCGGGCCTCGGGAGCCGAGGATCCCGAGGCGAAGAGGCGCACGCGCGCGCGGTGATCCTCTTCTTACTGGTCACGTTCACCGATGTCACGGCGCAGGCCGGGATTTCCTTCCGCCACGACGACGGCGCGAGCGGACGGCGCTACCTGGTGGAGACCTTCGGCGGGGGAGTCCTGGCCTTCGACTACGATTCCGACGAGCTTCCCGATCTGCTGTTCGTCAACGGTTCCCCTCTTCCGGGAGCGGATGGCCCTCGCCGTGGCAATGCCCTCTACCGAAACCTCGGGGACGGCACGTTTCGCGACGTGACCGAAGAAGCGGGGCTCGCCGGTGAGGGCTACGGCATGGGAGGCACGGCCTCCGACCTCGACAACGACGGAGACATCGACGTTCTCGTCACCGCATTCGGCGAGAATCAGCTCTACCTCAACAACGGCGACGGAACGTTTCTTTCCCGCGCGCGAGAGGCGGGCGTCGCCGACGGACGTTGGTCCTCGAGCGCCTCGTTCTTCGAGCTCGACGGCGACGGCTTCCTCGACCTCTACGTCGTCAACTACCTCGACTTCACCGTCAAAAACCACCGCGAGTGCGTGAGCCCGACTGCGGGAATCGTGGCCTACTGTCATCCGCAGGAGTACGGCGGCGTGCCGGACGCCCTCTACCGGAATCGCCGCGACGGAACGTTCGAGGACGTTTCCTCGGCCTCCGGGGTCGCCGGAATTTCCGGCGGAAAAGGCCTCGGCGTCGTCGCTCTCGACTTCGACGACGACGGAGATTCGGACCTCTACGTTGCCAACGACACGACACGGAACTACCTGTACCGGAACGACGGAGGGCGCCTCGCGGAAGTCGGGGTCGAGGCCGGGGCCGCCTACAACGAACAAGGACTCGCCGAGGCGGGGATGGGAGTCGATGCCGGGGACGTCGATCGCGACGGCCGACTCGACCTCGTGGTCACGAACTTCGACTTCGAGAACAATACGCTCTACCGCAACCTCGGCGGAGGGTTCTTCTTCGACGCCACCTCCGCGTTCGGCCTCGGCGCCGCGAGCCTCACCGAGCTCGGCTTCGGATGCGACTTCCTCGATCTCGACAACGACGGCTGGCAGGATCTCGTCGTGGTGAACGGCCACATCCTGGACAACATCGCGAAGATCCAGTCGAACCTCGCGTTCGAGCAGCCCGGACAGATCTTTCGGAACGAGGAAGGGCGATTCCGGGACGTCACTCCGTCCTCCGGCGCGATAGCGAGGCCCCGCGTGGGCCGTGGGCTCGCCAGCCTCGACTACGATGGCGACGGGGATAGCGACCTGGCGATCTCCTCGCGCGGACGGAAGGCGGAGCTGCTCCGGAACGACGGCGGGAATGCGGGCGGGTTCATCGGTCTCCGGCTCGTAGGCGTCACCTCCAACCGCGACGGTGTCGGCGCGCGAGTCACGCTCGAGCTCGAGGGCCGCCCCTGGGTCGACGAGCTGCGCTCCGCATCGAGCTACCTCGCCCAGAACGAGATGGTTCTCCATCTGGGCATCGGCGGCGCCGCGAGAGTCGAAGGGCTGTCCTTGCGGTGGCCGTCGGGACGCGTGGACTCGATCGACCGCCTCGAGGCCGGACGGCGGTACGTGGTGAAGGAAGGGATCGGAGTGATTCGTTGAGCTATTTCCTGCTGACCCTGTTTCTGGCGCAGGAAGTCTCTTTGCGCTTCCGTGACGTCGCCGAGGAGGCCGGCGTCGCTCGCGAGCTCACCTACGGCGGAGTCGGCGAAAAGCGCTACATCCTGGAGACGACGGGAACGGGGGCCGCGTTTCTCGACTACGACGAGGATTCTGACATGGATCTCTTCGTCGTAGACGGACGGAGGCTCGGGGGCGTGCCGGAGGGTGCGGGCAACCGGCTCTATCGCAACGTCGGCGAGGGGCGATTCGTGGAAGTGACGGAGGCGGCGGGTCTTTCACTCAAGGCCCATCAGGGGTGGGGCCAGGGGGCGGCGTTCTCCGACGTCGACAACGACGGCGATCCCGACCTCCTGGTGACCTACTACGGGGCCGCTCTTCTCTATCGAAACCGCGGCGACGGGACGTTCGTCGAGTGCGGGGAAGCCTCGGGCCTGGCGCAGGAGGGCTGGCACACGAGTGCCGCGTTCGCGGACTACGACGCGGACGGCTTCGACGATCTCTTCATTGCGCGCTACGTCGACTTCGACCCATCGGCCACTCCCGAACCCGGAGGCGCACCCAACTGCTTCTTCATGGGGATCGCCGTCATGTGCGGGCCCAAGGGCCTTCCCCCGGCGAGGAGCGTCCTCTATCGCAACCGCGGGGACTTCACCTTCGAAGACGTGAGCGAGAGAGCGGGAGTCGGGGTGAATCCGGAGTACGGTCTCGGCGCGGTCTGGAGCGACCTCGATGACGACGGCGACCTCGATCTGTACGCCGCGAACGACCAGTCGGGGCACAACCTCTATCGGAACGACGGAAAGGGCCGCTTCCAGGACACGGCTCTCGCGGACGGCGTCGCCTTCAACGAGGACGGGAGGGCGCAGGCGGGAATGGGAGTCGACGCCGGCGACTACGACAACGACGGCCTGTTCGACCTCCACGTCACGAACTTCTCCCACGACTACAACACGCTCTATCGAAACTCGGGAGCCGGCTACTTTCTCGACGTGAGCTTCGCCGCCGGTATCGCCGAGCCGAGCTACCTCTTCCTGGGATGGGGGAGCGGGTTCCAGGACTTCGATGGGGACGGGTTTCTGGACATCTTCGTCGCGAACGGCCACGTCTATCCCGAAGTGGCGAAGGAAGAGATCGAAAGCGACTACGCTCAGAGGAGCCTCCTGTTTCGAAATCTCGGCGACGGCCGGTTCGAGGAGCTGGGAGAGCGGGCCGGTCTCGAGGAGCCTCTCGCGGGAAGGGGAGTGGCGTTCGCCGATCTCGAAGACGACGGGGACATCGACGTCTTCGTCGCTCAGATGAACGGAAAGCCTCGGCTCTACCGGAACGACACCGAGACTTCTCGACACTGGATCGGGCTCCGCCTCGTGGGGCGGGCGAGCTCGCGCGACGCTCTCGGAGCGAAGATCACGCTCGAGACGGGTGGGCTCCGGCAAATCCGTGAGGTCAAAAGCGGCGGGAGCTACCTCAGCCAGAGCGACTCCAGAGTCTTTTTCGGCCTCGGCTCCCGCGAGCGAGCGGATCGAATCGAGATCCGGTGGCCCTCGGGAAAGGTCCAGGAGATGCCGTCCCCCGGGATCGACCGCTACTTGCTGGTCGTGGAGCGGTAGGCGATCTCGCCGCCCACCATCGTGAGCGAGACCGCCATGTCCCGGATGCGCGCGGGCTCGCAGGTGAGGATGTCCTCTTCGAGCACGACGAGATCGGCGAGCTTGCCCGGCTCGATCGTTCCCTTCCGGTCTTCTTCGAACGTCAGCGCGGCGCCGCCGAGGGTCATCGCCCGCAGCGCTTCCTCGCGGGACACCTTCTGATCCTCGCCCATGACCCCGGCGCTGATAGTGTCGCGGGTGATGAAGTGGTAGAGGACCCAGAGCGGAGGGTAGGGGACCACGGGAGTGTCCGTGCCGAGAGAGACGGGAATCCCCGCGTCGATGTAGGCCCGCAGAGGCGTCACCCACCGTGCCCGTTCCTCGCCCCAGTACTTCACGAGACTCGGGGCGGCGAGGTACAGGTGGTCCTGAGCGGTGACGTGGAGGCCGAGGGCCTTCATCCGCGGGAACTGGTCCTCGCGCGGAATGAAGCCGTGCTCGATGGCGAATCGGCGGTCGGCGATGCTCCGCTCCTGGTTCGCTTTCTCGTAGGCATCGAGGACGAGATCGATCGCGGCGTCTCCGACCGCGTGCGTCGCGACGCGCCATCCCGCCTGGTTCAGCTTCCGCACCAGCTCGACGTAGGGCTCGGTGGGCATGGTCTGAAGCCCGTAGAACGTCCCCTTCCGTCCCCAGGGCTCTTCGTAGGGCTCGCGCATGAGACCGCCCTCGAAGCCTCCGTCCACTCCGAGCTTGATGCCCGCGACCCGAAGCCATTCGTCTCCGGCATCGGGGGCGATTCCCAGATTCCCGATCTCGGCCTGGTCGCGGACGCGCAGGAGGACACTTACCCGCACCGGAAGCGGGCCGCGCTTCCGGAGCTCCTCGAGATCCCGGTAGAAGTCGGGAGTGGCGCTTGCGATAGCGGATGCTGGTGAGCCCGACCTCCGTGAGGCGCCGGAGCTCGGCTTCGAGTCCGTTCAGGCGCTCCTCCGCCGAGACCTCGGGCCTCGGGGGAAGGGTAACGAAGCTCTTCGCCGTATCCACGAGCTCGCCGTTGAGACGCCCGTCGGGGTAGCGGCCGACGCTTCCTCCGTCCGGGGCTTTCACCGACTCCTGGATGTCCCATCGGGCGAGCGCGGCGCTGTTCAAGATGAACTCGTGGCCCCCGCGGACGACGACGACCGGATGCCGCGTCGTCGCGCGGTCGAGGTCGTCGCGGTAGGGAAGGCTCTGCTCCGCGAGCTGTCCCTCGTGCCAGTCGCTGTTGGTGACGATGACCTCGCCTTCGGGAGTCTCCGCCGCGCGGGCCGCGATGGCGTCGAGCACTTCCTGGAGGCTCCGGGTGCGAGAGAGGTCGACGCCGGGCCCTCCTCCGATACTGTGGTAGTGGTTGTCGGCGAGCCCGGGAACGACCGTCTTGCCCTCGAGGTCAATCCTCTCCGTCGCCGAGCCGGCGAACGCCAGGACCTCCTCGGTCGTTCCCACCGCGAGAATCCTGCCTTCGCGCGATGGCGACCGCCTCGGCGATCGTTCCCTCGGCATCGAGGGTAACGACCTTTCCGTTCACGAGAACGGTATCGGCGGGCTCCTTCGGCTCGCAGGACGCGAGGGCGACGGCGAACAGGATCGAAAGGCGCCTCATTTCGCCAGCATCGCCTTTCTGCGCTCGGCCACCTCGGGCGAGAACCAGGTCTCGAGAAAAAGCCGGCGCGACTCGACGCGCGTCCTCTCGATGCGCTCCAGGACCGGCGCTCGGAGCGCGAGCTTGGAGTGGCGAAACGCGAGGGGAGGTTTCTCCCCGAGCTCTCTCGCCGCGGCCTCGGCGGCGACCAGGAGCTCCTCCGGGGGAACCACGCGGTGAAGAATGCCGGCCTCGACCGCGGTCTCGGGATCGAGGAGCTTTCCGCCGAGCAGGACCTCGGGGACGAACCGAGGGGCGAGCGTCGCCCTCATGATCTCGAACGCGCTCGCCGGGAATACGATTCCCAGCGTCACCTCGGAGACGCCGATCTTGTAACTGCCCGCGGCGCCGAGCCGCAGGTCGCCGGTCGAAGCGAGGATGCATCCTCCGGCGATGGCATGTCCGTTGACCGCGACCACGAGCGGAAGTGGAAACTCGAGGAGCTTCTGGTTCAGCTTCTCGAACCCGTCGAGAAACGACGCCATCTCCTCGCGTCCCTCGGGGAGCCCCCGCAGATCGAGGCCGGCGGAGAAGAACCCCTCGCGGCCGGTGAGAACCACGGCTTTCCTGCCGCTCTCGATCGCGCGGTCGAGCTCCCCCGCGAGAAAGGCCGTGAACCGTCCGTCGATGGCGTTCGCTTTACCGTACTCGAGGCGGATCAGGTGGATGTCGCCCGACATCGCGAGAGGTTCAGCCTTTCCCCGGAATGAGCTTTCCGAGAGACCATCCGATGAGGGCGGCGATGGAGTTGAGGATGGGGTTGACGACGATGCCGATGAGGCGCGCCACCATCGCTTGCCCCAGGGGGATTGCTCCCTCGATGCTGGCCGCTGCCCCTTGACCCAGAAGGGCAACGGGGTTGTTGAAGTAGGTCTCGGCCCCGGCGAGTTGGGAGCCGAGGGTTGCGAGGAAGATGAGCGCCTGACCGGAGAGGCCGATGGCGACGCCCAGCATCATCGCCTGCGGCAAGCGAAAGCCCCAGAGCGGCCTCGAGAACGCGCCGTAGAGAAGAGAGGCGAAGAGCGAGAACGTCACGATGCTGAAGACATGGGTCCCCTGCGCGTAGGGAACGCCCGTGGCTCCGAGAACGAACCGGCCGATCGTGAACAGAACGAGAAACACGATCACGAACCGTACCCGATGAAAGTAAGAGCCCATGAGATCCTCCGTGGCGAGCCATCTCTTATCGTGGAATGGTCAACGAGCGCAACTTCTGCTACCTTCCTTCGAGAGGGTCCATCTCATGGATTTCGCGATCTGCTTCAAGGGCGACATGGATTTCGCGCGCACGAAAGCGCTCAGCCGGCAGGCGGAGCTCGCAGGCTTCCGCTACTGCTGGTTCTACGACTCGCACGTCCTCTGGCGCGATCCCTACCCGGTGATGGCGGCCTGCATGGAGCACACGGAGACGATGCGCTTCGGTCCCTGCGTGACCAACCCCGACGTGCGCGACTGGTCGGTCGCCGCGAGCCTCTTCGCGAGCCTCGCGCTCTCGAGCGGCGGCCGATTCGACGTCGGCGTCGGGCGCGGGGACAGCTCGCGGCGGATGATGAAGTTCCAGCCGGCGACGGTCGAGCGCATGAACGAATTCTCCCGGACGATCAAGGCGCTTTGCCGGGGCGAAGCGGCGACCTATCCGGACTGTTCCTCGGAAGTGCAGCTCACCTGGAGTCGGTACGAATTGCCCGTCTGGATCGCGGCTTACGGTCCCAAGGCGCTCGCGGCTGCGGGAGAGAACGGGGACGGCTTGATCCTGCAGATCGCCGATCCGGGGCTCTGCCGCTGGTTCATCGGCGAGGCGATGAGTGCCGGAAAGAAGGCGGGTCGGGACATGTCGAAGTACAAGGTCATGGCCGCCGCGCCCGCCTGGATCGGCTCCAGGGAAGCCTGCATCGAGCAGACCCGCTGGTTCCCCGCGATGGTGGGAAACCACGTCGCTGACATCGTGGAGAAGTACGGAAAGGACTCGAAGCTCGTGCCTGCGAGCCTCACGTCCTACATCGAGCGCCGCAAGGGCTACGACTACCGGCAGCACGCGAAGAAGGACGCGAAGCACCTGGAGTTCGTCACCGACGACGTCGTCGAGAGCTTCTCCGTCCTGGGCTCGCCCGAGCAGCACGTGGAGCGGCTGAAGGCCCTCGAAGAGGCGGGCGTGACCCAGTTCAACATCTACTTGATGAACACCGAGGAAGAGCGCATCGTCGCGGAGTACGGCGACAAGATCATCCCGCGTTCCGCTGAGGCTGAAACCGCTGCCACGCCGGTTCTTGCTCGAGTAGGATGTGATTGTGCGAGTCGAGCTCGACGAACTCGGCTCCCGGAATGCCGCTCGCGAGGAGCCGCCCTTCCGCAATCGGTATCACCTCGTCGTTGCGCGCGTGCAGGACGAGCGTGGGCGCGCGCACCTGCACCGAGCGAGTCCGCGATGTCCACGACGGCGCGCGCCTCGAGCAGGCTGGCGACGATCTCGCCGGAGGTGGTCTTCATGGCAGAGGTCGTTGAACCATTGCAGCTGCTCGTGGCTGCCGCCTGGAATGAAGCGCGATGTGAACACCTGGCGGAACGTCGGATTGTCTTTTCCCCACGCCACCCGCGCCAGTTCGATCATGGCGCGGTACGCCGATTCGGTGCCCGGCGTACTGCGCTTGATCGCACCGTGCGCGTAGCCGCCGTAGAGGATCAGCCGCGCAACCCGCTCGGGATTCCGGATCGCGTAGTGGATGCACGTCGCCGCGCCCTGTGAAATGCCCAGAAGGGTCACCGGTCCGGCCGGTCGAGCGGCATCGATGATCGATTCAAGATCCGCAGGCCCACTGATCCAGTGACAGGGCGCCGCCCTGCCATTCGCTCATGCCGCATCCCCGCTCGTCGTAGCGCACGAACCGGCAGTGCGCGGAAAAGAACTGGAGCCAGTGTTTCCAGACCGGGCTCTCCCACTCGTATTCGAGATGAGTGAGCCAGTTGGCGGCTTTGACCACGACCGGGCCGACGCCCGATTCCGCCCACGCCAGGCGCGTCCCATCCGAGGCTTTGATGTAGCGAACGTGCTGGCGCAGCCTCATGGGACCGGCCATCGCGTCTGAATGGGACATTTGTCTCACATCCGGGCCCCCGATTGTACGCCAACCGGGACAAAGCGCCCCTAGTCAGCGACGGCGCGGCCGGCGCATTCTCGCTGGAGCACAAAGAGGAGAATCCCATGATCAAACGTCTGCTGTTCTTTTCCTACGGCCTAACGTCCTATCTGATCTTCCTCGCCACGTTCCTCTATGCGATCGCATTCGTCGGTGGGTTCGCGGTGCCCAGCCGCCTCGATGGCTCACTCCAGACGTCATTGCCCGAGGCCCTTCTGATCGATTGCGCTGCTCTTGACCCTCTTTGCCGTTCAGCACAGCGTGATGGCGAGACGGTGGTTCAAGGAGCGCTGGACGCAGATCGTGCCCTGGACCATCGAGCGCTCCACCTACGTGTTGTGCGCGAGCCTCGCGCTGCTCCTGCTGTTCTGGCAGTGGCGTCCGATCGGGATCCAGATCTGGTCCGTCGAGAACACCGCCGCACGCGCCTTGCTGTGGACGCTGTTCGCCGCCGGCTGGGCGACCGTCCTGACGGTGACGTTCCTCATCAACCATTTCGACCTGTTCGGTCTTCGCCAGGTGTGGCTGCCCCTGATCGGCAGGCCGTACGCGCGAGTGCCTTTCCGGCACTCCGCTGCCATATCGATTCGTGCGGCATCCGCTCTATTTCGGCTTTCTCCTCGCGTTCTGGATGACGCCAACGATGACGCTGGCGCACCTGGTCTTCGCCATCGCGACGACCGCTTACATCGTTCTTGCGATTCAGTTCGAGGAAAAAGATCTCGTGTTCGAGCACGGCGCGGAGTACGAGGAGTACCGGCGCACGGTACCGATGCTGTTGCCCGGGCGCGGACGATTCGGCGGCAACGGCGATCACGAGCGGCTCTCCACTTCGGCAACACCGTCCCGGAGAAATCTCGGCACAGTTCCGGGACATCTGAGCGACGTGCAGGAAACCTGGGTCAACGCTAACCATCTTCACTATTTCGAGGAGGCTCCATGAAAGTTGGACGATCGACGATGCAAACTGTTTTTTCCCTGATCGGTGCACTCGCGCTCACCGGCTCCTGGTCTTCCCACGCATCGACGCAGGATGCCCGCGGACAGACATCGCAGCATCACGGACCGACATCGGACAAGAAAGCGCCGACGAGCGACCTCGTCCGAGTCGTCCGGGAATCGACCAAGCGTTTCCAGATGCCCGCAGTCCGCTGAGCTAGTCTAGATCCGGATGACGCTGATGATGCGTCGTCCTGCCCTGATACGCCTTCGCCAGTGCCAGGATTTCGGCTTCCCCGTACAGCTTTCCCACGAGATGCATCGAGGTTGGCATTCCCTTCGCGTTGAAGCCCGTGGGGAAGGCGACGCCGGGATGGCCGGTTGCGTTCGTGGCGCGAAGATTCCGGTCGCCGGTGGGAGTGAGGAACGGGGCCACGTAGGCGTCCAGATTCTCGAAGAGATGCGCCATGCCCTCCATCAGGCGCATGCGAACCCGGCTCATCTGAAAGTACTCGACGCCTGGAACGAGGCGATGGGCGCGAAGCAGCATCGCCTCCGGCTCGTCTCGATCCTTGATGAGAAGCTCGTCCCGGCCGCTCCGGGTGAGCTCGTCGAGCGCCGCGGCCTCCTCCACGAGAAGCATCATGAGCGCGTCCATGTCGGAGTGCTCCGGCAGGGACACGGGCTTGAGCTCGACGCCGAGCGAGCGCAGGACCGCGAGCGCCTGGTCGTCGTTCTCCTTCGATGCCGCATCGTTCGTCCGCTCCTCTGAGAACGCATCGGCCAGATAGCCGACGCGGAGCCGGGTCACGTCGAGATCCGGATCCCAATCGAAGGGCTCGTCGGCGAGCGACAGGTCCCAGCCGTCGGGGCCCGCGATTGCGCTCAGTACAAGAGCACAGTCCTCCCCGCTTCGGCACAGGGGCCCGACCTTGTCGAGGCTCCAGGCCGCGGGCATGACACCATGCCGGCTCACGCGTCCGTAGGTCGGGCGGAGTCCGGTGACGCCGCAGATGCGGGAAGGTCCCATGATGGATCCCAAGGTCTCGGTGCCGAGGGAAAAACCGACGAGGCCGGCCGCCGTCGCCGAGCCCGGACCGGCCGAGGAGCCGCCCGAGCCTTCTTCCGGATTCCAGGGGTTTCGGGTGCGGCCGCCGAACCAGCGGTCGCCACGCGCGAGCTCGCCCGTCGTCAGCTTGGCGACCAGGACGGCGCCCGCATCCTCGAGGCGCGTCATGACGGTGGCGTCCATATCGATCACCTGGTCGCGAAACGCCTCGGAGCCCCAGGTGGTCTTGTAGCCGCGCTTGGCGATGAGATCTTTGGCGCCCCAGGGAATGCCGTGGAGCGGTCCCCGGTAGCGACCCGCGGCAATCTCCTCGTCGGCCCGGCGCGCCTGATCCAACGCCAGATCCTCGGTGAGCGTGATGACGCATTGGAGACGGGCGTCGTGGTGCTTCAGCCGTTCGAGGTAGAGCTCGGTGAGCTCCCGCGAGCTCACTTCCCGCGACTCGAGGAGCGCGGCGAGATGGGTGACGGGCCAGAACGCGACCTCTTCGAGGTTTCCCGGACGAGACACGAGTGGGGCGGCGCGCGGACGAAACGGGCGCTGAGCGGTCACCGGAGCACTCCCCGGCACGACGGGGTTGAACCAGAGAGGAGGCGCGACGGTGAAGGGAAGCGCAACCGCCCGCGTCTTTTCGTAGTTCTTCAGGTTCTTGTTCACGGCGGCGACCATCTCTCGGCGTTCCTCCTCGCTGAAATCGATTCCCGCGACCCGCGCCGCGTCGGCGAGCATGAGCTCGCTCACTTCCGCTCCACCGGACTCCTGGAGCCGGGCCCAGAGGACCCCTGGCAGGAGACTGGAACCGGCGAAAGCCGCCAGAAAACGCCGCCGCGCCTCTTGGTCGATCACGAGAGCACCTCCTCGTTCCCCGGCGAGTCTAAATCAAGATATGCTCCCGACGCGGAGGCTTCGATGTCACGTTCGGTTCTTTTCGCTGCCGCGCTCGGCGTCTGTCTCTCGGTCCACGCGGCCGAGGACGACCTGGAGACGAGCGTCGCCCTCATGGCCAAGGTCGGTTCCTCGTCGTCTCCGAGCTTTTCGCCCGCCGGAGATCGGCTCGCTTTCCTTTCGAACCTGAGCGGATCGCCCCAGGTGTGGATCGCCTCCTCCTCCGGCGGGTGGCCGTCGATGGTGACGGCGCTCGACGATCCGGTTGGCGGAGTCGCGTGGTCGCCGGACGGAGAGTGGCTCGCGATATCGGTCGCTCCGGGCGGAGGCATGAACCAGCAGGTCTACCTCGTGCGGCCCGACGGCACGGACCTGCGGCGTCTCACCGACGGCGGCCGGGAGAACAACTGGCTCGGGGGGTGGAGCGCCGACGGCAAGTCGCTGATGTTCGCCTCGAACCGCGCGAATCCCGAGGCCATGGACGCCTACCTCTACGACATGTCCGGCGGGGCCCATTCGCTCGTCGCGAAGAACCCGGGCGTCGGCTACCTGCTGGACTTGAGCTGGGACGATCGGTTCGCGGTCCTTTACCGCCAGAAGACGCGTGGCGACAACGATCTGTTCCTCGTCGAGATGACCGGGGGAGGCGAAACGCTATTGACGCCCCACGATCCTCCGGGCCAGTTCGGCTCGGCGGTCTTCTCTCCCGATGGACGTACGATCTACCTGTCGACGAACGGCGGCCTCGACCGGACCGCTTTCGCCCGGGTGAAGCTCTCGGGAGGCGTGGGGCCTGTCGAGGTTCTCGGGTCGCGCGACGACGCCGAGCTCCAGGAATTCGCGCTCACCCACGATGGCACGACCGCGGCGCTCCTGTGGAACGTCGCGGGACGGAGCGAGCTCTCGTTTCTCGACATCGCGTCCCGGGACGAGATTCCCGGGCCGAAGCTTCCGGCGCAAATCGCTTCGGGGCTGACGTTCTCGACCGACGGGGCTCGGCTCGCCTTCACGGCGTCGGGAGCGGCGTCGCCTCCGAACGTCTGGGTGCTCGAGCGCGGCCAAGGGCCTGATTCAGGTCACCGACAGCCCACACCCGGGAATCGATCTCGCGAGTCTCGTCGAGCCCGAGCTCGTGCGCTATCCCGCGCACGACGGACTCGAGCTCTCCGCCTGGCTCTATCGACCGAAGGGCGCCTCGGTCCCCGGTCCGATGGTTCTCAGCTTTCACGGCGGTCCGGAGGGACAGGAGCGGCCCGCCTTCAATGCCACCTATCAGGCGCTCCTCGCGCGCGGGATCGCCGTCCTCGCGCCGAACGTGCGCGGCTCGTCCGGGTTCGGCAAGAAGTTCGTGAATCTCGACAACGGCGCGCTTCGCGTCAACGGAGTGAAGGACATCGAGTCCTCGGTCGCTCACGTCGTCCGCGCGGGCATCGCCGATCCCAAGCGCCTCGGCGTGATGGGCGGCTCTTACGGCGGCTACATGGTGATGGCCGCGCTGACCGAGTACCCGGAGACGTTCGCCGCGGGGGCGAATCTCTTCGGCGTCGTCAACTTCGAGACGTTCTTCGCCCACACCGAGCCGTGGATGGCGTCGATCTCGAAAGTCGAGTATGGCGATCCGGAAATCGAGGCGGAGATGCTCCGAAGCCTTTCGCCAATCCACAAGATCGATCGGGTGAAGGCGCCGACGATCGTCCTCCACGGGGCGAACGATACCAACGTGCCCGTGGTGGAGGCCGAACAGGTGGTCGAGAGCTTGAAGAAGAGGGGAGTGCCGGTCGAGTACGTCCTCTTCCCCGACGAGGGCCACGGCTTTCGAAAGACGCCGAACCGCATCCGGTCGACGGTCTCGATCGTCCGCTGGTTCGAGAAGTACCTGAAATCATGAACGCCGCGGGACTGCACCCGAGGGAGATGCGGGAGCGCATTCGCCGAGGGGAGTGGACCGGCCCCACGGTCGGATGCAGCGACGGCTACGTCCAGGCGAACCTCGTGGTGCTGCCGCAGCGGCTCGCGGGCGATTTCCTTCTCTTCTGCGAGAGGAACCCCGGGCCCTGTCCTCTGCTCGAAGCGACGAGGCCGGGAGAGTACGAGCCGCATCGACACGGCGCCGGGAGCGGACCTCCGAACGGACGTTCCGCGCTATCGAATCTACGAGGGCGGCTCGCTCCAGGCGGAAGTGACCAGCCTTCTCAGCATCTGGAACGAAGACCTCGTGGCCTTTCTGCTCGGCTGCAGCTTCACGTTCGACGACCTCCTGGTGAAAGCGGGAATCCCGGTACGGCATCGGGAAGAGGGGCGGAACGTCTCGATGTACGTGACCAGCCGGGCCTGTGCTCCAGCGGGCCCCTTCATCGGTCCCCTCGTCGTCTCGATGCGTCCGATTCCCGCCGGTCTCGTCGCGCGCGCGACCGAGATCACCGCGAGGCTCCCCCTGGCGCACGGCGCCCCGGTCCACGTGGGAGATCCTCACGCGATCGGAATCGCTGACCTGAGTCGACCGGATTTCGGCGACAGCGTCACCGTAGCGCCGGGCGAGGTTCCCGTTTTCTGGGCCTGCGGCGTTACTCCCCAGGCGGTGGCCATGAAGGCGAAGTCGGAGCTGATGATCACCCACGCGCCCGGGCACATGTTCCTCACCGACATGACCCTCGCGGAGTAGGATGGGATCGCGATGATCGCAGCCATCCTCACCGCGAGTTTATCCATTCTCGGACAACCGGTCCCCGAGTGGCCAACGAAGGCCCCCGAGAAATGGGTCCAGGGCGGGCCGCTCACGCTCGCGGACCTTCGCGGAAAAGTGGTGCTGATCCGTTTCTTCATGGACGCGGATTGCCCGCTCTGCCGGGGCACCGCGCCCGCGCTCAACGAATTTCCATGAGCTCTTCTCCTCTCGCGGCCTGGTGGTCGTGGGGATGTATACCCCCAAGCCTCGGCCGCGAGCGGTGACGGTCGAGCGTGTCCGCGAGTACGTCGAGGCCTATGGGTTCCAGTTTCCCGGTCGCCGTGGACGATGACTGGAGCGCGCTCCGGCGGCTCTGGCTCGACCGCGTGCCCGATGCCGACTACACGTCCGCTTCGCTTCTCATCGATCGGAACGGGAATCCTGCGGCACGTGCACGAAGGAGGGCTCTTCTCGAAGGAGGTCACGAGTCCCGCGGCCCGAAGAGACTACATGGAGATGCGCTCGGCGATCGAAACGCTCCTCGCGGTTCCCTGAGTGACGTTCGGCTACACTTAGAGCGGAGGATCCCTCATGCGCCAGCTGATCCGGATCGCCCTGTTTCTCATCTGGGCCCCCGCTCTCTTCGCCCAAGCCGAGGCACCACTTCCCGTTCGGAAGGTCGTCCTCTACAAGAACGGGGTCGGATACTTCGAGCACCGGGGGCAGACCCGCGCCGCCGGGCCCGTCGCCATCGAGCTTCCGAGCTCTCAGCTCGACGACGTTCTGAAATCCCTCACGGTGATCGATCTCGGGGGAGGCGGTCAGGTTGCCGGGGTGAGCTACACCACGCTCGCTCCCCTCGACCGCAGGCTCGACGAGATCTCGCTCGACCTCACGTCCGCCGAGGGCCTCGCGCATTTCCTAAACCAGATCAAGGGGGCGCGAGTCGAGATACAGACCGTGACCGGCAAGTTGATGGGTGCGGAAGTGAAGACGCGGGAGGTGGGCTCGAACGGAACCGTCCAGACGACGGAGGCGCTGGTCTTCACCGCGCAGGGGCAGGTGCGCGCGATGGAGGTCGGCTCGGCGGCGTCGATTCGGCTCGTCGATTCCGAGCTTTCCTCGCAGCTCTCACGATACCTGGATCTCCTCCGCAGCGCGCACGAACGGGACGTGAGGCGCCTCGAGATCGAGACCCTCGGCGCGAGCCCGCGCTCGCTCCAGGTGAGCTACACGTCGGAGACGCCCATCTGGAAGACGACCTATCGGCTGGCTCTCGAAGAAGGAGAGAAGCCTCTCCTCCAGGGCTGGGCCATCGTGGACAACGTGAGCGCCATGGATTGGGACGGCGTCGAGCTCTCCCTCGTCGCGGGCGCTCCCGTGAGCTTCATTCAGAACCTCTCGCAGCCCATTTACGCGCGGCGGCCGACGGTGCCGCTTCCGGAAGGTGTACAAGTAGCTCCGCAAACGCATGGAGCGGCGCTGGACATCTCGGGAGAGGAGACGCGTGTCGCCGGATCGGTGACGGATTCACAAGGGATGGCCCTACCCGGGGCGCTTGTGGAGGTCTTCGATCAAGATGGGGAATCCGCGGGTGAAGTGTATGCCGACGAGAACGGTGAGTTCGAGGTCGCAGTCGCTCCCGGCACGTACCGCGTCGCTGCGAACCTGCCGGGTTTCATGACGCGGGAGTATCGCGAAGTCAGTGTGTCGGCGGGACGGAGGCGGCAACTCGATTTCACTCTCGAGGTCGGGGGAGTCGCTGAAACGATCACCGTCACCGGTGAATCTCCGATGGTTGAATCCGAGATGCTCGCCAAAGGGCGCGGTCTGAGCGGCGAACTCACCCGGGGCATCGCGGCCGCGCCTCCGCCGGCGGCACCGATCTCGCGCGCCCTTCGAGAGGCCCGACTCGAAACCGCCCAGGCGCAGGCCCTCGGCGACCAGTTCGAGTACCGCCTTCCTCATCCCGTCACCATCGGGCGCAATCGCTCGGCGCTTCTCCCCATCGTTCAGACCGAGGTCGCCGGGGAGAAAGTGTCGATCTACAACGAAGCGAGCGGCGACCCGCGGCCGCGTCTCGCGGTCTCGCTCGTGAACGAGACCGGCCTCACGCTCGACGCCGGAAGCTTCACCGTCCTCGACGGCGACGCCTTCGCGGGCGAGGGACTGACGGACGTGATCCGGCCGAAAGAGAAGCGGATTCTGAGCTATGGTCTCGATCTGCACCTCGACGTCGCCGTCCGCCGCGAGGGAGCTCCCGAGAGGGTGACGAAAGTCTCCATAGGCCAGGGCGTGTTCCGACGGGAGACAAAGCTCCGGAGGAAGGTGGCCTACGCGGTACGCAACCAGGACGACCAGAGGCGGGTGGTGCTGATCGAGCACCCGGTCGAGAACGAATGGACGCTGGTCGAGACCCCTGCCCCGGCCGAGACTACCGCCGCCGAGTACCGTTTCCGCGTGGAGGCGGCGCCCGGCGTGACTACGGAGCTCGTCGTCCAGGAGGAGAGCGCCCGGGAGACGACCTACACCCTCTCGAACGTGAGCTCCGACCAGATTGCTCTGTGGCTCCAGGAGCGATCCATCGATCCCGAGGTCGAAACGGTCCTCCGTCGGATCGTCGCGAAGCGCGGCGAGGTGGATTCGGTCCGGCGCGAGATCCAATCGCGCGACTTGGAGCAGCAGAACATCTTCAACGATCAGGGGAGGCTGCGCGAGAACCTCGGAAAGCTCGGCGACAGTTCCGAGGAGAAGGGTCTGCGCCGCCGGTACGTAGTCGGAGCTGGAGAAGCAGGAGAACCGACTCGACGCCATTCGCGCGGAGCGAGAGAAGCTCGAGTCCGAATGGAGAGGCTCCAGGCGGAGCTGGACGCGCTCATATGGACATCGCGTTCGAGAAGACCTTCTGAAATCCTCGGCGAGACCGGCGCGCCTTCCTTCGTCTCTCCTCCCTGCGAGCCTTGAACCCTTCGCTTTCGGGGACCCTCGGGGCCGTAGCTACGCCATCGGGTACGGATGGGATGGGACGAGCTTGCCGCTCTTTATCGTGGGCGCCCGCGGATCGCGGTCAGCGCTCGAGGCTCGGCATCGTGAACCGTTCGTCGGGGAGCGTCGGGTTCACTTCGACCGCGTCTAGAAACACGGTCAGTTGGCGCGGGCGTCCGACGGCGCTGGTCACGATCGCGTAGGGGAAGAGAACGCCCTGGACCTTACGGTAATCATCGAAACGAGTTTCGATCTGGAGCGGGAGTCCGCGAACCAGGCGAGTCGATTCCGTGCGCACCGTGAGGAAGGTCCGGGTGTCGATGTATTGATGATTCACCCGGCCGCCGCCGAGAGTCACGGTGACCTTGTAGACGTCATGGCCCTCGAGCGTCTCCTTCCCCTCGAGAACCACCTCGTGGCCCTTCTGCTTCCAATCGACGAGCGGCCCCCCGATATCGGCCTGATCGGAGCTCTGTAGCGACTCCTCGTCGGTCATGGGCTCCGGATCGAGGCCTCCCTCGAAAGGCGACACCTTCCAGCCGCGCTCGCCATCGAACGCGTAGACCCCGGTGACACCCTGGTAGGTGAACTCGGTCCGAACCCGCCCCGGCTTCCGGATCTCGCGCATCACCAGGGCCTCGCGGCCGCCGCCGGCGGTGACGCGGCCGCTCATCCGCACGGACTGTACGGCGCGGAGGTTGTCGATGCCGCCGAGGGCCTCTACATGCTTTGCAACGATTTCCTCGACGGTTTGCGCGCTCACGGTCGCGCCCGGGCCCAACGTGGCCAGGAACAGCCAGACCGTCGCTCTTCGATTTCGCATCAGAGCGCTCCCGTTATCGAGCCGGCAGCGTCGTCGGCCGCGGGGGAACCACGATGGTCCCCGGCCACGCGGCGGGCCCCGTGCCCCAGCCCCAGTAGAGCGGAATGCCCTCGTCCGCCTCCCCCGCCTCGCGCGCCCTGGCCTCGGCCGTTTCCGCCCGGGCCTCGGCTTCGCGCGCCCGCTGGGTCGCTCGCTCCGCGTCGGCGGCGGCGGAGCGATGCTGCAGAATCGCCTGCTGCTCCGCCGGTCTCATCCACTCGCCCTCGAACTTCACGTACCCCTGGGCACGGTAGCTCTCCTCCTCGCGCACCCATCGGCCTCCGACCTGGACCCTTCCCGTCGCCTGGTTCGCCTCCGGGTCGCTGGGAGCGATCGCGAGCACCCTCTCGTAGGCCTGGCGCGCCTGGGTGTTGAGGCTCTGCGAACGGGCCCAACGCGCGAGCTCCTTCCACCCGTCCGCGTCCTCGGGCCGGAGCGCCGCCGCCCGGCGGGCGTACTCCTCGAGAGCGGAGCTCCCGGAGACGATCCGATCCACTTTGGCCATGGGGACGGTGACGTTTCCGGCGCCGACATCGACCTGAACTTCGGTGTCGCTCTGGGTCACGATGCGGCCTTCGACCTTTCCCCCGGATTTCAGAAAGACGGTGTCGGCGAAAAGCGCGGGCGCCAGAAGGAGAAGAGTCAGGAAGATCGGAATCGCTCGTCCCATGATTTCTCCGAGTCAAGCCATCTTACTCCGTGACTCGGCGGAACGATACCTCGGTCAGAGATTGCAGACGCACGGCGACTGCTCAAGGGAGCCGCTAGCGGCGCTTGCGGAGCGTCTCCTTGATCCCCGCGATCTCTTCCATGCGGGCCTTGAGGCGCTTTTCGAAGCCCTCGTCCGTCGGCCGGAAGTAGCGGCGGCCCCGGAGGTTCTCGGGAAGGCACTCCATCCCCGTCGTTGCCTCCTCGCGATCATGGGCGTACTCGTATCCCTTTCCGTATCCCCAGGACTTCATCGGGGCGGTGACGGCGTTCCGGAGATGGAGCGGGACCGGCTCGCTCACATCTTTGAGTGCGTCCTCGGAGGCCTTCCCGTAGGCCATGTAAACCGCGTTCGACTTGGGGGCGAGCGCGAGGTAGACGACGGCCTGAGCGAGCGCGAGCTTGCCTTCGGGAACGCCGAGGAAGTGGTACGCGTCCCTTGCGGCGATCGCCTGCGCGAGGGCTCCCGGCTCGGCGAGACCGACGTCCTCGGACGCGAAGCGCACTAGACGCCGGGCGACGTAGAGCGGGTCTTCTCCCGCTTCCAGCATCCGCGCGAGCCAGTAGAGGCTCGCGTCCACATCCGAGTTCCGGATCGACTTGTGGAGGGCGGAAATGATGTTGAAGTGCTCCTCGCCGGACTTGTCGTAGAGAAGGGCCTTCCTCTGCATCGCCTTTTCAATCGTATCCAGCCCGACGGTTTCGCCCTGGGGGGCGACGGACGTCAGAGCCTCGAGCACGTTCAGGACGAACCGGGCATCGCCGTTCGCCTGGCGCGCGAGCCAGAAGAGAGCCTCTTCCTCGACCGCGAGCTTCGTTGCCAGACCCCGCTCCTCGTCGGCGAGGGCGCGCTGCATGAGCGTCACCAACTCCTCGGGCGTGAGCTGCCGCAGGATCACCACCCGGCAGCGGGAGAGAAGGGCGGAGTTCACCTCGAACGAGGGGTTCTCGGTGGTGGCCCCGATGAGAAAAACGTTTCCCGACTCGACGTGGGGAAGAAACGCGTCCTGCTGCGCCTTGTTGAACCGATGGATCTCGTCGACGAAAAGAAGGGTGCGGCGGCCGTAGATCCTCCTTTCGTCCTCCGCCCGGCGCATGACGTCCTTGATCTCCTTGATCCCGGACGTGACGGCGCTGAAGGGCACGAAGGTGGATTGGGTTCGATGGGCGATGACCCGGGCGAGAGTCGTCTTTCCCGTTCCCGGCGGGCCCCAGAGAATGAGAGAGCCGACCTCGTCTTTCTCGATTGCCGCTCGAAGCGCGGTTCCCGGACCGACGATCTCTTCCTGTCCCACGATCTCGTCCAGGTCCCGCGGGCGCATCCGCTCCGCTAGAGGCGCGCGCGCGCCCTCCGTCACGCGGGATGGCTCGGAGAAGAGGTTCTGCTGCGTCACCGGCCCAGCATATTGCGCTTTGTGGCGGACGTCGAGCCCGGATGATTGAATGGTGCCGTGAGAACGAGAGACGGTCAGAGCCTCCGAACCCGTCGGCTGTGGATCCTGGGTGTCGCTCTGGTTGCGGCCTATCTGCTAATCGCCTACGTTCTCGCTCCCCTGTTCTGGAGAGAGGCGATCGACCATCGTCCGGCTCTGGCGGATGCGCCCCACCTGACCCACACCATGAACGGGATTCCCGGCGATCCCGTGAATCTCGCCCTCCTCGGCTCCGAGGAAGACGTCATCCTCGCCATGACGAAGGCCGGCTGGGTACCGGCCGACCCGATGACGTTCGAGAGCAGCGTTCGAATCGCCGTCGACTCGGTGTTCCGCCGTCCGGATGATACGGCTCCGGTCAGCGGCCTTTACCTCTTCGGCCGGAAACAGGATCTAGCTTTCGAGCAGCCGATCGGCAACAGCCCGCGGCAACGGCATCACGTGCGGTTCTGGCGCTGGGACCGAATGGAGGACGATCATCCGGTCTGGTTCGGCGCGGCGACGCTCGACGAGCGCGTCGGGCTGAGCCATACGACTGGGCAGGTCACCCATCACATCGGTCCGGACGTCGATGCCGAACGAGACAAGATATTCGACGATCTGGAGAAAGCGGGACGGGTCCAGGGGATCGATTGGAAGGACGGATTCCATACCGCGCTCGAGGGGCGAAATGGCGGTGGGGACCCTTGGCAAACCGATGGCCGTCTCGTCGTCCTGACCGTGGTCGCACACGAAGTGAAGCGCTGATCTCAATCCGGGCGTCGAGTCGCCTCGTAGAGGACGAGGGCGGCGGCGGTCGCGACGTTCAGAGACTCCACGGCGCCCCGCATCGGAATGCTCACCCGCAGGTCGGAGCCCGCGACCGTCTCTTCGTCGAGACCGCTCGACTCCCGTCCCAGGAGGAGAGCGACCGGCGGTTTCCAGTCGGCGTCTCGAAAGTCGACGCCACCGCGGGGGACGATAGCCGCGATACGAAACCCGCCGTTGGAGAGAGCGCCGATCTCGTCGATCTCGTAGACCGGGATTCGAAGAAGGCTCCCCATCGAGCCGCGAAGCGCTTTGGGCGAGAACGGATCCGCCGAGCCTTTCAGGAGAACGAGAGCCTGCGCTCCCGCCGCCTCCGCGATCCGTGCGAGGGCGCCGAGGTTTCCCGGATCCTGAATCCCGGCGGAGACCAGGGCGATTCCCTCGGGCGCGAGCTCCGAGACGGAGCGCGCCGGGCGTCGGGCCACCGCGAGGATGCCCTCCGGCGAATCCAGGGTCGACGCCTCGCGGAAAAGCTTCTCCGCGACCTCGACCACCTCCACCCCTCTCGCTTCGAGCTCGCGGACGTCGTCCGCCGCCCGGCCGCTCGCGACCAGCGCGTACTCGATCCCGATGCCGCTCTCGAGCGCCGCTCGAACGAGTTTCCGGCCCTCGAGGAGAAATCCCGGATCGCGCCGCCGTCCGCGGGCGAGACGCCGGACCCGCTTGAGGAGGGGGTTTTTCGGGCTCTCGAGGAGTCTCACGTGTCTCTTGAAATGGCGCGAGAGGGATGGTTATCATGCCAGAAAAGCATGTCTCACGACATCCTCAAGAAGATCAAGGAACAGATCAAGACTCTGGAGGAAGAGCTCCACATCGAGCTTCCCCGGGCGCTCAAAGTGGCCCGGGAGCACGGCGATCTCTCGGAGAACGCCGAGTACGACGCCGCGAAAGAGCGCCAGGGTTACGTGAACGCCCGCCTCGGGCAGCTCCGGAAGCGGCTCGCGGATCTCTCGATGGTGAACTTCGACCGCATTCCCAAGGGCAAGGTTTCGTTCGGGTCTCAGGTCACTCTCTACGATTACCAGAAAGAGGAAGAGGTGATCTACAAGCTGGTGATGAGTGAAGAGGCCGACGCCGGAAAGGGCCACATCTCGACGACCTCTCCCATCGGGCGCGCGCTCCTGGGCAAGGAAGAGGGCGAAGAGGTCAAGGCGCAGACCCCGTCGGGGCTGAAGACCTTCGAGATCGTGAAGCTTCTGACGATCCACGACTTGGTGGATCTCGACTGATCAGCTCGTACAGAAGCCCCTCATCGAACGTCTTCCTCAGCTCGATCCGATCGGAGAACCGCTCGAGCCGCTCGAGAAGCGCCGTCCACCCCGCCTCGTCGTAGCCGCCGCGGTGGAAGACCGCGTAGCGGACGGAGAGTCTCGACAACTCCGAGAGTCCGCTGTCGGAAGGAAAGGCGGCGAGCTCGCGGAAGATGCGATCGTGCCGCTCCGGCGTGAACCCGCTGTAGCCGTTCACCAGGGGGAAGAAATGAGCGGTCGAGTGGAGCATGTACTGCGAATGGCGGCTCGCGGCGGCGATGGTGTCGCGCGGGTCGGGAATCGGGAAAGCCGCGACCGGACCGGGCTCCATCCCGGCGAGCGCCTGGTCCATCGCGGACGGCTGAACGCGGTAGGGCCGCGCGTCCAGGGGAAACGCGGCGAGCTCCACGAGGAGAAGCAGAAGTAGAGCGGGGAACGCGCGGCGCACGCGCTCCGCTCCCATCCCCGCGAGAACCGCGAGCGCGAGGACGGTAAGGATGGTGAACCGCGGCGGCACGCGGATGAAATCGAACCCGGGAACGAGCCGGTAGAGGCCGGTATAGAGGCCGGCTCGCGGTCCGAGACTCGCCCAGAAGGAAAAGAGCGCGAGGAGGACGTAGAAACCTCCCGCTACTCCCATGCGGGGCTCGAAAAAGCCTCGAATTCCCGCGATGCGCCGGCGCAGCTCCGGCAGGAACGCGAACGGAGCCCGTCCGAAGAGGGAGAGGCGCAGCGCGAGAAGAAGGATCCCGAGGATCACGGCGCGCCCACCCCCCGCTGCCGAGACGCGAACACCGCCGAGATGAAACCGGAGTCCGCCCGCGGCCTCGATGAGCAGCGCCGCGCCGAGAACGGCGACGACGGCGAGGTCCAGAGCTCGGAGCGTGAGCCTCGTTCTCGCGTTCTCCGGGGAAGGGCTTCTCTCCGTCTTCCCCCTCGGTAGAAAGGCCAACAGGGTGAGCGCGAGAGGCACGAACCCGGGAAACAAGTAGGCCTTCGCCTCCGGAAGGCCGAGGGCCGATGCGATCCATCGATGGAGGTGCGTCGGCGATGCCACGTAGCTCACGGCGTTGGGGGACCAGAAGACCGCCTCGTCGAGGCTGCGCTCGAGCCCGAGATTGCGGCGCACCTCCAGGTAGGGAAGGAGAAACGGGAGGTTGAGCGCGAGCGCGAGGGCGAACGCCGCGGCGCCGTCTTTCCATACCGACCCCGCCGGACGAAGCTCGCCGAAGATCCAGAGAAAGGACACGAGCCCGGCCGCGGCGAGAGCCAGGAAAAAAGCGCTCTGCCCTCCCGAAAGCGCCTGGAGCCAGAATGCGAAAGCCGCCCCGAGGAGATGCCGGCGCGTCCCGCCGCGGGCGTAGCGGTGGAGGAGCGCGAGGCAGAGCGGAATCCATTGTACCGTCGCGAGGTGAAGCTGCCCGATCCGGAAGAACCGCGGCGGGCTGAGAGCGAATATCGCGCCGACGAGGATCGAGCTCGGGGTCGAAAGGCCGAGCTGTCGGCCGAGAGAGTAGGCGAATCCACCCGAGAGGAAGCAGGCGAGGATCGCGACGACGTTCATCGCGGATACCAGGTTTCCCGTCCCCCAGAGGACGGGGGCGGCGATGAGAGCGCTTCCAATCTGGTGCTCGGAATAGGCAAGCGTCAACGGCTCGGGATGAAAGATGTTCGCGTCGAAGATCGCGAGCGGCGCCGTCCGGAAGGAGTGGGCGTCCCATCCGAGCGTCCAGAGGTAGAGCCGCGTATCCGGGCCGAGATCGATGGCCGACGAGCCCATCCGGACGGCCAGCGGATGGGTGAAAACGAGCGTGACGGCGGCAAAGAAGATCGCGGGCGCTATCCGACGCACGAGACGGAAACTAACACCGGCTTTTCACCGAAACAAATGGAGTATAATCTCCGGAAGAGATCCATGGGACTATCTCGCGTCCTATCAACCGTTTGTGTGGGTCTAGCTTGCCTTCGAGCCGTGTCCGCCGAGCCCGCGCGAACGATCTACAAAGTCGAAGTCAACGACATCATTCACGGCGTCTCCGCGCGGCACATCATACGCACCATCGAGAAAGCCGCGGAGGACGACGACGCGGTGCTCGTCCTCATCGAGCTCGGGACTCCAGGAGGGCTCTACGACTCGACCCGGGACATCATCGAGGCCATTCTCGCGAGCGAGAAGCCCGTGGTGGTCTATGTCGCCCCGGCCGGAGCCCACGCGGCCTCGGCGGGGTTCCTCATCACCCTCGCCGCGGACGTCGCCGCGATGGCCCCGGGGACCAACACCGGTGCCGCGACGCCGGTCTCCGGAACCGGCCAGGCGATCGAGGAGACCCTGGCGAAGAAGATTCAATCCGACGCCGCCGCCTATACCCGATCGATCGCCGAGAGGCGGGGACGGCCTCCGGAGCTCGCGGAAAAGGCGGTAACCGAGGCGAAGTCCTGGACGGCGCAGGAGGCGCTCGACGCCGGCCTCATCGATCACGTCGCCACGAGCGAATCCGAGCTCCTGTCGAAGCTCGATGGCGCCACCATCCGCCGAATCGACGGAAGCGAGGTCGTGGTCGCGACCGCGGGCGCTTCGGTCACGCTCGAGGAGATGTCGACGAAGGATCGCATCCTCTCCGTCGTCGCCAACCCGAATATCGCGATCCTTCTCGGACTCATCGGCCTCGCGGGGCTGTACCTCGAGTTCTCGAATCCCGGATTGCTGGTGCCCGGCATCGTCGGGGCCATCGCTCTTCTCCTCGCCGCCTTCGCCTTCGAGATTCTTCCCGTCACCGCCGTAGGGATCCTTCTTCTTCTCGTCGGCTTCGGACTTCTGGTCGCCGAAGCTTTTACTCCGTCCTTCGGTGCTCTGGGCGTGGGCGGAGCGGTCTCGATCCTGTTCGGCGCCCTCATGCTCTTCGAAGAGCAGCCGCTGCCGACGCCGGCCCTCGAGGTGAGCTTGTCGGTGATCCTCCCGGTTACGATCTTCTTCGCCGCGCTCATGATCCTACTCGGGCGCATGATCGTCGAAGCCCAGCGCCATGTCCCGGTGACGGGGCAGGAGGGGCTCCTCGGGAGGCTCGGCACCGCGATGACGGAAATCGACGGCAAGGGCAAGATATTCATCCACGGCGAGTACTGGGACGCGCGTTCGAACGCGCGCATCCCCGAGGGAGCGCAAGTCAAAGTCGTAGGCATCGAGGGGCTGACACTCGACGTGGAGCCGGTGGCAAACGGTCCTGATCGCCTTTAGCCTTAATAAAAAGGAGCGCGTCATCATGTTCGGTGGTCTATCGGCAGGAACACTCGCGGTTCTCGTCATCGTCGCCATCTTCCTCCTGAACTGGGTCAAGATCCTGAATGAGTACGAGAGGGGCGTCGTTTTCCGTCTGGGAAACCTTCTGCCGAAGCCCAAGGGGCCTGGCCTGGTACTCGTCTTCTCGCCCATCGACCGGATGGTGAAGGTGAGCTTGAGGCTCGTGGCCCTCGACGTTCCTCCCCAGGACATCATCACCCGCGACAACGTTTCGGTGAAGGTCAACGCCGTGGTTTTCTTCCGGGTGGTCGATCCGATCAAGGCGGTGGTCGAGGTCGAGAACTTCCTGTACGCGACTTCGCAGTTCGCCCAGACGACCCTCAGGAGCGTTCTCGGCCAGGCGGAGCTCGACGACCTCCTCGCCGAGCGGGATCGGTTGAACCTCCAGCTCCAGGACATCCTCGATCGCCGCACCGACGCCTGGGGCATCAAGGTGACGTCGGTCGAGGTGAAGCACGTCGATCTCCCGCAGGAGATGCAGCGCGCGATTGCGCGGCAGGCGGAGGCGGAGCGGGAGAAACGCGCCAAGGTGATCCACGCCGAGGGCGAGTTCCAGGCGGCGGCGCAGCTCGCGAACGCGGCCAAGATCGTGGGCCAGCATCCCCTCGGAATACAGCTGCGCTACCTGCAGACGCTCGGGGAGATCGCTACCGAGAAGAACTCCACGATCGTGTTCCCGCTACCCATGGAGCTCATCACCCCATTCGTCAACTATTTCAAAGGAGCTGCTCCTGATGAGCACGGAAAGTGAAGAGCTGAGCATTCGGGGCTCGCTCTCCGAGTCGAGCCTTCCCGAGCTCCTCGCGTCCATCAGCCGGAGCAGGGAGACGGGAATCCTCAACTTCCACGACGCCGGCCGCTGGAAGGCGATCTACTTCAAAGAGGGCCGCATCATCTACGCCATGTCGAACGCGCAGGACGATCGCCTGGGGGAGTTCCTGCTGAAGACCGGGAAGGTCACCGTCCGGCAGTTCCTCGAGGCGAGCAAGCTCATCCAGCCCGACAAGAAGCTCGGAGCCGTGCTGGTGGAGCAGGGAATCATCAGCCCCGACGATCTGTACGTCGCCATCCACCGGCACGCGGAGGCCGTGGTCTACAGCCTCTTCGACTGGATCCGGGGGGAGTACGAGTTCGTCATCAAGGACCTCTCCGCCGAGGGGCCGATGGTCCTCGACCTCGATTCCAGCAACGTGATCCTCGAGGGGATCCGGCGACTCAAGGACTACACGCGGATCTACGCCGGGGTCGGCCCGCTGGAGACCGTACTTCGTCCCTCCGAACAGGCCGAGGGGCTCACCCACAAGCTCAACCTCGACGAGGACGAATCGCAGGTCCTCTCGCTCGTGAACGGAAGGCTGAACGTCGAGCAGATCCTCGCGATGAGCTACCTGCCGAACTTCGAGACGCTCCGCATCCTGTTCGGGCTCCTCTCCGCGGGTGTGCTCGATCGCGGCGTATCGGGGGAATCGGAGCGGAGGGGGATCGAGCTCGAGTACGAGCTCCAGGAGATCGTCGAGCACTACAACCGGAGCTTCGAGGCCGTGTGCGCGGCGCTCCGAACGAAGGTCGACGACGAGGAGGCGCTCGCTTTCACCGAGCAGGTGCTGGGCGAGGTGGCGAAACAGTTTCCGCTCCTCTTCGAGGACGTGGAGCTCGGCACGGCGGGCCGCGTGGACTTCGACCAGCTCCTCCAGAACCTCGGCGACAAGCCGCACGAAGCGAAAAAGGCGGTTCTCGTGGACGGGCTCAACGAGCTCACCTACGGGCTTCTCCTGGAGGTGGGCCGCCGGTTCGGGAAGGCCGAGCAGGAGGCCGTGGCGACCACGATTTTGAGCCAATCGCAGCCTGGAATTCCGAGCACATAAACCTGTAAACTTCAACCAAAACTTGAGGTACAATGCACGGATAGCTGCCCAATTTGCGCCAAATCAAGGAGTGAGCAGGAGATGGCCGAGTACGACGACGGGGCTTATTACGAAGTCCAGTTGAACAACAAACAGTTGGTCTTCTTCTTCATGGCGGCGCTGGCCATTGCCGTGGTCGTGTTCCTGTGCGGCGTCATGGTGGGCCGCGGCGTCCGGGACGCCACCCTGGCCGTGGCCCAGAACGACATCGCCGCGGGAGCTCTCCCGAAAGCGACCTCGACCCCGCGCGCGACTACGGTGGCGGCGCGCCCCGAGCTCGACTACACGCCCCGGCTCGAGAGCGACGAGGTGCCGAAGCGTCTCGAGCCCGTGCGCTCGACGAGCCCCGAGAACGCCGCCGGTCAAACCCCAAAGGCCGGTCCAACCCCAAACAAGGATGTCGCCCCGGCGCCGCGAGCTTCGGTCCCCGAGACCACGGCGCCGGCGCCTGCGCCCCCGCCAGCCCCCAGGCGAGCTTCGACGCTCGGCGCCGACAACGGGGCATTCACGATTCAGGTCGTCGCCCTCAAAACGGAAGACGCGGCTCAGTCCCTGCTCTCCCGCCTCCGGGGCAAGAACTACCGCGCGTATCTCGAGGCCGGCACCGACGCGGGCCTTCACCGGGTCCGCGTCGGCCGGTTCGCCACCCGCGCGGAGGCGGAGACCGTCGCCGCCAAGCTCCGCGACGAAGAGAAATTCAGGCCCTACATCACGCAGTAAGAAACGTGTGCCTGTCATGCCAATAATGCCAATAAGGAAAGACGAGCTCATCAATAGATACGAGGACCTCTGCCGCCGCGCCCGCGACGTGCGAGGTTATCTTTGACGAAGCCGCCCTCCGAAAGTCACTCTCCGAGCTAGAGCAGAAGCTGTCCGACCCCTCCGTCTGGTCGGATTCCGACCAGAGGCGAGAAACTCTCCCGCGAGCGGAGCCATATCCAGGGGGAGATCGACATCATCGAGAAGCTCGGCCACTGCGAGGAGGAGACCCGCACCCTCGTCGAGTGGGCCCGGGAAGGGGAGAGCGTCGAGAGCGACCTCGAGACCCACCTGGACCAATGGGAGCACGAGGTCGAGCAGGCGGAGATCCAGAAGCTCCTCTCGGGCGAGCACGACCAGACGAACGCCATCGTGAGCATCCACCCCGGCGCCGGCGGCACGGAGTCCCAGGATTGGGCCCAGATGCTCCTCCGGATGTACCTGCGGTGGGCGGAAACCCGCGGGTTCAAGACGGAGATGATCGACCTCCAGGAAGGGGAGGAAGCGGGCATCAAGAGCGCCACTTTCAACGTGAACGGGGACTACGCCTACGGCTACCTCAGCTCCGAAGTCGGAGTGCACCGTCTGGTGCGGATCTCGCCCTTCGATGCCGCGAAGCGCCGGCACACGTCCTTCGCCTCGGTTTTCGTATTTCCCGAGATCGACGACGACGTCAAAGTGGAGATCAACGAGAAGGACCTCCGCATCGATACCTTTCGGTCGAGCGGACGCGGGGGACAGCACGTGAACGTGACCGACTCCGCCGTCCGCATCACCCACATTCCCACGGGCATCGTGGCGCAGTGCCAGAACGAGCGCTCCCAGCACAAGAACAAGGACGTCGCGATGAAGGTGCTGCGCGCCCGCCTCTACGACCTGAGGCTCCGAGAGCAGCAGGAACGGTTCGACGCCATGCACGACCCGAAGAAAGAGATCGGCTTCGGAAGCCAGATTCGCTCGTACGTGTTCCAGCCCTACCGACTGATCAAGGACCACCGGACGAAGGTGGAGATCGGCGACGTGGACCGGGTGATGAACGGCGACATCGAGCCGTTCATCAAGGCGTTCCTGCTGAGCCGGCGGAAGAACAGCGCCGGATAGTCACTTCGAAAGCGCCTCGTTCTTGACCGGATGGTACACGGCGAGCTCGAAGTTCGGGACCTGGCCTCCGAGCTGGCGAGGTTGTGAATCTGCGCTCATGAACGGCGCGTACTCCTTCGAGGTCATTGGGCTTTTGCCTGCCTCCGGCGCAAACCGGTACCATCGCGGAATGCGAATCCATCACGTCGCGCTCCGCGTCCGAGACCTCGGGACCTCGCGGGGATTCTACTGCGGGCTTCTGGGGCTCCCGGAATCGAAGCGGGACGATGCCCGCTCGATCTGGCTTCGAGCGGGAGACGCGGTTCTGATGCTCGAGCTCAGTCTCCGCGGGAAGGGAGAAGATGCGGGCTCGGGCCACGTCCTTGCCTTCGCCGTCGAGGATCTCGCCCCCTTCGAAGAGAAGCTCGCCGCCGCCGGGATCCCGATCGACGACCGCACGCCGCACACGATCTTCGTGCGCGACCCGGACGGCCACCGCGTCGCGCTGAGCGATTATCTTTTCAGCGGCTGAGCTCTTCCACCAGGCGCTTCACTCGATCGTGAAGGTCGGGCGGCGCGCCGTAGAAGACCTCGGCGGTCTTGCCGTCGGGGCCGAAGACCATCAGCGTCGGCACGGCGAGAACGGGGCCGAACTTGAGGACGAGCTCGTCCGTTCCCATCACCGAATCCGAGGGAGCTCCTTCCACCTCGGCGAGGAGCCCGCGAACCTCTTCCTCCTTGGAGCCGACGGCGATACCCACGACGACCAGACGATCGGACGCGCCCCGCTCCATCTCACCGAGGAACGACAACGTGGAACGGCAGGGAGGACACCAGGTCGCCCAGAACTCCACCAGAACCGTGCGCCCCAGCAGACTCTCCCGGGAGATGCGCTTTCCCGAGAGCGTCACCGCCTCGAACGAAGGGAGCTCGGAGACCGGGAGAGGCGAACCGCCCGTGGGCAGGTTCACACTCTCGATGCTCTCCCCCGCGAGTCTCCTCTGGACGAACGTCTCCAGATCCCGGACGAACTTCTCCCGGCTGGAGGCCTCGAGCCAGGGGACGTAGCGGCCCTTCGGCTTGTCCGGCCACTCGAAGAAATCCCAGGGATTGGCGATGAGTGCCTCGTCCACGAAGATCGCGGGGTATTGCTCGACTCCGAAGCGATCGGCGAGCTCGGATTCTCCGAAGTTCTCCTCGACGAACCGCACCCGCCCGGGGTAGCGGCCCGCGACTTCCTGAGCCAGCAAACTTGCCGGCCCGGAGATGTTTCAGGTGTAAGGCCAGCGAACCAGGGTGATGGTGACCGGCCCGTCGGCTGGAGAAGAGGAGAGGGCGAGGGCGAAGAGCAGGGAAGAAAACATCAGTCCTCCAGAATCTCGAAATAGAAAGGAATGACCTCCTCCAGGAGAACGGCCGCCTCGCGGCGATCCTTTTCCTCGGAGGAGGCGGCCCGGTCGAGCGCCCGCTCCCAGAGGGACATTGCGAGCGAGTGGTCGAACGCCGGGTCGAAGAGTCGCGTACGGTAGGGCATCCGCTCGGGGACGACCGTCGGAAGCGGGGCGCTCGGGTCCTGGTGGATAATCCCGAGTCGGAGTCGAGCCTCGAGAATCGAAGCGGCGGCGCCGTAGTCCCGGTGCTCGGCGATGAGCTGCCGCGCCTCCTTGAGCGCCGAGTCGAGGCGGATGAAGTTCTGGTGGTGGACGGTCGAGGCGTCGCCGCCGCCGTAGGCCGCGACCGTGCTCCGGGAGAGCTCTGCCTCTTCGTCGGAGAGGGGACGGAATCTGGGGACCGCACCCTTCGGTGCATCCTCGATCCGGGCGCAGAACGACGCGAGCTCCGCCGCGGCATGGGCGCTTCCGAGGTAATAGAGCCCGCCTTCGATCCCGACCCTCGCGTACATTTTCGCGGCGCGGTAATGGGTCAGGATCCGGTAAGTTGCGATCTCGCCCCGACTCTGCACGAGGGCGCTTCGTCCGGAGAACCCGGTTTTCTGCAGGTGGGCGGATTGCTCCTCCAGGGCGGGCCCGTCGGCTTCCCACAGGGCGAGGAATGCCTTCGGATCCCTGATTTCTTCCTGGTGGCGGCTCAGAAACGCCGCGGACGCCAGGAGGTCCTGGGACCTCGCGAGCCTGTCGAAAGCGACGTAGACCTTTCCCTGGGCCAGATCTTCGTGGATCGGACGGAGCCCGTCGAGAGCCAAGGCGATCTCCTTCTCGGCAATCCCCTTTCGCTGGTTCTCGGGGATGAGCTCCTCGAGCCGTTTCGTCTCGGACAAGATGGCCTGCGGGAGAATCGGCAGCGCCATCGAGGAGAGGAGAAGAAATTCAATTCCTTGAAGTTTCACGCTTCGATATTACCGAGGAGCTGGCCCGCGAGTCCTGAGAAAAAGGTGAAATTCGGTGGAGATGGAGAGTCGGGGAGGTGCGATCCGCCCACCCGCAGCACCCGCGTTTTGGCTCGCTCAGTCGAACCGTGGCGGGCCCTGTCGAATTCTCTTCAGCGGGCCTTTGGTATCGAAGGAGAACGACGCTTCGAGCCACCAGGTCGCGCCGGCTTCGGCGTAGGCCTGTACCTGCTCTCGCGCTTTGCTCCCGTCTTTTTTCGCTCCCGACGTCGTGCCGCTCGCGGAGATGTCGAAGCGACCCGCTGGCTTTCGGTTCTCGTCGACGTAGGCTTTGATCTCGCGGTAGACCTCGGGGGAGAAAGGCTCGGGATAGCCTTGGGCCGGTGTCGGAGGCTGCGGGATGAGACCGTCCCACCGTAGCGCGCGCGCCATCGATTTCGGCTTCGGCCAGACGCCCACCACCCAAATCGGCACACGGGGCGTCTGGACCGGCGGGGGCAAGAGCGTCATCGCGTCGACTTTGAAATGCTCTCCCTCGAACGAGAACGGTTTGCCCGTCATGAGGCCCGCGAGCACCTGAAGGCCTTCGTCGAGGCGGGCGGCGCGCGTGGGCAGATCCATGGCCTCGCCGACCTTGTAGAAGCCGCCGTCGTCCTGGGCCGCACCCACACCCGTTCCTAGAATGACGCGCCCGGAGGACAAATGGTCGAGCGTCACGACTTCTCGGGCGAGCTTCCAGGGACGCCGTCTCGGGACCGCGGTGAGCATCGTGCCGAGGTGGAGCCGTCGGGTTCGCGCCGCCATCGCTCCCATCAAGACCCAGGGGTCGAAGAACGGAAAGGCGGGGAAGTCTTTCGTCTCGATCCCGATCGCGTCGGCGATGAACAGCCCGTCCCACCCGTGCTCCTCGGCGGCGACGGCAACCTCGACGATGCTTTCCGCAGTCTTGCCCGCGTTCAGGATGAAGCCGTACCGCAGAGGCACCCGCGGACCTTTATCAGAGTTCCGCCTCGTTGGCTACTCTCACCGCATACGCCGAGCGGTGGAAAGCTTCCGGTGTGGAGGACCTTGGCGACCTTCGATTTCGTATCTCTCTCACCGCTGATCCCGCCCGAGCGTCCTCGATGCTCGAGGTAGACCCTGTCCGACCGGACGACCGGGTTTCGGTCGAAACGAGGAACCAGCGATTGCCGGCGGATCGAGGGAGATCAGTCCACCTTCAACACCCGCATCGGCTCGATCCGCGCCGCCCGGCGGGCGGGAAGGTAGACCGCCGTCGCAGCCACCAGGAGGAGCATGAGCGGGATCGTTCCGAAGGCGACGGGATCGATGGCGGGAACGTGGTAGAGCATGCCCTTCACGAGCTGGGCGGCGCCCGCGGCGCCCGCGAGTCCGAGAACGATCCCGATGCCCGCGAGCGTGAGCCCTTCCCGCAGGACGAGCCGAACCACGCGGCTCCGGTCCGCTCCCAGCGCGACCCGGATCCCGAGCTCGCGCTGCCGCTGGGCGACGGAGTAAGCCATCACTCCGTAGATCCCCACCGCCGCGAGCATCAGGCCCAGAATGCCGAACATCCCCAGAACGGAGCCTCCGAGCCGCGCGGGAAGGAGCGCGATCCCCATGTGATCCTCCATGGTCCGCACGTCGAAGAGCGGCAGGTTCGGATCGATCCTCCGAACGGTCTCGCGAACGGCCCGGAGCACGGTCTCGGGGCTCTCGCGCGTGCGCGCCACGAGGGTGAGACCGGAGCGGAAGAGCTCGCGCTCGGGGAGATACATGAACTCCGTCGGCTCCTCGCCCAGGCTGCGGTACTTTCCCGTCTCGACCACGCCGACCACCTGGCGGTCCTTTCCCGCAGTCTGGACAATCCTTCCGAGCGCCGACCCGTCGGGCCAGAAGCGCTCCGCGAATCGGCGATTCACGATGATGACCGGAGCCCCGGCTTCGTCGTCCTGACGGGAGAAAGTACGTCCCTCGAGGAGATCCACGCCCAGGGCCTCCAGGTAGCCTTCGGTCACGACGGAGTACTGCAGGCTCTTCCGCTCGCCCTCCGAGAACACGTAGCCGGGGATGTCGACGCCGCGGTCGCTGTTGTCGAAGCCGAGAGGAACGTCGCTCGTGAAGCCGATTGCGCGCACCTCGGGAAGAGACAGCAGATCGTCGGTCAGGCGGTCGTAGAACTGCCGCGTCTGCGCCTTGGGGTAGCCCTGGAGGCCGGGATCCATCGAGGCCATCACCAGGTTTCCCGGCTCGTCCATGCCCGGGTCGATCTCGGTCGCGGCCTCGAGCGCGCGCAGGAAGAGCCCCGAGCTCACGAGCAGGATGAGGGAGAGCGCCATCTGACAGACGACGAGAGCGCTGCTGAGGCGGGAGCCGCCGCCCCTTCGAGTCGATTCTCCCCTCACCGCGGAGACCAGGTCGGAGCGGGCGGCTTGAAGAGCGGGGGCGAGTCCGAAAACCACGCCGGCCAGAACGGACACACCCAGGGTGAAGAGCAGCACCGTGACATCGACGTCGATGGTCAGCGAGAAGGGGGCGTCGATCGGGAGCTTGATCCCGGACAGGATTCGAGTGACGAAGTAGGCGAGGCCCACGCCCGCGAACCCGGAGAGAAGGCTGAACACCAGGCTTTCCGTGAAGAGCTGCTGCAGGATCCGGCCCCGCCCCGCGCCCAGGCTGAGTCGGATGCCCATTTCCCTCCGGCGCTCGCGCGCCCGGGCGAGAAAGAGGTTGGCGACGTTCACGCAGGCGATGAGGAGAAGGAGAGAGACCACCGCCATCATGACGGTGCTCATCCCGACCTGGGCGCTCCGGAAGGTGGGGTGGATGCCCGCCTCCGACTGGTAGACGAGCGTCGTGCCGAGCTGCTCCTCGTAGGCATCCGGCAGCTCTTCCTTGAGCTCTTGGAGCAGCGCGTCCATTCTCTCGCGCGCGTGGTCGATGGTCTTTCCCTCGGAAAGACGCGCCACCACGGTCATCATGTTGTTGCCGCGCGACTCGATGAGGTTCGTCCCCGGCATGATCTCGGCTTGCATCATCAGGGGAACGTACAGAGGCACGTCGAGAACGTTCATGGGCCCCTTGAACGCGGACGGGGCGACGCCCACGATCTCGAAGGGACGGCCGTTGATCTCGAGCGTGCGGCCGATGATCGCTCGGGTCGCCTCCGAACCGGGCCTGCCAGAAGGAGTGCCCGAGAACGACGACGGCATGGGCGCCCGGGCTCCGGTCCTCGACGCCGGGGAGAAAGGCCCGCCCGAGGGCGGGCACGACGCCGTAGGTCTGGAAGAAGTTCGCGCTCACGCCCATGCCCAGGACGCGCTCGCTCCTCCCGTCCGCCGAAAGCGACATCGGAGCGAAGAACCACGCCGCCGTGTTCTCGAAGACGTCGCCCGCGCGGTCTCGCACGTCCTGGTAGTGGGGAATGGAGTTGGACCCGTAGTCCATCCCCGGCCACTGGCGATAGAGCTGGACGAGCTCCTCCGGCGCGGCGGCGCCCGAAAGGGGCCGCAGAAGCAGCGCGTGGACGGCGGAGAACGTCGCCGCGTTCAGGCCGATCCCGAGCGCGAGCGTCGAGATGGCGACCACGGAGAAGAGGGGGCTCTTCAGCAGGAGTCGAAGGGCCTGCCGCAAGTCATTGATTATGTTAGCGCTCACGAAGATCTCCGGCCGTATTTGGTCTCGTCCACGATGGAGAATAACGGGCCGCGCGAACCAAAGGTTCAGTTCGCGAACGAGAACAGGGCCGTCCCCTGAAAACCTGGAACCGGGTCAGCGTCGCGCCAGGTCACTGGACGCGGAGGACCAGTCCGTCGCCGCCTAACCCACCCACGGAGCGCTCAGATAGGCAATGCCGACGCAGCAGATTGCTGCACCCGCCCATCGCAGGGTCATCTCGGGAGTCCGTCGGGCCGTCATGCGATAGACGCTCTGGGTGGAGAGAGCGATTGCGAGCTGAACGAGAGCGAGACCCAGGAGATAAGCCGCGAGCGGGCTCGCTTCCGCGCGACGATCGATTCGCCGTAGGCGTACCCGTGGAATATCCCAGCCAAAGCCGCCAGCCCCAGGGATATGGGCAAGCTCTCTCGTCTCGCTACCAGAAGCGCGCCGATAAGAAGGACGGACAGCGCAATCCCCAGCTCCGGCGCGGGCAGATTCCATGCGAGCACATGGACGCCCGTCCCGACGAGCGAGGCGGCGACGAAGGCGATGGGTATGAAAGCCCCGCGACGATGGCGCGCGGCGATCAATCCCGCGGCCACGACGAAGGCCAGATGATCGAAGCCGATCACGGGGTGGGCGAGTCCCGACAGGAGTCCTTCCCACCCATTGGAGGGGGTCGCCCCTCCCATCGCGTGGTGCGCGCTCGCGGGGGCCGCAAGCAGCATCGAACCGAGTGTGAGCATACCCAGGGCCGCGCCGCGGCGGTTCAACGACTTCATGATTCCGTTCCTCCTGTATTCTTTCGCAACAGTACCGGCTTGCCGTGCGGGGTATGGCGATAAGCGTCCGCCCACTCTTCTTTTCGTGTGAGGAGCTCGGCGTCGTCGGCCAGTCGCTTGGAGGTAACCAGGCGTTCGAGCGCCGACAGCCAATACTCGTAGTAGCGAGATCCGTCGTCGGGCTCTCCTCGATCGGCCGCGGCCTTCAGCTCCTCGGCGAGTGTTTTGGCCCATTCCTTCCAGGTGAAATGGCCCTGCGCGGAGAGACGCACCGCGAGCGCGAATGCCTGGGCCTGCCACGGCTCGGCGAAGACCGGGCCGCCCTCGTCGCGGGGAAGTCGCGGCAGCTCCGATAGATGTTCGGAGCCGACGGAAGCGTCAGACCCGCTCAAGGTAGTCATCCCACATGTCGATGTGAACGGAGTCGAGAGGGGAAGCGCTCTGCCCCCACAGTTCCCGGGCCGAGAACCGTACGGAGTAGACGTGCTGGCGTTTCTCCCCCTGGAAGTGGGCGTTGGTGTCGGGAAAGACGTAGACCCCGTGATCTCGCGCGACCACACCGGTCTTGCCTCGCGCGTAGCGAGGAAGGCGGGTGTGACCCACTGGATTGATATTGCGGGCGCGCACGCTCTCGCCGACCGCGAAGAGGGGCGGGATTCCCGGTTCGTCGCTCGAAGCGATGCCGCGGTTGAGCCAGCGGGAGGGCGTCTTTCAGGGTGAGGGCCGGTGTCGCCTTGGTCGAGCCCGGAGCCGCTTTGCCGGTTTCCATCTCCTCTTTGGTCACGAGACCATACTTCACGACGTGCCCTTCGAGCGTGGTGAGCCATTTCTCGTAGTAGCTCATGCGCAGATAGTCGACGGCAGGCAGAAGCTCGATATCGTGCCGCCAGGCGTCGAGATTCCATTTGCGCAAGGCTGCGGTCGACCGGTTCAACGCCCAGACTCGTCCCTCCCAACGCTCGTGGAATACGGGCTCGTTCCTCTCGTACTGAACGGGCCCCATCCCCTGCTGGCCGCCCATGTCGTGCACGCCGTTCATGCGACGGCTCCGGACGGGGAGGCGACCCGGGCGACCCCGACCATTGCATTTCGAGTGACGAGCGCGGCGAGCTCCTCTTCGGTCAGGTCTTCCGTCCCGGCGGGACGCTCGGGGAGAACGATGTAGCGCAGCTCCGCCGTGCTGTCCCAGACGCGCACCTCGACGTCTTCCGCGACCTCGGTTCCGAACTCGCGGAGGATGCCGCGCGGATCGATGACCGCGCGAGAGCGATAGGGCGCGGACTTGTACCAGACGGGCGGAAGACCGAGAACCGGCCACGGATAACAGGAGCAGAGAGTGCAGACGATCAGGTTGTGAACCTTGGGTCCGTTCTCGACGACCACCATGTGCTCGCCCTGTCCGCTGGTGTAGCCGAGCTCGGCGATCGCCGCGGGCGCGTTCTCGAGGAGTCGCTTCTTGTACGCGGGATCGACCCAGGCGCGCGCCACGACCCGCGCTCCGTTGCGCGGACCGACCTTGTTCTCCATGGTGTCGACCAGGGCGTCGAGGGCCGCCGGATCCACCAGGCCTTTCTCGACGAGCAGGGACTCCAGGGCCTTCACCCGGAGCGTGAGATCGGAGGGGACGTCCTGATGATCGTGATCTCTGCGCGTGCATGGCAGCCGGTGTCGCCGCTCCGGCGGCGAGCCCCTTCAGGAATTCTCGGCGGTCCAGGGAGCTGCCCTCGGAGTCGGCCATGTCGGCCTCCTTGTGTGCTCGACAGAGCGGAAGCAGGCTACTTTACTGGTGCTTTGGTTTTCAACTCTTCGAACCAGTTCAGCACGACGTTGATCTGGGTGGGGTCGCTCCCGAGGAGCACCTCCAGGCCGAGTCGAACAAATTGAGGCGACTGGGAGTGTTCCACTGCAAGCCGTACTCTGGCGGGGACTCCGAAATGCGGCCACCCGAGCGCCGGAACCTGTCCATCACGTCTTTCCCGTACTCGCGCTCGGCCAGATATGCATTATGGGCCTTACACATCAGACTGATCTTGGCGGGGTCATGGTCCCCGCCTCGGCCGAAGGGGTCGTGGTGATGAAACTCCAGCCGTCGGCGCTCCGTGCAGCGCCTGCCGTTTTTGTCGATGAACCGGCATTGGTCGGAATCGCGCCTTCGCACGATGCGCTTCACCGCGGCGGGAATATAGCGCGACCTTGCTGAGGTATCCGTTTCTTCGAGCGTCTTTCTCGGATTCTTTGTCTTCCCACGACGCCTGGCTTCGATGCGTTCCAGCTTCTCGGTGACCGCGACTTCGATGACCGCCGCCAAGTCCAGGTTCATCAGCGCCTGAAGGTGCTCGAGCCTGTCGCGGAGCTCCTTGCTCGCCGTGAATTGAACCTTGTAGCGTTCCGGCGACAGGGGCTCCGGCCTCGGGGACTCTGGAGCTGCCGGAGCAGACCTCACTTCTCGGGGTGCCGGAGACTCAACTCCGTCCGGACGGAGTTGAAGGGGAGGCGTCGGCGGCGGAGCAGGGAGCTTCCGTATCGTCGCGGGAACGTCCGGCTTCGGGGCCAGCGCGGCAGCGAGCTCCTCGATCTGGCGCTTGGACTTGTGCGTCGCTCGAGCCAGGACCTGTTCCTCGTTCTCTTCGGTCAGGTGCGGCGCGAGTATCGCGATTCCGCTCAAGTGAAGACGACCCTCGCCCAGCATCGCGAGGAGCGCCGGATGTTTTCGCGCTGCCCTGGCCACGGTGATTCGGAGATACGCCTCCGGCTCGGAGAGGTGCAAAACCTCGATGCAGTAGGAGAACATCGAGGAGCAAGCCTCGCGAGCATAGAGCCGTCGGTCGTCCACTTCACCGATGTGCGCTATCAGGTCAGCCTCGACCCGTCGCGATTGCTGCGCGAGCTCTCCCAGACGACGAAGCAACTCGTCATCTGAAAACGATTGGAGTTGGTTGGTGCGTGTCATGATTCCTCTATAGCACACGCTTTTCTCCCTGCATGGGTTCGTTTCCAATCGACGATTCACGAACGCGACACTTGCGAAGGTTCCCCGCCTCGTTCGAGAAGGTGTGTGGCGCTGCAGAGGGCTCCAGTGCATGTCCTGGACGGCGTCCGCAATTCTCTGTGGAGCCGTGCCGGAAATCTGTCAAGAGAAAAGCGAACTTTTTTTCGAACCGCGGTCCGCGTCTCACCTTCCTTCGAGAAAGGCGGCGATGGTCCGGTTCAGGAACTCGGCGTCTCCAGGGCCCCGTCCGGCGCCGGCCCCGTGGCCCCAAATTGAAGGTATCGGCACGAGCTTGGCGCCGGGAATGATCTGGGCCTCGTGCTCGGAGTCGACAACGGGAAAGTAGAGATCAGTCTCCGAGGGCATGAATAGAACTCTGGCCTTGATAGAGCGGAGCGCTTTTTCGAAGTCGCCCCCGAAACCGGGGGTGTCCCCGACGTTGTGCCTCTGCCACATCTTCGCCTGCCAAAGCACGTTGTTCGCATCGCGCGAGACCCAGCCCGCTTCCGCCTGCACGAGCCAGGCCTCGATGCTGTCGTAGCCAAGCTCACGGTACGTCTCACGGCGCCACCATTCCTGGGAAACGCCCCACGATGCCCAGTGGCGCGCCAACGCCTTGAGGCCCACTTCCGGCGGCTTGTCGTAGCGCCCGCCATTCCACACAGCGTCCGCCATGAGCGCGCTCTTGGCTCCCTCGAGACGGACGATCCCGAACGGGTACTCCTTGGCGTTGCCGCAAATCGCGACCGCCGCCTCCACCATGTCCGGGTAGCTCACCGCCCACTGAAGCGCCTGTTGAGCGCCCATCGAGAATCCGATTACCGCTCCGCAGGCGCCGGACGCCGAGCTCCTCGGCGAGGAGCCGGTGCACCGCCCTCACGTTGTCACGGATCGCGATCTCGGGAAAGTCCGGGCCCGCGTAGGGCGGCGGCGTGTTGCTGGGCGAGGAGGAAAAGCCGTTCGCGAACATGTCGGTGGCCACGATGAAGTACTTGGCAGGGTCGAGAGCCTTTCCCGCGCCGATGAGAAACTCGTAGCCATGGTGATCGCCGGAGTACCAGGAAGGAACGAGAACGGCGTTGGTCTTCTCGTCGTTCAGGACTCCATGGGTCACGTAGGACAAACGGGCGTTAGGAATCTCGACTCCACTCTCGAAGCGAAAACGGCCCAGCTCGAAGATTTTGTTGTCGTCGTCGGCGACGACGGGCGGAGCTCCGAACGCGAGCTCGGCGAACAGCAGAGCCGCGAGACTCAGCTCAGCGACAGTCTTCGTCATCGGATGTCCCCTCCGCGGTTATAACACAGGGTCCTTTCTAATCGACAAACCATCCTCTATACTTCCACCACCCTCCGATGCCACTTCCTGCGGGCAAGCGTCTCGGTCCGTATGAGATTGCTGGACTACTGGGATCGGGCGGCATGGGGGAGGTCTACAAAGGCCGAGACACTCGTCTGGCCCGAACCGTCGCCATCAAAGTCCTCCCCGTGCTGCTCCATGCGGATCCGCTGGCCCGTGAGAGATTCGAGCGCGAAGCGCGGGCCATCTCCGCCTTGAATCACCCAAACATCTGCACCCTCCACGACGTCGGTCAACAGGATGGCATCGACTTCCTGGTGATGGAGTACGTCGAGGGAGAGACGCTCGCGGCGCGCCTGGCCAAAGGTCCGCTACCTCTCGAGCAGGCGCTCACCTATGCCATCGATCTGGCGTCCGCGCTGGACCGCGCGCACCGGAGCGGGATCGTCCACCGCGACATCAAGCCAGGCAACGTGATGGTGAGCCGCGCGGGGATAAAGCTCCTGGACTTCGGCCTCGCGAAGGCTTCTGCGACACCGCCCATCGGTGGAGAAGGCGCGCAGCTGTCCGACGTCACGAAATCCCGTTTGATTGCGGGGACGGTGCAGTACATGGCGCCGGAACAGTTCGAAGGCCGAGCCATCGACGCGCGCACGGACATCTTCGCCTTTGGTGCGGTGCTGTACGAGATGGTGAGTGGTCGAAAGGCGTTCGAGGAAAGCTCGATCGGAAGCCTCATCGCAGCCATCGTGGAGCGCGACCCTTTGCCCTTGTCTTCGGTCCAGCCGCTCGCGCCGGCCGCACTCGATCGCATCGTTGCGACCTGCCTCGCGAAGGAGCCAGACGAGCGATGGCAGTCTGCGCGGGACCTGATGCGGGCGTTGCGGTTGGTCCGAGAGCGGCCGACGTTCGCGGCGACGCCGCAGCGTTCAACCTTACACCCTCTGGTCACGTTCGCAGTCCTCGCGGCCCTCGTCGGCGCTCTGGTGACGTCTCTTTGGCGCGGGGAGCCGAACGCAACGATGCAGGACGTTCGTTTCTCGATCTATCCCGAGCCGGGCAGCACGTTCGCTAGCTCGACCGCCTCCGTCGTCGCGCCGGAGTTTGCACTGTCGCCGGACGGGCGTCACCTGGCGTATGTCGCGAGGAGCGCTGGTTCTCCCCTTGTCTGGGTGCGGACGCTCAACACGCTTTCCGCCCGCTCGTTCGAGGGAACCGAAGATGCGTCCTTCCCCTTCTGGTCTCCGGACAGTCGATCGATCGCGTTTTTTTCCCAGGGCAAGGTCAAGGTGGTCGATTTAAGCGGTGGTCTGCCGGTGGTGAGGGGCGACGTATCCCGCGACGCGCGCGGCGGCGCGTGGGCGCCCGACGGGACGATTCTGGTCACGCGTACGGCGAGCTCCGGTTTGTCGCGTTTGTTACCGGACGGGTCGCTGCAACCCGTGTTCTCGGCCCTGAATCCAGGAATCGCATGCTGGATCGATTCCCGTGGATACTCGCGGACGGCAAGCACTTCGTCTTCTCTCATCGCGATCGGGACCCGAGCCTCCGGGGAATCTATGTCGCGGCGATCGGATCGAACGAGCGAACGCGGCTGATCGACCGCGATTGGAGTGCACTGGTAGTCGACGATCGCCTCTTGTATCTTCGAGGACCGACGCTGATGGCGCAGAGATTTAGCGTCGCCGGCGGTCGCCTGGAGGGCGATCCGGCCGTGCTCCTCGAGAACGTCGCGGGCTCAACCAGCGGGTACATGGCGGTTTCGGTGTCGCGCACGGGGACTTTAGCCTACGCGGAACCCTGGCCGACGCAGGGGGAGCTCGCCTGGCTCTCACGCGACGGTCGCCCGTTGGGACCCCCGGTGGAACCCCTGGCCGACTACGTCAGCCTCGCTCTCTCACCCGATGGTGGCGGCGTGTCATTCGGTCGCGTCGACCCGCAAACCGGAACCGCAGACATATGGCTTGCGGATCTTACCCGAGCTGTCACCACACGCCTCACGTCCGACCCGACGAACGAAGCGGGGGCCATCTGGTCGCCCGACGGAACGCGGATTCTGTTCCGGTCGAACCGCGCGGGCTACAACCAACTGTTCGTGAAAGGCACCAGCGATGCTCGACCCGAGGAGCTGTTCTTCGACAGCGCCAATGTTGACCAGATGATCGTGACCGACTTCTCCCGGGATGGGTCGCACGTGATATTCACCAATATCGGTACTGGTTCATCGTACGACCTGTGGGATCTTCCGACCGATTCGCTTCGCCCTGCCGCAATCCTTCAGACGACGTTCGACGAGTATCAGGCTGTCTTGTCACCGGATGGCCGATTCCTCGCGTACGTCTCGGAAGAGACCGGGGTTCCGCAAGTGTATGCACAGTCGTTCCCAGACGGCGAGCAGCGCGTGCAGGTCTCGTCACGAGGCGGGACCGAGCCGCAGTGGCGAGAGGATGGACAGGAGCTCTTTTTCTTGAGCGGGGATCGGGTGATGATGGCGGTACCCGTTTCGCTCCGCCCAACGTTCAAGCCTGGCGAACCTACGCCGCTTTTTCAGACGCGAGTGCCGATCCTGGCGAACCCATTTCGTTGGAATTACGACGTATCCGCCGATGGAGAGCGCTTTCTCGTCAATACAGCGCCCGCGTCCGTCCCCCCGCCGGGGATCCACGTGGTGATGGACTGGCGCGCGCTCCTTCCTCGGCGCGAGAACTGAGATCAGGTTTCAGGAGGTCTCGTGCGATTTCTTCTGTTCGCTGCGTTGCCCATCTCTTTGCTGACGCCGGTGCCCGGAACGGCTCAGCAGCCGGAGGTCGCCACCACCGTGGCGTTCACCGAAGGACCTGCTGTGGATCGGGAAGGCAACGTCTATTTCACCGACATCATCAACCAGCGGATCATGATGCTGAGCGCGGACGGGGTTCTCTCCACGTATCGCGAGAACAGCAACGTCGCCAACGGGCTGCTGATTGATCCGGAGGGTCGGCTGATTGCGTGTGAAGGCGCCGCGTTCGAGCGACCCGGGGTGAAGCTGAAGGGGACACCTCGGGTCACCCGGACCGACTTGAAGACGGGCGGGATCGAAGTACTCGCCGACAGCTTCGAGGGCCGCCCTCTGATCGGACCGAACGACGTCACCATCGATGGCAGGGGAAGGCTCTACTTCACCGAATTGAATGGCGCCGCGGTGTACCGCATCGACGCTACCGGCAAGATAGCTCGCATCCTCGCGGCGCCGGACATCGAGCGCCCCAACGGCATTCAAGTTTCTCCGGATGACAGGACGCTGTACCTCGTCGAGGCCAATCCGGCGCAGGGCGGCGCGCGGCTGATTCGCCGCTACGATCTGGAGCCGGATGGAAACGTCCGCAACATGCGGGTGCACTACGATTTCTCTCCTGGACGAAGCGCGGACGGGATGAGCATCGACATCGAGGGCAATCTGTACGCGTCGGCCGGCATGAATCAGCTTCGCGGGACTTCCGAGACGCTCGATAACAAAGCCGGCGTCTACGTGATCTCGCCCGAAGGGCAAGCTGCTCGAGTTCATTCCGATCCCCGAGGACTTCATTACGAACAACGCCTTCGGTGGCGCGGACATGAAGACGCTGTACGTGACCGCCGGCAAGACGTTGTACAAAGTACGAACGAAGATCGCGGGGCTACCGCGTTAGAAGGTCGACAACCCCGGGACGGCATCTGATCGTCAACGCTCGGTCGAGGCGTCTATGTCCTTCTTCCGCTCGACGAACCATCCTCTTGCTTCCGCCACTCCGCCACTTCGATGCCGCCCTCCCTCTGCCTATCAGGGCTCCGGATGGAATGGTCGCCACTCAAGGGTCGAGCGGGCAAGACTTTACCGAATCGGATCTCTTTCCCTTTCTTCCGACTTTTTCAATCAGGTTCCTTCCGATTCCGACGGCCAGGACCAACAGAGGCGCGAAGGCGTCGGAGCGCGGTAGAATGGAAGCAGTATGGCCACGCCGACGAGCCTCACTCATCCTCACATCGTAAAAGAGCGCGACTACTGCGGCGGCAAAGCCGCGATCGACGATACCGGTGTGCGCGTGATGAATGTGGTGTTCCTCCACAAACGGGGCGAGACGGAGGCTGGGATCCTGGCGGCCTATCCCGACCTCGAGCCTGCCCAGGTCTACGCGGCCCTCACCTATTACTACGATCACCCCGAGGAGATTGAGGCGGAGCTTCGCGCCGACGAAACCGCTGCCGATCGCTACGAGCAGGAGCGGGCCGTCGATCTCGCTCGGCCGCGTACTGCCAAGTAGTGACGGCCGCTTCTCTCCCTATACGGACGCCGACGTCCTTTACCGGTCATCGCATACGTCGAGAGCCGTGCTGCGACGTCGTCGAGCGATCGCGTGCGTTTCCTGAATGGACGGTTCGAGTCGTTCCATCTCGAGCAGCCGAGCCACTGGGTCGCGTGCTCCGTCACGAATGGAGGAGGACTTGATGCTTCGCCGACGGTCTCGTACCAGAAGGGGCGAACCTTTCCCGGCGTCGTCTGGTGGCTCGCAGGTGGACTACGTGGGAGCCGGTGCCTTTCTTCAGCGCGAGGCATTGGATGAGAGGAAGACCCGTCGGCCGGTCCGATCCTCTACTTCATCGCGAAGGCCGGTAGCCGTAACGCTCATCGAGATTCCGCTGCTTTCGAAGCGTTCCCTCGGTGCCGATCCTGGCAATTCCCTGTCGATTGGCACTACGACTGTCTCCGCCGACGGGGAGCGCTTCCTCGTCAACACCGCGCCCGCGTCCGTCCCGGCGCCCGCGATCCACGTCGTTCTCGACTGGCGCGCGCTCCTTCCACGGCGCGAGAACTGAGCTCCGGTCCTCCCTCGAGCCCGGTGCTAGAATCGAGCACGATGTCGCCGCCGGCGTTTCTCCTCGGCGAGTGGCGCGTCGAGCCGTCCCTGAACCAGATCACGCGGCTCGCGCGCGGCTCCGTCCCCCAGCGCATTACTCCCAAGGCGATGGAGGTCCTGGTCGTCCTGACCTCGCGAGAGCGGACAGCTCGTCACCCGGGACGAGATCCTCGCGAGCGTGTGGTCCGACGTGCACGTGCAGGAGGAGGTGTTGACGCGGGCGATCGCCGACCTGCGAAAGGCCCTGGACGACGACCGCAAGGATCCTCGCTACATCGAGACGATTCCCAAGAGAGGGCTATCGGGTCGTAGCGCGAGTCGAGCCCGTCTCTCGCGCGAGACCTGCACGCCGGTCGCTTTCGATCTGGGGAGGAGCGGTGCTCGTGGCCGCCGCGGTCGCGAGCGTTCTCGCCTGGGGCTCCCGCGACGCGGATCCCGATCCTGCCGTCGCCCTCGAAGGCCGTCCGCTCACGACCCTGCCCGGTCGGGAGATCGAGCCGGCGCTCGCACCCGACGGGACGCGGGTGGCGTTCGCCTGGCAGGGAGCTTCCGGCGACAACTGGGACATCTACGTGAAGCCCGTGGCCGAGGAGAGCCTCACGCGTCTCACCGAAGCACTCGACATGGACCTGGCGCCGACCTGGTCGCCCGACGGAAAACGGATTGCGTTCGCGCAGGTATCCGGCGGCGATGGGGGAGTGCCGCATCTTCGAAATCGACGCGATTGGCGGGACCGAGCGCGAGCTCGGCTCCTGCGGCAGGAGCCAGAATCCCGATCTCGTCTGGTCGCCCGACGGACGCTACCTCGCGTTCTCGGATCGCGAGACCGACGCGGAGTCCTTCGGCATTTATCTTCTCGCTCTCGAGAGCGGCGAGAAGAAGAAACTGGTCTCGCCCGGAGGACAGCACTGGGGCGACAAGGACCCTGCGTTCTCTCCCGACGGCCGGTGGATAGCGTTCACGCGGAGCGTGAGCATGAACACCCAGGACGTCTATCGCATCGAAGTCGATGGAGGAGAGCCGGAGAGGGTGACTTTCGACGGGCGCGAGGTGCGCGGGGCCGCTTTCACCAGAGACGGCACGCTCGTGGTCTCGTCGGCGCGGAGCGGCGCGCTCGGACTCTGGAGCCTGCCCCTGGCCGGAGGTCGACCCCTGCGGCTGGTTTTCGCCGGCGGCACACCGCGCGCTCCCGAAGTCGGAGCCCGAGGCGAGCTCGTTTTCGAGGAGCGGTGGCGCGACTCCGACATCGAATCGCTCGCGCTCGGAGTCCCCGATGCGGCGCCGGAGCCGGTCCTGGTGTCGACGCACGAGGATCGCGAGCCGGCCCTCTCTCCCGATTCGAGCCTTCTCGCCTTCGTCTCCAACCGGTCGGGCACTCCCGAGATTCTGGGTGAGCGACGCCTCGGGTGGGAGCGCGCGCCGGCTCACGAGCTTCGGCGGACCGCAGGTGGCGGCCCCCTCCTGGTCGCCGGACGGGAGCGCGGTCGTGTTCGACGCGCGGCCCGCGGGGCACGCCGACTTGTTCCGGATCCCGGTCGACGGAGGCATACCCGAGCCGATCGCGCCCTCTCCCGAAAACGAGGTCGCCCCCGTCTTCTCTCCGGACGGGAGCGAAGTCATCTTCGGCTCCGATCGATCGGGGAAGTGGCAGATCTGGAGCTCTCGAAGAAAGGAGCCGCTGACCTCGGACGGAGGCTACGTCGGCCGTTTCTCGAAGGACGGCGGAGCACTCTATTTCTCGAAGTTCGACTCGCCCGGGCTCCATCGCCTCGATTTGAAGTCGGGAGTCGAAGCGAAGGTCGAAGGAACGGAGATGCTCGCGGACGGGCTCTCATGGACTTTCGACGAGAGCGGGATCCTGTTCCTGGGGTTCGAAGCGGGGGAGGTCCGGCTCTTTCGATTGAGCCTGTCGTCGAACGCGCCTTCGGCCCTGCGCTCGGTCGACGCCGACCCCACGGGCGGACTGGCGAACGACCCGGCGCGCAAGCGCCTGCTGTTCACCCGGGCGGTCCGGAGCGAGAGCGATCTCGTGATCGCGCGGCTGCCGTGACCGCGATCTCGATCTGCCGTTCGAGGAAGCGGCGCATCTCGATTCCCGCGGCGGCGAGCTGCTGAGGAATGAAGGACGCCCGGGTGAGACCGGGAAGGGTGTTGATCTCGAGGAATACCGGCCCGTCTTTTCCCAGGATGATGTCGGTGCGGGAATAGCCGCGGCAGCCCACCGCCTCGTGGGCGGCGAGCGCTACCGACTGGGCCTTCTGGGAGATCTCCTCCGAGACGTCGGCGGGAGTGATCTCGCGAACGCCCTTTCCAAGATATTTCCCGTCGAAATCGAACGTGCGCCCGGCCTCGAGCACTACCTCCGAGCCGGGGAGCGCCCTGAGGCAGGACTCTTCCTCGATGACTCCCACCGTGAGCTCGCGGCCTTCGATGAAGGCCTCCGCCAGATGACGGACCTCGGGATGGGCGACTACATGCCGGATCGCCGCATCGAGCTCGCGCTCGTTCGCGATGATGCGCACGCCGTGGCTCGAGCCGTCGGCGACGGGCTTCAGAACGATCTTCTCGTGGGTCTCGAACAGCTTCGCGAGCCTCTCGTGCGTCGCCGCGTCGGCGGTCACGGTCGAGGCCTCGGCCACGCGGATTCCGCGGGCGGCGACTCTCTCCCGCGCCCGGAGCTTGTCGAAAGCCAGGCGGCTCGCTTCGGCGCTCGAGCCGGTGAACGCGAGACCTCGCTCCTCCAGGAGTGCCTGCACCGTCCCGTCCTCACCCGGATCCGCCGTGGAGGGCGAGGAAGAACGTGAGGCCCCGCGCTTCGTGAGAAGCGAGTGCTTCCGCGATGTCGATCCAGGAGCCGGTGACCGCGGGCGTGAAGTCCCGCTCGAAGGGACGATCGAACGCCAGGAGATCGGGGCGCGCGACGAGACCGATCGATCCGTCGCCTCTCCAGAACCAGAGGGAAGCCTCGTCGAGAATCGAAGCGACGTTCTGGGCGGAGGCGACCGAGACTCGATGCTCGCTTCCGTCGCCCCCGAAGAGAATGGCGAGAGCGGGGGACATGGAGGTCAGGCGCAGCCGAGGTGGGCCCGCGGGTTGTCGGTTCGGAGAGTCTGGAGCTCTTTGACGAGCTCGAGCTCGCGCGGCTGGAGCTCCTTCGGCACCACCACCACCAGCTTGGCGAAGAGATCGCCGGGCTCCCCGGCCTTGAGCGGCGGCATGCCCTTGCCCTTGAGCCGCATGAGCCGCCCGGTCTGGGAGCCCGCGGGTACCCGGATGCGCGCCCGTCCCGAGAGCGTTGGAACCTCGATCTCGGCTCCGAGTGCCGCTTCCGCGAAAGTCACGGGGACGTCGACGTAGAGATCGTCTCCTTCCCGACGGTAGAGCGGGTGGGGCTTGATCTTGACCTCGAGGTAGAGGTCGCCGGCGCTGCCGCCGAGGGATTTCTCTCCCTTGCCGGATACGCGGACTTTCGATCCTTCTTTCACTCCCGGCGGGATACGGACGTCGAAGGCCGTAGCACCGGGACCTCCGTCGATCGACATGCGCCTCGTGGTGCCCTGGTGGGCCTCCTCGAGCGTCACCTCGACGACGGCGGAGACATCCCGCCCCGCCTCGGAAGCCGCGCCGAATCCGCGTCCGCTTCGATCGCGACCTGCGGATCGAAAACCTCCTCCGCGGGCCTGGCCGAAGAGGTCCTCGAGATCGATGCCGCCGCCGAAGAACGTCTTGAAGAAGTCGGAGAACCCGCCGCCGCCTCCGCCCGGACCCTCGAAGTCCACGCGAAAGCCGCCGAAGCCGCCAGGAGAGGATGGGCCCCTGGCGTACTGCTCGTACTGCTTCCAGTTGGAGCCGAGCTGATCGTACTTGCGACGCTTCTCGGGGTCGGAGAGGACCTCGTGGGCCTCGTTGATCTCCTTGAACTTCTGCTCGGCCCCGCGGTCTCCAGGGTTCACGTCGGGATGATGCTTGCGCGCGAGCTTCCGGAACGCCTGCTTGATCTCCTTTTCGCTGGCGTTCTTGGGGACGCCGAGGACCTGATAGTAGTCCTTGTAGTCCACGGGCCGTTACTGTACCCGCATCTCCGAAGACTTTCCCGCGGGGGGCGGCGGCACCAGCTTGATGGCGAGCGCCGGGAAAAGGATCGGAAGAACCTCGTCGAGAGTTGCGACGAGATGAATCTTCATCTCGTTCCGGATCTCCGCCGGGAGGTCTTCCAGCATCGCCTTTTCGTTGAGCTTGGGAATGAGGACCTCCTTGATCCCGTAGCGATGGGCCGCGAGGAGCTTCTCCTTGATCCCGCCGACGGGAAGCACGTGGCCCGAGAGCGTGATCTCGCCGGTCATCGCCACGTCAGGACGCGACGGGGTGTCGGTCAGAATCGAGACCAGGGCCGCGACCATGGTCACGCCTGCCGAGGGGCCGTCTTTGGGAGTCGAGCCTTCGGGAACGTGGAGATGGAGGTCCATCTTGCGGTAGAAGTCCGCCTCGAGCCCGAGCGCCGACCCCTGGCCGCGAACCCAGGTCAATGCCGCGGTCGCCGACTCTTTCATCACGTCGCCGAGCTGTCCCGTGAGGGTGAGGTTCTTTCCTCCCTTCAGCTTCGAGGCCTCGACGAAAAGGATGTCGCCACCGACTGGAGTCCAGGCGAGGCCGATGACCACACCCGGCACCTTCACCCGCTCGTGGATCTCCCGCGAAAGGTACGTGGGAGCTCCGAGAAGCTCGGCCAGCGACTCCGGCGTCGCATGGAGGGGAGTGGTCTCGCCCTCCGCGATCTTACGGGCCGCCTTGCGGCAGATGGATGCGATCGCCCGCTCCAGGTTCCGGAGCCCCGCCTCCCGGGTGTAGTAGCGAATGAGGTGGGAAATGCTCTCCCGTTCGAAGGTGGGAGCGATGGCGGGGTCGGTGAGCCCGTGGTTGTCGAGCTGCCTCGGGACCAGGTGGCGCTGGGCGATCTGGATCTTCTCCTCCTCGGTGTAGCCCGCGAGGTTGATGACCTCCATCCGGTCCTTCAGGGCCGGCGGGATCGGGTCCATCATGTTCGCGGTCGCGATGAACAGCACCTCGGAGAGATTGAAGGCGAGATCGATGTAGTGATCCCGGAACGTGTCGTTCTGCTCGGGATCCAGGACCTCGAGGAGCGCCGCGCTCGGATCTCCGCGAAAGTCCATCCCCAGCTTGTCCACCTCGTCCAGCATGAAGACCGGATTCCTGGAGCCGGCGCGGACGAGGCTCTGGATGATCTGGCCGGGGAGCGCCCCGATGTAGGTCCGGCGGTGCCCGCGGATCTCCGCCTCGTCGCGGATTCCGCCGAGGCTCAGGCGCACGAACTGTCGCCCGAGCGCCTTGGCCACGGACTTGCCGAGGCTGGTCTTGCCGACGCCGGGAGGGCCCACGAAGCAGAGGATGGGCCCTTTGATGGTGGGCTTCATCTTGCGCACCGCGAGGAACTCGAGGATACGATCCTTCACCTTCTCGAGGTCGTAGTGATCCGCTTCGAGGATCTCCTTCGCCCGGGGGATGTCGTACACGTCGTCGGTCTTCTTGGACCAGGGAACACGGGTGAGCCAGTCGAGATAGGTCCGGCCCACGGTGTACTCCGCGGAGGCGGGCGGGATCTTCGAGAGCCGGTTGAGCTCGCGAAGGGCTTCCTTCTCCGCCTCCTCCGGCATCTTCGCTTCCTGGATCTTCGTCCGGAGATCCTCGATTTCCTTGGTGCTCTCGTCGTTCTCGCCCAGCTCCTTCTGGATCGCCTTCATCTGCTCGCGAAGGTAGTACTCGCGCTGGGTCCTTCCGACCTCGTTCTTGACCTGCGATTCGATCTTGCTTCCGACCTCGAGGACTTCCTGTTCCCGCAGGAGCGCCTCATGGACGGTCTTGAGGCGATCGCGGACCTTCTGCGTCTCGAGGATTTTCTGCCGGCTCTCGGTGTCGAGATTGGGGAGATTCTGGGCGACGAAATCCGCGAGGCGTCCAGGGTCGTTGAGCGTCGCGGCGAGCGATCCGACCTCGTCCGCGAGCTGCGGCGACATCTCCACCACCTTGGAGAAAACGGAATGGACGCCGCGGGTGAGCGCGTCGACCTCGATCTCGTCCTCCGTCGGGAGAAGGCTCGGGAGGACCTCGATGTCGGCCCGGAGATAGGGATTCACCTGGACCACTCGAAGGATTCGGAAGCGGAAGCCCCCCTGCACCACGAGGCGGACGGAGCCGTCGGGCATTCGCACCGATTTGTGGATGCGGACACTCGATCCCACGCCGTGCAGGTCGTCGGCGCCCGGCGCCTCGATCGAAGCGTCCTTCTGAGTGACGACCCCGATGAACTCCGCCCGGTCCGCGTTCTCGTTGAGGAGCTTCACCGTGCTTTCGCGGCCGACCGCGAGCGGCAGAATGGATTGAGGGAAGATTACCGTGTCCCGGAGCGGGAGAATGGGAACGCCCCGATGGACCTCACCCTGACTGGGGAGCTGTGATTTTTCCATGAAAAAACCCCTTGGCTCGTCCTCTCTTAAGAATAGGTTACCAGTGAGACCGGAAGGATCTCAACCTAAGAGAAGGTAGCGAACAGATTTATTATCGAGTTTTAGTGTGGATATGTCAAATAGATGACAAGAGGCTGTAAATACGGGGCTTGTGATGAATCGAGGATAGGGTACAATCTTAGCGTCGGAAAGGCATATTGCGACTATTGACCCGGGTATCCCGTGGGCTCGGTTCCTGAGATGAACGCCTCCAGTAGAAGCCCGGTTTCCTCCCCGGACGCCGGGTAGCCGGTCTTGCGGTCCACGGGGACGAAAACGATATTGGAAGGAACGGGGAAATCCTCGATCGGTTTGTCCGCGAGCACTTCTCCCATGAAGTCGATCCAGGGAGCGAGGGCTGTCCTCGTGCCGGTCTCGCGGTCGCCGAGGGGAATCTTCTGATCGAATCCCATCCACGTGCCCGCGACGAGCGTCGGGTCGTATCCGATGAACCAGGCGTCGGTGTAGTCGTTGGTGGTCCCGGTCTTTCCGGCGAGAGGCCTTCCTAGGCGGCTCGCAGCGGCCGCGGTGCCGCGCTGCACGACGCCCCGCAGAAGGTTGGTCACGATGTAGGCCGAGTCGGCTCGAATCGCGGACGCGGCCTTGGGGAACGCCTCCTCGAGCACGTTTCCATCCCGGTCCGTCACTTTCTTGACGAAGTAGGGCTGCATGCGGATGCCCTGGTTGGCGAAGGCCGAGTACGCGGACACCATCTCGAGAAGCGTCGCTTCGGCGGCGCCGAGAGTGATGCTCAGGTAGGGCGGTATCGGCCCCTCGAGGCCGAGGCGGCGCGCGTAGTCGGCGACTTTCTGCGGTCCGAGCTGCTGGGTGAGGCGGACCGCGGGGACGTTGCGCGAGGCTTCGATCATCCGGCGAAGCGTCACCCAGCCCTCGTACTTCATATCGTAGTTCTTGGGCTCGTAGGCTTCGGCGATGTGGGGGTCGACGTAGCGGACGGGCTCGTCCAGGATCAGCGACGCGGCGGTATAACCCTCTTCGATGGCCGCGCCCGCGGCGAAGGGCTTGAACGCCGAGCCCGGCTGCCGCCGGGCCTGCGTGGCCCGGTTGAACTTGCTACGCTCGAAGTCGAATCCCCCGACCATCGCTTTGATCTGACCCGTCCGGCTTTCGAGCGCGAGCAGAGCGCCTTCGGCGAGAGGCTCCTGGTCCAGCTTCACGCTCATGGTGAGGGCGTCGGGGTCGAGCTCGACGACCTCGAACTTGCCGATGTCGCCCGCGACGAAGAGATCGACGAGGCTCTTCCCCGTCCAGGAGGCGGACTCGGGGTCGACCGCGGCTGTGAAGCGACCGATACGGATTACGGGCTTTCGTCCCTGTTCGAGAACCACTCCGGTCACGACTCGGCCCGGGCTGAAGGGCTCGATCCAATCGTCCGCGCGATACTCCTGGATCGAGAGCTTCGTGTCGCGGAGGACGTTTCCCGACGGCCCGCGCCATCCCTGGCGTTTGTCGAGCTCGCGTAGACCCTTGTCGATGGCGCGGTTCGCGGCCTCCTGCGTGGGTCGGTTGAGCGTCGTATGGACCCTGAGGCCGCCGCGGTAAATCCGGGTCGCGCCGTACTTCCTTTCCAGATACTGCCGGACCTCCTCGACGAAATACGGCGCGATGTTGCCGCTCTCTTCCTGGTGCCGGAACTCGATGGGGCGGTTCCGCGCGTTCTCGTGCTCCTCTGGCGTAAGGAACCCTTCTTCCTCCATCCGGCGCAGGACGAGATCCCGGCGCGCCAGCGCCACTTCCGGGTTCACGAATGGGTTGTACCTCGCCGGAGCAGGGGCGATTCCCACGAGCATCGCCGCTTCCTCGACGCTGAGGTCTCTGGCCTTCTTCCCGAAGTAATACTCGGAAGCCGCTTCGACGCCGTAGAGGCCGTGCCCGAAATGCAGCAGGTTGCAGTAGAAGGTTAAGATCTCCTCTTTGGTATAGGAGCGCTCGATCTTGAACGCGAGAATCGCTTCCTTGAGCTTTCGGCTCACCGTCTCCTCTCGGGTGAGGAAGAGCATCCGGGAGACCTGTTGGGTTATGGTGCTCGCCCCGGAAACGATCTCGCCCGCGAGCAGGTTCGCCCACATGGCGCGGACGATCCCGGCGGGATCGACGCCGTAGTGTTTCCAGAAGCGGTTGTCCTCGGACGCCACGAATGCGAGCTTCAAGTGCTCGGGAACTTCGTCGAAGGAGATGACCACCCGCTTCTCCACCGCGAACTCGGCGATGACCGAGCCGTCGTCGGCGAAGATCTGGGTGATGACGCTCGGCTCGTAGTTCTCGAGCTCCTGGATGAGCGGCAGGTCGCGCTGAAAGGCGAGGACCAGGCCCGTCAGAGCTCCACCCACCGCGGCGAGGGCGAAGAGCGCGGTTACGACGAAGACTTTGAGGAGCTTCCGCCCCCGGTGGGTTGCGCCGCCGGTCGCGGCAGTCTCGGGCGGGGGAGCCGCGGAGGTATCCATGAAACGTCCATTATACTCACCGTTTTCGCGCGAGCAGGTCCGAAAGAGCGCCTGGAAGATCGGGGAAGCGAAAGCGGTAGCCGGTGTCGAGGAGCTTCCTGGGCGCGACTCTTTGTCCCTCCAGGAGGATGGAAGCCATCTCGCCGAACGCGATCTTGAGCCCGAAGGTCGGAGCGGGAAGAAACGCGGGCCGCGAGAGTGCTCGACCGAGAGCGCGGGTGAAGTCGGCGTTGGTCGCGGGCTCGGGAGACACGCCGTTCACGGCGGCCATCACGTCGTCCTTGTCGAGAACGTGGCGGATGGCGCCCACGATGTCGTCGATGTGAATCCAGGACATCCACTGCTTGCCGCTTCCCACGGGCCCGCCGACTCCGAGGCGGAACGGCGGAAGCATCTTCTTCAGCGCTCCGCCCCGGGTCGACAACACGATTCCGGTTCGAAGAACCGCCGTGCGGATTCCGAGTCCCATGGCTTCCATCGCCGCATGCTCCCAGGCCTGGCACGTCTCGGGCAGGAAGCCCGATCCCGGGGGAGAGCTTTCCGAGAGCACCTCGTCTCCGCGCTCGCCGTAGAATCCGATGGCGGAGCCCGACACCAGCACTCTGGGCCGGCGCGTGAGGCTCTTCAACCCCTCCACCAGGAGCCGCGTGCTCTTCACCCGGCTGTCGCGGATCGCCTTCTTCCGCGCCTCGTTCCAGCGTTGAGCGATCGGCTCTCCCGCGAGATGCACCACGGCATCGACTTGTTCGAGCGGGCTCGCGTCGAATCGTCCGTTCTCCACGTCCCAGGCGATGGTCTGGAGCGGAGAAACGCTCGTCTTGCGGCTGAGAGCCACGATCTGGACTCCATCCGCCGCGAGGCTCTCGCGGAGAGCCGTCCCGATGAGACCGGTGGCGCCGCTGATCGCGACTTTCATGAGAACCTCCGCGCGAAAGTATAACCTCGTCGTGCTCGATGCCGTGGGGCTTGACCCGGGCCCGCCCTTGTCGGCGCTAGAACCTTTGCCCGCCCGTGTGGTATCTATGCCGCGGTTCACCCAAAGCGGAGGGAAGTCATGACCAGAGCTCGGTTGGCCTTCGGGATTTCGGTTCTGTTCTGCTGCGGCCTGGCGTTCGGCCAGAGCCAGAAACCGATGAGCATCGTGGATCTCATCGAGGTTCCGCAGATGCAGGAGGTCCAGCTGTCTCCAGACGGCTCCCAGGTGGTCTTCGAGCTTGCCGAGGCGGACTGGGACAAGAACGAGAGGGTAAGCCACATCTGGCGGGTCGACATCGACGGCGGCAACCAGATCCAGCTCACCAATGGGGCGAACGGAGAAAAGAGCCCGAGGTGGTCTCCGGACGGCTCGTCCATCGTCTTCGTCGCCAAGCGGGGGAAAGACGAGCACGAGCAGCTCTACCTGCTCAGCAACCGGGGAGGCGAGGCGCGGCCTCTTACCAGGCATCCCTCCGCGGTGAAGTCCCCCGCCTTCTCGCCCGACGGCTCCGTCGTCTACTTCCTCGCTCCCGAGCCCAAGACGGAAGAGGAGAAGAAGAAGGACGAGCTCAAGGACGACGTTTTCTCCTACGACGAGAATTACAAGCAGGTCCATCTCTTCCGCGTGCCGGTCGCGAGCGGAGCGCCGTCCGAAGCGGGTCGCGTCACCTCCGGGGATTTCTCGATCCTCGGCTATCGCCTGTCGCGCGACGGCTCCCGCGTCGCCCACCACCGATCGCCGACGCCGCTCTACGGAAGCGCCGGACAGAGTGAGGTCTGGCTCATGAAAGCCGACGGCACTGACGCCCGTCAGCTCACGCGAAATACGGTGGCAGAGTCGGCGGCCGAGCTCTCTCCCGATGGGAAATGGGTCTCGTTCCTATCCGATTCCAACGACAAGTTCGACCCTTATTACAACGACAAGCTCTTTCTGGTGCCCTCGGAGGGTGGAGCACATCGCGTGCTTCTCGACTCGATGTCCAACGAGGTCGAGGACGCGAGCTGGTCCGCGGACGGAGGCTCCCTGTTCTTCACCGCGAATACCGGCGTGCGGAGCGAGCTCTTTCGAGTCGATGTCGCTTCCGAGGCCCTTACCCAGCTCACCCGCGGAGACCACTCCCTCGTCCAGTGGCACTACGTCCCCGCCGCAGCGAAGCACGTCTTCGGTATCGACCAGCGCGAGAACGCCGGCGACATTCACGTCCTTCCCGCGGCCGGAGGAACTCCCACGAAAGTGAGCCGGGTCTACGACCATCTGGCCAGGGACTTCCGGATTCCCCGCCAGGAGGCGGTGCGGTGGACGGGTGCGGACGGCGTCGAGGTCGAAGGGCTCCTCTACTACCCGCTCGACTACCAGGAAGGAAAGCGGTACGCGCTCGCGGCACAGACCCACGGCGGACCCGCGGCCTCCGACAAGTTCGGCTTCGGCCGCTGGAGCGAGTACATCCCGGTGCTGACGTCGAAGGGCTACTTCGTGTTTCAACCGAACTACCGGGGCAGCACCGGCTACGGCGACCCCTTCCTCCGGGACATGGTGGGACACTATTTCCATCAGGCGCACCTCGACGTGATGACCGGGGTCGACCATCTCATCGCCAAGGGCCTCGTGGACGGCGACCGCATGGTGAAGATGGGCTGGAGCGGCGGCGGCCACATGACCAACAAGATCATCACTCACACCGACCGATTCAAGGCCGCTTCCTCGGGCGCGGGCGCGGTGAACTGGATCTCGATGTACGCCCAGAGCGACGTCCGCATCTACCGCACCCCGTGGTTCGGAGGAACGCCCTGGCAGGAAGACGCTCCCATCGACGCCTATTGGAACAACTCTCCGTTGAAGGACATCTACAAGGCGAAGACTCCGACGATCATCCTGGTGGGAGAGAAAGACGTTCGGGTTCCGCCGCCGCAGTCGGTGGAGCTCTACCAGGCGCTCAAGTCGAACGGGGTCGACACCCACCTCTACATCGCTCCCCGCGAGCCTCACGGTTGGCAGGAGCTGCGCCACGAGCTCTTCAAGGTGAACGTCGAGCTCGACTGGTTCGAGAAGCATTGCATGGGCCGCGAGTACGTCTGGGAGAAAGCCCCGGCGAAGGACGCGAAGGGCGAAAAGCCGGCGACTACCGAGAATCAATGAACGCCGCCTGGCCGGGAATCCCCTACGAGGGCTGGAAGGACACCTGCGCGACGCTCCACCGGTGGACCCAGATCGTCGGGAAGATCCGGCTCGCCCGATCGCCCTGGGTCAACCACTCCTGGCACGTCACTCTCTACGTGACGTCGCGCGGCCTCGGTACGTCGCCGATACCGTTCGGCGATCGAACGGTCGACATCGACTTCGACTTCGTCGAGCATGTTCTGCGCGTGAAGGCGAGCGACGGGTCCGAGAAGAGCATCGCCCTCGAGCCGAAGACGGTCGCGGACTTCTATGGAGAGGTCCTCGAGAGCCTGTCGGCCCTCGGCTTCGAGGTGAGGATCCATCGGAAGCCGAACGAGATCGAGGACCAGACCCCCCTCGACGAGGACCGGGCGCACCGGGCGTACGATGCGGAAGCCGCCCACCGGTTCTTCCTGTCGCTGGTCCAGGCCGACCGCGTGCTCAAGCAGTTCCGGAGCCGTTACCGGGGCAAGGTGAGCCCGGTGCACTTCTTCTGGGGGAGCTTCGACCTCGCGGTGACGCGCTTCTCCGGGCGGCGCGCTCCCCTGCACCCCGGCGGCATACCGAACCTCCCCGACTGGATCACGCGCGAGGCCTACTCGCATGAGGTGAGCAGCTGCGGGTTCTGGCCGGGAAACGACAAGTTCCCGAAGGCGGCCTTCTACTCCTATGCCTATCCCGCTCCCGGGGGCTTCGGCGAGGAGAAGGTGAAGCCCGAGGCGGCGTTCTACAGCGGGGACTGGGGCGAGTTCTTCCTTCCGTACGACGCGGTCCGCGAGGCACCCGATCCGGACGGAGTCGCTCCTGGAATTTCTCGAGACGACGTACGCCGCCGCGGCCGACCGCGGCGGCCTGGGAGCGGGACGTTCTCGAAGTCCGCGACCCCTGGCCTCCTCGCGGGTGACGCTGTTCGCGATGAGCTCCTGGTCACCGCGGCACTATTTGAGGTTCGCCGACGAGCGCGCGCGCCCCGCGCGCGATCTCCTCTCGCAAGTGCCCCTCTCGTCTCCCGGGCGAATCTACGACCTCGGCTGCGGTCCGGGAAACTCGACCGCGCTCCTGGCGGATGCCTATCCGGACGCGGACATCGTGGGCGTCGACAATTCCGAAGAAATGCTGGCCGAGGCGCGCCGGGTGCTCCCGTCGCGCACCTTCGTCTTTGCCGACCTGGCTCAGTGGCTACCGGAAGAGAGTCCCGATCTCCTCTTCTCGAACGCCGCGTTCCAATGGGTGCCCGATCACGCCGCGGTGATGAAACGGCTCACGGCCACGCTCGCCCCGGGCGGGGTGCTCGCGGTGCAGATGCCGGACAATCTCGGGGAGCCGAGCCATCGGTTGATGCTCGACACCGCGGCGTGCGGCCCGTGGTCGGGGAAGCTCGCGAACGCCGACGAAGCCCGCGAGGCTTCTGCAGGCGCCCCGGGCCTACTACGAGCTGCTGAAGCCGCTCTGCGCCCGGGTCGATGTCTGGCGCACGACTTACCATCATCCGCTGGACGGTGCGGCGGGCATCGTGGACTTCCTGGGCTCGACCGCGCTCCGGCCGTTTCTCGGTCCTCTGGACGAGACGGAGAGGGCAAGATTTCTCACGGACTATACCGCCCGCATCGCCGAAGCCTATCCGGCTGGAACCGATGGAATGGTCCTCCTTCCGTTTCCGCGCCTCTTTCTCGTCGCCGTTCGTTGATTCTGAAGCCGGCGGGGCAGAGTCCCCCAACGGGTTGGTTCGCCTCGTCCACCGGAATCGCGCCCCAGGTTCGTCGCCTCCCTCGGGCGTCCCGGTGATAGGATCCGCCCCCAATCCACGAGGTCTCAAGATGCTCAGAAACGTCATTCTCGTTCTGTCCCTCGGCGCCGTTCCCGTATTCGCTCAGCCCGTCGATCCAGGAAGCCCCGACATCTACAAGCAGCTCAAGTACCGATACATCGGTCCCGAGGGGAACCGTGTGATCGCGGGCGTCGGAGAGCCGGGAAACCCCAACGTCTACTACGCCGGCGCCGCTTCCGGGGGCATCTTCAAGTCCGAGGACGGCGGAATCCACTGGAAGCCGATTTTCGACGACCAGCCGGTCTCGTCGATCGGTTCGCTCGCCATCGCGCCTTCCGATCCTCAGATCGTGTGGGCGGGAACGGGCGAGACCTTCATCCGGAGCAACATCTCTCTCGGAAACGGCATCTACAAATCGACCGACGGGGGCAAGAGCTGGAAGCACATGGGGCTCACCGAGACCGGGCGCATCGGCCGGGTCATCGTCCATCCGACGAACCCCGACGTCGTCTATCGCCGCCGCCATGGGACACAGCTACGGCCCGCAGCCGGAAAGGGGAGTGTTCCGCACCACCGACGGCGGCGTCACCTGGAAGAAGGTGCTCTTCGTCGATGAGAATACCGGCTGCTCCGACCTCGCCATGGATCCGAACAATCCCCGGATACTCTTCGCAGGAATGTGGCAGCTCGAGATCCACACCTGGGGAAGAACGAGCGGCGGGCCGGGAAGCGGCCTCTTCGTCTCGAAGGACGGAGGCGAGAGCTGGACCCGCCTCAAGGAAAAAGGACTTCCCAAGCTCCCCGTGGGGAAGGTGGCGGTCGGCGTCGCACCCTCCAACTCGAACCGCGTCTACGCTCTCATCGAGACGGCCGACGGCGTTCCGTCCAAGGAGGGCGAGGAAGTCGAAAGCGGCGAGCTCTGGCGCTCCGACGACGGCGGCGAGAACTGGAAGCTCGTGAGCTACGACCGGAACCTCGCGGGCCGCACTCATTATTACTCCCGCTTCGCCATCGCTCCGGATGACGAGAACGAGGTGTTCTTCCTCACCGCGGGTTTCAGCTACACCCTGGACGGCGGCGAGACCATCAAGGATCCGACGGGCACCGAAGTCGCCGGAGGAGACAACCACGACATGTGGATCGATCCCACGGACACCTCGCGCCGGATCGTGAGCCACGATGGTGGCCTGAGCATCACGGTGAATCGCGGAAAGAGCTGGCACAGCGTCGAGCTGCCCGTCGCCCAGATGTACCACGTGGCCGTCGACAACGAGGTTCCCTACAACGTCTATGGGAATCGGCAGGACGGACCCTCGACGAGGGGTCCGAGCAACAGCCGTCTTTCCGCGGGATTCGGCGGCGACGGGCCGGGGCCCATCCCCAGAAGCCTGTGGCATTCCGTTGGAGGCGGCGAAAGCGGATTCGCCATCCCCGATCCCGTCGACAGCAACATCGTCTGGGCAACCGCTTCCGGGCTCGGCAGCGTCGGAGGCATCGTCGACCGGTTCAACGAAAAGACCCGCCATGTGCAACGCGTCGAGATCTGGCCGGACAACACCGTGGGCTGGCCCGCGGAAGAGCTCGAATACCGCTTCCAGTGGACTTTCCCGCTCGCGATGTCTCCCCACGACCGAAACACGATCTACGCCGGAAGCCAGATGATCCACCGGACGACGAACGGTGGCGGGAGCTGGGAGCGCATCAGCCCGGACCTGACGCTCAACGACAAGGAGCGCCAGCTCATCTCGGGTGGACTCAACCCCGACAACGTGGGCGTGGAGTACGCCGGCGTGGTATTCGCCATCGCCGAGTCTCCGCGGGAAAAGGGGACCCTCTGGGCGGGAACGAACGACGGCCGCCTGCACGTGACAAGGGACGCAGGCCAGACCTGGTCCGACGTCACCGGCAGCATCCCGGGCCTTCCGCCCTGGGGCACGGTCAGCAACATCGAGCCTTCGCGCTACGAATCCGGTGCTGCCTATATCACCGTCGATCTCCACCAGGTGAACAACCGCGACCCGTTCGTCTACAAGACGACGGACTATGGGCGTACATGGAAGTCCCTGAGTGCCACGGTCCCGCGTAGCCCGTTGAGCTACGCCCACTGCGTCCGCGAGGATCCCGTCCGGAAGGGTCTCCTCTATCTCGGAGTCGAGAACGCGCTCTACGTTTCCTTCGACGACGGCGGAAAGTGGCTTCCCCTGCAGTCGGGCCTCCCGCACGCTCCAGTCCACTGGATCACGGTCCAGGAGAACTTCAACGACCTCGTCGTCGCGACCTATGGGCGCGGCTTCTGGATCCTCGACGACATCTCTCCCCTCCAGCAGGTGACCTCGGAAGTCCTCGCCAAGAGCTCCCACCTCATGGCGCCTCGTCCCGCCTACCGCTTCATACTCATTACCGAGCCGATGATGGACTTCGACGATCAGACTCAGGGGGTCAATCCGCCCTATGGATCGTCGCTCAACTATTACCTGAAGGCGGCGACCGAGAAAGACGTCAAGCTCGAGATCAAGAACGCGAAGGGAGAGACGGTCAGGACCCTCGATGGAACCAAGGACGCGGGAATCAACCGCGTGTGGTGGGACTTGACCTACGAGCCTTCGAAGGAGCTGAAGCTCCGCACGAAGCCCCTCTACGCGCCCTGGGTCAAGATGGGGGACGACGGCACTCGTCCCTACGCCGGCTTCGGAGGCCGCATCCGCGTCCTCGCTCCTCCGGGCATATACACCGTGACGCTGAAGGTCGGAGACGAGCAGATGAGCCAGACCCTGGAGCTCCGGAAGGACCCCAACTCCGAGGGCACTCTCGCGGACATCGAAGCGCAGTCGGTGCGCCTCCTCCAGATCCGAGACGACATGAACGCGGTCGTCGAGATGATCCATCAGCTCGAGTGGGCGCGGAAGCAGCTCTACGACCTGAAGGAGCTGGCGACGGAGGACGAGACCGTTTCCAAGGCGATCGACGAGCTCGACAAGAAGTTCATCGCCGTCGAGGAGAACCTCCATGAGATGAAGCAGACGGGACGCGGCCAGGATGCCCTGAGGTGGCCGTCCCGGCTCGTCTTCAAGCTCTCCCATCTCGCGAACGGCATCGGGACCGCGGACTTCGCGCCTACGACCCAGCAAATCGCGGTCCACGAGATGTTCCAGCGGCAGATCGCGGAGCTCAAGGTACGTCTCGATCAGTCGTTCGCGACCGATCTCGCGACGTTGAACGCGATGCTCCAGGAGAAGGGCCTTCCGATCCTCGTCCGGAAGACGAACTGACGAATCAGCTCTGTCGCGTGACCGGAGCGCGCATCGAATCAAAGAGCTCGATGTGCCCGTCCACGATCCGCTTGCGCTCCGTCTCGTCGACGTCGAGGCTCCACACTCCGCGCTGGGCGATGCCGCCGAGGATGATGCCGTCCGAGCGCGGCATCATGTGCAGTCCGTTTCCAGGGACGGAGCTCGGAGCGGAAACGCCTCCGTTCGTCGAATAGTTGACTTCGCTCTGGGGCACCACGACGGTCAACTGTCCTTTCAGGGGAACCAGCTCCTCATCGCCGAAGAGCGCTTTGGATCCAATGCCGCTGCAGTTGACGACGAGAGATTCCGGAAGCCACATCAGGTCGTTCCTCGTGTCGAGCTTTCGGATCACGATACGGCCTCCGGATCGTTCGAAGTCCTCGACGAGCGCGTCGAGATAGATCGAGGGCTCGATCCGCATCATGAGACCCTGCACCGCGTAGGTCGTGGGGAAAGGATGCTCGCCCGGCTGCAGCAGCACTTGACCCGTCTGCACTTCTGCGGGGAGGAGCTCGATCGAGCCCGAGGCCGCCTGGGCATCGTTCGTCGGGGTGTAGGTCGAAACCCAGGAGATCCCGTAGCGGCGTCCCACCAGAAGCTGGAGCTTGCGATACGCGATGGTCACGGCGCGGCGGAACTGCTCTTCCCACTCCGGGGTGAGGTGCTTCAGGTCGACGAGCCACGCCGTTGGCGTGAAGCCGGCGAAGGCCATGTTCGACGTGGTATCGGGTGGCACGGCCATGGCGTAGATCGTGACCTCGAAGCCGCGGCGCTGGAGCTCTCGCGCACAGGTGAGGCCTACCGAGCCGCAGCCGATGACCGCGGCGCGGCGGTCGAGATGAGAGAGCGCCATGTCGGCGGCGATCTGACCCGTTCCCCATCCCAGGGAAATGCCCGCGCCGCCGTGCCCGTAGTTGTGGATCACGGTCTTGTGATCGAGCTTTTCCGGGCGCAGCACGAATCCCGCGTCCCGATGGGGCCTGAGACCCACCGTGGTCCGGATGATCCGATCCCACGAAACGTCGGCGGGGGTCAGGTGAACCGGGGGGCGGGGGACGTTCGATGGAACGGAACGAGAGCTGCACCGGGTGAGTCCAGCCCCGAGCGCCGCTACTCCCGCCGTTTCGAGAAATCTACGTCGATCCATGGGTTCGACCTCCTGAAACGCGGCGGATCATAGCAGCTCGAGCCGCTCCCCGTGCTCGCGAGTAGGTGGGCCGCCCGTTTGGGGGAACCCGGGGAGGCCCTTTCCCGTAGATAGGTTGTGCAGTAAAAGGCACTTCCAGGGGGATGCCGTGCGTGACCTGTTTCAGGACGTTCGTCTCGGTCTTCGAACGCTCTCGAAGACCCCCATCGTGAGTGTCCTCGCCGTCCTCTCCATCGGGATCGCAATCGCCGGCAACACCACGGTCTTCAGCATGGTGGACGCCATCCTTCTCCGCCCTCTTCCCTTCCGCGACCCCGACCGGCTGGTGATGCTCTGGGAAGCCAATCCGTCGAATCCGATCATAGGCTTCAATCTCACCTCGGCCGACAACTTCCTGGATTTTCGCGACGGTACCGACGCGTTCGAGTACCTGAGCGCGCTACAGCCAGCGGCCCTGAGCTTGACGGAGGGGGACCTGCCGGAGCCCATCATCGGGATCTCGGCGAGCTCCGGGTTCTTCGAGATCTTCGGTGAAGGGGCGGGTGTCGGGCAGATCCTGCAGCCGTCGGATTATCAGGCGGGAAGCGAGCGGGTGGTGGTCCTGAGTTACGACTTCTGGCAAACCCGTTTCGCCTCCGACCGGACGCTGGTCGGACGGACGATCGATATCGACGGCGAGCCTCACCTGGTCCGAGGGGTAATGGAAAAGGGATTCGAGTTCCTGGACCCCCGAATCGATCTCTGGAAACCCCTCGTCTTGCGGAGGGGAGAGACGCCCAGGGACCTCAAGAACATCAGCATCATCGGTCGCCTGAGAGAGGACGTCTCCCTCGAGAAGGCGCGGGAGGAGCTTGGGGTCGTCGCCGCGCGTCTTGCCCGGGACTACCCCGATGCGAACCGTGAGCTCACCGTCCTCCTCCGGACGATGCGCGAGCAGCTCGCCTCCGGGGGAAACAAGGAGCTCATGTCGCTGCTCCAGGGGGCTCTGCTCTTCGTCCTCCTCATCGCCTGCGCGAACATCGCGAACCTGTACCTGGCCCGCGGCGTGGATCGGCAGCGGGAGTTCGCCGTCCGTACCGCGATGGGCGCCTCGCGCGGGCGCATCCTGAGACAGCTCCTCCTCGAAGCTTTCGTCCTCGCCTTCGTCGCCGGCGCCCTGGGGACGACGCTTTCGTATTGGGGGATTCGGCTTCTGGCGGGGGTCTTCGGCGACCAGATGTCGGCGGCCTTCGCTCCGAGGCCCGACGGTCGCGTTTTCCTGTTCTCGATCGCCGTTTCCATTCTCGCGGGGCTCGCTTTCGGTATCGCCCCCGCGCTCTCGACGGCGCGGGCCAACCTGATGGGCGCGCTTCACGAAGGCGGCCGCGCGGGCACCGGCGGCGGTCGACGGCTTCTCACGAAGAGTCTGGTCGTCGCCGAAGTGACGCTCGCGCTCGTGATGCTCGCAGGCGCCGGCGTTCTCGTCCGCACCTTCGCCGCCGCGCAGAATCTCGAGGCCGGGGTCCGCACCGACAACGTTCTCGTATTCCAGCTGGATCTTCCCGCGGAACGCTACGGCGAGCCCGCCCGGAGAAGCCGCTTCCTCGAAGAGCTTCAGCGAGAGCTCGGTGCGCTCCCGGGCGTCACTGCGTCAACCGCCGTCGACCATCTGCCACGGAGCCCGCTTCCTCCGACCATGACGTTCGCCATCGAAGGCGTCACCGAGGAAGAAGAGCGACCGACCGCGACCGTCGTCACTATCGACCCGGGATACCTCGACGTGTTCCGGGTGTCCCTGTTCCAGGGCCGGTCGTTTCAACGTTCGGATCGTCCCGAGTCGCCGCCCGTGGCCCTGGTCAACGAGGCGATGGTCCGCACCTATTTCTCCGGCGGGAATCCGATCGGGGAGAGGATTCGGCTCCAGGAGGCGAGCCGGGAGATCGTGGGCGTCGTCGCCAACGTGCGGGAGGATGTCTTCCGCTTCGATGCGGATGTATCGCAGCCCATCATCTACTTACCCCAAGCGCAATCGCCTGCGCGGAGCGTGAGTGTCGCCGTTCGTGCGGAATCGGATCCGCTGGCACTCACCGGCCCCGCGCGCGAGACGATTCTCCGGATCGACCCCAAGCTCTCCGCGGCGGAGTTCAAGACGATGGAGGATTTCATCGCCCAGTTCTTCGTCGGGATGCGGCTCTTGAACCGAATTCTTTCCGGCTTCGGCGGGCTCGCGCTTTTTCTTGCGGCGATCGGGATCTACGGTGTCATCGCCTTTTCCGTCTCGAGACGCACCCACGAGATCGGGCTCCGGATGGCTCTGGGCGCGCGGCAGGTCGACGTGCTGAGCCTCGTCGTCCGAGAGGGTCTGCTTCTGGTCGCGATCGGGTTCGCCATCGGGATTCCGGGGATCTTCCTGGTGAGCCGGGCCATCGCGGCCGCCCTGTCGGGCATCTCGCCCTTCGCCACATCCACGGTCGTCGTGATTGGCGCGGGGCTGTTCGTCGTGGCGTTTCTCGCCTGCTACGTTCCCGCGCGAAGGGCGGCGTCTCTCCATCCGGCGATTGCCCTTCGGAGGGAGTAACGAGACGCGCCTAGAGATTACCGCGCTTCATCTCCTCCAACAGGTGGTCCGTCGAGCGCAGGGCGAGCGCCATGATGGTGAGGGTGGGATTCTGACAGCCGCCCGACGGAAATCCCGAGGCGTCCATGACGAGCAGGTTCGAGACGTCATGGGTCTGCTGGAACTGATTGAGCACGGACGCCTTCGGATCGATGCCCATGCGGGCGCCGCCCATCTCGTGAATCCCGTAGCCCGGCACGCGCTCGGGAACCATGAACGGCCGTATGTTCTTCGCGCCCGCGGCGTCGAGCATCTCCGCGGCTGATTCCGCCATGTCGGGGATCATCGCCAGCTCGTTCTCGCCCCAGGTCATTTGGATGCGCAGCACCGGGATGCCGAAGACGTCGACGGTCTCGGGGTCGATCGACAGGAAGTTCGTTGCGTAGGGGAGGCACTCGCCGAACCCGGTCAGGCGGACCGAGACGACGGGATCGCGGAGCGACGCCTTCCAGGCGTCTCCAAACCCGGGCGCGGCAAAGTTGAAATCGGTACTGCCTCCGCCCTGATATCCGAATCCCCGGAGAAACCGTTTACTCCGCGGACCGTTCGCGGTGTTTCGAAAGCGAATTCCATAAAGCCCGTTCGGGCGCCGGGGACGGTTGAGCGTCGCCTCGTCCTCGAGGTCTGGAAACTCTCCACTCGCCCCGCCGGCGACCCACAGGTGATCCATCAGATAGCGCCCGAGGACGCCGCTCGAGTTCGCGAGGCCCTGGGGCTGCTGCCGGGTCTTCGAGTTGAAGAGGATCCTCACCGATTCGAGGGCCTGAGCGCAGAGGATGACGACACGGCCGCGCAACTCTTTCGTCTCACGAGTCACCCGATCGACGTAGCGCACCCCGGTGGCGCGACGATGGTCGGAGTCCATCAGCACCTGGTAGACCATGGCGTTGGTCACGAGCGTGCAGTTGCCCGTCGCGACGGCGTCGGCCACGGTGGTGAATGCGGCGTTGAAGTAGGAGTGCGTGGCACAGCCCCGCTCGCACGGGCCACAGTAGTGACATGCGGCTCGACCGTTGAGAGGAGTGGTCAGGATCGCCGTGCGCCCGATGGTGATCGTCCTGCCGAATGTGGCTTTGGCTGCGTCGCGCAGTCGCTTTTCCCCGCAGGTCATCGCCATCGGTGGAAGGAACTGTCCGTCGGGTAGCTCTGGAGTCCCCTCTGCCTGACCGCTAACGCCGATGTACCGCTCGACGACGTCGTAGTACGGAGCCAGGTCATCGTAGGAGAGAGGCCAATCCTCTCCGGCGCCGTCGAAGGAGCGGCCCTTCAGGTCTTGCTGGCTCATGCGATAGCTTTGCCGGCCCCACACGTTGGTTCGGCCGCCCACGAGCCGCGTCCGTCCCTGCCAGCTGAAGGGCTTGTCCTTCGGAGTGGTGTAGGGCTCGTCCATGTCGTTGACGAACCAGTGGGCGTTGTACTCCGTGCAGGCGTAGCAGTCGGTCTGTCGGGGGCGGGTGCGGCGCAGCAGCTCGCGAGAGAGGTTCGCATAGGGGAGGTCGAACGACTGCTTGTGCTCGTAGGTCTCGTTCTTGCCGTGGGCGCGTCCCGCTTCGACCAGCGCGACCTTGACGCCCGCTTCCGCGAGCCGCTTCGCCGCCCATCCGCCAGAAGCGCCCGAGCCCACGACCACGACGTCGAACGACGTCTCGCCCTGTTTCGCCACGCGCCACCTCGTCGAAATACGAACGACGCGAACGCTAACAGAGCGACTCGATCCCGTCAACCCGACGCCTATGCTAGAGTACCCGAACTTTCTCTGGAGCGAAGCCATGGCATCCAACCGGAAACCCAGCGAGCTTTCGGCCCGTATCGGACGGCGCGACGTTCTACAAAGCCTCGCCACCGGTCTCGCGGGCGCCGTCGCGACTCCGCAGGCCGTGCCCCTCGAGCGCTCGACGCAGTCTCCAGTCGGGCGGGAAGATCTCCCTCGCCTTCTCGACGATCATCGCCGCGCGATGCTCACCCGACTCGCGGAACAGATTGTTCCCGGCTCGGGCCCGGCGGGGGTCGCCGACCTCCTCGATCGGGTGATGGCCGTCGAGCCCATCGAGGACCAGACGCGCTTCTTGAGCGCTCTCGGCGCGTTCGAGCGGGAGGCGCGCGACCGGCATGCCCGAGGCTGGCTCGAGCTGGACGAGTCGCAGCAGCTGGAGATTCTTCGCGCGGCCTCTACCCTCGCTCCGGCCGAGCCGGCGTCCCTGGCGTGGTCGAAGGGGCAGCCGCTCGTGCCCGAGGCGGACGTTGCGCCTCCGCCGGCGAACCTTCGCGATCACTTCGACCGCCTTCGGGCTCTCGTAGCCCGCGCGTATTACGCGACCGAGCCGGGCATGAAGGAGCTCGGCTACACCGGCCGCATGGCCTGGTCGGGCTTGCCCGGATGCACCCATCCGGGTGACGACCACCGATAGAACCGACTCGGACTCCGCGGGCGCCGGCGGCTCGACCGCGTCTTCCCGGCGCAGACGTTGGAGCCGCTCCGGGTCGCCTGATCTCGAGCGCGCGGGGAGAGGGGCGCGCGCGCGACCGGCCTCCACGGATGACGTTTCCCTGTCACAATCCCGTAAGAATTGGGGCGTACACTTCCCGCCGTCGTATCGTGTGAAGGGGGACTTTCCGTGGGGCCGCCGGTTACACTTCGAATGATCGAGCGCTTGATCCTGCCACTGACGCAGCTTCGCGACGAATCTCTGGCCTACGAGCGCTCGTTCGAAAAGGAACTGGAGCACCTGGAGCCGGACTACCGGGACAGTGCTCGCAACCTCCTGCACTATCTGAGCATGCGTCAACATGACTTGCGCAATCTCCAGAACGATCTCTCCGCCCTGGGCTTGTCCTCCCTGGGAAGACTGGAAGCGCACACGCTCGCGACCCTGAACTCGGTTCTGAACGCACTGTACCAGTTGGACGGCACAGCGGAGCCGCGGCCGCCGGATCCGGAGCCCCCTGTCAGCTTCCGCACGGGCTCCATGCTGCTGCGCGACCATGCGAGGATGCTGCTCGGACCGCTCCCGGCAAGCCGCAACGTCCGTGTGATGGTGACCATGCCCAGCGAAGCCGCAACGGATCCGACGCTGGTGCGCGACCTTTTGGCGGCGGGGATGGACGTCATGCGGGTGAACTGCGCCCATGACGATGCGAACGCCTGGGGACGCATGGTAGAAAACCTGCGACGGGCGGAACGGGAGGTGGGCAGGTCGTGCCGCGTGCAGGTCGATCTCGCGGGTCCGAAGCTGCGCACGGGGGCGATCGAAGCCCTGGACCGCGTCGTGAAGCTCCGACCGAAACGGGACGTCCGGGGAAGGGTGACTTCGCCGGCGAGGATTTGGCTGACCCCCGCGAATGCGCCGGAGCCGGCGTCGGACGATAGCGCCACAGTACTACCCGTCGAAGGCGACATCCTCGGAGCGGCCGAGGTGGGCGACCTCGTCCGATTTCACGACTGTCGGGAACGGTCGCGGTCGCTCGAGATCGTGTCGGTCCGCGGAGAATCCCGTCTGGCCGAATCGGACCGGACGAGCTACCTGGCGGAGGACATGGAAATCTCTTTCTGCCGCGGCGACCAGATTCTCGGCACGGCCCGCGTGGGTCCGCTCCCGGAGGTGGTCGCACCGATTCCACTGAAGCCGAAGGACGTTCTCCTGCTGACGCGCGAGAAGGATCCCGGGCGAGCCGCCGTGCGAGATGCCGACGGCGCGGTCCTGGAGCCCGCCAGAATCTCCTGTTCGCTCGGCGCGGTCTTCGACCAGGTGAAGCCGGGAGAGCGCATCTGGTTCGACGACGGAAAGATCGGAGGCGTGGTCGTCGCCAACGACGGACAGCACATCGAGATTCGAATCACACACACCGGCCCGGACGGGGCCAAGCTTCGCGCCGACAAGGGAATCAACCTTCCGGACACGGTCCTCGACGTGCCTGCGCTCACCGACCGCGACATCCAGGACCTCGAGTCGGTAGCCGACCTGGTGGATATCGTGGCGCTTTCCTTCGTGCGCGACCCCGCGGACGTGCACCTCCTGGAGGACCATCTGCACCGGCTCGGTGCGGGTCACCTGGGGATCGTGCTCAAGATCGAGAACCGCGTAGCGTTCGAGAATCTGCCGAAGCTTCTCCTGGCTGGTCTTCGCTCGCCTCCCGTCGGCGTGATGGTGGCTCGCGGCGACCTGGCGGTCGAGGTCGGTTTCGAACGCCTGGCCGAAGTGCAGGAGGAGATCCTGTGGCTGTGCGAAGCGGCCCACGTGCCGGTCATCTGGGCGACGCAGGTGCTGGAAGGCCTGGCCAAACGCGGAGCGCCCTCTCGCGCCGAGGTCACCGATGCGGCGATGAGCAGCCGCGCCGAATGCGTGATGCTCAACAAGGGTCCCAACATCGTCGAGACGCTGCGTTTTCTCAACGGCATTCTCGAGCGCATGGCCGCGCATCAGTCGAAGAAGACCGCCATGCTGCGAAGGCTCGCGGTCTCGCAGCTTCGCTGAGCTCGAAGAAACGCGAATCGCTCAGCGCGTGAGGACCAGCTCCGCGATTCTCTTTCCCAGAGCCCGGCGGTCTCCCGCATCCTGCACGTTCGCGGCGATGGCGACCGCGAAGCGCTTGTCCGGAAGCCGCAGGATGTAGGTGCTCCCGCCCGTAGCTCCTCCCCCGTGCGCGATCCACCGGCGACCGTCTTCGACCTGGGAGTCCCAGCCGAGGCCGTAGGTGGTGCGGGTTCCATCGTTGAGAGTCATCGGCTCGTACATCTTCTCGAGCGTCTCTGGCTTCAGTAGGACCCCTTGATCCAGGGCGATGGCGAAGCGCGCCAGATCCTCGACGGTCGAAATGATGCCTCCTCCGGCCCACTTCACGCTCAGATCTGCGAAAGGCGCATTCGCTGCTCGCCCGCCCCGGAGCACGTACTGGCGCGAGCGGCGCGGAACGATGTCCCCCTGGTGCTCGAGCCTCGTCGCCGTCATCCCCGCCGGGCCCCAGACGTTCTCTCTCAAGTAGGCCTCGAACGTGAGCCCGGAAACGTTCTCGACGACGGCCGCGAGCAGGTTGTAGGCGTAGCTCGAGTAGGAATACTGCGAGCCGGGAGTGAACAGAAGCGGGTCGTCCTTGAAGATCGCGAGCGCCGCCTCGACGGAGTCGAAGTGATCCTTGAGATCCATCTCTCCCGCCTTGTAGTGGCGGATTCCGGAGGTGTGCGTCAACAGGTGCCGGAGGGTGACCCCCAATCCGCGGTCGGGGAAGCTCGGAACGTGCTTCGTTCACCGGATCGTCGATCGATAGCTTCCCCTTCTCCATCAGCTGCAGGATCGCGGTCGCGGAGATGGGCTTCGAGATCGAAGCGATGCGGTACACGGTGTCGGGACCCGCCTCGACCTCGTTCTCGACGTCGGCGAGGCCGAATCCTCGCGCCCAGGCGATCCGGCCGTCGACCACGACCGCGACCGACATCCCCGGAGCGCGCCACTCCTCGCGGGCGGCCTCGACGATCTCGGCCACCTCCGCGTAGGTGTCGGGAGCTTCCGCGAATGCCGGTGCGGAGACGAGCGCCGCAAGGAACAGAAGGGAAGACTTCATGGCGTCACCTCAATTCGTGGTCGGGGTCTTCAGGCGCACGATGCCGACGCCGTCCACGTACTCGACGTCGGTTCCGAAGGGCTTCGAAAGGCGTGTGAGGTCGGAGATGATCTTCCGTGAGAGCGCCGGGTCCGCGGGCAGGGGGCGTCCACGGACGTACCTGGCTTTTCCGAAGCCGAGCGAGATGGGGTGGAGCCTCAGCTCCGAGAGCTCCGTCCCCTGGAAGACGGCCTCCGCCACCACCGACTCCCAGATCTCCGGAGACGCGGGAAATCCGGAGCGGTCGTGATCGTAGCGTGCGTCGTTGAAATCCGAGAGCCCTTTGTCGTCGGCGAGGCCGAGGGGGGAGTAGTTCTCGTGCGGCAGCCGCTGCAGGGTCTCGTTCTGGAAGATGAAGTCGCCGAGGCTGTAGAAGATCGGCTTCCCCTTGTAGATCTCGATCCCCCGGAGCACGTGGGGGCCGTGGCCGACGAAGACGTCGGCGCCTTCGTCGATCATCTTCCGCGCGAAATCGACGACGAACCGCGCGGGCACCGTCCGATCGCCGTCTCCCTCGTGAGCGTGGATGGAGACGATGGTGTAGTCCGCGAGGCTTTCGGCGTTTCGGACGATCATCCCGATCTCCGCCACGTCCTCGGGATTGGGCTCGGTCACGACTCCCGTCGGCTCGCCCGCCACGAACTGCGCCCCGCGGAACGTGAGGCTGTCGCCGGTGTCGGGAGGGTTCATCGAAAGACTCTTGAGGATCCCGCGGAGGGCCTCGAGCTGGTTCCGGGTCACCCGGTTCGTGACCTTGTGCCTCAGGGGGCTCAGTCCCGGACGGGGCGGAACGTCGTCGCGGGATTTTCCGGCCACGGAGTGATCCGAGAACGTTGACGCCAGCGACACCAGCGCGATTCGCGCCTTTCCCGTCTCGAGGAACTTGGCCTCGCGCGCCTCCGCGAGACTCTTCCCCACGCCGGAGACGGTGATTCCCGCCTCGCGCGCGTACTTCTCCGTCAGCAGCATCGCCGTCGGCCCGTAGTCGCCGGAGTGGTTGTTCGCGAGGCCTCCGATATCGAATCCCGCCCAGACCAGCTCCTTCACCAGTTCGGGCTGGGCCCTCATGTAGGTCCCGCCGCTCGAGGCCATGGGGTACGACTCGTAGTCGTGGAACAGCATTTCGATGTTGGTGAAGGCGACGTCGGCGTTCCGGATGCGCTCGATCATGGACAGGAACTCAGGCTCGCCGTAGACCGAGAGCTTCCGGGTGATGATCGAATCGCCGGTAAGCGCGATGGTGTACCGTTCGGCGGTCTCGGCTGCGGCGAGTCCGGAAACGAGGGTCGCGATGAAGGCGGCGTGCAGCGTGGTCCTCATGAGCCGAGACTATATCGCCGTCATTCCGCTTTTTCGAGCTGCCGGCCGAAGTCCCCGCGGGACGATCGTGAACGCGTAGTAGAGTGTTCCTTCGAAATGCACGACGTCGCTCTACTCGTGGATATCGCGCTCGCGCTCGCCTACGCGCTCGTCGGCGGTCTCGTGGCGCGGCGTCTGCGGCTTCCCACGATCGTGGGCTACCTTCTCGCCGGAGTAGCCCTGGGCCCGTTCACTCCGGGTCTCACCGGCGACGTCGAGTCGATCCGGCAGCTGGCCGAGCTCGGAGTCATCCTTCTGATGTTCGGGATCGGGCTCCATTTCTCCCTGAGCGATCTCTGGGAGGTGCGCGACATCGCGATTCCCGGCGCCGTTCTCCAGATGACCGTCGCCGCCGCTCTCGGGTACTGGATGGCGCTCGGCTGGGGATGGTCGCCCCCCTCCGCGCTCGTGCTGGGGGTTGCGATCTCCGTCGCCAGCACGGTGGTGCTTCTCCGCGGACTGATGGACATGGGCGCCCTGGACACCCCCCACGGCCGGGTCGCGGTCGGCTGGCTGGTCCTCGAGGATCTCGCCACCGTCGCGATTCTCGTCCTGCTGCCGGCGCTTCTGTCGCCCGGTCGTCCCTCCGGATGGCTCGTGCCCACGCTCGCCATCGGAAAGGCCCTCCTGTTCATCGGCCTGATGCTGGTCGTCGGCAAAAGGGTCATTCCCTCGATTCTCCGGGCCATCGCCGATACCGGGTCGCGCGAGCTCTTCGTTCTGGTCGCGCTCACCGCCGCGCTCGGCACCGCGCTTGCCTCCGCCTATCTCTTCGGCGTATCGCTCGCGCTCGGTGCCTTCGTGGCGGGAGTCGTGGTGAGCGAGTCGCCTTTCAGCCATCAGGTGGGCGCCGACCTCCTGCCGTTCCGCGAGGCTTTCGCTGTGCTTTTCTTCGTCTCCGTCGGAATGCTGGTGAATCCCGGCTATCTGATCGCGAACTGGGGGCAGGTCCTGGCTCTGAGCGCGCTCGTCGTCGCCGGGAAATCCGCGCTCGCGGCGCTCATCGGGTTCGCCTTCCCCTATCCCGCGCGAACCGCGCTCGTCGTCGGCGCGGGCCTCAGCCAGATCGGGGAGTTCTCGTTCATCGTCGGCCAGTCGGGTGTCGCGCTCGGCGTCCTGGACGATACCCAGTACTCCCTGATTTTGGCGGGGGCTATCGTCTCCATTACCGTCAACCCCTGGATGTTCCGGCTGATCGATCCTCTCGAGAGACTCCTGAAGAGAATGCCGCGTGTCTGGGCGCGTCTCGACCGGCATGGCCCCTTGACGCCCCGGCCTGCCGAGACCCTCGATCGTCATGTCGTCATCGTGGGCTGCGGCCGGGTTGGGCGGCATATCGCCGATGTCCTTCTCCGGATCGGGGTTCCGCAGCTCGTCGTAGAGGCCGACGCAAGTCGGGCGCGGCGACTTCAGGAGTCGGGGACGCCGGTCGTTTTCGGGGACGCCGCGAACTCGGAGATCCTGGGGACGACCGCCCTCGATCGGGCTCGCGCCCTGGTGGTGACGCTGCCCGACGATGCCGCGGCCCTGATGGTGGTGGCGGCGGCCCGCCGCCGGGTGTCGTCGCCTTCGCTTCACATCATCGCCCGCGCCTCCACGCGGGAGGGAGCTCGTCACCTGAAGGAGGCGGGGGCGACGGACATCGTGCGGCCGGAGCTCGAAGGCGGTCTCGAGATCGTGCGCCGCACGCTGCTGGGTCTGGAGTTCCCGGCCCAGGAGATCCAGAGGTACGCCGACGCGGTCCGAGGCGAAGGGCTCGAAACGCTCCCCGCAAGGGACGACCGCGCCCACGTTCTGGAGGATTTGGCGCATGCCATCGGTGCTCTCGACGTCCGGTGGTTCACGGTGTCCGACGGGAGCGCGGCCGCGGGACGGACGATCTCCGACTCCGAGCTGCGGCTGAGAACAGGTGCTTCCATCGTGGCCATCAACCGCGACCGGGCGGTCGTGAGCAATCCCGGCCCCTCGGAGACGCTGCACCCCGGCGATCGGGTCGCGGTCATCGGCTCGCCGACGGAAGTGGAGGACGCGGGAAGGCTTCTCGCAGGCGCCGGCGACGAGGGTCCGGGCCGAGCCGCATGAGCCGTACGGGACCGCCCTAATAAGGTGGTCGAGCCGGAAAATCGACCTCGCACATAGAAAAGTGCGGCCGTGCCGCCGGGGCCGGTCGGCGGTCCGGACTTTGCCCTTGACAACGGCGGGACCCCTAGAATTGGATGGCTCCCAACCAGCGAAGAGTTTGTAGTGCAGGGTCTATCGACGTGCGGAGCAGCAGTCAGCTGACCGTTTCGTGGGTGGAGTGCGTGGGCTCGCTTTCGAGAAAGTCGAGCTTAGATGTGGGAAAAAGGTCGCAACTTGGAGCAGCTTCAGGCATAAGGAGCGCTCTTCTAGGCGGATAGAAATCCGGGCAGTGTCGCTTCCGTCGCTTCCGTTCGAAACGTTCTCGAGCTCCTGGGCGTCGATACCGGTTGAACGACGGGGCGGGGGCTCACGCGAATGCGGGTTCCCTTCGGTACGCTCTTGCATTCGTCCCGCATCCCTGCTATCGTCCGCGCGCGGGAAAGCGTTCTGTGCTTCGCCCAACCGTGGGGCGGCCAGTTCACACGAGGGGGGTCGTTACATTTGCAACCCCCCGTATTGTGATTTCGATGGAGAGACTCATGAAAAATATCCTTCTGGTTGCCCCCGACTACTACCCCGAACAAACGAGAACCTCACCAGCTGGTTCCGGTCGGGAGAAGTTTAGAAAAGAACTAGGGGGGGGAGCCTTCATGACTCCGCTAGGTCTGGCCACCGTTGCCGCCCTTACCCCGCCGCATTTCAATGTCGACATCTGGGACGAGGGTCTGCTTGGGCCAATCAGTGAGCGCACGGATCTCGCTAAAGATTACGATTTGGTTGGCGTGACTGGCTACATCACGCACACTACCCGCATGAAGGAGCTCGGACAGTTGTTTCGCGGCTGGGGGATTAAAGTAGTTGTGGGAGGCCCTGGCGTCTCGACTGAGCCCGAGGCATACCGAAACGACTTCGACATCTTGTTTATCGGGGAGGCGGAGCATATCTGGCCGCGGTTCTTGCAGGAGTGGGAACAAGGAGAACATCGAGACGAGTACCGTCAGGTGAGCAAGATAGACATGCAAGAATCCCCAATGCCTCGCTGGGACAAAGTCGATATGAGTAGTTACCGCGTGGCCGGCGTTCAGTCGACCCGAGGCTGTCCATTCGACTGTGAGTTCTGCGACGTCATCTATATCTATGGGCGACAGGCGCGCCACAAGTCGATAGAGCAGGTGCTGCGGGAGGTCCAAGAGCTAAGGCAGCTGGGAGCCGACACCATCTTTTTTTGTGATGACAACTTTATCGGGAACCCGGCATATGGCAAGGCTCTCCTGAGAGGTCTAGTTTCGCAGAACCGATCGTCTCCGCGGCCGGTTTTTTTCTTCACGCAAATCAGTCTCAATGTCGCCGCCGATGACGAGTTCCTGGAGTTGCTTGCCGAAGCCAACTTTCTCGCTGTGTTCATCGGTATCGAGTCGACCAATATCGATAGTCTCAAGGAGACCAATAAACCGCAGAACTATCGGGTCGATATAGCGGAGGCCGTGAAGAAGGTCCATAGTTATGGCATCATCGTCTCCGGGGGCATGATCGTCGGCTTCGACCACGATGACGAGACCATCTTCGATCGTCACTTCGAATTCCTGCAGGATACGGGCATTCCCAATCCTTCGGTAAATGTACTGAAGGCACCCACCGGCACAAAGCTCTGGGTGCGGCTTCACAAGGAAGGACGGATAGTCGACTCCAGCCCAGCGGACTTCGGTAATGATATCTGCGGCCACACCAACATTATTCCCACGCAGATGACCAGGGCAGAGCTTCTGACGGGTTTTCGGAATCTCGTGGAGCGCGTCAGAGATTGGCGCAATTTCGAAGCACGCGTCAAGAAATTTATCTCTTTAGTGCAGCGTCATCCTGGCCAGCAACGTCAGCGCGTTTCGTGGAGAACGAAGTGGACCTACCTTAAGGTGTTCCTGTTTACCATGGACAAGGAAGCGAGATCGACGACGCTTCGGCTGCTGGTCTACACGAAACGTCATGCCCCTTCGATGGTAGGACGTGTGACCCGTATGATTTCTCGTCAGTATTTCGAAAAAGAGAAACTACCGTTGTGGCTAGAGGAAATCGACTCGCAGATTCGCTGGGAAATAGCGGGAGCTGGGAAGCTTCGAATGGCCGAGCAGGTGTTCTTCGTGCCCGAGCAATTCCGCAAGCCTTATAGGACGATCTTCCCGGAGCTTCATACACGCGTGTATGTCGGCCTGGCCGATAAGAGCCGTCTCCATGACGCGTTGGTCGAGGTCGTTTACGATTTCATCACTCGCTGGGGGCTGAGCTTTCGGAATTTCGAGGAACACCACCGCTCGTTCCTGCACGAGTTGTGCGATCGCACCATTGCAAAAGAGAACGCGAACTGTTTGAGCGACGTAGGGCAAAATGGGCATGGGGAGACTTCTGCTGACATGGCGGGGCTGACGGACGGACAAGTGAAGATCAGGTTGCGAAGCCTTTCAGATGACATCCTGCGTGCCGTAGAACAGGAGTTGCGCGGGTTCATTCCAGTCGAAAAGACTGCACCGCCATCCGTCGAGACAAGTGTCGAGCGAATCGGCGGACTTCGGGCGTAAGCGTTCGCTGTTCCCATGAAGCCGCCGTCGAAATCGACCCGCCGCATCGGCTTCCAGTCGCCCGACGACTGATCCCGCCCTGCTCCAGCTTCCCGCCCGCCTCGAAATCCTTCCTTCAGGTGCGCTTCGGTCTCTTCGGAACCGGAGCTTTGTTGCCATTGACCCAAATGGCAATACCCTCTCCATGACCAAGAACGGTGTCACCACCACCTTCCTCACTGGATCGTCGATCGAGAGCTTCCCTCCTCTACGAGCTGCAGGATCGCAGTGGCGGAGATGGGCTTCGAGATCGAAGCGATTCGGTACACGGCGTCGGGACCGGCTTCGACTTCGTTCTAGACGTCGGCCGGGCCGAATCCCGCGCCCAGCGATCCGGCCGGCGACGACCACCGCGACCGACATTCCCGGCGCGCCGCCGAGGGCCCGGTCGACCCACGGGAGGGGCGGACGGCACTAATGGCGACTAATGATGTGGCCGAAGGGAATCCCTACCCAGAGCGCGCCTGTGACGCAAAGGCGGAAAAACCGACCTCGCATCTAGAAAAGTGCCGCCGTGCCTTAGGGCCAGACGGCATGCCCGGACTTTGCCCTTGACAACGGCGGGACCCTAGAATACAAATAAAGCCGCCTTGGATGGCTCCCAACCAGCCAAAAGTTCGTAGTGCAGGGTCTATCGACGTGCGGAACAGCAGTCAGCTGACCGTTTCGTGGGTGGAGCGCGTGGACACGCTTTCGAGAAAGTCGTGGTTCGATGGGGGAAAAGGTCGCAACCTGGAGACGCTTCCGGTACGACGGGCTATTTTCTGATCGGATAGGAACTCGGGTAGTATCGCTTCTATTCGAAACGCTCCGAGCCTTCGGGCGTACACCCCCGTGAACGACGGGGCGGGGTTTAGTTGATGCGGGGTTTCTCCAACCACCCGGCGGCGAGAGAATTTCAAGAACGTGTAACGAAGACATTGTAGAAGTCGTGTAGTTTCGATTGGGAATCGCGGCCGACGCAGACTTGGTGAGCCCGCCCCCGGGCCTCTCTGACGGGCCCTGACCTCATAGGTGATCATCGAATGGAATCGTTCAGACTGATAGCCCTCACGCCCTCCGGGCTCGACGACCCGGCAATCGCCGTCGCGGCCTGCCGGGCCGGAGAGATTGGGATCCTCGATCTGGGACATTCGAGAGACGGCGCCTCCGCGATGGAGGCAGTCCGGAAGCTCGCTCGGTTCGCAAAACGAGGCGCGGGAGTTCGTCTGAGCGACGTCGATTCCGATTTCCTCACGCGCGTCGCCGAGGCGCTGCCCGAGGAAATCGACTACGTCGTGCTTTCGGCCGAAGATCCGGGGAAGTTCGGCGGAACGATTCGAGGACTGAAGAGCCGCGGCCTTCAGGTCATGCTCGAAGTGACGGACGCTCGAACGGCGGAGGCCGGCGTCAAGGCGGGCGTCGACGGCTTCATAGTAAAGGGGCACGAGTCGGGCGGATGGGTGGGCGAGGAGACGGCTTTCGTTCTCCTGCAGAGAATCCTCTCCGAGTTGGCCTCGTCCGGTCTTCCGGTATGGGTGCGCGGCGGGATCGGGCTCCACACCGCGTCCGCCTGCGCCGCCGCGGGTGCTTCGGGAGTGGTTCTCGACTCGCAGCTTCTCCTGACGAGGGAAAGCTCGGTCGGCGACGCCGTTCGAAAAGCCATTCGAGCAATGGACGGGAGCGAGACCACGGTCGTCGGGGGCGGCGACATGGGGGTCTCGTTCCGGGTCTTCTCGCGATCCGGAGGCGCGCGGGGAATCGACGAGGTCGCGGCCCTCGCGATTGCGATGGATTCGGCCAGCGGCTCCAAAGAGGAAGCGCGCGCCCGTTTCCGCAACCTGGTCGAGGAGCGGGCAGGCTGGGGCGCGGGCGACCTCTGGCCCCTCGGTCAGGACGCAGCTTTCGCGGATACGCTCGGAAGGAAGTACGTGACGGTGGCGGGGGTGCTTCAGGCGACTCGGGAATCGATCGACGGGCACCTGCGCTCCGCGGCCAATCTCGCACCCCTGGGGCTCGAGAGCCCGCTCGCGCGATCGCACCGCACCCGCTACCCGGTCGTTCAGGGACCGATGACCCGTGTGAGCGACCGAGCGGAGTTCGCTCTCCGGGTGGCCGAAGGTGGAGGGCTCCCGTTTCTCGCTCTGGCGCTGATGCGGGCACCCGAGGTCGAGCAACTGCTCGCCGAGACGAAGCAGAAGCTCGGCGATCTCTCGTGGGGCGTCGGCATCCTCGGGTTCGTTCCTCTCGAGCTTCGCCAAGAGCAGCTCGAAGTCATTCGAAAGTACCGTCCTCCGTTCGCGCTCATCGCCGGCGGCCGGCCCGACCAGGCCCGGGGACTCTCGGCGGATGGCACGGCGACGTACCTCCACGTCCCTTCGCCCGGTCTGCTCGAGCTCTTCCTCAAGGACGGCGCCAGACGCTTCGTGTTCGAGGGCAAGGAGTGCGGCGGCCACGTCGGGCCGCGTTCGAGCTTCGTGCTCTGGAACTCCATGATCGACAAGCTCCTCGACGCGGTGCCCGCCGGGGATTCGGGCGACTGCCACGTGCTCTTCGCCGGCGGAATTCACGACGCGGTTTCCGCTTCGATGGTGGCCGCGATGGCGGCGCCGCTCGCGGAACGGGGGATGAAGATCGGGGTCCTCCTCGGTACCGCCTACCTGTTCACCGAGGAGGCGGTGGAGTCGGGCGCGATCGTGAAGGGCTTCCAGGAGGTGGCGATCGAGTGCGACCGGACGGTCACCCTCGAGACGGGGCCGGGCCACTCGACCCGCTGCGCCGAGACTCCGTTCGCGCGCTCGTTCCAGGAGGAGAAGAGGAAGCTCCTCCGCGAGGGTCGCTCCTCCGAAGAGATTCGAGACGCGCTCGAGATGCTCAACATCGGGCGGCTGCGGGTCGCGTCCAAGGGAATCGACCGGAACGGGTCTCCCGTGGATATCGCAGGCCCGGAGGGTGCGAAACCGCCGAATGAGCCGATTCACGAAGACGAGCGGGACAGGAAGTTCGTCGAGGTTATGGCCGACGAGCAGCGCGCGCGGGGAATGTACATGATCGGGCAGGTCGCGGCGCTCCGAAGCCGGACCTGCCGCATCGAGGAGCTCCATCGGGACGTGTCCCTCGGCGCTACCGGTCGCATCGAATCGCTGCGGGGGGCGAGCCACGTCGAGCTCCGTCCCGAGCACGAGGAGCGCCCGAGCGCGGTAGCCATCGTCGGGATGAGCTGCATTCTGCCGAAGGCGCCCGACCTCGAGCACTACTGGGAGAACATCCTCGCGAAGGTCGACGCCATCACCGAGATTCCGAAGGAGCGATGGGACTGGGAGCTGTACTTCGACGCCGACCCGCGGGCCAAGGACAAGATCTACTCCCGCTGGGGCGGCTTTCTCGACGACCAGACGTTCGACCCCGTCGAGTTCGGCATGCCGCCGAACTCGCTGAAATCCGTCGACCCCATGCAGCTCCTGGCGCTGAAGGCGGCGCGCCTCGCCATCGAGGACGCGGGCTACGGGGAGCGGCCCTTCGATCGATCGCGAACGTCGGTGATTCTCGGCGCGAGTGGCGGTACGGGCGATCTCGGCGCCGGGTACCTGCTGCGCTCGAGCCTTCCGCTCGTCGTCGGCACGCAGGCGCCGAGTCTCATCGAGCGCACGAACGGGCTTCTGCCCGAATGGACCGAAGACTCTTTCGCCGGGCTGCTCCTCAACGTGGCCGCGGGGCGGATTGCGAACCGCTTCGATTTCGGAGGGGTGAACTACGTCGTCGACGCGGCCTGCGCTTCGTCTCTGGCCGCCGTCCACCTGGCGGTGAGGGAGCTGGAGACGCATTCGAGCGACATGGTCCTCGTCGGGGGAGTGGACACCACCCAGAATCCCTTCGGCTATCTCTGCTTCAGCAAGACCCGAGCCCTGTCTCCCACGGGCCGCGCGCGGACGTTCGACGCCGAGGCCGACGGAATCGCCATCAGCGAAGGGATCGGGATGCTGGTTCTGAAGCGTCTCGAGGACGCCGAGCGCGACGGCGACCGGGTCTACGCCGTGATCCGCGGGACCGGGGGGTCGAGCGACGGGCGCGCCAAGGGCATGACGGCGCCGCGGCCCGAGGGCCAGGTGGCGGCGTTGAAGCGCGCCTATCGCAAAGCCGGAGTTTCTCCCACGACCGTGGGCCTCTTCGAAGCGCACGGAACGGGAACGGTGGTGGGAGATCGATCCGAAGCGCTCGCGCTGACGACGGTTCTCGACGAAGCCGGAGCCGGTCCTCGCAGCGCCGCCGTCGGCTCCGTGAAATCGATGATCGGCCACACCAAGGCGACCGCCGGAGTCGCCAGCCTCGTCAAGGTGGCTCTCGCCCTCCACCACAAGATACTGCCGCCCACGCTCGGCGTGACCGCGCCCAGCCCCGGCGCGCGGCTCGACGACGGCCCGCTCTACGTGAACTCGGAGACGCGTCCGTGGGTGCACGCGAGCGACCATCCTCGCCGCGCCGGTGTCAGCTCGTTCGGGTTCGGCGGCACGAACTTCCACGCGGTGCTCGAAGAGTACACGCAAGACGTCGCGCCGCCGAGAACCATGGTCCGAAGCTGGCCGACCGAGATCGTTCTCATCGCCGGCCGGTCGCGGGAGGAAATCGCCGCTCGCATCGACCGTATGTCGATCGCCGCCCGAGAGAAGGGAGCGTCGCTCCTCGACCTCGCCTATGGCGCCTGGACGGAATCCGAGAGAGCCGAGCGGGATTCCAGCGAGCTCCTCCGGTTGGCCATCGTCGCCGGCTCGGTCTCCGATCTCGCCGTCAAGCTGGAAGCGGCGAGGAAGGGGATCGAGGGCGACTCCCTTCGCGACGCGCGGGGAATCTACTTCTCGGCGACGCCGGGTCGGGGCAGCGTCGCGTTTCTGTTCCCGGGCCAGGGGTCGCAGTACCCGAACATGCTGCGCGATCTCGCCGTTCACTTTCCCGAAGTGAGGGAGTGTTTCGAAGCGGCCGACCGCACCCTCGAGGGGAGCTTCGAGGAGCCTTTGAGCCGATTCGTGTTCCCCCCTCCCGCCTTCGGGCCGAACCAGTCGCAGGAGCAGCAGAAGTCGCTTACTCGAACCCACGTGGCGCAGCCCGCTCTCGGCGCCGCGGACGCCGCGCTTTCCGGCTTGCTCGGAAGCCTGGGAGTCGCGCCCGATATGGTCGCCGGCCACAGCTACGGCGAGTACGTGGCGCTCTACGCTGCGGGGGTCTTCGATTTCGAGACGCTTTGCCGTCTTTCCGTGGCACGTGGCAAGAGCATCATCGAGGCTGCGAGCGCGGATCTCGGCGGCATGGCGGCCGCGGACGCGTCTCCCGCCGAAGTGAGCGCGGCAATCCAGTCACTCCCCCCTGATGGAAAGGTGTGGCTTTCGAACTTCAATTCTCCGCGCCAGACGATTCTCTCCGGAAGCGATGAAGGGATCGAAGCAGCTGTCGAGCGGCTCTCGGCCGCCGGCATTCGGGCGCGCGCCTTGCCGGTTGCCTGCGCGTTCCATTCTCCCATCGTCGCGCCAGCGAGAAAGAAGTTTGCGGAGTTCCTCGCGGGGGTCGAGTTCCGGACGCCGCGGAAGCCGGTTTATTCCAACGTTACCGCCGGCCCCTATCCCGAACGGTCCGGGTCGATCCGAGACATCCTCGCCGATCACCTGGAGAAGCCGGTTCTCTTTGCCGATCAGGTGCGCGCCATGTACGATGCCGGCGCGCGCCTCTTCGTCGAGGTCGGTCCGCGAAACGTTCTCACCGGCCTCTCCGATCAGATTCTCGAGGGCCTGCCGCACGTAGCCGTCGCCATGGACGTTGCCGGGCGGTCTGGCTTGACGCAGCTCCAGCACGGTCTCGGCATCCTGGCCGCGGAAGGCGTGCCCGTGAGTCTCCATCGCCTGTTCGCGGGACGAATGGGATCGACGGGGGAGTCCAGGAAGAACGCGGGGGAGGCTTCGCCGACCACGTGGATCGTGAATGGAAGCCGCGCCCGGCGCTCTTCCGAGCCTCGGCAGCAAGCTGCGATGCCTCCGGTGTCGGTCTCCTTCGTCGAGCCCGGAGCAGTTCCCGCAGCCGCGCCCGAGCCCGCCGCCCCTTCGCCCGCCCTACCCAGGACCCCGCCGGGAGCCACCGGAGTGGCGCCGACGGTGAGCGCTCGAGCCGCGGCGGGTGATTCTGCATCTCAGGCGATGCTCGATTTCCAGAACGTGATGAACCGCTTCCTCGAGACCCAGAGGAGCGTGATGAGCTCGTACTTGAGAGGATCGGCCGGCCAGGTCGCCTCGGACGTCGAGATGCGCGCGCCCGAAGCGCCCGTAGCAGCGTCGAGCCCGGCTCCCGAGCCCCTCGAGGCCGCCGTCCAAGTCCGCCAAACGCCTGCTCCGCCCGCCGTCGAGGCGGTTACCCCCTCGGTTCCCGCGGGGCGCGACAAGCTCGAAGCCCAGCTCCTCGAGATCGTGAGCGAACGGACGGGGTATCCCCCGGACATGCTCGGACTGGACGTCGACATCGAGGCGGAACTCGGAATCGACTCGATCAAAAGGGTCGAGATCCTAGGCACGGTTCAGCGTACGTGTCTTCCCGAGGGCTCCCTTCGCGAGGACGCCATGGAGCAGCTGAACGGAATCAAGACGCTCCGCGGGATCGTCGACTGGCTGGAAGGAGCCGCCGGAAGCTCGAACGGCGCTTCGGCACGGCCCTCTCCGACAGCGTCCGGCGCTGGCACCGGAGAGGCCGCCAAGGTGGCCAGAGTCGCTACCATCGAGAGCTCGCGCCTTTCTCGCGGGACGCTTCAGCTCGTCGATCGCCCGCTCGCCGGAGGCGGCGACGCGGGATGGAAGGCAGAGAGCGGCACGCTCCTGGTGACCGAGGATACGCGCGGCGTCGCGAGGGAGCTCGTGGCCCTCGTCCGCGAGCGAGGCGGCCGGGCGGTTCTCCTTCGGCCTCGGACGTCTCCCCAATCGGCGGAGGGTCCGCAGGTCGAGATCGATCTGACCGATCCGACGGCGGTCGATGCGCTCCTGAGCTCGGTACGCGAGCGCGAAGGCGCCCTCTGCGGTCTCGTCCATCTCGCGCCCTGGTCCGCTTCGAGCTCGACCCTTCCCGAGGACCTTGCGGGCTGGAAGAAGCAGCTCGCCATCGACGTGAAGGGGTTCTTCTACATCGCTCGCTCCATCGCCCGCGACCTGGAGCGGCAGGTTGCCTCGGGCGCGCCCGCGTGGTGCGTGGCCTCCATGCCCACGAACGGCGGCGAAGCGCCGAGGCTCTCCTTCGCTGGCCACGCTGCGCTTCGCGGTATGGCGAAAACCCTCGCGCTCGAATGGAGCGGCGCCCACTGCGCCTCGATAGAGATCGAAAGCTCCGAGTCGCCGCAGGCGGTGGCCCGGCGGATCCTCCAGGAGCTTGCGACCAAGGATCCTGCCGTCGAGGTCGTGTATCAGGGAGCCCGCCGCACGGCGCGCCTCCCGAAGCTCGCGCCCCTGGCTCCGCGCGAGAAACCGGAGATGGAGCTCGGTTCCGAGAGCGTGATCCTTCTCGTCGGGGGAGCACGCGGAATCACCGCCGAAGTCGCCGTGGATCTGGCGGGGCGCTACCGGTCGACGTTCCTGCTCTGGGGCCGCGTCCCGGTGCCTGCGCGGGAAGAGTCGAAGGCGACGCGCGCGCTCTCGTCCCCGCAGGAGCTGAAGGCGGCTCTCATCGCCCAGGCGGAGTCCCGGGGCGAGGCGGCGACGCTGCCGGTCATCGAGTCCCGCTATCAGCAGCTACTCAAGGAAAGGGAAGTGCGCCGAACGATCGAGCGCATCGAGGCCGCGGGCGGGCGGGCGATCTACCGCGCCGTCGACATACGGAGCGAGAGCGACGTCGCTGCGGCACTCTCCGAGCAAGGCCGAATCGACGTCGTCGTACACGGGGCGGGCGTGATCGAGGACAAGCTGGTCGCGCAGAAGTCCCCGGAGTCGTTCGATCGGGTCTTCGACACGAAGGTGGACGGCGCGTTCGTGCTCGCGAAGCGCCTCGCGCGCGCGGGAGTCCAGTCGTTCGCGTTCTTCGCCTCGGCGGCGGGAACTTTCGGGAACCGTGGCCAGTTCGACTACGCCGGCGCGAACGAGGTGCTGGGCGAGCTCGCGGAGCAGCTGAACCGGGAGCTGCCGAGCCGGGTCTTCTCCATAAGCTGGGGCCCCTGGGAAAAGACGGGAATGGTCTCGGCCGAGCTCCGGCGCGAGTTCGAAAAGCGCGGGGTCGAGCTCATCCCCGTCGCCGAGGGGTGTCGTCTTTTCGACGCCGAGCTCCGAAACGGAGGCGCCTCCGATGCGCAGGTGGTGATCGGCGGCGGATCCTGGAGCGCTTCGAAAGAGGCCGAACCGCCCCCATCGACCGCAGTTGCCAAGCCCTCGGCGAAGGTATGGCTGCCGCTGGTGCGCGACGCCGTTCTCTCGAACGGCGGCAACGTCGTCCGGGCGCGGCGCTGGCTCGATCCTTCGAAGGATCTCTATCTCACCGACCACCGCATCGACGGCTCGGAAGTGCTGCCCATGGCCGTGGCGTCGGAGCTCATGGCCGAAGTGGTTCAGAATGCCTGGCCGGAGCTTCAGGTCTCCGGCGTGCGGGAGCTCCAAATGCTCCAGGGGGTCGTCCTCGCGGGCAGTCCGCTCGAGGTCAGCGTGGTCGCGAGGCCCCAGGTCGAGGCTTCGTACGATCGACCCGGGGGGGTGCCCGGAGTGGACGTGCACGTCGAGCTGAGAGACGCGGAGGGCACCGGTAAGCCTCACTATCGGGCGATCATCGAGCTTTCCGACCGGCTGCCGGAGGCTCCTCTCTTCGAGGTGGGAAGCCTGGGATCACTTCCGAGCTTCGAGGGAGGAGTGGAGAAGGCCTATCGCCAGTGGCTCTTCCACGGCCCGCTTCTCCAGGGCATCACCCACATCGAGGGCCTCGGCGCCCTGGGCGTCGCGGCGACGCTCCAGCCTTCCCCCCCGGGACGCTGCCTCAAGGGCGTGACTTCGGGCGAATGGCTCATCGACCCCGTGGTGTTCGACAGCGGCCTTCAGCTGTTTCTCCTCTGGGCGAGGGCGAACGTCGACAAGACGCCCCTCCCCTCGCGCTTCACGCGTCTCCGGCGCTACGCCCCCATCGGCGACGGGCCCATCCGCTGCTACCTGCGGGTTCTCGAGAAATCGCGCGACCCCGTCTTCTATATCGACGTTCATTTCGTCGGCGCCGACGGGCGGCTGCTCTGGTCTCTGGAAGAAATGGAGGGGGTCTGCACCCGGGCTCTCAATCGCCTGGGCGGGAGCTGGCTAGTCCAGGATCCAGGGCTTCTGGTCGCAGGAAAGAGTACGGGACCGGTCTGAAGGTCAAATGGAAACGACGAACAAGAAGGCGGACGAACGAAGCGAAATCGCGATCATCGGGATGTCGTGCCTGTTTCCCGGCGCCCCGAACCTGGAGGCTTTCTGGCGGAATATCGTGCGGAAGGTCGACGCTACCGGCGATCCACCGCCCGAGGCCTGGGACGTGGACGTGTTCTACGACCCCGAGTCGAAGGCGAACGACCGCGTCTACTGCAAGCGCGGCGGATTCATCGCGCCCATCGCCACCTTCGATCCCATGGACAATGGGGTCATGCCTCGGGCGGTCGAGGGGGGAGAGCCCGACCAGTGGCTGGCGCTTCGGGTGGCGCGCGAAGCGTTCGCGGATGCCGGCTACTCCGAAGTAATCCCCGAGCGACGGTCGACGGCGGTGATTCTCGGCAAGGGAACCTACCTCAACCGCGGTAGTCTCACCGTCGTACAGCACGGGCGGATGGTCGATCAGACCATCGAGATTCTGGAGACGCTCCATCCCGAGTACACCGCGGGCGAGATTGCCGAGATCCGGGCGGACTTGAAGCGAAAGATGCCGCCGTTCAACGCCGATACCGCCCCGGGCCTGATTCCCAACATCATCGCGGGGAGGATCGCGAATCGCCTGGACCTGATGGGCCCGAACTACACCGTCGACGCCGCCTGCGCATCCTCGCTCATCGCCGTCGAGCACGCCATCCGCGGCCTCCGCAGTGGCGAGTTCGACCTGGCCCTCGCGGGAGGGGTCCACGTCGCCACTCCCGTCCCGACGCTCATGCTCTTCTGCCAGCTCGGGGCTCTCTCGCGCCGCGAGGAGATCCGGCCCTTCGACGCTCTCGCGGACGGCACCGTCCTCGGTGGAGGCCTGGGCATGGTGGTGCTCAAGCGGCTCGAGGACGCGGAGCGGGACGGAAACAGGATCTACGCGACGGTGAAGTCCGTCGGCGTCGCGAGCGACGGACGCGGTCTGGGAGTGATGGCTCCCCGTCCCGAAGGAGAAGAGCTCGCTCTGCGGAGAGCCTACGAAGCCGCGGGTGTCGACCCGCGGAGCGTGGGCCTCATCGAAGCTCACGGAACGGGAACGCCGGTCGGCGACGCCACCGAGGTGCAGGCCTTGACCAGCGTCTTCGGACCAAGAGAGGGAAAGCTTCCCTCGTGCGGGCTCGGCTCGGTCAAGTCGATGATCGGCCACGCGATGCCGGCGGCGGGAATCGCCGGCATCATCAAGACCGCTCTCGCTCTCTACCATCGCGTTCTGCCTCCCACGCTGAACGTTGAGAGGCCCAATCCCAAGCTCGGGCTCGAGGCGTCGCCCTTCTACCTCAATACCGAGACCAGACCCTGGATCCACGGAAACGGGGAAACCCCGAGACGGGGCGGCGTCAACGCATTCGGATTCGGTGGGATCAACGCCCACGCTCTCCTGGAGGAGGCCCATGCGCCGTCCGACAGCTTGATGCCCTGGGAGAGCGAGGTGGTGATCCTCACGGGACGGACGCGGGACGAGCTCCTCCGGCGGACGCAGGAGCTCGAGGCGCGCACCGAGTCGATGGGCGACTTCGAGCTCCGGGACCTTGCAGCTTCGGTCAACGTGCCTCTGGGGGAGGGGGACGCGCGTCTCGCGATCGTCGCCTCCGACCTCGACGATCTCCGGGAGAAGCTCCGCATCGCCGCTTCGCGTCTCGCCGACCCCAAAGTGAGCCGTCTTCGGGACGCCCGCGGCATCTATTTCGCGGGCGAGCCGATCGCCCGCGATCAGAGGATCGCGTTCCTCTTTCCCGGCGAAGGAAGCCAGTACCTCGGGATGTTGTCCGATCTCTGCACGCATTTTCCCGAAGTCCGCCGCAGATTCGATTTCATCGACGAGGTGTTCCGCGGACACAAGAGGAGCTACGTCCCGAGCGACTTCATCTTCCCGCGTCCGGTGTTCTCTCCCGAGGAAGAACGTGAGGCGGTGGCGCGGCTGTGGCAGATGGAGGGCGCTTTCGAGGCGGTGCTCACCGCCGATTGGGCCCTCTACGAGCTTCTGCGGAGCCTCGGCGTCGCTCCCGACGCGATGCTGGGGCACAGCACCGGTGAGTACGCGGCGATGCGGGCGGCGGGCATGATGAAGCTCGAGACCGACGCCGACGTCGCGTCGTTCGCGCGCCAGCTCAACGATTTCTACTACCGGCAGGGGGCGAGAGAAGCCGTTGCCCCCTCCGACCTGATCGCCGTGGGAGCGGACTCCCTGGCGGTTTCCGAGGCTCTCCGAGCCGTTACAGGAAGTCGCGGCGAGATCTTTCTCGCGATGGACAACTGCCCCCATCAGTCGGTCGTCGTCGGCCGAAGGGACGAAATGGAGCGCTTCCTCGAGGAAGTCCAGCGGCGGGGATGGATCTACGAGCGGCTTTCGTTCGATCGACCCTACCATACGCCCGCATTCGAGGCCTACACCGAGGGCCTGCGGGATTTTCTCTCCGAGTGGATCGTGCGTCCACCCGACTGCGAGCTCTACTCCTGCGCCTCCGCCTCCCGATTTCCGGAAGAGATCTCGGACTGCCGGGAGCTCGCGTTGAAGCACTGGATGAGCCCCGTCGAGTTCCGCAAGACGATCGAGAAGATGCACGACGAAGGAGTCCGTATCTTCGTCGAAGTCGGACCCCGCGGGAACCTCAGCTCTTTCGTGGACGACACCCTCCGCGGACGGCCTCATCTCGCCGTGCCCGTCGATTCCTTCAGCCGCCCCGGCATAGCGCAGCTCAATCACTTCGTGGGTCTGCTCGCGGTTCACGGCGTTCCCGTGAAGCTCGATGCGCTCTACCGGGGAAGGCGGGTTCGCAAGATGGCTGCGGGGGCTTCGCCCGAGAAAGCCCGCCGGCCGATGAAGGTCGAGGTGGGCTGGATTCCCATGGGATTGTCCGACGAGCTGGCGGCCAAGCTGCGGGGCCGGGCTCCGGCGGTCGAGGCGAGCTCGAAGCGCTCGGCGGTCTCCGGTCCGTCGATCCATGCCGCCGTGCCGCCGTCCAACGGAACGCATTCCGCGACCAAAGCGTCCCCCGCCTCGATTCCGCGCGAGTCGGCCCCCATCACCACTTCCATCCAGGGCATCCAGGGCATCCAGGGCATCCAGCCCATCCAGCCCTCCGACGAGGTGATGACCTCCTACTGGAAGACGATGGAGCAGTTTCTGGCCGTGCAGCAGGAGGTGATGGATGGATTCCTCACCGGCCGCCCCGCCGCGCCCCCGCAGGTTGTTTCGCCGCCGCCTCGACGTCTCGAGGAAGCGACGGTCCTCGAAAAGCCTCCCCTCGAGGCGCCCCCGGTCGCGGTCGAGGTTCCGGAGGTTCGGGCGGCCTCGAGCCCAGGGAGCGACGGAACCCGGGAACTGCTCCTGAAGATCGTTTCGGAGCGTACGGGATACCCGGTCGAGATGATCGGGCTGGATCTGGACCTCGAGGCGGATCTGGGGATCGATTCGATCAAACGCGTGGAGATCCTGGGCTCGCTACAGCAGCAGAGCCCGCTCGTCGGAGGGGACGACATGGAGTCGCTCTCCGCGCAGAAGACGCTCGGGGACGTCATTCGCTACCTAGAGGGACGCTCGACCGGGAGCGCGGGAAGCCCCGCTCCAAAATCTCTTCCGTTCATTCGTGCCATCGAGAAGCGCGTCGCCGGCGAGGAGCTTTCGGCGAGCGCGGTCCTCGACCTCGGGGAAGACCTCTTCCTTAGAGACCATGCGCTCGGGCGCGGAGTATCCACCTCCGATCCGGAGTTGACGGGGCTTCCGGTGGTGCCCCTCACCATGGGGATGGAGATGCTCGCCGAGGCGGCGCTCGCTCTCGCGGCGGACCCGGACCGGAAAGTCATCGGCATGAGAGACGTCCGCGCGTACCGCTGGATGATGCTCGACGGGAGCCAGCTCCCGCTCAAGATCGCGGCCCGGAGAGTCGAGAGTCCCGATGGGCCCAATGGGCCTGATGGGCCTGATGGGCCTGACAGAAACGATGCGCTCCTGGTTCAGGTGAGGATCTTCGAGGGGTCGGGCACCCAGGGCGCCGCACCCATCGTCGAGGGGAAGGTCGTCCTCGGAGGGAAGTATCCCGAGCCTCCGCCGGCCGCGAAGCTCCAGCTTGCGAGCGAGCGAAAGTCGAAATGGGCCCCGGAGAATCTGTACGCGGAGATCATGTTCCACGGTCCGCGCTTTCAGGGCGTCGGCTCGATGGAGCGGTGGGGCGCGGACGGAGCGACGGCGATCCTGAGGACGTTGTCTCCCGCCAGCTTGTTCGCTTCGACGGCGTCTCCCGCTCTCGCTACCGATCCGGTGCTGCTCGACCAGCCGGGGCAGGTCGTGGGCTTCTGGACGGCGGAGCATCTCGAGCGCGGCTACGTGGTGTTTCCCTTCCAGCTCGACGCCCTCCATCTCTACCGTGCCCCTGGAACGACACCGGCGGAAATGGAATGCCGGGCCCGGATTCGCCTCATCGGCGAGGAAGGCGTCGATTCCGATCTGGACGTCGTGGCTCGCGAGAACGGCGTCGAGAGCCTGGTCTGCCGTTTCTCGGGGTGGAAGGACCGGAGGTTCGACCTCCCGCGGGCGTTCCTGCGGTTCCTGCACCATCCCGCGGGGGAGACGCTCACCGAGAGCCTTCCTCAGGTGCGCGGAGGGTACCGTCTTCGCCTCCAGGGATTTCCCGCGGGTTTCTTCACGGCGCATGGGGCGGTGTGGCAGAAAGCGCTGGCCATGCTGATCCTGGGCCGAAGCGAGCGGCGCGCCTGGTACGCGCTCACGCTCAATCCGACCGACCGGGTGGGGTGGCTCCTCGAGAGGCTTGTCGCGAAGGACGCGGCACGGGCGCTGCTGCGGGAAGGAAACGGAATCGGGGTCGCGCCCGCCGATGTCGAGCTCCAGCCGGAGGAGCCCGGCCGATTCCTGGCCCGCGGCCCCGGCGGTGCAACGGTGACCGTCGCCATCTCGAGGGATGGAGAGGATTACGTCGCCGTGGCGGGTGAGAGTAGGAGTACGGATTCTGCGGTGCCCGAGCCGGCTCTGGGAGAGACTCGAAAATGAAGACACGCGAGGAAGTGATGGAAGACGCGGTGATGCTGCTCGGCAGGGTTTCCGAAGACTGGGAGTACCGCGGCGAGATCACACCGGAGACGCGGTTCTTCGCGGATATGGGCCTTGCCTCTCTCGACGTGGTGGTGCTCGGGACGGCCATCCAGGAGCACTACGGCCAGGTGTTTCCGTTCATGAAGCTCTTTGCCGAGCTCGGAGAGCGACAGATTCCCGATATTCCCGTGGGGGAGTGGATCAACTTCATCCACGACCAGATGCAGGCGAAGGAGAGCTCCATGTGCCGCGAAAATGAAGTCGCGAGCGCGGTGAGGAGCTGACATGAGCGGCCGAACGTTCCTCATCGGGCTCGACGGCGCGACTTTCGACGTCCTCGATCCCATGATGCAAGAGGGCATCATGCCCGCCCTCCGGCAGTTCATGGGTGGAGGGGTCCGCGCCAGCCTTCGCACCGTCGTCCCCGCGCTCACTCCTCCCGCCTGGACGTCGCTCATGACCGGGCGAAGCCCCGGGCATCACGGGATCTTCGATTTCTTCACCAAGGAGTCTCCCGACAGCTACTACTTCCACGTCTCGAGCGCTCAGGACGTTCGTTCAGAGACCCTCTGGTCGATCGTAAATCGGCACGGGCGCCGCTCGACCGTCCTGAATTTTCCCATGACGTTTCCCGCCCCTCACATCGAGGGCAACGTGGTCCCCGGGTGGATGCCCTGGAGGCAGCTCAGGCTCGGCTGCCGGCCCGCGGATCTGTTCGATCGTATCAAGCGGCTCCCCGGCTTCGAAGCGAAAGAGCTGTCGATGGACCTGTCTCCGGAGGCGAAAGCGGTTCAGGGCTGCCGCCTCGAGGAGCTCGAGGAGTGGATCTCGTTCTACGTCCGGCGCGAGCGCCAGTGGCTGCATATCATCGAAATGCTGGAGCGGGAGGATCCCTCCGATCTCACCGCGATCCTCTTCGACGGCGTCGACAAGATCCAGCACCTCTGCTGGCGATTCATCGATCCCGCCTTTCGAAATCCGGACGCTTCCGAACGGGAGGAGCGCATCCGGGCTCTGTGCCTTTCGTACTACCGGCAGCTCGACGAGATCCTCGCGCGGATCTTCGCCATGGCCGGACCCGAGGACAGCACGCTCATCGCCTCGGATCACGGCTTCGGCGCCCAGACGGGAACGTTCTTCGTCAACTCCTGGCTCGAGAAGAAGGGATATCTTTCCTGGGCGAAGAGCGCGGGCCCCGGGGCCGGAGGGTCGGGCGATCTCGGCATGGAGCAGCTCGCCCGGCACGTCTACCTCCTCGACTGGGAAAAGACCCGCGCCTACGTTCCTACCCCGAGCGGCAACGGTATCTACATAGTGAGGTCGGGAATGTCCGACTCGGAGTACGAGAGTCTCCGCGCCGCTCTGGTGAAGGAGCTGGGAGAGGTTCGGGACGACAACGGCGTCCCGGTAGTCTCGCGCATCTTCACCAGCGACGAGGTTTTTTCGGGACCCTGCCGGGGTCTCGCGCCCGACGTCACAATCGAGCTTCGCGACGGAGGGCTCGTTTCGATCCTCGACTCGGATGCGGTCTTCCGCGCACGCCCCGAGCCCATCGGCGCCCATCGTCCCCAGGGAATCTTCCTCGCGCGGGGGCCGGGTTATCGCAGGGGAGTGGCGCTCGAGGAGCTCTCCATTCTCGACGTCGCGCCCTCGATACTCCACGATCTCGGTCTTCCGATTCCGGCGGACTTCGAAGGCAGCGTCCCGGCGCAGGCGCTGTTGCCGGGGTTCCGGGAGCGGAAGCGAGCCGTTTCCGTCCCGAACTCCGAGCCGGTGCCGGTCGTGGCCCCGCGGTCCTCGAAGTCGATGCTCAGCCAGGACGACGAAAAGAAACTGGCGGCGCACCTGAGAGCTCTCGGGTATCTCGAGTGACCTCCCAGGAGGCCTCCACCGCGCGCCCTCGCAGGCGACGTTGGATGGCGGCGACGGACTGACGATCCAGGCCGTATCCGGCGACGACAATCACGGCGAGGACGAGCAGCATCGCAGGCACGCCGCCGAAGATCCAGCCGATGCGCGAGATCGTGGCCTCGGACTGCGCCGCCTCTCCCGGCACCAGTCGGGCGACATAGTCGATGAGAGCGCCGCCCACGAGAACGGCGAGACCGGCGGCGACCTTCTCGCCGAAATTGAGGATCCCGAAGAACAGCCCCTCTCGGCGGAGCCCGGTGCGGGCGTCGTCGTCGTCGGCGACATCGGCCACCATCGAGGAAGGGATGACCCAGAGCGCGCTCGAGAAGAAGCCCGCTAGCCCGTAGAGCGCCGCAAGCGGCCGCGCGTCCCCGACGCCGAACAGGCTTCCCTCGCCGAACAGGAGCGGTGATGAGCCCATGAGAAGAGCGGCAATCGAGGTGGACATCATGTAGAGCGTCCGCTTCTCCGTCCGCTTCGCGGCCCATACCCAGAAACCCACGCCCGCGAGAGCGCTCACGTAGAACAACCCTTGCAGGCGGCTGATGACCATGCTGTCGCTTATCCGGACGTACCAGGTCAGGAAGTGGATCGAGATCGAGCCGTTCAAGACGATGGCGACGAAGAACAGGGAGAAGGAGAGCCAGACTTTCCGGAACGAGGCGTTTTGAAGGGCGAGACGAGAGGCGGCAGCGAAGCTCGCCAGGGTCGGCCGCCCGGCTGGCGGACGAGGGTTGATGAATCGATAAGCCCATGTCCCCAGAAGTCCGGCGAAGGCCGCCACCGTCATGGCGGCGCCGAATGCGAGCCCCAATCGCGGATAGCCCTCGTAGGAGAGCTTGGGGTCGACTCCGGTTCCCGTGCTCGGGAAGAAAAGATAGAAGGAGAGACTCGCCGCCAGAAGCGAGCCCACGAGCCCGAAGAATGACCGGAACCCCACGATGGCCGTGCGCTGGTGATAGTCGTCGCTCAGCTCCGCTCCCAGGCTGAGATAGGGGATGCGAAAGAGCGCGCTCGTGACCCGAAAGAGAGATACCGAGCCCAGGAGCCAGAAAAAGAGACCGACCTGGGACATTCCCTGCGGAGGCGCCCAGATCATACAGAAGCTGATACCCATCGTGAGCGCTCCGACGAGCATGAACGAGTGGCGTCTTCCGTAACGGCTCTTGGACGAATCCGAGCGATACCCGACGTAGGGGTCGCTCACGGCGTCCACCACCAGCCCGACGGCGCTGGCGACGCCCACCCAGAGCGCGGGGAGTCCCATGACCGTGTTGTAGAAAAAGAGGATGAAGAGGCCGAAGAGCACCATCTTCATGGTGATGGCGATCTCCCCGATGCCGTAGAGGATCTTGGTGAGGAGGCTTACGTTTCCCGGCGGCGGAAGCGGAATCTCAGCTCCCGGCACGGATTCGCGCGGCCTCCGCGGCTATCGAGGGAATCCCGAGTATGCGTTCCAGAAGAACGTCGGAAATGAGCTCCCAGGTGTCGTCGGGGAGATCGGCTCCGACCGCCGCGTTCTCGTCGTCGTGATCGGTCAGAAGAAACAGGATCTGGGAGATTCCCGTGGGTGTGGAATCCGGCCCGGGAACCCATCCGTCGCCGTCCCGGTCGATATAGGGATCGAGGGAAGAGACCTGCTCGAGGTCGTAGGGCGTGGTATTCGTTCCCAGCGGGCCGTTCAACGCATCGAGGAGAAAATTGGCGACATACGCCTGGCCGGTGTAGCCGGGGTGGACGCCGTCGAGCGAAAAGGCGCCGCCCCGCGACCACTTGCGGTCGAATCGCCGTCCGCCCACGATCACTTCGGTCTCGCCGGTGAGGGTTGCGTTCAAGTGCTCGCCGATCTCGATCACATGAACTTCCGGATGCACGGCGGCGGCTGCGCGTATGATGTCGTTGTACCCGTCGATGCGCTCCCGGATGCTCTGCTGCTCGCTCTCCGAGAGCACGAGGCCGTCTCGCTGTTGTCCCGCGGTCTCGAGGATTCCGTTGACGTACTCGACGGAGTAGCCGCTGTTCAGGAGCGCGTACATGAATCCGAAGGTGAGAAGCGAGATGCGATCGCCCAGGAGCGGGTCCTCGATCGGATCTCCCGGAGGAGCGACTCGCTTGAAGCTCGGAGGGACGGTGTAAGCGGGGTTCTGCTTCCGCAGGTAGTACTCGAGGTCCTCCGAGTCCATGAGATAGCCGACGGAGCTGTAGTAGGGGAGGGTGCAGGCGAACACCTTGCGGGGAACGCCGGAGGCGGCGGTCTCCGCCAGCAGTCGGCTCAAGATCCTTTCGTATTGGGCCGCGAAGTCATCGAGCAGCGTCAGGTTGCGCCCGACGGCCGCAGGCGCGTAGGGCTCGAAGGACACTTCCCCGCGGCGCTCTCCGAAGCGCAGGAGCAACCTGAGCAGCGGCTTGATCACCGGGCCGACCTCTGCGATCGGTATCGGCTGGAACTCGGGGTTGGCGCCTCCGAAGCCGAGGGCGGCGGAGCTGGAGTCGTTGTTGCCGATCCAGAGAACCACCGCCGCCTCCCCGATCGAGAGCGCCGGCGCCTTCGTGCTCAGGAGCCAGACGGCGCCGTCGAGCTGGGACATCGGGCCTCGATTCAGCAGGTTCAGCGGATAGAGAACCTTGTCGTATTTGTCCTCGAGCATCCGGGGGAGCAGCTTGTCCCCGAGCAGTTCCGTGGAAACGAACGACGTGTCGACGCCCGCCCGCCGGTAGTACTCGAATCCTTCGAGAGAGAACAAGTCGGAGCCGTCGACCGAGAGGTTGGTGGGGATCCGGAAGGGCAGGAGGCGATTCTCCTGTTCGTCGAAGAACGGCTGGGAGAAGTAGACGGTGTTCCCGGCCTGGAGCTTGTCGGCGACGAGCTGCAGGAACGCGTTTCGCGTGTTGACCTCGTTGTTCACGGCGTCCATGGTGCCGTGTCCCAGGCTGTCGGAGAGGCCTACCAGCATGAAGTCGGGGCCGCCGCCCTGCGCTCTCGGTCGCGCGCCGCCCTCCGCCGCCGCGGCCTCCGCCCAGGCGGAAAGGAACAGAATCGCGGCTCCGGCGCGCGCCAGCGGGGCGAGGGAGACTCCATGGCTCGGGAACTTCATGCTGACTCCAATCCCTGACGGCCGGCGGGCCTGTCAGGCTAGTGCAACGACGTCTCGGAGATCAAGCTCCACTCTACCAGCTGAACGTTCCGGCGAAGGCGGTAGATCCAGAGGCACAGCTCGTCCGTTTCGTCGTCGGTGAGGTCGATTCCCCGCTGCGCTTCGACGAGGGCTTCGGCGAGCTCGAGCTGGCGCGTTGCCGCGGGAAGATTCCCGCCCGACATGGAGAAGCCGGCGCGGCGAACGAACGTGAGCGCCCGGAGGGCTCCGCCGAGCTTGTCCTCTTCGAGGAGGGATACCAGCTCGTGGTCCACCACGGGAAAGGTGACCGGGGCCGCGGTCGAGGCGCCCCCCACGATATTCGAGAAACTCGACAGCGTACCGTCGGCTCGCTGCGCGCGGACGAAGTAGATCGACTGGAGATACGTCGGCTGGAGCTCGACGTAGAACGGGTCGGTCGTCGAGGCGACCCAGCTGAAAGGTCCGGGATGTCCAGTCTGATTCACGATCACGTCGAGGAGCGCGCACAACGCCGGCACGTTGTCGCAAAGCATCGGCATCCCGTCGAAGTCCACGGGCAGGGAAGCGAGAGCTCCGGCCCCCGAGGCGGAGCTCACGAGCGTCTGGAGGAGAGGCGTAACCGTGGAGCGGTAGACGTGATAGATGACGGCGTCCGGGACCGGCTCCCATGACAGAATGACGTCATCAGGATCGTCGGTGATGAGCTCGCTCGCAGCTTCCAGCCGGTAGGGGGCCGCGGGGCCGGTCGGCGCGGGGGGAAGAGGGCTCTTGAGCCATACTTGAGCCCCGTCGATGCCGGCCGCGGTGCCGGCGAACAGTCCCGCCGGAGTGGACTCCAGGCTCTGAACGCCGTACTGCACGAAGCTTCCAAGGCCGTTTCGCGTGACCGGGTGCCAGTAGACGCCCTGTTCGCTGCGCAGCAGGTCGAACCCGAGCTCGTGCTGGAACTGCGGCGCCAGCTGAGGGAAGAAGAACGCGAGGATGCTCGTATCCAGGGTTCCCGCGTAGAGACTGCCCTCATGCGACTGCATCGTCGTGAACAGAGCGTTCAGGGAGTTGCCGAACCCCGCAGGGATCCCGCTGAGAGGCAGCGCATCGCCGTCGAGTCCGGCCGCCGGCTGCCCCACGACGAGCTCCCAGGTATCGTCGGTCTCGATCCGAATGAGCTCCGACGGCCAGGAGCTCCCGGCATAGAGTCCTCCGCGGTGCTCGGCGAAGGAAGTAATTCGGCTGGGCGCCAGGACCTCGTCTCGGGCAAGAACCGAAACGAAGGAGAACGGCGGCGCGCCCGCAAGGTCCGTCTTCACGATCTCGTATCCGGCCGTGGGGCCATGGGCGTTGACCCCGAGGTAGAGAGCGCCGTTGAACCGCGTCATCTCGTTCAAAGGCAGCTCCGCCGGCGAGGGGCTCGCCATCGCCCAGGCATTGTTGCCGCTCGCGGGCTGGCTCGAATAGAGAAGCGCCCCTCCCGCGGTCGTCTGCAGAAGAGCCGCCAGGTTTCCGTTCAGGCTGACGATCCGGCCGAAGCCCGTGGGCACCGCGGCGGTCCCGGGAAGCGGCTGTCCGAGACCCCCTAGAAAAGTACCCGGGTCCTGGGGAACCGGGGCGAAGGTGTTTCCGTCGACCGTCCTGAGGATCCGCGGCGGAGGGGCGCCGCCGAGAGCGTCAAAAATTGGAGCGAAGACCGCGGCGGGGCTCGTCCCTCCGACGTAGAGGACCTCGGTGCCGTCCCTCTCGACGTGGATCTCCATCGAGGAAAACCCGACGTCCCGCGCGGTGAACTTCGTGGGATCGCCGAGCGGGCTGAAGGCGATGGGCACATCCTCGGGCGATCGGAAAACGAGGTCCCAGCTGGAGTCGGAGGGAGTGAAGCGCCAGATTTCTGCGGCGAGCGGGAGGTCGCGCGGATCGGCTTCGCAGTCGAGCTGGGGTGGCGGATAGAGGTTAATCCCCAACAGAGTCGAGAGTGTCGCGGCGAACACGCAGTTGACCGAGCGGAGAGTCCCCACGTACAGGCTTCCCTTGAACCACTTCATCGACCCGACCCACGTGTTGGCCGGGTCGCCGAACCCAGCGAGCTCGACGGGAAGCATTCGATCGGGGTTGATCGGCTGGACAACCGGCGGTTGTGCCGGCGCCAGGGCCGGTCGGACGAGGAGCGCCGCCAGAACGGCGATTGCTAGAGAATGACTGGCTGCCGGAAACCGTCGCATGGTCGCATCCCCCGAGCTTTCGATGTGGCGGAGGCGAGGGGCACGACGGCGAGAGCCCCGGAGGGCCCTCCGATGGAGCGCGAAGCCACGGCGGAGATGCCGAAGAATGATGGCGATTGGACGCTCGAGGACATGATTGTCGAGCTCGCTGCCACAAAAATCCGCTCCAATTTGGACGTGCCTCTCGTTGACTGACCGGAGGACCCGCGCACGAATCTCCGGCCGCTGCCACAAACAGTTGGGGTACGGAAATGTAGTCCAGGCCGGGCTCGAATGTCAACCAAGGGGCCGCCGACGGGGCGGTCAGTTGATGGTGAAGCCGGAGGTGAGAGTACCCGAGCCGCCGTCGGGATTGGTGACGGTGACGTCGACGGCGCCTGAAGGAGCCAGAGGATCGATCGTGATGTCGATGAACAGGAGCGTGCTGTCGAAGAACAGGACGCTGTCGACGGTGATGTCGGGCCCGAGGTCGACTGTCGCGCCGCTCTGGAAGTTCGCGCCGTTGATTCTCGAGGGAGACGATGACGTCGCCCGGGTCTCCGTTGTTGGGAGTGAGCGCGGAGACGATGGGCGGCGCTATCACCCGGAACCCGCCCGCGAGAGTGCCGTTGGACGAATCGGGGTTGGTCACGGTCACGTTTCTCGGACCTCCGGTCGCGCCCGCGCTCACGGAGATGTTTGCCTGGAGCTGCGAGGCGGAGACGAAGGTGACGCTGTTGATTGCGATTCCCGCGCCGAAGCCTACGACCGCGCCGGACTGGAAATTGGTTCCGGTGATGCTGACCGCGAGCGTGTCTCCCTGATTCGCGTCCGGGGGGGACACGGACGTCACCGCCACCCCGCCCACGCCGCCGCCGCCGCCAGCCACGGTGACGAGGAACCCGTCCGTGAGGCTCGCAGTGCCGCCGTCGGGGTTGGTCACGGTGACGGTTCGCGGCCCTTCGTCCGCCGCGGGGCTGATGGTGATTCGGGCGCGAAGCGCGGTCGGGGCCACGAACTCCACGTCGTTGACCGCGATTCCCTGACCGAAGCTCGCCGTCGCCCCGGTCTGGAAGTTCAGGCCGTTGAGGGTGACGGTCAGCGACTGTCCCTGGGCACCGGAGAAGGGAGAGAGCGAGCTCAGGACGGGCTCCGACGCGGTTCCGCGGCTTACGATCACCGCGTTCGACGTGATGGAGCCGGAGATCGCGGTTACCGTCGCCGAGGATTCGCTCAGGAGCGTCAACCGGTCCGTTGCCTGACCGTTGGCGTTGGTGCGGAGAATCGAGCCCCTCGACGCGAGATCGCCCGCGGTGGTGGTGAAGACGATGGGAACGTCCCGCAAGGGATTGTTGCTGTTGTCGAAAGCGGTGGCGATGAGGTCGGAGGTGAAGTTGGGTGAAACCACCGTCACCGGGTTCGCCGTGAGGACGATGTTGACGCCGGTGCCGGTTCCCACCAGAACGCCCTCCTCGAGGGTGGCGGTGACTCCGGTCCCCGAGGAAGCGGTGATCGTCGCCGCCCCCGCGCGGCCGTTGCTGCGAAGTTTCGCCCGCGCGATGCCGCTCGACGTGGAAACGCGCTCTTCGATCACCCCGACCGTGGTGGTGAAGAAGATCTGGGTGCCGTCGGCGACGGTGCCGCCGCCGTCCTCGACCGACTTGAAGGCGATCACCGTGATCGTCGATTCCCCGTTGATCAGGGGGATCGCGGTCGGATTGGCGCTGATCGAGAGAGTGGCCCCGTCGGGAGAGATCAGGGGCACCTCGCCCCCGCAGCCCGACGCGACGAGGGCGAGCCCGACGACAACGCCGAGCCCTCGAGACCAGGGTCCGGCTCCCGCCGCGTTCTCGCTCGTTCGCATGTAAACGATTTCCGCTTCAGTTTACAACGAGATCGCGTTTCGCCGCGAGCCGGTTCTCTGTCTAAGGCGACGCGCGAACGGGCCAGAACCTCGTGAAGGCGACGGCGATGAGGCGGCATTGGGCGTCGCCGTTGCCGAGGTTCACGGCCAGAGCGCCCGGCAGGTCTCCCGCGCATTCCTCGACCCGATCGGAGCTCCAGTAGAAGCGGCTCTCGATGCCGACGAACGCGTCGCCTTGACTCCATTGAGCGTCGCCCTGAGCGTTGCTGACGCTGGGGTTGCTGAATCGCAGGTCGAGGAGCCCCTCGAGCTCCATCTGGGTTGGAAGGCGCCACTCCCCGGGAGAAGAACCGTCGGTAAGACCGCACTGACCGTCACCGAGGGCGGCGGTGAGATTGAGCGCGCCCTGCCATCGCCTCAGACCGAAGCAACGCGCGTTCCGGAGCCAGACGAGCCCGGTGAAGTTGTCCCGGACGGTGCCGTCTCCGAGGTCGCAATAGCGCTCTCCGCAGGTGCCGGGCCCGGGAGGCGGCTCCGGGGATCCCTCGTCTTCCGGAGGCGTCGGCGGTGGAGCGGGCTCGAGGGTGACCGAGCGATTCCGCCCGCAATTGCCCGACTTGCCCACGATATTGAGCTCGGCTCTTACACTGAGCGTCACGGGAGAGGTAACCGGCGGATAGACGTGCTCGATGAGGGTCTCGATGTCGAAGCGGGTGGCATCGTTCCGGCGAGGCTCCCCTTCGCCGAGCCGAACGTCCTGGTACCGCGTGGGCTCGTTGTCGAAATCCCACCACAGGCGGAGGAGCTTCTCTCCCGGCGGTGCTCCTTCGTACTTCACGAAGAGTCCGGCCCGGTTCGCCTCGACGTACCCGGGAGCGCTGAAGCGAACGCTCACATCCTCGAGGGCTCCACAGTCGAACTCTTCAAAAGCCTGGAACGAGCCTGCCGTGGTCTTCCGACTGGAGTCCAGGCCGACGACGTTACCGGTCTCGGAGAGGGCCTCGGAGGACGAAGGAGCAGTGGGGGTCCCACAGGACGCCACGAGCAGGAAGCTCGCCAGAGGAAGCGCCAATGATGCGGTTCGCAATGCCACGTTCACCCCCTTGCCCGGAACCGAAAGAAACCCTCACGGATTCCGCAGTGTTGGGGTAGCCACGGCGGCGGTGAAGTATCTACGATTCGGCGCGACCTTGTCAAAGGTCTCGCCCGCGAAATTTAGCGCTGGGATCGGCTGGTCGACCGCGGTATGCTTCTTTCTTCGGGGACGCTTGCGAAAATCATCGTCGAACAAACTCGCGCTACCCACTTTGTGCGTCCTGCTCGGCATGGGGACTTCCTTCGGGGCCCAGATCGAGGAGTCGGCGGAGCCGATCGCGGATCGCTACATCGTCGTCCTGAAATCGGCGAACGAAAACGTGGGCGCGGGGCGAGAAGCGATCTCGAAGCTCGCCGAGGCGCTCGCCGCCCGGCACCGGGCCGCCGTCGACCGTATCTTCGAGCACGCGCTCGAGGGATTCTCGGCGAGGATGTCGAGACGGGAGGCCCTGGCGCTCGCCCGGGATCCGCGCGTCGATTTCGTCGAGCAGGACGGAATCGTGCGGTTGAGCGCTGATGGAAGTCCCGCGTCCTGGGGGCTGGATCGCATCGATCAACGCGATCTCCCGCTCGACGACAGCTACTCTCCGAGCGCCACCGGAGGCGGGGTGAACGTCTACGTCATCGATACGGGAATCCGGGCCACTCATACCGAGTTCGGCGGCCGGGTGCTCGAGGGATTCAGCGCCGTCGCCGACGGACGGGGCACGAACGACTGCCACGGCCACGGAACCCACGTCTCGGGAACGATCGGCGGTGCCCGCTTCGGCGTCGCCCCGGAAGTGACGCTGTTCCCCGTTCGCGTCCTGACCTGCCGGGGGCTCGGCGTGAAGTCCTGGATCATCGCGGGCATCGACTGGGTAACCGGGAATCACGTCGATCCCGCGGTCGCCAACATGAGCCTCGGCGGGGTGCGCTCTCCCGCGATCGACCGGGCGGTCAAGCGGTCGGTCGCGGCCGGCGTCACTTACGTGGTCGCCGCCGGAAACTCCAACGCCAATGCCTGCCTCTTTTCGCCGGCGAACGTGGACTCGGCGATTACCGTCGGAGCTACCGATATCGCCGACCGGCGAGCGTCCTTCTCGAACCACGGGCGCTGCGTGGACCTGTTCGCTCCGGGAGTGGATATCGAGTCCGCCTGGTATACGGGGGATGACGCGTCGGCGGTCTTGAGCGGCACGTCGATGGCCTCACCGCATGCCGCGGGCGTCGCCGCGCTCTTTCTGGACGAGAATCCGGGAGCGAGTCCTGCCGAGGTCGAGGCGTCGCTCATCGCGGCCGCTACCGAGGGGCGCCTCAGCGGCGTGGGAATCCGCTCGCCGAACCTTCTGCTCTTCGCCGACCCGTGACTCTCCGTTCCGGCTCCCCCGCGGGCCGATGCGATCGAAGGGGTGCGTATCGGCGTCGCCGCCTGGAGCGCGCCGTTTCTTGACAAGCTGCCTCCCGATCGGTTACAAACCCTTCGTCCCTCGGCTCCCCAGCCTATTCTCGAAGGATCCCCGTGCGATCGGGGAGAGCTCACCGCGACTCGAACGCCGAGCCGCTCTTTGAGGGAATCGCCGACATGAAGACACGCGAGGAAGTTTTGCAGGACGTGGTGTTGTTGCTCCGGAAGGTCTCGGACGACTGGGAGTACGGAGGGGAGATTACGTCCGAGACGCGGTTTTTCGCGGACATGGGGCTTGCGTCTCTCGACGTGGTCATGCTCGGGACGGCCATCCAGGAACACTACGGGCGGGTCTTTCCGTTCATGAAACTCTTCGCCGAGATGGGCAAGCAGCAGATACCGGACATCCCCGTGGGGGTGTGGGTCGATTTCATCCACGGCCAGATGAACAACGGGGAGGGCGGCCGAGAGTGGTTGAGCCCCTCGGCCGAGAGAACTTGATCCGCCCGATCGTTCATCATCCCATCGGCGACTCGATTTAGGGCACGCCCGAAGGGTTCCGGGTTTCAGGAGGCACGAAACGCCTCCTCGCCTCGGCGAAAAGCTGTCGCGCTCGAGGCGAAAAGGCGGGGCCGCTACAATCCATCGGCCGGAGCGAGGCTCGTCCGCAGTCGGAGCCATCCCCAAAAGCAAGCGAGATTCGCCTCGCTCCAGCGCCCAATCTTTCCAACCTAAGCCCTTCGTGGGGAGATAGATGACGCTGCCGGGTCGTTCCGAGTTTGGCCTTGACAGCGAGCGCCCACCTGGCATATAAATCGGTCTGCCGTAACTGGCTCCCCCTAGCCAGATGTGTTAGCCTCTCCGTGAAGCAACGCTTCTGAGAAGTGGCGTTGCTCCTCGGAAAGTGGCGTTAGACTGTTTCGTTGCCGATGCGGGATTGCTTGCGGGCTTCCACGAGGTTGGGCCCGCCTCGAATCTCTCGTTCGGACGGTACCGACGCACGTCCGATTGGGCGTACCTGGAAGGCTTCCGGCGGGACGGGGCGATGGGTTGCGAGTGATTGACGCGGGTTTCTGGCAGCGGTGGCGATTAGGTCGATAAGGGGGGCTGAAGTGGTTGCGTTCGACGGGGACGGTTTTCACGCGCGGGTAACAGGCCCGAGGTAGATTTTCCATGGGGGACACTGTTCTCGTGACGGGGGCCGGCACTGGCATCGGTCTCGCGACTTCGCTTCATCTGGCGGAGAAGGGATTTCGCGTGTACGCCTCGGTGCCCGATCCAGACCAGCGCGAGGGGATCGACCGCGCGGCCCGCGAGCGCGGCGTGGCTCTCTCGGTGATTTCGCTGGACGTGACCAATCCGAGCTCGATCGAATCGGCCGTTGGCACCGTCCTCGCGGAGACCGGCGGCATCTTCGGACTCGTCAACAACGCCGGACTCGGACTCCGCGGCTTCTTCGAAGATCTTTCGACGGAAGAGATTCGGTCCCTCTTCGACGTCAACGTCTTCGGTGCGATGGCGGTTACCAGAAGCGTGCTTCCGCACATGCGCTCGGCCCGCCGAGGCCGAATCGTGCTCATCAGCTCGGCGGGGGGGAGAAACGGAGCGATGACTCTGACCGCCTACTGCGCGGGCAAGTTCGCGCTCGAGGGATTCGGCGAATCTCTGGCCATGGAGGTCGCCGCCTTCGGACTGAACGTTTCCTTGATCGAGCCCGGCCTGGTGATGACGCCGCATTTCACCGTGCATCGCGGACGCGCGAGACGCGCCACCGATCCGGAGGGACCCTACTATCGCTGGTTCGTGCAGCACGAGCAGCTGGTCGACGAAGTGCTCCGAGCGCGCCATATCACCGCCGACGACGTGGCGAAGGCCGTGGGACGCTCCCTCCTGGACAGGAGTCCGCGCCTGCGCTACGTCGTGGGATGGCGGGCCAGGCTGTTGCTCGCGCTCCAGCGACACCTTCCCGGCGAGCTCTTCGAGCGATTGTACTCTCGGCAGGTCGTCCGAATGGTGACTCGTCCGAGGAAGCCGGCGACCGGTCTGGCGGAGACGCTCGGGGTCGACCGTCAGCCATCGGTTCCCCGTAACCCGCACCGGCCGGGAGCCGGAAGCGAGGCCGCGCGACATGTTTGAGCTGGTGAACGCGATTCGGGTTGTGGGCATCCGGCGGCTCGTCGATCTCGGGCGGGCCTACAAGCTCGGGTGGATGGGCATTCTCACGGGTTTCTATACGACACGCACGCTTCAAGCGCTCTTCAACGTAGGGTTCTTCGACGAACTCGAGGCGAACGATCGCGTCGAGCTGGACGTATTCGCCCAGAAGAAGGACCTCGACCCCGAGATACTGAAAGCCCTTTGCGATTCGCTGGTCGCGCTCAAGATTCTCGATCGCCGCGGCAAGGAATATTTCCTCGATTCCAAGGGCCGGGTTCTGGCCGAAACCGCCCGCGGCTGGTTCGTCGGGACTTACGGCTACGAGAGCGTCTTCCACAACCTCGAGGCGCTGCTGCAGAAGAAGAAAGAGTACGGCAAGGAAGTGCTGAGGCTCGCCGAGCCCATCGCCCGCGGAAGCGCTGAAATGGAAGCCCTCATCTACTTCCCCCTCGCCGCCGACATCGTCGCCAGAAAGGGCTACAAGCGGGTGCTGGACCTCGGTTGTGGAGAGGGGATGTTCCTCCGCAACCTGTGCCAGACTCTCCCCGCCGTGGAGGGGGTCGGCATGGACATCGCCCCGGAATCGATCGAGGCCGCCCGCTCTCATGCCAGAAAGGCCGGTCTCGAAGGCCGGCTTCACTACCTGGTCGAGGACGTCGCCGCGTGGAACGGCGGGCCCTCGAAGGCCGGGAAGATCGACGCGGCGACGATTTTCTTCGTGATGCACGAGATTCTCTATCGCGGCGAGGACGTGGCCATCGAGTTCCTGCGGGGATTTCAGCGCAAGTTTCCCGGCGTTCCGTTGATCGTGTTCGAGGTGATCCGGCCCTCGGTCGAGCAGATGCGCAAACGACCGGGCATGGCGATCCACTACGCGCTCCAGCACGATCTCTCCCATCAGAAGCTCGTCTCGGGAGCGGAGTGGAAGCGGCTGTTCGAAAAAGCGGGATTCCGCAACATCGAGGAGCGGGAGCTGAAATTCGTGCGCAGCGGTATCTTCACGCTTTCTTGACTTCAGGCGGTCGAACGATGTCGGAACGGATTCGAGGCGGAGCGGTTCTCGTCACCGGTGCATCTTCGGGTATCGGTCTCGAGACCTCCGTCCATCTGGCGGAGCGGGGGTTCCGGGTCTATCCGAGCATGCGCGACCTGGACCGTCAGGGGGCTCTGCTGGAGGAGTTGGGACAGAGGCGGGTGAGCGCGGAGGTCCTCGAGGTCGATGTGACCGATCCGGTCTCCGTACGTCGGGCGGTGGATCACATCCTCGCGCGCGAAGGCGCGATTCATGGAGTCGTCAGCAACGCCGGGATCAACATCGGCGGTTTTTTCGAAGAGCTCTCCGACGAGGAGATGCGCCAGGTTCTCGAGGTGAACCTCCTGGGCACCGTCGCCGTTTGCCGCGAAGTCGTTCCCCATATGCGGGAAGCCCGTCGCGGCCGCATCGTGATCATGAGCTCGATCGCGGGTAAGATCCCGTCGCTCGGGGCAATCTCCTACTGCACCAGCAAGTTCGCTCTCGAGGGCTTCGGCGAGACGCTCGCGCAAGAGATGAGCCCCTTCGGCGTTCATGTGAGCTTGGTAGCCCCGGGCGCGGTGAAAACGGAGCTCTTCGCGAGGAATCGACGGCAGGCGCGGCGCGCGGCGATTCCCGGGAGCCCCTACCACGCATGGAACCAACGCATCGAGGCGATGCTCGAGGATCTCGGCGATCACCCGGCGACGACGCTCGGCGACGTCGCCGGAGCCGTCGAGCGCGCCCTGACGGAGAATAAACCGGCTCTGCGCTACGTCGTCGGGCGGCGCCCCAAGCTGCTGCTGGCCCTCAGGCGTTACCTGCCCGGGGATCTGTTTCGACGCATCTGGACGAGAGAGGCCGTGCGCCGGGTGACGGCGGCGAAAGTCTGAGGGGACGATTTGGCCAGATTTCTAATCACGGTGTGGCCCTTTCCGGGGCATACGCACCTGAACATGGCGATCGCTCGAGCGCTGAAGGACGCTTCACACCAGGTGGCGGTCTATACCGGCGGAAGCGCGCTGGAGATGTTCGAGCGGGAAGACATTACCGTGTTCCCCTTCCGGAGGGTGCGGGATCGGGAGATCCTGCTCTCGCTCATGAATGAACGGGTCGCATCGTCCACGCTCTCCGCCTTCCGGGAGCGCGCGAGGGCGCTTCGTGGGTGGCTCGTCGACTCCCTTCCCGACCAGATCGAAGACCTGGAGGACGTCCTCGACCAGTGGCACCCTGACGTGGTCGTGAGCGACGTCACCATGTGGGCTGTCCCTCTGGTGCTGAGAGAGACCCGGGAGCTGCCGGTTGCGCTGTCGCTGTTCATGCCCGGGTGCACCATCCCCGGGCCGGACGCTCCGCCCTGGGGTATCGGCCTGGCGAGGCCCCGGGGAGCGGCCACGCGGGCTGCGTCCGTCGCTTTCCGGGTTGCGCACGATCTGGCCGCGACGCGGTTCCGCAAAGCGGTCTCCTCGATTCGTGGGCGCTACGGTCTCTCGCCCCTCCCAACAGACGTGAACACGTTCCTCGGCACCATGCCGCTCTACCTCGTTCCGAGCACCGCCGAGTTCGATTACGGGCGGCGAGATCTGCCTCCTTCCGTGCGCTACATCGGCGGTCTCTCGTGGAACAAGGGCTCCGACGAGCCGCTTCCGGATTGGCTCCGGAAGCTCCCGGAGAATCGGCCTCTGGTGCACGTCACCGAGGGGACGATGCACGTGGGGCGTCCGCTGGTGCTGAAGGCCGCGGCCGAAGGACTCGCCGGAATGCCGTGGACGGTGGTCATGACGTCCGGTCGGGACCGCTCTCCGGAAACGCTCGGCCTCGGTCGCCTTGCGGACAACATCCGCCTCGAGAAATGGGTGGCCCATAGCGACCTTCTGCCTCGAACCGACGTCATGGTCACGACGGGAGGCGGTAGCACGGTAGTCGCCGGCATGACGGCCGGAGTGCCGATGGTGGTCGTCCCCACCCTCTGGGACAAGCCCGACAACGCCCAGCGCGTAGCGGAGTCGGGAGCGGGAATTAGGCTCGACCCGAGGCACTGTACCCCGGTAAAGCTGAGGGAGGCCGTCCGCCGCGTTCTCGAAGACCCGCGCTTTCGCGAGTCGGCGCGTCGGCACGCGCGCGAGTTCACCCGGCTCGGCCGGCCGGAAGGTGTCGTCGCTCTGCTCGAAGAGCTTCTCTACGCTCGACTCGACCGACCGGGGCGGAGCTCGGTCGCGATGGTAGCGGAATCGATGACTGCACGGAGTGCGTGATGATCGCGAAGCGTCTGAAGTGGATGGTCGCAGCGGCTCTGATGGGTGGGTCCCTGTTCGGAACGTTCGGAACGTCCGGCCGCGCCCTGGCGGTCGAGAGACCCTACAATTTCGTCGAGATCGCAGAGCAGGGCTTCGGAGATCGCCAGAACACGAAAGCCTGGTCGATGGCATGGTGGAAAGACCATCTGTACGTGGGGACCGCCCGAGCGCACCTTTGCATGAACTGGGCTGGACTTTCGCTCGTGCGGGATCGGTGGGAGTACCCACCGCGCTCCTTCGTCGACCCAGGGGGAACGGACCCAGATCTGGATTGCACGCCCGACTTCCGCGATCTTCCGCTCCAGGCCGAGATCTGGCGCTACTCGCCGCGGACAAACGAATGGACCCGCGTATTCCAGTCGGAGCTGATTCAGAACCCGGCGGACCCGACGCGAGAGACCGCCAGGGACATCGGAATTCGCAACCTCGATCCCCTTCGTCGATCCGGACGGAACGGAAGCGCTGTACGCCGCCGGCATTACTTCGGAGTCCATCAACCCGGGGATGCCGCCTCCCCGGCTGCTCCGGTCGGCGGACGGCGAGCACTGGAGTCCGGTGCCCCAGGACCCGGGCACGGTCTTCGGTGATCTCGGCCGCCGAAACGCCAACCTTCGAGGGGCCGCGGTCTACAAGGGACGCCTGTACATCGTCGCCGGGAACCTTCAAGGAACCGGACCGCTCCTGGTGTCGTCGAACCCCGCGGGCGGAAACAACGAGTTCCGCTTCGTCACCAGCGAGGAACTGCAAATCTTCGAGCTCACGGAGTACAACGGAAGCCTCTACCTCGGTCTCGGAACCCTGGAGGGTTACCAGGTCGCGAAAACAGATGGCGAGGGGGACGGCCTTCTCGATCTGACTCCCGTGGTGGAGACAGCGGGGGGCGTCAAGTACTTCGTGAGCAAGGGTGTCGCCAGCATGCACGTGAGCCATGGTCGGCTCTATGTCGGAACGGACAAGCCCGCCGAGCTCATCCGTATCAATCCCGACGACTCCTGGGATCTCATCGTCGGAAAGCCGAGAGGCGCTGGCGAAGGACGAAAGGAGCCTCTCAGCGGGCTGAATATGGGGTTCGATTATGCTCTGGTGAATCATTTCCACCGAATGACCACCTACCAGAACAACCTGTTTCTCTCGACCAACGACGCCACCGGTTTCGATAAGATCTATCGCTTTGCGCAGCGCTTCCTCCCCAACATGGGGTTCGACCTCTACGTTTCGCCGAACGGCGTCGATTTTTCGATGCTCACCTTGACCGGTCTCGATAGTCCCTTCGACATCGTGATGCGCACCTGGGAGCCGACTCCCTACGGCCTTTTCGGGGGAACCTCGAACCCGTGGTATGGACTGAAGATGTACCGCGTCGACCCCCGTCCTCTGAATCTCGCTCCGCCGCTGCACCTGGAGTCGGAGCCCGTGGGCGCCGCCGCGGCCCTGAGCTGGCAGGGAGTTCCCGGGGCGACCGGCTATCGCGTTTACCGGCGAGCGGTCGCGAGCGAAGTCGAGTACGAGGAGATCGCCTCGACGACGAACACCTACTACCTCGACCCCGGCTCCGCCGGAAGGTTGACCTACCACTACTTCGTGGTAGCGGAGCAGGCGGGCTGCTGCACCTCGGCCGCCTCGACCGTCGCGCGATGGCCCCTTCTGCTCCGACCGATGACGGTCGAGAAGCTGGACGAGATGGTCACCCAATGGAACGGCGGAACGCCCCTACCCGAGATAAGCGGCGTTCTCGGCGAGGCTTCGGCCCGCTTGCGCGACGGGGACGTCGCCGGTGCTCGCACCGTTCTGTCGACTCTCGTGATCGAGCCTCCGTCGGTTCCGACGAGTCCCGCGCCGACGACGGATCCGGAAGCCCTCCCGGATGCGGTCGGCACCCGCCGCGTCCGCGGTTACGTTGGCGCCATTCGTTCGGCGCCTGGAACGCGGCGGTCCCGTTCCCAGACGGGAGCCGTCGCCGGCGGTTCGACTCAGACGCAGCCCCCGCCTCAGACCCGGGCGCCTCAGACTCCGGCGGAGACCATTCCCGGGTTGCCCAGCTGGCGGGTCGAGGACTTCAACTTGTTCCTCCAGCGCCTGTTGACCCGGTTCCAGCTCGCCGAGAACGAGGTCATCTCCCCGCAGGACTTGAGAAGATAGTCGCAAGAGAGACAACGGTGAAAGACAAACCAAATATCTTGATGATCACCATCGATTCGCTGCGAGCGGATCACCTGGGATGCTACGGCTACCGTCACCCCACCAGCCCGCGGATCGACGCCTTGGCGAAGGAAGGAACTCTCGTCGAGCAATTCATTTGTCCCGCGATCCCCACGCACCCTTCTTATACGACTCTCTATACCGGCCAGCACCCCGCCCACCACGGCGTCGTCGCCCATGCCGGAAAGAGCACGCTCAGGCGGGAGGCTCCGTTCCTGCCGGAGCTGCTCCTCGAGGAGGGCTACATCACCTGCGCCGCCGACAATCTGATGCGGGCGCGGCTGTGGTTCGGCCGAGGCTACGAGTTCTACATCGACTCCAGCGTGGGCATGCCCCTCGTCATCAATGTGACCTGCGATGACATCAACGACCGGTCGATTCGCTGGCTGCGGGACTACGGAACCCGCAAGGAGCCGTTCTTCCTTTTTCTCCACTACTGGGACCCGCACTATCCCTTCGTTCCCCCGCCCGCCTATGGCGACCTGTTCTACGAGGGGAGGAATCCCAACGACCCAGACTTCCACATTCTCGAGGAGTGGTGGAACCACCCCTATGGTTTCGGGGCCATCGCCAGGGACACCTGGGCGAGAACCGAGGACGGTCCCATCACCGACCCGGCGTACATGCAGGCGCTGTACGACCGGGAAATCCGCTACAACGACGACGGGGTGGCGAAGATGCTCGAGGCGCTGGACGACCTGGGTCTCACCGAGGATACCCTGGTCCTGCTCGTCGCCGACCACGGGGAAAGCATGGCCGAGCATCGGGTTTTCTACGAGCACCACGGTCTCTACGAGACCACCGTTCGCGTGCCGTTCCTTGCCCGGTGGCCGGGACGGATCTCCGCCGGCCGTCGCCTGCCGGGGATCTTCACCCACATGGACGTCGCTCCTACGATTCTCGACGCGATCGGCGCCGAACCGGTGGAGGAGATGGACGGAAGGAGCTTCTGGCCGGCGCTGAACGGCGGAACGGACGGCGGCTACGACCGGCTCGTCAGTCTGGAGTGCAGCTGGCAGGCGAAATGGTGTCTTCGCGAAGGTCGCTACAAGTACATACTGGCACGGGAGCCGGATCTCTATGGAACGCCGATGCGCGAGCTCTACGACCTCAGCGTCGATCCCGAAGAGAACAACAATCTGGCGGAGCAGGAGCGCTACATCGCGCGCGAGATGGAGAACGAGCTCGAGGGTTGGATCGGAGATCGGATGCGGGATTTCGGGCTGAGCGAAGACCCGCTCGTATCACACGGGGTGAGTCTCGTTACCAAGGACCCTGCGGTCCTGCGCGAGCTCGTGGGTTGAATATGGAGAACATGGTTGCCGCCGATACCGACAAGCGCACCGCGGTCGAAGGCTACATCAAGAGCTTCGAGGACAAAGACGTGGATTCCTGTCTGTCCTATTTCACCGAAGACGCCGTGATCCATTTCGGCCCGGCCACGTTCGGCCTCGGGCGCTTTCGGGGAACGAGCCAGATCGAGAAATGGCACCGCGAAAGATTCGCCGCTGGCGGCCGAGTCGTCAAGGTCGAGGAGATCAAAGTCGACCGCGGTCAGGTGCGGGTGAAGGCGGTCTTCACCAGCCCGCGCTTGAAAGCGGTACGGCTCGACGATTTTCGCGGCACGGGGACGTTCGTATTCGAAGGTACTCAGTTCAAAGAGCTCAAGCTCGGGCTGGAGCGAGGTTACCGGTTTCACATCTGACGCCGACCTCATCCGGGAGTCGAGAGAATGATACGAAACAAGGAGTATGGGAATGGCTAGCAGGATGCCCGTGGCGGCTATGATCCGAGCTTTGGACAACACCGATGCGATCGGCCCGGGGTTTCGATCCGGGCTGCGAAAGCGAGTGACGAGCCATTTCGACTACTGGCTCCGGGACGGCCGGAGCGCGCCGCCCGCTCAGATCGACATGAAGATCATCGACGCCTGCAACCTCAGGTGCAAGATGTGCGCGCAGTGGGGTGAGAACGGCTACAACTTCACCCGCCCGTCGGAGCAGATCAAACAGACGGTGCCCCTCGAAGTCTACAAGCGGATGGTCGACGACCTCTCCGGGGTTCGGCCGTGGGTCTACATATGGGGAGGGGAGCCTTTTCTCTATCCCGACCTGCTGCCGCTCATGACCTACATGAAGGAGAAGCGGTTCGCGGTCTCGGTGGTGACCAATGGCACCAAGCTGCGGAAGCACATCCCGACGCTCGTCGACATCGGGCTGGACGTCATGATGCTCTCCATCGACGGCCCGCGCGAGACCCACGACAACATCCGCGGCTACAAGGGCGCTTTCGACGAGACCGTGCAGGCGGTCCGCGACATCCAGGCGGAGAAGAAACGAGTCGGCAAGACCAGGCCGCAGATCGTGCTCATCTCCGTCGTCACCCAGGACAACGAGCACAACCTCGAGGAGGTGTTCGAGCTGGGCGAGGAGCTGGGGGCGGACATGATGCTCGTGTACTACGGCTGGTTCCAGACGGCCGAGAGCGGGGACCGGCACACCGCCGTCATGAAGGAGAGCCTGGGGGTGACTCCCTGGTCCTGGCGCGGTTGGGTTTGGAGCGTGAACGAGATCGATCCCGATGTGGTGGTTCGCAGCGTGGCCCGAATCAAATCGAGAGACTGGAAGTTCCCCTACGTCTTCGTGCCCGACCTGAAGCCCGAAGAAGTGCCGGTCTATTACGCCGACCACACCAAGTCCTTCGGACACTCCAAATGCGTCTCGCCCTGGGTATTGACCGAGATCATGCCCAACGGCGACGTCGTGACCTGCCGCGATTATCCCGACGTCGTCGTCGGCAACATCAAGGAACGGAGCATTCTCGAGCTCTGGAACAACGACAAGATGCGCGGATTTCGGAACCTCTTGAAGGGTGAAGGCGGCTTGCTCCCGGTCTGCACGCGTTGTCAGGGACTCATGGGATGGTAGGAGGGAACAGCGTGGTGCAGACCCGCTTGGCCACGCGGGCCGCCGACGTTCTGGATCCGCAGTCCGTGGAATTCCGGCCGGTGACGGCGATTCTGCGCTCGAGGGCGCGCGACCAGGGATCGATGACCGCCTATCGGTTCTTGAACGACGCGGGCGAACCGGAGGGGCTCCTCACTTTCAGAGATCTCGATCGGCGGGCTCGGTCCGTGGCCGCGAGGCTCGAACGTCGTGGCGCGCGGGGAGAGCGCGTTCTCCTGCTGTATCCGCCCGGGCTCGATTTTCTCGTCGGGTTCTTCGGTTGCTTGTATGCCCGGGCCATCGCCGTGCCCGCATACCCACCGAAGAGACGCAAAGTGGATGCGCGCATTCGAGAGATCGCCCGGGACTCCGGCGCGACCGTGGCTCTCACCACGAGCGAAGTGCTGGACCTTCTCGGAGGGGAAGCGAAGGCCGGCGAGGCCGCCGGCGACGGACGGCTCGCCTGGATCCCCACGGACGCGCTCGACGACGAGCTGCCGTTCGATGCCGGCGAGCTCGAGCCGGAGCGGCACGAGATCGCCTATCTTCAGTACACCTCGGGCTCGACGAGCACCCCCAAAGGGGTCGTGGTGTCCCACGAAAACCTCTGGCACAACCTCACGTCCATCGCCGTCCAGGCCGAGGACGGGGTCGCCACACCCGAAGAGAGCGTCGCCGTCACCTGGCTCCCTCACTTTCACGACATGGGTCTGGTGTTCGGCCTTCTCACGCCGCTCTACGTCGGCTTCCCATGCCACATCCTGTCGCCGGCCTCGTTCCTCCAGCACCCGGAGCGATGGCTCGAAGCGATGACGGCGTACCGGGGAACGCACAGCGCGGCTCCGAACTTCGCCTACGACCTCTGCGTGCGCAAGATCCGGCCCGAGCGCCGGGCGGGTCTGGAGCTCGGTCGTTGGCGAATTGCGGTGAACGGTGCGGAGCCGCTCCGCCCCGAGACACTCGATCGTTTCGTCGAAGTCTTCGGTCCCTTCGGTTTTCGCCGGCGGGCGTTCTGTCCCGCCTATGGCCTGGCGGAAGCCACGCTGATGGCGACGTCGGTTCCCGGGCCGCGGGAACCGCGCGCCACCTGGCTCGCTTCGCAGCTCCTGTCGAGGGCCAAAGTCGAGCCGGTGGAGGAGGGCAGTCCAGGCGGCACCGAGCGCGTGAGCTGCGGCGTTGGGGCCCTCGGCATGGAGGTGGCGATCGTGGACCCGGCCACCGGATCCCGCCGATGCGCGGGGGAGATCGGGGAGGTCTGGATCCGGGGGGCGAGCGTCGCGAAGGGGTACTGGAACCGGCCGGAGGAGACTCGAGAGGTTTTTGGCGGGACGATCCCCTACGAGGAAGGAGGTCCATTCCTTCGGACCGGGGACCTCGGATTCGTCCTCGAGAGCGAGCTGTACGTAACGGGCCGGGTGAAGGACGTCATCATCGTCCGGGGCCGGAATCACTACCCCAACGACATCGAATCGACGATGGAGAAGAGCCATTCCGCGCTTCGCCCCACCTGCGGCGCGGCGTTCGCGACCGACGTCGATGGCGAGGAGCGGCTCGTGGTGGTGCAGGAAGTGGAGCGCCAAAACCGTCACGACGACATGGCGGAGCCGATTCAGGCCATTCGACGGGCGATCCTGGAAGAGCACGAGATCGCGCCCTATGCCGTCCTCGTGGTTCCGTTCGGGAGCGTCCCCAAAACGTCCAGCGGCAAGATTCAGAGGCAGGCCTGTCGCGAGCTGTGGAAGCGAGGCGAATTCCGCCCCCTCGGCGAGTGGCGCGAGGAATCGACGGCCTCGAGCCGACCGGCGGAGCTGAGCGGGCGACGACGACCGACCACCCAGACGGAAATCGAGAACTTCATGATCGAGCGGCTCAAGGCTCGTTCCCGGCTCGGGGTGCAGGAGGTCGATGTGAGCGAGCCGTTCGCAAGCTACGGTCTCGACTCCGCCGATGCCCTGGAGCTCGTTGCGGAGCTCCAGGAGTACACCGGGTCGCCTATCGCGCCGATGCTGTTCTGGAACTACCCAACAATCGAGTTGCTCGCCCGACACCTGGTGAGCGCGAGGGACGATACCGCGAGCCGCTGAGAACCTTCCGACACTCGGAAGCGGGCCGAGCGCCGCCGAAGGCGTCGTGCCGCTCTTGGGGCGGAGGACCACGGAGCCGATGGAACGTGACTGACACCACCTCAGGAGCGAAATTGGGCGAACCCATCGCCGTCGTGGGGATCGGATGCCGGTTTCCCGGAGCCGGAGGTCCGGCCGCGTTCTGGAAGCTGCTCCGCGAAGGCGTCGATGCCGTTACCGAGGTTCCGGAGGATCGCTGGGCCATCGAAGACTACTTCGACGAGGATCCATCGGCGCCGGGAAAGATGACGACGCGCTGGGGCGGCTTCCTCGACCGAGTCTTCGACTTCGACCCGTCCTTCTTCGGCATTTCTCCGCGAGAAGCGACACACATGGACCCCCAGCAGCGACTGCTTCTCGAGGTGGCCTGGGAAGCTCTCGAGGACGGGGGCCTGGTGCCGACGAGTCTCGCGGGCTCTCCCGTCGGGGTCTTCATCGGCGCCTCGAGCTTCGATTACGCTGGAGCGCAGCTCAATCACGTCGACCAAATACGGGACGGCTACGTCAACACCGGCGGAGCCACGAGCATGGTCGCCAACCGGATTTCCTACTTCCTCGACTTCCGCGGACCGAGCCTCGCCGTCGACACCGCCTGCTCTTCCTCTCTGGTCGCCGTGCATCTCGCCTGCCAGAGCCTCTGGTGCGGGGAATCGACGCTCGCGCTGGCGGGCGGGGTCAACGTCATTCTCGCCCCCGCCGTCACCGTGGGTTTCTCCAAATTGAAGGCGATGGCGGCGGACGGACGATGTAAAGCTTTCGACGCCAGTGCGGACGGATATGTTCGCGGCGAGGGTGCCGGCATCGTCGTGCTCAAGCCTCTTTCGGCGGCCATCGAGGACAATGACCGTGTCGCGGCCGTGATCCGCGGAACGGCGGTCAACCAGGACGGCCGGTCCAACGGGCTGACGGCTCCCAACGGTCTGGCGCAGCGCGCCGTAGTCCAGCGGGCGCTTCGAGTGGCCGGAGTCTCTCCGTCTCGCATCGGTTACGTGGAAGCGCATGGAACCGGGACAAGCCTGGGCGACCCCATCGAGCTCGATGCTCTCGGAAGCGTTCTATCCGCGGGCCGTGACCGCGCGCTTCCGCCGGTGAGCGTCGGGTCGGTGAAGACCAACTTCGGGCACCTGGAGGCCGCGGCGGGAATCGCGGGACTCATCAAGACCATCCTCGCTCTCCAGCATGGAGAGATCCCTCCGAGTCTCCACTTCGAGAAGCCCAATCCGTACATCCCCTTCGATAAGCTGCGCCTTCGGGTCGCCGACAGTCTGGCACCCTGGCCGGAAGAACTGCGCCCCGCTGCAGCCTGCGTCAGCTCGTTCGGATTCGGCGGCACGAACGCCAACGTCGTTGTCGAAGAGGTGGCGAGAATCGCTCCCGCCGAAAAGCGCGACGGGAGCGAAAGGGTCCCGCGTCCGCACGTGCTCACCCTCTCGACAGACTCCGAAGCGGCTCTGAAGGACTCGGCGCGGGCTTACCGGTTGCTCATGGAGTCTTTCGGGGCGGAAGGCGAGTCCGTCGAGAGCCGTGTCAGGGACGTCTGTTACAACGCGGGCGTTCGCCGGACGCATCACGATCATCGACTCGCGGTGGTCGGCGCTTCGAGGGAAGACCTCGTCTCCAAGCTGTCGGCCTATCTGGACGGCGAGCTCCTTTCGGGATTGAGCTGCGGAAGAAGGATTCCGCGCCGTCCTCCCCGGATCGTGTTCGTTTTTCCGGGACAAGGTTCACAGTGGTGGGGTATGGCCGGGGACCTGCTGGAGCGGGAGCCGGTCTTCTCCGCGTCCGTAGAGCGATTCGAGAGCGCCATGCCTTCCTGGGTCGACTGGTCGCTGGGCGCGGTGCTGAAGGGGGAGGGGGAGCCTTCGCTGCTCGATCGAGTCGACGTCGTGCAGCCTACGCTCTGTGCGGTTCAGGTAGGTCTGGCCGAGGTTTTCCGAGCCTGGGGAGTCGAGCCCTCCGCCGTCGTCGGCCATAGCATGGGAGAGGTGGCGGCAGCTTCGGTCGCCGGGGCACTCACGCTGGAGGATGCGGCAAGAATCATCTGCACGCGCAGTCGGCTGGTGACCCGGGCGAGCGGCCGCGGCGCCATGGCGGTGGTGGATCTCGGGCTCTCGCGCTCCGCCGAAGAGCTCCGCGGCTTCGAAGATCGGGTTTCGATTGCCGCCAGCAACAGCTCCTCCTCGACGCTCATCTCGGGCGATCCCGAGGCGGTCCGCAGGATCGTCGAGTCCCTCGAGTCTCGCGGCGTCTTTTGCCGCCTCGTCAACGTGGACTATGCGTCCCACAGTCCTCACATGGATCCATTGACGACTCCTCTCCTCGAGGAGCTTTCGGGTGTGCGCCCGACGAAGGCATCGGTCCCGCTGTACTCGACGGTGACCGGAGGAGTCGCGGAGGGACCGGAGCTCGACGCCCGCTACTGGGCGCGAAACCTTCGCGAACCGGTGCTGTTCTCCCGCGTCATAGGCGCCCTGCTGGAGGAGGGGTTCGATACTTTCATCGAGCTCAGCCCTCACCCCATCCTGCTTCCATCGATCCAACAGGACCTTCCGATCGCCGGCTCGACCCGACGGCGGACGCTCCTGCCGTCTCTCCGGCGCGCGGAGTCCGGTCCCGAACGAATGCTGGACACGCTCGCGACGCTCCACTGCTCGGGTCTCGAGATCGACTGGCGCAAGCTCTATCCGTCGCCCAGAGCCCACGTCGCGCTCCCGTTGTATCCCTGGCAGCGTTCGCACTTCCGCGCCGAGGAGCCGCGGGCGCAGCGGCCCCCGGACGCGACTCGAAATCGTTTCGACTGGAGCGCGATTCTCTCCGCCGCGAAGGACCAGGCGCGCCGGATCCCGACCGACTCCGCGCCGTCGGCGTGGAAGGAGGTCGAGGATGCGCTGGAAACGCTGACCAGTGCCTATATCGCGCGAGCTCTGAGGGCGTTGGGATTGTTCACGACCGCGAACGAGCGGCACTCACCCCAGGCGCTTCCGCGCGAGGCCGGCATCTCCTCAAGCTTCCAGCCCCTGCTCGCACTTTGGGTTCGCCGCCTGGAGCGGCGGGGATGGCTCGTCGCCGACGAAGGGGAGTTCGTCAGCCCGGCGCCGCTTGCCGTTCCAGACGTCGAAGCTCTCTCGCAGGCTCTGCGGGAAAAGCTGGTCGAGAAGACCTATTTTACGGACTACCTCGAACGCTGCGGTGAGAACCTGGTCGAGGTGCTCAGAGGAAGGATCAACCCCTTGGACCTCCTCTTTCCCTCGGGATCGCTGGAGACGGCGGAAGGCCTTTTCGAAAAGACCGGCGCCGCCAGGTACGGCAACGCCATCTGCCGGGAAGTGGTCCGTGTCGCGGCAGCGAGCCGACCCGGGGGTATTCGCATCCTGGAGGTGGGATCGGGCGGCGGAGGGGCCACGGCGTCGCTCGTTCCCGTTCTGCCGGCGGAGACGACGAGCTACGACCTTACCGAGGTCACGGGCTTCTTCTTGGACCATACCAGGGCGAGATTCCAGGGCTACCCCTTCGTCCGCGGTCGAACGCTCGACCTCGATCGGAGCCCGCGCGATCAGGGCTTTGAAGAGGGTGTCTACGACATCGTGGTTGCGGCCGACGTACTCAACGCCACGGAGAACGTCGGGCGGTCGCTCGAGCGCGTACACTCCCTGCTCGCCCCGGGCGGACTGCTGCTCCTCGTCGAAACGACTCGCCACCAGCCCTGGTTCGAGGTGTCGTTCGGACTCCTCTGGTACTGGGATAGAGAAGAGAGAGAGCACCACCCCTTCCTGACGCCGGGCGAGTGGTCCCGGGCGCTGGGAGACTCGGGATTCGAGACCCTGAGCGTGCTCCCGGGGGATCCGGAAGCCGAGTTCCCGGGACGGCACGTGATCCTCGCCCGCTCGCCCGCCTCGCGAACGGCCCAGGAAGAAGAAATATCACTCGCGCCCCCGGCCACGTTCGCGGGGCTCACTCCCCTCGCGCGTCCCGTTCCCGGATCGTCGTGGATTCGAGCGCTCCTGAGCCGCGAGCCCGCCGAAAGCCTCGAGGTCGCCCGGAAGGAGCTTCACCGGGTACTGTTCGGGCGCATCGATTTCTCCCGCGTTCACAAGCTCCTCGACTTCGGCGGGGGGCGAGACGCGATCGATCTGGCCGAAGAGCACCGCGAATTGAGGGTCGACGGACTCGCGGACAGCCCGGTCGCGTCGCTCGCGGGGAATGAGGAAGCGCGAAGGCGCGAGCTCGGGGAACGAATCAGGTTCTTTCACCGGAATCCGTGGGGGGGAGCGCTACCCGATCAATACGATCTCGCCTTTCGGCTCGCGCCCGGGGAACGATTCGAGGACGAGACCCTTCTCATCCCGAACGTCGCCGCGCACCTGCTGAGCGGGGGTTTGCTGATCGAGGCGGCCTTGGTGAGAACCGCCGGCGAGGACAGGCCCCTTCCCGATCTCCCTGCGCCGGGCGAAGAGGAGTGGTGCGATCTCCTGTCCCGGAATGGACTGCGGCTCGTCGAGGTGGTCGAGGGTAGCCGCGAGGTGGGGAGCTTTCTCGAGGATCCGGATTTCGAGTCGAACCTCGAGCAAGCCACTCGTGAGCGAGCGCTCGACGAGGGATCTCTTCGGAAGCTTCGCACCTTGAATCGACTCGGAGCCGCCCTGAGAGAAAGCGAGCTGCGCTACTGCTGGCTGGTGGCGCAGAGAGATCTCTACCTTCGTGAGGACGATCTGCGGCGGTTGAACCTCGAGCGTTTCCGGGCGCCCGTCTCCTATGAGGACCGACTGGCGGGGGACGCCGTCGAATCGGATCGGGCATTCTACGAGCTCACCTGGGTGCCGGAGCGCTCCGCGGAGGCGGAAAGCCATCCCCTCGAGCGCACGCAACCCGCCGGCCAGTGGCTGATCTTCGCCGATGAAGCGGGCTTCGGGAGCGCGCTCGGACGCACTTTGTCCGCGCGGGGTGAGAGCATCGTGATCGTCCAACCGGGAAGCTCCTACCAACGGCTCGCAGATCGCTCGTATCGGGTTCGGCCCGGGAGCCGAGACGATCTCGATCTCCTGCTGGAAGGAGTCCGGGGAGAATCGGCGGTTCCCCTCCGGGGCGCCGTTCACCTCTGGTCGCTCGACGCGGCCCCCGCGCACGAAGCCACGCTCGCGTCGCTCGAGAAAGCCCAGTCCCTCGGGGGTCTCACCCTGGTCTCCTGGGTGCAGGCGGTCGCGGGCCGACAATGGAAGAGCGGTGCGCCGCGCTTGTGGGTGGTCACCGGTCCCATGCAGCGGATCGCGGGCGGAGAAACGAACGTCGCGGTGCCCCAGGCGCCCGTTTGGGGTCTGGGGCGCGTGATCGCCCAGGAGCAGTCGGCGCTCTGGGGAGGGCTGGTCGCGCTGGATTCGGTTTCTCCCGAGGCCGCCGCCGAGCGGCTGTGTCCGCGGATCGTGTCTTCCAGAAGTGAAGACCAGGTCGCGATTCGACCCGAAGCGACCTACGTGGCCCGCCTGAGGCGCCCGAAGTGGTCCGACGACGAAGAAGGCCCTCTTGCCCTCCGCCCGGATGGCTCTTATCTGATCACGGGCGGGCTGGGCGATTTGGGACTCTGCGTCGCGGGGTGGCTCGTCGAGAACGGCGCTCGGCGGGTGGTCCTCATGGGACGAACGAGCCTCCCTCCGCGCTCGTCCTGGTCGGAGATCGAGGAATCGAGCCGCCTGAGCGAGCAGGTCCAGGCGATTCGGCTGATGGAGAGCCAGGGGGCCATCGTGGAGACGGTGGCAGCCGATGTTTCGGACGCGCCGCGGATGCAGGCTCTTCTGGAGGAGAGAGCACGGCGCGGTGAGCCCCCCATTCGCGGCATCGTCCACGCCGCCGGTTTCCTGGGTCTCAGGACCCTCGAGGACCTCGATGCCGCGGCGTGGAACGCCACCATGAGATCCAAAGTCGCCGGCGCCTGGGTGCTGCACGATCTCTTTCGGGAGCAGCCGCTGGATTTCTTCGTCCTCTTCTCGTCTGCGGCCTCGTTGGGGTTTCTCGGTCAGGGACTGGCCCACTACGCGGCGGCGAACTCGTTTCTGGATGCGCTGGCTCATTACAGGCGTTCGCTCGGACTGCCGGCCATCAGCATCGATTGGGGACCCTGGGCCCAGGTGGGCATGGCGGCGCGAAACGATCTGCTCGACCGTCTCGCGCCCTTCGGAATCGGGGGGATTACCCCCGAGCGAGGCCTTCAGTACCTGGGGGCGCTGATGTTCCGAAGACCGGCGCAGGTCGCGGTCCTCGAGGTCGACTGGGACCGGTTCAGCCGGTTCGGCAGTATGTCGGGCTCCGCTCTCCTCTCGGGGCTCGCGCGGAAGAGCGTCGCCTATGGCGGTCCGTCGTCCCCCGAGGGAGCGTTGAGCGTCGAGGCGATTCTGGCTGCGACACCCGAGGAGCGGGGGGAGTTGCTGGAGTCGGCGCTTCGCGCGCGGGTCGCGAGGGTCCTTCGCGTTGCTCCCGGGAAGGTCGACGTTCACCAGCCGTTCACGAGGATGGGTATGGACTCGTTGATGGGGGTGGAGCTCAAGAACGCCATCGAGAGGGAGCTACGAGTCACGGTCCCCTTGATCGAGCTGATGCGCAATGGATCGATATCGCGTCTCGCGGCGATGCTTCTCGAGAGCCTGACCGGAGCGGGGGCACCGGCGCTCCCGCAGGAACCGCCGGCGCGCGTGCCCGGAGACGCCGAGCGCGACTCGGTGCTTCTCTCGCTGCTCTCTCTCGGTGAGGGTGAAAAAGAGTGACGGTACAATGGAGATGCGCACCCCCACGGTGAGTGACCATGCCCAAGATACGTGCTAACGGAATCAACATCCATTACTGGCAGTCCGGAAGAGGTACTGACGTCGTGCTCAGCCATGGCCTCGGCGGTAACCTCGCAGGTTGGCACTTGAACGTGGTTCCGGAGCTCCAGGCCTACCACCGGGTCACCACGTACGACATGCGGGGACACGGCCGGTCGGAGCAGCCTGAGTCCGGATACAGCTACAAGAACATGGTGGAGGACCTGAAGGGTCTCCTCGATGCGCTCGGGATCGAGAAGGCGGACCTGGTCGGCCATTCGCAGGGCGGCGACATATCGCTTCAGTTCGCTCTCGTTTACCCCGAGCGCGTCCGAAGGCTCGTCATCATCGAGGCTGGTCTGCTCGGCCCCCTCGCCGACTACTACCGCCGCAAGGACTGGGAAGGCTGGCCCTACGTCACTCGCACCATGGAGAAGCTCCTCGGCGCCCCCATCCCCCCCGAGCACCAGCACGACCTGGAGTTCTTCCTGCAGGCGGTCATCGACATCCCCATCATTTACGGACCGTCCCGCGGTCAACGCCGCGACGAGCGCGTGGTGAACAACGTCCTGGAGTTCCTTCGACCGATGTGGAAGGGCTACCGGTCCGAGAGGGAGCTGACGGTGGACAACCTGTCGGATATCCGCCATCCCACGTTGCTCCTGTACGAGGAGAGCACCATCTTCTTCAAATCCTTCGAAATCCTCAGCGAACGGCTCAGCAACTGCAAGCCGGTTCTTCTGAGAGACGGCAACCTGAAGCACTTCACCGTGCTCGAGAATCCGGTGGAGCTTCTGGCGGAGACGAGGGCGTTTCTCGCCGCAGAAACCGCCGAAGGCCAGCAGGTGGTTCGCTAGGTGCGGTAAGCCCGGGTGTTATACCTATCGAGATCGAAAGGAGTCGTAATGGCGGAATTCATGCGCGTCGCGCGTTCGTGCCAGCGTCGGGCGCTGGGCGTTTCCATGGTGCTGGCGCAGGTCGCACTGGGGCTGCTCGGCGGGAGCGAGGTCCTGGCTGCGGACATCAACCTTTCCGTCGTGGCGAAGTTTCCCAACCGACGCCACCTTGTCCCCGCGGGATCGTTGACGACGTTCGTGGTCGTGGTCAGAAACGACTCGCAGGAGGCGCAGTCGGTTCGAATCGACGCGGAGCCTCGGAACGTTCCCTGGACCGCGGATCTCCAAACCGCCAACGATCGATTCCAGCCACAGGGGTCGCCGAACGAGAGTCTTCTGATCCCCATACCGGCTGCCGGCGAGATCGTTCTTCTGGCGCGACTTCGACCCCCGGCACAGGCCTCCGACGGAGAGGAAGGGGAGGCGACCGTCACCGCGAGATTGAACGACGTCGTTCAATCCACTGTCCTCGTTCGCGGCAAAGTTCGAAACAAACCGAAGGTTTACTTCGTGGCGATCGACGGCATCGGCCCCGGCTATCTCGATCTGAATCGAAGAGGCGGTTGGTACGACGGCTCCGCGGAGCGGCTCATGCCGCGGGCGAGCCAGTTCCGGGAGAGCGCAGCGTCGTTCACCGACGCCAAAGCTCTGCTGCCCGCCTGTACCGATGTCGATCACACTGCGGCGCTCAGCGGCTCCTGGACCGGGACCCAGGGAGTCCCTTCTATCCGCCGATACTATTCGGGAACCAAACGAAACGGGGGCGCGGAGTTTCTCATGGTCAAGAAAGACCTCCTGCGGTTTGGTCCTTCGGGAGAGCCGGTGGAGACGATCTACGACGTCATCAAGGACGAGCAGGCGGGCGGCGACCAGGACACTTTCTCGGTCTTCGTCTCCGGGAAGGAGTGGGTGGGCGAGCTGTACGCCGACCAGGCGCGAACGGTCGACATCCTCGCGGGCGGGAAGCAACATCTCGCCTACATCCCCGAGCCCGAGCCATTCCGGTTCGGAGATCCGCCGAGCGACCCGGACGCCGAGGTCGACCGGGAAGGCACCAACGTTTCCAAGAGTCCCCGGTATAACAAGCTTCTATCCCGCAAGGGGAAGACCGTGGGTGGGAGCCCGACGGCGTTCCCCGAGGACCGCTGGATAGCCGAAGCGGCCGTTCGAATGATCGCCGCCGAGGATCCCGACGTCCTCTACGTCATCCTCGCCGAAAGCGATACGGCCCAACATACCTTCGGCGCGGCCGATCGACCAGAGGAGTGGACCGACCCGGGGACTCCCGACGTGCTCTGGGACGATATCAACCTGTACAACCCGGGAGCCAATCGCGACCCGGTGCTCGACATCGTCCACGAAGCCGATCTGAGCTTCGGCCTCATCCTGGACGAGATCCAGTGGCGAGACCCTGCGAATCGATCCTACGTCGTCTTGCTCGCCGATCATGGGCAGGTCACGGTGAGCGAGACGCCGATCCCCGTCGCTTCGATCCTTCTTTCGCTCGGCGTGAGCGATGACGACATCGAGTACATGTTGTCGCGCCACAGCGTCACGTTTCTATACCTGACCGATCCGCAGAAGTCATCCGCGATAGCGGCGGCGTTGGAGAGCTACGAAACCTTCGACCCGATCCTGAAGACCAACGTCCATCCCTTCATCGCAATCGAGCTGGACGAAATGGAGAGCGGCATCGACAACGTCGCGGGCCACGTGCTCGAAGACGGCATCACCGGCAACGAGCGCGGTGAGCTCTACAGCGAGTGGGCGGTCGAGTTTCCCGCGCCGGATGCGTCCAAGGTGCGCTGGCCCCACCTCATGGTCTTCAATCGATTTCGCCACCAGAACGCGCTGGTGGGCACTCAGAAGCTCACCAAGGCCGTCCCCGGCCCGTCGACGATTGGCACCCACGCCTCCTTCTCCTCCGTTTCCGTTCCGCTCCTGATGCGCGGGGCCGGTATCGCCTCCGGCGTCTACCCCGAGGACGTCACTCTGGCCGACATCGTGCCCACGCTCTACCAGCTTCTCGGACTCACCGCTCCGCCGAACGTCGACGGCAAGGTACTGGGGCAGATCCTGTCCCCATAAAGCGCTTCCTTCCGGGGAGAAACCGAGAACGGGCTTGACTTTCCGCCAGCAGTACCAAACAATGAAAATCCCCCGAAGCACTGGGAAAGGATCTACCCGAACCCCGGAGATCCGGGAAACGCGGAATTTCAGCCGAAGGTAGAGGTCTTCGGCGTCCAAGACCGCGTTCAGACGCGATGAAGGATCGAAACAAACCGCAGGGGAATCGAAATCTGCTCGAACGCCTGCTCGAGGACGCGGAGGGGACCGCTGAGGCGCCCAGCCAGGTCGAAGCGGACGACGAAAAGGAACGAACCAGGCAGGAATACGATGACCTCAATCGCAAGCTCAACGAGCTGAAGTTCGGAAGGTACGCTTTCTTCCTGAACTACGGGTACGTTCCCAACGACAATCCGAGCTTCTCGGTCCTCGCGCCCCCCCCCGGTCACTTCGACGTCAACTCCCGCCGACTCGTCCTCGAGGTGATCGGAGATTGCCCGGTCGACGCTGGCGACGTACTGGACGTGAGTTGCGGACGCGGCTCGGTGCCCATGGTCCTTTCGGACTACTTCCGTCCTCGTTCTTATCTCGGCATCGATATTTCCTCGGAAGCGATCGATTTCTGCCATCGTTACCTTCGTTCGGACGGCTTCACGTTCGAGGAAGGCGACGCCGAGTCCCTTCCGGTCGCTGCCTCGGCATTCGATGTGGTCATCAATATCGAGGCTTCGCACAATTACCCGCGAATAGAGTCGTTTCTCCGCGAAACGCACCGCGTGCTGCGGCCCAACGGATGGTTTCTCTACGCGGACTTGATGACTCCGAAGGCCCACGATCGAAACGCCCGCCTGCTCGGCCAAATGGGCTTCCAGAAGACTCGCGACGCGGATATCACCTCGAACGTTCTACTTTCCTGCGAGGAGACGGCCGAGAGACGGATGAAGGCGTACCGGGATCCCGAGGAACGGGCTCGCATGGCGGATTTCCTCGCGGCGCCGGGTTCCAGAACCTATCAGGCATTCGGACAGGGGTTACTCCGTTACCGGCTGTTCACCTTCCGGAAGACCGCCCAGGCGGCGTGAGCCGCCGCATCCAGGTGGGCCAATGGCGGGGGGAAAAGTAGAGAGGGTGCGAGTCGCCGGCATCGCCTGTGCGGTGCCGGAAGCGGTAAAGACCGTCGAGGACCTCGCAAGAACCTTCGGAGAAGAGCAGAGCCGTCGGATCTCGAAGAGCGTGGGCGTCACCAATCGGCGCGTATCCACGGGAGGAATCTGCACGTCGGACCTGTGCTTCGCCGCCGCGGAGAAGCTCCTCGAAGAGATCCGCTGGGACAGGAGCTCCATAGACGTGCTCGTTTTCGTGTCGGTGACCCCGGACTACGTGGCGCCGGCGACGGCCTGCACGCTCCAGCATCGGCTGAAGCTGAGCAGGAGTTGCGCGGCCTTTGACGTAACTCATGCCTGCTCGGGGTACGCCTACGGCCTGTGGATCGTCGCGCACCTCTTGAGCACGGGGAATGCGAGGCGAGCCCTGCTTCTGGTGGGAGATACGGTGAGTCGACTCGCTTCTCCCTTCGACCGGGCCACCGCTCCTCTGTTCGGCGACGGCGGTTCGGCCACCGCGCTGGAGTGGAACGAGTCCGCCGAACCCATGTTTTTCGAGCTGGGCTCGGACGGCGGGGGCGCCCGGCACCTCATCGTGAAGGCCGGGGGGTTTCGGCATCCTGCCAACGACGAGACGGGAAAGCGCACCGAGAGAGAGGGCGGGAACGTCCGAAGCGACGAGGATCTCTACATGAATGGCACCGAGATCTTCGCCTTCACCCTCAGGGAGGTTCCCACCCTTGGCAACAAGGTGCTGGAGCTCGCGGGGTGGACCCTCGACCAGGTGGACGCCGTCGTCATGCACCAGGCCAGCCTGTTCATGATGCAGCACCTGGCCAAGAAGATGCACATTCCCGTCGAAAAACTGGTGGTGAACCTGGAGGACTACGGCAACACCAGCGCGGCCTCGATCCCCCTGGCGCTCCAGGGCGATCTGGCCGAGCAATTGAGACGACACCCTCGCCGTCTGGTCCTTCTCGGGTTCGGCGCCGGTTTGTCGTGGGGAGCGGTAGCCTTGACCTGCGGCCCACTGTCGCTCCCTGGGCTGACCACGGTGAGCGCGGGCGATATCGGAGAGCTTCCCCGATGAATTCGTCGAATTCGTCGAATTCGTCGCTGTTCTGGACCAAGTCCCGCTGGAGCCGTGGGACGAAGTGTTCTACGGCCTCTCGCGCACTTTCGAGGGAGCCGGGATGGGCGGCGCAAGGTTGCGGGTGCGGGGTTGTATCGAGGCCGAACCCCTCCGGGCGGCTCTCGCGAGCCTACAATCGCGTCATCCGAGGCTGAGAGCCCGCATCACCGAATCGAGCGACGGCCGTCATCTGTTCCAGTTTCTCGCGACTCCGCCTCCGCTCCCGTTCACGATCCAGGACGTCGAAACCGATCTCGTTCCCTGGCAGGAGGAAGCCAGCCGGCTGATGAGCGCTCCGCTGGATCCGGCGGTGCATCCCCTGACCCGCATGCTCGTCCTACGAAACCGGAAACAGTCCCAATGCGACGTCATTTTCGTCGCCTTCCATGCGATCGCCGACGGGCGTTCCGTGTTTCGTCTGCTGGCCGATCTCTTCGAATACTATGAGCGCGCGGAACGGAACGGCCCCCCGGGCCCCGTGTCCTCGCTGCCCATCTCGACGAGAACTCGCGCGGAAACCACTGGCAGCCTGCTGCGTCGGACAGCGGTGATGGCGCACTTGATCCGACGGCGCCGCGCCAACCGGAAGGGGATCTGGACGTCGTTGCCTCATGCCGAAGGTGTCCCGCCCCATCGACTCCTCGCGCACTCGGTGTTTTCCGAAAAAGACACGATGGCGCTGGCGCGGCGCTGTCGGAAGGAACAGACCACGATTTACGGCGCGCTCTTCGCCGCAGGCGCTTGCGGGCTCCTGGCGACGCTGCCCGAGCGTCAGTTGCGCATCAAGTGTCGGTTCCCGATGGATATCCGGAAGAAGCTTTCGGGGAGCTCGGGTCCGGTAACGGAAGACGATCTGGGAAATTTCTTCAGCGGGTACGAGAACGTCTATACCATCGACGGGAGATCCTCTTTCTGGGACATTGCACGTCGGGTATACGGGGACGTCAGGAGCTTCACTGACGGCGGGGGGCCGTCCCTGGTCTACAACCTCGTCCGGTCGGTCAAGCTCCCCTACAAGCCGCAGACTCTCAAACGAGGCACTATGTTCGTGAGCAACTACGGCGTGGCGGCCGTCCGGGATTGCTACGGTGGCCTCAGCTTGGAGGAGTGTGCGATCGTATTCAAGAATGACCTCGTTGGACCGGCATTGATGGTCCAATCGGTGGTCCTGCAGCGACGGTTGAACATCAGCCTGGGCGCCGTCGATGTACCCGAGGAGTTCTGGGCGCGGCTTCGCGAGGAGATCGTGGCGGGGCTCCGGCGGGAAATCGACGGGTACGGGGCATGATGCGCACCGATCGCTCACCCTCGGAATCGGGTCGCCTCACCTTGGATGGAGAAAGAGAATGACGAGAGCGGAGTTCTTACGGGCGCTGGAAACATCCCTGGAGATTGGCCAGGGCGCGCTGGCCGGCAGTCAGAGACTCGAAGACCTGGAGTTCTGGGATTCGATGTCGGCGCTCATCTACATGGGGTTGGCGGATGAGAAGCTCCATGTGTCGGTCAGCGGCGACCAGATCGTGAAGTGCAGGACGGTGGATGATCTTCTCGACCTCCTGAGCGGCGGTCTCACCGATTGATGGCCGATGAACCCTCTGGATCTCACCGATAAAGTGATCGTGGTCACCGGAGCGTCGTCCGGTATCGGGCGTTCCACCTCGCTGGTTCTCAGTCAGCTCGGAGCGCGGGTCGTCCTGGTAGGCAGGAATCGCGATCGACTCTCGGAAACCCTGTCGCTGCTGGAAGGCCCCGGGCACGCTATGGAAGCCTTCGATCTCACCAGAACCGATGAGTTGCCCGAGTGGTTGAAAACGGTGTCGGAGAGGCATGGTCGCATCCGCGGCCTCGCCCACTGCGCGGGGGCCCAGAGCATTCTGCCTCTGAGGATGCTCAAAACGGAGGACGTGGAGAAGCTGCTGAGAATCAACGTAGTGTCGGCCATCCTGCTGGCGAAAGCCTTCCGACAAAAAGGGGTGAACGACTCGGGTGGATCCCTGGTCTTCGTATCGTCGGTGATGGGCGAGGTCGGCGCTCCGGCCCGCGCGGCTTACAGCGCGAGCAAGGGCGCGCTTCATTCCCTCACCAGGTCTCTCGCGCTCGAGCTGGCGAGGGAGGGCATCCGCGTCAATTGCGTGGCCCCCGGAGCCGTCGAAACGGAGATGGTCGATGCGGCCAGGGGAAGACTCGGAGAGGCAGGCATGGAAGAGGTGCAGAAGCTGCACCCTCTCGGTGTCGGCTCCCCGCGCGACGTCGCCCACGCCATCGCGTTTCTGCTCGCCGACACCGGGCGCTGGATTACGGGTTCGATTCAGTTCATCGACGGAGGATATACGGCGCAATAGCGTCAGCCGCGGGAGGATGCGTGGAAGGAACAAGAGACAAAATCGTGGAGCTCGTTCATCGCACGGTGGACGACCTGAACCAGGAGCTCGAGGACGGTGCGAAGCTGGACCGGGGCGCCGAGACCGTCCTCTACGGACCGGGAGCGACGACCGACTCCATCACCCTGGTCTCGCTCATCGTTGCCGTCGAGGAGAGCATTCGCCGGGAGTTCGGTTTGTCGGTGACGCTCGCGAACGAGAAGGCGATGTCGATGGAACGCAGTCCCTTCAGGACGCTGGACTCCATGATCGGCTATGTGCTCGACGTGGTCCGCGAATCGCAGGGAGAATGAATTCCCGGAACTCATGAACAACCAGACCCACTACGACAACGTCACCGACGCCTGGACCCTGATACTGGGAGACAACCTGCACTATGGCTATTTCGCGCAGGGCGACGAAACGCTCCCCGAGGCCACCGACGCTCTGATCGACGTCATGGCCGGCCTCGCGACCATCGACTCGAGTACGGCGCTGCTCGATGTCGGCTGCGGCATCGGAGGCCCGGCGTTCCGCCTGGCCGAGCGGACCGGTTGCAGCATCTCGGCGATCTCCATCAGCGGCCGCGGCATCGAGATGGCCTCGGAGGTCGGCCGGCGGAAAGGGCTATCGGGAAGGATTGCATTCCATCAGCGGGACGCGCTGGACAACGGCTTCCCTGCGGATGCTTTCGACGTCGCGTGGGTCATGGAGTCCTCCCACCTCATGCGCGACAAGGCGAAGCTCTGCGCGGAGAACCATAGAGTGTTGCGAGTCGGCGGGCGCATGCTGCTGTGCGATCTGATCTTGAAGCAGGAGCTCTCCATCGCGGACATCTACCGGCTCCGGGATGACCTGGCGGTTCTGGAGCGCTCTTTCGGCAAGGCAAAGATGGAAACCCTCGACTTCTACGAAGCCACGATGCGCGCCCGGGGATTCGAGAGGATCCAGCGCCGCGACGTCAGCCGGCAGGCGTTTCCCACGTTGCAACGGTGGAAACAGAACCTCGAGCGCAACCGGGTCGCCTTGAGCGAGCACCTCTCCCCGGGGGACGTCGAGAACTTCGCCCGTTCCTGCGAGATCCTGGAAGACCTCTTCGCGCGCGAGCTCCTCGGCTACGGCATCGTGAGCGGGACGAAAGGCCGACACATGAAGCCGCGGGTCACACTGGTCACCGGAAGCCGAAAGGGTATCGGCCGGTACCTGGTGGAGCACTACCTGGAGCAGGGCGACGTCGTCCTCGGCTGCAGCAGGGAGCCGGTGGAGTACGAGCACGAGCGGTACAGCCATTTCTGCCTGGACGTGGCCGATGAAGAGAAAGTGAACGAGATGTTCTCCGCGATCTGGCAGGACCCAGGGCCGCCTGGACGTTCTGATCAACAACGCCGGGATCGCGTCGATGAACCACGTCTTGTTGACGCCGATGTCCACCGTTCACAAAATTCTGCAGACCAACGTGGTCGGCACTTTTCTCTTTTGCCGGGAGGGGGCCAAGTTGATGCGGAAGAACCGGTTCGGCCGGATCGTCAACTTCGCCACCGTGGCCACGCCCCTGAAATTGGAAGGGGAGGCGGTGTATGCTGCGTCCAAGGCGGCCATCGTGAGCCTGACCGAGGTGCTGGCGCGTGAGTTGGGCCCCTTCGGCATCACCGTCAACGCCGTGGGGCCGACCCCGGTGAAGACGGATCTGATCCGCTCCGTCCCGCAGCAGAAGATGGATGCCCTCCTCCAGAGGCAGGCGCTCCGGCGCTACGGAGAGTTCCGGGACATCAGCAACGTCATCGATTTCTTCATCCGAGCCGGAAAGCGATTTCGTGACCGGGCAGGTGATCTATCTGGGCGGCGTCTGATGTCGGTCGATTTTCTCCTGGAGCGTTTCGCCGAGAATCCCGAGCGCGAGGCCCTGGTGTGGCGCCGCCGCATCTTCGACTACCGTTGGCTGCTCGACCGGATCGCCTACTGGGGCTCGGAGCTGGAGAAGAGACAGGTCGAAGGGCAAGCGGTGGTCCTGCTGGAGGGAGACTACTCGCCCAACTCCCTCGCTCTGATGCTCGCCCTGGCTCTACGCCGTTCGATCGTGGTGCCCCTGACGGAGCAGAGCGAAAGGCGGCGGGAGGAATGCGCGGAGATCGTCGAGAGCGGAGTGGTCGCTCCGCGTCTCCTCGGACGACGAGGTCGAGTTTCAGCGCCTCGGCCGCCTGGCCAGCCATCCGTTGTACGACCGGCTTCGGCAGGAAGCTCATCCGGCGATCGTGCTGTTCTCGTCGGGGTCGACGGGCGCGATGAAAGCGGCGGTGCACGACTTCGAGCGTCTAGTCTGCAGAAGTACAAGACGCGCCGCCGCGACCTGCGTACGCTCACCTTCCTTCTCTACGACCATATCGGAGGCGTCGACACCCTGCTCTATTCGCTGAGCAACGCGAGCTGCATGGTCACGGTTCCCGACCGCCTGCCCGACACCGTCTGCGCGGCGGTGCAGGACTACGCGGTGGAGGTTCTGCCGGTTTCGCCGAGCTTTCTGGCCCTGCTGATACTGAGTCAGGCCCATGAGCGTTACGACCTGAGCTCGTTGAAGGTCATCACCTACGGAGCCGAGGTAATGCCCGAGTCCACCTTGCGCAGGTGCCATCAGCTCTTCCCGGGCGTTGAGTTGCTGCAGAAGTTCGGCGCCACCGAGGTGGGCACCCTGCGTTCCAAGTCCAAGGCGCCGGATTCGACCTGGGTCAAGATGGGAGGGGAAGGCTATCAAGTGAGAGTCGTGGACGGGATCCTCCAGATCAAGGCTCGGTCGGCGATCCTGGGGTATCTGAACGCCCCCGACCCGTTCACCGAGGACGGTTGGTTCGTCACCGGTGACCTGGTCGAAACGGATGGTGAGTACCTGCGCATCCTCGGTCGGGAGACTGATATCGTCAACGTGGGCGGCGCGAAGGTCATCCCCGCGGAAGTGGAGAACGTGATCCAGGAGCTTCAGGTGGTGCACGAGGTCGCCGTCTACGGAGAACCCAACTCGATCCTGGGCAATATCGTGTGCGCCCGCGCGTCCCTCGTCGGGCCATCGGACTCCCTGAGTCAGCAAGCCGCCATCCGGCAGATCAAGGCGCACTGTCGCCTCAGGCTGGAGCGGTACAAGGTTCCAGTCAAGATCACCATCGTAAACGAGCGGCTGCACACCGACCGCTTCAAGAAGGCGCGCCGCAGGGTCGCGCTGGGAGAGGGTTGAGCGCGACGACCCTCGCCCGACTCCTCCCCACCGATGTTCACCTTGTGAACGACGAGCGCGCGTTCGGTGACAGCGCGAGTCGCTGAAGACGGCCGCCAACTCAGGGAGTGTCGGTGACGACGAGCTCCTTAACGGGGGTCCCATCGCTCCACGTTCCCATGTAGCGCTGGTTGTGCGTGTCGCCCAGCGCGTAGTCGCGATTCTTTCCGTAGAAGGCGGCGTCGGTGAGACCATCCAGGAGTTTCCAGAATCCATAGTAGTCGATGGCGTTGACCGAGTCCTCGAGCTTCGCTTCGAGACGCGCACGGCGCCGCTTGGTGGGTTGCGAGTCATAGTCTTCGGAAACGGCGTCGGGGGCGAGATGGTTCGCCAGCAATGGGGGCTCGCCGTGGTCGTCGGTTCGTACGATGATGTAGTCGCGGTCCGCGGGATCAATATGGGTCAGACCACCGTAAATCCGCTTCGCGTCCTTGTCGCCGACCTGCGTATCGCCCTCTCCGACGACGACGAGTGCGAGCGTGTCCTTGGGCACCTTCGACAGGTCCTCCATCGGAATCCCCACTATCCCCGGCTCGACGATCATGAGCGCCCTCGGACGCGGCAGCCCAGCGGAGCCCGTCATGGCCGCCAGATTCGCCGACAGCACCGCCCCCCACGAGTGGCCGACCAGCGCCACCTTGTCCAACTCGGGGCGAACCCGCGCGCTCTTCTTCAGCTCGTCGAACGCGGCTTTCACCGATGTGACGAAGGCCTCCTTCGCCGTTCCAGGTCGCGAGAGGACGTTATTCTGATAACGCGGGAAGAGGACGATGTTCCCTCGCCGGACGAGATGCTCGATCCAGGCTCCGTAGAATCTCGGATTGACACCTCCGCCGCCATGGCCGAATACGATCACCGGCGCCGTCTTCGGAGCGGGATCGGAAGGCTCGTAGATCCAGAACTGCTGCGGGCCCTCGCCATGGACTTCCTTGTGCACCCCGCGATGTCGATAGCTCGCTCCTCCAGGCCCTTCCGTGGGCTGGGCGGGCGGCCGGACTCCAGAAGCGGGCCCAGGCGGGTGGATTACGTCACCCGCGCCCTCGAACGTCAAAATCCACACGCTCGCGCCCATATTGGGGTCCCTCAATCTCGCGCGGCTCGCGTGGCCGAAAACGATCCGGTTTCCGTCCGGGCTCCAGTGCACTTCGCTCATCTGCTTCGAATCCTTGTCGTAGTATTCGCTCTTGGGATCGCTGAAGTTCGTGAGGCGCGCTTCCCCGGTTCCATCGGCGTTCATCATGTAGATCTCGACGTCGATGCCCGGCATCCCCTTCCGGCCCGTTCCGACGGGATGGGTCCATGCGATCTTCTTGCCGTCGGGCGAGAACACCGCGTTCTCGTCGTGCTGGGTAGGGGTGGAGGTGAGCCGCTGCAGCGAGCCGCCCCTCAAGTCCGTCAGGTAGATGTCGCTGCGATACCCTCGTCCACCGGGAGCCTCGGACAGGTCGGCATAGGCGTAGATCAAGCGCCGGTCGTCGGGAGTGAAGCCGGAGCCTTCGAGCAGCGTGAAGCCCTCCGGGGGATTGATGGTGGTTACGTCGGACATCCGCGGCGCTCCGTCGCGATCGAAATCGATCTTTCCCCACTTGATCCGCCAGGCCCCGAGCTCTTCGCCTTTGCGGGCGAAAATGCCCCAGTCGTGCCCTCCGGCATTGCGCCCCTTGGCGGCGGCATATTTCTCCATCGAGAACTCTTCGTTCCAGTAGATCATCGTCCCGTCGTGGGAGAAGGAGGGGCGAATCACACCCCAGTTCTCTTCGTAATCGGTCATGGGCCAGAAGCGGGTGCCTTCCCGATTCATGATCCAGACGTTGTTGTTGCGCCCGACCCCCGGCCTCTCGACGACGCCATTGCCCTTCCGGCGGAGCTTCGACGACTCGGCGACGAACGCCAGGTACTTGCCGCTCGGGTGATAGTAGGGTTGTCCTCGGAAGCCTGCCTCGCGCAGCCCCTCCTTGTTGCAGGTCACGCACCTCTGGTCGCTTCCGTCCGGCTTCATGAAATAGATCTCGAAAGTGTCTTTTTCCTGCCGGGTGAAGGCGATCTCCCTCCCGTCCGGGGACCAAACCGGAAAAATCCCGTCGGTAATTTCTTCAACGCTCCGTACGCTATAGCTGTCGGCGAAGACTGGGGTCATCGAGATTGCCAGCATCGCCGGCACGACGGTCGATCTCCATCCGAGTCGCATGCTCACCCTCCCCTGTACCTTGCTCGTCCTTGGAGCATAGCGGCTTCAGCCATGGAGGCCAAACGCTCCATCTTGAAACCGCGACGATTCACCTTTAGTCTCTGGAGCTTGCAAATATCGGACCAGGCCGGACCGCCGACGGGCAAGGATGAGAGCGCGATCGTGCCCGGGGGACATGACCACGCTGGAGGACGCCCCGAGCGAAGAGGAGGACGTGGCCGCGGGACAAGCGCCAACGAGGCCGGCAGGAGACGAGGCCGCCGGCTCCGGTCGCCGCCGCAAATACCGGCCCGTCCGATCATTCGAGTCATTCCTCGAGGAGGGGCCCTCGCGCGCAGTCCTGGCCGCAAAGTTGCAATACCGGTGGATCGAACCCATGTCGGGGCGGCTCCCGGTGCGTTGGGTGCAGGACTTGGAGTGGATACAAGCTGGCGCCGGTCCCGGAGCTCATGAAATGGTGCACTCGTCGGGCTCACTGTCGTACGCGAACGCAATCCTCGCCGCGGCGTTCGCAATCGCGCTGTCGGGCGATGCGACGGCGGAATCGCGCCGAGTGAAGAGCCTCGAGAGAATCACGGACGGGATTTTTCCCGCCTGGTCTCCGGACGGGAACGAGATCGCCTTCACCCGGCAGGAGAACGACACTTTCGAGGTCTACGCCATGAGGACGGATGGCAGCGGGCAGCGTTGCCTCACGTGCGCGAAACCGGACCTCCGGCGAACCGGTTTTCGAGGCCAGCCGTACTACCATCCCAACGGGAAGTACCTGGTGTTCGTCGCCGAGTCGTCGAGGCTCAGCCGGAAGGGCAACGGAGTCGTCGAGAGGCCGGGGGTCGGACGCAACAACAACGTCTGGATCATGAATCGGGAAGGCACCCGTTTCTGGCAGCTCACCGACTACGAGGAGAACTGGGGCGTCATCCGGCCCTCGTTCTCCCACGACGGCAGGAAGATCTGCTGGAACGAGGAGTTCTCGATGGAGAAGTACCCTGGCGGACATGACTGGGGCTGGGCGGACGTCTTTGCCCGGAAGGGCGAAGAGCTGGGGGCGTGGCGCATGAAGCACGCAGACGTCGAGTTTGGGCGCGACGGCGAGCCTCGCCTCTCGAACATCCGGGCCGTGAACCCTCCCGAGGGATTCACCCTCCTCGAGGGATCGGGCTTCACCCGGGACGACCGCCGCTTGATCTTCAGCTACACCGACCTCTCCGAGTCTCCCGGCGGCCGCGGCCTCCGAGGCGACATCTATACCTCCGACCTCGAGGGGGGCGACCTCGTGAGACTCACGCGAACGCCGACGCAGCACGACGAGAACGCGACGTTCTCTCCCGACGGGAAGACCATCGCCTGGGCGCACCCTGCGGGAACCGGAAGGCAGGGGATGCCGGGCGCGGGCGAAGAGCTGTACCTGATGAACGCCGACGGCACCGGGGAGGAGCGCCTCACGTTCTTCAGCGACCCCGAGAGCGATCACTACGACCGCCACTCCAGGCAGATGAGCGAAATCCACTGGAGCCCCGACGGCAAGCGCCTGGTCCTCGGACACGCGAGCCGCAAAAACCGTCGCGACGAGGTGATCGGGTCAAGCGTTTGGATAGTGACCCTCGACGACGCCCCCGAATCGATCGCGCCCCGGAGCGTGGCCGCACGATGATTCGCGCTGAAAAGCTGCCCTCGCATTCTGTGATATCGCGCACGTCGCGCCCGTTTTCACCGAGCTAAATTGTGGCCAGGAGGCACCCCATGACCAGGCTGATTCCGGCATCTCTTCTTCTCGTCGTCTTCTTCAACGCCGCGGTCTCGTTCGGCCAGAATAACGACGCCCGAGCGCGGGTCCAGGAGTGGACGGCGGCCTGGGCGGGCTTGGAGCCTTCCGAGAAGCAGGAGTTGACCGACGCGTGGCGACACGCGATCGAGGAATACCGCGGCCTTCCTCCCGAGCGGCAGGAGGAATGGAAGCAGGCGGGCCGCGATCTCGTCGACTTCCTCCAGAATCTGACGCCCGAGCAAAAGGCCAAGGCGCGGCAGTTCTTCACCAAGATGCGCGAGGTTTTCGGCACCTTGAGCCACGAGCAGAAGCAGCAGCTGATCCGCGTGATGACCGACAAGATCCAGAAAGTCCAATCGCTCACTCCGGAGGAGAAGCAAGCTCTGCGGGACGGCTGGGACAAGTGGGTCAATGCGCGGCAGGCCCGTCAGGGCAAGAACTGACGCGGCCTCGAGTCGCTGCAATCCCCTCGAACCGACGAAGTCCCTGAAATCGGGAATTCATCGGCCGCTGCGCTGGCCTAAGCTAGAGTCGCCTCTGGAAGAGCAGAAGAACGCCGCCGAAGCAAACCATCGAAAGCGCCGCCAGGATCAGGAAGTCGTCGAGAGCCACCGCCCCGGCGCGTTTCAAGAGCACGGCTCGAAATCCGTGCACGGCGTAGGTGAAGGGGTCGACCTTGGCGATCCACTGGAGCCACTGGGGAAAGCTGGACTGCGGATAGACCGCTCCCGAGGGAAAGAACAGAAGAGTGTTCAGGACGCCGATCACCACGCGCGGCACGATCGGATCGTCCACCCGGACCATCAGGAGCGTTGTCATGCTGACGAAGGACGAAGAAACGACAAGAAGGAACAGCAGCATCAGGAGGATGCTCCAGACGGTGATGAAGCTCGAAAGCCCCGAGACCAGCACTCCCACGATGGTGACCACCGAGCCCGCGAACGTGCCTTTCAGCACACCCGCCAGGTGCATTCCGAAGACCAGCTCGAACTTCGTTATCGGGCTGACGAGGTAGGCCTCGTGGATTCCCCGAACCTTGTCGTCGATGTACAGAAGCCCTCCGCCGATGAGCACGCAGAAGAAGGTGGCCAGGGTGATGATGCCGGGAAGCAGGTACTGGATGTACTCCACGAAGGGGAAGATCTCGACGATCTCCAGGCGTGCGCCACTGACGGACCTCGTCTCGACCGCGCCCCGGTTGGTGGCTTCGAGGACCTCGGCCATCTTCTGGCTGATCGTGGTGACCACGAAGGGATCGGTGTTGTCCACGACCAGGCCCAGCGTCGGGCGGTTTACCCTGGGCGACGCGGCGGGAGAAATCCTCGGGAATCACGATCGTCGCGCTCACGACCCCCTCGCGGGTGAGCGTCAGGCGCGTGTCGAGGCTTCGTTCCTCCCGCATTCGGAAGGTGCGGGCATTCGCCTGGATGGCTTCGAATTTCTCCCGCAGGCGCACCGCCTCGGGGCCGCCGTCGAGGTCGACCAGAGCCACGGGGACGTCTCGAATCTTGCCCCCGAAGGCATAGCCGATGACGACCAGTTGCAGGAGGGGAAGAACGATCGAGGCGCCGAGCACCGCCGGGCTGCGAAAATACTTGCGGAGATCGCGGTCGATGATGGCCCAGGCGGGTAGCACCTTGAGAAACTCAGGTGTGCAGCAAGCGGTTATCGATTGGGAATCTGCCGACTTCGTCGCGGGTCGCCCGACCGGTGTGGTGGAGGAACACGTCGTCCATCGTATTCTCGCGTAACGACAGCGCCGAGATGCCGACGCCCTCGGTGCGAGCCCTTTCCACGATCGCCGGGAGCGAACGAGACCGCTCGCGGCTGTGGATGCGAAAGAGTCCGCCGTCTTCGCTGATATCCGTGACCGCCGGGAGCCCCCTCAGCGTCTCGCACCATCCTTCGGGCTCGCGATCGAAGCGAACTTCGATGACCTCGGCGACTCGGAAGGCCGGACTTGAGCTGCTCCGGGGTGCCTTCAGCGACCACGGCGCCGTGATCGAAGATGGCGATTCGATCGGAGAGGGCGTCCGCCTCTTCCATGTAGTGGGTGGTGAGGAAGACCGTGACCGTCCGCTCGGACTTTACGCGATCGATCATCTCCCACATCGAGATACGGGCCGCGGGGTCGAGCCCGGTCGTGGGCTCGTCGAGGAAGATGAGTTCCGGCTCGTGAACGAGGCACCGGGCGATCTCCAGCCGCCGGCGCATGCCGATGGAGAACGTTCCCACGTACTTGTCACGCCACTCGAAGAGCCCGATCCACTTCAGGAGCTCGGGAACGATCCTGCGTCGCGTCGCGCCAGGAACGCGGTACAGCTTGGCGTAGAAGTGGAGGTTCTCTGCGGCAGTTAGCTTGAGGTCGGAGGTAATCGGCTGAGGAACGACTCCAATCTTCCTGCGTATCGTATCGGGCTCCGTTCGGAGATCGTGGCCCGCGACACGTGCCGTTCCCGCGCTCGGCGTGAGAAGCGTGGTGAGCATGCGGATGAAAGTCGACTTGCCGGCACCGTTCGGGCCCAAAAGCGCGAAGTTCTCTCCCTCCTCGACGCGAAGACTGACGTCCTTAACCGCGACGAAGCCGTCGAACTCCTTCCGCAGGCCCTCGGTGACGATGGCGGCCATGCTCAGAAGCGAAGGGTGATCGTGCGCCCGTCGAGCTCGAGCCGTACCTCGCTGTCGGCGATGCTCGACACCCTTGCACCATCGACCGATTCGCCTTCGAACACGCGGGCGCCGTTGATGATCGCGACCCGCCGTCCGTCGGAGATGGAGATTCCTTCCAGGCGAAACGAGGGTGGCTTGGGTCCGGCGGAAGCCGCCGCGGCGCAGTCTTTCGAGCTTCCGGAACTGCATGGAACTCGCGCGCTGGCTCTCTCGGTCGTCCCCGCTTGCGATTGCTTTTGCGGCTCCGGTGGCGGCGCGTCATCGCTCAGGACCTCGAGGAGGTACTTCTCCAGATCGGCTTCGTTCGCGCGATCGGGATCCTTCAGGGCCTCCTCGATGGACTGAGTCGCGCTCGGTCTCGGAGGCGCCGGCGCGCCTTGGGGGGGCCTCGTGTCCGCGACCTCGACTGCGGGTCGCGCGGGCGTTTCGTCGGCCGTCTCCACCTTGGATGGGCGCGGAAGAGGCGATGTGGAAGTGACTGGCTTTTCCGGAGACTGGGGTCTCGAGGAGCTTCGACCCGCCCGGGGCGCGGCGGCAACGCTCGTGGACGGTCTCGACGGCGCCTTCGGGCCCGGTCCCTTGGTTCCAGCGGCCTCGCGGAGCGAAGGGGGCGCTACGGACGCTGCAATCGCGGTTCCCGCCAGATGGGGAGGGGATTCCTCGGAAGCCTTCTGTGGCTCGTTCGGAAGCGAGGTCTCCTTCATGGGTTGGACCGGAGCGGGCGCCGAGCCATCGGACGGGAGCAGCACGGTCGCGGTCATACCGGGGTGAACCGTACCGCCCGGATTCTCCACCGCCACCTTGATGCCGAAAGTCCGGATATCGCGTTTCACCCGGTCGACGTCCCGCTGAGTCGCGAACTCGCCTTCGGGCGAGATGAACGTCACTCTTCCCGTCACCCTCTCGTCCGAAGCGAGGACCACGTCGAGCGGTTGGCCGATGGCGAGCCGCCCGACCAGAGTCTCCTCCACTTGGGCTCTGACCCAGACGTCCGTCAGATCGAGCACGGTGACGACGGGGGCCCCGGCGGGTACGAACTCTCCCTCGCGCGCCACGCGCAAGGAGACGATTCCGGTCAAGGGTGATTTCAGCTCGGTGTAACCGAGACGCACGGTGATCTGCTCGAGGTCGGCGCGCGCCTCCTGCACCTGGGCTTGCGTCTGCTGCACCTCCTGCTCCATCACTCGCACTTGTCGCTCGCTGGCGCGATAGATCTCGAGCTCGGCGCGCGCGGCCTCGATGAGGTCCTCGGCGGTCTGAAGCTTGGCCTCCACCACCTCGACCATCGCCTCCTGGCGCTCCACGCGGTGGTGGGGAATGAGTCCTTGCGCGAACAGCTGCTCGGCGCGCTCCCACTCCTTGCGGGCCTGCTCCAGCTCCGCGCGAACCTCCTCCCGCTGGCTCTCCGCGGCGTTTTGTTTCGCTGCGGCGCTGTCGATCTGGGACTTCACCCTCTCCCTTTCGAGGTGCACCCGCTCCCGTCCCTGGGCGACGCGCGCCGTCAGCTGCTCGATGGTGGCGAGCTGGCTCTGTCTCGAGGCGTCGATCTCGTCGGTGGCGAGTACCGCAACGACCTGCCCGCTCTCTACGAAGTCTCCCTCGCTGACCCGTAACTCCTTGAGTCGGCCGGAGATCTCCGAGGCAACGAAGGCCTCGTTCGCCGACACAATCCCCGTGAGCCGGACCTCGCTATCCTCGTCGCCGGTCAAGAGGGCGCCGAGGGCGATGCCGAGTCCCACGAGAATCAGAATTGCAAGAGCCAACTTTTTCACATTCGTATCCAATTAGGAGGAGTTCCTGACTTCGACTGCAGACAATCCGACTCGGCGGTTGTGGGGTGGTGAAGGTTTAGCACGCGGCAGGGAAACCTGTCAAGGACGTGGGTGGAATCGGGCGAAGTCCGGCCAGCCCCGGTCTGGACCGTCGAGGAATTTGACAGACTCGACAAGACCCTAAGTTACCGTAGCACTCGGGTTCGTTCCCCGACTTCCTGGAGTGTCGGAATGGTTGACAGTTCGTCCGAGTCAGAAGGCCGCTCAAGAAGCGATAGACAGCTTGCAATGAGCAATCGATAGAATGTCTTACGGCTAAAGCCCGGATCGTGCATGCTTCTTGCAGACCACAGCAAAGGATCTAAGTCTACAGCTGGGGAGTACTATGAAACACGATCGGCTTCGTTCTCATTGGGCCATGCGAGCCGCGCATCTTGGGTTCCTCGCGGGATCGTTCGCGCTCCTCTCTGCGCTTCCGGTTCAAGCCGGGCTCGTCACTTACGAGGAGATACTCGAGGACGTGAACAATCCCTTCGTCGTCTTCGATTTCCCGCAGGATCTCGTGCGCACCCGAACTCTGGGCGATGGCTCGGCTCCGGACATCGATAACGGCGACTTCGCCATCAGCAACCAGAACGATGTCAGCAACAACTTCGGCAAGTGGACACCGAACGAAGTTTCCTACAAGCACATCTTCATTCCCATCGGTGACGTCTCGAGCTTCCAGTTCTTGAAGCTGACCATCACCGCGGCGAGCGTGAACACGTCGCCGACCCCCGGTCCTCCCCCGGACTTCTTCGAGATCATCCTCGGCACGGGTGAGCCGGACGATGCGGTGCTGGGCGACGGAGTGTTTTTCGGATTCCTGCCGGGAAGCCCGTTTTTCGCCGAATCCACGTTCTCGCTCGAGAACGGCAACTCCGCCCAGATCGCGTTTCTCCTGAACGACAACGAGCTCGCGATCCACATCACCCCGCTCGGACCCGGGGGCCTCTTCGAGCCGGAGGGAGACCGAATTTCCGTCCGCTCGTCTACGCTTCAAGTGACTTACGCGGTTCCCGAGCCCTCGATGCTCCTGCTCCTTCCGCTGCTCCTGGCAGCCGGGAAAGCGGCCAGCGCGCGCGCTCGCAAGTCTGCGTGAACGCTCTCGCGCTTCAGGCGCGGTTCCGGTAGAGCTCTCGGTCTACGGCGCGGGCCATCGCGTCGACGTCGAGATTCATTCCGAGAAAATCCCGGACGCGCTTCGCTTGCTCGCGGGAGTTCTCGATAACCTCTCGGTAGCTTACGTCCAGGGAAGCAAAATGGGGGGAAACCTCGAGCAGCTGATCGACCTCCTGCAGATGAGTCCTCCAAATCTCGTATAACTGCTCGTCGCTGGTATCGCCGGTCTCACCCCGACGCTCCAGCATCTTCCGCTGCGACGACAGGATCTCGGTCAGATCCCGGCGCATGAAGATCACCATGTAGTCGTGTTCCGCGGGCAGGTGCTTCAGAAAGAAGGAGACGATCTTGATGGCCTTGCCCTTCGCTTCCGCGAGCCACTCGCCCGTCTCTCCCTCTTTGTAAAGCGACTTGACGCGCGAGTCCTCGAGGTACCCACGGGGATTGTCTTCTCCGGGCTCTCGGATACCGTCGGAAACGATGGGCACTGCCGCGGCCGCCAGCATTTGCATCGCCATCGAGGTCCCGGAACGGGGAAGACCCGATACGACGAGGATCGGATCCGTCCATCGGTTTCGTCCAGGCGACGTCATACGACCGTTAACGACTCCATGATAACCCGTCAGGCCTCACGACAGGATCGAAAAGCTATCGACGAGACGGCGGGCGGTCGGGACGCCAGGAGTCGAGAAACTCGACGTTCGGTGTGCATCGATGGACGGAGGGCGCGTCAGGCCGAGTGGGCACGCTAACTCGCGGACATCGAGCGAGCTCAGGCGAGCCCGTCCCGCGCCGTAGCTCCCGGAGCGTACTCTTCGGGAGCTACGGCCTTCGCCCAGTCGTCTCGAACTGTTCGTCTTCCTCGCGGGGTCCGCTCAGCGAGAGCTCGATGTGGGGGGCGTCGGGGGCGCCGGGAGCTCCGTGATCGACGACAGCCAGGCGGTGAGGACCAGGAAGTTCCCGCGGGTAAGCGACAAGTTGACCTCCCTCGAAAGCCGCTTCAAATAGAAGCCGGCCGCCGCCATCTCGAGCCGCTCTCTGTCTCCTTCATTCGCTTTGCCGCCGATCCTGAGCGCCAGAAGAGCGATGCGCTCGGCTCGGGGATCCTCCACGAACGCCGCGGTCAAGCCGCCGAGGAATTCGTAGTTGAAGGTCACCGGGAAGAGGTTGTCCTGCTCGATGTAGGGAAGAAGCCATCCGGAGGTGGGTGTCTCGTTGGCCGCCCCGATCTTCATCTGGGCCTTGGCGGCCGTCAGGAACTGGCCGATCAGGCTCGTCGGATTGGCGGCGTCGAGACCGAGGATCTCGGTTCCGGTCAGCATCTGGTTGCCATCGAGATCCATCATCATCGAGACCTGTCCGCCGGTGATCGGCGATGGCCCCGTGCGGATGTCCTCGGGGGCCCCGGGGTCCGTGGCCATGAGACGGGCGATGCGAACCGATCCGTCTCCCATGACCGCTTCGAGCATGCGCTGGCGCCCGGCGTCGGAGCCCGGGGTGGGCGTTTCCACGGGAATTCCACCCAAAACGGCGGTAAAAGTCGCCGATGCCGTAACCCCCGGAAATGCCGGCTCGATTTCGAAACTCTCGGTCTGGGGAAACAGGAACCAGTTATACCCGTGGAGCTGGCCTGTGGCGAGCCTGGAATCCAGCTTGGGCGTGCACTGCGGGACCTGGGCACAGAAGCTGACCAGCAGCGGTAGCGAGGACGGAAACTGCCCCTGGTTCGAGGTCTTGAACAGCTGAGCCGCCGCCATGACCGAGCGCAGCGTTTGATCCGCCGCCGTCCGGTTGGCCGCCTCGCGGACCTTCTGGACCGCCGGAAGCAGCAGTCCGATCAAAATGGCTATGATCGCGATTACGACCAGAAGCTCGATTAGCGTAAACCCCCCATTGCGTGGCCTGGATCGATTCATTGGTGATACTCCTTGAATAAGCGGACCCCAAGCGCAGGAGAACTCTCTCAGAAGGTGCACTTTGCCCCCGCCCGAAACTCCCCCCCTCGGTTGGCGAGCTTTTTTACCTCTTCTTGCAGGGAGAACGCAAGTGCGTCCGCGCGTGAGCGGCTCCACACCTGACTTGAACGAAGCTGACGTATAATCGCTCCATTCCAACCGGAACCGGCAGGAGGCTGTCTTGAGGAAACTCTTGATCATCGGGGCGATCGTGGCTTCCGCCACGCTGGCATCGACGGAGCAGAACGCGGTCTGGTTGAGCGCGGGTCGCGACCTGAAAAACACGCGCAGTCAGCCGGACGAGACGCTTCTGAATGTCGGGAACGTTCAAAGTCTCGCGCCGGCGTGGGTGTTCGAAGCCTCGGCGAGCGTCTCCGCGACTCCCGCCGTCGAAGGCGGAGCGATCTACTTTCCCGATTGGGGCGGGCGTCTCTACCGGCTCGACGCGGAAACGGGAAGCGAGGTGTGGTCGCGGGAGATCTCCGCGCTCACCGGGGTTCCGAGGAACGTCTCTCGCACCACTCCCGTGGTATACGGGGAGAAGCTGATCTTCGGCGATCAGGGCGGTCTCAACGGCAGGGCCGCGCGGGTGATGGCGGTCGACAAGACGAACGGCCAGCTCCTCTGGATTACGCTGGTCGATGACCATCCGGCCGCCATCATCACTCAATCGCCCGTCGCGCACGCGGGCCGGGTCTACGTGGGTGTTTCCTCGGTGGAGGAGTTTTACGCCGGGTTGGTACCTGACTATCTCTGCTGTAGGTTCCGGGGAAGCGTCGTTGCCCTCGACGCCGAGACGGGCGCGATCCTCTGGCGGACGCTGACCGTTCCCGACCTTCCGGGCTTCGCGGGAAACGCCGTATGGGGAAGCACGCCGGTGGTCGACCTGACGCGCGGCTCGCTCTATGTCACCACCGGCAACAACTACAGTGTGCCGGACGACCTGGAGGCCTGCCTCACCGAGGTCAGGGTCAGCAAGCGGGTGGATGCTTCCGCGGTGAAACAGTGCATCGACCAGGTCGCCGGGAACTACTTCGATTCGGTGGTGTCGCTGGATCTGGAAACGGGCGCCGTGAAGTGGGCACGCCCGGTCGTGCCATTCGACATCTGGACGGTGTCCTGTGCCTTCGGGTTGGTGAACCCCGAGAACTGCCCGTCGCCCCACGGGCCGGATCATGACTTCGGACAGGGACCGTCTCTCTACGAGTTCGCCGGCCCTGCGGGAGAGCGGCGCGAGCTTCTCGGCGCCGGACAAAAGAGCGGCTATTACTGGGCACTGGATCCCGACACGGGAGAGGTCGTCTGGAGCACTCGCGTCGGCCCCGCAGGCGGGCTCGGGGGGCTGCAGTGGGGCTCCGCCGTCGATAGCACACGAATCTATACGGCGAACGCCAACAGCGGCGAGGTGCGCTGGGAGCTTGTCGAGAACGGGAAGGGAACGGGACTCTTCACTAGGCGAGGCTTCTGGAGCGCTCTCGATCCGGCCACCGGGGTCATCTTGTGGCAGACCGTGGATCCCAGCGGAAGCCGCCTCGAGGGTCCGGTCAGCGTTGCGAACGGAGTCGTATTCGGCGGGTCGATGGTGAGGAAGAAGAACCGGCCCACGATGTTCGCGCTGAGCGCCGAGACGGGAGAGGTGCTCTGGAGCTTCGCCAGCGGAGCCACGGTCAACTCGGGACCGGCGGTGGTCGACGGCACCGTCTATTGGGGATCGGGCTACCCGCGCCTCAAGAGCGGCACCGCCGACAACGAGCTCTACGCTTTTCGCCTGGCAGAAGCCACGCAGCGCCTACCAAAGGAATAAGCTCCAGAGGTCGGACCGGTCGTCGGTCCACACTTTGCCGAAGCCCGGAGACGAGTCGCCGCCGTCCGGCGCGAACCCTCGTGCGCGCTGGGACTCTTCCGTGCGCGAAAGAAACGCCCAGCGTGAGCCGATCTGCTGCCCGGAGCCCGGAGGCCCGTCCTCGATGACGGCGGTCAGGCCTCGATCCGCCGCCATCGCGCGAACCAAGGGAGCGAGATCGAGGTGGCGGTTCGAGATGTGGAGCGCGAGTACGCCGTCGGGCGCGAGCCGGTCCTGGTAGACCAAGAATGCCTCGCGGGTGAGGAGATGGACGGGGATTGCGCCGCTGGTGAACGCGTCGAGAACGAGCAGGTCGTAGGATTGAGTTGCCGAGCTCAGCGCGAGCCGCGCGTCCCCGAGAATCACCTCGATCGCGACGCCCCTTTGCCTGGCCTCGGGCACGAAGCTGAAGTAGCGTCCATCTTCGGCGATCCGCTGGACCACGGGATCGATCTCGAAGAGGGTCCATCGCTGGCCCGGCTCCGCGTAGGCGAGTAGAGAGCCCGCTCCGAGGCCAACGAGCGCTACGCGCTCCCCGGAGGCTGACCCGGCGCGCGCGAGAAACAAGCGCCCGATGGGGCTCGCCGGGCCGTAGTATGCGAGCGGCACCCTGGGCTCGATCGGCGTCGCGCCCGCGACCCGCTGGGCCCCGTGGAGCGTGGTTCCGTGGTAGAGCTGGTGAAAGGCAACGACGTCACCGTTCTCCCGCGAAGTCGTGAACGTGACCCGGTGAATGCCGAAGAAGCTCCGCTCCGTGAGCCGGCTCCGACCCCGGAGCGAGGTGTCGAAGCTCCCCGCCCAGAGGACGGCCGCCACCGAGAGACCGAACCGCAGGCGCCGTTCCGAGGCGATATAGGCCAGGAGAACGGGAATACCGGCGGCGAGGGCCTCCCGCGTCTGGCCGGAGGCGCCGAGAGCGTCGCCGGCCTTCGAGAGCAGGAGAGTGGACAGGCCCAAACCGATCGGGATGGCAATGTCGGAGCGCCGGATCGAGGTCTCGCTTCTTTGCTCTGGTTTCTTTCCGCTCGCAGGGACCGCGCGAGGCACGAGGAGGCAGGCCGCCACGAAGGCGAGAGGAGCTTCGCTCCACCCGTCGAAAAGAATGGGAGCCGCGAGAGCGTTGAAGGCCCCTCCCAGTGCTCCGCCGAGACCGATGAGCGCGTAGAACGTCGTGAGGTGGCTCGCATGCGGCCGGAGGCGATAGAGCTCCGTATGGCATGCCAGGGCGGCTACGAAAAGCACCGCCAGGTGAGCGGGCAGAACGATGGGCAGAGGATCGGTGGCTTCGGTCAGAAGAAGCAGCATGAATACCACGGCGGCGATCGGGAGAATCCGCGCCGCGAGACCCGAAGGTACGAGCGCGCGCGGGGCGAACGCGAGAACGAACGTCAGCAGATAGAGCCCGAGCGTGAGGACCCAGACGAACGGCACCGTCGCCACATCGGCGCTTACGATCGACGTGACCCCGAGCATCAAGCTCGCGGGAGCCGCGGACAGCCCGATCCACGCCCAGCGCCGGCCGGCGGCGGGAGGAGAGGCGTCGTCGGCTTTCGGGGATTCCGGCGTCGACGGCCAGCTTCTCCACGCGTGAGCGGCGCAGGCGAGGGCGAGCACCGCATAGGCACCGTAGCCCCACGCCCAGAGGGCGCCCTGCCGCTCGAGACCGACGACCGGCTCCACGACGAACGGGTAGGCGAAGAGGGCCAGGAGGCTTCCGGCGTTGCCCGCCGCATAGAGGAAGTAGGGATCCCTGGACCGAGGAAGCCCTGTATAGCTGAGCCACTTCTGGAGAATCGGAGTGCTTGCGGAGAGAACGAACAGCGGCGCAGCGACGGCGAGGACGAGCGCCTCGAAGAGCCAGAGCGCGGGAGCGAGCGGCCCCTGGGCGGGCGCCCCGTCCATGAGCCGGAAAGGAAGAGCTCCGAGGGGCGCGAGGAGAAGCGCCGCGTGGACCGCGACCTGCGTGCCGCGGGAACGCCGGCCCAGCCAGTGCGCGTAGCCGTATCCCGCGAGGAGAACCGACTGGAAGAACAGGACCGCCGTGGTCCAGACGGCGGGCGCCCCGCCGAGCCGAGGCAGGAGCATCTTGGCGACGACCGGCTGGGCGATGAACAGGAGGCCCGAGCCGATGAACGCGGTGACGACCCAGAGCACGAGAAAGGATAGGGACAACAGCCGCAGCCGGCAAGCGGAGACGATTTCATGGGGCGTTGAGGATATGATCGAGACTCGGATGGAGAACGAGGCGAGATGAGAATCGCGATCGTGACCGGCTCGGCGGGGCTCGTGGGCTCGGCCGCCGCCGAGCTATTCGCCCGGAGCGGCTTCGAAATCGTCGGTATCGACAACGACATGCGCCGCCGCTTCTTCGGGGAGGAAGCCTCGACCTCGGGGAATCTCCGCCGCCTCATGAGCCGCGTCCCCGGTTACCGTCATCACGACGTCGACATCCGCGACGACGCCGCGCTGCGGCGCATCTTCGAGACCTATGGAAAGGACATCCGCTCTGTCATCCATACGGCCGCGCAGCCGTCGCACGACTGGGCGGCGCGGGAGCCCACGACCGACTTCGACATCAACGCCCGGGCGACGCTGGTTCTTCTGGAGCAGACGAGGACTCACAGTCCCGAAGCCGCCTTCGTGTTCACTTCCACCAACAAGGTCTACGGAGACCGGCCGAACGAGCTGCCGCTTTTCGAGCGCGAGACCCGATTCGAGCTCTCTCCCGATCACCCGTTCTACGAGCACGGGATCGACGAGTCGATGTCGCTGGATCGTTCGACGCACTCGGTGTTCGGCGCGTCCAAGCTCGCCGCCGACGTGATGGTGCAGGAGTACGGCCGCTACTTCGGCCTTCGTACCGTGACGTTTCGCGCCGGCTGCATCACCGGCTCCGGCCACGCGGGAGCCCAGCTTCACGGATTTCTTTCCTATCTCGTGAAGTGCGGGCTCGAGGACGTCGAGTATCGCATCTTCGGCCACCGGGGAAAGCAAGTGCGCGACAACATCCACGCCGAAGACCTCGCCCGGATGTTCCTGAGCTTCGTCGAGGCGCCTCGACCCGGGGCGGTCTACAACGTCGGCGGCGGGCGCAGAGCGCACAGCTCTCTCCTCGAGGCGGTGGGCCTGGTGGAGGGACTCCTCGGACGAAAGATGCGAACCCGATACGTCGACGAGCCGCGCGTCGGCGACCACGTCTGGTACGTGAGCGACACCCGGAAATTCCAGCAGGATCATCCGGAATGGAGGTTCCGGTACGATCTCGAGAGCATCCTCGTCGACCTCCTGGAAGGGTTTCGAGGTCGAGCCGCCTCGACCGGGTGAGTTCTTTTTCCGGCCCGCGAGGTTATAGAATTACTGCGGCACCAGACCCATGAAACTCTCCGTCATCATCCCGGCCCGCAACGAAGGCCCCAACATCGGGGAGTGTCTCGACCGCCTCGTCGAAACCCTGGAACGGGCCGGGGGGATTCCCCACGAGCTCCTGGTCGTCGACGACGGGAGCACCGACGACACCGCGGCGATCGTTTCGGCGCGGGCGCGAACGGCGAAGGCGATTCGCATGTTGCGTCGAGAGTCGCCGCCCGGGCTCGGCCGCGCCGTCCGGAGCGGACTTCAGGCGGTTTCGGGCGACGTGGTGGTCATCTTCATGGCCGATCTGTCCGACTCTCCCGAGGACCTTCTCGCGTACTACCGCAAGATCCAGGAAGGCTACGACTGCGCGTTCGGATCGCGGTTCCTCCCGGGAAGCTCGGTTGTGAACTACCCGCGGGTCAAGCTGGTGCTCAACCGGGCCGCCAATCGAGCGATGCAGGTCCTTTTCCGAACCCGACTCAACGATCTGACCAATGCTTTCAAGGCGTACCGGACGGAGGTATTGCGCGACTGCGCGCCTTTCACGGCCGATCACTTCGACATCACCATCGAGCTCTCCCTGAGCGCGCTCGTCTCCGGCTACGCCATCGCTCAGGTCCCGATCCGCTGGTCGGGACGGAAGGCGGGGGTCTCGAACCTGCGAATGCGGCGGATGCTCGCGGTGTACCTCAAGATGCTCGCCCGCATGGTCGTGAGAGCCTACGGGCGCGGGCGAAGAGCGGCTCGGCCCTCCGGCGAGAACGCGGCGGTCAGCCCGGCGGAGAAGCTCCGGGCCTGAGCGCCCCGCGCGGCTTCGCATAGGGCGCCGCGAGGACGAGCAGGTAGAACGCCGGCATCACGAACCGCGGCATCTCTCCCGAGGGGAAGTTCTGGATGTAAGCGAACGCGAGAAGGTGCCCGAAGTACGCCGCGGTCAGGTACGGATTCCGGATGCGGGCGAGTCCGAGGACGCCCAATCCGAGAGTCGCCGCGGCGAGGAGCGGGAGCTGAGCGAGGCCATTCCAGTACGTTCGAAGAGGAAGCGCCGTCAGACCGAGGAGAGTCCCTCGCGTGAGCGCACCCGTCCTCCGGAAATCCGTGAAGTACCGGGAGAGGCTCACCGGTCCCTGCTCCCCGTCGAGACCCTCGGCTCGGAGCCAGAACTGCGTGTGGAAGCTCACGCTGTAGAACGGATCCCCGTGGGCGCGAAAGTTCGAGTAAAGGAACGGGCCGGTGAGAGCCGCGAGCAGGAGAACGAACGAGGCGCCGTAGCGCAGACGTTCCTTCGGCGGAAGCCGCAGGACGCGGATCGCGAGGAGCGGCACGACGATTGCGAGAGCGCTCAGCCGGATGAGACAAAGAAGACCCCCGAGGACGCCGGCGAGGGACCCCGAGCGGAGGCCGGAGCCCCCGAGGGCGGCCGCGGCCACGAAGGCGACGAGGAAGAACGAATAGGCGCTTTCGCGGTACCCCGTAGGGGCGTCGAGGACGAGCCAGTGGTGGAGAGCCATGGGAACCAGGAGCGCGACCGCCCACCATCGCCCGTGGAGCCTTCTGGCGACGAAGTAGAACAGAACGAGAGCGAGCGTCGAGAAGACGGTGCTCTCGACGAGAATTCCGATCTCGCCTCCCGCGGCGCGGACGAAGGCGGAGACCAGCAGAACGTAGAACGGCTCCCGGAAGGAAGGCGCATAGAAGCCCTCCCGGCCCATCGCCTCCGCCCGGTCGAGGTAGCTTCGGACGTCCGCGCGGTACGGGTCCTCGGGCGCGTTCTCCGGGTTGAACACCCCGTAGCTCGGAAGCCAGGGAAGAACGCTCTGGTGGATCCTCGCGGCTCGCTCGTCGCGGCCCGCGAGATCCGAATGCGCCAGGAAGGCCTCGAACCGGAGGACGCCTCCATAGATCACGACGAGCGCCGCCGCAACGCCGGGAGCGAGAGCCGAGCCTCGAAGTCCGCTCTTCGCCCGGGCGAGCCTCAGGAAGTGGAAGGGAAAGAGCGCCCACCAGAGGGCGAAGCCCGCGAGCGCGAGGTGCGCCGAGAGGCGGCTGCGGCCGGCGGCCCCGGGCGGGCGCACGAAGTAGTCGATGGGTAGAGGCTCGAAGAAGCGCGGACGGTCCCAGGCGATAGAGAGCCGCGCCGGCCCCGAATCCTGACGATATCGAACCTCGATCGGAACCTCACCGCGCGGAAGCGCGAGCTCACGGCGCAAGGCCCCTTCGGCACGCAGGATGTCCTTCCCGACGGCTATCTCGCAGGCATCGTCACAGAAGAGCTCGAGCGCGTGGGTTCCCGGGTCGGGGACCTCGAGGATTCCGCGGATCTCGATCGAAACGCTCCGTCTCCTGCCCGTGAGGCGCCGGAGCTCGTTGCGGCGCTCGATCTGGAGAGAGGCCGAACGGGCGCCGGCGCCGCCGTCGACGAGGACCTCGAGCGAGGCGCTCGGATGGAGCGCGCGGCTCCGCCATCCGGTCAGGAGAGCGAACGACAGGAGGAAGAGCCCGGAGGCGGTCAGAGTCCTCCGGTCAAGGCGGCTCTCTCCCGAAGGCGTGAGCCAGAGCACGAGGCCGAGTCCCCCGAGTATCCACCAGGGCGAGAGCGCGGGGACGAGGAGCGGGCCCAGGCGCGCTCCCTGCGCACCGAGAAGCGACCAGAAGGCGAGAACACCGAGGGCGCCCGCGACTCCTCTCGCTACTCGATCCACTGGGGCTCGCCCGGCGGCAGGAGCTTCCGGAAGTGCTCGAGGGCGCGCTCGACCGCCTCACGGTCCTTTCCATCGAAAGTGACTTTGGTCTCGTACTTCGGATCGTTCCAACGGGGATAGGAGCCGACTTCGACCGACGGGTGGTGGGCGACGACCTCGTCCAGGAGCGGCTTCAAGAGAGCCTCATCCATCCGGGTATACACGGCGCGGCTCAGGAAGGGGGCTCCCGCCTTCGCCAGGTGCGCCGCCAGGATCCCGAGCTTCCTCTGGAAGATCTCCGGGATGCCGGGCAGGACGTAGACGTTCTCGATGGCGACGAGCGGCCAGACGTAGCCTTCGGCCAAAAGCTTGCGGGCGCCCTGGGGCACGTTCGCGAGCGCGAGATGGTTCTGGTGGACCTTCTCGCCGTACTGGCGGCGGATGAGCTCTTCGATCTCGGGGTCGCGCACCACGGGAACTCCGAACGCCCGGGCGACGCTTGCGATCGTGACGTCGTCGTGAGTGACGCCTACGCCTCCGCTGGTGACGACGTGGTCGAAGGCGGCGCGCAGCGAGGCCACCTCGCGGGCGATGATCTCGACGTCGTCGGGGATGATGACCACCCGCGACAGGAGCACCCCCGAGGAGCGCAGCACCCGGGCGAGCTCGTAGACGTTCGCCTCCGAGACCTTGCCGCTGAGGATCTCGTTTCCCACGACGATCGCCGCCGCGGTCGGAGAAGAGGTCATGGTTTCCTACCGGACCGAGAGCTCGCGTACCGGGGCGAGGATACCCTGGCTCGACTCGGCGGTCCATCCTTCGATCTCGGCGGCGAAGGGCGCCGTTCGAATGGACTCGACGTACCGATGCCAGTCGCCGAGGCTCGAGATCCCGAGGATTCGGAAGTAGTCGAAGCCATCCGCCACCAGGAAACGGCCGCTCTCGCTTCCGAGGACGAGGCGATGCTCCTTTTCCCAGGGCACCACGCGCTCCCGGAGCAGCCTGTCGTAGTCGGAGCGGCGTCCGGGCGCGAGCCGCAGGCGGACGAGGACCACCAGAGCCGCGCCGTCCACGTCGCCCCAGGAGAGGCCGGGATGAACTTCCACGAACTCGTCGCGATGGCCGTCGCTCGAGGCCGCGATCCTTCCGTAGATCTCTCCCACGCGGGTGTCGCGCTTCGACGCCTCCTCGGCCAGCACGCGGTTCGAAGCGTCCATTCCCTCCATCCCGCGGAAGGTCGAGATCACCACGAGGTCGAGCGGCTCCGGGCTCTCGACCTCACGGTAGGCGCGGAACCGGAGCATCGCGGCGTCGGCCTGGTAGAGTGGAAGCGCCTCTTCGCGGAAGATCCGGATCGCCTCCGCGGTTTTCCCCGGAAGGAATCGGAAAGAGACGATCTGCCGCACCTCGACGGCGCTCTGGAGCGCGGCGAGACCGAGCAGTAGGAGGCTCACTCCGTCCCCGCGCGATAGAGCGGCGGGGGGCCGCAGTGGATCTCGACCTTCCGAGACGTGCGCGGATGGGGAAAGCGCACTCGATGCGCGTGGAGGTGATAGCCGGCGGCGCCGGGAAGCGCGTTTCCGTCCGGTTCTGGGACGCCGCCCGCGGGGTAGAGCGCGTCGCCCACGAGCGGGTGGCCCGCGGCCGCGAGGTGAATGCGGATCTGATGCGTCCGCCCGGTCTCGATCTCGACCTCCACGAGGGAACGGTCCCCGCGGTGCTCGAGAAGACGAGCGCGGGTTCGCGCCCGCTTCCCCGCCGGGCTCACGGCGTGGACCGAGCCGAGAAGGCGGTGGGGCACGAGCCCGATTCTGTGCTCGAGAATCGTCTCGCCTCCCGGAAATCGGCCGGTGACGAGGGCGCGGTAGGTTCGCTCCACATCGCTCTCCCAGGACCGGGTGAGAGCGCGCCGCGCCTCGGGGCTCAGCGCGAAGAGCACGATTCCCGAAGTCCCCCGTCCGAGCCGGTGGAGGGGCGAGGCGCCCGGGTATCGGCGACGGACGCGGGCGAGAAGGGTGTTCTCGAGAAAGCTTCCGCCCGGAAGCGTTGGAAGCCCCGCGGGCTTGGCGACGCCGAGAACGTCTTCGTCCTGGTAAAGCAAGGCGAAGCTCGTGGGAGCTTCGGGCTCCCGCCAGGCTGGACGGTTCCAGACGAGCGACTCTCCCGCGGCAAGCGTCCTGTCCGCGGGCGCGGGAACGCCCTCGACGAGCACCAGCCCGCCGTCGATGCGCCCCTGCCATTCGAGGGTGGACGAGTGTCGATAGCGCTCGCTCAAGTAAGCGAGCAGAGTGCGCCCCTCCGCCGACTCACCCAGGCGCTCGCGATATCGAAATCCGCGATTGAGAGTCACGGCTTCCGTCCTACCACGTACGCCACCCAGGCTTTCTCGTCGCCGCCGCGGGCGACGCGCCGGAAGATGCCGTTGCCCTTCCCCGTCTTGCGGTCGGTTCCCTCCCAGAGCACATGGACGTCGGCGAAGCCCGCGTCGAACAGGAGCTCGCGAAGCTCGGGGAGGGTCCAGAGCCGCCAGTCGTAGACGAATGCGTTCCGCATGCGGGTGCCGTCGCGGAACTCGAAGTGAATCTTGCACAGGATCTCGTGGGTGATCGGATCGAACGCTGCCTGGTCCCAGACGTAGTTGAAACCGTGAAGTCGCCGCCGTTCCTCGAGGATGAACTGCGTCTCCCCGCCTCCCCAGGCGTCGAGGAACAACATACCTCCGGACGAGAGGGCGGCGTAAGCGGTCTTGATATAGGCGCCCATCTCCCGGCGGGTCTTGAACACGGAGTAGCTGAAGTTGAGGGCGGCGACGGCGTCGACCTTCGGCCGCCTCAGATCGAGCACGTTCGTCCGTACGAGATGGACGCGCTCTCGCATGGGAGGCGGGAGGCGGCTGAGGTTGTGGACTTCGGCCCAGCGGAGGGTGGTAGCGTCGAGGTCGACGCCGATGGCGATGTTGTCCCGGTGCAGGCGCACGAACTCGCAGCACAGGAGCGCGGTTCCGCAGAAGTCCTCGCGGAGGATCCGGAGCGGACGCCCGGCGAGTTTCCGGAAGTACCGGATGAAGAACCGCGCGTCGCTTTCGGGCGACTGCACGCTCTCCTGATAGAGGACGTGCTTGTCGGCGGTTCTCGCCGTCAGTTTCCGTTTCGTCGAGCGCGGCAAGGTGGGAGTGGGGCGGCCTTCAGTGCACCGTGTAGGGCTCGCTGAGCGTGAACGGCGCGATTGTCGCATCGAAGCGGCCGCCGTCCTGGGTCACCATCTGGTAGGTGCCGCGCATCGAACCGAAGGGAGTGGTCAGGGGGCAGCCGGAAGTATATTCGAACGACTCGCCGGGGCCGAGAACCGGCTGCTGGCCCACCACACCCGGGCCGCGGACCTCCTCGACCTGATGATCGGCGTTCTCCACGATCCAGTGCCGGCTCAGGAGTTGAACGGTCGCCGTGCCCTCGTTCGAGATCTCGACGGTGTAGAGAAAAAACCATCGGTTCTGCTCCGGATGCGAATGCTCGGGCGAATAGCGGGACACGACCTTGACCCGGACACCCCGAGTGAGCGCTTCCGATGTGAACACCTGCTGTCTTCCGTCCAATTCCGTTACGTGGCGCGGATATCGTACCATGACGAGCATGAGCCTTCTACTTTCGGCCACGATCGCCGCGTCCATCACCATCGGGGGTATTACCGCCGAGCCCGGCACCCTCGTCTCTCGCATGGTTCCGATGGGCGGGGGATCGGATGCGGCGACCGAGCTGCCGGTCACCGTGATTCACGGCGCCGCCCCGGGACCGGTGCTGGCGCTCATCGCCGGAAACCACGGCTACGAGTACGCTCCGATCCTCGCGCTACAGCGAGTGCTCGCGCGCGTTCGGCCCTCCGAGCTTCGGGGTTCCGTCGTCATGGTTCACGTGGCTGCCATGCCGTCGTTTCTGGCGCGGACGGTCTACCGAAGCCCCGTGGATGGAAAGAACCTGAATCGGGTCTACCCGGGGAAGCCCGACGGCACATCCAGCGAGCGCATCGCCTACTTCATCACCGAGGAGGTGATCGAGAAGGCGGACTATGTCATCGACCTTCATGGCGGGGACGGCAACGAGTGGCTCCGGCCGTTCGTCTACATGCCGGTCACCGGCGAGGCGGCGATCGACGCCAAGATCGAAGAATTGATTCTCGCGTTCGGGATCGATCACATCCTCGTCGACCGCTCCCGACCCTCGAGCCCCGAGACCTCCACCTTCTGCGACGCCACCGCGATCACTCGCGGCATCCCCGCCTTCACCGCGGAGTCGGGCTCTCTGGGACAGACCGACGAAGCCTCCGTCGAGCGAGTCGCGGATGGAGTGACGAGCGTTCTCCGGCATTACCGCATGCTCGACGGCGAGCCCGATTCCGTCGCTCATCCGGTCTTTCTCGAGCCTTCGCAGGTTCTCACGAGCCCCAGGACGGGAGTCCTCCATCCCAAAGTCCAACCGGGGCACAGCGTCGCCCCGGGAAGTCTACTCGCGATCGTCACCGATTTCTTCGGACGAGAGATCGCGCGGGTCGAGGCGCCGTTCGCGGGGGAAGTCCTCTACGTGGTGGCGACGCCTCCGATTTCCGAGGGCGAGCCCGTCGCCATGATCGCGGCGCCCAGAAGGTAGGATCGCCGGAACTCACAGGTTTTGTGGAAAACCTTGTGCAAAAACTGTGTCGTGGGACCCTGCCGGCCGCTCTATTTATGGTCGCGTAACACTCTGCACAAGAGTTGAGCAGCGGTTCATTCGGACTCCCTTCGATGCATCCCCGGTTTCTTCGTCCGCCGGCGCCGCGGACTTCTGGAGACGAAGGCGCTTCGGGAATAACATCACGGCGCGGTTACACGCGCTTTCTCTTGTGCATGAAAGCGTGGAAAAGCCCCGTTCGTTCGGCGATTCGGGCTCAAGGGTCGACGACGGCTCGGGAAAGCTCGTGCCGGCTCCGGATCTCCTCGCTCAGCTGGTGAACCGCCATGGCGTAGTAGATGCTCTGGTTGTAGCGGGTGATCACGTAGAAGTTATCGAAGCCCAGCCAGTACTCCGACCCCGAACGGTTCTTGAGGGTCAAGGGGATGGCGCGCGCGGCCTCCGGTTGCGCGGGGTTCGGCCGGACGCCGAAGGCCAGAAGCTCCGAAAGACGGTAGCGGGTCGAGAGCTTTCCCGAGCGGAAGGCCTCGGTGCCGGAAGCGGAGACTTCCGCCGGCACGGCTACGGGAGCGTTGCGCTGCCACCCATGCGCGGTGAGGTAGTTGGCGATGCTTCCGATCGCGTCACGGCGGTTCTCGAACAAATCGCGCCTTCCGTCCCCGTCGAAGTCGATGGCGTAGCGTCGATAGCTCCCCGGCATGAACTGGGCGATCCCCATCGCGCCGGCATAAGACCCCAGGGGAGCGCCGAGGGGAATGGACTCCTCCCGGCTCAGAAGCAGGAAGTGCTCCAGCTCCAGCCGAAACTCGCTCGCGCGCCGCGGATAATCGAACGCGAGGGTCGCGAGCGCGTCGAGAACCTTGAATCGCCCGCGGTTCCTTCCGTAGTGAGTCTCGATGCCGATGACCGCGGTCACGACCTCCTCGGGAACACCGTATCTCTGCCGGGCGAGCTCCAGGGCGTCCGCGTTCTCGTCCCAGAAGCGCGCGCCCCCCGCGATTTTTTCGGAGGTGACGAAGATCGATCGATACTCGTCCCAGGGCCTCGGGCTCGCGGAACGCTCCATGAGCTCCACGATCTGGGGAACCGACCGCGCCGAGCCGAAGGCCTCGTCGAGCTCTTCCCGGGTGAAGCCGTGCCTCGCGACCATCTCGTCGACGAACGCCGCGAGCGCGCGGTCCCGCTCCGAGGGCTCTCTCGCCCCCGCCAAGAAGGAAGCCGCCGATACGATGAACAGAAGCATCGCCAGACGCAATCCAAGGCCCTGGAAGTTGTCCGCTGGGTCTTTCGGATATTATAACTCACCATGATTCTTGGCCGACTGCTTTTCGCGTTCGCACTGCTCGAAGTCGAGGATTACTACCGAATCGAGAGCGCCGACGAGCCCGCCATCTCCCCCGACGGCCGGTTCGTGGCCTTCACGAGGCGCTCGATCGATGAGGAGGGCAACCGCCGCCGCAGCGAGCTCTGGCTCGCGAGCGCCGCGGAAGAATCCAAGCCCCGCCGTCTCTCTCTTCCGGGCTTCGACGCGTCCGGGCCGCGCTTCAGCCCGGACGGCGGATGGCTGACGTTCCGCTCCCGGCGCGATGCGTCGGATGAGAGTGCGTCCTCGATCTGGTTCTTCCGGACGGACGGCTTCGGCGAGGCGTTTCAGATCAAAGGAATCGAAGAGACGCCGGTGTTCAGCGCCGACGGGAAGTTCATGGTCTATGCCCGGAAGACGCCTCCCGAGGTTCCTCGCGCCGAGCCCTCCGCCCGCGCGAAGAAGATCGAAGAGCGCTTCTTCGGGAAGATGTACGATTGGCTCCAGTTTCGATTCGACGGCAAGGGCTACCTGCCCGACCCCACGGATCCCCACGAGAGCCCTCCTCTGGAGCTTTACCTGGCGTCGACCGACGATCCGGAGGGCGCGGAGCACCGACGCCTGACCTGCTTCGGGTTCGACGTGTCGGCGGCCGCGTGGAGCCCCGATGGCGAGAGGCTGATCGTAGTCGCCAACTCCCACCAGCGCGACGAGCGCATCTACGAGCGACCCGATCTCTGGCTCGTCGAGAGGAAGGCTCCGGGCTGTGAGGCGAAGCGGCTGACCGACGACGGGTTCGCGCACGAATCGCCGGTCTTCTCTCCCGACGGTCGTCGCGTCGCGTTTCTGCGGGAGAAAGGCCTTTCGCTCCTCATCCGGGAGAAGGCCGACCGCGGGGCGCCGCTCGACGTGTACGTCATGGAGCTCGAGACGGGTCGCATGACGAACGTCACCGCTTCCTGGGACCTTCGCCCGGGGCCGCCGAGCTTCAGTCGAGACGGGGATCGCGTCTACTTCGAGGCCGAGGTCAGCGGCGGGAATCACCTGTTTCGCGTACCCGCGGACGGGGGGGGCGAAGTCTCCCAGGTGACTTCGGGAGATCGTCAGCTCGCGGGATTTTCTTTCTCGCGGGACTTCACGAGGATGGCCTATGCCGCCGGGAGCGGAAGCGAGCCCACCGACGTCTTCGTCGCGGCGACGGACGGGACGGGGGAGAGGCGGCTTTCGAGCTTCGGCCGCGATTCGGTCGCAGGCCTGACGCTCGCCGCTCCCGAGACGGTGCGCTACGAGAGCAACGACGGGACCCAGATCGAAGGCTTCGTGCTCCTTCCCCCGGGCTACGATCCGCAGGCACGGCGTTATCCCTTCCTCCTCGCCATTCATGGAGGACCGCACGGAGCTTACGGCCACGAATTCTCCTTCCAGTTCCAGCTCTGGGCCGCGAAGGGCTACCTGGTGCTCTACACCAACCCGCGGGGCTCGACCGGCTATGGCGAGGACTTTCTCTGGGCCACGTGGGGCGGGGGCTGGGGGAATCTCGACAGCGAGGACGTCCTCGCGGGAGTGGACTACGCCCGATCGAAATACGCCATCGACGAAGCGCGCATGGGAGTGACCGGCTATTCCTACGGAGGCTTCCTGACGAACTGGATCGTGACCCACGACCATCGTTTCGCGGCGGCGATCTCGGGAGCCGGGATCTCGAACTGGGTGAGCGACTACGGCACCGCGGACATTCCGCGCACCAAGGAGAGCGAGTTCTACGGTCCGCCCTGGGAGGACGAAGGCGGTTCGCTCCTTCAGAGGCAGTCGCCGATAAACTACATCGCGAACGTACGCACTCCGACACTCTTCGTCCACGGAGAAAGCGATCTCCGCGTCCCCGCCGAGCAGGCCGAGCAGATGTACACCGCGTACAAGAAGCTCGGTGTCGAGGCGAAGTTCATACGCTATCCGGACTCCTACCACGGCGGTTGGAAGCCCTGGAACGTGGTTCATCGCTACCATCACGAGCTCCTGTGGTGGGACCGATATCTGGGCGGTCCTTGAACCTGATTCTCGCGGCGGCGCTCGCGCTCCAGGCGACCGGCGAGGCGGGGGACGCTCCGCGGGTCATCGTCGTCTCCTTCGACGGCGCCGGCTACGCGACGACGTCCCGGCTGCTGGCCGAGGAGAAGCTTCCAAGCTTCGCTCGCATGGTGCGCGGGGGCGCGTGGTCGGACGGGATGGTGACGAGCTTTCCCACGAAGACCGCGGCCGCGCACGCGCTCCTGTTCACCGGTCGGCACGGCCACGCGAGCGGCATCACGGGCAATTCGCTGCTCCGGGTCCCCAAGTCCGCCGGGAGCCGGCTCGAAACTCTGAACGGCTTTTATTCCGACGCGCTGCGCGCCGAGCCCGTCTGGGTGACGGCCGCCGCTCAAGGCCTTGCGAGCTATGTCTTTCACGCGCCTCAGGTCTATCCGTTTCGGCCGCGGGCCGAACTCGACGTCGTTTACGGCTACACCGACGCCGTCTCGCGGGGCGAGGTCCTCGCCAGGGAAGACGTCCTCGCGCCCGACGGCCGCGGGATCCGATTCGGCGTAGGGGAGTCGCGCTACCGCGGCGTGTTTCTCGCCGATCCCGACGATCCCGCACCAGGATTCGACAGCCTCGAGATCGCGGCCGAGTCCGAGCCCGACCTTTTCATCGCGCGCTTGAAGCCGGGAGACGCCGGCTCCTTCTCCGTGCCCATCGCCGCGATTCTCGAGGGGAGGAGCACATGGTTCTCTCTACGGCTCTTCGCGCTCTCTCCCGACGCGTCGAGCTTCCTTCTCTATCGAAGCGGGACGTCGGAGCTCGTGACGTCGCCGGGCGATCTGCTGGAGAAGGAGTCCCCGAGTCTTCGAGCCTACTCCGGAAACGGCGGCGGCATGGCCTACTCCGCGGGCGGTCTGGGTCCGACTCTCCCGCAGGGAGGCTCGGGCGAGGCCGAGCGCCGGTTCCTTCAAACCGAGCTTCACCTCGCGACTCAGCTCCTCGACCAGGCGCGATGGGCGCTCTCCCGCGACTATCGGCTGGTCGTCCTCTACAGCCCGGTGGTCGACGACGTCGCCCACGAGCTCTTCGGCTACCTGGCCCCGCATCTCGAGGGTTACGACGAGGCTCGGGCGGAGAAGATCTGGCCGCTTCTCGCCGAGGCCTTCGCGGTCCAGGACCGGTTCCTCGGTGTGCTCCTGGATATCGCCGATCACGACCGGGCCCACGTCATCGTCGTGAGCGACCATGGTATGTCGGGAATCGACAAGCTCGTCCATCTCAACGTCGCTCTCCAGAAGGCGGGGCTTCTCGCTCTCGGCCCCGGCCCTTCGATCGATCTGTCGCGTACGCGCGCTCTCGCCCCCCCTCTCTCGGACGCGTCGGTCGCCGTCAACTCGATCGATCGGCCGGGCGGCATCGTTCCTTTCGAGGAAAAATCGATGGTTCTCGAGGAGGTGCGGAGCGCGCTCTCGGGCTTGAAGGATCCCGTTTCCGGCGGGCGCATCGTGACCGCTTTCTTCGAGCCTTCGACCTCGGGGCTTCTCCAGCCGGGCGGGGATTCGACCGGGGATTTGTTCCTCGATTTCGCACCGGGCTATTACCCATCGACCTCGACCACTTCGGCCGAGATCGTCGAGAAGACCGAGCCTTCCGGCGAGCACGTTTTCGTTCCCACGCGCCGCGACATGCTCGCGATCTTCGCCGCCTATGGGCCGAGGATTCCAGCGGGAGTGAACCTCGGGCGGGTGCAGGCACTCGACGTGGCCCCCACGATCCTGGACCTCCTGGGCATCGACCCGACGCCGGACCTCCCGGGCAGGAGCCTCGTCCCCGGCCGCGGCGTCTTGAATCCTTGAGCCACGCAAAACCTCTCACCGTTGGATCTCGTATTGGGAGCCGAGGACTGGAGCGCCTCTAATATTGTTGTTCCCGATGACGGCCACGGCGGTGTTCGAAATCGGACGCTCTACGCCTCCGCCGAGTAAGCGTGCCTATTAAGTCTTTACTTATAAGCGGTTGTGAATTGGTTCGACTGGCACGCAACTTGCGCCTCTGCTAAGATAGGAGAGTTTGCCAAGATGGACGTCAAGAGAGAAGGGGTCGCCGAGGCGCGGAAGAGGAAGCAGAAGATCCTCTATGTCGCTGGCGGTGTTGTGTTTGCGATCCTGGCCGTCTGGGTCTCGCGGCTCGAGCCCGCCGCCCCCACCGTGGATCGTTCGACGGTCTGGATGGACCGTGTCGCCCGCGGCTCCATGCTGCGCCAGGTGCGCGGTCCGGGAACGCTCGTACCCGTCGAGATTCGCTGGGTCGCCGCGCGCACCGAAGGACGAGTGGAGCGCATCGTGGTCCTTCCCGGAACCGACGTCGAGGCGGACACCGTACTCATCGAGATGAGCAACCCCGAGCTCGAACAGTCCGCCCAGGACGCCGGCCTGCAGCTTCGTGCCGCCGAGGCGCGCTACGAAGATCTGAAGGTCCAGCTCGAGAGTCAGCTGCTGAACCAGAGGGCTCAGGCCGCCTCCGTTCAAGCCGATTTCCGCACCGCCGTCCTGCAGCTCGAGGCCGACAAGGAAATCCACGATCAGGGCATCATCGGCGATCTCGCGCTCAAGCTCTCGGAGGAGCGCGCGAAAGAGCTCGAGATCCGCAACCAGATGGAGCAGGAGCGCCTCCAGATTGCTTCCCAGTCGAACGAAGCCCAGATGCTGGCGGAATCCTCGCGCGTGGAGCAACTGCGCGCTCTCCGCGGCCTGCGCGTGAGCCAGGTGGAGGCGCTGAGGGTGCGGCCGGGGATCCGCGGCGTCCTTCAACAGGTGCCCGTGGCCGTGGGGCAGCAGGTCACTCCGGGAGTGAACCTCGCCCGGGTGGCGCAGCCCGAGCATCTCAAGGCGGAGCTTCGCATCGCGGAGACACAGGCCAAGGACGTCGAGATCAATCAGAGAGCGAGCATCGACACCCGGAACGGAATCGTCGAAGGACGGGTGATGCGAATCGATCCCGCGGTCCAGGACGGGACGGTGACCGTGGACGTGGAACTGGTGGGGGAGCTTCCTCGGGGAGCGCGTCCCGATTTGAGCGTTGATGGGACGGTCGAGATCGAGCGTCTCGAGGACGTGCTCTACGTGGGGCGACCCGCTTATGGCCAGGCGGGAACCACGGTCTCCCTCTTCCGGCTTCTCGCCGACGGCCAGACGGCGGAGCGGGTCGACGTGACTCTCGGTAAGAGCTCGGTGAACACCATCGAGATCGTGGCCGGACTCGGTGAGGGCGACGAAGTGATCCTGTCGGACACCTCGGCCTGGGACGACTACCGCAAGATTCGGCTGAACTAGGGAGGATCATGACGACAACATCCCGCTGCGGCGAAGCGAGCGGAGCGAAGAGCGAGGTCATCAGGCAGCGGGGCCCGGAGGGCCCCATCCTCCCCGCGCGAGGAGCGCGGGGAGCGAGCCGAGCGAAGAGCGAGGCGAGCACAAAGTAATGACACAACCCCTCATCAAGCTCGAAAACCTCGAGAAGTTCTACGAGTCGCGGGCGGGACGAACTTACGTGCTCCGCCAGATCAGCCTGGACATCCAGGAAGGTGAGTTCGTCACCATCATGGGGCCTTCGGGGGCGGGAAAGTCCACCCTGCTCCACATCCTGGGGATGCTCGACGGCGAGTGGGGAGGCGAGTACTACTTCCTGGACCACGCGGTGCACGACATGAAGGTCAAGCACCGCAACGAGCTCCACAAGCAGTACATCGGCTTCGTGTTCCAGGCCTACCACCTCCTCGACAACCTGACGGTCTACGAGAACCTGGAGATCCCCCTCTCCTACCGGAACATCAAGCGCTCGGAACGGCAGGCGATGGTCGGAGACATCCTCGATCGCTTCAGCATCGTGGGGAAGAAAGACCTGTATCCCAATCAGCTCTCCGGAGGCCAGCAGCAGCTGGTCGGAGTCGCCAGGGCCGTGGTGATGGAGCCGAAGGTGATCCTGGCCGACGAGCCCACGGGAAACCTCCACACCGAGCAGGGGCGCGAGATCATGGAGCTCTTCAAGAAGCTCAACCAGGACGGCACCACCATCATCCAGGTCACCCACTCGGAGACCAACGCCGGCTACGGAAACCGGATCGTGCGCCTGAAGGACGGCTGGCTCGAGAAGCGATGACCATGAGCCGGCTCGTGCCGCGGGTGCTGGTCGCCGACGATCAGCCGGACGTGCTCGTCGCGCTGAAGCTCCTGCTCAAGTCGGAGGGCTACAGCACCGAGGCGGTGGAGTCGCCCGAAGCCATCGTGAAGGCGGTCGAGGACCAGGACTTCGATCTGCTTCTGATGGATCTCAACTACGCCCGCGACACCACCTCCGGCCGCGAGGGGCTCGACCTCCTGCGGCGGCTCAAGGACGTGGACGACACTCTCCCCATCGTGGTCATGACCGCCTGGGGGAGCGTCGAGCTCACGGTCGAAGCGATGCGCGCGGGAGCGCGGGATTTCGTCCAGAAGCCCTGGGACAACGCGCGGCTCCTCAGCATCCTCAGGACCCAGGTCGAGCTCGGCCGGGCCCTCCGCCGCGGCGAGCGGCTCGAGCGCGAGAACGAGCTTCTTCGCCAGGACCCGGCGACGCTGGTGGCGGAGTCCGAGGCGATGAAGCCGGTCTTGGAGATCATCGAGCGCGTGGGGCCGTCGGATGCGAACGTGCTCCTCACCGGCGAGAACGGCACGGGAAAGGGAGTCGTCGCCCGCACCCTCCACGCCGCCTCGCGGAGATCGGGAAAGCCCATGGTGACGGTGAACGTGGGCGGCCTCTCCGAGGGCGTCTTCGAGAGCGAGCTCTTCGGCCACGTGAAGGGCGCCTATACCGACGCCAAGAGCGATCGCGTCGGTCGGTTCGAGCTCGCCGATGCCGGCACGCTGTTTCTCGACGAGATCGCGAACCTGCCCCACGGACAGCAGCGGAAGCTCCTTCGAGTACTCGAGACCGGAGAGTTCGAGCGGGTCGGCTCCTCCAAGACCAAGCGGGCCGACGTCCGCATCCTCTCCGCCACGAACGCCGACCTGGGCCAGGAAGTCGCCGACGGCCGCTTCCGCCAGGACCTGTTGTTCCGCCTCAACACCATCGAGGTCCATCTGCCCCCGCTTCGCGACCGCCGGGGCGACATCGAGCCCCTGGCGAAGTACTTTCTCTCGATCCACGCGCGGCACTATCGAAAGCCCCTGGACGGTTTCGAGGACGCGGCGGCGCGGGCGCTTCGCGACTACCCCTGGCCGGGAAACATCCGCGAGCTCGACCACGCCATCGAGCGGGCGGTGCTGATGGCGCAGGGGGCGCGGGTGAAAGTCTCTGACCTGGGGCTGCGGCCGGTCAGCGACAACGGCGCGAGCTCGATCGAGGATTTGAACCTCGAGGAGGTGGAGCGTCTCCTGATCCAGAAGGCGCTGGCTCGCTACAACGGCAACGTGAGCCATGCGGCGAAGGCTCTGGGGCTTTCGCGCAGCGCTTTGTACCGCCGGCTCGAGCGATACCGGCTATAGCGTGGCTCCCACGCCGCCCCTCCCTGCCTCGACTCCTCGGCATCGACGTCTCACCCACGACCTCGCGATCTTCCTGCTCGCCCTGGGGGCGGGGCTTCCCGCCGTCGCCGTCTCGATGATCCTCATCTGGGGAGGGGATTACACCGCCAAGGTGCAATGGACGTTGTCGCTCCTGATCCTGGGATCCTGGCTCGGGCTTTCCTTCTCGGTGCGGGAGCGAGTGGTGACGCCGCTCCAGACGCTTTCGAATCTTCTCGCGGCGCTCCGCGAGGGCGACTACTCCATCCGCGCCCGGGGCGCCAACATCGACGAGCCGCTCGGGCAGGTGATGCTCGAGGCGAACGTGCTCGGCGAGACCCTGCACGATCAAAGGCTGGGCGCGCTCGAGGCGACGAACCTGCTGCGCACGGTGATGGCGGAGATCGAGGTCGCGGTCTTCGCCTTCAACGAGGTCGAAGAGCTGAAGCTCGTGAACCGCGCGGGCGAGAGGCTCCTGGCCCAGCCTGCGGAGCGACTGCTGGGCAGGAGAGCCGCGGACCTCGATCTCGCCGAGTGCCTCACGGGGACCGGGGAGCGGACGTTCCAGAAGACCTTCCCCGGCATGACCGGGCGCTGGGGAATGCGCCGCGGAAGTTTCCGCGAAGAGGGCCGTCCGCACACCATCGTGGTCCTTTCCGATCTGAGCCATGCGCTTCGCGAGGAGGAGCGCCAGGCCTGGCGCCGCCTGATTCGGGTCATCGGCCACGAGCTGAACAACTCGCTCGCGCCCATCAAGTCCATGGCGGGAACCCTCGCTCACCTTCTCGATCGAGGAACCGAGCTCGACGACTGGCGCGACGACATGAAACGGGGCCTCGGGGTGATCGGGGATCGGAGCGAGGCTCTGAGCCGCTTCATGAGCGCCTATGCCCGCCTCGCGCGGCTTCCGCCTCCGACGTTCCAGACCGTGGACGTGGATGCCCTCGTGCGGCGGGTGGTGGCGCTCCAGACCAACTATCCCGTCACCATCGAGAGCGGCCCCGCGGTCCACGTTCGCGCGGATGCGGATCAGCTCGAGCAGCTCCTCATCAACCTGCTCCGCAACGCCATCGACGCCAGCCACGAGAAGAACGGCGGGATCCGCGTCCGTTGGAACCTGACCGACGGACCCCTTCAGCTCCTGGTCGAAGACGAGGGGCCGGGGCTCCCGCAGACCGCGAACCTGTTCGTGCCCTTCTTTACGACCAAGGCCGGAGGAAGCGGGATCGGCCTGGTCCTCAGCCGCCAGATCGCAGAGGCCCACGGGGGAACCCTCGATCTCGAGAACCGGGACGACGGCCCCGGCTGCCGCGCGAAGCTCACGCTGCCGGTGGGGGCGCGCTGAGGCGCCCGCGGCGCATCCGGCCGCTCGAATTCTGCTAAGATCCGGCTGGCGGGGTTGACATGAAGATCAAAAGAATCCTTCTGCCCACGGACCTTTCGGAAACGGCCGATCGCGCCCTGAAGCAGGCGGTCGAGCTCGCGGCTCAGCATCGAGCGAAGATCGACATCCTCCACGTCGTCACCCTGGAGCACGTGGATCCGTCGAGTTTCCAGCAGGCGATGAACGCCTATATGGCGAAGGTCGAGGACGAGGTCTTCAACGATCTCTCGACCCGGAGCGAGTCGATCAAGACCCGGGGGCTGGCCGTAGAGACGGTGGTGGTGCGACGCCCGTTCCCCGTGGAAGCGATTCTGGAGCGAATCCGGGAGACGGAGCCGGACGTGGTGGTCATCGGAACCCACGGCCGCTCGGGCCTTAGGAAGCTCCTTCTGGGAAGCGTGGCGGCGCGGATCGTTCTCGAGGCGCCCTGTCCGGTGATGACCGTGGCCAGGGACGCCGACGTCGCCGACGTGGAAAAGGGTTTCGATCGGATCCTGGTTCCCGTCGACTTCAACGATTACTCGGAGATGGCCGTCGAGGCGGCGCGGGCGCTGCGGGCGCCGTCGGGTGAGTTGATCCTGGAGCACGTGGTGTCGAGCCCCGCGCACCCATCGCTCTACGGCGGCGGGGTGGCGAAATTGTTCCAGCTCCATCCAGAGCTTCCGGGGCTCATCGGGAACCGGCTCTCCGAGCTCTATGACGGCCCCGGAGAGATCGTCGTGACGGAAGGCAGCATCGTCGAGGAAATTCTGGAGACCGCGAGGAGCAAGAAAGCCCAGCTGATCGTCATGGGGACCCGGGGCCTGAACCGGCCCGACTACCTGCTTCTCGGCAGCGTTACCGAGAGAGTGATCGGGCGCGCGAAAGTCCCGGTGCTCGCGATCAAGTAAGGGGCGGGTGCCCACGGGTTCTGGACGGATGAAGATTCTCCTCTCCGTGGACGACGATCCGGCCCTGGGCCACGTTCTGGGCTCGCTCGATTGGTCGGTCGAGCTCTCGAAATGGAGCGAGATCCTCGTCGTCCACGTGATTCCCCAGAATCCCTTGTTCCTCGTCGGCGCCGACGCTCCTCGGTCGCGCCGCGGCGAGACCCTCATGGAGCGCGTCGGAAAGCGGCTTTCTCATCTGCCCGTCCGAGTCACGCGGGTCGTTGCCAAGGGGGATCCGGCGCACGAGATCGTCCGCATGGCCGACAGCACCTGCGCCCAGCTGATCGTTCTGGGAGCCTGGGGGGAGAGGCACGATTTCCTCATGGGATCCGTCTCTCAGCGGGTCGTCTCCCTCGCCCCGACCGACGTTCTCGTAGTGCGCGGCGGGGACGGCCATCCCCGGCCCGGGGAGAGCCGGGCCTCGTTTCGAGCCCTCCTCGCCGTCGACGGCTCGCTCGGAAGCGAGGCCGGCATCGACGCCTTTTGCAGCAAGCTTCGCGCCCGGTCGGCCTCCATTCGGGTCGTTCACGTGATGGAAGCGGCTCCGACGCTCTGGGATGCCGGACGAGATCCCGGCTCGTTCCTCGAGGATCTGGACGCGAAGGCAACCGAGGTCCTCGTCTGGGCCCGCGAAGCGCTCGGAAGGCGGGGTCTTCAGGCCGAGAGCGAGTGGCGCCGCGGAGATCCCGCCGCGCAGATTATCGAGGCAGCCCGGGAACGGGACTCGGACGTCATCGTCGTGGGCTCGCGCGGTCACTCCGCGATCCGGGAAATGGTCCTGGGTGGGATCACCCATCGAATCCTGCGGCACGCACCTTGCAACGTGCTTTGCGCCCGAGGCTGGGCTCCCCAGTCCAGCGCGCTCTCGCGCCGGTGGCTGTCGGAGACGTGGGAGCCCGGAGCTGGAATGGCATAATCTGGCGAATAGCCTGCAAGAAGGCGAAGAGGTCTCTCATGATTCGATTGGAACGCATTCTCTGTCCGACGGATTTCTCGAAGTACGCGTTCCGGGCGGCGGACTACGCGGTCGCGCTGGCGAGGCACTATGACGCCGAAGTGCACTTCCTTCACGTAATCCCGTCGGCACTCATCCATCCGGAACAGTATCCGTACGTCGCGGAGGCCATCCCGGTCGCGCCGGAGCTCCGGACACGCGCGCTCGAGCGCCTCGACGCGTTCGTCGCGCTTTCCCGCTCGGAAGGCGTGCGCACACGGTTCAGCGTCGCGGAAGGGGCTCCGGTCAGCGCGATCCTGCAGTCCGCCGAAGCCGATCGGGCGAGTCTCCTGTGTCTCGGCACTCACGGCCGGGAAGGCGTCGAGCGGCTGGTTCTGGGCTCGGTCGCCGAGAAGGTCCTGCGCAGGGCCAGGTGCCCGGTGTTGACGGTTTCGGAGCCGGGGGACGAGCGCGCGCCGAAGGAGGCGGCCTTCAGGAACATTCTCTGCGCGGTTGATTTCGCCACACTCTCTCTCAAGGCCGTCGAGTACTGCCTGTCTCTCGCACAGGAGTCGGGCGGACGCCTGACGCTGGTGAACACGGTAGAGTGGTTCCCCGATGAGCCGACCTGGATTGGAAGCCCGAACGTTTCGGATTACAAGGCGCAGATGGAAGAACAGGTGAGGACCCGCCTGGAGGAGATCGTGCCCGTGGAAGCCCGTGAGTGGTGCGACGTCCAGGTCGTGGTCCGATCGGGAAAGGCCTATCGAGAGATCCTCTCCCTCGCCCGCGAGCGGAAGGCGGACCTCATCGCCATGGGCGTGCGCGGCCGAAATCCATTGGACATCATGCTGTTCGGATCGACGACGCAGCACGTCGTGCGCCATGCGGAATGTCCGGTGCTCACCATCTCGGAGGGGAACTAGTGTTCGAGAAGATCCTCTGCCCCGTAGACTTCTCCGAGAGCTCGGATCGGGCCCTCGACTACGCTCTCGCCCTGGCGAGACTCCACGGAGGCCGGGTGTCGGTGATGCACGTGCTTCCGACGGTCCTCGCCGATCCCGAGCTCTATCCGTACTTGACCAAGCCGGTGCTGGCGAGCGGTGACGCGCGGGATCGGGCCTATCGCCGTCTCGGAGACTTCGTTCATCGGGCCCTCGCGGACGGGATCGGCGCGGAGGTGATCCTCGAGGACGGAGACGTCGTCGACGAGGTGCTCGATAAGGCGAAGCGGCTCGAGGCCGACCTGGTCGTCCTCGGCACGCACGGCCGCCGCGGGTTCCGGCGGCTCCTCCTCGGATCGGTCACCGAGCGCGTTCTGCGGCAGGCGGAAGCGCCGGTGCTCTCGATCTCGCCTTCGGCGCCGAAGCCCGGCGCGGACGGCGGTCCGTTTCACCGGATCCTGTGCCCGGTGGACTTCTCGCCCTCCTCCCTCGCGGGGCTCTCGCTCGCTCTCACTCTCCGCCGGGACGAGGCCGAGGTCGTCGTTCTCCACGTCGTGGAGTTCCGCCTGCCTCCCGCTCTCGGCGAGGCCGTCGCTTTCGACGTCGCCGGCTTGCGGGAGCGGCACGGGCTCGAGGGACGGTCGAAGCTCGAGGAGCTGGTGCCCGAGAAATCCCGCGCTCGCACCCGCCTGGAGACGGTGGTCCTGGAATCCGGGTCTCCCTATCAGGAGATCCTCAAGGCGGCGGAGCGTGAGAAGAGCGACCTCGTCGTCATGGGTGTTGCCGGCCGAAGCTCGGCGGACCTCGCTTTCTTCGGCTCGACCGCGAACCACGTAGTCCGCTCGGCCGGCTGTCCGGTTTTGACCGTGCGCTCGCCGCGCCCGAAGTGAAGGTGAACCCTTGTTCCGAACCATCGTAGTGCCCGTGGACCTGACGGACAGAAACCGTCCCGCCGTCGACATGGCGGCGAAGCTCGCAGCCCCCTCTCAAGGAAAGATTCATCTCCTTCACGTGATCGAGACCATCCCCGGGTTCTCGGTGGAGGAGGAGCCGGAGTTCTACGGACGACTCGAGAAGCGGGCCTCGCAGCACCTCGAGGCGCTTTCGGCGCCCCTGCGCGAGCGAGGATTCCGCGTCGAGTCCGAAGTCATCTACGGTCCGCGAGCGAAGACCATCCTCTCGGAGACGACGAGGATGGGCGCCGACCTTCTGGTGATCCAGTCCCATCGTATCGACGGCGAGCGGCGGGGCGAGGGCCTCGGGACCTTGAGCCATCAGGTGGGGCTCCTCGCGCCCTGCCCGGTGCTCCTGGTCCGATAGCGAAGGAGGAAGCGATGACCGAGCTGAGCCAGTTTCTCCTGCATACTACCAAAGGAAGGATTCTCCTGGTGGCGCTGTTCCTGGTACTCTCTTTGCTCTTCGCCTCCGCCGCGGGATGGCTCCCGGCGGTTTATTGAACGACTTTCGGAGGAATCTTGAATGCGTCTTCGCCCGTGGCTGCTGTTTCTGCTCGTGGTAGGTGCTCGACCCCTCTGGGCTCAGGGGGATCGCTGCGCAGACTGCCACATCGCCAATCCTCAGGCAGACCCGCTCCCGGAGCATACCTACGACTGGGAGTCGTCGGCCCATGGGCGGAATCTCGTCGGCTGCGAGAAATGCCACGACGGGGATGCGACGACGTTCGAATCGTTTCTCGCGCATCGGGGCATCCTGACGAGCCGCAATCCCGCGAGCCCCACTCATCGAACCAACCTCCCGCAAACCTGCGGGAAGTGCCATATCGGGCCTTTCGTCGAGTTCCAGAAGAGCCGCCACTATCAGATCCTGCGAGAGGGTCGGGGGGAGGGGCCGACCTGCGCCACCTGCCACGGCGCGGTGGCCGCCCGCCTTCTCTCACCTCGCTCCCTCGAGAAGCGGTGCGACAGCTGCCATGGTCCCGACGGGGTGCATCCGAACTCGGACTTCGCGCCCGATGGCCGCATCCTGTTGCAGGAAGTCGACGCCATCCGCGGCCTCCTGGCGCCGGCTCCGAGGCTCATCGACCGGGTGAAGGATCCGGTGCGAAAGAAAGCGCTGCAAGACGCCTACGAGCAGGCCCAGGTACCGCTAAAGGAAGCGGTGAACTCCGCCCACGCGTTCGTGTTCGATCAGATGCGGGAGCGGCTCGCGGCGGCCAAGGAGCGCAGCGAAGCGCTTCTCATGCAGCTCGCGAATCCGTAGCGGATCGACAGGGTGTTAACGCGCGCGATCCCGTGAAATGGCCCACGGGAGCTCGGGTGAGCGCGGTTTCGCGCACGAGTGGGTCATTTCACCTGGGCTCGACGAGCCACAATAGGGTGCGCGGGGCGGAGTGTCCGGTCGGGATCGCGCGGTGAGGCGTGCCGGCGAGGCTCCTTCGCCCCCTGGCGTTCGATTTTCCCGCTGGCGTCAGCCGTCGAGGCGGTGCATCGTCGTTCCGCCCACCACCGTCCGGACCACCGGGATCTCCTTGATGCGATCTGGATCCTCGTCGTGAGGGTCCCGGCCCAGGATGGTGAAGTCGGCGAGCTTCCCCGCTTCGATGGACCCTTTTTTCTTCTCCTCGAAAGAGGCATAGGCGGAGTTGATGGTGGTGACCTTCAGAGCCTGGTCGACGGTGATTCGCTGGCTCGGGCCCCAGACCCGCCCTTCGAAGTCCTTGCGGGTGACCATGCTCTGCAGGGCCATCATCGGCTCGTAGGGCCCGGGGGTGTAGTCCGATGCCGCCGCCACCATGATCCCGTAGTCGAGGAAGGAGCGGTGCGCGAACATCCACTCCATCTTTTCCTCGCCGTATTCCTCCCATTTCTCGCCGTGATAGTGAGCGTAGGTGTAGAACGGGGTGGGAATCGCTCCGATGGCCTTGATCCGGCGGAGAAGCTCCGGATTCACCAGCGAGCAATGCTCGATTCGGGGCCTGGGATCCGGCCGGGGGGCGATCTTCTGGTGGCGCTCGTAGGCGTCGAGCACCATGGCGATCGTCACGTCGCCGTTGGCGTGAATCCCGACCTGGAAGCCGTGGCGGTAGGCGTCCTCGACGGCGTCGTCGATCTGTTCTGCGGTCATCGTGAGGATTCCGAAGTCGTCCGGCCGCCCCTTGAACGAAGTCGACATGCGCATCGTCCGCTCCGAAGCGGAGCCGTCGGCGACGAATTTCACCGCCCCGATCTGGAGCCACTCGTCGCCGAAACCGGTGCGGATGCCCGCCGTTTTCAATCCGCTGTACAGATCGGTGTTGCCCGAGGGGAAGAGGTACATCCGGAACCGCATCTCGCCCGCGCGATAGGCGTCCTGGTAAGCGACGAGATCGTCGGTGTCGCAGCCGGTCTCGTGGACCGACGTGAGCCCGCTCGCGGTCATGAGCTTGGAGATGAGCGCGACCCCCGCCTGGCGCTGAGCCCGCGTGCTCCCCCGGGGAATAATCTTGTAGAAGACGTCGTTCGCGTGCTCGGCGGCGAGCCCCGTGAGCTCGCCTCCCTCGCGATAGAACTTGCCCCCGGTCGGATCGGGCGTGGCGGCGGTGATCCCCGCCTTTTCGAAAGCCCTGCTGTTGTAGACGGAGGTATGACCGCCTCGGTGGCCTACGACGACGGGATGGTTCGGGGCGACGGCATCGAGGTCGCGGCGGTTCAGCGGCCGTCCCTCGCGGAGCTTGGTGTCGTCGTACTTGAAGCCGACGACCCACTCTCCCGGAGGAGTTTCGGCCACTCGTTTCGCAATCGCCGCCTGGATGGCTTCGACGCTGCGAAGGTCGCAGTTCACGTGGATCAGCTCCGAGACTCCTCCCGAGGACGGATGGGAGTGAGCGTCGATGAAGCCCGGGGTCACCGTCATCCCGGCGCCGTCGATGACCTCCGTCTGAGACGACGCGAGGTTGCGGACGTCGTCGTTTCCGCCGACGGCGAGGAAGCGCCCGTTCTTGACGGCGAACGCCTCGGCCCGGGGAAGCGCCGGGTCCATCGTGTATACCTTCGCGTTCCACACGATCGTCTCCGGAGCCGGCCCCGGGCGACTCTGAGCCTCGCCCTCGTGAACCCATCCGATAGCGGCCGCCGCGGCGGAGCCGGTGCCTAGAAACTGTCTTCGTGAGTACTTTGTCATGGAGACCTCGGCGGAACTCTACTTCATTCCAGACCCGCGCGTCCTCACCTGGGTCTTACCGGAGTCAGCGGCTGAGGGAATCCGAAGACGACCACCGCAAAGGACCGAAGGGGACGTCCGTCACGCTTCGCCGGCTGGAATCGAAAATGCCGCGCGGCTTCGACCGCGACCGCGGCGAAGCCCTCCGTCTCGTTGAGAATCTCGACGCCCGCGACCGCGCCCTTCTCGTCCACCTCGACCTCGAGCATCACCACCCCCGATTCGAGCGCCTGTGGCGGATAAGCCGGCGTCGTCGTCGACTTGGGGTAGGGTATTTCCTCGGACGGGCCGGTGACTCTCTTCGGCGGCGGCGGGGCTCCTCCGAAGAGCGTCGGGGCGCGGAACAGACCCAGGAGGGCGACTCGGGCCGGGGCCGGCGCCCCGTCGACGAGGGGGGGCTCGAAATTCCAGAGCCGAACGACCTTCTTCATTTCTTCGGTGAAGGGCGGGGAGTCGTCGACGACGATCGCTTCCTGCACGATTCCCGAAGGAGCGATTCGAAGCTCGAGCCCGACGAGGCCGCCGTTCGGAGCGAGCGGCGGCAGAGCGGGAGCCTTCCCGCTCCGGAATCGGGAGGTCGAGGTCTCGGCCTGTGCCATCAGCAGCAAACCGATCAGCAAGGCTTTCATCGGGAGCCTCCAATCCTCTCGGCGCAACGGATGCAAAGCTCCGCCGCGGGAAGGGCCCGGAGACGCGCGGGCGCGATGGGCTCCCCGCAGCGGGCGCAGGTTCCATAGGTTCCCGAATCCATGCGCGCGAGCGCTCGCTCGATTCCCGCGATCTCCCTGCGTCCGGCTTCGTCGAGCGCATTGAGCACGTCGTCGTCCTCGATCTGGAGCGACTGCTCTTCGGCGTCCTTCTCGAGAGGGTTTTCCTCGCGGCGGAAGTTGTTCTCGATACTCTGCACCCGGGCGAGGAGCTCGCTGCGGCGCGCGACCAACTGGTCGCGCAGCTGGTCTCGTGTCGGCATAGCCCAGATACTCTCCACCGGACAGGCGGTCGTCAACTCGATGCCGGCGCAGTAGAATCGTCGGCTATGAAAGTCGAGGAGCTGATGACGACCGACGTGGGCGCCTGCCGTCCGTTCGATACCGTCGACTGGAGCGCGAAGGTCATGTGGGAGAGGGACTGCGGGGCGGTGCCGGTGGTGGATCAGGAAGGCCGCGCGATCGCGATGCTTACCGACCGGGACATCTGCATGGCCGCGCTCACCCAGGGGAAAGCGCTCGCAGAGATCCATGTCTCGAGCGCGATGAGCCGAAGGTTATGGAGCTGCCGGCCCATGGATGACGTGAAGGAAGCGGAGAAATTGATGCGGGCCCATCAGGTCCGGAGGCTACCGGTGGTCGACCCCGATGGGAAGCTCCTCGGCGTCCTCTCCATCAGCGACCTGGCGAGAGTCGCGGTGTCCCCGAAGGGCACGCGGGCGAAAAAGAAGCCGATAGGCGCTTCCGAAGTAGGAGAAACCCTGGGTGCGATCAGCAGCCCGGCGGTTCGGTGACCCTGACCACCGTCGGCTGAGGCCTATCCCCCAGACAGATGCCCAGGTCCCGCGCAGTCTGAATCGTGTCGCAGTCGAGAGGCACGATCTTCATCCTTCGCGTCGCTTCCTCGAGCGGCACCTGCCGCACGCCCGGCGGATCGAGCGCGACCATCACTCCGTAGATGCCCTCCGCGAGGCACCGAACCGCCGCCGCTCCGAACCGCAGGGAGATGAGGCGATCGAAAGCGGTGGGTGTGCCTCCGCGAAGCAGATGCCCCAGCACGACGTAGCGCGACTCTTTTCCCGTAATCTCCTGGAGCTCGAGAGCGAGTTTCTGGCCGATCCCTCCGAGCCGTTCGGCGGAACCCACCTTCTTTTCCACCACCACGCGGCTTCCACCCTTCGGACGGGCGCCCTCGGCGACCACCACGATCGAGAAGAGACCGCCTTCGCGCTCACGCTCGCGGATCTTGGCCGCCACCACGTCGAGGTCGTAGGGGATCTCCGGGAGGAGAATGACGTCCGCGGTTCCCGAAACCCCGCAGTTGAGCGCGATCCAGCCGGCGTAGCGCCCCATGACCTCGACCACCATCACCCGGCGATGGGAGGCCGCGGTGGTTTGCAGGCGATCGATGCACTCCGTCGCGAACGAGACCGCGGTGTCGAAGCCGAACGTGATCACCGTCCCTTCGAGGTCGTTGTCGATGGTCTTGGGGACGCCCACGACGCGCAGGCCCTTTTCGTGGAGCACCCTCGCGATTCCGAGCGACCCGTCGCCGCCGACGGCGATGAGGGCGTCGAGGCCCTTCTCGCGAAACAGACGCACCAGCTCGTCGGACCGATCCACTTCGACGACGGTCCCATCGGGAGAGGTCGTCGGGTACTTGAGGGGATTCCCCGCGTTCGTCGTCCCCAGGATGGTCCCTCCGAGCGGGGTGATGCCGCGCACCGAGCCCGGGGTGAGAGGGAGGAGGCCCCCCTCCGGGTAGAGCTCGGGCATCATCAGGCCGTTGTAGCCGTCCCGAATTCCGTAGACTTCCCAGCCCCGCCTCGTCGCCGTGAGAACCACCGCGCGGATGACGGCGTTGAGTCCGGGGGCGTCCCCGCCTCCGGTGTTGATGGCGATTCGTCGAATGGAGGCCGGCGCGGGCGCGTCTTTTCGGCTCATCTCGCCGCGTACTGTACAATGGCGGGGTCGCGGGAGGAACCGTGTTTCTATTCGACGAGCTCCGGGGTCTCGACTGGTCGCCTCGGGCGGACATCTACCGCACTCCCACGGGCTGGCTGGTGAAGTTCGACCTCGCGGGAGTGAGCCCCGACGAGGTGAGGGTGGAAGCGACGAGCTCGGAGCTTCGAATCAGCGGAGTGCGCCGGGATCGCTTCGTGCAGAAAGGCTACCTTCACCATTCGATGGAGATCTCCTACTCGCGATTCGAGAGAACCATTCGCCTTCCCTGCAAGGCCGACCGATGCTCGCTGCGGACGGAATACGTCGAGGGGATGCTCATCGTCACCCTCGATGAGGAAGAGTAACGTGAGCAACGACGCCCTGATTCTCCCGCTGTTCCCGTTGAAAAACGCCGTTCTCTTCCCTTATCTGGGGATGCCGCTCGCCGCCGGCCGCCCGGTGTCGGTCGCCGCCATCGAAGCCGCCGTCGCGACCGAAGAGAAGGAAGTCCTCGTGGTCGCTCAGCGCGACGCCGCCGTCCAGGAGCCGGGAAAGGACGATCTCTTCGAGATAGGAACGAAAGGCGTGATCCGACGCCTCGCCCCCGCCCCCCAGGGCGGCATGCAGATCTTCGTGCAGGGAATCCAGAGGGTGCGCCTCCGTGAGATCGTGCAGGCCCAACCTTTCGTGAAGGCGCGGTTCGAGCCCGCCCCCGTAGCCCTGGACGTGGGCGACGAGATCGAAGCGCTCGAGCGCGAGGTCCGGGAGCTGGGCACGAAGGCTCTGGCGCTCGCCCGGCCCGACGCCTCGGACATCGACCTCTCGCAGCTCACCGGCGGCGAGGAGGATCGCCTCCGTTGGCTCTACATCCTCGCGTCGCTCATGGGGCTCGAGATGACGAAGGCCCAGGAGCTGCTGTCCGCGAACGACCTTACCAGGGCGCTCGCCCTGATGCACGAGTACCTGCAGCACGAAGTGAGGGTCCTCGAGCTCCGGCACGACATCGCGAGCAAGGTGCAGACCGAGCTCACCAAACAGCAGCGGGACGCCCTCCTGCGCCATCAGATGAAAGCGATCCAGGAGGAGCTGGGGGAGGAAGACGAGGAAGGGGCGGAGGTCGAGCTCCTCCGCGAGCGTATCGAGAAGGCGAACCTTCCCGAGGCGACGCGCAAGGAGGCGGACCGGGAGCTCAAGCGCCTGGCACGGCTCCCGGCGGCCTCGCCCGAATCCGGCATCATCCGTTCCTATATCGAGCTCGTCCTGGAGCTTCCCTGGAACGAGAGATCGGAAACGGTTCTCGACCTCGCTCGCGCCCGGGAGGTCCTGGACGAGGACCATCTCGACCTCGATGACGTGAAGAGCCGGATCCTGGAGCACCTCGCGGTGCTCAAGCTCAATCCGGAGGCGAAATCTCCGATCCTCTGCTTCGTGGGGCCGCCGGGAGTGGGCAAGACCTCTCTGGGGAAATCGATCGCGAGAGCGCAGAACCGGAAATTCGAACGGATGAGCCTCGGGGGGGTTCACGACGAGGCCGAGCTCCGGGGACACCGCAGGACCTACATCGGGGCCATGCCCGGACGAATCCTCCAGGCCTTGCGCCGGGTGAAAGTGAACAACCCGGTGCTGATGCTCGACGAGATCGACAAGCTCGGACACGACTTCCGCGGAGATCCGGCGTCGGCGATGCTCGAGATCCTCGACCCTCAGCAGAACGACAGCTTCCGCGACAACTACCTCGACCTGCCGTTCGATCTCTCGAAGGTCTTCTTCATCACGACGGCGAACAACCTCGACACCATCCCCCGGCCGCTCCTGGACCGGATGGAGGTGCTGCGCCTCGCCGGTTACAGCGAGAACGAGAAGCTCGAGATCGCCCGGCGCTACCTCCTTCCCCGCCAGCTTCAGGAGAGCGGCGTCGGCCCCGCCCGATGCGTCGTGCCCGACGAGACGCTGATGCGGATCATCCAGCGTTACACCCGTGAGGCCGGGCTCCGGCAGCTCGAGCGCGTCATCGGCCGCGTGGTGCGGAAGGTCGCGGTTCGTTTCGCCCAGGGCGAGGCGGGCGTCGTGACCGTCAGGCCCGACGATCTGGTGGAGATGCTCGGGCCGGAGCCTTTCCGCCTGGAGAAGGCGCGCCGGGAGATGACCCCGGGAGTCGCCGCGGGCCTTGCCTGGACGGAGGTCGGGGGCGAGGTCCTTTATGTCGAGGCGACGCTTCTTCCTGGAGGGAGCGGCCTCACTCTCACCGGACAGCTCGGAAGCGTGATGCAGGAGTCGGCCCGCGCCGCCCAGAGCTACCTCTGGGCGAACGCGAAGCAGCTCGGGATCGAGCCCGAGACCTTCCGGGAGCAAGGCGTTCACGTTCACGTTCCCGCCGGCGCCATTCCCAAGGACGGCCCCTCGGCCGGGATCACCATGGCTACTGCGCTCGCCTCCCTCTACTGCGGAAAGCCCGTGCGATCCGACACCGCGATGACCGGGGAGATCACTCTCAAGGGACTGGTGCTCCCGATCGGCGGGGTGAAGGAGAAGGTGCTGGCCGCGCATCGGGCGGGGTTCAAGCGCGTGATTCTCCCGCGGGAGAACGAGGCCAACCTCAGAGACCTGCCCCGCGACGTCCGCGAAGAGATGGAGTTCGTGTTCGTCGAACGCATCGAGGAAGTCCTCAGGGAGGCGGTGGTGGGCCACTGCATGTCGATCGAGGGAGAGCCCGAATCGGTGGAGAGGAACTGACCCTCAATCCGGCGCAGCAGCGAGCGACCGAGATCCTCGAGGGACCGCTCCTGGTCATCGCCGGCGCGGGCACGGGGAAAACCCACACACTGGTGCACCGGCTGGTCCGGCTGGTTGCGTCCGGTGTTCCCGCAGAGTCCATCCTGCTCCTCACGTTCACCAGGCGCGCGGCCGAAGAAATGGTCGACCGCGCCGCCGAGATCCTCGGACGCCGCGAGCCCGTCTCCGGCGGGACGTTCCACTCCTTCGCCAACCTGGCGCTGCGGAAGTACGGGAAAGCGATCGGTCTTCCCTCGAGCTTCACCATCCTCGACCAGTCGGACAGCCTTCAGATCCTGGGAGAGATCCGCGCCGATTTGAAGGACGCCGCGGAGGGGATGACGCTTCCGCGGCGTGAGACCATCGCCTCCATCCTGAGCAAGTCGGTGAACCGGCAGGCCCCCCTCGAGGACGTGGTCTCCGAGGAGTTCCCGCAGTTCTTCGAGCTGATTTCCCTGCTCGAGGTCGCCGGGGGGCGCTACCGGGCCTACAAGTCCGAACGGCAGTTCGTCGACTTCGACGACCTCCTGGTCCTCCTCGTTCGACTGCTCGAGGAGAGCCCGGAGAGCGCTGCGCGCGTTCGGTCGGTCTATCGGTACTTGATGGTCGACGAGTACCAGGACACGAACCTACTCCAGGCCCGGATCACGCACCTGCTTGCGGGGGAGTCGCGGAACGTGATGGTCGTGGGCGACGACGCCCAGAGCATCTACGCGTTCCGCGGAGCCTGTCACGAGAACCTCTTCGATTTCCATCGGAGCTTCGAGGATGCTCCCGTGGTGACGCTCGAGGAGAACTATCGCAGCACCCAGGGCATCCTCGACGTCGCCAACGGCCTCATGAGCCAGATGGCCGAAGCGTTTCGGAAGAGTCTGTTCACGACGAGAGCGCAGGGCGAAAAGCCCCGGCTGGTCGAGGCCAGAGACGACAGCGCCCAGGCGCAGTTCGTTGCGGCCGAAGTCCTCCGGCTGCGCGGCGAGGGGATTCCGCTCCGGGAGATTGCGGTCCTGTTCCGGGCGAGCCGGCACGCGTTCGCGCTCGAAGTCGAGCTCGCCCACCTCGGCATCCCCTACGTCAAGTACGGCGGCTTCCGGTTCATGGAGTCGGCCCACATCAAGGACGTCCTGGCCCATCTGAGGCTCCTCGTCTTTCCCGGCGACGACCTGGCGCTCTCCCGCGTCCTCACCATGCGGCCGGGAATCGGGAAGAGCGGTGCCCGCGCGATTCAGCAGTCGATTGCCGGCAAGCCGCTCGTCGAGGGGCTCCAGAGTCATCGGGCGAAAGGGAAGGCCCGCGCGAGTCTCGACGAGGTCGCGGCTCTCCTCTCCGATCTGGAATCGCAGCGCGAGTCGCCGGCGCTCTGTCTCGAGGCCGCGGTCGAGGGCTTGAAGCCTCTGCTCCAGACGCGCTACGACGACTGGCCCCGCCGGATCCGCGATCTCGAGACGCTCATCGGGCTCTGCCAGCGCTATCGAAGCCTCAACTCGATGCTCACCGATCTCACGCTCGAGCCTCCCACGGCTTCGAGGCGGGACGGCCTGGCGGCTCCCTCGGGGGAGCCGGACGAGCTCGTTCTCTCGACGGTGCATTCGTCGAAGGGGCTCGAGTGGCGGGCGGTCTTCGTGATCCAGGCGAGAGACGGGACCATCCCCATGACGACCTCCTTCGACGACGAGCCCGAGCAGGAGTCCCTGGACGAAGATTTGAGGCTCCTCTACGTCGCGGTGACCCGGGCGAAGGAGCACCTCAGCCTCGTCTGGCCCCGGGAGATTGCGAGAGGGGGATATGGCATCCCGATGCCGTCCCGATTCCTGCTTGCGCTTCCCGAGGAGCTGTTCGAGCATCTCCGCGCCGATGACTTCGCCGCCTGAAAGAACCGCCCGGAGAACTCCCGTCCTCCTCGGGGCCATCGTCTGCCTCGGCCTGTTCCTCCGTCTTTCTTACCTTGCCCACGCCACCGCGCGGCCGGGTTATCGACTCGATGACCCCGACAGCTACCTCCGGCAGGGCGAGAGGATCGCCCTCGGGGCCTCGGGTTTTTGGTTCGACTTCGACGTCGTCGAGCACGCTGTCGAAGGCCGCCGCTACGCGCTTCCGCCGCTCTATCCGGTCTTCCTCTCTCTGTTCGCTCTGCTCCCGGGGTTTCCCCTCAACTCGCTGATCGGGCAGGCGGTGCTCGCCGCTCTAGCATGCGTCTCCGTCTTCGTTCTCGGGAGGGAGATCCACTCGGATCGCGCCGGCCTCGCCGCCGCCGCCTTCTACGCGCTCTGGTTTCCGAACGTCATCGCCGTCTGGTCGACGATGCAGGAAGCCGTCTTCATTCCGCTGCTCCTCTTCGGGTTCGCCGTTCTCCTCCGCGCGCGGGCGTTCGGAGGCTTCGCGCTCGCGGGTCTCCTCTTCGGCCTCGCGGCGCTCACGCGCTCCATGCCCCTCTACTACGTGCCGGTGGCGGCCGTCCTTCTGATTCGACGCCATGGGTTGCGTCAGGGATCCGTCCTCGCTTTCGCGCTGGCTCTGGGCTTCGCTGCCCTGACCCTCCCTTACAGCATCGCGCTCTCGCGCCACCTGGGGAGCGCGACTTTCATCGAGAACCACGGAGGGCTTCGCATCGCCACCGAGCACGGAGCCGAGAGCGCGCGGCCTCCGGGTCCGATCGCGACCGCTGCGACGCTCCTGCGTGAGCTCGCGGCGGCGCCGGGAAAAACGATCGGGGATTGGCGGACGACGGCCCTTTCGATCCTTCACCTGAACGGCGGTCGGCTCCTTCAGATCTATCTCGGCGCCGAGACCAGGCTCGGCGCGGCGCTCTGGAAGCTCGCCGCCCATGCGTTCTCGGATCTATCGCTGGTCCTGATCCTCGCCCTCGCTCCGTTCGGTTTCGTTCTCTGCCGGAAGCCCGACCGGGGGGCGTTTCTCGCGGCATGGATTGTCGTGTGCTTCGGGCTCACGGTAGTTTCCGGATTCGGCGGTCCGCGGCTGCGCGCGCCGTTCGAGCCCCACCTCATGGTGGGAGCGGCGGTGGTGCTCGCGCCCGGATGGCGGCGTCCTCGAGCAGGGTCGCTCCTGGCCGCCGCCTTCGTCTCGCTGGTGCTCCTTTCCGCTGTCGTGCCGCAGCTCGGGCGGAGCCTCGTCGCGAGAGGCGACTACGGCGTCGATTGGCCCCTCGATCCGCCGCCCAAACGCTCGGCGATGCGGGGAAGAGCGGGATTCAACGTGCTGGCGAGGGACGGCTTCGTCGTGCTCGCGGTCCGCCCGCGAAACGACGGGCGGCCGACCCGAATCGAGCTCTTTCTCAACGGTGAGCTCGTGGAGAACGAAATCGTGGAAGCGCGGGAGCACTGGTTCCGCTGCGAAACGGGCGAGATGGGCGCCGTCTACGCCGAGATCGTCGTAGCGGATGCGGAGGCGACACTGCCCGTGAGTGCCCTCGTAGTCGTTCCGAAGTGATCGGTTTCGTCGGATCTTCTTACATCGATGGCCTGGCGGTGCGTTGGGATGGGAGGTATCCAGCGCTGGCATGGAACTCTCGCTGCATCAGTGACTTGCGAGCCGCGCCGCCATGGCCTGGAAGTGAATCACGGAACGGCGTGTCGACTCGACTTACAGGAGCGGATGTTTACGAATCCGTAACATATTTATTCTGAATGCCTTAGCCGATGGCGTCGATATTGCAAATCCTTCATTCTCGGGAAACCGGCCGCATCGATGAAAGTCACCCTGGCGGGTCCACGGGAATACCGGTCTCCCAAAGAGTCGTTCATGTCGAAGTCAGGCAGCTCTTGGGTTCGTGCGGCGCTCGTAGCGCTGGTGGCCGCAACGAGCGTTCCGGCGCTGGCGGTTCCGATCCAGGTGAACATAACTGTCGACAACTCCTACGCGCTGTTCGTCGGTACGGGGACTGCCGCTACCACCTTCGTGGGCGCTGACTTCGACTGGCCAACGACGGAGACCTATAACTTCGACCTCCCCACCAACAACTACATCTATGTAGTCACCGCGTCCGATCTCTCGGTCGCCCAGGGGTTCCTCGGTCAATTCGACAACCTCGCCGCGGGGTACACGTTCTACAGCAACGATCCGCAGTGGCAGGTCATGGCAACCGGACTCGGTCCCGCCGCGCCGTATACGGGCAGCGCGTCGGACCTGGCGCTTCTCACGCAGGAGATTCTGGACGCGAACGCGGGAGGGAATTCCTCTTCCGGCTGGGTAGGAACTACGGCCGGTCCGATCAACGGGTCGGCGCCCTGGGGCCTGAGGCCCAACATCGATCCCGCCGCATACTGGGTCTGGTACAGCAGCAACGGCGATCCGGACCCGACCTCGCCGGGGTTCGATCACAACGAATGGCTGGTATTCCGCATCGCGGTGGCCGCGACGCCGACTCCCGAGCCCGGTACTCTTGCGCTCGTCGGACTGTCGCTCGTCGGGCTTTTTGCAATGCGCCGGCCCCGCCAGGGCTAGGCAGCGCGTACCCCTCTGCGCCGGGACACGCAGGCGAGGCTCGACTCTTTGCGAAGGCGGTTGTGCCTGCTACCTTGTCTCCATGGACGGCGGCACTTCCTGGTACCCCGCGCGCCTCGAAGAGTATCTGAACCTCTGGTTCGCGGACTATGAGAAGGCAAGAAGAGCCCGAGACAAGGAGGGCGGCTACCTCCTTCCTTACAAGAAGCACTTCTTCATCTGCCCGGCGGGAGCGATCCGGAGCATCGGGCTCGACCCCGACGACCCCGACTGGGAGAAGGTGGGTTGGGACTGCGCCCGACCCAGGGACGAAGAGGCCTACCGGCGGCTCTGCGAGAAGCGGGACAGGTTCGAGGCGGCGCGCTCGCGATAGAGGGCTAGCCGGCCCGGATCCTCGGATAGCCAGCCTATGAATCGAGAAAATCCCTCCTCGAATGACGTCTGCGGCTTCCATCCGAGCTCTCTTTCGATCTTGCTCGGGTTGGCGACCCAGACCGAGGTATCCCAGGCGCGGTTTGGCATCGTGCCCCATTCAGGGGCGGAGTCCAGCGAGAAGGCCCGGCGCGCCACTTCGACCGCCTCTCGGATGGACGTCTGCCTTCCAGTGCCCACGTTGTAGACCGCGCCGGGCTCGGTGCCGTGACGGCTCGCAGCGGCGACGTAAGCCTCGACGACGTCGTCCACGCACACGAAATCCCGCGCGATCTCGGGCGAGACGAGAGGCGGGAGCTTTCCTTCCAGACCTCGCACCAGGAGCTGGGGCACGAACCTCGAGGGCTCTTCGTAGGGACCGTAGACCGAGTAGAGCCGCAGCGTCGAGATCGAGCGGCCGCTCCGCTCCGCGGCCGCCCGGCAGTAGAGAGTGGCGGTGAGCTTGGTCACGGCGTAGTCGCTCGACGGCCGAGGCTCCTCGTCCTCGGTCGGAGCATGATCGACGAATCCATACTCCGATGAGCTCCCGGTATTGACCAGAACCTCGAATCCCACGCGAAGACACGACTCCACCAGGTGAATGGTTCCGAGAACGTTGGTCCGCACCATCGCCCGGAAATCGGCCTGGGAGGGGTAGGCGCCATGGGCCGCGAGGTGAAAGATCCAGCGGGGACGGATGCGGCCGACGATCTCTCCGAGCGAGGGCTCGTCCGCGAGATCGACCTCGTGGACTCTCGCGTCGGCTCCCTGAATGCGCCAGAGATCGCTCCCCGGACGGACCAGCGCGTGGACGTCGTGGCCGTCCGCGACCAGCCTGCGCGCCAGGACGGCTCCCACGAACCCCGCGGCGCCGGTCACGAGAACGCGCATCGTCACCCCAACTCAGCGCTTCGAAGACCGGGAAGGAACGCAAGGACGCAAAGACGCAAGGACGCAAAGATTGGAAGGCCTCACGAGGAGCCTCCCAGGAAGTCTTCATATCCAAAGGGCTCGAGATACGGGCGGGCGCGGTGGCGAACCTCTTCACGCTCACTCGCGTCGAGCTCGAGCGCCGTGGCGCGGTTCGCTTCCGGGGTCGCGGATCGGATGGTTCCCCACGGGTAGACCTCCTGGAGCGGCTCGCCGTTGAACGTCGGCTTCTCGAGAGAGGAGGTCGCCTCGACGCCGAGGGCCTCGCACAACCCGCGCAGCGCGGCGCGAGGTCCGGCGACGACGTCCTCGAAGCGCACGATGTGCACCCGGCCTGGATGACGCTCGCGGAAGAGGAGCGCGTGGTATTGGTTCAGCGTCCAGCACAGGAGATAGCTCGGGAGCGAGAGCGGGACCGGGCGCTTCTTGGTGTCGGCATACGCGGACCAGGGGTTCCGCACGACGTGCAGCACCTGGGCATCGGGGAGCTCCGCCAGCACTTTCTCGGCGTCGACCACGACGATCGGGCTGTAGCCGACGTAGACCGACTCCCGTCCGGTGCGGCGGTAGTCCTTCCAGGCGTCGAAGGTGGCGCGGAAGAAGGCCTCGACGTTCGCTCCACGCGAGCGTCCGCTTCGGGCCACGTGCGCCAGGTAGATCGTCTTCCGCTCCTCGTCGGAGAAATCGAAGGGCACGCTCCGGAACTTGCCGACCTTCGGCGTCCGCGCCCGCACCTTGCATTCCTCGTCGATGATGGCGTGATAGTCCGCCTCGGGGGATGCCTCGAGATCGAATACCGGCCAGCGGTACTTCACGGGGAAGAGGGACGTGAGCGGGTCGTTCACCAGCCGGGTCCCGAGCTGCGATTCGAAGGGGTAGACGAACATCTGCGGGTGACCGTCGAGGAATCGATGGGTGCTATTGCCTCCGTTCTCGTACATCGCCGAGAGGAGCAGAAATCGAAAACGATCCGTCATGAGCCGGCCTTTCCGTCGAGTTGAAACGAGTAGAAGAGGTCCCTGGAAGTCTTCGAGTCGCCGCGCCGCCGCGCCCCGAAGGGCAGCCCGGAGACCGAGCGCCGCGGAGCCCAGTCGATGGCGAAGATTCGGTTTCCCTCCGGCCAGGAGAGGCTTCCCAGTACTTTTCCCGAGGCGGCATCGAGGGCGTGGAGAGCGCAGCGGCTGGTCTCGAGGTCGAGTCCGGGGGCGTACCGGGAGAATCGCGGAATGACCCTCGAGGTCCCCGCGAAGGCGACGCCGGAAGCGAAGGCGAGCCCGCGAGTCCATCCGGGAAGGCGGGTGACGGCGCGGTAGCGGCCGTCTTCGACGAGCCCGATCTCTCCGTACCCGCTGTTCGCGACCCAGAGCCTGCCTTCGTGGAGCCGCGCGGAGTGAGGACGGGTGAGCCCGCGCGCGATCGGCTCCCGCGTTCGGCCCGAGAGAACGACGCCGCGGCCGTCGACGGGGAAATCGCGGTGGCCCGGTTTTCTCGGCCCGATCTCGTCGGTCGATGCCGTGAAGAAGGACTCGGCGAGGTTCTTCCCCGCGGCGATGGAGTTGAGCTGGATGTGGTTTCTATCGAGGAGCGGTCCTTTCGCGGTGTCGACCGAGCGCGGCCACCAGGCCTCGATGAGCCTGCCCGACGCCTCGACGCGCACCACCAGGTTCTGCCCGACCGCGTTCGCATGGAGCACGCCGCCGATGAGGGCCAGATCGTGGAGATACCTGCGGCCGGGGTAGAAGCGCGCACTCACCGGGACGAGGCAGCGAGGACCGGCGACCGGACGGAGCTCGACGATCTGGTTCGGGTTCCGAGTCGAAGCCAGGTGCAGGACTCTTCGCTCGCGGTCGTAGACCAGGCCCGAGGGGTGGGGAAGACGAAGAAAAGTCCCGTGAGGACGTCCGTCCTCCACGGTGAGCGCGACGACCAGGTGCTCGTACTCGCGGGTCACGAGGAGCGTCGCCTCGAGCCGGTCCAGGACACCCCAGAAGTCGCCGCGAGCGCGGAAGCGGAGAAGCGCGGGGTCGAGCTTCCCCGCGTCCGCCCATAGGCTCGCCACCTGAGCCGTGTCGCGCCACTCGGCGTCATGCCGGGCCCAGGCGGCTTCGCGTGCTCTCATTGCGGCTTCCGCGGACGACGGCGCCGCATCGAGAGCGCGCCCCAGTAGAGACCGAGCGCCGAGCGATGGTTCGTGGTGGATTCTCCACCGTGGCGGACGTTCGAGAAGATCGGGACCTCGAGGACGCGGTAGCCCTGGTCGCGGCAGACGATATGGAACTCGAGGTCGACCAGGTCGTCCTTGCGGGTGAGCGTAAGCAGCTTTCCGAGCGACCGGGGGAAGACCTTGGGCGTGCCGTTGATGTCCCAGTACGAGAGATCGAAGAGCGCGCGGCACTCGAGGTTGTAGATCAGCGAGCCGAAACGCCGGTAGAGAGAGTCGCGGATCTTGCGGTTCGCCTTCACGACGACGTCGGGGTGCATCAGGCCGTAAAGGAGGAGCAGAGTGAGGTCCTCGGCGCGCGTGCGCGCGAGGTTCGTGTAGCAGAGCAGATCCCCCCGCGCGGACTCGAGCCCCAGAAGGACCGCCCGTCCCCAGCCGCCTTGGACGCTTTCCAGGACCTGGACGGTGGGGTTGGTCCTCGCGAGCTCCCGACAAACGGACAGCGAAGAGTCGGTCGAGCCGTTCACCACGAGAACGACCTCGTGCGGAACCGGAAGCCGCGCGAGGCTCTCCTCGTATTCCCCGACGACCTCCGCGACGTGGTCCCCCTGGTTTCTGACCGGAAGGACGATGGATACGAGGGACACGGTCATGAATCGGAGCGCTTCCGCGCCTGGAACGCGGCCTCGGCCGCAGCGACCATCGACTCTCTCGAGAGCCCGTGGCGCTTCAGGAGATAGGGAAGGCTTCCCGAGAGACCATCCGGGCCCCCCTTCACTCCCAGTCGCTTCAGCCGGCATCGAGCCCCGCTCTCGGCGATGATCTCGGCCACGATCGACCCCAGTCCGCCGGCGGCATAGTGGTCCTCGATCGTCAGGACGTCGTCGAAACTCCTCGAGCCGTCCACGGAGGTCATCGACGGGAGCCGGGTTCAAAGTCGATACCACTGCCAGCGTCGCGTCGATTCCCATCTCCTTCAGGACATCGGAGGCCGCCAGCGCTTCGGCGGCGAGGCTTCCCGCGACCAGGAGCAGGATGTCCCCTCCGCGCCTGAGGACCTCCGACCGTCCGAGGGAGAATCGTCCGTCGAGCTCGCGAACCGACAGGCGGTCGTCCTTGCTCAGGCGGTAGTAGAACGGTCCCGGCCGATCCCAGGTGTCGCGCAGGATGGAACGGGTCTGTTCGCAGTCCGCGGGAGCGACTACCGTCAGACCGGGCTGCAGCCGGAGCACGCCCACGTCCTCGAGCCCGTGGTGAGTCGGTCCCGCCGAACCGTAATCGAAGCCTCCTCCGACGCCGACGATTCGTACCCGAAGACCGTGGGCCACGGGACCGTTGCGGATGAACTCGTAGGCGCGAAGCGAGGCGAACGTGGCGATGGAGTAGACGAACGGAACGAAGCCGCACTCCGCGAGGCCGGTCGCGAGGCCCACCATGTTCTGCTCCGCGACCCCCACGTTGAAGAAGCGGCGGGGGAAGCGCTCGGAGAAGGGCTCCAGCGCCCTGTAGCCGAGGTCGCCCGTCAGGAGCAGGATGCGCTGGTCGCGCTCCGCGAGCTCGGCGAGCGTCGTGGCGAAGGCCGCCCTCACGTTTCACCCCCGGCCGAGACCTGCTCGAGGGCGAGGCGGTACTCCCCGTCGGACATCGGCCAGTAGTGCCAGTGGATTCTTCCCTCCATGAACGAGACGCCTTTGCCGAACGTCGTGTGGGCGAGAAGCGCGTGCGGCGGTCCTTCGAAATCGAGCCCGCTCACCGCGCCCTCGAGTGCTGCCGGGTCGTGGCCGTCGACCTCCTGAACTTCCCACCCGAAGGAGCGGAAGCGTTCCGGGAGACCTCGAAGCGAGAGCACGTCCTCGGTGTAGCCCAGGGCCTGCTGGCCGTTCCAGTCGACGATGGCCACGAGGTTCGAAAGCCGGTGGTGCGCCGCGAACATCACCGCTTCCCAGAGGGAGCCCTCCCCGAGCTCGGCGTCGCTCACCAGCACGAAAGCCCGCCGGGACGAGCCTTCGAGTCGCGCTCCGAGCGCCGCTCCCGCCCCGATCGAAAGCCCGTGGCCGAGCGAGCCCGTCGCAAAATCGACCCCGCGGAGCGCGGGCTCGGGGTGCACTCCCAGGAGGGTTCCATCTCCGCAATACGTGTCGAGGGTCGCGGCATCGAGGAGGCCTCGCAGGTGGAGGGCGGCGTAGAGCGCGAGCGCCGCATGCCCTTTCGAAAGAATGAACCGGTCTCGTTCGGGATCGTCGGGCCTTTCGATGCGGAGGATTCCCGAATAGAGCGCCGCCAGAATATCGGCGACCGAGAGGGCGGAGCCGATATGCCCCACGTTGGCGCGCTTCGACTGTTCGAGGATGATGCGCCGCAGGGCTGCCGGTTCTACGGGGTTCGCTGGATTTCCCGAGACGTTCAAGTCTTTTTCAGGAGCGCTTTCACCAGAAACGGGGCGCTCACCTGCGCCGCACGAACGAGGCCTCGCGTCAGGATCGCTGGATGGCGGATGAGGATGAAACCGAGGACGGCCCCCGCCACCCCGAAGAGCGCGGGATGTCTGGCGAAGATCTCCTTCGGGTTCAAGTCGTGGTGGAGTCGGACGTCGAGCTCCTCCAGGTCGCGATCCAGACGGTTCCTCGTCTCCCAGAGGGAGCTCCGGATCTCTTTCACGCTCCGGCGTTCTCCGCTCATTTGGACCTCATCTGGAGTACGGCGGCGATCGCGAGGTAGAACGCGCCGAACAGGCAAAGAGTCAACGCCCAGCTGCCGACGAGCTCTCGGAGGTACATCGCAAGGCCTGCAGTCAGGAGAGACCCGCCGACGACGACGGCGATCGCCGACATCGCGCCCCGCGCCATCTCGGCGCGGAACCGGTCCAGCTCCTCGCGTACCGTCGCCGATACCAGCTCCGCCGAATCCTCCACCATGTGGGTGACGGACAAAACGACGTCGCGCGCCAATCCCAGCGTCGTGCGCGCGGGAGCTTCTTCGTCGCCTGTATCGGACTGTGGTATGTCGGACATCAGGTGAGAGCTTCTTTGACGCTCTTCGCCGCCTTCCGAACCGCTTCGGGCATCTCGGCCTTCTCCACGAACCTTCGGCCCTCGTCCACCGCGCGGTCCCTGAGCTTCTTGCCCTCCTCGGTCAGTGATTCTCTCAGCTCTCTTCCCGACTTGGGCGCGAGCAGGAGCGCCGCGATGGCACCGAGCGTGGCGCCTACCAGGAACCCTGCGAGGAAATTGCCGCCGCCATTGTCACTGGCCATAGATTCCTCCTTTTTCGATGACGCCATTCTATACTCACTGGCATCATGTACGAAGCGAGCAGCCGGGCCCGGCCGCCTTCGCGGAGCTTCGGCGAGGTCCCGCCGAAGCCCGGAGGGCGAAGGCGGAAGGACCTTGGCGGGAGGGCCCGATCTTCCCCGCGCGAGGAGCGCGGGGAGCGAGCGGAGCGAAGAGCGGAGCGGCGGGGCCCGGAGGGCCCGATCTTCCCCGCGCGAGGAGCGCGGGGAGCGAGCGGAGCGAAGAGCGGAGCGGCGGGGCCCGGAGGGCCCGATCTTCCCCGCGCGAGGAGCGCGGGGAGCGAGCGGAGCGAAGAGCGGAGCGAGCATTAAGTAATGACCGACACCGCGCGGCGCTCCTACCTCGTCTTCTTTCTGGTGGCCGTCGCCCTGAACCTCTGGATGGTTCGCTACTTCCTCGTGACCCTGGCGACGGCGGCTTCGATCGCGGTTCTGCTGAGCCCTCTCTTCGAGCGCCTTTCCGCCGGGCTCAATGGAAGGCGCTCGCTTGCCGCCGGGCTCGCGACCGCCGTGATTGCCGTCCTCATTCTGGTGCCCATCGCGTCCTACGGCATCATCCTCGTGAGGCAGGCGATCGAAGTCTACGAGCGGATGCGGGTACCCCTGGAGCCTGGCGCGCTCTCCGAGCTTTGGATCCGCGAACTTCCCGAGCGGTTCCCGTGGCTGCGCTCTCTTCAGGAGTACTTCGGGGCCACGTCTCTGGATGGAGCTCTTGCGCGGATCGCACCCATTCTTACGAGCCTTGCCGCGGGAGTGAACCACCTCGTTCAGTCCGCGCTCGCGAGCGTCACGACCGCGGTTCTCTATCTGATCCTGTTTCTTCTCGGGATGTTCTTCTTCCTGAGAGATGGGAAGCGCTTTGCCGCAGGGATGGTGGGGCTCCTGCCGTTCTCCGAGCCTGAGCGGGAAGAGATGTTCCAGAGCGTCGGCCGCACGGTGAAGGGCGTCCTCTACGCCATGGTGGTGGTGCCGGTGGCCCAGGGACTCCTCGCCGTTCTCGGGTTCTGGATATTCGGCGTGCCCTCGCCCTTCTTCTGGGGAACGATGCTGATCTTCGGCGCTACGATCCCCGGCGTGGGTGCGCCTCTGGTCTGGCTGCCCGCCGCCCTTTATGTCCTTTTCGCGAACTCGGTGTGGCAGGGTGTCGGTCTCATCCTGTATGGAACGTTCGTCATCAGCCTCATCGACAACGTGATCAAGCCGCTCCTCCTCCACGGGACCGCGCAAATCCATACCTTCCTCGCGTTCCTCAGCCTGGTGGGCGGGCTCCTCACGTTCGGCCCCGCCGGATTCCTGCTCGGCCCGGTAGTCCTGTCGCTCCTGCAGTCGATGGTGAAGATCCGGCAGAGCCAGCAGACGTCGATATAGCGTAGAATGCCCGCGATCGAAGGAATCCGATGGGGAACCAGCAAGTTCAAGACGGAATCGGAGGCGAGAAGCTCCGTCTGTTCCTGAGGAACCTCCTCGACGACCTTCGGGCGCTCGAGATGATGGTCGAGGAGGGGCTCATCGAGGCGGACGTCCGGCGCATCGGCGCCGAGCAGGAGATGTTCCTCGTGGGTCCGGGCTTCCGGCCCGCTCCCCTCGTGATGGAGATGCTCCAGGCGTTGAAGGACCCCCACTTCACCACCGAGCTCGCGCAGTTCAACCTCGAGGCGAACATGGAGCCCCTTTCCTTCGGGGGAAAGTGCCTGTCGGACATGGAGCGGCAGCTCTCGACCCTCGTCGACCAGGCGCGCGCCAGCGCCGCCGATCTCGGCGCCGAGATCGCTCTCGTGGGCATTCTCCCCACGCTCCGGAAATCCGACCTGGGGCTCGAGAACATGGCCCCGGTGCCGCGCTATTTCGCGCTGAACCAGGCGATGAATCGCCTGCGCGGCGGGGCCTACGAGTTCCAGATCAAGGGCATCGACGAGCTCATCGTGAAGCACGACTCGGTCATGGTGGAGTCCTGCAACACGAGCTTCCAGGTCCACTTCCAGGTGGGGGCGAAGGAGTTCGCGAAGCTCTACAACATCGCGCAGGCCGTCGCCGGGCCCGTGCTCTCGGCGGCGACGAACTCGCCGCTCCTCTTCGGGCGCCGCCTCTGGCGCGAGACGCGGATCGCGCTCTTCCAGCAGGCGGTCGACACCCGGAGCTCGAGCCATCACCTCAGAGAGAGACAGCCCCGGGTGAGCTTCGGCCGGGACTGGGTCCACGAGTCGGTGGTCGAGCTCTTCCAGGAGGACATCGCCCGGTTCAAGATCCTGATCGGCGGCGACCTCGACGAGGACCCGTTCGCGCTGCTGCGCCAGGGGAAAGTGCCGCAGCTGAAGGCGCTGAGGCTCCACAACGGCACCGTCTACCGATGGAATCGCCCCTGCTACGGGATCACCGAAGGAAAGCCGCACCTCCGCATCGAGAACCGCTACATCCCGTCGGGACCCACGATTCGAGACGAGGTGGCGAACGGCGCCCTCTGGTTCGGTCTGATCTGCGCGCTCTCGCGCGAGGTCGAGGACATCACCCGGCTCATCGATTTCGAGCACGCCCATTCGAATTTCACAGCCGCGGCGCGAAACGGGCTCGCCTCCGGCCTGATGTGGCTCGAGGGAAAGGAAGTCCCCGCGGGTGACCTGCTTCTGAACGAGCTCATCCCCCTCGCGCGCGCCGGGCTACTGGGAGGCGGCATCGCGGCGGAGGACGTCGATCTCTACCTCGGAGTGGTGGAGGAACGCGTGCGCACCAAACAGACCGGATCGCAGTGGTTCCACCTCTCGCTCGCCAGCATGAAGGGGAAAGGAACGGAGGCGGAGAGGATGAGCGCCCTCACCGCGTCTCTGGTGCGCCAGCAGAAGAAGGGAAATCCGGTCTCGTCGTGGACCCTCGCCACCCTCGATGAGGCCGGAGGGTGGAAGGACCACTACACGAAGGTGGAGCAGTTCATGTCCACCGACCTCTTCACCGTGCAGGAGGACGAGCCCATCGACCTGGTGGCGAGCCTCATGGACTGGGAGAAGATCCGCCACGTGCCCGTCGAAGATCTCGAGCACCGTCTCGTGGGTCTCGTTTCCTACCGCTCGCTCATTCATCTCCTCGCCCAGGGCGAGCTCTGGAGGCGCGGGTCGCCGATCCCGGTCGGCGACGTGATGAAACGCGACCTGATCACCGTCGCGCCCGAGACCACGACGCACGCGGCGATCCTCCTCATGAAGGAGCGCGGGATCGGCTCGCTCCCGGTGGTGAAGGACGGACGGCTCATCGGAATCGTCACCGAGCGCGACTTCATGGACATCGCCAGCGAGCTCCTGGAGGAGAAGCTGAGAGAGTAGCGCCCGTGCCTCAGCCGATTTCCCTCGGGCGGTAGACCTTCACCAGCTTCGTCTCGACCCCGAGCTCCAGCGCCTTCCAGCCGTCGATTCCGATCTCGAAAACCGCGAGGGCGGCTGTCGGGAATGCTTCGCGTTTTCCCGACAGGATTTCGACCAGGTCCTCCATTCCCGGGTTGTGACCGACGAGCAGGAGGCGGCCGACGGAATCGGGGGTATGACTCTGGGCCTCACTCAAGAGTTTTCCGGCAGTCGCGAGGTAGAGGCTGTCGAGGAGCTCGAACGGGCCCTCGTACGACGAAGCCTCGGCCACCGCTTTCGCGGTGTCTCGGGCTCGAACCGCGGTCGACGACAAGATGAGGTCGGGCACCAGACCTTCGGTCAGAAGGAGACGCCCCACAACCGGGGCCGTTTTCTTACCTCGCTTGTTCAACGGGCGATCGGGGTCGGGAATCTCCGAATCCTTCCAGCTCGATTTAGCGTGCCGCAGTAGCATCAAGGTTTTCATCACGGACATCCTTCAGTGCTCGCTCGCTCCTCGCTCGCTCCCGCTCGGGAAGGAGGGGCCCTCCGGGCCCCGAGGGCCACGAGCTTCGGGACGAGATAGCTGACCCAGAGGCCAATCGTGGCGAATCGTATCCATAGCGACAGATAGTAGAGCCGGGCCCCCTCGGAAGGCGAGAGGGCCCGGAGCGCGAGGTACAGAAGCGGAAGTCCGATGAGACCCACGAGGAGCCGCTGCCGGCGGCTCGGCGCGGGTTCTTCGTCGGCGTAGAGGCGTTGGCGGCGAGCGAGCGCGAGACCCGAGAGCGCCCCCGCGAGGGCTCCGAGAGCCATCGCCGTGCCGCGAGTCCCGTGGAGGGCCGTGAGGACCATGGGGACGGAGAGCGCGAGGAGGATCTGTCTCTGGAAGGAAAGACGGCTCGCCCAATCGATCGCGGGTCCGGACCATCGCAAGTAGGCAAAGGCAAGAATCCCGCCGAGCATCCATCCGCCGAAGACGTCGCTCGGGAAATGAACTCCGAGATGCACCCGGGAATATCCGATGAAGAAAGCCATCGAGGCCGCGAGGAGAGTGAACCAGCGCTTCCGGAAGTGCGCCGCGAGAACGCTCCAGACGAGCGCGGCGTGCTGGGCGTGGCCGCTCGGAAATCCGAACTCGTCCGGCCGGGTGACGCTTGCGACGGCGGCGTACTCGAAGGGCCGGGGCTGCGCCACCCAGTCCTTGATGACGGCGTTGAGGTATACGCTGAGGACGAGAGCAGCGAAGAGCCGCGCGCCGAGCTTCCAGGAAACGCCCCACCAGAGCATGCAGAACAGAAGGAGGTACCCGAGGGTGGAGCCCATGCCCGAGAACGCGAGGAGTACGGCGGTCACCCAGGGCCCGCGGTACTGGGAGAGATAGCGGATGAGCTCGATGCCGGGGTCGAGGATCTCGGGAGGCACGCCTCTATCCGGCGATCAGGCGGCGGAAAACCTCCGGATCGACGTTTCCGCCGGTCACGACGGCGCACACCCGTCGGCCCTGGAAGCGCCCCGGGTCGGTCAGCAGCGCTCCTACGCCGAGAGCGCCCGTGGGCTCTGCTTTGAGGTTCGCGAGCGAGAACAGGAGCCGGACCGCTTCGGCGATGTTCTCCTCGGGCACCTCCACGATGGACTCGATCCCGTCTTTCAGGATCGCCCAGTTGTGCTCGCCGAGGCTCACCGTGCGCGCTCCGTCCGCGAGGGTCTGTGGCTCTGTTTCGTTCTTCACGATGTGTCCGGCGGAGAGAGAGCGCGCGGCGTCGTTGCCGAGAAGGGGCTCGGCGCCGACTACCTGGGTCTTCCGGTTGCCGGCCGCGCGAAGCCCCTGAATGATGCCCGAGCTCAGACCTCCGCCTCCGACGGCGACGACGACGACGTCGAAATCGAGAGGCGCCATCTCACGGCCGAGGGTGGCATTTCCCTCGATGACCAGCGGGTGATCGTAGGCGCTGGCGACGAAGGCCTCGGGATGCTGAAGGTGAAGCTCCGCGACCCGCTCCGCCCGGCTCTTGACGCGGACGTCCACCGGCTCGACCGTGCCGCCGTGCTCGCGCACCGCGTCCATCTTCACCCGGGCGGAGGTCTCGGGCATCACCACGATCGCCTTCTTCGAGAGCAGGCTGCAGGCATAGGCGAGCGCCTGGCCGAAGTTGCCCGAAGACGCCGTGAGGATCGAGGGGGCGTCCACGTTCGCGGCGACGTTGTACGCGGCCCGGAACTTGAAGCTTCCGGTGTGCTGGAACGTCTCGCTCGCGATGGTGAGGTCCAGACCCAGGCGCTTCGAGAGGCGCCGCGACTCGATGAGAGTCGTCGGTCGGAAGAATTGTCGTTCGCGCATGCCCCAATCTTATAATAGCGCCCCGATGCGCCTGGACTCCCATCAACACTTCTGGTCCTACAGCGAGCGCGAGTACGACTGGATCGACGAGCGCATGGCCGGAATCCGGCGCGATTTCCACCCGGAGGACCTCGAGCCCATCCTCCGCCGGAACGGGTTCGATGGCTCGGTGGCGGTGCAGGTCCGCCAGAGCCTGGAAGAGACGGACTATCTCCTCGGGCTCGCCGAGGAGCACGACTTCATCCGCGGGGTGGTGGGATGGGTCGATTTGCGCTCACCGGGAGCGCGCGGCGATCTCGAACGGCTCTCCCATCACCCGCGCTTCCGGGGCGTGAGGCACGTGGTCCAGGCCGAGCCCGACGATCGGTTCCTGGTGCGGGAAGACTTTCTTCGAGGAGTCGAGCTCCTGCGGGATTCTGGATCTCACTTACGACATCCTCGTCTACCATCGCCAACTTCCCTCGGTCGTCGATTTCGTCGCTCGCTTTCCCGAGCACCGGCTCATTCTCGACCACATCGGAAAGCCCGCCATCGCGAAGGGCGAGCTCGAGCCCTGGGCCTCCTCGATCCGGAGGCTCGGGAAGTTCGAGAACCTCTACTGCAAGGTTTCGGGAATGGTGACCGAGGCGGATTGGAGCGGGTGGAAGAAGTCCGACTTCGCACTGTACCTCGAGATCGTGCTCGAGTCCTTCGGCTCTCGAAGGCTGCTCTTCGGTTCGGACTGGCCGGTCGCGACCGTGGCCGCGCGCTATGAGGAAGTGGTCGAGATCGTCGACGACTTCCTGCACCCGCTGTCGTCCGCCGAGAAAGACGCCGTCTTCGGCGGGAACGCCGCCGACTTCTACGCTCTGGAGGTTACTCCCTGATGAAAACCGAAGCGTTCCTCGCTCTGGTGGTTCCCGTCGTTCTTCTCGGCGCTTGCGGCGGCGCTCCGCCGCCCGACGCGACGAAGGAGGAGATCGTCATCGCCGTGATCCCCAAGGGCACCAGCCACTCTTTCTGGAAGGCCATCCACGCGGGGGCGGTCAAGGCCTCGCGCGAGCTCGGGGTCGAAGTGATCTGGAAAGGGCCGGCCCGGGAGGACGACCGCGACGCACAGATCGCGGAGGTCGAGACCTTCGTGAGCCGCGGGGTCTCGGGAATCGTCCTCGCTCCCACGGACGACAAGGCTCTTCGCCTTCCGGTCACGGACGCGATGCGCGCCGGGATTCCGGTGGTCATCATCGACTCCGGCCTCGATAGCGAGGACTACGTGAGCTTCGTAGCGACCGACAACTACAAGGGGGGCCGGCTCGCGGGAGAGCGGATGGTCGAGAGGCTCCAGGGAAAGGGAAAGGTCATTCTCCTGCGCTACATGGAGGGCTCGGCCAGCACCATGGAGCGCGAGCGAGGCTTCCTCGACGTCCTGTCCGAGAACCCGGGGCTCGAGGTCGCGAGCTCGAACCAGTACGCCGGGGCCACCGCCGAGACCGCCTACCAGGCGAGCGAGAACCTTCTCGCTCGCTTCAAATCCGAAGATGGGAGTCTCGGCGTCGACGGTATCTACTGCCCCAACGAGAGCTCGTCCTTCGGGATGCTGCGCGCGCTCCAGGACTCGGGTCTCGCGGGGAAGGTGGTCCTCGTCGGATTCGACGCCTCGGAGCAGATGGTGCGCGCGCTTCAGAACGGGGAGTTCGACGCCCTCGTCCTTCAAGACCCGGTCAACATGGCTTACCTCGGGGTCAAGACCATGGTCTCCCACCTCCGCGGCGATGAGGTGCCGGCGCGCATCGACACCGGCGTCACGCTCGTCACCCGGGACAACATGAACGACCCCAGGAATGCGGAGCTTCTTCGGCCCGACATCGATCGATGGCTGAAATAGTGCCGAAGGTCCTCGAGACCCGGGGCCTGGTCAAACGATTCGGCTCGACGCTCGCCGTCGCCGGAGTCGACTTCGGAGTGGCTGCGGGGGAAATCCGCGCTCTCGTGGGAGAGAACGGCGCCGGCAAGTCGACGCTGATGAAGCTCCTCTCGGGAGTCTTCCCGCCCGACGAGGGGGAGATCCTCCTCGGCGGAGAGCCCTACCGTCCCTCGGGCCCCGGCGCCGCGCGCGAGGCCGGGGTTTCCATGGTCCATCAGGAGCTCGCGCTCGCGTCCCACCTTTCGGTTGCGGAGAACCTTTTCCTCGGAATGGAGTCGTGCCGCTTCGGAGTCCTCCGGCGCTCGGAGATGAGGGAGCGGGCTCGAGAGGCGCTCTCCTCTCTCGAGCACCGGGACATTCCCCCGGACGCCCGCCTGGGGTCGCTTTCCATCGCGGAGCAGCAGATCGTCGAGATCGCCCGGGCACTTCTCCGCGACGCCCGGGTGCTCATCCTGGACGAGCCCACCAGCAGTCTCTCGCGTCTCGACGTGGAGCGGCTCTTCCGTCTCATTCGGCGGCTCGCGGAGCGCGGTCTTTCGATCATCTACATCTCCCACTTCCTCGAGGAGGTCTTCGAGATCGCGGAAACCTATACCGTGCTTCGGGACGGCCGCTCCGTGGGGGAGGGGAGGATCGAGGGCGCTTCCGTCCAGGAGATCGTCCGGCTCATGGTCGGGCGGGACATCCAGGAGATGTTCCCGCGCTCGAAACGCGGGCGGGGAGAGGTGGTCCTCGCGGTCGAGGAGCTCGCTGGACGCCGCTTGCCGCGCTCCGCGAGCTTCGAGCTCCGTCGCGGCGAGGTGCTCGGAATCGCGGGGTTGATGGGAGCCGGGCGCACCGAGATGGTGCGCGCCATCTTCGGACTCGACCCGGTACGCTCGGGAAGAGTCCGCGTCGGCGCCTTCGTCGGTCCGGCGGCGGCGAGGGAGCGGCTTCGCCAGGGCGCGGGGCTGCTGAGCGAGGACCGAAAGCGCGAGGGCCTCGCCGCCATCCGTTCCGTCGGCGAGAACCTCACGCTCACCCGGCTCGAGGGTCTCGGCCCCCTCGGGCTCGTCCTTCCCCGTCGCATGGAGGCCGCCGCGAAGACGTGGATCGACTCTCTCGGCATCCAGTGCCGCGGCCCCCGGCAGAAGGTCTCCGAGCTCTCGGGAGGAAACCAGCAGAAGGTCGCGCTCGCGCGCCTTCTCTACCACGACCTCGACGTGCTCCTCCTCGACGAGCCGACGCGCGGCATCGACGTCGGAAGCAAGGCTTCCGTGTATCGCCTCATCGACGAGCTCGCTCAGCGAGGCAAGGCCATCCTGTTCGTGAGCAGTTATCTGCCGGAGCTCCTGGGTGTCGCGGATCGAATCGCCGTCATGCGCCGGGGTGAGCTCCTCGGCGCGGTGCCGGCGGAGGAAGCCACCGAGGAGAGTCTCCTCGCGAGGGCCGCCGTTTGAAGCGGCTCGGTCCGCTCCTCGGCCTCGGAATCGTCTATCTCTTCTTCGCGCTCGTGGGGCCGGAGGCTTTCGCCACCACCCGGACCCTCGAGACCATCGCCCGGCAGACGGCGATCGTCGGGACGGCGGCCCTCGGCATGACGATGGTGATCGTCTCCGGAGGAATCGACCTCTCCGTCGGCTCGATCGTCGCGCTCGCGTCCGTCGTCGTCGCCCTGACTCTCAACGGCGGATACGGTGGGCCTCTCATCGCGGTCGCGGCCGCCGCTTTCGCTGGGGCCCTCTGTGGCCTCGTGAGCGGCACGCTCATCACCCGCCTTCGCGTGGCGCCCTTCATCGTGACTCTGGGAATGCTCCTCCTGGTCCGAGGCGCGGCCAAGGGCCTCGGGAAGGAACAGAAGGTCGACGCTCCCATGACCTGGCTCGTCGATCTCCTCTCCTCGCTTCCCCCCGACCGGAGATGGATGATCGTTCCCCCGGGGGTCTGGCTCCTCGCGTTTCTCGCGCTCGCGACCGCGTTCGTCCTTCGCTATACGAAGCTCGGGGCCCACCTCTTCGCCATCGGATCGAACGAGGAGACCGCGCGGCTCTGCGGGGTCGGAGTCGAGCGGGTGAAGGTGGCCGTCTACACTCTCTCGGGGGCGCTCGCCGGCCTCACCGGGGTGCTCCAGTTCTCCCGGCTGACCGTCGGCGATCCGACGGTCGCGGTCGGACTCGAGCTCGACGTCATCGCCGCCGTCGTCATCGGCGGCGGAAGCCTCTCGGGGGGAGAGGGCACCGTCCTGGGAACGCTCGTGGGGGCGTTCATCATGACGGTGATCCGCACCGGCACCGCCCAGATGGGGCTCCCCAACTGGGTGCAGGAAATCGTGACCGGTGTCATCATCATCGCCGCGGTCGCCATCGATCGGTGGCGCCATCGGAGGCTCGATGCGTAGCAGGCTGCCGCAAGAACGTGTGCAGCCTGCCGAGCGGAGCGAGCCGAGCGAAAAGCGAGGCGCGCACTGATGGAAGACATCAAGATCACCGGGTTCACGACGGAGGACATCCGCTTTCCCACCTCGACGGCGCTCGACGGCTCCGACGCCATGAACCCCGATCCGGACTACTCTGCGGCCTACGTGATCCTCGAGACCGATTCTCCCGCAGGTCTCGAGGGCCACGGCCTCGCGTTCACCATCGGAAGGGGAAACGACCTGGTGGTCGCCGCTGAAGCGCCTCTGGCGGCTAAAGTCGTGGGCCGGAGCCTATCCTCGATCACCGGCAACTGGGGACTCTTCTGGCGCGAGCTCACATCCGACAGCCAGCTCCGTTGGCTCGGCCCCGAAAAAGGCGTCGTTCACCTCGCGACCGCGGCCGTGGTGAACGCGCTCTGGGACCTTCAGGCGAAAGCCGAGGGGAAACCGCTCTGGAGACTCCTGGCCGGGATGTCCCCGGAAGAGGTCGTACGCGCCGTGGACTTCCGATACATCACCGATGCCCTCACTCCGGAGGAGGCGCTCGCGATTCTTCAAAAGCTGGAGCCGACGAAGGAGCGGCGGATCGAAGAGCTCCTGAGACGCGGCTATCCCGCGTACACGACCTCGGTCGGCTGGCTCGGCTATCCGGACGAGAAGATCCGAACGCTCTGCCGCGAAGCCATCGCGCAGGGGTTCTCGGCGTTCAAGATGAAGGTCGGGAGATCCGTCGAGGACGACGTGCGCCGCGCCGCCCTGATCCGCGAGGAGATCGGTTGGGACCGCTCGTTGATGATGGACGCGAACCAGGTGTGGGACGTCGACCAGGCGATCGCGCACATGGAGCCTCTCGCACGCTTCCAGCCGCGGTGGATCGAAGAGCCTACGAGCCCCGACGATATTCTCGGGCACGCGAGGATCGCCCGGGCCCTCGCCCCCATCGGCGTCGCCACCGGAGAGCACTGCCACAACCGCGTGATGTTCAAGCAGCTCCTGCAGGCGCAGGCCATCCGCTACTGTCAGATCGACAGCTGCCGTCTCGGGGGAGTGAACGAGGTCATCGCGGTGCTCCTCATGGCGGCGAAGTTCGGAGTCGCGGTCTGCCCTCATGCCGGCGGAGTCGGTCTCTGCGAGCACGTGCAGCATCTGTCGTTCTTCGACTACGTCTCGGTGAGCGGCAGCATGGAGGATCGAGTGATCGAGTACGTCGATCATCTGCACGAGCACTTCGAGGACCCGGTGCGCGTCGAAGCGGGTCGCTATCTCGCTCCCGCTCGTCCCGGGTACAGCATTTCGATGAAGAGGGACTCGAGGACCAAATACGCTTTTCGACCAAAAAGTGCTTGACATCGCATGTTGGACCTCTTTACCCTACATCTAGTGTTAGCGGACAGTCTGCAAGGCACATGTAGTTTCGACCCACCTATCGAGTGGTGCCCTCGGTGTGATGAGCGCGCCAGTCTCCCGACAGTCTCCCGAATGACCCGACAGAAAACGGAATCGTTTTTTTGACGGGTATCCCAGCCGTTGAGAGGAGGTGAGAGTATGGCGAAGAAGAAGAAGGCAGCGAAGAAGACAGCGAAGAAGAAGTAAGACTTCCTCAGGGGTATCGAGAGAGAGGGGGTGAAGCAATTCACCCCCTTTTTTTACGTCTGGATGCGAAGAGACGTGATGCTTTCGATGATGTCGATCCTCCATCGTCACGCGTCGGGTCAGTGCGGACGCGGGAGATGGTCGAACGGCCCCTTTCCCGCGGGGAGCGGTGAGACGTAGCTCCGTCCCGCGGTAGCGCTCTCGAACTCCTTGCGCACGACTCTCAGCAGGCGCTCATCCGTCAAGAGCTCCACGGCGCTCGATGCGATCGCGCGAGCGGCCCGGATCGTCCCCCGGCGGGCGAGGTCCGAGGTCGCGGTCTCGTTCCATTCCCGGCTGTGGGAGGCCGTGCCCTCGGCGAACGCCTGGACGAGAAAGCCTCCGCGCGGCGCGACCCAGCTCGCTTCGGCGGTGTCGTCGCTGATGGGTACCGGCTCGTCGCTGAAGGAGAGCGGGAGGGCGTCGACGAGGTTTCGCTGCAGCAGCTCGGCGAGCGCGCGGTTGATGAGCCACGGGCCTGTCGAGGACAGGAGCTGCTCTTCGACCTCGGTCCCGGTCAGGGTCGCGGAGTCGCGGGCGAGCGATGCCATCCTCCCGCGAAGCGATTCGACCACCGCTCGATCGCGGCCGTGGAGGAAGTACCAGGTGGTCGCTCTCTCCGGCACGACCGACGGAAGCTCCCCGCCCTCGAGGATCACGTGGTTCACGACCGCGCCTCCGGGCCAGCCCGTGCGGGCGCGGCTCGCGAGCTCGTAGGCGGCGTCGAGCGCGTTTCGACCCTTGTCTTTCGCATCGGTCGCGTCGGAGGCCCTCCCGTGAAAAACGTAGCGAACGGAGTCCATGGCGAGGCCGCTTCGGCCGATGACGAGGGTTAACGAGGACGGATGCCAGAAGAGGAGCGCGTCGAGATCTGCGAAGAGGCCTTCGCGCACCATGTAGACCCCGCCGTGATAGATCTCCTCGGCGGGCGCGCCGTAGAAGCGAATGGTGCCCGGGAGCCCATTCGATGTGAGCGCCTCCTTCACGGCGATCGCGGCTCCGAGGTCTGCGGCACCGATGAGGTTATGGCCGCACCCGTGCCAGGCGCCGTCTCTTCCCGGAAGGGCGTCGAGAAGGGCGACGATGCCCACGATCGGCCCCCCGCGGCCGTAACTGGCGACGAATGCCGTCGGCAGTCCGGCGACGCCGCTCTCGACGTCGAAGCCCGCGCGCTGGAGCTCGGACTTCAGATAGGAAGAAGTTCTCACCTCCCGATGCGCGGGCTCGGCGAGCTCGAACAGATCGTCGGCCGTGCGCGCGAGGAAGGACTCGTTCCGGGAGATCCAGTCGAGTGCGGTCTCTCGGGGATTGGCGAGCCCATTCGAGGCGAGCAAGCCGCCGAGAAAGGCGTGGAGCGCGGCAACTCTCATCATTTGTGTCTATGATATCCGGAGAAGGTCGAGGTAAGAGTCATGAAGGCAGCGCTCTTGTTGATGGTTCTTTTCGGTCAGGATTTCACCGACGAGAAGGAGTACGCGAAGCGGATGCACGAGATCGACCATTCGTTCTCCGTCCTCCAGAAGCACCGTGAAGTAAGGCGGATATCGGACGTGGAGAAAGAGGCGGAGAAGCTCGCCCAGTTGTTCGATCAGGTGGAGAAATACTGGAAGGGTCGAGGAGACGAGAAATACGCCGGCTTCGCGAGGATGGCGAAGGAGGGCGCGGAGAAGGCCCGCGAAGCCGCGGGAAAGAACGAAGAGAAGGCCCTCCAGGCTTCGATCGAGACCATCGCGCACTCCTGCGAGGGGTGCCATCGGGAGCCCCTCGACAAGTACCGCATCCCGAAGAAGTGAGCCTCAGCCGTCAGGGACGCGGCCCGTAGTAGTAGCCCCGGCGGGCCTGGACCTCGCACTCCCTTCCGCTTCACCCGGACTTCGAGGTCGTGCCAGCCGTCCCGGACCGGCGCCGGAGGCGAGTACGTGAGAATGTAACGGGTCTTCATCTCGGCGAGGATCTCGAGGAAGATTTCCTGCAGGCGGTCGGAGGAGCCCGTTTCTACGAGTCTTCCTCCACTCTCCCGGGTGACGTCGAGCAGCAGACGCGTGCGGCGGATGCGCTCCCGCCGATTCTGCCGGAACCGTTCCTGGGCCTTCGTGGTTCCGAGGTTCGGGATCGCCGCCTTCTCCTCCCTGGTGACGGCGTAGACCACCGCGTTCGATCGGCTGGCGAGCGACACGACCTGTTCTTCGCGGAGCCAGCTATAGGTGTCGGCGCCGTCGGTGAAGAGAAGTACCACCGGCCTTTCGCGGACGACCTCCAGCATCTCCAGGGCGGCGAACAGAGCGTCGTGCCACGCCGTTCCCCCCAGGGCTTCGACCTCCTCGAGGGCCTGGCTCAAACGCCCCACGTCCGAGGTGAGCGCGGAGCGGAGGCGCAGATGGTGGGAGAAGGTGAGGAGCGCGGCGCGATCCCCGGTCGACAGCTCCCCGAGGAATTCCTTCGCTGCCCGACGAAGCTGTTCGAGCGTCTCGCCCTTGACGCTTTCACTGGTGTCGAGGACCAGGACGACGTTCAGAGGAACTTCGGCTACCGCGACGGACGCGACCTCCTGAAGCTCGCCGTCGTCGTAGAGCTCGAAGTCCGAGGCTCCTAGCCCCGCGACGGCCCGGCCGTCTTCTCCCACGAACACGTCGACCTGGACCGCCTCGGTCGATACCCGGAAGAGGGGCCTCTGCTCCTGGGACGCCGCGATGAGGAGCGGGAGGAGCGCGACGGAGCTCACCGCAAAACCTCCGCGCGCAATCGCTCGAGCAGCGGCTCGAATCGAAGGGCGATCCCGAGCTCGTAGCTCCACCACCCGCCGAGAGTCTCGTCGGCGGTCTTCATCGGCATCGCCAGCGCCCGATCCAGCACCTCACGCGCCCGGTCGTGCGCGCCCGACGAGTGCAGGGCATGCCCGAGGGCGAGATAGGCGACCTGCCACGAGGGGATGGCCGTCGTGGCGGCTTCGTAGTGGCCGATCGCTTCCGCGAGCCGGCCGTCCCGCTCGGCCATTCCACCGAGGGCCATTCGACTTCTGTAGACGATGTCCTCCCTCGCCGGAAGCTCCAGCACCCGGAGAAGGGGAGCCGCGGCTTCGTCCTCCCTCTTCAGCTTCTCGAGGACCCAGCCGTGGTGAAGGAGGATCTCGGGGTCCGCCGGCGCAAGGCGACGGGCGCGGGAATAGAGCTTCTTCGGCTTCCTTCAGGTGGTCGGGATCGCCCGCGCGAAGGGAGCCCGACCACTCGAGGATAGAGCCCGCAGCCAGGAGCACTTCGGGGTCGTTCGGGTAGAGTCGGACCGCTTTGCGGAGGAAGCCGGCCGCGCGCGGGAAGGCCTCTTCGGCCAGGTTGACGAAGATGAGCTGGTGATGAAAGAGACCCGCCGCGAGAAGCCAATCCCGCTGGAAACGCAGTCGCTTCTGCCGGCGGCTCGACGAGGAGCGAGATCCGCCAGGCCTCGTCGAAATTCCGATCCGCATCCTGCCCATCGAGAGCGTTGCGCGAGGTCGATTCCGAGCTCGGTCTCGAGAAGGGTCGCGGCCTCGAGGCAGCTGTCCGTCATCCCGGGCGCATCGCGTCGAATGAGCCGATTGACGTCCGCAGCGTCCCGGTTCCTGAGCTCGCGGACGGCGTCCTTGCGATGGCCGTCCCGGTAGAGGTTCACGAGTCGGACATACTCGACATCGTCCCCGGCGACGGTATCGGTCGTCTTGCACTCGTCGGTCTGCAGGAGGATGGCGGCGGTGAGGGTCAGCGCCGGGCCAAGCGCCATATCTCCTCCTCCGCGGGAATCGGCGCTCTCCCCGTCATCCCCTCGCATTTGCGAGCGGCGGTCACGTTCGCGAACCGGGCGGAGGTCTCGACGGAGCCGGTCTTCAGGAACGCGTGGAGGAACGCCCCGTGGAACACGTCCCCCGCGCCGGTGGTATCGACCGCCTGGACCGCCGGAGCTTCGTACTCAAAGAAGTCGTCTTCGCGGCTGAGCATGGCGCATCCCCGGGCGCCGAGCGTGACCCCCGCGATCGCGGGCCCGGACCGCGGGAGTCTCCTCTGCACGCTCGCGAGGAACGCACGGACGTCGACGTCCGCTCCATGCAGAGCCGCGGGGTAGGTATGGGCGAAGATCGCGACATCGGTCAGGGCGATGAGCTCGTCCACACCGGCCCGGGGATGCCCGCAGTCGAGAACCACGAGCCCGCCGGCCTCGCGGACGGTCCTTGCGGCTCGCGTCTGGACCTCGACCACTCGCGCGTCGACGAGGAGGGCCGACGCCTCCTCGAGGGGGAGCTTCCGGACATCGCTCCACTCGAGGGGGAAGTCGACGCCGCGCGGCGGCTCGAAGATCGTCCGCCGGCCGTTCTCGACGAGAATGACGCTCGTGGGGGATTCGAAGTCCGGTCTCACCGCGACCGCGCTCACGTCGACGTTCTCCCGGACGAGGCCCTCGAGGAGGAATCGTCCCACCGCGTCGTCGCCCACGGTCGCAGAGAGCGCCGTTTTTCGTCCGAGGCGGGCGAGGGTCACCAGCGCCGTCGGGGCGGGGCCGCCCCCGGACTCGTGGAGCTCCCGGGCGCGCATCTTCTCGTCGGGCTTCGGGTAGCGATCCAGAAGAACGCTCACGTCGCGGACGGCGAGCCCGATGCCGATGGCGTCCCACGCTTTCACCGCGGTAGTTTAAGCCATGAAACCCAGTCGACGAGTTCTGGCTCTGGCGGCGCTGATGCTCCCTTCGATCGCGGCCGAGGGAGCGGACACCTACGCGGTCAAGATCGAGTACGACCAGCGCCAGACGATGCGGGACGGCGTGAGCCTCTCCGCCGACGTGTTCCGTCCCGACGCTCCCGGACGGTTTCCCGTGGTTCTGGTGCGCACTCCCTACGACAACGCCAGCCCCGGCTACGCGCAGCAGGGACTCTTCTGGGCGTCGCGGGGATACGTCTACGTCGTCCAGGACGTGCGGGGCAGGGGCGAGTCCGATGGCGAGTTCTACCCGCTGATTCACGAGGCGGAGGATGGCTATGACACCCAGACGTGGTGCGGGACCGCGCCCTGGTCGAGCGGGAAAGTCGGAACGACGGGCGGCTCCTATCTGGGATGGACTCAGGTCTACCCCGCGGGCCTTCGAAATCCCCACCTCGCGGCGATGATCTCCATCGTGACCCCGCCGGATCCCACGAGGAACTTTCCCATCCAGCACGGGGCCTACGGCCCCACCACCGTTTCCTGGCTCGCCTACATCTCGGGAAAGACTCTGCAGGATACATCCCATATCGACCTCATGAAGGTCTATCGGTCCCTCCCCCTTCGAGACATGGACGAAGGCTTCGGGCGCCGGATTCGAGCCTGGAGGGATTGGTTCGATCATCCGACCCTGGACGACTATTGGAAGGAGCAGTCCTATCAAGACCAGCTCCTCGACGCCACGGTGCCCATCCTGCACGTGAGCGGCTGGTACGACGACGTGCTGGTAGGAACGACGGAGAACTACGTGAACCTGACCACGCGGGCCGCGGCCAGAGACGCGCGCGAGAAGCAGTGGCTCCTCATCGGTCCCTGGGGGCATCGGGTGAACACGTCGCGCCGCCTGGGCGACGTCGACTTCGGTCCGGAGGCGCTCATCGACTTCGATGCCGTGCAGCTGCGATGGTTCGACCACTGGCTGAAAGGGGAGGACAACGGCGTCGATTCCGATTCCCGGGTCCGGATCTTCGTGATGGGCGAGAACCGGTGGCGAACCGAGAACGAATGGCCGATTGGGCGGACGCGATACGTCGAGTACTTCCTCCATAGCGGCGGACGGGCCAACAGTCTCTTCGGAGACGGGCGGCTCGATACGGTAGCACCCGGAAACGAGCCGGCCGACAGGTTCCGGTACGATCCCGAGGACGCCGTTCCCTTCATCACCGAGCCGAATTTCTCACAGGTGGGAGGTCCGGACGATTACCGCGCGGTCGAACGGCGCGACGACGTTCTCGTCTACTCCACGGCGCTTCTGACCGAGCCCCTCGAGGTCTGCGGGCCCTTGAAGGTAACGCTCCACGCCGCCTCTTCCGCCCGCGATACGGACTTCACGGCGAAGGTCTTGGACGTCCACCCCGGCGGGTTCGCGCAGAGGCTCAACGACGGCATCGTGCGCGCCCGCTACCGGCGGTCGATGGAAGAGGAAAGCTTTCTCGAGCCGGGGCGGGTGGAGTCGTACGATATCGACGCCTGGTCGACGTGCGTCTTGCTGAGCGAGGGCCACCGTCTGCGGCTCGAGATCTCCTCGAGTGCCTTTCCCAAGTTCGATCGCAACCTGAACACCGGCGGCCGGATTGGGCTGGAAACGAAGGGAATCGTCGCCGAGCAGACCGTCTATCACGACCGGGAACGGCCTTCCCGGGTGTTGATCCCCGTCGTCCCACGCTAGGTTCGGTTACGCAACCGAGAGCACATCGGGCAATTTCTCGGCGTACAGGGAGCAATAGCTGCCGAACTCCACGCAGATATTGGTCTCGAATCCCGCCTCCCATAGCCAGCGCTTGACCTTTTCCACGGGATACTCGAACGCGGGCGGGTCGAAGAGATTCATGTGCAGGTGCAGGGCGGGGTTGGCGAAACAGGGTTTGTCCGTGTGGAAGGCCCCGAGCACGAGCTTTCCGCGAAGCCGAAGAATTCTTCCGAGCTCGCGTAGCAAGGTCGGAGGATCTTTGACGAACTGCAGAGCGCCCATGAACATCACGCCATCGAACACGGCGTTCTCGAAATACGAAAGCCCCTCGTTGATGTCGGCCTCACGGAGGCGAACGGACGAGATCTCTCGATAGAGCTCCCGCGCCCGCTCCACGTAGTATCGCGAACTGTCGACGCCTTCGAGCTCTCCGCCCTCCCCGATCCGCTCGAGGAGCTGGGGTATGGTGCGTCCCGGCCCGAAGGCCAGTTCCAGGACCCGGCCGCCGGCCTTGCCAATCCAGGTGACCGCTTGATCCCCTCCCACGGTGTTGATGGGGGCATTGAGCAATCCCTCCCAGAGTGCTGACTGCTCACCGGCGAAGGTCAGCGCGAAGCCGGGATCGAACAGACGCCGCTCCTGATAGATCTTCAGATACGCTCCGATCGCGGGCCCGAAAACCGTCGAGATCAGGCCTTCGTCGATCGGTCGCGGCTCCGGCTCGACGTGGCATCGCCGGACCTTCTCTTCGTCGAGCTCGAGGACGCCGATGGCCCGAAGGCCCCGGAGGGCGACGACGAAGCGGTGCTCCACCTCCGCGGGAACACCGAGCCGCTCTCGGAGCGCGGTCACCATCGCTTCGCTGGAGTCGAGCTCGTCGAACAGACCCAGGTCCCTCAGATGTTCCAGGAGGAGAAAGTAGATCTTGCGCGAGACCTCGTTCAGTCCGTCGATGACGGTCGCCCAACCCACTTCACCTTCGTTCCCTCCGACGCGCATGTCGACCTCTCCTTGCTTCATGAGTGCCTCGGTTCCCCCGTCCGGACTCTCTCGATGATGAAATCCGAGTAGAAGAACGACCGGTCCTGGAACAGGAGCTTCCGCGCGAGCTCCCGGTCGCTGATTACGATATCGTCCATGCTCGAGGGGTGGCTGCGCGGCACCAGCGTATTGCGATAGGTCATCACCGCTCCCGGCTTCGCGCAGCGCACGGCCGACCGAAGCAGCTTCTCGAACGCATCCTCCGCCATCCATTCGAAGATGTTGGTGAAATCGAACTTGTCGATGGACCGGGGCGGACGTTCGGCGAAGAACCCTTCGGCATCGCCGTGGTGAATCTCGATCCGATCGAGGTTCTGCCGAAGGGTATCGAAATGCCGCGCTTGCAGGTAGAGGGGGACCTGCTCCTCGTCGAGGTACCTCCCGAGGAGGATTTGAGCCATGAAATAGTTCGTTCGCACGGGGATCTCGCTGAACGCGTGCTCCGCCTTCCGATAGAGATTCCTGCTCACGCTCTTTTCGACGACGTACTTGAAGAACGCCGGATCCAGGCCCAGCGCAGCGAGCAGCGTCTTGCTGAAGAAGAGCTTGAAGAAGAGCTTCCACCGCGCGGAGTTCCATTCCCGGCGATAGAACTCCGCCTGGTCCTCCAGGTGCTCGAAGGTGAAGAGAGTGCGGACCCGCCGCTCTCCCTCGATGAAGCGAAGCGCATGGCGGAACATCCCGAGATATCGCTCGAAGCGACCCTGGCCCAGGAGCCCCCGGGTGAGCATCGAGGCGTTCTCGTCCCAGTACGCTGCGGCGTCGCGAGAGAGGTGAGGTCTGGCCGCGCGGTAGAGCTGCTCCGCGCGGGAGGGAGACCGCACCCCGAGGAGCTCGAGATAGTCCCCGTGGCCGAGCGCGCGAATCCCGGCCATCTTCAGCTCGAGGAGGTAGTTCTGAGTTGCGTTCATGTCGAGCGCGACGATTTTTCCGGGGCACCGGGTCAGAAAGCTGAGAACCTTGTCCCCGCCGCTGGTGACGGCGAAGACCACGTCCTCGTCTCTGCGGATTCCGAAGGCTTCGAGGTCCATGAGAGGATCCTCCCAGGAGGTCGAGAAAAGGAGCCGCTCGAAAACCCTGCGCGCTCGTATCTCGCTCTGCATGGGACGGTGAAACCGCGGTTTCGGCCGGGGCCAATATATATACTTGCGCCTATCGATGGGGGCAATGTTTCGCTCCTCCCGAGTGCAAGGGCCGGTGGAATGACGTGAGCCTGCGCATCGAGGACTGGGGGCTTGCCGAGGGCCTGGACGGGGGCTTGGTCGTCGACGGGTGCTCCACATCGAGTGTGGCGGAAACCTACGGGACTCCGGTCCACGTCGTTCACGAACGGCGGCTGCGGGACTCGGTCGGAGAGTACATCCGGGCGTTTCGCGAACGCTACCCCGCGGAAGTCCTGCCGTGCTACGCGCTCAAGTGCAACGGGGTGCCGGCGGTGGTGGAGATGATTCTGCAATCCGGCGCCAAGCCAGAAGTGATGAGCGAATACGAGTACTGGCTGGCCCGGCGTCTTGGAGCGGCCCCCGGGGATATCGTCGTCAACGGCCCCCACAAGTCGAAACGCTTCCTCGAGCGGCTCGTCTCCGACGGGGTCGGGCTCGTGGTCGTCGACTCGATGTTCGAGCTCGAGCGGCTCTCGGAGGTCTGCGCCGATCTCGGCCAGGAGGCGAAGCTCCTCCTCCGTCTCAATCCCGACTTCGTTCCCAAGGGGATGAGCGCTTCGACCGCCGCGGCGTCGCGGAGTGGGTCGGTCTTCGGGCTCGACATGAAGGAAGACGAGCACAGTATCGCCTTCGATCTCTGCCGCCGCGATCCCTTCCTTCGTTTCCAGGGTGTTCACGTTCATATCGGCACTGGCTGCAAGATCGCCGCCGACTACGCGCGGGTCTTCGAGCTCATCGGCCCCGCGCTCCTGGCCGCGCGAGAGCGGGGCCTGGAAACACGCTGGCTGGACTTCGGCGGCGGCTACGGCTCGGCGACCGCGCGCGAGTTCACCTCGCTCGAGTTCCTTCGCTACATCGGATTCGGGCGGCTTCCCTCTCCACCCGAGCCCGGGCGCCAGGCCACGTTCGCGGAGTTCGCCGAACGGATCTCCGGGGCGGTCGAATCTTTTTGCGGCCGGCACCGGCTGCCCATTCCGTCGCTGATCCTCGAGCCGGGGAGGGCGCTCGTCTCGTCGAACATCTTTCTCCTGCTCTCGGTCCTGGACGTTGAACCGCCGCGGAGAGGCGTTTCGCTCGCCGTCACCGACGGGGGCAGGTGGACCACGACCCTGCAGCCGACGTACGAGTACCACGAGATCTTTCTGTGCAACGACCCCTCGGCCCCGAGGTCGGCGCGGTACACGATCGCAGGAATCCACGCTTTTGGAGGCGACATCATCACGCGGAACCGCCTGCTGCCGCCGCTCGAGGCCGGCGACGTGCTCGCGGTGATGGACTCGGGGGCCTACTTCACTTCGATGGAGTCCAACTTCGGACATCCCCGCCCCCCGTATGTCGCGGTTCGAAACGGGGAGGCGCGTCTGGTGCGCCGTCGTGAAGAGCCGGAGGACATGCTGGCCCGCGACGCGGCGGCGCCGTCTTGAGGCCGGCGATGGATCTCACGCCGTGGAAGCTGGGCCGCGACGCGGAGGGACGCCTCACTCTGGCGCAGCAACCGCTTACGGAGATCGCCCGCGGGTACGAAACGCCGCTCCACGTTGTGGACCTGGACGCCGTGCGCGAGCGGGGGGCCGCGTTTCGAGAAGCGTTCGAATCGATCTATCCGGGCCTCTTTTCCGCCGTCCAGCCGCTTCGCGCCAACGATCTCCTCGGCGTCACCCAGCGCGCGAGCGAGGCGGGACTCGCGGTCGAGGCCACCACCGAGTTCGAGCTCGAGCTCGCCCTAGCTGCCGGTCTCGCCCCGGCCCGGATCGTCGTCAGCGGAGTGCACAAGACCGAGCGGCTCGTCGAACGGGCCGTTGAGCTAGAAGTCATGGGAGTCGTGGTCGATTCCCTGAGGGAACTTTCCCGCCTCGCCGCTCTGTCCGCGCGGTTCGGCGGGTCGCTTCCGGTGTTCCTTCGGGTGAAGACGGCGCGGTTTCCGCGGTGCGCCGATCGCGGCGGGGCCACCGGCGCGAGAACCGAGGGCTGGCGCGGGATGGACGTCGCCTCGGGAGACCTCGTCGAAGCGCTGGAGCGTCTACGGACTACGCCGGCCCTCCGGTATCTCGGACCGTGCTGCTGTCTCGGAGTGGATCTTCGCGACTCGGCGACGGCGCGACGGCTCATCGCGCCCGTCCTCCGGACCATGGCGCTGGCACGGGAGCGCGAGCTCGAGACGTCTCATGTGTTTCTTGGAGGCGGCCTCGCTACCCATACGTCCCGGGAGATGACCTTGAGCGAGCTTCTGCTGTATCAGGGAGTCTTTCGGCTGCCGTCGGCACGGCCGAGAACGGAGCCGCTTCCGGAACTGGCGCGAGCGCTCGTCGAGCTCCTTCCGCAGTCGCGCTCTCGGCCGCCCCACCTGCTGGTCGAGACCGGAAGATACGTGACCGGTCCGGCTCAAATGCTGCTGGTCACCGCTCAGCAGGTGAAGCGCAGGAAGGGCGTTGCTCCCTGGATCGTTACCGACGGTGGTGCCGGCACCGTCGCTTTTCCTCTCTACTACGAGATTCACGAGGTCGTGAACTGCTCGCGGGCCGACTCCCACCCGCTCCGTCCCGTCACCATGGTGGGCCCCGTCTGCTATTCGACGGACTGGATCTACCGAAACAAACGCATGCCCCCGATCGAGCCGGGGGACGTAATCGCCGTCCTCGACACCGGCGCCTACTTTTCCGCGACCGAGCGCGGTTTCGGGTTCCTGCGGCCCGCGGCCGTCGGCGTATCGAGTCGCGGAGTACACCTTCTCCGGAGGCGAGAGACGCCTGAGGACGTCGTCCGGAGAGACGTCAGCATGCCGCCGCCATGAAACCGGAAAAATGAGCGCCGGGAGTCGTGCCATCCAGGTCGTATCCGTGAGCCTCGGCTCGAGCTCGAGAGACGCGGAAGCGGAGGTGGACTTCGCCGGCTACCGGGCGCGGATCCGGCGTATCGGCTGCGACGGTGACAAGGAGAAGATGCGGCGCATGCTTCGCCAGCTCGATTCCGATCCGGGGGTGGACAGCATCGCTCTAGGCGGCATCGATCGGATGTGGGCGGTGGGAGCCAGGACGTACGTCGTGCGCGACGCCGAGCGTCTCGGTCGCATCGTGACGACGAAGCCCGTGGTCTGCGGTTTCGGCGTCAAGACGACGCTCGAGCTGGCGACGACCGAGAGGCTTTTCGCCGCCGGTCATCTGCGCCCGGACCAGCGGGTGCTGTTCCTCAGCCTCGCCGAACGCTATGCCCTCGGGCATCTGCTCTGGAGCCGCGGGTGCGCCATGATCTTCGGCGACTTGATGTTCACTCTCGGCCTCCCGGTGCCGATCAAAAGCCTCCGCTCGGCCACGGTCCTGGCCAGGCTGATGCTTCCCCTGGCGAGCCAGATCCCGATCCAGTTCTTCTACCCCCAGGGCGCCGAGCAGGAGAAACGTACGCCGAAGTTCGTGGAGTACTTCGGCTGGGCGGACGTGATCGCGGGCGACTTCCTCCTCCTCAGGAGATTTGCTCCCGACGATCTGCGAAGAAAGGTCGTTCTCACGAACACCACGACCGAGAGCGACCGCGCGTGGCTCGTCGCGGCTGGCGTTCACAAACTGATAACGCTCAGCCCGCGCATCGAGGGCCGCACATTCGGAGCGAACGTCTCGGAAGCGCTGATCGTAGCCGTCTTGAAAAGGGAGGGGATGGAACCGAAGCGCGAGCTCTATCCGAAGGTTCTGGAACGCTACGCCCCGCCTCTCTCCATCGAGATACTGAACGCCTGGGCGATTTGATGCGACGGGCCGTCACCTGGGTCGCCGGCCATCCCGGGTGGAGTCTGCTGGCGGCGGTGCTGCTCTCGGGATGGCCCTCGCTGGGCGCGGGATTCCGCATGGACGATTTCGCCTACCTCGCCGCCGCGAAGGAGATGGGCTTCCGGCTCGACTCCTTGTGGACCGCCCTGGTCCTCGATGCCCGCACCATCCACGACGGCTGGCTTCCGGAGGCAGCCGCCCACTTCCGTCTCACGTACTTCCGGCCGCTCGTGCTTCTCTCCTGCCGGCTCGACATTCTTCTATGGGGGGACTGGGCGCCAGGGTTCCACTGCGTGAACCTGCTGCTTCACTTCTTCGCATCCTGCCTGGTATTCGTTCTCGCCCGAGCGCTCGATGTCGGCCGCGAGAAAGCGCTCCTGGGTGCGCTCCTCTTCGCGTGGTTTCCTCAGAACGCGGCCACGGTTCCCTGGATCTCGACCCGAGCCGAGCTTCTGGTTGCCATCTTCTCCCTTTCGTCCCTGATCGCTTACCTCCTCTATCGCCGCGCCGGAGGCCGCCTCCGCCTGGCGGTCGCGCTCGTCGCCCTGTCGCTCGCGCTCCTCACCAAGGAGTACGCGCTCGCCTTGCCCTTTCTTCTCCTGCTCGCGGGCGTGCTCCTGGGCCCGCGCGCAGAGAGCGCGCGCCTCTGGTTTCCCGCGTTGCTCTTCTTCGCAGCGCTCGCGGGCTACTCGCTGGTGCGGCAAGCCGCGCTCGGCGGAACCGGCTTGCCGCCTTCGAGCAAGTACTTCTGCCCGCCGTTCGAGGCCGGATGCGGAAGCTTCGCCTTCGAGAAGCTCCTTCACGGTCTCCTGATGCTCTTCGTACTGGCTCCGCCGGCGGAGGGCCCGTTCATCGCGATTTCGGACAGCGGGATTCTCACCACCCTCGCACTCTGTCTGCTGATCGGTCTCGCATGGCTTTACGGCCGTGGAGCCGGCTGGGACCGGACCAGCATTTTCTTCTTCGGCTGGTCCGCAGCGTTCCTGATACCTACGGCGCCATTCTTTCCCGCGCCCTGGCATCTCTACCTGCCTTCGGCGGGCTCCTCGGTGCTTCTGGCCATCGCCCTCTCCGCGGCCGGTCCGGCCCGTTGCCCACGATTTCGGTTTGCGCTGACGGCCTCAGCCCTTGCGATCTTCTTCGCAGCCTCCTTCGCCTTCTGCGGCGCCGCTCTCCTTTTCAATCGCAGGCAAGAGGCGCGCGTCGAATCCATACGCCGCGAGCTCGCGGATGCTCCCGAGGTCCGGCGGCTCTTTTTCCTGGACATGAAGGTCGTCGAGTACGATCTGATCCAGGCTCTCCGCAGAAAACTCCCCGAACGGCGGCTGGAGTACCATATCTTGAGCATGACGCGGTGGGGCGACCCGCCTTCAAGAATTCAGCAAGTCGGTGCCCATGCGTTCGAGGTCGAGGCACAGGGGCGACCCTTTCTACTGGAAATGGCGCTGGCCGCGCCGAGGCGGCGCCCTGATGCGGATCTCGCAGTTTTCCCTGGAAGGACGGTGACGGTGGGAGACTACCGTATCCGCATCGAGGCGGTGAGCCGACCCGAGGGGGCCGCCGCGGCCGAAGCCACACGCCTGCGGATCGAGATCGACCAGTCTCTCACCGACCCGGGGAATCTGTACTTCCAGATGACCGATGACCGCGTGCGCCGGCAGGTGTTCGACCTCAACGAGCCGCGCTAGGCGCCGCGTCGACGAACGCAGCCACCTGCCTGGCCGCCGCGTCTCTACCCCGTGCGTCCCGCACCGCCGATTGCAGCGACCTGGCGCGGGATCGAAAGTCTGGCTCGTAGAGAACGCGGTCGATGGCGCGCGCGAGCTCGGCTCGCCGGAACCTGGTCTCGCTCACCTGAATTCCGCATCCGCAGTGCTCGACCTGGTCCATCTCGATCTCCTGGGTGATGCAGGTGGGAATACCCACGACCGGAACTCCCGCCGCGAGCGCCTGGTAGATGGTGCCGTTGCCCCCGTGGCAGACGAGGAGGTCGGAGATCGCCATGACCGCGGAGCCGGGAAGGAGGTCGGCTACCCGGCAGTTCCCGGGGGCACTTTCGATCTCCGCCAGGCCTCCCGTCGTGACGATCACGTCCACTTCTCGCTCCGCGAGGAGATCGAGGACGACGGGAAAGTATCTGGGGTCTCCCGTGGATCCGAAGCTCACGTAGACTACGGGCCGCGTCTTCCGATAGCCGCGCAGCCAATCGGGGGCAGGGACATCGGGCTCCCAGGTGAGCGGGCCGACGTAGTGGAAGTTGTCCGGGAGCTGACGGCACGGGGAGTACTCCGGAACGTCGGCCAGCAGATTCACGTCTCCCTCGAACGACTCGAGATGCACCTCGAACTGGCTCAAACCGTTCGCCGCCCTCCAGCGATTCTGCTCCCGCGCACCCGCTTTCTTGAAGAGCCGGGCGGCGACGGGGACCAGGGGGCTCACGAGCCGACGCGCCAATCGTCCGCCGCCGAGGGCGCGCGTGAGAGGGTGGTGCTCGTAAGGGCGAATCGGGAGCGCCCAGAATCTGGTCCAACTCGCGTTGAGGACCGAGACGTAGGGAATCCGGGAAAGCTCGGTCGACGAGCGGAGGCTCCACCGATGATCGCCCAGCACGCATGCGGGGCGATAGCGCTGAAAAATCTCCATCTCTTCCCGCACGCTCCGCTCGTACGTGTCCTGGGTGTAGAACTCCACGTCGCCGAGCCTCAGTCGTTCCATGAGCGCGTCGGGATCGAGGCAGAAGACCTCTTCGAGCGGAAAATGCGCCTCGCGAATGAGGCGGCCGTATTTTCCGCTCGAGAAAAAGAGCACCTGGTAGCCCATGTCGCGCAGGACCCGGCTGATTTCGAGAAGCCGCACGGTGTGCGCCAGAAAGCCGGCGTGGGGGAATGCGAGGAAGGGGCGGTTCGACTCCGGCATATTGCCCCGGTCCGTGGGGAGGCGTATGCTCTCCGCCGACAGAGGGGTTGTCAAGCATCGCGACGAGGGGCCGTCGTCGATGAACGCGTTCTCCAGCAGGAGAGGTGCAGAAGGACATGGGGACCCTTACCCGAAGGCTCGGGGACATCCTCGACGACGAGCTCCACCTCGTCGGAAGGAAGACGCTTGGACTCGCCCAGCTCGCCCGCGCGGGCTTCGAGGTTCCGGACGGTATCTGCGTGACCACGGAAGCGTTCGCCCCCATCCGCGAGTCGATCGGCACCGACGTGGAAGACCCGACGCACGCGCTCGCCAGGATGGCGTCTCTTCCTTTCGTCGGCGAGCTCACCGAGACGGTGGCGGCCGAGACCCGGGGGTACCTCGGAGAAGCTCCGGTGGCGGTCCGCTCCTCCGCGGTTCTCGAAGATCTTCCGGCGGCGAGCTTCGCCGGTCAGTACGAGACGTTCTTGAACGTTTCCAGCCCCGACGTCGCTGCGTCTCTGCGAAAGTGCTGGGCGTCGATCTGGAGTCGGCGGCTCGTCTCCTACTGCGCCAGGAACCGGATCCCCCACGAGAAGATCCGCATGGCGGTGCTCGTTCAGAAGATGGTACCGGCGGAGGTCTCGGGCGTGCTGTTCACTCTGAACCCGCTCAGCGGAGTCGATACCGAGATGCTCCTCGAAGCCGCCTGGGGTCTCGGGGAAGGTCTGGTCTCGGGTCGCGTGAGCCCGGACCGTTTCGTGCTGGACGTCCGCTCCAGGCAGGTGCTGAGCGCCGAAGTGGGAGAGAAGCGCACCAGGGTCGTTCCCTGTCTCGGAGGCACTCGAGAAGTCGAGGTCGAGCCGGCCGAATCGAGGGCGGCCCTGCCTCGACCTCATCCAGCAGCAACAGCTTCTCGAGACCGGACGTCGAATCCAGGTTCACTACGGAAATCCACAGGACGTGGAGTTCGCCTGGTCCGGCGGCAGGCTATACGTGCTCCAGAGCCGTCCCATCACTACGTACGGCTTCTCGCCCGACTTCGGAGAATGGACCACCGCGGACTTTCGAGACGGAGGGGTCGCCGCTTCGGTCTGCTCGCCCTTCATGTGGTCTCTCTATGATTTCATCTGGCGTCACACTCTGCCCGACTACTTGAAGGAGCTGAAGCTCCTCGAGGGCGAAATCGACCGGGACCAATGGGGCAAGGTGTTCTTCGGCCGGCCCTACTGGAACCTCGGCGCCGTGAAGCGCTGCCTGTTCAACATTCCGGGATTCGTCGAGCGCAACTTCGACACCGATCTGTCCATTCGCGTCACTTACGAAGGAACCGGAGTCACGACGCCGGTGACTCCGTGGCGCGTCCTCAAAGCCATCCCGACCCTCATCGCATTGAGCGCTACCTACCGGAGGCAGCTCGCCGTCGACCAGGAGTTCGTGGAGCGGTTCGAAAAGACCGAAGAGAGCTACGACCGACTGCCCATCCGGGAGCTCCCGCTGTCCGAGCTCGTTCCGCACTACCGGAGGCTGATCGAGCAAACTTACTTCGAGACGGAGTCCAACTACTTTCTCACCATCTTCAACCAGTCCAACAGCAAGATCGACTTCAAGGAGTCGCTCGAGAAGCTCCTGGCGGCCGGCCACGAGCTCTCGGACCTCAACTTGATCACCGGCATCCCGCGGCTGAGAACGCTGCTGCCGCTCTACGACATGTGGCGGCTCGCGCGGAAGCTCGAAGCGAGCAATGACATGAGAGACCTCCTGCTCTCGCGGCCGACCGACGAGATCGTGAAGGGCATGAGCTCCTCGGAGGCCGGCGATTCCCGCTGGAACGACGTGCGGGACTACATCCGCCGCTACCGCTACCACAGCCGCAGTGAGCTGGATCTGACCGTTCCGCGCTGGGACGAGGACGTTTCCTTCGTGATCGATACGCTCAGGGATTTCCTCAAGGAGGGCAACGAGACCGAGGACCCGGAGCTCATGAACCAGCGGCGCTACGAGCTCTACCTGGCGGAGAGACGGAAGGCGGAGGATGCCTTTGTCCGGAGTCCCGTGAGCCGATGGTTCTCTCTCCCGCGGCGCCAGTTCTTTTCGCGTCTCGATCTCGTGCGGAAGTACACCTGGTGGCGGGAGGAGATGCGGGACCGATCGGCGCGCGCCTACTATCTGGTTCGCAAATTCACGACGGAGATGGCGCGCCGCTGGGTCGCGGAGGGAGTGCTCGAGCGCGAGGGAGACATATTCTTCCTGAGCTTCCGGCAGGTGTTCGACTTGCTCGAGGGCGCGATGACCGCGCCGCAGGCACGGGCGGCGGCCCGATCGGCCATGGACTACAACGCCTCTTTCCGCAACTTCGAGAATCCGAACGAGATCGGTCCGCGGTGGACCATCGGCGCCGAGCGACCTTCCGCGAGCCCGAACGGCGTTCTCCGTGGGATCGGCGGCAGTCCCGGACGGGCGCTCGGACCCTCCAGGATCATCCGCAGCATCGCCGAGAGCCGCCGACTCCTGAAGGGAGACGTCCTCGTGACCCGTTTCACCGATCCAGGTTGGACGCCGGTGCTGAACCTCGTGTCCGCGGTCATCACCGAGACCGGCGGGCTGCTTTCCCACGCGGCGATCATCTGCCGCGAGTATGGCATTCCGGCGGTGCTCAACGTCAGCGGCGCCACCACGACCCTCAGCGACGGCCAGATCGTCGAGGTCGACGGAGACCGGGGCACGGTGACTCCGTCGAGCCCGGAGACGTTTCGTCCCGCGCGAACGGGATCGGCCGCGTCTTTTCCGGAAGGAGTCCTCCGGTGAGATTTCTCTTCAGCCGGTACTTCCTGGTCCACCTCTGGACCCTGAGCGGTCTCGCTTTCTCCATGAGCGGGCTCTTCGCTCTGTTCTCGGGGCAGGAGCCGCTCGCGGCCCGGTTGATCTTTTTTCCCATCGTCATCGATTTCACCGACGGGACGCTCGCTCGGAGATTCCGCATCAAGGAAAGGGTTCCTCTGGTCGCGGGTGAAGCTCTCGACATGATTACCGACGTGATCTCGCTGACGTTCGTTCCGCTCGTCTTCTTCTGGCGCACGGGCGTCTTTCTCCCCGGCTACGGCGCTCCGCTCTGTCTCGTCGCCGCGATGACCTGCAGCTTGAAATACGCGATGAAGGAACAGGTCCTTCGCCAGGGCTACTCCATAGGCTCGACCCCGATTTTCTTCTCGGTATTCCTGTTCTACTTCCTGGCCCTTCATCCCCTCTGGGCGACCCTCTACACGGCCGTCCTCATCGTCCTTTGCCTCTCGCCCGTGCGTTATCCGATCACCAGCCTGGTGACGACGCACTGGAAGTTCGGCTGGAAGAGCATCACCAACTACGCGACCTTCGTCGCCTTCGTCCCCCTCATGGTCTGGCTCAGAGACACCTGGCGCCCGCTCCTCTGGGCGCTGCTGGTGATGATCCTGGTCCAGCTCTACCTGTACCCGGTGCTGTTGAGATTCGGCGTCCTCAAGCCGGGTTTCGATCGGTCGCGCTGACGGCGAATGAGCGAGCCCTCGGTAGCGCTGAGAGTTCTCCTGATTTACGGAGGTCTGTTCGCCCTCGGAGCTGCCCTCATCGCGGCGGGCAACTGGACCCGGCGCGTCGACCATGCCGGACGCCGCACGATGTGGGTGAAGTACGTGACCTACCTGGTCGTCACCGGAACTCTCCTGGGGTCCGCGTTCCTCCATCCAGCGGCGTTCTCCCTCCTCGTGGTCTCGATCCTGTCGATCTCGACCCGCGAGCTTCTCGCTCTCACCGGAGGTTTCGTCGCCTGGGGTTGTCTGCTCGGAGCCCTGGTTCCGCTCGCGGGCATGCTGGGCGAGGGGAGCCTCTACCTCGCGTTCGTCGTCGGGATCGTCCTGCTCCTCCTGATTCCTCTCTTCAGCTCCGACTCCGACCAGGCGCTCGACGCCACGGCTCAAAACGTGCGCGCCCTCTCCTACATCGGCCTCCTGGGAGGCCATGCGGTTCTGCTCGCCGGGCACGACAATTTCTTCGGCCACGTCGCCTTCTTCTACATGCTGGTGCTGGTCAACGACGCGATGGCGCTTCTCTGGGGGCGCCTCCTGGGCAAGAGGAAGATCTGGCCGGTACTGAGCCCGAACAAGACCTACGGCGGAAGCGTCGGGGGACTGCTGTGGACCATCCTCACGGGTTACTTCTTGAGGTTCGCCGAGCCGGAGTGGAGCCTCGCCGAGGTGCTCGCCGCCGCCGCGGCGATCGGGGTGTTCGGCCAGCTCGGCGACGTCGTCGCCTCGGCGTTCAAGAGACGCGCGCGAGTGAAGGACTTCGGCACCCTTCTACCCACGTTCGGTGGGATGCTCGACCGTTTCGACGCCTTCATTTTCACCGCGCCGATCTTCTACCTGTTCGTGAAGTGGACGTCTTCGCCCTGAGATTTCGCGCTCGCGCTCGGGATTGCCGATCCGGAAATCCCGCGAAGCTCCGAGCGGACGTCGCCGAAGAGAGCTTCGACGTCGCTGCGCGCGATACGGCCGTCGTCGACATACGGCCAGACGATGTTGAATCGCCTCCCGTGGTGCATGAAGAGCGGGATGAGCTGAAACGTGCCGATCACGTCCCTCACCGCCGTCGCCCCGAAGGGAAGCAGGTGGTCGTGAAGCGGGCCCGAGTAGGTCATCGGGAGCTCTCTCACGAAGGACCCTTCAGGAAGAGCGCCCTTGCGAGAGAGCCACCAGAGCACCGCGCTCGTGAAGGGCGACAGCGCGGCGTAGCCGGCGAGGTCGACGATGGCCGAGCCCCGCTCTTTCTCGCGCCTCAGGCTCGTGGAGAGGAACGACACCAGGCGGCGGACGTCCTCGAGCTCCGCTGCGGGAACGCGAAGGCGTATCGTGCTCGAGAAGTTCCCGAGGCTCATGGGGAGACTCGCAAGAGGACGGAGGTCGATGGGAATCCCAATCCGATAGCTTCCCCCGCGACGCCTCGACGCTCGTTGTACCGGCATAGCGCCCGCAGCATGCAGCCCAGGGCGACCTCGATGGGTCTCACTCCGAGCGATCGGCCGGCCTCTTCCAGTGAGTCGAGCTCGCCTTCACTCAGAGCCAGGACGTGGAACCCGAGCCGAAGGTCCCGATTGCCGCCGCCGTATCGAGCGATGCTCTGGACCAGGTACGGTGTATCGGCGCCGCGGTCTCGCCCGGCCGGCGCTTCCGCGCTCGAGCTCAGTCGCGCCCGGATCCAGGCCCGGTAGCGGCTCGCAGGGATGCCCTTCAGCACTCGGCGGAGTCCCCGGGGCTCCAGTCTTCCGGGCGACGCGGATCGCTCGCGCGGCGTCTCGTACCGCGAGGCCAGGGCCCGCATCAGCACGATTCCGCTGACGCCGTCTCCGACGGTATGCGACATCTTCAGACCGAGCCAGTGATCCCGCTCCGAGACGCGGGCGAGCATGACTTTGAGCTGCGGTCCGGCGACGATATCGAGCGGCTCGTTCACCAGGCCGCATAAGAGCTCGTGGTCGTCGGCCGCCCCCGAGCTCCAGTCGTGGAAGGAGAACGCCTCCTCGCCGTCCGGCGCCGACGGCCGATGCGAGACGTCGAAAAGATAGCGCCCTCGTCTCTGGAGAACGCGTGCTTTCAGAACGGGGAAGTCCTCGAAGCAGGCGATGGCGGCGCCGCGCAGCCGGTCGGGATCCAGAGGTCCTTCGAGCCGGAGGAAGAGGTTGTACCCGAGGCTCGGACCCAGCCGCTCCAGGACCATCGCCAGCTTGTCCAGGAGACCCATGGGGACCTGGAGGCGGCCCCGGGGCTCTACTCGGGGCGACGCCGTCCCGGAGCTCGACGAATCCTGTGGGCGGTTGCGCCGGTCATCCATTTCCGATAGCCTCCGGCTGGTCTCTCCGCGCCGCTCGCCCGGGCCTGCGGTGTGTCGCCGTTCCCGCGCTCCGTTTTCTGCGAAGAGCACGCCGCATGGTTCAGGGCTATCAGGACCTCTTCTGGGGCGCGGGCTTCGTGCTTCTCTATATCCTCGCTCTGCAACCGCTGTTCATTAGCATACTTTACCGCCTCCTTCAGAGAAGCTCCGCGAGCCGCCGCGGTTTTCGATTCGACCTCACCGTGCTCGCCCTCTCGCTTCTGCTGCTTCCGTTCGCGCTCCCGGCGGCGTTCACCCTGGTGCGCGCGTTCTACGGAATGATGGCCATCGCCAATATCCAGAAGCTCGTGAGCTACTGGAAGGAAGGAGGGCCGCGCGGCGCGGAGCTCGACTCCAAAGGGGCGTATCTGGATTTCATGAATGGGCTGACGACGAACTTCTGGGAGCAGCCCGCCCCGCTCGCCTCGTCGGACGAGAAGCCGGATCCTCGCCGTCTGAGGCTCGCCGCTCTCGTCAAGATCGCCATTCTCACGGCCGCCGTTCTCCTCAACGTCCGGCTCAATCTCTGGACGCGAACGCCTCCGCTCGCCGCGACCCTCGTCAAGTCGCTGCTCTTCGTCGTGTTCCTGTGGGCGCAGCGGGACCTCGTCCACGCCGCTCTCATCGCGAAGGGTCTGAAGCCCGACATCCAGGTCGTGGACCTGCGGCTGTTCGTATCCGACACCTACGAGAAGGTCCTTCTGAGGCTCAATCCGACGACGCACCGGTGGCTCCTGCGCTACCTGTACCTCCCGCTCGGCGGAAACCGGAACCGGGTCCGCAACACGCTCCTGTCGTACGGCCTCTCCGGCCTGTGGCACGAGTATCTACTCGTCGCCGCGTCGATGAAGCTCACCGGCCTCTGGTTCGCGTACTTCGCCGTCAACGGAGTCGTCGTGAGTTTCGAGCCTGCAATCGGCCCGTCGCGGACCGCCCTGCTGGCGCGCTTCGCGCCGGATTCCATGGTGCACCACTCCCTGAAGCGCGTCATCCAACTGGTGAACTTCCTCCTGAACGTCCTGGTCGCGCACCTCATGTTCCTGGGTCTCGAGCAGGTCGTCGATTTTCATTGAGGCCGGGGATGACCACGGAGGCGAGACCTCTCATCCTCTGCACGCCGCATTGCGACGTGCTCGGCCACGCGGGCAGGACTCTCCGTCTGGCAACGGCGCTCCGGGACGCACTTCCCGATTACCGGATCGAGTTCGCGGGCGGCGGGCAGTGCGTGCCCCTGCTCGAGCGGGAGGGCTTTCGCGTCCACCCCCTGGTCGAGGTGTTGCAGCAGGATTGGAAGGAAGTCGAGGCGGAGGCCCGCGGCCATCGCGACATGGTTCGGAGCGCGGCCCAGGTGCGGGATTTCGTGCGGGAGGAGCTCGAGCTCTTCGAGCGCCTCCGCCCCACTCTGGTCATCGGCGATCATCGCTACACGGTCTTCACCTCGACGGAGGTGGCGCGCGTTCCCCTCGTAGCCATCACCAACGCGTTCTACACCCGCTACTCCAGTCTCGGGATCGGCGCTCCGAAGGCTCTCTTTTCCATGTACTCCCGGCATCCCTGGCTTTCCCTCTTCCACCCTCTCGTCGCCACGTTGGTCGGTCCTTTCGTCCCCCGCGTCATCCGTCGCGTGAGCCGTCTCCACTGCGCGCCTTACGACATCGTGCGCCGCGAGCACGGGCTCAGGGCCGCACCGGGACCTCTTCGACTTCTACTCGGGCGATCAAGTGCTCCTCCCCGACTGGCCCGAAATCTGCCCACCGCCGACCTCCCCGACAACTACCACTACGTCGGCATGTTCGGATGGAGTCCCCATCGAGCCCCTTCCTGCGGACCTTGCTCTCGAGAGTCATATGATCTACGTTACCCTCGGATCGACAGGGCGCGCCGAGGACTTCGCCAAGCTGATCCAGGGCCTGCGGGAGGTGCCCGGGCATCGGATCGTGGTGACCACGGGACCTGCCGTGACGCGCCGGGATCTGGGGACGCTTCCGGACAACGTCAGGGTCGAGCCGTTTCTCCCCGGCGAAGAAGTTCTGAAACGGTCGGTTCTCGCCGTGCACCATGGCGGCATGGGGGTCCTCGGACAGTGCCTGAACGCGGGGGTCGCGATGGTCTGCATTCCGGGCAACATCGAGCAGGAGGTCATGGCGGCGCAGTTCGTGAGCCGTCGGGAGCTCGGCCTCGTCCTCGATCGCTACCGGCTCACGCCGGACAAGGTCACCCGCGCCATACGTCGCGTGCTGGCGGAGCCTCGTTTCCGGGAGAACGCGGCCGCGTTCTCCGCGCGGTTGAAGGCCAGGGTCGCCTTGCGGACGGCGACGGAGAAAGTTTGCGAGCTCCTGGCGGATGGGTCCTTCCTCGAAGCGGTTCGTCGAGGCGCCTGGACGAGACGCTAGGCGCGATGGAGAGCGTGCGGGAACTGAAGCAAGAACGTGCTCCGGCAGTCGAAGAGGCCAGGCCGCCAGGTGAGCTGAGCCGGCTCTATCGCGAGTTCTGCCGCCCGGATCTGGGAGCCGTTCTCGCCGCTCTTCGCCTCGACGTCTCGTACGCGAGCGCGCGAGGCAACTACCTCGCTTACCGGGACGACGGAGAAGAGGTTCGCGTCCTCGACATGCTCGGGGGGTATGGCGCCCTGGTGCTCGAGCACAACGAGCCGGAGCTCGTCGCGCTCGCGAAGCGGCTGCTCGACGAGCGCGCCCCGTTTCACGCACAAGGCTCGATTCGAGCGGCAGCGGCTCGGCTTGCCGAGCGGCTCTCCGAGCTCGTGGGTGCGTCCTCGGGAGCGTCGTTCGTCGTCACCTTCGGCAACTCCGGCGCCGAGGCGGTCGAGGCTGCGATCAAGCACGCCGCCCTCGAGCGAAAGGTCCGGCTGAGGAGATATCCGCGGCGGTCGAGCGGAGGCTCACCGAGCTCGAGAAGCGGCTCGGACCGGACGCTCCCGTTCGGCTCGACCAGCCGGCAAACCTTCCGGAGGGGCCGGGGCTCCTTCGGCGCGCCGACCGCCTCGAAGAGCTCCGCGACGAGATACTCTCCGCGAACGAAAGGGCTTTCTCGACCCCGCCGTTGTATCTGGCCGTCGAGGGGTCTTTTCACGGCAAGACCGTCGGCGCGGTTCAGCTCACCGCGAATCGGCGCTATCGCGACCCGTTCCGCGACATCGGCCCCTGCGTTCGCTTCCTCCGGCGAGACGACCTCGATGACGTCGAGCGGGCATTCACCGAGGGAACAATCCGCTATTGGGACGTGTCGCCGGACGCCGACGGGCAGCTGCGCGTCGTGGCCCGGCATTTCGTGAACGTCGCGGGCTGCTTCGTCGAGCCGCTCCAGGGGGAGGGTGGAATCCGGCCGCTCGACCGGGACTATCTCGTGGAGCTGGCCCGTCGATGCGCGTCGCGCGACGTTCCCGTCGTGATCGACGAGATCCAGAGCGGGATGGGGAGGACGGGCAGGTTCCTCTACTCCGGGAAGCTGGGAGTCCGCGGCGATTATTACCTTCTTCCAAGGGCCTGGGCGGCGGGCTCGCCAAGATTTCCGCCCTCCTGGTCGACCGGCGGCGATACCAATCCGAGTTCTCCCTCCTCCACACGTCGACGTTCGCGGAGGACGAGTTCTCGTCCTCACTGGCTCTGGGCACGCTCGATATCCTCGCTCGAAACGACTGGGAGCTTCTCCGGGAGTGCGAGACGAAGGGAGACCACCTGCTGCGGGGTCTGAGAAAGGTCCAGGAGCGGTACCCCGACGTGATTCGGGAGGTCCGGGGCGAAGGCCTGATGGTCGGCCTCGAGTTTCGCGACCAGAGCCGCTCGTCCAGCAATCTTCTCCGTCAGCTGAGCCTCCAGGGCGATCTCGTGTACTGCGTTGCCGGCTACCTCCTGCGCGAGCGCCGCATTCGCGTTTGTCCCACCCTCAACCAGGACTTCACGCTGCGGCTCGAGCCGTCGCTTCGAATCACGCTCGGCGAGATCGAGCGGGTGGTGAGCGCGATAGAAGAGGTGGCCGAGCTGATCCACCACCAGGACACGTTCAGCTTCTGCAAATACATCGTCGGAATGGCCTCGCCGGATCGACGGCCGCAGGTCGTGAGCTACCGCCGCCCGCGGCTCGAGGGCGCATCCGAGCCAGGCGCTCCCCGGGTCGCTTTCCTCGGCCACCTCATCGAAGCCGAGCATCTCGCGGATTACGAGGAGTCGCTCCGGCGGATGCCGCGGGAGAAGCTGGAAGAGCTGCTGCGAGCCATCGAGTGTCGACTTTCGCCGGCGCTCGTGAGTGCGAGCGACGTGCGGTCCCGGCTCGGAAACGTCGTGAACTTCAACTTCATCGGGCTCACCATGACCTCGCGCCGGGTCGTCGAGCTCCTCCGTGCCCGCGATCTGGGCTCGCTCCGAAGGCGAATCGACGAGGCGGTGGACATCGCACGCGGGCTCGGATGCTCCGTCATCGGGCTCGGACAGTACTCGTCGATCGTGACCAACAACGGGACCGACCTCGTCGAGCGCGACCTCGGCGTGACGTCGGGGAACTCGCTCACGGTTGCCATGGGAGTCGAGTGCCTGCTGAAGGCGGCCGCCGCATCCGGGGTAACCGCCGCCGAAAGCACGCTCGGCGTCGTGGGGGCGGCGGGGAACATCGCGAGCGCGTTCGCGAGCACGATCTCCGGCGCCGTCGCCCGGATGGTACTCTTCGGTCGGCCGGGCGACGAGTCCTGGAGCAAATGCCATCGGAGCGTTTTTCGGATCTACGGTGAGCTGATGGACGAGCTCAGAACCGGAAACACGGATGCCCTCGAGGGGCTGGCCCGCTCGGTCTTCGAGACGAGGACGGCGCAGAGGCTCCTGCGCTCGAGCCGGCTCGATCCCGACGTGGGTCGCGAGCTGTTCTTCGGCCTGCGCGAGGAGATCGGCGAGGATCGATTCGTTCGCGTGGCTTCCGATCTTCGCGAGCTTCGCGAGTGCTCTCTGGTGGTCGCCGCCGCGAACGCCCCCGAGCCCTTCATCGGTCCGGAGCACCTCGGCCCCGGCGCCGTGGTGTGCGACCTGGCGGTGCCCCTCAACACCCGCGCCGAGATCGCCGGTACCCGGCCCGACGTGAGGCTCACGCGCGGCGGCGTCGTCAGGCTGCCCTTCGGAGAGGATCTCGGTGTCAAGGGCATTCCGCTCCCCGCAGGTCGCGTTTTCGCCTGTATGGCGGAGACGATGCTCCTTGGTTTGAGCGGCATCCAGGGCGATTACAGCTACGGTGATCTCGAAAAGACCAAGGTGGCGCGGATCCGCGAGCTCGCGCGCACCCACGGCTTCGAGCTCGCCCCCGAGGAGTAGATGCTCGTCGCTTTGGCGCGAGGCGCCAGTGGCGCTCGGCAAGAATAGTTGGAGGTGTTGATCCCCGTCGTCCCACGCTAGTTTGAAGTATGAAACGACGCGGGCGGGGAGCCGTCACCAACCCCACGGGCCGGTACGAGAGGTACCGGTACGAGGAGGTTCCCGAGGACGAGGCACGGGAGAAGGTCGAGACCATCGTCACCCCCGACTCCACCCGCAGCATCCTGGCGAAGAACGACTCACCCGACGTTCCTTTCGACGTTTCCATCAATCCTTACCGCGGCTGCGAGCACGGCTGCATCTACTGCTTCGCCCGGCCGACGCACGCCTACCTCGGCCTCTCACCCGGCCTCGACTTCGAGACCCGCATCTTCTCGAAGCCGAAAGCCGCCGAGCTCCTCCGGGAGGAGCTGGCGAAAAAGGGCTATGTCTGCCAGGCGATCGCTCTCGGCGCGAACACCGACCCGTACCAGCCCGTCGAGAGGGAGCTCGGCATCACCCGCTCGATCCTGGAGGTCCTCTCCGAGCACGAGCATCCCGTCTCGATCGTGACCAAATCGCAGCTCGTGCTGAGGGATCGGGACCTCCTCGCGCCGATGGCGGAGAAGAACCTCGCGAGCGTCTTCGTCTCCATCACCACCCTCGACCCGGAGCTGGCGCGGAAGATGGAGCCTCGGGCTTCGACTCCGGAAAAGAGACTCGAGACGCTGCGCGGGCTGAGCGAAGCGGGGATTCCCTGCGGCGTTCTGGCCTCGCCGATGATCCCTGCGCTCAACGATTCCGAGCTCGAGCGCATCCTGAAGGAAGCGTCCCTCGCGGGCGCCGAAACGGCGGGCTACGTGCTTCTGAGGCTGCCTCTCGAGCTGAAGGACCTCTTCTCCCAGTGGCTCGAAGCCCATTACCCGACCAAGGCGAAGCACGTCGAGGCGCTGGTACGCGAGACCCGCGGGGGCGAGTTGTACCAGGCGGAGTTCGGAACGCGGATGCGCGGCACCGGAGCGTACGCGGAGCTTCTGGAGAAACGCTTCCGCGCCGCCCGGAGCAAGTACGGGCTCGATCGGCCGAGGCCGCCCCTGGACACCAGCCGGTTCCGACGCCCCGTACGGCGCGGCGCCCAGATGCCTCTGTTTTGATATATTTCCCGCGATGACTCCCAGCGAGAGGATGCGCCAGAGGAATCGCGTCGCCCAGTGGGCGTTCGACACCCGGCCCATCCTCGGACGCTTCCACCTGTGGCTGGAGGACGTCGACGTACAGCTCGAGCGGCACGATGACGCCACCACCCGCTTCTCCTTCCTCCCCTCCCGCGTCGAGAACCTGGTCGCGATGACGGCGGCGGTGACCGCGCTCGGAACCCGGCTCTACGGCCGCTACGGGGAAGGCAGGAACGTCGACGGCAACACGCTGAATCGGATCAAGAAGGACTCGGACGCCATCTCCGCCTACGCGATGAGCGAGTCCCTCTGGTACGCCACTCGCCAGCTTCCCGAGAACCACGCGATCATGGTTTCCCTCGGAGAGGGGCTGATGCCGAAGCTCGGCGAGAGTCCCGAGATGGGCTCGAACCCCCAGCTGGGATTCGGGCGGGTCTACGCCCGGCCGCAGGTCGCCAAGTGGATCGACGCCCGCGTCGCCCGGCTCATCAACGAGAAGGGCTACACCTTCGAGCAGTTCTACGACGAGACCAAATCCGCTGGAATCAACATCTGGGGCGCGGCCATCGACACCCTCGAGAACACCTCCCGCTTCGCGAAGGGGGAGGAGACCGGCCCCATGACGATCCTGCACCTGTTCGATCAGCCGCTGCAGATCAGCCTTCCCTATGAAGGCTACGTGGGGACTCTGTTCCTTCCCAAGGAGGTGGTTCGCACCGCGGCCGACAGGTCGATCCTCGTCGACTTCCGCTCCCCCCGCGCCAAGGTCGTCGAGGCCATCGAGTGGACCTACCCCGGTATCCGCCGCGAGAACATTCACGTCTGGACCCTCGGTGGGACGAGCCGGGAGAAACGGCTCGGAACTCTCTGGAAGGAGTGGCGCGAGGCCGGGGCGCATCTCGTCGAGAGCGGCTACCGGCTCGCCTCGGGCATTCCCGCCTTCAACGACTCCGGAAGCTACGCCCCGACGTACCAGGTGAAGGCCTGGAAGGACGAGAAGGGCGACTCCCACGTCTTTCTCTGCGACGGCTACGCGGGGTCGGCGGAGGCGATGCAGGCGGCGAGCCTCGCGCCCGTCCTCGGGCTCGACGGCTCTCTCTCGGTGCTCACGTCGAAGTTCTCCCTCTCCTGGGAGAAGGAGCGGGACGTCATGAGGCTCTCGCCCGACGCTCCCGATTTCGCCGCGCGCCTGAGCCGCCTCGCTGGCGAGCAACTCGACGAGAAGCTCGTCGCCGAGTACCGGAAAGCGATCCGCTCGGCCCGAAACGCCGGCCTTCCGATCGAGGAGCCCGTCGTCTCCGCGGACGACTTCTTCCCCGAGAGGCGCTGGCGCGTGCTCGCCGCCTGCGGATACATGTGTCCCGATCCCTATACGGGGGCGAACGGCGTCGAGGAGCTGGGAGACCGCCTCTACCGAACGACGGTCTCGCTCGCGACCCGCAAGGGAACCAAGACCATGAGGTTCGTCCTCCGGATGATGGAAGAGCCGGATCGGGCGCGGCTGGTTTTCAACCCGCTCCTGAACCGGTTCTTCTACGGCGAGGATTTTCGTGAGAGGCCGGTGCGGATTTCGGATTCGGGCAGAATCCGCAACGAGCTCCAGACGCTCTGCTCCGAGGCCCTCGATCACGTGGGAGACAAGATCCGGGTCAACTTCGATCGCATTTCGCCCGACGTGATCTCGAAGGAGCACCAGAAGAAGCTTCTCGAGATTTTGAAGTGGTACAAACAGGAGCACCCCGTCTGGTTCCACTGGCTGGAAATCACGGCGCGCTGAAGCTAGTCGCGCGCGGACGTTTGAGTGCGAGCGCACTCGTCGCGCTCGCCCTGTCGGCTCCCTATCCGGTCACGATCGAAAAGAACGTCGAAGCGCGGATGCGGGACGGTGTCGTCCTGCGAGCGGACGTCTATCGGCCGGAGGCACCCGGTCGGTTTCCCGCTCTCCTGAAGCGAACTCCTTACTCGAAGGGAGCTGCGAGCGAGATTCCCTTCTTCCGCCGCCTCGCGAGCGACGGCTTCGTGGTCGCCGTTCAGGATACGCGCGGCCGGTACATGTCGGACGGAGTCTCCCGGCCCCACGAGGAAGGGGAGGATGGCCACGACACCGTCGAATGGCTGGCGCAGCTTCCCTACGTGAACGGCAAGGTGGGTATGTTCGGCGGGAGCTACGCCGCGACGACGCAGCTCACCGCGGCAGCCCTTCGTCCCCGGGGGCTTCTCGCTCTCTTTCCCAGCGCGTCGTACGCGAGCCGCTACGACATGGTGTTCCAAGGCGGGGCTTTCTACCTTCTCGACGGCCTGCGCTGGAACCTCGGGCAGGCGGTCGACGTTCGCCGCCGACTCCTTTCGCCCGAGGTCACGCGCGATGCTCCGATCGGGCTTACCGACGAGGAAGAGAAGCTCGTCGAAGAGAACTGGGTCTGGCACCTTCCGCTCGCGACCATGAATGCGCAGTCGCTCCCGGAGTACATGCCCGGCTACTTCGAAATGCTCTCTCACCCGAGCTACGACTCCTACTGGGAGAAGTTCGACATCTCCCGGCGTCATGGAAGCTTCGAGACTCCAGCGCTCCACCTCACCGGCTGGTACGACAGTCTCCTCGTGGGAACGCTCCGGAACTTCCAGGGGCTCCGGGCGAAGGCGGCGACTTCGGCCGCGCGCTCCGGCCAGCGCCTCGTCGTCGGCCCCTGGACTCACGCGCGCCCGAGCCTGGAGTCGACCGCAATCGGCGGCGTCGATTTCGGTCCCGAGGCGGGGCTCGATTCCGCGGCGCTCATGGAAAGGTGGTTCCGAGAGCTCCTGAAGGGTGAGGACACCGGCATCCTCCGGGAAGCGCCGGTGAAGCTCTTCATCATGGGAGACAACCGCTGGCGCGACGAGCAGGAGTGGCCGCTCTCGCGCGCCGTCGAGACCTCGTTCTACCTTCGGTCGGGCGGCGCGTTGTCGCGAGAAGCGCCCGCCGACGAGGCCGCCGATTCCTATCGTTACGATCCCTGGAATCCGCTCCTCACGCCGACGAGGGCGGGCTACTCCCGCTCCCCGGTGGATACGACGACTCTCGAGGAGCGCGAGGACGTTCTCGTCTACGTCACCTCCCCTCTGGAAGAGCCGCTCGAAGCGACCGGCTATATCCGGCTCGTCCTCCACGCCGCCTCGTCGGCGAAGGACACTGACTTCACCGGAAAACTTCTGGACGTCTCTCCCGACGGTTCGATGAGGTCGCTGACCGAGGGGATCCTCAGGGCGCGCTATCGAAACGGATTCGACCGCGCGGAGCTCCTCACGCCGGGGACGTCGGTCGAGCTCTCGCTCGATCTCGGCGCCACCTCAAACCTGTTCCTTCCCGGGCACCGGGTCCGGCTCGAGATCTCGAGCAGCAACTTCCCGAGGTTCGATCGCAATCCCAACACCGGCGGTGTTTTCGGCGAGGACCCAAGCCCGCTGATTGCGGAGCAGGCGGTCTTTCACGATCGTTCGCGCCCGTCGCGGCTGCTCCTTCCCGTCATCCCTCGGGCCCCGGAGCGCCCGCTCGAGAGGACGTTCGCCGAGCGCATCTCCCGAGCGCGGATTTCCGAGTTCCATCGGCGTCTCACCGAACGGCCGCATCGGGCGGGGACCGAAGGGGGCCACGCCGTCGCGCGCTATCTCGAATCGACGCTGCGCGAGGCCGGTCTCGAGGTCGAGCTCGAAGAATACCAGGCGTTCCTCTCGGCTCCGAAGAGGGTGAGCGTCGATCTCCTCTCTCCCGGCGCCGAGCACCTTTCGTTGTGGGAGCCTTCCGATCCGCGCGATCCCGACAGCGCCCATCCGGAGCTCGAGCCCGCGTGGATCGCGTACTCGGGCTCGGGGAGCGTCGAAGGCGACGTGGTCTACGCCGGTTACGGCCTTCCTGCGGACTACGAGGGGGTGGACGCGCGCGGGAAGATCGTCCTGGTCCGCTACGGGAAGAGCCATCGCGCGGTCAAGGTCGCGACCGCGGAAGAGCGCGGGGCGCTCGCCATCCTCATTTATAGCGACCCCGAGGACGACGGGGCGGGGAAGGGACCGGTCTGGCCCGAAGGCCCCTATCGAGGACCGGACCATGTGCAGCGGGGAAACGCCAAGCTCTCCTGGTTCTGGCACGGAGACGCGCTCACCCCGGGAGTGGCGGCGATTCCGGGTGCGCCCCGTCTCGACCCGTCGAAAGCCCCCACGCTCCCGCGGATTCCCGCGGTTCCTCTCTCCGCGCGCGAGGCTTCGAAGATTCTCGAATCGCTTCCGCGAGGAGTGAGGGCGCGCGTCGACGTCGAGATGGAGGACGGGCTCATGCCCATCCGGAACGTGGTCGCGACCCTTCGCGGCGGCAAGACGCCGGACCGCTGGGTAGTGCTCGGGACCCACCACGACGCCTGGACGTTCGGAGGGATCGACCCGGGCTCGGCGACCGCGGCGCTTCTGGAAGTCGCCTACGGTCTGGGCTCCATGGCGCGCGAGGGGAAGGCCCCCGACCGCTCCATCGTCTTCTGCTTCTGGGACGCCGAGGAGTACGGGCTCGTGGGCTCGACGGAGTTCGCGGAGAAGAGGCTCGAAGAGCTTCGCGCCAAGGCGGTCGCCTATATCAACAGCGACATGTACAACGGCGACCGGTTCGCCGCAGGAGGGACGCCGTCGCTCCGCGATTTCGTGCGCGGCCTCGCGGCGGACATCCCGGGAATCGAGGCGCCCGAGGACCTCGAGGCCCTGGGAAGCGGAGCCGACTTCGTGCCGTTTCAGGACTTCGTGGGTCTGCCCACGCTCTCGCTCGAGCTTCTCTTCCGCGGGGGCTGGTCGTTCGGGGCGTATCACTCGAACTACGACGATCGCTACTGGATGATGCGCCACGGCGACGATGACTTCCGGAGAGGCGCGCTTCTCGCGAGGATCCTGGGGACGGCCGCCATTCGCCTCGCGGAGGCCCCGGTTCTCCCGTATCGCTTCTCGTACTACGGAAGGAAGCTCGAGGAGTTCGCGCGCCAGGCGGAGGAGTGGAGCTCGGGACGAAATCGCTTCGAGCGTCTGAAGGCGCTGGCCGCCGCGGTTCGGGAGAAAGGGGAGAAGCTCGAGACCGCTCTCGATAGCGGGCGCCTCCCCGCCGACGTCGGCGGGTTGAACGACCGATTGATGCGGCTCGAGCAGTCGCTCATCGACGAAAGCGCGCCTCCCGCCGAGCGCTGGTACCGGCACGTGATCTACGGCTGGAACATCTACTCTCTGTATTCGGGCCAGGCCTTTCCCGGTCTCGCGGGCGCATTCGCCCGGGGGACGGATGAGGACGTGAGGAGGGAAACGGAGCGGATCGAGAGTGCCCTCGAGCGGCTCGGCCGCGGCCTCGACGAGCTAAATCGGTAGCTCGACGATCCGCGCCCGAAGCCCTGTTTTCCCGACCGCGAGCCGTGCGACCGCGACCGGGAGCTTGAAGCGGCGCGGACCCGCGCTCCCGGGGTTCAGGAAGAGAACGCCGTCTTGCCTTAGGACGCCCGGCTTGTGGGAGTGTCCGCTCACAACGGCATGAAACTCCCGGGCCCGTCGCCTTCGAGCTCCTTCAAGTCGTGGACGATGAGGATGCGATAGCCCGAAACATCCAGGGTGCGGGAGTGGGGAAGCGCGCGGGCCCAGCCTCCTCGGTCATTGTTGCCGCGGACGGCGATCACGGGTGCAATCCTCTCGAGGACCTCGAGCACCTCCGCGGACGCAGACGTCGCCCGCGTGAACGATGAGGTCGCTCGCCTTCAGCGCAGTGAGCGCCTCGTGGCGGAGCAGGTCGTGGGTGTCGGAGATCACCCCGATCCGCACGGTCGGGCTCGGAGGCGCGCCGCTACTCCATCGGGACTTCGCGGAGCGGGATGTCCCAGTGGGCGTCGACGATCTCGAAGCGCCGCGCTTCTTCCCCCCGGAACTTGGCGGCATCGGGAAAGAGCCGCTTGACGATCGCCTGCTCCGGGGACGGTCCCATGAAGATCGCGTCGTTCTTGAAAACGATCTCGGTCGCGAAAGTCCAATCCGCGCGTCCATCCCCATGGAATTGGGGAACGTAGGCCTTGAAACGGACCAGTCGGTCGCCCATCTGCTCCTTCAGGACGGGATAGTGGTTCTTCTTGAAGAGCTCGAGGAACTCGTCCTGGTGTCCCCAGGTGACGCGGTAGAAATACCAGACGGTTCGCTCGCTGCCTGCCGTGGAGGGGGCCTGGGCTCGAAGGCTCGGCAGCGTCGCGCCCATCAGGATTCCGATGACCAGAGCCAGCAACAGAGACAGGGACTTGTTCATTGAGATTCCTCCGGACGCCTATTATGACGGTAGCAATCTTTGTCCCGCTACGGTGAATTCACCCCACCGACTCTGTGGGCCTCCTCACCATCCTCTTTCCTCTCAGCGCTCTGCCCCTGGCATTTCTTTTGCTTTGTATGAGGACAGCAGCTTCATAAGAAGACAGAAGCGGGCCCCTTCGAAGAACCTGCCATCAACGATTGGGCCGGGGGCGTTGCTCCCGGGAGGGGGCCTGCCATGCGAACCGCCGCCGCGCTTTTCGTCGTCATCGGGGTCTTCGCGTCTGCGTCGAGCGAGGGGAAGGAGCGCAAGCCCGACAAGCCCACCCATCTCACACGCAGCATCTATCTCCCGGTCCACATCGCCCTTTGCGAGCACCTGCGCGACGCCGTGCTCTACCAGGACGAGCAGGCGGTGAGCCTCCTTCCGGCGAAGCGAATCTTCCAGTTCACGTACTACCCCGGTCTCTCGCGCATCGAGCCGTTGAGAACCGATCTCCGAGTCGAGGGCCACCGGCAGGATGGGAGCGTCTTCGTAGGAAGGCTCGCCGTCACCCCCTGGGCGGTCTTGACCGCCAGCCGAAAGATCGAGCTCGACATGGACAAACAGCTCGACAAGATGCGGTTCAAGCTCGACGTTCGCTATCAGCCGGTGAGCTTGAAGATGAGGTGCGCCGACTCCTGCGGGAGGTCGGAGACGGTGACTTCGGCCTCCCTCGGGCACGGCTCTCCGCTGGAGCAGTGACGCGGCGCCGGGAAATAAGTAGAATCGCCGGGTGAGCACACCCTCTTTTCCGCCGCCGCAACCCCCTTACGCGCCTCCGATGGCCGGCGGGCCGCCCCCGCCTCCGCCTGGAGAGGCTCGCTTGCCCTGGGAGGAGCGCGATCGACTCGGCCTGATCGAAGCCCTCATCCAGACCGTCCGCCTCCTGGTGACCGACCCGTCGAACGCGTTCTCGCGCCTCCGCCCCGATGGAGATCTCACGAGCCCCATCCTCTTCGGTCTGATTCTGAGCTGGGCGGGCATGTTCCTGTCGCAGATGTGGCAGCTGATGTTCGGCGGGCTCGTGGGCAGCATGTTCGAAGGGGTGGAGGGGCTCGGAGGCGCATTCGCACCCAGTGCCTTCGGGATGATCGGAACCCTCGTCGTCTGGCCGATCGTTTTCGTCGTGTTCCTGTTCATATCCGCCGGAATTCTGCATCTTTGTCTCATGCTCGTCGGAGCCACCGCCGATTCGCCCAGCGGATTCGAGGGCTCGCTCAAGGTCGTTTCGTACTCCCAGGTCGCGGGAGTCGCGAGCGTCGTGCCCCTGGTCGGCGGCTTTCTGTTCGCGATCTGGGCGCTGATCCTCGAAGTCATCGGAATCTCGCTGGTTCACCGGACGACCGTGGCCCGGGCCCTCATGGGAGTGTTGATTCCGGTTCTGGTGTGCTGCACCTGCCTCATCTTCTCCGCGGTGTTCTTCGGCGCGATGATCGCCGCCTTCATCGCTTCTCTGTCGGGATCGGGCATCTCTCCGTGAACCGGCAGATTGGTTTGCTCTGGGGCGCGGTCGCCGCGGTGCTCATCGGCGCTTCGCCCTGGGCCTCCCTGATGGGAGATGCGCTCTGGGACTGCACCTTCAAGAGCTGGACCGGCATTCCCTGTCCCACCTGCGGAACCGGCCGCGCCGCCCTCGCCCTCGCTCGATTCGACGTCCTCGGGGCTCTCAGCCGGTACCCTCTGCCCACGGTCGCCTGGATCTTCTTTCTCGGCGGGAGGGCTCGGCGCCGGTGCGATGGCGCTCCTGGGGCGGACCCCGCCGGCGATTCCGAGAAGCCTTCCCGTCTGGGCTCGCGCCGGGATCGTGGCCGCGGTGCTCGTGAACTGGATGTACTCGATCGCGACCGGCGTTTAGCAGGCTGCGGGAAAACGCGTCTGCAGCCTGCGCGAGCGGAGCGAGCCCGGCCCGAATGGGCCGCCGACATCTTCGAGCCGCGGGGGTGGGGCCCCGCGGCACTGATGCACTCCAGGCAGAGCGAGCTCAGAACCGGCGAAACGCTTCGTCCACCGGCACACCGTAGCCGTTCGCGAGGCGGTTCGCGGAGCTCGCGAGCCCGACGACGTCCAGGAACTCGGCGTACATCTCGTCCGTCATTCCTTTCTTCCGGGCCGCCGCGGAATGGGAGTGGATGCAGTATTCGCAGTTGTTGGTGACGCTCACCGCGAGATAGACGAGCTCCTTCGTCAAGGGGTCGAGGGCCCCCGCGGCCATCACGACCTTGACCGCTTGCCACGTCCGCTTCAGCGTCTCGGGATGGGTCGCGAGGGCCTTCCAGAAATTGTTCACCCAATCCGTCTTTCGCGCAGCCATGATGTCATCGTAGACGGCGCGGACTTCGTCGCTGGCCTCGTCGTACTCGACCATCTTCACCATCGTCATGGGCTTCCTCCATTCGAAATCTCGAGAATCTGGCAACGGCCCTCGGCCCGCGGAACCAGCACCTCAGTATCGTCCACGCGCAGTAGGACGGGCCCGGTCCCCGAACCAAAGTCGGTGCGCCGCACGAGGAGTCGTTCGCCGAGCCTGAGGGCGGATACCACGGGCCCGGGCTCGCCGGGCACAGCGAACGCAACCGGGGATCCTCGGAGCAGAAACTCCCGGTAGGCGTGGGACTCTCGATAGACCTGATGAGCCAGCTGCGATTCCTCGAGCGCTTCGTCCTTCGGACTCCAGAGGAAAAAGCCGTCGTGGCCGCGGAGTAAAAGGTGCCAGAGCAGCTCCTTGTACTTCTGGGCGCTCAGCTGCTTCACGCTCGCGTCGGGGTTTCGGGGAGGCTCGGTCGTGTGCCAATGGATGAACGTAATGATAGGAATCGAGTTCGGCGTCGATTCTCCGGCATTGGTTCCTACCAGAAGCATGTTGTAGAACCAGCGGTAGTCCGTATCTTCGAAGTCGTACCACTTGTATCCGCGGTACCAGGGATAGACGACGGGCATGGCAAACGGTGAATCCCGTCTCCTCGAACTCGGGATACCACTTGCGATACTTCTCGGCGCGCTCCTGCTCGAAATAGTCGTACCAGTAGCGGGTGCCGTCGTGGGGGTAGACGGCGTAGTTCCCGACGAGAGCGCCGGGGAAGGCTTCGAGAACCGGCTCGGCGAGCATCGCCTTCTGGAGCGCCGCGCGCTTCTTTCGAATGGCTGCCTGGAACGCGTCGAAGCTCTCGATGTCTCTGACCTCCCGCCGGCACCTCTGGCATTTCCTGGAGCTTTCCCAGGCGCCGTTCCACTCGAGAGGGCCGTCGACCTCCCAGTCCGCGTAGAGGAAGTCGATGGTAAGGCCCTCCCGGCGATAGGCCGCGACCGCGCTCCGGATCCGTCCGGCGATCTCCGGAATCCGGTGGTCGATGGCGAAGGGGCAGCCCATCCTGCGATCCGTGGGAAACGAGGTGTCGAAGAACGGCTTGCCGGCGTCGTCGATGTGCGCCGTGCGCTCGCTTCCGTCGAAGAAGCCGTACGTCGATGCCGTCGCATTCACCGAGATCGGAAGCCCGAGACGCTTCTGAATCCTCGCGAGAACGAGGGCTTCTTCGATGTCGCCGGGTTGCCAGTTACCGAGGGCCGCCATTCCCCGGGCATCGAGGTCCCGAACGAGGGTTTCGATCTGCGCGGGATCGTTCGTACCGACAGACTGGGCGGGCCAGATGTAGAGCGGCCGCCTTTCCCCCCGTGGGGCTTCGAGAGGCTCCGTCGTGCGAATCACCTCGCGCAGCAGCTCGTAGTCCGTCTGGGCGAGGAGAAGGAGGAAGACCGCTATCACTTCAAGTTCGTCGCGATCCGGAAGAGCTCTCCGTCGGCGGCCCCGATGACGAACGTGAATCCGACGAACGAGGTGCTGCTGACCGTCTCCCAGTTTCCCGTGGTCTTGTCGAGCTTCTCGATGCCGTAGGTGTAGGTCTTCGGCTTGTTCCAGGGAGCGATTCCGAGCCATTTCGACTGGAGACGGACGGTGACGCTCTGGGAGTCGTCGTAGTCGCGGTTCGCGACCATCACGTAGTCCGTCCCCGCGTCGTCCTCGAACGTGCCGTAGACGAGTCCCGCGCGGTCTTCTTCCCCGATGAGCTGGACCCAGTGCTCTTTGGGCGACTCGCTGCGTACCCCGGGGCAGGGGAGCGGTGTGGTAGACGTCGATGGTATGGAGCGGCGCGAGCGCCCGCCCCAGGTGAGCGATCTCCCGGTTGATCGCGGCCACGTCTTCGCCCCAGGGGGCGAGCTTCGTCGTCTTCGGCTCGAACAAGATGCCCGCCGAGAACCACTCGATCGCTTTCACGCCATAAGCGAGGCTGGTATAGACGCTCTGGCGCAGCTTCGCCTTGTTGTCGGCGAGGTAGGTTCGATCCCCGCGCTCGATTCCCGGGTTCGCGTTCACCTCGATGCAGCTTCCGAGGGGCACCCGGGCGAGAACCGCCTGGTGCCGGAACTCCTCGAGCTTCTCGAAGTAACGGTCCGTTCCCCACCACCATTGATAGAAGTCGAAGCTCAGTATCTCGGGCTCGGCGAGCTGCATGTAAGTGCGGAGGAACTCGCCCGAGGTCGAGAGCATATTGACGAAGTAGTAGGGATCGGGATCGATGGCCGAGAGCTCCCTCCGCTTCGCAGCGAGCGGGAGGAACGCCTCCTCGGGGTAGGGCTCGTCTCCCAGGTGATAGCCCCAGAGCGCCGGATGGCCTTTCAGTCGCGCGACGGTCGCGGGAATCGGATCGCGGACCATGGCTTTCAAGCCGTGCTTCGCAAGGAAGTCGATCGAGGCTTCGTCTCCGTCGACGACGGTGAAGCCTGCCTCCGCGAGAGCGATGGCCTGCGCTTCCCGATCGGCGACCTCGGGGAGCCCCCAGAGGTAGATCAGGAACTCGAACGTCTTACGAGCGGCGAAGAGCGCGCTCAATGACCCTCGATCTCGCCGATCGTCTTCTCCAGAGCCTCGCGCACCGGGGGCTCCATCTCGGTGAACTGGATGCCCATCCCCGCGCCCTCGGTCCCGTCCTCGAGCGAGCGGACCGCTCCCTGCCAACGAACGACCCCCTGGACCATGAGCTCTTTCTCGGCGCCGTCGAACTGGAGAAGGAGACTCACGGGGGTTCCCGCATCGGGGCCTTTCTTGTGGGTCTTGACGAAGAGACCTTCGGTCGAGATGTTCTGGCAGTCGGCGTCGACCGCCCGGGCCTGTCCCTTGGCGACGTACAGCACCCGGACCTTCGCGACGTGCCGGGGTGCGCGCCTCGGGTCGAAATTATGCCGCTGCATGAGAAACCTTGGGGAAAACAATATAGCCGAGAGAGGCGGTGATGTCGATTCCATCCAACTGGCTGAGACCGCTGGATTTCCCTACCAGTCGGAAGCGGACCCAATCCTTCGAGACCTCGGGGTCACGGCGCGCTGGGAGGTGGGGTCCGACCCGAGACCTTTCTCGAGAGACGCGGCTCGTGAATTCTGCCGGCGCCGAGGCCCCGATGTGGAGGGAAGCACATCATCCAGCCTCCTCTCATGTCAGTATTGCGCATGGTCCGCGCCTTCGGGGCGTGCTCATCGGTGCTCCTCGCCGTCCTGGCGTGCCGCGCGCCGACGGGCCCCACCATCCCGTCGGACAGAGACGGCCGCTGGCAGCTCGACATCGACGTCTTCTCGAGGCAGCTCGCGGAGCTCCATCCGAACCTGTTCGCCCGGATCCCCCGAAGCCGGTTCGATTCCGAGGTCGCGTCGCTGCGTGCGGCCGTTCCGACGCTTTCCGATCCGGGGGTGGTGGTCGGGCTCATGCGGATTCTGGCCCTGGTCGGAGATTCCCACACCACCATCGATTTCCGATCGTTCACCGGGTTTCGACAGCTGCCGGTTCGCTTCGAGTGGTTCGCGGACGGGATCTTCGTCATCGCCGCCACCGAGGAGCATCGCCAGCTGCTCGGCCTTCGCCTCGTCCGGGTCGGAAGCGCTCCCGTCGACGCGGTCGTGGAAGCCTTGAGCGAGGTGATCCCTTACGAGAACGATTCGTGGCTGCGCTTCTCCCTGGTCCCCCTGCTGGCTATCCCGGAGGTTCTCGAGGCGCAGAGCCTGACCGGGGATGCCTCGCGAATTCCGCTCGAGCTCGAAGACGCCGCGGGACGAAGGATGGGGATCGAGCTTCCCGCCATGCCGCGGCAAGCGCTCACCTTCCTTCAGGCGGGTCCTCCGCCCGAGGCGCTTCCCCTGTATCGCCAGCGTCCGGAGGAGAACTACTGGCTCGTCCTTCTCGAGCCCTCTCGGACGCTCTACGTCCAGTACCGCCGGGCGAGCGACGGTGGGCCTGAATCGTTCTCGCAGTTCTCGTCGACGATCGTCCGGACGCTCGACACCGAGCCGGTCGGGACACTGGTCCTCGATCTGCGGAACAATACCGGGGGCAACTCCGGACTCATGGAGCCGCTGCTCGTCGCTCTCGAACGCCGCCCGGAGTGGTCCAGCGGCGAGGGTCTCTACACCATCGTCGGACGGGCCACATTCTCTTCGGCTCTGATGAACGCGTTCGACTTGAAGACCCGCACCCGCGCCATCCTGGTAGGGGAGCCCACGGGAGGCAAGCCAAACCACTTCGGCCAGGTGAGCTCGTTCACCCTTCCCACCTCCGGCGTGCGGGTCTTCCACTCGACGCGTTTCTTTCGCCTGACGGCGACCGATCCCTCCTCCCTGGAGCCGGATTTTCTGGTGGAGCTCAGTTCCCAGGACTACTTTGAAGGTCGGGACCCGGTACTGGAAACGGTGCTCCGCCTCGGCGGAGGCTCGTGAAGCCCCGCCCCGCTCACGTGGGTGCGCGCCGCGGACTTTCCTCTCCTCGACCTCGTTTCCGGACGATTTCGCTTTTCCACCGACGGCCGCTGGCTTGCGTCGGCCGGACACGTCCTGAACCAACGGCCGAGTCGTGCCCGATCCGGCGTCTCCGACAGGATGGAAGCTTTGAACTCCGTCCGGACGGAGTCGTTCAGCTCAACTGAAGGACGATGATGGTGTCGACCGCGTGTCGGTCGTCCGAGGGAAGTCGAAGGGTCAGGTCAGGCGTCGACTCGATGGCGATCTCCCTTCCCGAGCCGAACAGCCGCGCGACGCGCACCCGCAGGCCTGCTGTTCCCGGGAGAACGAGCCGCTCCGGCGCATCCGCGGCGAGGACGTGCACGTACACGACTCCTGCCTTCGAGGTCATCACTCCCCAGGGCTGGGGTTTCATGGGTCCACCTCGGGTGCCGTAGATCGTCTCGCCGGACTCCCGCGTCCACGTTCCGACCTCGCGCAGGCGCTCCACGACCTCGGGTGAGAACGTGCCCTCCGGCGTCGGGCCCACGTTCAAGAGCAGGTTGGCGTCGGAGCCGGCGGCGCGGACGAGATAATGGATCAGCTCCGAAGCACTCTTGAAAGCCTTGTCCGTGGCGTTGAAGCCCCAGGAGCCGTTGATGGTGTCGCAGGTCTCGAGGGGCAGAGCACCCACCTCGGTGGTGTTGTAGCCGAAGGTGTTCGCGCCGGGTAGATCCCGCTCGAACATCTGGAATCCTTCGCCCTCGAAGGGGGCAACGTGGTGGTTGTTGCCGATGAGGGCCCGGGGCTGGAGGCGATGGATGAGCTCGTAGGTCTCCTTGAGCTTCCAGTCGACGCGGGTGGTGCGATCGGACTTGTCGGCCTCGTTCACGTGCTGGTCCCACCAGCCGTCGAACCAGAAGCCGCCAATCTCACCATAGTCGCCGCCCGCGAGCTCGGCGATCTGCGCGTTCATATAGTCGAGGTAGCGATCGAAGTTTCCTTCCTCGAGTCGGCCTGTGTGCCGTCCGGTCTTGCCCCGAGGGAAATAGTCGGGATGGTGCCAGTCCAGGTGGGAGTGATAGAAGAACAGCTTGATACCGGCTTTCCGGCACTCTTCCGCGAGCGCCTTCAGCACGTCCTTTCCGTAGGGAGTGCGGTCGACGATGTCGTAGTCGCTGACCTTCGAGTCCCACAGGGCGAAGCCGTCGTGGTGCTTCGACGTGATGGTGATGTAGCGCATCCCCGCGTCTTTCGCGATCCGAACCCATTCCGCGGGGTCGTACTCCACGGGGTTGAACCGCGCCGTGAGCTTCTCGTATTCGGCGACGGGGATGCGATCGTTCTCCATCACCCATTCGCCCTTTCCGAGGAGGCTATAGACCCCCCAGTGGATGAACATCCCGAAGCGGGCCTCGCGGAACCACTCCGCGGGATCCTGCGCTGCGGCGAGTGCAACCGTGAGAAGAAAGATCATTGCGCCTCCATTCGCGTGACCGCGTTCCGGAAACGGTCGACGTTTCGGAGCTTCAACTCTTCGTATCCGCGAATGCCATCCGCGAGCTCCGCGAGCGCCACCGTCGCCTCGTAATTCTCGGGAGTGAGCTTCTCGATCCGGCGCTCGAGAAGCGACCGATACTCGCCGATGAGGGCGCGCTCCACCCGCCGTACCCGGGCATAGCCGAAGGGGTCGAGCGCCGTCCGGCGGAGGAACTTGAGCTTCGCGAGGACTCGCAGGAAGGGGCGAAACCAGGCGCCCAGCGCGATCTTTCGCCTCACGCCCAGGGCACGCAGAACCGGGGGATGGAGCAGGTACCGAAAGCGCGCGCCTTCTCCGAAGTTATCGGCCAACTCCCCCTCGAGCCCCGGTCGGGTAGAGAGCCGCGCCACCTCGTACTCATCCTTGTAAGCCATGAGCTTGAAGAGCCCGCGGGCAACGGCTTCCGTCAAGCGCGACCCGTTGCCGATCGCCTCCCGTTCCCGCTCGCGCACCCGGGCGATGAAGTCCGAGTAAGTCCGGGCATAGGCTTCGTCCTGGTACGCGGTCAGCTCGGTGATGCGCCGCTCGAGGCTCGCCGGCCGAACGGCCTCGTCCGCAAGGGGGAATCCAACGGCGAGCCTCCGACCCAGCTGGAAGGCGCTCCGGTTCAGGTCGACGGAGGTCCCGTTGATCTCGATGGCTTTCTCCAGGCTCCATTTCGAGAGCGGCAGGAGTCCCTTCTGGTACGCGGCTCCGAGGAGGAGGGTGTTCGCGGGCATGTGGTCGGAGAAGAATCGCTCCGAGAGCGCGACCGCGTCGAAGTAGAGATTGTCCTCGGATCGCGTATGGGCATCGATGCGTCGGCGGAGAGAATCGAGCGCGGGAAAGCTCTCGCCGACGTGGGAGACCATTCTTCCCGTGGGGATCGCGCTGGTCGAGACGACGGCTACGGTGCGATCCGGCCGGGCGCGGGTGAGATGCTGGGAAGCGGCCGCCGTCAGCACGTCGAAGGCGAGATAGAGGTCGGCCTCTCCCGCAGCGATCTGGCCCGAGGCCTCTCGAGGCTCGGACAGGATCTTGAGGTGCGAGACCACCGGGCCCCCCTTCTGACTCAGGCCCGTCTGATCGAGGCTCAGGACCTTCTTCCCCTCGAGAGCGGCGGCCATCGCCAGGATCTGGTTCGCGGTGACGACGCCCGTTCCGCCGATTCCGACCATGTAGATCGAAGCCTCTCGCTTCCGGTTCTCCGGGCGGGGAAGCTCGACCTCTTCGAGCTTCGGAAGGACCCGGGTCTTCCGTCCGGGGATGACCTCCAGAAACGACGGGCAGTCACCCTCGAGGCAGGAGTAGTCCTGGTTGCAAGAGGACTGGTGCACCCGGGTCTTTCGTCCGAATTCCGTCTCTACGGGATGAAGGCTCATGCAGTTCGACTTCGCCCCGCAGTCGCCGCAGCCCTCGCAGACTGCTTGGTTGATGAAAATGCGCTTCTCCGGCGTCGGCGCGAGTCCTCGCTTTCGTTTTCGCCGGAGCTCCGCCGCGCACTCCTGCTCGTAGATGAGGACCGTCGTGCCCGGAATCTCCCGCAGCAGGCGCTCGGATTCCTCGAGCCGTTCCCGGGGCCGGATGTCCTTCGATCGCGGAGCGTCGCTCACGACCAGGACCCGCTTAACGCCTTCGGCTTCGAGCGCCCGGGTGAGATTCTCGATCGACATGGCTCCGTCGACCTTCTGGCCTCCCGTCATCGCGACGGCGCCGTTGTAGAGAACCTTGAACGTGATGTTCGCGCCGGAGGCGACGGCCTGCCGGATGGCGAGACTTCCCGAGTGAAAGAGCGTGCCGTCGCCGAGGTTCTGAAAGATATGAGGAGTCTCCGTGAAGGGCGCCATCCCCACCCACTGGACGCCTTCGCCGCCCATGTGGGTGATGCCGACGGTCGAGCGATCCATGGTGAGCGCCATCCCGTGGCAGCCGATGCCGCCCGCGGCAAGCGACCCCTCGGGAACCGTCGTCGAGCGATTGTGAGGACAGCCGGAGCAGAAGTGGAAGAGGCGCGACACCAGCAAAGGGTCTTCCATCGATTCGCGGAGGAAGCCGAGTACGCCCATCCGCGCTTCGAGCTTCGAAGGGGGGACGTAAGGCGAAAGCCGCTTCGCCAGGATCGAGGCGATCGAGTCCGGGTCGAGAGCGCCCTCTGCGGGGACCAGAGGCTTGCCCACGATCCTCGGCCGCGCGCTCTCGTGGTAGAGCGCGTCCTTCAGAAAGAGCTCGAGAAACGCCCGCTTCTCCTCGAGGACGAGAATCTCCTCGAGGCCGCGTCCGAACTCCCGCGCGGTCTCGGGCTCGAGGGGGAAAGGCATCCTCACCTGGAAGAGCCGGATGCCGAATCGCCGGAGCGCGTCGTCGTCGAGTCCGAGGAGCGCGAGCGCCTCGCGGAGGTCGAAGTACGTCTTTCCCGGGGCGGCGATCCCGATGCGATCCTTCGGCGTCGAAACGCGAATCTCGTTGAGGCGGTTCGCGCGCGAGAACGCTTTCGCCGCCTCGAGGCGTCCTCGCTGGATCTCCCGCTCGATCTCGAGGCTCCAGGGCCCGACCAGGAGGAGCTTCTGTGTCGCACGAAACGGCTTTCCGTCGAGCTCGAACCCCGGGTCGACGGGGTCGACGCGGGACGGAGAGACCTCCGCGGTCGCGAAGGCGTCCGCGACTTCGGTTGCAATCTTGAAGCCCACCCAAAGGCCCGAGACTCGGGAGAGAGCGAAGCCGTACCTTCCCAGGTCGAGCACTTCCTGAACGTTTCCCGGAGCGAGCGTGGGCATGAGGGCGTCGTAGAACGCGGGCTCCGACTGCGACGGCAGGGTGGAGGACTTCGCGGTGGCGTCGTCGCCGGCCACCGCAAGAACCCCGCCGGTCCGGGAAACTCCGGCGTAGTTGCCGTGCTTGAAGGCGTCTCCCGAGCGATCGACCCCGGGGGACTTCCCGTACCACATGCCGAGGACCCCGTCGTACTTCGCCCCGGGGAACAGACCCGCGATCTGGCTTCCAAAGACCGCGGTCGCTCCCAGGTCCTCGTTGACTCCCGGGAGAAAACGCACTTCGTGCTCCGAGAGAATCCGCCGCGCCCGCTCGAGCGTGAGGTCGAGGCCCCCGAGTGGGGAGCCCCGGTAGCCCGAGATCAGAGTCGCCGTGCGAAGACCCGCCCTCTGGTCGGCGCGGTGCTGGTCGAGGGGGATGCGAACCAGGGCCTGGATGCCCGATAGCAGGATGGTGCCTTCCTCGAGAAGGTATTTCGAATCGAGGGTGAGCTCCCGGTCGGACATGGAGCTAGGCTACACTATCCGCCCCGTGGACTTCCGCCTCACGCCCGAGCAGGAGCAGATCCGTCAGTCCGTCCGGGAGATCGTCAAGGCCTTCCCCGGCGAGTACTGGCAGAAGCTCGACCGCGAGCTCGGCTATCCCACGGAGCTCGTGACGGCCCTGACCGAAGGCGGCTGGCTCGCGGCGTTGATCCCCGAAGAGTATGGAGGAGGCGGGCTCGGCGTCCTGGAGGCGAGCCTGATCCTGGAAGAGATCAATCACTCTCCGGGGAACTCCGCCGTCTGCCACGCGCAGATGTATGTCATGGGCACGCTCCTGCGCCACGGCTCCGAGGAGCAGAAGAAGAAGCTCCTTCCCGGAATCGCGCGGGGCGAGGTCCGGCTCCAGGCGTTCGGGGTCACCGAGCCGGGGGCGGGCTCGGACACGACGAAGCTCACGACCTTCGCTCGGAGGGCCGGGGACCGCTACATCGTGAGCGGTCAGAAGGTCTGGATCTCGCGCACCGAGCACTCCGACTATCTCCTGCTCCTCGCGCGCACCACGCCGGCCGAAGAGGTCGCGAAGAAGACCGAGGGACTCTCGGTCTTCCTCGTCGACCTTCGCGAGGCTATCGGCAAGGGCATCACCGTCCGTCCCATCCGCACCATGATGAACCACCACTCCTGCGAGCTCTTCATCGACGGACTCGAGGTGCCGGCCGCGAACCTCGTGGGGGAGGAAGGGCAGGGGTTCCGCTACATCCTCGACGGTATGAACGCCGAGAGAATCCTGATTGCCGCCGAATGCATCGGCGATGCTCGATACTTCCTCGACCGCGCGAGCGAGTACGCCAAGGAGCGCGTGGTCTTCGGTCGTCCCATCGGGCAGAACCAGGGAATTCAGTTTCCCCTGGCTCTCGCCCACGCCCACACGGAGGCCGCGGACCTGGTTCGTTTCCGCGCCGCAGATGCTTTCGACCGGGAAGAGCCCTCGGGAGCGGACGCGAACCTCGCGAAGCTCCTGGCGGCGGACGCCTCGTGGGAGGCGGGAAACGCCGCGCTCCAGACGTTCGGCGGGTTCGGCTTCGCGGCGGAGTACGACATCGAAAGAAAACTGCGCGAGACCCGGCTCTACCAGGTGGCGCCGATCTCCACGAATTTGATTCTGACCTACATCGCCGAGCGGGTCCTCGGCCTGCCGAGGTCTTATTAAATATGCTCGCTCGCCTCCTCGGCGCGCTCGCTCCCCGAGCTCTTCGCTCGGGGAGGACGGCCGGATTCCCGCGGTTCGCGCCTACGGCGCAACCGCTTCCTCCCGGCCGGGCTCGCTCCGCTCGCGCGGGGCGGGATGGGACCCGGAGGCCCCGCTGACATGCGCTTGCTCGACGATGTCACCGTGGTCTCGGTGGAGCAGGCGGTCGCGGGTCCCTTCGCGACCCGCCAGCTCGCCGATCTCGGAGCTCGGGTCATCAAGGTCGAGCGGCCGAAAACGGGCGACTTCGCCCGGTACTACGACGAGACCGTCCGCGGGATGTCGAGCCACTTCGTATGGCTCAATCGCTCGAAGGAATCGCTCACCCTGGACTTGAAGGCCGAGGAGGGGAGGGGCATTCTCGAGAAGCTCATCGATCGGGCCGACGTCTTCCTCTCGAACCTCGGCCCGGGAGCGCTCGAAAGGCTCGGGCTCGGAGCCGGGTCTCTCCGGGGCCGCTCTCCGCACCTCATCACCTGCGAGATCTCGGGCTATGGGCCGAGCGGTCCCCATCGAGACAAGAAGGCCTACGACCTCCTGATCCAGGCGGAATCCGGTCTCGTCTCCATCACCGGCACCGAGGCATCGCCGGCGCGCGTCGGGATCTCCGTCGCCGACATCGCCGCGGGGATGTACGCCTATTCAGGAATTCTCGAAGCGCTCCTGAAGCGCCAGAAGACGGGCGAAGGCAGCGCCGTCGAAGTCACGCTCCTCGAAGCGCTCGGGGAGTGGATGGGCTACCCGGCGTACTACACGGGATACGGCGGCGTCGAGCCTCGCCGCGCGGGGACCCATCACGCGACCATCGCCCCCTACGGCGACGTGAAGACCGCGGACGGCGGCATCATCTACGTCGCGGTTCAGAACGATCGCGAATGGCGGCGCTTCTGCGAGGTGGTACTGGCCCGACCCGGGCTGGTGGAAGACTCCCGCTTCGCGACCAACGCCGCGCGCGTCGAGAACCGCGAGGAGCTCTTCGAGATCGTCGATGGCGCGTTTCTGGGAATGACCGCAGCGGAGGCGTTCGAGAGGCTCGTCGAGGCGGACATCGCCCACGCGCAGGTGAACTCCGTCCTGGACTTCGTCCGGCATCCCCAGCTCTCGGCGCGCGACCGCTGGCGCGAGGTCGACTCTCCCGTGGGGAAGCTATCGACGCTCCTGCCGCCGGCGAACGTCGAGGGCCTGGACACGGTCTTGAAGGCGGTTCCGGACGTCGGCGAGCACACGGCGAAGGTGCTCGCGGAGCTCGGCTACGACCCGAGCGATATCGAGCGCCTTCGAGAGGAAGGAGTGGTCTGATGGCGGTGAAGGAAGGCTGGAAGGGCCGCTTCTACGAGGATTTCGAGATCGGGGACGTCTACGAGCACCCTCTTGGCCGGACGGTGCTACCCGTCGACAACAGCTGGTTCACTCTCCTGACTCAGAACACGAACCCCATCCACTTCGATCACCACTACGCGTCCCAGACGGAGTTCGGAAAACCCCTCGTCGATTCTACCTTCACGCTGGCCCTGGTCACCGGGCAATCCGTCCCCGACCTCTCTCAGAACGCCATGGCGAACCTCGGTTGGGACGAGGTCCGGCTTCCGAATCCCGTATTCGAGGGCGACACGATCTATTCGCGGAGCGAGGTGCTCTCGAAGCGGGAGTCGAAGTCGCGGCCCAACGTGGGAATCCTCGAGGCCAGGACGACCGGTTACAACCAGGACGGGGTCACGGTCATCGAGTTCCGGCGCACGTTCATGGTGTACAAGCGCGGCCATGCGCCCGAGCGCGTCCGAGGAGCAGGTTCGGGACCGCGCGAAGGATAGCAACGAAGAGCGGGGGCAGGGAGGCGGCCGGAGCTCTACAAGTCGCGCCGACTCCCTTCGAGAAGAAGAGGAGCCGGCGCGAGAAGCTTTCTCACTTCACTCGGACTTCTTTCGCGTAGAGCTTTCCGTCCTTCTCGGCGTATTTCACGCCGACGGACTGCTTGTCCATGACGAAGTCGGTGATTTTCGTGGCCTTACCCGCACCTTCGGCTTCGCGCATCTTGTGGCTCGCGCCCTTCGCCGTCACCGTCGTTTCCTTGTCGATGATGAAGGTCCAGTCTTTCTTGGCGTCGTCGGTGATGGTGAGTGAAGCCGCCGCGACGGCTTTGACCGTCCCGGAAGCCTCCTTGGTGGCCGCCTTCTCTTGAGCGAGAACCAGGCCGGTGAAGAAGCAAAGCACGAGACCCGCGAGGATCATTTTTCTCAACATTACCTCATCCTCCTTTTGGATAAGGGGCCTCCAATTATGCCGAGGATATGTATGTTAGTCGAAACGACAGCCGCGGTGCAACGTCGAACCGGCACGAATTTTGCATCATCTCAGCGCAAACCTCCGGGACCCTGCCGAATCGGAACGCGGCCTCTCTGTATCCCCCTGCGGCACAGGGAGGCAGACCCATGGGGAGATTCGGTTGGGTTGCATGGATCTTTGCTGGTCTTTTCGTCACGAGCGACGGGTGCGCCCTCAAGCGCAACACCTCAGGAACCCCGGCTTCCACCGAACGGGCGGCCGATCCGGATGAGGAGTGGCAAAAAGCCCAGGCCGATCTCATCGGCCTCGAGCCCGTCGTGGACGGCGACCCGTACGGTGTCACCATGCGCGTTTTCCAGATCGAGACCGAGCGACAGCCTTTCTACTGTGGGGAGACGGGACTGCACGCAGTTCTTCTCGTCTATGGTTGCTTTCGCGCCGAGCCGGAGGCGGAGCGTCTCGGGGTGATTCGTTACGTGCCCGGAAAGGGAGCCCTGAGACACGAGGCGCGGCATGCGATTCTCTTCGCCCTCGGGGATCCGCGCTGGGCGGACGTAGGCCACTGATTGCGCCGGAGCTCGGCGAGCGCCGCGCGAGCAGACTACAGAAGCGTTCCGCGCAGAACGCGGTGGGCGACTTCGAAGTAGATGACGATCCCGGTGACATCGACCAGAGTCGCGACGAACGGTGCGGACGACACGGCCGGGTCCAGCCCGATGCGCTTGAGCAGGATGGGCAGCATGGAGCCGGCCAGAGTGCCCCAGAGGACGACTCCGATGAGGGACAACCAGATCGTCACTGCGACCGCCTGCCAGTGCGCACCATAGACTCCGGGAAAGGCCAACGACCACACGGTGATTCGCAGGAACCCGACGAGACCCAGGACCGTTCCTAGAACGAGGCCGGTCAGCACCTCTCGCCGCATGACCCGCCACCAGTCTTTGAGCTTGAGCTCGCCTACGGCGAGGGCGCGGATGATGAGCGTCGCGGCCTGAGAGCCCGAGTTGCCTCCGCTGCTGATGATGAGAGGCACGAAGATGGCGAGCACCACCGCCCGCGCGATCTCCTCTTCGAACCGGCCCATGGCGGTCGCGGTGAGCATCTCGCTGAGAAAGAGGACCAGGAGCCATCCAGCCCGACGGCGGATGAGGTTCCAGAACGGCGTGGCGGTGTAGGGCTCGTCGAGCCTCATCGCCTCCACCGCTCCCATCTTCAAGGCGTCCTCGGTGGATTCCTGAATCATGACGTCGATGACGTCGTCCACGGTCACGAAGCCGACGACCCGGCCGTCGCGTTCGAGCACCGGTACCGCCAGGAGGTTGTACTTGGCGATCTTGGCCGCCACCACCTCTCGATCGTCCAGGGCGGACACGGTGACCGGCCTGCGGCGCATCACGTCGGCGACGCGCTGCGAAAGCTCGGCCATCACCAGGTCCCGCAGGGAAACCGCTCCCAGGAGCTGGGCGGTGGCCGGGTCCATGACGTAGCAGGCGTAAATGGATTCCTTTTCCCGCGCCACGGATCGGATGTGGCGGAGCGCGTCGGAAACGCTCATCTGGGGATCGAGGCGGACGAACTCCGTGGTCATGATGCCGCCGGCGCTCTGCGCCGGATAGCGAAGGAGGCTTTCGATCTCCGCGCGGACCTCGGGGCTGAGCTTCGGCACGAGCCGTCTGCGGACGTTGTCCCCCACGCCGCGCACGATCTCGGCGCGCTCGTCGGCAGAGAGTCCTTCGAGAATCTGGGCCGCGCGCGAGGGCTCCAGCTCCTCGACGATGGCGCTCCGCCGGAGCAGAGTCGACTGATCGAGAACGTCGGTCGCCTGGGCGATGGAAAGTATCGAGATGACGCTCGCCGCCTCATGAAGCGTGAGCTGGTTCACGAGCTCGGCGACGTCGGCCGCGGGCAGCTCGGCGAGAGCTGCGCCGATGCCGGAAGAGCTCTCTTCCAGGTGAACCCTCACCTGCTCCAGCAGCTCCGAAAGATCCATGTCTCCGCCTCCTCGGGCAGCGCGGCCGTCCAAGGTTACTCCGAAAGTCAGCGACTCGTCGGCCGAAAAAACAGATGGAGCGGGTCAGGCGCGACAAAGGAAAGTGACGATCCGAGCGGAAATGCGGAGACAGCGGCGAAAAGGAGCGCATGGGCCTCGGCGCAGCAGATGGGGTACAACACGACCTGCACCAGTCTCCGCGCCGGCGTGGTCGTCCCTGTGGAGGTCACGGCGACGAGTCGGCAGGACATGGCGACGACCGAGGCCGTGAAGGAACTGGTTACGAAAGCACGCTCTCGCTTGTAGCGGGGACGGTGAAGGCCAGCCGCATCATCTTTCCTGCCGCGGCCAGCGTAGCTCGATCTCGTAGTCGTCGGAGCCGCTCTTGCTATCCTCGATCTTGATGATGGTGGCGTAGCCGTTTCCGGCGTCCGGGGTCTGGACGATCTCTACCCGTCCACGCCCGTGGCGCTTCTCGACGGATACGGGAACCTCGGCGCTCGGAAGCGGGTCGCTGAAGGTCGCGCCTTTCTCCAGCGTCGCGGTTCCCCCGGCGTCCTTCACCATGTGGCGCCTTCCCTGGACCTCGATCTCGCAGCCGATATCCACGCGCCCGCGCCAAACGAACGTCGACTCGTAGACGTCGGTCTCCCGCATGTCGTCCCGCGACCAGGAGAGCTCGAACTCGTAGCGGTCGGCGCCGGAATGGTCCTGGTCGTCGACGCGCACGACGGCGGTGTACTGATTGCGCTTGCTCGGCTGCTCCAGCAGGCGCACGGACCCGCGCCCGTGGAGGACCTGGAGCGTCAGCTCGACCTCCGCGAAAGGGAGGGGAGCGCTGAACCGATGGTCCTGGCTTTGTATGGGCTTGGCGGCGACGTGCTCGATCTTGACCTGGCTGCCCTTGATGAGGATGTCGTCGATGCCGTCGACGTCGCCGCGCCAGCGGAAGTACTCGGTCTCCGCGGGGATTGCCAGAGCGGACAGGAGAATGGGGGTGACGAGCGCGAGCTTCATGCTCACCGTCTCCTTTCGAGGTGGATTATGAATTGACTGCCTTAATTATAGGGGTACAAGGCTATTTCTGGAAGCTCTCCGACACCGGCACCACGCGCACCGAATCGATGGGGAGAACGAGCACCTCGATCTCGCCGTCCTCGGCCTGGACCGCTTCCGAGGCTCCCGAGGTCTGGTAGCTCGGCGGACTCCTGCGGTTCTCTCTCACCGCCGAGCCCACCTCTTGCGCGTTCGAGGCCACCATCGCCACGCGAAAATCCCAGCGGTCGAGGTGCTTCCGGACCGCGCGGTTCACGTCCTCGACGGTCATGGACTCGAGCCGCTTCTCGATCTCGTCGATGTAGAACCCGGTTCCGTAGAACCGGGAATCGAGCTGATAGCCGAGCCGTCGATCGAGGCTCTGCACCCAGAGCTTCGAGTAGCTCGTCAGGTATTCGCGCATCGCCTGGAACTCTTCCCCGGTCATGCCCCGATCGACCAGCCTCCGCAGATAGAAGATGGCGCCGCGAAGCGCGAAATGGGCGTTCTCCGGCGCGACCGGTCGTATCCAGATGCTGAAGAACTGTTGACGCCGGGGTATGTTCGGCAGGGCGAAGGTACTCCCGCCTTCCTGGAGGAAGGCTTCGATGTAGGAATAGTCGCCGTAGTTCAGACCGCGCTTCGCCCGGAGCTCGTTCATGAGGACCCCGTTGAACGTGCGGTGGTCTCCCAGGTAGGTGTTCGCCACGAGCAGAGGATAGAAGTCTTCGTCGCCGCGGGTGATCTCGAGAGGGAATCCCAGGCTGATCGCCGTCGCCTCCGCGGTCGGTTTCTCGACGACCGTCACCTGGAGTCCCTTTCCCCGCGCGGGCTTCGGAAGCGCCGGCGCCTCCGCGCTCCGCGAAGGAAGCGCTTTCCGGAAGTCCTCGACGACCCGGTCGGCGAATCCCTCCGGGAGATCGCCGGCGATTCCGATCTGCAGGTTCTCGACGGTGTAGTGCTCGCGATAGAAGGCCTTCACGTCGTCGAGAGTGAGCGAGCGGACTCCGGCCACCGTGCCCTGCACCGGATGGCGGTAAGGATGCTCCCCTTGTCCGGAGTAGAGCTCCCACTCCAGGGATTTCTTGCCCAGCTCCTCGTCGTCCGCGCTCGGAAGGGACTTGGTGAGGTAGTTGAGGAGCTCGTTCTTGTTGCGCTCGAAATCCTTTCGATCGAACCTCGGTCTCTGCAGCCGGTCGCGGAAAACCGCGTAGTACGGCTCGAGGTGGTCCCGATGCGCCCGTCCGAGGAAAGTCGTGACTTCCTTGTCGGGCTGCGCCGAGAAATCCGCCGCCATGGGATAGAGAGCCTCCATGACCTCGGTGAGGGAGAGCTCCTCGGTTCCACCCTGACTCAACATGAGGGCGGTCAACGCCGCGAGGCCTTCCTTCCCCGGAGGATCGAAGGCCGATCCGACGTGGAGCACGAAGCGAAAGCTGACCAGGGGATTCCCCGGACTCTTCAGAATCACCGGGTCGCGATCCGCCCCGAGAGCGAGAGTCGCGAGGAGAATCATTGCCTTCACTCCTGTCCTCCGGCGCCGGGCGCCTGAGTGAGCGTGACCGAGGTGCGGTTCTCGGCGCGTAAGTACTTCCCGGCCAGCGAGCGGACGTCGCCCGCGCTGACGCGGTCGTAGAGTGCGTAGACCTTGTTCACAGTGGTCGGATCGTTCGTCAGCGAAAGGTAGTGGGCCATGGTGTTGGCGACGGAGTCCGCGGTGTCCGTCCGGAGGAGAAAGTCGTACTTCATATGGCTCTTGGTGGCCTCGAGCTTCTTCTCGTCGGGGAGCTCCCGGGCGATGCGATCGACCTCGTCGAGAATCGCCTTGCGTACGTCCTCGAGCCTCTCCGGCTCCCGCACACGGGTGAGAATGGTGAAAAGCGGCGGGTCGGCTTGATCCGTCGCCCCGGCACTGATGAAGTCCACCCACTGCTTCTCGATGACCAGGCTCTGATAGAGGGGCGAGGTCTCGCCGAAATGGACCTGGGAGAGGACGTCGAGGCCGGGCATGTCGATGACCTCGGTGCGGAACGCCGGCGCTTTGTAGGCGATGGCGAGGAGGGGCAGGGTGGGCGCCGGCCACTGGACCGTCGCTTCGCGAGCGGCGGTCTGCGGCGGCTCCTGCGGTATGTCGACGACATGGCCTCCGCGCTCCCATTCGCCGTAATGGCTCTCGACCAGTGCGGACAACGACCCCCAGTCGTAATCGCCGACCACCAGGAGGGTGACGTACTCGGGGCGGTAGAACCGGCGGAAGAACTCGAGGCTGTACTCGTACATCGTCGGCATCGCCTGGATGTCCTCGAGGAATCCGATGGTCGTGTGCTTGTACGGGTGGACGTCATAGGCGGTGTCCTGGAGCTTCTCGAAGAGTCCGGTGAATGGATTGACGGCGCTCTTGTTGTACTCGCCGAGGACCGCCCCCGCTTCCTTCTGGAACTGTTCTTTCGAATATTTCAGGTTCTGGAATCTGTCGGATTCGATCTCCACGATCTTCGGAAGAGATCGGGAGCTCGCGAGGATGTGGTAGACGGTGCGATCGACGCTGGTGTAGGCGTTGGAGTCGGCGCCCATGGCGCGAAGAACCTGGTTGTACCGGTCCTCGGGATACGACTCCGTCCCGCGGAACATCATGTGCTCGAAGAAGTGAGCGAAGCCGGTGCGGCCCTTTTCGACCTCGTGGCGCGAGCCCACCCGCACCACGCTGTAGTAGGCGGCGAGGCCCGGGCTGTCGAAGCGCACCCCGACGAGCTTCAGCCCATTGGGGAAGTCCTTGACATCGATAGAGTAGGGGAAGACTTCTCGTCCCCGGGAGGAGGCGGCGACGGCTAGCATCATGACGCAGGAACCCGACCCTTTGGAGTGCTTTCATTCGCGGCGTACCCTGGATCAGAATAACTCAGAGGCGGCCCAGGGGGGATCCATGACCGGCGACAAATGGTTCGAGGTTTACGACGGCGAGACGACGGACGAGCTCCTCGCGCTCGAAGGCACCCACCGGATCGACTCCCTGGTCCTCGCTTTCGAAGAGGCGATCCAGCGCAAGGCGGCTTCGGGCCCGATCTCGCGCGAGGAGAGGTACGTCCTCGCGATCGAGGGCCTGGAGCGCGAAGTGAACAACGGCGGCTACAGTCAGTTCTTTCTGAACTCCTCGCGCGAGTTCGTGGACGTGATCGAGGAGGCGCTTCTCGCCATCTCATGTCCCAGGACCGCGGCGATTACCGGTAGCGCCATCAGGGCTCTCGGCCTCGGACCGGAACTCAGTCCCGAGAAGGCCGAGCGGGTCATCCTCGACGACGACGACTCGGTGCGGGAGGCGCTGGACGATTGCGACGGTCGATACTACGAGAACGACGAGGCCATCGCCGACAACCTCTTCGCCTGGATCCGGCAGAATCGGGCGAAGGTCCGGGTGGGCGGGCCGCTTTCATGATCGAAACGAGGACCCCGCGGCTGCGGCTCCTGGCGGGAACGCTCGAGCTCGTGCTCGCGGAGATCGACGACCGGGAGCGCTTCGCCAGCCTGATCCATGCCCACGTTCCTCCCGACTGGCCGCCGGAGACCCTGCGCGACGCCCTGCCCGTTTTTCGCGACCTCCATCAGGAGCACCCGGACTGGGACGGCTGGCTCGGGTGGTACGCGATCGGGACGACCGAGAGCAGGGCGGTCCTTTGTGGAAGCGTCGGTTTCAAGGGGCCCCCCGACGACATGGGCCTGGTGGAGATTGGATACTCCCTTCTGCCGAGCTACCGGCACGCCGGGCTCGCGTCGGAAATGGTGGCGGGTCTCATCGGTTGGGCTTCCCGTGATCCCAGAGTGGCGTCGATCGAGGGGGAAACGACGCCGGACAACCTGCGCTCCATTCGGGTGCTCGAGCGGAACGGTTTCGAGCCCGCGGGCGAGGGAATCGAGCCGGGGTCCGTTCGATTCCGGCGATATGTCGTCCGTTCCGTTGACCTGAACCGCGCGCCTGGTGTATGACTCCCATCCGGGAGCGCGACTTGTACCTTCAGCGCATCGCGCTCTCGGCATCAAGCCTCGCCTTCAATGGGGACCTTGAGGAAAGTGGGGAAGGAGGAGTCTCGTGATACCTGGGAGCTTCGACTACGTCCGACCCAAGACTCTCTCGGAGGCCGTCTCGCTTCTCGGAAAGAATCCGGAGGCGAAGATCCTCGCGGGAGGGCACAGTCTCATTCCGATGATGCGCTTCCGGATGGCGACTCCACCGATGCTCATCGACATCAACCAGCTCTCGGAGCTCGCCTATATCAAAGAAGACGGGGAGTGGCTGCGCATCGGCGCCATGACCCGGGAAGCGGAACTCGATCGGTCTGAGTTGATCCGCAAGCGCTACCCGCTCCTCGCGGATACCGCGCGGGTGATCGCGGACCCGCTGGTGCGCAACCTCGCGACCATCGGCGGGAACATCGCCCACGCCGATCCCGCGAACGATCATCCTGCGACGATGCTCGCGTACGGTGCTCGAGTGGCGGCCACGGGACCGAAGGGCGAGCGGACCCTCGAAATCTCGGACTTCTTCCGCGGGGCCTTCGAGACCGCGCTCGCCGCCGGGGAGATTCTGACCGAGATCCGGATCCCCAGGGCCCAGTCCCGGAGCGGCGGGGCCTATCTGAAGCTCGAAAGAAAAGTGGGCGACTACGCGACGGCGGCGGTGGCGGTGCAGCTCTCCCTCGACGGAAGCGGCAAGGTGGCCTCGGCGGGAATCGGGCTCACGAACGTGGGCCTTACGCCGATCTTCGCCAAGGCGGCGTCTTCTTCCCTCGAAGGGAAGAAAGCCGACGAGGGCGCCGTGGCCCAGGCCGCGAAGCTCGCGTCGGAGGCCGCCGAGCCGACGGACGACTATCGCGGGTCCGAGGAGTACAAGAGGCACCTCGTCCGCACCTTGACGAATCGCGCCCTGACGCGAGCCCTGAAGCGGGCGGAAGCCGCAGGAGGTGCCGCGTGAGCACCCACAAGATCTCGCTCAAGCTGAACGGGGAGTCCCACGCGAGGGAAGTCGAATCCCGGCTCCTCCTCGTCCATTTCATCCGCGAGGAGCTGAATCTCACCGGGACGCACATCGGCTGCGATACGACGTCCTGCGGCGCCTGCACGGTGATCCTGAACGGGCGGCCGGTGAAGAGCTGCACGGTGTTCGCGGTCCAGGCGGACGGCGCCGAGATCACGACCGTCGAGGGTCTCGCTCAGAACGGGAACCTCCACCCCATCCAGGAAGGATTCATGGAGAAGCACGGCCTGCAGTGCGGCTTCTGCACGCCGGGCATGATGATGACCTCGTTCGCTCTACTGAAGGACAACCCCAGCCCGACGGAGGAGGAGATCCGGTGGGGGATCTCGGGGAACCTCTGCCGCTGCACCGGCTACGTCAACATCGTGAAAGCCGTGCAGTACGCCGCGGAGAAGATGAAGGGAGAATCCAATGGTTGAATGTCGCGGGCTCGGACACTCCGTTCGCCGTAAGGAAGACCCTCGTTTCATCCGCGGCAAGGGACACTACGTCGACGACATCAAGCTTCCGGGAATGCTGTACCTCGACATCGTCCGAAGTCCCTACGCCCACGCGAAGATCGTCAAGATCGATCCGTCGAAAGCGCTGGCGACGCCGGGCGTCGCCGCGGTGGTCACGGGCAAGGACCTGGACAAGTACGGCCTCGCCTGGATGCCTACCTTGATGTCCGACAAGCAGATGGTGCTTCCGATCGACACCGTGAAGTACCAGGCCCAGGAGGTCGCGGCGGTCGTGGCCACGAGCCGCTACGCGGCGGCCGACGGCGTCGCCGCCGTCGAAGTCGAGTACGAGCCGCTGCCGGTGGTCGTGGATCCGTTCAAGGCCCTGGCGAAGGGCGCGACGAAAGTGCGCGACGACAAGGAATCGAACCACATCTGGCACTGGGAGACGGGAGACAAGGCGAAAACCGACAAGGCCTTCGACGACGCCGACGTCGTCGTGCAGCAGAAGCTCCACATTCCCCGCATTCACGTCGCTTCCATCGAGACCTGCGGCTGCGTCGCGAGCTGGGAGCCGATCGAAGGCAAGCTCACGATGTACATGACGACCCAGGCCCCGCACGCGATCCGCACCGTGATCGCCCTGGTGGCCGGGCACCTCGGCCTCTCCGAGGAAAGGATCCGCGTCATCTCTCCCGACATCGGCGGCGGATTCGGCGGAAAGGTGCCGGTCTATCCAGGCTACGTCATCGCCATCGCGGCCTCGGTCTCTGACGGGAAAGCCGGTGAAGTGGATCGAGGACCGTTCCGAGAACCTCCAGGCGGACTCGTTCGCCCGCGACTACCACATCGACGCGTCGCTCGCGGCGAAGAAGGACGGGACTCTCACCGCGCTACGCATCAAGACCGTCGCCGACCACGGATATACCGACGCCGCCGCCAACCCCTCGAAGTTTCCCGCGGGGCTCTTCCACGTGGCGACGGGCTCCTACGATTTCAAGAACGCCCACATCGAGGTCGACGGCGTCTACACCAACAAGCCTCCGGGGGGCATCGCCTACCGCTGCTCCTTCCGGGTGACGGAGGCGGTCCATACCATCGAGCGCATGGCGGACATCATGGCGCACGAGGTCGGCATGGATCCCGCCGAGTTCCGGATGAAGAACTTCATCGCCCCCGAGAGGTTTCCTTACACCTCGGCGCTCGGCTGGGAGTACGACAGCGGGAACTACGGGAAAGCGCTCCGGCTGGCGATGGATATGATCGGCTACGAGGATCTTCGCAAGGAGCAGAAGCAGAAGCGCGAGAAGGGCGAGCTCATGGGGATTGGCATCTCGTCCTTCACCGAGATCGTCGGGGCCGGGCCCTCGAAGACGTTCGACATCCTCGGAATCAAGATGTTCGACTCCTGCGAGATCCGCGTCCACCCCACGGGAAAGGCCATCGCCCGATTCGGCACGAAGTCCCAGGGGCAGGGCCACGAGACGACCTACGCTCAGATCCTCGCCGAGGAGCTCGGAATCCCGCCGGAGCACATCCAGGTGGAGGAAGGGGACACCGATACCGCTCCCTACGGGCTCGGCACCTACGCCTCCCGCAGCACGCCGGTCGCGGGGGCGGCGGCGGCGATCGCCGCCCGCAAGGTTCGGGACAAGGCGAAGAAGATCGCGGCTCACCTGCTCGAGGCCGCCGAAGAGGATCTCGAGTGGGAGCGGGGGAAGTTCTTCGTCAAGGGCTCCCCCGATCGGGCGAAGACCATCCAGGAGATAGCCTTCGCCGCCTATACCAACCACCCGCAGGGGATGGAGGCCGGCCTCGAGGCCGTCGACTACTACGATCCGCCGAACCTCACGTTCCCCTTCGGCTCGTACATCGCCGTCGTCGACATCGATCGGGGGACGGGGCAGGTGCACGTCCGCAGGTTCGTCGCCGTGGACGACTGCGGGGTCCGCATCAATCCCATGATCGTGGAGGGCCAGGTTCACGGAGGCCTCACCATGGGCATGGCTCCCGCGTTCCTCGAGGAGATCGCCTACGACGAGAACGGCAACATCCGAGGAGGCAACTTCATGGAGTACCTTCTCCCGACAGCGGTCGAGACCCCGAAGTGGGAGACGGGAGAGACGGTGACGCCGTCGCCCCACCACCCCATCGGGGCGAAGGGCGTCGGCGAGTCGGCCACCGTCGGCGCTCCTCCGGCTTTCGTGAACGCGGTCGTCGACGCTTTGTGGCATCTTGGAGTGCGGCACATGGAGATCCCGATCACCCCGGCCAGGGTATGGGAGGTGCTGAGGGAGAAAGGCGCCGCGCTGGAACGATGATTGCGTTGATTCAATAAAGTGCAGGACATTCTCGAGGCGGCTCTCCGACTGAAGAAAGCGGGAGAGCCGTTCGTGCTGGCGACGGTCGTCCGGGCGGAAAAGCCTACGTCGGCCAAACCCGGAGCCAAAGCCCTGATCAAGGCCGACGGCGAGTGGATCGGCTGGATCGGGGGAACCTGCTCGAAGCCGGCGGTGGAAGTGGAAGCGAAGAAGGTCCTCGCTTCGGGACAGCCGAAGATCCTTCAGCTCTCCTCCACCGAGACCTGCGCCAGCGGAGGCTCTCTCGACATCTACCTCGAGCCTCATCTCCCGAAACCGCACCTCGTCGTCATCGGCCACCTGCCCGTAGCCGAGGCCCTGGTGGCGCTCGCCGGACCTCTCGGCTTTCGGGTTACCGTGATGAGCCCCGAGGCGTCGAGAGAGCAGTTCGCGTCCGCCGACGAGTTCTTCGATCGCATCGAATTCCACGGTCTTCCTCGAGGCGAGAGGTTCGTGGTCGTGGCGAGCCACGGGAACTACGACGAGGACGGAATCCGCGCGGCGCTCGAAGAGAGCGGCACGGACTACGTGGCCCTGGTCTCCAGCCGAAAGCGGGCGGAGGCCATGCTGTCGACCCTCGGCCTTCCCGAGGAGAAGAGGCGCCGGCTCAAGTTCCCGGCGGGACTCGACATCGGCGCCGTGACCGCCGAGGAGATCGCGCTCAGCATCCTGGCGGAGATGGTGCAGATGCGCCGGTCGCGTCCGCGGACCGAAGCGATTCCGCTTCCGATCGCGGCCAGGGCCGCAGTTGAAAGAGTCGAAAAAGACCCCGTCTGCGGAATGACGGTCGACGTCGCGACGGCGCGGCACGTCCTCGAGAAAGACGGCGCCAGGTACTATTTCTGCTGCGCCTCTTGCAAGGAGAAGTTCGCCCATGCGGTTTGAAGGGAAAGACACGATTCGAGCGAGTCGAGCCGAAGTCTGGAAGTTTCTGACCGACGCCGAGTCCGTCTCGAAGTGCACGCCCGGACTCGAGTCGATGGAGGTCCTGGAGCCCAACAAGAAGTTCCAGGCGCTCGGCGCTCTCGGCCTCGGGACGGTGAAGGTGAAGTTCAAGACGACGATCGAGTGGACGGAGCTGAAGCCGCCGGAGAACGCGAAGATGAAGATGAACGGCACCGCGCCCGGAAGCTCGATCGACGTCACCAGCGAGGTTCATCTCTCGGACGCTCCGAACGGCGCGACCGAGATCGTCTGGAGCGCGGACGTGAACGTGGTCGGCTCCATCGCGAGCCTGGCGGCGCGCCTGATGAAGCCGGTTACGGCGAAGATGACCCAGGACTTCTTCACCTGCGTCAGGAAGAAGATAGAGGCCTGATGAGCCTGATGAGGGTGATGCGGGCGCGCAGCGAGAAATGAAATTCGGCCCTGTTCCGCTGGATCAGGCCGAAGGCAGGATTCTGGGGCACAACGTGGCGGGCCCTGACGGGAAGCGGCTTCTCCGCAAGGGAAAGGCTTTGCGCCGGGAAGACCTCGAGTCCCTTCGCGGGCTCGGCCGGCGCACGGTGTACGTCGCGGAGCTCGAGCCCGGCGACGTCGAGGAGAACGCCGCGGCGCTTCGGATCGCGCAGGCGGCGCTCGGGCCGGGCCTTCGTCTCTCCGGCGCCGCCACCGGACGCGTCAACCTCGTCTCCACGGTCCTGGGAATCTTTCGCTTCGCGAGCGAGCGGCTCACGGCGCTGAACGCGGGCGACGGAGTGACGATCGCCTCCCTCGCGAGCCAGTCCGTGGTGCGGCCCGGGCAGACGGTCGCGACCGTGAAGGTGATTCCCTACGCGGTCTCGGAGAAGGAGGTCTCGAGGGGAGAGGCGGTGGCCCGCGAAGGAAGCGCTCTCCTTCGGGTCGACGCCCTCGAGCCCCGCCACGTCGGTCTCGTCCTCTCCGGATCCCCATCGGTGAGAGAGCACCTCATCGAGAGTTTCACTCCGCTCGTGGAGCGGGTGCGGGCGCTCGGATCCGACGTCGTGGAGCAGGCCTACGCGACCCTCGAGGACGAAAAGGGGGAGGAGGCGCTTTCAGAGATTCTCCTCCGGCAGCGTCGGCTTCCCGTGGACCTGATCCTTCTCGCGGGGGAGACGGCGATCATGGACCGCCACGACATCACTCCCCGAGCCGTGGAGCGCGCCGGGGGACGCATCGTGAGCGTCGGCGCTCCCGTCGACCCGGGAAACCTCTTGATGCTCGCTTATATAGATGATGTCCCGGTCCTGGGAGCGCCCGGGTGCGCGCGGAGCCGGAAGGTGAACGTCGTGGACTGGGTCCTTCCGCGCCTCCTCGTGGGAGACCGACTCTCCCGGGAAGACATCATCGCCTTCGGCGCCGGCGGACTCCTCGAGGACGTGCCCGAGAGGCCCCTTCCCCGGAGCCGAATCGATTGACGCGGACGCTCTACCGCGCCGTCTCCGGCGCGTGGCGCCTGCCGCGCGGGGTCGCGTTTTTATTCGTCAACCCTTCCCTTTGGCCGCTGGTCCTGCTTCCCGCGATCGTCGCGGGCATCCTTCTGGTCGGGGGGCTGGTCTTCGGTCTCTGGGCTGCCCCGGTCGTCGAACACCATCTCGTCAACGGTGGGCCGCTCCCCTCCTGGCTCGGACTATTGACGGGAATCCTTATCTGGATGGCCACTCTGACCGCCGGGGGCGCGGTGGGGTTCGGGCTCGCACTTCTCCTCGTTTCGCCCATCCTGGATCAGCTCTCCCGGCGGGTCGAACGGATCGCGCGAGGGGCCAGAGACGATCGGGGAAGCGGGCTCGCGTGGGAAATCAAGGAGTCGCTCCGCGGCGCCCTCTACTTTCTCGCGGCCGCCCCCGGCATTTTTCTCCTCGCCTTCGTTCCCGTCGTGGGCCCGGCGCTCGCGATTCTCTGGGCGGGATTCGCTCTCGCGTTCCAGTTCAGCGATCCGCCGTTGACGCGCCGTGGTCTCGGGTTCGGGCAGAAGAGAGCATGGCACCGACGCTACCGCCCCGAGGCCGTCGGGTTCGGCATCGCCGGCCTCTTCGCTCTGCTCATTCCCTTCGCCGACCTGCTGGTCGCTCCGGCGCTCGCCGCGGGGGCGACGCTCCTGGTGATCGACCTCGAGGGGCGCGACGGAGATCAGGAGTGGCGCGAGACCTACGCCAAGAGGTATCAATGACCCGGAGGAATCGAGCATGTCGACGGCACTCTTTTTCCTGGCGCTGCTGGCGGCGCCCGCGGCTCCCGACGTTCCCACGCCCGCTTCGGTATTCGGGTTCGAGCCTTGCGCCGAGCGCGAGCTGGCGACCTACGAGGAGATCTCCGATTACTTCCGGAAGCTCGACGCCTCGAGCGACCGGATGAGGCTCTTCGAGATCGGCAAGACCGCCGAGGGCCGCACGATGCTTCTCTCGGTCATCAGCTCCGAGGAGAACCTGAAAAAGCTCGATCGCTACAAGGAGATCTCGAAGCGGCTGGCGCTTGCGAAGAACCTCGGGGAGGAGGAAGCCCGGGCGCTCGCGAAAGAGGGGAAGGCCGTCGTCTGGATCGACTTCGGTCTCCATTCGACGGAGCGCGCGCACGCCCAGACGGCGCCGCTCCTGGCCTTTAAGGCGGTGACCGAGGAAAGCGACGAGATGCGGGCCATCCGAGAGAACGTCCTTTTGGTCCTCATCCCCAACATCAACCCCGACGGGACCACGCTGGTGGTCGACTGGTATCGCAAGGTGAAGGGCACGCCGTTCGAGGAGTCGAGCCCTCCCGAGCTCTACCAGAAGTACATCGGGCACGACAACAACCGCGATTTCTACATGTTCAACCAGCCCGAGTCGCGCAACGTCGCAGCCCAGCTCTACGCCGGGTATTTCCCGCAGATCATCTACAACCAGCACCAGGAGGCGCCGTTTCCCGCGCGCATCTTCGTGCCGCCGTTCGAGGATCCCATGAACCCCAACATCCCGCCCCTGGTGATGCGCGGGATCAACCTGGTGGGCGAGGCCATGACCCGGCGCATGGATCAGGAGGCGAAGCCCGGGGTGGTCTCGCGCCTCCAGTTCGATACCTGGTGGAACGGCGGCATGAGAACGGCGCCGTACTTCCACAACATGGTGGGGATCCTGACGGAGACCGGGCATTCCTCCCCGATGACGGTCACCTACGATCCCGAGAAGTTCCCCAAGGCGTTCGCGAACGGCGAGTCCACGAGCGAGCCCTCCACCTACTATCCCAACCCGTTCCGCGGCGGGACCTGGCGCTTCAGCGACAGCTGCGGCTACATGATGACGGGATCGATGGCGGTCCTCGAGATCGGATCCGATAGAAAAGAGGAGTGGCTGTACGACATCTACCGCATGGGGCGCGACGCTATCGAAAAAGGCGATTCCGAGACCTACGTGATTCCCGCCGAGCAGTGGGATCCGGGAACCGCGGCGAAGCTGGTGAACGTCCTGCGCTGGGGCGGGATCGAAGTGGAGCAGGCGACGGCCGCCTTCACCGCCGCGGGGAAGAGCTATCCCGCGGGGAGCTACCTGGTCCGGGGAGCTCAAGCGTTCCGGCCGCACCTGACCGACCTCCTGAATCCGCAGGTCTATCCCGACCGCAGGCTCTACCCGGACGGTCCTCCGGAGAAGCCGTACGACATCACCGGTTGGACGCTTCCCTTCCAGATGGGAGTGAAGGTCGAAAAGGTGCTGGAGAAGGTGACGGCGTCGGCGACTCCCGTCGATTGGGCGAAACCGTCTCCAACCTCGATTGAGGGCCGAGCGGGCTTTGGATACGCGATCGATGCCCGTTCGAACGACGCATTCACCGCCGTGAACCGCCTGATGAAAGCGGGTGTTTCGATATCGAGGACCGGGTCGTCGCTCGGAGACTGGCCTCCGGGAGCTTTCGTGGTTCAGACGGGCGCGGACCGGATCGAGGCCGCCGTCCGCGACCTCGGGGTCCGCATCCAGGCGCTCGTGGAGGCGCCCTCCGATCTGGTTTCTCTCCGCGCTCCCCGCATCGGGCTCTATCACGGCTGGGGGGGAACATCGACGAGGGCTGGACCCGCTGGGTGCTCGAGCAGTTCGAGTTCCCGTACGAAAGCCTCCACGACGCCGACGTGCGCGCCGCTGGCCTTCGGTCCCGGTTCGATGTAATCGTGCTCCCTGAAGCGAGTCTCCCGCAGATGCTCGGCGGACTCGACGAAGGCACGATGCCCCCCGAGTATACCGGCGGCATGACGCCCAAGGGGCTCTTCAACCTCTACGAGTTCGCGTCCGAAGGCGGAATCCTGGTGGCGATGGACGGGGCGAGCGAGCTCCCCGTCGAGGTCTTCGGGCTTCACGTCCGGAACGTCACCGCGAGTCAGCCCGAATCGAAGTTCTTCATCCCGGGGACGATCCTGAAGATCCAGGTCGACAACCGGCATCCCGTCGCCTGGGGGATGCCGGAGGAGGCCGCAGCCTTCTTCGCCCACAGCCCGGCGTTCGAAGTAGGCCGGGAGCCGACGAGGCTCGAGGAACAGCGGGGGATCGAGCCCGGGATCCCCGAGGGCTATCACGTCGTCGCCTCCTATCCCAAGCAGAACCTGCTGATGAGCGGATGGCTCATGGGGGAGGGTGTCCTCAAGGAGAAGGCGGCGGTGGTCGAGGCTCCCGTCGGACGAGGAAAGGTGGTCCTGCTCGGGTTCCGGGTCCAGCACCGAGGCCAGTCGCACCAGACGTACAAGCTCCTGTTCAACTCGCTGTTCCTGCCGTCGTGACGGATTCGTCTTTCACGGCGCGCGGGCTTCGGTGTTCTAGTAGAAGATGCCGAAGACGGTTCACTTCGCGGAGCTTCTCGAGAGCCACGGGAAGGAGATCTATCGCTTCGCCTACCGGATGACGGGAAATCCGGAGGACGCCTCGGATCTCCTGCAGGACACGTTTCTGCGCGCGTTCAAAGCGTTTTCGCGGCTCCCCCAGGGCGCGAACCACCGAGCCTGGCTGTACCGCATCGCCCACCGGCAAGCGCTGAACCTCTTCCGGTCGCGGCGGGTGCGCAGGACGGAGCCGCTTTCCGAGGCGCGCGCTCTGAGCGATTCGAACGGCCATCCGGAGTCGCTCGAAGAGACGAGACGGCTCTCCCGCGCCCTCGGGGAGGTGATTCGCGCGCTGTCCCCGCGCCAGCGCACGGCGCTGCTTCTGAGGAAGTACGAGGGTCTTTCCTATGCCGACGTCGCCGCGATCCTGGGCTCGACGGAGGAGAACGCGCGGGCGCACGTCTATCAGGCGATGAAGAAAGTTCGAGAGGGTTTGAAACCCAAGGAGGAACGATGACGAACCGAGATTCCGAGTTGTCCGCGCCGCCCGATTCCAGCTGGGAGGAGGCCCGAGCCTCCCTGAGGAAGGTCTTCGATCCCTCGAGGGCGTTCTGCGCGTGGGTCGAGGCTCCCTTCGGTCCGGTCTTCGTCGCGAAGACCCGAAAAGGCGTCTGCCGCGTCAGCTTCCGCAGGAGCGAAGACGAGCTCCTGAGCGACCTCGAGCGGCGCGCACTCCTCCCCGAGATGGCGCCGAAAGAGCTGGATCGGGAGCGGCGCGAGTTGGACGAATACTTTCAGGGGAAGCGCCGCCGGTTCGACCTTCCCATCGACATTCGATGGGGAACGGAGTTTCAGAGGAGCGTTCTCGACGCGGCGCGTCGAATCCCCTTCGGTAAGTCCTGGTGCTACTACGGACGTCGCCAGAGGCGTCGGTCGGCCCGAGGCGCAGCGGGCGGTGGGGAGTGCTCTGGGGAAGAACCCCGTGCCCATCGTCATTCCCTGCCACCGGGTGGTCGCCTCCGGCGGGGGAATCGGCGGCTACACCGGGGGACTCGACATCAAGCGGACGTTGATGAGGATCGAAGGCATCGACCTCCGGGCTTGAGCAAATACAGGGGAAAGAACGCAAAGGCGCAAAGACGCAAAGGCTCAAAGAAGAAATACACGGGGAGGAGAGGGGCATGGGAGAGATCGCGCGGATTGGTAAACAATTGGAGCGGACCTATTCCGGAGATCCGTGGCACGGGCCGTCGCTCCGGAGCGTTCTCGAAGGCATCAACGGCGTCCGAAGCGAATGCCCGCCCGATTCCCGGGCGCGCACTCCATTGCGGAGCTCGCCGCCCACATTCTTGCCTGGCGGGAGGAGACGCTGCGCCGGCTCGAGGGAAAGGGACGGCGATCTGCCGGTGGCCGGCGAACTGGCCCGAGCCCATCGAATGGAAGCGAGCTCCTCGCGCGGCTCGATCGTTCGCACGAGGCGCTGACGAAGGCCGTCGCGGCGCTCGACGAGGACGTCCTCGACGAAAAAGTCAAGGGACGGCGGGAGTCCTACTACGTGCTTCTCCAGGGACTCATTCACCACGACCTCTACCACGCCGGGCAGATCGCGATCCTGAAGAAGGGACTCTCAGGCCATCGCTCCTAGGACGCCGAGAAGCCTGTCGACGTCGCTCCGATTGTTGAAGAGCGCGACCGACGCCCGAATCTGCGTTCCGCCCTCCCGGAAGGTCACCATGACCTTCTCTCGCTCGAGCGCCGTCTCCAGGGTCTTCCGGTCGCGGCCGTGTACGAAGGAGACGATGGTCGATGGATTATCGGCGGGAGTCAGGGTCTCGTAGCCGAGAGTCGCGATCCCCTGGCGAAGCTCCTGAGCGAGCGCGATGCCGTGCCTCTCGATTCTCGAAAGCCCCACGCGAGCCAGAAAATCGAGGGCGGCGTCGAGCTGGAAGACCGCGCCGTAAGCGAGCGCCGCGTACTCGTACTTCTTCGCCGATCGATGCAGCCGGAAGCGGAAGTCGGGGAGCTCCTCGACGATCTGCGCGTGCCCGTAGCGGTCGGGGCGGATGCGGTCCAGGTGCTCCTCGCGCACGTAGAGGGGCGCGACTCCGAATCCTCCAAACAGCCACTTGAACGCGCCCGTGCACAGGAAATCCGCGCCGGAGCTGGCGAGGTCGGTCTCGAAGGTGCCCAGGGCCTGGATGGCGTCGACGTAGACCAGCGATCCCCGGGAGTGGGCGAGCTCGGAGAGAGCCTTCAAATCGTGCCGGAAGCCGTTTCGATTCGAGACCCAGGCGACGGAGACGAGACGCGTGCGGTCGTCGATTCGCGAAGCGAAGTCCTCGATTCGCGCCCGGCCCCCGCTCTGAGGGGTGATGCGGAGCTCGATCCCTTTCGTCCGCTCGAGCTCCCGGTAGAGGACGAAACTCGTCTGGAAGTGGAGCTCGTCGAGGACCACGTTGTCTCCCGGCTTCCAGTCGAGTCCCGCGGTCACCACGTTCTCCCCGTCGCTCGTGGAGTAGAGGAGGGCGATCTCCTCGTTCTTCGCTCCGAAGAGCCGGGCGAACTTGTCCCGCGCGCGGTCGGCGCGGTCGCTCCGGTTTCCCGGGGTCGGCATCAACATCTTGGCGTCGGCCTCTTCGACGGCGGCGTCGCGGACCGATCGGGGTATGGGGCCGACGTAGGCTGTGTTGAGGTAGGCCTGCTCTCGGGTCACCGGAAACTCGGACCGGACTCCGAGAGGATCGTCGTCGACGGGCATCGCCTTGGCGCGGAGCGCGTAGAGGGCGCCGAGACCGGTGGCTCCGAGGAAGATTCGACGGTCGATTCGGGTAGTCATGGAAAAGAGTATATGAGATCATGTCGTCGAAATCCGTCATGGCCGGCCGCAAACGACCCACCGAGCTGGTGGACATGGCGAAGCTCATGTCCGTCCACGGCGCCGACCCCGTCGTGCTCTATCAGATCTCCGGCCCGGGGCGTCCGCGCAGGTTTCGGCTTCCGCCGCTCGTGGAAACCCTCATCGGACGGGACGGGGATTGTCTCGTCGTCCTCGACGATCCCTCGGTCTCGAGGCGGCACGCGAAGATCGTTTTCCACGATCGAAAGCCCGAGATCGTCGACCTCTCGAGCTCCGTCGGGACGGTGGTGAATGGAAAGCCGGTCGAGCGGGCGCTCCTGAGAGACGGCGACAAGCTGCAGATCGGTGGATGCCTGTTCCAGGTGGCGATGGGACGAAACGGAGCCGAAGGGTCCTCCGACCCCGGGGTGGATCGAGCGAAGACCCTGATGGAGAGCGCCCAGTCGACGGCGATCGCCGGAACCCTTCGCGAGATCCGGCTCCCTTCTCTCCTTCAGGTGCTCGACGCCGACGAAGTGACCGGTACTCTGGTCGTCCGCCAGGGGGAGATGGAAGGCAGGCTCCACATCCTGGGAGGCGCGATCCGGCATGCGACCTTGGGCCGCGCGCGGGGAGTGAAGGCGCTGTACCGGATGATGGTCCTCGAGGAAGGCCGCTTCGAGCTCTTCATTCCCGGACGCAGCCCGGAGTACGAGACGGTGGACGGCGATCTCCAGAGGCATCTCCTCGAGGCGATGCGACAGAAGGACGAGTTCGCCGTGTACCGCAAGCGACTTCCGGACGACGCCCGACTCGGCTTCAACGAGGGCGTGAGCCTCAATCCGGCGCGGGTGCCCGCTTCGGTCTACGAGGTCCTGGCCGCCGTGGCGCAGCACGGGACGGTGAGCATGGTCCTGGATCGGTGCCCGCTTCCGGACTTCGAGATCTGTCGGGTACTGCTGGTCCTGCTGGAGGCGAAGCTCCTCGTCGTGGAGCCGATCGGCGGCTGAGATATAGTCTCGCGTCATGCGAGACCCACTGCCACGCTCGTTCCTGGTGCTCTTCCTCCTCGTCTCCCCGGCGGCTTCCCAGGAGGTCGACTGGAAGTCGACGGCGGACGAGGCCGCGGAAACGCTCAGCCGCTATATCCGCTTCGACACCACCGTTCCTCCGGGAGACGTGACCGAAGCCGCGGCGTTTCTTCAGGGAATACTCGAGCGCGAGGGGCTCGCGGTAGAGCGCTATCAGGCCGCGCCGGGGAAGGTCACCCTCGTCGCCCGTTTGAAGGCGGAGGGAACGCCGGCAGGCAAACCCATCCTCCTTCTCCACCACATGGACGTGGTGCCCGCCGATGCGAGCCGATGGGACGTCGATCCCTTCGGCGGCGTCGTCAAGGACGGACATATCTGGGGCCGGGGCGCGATGGACATGAAGGGCACGGGAACCCTTCAGCTCTACGCTTTTCTCACGCTCGCGCGGCAGAAAGTACCGCTTTCGCGCGACGTGATCCTGATGGCGGTCCCGGACGAGGAGATCGGCGGAGCTCTCGGCGCGCGGTTCATGATCGAGAAGCACTACGACAAGCTCGATCCCGAGTACGTCCTCGACGAGGGGGGCTTCGGCACCCGCGAGATCTACCTGGACGGCCGACTGGTGTTCGGGATCTCCGTCGCGGAGAAACAGATCGTGTGGCTGGAGGCCTCAGCGGAGGGAGTCTCGGGCCACGGCTCGCAGCCGAACGACCAGAACCCGAACGACAAGCTGGTGAAGGCCCTCTCCCGGTTCTTCGCCGAGCCCTTCCCCGTGGCGTCGAACCCGGTCCTCCAGGCTCTCCGCTCGCAGCTGGGGACGCTCGAGACCAACAAGTTCACGAATGCGATCCAGAACACCACCGTCTCCCTCACCAGCCTGCGCTCCGGAGTCGGCGATCCTCCCAAGGTGAACGTGATCCCGTCGATCGCCAAGGCGACTCTCGACTCCCGTCTTCTTCCCGGAACCGACGCCGATGAGTTCTTGTCCGAGGTGAAGGCGCGGCTGGGGGAAGAGATCGCCGTCGAGGTCGTCTACAAGTCGGACGAGTCGGTGGTGACCCCCCACGACACCGAGATGTTCCGGGCCATCGCCGACGCCATCCGAAGGTACAACCCGGAGGCGGTGGTGGTTCCGACGCCGATTCCCTACGGGACGGACTCGAACGCGTTCCGCCACCGCGGAGCCAAGAGTTACGGCATCCTTCCCATCGTGCTCTCGGCCTCGATCGTCTCCTCGATGCACAGCGACGCCGAGAGGATCCCCCTGGACCAGATCGAAAGCGGGATCCGGATCTTCTACGACGCGGTTCGAGAAGTGGCGGGGAGGTAGCTCCCTCCTGGGCTACACATTCGAGGGCTCTTGTAGTAGTCTCTTCCCCTCTTTTCGCCTTCATTCTCGTTTTCAGGAGCACAACTCATGAAGAATCCCGTGAGCATCACGGTCAACGGCCGCGAGACCTCGAACGAAGTCGAGCCGCGGCTGCTGCTGGTGCACTACCTGCGCGACGTCCTGGCCCTGACCGGTACCAACGTCGGCTGCGACACGAGCCAATGCGGCTCCTGCACCGTGGTCATGGACGGAAGCGCCGTCAAATCCTGCACCGTGCTCGCCGTCCAGGCGGACGGAAGCGAGGTGACCACCATCGAAGGGCTCGCGAAAAACGGCGTCCTCCATCCAATCCAGCAGGCGTTCTGGGACAATCACGGCCTTCAGTGCGGGTTCTGCACCCCCGGGATGATCATGACCGCGACGGAGATCCTGAGGAAGAACCCCAAAGCGACGGAACAGGAAGTGCGCCACGGCCTCGAAGGCAACATCTGCCGCTGCACCGGCTACGAGAACATCGTGAAGGCCATCGTGGCCGCCGGGGCGGTGAAGGAGGCCGGTTCGAAGAAGAGCGGAAAGAAAGCGGCGAAGGCGGAGAAGAAGGGAGGCGCGTGATGGGATACGTCGGCCAGAGCGTCAAGCGCGTCGAGGATCCCCGCTTCATCCAGGGGAAGGGAAGCTATGTCGCGAACCTCCACATCCCGGGGATGGTCTACCTCGCGGTGAAACGAAGCCCTTACGGTCACGCGAAGATCAAGAAGATCGACACCAAGAAGGCGAAAGCGCTCCCCGGCGTGGTCGGCGTTTTCACCGGACAGGACCTTCTCGACGGCGGATGCGGCGCGCTTCCCTGCGGGTGGAACGTGCCCGACCTCAAGACCCCGAAGCGGTACGCGCTTACCGTCGACAAGGCGCGGCACGTGGGTGACGGTATCGCGGTGGTGGCGGCCGAGAGCCCCTACATCGCCGCCGACGCCCTGGATCTGATCGACGTGACCTACGAACCCTTGAAGGCGACGATCGACGCTCGAGGATCGACGGAAAAGGGCGCGCCCGCGGTCCACGACGAGATCGAATCGAACGTCAGCTACTTCTGGGCGCTCGGCGACAAGGCGGCGAGCGAGAAGGCGTTCGCCGAAGCTTACAAAGTCGTCGAGCTCGAGCTCGTGAACCAGCGGCTCATTCCGAACGCCATGGAGCCTCGCGCCTGCGTCGCGAAATGGGACGCGCCCATGGAGGAGATGACCGTCTGGACGACGAGCCAGAATCCGCAGCCGATCCGGCTGCTGCTCTCGGCGTTTACCCTCGGCATTCCCGAGAACCGGCTTCGCGTGATCTCTCCCGACGTCGGCGGCGGTTTCGGAAGCAAGATCTTCCACTACCCCGAGGAGGTCATCACCCCCTGGGTCGCCCGCGCGTTGAATCGTCCCGCGAAGTGGGTGGCGACGCGCTCCGAGTCGTCGGTCACCGACTCCCAGGGGCGGGACCACGTCACCGTGGCGAAGCTCGCCCTCGACAAGAACGGCATCTTCACCGGGCTCCACGTGCAGACCTGGGCCAACATGGGTGCCTACCTTTCGACCTTCGCGCCTCTCATTCCCACCGCGCTCTACGTCACGCTGTTCGCGGGCCTCTACCGGATGAAGGGAGTCTGGGGCGAGGTCTGGGGCACTTTGAGCAATACCGTTCCCGTCGACGCCTACCGCGGCGCGGGGCGGCCCGAGGCTTCCTACATGCTCGAGCGACTCGTCGATATCGCGGCGCGGGAGCTCGCCGTGGATCCGGTCGAGCTTCGCCGAAAGAACTTCATCCGCAAGAACGAGTTCCCCTACCAGACTCCGGTCGCGCTGCTCTACGACAGCGGCGACTACGACGGCCTGTTCGACAAGGTGACCTCTCTCTCCGGCTACGACCGGATGCGCAAGGACCAGGAGAAGGCGCGGAAGGACGGAAAGCTCGTGGGGATTGGAGTCTCCGGCTGCATCGAGGCGAGCGGTCCCGCGCCCTCCAGCCGTCGCCGGCTCGCTCGGCTCGGCGGTGGGTCTCTGGGAGAGCGGAGTCCTCCGGGTCCATCCGACGGGAAAGGTCACCGCGCTCACCGGCTCTCACGCCCACGGGCAAGGCCACGAGACGACGTTCGCCCAGGTGGTGGCGGACGAGCTCGGGATCGACATGAAGGACGTGGAGATCGTCCACGGCGACACCGGACGCGTGCCCTTCGGCATGGGAACCTACGGCAGCCGGAGCGCTGCCGTCGGAGGGAGCGCTCTGGTGCGAAGCGCTCAGAAGGTCCGGGCGAAGCTCGTCAAGATCGCCGCCCACCAGCTGGAGGCGTCCGAAGCCGACATCGTGTACGACCAGGCCAAGGGCAAGGTCTACGTGAAGGGCTCGCCGGACAAGGCGAAGGGGTTCGCGGAGCTGGCGTTCGCCGCTTATACCGCCCACAACCTTCCCGCGGGAATGGAGCCCGGGCTCGAGGAGTCCGCCTTGTACGACCCGGCGAACTTCACCTTCCCCAACAGCGCCCACATCGCGCAGGTGGAAATCGATCCCGAGACCGGCGAGGTGCGGCTTACGCGCTACATCGCGGTCGACGACCTGGGCAAGGTCATCAATCCGATGATCGTCGAGGGTCAGATCATGGGCGGAATCGTCCAGGGCGTGGGACAGGCTCTCTGGGAGCAGGGGGTCTACGACGAGGGCGGGCAGCTCCTGACGGGCTCGATGATGGAGTACACCATGCCCCGGGCGGACTCGTTTCCCAAGTTCGAGATCGGACGCATCGAGACTCCGTCGCCCCACAATCCGCTCGGCGTGAAGGGTGCGGGAGAGATGGGGACGATCGCCGCGACCGTTACCGTCGCGAACGCGGTCATGGACGCTCTCGCGCCCCTCGGGATACGCCATCTGGAGATGCCGTTGACGCCGGAAAAAATCTGGAAAGCGATGTCGGAGGTGGGCAGGGCAAAGAGAGCCGGCTCCGAGATCGAGTACTTCGGGGAGAAGTGAACATGTACCCAGCGAGCTTCGACTACTACCGTCCCAAGAACCTCAAGGACGCGGTCATCGCTTCTTCGAAAGAAGAAGGACGCGAAGCTTCTCGCCGGGGGGCACAGCCTCCTTCCGGCGATGAAGCTCCGGGTCAGCGCGCCCGCGGCCATCATCGACATCGGACGGGTGAAGGGCCTTCAGGGGATCAAAGCGGGGAAGTCGTCGGTCAAGATCGGGGGGCTCACCACCCACGCCGAGGTCGCGGAATCCGCCGCCGTCGGGAAGAGCTGTCCGCTCTTGAGCGAAGCGGCGGCGCAAATCGGCGACATCCAGGTGCGAAACCGCGGAACCATCGGCGGAAGCCTGGCGCACGCGGATCCGGCGGCCGATTACCCCACGGTCATCGTCGCCCTGGAGGCGGAGATCACCGCCACCGGTCCCAAGGGCTCGCGTCGAATTCCCGCGCGGAAGTTCTTCACCGACCTGTTCACCACCGCCCTCAAGGGCTCGGAAATCCTGACCGAGGTCAGCGTACCCGTCGCGCGAAAGGGGGAGGGTTCGGTCTACTTGAAGCATCGGCACCCGGCCTCGAGCTACGCCGTCGTCGGAGTCGCCGCGATCGTCTCGCTCAAGAACGATCACATCAAGAGCGCCCGGCTGGTCGTGGGCGGGGTGACGCCGAACCCGCTGGTGATCGCGAAAGCGCAGGATCTCCTCGCGGGTCAGAAGCCGAGCGCGAAGCTCTTCACCGAGGCTGCGGCTCTGGTGGCGGAAGCCATCCAGGACCCCCTCGGCGATCTCTACGCTTCCGGGGAGTACCGGACGCATCTCGCCACGGTCATGGCGCGGCGCGCGCTCCAGGAGGCGGCCGCGCGAGCCAAGAAGCAGAAGTGACGCGGGCTTGAAGATCGACTCCATCGAGGAGCTTCAAACGCTCCTCCGCCAGAAACTGTACGTCGCCGATCGCGGGCTGGCGACCTCCATCTATCTCGCGTTGAAGCTCGAGCGGCCCCTGTTCGTCGAGGGCGAAGCCGGAGTGGGCAAGACGGAGATCGCCAAGGTCCTCGCCGACATCCTCTCCACGGACCTGATTCGCCTCCAGTGCTACGAGGGGATCGACGCCAGCCAGGCGGTCTACGAATGGAGCTACACCCGCCAGATGATGCACATCCGCCTGGCGGAGAGCCGGAAGGAGAAGCTCGAGGAAGAGGAGCTCTTCGGACCCGAGTTCCTGCTGGAGCGCCCGCTTCTGAAGGCAATCGACCCGAAGATCGATCGTTCTCGAGTTCTTCTCATCGACGAGATCGACCGGAGCGACGAGGAGTTCGAGGCATTCCTCCTCGAGCTCCTTTCGGACTTCCAGATCACCATCCCGGAGATCGGGACCATCCAGGCAAAACGCAAACCGGTGGTGGTGATCACCTCGAACCGGACGAGGGAAGTCCACGACGCGCTCAAGCGGCGCTGCCTTTACTTCTGGATCGACTATCCAACGTTCCAGAAAGAGCTCGAGATCGTGAGGACCAAGCTCCCCGAGGCGTCGGAGAAGCTCTCGAGCCAGGTGACGCGCTTCGTCCAGGAGCTTCGGGAGATGGAGCTCTACAAGGTTCCGGGAATCGCCGAGACCCTCGACTGGACGCGCGCCCTCGTGGCCCTCGACAAGGAAGCCCTCGACGAAAGCGTCGTCGAAGAGACTCTCGGCGCGCTCCTCAAGTACCGGGACGACATCGAAAAGGTCCGAGGCGAACGGGCGAAAGCGATCCTGGAGCGTGTCGCCGCCGGGGTCTAGCCGATGGCCGCGACCTCCGACCTCCTCGAGCGGGGCCATCTCCTCCGCAATCTGGTCCTCTTCGGGCGGGTGCTGCGCGGGCTCGGCCTCGACGTCAACCCCGGCAGGGTGATCGACCTGGTGCTCGCGCTGCAGCACGTCCGGATCGGGGTCAAGTCCGACTTCTACTACTCGGCCCGATCGCTGCTGGTCCACAAGCGCGACGACGTGGCCCTGTTCGACGCCGCGTTCGAGATGTTCTGGCAGACGCCTCTCGGAGAGTGGAAGCTCCTCGAGATTCAGGGCCGCCGGATTCGCCGCACGGCCGAGAAACCCCTGGTCGCTCCTCCGGCGCTCGAAGGCCAGTCGGGGAAAGCCCCGCTTCCGGCAGCATGCCGAGGAGCGGACGGTGCTCGAAGTGACGAAGACCTGGAGCGCCCGGGAGGTGCTGAGGACGCGCGACTTCGCGAGCCTGACCGAGAGCGAGATCGACGAGGTGAGGCGGATGATGGACGAGCTCGTCTGGACTCTCGGCGAGAGGCTCACCCGGAGGCAGCGGCATGGGGGGAAGCACCGTCTGGACCTGCGGCGCACGTTGAGAAAGAGCCTCCGTCACGGGGGCGAGATCCTCGAATGGGCCCGGCGCGAGCCGCGGCGGAAGCCGAGGCCGCTGGTCGTCATCTGCGACATCAGCGGCTCGATGGAGAGATACACCCGGCTGCTCCTGCATTTCGTCTACGGCCTCACGCAGGGGCTCGGCCAGAGGGTCGAGGCCTTCGCGTTCGGGACCCGGCTCACGCGGTTGAGCCGGCATCTCCGGGAACGGGACATCGAGCGGGCCCTCTCGGGAGTGTCGAGGGCCGTCGTCGACTGGGCGGGGGGAACCAGAATCGGCGACTCTCTCCGGACCTTCAACTACGAGTGGGGACGCCGCGTCCTCGGAGGCGGGGCGGTGGTCCTCATCATCAGCGACGGCTGGGACCGCGGAGAGCCCGAAGTGCTGGCGCACGAGATGGAGCGTCTGCGGCGAAGCTGCCACCGGCTCGTCTGGCTCAACCCGCTCCTGGGCTCACCCGAGTACGAGCCTTTGACTCGAGGAATGCAGGCGGCGCTGCCCTACGTCGAACGATTTCCTGCCGGTGCACAACCTGGCAAGCCTCGAAGGGCTGGCGCGGCACCTGGAGAAGCTCGAGGCGGGCCGCCTGCGGCGTCGCTGAATGTGTCCGAGCGCCTTCAGCCGCTCGAGCACGTCTTCGGTGCCTTCCCGGGAAACACCGCCGCCGACTTCTCCTTCGATGTCCTTCTCGACATAGCGCGGCGGATTCGCCCGGAGCCATTCGGGCTCGAAGATGGGGGCGAGCACCTTTCCATCCATTGCGAGGGGCACGGGCTCGGAGAGGCCATGGAGGAGGGTGGGCGCGATATCCAAAAGCGAGGCTCCGCGGTAGTTCTGCCCCTCCCGAATCCCCGGGCCGGCGCCGATGAAATCCCGAGGGGCGCGTGCAGGCCCTGGGTTCCCGCGGGGCCCATGCCGTGGTCGGAGACGACGAAGACGGTGGAGTCCGCGGGAAGAACGTCGATGAGCTCGCCCATCCAGCGATCGATTTGGACATATATCTCGTCCGACCAGTCGCGAACGGTTTCCCGGCAGCCCTCGGCAACGGGCGACCCCGCGCGCCAGTGGAGGTACAGATGGCTCGCGACGTCGATCGACTCGAAATAGACGGTGAACAGACCGCTCTCGAGCGTCGGCAGGAGCTTCTTCGAGGCGCGGAAGTAGAGCTCGTCCTCCGAAGGACGTCCGCGAGCGCCGGCTTCTGTCCGTCAGCGGCAGGAACGCAGTCGAGAGCATGGATTTCCCCGAACGTCTCGTTCATCTCCGCGAGGCTCGGGTACAGAGGCCGATCGGCCGCGAGCTCCGGGGGCCAGGTGAGCCCGGTCTTCGTACCCTGCCGGCGCCCCCGGAGCCCCATCCTCGAGGTGACGAGAAACCCGTTGACCGGATAGGCGGGCCAGGTATTCCAGAATCCGACGACCCCCACGCGATGCCCGGCGTCGCCGAGGAGCTTCCAGACCGGGTACGACCTCATGTGCGAGCTCTGGGCTTCGACCACGTCGGCTTCGGGTTGATAGAAGCCGCGGCCCAGGTCGAAGCGGCGGTACACGGGGTCGAGCTCGACGACGGCGCGATCCTCGCGGTCGAGAACTTCGAGCCAGGCCATTTCCGCCGCCAGCAAACGCTCGTCCTTGGAGACGCCTCCGTCCGACGGCCGGCTCTGTTTCGATAGCCCGAAGACGAGCCGGTTGGTCGCGGGCCGGATGCTTTCGGGCGGTATGGGAATCGTGAGCTCCACCCACTCGACGGGAACGTCGACGCTCTGGAGAGGCACGTCGTTGAGGGAAAGGGAGACTGCCTGCGTTCCGTTGGGGGTGTGGGAGCGAAGCTTCAGTCGAAGGCGAAACGGAGCATCCCCCCGAAGCTCCGGGAGACGGAGCTCCGCGCGCGGCGGATCGTCCTCCGAGCCCATCCACACTTGAGAGGTCCCCGGCACCGGGAGGAGAAAGTCGAGAACTCCGTGCTTCTCGGGCACGACCCCGGTCGCGACCGTCGCCCCGAGGATCGGCGACCAGTGCCCGCGCCTCGGGTTGGAGTTCATGAGCCGGCGCTCTGGCATCGACACCATCGTCCCCGAGGTTCCGGAGCGGATGAGCCGGTCGAACGTGGGGACCTTTCCTTCCGATCGGAGATCATCGATCACCTCGAAGGTCGCCCCGTCGAGTGCGAAGAGGGCCACGAGCTCCGGCTCGCGGGATTCCCGACAGGCGAAGGCCGCGGCGGCAACGAGGCATGCGATCGAACGGATCTTGGTTCGCCTGGACATGCTAGTGTCGTGATTCCCCACTCGGACGAAAGGGCGTTGGATCGGCTTCGGCTGGGCAACTCGTTCCGGACGGAGTCGAGTGGCCGGCGGTGGCGTGGACCATCTTGCATCTACTCGTGCTTCAGCACCAGAGAGGTTCGACCCCTGCGGCACGCCGCGCCGGAATCCACGTCGCCGCGATGCTCACGAGAGAGAGGAGAGCCGTCGCTCCCGCGAGCGTGGGAACGTCGAAAGGCGCGACCCCGTAGAGGAACGTTTCGAGGAGCTGAGAGAGGAAGAGCGCCGCGATGCCGCCGACCGTGATTCCGATTAGAACGAGACGCGCGCTTCGATTCAGGACGATGGCGCGCAGTCGGCCGGGAGTCGCTCCGAGGGCCGAACGAACACCGAGCTCGGGAAGCCGTTGAGCGACGAACGTGGCGAACAGGCTGAAGACGCCCGCCGAAACCAGAAGCAGGGCGATGAGGGAGAACGACGACGTGAGGACCGCGTGGAGTCTCGGCGTGCGGAGCGCGAGGTCGAGAAGGTCGTCCATCCTCGCCGCACGGTCGAGCGGCACCTCGGGATCGAGGCTCCGAACTACGCTCCGGATCGCGCTCAGCAGGCTCTCGGGCGAGACTCGGGTGCGAACAGCGAGGACGTTCAGGCCCAGGAGTGGATGGAGACGCCGCTCCGCGGAAAAGGGGTTCTGGTACACGGGGAAGTAGACCGTCGGCCAGGCTTGGGTCAGCTCGCGGTACCGGGTGTTTCCGGCGACGCCGACCACCCGATGCCGGAGCTCCCCGGAACCGACGGTTTTCCCGATGGGATCCTGGCCCGGCCAGTACCTGGCCGCTACCTCGGCGCTCACGATGGCCACCCGCTCCGAATCGAGCCGGTCGAAACGATCGAACGCTCTTCCCCGCAGGATGGGAATTCCGAGAACGGTGAAAAAGCCCGGCGTAGCCATCTCGATATTCGTCAACGGATTGTCGCGCGCCTCGTCCGTGAGCTGACCTTCGAACGCGAGCTCTCCCGTGACGCCGGCCGAGCCGGGGTTCATCCGGAGCGCGGTCGCGGAGGCCACGCCCCCGATGGATTCGACTCGCCCGACAAGCTCCTCGAAAAACGCCAGGCGAGATTCGGGCTCCGGGTACCTGGAGACTGGCAGCGGCACTTCGAGAGTGAGCAGGTTCTCGGCGTCGAGCCCACGATCGATCGAAGCGGTCGCGAAGAGCGCTCGCGCGAGGAGGGCGGAAACGAAAACGAGCGGAAGCGCGAATGCGATCTCGCCGACCACCAACCACTGCATGAGGCGACCGTGGCGGAAGAACTTTCGCGATCGGAGCGACTCGGGCGTTGCGAAGAATACCGGCAGGAGCGAACAGACCGTGCCCGTTAGAGCGGCAATGGCCGCTGCAACCAGGAGGGCGCGGGCATCGACGGCGATGCCCGAAGCGCGCGGAAGATCCGCGCCCTTGAGCACGAGGAGGGCCTCCACGCCGAGATGGGCGAGAACGTATCCTGCCGCGAGTGCCGTTGAGGAGATCAGAGCGTTTTCGGCAAGCCGTTCGCGGACGAAGGAGGCGGTTCCCGCGCCGAGGGCCGACCGAATCGCCACCTCGCGCGCCCGCCCGAGGGCGCGAATCAAGGACAACGCGGCGATGTTGGCGACGGCGATGGCCAGGAGAAATCCCACGGCGCCGAGGGCGAGAAGGGAGGCGCGGCCAGAATCACCGGTGACGCTCTCGAGGAACGGCACCAAGATCACCGCGGAGGACCGATAACTCTCGGGCCGCTCGGCAGGCAGGTTCTCGTCAATTGCGTCAAGCTCGGCGAGGGCCTGCTCCGCGCTGACCTCCGAAGCCAGTCGTCCGATGAGCTCGCATTCGCACGCTCTGTTCCCCGCCCACTCCGGGTGGGCCGCCAGGATGGCCGACCAGGCCCCGGCAGGGGCGAAGACATCGAACGCCTCGGGCATGACGCCGACGACCTGGAACGCCGTGCGATCGCCGAGCCGGAGGGGCAGCGTCCTGCCGACGACGGCCGGATCCGCGCCGAAGCGTTCCCTCCACGTGGCGTAGCTCAGTACCAGGGGAGGGACGGGGGTTGCCCGGTCGTCCTCGGGCCGCAAGGTCCGTCCCACGAGCGAAGAGGCGCCGAGAACGTCGAAGAAGTTCCCCGACACGGTAGCGACCTCGAGGCGCACCGGTTCGCCCGAGCCGAGAAGAAGTCCTTCCTGTGTGCCGCGCGCCCAGACAGCGGCGATGGATTCGAACGACTGGCTCCTTCGGCTCCACTCCAGATACTCGGGGTAGAGGAGAGGGACTCGCTCCATGCCGCGCTCGACGTCGCTCTTCCAGATGCGCACGAGACGGTCCTGGGCGGCCACTGGAAGCGGGCGGAGGAGTAATCCGTTGACCACAGAGAAAACGGCGGTCGAGGCGCCGATTCCGAGCGCGAGAACGACGATGGACGCAAAGGTTATGCCCGGAGATGCCCGGAGCGCGCGAAGTGCGTGCCGGAGTCTCACGGTCACCTCAGTTGTCCGTCGCGCCCCGATTCCTCTCCTGCTGGACGTACCAGAGAACCTCGCGCAACAGCGCGGGTGCGTCGTAGACAACGCCGTCCTTGATGGTCCAGCGCACTCCGCCCTGCTTCCACTGCTCCTTGGGGTCGGCGATCCCGTAGAACCCGTAGCCGAGACCGTAGAGGACCTTGAGATTGTCGATGGGGTTCCCGTTCACGACGGCGAGGTCGGCGGCACAGCCGACGCGCACTCCGCAGTGATTCTCGAGTCCGAGCACCTTCGCGGCGTTCGTGGTAGCGACGCGGATGACGTCGATGGGGTGGAGCCCCGCCTCTTGCAGCAGCTCGAGCTCGCGGATCAGGGCGGGGCCGCCCATCGGTCCGGTGTCGCTTCCGGCGGTGAGAAGGCCGCCCCGCTCGTGGAACTCCTTCACGTAGCGCATCCAGATCTGGAAGTTCTGCTTCCACCGGACTTCGTCGGACGTCTTCCACTCCCGCTTGAATGCGCCGTGCTCCGCGGCGTTCGGCCACAAGCCCTCGATGACCGCGGGATGGGCGAGGGTCTGGTACCACGGGAGCGTCACCGCGCGCCCGAGATCGCGGTTGTCCTCGTAGACCACCATCGTCGGATCCCAGTTGGTGCCGTTCGCGATCATCACGTCGAGAACCTTGGACAAGGCCTCGGGATATCGCGCCGCCTCGGTCCAGAGCGCTCCCGCCCAGCGGAACCGGTCGAGCTCGTCCCAGTAGTTGTAGTCCGCGGGAAAGTTCTGGCTTCCCGGAAGGGCGGCGTCGGGGATTCCGTACCAGTGCTCGATGCTCGCGACACCCGCCTGGGACGCCGTGAGAGCGTCGGTCTCGGAGACCTTGAGGTCGACCATCACCGGAAGGCCGATGGCTTTCCCTTCCTCGACGATGGCCCGCAGAACGTCGGGGTAGTGCCCGGGGCTCTTGCTCACCTTCACGCAGTCGGCCCCGAGCTCCTTGAACTGCCGCACCATTGCGCGGGCCGACTCGGGGGTGTTTCCGACGTCCCATTGGCGAAGGGGAAGCGGCCATCTCTGACACAGAACCAGCCTCGGGGCGACGATCTCCTGCGCGGCCGAGCGTCTTCTCTCCTCCGTCAGGACGCCAAGGCCCGCGCCGCTCCCGGCGTCGCGAAGCGTGGTGATGCCGTGGCCCATGTAGAGTAGATACTGGTACTCGAGGGCGCGAGGGCCGAGGTCGGCGCCGTTCCCCCGCAGGTGAGCGTGCATCTCCACCAGGCCGGGGAGGACGTACATCCCGGTGGCATCGATCTCCCGATCGGCGCGAGCGCGCCCCTGTCCCGCCGCGTAGCCCGCGGCGTTCACCGGGTCGACGGGGATCATGTTCACGATGCGTCCGTTCTCGATGAAGATGTCGATGGGGCCCTCGGGAGGCATCGCGCGGTTTCCGTTCTCGGTGCCCCGGCCCGAGATCACGGTGGCGTTGCGCAGGACGAGCCTTCCGACTCGCTCCCCCCGGGTGGTCCCCATGGGAATGGGCTCCGGCATCGCAATCTTCGTCTCCCGCTGGGCGGGTTCGACGCGCGCCGCGGCGAGAGCGGCGACGAGAAAGGCGATTTTTCGTGTCATTCTCATGCCGCGGATTGTAACCCCGCGGCTGTTTCCGGTGCATAATCCCCGGGTGACCTTCCGAGACGTAGCCAGGGACGTCGAGCGCTGGAGAAGCGAAGGGCAAGCGGTCGCCCTCGCCACCGTGGTGCGCACCTGGGGCTCCGGCCCAAGGGGGCCCGGGGCGAAAATGGCGCTCACCAAGGACGCCCGCATCGCGGGGTCCGTGAGCGGAGGATGCGTCGAAGCGGCGGTGGTGGAAGAGGGGCTGGAAGTGCTCGAGACCGGCACGCCGAAGCTCCTCCGGTTCGGGATCGCGGACGAGACCGCCTGGAACGTCGGTCTGACCTGCGGCGGGTCGATCGAGATCTTCGTCGAAAAGCTCGACGAGGCGGTCTTTCAAGCTTTCTCGGAGTCCCTGGAGAGAAGGAGCCCCCTCGCCCGGGCGATGGTGATTCAAGGCGCCGACCTGGGGCGGTCGGTTCTCGTTCGCGATGGGGCGACCGCGACGACCGTGACCGAGGCGGCGGCCTTGCGGGCTCTCGAGCGCGGTCAGTCCGACGTCATCACGGCGGAGGACGGCGCCGAGATATTTCTGGACGTGGAGCTTCCGGCCCCGTCTCTGGTGATGGTCGGAGGCGTCCACATCTCGATAGCATTGACGGCGATGGCCAAGTCCCTCGGCTACCGTACGATCGTCATCGACCCGAGAGGCGTCTTCGGGAGCGAGGAGCGTTTCCCCCACGCGGACGAGCTCGTCCAGGAGTGGTCCGACGAGGGTCTCGAGGCCGTCGGTCTCGACCGTTCGAGCGCCGTCGCGACCCTGACCCACGACCCGAAGATCGACGATCCCGCGCTCCTGGTGGCGCTCAGGAGCCCCGCGTTCTTCGTGGGAGCGCTCGGAAGCAGGAAGACCCAGGAGAAGCGGAGGAAACGCCTTCTCGACCGGGGTCTCACCGAAGCCGAGCTCTCGCGGCTCTTCGCCCCCGTGGGTCTCGACATCGGAGCGCGCTCTCCCGAGGAGATCGCGCTGTCGGTCATGGCGCAGATCGTGGCGGTGCGGAACCGGGCGGTTTGATCGCGCTCTCCGCGGCTCTGGTCGCGGGCTCGCTCCTCGTCTACTGGTTCCGGTTCGACCTCGAGGAGCCGCGGCGCTACCTCATGGCGCTCGCGAACCTCGGCTTCTTCTTCGCGCCGCTTTCGGAGAAACCGCTCCGCGCGGGACTCTGGCTTCTCGGTGTCGCCGTCGTCGCCTGGGGAGCCCAGATTGCCGGCTCCGGGTGGGGCGGCTTTCCCTTGTGGCTGGCCTGTTCGGTCGCGGGGGCGCTCCTGGTCGTGCGCGGAGGGTCGAGGGCAGCCCGGTACTATCTGCCGGAAGCTGGGAGCGAGACGGGGCGCTCCCAGAAGCGCGACATCCGGATTCAACTCCAGATATCCGTCCTCTTGTTCCTCGTCGGATACGTCGTTTTCCATCGATGGTTCGGAACCCTCCTGGTCGCGCTCGCGGCGGTGTTTTTCACGCGCTATCGTGCTCCTCCAATCCAAGCACCTGGGAATCGCCGCCACTCCGCTTCCCATCGATCCTGGAATCGTGCCCTCCCAGCGATGGGTGATGCTCGTGCTCTTCGCAGTCGTCGGAGGAACGTCACTCCCGCGGGCAATTCTGGGGGAAGACGAGGGCTCGATGCTCCTGACGGCGGTGCTCCTCCTCGTCACCGCCGCGCTCCTCTTCGTCCTCTCGCTTACGCGGACGGGCTGGCCCCGGGCGTTCGTGAGGCGAGCGAGCTTCGCCGCGGGCATCGTCCTCGCGGTCGCCGTCACCGCCGTTCTGGTGGAGCTCGAGTCCTGGGACCGGTCGCGACTACCGGGTGTTCGCCTCGTTCTGCATCGCTTTTCTGGTGGTCCTGCCGTTTCTCGAGAACCGGACGAAGCTGTTCCTCGGATGGCCCCGGCTCGCGACTCTCGTTCCTCCGGCGGCGCTCTCCGTAATGATGGCCCCGGTGACCGCAGTCAGCGGCATCACCTCCTCGTCCTCCTCTTCGACCTCGGTCTTCCTCTTCGCTTTCTCCGTCCTCATGCTCGCGTACTACCTTCTGGTCGACCTGCGTGCGAAGGCGAAGGGCACGATTTACCTCGCGGCGTCGCTCGGGCTCGTTCTCTACCTGTTCTTCGGCGGAATCGGGGACCGTGGCTGGCAGGTGTTCCTGTTGTCCCTCGGGTTCGTGCTCTATGCGATCGATCGGCTCGAGCGGGTATGGCGGGAGTCTCGCTCCCGTGAAAGAATTCCGACGCAATGACCAACCATCATCCGAACGTGCTCTCGGCGGACGAGGTCTTCCTCGTGGTCATCGACGTCCAGGAGAGGTTTCGCTCACTCCAGAAGGATTTCGAGCGGATGGTCGCGGGCTCCGTCCGCCTGGTCCAGACCTTCCGCCTGCTCGAGCTGCCGATTCTGGTGACGGAGCAGTATCCGAAGGGGCTCGGTCACACCGTCCGGGAGCTCCAGGACGTCCTCGGCGGGAGCCAGGCCCTCACCAAGACCTGCTTCAGCTCCTGTGGAAGCGAAGAGTTCTCGAACAGGCTGCGGGATCTCGGACGGAGACAGGCGCTCGTCTGCGGCATAGAGACCCACGTGTGCGTGAGTCAGACGGTGCACGATCTCCTGCAGAACGGCTTTGCGGTTCAGGTCGCGGTGGATGCCGTCGAGTCCCGCCACGCTTCGGACCGCGAGACGGCGCTGCGAAAGATGGAGCGCTCGGGCGCGATTCTGACGACGTCGGAGGCGGCGGCTTTCGAGCTCCTGTCGGACGCGAAGCACCCGAAATTCAAGGACGTCCAGGCGCTGTTCAAGTAGTGAGTAGCGGCAAGGCCGGGAAATACTTTCGATAGTACCCGCGGTCGATCGCCGCGAGCTTGTCGGCCTGTATCTGGGCGTGAGCGGCGACCAGGAAATCGGGAATCAGATGCTTGCGCGGTCCGCCAGACGACGATAGGCGCGAAACGTCTGGCCCGCGAGCCACGAGGCCTCCGGAGCGACCGGCTCGAATCAGACTCCGAGCTTCTCCAAGACTTCATCGAGATCGTCCTTCGACGAAAACGCTGGAGAGATTTCAGCGTAAACGACGTCGCAGACGACGATCTGGCGCTTGACGTCGCCCTTCGATTAAGACTCCATCCAGCGTCCGGCGCCCGATTCACCATTGAAGATCGCGAGCAGAACGGACGAATCGACCGCGAGCTTCATTTCTTCGATTCCGACGGTCCGCGAGTCTCATCGAGCCACTCTGCGCTCGTGAAGCCGACGGCGCCTTCCGCGCAGCCGACCACGGAACGCATCGCGACCTCGTCGAAGACCGGTACTCGCCTTGAGATAGGGCGCATCCTCGTCGAAGTCCAGAACTTGTCCCGCTTTCAACCCGAGCTTCTCCCGTATCTTGACGGGGATGGTAATCTGGCCCTTCGAGGTAAGGGTGGCCTTCATTGCATATGGTAAGGAATTTGAGTAAGGATTTCAAGGACGACGAGGGCAAGGACTTGAATCGTGCATCTCCGGTCGAGGTATGATAGGGGCGCAGAGGATTGGTATTACCATGGCAACCGCCAAAATCGCTGTGACCGTTCCAGAGGACGTGCTCGAGGCCGTGGATGCCGCGGCGCAGGAGCGGGGTGAGTCCCGCAGTGGCTTCATCAGCCGGGTCCTGCGTGCGGCGATGAAGGCTCGATCCGACGCCGAGTTGACGCGCCGACTCGATTCGATCTTCGGCGATCCAGCGGTCGCGGCGGAACAACTCCGGGTCGCCGATGAAATGGACTCTGCGGGGACCGACTGGTCCGACGAGACCTGGTAATGAGGCAAGGTGAGATCTACTGGATTCGCTTCCGGGGCAAGGGGTCCGAGCCGTCAGGGCGGCGACCCGCGGTCGTCGTACAGCATGACCGCTTCAATCGGAGCGCCATTCATACGATCGTCGTCGCCGCGGTCACCTCGAATCTCATGCTGGCGGAGATGCCGGGCAACGTGAGGCTCAAACGGGGAGAGGGGAACCTGCTGCGTCCCAGTGTGATCAACGTGACCCAGATACGGACGGTGGACCGCGAGCGCCTCACTGAGAGGATCGGCGCCTTGAGTCCAGCGCGGGTTCATCAGGTCCTGCGGGGCCTGGCGCTGGTCTTCGGTGGGACGCACTCGAGGAAATGGAGTAGTGGGTCCACCCATCCTCTCCTTCTCGGGGGTCTCCAAGCACTATCCGAGCCCGAGCGGGGAGGTGCTGAAAGCTCTGGACGACGTCTCCTTCGCAATCGCCCCGGGAAGGAAGCTCGCCGTCACCGGCCGGAGCGGGAGCGGAAAGTCGACGCTCCTTCATCTCGCGGCGGCAATCGACGTGCCGAGCTCGGGGAAAGTCGAGCTTCTCGGCCGCGACGTCTCTCATCTTTCGGATCGGGAGCGCACCCTCCTGCGGCGGGACGCCATCGGACTCGTCTTCCAGTTCTTCTACCTCCTCCCGCACCTCACCGTCTGGGAGAACGTGGTGCTTCCGGCCTGGATCGCTTCGGACCGCGGCGCGGACGAGAGGGCCAAGCACCTGCTCGAGCGCGTGGGTCTCGCGGGACAGTCCGGTCAGGAAGCGTCGAAGCTGTCCGGAGGCGAGATGCAGCGCGTCGCCATCTGCCGCGCTCTCCTCCGAAAGCCCAAGCTCCTCCTCGCGGACGAGCCCACGGGAAACCTCGATGACGAGAACTCGGGGAAAGTCATGGACCTTCTCATGAGGCTCGTCGACGAGGAGGACGGAACGCTTCTCTACGTGACCCACAGCCAGGAGCAGGCGGCCCAGGCGGACGAGCGGCTCCGTCTCCACGGGGGAAAGCTCGAGCCCGCGTGATCCGCTATTTCCTGCGCGCGGCACGCACCCAGCTGAAGAGCGGTCTGAGTCTCTTTCTCTTGAGCCTTCTCGGCGTGGCGCTCGGGGTCGCCAGCGTCGTGGGGATTCAGATCATCAATCTCAACGCGCTCGGGGCCTTTCGCGGCAGCATGGAAGCGGTGAGCGGCGACGCCGATCTCACCGTCGTCGGGACGCTGCCCGTTCTACCGGAGAGCGTCTATCCCGAAGTGCTCGCGCACCGAAGGCGTGGCGGCAGCCTGGCCACTCTATCGCCTCGACGTCGCCCTCGAGGACGAGGACTCGATCTTTCTGGAGCTCATCGGAGTGGACTTCTTCACCCCCATCGACGTCCCCTGGGAGGGCCCCGAGGTGGATTTCTCCGAGGCTCTCAGCCGGCCCGGCTGGGTCGCGGTGACTCCGGAGCTCGCCCGCGCGCGGGGGTGGAAGCCGGGCGACCGCTTCACCGTGAGCCTCGGCACGAGGAAGGCGGAGCTCTTCGTCGGGGCGCTCTCGAATTTTCTCGAGGCGAGCCCGTTCGCGAGTCCGAGACTCGCGGTGATGGACATCGCTCAGGCCCAGTCGCTCCTGGGTCGGCCGGGCGAGCTCCACCAGATCGACGTCAAGCTTCGAGAGGGGAGCTCCCGCGAGGACGTGGCCTCGCGCCTTCGAGAGCGCCTGGGGCAGAGAGCGCTCGTCGAGACCCCGGAGCAGCGGGAACAGCAGGCGGGAGACCTCTTGAGCGCGTTCCGGCTGAACCTGACGGCGCTCTCGCTCATCAGTCTCTTCGTCGGCGGGTTCCTCGTGTACAGCAGCACCCAGGCGTCTCTCGTCCGGAGACGGAGAGAGTTCGGGCTCCTTCGGTCTCTCGGCGCGACGCACCGTCAGGTCTTCTATCTGCTGGCGGGGGACGTTCTCGCTCTGGGAGCTCTCGGCGTCGCCGTGGGGCTCCCCCTCGGCTATCTCATCGCCCGGGAGAACGTTTCCCGCGTGAGCTCGACCCTCTCGAACCTCTACCTCCTCGAGGAGATTCATCGGCTCGAGGTTCCGCCATGGTTCTTCGTCCTCGCGGCTCTCGTGGGTCTCGCCGGCGCGGCGCTCGGCGCACTGCTCCCGGCGCTCGAGCTCGGCCGCAAGGACACGCGCGCCCTCCTCGCCGCGTTCAACCTTCACGAAAGAGTGGGGAGAGCGGCGCCGCGCCTGTTCGTCGCGGGGGTCGCGCTCCTCGCGGCGGCGGGTGGTCTCTATGTTTTTACGACCGACCGGTGGCGGCCCGCGGGCTTCGTCGAGGCGTTTCTGCTCATCGCCGCCATCCCCCTTCTGACGCCGCTTCTGGTGCAGCTCGCGACCGATCGGATTCCCGTCCGGTCCTTCGGGCTCCGGTACGGCTGGAAGGGTCTGGGAAAGCAGCTCCAGACCACGCCCGTCGCCATCGCCGCGCTCGCCGTGGCAGTCAGCATGGTAGTGGGGGTGACGACCATGGTGTCGAGCTTCCGGGAGACGCTCTCCGTCTGGATCGGCTCGACGATTCGCGCGGACATCTATGTGTCGACGCCGTCGTTCCGGCGGGCGCGTAGGGAGGCGGTCCTCGAGACATCGGTCATCGAGCGTCTGATGGATCACCCCGCGGTCGAGAAAGTGGATCGTCTGCGGCAGTTCTTCGCATATTCCAACGGACGCCGCTTCTCGCTCGCGGGAATCGACATGAGCGCTCCCGTCGCCGATCGTTTCGCGCTGCTGGCGGGCGATCCCGCCGCGGTTCGCGAAGGAGCGGTCCTGGTGGGGGAGCCGCTCGCTCGGAAGGCGGGGCTCGGCGTCGGCGACGCTCTCGTCGTGGCCGGGCCGGAAGGGCCGCTCACCTTTCCCATTGCCGGGATCTACTACGACTACTCGAGCGAGCTCGGGTCGGCGTTCATGGACCTGAGGACCATGGAGAGGCACTTCGGGCCGGGTCCGATAAACAGCGTCGCTCTCTACCTGTCGCCGGGCGCCGATCCCGAGACGGTGGCGGACGAGCTGAAGCGCGAGCTGGCCGGCGTGCCCATCGCCATCCGCAGCAACCGTCGCCTTCGTGAGGAAGCGCTTTCGATCTTCGAGCAGACGTTCGCCATCACCAGCCTCCTCCGCCACATGAGCCTGGTCATCGCGGTCTGCGGCGTGACTCTGAGCCTGGTGGTTCTCGCTCGGGAGCGGGCGGCGGAGCTCGCCCTCTATCGCGCGCTCGGGGCCGATCGGCGCCAGCTCTTTCGCGTCTATCTGGGCAAGGGGCTGGGAATGGGCCTGAGCGGCATCGTCCTCGGGAGCCTGGCGGGAGTCGCTTTTGCGCTCCTCCTCATCTACGTGGTGAATCGGGCTTTCTTCGGCTGGACCATCGCCGTCTACTGGCCCGTCGGGCTCCTCCTGGAACAGAGCGGGCTCATTCTGCTCGCGGCGGCGCTCGCCAGTCTCTATCCCGCGTGGGTCGCGAGCGGCACGCCCGCGACCGAGCTCCGTCGGGAGGACCTGTGAGAGCCGGCGTTCTGTTCCTCGCGCTGCTCTTCGCCGTGGACGACTGGGAGATCGCTCGTCCCGACTACGAATGGTCGTTCCCCCGGGACCACTGGGCGCACCAAGGATACCGGACCGAGTGGTGGTACTTCACCGGGCATCTCGGCGAGCGGTTCTCGTACCAGTTCACGTTCTTCCGCATCGGAGTCTTGCGCGAGCGCCCGAACCTACCCTCCAGCTGGACGGCGGCGAGCCTGGTCATGGGCCATGCCGCGCTCACGGACCTCGAGACGAAGCGCCACCTTTTCAGTGAGGTCCTCTATCGCGAAGTCCCCCTGCTCGGAGAGTACGGCGTCTTTCCCGAGCCGCGTATCGGCTGGTCGCGCGCTCCCGCGGGCACCGACGACGTCTGGACTCTCGACTGGAACGGCGAGGGCTTCGACTTCGCCGCCAAGGACGAGAGCGAGGGTTTCGGGTTTCGGCTCAGCACCCGACCGAAGAAGCCCCTGGTGTTTCAGGGTCCCGGCGGATTCAGCCGCAAGGGAGCGGGCGACGGGGCCGCGAGCCACTACTACAGCTTCACCCGGATCGAGACCGCGGGTATCGTCGAGCTCGGGGAAGAGCGTTTCGAGGTCGCGGGCGAGAGCTGGATGGACAAGGAGTTCAGCTCCTCTCAGCTCGCCGAGAGACCAGGTCGGTTGGGACTGGTTCAGCCTGAGACTCGACGACGGACGAGACCTCATGCTCTATTTCATGCGATCGGAGAGCGGCGCAGTCGACTACGCCAACGGGACGTCTGGTCGACGCGGAGGGACGAGCCGACCTATCTCGACCGCTCGGCATTCGAAGTCGAAGTCCTCGAGTATTGGACGAGCCCGGTGACGTCGGCGCGCTACCCGTCGAAATGGAGGATCCGCGCCGTGGGACTCGATCTGCGAGTGAGCTCCGCCGTTCCGGATCAGGAGAACCGGAGTCGGCTTCCCCGCGGGGTTTTCTACTGGGAGGGCGCCGTCGCCGTCGAAGGCGCGGACGGTCGGCCGATGGGTCGAGGTTTCGTCGAGATGACGGGCTACGGCGAAGGGAATCGTCCACCCGTGTGATAGACTTCGCGCCGATCAGGAGGGGTAAATGGACGGTCTCGACGCGATATTCCGTTGGCTGCACGTTTTCGCCGGCATCATATGGATCGGTCATCTCTATTTCTTCAATTTCGTCAACGGTCCGACGCAAGCGAAGCTCGATGGGGCCGCGAAGAAAGCGGTCGTTCCCGAGCTCATGCCGAGGGCGCTCTACTGGTTCCGCTGGGGAGCGGCCTGGACGTGGATCACCGGAGTCCTGCTCCTTCTCATCGTCTACTATCATGGCGGGCAGCTTCTCGAGGCTGGCAGCTCCTGGGGTGCGGGACCCATCGTGATGATCGCGGTGGCGTTTCTCGCTCCCTTCCTCTACGACGCGATCTGGAAGAGCGGCCTCGCGAACAACCTTCGGGCGGCGGTCATCGTCTCGTTTCTGCTCCTCGCCGTCGTCGTCGCTCTGTTCGTGTACTTCGGTCACTTCAGCTATCGGGGAACGCTCATCCACACCGGCGCGCTCTTCGGGACGATCATGGCGTTCAACGTCTGGTATCGAATCTGGCCCGCGCAGCAGAAGATCATCCGGGCGGTCAAGAGCGGCGAGGCTCCCGATGCCGGGCTGGTGAAGCTCGCCGGGCTCCGGTCGCGTCACAACACCTACATGTCGGTTCCCCTGGTCTGGGCGATGATCGGCCAGCACACGACGTTCTTCGCCGGCGGAAACCTCGGAATCCCCGGAGCGTACTACTGGGTCTTCTGGCTCCTGGTCATCATCGTCGGCTGGCACATCGTCTTCCAGTGCTACAAGAAGGCCGGGAAGGTCGAAGGATTCTGACCCCGGGCAATTAGGATGCTTCTACTCCTGCTGGCCCTCGCGCAGGGCCAGCCGCTGCCGCAGCCTCATCTCGCCCTCGTCCACGGGAACGTCCTCGACGTCCGCACGGGCGGAATCGCCGCCGATGCGACCGTAGTCCTGCGGGACGGGAAGATCGTCTCGATAGGGCCGGGTCCGTCCCCGGCCGGCGCCGAAGTCATCGACCTCGAGGGCCGCTACGTTCTCCCGGGTCTCTTCGACGCCCACACCCATCTCGACTCCCTCGATCGCGCCCTCCGCGCGCTCCAGTCGGGGGTCACCACCGCGAGGAGCGCGAGCGTAGGCTCCTATCGCGACGTCGTCCTCGGGCGGATGTCGGAAGCGGGATACATCCCCGGTCCCGACTACCTCGGGGCCGGCGTTTTCGTGACGCCCTACATCGAGGACGGGGTCCTCGCCGACCCCGACCTCATGCGTCTTCCCGTGCCCCTCCAGAACGAAGAGGACCTGCGCGCGCTGGTCCGCATCAACGTCGAGAACGGAGCGCAGGTAATCAAGACACGGGGGACCGAGCGGGCGGGGCGCCCCGATACCGATCCGCGGGAGCAGGTATACACGGAAGCACAGCTCCGCGCGGTGGTGGAGGAGGCGACGAGGCTCGGGGTCTTCGTGCTCTGTCACGCGCACGGGGACGAAGGTGCCCGCGCCGCGGTGAAAGCCGGCGTTCGAAGCATCGAGCACGGGACGTATCTGTCGGACGAGACCCTGCGCCTCATGAAGGAGCGGGGAACATACTTCGTTCCCACCTACACGACGATGATCGATCTCCTGGAGCCGGGAGGGGACTACGACGACCCGGTGGTGAAGTTCCGGGGTCTTCACATGCTGCCTCGCATCGAGGACACGTTCCGCCGGGCCCGCGGCGCTCGGGATCCCGATCGTGACCGGGGCGGATTCGTCGTACGGACCCGAGAGTATCAGCCGGGTCTCGACGGAGATCGTGAACTACGTGAAGCTCGGCATGAGCCCCCTCGAAGCGATCCAATCGGGCACCGTCCGCGCCGCCGAGCTCTTCGGGATCGAGAAGGAGACGGGCGCCCTCGAGGCTGGCCTCGAGGCGGACCTGATCGTCATCGAGAAGAACCCTCTCGAGGACATTCGCGTCATCCAGGACGTCATCCTGGTGATCTCGAACGGGCGGAGTCGGCCTGAAGCGCCTACCCTTCGGGAGGAAATGACCCGCACTCTCTGAGCCAGAGCCGCTCGGCGAGAGCGGCCTGGTACTCTTCTTCCGTCAGCCGCTCGGCGCGGCGCATCCACCGCAGGATGCGCTCCTGGCGGTTGCGGACCGACTTCGGCCGATCGCAGGGCTGGAGCCTTAGCGGACTCGGGATCATCGCCGCGAGGAGGGCTCCTTCCGCGGCGTCGAGGGTCGCGGCGGACTTCCCGAAGACGTCCAGGGACGCGGCCTCGACGCCGTAGATTCCGTCTCCCCATTCGATGACGTTCAGGTAGATCTCGAGAATGCGCTTCTTCGAGAGCGCCTTCTCGAGGCGGCGCGCCAGGAGGGCCTCCTCGAGCTTCCTTCCATAGCTCCGCTCGGTCGAAAGGAAAAGGTTCTTCGCGAGCTGCTGGGTGATGGTCGAAGCTCCCCGCACGGTGCGGCCCTCCTCCCAGTTGCGCTCGAACGCGAGACGGATCTCGTGGAGGTCGAAGCCCTCGTGGCCGAAAAAACCGGCGTCCTCGCCCATGAGGACGGCGTCGACCAGAGGTTTGGAGATCCGGTCGAGCGGGACCCATTGCTGGACACGCCTCTTGCCCCGCTCCCGCATGAGCGCGGTCTCCTTGGGGTTCTGGCGCTTCAGGAACTCCACGTCGGGGAGGCGATACCAGATCCACGCGGCGTAGGCCGGGACTGCGAGGACGAGGGTGGCGAACGCCAGAGCCGCGAGCTTCTTCTTGCTCATGAATCCACCGTACGATACTCCTCTGTAACGCATAGAAGATACAAAGCGTCGAACCCCTCAAAATCCGGTCCTGAGTCCGGGACTTGCGAGGAATCCGAGTCGGGTTGATCCGTTTTGGTGGATGGTTTGGGACGAGTTACTCCGCATGGGGCGTCTGCCCTAGTCAATTTGCCGCAGGGTACATACTCCTAGTACGCTGCTCCCGCGAAGAATGACGCGTCGCGACGGAGAGGACGGCGCAACCCGCTCGAGCGCGGCTAGTGCCCAAGGAGAGAAGTATGTTCAAGCAAGTCGCCACGTTCATTGCAGTAGCGATGTTCATGGCTAGTCCTGCAAGTTGGTCCCAGTCTCCGCCAGCTTCAAAGGAGGCGAAACAAATCGAAGCGATGGTCGAGAAAGCCGCTGCGCTAGTTGAAAGTCGGGGCAGAGCCGGCTTCGCTGAGTTCCGGAAGCGGAATAGCGAGTGGTGGTTCGATAACACCTATCTATTCGCCTACGACCAAAACCTCAATGTATTGCTGAACCCCGCTTTCCCAAAACGAGAAGGCACCAATCCACGTGGCGAGAAAGACGCGAACGGAAAAGCGTTCCATGATGAGTTCCTGAGGGTGGTCCAATCCAAGGGCTCTGGCTGGGTCGATTACATGTTCCCTAAGCCTGGACGGACTGAACCTTCCCGGAAATGGAGCTACGTGAAGGGGGTCAATATCGAAGGAACCCCCGGCATCATCGGAGCGGGCTTTTATCCGGAGTAGAGAGGGTGGTGCTTGGCAATCGGCGGCCCAACACCTATCAGGCCGCCGTGTGTCAACAGCTCAATGTCGGAGGAGACGCTCTCGAAAACCGCAGGATCGGAGAACTGCTCGGCGATGCCCTCCCGATTGCACCGGTAGTTGATGCGAGCCCTGGGAGTCGGAAGATTGTATTGGTGGTGGGTGTTCTGGATGTGAGCGAGGAGCTGGCCTCGCTGGCGCACCGCCAGGCAGTAGGGGGGCATCGAGGAGCTTGGCACCGAATCCATCGTAACCAGGTCGGGGCAACACAATGTGAGTGACGTGCGCAAGCCTGCCGGACTCAGCGAGTCAATGACAGAGAGTCAGTTCGAAAACGGCTACTGGTACGCTACCGAACTGAAGGACTTCGCGACGCGCATCGGCGTGCCGTCGGCGAGCAGGCTGCGCAAAGACGAGCTTGAGAAAGCGATCCGGCATTTCATCCGTAACCGCGAGGTGAAGACATTCGTCAAGCGTGAGTTGACCAAGGCGCGTGTGAAGGACGTGGACAAGGGCCTGAGCCTGGAGCTTCGCGTCGTGAACTACACCAGCAATCGCGAGACGAAGGACTTCATCGATCGCGAGGCCGCGAAGCTGGAGCCAAGGTTCAAGCGCAAGCCCGGCACTCGCTACCTGCTCAACCGCTGGCGCGAAGAGCAGCTGAGTGCCGGCAGGCACATCACCTACGCCCATCTCGTAAGACAGGCGATCGTGCTGAACAAAACGAAACAGGGCCCTTTACGTGTCGAGCACGGGCGCTACGTCAACTTCATTTCCGACTTCATGGCGCATAACCTGCGCGGCTCTCTGAGCGACGCCGTTCGGGCTTGGGCAGAGGTGAAGCGCATGGACGCGCCCAAGACCTACGAGGCCTGGGCAGCACGGGCCAAGCGACGGTGAGAACTGAGGAATGGCTCCGACAGCGAGCCGTCGGGCGGTGCCATCCTTGTCCAATCTGGAGCTGACGAACCGCTTGCCGCGGACGAAGCCGGCGCAAACGAAGGAGATCCGCCGCTGAAGCGGGTGTTCTCCGGACGAGGGTGAGCGACGACTCGATCGCCGGCGCATCGACCTCACCGATCGCGGTCTGCCGACGCACCCGCATCACCACGAAGGGTCGTGGGCGGTGGGCCGTTACCTGAACACCCCGGGAGCGCGGGCGCTTTCGCTCGCTGACGCCGTGGCGCTCGTCGAGCGCGTGCGAGCGTCCGCCGCGCGCGGCGCGCGCGAGAGCCTCGAGGCGCTGGCCGCGGCGGTGCCCGTGCCGATTGCGAGCATCGCGATCCGCGCGTGCCCCAAGCTTCCGCCGACGACCGAGGAGCGGATCGCCGACAATCGCGCGCAGACCGTCGCCGACTCCGTCATGTATCGCGAGGCCCTCGCGACCGCAGCCGAGGCGCGCGGCTGGTCCGTGCATTGGTACGACCGCGAGCGCGTGTTTCGCGACGCGGCAGCGGTGCTCGGCCGCGAGGACGTCAACGCTTTCCTGTACGCGATGGGTCGATCGATCGGGCCGCCTTGGCAGGCCAAACACAAGCTTGCGGCAGCTGCGGCGCTTGCGGCCACAGGGCGTCCTGCACGGCGGCCAGTGAAGCAACCTGGGACATAGCTGACTGAATGTCCGGGACGTGGCTAACAGTCTTTCATTCCCGCGGCGCCAAACCCGCCTGATTCCGGCCATTCACGGGAATCGAACCGCAGTCGTCGGAACCGACCGTTTGGTAAGCCCCGCCGTGCGAGAAAAGCACGACGCGGGCGCTATCCAGATACTACAATTAGACATGGAGATTCTGGAACGAGGAGCCATGGATTTCGAGTACACCGATGACCAGAAGGAGCTGCGCCGGGCGCTCCGCGAATTCGCGGAGAAGGAGATCGTTCCTTTCGCCGCGGAATGGGACGAGAAGGAGCGGTTTCCCGCCGAGGTGATCCGGAAGCTGGGAGAGCTCGGATTTCTCGGCGTCATTTTCCCCGAACGGTACGGCGGCGCGGGGATGCGATACGCCGAATACGCCATCGTCATCGAGGAGCTCGCCCGGGCGGACGCGTCGGTGGGTATCACCGTCTCGGGACATATCTCCCTCTGCTCGAACCACATCTTCGAGCAAGGGACGGAAGCGCAGAAGCAGCAATACCTGAAGCCCCTGGCCTCGGGAAAGTGGATCGGAGGCTGGAGTCTCACCGAGCCCAACGCCGGGAGCGACGCCGGCGGCACGGAGACCACGGCCGTTCTCGACGGCGATGAATGGGTCATCAACGGCAGCAAGACCTTCACCACCAACGGAACGGTCTGCGACGTCGCCGTGGCGATGGCGGTGACGGACAAGGGGAAAGCGAAGCACGGAATCTCCGCTTTCATCGTTCCCAAGGGAACTCCGGGCTTCCGGCCGGGAAAGAAAGAGAAGAAGCTCGGTCACCGCGCATCGGATACCTCCGAGATGGTGTTCGAGAACTGCCGGGTCCCGAAGTCCCATCTTCTCGGAGAGCAGGGCGAGGGTTTCGTCGCCGCCCTGAAGATCCTCGACGGGGGACGTATCGGCATCGCGTCTCTCGCCCTCGGCATCGCCCAGGCGAGCTTCGAGTGTGCCCGGGACTACGCGAAGGAGAGAAAGCAGTTCGGCAAACCCATTTCCTCCTTCCAGGCGATCCAGTTCAAACTGTCCGATATGGCGACGGGAATCGACGCCGCCCGACTCCTGATCCAGCGCGCTGCCTTCTTGAAGGATCGCGGAGAGCGAGTGACGAAAGAGGCCGCCATGGCGAAGCTTTTCGCGAGCGAGGTCGCGGTGCGGGCGGCCGAGGACGCGGTGCAAGTCCTCGGCGGCTACGGCTATACCCGCGACTACCCCGCCGAGCGTTATTACCGGGACGCGAAGCTGACGACCATCGGGGAAGGGACGTCCGAAATCCAGCGTCTGGTCATAGCGCGGCAGTTGCTCGAGGGGTAACAAGCCGGGTATCGTCCTACTCGTTGTTGGACATCGAGGATCTCCTCACGCGGCTTGGAACCGGCGATGCTCGCGCCCTGGCGCGAGCTCTCACTCTTGTCGAGAACCGGGCTCCGGAAGCACCCGAGATCCTGAGGCGGCTTTCCACCCGTGCGGGCTCGGGCACGATCGTAGGCATCACCGGGCCCCCCGGCGTCGGCAAGAGCACCCTCGCCGACGCACTCGCGCGAAAGGCCCGCGCCGACGGAAAGACGGTGGCCATCCTCGCCATCGACCCCACTTCCCCTCGCACGGGAGGGGCCCTTCTGGGAGATCGAGCGCGGATGGATCTCGATTCCTCGATCTTCATCCGCAGCATGGCGACTCGCGGCCACGTAGGAGGTCTCGCGGACGCCGCTTCCGAGGCTTTGCTGCTCCTCGAAGCGGCGGGGAAGGACGTCATTCTGCTCGAGACCGTGGGGGCGGGCCAGGACGAAGTCGAAGTCACGGCCGCGGCCGACGCGACTTTGCTCGTTCTCGCGCCGGGGCTCGGTGACGAGGTCCAGGCCGCGAAGTCGGGAATCGTCGAGATCGCCGACGTGCTGGTGGTGAACAAGGCGGATCGTGACGGGGCGGACCTTCTCGAGAAGGACCTTCTCGCGGTGGCCGAAGACAGGCCGGTTCGAAAAACAATCGCCACGCGCGCCGAGGGCGTCGACCGAGGTCCTGACCGACGCCCTCAGGATCGGCGGCGAGCGTGCGGACAGGGTAGAGCGCCGTCGCCGGCGCTCGCGAACGGGGGTCAGGATCCACCACGTCGGGATCGCAGTCCGCAGCCTCGAAGAGGCGGCGAATCGCTTTGGGGGGCTTATCGGGCTCCAGAGGGGAGCTTCGTACGAGCTCCCTGAGTTCGGGGTGAAGGCTCTGTTCCTTCCGGTGGGTGAGGGGAACCTGGAGCTGCTGGAGCCTCTGGGCGCGATCTCGACCGTCGCGTCGTTCCTCGAAAAACGCGGCGAGGGCATGCACCACATCTGCTTCGAGGTCGACGACATCGAAAAGGCGCTCGCGGATTTCGCGGCGCAGGGGGCGAAGCTCATCGACCAGAAGCCGCGGCCGGGAGCGGGGGGGCATCTCGTCGCCTTCGTCCATCCGAAGTCGACGCACGGAGTCCTCGTCGAGCTGAAACAGAAGTGACCTTGCAAGCCGCGAGGGCGGCGGTATAGAGTGTTGCGTTTGCGCGCGCGACAGCCGGAGGAGTCGTAACGACATGGCGGAAGCGAAGATAGGCGTCATCGGCGGAAGCGGTCTCTACCAGATGCAGGGCCTCGCGGACGTCGAGGAAGTTCGCCTCGAAACGCCCTTCGGAGCTCCGTCGGACAAGTACGTCGTCGGGAAGCTCGAGGGAAAGCCGGTCGCGTTCCTCGCCCGCCACGGGGTCGGACATCGGATTCTTCCGAGCGAGCTCAATTTCCGGGCGAATATCTTCGGTCTCAAGCTCCTCGGGGTGGAGCACATCATCTCCGCGAGCGCGGTCGGCTCGCTCAAGGAGGACATCCATCCGCTCGACGTGGTCATCCCCGACCAGCTCATCGATCGTACCCGGGGGCGGATCTCGACGTTCTTCGGAAACGGCATCGCCGCGCACGTCGAGTTCTCGCATCCGTTCTGCGCCCGGCTCTCGAAGCTTCTCTACGAGGCCACTCTGGATGCCGGGCCGCGGGCGCACCGGGGCGGCACCTACGTCTGCATCGAGGGACCGCAGTTCTCGACGCTGGCGGAATCCGAGCTCTATCGCTCCTGGGGCGCCCACGTCATCGGCATGACGAATCTGCAGGAGGCGAAGCTCGCCCGCGAGGCGGAGATGAGCTACGCGACGCTGGCGCTGGTGACCGACTACGATTGCTGGCACGTGAGCCACGCCTCGGTCACGGTGGAGCAGATCATCGCCAACCTGCACAAGAACGCGGAGGCGGCGCACAAGATCATCGCCCGAACGGTGAAGGCGCTCGACCTGAACGTACCCTCTCCCCAGGCGCATTCCCTGAAGAACGCCATCATCACCAGTCCGGACCACATTCCCGAGAAGGTGAAGCGCGACCTCGCGCCCATCATCGGGAAATACGTGAAGTGATGCATCCCGTGCGAGCGGAGCGAGCCCGGCCGGGAGGAGCCGCCGCGCCGAAGGCGCGGAGCCGCGGGAATTTTGCCGTGGGGGAAGCTTCGAAGAAGCCCGGCAACATCTGATTCCCTCGAAGCAGCCCGAATGCGGACGATTCGGCCGTCCTCCCCGCGCGAGGAGCGCGGGGAGCGAGCCGAGCGGAGCCCTCAGCCGAGAGCGGTGGGGGGGCCCCACCGTATTGATCGAAGAGCGAGGCGAGCATTAAGGATGTCGATTCTCGTCGTCGGTTCGGTAGCGTTCGACGTTCTGAAGACGCCGACCAAGGAAGCGGACCGGGTCCTGGGAGGGGCCGCGACCTATTTCGCGCTCTCGGCCTCGTTCTTCACCCAGGTCAACGTGGTCGCGGTGGTGGGGGACGATTTCACCGAGGACGACCGGACGATCTTCGAGGGCCGGCCCGTGGACCTGTCCGGGCTCGAGACCGCCCGGGGAACCACGTTCCGCTGGGGAGGGGAGTACAGCCAGGACCTGACGCAGCGGACCACGCTCTTCACCGACCTCGGGGTGTTCGAGAAATTTCAGCCCACGATTCCCGAGCACTTCCGGCGTTCTTCGCTGGTATTCCTCGCGAACATCCACCCGACGCTCCAGGTGGAGGTGATGAAGCAGGTGAGCTCTCCGAAGCTCATCGGCGCCGACACGATGAACTACTGGATCGAGCGCACTCCCGATGAGCTTCGGGAAATGCTCTCGAAGATCGACGTTCTCGTGATCAACGACGAGGAAGCGCGGCAGCTCGGAGGGGAGCACAACCTGGTGAAGGCCGCCGCGAGGATCCGCGCCATGGGTCCGTCGACTCTCGTCGTGAAACGGGGCGAGTACGGGGTCCTCTGCTTCCGGGAGAGCGAGCGGTTCGCCACCGTATCGTTTCCGCTGGAGACCGCCGTCGATCCCACGGGCGCCGGCGACAGCTTCGCCGGCGGCTTCATGGGCTATCTGGCGACGCGCGAACGCCTGGACGATCAGGCCGTACGGCAGGCGATCATCTTCGGCAGCGTCCTCGGGTCGTTCTGCGTCGAGGACCTCGGTACCGCGAGGCTCGTACGGCTCGGCCGAGACGAGGTCTACCAGCGGTATCAGGAGTTCAAGACGCTCACCGACTTCGCGGCGCTCTGACGGGGGCGGGAAATACGAGCTAAACTGGGCTCATGTTCTACTTCGACCCCATGTATTTCCTCATCGTCGGCCCTCCGATGCTGCTGTCGATGTGGGCCGCGTTCAAGGTGAAGTCGACGTTCCACCGGTACAACCAGGTGCAGGCGGCGAGCCGTGCCAGCGGAGCGGAAGTCGCGCGCGAGCTCCTCCTTCGCAACGGGCTCGACCTGCCGGTCGAGGAGTTCGCCGGTCAGCTTTCCGACCACTACGATCCGCGCGTCCGGAAGCTCCGTTTGTCGTCGGACGTCTACCGCGGCCGCTCCATCGGCGCCATCGGCGTCGCCGCCCACGAAGCGGGGCACGCGATTCAGCACGCGACCGGCTACCGGCCCCTTCTCCTACGCCATACGATGGCTCCCATCGCGCAGTTCGGCTCGAGCGCCTGGATCTGGGTCTTCATGGCGGGCATCCTGCTGCAGTCGGTCGGGCTGGTGCAGATCGGAATCGTTCTCTTCGTGGCTGTCGTCGCATTCCAGATCGTGACCCTTCCTGTCGAGCTGAACGCTTCGGCGCGGGCGAAGGCGATGGTCTATGAGACGGGCTTCGTGACCGATTCCGAGCGCGCGGGGGTGTCGAAGGTGCTGAGCGCCGCCGCCATGACCTACGTCGCTGGCGCTCTCACCTCAATCGCGACGCTCCTTTACTACATGATGCGCGCCGGATTGCTGGGCGGGCGTTCGCGAGACTAGCGCGCGAGCAACCAGGAATGGTGGGCGATGCAGGATTTGAACCTGCGACTTCTACCGTGTGAAGGTAGCACTCTCCCACTGAGTTAATCGCCCAATCGGGACCCGCCAAATCTAGCAAATCCTCGTGAGCCTCCGCAAACTGTGGGTCCTGCTCCTCAACGCGTTCGTCGACATGCTCGGCTACGCGATGGTGTTCCCCCTGCTTCCACTCTATGCGTTGCGCCTGCAGGCGAGTCCGACGGTGATTGGGCTCATGGTGGCCTCCTTTTCCGTCGCTCAAGTGGCGGCTTCGCCGCTCTGGGGGCGTTTCTCCGATCGATTCGGCCGGCGGCCGGCGCTGCTCGTCAGCCTCTCGGGATCCTGCCTGGCGTTTCTCGTCTTCGCCTTCGCGGACTCCATCGCCATGCTGTTCCTCTGTCGGATCGTGCAGGGAGCGAGCGGCGGAACCACCAGCGTGATGCAGGCCTACATTGGAGACTCCGTCGAGGGAAAGGACCGCGCGAAAGCGCTGGGTTGGCTCTCCGCGGCGACGAACACCGGCGTCATGATCGGCCCTGTCATCGGCTCGGCGGCCTGGCTCCTCGGCCCCCATACTCCCGGTCTCCTCGCCGCGGGTCTCGCTTTCGTAAACCTCGTATCCGCCTGGAGGCTCCTCCCCGAGTCGAAAGCCCCCGCCGCGAAATCCGAGACCCCAGGCGGGAGGCGCTCCATATCGGCGATGGTTTGGGAAACGCTTCGCCACCCGGGAAGGGAAGCGTCGGAGCTCATCTGGATCTACGCGGTAGCGATGACCGCTTTCAGCTCGATGACCGCCGTTCTGGCGCTGTCCCTCAAGGGGCGGTTCGGCCTGGACGAAGCGCACATCGGCTACATCTACTCCATCCTGGGCGGGGTCTCGGTAATCATGCGCGCCGGAATCCTCGGGACGCTGGTGAGCCGCTTCGGCGAGGTTCGGCTCATGAGGGCCGGGGCGCTCCTCCTGGCGCTCGGACTCGCCGCTTTCCCACTGCCGAGACATCTATCGTCCTTCATCCCCGTGATGCTTCTCGTGCCCATCGGCACCGCGCTCCTCTTTCCCGCGACGAGCGCCCTCCTCACGCAACGGTGCCTTCGCACGGAGCTCGGCCAGGTTCTCGGAGTTCAGCAGGCTTTCGGAGGAATCGCGCGCATCTTCGGCCCGATCTGGGCCGGTGCCGCGTTCGGGAAGCTCGGTCCGAGCGTTCCCTTCGAGGTCGCGGGTGTCGTGGTGTTCGGCGTCTCGCTCCTCGCGGCTCGTGTCCAGGCCGTGCCGGCGCCCGCTCCCCAAGCTACACGATGATGTGGCGCTCGGCGAGCCAGCCCGGACGGTGACCCACGGGGCTCGTCTTCGAGATCCGATCGCGGAGAAAGGCGACGACGAAATCGTCGAGCTGTTCCGCCGCCTCGGGGCGCAGATCCTGGAACCTCACGCCCATGCCCCGATTCGCCGCCCGGGCGTCGCGGGCGGCCCAGACGACGTCGACCGTGGTCTCGAAGAGGCTTTCGTATCCCCGGCCGAGATTGGGCATGTAGAGAGTCATTCGATCGCCTCGCGGCAGGGTCACGTCGGAGCCCAGGAAGAGCCCGCCCCGGCTGAGGTTGACCGACCGGGCGGGAGCGTAAGCGTCGTCGTGGCAGAAGAAGAGGCTCATCGCCGCCGGAATGCGGAGCCGCAGACGTCCGGTTACCGCGCTCCGGATCTCGAAAGTCTCGTGGCGATCCAGGAACGGAATGCGGTCGCTCGAGCGCCGGAGCATGAGGTCGTCGAAGTAAGCCTTGAGCTCCCGGAAGCGCTTCTCCGATGCGACGGGAAGAATGCCCCAGGAGTCGACCTTCGCCTCGTTCAGTTCGGAGAACTCCCGCACCAGGTCGAGCTCGCTCTTCATGGTGGTTTTATTCTGAAGGGGGCTCGGACGACCGGCCGTGATCCCGGCTGTGGGCGTTCCCCCGAGGACGCTGTAGTATGTATCCCCACGGACGGGAGGAGATTCACATGGCGAAGTTGAAGGTCGGCGTTTGCGAGTCTCCTCCGGAGCTCCTTCCGGGCTCGTCCGAATGGAGCCAGCTCTGCCGGACGGTGGCCCGCGAGGCGCCGGACCTCTTTCTCCTCAACGAAATGCCCTTCGGCAAGTGGATCGCCGCCGGGGCCATCTTCAACAAGGGCGCCTGGAAGCAGGCCTGCGCCGTTCATGAAGAGGCGCTCTCGAACCTCGGCGATCTCGGGGCGCCCGTGGTTCTCGGCTCGCGCCCCAGGGAAGACGGGGGCCGTCGGGTCAACGAGGCCTTCGTCTGGGCGAAGGCCGACGGTGCCGCGGGCGTCCACACCAAACAGTACTTCCCCGACGAAGAGGGCTACTACGAGGCCCGATGGTTCGAAGCGGGGGAGAGGCACTTCCGCGTGGCGCCCGCCGGCAAGATTCGAGGCGGATTTCTCATCTGCACCGAGCTCATGTTCAACGAGCGCGCGCGCGAATACGGACGGGGAGGCGCCCAGGTCATCTGGGTTCCCCGTGCGACGGCCAGGGCATCGGTCCCCCGGTGGACGGTCGCGATGAGGATGGCGGCGATCGTCTCGGGGTGCTACGTCCTGACCTCGAACCGCGGCGGGACGGATTCGCGCGGTCAGATCTTCGGGGGCGCGGGAATGGTGGTGACCCCCGAAGGCGAGGTCGCCGTCCAGACCTCGGAAGCGACCCCGGTCGCGTTCTACGAAATCGACAGTCAGGCGGTCGCCCGAGCGCAGCGCGATTATCCCTGCTACGTGAAGGAGTGAGTGCGCTGTTGGTTTTTCCCCCGGGGGAATCGACCCCGCTTGCGGATCCGTTTCGGTGATCGCGCGGCTGCTGGAGCTCCGGCGATCGTGGGAAACGTCCGTCGATCGACGTCTCTCACCCGTCGCGCTACCCGTGCAGCGGACAGACTTCTCGCGGCGCCGCCTCTTTCCGGAAGACTTCGCGAACACGCCGAGGGCAGCTTTTCGTCGCTCGCTTCCCGGAGGCCGGGTCGATCTCGGCGGCGACGATGCCCGAGGGGGGAACGAACGAGTCCTTGTCGCCCCCCGCGAGAGCCGCCTTCATGAAGCGCGCCCAGATGGGGAGCGCGGCCTCGGCCCCGGAGAGACCGAGCTCGCGGTTGTCGTCGTAGCCGACCCAGACCACCGCGAGCAGCTCGGGCGTGTATCCCACGAACCAGGCATCCCTGGTGTCGTTCGTCGTGCCGGTCTTGCCCGCGATGTCGACCGCGAGGCCGCGGGCGCGGATCTCTCTTCCGGTGCCGGCGTCGATTGCGGTCCGGAGCATATCGGTGACCAGGTAAGCGCTTTCCGGTGAAACGACGCTCCGGGCACTCGGTCGATTCTCGACGAGGCTCCCGCCCGTGGCGTCCTCGACGGACGTGAAGAATCGGGGCTCGACTCTCTTCCCGCCGCCCGCGAGAACCGCGTAGGCGGTGGCGAGCTCGAGCGGGGTCACTTCGAACGAGCCCAGCACCAGGGAAGGGTAGGGCTCGATCCGGCTCTCCATTCCCATGGAGTGCCAGAGATCGACGACCCGTCCGAAGCCGACCCTCTCGCCGACGCCCGCGGTCGCGACGTTCAGTGAGAGCGCGAGGGCCCTGCGATAGCTCACGACGCCTTCGAAGCGGCCCGTATAGTTCGAAGGGGTCCACGATCGTCCGCCTTGTCGAAACGTCCTCGGCTCATCCTTCACCGTGGACGTGGGTCCGAGCGCAGGGTCGTGCTCGAAGGCCGCGAGGTACACGAAGGGCTTGAACGCGCTTCCCGGCTGGCGGCGAGCTTCGGTCGCCCGGTTGAACTGGCTGGCGCCGTAGCTCCGCGCCCCCACCAGGGCAAGGACGTCGCCGGACGCGGGCCGCATCGCTACCAGCGCCGCTTGCGGCGAAGGAGCCCCACGAGGAAGCTTGTCCTGGATCTCGTCGAGGCCCTCCAGCAGGGCCTTCTGCGCCGCGCTCTGGAGGTGACGATCCATCGTCGACTGGATGCGGAGGCCGAGCGAGGGGATCCGGGCGGCGTCGTATGTCGCGAGGAGCTCGTCCCGGAGCGCGTCGATGAAGTACGGCGCCTCGCCCTGGTCGACCGTCCCTTCGACGAGCCCGAGCGGAGTCTGTTTCTCGCTCGCCGCCTCGGCCTCGCCGAGAAGCCCGGTCTCCCGCATCTGCTCGATCACCACGTTGCGCCTTTCGAGTGCCGCTTTGGGGTGGTGAAACGGGTTCGAGGAGTTGGGAGAACGAATGAGGGCCGCGATGAGCGCGGCCTCGGCCAGGGTGACGTTCTTGAGATCCTTGCCGAAGAATATCTGCGCCGCCTGAGCGACGCCGTGGATCCCGAACGAGCCTCGCTGCCCGAGGTACACGTCGTTCATGTAGAGCTCGAGAATGTCGGTCTTTCGGGTGCGGCTCTCGAGGAGGACCGCGAGGTAGGCTTCGAGGAGCTTTCGCCGGAAGGTCCTCTCCGGGGTGAGGAAGTAGTTCTTCACCAGCTGCTGTGTGAGGGTGCTCGCGCCCTGATCGAGCTCTCCGCGCCGGAGGTCGGTCACGAGCGCGCGGGCGATCCCGATGGGATCGAAGCCGGTGTGCTCGAAAAAGCGCCGATCCTCGGTGGTGAGCACCGCGTTGGTCACGTGCTCGGGAATCGACTCGAGCTCGACCCAGCGTTTCTTCGCTCGGTCCTCCCCGAAGAGCGTCGCTACCGGCACGGGCTCGAACGGCACCCGATTCGAGCGCCCCGTCTCCTCCGAGGGTGCGGATATCGGAAATCCAGGGCTCCTCGAAGGAAACGGCGATGGGAGCGGGGAAGGCGCCGCGGCGGCGCAGGTGAACCCCCCCGTCGACGAGCGCGAAGCTGCCGGGCTCCTTGCCGAGGGACGGCCTCTGCCGATAGCCGAGGTCGTTCAAGAGAGAGACGAGCTCTTCGCGCGACAGCCGCTGGCCGCGGCGAAGCTCGAACGGCCGTGCGTAGACCCACGTGGGCCGCTCCGCTTCTTCCCCGCGGAGGCGCATGTCGATGAGAGCGGTGAACCGCAGGGTGTGGTAGACGACAAAACCGGCGACAGCCAGGAGGAGGCCGCTAAGGATTGAAAGCGAGAAGACGACGACGCGAAGGCGTCGCCGCGAGTACTTTCTGGCCTTCTTCTGTCCCAAGAGTTCCGGTCAGATCTTGAGGACTTTCATCATGTTGGTCGCGCCGGGAAGAGTCGTGTGGCCGCAGACCGTCACCACGATATCCCCGGAGTCGATGATGCCTTTCTTCCTCAAATACTTGAGCGCGACTTCGAGCATCGTGTCGGCGGTCTCGAAGTGGTCGAGGAGCATCGGCACGACTCCCCACCTCAGAGCGAGCCGTCGGTAGACCCGCTCCGAAGGAGTGAACCCGAGGATATGGCTCTGCGGACGGAAGTGGCTCACGAGCCGCACGGTCGCCCCGGACTCGGTGAAGGCGACAATGTACTTGGCGTGGAGCTCCTCGGCAGCCCGGCGGGCGGCGCCCGCGATCGCCCGGGCTACGGGCGAGCCGTCGAGGGGAGGGTAGTCCGACTGGCGGCGGTTCGGCGGGCTGGCGTCCATGTGCTTCTCGGTGTGCTCGGCGATCCGGGCCATGTGCTTCACCGCCTCGATGGGATACTTTCCGCTGGCGGTCTCCGAGGACAGCATGAGGGCGTCGGTCCCGTCGAAGATCGCGTTCGCTACGTCCGAGGCCTCCGCCCGGGTGGGAACCGGGTGGCTCACCATCGACTCGAGCATCTGGGTGGCGGTGATGACCGGCCGCCCCCGCCGGTTGGCTTCGCGGATGATCTCCTTCTGGAGCGTGGGAACGGTTTCGGGCGCGAGCTCGACTCCCAGGTCGCCCCTCGCCACCATCACTCCGTCCGCGACTCCGAGAATGTCGATCAGGTTGTCGACCGCCTCCGGCCGCTCGATCTTCGCGATGATGTGGAGATCCTCCCGGCCTTGCTGCTGGAGGAGGGCGCGGAGCTCCCGGATATCTTCCTTCTTGCGCACGAAGGACATCGCCATGAAATCCACATCGAGCTCGAGGCCGAGGATGGCGTCGCGCTTGTCCTTCTCGGTGAGCGCAGGCGCCGAGATCTTGGCTCCCGGGAGGTTGATCCCCTTGCTCGAAGTGAGAATCCCGCCGCTCACCACCTGGGTGATGACGTCTTCCCCCTCGATCTTCTCCACCCGGAGCTCGACCAGCCCGTCATCGATGAGGATGCGGTCGCCCGGGGAGACGTCGCGGGGCAGTTGCTTGTAGGTCGTGGATACGCGTGCGGCGTCTCCGGGGATCTCCTCGGTGGTGATGACGAACCGCGAGCCGTTGACGAGCTCCACTCCGCCCGGCTCGGCGATGGAGCCGGTACGGATCTTGGGACCCGCGAGATCCTGCAGGCACGCCACGGCCCGGCCGAGCTTGGCGCTGACGTCCCGCACGATGCGGATACGCTCCCGGTGCTCCTCCGGAGTCCCGTGGGAGAAGTTCATCCGGGCGACGTCCATTCCGGAAAGGATGAGCCGCTCGATCATCTCCGGGCTCGACGTGGCCGGGCCCAGAGTCGCGACGATCTTGGTCTTACGCATGGATCTTCTGCTCGTTCGTAACTGGCGTACTCGACGAGCTGGTCCCCAGCGCGCCCTCGAAGCGCACCCGGAGAATGGTGGTGAGAATCTTGTAGCCCGCCATCACCGTTCCCTTCACCGTTCCCGTGATCTTGGACTTGCCGATCCGCCGGTGATAGCTGACGGGAACCTCGGTGGCACGCACGCCGGAGCGCGCGGCCTTCGCCTGCATCTCCGCCGTCCAGCCGTAGTCTCTGTCCTCCATGTCGAGCGCGAGAAGCGTCTCGTAGCGGATGGCGCGGAACGGTCCGAGATCCGTGAATCGATAGCCGTAGAGGATTTGAATCATCCGTGTGGCGAGCCAGTTTCCCCACCGGGCGTGAGGCGCCAGAGCCCCGCGCTCTCTTCGACCGAGGACCCGCGAGCCGATCACGAAGTCCGCCCGCCCTTCGATAAGGGGCCGCACCAATCCGTGCATCTCGGCGGCACGGTCGCTGTAGTCTCCGTCTACGAAGACGACGATGTCGGGAGGCTCCTTCGCGAGGTAGGCGATTCCCGTGAGACAAGCCTGCCCGTAGCCCGCGCGGGGCTCGTGGAGGACGGTGGCGCCGGCGGTCCTGGCTACTTCGGCCGTCCGGTCGCGGCTCCCGTTGTCGACGACCACGATCTCGCTCGCGAGAGGTCGTGGTATTTCAGCGAGAACCCCGGGGAGAGAGCGCTCTTCGTCGAGCGCGGGAATGATAACGACAATGCGCATTGTGCCTGCTGAGGTTCAGTATAGCCGAAAGGCCTGAACGTTCGTGGGCGGACGGGTGCGCGGCGTCATTATTTCTCACCCCGGACCCGGTGCAATCGAAGGAACGCGAGAATCTGACGGATGGTCTCGCGCGACGGCTCGGTGTCGTGAAGAGATCGAACGCATGCGGCGCCCAGGCAATGCTTGGCAAGTCGGATTGGTGCGTTGTCTTCCTACCCATGGGAATCGCCGGTCCAAGATTCCAGACATAGATGGCAAATCGGGACAATCCGCGGCAGGGCGTCGTCGGTATCCCACTGCTCAATAGAAAGGCGTTCTCCGTCGACGAGGGAGAACTCCGTCGCGCATTGCAAACACAGGATTGCGTCCCCCGCCGCCTCGAGTTCTACGGAGACTATCTCGCGTGGGTCGGGCCCTGCCGTCCTCGAAAGGCTCCCCGCGGCTGCCCATATCACATGCTCGCAGCAGAGAGGTCCGCTTTGAGGTCCATGTCGATCGCATCGAGTCATCCCCATGGTTTCTCACCTTGGTGCGATCACCGAGATGCACCATGTTGTGGTCCGCACTCCAACTCTGCATGACGCTGGCCCGGGAACGGGAAGCCTCTGATCGGGAAGATGCTATACGGAACCGGGCTCGCCGACCACCGCTTTCCGCGACCCATGCCTATCGATGATAGGCTCTCCCGGCGAAAGGACTTCACATGCATCGATTGGCTCTTGTGCTGGTTCTATCGACGGCCGCTTCGTCCGTCGCGCAGGAGCGCTTCGACGTCCTCATCCGCGGAGGGCGCGTTCTCGACGGCACGGGGAATCCCTGGTACCGGGCGGACATCGGAATCCGCGAGGGGCGCATCGTCGCCATGGGCCGTCTGCGGGGCGCGGAGGCGGGACTCGTCATCGACGCGGGAGAGCTCTACGTAGCCCCCGGTTTCATCGACGTGCATTCGCACGCGGACGAGGGGCTGGATCGAGAAGAGCTCAAGGGGGCGGTGCCAATTCTCCTTCAAGGAGTGACGACCGCGGTGCTCAATCCCGACGGGGGCGGGCCGTGGCCTCTCTCCGAGCAGCGCGCGCGCTACGAAGCTCACGGCATCGGAGTGAACGCGGCGCTGATGGTCGGCCACGGCACCGTGCGGCGCGAAGTCATGGGCATGGAGGATCGGCCGCCGACCGAGGAAGAGCTCGAGAGGATGAAAACCCTGGTGCGCGAGGGGATGGCGGCGGGGGCGTTCGGACTCTCGAGCGGACTCTACTACGCGCCCGGGAGCTACGCGGCGACGGAGGAAGTGGTCGCGCTCGCGAAGGAAGTGCGCCCCGTCGGGGTCTACACCAGTCATATCCGCGACGAGAGCGATTATACGGTGGGGCTGCTCGCGGCGGTCGAGGAGGTCGTGCGGATTTCGGAGGAAGCCGAAATTCCGGGGATCGTGACCCACTTCAAAGCGCTCGGGCCGGACAGCTGGGGACTGTCGGTCGCGGCCACCCAGAGAATCGAGAGGGCGCGGGCGCGGGGAGTGCTGGTGTGGGCGGATCAGTATCCTTACGAGGCTTCGGGTACCAGCATCGTTGGAGCTCTCGTTCCCCGCTGGGCACTTGCCGGGGAAACGATGGAAGGCCAGCCATCGCCCCTCGAGAACCGGCTCAAGGATCCGAGAGAACGGGCGCGCCTTCGCGCCGACATGTTGAAGAACCTCGCGCGACGAGGCGGAGCGGGGCTCTTCCAGATCTCGAACCATGATGCCGATCCCGCGCTCGAAGGAAGGAATCTCGGAGAGCTCGCCGCCGAGCGGAGCCTCGCACCCGTCGATCTGGCGCTCGCGCTCCTGGACCAGGGAGGGGCGGGGCTCGTCTCGTTCAACATGTCGGAAGAGGACATCGGCCACATCATGCAGAAGGATTACGTCATGACCTGCTCGGACGGCGGCCTGGTGGCGCCGGGAGAAGGCAAGCCCCATCCGCGATACTACGGGACGTTCCCGCGAAAGATCGGCCGCTACGTCCGGGATCGCGGGGTCATCGGGCTCGCGCATGCGATCCGCTCGATGACCAGCCTTCCGGCGACGGTCTTCGGGCTCGAAGGCCGGGGAATTCTCCGGGAGGGCGCGGCGGCCGACGTGGTGGTTTTCGACTTCGACCGGATCGCCGAGCGGGCAACGTACGGCGATCCTCACCAGCTCTCCGAAGGCGTCGTCCACTTGCTGGTGAACGGTAAGCCCGCGGTCCGGGACGGGAAGCCCACCTCGACCCTTGCGGGCCAGGTTTTGCGCCCATCGAAACCCCGGATGTAAGATCGATCGATGGCTACTACGAAGATCTCGGCAAAACCTCTTCCCGGAATCGCGGAAAGCGTCCTCGATACCATCGGAAACACGCCGCTGGTCAAGCTCACCAAACTGACCCGGGGCTTGAAGAGCACGGTCCTGGCGAAGGTGGAGTTCTTCAATCCCGGCGGCTCGGTGAAAGACCGCATCGCGATCGCCATCGTCGAGGACGCCGAGCGGAATGGCCTGTTGAAGCCCGGGGGCACGATCGTCGAGGCGACCTCCGGCAACACGGGGATGGGCCTCGCCGTGGTGGCGGCGGTGAAGGGCTACAAGTGCATCTTCGTCATGCCCGACAAGATGAGCGACGAGAAGATCCGGGCGCTCCAGGCCCTGGGCGCGAAGGTCGTGGTCACCCCCACGGCCGTCGAGCCCGAGGACCCGCGGAGCTATTACAGCGTCTCCCGCAAGATCGCGGAAGAGACCCCGAACTCCATCTACGCCAATCAGTACCACAACCAGATCAACCCGCTGGCGCATTACGAGACCACGGGGCCCGAGATCTGGGAGCAGACGGGGGGCCGTATCGACGCACTGGTCATCGGTATGGGCACCGGCGGCACCATCTCGGGAACGGGGAAGTACCTCAAGGAGAAGAACCCGAACATCAAGGTGATCGGCGCAGACCCGGTGGGCTCGTTGTACTACGAATATTTCCAGACCGGGAACCTCGGACCCGCCCACACCTACAAGGTCGAAGGGGTGGGGGAGGATTTCCTCCCGTCCACGATGCATTTCGACGTCGTGGACGAGGTCATCCAGGTCGGCGACAAGGAGTCCTTCATCACCGCCCGTCGCCTGGGGCGCGAAGAGGGTCTCTTCGTCGGGGGCTCGTGCGGCACGGCGGCGGCGGCGGCGATCCGTTACGCGCGGGGCCTTCCGGCCGGCAAAGTGGTCGTGGTCCTCCTTCCCGACTCGGGCTCGCGGTATCTCTCCAAGTTCTTCAACGACGACTGGATGCGCCAGAACCGGTTTCTCGAAGGCGATCTCGGAGAGAGCCGGGTGAAAGACCTGCTGTCCTCGAAACGAATCCGCAACGTCATCACCGTGTCCCCGGGAGAGACCATGGGGAACGTGGTGGGCATCATGAAGGAGAACAGTATCTCCCAGCTTCCCGTCCTGGATCAGGGAAAGCTTCTCGGTCTGGTTACCGAGTTCGCTCTCCTCGATCACATGGTCCAGGGACGAGCGAAGCCCGACGAGCCGATCGCTTCCCTGGTGACCAACCAGCAGATGGAAGTGGTGTCGCCCGAGGCCAGCCTCGAGGTGCTCGCGGAAGTCTTCAGCCGCGGCAACATCGCCGTGGTTCTCGACGACGAGAAGGTGAGCGGTATCGTCACCAAGATCGATTTGATCAGCTACCTCGCCGAGCATCCCGTGTAGAAGTGCAGGCTCTATCGGCCGTGCGCCATACGCGCGTCGTCATCGCCTTCGCCCTCTTCGCCTCCGCCTGCCGGAGGAAAGAGCCGGTCGAGCCCGTCCCACCTGTTCTCGAGATCTCCTTCGTCGCCTCGTTTCTGCTGCCGCGGTCGACGCAGATCGAGTCGATCGAGGTCGGAGGCGTCTCCGCGCTGATACACGAGCCCGAGAGCGGCCTCTGGCTGGCGCTGTCGGATGCCCACGTACCCTCGAGGTTCTACGAACTTGCCGTATCCTTCGCGGGAGGAGCGCTCACGGCCGCACCCAGCGGCGTCGTAGTGCTGCAAGGGGCCGAGGGGCAGGATACCGAGGGATTAGCGGAGGCGCCCTGGGGGAGTCTCCTGGTGTCGACCGAAGGCGACGCCGATCGCGCCCCCGTCCTGCAGCCCACGCTTCTCGAGGTCGACCGCGGGGGGGCGCTCCTTCGAACTTTCGAGATCCCGGAGAAGTTCCAGTTCGCCGGCTCACCGCAGGTGAGAGGGATTCGCGACAACCTGGGATTCGAAAGCCTCGCGGTCTCGCCCGATGGAAAGCGGGTGTTCGTCGGCACCGAGGGAACGCTCGTCCAGGATGGGCCGGTCGCCGGGGTCGGCTCCGTCGGCTTCACCCGGATCCTCGTATACGGGGTCGAAGGGAAGGATCTCTCGGAGGTCCGCGAATACGTCTATCCCCTCGGACCGTTCGCTCCCGTTCCCGAGTTCGGGGAGCAGGAAGTCAGCGGAGGTCTCGTGGAGCTTGTCTCCCTCGGGGACGATCGTCTCCTCGCCCTCGAGCGCCTCTTCATCCGCGAGATCTCGGGGGAGAAGCGCGACCGCAATCAGGCGCGGATATTCCACGTGGACCTGTCCTCGGCGTCGGACGTAAAATCCATCGACTCCCTGGGCGCGAGCGCCGATTGGCGACCGGTCGTCAAGGAGCTCGTGCTCGATCTCGACGACGTGATCGGCGATCTCGCGAGCGAGTATCCGCGGCTCGACAACCTCGAAGCCATGGGTCTGGGACCGGAGCTTCCCGGCGGGGGACGAGCGCTGCTCCTCGCGAGCGACGACAACTTCCAGGACAAGCAACGGACGCAGTTTCTTCTTTTTCGGTTGAAGGGTGTGTGACGCATGTTTCTACTCTCCACTCTCCTCGCCGTTTCCCTGGGCCTCGCGCCCTCCGACCTTCACCGGCTTCGCTCGGTGCGTGAGGTCGCGATCCGACCCGACGGAGGCGCCGTGCTCTTCACCGAGCTCGACTCGACCGGCCGGGGAGCGCCGGAGTCGAGGCTCGTGATCTACGAGCGGGCGACGGGGGCCCTGCGCCCGTTCCGCGCCTCGGGCCTTTCGGGCTCGAGCCCGAGGTGGTCCCCGAACGGAGAGAGAGTCGCGCTGCTGGGAATCCACGACGGAGCCTTCGGGCTCGTCATCACCGACGCCCGGGGCGGAGGCGAGCGTCTCGTCGCGAAAGTCGAAGGCACGAATCATCCGCTTCCGTCCTCGGGCGAGACCCTTGCCTGGGCGCCGGACTCGAGGGCCGTCGCCTTCATCTCGGCGACTCCCGGTCCGGAAACCGACGAAGCGACGGGCGACCCCGTCGTGATTCGAAGGTACCTCTACAAGCCCACGGCGACCGAGGGAGAGACGAGGTTCAACGACAACCGGCGCACCCACGTATTCCTGGCCGATGCGACGGGCGCCGAGCCCGCGCGCCAGCTCACCGATGGCGCTACCTACGAGCACTCGGTGAGCTTCTCGCCGAAGGGAGACGAGATCCTCTTCGTCTCGAACCGGGATCGGGACCCGGACCGTTTCTTCAACTACGACCTGTTCGCGGTTTCGGTCAAGGACGGAAGCGTCCGCAGGCTTACGCGAACGGAGAACGCCGAGTACCGCCCCCAGTGGTCCCCCGACGGCGCCCGGATCGTCTACGAGGGCACGAGCCGCGGCCTCACTTCTTCCGAGACCACGATGGAGGACACGCACATCTGGATCATGAATTCCGACGGGACCGGGAGGCGGGAGCTCGCGACCCTCGACAACCGCCAGTCGGGTCCCTCGTGGTCGCGCGACTCCGAGTGGGTTTATTTCACCGTCCAGGAAGGGGGAACCCAGGCTCTGTATCGGATCCGCGCTTCGGGAGGAGAGGCGGAGCCGGTAGTCAGGGAGCGAGGGCGGGTAGGGTCGTTCTCACTTTCGCCCGGTGGGGCCATCGCCTACGCGTTTCACTCCGCCGGCGACATGCCGCAGCTCTATGTCCGGGAGGCTTCGGGCGAGAGCCGGAAGCTCACCGACTCGAATCGGGAGCTTCTCTCTGGGACGAAGCTCGCCGAGACCGTTTCCGTCGAGAACCTGAGCTTCGACGGAACGAAGGTCGAGTCCTTTCTGACTCTGCCCGCGGTGGAAGGCAGCGCGCGGGTGCCGCTGATCGTCGTTCTCAAGGGGGGCCCCCACAGCCAGAGCGGGCCGGAGTTGAACCCTCGTGCGCAGGCCTATGCCGCCGCCGGCTGGGCGACGCTCCAGGTGAACTACAGGGGCTCGACGGGCTACGGCCAGGCTTTCGCCGACGCCATCTTCGGCGACCAGAACGGCGGCGAAGCCAAGGACGTTCTCTACGCCGTCGATGCCGCTCTTCGACGCTACGAGGTTCTCGACCCCGATCGACTCGGGCTCGAGGGCGGAAGCTACGGCGGGCAGCTCACGAACTGGATCGTCACGCAGACCGAGCGATTCAAGGCGGCGATCCCGCGAGCCGGCATCGCGAACCTCGTGAGCTTCAACTACATGGCCTACTATCACGATTACCTCGCGGTGGAGTATGGCGCCTATCCCCATCAGGAGGACCTGATGGACCGGCTATGGGAGCGCTCGCCGCTGAAGCACGTGGCGCGGGTGAGGACTCCCGTGCTGTTCCTTCATGGGGAGAACGACAACGACGTTCCCATCGCGGAAGCGGAGCAGTTCTACGTTGCCCTCCACGACGTCGGGGTCGAGACGGTGATGGTGCGCTACCCGCGCGAGGGGCACGGTTTCCGCGAGACCGGGCACGTCGTCGATTCCATCGAGCGCAGCATCGATTGGTACCGGAGGCACTTCGGGCTCGAGCCCTGAGCCGAACGAAAGCGCTTCAGTACCGGTTCTCGCGGAGCCACTTGCGAACGGATTCCGCGCGCTCGCTCTCGGGGTCGAGCTCGAGGAACCGCTGGAAGCTCCGGGCGGCGAGATCGGGCGCCTGCTTTTCCCGCACGTAGAGGACGGCCAGGTTGTAGTGGGCCTCGCTGAGAGTGGAGTCGAGCTTCAACGCCGCCTGGTACTCGGAGATGGCCTCGTCGACGAGCCCCGCCTTTCGCGACGCCACCGCCAGACGGAAGTGCAGGGACACGTCGCCGGGCGACGAGTGCGAAAGCTCCCGGTAGACGGCCGCCGCCGCGGGATAATCCTCCGCCTCGTCGAGCACCTCGGCGAGCTCCGTCTTCGCGCGGGTGAACGTGGGGTCGATCCGGACCGCCTGTTCGAGAGATTGCCGGGCCTCGACCAGATCGCCGGAGCGGCGGTCCGCGAGCGCTTTGACATAGTGCGCGGGGGCGAGGTCGGGATAGGCCTCGAGCGCGACCCGGGCCATCGCTTCCGATCGCGCGGGGTTGAATCCGTACCAGAGCGCGTGGAGAAAATGGGTCTCGGCGTCTTTCGAATCCAGTTGGAGCGCTTGCTGGATCGCCTGCTCCATCTCGACCATCTGCTGTCGGTGATAGGCAGCCCAGGCGCGGGCGCGCTGGGAAGCGATCTCTTCTGGCGCGATGCGAACCGCGTCCTCGGCCGCGCGCGAGATCTCGTCGACCTCGGCAGAAGAGGCTCCCTGCGTAAGGTAGGCCCGCAATCCCAGGCTCTCGGCGAGGCCCGCCTTCGCGTGGGCGAGGGCCGGGCTGAGCGGCGGCGCGGAATCGATCTGTCCCCGGTAGTCGCGAATCCTGGCGTCCACCCCTGCGAGCGAGAACCGGGTGCCGGTTGGAGCGGTCGTCGGCGCCGCGGCCACGGGGGCGGCCCGCTCCGGCGAGAAGCTGGCGACGACCTGCCCCAGGGTCGGGCCCACTTTGGAAAGGTCCTTCTCGGGAATCCAGGTGGTGAACCGATAGAGCTTTTCACCGACGGTGGTCACGACCTCCGTCACCTGATCGCGCTCGTTCTTCTTGCCGCTTCTCGCGGGCACGAAGTACACGAACTCCACCCCCGTTCCCCAGGGGTATTTGCGGATGGTCTTCGATGTGAGCGGCTGGCTCACGCGCTCCGCCAGGCGCTCGAGCTGCACCTCCATGAAGATGCCGGCGAAGGTCTGGTCCTCCAGGTCGATGGGCTGGGTCAGCTGCTCGATCTCGAGCCGGACCATGTTGTTCTTGCGGTACTCCAGCTGAAAGGGAACTCCGGCGCTCGGCGGCTGTAGCTTCGAGTTCTTCTCCGGATAGGCGACGGTGAATCCAGGACCCCGGTGGGGGACGGTCTTTTCCTGGATGAGGAGGAAGCTCGCGAGGGCGAGAACGAGCGCGCTCATGTTCCCGGCGCCTCCCCCACGGTGTTCGCCAGCACTTCGTCCAGGCTGGTCTCCCCTCGGGCGGCGACCCCGAGCCCGCTCTCCCGAAGGCTTTTCATTCCCTGTTTCATCGCGAGCTCCCGCAGCTCGACGACGGAGGCTTTCTTCGCGATCAGGTCTTCGAGCTCGTCCGTCACTACCAGTGCCTCGTAGATTCCGCGACGCCCGCGATAGCCGGTGCCCCCGCAATCCGGGCACTCTCCGGGCTCGAACAGCGCCGCACCCTTCAGAATAGCGCTCTCGCGGGCGGTGAAGGAAGCCGTGGTCCTCGGCGCCGCGGGCTTCTTGCACTTGGGGCAGAGCCGCCGCACGAGCCTCTGGGCGAGGACCAGGCGCACGGCGGATCCGACCATGAACGGGTCGAGATCCATGTTGAGGAGACGGAGGATGGTGCTCGGCGCGTCGTTGGTGTGCAGCGTCGACATCACCAGGTGGCCGGTGAGCGATGCCTTGAGGGCGATGTCCGCGGTCTCCTGGTCGCGGATCTCGCCGACCAGGATGACATCGGGGTCCTGCCGCAGGAAGCTCCGGAGGGCCGAGGCGAAGGTGATTCCCGTCTCCTCGCCGCAGTGAACCTGCGTGACCCCCGCGATCTTCGACTCCACGGGATCCTCGGCGGAGACGATGTTGACGTCGTCGTTGTTGAGATGCTCGACGAGAGCGTAGAGCGTCGACGTCTTTCCGCTGCCCGTCGGACCGGTCACCAGGAGAAGCCCGTTCGGCCGCTCCGCCGCCTCCCGCACGCGCTCGAGAGTCTCGGGATCGAAGCCGAGCTCGTTCAGGCCCTGGCGCTTGCGGGAACGGTCGAGGGCCCGCAGAACGATCTTCTCGCCGAAGAGCGAGGGAAGGCTGGAGAACCGGAAGTCGACGTCCTTCCCCCAGACGAGGTCGTAGCTGATGCGGGCGTCGAGGGGCTCGGTCGCGGGCTTCATGGAAACGCCCGCCATCACTTTCAGACGGGCGACCACCGCGAGGGCTACCGGTGTGGGGAAGCTGAAGGCGGTTCGCATCGCTCCGTCGATGCGGGCTCGAACCCGGAACACCGTCTCGAGGGGCTCGAAATGAACGTCGCTGGCACCCGCGAGCACGAGACGAAGCAGCAACTGGTGGACGAAGCGGATCAGCTCGGGATCGCGAACGATAGCCTCGAGCGCCCCGGCATCGGCGCGGATCCTGTCGCGGTTGCGATTCACGAGCGCGACGGCCGCGTCCGAGTAGACGCTCATGGGGGCGTCGAGGCGTGCTTTCACGATGGAGTCGACGAGCTTCAGGGCTTCGTCGAGATCGGAGGCCGCCTTGGGGAGGCCGTTGAGCGCGGCTCCATAGTGCTGGGTGATCGCGGCCGCAATCGTATGCTCCAGACCGGCGACGGCGTGGATGCGGCAACCGGAGACCGCTTCGAGCGCCGAGATCAGCCGCCGGTCCGTGGGGTTGAGCATCGCCACCCGGATCGCGTTGAGCTCCGATTGCACCGGGAACAGGAGCGCTTCCTTCACCAGCTCCTTCGGAATGAGCTTGGAAACCGTCTCGATGTACTCGGGATAGACGGTCAGGAGCGAGGGATCGACGATCCCCGTTCCCGCGACCTCCTCGACCACCGCGCCCAGGACGTCGGCCGACGTCAGCTTGAGCTCGAGGAGGGCCCGGAGGAAGCTCATCGGGCGCGTCTGGTGAAACGCCCGGGCGCGGGACACCAAAGGCGCCTGGATGTAGCCGTAGTGAACCAGCCTGTCGGTTACCGCCTGCTCGAACTCGGCGTGGTTCATCGCGAAGCTACTGGAGCTTGCGGTCCAGATCGGCGATCCGCTGCTGCGCTTTCTGGTGGTACTCCTCGCGGGGATTGGGAAGGAGCGCCAGGCACTGTCGATAGAGATCCCGGGCGTCGCGGAGCTTTCCCAGCCCCTCGTAGATGTAGGCGCGCTTGTAGATCTCGACCGCTTCGGTGCGGACCTTCTCGAGGGCATCGGCCATGAACGCCTTGGTGGCGGCGTGGTCGGGATTGAGGTCGAGAACGCGCTGGAATTGGGCCATCGCCGGGGCGAGCTCCCCGGCGTTGTAGAGCCGCACGCCCTCGTCGTACATCGGATCGAGCTTCGCCTCGAGGAGATGGCTCGCCTGATCGCGGAACTCCCGGGCGCGCGCGTTCTGGGGATCGAGCTTCAGCACTTCCGAGAACGACGCGTAGGCCGACTGGAAGTCCTCTTTCTGGAGCTGGGACATACCCTGCGCCGTGAGATCGTCGATCCGCTTCTGCCGCTGCTGGGAAGCGCGCCGGTTCTCGTCCATCCCGGCGAGACCGCGCCGGGCGGCGGCGTTCTCGGGATCGAGCGCGAGCGCCTGCTCGTAGGCGGTCCGGGCCCGCTGCCCGTTTCGACTCTTGAAATAGTCCCCCTCGGCGAGGTGCGACTCGACGAGCTTCGTCTTCAGGAAGTCGCTGTCGGGAGAGAGCGCTTTCGCTTCCTGGAGCACCGTTCTCGCCTCGTCGAACTTCGCTTCGCCCGAAAGGCTCGTCGCCCGTTCCACGAGCGAGGCCACCTGCGCCGAGCGTTCGCGGTCGAGGCGCTCGCGCTCGGCGCGGACCTGAGTCTCCGCGGCCGCTGCCTCCTCGAGCCTCGCGACCTCCGCCTGTGCGAGGTGATGCGTCTCGTCGAGGATCAGAACCTTCTGGTACTGCTCGAGGGCGAGGGACAGGTTCCCCGCGGTCTCGTACTCCTTGGCGCGCGTCAGGTACTCCTCGATGCGAGCCTTCTCTTCGGCGTTCAAGTCGGCTTGAAAGACTTCCTGGAACTCCCGCTCGGTGGACTCGTCGGGCGATCGCAGCAGGAGCACCGCGACGAGCAGAACCAGGACGAGTCCCAGGCCCGCCGCGATCAGCAGCAGCCGAGGACGGGACGAGGACGCCGCGGCCTTGGCCGGGGGGAGTTTCGCCGCCGGCGAGGACACGGATACCGGGGGCACGGGCGGCGGAGGAGTCGACGGCGTCAGCGCCGGCTGGATGATCTTGATGGACTCGGGCGCGGGGACGACCCCGTCGAGCGCGAAATAGAAAGTGAACCCGCCCACCTGAATCTGGTCGCCCTGCTTCAACTCCCGGGAGGTCACCTTGACCCCGTTCACTCGGGTGCCGTTCTCGCTCTCGAGATCGATCGCGGCGTAGACTTCTCCCCGACGCACGATCTTCATGTGGCGGCTCGAGACCAGCGGGTCGGGGATGGCGATCGGATTCCCCGGAGCGCGCCCGAGAACGGTCTCCTCGGTGATGAGAGGGTACGAGCGCTGAGGGGCGCCGCCGATCAGCACCAGCGCGGGCACGGCGACGTTGCTCTCGAATCGAAGGACGGCGCCTCCGATCTCGACTTCGCAGCCCGGGTAGAGGGCGAGGGAATCGACTCGCCGCCCCTGATGCAGGATCCCGTTGCCGCTCTCGAGATCGACGATTCGATAGGCCCCCGCGGACGTGGCCTCGATGCGCGCGTGCCGCCGCGACACCGCGGAATCGGCGAGGGGGATGTCGTTCGCGGCGTCGCGGCCGATCGATAGCGGTTCGGATCCGAGCGCGCGCTCCAACTCGACCTTTCCCGCTTTGAGCACGACGATCTTGGCCATATCCTCCTGCGCCTACCTGAGCTTCGCCTTCGCCTGCTGGATGCCCTGCTCGGCCTCCGTATAGCGCACGTCCGACGGATCCGCGAGAGTCAGGAACAGCTCCCATTCCCCGATCGCCTCCTCGTACCGCAGGTACTGGAAGGCCTGCCGGGCGTTTCCGAAATGCCGATCGGCCTTCTGCGCGATCTCCTCCTCGAGGAGACTGAGCCGGGTCTTGGCGCGGGCGTTGTCGGGGTCGAGCTCGAGCACTTTCTGAAAAGAGCCCCGGGCCTCCTTCAGCCTCCCGGTATCGAGGAACGAGAGCGCCTGTTCGAAGTGCTCCTCGGCCGTGGACGCTGCGCTGGTCGCGGCAGGCGGCCGCGTTTCGGCCGGAGGCGGCGTCGCCGTCTCCACCGCCGGAGCCGTGGTCGATGCGGGGGTCGACGTCTTCGTGGCCTGAGCGCCGTCGGACGCGGGCGGGTCGCCCGAGGGTACGAGGAGAACTCGCAGCAGAACGGCGAGTGCCACCGAGACCGCGATGAGAAGTCCTCCGATGCGGAGGAGCCGTTTCATGGGATCGGCTTCGATCTTGGGCGGAGCCGATCGGGCTTGAGGCGCCGCAGCCTTCGGTTTGATCGCGGGGGCACGGGCGACCGAGGGCTGCGGTGGCGGCGGAGCACCGGGTCGGGGCGCGCTCGCGGCGGCTCTCGGGGCCGGGGGCGGAGGCGCGGACCTCACCGGTTTCTGCTCCGCGTCGGGCGCGAGAAGACGGCAGCGCACTCCCGCGAACTGCAGCTCGTCCCCGTACTTCACCGCGGCCTCGCGAATGGGCTCCCCGTTGACGTAGGTCTTGTTCGCGCTTCCCAGGTCCACCAGGGTGATGCTCGACTGAGAGATCAGGAGCTTCGCGTGGAACTTGCTGACGAACTGGTCGGAGATGGGAATGCGGTTCGACGGATCGCGGCCGATGGTGATCTCGCTTCCGACGACGGAATGGTGCACCTCCTTCCCATCGGGAAGCTGCACGACCAGCCGCGGAAGATCCGCGGCGCTCAGCGTTTTCTCGACCATTTCTTATTACTCGCCGCGCTCCTCGCGCGGCTCGTTCCCTCGCTCTCCGCTCGGGGAGGATGGGGCCCTCCGGGCCCCGCTGTTCGCTCGCCGCGCTCCTCGCGCGGCTCGTAGCGGCTGCGGGGAATAATCTTTAAACTATTGTCCCGTATCTAGACGCTCGGTTTCAAGCTCACCAGGACCCGGTCACCATCCCGGGTGGCGCTGATAGCCAAAGGTCCGGACGGGGTGTCCACCGAGGCAACGGTTCCGGGCGCGTCCTCGAGAGCGTTCAGGGAGTCCAGGACCGCCCCGAGGATCTTTTCGTCCTTGATCGCCTCGATCACGTGACGCCCCTCGAGTCCCTCGGGGCTTCCGCCCAGGAGCTCCGCTGCCCGAGGCTCCGCACGGATCACCATGAACCCGGCATCGACCCAGAGAGAGGCTCCGTCGGCGGGTGGTGGAGGCGGCGCGGGGGCAGGAGCCTTCGGGATCGGCGTCGCGCGCGTGTCCGAGGGCGCGGGGAGTCTGGGCGCGGGTGTCGCGGGCGAGGCCACCCGGATTGAGGGGGCGGACGGGGCGAGCGCCGGAGCCCGCTCGATGAGTCGGTTGACGCTCTTCGCGATCTCGGAGAGTTCGGCGAATGCTTGCGCCAGAGGGACCCGCGGGGCGTCTCCCTTGACGACCGCCTCGACGTCGTCCCGGAGCGCGGCGATGGGCTCGAGCGTGAACCGCTTCGCCATGACCACCGCGACCAGGACCGCGAGCATCAGAACGAGAAGTCCCAGGAACAGCACCGCGACCGCCCAGCTGCCCGATGCCGTCGCGACCTCGTAGACGAGGAGCGCGATGCCGATCCTCCGTCCGCGGTCCAGAATCGGCTCGACCATCACGTAATCGCCGTTCCCGCGCCGCCCCAGGTAGAACGTTCGGATCTCCTCGAGCGTCGGCTGGATTCCGTCGATGGTCTTGAACGTCTCATCGACCCGGCTCGACGGCGCCAGCACCTTCCCCTGGAGATCCAGAATGAAGGCTTCCTTCACGCGCTCTTCCCGCGTGACCATCTCCACCTGCAGATCCCGCGCGCGTCCCTCGGCCACCGCGGTGGCATTCGCGGCGGTGAGCAAATCGAGGAGCACCCGACCGCGTCGCAGGGATTCCTCGCGAAGGGCATTTCCGAGCGTTCGAACGAGCGGGAGCGCGAGCACGAGGTACACCGTGAGCGCGACCCCGAGGACGACCAGAGCATGTCGCACCGTCCACGACCCCTTGGGAGGAGTGTCGTCGATCGAAACTTCCGCGGCGGCCGCGCCCGGCGCCGGAGGGGGCGCTGGAGAGGGGACCCCGGGGGTGAAGCGCGCGGTGTCGGGGGCTTTGGGCTTGGGCGCGGCTTCGGGTCGGAACAGCATCGTCCCCGTATCCGGCGGCTTCTTGCTCTCCCGGGACAGAAGAACGGTCCTCTCGTCGTCGGTCTTGGCTTGCTCGATCGGCGGCTTCGCAGCTTCTCGCGACAGGAGAACGGTGCTCTCGGCGTCGATCTTCGCTTCCTGGACCGGCGGGTTGGCGGGCTTCGACGGGGCTTTCGTCGAGACGATCACCGTCGCCGAGTCGTTGGCCTCGCTCGCAACCGGGGGCGGCGCCGCGGGCTTCGGCGGCGGGGGCGGCGGGGCGTCGTAGGCATAGGTGATGAGAAGCGAACCCATGCGTACCGTATCGCCGGGCTTGAGCTCCGCCTCCTTGACCTTCTGGAGGTTGACCCAGCTTCCGTTGCGGCTGCCCAGATCGACGAAGCGGACGCCGGTCGGGGTCGGCTCGAACATCCCGTGCCTGCGCGAGAGACTCGGGTCGTCGACGTGAATTTCGCAGGACGGGTCCCGCCCTACCGTGAGCGAAGTGGCGCCGACCTCCCTTCGCTGGATCTCCTCTCCTTTCTTGATGACCAGGCGCTTCAAGGCGGCGGAGCTCCCTTATCCCATCCCATAGACGAAACGAAGCAGCACCGGACCCACGATCACCAGGAGAGCGGCGGGAAGAATGAAGAGCACCAGGGGAACGAGGACGATGCTGGAGGCGCGCGCTCCGGCTTTCTCCGCCCGCTGGAACCTTTCGGCGCGCATCAGATCGGACTGCGCCCGCAGCACCGTCCCGATGGAAGCGCCGAGACGGTCCGCCTGAATCAGAACCGAGGAGAAAGACGATACCTCGGGGACACCGCAGCGTTCGGCCAGGCTCCGCAAAGCATCGGCGCGGGTCGTTCCCAGGCGGATCTCGCGCAGCATGAGCGAGAGCTCGTCGGCGAGTGGTCCGGCGGGGCCGCGCTCCACCACCCGCTGGAGCCCCTGTGCGAAGTCGAGGCCGGCTTCCACCACCAGGGTGAGGAGGTCGACGGAGAAGGGGAGCGCTCGCACGATGGCCCGCTGGCGGCGGGCGACCATGTCCTTCAGCAGGAAGTCGGGAAGGAAGGAAAAACCGATCGCCAGGAGAGCGACCATCAGAGGATGGCGGGCGAAGTTGAAGATCACCGCCATCCCCAGCGGTCCGAGGACGGCGAAGACGATCTTCCAGGCGAGGAACTCGTCGGTGGTGAGCGAGTCCTTGAGGCCCGCGCCCGCGATCTGTTTCGCCTTCGAAGCGCGATAGCCGGGGAGCTTGTAGTGCGAGACCCAGGGGGCGACCGCCCGGAGCAGAGGCTGCATCAGCTTGAGCAGCGGCGACTGCACGTCCTCCCGGCCTTCGGCGGCGTCGAGCCGTGCCAGCGCGGCGCGCCGGCGGAAGTCGGGCAGGAGGGTGTAGACGAGGATCGACGCCGAGCCGAAAATGGTGGTGTAGGCGAGAATCAGGAACAGAGGACTCATCTCAGTTGACCCCCCAGGCGTCCGAGCTCTCTTCCATCTTGTCGCCCGCGATCTCGGTCGCGATCTTGTCTCCCCAGGCGTTGATCAGCGACTCGATGTCGTCGCCGGCGGCGGGATAGAGAAGGCTGAAGAAGAAGATCACCAGGGCGGTCACGAACCCCAGGATCAAGACGTACTCGATCATCGCCGCCCCGGATTCCCCCCTCGGGTCAGACATCGATCTTCACCGTGTTCAAGATCATCCACATCCCCATGGCGTCCATGGCGGCGATGACCAGCAGCATCAGGATCCCGAGGACGGTGGTGAAAAGCGGCTCCACCAGCGTCGGGTCCAGGAAGAAGAAAGTGATGATGAGGATCGGGGGAACGGCGCACATCATCATTCCCTGGGTCATGCCCTCCGCGGTCATCGCCTGGATCTTCCCCTCGACCTTCTTCCGCTCCCGCACGGTGTGGGCGATGACGTCGAACACCTCTGCGAGGTTGGCCCCGGTCTCGCGGATGGTGACGATGGCGGTCACCACCATGTCGAGGTCCGGAGTCGGCACCCGCTCCGCGAGGTTCGAGAGCGCATCGTCGAACGACAGCCCCAGACGGTTCTCCTTGATGACGATCGCGAACTCCTCGGCGATCGGAGGCTCCATCTCCTGTACCACCAGCTCGACCCCCTGGGGGAGGCTCAAGCCCGAACGGAGGGAGCTGGAGACCAGCGTCAGGGCCTCTCCGAGCTGCGCGTTGATCTGCCGGAACCGGCGGGCTCGGAGCCAGCTGATTACCCAGCGGGGAACGAGCAGGCCCAGGCCGGCGAACACGATGGCGAAGAAAACGCTGAAGTTCACGAGGAAGCCGAGAACCGACATCACCAGCACGGAGTAGGAGAGGATCTGGCGGGCGCGGTTTCGCGGCATATCCTGGTGCATCGCTTCGAATTCCAGCTGCATCCAGCGGCTCCACTTGGTGAGGTAGCGGTCCCACCAGGCGGCGAGGGGATTGAGAATGGAGTAGGCGATGAACGTGATGGCGGCCGCGGCGACCAGTGCGACCAGGATTCCCATTAGAAATGTCATGTGTTTCAGGCCGTCTGATGAAGGAAGATCTCGCGCGGGACCTTGATGCCGCGCCGCGAGAGACCCTCGATGAACTTGGGAATGACGCCGGTGGGGGCGAACTGCCCCTGCACCTTCCCTTCGGGCGTGATCCCCGTCTGTTTGAAGAGGAAGATATCGGCGATGGTGAAGACCTCGCCCTCGCGTCCGGTGATCTCCGAGATATGGGTGACGCGGCGGCTTCCATCGGAGAGCCGCGATTGCTGGAACACGAGATCGATGGCGGAGGCGATTTGCTCGCGGATCGCCCGCGCCGGAAGGTCGAGTCCCGCCATGAGGCACAGGGTTTCGAGCCGGGAGAGAGCGTCCCGCGGCGTGTTGGCGTGGACGGTGGTGAGCGAGCCATCGTGGCCGGTATTCATCGCCTGCAGCATGTCGAGGGCCTCTCCGGCGCGGCACTCTCCCACCACGATGCGGTCCGGTCTCATGCGAAGGGCGTTCCTCACCAAGTCGCGGATGGTGATGGCGCCCTCGCCCTCGATGTTCGGAGGTCGGGACTCGAGCCTCACCACGTGCTCCTGCGGGAGCTGGAGCTCCGCCGAGTCCTCGATGGTGACGATGCGCTCGTCCTCGGGGACGAACGAGGACAGCACGTTGAGCAGCGTCGTCTTCCCCGAGCCGGTGCCTCCGGAAATGACGATGTTCTGACGCGCGAGCACCGCCGCCTCGAAGAACTGGGCCATCTGGGTGGTGAAGGATCCGAAACGGATCAAGTCGGGGACCTTCAGCGGGGTCTTCGCGAACTTTCGAATGGTGACCGAGGGCCCATCGATGGCGAGAGGGGGGATGATGGCGTTCACCCGCGACCCGTCTTCCAGGCGGGCGTCCACCATGGGGGACTTCTCGTCGATCCTCCTCCCCAGGGGATTCACGATCCGCTCGATGACCGCCCGGAGCTGGTCCTCGGTCAGGAACTTGTGCTCCGTGAGAGTGAGCTTTCCCTTGCGCTCCACGAAGACGTGGTCGATCCCGTTCACCATGATCTCGGAGACGTCGGGATCGCGAAGCAGGTCCTCGAGGGGGCCGAGCCCGAGGGCCTCGTCGAGGATTTCCTTCACCAGCCGCTTTCGCAGGTCGCGGTCGGTCATCTCCTTGGCCTCCTCGTCGAGGAGGCTCACGATCTTGACCTCGGTCTTGGATCGGAGCTCGGATTTCTTCTTCCGGTCCTTCGCGAGCTCGATGTCGGCCTTCTTGAAATCGATCTCGTCGATGAGACGCCGGTGGATCCGGATCTTCACGTCGCGGATCGCGTCGGTGCGCTCCTTGGACTCGCGAACCTCCTCCACCTCCGGCGACGCGTCCGCCAGCAGCCGCGGCTGCTTGGCTCGACGCGGCCGGGACTGGAGCTCGCCTACGAGCTGCTGGCTGAAGGCGTCGAGTGCCTTCGACACCGGATGGCGGGGGGAGGAGGAGACGAACGGGTCCGCCATGGCGATCGACTGCTCCATCAGCTCCTCGTCGAGAGGCAGGTAGAGGGCGATCGGAAGGCCCACGCTCTCCTCGATGGTCTCGGGAGGAAAGGGCATCTTGGCGCTGTAGCGATTCAGCACCAGCCGCATGGCGTCGCGGGAGAAATGGTGCGACTGGAGATAGGTGACCGACTGCCGTCCCTGCGCCACCGAACCGACGTCGGGAGACAGGACCAGGCAGATGAGCTCGCTCAGGTCGAGGATGGGAACGACGTCCTCGGAGAGGGTCGAGGCGAGATCGATCACCACGTAGTCGTAGGCCCGCACCAGGAGGTCGGCGACCCGGGCGAGCTTCTGCGGGGTGAGCATCTTTTCGTGGAGCGCGTCCTTGGCCGCCGGAATCACGGCGATTCCCGAGGCGTGGTTCGTCACGTAGCTTTTCAGGAGCGTCGGCTGCATCCGATCGAGCAGGGGAACGACGTCGGTCACCGCCTTGGCGTGGGAAAGGCCGAGGTAGAGGGCGATGCTTCCGGGGATCGGATAGGAGACGTCGAGAAGCGCTACCGAGGCGCGGGTCTCCCGGCGGATCGAGACCGCGAGGTTCGCGGCGATGAGGCTCGCGCCCCCTCCGCCCTTTACCGAGAAAACGCTGATAGCGGCGCCGGACATTACTTAGTGCTTCGCTCCACAATCATTCGAATGAGCCGTTCGAATCCCCTTTGCGTCTTTGCGCCTTTGCGTCTTTGCGTTCGATTTCTACGAGCTCGAAGCCAAACAGATTCGCCCTCATTTGGCTAGGCAAGACACATGGAACGCAAAGGCGCAAGGACGCAAAGACGCGAAGAAGAACTCCAATTGCAGGGGGTAGGGGGACAGGAAGAGATAGGGGTGATGAATTGTCTCTAGATTCTGATTCATCTCCGACACCTACTCCAATCACCGCATCCCGTTCTTCTTCATGAGCCAGCTACTGCTTCTTCTTTTTCTTCTCTTCCTGCTTCGGGCTGTGCTTCTGGATCTCGTCGAACTCCTCGAAGTCCCCGGTGACCTTCTCTTTCAGCCCGGTTCCGGCTTCCGCCGAGGTCACCACCCGGGGAGTCGCGAAGACCAGCATCTCGGTCTGGTTCCGGATGAACTGCTTCGACTTGAAGAGGTTTCCCAGCACCGGAATGCTCCCGAGGCCCGGAACCTTGTCGACGTTCTGGGCGTCCGAGGCCTGGACCAGCCCGCCGAGGGTGATGCTCTCGCCCGTTTGCACGAAGACGTTGGTGGTCACCCGGTTGGTGATGAGGCCCGGGGCGCCACCCTGCGCCGCGGGCCCGCCGAGGCTAGACATCTCGACGAAGATGACCGTGTCGATGTTGTCCTGGGAGTCCACCTTGGGCTCGAACTCGAGCTTCACCCCGTACTCTTTGTACTCGATCGAGATCGCGCCGCCGCCCTGGGCTACGGGAATCGGCAGCTCGCCGCCGACGAAGAGCTGCGCCTTCTGGCCGCTCCGGGTAATGAGCGTCGGCTGGGCGAGGACCCGGGCTTTCCCGGTGCTGGTCATCATGTTGATCGAGGGCAGGATGTTGGAGATGACCCCGCTGATGGGGCCCACGTTCGTCCCCTCGAAGGGAAGGGCGGAGCTGGGGTTGATGGAGCCCGCCCACTTCACGCCGAGGCTGCGCATCATCGTCTTGTCCACTTCCATGATGGTCACGTCCAACTGGACGGTCTTGACCGAGTCCGCCTGGGCGCGATCCATCAGCTGCTGCGTCATCGGGGAGAGCTCCACCAGGCTCCGGACCTCCGGGTACCTCTCGAGGACCTTGGTGATTCGATCCAGGTCGCGCTGGGTGAGCACTTCGCCCTCGAGCCAGACGGTGCCGCCCACTTCCCGGTACTCGACTCCTTCGATGCCGCCGAGAAGCTCCTTGAGCTCTTCGGTGATCTGCCGGGCGCCTCCCGAGGACGGACGCACCCGGACCAGGATCTCGCGCTGGAGCACGCCTTGTTGATCCCAGAGACTCAGCGTCGTCTCCCCGGCGTGCCTTCCGATGAGCAGCACCTCCTGCCGGCTCTCGAGAATGCGGAAGTCGACCACGTTGTCGTTCGCGAGCGCGCTCCTTCCGATGGGAAAGTCGACGCGGACGACCGTCTGGGCGCCGACCGCCACCACCTGCTGTTCCATCTGCGCGCCGGCCACCGCGGCGATCGCGAGGAGCAGGAAGCTTCCGATTCGAATTCCGTTCATCATGTTCCCCCCATGCGTTGTTCTCTTCATCGAACTGTCCCCCGAATCTCCTGCCATGACGGCTGTCGCCTGGGCACGACCTCGCCCTCCGCCACGCCGAAGACTCCCGACGCGCTCGAGCGGGGGATGGCGGCGGTCTCGTTCTCGTCGCGGAACGAGCGCAGGGCGAGGGTAATGTCGCCGATGTCCTGAACCAGCACCAGGTCCTGCGCCTGCTGCGGCGTGAGCGCCAGGGTGACCGTCGTAAATTTCTCTCTCTCCTGCTGCGCCAGCATCGCCATCGCGTCCTGGTCCCGCGACGCGGTCCGCACTTCGCCGAGATCGCTTCCCACCGCCAGCACCATCACGTTCTGGAAGAGTGTCGTGACGAATACCCTCTGGTTGGAGGCGCCAAGGCCGGAGCCGAGCTTCACCGTCGCGAGCACGTCGACGTAGTTGTTCGCCGCAACGAGGCTCGAGACGCCGGTGACGTCGGTGACCGCGAGCGAGACCGCGCGCATGCCCCGGGGAATCTTGGTCGCGAGGCTGCGGCCGACGCTGGTCATCGCCGTTCCCAGCACCTGGCTGTCCTTCTGTATCGGTATGGCCGCGATCTGACCCACCGTCTCCCGGACCGACGTGAACGCGCTCGGCTGGACGAACTTCAGCGGCACCGCGGTCTCGATGACCATGTTCTCCTCGATCGCCGTCCCCGGAAGGATGTCCGACACCGCCACCACCACCGTCCGCTCGTCGGCGATCTGGAGGAGCTCGGCCTCGCGGCTTCGAAGGTAGAGGTGAACGAATACGAAGCCGAGGATACCGAACAGGATCGAGATGATTATGGCGGGCTTGCCTTTCATGGACTCTCGTTACTCCTTACGTTGTCCCGGTCGTCTATTCCCAGGGACGATTGTTCTTGCAGCTCGGGTGGTTGTCCCCCTGAACCGCTTCGCAGGCGTCGCGGTAGCCGTCGTGGTTGTAGTCGCCGTGGGATGTGTCCCATTGAGCCTTGGCGTCTTCGCCGGAGTTCGGGTCCTGGTCGTTCATATCGTCGTTGGCGTCGCCGTATTCGTCCTCGTAGTCCTCGAGGTCGCCCTGGTCGTAGCCGTCGGTGTAGTCGGTGTAGCTCTTTCCGAGCTGGCCCGAGATCCCGATGAGCCCTTCGATCATGCCGAAGAACGCCTCGAATCCTCCCTCGGTTCCCATCCCCATCCAGAGGAATTTCATCGGCATGTAGTTGAGGGACGGGTCCCGTCTTCCGAGCTTGAGGCGCACCGGCTCGCGGGTCACGCCCCGGTTCCTGAGCTCGAGCACGATGGCGTTCTCCAGGAACGGCATCATGGGAATCGACGCCCGGTCGTCCTCGGACCAGTTCACGTCCCCGCCGGCTTGAACGTGAACCCGGCCTCCGGCCTGCTGCAGCGGCGACACCGAGCGGAGGGGCTTGTGCGGCCAGTTGGGCCAGCCCTCGAACTGGTGCGAGGGCTTGTTGTACGTGCCGTAGGCCTTGTCCTTGAAGAGGCTGTAGTAGGCGTTGTTCGCCATCTGGTACGCGTAGTTGTGGACCAGGAAAACCTGGATAATCGCCGAAAGCAGAACGGCGAAGAGCCAGGTCATGAGGGCCGTCTCGATGAGCGCCTGGCCTTGCTGGCCCTGCAATCTCCGGCGGAGACTCAATGGAGCACTTCCGTAAGGCTCGGAAGCGATCCGCTGAAATCGGCGAAGACCGCATCGATGGTCGAGAGCGGAATGAGCCTCGCCACGTACTCGGCTCCGTTCTCGTCGGGCTCGACGTCGCCGCCGATGGGTTTCGCGAGAGCGACCGCGGTCATCGCCGGCACCTGCGGGAATCCGAAGGGCATCCAGCTCTTTCTGGGAAGAACCAGCGCGTCGACGGGATCCGCGGTCACCCACCAGTAGAAGCGCGTCACCTCGTCCGGCTCGGACTTCTTCCACGGCTGGTTGAAGCTCCCGCTCTTGGAGCTGATGCTGAACGGCGGGGTATAGCAGATCCAGTTCTTGGTCACGCTCTCCTGCTCGAGGCGCACCAGGGCGAATTGGGAGAAGAGGGAAGGCCAGGCCTTCTGCATGTTGATGATGTGGCTCGCTCCCGTGGCCGCGGACGAAGGGCTTGAGAGCAGGCTTCCGAACGATTCCAGCGGGGTATGCACCGAGCCATCGGGGAAGAGGTCGCGGATGTTCTGCTTGGTCACCATCTCCGCTTCCATCAGCGCCCAGACGGCGCCTCCGTGGTTCGAGACCCGTATCATGATGGACATCACGGTCTCGATGACGCGGTAGATGATGCCTATGGCGTCGTCCACCCCGCAGAACTGAAACGTCCAGTAGAGCATCAGGGCGGTGGCGACGTCCCAGGAGGTATCGATGATCTGGTTGAACTCCGAGATGGTATTCAACATCGTCGCCTGGGCCGAGGCCCCGGTGAACGCCCCGGCGTCCGCGACCATCTGGAGCATGACCCGCCGGTTGACCGCCTGGCCCACGTTCGCCACGAGCGCGAAGAGCATGAAGAACACCATGAAGCTGCAGAGAACGAAGAGAGTCGTCTGGCCCTTCTCGCCCCTGCAGCGCGTCCGAAGCTCTTCGCTCATGGCCTATCCCTCACTCCTTGTTGTCTCCACTCTCGTCGAAGCCGTTCGGATCCCGCGGCACCGCCCCCCAGCCCCGGGTGGTGATGCGCCCCGCCTGGTTGTTCTTCAAGAGGAACGGGATGCCGAGCGTCGTCTCGTAGTTGACCTCGACTCCTTCGTTTCCTTCCTGGACATCCACGAAGCTGTCTTCGATGGGGCCCCACCTTAGGATCTTCAGGATCGATGTGCCCGCCTGCTTGGCCTTTCCCACGCCGTCGTCCTCGTTCACCGCCCAGACCCTGGCCGCGCTCCAGGCGGCATAGTTGGTGAGGAGCTTGGTGATCGAGATGAGCGAGACCTGGATGACCGCCAGCATCAGGAAGAAGATGATGGAGATGGTCATCATGAGCTCGAGGGCGCTCGTGCCCTCCTCGCCCCGGCGACCCCGTCGACGCGTCTTCACGAGATCGGGCCTCAGGTGATGCCGCCGCCGTTGATGGCGTTGGTGATGCGGTTGATCAGGTCTTCGAGCGCCGGCCGGAGGAAGGGCCAGAGGATGACGGTAAACAGGGTGATGATGATGATGGCGATGAGAGCGATGATGAGGATGTACTCGATGGTCATGGCGCCCTCCTCGTCCGCGAGCCTCTCCCGAAGGCGCCTGAAGTGCCCCTCGGTCGAGAGCATACGGGAGAGAACGACGTCCGCGACGCCGGAGCGAATTCGATTCCACATGTCAGAAGCCTCCTTCGAGATCATTGCGAGCTTTCAAGGACCCGGCCCTCCGGTCAGGTACATGGCGATGTTGACGACGAGAACGGCGACGCGATTCAGGAGCACGCTGATGAGCGAGATGGTGGCGTAGATGGAGATGCTGGCGATGAACGCCAGCACCAGGGTGTACTCGATGGTGGTGGCACCCGATTCGTCCGAAACGATTCTCCGTTTCATGGTCCTACCGAGCTCAGCGCTTCCGAGATCTTCTCGAAGGCCTCGAGGATGACGGGACCGAACAGGCGGTTGAGCACCACGGCTATGGCGACGAGGAAACCCGTGACCATCACCGTCTCGAGCAAGGCTTGGCCTTCCTCGCGGCTTAGCCGGGCTCGCAAACCCCTAGCTGTCATCCTTGAATGGTTCCGAGGGTAGCTATACAGCATGATAATGGCCGGTTCCGAAGCCTGTCAATGCACACGAGTTTTGGGGTTCACTAGATAAGACGTACGGGAGAGGGGTTTTCCTCCCTCACTCACGGCGATAGAGCACGGAAAAACCGTCCTCGTGCACGAGGGCCCAGCTCGACGCAGTGGCGAGCCACCGCGCGGCGCCCGTGTCCCGGGGATAGAGCGCGAAGTCCGCGGCGTAGGTGTCGAGAAACTTCTCGCTTCCGGGCACCCCGCGGGTGAAATCCCAGTTCGCTCGGACGATGTCGTCCGGGTAGACAGTCTCGTAGCGCCCGTCGAGGGAGACGAGGACGGCCGGATATAGATGATAGAGGGCGTACTCGCCCCAGTTGAAGAAGACTGCCAGCTTCCCCTTCTCGCCGGTAAGAAGGCTCACCGCGGCGACCGGATAGCGGTCGGCCGGCACCCGCATCTGGAGCGAGAGGTCCCGGCGCAGCCAGGAGACAGCGCCTCCAGTCGCTATGAGACCGAGCGCCAGAACCATCGCCCCCAGGGCGAGCGCGTGGCGACGTCTTCGGAACACGTCCTCCCATGAGCCTCCGAGAGTGACGACGATCACCATTCCCAGGAACGGAGCGAAGCGGACGTGCAGGAGAGTCGCGAGTGCCGCCCCTCCGAGCAGCACGAGATGAGCGGGCCGCGGTCGCATTCCCAGGACGAGAACCACGACCAGGAGGAGTCCCGCTTGAACATGGAGATCCCCAATCCCCCAGAGCTCCGCGGAACGCCACTCGAGGATCTCGGGACGCGGCATCCGGAGAGCCTCGCTGAGATAGCGCCAGTACTCGAGGCCGTAAGGGTTGAGAAGGCTTGCGGCGAACGAGGCGGCGCCCAGGCGATAGAAGCCGTAGCCGAGGAGGAGGAGCGGACCGAGGACGAAGCCGCCGTGCAGGTTCGCCCAGAGCGCCGCGAGCGGCACCAATGCGACGCGACCTTGGCCTCGCTCGAGAACGAACAGCGTCAGAGCAAAGAAGAGGAACGTGAAGGCCTGGGCCCTCACCACCGAATTGAATCCCTGGGCGAGAAGGGGCCAGGCGGCGAGCGAGAGAAACCCGACGGTCCAGGGGCTCGCGCCGCGGGCGGCATGGAGAAGGAGGGCCACCGCGCCCACACCGAGGACGGCACGGAGCGCGAGAAGCCCCCTTCCGCCGAACGCGCGATGGACCTCGTAGAAGACGACCCCAGAGAGCCATTCATGATCGACCCACAGCGGCTTCGTCGGAACGTAGGCGAAGACGTCCTCCCGGGGGACTCTCCCTTCGGACATCGCGAGCCGACCCGCGGCCATGCGACCCCAGAGGTCCTCGTCGGCTTCGTGGAAGGTGAAGAGGTACAGGGCGGCGTAGAGCACGAGGCTGAGAGCGAACGCGATGCTGCGATGGCCGCGGGAGTCCATCTCCGGCGATGATAATCGAAGAGAAGAGGATGCGACTCGTCGCTCGGTGATCCGCGCTAACGGATTCGGCGGAACGTCGCCCTTACCACCTGCACGTCGTCCATCGTGACGGCACACTCGGTCATGCCGGTGCAGGCTCCGGACCAGCCGACGAAGCTATATCCCCTCCGGGCCCTCGCCTTGAGCTGCACGAGAGCTCCCGCCGCATAGGATTCGAAACAGTTTCGACCGCAGCGAACGCCGGTGGGCCTGCTGGTAATGCTTCCGCCGGCAAACCGAGTATCGGTCTCGACGGACGTGAACAGAGCGAACCGTTCGGGAGTCGTCGCCGAATCGGGATCCCGGCCCCAGTCCGGGTCGCTCGCGTTCGCGCCGATCGTGAGCCGTGCGACGTCGGAGGCCGGCGCGGCCGCGCGGGGAGCCGCCGGCGGCGGGAGAGTTGTGGGAGCGGGCATGGTATAGAGGTCGAGCCCGCCTTGTCCGTCGGCCCTCGAGAAGAGAATCAACGCGCCGTCCGGCGACCACGTCTGGAACATGTCGTTTACCGACTCGTCGTTCGTCAGGTTGCTCACGCCGGTGCCGTCGCGGTTCACCGCCCAGATCTGCCAGGATGAGCAGCAAGGATCCACGCTCTGACTCATGAACGTGATCATGCTTCCATCCGGCGACCAGACGGGACCTCGATCCTCCTCGAGGTGGTCGCCGCGCTCCGTCCCGGGCTCTCCATCACTGAGTACGAGCTCGGAGGCTCCGCTCGGGTCGACCGTGACGATCTCCCATTGCGCGCCCGCGACGGGTAGTCCGGTCTCGGGATCCTGGTAGGTCTCCGGCCTCACGCCGGCGAAAGCGATTCGAGCTCCATCGGGGGACCAAGACGGGTCGATTTCGTCGTAGTCGGATAGCGTGATGTCGATCTCTCCCGTGCCGTCGGCGTTGACGACGAAGACGTCGAACTGCAGGCTCATCACCTCGCCGGGAGCTTGCCGCGAGAAGGCGAGCTGCGTTCCGCCGGGAGACCAGGTCGGACCGAAGAGCGGGCCGGCCGGGAGGGTTACCGGGAACTGGCCGGTGCCGTCCGCCTCCATGATCCAGAGGCTCTGGGTGAAAGCCCCGATATCGACCACGTAGGCGATGCGTGTGCCATCCGGCGACCAGACGGGATTCGCCTCGGAAACAAGGGGAGTGTTGGTCAAATCGACCGGGTTACTGCCGTCCGCCTCCACCCGCCAGATGTCGCAGACGACGACGCCCGCCGTCGAATCGTATTCGCATACCGTGTAGGCGATCTGCCCGTTCACCGAGCTGACCTGGGCCCCGACCGAGGTCGACAACCCCAAACAAAATGCTGCAGGGAGAATCATTCGCTCGTTCATGACGCGCGCCTCTCGAATCTCTCCGTAAATTCGACCACGAAGAAGGATGCAAGCTTCGTGCCCCGGCGGACGTTTCGCAAATACTTGTCCAAGCAGGTCGTTGGGGCGGCGGGGCCTGACCCGAAGGAACGCAACTGCGTCATTTGACGCGACGGCAGAGTGAACCGCCCTGCCGCGATAGCTGCGGGAGTCCATCCCGGGCGATGATAATCGAAGAAATGAAGTGGAGCTTCGTCGCGATCGTACTTGTGGCGGCGCTCCTGCGGCTGCCCGGGCTGTTCACGGAATTCTGGCTCGACGAGATCCGGGCGCTCGCGAACGTCGCGTCCATCGACTCGGCCTCCGAAGTGTTCACCGCCATCCATCACGACAGCAACCACTGGCTCGTGAGCCTCTGGATGTACGTTGTCGGACAAGAAGCCGCGTTCTGGGTCTACCGGTTGCCGTCCTTCCTCGCCGGAGTGGCCGCGGTTCTCGCCGTCGGGTGGCTGGCCGAGATGGACGGCTCGAGACCACGACTCGCGATGCTCACGACCGCGACCAGCTTTCCGCTCGTGTTCTATTCTTCGGAGGCGAGAGGCTACGCGCTGGCGGCCCTCGCGGGGCTCGTGGCGCTCGCGTGCCTCGTGAGGTGGACGGAGACGACCGACATGCGGTGGCTCGCGGGGTTCTCCCTCGCTGCCTCCGCCGGAGTCCTCTCCCACCTCAGCTTCGTGCTCGTGCTCGTGGCGGCCGTGGTCTACTCGCTGGTTCTCGCGGGCCGGGGACGACTCTCGTTCCGAAGCGCGCTCGCCGTCCCGGTCTTCCCGCTCCTGCTCCTGGGCGCTCTCGTCGCCATCGACCTGAGATATCTCCGCCTCGGCGGAGGAACCAGCCCGCCGCCCCTTGCGCTCCTCGGTCAGACCGCCTCGCTCGCCCTGGGTGGACCCGTCGAAGGCCGCGGCGTGCTCCTCTTCGCCGCACTCGCCGGCGTAGCTCTCGCCTTCGAGCTCGCCCGGCGCCTCCGTTGCTACTGGCCCAACCGGCGAACGGACGAGCCGCGCTCCTACCTCTGGATCTTCTTCGCGGCCACGACGCTCCTTCCGATCTGGGTCGCTCTCGTTCTCGATCCCCCGTTTCTCTTCCCCCGCTATTTCCTCGTGTGCGTCGCTTTCGTGCCCCTTCTCTTCGCGAGCCTCGCGGGCTCGCTCGGACGCCCATGGTCCTCGGTCCTTTTCGTCGTCTGGCTCGCGGCGAACGGGTACTCCTTGCTTCAATTCGCGCGACAGGGGCGCGGGCGATACGAAGACGCCCTTCGCTTTCTTCTGGAGGCCGCGGAGGACAGCGTCGTCACCGTGGGGAGCGACCACGACCTCCGCAACGGCAGGATCGTCGGCTTCTATCGTGAACGAATGGGGGAGGAGGGGGAGCGGCTCAGGTACGTGAGTGAAATCGAGGCTGAGTTCTGGATCGGAAGCTACGAGGGCTCCCGCTGTGGTTCGTGCATTCTCCTGCGGTCGTACCCTTCGTCGGCTCTGTCCGGGGCCCGCTGGGTCCTCTATCGGCGGATGCGATGACCGCGCAAGGGGCGAACAAACCGCTGCGCCGACACCGCAGCACGCGGGCGCCGGCGCAGGTATGAAAAGAGCTACCTGACCCGAATTTCCTTGGCGGTCATCTTGCCGTCTTTTTCCGTATAGTCGACGACGACCGTATCCTTCACCTTGAGGAAGTCGGTGATCTTCGTGATCTCGTTGGCGCCCTCGGCCTTGCGCGACGTGTGGCTCGCGCCCTTGGCAACGACGTAAGTGTCCTTGTCGACGATGAACGTCCAGTCCTTGTGATCCACGGTGATGACCGTGGAATCGGCGGAGAGGGCCTTCACCTCACCGGTCACGTTCTTGGTCTCGGCCTTTTGATCCGCGAGCACCAAACCCGTCGTGAAGAGACACAACACCGCCAGCATGATTTTCTGTAACATTATGATCCTTCCCCTCAGAGAAGTGATTTTCGCTGAGATAAGCTACCTTAACGCTTTGGAGAGAAAGAAGCAAACAATTCGAAAAAGCGTCCGGAGGCGGCAGCGGCGCTAGTCATCGATGACGAAGCCGATCATCATGTTCACTTGATAGCCAGAGGGTGAGCCCGTGCTCACCCTCTCCTCCTTGATCCACCAGACGCGGACGTCGCGGAGGGTCTTGTTGCCCCCGGCGATGCCCTTCTTCATCGCGTCGTCGAGACTGAGAGTCGCGGTCCTGGTGAGCTCCGAGACGAGACCGGATACCTTCGTTACCGACATCGACATCTCGTTCTCGATTCGACTACCGAGCCGAGGCCAGCCGGGAAAAAACGCCGAGCGCCCGTAGAAGCCAGATGAGCACCGATGCGCCGATGACGGCGACGATCCAGGCCGCCGGAGCGGTGTTCGCCTGCACCCCCAGCGCATTGGCGAGGGCGACGCCGACATACGACCCGAGGATGCCCACGATGACGTTGGCCAGGATGCCCATCTGCCCGTTGGCCTTCATCACGATGCTCGCCAGCCAACCGACGACTCCGCCGATGATGAGTGTCACGATTAAGTTCGACATGCATTTCTCCTTGAGCCTTGCCACGAGGGCCGATATTCGACTCCGGTATCAAGGCTGCCTGGGGTCCGAATAAGCAAAAGGAAAGCCAACTGGCTTCGGTTCCCACGTTGCTCTCAAGTCCATGAAGAGCAGGGGGCAGGGGTCGCCGAAGGCATCGGCGGTGGGCAGGCGCAAGGCGGTCGGCTGGAGCCCTTTTCTACAAATTGCCGTCTCCCATTCTTTCTGTTGGCGGCAACGAGCCCGAATCCAGTCGGCCATTCGAGGGCATGTGCTTTGCAGGCAGGGGAGTAGTGGCTACAGAGAGAGGACGATTCGTCGGACCGCTGGCCCTCCAGAGGGCGGTGACGTACACTCGCGCGCACGCGAAGCGGTGGCTCACGGGCGAGGCTCGCGGCTACGGCATCGGCTTTGCCGCGATCGTCGTTGCCGTCGCCCTGAGACTCGCCCTGGATCCGTCGTTCGGGACGAGGAGCCCGTTCCTGCTGTTTTCCGCGGCTGTGCTCACGGCGTCCTGGTTCGGTGGGTGGAGGGCCGGATTGGCGACGACTCTACTGGCGGCTATCGTCGGCGACACGCTCTTCCTTTCCCCCGTGGCCTCGTTCAAAATCGGCTATCCCGGTGACGTTCTCGCGCTCGGGCTCTTCCTCATCGAAGGCATGTTCATCAGCTTCGCTGCCAGCGCGCTCCGTTCGGCCCGCGCGCGCGCCGAGCGAGCCGTGGCCGACAGGGCGGAGCTCCAGACCGCCGAAAAGACCGCGAACGAGTTCCATGCGGAGATAGCGACCCTTTCCCGGCTCGGGCTGACGCTCGGAGGCCAACTCGACATCGAGAAGCTGGTGAAAGCCGTGACCGATGCCGGGGTCGCGATCACCGGCGCAGCCTTCGGAGCGTTCCTGTACAAAGACGCGTCCGCCGGCTGGACCCACTACGTCTCGGGTGCTCCACCGGACGCTTTCGTCGATTTCCCTTTGCCTCAGGATGCCGACGCCTTCGGATCGCCTTTCCGGGGGGACGTCCGCCGAACCGACGACCTCACTCAAGACCCGCTCTACTGCGAGAACCTGCCGTTCAAGCGCATGCCGCCGGGACAGTCTCCCGCTCGGAGCTATCTTTCCGCTCCGGTGCGCGCTCACTCCGGCGACCTGATTGGGGGGTTGTTCTTCGGGCATCCCGACCCGTCGGTCTTCCACGAGCGCGACGAGCGGCTGGTCGCAGGCCTCGCCGCTCACGCCGCTATTGGCCTCGATAGCGCGCACCTCTACCGGGAAGCTCAGGAGGCGCGAAGGGCGGCCGAGGCCGCGAGCCTGGTGAAGGACGAGTTCCTGGCTACTCTGTCGCACGAGCTGCGAACCCCTCTGAACGCCATCGTCGGATGGGCCCACCTGCTGAAGCTCGGTCAACTCACGCCCGACGACAACCGCCAGGCCGTCGACACCATTATCCGGAACGCCACCGCGCAGAGTCAGATTATCGAAGAGCTCCTCGATGTATCCCGGATCGTCACCGGAAAGCTTCGTCTCGATCTGCGGCCCGTCGAGATCGGGGCGATCGTGAAGGCGGCGATGGGGACGGTAACGCCGGCGGCCGATGCCAAGAGCATTCATATCCGGCTCCTCGAGGACCCCGCCGGGAGCTACGTCATGGGCGATCCCGAACGAATTCAACAGATCTTCTGGAACCTGCTGTCGAACGCAATCAAGTTCACATCGAAGAACGGAAAGGTCCGGGTGAATGTCCAATCCGTCGACTCTCAAGTCGAGATCGCGGTCGCCGACAACGGTCTCGGCATCGACGCCGAGTTTCTTCCCCTCATTTTCAACCGCTTTACGCAGAAAGACTCCTCGAGCACACGCTCCGCCCGTGGTCTGGGCCTGGGGCTCGCCATCGCCCGGCAGCTCGCGGAGCTGCACGGCGGCACGATCGATGCGGAAAGCCGCGTAGGACGGGGCTCCACGTTCACGGTGCGATTTCCACGCTCTCCGGTTACAGCGGAAGCGTCGGTCGAGCGCGTCTATTCGCACGCCGACGGCTTCGTTGGACTGGAGCATGCGCCCGAGCTTGTGGGGATCCACGTCCTGGTCGTGGAGGATGACGAGGACGCCCGGATTCTCGTGGCGAAGGTGCTCGAGGGGCAGGGCGCGTCCGTCAAGGCCGTCTCGTCCGGCCGCGAGGCCCTCGAGGTCCTCGGACGAGAGAGGATCGACGTGCTTCTGAGCGACATCGAGATGCCGGGTACGGATGGCTACCAGTTGATCCGGGAGTTGCGCTTGCGCCCGTCGCAGCAAGGCGGCGCCGTGCCCGCGGTGGCGCTGACGGCCTATGCCCGGACGGAAGATCGCCTCCGCGCGCTGCGCGCGGGGTTTCAATTGCATCTGGCCAAGCCCGTGCAGCCCTCGGAGCTGGTCACGGTCGTCGCCAGCCTGGCGGGGCGTCGAAGCTGATGGCGAGCAAGCCCCAGCTGCCCGAAAGCGATGACGAGCTCCGGGAGTTTCTGGATGACGCCACCGTCGGTCTGCGGGTCGTGAGCCCGGAGGGCCGAATCCTCTGGGCGAACCGGGCGGAGTTGGACCTGGTCGGATACGCCGCGAACGAGTACATCGGTCATCACCTCGATGAGTTCCTGGTGGAGCCCGGAGCCGCCACGGACCTTCTCGGCCGGCTCTCCCGCAACGAGAGGGTCGAGTCCTATCAAGCCCGCCTTCGAAGGAAGGACGGGTCCGTCCGGCAGGTTCTGATCGATGCGAGCGCGCTCTATCGGGATGGCGTCTACGTCCACAGCCGCATCGCCACCCGCGACATCACCGTCTTCCTGGAGAAGGAGCAGGCCGCGCGGCACGGGGTGGAGGAGACGAGCCGACACAAGGACGAGTTCCTCGCTCTTCTCTCCCACGAGCTGCGGTCGCCATTGGGAGCGATCCTCGTGTGGCTGGGTCTCCTCCAGAGGGGCGAGCTCGACCCCGCCGAAAGCGAGCGCGCCCTCGGGATCATCGAGCGGAGCGCGCGCACGCTGGAGCGCATCATCGAAGACTTGCTCCACGCGTCGCGTATCGCCGCGGGCGGGCTCATGCTCATCCCGCAGCTCGTGGACCTCCGGGGCATCATCCAGGTTGCGGTGGACGCCGCCTCCGGAGATGCGGAGTTGAAGGGTCTCGAGCTTACCTGGTCTCCGGGAGAGCCGATCTGGGTGATGGGGGATCCGGGACGGCTGCAGCAGGCGGTGTCCAACCTGCTTTCGAACGCCATCAAGTTCACGCCGGTCGGAGGCAAGGTCGACGTCTCTCTGGACAGGGTCGACCACAACGCCCGGCTCCGCGTCGCCGACACCGGCGAGGGGATGAGCCGCGAGTTCCTGCCCTATGCGTTCGAGAGGTTCCGCCAGCAGGACAGCACGAGCGCCCGGGCCCACCATGGCCTGGGTCTCGGTCTCTACGTCGTGCGCCATGTCGTCGGCCATCACGGCGGTGCCGTGACGGCGGAAAGCCCCGGCGCGGGAATGGGATGCACGTTGACCGTGCTGCTTCCTCTGGCGACGCAGAAACTGGGCGATGCGAGTCCCTCGAGCAGTCGGGAGCCCGCCGGCGAGGCGCGCTTCCCGTCCGGACTCAAGGTTTTGCTGGTCGACGACGAGGACGATTCCCGGGAAGCGATGAGACGGATCCTGCAGCAGAACGGGATGTCGGTGACGACCGCGTCCTCCGCGCGCGAGGCGTTCGAGCTGATCGAACGCCTCGAGCCCGATATCCTGCTGAGCGACATCGCCATGCCCGGTGAGGACGGCCTGTCTCTAATCCGCCGGGTGCGTCTCCTGCCGCTCGATCGCGGCGGCCGAATTCCGGCGGCCGCGATCTCGGCCTATGCCGGGATCGAAGAGCGCCGAAAAGCACTCCTCGCGGGTTTCCAGTACCACGTTCCAAAACCCGTGGATGCCGCCCGCCTTCTCGCCATCGTCGCGGTGATGGCCCGAAAGAGCGACGGGTCGAAGTGAGGCTGGTTCGCGGGCTTCCTGCGGCTGTCAGAACCTCACCGTCATCGAAAGCTGCAGATTGTTCGAGACAACCATCGAATAACCGGCGACGACTCCCGCACGAACCAGAGTTGCCAGGAACGGCTGATTTCGGTAGAGACGTTCCGTTCCCTTGTTCACCGCCCAGGCGAATCCCATCTTCAACGGGTAGGCGATGAACCGGCGCTGGTGGTCGTTCTTCCAGAGCGGGTTCGTCTCCTCCCAGCCTTTACGAAGAAGCAGCTCCGTCGAGACGATGTCCGCGACTTGAGTGGCCCAGACACCGTAGCCAAGAGATCTGAACAAGAGCGCCTCGTTCTCCATTTTGTCGCTCTGCGCATTGGCCAACGCGCACGACATCAGGATCCCGAACATCATCAGAAGCACAGTCATTCTCGTCACTTTTCCCGTCCTCGACACGCGCTCGCTCGTCCACCAAACGGACTCGTAGCTCCGCTATGAGCTCGGCACATCGCCGATCCAGCGGATCGGTTCGGGCGACGATTCGGGGGCTCGGCCAAGCCTGGTGCGCGCCGGTCGCCTCGACGCGATGGATTCTTGATTCTCGGCAGCCGCACCAGTGTAGGAGCACGTAACGTGCCAAGCAGCCGCGTGACGAAAGGATGCGCCCGGAAGGGATCCGGAGTCAGTTGCGGTTGGTCAGGGGGGCTAAGGGCTGGCGAGTTGTAGAAACGGGGTTTCGGGGACGGCTCGAGTTTCACGTTACCGATCGCTGAGGTCGCTCACCGGAAGCGCATCGGGGAGAGAAACCTCACCGCTGGGGCTCCGCGCGCCAAAGGACCGCAAACTCGCGGGCAGGGGCGGAGGTCGGCTGGTCATTGCTCGCCTTCAGCACGGACTGCGTCCTCAGGTACTCGTCGATTCCTTCCTCGATCTTGCGGGGGAACCGCGGCACCGGCCCTGCCAGTTGATCCTGATAGATGCGAAGCATGATCGCGCGGAAGATGGGCAGTGCCGTGCGCCCGCCGGTCTCTCTCTCACCCAGCGGGCGGTTGTCGTCGAATCCGATGCGAACCGCAACCGTGATCCCCTTCGGCCCGTAGGTGGATCCCACGAACAAGGCGTCGCGGAAGCCGCTCGTCGTTCCGGTCTTGCCCATCACCGGAATCGGGAAATTACGGTCATCGAGACTGTGGGCGGTGCCATTCGGGAGACGAACCACGCCGCGCAGCCCCTCCTGGATAAGGCTCAGTTCAGCGGAGCGGTTCTGAAGCGCTGGTCGCGGGGCCTCGTAGAGCAGGCCGCCGGAGGCGTCCAGGACCCGACCGATGACGTGGGGTTCTGCCAGGACCCCGGAGGCCATGGCCCGGTAGACGTTCGCCAGCTCCAGCAGCCGCACTTCCGAGGCTCCCAGTGCGGTGGCGACGTTGCGCTGCAGCGGTGTGCGAATGCCGAGCTCCCGTGAGGTCTCGAGCACCTCGTCCAGACCGATCTCGAGCGCAATCCACACGGCCACCACGTTGCGCGACTCTGCCAGGGCTTGGCGGGCCGGGATTGGGCCCTTGAATTGGTCGTCGTAGTTGGCGAACCATTTCACGTCTCGATTCACGCCTTGCTGAACCTGGATGGGCTCGTCCGGCACGAGGGAATCGAGGTCCAGCCCCCTCGGAACGCGGCGAGGTACACCAGCGGCTTCATCGCCGAGCCCGGCTGCCGCAGAGAGCTCGTGACACGGTTGTAGTCGGAGTAACGGGAGGAACGGTCGTTGTAGAGGTTGCGCCCGCCCGCCTCGGCAAGGATGGCCGCATCCCGGTTGCGCAGCACCACCACCGAGCCCTGAGTCAACCCCGTCGAGCCAGGATGCCGCTTCTCGTAGAGGGCCAGACCGTTCTCCAAAGCCTCGTTCACGATACCCTGCACACGAGCGTCCACCGTGGAATGGACCGAGATCCGCCCGTGGAACAGATCCTCGATCCCGAAGCTGCCCCCCCCGTACTGGCTCAGCTCGTCGAAGACGTGGTGGATCGCAGCGGGGGCGTCGATCTTCACCAGGCTCGGGACTGCCACGTGGACGGGCTCGGACTGGCAGTGCTCGGCGAGACGCTCGGTTATGTACCCGTTCTGCGCCATCAGGGCGAGGATCTCGTTTCGGCGACGAAGCGGCCTCGGGTCGCCAGTCACCGGAGCGTAGGCCCGAGGCGACTTGCTGATGCCCGCGAGCAGCGCCGCCTTTCCCGCGTCCTCGATCGTGAAGCTCGAAAGGCGCTTGTCGAAGTAGTACTCCGAGCCGGCCGCGAAGCCGTAGCGGCCGTTGCCCAGGTAAATGAAGCTGGCGTAGCGGGCGAAGATCTCGCGCTTGGCCAGTTCCCGGGATCCGTAGTGCCGGCTCATCTCCTCCTCGAGCCAGAGTGCCAGGCGAACCTCCTCGAGCTTGCGAAGGAGCTTGTTCGCCGCCGGAATGCCCAGGGCCGCCGAGAGCAGCCGCACGGTCGGCACGTCGTGAAGAAGGACCTCGCGGTTCTCGCGGCTCGTCTGGTCCTGCAGGAAGTAGCCGCGGACGAGCTGCTGCGTGATCGTCGAGCCACCCTGGGGGAAGTGCATCCCTGATGGGACGCCCTCTTTGCCCCATGCGGCGATCGCGCTCTTCACGACCTTCAGGACCACCCGCGGCACGACCCGGTAATCCACACCGGAGTGGGAAAAGAAGTTCTTGTCCTCGGCCGCGAGGATGGCCTGCCGCAGGATCGGGGGCACCTCGTCGTAGGAGACCACCTGGCGGTGCTCTCGGGCGAGTGCGATCAGTACGTTCCCCTGGGCGTCGTAGATCCTGCCGACCGTCGGGGGCTCGAAACGAATGAAGGGCTCGAGGTCGGGCAGGCCGTTTCGGTCGAGGTAGACGTGGTGCAGGAGCAGGGCGGCGGGGGCCAGAAATACCAGCGCCAGAGATGGAGCCGCGACGCGCACCGCACGGTTCGACCATGCCCACCGCAGGACTCCGGCCAGGAACGCGCGAGCCTCGCGCACCCGCGCCGCGCCCGCGCCGATGAGGTCGTCAAGGAGCTGGCCGGCTCTCAACGGCAGGCCCTCTTTCTTGTTCACAACGCTCCCGTCTCGAGTGAGAACCATGGCCCACTCGGCTCGATTCAGTGCACGGCGTGTGCCACCGTGACCGGAGCTCTGATTTGATGAACCAGAAGCCGATTGAGTAATCGCCCCCGCCGCCGGGTGAGGAGAAGAGAGGAATCTACAAAGAGCCGCTGACACGACAGCTAGACAGGTCAATCAGCTCACCGATCACGCAGCCGGATCGAGGGAGGGCGGCGCGTTTCTGGCGCAGGATTTGCAGCAAGCCCAGGTGTCGGCAGAGCTCCGGGGATCCAGAGATTTGGCTCGGGGACCCTTCCGTCGGTAGTTTTGTCGAGAGAGGAAATGTTTTCGTGAACCGATTCACGCGCAACCGCATCCTCATCGCACTCGCGGCGGGACTCCTCGGTCTCGCCCTCGTCGTCGCTCTTGCGCCGAGGCTATGGCTCTCCCGCCTTGGACCCTCGGCACGGGACAAAGTCATCGCGCTTCTCGAGAAGCGTTTCGATGACGTTCGACTCGAGAAGCTGGAGCTCCGACTTCGTTCGGGGCTGGTCCTCTTCCCACGCCTCGTGGCCGCGGGCGAGGGCCTTTCCGTGAGCCTTCCCGGTCGGTCGGAGGAGGGCATTCCCCCGTTCGTCACCATGTCGAAGTTCGAGGTCGAGGTCGGGCTCCTTGGGATACTGCGCGATCCCATTCGCGTCGAAAGTCTCCGTCTGGACCAGCTCACGATCGAGATTCCGCCGAAGCGGCGCGACTCCCTTCCCGGCTCGGAGCGGGAGCCGCCCCCGGCCTTCGTCATCGAAGAGCTGGTCGCGGACGGCGCGATTCTACGGATCCTTCCGCGCAACCCCGAGAAGGAACCCCTTCAATTCGACTTGAACCATCTCAGATTGCAGGCGGCGGGTTTGGGTGAGCCGATGCGGTTCGACGCCATTCTCCAGAACGCGAAGCCTCCTGGCGAAGTCCAGACCAAGGGCGAGTTCGGACCGCTCGTTCTCTTCGATGCCGGCGCCACCCCCGTCTCGGGAGACTACGTCTTCGCGGACGCCGACCTGTCGGTCTTCAAGGGAATCGGCGGCAAGCTCTACTCCGAGGGCCGCTTCGACGGCGTCCTCGAGCGAATCGCCGTCAAGGGCTTCACCAAAACCCCGGATTTCCAGCTGACGTCCGCAGGGACTCCGGTGGATCTGCGGACCGACTTCGAATCCATCGTCGACGGGACGAACGGAGATACGCTTCTTTCCCCTGTGAACGCCGTTCTGGCGAGCTCGGACATCCGGACGGCGGGCGGTGTCGGCCATCGAGCGGGAACCCCGGGAAAGACGGTTTGTCTCGTCGCCGAAGGCGCGGACGGCCGCATCGAGGACTTCCTCCGACTCGCGATGAAATCGGCGCCTTTCATGACGGGGGAGATCCGCTTCCGATCCCTGATCCTCATCCCGCAGGGAGACGAGGACGTGCTCGAAAGGCTCGTTCTCGACGGAGAGTTCGTCATCGACTCCGCTCTATTCCCCGAGCCGAAAGTCCAGGGAAGAGTCGACGATCTGAGTCAGAGGGCCCGATCGGAGAAGAGCGAAGAAGGCGCCGTCTCGGCGCTTACGGCGGAGCGGGTGCTCTCGGACATGAGGGGCTCGTTCCGGCTGGAGCAGGGAGTGATGTCCCTGTCCTATGTTTCGTTCGGCGTGCCGGGAGCGGAAGTAAGGCTCGAAGGGACCTACGGCCTCGTGAGCCAGCAGATCGACTTCCGGGGAGAGCTGCGTATGGACGCCAAAGTCTCCGAGATCACCGGCGGATGGAAATCCTTCCTACTCAAAATCGTCGATCCTCTGTTCCAGACCAAGGATGCCGGCTCGGTCATCCCCATCAAGATCGGCGGCACGCCCGATGCGCCGTCCTTCGGCGTGGAAGTGGGACGCGTCTTCTCGCGTGAGCAAGTCACTTCGGAGTCCCAGGGCCCGGGCGAAGACGGCCCCTGGAAGAAGACCATTCCTTCGTGCATCGAGATCCTGACCGATGAGGAGTCGTTCGGCGACTTCGAGCCCGGCGCCACCTCCAGTGTTCCAATCGTTCGCGAGAAGGCCTTTGCTGTCGGGAATTCCCCCGGAGCCCGGGCTTCCACCGATACTACTTCTTCCCGCTGAGCAGAAGTCCACCTCCCACCACCAACAGGGCCACCCCTGCCCACACCGGGATGTTGACCCGTTCTTTCTCGCTGATGGCGATCTCCACGGGGCCAAGCTTCGCCTCGTGGGTTTCGCTCGTGTAACTGAATCCTCCGTACGCGAGGGCCAGAGCCCCGGCGATCAGGAGCACTATCGCCAGCATTCTCATTTCCAACCTCCTTTGGCAGCGGCACCGGCTATAGCTGCGAACCCATGACGATCCCGAAGTCGCGAAGAGCCTACGTCTAACGCGATGAGGTCAAACCGGAGAAGACACCCAGCACCCTCAGAATCCAGATGAGGAGCGCCGCACCGAGAACCGCGACGATCCAGGATGCAGCCACCCCATAGGTCCTCAAGCCCAGGGCACTCGCGACGTAGACGCCGAGAAACGACCCGATGATGCCGACGATAATGTTGGCGATGATTCCCATTTGGGCATTGGCCCGCATCAGAATGCTCGCCAGCCATCCGATGATGCCCCCGATGATGAGGGTAACGATTATGTTGGTCGATGCTAAGTCCATGATTTCCTCCTCGCGACCGCGACACCGATGGCCGTATCTGTCTCAGTTGCCGTGGCCGCTCACGGATCGAAGAGCAAAACCTGAGCCATCCCAGACGGCGTGGGGCTGAGGGCCCAGGAGGCATTTGGCGCGGTTTCGAATCGGGCTCGTTCTCAGGGAGGCGGGTTTTCTTGCGCAGTGACGGCGAGTTCTCCCGCAGTGATGAAGATTCCGTTTACCGTTTCGACCGTGGCCTTCAATCCAACTACGGAAGCATCGAAAGGAGGTCAAAGAATTCGCGGAGGATCGATCGCGTGTCACCCCCAGCGCACGAGGAGCAGCCTCCAGCGCCGGTCGCCGTGCGGCGGACCGTGCCGAAGGCTGCTCCCCGATCCTCGCGTACTACGAGGTTTCGAGGGCGATCGGAGCTCACCGACCCAGATCGGTTGTCGCTCTCCAGCTCCCTGGTGCGCCGGAGACGATCGTCAGTTCCGTACCGCGCGGCAGCTCGAGGCGGTCGCGGCCTTGAAGGATGACGGTGCCTGCGCCCCCGCCCGCGCCGATCACCGCCCCGATCGCGGCGCCTTTCCCGCCACCGGAGATGGCACCGATGACCGCGCCGATAGCGGCGCCGATGGCGCCCCGTTGGACCGCTTCCTCGGTTCGGCTGTCTTGCTCGACCGTACCCTGGTCGTTGACGGCGATCGTCTCACCATCCGGCGTGCGTACATTCTCGATCGCCCCGCCGAAATCCTGGTTGCTCCCGTTGCGCAGACGAATCGTCTGGAACGCGAGTGACAGGTCCGAGCGGCCGCTGAAGCGCCCCGAAACGTTCACCCCGGTGACGAGACCCCCGATGACCGCATCCTGGTATTGCGATGGACTTTGGATGGTCAGCGTAAAGCGGTCACCTTCACGGGCGTTCTCCGCGCTCAACGGATCGTTCAGTGTCGCTACCAGCCGCGTCCCATTGGGCACGAGCGCCTGGCCCGCTGACGAGGTGGTGTCGGATGGATATCCCTGCATGCCGGTATAAAGGTCCCACTGGGCCGCGTCCGATGACCTCTGGTAGAAGCTCTGAACGGTGACCGGCCGAGAGAGCTCGGCATCATAGATATGGCGCGTCAGCCGCAGAGTGCGGCCGTCGTCCATCGGCTCGAAGGTGACTTTGAAGTCATTCCCTCGATTTCCGGTGGTCGCAACCACCAACTGGTCGCCATAGAAGGCGGCGCGGGTCTCGATCGTACTCCCGTCAGACTCCCTTTCCGTGCGAACTCGGCCGTCGGCTTCGAAGCTGACCTGCGGTGCTAGCGATGAGGCCATGGTGACGCGATCTTCGTCGCGATCGATGGCAATCACATCCGGAGACTCCAGCCGATCCATGAGGCCTTGGTAGGCACGTTCCCGCCGGTCGGCCGGCACCGCGCGTGAGGCGTTTTCCGCGGCCTGACGCGGATCGTCGCCCCGGTTGCTCTCCAGTCGATAGGTGCCGGTCAGGCGATGATAGAGTCCGGTGCCGGGCCCCTGTGGCGTGTACCGGGGATCGCTCCAATTCCACGCAACGTGATACGCGCTCGCCAAGTTGTCTAGATCGCGGCGCAACGCTACCCAGTCATTTTCCGCTTGCTCGCTGAGCCGGTGGCGCTGCATGAAGCTGTCGATGCTCACGCCGCGCTGCAGGACAACTTGGACGTCGCTGGTGATGACCTGGTTGCGTCCGAAGTGATCGCTCAGGTGGTCGGTCGTCTCCGCGAACTCCGTGACGAACTGATTGATATTGTCTTCCGCCGTCGAGTCGTCAATCGTACTCTCGTCGAGGGCCTTGTCGAGACTCTTGCGAAACTGATCGGCTCCCTGCTCGATTCGTTTCAGCAGTTGCTCGACCTCTTTGTCGTCGACGCGAGCGGTCGTATTCCCCGAGAACGTCCAGCTCTCGGCTACGCCATAGACACGGGCGAGCTGTTCCAGGTCTCCCCGCAGAGCGTGCCAATCACTCTCGGCCTGAGCGTCCAGCTGGTTGCGCATCATGAAACCGTCGACGAGCAAGGCGCGGTTCAGCACTTCTTCGACGTCGGCAGTACCCGCTCGGCGATCGTTGACGCGATCGTGCAGGCGCTCGGCGGCCTCCGCGAAATCCTTCACCGACTGATTGATCTGCTCTTCCGCCCGGGTGCCATTGATCGGGTTGCGATCGATCGCTCGATCGAAGCTGGAGCGGAAGGTATCCGTGCGTTCGTCGATGCGACTCAACAGTGCCTTCACTTGTTCGTCGCTCGTCCGGGTTGGTTGCTGCGCCGCCACGCCCGCAATGCCGCTCGCAAGCGCGAGCACGGCCGTGAGGGCGACTATTGGTCCTAATTTCGTCATAACGTTTCCCTTTCCTTCCTTGACAGGCGCCAGATGCCAGCGATGAACCTCGCCAGCGCTCTCTTTGGCGCTGTCGGTCAACTTCATGACACTGGCTCTTTGTCTGTGCCACGGTGCCACTCTCGTGAATTTCGTTCGGGCACCGGTGTTGTGTACGGCAAACGCCGTGCCAAGTGCCGGATCGTGAACGGATGCGGCGGAGCGGCCCTTTCGTCGCGGGGGAAGGGGAGCGTCATCGACGCTCGCAGGTAGACTCTACAATCGGCTAACAACATGTTTTGCCGATGCTGGCGACGAGAGGGCGAGGCGGGACGGTCGTCTCTTCCGCCCTGGGGCCGGGGCAGTGTACGCTTGCGCTCTGCGGCAGCACCATCGCCGCGAACGGCACAGACATGGGTGACCCGCGGGACACGGCCTGGATCGCTCGCTTCGGCGCGAAGCGTCGCCTGGGAACGGCGCTGGTCGTCGCGGTCGTCGCGTTCGCAGTACAACCGGACTCGATCTCCTGGCACACGCGCGCCGTCGCCAGCTGGGACGTCGGCACGTTGGCCTACCTGTGCCTTGCGTGGATTCTCATCGGGCGGAGCGACGCCCGAGGCACCCGCGACCACGCGCTGAGCCAGGATCAGAGCGGCTACGTGATATTCCTGTTCGTCGTGGGTGCGGCTTGCGCCAGCATCGTCGCCATCGGCTTCGTCGCCGGCACCATCCGGGACCTCCCGTTCTGGGCCCGGACCTGGCACCTCTGCTGACCATTACGGCGCTGGTCTCGTCGTGGCTGCTGATCCAGACGGTGTTCGCGTTCCACTACGCCCATCGCTACTACGCCGGCCCGCACGGTGAGCCCGCGGCCACCGCCTCTCTCGAGTTCCCGGGCGGCCGCGAGCCCGACTACATGGATTTCGCGTACTACGCGTTCGTCGTCGGGATGACCTCACAGGTGTCGGACGTCGCGGTCGCCTCGCGCAGCATGCGGCGGTTGACGATGATCCATGGCGTTCTCGCGTTCCTGTTCAACATCGCCGTGCTCGCACTCAGCATCAACATCATTGCGAGTGTGATCTAGGAACTCCGACGGGGTCGCCGTTCAAACGGAGGCGTCGTTGGCGCCGTTGCCGGCGAGAGCGGAGGCCGCCGCTGTCACGCGATGTGTGGCTTCGTCCCGGACTTCCTCGCCTCGACGGATGACCTGGTCCTTCAGCGTACGGGCGGAGTCGACGCCTTCACGGAGCGTTCGCCGCATGGTTTCCCGCGTCGCCTTGCCCGACTGCGGAGCCAGGAGCAGGGTGGCGGTGACGCCGGCGAGACCGCCGGCGAGAAAACAGAGCATCCGGGTGGAGTAGGTGCAGTCATTCATAGGAACCTCCTCGGTTCTTGAACGTTGGTGACCGACGACCCGCCCGAATCGGCGGCTCGTCCTCGTCTCCATGTAAGAGCAAGATCAGGGCCATCCAGGCCGCGCACGGAAATCGAGCGAAAAGAGCAGCGCTTTCGGTCTCTGAAGGACCCTGATTGTAGATTGTTCCTTCGTTCTCCTCCGGTTATCTGACCGCCTGCTCGTCCGAGGCGCCAAGCGTTTCAGAGGATGCGCATCGCGGAGGGCGGTTACCACGGTGGCACGGGGGTTGCTTCTTCAGTGATTGACGAGGTCACCCGGAGGACGCGCGAGCTGGCCGGGCCACCGTCGAAGGAGACAGCATGAAGAGAAGATTTCAAGCGCCGTCGGTCCTGCTGGCGAGTGCTCTCGTACTTTGTTCGCCTTTCGTGGCTCAGGCATCAACGGATCGCCCGACACCTGGCTTCAACCTCTTCAGCGTGGAGCAGGATATCGAGATCGGGCGTCAGTCCGCGGTCGAGGCCGAGAAGCAACTCCCGTTGCTGCGCGATCGGAACGTGGACCGTTATCTCAACGAGATCATCGGCAAGTTGGCGGCCCAGGCTCCGGGCGCGCGTTATCCTTACGCGATCAAGGCCGTGAACGCCTCCGAGATCAACGCCTTCTCGCTCCCCGGCGGTCCGATGTACGTGAATCGCGGCCTGTTCGAGGCGGCGCGAAACGAGGCGGAGCTGGCCGGTGTTCTGGCCCACGAGATGTCCCATGTGGCCCTCCGGCACGGAACCCACCAGGCCTCGAAGGCCTATCTCAGCCAGGCCGGCCTCGGGATACTGGGCGGCCTCTTGGGGAAGAACGGCGGTAACACGGCGACGATCGTGAACGCGATTGGCGGCCTGGGGTTGAACACGGTCTTCCTCAAGTTCGGCCGCGACGCCGAGTACCAGGCCGACCAGCTCGGCGCGGAGATCATGGCCGCAGCGGGCTACAACCCCGTGGCCATGGCCGACTTCTTCGAGCTCCTTCGCAGAGAGCAGGGACGTGATCCCGGCAAGCTGCAGCGGCTCTTCAGCGACCATCCACCATCCGCCGATCGGGAAGCACGCATCCGGGACCAGGCCGGGAGCCTGCAGTTGGCGCGGTCGTCCGACGTGGGCGGCTTCGACCGCATGAGAGCAGACCTCCGTGGACTCTCTCCCGCTCCCTCGCAGGTCGCGCAGCGCGGGGAGGAGCCACGGAGCCAGGACAGCCGCGACAACCCGGACAGTGGTCGATATGACGTGCGGGTGGACGAGCCGTCCTCGCGGTTCCAGAGGTTCGAGCAGCGCAACGGCTTCTTCACCATCGAGTACCCGGAGAACTGGCGGGCATATGCCTCCGAGTCTGGACAGGCCGTTTCCTTGGCGCCCGACGGGGGCGTCGTCGAGACGCGCAATGGCCAACAGGCCATGCTCTACGGGGTCATCGTCAACCACTACGCGCCCTTCGAGGCGGATCCGGGGAGCATCGAGCGCAACTACGTGCCCCCGGAGGACAGGGACCAGTGGCGGGGGAGTCTGGCCGAGGCTACCGACGACCTCGTCGGCACGATCATCCGCTCCAACACGTACCTCAACGCCGAGAACGGATCCGCACGACGAGAGCAGATCGACGGAGCTTCGTCCTATTCGGTGGTGCTCACCGGACGCTCGCCGGTCACGGGGCAGGAGGAGAAAGTGACGGTCGTGACCCGGGGCCTCTCCGATGGCCATGTGATCTACGCCCTGTGCATCGTCCCCGGCAGCGGCTACGACTCGATGGCGCGGACCTTCACGCACATGCTGCGGACGCTGAGCGTCAACGATGACGCGGCCCACCGCGGAACCGAGACGAGCTCGATGTCGAGCTCGTGGCGGTAGGTACAGAGCGGTGGAAGGGCGTAATCGTGCGCGTCGGACCGCGCGTGGACGGCGGTGGGGAACAGGATCGCCGTCCTCGTAGAATGGGGCCGCGCTGGCGCGAGCTGAGAGCCGCCTACCCGCGTATCGTCACCGGTATCGTTCTGGGCATCGCCGTCCTCCTCTTGACGGACGTCGTCCTCGCGTACAAGCGCGTGCAGTACGGTCGCGAGCTCATGCGCATGCGCGCTTCCATGACGGAATCCGAGAGCGACCGAGTCGACGCCATCGCTGCCTCGGAGGAAAACCGCCTGGCCATCGCCGTCGAGCTGGCGCGCCGGCAGGCGCTCGGCGACGCGGACCTGCATCTGGCCGTGGACACGGAGAACGGTCTGCTGTACCTCGAGCGCCATGGGGCACGGCTCCGCGAGATGCGGGTTCGCCTGGGTCGGGAGGCAACCGTAGGCGCGCCACCCGACGCCGTGCTCCTGGCCCCGCCGCTTGGAAAGCGTTCGGTCGCGCGGGTAGTGGATGGTTCGTATCTCTGGGAGGTGCCGGAATGGGTGTACGTCGACCGCGGGTGGTCGGTGCCGGACGACAGACGGATTCCTGGCGCTTTGGGTCCGCTGGCTATCTTCCTCGACAGCGGCGCCGTTCTCTACTCGCGGCCCGCCGTGGGGCCCCTGAGCGACGTGAGCTATGTCCTGCCCGGCAGCGTCCGGGCGGAGGCTCCGGACCTCGAGGCCATCCGCGAGAACCTGCAGCCCGGCATGGCCGTGTACTTCCACTGACATGCACGAAACGACGTTTTCCCCGAACCTCAGGACCGGCGTCGTGCGTTTCTTTCGCCACGGCCGAGGCGCGGCCGTCGAGCTCGTCGGGATCGCGCTGGCCCTGCTGGCGGTCAGTACCGCGCTTCTCGTCGATACGGTGGGAGTGCGTCTCCGGCGCGACCTGGCCCGCCTGGTGCTCGAGGATCGTCTGGAGGTTCTTGAAAGCGCCCGTTGGCGGGTGGCGGGGTCGGAGCGGATGCTGCGCGACGCGGAGGGCGCGCCGGAACCGCCGCACGATCGGCCCTACCTGGTGATCAGCCTCGGGGAGCGGCGTCTCTGGTACAAGCAGCATGGGGCGATCCTCTTTTCGGCCGAGGTGGCGACGGGCAGCGGCAAGACGATGGTCAAGGAGGGAGGTGCCAGCGTCTGGAAGTTCGAGACCCCGCGCGGGCGCCTTGTGGTGCAGAGCAAGGAAGAGGCACCGGTATGGGCGCCCCCGGACTGGCACTACGTGGAGCAATCGCGCAAGCGCGGGTTGGGCCTGGCCCGCTTGGAGTTCGGACAATCGCTCGCTCTCGCCGACGGATCGGTCATCACGGTTGCGGGGAACGACGTCGTGCGAGTGCTTCCCGACGGTCGGCGAAACGTGTTGCCGGCCACGGACGGCCGGGAGATCGTCGTGGACGGCAAGTTGCTGGTGCCACCCCTGGGCACAACTCAACGTCGCTACGAGGGCGTCCTCGGAACCCACCGCCTGAACCTGGGGAACGGATATGCGATCCACGGAACGAACCAGCCGAAAACCGTGGGCCGTGCGGTGAGCCATGGTTGTGTGCGCATGCGCAACGAGGACATCGCGACGCTGTACGCGATGGTGCCCGTGGGCACCCCCGTCTACATTTATTGAGAACGGGGCAGTTCGGTCCTGACTCCGAACTTGAAATTCCCGTCGACGGAGGAGCAGGATCCGCAAGGCCCGCCATCGCGTGGCGCAGGAGATGCTCATGCCGACCCAGGATCCGAGAACGAGAAACCTCATTCGCTACGGCGGAAGCTTCACGCCCGGCCTCGCTTCCCGGGCCTCCGGCGCTTACGTCGAGATGGACGATGGTCGGCGGGTCCTCGACTTCACCTCGGGACAGATGAGCGGAATCCTCGGACACTCGCACCCTGCTGTGGTCGAGTGCATATCGCGTCAGATCGAATCTCTGATTCACCTTTATTCCGGGATGCTGTCGAAGCCGGTGGTGGAGCTCGCGGAGAAGCTGGCGGGCCTTCTGCCCGATTCCCTGAGCAAGGTGCTGCTCCTCACGACCGGCGCGGAGTCGAACGAGGCCGCGCTCCGGCTCGCCAAGATGTACACCGGGGGCTTCGAGGTCATCGCGTTCGACGCGGGCTGGCACGGGATGACCGGCGCGGCCTCCGCGACCACTTTCTCCGCGAGCCGGAAGGGCTACGGCCCGGGAATGCCCGGCGTCATGGCGCTTCCCACTCCGAATCCGTACCGCAGGCCGGAAGGCGCCGGCGACGACTACGAGCTCCAGACGCTGGACGTCTGGTTTTCGGTACTCGACCGGCAGAGCGTCGGGGCCTTCGCGGCTGTGATCGTGGAGCCGATTCTCTCCTCCGGCGGAATGATCGAGCTTCCGCCCGGCTATCTGAAGAAGCTGAAGCGTAAATGTGAAGAGCGGAGCATGCTCCTCGTCGTCGATGAAGCCCAAACGGGGATGGGCCGCACGGGAAAGATGTTCGCGTTCGAGCACCACGACGTCGTCCCCGACGTCCTCACTCTTTCCAAGACACTGGGGGCGGGGCTCCCGCTCGCGGCAACGATCACGAGCCCCACCATCGAGGAACGATGCCACGAGCGCGGATTCCTCTTCTACACCACCCATGTCTCGGATCCTCTTCCTGCGGCGGTGGGGAGCACGGTCATCGACGTGATCCTGAGGGAACGGCTCGCAGACCACGCCCGGCAGATGGGGAGCTATTTCGTTGACGGCCTGCGCGAGCTCCAGGAGCGGCACGAGTGCATCGGCGACATCCGAGGTCGCGGCTTGATGCTCGGTCTCGAGCTCGTCGCCGACCGGAAGTCCAAGCGTCCCATTCCCGAGTTCGGAGCGGCGGTGTCGAAGCGTGCGTTCGAGCTGGGCCTGTCGATGAACATCGTGCAGCTGCCGGGAATGGGAGGAACTTTCCGGATGGCGCCTCCGCTCATCGTCCAGAAGCCCGAGATCGACGCGGCGGTCGAGATTCTCGACGCCGCGCTGAGCGCCACCTACGCATCGTTTTCCGAGCTTCACTGAACGCGTGGAGAAGTCATGAGTCTGGCGTGGCGACGCTCCCCGCTGCGGACGGCTGTCACGGAGCGGGGGCTCCGGAATCTTGTTCACAGAAATGTGCCGGGGGTGTACCATCCTGCCGAGTACGGCGCGCTGATTTCGCAAGACGTCGTCTGAGGAGGCCCATGCGAATGCGAATCGGTCTGCTATGGCTCGTCCTGTGCGTCGCGGCTTCTCCGGCGCTCGCTCAGAACCTCTCGCCGCAACAGCGACAGGCGATCCTCGACTATCAGCTCACACTCCCAGGTGCAGAACATTTGATCACCGCGATGAAGTCGATGACCGAGTACCTGGTCTCGCTGCCCGACTACCAGGAGCGCATGCGGAAGTCTGCGACGATGACTGCCGCGGATCGGATCGCGCAGATCGAGAAGGATCCAAAGGCGGCGGCAATTCTCAAGGAGAACAGCCTGACGGCAAGAGACTATCTGATCGGCGTCCCGACGCTCAGAATGGCACTGATGGCGGCGCAGGGTCCCACAGCGCCGAACATCGTCGCCTCTCCGGCGAACGTGGCATTCGCGAAGGCGAACCTCGCTCAGCTCAAACCGAAAATGGACGCGGCCGACGGCATCCGCCGCTGAGATCGCGAAAAGCCAAAGCGCCCATACAAGTCGCGACGTATTGATGCGTGCTGTGAAGCGCACGCCGGCGCAGTCGCTGCTATTGTTTTCCGAGCTTCACTGACACGCGGAGAAATCATGAGACTACGGTCCGCCCCCCTCGTCCCCATCATCGTTCTTCTCTTCGGCGGCATCGCCCGGCCGCAAACCGGAGCCGAGGCGAATCGGTTCGACCTCCAGGAGGTGATGATCCCGATGCGGGACGGGGTCCGCCTCCACACGAAGATCCTGGTGCCCAAGGAGGAGCGTCCCCGGGAGCCCCTGCCCTTCATCATGGAACGGACTCCGTACGGAATCGCGACGACTGAGAACGCCCTCGACGACTACCTGAAGGCGCTCTCGGAAGACGGCTACATCTTCGTGTTCCAGGACATCCGCGGCCGGTTCGCGTCGGAAGGAACCTTCGTGATGCTGCGGCCGGCGAGGGCCCCCGGCGACACGAAGAGCCTCGACGAGGGAACGGATACGTACGACACCATCGAGTGGCTCCTGAAAAACGTCCCCGGAAACAACGGTCGCGTGGGCATTCTCGGCATTTCCTACGACGGCTGGACGACGATGATGGGGGCCCTCGAGCCCCATCCCGCGCTCAAGGCGATCTCGCCTCAGGCCTCGCCCGCCGACATGTGGCTCGGGGACGATTTCCACCACAACGGCGCCTTCCGGTTGAGCTACGGCTTCGAGTATGCGGCCGGGATGGAGAGCTCGAAGGAGGTGGAGCAGTTCGGCTTCGATCGCTACGACACGTACGAGTGGTACCTCGCGCTCGGCGCGCTCTCGAACGTCAACGAGAAGTACCTTCACGGGAAGATTCCCACCTGGAACGACTACGTGGCTCATCCCGACTACGACGACTTCTGGAAGCGCCAAACCATGATCCCGTACCTCACGAAGGTGGCCGTCCCGACGCTGAACGTCGGAGGGTGGTGGGACCAGGAGGACTTCTACGGCCCACTCCGCATCTACGAGGCGTTCGAAGCCCACGATGAGGGACAGCGGAACCACCTCGTGGTTGGCCCCTGGAATCACGGCGGCTGGGCGGGCGGCGAAGGCGATGCGCTCGGCGAGATCCGCTTCGGAAGCGCCACGGGAAAGTACTTCCGTGAGGAGGTGCAGGCCTCCTTCTTCTCCTACTGGCTCAAGGACAAGGGCAAGCTCGACCTCCCCGAGGCGCTCACGTTCGAGGCGGGGTCGAATCGGTGGCGCTCCTGGGACCAGTGGCCCCCGAAGGACACCGTGGAGCGCAGCCTCTACTTTCACGCCGGCGGCCGGCTCTTGTTCGAACTCCCACCGGCCGACGAGCACCTGGAAGCCCACGACAGTTACGTCTCGGACCCGAAGCATCCAGTCCCCTACCGCCATCGGCCCGTGGAGGGAACGTACTTTCCCCACGGCTCCCGTTGGTCGACGTGGCTCGTAGAGGACCAGCGCTTCGTGGACGACCGTGCCGACGTCCTCAGCTGGGAGACAGAGCCCCTCGCCGAGGACGTCACCATCGCGGGCGAGGTCCTGGCGAAGCTCTTCGTGTCCACGACGGGCACGGATGCCGACTACATCGTGAAGCTCATCGACGTGTATCCCGAGGAGTATCCGACGGACTGGGAGCTCTCCGGCTACCAGCTCATGGTGTCGAACGAGGTTTTCCGGGCGCGCTATCGGAACAGCTTCGAGAGACCGGAGCCGATGACACCCGACGAGATCACGCCGATCTCGTTCAGCCTGCACACCCAGAGCTACAGCTTCCTCAAGGGACACCGGATCATGGTTCAAGTGCAAAGCACGTGGTTTCCACTCATCGATCGGAACCCACAGAAGTACGTGCCCAATATCTTCAAGGCGACGGACGACGACTTCCAGCAAGCGACGGAGCGTGTGTACCGCTCGACGGCCCATCCCTCCCGCGTGGTCGTGCCGGTGGTGGGGCCGCCGGGCTCGGCTCAGAAACCGCCCGGGACAGGATCACGATGACGAGAGAAGACATTCGTTTGCTGTATGAATACGATCGATGGGCGAACCATAGGATTCTCGAGTTGGTGGGGGCGCTCACTCCCGAGCAGTTTACGCGCGATCTGGGCGGGAGCTTTCCGTCCGTGCGAGACGTGCTCCTCCACATCGTCGGGAGCAAGTGGGCCTGGCTCACGTACTGGAAGGAGTCGCTTCCGAGCGATCGAATGCTGACAGACTTGTTCACCCAGTCCGAAACACTCTTTCATTCCGATAGATTTCCCACGCTCGCCGCAGCGCAGGCGAAGTGGGCCGAGGTGGAAAAGGAAGAGGCCGAATTCGTGAATGAAGTGACGGACGAACAGCTCGATCGAACGCTTCCGGTTGGGAATACTTCGCTCAGCCTGGCGCACTTGCTGCAACACCTGGCGAACCACTCCACCTACCACCGAGGTCAAATCGCGATGATGCTGCGCCAACTCGGCGCCAAGGCGCAGGCCACGGACTTCGCCGAGTTTCTGCTGAGCGCAGCCGGTTCGTGATCTGAATCGCCACGATTCCTCCCTGGGACTGATAGGAAATCGTAACTCCGGCTCGCGCGGAAATGGAGGGGACTTCGCCTCAAGAGGCAGGTGGGAAGTGGATCTTGCGGTTTGGGGGTGGAGTTGGAGAAAAGGAACGAAATCGGGTGGAAGAATCGGGGGGGCGGCCCGAGGGCAGGGGTCGAGCGTGTCTAGGGAGTTCTAGTGGCTTGAAGTCGAGCCTGGGGGAGCTCGCTTCTGGCTGCCGGAGTCGAGGTGATCGAGGATTCGACGGATAACCTTGGGCTCGATGATGAAACCGAGAATTCTCATCCTTGCCCCGCAGCGAGGGCAGTCCAGAGGATGGACCTCGTAGACCCGGTAGATGAGTTCCTCTCCTCATCGCGCCCCGTGACGGCTGGTTCGATGCCTGGGGGGTAATTCCGGGCCGATCAAAGCCGTGCTCGGGAAGGAACATCGCCGAACGACACGCCGGGCGTGCTACGATCCCACAGGGGGAAACGGAGCTTCCGGACGCCGCATCATGAGAGCACAGATTGCCGTCCACCGAGGGTCCCGAATGAAGACCAGTCGCGAACCCGAGCTCAAGCGCGCATTGCGCCCCGTCCCCAGGTTCGAGCGAGCGGTGCGCGAGGTCTCGAAGATGTTCTTCGAGGCAGGCATCCGCCATGCGCTGGTCGGCGCGCTCGGCGCGAACGCGTACCGCAGCCGACCGCGCACCACGGAGGACATCGACTTTCTTGTCGGGAATGAAGCGTTCGAGACGCATGACGGCGGCTTCGTCACCATGCGCGTACCCGTCATCGAATTCGACGGGATCGACATCGATCAGGTTCCGCTGACCGACGCTCTGCGCGTCATCGAGGACGGGCTCGACCGGGCGCAGGTGAGCGATGGAGTTCCCATCGCCCCCGCGGACACCATTGTCATCATGAAGCTCCTCGCGGGGCGCACTCAGGACTTGGCGGACGTGGAAGCCATGGTCGAGTCGGGAGCCGACCGCGATTTCCTGCGGGCGGCCGTCCAGAAGGCGGCTCCCGACCACGTGCGCACCCTCGAGCAGCTGTTCAAGAACGTCGACGGCCACCGCTGACTGCGGCGACACCGCTAGTCGCCCCAGCGGCACGATCTCGCCCAAGATAGCCGAGATTCGGGTACCCTCCGCTCCTGATATGCTCTCCGCGAAATCGCCGGGAGACGTCCATGCTTTCCATCGGAATCACGCTCGTTCTCATGCTGTTGGCTCCGGAGGGCCGCGGCCAGGAGGCTCCTCTGAGCGTCCTCGTCATCGGCGCGCATCCGGACGACTGCGATTCCTGCGCCGGGGGCACCGCCATCCAGTGGGCGGCGATGGGCCATCGGGTGAAGTTCCTGTCGCTGACGAACGGCGACGCCGGCCACCAGAGCGACGGAGGGGGAGCCCTCGCGAAGCGCCGCCGCGCCGAGGCGCAGGAGGCGGGGCGCCGCTTCGGAATTTCCGAATACGAAGTTCTCGATAATCACGACGGAGAGCTCGAGCCGACTCTCGGAGTGCGGGGGCAGGTCATCCGCGCGATCCGGCGATGGAATGCCGACGTGGTGATTCTGCCGCGGCCGAACGATTACCACCCGGACCATCGCAACACCGGCCTCGTGGTCCAGGACGCGGCGTACATGGTCATCGTGCCGAACGTCGCTCCGGACACGCCGCCGCTTGCGAAGAATCCGGTGTTCCTCTACTGCCAGGACTCCTTCCAGCGTCCGAACCCGTTCCGTCCGGACGTCGCCGTCGACATCACCTCCGTCTACGACCGGAAGATCGACGCCATGGACGCCCACGTTTCCCAGTTCTACGAGTGGCTCCCCTGGACGGAAGGAAGTCTCGCGGCGGTTCCGCGGGGAACCGAAGAGCGGAAACGGTGGCTCGCGTCGACGCGAGCTCGTCCGATCCCCCCCGAGGTCAGAGCCGCGCTCGAACGAGGTTACGGTGCCGAGAGCGCCGGCCGAGCCCTTCACGCGGAAGCGTTCGAGATCTGCGAGTACGGTCGCAAGCCGGGCGAGGAGGAGATCCGGCGACTGTTCCCGATGATTCCGGAGTCGCACCGCTGAGAGTCTCCACGGCCGAGCCCGATGGACGGAACGCGGACGACGGAGGCAACGATCAAGACGGGCGACAACACCATCTCCTCGCATGTGGTGTTCGACAAAGTGAAGTGACCCGCGTCAGGAGCCGGACGGTTTCGCCACAGCGTTTCCTCGTTACCTCCCGCGGGTTCCGGCCAGAATCTCGCGAAGCCTCTGGCCCACGATCAGATCTTCTCCCTCCTGAAGGGTCGCCGAGATGATCCGAAGTCGATCGCGCGGCTCCCGAGGTCGTTTGACGTCCAGCTCGGCTTCCCCGGCGGCCGCGACCATACTGGGATTGCTCGCCGTCAGGACTTCGATGCGGGGCTCGCCGGCGCGGAGCTTCTCGTCACACTGGGCTACGGTGAGGCCGAAGAGATCCTCGTCCCATTGGACCGTCAGCGTCGGGTAGCTATTGCCCTCGGCCGGAATCGAGACCTCCGTCGTCACGCCGGCGACCGGTCTCCACGAGCCTGGCGATGCGATCGACTCGCTTCTTCCATTCCCGGTTCAGCTCCGCCAGATTCGTCTTTGACCAGGCTTCGACGGCGGCCAGGACGCCTACGATCTCTTCCTTGCCCACTTTCATGGCGCGGCAGATCGCCCCTTCCCACGGAGCGCAGTTCGCGAGCGCCGCTTCGATGAGATCCTTGCGGCCGAGGAGGAGTCCCGAGCACTGCGGGCCGCGAAGCCCCTTTCCTCCGCTGAAACAGTAGAGGTCCACTCCCATCTTCGCGTACAGGGAGAGGTTCTCGAAAGGCGGAATCCCCGCGGCGTCGTCCAGCAGGAGCGGGACCCCGGCGCTCCGGGTGACGGCCAGGGCCTTTTCGAGCGGCTCGCCTCGCCAGGTCGTGTACACCATCGCAGTCCTACCGGTGAGGGCGGCCGTCAATTCCTCGAGAGAATGGGCCACGACCAGCTTCGCCCCCGCGAGACGGACGGCGCTATCGAAGGCGTTCCTCCCGCCGAGCATCACTACTTCATTTCTGAGTCCGGTCGTATCGGGAAGCTGCCACACCCGGGCAGGATCCGACCCGGCGATGCACGCCGCCGTGGCGGCGGAGATGGCCGCCGCCGCACCCGAGGTGACCATTCCCGACTCCGCGCCGGAAATCTCGGCCAGCCGCTTTCCCGCCGCTCTCTGCAGCTCGAAGATATCGACGAAGTGCTGCGCCGCGGCATCGACCGCCCGGCGCACCTCGGGGAGCTCGAGAGAGCCGCTGAGGTACGTCCAGGTCCCGCGGGCGTTGATGAAGGGCCTCACTCCGATGCGGCGGTAGACGTCGGCGGTGGATTCCTTGCCGAGGGCGGCGGATACGCGGCCGGTGAGTCCGCGTGCGGCGACGGCCCCGAGAACGGGTGCCGCGGCTACCCACTTGAGGAACTGGCGGCGGTGAGAACGTGGATTCATGTCGGGTCTCCTGGGAATCGGCGGTGCCATCTCGCGTGCATGGGCGGCACCGCTTTTCTCATGCGGGTGATTCTGAGGCAAGAAGCGCCCGCGAGCCAATCGATGGCGGAAGACCCAATCACTCGTAGTAGAGAGCCTTCATCGGCTCGATTCCCGCGGCGCGGCGCGCCGGGATGTAGCTCGCGAGCGTCACCAGGTGTCGGGGAACGGCTTGCCGTTCAAGCGGAACTGCGGCTGCACTTCCATTGAGGGCACGTTGGCGACGAGCGGGCCGATGACCTGGCGCTGGCAACGCGTCGACAGCGGCGGCGCCGCCTGCGCCCCGCTCTCGAGATCCGCGCTCCCCAGCATCTCCAGCACCTGGCACGCGGCAGTGAGCACCATAACCCTCGAGAGTCGTCGGATTGACATGGTCGTTCCTCCTGCTTCAGGAACGCCCGAACACCTGGGTTTCCCTCACTCCGCGGTCGGGGAGACGGGTAGCATCCCATCCCCTACATCGACTCAGGCCAGGCGGGAAGAGTAGATCCTGGCAGGAACCTACAAGTCAGGTCGCAAAGGGAACCGCCGGCTTGTTTGGATCCGGCTCGATGTGAAGAATCACTCGTTCGATTCGTCCGCTGCCCTCGGACACCACGCGCGCTCTTGTTTCGTCGGCGATTTTCTCGAGCTCGGACGCGCTCACCAGCGCGCCGCCCGCGATCTCGTACCTCACGACCCCGACGCCGCGCAGAGGTGAAGCCGATGCATTGCAGGCGGTAAAGCACCTAGCGATCGCCGTCTCTGGACAACCCACCATCCGAGGCACCTTGCCAGGAGGCCGAAGGGGGCGAGCGTCACGGGCGAGGGTCGCGCTCCCGACGCGGCCGCGAAGCTGCGGTGAGCCGCGGCTGCGTGCGCCTGCGCAACGAGGACATCGTGACGCTGTACGCGATGGTGCCCGTAGGGACACCTGTCACATTTATTGAGAGCGGGGTAGTCTCTTTCCGGACTCCGCACCGATTACTGCGGACTCCGAGGCACGGTCGAGTCGGTCTTGCACCACGGCCCAGTCGATGTGGCTCAGGACACCTTCGACGTACTCGTTCTTTCGTAGCGAGTAATCGAGGAAATAGGCGTGCTCCCAGCAGTCGATTGCCAGAAGGACTGCCTGGTTGGCGAACAGGCCGCCGTCGTGCTCGGAATGGACGAGGTTGTGCCGCAGGTTCCCCGAGCCGAGGTCGCAGGTCAAAAGGACCCAGCCGTGAGTCGATTGAGTCATGGCGACCAGGTCGGCCATCGCATTGTCCCAGGAGCCGAAGGCCCTCTTCTCCGCCTGGCGGATGGCGGCCGGCACCTCGGCCTCTGGAGCGCCCAGGTTGCCGAAGTAGAGCTCGTGCAGGAACGTGCCGTTGTACGCGACCGGTTCGCGGCGCCGCAGCTCGGAATAGGCGTCGTGGCTGTAGTTGGCGCCTTCCCGCGAGGCCGTCGTCAGCAGGGCCTCGATTTCGTTCAGCTTCTTCACATAGCCCTGGTAGAGCTCGAAATGGGCAAGAAGCTGGGCTTCCGAGAGGAAGCCCTGGCACTGAGCGATGAGACGGCGGTAGTCCTTCGCCTGATGAGTCGTCGTCGTCACGAAGTTGCCGAGGTGACTTTGAAGTCCCTCGTCCCCGCGGACGCACCATCCAGGAGAACCTCCACCTTGTATCCGCCTGCCGGCCAGCCGTCGGGCTTGGACAGATGGAACTCGGTGACCGCGGCGCGCCCGGTGGGGGCGATGTTCTGCCTGGACTCGTCGACTACTTGACCGTCCTCGTACGTCCAACGGGCGGTCAGCGTGGCGCTCGGGCCGGAGCCGTCGGTCTTGACCGACAGGTAGAAGGTGTCGGCAGTTCCAAAGGACTCGGTCTTTTCAGCGATGGTCTTGTCCGCGGCGACGCTCCGCCCTACGGCGATGTCGGTTACCTTCACGCCGGTCGGTACGGCCGGCTTGGATGCGGTGCAACCGAAGAAAGCTAGCGCCAACGGAAGGCTGACCACGATTCGGGCGTACTGATTCATCTTCATTCTTCTTCTCCTCAGGCTTCCGGGATTCGCAGCTCTTGTCCCGGGTAAATGAGGTCCGGATCCTTGATGAGGTTCCGGTTCGCCTCGTAGATCTTCGGCCATTTCTGAGCGTCGCCGTACTCGCGCTTAGCGATCTTGGACAGGCTGTCGCCGCTGACGACGACGTAGGTCCGTCCGGCTATCGAAGGCGCTTTCGTGTCCGGCATGCCCACACCCGGGGTGGGGGCGGTGCTGGAGCCACCGCTCCGAACGTTGGTAAAGTCCGGCCGCGGGTTCTGTTTCTTACCAAAGAGGTCCCCAAAGATTCCCATGTTTCCTTCCTCCACGCGCGCGAATGTTTTCGTGGTATCTCTTCTCGCGCGCCGCATCGATTGAAGAGCAAGGGCCGTGCCAGGGCCTGGTGACGGCAACGACTCTACTTTTTTCCGGTCAGCAAGATTCCGCCGCCCACGGCCAGCATGGCCACGCCGGCCCACACCGGGACGTTGACCCTCTCCTTCTCGGTGATCGAGATCGAAACCGGGCCGAGCTTGGCGTCGTGGGTCTCGCTCGTGTAACTGAATCCTCCGTACGCAAGGGCCAGCGCCCCGGCGACCAGGAGAGCGATCGCAAGTATTCGCATTGGAACCTCCGTGAAGCTGCGGCGGGCGGGAGCGAGCGTGTCTGGCTCGCCGCTTCCGCGCCGCCCGGGTTATCGCTGCTAATCGTCGATGACGAACGTGAGCATCATGTTGACCTGGAACTCGGTGATGACACCTTTGCTCAACCTGACCTGCTGCTCCTTGATCCAGGCGCTCTGGACATTGCGGAGCGTCTTGTTCGCCCTCTCCAGACCCTGTTGGATCGCATCCTCGAAGCTCTTGGTCGAGGTAGCGCTGATCTCGGAAACTTTGGCTACTGACATGTCGTCCCTTCCTCTGGCTAACGCGCGGAGCCCAATCTGGAGAAGACGCCCAGTCCCCGCAGGATCCCGATGAGCAATGCCGCGCCGAGAATGGCGACGATCCAGGCCGCAGGCGCCCCTTGAGCCCGAACGCCCAGCGCGTTCGCTACGTAGACGCCGAGAAACGACCCGATGATGCCGACGATGATATTGGCCAGAATCCCCATCTGGCCATTGGCCCTCATCAGGATGCTCGCCAGCCATCCGATGATGCCGCCGATGATGAGTGTAACGATGAGATTGTTCGATGCTAACTCCATGACTTCCTCCTGGCATCCGCGACAGGGTGTCCGTGTATGGACTCCTTGCCGTGGCCGCCGACTGTTTAGAAAGCAAGACCTGAGCCACCCTCACGGAATCACTCCATGTTGCTGCGGTGGTTGTACTGAGTGGGCGCGGGAGGCAAACGGCTCGACGCGTACGAGTCGGAGTTCGGCGGCTCTTTCTACAAATTGCTCTCGCCCACGAGCCAGCGGTGCCCGCACTAGCAGAGAGAGACAGCCATAGCGCGCGCGATTCTTCTCGCCGTGGCGTCGATCGCCGTGTTCCGCGGAGAAGGACTCTCCGAGGGCCGATAGGCGTCGATTAGTCTGAGGTAGGCGTGGGCAAGCCTCTGCGGCTCGATTGAGCTGAGTGTGCGTCCATACGTATACCCGTACGAATCCTCGGTAGTCCCATTCTCGTAATTCATGCGGTCCTCCTCCGTCAACAGGCGAGCCAGCAGGGCCCGCTGCAGTCTTGTGGCAGCAGTCACGACCTCGCCGGGCGAAATGACCTCGACGTCGTCGGTGCTCTTCTCGTGCACGCGTCGTGCCACTTGGTTGCTCTCCGCGCTCGTTGTTTCTATGCTTGACGGTGGAACATCGGGCCGACGATGCTCGATGGAGTCGAAAGGAATAACCGATGCGCCTGGCCGCCGTTTCCGTTCTCGCGGGAGTTCTCCTCTCGGGGAGCCCGTTTCTCGCCCGTCCCGCGCGATCGGCAGCCGAGAAGAAAATCGCTTTCACCGACGTCCGCGAGCAGGCGATCCAGTTCATCGGCTATTACGAGACGATCCGGCTCACGAGGGAGCAGGAGGCCGTCAAGCGCGAGGCTCTTTCCTCGCTTCCCGCCGCTTGCTGCTCGAGCAACTCGGCCTATACCTGCTGCTGCGTCTGCAACCTCTCGCGGACCGTCTGGGGCCTTACCGCCTACCTCATTACCGAGCACGACGCCGGTGTCGAGGAGATTCGCGAGGCGGTTCGGGAGTGGACGAAGTTCGTGAACCCCGAGGGTTTCAGCGGCGATTCCTGCTTCAAGGGCGGCTGCGCGCGCTCGTTCGAGAAGAACGGCTGCGGCGGCATGCAGGCCTCGCGCATTCTCTGGGACTAGACCACCGCGGCTCGCTCCCCGCGTATCTCCGGGTGTCAGGACAGGGTCAGTCGGCCTTGTATTCCCTCAGCCGGTTGTAGAGGGTCTTCACGCTGATCCCGAGGATATCGGCGACCTTCAACTTGTTGCCTTCGAAATGATCGAGGGTCGCCAGGATGAGGCGGCGCTCCATCTCCGCCATGGGGATCCCCACCTGGATCGACAAGCTCGACGCGGGCGCGTCTCGTTCCTCGGTGACCTCGAGGGAGAGGGAATCGATGCCCACGACCTCCTCGGCGAGGATGAACGCGCGCTGAACCACGTTTCTGAGCTCTCGCACGTTGCCGGGCCATTCGTGCTGGCGGAGGCGATCGAGGCACGCCCGGGTGAAGCGCTTGGCCGTCCCCTCGGCCGCGTTCAGCTCCCTAATGAACTCCTCGGCCAGAAGCTCGACGTCGTCCCCCCGCTCCCGAAGCGGGGGGATCCGGATATGGAAGACGTTGAGGCGATAGAGCAGGTCCTCGCGAAGCTTCCCCGCCGAGAGGGCATTCTCGATCCGCTGGTTCGAGGCCGCGATGATGCGGACATCGACCTGGAACGAATCGCTTCCTCCAACGCGGGTGACCGCTGAGGTTTCGAGGACGCGAAGGAGCCTTACCTGGAGGTCCATGGGCATCTCCGCGATCTCGTCGAGAAACAGGGTCCCTCCCTGGGCGCGCTCGAAGTATCCCCGGTGCATTCTCTCCGCTCCGGTGAAGCTGCCGCGCTCGTGGCCGAAGAGCTCGCTCTCGATCAGGTTCGCCGAGACCGCTCCGCAGTTCATCGGAAGGAAAGGCGCCTTGCCGCGTCGGCTCAAGTCGTGGATGGTCCGTGCCACGACCTCTTTTCCCGTACCCGTCTCGCCGGTGAGGATGATGCTGGCGTTGGTTCTGGCCACCCGTGCGATCAGGTCGTAGATCTTCTGCATCGCGGGCGACGCGCCGACGAGGGGTCCGAAGCGGCCGAGCTTGCGCAGCTCGGTGCGCAACGAGCCGATCTCACCCTTCATCTGGAGGGTACGATTGAGGTTGCCCAGAGCCATTTTGACCCTGGCGATATCGACGGGTTTGGTGAGGTAGTCGGCCGCGCCGCGGCGGAGGGCCTCGACCGCGGTCTCGATGCTCGCATTCCCCGTGATCAGAACGACCTCCGGGGCTGCGGTGCCCTCGAAGTCGTCCAGCAGATCGAGGCCGCTCCCGTCCGGCAGCTGAAGGTCGACGAGCACGATATCGGGCGGGCTCGACGCGATCTCCTCGCGGGCTTGCTTCAACGTGCCGGCGTTGGTCACTGCGAACCCCTCGCGCTTGACGACTTCCGAGAGCCCGAGCAGGAACCCGGGGTCGTCATCCACGATCAATGCGCGGGGTGTGGCGACCAGGGGTGGAAGAGCCGTGGTCTCATCGTTCGAGTCCCCCGGGCCCATCAACGCACCAGATCCTTGCACGCGTAACAGTGTATACGACGGTGGCCCCGGTTGGGATGTCAGCGCACCGAGCTCAAGGGATCCGCAACACTTGACCTGCGTGGATCAGCGTCGGGCTCTTGACGACCTTTCGGTTCGCCCAGTAGATCTTCGGCCAGTCGTTGGCGTCGCCGTACTCGCGCTTCGCGATCGTGGACAAGGTGTCGCCGGAGACGACGATGTGCCAGCGGCTTCTGGTGCGCGGAGTCGCGTCCATTCCTGGCGCGCCCGCGCCCGGCGTTCCATTGGTCGACGAGCGGCGTCCCGCATTCCGAAACAGGTTCTGCAGAATTCCCATTCTTCCTCCTTCTCGCGATCGGTCGTGCGAGCGCGGCTCTACCAGGGTCCCGGGACGATCGCAGCGGGACCGACGGAGAGGATTCTAGACTTTACAATACCGATTGCAGCCAGAGACCGATTTTCATTCCTACCGTCGGACGGTGAGATTGGACTTGACGCGCTTCACGCCGTCCACCGACTTCGCGATGGCGACGGCCTTTTGTGCTACCGCCGAATCCTGAACCTTTCCATTCAGCGTCACCACGCCGTCGGTGGTATCGACGTTGATGTCCGTGGCCGACACGTTCGGGTCATCGGCCATCTTCATCTTGACTGCCGCGGTAATGCTTGCATCCGTGGCGGTTTGATTCACCTGCTGAGCGGCTTCCTTCGCGCCTTCTCCCACGGCAACTCCCGTGTTCTTCGTGGCCGTGCAACCGGACGCCAAGAGGGCAGAGAGACAGAGGAAAGGGATCGAGTAATTTCGGTACTTCATTGGAACGTCTCCTCGAGTTCTGTTTCGTTTCAGGATCTTCGATCGTCGAGCTCCATGCGCCGGATCGGTCGTCGTCTCGGTGTTGAGAGCTCGACACCCGGGCGAAGAGCAATCGCCGTGCCACCGCGCGATTCCCGGGAGGAGGGAGTGTTACTGGGAGGGAGCTTTGACGTTTCTGGCGCTCGCCTCCTTGATATCGGCAGGACAGCCGTTCACTGAGGTAGAGTCGCCCCGCGGGAGGGAGTAGGCTAGGTCTTCTTCCTGGGCTTTCCCGAGCCCTTGCCGTGAAGCTTCTCTCGAGCCACGGGGTGGTCCGGATCGTAGGCGAGGATCTTCTCGTAGAGGTTCGCCGCCCGGGTGGTGAGGCCCGCCGCCTCGTAGTTCTCCGCGAGCCCGAGGATGCACTCGAGGTCGAACTCGTTGGCCTTCAGCGCCACCATGAAGTGAACCTCCGCCTCCTTCCTCCAGTTGGGGTTCCTCGAGAGGGCTTTCGCGAGGAGCTTGTGGTATCGGGGCTCGCCCGGCATCATCCGCACGCATTCCCTGAGGCACTGGATAGCGTCGAAGTACTCCATGCGCTCGAAGTGGGTGTAGCCCTGCTGGTAGTGGCGGTCGGCGACGACCTCTGGCGGCGCGGTGTAGGGCACGGGTCCCTGCACGGCCGGGTCGGCGATCACGCGCGCTTTCTGTTGCCGCGCTCCGTCGTAGCGGCGCCGGGAGGCGGGATCCGACAGCTCTTGATAGGCCATGGTTATCTTGGCGAAGAGCTCCTCCAGCAGTCCCTGAACGTTCCGCAGGTGAGGGAGGTGATGGCGGTCGGGATGGTATTTCTTCGCCATCGCATAGTAGCCCTTCTTGATCTCGTCGTCGGAGGCGCCCGGGCTGACCTCGAGGAGCGAGTAATAGTCGGCCGTCTCCAGAGAGGCGTGCTTCGCCGCGATGTCGGCGAGGACTTCCTCTTCCAGGCCCGCCGCCGAGGGCGGCTCCTGGGCCTCTTTCTTCTGCGCGTCGGAAAGGGGGATGCGCTCTTCGCGCTCCGCCGGGGAGGAGATTCGGGACGTCGGGGGGAGCGTCCGGGTCGCGAGCTCGACGACGCCCGCCGAAACCAGGGCGTAGACGCAGCGAAGGGTCTCGTTCTCTCCGAGAGGCGAGATCGACGCGATCTCCGCGACGGAAGTCGAGCCGTCGATCCGGGAGAGCACGTAGCCCTCGGACGGCGTCAACGTCATCTTCTGGTAGAGCAGCAGCGGATTCTCGGTGTGGCGGAGCACTCGCTCGAGGGAGCCGAGCGCGCTCCGGATGTGAAGGAGCGACCCCATGGCGCGCACCCCGATGAGGATCAGCTCGGCGGTGGAGAGGTCGACGATGATGTCCTCCTCCACCGGACGGTCGAGGATCTCGAACCCATAGTGGCCGCTGTCCCAGTCGAAGACCGAGTAGATGATCTGCTGCACCTGACCGCGAACGAGCCCGGTGAGCTTGTCCGGGCTCAGCACCTCGAGCTCGATGAGCGTCGTACCCATGCGTTTTCCGGTCTTTCGCATCAACTCCGAGGCTCGATCGAACGCGGCGCGGTCGATCTCTCCCGTTCGAATCAGGAACTCCCCGAGGCGATCGTCGTTGACGTCGGAGTTCGCGAAGACCACGTTCCCCTTCTTGAAGTAGAGGCGCTTGCCAACTCCGTCCCGCTCGACGTGGAGGATTCCCGTGCTTCGAGCGCTGTACACTTCCCGGATCAGCTCCGCCACGGTGGTGTCGGCGAGGCTCCCCTGGAGGCGTGCGTCGAACGAGGAGCGGTCTCCCGGCTCGCGCCGGGTCACCACCAGTGCCGCGGCCGGCGGCGGCTCGGGCCCGGGAATGACCACGGTCGCCTGGTCCGCGGGAGCGGCGGAGGGAAGCGAGGTCAGCGCGTCGATGAGCCCGCTGCCGGTGACGAAACGCTCGGCCGGGTCCTTCGCGAGCGCTCGGTTCAGCACTTCGTGAAACGCGGGGGGGAGGCCGAGGGCCTCGCGATCGAAGGGCCTCGGCCCTTCGTTGATGATGGTCATGAGCGTGGCCATCACGTTCGTTCCCACGAATGCCTTCTGCCCCACGAGACACTCGTAGAGCACGCATCCGAGAGAGAGAGATCCGCGGGCGGGCCGATCGTGAGCTCGCCGCGGGCCTGCTCCGGCGACATGTAGTTGGGCGTTCCCAGGACGCTTCCCGCCGCGGTGAGCTCGGAGGCGTCGGATTTCGCGATTCCGAAGTCCATGACCTTCACGTTCCCGCCGCCGGCCTCGATCATGATGTTGGCGGGTTTGATGTCGCGATGGACCACGCCCTTCTGGTGCGCGAAGTCGAGTGCGGACGCCGCCTGACCGAGGAGCCGTGCCGTGTCTTCCACCGAGAGCCGGCCCCGATCCTTGAGGAGCTTCGCCAGGGTCACGCCTTCGATGTACTCCATCAGGATGAAGCACATGTCCGGGCGATCGACGATGTCGTGAATGGTGACGATATGGGGATGCTTGAGCCTGGCGGCGACGATGGCTTCGCGGACGGTACGCTCCCGGAGCTCCTTCCGCTGGGCGGCGTCGGCGAACGCGTCCAGCCGCACCCGTTTGACGGCGATGTTGCGCTCGAGCACGGTGTCGTGAACGCAGTAGACGTCCCCGAACGCCCCCGCCCCGAGCCGGGACACGAATCGGTAGCGGCTCCCGAGAACCTCGATGAGCGCCTGGACCAGCGGCCCTTCGCCGAGCTCGTCGGCGGCGTCGGTCATAGGCGTTCCGGCAGACGGGAAACGGCGGGTTTCATTCGATGCGGCCTCCAGGTGGACATTCCAGGATACCAGCGGTTTCGCCGAGCGTCCAGCCGCGGATCGGGCGCTCCCGCGTTCCCCCGGCGCCCTTTGGCATTGGCCGCGAGTCTCGCTAATATCGTTGAGTCCGCGGCCCTCCATGCAGCCGATCGAAATCCTTTATCTCGAGAGCCGCCCCGGCAGCGGCCGGAGCACGGCGCGTCGCCTCGAGGCCAGGGGCTTCGACGTTCGTGCGGGCTCCATCGAGGCCTTTTCCCCCGAGATTCAATCGAGGCCTCCGGACCTGGTCGTCTGCGAGATCGGCGCGGAGTCGGGGGTCGAGGCGCTGCGCACCCTGAGGAGCCTGGCGCCGAGGGTCCCGGTGCTCGTGGTGTCGGGCAAGAGAGCGATCGCGCTCTCGCGCCAGGCGGCGGAGCTAGGCGTTTGCCGCTTCCTCACCAAGCCGGTCCGGACCGCCGATCTGGAGCTCGCCGTTCACCAGGCGCTCCAGCAACCGGCGAGGCGCGACCTCGAGCGCCTTTCGTTCGCGAACCGGCAGCTCGCCGCTCTCAACGACGTGAGCAACCGGTTCTCGCGCCTGCGCGACGAAGCGGAGCTTCTGGAAGCGGTGCCCCGGCTGCTCACGGAGAGCCTGGAGTTCGACCGCGGCATCCTGCTGCTGCACGACGGTAGTTCTCTCTCGGTCCGCTCGATTTGTCTTCCCCGGGACCCGCCGGAGTTCGTCCGGAAGTTCCAGCAGCGCATCCGCACGGGAGAAATGCCGCTCCCGCCGCCGGTTCTCGAGAGCTTCGAGAAGAACGAGCCGCTCTTCATCGCCGACCCCAGCTCCGACCCCCGCTGGCCCAGGGCTCCGGGGGAGGTGATCCGCACGCGCTCCGTGGTGATCGCGCCGATTCGCTCGCAGAACCGGCCCATCGGAGCTCTGGTGGGCAACATGCAGCACCAGGAGCGCGCCATGGACGCCCAGGACGTCGCCCGCTTCGAGATGTTCGCCAACATGGTCGGACTCGCCCTCGACAACATCCGCGGGTACCAGCGCCTGGAGCGGACGGTGGTGGAGCGGACGGAGTCGCTGCGAAAAGCGAACGAGGAGCTCCAGGCGATTCTCGACTCGTCGCTCGCGGCGATCGTGATGGTCGATCCCGAAGGACGGATCCTCGCGAGAAACCGCCGGGTGGAGGAGTTCTTCGGCGCGCGAGCCGGCTCGTTCACCGGGATCGAAGAGCTCCACCGGAGGGTGCGGTCGCTCGCGTCCGATCCGGCATATTTCGATCGGGTCGTTCGAGCGCTCACCGAGGGCTCCGAGCCGGAGGGGGAGGGGCTGGGGCATTACGAGAACGCGGTCCACGTTCGCGAGCCGGTGGCCCGCGATCTGACGATCGTGTCCTCTCCGGTGAAGGACGGCCGCGTCTGGGTCTACACCGACGTCACCCGGCTGAAGCAGGCCGACGAGCAGCTCCACCTGATCATCGACGCCGCTCCGATTCCGCTTCTGGTGAGCCGCCTCTCCGACGGCAAGATCCTCTATGCCAACGACCGCGAGGCGGCGCTGATGGGGCTGACGCGCGCGGCGATCATGAAGCGCCGCTCGCTCGACTTCTACGACGATCCCGCCGAGCGGCCGCGAATCATCGAGCGGCTGAAGCGCGAGGGCCGGATCGACGACGTCGAGGTGCGGGTCCGCCGCGCCGACGGCTCGGTGATCTGGGCGGTGTTCGCCCTGGTGGTGACCGAGCTCCGCGGCGAGCCGGTGATCGTCGCCGGCTCCTACGAGGTCACGAGGCGCAAGCAGGCGGAAGAGGCGCTCGAGAAGGAGCGCAACTTCGTCTCCGCGGTTCTGGACACGGCGGCCGCGCTGGTGGTGGTGCTGGATCCCGAAGGCCGCGTGGTCCGTTTCAACCGCGCCTGCGAGCGCATCACCGGCTACAGCTTCGAGGAGATCCGGGGAAAGGCGTTCCCCGAGACCTTCCTCCTTCCCGAGGAGCGCCCCGAGGTGGAGCGGGACTTCCAGAAGCTCCTCTCCGGCGAGCCGCGGCTCGAGAGCCGGAACTGGTGGATGACCCGGAGCGGCGAGCCGCGGCTCATCGAATGGTCGAACACCACGTTGACCGGCGCCGAAGGAAGCGTCGAGTACGTCGTCGCCACCGGAATCGACGTCACCGAGCGCCTCCAGGCCCGGCAGAAGCTCAAGCTCTACCGGCAGGTCTTCGACCGCTCCTACGACGGGATCGTGATACTCGACGCGAACGGCGTTTTCGTCGAGCGCAACCCCATTCATCGCGTGCTGAGCGGGTTCGCGGACGAGGACCTCCTCGGCCGCTCGGCGGCGGACTTCTTCGGCAGGGAGCTCATGGAGTCCGTGCTTCGCACCGTCCGCGAAACGGGGATCTACCGCGGGGAGCTCCTGGCTCCCAATGCCGACGGTACCCGCACGCCGATCGAAGTCTCGGTCTTCTCCATTCTGAACGACGCCGGCGAGGTCCTGTATTACGTCGGCATCGGGCGGGATATCACCGAACGGAAGCGGGCGGAGACGGCGCTCCAGAGCGCTCACGACGCTCTCGAGGAGCGCGTGGAAGCGAGGACGAGAGAGCTCGCCCGGCTGAACGAGACGCTCCTCACCGAGGTCGCAGAGCGCAAGCAGGCGGAGGAAGCGATCCGCCGGAGCCACGAGCTCCTCTCGAAGCAGAACGCGGTGCTCGCCGACTTCTCGAAGCGCCTGAACCCCGAGGGTGGAGATCCGCAGAGTCTCATGGCAGAGCTGACCCGTGCCGCCTCCACGACGCTGGACGTCGCGCGGGTGAGCGTCTGGATGTACCGCGAGGCGGAGTCCGTGATCGAGTGTCTCGACCTCTACGATGCCCCCTCCGGTCGCCACGAGCAGGGACAGCAGCTCGCGCGCGTCGACTTCCCATCGTACTTCCGCGCGCTCGGCGAACATCGGGCCATCGCCGCCCACGATGCCCACCTCGATCCGCGCACGCGCGAATTCTCTTCGAGCTATCTGACTCCCCTCGGCATCACGGCGATGCTCGACGCTCCCATCTGGCTCGAGGGGAAGATGGTGGGAGTCATCTGCAACGAGCACGTCGGCCCTCCCCGGACCTGGACGCCGGAGGAAGAGCGCTTCGCCGCCTCGGTCGCCGACTTCGCGTCTCTCACGCTGGAAGCGCATCAGCGGTTTCGCGCGGAGCAGGATCTGCGCAAGGCCCATGACGAGCTCGAGACCCGCGTCGAACAGAGAACGGCGCAGCTCGCGCGGATGAACGTCGCCTACCGCGACGAGATCCACGAGCGCCGTCTGGCCCAGGAGGCTCTCGCCGTCCGGCTGCGCTACGAGGAGGGGCTCGCGGCCTGCTCCAAGACCCTTCTGACGGAAAGCGATTCCGGCAACGCCCTCCCCGAGGCGCTTCGCCACCTTCTCGTCGCCTCCGAAGCCTCGGGGGTCTACCTCTTCGAGAACTTCGAAGACCCCGACCACGGGCTCTCGATGCGGCCGGTCTACGAGATCGCGGCGGCACCGGAGGGCGACGAGAACGCCTCCAGCCGGCCCACGGCGATCCCCTACAGCCGGTTTCCGCGATGGCGGGCCGAGCTTTCGGCCGGCAACCCCGTCGGGGGCATCGTGGCTTTGCTTCCGGAGGACGAGCGCGCGGTCCTCTCGAGCCTCAACGTGAGCTCGATCGCGTCTCTGCCGCTGTTCGTCGACGGCGCGTGGCAGGGATTTCTGGGGGTTCTGGATTCCGGGCGGGAGCGGGAGTGGAGCAAGGAAGACATCCGGTCTCTCGAGACCGTGGCCGAGATGGTGGGGGTGTACCTCGGACGGAAGCGGGCCGCCGAGGCGCTGCGCCTGAGCGAAGAGCGCTTCCGCTCGCTCGTCGAGAACGCGAACGACGTCATCTTCTCGATGAAGCCCGACGGGCGGCTGACGTACGTCTCTCCCAAGTTCACCGACGCCACCGGGTACGCCGTGGAAGAGGTTCTGGGGAACACGCTCTTTCCCATGATGCACCCCGAGGACCAGGTGCGGGCGCGCGACTGGCTCGACCACGGCCTGGAGAGCGGCGAAAGGTTCTCGGGGTACGAGTACCGATTCCGGCACCAGGATGGGGCCTGGCGGTGGTGGGTGGCGACCGCCTCGGTGCTCGTCGACGACGACGGGCGCCCGCGGGAGATCATCGGCATTGCCCACGACTTCACCCGGATGAAGGACGTCCTGGAGGACCTGGGACGCGCGAACCGGGAGCTTCGGGAGACGCAGTCGCAGCTCGTGCAGTCCGAGAAGATGGCGTCGCTCGGGTCGCTCGTGGCCGGAATCGCCCATGAGATCAACACGCCGGTCGGAGCCATCAGCAGCATGCACGACACGCTGGTGCGCGCGCTCCGCAAGCTGGAGGCGACGCTCAACGAGGAGCACCCCGGCGTCGTGACCTCGAGCCCCTCGCTCCAGTCGGCGTTGAAGCTGGTCCAGGAGGCGAACCGGGTGATCGAGAGTGGCACCCAGAGAGTGACGGAGATCGTGCGGCGGCTGCGGAGCTTCGCCCGTCTCGATCAGGCGGAGCTGAAGAAGGCCGACATCCACGAAGGGCTCGAAGACACCCTCGCGCTCATCCATCACGAGCTCAAGCACAATATCGTCGTCAAACGCGATTACGGCGACGTACCGCCCATCTCCTGCTACCCGGGAAGACTGAACCAGGTTTTTCTGAACCTGCTGAACAACGCGCGCCAGGCGATTCTCGGCAAGGGCGAGATCCGTATCCGGACCTCCATCCGGGACGACCGGGTTCACATCGCGGTGAGCGACACCGGCGCCGGCATCGCGCCCGAGAACCTGCGCAAGATATTCGACCCCGGTTTCACCACGAAAGGCGTCGGCGTCGGAACCGGTCTCGGGCTGTCGATCTGCTACCAGATCCTGCGGGACCACAAAGGGGAGATCCTGGTCGAGAGCGAGCTGGGCAACGGCTCCACGTTCACCGTGGTGCTGCCGATGGACCTCGACCAGTCGGCTCCTCTCGTGGGAACCACCGCCGCCAAGGACGCGAGCTGACGTTCGTCATTCCCGCGGGAGAGCGAGGGCCACGAGCGCGAGCCTCTCGAGTCGAACGCGCCCACCGGCTCGCTCGAGTTCACCCCGCCTCTTCCCTTGCGTTCGAGCAGGATGATATCTTCTTTTTCATTTCGGCAGGATAGCTCGTACCGGACTTTGGACCAGAAGGGAGAAACGATGTCGACACCTCGTGAGCGTCAAGACGTGCATTATCACGTCCTACAGCACTTCATCTCGACCGGCCGCGCGCCCCACTACACCGAGCTGGCAAGAACACTGAGTTGTGATCCGGCCACGGCGAGGCGGCTGATGCACGAGACCACGCGCGAAAGCCCATTTTCGTTCGCCTGGATGACTCCGGACACCGACTACGTCGGTGCGTGGGCCCCTTTCTCGAACCTTCCCAATCAAAACGTCGTCAGCGTAGACGGGCTGCAGAAGTGGTATGGCCAATGAGGGATAGAAGCGCTGGCCGTGAGCCAGCTCTTCCCCGGTAAGGAAGTCGTCATCGTCGCGCCCTGTGTCGGAAGCGGGGATCCCATCCGCGTTCGCATGCGTGATTCCGAGGTGCTCGAGCTCGCTCCCGAGAGCGCCGTCGCCCACGCCAACGTCACCATGGACAAGTGGGGCCAGCCCTCGTGGGCGTTTACCTGAGCGCGAATGAACCTCTTCCGGTCGGAAGAGAGCGTGCGGGCCTGGGAAGACTTCGACCCCGGAACGGGAAAAGCGATCAAGCCCGTCCGTGAATGGGCGGCGATGCTCACCGGCGCCGAGCTGTTCACGCGGCGGCTCGACGGCGATTTCGTGGCCAGGAGCGAGGCCTATGCGAACGCGGCGCTGGCGGCGCTCGGGCGGGCGTTGAGCTAGAACTAGCCGGCGTTTCGGCGAAGGCGGGAATCGAAATGGAGAACCGATGAAGACTTCCGCGCTTCTTCTGCTGTCGTCCTTCCTCGCGGCCGCTGCTCCTGCGGCCGAGACCGGGTGGCTCACGCTGATCCTCGAAGGGGGCGAGGTGCACGACGGCTCCGGAAGCCCGCCGCGCGTCGCCGACGTCGGCATTCTCGGCGACCGTATCGTTGCCGTCGGCGATCTCCGCGATCGGCGTGCCGGAGTCCGCATCGACGCGGCCGGGCTCGCGGTGGTGCCGGGCTTCATCGACATCCACAGCCATGCGGTCGAGGGAGTGTTCCGTCACCCGCTCGCCGAGAACTATCTGAAGCAAGGCGTGACCACCGTCGTGGGCGGGCCGGACGGGAGCTCGCCGTACCCCATCGGCGAGTTCCTCGCGAAGCTCGACGCCGAGCCCCCGGCGATCAACTTCGCGCTCATGGTGGGGCATGGAACGATCCGGAACGCCGTCCTCGGAAACGAGGACCGCGCGCCCACCGAGGCCGAGCTCGAGCGGATGAAGACCATGGTCGCGGTGGGGATGCGCGAAGGGGCCTTCGGGCTTTCGAGCGGTCTCAAGTACGTGCCCGGAGCGTACGCCACGACGGAAGAAGTGATAGAGCTCGCCCGGGTCGCGGGCTATTTCGGGGGGATCTACATCAGCCACATGCGCGAGGAGGGGCTTCTGCTTCTCGACTCCGTTCGGGAAACGATCCGCATCGGGGAGGAGGGAGGCCTTCCCACCCAGATCACGCACCACAAGACCGTGGGGGCGCCGATGCGGGGCAAGAGCACCGAGAGCCTCGCGCTCGTGGACGAGGCCCGGGCCCGCGGCGTCGACGTCACCATCGATCAGTATCCCTACACCGCGTCGAGCACGTCGCTCTCGATCCTGTTCCCGGCCTGGAGCCTCGAGGGCACCCCCGAGGAACAGCTCGCGCGGCTCCGGAATCCCGAGGAGCGCGGGCGGATCCGCGAGGCGGTTCTGAAGAACCTGAGGGAAGATCGCGGCGGAGGCGACGCGAAGAACGTGGTGGTGGCCCGCTGCCGCTGGGACCCCTCCCTCGACGGCAAGAGTCTCGCCGACATCCTGCGCGACCGCGGCCGGCCGGTCACGCTGGAGGAGGCCGCCGACCTCTCCCTCGAGCTCCAGGAGAAAGGCGGCTTCTCGGGGATCTTCCATGCGATGGCCGAGGAAGACGTGGAGCGCATCCTTCTTCATCCCCAGACGATGGTCGCCTCCGACGGAGGGATCGTCGCTCCCGGTGAGGGTGTCCCTCATCCGCGGAGCTATGGAACCTTCGCGCGGGTGATTGCCCGTTACAGCCGCGAGCGCGAGCTCTTGTCCTTCGAGGAAGCCGTGAGGAAGATGTCCAGCCTTCCCGCCGATCGCCTCTCCCTCTCCGACCGCGGCCGGATTCGCGTGGGCGCCCGCGCGGACATCGCCGTCCTCGACCGGGAACGGGTTTCCGACCCCGCGGATTTCGGAAACCCGCACCAGTACGCATCGGGGCGCGCCACGTCCTGGTGAACGGGGTCTTCGTGCTTCGCGACGGAGAGATCACGGGAGCGCGCCCGGGGAGGGCGTTGAGGCGCGACTGATTCGGTGAGGATCGCGAGCACCCGAGTCCGGGAACGGGAAAGCGAGAGCGACAGCGCCCAGGCGCGCGCCGTTCCCTGAGACCCTCCCCAAGCAAGCGTGCAAGTTCTTCTGGTGGTCTCACGAAACTCGGCAACGAACTCGCGGGGAATCAGCCCGACCCAACCTCGCTGGCTCCCGGGCGCACGTCGCTAACCCAGGCGAACGAACGACTTCTCCCTTCGCAGCTCTCCTTCCCTTCGGTGGCCCGGGAATTGCAGCGAATCTTGCTGCTACGGAAGGAAGGAATTTTCGCCATGGCAATTCCACGCGATGATCGTAAATGGGTGAGTGCGCTGTTCCTCGGACTCGGTCTTCTGGGGGTCTTCGGCTGCAACGACTCTCCCGTTGCCCCGAGCCCAACGGAGACGATACCTCCGGTTTCATCCGGCGGCTCCAGCGACCCAACGGCCTGTTTCACCACCGACCCCAACCCTCCACAAGTCATGGAAGGCGAGGTGATCGCCCTCGATGCCGGCTGCTCCACCAGCGTGAGCTCCGAAGCTATCTATCAATGGCAACTAGGGGATGGACGCACGCAGACCGGCCCCCGAGTCCAGGTCAAGTACCGCGAGCCTGGAGACTACGTGGTCGAGCTCCGAGTCGAGGACCATGGAATGAACTCGACCGCCACCAAAGAGCTTCGAGTGCGCACGAAGCTTTTGGCTTGCTTCAATTTCGAGCACCTTCCCTTCGTGGACGAGATGCTCCCCTGCTCGGTTTCGTTCAACGCCTCCTGCTCGGCGGGAACCATTCGTGAGTACCGCTGGTTCTTCGAGGGCAGTCCCCAATCTCCCGACGACGACGAGTCCGTTACCACCGCTGGCCCCGAGATCGAGCACAACTGGTCGGGGAACACGGAGTGCTTCGCGTTCCGGCCGTTCGAACGGATGATCCGGCTCACCGTCGTCGGTTCCGACGGCAGCACGGAGACCATCGAGCAGACCGTCGCCTTCACGCACCTATCGAAGTCCCTTCGAACGGGGTCCTAGTTCGGCCAATTCTTCCGCGGAGGTCGGAGAAGAGAAGCTCGTTCGCTCGAGGCTCACACCGCGCGCTCGCTCATCCAGCGGTCGCGGTAAGCAATCGCCCGCCGGAATCGCGGAAGGGCGAGGAGAAGAAGCGCGAACGCCCCCGCTTCGGCGGTCACGGTGACGGTGAGGAGCGAGAGGTGAATCTGCATCCCGTCTCGAAAGACGTAGTCGGTCACCAGCGGAAGGATCTGCGGGCCCAGGCCGAGCCCCACCAGGTTGATGACGAAGAGAAAGATCGCCGCGGCCTGGCCGCGCATCTGGTTCGGAACGGCCTCCTGGATCGCGGCGGCCGCCGCTCCCCAGGGCATGGCCGCGGCGAAGGTCATCGGGATCCAGAGAGCGAACGCCCGAGCCCCGGTGGAGGCGAACGGAAGGAACACCCCGAAGGGCAGCCAGACGACGACGGCGAGAAGGCCCACCAGGATCTTCGAATCGGTTCGACCGCGGCGCGCGAGGAGATCGCCGACGAAGCCTCCGAAGTAGAGGCCGGCGACCCCCACGATCATCGAGTTGAGCCCCACGACCTTTCCCACGAAGGCGCGGTCCCAGCCGTGAATGCGCACGAAGAACTCGGGAATCCAGGCGAGGGCGCCGTAGCCCGAGAGCGCGAGCAATCCGAAACCAAAGTTGTGGCAGAGAAAGGCGCCGGCGTTGGCTCGGAAATAGCGAAAGAAGTCTCCGGTCGAGACCGGGACCGCCTCGCCCCTCACGGCGCTCTCCCGACGTTTCGGCTCCCGGAACGTCGTGAGGAGCAGAATCGTGAGCGGGATCGTGGGCGCCGCGACCGCGAAGAACACCACCTGCCAGACGTAGCGATCGCCCATCAGGGGAAGGTGAATCGAAGTGGCGTCGCCCGCCCACTCGATGACGAAGCCCCCGAGGACGGAGGCGAGCCCGCCACCCAGGTGGATTCCCATGGAGTAAACGGACAGCGCGCGCGCGAGCCGCTCGAGCGGGAAGAGATCCGCGATGATCGAATACGCCGCCGGGGACAGCGTCGCCTCGCCGACGCCGACGCCGATGCGGGCGAGGGCCATCGCCGCGAAGCTGCGGGCGAGGCCGAAGCTGAACGAGGCCAGGGTCCAGAAAGCCTGTCCCACGACGATGAGGGAGACGCGGCTCACGCGGTCGGCTAGCCAGCCCAGGGGAAGCCCGGCGATGGTGTAGAAGATCGCGAATGCAGGCCCGATGAGGAAGCCCACCTGGCTGTCGCTCATGCCCGTCGTCTCGCGGATGGGGCCGATCAGAAGGGTGAGGATCGTGCGATCGATGAAGGAATTGACGTAGACGCCGAGAAGGAGGACGACCCCGTACCAGGCGTGCCAGGACGGAGTCTGCGCCAAGCGGATCCCTTCAGGCTCGCCGCGGACCCCTCAACGAGCTCAAGTAGGAGTGCAGCCGGCCTCGAGGGCCACGTCGGACGTCTCCCGGCACTCGCGAAGGGCCTGCATCACGCTCGCGAGGAACTCGTCCATTGCCGCGAGCTCCGAAGGCGGTTTGCCGTACTCGTACTCCGTCTTTCGCGTCCCGCTCTCGCGGGCGACCGTCAGCCAGGAGGCGCCGCCGTCGGCGCAATCCGGACACCCGTACTGCTCGAGGAGATTGTCGGGAAGCGAGGCGGATAGACCCGCGAGGCGGGCCGAGCCTCGGGACGTGAGGCGCCCGCGGTTCTGGGCGATCGCCTGATTGCCGGTGCGGTCCGTCACCCGAACCGCGAGGGACTCGCCGGAAAGCTGCAGCTCGGTGCGGCAAGGGCCGATGCAGAAACCGAACGAGGACCCCGCGTCGACTACGCGCGCCGACGAAGCGGTCGGGGAGTCCTGCGCACAGCTTAGGGTGAAAAGGGCGAGGGTGCCGAGTAAGAATCGAAATCGCTTCATACGAGCTACTTTAGCGCGAACCTCTTGCTGCGGCATCCGGGGGACGCTGGCCCCTGGCGCCTCGGCGATCCTATAATCCGTCTGGTCCTGGCGCAGTTTCCCCGCTGGAGGTGCGCCATGGGTTTATTCAGCAAGGAGAAGGCTCCGCCGGCCGTCACCGCGCGGCCGGGCGCGAAGCCGGAGCGGCGCTCCGGCAGGCGCCTGCCGCTCCCCATTTCCGTACGAATCAAGGTGAACGACCGGGAGATCCGAGACGCCCGCGTTCGCGACGTCAACCTTCCGGGGCTCGCGGTGGAATCGACGACGCCGGTCCAGGTGGGGGACCGCGTGAGCATCGGCTTCGACGGGTACCCCGAGGTCGCGCCGCCCTTCGCGCTGACCGGGACGGTTCGCCGCGTCCTCCTCAGCAAGGAACCGAACACCGCCGATGCCATGGGTATCGAGATCGACCGCGACGCGACCTCGGCGGACGCCCTCAAGAACTACAAGAGAGTGGTGCTCCACTACCTCCGTCACAAGCCGCTCCTCGAAGACATCAATCAGGGCTACTTCGAAGGACGCTGCCCGTCCTGCGAATGGATCGGGCGGGTGGGACAAAGGCGGCCGCACTGTTCCCGCTGCGGCGCGAAGGTGGTCCCGGTCTAAAACCGGGGAAGAACGCAAAGACGCAAAGAAGAAATATTAGGGTGTCGTGCTTTTCTTCAGGGCGTACGCGGGCTTCAACAGGGGACGGGCTTCGTCGGGACTCAGCACGATCTCGGTGGGCCCGAGCGCATAGGGGGCGACGTCGTAGGGGTTGTAGTAGAAGGCGAGCCCGTCGTCTCGCAGCGCAAAGTTGTCGGAGAGGACGAAGGTGTCGTTCTCGAAGGTGAACCCGGCATCTTTCAGCGTCGTGCCCTCGGCGACGCCCCGAACCTCGCGGAAGCGCGACTCCGCGAGAGCGATGGCCTCGGGGAGAGCTCCTTCCACGAGCAGGTCGGTCAGCACTTTCTTCGCGCCGGTCACGGGGTCGAGGTTCAAGTAGTGGACCGTCGCCAAGCCGTGAGCCCCTCCGAGGTACGACCGCTCCGAGAAGCTGAGGCTCAATAGACTCGGCGTGCTCCTCAGAACGAACGCCTTCCGCTCGATAAACCAGGTCTGCGCCGACGTCGGCTGGGCCGCCTTGAACGCCGCGTAGTCCGAGAGGAACCGGGCCATGAGCGCGTTGACGCTCGTCGGCGGCTCATCCGGATGAAGCGGCGCTTCGAGGAATCCGTTTATGGCGGAAGCCACCGCCTCGACCTTCGCACCGACGGGCGCTTCGACGATGGTGGGGTAGTCGAACCGGATATAGGTGCAGCCCTCGCTCCCGGCGACGCAGTCCTCGGAGGTCATCTCCCGGGACTGCATCTCGAAGGTGAGGACGGGGGGAGGGGCCGCGGTCGATTCCGCCACGTGACTCTCGGGAGCGCAGGCCGCGACGGCGACGAGAATCAGTGCCGGGGGAAGACGCATGGGCTTGGGTCACATCCTCTTGTACTTCGTTCCCGCGCCGCCCTCGCGCGGCCTCCAGCGCGGGCCGAGCACGTCGGCGGCCTTGCAGTCGACGCAGTTCGAGGCGTTCACCACGAGCTTCCCGTCCTGCTGCTCGTAGACTCCGGCGGGGCACATATCGACGTAGAGCCTCTGGACTTCGAGAGGAAGGTTCTCCTCGACGAGGAGGTGCGAAGGAGCGTCGTCCCTGGTGTTGTTGCCCGAACGGAAGACTCCGTCGAGCTTCGAGACCGTCAGCTTGCCGTCCGGCTTGAGCTCCTTCGACGGAGTGACCGTCTTCGGCTCGCGAGCGTCCTCCTCGACTGGAATCCGGGAGCCGAGCAGCGCTCCGCGGCTCACGGTCATGAGACCGGCCTTGAGACCTCCGGCGTAGAAACCGGATTTGAACGCGAGTCTCATGTTGCGCGTGCGATAGAGGTCGTAGCGTATGAAGCTCTCCCGGATCGCCGAATCGTAGGACTGGAGGACCGACTTCGACGTGTCGTTCTTCTTCAGCGCATCGTAGAGGGTCCGGGCGGCGAGCATCCCGGACTTCATCGCGTAGTGGATTCCCTTGAGCGAGGGAACGTCCACGAAGCCCGCGGCGTCGCCCGCGATCAGCAGGCCGTCGCCCGACATCCTCTCGGGAAGCGAGTAGTACCCGCCCTCGGGTATCGTCTTCGCGCCCCATTCGACCATCTCTCCTCCCTCGAGGTAAGGGCGGAAGAGCGGGTGGGTCTTCAATCGTTGCAGGAGTCCGTGGACGTCCAGCGAGGATTCCCGGTAGTCCAGGCCGACGACGATTCCAATCGCGACCAGGTTCGGCCCGAGGGGATAGAAGAAGCTTCCGCCGAACGCGGTTCGAGGAAGCGGCCATCCGAGCGTGTGAATCACGGCGTCGAGGGGCCGTTTCACTTCCCAGAGCTCCTTGACGCCGAGGGCGAAGATCTGTGGATTGGGCGACGCGATCTTCCGCCAGCTCAGGTAGGCCTGGGTGAGCGGTCCGCGCGTTCCCTCCGAGAGCACCGTCGCCTTCGCGGTGACGTCCGTCGGAGGCGCGTAGGCCGGCCCCGGTTTTCCCTCGCGGGTGAGACCCGCGGGCGCAGTACGCACGCCGATGACCCGCTCCTCCTCCACCAGGAGCGAGTCCGCGGGAAACCCGGTGAACAGGTTCACTCCGAGATCCGTGGCCCGGGTCCCGAGCCATCGGACGATCTCGCTGACGGAAGCCAGGTAGTTGCCATGGTTCGCCATCGTCGGAGGGGTGGGAAGGCGTATCGAGTTGGACTCGGTGACGAGGTAGACGCGCTCGCGATCGACGGGGGCGCGAAACGGGAAGTCCTCGTCCCGGAGCTCGGGGAAGAGCTGGCGGAAGGAGATGGGATTCACCACGGCGCCCGACAGGCAATGCTGTCCGAGCTCCTCCGACTTCTCCAGAACGCCGATCTCGATCGGCCCGAGGGACGGATCGTTCTTGACGAGGCGCGCGAGCTCGATGGCGCCCGCGAGGCCCGCGGGCCCGGCCCCCACGAAGAGGACGTCCATCGGCACCGCTTCCTCGCCGGGCTTCGATGTCGAGATGAGCTGGTCCACCGGGAGCGGGAGCTGGTGGTCGGCGGGAACGAAGTTCTTCGCCATCAGACGCCGAATTTCTCGGGATCCCATTCGAGCCCGAGCTCGGTGGGCGGCGCCATGTAGCCGACGAGGGCGGAGGAGGCGACCACCGCCGGGCTCGCGAGATACCCGAGGCCTCCGACCCCCATCCGGTTTCGCCAGTTGCGATTGAAGGACGTGATGGCCGTCTCGCCCGGGGCGAGTGCGTCGGGCCCCTGGCCGAAACAGGGGCCGCACCAGGAATCCCGAATCCGCCCGCCCACCGAGCTCAGCACCGAGGCGATCGACTCTCCGCCGAGACGGGGGTCGGGCTTCTCGATGTCCCGCTTGACGCCGCCCGAACCTGGGAATACCACGAGCGGCCGGAGCACTTGGGCGCGTCCGGCTTCGCGGGCCGCGCGCAGGATCAGCGCCGCCTGGAGGAGATCGTCGTAGCTTCCATTGGTGCAGGATCCGATGTAGGCCTTGTCGAACGAGACCCGCTCCTTCGCCACCTCGGCCGCGGGAAACGCGTTTCCCGGCGAGTAGGGTTTCGCGATCATGGGGCGGATGGAGGAGAGATCCAGGCTTTCGTCGATTGCGTAGCCGGCGAGAGCGCCCGGCTGGATGCGCGGGTAGGGGAGATCGGTCCTGCCCTTGGAGCGATACCATTCGTAGGTCACGTCGTCGGCGGCGAAGATTCCGTTCAGCGCCTCCCCCTCGGCCATCATGTTGCAGATGGTGTTGCGGTAGGCGATGCCGAGGGCTCCTCCCTCGTCGACGAACTCGACCGACATGCCCTGCGACTGCTTCTCTCCCCAGCGCTCGAGAAGGGCCAGTACGACGTCCTTCCCCGAGACCCAGGGCTCGAGGGCACCCCGAAAGACGACGCGCCGCGCGGGCGCGAGAGTGAAATAGATGTAGCCCGTCGACCAGCCGAATCCGAGGGTGGTCGAGCCCACACCGATTCCGACGGCGCCGTAGGCCCCGTAGGCGCGGCTGTGGGAGTCGGCACCGGGAACGAACTGTCCCGGGAGGATGAGGCCCTGCTCGGGAAAGTAGAAGTGGAAGATTCCGTCACCGGGAGTCGCGTAGTACGGCCTCTCCATCCGGTTCTTCCGCGCGAAATCGCGGCCGATCGACGTCTGCCGGTCGTCCGCCTCGACACCGGTGAACACGAAGTGATCGTTCGCGACCGCGGCCTGCCGTGGATAGATCGTGTCACCGCCGGTGATTTGATTGAAGGTATGGATGGCGAAGGGCGCGGTGCCGTCGGAGGCCGGCAGGAGGTCGGCGTAGACTCTGAGGGTAGCGCCGGGCTTCACCTCGGCGTCCTTGTCGACTCGATGCGCCCAGGCGATCTGCTCGGTCGTGGTGAGATGCTTCGCGGTCTTCCCGTCGGGCCATTCGATCCGGACGGTGCGGGAGATGGAGCTCGCGAGCTCGCGCCTTCCTACGGCGAAGATACCCCCGGTTCTCCGGATCTCGTCTTCCTTCGGCGTCAGCGCCAGGGGCTCATAGGTCTTTCCCTGGGTAAGATTGGTGAGTCTCCGGGTCTCGCGGTCGTAGGAGAATCGGTCGCCGTCCTTCGCGTCGCGGACCGCCTCTTTGGACTGCACCACCTCGAGCCCGAGGTTGAAGGCGTTGCGCCGGAAGATGTCTCCCATGTTGTCAGCGCAGACCACGACCAGATCGAGCCCGGCTTCCTCGGCGACAGCCTTCAGGCCTGCCGGGCTCATCTCCCGCGACGAGCCGATGGCGAAGCGATCGCCGGCGATGACGAAAGTCTCGCCCGCGTGGACCCGCTTTCGGAAATCGGGCACGAGATAGCGAAACGCGCCCGCCTTCCACTTCTCGTCGAGGGCCTCGAGAGACTCCGAGACGCAGTCGGCCGCGGGAGTGATCTGATCGGTGTCGATGGCGTCGAGCTTCTGCCCGGGGCGCTTCGGATCCCAGAGGATGAGCGCGCGGCCCTCGACGACGCGGGGGAGATTCCGCGAGCCCTCCGAGCGTCCCGCGGAAAGTCCGTCCTTGGCTGCGCCGTCCTTCCGGCGCGCCCCTTCGATTGCGTGCATGGTCACGTACCGATTATAGGGAAAATCAAAAAGGCCCGGCGGGGGGCGCCGGGCCTGGATGAAGCAGAAACGGCGAGAACGCCGCTCCCCATCAAACCCAAAGAATCCCGTTCGTCTTCATAAGCAAATCCGACCTCCAGGCGATCGCTTCGGGTTCACACACAGGCCGCATCGTGCCATCGCGAAATGCGCTCGTCAACAAGTTTTTGTGGTCGGCCGCGACCTCATTCACAACATCTGGTGTATCACCCGTTAGTAACAACGAATTCACAGTTTCTCCACATGTTATCCAGAATTTTTGAACAGACGCCTGTGGATAAGTCCGAGACTCCGATCATTCTTCATCGGGAATCTCCGGGGGAGTGTCCGGCAACTGCTCCAGATCCGAAAGCACGTCGCGCGCGACGTCGAGGTCGCGCGGATGCACCAGGAATCGAGCGGCGCCCGAGCTCGACGTTTCGTTCGCGAACCAAACGCCTTCGTCGTTCAGGAGCGATCCCAGGACGTGCGCCCGGTAAGAGCTCTCGATATCGGCGAGCGGGACTGGCGCATCGTCGACGCGGCGCTCGCCCGCGCGGGTCTCGGCCCACGAGCGCGGGACGAGCTCGGAATCGCAGTCCGTGCAGCGAGAGGCTCCGGCTCGGTAGCCGCTCCCGCAGGACGGACAGAAGGCGACGGCATCGGGGTCGGAGAGATCGAACTCCGGCGGTTCGACTGCGGTCTCCCGCGACTCGATCTCGTCGGGGATCGACGATTCGAGGTTCTCGCCGGCCGCGGCCAGCTTCGCCTCGACCTCGGAGCGCGGCAGGAGCTCCTCGTCGCAATCGGCGCACCGTTCGCGTCCGGCGGTATAGCCGGCGCCGCAGGTGGGGCAGAACGCCGCCGCGTGAACGTCCGATAGATCGAACTCCGGGAGCTCCACGTGGGGCTCAGGGCGCCGCCGCGGCGCGCTCCTTGAGGTCGAACGCGGGCCGGCCATCGCCGGAAGCGAGATCCCAGCTCGTCTGGTGAACGAGCCTTGCGATGCGCTCGAGCTTCTCGTACTCGATCTTCTCCGGCCGATCGAACTCGGTGTGATAGTCGGGATGAAGGCCGGTGTGGAAGAAGAGAGAGGGAACGCCTTTCTGGAGGAACGGCCATTGATCGCTCCGCCTTAGGAGGTTCGATTCGTTGTTGTCGTAGCGCATGAGGAGCTCGAGCTCCACCATCCGATTCGACTCCTCGACTCTCGACTTGAGATCGCGGCTGTAGGTGTGGCCGAGGATGTTGACGCGGTTCCGGTTGGACTCCGCGGTCTGGACTTCGAGACCGCGGAAGCGACGCCCGCCGCCCTCGGGCACCTCTTCGTTGCGGCCGATCATGTCCATGTTCAGAGCGGCGACGGTTCTCTCGAGCGGGATCAGCGGGCTCTCGGCGTAGGCCCATGCGCCGAGAAGACCTCTCTCCTCGGAGTTCCAGGCGGCGAAGAGAACGCTCCTCCGGGGACGCGAGCCCTGAAGCGCCGCCTCGGCATAGGCCTCGGCGATGGCCAGGAGCGCCACCGTTCCCGATCCGTCGTCGTCGGCGCCGTTGAAGATCCGTCCTTCGTCGGCGCCGTCGTGGTCGTAGTGCGCGCAGACCAGGACCCATTCGTCTTTCAAACGCGGGTCGCTTCCCTCGATGGCGGCGACGACGTTGCGGTCGGTGATCCCTTCCTGGGCGACACCGGCTTTCACCGCGACCCGGAGCGACGGGACGGGAACGGGCGCCGCTCCGCCGGGGGCTTCCGCGAGACGCGCGAGCTCGTCGAGGCTCTTCCCCGTGGGCTCGAGGATCGCGGCCGCGAGAGCGGGGGAGATGGCGATCGCGGGTATGCGCACCGAGTCCGTCCAGCGCGCGAGCGAGAGTCGAGGCATGCGGCGAGGCGTCTCGGGCCAGGCCTGCTCCGCGAGCTCCGTGAAGTTCACCTCGCCGGGATGGTTGTGCAGGTCGGCGACGTAGAGGATGGCGAGGGCTCCGGCTCTCTGGGCGTAGAGCGCTTTTCGCAGATCGCGCGAGTACTCCGAGGTGACGACGCCGTCGAAGGCGCTCTCCGAGCTCTTCTCTCCCGGCTCGTGATCGAAGACGAGCGCGATCCGGCCGCGTAGCGCATCGCCCTTCATGTCGTCGTGTCCGAGCTTCCCCGCTCGAATCCCGTAGCCGGCGAACACGACTTCACCCTCCGCGCTCCCGCTGGCGCTGAAGCCCTGAGGAAAGAAGTCCTGCTTCAGGCGATAGGCGAGCGCCGAGCCCGACGCCGCCTCGATCTCGACGGCGTTGGGCTCGGCCAGGCTCGCTTTCGACAGTATGTAGGGTTGGAAGAAGGACTCCTCCGGACCCATTGGCTTCAGCCCCAGCCGCTCGAAGCGTGAGCGGATGAAGAGCGCCGCGATGCGATTGCCGGGATCCTCGGTGAGCCGGCCCTGCATCTCATCGGACGCGAGGAAGAACAGGTCGGCTTTGAGCGCTTCTTTTCGGATGGCATCGTTTCCCGGCGCCGCGTTCTGTGCCGCGGCGGGAGACGCGAGGCAGCAAACGAGTGCGACATAGGCTCGATTCATCCCGATAATCTAATACATCCATGGCCGCTAGTTCTTCTTCCACAGGCGCTGCCACCAGCTCTCGGGCGGGGAGGCGTCCCCTTTGACGTTCATCTTGCCGCGGATCTCGGCGACGTCCCAGCCGGTGAGAGACGCGAGGGTCTGCGCTTCGCGGTCCTGGCGGACGCGAAGCTCGGAGAGATACCGCGCACCTGCTTCGCACCGCGCTTCGCCCTTATAGGGATGCCTCAGCACGTAGCGTCCCTGGAAGTTCTCGCGGTCGGAGGTCTCCTGGAACACGAGGTCCTCGGGGAAGTGCTCGCCGTCGTAGCGGACGTGGAGTCGGGTGACGAAAACGTTCGGGGCGCCCCCCTGGAGCCAGAAGACACCGAGCTCGCGGAGCTCTTCGGGCGAGAGGGGGTCGGCGGCGCAGGGGTCGCACCATCCCATGTCCCAGGCGTACTCCAGAAAGACGCTCCTCATGTCCTCCTTCCGGACCTGCTCGTCGAACATCGCCTTGTAGAAGGAGGCGAACTCGCTCTTGACGAAGACCGGAACGTCCATGCCCGTGGGAAGCTTCACCGTGCGGTAGTTCGTGGTCTCGATCCGTCCCTTGCGGGTGAGGGCGTAGAGCAGGAGGTCCTGAGGTCCGTCGGCGTTGACCGTCCCCAGGCGGATCGGAAGCATGAACTTCGGCGATTCGTAGGCGATCTGTAGCGGCCGGAGATACGTGAAGCCGAGCTTCGATTGCTCCTCGAGGTTCACCTTGGCGACGAAGAACCGCAGGTTCTGCTTGATGTAGCTCGAAAGGACGCGGGAAGCCCCGGGAGGAAGCTTGTACCCGTTCTCGGTGAGCCAGGTGGTGAGCCCGCTCGACTCCTTCGCCGAGAGGATCACGATGTCGTACTCCCCCACCGTGTACGAAGCCTCGATCGTGACCCCGAGCGAGTTCGCCCGCTGGCGCGCGGCCATGTCGGCGGGAGCGGCAGCCGGGAGAGCTTGCTCGTAGACGACGGCCGGCCTGCACGGATCCTCGTCGAAGTACTCGACGAGCCTGGGGGCGGTGAAGGCGTCGAGGTGGTCGACGTATTTCATCTCGGTGACGTGGATCTGATCGCGCTCGAGGAAGGTGGGGACGGGAATCACCACCGCGAACTCTTTCGGATCCCCTTTGAAGTCGTTCGCCATCGTGAGGACGGTCTTGTCGTCGGTGCGGACGAGGACCACCTGGGATGCGCGGTTGAAGAGCCGCGCGTCGGCCTTCGCGACGTAGAAGCCGCAGAAGGCGCGGACGCCGGGGTGGAGGAACGTGAGGGCCAGGAGGATTGCGGCGCTCCAGACGAGCAGCAGGCGTTTCATGCGAAGCTCCTTTCGACGATGGGGGGAGCGGCTTGACGGGGGCTCCACTCGTAACGCCTTCCCGGAAGGAGCCGGTTCCAGAGAGGCGTCGTCATCGAGACGATGGCGAGAGACCAGATGAGGCCGTTGGGGCGGAAGAGGACGAACTGCACGTACGCGGCGCCGAGGGCGACGGAGAGCGCGAAGAGAATCCGTCCCGCCCGCGATTCCGGAGTGGTCTTGGGGTCGGAGATCATGAAGAACGAGAACAGGAGGAGGGCGCCGTTCTGCATCTGATGGAGCGGGATCGAGAGCGGATCACCGAGCCAGATCGCGCGGCCGAAGAGCGCCGTCGCGTAGAAGGCGATGAAAGCGTAGGTGACGTCGCTGCGCGCGGCGCGATGGATCACCAGTCCTCCCAGGCAGGCCATGAGGAATGCGAAGAACGCCCCCGTGCCCCACTGACCGGGCGATACCCAGACCGAACCCGTCGCCGCCATCGTCACGGCGATCCCGAAGTTCGTGGGGTTGAAGACGTGCCGGCCGTCGATTCGAAGAAGGAACTTGCTTCCGACGGTCAAAACGGCGGCGGCCAGGGCGAGCGTCAGGTAGTTGGTGCGGAGAAGGAGACAGAGGGAAAGGATGGAAATGAGGGCGCTCTTCATTTCGAAACGGAGTCCCGCCGCCCGGCTCGCGAGGTACTGGGTCGAGAGGGCCGTGACCACGACGACGAAGGCGACGTCCCACCGGATGTCGAACCGGAGCCCGAAGAGCCCCCAGACTAGAAGCGAGAGAAGCGTCGCGATCTGGTAGTAGCGGGGATCCATCGAAGATCACCTCCGCTCCTGAATACAGTTGAAACACGGGTTCCTTCCCGCGGTCACTGCGCAACCCTTGGGGGTTGGCCGGGCTTGAAAATGCAATATCTTGTGGTTGATTTATACCATACTTGCACCTAATCTCCGTTCCATGGACTTAACCCCCAAGCAAAGAGCCGTCTTGCAGTATTTGAAAGACTATCGCCGCGAGCACGGCATGCCGCCCTCCTACGACGAGATCCGGCGCGAGTTCGGCTTCGCATCGCTCAACTCGGCGCGGAAGCATTTGCTGCAGCTCCATCGCAAAGGGTTCATCCGCTCGCCGTGGAAGAACCAGAAGCGCGCGCTCGAGATCGTCGAGGCGGAGGAAATCCATCGGGCCGCGGCTCTTCCCCTCGTGGGCTCGGTGGCGGCGGGAAAGCCGCTGCTGTCGGAGGAGATCGACGAGACGGTCGACGTGCCGGAGGCGATGCTGCGGCGAGGGGAGCACTTCGCCCTGCGCGTTCGGGGCGACAGCATGATCGAGGACGGAATCCGGGACGGAGACCTCCTGGTGGTGCAGCGCCGGGAAGATGCGGAGCTCGGACAGACGGTGGTGGCCCTGGTGGACGGGGAGGCGACGGTGAAGCGTTTCTACCGCCAGGGGGAAAAAGTGGAGCTCCGTCCCGCGAACGAGCGCTTCACCCCGATCGTCGCCGATCCCTCTTCGGTCGAGCTCCAGGGCGTCGTCGTGGGACTGGTCAGGACCTTCGCATGAGTGAAGTCTCGAAGGACTCACAACGGCAGAAGGCGGAGTCGAAAGGAATCCCCTCGACGAGACGCCACATCTTTCTTTGCTGCGATCAGACGAAGCCCAAGTGCTCGGACAAGGAACGTTCTCTCGCGGCCTGGGACTACCTGAAGAGGCGGCTGAAGGAGCTTGGGCTCTCGGAGCAGGGCGGAATCCAGCGGAACAAGGCGAACTGCCTCCGCATTTGCGAGGGCGGGCCCATTGCCGTGGTGTATCCCGAAGGCGCCTGGTATGCGGGCTGTGACCCTCCGGTGCTCGAAGCGATCATCCAGCGGCATCTCCTGAACGGCGAGGTGGTCGAGGAGCACCTGATCGTCCGGCAGCCTCTCGAGCCCTAGCTCGCCTACCAGGAAGCGCCGACAGCCCGGCTCAAGAAACCGAGAATCGGCTTCATCGAGCCGCAGGCGGCGCCGAATCGCTTCATGAAATCACCGGCGCAGGCATCCGCCTCGGTGAACGGGATGTAGGCGATGAAGTCCTTCCGTTTCAGATCCTCGGCGAACGGGTGTTCCGGGTCGTAGCCCCTCGGGACCTTCTTCAACGAGTCGCCTCCCAGGCTGCACCTCCCCCGCCGGGCCGGAGACGTCGCCCGCTTCCAGCCGGAAGTATCGGAGACGATCCCATCTCGAACCTTCTTGAGCGTCACCGGGTCGGGGTGCCAGATGCCGGCTGCAGCGAAGATCGCACCCGGCTCAAGGTGGAGGTAGTAGCCCGGCGCGTGGACGGTCTTGCTCTCCTCGTGCGGAAACCGCACGCCGGCGTGGGTCTTGTAAGGGCTCTTGTCCGTCGAGAAACGAACGTCGCGATGGATGCGGAAGAGCGACCCGCCCACGGGCCGCGGGTCGGCGACGAGGTGGGGATTGATGCGGCGCAGGTGAGGGCCGAAGTCGGAGATGAATTGAAGGAGCGGCTCTTTCACCTCGCGCTCGTAGCGCGGCTTGTTCTTCAGGAACCAGTCGCGGTCGTTGTTCTTCGATAGATCCCGAAAGAATCGGAACAGTTCCTTCCGGATGTAGCTCATTCGCCGATGTCCTCCGCCCACAGATCCGGCTTTTCGCGCTTCAGCCGCTCCATCCAGGCGGCGGCGCGCGAGTCGTCGAGAACCTGGATCTGGATTCCGTGGCTCTTCATCCACTCTTCCTCGCCCCGGAACGTCCGGTTCTCTCCGATGATCACCAGGGGAATGCGGTAGAGAACCGCGGTTCCGGAGCACATCGAGCAGGGGCTGAGCGTCGACACCAGAGTCAGGTCGCGCCAGTCGCGGCGCCTTCCCGCCCGTCGCATCGCGACCATTTCCGCATGCGCCGTGGGGTCGCCGGTCTGGACGCGCTCGTTGTGCCCGGCGGCGACGACCGTTCCCGAGGAGTCGACGAGAACGGAGCCGATGGGAATGCCGCCTTCGTTCCAGGACTTCTCCGCTTGCAGGAGAGCGGCGGTGATCCAGTCCTTCACGAGGAGCGAGCCGGTCGACATCGCAAGGAATTCTACCTGGAATCCGACGGGGACAGAGAGATTCCGGGGGCCCGCATCCGAGAGAGCGCGCTTCCGCGCTTGAGAGAGAACGGCCCCAGCCGGACGGCACGTCGTCAGACTCGCGCTGGTCGTACCTATGAAACAGCGGAACCGCAAAGGTTGGCGACGCGGCCGAGTTGAGAACGAGAACCAAGACGGTGCTTGCATCCAATTGCACGACTCCTGCGAGCGTTCGCTGATGTGCCGGCTCGATACTGGTTCCCACCGAGTCGTCCAGCGGGCCGCGGTCATCCTTCCGAAAATTCACGTTCGCGCGCCGAGACGCGCTTGCCGTAACATGAAATCTATGGCTGAGGTGCTGCCCCTCGACCGCGAGAACGCTTTCTGGGCGGGCGTCGAACATGCCAGGAGGTTCTTCACGGGCGAGGCCGATGTCCAGCGCGCCTTGGAGCGGCTCGCGCGGGTGCTCGACGAGAAGGGAATTCCTTACGCCGTCGTGGGAGCCCTGGCGCTCAACGAGTGTGGATATCGGCGCGTCACGGTGGACGTCAATGTCTTGCTGACCAGAGACGGCCTACGCACATTTAAAACGAAGGTCTTGGGTTTGGGTTACGGGGAGAGGTTCCCAGGAAGCCGCGGACTGCGGGACACCGAGACGGGCGTCGACATCGACTTTCTGCTCACCGGGGAGTATCCGGGAGACGGTAAGCCAAAGCCGGTGGCGTTTCCCGACCCGGCCGAAGTCGCCGTTCGGGGCCGGCGCGTGGCGCTTCTGCCGCTCGCGAAGCTGATCGAGCTGAAACTCGCGTCGGGGATCAGCGCCCCGCATCGGCTGAAGGACCTCGCCGACGTGTTGGAACTGGTTCGGGCACTGTCTCTCCCTCGCGACCTGGCCGACTCGCTGGATGCGTTCGTTCGCGCCAAGTACGACGAGTTGTGGCAAGCCGCGCAGTCGGCCGACATCGAGTGAACCCGCCTGTCATGCCACGATGACGGCGCCGGTCCGCCGGGCGCCCGTTTCAGAGCAGGTTCGCGCGAGTCAGCGTCTCCTCGACGAGCTCGTACACGTAGTCCTTGAGCTGCGCCCGCGAGCGCGGGTCGCAGTTCGTGAACTGGACTCCGGCGCCCTCCGGGAGCCCCTGCTTGCGGACGCCGCCGGGGTTGCTCCATGCGATGCGGGCTTCGAGCTCGAGGGGCTCGCGATCCCGAAACGTGCAGAACGTCAACCGCACGGGCCAATCGACTCGGAACGGAACCATGGAGTGCACGTAAGCGCCGCCGACGCTGATGTCCTGGAGCTTCCCCGAGAAAAAGTTGTCGCGGGTCTCACAGAGCACGTCCGCATCCGCGGGAACGCGAAGAAAATCGACGGGGATCTTCTCGCGGAGTCGCCGCGGAGCCGATGCGGCCGCGATGGACGTGGTCTCGTTCGGCCGCGCGTCGGGACGGTAGAGTCCGGAGAAGATGCTGTCGAGCGTGAACGTGACCTCGACCCATTCCTTGTGGAGCTCCGGACTCAGGCGCCCGCCGGTCTCGTTTCGGATCTTGTAGAGACGCGTGTATTGCTGGAAGACGTCGACGATGTGCGATTGCGTGGCGGACATGGCACCCCACTCCCTGGTTCGGACTTCCGGCGCCAGCAGGGACCTTCAAGAAGCGTTCCAGCTAGCCGATGAGGGGGTAAAGCACTGTGTTCGCTTGGTTTCTTGCCAGTCAGAGGCGATCGGGGGAGAGGAGAGGCCGTGGGGTTTCTCCATCGGGCTCACGTTTCATTTCGTGATCCCTCCCGCTGGATTCGGAACCGCCGGGCTTTCAGCTCGAAGCGAGGAAGACTTCCCGCGGGAACGAGCGAGACCTCGGCGCGGAGACCGAGACGGCGGTGCAGCTCTTTCTCGAGCCGCGATTTCACCTCTTCGGGCTTCGGTCCCTCCATCAGCTCGATCGCGGCCCGCATCTCCCACATGCGGCGGCGTTCGAAGATCTCGATCTGAAACTCCGAGATCGCGGTCTCTTCGCGGACGATACTCTCGACGGCCGCGGGGTAGACGTTGACCCCTCTCACCGTGACCATTTCGTCGGCTCGACCGAGAACTCCCCCCGGGAATCGCACGAACCCGCTTCCGCAATCGCAGGGAGTCGAGCGAACCCGAACCAGGTCGCCGGTGCGGTAGCGCACGACGGGAGCCGCCCATCGTCCAAGATTCGTGAGCACGAGCTCCCCGGTCTCGTCCTCGCCGACTTCGGCGTCGCCTCCGACCTCCAGCACCTCGGCGACGAACTCGGACTCGAGCGCATGCATCCCTTCGCTCGCGGGGCACTCGTAACCCCACGCCCCCACTTCGCTCAAACCGGCGTGATCCCACGCGCGCGCGCCCCACGCCGCCTCGATCAGGCTCCGGGTCGCCGGGATGCTGGCGCCCGGCTCGCCCGCGTGGATCGTGGCGCGGACCGAGCTTCCCGCGATGTCGATACCGTTCTCCCGCGCGACCTCCGCGAGTCTGAGAGCGTAGGTAGGCGTGGACAGGAGAACCGTCGCGCGGCAATCGAGGATCGCGTCGAGTCGCTGCAGGGAGCTCTGGGCGCCGCCGGGGATGGCCTGGGCCCCGATCTGATGGGCGGCTTCGAATCCCGCCCAGAAGCCCACGAACGGGCCGAAGCCGAAGGCAGCGAACACCCGATCCCCTCGCCCGACGCCGAAGGCCCGATAGATTTCCCGCCAGCAGCGCGTGAACCAGGCCCAGGTCTCCTCGGTATCGAGGACCTTGAGGCGCCGTCCCGTGGTTCCCGAGGTGGAGTGAATCCTCGTGTACTCCGCGGGGTCGTACGTAAGGTTGGTTCCGTAGGGCGGGCTCGCCGCCTGGTCGGAGGCGAGCTCGGTCTTGGTCGTGAACGGAAGACGCCGGAAGTCGACCATCGATGGAAGCGGAAGCCGCACATCTTCGAGCTTCCTGCCGTAGAAAGGGTTCCGTTCGGCGAGGAGCGCGAGGCCCTGGTTCAGTCGGCCGAGCTGACGCTCGACGATTGGAGCGCGGCCGGAGGTCACGAGGGGTAGTATATTCTCGACATGTTCTGGAACGAGATACGGACGCCCGCCGCCCTCGTCGACCTCGATCGACTCGAAGCCAACACCTCACGCATCTCCGAGCGCGTGCGCAATCTCGGCGCGAAGCTGAGGCCGCATGTGAAAACGCACAAGTGCGTCGAGGCCGCGCGCTTCCAGATTCGAGGGCACTTCGGGGGCATCACCGTCTCGACCCTCGCCGAGGCCCGCTTCTTCGCCGCCGCCGGGTTCCGGGACATCACCTATGCCGTCCCCATCGCCGTCTCCCGCCTCGAGGAGGCGGTAGAGATCGGCCGTTCCCTCGACTCCCTTCATCTACTTCTCGACCACGAGTCCGCTTTCGAGGAGATGTCCGCCTGCGCCCGCGCGAAGGGAGTCCGCCTCTCCTCGTTCCTGAAGGTCGACTGCGGCTACCACCGCGCCGGAGTCGATCCCGAAAGCGAGAGGAGCGTCGCTCTCGCCCTTCGCATGGCGAGGTCGGCGGAGGTCGATTTCCGCGGGATCCTGACCCATGCCGGACACTCGTACCATTCGACCAATCCCGAAGAGATCAAAGCCGTGGCCGAGACCGAGCGAAGCGTGATGGCACGGTTCGCCGACAAGCTGATCCGCGCGGGCGCGCCGCCTCCCGAAATCAGCGTCGGGTCCACCCCTACCATTTCTCTCGGGGACTCCCTTCAGGGAGTCACGGAAGCGCGGCCCGGAAACTACGTGTTCTACGACCGCTTCCAGGCGGCGGTGGGAAGCTGCGGAATCGAGAACGCGGCGTTCACCGTGCTCGCCAGCATCCTGAGCCACTATCCCGAGAGAAACGAGATCCTCATCGATGCCGGCGGGCTCGCGCTGTCCCGGGATGAAGGGCCGACGCATCTGGATGCGGACTGCGGCTACGGAGAGGTGTTCAGCGCCGACGGGACCACGCACTTCGCATCCCTTCGGGTCCGGTCCATCTCGCAGGAGCATGGAAAGATCCAGGGCCTGGCCCCGCTCGATTACGGCGCATTGCCCGTGGGCTCCAAGCTCCGCATCGTACCCAACCACTCCTGCCTGTCCGCTGCCCTTTTCGACCGCTACCATGTGTTTCGAGGCGATGCCGCGGTGGACGAGTGGAGGCCCGTCCGGGGCTGGTAAAGTCCGGGCTGGCAAAGGATGATATGCTTGCCCCACGGAGAGTTCCGAAGCGGTCGAGGAGGATTGGCCGCGGATGGACAGACAGAACCTCGGCCCTTACCGCCTGGAGCGACTGCTCGGACGCGGGGGGATGGGCGCGGTTTACCTCGCGCATGACCCCCGGCTTTCGCGCGAAGTCGCCCTGAAGGTTCTCTCGCCTTCTCTCGCGTCGTCGCCCGGATTTCGAGAGCGCTTCCTGAGCGAAGCCCGTTCCTGCTCGCGCCTGAATCATCCGAACATCACCACGATCCACGAGATCGGTGAGGAGGACGGGCTCGACTACATCGCCTTCGAGTACGTCGAGGGCGAGAACCTCGAAGCTCTCCTCGAGCGCGAGGGGGCGCTCTCGGTCGAGCGCGCTCTCGAGATCGGGCTCCAGCTCGCGTCCGCGCTGTCCCACGCTCACGGACGTGGAATCGTCCACCGCGACCTGAAGCCGGCGAACGTCGTCATCTCCAGCCTCGGAATCCCGAAGATCCTCGATTTCGGACTCGCGAAGGAGATGCCCCTCGCGGTCACCTCCGAAGGCGACACTCTCGCCCGCCTCACCCAGGCGGGAATGATCGTCGGAACCATCGCCTACATGGCGCCGGAGCAGGCGCTCGGCGAAGCCGTCGACCGGCGGAGCGACGTGTTCTCCTTCGGATGCCTTCTCTACGAGCTCCTTTCCGGACGCGCGGCGTTCCGCGGAGCGACGCCGGCGCAGGTCCTGGATCACCTTCTCCACGGAGAGCCCGAGCCCCTCGAGAGACTGCGGCCGGACGTGCCGTCCGCGCTCGCGAGCGTCGTCGGCCGGGCGATGCGCAAGAACGCAGCGGAGCGCTATCCGGACATGGAGGATCTGGCGAGGGACGTACGTGCCGCCCGACCATCCGCCGACGCCGCGGGCGCTCCGGCGTACTTCAAGGGGCGACCCGCATCGAGGTCCTGGCTGCTGCTCGGCGCGGCCGCCGCCTCCGCCGTCGCGGTCGCGCTGTTCCTCTATCGGGACGGCAGCGCTCCCGTCAGGGACGCGGTCGGGGTCCTCTACTTCGAGAACCTGTCCGATCCCGCCGACTCCCGGAAGACGGCCCGGATGCTCACCGAGCTCGTCACGTACGAGATCGCTTCCTCGCCGGAGATCCCCGTCGTGAGCCGCCAGAGAATTCACGACGTGGCCACGAGGCTCGGCATCGCCTCCGGAGATCTGGACCGCTCGGACGCAACCGCGGTCGCGAGAGAGGCCTCGCTTTCGAAGATGATCGTAGGGCAGGTTGCCGTCGCCGGCGACCGCATCATGGCGTCCGCGGAAATCGTGGACGTTCGCAGCGGGCGCTCGCTCTCCTCCGAAAGGGCCCAGGTGTCGAGCTCGGAGGACCTCTTCGTCCTCGCCCAATCGCTCGGGACCGGAGTCCGCGAGGAGCTCCTTCGAATGGGAGCGAACGGTTCGGCTTCAGCGACTGGCGCCCCTGTGAGCGGCGAGCCGACGGATTCCGTCGAAGCCTACCGCCTGTACGTCGAAGGGGAGACGGCCCTTCAAGAGTCGGATTTCGAGACCGCCGTCGAAGAGCTCCAGGAGGCGGTGCGCCTGGATCCGGAGTTCTCGCTCGCCCAGTTCCGGTTGAGCATGGCCGCGCGCTGGATCGGAGACGGTCCCGTCGCCCATCAAGCCGCCCGGCGGGCGGCGGCGAGCCTCGAGAGGGCGCCCGCCCACTTGAGGGAGGTCGTGGAGGCGAACGCCCTGTACCAGGACGGCGCCTACTCGCAGGCGATTCCGCTTCTGGAAAAGGCGCTGGGGCGCGAGCCCGAGCAGAAGGAAGCGCTCTACATCCTGAGCCAGATTTACGTGCACTCTCTCCGCGACGGGGACCCTGCGCGCGCCATCGAGCTCATGGAAAGGCTTCTCGCCTTCGACCCGCGCTTCCACCAGGTCTTCGATCGGCTCGCGCTGAGCTACGCGTTCCAGGGAAACGTCGATCGGGCGCGTGCGCTCCTCGACAGCTGGTCGTCCATCCGGCCGGACAAAGTCGAGGGTCTTCGCTCGATTCTCGCGACCTTCGAGGGCCAGCCGGAGGAGGCCCTCGGGTTCGGTCAGGCTTTCTCCTGGATCGAAGGTCCGCTGTTTCAGGCGCAGGCGGCGATCATGGCTTCCCGGTGGGAGGTGGCTCGAAGCTTGACCGGCCAGGACGCCGATGAGTGGCGGGCGGACCATCTCCGCGCGTGGGCGCTTCGGAACCGCGGCGTGCTCCAGACCTATCTTGGGGAGTTCGAAGGGGCCGTCGAGTCCTACCGAAGGGCGGGAACGGCGAGCGGCCTTAGAACGGACGAAGGGGCGAGCGGGGGCGTCCCCGCGAGCGCCCTGCAGCTCCTGGCGGAGCTCTATCTCCTCGGAGGCGAGACGGGTGCGGCGAGAGCCGAGGTCGAGCGCGCGCTCGGGATCCAGCCGGAGAGCTTCCGCGGTCTCTACTACGCCGGGCGAATGGCGCTCGTCGACGGTGATGCCGAGCAGGCGGGCCGGTATCTATCGAAGCTCCGTCGGCTGCCCGCAGCGGAGACCAGCGCCGCGGCGCGGGTGTACGTCCGCGCCCTCGAGGCGGAGATGGCGCTCGCCGCGGGAGAGGGCGAGCGAGCCCGCGCGATCTTCGAGGATCTGGTCGAAGGATCGCTGATGCTCGACTGGGCTACGACCTGTTCGAGCTCCGGCGCGGCGATCCGGGACGGGCTCGTCCGGACGTATTTCGCGTTGGGCCGCGAAAAGGAGGCCGTCGAAGCTCTCGAGGAGCTTCTCGCGAGCGGGCCGGAGCGCGTCGACCACCCGGTGATCTATACCCAGGCTCTCTACCGCCTCGGCCGGTTGAAGCTCGAGAGCGGCCGGAAAGCGGAAGGACGCCGGCTGCTCTCGACATACCTTTCTCAATGGGGAAGCGCCGACTGGGAGCTCGAGAGCGTCGCCGACGCGCGGAGGCGCTTATCGGAGTGACGTGGCGAACGACCGGTAGTAAGATCCTCGCCGCGACCCCGGTCTTCTCCCTCCGTCAGGACAGCAAGGAGCGCGCCTCCGGGAGCTCCTCCCGCCACGACTTCTACATCCTCGACGCCGTCGACTGGGTGAACGTCGTTCCGGTCACGGAGACGGGCGATATCGTGTTCATTGAGCTCTACCGGCACGGCATCGAGGCTCCGAGTCTCGAAATCCCAGGCGGAATGATTGATCCCGAGGACCCCGACCCGGCGGCGGCGGCGGCGCGGGAGATGCGCGAGGAGACGGGCTACGAGGCGGATCGTCTCGTACCTCTGGGCGTGGTGCATCCCAACCCCGCGCTCCAGGGGAATCGCTGCCACACGTTCCTCGCGGAGAACGCCCGGCTCGTGGGAGACGTGATGCCCGACGAAACGGAAGACATCCGGGTAGTCCTCCACCCGCAACGAGAAGTGCCGCGCCTGCTGCGGGAGGGAAAGATCACCCACGCGCTGGTGGTCGCGGGTCTTTTCTGGTATCTCCAGCGGGAGGAACGCATCCGCTAGATGTAGCTAGGTCTCCCGCCAGTTGCAGTCTGGCCCCGAAGAGAGTACTCTTTAGGGTACTAAAAAGGGTACCGAGGGGGCCGAATGACTATCAGTCTTACGGAAGACATCAAGACGGTTTCGGAGCTCAAGAAAAACCTCCGTGCGGTGCTGGACCAGATCCGCGAAACCGGCCGGCCGGTGGTGGTTACCGTGAATGGAAAGGCGGATGCGGTTCTAATCGACGTTGAAACCTACGAGAACAAGTTGAGAGCATTGAACCTCGTCTCGCTTATCGCCGAGGGAGAGGAGGACGTACGCCGGGGTCGCACTCGCCCAGCCGCGGCGTTCCTGAAGGAATGGGGGCGTGGAAAAAAGATACCGGGTTGAGATCACTCGCGTCGCCGAACGAGACGTGCTCGGTATATACGACTACATCGCGCAGGATTCACGGCAAAGAGCGGTGAAATGGTTCCGCGAAATCGACCGGCAGATTCGGACTCTGTCGCGCTCTCCAAAACGCTGTCCCGTGATTCCCGAGAGCGAAGAGATCGGCCGCGAGTACCGTCACCTGATCCACGGAAACTACCGCACTATATTCCGGATTGAGGGCGAGGTCGTGTACGTCCTGCGCGTGTTGCACGGCGCGCGGCTTCTCGACAGTTCTGCTTTGGAATAAGCCTCACGGTGATGAGGCCCTCCGGATCATGTCCCAGGCGGAGCGCACGTGGCGCTCCTCCGTGTGGGTCTGGCCGATGGACATCCGGAGGGTGTAGCGGTCCGCGAGCTTGGTGTGCGTGAGGTACAGCTTCCCGCTCGCGTTCAGCTTCTTCAGCAGCTCTTCGTTCACTGAATCGCCTCCGCGATGCCGGAAGCAGACGAGGTTGAGGGGGACGGGAGCGGCGAGCTCGAAGCGGGCGTCTTCCCGAACCCAGGAAGCGAACATCTGCGCGAGCTCCACGTGCCTCCGGACATGATGCCGCAGTCCCTCGACTCCGTAGTGACGAATCACGAACCAGAGCTTGAGGGCGCGGAAGCGGCGGCCCAGGGGAACGTGCCAGTCGCGATAGTCGATGACCGCCCCGGAGCTGGTGGCCTCGTTCCGGAGGTACTCGGGAAGGATGCTGAGCGCGTCGATGAGGTCCTTCCTCCTCTTCACCCAGAAGCAGTCGCAGTCGAAATTCGTGAACATCCACTTGTGGGGATTGAAGGAGTAGCTGTCCGCGTGCTCGACTCCCTCCTGGATGTGCCGGAGCTCCGGGCAGAGGGCCGCCGTTCCCGACATCGCCGCATCCACGTGGAGCCACAGGCCGTTCTCGCGGCAAATGCGCCCGATCGCGGGAAGCGGGTCGATGGCGTTGGAGGAGGTCGTACCCACCGTCGCGGTGACGAAGAAGGGCTTGAGCCCGGATTCGACGTCGGCCCGAACTCGCTCTTCGAGGGCGGAAGCCGACATCGCGAATTTTTCGTCGACCGCAACCAGCCGGACGTTCGCGCTTCCGATACCCGCGACCTTGGCCGCTTTCTCGATCGAGGAATGAGCCTGGGTCGAGGTGTAGGCGACGAGGTCGCCCCGGCAGCCCTCCTGGTTCGAGCGGTTCGAAGTCGCGCGCTCGCGCGCCGCGAGAAGAGCGCAAAGGACGGCGCTCGAGGCGGTGTCCTGGATGACGCCGCCACCCTCGGAGGTCGACTTGAAGAACTGCGGAAGGCCGAGCATGTCGACGAGCCAGTCGAGAACGTGGGTCTCGAGCTCCGTCGCCGCCGGGCTCGTGGCCCAGATCATCCCTTGAATCCCGAGGCCGGCCGAGAGGAGCTCGCCGAGGATCGAGGGCCCGGAGGAGTTCGACGGGAAGTACGCGAAGAAGCTCGGCGACTGCCAGTGGGTGATCCCCGGAAGAACGATCTCCTCCACGTCGCGCATCATCGCTTCGAAGCTCTCTCCCGTCTCCGGAGGAGTTCCGGGGAGGCGTCTTCGAACCTCACCCGGCTCGACCCGGGAGAGAACGGGGAAGCTCTCGATGCGCTCCTGGTAGTCGGCGATCCAGTCGACCAGCTCTTTTCCATAGCGCCGGAATTCCTCCGGCGTCATGTGGTGGGGCATTACTTGGTGCTCGCCTCCCGGCTCGCTCCCCGCGCTCCTCGCGCGGGGAGGACGGCCGGAGTCCCGCGGCCAAATGCCAAAGGCAGCGGCCGCTTCCTCCCGGCCGGGCTCGCTCCGCTCGCGGCGGCTGAAAGGTATTGCATCAGCCGCCTACTTGTCTTTGAGGAGGTACTTGGCGATGGTCTGGAGCTGGAGGTTGCTGGTGCCTTCGTAGATGGAGCCGATCTTCGCGTCGCGCCAGTACTTCTCGACGGGGAAGTCCTTGGTGTAGCCGTAGCCGCCGTAGAGCTCGATCGCCTGAGACGTCACGCGCTCCGCGACCTGTGAGGAGAAGAGCTTGGCCATCGCCGCCTCGACCAGGAACGGCTGCCCGGCGTCGCGGAGCCGGGCGGCGTTGTACACCAGGAGTCGCGCCGCCTCGAGCTCGGTCGCCGCCTGCGCCAGCTGGAACTGAACCCCCTGGAACTCGGCGATCGGCTGACCGAAGGCCTTCCGCTGCTTGGTGTAGCCCATCGCGTGCTCGAGGGCGCCGGAGGCGGCCCCGATCATCTGGGCCCCGATCCCGATCCGACCTTCATTCAGCGTCTCGATCGCGATCTTGTACCCCTTGCCGACCTCGCCGAGGACGTTGGCTCGGGGAACGCGTGCGCCCGAAAGGATGAGCTCGGTGGTGCTCGAGGCGCGAATCCCGAGCTTGTCCTCTTTCTTCCCGACGGTGAAGCCCTCGAAGCCGCGCTCGACGAGAAACGCGGTGATGCCCTTGTAACCCGCGTCCGGCTCGACGGTGGCGAAAACGATGAACAGCCCCGCCTCGCCGCCGTTGGTGATCCAGAACTTGGTGCCCGTGAGCCGATAGGCGTCTCCCTCGAGAACCGCCCGGCACGAGAGCGCGAAGGCGTCGCTTCCAGAATCGGGCTCGGAGAGCGCGTACGCGCCGACGGTGTCCGTCGCGAGCTTCGAGAGGTACCTGGTCTTCTGCTCTTCGGTGCCCCATCGAAGGAGCGCGTTGTTCACCAGCGTGTTCTGGACGTCGACCATCACCCCGACGGAGGGGTCGACGCGGGACAGCTCTTCCACCGCGAGGACCGACATGAAGAACGTCGCGCCGCTGCCTCCGAGGCGCTCGGGGATCTCGACTCCCATCAGTCCGAGCTCGAAGAGCTTCTTCACCAGGGCGGGGTCGATCTTCATCTCGCGGTCCATCCGCGAGACGTGAGGCCCGATCTCGTTCCTGGCGAACTCCCGCACCGATCCGCGGAAGATGTCCTCTTCCTCGGAGAATTTGGTCAGGATCGCGGTCGACGACATGGCTCAGTAGCGAGCGAGCTCGAGGATGGCGGCTTCGATGTCCGCGATCTGCGGGAGGATGGCGTCCTCGAGGTCGGGGTTGTAGGCCACCCAGCTGTCCTTCGCCGCCAGCCGCCGGACGGGGGCGTCGAGGAAATCGAAGAGCTCGTCCGCGATCCGCGCCGCGATCTCCGCCCCGTAGCCGAAGCTCCTCGCGTCCTCGTAAGCGACGAGGACCCGGCTGGTCTTCTTCGTCGATTCGGCGATGGCGCTCCAGTCGTACGGTGCGAGCGAGCGCAGGTCGAGGATCTCGACGGAGATGCCCTGGGCCTCGGCCTTCTGCGCCGCGACGAGACTCCGATTCACCATGGCTCCATAGGTCACCAGGGTGAGAGTCGCGCCTTCGCGCACCTTGCGCGCCTTGCCGAAGGGAATCATATGGTCGGGGCCGGGATAGGGCGCCTTGTTGTAGGTCTGCCGATAAAGGTGTTTGTGCTCGAGAAAGATCACCGGGTCGTCGGAGCGGATCGCCGTTCGAAGGAGGCCGTTCGCGTCGAGGGCGTTCGAGGGCATGACCACCCGCAGCCCCGGGTTGTGCGTGAAGAAAACCTCCCCCGACTGACTGTGATAGATGCCGCCGCCGCGCAGATAGCCGCCGACGGGGACCCGGATCACAACCGGAGCGTTGAACGCCCCGTTCGATCGCCAGCGAAAGGTCGCGAGCTCGTTTCGAATCTGCATGAACGCGGGCCAGATGTAGTCGAGAAACTGTATCTCCACCACCGGCTTCAGACCGCGGACCGCGGCCCCGATGGCGAGACCGACGATGCTCGCCTCCGCGAGAGTGCTGTTCCAGACGCGACCGCTTCCGAACTCGCGCTGGAGCCCGAGGGTCACCTTGAAGACTCCGCCCTTGCCCTTGACCTCGGCCAGGTTCTCTTCGCGGCTCGCGTCGGCGACGTCCTGTCCGAAGACGACGATGCGCGAATCCCGCTTCATCTCGTCTCGAAGACAAGCGTTGAGGAAATCCACCATCGTGCCCTCGGGAGCGGGCGTCTTGTGGGGCTGGGTCTCGAAGCTCTTCGACGTCGGATCGACCGCCGGGCTGTACATGTGGACGCCCCAGGTCTCCTTCGAGGGCCAGCGCATGGAGAGCGCCTGATCGGCGGCCTCCATGACTTCCTGATGCACCGCCTGCTCCAGCGAAACGAGCGAAGGCTCGTCGGTGAGACCCTCCGAGAGGAGCAGCTGCCGCATCCGCACGACGGGGTCGCGCTTCGCTTCCTCCTCACGCTCCTTGGCGGTCTTGTAGAGTCGCTCGTCGTCGGAGAGCGAGTGAGAGTAGGGACGTACGACGTGAGCGTGCGCGAGCGCCGGACCCCGCCCCGCCCGCAGGTAGGCTATGGCGTCTTTCAGGCGGGCGTAGCTCTCGACGAAGTCGCAGCCGTCGAACTCGGTGACGAAGAGATCGGGAAAGCTCCGGACCAGACGCGAGATGCTCGCCCCCGCGGTCTGTTTCTCGACGGGAACGGAGATCGCGTAGTTGTTGTCCTCGATGAGAAAGAGCACCGGGACCTTGTGCAGGCAGGCGTTGTTCAGCGATTCCCAGAACTCGCCTTCACTGGTGGATCCGTCGCCGCCGGAAACATAGATGATCTCGTCTCGGGAGGACTTGGGCGCCGGCCCCGCTTGCGACGGGTCCGTGAGGCGGCGGCCGGCGATTCCCGCGCCGACAGCGTGGAGGAACTGGGTGGCGACGCAGCTCGACTGAGTCACCAGGTTCAGGTTCTTGTGGCCCCAGTGGGACGGCATCTGCCGCCCCCCGGACGCGGGATCGGCTCCGGCCCCCACGCTCGCGAGGAGCTGCTCGAACGCCGTCATTCCGAGCGCGAGCGCGAGCGCGCGATCGCGATAGTAGGCGAAGCACCAGTCGCGTCCGGGACGAAGGTGCATCGCGGCGGCGACCAGGACCGCCTCGTGGCCGACGCCGTTGATCTGGAAGAAGACCTTGTTCTGTCGCTTGAGCTGGATCTCGCGGTCGTCGATCCTGCGCGAGAGCAGCATGAGGCGGTACGCCTCGATCAGGTTCTCGGTGGTAAGGCCATGGAAACGTCCGGCCACTTCGCGATCGTTTCGAATCGCAGGCTCGAGTTGTGGCTTCGACGCTCCCTCCATTTGCACCTCCGAGGCGATTATATATGAAACGCCGAAACCGCCCGCCGCGTGCGGCTTACCGGACGGTCAGGGGGCGATTCCTCTCAGTTCCCGATGAGATCCTCGCGCGAGAGTCCGCGGAACGAGAGCAGGCGCTCGATGGACTCGTCGACCTTCACGTCGGGAGTGGAGGCGCCGGCGGTGATCCCGATCTTCACGGCTCCCGGCGGAAACCAGTCGCGGCTCTCCGCTTCCTCCCCGGAGTGGATCGGTTTGTGGCGGATGACTGTGGGAGAGATCAAACGGTCGGAGTCCGAGATGTGGAACGTAGGAAACTGCTGGTCGCAGATCTCCGCGAGATGGGTGGTGTTGCTGCTGTTGTAGCCCCCGATGACCAGCATCAGGTCGACGCCTTCGCGGCAGAGCGAAAGCACCGCGTCCTGCCGCTCCTGCGTGGCGCTGCAGATGGTGTCGAAGCTCCGGAATCGCGCTTCGGCCTCCGCTTCTCCATGGCGGCGAATCATCGCCTGGCGCAGGGCCTCGGCGATGGCGAGCGACTCGCTGCTGAGCATCGTCGTCTGGTTCGCGACCCCGATGCGCTCGAGATGCCGGTCTGGATCGAAGCCCGGCGACATGGCTTTCTCGAAGCGCTCCAGGAACGCCTCGCGATCGCCCTGCCCTTCGATGTACCGGCATACGACGTCCGTCTCGTCCATGTCCCGGACCACGAGGTAGTGGCCGCTTCGCGAGACCGTGGCCTTCGTCTCCTCGTGCCAGTATTTCCCGTGGACCAGCGAGGTGAATCCCGTGCGCGCGTAGCGCTCGACGTTCTTCCAGACGTTCATCACCGAACCGCAGGTGGTGTCGACGAGGACCGCCTGAGTCTCCTTGAGGATGTCGAGCTCGCCCGTGGACACGCCGAACGCGGGAAGGAGAACGACGTCGTCCTCCGTGACCGGACGGAACTTCTCCTGGGTTCCGTACGCTCCCCCGAGGAACTCGATCCCCATCTCCTCCAGGCGCCGGTTCACGTAGGGGTTGTGGATGATTTCTCCTGTAATGAAGATGCGCTTTCCCGGAAAACGACTCCGGGCCTCGTAGGCGTACTCCACCGCGCGGTCGACTCCGTAGCAGAACCCGAACTCCTTCGCCAGCCGGAACGTCAGCTCGCCCGCGGCCAGAGTGAATCCGTGGGCCCGTGCGAAGTCGACGATGAGCCCCTTGTAATCCTTGCGCAGGGGCTCTCGAACCTCGTCCTTCAACCCGAGCCCCTTGCGGAAGATCTTGCTCTCGGATTCGACCTGTCCCATGTCAGCCCAAGTATAGCGGAATGGTCGCCATTTCCGGATTTTGGATATAATGAGCGGTCAGCGGGGCCCGGAGGGCCCCTCCTCCCCGCGCGAGGAGCGCGGGGAGCGAGCGAGCGAAGAGCGAGTTGAGCAGCGGGGCCCGGAGGGCCCCTCCTCCCCGCGCGAGGAGCGCGGGGAGCGAGCGAGCGAAGAGCGAGCGAGTATTAAGTAAGGAGCCTTGGATGCAAGACGTTCTCATCACCGGGCCGCGCAAGAAGAAGCCGAAGATTCTGGCCTACGTCGACAAGGGCAAATGCTTCGGCCGCGGGTGCGAGATGTGCATCCACGTCTGCCCGGTCAAGGACTGCATCTACCTCGTTCCTGATCCCGAGCCGGGGTCGATGATCGAGGTCTGCGAGATCAACATCGATACCTGCATCGGCTGCCAGCTCTGCGCCAAGTTCTGCCCGCCCGATTACGATGCCGTCCATATGTTTCCCTTCGACGAGGGCGTCCGCCTCGCCGAAGCCGAGGAGCGCAACTTCGAGTACCGGATCTACGACAAGAAGGACGGCGGAGCCATTCCCGCATGAGGCGGCGGGCCTCATCGAGGCCTGACCACCGCAAGAAATGTCGACCTACCCGTTGCCCACGAGGCGAGCGGGCGCCTTCCGCGTAGCCGCGAGCTTCGAGCCCAAGGGAGATCAGCCGGCGGCCATCCGCGAGCTCGCGAGCGGCCTCGAAACCGGAGTCCGAGACCAGGTGCTCCTGGGGGTGACGGGCTCGGGAAAGACTTTCACCATAGCCAAGGTGATCGAGGCGGTTAACCGGCCGACGCTGGTCATGGCCCACAACAAGACGCTTGCGGCGCAGCTCTATCAGGAGTTCAAGGAGTTCTTTCCCGACAACGCCGTCGAGTACTTCGTCAGCTACTACGACTACTACCAGCCGGAGGCCTACGTCCCCGCGAGCGACACCTACATCGAGAAGGAGGCCACGATCAACGACGAGATCGACCGCATGCGCCTGTCGGCGACGCGATCGCTCTTCGAGCGCGAGGACGTGCTCATCGTGGCGAGCGTCTCCTGCATCTACGGACTCGGCTCGCCCGAGGCCTACTACGGGATGCTGGTGCACCTGGATCAAGGCTCCGAGGTGGATCGCTCGGAGATGCTGCGCAAGCTGGTCGAGATCCAGTACGAGCGCAACGATTACGACTTGAAGCGGGGCACGTTCCGCGTCCGCGGCGACGTCATCGAGATCGTGCCCGGGTACGACGACCTCGGGGTCCGGATCGAGCTCTTCGGCGATCAGGTGGAAGGCATCTCGCAGTTCGACCCGCTTACGGGCAAGAAGCTGTGGCCGATGCGCAAGGTGACGATCTTCCCCAAGACCCACTACGTCTCGTCCCGCGAGCGCACGCTCAAGGCCGTCCAGTCGATCCGCGAGGAGCTCGACTGGTTCCACCGCCAGCTGGTCTCGGAGGGGAAGCTCCTCGAGGCTCAGAGGCTGCAGCAGAGGACGCTGTTCGATCTGGAGATGCTCCAGGAGGTCGGCTATTGCCACGGCATCGAGAATTACTCGCGCCACTTCACCGGCAGAAAGCCGGGGGAGCCTCCGCCGACGTTGATGGACTACCTGTCCAAGGACACGCTGGTGGTGATCGACGAGTCCCACCAGACCATCCCGCAGGTGCGGGGCATGTATCACGGCGACCGCTCGCGGAAGGAGACGCTGGTACAGTACGGGTTTCGTATGCCGTCGGCGCTCGACAACCGGCCTTTGAATTTCTCCGAGTTCGTGAGCCGCGTCGGTCAGACGATCTACGTATCCGCGACTCCCGGACCCTACGAGCTCGAGCGGAGCGAGGGGGTGGTGGTGGAGCAGATCATCCGCCCCACGGGACTCACCGATCCTGAAGTCGAAGTCCGGCCGGTGACCGGCCAGGTGGACGACCTCCTCCACGAGATCCGGGAACGCGTGGCGAGGAGCGAGCGGGTGCTGGTCACGACGCTCACCAAGAGGATGGCGGAGGACCTCACCGAGTACTACGCGGAGATCGGGGTCAAGTGTCGCTATCTGCATTCCGACATCGACACTCTCGAGCGCGTCAAGATCCTCCGGGAGCTGCGGCTCGGCGAGTTCGACGTTCTCATCGGCATCAACCTGCTTCGCGAAGGGCTGGATCTGCCCGAGGTGTCCCTGGTCGCCATCCTCGACGCCGACAAGGAGGGATTCCTGCGCTCCGGCGGGTCTCTGATTCAGACCATCGGCCGCGCCGCCCGGAACGTCGGGGGCAGAGCAATCCTCTACGCCGACGCCGAGACCGACTCGATGAGGTACGCGATCGGGGAGACCGGGAGGAGGCGGCGGGTCCAGGAAGACTACAACCGGAAGCACGGCATCACTCCGGAGTCGATCGTGAAGTCCATCCGCGGCGGCATGGGGGGAGCGGCCGAGACCGACGCCGGCATCGGCCAGCGCGTGGCGGAGGAGGCGCCTCTCTTCGGAAACCCGCAGGAGATCGGGCGCGAGGTGGAGCGGCTCACCAAGCAGATGAAGAAGGCCTCGAAAGAGCTCGAGTTCGAGAAGGCGGCGGAGCTCCGCGACCGCATCCGGGAGCTCAAGCAGCTCGAGCTCTTCGAAACCTGATCCGGCGGGGATGTGATCGATACTTTATCACTGCGACTGAAGCTCGCGATCCAGGGCCTCCAGGAGTTCTCCAAGCTCTCGTATCAGGCCGCTGCCAGCCTCCTGTCGCGTCCCCGGTACTGGCGCGACACCTGGGAGCAGATGGACTCCATCGGCGTCGGCTCGCTCACCATCGTCTGTCTCACCGGTCTGTTCACGGGCATGGTGCTGACGGTACAGACCTCGGCGACCCTCGACGCGTTCGGCGCCAGGCCCTACGTGGGGAGGATGGTCTCCCTTTCCATGATCCGGGAGCTCGGTCCGGTGCTGACGGCGCTCATGGTGTCGGGGCGCGTCGGATCGGGAATGGCGGCGGAGCTGGGCTCGATGGTAGTGACGCAGCAGATCGACGCGATGCGGTCGCTCGGCACCGACCCCATCCGCAAGCTCGTCGCACCGCGGCTCATCGCCGGGCTCGTCATGGTGCCGGCCCTCACCGTTCTCAGCAACGCCGTGGGTCTGGTCGGAGGCTACATGGTGGCGAGATTTACTCTCCGGCTCGCGACCAGTCTCTACTGGACTTCCGCCCTCGACGCCATCAAGGTTCACGACCTCTTCATGGGTATGGTGAAACCCATCGTATTCGGCTACATCATCGTCGCCGTGGGTTGCTACAAGGGACTCGCCACCACCGGCGGCACGCGCGGGGTCGGGGAAGCCACGACTCAGTCGGTGGTGACCGCCTCGATCCTGATCCTGGCGTCCGACTACTTTCTCAACCTGCTGATCCTGAAGTTCGTCTATCCCTGACCATGCCCTTTCCCGTCATCTCCTTTCGAAACGTCTACTACGCCTATCCCGGAACCGACGACTACGCCCTCAAGGGTACGACCTTCGACGTAACGGCGGGGTCGACCGAGATCATCCTGGGAGGGAGCGGCTCGGGGAAGTCCACCATCCTCAAGCTGATTCTCGGTCTCATCAAGCCGGAGTCCGGCACCATCGAGCTGGACGGCGTGGATATCACCGGGATGGGGGAATCCGACCTGATGAACGTGCGGGCGACGATGGGCATGGTGTTCCAGGAAGGCGCGCTCTTCGATTCTCTCACCGTCGCCGAGAACGTGGGGTTCCGGCTCCGGGAGCACGAGGACTTGAGCGAAACGGCCTTCGAGAGCCGGGTGCGAAGCGTCCTGGGTTTCGTCGATCTGGAAGAGTTCTACGATCGGATGCCCTCCGATCTCTCCGGAGGGCAGAGGCGCCGGGTGGCGCTCGCGCGCGCCATCGCCCACCGGCCGCAGTGCATTCTCTACGACGAGCCCACCACCGGGCTCGACCCCATCATCGGATCGACCATCTGCGATCTCATCGTGAAGCTTCGGGATCTCGAGGGCGTGACCTCGGTCCTCGTCACTCACCAGCTTCGGGACGCGTTTCACGTCGCTCAGAGCTTCACCATGATCAAGAACGGGAACACGGTGTACAACCGGATCGACGATCTCGACGTCCTGGTGGGAACGGAGTTCATCGTCTTGAATCGCGGAGAGGTCGTCTTCCGGGGCCCCCAGCGGGAGCTCTGGTCCACCGACGAGCCGTACGTTCGCAAGTTCCTGGAAGGTCTCTTGGTCCCCGTCGCAAGGAGGTAGAAACAACATGCCAGCGAGAAAGACGCTCACCTACGCCGAGCTCCGTGTGGGAGTTGTCGTCGCCGTTGCTCTCATGGTGGCGATGGCCGCTACCATTTACATCACAAGGGAGGGCGGACTTCCGTTCTTCGGCGGCCAGTACACCGTCTACAGCTACCTGAAGGATGTGAACGGTCTCAAAGCGGGGGCGCCCATCCACCTCTCGGGCGTCGAGGTGGGATCGGTGCGCGAGGTGGAGTTCGCCGGACCGGACGCGCCGGCTCCGGTGAAAGTCACTCTCACCCTCCGGAGCGACGTGCAGGACCGGGTCACCAGCAACTCCCTGGTGACGGTGGGAAGTCTGGGCGTTCTCGGCGAGAAATTGCTGGACGTCGACCCCGGCGCGCCCGGAGGGGTTCCCATCCAGGACCAGGGGGTGGTGCCGGGTGAGGCGGAAGGCGATCCGATCAAAGGCATCATCACCGACGCCTCGGCGACGATGAAGGACATCCGGGACCTGGCGCACGAGCTCCAGGAGGGCGAGGGGACCCTGGGGGCGCTCTTGAAGCGCGAGGACGTCCACGATCGGCTGAAGGGCCTCATCGAGAAGGCCGACCAGATCTTCGTGAGCCTCGACAAGAGCGAGGGAACCATCGGAAGGCTGATTCACGACCCCGCGGTCTACGACAACCTCAACGAGCTTACGTCGAGCATGAAGGACTTGATGGCGCGCATCGAAGGGGGGGAGGGCGCGATCGGACGCCTGGTCAACGACGAGGAGATGGGGCGCTCGATCGCGCGCGTCACCGAGAACCTCTCCCGGGTGACGGAGCGGATCGACGGGGGCGAGGGAACGCTGGGAGCTCTGGTCCGGGAGCGGGAGCTCTACGACCGCCTCGACGCGCTGTCCGCCAACATCGCATCGGTCACCGCGAAACTCGATCGCGGCGACGGCACGGCGGGCCAGCTGCTGCACGACCGCGCCCTCTACGACAACCTGAACAAGACCGCGAACGAGCTCCAGGGTCTGATCGGCGACATCCGCAGGGACCCGAAGAAGTACCTTCGGGTCAAGGTCAGCTTGTTCTAAGGCGGGGAATCAAACGCAAAGGCGCAAAGGCGAAGAGGAGAAGAGAAAGAAGACCCAGGGGCTGAGGACCGGGTCTCCCATCCGCCTTGTATTGGAATTGGGATTTCTTTGCGTCTTGGCGTCTTTGCGCCTTTGCGTTCTGTCTTGGTATCTGGTTACGAAGCCGGGAGCTTCGCTTTCTCGTCGTGGCGACGGAGGGCTTCCATCATGAACTCGGTGGTCGAGCGCACGTTCTGGACGTTGCTCCGGATGTTCGACCGGATGAAGTGAAACCGGCCGTTGCGGACGGGTATCAATCGATAGGCGGCTTCCTCACCCTTGTGATTTTCGGCGAAGCACCCGCAGATGTACCCGTCCAGGAGGTGGATCTCTCCCTTGAACTCACCGTCGATCTGGAGGACTCCGGTGGCCTGGTTGGCCTCGAGGAGCTGCAGGACGTCGGTGCTCTTGAAACGAGCCAGGTCCCCCGAGAGCTCACCGAGCTCGTTCTTGCGCTGGTGCGCGATGAGACGTTCGCACCGGTACACCAGCTCTTTCATGGTGAAGGGTTTCAGGAGGTAGTCCTCGGCCCCGGAGTTGAGCGCATCCAGGCGCTCCTCGGGAGTGGCGGCGCCCGACAGGAGAAGCACCGGAACCGAGACCAGGTCGGATTCCGTGGCCAGCGCCCGCAGGAGCTCGAGTCCGCTCGCACCGCCGGGAAGCTCGGCCTCGGAGACGATGAGGTCCGGCCGCTCGCGCCGCGCGAGCTCCAGCCCCGAGCCGGCGTCGACCGCCGACAATACGTCGAGGTCCGAGCGCCGAAGGTACTCCTGGAGAATCCGGCCCAGGTCGCGATTCGGCTCGACCAGGAGAATGCGATAGCGTGACATTCGGGTTCGGTTGGCCCCTGTATGCTTCTTTGGACAGCGCGAGAATTCTATTCTAGGTTCACTCCGGAGGCAGTGTCAAACCTAGGGCTCGCCTCGCTCCCCGCGCGGGGGAGGAGGGGGCCCTCCGGGTCCCGCCGCTCGGAATGCGCTTGCAATGGCCTTGAAATCCTCGGAAAAGCGGTGTTATCCTGACTTACAAACTCCCGCCAGGAAAACGATGACCATAGAGAGCTACGGTGCTACCGATGTCGGTTTGAGGCGCAAGCTGAACGAAGACAGCTTGACCCTCGACAACGATCTCGGCCTGTTCATCGTCGCCGACGGCATGGGAGGACACAACGCCGGGGAGATCGCTTCGCGTCTCGCGGTCGAAACGGTGTACAACTTCGTGCAACGCTCGGGCGCGGAAGAGGAGATCACCTGGCCCTACGGCGTGGATCCGAAGCTCTCGCTCAACGCGAACCGACTCCTGACCGCGGTGATGCTCGCGAACAAGCGCGTCTGGAAAGAGGCGGATCACCGCCAGGACTACACGGGTATGGGGACCACGATCGTCGCCGCCCTGGCCGACCAGGAAGTCATCAGCTTCGTGAGCGCCGGCGACAGCCGAGCGTACCGTCTGCGCAACGACACCTTCGAGCAGATCACCATCGACGACTCCTGGGTTCAGGCGGCGGTGGACGAAGGAGTGCTGCTCCCCGAGGAAGCCGACAGCCACCCGATGAAGAACATCATCACCAAGGCCATCGGCGCCAAGGAGAACATCGACATCAGCGTCGAGGAGTATCCACTCGACGACCAGGACCTCTTCCTTCTCTGCTCCGACGGTCTGCACGGCATGGTTCCGGAAGCTCGCCTCTCGGAGATCGTGAAGTCCTCGGTCGGCTCTCTGGAGCGGCTGGTGCGCCAACTCATCGACGCCGCGAACCAGAACGGCGGCAAGGACAACGTCACCGCGCTCGCCCTCCGGTATTTGCGATAAGCTCTTCTCCCGTGGGATATGGGTAGAGAGCTTCTCCTTTCCGGCGTGACCGTCCTCGATTTCACCCGGATTCTCGCCGGGCCCTTCTGCACCATGCTCCTCGGAGACCTGGGGGCAGAGGTCCTCAAGATCGAGCCGCCCCGGGGGGACGACAGCCGCTACTGGGGGCCGCCCTTCGTCGAAGGAGAAAGCGCCTACTTCCTCGCGGTGAATCGAAACAAGAAGAGCGTCACGCTCGACCTGAAGATCCCCGAAGCCCTCGAGATCGTGCTCCGGCTCGTCGATCGCGCCGACGTCGTCATCGAGAACTTCCGTCCCGGCACGATGGATCGACTGGGGCTCGGATACGAGCCCCTGCGGACTCGAAACCCCCGGCTCGTCTACTGCTCGATCTCGGGCTACGGTCAGACGGGTCCTCTCCGAGAGCGCCCGGGATACGACGCGGTGATGCAGGGAGAGGGAGGCTGGATGGGCCTCACGGGCGAGCCTCGGGGAATGCCGATGAAGGTCGGAGCCTCGCTCGCCGATATCTTCACGGGAATGATGGCGGGGGAGGGCATACTCGCGACGCTCTACCGGCGGGAGAAAACCGGGGAAGGGGGCTTCATCGACGTCGCGCTCTTCGACAGCGTGATCTCGACCCTCTGCTATCAGGCCCAGGGTTTTCTGATGACGGGGGAGACTCCCCGACGACTTGGCAACCGGCATTCCTCCCTGACCCCTTACGAGACGTTCAAAACCGCGGACGGCCACGTCATCGTCGGCGTCGGAAACGACAGCTTGTGGAAGCGGTTCGTTCGGGTCGTCGGGGCTCCGGCTCTCGAAGATCGCCGTTACGAGAACAACGTGAGCCGGGTGGCGAACTACGACGAGCTCAAGGCGAAGCTCGATCCGCTCTTCGCCTCCAGGACCACTGGCCAGTGGGTCGATCTCCTCGGGGACGCGGGGATTCCCGTCGGCCGGGTACGCGACCTGCGCGAGGTTTTTTCCAATCCTCAGATCGAGCCCCGGGAAATGCGCATCGAGGTCGACCATCCGAAGCTCGGAAAGCTCCCGCTGACGGGAAATCCCGTGAAGACAGGGCCGCCTTCGCGGAGCTACGGCGAGCCTGGCCGAAGCCCGAAGGGCGAAGGCCGGCACCACGAGCCGCCCCCGATGCTCGGCGAGCATACGGAAGCGGTCCTCGGCGACAGCCTCGGGATGGACGCCGAAACCCTTCGCGCCCTGCGCGCGAAGGGAGTCTTCGGCTCATGATTATCAACAACGCCGACCTCATCACCCATTGGCCGTCGCAGCCGTCGGTCTCGGGGGCTCTCCTCGCGATCGAGGGCAAGAGCATCGTCGACTTCGGCCTGGTGGGAAAGCTCGTCGATCGCTACGACGACGACACGGAGATTCTGGACGTTTCGGGACGGCTGGTGGTGCCGGGGATGATCGACGCCGGAAGCCGCCTCTACCGGAGCCTGACTCCCGGGCTTCCCGTCTCCTTCCGGGAAGCCGAGCGAGTCGAGCGCGCCCTCGACGAGGAGAGTCTCTACTGGAGCGCCCTCGCCGGTCTGCTCGACGGGCTCCGCTCGGGGGTCACCACGTTCTTCGCCCTGGTGTCGAGTCCCGGGTCCGTCGAGGGAAGCCTGACGGCGGTAGCGCGGGCGTTCAGTGAGACCAGGGTGAGAGGCGCTCTGGCCTACGTGGTCGCGCCGCCATCCGACCGCGAGGCGGCGATTCGAGAGAACGCGCGCCATCTCGCGAGCTGCCGCGGTTCGAGCTCGGACCGGATTCAGGGGCTTTACGGGCTCGACGTCACCTCGGGGGTCGAGGAGGAGCTCGTGGCCGAAGTCGCGAAAGCCGCCGAGGACGAAGGCGCGGGGGTTCACGTTCGTCTCGAGGACGATGGCCCAGAGTCCGACGCGGTGAATCGCCTCCAGCGACTCGGGGTGTGGAAGAACGGCGGAGTGGCCTTCTACCGCGGTCCCATGGCTCCCGAGGACGAGGTGGTGTTCCGCGATCGCGGGATCTGGGTGGCCCATAGCGCACAATCGGACATTCTTTCCGGGATGGGAGCGATCGATCTGGCCAGGGCCGCGTCGTCGGGGCTGAGGCTGGCGCTGGCGACGGACGGCTGCGGCGCGAGTCTGTGCGAGGAAGTTCGCGTCGCGGCCTATCGCCAGCGGACACGAGGCCGTGAGCTGAAGGACGCGATCCGGCTCGCCTCCCGCGCGGCCTTCCACGGAAACGCCGACCTGGCGACCCGGGTGTTCGGAGCCGAGCTCGGGCGCATCAAACCGGGGGCGCGCGCGGATCTGGTGGTGCTCGACTACCGGGCGCCGACGCCTCTCGACGAGGAGAGTCTGCCGGAGCATCTGTTCTGGGGTGCGTTGCGATCCCCGGTGCATGCGGTGATTGTGAACGGCAAGGTCTCGTATCAGAATGGAAGATTCAAGGATCTCGACGAGGAGCGCATTCGCGCTCGAGCGCGGGAGGCTGCGGGAAAGCTCCGGGAACGTCTGTGAACAGAATCATCGCCCTCGTTGTGGTGCTTGGCCTTCCGGGCTGCGGAAGCTCGACATCTCCCGTGAGGGAGTCTCCCGTCGCTCCACCAGCCTTGTCGCCGTCTTCATCCCTCGCGGCTCAGACGATTTTGGCCGATCTCCCATTCCGGAAGATTCTCTGTTTCGGCGACAGCATCACCTATGGAGTGACGCTCGAGGCGCTGTCCCTTCCTCCGGGAGCGCAGGCCGATCTCGCCCTCGTCGAGGGCTACGTCCCGAAGCTCTGGCGGCTCCTCGAGTCGGGGCACGGCTCGGGATTCGATCTGATAAACGCGGGAGTGCCCGGAGAGAGAACCACCGAGGGAGTCGAACGTCTCCGCACCGAGCTCCGGACATTCGACCCCGACCTGGTGCTTCTCCTCGAAGGGGTCGTGGACGTCAACAGCGACTCCCCTCGGTTTCCCGTCGTCCGCGAGAATCTCGTCGATATGATGGGTCTGGCCAAGAGGGAGGGGGCGCAGGTCATCATCGGAACCTACCCTCTGCTCAACCCGGACGGCTTTCGGACCACGGGAGCCGCGAACGTCCCCCGGCTGAACGACGTGATCCGGCAGGAAGCGAATCGCCTGAGCGTGCTCGTCGCCGACCACGAGATAGAGAACGAGCTCGCGGGTCAGGGGCCGGACGGTCTCCATCCCAACAACATCGGCTACGAGACGATGGCAGCCACCTGGCTCGCCGCCATCGAAGAGCTCGCGGAATCGATGAGCGGCACCTGAGTCAGGGCCGGGTAACCGTCACCACGATCTGCGCAGTCCACCCGTCAGGGTCGTTTCCGTTCGTGTCGAAGGGCCAGTCGCGCCCCTCGCCGTGGCGTCCGTCGATGGACCAGCCGTCCGAGTCGGCGTCGTTGAGGAAGCGGAGTAGGTTCCCTTTGGTCTCACTGAAGGCGCTCAGGTAGTCCGCATCGCTGAACTGGGCGTTGATCCGTCCCACTGCCGCCTGGAGGTCGTCGCGAAGCCCCTCGTTGTCGAGAAACGTCGTTCCTTCCTGCAAGGTGTCGAAGCCGAGGAGTATCCGTCCTATGCGGTCGTCCCGGGTGGTGCCTTCCGTCCATTGGGCGTCCTCCTCCGCCCGGGTGTAGACGGTGAGGAGCGTCCGGATCTCGAAAGGGGAGATCGGCGTTGGCGTGGTGGTCGTCGTGCTGGTCGTCGTCGGCGATGGGCCGCTGCCCCCGTCGCCGCAGCCGCAAAACGCGAGGAGAACCAGCAGATTCAGGGTCTCGAGTTTCATGGAGGCTACCTGCGCTCGCGCACCAGCGGAACGAAAACCACGGGCAGAATCTCCCGGGTCACCGTGCTTCCATCCGCCGCTTTCTGAATCCGCAGGAGGCTCTGGACTTCTGACTGTGGTCCGACGGGAATTACCAGGATGGCGCCGGGCGCGAGCTGCTCGACGAGAGGGGGGGGCACTTCGGGCGCGGCGGCGGTGACGAGGATGGCGTCGAAGGGCGCTTTCTCCTTCCAGCCCAGGTAGCCGTCTCCCGTGCGGACCGTCACGTCCGAGTAGCCGAGCTCCGCGAGCCGGGCCCTGGCGCTCTCGGCGAGGTCGGCCACGATTTCGATGGTATAGACCTCTTTCGCAATCTCCGAGAGCACCGCCGCCTGGTACCCCGAGCCGGTTCCGATCTCCAGCACCACGTCGTCGGGCTCGATCTCGGCGAGCTGGGTCATGAGCGCGACGATGTACGGCTGGGAGATGGTCTGTCCGTTTCCGATAGGCAGGGGATGGTCGGCGTAGGCCCGAAACCGGAGCGCCGCGGGCACGAAGAGATGACGGGGAACCCGGCCCATCGCCGCGAGGACCCGGGGGTCCTCGATGTCGCGGCCCCGGAGCTGCTCCTCGACCATGAGCCGTCGCGGCTCGTCGTAGGCTTCCTCTCCCTGGCTCGTGCATCGGGTCGCCGACAGAAGGATGGCGGCCGAGAGGGTGAGGAGCGTCATCATCCGGGACGTCATCGTATAGCAGGCTGCGGAAAAATGCGTCTGCAGCCTGCGCGAGCGGAGCGAGCCCGGCCCGAATGGGCCGCCGACATCTTCGGGCCGCGGGGGTGGGGCCCCGCGGCACTGAGGCACTATAGTAGTCTATCCGCCGTGGAAAGACTCCGGGAGGTCCGCATCGATTCAGGCTTCGGTCTGGTCGATGCCTTCCGCGTAGGGAAAGGCGACGTGGTGAGCCTCGTCGGCGCCGGCGGAAAGACCACCGTCCTCTACGCGCTCTCGATGGAGCTGCGCCGCCGCGGGTTCTCCGTCGTGACCACCTGCACCACCCACATGCAGCTCCCCACGAGCGGCGGCACCGCCGCTCCCCTGGTCGTCGTCGAGGAAGAGGCGAACTGGCTGGCGACGGTGAAGGCGCGAATCGCGCGATACGGATCGGTCACGGTAATCGAGAATCGGACGCGCGCGGACAAGCTCCGGGGCCTCGACCCGGTGATGATCGATCCGCTGCGGAGTCTCGCCGATTGCGTGGTGATCGAGGCCGACGGGGCCCGCGGCCGGTCGCTCAAGGCCCCCGCGGATCACGAGCCGGTGATCGCGGACGAGACCACGATCTCCGTGGTAATCGTGGGTCTGGACGTGCTGGGAGAATCGCTCCACGAACGGTTCGTTCATCGCGTGGAAATCGTGAAGCGTCTGGCGAACGCCCGGCCCGCGAGCGAGGTCACGAGCGACGTCGTCGTCGCCGCCGTGGTCGGGGGCTACTTTCCGAAGCTTCCACGCCACGGCCGGCGGCTGGTCCTCTTGAACAAGGCGTCCGACGATCGATTGAAGACCGCGGAGAAGCTCGGCGAAGCGCTCCTGCACGCGGGAGTCCCCGAGGTGGTCTTCGGGGAGGCGATCAAGCCGCATGAGTGTTTCTACAGGATGACGGCGGGGCCCGGCACGAGGAGCGAGGGGAGCACCGATCCATGAAGATCGCCTTGGTCCTCGCCGCCGGGCAATCGAGGCGCATGGGCCGCCCGAAGCTCGAGCTTCCCGTCGGGGGCGCGCCGATGGCCCGGCGGGTGGTCGCGACCATGCTGGCCGCGCCCTTCGACCGAGTGCGGGTGGTCACTGCGCCGGGCGCGACGCTCCCATTGCCCGCCGACCCGCGGGTCGAGATCGTCGAGAACCCGGGGGCGGAGGAAGGAATCGCGAGCTCGATCCGATGCGGTCTCTCCGGAGCTCCGGAGACCACGGAGGTCGTAGCCATCGCTCTCGGCGACATGCCGCTGGTCGCGAAGGAGACGGTAATCGAGCTGTTGAAAGCCTACGACGAGACCCGGAGACCGATCGTCTTTCCCGAGTACCGGGGGCGCCAGGGTCATCCGGTGCTGTGGGACCGGAGCTTCTTCGATGAGCTTCGAAGTCTGAAGGGCGATCGAGGCGCCAAAGATCTCCTGGAGCGGAATCGCCGGCTCGCGCTCGCCGTTCCCGTCGTGGATCCGGGCGTTTGTCTCGACATCGATACACCCGATGACTATGCTAAGGTCGTGAGCCCGCGCGATTCAGCCAGGAGAAAGAGCGTCTTCGTCGAGCTCGAGGAAGCGTACGAGCGCGGGGAGGCCGTCGCCCTGGTGACCATCCTGGAGACCCGCGGATCCACTCCGCAGAAGGCGGGCGCGAAGATGGTGGTGGGGCGGGACGGTCGAATGCGCGGCACGGTCGGCGGCGGCTGCGTCGAGAGCGAGATCCTCTTCCGGGCGCAGCGCGCGATCGAGACCCGCAGGTGCGAGATCGGAAGCTACGACTTCAACGCGGACGAAGATGAGAACGGGCTCATCTGTGGAGGCTCGATGAAGGTCTTTATCGAACCCATCCTTCCCCCTCCGAGGGTGTACGTCGTCGGGGCGGGCCACGTCGCCCAGCCCGTGGCCCAGGTAGCGAAGATCGCGGGCTTCGAGGTCGTGGTGCTCGACGATCGCGTCAAGTACGCGAGCCGGGAGAGGTTTCCCGACGCCGACGTGGTGAAGGCGGGGCCGATTCCGGAGCTCGCTTCGGAGTTCCAGTTCGGAGACAACACCTACGTGGTCATCGTCACCCGCGGTCACAAGGAGGACGAGGAGGCCCTTCGGACGTTCATCGAGAAAGACACGGCCTACATCGGCCTCATCGGCAGCGTCACCAAGCTCGAGAAGATCGTGAAGCGGCTGGAGCGGGACGGAGTCGGGAAGGAGAGGCTTCATCGCGTCCACTCGCCGATTGGGCTCGACCTGGGCGGCTCTTCCCCCGGCGAGATCGCGGTCTCGATCGTCGCCGAACTGCTCGCCGTCCGCTACCAGCGGACGGGAAAGCCGATGATGTTCAGCGAGAGGCAGGAGTTCTTCGGAAGAGTCTGACGGGTGACGGCTCTCAGGTCTTCTGCTCCAGCCAGCTCACTGCTACCCTGAGAACGTCGGTGGCGCTCGCCAGACCGAGCTTTTCTTTGATGTGCGCCCGGTAGGTCTCTACGGTCTTCGGGCTCACCTTCAGCTTCTCCGCGATCTCACCCACGGAGAGGCCGTGGCCAATCCACTGGAAGACTTCGAGCTCCCGGTCGCTCAGCCGATCGATGCCGTCGCTCGGACCGCCTCCGACCATCCGGCGGAGCATCCTGGAGACGACTTCCTTGCTCACGTAGACGTCGTCGGCGAGTACTCTCCGGAGCGCGATCAGGACTTCGTTGGTCGCCTCCTGCTTCATGATGTAGCCGTGGGCGCCCGCGCGTAATGCTCGTTCGGCGTAGACCGCCTCGTCGTGCATCGAAACGACGAGAATCCTGGTTTCCGGGCTCCTGGCCTTGATCTCCTTGATGAGCTCGATCCCGCTCGAGTCCTTCAGCATCAGGTCCACGATGACCACGTCGTACGCGAGCCGCTGGACGGCTTCGATCGCCATCCGGGAGTTGTCGGCCTCTCCCACGACCTCGAGGTCGCTCTCCTGGGAAATGAGCTGGGTGAGCCCCTGTCGGACGATCGGATGATCGTCCACGATCAGGACCTTGCGCTTCCTGTCCAGGCTCACTTCCCCTCCTGAACGATGCGGATGCCGGCACTCGCCCCGATGCGGTTGGCGCCGGCCTTGACCATCTCCTCCGCCGTCGCGCGATCGCGGACCCCTCCCGCCGCTTTGACCCCGATCCTCTCGCCCACGATTTCCCGCATCAGGGCGACGTCCTCGACCGTGGCTCCGCCCGGCCCGAAGCCGGTAGAGGTCTTCACGAAGTCCGCGCCCGCCGCCGCGGCGAGGGTCGAGGCCTTGATCTTTTCTTCGCGGGTGAGGAGCGCGGTCTCGAGGATCACCTTGGTCAGAGCCCCCCCGTCGCGGCAGGCCTGCACCACTCCCCGCACGTCCTCCTCGACGGTGCGGTAGTCGCGGGACTTGAGCGCCCCGATGTTGATGACCATGTCGACCTCGGCGGCTCCGTCGAAGACCGCCCGCCGGGCCTCGTAGGCTTTCACGTCCGCGGTGTTCGCCCCGAGGGGGAACCCGGCGACGGTGCAGACGGCGACACCCGTCCCCGTCAGGATTCGTCCCGCGAGACGCACCCAGGTGGGCTGGATGCAGACGGTGGCGAAGCGGAACTCCGCCGCCTCGGAGCAGAGCTTCCGGATCTGTTCTTCGGTCGCCTCGGGCTTGAGCAGAGTGTGGTCGATGAGAGACGCGAGTCCGGCATGAGGGGCGCCGGCCTCGAGCCCGAATCGCGCGGCGCCGCGGGCCACGAGCGGCTGCATCGCGTCCGGGCACCAGCCCTCGGCCAGTTGATGGCAGCCGCAGAGGGGTCGCGGCGGCTCGCCGAGCCGCGCCATGACCGCGTCGGTTATGGCTTCCGTGAGTCGATCGAGATCCCAGCTCATGTCGATTGGCTCAAATCGGGCGATAGTATTTCTTCTCGATGGCTTCGATCTTCAGAACCCGCGCGCGGTGGCGGGGCTCGGTGAAATCCGCGGTGAGGAACACCGCCACGACCTTGCGCAGGTTCTCGAGCGGAATCAGGCGCGAGCCCAGGGTGAGGACGTTGGCGTCGTTGTGCTCGCGCGCGTTTCGCGCCTGGGTCTCGTCGCTGCAGGCGGCGGCGCGGATCCCCGGCACCTTGTTCGCCACCATCGCCGATCCGATTCCAGCGCCGTCCACCACGATTCCCCGACGCGCGCTCCCGAGGGCCACCGCGAGCGCCACCTGATGGGCGAAGTCGGGGTAATCCACCGCGTCCTTGGAATGCGTGCCGCAGTCGAGGAAGCTCGCTCCGATCTCTCGAAGGTAGGCCGCGAGCGACTCCTTCATCTCGAACCCGGCGTGGTCGCTTCCGATCGCGAGCTGTACCGGCTCCGGCCGGGCCGGACCCGTCGACGGGGTTACGATCCGGATCTTCCGCTTCTCGATCCACTCGCGGGCGACGTCGGTGACGATGGCGTCCGGGGGGAGATCGAGAAGGCTTCCCTCGGGGAGCGACCGCACTTCCTCTCCAGTGACGATTCGCCGCCCCACGCTCGACAATCTACGTCGCCAAAGCCTTTCGACGCAACCTGTCACGGGATATCATCGCGGCGTGGCGCGCTCTCTCTTCCTGCTGCTCGCTCTCGCGGTCCCGGGTGGGCCAGGGGGGCCAACGGGGAACGTCCGATTCCTGGACCGGACCGCGGACCGGGGAATCGATTTCGTCCATTACAACGCCGCGACCGAAGAGAAGTACATGGTCGAGACCATGGGCTCGGGGGGCGGCTTCTTCGACTTCGACGGCGACGGCGCGCTGGACCTGTACCTCGTCAACGGAGCTCACCTGCCGGGATCCGCGCCGACGGACGAGCTGCCGCGAAACGCGCTCTACCGGAACGACGGCAAGGGCGGGTTCGAGGACGTCACCGGGAAAGCGGGAGTCGCGGGAAAGGGCTTCGGCATGGGAATGACGGCGGGGGACGTCGACAACGACGGCGATCTCGACCTCTACGTCACCGGCTTCGGCGCGAACGTTTTCTACCGGAACCGGGGCGACGGCACGTTCGAGGACCGAACCCGGGACGCCGGGCTCGAGGCTTTCGGCTGGAGCACCAGCGCCGCATTCGCCGACTACGACGCCGACGGGAACCTCGATCTGTACGTCGCTCGCTACGTGGACTTCGCCCTCGACAACCACAAGTTCTGCGGCAACCAGGCGAAGAACATCAAGGCCTACTGCCATCCCGACGTCTACGATCCGGTCCCGGGGATCCTGTTCCACGGGAAAGGGGATGGGACGTTCGAGGACGTGACCCGCGAATCGGGAGTCCTCATCGAGGACGAGGGTAAAGGGCTCGGAGTCGTATGGGGGGACTACGACAACGACGCCGACCCGGATCTCTACGTGGCCAACGACTCGATGAGGAGCTTCCTCTTCCGCAACGAGGGAGGCGGCCGGTTCACCGACGTGACGCTCCTTTCCGGCGTGGGTTACAGCGAGGACGGCAAGACGCAGGCCGGCATGGGCACCGACATGGCGGACTACGACGGGGATGGCTTTCTCGACATCACCAAGACCAACCTCGATTTCGAGTACAACTCGATGTATCGGGGAGGCGCTCTCGGGATCTTCAGCGACGACTCCTACGAGTCGGGGGTGGCCGAGGTGTCGCTGAACTTCGTCGGGTTCGGCACGTTCTTCTTCGACTTCGACAACGACGGGCTTCTCGATGTATTCGTCGCCAACGGACATATCATCGATAACATCCACCTCTTCAACACGGTCTCGACCTACCGGGAGCCGAACTTCCTGTTCCGGAACCAGGGCGGGGGGGTATTCCGCGAGATCGGGGCCACTCTCGGAGACGCGCTGTCGCGGGAGAACGTCGCCCGGGGTGCGGCGCCCGGCGACTTCGACGCCGATGGAGACCTCGACGTCCTCGTCACGCGGTGCGGAGACCGGGCCCTCCTCCTCGAGAACGACGGGGGGAACCGCCTGGCCTCGCTTACCGTCGCGCTCGTCGGCCGGACGTCGAACCGCGACGCGCTCGGGGCCCGGGCGATGCTGCATCGGAGAGATTCGGTCGCAATCCGTGAGGTGAAGAGCGGATTGAGCTACCTGTCCCAGGGAAGCCTCGAGCTCCATTTCGGGCTGGGAGCCCCGGGAAACGAAGGCGCGCCCGACGCTCTCGAGATCCGCTGGCCGAACGGTTCGACGGAGGTCGTCGAGAGGCCCGTCCCCGGCCGGCTGCTCGTCCTCGAAGGCGAGGGGAGCCTGATAGGTCGCTTCTGATCTCCCGTGCTAACATTGGCTTGCCGTGAGCCCGGAGCCCGAGTTTTTCCGCATCACCGAGGCTTCCGACGCGGCGCGCCCTACGAGCGAGCGCGGAGACGGCACGCGCGCACGAGTGGCCTCCGCCCTCGTTCACGTTTTGATCCTCGCGCTGATGCTCTTCGGCACGACCGAGTGGTTCTCGGACGAGTTATCCGACGATTCGATTGCTCCCCGAGTCCGCTTCTATTTCCCCGGCGGTGAAGGAAAGGGTGGAGGCGGGGGTGGCGGAGGCTCCCGGGGGAAGCGCCCGACGGCCTACATTCCAACTCGCATCGTCGAAGCGCGCCCTCCCGTCGAAGAGCCGGAGCCCAAGCGCGCGCCCGCGGCTCCGCGAAAACCGCGAGCGCTGAACTACGACGACATCGAAGTTCCGGACGTCCCGACGGAGTCCACGTCCCTGTTCGAAGGGGTCTTCTCTCCCGACGCGGTGGAGCTTCCGGGACTCTCGATGGACGATTCCCGCGATTGGGGCGGCGTCGACACCGAGCCGAGCTCGGGAACCGGTGGTGGCATCGGAGGCGGAGAGGGAAGCGGTGTCGGTACCGGACAGGGCTGGGGGGTAGGGCCCGGTCGCGGCGGAGGTACGGGAGGAGGGGACTTCTCTCCCGGCGCCTGGGACATCGAGCCCGTTCCGATCTATGAGCCGCCGTCCCCGCCTTATCCGTTGGTCGCGCGCGAGAAGATGGTGGCGGGAGAAGTGATTCTCCAGGTGCTCGTCCGCCTCGACGGATCCACCGAGGTGGTTCGGGTGATCAAATCCCTTCCGTACTGCGTCGACGCCGCGAAGGATAACGCCAAGCTCTGGCGCTGGAAGCCGGCTCTCAAGAACGGAAGACCCGTCGAGGCTCTCGGAATCATCACCGTGACCTTCGACATCTTCGCCCAGGGAAACGCGAAGAGCTGATCGCGGCCCTCCACCGATGCCTCTCGAAGTCCTCATCCCCGAAGATCGCCTGAAGGCGCGCATCGAGGAGCTGGGCCGGCGCATCAGCGAAGACTACCGGGGGAAGACCGTCCACCTCGTCTGCGTCCTGAAGGGCGCTTATACGTTTCTCGCGGACCTCGGACGGAGCATCGACGTGCCCCTCACCATCGACTTTCTCGCGGTCTCGTCCTATGGAAAGGGGACCCGCAGCAGCGGCGAGGTGCAGCTCACCAAGGACCTGGACCAGTCCCTGGAAGGCAAGGACGTGATCGTGGTCGAGGACATCGCCGACACCGGCCTCACACTGAATTACCTGATGAACATGCTGCGCTCGCGCCGCCCGGCGTCCCTCAAGGTCTGCGCGCTCCTCTCGAAGCCGTCGCGCCGCCAGATCGACGTTCCCGTCGACTACATCGGCTTCGAGATTCCCGACCGCTTCGTGGTCGGCTACGGCCTGGATCACGATCAGCTGTACCGGAACCTGCGCTACGTAGCGGCTCTGGACTGATCGCTGAACGGCGGATCGCTGCTACAGATCCTTCTTGTCGAAAGCGTAGGGAAGGAGCTCCGCCGAGCGTGAGGCCCCTCCGGCGCCCTCGCGTGCTCACCATGTGCACCGGAACGTCGCCGCAATATTCCCAGAGGAGCTGACGGCAGGCGCCGCAAGGTGGAGTCGGCCTCTCGGCGGCGGTGACCACCGCGACGTCCGTGAAGCGGCGCGCTCCCTCGGAGAGAGCCTTGAAGAGCGCGACGCGCTCGGCGCATACCGTGAGTCCCAGGGTCGCGTTCTCCACGTTGCAGCCGGAGTAGATGACGCCGCTCTCGGCCCGAATGGCGGCCCCGACTTTGAACCCGGAGTAGGGGGCGAGCGCGCGCCTGCGGGCATCGCGGGCGGCCTTGACCATCTTTTCGATTTTGCTGGACATACTTAATAGCTCGCCTCGCTCTTCACTCAATGCGGTGGGGCCCCACCCCCACCGCTCTGGGCTGAGGGCTCCACTCGGCTCGCTCCCCGCGCTCCTCGCGCGGGGAGGATGGGGCCCTCCGGGCCCCGCTGCTCGCCTCGCTCATCATCGACCCGCCGAAACCTTGCGAGTGCGGGCCGCGCGCTACGCGAGCTTGGCGAGGGCGGGCACGACCTCGGCCAGCAGCTCCTGCATCACCGACGCGACACTCGCTCCCACCTCCATCACCTCTTTGTGGTCGAGCTTTCGCGGGAGGATTCCCGCGGCCATGTTGGTCATGCAGGAGATACCGAGTACCTTCACTCCCATCTGGTTCGCGGCGATGCACTCGAGGACCGTCGACATCCCCACGGCGTCGGCGCCGAGCGTGCGGAACATCCGAATCTCGGCGGGAGTCTCGAAGCTCGGACCGAGGAGGCCCACGTACACGCCCTTTCTCATGTTGAGCCCGATTCGTCGGGCCGACTGCTCGCAGGCCGCGACGAGCTTTCCGTGGTAGCCCTCGGTCATGTCGGTGAACCGGTGGCCGAGCTCGGGAAACTGGGGTCCCACGAGCGGGTTCATCCCGGTGAAGTTGATGTGATCGGTGAGGATCATGAGCTCGCCCGGCTTGAACGCTGTGTTCACCGCCCCGGCGGCGTTGGTGAGAACCACAACCTTGACCCCGAGCGTCCCGAGTACGCGCACGGGGAACACGACTTCTTCGGCGCCGTATCCCTCGTACGCGTGGACCCGCCCCGCCATGACGAAGAGGGGAGCTCCCTTGAACGTCCCGGCGATGAGGCTCCCCGAGTGCCCTTCGACGCTGGAACGGGGAAAGTGCGGTATCTGCGAGTACGGGATGGTGACGCGTTGCTCGAGTGATTCGGCAAAGGCTCCGAGGCCGGAGCCGAGCACTATGGCGACCTGCGGCTTGGCGCGGACGCGCGAGCCGATGTAAGTCACCGCTTCACGAATCTTCTCTACCGTATTCATTGCTCCAGCACCGCCAGGATGAGCTCCGGCACAGAGGGAGGCCGCTCAGAAATCGAATAGGCTCGTCGCGCCATCCCCTCGGCCTCCAGGAGACGCGACGGATCGTTGTAGTGAAGGGTCACGAGGGGCTCGCCTCTGCGAACCTCGTGGCCCAGTTTCTTGTCCACCAGGAGACCCGCGCCCGGGTCGATGACGTCTTCGACCTTCTCCCTGCCCGCGCCCAGGATCATCGCCGCCGTCCCCAGCATCTCGGTGTCGATGGCCGCGATGTAGCCGTCTCGCTCCGCGAGAACTTCCTTTCGCGCGCGCGCCTGCGCGAGAACGCCGCCGTCGGCGACTCGGGGATCTCCTCCCTGGGCCCGGACCATGTCGAGGAACTTCGAGAGACCGCGCCCGGAACGAAGCTCCTCCCGGGCCTTTCTTTCGCCGTCCTCGACGCTCGCGGCGATTCCGCCGAGAACGAGCATGTGCCCCGTCAGCCGGATGCAGAGATCCTTCAAGTCGGAAGGTCCCTCCCCGCGAAGCACCGCGAGCGATTCTTCGACCTCGAGGGCGTTTCCCACGTGGGTGCCGAGCGGCTGGCTCATGTCGGTGAGGAGCACCACCGCTCTGGTTCCCATGCGCGCCGCCGTCGACAGCATGGACCGCGAGAGGGTCTCCGCGTCCTCGCGGGTCTTCATGAAGGCCCCGCTCCCCACCTTGACGTCGAGGACGAGCCCATCGATTCCCTCGGCGAGCTTCTTCGAGAGGATGCTTCCGGTGATGAGCGGGAAGCTCTCGACGGTGGCGGTGACGTCCCTCAGGGCGTAGAGCTTGCGGTCCGCGGGGGCGATGGCGTCGGTCTGCCCCACCATGGCGAAGCCGATCTCGGAAACGACCTTGTGAAAGCGCTTCTCGTCGAGGCGAACGTCGAACCCGGGGATGGACTCGAGCTTGTCGAGAGTGCCACCGCTGTGGCCCAGTCCCCGACCGCTGATCATGGGGACGATCGCTCCCGCGGCGGCCGCGAGCGGGGCGATGATGAGCGACGTCTTGTCGCCGACCCCCCCGGTCGAATGCTTGTCGATCTTGGGCCCGGGAACGTCGCTGAAGTCCAGGATGGCCCCGCTCCGCAGCATGGTTTCCGTCAGCGCGACGGTCTCCTCCGCACTCATGCCCCGCAGGCACACGGCCATGAGGAACGCGGAGACCTGGTAGTCGGGGATCTCGCCGGCGGTGAACCCGTCCACCAGGAACGCGATCTCTTCGCGAGAGAGCTCCCGGCCATCGCGCTTGCGCTTGACGACATCGACCGCTCTCATGGCGAAAGGGTATATTGATAGGCGCTCGGAATGGAAGCACGAGGCCAAACAAAGTGACCCTTCACCGCACCGAACATCCGCTGGTCGAGGACGTCCTCGCTCAGCTTCGCGATCGCCGGACCGATCCGGAGGAGTTTCGCCGGTTGGCGCGCCAGTTGACCTGGCTTCTGGCGTTCGATGCGTCGCGCGATCTTCCCGTTCGTTCCGAGGAAGTCGAGACGCCTCTCGAAAAGACGCGGGTGAAGAGGCTCGACGCCGGCATCGTGCTCGTGCCCGTGCTGCGGGCGGGCATGGGAATGCTGGACGTGATGCTCACCATATTTCCGCGGGCCGCCGTGGGCTACGTGGGGCTCGAGCGGGACGAGATGACCGCCGAGGCCCGGCAGTACTACAAGAAGCTGCCCCCCCTCTCCGGCCGCCACGTTCTCGTTCTCGACCCGATGCTCGCGACCGGCGGGTCCGCCTCGTCGGCGATCGCTCTATTGAAGGAGCAGGGAGCCTCCCTCGTCCGGCTCCTTTCCATAGTCGCCGCCCCGGAGGGGGTGGCCAGGCTCGCCCAGGATCATCCCGGAGTGGACATCTATACGGCGGCTCTCGACCGGGGTCTCGATTCCCGGAAGTACATCCTGCCGGGATTGGGTGATTTCGGAGATCGCCTTTACGGGACGCCGTGATCGGCTAGAATCGGAGGGTTATGCGCGCCAAAGAAGAAACTCAGGAACGCCCGGCGACGGCAGGTGTCCCGGTCGCGGTCTCGGCCTGGCTCGTGCCCGGGCTCGGACACCTCATGCTCGGCCGGACGCGGCGGGCGATCACGTTTTTCGTCATCGTCACCGGAATGTTCGCCCTGGGGCTCTACCTCCGGGGAGAGCTCTTCCCCCTCGATACCTCGGAGCCCCTGACTTTCCTCGCGGGCCTCGCCGAGATCGGGGTCGGCCTTCCGTTCTTCGCCGCCAAGCTCCTCGGCATGGGGGCGGGGGAGGTGACCGCCCTCACCTACGAGTACGGCTATACGTTCTGCATCGTTTCGGGCCTCCTCAACATGCTGATCATGCTGGACGCGTTCGACATCGCCGTCGGGAGGAAGTCGTGACCAGCCACTTCCTGACGATGACGATCTTCGCGGCCCTGGTCTCGACGGCCTTCGCTCTCCTGATGCGGGACGAGCCGAAGAAGCAGATCCGGTTCGGGATTTACGCCTTCGTCTGTTTCCTGGGATCCGCCTTCCTCATCGGGTGGCTGATGTATCCGTTTCCTTCTTGATGACCTTCGTCCGGTACTGGGGGCCGGTCGTTCTCTACATGGGCCTCATCTTCTGGTCGTCGTCGCGGGCACGCCCCGACGTTCTGTCGGCGACGCCGGACTACCTCCTTCACGGCGCGGCATACGCGGGGCTCGCGGTCCTCTCGGTGCGCGCGCTATCGAAACGGTTCTTCTCCGGTCTCACGCGCGCACAGGTCTTCGGGGGCGTCGCGATCGCGGTCCTCTACGGGTTCACCGATGAGTGGCATCAGCTCTACGTGGCCGGGCGCGACTCCAGCCTGGGCGACGTCTTCGCCGATTTCGTGGGCGCATCGCTCGGTGGTGCGTTTCTATCGGCGGTCTCGGCGCGGAGCCGGATCGCGGGAGAAACCCGATGAAAATCGAGAAAGTGGGAGTGGTGGGCTGCGGCCTCATGGGGTCGGGAATCGCCCAGGTCGCGGCGGGCGCCGGTCTGGCGACGGTGGTGATCGAGCTCGACGAGCGGCGGCTCGAGGAGGGTCTCGCCCGGATCGACTCTTTCCTGGAGAAGGGGGTCGAGCGGGGAAAGCTCACTCCGGACCAGAAGAAAGAGATCCTCGCGCGCCTCGAGCCGACGACGAGCCTCGGGCGGCTTTCCGACGTCGACGTGGTCATCGAGGCGGTGCTCGAGGACCTGGCGGTAAAGAAGGAGATCTTCGGGAAGCTCGATACCATCCTGAAGCCCGTGGCCATCCGCTGCAGCAATACGTCGTCCCTCTGCATCACCGAGATGGCCGCGGCCACGAAGCATCCCCAGCGGTTCGTGGGCCTCCACTTCTTCAATCCCGTCCCGTTGATGAAGGTGGTCGAGATCATTCCCGCGCTGACCACCGAGCCCAAGGTGACGGAAGCGGTCCAGGGACTCGCGCGCCGGCTGGGAAAGACGCCGGTCGTGGCTCCCGATCGCCCGGGGTTCATCGTGAACCGCCTCCTCGTTCCCTACCTCCTCGACGCCATCCGCGCGCTCGAAGAGGGAGTCGGCACCCGAGACGACATCGACGCGGGAATGAAGCTCGGCTGCGGATATCCGATGGGCCCGCTCGAGCTCCTCGATTTCGTCGGCCTCGATACCACCTACTACATCGCGAACATCATGTTCGACGAGTTCCGCGAGAAGCGTTTCGCCCCGCCTCCGCTTCTGCGCCGGATGGTCCTCGCGGGGCACCTCGGCCGCAAGTCGGGAAGAGGCTTCTACGATTACTCCGGAAAAGGCTGAGGGAACCATGGACCTCCAAACTCTGAAGCTCGAAATTCACGACCAGGTCGCGCTTCTCACCGTCAACCGGCCGCCGAAGCTGAACGCCATGAACTACGAGACGATGGCGGAGCTCGACCGCGCCTTTTCCCAGCTGGGCTCCGACGAGGCGGTGCGGGCGGTGGTCGTCACCGGCGCCGGAGAGAAGGCCTTCATCGCCGGGGCCGACATCCAGGAGCTCGCGCGGGAGACCGCGACCACGGGACACGTGACCGCGCTCCGCGGACAATCGATCTTCCGCCGCATCGAGACCCTGGGGAAGCCCGTCATTGCCGCCATCAACGGCTTCTGCCTGGGCGGCGGTCTCGAGCTCGCGCTCTCCTGCCACGTGCGGGTGGCGGCGGAAGGGGCGAAGCTCGGGCTTCCCGAGGTGACCCTGGGCGCGATCCCGGGCTACGGAGGAACGCAGAGACTCTCTCGCCTCGTGGGCCGCGGGCGGGCGTACGAGATGATCCTCACCGGAGATCCCGTCGACGCCGCCGAAGCGCTTCGCATCGGGCTCGTGAACCGCGTGGTTCCGAAGGAGTCGCTCCTCGAGACTACGGACGCCCTCGCCCGGAGGATGGTGAGAAACGCTCCTCTCGCGCTCCGGCACGCGCTGCTCGCGATCGACCAGGGACTCGAGGTCGATCTCGAAAAAGGTCTTCTCCTCGAGGCCACGCTCTTCGGGATCCTGTGCGGGACGGAGGATCTGAGAGAAGGCATGAACGCCTTTCTCGAGAAGCGCAAGGCCGCCTTCCGGGGGAAGTGAGCTCGTCCCATGACCAGGATCTGGGAAGGGAAGCCGAGCGCGCCCGGGATGCGCTTTGCCGTGGTGGTGAGCCGCTTCAACAGCGGCGTCACCGACAAGCTTCTCGAAGGGGCCCTCGAGGCACTGAAGCGAGCCCAGGTCGCGGCCGAAGACATCGAAGTGGTACGAGTCCCCGGGGCTTTCGAGATACCGCTCGCCGCCAGGGCGGTCGCCGCCTCGGGACGATTCTCGGGTGTGGTCTGCGTCGCTGCCATCGTCAAGGGTGGAACCCCCCATTGGGACTACCTGAGCCGCACGGTGACGGACGCCGTCGCCCGCGTCGCGCTCGACACCGGAGTTCCCGTGACCAACGCGGTTCTTACCACCGAGACCCTCGACCAGGCGGTCGAGCGGTCAACGGGGCGGGGGAGCGACAACAAGGGGTACGACGCCGCCCTCGCAGCGGTGGAGACGGCGGTTTTGCACCGCGCTCTCGCGGGCGGCGGACGAAAAGGCGAGGACTGACGGTGGGCGCGAGGAGGAAGGGTCGGGAGCTCGCGCTCCAGATGCTCTACCAATGGGACGTGAGCCGCGAGCCGGTCGAAAGCGTCATCGAGAGCGGAAGCGAGCTCCAGACCGCCGGCGACGCCGCGCGGGAGTTCGCGACTCGGCTCGTGGAGGGGACCGTCGATCGAGTCGAGGAGATCGACAAGATCCTGATCGAGACTTCGGAGCACTGGCGCCTCGGACGCATGTCGACCGTCGACCGCAACGTGCTCCGGCTCGCGGTCTACGAGCTCCTCGAGAAAGCGTCGCCGCCGGGGGTCGTGATCAACGAAGCGCTCGAGGTGGTGAAGCGCTTCTCGAGCCCGGAGTCGGCCGCGTTCGTGAACGGAGTGCTGGACGCGGTGAATCAGGAGCTCAACGCGAAGGCGCGGCAGGAAACGGGGAATTAAACGCAAAGAGGCAAAGACGCAAAGAAGAACGGGAAGGGACATTTCTTGAGCGTGGAAGACAAGATGGAGGAAGAGAGGAGGCGGAAGCGCGCTGCCATCGAGGCTCTCGGCGTCGACGTCTACCCGACCCGCTTCGAGAGGAGTCATACGGTCTCGGAAGCGTTCAACCGGTTTCAGGGTCGAACCACCGAGGAACTCGACAAGGAACCGGTTCGTGTTCGGACGGCGGGGCGTATCCTGGCTCTCCGGCCGTTCGGCAAGGCGGGATTCGCCCACCTCGGCGACGGCGCGGGAAAGCTGCAGGTCTACATAAGGAAGGACACCGTCCCGGAGCGGGACTTCGCCGTCTACGAGAACCTGGATCTCGGGGACTTCATCGGCGTCGAGGGTCCGCTCTTCCGGACGAAGACGGGCGAGCTCACGGTCAGAGTCGAGTCGCTCACGTTCCTGGCGAAAGCGATGAAGCCGCTTCCGGAGAAGTGGCACGGCCTGACCGACGTCGAAGTCCGCTACCGACAGCGCTACCTCGACCTGATCTCGAACCCGGAGTCCCGGGAAGCGTTCGTGACCCGAAGCCGGCTGATTCAGGCGATCCGCGCCTTTTTCGACGAGCGCGGCTATATCGAGGTCGAAACCCCGATGCTCCAGCCGATCGCGGGAGGCGCGGTCGCGCGCCCGTTCAAGACCTACCACAACGCCCTGAAGATGGATCTCTTTCTCCGCATCGCCCCCGAGCTCTATCTGAAGAGACTGACGGTCGGAGGCATGGAGAAGGTCTACGAGATCAACCGCAACTTCCGGAACGAGGGCATCTCCACCCGGCACAACCCCGAGTTCACGATGCTCGAGTTCTACGAGGCCTATAGCGACGTCGAGAACATGATGTCGCTGACCGAGGACCTGTTTCACCGCCTGCAAACGAGAATCCGGGAGGGAAAGCCCCTGGTCTACGGGGAGCACCAGATCGACCTGACTCCTCCGTACCGGAGACTGCGCATGCTCGATGCCGTGCGCGAGGGGCTGAAGGAGCGGGGAATCGAGCTCGAGGAATCGGACCTCCGGAGCAAGGAGCGTTTGCTCGAAGCCGGGCGCGCGCTGAAGTTCGATCTCGACGGCGACGCTCCCTGGGGAAAGGTCCTGACGAAGCTCTTCGAGGACGTGGCCGAGCCGAAGCTGATCCAGCCGACGTTCATCATCGACTACCCGCTCGAGGTCTCGCCCCTCTCGAAAAAGAAGAAGGACGACCCGGCGCTGGTGGATCGGTTCGAGCTCTTCATCGCCGGAATGGAGTGCGCCAACGGGTTCTCCGAGCTCAACGATCCCGACGATCAACAGGCGCGGTTCGAAGGCCAGGTTCGGGAGCGGGCGCGAGGCGACGCCGAGGCCCACGTGATGGACCACGACTACGTCCGGGCCCTCGCGCACGGACTTCCGCCGACGGGAGGTGAGGGAATCGGGATCGATCGCCTGGCGATGCTCTTCACGAACTCGCCCTCGATACGCGACGTGATTCTCTTTCCCCATCTCCGGCCGGAAGACGCGCCCGCGACCGAAGGGGAGTGAGAGTGCCCTTCGAGCTCAGGGTCGCTCTCCGCTACCTCCTGGCGCAGCGCCGGCAGCTCTTCATCTCCGTCATCTCCACCATCTCGACGCTCGGAGTGGTGGTCGGGGTGATGATCCTCCTGATCGCGCTCGCGATCATGACCGGGTTCCAGGGAGAGCTGCGCTCGAGGATTCTCGGAGCCGCGTCCCATCTGAGCATCTACCGCGAAGGCGGGCAGCCGTTCGACGACTACCGCCGGGTGGTCGAGGTCCTCGAGACCGTCGACGGCATCGAGGGAGCGGCGCCCGTGCTCTACGGAAAGGCGCTGGTCTCTAGCGGGACGGGCTCGGGCCTGGTGACGCTCAAAGGCATCGACCCCGTCCTGGAGAAGAAGGTCACCGAGTTCGGGGGAAAGATGCTGTCTGGAGATCTCGAAGACCTGTCGGTGAAGACGGACGAGGATGCTCTCCCTCCGATCGTGCTCGGAGACGAGCTCGCCATCCAGCTCGGGGTTTTCGCCGGAGACACGGTCAAAGTCACCTCGCCCGAAGGACACCTGAGCCCGTTCGGAATGCTGCCGCGCACCCGCAGCTTCCGCGTCGCCGGGGTATTCCGGCTGGGGCTCTACAATTTCGACAACTCCTGGGCGCTTCTCGACCTTCCCGATTCGCAGCGGCTGCTGGGTGTGGGCGACGAGGCGATGTACGTCGAGACCAAGGTACGCGACCTCTACCGAGTGGAGGAGACGGAGACCGCCGCGATGAAGGCCCTCGGGCCCGACTACGGATCGATGAACTGGAAGGAAACGAACCGGAGCCTGTTCTCCGCGTTCTGGCTGGAGAAGATGGTGACGACGATCTTCATCAGCTTCATCGTCGGGGTCGCGGCCCTGAACATCGTGGCGAGCCAGATCATGATCGTGATGAACAAGACCCGCGACATCGCGATCCTCCGCTCCATGGGCGCCTCTCCCCGGAGCATCATGTCGATCTTCATGCTCCAGGGCGGGATCATCGGGGTCGCTGGCACCGCGGTCGGCGCCGCTCTCGGCGTCGCGATCTCCTGGTTCCTCGACGCCTATCGCGTGGTCAGCATTCCCGAGGACGTCTATCAGGTAGCCTACGTGCCGTTCAAGCTCCTGCTCTCGGACTTCACCATCGTGGTGGTCGCGGCGCCCCTCATCTGTTTCCTGGCGACGCTCTATCCCGCGAGGCGCGCCGCCCGTCTGGTGATCACCGAGGCGCTGCGGTTCGAATGACCACTCTTCTGGAAGGGCGCGGTCTCGCGAAGACCTACCGCTCCGACGGCCGGAAGGTCGAGGTGCTCCGGGATCTCGACATCGTCGTCGGCCGCGGCGAAATGGTCGCGATCGTGGGCTCGTCGGGGGTCGGAAAGAGCACGCTGATGCACCTTCTCGGGACGCTCGACGTTCCCGACGCGGGCACGGTCTTCCTCGAGGGGCGCGACCTCTTCGCCATGGACGAAGCGGAGCGCATGAGGCTGCGGAACCAGACCATCGGCTTCATCTTCCAGTTCCATCACCTCCTCCCGGAGTTCAGCGCCCTCGAGAACGTCGCCATGCCCCTCCTCATCGCCCGCAGGCCCGAGTCCGAAGCGATGGAGCGCGCCGGGAAGATTCTCTCCGAGCTCGGTCTGGCGGAACGGATCGAGCACCGCCCGGCGCAGCTTTCCGGCGGAGAGCAGCAGCGCGTCGCCGTGGCCCGGGCCCTGGTCACGTCACCCTCCCTGGTCCTCGCGGACGAGCCGACGGGAAACCTCGATTCCCGCACCAGCCGGGATCTCATTGCGCTCTTGCGAAGCCTCCATCAGGAGCGCGGGCTGACGTCGGTCGTCGTCACCCACAGCGGAGCGATCGCGTCGGTCTGCGACCGCGTGCTGTACATGGAGGATGGGAAGCTGGTGGAACGCGAGGGCTCCGCGTAGTCGAGACCTCGGTTCCGCCCCGACCACCACGGAATATGCAACATGCCTTGCTACTCATCAGAAATGGACGGCCGACGATCTCTAGAACCTTCGAATCGTAGTTGGGCGGCTACGAAGGAGCAGAGCCAGTCATGACTATTCGGCGAGGCGCCATTCACTTGGTAGCTGCGGCGCTGCTGGCAGCTAGCACTCCGTTCGTGTCGGGAGACTCGCCCGTGTGGTTCTGGTTTTCCACATGTCGCGGACCTTTGATGGCGATCGAGGTCCGACTCGACGAAGTGACCCTCTACAAGGGATCATTCCCGTCGTGTCTTGCGAGCCGAACCAGTTCTCACAGCCAAGGCCAGGCAAGCCGACTGGAGTTTGTCTTCAGACCTGAGCGGGCGATCGTTTGGGAGGGTTATCGCGAAGAAGCTGACACGACGGCTCCCAATGACAGGATCGAATGTAACTTATGGCAGGCTGGCGCAGACCCGGACGTGATGGTGATCGGAGTTACCTTCTTGGATCGCCGGAAGATCTACATGAACACGCTTCACATCATAAAACCCAGTGAGCGAAGCCAGACCGACGTGGCCGATGGTTTGTTGGTCATTACCTATCCAGTGGGTGATGGGAATGCGACTAGGCACTGAGTCCGCTGCGGCGCCGCCCAAACTTCGCAATCGAGCGGACGTGGCCCTCTTCGAGCGCGGCCAGAACAGATGACCGGCAGGTCCTTCGTTGAGTTGGTAGTTCACCAAAGTCTGGCCGCGCCTCTCATCGGGCGTGGTCGGGCGGACAAATGAGGTGCGCGGTCGCGTTGCTCAGCAGCAATTGGTCGACGTTGGCGCTCGCCGGAATGATCGTTGGCGTTCAACCCACACCTGAGGTCGATGTCGCGGTCCTCGTAGGAGAGATTCGAGTGCCGCTCGGAGTTCAGTACCGTTTCAAAGATGCTGCCCGCGCGCTTCCTCCTCCCGGTCACCTCCCTGTCGAGGACGCCCACGACAGGGAACACGGTGCGGAGACGCTATGCTACAGTTACCCAACGTCACGCGGCTTCATCCGGTTGGAACTCTTCGATTCCCGTTTTGGCTTGCACACGGCACGGATTTCTCGCTTTCCAGGCAGCTCGATGCCGTGCACTCAAATCAAGTCCGATCCGCAATTCCTGGTGGGCGAAGCGAGATACTTCTTGACTGAAGAACCGCTGACGGCTCCGTCGGGATGGACGTCCGAGGAAAAGGGCAACACCACGACCTTTGAGCATGAATGGACGTACACGGATCCTTCAAGGCCGCACCCCTTGGGAGCCTGCTACTCCAGAGGTGTCTACATTCGGATTACACGCGAGCAAGGAGCTACTCAGAGCATTTCCGTCCAGAACTGGGAGGAACCGGGCTGCTGAAGCCGCCCGACTTGCGGATCGAGCGGACGTGGCCCTCTTCGTCAACCGCGGAGCGGAGATGAACAACGTCGGCTTCGTTGAGATTCCCAGTTTACTTGTGGGGGCTGGCCACCCCACTCAACGCCAGTGGTTCGGCGGAACTACCGAGGTAGGAGACGATCGAAGTGACACGCAGCAGCGAGGCTCAGACCCTGTTACCGGTGTCCCGCGCGTCGCGTCGTGGAATTCATCCCCGGTTCGGGACCTCCAAGACGAGTAACGACTCGAATCGGGCCCCCGCGGCGCGACCGAAAGCATGTGTATGGTGGCTGGGTTTGTCCTTACAACATCGGTGGCATTTCGGGTCTATACACACGACGGGTCGTCGGGATTGACGGTGTGCTGGCACTCTCTCTTGCATTGCATATCATTCGAGCAGAGCTCGTCAGATTGCCGAAGAAGGCACGAGGCGGCCGGCTCCGCTTCCTCGGCGAAGAAGGGCTCTTCTTCGCGGACACACATGGAGCCTGAATTTCACTGAAGCCTTACCCTGAGCGGTTACCTCATGCTCGTTGGAGCGCCAAGCAGAAGGCTCTACAATTGCACAGATGCCTACGGTGCTGCGGAGTGGTCCGTACCGGTTCTTCTTTTACTCTTCCGACCGTTCCGAGCCACGGCATGTGCATGTTGAGCGTGACGATAAGCGGGCTAAGTTTTGGCTGGAACCTGTGCGACTCGAGGACAGCGTGGGTTTCCGTCGTGTTGAGCTCGGAAAGCTCCAGGCTCTGGTGGAAGAGAATGTCGATGCCCTATTGAGGTCATGGAATGAGTTCTTCAGTAACTGATCTCCGGAATGCTCAGGCTCAGGATGTTGCTGTCAGCGACGAGACCCTCACCGTCGATCTTGTGGATGGTCGCAGTGTGAGTGTCCCGCTCGCTTGGTACCCGCGGTTGACCCACGCGCGGCCGGCAGAGAGAACGAACTGGCGGCTGATCGGCCGAGGTGAAGGAATCCATTGGCCTGATCTCGACGAGGACATCAGCGTGGAAGGCCTTCTAGCTGGTCGCCCCTCGGGAGAGTCGCAGACCTCCTTCCAACGCTGGTTGCAGAGTCGACAGGGGGAGGGCTAACTCCTATCCGGGCGTTCAGCGGACGCACCCCTTCCTTCACGAGGGAGAAGCCACGACCGTAGACGCTTCTTATTGCGATGGATGGACGCCAGATCCTGGAAGCTGCGCTGGATTGCCGGGACCGTTCCGAGGCGGCCTGGCCGCCGATTGCCGAGCGTATTCGGACCGCACGTACGCATTCCGGACTCTCGTGGGCCACTGTAGCGGAGCAAAATCGGGGAACCGCCTTCATACTTCTGGGACCTGGAACTGTACGACGACGAGCTCGTCACGGCGGTGTCGGTCGACACCATCGGTCGACTCGCCGAGATACTTGGAGTGACGGTGGACGACATGCTTTTTGGAATACCTCAGCATCCTCCCGCTGTTCGTCCGTCATTTTCGGAGATTGCGAGACGACTCTCCGGCTATCTCGAATCCGAGAACCTCTCGGTTGAAGAAGCGAGCGCTCGGATTGATTGGGATATCAGTGGGGTTTTGGTAGAGCCGGAGTCGATCGGTGAGTACCCACTCGATGGTTTTCGCCGAGTTTGCCGCGTGGTTGATGTTGACTGGGTGACGGCCCTGCCCGGGCCGCGTGCTGACGGGCGCTAACTGCGAATTGCGGCAGGCGCTGCTCCTGCCAATCGCAGAGCAGGATGGTTCACGTCAGGTCCGCGGCCGCGGGAAGGGAACCAGGTGACGAAAGGCTCCCTGACTAGGATGAAGGCGCCGTTCGCAGCTCATCCCAGTGTTCGCCGGCATGACTTGAGGTTGACCACCATGCCCCACGAGTGCGCTTCGCAGCTCAACCGCGGTATTGGACGGCGATTCGCCACCCTCGGCGTTCCTGCACTACCATATGGAGGAGAGGCAAACATGACGCAACTTCTTGAGGAGGCGTTCGCCCGGGTTTCCGAACTTCCCGCTGACGCGCAGGATGAGTTGGCCCGATGGTTGTTGAGCGAGCTTGAATCTGAGCGGCGTTGGTCGGAGTCGTTCGCGAAGTCTGGCGATGCTCTTGCCCGTCTTGCTGAGGAGGCCCTCACTGAGCACCGGCGCGGCGAGACAAAAGCGCTGGACCCCAAGAAGCTTTGAAATCATCGACCACTCGCCGCTTTCGTGACGCCTTCCGTGATTTGCCCCCTGAGATACAGGAACAAACTCGGCAGGCGTATGCTCGATTTCGGGAGAATCCAAGTCACCCCGGGCTCAGGTTCAAGAAAGTACAAACCCAGGGAAACGTTCATTCTGCGCGGATCACCCGAGACTACCGTGCCCTCGGCACGGTCGAAGGTGATGAAGTCGTTTGGTTCTGGGTCGGTTCGCACGACGAGTACGAGCGGCTGATCAAGAAACTGTAGGGCGCCGTCCAACTGCGCGTTGGAATGGGCATGGCCTCTTCGTGAGCGACGGAGTTCGGATCGGGTTCCTGACCCGCGGCACTCGGCGGAAGAGAAGCGGTTTGTCACGATGGGCCAGTCGACGGAGAATCGTCTCGTTGTCGTTGCGCACGTCGATCGAAGCGAACAGGTGCGCATAATCAGCGCTCGTCTTGCGACGCGGCGCGAGAAGAGGAAATATGAGTCGGAAGAAGAAGGTCGTCGCTGACGACGACATGCTGCCCGAGTACGATTTCAGTGGTGCCGTGCGCGGCAAGTACTATGAGCGATACAGGCAGGGGTCGAACGTCGTCCTGCTCGATCCGGATGTCTCCGATGCATTTCCAAGCGCCGCCGCGGTCAATGAAGCTCTTCGATTGCTCGTTTCATTGGCGCGGAAGAGAGTCCGCGCAGGGAGACGGAAGCCCCGCAGTGAGAAAGGGTCTGACGCGCTGCGGACGGGCGCGAGTGAGAAGCGTGGTGCCCGCGGCTGAATACGAGTGGTCAGCTGGCATGTTCAAAACACCGTACAGTGACGCCGAGATCTTTGCTGATGCGTTCGAACCTCGTCGACGAGTACGTGCTCCTCATCCACCCGATGATCCTGGGCTCCGGGCGTCGGCTCTTCTCCGGAGACGGCGCGTTCGCGGCTCTTACCCTCCGTGATAGCAAGCCGACCGACAACGGCGTCGTCATTGCGACGTACCAGCCGGCGAGCGTTCACCATGTCGAATGACGCCGCGCCTCGTTGGGTCTCGCGGCTCCTGCGCGCCGGGCTCCTGACGGGAATCGTCGATGGAACCTTCTCCAGCGTCTTGAACGTCGTGGCATACGGTTCCACCGTGACTCGCCTGTTCCAGGGAGTCGCCAGTACCCTTCTCGGCAGCCAGGCGTTCGAAGGCGGCACGTCGACGGCCCTGGCAGGCGTCGTGATGCACTTCGGCGTTGCCTTCGCCTGGTCCGCAGTGTTCGTTCTCCTCGTTTCTCGATGGAGCTGGGTCCGCCGCCTCCTGGGGTCTCCGTACGGGCCCGTCAAGGTCGGCGCTCTCTACGGACCCCTCGTGTGGATGACGATGTCGCTGGTGGTCATTCCGCTCCTGGTTCACCGCCCGCCGACCATCGGTTATCGCTGGTGGGTGCAGCTCATTGGTCACATTCCATTCGTTGGAATACCCATCGCCGCGGCGGGCTCGTCCCGGCGCCCATGACCGCCGAAAATTCGGTATATTGGAAGAGTAGGGAGTAGCCAGCCCGCGATGGTGCGGGTAGGAGCGGTCGTCAACACGGGACCTCCCGGTCCCCGGCCCCCTGGCCGCAGCAATGCGGCGGCGAGACTACCTGGAAGGCATTCGCCGGTTGCTCCTAATCTGGATTGGCTTCATCACCTTCGTCCTCCTGATGCTCGCCCTCGACCTGGGGGTGTTCCATCGCAAAGCCCACGTCGTTTCCATCCGCGAGGCTCTCGGCTGGTCGGCGGTCTGGATCGCTCTCGGGCTCTCGTTCTCGGTCTTCGTCTACTTCGGCTACGAGAACCACTGGCTCGGCCTCGGGAGCACCCCCGACATCGTCGAGCGAAGCGCCGAGCACCCGGACGGCCGGATCAACGACGGCCACAGCGCCGCGCTCAAATATCTGACGGGCTACGTGGTGGAGAAGTCGCTCTCCGTCGACAACGTCTTCGTCATCGCGATGATCTTCGGCTTTCTCGCGGTGCCGCAGCTCTACCAGCACCGCGTCCTGTACTGGGGCATCCTCGGGGCCCTGGTGCTCCGCGGGACGATGATCGGTCTCGGCGCGCGTCTCATCGCGGAGTTCTTCTGGATTCTCTACATCTTCGGCGCGTTCCTGATCTTCACCGCGATCAAGATGCTCTTCCTCAAGGAATCCTCGAACCCCAACGACACCTGGATCATCCGTTTCACGCGCCGCTTCTTCCCGGTAACCGAGCGCCTCCACGGCTCGCATTTCTTCGTCAAGGTCGGCTCCGCCGCTTCGCACGAAGCTGAGATTCCCGGTGCCGCCGTCCTCGAGGACAGAATCGTCGCGAAAGCCTCGCCGGGTACGATCCTCCTGACGCCTCTCGCCCTCGCCCTGGTCATCGTCGAGGCCAGCGACCTGGTCTTCGCCGTCGACTCGATCCCCGCGATCTTCGCCATCACCGCCGATCCCTTCCTGGTGTTCACCAGCAACGTGTTCGCGATTCTCGGCCTCCGGTCGCTCTATTTCGCTCTCGCGGGGGCGATTCAGGCATTCCGCTACTTGAAGGTGTCGCTCTCTCTCGTCCTCGCAATCGTGGGCGGGAAGATGCTGGCCCACACCTGGCTCAAGGAGATTCTCGGGCCGAACTTCAATCTGTATCTGCTGATCGTGGTTCTCAGCATTCTCGCTCTCGGCGTTCTCGCGTCCTGGCTTCATCGACCGGCCGTCGCCGAGGAGCTCGACCGAGAGCTCAGCTCCTGAGCCCCGTATTCCGTGCTTTCAACCGGCCTTTCGTTCGTGCTATCCTGCTCAGCGCGATCGAGGTTCGTGCCGATGCTTGAACCCAAGTTGACGCAATGGTTTAGGCCGGTGTGTTATAATCGCAACCAGCAGTTCGGGTGGAGGACATGTTCGAGAGATACACCGAGCGGGCCAAGCGAGTCATCTTCTTCGCCCGCTACGAAGCCGCGCAACTGGGTAGCAATTCGATCGAAACCGAGCACCTCCTTCTCGGCCTGATCCGCGAGGGCAAAGGTCTCACGAGCCGGATCTTCGCGAAGTCCCATCTATCGATGGAGAGCATTCGCAAGGAGATCGAGGGCCGCATCGTCATCCGCGATCAGGTTTCGACCTCCGTCGAGATTCCGCTCTCCGCGGAATCCAAGCGGGTTCTGACGTTCGCCGCCGAGGAGGCGGAACGGCTCGTCCACAATTACATCGGGACCGAGCACATCCTCCTGGGAATACTCCGCGAGGAGAAGTCCGTTGCCGCCACCATCCTCCACGAGCGCGGACTCCGCATCAACACCGTTCGCGAAGACATTGTCCAGGAACTGAACCAGAAGGCGACGATGTCCAAGGCCAAAGAGACACCGCTTCTCACGGAGTTCAGCCGCGACTTGACCGAGGCCGCGAGTCGAGGGCAGCTCGACCCGCTGATCGGCAGGGACAGCGAGCTCGAGCGCACGATCCAGGTGCTGTGCCGGCGCACCAAGAACAACCCGGTGCTCATCGGCGAGCCCGGCGTGGGCAAGACCGCGATCGTCGAAGGGCTCGCGAACAAGATCGTCCACGGCGACGTGCCGCTGTTCCTCGCCGACAAGCGCATCCTTGCCCTCGACATCTCCCTCATCGTGGCCGGCACCAAGTACCGGGGTCAGTTCGAGGAGCGCCTCAAGACCATCATGAAGGAGCTCACCGAGAACCCGAACGTCATCATCTTTATAGACGAGCTCCACACGCTGGTGGGGGCGGGCTCCGCCGAGGGGTCTCTCGACGCCGCCAATATCCTGAAGCCGGCGCTCTCCCGGGGGGAGATCCAGTGCATCGGCGCCACCACCCCCGCCGAGTACCGCAAGTACATCGAGCGCGACCGGAGCCTCGAGCGGCGATTCCAGGGAGTCAAGGTATCGAGTCCGACGGAGCTCGAGACCATCGAGATCCTGCGGGGCATCAAGGAGCGGTACGAGGCGTTCCATCACGTGTCCTATTCGCCGGAAGCCATCGACGCCGCCGTCTTCCAGGCGCACCGCTACATCACCGACCGGTTCCTTCCCGACAAGTCGATCGATCTCCTGGACGAGGCCGGCTCGCGGGTGAAGCTCCGGGAGTCCACCTTCTCCACCGACTTCGCCGACCTGCGGAAGCGCATCCGGGTCATCGCCGACCGGATGGATCATGCCATCGCCAACAAGGACTTCGAGCGGGCGGCGATGTACCGGGACGAGGAGATCGCTCAGCGGGAGAACCTGCAGTTCATCCGCGAGCGCTGGGAGCTCAAGAACTTCGATCGGCCGGTGGTCGACCGCCGCGACATCGACGAGGTGGTCTCGCGGTGGACGGGAATCCCGCTCGCCTCCATCAAGGAAGAGGAGAGCGAGAAGCTCCTGCGCATGGAGGACGAGCTCCACCGCCGCATCGTGAGCCAGACGCAGGCGGTGTCCGGGATCTCGCGCGCCATCCGGCGCTCGCGCGCCGGGCTGAAGAACCCGAACCGCCCCGTGGGCTCGTTCATCTTCCTCGGTCCGACGGGCGTGGGAAAGACCGAGGTCGCGCGCTCTCTGGCGGATTTCCTGTTCGGCACCGAGAAGGCCCTCATCCGCTTCGACATGAGCGAGTACATGGAGAAGCACTCGGTCTCGAAGCTCATCGGCTCGCCCCCGGGCTACGTCGGGCACGAAGAGGGAGGCCAGCTCACGGAGAAGGTGAAGCGCAACCCCTACTGCGTCATCCTCCTCGACGAGATCGAGAAGGCCCATCCCGACGTGTTCAACATCCTCCTCCAGGTCTTCGAGGACGGGCAGCTCACCGACGGGCTCGGAAACACCATCGATTTCAAGAACTCGATCCTCATCATGACCTCCAACATCGGCGCCCGCTACATCGAGAAGAAAGGAAGGGTGGGATTCCAGTCTAGCGACGAGGACGCCACCTCGGCGCGCATCCAGGACATGGTGATGGGGGAGGTCAAGAAGACGTTCAATCCCGAGTTCATCAACCGCGTCGACGAGATCATCGTCTTCGACGCCCTGAACGACGACGACCTGCGGCAGATCGTGCTGCTCCTCGCGAACCAGATGAACGAGGTGCTGCGCGACAAGAAGCTCCAGGTGACGCTCACCCAGGACGCGGTGGACTGGATCATCGAGAGTACGTGCCAGGATCGCTCCTACGGCGCCCGGCCGCTCAGACGGGCGCTGCAGAAGTACGTCGAGGACCCTCTCTCGGAGGCTTTCATACGCGGAACGGTCAAGCCGGGCCAGCCAGTGACCATCTTCGCGGACGGAGACAAGCTTGGATTGAGACAAACGGATGCGGTGGAAGAGCCACTCTCTGTCTGAGGGAATCGGTAATGCCCAACTTACGTTTCTCCAGCATTCTATTTTCGTCTGCGCTCTGGTTCCTGATTTCGCCCGCCGTAACTTTCGCCCAGCAGTCGAGCATCGAGAAAGTCGAGATCCGAGGCAACACCGTAGTCGATAGCGCCACCTACCTCTTCCACCTCACTCAGAAGCCCGGCGACCCCTACGATTCCAATCTCGCCATCGCCGATTTCCACCGCCTCTGGGCGACGGGGTTCCTCGATGACCTGACCCTCGAAGTCACCGACGGTGAACGGGGAAAGATCGTGACCTACGTGGTCGACGAGCGCCCTCGGGTGCAGGCGCTGGACTTCGTCGGAAGCAAGGAGCTCTCCGCGAGCTCCATCACCGAGAAGCTCACGGAAGAGAAGTCGGAGATCCCCATCGACTCCTTCTACGATCCGGCGAAAGTGGTGAAGGCGGAGAAGATCATCCGCACCATGCTCGTCGACAAGGGCCGGACCGAGGGAAGCGTCTCGAGCCGCGTCGAGCCCCTCGACTCCGGGGGAGTGAAGGTGGTCTTCGACATCAAGGACGAGCAGAAGATCCGCATTCGCACCGTGGACTTCGACGGCATCGAGCACTTCGACGACTGGCAGCTCCGCTGGGCCATGAAGAAGACCCGGGAGAGCCACGTCCTGGGCGCGCTCATGGGCGGGAGCACGTACACCGAGGAGCAGTACGGGCAGGACATCGAGAAGGTCCGCGAGGTCTATCTCAACAACGGCTACGTGGACGTGTCCTTCGGCCCGCCGGAGATGAATTACGAGGACGGGTACTCCCGCTTCATGTTCTGGAAGCGGCCGAAGCGGTGGCTCGATCTGAAGATTCCCGTCGAGGAAGGGAAGCAGTACCGTGTCGGCGACATCAGTGTCGAGGGGGCGACCGTCTTTCCCGGGGATTTCATCGAGACCTTCTTCAAGCTCGCGCCGGGTGAGGTCTACAACGAGTCGAGGATCACCAAAGGTCTCGAGAGCCTCCGGGAGCTCTACGGCTCGAGGGGCTACGTGCAGTTCACGGGCTTTCCCATCAAGAAGCCGGTCGCGGAGTCCGACGTCGTCGACGTGACCATCAACCTCAACGAGGACAAGCAGTACTTCGTAAACCGCATCGAGTTCAAGGGGAACACCACTACCCGGGACAAGGTGATCCGGCGGGAGATGTGGCTGAACGAGCAGGACGTGATGAACATGGAGCTGCTCAAGATGTCCATCCGTCGCATCAACCAGCTCGGCTACTTCCAGCCCATCGAGGAGCCGGAGATCCATCCGGTCCCGGAGACCGACAACAAGCTCGACATCACCCTGAGGCTGGCGGAGCAGAACCGCAACCAGTTCACCTTCGGCGGCGGCGTCTCCGGGCTCGAAGGCGCGTTCATCAACCTCGCGTTCTCCACTACCAACTTCCTCGGAAGGGGGGAGACCGCGTCGTTCTCCCTCCAGACCGGAAGCCGGACGCGGAACTTCCAGATCGCGCTCACCGACCCCTACTTCCTGGATCTTCCCATCACCGCGGGGTTCGATCTGTTCAAGCGTACCTTGAGGCTCCCGCAGTTCACCCGCCAGGACACCGGCGGAAGCCTCATCTGGGGAATTCCGGTAAAGCGCTTCTCACGGCTGTTCCTGAGCTACAACTATTCGGTGATCAAGACCTCGGAGCCCGATCCCGATCTCGTTTTGACCCCTTACGACTTTCTCCAAAATCCCGCGTACTTCGATCCCCGGTACTACGGCATCCAGGGAAACTTCACCCAGAGCAAGGTTGCTCCCTCGTTCGTGCACAACACCACCGACAACCCGCTGTTCCCCTTCCGGGGCAAGCGATACACCGCGAGCTTCGACGTCGCCGGAGGCATCCTCGGGGGAACCGTCAACTACTACAAGCCGACGTTCGAAGGCGTCTGGTATCTTCCCGTCTCCCGTACCACCAACTTCGGTTTCCGGATGATGTACTCCTGGCTTCAGGGATTCGCCGAAAGCCGGGTCATCGAAGGCGGGGGTATCGACGAGGAGACCGGCGACATCATCCTCGACGTTCAGCAGACGGGCATCCCGTTCTACGAACGCTTCTTCCTCGGCGGCGAGAACCAGATCCGCGGATACGATATCCGCACCGTCGGGCCCCGCGATCCGCTGGGGCGCTTCATCGGCGGTAACAAGATGATGCTCTACAACGTCGAGTACTACATCCCCCTCGCCGGGCCGCTGCGCGCGGTCCTGTTCTTCGACGCCGGCCAGGCCTACGATGAGACCACCGACTGGAGCTTCTCCATGTTCAAGGACCTTCGTACGTCGACCGGAGCCGAGATGCGGTTCTTCGTTCCGGTTCTGAACGTTCCCTTCCGTCTGATTTGGGCTTATAATCCGCACCGCGATGCTTTTCAGCCGGCGACGGCCTTCCGCTTCGGCATCGGAACCACATTCTAAATGCTCGCTTCGCTCTTCCGTTCGCTCGCTCCCCGCGCTCCTCGCGCGGGGAAGACGGGCCGTCCGGGCCCGTTGCCGGCCCGCAGGTCACGGTTTCTTCGCAGTTCAATCACAAGGAGTCTCGAAATCATGAATTCAAGGAAAGTGGCCGCGAAGGCCGCTTGGGTGACGCTGGCTTTGAGTGTCGCCGCCGCGTCCACCGCCGTCGGCCAGACGGCGGGAGTCACCACCGGGACCACGAAGATCGCGGTCATCGACATCGAGCGCATCGCCGCCGAATCGACCGCGGGAAAGGCCCTGTTCGCGTCGCTCAAGGCGGAGAACGACAAGATCCAGGAAGAAGTCGCGAAGCGGGAGCAGGAGATCCGCGACATGAGCACCAAGCTCAACTCGGAGATCCTGTCCCAGGACGCCAAAGTGCGGCTGCAGCGCGACATCGAGCGCAAGAGGACCGACGCCCAGAGATGGCTGCAGGACCAGCAGCAGGATTTCGAGTCCAAGCGGCAGGAAGGGGAGGCCAAGTTCCAGGCGAGCCTCGAGCCCATCGTGCGAGCGGTCGCTACCGAGAACCAGATCGGGCTCATCATCCGGGCGACCCCGGGTTTGACTTTCGTTCTGGACCCCGCGCTCGACATCAGCCTTCTCGTGGTGCAGAAGCTCGATGCCGCCCCGCCGAGCGGAGACGCGGCGGCGAAACCGAAGCCGTAGCGTCCCGGATGCCGGAGAGGGATATCCAATGGATCATGCAGCGGCTGCCGCATCGGTATCCGCTCCTCCTGCTGGATCGCGTCGTCGAGCTCGAGCCTGACGTCCGAATCGTTGCCCTGAAGAACGTCACCATCAACGAGGAGTTCTTCCAGGGACACTTTCCCGGTCTTCCGGTCATGCCCGGCGTCCTGATTCTCGAGGCGATGGCGCAGGCCGGAGGGCTCATGGTGCTCCCCGAGGATGGGAGTGCCGCCGGCAAGAACTTCTTTCTCGTCACCATCGACAACGCGAAGTTCCGGCGCACCGTCGTTCCCGGAGACCAGCTGCGGGTGACGGTGACGCTCTCGAAGGCGAGGGCCAACTTTCGCAAGCTCGCGGGCAGGGCCGAAGTCGACGGCCAGCTCGTGGCGGAGGCGGAGCTAACCCTGACAGGAGTGGATCCCACATGAAAACCGTCGCCATCGACTGCCACCCGACCGCGGTGGTCCACGAAGGCGCGCGGCTCGCCGAGGGAGTTCGCATCGGTCCGAACTGCGTCATCGGCGAGCACGTTAGAATCGGCCGCGACACCGTGGTCGAGCCCAACACCGTCATCACCGGCTATACCACCATCGGCGAGCGCAACCGGTTCTTTTCGTTCGCATCGATCGGGTTCGAGCCCCAGGACCTCAAGTTCAAGGGCGAGGTCTCGACCCTCGAGATCGGCGACGACAACACCTTTCGCGAGTTCGTCACCATTCACCGGGGGACGGCCCTCGGAGGGGGGCGTACGGTCATCGGGAACGGCAACCTGTTCATGGCCTATACTCACATCGCCCACGATTGCATCGTGGGCAACTCCATCATCTTCGGCAACGCCGCGACGCTCGCGGGGCACGTCGCGGTCGAGGACCATTCGAGCGTAGGCGCCTACAGCGGGGTCCATCAGTTCTGCCGGGTGGGCACCTACGCGTTCATCGGCGGCTATACCGTGGCCACGAAGGACGTACTCCCGTTCTCCAAGACCGTGGGGAACCGCGCCCTCCTCTACGGGGTCAACACCATCGGCCTCGAGCGTCGCGGTTTTTCGCGCGAGCGGATCGATGCCATTCGCGCCGCTTTCCGGGTCCTCATGCATCCTTGCGTGAACGTGTCGCAGGCGGTCTCGCAGCTCTCGGCGCCCGCGGATGGCGCGGAGAACGAAGACGTGCGCACCCTCATCGAGTTCATCCGCTCCTCGAAACGGGGAGTCATCGTCAAGCGCGGGAAAGACGACAACGACTGAGCGTTTGCCCGAGCGGCTCGGCCTGATCGCCGGTGAAGGCCGGTTCCCGTTCCTGGTGCTCGAGGAGGCACGGCGGCTATCCATTCCGGTTACCGCGATCCTCATCGAGGGTGAGGCGGACCCCTCGCTGACCTCCGTCGCGGGCTCCGGCTTCCACTGGGTGGGCCTGGGGGAGCTGTCGCGCACCGTTCGCGTCCTCCGGGAAGCGGGAGTCAGGGAAGCGATTCTTGCGGGTCGGGTGAAGCACGCGAAAGCCTTCGATATCGTCCGGCCCGACCTCCTCACGCTCAAGGTTCTGACGCGCCTGCGGTCGCGCTCGACGGAGGCGCTGCTGGTGACGGTGGCGGACGTTCTGGGCGAGGAGGGGATCGAGATCCTGGATTCGACGATCCTCCTGCGCCGGTGTCTCGCGAACGAGGGCGCGATGACGAAGCGCAGGCCGTCGAAGGAAGACCTCGCAAGCCTTCGTTTCGGCATCGAGATGGCGAGGGGGCTCGCGTCTCTCGACATCGGGCAGACGGTGGTGGTGAAGCGGATGGCGGTGGTGGCGGCGGAAGCGATGGAAGGGACCGACCGGGCAATCCGCCGCGCCGCGGAGGTCACCGACGGCCCGTTCGTGGTGGTCAAGGTCGCCCGACCCCGGCAGGACGTGCGGTTCGACGTTCCTGTCGTCGGGCCCGGGACGATCGATTCCATGGAAGCGGCCGGGGCATCCCTTCTCGGCCTCGAGGCCGAACGGGTGTTGCTCCTCGATCGCGAAGAGCTCCTGCGGGGAGCCGACGAGCGCGGTATCGGGGTTTACGGTCTGCGGAGCGGCGAGTGAGCGAGAGGACCAAAGTCGCGGTGGTGGGAGTCGGGCATCTTGGGTCCCGGCACGCACGGGTTTATGCCGAGAGCCCGAATGCGGAGCTGGTGGGAGTCGCGGACATCGATCTCTCGAAGGCCCGCGCCGTCGCCGAGGCCCACGGCGTGCGTGCGGTAGCGGACATAGCGGACCTCATCCCCGAAATCGCCGCGGCGAGCGTCGCGGTCCCCACGGTGAGCCACCGTGAGGTGACGGGGAAGCTACTCGAGGCAGGAATCGACGTCCTCGTGGAAAAGCCGATCGCAGGGTGCCTTGCCGAGGCGCGGGAGATGGTGGATCTAGCGCGGGAGCGCGCCCGCGTTCTCGCGGTCGGCCACACGGAGAGGCATAACCCCGCCGTCGAGGCGCTCATCGCCGGCTCCCGCGACCCGCGGTTCATCGAAGTCCATCGGCTCGGATCGTTCTCTCCCCGGAGCCTGGATATCGACGTGGTCCTGGACCTCATGATCCACGACCTGGACGTGGTCGGGGCCCTCGTTCGGGCGGAAGTCCTGTCGCTCGAGGCCGTCGGGGTTCCGGTGCTGACGGGGAAGGTGGATATCGCCAACGCCCGGCTCCGCTTCGCGAACGGCTGCGTCGCCAACATCACCGCGAGCCGGGTATCCCAGGACAAGGTTCGCAAGCTGCGGTGCTTCGAGCCGGAGCGATACGTTTCTCTCGATTACCAGAAACAGGAAGCGATCTCCTACCGGCTGGTGCGATCGCCCGGCGCCGCCCCCGAGATCCGCCGCGACGATTTCCCCGTGACTCAGGACGAGCCCCTTCGCCGCGAGCTCGAAGACTTCCTGCAAGCCGTCGCCACCGGGGGGAGCCCCAAGGTTACCGGCGAAGGCGGGCTGAAAGCTCTCGAACTGGCACTCGAAGTCGTCGAGTCCATGGAGAGGGGAAGAGTGTAAGAAGGGGGATGGGGGAAGCTCCTCTCCCAATCCCCTCATCCCCTTGTATTTGATTGAGCGCGCGTAAGAAACGTGTAAATTCCCCGGGCCGTTCTTGCCGGGGGGATCCGCCGCGGCTATAGTTGAAACCGAATGCACCAAAGCCGACAGCGTGCGGCGAAACGCCGAGGGGCCCCTTCGCCGCCGAAGCGACGCCGCCGAGGCGCGCCCGCGCGCAACCCCCTCCAGCGCGAGAGCAGCGGCTTCGAAGGGCTGATTCCGGCCGGGGACTCCGAGGATTTTTTCTTTTCCGGCTTCATCTCCGACCCCGAGGACGCTGCGGAGATCCTGGTACACGGGGAATCGCGCGAGACGTTCGAATCCAATCCGCGGCTCGGGGTGACGGTGTCCGCGGGGCTCCACCTCCTCCTCGTGTTGTTCCTGCTGATCGAGCCGAGCCTCGCGCTCCTCGGGGCGCGGGACGACAGCGAGAAAGCCGCGGCCGCGGAGTCCGAGGAGAAGAAACCTCTCGTGGTCTTCATGGAGGAGCCGAAGCCGGAGCCTCCGCCCGTCGCCCTCGTCCCGGTGGTGCCCGCCGCACCCGAGCCCGCTCCACCGGCGGAAAAGCCGCCTCAGGTCGCGGATAACCGCATGCTCATCCCCAAAGCGATGCTGCCGTCGCCGAAGCCCCAGGACTTCATGAACGATCTTCCGTTCTCCGAGGGGAAGACGGATGAGTTCTATACCGACAAAGAAGTCAAGGATCCGGGAAAAGAGGGAGAGACCGAAAAGCCGGTGGAGCCCAAGGACGAGCCGGTGATGGCGGCGGAATCGGGAGAGGATGCGGAGACCGCCGAGGAGAGCGCGGGGAACGAGAAGGGAAACGGCGGCCTCGAGAAGCCGGAGCGCCTCTCGCCTGCCGAAGCGTCTGATCTTCTGTTCGGCGACCCTCGGGCTCGCGAGGCCGCGCGGGCGCGGGTCGACATCCGGCCTCCGGAGCCGAAGCCCTCGCCGCTGGATCGAGGCGAGGGAGGGGAGGACGGAGCGTTCACCGACATCCGCCGGTTCCTCGCGGGCACCCGGTTCGACAACCCCGAGGGCGGGCTGGTCGCGAACACCGGGAACACGCTCTACTACAACGACAAGGGCGCGAACTTCGTTCCCTGGCTCCGGCGGATGCTCGCCGAAGTCCGTCGCAACTGGTTCGTTCCTTATTCGGTCGCGTTCAACCACGGGCACGTGGCCGTGGGGATCTCCGTTGCGCGCGACGGGACGGTCACCGAGCTGAAGGTTTTGTATCCGTCCGGGATCTCCGGCTTCGACAACGCCGCCGTCGGGGCGCTCCGCGCGTCGCAGCTCCTGCCGCTCCCCGCGGATTATCCGGACGCGAAGTTCGATATCATCCTGGTCTTCTGGTACAACGAACGGCCCTACGACCTGTTTGGATAGCTGCCCCTCCTCCGTCACAAACGCGCCCGGACGAACGCGAGGTCGCAAGCGGTATGCTTTGAATCTGCTCGGGAAATTCTTCTTTGCGTCTTTGCGCCTTTGCGTCTTTGCGTTAACTTCCCCATGTTGAGATGAAATTGGTGAAAACCTGTATCCGGGGCGCGCTCGTCGTTCTGGCTTTCACCGCTCCCGCCTGCGGCGGCAAGTCGTCGCGGGCGCCGATCCCGAGAGCGCCCGTCGCCGCTCCTGCACCGGCACCGGCACCGGCGGTGACGCCCTCGAACGTATCCGCGCCCCACTCCTCGCATCTGAACCTCCTCGCGCCGGAACCGCGCATCCGCATCGGTCTTTCGACTTCGGCCGCGCTGGTGCGCTTGACGTCTTCCCGTCCGTTCCGGGTGGGCGACGGGTCGATCTGGCTCGAGACCCAGGACGTCATCGTTCAGCCCGAGCGCGACGCGGCGGGTGCGGCCGAAGGATGGATCTATCGGGTGGAGCTCGGTTCGTTTCCGACCGAGGCAGCGGCGTCGGACTTCCGGACCCGCGCGGCGGAGGAGCTCGAGCGCGAGCTTTCTACGGCACGCGCGCCTTCGAGCGGTCGCTTCGTCGTGCGCGTGGGACGCTTTCCCACGGAGTCGAGCGCCGAGGTCGACCTTCGCGAGCTCCAGCGTCTCGGGTTCGAAGCGGCTTCCGTGGTTCGCGAGGCGACGACCGCGCCGCCGGCCGTGGGTTTTCTCCTGATCGGAGCGGGAGCGCCGCCCGTTCGCGTCGACTCCCGGAAGCTTGCGGCGGCGCCATCCCAGGAGGGCGCGTTCCTCGAGCTCGATGGGAGGCCGTACCGGGGATACCTCGAGGTCGCGGTGAACGGGTCGAGCTCGCTCACCGTCACGAACGTGGTGAACCTCGAGGACTATCTGAGGGGTGTCGTGCCCGCGGAGCTCTCACCAGAGGCGTTTCCCGAGAAGGAGGCGCTCAAGGCGCAGGCGATCGCGGCCCGGACCTACGCGGTGAAGCGGCGGGGGCAGTTCGAAGCCGAGGGCTACGACCTCTGTGCGACTCCGGCCTGCCAGGTCTACCGCGGGGTCGCCGCCGAGCGACCGCTGTCGAACGCCGCGGTCGCCGAGACCACGGGCGAGGTTCTGACCTTCGAAGGCAAGCCGGTCGACGCGCTCTACACCTCGACCTGCGGCGGCAGGACGGAGAACGCGGAGAACGTCTTCAGCCAGAAGGAGCCCTACCTCGTGAGCCGCGCTTGCTTCCTCGAGTCGCGGGCTCCGGTCCTGGCCTCCGTCCAACACCGGGCCGCTCACCCTCGAGGGGGCGATCCTGCGTCGACTCGGAGTGCTCGACACCGCCGACGAGCGCGGTTCCGCGACCTACGCCGAGGCGCGTCGCTGGCTCGGGTCGACGCTCCGCGTGCTCGGGCAATCGCCCTGCTGGACCGAGCCGCCATCCCGGGATTCGGAAAGGACTCTCGATCTTCCGACACTCGCCGAGCTCCTGGGAGAAGCGCTCTGCTGGGAGCGGAGGCTTCCGTTCCTCCTGTCCTCCTTCGATGCCGAGCGTATCGTCGGCGCGGAGGTCCCGGATCCCGATCGGATTCGACTGGCGTTCGCGATTCGGAGCGGGCTCATCGTTCCTGACGGCGGGGGGAGCCGGGCCGGCGAGCCCGTCGCCCGGCGAAACGTCATCCAGAGTCTCTATGCTTTGCTGGCGGAAAGGGGCGAGCCGGTCCTGCGCGAGGGGCGGTTACGCGGCATCGCGGAGGGCACTCTCACTCTTGTCGAGGAAGCCGCAACCGAGAACGGCGAGGACGAGCGCGAGATCTCGATGGCGGTGGCGCCCGTGCGCTATCTCTATCACGAGCTCGCGGGGGCGTCTCACTATGCGGACAGGCTGACGCTTCTGCCCAACGACCGCGTCCGCTACCTCGCGGGCAACGCCGGAATCGACGTCCTGGTGCTGCGCGACGATGGCGGCAGCTTCGATCGCAGCTCGCGCTTCTCGCACTGGGTGGTTCGCAAATCCGCCGACGAGCTGACGCGCGAGGTCAACGCGAGCCTTCAGGCTCCGTTGGGCGCCGTCCTGGAGCTTCGTCCCAAGCGCTACGGCGCCTCGGGCCGGCTCGCGGAGCTGGAAATCGTGGGAAGCGAAGGCAGCGCCACGCTCAAGGGTCTCGCGATTCGAAGGGCCCTGGGGATTCGCGAGAACCTCTTCTTCTTCGACGTGCAGCACGCTCCCGACGGAACCGTTCGCGGGTGGGTCTTCACCGGCAGGGGGTGGGGCCACGGCGTCGGCCTCTGTCAGGTCGGCGCGTACGGGATGGCCGCTTCCGGCTTCTCTTACCGCGACATCCTGAGCCACTATTATCCCGGCACACGTATTGACAACCAACGCAGCCGACCGTAGCATGTCGGTGACCAACCCCAGCCCGTTCAAGAGTATGAGTGCATCCAACCGTTCAACCGTCGAGAGCGCTCCCGAGCGCGGCGGATTGAGAGGACGATTCTCCGACGTCGGTCTTCCCTCCGTGCTCTCGCTGCTCCAGGAGTCGGGCCGCACCGGAGTCCTGTCGCTGGTGAACGCGGGCGTGCGCAAGTCGATCTACTTCATCGACGGGAAGCTGGTCTTCGCCGGATCGAGCTTGACCCAGGATCGCCTGGGCGAGGTTCTCCTGCGCGGAGGCAAGATTTCGGCGGACGAGTACCTGAAGCTGTCGCAGCGAATCCGGGGCGGGCAGAGGCTTGGCAAGGCGCTCGTCGAAAGCGGAGTCCTTTCGCCCAAGGATCTCTGGTGGGCGATCGAGCAGCAGGTGAAAGAGATCGTGTGGAGCATCTTCAACTGGGAGGACGGCTACTTCCAGTTCGAGGACGACGAGCTTCCGCGGCGGGAGAAGATCACCTTCGAGCTCGACGTGGAGAAGCTCGTGGTGGAGGGGATTCGCCGCTCCGAAGGAACGGGTGCGATTCGCGAGCACTTCATCTCCACCGACTGCGTGGTGGAGCGAACGCCGAAGGCGCCGCCCGTCGATCTCGAGCCCCACGAAAAACACGTCCTTGGAATCGTCGACGGCAGGCGGACGGTTTCCGAGATCTGCCAGGAGAGCGAAATCGGGGAGATGGAGACGCGGAAGGTCCTCCATACGTTCCTCGCGGTCTCCGTCCTTCGCTCTCGGGGACCGAGACAGGCCCCGCTCGCGCAGAAGCTCGAAGACCGTGAAGACTACCGATCGGTGGTGGAGCTCTACAACGAGATGTACCGGCGCCTCTTCCGACACATGTCGGGCGAGGTCGGACCCATCGCGGAGATCATCCTGGAGAAGTACCTGAAGGAGCTCAAGGAGCGGCCTGCGTCGCTCTTCGACCGGGTCCGGCTGCGACAGGACGGTTCGCTCGACCCCGGCCAGATCGAGGCCAATCTGCAGCGCATCGGCGAGGAGAAGAGACGGGATCAGCTCGTTTCCGCCCTCAACGAGCTCCTCTACTCGGAGCTGCTCGCGGTGAAACGCACTCTGGGCGCGTCCCACGAGACCCATCTCATCCAGTTGTTCCGGGAGATGCAGACGCGGGATCTCGGGTGAGCGAGCGGCCAGGTTTCACCACGCCGGAGATCTACGGCGCGGTGATCCTGGGTTTTCTCATCGCGGGTTTTCTCCTCTTCGGCTGGCTCTCCCGGTGATTCATGGAAACCGAAGGGCGGCGCGAGGGATCGAAGAGGACGGTCATTGCGATCGTCGGGCCGACGGGCGCGGGCAAGAGCGATCTCGCCCTCGGTCTCGCGGAGAGCCTGGGCGGCGAAGTGGTGAGCTTCGACGCTCTCCAGGTCTATCGCGGGCTCGATATCGGGACCGCCAAGGTTCCAGTGTCGGAGCGGCGGGGTGTTCCCCATCACCTGCTGGACCAGGTCGAGCCGGAGCGGGAATTCTCGGCCGCCGAGTTCGTGCGCCGCTCCGTTCCCGCGATCGAGGGCATCGCCTCACGCGGAAGGGTTCCCATCCTTGTCGGCGGAACCGGGCTGTACCTGCGGGCTCTACGACGCGGTCTCTTCGAGGGACCCGGCCGCTCGCCCGGGATCCGCGACCGTCTCGCGGCTATCGCCGAGCGGCGGGGCGCGAAAGCCCTTCACCGCATACTGCGCCGGTGGGATCCGGACCTGGCGGAGAGGATCCACGAGAATGACCGCGTCCGCCTCGTCCGGGGCATCGAGGTCTACCTGGCCTCCGGCCGGAGGATGAGCGAGCTCATGAGCACGCGGCGGAGTCCGCTCGCGGGCTTCCGGGATATACTTGTCGGGCTTCGGCCGGATCGCGAGGAGCTGAAGGCGCGGGTCGAGGCCAGGGTTCGCGCGATGTTCGAGCGCGGCCTCGTGGAGGAGGTCCGGAGGCTGCTTCTTGCGCACGGCGCCGGGATTCCGGCTTTCAAGGCCATTGGGTACCGCGAAGTGCTGCGCCACCTCGATTCCGAGATCGACGTCGACGGCGCGATTCGGCTGACGCTTCTGGCAACGACCCGATACGCCAAGCGGCAGATGACGTGGTTCCGGCGCGAGCCGGAAGTACGATGGTTCGAGGGTTGCGGCGACGACGCCGGCGTGCGCGCGCGGGTTCTCGACTACATTCAGCGGGCGATCCCGGAAGCGGGAGAGCGGCAGAATTTGGAGCGGTCCCATGCTGAAACAGCCCCCTAACGTGCAGGACAGTTTCCTGAACCACGCGCGCCGCGAGCGCGTCAACGTCACCGTGTACCTGGTCAACGGCGCCAAACTGACGGGGCGCATCAAGAACTTCGACCGGTTCGCGATTATTCTCGAGACCAACGGCGTCGACCAGATGTTGTTCAAGCACGCGATCTCCACCATCAGCGGAAACCGTCAATTCGGGAACTACATGAATCTCGACGAGGTCGTCGACGAGGGTGAAAAAAAGGAATAGGTCGCTTATTGACGCCTCGAGAGGCCGTGCTATAATCCTCCCGCCAGCAAGGGACTAGAGAAGTGTTCATAGATTTGGATCGCGTGCCCCTCGAGGGGCAGGCGATAGACCGGACGCTCGCGCTCGAGGGTCCCTATACCGAGGGAGAGGAGTTCCGGCCTCTCTCCCCCGTGGCCCTGTCGGGGCGGCTCCAACCCATCGGAAGCGACGAGGGACGCGACCCTGGACGGCCTGGGTCGGTGAGCGTGTTCCGGCTCCAGGGGCGCATGTCCTGCCGCATCGAGCACGACTGCGTTCGCTGTCTCGAGCCGTTCCCCATAGAGCTTGCGGAAGAGCTCGACCTCCTGTATCTTCCGCAGTCGTCGAACGTGGCTCCGGCCGCCGACGAGGGTTCGGCGGAAGAGGAGGCTTCGGACGCGCTGGCCGATATTTCCGGCCGGGGACTCGAACGCGAGGAGCTCGCCGTGAGCTTCTATCGGGACGAGCGCATCGACCTGTCCCAGATGATCGTGGAGCAGATCGTTTTGGCGCTGCCGATGAAGCCCTTGTGCAAGCCGGATTGTCGGGGACTCTGCGCCCTGTGCGGCGCGAATCGGAACGTGGCGAGCTGCGACTGCGCGCCCGACGACACCGATCCGAGGTGGGCCCCGCTCAAAATGCTTCAGAAATCGAGGAGATCCTAAATGCCGAATCCCAAGAGACGGCACTCGAAGAGCCGGAGAGGCAAGCGCCGGGCGCATGACGCCCTCGCCAAGAAGCCGCTCTCGGAGTGCCCCAATTGCCACCAGCCCAAACATCCGCATCGTGTATGTCCCAGCTGTGGGTACTACAAGGGTACCCAGGTCATGGAAGTCAAGGAAATCTGAGCTTCCTCTAGGTCCTGAAATCTAGATCGCGCTCGGACCCGATAACGGGCCCGAAATCGATCAGAAACTCATGCGCCGATGACGAACGCCGAAGGCAAAGTCGCGTTTCTGTTTCCGGGCCAGGGGTCTCAACAGCCGGGTATGGGTCGGGAAGCGGCCGAGCGCTACCCGCAAGCTCAGACGGTCTTCTCCCGGGCCGACGAGGCGCTTGGGTTTCCGATCTCGAAGCTCTGCTTCGAGGGGCCGGAGGAAGATCTGCGGCTCACCGAGAACACCCAACCCGCGATTCTCACGACGTCGATCGCCCTCGGGGAGGTGCTCCGCTCCATGGGTGCCCGGCCCGACTTCGTCGCCGGCCACAGCCTGGGCGAGTATTCCGCGCTGGTGTTCGCTTCGGCCCTCGGACTCGAGGAAGGGGTCGTTCTCGTCAGGAAGCGCGGAGGCTACATGCAGGCCGCGGTCCCGGTGGGGGCTGGAGCGATGGCGGCGATCCTCGGGCTTTCCGCGCGGGAGGTGGAAGCGGTCTGCCTCGACGTCACTGGAGAGGGAATCGTCGAGCCCGCGAACTTCAACGGCGCGGGCCAGGTGGTCATCGCCGGCCACCGGCAGGCCGTCGAGCGCGCCTGCGGCCTCGCCCGCGAGCGCGGGGCGAAAAGGGCGATCCCGCTCGCGGTGAGCGCTCCCTTCCACTGCCGGCTCATGGAACCAGCGGCGAAAGCTCTCGCTCGGGACCTCGAGGCCGTCGCCTTTCGGGACCTCGACGTGCCCCTTTTCACCAACGTCGACGCCCGGCCGATCGTGAGCGGCGACGAAGCCCGCGAGGCACTGATTCGACAGGTGGCCTCCGCGGTGCGGTGGGAGGAGACCATCGAGGCGATGGCCGAGCGGGGGGTGAAGCGTTTCGTCGAAGTGGGACCGGGCAAGGTTCTCTCGGGCCTGGTGCGGAAGATCGTGAAGGGCGCTTCCGTTGCCTCGGTGAGCGGTCCCGTAGATGTGGGTCGTTTTTTCACGGAGGGGGCTCCCGTTGTCTGAATGGGAGGGAAAGGTCGCCCTGGTGACCGGCGGGACGCGCGGGATCGGCCGCGCGATCGCGTTCGCTTTCTCGCGCCTGGGAGTGGACGTCTGTATCACCGGGCGGGATCCAGCCCGGGTTGCCGAAGCCGCGGAAGGCCTGTCGGGGGAAGCCTCCCGCGCGGTCAAAGGCTTGGCGATGGACGTTGCGGATCGCGAAGCCGTCGAGGCGGCGGTGAAGGCGTTCGTTCAGGAACGCGGACGTATCGATATCCTCGTCAACAACGCCGGGATCACCCGCGACAATCTCCTCATGAGGATGAAGCCGGACGAGTGGGAGTCGGTCATCGCCACCAACGTCAATGGGCTCTACTATTGCAGCCAGGCGGTATTGCGACCTATGATTCGCCAGCGTGGCGGCAGGATCATCAACATGAGCTCGGTCGTCGGGTTGACGGGGAACCCGGGGCAGGCGAACTACGCCACGTCCAAGGCCGCGATTCTGGGTTTCACCAAGGCGCTGGCCAGGGAAGTCGCGTCGCGGCAGATCACCGTCAACGCCATTGCGCCCGGATACATCGAGACCGACATGACGAGCGGCATCTCCGAGGACGCGAGAAAACTCTTGTTCGATTCGATTCCGATGCAGCGCATCGGCAGGCCCGAAGACGTGGCGGCGGCGGCGCTGTTCCTCGCCTCGGAGGGGGCGGGCTACGTCACCGGTCAAGTCCTTTCGGTCAACGGCGGTTTGTACATGTAGCTCGGTTCTAGCTGATTCAAGGAGGTTTCATGAGCAACATTTCCGAGAAAGTGAAGGGGATCATCGTCGAGCAGCTCGGCGTCGATCAGGATCAGGTTACCGAAGACGCGTCTTTCGTGGACGACCTCGGCGCCGATTCCCTCGACCAGGTCGAGCTGGTGATGGCCCTGGAAGAAGAGTTCGGGATCGAGATCCCCGACGAGGACGCGGAGAAGATCACGCGGGTGAAAGAAGCGGTCTCCTACATCCAGGAGCACGCGAAATAGCAGGAGCACGTCGGTTCCGAAAGTGCTGAATCATCCGAATCGCAGGGTGGTGGTTACGGGCGTGGGGCTGGTCTCCGCGCTCGGAATCGGCACCGAAGAGACCTGGGAAGGTCTGCTCGCGGGCCGCTCGGGCATCGGTCCCATCACCCACTTCGACCCGTCGGCCTTCACCGTCCGTATCGCCGGCGAGGTCAAGGGATTCGATCCGCTTCGGTTCATCGACAAGAAAGACGTCAAGAAGATGGACGTCTTCATCCAGTACGCCCTCGCCGCCTCGACGTTCGCCGTCGCGGATGCGGCGCTCGAGATCACCAAGGACAACGCCGAACGAGTGGGAGTGTTCATCGGTTCGGGCATCGGCGGGTTCGCCACTATCGAGCGGGAGCACAAGGTGCTGCTGTCGAGCGGACCTCGGAGGATCTCTCCGTTCTTCATTCCCGCGATGATCATCAACCTCGCCGCCGGCCAGGTATCCATCCGTTTCGGGGCCAAGGGCCCCAACTCGGCGACCGCAACCGCCTGCTCCGCGAGCGCTCACGCAATCGGCGACGCGATGAAGATCATCCAGCGGGGAGATGCCGACGCGTTCATCGCCGGCGGAACCGAGGCGGCGATCACCCCGATGGGAGTCGGAGGGTTCGCGGCGATGCGCGCGCTCTCCACCCGCAACGAGGAGCCGCAACGAGCGTCCCGGCCGTTCGACAAGGACCGGGACGGTTTCGTCGTGGGCGAGGGGTCGGGGATCCTCGTGCTCGAAGCGCTCGAGACGGCGAAAGCCCGCGGCGCGCGAATCTACGCCGAGCTCCTCGGCTACGGCATGACTTCGGACGCCTACCACATGACGACGCCCTCGGAGGACGCGGACGGCGCCTCCCGGGTGATGGCCATGGCCATCGCCGACGCCGGCATTCGACCGGAGGAGGTCGACTACATCAACGCCCACGGGACCTCGACGGAGTACAACGACCGCACCGAGACCCTCGCGATCAAGAAAGTCTTCGGCGATCACGCGCGCGGGGTGGCGGTGAGCTCCACGAAATCCATGACCGGCCATCTGCTGGGTGGAGCCGGGGGGCTCGAGGCGGGGATCACCGTCCTCGCGCTCCGCGATCAGAAACTGCCGCCCACGGTGAACTACGAGACCCCGGACCCCGAGTGCGACCTCGACTACGTTCCGAACGTGGCCCGGGCCGCTCGGGTGGATCACGCTCTATCGAACTCGTTCGGATTCGGTGGAACGAACGCGGCCCTTCTTTTCCGCCGCTATCGGCCGGGGAGCTAGGCGCGAGATGCCGACCGGAGTCATCGTCAGCGACGACTTCCGGAAGCACGATCCGGGCGAAGGGCACCCGGAGTCGGCGGAGCGCATGGGCGCCGTGGCCCGCGCCATCGCCTCTCCCAAGCTGGCGCCCAAGCTCGAGATCGTGAGCCCGAAGCCCGCGGAGAAGGAGCACATTCTCCTCGTCCATTGGGAGAGGCTCTACGACGAGGTCATGGCCACTCGAGGGAAGGAGCGGACCTACCTCGACTCGGACACCATCGCCTCTTCCGCCACCGCCGACGTCGCCCACCTCGCGGTCGGCGCCGTGCTCACGGGGATCGATCGCGTGATGACCGCGGGCCCGGTGGCGCGAGCGGGAGAAGGCAGGCTGGAGAACGCGTTCGCCTTTCCCCGTCCCCCCGGCCACCACGCGAAGCCCGACAAGGCGATGGGCTTCTGCTTCTTCAACAATGTCGCCGTCGGGGCGATGTATGCGCTCAAGCGCTACCAGATGCACCGCATCCTGATCATCGACTTCGACGTGCATCACGGAAACGGAACGCAGAAGGCCTTCTACACCTCGCCCGAGGTCCTCTACCTCTCGACCCACCAGTCTCCGCACTATCCGGGGACCGGGGGCATCCAGGAGACGGGAAAGGACGAGGGAGAGGGATACACCCTGAACATTCCCATGCCGGCGGGAATGGGAGACCGCGAGTATCTCCGGGTGTTCCGCGACGTCCTCGTGCCCGTGGGGCGCGAGTATAAGCCCGAGCTGGTGCTGGTCTCCGCGGGATTCGACGCCCACCGCGCCGACCCGCTCGGAGGGATGGAGCTCTCGAGCGCCGGCTACGGCGCCATCACCGCCGAGATTCTGCTCCTCGCGCAGGAAGTCTGCGGGGGGAGAGCGGTCTTCGTTCTGGAAGGCGGGTACGACCTCCGGGCGCTGGAGGAGTCGATCGGCTACGTGCTCGGCGTCATGAGCGGCGGTCCGCGAGAAGAGCCGGCCGACCCCGGTGCCGCCGCGGAGGAGCTGGTGAACGAGCTGAGGGCCGTACACGGGGAGTACTGGACCAGCTTGCGGAGAAGTTGATTCTCCATGGCGAAGAAGCGGGTGCCGAAGAAGAAGACGAAGAAAGCTCCGGCGAAGAAAGCGGCCAGCAAGAAAGCCGCGCCGAAGCCCTCCGCCCCGCGGAAGCCGCCGCTTTCGATCTCGAGCCAGCACGTCGACTACCTGACCTACAAATCGTCTCAGCTCCAGAAATTCTACGGAGAGATCCTGGAGCTTCCGACCGAATTCCAGGACATGGACGGGCTCGATTATCTCGTCGTACGGACGTCTTCTAGCTCGAGCCTCGGATTCATGCCCCCGCATCCCGAGCTGAGGGGCGGCGAGACCGTGCCCCGGGAGCCGGGCCTCTATTTCATGGTGGAGGACGTCGACCGGGCCTACGAGCATCTCCTCGCGAAAGGAGTCCGCTTCCCGAGACCGCCCCAGACCATGCCCTGGGGACATCGGGTCCTCACCACCACCGACCCCGAGGGCAGGACGGTCATGCTCGCGGCCAAGGTCGAGCCCGAGGACTGACGGCGAAGACAGGAATCGAACGCAAAGGCGCAAAGGCGCAAAGAAGAAATCCAAACAAGGGGAACGGAAACGAGAGGGGATTAGGCGGATATCGCTCAGGGGATTACGCCTCCTATCTCTACATCCCCTTCCTTACAACTTCCCGATGTCACAACTCGTCGATTACATCCGCCGCCTCGTCGACATTCCGTCGGTAACGGGGTCGGAGCAGGAGCTGGCGTCGTTTCTCGACCGGGATCTTCGAGAGCGCGGATTCGCCGTCACGCTGCAAGACGTCGTCGACGGACGGCGAAACGTCTATGCCCTCAGTTCCCGAGTCCTCCCGCGGGTCGTGTTCTGCACTCATCTCGACACCGTCCCGCCGTTCTACGCGAGCTCCGAGGATGACGATTATGTCTACGGCCGGGGCTCGTGCGACGCGAAGGGCGTTCTCGCGGCGATGGTATTCGCCGCAGCGGCTCTCCGGGAACAGGGCATCGAGGACGTGGGCCTCCTGTTCGTCGTGGGGGAGGAAGTCGATAGCGTTGGGGCGCTCGCCGCGAACCGGCTTCCGTCCCGCGCCCGCTACGTCGTGGTGGGAGAGCCGACCGAGAACCGGATGGCGAACGGGCACAAGGGAGGCTTCAAGTTCCGGTTGACGGCGAAGGGCAGGGCGGCGCACTCCGCCTATCCGCATCTCGGTGAGTCGGCCATCGATCGCCTCCTCGACGCGCTCGCCGATATCCGCGGCGCCGAGTGGGGTCGGAGCGACGTCCTCGGGTCCGCGACCGTGAACATCGGAACCCTCGCGGGAGGGCTCGCGGCGAACGTGCTCGCTCCCGCGGCCGAAGCCACGGTGTTCATCCGCGTCGTCGGCCGTGCGGCTCAGGTGCGGGAAACGCTCGACTCCATCCTGGCTCGCCATCCGGCGACCGGCTACGAGGTCATCTCACAGTCGGACGCCGTTTTCTGCGAGACGCGCCCGGGGTTCGACGTCGCTCCAGTCGCGTTCGGGACCGACATCAAGTCGCTGAAGACCTTCGGCAAGCCGCTCCTGATCGGACCGGGCTCGATTCACGACGCCCACACGTCGCGGGAGAAGATCGGAAAGAAGGAAGCGCTCGATGCCGTCGGCTACTACCAGCGACTCGCGCTGGATCTGCTGCACGAGGATCAGTAGTAGTCGGAGCAGCTCATGTAGTAGTGGCAGCGGGGGCAGAGGAGCTTGCACCGGCTCTCCTGGAGCCTCGCTCCGCAGTTGGGGCAGGTTCGGATGACGGCCTCGGGATCGTGCGCGGGAGTCTCCAGGCTTTCGGCCGCCTCTTCGGCCGGCCTGGGCTTCATCCCCGGCGCCTCTTTCCCGCGACCACCGCCTTGAAGCGCGGCTCGGAGCGCAGCGGATCGAACTCCTGCGCCTTCTGCGCCTCGGTTCTCCGCGGAGGATGGATGTCGATGGCCTTCTGCAGAGCGTCGAGCGCCGCGTCGCGATCCCCGAGCTGAACGTACGCGATGGCCAGATGGTAGAACGCTTCGTCGCAGTCCGGGTGGTTCTTGAGGGCTTCCCTCAGATCGCGCACCGCTTCCTCGTTTCGCTTGAGCTGGAGGAGCACGATGCCGCGATGCAGGAGCGCTCCGTGGTCATCGGGGGTGAGCTCGAGCGCCCGGGTGAAGTCCTCGACCGCTTCGGAGGACCTCCCGGAATCGAACTCCGCCATTCCACGGAGCACCCGGGCTTCCACCGACCGCTCGTCCCGCGAGACGGCGTCCTGGGCGACCTCGAGGGCGGATTCGATCCGCCCGAGCTCGAGGAGCGCGTTTCCTTTTGCGATCCGCGCGTCGAGCTTCTCCGGATCGGCGGCGATGGCGCGCGCGTAGTCGCGGAGAGCATCGTCCCACCGACCGAGATCGGCGTAGGCGATTCCGCGGTTGTAGAGCACGTCCCCGTTGTCAGGGTCGTAGCGCAAGACCGCTTCGAACGCTTCGATGGCCTCGCGCGGCCTTCCGAGCTCGCGCAGCAGCACCGCGCGGTTGTGCTGGGACGCGAGGTGGTTCGACTGGATCGCGAGGGCGCGGTCGTAGTCGGCGAGGGCCTCCTCGAGCCGCTCCAGCATGTCGTAGGCCACGGCGCGGTTGTAGTACGCGAGGTAGGAGCTCGAGTCGAGCGAGAGCGCGCGGTTCAGGTAACGGAGGGCCTTCTCCAGATCGTCCTGGTCGATGGCCTTGACGCCCAGGTCGACGTAGCGCTCGCCGAGCGGGGTAGCACTCATCTTTCGTGGACAGGATAGCCCCGCTGCCGGGACTACGCAAACGGGTCTGCCGGAATCGCGGTGCTACGGCCGCGGCGGCGGAGCAAGCGAGGTAGGATCGACTTCGTGCAAGTGCCTACCGGCAAGCTACTCCGCTGGTACCGGCGATCGCGGAGGCCGCTTCCCTGGAGAATAGCGCCCGATCCCTATCGCATCTGGGTCTCGGAGCTGATGCTGCAGCAGACTCGCGTCGAGACCGTCGTTCCCTACTTTCTCCGGTTCATCGAGCGATTCCCCGACCTCGCGAGCCTCGCATCGGCCGCGGAGGGCGAAGTCCTCGCTCTCTGGTCGGGTCTGGGCTACTACTCCCGGGCGCGGGCCCTCCACCGCGGCGCGCGGGTCCTGGTGCTCGAGCGCGACGGAAGCTTCCCCGAGGACGTGGAGGGTTGGATGGAGCTTCCGGGAGTGGGCCGCTACACCGCCGGCGCCATCGTTTCCATAGCGCTCGGAAAGCCTGCCCCGATCCTCGACGGAAACGTGGCGCGGGTGCTCGTGAGGCTCTTCGGTCTTCGCGGCGATCCCCGGGGAGCGGCCTTGAACCGGGATCTCTGGAATCTCGCGGCGCGGATCCTTCCGCGCCGATCGATATCGGACTTCAATCAAGCGCTCATGGAGCTCGGGGCGCTGGTCTGCACTCCCCGATCTCCGCGGTGTCTCGTTTGTCCGCTCCGGGACGAGTGCGTTTCGAACCGACGAGGGCTCCAGCTGCGACTTCCCGAGCTTCCCGCCAGACCGAAATCGATCGCGGTGGTGATGGCCGCGGCCATCGTCGAGCAGAGAGAGAGAATCCTTCTGTACCGTCGCACCCGGACGGCGCTTCTGAAGGATCTCTGGGAGCTTCCCCTGGGGGAATGCCGGACAGGGGAGGGCCCGCGGGATGCGCTCGCGCGGGAGGCCCGGGGAACGTACGGAATCTCTCTCGAGGTCGGTGATGAGGTAGCACGGGTGAGGCACAGCATCATGAACCGCCGGATCACCCTCCATGCCTTCGAGGCCGAGCTCGCAGCGAGTCCCACGGCGGCTCCGGAGGCGGAGTACCGGTGGGTGGGCCGCGACGGCATCTCCGAGCTCGCGATGTCCTCAATGGTCCGCAAAGTGCTCCAAGAGTCCAAGAAGGAACGCAAAGGCGCAAAGGCGCAAAGACGCAAAGAAGAGAACAACTAATCCAGGTCCTTGGTTCATCTCCTCCTGTCTCCCCATTCCCTTTTCAGACCCACCTCGTGGGCTATATTGGCCCGTGTGGGCCGCTATCGTTCTCAGCCTGGCCCTTCAGGACGAAGCATCGGCGCTCTACGCGCGAGGGATCGAGCTCTATAATCAGGGCGAGATCGAGGCGGCGGTAGAGGCGCTGTCGAAAGCCGCGGCGCTGGCCCCGAACGTGCCCGACTACCGTTATCATCTGGGCCTGGCCTACCTGAAGCTCGGCCGGGCACGGGAGGCTGCCCGCGAGCTCGAATCGGCGCTGGGCATGATGGGCGTCTCGCGCGAGACCCGCACCCAGGAGCCGCAAGGTGCTCGTCCAGCTCGCCATCGCCTATCTGCGCCTCTCGAACGTTGCTACCGCGCGCAAGCGCATCGAGCTCGCTCTCGCCCGAGGCGAGGACACGGCGGAGGCCCGCTATGTCTTCGGTCTCGTCGAGTCGGCGGAGGGAAACAAGGAGCGAGCGGCTGAGCAGTTTCGCGCGGCGATCGAGAAGGACCGGGATCACCCGGATGCGAATGTCGCGCTCGCGAAGTTGCTCGAGGCCGAGGGCCGGTCGGAAGAGGCGAGAGAGCGCTTGCGCCGCGCGTCTCAACGGGCGGCCTTCGAGCTTCGAGATCGCGATGGCCCTGGGAGATCTGGCGTTCCGGGCGAACGATCTGGTGGAAGCGGAGTCGGCTTTCGCCGAGGCCCACGCGCTCTCTCCCGCGGACGATCGCGCTGCCTACAACCTGGGCACCGTCCTGCTGGCCCGCGGAAGGTACGCGGAGGCGATTCAGCTCCTGGGACCGCTCTCGGAGCGCGAGGATCCGCAGGACGCGGCGACGTTCAACCTGGCGGAGGCTTATCGGGCGTCGGGCGCGCTCACGTCAGCTCGGGACTCGCTGCAGTCTCTCCTGGAACGGCACCCGACGTTCGAGGGCGCGAGCTTCGCCCTGGGATTGACTCTCGACGCCCTCGGCGATCTGTCGGGGGCGGAGGTGGCCTATCGCGCCGCCCTCGACCGGCGAGGGGACGATCTCGGAGCTCTCTTGAACCTGGCATCCGTTCTCGAGCGCCTGGGCCGCATCGACGACGCCCGGAAGTTGCTGGAGCGGGCGCTCGAGATTCCGATGGAAGAGGAGAGGGCGCGCGCGATTCGGGAAGCCCTGAGAGCTCTCTCTTCGGGCGGATGACCCGGAAAGGAAAAGCGCCGGGAGCCTGGCCGTAATGCCGCCGCCTCGACCAAGGCTCCCGACGCGACTCCGCCGAGGACCGCGCCTTCTCGAGTGTAATTTCTCCGGTGCTTCGGGCACGATCCCCGGACGACGGCCTGTAACGCAAGGCGGATGCCAACGCCGGACGCAGCCCGCAAGTCGCGGCCGAACGGGAGGTTGCCTCGCAAAGCGCCCTTTTCCGAAGGGCGGGCTTTGTAACCCGGGGATGACGGAATCGACCCCCCGAGTGTACATTGCGTTAGAATTCGATTTTTCGCAGGAGAAGCATGTCCCGACCCTACGAGTTCGAAGCCATCGAGCGGAAGTGGCAGAGCCGGTGGCTCGACAGCCGCGCGTTCGAAGTGAACGATAGCGATCCGCGTCCCAAGTACTACTGTCTCGAGATGCTCCCGTACCCCTCGGGGAAGATCCACATGGGGCACGTGCGCAACTACTCGATCGGGGACGCCGTCGCGCGATTCAAGCGGATGAGGGGCTTCAACGTCCTCCATCCCATCGGGTGGGACGCCCTCGGACTCCCCGCGGAGAACGCCGCGCTCAAGCACGGCGCCCACCCCGAGGACTGGACTCGTTCGAACATCGCCCACATGAAGAGCCAGCTTCAGCGGCTCGGCTTCTCCTACGCATGGGAGCGGGAGATCGCGACCTGTGATCCCGAGTACTACCGCTGGAACCAGTGGTTCTTCATCCAGATGTGGAAGAAGGGCCTCGCCTATCGCAAGAAAGCCGCGGTCAACTGGTGTCCCACCGACAGGACGGTGCTCGCGAACGAGCAGGTGATCGACGGCCGGTGCTGGCGATGCGACTCCGAGGTGGTGCAGAAGGATCTCGAGCAGTGGTTTCTGCGCATCACCAGCTACGCCGAGGAGCTCCTGAAGAAACTCGACGAGCTCCCGGGTTGGCCATCGACGGTGCTCACGCTCCAGAGAAACTGGATCGGGAAGTCGGAAGGCGCCGAGGTGGACTTCCGGCTGGCGGAAGGCGAGGGCGCCATCCAGGTCTTCACCACCCGCATCGACACCATCTACGGAGCGACGTTCGTGGTGCTCGCCCCCGAGCACCCGCTCTCCGCCCGTTTCGCCGAGACCAGCCCGGATCTGCGCGCCTACATCGAGAAGGCCAGGGCGGAGGATCGGGAGAAGAGGCTCGCCGAAGAGCCGAGCAAAACGGGAATCGCGACCGGACGCTTCGCGGTGAACCCCTTCAACGGCGAGAAGGTTCCGATCTGGATCGCGAGCTACGTCCTGATGGACTACGGGACGGGCGCATTGATGGCGGTTCCGGCGCACGACGAGAGGGACCTTGCCTTCGCCCGCGGCCACGGGCTGCCGATCCGAGTCGTGATCCAGCCGCCCGGCGCCTCTCTCGAATCGGAAGATCTGGAAGCACCCTACAGGGACGAAGGCACGGTGGTCGATTCCGGACCCTTCACCGGGCTTCCCTCGAAAGAGGCGATCCGGGCGATGACGGAACATGCCGCGCGGGAGGGCTTCGGGAAGAGCGCCATCACCTACAAATTGCGGGATTGGGGTATCAGCCGCCAGCGCTACTGGGGGACACCCATTCCCATGGTGCACTGCGACGCCTGCGGTGTGGTGCCCGTTCGGGAGGAGGATCTCCCGGTGGTCCTCCCTCGCGAAGTGACCATCACGGGGAAAGGGGAGTCGGTCCTGCGCGAGAACGATGCTTTCGTCCGGACGACCTGTCCCCGGTGCTCGGGCCCCGCGCGCCGCGAGACGGACACCATGGACACCTTCGTCGACTCCTCCTGGTATTTCTATCGGTACACCGATCCCCGCTGCACCGAGATGCCGTTCCGGCCGGAGGTCGCGAGGGGGTGGTTTCCCATCGACCTGTACATCGGCGGGGTCGAGCACGCGATTCTGCACCTCATCTATTCGCGCTTCTGGACCAAGGTGATGCGCGATCTCGGGCTGGTCGAGGTCGACGAGCCCGTCGAACGGCAGATCTCGCAGGGAATGGTGATCAAGGACGGCTCCGCGATGTCGAAGAGCAAGGGCAACATCGTCGAGCCCGAGGAGGTCGCGGGGAAGCACGGCGTCGATGCGTTGCGGCTCTACGTGCTCTTCGAAGCGCCGCCGGAGAAGGAGATCGACTGGACGGACGCTCGGCTCGAGGGCCCCGCGCGCTTCGCGCAGCGGGTCTGGAGGCTCGTCCAGAACGAGCTCGACGCCATCTCCTCGGCGTCTCCCATCGAGGGAGGCGAGGAGTGGAACGAGGCGGAGACCGCGCTCCGGCGCAAGACCCATCAGACGATTCTGAAGGTCACCCGCGACATCGAGGAGCGCTTCCATCTCAATACGGCGATCGCCGCGATCATGGAGCTGGTCAACGAGCTCTACAAAGCAATCGAGCCGCGCCCTCACCGCTCCGAGAGCTGGAAGGCTATCCGAGAGGCCACGGAGGCCGTGCTCCTCCTCCTCAGTCCCTTCGCTCCGCATCTCGCCGAGGAGCTCTGGGAGGCGCTCGGCCACGACAAGCCGCTCTCGACGCGGAGCTGGCCGGGGCACGATCCCGCAATCGCCGCCGAGGACCGGCTGACGCTGGTGGTGCAGGTGAACGGGAAGCTCCGCGGCCGGCTTTCGATCGGCGCCGACGAGGACGACGAGGCGATCAAGAAGCGCGCGCTCGAAGACGAGAACGTGCAGCGCTTCCTGGAGGGCAAGGAGATCGTGCGCGTCGTCGTCGTGCCCAAGCGGCTGGTGAACGTAGTGGTGTCGGGATGATGCGCGCCTGCGCGCTCGCGGCCCTGCTGGCGCTGCCCGCCTGCGGATACAGCCTCGCCGGAAAGGGGAACTTTCTTCCCGACTACATCGCCACCATCGCCATCCCCACGTTCGTGAACCGGAGCAATCGGGTGTCGATCGAGGAAGTGTTCACCCGCAAGGTGGTGGAAGAGTTCACCTCTCGAGGCCGCTACAAGATCCAGGTCGACGAAGCGGGAGCGGATGCGGTGCTCGAAGGCACCGTGGTCTCGTTCGTCACCGCGCCCACGGTCCTCGAAGGAAGCTCGGCCAACGATCCGGAGTCGAGCCAGGCCTCCACCTACACCGTCATCGTCCGCGCCCAGGTGCAGTTCAAGGACCTGGTCAAGGACTCCGTCCTCTGGTCGAACGCCAATTTCCAGTTCCGGGACGACTACGAGGTCGGAGAGAACCCGGAAGAGTTCTTCGACCAGGAGAGCCTGACGCTTCAGCGGCTGGCGGAAGAGTTCGCGAAATCGCTGGTGAGCAGCATCCTCGAGGCGTTTTGAAACTCTCCTACTCCGACCTCGAAAGCCGCCTCGAGGAAAGAATCGACCCCGTCTATCTGCTGGTCGGGGACCAGGACCTGCTGCGAGAGCTCGCGGCGGCAAAGCTCCAGAACGCCGTCGTGGGAGAGGCCCCGAGCCCGTTCAACTTCGAGCGCTTCGACGGAGAGACCGGGGACGCTTCGCGGATCGTGATGTCCGCGAACATGATGCCGCTGCTCGGCGGCCGTCGACTCATCCTGGTGAAGCGGGCGAGCCGGCTCATCGAGAGCGAGGCGTCGCTCCAGGCATACGTCGAGAACCCGAATCCCTCGACCGTCCTCGTGCTCGATCTGGACAAGAAGCCCGACGGCCGGCGGAAGGGTTGGAAGGATCTCGAGAAGAGCGCCGCCGTCGTGGCCTGCGACGCCCCGGATCCTTGGGAGCTTCAGGAATGGGTTGCCGAGGAAGGGAGGGCGCGAAAGCTGAAGCTGGGGCGCGAGGAGACTCGATATCTGGTGACCGAGATAGGCTCGGACCTCCGCCGGCTCTCGAACGAGCTCGAGAAGCTCTCGCTCTACGCGTCGGGCGACCGGCTGGACCTCGAGACCATGGCGGAAGTGCTCGGTAGGGGCCGAGCCCAGAGCGTTTTCAAGTTCACCGACGCCGTCGCCTCGGGCGACGCGGGGAGCGCTCTCCGCCTGCTCGGGCGGCTCCTGGAGGAAGGCGAGCCGCCTCTGAGGATTCTCGCGCTTCTCGACCGCCTCGTGGGCCAGCTGCGAATCGCGAAGGACGCCCAGGCCTCGGGACGGAAGGACTCGAGCCTCGCGGGGCTTCTCGGGGCTCCGCCGTCGGCGGCGAAGGCCCTCGGGGAGAGGGCGCGGCGCCTCAGCCGGGAGTTCCTGAGACGCGCGGTCGACGCGCTGGCGGATACCGACCGGCTGTTGAAATCCAGCCGGCTTCCCCACCGGGTGGTGATGGAGGGACTGGTGCTCGAGCTGGCGCGGGGATCGAAGCGCCAGCCTTGACTGGCTCTTGACTGGCCTTGACTAGCCTTGACTAACCGGGGGCCACGCGCCGGGCGAGCCGCGATTTGTAGCGGTTTCCGGCGTTCTCGTGGATGATGCCCTTCTTGACCATCACGTCGACCAGCGACGCCGTCTCGGGGAGCAGCTTCTTCGCTTCGGCGAGGTTCGAGGTCTCGAGGGCCTGCCGGAGCTTCTTGATCTGACTTCGAAGGCGGGACCGATTCGATCGATTGCGGATGCGGCGCTCGGCGTTCTGCCGTACCCGCTTGATGGCGGAAGCACTATGGGCCAAAGAACTCCTCCCGGGGCGATTCGAAGCTCGCCCGTGAAACGGCTATCATAGCACAACGGACAACCGGTGATTACCCGAGCATGAAACCCGCCCCCCGGAGGAACCCCGGCTATTCGACCGGGAACGCCGAGCTCGACGAGCGGGTCGCGGAGCTCGTCCGGAGCTGCTGCCCCGACGGGGAGCAGGCCTACGTCCAGGAGATCGCGACGACGGCGCTCAAGCTCGCGCTCGACGGCGCCACCCGGGTCGATCTCAAGATCGCGAGCGCTGCCCTCAAGGAGATGCGCCACGCTTTCCGCATCTTCACTCCGTTCCGGCACGTCCGGAAGGTGACGGTTTTCGGTTCCGCGAGAACTGCCGTCGATCACTCCGACCACGACCGGGCGGTGGAGTTCGGAAGACGCATGGCGGAGGCCGGCTGGATGGTCATCACCGGCGCCGGGAGCGGAATCATGGGCGCGGCCCACATCGGGGCCGGGCGGGACCGGAGCGTAGGCGTCAACATCAAGCTTCCGTTCGAGCAGGAGGCGAACGAGATCATACGCGGAGACGGAAAGCTGATGACGTTCCGCTACTTCTTCACCCGGAAGCTCTTCCTGTTGAAGGAGTCCCACGCGGTTACCCTCTTTCCCGGCGGCTTCGGGACCCTCGACGAGAGCTTCGAGGTGCTGACCCTTCTGCAGACGGGAAAGCAGACCCCGCTGCCGGTGGTGATGGTGGAGAACCCGGAGACCGGGTACTTCCAGGGGCTCTCGCGCTTCATCCACGAGCGCCTCCTGGCATCTCATCTGATCTCCGAGCAGGACCTCTCGCTCTACCGGGTCGTCGACACCGCGAAGGAGGCGACGGACGAAGTGCTGCGCTTCTACAGCGTCTACCACTCGTCCCGGTACGTCGGGCAGAAGCTCCTGATTCGGCTCGAACGGGAGCTCGACGACTCCGAGCTCGCGGACTTGAGCCGGAGGTTCCGCGATATCCTGCGCTCGGGGGCCATCGAGCGGTCCAAGCCGCTCCCGGAGGAGCACGGAACGCCGCTGTCGCGGCTCGCCTGCATCGAGCTCGACTTCAACCGCCGCGACTTCGGGCGTCTGCGCCAGCTCATCGATTCGATCAACTCGTTCGGCCCGCGTTGAGCACGACCCCGTCGCCGACGAAGAGGGCTCCGCACGGCCGGAAGCGGAATGCGAGGCGCCCGGGCTCCTCGATTGCACCCGGCGTTTGGAGGACATCGAAGCTCTCCTCCACCACGTCGCCGACCTCGATGCGGCCATCGACCTCGAATGGAAGCCGCTGCGCCTGCTCCCGCGAGCAGAGGACCCTCGTGCCGCAGCGCTCGCGCAAGGTGGCCGCTGCCGCCGACGCCGCGAGGTCGGCGGAAGTCAGCAGGATGGCGCGGACCGAGCGCAGACCCACGCGTGCCTTCTGGAATCCCTGCATTATCGAAGCTCCCGACGCTTCGGGACCGGTATCGACGAGGAGGGCCCCGGGTGAGGTCTTTATGATGTAGGCCGCATGCCATCGCGGGCCTCGCCGCACCGACCAGATGCCGGGTACGACTTCGGCGATCTCGAGCGCGGCCACCGGCTCCTTCAGCGGCGCAGCAGTCGGACGTCGCCGCTGAACGTGCTCGCCTCGATGAAGGCGCTTCCGTCTCCGACGACCGCGCTCAGTCTCTTGCCTTTCTGCTCCCTGGAAGTGCTCTTGAGGGTGAAGTCGGATTCGATCTCACCACTGAAGGTCGAGAACTCGAGCTCGAACCCCACCTGATCGCCGAGGGTCAAGATCACGTCGCCCGAGTGGCTCTGGAAATTGTAGCGGCCGGAGGCGGCGATGGAGCCCGTGTACTCGAGATCGCCGCTCACGCTCTCGAGCGACGCCCTCTTCGACGAGACTCCCTGGAGCCGCACGTCCCCGCTCACCGACGAAACCGTGAGCTCGCCGGCCTCGATGTCCTCGACCAGCACTTCGCCGCTCACGCTCTCGATGTCGGCGTGGCGGCCGGAGCGCGCGCGGCGGACTTCCACGTCGCCGGAGACCGATTTGGCCTGCACCAGCTCGGCGACGTCCGTGACCCGCACGTCCCCGCTCACCGACTGCGCGTTCGCCGCCCCTCCGACCCCGCTCAGGATCACGCTCCCCGAAACCGATTGGATCTCCACCTCGGTTCCCTTGGGGACCGTCACCCGGTAGCTCACGGACACGTTGCCGTCGTGCTCCCGGTGGCGTCCGCCCCTTCCGGTGTGCTCCGTCGAGACCCGCACGCGGTTTCCAAGCTGAGAGACTTCGATGTCGACGCTCTTCAAGAGCTCGGCATCCCCGTCGTCGACGCTCTTCACCGCCTCGATGACGATCGAAGAGCCGGTCCCGCCCTCGACGTGGATGTCCCCGGCGATATTGCCGATCGAGAGCGCCGCGTCGGGACCGACGTCGAGCGTCCGGTTGAACCGTTCTTCATGCTGCGCCCGCGCGCCGGAAGCGATCAGGAGCGAGGCCAGGAGGGTCGTGAGTATCGTGGTTTTCATGTTCACTCGCGTCAGATGGGATTGGAGGGATCGGATGTTTTCCTCATTTCATCGATCAGGTCGAGGGCGTTCTCGCCCTGTCCCTTTCGGATCTCGTTGATGAGGAGGATCGTGTTCTGGAGAAGAGTCACCTTGCTCCGGAGCGCCTGCAGCAGGCTCTCCTGTGCCGCGCTGCTCTGGGGCTCGGTCGCAATCGCCGAGCGGCTCTCTCCGATTGCGTTCTCGATCAGATCGAGGTTCTGGTTCAGGACGGAAGCCAGCTCCGGGGGAAGGACTCCCTGGTTCTGGGCGATGATTTGCTCCAGTCCGACGATGGCCTTGTCGTAGTGGGATTCCGCCGCCTCGAGCTCCTGGGTCACCAATTCGGCGAGCGCCGCCTGGTCCGTGGGTGTCGTTGCCTCGGGCCCGCGCATCGCGAGCCAAAGGGAGACCCCGAGCACGAGCACGGCCGCGGCGGCGAGAGCGGGAAGGAGAGCGGAGCGCCACGGGGAACCGCGGGGTCGGAACGACTTCCGCTCGATGAGCGTTGCCGCGACCGACTCCCAGATCCGCTCCGGCGGAGCAACCGGCGCGAGCTCGCCCGCTGCGCGCACGATGGCGGAGATCCCGTCGACAGTGCTTCGACATTCTTCACACCGGCGCAGGTGAGACTCGATCTCGCGATGGTCCCGTGGATCCAGGTCTCCGTCCAGGTAGTCGTTCAACCGCTCGATATCCGGATGTTCGTCTCTCATCGCGTCAGAAGTTCCTTGAGACGGGTCCGCGCCCGGTGCACCAGCGATTTCGAGGTGCCGACGGCGATACCCATCATCTCGCCGACTTCTTTGTGATCGAATCCGGCGACGTGGTGGAGGAGGAATGCCGCGCGGCTGGAGGGGGAGCTCTCCGATGGCTCGTTCGAGCTCGAGCCGCCGCAGTCCGACGGTCGAGACCCGTCCGGGAAGCTCGGGGGTCAGAGGCTCCGTCCGGCTCTGCTCCTTCGCTCCTCGGCTCCGCAGATGGTCGAGACAGCGGTTGACGGACAGCCGGTAGAGCCAGGTGCCGAACGCGGAGCGCCCCTCGAAGCTCGGGAGCCGATCGTGCGCCTGCAGGAAGATCTCCTGGAGGATGTCTTCCGCGTCCGCGCGATTCTGCAGCATCCGGAGCGCGAGCCCGAAGACCGCCGGGCTATGTCGCCGATAGAGCGCTTCGAATGCTTCCATGTCTCCGCGTCGGGTTCGCGCGACGAGCTCGTCGTCCTCGCGCCGCTTGGCCTCGCGATCGAGGGACGGGAGCGGGGCGAAAGGACTCCCTCCTTCCCGTTTGGTCTCGATCACGGCGCCGGGCGAACCCATGTACCTCCGTCCGATAGGACGGGGTCCCCGGGCGAAAGGTTTACGATGGAGGCGCGCACATCAATGAATCCAGACGTCATCACGCCCTCGACCTGGGTCTCGCAATCGGGCGCATCGCGCCATTGTAAGGCAAGTGTGGTAATCTTCTGGGATCCGAGAGGAGATTCGACTGATGCATTATTTCCGCGGTCGCGGGCGCGCGCTTGCGCTCGCCGGCGCTCTTTCGATGAGCGCTTCCTGTGACAAGGCTCCGGCTTCCCAGTCCAACCAGGCGTCGACAGCCGCAAAAGACGGCTCCGGAGTCGCCGCCGACTCGAGCGTCGTCGCCCGCGTCGGCGACCGGGAGATTACTCTCCGCGAGGTGGACGAGCGGGCGCTCAAGTCCAACATGGCGGTTTTCCAGCAGCTCTACGACGCCCGCCGTCAGGCGATCGAGGAGCTCCTCTCGGAAGCCCTTCTCGACGGGGAAGCGGCGAAGCTCGGAATCAGCCGCGAAGAGCTCGAGACGAGGGAGATCGGCGCCAAGATTCCCGAAGTGACCGCCAAGGACGTGGAGGACTTCTTCAACGAGAATCGCGCCCGGATACCCGCCGGTCAGACTCTCGAACAGCTTTCGGGTCAGATCCGTCAATACCTGACCGCGCGGAACGAAGTGACGGCCCGCGAAGCCTATCTTTCGGGGCTGCGGGAGAAGGCCGGGGTCGACGTAGACCTCGAGCCGCCGCGGGTTCCCATCCTGGTCGCCGCCGGTGAGCGGGTGAAAGGCTCGGATGCGGCGCCCGTCACCATCGTCGAGTACTCCGATTTCCAGTGACCGTTCTGCGCCAGGGTCGGTCCGACCCTACAGCAGATCGAAAAAACCTACGGGGATAAAATCCGGCTCGTCTATCGCGATTTCCCGCTTCCCAACCACCCCGAAGCCCAGCCGGCTGCAGAAGCCGCCCTGTGCGCCCATGAGCAGGGAAAGTTCTGGGAGTACCACGACCGGATTTTCGAGAACCAGGGCTCGCTGTCCGCCGCGACCTACCGTCAGATCGCCTCGGAGCTGCAGCTCGACGCGGGCGCCTTCGGCCAGTGCTTCGACTCCCGGAAGCACCGGGAGGCGGTCGAGAAGGATTATGAGCACGGCGGCTCGCTCGGTGTGACCGGGACGCCGGCGTTTTTCATCAACGGCCGCTTTCTTTCCGGGGCGCAGCCCTTCGAGGCCTTCCGGGCGATTATCGACGACGAGATCGGCAACTAGACGCAGTCCTTCCCGCGAGACCAATCCGCGCGTGGGGGTCTCCCTACGCGCCCTTTGTTTTTTCCCACGCTCGGCGGTCGGAACTGCCTGCTCGGAGCTCGATAATCCATTGACTGGTTGCTACTTCGGGGACGGCTCGGGCTCCCAGGCGCCGGCACGGTTCTTGCCAATCGAGGCCTCATGGACCAGAGCGCGAACCCCCTTCCCCAGATACCCGGGGGTCGGTACCACATCGTCGAGCGTCTCTCGACGGGCGCGCTCGGGGGCGTCTACAAAGCGCTGGACACGATCCTGGACCGTCCGGTCGCGGTGAAGTGCATCAACCTCGATACCCCTTTCGCGGACCACGGACCGGACGAGCTCCGCGAGCGATTCGTTCGCGAGGCCCGCATCGCGGCGCGCTTGCAGCATCCCAACATCGTGACCATCTACGACATCGTCGCGACCTCCGACCGCGGCTTCATCATCATGGAGTTCATCGAGGGGCAGTCGCTCGAGTCGCTCATCACCGAGCGAAAACGCCTCCAGATGCCGGACGCGCTCCATGTCTTGACCCAGCTCGCGGGCGCTATCGACTATGCGCACTCTCGAAACGTGATCCATCGCGACGTGAAGCCCGTCAACATACTGGTCTCGCCGTCGCTCTGGGTCTGGGTCACCGATTTCGGCATCGCCAAGTCGGAGCTCTCCACCAACCTGACGATGGCCGGCGGCGTCCTCGGGACCCCCGACTACATGTCGCCGGAGCAGGCGAAGGGCGAAGACGTCGATGCCCGCTCCGATCTCTTCTCGCTCGGCTGCATCCTCTTCGAGTGCGTCACCGGTGAGAAGCCTTTTCGAAGCCCCAGCTTGACCGGAGTGCTCCTGAGCATCATCAACGACGAGCCCGTGTTTCCGCTGAACTGGAGGAGCCTCGGCCTTCCCAACGGTCTGAAACCCGTCCTCCATCATGCACTCGAGAAGGATCCCGAGAAACGCTACCCCACCGGCGCGGAACTGGTGGCGGCCCTTGCCGCACTCGAGGGAAGGGCACCGCGTTCCGCCGCCGAGGAATCGGCTCCCGCTCCCGAAGTCGTCGGGGAAGCGGTGCCGGAGCAAGTGAAGGCGACGGAAGAGGCGGCGGCGCTAGCGACTCATGCCGCCGGCGAGCTTGAACCACAAGCCCAGGAGAGTGAAATTCCGGAGACCTCTGAGCCTGCTGAGGCAGCCGCACCGGCTCCGGTCGTCGAAGCCGCCGAGCCAGCCGAGGGTCACGAGCCAATCGGCACCGATGCCGCCGACACGAGCGAGACGTTGGTGGACGCGCCAGTTACGTCTCTCGAGACATCCCAGCCAGACTGGGTGCCCGAAGAGTCACCCGACCGCACCGTGATATTGGACGCGGGACGCCCTCCCGAACCGATCCCGCCGCCGCCCGCGCCTACGGCCGATCCTGCTCGCATCGAGGCGCTCAAGGAGGAGTCGAGACCTCTGCGGCTGTCTCCGAGTCTTTCGGAAGAGCTCCAGGGGGCCGCGATCTCTCCCGAGGAGGGGTTCCTGCTCTCCCGCATCGACGGCCTCGCGCGCGCCAGCGACATCCTGGCGATGAGTCCGATGCCGGAAGCGGAGACCGCGACGGCGCTCCTGAACTTGATCGACAAGAATTTGATTCTGTTCGGAGGAAAAGCGCCGGCGCGGGAGACTGCGCGCGAACCCGTGCGTGAGGCGCCGCCCGCCCCGCCGGCTCCGCTCAAAGGCGTTCCGGATGAAGCGACGGTAAGAGAGCTGGACCGCCTCCTGGCCCTGGCCAAGAGCCAGGCCTATGCGGATCTCCTCGGCGTTTCCGCCGACGCTTCCGCGGGAGCGCGAAAGAGCGCGTACCTGAAGATCATCGGAAAGTTCCATCCCGACAAGTTTCCGCGCGCCGCCGACGATATCCGCGAGAAGCTGTCCCGGCTCTGCGCCGAATCCGCCGAGGCGATGGACCAGCTCGCGAGCGCGCCACCGAAGCCGGCGTCGAGCTCGTCGAGCGGGCGAAACGGATTCTCACCGAGCCCGAGCGGCGGGGCGTCGTTAAGACGCTCGCAGGCCCACGGTCCGAATTTCGACAAGCGCCGCTACGCGCGAGAGCTCTACGACCGGGCGCTCCGAGCGTTCGACATGCAGGACTTCTGGGAGTCCATCCAGCTCTGCCGGCAGGCTCTGGAGACCGACGATACCCAGGCGGAGTACTTCCACCTCCTCGGCCGCGCGCTGATGCAGAACAAGAAATGGCGCAAGGAGGCGGCGGACAGCTTTCGGAAGGCCACCGAGCTCGACCCCGGAAACCTCGCCTATCTTGGAATGCTGGGCGCGGTCTACAAGGCCGAGGGCCTCCAGGCCCGCGCCACCGCAGTTCTGAAGAAGGCGCAGTCGCTCGATCCCAGCTTCACCCTTCCGGAGATCGACGGGGAAGTGTCGGTCGAGGCCCGCTGAGGGTAGCGCTCGGCTCGCTCTCGCCTCTCGAAAACCGCCGCGCGAAATGTAATATCATTCGCGCATGCCGTTTCCCTCCTCCAGGCTGGAGAGCGCCGCGTCCGAGGGGGGGAGGGAAGTCGAAGGCTCGGAGGCGGAAGCGCGCGGAGGCGGTCACGCCCGCAAGCTGACGCGATCGGCGGGAACGGTGAGCCTGGGAGTCATGGTCTCCCGGGTTCTCGGGCTCGTCCGGGAGCAGATCCTCGCCTATCTTTTCCCCGCGAAGACCGGGCTCGACGCGTTCTACGCCGCCTTCCGCATTCCGAATCTGCTCCGGGACATGTTCGGGGAAGGAGCCCTCAGCAAGGCGTTCATCGCCACCTTCTCCGAGATCGAGAAGAAGGAGGGTCGGGAACAGGCCCTTCGCCTCGCGAACGTCGTCCTGAACGCCCTCCTGATCGTCGTCGGGGCGCTCACGCTCGTGGGCATCGTCTACGCCGACGTCATCGTGGATGCGGTACTTCCCGGCGCCGGCTTCGACGTCGCGCTCGCCCCGGATGAAGGTTTCGGGTTCGCCACCAAGCGCGATCTGACGGTCGGGCTCACGCGGGTCATGTTCCCGTTCATCCTGCTGGTGAGCGCCGCCGCGCTGGTGATGGGGATCCTGAACGCCCAGGGGCGCTTCTTCGTTCCCGCTATCGCCTCGGCGTTCTTCAACGTCGGCTCGGTGAGCGTGGGGCTCCTCGGCTACTATCTCGCGCCTCGATTCGGCCAGCACCCCGCCATGGGCATGGCGGTCGGTGTCCTCGCGGGAGGAGCGCTCCAGCTCCTGGCGCAGCTGCCGACTCTCGTTCGGCTCGGGTATCGGTACCGTCCCGTCGTGTCGTTTCGCGACCCCTGGCTGCGCCGGGTGGCGCGGCTCTTCGGCCCCGGGGCGATCGTCGCCTCGACGGTTCAAGTCAACGTGCTCGTGAACCAGATCTTCGCCTCCCGCGGTGAAGGGTGGCTCTCGTGGATCACCCAGAGCTTCCGGATTCTTCACCTGCCCATCGGACTGGTCGGCGTCGCCATTTCGGTTGCCACGCTTCCCGCGCTCAGCCGCGCCGTCGCGGCTTCCGATACCGTCGAGTTCAGGAACACGTTCTCCCATGCGACGAGGCTGGTGCTCCTGTTCATGGTTCCCGCGACCGTGGGCCTCGTGGTGCTCGCGATTCCCATCGTGCGTCTCATCTTCGAGCAGGGGCGTTTCGGACCGGAGGACACCGTGGAGGTCGCGGGCGCGCTTCGCTGCTACGCCGTGGGTCTCATCAGCTTCGCTGCGGTGAAGATCGTGACCGACGGCTTCTACGCCATTCAGGACGTGCGCGCTCCTCTCGTCGTGAGTCTCCTGAGCATGGGAGCGAACGCGCTCTTGAACTGGCTCTTCGTCGTCGAGCTGGGGCTCGACCATCGCGGCCTCGCTCTCGCCACCTCGGGCACCATGACCGTCTCGCTCGTGCTTCTGTGGGTGCTCTTTCGGCGCCGCAGCCGCCTCGGTCGGCTGGATGGCCGGCGCACGGTAATGACCCTGATCAAGACCGCGGCGGCGTCGCTGGTGATGGGAGGACTCTCCTACGCGACGTTCCTCGGTCTGGACGGAGCGTTCGGACACGACGCCATATGGGCCCGACTGCTCCAGGTCGGCCTCGCCATCGCCGTCGCCCTTCTCGCGTACTTCGCCGGCTGCAAACTGCTTCGCGTTCGCGAGCTGGACCAGGCGCTTTCGGCGCTCGCGCCCGGCCGATAACCGTTTGGAGGTTCCATGAATCGTGGCTTCCTCGTTCTCGCCTCGGTGCTCCTCGCATGCGCGCCGTCCATGGCCCGGGCGCAGGCACGAAAGAACCCGAACATGGGTGAGGGCTATCACGTGGAGTTCGAGTTCCGGACATGGCGGTCGGATCTCATCGCGGAGCTCCGGCTCTCCGGCAGTGGCAACCCCGGCACTACCGTCGATCCCTTCGAGGATCTGGGGGTCGAGAACGAGCGCATCTACGACTATCACTTCCGGATTCGTCTCGTGAGCCGTCTGAAGCTGCGCGGATCGTGGCTGAAGGTCAAGTATCAGGGCGAGACGGCCCTTGCGTCCGGTGTCTGCCTCGCCGGGCTCTGCGTCCCCCCCGGCGGCAGCGTCTCGACGACGCTGGAGCTCGAGGAGACCCGGGGCGGCGCCGAAGTGGACCTTCTCACCGGCGAATACGGTTTTCTCGCGATCGTGGGAGAGTACGGCCGCTTCGAGGCGAGGCCCACGTTCGAGTCGGGGAGTGAATCGGCGGGAGAGCCGCTGCGCGTCGATTTTCCGCTCTTCGGCGTCAAGGGCCGGGCCTATCTGACGCCGGCGCTGGCCCTCAGTGTGGAAGGTGTCGGCTGGAAAAGCGGGAGCGAGGGGGTGTGGACGGACTTCGACGCGTCCGCGACCTACAATGCCGGCAAGAACCTCGGCTTCTCCTATGGCTATCGGAACTCCTACGTCCGATTCAACTACATCGAGCCCGCGGGCGATCGAGCGGTAATGCGGGTTCGAGGGCAGTACTTCGGCATCACCGTGCGGTTTTGAAGACGGAGTATCTTCACTATCTCGAAGTCGAGCGCGGCCTCTCTCCTCACACGCTCGCGGGCTATCGCCGGGACATCGAGAAGCTCGAAGCCTTCGTCCAGAGGAAGGGCCGCAGGCTCTCGTCTCTGGACGCCTCCGATATCCGGGAGTTCCTGCGGGGCCTTCACCGGCGCGGGCTGTCGCTTCGCTCCGTCGCCCGGGCGACGTCGGCGGTGCGCGGACTATTCCGTTTCGCCTCCGCGGAAGGGCTCGCCGCGGGCGATCCGACGGAGCAGATAGACGCCGCCCGCGCGCCCAAGTCTCTTCCTCGGTATCTGAGCCTCGAGGAGGTGGAGAAGCTTCTCGAGACCCCCGACGCCTCGACACCCGAAGGACTCCGGGACCGGGCGATGCTGGAGCTCCTCTATGCCACCGGGCTCCGCGTATCCGAGCTGGTTTCCCTCCGTACCGGAGATCTGCACTTCGACGCGGGGTACCTCGTCTGCAAGGGGAAGGGCCGCAAGGAGCGCGTGGTTCCCTACGGGCGGTCGGCGAAGAAATGGATCGAGCGCTACCTGCTCGGAAGCCGCCCGCTCCTCTCTCCGAAGCCGGGTGAGGGCGGGCTGTTCTTGAGTCGGCGCGGGAGGCCCATGACGCGCCAGCGATTCTTCCAGATTCTCAAAGCATACGGACGACTCGCCGGAATCAAGCGGACGTTGTCACCCCACGTGTTGCGGCACTCCTTCGCGACGCATCTTCTCGAGCGCGGCGCGGATTTGAGGAGCCTCCAGCTCATGCTGGGGCATTCGAACATCGGAACCACCCAGATCTACACCCACGTGAGCCGGGAAAGGCTCAAGCGGATCTACGACCTGCACCATCCGCGCGCGCGGAAGCGAGCGGGAACGAACCGAGACGAGCGCAAAGACAGAGAGAGGCAAAGACGCGAAGAGAACCCGAGACAAGGGCGATAGGAGACCGGAATTGGAAAATCGATGGTGATTCGCCTCCGGTCTCATCCTCCCCCTAGATTTCCATGGCGTCGAGCTTCCTTCGGCCCCAGCGCATCGGGAGGGCAACCGCCAGGAGATTGAGGACGACGACGGCGGAAAGCGCGAGGATGGATGCCGCCAGGGCCCGGCCGGTGAGAGGAATCCCCCGGAAGTCGGCGCTGAGGATGAGATACACCGGGATCGATTCCAGGAAGAGCACCGCGGCGACGAAGCTCGAGGCCGCAATCATGTACAGGAGACCTCCGGAGCTTCCCGCGATCTGAGTCACGTTCTCGAACTTGAACTTCGGGAACGCGGCCCCCATGCCTACGCCCAGCCCCACGATGCCGAAGGTGACGAAGAGGATGGTCACCGAGGAGAGCACCGTCATGAAAAGAGTGGCTCCGAGGAAATGATTCGAAGCGATGGTCAGGATCTGCGACAGGATGAGGAGCGGAGGGAGCCCCGTCCAGAACTTGCTCCAGAGGAGCTTCTCCATGGTGAGCGGCGACGAACGGAGGATCCAGAACGCGCGCCCTTCGCTCGAGACCGAAGTGAAGACGAACCGCACCGCGACCGCCGCGAGCACGAAGCCCGCGAGCCCCAGGTTCAGGAACGAGAAGAGGTTCTGGAGGAAGAACGTGGCGAAGGTGAAGTTCGAGGGGAGCACGCTGAAGTTGTAGAGATAGACCACCACCAGCGCAACCAGAAGGAGCAGCTGCGACCATTGGGTCGTGTCCCGCAGAAACGTGCGGAGGTCCTTGAGCAGCAGCGAGCGGAATCTCGTCTCGAACGGCAGGCTCGCGGTCTCGAGGAGCCGGTCGACGAGAGGCAGAGCGGAGAGCCGCGCCGGCCGGGATTCCTGGGCTCGGGAATATCCCACGGCATAGAGCCAGCGCGCCATCCAGCAGCCGATGACCACCAGGGCCGCCGCCGTCGACCAGAGCAGCAACAGGGGCATTACTGGAAGCGACTCGCCGTTTCGACCGGCGATGAGGACGCTCGTCGTCCAGGCGCTCGGAAGAAAGGGCGAGCTCGGCGTCGAGAAGGTGGAGAAGAACTCGGTGACGTCGTAGATGGAGCGCGGATTCAGGAGTCTTTCGGGCTGTTGGACGCGGATGAGGAAAACCAGGAGCACCACGAAGAGGGCGGAGAGGAGGAGCAGCATCTCCTTGACCCTGCGGGCGGGAAACGCGGCCATCAGCGCCGAGGTCACCATGCTGCCGATGCAGGTGGCGATGAGGACCAGCGGAGGAAACGCAAGGGTGACGGCGGCGAGGAACAGCGGGGGCGAGGGCGCGGTGGCCGCGAACGCCGCATAGACGGGAACGCTGAAGAGGATCACCATCCACGACGACTGCAGGAGCGTGAGGATGAGTCTTGCTCCGTAGAGAGCGGGAAGCGGCACTGGACTCGACACCAGGAGCGAGAGGTCGTCCGAGAGGTACTGGGTCGCGAGCGCGGTGACGACGGTGCTCGCGAGGAGGACCGTGAGGACGAACGTGGAAACGGTGTCGAGGACACGGTGCGTCAGGGGCGCGGTGAACTCGTCGAACTGGCCGATGTAGAGCAGCACGCGGTAGAAGCCCGCGAAGACGAAGAGCGCGAAGAGAAACGCCACCGAGGCGAAGAGGAACGCGCGAACGCGGTCCCCGCGGCTGGCGTTGCGCTGTCGATTCCGGACTCCGCGGGAATAGGGGGCGAGGAGCGCCGCGATCGAGGCCGGGGTGAACTCCAGGGTCAAAGAGCGGCCTCGCTCTCCTTGAAGCCTTCACCGCCGGTGAGCTTCAGGAAGATCTCCTCGAGATCCTGCCCCTTCGTCTCCGCCTTCGCCTTGAGCTGGTCCATGGTGCCGAGGGCGACGAGCTCTCCTCTGAGGATGATCCCGATCCGATCGCAGAGCTCCTGGGCCACCTCGAGAGTGTGGGTGGATACGAAGACCGAGTTCCCGGAATCGCAGTACTCCCGGAAGACCTGCTTGATGAGGCGGGCGCCTTTCGGGTCGAGTCCCACCATCGGCTCGTCGACCACCATGATTTTCGGCCGGTGGAGGAACGCCGAGGCCATCACCAGGCGCTGCTTCATGCCGTGGGAGAAGCTCTCGATGAGCTGTGAGCGCACCTGATGCAGCTCGACGAGCGCGAGCAGCTCGTCGATCCGGCCGTTGAGCGCCCCGGCGTCGAAGCCGTAGATCCCGGCGACGAATCTCATGAACTCCAGCGCCGAGAGCTTCTCGTAGAGGAACGGGCGGTCGGGGATGAAGCCGAGGGCCCCCTTGGCCAGAACCGGTTGGGTGGCGAGGTCGTGGCCCGCGATCTCGATTCGCCCCGAGGTCGGCCGGAGCAGGCCGGCGATCATCTTGATGGTGGTGGTCTTTCCCGCCCCGTTCGGACCCAGAAAGCCGAAGAGCTCTCCCGCGGCCACGTGGAGCGAGAGGTTTCGGACCGCCTCGTGGGCGCCGTAGCGTTTGGTCAGGGTCTCGAGCCGGAGCATTATTTGATGTTCGCCTCGCTCCGCTCGCGCTGTGGATGTCGGCTCCTATTCGGCATCGCGCTTATCGACTACTTCGATCGTCGCGCCGCGTCCGAGGAGAGTCAGCACCTCGTACTGGCTCTCGATGCCTCCCACCAGGAGCCGCAAATGGAGCGGATCCGCGGGGAATTGGCCGAGCGTCGGATCCACCGCGAGCCAGCGACCGACGAAGACCTCGGGCCAGGCGTGGTAGAAGAATTGTCCCGACGCGTAGGTGAGACCGGTCGCGATCCGGGTCGGAATTCCTGCGGCCCGCGCGAGGGCGGTGAACAGCACCGCGTGCTCGTTGCAGTCGCCCACCCGCTGTTCCAGGATCTCGGTCGCGCTTGGAAGGGAAAGAGTCGGGGACTTGGTGAGGTTCTCGAACACCCATCGGTGGATGGCTTCGGCCTTCTCCGCGTCGGTGTCGCCCTGGGCGATTCGGGATGCCTGATCGCGGATCCTGGGGTCGCTGGCCTGGATGAAGGAGTCGGAGGCGAGCGAGCGGGCCCGATCTTCGTCCGAGAGCGTCTCCGTACCCGGGTACGGGAGCGATTCCCGGGTGATCGTGACCCGCGTGCCGTCGACTTTCTGGCGGCCGCCGTCGATCGCGTCGAACGTATCGGGAAAGAGCGAGAGCTCGAGGGTCGCGCTCTCGAGACTCGACCCGTCCCCCGCGAACCCGAGCGCCGGCACCGCGGACATCGCCAGGATGTCGGGAGAAGCGGGGCCGCCCCTCGCGTGGAGGCTGCTGCCCGGAGCTTCCTTCACGAGGGTCCAGCCGAGAGGGGTTTCTTCCTGGAGCACCTCGCCCCGCTCGTTCACCCAGGCGGTGGTTCTGAGTCCGGCGAACGTCGTCTGGAGGCGATAGGCCTCCTCCTCCCTTCCTCCCCAGCGGACGATCTCCGGTTCGCGAACCACGATCGTCGCCTCCCCCTCGGAAACGGTCATGGGGTCGAACAACCGCAGCCGATACGTGTCGCCGGCCTTGAGCCCGCGCGCGGCCAGGGTGTAGTAGAGGTTCAGCGGGAGAACGATGGGCTCGACGATGATTCTGCGCTCGAGCCTTTCGGGTGAGCTTCCCGACTGGATCTTGAGATGGAGCTCGTCGCCCTGCACGTTTCCGACTACGGTCGTCTCGAAGGGGGAGCGGCGCGAGGAGGTGGAGAGTCGGAAGGTGAAGCCGCGAAGCTCACCTTTTGGCCCGCTCTCAGCCGAGCCTTCCATCCGGACGCGGCGCTCCCGCCCCAGGAGGTTCAGCGTGAGCTCGCCCCTCTGCTCCGCGCGAAATCCGCTCGAGAGGGGCGTGAATCGCTCCCGGATGTAGCCGATGCGGGCCCCGCGATAGAACACCCCTCGCTGGGTGAGCTCGGCATCCCGATCCGGATCCGGCGCCAGATCCGCGAGAGGCGTGGCATCGGCGAGGGAGTAAGTCCTGAAGGCGTGCGCTCCGAGCAGGATCAGCCAGGAGAGAACGACGAGTACGGACAGAAATCGCCCTGGGCGGATCTTCATCGAGAAGAAGTGGACTGTTGGAACCGGAGTCAGTATAGCATGGCGTTCGGGAGGTCGGTCGCCCGTGGCGAGGACGCTCGACGTCGATCCGCGCGAGCCCGATGCTCGGGCGGTGGAAGATGCGGTGCGCGTACTTCGGGGGGGCGGTATCGTGGCCTACCCGACGGAAACGTTCTACGGCCTGGGCGTCGATGCCCGAAACCGTGCCGCATGCGATCGGCTCTTCGAATTGAAAGGGCGACCGGCGGGAAAGGCCCTTCCCTGCATCGTCTCCGGCGTCCCCCAGCTCGAGGAGGTGGGGCGGAATCTCGGCAGCTCCGTCTTCCTGCTGGCGCGAACGTTCTGGCCGGGCCCGCTCACTCTGCTGATCGAAGCCAAGCCCGGCCTGGCGACGTCCTCTCCCGACGGCGGCCTCGCCGTTCGGGCGAGTGGTCTTCGGCTCCCGCGCGACCTCGCGGCGCGGCTCGGGGCGCCGATAACTGCGACCAGCGCCAACCGCTCCGGCTCGCCACCGGCGACCACCGCCGGCGAGGTGCTTTCCGAGCTGGGCCCGGGGCTCGACCTCGTCCTCGACGGGGGCCCCTGTCCTGGAGGTCTTCCCTCGACCATCGTCGACGTCCGAGAAGCACCGGCGCGGCTCGTCCGGGAGGGGAGAATTTCCTTCGCGGACGTCGAGAGGGTCGTGAGCGGGCTCCCGCCGCCTTGACTTGGACGCGGCGCAAATTAGAATGGAAATTTCGCGGGAGCTCGGGCCAATTCGCTTCGAGGTGCTTTACGCCGATGGAACGGAAGATCCTCGTCCTCCTCCTGAGTGTCGCTCTCGGCACGCTCCACTGCGCTCCCAAGCGCTCTTACGCTCCTTATCCCGTGCCCGACTGGGACGTGGTGGAGCGCATGGGACTTCCGGCACCCGCGGACCTTTCTGCGTCCGAGCGAACGACGTTCGACCGCGGCTGGCGATCGCTTCAGGCCGGCCGCCTCGATGCCGCGGTGTCCGACATCGAGGCGCTGGCGCGCCGGTACGAGAAGAGCGCGGAAGTGGCCACCGCGGCCGCGTTCCTGGATTTGCGGCTGGGAAAGCCGTCGGACGCGGAGCGCAAGTTTCAAGCAGCGCTGCGGGTGGAGCCCGATCTCGGCGCGGCCCAGAGCGGCTACTTCCTGGTGGCGCTCCAGTCCGGGAACGAGGAGCGAGCTTTCGAGAGGCTCCTTCGCCTCGAGGAGAGCTTCCCCCAGCACGATCTCGTGGATCGCTACGGGGCGACGCTTCGCGTGAACGTGGCGGAGTCTCGCCTCGCTTCGGCGCGCGATAAGATGCGGGAGCGGAAGTATGACGAAGCGGCGGGAGAGTACCTGAAGGCGCTCGAAGTGGCGCCGCAGGCGGGCTCGCTCTACCTGGAGGCGGCCGAGGCGGAGCTCGAGGCCGGCTATCCCGACCGCGCCGTGGTCCACGCGCTGCGGGCGACGGAGCTCGAACCGACCAACGCCGACGCCCATCGAGTGCTCGGCGAAGCCTGCTATCGCAACGAGGATCTCGCGGGCGCCGCCCGGGCGCTCGGGAGCGCATGGGCTCTCCGCCCGGAGGACGTCGAGCTCCGGGCGCGGCTGGAAGCCGTCGAGCGCTCACTCCGGGAAACGACTCTTCCCGCCGAGTACGAGGCGATCCGGGAGGCCGACCGACTGACGCGCGAGCAGCTCGCGGCGCTTCTCTACGTCGATCTGCGGGACGCGTTCGATGCGGCCACGACGCGCAGCCCGGTGATCGCGACGGACGTGGCGGAACGGTGGGCTTCGGAGTACATCCTGCAGACCGTCAGCGCCGGAGTTCTCGAGGTGTTCCCGAATCACACTTTCCAACCGACGGCGTTCGTCAACCGTCTGGACCTGGCGACGGCGCTTACTCGCGCTCTCGAGAACCTGGCTCCCGACGCCTACGACGCCGCCCGCGGCTCTTCGGGAGGGCAGGAGTTCGCGGACCTCGCGCGGCAGAATCCGGGCTACGACGCAGCCGCAATCTCGGTCTCGCTCGGGCTCCTCGCACCGCTCGATGGCGGAGGTTTCGAGCCCCGCCGCATCGTCACCGGGCTCGAGGCCGCCTCCGCGGTGGCGGCCCTCCGGACGCACATGACTCCATAGACGGTTCCGAGTACAATAGCGGGGCACTCGACAGATTGGAGCTTTGGCGCCGGGGGAGTAAGCTATTGATGTCTGGATCCCGAGACAAAGGGGATGAGGCGATGCAGGTGACTGCGGAGCTCTTCCGCCAGGTGCCGCTCTTCTCAGGCCTCGCCGACGAGGACCTCGAAAGCCTCATCAGCATCGCCGCGCGCCGGAAGTTCCCGAAGGACGCGGTCATCTTCTTCGAGCACGACCTCGGGGACGCCCTGTTCATGATCCTGTCGGGTCGGGTGAAGGTGACGATCCTTTCCGACGACGGTCGCGAGATCATTCTCGCCATGCTCTCGGACCGGGATTTCTTCGGAGAGATGAGCCTCCTCGACAACGAGCCGCGGTCCGCAACGGCCATCGCCATGCAGGAGACGGAGATGGTCGTCCTCCACCAGAAGGACTTCCTGTCCATCGTGGAGAAGCGCCCCCGGGTGCTCTTGAACCTTCTCGCGGTTCTCTCCGCCAGACTTCGGAAAGCGAACCAGCAGATCGGAAACCTGGCCCTCCACGACGTCTACGGCCGGGTGGCTCGGGTGCTCCTCGAAATGGCCAGCGAGAGCGGAAGCCGGGGCGAGGACGGGCGGGTGGCCTTCCGGCGTCCGACGCATCAGGAGATCGCCAACATGATCGGCGCTACCCGGGAGACGGTCTCGAGGATGATCAGCGACCTTCACCGCCAGGGCTATATCGAGATCTCCGGGAAGAACGTCATCATCCACGACGCGCTGACCCGCGAGTTCGCGCATTCTTGATTGTCACGCCAGAATCCGACTGGAGTCGGTCCGGTCCCACCGCTCCCATGAATCCCGTTCGAGAGCTGTTCCATGCCTGGGAAAGGCGCCTCGCTTTCCGCGACGATCCCGAGAGGCGGGTACTCTCCTTCGGCTGGGGCCTGGAGCACCTTCCCGAGTTCCGGGGCTGGAACCGGCCCGCGGCAGCCGACCACGGCCTTCGAGCGCGGTCGGCTCTTCACGACCACGCGAAGCGCGCTCTGGAGCTCAGCCACGACTACTTCGAGGCTCCCGCCGTGGACGACTTCACTCTCCTCGGAAGCCGTCTCTCCTTCTCTTCACCCGCGGCGACCGGAGTTCCCGAGAACGATTCGGCGTTCGCCGAGTACTTCCCCCTGTCTTCGAACGGCGCAAGGAGCCGCGGGCCGGCGGTGGTGGTTCTGCCGCAGTGGAATGCCAAAGAGGGCGCGCAGGACGGGCTTTGCCGGCTCATCAACCGTTTCGGCGTAGGCGCGCTGAAGCTCGCCCTGCCGTACCACGAGGAGCGGCGCCCGAAGGAGATGTTGCGCGCGGACCTCGCTTTGAGCCCGAACGTCGGGAGGACTCTACAGTCCTGTCGTCAAGCGGTCATCGACGCGCGGGCCGCGCTCTCCTGGCTCGAGAAAGCGGGTCACGCTCCTCTCGGGATCGTGGGGACGAGCCTCGGCTCGGCCATCGCCTTCATCGCATTCGCTCACGACGACCGCCTCGCCGCGGGCGTCTTCAACCATATCTCGCCCTTCTTCGCCGACGTGGTCTGGCGGGGCATCTCCACCCGCCACGTTCGCGAGGGGCTCGAGGGAGAAGTGGACCTGGAGGAGCTGCGAAAGCTGTGGCTGCCGCTGAGCCCGTTCAGCTACTACCAGCACGTGAAACGGAGGTCTCGGCCGTCCCTTCTGATCTACGGCCGTTTCGACCTTTCGTTTCCACCCGATCTCTCGCGCGAGCTCCTGGCGGATTTCCGGCGGCTTTCGATCGAGCACGAGAGCTTCGAGCTTCCCTGCGGGCACTACACCACCGCCAAGTTTCCGTTCAATTGGATGGACGGCCTGCGTATCGCCCGGTTCCTGGGAAAGCACCTTCGTCAGAAGTAGTAGCTCGCTCCGAAGAAGAACATCCGCGTCGTCCTGTCCAGGTCCTTCGGCAGCCACCATCGGAACTCCACCCGGGCGGCAACGTTGTACAGAAAGTACAGATCGAATCCGCCTCCAAAATGAGCCGTCGGCACGTATTCGGTGGCGTCGAGAACGACCTCGACGGGTCCCGGAATGATGACGTTGTTCTCGTCCACCGTGAAATTGAGATTGGTTCTCTTCTCGTCGCTTCGCTCTAGCCCTCCGCCGGCGATTACGTACGGGTGGAAAGGCTGCCTCCTTCCGAAGTGGAACAGGAAAGAGCCGTCGAGGTGATAGCGGTTCGCCTCGAATTGATAGGCGGGAATGCCGCCCTGGTTCTGATCGATAGGCTCATTGAGCGCATTGAACTGGCGCTCGGAAAATGCGGAGCTGAAGGCGCTTTCGATGCTGAAGTTGTCGCTGAATCGGAACGTCAACCAGCCCCCGACGACCGCGGTGCGTCCGAGATCGACGTCCGGGTTGTACAAGACCGCGAATCCCGCTCCGCCCCCGATCCGGTACTTCTGCTGCGCTTCGACGGCCGTAACAGCCGGTCCGAGGAGAAGCAGCGCCGCGAGCGACGCCGCTGAGCGTTTCGACATCATCACCTCCATTGCGGGTGGATTCTAGCAGGCTCCTCGAAAAGTATCTGCATACCTTTGGCGCTCGCTGCGTTGTTGCGTCACGGCTTGCGACGGAAAGGGCGAGTGGTTAAGATGCCGGACAGCCTCGAAAGGGGCTCGACAAGGAGTCCAGATGCGACGAACGGTTTTCGCTTTGACGCTGGCCCTCGCGCCGGGGGCGGGCCTCGCGTCGGGTCAGGACGCGCCGGCCGGGGACGCAGGAGACCCGGAGCGCCGAATCATCGCCTACATCAAGGACAACTTGAAGCCCGGCGAGCCTCTCATCGTTTCCAAGCTCTACAACGAGGTTTTCACCGGTCCCGAGGAGCGCGCGGTCCTGGACAAGCTCAACGGCGCGTTCTTCCGGGTGCCACTGTTCATCATCGAGTTCGAGAGTCGGGAGGGTCGGCTTCCGACGCTCGAAGAAATCTCAGGACAGTTCGACTTCTACGGTCCCGAGCAGGCTGATGTGGTCCTCTCGATCATGGAGTCGGATCCCCGCGTCCCGAAATTCATTACCCGCGATCCGTCGACCCGGGAGCTCACGGCAATTGACGTCGAGAAGGTCAAAGCGGACGAGCGCTTCAACCAGGCGGTCACGAGGACCCTGACGGGCTGGGAAGGCAAGCCGTTTCCGAGCGTCGCCGGCATCGGGTTCGACGGGAAAGAGGCGAGTCTCGCGGATTTCGACGGTAAGGCGCTGCTGGTCTACGTCTGGTTCACCAACTGCCCGCCGTGCGTGAAGATCGGCCCCGAGCTCGTGGCGCTCCAGAGCCGGTACGCGGAAAAGGGGTTCACCGTCGTCGGACTCAACGCCGACAAGGTGTTGAAGCTCAAGTACGACGACGCCTACCGGGCGGAATACGCCGCTAAGGTCGGCGTCAACTATCCGAACCTGCACCTGACCCCCGAGGTGCGTGCCTCGCTCGGAAACGTGAACATCTTCCCGACGCTCTTTCTCGTCGACCCGACGGGGACCATCGTGAACCATTTCGTGAACTACCAATCGCGAGAGTCGTTGTCGCCCGCGGTCGAGGCCGCGTTGCCGAGGGTCTCGAGTCAGGTTCGATAGGCCGGCCGAGCGCGCATCCGAATCGAGGAGAACGTGAAGAAGAGTTTCGCCAAACCAAGGAGCATACATAAATGAAGAGACGAGCACTTTCGACACTCTGGGTTGCGGCCGGCGCGGCCGCGCTCTCCATGCCGCTGGTAATGGCCCACGGGAACAAGCCCGGGACCGCGACCGCGGCCATCGGTGGAGGGCAGGTCAAGGTCGACTACGTGGGGCCGGCCGCCATGGGGCGGGACGTCAAGAGCCTTCTGGCTCCCGGGAGCTACTGGCGTATGGGGGCCGACAAGGCGACCACCCTCACCACTGACGTGGATCTCAAGTTCGGCGGCTCCGTGGTGCCGAAGGGAACCTACAAGCTCGTGGCGCATCTGTCGGAGGACAAGAAATGGACGCTGGTGGTGGCCGAGGACCTGGGGAGCGGATCGAAGCCCACCAAGGTCATCGGTCAGGCCGAAGGCACGATCAGCACTCCCGAAGCGCCCGTCGAGAACATGACCATCAAGCTCGAAGCCGCGGGCTCCAAAGGGAAGTTCATCCTCGATTGGGGCAACGCCCGGCTGACGGCGGAATTCACGGCGGCCTGAAGCCTCTCCGAGATGACGAGGCGCGCCGCACCGGGTTCGCTGGTGCGGCCCGTGCGGGGCGCCCTGTTCCTTCTCCTCTTTGTTTCCGCGCCCGGGTTCGCCCATGACCTCTGGATTCTTCCCGGGAAGTACCGCCTCGGCGTCGACGAGGTCACCCGGGTCTTCGTAAACAACGGCGACGTTTTTCCCGAGAGCCTGACCCTCCTCGGAGAGCACCGTCTGACCGAGGTCCTCTCCGTGACCTCCTCGGACAAGGTTCCGATCACCGACTTCCGCGTGGACGGGAAATCTCTGACCTTCGATTTCCGGTCGGCGTCCCCCGGCGCCCATGTGATCGCTCTCGGCACGCGTCCCCGGACGGTGAGGATGAACGGCGAGGATTTCGAGGACTATCTCGCGGAAGAGGGCCTTTCGGAGGCCGCGGCCATCCGGAAGGAGCTCGGCCAGACCGGAGCGCCCGCGGTCGAGCGATACACCAAATGGGCGAAAGCGGTCGTCGATGTGGGCGACGAGCCGGCGACCGAGGGCGACTGGGCTCTGACCGTGGGACAGACGCTCGAGATCGTGCCCCTGAGCCACCCCAACCGCGTTCACCCCGGAGGATCGCTGAAGCTTCGGGTTCTGCTGGAAGGGGAACCCCTGTCCGGGGTCCGACTCGTCGGCTCCCGGGCGTCGGGTCCGGCCCGGGAGATCGTCTGCTCCACGGATGAGAGCGGAGTTGCCGACGTAACCGTCACGGCGCCGGGGCGCTGGTACGTGCGGGCGATTCACATGGTCCGGATCGAGGGGGACCCCGAGGTCTCCTGGGAGAGTCGTTGGGCGACGCTCAGCTTCGAGGTACAGTCCACGGCGGGAAGCGGTTTTTGAAAGAGATAAGAATCGTCCTCCTGGGGTTCGGAAACGTGGGGCAGGCGCTCTTGCGGCTCCTCGTCGAGAACGGCGCCTATCGCAGCGAGGGGGCGGCGATCTCGCTTCACTCGGTGTTCGACCGGGGAGGCGGCGTCCGGGCCGAGGACGGAGGTGCGAGCGCCCTCGTGGCCGGCAAGCGCGAGAAGAAGACGGTTGCCGCGGTCGCGGGAGGGCGAGCGCTCGTTCTCGAGGAGGCTCTGGAGGAGATTCGCGGGGAGGGAATCCTCGTCGATACCAGCATCACCAACGCCGATACCGGAGGGCCGGGGCTCGCGCCTGCTCGCCGTGCCCTCGAGCGCGGCACGTCGGTCGTGTTCGCGAGCAAGGGGCCTCTGGTGGTCGCTTTCGACGAGCTCTCGAGCCTCGCTCGCTCCAACGGCGCGCGCATCGGAGCCTCGGCGGCGGTAGGGATTCCGCTTCCGAGCCTCGAAGTCGCGGTTCTCGGCCTGCGGGGGGCGGGGATCACGCGCTTCCGAGGGATCTTGAACGACACCACGAATCAGATTCTTCGAGACCTCGAATCCGGAATCTCCCTTCCGGACTCGATCGCCAGGGCGCGGCTCGCCGGCACGATCGAAGAGGATCCGCGGCTCGACCTGGAGGGTTGGGACGCGGCCTACAAGCTCCTGATCCTCGCTCGGGCGCTCTGGATGCCCACGCTTTCTCTCGGAGACGCGGAAACGCGGGGAGTCTCCGCGATCGGCAAGGCCGAGATCGACGAGGCGCGGTCGAGAAGGAAACGCATCCGCCTCGTCGCCACCGCGGAGCGCTCGAGCGAGGGGGAGATTCGCCTCCGCACCGAGCCCGAAGCGCTCGATGCGGCCGATCCTCTCTATCTGCTCGGACCCGGAGAGAAAGCGCTCGTGTTCGAGACGGCCTCGATGGGTACCATCACCCTCCGCAGCAGCAAGGGAGGCCCGGTGGCAACGGCTGCCTGCGTGATAAAGGATGTCTTGAACCTGGGCGCTCCCCCGAAACCGTTCTTCTGAAAAGAAGGCTCAGAACAACCGCGGCTGGGGTGACGAGTCGGGCTCGGCGCTTTTCGCGAGCACCGGGTAGTGCTCCACGAGCCTCCCGGGGGCCTTCACCTTGCGCTTTTCGACCCGGGAGCGTATCTGGAGGGCGTTGACCACCGCCTGGCCGCGGAAGTGGTTGTTGGTGATGACGTAGGTCGAAGACGCGGTGCCGCTCACTTCGGAGATCTTCTCTACCCAGGGGTCGAGCTCTTCCTCGCTGTAGAGGTAGTCGTAGCGCGCGTCCCGGCCTGCGTCTTCCCGGAACCAATCTCGATAATTGCGTCCGTGGAGCCGGACGTAGCCCACGGGACCGGTGGCGCGGTCCGACGGGGCGAGCGATCTCCCGATCAGAGGCTGGTCGATGTTGCAGAACCCGACCCCGCGCTCGACGAGGAACGCGTAGAACTCCGGCTGGTTCCACGAAGCATGGCGGACCTCGACGACCAGGGGATGCCGGGCGAATCGCTCGAGGGTCGCGCTCAAGTAGTCCCCGCTTTCGGAGTCGTTCTTGAACGACCATGGGAACTGGAGCAGCACCGCGCCCAGCACCCCGGCGTCGGAGAGCGGTGCGACGGCTTCGAAGAACAGGCGCTCGTCGTTCGCCGTCGCCGTTCTCTCGTGAGTGAAGCCCTGGTAGAGCTTGAGGGTGAACCGGAACTCGGGATTCGCTCGCACTCGCTTGGCCCACGACGAGGTGGTTCGCGCCGCGGGAATCCGATAGAACGACGAGTTGATCTCGAGAGTATCGAAGAACGTCGACAGAAAGGAGAGTCCGTCGAAGCGCGGCGTCTTGGGATAGACGATGCCTTCCCAGTCGGGATAGGACCAGCCGGCTACGCCGACGCGCGCCGGACGCTTCGTCACTCCGTGGTGAAGCTCTGTTTCTTCAGCCACTCGCTCGCTTGCTTGCGGGAGCGGACCATCCGGAAGTCACGCCAGGCGTCCCGGGCCTCTCGATTGCGCTCGACGAAATCCGCTAATTTCGAGCCGTCGTGATCGTCGACGAGCACCTTGTCGAGCCGGGTCTTCAGGTCTCCTTCCGCCAGGGAAGCTACGAACGCGTCCTGCTCCTCGAGGGTCTCTTCCATGCTCGGTTTGGGAATCTGCACGTAGCGGCCGCGGGTGTCCGCTTCCAGCTGCCAGACGAGCTCCTGGGTTTCGGGGTCGTCGTGATCCTCGAGCACGTTGAAAACCCGGCCCGAGTCTGTATCGAGGTAGTAGCTCCGCTTCACGGAGTCGTCGCTGAACGCTACGACCACCGCTTCCAAATCGACGTTCACGGCTTCATTGCCTCCTTCGCTTTCGTGGCCTCCATCGCCGTAGTCTGGGTGCCAATCGGATTCTCAAGGGCTTCGCGGGTCGTTCGGAGTGTTCTTGGTCTTAGGCTGGTGAAGTCGTGAGTCGATTTCATTGTATTCGAGCCCGGAACTCGGGAGCAAGCACCATTGCGCCGTCACTTGCCGCGCCGGTATCTGGATTACTTCTTGGCCCCGGCCTTGGTGAACGTGGGCAGGCTCACCCTCGTCGGTCTGTCGACGCGGTACCCCAGCGCGTAGTCCGCCTGCATCAAGGTGTGGATCTCCCGCGTCCCCTCGTAGATGACCGCACCCTTGGAGTTGCGCCAGAACCGGCCCACGGGATACTCGTCGGAATAGCCGTAGGAGCCGAAGATCTGGATGGCATCGGAGGCGGCGCGCTCGGAGGCGACGGTCGAATACCATTTGGCGAGCGACGTCTCCTTGGTGTTCCTGCGGCCCTCGTTCTTGAGCGTCCCCGCTCGAAGCCAGAGAAGCCGCGAGACCTCGTAGTCCCTCACCATGTGGGCGATCATCTGCTTGACCAGCTGGTGCTGGCCGATGGGCACTCCGAAAGCGTGCCGCTCCTTGGCCCAGCGGACGCTTTCGTCGAGACAGGCGCGGATGAGCCCGGTGGCGCCCGCCGCCACGGTGTACCGCCCCTGGTCCAGGGCGAACATCGCGATCTTGAATCCCTCGCCTTCCTTCCCGACGAGGTTCTCCGCGGGGACTTCGACGTCGGAGAGCTTGAACCACCCGGTGTTTCCCGCGCGGATTCCCCACTTGTGGGTCATGGCGCCGCTCTCGAACCCCTTGAAGCCCCGCTCGACGATGAACGCGGAGAGCCCGGAGTGATCTCTGTTCTTCTTCTTCTCCTGATCGGTCCAGGCGATGACCAGGAAGTGGTCGGCGATCTGGGCGAGGGAGATCCACTGTTTCTCGCCGTTGAGCAGGTACCGGTCTCCTTTCTTGATCGCGGTCGTCTGAATCCCGACCGCATCGCTTCCGGCGTTGGGCTCGGTGAGGCCGTACGTCGCCATTTTCTTTCCCTGGGCCTGGGGAACGAGATAGCGTTTTTTCTGGTCCTCGGTGCCCCAGGCCAGGAGAGTGAGGCAGTTGAGACCGACGTGGACCGACATGAGGACGCGAAGCGAGGTATCGACGTACTCCAGCTCTTCGCAGGCGAGGCCGAGGGAGATGTAGTCCAGGCCGGCGCCTCCGTAAGCCTCCGGCACGCAGATGCCGAGAATGTTGAGCTCGGCCATCTTGGGGAGGATCGACCGGTCGAAATGCTTCTTGGCGTCGTTCTCCTGAATGTGGGGCGCCACCTCGGCTCGGGCGAAGTCGCGGACCATCTTCTCCACGGCAAGGTGGTCCTCGGTGAGGTCGAAGTCAGTCATGAATACTCCTTGTTTGGTGCGCGCCTCGCTCGGGGGCATGGGCCCGAAAGGCCCCTCGCGAATGAGGGCGGAGGAGTATAGCCCAAGGGCGCTGCGGCTTACCAGGACCGGCCCAGCTGCTAACGATGCTTCCAGACCGGGGCCCGCCGCTCGCGGAGCGCGCGAACGCCTTCCTTGGCGTCTTCGGTGGCCATGAGCTGGTTGAGGTATACCTCCTCGACCAGCCGCAGGCCGTCCTCGAACGGCATGTAGGCGGCCTCGGAGATGGCGCGCCTCGCCAGGCGCAGAACCGGCGTCGAGAACGTCTTGAGGAACTGGATCCATTTCTCGACTTCGCCATCGATCTTGTCGGGGGCGAGCGCGCGGGTGACGAGCCCGATGGACTCCGCCTCGCGTCCCTCGTAGATGCGTCCGGTCAGAATCAGCTCGAACGTCCGATGCAAGCCGATGATGCGCGGGTAGATGACCGGAGCCACGGTGGGGAAGAGGCCCGCTTTCAGCTCCGGCTGGCCCAGCTTCGCCCCCTCGGTGGCGAAACAGAAGTCACAGGCGGCCGCGAGCTCGCATCCGGCGCCGAGGGCCATCCCTTTCACCACCGCGAAGCTGACGGTCTCGAGCTGCATCATCCGGCGAATGACGCGATGGAAGGCGTCGAGAAGCTGATAGACGTTCTCGTCCGTATGCTCGGCGACGTCGAGCCCGCTCGAGAAGGCGCGCTCGTTTCCTGTGATGACGACGACTTTCGCCGACTCCTTCAGCTCGAGCTGATCCAGGGCGAAGGCCAGCTCTTCGAGGGCCGCGAGGTTGAGGGCGTTCGACGCGTCGGGCCGGTTGAGCTGGATTCGGAGAACGCCGTCCTCGAGGTGCTGCTGGATGTGGCTGAAATTCGCGGGATCGAGACCGGTAGCCGTCAGTTGGGGCGACTCGTCCATGAAGATTATGCTAACACAGGGCCCCCCGGTAGGCGATCCCGCCCTTTTGTGGTACAAAAGATTGATGGCTCTGTAGTTACCAGGCGAGGCGATGCAGCGCATGCCCACACCCGTCTATCTCGACCACAACGCAACGACCCCCGTCGCCCCCGAAGTGTTGGAGGCGATGCTGCCGTACCTGCGCGGCGATTTCGGAAATCCCTCGAGCATCCACCAGCTCGGCCGGCGCGCCAAGGCCGCGCTTCTCGATGCCCGGGAGGCGTTGGCGGCGTTCCTTTCCGCTTCCGGGAGCGAGGTGGTTTTCACCGGCTCGGGCACCGAGGCCGACAACCTCGCGATCCTCGGTGCGATCGCCGCGGAAGAGGAGGAGGCGCGTCCGCGACGCCATCTCGTCACTTCGACCATCGAGCACCACGCCGTTTTGAACGTGATGCGCCACCTGGAGAAGAAGGGGCACGAGGTGACGTACCTCCCGGTGGACCGGAGCGGGCGGGTTCTCGAGGAGGCGCTCCGCGACGCGGTGCGTCCGGACACGCTCCTCGTGTCGGTCATGACCGCCAACAACGAGACGGGGGTGATTCAGCCCGTCTTCGAGCTGGCGCGGATCTCCCACGAAGCGGGCGCTCTTTTTCACACCGACGCCGTCCAGGCCTGTGGGAAGATCGCCGTGAGCGTCGAGGAGTCGGTCGCCGATTTGCTGTCGCTCTCGGCGCACAAGCTGTACGGTCCCAAGGGCGTCGGAGCGCTCTACGTGCGCCGGGGGACGCCCTTCAAGCCGGTGTTCCGGGGCGGCGGACAGGAGCGGGCCCGCCGCCCGGGCACGGAGAACGTCGCCGGAATCGTGGGCCTGGCCGAGGCCGCGAAGCGTGCCGGGGGCCTCCTGGTGGAGGAGTCTTCGCGGCTCCTCGCTCTTCGCGAGGAGATCGAGATTCTCGGTCCTTCGCGAGATTCCGGGAAGCCACCTGAACGGTGAGTGTAGCCAACGGACCCCGAACACAGTGAACTTCCGGTTCGACGGCGTCGACGGCGAAGACCTCGTGAAGCGGCTGGACCGGGAGGGGTTCGCGCTCTCGACCGGGGCCGCCTGCTCGGCGGGGGCCGTCGCTCCTTCGCACGTGCTGATCGCGATGGGACTGACACCGCGGGAGGTGCAGGGTTCGATTCGCGTCAGCCTCGGACGCGGGACGCGAGCCGAGGACGCGCGAGCGTTCACCGCCGCGCTGAGGCAAGTGGTCGAGGTGGCGAGAGTGTGTTCCGAGGCGGCGTCCGCCTGACGACGTGACAGCCTGACAAAACGTGCAGTGCCCGAAATGCGGTTTCGCCTCTGAGGACAACGGCGCCGCCTGCCCCCGCTGCGGCGTGGTCTTCGCGAAGCTCGGAGACAAAGGACCTCGACCCCATCGGCCGACCCTTCCCACTCGCCGTCCGATCGCCGCGCCCGCTGAAGCCCCTCGAGCGCTGTCCCTGGTGAACGTCGTCATTCTTTCGGTGATACTCAGCGCCTCCGGCGTTCTCTACTGGCAGACGCAGCAGGGTAACCAACCTCCGGGGGCCGTAGCCCCGACCTCGCCCCGTCAGCCGTCCCCCGGCCCGGGAGGAGTGAGGGAGATCGTCGTCGAAGTCCCCCCGCCGCCCGCTCCCGGGACGCTCGTGATTCCGGGGTTCGAGCCTCGCCCAAAACCCGCCGCCGGCGGGGTGCCGGCGAACGAAGCTCCCGCTCCCGAGCTCCCGCAGCTCCCGGAGCTGAACGAGAACACCGTCAACGCGGCGCTGATCGAGCAGGCGAAGCGGGCGGCGCTGGATTTTCCCGGGGAGGCGTACTTCCGCGAGTACGTGGCCGCGGCCCATCTGATCCTCGCCGCCAAGCAGATCAAGGCCCGGCGGTTCCAGGAGGCGCTGAAGCTCGTGGACGAGGCGGAGCGGTGGACTGTGGACTCGAGCCAGACGGCGACGGCGCGCGCGGTCATCTACGGCGAGCTTCAATCCTGGGACCTCGCCGAAAAGTGGGCGCGAACCGCGCTCGCATACGGCGCTCGCGGCAACGCCGCCGACCTGCATCACATTCTCGGGAAGGCCTACTATTTCCGCGAGGAGATGGACAAGGCCATCGAGGAGTTCCAGCTCGCGCTCACGCTGAAGGACGACCCGGCCATCCGGGCCTCGCTCGACAAGGCGATGCTCGAGTCCCGGACCGCACGGGGGTTCGACCAGAAGCGACTCTCGCATTTCATCGTCAGCTACGAGGGCGAAACGATGGAAACGACTGGCCGCATGGTGCTCGACGCGCTCGAGCGCAGCCGCGCCTCCCTGATCTCACAGCTCGGCTACGAGCCCGAGGAGCAGGTCGTGGTGATCCTGTACTCCCGGCGCTCGTACCGCGAGATGGGAGGTCCCCATTGGTCGGCCGGCCTGTTCGACGGCAAGATCCGGATGCCCGTCGGAGGGCTCCATCAGGTCGACGAGCAGATCCGGTCGACGCTTCATCACGAGCTGGTTCACGCGTTCATCCACGCCCGCGCCGGCGAGAGCGCTCCTCGATGGCTCCACGAAGGGGTTGCGGAGTACATGGAAGGCACCCGCGCGTCGGACCAGGGATCTCCTCCTCGCGCGGGTGCTCGCCGAAGGGAACAGCTTCGAGCACTGCCTGCCCACGGCGCAATGCGATGTGCGCATCTTCTACCCCGCTGCCGTCTCGTTCGTGGACTATCTCATCCAGATGCGGGGGGTCGGCGGGATCCGCGACGTCCTCTCCGCCCTCGGGGAAGGAAACGACGTCGACGGGTCTCTGCGGAAAGTCCTGGGGAAGGACGAGGGGACGCTCATCCGTGAATGGGAGCACTTCGTCGTCCGGCGTTACAGCGGAAGATAAGCGGGCCCGAGCGGTGATAGAATCAAAAGTAACGACTGCGCAATCATGATCCGTGTCGCCTGTCCCACCTGCCAGACCAAATACCGGTTCGACGAGAGCCAGCTCGGGGGAAAGCCGCGCGTTACCGCGAAATGCAAGAAGTGCGGAGGCTCGATCGAGATTGGAGCCGCGGAAGCCGAACCGGCGACGACGCCTTCTTTAGGAGACGCGGCGGGAGCCGGTCCGGCGCGGGAGCGGGATACGACCGCCCGGGTCCGCCGCCTCCGCTCCGACGAGAATCTCGCGGAGGAGACCATCACCGGGCACCGGGTGGCGGAGGTCCTCGACCTGCCGCAGGACAAGAAGTACTCCCTCGCGGTCCTGCAGGGGAAGGCGAGCGGCCAGATCTTCCATATTCAGAAGGTGAAGACGATCCTGGGGCGCGCCGATTCCGACATCGTCCTCGACGATCCCGAGTGTTCCCGTCAGCACGCCACGCTCGAGATTCTGGGCTCGCGGGTCGTGGTCACCGACCTCAACAGCACCAACGGGACCTTCGTTCAGGGAGAGCGTATCCAGAACGCGGAGCTCGAGAACCACAACGAGTTCCGGATCGGCGAGCACGTGCTGATGCTGATAGTGACCGACCGCGAATAGCCCTGGAAGAAAACGCAAAACGCGAAGGCTGCCTTTGCGTCGAGACGTTCCCTGGCTCGAGTCGAGATCGGGTCAGCCGGGTTTCTCGTCTTCTTCCCGGAGGAGCCTCGCGAGAGCCGACTGCGCCGCCAGGAGCTCGGCGTTCTTCTTCGTCGGTCCGGTGGCGCTGCCGAGGGTGCGCGCCCCGATGCGCAGCTCGACGTGGAACGTCTTCCGGTGCTCGGGTCCCGTCTCCGCGGCGACTTTGTACTGAGCCGCCTCGAGATTGCGCGCCTGGAGATACTCCTGGAGCGCGGTCTTCGGGTCCTCGACGGCCGCCCGGCCTTCCCCGACCTCGCGGATCAGCGGGTGGAAAATCGGCGCCAGGAACCGGCGGACCTCCTCGATGCCCGAATCGAGATAGATGGCGGCGATGACCGCTTCGAAAGCATTCGCCGAAAGCGCCTTCTTCTTCCTTCCGCCGGTCTTTTCCTCGCCTCTTCCCAGGCGAAGGTACTTGGGGATGTCGAGCTGGAGCGCCAGCATCGATAGCGTCGTGGAGCTCACCAGATAGGCCTTGATCTTCGACTTCCGTCCTTCGCTGAAATCGGGAAACTCGTGAAAGATGAAGTCGGTGACCAGGAACCCGAGGATCGAGTCCCCGAGAAACTCCATGGACTCGTTGTGCGGGCTGCCGCCGGACTCATAAGCGAACGACTTGTGGGTCAAGGCGTGCTGCAGGAGATCCTTGTCGCGGAATCGGTAACCGAGTCTTTTCTCGAGCTCGCACGGATCGACGGATGCGGACAACGTCATTCTCAGCGGGGGAAGGTTCCGTTCTCTCCGGCGGATGTCTCATGGTACTACAACACCTTTACCAGGACCATGGTCATGTCGTCGTGCTGGACCGCGCCGCCGGCGAAGTTGAACACCTCGTCGACCACCTTCTCGCGCAGCTCCTCCATCGGCAGCTCCGCGTTCTCCTCCAGGATTGCGCGAAGACGGTCGTCGCCGAAGAGCTCGGAGCGGTCGTTCATCGCCTCGGTGAGCCCGTCGGTAAAGAACAGGAACAAGTCCCCCGGCGCCAGGGCGATCGACTCCTCCTCCAATATCCTCTCGAACTGGGCGCCGCGATCGAGGGCCAGTCCCATGCCGTCGGGAGCGAGAACCTGCGCCCGCGGGTTAGCCCCGTTGGCGCTGATCTGGAGAATCGGGTTGTGGCCGGCGCGGGCATAGGTCATCTTCTTCTGCTTCACGTCGATGATGGCGTAGACCATGGTGATGAAGCTGCGGCTGTCGAGGTTCGCCGCGAGGATCTTGTTGGCCTCGATGAGAAGAAGGCGAGGGGAGTCGTACATCCGGCTGAGCGACAGCGACAAGCCCTTGAGCTCCGCCATGTAGAGCGCGGCGGAGGTGCCCTTACCCGAAACATCGGCGATCAGGATCGCGAGGCGTCCATCGCTCAGGGGAATGAAATCGTAGTAGTCGCCCCCGACCTCGTTCGCCGGCAGACAGAGCGCCGCGATGGAGAGGCCGGGTATGTTGACCCGATCCTTGGGCAGCAGACTCATCTGGATCGTTCGGGCGATACGGAGCTCTTCCTCCAGACGCTCCTTCTCGGCCGACTGCGTGAGCAGATCCTGGATGCTGCTGGTCATCAGATTGAAGGAGTCGGCGAGCTCGCCCAGCTGGTCCCGGGAGCGTACCTGCACTTTGTAGCCGAAATCCCCCTGGCGAACGTGCTCCGTGCCCTGGCTCAGGGCGTGCACTGAGCCGGTGATGGATCGCGCGAGGACCAGCCCCACGAAGATCGCGGAAACCTCGATCACCAGGAATAGAACCGCGAGCAGAGCGAGAACCCAGAGAATTACCTTTCCCAGGTCGGGTCCCTCCGGCCCCAGCTGGAGCGCGTTGCGAGCGATGGCGTCGTAGAGGCTCATCGGCGCGAAGCCGAACTGCACGAACACCAGCTCCGAATCCCGCTCCCGGGGCGCGTCGAGCCTTCGCGACTGGAGAAGCGTCAGCCATGGAAGCGTGAAGGGGCGATCCTTCGGGTCGACGGGAGGATCCGGCACCGCGGTTTGCGGGTTCACCACGAGAAGCGAGCTGCGCTGAGCCTCCTCGGACATGCCGGTCACCAACTGGTCGATATGAAAGCCCATTCCCATCGCCGCGTGGTCGAGCACGTGTCGGAGCGGAGAGGCGACGAGCACCGTGACCCCTTCCGGAGTCGGGGTCGACGTGCCGGCGAGGTAGTTCTCGCTACCGATGCGGATCGGTCCCTGGTACGCCGATTCCATCCAGGCGGGGAGAGGAGTGCCCACCTGTGGAGGATCGGGGAGTCCGTCGGACGCGATCACCCGCTGGATGCGGCCGCGCCGATGCTCGAGATAGAGGGCGCCCGAGCCTGGAAATCGGTCCGAAAGCTGGGCGATCCGGGTCTGGAGCACGGCGCGGACGGCTTCGTCCTTCACGTGCGCGTCTCCGCGCCGCGATCCGAGCGCGTCCGCGATCGCGAGATCGGCGCTCTTGGCCATCTCGGAATCGATCCGCCGGATTTCGGTGTTCAGCACGTAGGAGCTCACCTGTCCCACGATGAAGAACGCGCTCAAGAGGAAGAAGAACAGGATGAGCAGCGTCGGAACCAGGCCGATCAACAGGTACGAGATTACGAGCTTGCGCCGGATGCGCCAGAGCAGCTTCGTTCTCAGCCGGGAGACGCGCCAGAGCAGAAAGCCGATGGCGTAGACCCAGAGGCCGATGGTCGACAGCGAAGTCAGCCATGACGGCCATGACGGAAAGACCGCGCCCAGAAGCCGGGAGAGAACGAGGACGCTCAGGATCTGTCCAGCGCGCGTCCTGAGAAGGAATCGCGTCATGCCCCGCTTCGGCTCCGGCAGTCGCGACCTCGGCACATGAGGTTCGGAAGCCATGAACTACCTTGATATGAAGAGACTTACAGCGGACTCCGGCACTATAGCACAAGCCGCCCGCAGCCCCCGTGCCGCTGCGCCTCGCGCTTGACCCGCTCCGGGCCCACCGCCTATTCTCTGTCTGTAACCTTCCATGGTCGCCCTCATTCCCTCCATCTGCGCCCTCCTGTGGGTCTCGCTCGCTCCGCCCGCGTCCGAGAAACCTCCGGAGCTCGTTCTCGACGGAGTCATCGTCGCCGAGAACCCAGCGGATTCGGTGGCGCTCGTGCGCCGGGCCGAGGCGGACCGAGCCCAGGTCCTCCGCGTGGGCCAGGAGCTCCAGGGGTACGTGCTACTCGAAGTCGCGAAAGGGTCCGTTCGACTCCAGGGGCGGGATTCGGAGATGCGTCTGTTCCTTGCGGGAGCATCGCTTCCGGCGGAACCGGCCGAGCCGGACATTCCCAAGGGACACGGGGAGTCGGAATGGATTCGGCGCGCGTTTCCGCGTGAAGTCGCCCGGGCGCGTCTCGAGAAGGAGATTCCGGTCATCCTGAGCGAGACCGACCTCACCCCTCGGGTGGAAGACGGCGAGATTCGTGGACTCAGCGTGGCCCGACTCCCGGACGGCACGCTTCTCTCCGAATCGGGTCTGCTCCCCGGAGACCTCCTCGTCAGCATCAATGGGGAACCGCTGGTAGGGGTCGAACGCCTCTGGGAGCTCATCGCCCGCCTCGTCGATCAGGACGAGATTCGAATCGTCGTTCGAAGGCGCGGCGAGGTTCTGAAGCTCGCTTACGATTTCACCCAGTGACGGGCCTCTTCGACTCGCTCGCGGTCGAGGTCGCCCATCGCCCAGAAGGACAGGAACCTCGCCCCGTCCGCGCTTGCTCCTGACTCGTTTCCGCGGAGCGCATGTATCCGCCCTCGAAGGAACAGCGCGCGGATGAAGGGTATGGGCCAGTAGAGCACCGCCTCTTCGTCGCGCAGCACCTCGTCGAGAACGCCGAGAGCGGACTCCGTTTCGCCCTCTTCGAGCAGCGCCGAAGCGAGGGCGAAGCGGACGAGGATTCCCGCGGACGCCGGAGCGACGGCGGTGCCCGCAAGGCTCGCCGCTCCCTTCCCCAGGGTCTCGACCAGGGCTCCGGGCAGGGCTTCGGAGGTGACGTGCAGAGAGAGCGAAGGTCCGAGGGGAGCTCCGAAGCGTGCGAGATCGCGGGCGATGGAGAGCGCGGCGTCGTGGTGAGCGAGACGTGCATGGGCGAGCCCTCGGAAGTAGGCGAGAAGGGGAGTCGTAACCGCCGGGGAGAGCGCGGACTCGAGCGCACGGCGGGGCCTTCCCGTTTCCAGCCAGAAGTGAGCTTCGATTTCGAGCGCGGGCGCGCGGAGTGCTGGAACTTCGCGGAAGCAGGCTTTCGCGGACTCCAGAGCCTCCCGGGCGCTCTCGCTCCGCCCCTGGCAAAGGTGGGCCACCGCGAGATCGAGCGAGCCCTGCCATCGCCAGAATCGATCCCGCGACCGTGCGAGCTGGTCCGCGTTCTGGAGAGCGCGCGCGAAGTCCCCCTCGAGAAGCGATCTTCGCCAGTTCTTGAGCGCGAGCTCATGGAGCAGGGACTCGTAGTCGAGGGACGATGGCTGCTTTCTGTCCATCGAGGCTTCCTGGAATCGAACCGCTCGAGTTTACAATACCCGGCGATGGAGCGGCCCAGGGCCTGGACGCGGTACGCGGCCGATGCCGCTCGGAACTTCCACCGCGACGGCTGCTTCGACCGGGCGGCGGTGATTGCCTACTTCGCCCTCCTCTCGTTTCTTCCGCTCGCCGTGGTCTTGGTGGCGGTGGGAGCGCTGCTGCTCGGCTCGCTGGATGCCGCGGAGCGGGGAACCGAGCTCCTCCTTCGAAACGCGCTTTCCGCGCTCCCGCCCCAGGTGATGACACAGGTGAGGTTTCTGCAGGAAGGGATCTGGTCGGGGCTCTTCTACCTTCCCATCGCGATCTGGAGCGCCAGCACGGTTTTCAACAAGATCGAAGCGGCCCTCGACCTGGTGTTCGAGGTCGAGCAGCCGAGGCACTGGGCTCTCCGGAAGCTCCTCGCCTTCGGAGTGGTCGCGCTCCTGAGCGTGCTCCTGGTCGCCACGATGGTCTTCGGCGGCCTGCTGGCCGCGGTGGAAAGGCTCATCGAGGGGAGCGGCTTCGACGCGCTTCGCGAGGCCCCGCTCTACCTCACGGTAAACGGATTCGTGAGCCGGTACGTCGTTCCCTGGGGAATCGCCGTCTCGTCTTTCTTCCTCATCTACTGGATCGTACCCGCCCGGAAGGTGCCTGCGCGCGCGGCGTTCACGGCTGCTTTCATCGCCGGGACGCTCTGGGATGGGCTGAAGGTGGGCTTCACCCAGTACGTCAGCCACTCCGCGACCTTTACCCGAACCTACGGCGCTCTGGCGACGGTGATCCTTTTCCTCCTCTGGGTGCACGTCTCCGCGGTGCTCTTGCTCTGGGGCGGCGAGCTTGCGGCCGTGCTCTCGGGACAGCGAGGATTCGGAGGCTCAGCGCGGGTCGGGATGACGAATGGTGAGAACGATTTCGCCTTCGCGCGCCATCCCCAACGTCTCCCGGGCGAGGCGCTCCACCACCAGGGGGTCGCTTCTCAAAGCGTGGATTTGAGACGACAGCCGGTCGTTCTCCGCCTCGAGGCCTTCGACCTCACGAAGAAGCTGCTCGTGCTCCTCTTGCGCCTTCAGCAGGCCGAGGATACCGCGCTCGCCGAAGAGCGAGTTGAGGACCGTCGCCGCCACGATGAGAAAGGCGGCGAGGACCAGCGCCTTTCGCCGGAAGGCGGTTTCGACGACACCGCCCCCCTTGGTCGAGGGCCTCGGGCCCGCGCCATCTGGGTCGGAGCGCGCTCTCATGCCTACCAAACCGCATAGTATAGGGGAAGCGCCCTCCCGGAGCTACGAGTCCGTCAGCGGGACTCGCGATAGAAGCGAATGAGATCCGTCGAAGGCGGCTTTCCGCCGAGCTGGCGGAGGATGCCGGCCGCCTGCCCGCGGTGATAGGTGGAGTGGTTCGCGAGGTGGCGGAACATCTCGGCGTAGCTGTGCCTGTACGTTGCCCCCGCCGTCGTCGTGATCTCCATCTCGCGCTCGAGGTCGTCCTCCCCCAGCGAGCTGATGAAGGCGTCTCTTTCGAGCCGCACCGCTTCCCACCAGGAGAGGACGGCGTCGAGGCTCGCGATTTCGTCGAGCCCCCTGAGCTTGGAGCGGGGTGCTCCTTTGAACCGCGACACCCAGAGCTCTTCCGCGGCCACGAGATGAACGAAGGTGCCGAGAAGGCTCTGGTGGGAGGTCCCCAGATCGCGGCCTATCGATTCCTCGGGAATACCCCTGGCGGCATCCAGCAGGAGCTCGTTGGCCCAAGTGTCATAGGCGAACAGAGTGCGTAGCTCGTCAATCTTCATGGCGAGAGCATCCCAAGTCCGGCCCGCCGGATGCAAATGCCGATTGCAGATCCAGAGTCGGTGGGGGAGATCCCACCGGTTCCGGCGGCCGGGGAGTCGAAACGTGGGGAATCACCGACTAGGGAAATCCTCACTCTAGACAGTCCTCCGCGACCCCTCGATAATCGTCGCCCTGAGGTCCTCATTTATTTTTCGTTCGAACGGACCTCCGTGGCCCAACCTTCATCCTAGGAGTCATAGCCGTGAGGGTCGATCGAGAACGTATGGCGAGGATTGCGGTGCTGAGCGTCGGATTGTTCGTCCTCAGTCAGATGTGGGCGCAGCTGGTGATGGAGATCAGCTTCCCGCTCGCTTTCCGGGTCGGCCCTTTGACGGCGGTGCTGTTCCTGCACTAGCCGGCTGCGCTCAATGCTTCTGCAGCCCGCGAGCGGCCGACCTCGCTACAGCTTCGTCGGCCCGCCGTAGCCTCGGGCGGAGGCGGGAGCGAGCCCGGCCCGCCAAGTGGGAATGCTCCGCCGACACCTCCCGCTACTCACTGGAACCGGAGCCCCGGAGGGTCTATCCTTTCGCGGAGAGGAAACGGCCGAAACGGCCGGGAGAACGGACCATGCCCATCTTCGAGTACCGCTGCAAGGAGTGCGAGAACGAGTTCGAGACCCTGGTGCGCGGCCGTGAGCGACCCCATTGCCCGTCGTGCCGGAGCGCGAAGCTCGAAAAGCTGCTCTCGACTTTCGCCGCAGTGACGGGAAGCTCCCGCGGTCCGGCCCGTGCGCAGGGGCCCGGGGCCTGCGGGACCTGCGGCGATCCCCGCGGGCCCGGCGCCTGCTCGATGAACTAGGGGCTCGTCACCCGGGAAGGCTGGCCGCGCCCGGCGCCATTCGATCGCGCGGGCTGGGAGCCGCGCAAGAGCTGCGCCACTTCCGCGTTCTCGTGGTAGCGGTGCTGGAGGCGGGCTCGGAGGGCTCGGAGCTCGACGCCCTCGCTCTCCGCTCTGTCCGCGAGCTCCCGCTCCGCCGCGGCGACGCCCGGCCATAGCGAGCCGCCCAGACGCGATACCAGGTCCTCGTCGTAGCCGAAGCCGAAGGCGGTGATGCTCGGCGGCGGCGCCTGGTAGTTGTCCCTCAACCCCAGGGCGCCGAAGGGAAAGTTGCGCGCCCAGTCCGCGTGGTAGCCGATGAGCTTCTTGCTGGCGCTCACCGAAACGAGGCCGTGAGGAACGCAGTTGGCGTCCTCGATGCGGTAGCGCGCGCGCAGCAGGTCGGTGAGGCTGAGCGCCGCCTGGATCTGCGCCGTGGTGATGGCGTCGCCGCCGGCGGCGCTCCACTGGCTCTCGAAGGCGATCCCGATGAAGCTCTCGTTGAGGTTGAGATAGTAGTTCTCGTCGTCGCCCCAGATGGAGACTCCCGCGTGGATGGCCACGGTCTCGTCGGAGACCAGGCGATAGACCTGACCGAAGCGATCGATGATGTAGTTGTAGATCCGGCGGCGGCTGAGCCAGCCGACGAGGTCGCGAGTGGTCGAGAGGATGTCGCGGTTGAAGGCCGCCCCGAAGGGCGCCATGTCGCTCTCGCTCGCGTGATAGACGATTCCGACGGGTTTCGGTCCCAGGGGCACCGGCGGCCCGCCGCTTCGGGGGAACGCGAAGAACTGACGGGGCTCGCCCTTCGTTTCGAACGTGGTGACTACTCGAAGTCCGTTGCTCCAGAGCTCCTCATCCGCTTCCCGGGTGACCAGCCAGACCTCCTCGGGAGGGCTGCCTATCCGTTCGGCCGCGAGAGCGGGTGAACCGATCCCTCCGGCGGTGGGTGGAGGAGCGAGCTGCTCGAACACCCAGTCGGTCCCGGTGCGCGCCAGACCGTAACCGTAGGCGCCGGCGGCGACCACCCCCGAAGTGAGGCCGAGCGCCAGAAGGACGAATCCCGCGTGGCGGAAGCGGTACAGGCCCCACAAGGCCGGGAGCGGCAGGGCGACGGTCCCGCGGCGCGGGCCGAAGACCAGCTCGCCGAGCGTCTCGATGGCCACGAAATGGAACAGGAGAGAGCGCGTGACGGGATTTCGTCGGAGCGCCGACGGCTTCGACTCGAAGGACTCGATGGTCCTCTTGATGAACCAGAGCTTCTCGCCCGGATCGGGCACCCGGGAGGAAAACCGGTCGAGAGTCCGCTGCAGCGACCGATGCTCGAGAAAGGTAGTCGGGTTGGAGCTCAAGCGCCGTCACTCGCCGCCGATCGAAGACAAAGGAGAGAGGGGTTGGAGATGAAGAGCGGGAATGTTCTTCATCCCCCTAGACTTTACGCTCTTAGTTGTCGTAGACCGCGGCAATATATGCGCCCTTGGCGGTGGCCTGTGTCGGGTTGGGTGAAAGCCTCACCTCCGAGATCGGCACCGGGCACTTCGACTGGGAGAGCGCTTTCTCGAACCGCTCCCGGAATCCACGGGGCTGCGCCGTCCCTCCGGCGAGCACGACCGGCACGGCGCGATCGAGCTTGTGGGACTCGCTCGACGCACGGGCGACGGACTCATTGAGGGTCGAGATGAGCGTCGCGATCATGTCGTCGTAGTAAATGTGGAGCGCTTCCTCGATCTTGTCCTTCGGGGAGCGCGCGAGGTCGAGCGATTGCTCCTTCACCATCTTCACCCGGGTCGCCGACTCTCCGGTGACCGAGCCCACGCTCCGGTCGATGTAGTCTCCGGCTTTCGAGGTGGAGAACGAGACCACGGGAACCGACAGGTAGGCGAGGCAGGCGTTGCACATTCCTCCGCCGGCGGAGATGCCGATACCGGTGAAATTCTCGCTCTCGAGCTCCGAGAACACGATCGCCAGCCCCTCGTTGATGCTCTTCGTCTCGTAGCCGAGCTCCGAGAGGAACCCTTTCAGGAGCTGCTCGTGGTAGATGAGGTCGTTCGGGGAATCGGCGGGAGCGCCGGGCACGGAGAAGCAGACGAGCTCGTCCTTGCCCTTGGGCTTCTTCAACAGTCCCTGGAGCATGACCTTGATCAGGGTCAGTGCCGACGGCTCGTTGGGGTTGATGAGACCACGGCTCATCGGTCGCCGGGTCTCGGAATTGAAGAGGCCGGCGAATTTCTCGGCATTGTTCCCGTAGACATAGAAGTGTCCATTGCTCTGGTAGTAGTGAACCTTGTTCTGGAGCAGGATGTTCTCGGTGATACGGGAGTAGGGGAGGGGAAGGAACGCGTTCACCTCGACCGAGGCCTTGAGCTGGTTTCCCGTCTGTCGGATGGTCATGAGCTTGCTCGTGCCCACGTCGAGCCCGATGCGTCCCTCTCCGTTCGAGATCACGGTCTCCATCGTCTTTCTCCTTGCGAGCTGCCGAACGAATCAGTTCTCGTAGAGGGCCGCGAGCAGGGCGCCGCGCGCCGTCGCCGTCAGGGGATCGCGGGCGAGCTTCACTTCGCCGAGGGCGATGGGAAGCTTCTTCGCTTCGAGCGCCCGGGCGAAGCGCTGGGCGAAACCCTTGGGAAGCGCGGATCCGCCGCCGAGCACCACCGGAAGCGGGCGATCGAGCTTCGGCATCCGCTCGGCGCGCGAGAGCGCTTCGCCGATCGCCTCCACTACGGTCTCGATGAGGTCCTCGTAGTAGATGAGCAGGGCGCCGCCGACCTTGGTGCGGGGCTTGTGAGTGAGGTCGAGACCCTCTTCCTTGATCGCCTTGACCCGGGTGGCGGTCTCGCCCGTCACTTCTCCCACCGCTTCGTCCACGTCGTCGCCGCCCTTGTCGACGGCGAACGTGAACACCGGCACCGAGAGGTAGGCGAGGCAGACGTTGGTCAGACCGCCGCCGAAGCTGATGCCGATGCCGGAGAAGTTCTCTTTCTCGAGCTCGGAGAAGACCACCGCCAGCCCCTCGTTGATGGACCGCGCTTCGAACCCCTTTCCCTCGAGCATCTGCTTCATCAGCGCTTCGTGGTACACCAGGCTCGAGGGCGCGCCCCGGGGCGCCCCGGGAACGCTGAAACAGACCAGGTCCGGCTGGCTCTTGGAGCGGGGCTTCCCCACGAGCTTCTGGACGATGACCTCCAGGAGCTTCTGCGCGTAGGGCTCGCTCGCGTTGACCAGCCCATGACGCATGGGGCGCCTGGTCTCGGTATTGAACATGTTCGCGAATCGGAAGGCCCCGTTTCCGAACACCACCAGATGGCCGTTCTCGCGAACGAAGTCGATCTCGTTCTGGTGGAGAATCTGCTCCGTGAACCGGGAGGTGGGAAGCTCGATGAAAGCGTTGAGCTCGGCCTCCGCCTGGATGCCGCGCCCGTTCTGCCGCGCGGAGACGACGGAGCTCGTTCCGAGATCGAGGCCGACGGCGTCGGCGTGAGCGGGGCGTTTCGTCGTTGCTTTCGAGGATTTTCGGACAGGCATTTTCGTCGATTCCTATTCCGGCGACTCGTCAGATGGGTGAAGGGATATCTCCCCCGAGTCCGGGCCGCCGCCCGACACGAATCCGGCCTGAGTTCAGCAGGCTCGGCGCAACAACCGCAGGCTCAGCAGGGAGCTATCAATCGTACCAAAAAATAACATCCGGGCAGGTTTCGTGTCAACCGGCTCAAGTTTTACTTTCGTTCCGGAGGATCTCCTGCGCTTTCTGGTAATCGAGGGGGGTATTGAGGTTCAGGAGACAGGTTCCCGAAGGATCGAGCCTCGACAGGTCGCGATCGTCGAGAAAGCGGGCCCGAAGGGCGCTCGCGAACGCGTGGGCCGCGAGCTCCCGTCGTTCGAGACGACGGGAGAGCTCGCCTAGACACGCGACCCGGTAAAGGGCGCAGACCGCGACCGGTTCGCCCCCCGGACAGGGCACGACCGCGTCGATGTCCGGCGCGAGCGCCTCCAGCAGTCCGCGGAGGAACGCCGTCGTCACGAAGGGGAGGTCGCAGGCGACCACCAGGACGCGGTCGGCTTCCGCCGTCGCCAGGGCGGCGTGAATTCCGGAGAGCGGTCCCAGACCGGGATGGAGGTCCGGCTGGGCTGGAAGCCGCGGGAGACCGGGAATGGGCTCGCGCCCGATGAGGCGAAGGCGCTCGACGACCGGCAGGAGGGCGTCGCAAACGATCTGAATCACGGTCGCGCCCCGGAAGGGGAGGAGGAGCTTCTCCCGTCCCATCCGGCGACTCTTGCCTCCGGCGAGGATCGCCCCCTCCACGGCCGCCCCGGGTTTGGGGCTGGAAGCGGCGGTGATATACTCGTCCAAGTTCCGAAGTTTATGATATTGGCGCGCCTCTCGTTCGGGCAACCCCCGACGGCTTGGTCCCGACGGGCCGGACCTCGATAGTCATGCCGGGCACCGCGGACGTACAGGTGGAACGGTTGTTCGTCACGAGCCTGCAGCGAGCGCTCGAGGAGCATGCCCCCGAGGAGCTCGAAGTATTCGCGCGATGGTTCGATCCTTCCGCCCGGAGGGCCCGATTTCACGTGGCAACGGTCATCGGCGCCGTGGGGTATCTCCGCCGAAATCCCTCGCTCTACTACAAGGTCATCGACGCCGCGGGGCGCACGGCCTCGGAGCGTGCGTACGGCGATTTCTCGCAGATCGAGCGAAGGCTCCTGGAGACACTACCGAAGTTCGGCCGTGAGCGGCTGGTGAAGCACCTCCTCCACAGCGGTCTGCGCAGCATCCACAAGGATGCCCAGCTCTCGGTGAAGCGGGATGGGGAGAAGCTGCTGCTGACGGTGACGAACTCCCTCTTTTGCCATACTCCGGCCGAGGACGGCGGGCAGAAACGATGTCATTTCTACGCCGCACTGTTCGCGGGGCTGCTCGAAAAGACCGATATCCAATGCTACTCGGTCACCGAATCGAGCTGCCGCGGCCAGGGGTCGGATACCTGCAGCTTCGAAGCCCTTCTGGAGCGGCATCAGGCCGCGTGATGTCGGGAGCCGGCTTGCGGATTCCAGTCCTGATCGTCGCGGCCCTGTTCAACCTGTTGGGTCTCTCGGGCTCGTCCATCGCCTCCGCCGCCGGGCGGCAGATGAGCGAGGCGGAGATGAGCGAGGCGCTCGATCGGATCGGCGCTCTCCTCGGGCTTCCTCCCGTATCCCCCGACGAGTTGAAAAAGCGGGTGGCGGACGTCGGAAAGCTGCCTTTCCAGAGGGACGTTCCCGTCAACTTCATGGCCCGGGAGGAGCTCGCGCGGTACATCCGGGATCTCTTCGACGAGGAATATCCCGTCGACTACGCGGAGCGGGAAGAGCGAATGCTCCGCGGTTTCGGTCTTCTCACCGAGGCGCACGATCTCCGGGCGACCCGCGCGAAAGTCCTGGAGGAGAACGTCGCCGGGTTCTACGACGAGCGGCCCGGGGTGAAGAAGCTCTTCGCCATATCGTCGGGCCAGAGCCTGAACCTCATGAACCAGCTCGTTCTCTCCCACGAGCTCCGCCACGCGATTCAGGACCAGAAGGTGGTCATCCGGGAGAAGCTCCAGGTCCAGAGCGACTACGACGACCGGAGGCTTGCGGCTCTGTGTCTCCTGGAGGGCGACGCCTCCGTCCTGATGGAACAATACTTGAGCTCCGGGGCGACTTCGAATCAGCCCGAGGTCGCGAACCTCTTCAGGGTCTTCTCACAGAGCCTGACGGGTGAAGAGATCGCGGCGATGTTCGCCGCTGGCCCCTCGCTGCGCGCGGCTCCGCCCGTCGTGCAGGAGCAGCTCATCGCGCCCTATTTCGACGGGCGGAACCTCGCCGCCGCGATCTTCGCAAAGGGCGGCTTCACGCTCTTGAACCAGAAGCTCGAGCGTCCCCCGAGGTCGATGGAGCAGGTCCTCCATCCGGAAAAGTACCTGGACCGTGTCGACGAGCCTCTGGATGTGGCGCTGCCCGAGATCGAACGAGCCCAGCCCGACTTCGAGGGTATCCTCGGCGAATTTCTGATTCGGGTCCTTCTGCGCGGGGGCCCGGCGGGAGAATCGGCCGCCGCCGCGGCCGCCGGGTGGGGAGGAGACCGCTACGCCGTCCTCGGCGATGGAAGCGGTTCGTATCGGCTGGTCTGGCGAAGCGTCTGGGACTCGGAGTCCGACGCCCGGGAGTTTCGGGATGCCCTGAAGGCCTACGCCGACGCTCGCTTCGTGGGGGAGAACAATTCCCTGACTTCCTCCGGCCGCGAAGTCGTATTCGAGCGGCGGAGATTTCGCTGATCTCGAGCTTTCCTAGCGGCTGAGCTTCTCCATCATCACCCGGCCCTCGCCCTCGAGCCTCAGGTTCATTCCGGTTCCGGACCCCGGAAGCATCAGCTCGGCCAGGACTTCGTCCTCGACGATGGTCGGAGTCAGGTCTCCCGACCAGGAGATGATGCTCCCGGTCGAGACGTTCACCGGATAGGGCTTCTGGACGGAGAGCACCAGAGGGCTCGTGGCCACGGAGAGCGCGATCATTCCCGTGCCCTGGATCACCAGCACGTGGAAAGCGCTCTTTCCTCCCTCTCTGTCGATGATGCCGTAGCGTGGCGTGAGAGTCTCCTGGCAGGCGAGGAGGTGAGACGGCTCGACGTAGATCTCGTCGTCATCGATTGCCAGCACGGTGATCTCCCTCTGTCGGTCCGTGAGGAGGAGCTTTCCCGTTCCACTGACGATGACCAGGGGAGGTACCGATTCCTGGCGCTGCGGCTTCACCCAGAACGTGAGGTTCCCGCTGTAGCTGTAGATGGTGCCCTGCTTGATGAACACTTTTCCCGAGAAGTTGACCTCCATGAGGTTGTCCTCGAGGTAGCGGAACAAGTCCTCGCGCCGCCGCCCCCGAGCGTACACGTGGGGCTCGCCGGCGGAGGGTGTCGCTCCCCAGTTGAGCCCCTGGACCATGCTCTGCCGCTCGCCGCCGGCGGAGAGCGACTCGACGGGCGAAATGATGACCGGTCGGCCTCGCTCCGGTTCCCGGAAGAACAGGTCCGCGCTCGCGCTCGAGGGCTCCTTCCGGCGCGCCATCTCCGCCAGGGACTCGTCCTGTACGAGGGGCTCGCTCAATCGAAGGCGCGTGGTCTCGACCCCGACCGGCTTCGACGGCGGAGGGGGCGGAGGAATGGTTTCCTCGGTCTCGATGCGCAGAGACTTCGCTTCCTCGGCGAGAGTGCTCCGCTCGTCCACGCTGAGGACCGTCTCCTGAGTGTCGGAAGGGGTAACGGCGCGCTCTACCAGCTCCTCCAGCGAGGCTTCCGCTTGCGGCGGGCTCGCGGCGGGCTCCGTCTCCAGCGGTCGCTCGACGAAGAGACCCTGTTGAATCGCCGAGAGGATGCGTCTCCGATCGATGGTATCGACGTTCACCTTCTCGATCAGGAGATCGGGCGACGTCTTCTCGCCTTCGGAGGTCGCGGCGAGCGTGGGACGCGTGTCGTCCGGGCTCGGCGTGGGGAGAGCGAAATCTTCCCCATCGTCCCGGTCCGAGGGCCGCTCCCGATCGATCTTCTCCTGGACCCGCTTGACCATGATGTTGGCGCCGGCCTTCCGATACTGGAAGATCGCGTTGTAGTACTGCTTCTTCTTCTCGTAGATGTTGCCGAGATAGAAATGCGTCTTCTGATTGTCGGGCTTCAGCTCGAGCGCCCGGAGAAACGTCGCTTCCGCCCGGTCCAGGTCCGAGAGCTTGAAGCAGACGAGTCCCAGGTTGAAAAAGAGCGTGGAGGACTCGGGGTTGAGCTCGATGAGCCGGCGATAGACGCTATCGGCTTCGCGGAACTTCTCCTGCTTGAAATAAGCGAGCCCGAGGAGGTTCAGGACGGTGTCGTCGCTCGGGCGCAGCCGCCGGGCCTCCTCCAGCTCCTCCGCGGCGTCGCCGAAATTACGCGCGTCGAAGTGCTCGCGGCCCCGGTTGAGGTGAACGAGAAAGAGACCCTGGTCGAACGGGGTGGAGGACTGGTTCGCCATAAACCGATCGCTTCAAATAGTAACCCAAAACCCGCCCCCAAACGCTGCCGCGAGTTCGAGAAGGGGCCTATGGAGATGGAAGAATTGGGGGATGGGATCCGACGGTGTCCCCCTAGCTCCTAATCCTCCTGTCTCCCTTCTTACACCAGGATTCACTCAGGGTGAGAGAACGTCGTAGGGGAAGGTGTCGGGTCTCTGACGGGTGATGAAGACGGTGCCGTCGGGACCGACGAACCGGTAGTACACGAGCTCCGCGGATTGCAGGGGCGCCGCGAGCGCGCTCGCCGCCGGTGCCGGGACGAGCGGCGTCGGGGCCGCGGCCATGCCCCGGGCGGCGGCCGCGCGACGGGCGAGATCGGCCAGCGGCGAAGCACCGGCACGGGCCGAGCCGTTGTCGCTGGCGGGGCTCGGAGCCCCGACGGTCACCTGCGTCTTTCCGCCCGGCTGGTCGATGCTGTAGACGCGGTCCCCGCGGACGATTTGTATCTTCGACCCCACGCCATAGATCGCGAGCACTTTCCTAACGTAATTGCGCGTCTCGGGATAGGGCGGGATGGCTCCGTACTTCCGGACGGGGGTGGGCCCCGCGTTGTAGGCGGCGAGCGCCAGGCTCAAATCGTCGAACTCGTCGATGAGGTCGCGAAGGTGGGCGGTCCCCGCGCGGATGTTCTGCCAGGGGTCGTAGGCGTTGACCACCCCGTAGCGGCGGCCGGTGTCGGGCATGAGCTGCATCAGGCCGCGCGCTCCCTTGTGGGACCGCGCATAGCGGTTGAACGCGGACTCGACGGCGATCACCGCTCGAACCAGAGAAGAGTCGACTCCGAAGAGGCTCGAGGCCTTGAGGATCATGGGGTCGTACTGCCCGCTGTAGTGCCAGACGGTTCCCGCGTTCTCCGGAGTATCGTCCACGATGAGGCGCATGCGGTCGTTGGTGAGAACGTTCGAGAGGATGAGGATGCCGTTCTCGTCCGTATAGCCGTAGACCTGCGCCGCCGCGTCCCCGGGGCCGGCGAGCGACGCCGAGAGCGCGAGACCGGCGCAGGCGACCAGCCTCCTAGACACGCTGACCTTCCAGGGCGAGACGAACCGCCTCCTTCACGCGCTGGTACAGCTCGGGGATCTTGTCGGGAAATCGTCCGCCCGCTTCCACGCGCTCGGCCTTTCCTCCGCCTCGGGCCTCGATGACCGGAGCCACCGCCTTCAGCAGTTGATCCGCTCGAACCTGCTCGGCGAGGCCGGGTGAGACCTCGATGATGAGGGATACCTTGTCTTCGTTCACCGACGTCGAGATCGCGACGTAGGGTCGGTCCCGGTGCTTCTCCTTGAAGTCGTCCACGAACTGCCGGTGCTGCTTCTTGTCGAAACCCTCGAGGGGGGGAGGGGTCCAGACGAGCGCCGCTCCCACCATGGTGGTCGCCGCCGCGGCCTCGCCGCCGGAGCCGCCCTGCGCCAGCTTCATCTTGAGGGCCTCGATCTCGCGCTCTTTCTTCTTGAGGTCCTCGCGCATCTTTTCGAGCGTCGACGGAATCTCCTCGGGCCGGACATGGAGAGACTGGCTCGCGTCCGCGACGAGCGCTCTCTGCGAGCGCAGGTAGTCGACGGCCGCAGCCCCGGTGAGGGCCTCGATACGGCGAACTCCCGAGGCGATGGAAGACTCGCTCACGATCGCGAACACGCCCGCCTGGCCCGTCCGCGCGAGGTGGGTCCCTCCGCAGAGCTCGATGCTGAAGTCTGCGACCTGAACCACCCGGACTTTCTCGCCGTACTTCTCGCCGAAGAACGCGATCGCCCCTTTCTTCAGCGCTTCGTCGAGCGGCAGGACCACCGTCCGCACCTCGATGTCCTCGAGGATCTTCTCCGTGACCCGGCCCTCGATCTGCTGGATCTCACCGGTCGTCAGGGGCGCGAAGTGGGTGAAGTCGAACCGGAGGCGGCCGGGACCGACGAGGGATCCCGCCTGTTTCACGTGGGGGCCGAGCGTCTCGCGCAGCGCCGCGTGCAGCATGTGAGTGATGGTATGGTGCGCGGCCGCTCCCTCGCGCGATTTCTCGTCGACGACGGCCCGGACCTTCTGCCCCACGCCCAGGCTCCCCTGGTGGACGACGACCTTGTGGGCGATGAGTCCGGGCACGGGACTCTTGGTATCCGCGACGCTCGCGACGCCGTCCGGTCCGGCGATTATGCCCTGGTCGCCGACCTGGCCTCCGCCCTCGGGATAGAAGGGCGTCACGTCCAGGAACACTTCTCCCTTGTCGCCGCTGCGAAGCTCCGTCACCTCGGAGCCTTCGCGAGTGAGGGCGACGATGCGAACGTCCGCGATCTGGGTCTTTCCGTAGTACTCGGAGCGCGTTTCCGACCGGCCGCGAATCTCCCCGTAGAGGCTGCGGTCGGGAGCGGCCGCGGACTTCTTCCAGGATTCGCGGGCCCTCGAACGCTGGGTCTCCATCTCCCGCTCGAACCCGGCCTCGTCGACGCGCACTCCCGACTCGGCCGCGATGTCCAGAGCGAGGTCCAGGGGCATTCCGAAAGTGTCGTAGAGCTTGAAGGCCGAGCTTCCGGCGAGGAGCTTCGTCTTCCGCACCTCCTCGCTCGCGAGCATCTCTTCGAGAGCCGCGATCCCCTGGGTCAGCGTGGTGCGGAAACGGTCCTCCTCGGAGCGCACCACGCGCTCCACGAGCTCCCGCGCGAGGACGAGCTCGGGGTAGGCGTCCTGCATCTCATGAACGACGGGTTGGACCAGCTCGAAGAGAAACGGCTCCTGGACTCCGAGCTTCTTTCCGTGGCGCATCGCGCGGCGCATGATCTTCCGGAGGACGTATCCCCGACCCTCGTTCTGGGGCATCACCCCGTCGGCGACGAGGAACGTCGTCGCCCGAATGTGGTCGGCGACGACCCGGAACGAAACGTCCTCGGGGGAGCTTCCCCCGCGATACTTCCTTCCGGTGCGGACTTCGATGGCCTCGAGGAGGGGCGCGAAGAGGTCGGTGTCGTAGTTGCTCTCGACTTCCTGGACTACCGCCGTGATCCGCTCGAGGCCCATTCCGGTGTCGACGCTCGGCGCCGGAAGGGGAGTGAGGGTGCCATCTTCCGCCCGATCGAACTGCATGAAGACCAGGTTCCAGATCTCGAGCCATCGATCGCATTCGCAGGCGACCCCGAGACAGGACGGAGCCGCGCAGGGAAGGTGGTCCCCCTGGTGGAAGTGCACCTCGGAGCAGGGACCGCAAGGTCCGGTGTCTCCCATCGACCAGAAGTTGTCCTTGCGGCCGAGCTCGTGGATGAGTTCGGGCGCGAAATAGCGCCTCCAATGGTCGTAGGCTTCGACGTCCCGGGGAACCGCGGAGTCTCCTTCGAAGATGGTGACCGCGAGCCTCGCCGGATCGAGCTTCAGCCCCTCGACCAGGAACTCCCAGGCGAAGTCCACCGCTTCCTTCTTGAAGTAGTCGCCGAAGGAGAAGTTCCCCAGCATCTCGAAGAACGTGTGGTGGCGGGCCGTCACCCCGACGTTCTCGAGGTCGTTGTGCTTCCCTCCGGCGCGGACGCACTTCTGCACGGTGGCGGCGCGGCGGTAATCGCGCTTCTCGAGCCCGAGGAACAGGTCCTTGAACTGGTTCATTCCCGCGTTCACGAACAGAAGCGTGGGGTCGTTCACCGGGACGAGGGACGAGCTCGAAACGACGCGGTGTCCCTTCGAGCCGAAAAACTCGAGGAACCCTTTCCGGATGTCTCTCGCTTTCATGCCTTGAATCAACGCTCAGTATCCCCGAAATTCCACGTCGATACCAGTCGGTGCGCGACCTCGGGGGAGAAGCCCCGGCCGAGCAGGTGCCTGTAGGCCCGGGCCCGCCCACGCTCCCCCCCGGGACCGGCCCGCCGGCAGAGCTTCTCGAGGGCCCGTCGGGCGGCGGCCTCCTCCGCGCCTTCGGGAAACGACTGGACGAGTGCCGCCTCGATGGCGCTCTCGGAGAGATCGAGGGAGCGGAGCTTCTGCTGGATTCGCGCCGGCCCCCAGTGCTTGCGCTCGGAGCCGGCGCGGGCGACCTCGACGGCGAAGGCAGCGTCGTTCAGGTAGCCCCGTTCCGCGAGAAACGAGAACGTAGCCTCGATCTCCTGCGGCGAATAGCCGGCACGCGCCATCTTTTTCGAGAGCTCGCCCTCGCTGTGGCTTCTCCGCGCGAGGCGCTTGAGAGCGAAAGTCAGCGGCGTTTCAGCTGAACTCGAACGGGCTTTCGGCTCCCTCACCGGGCTTGTCGTCCATGAAGTCGCTCATGCTCTTTTCCATCTCCTCCTGGGCGAGGTCGCTCGTCGACTGGATGCCCTGGATCTTGAGCTTGAACTCGTCGGGGTTGCTCGCCCGCCGGAGCGCCTCGTCGTAGGTGATGAGGTCCTTCTTGTAGAGGTTGAAGATGGACTGATCGAACGTCTGCATTCCGTACTGGGAGACGCCGGCGGCGATCGCTTCGTGGATGAGCTTCGTCTTGTCCTTGTTGATGATGCAATCCCGGATGAAGGGGGTCGCGATCATCACCTCGACCGCGGGGACGCGGCCATGGCCGTCCGCCCGGGGGATGAGGCGCATGGAGATGACGGCCTTGAGCACCCCTGCGAGCTGGAGCCGGATCTGCTTCTGCTGGTGCGGCGGGAAGACGGCGATGATGCGGTTGACGGTCTCCGTCGCGTCGAGGGTGTGCAGGGTCGAGAGCACCAGGTGACCCGTTTCCGCGGCGGTGATGGCGGTCTCGATGGTCTCGTAGTCCCGCATTTCACCGACGAGGATGACGTCGGGGTCCTGACGGAGGGCGCTGCGGAGCGCGCCGGCGAAGCTCTTGGTATCGACCTCCACCTCGCGCTGGTTCACGATCGATTTCTTGTCCCGGTGGAGGAACTCGATCGGGTCCTCGATGGTCATGATGTGCTCGCAGCGATGCGAGTTGATGTAGTCGATCATGCCCGCGAGCGACGTCGACTTTCCCGAACCGGTGGTTCCGGTGCACAGGATGAGCCCGCGGGTCTCCTGGGAGATCTTCTCCAGAACCAGGGGAAGGCCGAGCTCGCGGATGGTGAGAATCTTCACCGGGATGACGCGAAGGACGAGTCCCACGGTGCCGCGCTGCTGGAACACGTTCGCGCGGAACCGCCCCAGCCCGGGGACGCTGTAGGCGATATCGATCTCCAGGTTGTCCTTGAACTTCTGCTTCTGGCGGTTGCTCATGATGGAGAACGCCATGGCGATGGTGTCCTCCTGCATGAGTCGCTTCATCTCCACCAGGGGGACCAGCTCGCCCGCGACTCGGATGACGGGGTGGCTTCCGACCTTGAGATGCAAATCGGAGGCTTTCCGCTCCGATGCGACTTTCAACAAGTCATTGATGTGCATTTTTCTGAGCCCCTTTCGAGCCGGATGGCACGGGCCTTCTCGTATTTCCTCGTTCGAATCACAAGACTCTCACGCCGTTCGGAAAGCAGGAGCCTTGGTGAGAGATTTAACGAACTGAAATTTGTTCCTGAACATTAATGCTAGGGAAAAACCCTTGTGTTGTCAATGTCTTCGCCGTCCCCGCCCGCCGGCGAAGTACCGTGTTATAGTAGCGCCCTTCGCGACATGTTCCTGCTCGGCCAGCAACTCGGCAAGTACCAGATTCTGAAGACGCTGGGAAGCGGAGGGTTCGGTACCGTCTACCTCGTCCGCGACACCTGGATCGACAAAAAACTCGCCATCAAGGTGCCTCACAAGCAGAACGGCGAGTTCGACGACCTGCTGCGCGAGCCGCGGCTCCTCGCGGCCCTCGACCACGAGAACATCGTGAGCATCGTCACCGCGGAGAAAGCCGACGACTACTTCTTCATCGTCATGGAGTTCGTCGAGGGCGAAAGCCTCGAGGCGCGGATCCAGAAGACCAAGGGAGTCGAGCTCCCGAACGCGATCGGTTTCGCGCGGCAGGTCGCGACCGCGGTCTCCTACGCCCACCGCCAGGGAGTGCTTCATCGGGACCTGAGGCCCGGCAACGTCCTCGTCACGCCCGAGGGCAAGGTCAAGATCACCGACTTCGGGACCTCGCGGTTCCTGGAGGTCGCCGACCGCGCGTCGACGATCATCGGAAGCCCGCCGTACATGGCGCCGGAACAGTTTCAAGGACGGGCGGTCTTCGCCTCCGACGTCTACTCCATCGGGGTCATCATGTACGAGATGATGACCGGGGTTCTTCCGTACTTCAGCGCCAATCCGCGGCAGCTCGAGAAGATGGCGCTCTCGGGCCGCCTGACCCGGCCCCGCGAGCGAAATCGGGCCATCCCCGTCGAGATCGAGGAGATCATCCTCAAGGCTCTCGCTCCCATGGTGTCCGACCGCTACCAGCAGGCGGGAGAGCTCCTCGACGACCTGGGCACGGTGAGCGAGATCGATCGCCGCGGCTCGCACCTGGAAGAGATCCGACAGCGGCTCCGCGCGCGGGAGAAGTCATCCTCGCGATTCTGCTGGAACTGCAGGAAACCGCTCCCCGTGCGGTCGACGAGCTGCCCGTTCTGCAGCGAGGCACAATGACGACACCCCCCAAAGGCTCCAGAAGCTGTCGCCTTCCTGCGCTTGTCGTGGCGTAACAGGCCAACGCAGGTCTACGTGCGCGAGGCCGATGATCTAGCGAGCTCCTCTAGGTCCTCGAAATACCTTCGGTGAGTGACCCGCAAGGCGGCTTCAGAAGGAGCCTCCAAAAGGACGACTTCTTTTTCGATGCCCTGCGAATGAAGCTCGAGCTCCAAATCGAGTCGAGCCTTCTCCGCGAGTCCTCTTTCGGAGTCCTGGTAGACGGTTATCTTGGCGACGGTACCCCGAGGACGATCGTACTCAATCAGGAAGAGCATTCTTTATCCTAGACCGGATCTCAGAGAGTTTGACAATCTGCCCCTCGAACTGTTGACGCATCTTCTGCTTCATCTCGTCAAGTTGTTGCCGACCGGCAGCCGGCAGCATCAATTCCAGATCCTCCATCTCCTTCGCGATAACGGAGGATTGGGCGAGAAACGTCCGAAGTTCCTCCGGCCCTCCTCCGTATTTTACTGCCGGTTCGAACACGTCTGCCAGCTTCTCCGACAATTCCGCCCACAGGTGCTGCAAGACGGTCCGAACCTGGATCTCAACCGGCTTTCCGTCGGCGACGATTGCGATCAGGTGAACTGCCCGATAGCCATGACTGGAGTGCGTCCTTCTATCGACCACGCTCACTTGGGTCAGCGCTCTCGAAAGGTCGGCAACCGTCTTCTCCTGTGTGGCTGCGTCAGAAACCACCAATCGGCACCCCGCGATGTCCTGGATTTGCGTGAGCCGAATGGTTTCTCGCTGCAATTTCTCGATGATCGAGCTTGTCGACTTTGCCGGCCGTCCCGTTGGTTCCAAACTCAGTTTACTTCTGATGGCGGCGAGCACTTCCTCGTATCCGGGCGAGAATGAGCGCCGGAACTCGTCCAAAAGCCTAAAATCGTCATCCGTGACTTCTTGCCGCCTCAAGCGTTCGCCGAGCTGATCCAGTTTGGTTTTGCTCGGTAGCGACATGCATCAACATACCGCGATCCGATGGTTCCTGCGCGTCCCGGAAGAGCCTTATGCACCCGTGTCGAGCGCGAGGCGAGCCGCTCATCGCTCACCCAGGTCGCCGGCAAGGTACTGCAGCAGAGTCGCCGCGGCGATAGCGGCGGTCTCGGTCCGCATCGTTCTCGGTCCCATGCCGAAGAGAGTGACTCCGCGCGAAGCGAAGAGAGAAAGTTCATTCTCGGACCATCCGCCTTCCGGTCCCACCAGGGCGAGGACCGTGGGCGGAGCGCCGGCGGCGATGGCAGGGGCACCGGGGTGAGCCGCGAGAACCAGCTCGGGCTCCTCCAAGACCGCAGTTACCGAACGAGGCTCTTCTACCGTTGGGGCACGGCTTCGACCGCACTGCTTGCACGCCTCGAGGGCGATTCGTCGCCAGCGGTCGAGACTCCCTCCCGTGCGTCCGCGCTCCGCCTCCAGGGGAATGAGACGAACGACGCCCAGCTCGGTGAGCTTCTCGACCAGAAACGACATCCGGTCTCCCTTCGGGGGTGCCACGGCAAGAGTGAGGGCCAGAGTCGATTCTCGCGAAGGCTCCGAGCCGAGAACGCGCAGTTCGACCTCGCGGCCCACGATTCGGTGGACCCTGGCGCGCGCGGAATCTCCCTTGCCGTCGAAGAGGCTTACCTCTGCGCCTTCGCGCAGTCGCAGAACGTGGATGAGGTGATGGGCTTCTTCCGGCGAGAGCCTCACGTGCTCGGATTCGAGATTCGAGACCATGAAGCGCCGCTCCCGGCTCATTTCGCGAGCACCAGGGCGGCCCAGTCACCGGAGGTCCAGGTCTCGCGGACGTGAAGGCCCGGCGGAAGACTCGAAGCGAAGTCATCCACCTCCTCGGCGAGAAGGCCGGAGAGGACGAGCGTCGGCGCGTCCAGTCGGGGAAGGGCGGCCTCGAGAACCGGCCGGGTGATGTTGGCGGCGATGACGTCGGCTTCGAGCCGATCGTAGCCCTCGTGCCCCGCGGTCTCGACGCGAATGCGGCCGAGCCCGTTGCGGGCGACGTTGTCCCGGGCGCAGGCCGCGGCGTCCTCGTCCGGCTCGATGGCGACCACCTCGGCCGCCCCCCGGTGCGCGGCCACCATCGCGAGGATCCCCGTTCCCGCGCCCAGATCGATCACACGGTCTCCCCGACGAACGAGGCACTCGAGAAGAGTCGCTGCCAGCCGCGTCGTGTCGTGCGTGCCCGTGCCGAAGGCCTGCTCGGGGTCGAGCCTGAGGACGGTGCGCTCGATCGAGGGTTGAGGCCTCCAGGTGGGGAGGACGAAGAACGACTCGCCGAGCGCGAACCCGGTGAAGCTCTCTTTCCAGGCGGCGAGCCAGTCCTCGACGGGCTGGGGCTCGCCCTCGAGGCACAGGACGCGCGGGAGCCGCTCCTTCAGATCGCGCGCGACCGCGGCGACGTCCGTCTTCTCGGGAAAGAAGACGCGAAGGCTCGAGGAAAGGTCCTGGGCGCCGAGGAAGCCCCAATCCTGGAGGACGGAGAGGGCGATCTCGAGATCGTCGGAGGTCCCCGAGAGCTCGAGAACGGGGTACGACGGCACCCTTCGCTCTTGCCCTCGAGCTCAGCCGAAGAGCTTCTCGAAGAAGCTCCGGTCCTTCTCCTGAGACCGCTCTCCGATCCGGACGGGGGGAGTGATGGCGGAGAGCTTTTCCATGAGGGCGCGCTGCTCTTTCGTGAGCTTGTGGGGCGTCACCACGTTGACCACCACCAGCTGGTCTCCCCGCCCGCCTCCCTGGAGCCGGGGAACGCCCTTGCCTCGCAGCTTCACCACCGTCCCGCTCTGGGTGCCTTCGGGAATGCTGATGTGCTCGACGCCGTCGATGGTCGGGACCTCGAGCTCCGCCCCGAGAGCGGCCTGGGGAAACGTGACGGGAAGCTCGAGGTAGATGTCCTCGCCCTCGCGGCGAAACGTCTTGTGGCGCTTGACCGAGAGCACCACGTAGAGGTCGCCCGACGGACCTCCGCGGACCCCCGCCTCGCCTTCTCCCGCGAGACGCATGCGGGAGCCGGTGTCGACACCCGCGGGGATCTTCAGCGTGAGCTCGCGCTCTTTCGCCACCTGCCCCGTGCCGTTGCAGCTCGAGCAGGGCTCGGGGATGAACTGGCCCGTTCCCCGACAATGGCCGCAGGGACGGGCGACGACGAGAAATCCCTGCTGGAGCCGAACCTGGCCGTGGCCCCCGCAGGTGGGGCAGGGGCGCTTCTGAGTTCCGGGAGAAGCGCCGGATCCGCCGCAGCGCTCGCACAGCTCGGCACGGGGAACGAGAATACGGGTCTCCGTGCCTCGGACCGCCTCCTCGAAGGTGACCTCGAGGTCGTAGCGCAGGTCGGAGCCGCGCGCCACGCGGCCCCGGCGGCCGCCGAAGAAATCCGAGAACAGATCCTCGAAGATGCTTCCGCCTCCGAAGATATCCGTGAACTCGCGGAAGACGTCCGCGTTGACCTGCGGCCCCCCCCGCAGTCCCTCGTGGCCGTAACGATCGTAGACCGATCGTTTGTCGTCGTCGCTGAGGACGCTATAGGCTTCGGCGGCTTCCTTGAAGGCCTCTTCCGCCTGTGGGTCGTTGGGGTTCTTATCGGGGTGATACTTCACCGCGAGCTTGCGGTAGGCCTTCTTGATGTCCTGCGCGCTCGCTCGTCGGTCGACCCCGAGGATCTCGTAGTAATCGCGTTTCGCGGTGCTTGCCAATCTCGACTCCAGGGTGCGAACTCGTGGTTCCGCGCCCAGCCATTATAGGTCAGCCGCGCATCATCGCCTGACCGAGAGCTTCTGCCGTGGTCTCGAGGGTCGCGAGCGCGGCCTGGAGGTCCTCTAGAGACCCTTCCCGCGTCTGTTCGGCGCGACTGAGCGCCGCCGTGGCCTGGCTGCGCTCCTGATCGGTGAGCTTGGCGTGCAGAAGCTCGTAGGTCTTGCGCGTGCTCTGGATGAGCCCCTGGAGCTGGGCGGTGACCTTGTCGCGCTGCCGCATTCCCTCTTCGCGCTTGGACTGCTTGTCGGCTTCGGTGCGCGCTTTGTCGACTTCGGACTGGGTCAGGCCGCTCGCCGCGCGAACGGTGATGTTCTGCTGGCGGCCCGTCGCCTGGTCGAGAGCGGTGACCTGGACGATTCCGTTCACGTCGATCTCGAACGTGACCTCGATCTGGGGGACGCCCTTGGGGGCGGGAGCGACGTCGGTGAGCATGAACTTGCCGAGGGAGGTGTTCTCGTGCGCCATGTTGCCTTCGCCCTGGAGCACGTGGACCTCGACTTTGGTCTGGTTGTCGGTGACCGTCGTGAAGATTCGGCTCTTCTTCGTGGGGATGTTGGAGTTGCGCTCGATGAGCGGCGTGAACGTTCCGTCCTTGGTCTCGATGCCGAGGGTGTGGGGAGTCACGTCGAGGAGGACGAGGTCCGTCACCTCGCCCTGGAGAATCCCGGTCTGGATGGCGGCGCCGATGGAGACCACCTCGTCGGGGTTGACGCTCCGGTTGGGCTCCTTCGCGAAGATCTTCTTGATGGTCTCGAGAACTTTGGGAGTCCGAGTCTGGCCGCCGACGGGGATGACCTCGTCGAGGTCCGACTTGCTCAGGCCCGCTTCCTTGATCGCGTCCTCGCAGGGCTTGACGGTGCGGTCGAGGAGCGGCTGGATCATCTGCTCGAACTTGGTGCGGGTGAGGACGGTGTTCAGGTGCTTGGGCCCGCTCTGGTTGGCGGAGATGAAGGGGAGCACGATCTCTGCCTGAGGCTGCGTCGAAAGCTCGCACTTGGCCTTCTCCGCCGCCTCCTTCAGCCGCTGGAGAGCCATTCGGTCGCCCCTGAGGTCGATGCCGTTCTCCTTCTGGAACTCCTCCACCAGCCAGTTGATGATGAGCTGATCGAAGTCCTCACCTCCGAGATAGGTGTCGCCGCCCGTCGCGAGCACCTGGTAGATCCCGTCGTTGAGCTCGAGAATCGAGATGTCGAACGTTCCTCCGCCGAGGTCGTAGACCGCGACCTTCCCCGACTTCTTCTCGATCATTCCGTAAGCGAGCGACGCCGCCGTGGGCTCGTTGAGGATGCGCTGCACTTTGAGGCCGGCGATGGTTCCCGCGTCCTTGGTGGCGTTGCGCTGGGAATCGTTGAAGTAGGCGGGCACGGTGATGATGGCTTCCTCCACCGGCTCTCCCAGGTAATCCTCGGCCGCCGCCTTCAGCTTCTGGAGCACGATCGCCGAGATCTCGGGCGGGCTGTAGACGCGGTTGTCGATCTGGAGGTGGGCGTCGCCGTTCGCGGCCTCGATGATCTGGTAGGGAAGGACCTTGGAGGAATGCTGGACCTCGGGCGAGTTGAAACGCCGGCCGATGAGCCGTTTCACTCCGTAGACGGTGTTCTGCGGATTGGTGAGAGCCTGCCGCTTCGCGATCTGCCCCACGAGCCTCTCGCCCTTGCTGGTGAAGGCGACGATCGAGGGCGTGGTGCGCGCGCCCTCCTGGTTGGGAATCACCTGAGGGGTGCCGCCTTCCATGACCACGATGCAGGAGTTCGTGGTCCCGAGATCGATTCCGACGACCTTGCTCAATGGCGTGCTCCTTCTGTTCTCAATCCGACTCCCGGACGGCTTCGTTCTCGCCTTCGGAGGGTTCGTCCCGATCTTCGCCGCTGCCCGCAGGGGAACTTGCCACGTTCACCATGGCCGGCCGCAGCAGTCGGTCCTTGAAGAGATAGCCCTTCTGAAAAACCGAAAGCACGGTGCCCTCGGGATGCTCGCCGGTCTCGACCTGGCTCACCGCTTCGTGAATGTGGGGGTCGAAAGGCTTCCCCTCGCTTTCGACCTCGGTGAGGCCCATCCTCGTGAGAATGTCCTGGAGCTGTCGATGAATGATGGCGATGCCGTCGCGGAGCTGCTCTTCCGTCGATCCCGAGGAAAAGCTTCGAGCGCGCTCCAGATTGTCGAGCACCGGGAGGACCTCCTTCACCACATCGGCGCCCGCATAGCGCGCGAGATCCCCCCGTTCCCGCTCCATGCGCTTGCGATAGTTCTCGAACTCGGCCTGCTTCCTCTGGGCGAGCTCCCGCATCTCGCTCGCTTCCTTCTGGAGCCGCTCGAGCTCGGAGTCGCCCCCGCCGTCGGCGTCGACGCCGCCTTCGCTCGCCGGGTCCGGCGCCGCGGTGTCCACCGGCTCCTCCGGCGCTTCGACTTCGACTTCAGCCTCCGTCAAATCCTTCCTCTTTCTTCTCGACATCAATGCTCGCCCGCTCCAAGCCCGCCGTTTCGTGCTTTCGCAAAGAAACGAGGCCCTCGCCCGTTCCTCGAACGGCAGCTCGGGCCCGCTCACGAGCTCTCTCGAATTAGAAATAAATGCCGCAGAGACTCAATGATTCGGCCCGTTCCCGCCGACCTCGGTAATGGCCGCCGAAAGCGAGCACGCGATGCAATCCACCACGGATATGTGCCGGGCATACTCCATGCGCGTCGGCCCCATGATGCCGATCGCCCCGAGCTCCTTACCGCCGTCGCTGTAAGGGGCTCCAATGAGTGAGATGCCCTCGAGATCCGGGACCTGCGCTTCGGATCCGATCACGATCTGGAGTCCGGCTCCCTCCAGGCAGGCGTTCAGGATGCTGACCAGTCGGTGCCGCTCCTCGAGGGTGGCGAAGAGCTGCTGCGCGCGATCGACGTTTCTCACGAACTCCGGCTCGCCCAGCATTCGCGACGTGCCTTCGAGGTGCACCTCCGCGGCGGGGCTCTCGGAGAACGCGGCTTCCGCGATGGTGAGCGCGTTCTTGACCAGCCGGTTCACGACGAGCTCGATCTCCTTCATCCGCAGGAGCAGCACCTCCCGTGCCTCGAGAAGCGTGAACCCGTTGAACTGCTCTTCGAGGTAGCGCGCGCACTGCGCCAGGTCTTCTCCGCCGAGGTCCTCCGGGATCTCGGCGATCCGGTGGATCACCTGACCCGCGCTCGAGATCAGCATCACCAGGATGCGCCGGGGGGCCAGGCGCACGAAGTCCACATGCCGGAGGACGCTGTGGCTGAAGTCGGGCCCGATCACGAAGCCCACCATCCCCGTCATGTTCGAGAGAAGTCGAGACGTGCGCCGAACGAGCTCGGGTAGGCCCCCGTCGGAAGGCCGAATCTGCTCGCGAATGAAGGACTCATCCGCCTTGGGAAGTTCCTGCCCCTGCATGAGAGTTCCCACGTAGAACCGATAGCCCCGATCCGTCGGAACGCGCCCCGCCGAAGCATGAGGCTGGTAGAGAAAACCCATATCCTCCAGATCCGACATGATGTTCCGGATCGTGGCGGGGGAGAGACCGTGAGAGTTCAGCTTGGAGAGAGTACGAGAGCCGACCGGCTCACCGGTAGTGATGAAGAGATGGACCGTCTGCTCCAGGATCTCTCGGCTGCGACTGTCGATTACCGCGCAATCCATGGTTCGGATGTCGTCGATTTGCGCGCCGGGAATACGCACCGGGGGGCGTTGCTCGATCGGTGCTCGAACGGCGGCAGTGACGCTAAATCTTTTTTACCAAACGGCTTCCGCGTTGTCAACCTCAGCGGCGGGCACCCGCGGAGCGGTACTTGCTTTCGAGCTCGCCGATCCGCAGGCGCTCGACCGCGGTCAGCCCTGAAGGCCTGGCCTCCGCATCGAGGAGCTCCTCGAACGAGGCGAGAACCGAGAAGGCGAGGCGCTCGCGGGACACCGGGGCGGTGGTCAGCTCGTCGATTCCGACCGCATGGAGGGGGAGGGCTGGGCTCCCGAGAGGCTGGACCCTCGCCCAGAGATCGGCGTCGACCCGTCTCAAGATGGAGCCGTGCTGCAGGAACGCCCGCCGTCCGCGCCTTTGAGCGCTCGCGACGACTTTTCGGCCTTTCGAAGTGAGCTCGTGACGGCCCGGAAGCGCGAGGCACGGAACGTGGAGGGCGGGCTCGCGGGAACGAAGCGCATCGGGCTCGGAGGGATCGAGGGTGACCCCGAGCCCGACGAGCGCCCGTCGGATGGCCGCGCTCACCGAATCATACAGAGCCCGCACCCCGAGCCCGCGGAATACGCCCGCCGTTGGGGACGCGACGCTGTACGTGAGCTCGTGATGGTGGAGGAGCGCCCGGCCCCCGGTCGGCCGACGCACCCAGTCGATTCCGAGGCCTCGACAGGAAGCGATGTCGACCGCCTCCTCCGGCCTCTGCCGGTATCCGAAGCTCACCGCAGGCGGGTCGAATCCATAGAGCCGCACCGTCGCCGACTCCGGCGACTCGGCCGCGGAAAGAAAGAGCGCCTCGTCGACGGCCATGTTGAAGGCGCCGTCGTTCGGCTCGTCGACGAGAACACGGAGCCGCAAGGTCATTGGCGTTACCCGGAAGGGGAAGAACACGCAAAGGCGCAAAGGCGCGAAGGCGCAAAGAAACAACGGGGATTTCTTTGCGTCCTTGCGTCTTTGCGCCTTTGCGTTGAAAAGAAAATCAAAGGAGCCGGTCGACCGAGGTGTGCTGTTTTCCCTGGGAATCGGCCACGGCCTCGGACGTGAGACGGCCCTCGTAGGTATTGACTCCGGCCCGGAGCGATGCGTCTTCTCGCACCGCCTGCACCACGCCCTTGTTGGCGATGGTGAGAGCGTAGGGGAGGGTGACGTTGGTGAGGGCGAAGGTCGAGGTCCTCGGGACGGCTCCGGGCATGTTGGCCACGCAGTAGTGGACGACACCGTCGACGACGTAGGTCGGGTCGCTGTGGGTGGTCGGCCGCGTGGTCTCGAGGCAGCCTCCCTGGTCGACGGCCACGTCCACGATGACGGCGCCGTTCTTCATCTGCCGAATCATGTCGCGGGTCACGAGCTTCGGCGCCGACGCGCCTGGAATCAGGACCGCTCCCACCACCATGTGGGCCCGCACCACGCTCTCGCGGATGGTGATGGGGTTCGACATCAGAGTGGTGATGCGCCCTCCGAAGATGTCGTCGAGGTACTGCATTCGCGGAAGGCTCTTGTCGAGTACGGTCACGTGGGCGCCGAGGCCGACGGCCATCTTCGCGGCGTTGAGCCCGACGACGCCTCCTCCGATGATCACGATCTCTCCCCGGGGAACGCCGGGAACGCCGCCCACGAGCATGCCCAGACCCCCCTCGGCTTTTTCCAGGTAGTGCGCGCCCTCCTGGATCGCCATGCGTCCGGCGACCTCGCTCATCGGGGTGAGCAGCGGCAGGGTCCCGTCCTCGGCGGTGATGGTCTCGTAGGCGATCCCGATGACCCCGCGGGAGAGGAGCGACTCCGTCAGCTCCTTCATCGGCGCGAGGTGGAGGTAGGTGAAGAGGATCTGGCCCTTGCGGAGCTTCGCCACTTCCTGGGCGAGGGGCTCCTTCACCTTCACGATCATCTCCGCTTTCGCGAAGACCTCGTCGGACGTCGGCAGTATCGCAGCTCCCGCGGCCTGGTAGTCGTCGTTGGAGATGCCGCTGCCGACGCCGGCGTTCGCCTCGACGAAGACTTCGTGTCCGGCCGCGGTGAGCGTCTTGACCCCGCCGGGCACCAGCCCGACGCGATACTCGTTGTCCTTGATTTCCTTTACGGTTCCGACCTTCATACTCAGTTCGCGGTGGTGGAGCTCAGATTGGGGTTTGGAGCTTCCTCCGGGGGGATCCGGGCTCACGAATCGCTTCCGTCCGTTCCTCGGGCTTCACGGGCTCGGACGGCGCCATCTTGCTCGCGCCCCGGAACGTCGCGCCCTCGGCGACGACGATCGCGCGGGAGGCGATGTTGCCGAATACCTTTCCCGTGGCGGCGATCTCGACTCTCTTCGAGCCCTCGCAGTCGCCGCGAACGGTACCGCGCACCGTGAGCACCTGGGCCTCGATGCGGGCGTTGACGTCGCCGCTCTCGCCCACGATGACCCGGGTGCCGTGGATCTCTCCTTCCACGCTTCCCTCGATGAGCATGTCGGAGGTGCTTCGGAGCTCGCCCTTGATGAAAGCGTCCTTGCCAATCACCGTGGGCGCTTCGGATGTCGAAACAGACGCACTCGTTTCGCGTCTCTCCCGTGCGGCCGCCGCCGGAGGGGGAGCGCTCGGGCCGCTATCGGTCTTTCCGCCAAACAATCCCACGGGAGCCTCCTGGTTTCGAGGGTGAGGAGTTGGAGCGGGCGACGGGATTCGAACCCGCGACACCAAGCTTGGGAAGCTTGTACTCTACCAACTGAGCTACGCCCGCTCGTGGCATTCGGGAGGAGAGTATACCCCGGCCGGACGATCGAGTACAGCGAAGAGCTTTACTGCATCCGTGCCGCGGGGACCCACCCCCGCGGCCCGAAGATGTCGGCGGAGCATTCCCGGTTGGCGAGTCGGGCTCGCTCCGCTCGCGCAGATGGGAGGTGCATTTCTCTGCAACCTGCTAGTCCTGCCTCGACGGCGCGATGCGGCTGTAGTCGGTGATTACGGACTTGTCCCCGAGTACGACTCCCCGGCCTACGAACGCCTGGTGACCGATGTGGGCGCTGCGGCCGATGAGGCTTCCGTCCACCCGAGCCTCCTCGCCGATGCGCACGTTCGCCCAGAGAACGGAGTCGGAGACCGTCGCCCCCTCCTCGATCCTGCAGTTGGGGCCGACGACGGCGTACGGCTCGACGACCGCCCGAGACTTCACGACGCTCCCGGCGCCGATGAAGGCGGGGCCGGTCAGACGCGACCCGGCCTCGACCGTGGCCGCGGGGTCGACGTAGGTGCCGCCGGCGTTGGGATGAAACCCCTCGAAGGGGAGGACCCCCGAGAGGATATCGCGATGCACCTTGAGGTACTTCTCCGGGGTTCCGATGTCGATCCAGTAGCCGCGGTGCACGTAGGCGTAGAAGGACACGTTCTCCTGCAGCAGGTGCGGAAAGAAGCCGCGCTCGAACGAATAGTTCGTGCCCCTCGGGATGTACTCCAGGAGCTCGGGCTCGAGGATATAGACCCCGGCGTTGATGGTGTCGCAGGTGATCTCGTCGTAGCTCGGCTTCTCCAGGAAGCGCAGCACCCGGCCCGCCTCGTCGGTCTCGACCAGCCCGTAAGCGGACGGGTTGGCGACGGGCGTGAGCACGATCGTCGCCTTCGCCCCGACGTCTTCGTGGAACTTCAGGACCGACGTCAGATCGAGATCGCTCAGGACGTCCCCGTTGAACACCACCGTTCGGTTCGAGAGAAGCGCCTCGGCGTTCTTCACCGCGCCCGCGGTGCCCAGGGGCTCGGGCTCCATCGTGTAGTGGATTCGCACCCCGAGATCGCTCCCGTCGCCGAACATCTCCTCGATTCTTCGCGGCTGGTAGGAGAGGGAGAGCACGATCTCCTCGATCCCGGTCTTCTTGAGGAGCTCGATCTGGAGCTCTAGGAACGGGCGGGTGAGAATGGGGACGATGGGCTTCGGGGTGTGGAGCGTGAGCGGCCGCAGCCGCGTGCCCTTTCCGCCGGCGAGGATCACAGCGTTCATTTTCGGTCGGTAAGGGTATCATCGAATGAGACCCCGGCGGCGAACGGGTTGAAGTCTCCCAGAAACGCGGGTGAGGCGGCGATGGACTTTCTTTCAGGGACGCCACATACTTTGAGTTCTCGATCTTTCATGACCTCGACCGACGAAAACGATTCGAGACGCCGAATCGCCGGCGGCCCGCTGGAGCTCGCGACCGCATCGGGCCGTCCGCCATGCCTGCTCGCGGTGTACGGGGCGGCTGGCTCGAGCGAGATCCAGAATCCTTGATGACCCTCCCGAACCTGCCCAATGGGCTCACCCTCGGCCGGATATTCCTCGTCCCCATTCTGGTGGTGGTGCTTCTGACGCGGACGGAGCGCTGGGAGCTGATCGGCGCCGCGATCTTCGCGGTGGCGGCGCTCACCGACTGGCTCGATGGGTATCTCGCCCGCCGCCGCAAGCAGGTCACGACGCTGGGCATCATGCTCGACCCGGTCGCCGACAAGCTCCTGGTGTCCGCCGCTTTCATCAGCATGGTGGAGCTGGGTCTGGCGCCCGCCTGGATGGTCGTGGTAATCGTCGGACGGGAGTTCGCGGTGACCGGCCTCCGCATGGTCGCGATCGAGCAGGGCATCACCATTCCCGCGAGCCCCCTGGGGAAGGGAAAGATGGCCACCCAGGTGGCTGCCATTCTTCTTCTCATCCTCGGTGAGAAGTTTCTGGGACCGCTCGCGGTCCTGGGCAAGGTCACGCTCTGGCTTACCGTCTTTCTCGCACTCGGCTCCGGCCTCGATTACTTCTTCAAGTTCTATCGAAAGGTCGCGAACGAGCTCCCCTCCGGAAGCCGGGCGTGAGACGAAGACACCGCCGGCCCGTGATCTCGGGAAAGCCGCCTCGGGTCTACGTGGGGCCGAACGCGGAGAGGTCGCTCCGCGGCGAGAGGGGAATTCTGCTGGGCTCGCGGCGCCCCGCCTGGGTCGACGTGCTCGAGTTCGATCCGCGGCCGGACGTCGGAATCCAGCGTCTCGTCGACCTTCGGTTTTCCGGCGGCGGACCGTGGGACGTCGTTGGCCTCAGCCTGTCGTCGGCGGATCTCGCCAGGCGGCTGGAGCCTCTACTCGAGGACCTGGTTCCCGGAGATGTAGTCCTCACGGAATCCGGGCCGCGCTTCCATACGGGCGCCGCCTGGGCCGAGACGTCCCTGCTGAGAGAGCTCCGACGGTCTACTTGAGCTCGATCAGGTCTCCCGTGAGGATGTAGTCCTTGCTCTCCATGATCCTCGCGGTCGCGTGCTCGCGCTGCACGGTGAGGACCGCGAGAGTCCCCAGTACTTTCCGCGGGGCGCCGTCGTACAGGTAGCGGAAGATGGTGAAGATGTTTCCGGGAACGACGCCGTCCTCCTGGCCGAGGTCGATGCTCACCAGGTAGCCTTGCCCGAGAGTCGCGAGGTCGTCGAGAGATGCCTCGATCCTTCCGCGCATCCGGCCCGTCTCCGGAGTCATGCGCGTCGGCGAAGGTTCGACGGGCAGCAGGGGCACGGGAATCGGCTCGAAGGGAGTCAGGTAGTCGCCCACGTTCACGTCCAGGCAGGCCTGGACGATTTCGGCCATCGCCGTCTCTTCCTGCACAGCGAGGATTCGAAGCCAGCCCGTCCGGCGAACGTAGCTTCCGTCGACGCCCCAGGTGAAGTCGATTTTCCGCTGCATGTAGAACTCGTCGCCGGGGCTCACGCCGTCCTGGGAGCCGCGGTTCAGATAGACGACGTCCCCGGTCGCGAGACCATCCTTGTGGCTGTCTTCCTCGCTTCCGAAGATGCGGAAATCGTCGTCCGCCTCTTCCCGCAGATATCCGGTGCACTGAATCGAGACCTCTTCGTACGCGGGACGGAACCGAGGACCGGTTGGACCTCCCGGCTGACCCGCCGCGCCGGGACCGCCCGGGCCGGCGCCTTCCTCACCGGGACTCGCGCCGGGACCGCCGGTACCGCCGGGGCCCGTTCCCGGACCGCCCGGCCCTTCACCCTCTCCGCGGACGACGTCCACCTCGGGGATGCGAATCGCGTCGCCGGGATAGATGAGGTGGGGATTCTCGATGTAACGATTCGCGTCCCAGACCTGCGGCCAGAGAAAAGGATTGCGCAAGTAGGTGTTCGAGATGTCCCAGAGGGTGTCTCCACGCTGGACGATGTGCAACTGCGTTCCCTCCGGATAGCTCGTCGGCCCGTGATTGCGCGTCCAGTGCGGAGCCACGATGATGTCCGTGGCTGACGGCGGGGCCGCCTCGGGCTGCTGCGCTTCCGGCTCCTGGCCGGAGACGGGCGGCACCGCGAGACCGCAAACCGCGAGGACGAGGCCGGGGAGGGCGAGAACTCGGCTGGGGAAGAACGGACGTCGGCTGACAGTCCGCGAAGCTCGCGTCGTCACGACAAACCTCCACATGGGAAAGGGAACGTAGCTTGTCGTTAAATTTAACAGCACGATCTCGCAACTGTCAAGCCGTTTTTTGCGCGAGGCTTGAAGTGCTACTTGAGGGTTGGGCTCTGGGGGCGGTCGGCGACCTGCAGCGTCGAAAGGATGGTTTGCGCCGCTTCCCGGAACTCACTTTCGGGGTAATTGTCGACGACGCGCTGGAAATGGGGAAGCGCCTGATCGAGCTGCCCGCACATCTGATAGGCCGATCCCAGCCGGAAATGGAGCTCGTCCTGCCGCTTGTACGAGGGGTATTTCTCCAGAACCTCGTTGAACCGCGCGATAGCGGCCCGGCAGGCTTTGCGGATGTCGAGGTAGAACAACCCCACCCGGAACTCGGACTCGGCGAGAGTCTCGTAGCATTCTTCTAGAAGCTTCTGACCCTCCTCGGCATAGCGGGAGTTGCGATACAGCTCGATGAGCTTCTCGAACTCTTCGATGGCGAGCGCCGTCGGGTCCTGATCGCGATCGGGGCTGTGGATCTGCCGGTAGTGACCATAGCCGATCTGGAACTGGGCGTAGTCGGCCCGAGGGTGATTCGGGAAAAAGGTGAGGAAATCCCGGTACTCCGCGATCGCGAGCACCAGGTTCCCGCTGCCCTTCTGATTGAAGTAGGTATCCGCGACTCCGAGCCTCGCGTCCCCGGCGAGCTGGCTCCTCGGGTAGCTGTCGAGGAGCTGCTGGAAGTAGCCCCGGGCCTCTTCCCACTTTTCCCTTTCGATCGCATCCCGTCCGAGGGCCAGCAGCCGCTCGTCGCCCTGGCCTGGCCCCGAGAGGAGGTCTTTGTTCTTGCCGCTGCAGGCCATCCAGGAGCTCGAGGCGAGCGCCAGCAGGAGCACCAAGATGCTGGCGCGGGCGCGAAGTGAGGACGGGGGAGTCGGTTGCAACGATCTATTCCCGAGAAGAAAGCATAGACGACGATTGCCGTTGAATCCAATGCCACTCCCGCTCGAGCCCCTCGCGCAGGCTCGTCCGCGGCTCGTAGCCGAGATCGCGACGGGCGGCGGAGGTATCGGCGTAGGTATCGCGCATGTCGCCTTTCTGCTTCTGGTCCATTACCACGTCTACTCGGCGCCCGGTGACGTCGCGGACGGTATCGATGACCTCGAGCATAGATACCCGCGAGCCGCCCCCGATATTGTAGACCGCGCCTCCCCGGCCCCGGTCCGAGGCGGCGACGGTGGCGTCGACGGCGTCGGCGACAAACGTGAAGTCCCGGGTCTGAAGTCCGTCGCCGAAGAGACGGAAGGAAGTCCCGTTCAGGGCGCAGCTCAAGAGCCGATGAAACGCCATGTCGGGCCGCTGGCGCGGCCCGTACACGGTGAAGTAGCGAAGCGACACCGTGGGCACCTGATGGTTCACGAAGTAGAGCTCGCAGAGTTTCTCGGCCGCGAGCTTGCTCACGCCGTAGGGAGACACGGGATGGAGCGGGATGTCCTCGATCATGGGAAGGGGCGCTGCGTCCCCGTAGACGGAGGACGACGAGGCGAACACGAAGGACCGGATCTTCGTGCCCACGGCCGCTTCCAGGAGCCGTTGAGTCGCGAGGATGTTGTTGTCGGTGTAGATTCCGAACTCCCCGCCCCAGCTCGCGCGCACACCGGCCTGGGCCGCGAGGTGAAAGATGCGGTCGCATCCGTCGAGAAGGCGAGGGATCTCCATCTGCTGGAGCGGTCCTTCGCGGAGCTCGAACCGCGGACTCGCGGACAGACTCTCGAGGTTTCTCTCTTTGACCGGCCGGGGGTAGTAGTCGAGAAACGAATCGACGCCGATGACTCTCTCTCCGCTCCGGACCAGAGATTCGGCGAGCGTCGAGCCGATGAACCCGCCGACCCCGGTGACCAGTGCGGTCACGTGAGGAGCTCCTGGAGATCCCGGGGGAGCCGGCAGGGCCGTCCGTCCCTATTCACGGCGACATGGAGCGTGGACCCGCTCGCGAGCAGAACCCCGTCCTGCGCCCGGGACAGCTCGTAGTCGAATTGGACGCGCGCCCGCGAGGGCCGGCTAGCCCTGGTCACGATGTCGACCAGATCGTCGTAGCGGGCTGGCTGATGGTAGCGGCAGTGGGCCTCGACCACCGGCAGGTGGATCCTCTCGGTCTCCTCGATTTCGCGATAGCTCCGGCCGAGCTGGCGAAGCAGATCCGTGCGCCCGACCTCGAACCACGTCAGGTAGTTCCCGTAATAGACGACACCCATTCCGTCGGTTTCGGCGTAACGGACGCGAATCTGGCAGGTGGTCCGATTCAAACGGGCACCGCCGAGAGCATCTGGCGGACGACGGCTTCGGGATCCCGGGCCTTGAAAATGGCGGAGCCCGCGATGACGACGTCGATGCCGGCGAGGGCCGCCCGAGCCACGCGGTCGGCGTTCATGCCTCCGTCGATCTCGATCTCGAGCGCGAGGTGCTTTTCCCGGGCGAAGCGGCGCAGGCCCTCGGCCCGCTCGAAGCTTCCCTTGATGAAGTCCTGTCCACCCCAGCCGGGGTTCACCGACATCACGATGGCATAGTCCGCGAGCGGAAGGAGCTCTTCCACGGAGGACAGGGACAGCCCGGGGTTCAACGCGAGCCCGGCTTTCTTTCCCCGCTTCTGAATCGAGGTGAGCACCAGGTGAGGGTGGTGGACGGACTCCGCGTGGAAGGCGATCATGTCGGCCCCGGCGTCGACGAAGGCATCGATCCATCGATCGGCGTTCTCGATCATCAGGTGCACGTCGAGAGGAAGGCGCGTCGAGCGGCGGATGGCCTCGACCACCATCGGGCCGAACGTCAGGTTGGGAACGTAGTGGCCGTCCATCACGTCGACGTGGAGCTGGTGAGCGCCTGCGCGCTCGACGAGCTCTATCTCCGCGGCCAGCCGGGAGAAGTCAGCGGATAGGATCGAAGGAGCGATTCGCATCGTTTCAGGCGCCCTTGCTGAGAAAGAGAACGATCCGGTCCCGTTTGAACACCTTCACCCCGGGCGCCGGCACCTGCCTCACGATGACGTTCTTCGGGACACCAGGGTAGTCGACCAGCCGTACCTGGGAGATCTTAACCTGGCCGCGGGAGATCTGGTCCAGAATCTCGACGTAGTTGCGCCCGATGAAGTCGGGCATCACGTAAGCGTCGTCGAGATATCCGCGCGAGAGCAGCACCGCCACTTCCGTCGTTTCCGCCACGTCCTCGTATGCGGAGGGCGACTGGGCGACGACGGTGTCGGGTGCGTAGACCTCGCTGTGAATCTCGACCACCCGGCCGAGGCTGAAGCCGTTCTGCTCGAGGATGAGCTGCGCCGACTGGAGCGTCTCTCCCTCGATCCGGGGAACGCTGTGCTTCTGGGGTCCGAGGCTCACCCATACGCGGACGGAGCGCCCTTTCTTCAAGGTGGTCCCGGGCGCCGGGATCTGCTCGGAGATGAAGTCCGGAGGGACGCTCGCGTGGAAGCGGCTGCCCTCGACGACGAGCTGGAGCTCGTCGCGCCTCAGGCTCTCTCCCGCGCCCTCGACGCTCGCTCCGGCGAGATCGGGAACCGTGACCTCGTTGCCTCGCACCGCGAGGGTGAAGGTGATTGCGGCGGAAACGACCGCGGTCGCGAGGAGACCCGCGGCGAGTGCCGCGATCTCCAGGATGCGCACCAGGAGGGCGCGGGCTCGCTGCGCCCCCGGTCCCGCGCTCTTCTTCCCAGGCCGCTTTCGGGCTCCCGGAAGCGGGGATTCGGGCTTCGACGGTCCTTCGAGGAGCCTCTCCCCGGCCTCGCGCTCGGAGCTCACGCGATCATTCTACCGCGGGTGCGAGCGTCGGCAAGCGGCTTAAAGAGTGTAAGAACAGGGGATGGGGATGTGGCTTCGTCAACCCCGCACTGAATCGCCGCGAAGTAGCCGTGCAATTCTTAGTTGCGCTGGGGCCCCACCCCCAGCGCGCAAAATCAGGGGCCCTCCGGGCCCCGCTGTTCGCTGTCTCGCCGATGTGGCTTCGTCAACCCCGCACTAGAATCGCCGCGAAGTAGCCGAGCAATTCTTAAGTGCGCTGGGGCCCCACCCCAGCGCGCAAAGTCAGGGGCCCTCCGGGCCCCGCTGTTCGCTGTCTCGCCGATGTGGCTTCGTCAACCCCGCACTAGAATCGCCGCGAAGTAGCCGTCCATGTCGTCTTGCTCGGGGGAGGTGCGGAAGAATCCGTCGGCGTCGGCGAGGTGTCGGGCCGGCTCCGGGAGGCTTGGCGCGGCATCCACGCGGAGGAAGCCCGGAGCTTCGGACAGGAAACTCTCCACCACCTGCTCGTTCTCTTCGGGCTCCGTCGAGCAGGTGGCGTAGACCAGACGCCCGCTCTCCGTGAGGAGGCGCGACGACGAGCGCAGGAGCTCGAGCTGAAGCGCCGCGAGCGGCTCGAGGTCGGACGCCTCCACCCGCCAGCGGACGTCGGGGTTCCGGCGCAGCGTCCCGAGACTGCTGCAGGGAACGTCGAGAAGGATCCGGTCGAAGCTCGTCTCGAAGGGAAGGCGACGTCCATCGGCGACCACCGGACGGACGTTCTCCGCCTGCAGCCGTTCCGAGATCGCGCGGAGAAGGCGCGCCCGGCGGCGCCGCGAATCGACGGCGATGACGGTTCCCCCGAGGGCGAGCTCGCTCATCGCCGTCGCCTTCCCTCCCGGAGCTGCGCAGACGTCGAGCACGCGATCGGATCTCTGGACCTGGAGAAGAAGCGGGACCAATTGCGAGCCCGCGTCCTGCGGAAACACGAGCCCGCGGGCAAGGAGCTGGCTCTCGAAGAGCGGGCCCGAGAGAACCCGCAGGCAACGGGGTGCTTCGACCACGCCCCCGGTCTCGACGCCTTCCCGCGCGAGGGCCTCCCGCGCCGCTGCGACCTCGATGCGCGCGGAAACCCGGAGATGGACCGGAGGAGTCCGGTTCTGCGCCAGGCACCTTGCCTCGGCGCGCTCGAGGCCGAGCCTTTCGAGGTACCGCTCCGTGAGCCAGCGCGGGTGGGACAGAGCGGTGGAGAGATACCCCACGGGGTCCGCCTCCCTGGCAGGAAACGCGGGGGCTCCCGGCTGGCGCAGAACGCTCCGAAGGACCGCGTTGACCAGGCCTTTGCCGCGCGCCGCGCCGTAGGTCTCCGCGAGCCGCACCGACTCGTCCACCGCAGCCCGCTCGGGGACGCGATCGAGATGGCGGATCTGATAGAGCCCGATCCGGAGCGCGAGCCGGATCGCGGAGTCGAGCTCCGCGACCGGACGGCTCGCGTGGTGAGCGAGGACCCAGTCCAGGCTGCCGCGCCAGCGGAGCACCCCGAAGACGATCTCCATGGCCAGGTCGCGGTCGGCGGAGGAAAGCGACCGATACCGCGGGTCGGCGAGGAGGCTCGCCGGCTCTCCCCGGCGCTCTTCCACGCGCCGCAGGACTTCGAATGCGGTGCGTCGAGCGGGGGACACCGGCCGGTGCGCGCGCATGGTGTAGATTATCGCCCACCATGACCACGACACCGCTTCCGCCGGGAGCCGCTCCCAAGGAGGTTCCCGTCGACAAACTCCGCTACCGTTGCTCGCCCGACGCGTTCACGTTCGAGACCACGCGGGATCTCGAGCCGGAGTTCGAGGTCATCGGTCAAGCTAGAGCGATCAAGGCGATCCAGCTGGGCCTCGCGGTCCAGTCGCGCGGGTTCAACGTCGTCGTCCAGGGCCTCGCGGGCACCGGGAAGGAGACCACGGTCAAGAGCATCCTGGAGAAGGTCGCGCGCGGCACCAACATCCCCTCCGACATCTGCTACGTCCACGACTTCGACGATGCCGACAGTCCAAAGGTGATCCAGCTCCCTCCCGGCGACGGGAGGAGCCTGCGCCGGGACATGGATGCGCTCGTCTCCTTTCTGGAGCGAACCGTGCCCGCGGCGCTGGAGTCCGACGAGTTCAAGAAGCGGCAGGCGCAGATTCTCGAGACCGAGGGTGAAAAGGGTCGCGCCATCGTCCGCGAGTTCGAAGAGCGCATCAAGAAAGAGAACTTCGTGCTCGCGGAGATCCGTCTCGGGCCGCTCGCGAAGAACGAAGTCGCCCCCATCGTCGACGGAAAGCCTCGGACCGGCGACGAGCTGGAGGAGATGCTGGCCGAGGGGAAGATCTCGCGGGAAGAGTTCGAGCGTCTCGACCGACTTCGCGAGCAGCTGGGCGAGGAGCTCGAGGAAGTGCTGAAGCACGCCCGCGACACCGAGCGGCTCGTCGGAGAAGCCATGAAAGCGCTGGTTTTCGGGTTCGGCTCGGAGATCGTGAATCCGCGAATCGACGCACTCAAGAAGCGCTATCCCGGAGAGCGCCCCGAGCGGTTCCTGGAGCAGGTGCGCCATCACGCGCTCGAGAACCTCGAGGAGTTCGTGCGGAGGCCGGAACCCTCGGACCTCGCGGCGTTCTTCGCCGGTTCCCGGGACACGCACCTGCGATACCGGGTGAACGTTCTCGTGGACAACTCCGCCACCGAGCGGGCGCCGATCGTCGTCGAGACGCACCCGAGCTACAAGAACCTCTTCGGCACCGTCGAGCGGACCTGGGACCGGAGCGGGCTCGCCTATACCGACTTCACCCGGATCAAAGCCGGCAGTCTGCTCCGGGCGGCGGGAGGCTATCTGGTGCTCTCGTTCTCGGAGATCCTGTCCGAGCCCGGCGTCTACCAGTCCCTCAAGCGGACGCTGAAGAGCGGAAAGGTCGACATCCAGGGGTTCGACCCGGGGAACCTGTTCATTCCGACCGCGCTCAAGCCCGAGCCCGTCGACGTCGATTTGAAGGTTCTGTTGATAGCCGACAACCTCTCCTATCAGATCTTCTATCAGTACGACCCCGATTTCCGGAAGGTGTTCAAGGTCAAGGCGGACTTCGACGCGAGCATGGAGCGGGACGACCGAGCGGTCGCGTGGTACGCATGCTTCATCGCTCGTCTCGCGCGGGACGAACATCTGCCCCATTTCGACCGCTCTGCGGCCGCGGCCGTCGTGGAGGAGGGTGTGCGGCTGGCAGGAAGGCAGGGCAAGCTCTCCACCCGATTCAGCGACGTCGCCGATCTCGTCCGGGAGGCGAGCTACTGGGCGAAGGAGGACGGGGCCTCGGTGGTGACCGGGGCCTACGTCGATCGCGCGGTTCGCGAGAGCATCGAGCGGCGCAACCTCATCGAGTCGCGGATGGCGGAGATGACCCGGGACGGAATCCTGATGATCGCCACCGACGGCGCCCGGGTGGGAGAGCTGAACGGGCTGTCGGTCTACGACGTCGGCGACTATCGGTTCGGGAGGCCGACGAAGATCACCGCTTCCGTCGCCGCCGGAAGGGCGGGGATCATCAGCATCGAGCGCGAGGCCGATCTCTCGGGGAAGAGTCACAACAAGGGCGTGCTCATCCTCGCCGGCTATTTCCGCGCCCGTTTCGCGCAGAAGGTCCCGCTCGCTCTTTCCGCGAGTCTCGCGCTCGAGCAGAGCTACAGCGGAGTCGAGGGCGACAGCGCCTCTTCGACCGAGCTCTACGCGCTTCTCTCGGCGCTCTCGCGGCTGCCCCTGCGCCAGGACGTGGCGGTGACGGGCTCCGTCAATCAGAAGGGAGAGCTCCAGGCCATCGGAGGAGTCAACGAGAAGATCGAGGGGTTCTACGACGCCTGCTGCACGGCCGGCGCGACCGGCAGGCAGGGAGTGCTGATCCCGGAAGCGAACGTCTCGGACCTCATGCTGCGGAAGGACGTCGTGGAAGCGGTCGCGGAGAGGCGCTTCCGAATCTACTCCGCCTCCACGGTGGAACAGGGTATCGAGCTCCTCACCGGGGTCGAGGCGGGCTCGCCCAACGTAGAGGGAGACTACGAAGGCGATACCGTCTACGGTCTCGTACAGAAGCGGCTTTTGAAGATGTCCAAGGACGCGCGCGAGGCGCTCAAATCCGAAAGAGAAGAATCGAAGAACGGCGCTACGGGATCCGGGCAAGCCGCCCCATGAGCCGCAGAAGGCGGTCGGGATAGTCGGTCAGGATCCCGTCGACGCCCATCGCCAGCATGCGAGCGAGGTCCTCGTCTTCATTGACGGTCCAGACCTGCACCCGGACGTTGAACGCCCGCGCGGCCTCGAGGAATCTCGGGCGCACGACGTGGATCTTCCCGAAGTACTCGGGGACCTGGAACGCGACCGCCGGGCTCCGATACAGGCTCCCCAGCCCCAGCCGGTCGAGCTGGTAGAAGACGAGCCCTTCTCGAAGAGTCGCGCTGGTCGCGACCTCGGGGCAGGCCTCACGAAAGGCGACCATCGGCTCGTGGTCGAAAGAGGCGACGAGAAAACGATCGGCCGGCCCGTTCGCCCGCAGCACGGCGCATAGCGAGCGCGCGAGCCCCGGATCGAACTCCTTCATCTCCAGGTTGAGACGGGATTGAGGCAGACGATGGAGAACTTCGAGCAGCGTCGGAACCACGAGACCCAGGCCGCGATAGGGATGGGAATCGACGCCGTCCTTTTCGACGGCGAAGCGGTAGCCAGCGTCGAGGCTCCGAATCCCCTCGAGTGTCAGCTCGTGCACCAGACCCGAGCCCTCGGTCGTCCGTTCGACGGAGGCGTCGTGGTGGACGACGATTTGCCCGTCCGACGTCCCCCGCAGATCCATCTCCAGGACGTCGACCCCGAGCTCGAGCGAGCGCTCGAAGGCGAGAAGCGTGTTCTCCGGCCAGAGTCCGCGACCGCCCTGGTGGGCGATGGCGAGCGTGCGCTCGCTGTTGAAGAACGGATGCTCCCGGGCTTTGCCTCGCGGGTGGAGGAAAGCGAAGTAGAGATAGAGCGCGAGAATCATGCCGGCGACGGAACCGGCGAGCCGGAGCGCGCGCACCGGCGCATTGTAGCAACGGCGCAGGCGCCGCTGCTCAGCCCAGTATGTCTTCGACCAGCTCCGGGCTCAGCGGCTCGTGGAAGAGGCTCCCCTGGCCCAGCGCGCAGCCGAGTCCGAGAAGCTCCTGGAGCTGCTCCTCGGTCTCGACTCCCTCGGCGATGACCCCCATGCCCAGGTTGTCGGCGAGGCCCATGATCGTGCGGGCGGCGATCCAGTTGTCGCCTCCGGCGCGAAGATTCCGGATGAAGGACCGATCGATCTTGAGGGTATCGATCTCGAACCGGTGGAGGTAGCCGAGCGACGAATAGCCGGTGCCGAAATCGTCGAGGTGGATGCGCAGGCCGAGGCTCTTGAGCTGGCCGAGAATCGCGACCGAGGAGTCGGCTTTCTGCATGACGATGTTCTCCGAAACGTCGAGAACCAGATCTCCGGGAGGAAGCTCGGTCTCGGCCAGGACCTGCTCCACCCGATCGACGAGGTCGGGCTGGAAGAGCTGCTTGTCGGACAGGTTCACGTGGATCGAAAGGGAGCGCCGTTCGCGGGGGCTCCGCTTCCAGTGCTGAATCTGGAGACAGGCCTTTCGAAGCACCTGGAACCCGAGCTCGACGATGACTCCCGTTTCTTCCGCGGCGGGGAGGAAGGCCGAGGGAGGAAGGATCCCGCGAGTGGGGTGCTTCCAGCGAGCGAGGGCCTCGAAACCCACGATGGAGCGGTCGTGGAGCGACACCACCGGATGGTAGAGCAGGCGAATCTCGTCCCGGATCATCGCGCGGCGGAGATCGGACTCGAGCTGGAGCTGCTCGACGGCATGGGCCTGCATCGCCGAGTCGAACACCTCGTGGCGTCCCTTGCCCGCCGCCTTGGCGCGGTACATCGCGGTATCCGCGTCCCGGAGGAGGTCCATGGGCCTCTCGTAGGCGCGGGAGCCCACGGCGATGCCGATGCTGGTGGTGATGAGGACTTCGAGCCCGTGGATGTCGAAGGGCTCGCGGAGTGCCTGATGGACCCTCTCGGCGACGCGGGTCGCCTCGGTCACGTCCCCGAGCCGATCGAGGACGACGCCGAACTCGTCTCCTCCGAGTCTGGCGACGGTGTCGGCCGGGCGGACGCAGTCCTTCAGCCGCCGGCTGGCGGCGGCGAGAAGCTGATCTCCCGCCAGGTGGCCGAGACTGTCGTTGATCCGCTTGAAGCGATCGAAATCCAGGAACAGCACGGCGAACTTCAAATCCCGCCCCGACCGTCTCGACCGTTCGAGAAGTCGACGCAGGTGCTCCATGAACGTGGAGCGATTGGGAAGCCCGGTGAGCCCGTCATGGGTCGCCTCGTGCCGCAGGCGGTCTTCCGCAGTCTTCTGCTGGGTGATGTCGGAGAGCGAGCCGGCGATCCGGAGGGGATCGCCCGTCTTCCGATGGGTCACCTCGCCGCGCGCTAGCACCCAGAGGTAGCGTCCGTCTTCGTGTGCGAGACGGTGCTCGCTCTCGAAGAGCCGGCTTTCGCCCGTCGTGGCCGCGCGCAGCTGCTCGCGCACTCTCGAGCGGTCCTCGGGGTGGACGCGGTCGAGCCATTCCGCGGGTTTGGTCGTTCGCTCCACCTCCTTGAGGCCGAGGAGCGCCGACCAGCGGGAAGAGATCAGGAGCTCCTCGGTCTCGAGGTTCCAGTCCCAGAGGCCGTCTCGCGCTCCGCGAGCGGCGAACGAGTACCGGTCTTCCGCGGAGCTCGGCCGCTCCATCGCGGACGCTGGACCCGGCCTCGATTCTCTGGGCTGACGCTGCAAAGCAGAAACCCCCCGATGAAGTTGGGAGGGACAGTGATTGCAAGGTTCATACCGGCCGAAGAGGCACACTCCTGCAATGAGATACAGGTAAGGGCCCGACGGGAGACGTGGGGTGAAAGCCACGCTTTCCCGCGAAAACCCGGGTTTTGGGGGATCGGTACTACGGGTTTCGACGCTCCGGCAGCCCCAGAAGATCCCCCGGAGCGAGCCTTTTTCCGCGAGCGAAGGCGGCCGCGGTCATCCGCGCTCTACCCGCCGGCTGCACTTCGAGAAGCGTCAAGGCGGATCGTCCTCCACAAGCGACGGTGAGCCCCTCCCCCTCGATGCCGAGGAGGGATCCCGGATTGGCCGCCGCGCTGACCGTCGCAGCGACCTTCGACTTCCAGATTCGAAGCGCAGCCTGTCCAGAGTCAACGGAAACGAACGCGACGGGCCAGGGAACGAATGCGCGCACGCGGTTGTGAATCTCCGCCGCCGGGCGGCTCCAGTCGACCAGCGCCTCCTCTTTCTTAATACGCGGCGCGAGCGTCGCCTTCGCATCGTCCTGCGGGATGGGGACGAGATCCCCCCGTTCCCATCGGGAGAGCGTCTCGAGGAGCAACCCGGCGCCGAGCGGTGCGAGCCTGGCCTCGAGCGTTCCCCCGGTGTCCTCCTCGGCGATCGCAATCGGCCTCTGGAGCAGGATCGGGCCGGTGTCGAGCCCCGCGTCCATGAGCATCGTCGTGACCCCGGTCTCGGTCTCGCCCCGGGCGATCGCCCATTGAATCGGCGCCGCTCCTCGATAGCGGGGCAGGAGCGAGCCGTGAACGTTGACCGTCCCTCGAGGGGGGATCTCGAGAATCGAAGCCGGGATGATCTGGCCGTACGCGACGACGACGACGAGGTCGGGAGCGATTCCGCGCACGAGCTCGACCGCCGCCTCGGCGCGCACCTTGAGAGGCTGGTGGACCGCGATACCGCGCTCGAGCGCGAGCGACTTCGTCTTCGGCATGCGCAGCTCGTGTCCGCGCCCCGCGGGCTTGTCGGGCTGGGTGATGAGCGCGAGAACCTGGTGGGTCGAATCGAGAAGGGCTTTCAGGGAGGGGAGAGCGAATCCCCCCGAGCCCATGAACAGAAGGCGCATATCCGGCGACTACCAGTCGCCCTGGCGAATCTTCTTCCGGATCTTCCGCTTGATGAGGTCGCGCTTCAGCATTCCCAGCCGTTCGAGGAAGAGTTTCCCGTCGAGGTGATCGACCTCGTGGCAGAACGCGCGCGCGAGAAGGCCGGTCCCTTCGAGGAGAATCTCCTTGCCCTTCAGATCCTGGCCGCGGACCTTCACCCAGGCGGGACGGGACACCACCCCGCTGTAGCCGGGGACGGAAAGGCAGCCTTCCTCTTCGTGCTGCTCGCCGTCCTGCTCCACCATCACCGGGTTCGCCATTACGATGACCTGTTTCGGGTCCTCTCCCACGGTAATGTCGATTACCATGAGCCGGATTCCCAATCCAATCTGGGGCGCCGCGAGGCCGACGCCGGGCGCCGCGTACATCGTCTCGATCATGTCACGGGCGATGGTCTCGAGGTCCTCGGAGAACTCCGTGAGCTCCGCCGCGCGCCGATCGAGGACCTCCGCGCCGAACTTCTCAATCGGTACTATTCCCATCGTGAGCCGAAGCTACAATAAATTTCGATGACGAGTCAATTTGCGGCGGTGTCGCTGGCCTTTTCTCTCTGCGCCTGCACCGAAGCCGGCTCCGGGGGATTCACGCGCCTGATGAGGGCGGCGGCGAGCGGGGAGATGCACTCCGTCGAGCGCCTTCTCGAGGAGGGCGCGGATCCCGACGCGGCGGACTCGAGGGGAACGACGGCGCTCTCGCTCGCGGCGCAGTTCGGACGCGCGGATGCGGCCGCGCTTCTCCTCAGGGCCGGTGCCGACGCCGACCTCGCCGACGCCGATGGAGTGACGCCCCTCATGAAGGCGGCGCGGTTCGGACACGAAGAGACTCTCGACGAGCTCCTGCGAGCAGGGGCGGACCGAGCCCTGCGGGACGGCGAGGGACGTGACGCGGCGGCCTGGGCGCGGTCGTCGGGCCACGAGTCGCTGGCTCGCCGCCTCGAGTGACTAGATCCTCTCCACCCGAGAAGCCTCGACCCGAACGTCCTTGGGGCGGAAGCGCCCGTAGCCTTCGGCGAGGGAGGCGGCCGCTGCGGCCGCGGCCAGCCGCGCGGACTCGACGAGGGGATATCCGCGAACGGCACCCGCGATGAGCCCGGCGGCGAGAGCGTCGCCGGCGCCGGTGGGATTGCCGAGTCGCAGGTCGTCCGCGCCGGAAGCGACCCTGTAGACCTCCCCGGCCGCCGCCGCGAGGAATCCTTCTCTTCCGAGCGTGAGAATGGCCGTTTCCGCGCCGAGCTCGCGGAGACTCTCGACCGCTTCCCGGCGAGCGGCCTCCGTAGAGAGGTCACGGCCGAGGAGCTCCTCCGCTTCGGCGCGATTCGGCTTCGCGAGACTCGGCCCGGCGCCGAGCCCGAAGCGCAGGGCTTCTCCGGACGTGTCGAGAACGGAAAGCCGTCCGCTCGCCCGGGCGCGCTCGATCATGGCGGCATAGACATCGCGAGGAAGACCGGGAGGGAGGCTTCCCATGAAGGCCACGGCCCGCGCTTTCCCGAGCAGGTCTTCGAACGTCGCGATGAGGCGCGACCCGTCCAGGATCTCGGGGCCGGCCTCGTTCACGACCGTGGCCCCGCCGTCCCTGTCGAGCACGATGGTGCAAGTGCGGCTTTCGCCGGAGAAGGGGACGAGCTCGAACGCGATCCCCTCGCGCTCGAGTCCTTCACGGATGGTCTCTCCCGCTCGTCCGGAGGCATAGCCGACGACCAGCGGCGGATCCTCCGGAAGCCCGAGAGGACCGAGAGAGCGCAGGGCGCGAGCGAAGTTGACTCCTTTTCCTCCGGCTCGTCGATCCACCCTGCTCGCCCGGTGAACCTCGCCCGGATGGAGAGAGTCGACTTCGAGAGTCACGTCGACCGCGAGGTTGGGGCAGACGACGAGGATCATGCTTTACGCAAGGTGAGAACGAAGATCGAGCCTTCGTCCGGCTCGCCGGTGAGCGAAAGCGACCCACCTTGCGCCTCCGCGAGCTCCCGGGCGATCGAGAGCCCGAGCCCCGCGCCGGGTCTTTCCCGGTCGAGTCGCACGAACGGCTCGAAGACCCGCTCCCGTTCGCGAAGAGGGATGCCGCTCCCCTGGTCCAGGACCAGGACCTCGACCTTCCCCTCGAGCTCCTTTGCCACCATCGCGACCCGACTCCCTTCCGGCGAGAACTTCAACGCGTTGTCCACGAGGTTCGAAAGAATTCGTTCGGTGGCAGCGGGATCTCCCGCGATCTCCGCCGGATCCGCCTCGGTTTCGAGGGCGATTCCGCGCGCGGCGGCGAGCGGCTCGAAGCGGCGAGCGAGTGTCTCGAAGACCGGAACCAGCGAAAAACTACGGGTCTCGAGCTCCAATCTTCCCAGGAGCAGAAAATCGCGCAGCAGGCACCTGAGCGCCGCGACTTCGGCGAGGCAGGATTCGGCTCCAGCGCGGCAGGCGTCCGCTTCCGCGAGGGATCGCAGGCGAAGTTGGATGGCGATCAGCGAGGGCTCGATCTCGTGCGCGAGCCGCCTCGCGAAATCGACGTCGTTCACGAGGGTCTACGGCCGGCTCAGCGTGGCACGGTCGCTCGAATGCGATCGCGGGCGCTCGGGAGGGCGTCTCTCGACGAACCTCTGGCAAGCCCGTTCGTATCGTTCGAAGAGCGCATGGCCCTCCTCGCCGGGAACCGGCGCGGTCTTGGCCCAGGTCGCCCGGAGGCGTGAGACTTCGTCCGAAGCCTGCCGCCAGTCGAGCGCAGGCTCGCGCCTTCTTCCGCCGCCGATGGTATTGCTCGCGAGAGCGTCCTTCAGCCGCTGCGCGAGATTTTCCAGCGGCTCGGACGCCGGCTTGCGATCCTCGAGCTCGTCGACGATCGATTCCAGGCGCGAGACGATCTTCGCCCGCTTCTTCGCGTTCGCCGCTGGGTCGAGCTCGGTGCCGGCGAAAGCCGCCGGGGAATCTCGCAGCAGGGCCCCCACTTCGTTCTCGAATCGAACGATGATCTCCGAGCCCGCCTCCGGCAGCGGACCGGCGCTCTTCCAGGCGCTCCAGATTCCCTGCACCCGCTCGGCGAGGCCTTCGGTTTCGCGCTTCGAAGGGTCGATAGCGGACAGCTCGACGAGCTGGTCGACCAGGCTCTGCCGCTTCTTCAGGCGCTCCTCGAGCTCGACTTCGTCACGCCGCTTGTACCGGTCGAAGAACCGATCGCAGGCGGTACGGAATCGATTCCAGACCTCGTCCGATTTCTTTCTCGGGACGGCGCCCACCTCGCGCCACTGGGACTGCATCCGTTTCATCTCGTTCGCGGTCTGCTGCCAGTCGGTAGAGTCCTGAATCGCCTCCGCCCGCTCGCAGAGAGCCACCTTGGCCGCCAGGTTCTGGTCGCGCTCCGACTTGAGCTGGTCGAAACCCTGCTTGCGCCGATCGAAGAAAAAGTCGCACGCGGCGCGGAAGCGCTTCCACAGGGCGTCGGAGATCTCCTGGGGGACGGGCCCGATCTTCTTCCACTGGAGCTGGATCTCCTTGATCGCGTCCGCGGTGCGGTTCCAGTCCTCCGAGTCCTTCATCGCTTCGACCTGGACGCACAACTCTTCCTTCAGCTTCTGGTTCTCGATCCGTTCCTGATTCTGCTTGTCGAAGAACGCATCGCAGCGGGCTTTGATCTCGTCCCGGATCGCCTTGTACCGGTGCCAGAGCTCCTGGGCCTTGTCGGGGGTCGCCGCTCCCGCCTTCTTCCAGTCCTCATGGATTTGGCGGAGCTCCTTCGCCACCTTCGGCAGGTCGTTCGACTGCTTGAGCTTCTCGATGCGATCGATGAGCGTCTGCTGGACGTCGACGTTCGCCCATCGCTTCCAGTCTTCGAGCTCGCGCGTGTCCTGAGTCCGCTTGAACAGCAGTTCCCGCGCGTCCAACAGCCGCTTTCGGGCTTTCTTGCGGTTGGCGCTCTTCGGAAGCGGCCCCATCTCCTTCAGGAACTCCTGCGCTTCCTTGAGAACTCGATCGGCGTCCTTGATCGAGAGATTCTCCGACGCCGCGAGGGTCTCCATCAGCTGGATTCGCGCTTCGAGATCCCGAAGCGTCCGCTGCTCGACTTCCTCCTGGCGCGCCCGCGCTTCCTCCTCCCGCGTCTTCCCCTGCGCGAGAGCGGCCCGGAACCGATCCTGGAGCGCTGCGTCGGCGGGATCCGAGAGCCGGGACCACTCCCGCTCGAGGCTTCGAAGCTCGGAGACGGCCCGCGAAAGATCCGGTTCGCGCGATGCCGTCTCCGCCTTCTCCACGAGGTCCGCTGCCTCGCGGGCGCCGACCTCGAGCGCCTGGATTCGCTCCAACCTCGCGTTCGCGCCCTTGAGGGCGCGCCGGAACCGGGATTGAACATCCGAGCGCGCAGATCCCTGGGACGAGAGTGCCTCCCATTCGGCGCGGAGCGACTCGATGCCGGAGGGGAGATCCCGGTCGTCGAGGGATTCCAATCGACTCAAGATCGAAAGAAACAGCGGAGCTCTCGCGTCGTCGGAGGGCTCCGCTGCCGCGGTGCGAGGCTCGAGCGCGGTCGGCTCCGGGGCCCGGCTCGCGGGGGCGAGCGCCGCGATGCTCTCGAGCGCGGCCCGGAAGCGCTCCGCGGTCTTCGAGTCCGCGGGTCCTTCCGATTCGACCGCCGCCCAGCTCTCCTTCAGGCTCGCGAGCTCGCCCGCGGCGGCCGGCATCCGCGTATCGGCGAGGCCCTCCGCCTGTTGACAAATCTCCTGGAATCGCTCGAGCCGGGCCCTCGCCTTGATGGGGTGATCCGGGGAAACGCGTTTTTCCAGCTTGGAGTACGCCTGTCGCCGTACCGAATGCTTCAGAGTGTGCTGGTCGAAAATCGATTCCAGGACTTCGAGGTCCTCGATTCGCGAAAGCGCCGAGAGCGCGAGGTCGCCCGACGCCTCGTCGAAGACGACCTTCTTGAGCGCGTGGGGCGACGTAATCTTCGTGAGAGCTCGAACGCGCAGCTCGGGGTCTTTCGCTTTTCGCACGACTTCGGAGAGCGCGTCGTCGTCGGCCAGCGTATCGAACGCCAGGGCGCGAAGCTCTCCGAAATGGGCCCGCTCCGCGACGGCGAGCCGGTCGGACGCGTCGGTCAGGAGCGAGAGCGCACGCCTGGATTCGTCGAGATCCCGCTCGTCGCAGGCGATGTGGACCAGACGCTGACGCGCCCGCTTTCTGGCGAAGGACCGAAGGGCGTCGTCCCCGTCGGTGTCCGCGATCGCCAGGAGGACCCGGGGGGAGTCGAGTTTCTTCAGGGCGATGCGGCGGACGCGCGGATCGGGATCCTGCTGGGCGACCGCCGAAAGGAGGTCGACCTCGCTCTTGGGAAGGTCGCGCACGGCCTGGGCGCGGACCTCGGCGTCGGCGCTCTGCCACTTCGGACGCAGGCGATCGAGCAAGCTCATGAAGTCACGATCTCGCTGGTAGCTTCGAAATGCGGCAACAACGGCAACACCGACATCACCCGATGACGGCAGGTCGGGACGCTCACGGGCCAGAACAATATACCGCAATTCCCCAGCGCGTTGAAGAACCTGGCGGGCCTTTGCGCGGCTGCCCTCGGGGCGAGGAGAATGGGGCATGGGAAAATCCGGGGTAGCCCTTCTCGCCCTCGCTCTCCTCGGTCCCCGCGATTCGAGCGGACAGTCGCTCGCCGAGGTGGCCCAGAAGGAGCGGGAGCGCCGCGCGCAGGCGCAGAAGGAGGCCGCTCCGGGAAGCCGGCCCGCGGTGATCTCCGAGAAAGAGCTCGAGGCGGCTCGCGGCGACTCGTTTTCGGTCACCGGCGCCGAGCCCGCGGAGGCTCCGCGCGAGGACGAGGCCGCCGGGGAGGAGGCGAAAGCGGAGATCAAGCTCACGGCGAAGGAGATCCGGGACCTGCGCGAGGAGTGGACCCGGATCTGGCAGGAGCAGATGAGCGAGGCGGAAGCGGATCTCGAGAAAGCGAAGGACGACGTGTATCAATGCCGCTCGGCGGAACGGTACTTTTTCGTCCCCATCGCCGTCGATTGCGACGGGGTCGACCTTCGTCTCGCCGGCGCCGAAGCGCGGCTGAAGAAGGTGAAGAGAAACCGCTACCACTGGGAGCTGCTTCTTCCGGAGAATCCAAACCCCTGAGCGTGCTTTCGTTCGTCTGGAACCGCATCAAAGGCTACGAGCGGCTCAAGGAGCGGGGAGATCATCTTTTCCTCTCGGGCGAGTTCGAGCGCGCCCTTCGCGAGTACCTGAGGGCTCGATCGGTTCTCTCGGCGGCCGACCATCGAGCCGTCGCGATCGACTCTCTCATTCGTTCCTGCGAGCGACAGGCGGGGAGCGCGTATTTCGAGGAGGACGGCGGGCGCGACGTCGAGGAGCTCGAGCAGCCCGGGCTCGAGGACCTGTTCGAGCTCGCGATCGGCGACAAGCCTCCCTCGCGGGCCGAGGCCTATCGGATCCTGGGCCACGATTTCCGCTCGGGCTACGTCGCGCTGGTGCAGGGCAACGCGAAGCGCGCCGTCCATCTACTCGAGAAAGCGGCGGCGGCGACGCCGTCGTCGTTCGTCGTGCAACTCGAGCTGGGCCGGGCGCTCAGCCTCGGAGGACGGCTCGAAGAAGCCAAGGCGGCCCTCGAGATCGCCGGGCGGCTCGCGCCCGGGGACGACGAGGGTCGGATCCTGGCCGCGGCGGTCCACGTCGAGACCGGAGGGTTCCCGCAGGCTCGCGCGAGGCTCCTGCCGGTGATCGAGCGAGGCGGGGGAGGTCCGGAGGCCCAATTTCTAATGGGAAAAGCGCTCGCGGGGCTGAACCGGGTGGACGAGGCGCTCGACGCGCTTCGCGAAACGGTATTGATGGAGCCGCACTTCCACGAGGCGTTCTTCGAGGCCGGTCGGCTTCTTCGCGGCCGCGGGGACATCGAAGCGGCGTTCGAGCTGATGAAGCGGGCTTCGGGGCTCGCGCCCGACGAGGTGCGCTACAGCCGCGAGCTCGTTTCGCTCGTGCTCGACAACGCACTCGACGAGGAGGTCGGCCTCGCGGCCTGCGATCGACTGATGGTCGCCGATGAAGAGAACCAGTGGCAGTACCTCCAGTGGATCGCGGACCTCTACATCCGTCGCGGGTGGAAGCGCGAGGCCCGGGATCCGTTGGAGAAGGCGCTGTCGCTCCTTCCGCCCGAGCGCCGGAGCGAGCGGCACGCGATCGAGGCGAGACTTCAGAGCCTTCTGGATTGATGCTCTATTCGATCGGTCACAGCACACTTCGCGCCGACGTGTTTCTTTCGCACCTGCGGCGATTCGAAATCTCTCTCCTGGTCGACGTCCGCCGGTACCCGATGAGCCGCCGGCACCCGCAGTTCAACCGCAAGGCGCTCGAATCCCTGCTCGCGGGGGGGTCCATCGAGTACCTTCACCTGGGTGAGGAGCTCGGCGGATTTCGCGAAGGAACCTACGAGGAGTACATGCGAACGGAGCCCTTCCGTCGAGGGGTCAAAGTCCTCCTTCAGAACGCGCACCGGACGCCCGCTTTCCTGTGTGCGGAGAAGAACCCCTGGGAGTGCCACCGGAGGTTCATCGCCGAGGAGCTCTCGCGCCAGGGGCTCGAGGTCCGCCACATCGTGGAGGGACAGCTCCTGCTCGTCCGGGAATGACCGAACGGTAAGAAACGTCAAAGGCGCGGAGACGCCAAGGGGAACCAAAGACAGGAACAGGGCCGGGCCGGGTCCGATCCTGAGACCGCGCTCGTGCTTGAGGTACTATCCGCCTCCGGAGGAACGTCAGCTCCTTGGAGTCCGATCGTGTTCAAGCGCTGGTCGAAGCACCCGGGGCACGGGCCGCCGACGAGACCCGGCTGGTGCTGGTCCTCTTCGCGCTCCTCGCGCTCGGCAACGTGGACAGCCAGGTCATGGCGCCGCTTCTTCCGGAGATCGCCCGCGGGCTCGGTACGACGGCGAGCTGGGTCGGTCGGGCCGTAAGCGGCTACGCCGTTGCCGCCGCAGTCGCCGCGCTCGTCGCCGGCCCGCTCTCCGATCGCCTGGGGCGGCGGCCGTTTCTCGCAGGGGCTTCAGCGCTTCTGGGCCTCGGAAGCGCGGTGTCGGCCGCGACGACCTCGTTCGCAGGATTCGCTCTGGCGCGAGTGGCCACCGGCGCCGGAGCGGGGGTGATCTCGGCGCTCTCGATCGCGGTCATCGCCGATCTCGTCCCCTACGAACGACGAGGCCGGTCGATGGGCTGGGTCGCGACCGCATACACCGCGGCGCCCGTCCTTGGATATGCGATGGCGACTTGGGTGGCGGAAAGCGTCGGCTGGCGCGCCAACTATGTTGCGTTCGCTGCGGCGGGTGGGTTTCTCGGGCTGGCAGTTCAGACGTGGCTCCGGGAGGGCTCGCCCCGTTCCGCGGGTGAAGTTCGGTCCCGCCGCTATCTGTCCTTTTTCGCCTCACGAGCGACGGCCCTCGGGGCGGTTTCGGCGTTCTTCGTCACTGGAGGTGTCACGGGATTCCTTCTATTCCTCGGCGCCTATTTGCAGAAGCGCTTCGGGCTCACACTCAGCCAGGTAGGCATGGTCTTCCTTTGGAGCGGAGTCGCGAGCCTCGCCGGGGCCTTTGGAGCGGGTCGGCTGTCCGACCGTGTCGGAAAGACGAAGGTCGCCCTTGCTGGATGTCTGTCGCTGGCGGTGTTCGTTCTGGCCGTGCCTCGGGCGGAGGGGCCGCTCCTCTACGTGGCGCTGGGGCTCGTGGGCATCTCTGTGGCGGCGCGCCTCGCCCCGCTGCAGTCGATCGTAACGGAGCTCGTGCCGCCGGAGTCCCGCGGAGCCTACGTCGCGCTTCGGAATACCGTGTCCCAGGTTGGAAACGCGGTCGCGGCGATCGGAGCGGCGGCGCTTTACGAGCGCGGGTTCGAGTACGTCTGCTACATGGCTGCGGCCTTCAGCGTCGTCGCTTTCGTGCTGCTCTTCTGGATCGAGGAGCCGCGCCTTCGCCCCGAAGGCTACGGCGGGCAGGCCCCCTGAGGCGTTCGCATGCGCAAGAGCTGGAAAAAGATCCTGCTCGGTTTTGTCGGCGCTGTCTTCCTGTTCTTGACCGTCGGGGTTCCGTATCTCCTGACGGTCCTCATCACCCGGGCGGGAACCCGCCCGATGGACCTCGAGCTCACCTCGTCGCCCGCGGACTACGGACTGCCGTTCGAGGAAGTCACTTTCGAGGCGGCCGATGGGGTCGTCATCTCCGGTTGGTTCCTTCCCGGCGGGACTCGAAAGGCCGTCGTCGCTTGCGGACATGGCCTGTTCCGCTCGCGACGGGAGGTCCTCGACCGCGCGGCGTTCTTTCGACAGCTGGGCTACGACACTCTGGTCTTCGATTTCCGCAGGCATGGAAAGAGCGGAGGGGAGCGGGTTACTCTCGGCTACCAGGAGCGCCGGGACTTCGAAGGCGCCGTCGAGTTTCTACGGAAACGGCGGCCGGAGGCCCCCGTCGTGCTCTACGGAGTGTCGATGGGAGCTGGGGCGGCGCTGCTCGCGGCGCGGGAGACTCCCGGGGTCGCGGCGATCATCGCCGACAGCCCGTTCCTGAACATCGAGCACACGGTGGTGCACCACGTGAAGCTCATCTTCGGGCTCCCGCGATTTCCCTTCGCGAGCGAGCTCCTGTGGTTTCTCGAGATCCGCGGCGGATTCGATCGCAAGGATTTCGATATCGAAGCCGCGGCTTCCGCGCTCGGCGACCGTCCGCTCCTGGTAATCGCCGGCGGCGAGGACGAAAGGATGCCTCCCGACCTGCAGAAGAGGGTCGAGGAGGCCTCGAAGAGCCCCCTCAGCCGGTTCGTGAGAATCGACGGCGCCGGTCACGGCGCCGCCTATCGAGTCGCGCCGGAAGAATATCAGAGAGAGATTCGTGCGTTCCTCGAGCGCGCGGGGCTCTGATGCATCAGACTTCGTGTTCGTACTCGGGCACGTCCGGAAGCCAGGGCTGGATGTAGTAGCCCCGCGTCTCGCTGAACCGTTTGCGCATCACCCGGCGTCCGTCGGGGGAGGGGACGTCGGGATAGTGCCCCAGGAACACCTCACGGATGTCGTCGTAATCCTCGAGAGGAAAATACCGCTGAACCACGGCTGCGGTATTGAGCAGACGGTCCCAGTACTGGAGATCGACCCTCAGCACCGATTCCAGGGGACGCGCCTGGACGGGGGGCTGCTCGGAGTAGCTGCGGGCGTCGATCCACACGGATATCTCCTGTCCCTCCACGATCTTCTCGTGCTGGTGGGTCATGTAGTAGCGCCACAGTTGGAACTCCCGCAGGGGGACGTATCGCACGCCGGGGGCTTCGCCGGGGGAGCGAAGCATACACTTCACCATCTTGATCTTCGTCATCAGCTCTTCCCAAAGCGCCTTGCAACTCCAGCTGTGCCCGACGTGTTGGGTCGCCAGTTTGGGACTGGAAAAGTGCGGAGTGAGTATACTGACTTCACCCGGGAATGTGAAGCTTCAAACGGGCGCCCCAGATGACCCTTGCCAATCAGCTGACGCTCCTTCGAATCTGCCTCGTGCCGGCTCTGGTCATTCTCGTCGTATACGGGTACTTCGGATGGGCGCTCGCCCTGTTCTTCGTCGCCGCGGTCACCGACGCGCTCGACGGTCTCGTCGCCCGGATTCGTCACGAACGGACCCGTCTCGGCATGATCCTCGACCCTCTGGCCGACAAGCTCCTCGTGACCTCGCTCCTCATCGTGCTCGCCCTGCCCAGCCCGGAGCTCACGGTGCGGATCCCTCCGTGGATCGCGATACTCTCGATCGGGCGGGACGCGGGAATCCTCCTCGCGGTGCTGGTGTTCCACCTGGCGGGAGCGAGACGCGGCTTTCCTCCGAGCTTCCTCGGCAAGGCGACGACGGTGGCGCACCTCGCGGCGATCCTCTGGATCCTGGGATGCAACTACCGGGGCCAGGACCATCCCCTGACTCCGGCGCTGCTCGGAGTCACGGTGGTGCTGGTGCTGGTCTCGGGCGCGCACTACCTCTATCTTGGCCAGCAGGTCGTGGCGGAGGTGACGGCGTCGGAGAAGGAGCCCGGTTAGAGTGGAAAGGAACCCAAGGACACCGGGCAGCGAAGCCCCGAAACGCCGGGGAACTGGCGTTCGCGCGACGGTCTTCGTCGTTTGCCTTGCGGTCGCGGGCCGGGCGTTCTCCCAGGGGGCTCTTCTCGATCGGGCCCTCGCCGGCCTGTGGAGCGCCGGGGATGCCTCGGCGCGCGAGAAGGCCGCGGAAGACGTCCTCCGCCTCGGAGCCGATTTCGACAATCTCTATCCGCGCCTCGAGGCCGGACCCCGGTACTCGAAGGACGTGAAGTCCGGCCTCGTCGAGGAGAGCCGGAAGGGAAAGAACGGGCTCCGCCAAGAGTACGTCTTCCTCGTTCCCGAGGACTACGATCCCAAAAACCGGTATCGGGTCTCGTTCTACCTTCACGGCGGTGTCAGCCGGGCCGAGGCGTGGCAAAAAGGCGATCCGTGGTGGAAGCGGTTCGATCGCTCGTTCGGGTCGGAGCAGATCTCGGTGTTCCCTTCCTCGTGGAGAGGAGCCCTCTGGTGGCAGGCGAGCCAGATCGAGAACCTGCAGGCCATCCTCGATCGGATAAAGCGGGAGTACAACGTGGACGAGAACCGGGTGTATCTCTTCGGCGTCTCCGATGGGGGTACGGGCGTCTACTACCACGCGGCGAAGGCGCCTACGCCGTGGGCGGCGTTCTTCCCGTTCATCGCTCATCCCGGAGTTCTCGAGAACCCGGCGACCGGAGCCGACGGGGAGCTATTCGTCGAGAACCTGTCCAACCGGCCGTTCTTCGTGGTCAACGGAGAGAAAGACGAGCTGTACCCGGTGGCGCGGGTGAAGCCCTACCTCGACGCGTTCGAGGCGGCGGGAGTCGAAATCGAGTTCCACTCGCATCCCGGAGGACACAACACCCGCTGGTGGAACGGGGAGCAGGAGGCTATCGACGCCTTCATCGCGCGCCATCCCCGAAATCCGCTTCCCGATCGACTCGTGTGGGAGACGGAGCGTACGGACCACTTCGCCCGGATTCAGTGGCTGGTCATCGAAGCGCTCGAGGAAGGAGCCGCCTCCGGGAAGGTCACCCTGAGCCGCCGGGAGAATCGCATCGAGGCGAATTCCCGCGGCGTCGCCCGCTTCCGGCTGCTTCTCTCTCCCCGCCAGTTCGACTTTTCTCAGCCCATCGAAGTGTCGACGAACGGGGTCTCGTCTCATCGCGGCGCGGTGGAACGTAGCGCCGAGACTCTCCTTCGATGGATGGCGCGCGACAACGACCGCACGATGCTCTTCGCCGCCGAGATCGCGATTCGAGGTGCCGGCGTCCCGCTGAGAGGGCTCAGCGCCGAATTCTCCGGAGCGCCTCTTCCGCGGCCCACTGGACCCGCGGCAAACGCGCGAGCGTTTCCAGGGTCGGTATCGCTTCCGCCGCTTCCGGACCGATGGCGCCGAGCGCGGATGCCGCGGCCCGCAGCACCTGAACGTCCTCGTTCGCGGCCGACGCGGCGGCGACGAGATCGGGAATGGCCCGCCGGGCGTCGGGGCCGAGGGCGGCGATCGCGTTCGCCGCCATCATCCTCACGTTCACGTCGGGATCGCGGAGCGCTGCCCGGAGCGCGTCGAGTGCCGGGGCGGCGCGAGGGCCGGAGTCCCGGAGTGCGATCGCCGCGAGACCGCGGAGAAAAGGATCCTCTGCCGCGAGAGAACGAGCGAGGGCGGAGACCTCGAGGGAGGGGAGTCTTCCGGGCGCCGTCTTCGACGCGGAAGCCCAGGCTTCGGTTCCGGTCCTCGCCAGGATGATGTTGTCGACGGCGAGACGATACCCGGAGGATTCCGAGCTCTTTCCGAGGCAGACGAAGGTGAGCCTGTGGCGTCCTCGCGAAAGCCGCGGCCACCCGACTTGATAGTCATAGCCGACGTAGGTCTCAGGGGCGTAGCCGTCGAAGCGATCCTTCACCAGCACGTCCGCTCCGGGCTCATGCTCCAGCTCCGGCGCTTGCGGTGGCTTGCCGTCGAGGAGGACCGTGTACATGCCGTACTCGGGTCCCTGCGCGATCTGCGTATAGACCTCGTAGTCGCCGTCCTCGGGAACGTCGAAGGGAACTTCGATGCGCGAGCCGGGCCCTTCGGCCTCGAAGGCGAGGACGTCCTTCGACCAGAAGAGCTCCTTCACCAGGGAGGCGTCTCCCTTCTCGGCTTCGACCTCGGGGAGCGCCCTCTCGACCTCGATCTGATGGGCGTTTCCCTGGGGCAGGCGCGCGCTCCCGTAGGGGAGATCCGGAAGGCCGCGCGCGATCCCTTGCTGGTACCAGAAGGCGACGCTGGACAGAAGATCCGTCCTTTCGCCGAACGCGGACTTCACCGAGCCGTCGGGATGGAACGTCCAGCCGCGATGCTCCATCTCAAGAAGCAGCGAACGGGTGAATGGAACGGGATCGAGAACGTGCCACCGATAGGCGGTCATGCGCGAGCCGAGCCCCGTGCCCTGGGCGACGGGAACGCCGCTATAGAGGCCTTCGCTCACATGGAGCCCCCAGGCGTCGTTGAAGTAATCCTCGGTGCCCGTCCCCTCGATAGCGGGAGTCTTCGCTCCGTCGACATAGAAGAAATCGTCGCCTTCGCCGAACCAGCCGGCCTCGGCCTGGACCACGGAGAACACCGTTCCCACGTAGTGGCCCCTCCCCTCCACGTCGAGGAGCGTGTAGCGGCCGCCGCCCGTGCTCGGAAGCGCCTGTCGATAGTGCGCGTGAAAATAAGGAGTGTCCTCGGGTAGAGAGGGGAGCTTCCGCCAGTCGACGTGGTAATAGAGGTTCTGGACCCGCCGGCTGCCTTCGTTGGTGATGGTGATGCGGCAGGACTTGCGGAAGGGCATCGGCCAGAAGGCGTTTCGCGAGCGGCCTTCGGAGCTGACGCGCACCATGACCGACTGCAGGTTCGCTTCGAATCCGTGTCCCACGCCGAAGAAATCGCCGAGGGGAGCGTCGACGCTCGGGACCTCGCTGCCGTCGTAGTAGACGCGGAAGCGAAGGAGCCTCGGCCATCCGTACTCGCTGGCCGCCACCGTGATCCACAGGTGGCTCACCACCCCGGGACCTTCGAGGTCCGCGAGAACCGTCGTCTCTCCGGGAATGGGACGCTTGCTGTCGTCGTTCGAATTCAGGTTGGGGTTGTTGGACGAGCTCCGGTAGGCGGCGAAGTCCTTGGGCTCGAGGAGCCCGAAGGGGTCGTAGATATCTCGCTGGGCCGACGCATCCAACGCGATGAGGAGAAAGATGGCGCTCAGAAGCGTTCTCATGGCGCGCAATTCTAGAACCCCGCGTGGTATCTTGCCATCGATGCCCGTGAAGAAGAGCGCGGAAGTCGCCATCGTCGGCGGAGGCATCATCGGCGCCTCCATCGCCTACCACCTCGCGGCGCGCGGGGTCTCGGGAATCGTCGTCTTCGAGCGCGAGGAAGAGCTCGGGACCGGGTCGACGGGAAAATGCGCCGGCGGCGTCCGTCTCCAGTTCTCGACAGCGGCGAACGTGGAGATGTCCCGCATCAGCATCGCCGCTCTCAAGCGCTTCGAGCAGGAGCTCGAGCAGCCCGTCGATTTCAAGCAGAACGGATACCTCTTCGTGCTGACGACGGAGCAGCACCTCGAGACGTTCCGGAGAAACGCGGACAAGCAGAGGGCCCTCGGAGTTCCGGTCGAAGTGATCTCGCCGGAGCAGGCCCGCGGCATCGTGGCCGAGCTCCGCATCGACGACCTCGTCGGCGCCACGTTCTGCCACGAGGATGGTATCGCGAACCCCCACGCCATCGTGCAGGGCTACGCGCGCGCGAGCGCGGCGGCTGGGGGCGACGTTTCTGAAGCCGTGCGAAGTGACCTCGATGGAGGTCGCCGCGGGTCGCGTGGTTTCGCTGACGGCGGGCGGGGAGCGCTTCGAAGCGGGGAGAGTGGTGAACGCCGCCGGACCCTGGGCGAAAGTCGTCGCGGGCTATGCGGGAATCGACGTCCCCGTCGAGCCGGTTCGGCGTCAGTACTTCATCACCAAGCCCCTCGAGTGGATTCCAGACGATTTTCCTCTACTCATCGATTGGGGAACCGGCGTCTACATGCACAAGGAGAGCGGGGGGATGCTGGTGGGCGAATCGGATCCGAACGAGCCTCCCGGCTTCCACCAGCAGGTGGACTGGGACTTTCTCGCGACCGTGAGCGAGCATGCCATCGCCCGGATTCCGCGGCTCGAGGAGGCCGAGGTGGCGACGGGAGTCGCCGGGCTCTACGAAGTCTCTCCCGACCACAACGCCATCCTCGGAGCGCGTGCCCGGGGTCGATAATTTCTTCTGCGCCAACGGATTCTCGGGCCACGGAATGCAGCACGCGCCCGCGGTCGGGCCTGGTGATGGCGGAGCTCCTGACCGAGGGCCGGGCGAAGAGCGTGGATCTCGCGCCCTACGCCATCGAGCGCTTCTCGCGGCCTTCGGCCGGCGAGTACAACGTGATCTCGAGATGTTGCTCGCGGCCGCGGTCTCCCTCGCGCTGGTTCACGCCGACGTGGTGGACTTCGCCTCCGGCGCCCTCCTCGAGGACGTCACCGTCCTCGTTCGCGACGGGCTCATCACCGATATCTCGGCGGACGCGGCGGTTCCCGCGGACGCGGAAGTCCTCGATCTCCGCGGGCGCACTCTCGTTCCCGGATTCATCGACGTCCATAGCCACGTGTCGACGAGCGAGGAGGCGCTCCGCGCCCTCCGCTCCGGGATCACGACGCTCCGTGTGCTGGGGGTCGAGCACTACAAGGACGTCGGCCTCCGCGAGCTGCGGCGCCGCGGGGCCATCGAGGCCCCGGAGATCTTCGCCGCCGGGTATCACGTCGGCCCCGGCCCTTCGCGGAGCGCGAGCGACGAGCCGCCCGAGGCGTTCTTTCTCGACTCGCCCGATCTCGCGGACTTGAAGGAGGGGATTCACGGGCCCGATGCCTATCGCCGGGTCACGGCGAAGAACCTCTCGCGGGGCGTCGACTGGATCAAAACGACGGCAACGGCCCGGGCGGGAAGGCCCGACACCGATCCTAGAGAGCAGTTGATGAGCCGCGCCGAGCTCGAAGCCGTCGTCGACGAAGCGGGCCGCGCGGGCGTCGGAGTCGCGGCCCACGCGCACGGCGACGAGGGAGCTCTCGCGGCGGTGGAAGCCGGCGTCCGCAGCGTCGAGCACGGCACCTACCTGAGCGAGGCCACGCTCTCCCGGATGCGCGAGCTCGGTACCGTTCTCGTTCCCACGATGTCGGTGGTGCGCGACCTCACAGAGCCCGGCGGGAATTACGACCATCCCTTCCTTCAGGTGCGGGGCCGCCACATGCTGCCGCGAGTTCAGGAGGTCGTTCGCCGGGCTCGCGCGCTCGGTGTGGTCGTGGCCACGGGGACCGACACCGGGTTCGACGCCGCCAACACCATCCGGATCCAGCACGAGATCCAGGCGCTCGCGGAATGCGGCTTCTCGCCCCTTCAGGCCTTGCGAGCGGCGACCTCGAACGGGGCGGCGCTCCTCGGTATCTCCGGCAGAACGGGCGCGATTGCCCCCGGGCTCGAGGCCGACCTGGTGGCGGTCGAAGGAAACCCGCTCACGAGTCTCGCGGCTCTCGAGGACGTGCTGCTGGTGGTGAACGACGGCAGAGTCGTCCTCGACCGCCTTCGATTCGAGCTTCGCCAGTAGTCCTCTCGACCGATTAGAATGACCGGGATGCGATTTCCGAAGGAACTCTTCCGAGAGCGGCGACAGAGACTTCTCGATAGCCTCGGCGACGGGCTCCTGCTTCTGCCGACGGCGAAGCTCCGGATTCGAAACGGCGACGTGTTCCATTCGTTCCGCCCCGATAGCGACTTCTACTACCTGACGGGGCTCGACGAGCCCGAGGCGTTCCTCGCCGCTCACCGGCTCGGCCGGGGAAAGCACCGCGCGATTCTCTTCGTCCGGCCCCGCGATCCGATGCGCGAAGTCTGGGACGGCCCGCGACTCGGTCCCGCGGGCGCTCGACGCAAGCTCGGGGTGGACGAAGCCCGGCCCGTCTCCGATCTCTACCTCCGGGTGGAGGAGCTCCTTCGCGACGGGATGCGCCTCTTTCATCGGCTCGGCGACGACGAGATCCTGGACCGGTCGCTCTCGCACCGTTTTCGAGAGGATCGCGATCCAGAAGTATCGCGGCAACCCCGCCGCTCACCCTCCGATCGAGGACCCGCGGCCCGCGATCGCCGAGGCGAGACTGATCAAGGATCGCCACGAGATCGTGGCGCTGGAGAAGGCGGCCATCGATTGCCGCCGCGGGCCACTGCCGGGCGATGATCGAAGCCGCCCCCGGGCTGATGGAGTACGAGCTCCAGGCGGAGCTCGAGGCGGAGTTCCGCCGGCGGGGATCGAAGCGCAACGGGTACGACTCCATCGTCGCCAGCGGAAAGAACGCCTGCATCCTCCACTACGTGTCGAACTCACGCAGGATGCGCCGCGGAGACGTGGTGCTCCTCGACGCGGGCGCCGAGGCGGACTACTACACCGCGGACATCACCCGCTGCTTTCCGGTCTCGGGATCGTTTACCGCGCACCAGGCGGAGGTCTACGGCGTCGTCCTGCGCGCCCAGAAAGCCGCGATCCGGGCCGTCGGTCCGGGGAAGGCCTGGAACGCTCCCCACCGCGCCGCGGTCCGCGCGATCGTCCGCGGCCTGATCGATCTGGGAATCCTGAAAGGTAAGGCGGAAGTCCACGTCAAGAAGGAGACCTATCGGCGCTGGTTCATGCACGGCACGAGCCACTGGCTCGGCATGGACGTGCACGACGCCGGAGGTTATCTCGACTCCCGCGGCAAGCCGCGGCGGCTGCGTCCGGGAATGGTGCTGACCATCGAGCCCGGGCTCTACTTCGGCGCCAACGATCGGAGAGTCCCGAAGAAGTACCGCGGCATCGGAATCCGCATCGAGGACGATGTCCTCGTCACCCGAGGGGGATCGAGAGTCCTCACCACGGCGGCGCCCAAGGAGATCCGGGACGTCGAAGCGCTCTGCAACGGGAGCAAGAACGGGGTCCGTGGGCCGCGCGTCGCGGTGGCCGGGGCGATAATCGGATGACGTGGCGGCGATAGCGAGCTCCGGGTGAGGGGGTGAGGCATTTCACCCAATGGGGCCCGGGGTGGACTTGTATCCTCATGAGAACAAAGCACCCTCCCGTGGCACGGTTCTTGGACCCTCGAGTTACCGATGACCTCGAGGATACGCAAGGAACCGTCGAAGCTGCGAGTGAGAGCGAATCTCGCGGACTACGAGGCCACGCGGGAGAACTTTTCCTGGGACGATGCCAGGAGGGAGCTTTCGGGTCTTCCCGGAGGGCGGGGGCTCAACATCGCTTACGAGACAGTGGACCGTCACGTCGATGGCGGCTCCGGCCACCGTGTCGCGCTCCGCTTCCTCCGGCTCGACGGCACCATCGAAGACAAGACGTTCGCGGACCTGAGCCGGGAGACGAATCGGTTCGCGAACCTCCTCCGTCGGCTCGGGGTCGAAGCCGGGGAGCGGGTCTTCGCTTTGAGCGGGCGTGTCCCGGAGCTCTACGTGAGCGCTCTCGGAACCTTGAAGAACAGGAGCGTTTTCTGTCCCCTGTTCTCCGCGTTCGGTCCCGAGCCCGTCTTCCAGAGGCTTTCCCGAGGTGATGCGCGGGTCCTGGTGACCGACCGGCAGTTGTACGAAAAGAAGATCCGCCCCATTCGGACGCGCCTCGGCTCGCTCGCCCACGTGCTTCTCATCGACTCCGAACGTCTGGGCGACGAGGCCCTCTCGCTCCCGGAAGAGATGGCGCGAAGCTCCGAGGCTTTCGTCATCCCCGACACCGATCCGGAAGACATGGCCCTCATCCACTTCACCAGCGGCACGACGGGGATGCCCAAAGGGGCGATCCACGTGCACGAGGCCGTCGTGACCCACTGGGTGACGGCGAAGTACGCTCTCGACGTCCACGCGGACGACATCTACTGGTGCACCGCCGACCCGGGTTGGGTCACGGGGACTTCCTACGGCATCATCGCCCCGCTCCTCATGGGAGTGACTGCCATCGTGGACGAGGGCGAGTTCGATGCGCGGCGGTGGTACGAGATCCTCGAAGAGCAGAAGATCACCGTGTGGTATACCGCCCCGACCGCCATCCGGATGCTGATGCGCTTCGGGGGAAGCCCGAAGGAGGAGCACGATCTCGGCTCGCTCCGGTTCGTCGCGAGCGTCGGAGAGCCGCTGAACCCGGAGGCGGTCCTCTGGGGCGAACGCGCGCTCGGCCTTCCCATTCATGACAACTGGTGGCAGACGGAGACCGGAGGGATCCTGATCGCGAACTACGCGGCGATGGACATCGTGCCCGGCTCCATGGGAAAACCGCTCCCGGGAATCGAGGCCGCTATCGTGCAAGGGGACGAGCAGAGCCTCGAGCTCGCTGCTCCCGGAGTCGCCGGGGATCTCGCCATCCGCGCCGGCTGGCCCTCGATGTTCCGCGGCTATCTCCACGAGGAGGCGCGGTACCGAAAGTGCTTCCGCGACGGCTGGTACCTCACGGGAGACCTGGCGATGAAGGACGAGGAGGGCTACTTCCACTTCGTGGGCCGCGCCGACGACATCATCAAGACCTCGGGTCACATGGTGGGTCCGTTCGAGGTCGAGAGCGCTCTCATGGAGCATCCTCAGGTGGCGGAGGCCGGCGTCATCGGGAAGCCCGACCCGACCATCGGGCAGCTGGTGAAGGCGTTCGTGGTATTGAAGCCGACGGCGGCGCCGACGGAGGAGGTCCGGCTCGACATCCTCGGATTCGCACGGAAAAAGCTCGGCTCCGCCGTCGCGCCGAAGGAGATCGATTTCGTTCCCGACCTCCCGAAGACGAGGAGCGGCAAGATCATGAGGCGGCTCTTGAAGGCAAGGGAGCTGGGACTCGAGGAGGGCGACACCTCGACGCTTCTGGGAGCGGAACGGTGAGCCTCGACCGAGCCCACGGCCAGCATCTCTTGAGGGAGATGATCCGCATCCGGAGGTTCGAGGAGAAGTCCGCGGAGCTCTACGGCGCCATGAAGATCCGCGGATTCCTGCACCTCTGCATCGGCGAGGAAGCGGTCGCCGTCGGGGTCCTTCCCTCGATAGGTCCGGAAGACGCCGTGGTCTCGACGTACCGCGAGCACGGCCACGCGCTCGCCCGGGGAATCTCCGCGCGCGCGATCCTGGCGGAGATGTACGGAAAGCAGGAGGGATGCAGCCGCGGGCGCGGAGGCTCGATGCACCTTTTCGATCGAGCCGCGCGCTTCTACGGGGGCAACGCCATCGTGGGCGGAGGGCTTCCGATCGCCGTCGGGCTCGCGCTCGCGGACCGGATGCAGAAGCGGAAGAACGTCACCTGCTGCTTCTTCGGCGAGGGCGCCGTCGCCGAAGGCGAGTTCCACGAGTCCATGAACCTCTCGGCGCTCTGGCAGCTTCCCGTGCTCTTTGCCTGCGAGAACAACCTCTATGCCATGGGGACGGCGCTTTCGCGATCGGAATCCGTTCTGGACCTGGTCTCGAAAGCGGCGAGCTACGGCATCCCAGCCGCCGCGGTCGATGGCATGGATGTCCTGCAGGTGGAGGAGGCGGCCCGCGCCGCCGCCGCGAGCGTGCGAGAGACGGGGATGCCTTACTTCCTGGAGCTTCGAACCTACCGCTTTCGCGCCCACTCGATGTTCGACCCCGAGCTCTACCGGACCAAGGAGGAAGTCGAGAAGTGGAAGAAGCGGGATCCCATCGAAGGCCTCGCCCGGATCCTCTCGGAGCGCGGGCTCCTGGAGGACGCCGATCGGCGCCGGATCGACGACGAGGCGGCGAGGGAGATCGCCGATGCCGTGGAGTTCGCCGAGGCGGGAGCGCTCGAGCCGGTCGAGGACCTGACCCGGTTCGTCCAGAGCGAGAGGAGCCTCCGGTGAGCCGCACCATCACCTATCGCGAGGCGGTTCGTGAAGCGATTCGCGAGGCGCTCCTTCGGGACCCGCGCGTCTTTCTGATGGGGGAGGACGTCGGGGCCTACGGCGGGTGCTTCGCCGTGTCGAAGGGTCTCCTCGAAGAGTTCGGACCCGAGAGGATCCGCGATACTCCGCTGTCGGAGTCGGTTTTCGTCGGCGCGGGAATCGGAGCGGCCCTCGGCGGGATGCGTCCCATCGTCGAGATCATGACGGTGAACTTCAGCCTACTTGCCGCGGATCAGATCCTGAACACCGCGGCGACGTACCTTCATATGTCGGGGGGCCAGTTCAACGTGCCTCTGGTCATTCGTATGGCGACCGGGGGAGGAAAGCAGCTCGCCGCACAGCACTCGCACAGCCTCGAGGGGTGGTACGCGCATATCCCGGGCATCAAGGTGCTCTCGCCGGCGACTCTCGCGGACGCGCGCGGGATGCTTCCGGCGGCGCTCGAGGACCCGGACCCGGTTCTCATCTTCGAGCACTCCGCCTTGTATAACCTCAAAGGAGAGCTTCCGGAGGGCGCGGGGCAGGTTGCGATCGATCGCGCGGAAGTGCGCCGTTCGGGGAAGGACTTGACGATCATCACCTATAGCGCGAGCCTCTACAAAGCCCTCGAGGCGGCGGAGGATCTCGCGCGCGGGGGAATCGAGGCGGAGGTCATCGATCTCCGCACGCTTCGTCCCCTCGACGACGAGACGTTTCTCGACTCCATCGCGCGCACTCACCGGGCGCTGGTGGTGGACGAGGGCTGGCGCTCCGGAGGAATCTCCGCCGAGATATCCGCCCGGATCATGGAGAAGGCGTTCTTCGACCTCGACGGTCCGGTCGAGCGCGTCTGCTCCGTCGAGGTTCCCATGCCTTATGCGAAGCATCTCGAGGATGCCGCGCTCCCTCAGAAGGAAACGGTGGTGGCGAAAGCCCGGGAGATGGTGCGCCGTGGGTGACTTTCGGATGCCGAGCCTCGGGGCGGACATGCGCGAGGGGACGCTTCTCGAGTGGAAGGTGAAGCCCGGCGACCGGGTGAAGCGTGGGGACATCATCGCCGAGGTGGCCACCGACAAGGGCGACATCGAGATCGAGGTGTTCGAGGACGGAGTGGTGACGGAGATCCTCGTCGAGCCCGGTCGAGAGGTTCCCGTGGGGGAGGTCCTGGCGCGCATCGACGGCGGCGTCGCCCATTCCCCGGAGACACCCGAACGGGTGAGGGCAACGCCCGCGGCCCGCCGGCTGGCCGAAGAAAGGGGCATCGAGATCGCCGCCCTTCGCGGAACCGGGCCCGAGGGCGCGGTCACTCGCGAGGACGTGGAGAAGGCGGCGCAGACCAGGCCGGAGAAGACTTCCACGCCGGGCGAAAAGCCCGCCGAAGGCATGAGGCTCGCCATCGCCGCGGCGATGGCCCGCTCGAACCGCGAGATACCTCATTACTATCTCGAGACCCGGATCGACATGAAGTGCGCGCTCGGGTATCTCGCGGAGAAGAACGCCGCGCTCCCGCTGGAAGAGCGGATCCTTCCCGCGGTCCTCCTTCTGAAAGCCGTGGCGCTCGGACTGAGGGAAGTCCCGGAGCTCAACGGCTACTGGGTCGAGGACGCTCTCCAGAAGAAAGAGGAGGTCCACGTCGGCTTCGCCATCTCCCTCCGCAAGGGAGGCCTGGTGACCCCGGCGATTCACCACGTGGACCGGAAATCGCTCCCCGAGCTCATGGCGGCGCTTCGCGATCTCGTCCTCCGGGCCCGCGCCCGAAGGCTTCGAAGCTCCGAGCTCAGCGACGCCACCGTGACCGTCACCAACCTGGGCGACCTCGGAGTCGAGACGGTCTACGGAGTGATATACCCCCCGCAGGTCGCTCTCGTGGGATTCGGAAAGATCGTCGAACAGCCCTGGGCGGAGAACGGAATGATCGGCATCCGTCCGGTCCTGAGCGCGACGCTCGCCGCGGATCACCGCGCCACCGATGGAGCCCGCGGAGCCGTGTTTCTCGACGCCCTCGCGCGCCGTCTCCAGGAGCCGGAGAAGCTGTGAGGGAAGAAGAGATTCGCGCTGCGCTCGCGAAGGTCCTCGCGCGCATCGCGCCTGAATGCGATTTCGACTCCGTCGATCCCGATGAGCCCCTCCAGCGGGCCCTCGACATCGATTCGTTCGACTTTCTGAACCTGCTGACGGGAATTCGCGATGAGCTCGGCGTCAGCGTCGCCGAGTCGGAGTACGGTCAAGTCGGGACGCTTCGGAAGATGGTGGGCTTTCTGCGGTCCAGGCTGGCCGACCGCCCGACGTCCTAGTCGTCGGCGATGTCAGAAAGGAGTGAATCATGAAGGGACTCATGATGAGCTACCCCCTCACGATGGACCGCATCCTCGAGCACGCCAACCGCGTCTATCCCGAGAAGAGAATCTACTCCCGGACTCCCGGCGGGTCCATGCACCAGTACACCTACGCGAATCTGTACAAGCGGGTGAAGCGCCTGGGAAACGTCCTGGATCGGATTGGAGTGCGTCCCGGGGACCGGGTGGGGACGTTCGCCTGGAACAACTATCAGCACCTGGAGCTCTATTTCGGAATTCCGGCTGCGGGCGCCGTCTGTCATACGCTCAACCTGCGGCTCTTTCCCGAGCAGCTCGCGTACGTCATCAACCACGCCGAAGACCGCGTGATCTTCGTCGACGGCACCCTGCTTCCGCTCCTCGAGCGGGTTGCCGAGCAGATCCCGGGAGTCTCGCACTTCGTCCTCTTCAATACCGACCGGGGCCTGGAGAGCAAGCTGAAGAACGTCCTCTACTACGAGGAGCTCATGGCGGACGTCGACGAAGCGTTCGACTGGAGAGTCACCGACGAGAACGAGGCCATGGGGCTCTGCTACACCAGCGGCACCACCGGCGATCCCAAGGGCGTGCTCTACAGCCATCGATCGATGTACCTGCACACGCTGGGCGAGTGCCAGGCGAATGCGCTGGGGCTGACGGAGCGAGACGTCGTGCTCGTGGTGGTACCCCAGTTCCACGCCATGGCCTGGGGTCTTCCTTATGCCTGCGCGAACGCGGGGGCCGAGATGGTGCTCCCGGGTCCGGATCTGAGCCCCCATGGCCTCGCGGAGCTCATCGCCGGACACCGAGTCACGGTGGCGGCGGGGGTTCCCACGGTGTGGACCGGTCTCTATCACGAGCTCAAGTCGAATCCGCGCGACCTGTCTTCCATTCGCGCCCTGGTGGTGGGCGGCGCGGCCATGCCCCGGGCCTTGATCGAGGGGTACGAAAAGGATCTGGGCGTGAACGTGCTCCACGCCTGGGGCATGACCGAAACCTCTCCCCTGGGCACGGTATCGATTCCGATGCGCAGGCATCTGGAGCTTCCCGAGAACGAGAGATGGGACGTCAAAGCCAAGCAGGGCTATCCCGTGGCGGGCGTGGAGCTGCGACTGGTGAGTGACAGCGGCGCCGAGCTGCCCTGGGACGGGGTCACGATGGGAGAGCTCCAGGTTCGGGGGCCCTGGGTCGCGAAGGAGTATTTCAAGCTGGGCGCGGGCCCCGAGCATTTCACCCGGGACGGCTGGTTCCGCACCGGCGATGTCGCCACCATCGGTGAGGACGGCTTCATGCACATCACCGACCGCACCAAGGACCTCATCAAGAGCGGCGGCGAGTGGATATCGAGCGTCGCCCTCGAGAACGCTCTGATGGCCCATCCCAAAGTGGGCGAAGCCGCGGTCATCGCCGTCCCCAGCGAGAAATGGGGCGAGCGCCCGCTCGCCGTCGTCGTACGTGCTCGTCGGGGAAACGACGTCACCCACGAGGAGCTGTCCGCCCATCTTCTTGCCGAGTTCCCGCGTTTCTGGCTTCCCGACAAGGTCGTTTTTCTGGACGAGATCCCGAAGACCAGCGTCGGCAAGTTCGACAAGAAAGTCCTGCGCCGTCGCCACGCCGAGGGCCAGCTGTAGTGCGGCGCGCGGGCGACCCTTCAGAACCGTCGCCGGGCCCAGAGGAGCGTTCTGAGGCAAAAGCCCGCGGTGACGGTCGCGCTCGCGTAGGAGAGCGTGGGGCCTTCGAGTCCACGCGCCCGTCCCACGTCCATCCTTATCCACGGCGAGCCTTTCCAATGTCCTTCGCGCGTCTGGTAGTCGAGCAAGCACGCGATCGCTTTCTCGATTGCCGGCTCCGGTGCCGAGTCTCCCAGGGCCCATAGCGCGAGTGCGGTCTCCTGAGCGTCGGTCTCCCCCCAGACCGCCCAGCCACCATCGGCACGCTGCTCGGACGCCAAGAGCTCTACGGCGCGTCGGACGGAGTCTCCTTGCATCCCGACCGCGCGCAACAGTCGCAGGCAGAGTCCGGCGCCGTAGGCCCGGCCGTGGTACCAGGAGGCCTCCCAGGACCCGTTCGCCTGCTGTCGCGCCGCGATGAGCTCCGCGCCGCGGCGGACGAACTCGCCATGGCGCGCGGAGTCGCGCATCCAGAGCCCGAGGTAGAAGCGGGCGCAGACCTCGACGTCGATCTCGTTTCCCCAGAAACGGGTGACTCCACGGCGCATCCGTCGCTTCTGGCCGGGATCGTCCATCGGCGAGATGAGCCACGTCTCGACGGCGCCCGTTGGGCTCGCGCCCTCGAGGGCGAGCGCGATGGGCTCGTCGCAGAGGGGAAGGCTCTCCGGCGCCGCGCGGGCGAAGAGGATCAAAGCCGCGGACAGGCTGTCGAGGTCGGGAGGAAGCTCCGGGAGATCGGGGAAGTAGCTCCAGCCACCCGCGCGGTCGGCGAGCCGGGCGCCGGCGACGTGCGAGGCCTCCCGCCGGGCGAGGTCCGCGATCGCTCTCTGGAACGACGCGTCCTCGTCCAGCTGCGCCGCGTCGAGAAGAACGCTCGCCAGCACCGATCGGGCGAAGACGTCGGATGCCTGGCGCTCGCGCCGAACGCGGAAGCCGGCGCGGCGCGGGAAGAACATCACATGACAGGTCTCGGGGAAGCCTTCCCGCGCCTGCGCCAGAAGGTAGCTCTTTGCCGACTCGATTGCGGAGTCCAGCTCCGGGTGCCGCATCAAGGAACGACGGAGAACCCTCCGGTGAGCGTCGCCTGGTGAATGAGGCTGTTCTTCACCGTGACGTCACGCGCCGTCTGGGGCGCGAGCGCCCCGATGTCGAACTTGCAGGTGATGGTGGTCGCGTTCACGACGACGATGTTCGAGACCGTGACCCCGAGCCCGCTGACGTCGACGGTGGCGGCCGGGGCGAAGCCCACACCGGCGATGGTCACGTTCACCGACGCCCCCCGGGTGCCGCTGTTTGGAGTGACGCTCGATACCGACAATGTCGGCAAGGGGATGGCGTCGGCGCAGGTGCCGGTCTTGACTTCCTCGAACCCGAGCGAGCCGCCCCCGCCGTGCGGTCCGGTGGATCCCTTGTCGGCTTCCAGGGTCAGGAAGCCTTCGCCGTCGTTGCCGTTCTCCGCCTCGTCGCATTCCGACGTCTTCTTCCCCTTCTTTCCGCCCGTCCCTTTCTTCCCCCCTCTGCCGCCTTTTCCGCCTTCGCCGCCGTCGCCGCCGTCGTTGACGTAGTGGATTTTGCCGCCGAGGAAGACACCGGAGCCGGCGATGCTCGCCGCGGTGCTCACGATGGTGATGTTTCCGGCGCGCCCGCCGCCACCGCCGTCACCGCCGTCGCCGCCGAAGCCGCCGTCGCCCCCGCTGCCTCCGTTGCCTGGCTGGCGATCGCAGCCCGTTCCCGGCCAGGTGGTGTCGGAGGATCCGTCGCGGCCGCCCATTCCGTCGCCGCCGTCGCCGCCGGCCTGTCCCTTACCGCCCTTTCCGCCGTTCTGCCCGTCGAAATCGATGGTCAGGTTGTCGCCCGCGCCGATCTCGACCTCGACGGCGAGGAGCGCGAAGTTGGGAGCGCTCTTCCCCGAGGACCCGGTGTTTCCCTTCGCTCCGTTGGTTCCGTCTCCTCCGTCGGCGCCGTGGGGGCTGCCCTGTCCCACGTCGGACCAGACGTTCTTGTCGTGCGACGTGCCGTTCGCCGCCGGCAGAAGGTCGGAGCCCGCCCCGGCCGCGGTGAGGCGATCGAGCCAGGTGATGGCGTTATTGTTGTTGTAATCCGATCCTGGGTCGTCCGGTCCGCAGGGATTGAAACCGCCGGGCTTGTTGCCGCCCTTGACCACGAGCTTGCGGCAAATGACGAAGCACTCACGGCAATATTCTTTCTCCCGTTTCTGAGGCGCGAAGACGATCTGGCCGTTCCCGGTGAAGTGGATCTCGTCGGCGACGAAACAGCACTCGGTAACGAGGCGCTGGCCGGCGATGAGTTCCAAGGTCCTCGTGCCGGTAGTCGGATTGAATACCGAGTCGATCTTGCTGTTGCAGTGGTCACAGAGCTCATCGGTCTTGGACATGCGCGAGGCCCTCCTTCAGAGCCTGGGTGTCGGATTGAAACGGTCTCCATTCTCGAAGCCCGGGAGGGGAGATACCACGCGACTCGAGGTAGAGAAGAGTCTCGGCCTTCAGCCGCAGTATTTCTTCGAGCGCCTGGCTCACGTGTTCCGGTGTCGCTTCGTCGCCGAGAACGAGTGCGAGATCGTCCACGATCTCGGGACAGAGCGACCGGAGCTCCGGTCCCATCGCCCGGCGCGGCCGGAGAAACGAGGCGTCCTCGCCCTCGAGCGCGTGACGGTAAACCGATGGGATGCGACCGAGAGAGTAGGCGAGGAGGCGAAGGTAGAAGACGGCGTTCGCGAGGCCCCCACGCCGCGCCATCTCCGACGCTGCGGCGACGCGCCAGGCGACCTCTTCCCTGGACAGGAAGTAGCGGTACTCGTATCGCGTCGAGCTGCGGACGTTCTCTTTCCACGGCGGCTCGGGGAATCGGTCGGCGACGACCCGGTGGATGCGCCACAGCGCTTCGACGACGTCGTCGAGGGCTACGCGAAGGTGGAGCGCGGAGAGAAAGGGTCCGACCAGGCTGAGGCGGGTCCGCTCCTCGAGATGAGGGGCGTAGTCGAAAGGCCGGCTGTAGACGTTGGGACAGAGCGTCCGGGTCGCGTCGCCGAGCGCGGCGATGAGAGCGGCGTAAGCCATGTGCAGCCAGAAGAGCGCGAGCGCCGGGAAGTCCCTCGTGATCCCGATCTCCCGGACGGTCAGGAATCCCAGGTCCAGAAAGGCGGCGACGCGTTCCCTCTGGACCCTGGGATCGAACATCGCCCCTTCGACGAGACGCCTCTGCCGTTCGAATTTCCCGGTCGGATCCTGGACCGCCCTCGATTTGAGCAGCCGATGCGCGAGAACGCCCTGCTTCGCGAACGCCTCGGGGTCCTCGAGGCTTCCGGCCGGAAGCCAGATGAGATCGATGGCCCGCTCCGACGATTGCCCGGTCGGGAATACTCGCTCGGGGAGGAGGTCATCCACGGGGCCGAAGACCAGAACGTCGAGGTCCGACGTCTCCGGGGTGCTCGGGTCGATCGCGGGCTCGCGCAAGAACACCGCTTCGGCGGTCGAGGCCAGCTTCCTGAGGGCGCGCTCGAGCTCCGCCGGATGAGACGACGAGCGCACCGCGAACGACTGTCGACGCGGCAATGTGGGTCCCCGCTTTGGGGGGATGATATGCCGATTGCGCGGGTGAGGTAAAGGGACTGTCCCTCAGACCTGTCGAATGAGCGGGTGGCGCCGCGGTCTCGCTAATCGGGTTTCTCGAGGCTCATTCGCTCGAGGACCTCGCCGAGCTTTCGTATCTCCTCGCCGTAGAGCGCCCAGTCGCCGCGGCGCTGCGCCTCGATGGCCCGCCGGTAGTGCTCGCGCGCCTGTGCCGGGAGGTCTCCCGCCTCGTCGGCTTCGGGAGCCTCGGGGGCGCCGAGCCCCGTCACCAGCGGCGGAGCCGCGGCGAGAGGCGGCGCGCCTTCGTGGGGGAACATGCGCTCGAGCGCCTCTTCGAGCGTCTCCTCCATCACGATCTGGTTCTGGTAGGCGACGATGACCCGTTTCAGCTCGGGGATTCGCCCGCCGGCGGCGCGCAGGTAGAGCGGGCGGATGTAGAGGAGCGACTCCTCGATCGGGATGACCAGCAGCGTGCCCTGGATCACCTCCGAGCCCTGCTGGTTCCAGAGCGTGATCTGCGGCGAGATCACCTGGTCCTGGTTGATGCGCGCCGCGATCTGCCGCGGGCCGAAGACCACCGTCTGCTTGGGGAACTGGAACACCATCAGCTTGCCGTAGTGCTCGCCGTCGCTGCGCGCGACCATCCAGGCGGCGAGGTTGTCCTTCTGCCGCGGTGTGATAGGGGAGCATCTGGATGTACTCGGGGCCCGCCTCACCCGGCAGCTTCATGATCGTGTAGTAGGGCTCCATGCGCACCGACTGGCGATTCCTGATCGATCGCGGGCACTTCCCACTGGTCCTCCTTGTTGTAGAAGACCGCGGGGTTCGTCATGTGGAACGTCGAGAACATCGTCGCCTGCAGCTGGAAGATCCCCTGCGGATAGCGGAGGCGCGGCGCGCAGGCCCTCGGGCATGGCCTCGAGCGGGCTGGAGCAGGTCGGGGAAGATCTGCCCGAGCGTCGCCGCGATCGGGTCGCGCGGATCGATCAGGTGGAACGTCGTCGTGCCGTGATAGGCGTCGATGGTGACCTTCACCGAGTTGCGGATGTAGTTGACGTTCGCCGAGCGGGCGTCGAGTAGGGATAGCGCGAGGTGGTAGTGTAGGCGTCCTGCATCCACACGCAGCCGGCCGTCGTCGATCGCGAGGTACGGGTCCCGATCGAACGTGAGGAACGGCGCGATCCGGGACACCCGCTCCGCGATCCGCCGGTGCATGAGGACGCGGCTCTCCGGAGTGAGCGTCGGCGGAGAGCAGCGTATCGGTCGAGCGGAAACGGATGGCGAACAGCAGGCGGCGCAGGAGCCCCCCGAGCGGGACGCCGCCCGTCCCCTCGTAGCTCGCGAAGACGTTGTCGTCGCCCCGCGGATAGTCGAACTCCTCGGTGGCGGTGCGGACGAAGACGTGGTCGTTCGACAGCTCGCCGAAGTAGAGCGCCGGCTGAGTGACTTCGAGCCCGACGCTCGACACCGGCGGCAGGTCCTTGATGAAGAGCACCGGCAGCCCCTCGGGAGTGACCTGGTTCACGGGCCCGAGCGTGAGGCCGTAGCCGTGGGTGAACGTCAGCCGCTCGTTGATCCACGTGCGGCTGGGCAGGCTCTCGGAGTTCAGCTCGCGCGCCGAGAGCATGATCTGCCGGTACTCGCCGTCGATGAGGTAGCGATCGTTGTCGACGGAGACGAAGTCGTAGTACGTCCGGATCTCCTGGATCTGGCCGAAGGTGTCGAGCAGCGGCTGGTGATTCCAGAGAGGCACGTTTCCGAGAGTCGCGGCGTTCGCGTCGATCGAGGCGCGGGTGAGAACCGCGTCGCCGGAGAGCTGGCGCTCCTCCACCTGATCGAGGTCGAACGCCGCCCGGGTGGCGGCGATATTGTGAGCGATGAACGGAGTCTCCCGGACCTGCTCGTTGGGCGCGACCACGAAGCGCTGCACCACCGCTGCGTAGAGGGCTCCTCCGATCCACACCGCGAGATAGAGGCCGATTGCCGCGGCGATGGGACGATAGCCCCGGCGGAACGCCTGCGCCCCCGCGAGCAGCGCGCTCAGGATCGACACCGCCATGAGAGCGCGCAGGGCGGGAATCCGCGCGTGGGCGTCCACGTACGACGCGCCCTGGAGGATCCTCGAAGAGCTGGTGAGAAGCGCGGGCACCTCGAGCCATGCGCCGAAGGCGAGCACCAGCAGGAGCGCGGCGGCGAGCGCCGACAGATGCCGGATCGCCGTTCGGTGCGCGAAGAATCCCTGGCGCGCTTCGATTCCCAGGTTGCCGGCGAAGACGTGAGTCCCCACGACTCCGGCGGTCGACAGTACGACCAGCCCGAGGGCGACCTGGTAGACGAACTGGAGAAACGGGAGCCGAAAGACGAAAAAGCCTATGTCCCAACCGAGGATGGGATCCGTCTCTCCGAACGGCGTCCAGTTCCAGAAGAACAGCCACTCCGCCCAGTGCGCGGACCCGAAGGACGACATCAGAAAGGCGGCGATGGCGGCGACCACGAACGTCAGCGGACGGAGCCGTCCCGGATCCACCGTAATCGAGCGCGGCCCGTCGGGCGTGAGGATCTCGAAGTCGCGTCGTCTCAGCGTGGCGAAGGCCAGTCTCAGGTTCACCGCGAGGACCAGAAACGAGACCAGGAACACCAGCGAGGAAACCGTCGCCTTCGCGGTGAGGGTGCGGAGGAAGACCGATTGATAGCCTACCTCACCGAACCAGAGCCAATCGGTGTAGAACTGTACGATGAGCGGAAGGCCGAGGAAGAGGAGCACGACGATCAGGAGCCCGATCGCGCGCGGGGCAAACAGGACGGGTCTCGCCACCGCCGGGATTATTTCATAGTTCCCGCGGCGCTCCGATCCCGATTCCTCCTACTGCCAGCGGCCGTGCTCCAGAACCAGCAAGCCGATGGCCATGACGGCGAGGACGTACATCGCCGGCTTCACCTCGCGACGGCGACCCGCGAGGAGGTAGAGGCCCACGTGGGCGATGAAGCCCCAGAGGATCCCCTGGGTGATGGAGAACGTCAGCGGGATGAGCGCAACCGTGAGAAAACCCGGGAGCGCGTCCTCGAACCGGCTGAAGTCGATGGCGGCGACGCTGCGGAACATCATGGCGCCCACGAGAATCAGGACGGGAGCGGTGGCATAGGCGGGAACGGCGCCCGCGAGCGGCGCCACGAAGAAGCAGGGGAGGAAGCAGAGCGCGGTCACCACCGACGCCAGCCCCGTCCTGGCTCCGGCGTTGATCCCCGCCGCGCTCTCGATGTAGGCGGTCCCGGAGGAAGTCCCGAACAGGCCCGCGCCCAGCGTGGCGAGGGAATCGACGATGAGACCCTGCTTCAGGTTCCGGGGGTTTCCCTCTTCGTCGAGCATCCCCGCGGACATCGAGACCCCCATGAACGTCGAGATGGAGTCGAAGAGATCGGTGAACAGGATCCCGATGATCGCCGGAAGGAGCGAGAGCCGGAGCGCGCCCAGGACGTCCAGCTTGAAGAAAACGCTGTCGAAGTCGGGCGGGCGAAACCAGGCCTCGGGCGCGGACACCAGACCGAACAACCAGGCGGTGGTGGTGACGGTGCCGATTCCGGCGAGAAAGGCGAAAGGGCTCTTTCGATTCAGGAACCAGAGCGTCACCGCCATTCCGAGAATCGCGAGAAGCGCTCGATGGTCGAGGGCCCCGGGCCGGACGAACGTCACCGGGTCGAACGCGACCATGCCCGCGTTCCGCAGGCCGATGAACGTCAGGAACAGGCCGATGCCCGCGGCCATCGAGGTGCGGATCCCGCTCGGGATCGCTTGCGCGATCCAGACCCGGATGGGGGTGATCGAGGTGATCAGGAAGAGCACCCCGGCCCAGAAGACGATCCCCAGGGCCACCGGCCAGGCGACCTTCTGTCCCAGAACGACGGTGAACGTGAAGTAGGCGTTGATGCCCATTCCCGGCGCCACCCCGAACGGGAGTCGGGCGTAGAGTCCCATGAGGAGCGTCATGGTGAAGCACAGGAGCACCGTCGCCGTGAGGACGCCTTCGAACTTCATCCCCGTTCCCTCGGTCGCGAGGATGGAGGGATTCACCACGACGATATAGGCCATGGCGAGGAAGGTAGTCACCCCGCCGAGGATCTCGGACTGGAGTTTCATCGAGAGGAGTCAGCTCTCGGCTAGGCCGAGCTTCTTCCGGAAGTAGGCGATGGTGGTGGTCAAGCCCTCGTCGAGGGATACGCGGGGGGTCCATCCGAGGAGCTTGCGCGCGAGGGTGATGTCCGGTTGCCGAACCTTGGGATCGTCGACCGGGAGCGGCTCGAACACGATCGGGCTCGTCGAACCCGTCTTACGGCGGATGGTCGAAGCCAGCTCCTCGATCGTCATCTCCGCGGGGTTTCCCAGGTTCACCGGCATGTTCTGCTGCGACGTGAGAAGCCGGTAGAGCCCATCGACGAGGTCGCTCACGTAGCAGAAGCTCCGCGTCTGGTGGCCCTCTCCGAACACGGTGATCGGCTGATTCTGCAGCGCCTGACTGATGAACGCGGGAATGGCCCGTCCATCCTTGACCCGCATCCGTGGTCCGTAGGTATTGAAGATCCGGGCGATCTTGATGTCGACGCCGTGGTAGCGGTGATAGGCCACGGTCATCGCCTCGGCGAACCGTTTCGCCTCGTCGTAGACGCCGCGCGGACCGATGGGGTTCACGTTCCCCCAGTAGTCTTCCTTCTGAGGATGGACCAGCGGGTCGCCGTAGACCTCGGAGGTCGAAGCCAGGAGGAACTTCGCGTTCTTGGCTTTGGCGACGCCCAGGGTCTTGTGCGTCCCGAGAGATCCTACCTTGAGCGTCTGAATGGGGAGCTCGAGGTAGTCGATGGGACTCGCGGGGCTCGCGAAGTGAAGGATGTAGTCCAGTGGTTCGTCGATCCGGATTTCCTCGGTGACGTTGTGCTCCACGAACCGGAATCGTGGACTACGGACGTGCTCGAGGTTCGCGCGGTCGCCGGTGATGAAGTTGTCCATGCCGATGACCTCGTGGCCCTGCGCGAGCAGGTAGTCCACGAGGTGGGAACCGATGAAGCCGGCGGCGCCGGTGATGAGCGCTCTGGTCATTAATTAATGCTCGCCTCGCTCTTCGCTCGGCTCGCTCCCCGCGCTCCTCGCGCGGGGAGGAGGGGCCCTCCGGGCCCCGCTGCTCGATGTCGCTGTTCGCTCGGCTCGCTCGCCGCGCTCCTCGCGCGGGGAGGAGGGGGCCCTCCGGGCCCCGCTGCTCGATGTCGCTGTTCGCTCGGCTCGCTCCCCGCGCTCCTCGTCGAGTGCCGCGGGGCCCCACCCCCGCGGCCATGAGCTGAAGGCTCCGCGCGGGGAGCAAGGGGTGTTCCGGGCCCGCTGTCGGAAAAGTGTCGTTGTGTATCAGGTTGGCGTCCGTGTCAGTAGGCGTGCTTGTGAAGTACCGCGCGCCAGGTGCGCCACAGGATCTTGACGTCGAGGCCGAGCGACCAGTTCTGGATGTAGTAGAGGTCGTGCTCGATGCGCTTCTCGATCGAGGTGTTGCCGCGCCAGCCGTTCACCTGCGCCCATCCGGTCATGCCGCACTTCACCTTGTGGCGGAGCATGTACTGGGGAATGCGCTCCTTGAACTCCTTGACGAAAGCCGGCCGCTCCGGCCGCGGCCCCACCAGCGACATGTGGCCCCGGAGCACGTTCAACAGCTGAGGCAGCTCGTCGATGCTGAACCGCCGCAGGAACCGTCCCACGGGGGTCCGCCGGGGATCGTCCGAGACCGCCCAGACCGGTCCGGTGTCGCGCTCCGCATCCTCGTACATCGATCGGAACTTGAAAATGACGAACGGCTTTCCGTCGAGGCCCATGCGCTGCTGCTTGTAGAGCACCGGTCCCTTCGACGTGAGCTTGATGAGGAGCGCGATGAGGCCGAAGGGGATCGCGAGCAGCAGGAGAAGCGCGGAGGAGACGGCGATGTCCATGATCCTCTTCGCCAGCCAGTGCCAGCCGCGGATCGGCGGCTCCGACAGGCTGATGATCGGCATTCCGTCGAGGTCCTCGACGCCGGCGCGGATGGAAACGTCGGTCAAGTAGTCCCAGGCGACCTTGGCGTCGAGCGCCTCGCGATGGGCGAAGGCCACGAGCTCGCGGATCCTCTTGTGAGCCTCGAGCGGCAGCGCGATGTAGAGCGAGTCCACGGTGATGCGCTCGACGACGTCCGCGATCTCGTCGATCCCTCCGACGATGGGAATTCCGCGATGTCCGGCGAACTCCCCGCGGAGGCGATCGTCGAGAAATCCCACGACGCGAAATCCGAGCTCCTGGTGGTCGATGAACTTGTCGGCGACGGTGCGTCCGAGCTGGCCCGCGCCGGCGACGAGGATGTTCCGGAGGCCCAGCCCCCGGCGCCAGCGCGCTTCCCGCTCCCGCCGGATGAGGGTTCTCACCAGAGTCAGGCCAAGGATGTCGAACCCGACGAAGAGACCGAGCACGATCTGGGAGTACTCGAAGCGGCCGGACTGTTCGGGAGGCCCGTAGAGGTAGTAGACCCGCACGTAGAGAGCCACGAACAGCATCGCCGCCGTTCCCATCGCAACCGCCCAGACGATGGAGAACAGCTCGTCGGTCCGGGAGCGGAGCCGCTTCAAGCTGTAGAGGCCGTGCAGATAGAAGAGCGCGGGCCAGAAGAACAGGATGAGCGGCAGCAGGTACAGGTACTGGGTGAATGGGTTGACGCCCTTGGTGACGCTCAGCAGGTCGCTGTGGAAACGTACGAAGTACGCCAGAGCGAACGCGACCAGGGTGGTGACCAGGTCCGCGATGACGTAGACGCCGACCCAAAACCGACTCTGGTGCTTGACCATTAATCAGTGCGCCGGGCTCGCTTCGTTGTTATCGGAACCCGCCTCGCTGCGTGCACGTTACCTGTCTCGAGTGCGCGAAGAAATGAACTCGCGCATCTGCGTGAGGAATCTCTCTCGTGAAAAACCAAGGGCCCAGTTCCTGAGCGACTCCTTATTAAAGCGCAGCCCTGAAACCCTGTCAATGGCACGAGATAGCGAGAGAGCCGTAGGCTCCCGGAAAAGGATGCCTGTCTCTCCGTCAAGGACCGTATCGAGGACCCCGCCCTCGCCGTAGGCGACGACCGGAGCGCCGCAGGCCAGCGCTTCGAGGGGAACGATCCCGAAGTCTTCGACGCCCGGGAGGATGGCTGCCCGGCATCCACGGTAGAGGCGCCGCAGCTCCGAATCGGGAAGCCAGCCCAGGAATCGGACGTTCCCCGGGGCGAGGGACCGGAGCCTGGCTTCGGAGCTGCCGGTTCCCACGACGAGGAGCGGCTCGGAGCGCCCGCGGAACGCGTCGATGGCGAGATCGATCCGCTTGTAGGGAACGAGAGCGGAGACGATGAGAAAGTACGGCTCGGGACCTTCGTCCTCCGGTCCCGGGGTGTAGAAGTCGGAATCGACGGGGGGCGGGATCACGGCGTCGGCCTCCCGCCCGTAGTACTCCCGAATGCGGGAGGCGACGTAGCGGGAGTTCGCGATGAAGTGATCGACGCGCTTCGCGGACGTACGGTCCCAGCGGCGAAGAAGACCCGCGGCGGGACCATAGACGATCCGCGCCTTCCATCCGCGCCCGAAGTAGTCCTCGAAGCGGTCCCACACGTAGCGCATGGGCGTATGGCAGTAGCAGATGTGAAGGGCCCCCTTCGGCGCGATGGCGCCTTTGGCGGCGCAGTGGGAGCTCGAGAGAACCAGGTCGAATCCCGAGAGGTCCAGGGACTCGATCGCCCGTGGAAAGAGCGGGAGGTACCACCGGTAGTGCCGCTCGACGCGGGGGAGCTTCTGGATGAACGTCGTTTGGATGGGATGCGATTCGATCCGGGAGCTGGTGGATCCCGGAACGTGAAGGAGCGTGAATATCGTCGCGTCTGGGTAGAGCTCCAGAAGGAGCTCGAGCACCTTTTCACCGCCGCGGAGCCCGGTGAGCCAGTCGTGAACGATGGCGACCCGCATCCGCTGGTCAGGCCGGGGCCGGAGGTCCGTCGAGGCCGAGGGCCCTCATGTAAACCGCGTGGATCCGGGCGACGGCCTTCTCCCACGAGAACGATCTCGCTCGCTCGCGTCCCCGCGCCGACAACCGCGCTCTCAGCTCGGCATCGCCGAAGAGGGTCTTCATGGCGAGGGCGATCTCCTCGGTGCTGTAGGGATCCACGGTCAGCGCCGCGTCGCCGACCACCTCCGGGAGCGAGGAGATCTTGGAGGTGACGACCGGTGTGCCGTTGGCCATGGCCTCGAGGGGAGGAAATCCGAAGCCTTCGTAGAGCGAGGGAAAGACGAAGATGTCGGCGACCCGGTACAGCGCCACCAGGGTCATTTCGGGGACGAAGCCGAAGAAGCGAACGTGGGACCTCAGGCCGTGCTCCTCGACCTTGCGCCGCAGCGCCGGATACTTGGAGATGTCGTCTCCGACCACGATGAGGGTGACGTCCGAGAGCGCCGGGTCCCGGCGCAGGAGAGCGAAGGCGGCGATGAGCCGCTCCACGTTCTTGTGGGGCTTGATGTTGCCGACGAACAGCGCGTTCCTTCCGTTGAGCTGGAACCTCTTCCGAACGCGCTCGATCTCCGCCGCCGTCAGCTCCCGGGTCATCGCCGGGTCGATGCCGTTGGGAATCACCAGGATCTTGGATTCGTCGACGTCGAAGAACCCGAGGAGGTCTTTCTTCGATGCCTGGGACACCGTCATCACCAGGCGGGCCCGCGAGACGGCGCTCCCGATCATCGCGCGGGCGTACCGGCTCGCGAATCGCGAGGGCAGGTACTGGGGAAAGAGCAGGTGGATCACGTCGTGGACCGTCACCACCGACGGACAGGGAACCAGCGCGGGAAGAACGTAGTGCGGCGCATGGAACAGGTCGGCGTCGATTCTCCGGAGCGCGAGCGAGATGCTCCAGTGCTCCGAGAGCGAGTAGTTGGGGGCCGTGACGAAGTGATGGTGATAGGAGGGCGCGAGAGACCTCAAGAGCTCGCCGTCCTGGGGATAGCAGAGCAGAGAGTAATCGTTCTTCGAATCGAGGCGAGGGAGATGCCGGATCAGGTTCCTGAGGTAGGTTCCAATGCCGAAGTCGTTTATTTTGCGGACGTCGATGGCGATCCGCATTCGGTGGCCCCGCAGCAAGATATCAGAAGCCGGAATCGGGCGTAAAGGAAAGGTTTTTCCGTGACCGCGTCTGCGCGCGACCGTCAGGCGGAATCGCGTCCCAGGTTCTTGTCCATCTTCTCGCCCAGGGCGTCGAGCTCGTTCGAGAGCGAGCTCGCGAGGCGGTCGAACTCGGTGACCTCGGGCTTGAAGACCGTGACGAACGAGTCCTCCTTCTGGAGGAGCGCCACCAGCCGCGAGCGCTCGACGGTCGAGGTCACGGTGAAGCGCAGTCCGTGGAGCCGCAGGCCGTCGAAGCCATGGTCGGAGGCCGACGCGTCGCGGCTCCAGACGACGCGGGCGATGGTCTCGAAGAGCCGCGGCTGCTGGTAGAAGGAGAGCTTGAGCCGCAGGTCGGTGCCCGGCGCCATCAAGCTGTCGGTCACGATGCAGGCCCCAGCCTCGGAGACGTTGGCCAGGATTCCGTAGCCCACCTGCTGCTCTCCGCGGTAAACGGCAACGGTCGCCGACTGCCTTGGCACGAGCCGGCGCACCGTCCGCGGCGTCGTCGACGTTTGCTCTGGCATGCAGTCCTTCCCACGTGCGGATCAAATCCGCGTTGTCCGAACGGGGTATTCGACAGGTGGATTCTACTTTCGTAAGCTCCCGCTGTCAAAGGAGGCGGCGGCTTCGAGCCTCCTCCTCCGGAGGAACGCGCGCTCCCGCTCGTTGCGCGCGAGCGCGATGGCGCTGTCGTACTCGGGAAGCGCCTCCTCGAATCGACCGGCCCGGCGGAGGAGATCCGCCTTCGCGGAGAAGAGCAGGTGGTAGTGGGACAGCGATCCCGACGACTCGATCCGCCGAATCTCGCGGAGGCCCGCCTCCGGGCCTTCGGCCATGCCGACCGCGACCGCTCGATTCAAGGCGACCACCGGCGAGCCCGTGCGCTCCAGGAGCTCGGCATAGATGGACGCGATCCCCGTCCAATTGGTCTCCGCCGGCGAGGGCGCTCGATCGTGGAGAGCGGCGATTGCCGCCTGGAGCTGATAAACCCCCGGATGCTTTCTTTCGAGCGCCCGGTCGAGGAGCTCCGATCCCTCGGCGATGGCCTTTCGATCCCAGAGCGTGCGGTCCTGCTCCTCCAGGATCACGAGCTCTCCATCGCCGGTGGTGCGCGCCGCCCTCCGGGCATCGTGAAGCAGCATCAACGAGAGCAGCCCCAGTGCTTCCGGCTCCTCGGGCATCAGGGAGACGAGGAGCCTTCCGAGCCGAATCGCCTCCCTCGCGAGCTCGTGGCGGAGGAGCGATTCGCCCTCGGAGGCGGCGTAGCCTTCGTTGAAGATCAGATACACGACCGCGAGCACGGCATCGAGCCGCGCCGGAAGCCGCGGCGCCTCGGGAACTTCGTACGGGATTCCCGCGAGGCGGATTTTCTTCTTCGCCCGAACGAGCCTCTGGGCCATCGTCGGCTCGGGGACGAGGAACGCGCGCGCGATCTCGCTGGTGGTGAGACCTCCCAGGGTGCGGAGGGTGAGAGCGACCCTCGATTCGAGCGAGAGCGCGGGATGGCATGCGGTAAAAATGAGCCGGAGCCGGTCGTCGGAAATGGTCTCCTCCTCGTTCTCCTCGAGAGCGCTTTCGAGCTCGCGGGTGCGTCGAAGCTCTTCCGCCTTGGTCGCGAACACCGCTTCCCGCCGGAAGCGATCGATCGCCCGGTGGCGCGCCGTCGTCACCAGCCAGGCCCCGGGGCTCTCCGGTATCCCCCGCGCCGGCCAGACCTCGAGCGCTCGGGTGACGGCGTCCTGGAGCGCCTCCTCCGCGCGATCGAAGTCCCCGAGCTGCCGTATGAGCGTGGCGAGAATCTTTCCCCAATGTTCGCGGAAGACCCGTTCGACCTCTTCCCGGGCCGTCGTCATGGATTGTCGTTCACCTCTCGAACTGGAGCACCGGCCGGACCTCGATTGCGCCGTGGACGCCCTCAGCGCTCTACGCCGGTCCGCGCGAGCGAAAGGATTCGGCCGTAGAGGGCTCGGTCGCGCGGCCGGAGTACCGATAGGACCCCGGCTTTGCCCGCGAGGTAGAGCTTGAGGAGCAGGACCTCGAGGGGCCGGTGATGCTTTTCGTAAAAGTACAGACGGCTTCGATGGGACTCGTAGACCACCCGGTCGCGGTTCTTCGAAACCGAGCGCCCGAGGAGGTGAACGATCTCGACCTCGGGGGTGAAGAGGATCCGGGCTCCCGTCGCCCGAATGCGGGCGCAGAGGTCGACGTCCTCGGAGTACAGGAAGAAGTTCTCGTCGAACCCGGAGACGGTCTCGAGGACGTCTCGCCGCGCGAGGAGGCACGCGCCGCTGACCCAGTCGACGGCGCGCTCGCGCGAGTACCGCTTGCGGACCGCGCTCCGGAGCGGGCCCTTTCCCCGGGCGTAGCCCGCGTTCCAGAGCTTCTGCAGGATCTCCGACGCGAGTCCCGGCATGGCGCCGAACGACATCTGGATCTCGCCGTCGGGATAGAGCAGGCGAGGGCCGATGGCTCCGGCTTCGGGGCGCTTTCGAGCGACCTCCACCAACCGGTCGAGCGCTCGATCCGAGACTACGGTGTCGCCGTTGAGGAACAGGACGAGGCTCGACTTCGCTTCCTGCCAGCAGAGGTTGCTGGCGCGGCCGAAGCCGAGGTTCTCGGGAGAAGCGATGACCCGAACCCGGGGGAAGCGCTCGACCAGCATCTCTACCGTCCCGTCGGTCGATGCGTTGTCGGCGACGAGGACTTCGTAGGAATCGAGATGGGTCGAGGCGAATACCGATTCCAGGCACGCCGCGAGCTCTTCCTTCGCGTTGTGGCTCACGATCGCGATGGTCAGGTCCACAGCAGTAACCAGCCGTCAGCCGGCATCAGGAGTTTCCGAGCTTACGGTACAGGTCGAGTATCCTCCGGGCCGAGGACGTCCAGGAGAATTCTCTTACCCGCTCGAGGCCCTTTGCCTCCAGGGTCGCTCGGAGGGGTTCGTCCGTCCAGACGCGCTCTATGGCTTGCGCCAGACCTTCGGGATCCCGGGGGGGCGCGAAGACCGCGGCATCCTGGGCGACCTCGCGATGGACGGGAATGTCCGAGGCCACCAGCGGAGTGGTCATGGCCATCGCCTCGAGGAGTGGAAGGCCGAATCCTTCCCAGAGGGACGGACTCACCAGCGCCCGCGCGTTCCGGTACAGGGAAGGAAGGTCCCGGGGATCGACGTAGCCGAGCCTCGAGACCTCGCGCTCGAGGCCGAGCCGTGCGATCGCCTCGACCACCACCGGAGTGTCGAGACCGGAGCCGCCGGCAATCTTCAGGGAACCGTCGAATCCCCGCCCTTTCAGGATGGCGAAGGCCTGGAGCAGCGTAGAGAGGTTCTTCCGGGGCTCCTCGGTGGCGACGGTGAGGAGGTAAGGCGAACCGCTCCCGTTTCGCGCCGGCGCGGAGCCGAGGAAGCTCTCGTCGAGACCGGCGTGAACGACGTGAATCCGGTCCCGCGCGACGTCGAGCCTTGCCTCGACGTCGTCCCGGGTCGTTCTGGAATTGACCACTATCGCGTCGGCGTTCTTCACACTGGAACGCACCAGGTCGCGGTAATCCCGCCGGATCTCGCGGAGGGTCGATTCCGGGTGATCGAGAAAGAACAGGTCGTGCACGGTGACGACGGAGCGCGCTCGCCGCGAGGGAAGCCGCAGCGGAGTGGGAGAGTGCGCGACATCGATCTCGCGGCCGGCGAGCCAGTCGAAGGATGGAAGCTCGAGGCGGTGCCAGAGCGCGTTCAGAATGGCGACGGGCACGCGCCGATCCACGAGCCGGAAGTTGGGAGGACGCGCCTCGGGCCGCGCCCGCTCCTTGAAGGAGCTCGAGAGCAGGACGTAGCTGTTCTCGCGATCGATTTCCTGGAGACCCGAGACCAGTCCCTGGAAGTATCGTCCGACGCCGGTCACGCGGGAGAGCGCGGGGCGGTAATCGATCCCGATGACGAGCGGGGAGCTCATGCGTCTCGTGATGTTAGCACCGCGGCCGGGGACGGATGGATCCACTCGAGGAGCGGAGTGGTGATGACCGTGGTCACCAGCGCCATGATCACCATCATCGTGAAGAGCGAGGGCGAGATGAGGCCGATCTCGAGGCCGATGTTGAGGATCACGAGCTCGACCAGGCCCCGGGCATTCATGAGCGCCCCGAGCGCTCCCGCCTCGCGCCACGAGAGCCCGAAAAGGCGCCCGGCCGCCGAGACCCCGCCGAGCTTGCCCGCGATCGCGACCAGGAGGACCAGGGCGCAGTAGCCCCACATCTCGAAGCCGGCGAGAAGTCCCACGTGGGTCCGGAGTCCGGTGAGGGCGAAGAAGATCGGGAGGAGCAGAACCACGACCAGGTCCTGCATCTTCGCCACCAGGGCGCGCGCGAAGCCCGCCCGGCGCGGCACGAGGACGCCGAGCACGAAAGCGCCGAACAGCGCATGGACTCCCACGTGCTCGCTGGCGATGGCCGAGCCGAGGGCGAGCAGGAGAACCACGGCCATCAGATCGTTGCTGAGAACGCCGCGGCGCACGAAGGAGTCCGCCGACTTCTGGAGGATCGGCCGCGCCAGCAGGAGGAGGGCCGCGGCGAAGGCGACGAGGCCGAGCAGGGTGGTCGCCACCGAGAGCCCGATCTCCTGAGCGCGGGTGAGAAGCACCACCACGGTGAGGATCGACCAGCCGGCCACGTCGTCGACGGCGGCGCTCGCGAGCGCCATGGTGCCGAGGCTCGTATTCGAAAGTCCCCGCTCGTCCAGGATTCGAGCGAGCACGGGAAACGCGGTGATGCTCATGGCGGTTCCCATGAAGAGGACGAAGTGCGTTCGTTCGACGCCTTCGGGCGCGAGCTTGGGATAGAGGAACAGGCCGAGGACGACCCCACTCACGAAGGGAACGAGGATGCCGGCCTGGCTGGTCATGACCGCAGCGGGTCCTCGGCCGCGCAGTCGCTCTGGCTCCACCTCGAGACCCATGAGAAACATGAAGATCACGACCCCCACCTGGCTCACCGCCGCGAGATAGGGAAGGCTCTCCGCGGGAAAGAGCGCCGCGGCGGCGCCGGGCGCGACGAGACCCAGGAGCGACGGCCCGAGCAAGATGCCCGCGAGCATCTCTCCCACGACCTGCGGTTGATGGAAACGCCGGAGGATCCATCCGACCCCTCGGGCGGCGAGGAGGATGACGGCGATCTGTGTCAGAAGCGTGGGGAGATTCAGCACGTGCCGCGAATCTTACTGTGCCACCCGGGAGTGCAAAAAGGGGGATTACGGAGGCAGGGGGTTTAGGGGATGAAGACCTGGTCGTTATCCTCCTATCGCCACCATCTCCCCATCCTCTTTCTTACACCAGGATCTTTGACGCCGATGCTCTTCGCACGTAAAATCACTAGCCCGACAGATTATGAATATCTCAGTCTTTGGAACCGGATACGTGGGCCTGGTGGTTGGGGCCTGTCTCGCGGAGAACGGCAACCACGTCATCGCCATCGATATCGACGAGGACAAGATCGCGCGCCTCAAGCGGGGTGAGATCCCGATCTACGAGCCCGGACTCTCGGAGCTCGTGGCCAGGAACGTCGCCGAGGAGCGCCTCTCGTTCACCACCGATTTCGACCATGCGGTCGTGAGCTCCAAGATTCTCTTCATCGCCGTCGGGACCCCGCAGGGTGAGGACGGGTCGGCGGACATGAGCCACGTGCTCTCGGTGGCGAAGGGGATCGCGCGCGCGATGAACGAGCGCAAGGTCGTGGTCCTGAAGAGCACCGTCCCCGTGGGGACCAACCGGAAGGTCAAGGAGACCATCGCCTCCGCCACGGAGTACTCCGTGGGCGTCGTCTCCAACCCCGAGTTCCTGAAGGAAGGCGCCGCCATCGACGACTTCCTGAGGCCTGACCGGGTGGTGATCGGCACCGATGAGCCGGAGACCGCAGAGCTCATGGAGGAGCTGTACCGGCCGTTCGTGCGAACGGGAAACCCCATCCTGGTCATGGACCCGGAGAGCGCGGAGCTCACGAAGTACGCGGCGAACGCGATGCTCGCGAGCCGAATCAGCTTCATGAACGAGATCGCGCGACTCTGCGAGAAGGTGGGCGCCGACGTCTCGCAGGTGCGCCGTGCGGTCGGCTCCGACCGGAGGATCGGCCACGCGTTCCTGTTTCCCGGCGTCGGCTACGGCGGGTCGTGCTTTCCCAAGGACATCCGCGCCCTGGTTCGCACCGCCCGCGACGCCGGACTCGAGCTCAGGATCGTCGAAGCGACGGAAGCCGTCAACGAGGATCAAAAGCTCTTCCTGCTCTCGAAGATCCGGCAGCACTTCGCCGAAGACCTGAAGAACAAGACCGTCGCCCTCTGGGGCCTCGCGTTCAAGCCGCGCACGGACGACATGAGGGAAGCGCCCGCTCTCTCGCTGATCCGCGGCCTGGTCCGCGAGGGTGCTCGGGTGCGGGCCTACGATCCCGAGGCCACCAGGGAAGCGAAAGCGCTGCTCGCGGACGTGGACGGTCGCGTCGAGTACTGCCGGAAGAGCTACGACGCCTGCGAAGGCGCCGACGCCCTGGTGCTCGTCACCGAGTGGAACGAGTTCCGTGAGCCCGACTTCGACCGCATCAAGAAGCTCCTCCGCCGCCCCGTGGTCTTCGACGGACGGAACATCTACAACCCGGAGACGTTGAAAGAGCTCGGATTCGCCTACTTCGGGGTTGGCCGGGGCTGAGGGGTGGGCTCCCGCGGCTCACTGCTCGTCACCGGCGGCGCGGGCTTCGTCGGTTCCCACACCCTCCGCGAGCTCCTCGAGCGCGGGGAGAAGGTCGTCGTCCTCGACGATCTGAGCGAAGGACACCGGACTGCGCTCCAGGGAGCCGAGCTGGTTCGCGCCGACCTGGCCGAGCCGGCGTCGGTCGAAGTGCTGGACGAGATCTTCTCCCGCGGGCCGTTCGATGCCGTCCTCCATTTCGGCGCGAAAGCCTACGTGGGCGAGTCGGTCCGCGACCCCGGGAAGTACTACCGGAACAACGTGGTCGGCGGGCTGCATCTCCTCGAATCGATGGTTCGGAGCCGGGTTCCTTCGATCCTCTTCTCCTCCACCTGCGCGAGTTTCGGAACACCCATCGATCTCCCGATTTCCGAGAGCCACCCTCAGAACCCCATCAGCCCCTACGGGCGCACCAAGCTGGCCTTCGAAGGCGCGCTCCGCGACTTCGAGATGGCTTACCCGATCCGCCACGTCAACCTGCGCTATTTCAACGCCGCCGGCGCTCACGAGAGCGGCGAGCTGGGCGAGGACCACCGTCCCGAGGCCCACATCATCCCGCTCACGATCGACGCGGCGCTCGGGAGGGGCTCGGGACTCCAGGTCTTCGGGAACGATTACGATACTCCCGACGGCACCTGCATCCGGGACTACGTCCACGTGCAGGACCTCGCGTCCGCGCACCTTGCGGCGCTCGATCGTCTGAGACAGGGATGCGCCTCCGACAGCTTCAATCTCGGCACCGGAGAAGGGCACTCCGTCCTCGAAGTGATCGCGTCGGTCGAGCGGGTCGGCGGCAGGAGAGTCCCTCACGAGATCGTCGAAAGAAGGCCGGGCGATCCCGCGCGTCTCGTGGCCTCCTCGGCGAAGGCTCGAAGAGAGCTCGGGTATCAGCCGCGGTTCGTGACTCTGGATCGCATCGTCGAGACCGCCTGGCGCTTCAAGGAGCGTTTTCCCGATGGATTCCCCGACTAAGCAAGCGCCCTGGACGCTGGCCCGCCGAATGGATCTCCTCGGACCCTCCCGGGAGGTCGTCGAGGTTTTGAAGCTCGCGGAGCGACCCGACGTGATCTCGCTCGCGGGCGGCCTTCCCGACCCGGCGGTCTTTCCCCTGGATCGCGTTCGCGAGTCGCAGGAAAGGGTTCTCCGCGAGGAGGGAGCGAGCGCACTGAACTACGGGCCGAACCCCGGCTTCACCCGTCTCCGGGAGTGGATCGCCGAGCGCATGGGGGTGCTGGAGCGGGTCTCGGTCGACGTCGAGAACGTGATCGTCACTTCCGGAGGTATCGAGGCCCTCAACCTCGTCTCGATGGCGGTTCTCGATCCGGGAGCTACGGTCCTCGTCGAAGCGCCCACTTACCTGGCTGCGCTCCACGTCTTCCGGAGCCAGGAAGCGCGGATCGCCTCCGTCGCCACCGACGCGAACGGTCTCGTTCCCGAGGCGCTCCGGGAGAGAGTGAAGGACCTCGCCAGGACGGGCGTTCGGCCCCGCTTCCTCTACGTCATTCCCTCGTTCCAGAATCCCTCGGGCGCGACTTGGAGTCTCGAGAGGAGGCGGGAAGTCGTCGCGATTTGCGACGAGGCCTCGATTCCCATCGTGGAGGACCATGCCTACGCGGAGCTCTGCTACGAGGGGGAGCGCGAGCCTTCGCTGAAGTCGCTCGCGCCGGGAAACGTCGTCTTTCTCCACACGTTCTCGAAGATCTTCGCTCCCGGGGCGCGTCTCGGCTGGGTGGCGGCGGATTCGGACCTCGTCGAGAAGCTCGGTCTCGCGAAGCTCGGGACGGACCAGTGCGCCAACACCTTCACCCAGCGGCTGGTCCACGACTATGGCCGCCACGGTTACATCGAAGACCAGGTGAAGAGCGCGATCGAGCTCTACCGGCGAAAGCGCGACCGGATGGAGGCGGCGATGAGACGCCACTTTCCCCCGGGGACGACCTGGGTCCATCCGCTCGGCGGCTTCTTCGTCTGGGTCGCGCTTCCCGAAGCCGTCGACACCGAGGTCCTCCTGCCTCTCGCCATCGAGCGGGAGAAAACGGCCTTCGTCGCCGGACCTCCGTTCTTCGCGGACCGGAGCGGCAAGCACTTCATGCGGCTCGCCTTCAGCTTCGTTCCCGAGGACCGGATCGATGAGGCGATCGAACGGCTCGCGAGGGCGATCCGAACGCTTCAATCTTGATAGCATAGCTTCGAGCGTGCATTCTTGAACGACCTCCGGCGCCTCCTGTCCCAGGCCTGGCCCTACCGCGGGCGGCTGTTTCTTGCCTGCGTCTCCATGCTCGGCTACGGCGCCGCTTCCGCCGGGCTCGCCTATCTCATCAAGCCGGTCTTCGACGACGTCCTCATCCAGCACGTCAACCTGGGGCTCATTGGCTCTCTCATCGTCGTCCTCTACGCCGTCAAGGGGCTCTTCTCCTACTTCGCCACCTACCTCATGAGCTGGGTCGGCCAGCGCGCGGTGATGGACCTTCGCAACCGACTCTACGGGCACGTCATCCGGCAGTCGGTAAGCTTCTTCAAACGCAAGTCGACGGGAACCCTCATCTCGCACATCACGAACGACGTCGAGAAGATTCAGCAGGCGGTCTCGGAGGCTCTGGGCGATCTCCTGATGCAGAGCTTCGCCCTCTTCGGCTACGGCGCCCTTCTCTTCTATTACGACTTCCGGCTCGCCGTCGTTTGCCTGGTGACCGCGCCTCTCGCCGTCTATCCTCTCGTTACCCTCGGCCGGAAGCTCCGGCGGATCACCGACACCGGGCTCGAGCGCTGGCGCGATATCTCGAACATCCTGCACGAGGCCATTTCCGGGAGCCGCATCGTGAAGGCGTTCCGCATGGAGGCTTTCGAGACCGAGCGCTTCGAGAAGGCGACCAACCGGCTCTTCCGGAGCAACATGCGCATCACCCGGGTGATCTCGATCATGCCGCCCATCATGGAGCTGGTGGGCGGATTCGGGCTCGCGGCGGCCATCTGGTACGGAAGCCGCAGCATCGCCCAGGGGCAGATGACGACGGGAGAGTTCACCTCGTTCATGGCGGCGCTATTCATGATGTACACGCCGGTGAAGAAGCTCTCCCGGGTGAACGCGACGTTCCAACAGGCGCTCTCCGCGGCGACCCGAATCTTCGCCGTCCTCGACACCGAGCAGGAGATCCAGCAGGCGCCCGACGCTGTCGACATCCCGTCGCTTTCGAAGCGAATCGAGTTCCGCGACGTGGGGTTCGCCTATGACGACGGCGAAGGTCCGGCGCTCGAGCACGTGGACCTGGTCATCGAAGCGGGGCAGGTGGTGGCGCTCGTGGGAATGAGCGGGGCGGGGAAGTCGACGCTCGCGAGTCTGGTCCCGCGGTTCTACGACCCTACGGCGGGAGCGGTGCTCTTCGACGCGATCGATATCCGGAAGGCGACGCTCTCGTCCCTGCGCGGTCAGATCGGGCTCGTGACCCAGGAGGTCATCCTTTTCAACGATACGGTGAAGAACAACATCGCCTACGGCCTCAAGACGGTCGCCGACGCCGAGATCCGGAAGGCGGCGGCCGCGGCGAACGCCCTCGAGTTCATCGAGGCGCTTCCCCTGGGCTTCGAAACGGTCGTGGGCGAAAAAGGCTCCAGGCTCTCGGGCGGTCAGAGGCAGAGGCTCGCGATCGCCCGAGCCGTCCTCAAGAACCCTCCGATCCTCGTGCTCGACGAGGCGACGAGCTCTCTCGACGCCGAGTCCGAGGCCCTGGTCCAGCAGGCGCTCGAGAACCTGATGGTGAACCGGACCACGATCGTCATCGCCCATCGGCTCTCGACCGTGCGACGCGCCGATCAAATCGTGGTGATCGAGGACGGACGGATCCAGGAAGTAGGGAAGCACGACGAGCTCATCCGGAGATCGACGAGCCTCTACCGGCGGCTGTACCAGCTGCAGTTCTCTCTGGGAGCCGATCCGGTCCCGGTCACGAGCCAGACATGAAGACGGGGAGACTCAACGCAAAGACGCAAAGACGCAAAGGCGCAAAGAAGAGGGGAGATGTTTTTTCTTCTTTGCGTCCTTGCGCCTTTGCGCCCTTGCGTTTTCTTCCCGGGAGAACCGCGTGCTGAAGAGTATGACCGGTTACGCGCGGGCTTCGGCTTCGACCGACTCCTACGAAGCCACCGTCGAGATCCGGACCGTGAACCACCGCTACCTCGAGGTGCGCCTGCGGGCCCAGGGAAACGCGTCTCTCGCCTACGAGAAGCGAGTGCGGGATCGCGTGGCGGAATCGCTCGGAAGGGGCAAGGTGGACGTCACCCTCCACGTGAGCGCTCTTTCCGAGAGCAACCAGGAGATCCAGGTGGATCGCCCCCTGATGAAGGAGTTCGTCCGCCTCGCGAGGAGCCTCGGCGACGAGCTCGAAGTGGAATCGACGCTCTCGGTCTCGGACCTCGTGGCATTCACTCCGGCGTTCTCGGTCCGGGAGCGCGAGCTCACCGAAGCGTCCGGGGTGGAAGAGGCGATCGACCGGGCGATGGACCTCGCGATCGCTTCGCTCGAGAAGATGCGCGAGTCGGAAGGGGCCGCGATGGCATCCGACCTGGAGTCGAGGATGGGCTCCCTGTCGCACGCTCTCGACGAGATCGAGAAGGCTTCTCTCGACGCCCGGGACTCCAAGCGCGCCGAGCTGGAAGCGAAGGTGCGGGAGCTCCTGGCGTCCGCGGTCGAGCCCACGGCGATAGCCTCCGAAGTGGCGCGTCTCGCGGAGCGGGCGGACGTGGCGGAGGAGATCACTCGCTTTCGCAGCCACGTGGCTCTCTGGAGAAGCGCGGTCGCCGCCTCCGAGCCCTGCGGGAAGAAGCTCGACTTCATCGTTCAGGAGATGAACCGCGAGGTGAACACCATCGGCTCGAAATGCCAGGACGCGGCGATCTCCGGGCGGGTCATCGATATGAAGGCGGAGCTCGAGCGTGTCCGCGAACAGGTGCAGAACGTCGAATGAGCCCGCGACGCGGATGCCTTTTCGTGATCTCCGCCCCGTCGGGCTCGGGGAAGACGACGCTGGTGCAGAAGCTGCTGGCTTCGTTCGCGGATCTCCGGTTCTCCGTTTCCTACACCACCCGGGCCCCGAGAGGCGGGGAGCGCGACGGCGTCGAGTATCATTTCGTGACCCGGGACCGGTTTCAGGAGAAGATACGGAGCGGGGAGTTTCTCGAGTGGGCGGAGGTCCATGGCAACCTGTACGGAACTTCGAAGGTGGAGACCGAGCGCAATCGCGCCCAGGGACAGGACATTCTCCTCGACGTCGACGTCCAGGGCGCGGACCAGGTGCGGAAGGCCGCACCCGACGCGGTGACGATGTTCGTGATGCCCCCGTCGTTCAAGGTCCTCGAGGAGCGGCTCCGGGGGAGAAAGCAGGATTCCCCTGAGGTCATCGAAGGCCGGCTCGCGGGCGCCCGCAGGGAGATCGAGCGCTACCGGGACTATCACTACGTGCTGGTCAACGACGAAATCGAGGAGACCGCGGAGCTCTTGAAGTCGATCGTGCTCGCCGAGAGGGCCAGGCCGCATCTTCTGGAAGAGCGCCTTCGTCCCATAGTCGAGTCTTTCCGGACATGAAGCCTTTGAAAATCGTCCTCGGGGTGACGGGCTGCATCGGCGCGTACAAATCGGCGGAGCTCGTCCGCGGACTGAAGAAGCGCGGCTACGAGGTCCAGGTGATCCTGACGAAGAACGCCAGGGAATTCGTGACCCCGCTCACCCTCGAAACGCTCTCCGAGCTTCCGGTGGTAACCGACCTCTTCGGCCCGGTGCGCGAGGATGGAATCCGTCACATCTCCCTCACCGAGGAGTGCGCGCTGTTCCTCGTCGCTCCCTGCTCCGCCGACGTCGTCGCGAAGCTCGCCCTCGGGATCGCCGACGACTTCCTCAGCACCTTCGCCCTCGCGAACCGCGCCCCCACGATGCTCGCGCCGGCGATGAACACCAACATGCTCACTCACCCCGCGGTCGAAGCCAATCTGGAGATCCTGCGATCCCGCGGGATTGCGATCGTCGAGCCCGGCGAAGGCTGGCTCGCCTGCGGCTGGATGGGGAAAGGAAGACTGGCGGAGCCCGAGGAGATCGTACGAAGGGTGGACGCGCGCCTCGCCGCTTCGAGGGACCTCGAGGGTCTCCGACTGCTCGTGAGCGCCGGACCGACGGCCGAGCCGCTCGATCCGGTGCGCGTCTTGACCAACCGCTCCAGCGGGAAGATGGGCTTCCGCATCGCCGAAAGGGCGCGGGAGCGAGGAGCGCGGGTGCTCCTGGTGAGCGGGCCCTCGGCGGAGCCGGAGCCTCACGGGGTGGAGACGGTGCGCGTCCAGACGGCGGCGCAGATGAAGGACGCGATCCTCGCGCGTCTCGACGGCGTCGACGTGCTGGTGATGGCCGCCGCGGTCGCCGACTATCGGCCCGAGGTCGAGGCGCCGCAGAAGATCAAGAAGGACGAAAAGCCTCTCGCGCTCAAGCTCGTCCGCACCGACGACATCCTGATGGCCGTCGCCGGGGTGAGGAAGAGGGAGCAGACGATCGTGGGCTTCGCCGCCGAGACGGAATCGCTCGAAGGCAACGCCCGCGAGAAGCTCGCGAAGAAGAAGCTCGATCTGATCGTCGCCAACGACGTCTCGCGCCCGGGCTCCGGCTTCGAGGCCGATACCAACGAGGCGACCCTCTTTCGCGCCGACGGCGGCGTGCGAAAGCTGCCGCTGATGACGAAGCTCGCGCTCGCGAACGAGATCCTCGACGAGATCCGGGACTATCGTGGCCGACGATAGGACTTTCGTCTTCGAGGAGATCCGGGAGCGCCTTCGATTCTACGGCTCGCTCACGAGCCTGGGATTCTCGCGGAGCACGGAGGCCGAAGCGCCGAAGCCCGAGGCCGTCTCGGCGGCTCCCGCCCGGAGCGAGACCCTCGAGGAGATCCGGGCGGATCTCGGGGAGTGCACGCGCTGCCGGCTCTCCGGGAAGCGCACGACGATCGTCTTCGGAGTGGGAAACCCCAAGGCCGATCTGATGTTCATCGGCGAGGGCCCCGGCCAGGAGGAAGACCGCCAGGGGATTCCGTTCGTGGGCGCGGCCGGACAGCTCTTGACGAAGATCATCCAGGCGATCGATCTCACCCGGGAGCAGGTGTACATCGCGAACGTGGTGAAGTGCCGCCCGCCGAACAATCGCGAGCCCGAGCCCGACGAGGCGGAAGCCTGCCGTCCGTTTCTCGACCGGCAGATCGACGCCGTGAGGCCCAAGGTGATCTGCGCCCTCGGGCGGGTGGCGGCGCTGAACCTCCTCCGAACCGACGAGGGCATCACGCGCCTTCGAGGCCGCATCTTCTCCTACCGCGGCGCCAAGCTCGTCCCGACTTACCATCCCGCGTTCCTTCTGCGCAATCCGGGAAAGAAGCGCGAGTGCTGGGACGACATGAAGCTCATCCGGAAGCTGCTGGCCGAGGGCTAGAACGTTGCCGAGCGGGCCGTTCGTGGCCTTCGCCGAGGTGGCTCTCCCCGTTCCGCTGCCGCAGACGTTCTCCTACGGGATTCCCGAGTCGCTCGCGCGCGCCGGAGCTGGATATCGCGTTCGCGTGCGCTTCGGCGCCCGGTCTCTCATCGGCTGCATCTTCGAGATCCTGGAAGAGGAGCCGAAGCTCCCCGCGGGAATGACGTTGAAGCCCCTTTCCGCACTGGTCGATCCAGAGCCGGTCTTGAGCCCTTCCCAGCTCGCGCTCGCGCGGTTCATCTCCGACTACTACCTGGCGGCGCCGGGTCTGGTCTGCCGCGCCATGCTCCCTCCCGAGACCCCTCATGCCGAGCGCGTGTTGTTTCAGAGAGCGAAGTCCGCGGACGCTTCCGCGGTGAGCCCGGCCGTCTCCCGGATCCTCGAGGCGCTGACACGGCCGATGAGCGCTAGAGCACTCGCGCGAGCGCTGGGGAAGAAATCGGTTACGGGAGCCCTGGGGAAGCTCGTCGAGAACGGCCTCGTCGAGCGAACGCACCCGGGAGGAGGAGGCGCGCGGACGATCCGGGTCGCCCGCATCACCGAGGAGGGAAGCCGCGCTCTTCGAGAGGGAAGGCTCCGGCCCGCGGCGACCCGCATCCTTACGCTCCTTTCGACCTCGACCGACCCGGTTTCGTTGTTCACCATCCGGAACGAGCTCGATCTCGGAAAGGCGGGCCCGTTCGGAGCCCTGGCGAGGAAAGGCTACGTCGAGATCCTGGCCGAGGAGTCCCGTCGAAGCCCCTGGGGAAGGTTCCCCCCTTCGGACGTCGGCGAAGAAGTCTCCCTCACGCACGCCCAGGGAGAGGCTCTCGATTCGATCCGGGGCGCCATCGCCGCGAGCGAGTTCCAGCCGTTCGTCCTTCGCGGAGTGACCGGAAGCGGCAAGACCGAGGTCTACCTCCGCGCGGCCGAGACGGCGCTCGCTCGAGGACGCTCGGTTCTGATGCTGGTTCCCGAGATCGCGCTCACACCGCGCCTCGGAGCTCTCCTCCACTCCCGATTCCGCGGCGAGGTCGCGATCCTCCACAGCGCCCTCGGCGCGGGCGAGCGCCGCGACGAGTGGTGGCGGATCCGCCAGGGCGAGGCGAAAGTCGTCGTCGGCGCCCGCGCGGCGGCGCTCGCCCCCGTCGAGCGTCTCGGTCTCGTCGTCGTCGACGAGGAGCACGAGGGCTCCTACAAGCAGGAGGAGACTCCGAGGTACAACGCCCGCGACATCGCCATCGTGCGCGCGCGAAACGACGGCGCGGTGGTGGTCCTGGGCTCGGCGACGCCGTCTCTCGAGTCCTACAGCCACGCGGTCGAAGGGCGCTATCGGCTCCTGACCCTTCCCGATCGCATCGGCGACCGTCCGCTCGCTCGCGTCACCCTGCTCGACATGCGGGAGGTGGTTCGTGAAGAAGGCCCGGAAGTCGTCGTCTCGGCTCCGCTCCGGGAGGCCATCGCCGCGAGGCTCCGGGACGGCGAGCAGGCGATGGTTCTCCTCAACCGCCGGGGATACGCGGGACAGCTTCTCTGCCGGAAGTGCGGGCTCGCTCTCCAGTGCGCCGAATGCAGCGTCGCGATGACTCTCCACCGGAGCGCGACCCTCGCTGTCTGCCATTACTGCGGGCTTGGGCGCGGGGCCCCCGAAAGCTGCGATACCTGCGGGGGAGAGTACCTCCGGCTCGTCGGCTACGGGACCGAGCGGGTCGAGGAGCTCCTGAAGTCGCTCTTCCCTGGGATCCGCGTCGCCCGGATGGACCGCGACACCATGCGAAGGAAGGGAAGCCATGAAGCCCTCCTCTCGCGCTTCGCCTCCCGGGAGATCGACCTCCTGGTGGGAACGCAGATGCTCGCGAAGGGGCACGACTTCCCCGCGGTCACCCTCGTCGGCGTTCTCGCCGCGGACAGCGGGCTCTCGACGCCGGACTTCCGCGCCGCCGAGAGGACGTTCCAGCTCCTGACGCAGGTGGCGGGACGGGCGGGACGAGGCGAGCGCGAGGGGGAAGTGATCATCCAGGCGTTCGCTCCCGAGCACTACAGCCTGCAGTTCGCGCGCGCCCAGGACTTCGAAGGCTTCTTCGAGACGGAGCGGAAGTTCCGCCGCGCGCTCCTGTATCCGCCGGTGGTGAGCCTCCTGAACCTCGTGGTCGAGGGCGACTCGATGGCGGAAGCGGCGACGCTCGCCCGCCGCGCAGCCGCCGTCCTGAAGAGAGGGGTTCCCGAGAACGTGAGGGTGCTCGGCCCGGCTTTCGCCGCGCGCTCGAAGATCGCGGGCCGATACCGCTCTCAGATCCTTCTGAAGGTCCCGAGGCGCGAGCACGCGCGCGCCCGGCACGCGGTCCGGGCCCTGCTCGCCGACGAAGCCCTTCTGCGGGCTATGACCGTGGACGTGGACCCGGTGACCTTGTCTTGATCTTTGGCTTGCTCTACATACAGGCGTGGAGTATATATGCTCCATGCCTGCAAACACGCGGGAGGCCGGCCAGGGCGTGCCTTTGAGCGCCGTGGACTTTCACGTCCTCCTGGTCCTCGCCGGAGGAACCCTCCACGGATACGCCATTCTGAAAGCCGTCGAATCGGAGTCGGAGGGGCTGGTGAGCCCGGAGGTGGGCTCGCTCTACCGCGTGCTGGCGAGGCTCATGACCGCCGGGTTCGTCGAGGAAACCCCGGCCCCGGCGGTGGCGCCGAGAGTGCATCGCGGGCGGTCGCGCCGCTACTACCGGCTGACCCGAGAGGGCCGCGCGCTTCTGAAGGCCGAGGCGAAACGACTGGCGTCCGCCGTCGAGATCGCCAGGAGCCGCGCAATCCTTCCCGAGGGAGCGAAATGACGAGGCTCGCCGAACTCTGGTTTCGAGCCGCGCTCTACTGGTATCCCGAGCGGTTCCGGGAGCGCTTCTCCGACTCCATGCTCGAGACCCTCGCGGCTCGCTACGGCGAGCGGCGAAGGGAAGGGAAGGCCGCCGCGCTCGCGTTCGTCGCGCGGGCTTCGGTGAATCTCGTCGCCACCGGTCTCCGGGAGCGAATCGAGGACCGCAGATCCCGCGTCGCACCCTCGAGGAGGAAATCGGGTATGGGCACCTGGCTCGGAGTCTCGCTGAAAGAACTTCGCTTCGCGATTCGCTCTCTCCGGAAGCGTCCATCGTTCGCGTTGACGGCGATCGCGACGCTCGCCCTGGGCATTGGCGCGAACACCGCGATCGTGAGCGTCGTGAAAGCGGTCCTGCTCGATCGGCTTCCCTACGCCGAGCCCGAGAATCTGGTGACGGTTTTCGTGGGGTCGTACGGCAACCTCTCGACCCTTTCCCAACCGGATCTGGCCGATATCGGATCCGGCGTGAAGTCGATCGAGCGGCTCGTCGGCTACGGCGTCACCAACATGACCCTTACCGAGCTGGGGGAGCCCGAGGTTCTGGAGATCGCGCGGGTGACCGCTGGCATTCTCGAGACCTTCCGGGCGGTTCCGGTTCTGGGGCGGGACCTGGCGCGCTCCGAGCTCGGCCCGGAAGGTCCCGCGGTCGTCGTGGTCGGGTACGGGTTCTGGCGCTCCCGACTCGGGGCGAGGGAGGACGTCATCGGAGAGACGCTGACTCTGAATGGCTCTCCGTACGAGATCGTCGGCGTTGCTCCCGACGGGTTCGGATATCCGAACGGGATCGAGCTGTGGGTCCCGCTGCGCAATCGCCCGGAGGATTGCGGTCGCGGATGCTATTTTCTCCGCGGGGTAGGCCGCCTGGGCGAGGGATCCAGCGTTCTGTCCGCGCAAGCCGAGCTCGATCGACTGGCGTCGAACCTGAAGGCCGCCTATCCCGACACCAACACCCGGACGACGTTTTACCTCCGCTCCCTGCAGGATCAGATCGTCGGGGAAGCTCGCCCCGGACTTCTGCTCCTGCTCAGCGCTGTGGGGCTCCTTACGCTGCTCGCCTGCGCCAACGTGTCGAGCCTTCTTCTGGTGCGAGCGTCGGCGAGAGCGGGTGAGATGGCGGTTCGGACCGCCATCGGGGCGAGTCGAGGTCGGCTCGTGGCGCAGACCCTCATCGAGAGCTTTCTTCTGGCGGCCGCGGGCGGAACCCTGGGGCTCGCGCTGGCGGCGGCCAGTCTCGACCTGCTCGTTCGTCTCGCTCCGGCGCTGCCCCGAATCGAGAAGGTGGACATCGACGTCGGCGTTCTTTCGTTCACCCTGGGGACGCTTTTGGTGGTTACCCTTCTCGTCGGTGTGGCTCCCGCGTTCCTGACTCTTCGAGCCCCCGCTCGCTCGGGGCTCGTGAGCGCCGGGGCTCCGCCGCGGCAGCGCTTCCGGAGCGTGCTCCTCACGCTCGAGACCGCTCTCGCGGCTCTTCTCCTCGTGGGCGCCGGGCTCCTTCTCAAGAGCTTCACCGCGCTCTACCAGGTCGACCCGGGCTTCGATTCGAAGAACATATCCCGGTTGACGGTGCTTCTCCCCGAGGCGCGCTACGACACACTGGAGAAGGTGCGCCGTTTCTATCGGGAGCTCGAGGAGCGGGTGCGGGCGATTCCCGGAGTCGACTCCGCCGGATCGGTTTGGGGCCCTCCGCTCGGCCGCGGCCATGCGAGCGGGGAAGTTCTGGTCGCCGGTCGCCCGAAGGCGCCCCGGGGTGAGGAGCACGACGCCTGGATCCACTCGATCGGTCCCGGCTACCTCGAAACGATGGGAATCGCCGTGGTGAGAGGCCGCGGGCTCACGGTTGCGGACGACTTCGGTTCGGAGCCGGTGGCGGTCGTCAGCGAGGCGTTCGTACGCGAGAATTTCCCCGCCGAGGATCCGCTCGGCCGCGAGGTGACGATAACCGTCGACCTTGGCTATGGCTCGCCGGCGTGGCGCATCGTTGGCGTGGTCAGGGACGTCCGAGAGTACGGACTCACGGAGGATCCGGTTCCGGGGATCTACGTTCCTCACGGGCACTATGGACCGGAGCACATGACGGTCGCGATTCGAAGCCGCTCGCGAGTCGCGATCTTCCCCGCGGTTCGCGAGATCCTGCGGGAGATGGATCCCGTCGTCGCCGTCCACCGGGTCGAAACGATGGCCGAGGTCTTCGATCGCGAAATCGCTCCCATGCGGTTCCACCTCGCCCTCTTCGCCGCCTTCGCCGGTCTGGCGGCGGCGCTCGCGGCCGTCGGGATCTATGGCGTCGTTGCCTATGCCGCCTCGAGCCGGACCCGGGAGATCGGTCTCCGGCTCGCGCTCGGCGCCGAGCGCGGGAGCGTGTCGCGCCTGGTGCTGGCCCAGGGTCTGAAGCCGGCGGCGCTCGGAGTGGCAATGGGTCTCCTCGCGGCGTACGTTGGCGGCCATGTCATGGAGGCCGTGCTGTTCGGAGTCGACCCGAGAGATGCCTCGGTCTTCGCCGTCACTCCCATGCTGCTGCTCGCCGTGGCGCTCCTCGCGACCCTCGTGCCCGCGAGGCGGGCGGGCCGCATCGACCCCGTGCGGGCGATTCGGCTCGAATAGGAGATCGGGTTGAACGACTACGAGCCGACGAAGCTCTCGAAGGCCACGACCATTCCTTCGAGCTGGTATCTGGACCCGCGTTTCTCGAGCGCGAGCGCGAGCGGATCTTCCGGCGCACCTGGCAGTGGGTGGGACGCGCGGAAGACGTTTCCCGCCCCGGCGACTACTTCGCGGCGTCGCTTCTTCACGAGCCGATCGTCGTGGCGCGCGATCTCGATTCCCGGCTTCGAGGGCTTTCGAACGTGTGCCGGCACCGCGCCGCTCTCATCGCGGAGGGAAAAGGAAGCGGCAAGCTCCTCCAGTGCCCGTACCACGGCTGGACGTACGGTCTCGACGGAAGACTTCGGCGCGCGCCGGAGATGGAAGGCGTCGACGGACTTCGAGATCGACGACGTCTGCCTTCCGGAGGTGAGGGTGGAAGACTGGGGGCCTCTGGTTTTCGCGAACCTCGCAGGGGCCAGGGCCTTCGTTCCGCGAGACCGCGCCCGCGATCGCGGAAGAAGTCGAGCGCGCCGGGTTTCCCATCGAGAGGATGAAGTTCCGCGAGCGCCGCGAGTACCTGGTCGAGGCGAACTGGAAGATCTACGTCGACAACTACCTCGAGGGGTATCACATTCCGATGATCCACCCCGCGCTCTACCGCGAGCTCGACTACGAGAAGTACCGGGTGGAAGCCTACCGGTACCACGCCGCCCAGATCGCTCCCCTGCGCGCGCCGAAGAGCGCAGAGGACGCCGCGGTCCTCTACTACTGGGTGTTCCCGGGCCTGATGCTGAACTTCTACCCGGGGAGCCTACAGGCGAACGCCGTCATCCCTCTCGACCACGAGCGTACCCTCACCATCTTCGAGTGGTATGGACTCGAGAGCGAGGATCTCGAATCCGCCGTCGCGTTCAGCCACCAGGTGCAGCTCGAGGACGTGGCGATCTCCAATTCGGTCCAGAAGGGTCTGCGATCGCGCACCTACGATCGCGGGCGGCTATCGGTTCGCCGCGAGAACGGAGTGCACTTCTTCCACGGTCTGCTCCACGAGTATCTAACTCGTTAGCAGCTCCTTCAGACCCTCCCAGATGTCCGCCCAGTCGACGACGATGGGCTCGGGCGTGAAGCACAGTACGAAGACCACGAGCGCGAGAACCCCCATGACGTATCGGCTCCGGGGCGGGGGAAGGTCGTCGATCCGAGTCGGCGGATGAGGCCGACGGATCCCGAGGGCGTACAAGCAGGAGCGCCCAGAAGAGCCACGAGGGCCCGAAGTAGGCCATGGGCAGAAATGCGAAGAACGCCCAGGCGGAGAGGCGATGCGCACGGGTTCTCAGCAGCGCGTAGGACGCGTGTCCGCCGTCGAGCTGACCGATGGGAATGAGATTCAGCGCCGTGAGCAGGAGGCCGAACCAGGCGGCGAGCCCGATGGGGCTTATGTAGAGGTCGTAGTTCTCGGGAAGGTTGGGCCATATCAGCGAAGAGAACCACTGTAAGAGGAGGGGCTCGCCAAAGCTGATGCTGGTCTCGGGCGGCAGCGGCGGGCCGGGTCTCGAGGTCGCGATGCCGACGACGAGCGCCGGGAGGACCACCAGGAAGCCGGCGAATGGCCCCGCGAGACCGATGTCGATCAGGCCTTCCGGTGAGGGAAGCGCGACTTGATGATGATGAACGCCCCGAACGTGCCGACGAGAGAGAAAGGGAACGGAATGAAGAACGGAAGCGTCGAGTTCACTCGATAGTGCCTGGCGGTCGAGGTAATGCCCCATCTCGTGTGAAAAGACGATGGCCAGGAGAGTGAAGCTGAAGGGCGCTCCGTAGAGGGCGATCGCGCGAAGTCCCTCGAGGGTGGACGCTTCCTTCTGGAAGAGCTCCGGCGACCAGTAGGCGATCCCCTGGACGCCGCCGACGTAGAGAGTCGATAGAACGGTGAGAAGAAAGAAGATGGCGGGTAGGACCCATCCCTCACGAACGACGCGCTCGGCGAGGAACTGCCTTACGAAACCTTGCGAGCTCAGGGGATGTTCTGCAGGTCCTTGCCCGGCTTGAATCGGATCGTGCGGCCCGGAGGTATCCGCACTTCCTTTCCCGTGCGCGGGTTGCGGCCGATGCCCCTCTTGCGGGGCTTCACCTGAAACACGCCGAACCCTCGAAGCTCGATGCGCTCGCCTCGCTGCATCGAGTTCTTCATCGCATCGAGCACCGCTTCCACCGCCTGTTCTGCTTTTACCTTGGTGATGTTTGCGGTAGCGGACACCTCGTTGATGATGTCCACCTTTATCATATTGACCTCCGGAGGGATACGGTGTGATTATAGGAGCCGACCTTCCGGCTGTCAAGGGACATTTCCCTTTATCGTGCTCTAAACGTTCGGGTTATTGGCGCACATCGGGCCCGGTGTCGGATGGCGCCTCAAATCACGGTAAACTGAGGACTTATGGAGAAGCGCCTGCCCCAGGTCGCCATCGTCGGGCGGCCCAACGTGGGCAAGTCCACGCTCTTCAACCGCATGTGCGGCTCGCGAAGAGCGATCGTCGATTCCGTCGCCGGTTCGACGCGCGATCGCAACAAGGCCTCGGTCGAATGGGCTGGAAAGACGTTCGAGGTGGTTGACACCGGGGGAGTTCTGGAATCCGTCGCGACTCCACTGGACGAACAGGTCGCGGCGCAGGTCGAGATCGCGATCGGAGACGCCGATCTCGTTTGCTGGGTCGTCGACGGCCGCGCGGGCCTTCTTCCCGAGGAGCGTTACCTGGCATCGAAGCTCCGGCCTCTGGGCGAGCGAGTCCTCCTCGCGGTGAACAAGATCGATAGCGAGGGGCGCTTCGCCGAGGCTATGGAGTTCCATCGTCTCGGGTTTCCCGATCTCTTCGAGATCTCGGCGGAGCACGGACTCGGGGTCGCGGAGCTCATGGATGCCATCGCCTCGAAGCTCCCCGCGGTCGAAGACGAAAGCGGGGAAGTCGTCGAGCGAAATCCGAATCGCCATCGCGGGCCGCCCCAATGTCGGCAAGTCCTCTCTCCTGAACCGTATCGCGGGCGAAGAGCGCGCCGTCGTGAGCCCCGTGGCCGGGACCACCCGGGACGCCGTGGACACCCTGGTCGAGGTCGAGGGCCAGCCCTATCGCTTCGTCGATACGGCGGGAATCCGCCGGAGGGCAAAGCTCCCGGGCCTCGCAGACCAGCTCTCCGTGATTTACGCCGAGCGCGCCATCGAGCGCGCGCACATCGTCCTCCTGATCCTGGATGCGACGGCAGGGGTCACCACGGAGGATGCCTCGATTGGTGGGAAGATCGCCGACTCGGGCCGAGGCGTCGTGCTGGTCTTCAACAAATGGGACGTGGTCGAGGAACGGGAAGAGAAGGCGAAGGAGCTGGAGCGGGAAGCGCGGGAAGACCTTCCGCATCTCGACTTCGCCCCGGTGGTGTTCCTCTCCGCGAAGTCGGGGCGAGGAGTTCAAGGCATCTTTCCCCGCATCCGCCGGGTCCGGGAGGAGCAGCTCAAGAAGGTGTCCACCCCCGAGCTGAACCGTTTTCTCGACGGCGCGGTAGCCAAGCTCCCGCCCCGGGCGAAGGACGGCAAGGAAGCGCGCCTGTTCTACATTACGCAGGCGGGGGTCGTGCCGCCCCGGTTCCTGGTCTTCGCGAACAAGGCGCAGAAGGATCTCGACATCAGCTACCCCCGCTATCTATCCCGCCGCCTCCGCGAGGCTTTCGGGTTCGAAGGAACGCCGATTCGAGTCACGATCCGGCGTCGCCAGACCACAAAGTCCAATAATCGTGGTTGACTCGACGTTTGGATCTCATATAATACTTTAGGTATTCGATTGAATCTGCAGGCCTTCTGAGTCCTAAAGTCACGACTTAACCAATTTCCCTGAACCCGTGGGCGGAACGCCGGATTCCATCCTTCCATGACCAAGGCAGACTTGGCGCGCGTCGTCTATGAGCGCCATGGCGGCATCTCCAACAAGGAGGCGTCGGTGCTCGTGGACATCATCCTCGAGTTCATCAAAGGAGGACTCCGTCAGGGAGATCGGGTGCAGATCAGCGGGTTCGGGACGTTCCTGGTGCGGGACAAGAAGAAGCGCAAAGGGCGAAACCCGCAGACGGGAGAAGAGATGACGATCCAGCCGAGGAAGTCTGTCGTCTTTCGTCCCTCGAAGACCTTTCAGAACGGCTTCTCGTCCGAAGCGGAATAGGAAGGCGAAGGACGAGCGCGCCGCCGATGGAACGGAAGATCCCGAGCAAGCTCTTCTTCAAGATCGGAGAAGTCTGCGAGCTCACGGACACGCAGCCCTACGTGCTGCGCTACTGGGAGTCGGAGTTTCCCGCCCTGGCTCCCGCGAAGAACAACTCCGGTCAGCGCATCTACCGGAGGCGCGACATCGAGACCATCCTCCGCATCAAGACCCTGCTCTACGAGGAGGGCTTTACTATCGCCGGGGCAAAGAAGAAACTGGAGCTTGAGATGAAAGAGCAAATGAAGGCCGGGACGACCACGCCACCCCCGGAAGTCGTGGCCGCCGCGGGGAACGACGGTCTCAAGGACGAAATCCTGTCCATCCGCGCGGAGCTGAAAGGCATACTGGAGCTCATCGACGCCCACGATTCGAAGCGGAAGGAAGACTGACGGCGCCGGCACCGCCGGGTTTTTTTGACCGCCGATTTCAGCGCGTGCTATCCTTCGCGCTTCCGACGCGCGACAATTGACTAGAACGCGCCGCGAGCGGAATGGCTTCGGGACGTAGCGCAGCCTGGTAGCGCACTTGCTTGGGGTGCAAGTGGTCGTGGGTTCAAATCCCGCCGTCCCGACCATTCCCGCTGCCGGCATTTCCGCATTCAGGAGAGGTTTGCCATTCTCGACATCCTGGTAACGAACGACGACGGCATCGATGCCCCGGGCATCCGCGCGCTCGCCGAGAAGCTGCGCGAAGTGGGCGAGGTCACCGTCGTCGCCCCCGCCCGCGAGATGAGCGCCGTGAGCCACGCCCTCACCATCCACGAGCCCCTGCGGTTCGAGCACGTCGAGCATCGGATGTTCAAGGTCGAGGGAACACCCGCGGACTGCGTGAACCTCGCGGTGGTGAAGCTCCTCCCCAAGCCTCCGGACGTCGTCGTCTCGGGAATCAATCGCGGCGCCAACGTCGGCGACGACATCGCCTACTCGGGCACCGTCGCCGGGGCGAGAGAGGCGGCCATGCTTGGCGTCCCCTCGATGGCGGTCTCTCTCGCGAGCAAGGACGGCGCCGCCGACTACTCCCACGCCGCCGCCTTCGCCGCGCAGATCCTCCCCGCCCTCGCGGGGAAGAAGGAATGGAGCCGCCGGACGTTCCTGAACGTCAACGTGCCCGAGCTCGAAGGTCAAGGGGGTCCGCATCACCAGCCAGGGGCACCGGCCTTCCTGGACGAAGGTGGAGGAGAAGATCGACCCCGCCTCCCGGATCTACTACTGGGTCAAGCAGGGATTCAGCAAGGCGGATAGAGAAGGCATCTCCGACATCTCCGCCCTCCGCGACAGCTATATCTCGATTACGCCGCTCCAGTTCGACTTCACCGCCTACAACGTCCTCGAGGAGCTGCAGTCGTGGAACCTGCGATTCAACGGGGATCGATAGCGGTCCTTCCCAGAGCCCTCCATTCCGAGGTAGACTAACCCGTTCACCCGCGTTCGCAAGGTCGGGGCGTGGCTCAGCCTGGTAGAGCACCTGGTTCGGGACCAGGGGGTCGGAGGTTCAAATCCTCTCGCCCCGACCAATAAAACTCTCCAAACCACTCTGGATCCCGGCGCACTCATCCGCGGCTCTTTGGGCCGCGTACGGAGCCCTGCCTTCACGCTCGGCTCACCAACGGTTTCTCCTTCAGGTTCTGGAGACTCTTCGGCGCAGAAACGCCGTAGCTCCCAGGCCGCCGACCACGAGCAACATCATGGCGCCTGGCTCTGGCGCTGCTACCTGGCGCTCGTCGAAGGAAGCTTCGCGGAGATAGAACGCGGGCGAGGTACCCAGAGCACCGAGGCCGTGATACTCCGGACGGAGTCGGAGCCATTCTGTGGTCGCGTTGATCGGGACCGTGACCGCGAAGTCCGGCGTGTTTCCGGGCAGAGACCCGGTCGTAGTCCAGGTTCCATCGAAACCATTCGTCGTGTCGGTCGACGTCTGGATTTCGAGCTCGCCGAGCGTATAGAGCTCGAAGAATGGGTCCCCCCCACCCATCAGGAGACTCACGGCAGTGAGTTGTACTGGGCGAGCGAAATTGTAGGCCAGAATATCGAAATCGCCGATCTGAAGGTTGTTCTTACCGACCCAGAACGTCGAATCATCCCCGTCGAGCGTGTTCTCCGGGGCGACGTCATAGGAACCGCACGTCGAGCACATCGTTCCGACGACGGATATGTCATCGAATGGCACCAGGGATCCTGCTGCGTTGGTCGCGAAGAAAGCGAGAATGACACCGAACCCAAATCGATTTTTCATGTTATCCCCCATTCCCAACCGTGGGCCTCGGACACACCCATAGCAAAAACCGAGCCAGTAGTCTTCGATACGATCCCTGGAATCTTCCTCCCAAACGGGGCGGTTGTTTTCGAATTGAGTCAAAAACCACTTTGCGAGAGTGAGACCGCGCACTCGGCCTGGGACTCTCACGCCCTGGACGCGGGATGCCTATTGTTTTTTGCTTTTCAGGAGCGTTTCATTCTGAACTGCGTCCGGACGGAGTTGCACTCCGTCCGCAGTCCACAGGAACTCCCACGGCCTCCCACGCATCCGTCACCGACGAAAGCGCTGCCGGGAAGAACGCCTCCGCCGACGCCTCCGTCGCGAGACGAGCCCGACACATGTTGGCAAGCGGCGGCAGGCTCGTGAATCCCAGATAGAAGATCTGCTCGGCCGTGGCGAGGCCGACGCCGCTCACGACGGGGCCGGAATGGGTGTGGCCGCGGGACTCCCCGGCGTTGGCTCCTCCGTTCACCAGCAGATAGTACGCGTGGTTCGAGATCCCGCTGTTCGTGTGAACCCCGCCGTTGTCGGCTCCTCCGATCTGTCGTTCGCTGTAATGGTCGGGGTCGCCGTCCTCCGCCGGGTCCGCCATGTTCCGGAATCCGGGCGCGGTGTCGGATCGGAGGTCGATGTCCTCGCTGACCTGCCAGTCCGCGGTCCCCGCGGGATCGAGGCCGCGGGCCTCGGCGAAGAACTCGACGGAGCTCCCGATGATGTCGGAGAAGGACTCGTTGAGCGCTCCCGGCTCTCCGAAGTAGAGGAGCGTCGACGTGAACTGGGTGACGCCGTGCGTGAACTCGTGGGCGACGACATCCAGGGCGCCGCAGAACTCGGCGAACGATCGGCCGTCGCCGTCGCCGAAGACGATGTACCTCGTGTTCCAGAAGGCGTTGCTGAAGTCCGACGAGAAGTGGGCGACGGCGGTGATCGGCATGCCCGCGTCGTCGAAGCTGTCGCGGCCGTGGACGGTCTGGTAATAGGCATCGGCCACGGAAACGTAGTAGGCGGCGTCGACGAGGGCGCCCTGGCCCGGCGACGTGCGGCCGGGCTCCGTCCATTGATCGTCCGGATCCGAGGCGATTCGACCGAGGAGCGAGGCGGGGAGCAGGGCGGCCAGGACCTGCGAGAACGGGCGGCTCCGCGCGTCCCGGATAGTCTGACGTCCGTTCCCCGATCGCAGCTCGAACTTCTGCCCGCGGAGAGTGGTGAGACCGGTGAGATCCTTGAGGTCGCCCTTCACCCCGATCCCCTCTCCGGTGTTGAGCCCGTCGTAGCGGCGGAGAACCCGTCCGGTCTCGGCGTCGATCCAGAAGTGCCAGCGGCTCGCGAAGCGCCGGCTCTCCACTCGATAGAACAGGCGCCTCGACTCGGGGTCGATCATGAGGTGATTCTGCCACTCGCCCTCGCGGCCAATCTCGCGCTCGGCCACAGCGCGGGCGCGCGATCCTCCCAGGACCGCCCGGTTGGTGGGTGCCAGCGGAGGATAGGAGTCTCCGATCACCAGGACCACGTCCCCGTCTCGGCCGCGAAGGAGGGTGACCTCCGCCCCCAGGACGGGAATGCCGCCCTGGACCTGCTGATACCGCTCCCACCGGAGCCCGAAGCGGGCGTGACGCCCCGAGCGGACGAGCTGCATACCCTGCGGGAAGAACGTACTCACGGGCCGAGACGCCGCTCAGTGCCAGGAACGCGGGCGGACTTCCGCCCGTCTGGGCCATTGCGAGGGACGCAGCCGCAAGTATCAGAGGCTTCGCAAGGACAACCAGGTGCCACTTCATGGAGTGCGGTTTATCAGACCCAGGGGCGGGCGTCCACCCGTATGTCGACACCCTCAGTGCGCGGGATCGCTTTTCATCCTGACTCCTTTGTGCTACGGTTTTCGAACCCAACGTTATAATCCGTCGCCGTTAGCCGGACTGCTTTCGGGTCTGGAAAAGGGGGTCGTCCATGCGACTGTCCTCGACGCGCAAAGCGCTGCGAGCCGTGCGGCTTGGGCTCCGCCTTCTCTGGCTGTCTCCTGTGGCCATTGTCCTGTCCTGGCTCGTCGGCTCCCAGCCGACACCGGAGCCCGTGCCCGTCGTGCAGGCGCAAGGCGCGCGGGGGCTCAAGATGCGCATCAAGGACCGCTCAGTGGCCCGCCGTTTCGACCAGCTCGGAGGGCGACTCGTCGCCGATTACGGGGGATATCTTCTTTATGAAGTTCCGGCAGGCGCGGCCGCGGAGGAGGCTCGGGAGAATCCCGCGGTCGAGCCGGTCGACGAGTATCGCTTCATCCTCTTGAACAGCGGCCCGGTGGATACCGAGAGTGCCTCAGGGAGAGCCTCGAGAAGCGCCCGTCGCGAGAGATTCGACGGGAAGCGCATGCAAATCGTCCAGCTCGTCGGTCCCTCCAAGCCCGAGTGGCTCGCCGCGCTGCGCGAAACCGGAGTCCAGGTCGTCACCTACCTGCCTCACAACGCCTACCTCGTCTACGGGGACGAAGCGGGTATGGGCGCGCTCGCCGATCTCGAAAGCTCCACTCGCTTCATCCAGTGGCAGGCGCCCTATCGAAACGAGCACAAAGTTCACCCGCGGGCCTTTAGAGCGGCGCTTCTCCGCTCTCTTCGCCGGCATCGGCTCGAGCGACCCGGCGCCGAAACGCAGCAGGCGGAGGATCTCTACGCGGTGCAGCTGGTAAGCGACGCGCCGACGAACACCGCCACCATCGCTCTGGTGCGCGCCCGGTCTCGCGGCGCGGTTCGAAGCCAGTTCCGCGTGCGGAACTACGTCAATCTCGTGGTCCCGCTCAGTGCGGCGGACATGGAGGCGGTGGCCGCCCGGCCCGACGTGGTCTCGATCCAGCCGTTCGTCGTGCCGCAGAAGGCGGACGAGCGCCAGGGTCAGATCGTGGCCGGGGACCTCTCCGGGAGCCCCGGTTATCTCGACTTCCTGGCAGCGAGCGGCTTCACGCAGGATCAGTTCTCCCAGTCGGGCTTCGCCATCGACGTCGCCGACAGCGGGATCGACAACGCGACCACGCACCCCAATCACCCGGGCCTCTACGTCGGTGGAAACCCCGCCGCCGCGAGCCGCGTGATCTACAACCGGCTCGAGGGCCAGGCGGTCTTCGGGGACACGCTCGAGGGGTGCGACGGCCACGGAAACATCAACGCCCATATCATCGCCGGCTACAACGACGGGCTCGGCTTTCCCTTCGCCGACGCGGAAGGCTTTCACTACGGCCTCGGTGTGGCTCCCTTCGTTCGGGTCGGCTCGTCGGTCATCTTCGCTCCGAACTACACCTACCCGGACTTTCCCGACATGGAGTCGCGGGCTTACCGCGACGGGGCCCGCATCAGCAGCAACAGCTGGGGCGGTCTGGTCTACGGAGCCTACGACGTCACCGCGCAGACGTACGACGCGCTCGTTCGCGATGCCCAGCCCGTCGGGGCGGCGGTATCCGCTCCCGGCAACCAGGAATTGGTGATCGTGGTCGCCGCCGGGAACGAAGGAGTCGACGGACTCCGCTCTCCCGGGACGGCGAAGAACGTCATCACCGTCGGCGCGAGCGAGAACGTCCACTTCCACGGAGATGCGGACGGATGCGGCCTCGACGACAGCGGCGCCGACGATGCGGACGACATGGCCGACTTCTCGAGCCGCGGGCCGACGGAGGACGGACGCATCAAGCCGGATCTGGTCGCGCCGGGAACGCACGTGAGCGGCGGCGTCTATCAGTCGGCGACGCCGGGAGCGACCGGACAGGCGCACCCCTGTGTCGATGGGACCGGGATGTGCGGGAGCGCCTCGGGGATTTTCTTTCCCGAAGGACAGGAGTTCTATTCGACTTCCTCGGGAACGAGCCACTCGGCTCCCGCCGTCTCCGGCGGCGTCGCTCTCATACGCCAGCACTTCATCAACCAGGGCCTGGCCCCGCCGAGCCCGGCGATGACCAAGGCGTTCCTCTTGAGCTCGGCCCGATATCTCGACGGAGAGGGGGCGAACGACACGCTGTTCTCCGGCAGCCAGGGGATGGGTGCCATGAACCTCGGCGTCGCCTTCGACGGGACGCCGCGTGTCCTTCGTGATCAGCGTCCGCAGGATCTCTTCACCGCTAGCGGCCAGAGCGCGGTCGTGACCGGGACCATCGCCGATCCGTCGCGATCGTTCCGGGTGACGCTCGCCTGGACCGATGCTCCGGGCTCGACGACCGGGCCCGCGTTCAACAACGATCTCGATCTCGCCGTCATCGTCTCTGGTGTCACCTACAAGGGAAACGTTTTCTCCGGAGCGTGGTCGATCGAAGGCGGAGCCTCGGACCTGCGCAACAACGTCGAGAGCGTTTTCCTGCCGCCGGGCACCGCGGGGGATTTCACGGTCCTGGTCACCGCGACCAACGTGAACTCGGACGGAGTGCCCAACGTCGGCGGACCGCTCGATCAGGACTTCGCTCTGGTCGTCTACAACGGCGACGAGGTGGCCCGCCCGGCGGTCGTGGGCGCGGGTGCGGCTATCGCGGCCGAAGAGTGCGGCGCCGGAAACGGCGTCCTCGACCCGGGGGAGCTCGTCACCGTGGACTTCTCTCTCCGGAACGTCGGGCTGGCCGACACTACGGAGGTCGTCGCGACCCTCGAGGCTACGGGCGGGGTGACGTCGCCGGGCGCCCCGCAGAGCTTCGGAAGCCTGCAGGCCGGGGCGGCCGCCGTCTCCCGCAGCTTCTCGTTCGTTGCCGACGGGGACTGCGGCGGAGAGGTTCTCGCGACGCTCTCGCTCCAGGACGGCGGCGTCGACATCGGAGCCGTGCGATTCGCGTTCGACCTCGGGCTCGAGGTCCCCTCCGGGATCTCGACCACGTGGGCGAACGAGAGTCCCGTCCACATCTCCGCCGGCGGGCCCGCGAGCCCCTACCCGTCCACGATCGAGGTCTCGGGCATGACCGGGAAAGTCGGCGGTCTTCGCGTCGGGCTTCACGGTATGACCCATGCCTTTCCCGACGACCTCGACCTGCTCCTGGTGGCGCCGAACGGACGGGGCGCGGTCCTGATGTCCGACGCCGGCGGCGGCGGCCGCGTTCAAGGAATCGATCTGGCCTTCGACGATGACGCGACCGCGGCGCCCCCGGACGGAGGTCAGCTGGTCGCGGGTGAGTACCGGCTCTCGAACTACGAGGGGGCTTCCGACGATTTCACGGAGGTCGCTCCCTCGGGTCCCTACGTCACGACTCTCGGCGATTTGACCGGCGTCGATCCGAACGGGACCTGGAGTCTCTACGTCATCGACGATTTCTTCCTGGATGGCGGCGTCGTAAGCAACGGCTGGAGCCTGAATATCGAGACCACGGTTCCCGTCTGCTGCGGCGGAGTGCCGGGATTCGTCCTGGGCTCGACCGACGGACTCGCCACCACGGAGGCGGGGGGTACGGCCACCTTCACCGTTTCGCTCCGGTCGTCTCCCGGCGACACGGTGACCATCGGTCTCGAGAGCTCCGACCCCACCGAAGGTGTGGTCTCGCCCTCGGAGCTTTCGTTTCATCCCAACGACGCCCAGCTTCCGCGTATCGTCACCGTGACCGGACTGGATGACGCGCTCCTCGACGGAGACCGCGCGTTCACCATCGTCACCTCTCCCGCGGTGAGCGCCGATCCCGACTACGCCGGACTCGATCCCGCCGACGTCTCGGTCGTGAACGTCAACGACGACCTTCCGAGTCTCGCGATCAGCGACAGGGCGCTCGTCGAGGGCGATTCTGGAAGCACGAGCTTCGTCTTCACCGTGGCGCTCTCCGTGCCCGTGGAGTACGACGTGAGCGTCGGCTACGCGACCGTGAACGGCACCGCGAGCGCCGGACCCGACTACGTGAGCTCCGCCGGTTCCCTCGTCTTTCCCGCGGGGACGCCGAGTCAGACGCTCTCCGTCGACGTACCGGGCGAGACGCTCGTCGAGTCGGACGAGACGTTCTTCGTCGACCTCACGGGGGCGATCGGGGCGCACATCGCCGACGGGCGCGGGATCGGGACGATCCTGAACGACGACGCGCCCTCGCTCGCGGTGAACAAGACCTCGCTGGCGATGGGCGAGACCGTGCAGGTGACGGTCGCGGACGGCCCGGGGAATCGCACCGATTGGGTGGTGCTCGCCAAGGTGGGAAGCGCCCTGACGAGCTACGTGGACTGGAAGTACCTGAACAACACCCGGATCTTGCCTGTGACGGGCCGCATGTCGGCCGAGCTGACTTTCGCCATGCCGGCCACACCGGGCGGCTACGAGTTCCGCTTCCTCGCCAACAACGGCTACAGCCTGCTGGCGACGAGTCCGGTCGTGACCGCCCGTCCGCCCGTCCTCGGCGTCGGCGCCTCGTCGGTACCGCCGGGAGGGCCCCTCCAGGTCGCGGTCGCGGACGGCTCCGGCAATCGCAGCGACTGGGTGGCGCTCGCGACCGTGGGAAGCGCGCTCACGAGCTACGTGGACTGGAAGTATCTGAACGGGACGCGCTCCCTGCCCGCCACGGGGGTCACGTCGGCGGCGCTGACGTTCGTGATGCCGCAGACCCTCGGGAGCTACGAGGTCCGCTTCTTCGCGAACAACGGGTTCACTCTCTTCGCGACGAGCCCGCCGGTGACGGTCGAGCTTCCGACGGCACCGCTCCTTTCGGTCTCGCCTTCGAGCGTTTCTTTCGGGACGGTCTTCACGGGTACGGGCGTCCAGCAGACGGTGACGGTGCGAAACGCGGGCGGCGGGACTCTGACCGGTGGGGCCTCGGTGATGGGCGCCGGGTTCAGCCTGATCGGTCCCGCGAGCTACTCCCTCGGGCCGGAGGCTACGGCCCTCCTCACGGTGCGCTTCGAGCCTTCGTCCCCCGGCGCTTCGAGCGGAGCGCTCACCCTGACCGGCGCGGGCGGCGCCGTCGTGCCGTTGAGCGGGACGGGAGAGCTGCCTCCTTCGACGCCGGTGCTTTCGGTCTCTCCTCAAAGTCTCGACTTCGGTCCGGTGACGTCGGGATCGAGCGCGGATCGGGTGCTGACCGTGGGCAATGCGGGAGCAGGGACATTGAACGGAAGCGCCACCGTTTCCGGAGCGGGGTTCAGCCTGGTCGGCGTCTCCACCTACTCGCTCGGAGCAGGGGAGACGGCCCTGTTGACGGTTCGCTTCACGCCTCCCGGTGCGGGTCCTTCGAGCGGATCGCTGAGCTTGACCGGTGCGGGCGGCGCCACGGTCCCGTTGACGGGATCCGGTACGGCGGCGGGACCGACGCTCACGGTGAGCGCGACCTCGGTGCGCCTGGGCGGTTCGGTTCAGGTCACGGTCTCCGGCGGACCCGGCAACCGCGCGGATTGGGTGGCGCTCGCCCGCGTGGGAACAGCTGCGAACGTCAACGTGGACTGGAAATACCTGAGCGGCACCAGGACTCAGCCGGCGACGGGAATGACGTTCGCGGAGCTCACGTTCGCGATACCTCAAACGGCCGGGCAGTACGAGTTCCGGTTCTTCGCGAACAACGGCTACACACTTCTGGCGACGAGTCCCGTCGTGACGACGCTGCCTCCGACGTTGACGGTGAGCGCCGCGTCGACGGCGCCCGGGGCTGCGGTCCAGGTGACGGTCACGGAGGGTCCCGCGTACCGCGGCGACTGGGTGGTCCTGGCGAAGGCGGGCAGCGCCCCGACGGTCTACGTCGACTGGAAGTACCTGAACGGAACGCGGACGATGCCGGCGACGGGAGTCTCGTCGGCCGTGCTGACGTTCACCATGCCGCTGACGCCGGACACGTACGAGTTTCGGTTCTTCGCGAACAACGGGTACACGCTCCTCGCGGTGAGCCCCCCGGTGGTCGTGGCACCGGGTACGAACTGACACCTCGGGAGGAACGCAAGGGCGCAACGAAGCGAAGGCGCAAAGAAAGACAGGGATTTCTCCCGAAAGTCATCCTTGCCCCTGGTCGCGGCGAGTTGAGCTCGAAGTAGGGAGGACTTTTGACGCAAAGGCGCAAAGCCGCAAAGGCGCAAAGAAGAAGTGGATTTTCTTTGCGTCTTCGCGCCTCTGCGTCTTTGCGTTTCTTCCCCTCCTTCCGGTCGTGTGGCCAGCGGCATCCGCGATCACTTCGTCAGGGTTGTCGCAACCGCACGAACTCCTGTAGAACCTGACCTGGACTGCAGGAGGTTCGAATGAAGTACCCCGTTGCCTTCGCGTTCTCGCTCGTCTCGAGCGTTCTATCCGCTCAGCCGAAAGTTCACGTCCTCGAGCCCGGACCGAAGACCGTGCACATCGGCTTCTTCGACGCGTCGCTCGCGCCGGTGCTGGAGGTCGACTCCGGTGACATCGTGCGCATCAAGACCGCGAGCGGGAACCCCCGCTACTACGAGGAACTGGGCGTTGCCCGGGACCAAATCCCGAAGGAGCTCTACGCCGTCTACGAGGGCGCCGAGGGCGCGGGCCGGAGCGATCACACCCTGAGCGGCCCGATCTACGTGAAGGGGGCGGAGCCCGGCGATACGCTCGAAGTACGCTTCCGAGAGATCGAACTCTGGCTTCCCATAGCCGGCCAGAGTTTCGTTCCCGCGCGAGGAGTGCTTCCCGAGGAGTTCCCCTATGTGTGGGACAAGGTCCATTTCCTGGATCTCGAGGACAAGACGCTCGCCCATGCGCCGGGAGTGGTGATTCCACTGGCGCCGTTCTGGGGAGTCGTCGGCGTCGCGCCTCCCCCCTCGATGGGGCGGGTTCCGAGCGGACCTCCGAACATCTTCGGCGGGAACCTGGACAACCGCGATCTGCGTCCGGGGTCGAGCCTGTTCCTCCCGGTGCACGTCGAAGGCGCTCTTCTCTCCCTTGGAGACGGCCACGCGGCCCAGGGCTACGGAGAAGTTTGTCTCTCCGCCGTCGAGACGTCGCTCCAGGGCGAGATTCAGTTGGTCGTCCACAAGGGCCAGGAGGGAAAGCGGCTGCGCTGGCCGCGGGCCGAGACGCCGACGCACTACATGGCGATGGGGCTTCACCCCGATCTCGACGAAGCGGTGAAGCTCGCGACCCGCGACATGCTGGACTTCGTCGTCGAGACGAAAGGACTCACCCGGGAGGACGCGTACCTCCTGCTGAGCGCCGCCATGGACCTGGTGGTCACCCAGGCGGTCGACGGCACCAAGGGAGTCCACGCGCTCCTGCCGAAGTCGATCTTCAGGGAATGAGCAGACGCGCGGGATCGACGGTCGGGGGCTCGTGCCTGAGCGCTTCGACCTCGTCGATCTCGATGGGGATGGAGCGCGTGAGCCACTCGTGGCCGTTCGCGGTCACGAGGACGTCGTCTTCGAAGGCGACGCGAAACCCGTCCACCACCGCTCCCTGTTCGATCGCGAGGACCATGCCCGGCTCGAGCGGCGCTTCGTAGTCCCCGTGCTCGTGCACTTCCATGCCGATGAAGTGCCCGATGCCGTAGGTGTAGCTCTCGTCCCAGCCGCCGGCCTCCCGCAGCATTTCCACCGCGAGGTCGTGGATCTCCCGCCACCTCGCGCCGGGCCGGACGCGCTCGATCGCCGCCTTCTGTACCGCCAGCACTTTCGCGTAGATCTCCCGCTGGCGAGCGGTGAAACTTCCATCGGCGGGAACGACTCTCTGCACGTCCGCCGAATAGTGCTCGACTTCCGCTCCCGTGTCGAAATGGACGAGCTCGCCTTTTCCGATGGTCTCCGATTCGCGGCGCGCATCCATCTCCTCCCTCGCGGTCGCGAAGACCAGGGGCTCTCCCGGCGGCCGGGACGACACGCCGGTGGGAAACCCGAGACCGGCCCCGTTGAGGCGATAGACGAAGTCGACGACCTCCATCACCTGGCGGCTGGTGGCGCCGGGCCGGGCGGTCTTCATCCCCTCGACGAGTCCGCGGCCGGTGACGGCGATCGCGCGCCGGAGCCGGGCGAGGCCGTACTCGTCCTGCACCATTCGCAGCCGATCGAGAACGTCCGAGGCGTCGCGAATCTCGATCTCGGGCGAGGCTTCGCGAAGCCTCGCCGCGAGCGCCCACCTCGGGCTCGCTGGCTCGTTCAAGTTCGTGAACCGCGGGTAGTTGAAGTAGATGACTTTCGCTTCGTCGCCGAGGCCGCGGCTCAGATCCGAAGCCACGGGCTTGAAGCGCCGCTGGGTGATCCGCAGATTGCGAAAATCCGTCAGGGCGCTCGATAGATCCTCCAGAAAGCGCTCCTTCGGAAAAACGTGCTCGATCCCCGTCAGCTCTCTCGCGCGATCGGCATCGCCCTCGGTGTAGAGGATCTCGCGGTAGGTGTCTCCCCGCGGATTCAAGACCAGGGTCGCGCCCGCGGGCTCCGAAAGCCCCGTGAGGTAGATGAAATCGTGGCTCTCGGTGTCGGGAACGAAGAACTCGTAGAGACTCGGCTGGCTCCGGTCGGCGCTCTGGATGATGGCGATGCCCTGGGGAAGGCGGCGGGCGAATTCTTCGCGCCGGCTCTCCGCCGCCTCGCGCAAGCCCGCGAGAAGAGCGAACGACAGAACCAGCGTACTCACATGATCGCCTGCGGCATCGCCGGCTCGTCGGGGCTTCCCGCCTTCTCGAGGGGCACCTTGATGAGGGTGTAGGCGATGACCCCGAGCACCACGAGGCCGACGACGTAGGAGGGGCGCTCGAGGATCGCGGGAATCGGCTTCTCGAAGTACGCGAAGGTCGCTATCACCAGCCCGACGAGGGCCTCTCCCGCGATGAGACCCGAGGCGGTGAGCACCCCGATGCTCTCGACCCGCGATTTCTGCGCGGCGTTGTGCCCGCTTCTCTCGCTCATCGTGTCGGTGACCCAGCGGAGGACGCCTCCCACGAAGATGGCGAAGGTGGTCGCGAGCGGAAGGTACATGCCGACGGCGAAGAGCATCGGGCTCTTCACCTGGACCATGATCATCACCACTCCCATGACCACGCCCACGGCCACGAGAGGCCAGGCCATGTCGCCTCCCACGATTCCCTGGGCGAGCGAAGCCATGAGACCGGCCTGAGGCGCGGAGAGCCGCGGGTCGCCGAATCCGATACCGCCCTCGTTGATGTTCCCCTGGTGGAGCACCAGGAGCGGGAAGTACATGATGAGGCTCGCGACGGTGACGGCGATGAGCTCGACGATCTGGATCGTTCTCGGAGTGCCGCCGAGGATGTAGCCGACTTTGAAGTCCTGGAGGAGCTCGCCGGCGACGGCGGAGGAGACGCAGACCACCGCCGCGACTCCCAGGACCGCGAGCACCCCGCTCGCTCCCGAGACTCCGAGAGAGACCATCAGGATCGCGGCGATGATGAGGGTCGAGAGCGTCAGGCCGGAGACGGGGTTGTTCGACGAGCCGATGATCCCGACGAGGTATCCCGACACGGTCGCGAAGAAGAAGCCGACGAGGAGCATCACCACCGCGGCGACGATCCCCCCGATGACGCTTCCCGAAAGGTAGATGTAGAGACCGGTCATGACCAGCCAGACCACGCCGATGAGCGAGAAGACGACCTTCGAGCTCATGTAGCGATCGAGCCGTCCGACCTTGCTCGGGGCGGCGGCGCCTCTCATCTCGTCGACGGCGCGCTTGAGCCCCCCCGTGAGGTTCTTCCTCATGCGGAACAGCGTGTAGGCCGCCCCCACGAGCATCCCCCCGACGGCGATCGGGCGGACGATGAAGCGCCAGACGGAGTTCGCGAGCGCCTGCCAATCCTCGGTGGGGGCGCCCGCGGGGAGATACGACTGGAGCTGAGGTCCGAGGAAGAACATGAGCAGCGGCACCAGAAGGCCCCAGGCGAGGACTCCGCCGGAGAAGTTCAGCGCCGCGAGACGCGGCCCGATGATGTAGCCGACGCCGATGTACGCGGGGCTGATGCTCGGGGCGGCGAAGACCGTCACCCCGCCCGTCCCCACGGTCTGCGTCGCGTCGGGGCCTCCGAAGCGCACCGCGCTCCTCCCGAGCTCTCCCATGCGGACGAAGAAGTCGCGGTCCGGGGCGAAGAGCCGGAACGCGCCGAGGAGGAAGATGCCCGCGCCGAGCGCCATGTTGTAGAAGAGGTACTTGGCCGCTTTCGCCCCGCGCTGACCGGCCTTGTGGATCTCCGACGCCGCGACCGACTCGGGGTAGGGAAGCTCCTTGTCCTCGACCATCACTCTTCGCACGAGCGAGATGAAGAGGACGCCGAGAAACGATCCCAGGACCATGAGGGACGTCGACTTCCAGTAGGCATCCCCGGGGGAGAACGACGGCCAGGCTCCGGCGATGACGAACGCCGGTATGGTGAAGACCGCTCCGGCGGCGACCGACTCGCCGATGGAGCCCGCGGTCCGCGCGAGGTTCTCCTCGAGGACCGACCCCTTGAGGAGTCTCAGAACCGCCATGCTGATCACCGCGGCGGGATAGGTCGCGGCGATGGTGACCCCCGCCCGGAGACCGAGGTAGGCGTTCGCCGCTCCCAGGATCACCGTCATCACGAGCCCGAGGAGGACCGCGCGATAGGTGAACTCCGTCATCTCCATGTTCTCGGGGACGAAGGGCTTGTGGGCGCTTTCCGCCGCTTCTTTTTTCGCCGTCATGTCATCTCTTCTCCTCGCTGCGCGTCTTCTCCACGCGCCGGGATTCCCAGATCGAGAACACCGGAATACCGAGCGCGATGATGGCGAGCCCGATCATGGACTCGCGGGGCGCGACCCAGAGCGTGTTCAGGATGATGCCGGTCGCCGCGGTCACGAACAGGAGCTGCGAGTACGGGTAGCCCCAACTCCTGTACGGGCGGTCGAGATCCGGACGCGTTCGCCTCAGACGGATGAGCGCGAGCGACGACAGCGAGTAGAACAACCAGGAGGCGAAGACGACGTAGGTCGTGAGCTCCCGGTAGACACCGAAGAGGATCAGCACCGCCGCCCAGACCGCCTGGCCCACGAGCGCGACCGCGGGGGTGAAGTAGCGGGGGTGGACCGACGCGAACTTTCGGAAGAAGAGGCCGTCGTCGGCCATGGCGTAGAAGATGCGGGCTCCGCTCAGGATCGAGCCGTTGAGGGCGCCGAACATCGAGAGCAGGATGGCGAGGTTGATGAACTTCGCGCCGAAGTCCCCGAAGATCGCGCGGGCCACCTCCGCGGCCACTCCCGTCTGCGACGTCGCCTGGGCCTCCGGCGGAAGCACGTAGAGGTAGGCGACGTTCGCCAGGAGGTAGACGACCATGCACAGGGAAATGCTTCCCAGCATGGCGAGAGGGATGTTGCGCCTCGGGTTCCTCACCTCGCCCGCGGTCAGGTTGACGTCGTTCCATCCGTCGTAGGCCCAGAGCGCGTCGACGAGAGCGAGGCCGAACATGCCGACGAAAGCGAGTCCGAGCCCCTGGGGGACGAGGGACGAGAAGTTCGCCGTCGTACCCGCGTCGGAAGTGAGGGCGAGTACGATGAGCGTCAAGAGAGCGCCGATCTTGAGGATTGTGAAGACGACCTGAACGTTTCCGCCGGAGCGCACTCCGGTGACGTTGATTCCGGTCAGCAGGGCGACGGCGCAAAGGGCCGCTACCTTTCCGCCCCAGGCGTCGAGCGGCAGGAAGTTCCCGAGGAAGATGGCGAAACCGGCGGCGAGCGCGGCGATCGAGCCCGAGCGCGCCACCAGGAGTTGCGTCCAGCCGAAGAGAAAACCCGCGCGGCGGCCGAAGGCCTCACGGATGTAGACGTAGTCGCCGCCCGCCTGCGGAATGGCGGCGCCGAGCTCGGCGTAGGTGAGACCCCCGAGCATCGCGAGGATGCTGGCGACGATCCATACCGCGAAGATCGCACCCGCGGTCTCGACCGAGGCGGCGATCGATTGGGGGACGAGGAAGATGCCGGTACCGATCATGGTGCCGGCGTTGATCGCGAGAGCGTGCGCGAGATTCAGCTCGCGGACCAGATGGGGGCGGCTTGCGCTGCCTTCGGCCATGCTGGGCCGGCATCATAATGGACGTTCCGGAAAGGCACAAGGTAAGAATCACGGGCCTTGACTGGGGAACGCGGCGACCTTAGTCTCCCGGCAATGACGATCAAATCCGCACTCCTCGTCGCCCTCGCCCTGCTCACTTCGACGTACGTCCTCTATTGGCTCGTGAGTGCGCGGAAAGGCCGCGGGGCTTCCGGTGACGGGAGCCGGCCCTCGTTCTTCCTCGCGGCCATCGGGTTCGTAACCAACTTCTTCGACACCCTCGGCATCGGCTCGTTCGCCCCGACCACCTCGATCTTCAAGCTCAGGAAGCTGGTGCCCGACGAGCTGATTCCGGGAACGCTGAACGTCGGCCACGCCCTTCCGACGATCACCCAGGCGTTCATCTACATCACCATCATCGAAGTGGAGATGACGACGCTGGTCCTCATGATCGCCGCTTCGGTCGTCGGGGCGTTCCTGGGTGCGGGGATGGTGGCCGCCTGGCCCCGGCACAAGGTCCAGATCGGGATGGGGCTCGCGCTCCTCGCCGCGGCGATCTTCTTCATGATGACCAACCTCAACGTCTTCCCTCCGGGCGGGGACACCCTCGGGCTCACGGGAGCGAAGCTCGGGCTCGGCATCGCCGGAAATTTTCTCCTGGGCGCGCTCATGACTCTCGGAATCGGCCTCTACGCCCCCTGCATGATCCTCGTGGCCCTCCTCGGCATGAACCCGCGGGCGGCGTTTCCGATCATGATGGGCTCGTGCGCGTTCCTCATGCCCGTCGGCAGCATGCGGTTCATCTCGAAAGGAAGCTATAGCTTCGGACCGGCTCTCGGCCTCGCGCTCGGGGGGATTCCGGGGACGCTCATCGCGGCGTTCATCGTGAGGTCGCTCCCGATGACGGCGGTGCGCTGGCTGGTGGTCGTGGTCGTCGTCTACGCATCGGCAGCCATGCTTCGCTCCGCCCTGTCCGAAAGACGCGCAGCCGCTCCGGCTTCCGCGGTGAGCTCGTAGAGCCGTAGTCCCGAGCCCGCCGGGGCCCAGGCGGGCCTAGGCGGGCCTAGGCGGGCCTAGGCGGGGAAGAACGGATGCAGCACGAGCCCTGGCATACTCAGCCGGTCGACGCCGTCCTTTCGCGGCTGAAATCCTCTCCCGCGGGACTCGCCTGCGACGAAGCCGCGCGGCGCCTCGCGGAGCTCGGACCGAACGAGATCGGGACTGCGCGCCGGACTTCTCCCTGGGCTCTTCTGCTCGGGCAGTTCAAGAACGTCCTCATCGTGATCCTCCTGGTCGCGACCGCGCTCTCGGCGTTTCTCGGCCACGAGCTCGAGGCCGTCGCCATCGCGGTGATCGTGCTCTTCGCCGTGCTCCTCGGTTTCGTCCAGGAGTTCCGCGCCGAGCGGGCCATCGACGCGCTGCGGGAGATGGCGGCTCCCACGGCGACGGCTCTTCGCGACGGGCAGGAGACCGAGATTCCGGCGCGGGAGCTCGTTCCCGGCGACGTCGTTCTCCTCAACGCCGGCGACAAGGTCCCGGCGGACTTGAGGCTCCTCGAGTCCATCAATCTCAAGATCGAGGAGGCCGCGCTCACCGGGGAGTCGGTCGCGGTGGAGAAGCACAGCGATGTCCTCACGGACCGCGACCTCCCGGTGGGGGACCGGAAGAACATGGTCTACGCCGGCACTGCCGTCACCTACGGCCGCGGCCGTGGAGCGGTCGCCGGCACCGGACCCGCGACGGAGTTCGGGAAGATCGCCCAGATGATCGACACCATCGAGACGGGCAGGACGCCGCTCCAGGAGAACCTCGATCGAGTCGGCGGGAGCCTCGCGCGGGCGACGTTCGTGGTGGTCGCGATCATCGTGGGCCTCGGGCTCCTGCGGGGCCAGCCGTTCATCGAGATGCTCGTCTTCGGCATCGCGCTCGCGGTGGCGGTGGTTCCCGAGGCGCTTCCGGCGGTGGTCACCATCTCCCTCGCCATCGGCGTGCGGCGGATGGTGAAAAGGAACGCATTGATGCGCCGCCTTGCCGCGGTAGAGACCCTGGGGAGCACGTCGGTCATCTGCTCCGACAAGACCGGCACCCTCACCAGGGACGAGATGACGGCCCGGCGGATCTTCTGCGCCGGGCAGATCCTCTCCGTTTCGGGCGCCGGCTACGAGCCGCACGGCGAGTTCTCCTGGAACGGGTCGGTCGTCGATCCGGAGGAGCCGGCGAAGCGCCTCCTCCGGGCCGCGGTGCTGGCGGCGGACGCGCACATCGTCTACTCCGAGAACGAGCGCCGGTGGCACGTCAAAGGGGACCCGACGGAGGGCGCATTCGTGGTCGCGGCCGCCAAGGCGGGTCTCCAGAAATCCGATCTCGAGTCCCGGTACCCACGGGTGCACGAGATCCCGTTCACCTCGGAAACGAAGCGGATGACGACGCTCCACGCAGGACCCGAGGGCCCTTTTGCCTGTTCCAAAGGGGCGCCCGAGATCCTTCTCGAGACCTGCAGCCGCCACCTCACGGCGGAGGGGGAGAGGCCGCTCGAGGAAGGGGCGCGCGAGGCGATTCGAGAGACGGCGCGGCAGATGGCATCGGAAGCGCTGCGAGTGCTCGGGGTCGCCGACAAGGCGGGAGCGACCCCGGACGACGCCGAGCAGGACATGACGTTTCTAGGGCTGGTCGGGATGATCGATCCTCCCCGACCGGAAGCGAAGCCCGCGATCGAGACCTGCCTTCTCGCGGGAATCCGTCCGGTGATGATTACCGGCGACCACCCGCTCACCGCGCGCGCCGTCGCGCACGAGCTGGGAATCCTGAAGGGGGGGAGAGTGGTCACCGGTCCCGAGCTCACTTCGATGACGGACGACGATCTCGAGCGCGACGTGGACGGCATCGACGTCTACGCCCGGGTCTCGCCCGCGCACAAGCTCAAGGTCGTGACCGCTCTCCAGAAGCGCGGCCACGTGGTGGCGATGACCGGCGACGGGGTGAACGACGCTCCCGCGCTCAAGAAGGCGGACATCGGAATCGCCATGGGGATCACCGGGACCGACGTGACCAAGGAAGCGGCGGCGATGACCCTCACCGACGACAACTTCGCGTCGATCGTCGCCGCGGTGGAAGAGGGGCGCGCGATCTTCGGGAACATCAAGAAATACCTGATGTACCTTCTCTCGTCGAACATCGGCGAAATCTGCGTGATGGCGGGGGCGACGCTCCTGGGGCTGCCGCTCCCGCTGAGCGCGGTTCAGATCCTCTACGTGAATCTCGCGACCGACGGGCTTCCCGCGCTCGCGCTCGCGGTCGACCCTCCCGAAGAGGACCTCATGCGCCGCCCGCCGCGGAGCCGGAAGACGGGTATCTTCACCCGGCCGGTCGTGGCGCTGATGCTCGCGGGAGGTTTGTGGTCGGCGCTGGTCAACCTCGGGATCTTCACCTGGGCCCTCGAGTCGGGGCGGAGCCTCGAGGAAGCGATGACCATGACTTTCGTTTCGCTCGTGACGATTCAATTTTTCAAGGCGTACAACTTCCGCTCGGACCGCCATTCGGTTCTGAGGAAGCCTTTCGCCAACCGATGGTTGAACGCCGCCATCGCCTGGGAGCTCCTCCTCCTCGGGCTCATCCTCTACGTGCCCGCCCTCGCGAAACCCTTCGGGAACTTCAGTTTGTCGGCGGTCGACTGGGCGGTCATCCTGGGCGTCGCCTCGACGGTCTCGCCCGTCCTCGAGCTCGCCAAGTGGCTCGTGAGGAGGGAGAGGTTCGGCAAGCTGGATTCATGAAACCTCGATGAAATTTGCGTTTTCGAAGGCGCTGCGGATATAGTCGCCGGCCGTGGCCGTGTCGACCGCTTCAGGAAACGACCGGCCGCGCTTTTTTTTCCAGCCCGCCGGACATTCCTGTCAGGCGGGCGGGTGGGATTTGCGGCTCTCCCAAAGTTCGAGCGCAACCTCTGAGGGGGGGCTGCGCCAGCCGCGAGGGTACCGATTCGTATGAGTGAAGCCAGTATCACGCTGCCGCCCTTCGGAGCTTCCGATTGGACGGTCCTCTGGATCGTGTTCATTTCCGGATGGGTGGCGATCGCCTACGGCGCTTATCTCGTCCGGCGCGTGCTCGCCGAGGACCCTGGAACGCCCGCCATGGTGAAGGTGGCGAAGGCCATCGAAGCGGGCTCGATGGCCTACCTGTTCCGCCAGGTCAAGACGATGGCGCCGTTCGTCGCGGTCCTCGCGCTCGGATTGTTCCTCATCTTCCGGCAGATCTACGCGGATGCCCAGGGTGCGCTCACCTACATCCCCATCGGGGTGGCCCTCGCGTTCCTGCTGGGAGTCGCCGCCTCCTACGGCGCCGGCTTCGTGGGCATGTGGCTCGCCGTCAAGGGAAACGTGCGAAGCGCGAACGCGGCCCTCACCAGTTTCAAGAAATCGATGGAGCTGGCGTTCCAGGCGGGCGCGGTCTCGGGAATGTTCACCGTCGCCTTCGGCCTTCTCGGCGCGACGATCATCTTCATCGTGTTCCGCGAGAACGCGACCAAGGTTCTGGTGGGCTTCGGATTCGGCGGGAGCCTCGCGGCGCTCTTCCTCCGCGTCGGAGGCGGCATCTACACCAAAGCCGCCGACGTCGGCGGGGACCTGGTGGGGAAGGTCGAGGCGGGAATTCCGGAAGACGATCCCCGCAACCCCGCGACCATCGCGGACAACGTAGGCGACAACGTCGGGGACTGCGCCGGAATGGCGGCCGACGTCTTCGAGTCCTACGAGGTCACTCTCGTCGCCGGAATCATCCTCGCCGCCGCGATCGCGCTCGATCCGGCGTTCGCCGCGGCCCACGGCGCGGGTGCGCCCGCGTTCGGGATGAAGCTCATCCTCTTCCCGCTCCTCCTCCGGGCGGTCGGTGTGTTCTCCTCCATCCTCGGAATCATGGCGGTGCGCGTGCCCGAGGGGTCGGAGATGCGCGACCCGATGCGGCCGATCAACGTCGGCTATTGGGTCTCCTCCGCGACGAGCGTCGTTGGCTTCTTCGTAGTGAATGCCATCTATCTCATCGATCCCGCGACCGGACGCGCCGACTATCGGTACGCCATCGCCGCCACCGGCGGCATCGTGCTTTCGCTCGTGACGTTCTGGCTCACCAACCACTTCACACATCCCGACAAACGACCGGTGACCGAGACCGCCGCTGCCGCCCGCACCGGGCCGGCTACGGTGATCCTTTCGGGAATGGCGGAGGGGATGGAGTCCACCGTCTGGGCCATCGTGACCATCGGGGCAACCATCATGGGGGCGAGCCTCCTCTTCCCCGAAAGCACGCTCTTCGGCGCCTATGGCGTCGCGCTCGCGGGGCTCGGACTCCTGACGACCACCGGTTTCCTCCTGGCGATGGATACCTACGGCCCCATCACCGACAACGCGCACGGCATCTTCGAGATGAGCCGCGTCGACAACGAGAAGGCCAGCACCACCCTCGCGTGGATGGACGCCATCGGCAACACCACGAAAGCTCTGACCAAGGGTCTTGCCATCGCGACGGCGGTCTTGGCGGCGGTCAGCCTCTATCGATCCTTCATCGAGGAGGCCCATCTCTTCGAGAAGGGAATCCAGTTGAACCTCCCGACGGTGCTCGTGGGACTCACCCTCGGCGGCGCCGTACCCTTCCTGTTCTCCGCATTCGCCATCAAGGCGGTCGGCCGCGCCGCGTTCGGAGTGGTCGAGGAGGTGCGGCGCCAGTTCCGTGAGAAGCCCGGCATCCTGACTTTCAAAGAGGAGCCCGACTACGCCCGCTGCGTCGACATCGTGACCGCCATGGCGCAGAAGGAGCTCCTCGGGCCGGCGATCCTCGCGATCTTCTCGCCGCTCCTCGTCGGGTTCGCTCTCGGTGCGGAGGCGCTCGGCGGTTTCCTCGGAGGCGCCATCCTGAGCGGCCAGCTCCTCGCCGTCTTCATGTCCAATACCGGCGCGAACTGGGACAACGCGAAGAAGAAGGTCGAGGACGGCTACCTCGGAGGGAAGGGAACCGACGCCCACAAGGCGGTGGTCATCGGCGATACCGTCGGCGATCCCTTCAAGGATACCGCCGGACCCGGGCTCAACCCTTTGATCAAGGTCATGAACCTGGTCGCCATCCTGATCGCGCCCTTCGTCATCCGGGATCTCTCGACCGGGCTTCGTGCGACGGTGGTGCTCGGCTCGCTCCTGGCGCTGGCGGCGGCGGTGACCTTCTCCAAGCGCGGCTCGATTGCCGAGGCCCCACAGACGGGAACGGTGGGCGGCGCGGCGCTGAACAAGACCTGACCTGACGATTCCGCGGAGCTCATCATTCAAGCAGGAGGTTTCGTATGAGCCAGTTGTTCCAGACCAAGTCCATCGCCGACCTCCAGACGGAGGCGACGGACTCGGAGCACGGGCTGAAGCGTGCGCTGACGGCGACGAACCTGGTAACTCTGGGAATCGGGGCCATCATCGGCGCCGGCATCTTCGTGCTGACCGGACAGGCGGCTGCGAACTACGCGGGTCCGGCGATCGTGCTGTCGTTCCTGCTGGCGGGCTTCGCCTGCGCCCTTGCCGGACTCTGCTACGCGGAGATGGCCTCGATGATCCCCATCGCCGGAAGCGCGTACACCTACGCTTACGCCACCATGGGCGAGTTCGTGGCCTGGATCATCGGGTGGGACCTGATCCTGGAGTACAGCTTCGCGGCGTCGACGGTCGCCGTCGGTTGGAGCGGTTACTTCGTGAGCCTGCTGGATCAGATGGGCATCGTCATACCTCCGGAGTTCCGCGCCGGGTTCACGCTCACTCCGGGCGCGGGACTCTTCGATTGGGAGCGAATCACGCTCCTGAAGCTCACCTCCGGTGAGTGGGTGGCATCTACGCCGCAGCTCCTCGCCGAGCTCGGCAGAAACGGGGTCGACATCGCGTCGCTCCCGGTCGCGAAAGGCATCCTCAACCTTCCCGCGATTTTCATCATCGCCGTCATCACCACCATCCTGGTCATCGGAATCAAGGAGTCGGCGAACGTCAACAACTTCATCGTCGTCGTCAAGGTGGCCGTCGTCCTGCTGTTCGTCGCCATCGGCGTCGCCTACGTCAACCCGGAGAACTGGAGGCCCTTCATTCCAGAGAACACCGGAACCTACGGCCACTTCGGCTGGTCGGGCATCCTGCGGGGAGCGGGAGTGATCTTCTTCGCCTACATCGGTTTCGACGCGGTCTCGACAGCGGCTCAAGAAGCGAAGAACCCGCAGAAGGACATGCCACTCGGAATCCTCGGCTCGCTCGTCGTTTGTACCGTGCTCTACATAGCGGTATCGCTGGTGATGAACGGGATCGTTCCCTACTACGAGCTCAACGTCCCCGATCCGATCGCCGTGGCGGTGGATCGAATCGGGATCACCTGGCTCCAGGTGGTGGTGAAGCTGGGTGCGATCTTCGGTTTGTCGTCGGTCATCCTGGTGATGCTCCTGGGGCAGCCCCGGATCTTCTACACCATGGCCAAGGACGGTCTGCTTCCGCCGTTCGCGGCGAAGATCCATCCGCGGTTCCGGACCCCCCACGTCACCACCATCTTAACCGGGATCTTCGTGGCGATGATGGCGGGGCTTCTCCCCATCGGAATTCTGGGAGAGCTGGTTTCGATCGGGACGCTCCTCGCGTTCGTCATCGTGTGCGGCGGTGTCTGGGTGCTTCGCCGGACTCGTCCGGACTTGCCGAGGCCGTTCAAGACGCCCCTCGTGCCCTGGGTTCCCATCGGGGGAATGCTGGCCTGCCTCTACTTGATGTCCGGCCTGCCGCACGACACCTGGTACCGTCTCGGCATCTGGCTCGCGATCGGACTCATGATCTACTTCCTGTACGGAAGGCACCACAGCCGGCTTGGTCGCAAGGCGAGCTAGGCGAGCCAGGCGAGCGCCGGCAGGGAAAGAGTTTCGATGCGGGGCGCGGCCGGAGGCGGCCGCACTCCGCCCCTGACTTCCGTGCTGCGCTCTTCGCTCGTCGCCCTCACGCACCGCAACTTCCGGCTCCTCTGGCTCGGGACCCTGGTCTCGATGTCGGGCTCGTTCATGCGCACCGCCGCCATTCTCTGGCACGTGTCGCTCCTGGCGCCCCCCTCGCAGAAGGCGCTGGCGCTGGGGATCGTCGGTCTGGTGCGCGTCGCTCCCCTCATCTTGTTCTCGTTCGTGAGCGGCATCGTCGCCGACGCCAGCGACCGGCGGAAGCTGATGTTGCTGACGAACGTTTCGATGATGGCGGTCTCGGGGACTCTGGCGCTCGTGGCCTTCACCGGCCGGGACGCGCTTCCCGTCGTGTACCTTCTCGCGGCCGCCAGCGCCGCCCTGGGGTCCTTCGACAATCCTGCGCGCCAGTCGCTCTTTCCCTCGCTCGTGCCCCGGGAGCATCTTCAGAACGCCATCAGCCTGAACAGCACGATGTTCCAGGCCGCTTCGGTGCTGGGTCCGATGGTGGGCGGTCTCATCATCGCCGTCACCAGCGTAGCCTGGGTCTACGCCGTCGATGCCGCGAGCTTCGTGGTTCTGCTGGGGATGCTCCTGGCGATGAAAGACGTTCCCGCGCGCCCCGAGCGGGAGAGAAGCGAGCTGAGCTTCCGCGCCGGGGTGGAAGGTGTGCGGTGGGTGTTTCGACAACCTCTCATCCGCTCGACGATGCTCCTCGACTTTTTCGCGACGTTCTTCGCCTCCGCCCAGGCGCTCCTTCCCATCTTCGCCCAGGACATCCTCGGAGTGGGCCCTCGAGGCTACGGCCTTCTGGTGGGAGCGCCGGCGATGGGGGCGATGCTGACCAGCGTCGCCATGGTTCCGTTGGTGAGCCGGATCGAGCGACGGGGACGGGTGCTCATGGGAAGCGTCGTCGCCTACGCGCTCGCGACCATCGCCTTCGGAGTCTCGACCGTCTTCTGGCTCACGTTTGGCTGTCTGTTCCTGGTCGGAGCTTCCGACATGGTGAGCACCGTCCTTCGGAACATCATCCGCCACATGCACACCCCCGATTCCATGCGGGGGCGGATGACGAGCGTGAACATGATGTTCTTCATGGGCGGACCGCAGCTCGGCGAGCTCGAGGCGGGCCTGGTTGCGCAAGCGCTCGGCCCCGCGGTCTCGGTCGTGAGCGGGGGAGTCGCGTGCCTGGTCGCGGTCCTCTGGATTGGGTGGAAGACGCCCAGCTTGGTCGGCTACGGGAAGGAATGAGGCACGAACGGATATCAGTGGCGTCCGCATCGGATAACTGATAACTGATCCCTGACCATTGGTCCATGTTTTCCTTCCTCCGCACCGCCACGCCCGAGCAGCGGCGGAGTCTTCTCGCCGCCTCCCTCGGCTGGATGCTCGACAGCATGGACGTCCAGATCTACGCCCTGGTCCTTCTCGAGGTGATGCGGGACCTGGACATGGACTCCGGGACCGGCGGGCTCCTGGCCTCGATCACCCTGCTCGCCTCCGCGGCGGGTGGGTTTCTGTTCGGAGTCATCGCCGACCGCATGGGACGCACCCGGGCGCTCATGGCGAGCATCCTTCTGTATTCGGTCTTCACCGCCGCCTGCGGGCTGGCGCAGACGGTGACCCAGCTCGCTCTGTTCCGCTTCTTCCTGGGCCTCGGCTTCGGAGGCGAGTGGGCGACGGGCGCGGCGCTCGTCGCGGAGACCTGGCCTCCAGAGCATCGGGGAAAGGCCCTCGGGATCATGCAGAGCTCCTGGGCCGTCGGCTCCGCCCTCGCCGCCCTGCTCAGCATGACCCTCGTTCCCTTCTTCGGGTGGAGGGGAGTGTTCATCGCCGGAATCCTGCCGGCGCTCATCACCCTCTGGATCCGAAGACGCGTTCCCGAGCCCGAGATCTGGGTCCAGGCGCAGCGCGACCAGCCGAAGGTCGAGGGCCTCGGACTTTCCGAGATCTTCTCCTCCTCGTACCGCCGCCACGCGATTCTCGCGACGCTGATGAACGCCGGCACCATGTTCGCCTGGTGGGGCCTCTTCACCTGGATTCCCACCTACCTCAAGCGTCCACTGGACGACGGAGGAGCGGGTCTCACGCTCGTCGACTCCTCACTCTGGTTCATCGTCCTCACCGCCGGACAGTTCCTGGGCTACGTGACCTTCGGCTTCGTCGCCGACCGCATGGGGAGGCGGCAGGCGTACCTTCTGTACCTGCTCGTCGCCGCGGCGGTGGTTCCGGTCTATGGGATGGTGAGAGCACCCTGGGCGCTTCTGTTGCTCGGCCCCGCCGTGGGTTTCTTCGGCACCGGATACTTCTCGGGCTTCGGCGCCATCACCGCCGAGCTCTTCCCCACGCGCATCCGGGTGACGGCCCAGGGCTTCACCTACAACGTGGGACGAATCGCGAGCGCCTCCGCACCGTTCATCGTAGGACGTCTGGCCGATACCTCCGGCTTCGGGACCGCGTTTCTCGTGATCTCCGCCGCGTTCCTGCTCGCTGCGGCGCTCGCCTGGTTGCTTCCCGAAACGAAGGGCAAGATACTCGACTAGCCATGCGCACGATTCTGCTGCTCGCGGGCCTCGTGAGCTCGACTGCGCCCGCCGATCCCGAGTTGGACTATCTGGTCTGGGTCGTCTCCGAGTCGTCGGACACGATCTCGCTCGTTCGTTTCGGGCCCTCCGGAGCGCGCGTGGAGCGCGAGCTCGAGACCGGTCTCCTGCCGGTCGAGCTCGACGGTCCGCACGGAATCGACCTGTCTCCCGACGGCGAGTTCTTCTACGTATCCCTCGGACACGGCCGACCCAACGGGAACCTTCTGAAGTACCGCGCCTCCGACGGAGAGGTCCTGGGCCAGGTGGCGCTCGGGAGCTTCCCCGCGTCTCTGGACGTGAGCCCCGACGGAAAGTTCGCCTACATCGTCAACTTCAATCTCCATGGCGACATGGTCCCCTCGTCGGTGTCGGTCGTGGCCACCGAGGACATGGTCGAGGTGGCGCGCATCCGGACCTGCACCATGCCCCATGGCTCGCGGCTCGACCCGACGGGAGCCCGTCACTATTCCGCCTGCATGATGGACGACGCCCTCGTGGAGATCGACGCGCGGACGTTCCAGGTGTCGCGTCATTTCCTTCCTGGGAAAGGGCAAGGAGCACGGCATGAACGGCGCGCCCGGAGGGCACTCGATGCACATGAGCGAGCTTTCCTGCTCGCCGACCTGGGCTCAGCCTTCGACGGACGGCAGCCGGGTCTTCGTCGCCTGCAACAAGTCGGACGAGATCGTGGAGATCGACGTCCCCGCTTGGAAGCTCGTCCGGCGCATCCCCGCGGGACCGGGGGTCTACAACCTCGGGGTGAGCCGTGACGGAAAGCTCATCGCCAGCAACAAACGGGGGCAGTCGGTTTCCGTCTTCGACGTCGCCTCGGCGAAGGAGCTGGCGAGAATTCCGACGAAGGCAAAGTTGGTGCACGGCGTCACCGTCTCCTCCGACTCCCGTTTCGCGTTCGTTTCCGAGGAGGCGATCGGAAAGGCGCCGGGAATCGTCGAGGTCATCTCGCTCGCCGACCTCGCGAGCGCCGGGAGTGTCGAGGTCGGCCTGCAGGCCGCCGGTCTCGACTTCTGGAAGGCCGAGCCCGCGCGGGCCAGGTAGCTCGGCGCCGTCGTGGAGCCCGTTCCCGTCACGGCCGAAGGCAAGGTCGTTTCCGGCGGGAGCGCCTCCTCCTTCGCCGGGTCCAGCCGGTTGAAGCACCTCCTCGCGCTTCTCGCGATCTACGTCCTCATCGCCCACGTTCTCCCGCGGCCCTCCTCGATCGAGCCCGCGGGCTGGCGGGTCACGGCGATCTTCGCCGCCACCATGGTGGGCATGATGCTGCGGCCGCTCCCCGGCGCGGCTCTGGTCCTCATCGGGCTCTCCGCCATGGTGGCGATCGCCGACGTTCCCATGGTCCGGGCCCTCTCGGGCTTCGCCGCTCCTCCCGTCTGGCTGGTGCTCCTCGCGATGCTGTTCTCGAGGGTCCTTCAGGACACCGGCGCCGCGAGGCGGGTGGCGCTGGTTTTCGTGCGTCTCTTCGGGCGGAGCTCCCTGGGGCTCTCCTACTCTCTGGTCGCGACCGACGTCTCGCTCGCGGTGGGAATCCCCTCGATCAGCGCGCGCTCGGCGGGGGTCATCCTTCCGGTCGCACGAAGCATCGCCGAGCTCTACGGCTCCACCCCGGGCGCGACCGCGCCGCTCCTGGGGAAGTTTCTGATGGCGGCGCTCTACCAGGGAAGCGTCGTCGCCTGCGCGATGTTCCTCACCGGCCAGGCGTCGAACGTCCTGGCCGCGAAGTTCGCCGCCGATGTCGCCGGCATCCCCGTCAGCTGGTCGAGCTGGTTTCTCGCGGGTGTGATTCCGGGACTCCTCTCCTGCCTCGTCGTGCCCTACGTCGTATATCGGTTGCTGACGCCTACGATCCGGGAGACGCCGGGTGCGGCGGACTATGCGCGGAGCGAGCTCGAGAAGATGGGCCCTCTTCGAGGGGAGGAGGCGCTGTCACTCGCGATCTTCGCCGCCATCGCCGGGGTGTGGGTGACGTCGGGGTGGCACGGCATGGACGTGACGCTGGTCGCGTTCCTCGCGATATCGCTGTTCCTGTTGACGAAGCTCCTGAGCTGGGAGCGCGTCGTGGCCGAATCCGCGGCCTGGGACATCCTCGTCTGGTACGGCGGACTCTTCACCATGGGAGAAGTGCTGAACGAGACGGGAGCCACTACGGCCTTCGCCGAGGCGGTCCGCTCCTCGACGGCGGGCATCTCCTGGTACTGGGTGCTTCCGTTGACCCTCGTCATCTACTTCTACTCGCACTACGGCTTCGCGAGCATCACCACGCATCTCCTCGCGATGTTCCCTCCGTTCCTGGCGATGCTCATCGTCGCGGGAGCGCCTCCCGGCCTCGCGGTCTACAGCCTCGCCTGCCTGGCGAACCTGACGGCCGGGCTCACGCACTACGGGACCACGACCGCCCCCATCGTGTTCGCCCAGCGCTACCTGGAGGTGAGGGAGTGGTGGCGCGTCGGGTTCCTCGTCTCTCTCGTGAACCTCGCCATCTGGACCACCGTGGGCTTCGCGTGGTGGAAGCTCGTGGGCTTCTGGTAATCAGGGACCGGAGAACACCAGCTCTTCCACGTCGCAGGTACGCCCGTCCTGCGTCAGCAGGCCCATGGGGTCGTGTGGAGGCGGGTCTTCGGGGAGCAAGTTCGTAACCTGGACTTCGACCGTGCCGCTCTCGAGCCGGCAGGCCGGGTCGTAGAGAAGATAGATGGGATCTTCGGGGGCGGGGTCGACGACTTTCAGAATTCCATAGGCCCAGAGCACGACGATGAGCTTCATGGTGGCGCCTGCCTCGAGCTTGCTGGGGAAGTGCTGAATCGAGGATAGCATTTCGGGCGGCGGATGCAACTGGAAACCCCTGGCCTTTCGATGGTCCGTCGGGTATGGTTATCGCCCGAAAAGCGACGGAGGGAAGAATTGAGCGCTAACGGCGCCATCGGAGGCGCATGGTGGCACTGGTGGGGATGGGTGCGCGAAGTCACCCGCTACCAGTGGCTGGTGCTCCTCGTGGCCTGGCTCGGCTGGGTCTTCGATGCGATGGACGGCACCATCTACGCGATGGTGCAGAAGCCGGTGATCACCGAGCTCCTCGGTCCAGGAGCGAGCGTGAACGACATCGGTTTCTACAGCAGCGCCGTCTTCTCGGTGATGCTCATCGGCTGGGCGTGTGGGGGGATCGTCTTCGGGGTCCTCGCGGACTACATCGGCCGGACCAGGGCGCTCACCATCACCATTCTCATCTACTCGCTGTTCACCGGACTCTCGGCCTTCGCCGACAACTGGTGGCAACTCGCGATCTTTCGCTTCATCACCGGGCTCGGGCTCGGAGGTGAATGGGCGGCGGGGGCGGCCCTCGTGGCGGAGGTCTGGCCCGACCGTCTGCGCGCGCGGGCGGGGGGAATCCTGCAGTCCGCGGCGGCGGTGGGCTTCTTCCTGGCCGCGCTCACCAACATGTTCGTCGGTGTTCACTCCTGGCGCTACGTGTTCCTCGTGGGGGCGCTCCCCGCGATTCTGGTCCTGCTGATTCGCTTGCTCGTCAAAGAGCCCGAGAGTTGGATAAAAGCGAGGGAGGAGCAGCGGCGCTCGAAGACGCGGCAATTCACGCTCACGCAGCTCTTCTCCCCGGCGCTCAGGCGAGATACGCTGGTCGCTTCCGCGCTCGCGTTCGTGGTGCTTCTCGGGCTCTGGGGCGGGACGATGTGGATTCCCGCCGCCATCCGTGAGATTGCCGCGGCCTCGCCGGAAGCGGCAGGCATGAGCCCGGCCGATATCGAACGGCAGGCGAGCTACGGCGTGATGCTCCTCAACGCGGGCTCGCTCATCGGCTACCTCCTTTTCGGGCCGCTCGCGGATGCCATCGGGCGACGGGGCACGTTCCTGCTCTACTTCCTCGGGGCGGTGTGCATGTTTCCGATCGCGTTTCTCACGACGTCGAGGGTGGAAACGGTGTTCCTTCTCGTCCCCTTCGTCGGCATCTTCACCCTCGGGGTCACCAGCGGCTTTCCCATCTACCTTCCAGAGCTCTTTCCCACGGCGGTGCGCACCACCGGTGTCGGGTTCTGCTACAACCTCGGGCGTTTCGTCACCGCCGGCGGGGTGTTCATCACCGGCTATCTCTACGGCGTGCTGGGCTCGTACGCCAAGGCGGCGACCGCGGTCAGCCTTGTGTACGTCGTAGGGATGGTGGTCCTGCTCTTCGCGCGCGAGACCCGCGGACAGAAGCTGACCTGAGCGCTGCGCGGGTGGGGCCCGCGCCACGGGTCCACTCTAGGAGGCTGCGGCGGCCTCTACCGGATGCTCCGGGAATGCGCCCTCGGAGCGGGCGATGACCACCGTGGCCAGGCAGTTTCCGAGCACGTTCACCGAGGTGCGCGCCATGTCCATCAACTCGTCGATTCCCAGGATGGCGAGGATCGGCCACTCGGGAAGGTTGAAGGAGGAGGCGGTGCCGAGCAGGATGACGAGGGAGGCCCTGGGCACGCCGGCTACGCCTTTACTGGTCAACATCAGCGTGAACACGATCAGCAGCTGCTCGGAAAGGGACAAGTGGATGCCCGCGGCCTGGGCCACGAAGATCGAGGCGAGCGACAGATAGAGCGTGGTCCCGTCGAGGTTGAAGCTGTATCCCGTGGGCATGACGAATGCCACGATCTGCCGCGGGACCCCGAGGTGCTCGAGTCGCTCCATGGCGAGCGGAAGGGCGGCTTCGGAGCTCGTCGTCGCGAACGCGATGGAGACCGGCTCGGCGACGGCGGCGAGGAAGCGCCGTATGGGAACCCGCGCGATGAGGGCGATGGGGAGGAGGACCAGGAGCAGGAAGAACGCCAGTGCGACGTAGAGCGTCGCGAGAAGCTTGAAGAGGCTCACCAGGATCCCGAGACCCATGTGGCCGACGGTATAGGCGATCGCCGCCCCGACGCCGATGGGAGCGAAGTACATCACGATGTTCGTGAACTTGAACATCGTCTCGGCGAGGCTACCCGAGAAGTCGAGCATCGGGCGGCGCTTGGCCTCCGGAAGCAGCGCCAGCGCGATCCCGAAGAGCACGCTGAAGACCACGATCTGCAGCACCTGTCCCTCGGCGACGGACTTGGCGATGTTCTCCGGGAAAACGTGGAGGATCACGTCGGACGTGGTCTGCTTGACCGCGGCTATCCCCGAAGACTCGAGGGCCGCCGGCGGAACCACTCCCACTCCGGCGCGGGTGAGGTTGATGGCCGCGAGCCCGATGAAGAGCGCGAGGGTGGTGACGACCTCGAAGTAGACGAGCGCCTTGACGCCCAGGCGTCCCACCTGGCGCAGGTTCGTGTGTCCCGCGATTCCGACCACCAGCGTTCCGAAGAGCAGGGGAGCGATGATGGTCTTGATGAGCTTGAGAAAGATCTGAGAGAGGATCCGGGCGCCCTGACCCACCTCGGGCCAGTCGTGGCCGATCTCGGCGCCGACCGCCATGGAGACCAGGATCCAGGCGGTGAGGGAACGGCGCTTCAGTCCGTAGGCGACGAGGCCGGCGATCGCGACCCAGCGGCCGGCGAAACCCAAGGAGGGATTCTCGAGCAGATATCCCGCCGAGGCGGCGAGGGCGCCCGAGGCGACGAGGATGAGAGCGATGAGGCCGAGAGGTGGACGTTTCGTTGGAGTCGCTTCCGCCATCGCGGCGGAGTATAGCCGAAAAAACGCTCAGTCAAGTCGCGGCGCAGCGATCGCGGCGATGAGAAAGGCGAGCGCCGGCAGCACGAAGAGGAGAAGCGGCGGGATGAAGAAGTGCGCGTAGGCGTTCACCGAGAGGATCGTCATGAACAGAACGTTGAGCCAGCAGAGGGCGCGCAGATACCGCGTCTCTTTCGCCATGCGGTAGGCGAGGAGGTTCATCAATCCCACCATGACGATGAAAATGCTGTACTGCAGGCCCAACCCGAGGAGGATATCCTGCGTAGAGCGAACGAATCCGCCGCCGAAGTCCTGCTCGACCCGGGACATCAACTCCAGCAGAAGCTTTTCGTCCTCGTTCGCCGGGGGCGCCGGTCCGCTGAGCTGAGCGGCCAGATGGATGGGGCCGGTGAGGAGTTGGAGAACGATGCCGGTAAGAAACGAAGCGCGGAACACTCTCATGGCGTTCGCGTAGTATCAGTGAATGCCGCCCGGGTCAACGGGCAAGGGGTTCCGTTGTCGGGTTTCCGGGAAGCAGAGGGGAGATTCGCTTGAGACCGAACGTTCTGGGGACGCTGGTTTGGACGCTTTCATTCGCCCTTCTGGGTTTCGCCGCGGAGGAGGGGCCGAAGTGGGACGTGAGCGCCACGTTCGGCCCCACGACCCGGCTCGATTTCGAGACCGACGAAGGGACCTGGATCAACCTGGACGTGAGCCCCGACGGCAAGCGCATCGTCTTCGACGTCCTCGGCGACCTGTACCTCATGCCGGTCGAGGGAACCGGCGGCGGACTCGCGGAGCGGCTCACGAGCGGCGCCGCCTTCGATATGCAACCTCGATTCAGTCCCGACGGCTCCCACATCGCCTTCGCGAGCGATCGGGACGGCGCCACGAACCTCTGGGTCGTGCGTCCGGACGGGACGGGACTTCGGCAGGTCTCGAAAGAGAAGCGCTGGTTCGTGAACAGTCCGGTGTGGTCGCCCGACGGCCGGTACCTGTTCGCCCGGCACCATTTCGTGAAGGAGCGCTCGCTCGGCGCGGGCGAGATCTGGATGTACCACCTCGGCGGCGAGAGCGGTCTTCAGGTCACGGAAAAAGCGAGCTGGCAGAAGGACGCGGGCGAGCCGACGATCTCGCCCGACGGCCGCTACCTCTACTACAGCAAGGACGTCTCTTCGGGCGACAACTTCGAGTACAACAAGGATCCGAACGGAGCCATCTACGCCATTCAGCGCCGAGACCTCCTGACCGGCGAGGAGCGTCGCGAAGTCTCGGTCCAGGGAGGCGCGGTCACTCCCCGGCTGTCTCCCGACGGAAAGCATCTCGCCTACATCCGGCGCGTCCGCCTGGGAAGCCTGCTCTATATTCAGGACCTCGAGACGGGCGAGAGCCGGCCCCTCTTCGACAAGCTCGACAAGGACCTGCAGGAGGCCTGGGCGATCCACGGCCTCTATCCCGGCTACGCTTTCAGCCCGGACGGGAGCCACATCTTCCTCTGGGGCCTCGGCAAGATCTGGAAAGTGGACGTCGCCAAGGGGGCCTTGGGAAAAGCGGTGGAGGTTCCGTTCAAGGTAAGGGTCGAGGCCGACATCCACGACGCCCTCCGGTTCGAACAGAAGGTCCATGAAGACCGCTTTCCCGTCCGCATGATCCGCCAAGGGGTGACCGCCCCCGACGGAAGCTCCGTCGTGTACGGCGCTCTCGGGCGTCTCTACCGCAAGCCGCTTCCCGACGGTGAGCCGCGCCGGCTCACGAGCGACGACGCGATCGAGCTCGCCCCCTCGTTCTCGAGAGACGGCGCCTTCCTCGTCTACGCCACCTGGAGCGACGAACGACGGGGGCGCATCCGGATTGCGCGCGCCGACGGCAGCGCCGGGCGCGACCTCGTCGAGGTCCCCGGCCACTACACCGAGCCGTCTTTCTCTCCGGACGGCAAACAGGTCGTCTATCGGAGAACCCGCGGCGACTCCGTCCGCGGTCCGGACTTCGGGACGGATCCGGGAATCTACGTCGTGGGAATCGAGGGAGGAGCCCCGCGGCTCCTGCGGGAAGCGGGGGAGAATCCGCGGTTCTCGGCGTCGGGCGATCGGATCTCATACGTGGAGCGCCGCGGCGACAAGACGGTTCTCGCGAGCGTGGACCTCGATGGCGCGAGGGAGGTCGTACACCTCGAATCCGAGAACGCGATCGAGATGGTCCCGTCCCCGGACGACCAGTGGGTTGCTTTCGTCGAGCGCTACAAGGTTCTCGTGGCCCCGTTTCCACGAACGGGCCGTGCCGTGGGCCTCGGTCCCGGCAGCAGCTCCGTCCCCGTGGCCGAGCTTTCTTCCGAAGCCGGCTTCGGGCTCCACTGGTCGGGCGACTCGAAGAAAGTCTACTGGAGCCTCGGCCCGGAGCTCCTCTCGGCCGAGCTCGACCAGGTATTCGACTTCGGCGCGGAGAAGGTGACGCGGCCCGTCGAGGCGACGAGGATGGCGATCGGCTTCTCGGCGGCGAGCGACTCTCCCGCGGGGGCCATCGCCCTCGTCGGCGCGCGCGTCGTGACCCTTTCCGAGAGCGGCGGGGATGCCGTCGTCGAGAACGCAACGGTGGTCATCGAGCGCAACCGCATCACCGCGGTCGGACCGTCCCGCTCGGTGAGAGTGCCTCCGGGCGCACGCCGCGTCGATGCAGCGGGGAAGACCATCATCCCCGGAATCATCGACGTCCACGCGCACGTCGGGAGCGAGAGCGAAGGGATCCTCGCCGAGGAGAGCTGGCCCCTGGTCGCGAATCTGGCCTATGGAGTGACGACCTCTCACGATCCCTCGAACAATACCGAGATGGTGTTCACCAACGCCGAGATGATCCGCGCGGGTCTGAAGCTCGGGCCGCGTCTCTACTCTACCGGGACCATCCTCTACGGGGCGGAGACGCCGTTCAAGGCGGCGATCGACAAGTACGAGGACGCGCTCGCGCACCTCGGACGGCTGAAGGCGGTGGGCGCGTTCTCGGTGAAGAGCTACAACCAGCAGCGGCGCGACGTGCGGCAGATGATCATCAAGGCCGCCCGCGAGCTCGAGATGATGGTGGTGCCGGAGGGAGGGTCGCTCCTCTACATGGACGAGACCTTCGTCCTCGACGGCCACACGGGTCTCGAGCATTCGCTTCCGGTTCCGAACCTGTACCGGGACGTCGTCGAGCTCTTCGCTCGAAGCCGGACGGGCTACACGCCGACGCTCATCGTCGGATACGGAGGGCTCTCGGGCGAGTACTACTGGTACCAGCACGAGAACGTGTGGGAGAAGGAGCACCTGCTTCAATACACTCCCCGGGAGATCGTGGACGCCCGCTCGCGCCGCCGCACGATGGCCGAAGAGGACGACTTCAACCACGTGCTCATCTCTCGGGGCGCGAAGAAGATCGTCGACGCCGGGGGTCGGGTACAGCTCGGAGCGCACGGCCAGCTCCAGGGGCTCGGCGCTCATTGGGAGCTCTGGATGCTCGAGCAGGGAGGCATGACTCGCCTCGAGGCCCTGCGCGCAGCTACCCTCGACGGCGCTCGCTACCTGGGTCTGGACCGGGAGCTCGGCTCGATCGAGGTGGGAAAGCTCGCGGATCTGGTGGTCTTGAACAAGAACCCTCTCGAGGATATCCGGGGGACCGAGGCCGTCGCGCAGGTGATGATCAATGGGCGGCTCTATGACGCCGCGACCATGACGGAAGTCGGGAGCTCCACGAAGCGGGCGCCATTCTACTGGCAAAGATGATCAGCCATCCGCTCGCGGGAGGGCTGGTAGTCGCGGCGCGCCGTCCGTGGTAAAACACGCCATGCCCCCCAAGAAGAAGTCCGGATCCGCTCGAAAGCGCAAGACCGTACCCTCCGGGCGGAAGGCCGTTCGGAAGGCGATTTCGTCGAAGCCCTCCAAGGTGGGGCGCCGAGCGGTCGGGAAGCGGAGATCCCGACGGCCCCGTGGAAGGGGGCGCGAGTCGACGAGCGTTCCGCTCTACCTCATGTCGGTCGACATCGAGAACGTGCGCTGTTTCGGTCCGTCTCAAACGCTCGAGCTTTCGCGCCCGGGCGGGCAGCCCTATGCCTGGACGGTGATTTTCGGCGACAACGGGGCGGGGAAGACGACGCTCCTCCAGGCGGTCTGCAGCATCGCCTCCACGTTGCAGGATCGCAAGGAGGTGCCGTCGTTCATCCGCTACAACTGGTGGCCCAAGAGGAGACCGTCCAAACCCGCCCAGGTGAACGCGGCGGTGCTGCTCCGACCTCGGGAGGTCGCCCAGTTCTCGGTGCGCTATGCGCCGGAGCGCGGCCGCTCGAATCCGCCGCCGCGCTGGGATTTCAACCGGGAGGGGACTCTGAACTACTTCGGCTACGGCGCCTCCCGGCGCTACTTGAATACCGCCGACTCGGGGCGGAAACCGCTGGAGTCCTCGGGAGACGAGAGCCTGTTCGTAGACGAGGCCGAGCTCCTCAACGCGGAGGAGTGGTTCGTGCAGATGAGCCACTTCGGTCCCGCGCGCCGGCAGCTTCGGGAAGCCCGGGCGGCGAAGAAGGTTCGCGATCTCTTGAGGTCGCTCTTGCTCGACGTCACGGATATCCGCATCGCGACCCGTCAGGGCCGTTCCGGGGTCGAGTTCCAGACGCACTACGGATGGGTCCCGCTCCGGGACCTCAGCATGGGCTATCGCACGCTCATCGCCTGGATCGTCGACTTCGCCCGCCGCCTCTACGTACTGAACCCGAGGAGCGCGAACCCGCTCGCGGCGCCGGCCGTGGTCTGCATCGACGAGATCGACCTTCATCTGCACCAGCGGTGGCAGCGGAACTTGATGAAGTCCCTCTCGGAGGTTTTCCCCAAGACGCAGTTCATTTGCTCGGCGCACAATCGAACGGTGGCGCAGGCGGTTCCTCCGGATTCGAACCTGGTGCTCCTGCGGCGCCACGGGGACCACGTCGAGATCCACAACCACGCCGCGGAGCTGCTGGAGGGGGTTCGCTAGCCGCTAGAAAGTCACGCCCCGTCGCGCGATCCGCCCCGAGCCCTTCGAAGCCTGAACCGCGCCCTCTCGGTACACGACCTCGCCCCGGCGGAGCGCAATCCGGGGCCATCCCGTCACCCGGAAGCCCTCGAAGAGAGAGAACCCGGCTTTCGACAGTAGAGAGCCGCGCTCGATCCGGCGGGTCTCCGAGGGGTCCCAGAGGACCAGGTCGGCGTCCGAGCCGGGGGCGATGGCTCCCTTCACGGGATAGAGGCCGAAGAGCTTCGCCGCGTTCGTCGACGTCAACAAAACGAAGCGCTCGAGAGGGAGCTTGCGCTCGAGCACCCCTTCGGAGAACAGAACCGGAAGCATGCACTGGAGGTTCGCGACTCCGGGCCGGAGCTTCTCGATGTCCAGGGACGGGTCGAGCTTCTGCTCCCGGGTCCAGGGCGCGTGGTCCGAGGCCACGGTGTCGACTCGACCCTCTTCGAGTCCACTCCAGAGCGCTTCCAGGTCCGCGGGCTTTCGCAGGGGCGGCTGGCCGATGAAGAGCGCCCCTTCGGGACCTTCGAAGCGCTCGTCGGTGAAATGGAGGTAGAGAGGCCGGGTCTCGACCGCGACGGGAACGCCGCGCGCCCGGGCCGCGGCCGCGACTTCGAGGGCCGCCTTGGAGGAAAGGTGCACGATATAGATTGGCGCTCCCGTCGTCTCGGCGATACCGACGGCGCGCGCAACCGCCCGGGCCTCCGCCTCGACGGGGCGGCTCTCGGCGAAATGCCGGAGCGTCGTCTTCCCCGCATCCTTCAGGCGACGGGCGGCCTCGGCAAGGATTTGCGCGTCCTCGCAGTGGAGTACCGTACGCATTCCCAGGGACGCGGCGTGGCGGATCAAATCCACGTAGGCGGCCTCGTTCTCGTCGAAGCGCGAGCTCACCATGAAGATCTTGAGGCTCGTCCGGCCCGATTCGGCGAGCCGCGCAAGATCGGCTTTCGTCTCCTCGCTCGGGAGGCCGACGATTGGGTGGAGGAAGACGTCGGCGACGGCCTCCATTCGCGCCCGGGTCTCCTCGCGCTCGACCGCGGCGAGGAGGCTCTCGTCGTCCTTCGGGGCCGTCATGCAGCCTACGGTCGTGATGCCGCCCGCGAGCGCCGCCCGGGTTCCGCTCTCGAAGTCGTCGGCCCAGGGAGGGGAGAGGTGGGTATGGGGGTCGATTCCACCGGGGAGCACCAGCAGCTTTCCGGCCTCGATCTCGACCTCGTCGTCGCGACCAAGCCCGGGTCCTACCTCGACCACCTTCCCGTCCCGGACGCGGACGTCGGCGTCGCGCTGTCCCTCGGCGGTGACCACCCGCCCGCCGCGAACGAGCAGGGAGCCGCTCTGCCTGCGATGGGCCGCGGTCCATCCGAGAGCGGCCACAGCGTAGAGTGCCCGGCGTCGATTCATTGGGACCGCCTGGTGTTGAAGCCCCGCTAGAACGCTTCCACCATCTCTCTCGCGCCGATGGTCGCGAACAGGACCAGCACGAGAATCAGAAGCGCCGTCGTGATCCATCCGTTTCGAGGCACGCGCTCGTCCCAGCGCGCTCTGCGATGGAGCCAGAGGAGGGTCGCGGCCAGAAAAGGCAGGAACAGGCTGCCGACGATGGTGTAGGTCACGATGATGAAGAGCGGCCGGCCGACGAACGCGAAGGGAATCGGCGCGAGAGTGACGTAAGCGAGAGCGATGCGGTAGGGAGCGCTCCCGACCTCCGTGAGGGCGGACCTCTCTTCGACGGACGCTTTCTTCCAGATGGCGTAGAAGTCGGCGTAGAGATACGGGACGCTCTGCCAGACTCCGAGGAGGGCGGCGAAGACCGCGGCCCAGAATCCGAGCGAGTAAACATAGAAGCCCACGGGCCCGACGGTGCTCCCGAGCATCTCCGCGAGCCGGGTCACGGCCTGGGAGTCGGTGATCTCGATGCCCTCGGCGTGGAACGCGCGGCTGGACATCGTCATGATCGAGACCCCGAAGAGCGCCGTGAAGCCGTAGGCGATCGCCAGGTCCTTGCGCACGTAGCGAACGTACCGCGGGGTCTGAAGCCCCTCTTCGCGCAGCCAGTAGTTGTACGACAGGAGCGTCACCGACCCTCCGATGCCGCCGATGAGGGAAAGGACGTAGGCGCCGCCTCCCTCGGGAATGCGGGGAAGGAGAAGGCCGCTCAGGACGGCCCCCCCGTCGCTGAACGTGAGAAGAGCGCAGGCGACGATCGCGAAGAACATCGCTCCGATGAGGACCTTCATGATCTTCTCGAAGCCCGAGAAGCCGCCGAGGAGCACGAAGGCCGCTCCCAGGAGAGAGTGCAGCACCGCTCCCCACGATTGAGGGACGACGCCGCCCGTGAGGTTCGAGATCCCGAGCCCGCAGGCGTTCGCGAGCGCCGCGGACACCGCCACCGTCCATACGACGAGATACGTGCCGAAGTACAGCCGGACCCAGAGGGGCAGATACCGAGCCCAGCTCTCGAGCGCCGTCAGTCCCGTCGCGAGCTGAAAGCGCGCCACTCCCTCGCTGAGCACGTACTTGAAGAAAGCCCCGAGAAGGATCCCCCAGAGGAGGATCTCGCCGTAGCGCGCGCCTCCCACGGTGGCGGAGACGACGTCCCCCGCGCCGATGCCGGTAGCGGCGACGAGGAGACCGGGGCCGATGAGCCGGCCAAGCCCGGCATCCGCTCTCTCGCGATTCGCCGGCCGATCCGCATCGACGGTCGTGGACATGGTTCCGGAGCGGGATTCTATAGCGAACGGAGGGCTCGCGGACTAGAATTCCCCGCGAGGTGTGAGATGAAGGAAACGATCGAGTCCGCCGCCGGGGCGCTCTTCCTGGCAGTCGTCGCTATCGGGATCGCCGCGGGCGCCCGCGCTCAGGAGAAGCCGGAGGCGACCTCGCTCGACGGCAAGCCCCTCTACCGCGATCCGCTGTTAACCGCCGAGCAGAGACCCGAGCTCGAAGAGAACCTGAAGAAGGCCGAGGCGGACTACGCCCGCGATCCGAAGAACGCCGAGAACATCATCTGGCTTGGCCGGAGGCTCGGCTACCTCCATCGCTACCACGACGCCATCGATGCTTTCACCAAAGGAGTCGAGCTCTACCCCGCGGACGCGCGGTTCTACCGATTCCGCGGACACCGCTATATCAGCCTGCGCGACTTCGACAAGGCCGTCGCCGATCTGGCGAAAGGCGCCGAGCTCATTCGCGGAAAGGCGGACGAGGAAGAGCCGAGCGGAGTCGGAGGCCGACCGAGCACGCTGCACTTCAACGTCTGGTACCACCTGGGGCTGGCGCATTACTTGAAGGGGGACTTCGCCAAAGCGATCGACGCCTACCTCGAGTGCATGAAAGCGTCTGCGGACGACGAGTCGAAGGTCGCGACGAGCGACTGGCTCTACATGGCATACCGCCGCAGCGGGAACGCTTCCGAAGCCGCGAGGGTTCTCGAACCCATCCGCGAGGGCATGCCCATCGAAGAGAACACCGCCTACTACCAGCGGCTCCTCATGTACAAGGGACTGGTGAAGCCCGAGGCGGTGTTGAACCCCGAGAAAGCGGAGCCTCTACAGGTCGCGACCCAGGGCTATGGCGTCGCGAACTGGTACCTCTACAACGGAGAGATGGAGCGCGCGCGCGAGGTCCTCGAGAAAGTCGTCGCCGTCGGCTACTGGCCGGCGTTCGGTCACATCGCCGCCGAAGTCGAGCTCCAGCGTCTCCGGAAGTAGAACTAACCCTTCCGGCGGATTCCGCCGAGCGCCAGGAGTCCGATTGCCAGGATACCGATCGAGCCCGGCTCGACCACGTCGCGAGCGGGTCGATCGATCGTCGCCTGGTAGACGAGGAAGTCGTTATTGGTGCTCAGCCCGCTGATCGACCAGTCGAAGGGCTCGAAGAAAAGATAGTGTGCTGTGGACGCGGAACCCGGAATGAGGAAGGACGGTTCGACGGGTCCGTCGCCCCGGAACTGCCAGAGGACCGTGTCGAGCGAGCTGGGATCTCCATCGAGGTCGGCCCAGAGCTGACCGTACTCGAAGGCGCTCCCGTTGTTGGCGTCCAGCGAGGAGAGCTGGACGCTGACCCACTCGTAGCCCGCGGGTAGGGTAAGCCGGATGAGCTCCGAGGCGTCCTCGTTGTCGAGCTCGTTCCAGTCGCCCCCGCCGCTGGGACCCGGGCACAGGTTCCCCTGATTCACTCTGTCGGTCGGACTGCAAATGCCAAGTCCGTGGTCGTTGGGCTCGTCCCGAACGTAGAGGTTCGCCCCCGCACCGGTCCAGGCACTGCTATTCAGGTCGTAGTGGAAGCCCTGGACGATCAGCCCACTTCCATCGACGAACGTCGACGAACCCAGGTCACCCGGAGCCCCGATGGACGAGAAGTCGATGGTAATCGCGGCGGTGGCGCTCATGGGAGCGAGGAGCACGGCGGCGAGCGCAATGGCAAGAAACCGACGGTTGCTGAATTTCATTGGAATCCCCCTGTTTGAGCCAAAACCGGGAGATCCCGAGCAACTTCCGTGCCGGCCCTAACTTGCTGATTCTACAGGCATGCGGGCGAGTCCCTACGTAAGGCTGCCCGACGAGCTCCGTTCGTTTGCGCGACCCTCTGGCGCTCAAACCATTCCATAGACGAGAGTTCCGCGCTGTGTAAGGAAGACAGACGCGATTTCAGCTCGCTGGCGGTCGCCTTCCGAGAAGCGGCCTTCCCGAGTGCTTCTGGAGGAGCCGGCGGGCGAAGCCGAGGTTGTACACTCCGGAGAGGGACTCGGTTCGATACTGCGGACACCGGCAGGTGCTCTCCCTGCAAGCCCCTCGTGAGTCGCCGTGGCGCGCCAAAGCGTGGCCGCAAGAGCAAGCTGGCTCGTGCATCGATCCTCCTCAGGATCCGGCGCGTCGGTTCTGATTCGGAGACCTAAAGGCTACCATATTCCAGAGAACCGCGGTAATAATGTAGGGACGGAGTTCGGGACCGAGCGCGCCGACCGCATCTCCGCCTGGAGTTGCCGCTTGGTCGAGACTGGTGCTTTTGGAGAGACGCTCAGGCGCGTCCGCGAGGAGCGCGGCGTTCCGCTGGATATCGTCGCTACCGCGACGCGCATCGCGCGACATCACCTCGATGCCCTGGAAAGGGGCGATCTCGAGTCCCTGCCGAGCGGCCCTTTCGGGAGGAGCTACCTCCGCTCGTACGCCGAGTTCCTGGGCATCGATCCCGAGCCGATGCTCCACGCGTATCGCTCGCAGGAGGCGGACAGGGGACTCGGGCCCGCGGAGAGCCGGGAGAGGGCGATCCGGGAGCTCGCGCATCTCCTCGAGAGCCGTCCGGAGCCGAAGCGTTTTCCCCCGTTATGGCTACCCGGGGCGATCGTTTTCGCGGCGCTGATCTTCGCCCTGTGGCGGCTCAGCGTCGGCTCCGCGCCGGTGGTTCCCGCACCGGAGCGTCTCGTCGAGACCCCGCAGGCCGCGGCGTCCACCCCTGAGCCCCCGACGGAGTCCGGGCCCGGGCCGGAGCCGCCTCCGGAGAAAGCGCCGACTGGCGCGGCCGCGATCTCGGTTTCCGAATCGGCTCTCGGCACCGGTGTCGTCGACCACGCGCCGACCGGAGTGGCCGACCGGTTCCACGAGGGAGAACGAGTCCTGTTCTGGACCCGGGTCGTCGCGGCGAAGCCCGGGGGGGTCATCCGCCATTACTGGCTCCACGAAGGGAAGCCCGTGATGAGAGCGGACCTCCAGATCGGCGGCTCCCATTGGCGCACGTTCTCCCGGCTCACCCTTCCGGAGGGTGCGAGCGGCAACTGGGCCGTCGAGGCGCGCGACGAGACCGGCCGGGTCCTCGCGCGCGAGCAGTTCCTCTGCCTGGAGTGAGGCGGAAGGCTTTTCCTTCAGGCCGGCTCAGCATGGGTCAGTTGCCTCGACGGTAATAGACGGGATTCTCCGGGAGCTCGTCGATGGGGACGACGGTTCCGCCCTTCATCACCATGCCGAGCTTGCGGATGTTCGAGATGCTCTGGAGAGGATCGGCGTCGAGCAGCAGGAGGTCGGCTCGCTTCCCCTTCTCGATCGTTCCGAAGTCAAGAAGCGCGCGGCACGCGATGGCGCCGTTTCTGGTGGCGGAGACGATCGCCTGCCCCGGGGTCATCCCCAGCTCCACCAGCCCCTCGATTGCCACGATCGTTCCTTCTCCAGGGTCCTGGTAGCCGGGCTTCGGCTTCCGCGCGAACTCCGGCGCCGCCGCCCGATAGTTGTCGGTGCCGACGGTCACGCGGCACCCTCCGGCGATGAGCTTCATAGCGTTCCGCCGCCGGGTCTCGAGAGACTCTCCCATCTCCTCCGCCTGACGGCGCCGCTCCGCCTGAGTGAGCTCCCGCTTATCCGCTTTCCCTTGGTGTCCGGTAAGAGCGTCCCTGGCCTCCTCCAGCTTTTTCTTCGCCGCCTCCTGCTTCTCGATGTGCTCCTTCCAGGCGGGGCCGGTTATGGTATTGACGAGCATCGAGCAGATGGCGTCCCGCTCGCGGAAGAGCGCCACGAGCTCGTCGGTGATCTCCCGCGGCTCCACGATCTCCGGATGCTGCACCAGGTCCACCCCCGCCTCGAGGGAAAGGCGCAGTCCTTCGAGGCTCGTCGAGTGGGTCTCGGCAACGAGGCCGCGCCGGTGGGTCTCCTCGACCAGTACCCTCTGAGCCTCGGGAGAGAACCCGATGAGCGTCGGCATCGACGTATGTCCGGTGCCGCCGTACTTCACGAAGTTCACTCCCTTGTCGAGGTAGGCGTTGATCGCCGCGCGAAGCTCGGACGGCGTCATGTCCATCAGATCTTCGCCCGCGCCTTGTGCGACGAGCTCGTTCATTCGCTCCTGGAAGAGCGTGAGCCCCTCTTCCGGGATCAAGCTGAAGGTCATGGAGAACGGCCCGCCCCAGCCGACGATGTTACCGGCCGCCAGAATCCGCGAGCCCACCGCCTCGCCGCGCTCGATGCGGTCTCGAACCGCGAGAAGAGGGGGGAGGACGCCGTAGCTGTCGCGCACCGTGGTGACCCCGTACTTCAGCTGGAGCTGCGCCGACTCCAGGACGACTTCCTCGTGGCGATCCTCGTAGCGGACGAGGGTCTCGTAGCGTTCCCCGGTGTGGCCTCCGTAGAGAGACAGATGAACGTTGGTGTCGATGAAGCCCGGAGTCAGGAACTTTCCCGAGGCGTCGACGGTCCGCGCGCCGGAGGGAACGGGAGTCGACGAGGGACCGACGTCGGCGATGCGACCGTCCCGGATCACCACGACGGCGTTCGGAAGAGGCGGCCCGCCGTTGCCGTCGATGAGCGTGGCTCCCACGATGGCGAGCGTCGGTTCCTGAGAAGCGAAGCCCGAAGCGGCGGTGACGAAGGTGATAACGAGTACGATTTCTGGGCGCATGGCGGTGGAGTATATCCAACCCGCGGGAGAGCCTGGGGTAGAATGGGGCGCATCCGATGCGGATTTCCGCTGGGGTTCTCGTGTTCGTCGCCCTCCTCGTGCCTTCGGGTCTCGAGGCCCAGGCGGAGCGTCGATTCGAGCGGTTCTCGACCGACGACGGTCTCTCGCAGAGCAACGTCCGCAGCATCCTCAGGGACCATCGCGGGTTCATGTGGTTCGGCACCGACGACGGCCTGAACAAGTACGACGGCTACCGTTTCGTCACCTTCAAGCGCGATCCCGAGGATCCGGGAAGCCTGAGCGACAACTACGTCCGGACGCTCTACGAGGATCGGGGGGGCGTCCTCTGGGTGGGCACCAACCTCGGCCTCAACGCGTTCGATCGGTCAACGGGGAAGTTCCGGCGCTTCTTCGCGGGATCGGACCCGGGCGAGGGAATCGCCGACGATTCGATCCACGCGATCGCGGAGGACCGGGAAGGGTATCTGTGGGTCGGAACCAACGGCGGATTGAGCCGACTCGATCCCGCGCGCGAGAAGGTGGAGAACTTCCATCCATTGGAAGGGGATGAAACGGGCCTTCCTCATGACTCGATCCGATCGCTGCACCTCGATCCAGATGGAGTCCTTTGGGTCGGAACGCTCGAGGGCCTCGCCACCCGCGACGCCGGAAGCGGCGAATTCCACCGGCGATCCGCTGCCGGGGTCGAGCCCGGAGCGGCCTGGACGGTGCGCAGTTTCGCCGACGATCGGGCGAGAAATCGACTCTGGATCGCCACCTCGACCGGCTTGTTCTTCCTCGACCGCGACTCGGGAGAGATCCAGAGGGACCCGACGCCGCAGCTCTCCGGGCTCTCGGTGCGAGCGGTCGGTTCGGGGGAGTCCGGCTCCGTCTGGGTGGGAACCGAGGACGACGGGCTCACGCAGATTACCCCGAGCGGGAGAATCGGCCAGCTCGCCGCCGTCCCTGGGGAAGCCGGGGCCCCGAGCTCGAACCAGATCCGCTCCCTCTACGAAGATTCGACGGGACTCCTCTGGGTTGGGACGTTCGGGGACGGGCTGAATCGCGTGGATTTGAAGGACACTCGCTTCCCGCACTACCACAAGAACAACCGGTTTCCAGCCAAGATCAACAACGACACCGTCCGCGCGTTCTACGAGACCCCCGGCAGCCTCTGGATCGGCACGGACGGCGGGGTGAACCGATTCGAACGCGAGAGCGTTTCCTATATCTATTACCGGCACGACGCGAACGACCCGACGTCGCTTTCCGGCGATGCCGTCTACAGCATCGTAGGCGACGGCAGCGGATCCGTCTGGGTCGGCACTTTCGGCGGGGGGCTGAGTCGATTCGATCCCGAACGGGATGGATTCACCCGCTTCCGCCACGATCCCGCGGACCCGGAGAGCCTCTCGGGAGACCGGGTGCGAAACCTCCTCTACGACCGCGAGGGCCGGCTCTGGGTCGGGACGCACCTCTCGGGTCTGAGCCGCATGGACGCCGATGCGGGCGGGGAGGGCGAATCAGGAAAGTTCCGGCGGTACGAGAACGATCCCGCGAACCCCCGGAGCCTCAGCGACGATCTCGTCTACTCCTTGTACGAGGATCGCGAAGGCGGAATCTGGGTGGGGACCTCGAACGGTCTCAACGCCTACGATCCGGAATGCGACTGTTTCACCCGTTATGGCTTCCGCATGGACGGCCAGGGAAGCATGACCGACAAAGCGGGGCTCTCCATTCTCGAGGATCGGGAGGGAAATCTGTGGGTCGGCACCTTCGTCGGCCTCAACCTCCTGGATCGCGAGACCAGGAGCTTCGCCCACTTCACCGAGAAGGATGGTCTGCCCAACGACGTGGTCTACGGAATCCTCGAGGACGCGAGCGGTTCCCTCTGGCTTTCGACCAACAAGGGCATCTCGCAGTTCGATCCCGAGAAGAAGACCTTCCGGAACTTCGACGTCAAGGACGGCCTCCAGGACAACGAGTTTCTCTTCGGCTCCTATTATCGAAACGCACAGGGCCAGATGTTCTTCGGCGGAAAGCACGGGTTCAACGCTTTCTTTCCCGACCAGGTCGCGGTGAATCCCCACGTGCCCGAGGTGGTCATCACCGACTTTCGCGTGATCGGAGAGAGCGGCGTCCTCGACGATCCCCGGCATCCGCGGGAGCTCCCCGAGAACGCCGGACCTTTCCGCCTCTCTCACAAGGACCGGGTGATCTCCTTCGAGTTCGCCGCCCTCGATTTTTCGGCGCCGGAGAAGAACGAGTACGCCTACCGGCTCGAGGGGTTCGTCGACGAGTGGGAGTACGTGAAGGAGCGGCGCTACGCCACCTACACCAACCTTCCCGCGGGCGACTACACGTTTCACGTGAAAGGCTCGAACGACAACGGCGTCTGGAACGACGAGGGCGCGAAGGTGCGGTTCACCGTCGTCCCTCCGTTCTGGGCCACGACCTGGTTCAAGGGACTCGCCGCGCTCTTCGCGCTCGCCGTCGCCTTGTTCGGATACAAGGCCCGGGTGCGGAAGATCAATCGGCACCGGGCGGAGCTCGAGCGGGAGGTCGCCGAGCGCACCCGGGAGCTCAGCGAGAAGCGGGACGAGCTCGAAGAGCTCCTGTTGAGACTCCAGACGACGCAGTCGGAGCTCATCGAATCGAAGAAGATGGCGGCGCTGGGAGACCTGGTGGCGAGCTTCGTGCACGAGCTCGCGACTCCCCTCGGAGCTCTTCGGAGCGCGAGCGAGGTGACGAGGCTCTCGACCCAGAAGCTCGTGGGGCTTCTCGAGAACGGCGGCGGGAGCTCGAAGGCGGCGGGGTTCGATCAGTCACTCGAGCTTCTGAAGGCGAACGCGCAGGTGACCGGTGTGGCGACGGAAAGGCTCGCGCGCATCGCGGCGAGCCTCAAGAGCTTCATTCAGCTCGATGCGTCGTCGTTCCGGGTGACGGACGTCCACGAAGGGCTCGAGAGCGCGCTCACTCTCATGGAGGCGGAGCTCAGGGGCCGGGTCAAGGTCGAAAGGGACTACGGGTCGGTGCCTCCCGTCGGGTTCTACCCTGCGGAGATGAACCAGGTGTTCATGAACCTCCTGCGGAACGCATCGCAGGCCATCGAGACGACGGGCACGATCCGGATCGTAACCCTCGTCCGGGACGGCTTCGTCGAGGTCCACTTCCAGGACGACGGACGCGGGATCGACCCCTCGGAGATGGAGACCCTCTTCCAGCCTCGCCTGAAGACGCGGGGAAACCGCGTGTCCGCCACCATGGGCCTGTTCACCTCGCAGAACATCCTGAAGCGGCACTCCGGGGAGATTCTCGTCGAGAGCCGGCCGGGGAAGGGAAGCCGGTTCATCCTCCGGTTCCCGATGAACCTCCTGGAGTCCATGCGGAGCCCCATGCCCGCCGACCGGAGCGTCGCCCGCGGATAGTTTTTTTCGCGAAGCGGAGGGTTGGCCGACATGATCCCGAAATGGAGGGATCATGGGCAAAATCAACATGCCGCGGGTAATCCTGGGAGGGCTCGTCGCCGGGCTCGTCATGAATGCGAGCGAGGCTTTCCTGCACGCGGGGGTCCTGGGCGCCGATGGGGCGAAGCTGCTCGAAGAGTGGAAGCGCCTGGGTCTCGAGATGGACATTCGCCCCTCGCTGCTCTTCTGGCTCATCGGCATCACCTTCGTCCTCGGCATTCTCGCCGTCTGGACCTACGCGGCGATTCGGCCGAGGTTCGGCGCCGGGCCGAAGACGGCGCTCTGCGCCGGGCTCGCGGTCTGGGCGATGTCCTACCTCTACGCCGCGGTCTATATCGATGCGGGGATCGTCGTGTGGCCGTCGAAGCTGACGTGGCTTCCGGCGGCCTGGGGACTGGTCGAGGTTCCCGTCGCCACTCTCCTCGGGGCCTGGGTCTACAAGGAATAGGGGCTAACGCACCCGTACGATGTTGGCGGCCTCCTGCAGGAGGTCGAACACGATGAGCACCTCTCCCGATTCGAGCTGTCGCGCCACGTCGCGCACCTTGGTCTCGAAGCTCCGTTCCTCGAGCCCGTAATCCGTGCCTTCCCGGGAGACGAACTCCTCGATGAGCCCGCGCAGCGCCTCCGGGCTCAGGTCCCGGTAGTCGACGGGAACGAATCGCTCATCCTCCTTCAAGTCTTTCCTCCTTCAGCCCGAAAGGCGGAGGAGCACTATGCCGAGCGCCACTCCGATGGAGGCGAGGATGCGGTGCTTCCCGAAGGGCTCGCCGAGGAAGAGCGCACCGACGATGGCGGCGACCACGACACTGGTCTCGCGGAGCGCCGCCACCAGAGCTATCGGAGCCCGGGTCATGGCCCAGACGGCGATGCCGTAGGCGGCGACCGCCAGGACCCCCGAGAGCGCTCCGGTTTTCCAATGAGCCCGCATGCGCTCGAGCGCGATGCCGCGTCTTCGAAGATAGACGGCGGGGAGAAGCACGAAGCCGTCCAGAACGAAGAGGCAGGCGATGTAGGAGACGGGATTCGTGGCCTGGCGGGCGCCGGAGCCGTCGACGAGAGTGTAGGCGGCGATAGTGGCTCCGGTGGCGAGAGACAGGAGCACCGCGCGCGGGCGGAAGTTCCGGCGCCCTCCCGCGAGCGCCAGGCTCGCGATCGAGACGGCGATGAGAACGACGGCGAGGAGCGCCCTGCCGCCGAGGGGCTCGCCGAGAAGCGGAACGGAGGCGGCGGCGACGAGGAGCGGACCCATGCCGCGCGCGATGGGGTAGACCAGGGAGAGTCCGCCGGCGGCGTAGGAATTGAGAAGCAGCGTGTAGTAGGCGGTGTGGCAGAGAACGTTGCCCGCGAGATAGGGAGCGACGGCGAGGCCCGGAAGACCGAGGAGGGGAAGGAGCGGGAGAGAAACGATGCTTCCCGCCAGGTTGAGGGTCGCGAGCTCCACCAGTGGGTCCCGGCTCGACTTGACGAGAGCGTTCCACGAGGCGTGCAGGATCGCGGCGAGCAGGATGAGAAGCGTGATCCCGAGGCTCAAGAAACGCTCCCGCCGAGAAGCACCAGCACGATCCCGACCAGGGTCAGAGCGATTCCCGGGACCTGGCGCGAGACCTCCGATTCCTTCCAGAGGAGGAGGGAGTAGAGAACGGCGGCGATCGACTCCACCTGTCCCACGGCCTTCACGTAGGCCACGAAGGTGAGCGAGTAGGCCCAGAACCACCCGAGGCTCGCGGAGAACGCGAAGGAGCCCTGGAGGAGCATGCGACGCCAGTGGAGGGGAACGAGGGCGAGCTCTCCCCGCCGCGGGTAGAGCAGCCAGCCGGTCAGCAGCGCGACCTCCATCCAGGTCACGTGGAAGAGGGTATGGGCCGCGACGAGCAGCCGACCGTCTCCCACCCAGGGGTTGAGGAGAACGAGCTCTTCGATGGCCGCCTTCAGGAAGAACCCGACGATGGCGAGGAGCAGACCCGCGGCCACCGCGAGAGCCGAGCCCCTTCCGAAGCGGACGCGAAGCGCGCCTCCGGGCGCCATCGCCACCACCCCCGCGACCGAGATCAGGATCCCGAGCCAGGCGAGCGCCGTGGGCATCTCGGAGAAGAAAGCGGCGCCGAGGATCGCCGTGAACAGCACCTCGAGCTTGTGGAGCACGATGGACTGGGCGAAGCTCGTGTGCCGGAACGCGGCGATGAGGGCGATGCTTCCCAGGAGCTGGGCGAGGCCGGTCGCCAGCGAGAGGGCGAAGAAGCGCGGGGAAGTCGCCGGCGCCCCGCGCGCGAGGACGAGAACCACGACCAGAGTCGTCGAGAACGGTAGGTTGAACGCGAAGCGGGCCCAGCTGTTCAGGGCGGGGGAGATCGAGCCGACGAGACTCCGGGCGAAAGCGTTCCGTGCGCTCTGGAGAAGCCCCGCCCCCAGGGCGAGAAGAACCCACATCGCCCCGGGAGTGTACTCCGAATCGCTGTGTTAGACTTCGGGTTGCGATGAGCGACCCCCTGGCTTCGAAGGTGATCGCGGCGATCTCCGAAGTCTCGAAGAAGCCGCTCGAGGACGTGAAGCTCGAGAGCACCTTTTCGGAGCTCGGCATCGATTCCCTCAACGGCTTTCACCTTCTCTGCGAGCTCGAAGAGGATCTCGGCATCGTCATCCCCGACGACGACGCCCGCGACCTGCGCACCGTCTCCGACGTGGTCGAGAAGATTCGTCCGCTCGTGGAAGCGAGAGCTTCCTGAGCCGTCCCGGCCGGAGTCCGGTCGCCGTCACCGGTCTGGGGGTCGTCTCCGGCATCGGAAACGATCGCGGCGCTTTCTGGGAATCTCTCACCCGGGGCCGTCATGGTTTTCGGGAGATCACTCTCGCGGACACCTCCGACCTCCAATACCGGATGGGGGCGGAGGTCCAGGGACTCTCGCTCGAGGATTCGTTCGACGCCGGCTCGCGGGAGCTTCTCGATCGCTTCGCCATGCTCTTCCTGTTGGCCGCTCGCGAGGCGATCGCCGACAGCGGGCTCGGACGGGAGCAGCTCAAGAACGCCGCCATCGTCACCGGAAGCTCCCTCGGAGGACAGTCGACCCAGGACGATCTATTCCGCTCCCTGTATCAGGAGGGGCGCCGGAGGATCACTCCTTTCGCGGTTCCAAGAATCATGCCGAACGCGGGCGCGAGCCACCTGTCGATGGAGGTCGGCTGCGAAGGGCCGGGGTTGACGTTTTCGACCGCCTGCGCTTCCTCCGCTCACGCGATCGGGCTCGCGTTCTGGCTGGTATCCCTGGGGGTCGTCGAGCGGGCGATCGCCGGGGGGAGCGAGGCTCCGTTCAGCCGCGGCCACCTGAAGGCCTGGGACGGTCTCCGCGCAATTTCCGCCGATGTGCCGCGCCCATTCTCCCTCGGTCGCAAGGGGATGGTACTGGGAGAGGGAGGTGGCGCGCTCGTCCTCGAGTCTCTCGAGAGCGCGCGGCGGCGGGGGGCGCGCGTCCGCTCGCTTCTCGTCGGTTTCGGAATGTCGTCGGATGCGGGCCACATCACCAAGCCCTCCTCGCGCGGCGCCGCGCGGGCGCTCGCCGGAGCGCTCGAGGACGGCGCAATCGATCCGGAGCGCGTCGATTACGTGAACGCCCACGGCACGGGAACCCAGCTGAACGACGTCGCGGAGTGCCAGGCCCTTCGCGAGGTGTTCGGAGATCGGACCGCGAAGCTCCTGGTGAGCTCCACCAAATCCATGCATGGCCACGCCCTCGGAGCGTCGGGAGCCCTCGAGGCCGCCGCCACCGTCCTTTCGATCGAGAACCGGGTCGTTCCGCCCACCGCGAACTTCCTCGAGCCCGATCCCGAATGTCCACTCGATTGCGTGCCGAACGAAGCCCGGGAGGCGGAAATCCGCGTGGCGCTTTCGAGCTCTTTCGCTTTCGGGGGATTGAACGCGGTCCTGGGCTTCGCGGCGCCTTCCTCATGAGTCCTGCGACTTCACACCGACGCCCCCCGCTTTCCTGCTATAATCGGCCTGTCAGCAAGGAATTGAGGAGACTGGACTTCTCCGGCCTCCGGTGCCGCGGTGCCAGGTTGACCGTCTTTGGGTCCGACTTTCCGGAGCCATTGGACTTGCGTGCGTTCGTTCTCATTGTTTCGGGCCGGGTTCAAGGCGTCGGATTTCGTTGGTTCACCGAGCGAGAGGCCAGAAGACGCGACATTCGTGGTTTCGTGCGCAACCTCGAGGACGGACGGGTGGAGATTCTCGCCCAGGCTCATCCGTCGGCGCTCGAGGAGTTCTGCGAGTGCATCCGCCGGGGACCCGCCGCTTCCCGCGTGGAACGGGTCGACAGCAGGAGCGTCGAGGTCGACCCGGGGCTTTCTTCATTTCGCGTCAAATCTTGAAGGGCTTAGAGGACCGTTCTCATGGATGATCTTCGTCGAATCATTCGCGACGTGCCCGATTTTCCTCACAAGGGGATCGTCTTCAAGGACATCACGCCACTTCTCGCGAGCCCCGAGGCGTTCCGGAAGGCGATCGACTTGATGGCTGAGCCCCTGAAGGGGCGGGACTTCGATCTGCTGGTCGGCATCGAAAGCCGCGGATTCATCTTTGCCGCAGCTCTCGCCTACGCTCTCGGCAAAGGCAAAGTGCCCGTCCGCAAGCCGGGGAAGCTCCCCGCGAAAACCGTCGAGATCTCCTACCAGCTGGAGTACGGTTCGGACCGGTTGGAGATGCACGAAGACGCGATCCGCGCGGGCCAGCGAGTGGTCATCGTGGACGACGTGCTCGCAACCGGAGGCACCGCGAGAGGAGTGGCGAGCCTCGTGGAGAAGGTGGGCGGCGAGGTTTCGGCGTTCAGCTTCTTCATCGAGCTCGATTTCCTGAAAGGACGCGACAAGCTCAGCGGGTACGAGATCCGGTCCGTTCTGAGCTATCGGTGAACCGATGACGTCGTCGCTCCACGCTGGAGACCCGGGAGGCCCGGAAAAGCCGGGAACCGAAGAGGTGCGGTCGCAAGACTCTTCGCCTTCCGTCACCCGAGTCTCCCCCGCGAGGCGCAAGTTGGGCTCGAAGGAGCTGCACGACCTCATGGAGCGGCTCACGGCGCAGCAGGCATCCCTGGTGCGGTCGGTCGCGCTCGTCGATCCCGAGTACCTCGACCATTCGTTTTATCTGGATCCCAGAACCGGAAAGCGCATCGCCCACGAGCTCGAGCCCTCGGAGCTCGCCCACTTCCTTACCAATTGGGCGGTAGCGCCGATGGAGACGACGCGAGCGATGAACGCCGCCATCTCCCGACTCCCGGATTCGTCGCGAAAGGACCGGTACGTGCGCGCCGCCGTCGAGCTCGAGACCCTGATGGACCAGCAGGTCTGGGTCGACGACGGAAAGGTCTATCGGGGGATTCCCGATTACCTGATGCACGGGTACACGGACATGGGTACCCATTCGTCTCCCACCGAGCGATCCGGCCGGGAGAAGATCAAGATCGACAAGATCCGCCTGGTGTCGCGTCTGACGGAGTGCAAGCGCCGCGGCGTCTCGGGCAAGTGGAAGGGAGAGGTGGATCCCCTCCTGGCCTGGTACTATAACAGTGTCCGACGGGACATCGAGTTCAACGAGCTCGGCGTCGAGAAGCTGTCCCGGGATTTCGGGAACGAGAGCATCGTGCTCTCGGAGTATCTCGAAAAAGGTCTTGGGGTTTGCCGGCATCTGTCGATCTTCTTCCAGCTCTACCTCCAGGAAGCCGGAATCGACTGCCGTGTCGTCAAGGGCGACTTGAAGTTCTACATCTTCAAGGGAAGGCACGCCTGGAACCTGGTGTCCCTCGACAGCCGCGTGATCCTCGTGGACGTGACCCACCCCGACGGAGATCGGCCGTTCATTCTTTCGGGGTCGAGCGAAGAGGACGTCTACCGGCGGGCGACGGAGAGCTCCCGCTCGTACGAGGCGACGCCGGACGAGCAGAACTATTACAAGATTGGTAATGCCTGAGGACGAGAAGATGGCGATAGCGAACAATCGTCGGGCGACGATCCGGCTGACCCATCAGGAGCTGGTGTTCATCCAGAAACTCCTGCGCTCGGAGTACCACTTCATCACCGAGGACGAGCGCCACGCCCGGCAGGGCTTCGGGCGGAAGCTCTCGGACGTTACCCTTCCGGGCACGAGCGACGGAAGCGTCGACCTCTTCCTGACGCAGCTCGAGATTTCCTTCCTGCAGAAGCTCACGAAGTCCTCCTACAGCTTCCTCACCATGGCCGAGCGCGAAGCCCGCCAGAAGCTCAGGCTCAAGATCCGGAGCGCCTGGGAGGAAGTCCAGGCAACGGACTCCCGCGCCCGCCGCGAAGCGTAGCTCCTCGGGATTTGCCAAGGGCGCGCCGGGCTCCTCTGCACGACCTTGCCCGTAGCTCACTAAGGTAAGAGCACGGGCTTTCCAGCCAACCAGGCGCTTTCACGACCTCCTCCCAAGGAGCCGGAACCGCCTAAGGATCCATAGGTGAGACCCTCTACAGAGGCGTTGTGCGTTTTCTCACAAGCTCTGACGGATGATTCAGGGCGGCGAGTTCTCATGCGTTCGCTTGTTCCTCCACCGAATCAACGGTAGACTCCAGCCGACTCTTAACACACCATCAAACACCTACCTGAGGGGGAGCCGTGAAAAAATACGTCGGAATTTTCGTCTTCGGAGTGCTTTCGGTTCTGACTTTGAACGTCGTCGCGTATGGAGCGGACAATAACGTCGGAACCTGGAAACTGAATCTAGAAAAATCCAAGTTCAGCCCCGGCCCGTCGCCGAAGAGCCAGACTTTGAAGATCGTAGCCTGGGGCGACGATGGGGTCTCCTACACGGCTGACGGGGTGGGTGCGGACGGTAAGCCCACTCACGCGGAATTCCAGGCGAAGTATGACGGCAAGGACTATGCGTTCAAGGGTAATCCGGACTCCGACATGATCGCCTACAAACGCATCGACGCGAATAGCGTCGAGGCGACGACCAAGTTGAAGGGCAAGGTCACCATCACCGCGAAGGTTACGGTGTCCGCTGACGGGAAAACACGGACGGTGGCTCAGACGGGCAAGGACGGGCAGGGCCGCGACGTGAATAATGTCGCCGTGTACGACAAGCAATAGCCGGAGATGAGTAGAGATCGACTGCGGCGCTGAATTTACAGCGTTCTCGTAAATTTGCCGGGGGCTCGGCTCCCCGGCTTTTCCTTTCTTCGGCGGCACGAATCGTGTTCGCAGGACACCGCGAGCAACACTCCAAAATCCGAAAGAACGATAAGCGCCGTCGATTTCCAGGAGAACCAGGTTACGGCGCTCGCCGCCCACGCGAAGAATCAGCGGACGCGCTCCGTTCCAATGAAGAAGAGCGTTCTCCGAGAGGCGCTCCTCGCGCACGAGCACGGCGCATCCAGACCGCGGCCGAGAAGCACGTCTTTCTGCGGTCGATCCGGACCGCCTTGGAAACCGCGGCAACCAAGGCTAAGATCTCCGGCGTGACTCCCCAGGTGCTGCGGCATACCTTCGCGAGCCGGTTCGGCATGGCTGGCGTCGACCTTCGCACGGTGCAGGATCTCGGTGGGTGGTCGACCCCGGCCATGGTGCAGCGCTACTCGCACTCGAGCCCCGCGCACGAGGCCGAAGCCGTCGAGCGGATGCTCGGGCGCGAGCCCTTGAAGGAGTCCGCAGAACCGAGGAAGATATCCCTACGGAATTCACGACAGGCGACAGGGAAGTCCTCGTAAGTTATTGTGCGCCCGTAGCTCAGTAGGATAGAGCACAGGATTCCTAATCCTGGGGTCGCAGGTTCAAATCCTGCCGGGCGTACCAGTTACGAGAAGTGATTCAGCGGGGGAACTTTGGGGCAACGCGGTCAGTCATTGCTCATGGTCGCCGTCCTTCTGACCCTGGTCGCGATTCAGGCCGCGGCGATCGCGGATTACTGGTCCACGGAACGAGGCGCAGCCGTGCCGAGCGGCGCTTCGTGAGAGCGAAGCACGGTTTCGTCTCATGGCGGATCGCGCGCCCGTTATTCTGTGGACGGCCAGACCAGACAAGACTCTCCACTACCTCAACAGCACCAGCGTGGAGTTCTTGGGCGTGCCCGGGAGCAATTGCTCGACGATGGATGGTTGAACCGGGTCCATCCTGACGACGAGCCTCGGCGACGAATCTTGAACCCCAGAACGATGAGTCATCGTTGGTGGAACAAGGACTCGAGATCGGAGAGAAAGGGATAGCGCATTCGGCTGGGATGAAACCCCGGCGCGAAGAAGGGCGCGAGTTTCCGGGGAAGTCGGCGCAGGAGCGCGGGACGGACGAGGGCCCGGACCAGGTAGGCGCGCCGTCCCCCTTTCGTGGTCTTCCAAAAAAGCTGGGGCAACGCCGCGGTTCCCGCGCGAGAGAGCTCCAACAACGTGAAGAGCATTCCGGCGACACGGGTGCGGTAGCTCACGCGGTGGTCCTTCATGACGTCAAAGGCGACGTGGCGATGCCCGAGCTCCTCGAAACCGTGCCAAAGGAAAAGATCGAGCACGCCGGACGCCGAGAGACGAGCCTCGACCTCGGGGTCGGGGTGTTGAGCGACGCCGCCTCGAAAGACGTCCTCGAAATGGAGGGAAAAGATGCAATCCGCGACGAACTCGAAGGCCGCGCAGACCGCGAGCTGGAGCTCGAGCGAGGCTCCCTCGAGTCGGCGGAAAGCGAGCCGGCGCAGGGCCTGTAGGGCGGGACAGTCGGGGTAGATCTCCTCCGCGAGAATTCGATTCAGCGGCTCATGGGCCGCGACGTGGTTCGACTCTTGCTGGAGGAACGCTTCGAGGTCGAATGTGAGCTCGGCATCGCGCAGCCGCGGCGCCGCCTTCAGCATGGCGCCGATCATGAATCGCTCGCCACAGGCTGCGAAAAGGGAGGCCAGAGTAATGAGGTGGAGCTGGTGATCGCCGCGGATCGAACGTCGGGACTGGTGGCGTGCGGGGCTCGTCGATCGACGCACGAATCGGGAAGGACACATGAAGAAGACGGGCTCCGCGAAGCGCGTCGCTGTCGTTCTTCCGCCCGGTCAAGGGCGCTCGTACCCGATGGGGCGCATCAGCGCCGTCTTCAAGGCCGACGGGGAAGAAACGGAAAGCGCATACTCGATTTCCGAGTGGTGGCTCGAGCCTCATACTCAGGGACCCGGGGGGCATTCGCATGAGGAAGACGACGTCTTCTACGTGATCGAAGGGACGATGAGCTTTCTGATGGGGGACCGCTGGATCGACGCGCCCAAGGGATCTTTCGTGCTGGTGCCCGGCGGCGTGACCCATGGTTTCGAGAACCGGACGTCGAGCCGGGCGGGTGTCCTGAACTTCTCCGTTCCAGGCGAGTTCGAGAAGAGCATGCCTGCGATTTCGAAATGGTTCGCGGACAATCCTCCCGGGGACGCGTGAGCGGGCGGCGCGACTGTGGCTTTGCCCTAAGCGCGCGGCGTAGAATCGAGCACCTTGATCGAGAATGCCGGCACCGATCCCGACGCCATCGCGCGCACGCGCGAAAGCCTCGGGCGGTGCGTCGAATGCGAGACGTTTCTGGAACGCTTCTACGAGCTCTTCATGTCGTCGTCGCCCGAGGTGGCGGAGCTGTTTCGGAACACGGACTTCGAGCGGCAGAAAGAGAGTGCTGCGGGATTCGCTCTATGTGATGCTCGTGGCCGCGGGCACCACGAAGGGACCCGCGCATGACGAAGTCGAGCGTCTGGCCGGACGCCACAAAGATATCGGCGTGACCGGTGACATGTTCTCACTCTGGCTCGAGGCGCTCATCCAGGCTGCGCGGGAGCACGACGTTCATTTCACCGACCAGCTCGAAAAGGACTGGCGGAGGTCTCTGAGCGGCACCGATCGAGCTCATGAAGTCGTAGGGTGTCTCAGCCGACGGCTCCCTTCGCCTTCGGCGCTTCGCGTCGCGCGGTCCGATGTACCGAAGCCGATCCGCAGTCCGGATGGCTTGCGAGCCCGGAACGTGATCGACCGGACCTTCCCCCGGACCTCCTCGACATTCCCGAACGTCTCCTCCTGGCCGGCCGCGGCCAGGAAGTCGACGTCCTTCAGGATCTCGATCTCCCCGAGGCCGGCTCTGCGGGCGAGCTCGAAGTAGCGGTCGCGCAGGAGAGCCCCCGAGACGCAGCCCACGTAGGCGAGGAGGTCCTTCTCGATCGCCTCCGGAAGCTTTCCGTCGAGGACGATGTCGGAGATGACGAGCCTTCCGCCCGGCTTCAGCACGCGATGGATCTCGCGGAACACCGCTTCCTTGTCGGGGACGAGGTTGATGACGCAGTTGCTGGTCACGGCGTCGACGGTTCCTTCGGCCACGGGCAGAGCCTCGAGGCGGCCTTCCCGGAACTCGACGTTCGTGTATCCGCCCTTCACGGCGTTCGACCGGGCGCGGGCGAGCATCTCCGGGCGTCATGTCGACCCCGATCGCGCGTCCTTCGGAGCCCACGAGGCGGGCGGCTAGAAAGACGTCGATCCCGGCGCCGGAGCCGAGGTCGAGCACCGTCTCTCCCCGGCGAAGCTCGAGAGGCTCGATCGGGGCGCCGCAGCCGAGTCCGAGATCCGCTTCCGCGGGAACGGCGGCGAGGTCGCTCCCCTGATACCCCAGATCTTCCGACGTAGCGCAGCACGTCGGCTCGCAACAGCTCGACGTGCCGGTCTGCGCGATGCGGCCGTAGCGCTCCTTCACGATTTCCACCAGGTTCTCGTTCTGCTGAGTCATCGAACGTCTCCTTTTTCTATATCGACGAGGTGATCGAAAGCACCGGGACAACAGGTTTCCGTCTCCGCGCGCACCGCCTCGAGCAGGGCCGCGAGGCCGTCGAGGGCCGACTCCCGCGCGGCGGGGGACAGACGATCGAGAACACGCTCCGCGAACTCGTCCTCCATGGCCTCGAGGCGGAGGCGGGTGCGCCGCCCTTTTTCGGTGAGCTCCACCTGGGCGGCCCGGCCGTCCTCCTCATCGGACGTTCTCCGGACGAGGCCGGCCTCCTCGAGGCGGGTGAGGTTCCGGGTGAGGGTGCTGGGGGCGATGCCGAGGAGCTTTCCCAGCCGTCCGAGGCGCATCGTCCCTTCCCGCCCGAGCGCTTCGAGAGTCGCGGCCTGGGCCACGGTCATTCCGCAGCACTGGACGTCGGCTCGCTCCGAGATGGAAAAGCGCCGCAGCAGGGCCGTGAACGAGCTTCGGAGCCTCGCCACGTCCGATGCCAGGACCTCGGTGCCGTTCGCGGTTCTCATGGTGTTTGTATCCTACAACGAACTGGTTGTAGGATGCAACAAAATCTTCGTGAGTTAGAATCGGCAGGTGGTGGCCACGAAGACGGGCGTCACGAACCCGGAAGTCGCCGCGATCCTGGACGAAGTCGGCGACATCCTGGAAGCCCAGGGGGCGCAGCCTTACAGGGCCCTCGCCTATCATCGGGCGGCATCGACGGTCCGGGAGCTTCCCTCGTCGATTGCCGACCTGGTCGACACCGGAGGAGAGGCGGTGCTCGAGTCGCTTCCCGGGATTGGCGAGAACCTCGCCCGCCGGATTCTCGAGATCCTCGAGACCGGGCCGTCTCCAGCTCCTCGAGCGGCTTCGCGGCGAGGCCGAGCCCGAGGCCCTGTTCCGCACCGTTCCCGGGATCGGCCCGAGGCTCGCGTCCGAGATCCACGAGCGGCTCGGGATCGAGAGCCTGGAGGAGCTCGAGATGGCGGCGCACGATTCCCGCCTCTCGACGGTTCCGGGATTCGGTTCGAGGCGCCTGCGCGCGGTAGAGGAGAGCCTGAGAGCTCGCCTCGGGCGACGGTCGCGCCAGAACCGCCAGACGCGGCTCTCCCGCCCTTCGGTCGCGGAGCTCCTCGACGTCGACGAAGAGTACAGGAAGAAAGCCGCTCAGGGTGCACTGACGCTCATAGCTCCCCGCCGCTTCAATCCGAAGGGGGAGAAGTGGCTTCCGATCCTCCACACGCGGCGCGGCGATCGGCACTACACCGCGGTCTACTCGAACACCGCGAAGGCGCACGCTTTGGGCCGGACCCGCGACTGGGTCGTTCTCTTCCACCACGAGGACGAGACCCCGGAGGGCCAGGCGACCGTGGTCACCGAGTACCGCGGCCCTCTCTCCGGTCGACGCGTGGTGCGGGGGCGAGAGGCGGAGACCCTCGACCATTACCAGAGCAAATAGCGGGGGCGTGTTATTCTTTCGCCGGAAAAGCGATGGAAGAATCCGATCAGGAGGAATCCGCGAGGGAGCTCGTAGCGCTCACGACCCTCGACGGAGCCGTGAGCTCCGGCGGGAAGCTCGCGCCCGAGATGGCGGGGGCGCGCGAAATCGCCGCCGACCCGGCGCGCAGCCTCAAGGATCGTCTCGAAGCCTACGAGGACATCATCGACTCGGAGGTCGGAGATACCAACCTCACGCGGGCGCGCAACATCGAACGGGAGACGAAAGTACGTCAGTTCTACCTGAAGTTCGAGGGCGGAAACCCGACGGGCACTCAGAAAGACCGCATCGCCTTCGCCCAGGTGATGGACGCCATGCGGCGCGGATACGACACGATTACCGTCGCCACTTGCGGGAACTACGGAGCCGCGGCGGCGTTCGCCGCGAGTGCTTCGGGTCTCAAGGTCGTGGTCTACATTCCCGAGGACTTCAAGACGAAACGGGTCGCCGAGATGGAGCCGCACGGAGCCTCGATCGTACGCGTCGCGGGCGACTATGAGGCCGCGGTGCGCGCGAGCCGGGAGGCGGCCGATCGCGAAGGACTCTACGACGCGAACGCCGGAGGAGAGAACACCCTGCTGCAGCTGCAGACCTACGGACAGATCGCCGTAGAGATCTACGACGACCTCCGCGACGCCCCGGCGGCCGTGGCGGTGCCGGTGTCGAACGGCACCACCCTCGCGGGAATCTACCACGGCTTCCTGAGTCTCTATCGCCGGGGCAAGACGTCGCGCATACCCAAGATGGTCGCGGGCTCTTCCCACGGAAAGAACCCGATCGTCCGGGCGTTCATGAAGGGCCTCTCCCACTGCGAGGACTTGAAGCCCGAGGAGATTCGAGAGACCTCGGTGAACGAGCCACTGGTGAACTGGCACTCGATCGACGGAGACCTCGCTCTCGACGCCATCTACCGGACTTCGGGATGGGCGGCGGACGTGACCGACAAGGAGATGCTCGCGACCTCGAAGGCGCTGAAAGACACCGAAGGGCTCAGCGTGCTCCCGGCGTCGACCGCCGGCCTCCTCGCGCTCCTCGAGCGTCACAAGGTCGAGCCTCTGCCCTCGGACCGCTACGTCGCCGTCATCACCGGGAGGCGCTCCTGATATGTCGAGCTTCCAGGAGACTCCCGATGGAAACGCCGTCGTGTACTGCGAGGGGGCTTACCGCACTGCCAACGGCAAGACCGCGCACGGCCTCGTGCGCTTCACCCGGAGGTATCGCGTCGCCACCGTCATCGACTCCACCTCGGCGGGGGAGGACGCCGGAGAAGTCCTGGGGATCGGCCCCATCGGCCTCCCCATCGTACCCGATCTGACCGAGGCCCTCGCGGTAGCGCGCGAGCGGCTTTCGCCGGTCACGCACTTCGTCATCGGGCTCGCTCCCGACGGAGGACGCCTTCCGGACAAGGCGCGGCTCGACGTGATGGACGCTCTCGGAAGGGGGCTCGACGTCGATTCGGGGCTCCACGACTACCTGAGCGACGATCCGGAGCTCGCCGCCCTCGCCCGGGCCCGCGGCTGCCGCATCCGCGACGTACGCAAGCCGCCTCCGATCGGCGCTCTCCACTTCTTCAGCGGGAAGATCGATCAGGTGAGCTCTCTCCGCATCGCCGTCCTCGGCACCGACTCCGCCATCGGCAAGAGGACCACGACGGCCATCGTCACCAATGCGCTCGAGGAGAAAGGCGTTTCGTCGGTGATGATCGGGACCGGACAGACCGCCTGGATGCAGGGCGTGCGCTACGGCATCGTCCTGGATTCGCTGGTGAACGACTTCGTTTCGGGAGAGATCGAGCATGCCGTCTGGTCGGCCTGGAACGAGCAGAAGCCGGACGTGATCCTCGTCGAGGGGCAGGGGAGTCTCTTGAATCCCGCCTATCCCGGAGGATTCGAGATCCTGGCCGCCGCGCGCCCGCACGGCATCATTCTTCAGCATGCGCCCGCGCGGAGGGAGTACGACGGCTTTCCCGGCTTTCCCCTCCATCCGCTCTCGACCCAGATCCAGGCGCTGGAGCTGGTCTCGGGAAAGCCGGTCATCGCCATCGCCGTCAACCACGAGAACGTCGCCCCCGACCGCCTCGACGCGCTCTGCCGGGAGATTTCCGAGGAGAGCGGTCTTCCCGCAACCGACGCTCTCGTCCATGGACCGGGAGCGCTGGTCGATACGATTCTCGGGCTCAAGAAGAGGCTATGAACGCCTCGGGCGCGCCGGATCTCTCGCGGCTCGTCGTCATCGAACGACTCGAAGTCGGACCGGTGAAGATCGAGAGCGATCGCATCGCCGCCTCCTATCGCGTCGGCGAGGACAGCTTCGAGCTCGCGTACAAGTACGAGGAGCCGGTCTTCGACCCGCAGGAGCCCGAGGCTTCGAACCTGGCGTCGGTGATCCTGGCGCAAGTAGCCCTGAACTACGGTCTCTTCTGCCGGGAGATCGTCTTTCACGGCGACTTCGACGAGGTCGATCGTCGTTTTCTCACGGAGATGGCGGCGAACACCGCTCGTGAGATCTACGTCAAGAAGATCCTCGAGCCCAATCCATTCCTCACCGAGGACGTGGCCGGAATTCCGGCCGTGGTCGAGAAGAGCTATCTCGCGTCCTCGCTCCTGTTCCCCGCCGAGCGCCCCCGGCAGGCCGCTCGCTGGCCCACGAGCCCGGAGAGACACTGCGTTCTCTCGAGCGGCGGCAAGGACAGTCTCCTGACCTTCGGCCTGCTCCGGGAGATCGGCGTCGAGACCCATCCGATCTTCGTCAACGAATCGGGGCGGCACTGGTTCACCGCGCTCAACGCCTATCGCCACTTCGCCCTCAAGATCCCGGACACCGCGCGGGTCTGGACCAACTCCGATCGTCTCTTCTCCTGGATGCTGCGGCAGCTTCCGTTCGTCCGGAAGGACTTCCAGTCGCGTGCGCTCCGACGCCTATCCGATTCGGCTGTGGACCGTCGCGGTGTTCCTTTTCGGAGTCCTGCCGCTCCTGCGCAAGCGCGGCATCGGACGGCTTCTCATCGGAGACGAGTACGACACCACCGAAAGAGCGAGCTACCAGGGGATCACCCACTACAACGGCCTCTACGATCAGAGCCGCTACTTCGACGAGGCGCTCTCGCGCTACTTCGGGCGGAAGGGATGCGGAATCTCCCAGTTCTCGATCCTGCGGCCCTGCTCCGAGATCCTGATCGAGAAGGTCCTCGCCGAGCGCTACCCGGCGCTGCTCGAGCACCAGATGTCCTGCCACGCGACGCACAAGGACGAGGCCGCGGTCCGTCCCTGCGGCGCCTGCGAGAAGTGCCGGCGCATCGTGGGGATGCTTCTCGCCGTCGGCCAGGACCCCGGGCGCTGCGGCTTTCGCGAGGAGCAGATCGAGAGCTCGCTGCGCTGCGCTCGTCGAGAACGGGGTCCACCAGGAACGGGCGGGCGCGGCCCACATGGCGCACCTCCTGCACGAGCGGGGGCGCATCTCCGAGCCTCGTTTGGGGAAGGTCGCGGCCAGGCCCCAGCCGGAGGTGATGAAGCTGCGCTTCGACCCCGAGCGCTCTCCGGTGAGCGGAATTCCGGTGAGCCTGCGGGAGCCCGTGTTCCGCATCCTCCTGGAGCACGCGGAAGGAGCGCTCCAGAGGAGGGGCCGGGTCTGGCATCCCTTCGACCTCCTCGGGAGCGCCGAGATCCGAACGCCCTATCGCTTCGAGGCGGGCAAGGAAGCCGCGCAGGCGGGGACTCCCGAGTCGAGCTTCCTCCTCGGCGAGCTCACCTGGCCGGAAGCCCAGGAGCGCTTCCGTCAGGTGGACGTGGCGCTCCTGCCGGTAGGCGCGATCGAGCAGCACGGGCCGCACCTTCCTCTCGATACCGACGCGTTCGACGCCGAGCATCTCGCGAAGCGGGTCGCTGCGGCCTGTCCGGACCCGAAGCCGCTCGTGCTCCCGCTACTCTCCTACGGCGTCTCCTACGCGCACGACGACTTCAGCGGAACTCTGAGCATAAGCCCGGATACCATGGCGAAGCTCGTCTACGAGATCGGGATGAGCGTCGCGCGGCAGGGGATCACCAAGCTCGTCATCGTCAACGGCCACGGGGGAAACGGCCCGGCGCTCCACTTCGCCGCCCAGCTCATCAACCGCGACGCCCACATCTTCACCTGCGTCGACACCGGCGAGACCAGCGACGCCGAGGTCAACGCCATGTCCGAAGTCGAGAACGACGTTCACGCGGGGGAGATCGAGACTTCGACGAGCCTCGCGGTTCGGCCCGAGCTGGTGCGCATGGATCGCGCGGAGAAGTTCATCCCGCGCTTCTCGAGCAAGTACCTCGATTTCACCGCCCGCGGAGGCGTCGGCTGGTACGCGCAGACGGCGAAGATCACCCCGAGCGGGGTCTTCGGCGATCCGACCCGAGCCACCCGGGAGAAGGGCGAGAGGATGTGGGAGGTCATGGTCGAGCACCTGGTCGCGCTCGTGACCTCGATTCAGGGACTGTCGCTCGACGAGATTCATCAGACCCGCCTGTGAGAATTACCAAAGTCGAAGCCTGGCCCGTGGCGATGGAGCTCAAGGAGCCCTACACCATCGCCTACGAGACGGTCACCAGGACCACGAACGTCTTTCTCCGAATCGAAACGAACGCGGGTATCAGCGGTCTCGGCTGCGCCGCCCCCGACCAGGTCGTGACCCAGGAGACCGCCGACACCGTGATGACGGCGCTCACCGACGTCGTGGGCCCGCTCTTCAAGGGATGCGATCCCCTGAGGCGGCTGAGCCTGATCCTGCGGCTTCGCAAGCACCTTCCCGACGCCCCCTCCGCCCGCGCCGCGGCGGACATGGCGCTCCACGACCTCCTGGGAAAGGCGGCCGGTCTTCCTTTGTGGCGCGTCCTCGGAGGCTTCCGGCGGTCGATCGCGACCAGCATCACCATCGGGATCCTCGACGAGGAGGAAACGGTCGCGAGAGCCCGGGAATTCGCCGGACGCGGATTCCGCGCGATCAAGATCAAAGGGGGGCGCGATCACCAGGAGGACGCGGAGAAGGTATTGAGAGTACGCGAGGCCGTGGGCCCCCGGATCGAGCTCCGGTTCGACGCGAACCAGGGATACACCGTCGACCAGGCGCTCGCCTTCGTCGATAAGACGAAGTCGGCGAACGTGGCCATCCTCGAGCAGCCGACGCCGAAGGAGTCGCCCGATCTCATGGGGCGCATGGTGGCGGAAAGCCACGTCGCGATCATGGCCGACGAGAGCCTGATGAGCCTCCGCGACGCCTTCGCGCTCGCGCGGCGCGACTTCACGGACATGGTGAACGTCAAGCTCATGAAGGTGGGCGGAATCGACGAAGCGCTCCAGATCAACGCCGTCGCGCTCTCCGCGCGCCTCGAGGTCATGGTGGGCTGCATGGACGAATCCGCGCTCTCGATTGCCGCCGGTCTTCACTACGCCCTCGCACGGCCGAACGTGGCTTACGCCGATCTCGACGGCCACTTCGATCTCATCGAAGACCCGGCGGCGGGGGCCGTCATCCTTCGCAACGGCAGGCTGTTTCCTACGGGAGGGAACGGCCTGGGGTTCGAGCTGAGGTGATCCGATAAGGAGGTTCTCGGTCATGAGGTCCGCCGCACCACGGTCTGCTGTCGTGTCTCTTCTTCTCTGCGCCGGCGCCTACGGCTGTCACGGTGCCGCTCCGGTCGAGGAAGCCGTCGAGAAACCGAAGGCCCCGCCCGCATGGATACTCGCGGCACTCGAGCAGCCGCGCGGCCTGGTACGCGACGAGCCCGGAGCGACGCCCGGCTACGTGCTCTTCAGCCAGTTGACCTCCGACACGACCTATCTCGTCGACCTCGAGGGCCGCGTCGTCCATACCTGGAGGAACGAGAAGGTCGGCGGCGCGGAAACACTTCAGGACGACGGAAGTCTGTACCGACTCGCGCGGATTCCCGAGCCGACCAACTTCCGGGCCGGAGGGGTCGCCGGCTACGTCCAGAAGTTATCCTGGGACGGGGAGCTTCTCTGGGAGTGGAAGATGGGCGATGACCTGCGTATGGTCCATCACGATATCAAGCCGCTTCCGAACGGCAACATCCTGGCGATTGGGTGGGAGCAGAAGACCGCCGCCGAGGCCAGGGCCGCGGGGCGCAGGGTGGACCTGATACCCGAGCAGGGTCTCTGGTCGGAGTGGATACTGGAGATCGAGCCGCTCCCGCCGAACGACGCAAAGATCGTCTGGGAGTGGCACGTCTGGGATCACCTCGTACAGAACACCGATCCCGGCGCCGCGAACCATGGCGACCCATCGTCCCTTCCTGGTCGGCTCGACATCAATGGCGACGGCGATGCCGTCGTGATGGACGAGGAGGAGCTCGAGCAGCTCAAAGCGCTCGGCTACGTGCCGGACAATGCCACGAATGAGGACGTCAAGTCCGACTTCCTCCACATGAATGCGATCGACTACCATCCGAGGCTCGATCAGGTCGCGGTCAGCGTACCCTCTGTCGGCGAGATCTGGATTCTCGACCATTCGACCTCGACGGAAGAAGCCCGCGGCTCATCCGGGGGACGTTCTGGACGCGGCGGGGAGTTCCTCTACCGCTGGGGCAATCCGAAGGTCTACGGTCGAGGCGCCGAGTCCGACCAGCAGCTCTTCGGCCAGCACAACGTGCTCTGGATCCCCGACGGGTGGAAGAACGCGGGCAACCTGACCGTCTTCAACAACGGCGGCGGCCGCCCGGATGGCGACTGGTCTTCGGTCGTCGAGATCGCACCCCCGATCGCTGACGACGGGAACTACATCCTTCCGGAGGGAGAAGCTTTTGGACCCCGCGCTCCGGTCTGGGTCTACGAGGCGAAGGACCGAAAGACCTTCTTCGCGCCGTTCATCTCGGGCGCTCAACGTCTCACGAATGGCAATACGCTCATCTGTGCCGGGCCTCTCGGTCTCTATGTCGAGGTAACCGTCGAAGGCGCGATCGTGTGGGAGTACCGCAATCCGTTCCACGGCGACGTGCCCGGATGGAACCCGCCAGGCGTTGACCAACTTCCGTACGCGTCTTTCAGGGCGACGAAGATACCGCTCGATCATCCGGGTCTTGCGGGGCGCAAGCTCATACCTCTCGACCCCCAGCCGCCGGTCTACGTTCCGCCCCCGCGGCCGGCTCCAGCGGAGGGAAACTAGACACAATCCCGGGGAACCGAGACCGACCACGTTCGGTGGTAGACCCGGCGTCCGCTCTCGTAGGCTTCGATCTCCGCCTCCAGGTGGAAATCGCTCGAGTCCGCGAGCATCCGGGTGCGGGTCCGGACGCGCGTCGACCAGGAGTCGCGGCGGAACACGGCGTCGTGAAGAACCTCGGCCGTCGCCGAGAAAGGGTCTGACTTCGCGATCGAGAACTCCTCGACCACGGAGTGGCCGTGCTCGATCCCAGTGTCTTCGATTCGGGTGAGGGCGGGCCCGTCCTGGGTGATCTCCGACGACACCCGATACACGATCTCACCGGAGGCACCGGAGGAGACGCTCTTCAGCGTCGCACCCTCATGGAGGTCGGTGGTCTCGAGCGCGGGAGCGCTCTCGGGCTCCTCGAACTGCCGAAGGTGCTGGTCCTCGTTGCGGGCAGGGCGGATGGGAACGAGAAGGCGGCTTCCCCGCGTGTGGAGGGTCAGGGTGAAGCGCCACGATGCGGGCCAGGCGATGGGCCAGTATGCCGTCGAGAGGGCGAGACGAATCCTGTGGCCGGGTAGAAAGGCGTAGGCTGCGTCGTTGAGGCGAAGCGTGACTTCGAACGCCTCGCCCGGTACGAGAGGCGCCGGCGTCTCGTGGCTCTCGCGGTGTGTGAGGTTGCGGAGGGCGTAGCTGACGCGCGCCGAGGCGCCTTCCGGAAAAACGTCTTCGATCCTGGCGGCGACGAGGCCGCCGGGAAAGTCGGAAGCGAGCTTCAGGCGAACCTCGCAGGCGCCGAGGATCTCGATGCGCTCGCGAAGCGGCTGCGAGTCGAAGACCAGCGACCGTAGATCCTCCTCGGCTTGATCGCCGGGCAACTCCTCCGGAGATCCAAATGGACACCAACTGCCCGCCGCGGCGCCGGTCGTGAAATTCGACGCCAGCGAGAACGTCGCGGGCTCACCTTCCCGCTCGTCGAGTACCTGATCTCCCAGGAAATAGGCGCGAGTCTCGACGCGTTTCGACGGCCATTCGGCCTCCGCGACCCACCGTCCGGGGACGTCCCGCTCCCGTCGCGAAGGCGCGACCGGCTCGGGCATGAACACGCGGTATCGCGGCTCCTCCATGATTCCGTTCTCGAGCCCGAGAAGCCAACGGTCCCACCACCGCAGGAGCTCCTGGAGGAATCCCATCGCGGGCCCGGGGGTCGCGAGATGCGGATAGGCATGGGCCCAGGGACCGACGAGGCCTTTCCGCGGAACGCGAAGCCGTTCGAGAAGCCGGGGAACGGCGTTGGTATAGGCATCGGCCCATCCACCGATGGCGTAGACGGGGCAGTCGATGGCGTCGTAATCCTGCGAGATCAATCCATGCTGCCAGTACTCGTCCCGGCGCTGGTGACGAAGCCAGCGCTCGGGAAAAAGGGTCGCTCCCTCGAGGCGTTGCTGCCAGAGCTCCCGCCAACTCTCGCCCCAGACGCGCGGGTCGGGCGGAAGCGCCTGGAGGGTGAAGAGCGCCGAGCCCCAGACGAGGTTCTCGTTGAGAAGGCAGCCACCCATGTAGTGAGCGTCGTCGGCATAGCGATCGTCGGATGCGCAGACCGACACGACAGCGCGCAATCCCTCCGGTCGCTTCGCGGCCACCTGGAGGGCGTTGAACCCGCCCCACGAGATTCCCATCATCCCTACGTTGCCCGAGCACCAAGGCTGCGTGCGGATCCAGCGGATGACCTCGAGGGCATCTTCGATCTCCTGCCGGTGATACTCGTCCAGGAGGACTCCCTCGGAATCGCCGGTGCCACGGACGTCCACGCGCACCGAAGCGTATCCGTGGCCGGAAAGGTAAGCGTGCATCGGCTGGTCGCGGTCCCGCATCCGGTCGGCCTGCCGGTAGGGAAGGAGCTCCAGAATCGCCGGAACCGGCGCCGCTCGCGCATCGTCCGGGAGCCAGATGCGGGCCGCGAGGCGGACGCCGTCTCTCATCGGGATGAGGACGTTCTCGAGGACCGACACCTCGCGGGGGAGAGAATCCACGATCTTCATGAACCCGGCTATTCTATATACAGGAGATAGGAGAGTACGGTCGGGAGGAAAAAGGTCGCCGTCGTCTTTCCCACCGCGTGGGACGAGAAGCACTTCAGGAGCGGCGGAGCGTTCGAAGAGCGATTCGAAGTGGAGCTGAAGCGCCCCTTCGATCGCGAGTGTCGGTGGGACTTCGACGTCCTCGGGTTCATCGAGAACCAGGTCGCCTCCGGCAGTAGCCTCGACGGAGTCTTCAGCTCCAGCGACTACCCCGGCGCCGTTCTCGCCGGCGCGATCTCCCAGCGGCTCGGGCTTCCGGGCTCTCCGCCGGCGCGCGTCCTCGCGAGCTCGCACAAATACTATTCTCGAATCTCGCAGCGGGAGGCGGTCCCGGACTCGACCCCGTGGTTCCAGCTCGTGGACCCGAAGCGCGCGCGAGGCGGTCTGACGGAGCTCCACTTCCCGTGCTTCATCAAGCCGGTGAAGGGAGCGTTCTCCGTCATGTCGCAGCGGCTCGACTCCTGGGAGGACCTGGAGTCGTTCCTTTCGAGGCCGGCGCTCGCGGGGTTCCTCATCCACTACGTCTTCATGTTCAATCGGCTGGTGCGCGGGCTCACCGATTTGGAGCTCGACGGCGGCTACTTCCTCGCCGAGGATCTCCTCAAGGGACGACTGGTGACGGTCGAGGGCTACGCCACCGGGAGCACGGTCGAAATTCTCGGCATCGTGGATTCGGTGCGCCATGCGGGTACCCGGAGCTTCGTTCGGTTCGACTACCCTTCCTCCCTCTCCCGCCGGGTGCAGACGCGGATGCGCGAGGTGGCGATTGCCGTCGTCCAGGAGCTTCAGCTCGAGCACACGTTGTTCAATATCGAGATGATGTACGACCTGAGGCGGGATCGGGTCTTCATCGTCGAGGTGAACCCCCGGATGTGCGGCCAGTTCGCCGACCTCTACGAGAACGTCGACGGCAGAAGCGGCTACGACGTGGCCCTCGCGCTCGCCGTCGGCGAGCCCCGCCGGAGAAACGCGGACGGACCGCCTATCGAGTCGCCTCGAGCTTTCCCCTTCGGATTTTCGAGCCGGCCCGCGTCGTAGAGGCGCCCTCGCGCGAACAGATCGCCGAGATCGAGAAACGATTCGACGGGACGCGGATATGGACGGAGGCCACGAAGGGGGACCTGCTCGAGGACTTCGAGAGCCTGGAAGACGGAAGGAGCTTTCGCTACGCGGTGATCAACCTGGCGGCGCCGGATCGCGAGAGTCTCTTCCGGCGATTCGAGGAAGTAAAGAGCGCCCTGAGGTATCGCTTCGAGCCCGTGGACTCCTGACCCGTCCGACGGAATCTCAGATGCCGACGAAGGACTGTCCTGCCTCGAGATTCTCGCAGAGCGCCCGGTAGACGAACGCGATCTCTTCGCGGGCGGGACTCGTCCCGACGGCGCGGAGGATCCTCCGCGCGAGGGGCCCTTCCTCGAGAATCACCCGGAGGTGAGGAGAGTCCAGGCCTTCCGCGTCCGACAGGGCCTCGATCAGGTAGAGCCAGAGCTCGTTCGCCGTGCCGCTCCGGTCCGGATAGCCGAAGAGGCGCAGGTACTCCTGGTTCCGGATGACGGCCCGCTCGGCGTCCCGCAGGGTGGCGAGGAAGATCTCGACCAGAGGTTCGGTGTCCCACGAGCGTTGACGTTCGTGCTCCGAGAATCTCTCGGAAACGAGGGCCTTCAAGACGGCAGCGATGGCGGCGGCGATGGCGACGTCGGCCGCCGGGCACTCCTGGGCGTCGACGACCCGGATCTCGAGAGCGCCCTTGTCGAACTTGGGGATGGCGCCCCGCGCATTGAGCCAGGGATGGCGGAGGGTTCCCTCGGGATCGTGCGGAGCCAGCTCCCGGTACATCGTCTCGTAGATGCTCCGCTCGTACTCCTCGCGGCCGTAGACGGGCTCGGGGATTATCCTGCCGGAGACGCTCGGAAGCTTCTCGCCGTTCGTACGATAGGCTTCGAGCCGCGCGCTCTGGAGGGAAGTGACTTCCCCCTCGACGATGGGCGAGCTCGCGGCGAGGGGCGCGAGGATCGGAAGCAGGACCCGGGTTGCGGCGTGAAGCCTGCCGAACTCCTCGTCGTTTCCGAAAGAGAGGTTGAGCTGCGAGCTCTGGACGTTCGCCCATCCATGCCGCCGGCAGTCGAAGATGCGGTGAAACGCTTCGTAGATCTCGCGGCCCTCGTGAGGCCAGAGGCGGGTCTCTTCGCGAGGGCGCATGAAGGGATGCATGGCCCCCGGCATCAGCATCGCGCCCATGGGCTCGAGGAGCGCGTTCATCCTGCGGACGTGTCCCGAGAAAACGTCTCCCAGGGGAGCGATGGCGCCTACGGGCTCGGTGTTCTTGAGCTCCATCACGTGGAGCACGAGCTCGTTCGACCAGGCTGCGGAATCCACCTCCACCTCGTTGGTCACCTCTCCCGCGAGGGCTTCGAGGACTCGATCGGAAGCGGGCACGATTGCGAGGTCGTCGATCGAGACCAGCATGTACTCGATCTCGATGCCGTAGCCCTCGAAGAGGCGAAGAGTCATCGAGCAATGCCGCGGGGCCCCACCCCCGCGGCTCTCGCTACGCGACTCGCTTCCGCCTCCGCCCTTCGGGCTTCGGCGGACCCGCCGAAGCGTGGCGAAGGCGGGTCGCTCGCGCTGCGCTCGGGTTGAAGACTCAGATTCATGCCGCGGAGACTCATCGGATGGCTTCCGCCTTCCGCCTCTCGATCCGCTCGAGGAAGACCGACATCACCCGGCGATAGAGCTCGTCCTTGAGGACCCCGTCCTCGAGACCGGCTTCGACGTTCGGGTTCTCGTTGACTTCCATCACCACGCAGTCGTTTCCGACTTCCTTGAGATCGACGCCGTAGAAGCCTTCCCCGATGAGGCTCGCCGCGCGGAGCGCCACCTTCACCACCTTCGAGGGAGCGAGCTCGACGGGGATGGTCTCCGAACGACCGAAGCGGCTTCCGCCGCCGTTGTCGTCGTGCTTGTAGACCTGCCAGTGATCGGAAGCCATGTAGTACTTGCAGGCGAAGAGGGGACGGCGGTCGATGACGCCGATACGCCAGTCGAAGGGCGTGGGCAGGAACTCCTGAGCGATCACCAGGTCGGACTCCTCGAAGAACCGCGATACCCCCGCTTCGAAAGCTTCCGCGGTGTCGACCTTGACGACGCCGTGGGAGAAGGAGCTGTCGGGCTTCTTCAAGACCAGAGGGAGCCCGAGCTCGCCCGGTATCGTGTCGGCGTTGTCGCGATGGACCACCCGGGTCCGGGGGGTCGGGACTTCGTGGCGACGGAGAAGCTCCGCCAGGAAGACCTTGTTCGTGCACTTGACGATCGATTCGGGGTCGTCGATGACCACCAGCCCCTCGAACGCGGCTCGGCGAGCGAAGCGGTAGGTGTGGTGGTTGACCTGGGTGGTCTCGCGGATGAGGAGCCCGTCGAACTCGCCGACGTGGCCGTAGTCGTCGGGGCCGATCACGTCGGCTCCGAGTCCCATGTCCTCGGCGGCGCGAACGAACTTCCGGATCGCGCCCTCGTCCGACGGGGGAAAGGACTCGTCGGGATCGAACAGGATGGCGATGTCGTATTTCGTGGGCTTCCGCCTCCGGACCCGGGGGCCCTTTCCCAGGAAGTACTCCTGCGCCACTTCGAGCAGGAAGTCCCGGTGAGATTCCGGGACCTCGTCCATGCTGATGGGCGCGATGTGTTTCAGGTGCCATTTACCCATGCGGACGAAGCGCGCCCTCAGGAGCGGCGCCTGGAACAGGTTGAAGATCTCGCGGCTCAGGGGGTCGTAGCGCGAGGAGAGGTTCCGCCCGAAGTACACGCTGAGAGTGAACTCCTCCGACTGGATGCGGGAGAGCCCCTTCTGGATGCGGCCGTCGAGGTCTTCGGAGACCATCCTCGCCATGGAAGGTGAGCGCAGGTCCTGGAACGTCGAGATGCTCGGAAGGGGCCGGTGCCCGCGGGCCGCCGCCAGCAGGGTCACGTAGTAGCCGATGCTCTGGTAGCTGTAGGAACGGCAGAGGTTGAAGAGCTTGACGCCCTTCATCTCCCCGAACTCGGGCTTCGTCAGGTAGGCTCGGGCCTCGACGACCTCGACGCCGGGAATCGCGAACGGCCAGCTCTTGGGATTGTTGACGACGACCAGCGTGGGCACGGCGGGCTCAGGGGCGTCCCGGGGAAGCGAAGGGGACGCTGCCTCGACGACTCGGAGGGTCTTCGTTCGGTTCTTGGGTCACGGTCTCTACTGGCATTAGAATCTTAGCACTTTCATGGACGACGAAACCAACAAACCTGAGCTTCCGTGGTGGGGCCGATTCGCGCTGGGATCCGGCGAGCGGGGAGTCTGGCACGTCGGCTCGATGAGGTTGAGCGTGACCCGCGGGCGTCAGGAGCTTTCCGTCGAATATCTGCAGAACGCAGAGCCGCACGACGCGCGGTTCTTCGAATGTCCCTCCTCGGCCACGCTCGAAGGGCCCGGGGTGGTCCGCAAGCGGTTCGCCTTCGCGGAAACGCCCGAGATCGTCTGGGTCCGGCCGGTCCTCGCCGACCGGGCGGTGGTGGTCTATCCCGAGGACCCGTTCCACGTCACCGCGGGAGAGAGCATCACGCTGTTCTGCTCGACGCCTCTCTGGATCCGGGTCGAGGTCGGCGCCAGTCGGCTGGGGCTCATGGAATCCCCGATCGAGCGGCCCTCCGACACCTGGATCGGCCCTTCCACGCGGGAGGGGGAGCTCTGCTACGCGATGGAGACCGCTCCCCGGCTGGACCGGGCCTCCCTACCCCGGCACCCGCATCGCGCGCTGACGGAGCTCCGCATTCGGAACGTCTCGACCGACACCCTTTTTCTGGAGCGAGTGAACCTGGCGGTTCCTTACCTGTCGATCTTCGCCGCGCGGGACGGAGGACTCTGGACGGAATCGGTATTGCTCGAGCGTACCTCGAGCGCCACCCTCGGCCGCTTCCAGATCGGCCCCCCGCCGGTGCCGAGCGAGATCGAGAAAGTCACGGCCGCCCGTCTGACCGCCGACCCCGGGGGGATCCTGGTGCGGGCTTTCAGCGCCCTGTTCGACTGACCTCGCGCAAGCTGGAGAACCGTAATGGAGAAGTATCTCACTACCGAACAGCTATATGCCGTCGTGCGAGCCGGCGTCACCCTGATTCTCGGGATCGGAGCGGCGCACCTCTTTCGAACGGCGATGGGGCGGCTCCTGGATCGAAGGTCTTCGGTTCAGTCCGCGATGCTCGGGCGAAGGGTGGCCTACTACCTCGTTCTCGCGCTCGCGTTCGCCAGCGCGCTCCGCGAGCTCGGCCTCGATCTCGGAGTCCTGCTCGGGGCCGCCGGAGTGCTGACGGTAGCGGTGGGCTTCGCCGCCCAGACCTCCGCCGCCAACTTGATCAGTGGACTGTTTCTCGTGAGCGAGGGGCCCTTCGTGGTGGGAGAGGTGATCGAGGTCGCCGGAACTACCGGCGAGGTCCTATCCATCGACCTCCTCTCGGTGAAGCTCCGTACGTTCGCCAACCTCTACGTCCGGGTGCCGAACGAGACCATGGTCAAGGCGCAGATCACGAACCTCTCCCGGCATCCCATCCGGCGCTACGACCTTCTGGTGAGCGTCGCCTACGACGCGAAGATCGCGAAGGTGCGCGAGGTACTGATGGACGTGGCGCGGAAGAACCCGCTCGCCCTGCGCGAGCCGTCTCCGATCATGATCTTCCAGAGCTTCGGGGAGTCCGCGGTGAAGCTGCAGTTCTCGGTCTGGACCGCCCGCGACAACTACATCGATCTGGCGAACGGCCTCGCCGAAGGAATCAAGGAGGCCTTCGAGCAGGAACGAATCGAGATCCCCTACCCCCACCGCGTCATCGTCAACAAGACGCCGGCCGCGCCGGCATCGGCGCGGGAGGGCGCGTAGAGAGTCTCAATTCGAGGCCCGGCTGGGAGGGAAGCTCGAGTCGCGGAAGACCTCTTTTCCGTCCAGGAGGGTGAGCAGCACCTTGACGCGGTGGATCTCCGTCTCGGGAACTTCGAAGAGGTTCTTCTCGAGGACGATGACATCCGCCCGCTTTCCCACCTCGAGCGAGCCGGTGAGAGCTTCCTGGTGCTGCAGGTAGGCTCCGCCGCGTGTGTAGGCGGCGAGCATGGTATCGAGGTCCACCCGCTCCTCGGGGATCCACGACGGACCTTCCGGCTCGTTGATGTCCCGGCGAGTCATCGCGACCTGGACCGCTTCCAGCGGATTCATCGAAGAGACGGACCAGTCGCTGCCGGCGGCGAGGACCGCGCCGGAGTCCTTCAGGCTCTTGATGGGATAGAGCCAGCGCGAGCGCTCGGGTCCGAGCTGGGGCTCCGTGAGGTCGGTGATGTAGGTATCGGCGAAGGCCCAGAGCGGCTGGAAGTTCGCGACCACGCCGAGACTGCGGAAGCGCGGGATGTCGTCGGGATCGAAGAGCTCGATGTGGGAAATGTGGTGGCGTGAATCCCGGGGGCCGTTCGCCGCGCGGGCTTTCTCGAAAGCATCGAGAGAAGCGCGAATCGCGCGATCCCCGATGGCGTGGACGTGGATCTGGAATCCTTCCTTGTCGAGCCGGATCACGATGCGATCGAGGATCTCGGGAGGAAAGTTGAGCTCGCCGCGGGAGGGAACGTCGATATAGGGCTCGAGGAGAGCCGCGGTCCCGGCCTCGATCACTCCATCGGCGAAGATCTTCGCCGCGTCCGCCCGTACTCCTTCCGCCTGGTAGCGAGCCCGGAGCTTCACGAGCTCGTCCACCTGGCTTTCGTCCCTGGAGTCGTCCACCGTCAACGAAGCCCGCACGCGCGCGGTGAGCTCTCCCGAGCGGGCGAGAGCGGCGTAGGCCTCGAGGGCTCGCTCGCGCGCACTCGCTTCGATGAGCGAGGTGATGCCGAAGCCGTTCGCCATCCGGAGCGCCCGCCTCAGGCCTTCCACGTAGTCCTCGGGCCCGAGCGGCGGCAGGTGCGCCGAGACGAGAGCGGAGGCGGACTCGCGCAAGGTTCCGGTGGGCTCACCCGTCCGGTCGCGCTCGATGCGGCCGTTCGGCGGGTCCGGGGTGGTTTTGTCGATTCCCGCGATATCGAGGGCGCGGGAGTTGACCCAGGAGGAGTGGCCGTCGGCGGAGGTCAGGTACGCCGGTTGATCCGGCGAGAGTCGGTCCAGGTCCGACCGGTTGGGGCTCGCGCCGGGAAAGAGCGGCAGGTCCCATCCTCCGCCCACCAGCCACACCTCGTCGGGAGTGCGGGCGGCGCACTCTTCGATCGCCGCGAAAAGTCCCTCGCGGGTCGCGAGGCCGTTCAGGTTGCACTGCCCGAGCTCGATGCCTCCCGAGACCGGGTGAACGTGGGAGTCGTGAAACCCCGGGAGCGCCATCTTTCCCTCGAGATCGACGAAGCGGGTTTCCGGACCCACGAACGCGTCGACTCCCGCGTTGGGTCCGACGAAAACGATCCGGCCGTCGTCGATCGCGAGAGCCTCGGCCCAGGTGCGGGCATCGTCGAGCGTGTAGATCTTCCCGTTTCGCATCACCAGGTCCGCGGGTGGCGCCTTGGGCTCGCAACCGGCGATGCCGAAACAAAGGGTGAGAACGAGAACGAGATTCTTCTTCATTCCCTTGGGGTGGTCGTCGTCGTGGTATCGGCGGTGGGGGTCGTCGTGGTCGCGGGAGGGGCTTTCGCGACTTCGGGCTTCACCACCCGGTCGAGTCGGGGATCCGTGAGAAACGGCTGATACTGCGCCACGCGGAGGGTCACCCGGTCTCCTTCTTCCACCAGGAGGTCGATCTCCTCCACTCTTTCGGTGAAGGTCGCGAGAAGGACGCCGCCGCCGGTCTCGAGCTTCAAAAGGAGCCGGCTCTCTTCCCGCGATTTTCCGAGGACGACGCTTTCCATCGATCCCCCGGGGAACAGAGCGTCCGGCACGAGGCTCTGCCACCAGCTGGGGGCGACGACGACGAGAATCGCGCCCGCGATCAGCCCGAGAAGGAATCCGGGGAAGAATCGGCTGCGTCGTTTGGGTTCTTGCGGCATGTCCCGGTGGCCGGATCCTATCACGCGCGCCGGGAGATGCCCGCGAGTATCGCTTCGACTTCCGGGGGAAGGGAGGAAAGACCATATCGGAGCTTGCGGCGCCAGTTCGGCCGCTCCACCCTTCCGGGAACGTTCTGCGGCTCTTCCTCGAGCCACAGGTCCTCGATGTTGACGGCCAGGAGATTGGCATCGCTCTCGAGAAGGAGCCGCAGCCAGCGGATGAGACTCTCCGTTGGTGCATCGGCGGAGAGACCGAGGTACCGATCGAGGGCGGCGACCGCCGCCGCGCGCGAGAGCGCGAGCTCCCGCGCTTCTTCTCGATCGAGGAGTCCCGCCTCGACTCGGTCCTCGAGATCGCGGCCGAGGCGGAAGCCGGCGAAGGTCGGGGTGTCGTGGGTATTGAAGCTGGCGACGGCGTTCGAAGGCACCGGGTCGACGGGTCTTTCGGGATTTCCCGTGAGCCGGAACTGGAGAACGAAGATTTCCCGCCAGCGATGACGGTCGAGAGCGCGATTCACCGCATCGGGAACGATGCCCAGGTTCTCTCCCACGAGCTCCGAGCGATGGCGGTGCGATTCGAGGCTGGCGACGGCGTGGAGCTCCTCCGCGGGGTAGCGGACGTAGACCCCGTCGCGCTTCTCGAATCCCGACGGGATCCAGAACTGCCGGTGCATCCCCATGACGTGGTCGATGCGAAGAACGCCCGCGTGCCGCATCACGTGCGCCAGGCACTCTCTCCAGTAGCGGTGGCCCTCCGCCCGGCTCGCTTCGGGAACGATGGGAGGGAATCCCCAGCTCTGCCCGTCGGGAAAGACGGCGTCGGGCGGGGCTCCGACCTCGGCGCGGTTCGCGAAGAGTGACGGTCTCGACCAGGTGTCGAAGCCGGCGCCGTGGACGCCCAGCGGCATGTCGAAGTAGAAGCGTACGCCCTTGCGCTCCGCTGCCGCGGCGACGGCCGCGATCTGATCTTCCGCGAGGCACTGAGAATAGAAGTGGTACAGGAAGGCATCGTCCCCGAGGTCTTCTCTGGGTAGAGGCTCGGTCCAGGACGGCCAAGGGATCCCCCGCCGTTCCTCCGCGGCGCGGAAACGCGCGTAGAGAGCGGCGTCGGGTCTCGAACGCAGTAGCTCCTCGAGAAAGCCCGGGCGCCCGCGAAGCGCCTCTCGCGACATCACTTCCAGTAGCGGCCGCTTCAATGCGGCGACCGCGGCGTAGTCGACGAGCGGCTCGCGCCTTGAAGTCTCGAGCCGCGTGAGAAAGTCGGAGCTCGCGGCAACGCTCCGCGCGGATTCCCACTCGGGAGCGAGCCGGGGATCCACGAAAAGCTCGTTCCAGAACTTCCGGCTCACCGGGGAGTAGGGGCTCGGGTCCCCGGGGAAGGTCGGGAGAAGGGGAAGGGTAGCGGCGAAGCTTCCGCGATGACTCGCGACGAGGTCGGCGAGCCGCCGGAGATCCGAAAAGTCCCCGACTCCGAACGATCCCTCCGAGTGGAGAGCGTACAGCGGAGCGAACAGGCCCCAATGCCGCGCGCGATCGGATTCGCTCCCACGGTAGGAATGGGTCGGCGCGCGCACGAGCGTACTCTCCGAGCGGCGCTCTCCCAGAACCACCTCGAGGCGGTGGTAGCCCTGCGGGAGTCGTGGGAGCGAAAGACGCCGGTGCACGAGACCGCGGCGAGCCCGCGCGATCGGAATCCTTTCGAGACCGACTTCCTCCAGGCGCCGGCTTCCGTCCTCGAGAGTCAGCTCCACCCGTACGCCGCCGCTCTCTTCTTCCCTGTGCGTCAGCGCCGCCATCTGCGGCTCGTGGTCCCAGAGCGCGACCACGGGGGGGACCAGACGCCGCGCCGTAGCCTCCCGCCGCTCCCGGAGGGCGTCGGCCGCGTCCTCGACTCTCTCGACGGGGGCACCCAGGACCCGCAATACCGCGACGAGCGCTTCGGGCCGGGCACGCGAGAGGCCCTCGACTCCGTAATAGCTCGGGAGAACGCCGTAGGCGGCCGCGAGCCGTCTCAGGAGCTTCACGGGCGGTCCGGGATCCGGATGGAAAGATCGTCTCCGAGCGCCAGGAACTCGTCGAGCCACGGCCGGGAGTGCGCCTCCCTCAGCAGGTCCTTCATCGCGTGGAAGTAGAGGTTCTGGACCTTCCAGAGCTCGACCTCGAAGGGCATCGAGTTCGCGAGGCGGACCTTCTTCCGGAGCCGCGCGAGCGCGTCCAGATCCTCGGGCGATTCGAAGAAGCCCTGCGCGAGCTCCTCGATGCTGCGCCTCGCGGTGAACGCGAGCGTGGGCCCATCGAGCGAGACGCCTTCCATCGCGGCATCGCGGATCAGGCTTCCGACCTCGTTCTCGTCGACGTTCTCGGCCGCGAGCGCGCGCCTGAGATGCGAGTTGATCACCACCTCGGCCGCGACCGAGAGCGCCCGGGGCGGGGGCACTCCGAGGTCGGCGAGAAAGCGCATCGTCGCTCCGTGGTGCTCGTAGAGATGGCCGAGAGCGTCTTCCGCCTCTTCGAGCGTGCTGCGAAGGAGGCTCGAAACCGCGCGCCGCTGCTCGTCGCCGAAGAGCGACTTCAAGTCGAAGGTTTCCGGCCCGAACTCCCGGTCGATGAGGCGGAGCACCCTCCGGGTGTCGCCCTTCTCGAAGGGCTCTTCGAGCGCTCGACCGAGCTCGAGGCCGGAGACATCGGCGGTCTGCCGCTTCACGCCCGAGGTCACGGTATGGTCGCCGACGTGCAGCACCGCGTAGACGAGGCTTTCGCTCGCCCGGGTGATTCTCGACGTGATGCGGGCGGTGCCGCTCAAAAGCCGGGTCTTGCCCGCCTGCCGCGACAGGGAGTCGGCTCTCTCGACGTCGTAGCAGTAGAGGCGCGACTTTTCAGGGTACGGCTCGAAGAGCGAGCTTATGGCGTAGTGCGCCGCCAGGCTTTCGAACGTCGCCTGGCCAGGCTTCACGTTCCGCACGTAGAGCTCCCGGGCGCTTCCCATCTCGGGTCGGTTGCTCTTCGCCCGTCCGAGGAGCTCGAGAAACTCCCGCTCGAAGGGCTCGGTCTCCGCGGGGAAGAGGTCTCTCGCGAGCTGCAAGGCGCGGCCCGAATACCGCAGGACCTGGACGGTCTCGATCCCGGAAACGTCGCTGAAGAACCATCCGCAGCTCGTGTACATCAGTTGCAGCTGGCGCTCGAGCTCGAGGAGCTTCAGCGCCGTGACCCGGTCGACTCCGGCGAGCGGGGCGCGCGCGTGCGCACCGAGGAAACGTTCGACGTTGTCGACGCTCCGGTCGAGAATCAGCTCCACGTAATCGAGAACCGCCTGCGCCGGCTGCGCGAAGACGCCCTCTTCCGCTCGGCGCAGGTGGGGCGCGATGCGGAGCTTGAGCCAGTCGAGCGACTCCCTCAGCGGCGCGCGCCATGCCTGGCTCCAGCCGGGCGGGCCTCCGGTCCGGCACCCGCAGTTGCTCCGCCAGCGCTCGACTCCGTGGGCGCAGCTCCAGGACGTCCTCTCGAGGATCTCGACTTCGTGCTCGGGGGAGATCGCTCCAGAAAGTCCCCGTAGTTCGTGAGCGTCGCCAGAGCCTGGGTCTCGACGGCTCGGAGAGCGAACGCGAGAGCCATGTCCCCGTGCGGGTGGTGGTGCCCGTAGGTCTCGCCGTCGGTCGCGATGTGCCCGAGCCGCGGGCGGCCGTCTTCGAGCGCGATCGACGCGAGCTTCCGGGCGAGGTTCTCTCCGCGGTGGAGGAGCCTTTCGAAGGCGACGGCGCGGGAAGCCGGACCGTCGTAGAAGAACAGGACCATCGACCGGCCCGAGGGAAGCCGCTTCAGGTAGGGGACCGTCGGATCGACCCGGGCGCCGGAGACGTCCTGCCAGTCCTTCTCGCCCAGGGCGCGCACCCTGGCCGCCTGGCTCGGCGCCAGGACCGTGAAGCGGATATCGCGGGCGGCGAGCGCTTCCAGGGTCTCGACGTCGACCGCGGTCTCCGGAAGCCACATTCCTTCCGGCTTCCGGCCGAACCGAACCTCGAAGTCCCGGATTCCCCAGAAAACCTGGATCTCCTTGTCCTCGCGGGAAGCCAGGGGAAGGATGACGTGGTTGTACGCCTGCGCCATCGCCGAGCCGTGTCCGCGGAACCGGTCGCGGCTCTCGCGGTCGGCGTCGAGGACGGCGCGATAGACCTCCGGGGCCTTTTCCTCCAGCCACGAGAGGAGCGTCGGCCCGAAGTCGAAGCTGATGCGGCCGTAGTTGTTGACGATGTCGACGATGCGGTCCCGGTCGTCGAGGATGCGGGCCGCGGTGTTCGGCGCATAGCACTCCGCGTTGATGCGCTCGTTCCAGTCATGGTAGGGCGCGGCTTCGTCCTGGGGCTCGATCGCCTCGAGCCAGGGATTCTCGCGGGGAGGCTGGTAGAAATGCCCGTGGATGCAGATGTATTTCATCGAATCATCCAGCGCAATCCCTCATGCCAAAAGCCAGCCCGGCGAAAGGCATGGAAGAGGGGAATCGAACGCAAAGGCGCAAAGGCGCAAAGGCGCAAAGAAGAAAATCCCCCTCCCTGTTTCTCCCTTTGCGTCCTTGCGTCTTTGCGCCCTTGCGTTTCAATTCTTGGTTTTCTTTTTCTTCTTGTGCGGTCGTCGCTTCTTCCCCGGAGTGAAGAAGAGGGCGGCGAGGGCGGGAAGGGTGAGGGAAATGGAGTAGGGATGCTCGTCCGCCGGGATTTCCTCGGCGTCGACGCCGCCCAGGTTTCCCTGGCCGCTTCCTCCGTAGTGCTCGCTGTCGCTGTTGAGATTCTCGTTCCATCGTCCCGCCAGGGGGACTCCCACCCGATAGTCGTGGTAGACCCGGCTACTGAAATTGTAGATGGCGAGAAGGGGTTTCGTCTCGGGGTCGCCTTTCCGGAGAAACGAGAGGACGCTCTTGCCGTTGTTCTGGCAGTTCACCCACTCGAAGCCCGAGGGGATGGAGTCGCCCAGGTGGAGGGCGGGGTTGTCGCGGTAGAGGCGATTCAGGTCGCGCACCCAGCTCTGGACGCCCTGGTGGTAGGGATGGTCGAGTACGAACCACTCGAGCTCGAGGTCGTGCGACCACTCCCGCCGCACCCCGAGCTCGCCTCCCATGAACAGGAGCTTCTTCCCCGGCTGGCCCCACAGGTAGCCGAAGAGAAGCCTGAGGTTGGCGAACTGCTGCCACTCGTCTCCCGGCATCTTGGTGAGGAGCGACCCTTTTCCGTGCACGACTTCGTCGTGCGAGAACGGAAGGGTGAAGTTCTCGGAGAAGGCGTACATCGGCCGGAACGTGATCTTCTCCTGGTGGTACTTCCGGTGCTGCGGGGATTCCTTGAAGTAGGCGAGAGTGTCGTGCATGAATCCCATGTCCCACTTCATTCCGAATCCCAGTCCGCCGACGTACGTCGGATGAGACACCATGGGCCATGCCGTCGATTCCTCGGCGATCGTCTGGATCGAAGCGTCCCGCTCGTACGCCGTCTTGTTGAATCGCCGGAGGAACTCGATCGCCTCCAGATTCTCGCGGCCACCGAAGCGGTTGGGCTCCCAGCCGCCTTCTTTCCGGGAGTAGTCGAGATAGAGCATCGAGGCGACCGCGTCCACGCGGAGCGCGTCCGCGTGGTACCGATCCAGCCAGAACGCGGCGCTCGAGAGCAGGAAGCTCGAAACCTCGCCCCGGCCGTAGTTGAACTCGAGACTGTCCCAGTCCGGATGGATGCGCTTTCGCGGGTCGGCGTGCTCGTAGAGATACGTACCGTCGAAGAACCCGAGGCCGTGGGCGTCCGAGGGAAAGTGCGATGGCACCCAGTCGAGGATGACTCCGATGCCCGCGCGATGGAGGCGGTCGACGAAGCACATGAAATCCTGGGGCTCGCCGTAGCGGGCGGTGGGCGCGAAGAATCCCGTGACCTGGTATCCCCAGGACGGGTAGTAGGGGTGCTCCATCACGGGAAGAAGCTCGACGTGGGTGAAGCCCATGTCCAGGACGTATCGAAGGAGCTGGTCCGCCAGATCGCGATAGTTGAGGAAGCCTCCGTCCGCCTTCTTCTTCCACGAGCCGAGATGGACTTCGTAGACGGACCAGGGAGCGGTGAGCCGATTCGCGCTTTCGCGCGTCCGCATCCAATCGGAATCGCTCCAATCGAAAGAGAGATCCCATACGATCGAGGCGCTCTCGGGCGGCTCTTCGCGGAAGAACGCGAAGGGGTCGGTCTTGTCGACCTCGTAGCCCTGGCCGGGGGGGACGCGCGAGGTGATTCGATACTTGTACCGCGCGCCTCGAGCGATGCCGGGGAGGAATCCTTCCCAGATCCCGCTCGCTTCCGCCAGGGTCAGCGGGGAAGCCGTCGGGCTCCAGCCGTTGAAATCTCCCATCACCGACACCGCCGAAGCGTTCGGCGCCCAGACGCCGAAGAAGCATCCCGATCGTCCCTCGTGCGAGCCGAGGTGCGAGCCCAGGCGGTCGTAGAGCCGGGAGTGGGTGCCTTCGCGGAAGAGGTAGACGTCGTGCTCGGACAGGGAAGACATGACGCTTCAGATAATAAACGAGAGTTGACAGCGCCGCTTCCCGGAGGGACACTGACTCTTCGGAGGAATCGAGTGAAGAGGACCGAGCGTCACCATTTGAAGCAAGACGAGCTCGTCAGCAGCCTGGGACAGGCGACTCATTGGCTCCAGGAGCACCGCAACAATGTCGTGAACGCGGTTCTCGTGGCCCTGGGAGCGGGACTCCTGCTGGGCGGGATCTACATCTACCGCACGCGCAAGTCCGAGGAGGCGCGGGCCCTCCTCGCCGAGGCGCTGAAGCAGTACCACGGCGAAGTCGGACCCGACACCGGGGCGGCCTCGACCGGCCCCAGGTTCGCGACCTCCGAGGAGCGATATCGAGCCGCGCTCACGTCGCTCGAGAAGTTGGCGAACGATTTCTCCAGCTACGAGGCCGGCCGCCAGGCGCGGTACTACCAGGGTCTCTGCCAGGCGGGCCTGAAGGACTTCGAGGGGGCGGAGCGCTCCCTGCAGGAGCTGAGATCCCGGGACCGGAACCTCCTTTATTACCTGGCTTCCCGGGCGCTCGCTTCGATCGCGACGGACCGGGGGAATCATTCCGCCGCGGTCGAGATCTACCGCCCGCTGGTGGAGGACGCCCAGAATCCCCTTCCCAAGGACTACCTGTTGTTCGAGCTCGCGAAGGCAGAGGAGCGGGCGGGGAACCTCGAGCAGGCGCGGCAGTACTACGATCGTATGGTCGCCGAGCATCCCGAGTCTCAGCTTCGGGGCGACGCCCTGAACCGGCGAGAGCTCCTGGAGCTCGAGAGCACGGCTTCGGGAGGCTGATTCCCTCGCGATGTCCGGGGCAAAACGAAGCGGGCTCTTCTGGTTCGTCCTGTTCTCCGGCGCCCTCCTGACGTTTTTCGCCGGCTCGCTCTATCTCGTGGTCCGGAGCTTTCGGGGCGCGGTCTCGCCCGTCTCCCGAGGCTCCGCGGTCGAGATCGATCTCGCGCTCGCATTTCCGGAGGATACCCTCGTCGAGCTCGGCGGGGCGTTCTTCGGCTACGAAAGTCTGACGTTCCGCGATCTCCTCGGCGCCATCACCCGGGCCAAGGACGACTCCCGCATCGACAAGCTCCTTCTCCACGTCCGCCCCACGGGGCTCGGCTGGGGCCATGCGTCCGAGCTAAGGGAGCACCTGCTGGATTTCAAGTCCTCGGGGAAGCCGCTCGTGGCCTTCGTCGAGTACGGCGGAAACCGCGACTACTTCCTGGCATCGGCCGCCGATCAGATTTTCGTTCATCCACGAACCATCCTGGACCTGCGGGGAGTCCGCGCCGAGGCGCTGTTCGTTCGCGGCGCCCTCGAAAAGGTCGGAGTCGAGGCGGAGTTCGAGCGGTTCGCGGCCTACAAGGACGCGCCGGACATGTTCCTTCGCGACGAGATGAGTCCCGAGAGCCGCGAGGCGATCCAGGGACTGGTGACGACGGTCCATGACTCGCTGGTCGATGCCCTCCTCCAGGGGCGGGGGATGGAGCGCGGGCAAGCGGCGGGTCTCATCGCGAGAGGCCCGTTCACCGCGGAGGAAGCTCTGGAGCTCGATCTCGTCGATGGAATCCAATACATGGACGAAGTGAAGAAGCGACTCGCGCCGGAGGGCAAGGAGGAGATCGCGACGGTACCCGTCGTCGAGTACATTCACGCCCGCACGGCGGCGCCCTCGTTCGGCACCAAGGCGCGAATCGCCGTGATCTACGGCATCGGCGCGATCGTGGGCGGCGACAGCACCGAAGACAGCGTCTTCGGAAGAGTGATGGGCTCGGACACCATCGCCAAGGCCTTCGAGCAGGCGCGCGAGGACGAGAGCATCGACGCCGTGGTCTTTCGCATCGACAGCCCTGGAGGGAGTGACGTCGCCTCGGACGTGATCTGGCGGGAAGCGACTCTGACCCGGGGAAAGAAACCGGTGGTGGTCTCGATGGCCGACGTGGCCGCGTCCGGCGGGTACTGGATAGCGACCGCCTCGGACGCCATCGTGGCGGAGCCCACGACCGTCACCGGGTCGATCGGAATCTTCGCGGGGAAGTTCAACCTCAAGGGCCTCTACGACAAGATCGGAGTCTCGATCGACGGCGTCGAGAGCTCGGAGAACGCCGATTTCTTCAGCAGCAGCCGCAGCTTCACCGCCGAGGAGAGGGCGAAGCTTCGCCGGATCCTGGAGTCGGGCTATCGCGCGTTCCTCGAGAGGGTCGCCGAGTCCCGGAAGAAGACAACGGACGAAGTGCACGCCCTGGCGCAGGGACGGGTCTGGTCCGGGCGCGACGCGAAAGAGCTCGGGCTCGTCGACGAGCTCGGCGGACTGAAGCGAGCGCTCGACATCGCGAAGGAGAAGGCGGGCTTCGCCGCCGACGCGAAGGTGGAGCTCCGGATTCTTCCGGAGAAGAAGCGGCTTCTCGAGTTCCTGCTGTCCAATTTCGCCCCGAGCTCCCGGTCCAGGCTCGCGCTCCTGGAACCGAAGGCGATTCTAGCCAGCTCACCGCTCCTCGAATACATCGCGAGCGGTGCTCCCCTGGCGCTGATGCCGTTCCAGATACTGATCCATTGACGCCATCCCTCATGCCGCGACGCGGCGCTCGAGACCGGGGAAAGTAACGCAAAGGCGCAAGGGCGCAAAGAAATCCTTTTCCCCTGGCGCCTTTGCGCTCTTCCGGATTCAGGTGAGTCTCTTCTTGAGCTCGCTCAGCAGCTGGAGGGCTTCGAGGGGGGTCATGCGATCCGGATCGATGCGCTGGAGCTCCGCGACCACCCGGTCCTCGGCATCGGCGAAGAGTGAAAGCTGGCGGGCGCCCGCGGCTCCCGCGCTCTCTCCGGCGAGACGGGGCCGGCCCTCGACGTCGAACTCGTTCTTCTCCAGGTTCAGCAGGATCTCCTGGGCCCTTCGGATGAGGCCCGGTGGCAGGCCCGCGAGCCGCGCCACCTGGATTCCGTAGCTCCGATCCGATCCTCCTTCGAGCACTTTCCGGAGGAACACGATGTCGTCGTGCCATTCCCTCGCGGAGACGTGGCAGTTGACGACCCCGGGAAGCTCCGCCGCCAGATCCGTGAGCTCGTGGTAGTGGGTGGCGAAGATGGTCTTCGACTTCAGGCGCGAGTCGGTCGCGATATGCTCCGCGACCGACCAGGCGAGCGAAAGCCCGTCGTAGGTCGCGGTTCCGCGTCCGATCTCGTCGAGAAGGATCAAGCTCCGGCGGGTCGCGTGGTTGAGGATATGGGCCGTTTCCTGCATCTCGACCATGAACGTGGAGCGGCCGCGATACAGGTTGTCGGACGCGCCCACGCGGGTGAAGATGCGATCCACCAGGGGAATCTTGGCCTCGGAGGCGGGAACGAACGAGCCGATGTGCGCCATGAGGACGATGAGCGCCGTCTGGCGCAGGTACGTGGACTTTCCGCCCATGTTGGGCCCGGTCAGGATGACCAGGAAGCGCTCCTCGTCGAGAGAGAGGTCGTTTCCCACGAAGGGCTCGGCGCTGGTGGCTTCGATGACCGGATGGCGCGCGTCCTTGAGCTCGAGCGCGAAGCCTTCGTGGAGCCGCGGCTTGGTGTAGTTCGACGTCGCCGCCAACTCGGCGAGCGCGAGGAGCACGTCGAGCTGCGCGACCGCCTGGGCGGTCCTGCGGATTCGTGAAGCCTGCTCTCGAACCCGGCCGTTGAGGGCGGCGAAAATCTCCCGCTCGAGCGTCTGAATGCGCTCCTCGGCGTTGAGAATCTTCTCCTCGTACTCCTTGAGCTCCGGCGTCACGTATCTCTCCGAGCCCACGAGCGTCTGCTTTCGGATGTAGTCCTCGGGGACGGCGCCGAGGTTCGACTTCGTCACCTCGATGTAATAGCCGAAGATCTTGTTGAAGCGGACCTTCAGCGAGCCGATCCCGGTGCGCTGTCTCTCCCGGGTCTCGATGCGGACGAGAGTCTCCCGCCCGTGGGAGCGCAGCGATCGAATCTCGTCGAGCTCCGCGGAGACGCCCGCGCGCACGGCGCCTCCATCCTTGAGCGTCGCCGGCGGCTCCGAGACCAGGGTGTTCTCGATGTCGGAGCGCACGTCGTCGAGCGGATCGAGCTCGGAGCGCAGGCGGGTGAGCTGACCGGCGCGAACGTCGGCGATGAGGGCCCGGAGCGCCGGGACGCGGGAGAGGGAGCTCAGGAGGCCGACGAAGTCGCGCGGGCCCGCGGTCTCGAGGGTGATGCGGGAAAGGATCCGCTCGACGTCGAGGATGGATTTCAGCTGCTCTCGCGCCTTGCCCCGCAGGATCGTCTCGAACGCGAGCTCCTCGACGGCGTCCAAACGCTCTCCGATCTCGTCGAGACGCAGCAGGGGCCGCAGGAGCCAGCCCCGAAGGGTCCGTGCTCCCATTGCCGTCGCCGTCCGGTCGAGGACCGCGATGAGGCTTCCTTCACGGCCGCCCTCGGTCTGGGAGCGCAGCAGCTCGAGGTTGCGCTGGGTGACCGGGTCGAGGACCAGTGCATCGGCTTCTTCGAGGCTGCGGATGGTGGTGAAGTGGTCGAGCTCTCCCTTCTGGGTCTCTTCGAGATACTGAAGAGCGGCGCCCGCCGCCGCGACCGCGAGCGATTTGCCCTCGAGCCCGAAGCTCTCGAGCGAGAGCGTGCGGAAGTGCCGGAGGAGAGAGCTTCGCGCCGACTCGTGCTCGAAGCGCCAGGCCTCGCGCGGCGTCGCGATGGGGCGCTCGTCGGTCCCGAGGGCCTCGAGGACCAGAGCCGGAAGAGGCTGCCCTTCGGGGTGGAGCACCTCGCGCGGACGGTACGTCGAGAGGGTCTCGCCCAGCCGCTCCCAGCGATCCTCTCCCGAAATCTCCATGGCGACGAAGTCTCCCGTCGAGAGGTCCGCGAGAGAGAGGCCGAGGCTCGTCTTCGAGGGCGCCACCGCCATGAGGTAGCTCGGCTCCCGGGCTTCGAGGTAGCCGTGATGGAGATAGGTCGAGGGGGTGACGATGCGGACCAGGTCCCGCTTGACCACTCCCTTGGCGTTCCTTGCGTCCTCCATCTGGTCGCAGACGGCGACCTTGAACCCCCGGCGGATGAGCCGCCCGATGTAGGTGTCGGCGGCGTGGTAGGGGACTCCGCACATCGGGATCGCGGCGCCGCCGGAGTCCTTCTGGCGGGACGTCAGCGTGATCTCGAGGGCGCGGGCGGCGGCGAGGGCGTCGTCGAAGAACATCTCGTAGAAGTCGCCCATGCGGAAGAAGAGAATCGCGTCCGGGACCTGCCGCTTGATGTCGTGGTACTGCCGCATGGCCGGCGTACCGGTCTTGTCGCTTCCGCGCTCGATGGTCGTCGACATGACGTAAACCGCGCGCATTGTACCGCGCCTGCGGGGAAGGGGTTGCCCGGAGGCGCGGGCCGCCAATAAGATGACGGAATCGATGCGAGTTCTCGCCGTGGACACGACCGGTGCCCATGGAAGCGTCGCGATCGTCTCCGGAGGCGAGCTCGAGGGCATTCTCGGAGCTCGCGAGACGCGCCCGAAGCACGCGGAGAGCCTGCTTCCGACCATCGAGCAACTGCTGCGGATTCTTTCCCTGCGGCTCGAGGACGTCGACGGGCTCGCCGTGGCCGTCGGTCCCGGCTCGTTCACCGGACTCCGCATCGGGATCGCCGCCGTCGAGGGACTTTCGTTCGCCACGGGAAAGCCGGCGGCAGGCGTCTCCGCTCTCGAGGCCACCGCCTTCCGCTTCCGCCATGTCGACGGGCTCATCGTCGCTCTCATCGAGGCGTACCGCGGCGAGATCTACGGGGCGGCGTATCGAGCGCGCGCCGGCGTCCTTCAGCTCGAGGTCGCGCCTTCCTGCACGAGCGCCTCGAGTTTCCTCCAGACCCTTCCGGAGCCGCCGTCGATCGTCGCCGGCACCGGACTCCTGCGCCATCGAAGCGAGGTGGAACCGCACGCTGCTGCAGCCTTCCTTGCGGATCCGTCCTTCTTCCTCGGCGAGGAGATCGCTCGGCTCGGCATGGCGAAGCTCGAGGCCGGAGAGGCCGCTCCTCTCGGATCGCTCGCTCCCCTGTACATTCGTCCCGCGGAGGCGGAGCGCACCCGCACTCCCGGAGCGGGGGAGAGGTGAGAGCGGCGCGTTACGAGATCGTGCCCATGCTGCGGTCGCATCTCGATGAGATCGCGGCCATCGAGGTCGAGAGCTATGAGAACCCCTGGGCGAGAAGCGCCTTCGAGTCGGAGCTCGGAGCGAACCCGGTGAGCTGGTCTCGGGTCGCGCTCACGGGTGGGGCGCCCGCGCGGGTGGCCGGCTACTGCGTGGTCTGGATCGTGTTCGAGCACGTTCATGTTCAGAACCTCGCCGTTCATCCCGACCACCGGAGGCAGGGCCTCGGGCGCCTCCTTCTTCTGCGCGCGCTCGAGGAGGGACGATCTCGCGGGGCTGCGGCGGCGCTTCTGGAGGTGAGGCGCTCGAACGAGGCGGCGCAGAGGCTGTATCGGGGCCTCGGGTTTCTCGAGACGAGTACGAGACGGGATTACTACTCGCAGCCTCGCGAGGATGCCCTCCTCTTCCGGAAGGATCTGGGCATCGTGCCCGGCGACGTATGACCCGCGCCCAGGCTGCCGTCGGCCTCGGGGCGCTCGTCGCCGTCGGATGCCTTCGCTCCGAGCTTCCCGGGCTCCTCAAGGAGAACTGGGTGGGCGCGGTTCTGGTTCTCTCGGCGCTGGCATCGGCCGCGCTCTTCCGCCACGTGCGTTCCCGAGGGCGAACGGGCGAAGCGGTGCTCTTCGCCGTCTTCCCCCTCGCTCTCGGGGCGCTCTACTTGCAGCCGCAGCGGGTCGCGAGCGACGGCATCTTCTACTTCGCCCCACTCCGCTCGCTGGTCGTCGATTTCGATCTCGACTTCGAGAACGAGTACCGGATTCTCGGGGCCGAGTCCGGCTATTTCCTGCGGACGGAGACGGGGAGGCTACCCAACAATTACAGCATCGGACCCGCTCTGCTGTGGCTTCCTGCCTACCTCCTCGCCCACGCGCTCGGTCTCTTCGGTCTCTACCGGCCGACGGGCTTCGGCTACCCCTATTTCACCGCCGTCGCCACGGCGACGGCAATCGGAGGATTCGCGGGAGTGGTTTTCGTCTTTCGCCTTCTCCGCAGCCATTTCGAGGAGAGCGCAGCCCTTCCGGCGACGCTCCTCGTTTGGCTCGCGACGTTCCACGTCTGGTACATGGTCTTCGAGCCCTCGATGTCCCACGCCTTCGCGATGGCGAGCGTCTCGGGTCTGCTCCTGCTGGCGCAGCGGGGAGTGCGGGGAGCCCGGGGCTATCTCCTCGCGGGAGCGGCTTCGGGAATCGTCGCCCTCGTCCGCTGGCAGAACGTGGTGTTCGTACCCGCGGCTCTCGCGGTCGTTCTCTGGAAGCGCGAAAGACCGAGCGCACGGGATCTGATCCTCGGCGCCCTCGCGTTCCTGCTCGTGGTCTCCCCTCAGCTCGTCTACTGGAAGCTCCTCTACGGGAGCTTTCTCCTCGTGCCGCAGGGAGGAGGCTACGTCGATCTGGGCTCGCCTCGAATCGAGGAGGTTCTCTTCTCGTCGCGGCATGGGCTCCTGAGCTGGGCGCCCGTTCTCTGGCTCGCTCTCGCGGGTCTTCCGGGATTCGTCCGGCGGGCCCCCGCGCTCGGCGGAGCGCTCGCCGTCTCGACCCTGCTCGCCCTGTATGTCAACGCCTCGGTCTTCGACTGGTGGGCGGGAGCTTCGTTCGGGTCGAGGCGGTTCGATGGCGCTCTCGCGTTTTTCGCGCTCGGGCTCGCCGCATCGATTGATTGGATCGTACCTCGTGTGCAGCGGCGTCCCGTAGCGGCCGTTTGCCTGCTCCTGGCCCCGTTCGCCCTCTGGAACTTTCTGTTGATGGGGGTCTACTTCGAGGGCGCGATTCCGCCCGACGGACCGGCGTCGTTCCGGCAGGCCGCCGCCGATGGCGCGGAGCTCATGCATCGGAGGACCGGCTATCCGTTCTCCTGGCCGGGCGCGATCGCCGACCTGCTGCTCCATGGACGTCCGCTCGCCGTCTACGACCTCGTCGGCTCGCGCGTCGGCTTCAATAATGTGGACATCCGGATGGGGGACACGGACGCGCTCTTTCTCGGCCGAGGGTGGTCGTTCCCCCGACGGGGGCGTGAAAAGACTTTTCGGGAGGCGTCTCCCCAGGGCGCCGAGGTCTATGTGAGCTTGAACGAGCCCTCTCCCTACGCGCTCGCGCTCGAAGGACGGGCGGGCGACGGGGCCGAAGTCGTTTTGAACGGCGCTGACCTCGGGCGGGTGCTGCTCGACGCCGAAGGGCGCGGAGGGCTTCCGATCGCCGAGTCGGATATCCTGCCGGGAATCAACCAGATAGTGTTGCGCGCTCACGACGGGCGGGGTTTGTCTCTCTCCCGAATCACGTTGACACGCCCCGGCGAAACCGAATAGGGAGCGAGGCGGAGCCGAACGAAGAGCGAGTTTTGAGCAGCGGGGCCCGGAGGGCCCCTTCCTCCCCGCGCGAAGAGCGCGGGGATTCAAGGAATGTTGCAGCACTTTGACCGCTGTGTTATTTTTCGATCACAGGATGCTGTTTTCCATGCCATCTGCGAGCCGGAACGTCAGACTGGAGGAGAACGTTGATGGAGACGAGCGCTTCCGACGTGAAAGAGCTGTTGCTGCGGGAGAGTGAAGAGTTTCAGCAGCTTTCCCGGCGCCACCAGGAGCTCGACGAACGGCTCACGGCACTCACTGCGAAGTACTTTCTGAGCGATGAAGAAAAGCTCGAAGAAATCACCCTGAAAAAGAGGAAACTGGCCATCAAAGATCGGATGGCCCATATGATCCGAGCTCACTGACGATTTCGTCGGCGCCGCCCCGCGCCGCGCAGCCGCCCCCTTTTTCGAGCCGGAAGCCTTTTTCCAAATGAAGATCGCCCCACAGGGTTTCCGCTACATCGGCCCACTGGTTCTTCTCGCCGTCGCCGCCTTTCTCGTCGCGCCGCTCCGGTGGTTGACCTTTCCGCTGGCCGCGCTCGCGGCGTTCGTTGCCTTCTTCTTCCGTGACCCCACGCGGGTCCCGCCTTCGGATCCGAGACTTCTGGTCTCCGCGGCGGACGGAACCGTGGTGGACGTCGGGCCCTCCGCTTCCGATCCTTCCCGCCGGCAGATCGGGGTCTTTCTTTCGATCCTCAACGTCCACATCAACCGCTCGCCGCTCTCCGCCGTGGTCGCACGAATCCGCTATACTCCCGGAAGCTTCTTCGCAGCCTACAGGAAGGAGGCGGCGACGCAGAACGAGCGAAATGAGGTCGAGCTCCTCGACGGCGACTACCGCGTGACGGTCCGCCAGATCGCGGGAGTGGTGGCGAGGCGCATCGTCTGCGCCGCACGCGAGAACGACCGGCTCGAGCGGGGCCAGCGGTTCGGTCTAATCCAGTTCGGCTCGCGCACCGAAGTGGAGCTCCCGGGAGACGTCGAGATCCTGGTGCGCGTCGGCGACCGGGTGCGAGGCGGCGAGACCGCCATCGCGCGGCGGCCATGAGCGCAACCCCGGCACAGGCCGCGCAGGCCCCCCAGGCCCTCCAGGCCCCCCAGGAAAGACCTCGTGCCCGAAGGCGAGGCATATACCTCATCCCGAGCTCGTTCACCGTCGCGAACGTCTTTTGCGGCTTTCACGCGATCATCAGCAGCATCCAGGGCGAGCACGCTTTCGCGGGAGCGCTCATCGGCATCGCCATCCTGCTCGATACCCTGGACGGGCGGGTGGCGCGCTTCGCGAACGCCAGCAGCGAATTCGGCAAGGAGTTCGATTCTCTCGCGGATCAGGTCTCGTTCGGGGTCGCTCCCATGGTTCTCGGTTATACCTGGGGACTCCATCTCTGGCCGCGCCTCGGCTGGCTCATGGGTTTCGTCTTCGTGATTTGCGGAGCGATGCGGCTCGCGCGCTTCAACATTCAGCAGTCCACGACCGACAAGCGTTTCTTCGTGGGTCTTCCGATTCCCGCGGCCGCCGGTATGGTCGCGGCGCTCTTGCACTGCTTCCCCGAGCCTCTGGACTCCCGCGCGGCGGCGATACCGTTTCTCGCCCTGGTGCTGCTGCTGTCGCTGCTCATGGTGAGCAAGATCCGCTACTACAGTTTCAAGGATCTCGATCTGAGGCGGCGCCAGCCTCCCCTGGTGATCCTCTTCGTCGCGCTCGTCATCGTCGCCGTCTTCACCCATCCCCAGGTGATGCTGCTGGTGATGGCGAGCACCTACGTCGTCCATGGGCTCCTGCTGAAGCTCTGGTCGCTCTTCTTCCGAGCCAAGACGGCGGCTCCGACCCCCGAGGTCCCGGTGAAGTCCCCCGACGCCCACGAGACATGAGAGGCTACCGGATCGGAATCATCGGCCCGAGAAGCCCCTTCGGCCAGAGCGTGAGGAAGCTTCTCGGTGAGGGGGCGCTTCCGGTAATCGAGCTCAAGCTCTTCGAGAGCGATTCCGAAGCCGGGACCACCCTCACCCAGTTCGGGGAGGACGTCGTGGTGACACAGCCCATCGACCCGGACCTGTTTCCTCACCTCGACGCGCTCTTCGTCGGCGGTAACAACACCGATCTCCTGAACCGGGTGGCGGCCCAGGCGGGCGAAGCCGGAGTTCTCACCCTGGTCGAGGGGGCGCTCGGGCTCGGAGGCCCGGTGGTTTCACCGCGCCGCTTCGAGGAGCTTCGCTCGAACGGGAATCGGCTGGGAATCCTGCCGCGCGTGGCGTCCTACGTTCTGGGGGAGACGTTGTCCGCGATCCAGAAGAGCCACACCATCGAAAGAGCGGTGGCCACCGTCCTCGTTCCCGCGCAGTCCCTGGGCGATCCGGGGGCTTCCGAGCTTCACCAGCAGGTCGTGCACATCCTGAACTTCAAGGAACCGCCGACCGAAGTTCTTCCCGAGCAGCTCGCTTTCAACGCGAGGCTCCTCGGGGCTACGGAGGCGGGGCTGAACCTCGCGGATTCCGTCGCCTGGGAGGCCTCTCGCCTCGCGGGAGTGGAGAATGCGCTCACGGTGAGCCTGGTGCAGGTGCCCGTGTTTCATGCCTACAGCGCCGCGCTTTGGGTGGAGACCAGAGAACGCGTCGACGTGAAGACGATCCGAGCCGCGTTTCGCTCGAAGCCTTTCGAGACCCCGCGCTCCGCGCGGGGCGCGAAGGCGCCGTCTCCAGTGAGCGCTGCGGGCTCGGAGACCATCCACATCGGTCCCGTCCGCGCCGCCGCCGCCTCCGGCCCTCCGGGGTTCTGGCTCTGGGTGGTCGCCGACACCACCGCTTACGACCCTGCGTCCGCCGCCATCGAGATCATGCGCTCGATTCTCCTTTGAGCTAAGCGCCCCTCGCGATCGGAAGCCGGATCGTCACCTCGGTTCCTTCGCCGGGTGTGCTCTCGAGGGTGATCGTTCCGCCGTGGTCCTCGACCACCTTCCGCGCGATCGCGAGCCCGAGTCCGGTGCCCGCGGCCCGGGTGGAGAAATAGGGCTCGAACACGCGCGCCCGCGCTTCCGGGTCGATACCGACCCCGTTGTCGCGGACGGTGAGGACCACGAACCCTCCTGTTCTCGACACCCGCACGTCGATTCGACCGCTCCCGTTGAGAGCGTTGAACGAGTTCTCGATCAGGTTCACCAGCGTGCGCTGGACGAGCCTTCGATCCACCATGACCTCGGGGAGATCTCCTTCGGTCGCGACCTCCAGGCGAATGCCGGTCGGAGCTGATTTGAGATAGGGCGCAACCGTGTCCCGTACCAGGGACGGGATGTCCGTCGGCTCGAGGGCGAGAGGGCCTGGGGACGCGAACGTCGAGAACTCCATGGAGATCTGACGGAGCGTTCGCACCTGCTGCAGGATGGTCTCGGCGCACTCCTTCAGCACCTTCTCGAAATCGACGTGGGGATCGCCGTACACCCGCAGCAGATGCTCGGTCGAAAGCTGAATCGGGGTCAGGGGATTCTTCACCTCGTGGGCGACCTGTCTCGCCATCTCCGCCCAGGCCTCGAGCTTCTTGGACTTCTCCAGGTCGTCCCGCTGGCGCTTCAGGTCCTCGGTCATCTGATTGAAGCTCGAGAACAGCGCGCCGATCTCGTCTCTGGATCGCGGCTCCAGGGAGACGTCGAGCTCGCCTCCGGCGACGGCGTGGGTCGCGTCGGTGAGCTCCCGGATGGGACCGGCGATGCCCCGCGCGAGAAAATAGGCGAGCCAGGCGGCGGCGATGGAGAAGGCCACCGCGGCGAGAAGGAGGGTCTGGTTGAGAGAGGCCACTCTCCGGTCGATCTCCACCTGGCGGCTGGCGAGAGGAATGGAGAGGATTCCGGGCTCGGTCCAGGGCTCGAGCACGATGGGCACGGAGACGACGAAGTACTGGAAGGCCCCCACGGATTCCCGGTGCAGCGAATGAGAGCGGCGCTCGACCACGATCTCCCGCTGCGCCGTGGGCGCCGCGCGGGTCCCGAGAAGCGCGCTGGCGACGAGCTCCGGCTTGCTCGTGGCCAGAAGCTCTCCTCCGACGTAGAGGTCCACGTCGACGCCGGCGAGTTCCGAGACCCGCTCGAGAACCGAGTCGGTGAGCGGCGCGACTCCCAGGGCGCTCGGGGGCCGCGAAAGATGGATCTCCTTCACCAGCTGCTCCGCGACCAGCGCCCGGTCCACGGCCTCCCGCTCCACGTCCCGCTGCAGGTCCCGGATCACGATGCCGCGGATGAGAAACGCGAGCGAGACGATCGACGCGAGCGCGAGGAGGACGAAGGCGACGTAGAGTTTGGCGGAGAAGCTCGAAGCGATCCCCGCGAAGAGCTCTCGAGGCGCGATTCCCGCGGAGGCGCCGAGGGCCGCGAGAAAGAGCGCCGCACCGAGACCGATGCCGGCGACGAGCCCCGCGAGGAGGATCCATCGGGTGAGCTCCGCGGCATAGTCGAGTGGGAGCTTTTTGGGAAACGAGAGCGCGTAGACGTAGTCGGCGTCGGCGACGAGGTAGGTGCGGTGCACCTGTCCCTCGTGAGGGTGCTCCCACCAGAGAGGGGCCTTCGCGGCGCGCGCGAGGAGCGCTTCCCCCGGCTCGATGGTGCCGCCGACCGATTGAAAGACGGCGCGTCCGTCTCGGGTCAAGACGAAGAGCTCCACCTCCTGGTGGGGGAAGCGGAGCGGGGCCTCCACGGGCCCCGCGCGGAAGAGCTGAAGGTAGGGATCGGACGTGCTGATGAAGGGAAGGTTTCGCCAGTCGGCCGCCACGCCGAGGCGCACTTCCCAGAGCTCCAGATCGGGACCGAGAAAGCTCCTCCGCGCCGTTCCGAAGCCGGGATGGTCGGGGTTGCCCGGAAGGCGGCGCTCTTCGGGAACCCACTCCTGCGGGGCCCGGGTGTTCTCTTCCTCGAGCGCCGTGGCGGGGAAGTTCAGGGAGAAGCGGGAGACCACCCGAAGGCGCGGGTCGAGGATCTCGACCGAGGAGCTGAGAGACGATACCGAGAGGTCGGTGGCTACCCAGATCGCGAACGCCAGGTCCTCGCGCCCGAGGTCGCCGAGACCGCCCTCGACGTACATCCGGTCGATGTCCCGCGCCGTCTCGAGGAGAGTCGACCAGCGCGAGCTCGCGTGCTGGAGCACCGCGGGAGTCACCGTGCTCTCGATGAAATTGCGGATCGAAGTTCTCTCGAACCACGCGACTCCGGGATAGAAGACCGCAACCGACGTGAGGAGCAGCACGAGCGGCCGGCGGATGCCGACGCGCCTCGGCCGGGCACCGCGGAGCGCCAGAAGGTGCAGCGTGACGAGCGGAATCGCCGCCAGGACGACGGCGTCGCCGTAGCCGCGCGGGGAGAGTGCGACGTAGACCGCGGCGACGAGGGCGGCGTCGAAGGCGACGAGTGCGAGGACGGCTCGAGGCGAAGGGGAGCGCCCTTCCACCGGAGTCAGCAACCGATGGCCCGCGAGGCCGGCGGCGAAGAAGAGCGCCACGAAGCCGAGCTGCACGGTCAGCCGTGGAATATCGGCGCCCGAGAACGAGACCTCCGAGAGCGCGAGACTCGAGTTGAGCCAGCCGTCGAGGACGACGGTATGAACGCCGACGAAAACCGCGAGCGCGAAGACGGGAGCGAGCGCGCGGCCGAGTGCCCCCATTCGCCAGTCGGATCGAACGAGAATCCAGCATGCGAGAAGGAGCGTCGCCGTCGTGACCAGAAACTCCGCCGGAGAGCGGGCGAGCCCGAAGAAGAGCGACGACGCGTAGTAGGCGGGATTGTCGAGATCGAGACCGACCCCGAGGGGAATCCCGGAGGCGCGTAGGATGAGCCGGAAAGAGAGGACCGCGGCTACGAGGGCGTGCGTCCCGGGACGGCTCCCGGCGAAAGCGACCAGCGCCACGCCGGCCGCAAGGACGAGGAGCGCTGCGACGTCCAGGGCGAGGCTTCGACTGCGCTCGAGTCTCGCCGACTCGGGGGCCTCTCCCGCGAGTGACGCGATCCCGAGGAGGTCCCCAACGGACGATCGAAGTCCGAAGAAGAGCCGTGCACTCTCCTCGGGGCCGGCCCAATAGGGATCTCCCAGACTCTCGAAGACCGTGCCCTGTTCCTTCTTTTCCTCCTCGGACGAGAAAAAGTGGACGTCCAGACTTCGACCTGCCCAGGTCGATAAGGCGTCGTAGTCCTGAAGATATCGGTTCTCGAGCTTGCGGTCGGCTGCGAGAGGGATCTCGACCGACACGAATCCCTCGTCCTCGGAAAGGGGGTGGACGGCGACGAGCGATGTCTCGGCCGCCCGTCGCCGAACGGCGACCGCCGCTTCGGGAACGCCGCTCCAGCTCGCGAGGAAACGGTCGAGCGATCGGTTCTCTCCGGCCCAGGCGATCGGGCGGAGGGAACGATCGAAGAGCGAGACTCCGGGGACCCCGCTCGCATGCGCCCGGGGGACGTGCTTCGCCTTCAGGAGGTCGAACGCGCGCGCGATTCGAGCGCGATCGGGCGAGCGCACCGCTTCCTCGATCGCGGGCTCGCGAGCCAGGTCCTCCGCGGCCGAGCGGGCTGCCGCCGTCAGATCGCGGAACCGCTCCTTCGCCGCCGCCGCGCGCTCACGCGCTTCCCGATCGCGCGCCTCGCGGGAGGAGGCGGCGCGACCGAACGGGGTCTCCTCTCCTCCGAGGGCGCGTAGCCCGAGAGCGAGAGATGCGCCGAGAAGTAAGGCGAGGGGTGCCCATCGCCTCGGTCCCGATGTCCGGAGGAGGAAGTAGACGAGGCTCGCGAGCGCGAGCGCGGTGAGGGCCGATGCGGAGGGCGGATCGAGAAGGCCGAAATCGAAGGCCAGGTCCGAGAGCGCCGCGGCGAAGAAGGCCGAGGCGACGAGGGGAAGCAGAACGGGGTGTCGCGACACGAATCCGACTCAGCAGTCCCCGGGCCGGGCTGCCCGGATCTCGTCAGCGATTCTGCAGATGGGTGCGAATCTCGGAAACGCGCCAGTCGTTTCCTCCGGGTCCCGCGGGCCCCTCGACCCGGTCGAGCTTGAATCGAAGCTGTTCGGTGACGACGTCATCGGCCTCGCGCGCGTGATAGCTCCACTCCGCGCGGAACGCGGCGCTGTCGCCGCTTGCGACTTCGATGTCCGCCGGATCGTACGTGAAGGAGTCGGTCCGGCGCTCGCGGAAGAGCTTGCCGAGCATGTGCTTGACCTGGCTGCGGCCGTAGTACCCCGCTTCTTCACCGCCCGCCTTGAGGGAAACATAGATTCGCTTCTCGGAGAGGCACGCCTCGAGCTCGTTGGTGTCGCTGGCCTCGAAAGCCCGCTCCACCCGATCCACGGTTCTCGTGACGTGCTCGACGTCCTCTTTCGCTCGCGAGCCCCCTCGGCTCTTCTCGTTCTTTGCGCTGATGAGGCGCTGCACCGAGGGCGTCGGTGTCTGTCCCACAGCCAAGGTCGAGAAAAACAGCCCCATCAGCAGGATAGAGGCGGTGCGCCGTTTCATTGCCAACGCTCCATGTTAACTTCGCCCGAAACGCGGTGTCAAAGCAATAAGCCTGGTGCAGTTTCCGTTCCAACCTGGAACCCTTGAAACCTATGGAGATACGTCCCCCGGAGCATCCTAATTCCAGGACAGACTGTCCTCGCGGGTCGTCGTCGGGGTCTTGCCGGTCGGCGGCGGCTCGGGCTCTTTCGCTTCCTCGACTTGCGGTCGATGCCCCAGCAGCAGCACCTCCCCCGTTCGAAGAACGAGGGCGATCCGCTGGGCCGAGTACCACTCCGCGTCCGGGGAGGCTTCGGAAATCGTCTGGGTGATCGGCGCAAGCCTCGGGAGAAACGCCGGCCCGGAGCCGAGCTCGCCCGGTGCGGCGTAGGTCTTCGCGATGGCGCCTTTGTCGGTGTCCACCTCGACGACGGCCCCGTCATAGGTCGCGACGACCAGGCGCCGGCCGAAACGCACCGGTCCGCTCGCGGGCCTTCCCGGAAGCTTCACCCGATACTGTTCCGCCCCTCCGCCGGCCCGATACGCGTACAGGTCGTTGCCGTAGCTCGTCACATACACGAAACGTTCCTCCACGAGAGCGGGGAAGGGGATGGAGGCGCCGGTCGCCCAGTGAAACCGCGTATCGCCGTCCGAGAGCGCGAGGCAGTAGAACTCGCCGGCTTCGTTGCCGATGTAGAGACGATCCCTGGCGAACACCGCGGGTGCGGGAAATCCACTCCGTCCGCGGAATCGCCACTCCTCGGCGCCTGTTCCCGCCTCGAGAGCGCTCAGGGTGTGCCCCGATCCCGAGACGATGATTCTTCCGCCCGACGAGGCGAGGGCGAGCGGAGGCTCTCCAACCTGCGCGCGGAAGCGCTCGCTGCCCGTCTCCGCGTCGAATGCCACCACCTCTCCACCGGGAGTTCCCGCGTAGAGGCCGGGGAGATCGACGAGGGGCGCGAGCGCGAGCCCGAAGGGAAGCTGAGTCTCCCGGCGGATTTCTCCGGTGACGGCATCGACGACGAAGACCCGCCCCGAAGCGGACGAGAGGAGCAACTCGAATGGATCCGATTCGATAGAGAACCGGAGCGAAGAGTGCTTCTCCCGGTAGACCCAGCTTCCACCGGAACTCACCCGTTGCGGCATCGTGACCCTCGACTGCGCCGGACGCGGTGACGATCACCAGCCGGTCCTGGTGCAGGAAGGCGCGCGGTCGGTCCGAGGGCGTGAAGCTCAGACGGGCGATCTCGCCGACGGGAAGGATCCCTTCGGGCGGAGGCGGCGGTGCGGCCGGCTCCGCCGCGGCCTCCACTTGCTCGGTCGGCTCGGTCGGCACCGCGGGAGTCTGGGGCGTCTCCTGGGCGCTTTGGACCTCCGTGGCGACATGGAAGACCAGCAGAATCGCTACACTACATATAGAGCTGCGCGTCAGGACGTACTCCAAGGATTGTTGTTTTCGACCCCGGCAAAGACTATAATGCCCGCTTCATCGGGCGCAATTTTTTCGAGGTGTCATGGCTCACGATACCATCCTCATTCTCGATTTCGGCTCTCAGTACACGCAGCTCATCGCGCGGAGACTCAGGGAGCTCTCCGTCTACTGCGAGATCCTGCCGTACTCCGTTCCCGCCCGGGAGCTCTCGCGTCCCGGTGTCCGCGGCGTCATTCTCTCGGGAGGACCGGACAGCGTCTACGAGGCGGGTGCGCCTCACTGCGACGAGGCGGTCTTTCGCCTCGGCGTTCCGACGCTTGGCGTCTGCTACGGGATGCAGCTCATGGCGAAGACCCTCGGAAGCGAAGTGCGCTCCGCCGGCCACCGGGAGTACGGGAACGCTCTCGTTCACTGCGTGAACGGAAGCCTGCTCTTCCGGGGAGTGGGGAAGGACCTCAAGGTCTGGGCCTCCCACGGGGACCGCATCGAGAGCGCGCCCGCCGGATTTCACGTCACCGCGACGACGGACGACGCGCCCATCGCGGCCTTCGAGGACGCCGCGCGCGGTCTCTACGGCGTGCAGTTCCATCCGGAGGTCGCCCATACCGAACGGGGCGTCGACATCCTCAAGAACTTCGCGTTCTCGATCTGCGGAGTCCGCGGCGACTGGAACATGGAGTCCTACGCGCGAGAAGCGGTCTCCGCGATTCGGGATCGGGTGGGGAGCGCGAGCGTGGTCTGCGCGCTGTCCGGAGGAGTGGATTCGTCTGTGGCCGCGACGCTGGTGCACCAGGCGGTGGGCAGGCAGCTCACCTGCATTTTCGTGGACAACGGACTCCTGAGGAAGAACGAAGCGTCGCAGGTGATGGACCGCTTCGCGAGGAAGCTCGAGCTCCGAGTGGTGCTCGTCGATGCAAAGGAGCGCTTCCTCCGAAGGCTGCAGGGAGTCGCCGACCCGGAGCGCAAGCGCAAAATCATCGGTCGCGAGTTCATCGCCATCTTCACCGAAGAGGCGAAGAAGATCCCGAACGCGACGTTTCTCGCACAGGGAACCCTTTACCCCGACGTCATCGAGAGCGTCTCGGTCCGCGGACCGTCCCAGGTGATCAAGAGCCACCACAACGTCGGCGGCCTCCCGAAACGGCTGAAGCTCGAGCTCATCGAGCCTCTGCGGGAGCTCTTCAAGGACGAGGTGCGCGCGCTCGGGGGCGAGCTGGGGCTCGACGAGGAGCTTCTCTTCCGCCAGCCGTTCCCGGGTCCGGGGCTCGCGATCCGCGTTCTCGGACCGGTCAGCCGCGAGCGGCTCGAGCTCCTGCGCGCCGCGGATGACATTCTCGTGAGCGAGATCAAGAGCGCCGGACTCTATCGCAAGCTCTGGCAGTCCTTCGCCGTGCTCCTTCCGGTCAAGAGCGTGGGCGTCATGGGCGACGCGCGCACCTACGAGCACGTGCTCGCGGTGCGGGCGGTCGAGAGCCGCGACGGAATGACCGCGGATTGGGCCCGGCTCCCCCACGATCTCCTGGCGCGGATCTCGAGCCGCATCGTGGGCGAGGTGCGCGGCATCAATCGGGTGGTCTACGATATCTCCTCGAAACCGCCGTCGACCATCGAGTGGGAATGACCCGACCCTTCGTTCACCTGCACAACCACAGCGACTTTTCCCTGCTCGACGGGGCGAGCCGCATCGACGACATCGTGGAGCTCGCGGCGCGCTACAAGATGCCCGCGGTCGCCCTGACCGACCATGGGAACATGTTCGGGGCGGTGAGCTTTTTCAAGGCGGCGAAGCGCCAGGGGGTGAAGGCGATCCTCGGCTGCGAGATCTACGTCGCACCGAAGAGCCGTTTCGACAAGTCCGTGAACGGAAGCGTCGAAGGCACCAACAATCACCTGGTGCTCCTCGCCGAAACGAACGAAGGCTACAAGAACCTGGTGAAGCTCGTGACCGCGGGTTACCTCGAGGGGTTCTACTACAAGCCCCGGATCGACAAGGAGCTCCTGGCGCAGCATGCGAAAGGTCTCATCGGCCTGTCCGCCTGCCTCAAGGGAGAAGTGCCGCAGGCGGCGCTCCGCGGAGACGAAGCCTCGGCGCTGCGCGCCGCCGGCGTCTATCGCGACATCCTGGGAAAGGACAATTTCTTCCTCGAGATCCAGGACCACGGCCTCGGGCTGCAGGACGAGAAGACCGTCAACGAGAGCCTCTTCGCTCTCGCGCGCAAGGAAGGAATGGGGACGGTCGCGACCAACGACTGTCATTACATCTCGCGCGACGACGCCGAGGCCCACGACATCCTCCTGTGCATCGGCACCGGGAAGAAGTCGCAGGACCAGAACCGGATGAGGTATCCGGGCGACCAGTTCTACTTCAAGTCCTCGGACGAGATGGCGGCGCTGTTCCAGGGCTATCAGGAGGCGTACGACAACACTCTCCGGATCGCCGAGCGGGTGTCCGTGGACCTCGAGCGCGACGGTTTTCAACTGCCGCGATTCCAGGTGCCGGAGGGGGAGACCGCGGACAGCTACTTCGAGAAGGTCGCATGGGAGGGGTTCCGCGAGAGGTGGGGCAGGCGCGGGCCCGCCATCGAGGCTCAGGGCCGCTTCGATCTTCCGGACTACGAGGCCCGGCTGAAGCGCGAGATCGCGATGATCCAGGCCATGGGCTTTCCCAGCTACTTCCTCATCGTCTGGGACTTCATCCGCTTCGCCAAGGAGCAGGGGATTCCCGTCGGCCCCGGGCGCGGATCCGCGGCGGGGAGCCTCGTCGCCTATGCGCTCCGCATCACCGACATCGATCCCCTGGAGCACGACCTCATCTTCGAGCGCTTTCTGAACCCGGAGCGGGTCTCGATGCCCGACATCGACATCGACTTCTGCGAGGCCCGTCGATCGGAAGTCATCGACTACGTCACCGCGAAGTACGGCCGGGACAACGTGGCCCAGATCATCACCTTCGGGACGATGAAAGCCCGCGCCGTGATCCGCGACGTGGGGAGGGTCCTCGACATTCCCTACGCCGACGTCGATCGGATCGCGAAGCTCATCCCCCCGACTCTCGACGCCACTCTCGAGAAGGCGCTTCAGGAGGTGCCCCAGCTGGTCGAAGCGATGGCGGCCGATCCTCGGGTGAAGCAGCTCGTCGACACGGCGCAGCGGCTCGAGGGCGTCAGCCGTCACGCCTCCACCCACGCGGCCGGGGTGGTGATCGCTCCCGAGCCCTTGACCGAGTTCCTCCCGCTCTACCGGGGGAGCAAGGGAGAAATCACCACCCAGTTCGACATGAGGAACTGCGAAGACATCGGGCTCCTCAAGATGGATTTCCTCGGTCTTCGCACGCTGACCCTCATCGACAACTGCATGAAGAGGATCGAGCGCGACCTGGGAGTGCGAATCGACCTGGATACGCTCCCCGTCGACGACGAGAAGACCTACGAGCTCTTTTCCCGGGGGGATACCTTCGGCGTGTTCCAGTTCGAGAGCGAGGGGATGCGGGACATCCTCAAGAGGTTCAAACCGGAGAGGCTGTCCGACCTCACCGCGCTCAACGCCCTCTACCGCCCCGGCCCCATCCGCAGCGGAATGATCGACGACTTCATCGACCGGAAATGGGGGAAGGTCTCGGTTCGCTACGAGCTCCCGCTCTTGAAGCCGATTCTCGAGGACACCCTCGGGGTCATCGTCTACCAGGAGCAGGTGATGCAGATCGCTTCCGCCCTCGCGGGCTTCACCCTCGGGGAAGCGGACATCCTCCGCCGCGCCATGGGGAAGAAGAAAGCGGAAGTGATGCAGGCCCAGCGGGAGAAGTTCATCCGCGGGGCGGTCGCGACCCGGATCCCCGAGAAGAAGGCCGCCAAAATCTTCGACCTGATGGAGCATTTCGCGGGATACGGATTCAACCGCTCGCACTCCGCCGCCTATGCCCTCGTCGCCTACCAGACGGGCTACCTCAAGGCGAACTACCCGGTCTATTTCATGGCGGCGCTCCTGACGTCGGAGAAGACGAACACCGACAAGGTCGTTCAATACATGAGCGCGTCCCGCGACATGGGCATCGAAGTCCTCCCGCCCGACATCAACGAGAGCGAGCTCGATTTCGCGGTGGTCAAGGACAAGATCCGGTTCGGTCTCGGTGCGGTCAAGAACGTGGGGGAGTCGGCGATCGACTCCATGCTTCGGGCGCGGACGAAGGTCGGGGCGTTCCGGTCGCTGGTGGATCTCACCGAGGAGGTCGATCTAAGGCTGGTGAACAAGCGAGTGCTCGAGAGTCTGGTGAAGTCGGGGAGCTTCGATTCCTTCGGAGTCCGGCGCTCGCAGCTCGCCGCCGTCCTCGACCGGGCGCTCGACGCGGGCCAGCAGGTGCAGCGGGAGCGGGAGAGCGGTCAGGGAAGCCTTCTGGGGCTTTTCGGGGATACCACGGCGCTCCGGCGGAATCCGGAGCTCGAGCGATACCCGGACCTTCCCGAGTGGAGCCAGGCCGAAAGACTCGCCCACGAGAAGGCGACCCTCGGATTCTTCCTGAGCGGACATCCCCTCGACGCCTACCAGGACATCATCGAAAGCTACGCGAACTGCGACAGCCGGACGCTCCTGGAGAAGGCGCAGAGCGAAGACGCGGCCTCTCCCAAGAACGAAATCGCCATCGCGGGACTCATCGGAGGGATCCGCACGCTCCGGACGCGAAAAGGGGACGCGATGGCGGTGTTCCGCCTCGAGGACTCTTTCGGCGGCGCGGAGGTCGTGGTTTTCCCTGATTTGTACCGTGAGGCCTTCGGGATCCTCTCGAACGACGTCGCGGTCCTGGTCAAAGGCAAGCCCGAGCCCGGCGAAGACGCGGGCAAGGTCCTCGCGAGCAAGATCCTGCTCCTCGACGAGGTGCGGCAGCGGGATGCGAGCTCGATGACTATCCGCATCCCGCTCGATCAGTTCTTCGAGGATTCGCTCCCGCACCTGCGGGAGCTCCTCGAGCAGCACCGGGGCACCTGCCCGCTGAAGTTCGAGCTGACGCGGGAGAACTACCGGGTCACGATCCGCCCGCATCCCTTCCTGAGAGTCGAGCCTTCCCCCGAGCTGGTGACGAGCCTCGAGGCAATCTGCGGCGAAGGCACGGTGGCGTTGAACCGCTAGATTCGCCGAGCTTCTCGACCCCAGTGATTCTGCTAAACTGGCGCGTATGGCGATAGAAACTCTGGAGTTCGAGGCGCCGCTGCTTTCGCTCCAGCGGGAGATCGAGGCCCTCACCGGCTACCCCGCGGACGCGCAGAAGGAGCGCGAGATCGCGCGCCTCCAGCAGAAGCTCGACGAGATGAGGCGCGATATCTACGCCCGGCTCAGCCCCTGGCAGAAGGTCCTGGTCGCCCGACACCCGCAGCGGCCCTACACCCTCGATTTCATCGAGCACCTCTTCAACGACTTCCTCGAGATCCACGGCGACCGCCGGTTCGGCGAGGACCCGGCGATCGTCGCCGGCATGGCCTGGTTTCACGAAAGACCGGTGGTGGTGATCGGCCACCAGAAAGGCCGCGACACCAAGCAGAAGATCCATCGCAATTTCGGAATGCCGCGGCCCGAGGGCTACCGGAAGGCCCTCCGCGCGATGGAGCTCGCCGACAAGTTCGAGCGCCCGATCTTCTGCTTCGTCGACACCCCGGGAGCCTATCCGGGGATCGACGCCGAGGAGCGCGGCCAGGCGGAGGCGATCGCGGTGAACATCCGCGAGATGGCCCGCCTTCGGGTCCCGATCATCGTGACCATCGCCGGGGAGGGCGGTAGCGGCGGCGCTCTCGCCATCGCCGTCGGGGACGAGATCCTGATGCTCGAGCACGCGATCTACTCCGTCATCTCTCCCGAAGGCTGCGCCGCGATCCTCTGGAAGGACTCGAGCCGCGCCGAAGAAGCGGCGAAGGGCCTGCAACTCACGTCCGACCGGCTCCTCGCTCTCGGCCTCGTCGATCGAATCGTCCCCGAGCCCGTCGGGGGCGCGCATACCGGATACCGTCAAACGGCGCAGATTCTGAACAAATACCTGGTGGAAGCTCTGGAGCGCTCCGAGCGTCTCACGGGCGACGAGCGCGTCGAGGCTCGATACCAGAAATTCCGCCGCATGGGAGATTTAGGAATCGAAACACTGGAAGGCGCATGACCTTCGGTCAAATCCGCTTCGTCAAGTGGATGCTCCTCGTGCTGTTCCTCGGTCTCGGTCTCTACGTCGCGCGCTCCGTGTGGGAGGGGATGCGGGCGAGGGAGGGCTCCCCGCCGAGCCGGGGAGACGAGCCCGACTCACCCGTCTCCCGCGAAGTTGCCATCGAGCAGCTCGACTCCGAAGGCCGCACCGCCTGGACGTTGAAGGCGGCGGAGAGCATCGGCAGTACCGACTCGGCTCAGCAGTTTCGGGACGTCGAGATCCGGTTCGATGCCGGCGAAGAGAAAGTCCCCGTGGTGGTCACCGCGGATCACTGCGAGATTCAGAAAGACAGCTCCGTCTTCCTCGAGGGGAACGTCGTCGTGCGAGACGAAACCAGTCTCCGGCTCGAGGCCAATACCCTTCGGTTCGAGCGCTCTCCCGATCGTGCCTGGAGCACCGAGCCCGTGCGGTACTTCAAAAAGGGGCTCACGGGGACCGCGGGGAGCATGAGGTACCTGCTTCAGGATGGAGCGCTCGAGCTCGAAGACGGGGTCGACGCGACCTTCCGCGAAGAGGGCGATGCTCCTCTCCACGTTGTGAGCGCGCGCGCCTCGATGAGGCGCCGACGCCATTTCGTCCAGTTCGTCGACGAGGTGCGCGTCCGTCAGGCGAATCGCGCCCTCGACTGCAACGACCTGCAGATCTACCTGAATGAAGAGAACGAGGACATCGAGCGCATGGAAGCGTTCGAGAGCGTCGACCTGCGGATGGATGTGGCGGAGTCCGAGGCCTCGGAATCCTCCTCGTCGGTGAGCCTCACCTCCGAGGCGGGTAGCAAGCGACTCCTCACCGAGAAGCTCGAGGCGTTCTTCCGGCCCGGGGGGGAGAATCTGGAGCGTGTTCGCGCGCTCGACGGCGGGCGTCTTCTGATGAGGCTTCCCGCGGGAGCTCGGGAGGGATATCACAAAGACCTCGAGGGATACACGCTGGTGTTCGAATTCGACGAGGAGGGAAGGCTCGACGTGCTGCGCGGGCGGGGCGGCGTGACCCTGGTGCTGACTCCCGTGGCCTCGGACACCGAGGCGAAGAAGATCGTGAACGCGCGCCAGCTCGAAGCGTCCTTCGATCCGGTCTCCGGCGATCTCCGGGAGGCGATCTGCGAGAAGGCCGTGACCTTCGAGCAGGGCGACGTGAGGGCCACGTCGGAAAAGGGGACCTTCCGCAACGTCGATTCGAAGCTCGTGCTGGAGGAGAAACCGCGGCTCTGGGACCAGAAGGCGAGCCTGGAGGCCACGGTGATCGAGATCGACGTCGTCTCCGGCAACGTCGAAGGTACGGAGAACGTGCGCTCGACCTCGACGGACTCCGCGGGGTCTGCGGGGCTCTTTCCCTCGGAGAGCCACGATCCCGTCTACTTCGTTTCCGAGAAGGTTCGGTACGATCGCGCCGCCGATACCGCCGTCTACACCGGCCAGGCCCGCGGTATCCAGGGGCCCAATCGAATCGAAGCGGGTCTCATCCGTCTCCTCCAGGGAGCCGGGGAGCTCGGCGCGGAGAACGGCGTGAAGACGACGTTCCTCCAGACACCGAAGAACGGCGCTCCGGAGGTCACGGTGACCGATTCCGATTCGTTCGTCTATCGATTGAAGGACGAGGCGCTTACGTACCTGGGTGCCGTCGCGATGAAATCGAAAGAAATGACACTGAAAGGGAAGAGGGTCGAGGTCCTGCTGGAGCCGGGCTCCCGGGAGGTTCGCGAGGTCACGGCCGAGGGGGACGTGACCATCGAGACTGCCGACGGCAAGGCTGCCGGGGAACATGCAAGATACTTGCCGGAAGAAGAAAGTATGACGGTTCGAGGCGAGAGCGCGCGCCTCGAGAATGCCGGTAAACTCACGGAAGGCAAGCAGTTGACATTCTTTTTGAGCGATGATAGGATTTTGGTGGACGGTCGCGAGCAGACCCGAACCAAGACCACGTACTCATCGAAACCTCGCCTCTGATGCAGGTTCTCCGGGGCCAGTCGCTAGCAAAGTCATTTCGCAAGAAGCGGGTAGTGGACGACGTCAACCTCGAGGTGCGCGAGGGTGAGGTGGTGGGGCTCCTTGGCCCGAACGGGGCGGGAAAGACCACGACGTTCCATATGGTCGTAGGGCTGACCCGGCCCGACTCGGGGCAGGTGTTCTTGAACGACCAGGAGATAACGGCGCTACCGATGTATCTCAGGGCCCGAAGCGGTATCAGCTATCTACCCCAGGAGCCGTCCATCTTCCGGAAGTTGACCGTGGAGGAGAACGCGCTCGCGATTCTCGAGACTCTTCCGATGAGGGCCGACGAGAAGAGGAAGCGGCTCGGAGAAGTGTTGCAGGAGTTGGGACTTACGGACAAGGCCCGCTCGCGGGGGTACACGTTGTCCGGCGGGGAGCGCCGGCGAGCCGAGATCACCCGGGCGCTCGTGACGTCGCCCTCCTTCATGCTCCTCGACGAACCCTTCGCCGGAATCGATCCCATCGCCGTCGGGGACATCCAGAAGATCGTCTATCACCTGAAGGCCCGCGGAATCGGAATCCTCGTCACCGATCACAGCGTTCGAGAAACTCTCAAGATTACCGATCGAGCCTATATAATGAATAACGGAAAGATTCTCTGCTCCGGAACTCCCACGGAGTTGGCGGAGAACGAGGACGTCCGAAGAGTGTACTTCGGCGAAGATTTTCGACTGGACTGAGGCTTAAAGAAGAACTTTGCAGCAGAAGCTTACCCTCCAAGCGAAGCTCCAGCAGAAGCTCATCCTGACGCCCTCGCTCCAGCAGGCGATCAAGCTGCTGCCCATGTCCACGCTCGAGCTCGCGGACATGCTCCAGCAGGAGATCACCGAGAACCCGCTGCTCGAAGAGGACCTCGAACGCCCCGCTTCCGAGCAGCAGGAGAACGAGGCGGAAGAGGGCCCCCCGCCGGTCGAAACCTCCGCCGTCGAGACCGACGGCAAGCCGGAGCCCGAGCCCAAGCGCGACGACTCGATGAACGAGATCGACTACGAATCGTTCTTCAGCGACTACCTCGACGAGGGCTACCGGCCGAGGACCGCCTACGAGATCCCCGAGCTCCCCCCCATCGAGAACACGCTGTCTACGACCGCGTCCCTCGCCGACCACCTCGATTGGCAGCTCCGGATGGCGCCCGCGGACGAGAAGACCGTCGAGCTGGGGGAGGCCATCATCGGCAACATCGACGAGCACGGTTATCTCCAGGCGTCGGTCGAAGAAATCTGCGACATGGGGAACTACGAACGCGAGAGCGTCGAGCGGGCCCTCGCGCTCGTCCAGGAGTTCGACCCCATCGGCGTCGGCGCCCGCGATCTGCGAGAATGCCTGTTGATCCAGCTCCGCCACCTGGACCTCGGGGGAACGCCGGTCGAGACCATGGTGACCGACCATCTCGATCTTCTCCAGAGCCACCGCTTCAACGACATTGCCAAGGCGATGAAACTTCCGGTGGAGCAGGTGATCGAGCACTGCGAGATCATCCGCCGCCTCGATCCTCAGCCGGGCTCGAAGTTCAACACCGAGAAGAGCCACTACGTCACCCCCGACGTCTACGTGGTCAAGGTGGACGGAAAGTACGAAGTGGTGCTGAACGAGGACCGGCTCCCGCAGCTCCGGATCAGCTCCGTCTACAAGCGGATGCTGGAGAACAAGTCCGAGGACAACGCTGCGACCCGGGACTACGTGAAGGAGAAGCTTCGAAGCGCCCTCTGGCTCATCAAGTCCGTGGACCAGCGGCAGAAGACGATCTACAAGGTCGCGAACAGCATCGTGCGCCAGCAGCAGGAGTTCCTCGACAACGGCGTCGAGCACCTGCGGCCCATGGTTCTTCGAGACGTGGCGATCGACATCGGAATGCACGAATCGACGGTCTCCAGGGTCGTCAGCAACAAGTACATCCATACCCCCCAAGGGGTCTTCGAGATGCGGTACTTCTTCCACAGCGGGATCGCGAGCACCGGAGGCGAGCACGTGTCCTCGGTGACCATCAAGCAGCGCATCCGGAAGATCGTGGAAGATGAGAACCCCAAGAGGCCGCTTTCGGACTCCAAGATCGTGAAGATCCTCGAGGACGAAGGCCTGGTCCTCGCCCGCCGCACCATCGCCAAGTACCGCGAGGAGCTGCGCATCCCGCCTTCGAACCAGAGAAAGAACCTGTACAGCAGCCCGTTCGCATCATGAGCTTGCGTTGAGAGCCTCGATTTGAAGATCCAGATTACGGGGAGACATATCGAGGTCCCGGATTCCGTGAAATCCTTCGTCAATTCCCGCGTGCCGAAGCTCGAGAAGTACATCGACGGGATCACCGACGTCCACGTGACCTTGTCGGCGGAGAAGTACCGGCAGATCGCGGAGATCAACGTCCACAGCCGGGGCAAGCTGTATCTCTCCGCCAAGGAGGCCTCGGATCAGCTCAAGACTTCGGTGCAGCAGGCACTGGAGAAGATCGCCGGACAGGCGAAGAAGAAGCACGAAAAGCGGATCGATCGGAAACGGCGGGCGGTAAAGGCCACCGAGGCCGCGGGGACGTTCGCCCTCATCGCCGGCGCCGACGGCGGGCCGCCCCCGGCGACGCCGCGGATCATCGAGAGCCGCCGCTTTCTCATCAAGCCTATGAGCGTCGAAGAGGCGGTGATGGCGATCGAAGAGCAGAGGAGCGAGTTCCTGGTATTCCGGAACGCGGCGAACGACCGCACCAACGTGCTCTACCGCCGCCCGGACGGTAACTTCGGCCTGATCGACCCCGAGAGATGACCAGAAGAACGCAGTCGTCGATGCCGCGACGCCGCGCCCGGCGCGCTGAAAGCGGGGAGCCGGACCCGTTTCTTTCGGAAGAGGGGGAAAGGAACGCAAAGACGCAAAGACGCAAAGACGCGAAGGGCACCCCATTTCTTCTTTGCGCCCTTGCGCCTTTGCGCCTTTGCGTTCTTCCCCCGGTTTAGCCATGCCCGAGCGCAAGGGAGCGCGGTTCGTGTTCATCACCGGACTCTCGGGATCGGGAAAAACCCTCGCGATGAAGGCCCTCGAGGACGCAGGTTTCTTCTGCGTCGACAACCTTCCGGCGAAGCTGGTGCTGCCGTTCGCCGAGCTCACCGCGCAGGGCGGCGAGAACATCGACCGGGTGGCCATCGCCGCCGACATCCGCGAGCGGGGATTCCTCAAGGACTTTCCCGACGCCCACCGCAGGCTCGAAGAGCGAGGCTTTCCCGCGACCTTGATCTTTCTCGAAGCCCGAAACGAGATCCTGGTCCGGCGCTTCAGCGAGAGCCGCCGCCCGCACCCGCTCCAGGAGCGCGAGGGGTCGCTGGCGGAAGCGGTGAAGGCCGAGCAGCGGGACCTCTCCCCCATCCGCCAGCTGGCGGACAAGGTGGTGGATACTTCGGACATGACGGTCCATGAGCTCCGCCGCTACGTCATGGAGCAGATCGTGGAGGAGCGCCCGGCCTCCGGCCCTTCGGTCCACGTAGTCTCCTTCGGCTACAAGTACGGCGTTCCTCCGGGTGCGGACCTGATGTTCGACGTCCGGTTCCTGCCGAACCCTTACTTCGAGAGCGAGCTCCGGGAGAAGGACGGGAACGATCCCGACGTCGAGAAGTTCCTGATGGCGAAGCCCGCGACCGGCGAGCTCCTGGACCGACTCGACGACTTCCTCGGGTACCTCATGCCGCACTACGCGTTGGAGGGGAAAGCCAACCTGACGATCGCCGTCGGCTGCACCGGAGGCAAGCACCGGTCGGTAGTCATCGCGAACCAGCTGGGCGAGCGCCTGCGCGCCGCGAGGTATCGTGTAAAAGTCTCTCACCGCGACAACGAAAATGACTGAAGAGAGAATCGAGCGCAAAGACGCAAAGGCGCAAGGACGCAAAGACCAGGGGGAAGGTATTTTCTTCTTTGCGCCTTTGCGTCTTCGCGCCTTTGCGTTTGTTTCCGGGTTTTCCCGCCGATGATCGGAATCGTCGTCGTGACCCACGGGCAGCTCGCGCGGGAGCTCGTCGCCGCGGCGGAGATGATCATCGGCGACATCCCCAACGTCACATCGGTCTCGATGGGGTGGCAGGAGAGCCCCGAGGACGCCGAACGGGAGATCGAGGCGGCTATCGCCCGCGTCGAGTCGGGGAAAGGCACCGTTGTCCTCACCGATATGTTCGGCGGAACACCCTCGAACCTGAGCCTCGCGTTCCTGGAGAAGGGGCGGGTGGAGGTGGTCACGGGCGTCAATCTACCCATGCTCATCCGCCTCGCGAGCTTGCGGGAAGAAGAAGTGGGCGACCTCCGGGTGGTGGCCGCTCAAGCGATGCGGGAAGGCAAGGAGAACGTCTATCTCGCGAGCGATCTCCTGGCGAGCCAGGGGAAGGACGGGAAAGAGCGAACCAGTGGCTGAAAAGCGGGTTCAGATCGTGAACGTCCTCGGCCTCCACGCGCGGGCCGCCGCCCGCTTCGTCCGGGCCGCGACCCGGTTCCGCTCCAAGGTGACGATCACCAAGGACGGGAACACCACCGACGGCAAGAGCATTCTCGGCATCCTGTTCCTCGCCGCGACCACGGGAACGGAAATCGTCATTTCCGCCACCGGCGAGGACGAGAACGAAGCCGTGGACGCCCTCGCGACCCTGGTTTCCGGCGGTCTCGGCGAGAACGTCGAGGACCCGGACGGAGAGATGGCGTGAGTGTGAGCACGACGTCTCCGCAGTCCGCCGGACGGGCGACGCCGCGGCCCCTGGTGCTCCACGGGATCGGAGTCGCCCCGGGAATCGTCATCGCCCGCGCGCTCGTCTTCCAGCACCAGGAAACGCCGATCTTCCGCGTGCCCCTGCTCCGTGCCGAGGTCGGAGACGAGGTGGCGCGTCTGGAGGCGGCGAAGGACCTCACCAAACGCCAGCTCCAGGAAATCCGGGCGCGGACCGTCGATGCCCTCGGCGAGGACCACGGCTACATCTTCGACGCCCACAGCCTGATGCTCGACGACCCGCTGGTCGCTGGAAGGATCGAAGAGGTCATCCGCCGGGAGCGGGTGAACGCCGAATGGGCGGCGCAGCTCATTCTCGACGAGCTCTCCTCGGTTTTCGACGATCTGGAGGACGACTATTTCCGGGCCCGGCGAAGCGACGTCTACGACGTGATCGGACGCCTGATGCGAAACCTCGCCGGAGCGCCTCCCCGGAGCCTGGAGAAGATCGAGCGGAAGTACATTCTCCTGTCGGACAACGTCCGTCCGTCCGATACCGCGCGTCTCGATTGGGAGCACATGGCGGGGCTCGCGATGGAAGCGGGAAGCCGTACCTACCACACCGCGATCATCGCTCGCTCGCTCGGAATTCCCTGCGTCGTGGGAGTTCGCGATCTGACATCGAAGGTGGACCACGGAGCGCCCCTGATCCTGGACGGTAGCGAGGGCATCGTAGTCGTGAACCCCGATCGGGCGACGCTTCGCGACTACCGTGCCCGCAGGCGCCGGCAGACGCTCCTCAAGCGGAAGCTCGAGCACCTCCGGGAGCTGCCCGCGGAGACCCAGGACGGCTACCGCGTCGTGCTCCAGGCGAACGTGGAGTTTCCCGAGGAATGCTCGACCGCCCAGAGCCAGGGGGCGGAGGGGATCGGTCTGTTCCGCTCGGAGTGGTTCCTCACGCGCAACCGGGGCCAGTTTCCGAGCGAGGAGGAGCAGTACGAGGTCTACCGCAGCATGGCCGAGCAGATGAGACCCTGGTCGGTCATCGTGCGGGCGTTCGATCTCTCCGCCGAGCAGTTGGGCGAAGAGATGGGCCAGTCCGAAGCGAACCCGGCGCTCGGGCTCCGGGCGATCCGGCTGCTCCTGAAACGGCGCGATCTGTTCAAGGAACAACTCCGCGCGCTCCTGCGCGCGCGCGCGCACGGAAACGTGAAGGTGATGTTCCCCATGGTCAGCGGCGTCGGGGAGCTCCGCGAGGCGCTCGGAGTCGTCGAGGAAGCGAAAGAGGAGCTGCTGCGGGAGGGCGCTCGGTTCGGACGCGATCTCCCCTGCGGCGTGACGCTGGAGGTCCCCTCGGCGGCGGCCACCGCCGACCTTCTGGCGCGGGAGGCGGCGTTTTTCAGCATCGGGACCAATGACCTCATCCAGTACCTGATCGGAGTCGACCGCGGCAACGATCAAGTGTCCTATCTCTACGAGCCCCTCCATCCGGCGATGCTGCGCACCCTGCGGTTCGTCATCGACTCTGCACACGCGGCGGGGATCAAGGTGGGAATGTGCGGCGAGATGGCGTCGGATCCGGTGCTGGTGGCGCTTCTCGTGGGCTTCGGTCTCGACGAGCTCTCGATGAACGCCGTCTCGATTCCGACGGTGAAGAACATCATCCGGCACCTCTCCGCCAAGGATGCCAGGGAGGTCGCCCAGGAGGCGCTGCGCCTTCCGACGGTGAAGGAGGTCTCCGGGTTCCTCAACGAGAAGCTCCGGGGTCTGATTCCGGAGAGGCCCTGAGGCTGGCGGCTAGGATGACGTTGACTCACAAGGAGAGGATTCCAATGACTTATCGCGCGTGGCTACCCGCATTGACGTTCGTCGCTCTCGCGCTTCCGGCGCTCGCTTCCGAGGATCGCGAAGCCATGGAAGTCGTGGACTCGGAGTACGTCTGCATGGTGAACGATGCGGTCTACGACAAGAAACAGGTCCACGTCCAGGTCGCCGGCAAGGACTATTACGGCTGCTGCGAAATGTGCAAGGAGCGTCTGGCGACGGATGCTTCGTTGCGAGTCGCGCTCGACCCCGTGAGCGGGAAGGAAGTCGACAAGGCGACGGCGGTCATCGGCGCCGACTCCCACGACCGGGTCTTCTACTTCGAGAACCAGGAGAACTTCGAGAAGTTCAAAGAGGCCGCTGCGAAGAAGAAGTAGCGCCGGGTCGACGCCCGACCTACTTCACGATGCGTCGACCCTCCATCGTCATCTCCCATCCGACCCCTCTCTGCCGAAGCTCGGCGGTATAGATCGATTCGCGCCCGAGCCACCGCGACACGAGCGTGGCTACGGCGGTCGCGAGCATGAGAGGTAGAGCGATGGCATAGTCGCCCGAGAGCTCGAAGACCATCACCGCGGCCATGAGCGGGGCGCGGGTGGTTGCGGCGATGGCAGCGGCCATTCCCACGAGGGCGTAGCCGCCCGCGGGGCCGAGGTGCAGCCAGGTAGAGGCGGCGTTGGCGTAGAGGAACCCGACCGCGCCTCCCACCAGGAGCGTCGGCGTGAAGACCCCTCCGGGGCTTCCCGAGGATACCGACGCCGTCGTCGCGAGGCACTTGCCCAGGAGCAAGAGGGCCACGAAGCCGACCGCGAATTGCCCGTCGAGGAGAACGTTGAGGGGCTCGTAGCCGTTGCCGGCGACTTCGGGAATGAAGACGACGACGGCTCCCGCGAGGAGGCCGCCCGCGGCAGGACGCCAGGGAAGGCGGAGGGGTGAGCGGCGAAAGGCCCTTTCGCCGAACCACAAGAGGTGCATGAATCCCTGGGCAGCGAAAGCGATGACCAGTCCCAGCAGCGCGAAAGAAAGGAGCTCGCCGGACGACTGCAGGTGGAACGCGCGCTGACCATAAATCGGACCTTCGCCCACGACCGCGCGCGTCGCCGTGGAGGCGATCACCGTGGCGACGACCGTGGGGACGACCGCGTCCAGCACGACGACACCGGTCACGACCTCGAGGACGAACAGCACCGCGGCGAATGGCGTGTTGTAGGCGGCGGCGAAACCCGCGGCGGTGCCCGCGGCGATGAGAATGCGGCCCCGTTCCGCGGGTAGCGCGAGCCCGTCGCTAACGCGCTTGCCGGCGGCTCCCCCGAACTGGATGAGAGGCCCCTCTCGACCGATGGATCCGCCGAACGCGATCGCGAGCCAGGAGGCCAGGGACTTCAGGAGCGTCAGCCGTATGGACAACTGTACGCGGCCGAGAACGATCGCTTCCATGACGTCGCCTACTCCATGCCCCGCCGGCACCCTTGCGACGATGAGGCCCAGGAATCCGGCGAGGAGCCCCCCGAGAGCGGGCGCGAACAAGCGCATCCAGAGAGGAGCCTGTTTCATCGCGGAGACCACGTCCGGCGCATCCGCGGCTGCTCGCAGGACGTAGGCGAGCGCGGCTCGAAACGCGATGGCGAAGGCCGCTGCGCTCAGCGCCACCAGTGTCAAACCGAGCGCAAACCGCCAGCCCTCCGAAAGGACGCGGCGCAGACCGCGGGTGCCGGCCGCGCTTCGTTCGGGCACGCCGCAACTCTATCACCCTCTGAACCACGAACGAGGCGACTAGGTGCCGCGTGCCCTCTCTCGCAGGACGAACTTCTGCACTTTCCCCGTCGAGGTCTTCGGGAGCTCTCCGAAGACCACCGTCTTCGGCACCTTGAAATGCGCGAGATGCTGCCGGCAGAAGTCGATGATTTCCGCCGCTTCGATGGGCGGCGAGCCGGGCTTCAGAGTCACGAACGCGCACGGGGTCTCTCCCCACTTTTCGTCGGGGCGGGCGACGACAGCCGCTTCCTGCACCGCGGGGTGCTTGTAGAGGACGGATTCCACCTCGATCGTCGAGATGTTCTCGCCCCCGGAAATGATGATGTCCTTCGAGCGGTCCCTGAGCTCGATGTAGCCGTCCTGGTGCAGGACTCCGAGGTCCCCGGAGTGGAACCACCCGCCCGCGAACGCCTGCTCCGTCGCCTTCGGGTTCTTCAAGTAGCCTTTCATCACCACGTTGCCGCGAAAGAAGACCTCGCCCATCGTCGTTCCGTCGGCGGGCACGGCGCAGAAGTGTCTCGGGGCTCGCGACACGCAAGTCTTCGAGCACGGGATAGCGGACTCCCTGACGAGCTTTCTTCGAGGCGCGCTCCGGAAGCGGCAGCTCGTCCCACTCCCGGTGCCATGAGCTCACCACCGCCGGGCCGTAGGTCTCCGTCAAACCGTAGAGATGGGTGACGCGAAACCCCGCTTCCTCCATCGCCCGGATGACGGGTGCCGGAGGCGGAGCGGCGGCGGTCGCGACCTCGACGCCCACGTCGGTCGGCCGCCCCTTTTGCGCCACGGCATCGGCGATCATCCGCATCACGATCGGCGCGCCGCACAGGTGAGTGACCGCGTTTCGACGTATCGCTTCGTGAATCGAGTCGGGCGTTACCTTCCGAAGGCACACGTGCGTTCCCGCGTTGATGCTGAGAGACCAGGGGAAGCACCAGCCGTTGCAGTGGAACATGGGAAGGGTCCAGAGGTACACGGGGTGGGCCGGCATGTTCCACGCGAGAAGGTTCCCCGCGGCGAGCAAATACGCGCCTCGGTGGTGGTAGACGACCCCTTTGGGGTTCCCAGTGGTTCCCGAAGTGTAGTTGAGGGCGATGGCGTCCCATTCGTCCTCGGGAAGCTCCCATGGATGCTCCGGGTCTCCCTCCTCGAGGAATGCCTCGTAGTCGATCTCTCCCAGCAGGTCTCCGTCCCCGGCCAGAGGATCATCGATGTCCACGACGAGAGGTTTTCTCGAAATGCCGCCGAGGGCTTTCCGGATGACAGGACTGAGCTCGCGGTCGGTGAGGAGGACCTTGGCTTCGCCGTGGTCGAGGATGAATCCAATGGTCTCGGCGTCCAGCCGGATGTTGAGAGCGTTCAGCACCGCCCCCGTCATGGGGACTCCGTAATGCGCCTCGAGCATTTCGGGGATGTTCGGCGCCATGACGCTCACGGTATCGCCCCGGCCCACTCCGCGGCGCGCGAGCGCGCTCGCGAGCCGGCGCGAGCGCCGGTAGAGCTCCCGGTAGGAGTAGGAGCGATTGCCGTGGATGACGGCGGGGTGGTCGGGGTACACCGCGGCCGCGCGAGAGAGGAAGGGAAGGGGCGTCAGGGGCTGGAAGTTCGCCGGGTTCTTCTCGAGACCGATGTCGTAGATGGAAGGCATCGCTTTGCGAGAGATGCTATCACCGCACGAGCCGCTGGCGGCAGGTACGAGAACTCGTATCGCCTTCCGAAAATTTGAATTTGCGCAGCGGCGCGGGATTCAGCTTACCAAGGTAAGTCCAGCCGTAACAGGTAGTTACATCTTGGACCCGCCCGCTCTGAGATGGCACGGAGACTGCACCTGAGATCTCACAGGAGGTTTCATGTTCAAAGAGCTCTCGGCTACCTCATTCTTGGTTCTCGCACTGGGATTCGGCTCAGCGTTCGCGCAGACCCAGAGGGGGAGTATCGACGGCCGGGTCGTCGATAACACCGGGGCGGTGCTGCCCGGCGTCAGCGTGACCGTCGCCGGCCCTCTTCTCATCACTTCGCAGCTTCAGACCACGGATGCCCGCGGAAGCTACACCTTCGTGAACCTGCCGCCGGGAACGTATGAGGTCACGTACGCCATCCAGGGCTTCCAGACGCTCGTCCGACAGGGCGTCATCGTCTCCGTCGGAAGAACCACCACTCTCGAGGTGAGCCTCGACGTCGCCGGCGTCCAGGAGACGGTGACCGTCGTCGGAGAAACGCCCGCGGTCGACGTCCGAAGCACGAACGTGTCGACGAACCTCGATCAGGCGCTCCTTCAGGAGATCCCGACGGCAAGAGACGTCTGGGCAATCCTCCAGACCCAGGCCCCTCAGCTGGTCTTGAACCGCGAGGACGTCGGCGGATCCGAGGGCGGGCTCCAGGCGGTCTTCTCCTCCAAGGGGACCACCTGGCACCAGAATACCTACAGCATGAACGGCGTCGTCACCACCGACCCGGCGGCGACGGGCGCCACCATGTACTACTTCGACTACGACAGCTTCGAAGAGGTGCAGGTCTCGACGGGCTCACACGCCGCGGAGATCGGGACCCCGGGCGTCTATCTCAACGTGGTCATCAAGACCGGAGGCGACACTTACCAGGGTGGCGCGTCGTATTACTACGAGAACGAAAGCTTCTCGAGCGACAACATCGATCAGGAGCTCATGGACGAAGGCGTGACACGGGGAAGCTCCATCAACCTTTTCAGCGACTTCAACGCGCAGCTCGGCGGCCCGATCGTCAAGGACAAGCTCCGCTTCTACACGAGCTGGCGTGACTGGCGCATCCACCGAAACGTGGTGAATTTCCCGCTCGGGGAGGACACCGACATCTTCAGCGGCCTCGGCAGTGTCACGTACCAGATCAACGAGCGCAATCAGGTCACCGGGCTCTTCACCCGGCAGACGTACCTCAAGCCTCGGCGGGGAACCGAGAACGGATTCTTCGTTCCCTCGACCACCTGGATCGAGGACGACGTATTCGACATCGCCCAGGGCACCTGGCACTCGACGATCAGCGACGACACGCTGCTGGATGCCCGCGTGAGCTACTCCGCCATCGTCTTCCCGCTCCTTCCTCAAGAGGACGCCACCGAAGCGGGAAACTACGACCTCTCGACGGGAGAGTACGCGCGAGCTCAGGCCTTCGGGTACTTCGACCAGAACCGGGACCGGCTCTCGATCAACGGATCGGCGACGCGATTCGTGAGCGACTGGAACGGAAATCACCAGTTCAAATTCGGCCTCGAGTACCAGAACGCGGGGGAAGAGTCCACGGAGTTCTACGTGGACGACGTCACGACCTATACCGTCGACGGTGTCCCTTCCTTCGTCGATTTGAGAAAGAGCCAGTTCGCTTTCCAGAACCGGTTCCACGAGTGGAACTTCTTCGGCCAGGACAGCTGGACGTTGAACGACCGGACCACGGTGAACCTGGGACTGCGTTTCTCGGCGACCCGGGGGTTCACACCGGCCCAGGGTGGTTTTGCGGGACCCTGGTTCCCCGAGCAGGATTTCGCCCAGCAGGACGTCATCAGCTGGAACAGCTTCGCGCCGCGCGCCGGAGTCGTCTTCGACCTCACCGGAGAAGGCAAACACGCGCTGAAAGTCGCCTACGGTCGCTATCACCACGTGATCAGCACAGGATTCATCGGCGTCGTGAACCAGAACGGGAGCGCCGCGCAGTATCGCGTGTGGAACGATACCAACGGCGACACTCTCTTCCAGCCGAATGAAACCGGCGAGTTCCTGTCCCAGACGGGTGGGAACACGAACCAGGTCGATCCCGACCTGAAGCAGCCGAAGACGGACGAGTTCATCGTGGGTGTCGAGAACGAGCTCCCCCAGCAGACCCGGCTCTCGGTCAACTTCGCGTACCGGAAGAAAACGGATCTCGTAGCGCTGGTCAATACCGGCGCCCCGGACGATACCGGCTGGGTGTCGGTTCCGGCTCTGGATCCGGGCCCGGACGGGGCCGCGGGAACCGGGGACGACCAGACGATCGACGTCTTCAATCGGAGGCCGGGATTCTCGGATCAGCTGACCGAGACCAACCCCGCGGGATTCGACGGCGACTTCACGGGCCTCGAGATCGTTCTGCAGAAGAGGTTCCTCGACGCTTGGCAGTTCCTGGGCTCCTACGCGGTCAGCCATTCGACGCTCGAGAGGACCGCGATCGTCAACGGCGAGTACGGGGGTGAAGAAGAAGGGGCGGGAGGCATCGGGTTCTCACCTGGCGGCACCGCCGCCTATCTCAGCCCGAACGGCGGCATCAACAACAACGGGGAATCGGACTTCTTCGACCGGACCCAGCAGATCAAGTTCGTTGGAAGCTATGAGATTCCGCGTTGGGACGTGCTGCTGGCCGGGACCTACAAATACCAGACGGGAACTCCCTACGGCCGCATTCTGACGCTCACCACGGACGCGAACGGGAACTCGTTCAACCAGGGTCAGGTGACGATCTTCGCCGAGCCGAGGGAGAGCTACCGCTTCCCCTCCATCAACAATATCGACTTCCGGGCGAGCAAGTTCTTCGTCTTCGGCCGCAACCGCGTGGAGTTCATCTTCGATGTCTTCAACCTGCTCAACGCCAACGTGGTGACGAACTTCAACGTGAACACCGCCGCCTTCCAGGATCCGCTGAACGTATACGGGCCCCGAGTGATGCGCCTGGGCGCCCGCTGGACGTTCTAGCTCGCCTTTTCTTCAAAGGGGGGCTCGCCTCGCCGAAGCCCGATGGGCGGAGGCGGGCCCCCTCAATTCGCTCGAGCGCGGTAGTCCCAATGCCGCGCCGCGGACTCCAGGATTCCCGGCAGGTCCTCGGCGAGGAGATACCGCTCACGGATTAGATCGATCGCCGCCTCGGCCACCAGGCCCAGGTAGTGCTCGCGGCTCGGGTAGCGCTCGGCGATCGAGGGCCGCGGATCTCCCGTGAGTTTTCTCTCCCCTTCGTCGCGGGCGAAGGGAATGTACGAGCCCTGCATACTCGAAAGCACGTCCTCGGGACCCGACTGGGAGTTGAAGAGGTTCCAGCCGGTGTAGGTGGCGAGGGGCGCCGCGAGCTCCGGGAGTCGGATTCCCGCTCTCTCGTTTCCATCCTCGTCGACCGCCGGCACGAGGAGGGGATAGGAGCCGTCGATTCTCGGGGGCTCCTGGGTGACGATACCTTCGCTCCGGAACTTCTGGCCGTAGTCCGCTCGATACGCCCGGTGCACGCGCGAGCTCGTCTTCACGCCGGGGAGGTCGGGGAAACCCAGCTCCTCGGGTCTCACCAGACTCTTCTCCTCGACCCGCGCGTAGCGGCTCTCGGGCGGCGCCTCCTCCTGGCGGATCCAGGAGTCCATCGATGCGAGTAGCGCCCGCATCGACCAGCGGAAGTCCATCGGGTTGCTCCGTTGCTGGCCGAGGGTTTTCTCGGGGGGGAATTTCGCCGGACCGTGCTGGGAGCCCGCGAAGTGGTAGACGCGGACGTTCTCGGGAATCTTCGCGTCCTCCAGGCCGTCGATGCTGGTGTGGATGAGCGACGCCGCGCGACCCCAGTACTCGTACGAGGAGTTGGTGTAGAAGATCTTCGGCTGGTGCTCGGGTTTCTGCCGGGCGAGAATTCCGTCCCGGGCTCCGGTCTTCCCGTCGACCTGCTCGAGGTCGGTGAAGGGAAAGATGTCGGTGGGATAGAAGAAGTTGATGTACGGATGCCCGTCGCGCGAGGCCTGCGCGAACCGGTGGTTGAAGCTCCCTCGTCCTCCTCCGGCCACGTGGGCGATGACTCCGTCGAAGACGCGGCGCCGCGACTCGTCCTCGTTGAACCCATAGTAGAGGAACGTGCGCAGGAATCGCCCGCTCTGCGAGATCCCGAAGGCGATGGCGCGGTCGATGTCGCCCTCACCGATGCCGAGCTCCTTCGCCCCCTCGTTCTTGAGGCGCGAGACGGCGTCGCGGATTCCCGCGGGGCCGAGCCCGACGAGCGGCGGATTCTCGGAGACGTACACCACTTCGTAGATCTTGCGGGGCTCGAAGCCTCCTTCGAGATATACCCGGCCGGAGTCGAGGACGACTTTGCCGTTCTCGACGCGCGCGAACTTCCACTTCGAGCGCGGGAGGATGCGCCTCTCACCCTCGACATCGTCGCGGACGGTCATCACGTTCTCCGCGGCATCCGGGTCGGAGACGGGGTAGGGAAGGTGGTCCCGATCGGCGAGCGAGTGGTCCGTCTCCGGCTCAACGGGGACGAAGTCGCTCCGGACGAGACCCCGGAGGGGTTTTCCGCCCTCTGTGGCGACGGGAGGGTACATGCGCATGATTCCGGGGCGCTTCGGCGTGTCCCATTGCCAGCCCACCCAGAGGAGGCTGAAGCCCCGCTCCAGGAGGAAACCATCGCCGAAATTCTCCTCGTCGGAAGGGTCGAGGCTGCCCGAGGCGAGGTTGAAGAACGAAAGCAGTCCCTTGCCTCCCCGGTTTCCGACTTCGAGGAGAAGCGTCCCGTTTCCTTTCTCGGGCCTCTTGGGCTTCACGAGATAGAAGTCGGCGGAGTGGCTGACGCGGCCGCCCTCGTCGAGCGGAGCCTTGTCGATGTCGGCGACTCTCCGGTTCGGATCGAGCCCGGGATCGAGGGCAAAATGAATGCGGCCCGAGAGGATCTCGTAGGCGCCAGCGAGGCCGAAGGTCCTGCCCGCGAGAACGTCCCGCCTTTGCTCGACGTCGACGCGGACGACCTCGGCTCCCGCATCGGCCCCGTTCAGAAGGCCGACGAGAAGGACTGCGATTGCGGTGAGTCTCATGAGGAGACCTGCCTTTCTCCAAGTATCCATTTCGCCTTGCGCTCCCAGCGGAGCCCGAACTTCGTGGTAGCGGCGCTGAAGATCGTCGCCGCCGCCTCCTCGCTCGAGTCGGTGACGAAGATGCGGTCGAGGTCCTCGGGCGCGATCGTGCCCGCCGGAAGCATGGTATTTCGCAGAAAGTCCAGGAGCGGCGCCCAATAGTCGCTGCCCATGAGCACCACCGGGAAGTCCTTCATCTTTCCCGTCTGGATCAGAGTCGCCGCCTCGAAGATCTCGTCCATGGTTCCGAAGCCCCCGGGAAGCGCGACGAACGCGTACGAGTACTTCGCCAGCATGACCTTGCGGACGAAGAAATACCGAAACTCCACCGTGAGGTCCAGATACGGATTCGACCTCTGCTCGTGCGGAAGCGTGATGTTGCAACCGATCGAGCGGCCGCCGCCCTCTTTCGCGCCGCGGTTCGCCGCCTCCATGATTCCCGGCCCGCCGCCGGTCATGACGGTGAAGCCGTAGCGCGCGAGCCTCCGCCCCACCTCGCGGGCCAGAGCGTAATAGCGGTGGTCCTCCTTGAACCGGGCCGACCCGAAGACGGTGACGCAGGGCCCGACGAAATGGAGCTTGCGGAATCCACGCAGGAACTCGAACGCGATGCGATTGAGCCGCGCCAGCTCCGCGAGGCGGCTCTCGGGGCCGGCGAGAAACCGTCCCTCGTCGGACGCGGCCGCCGGAGCGTTGGGCGCTTCCATGGAGCGAACATACCACGAGAAGGTCCCCTGACTCCCCGGTTGCCGCGGGGATCGCGGCTCACTATCATGGGCACCGAACCCACCCACCTGGAGGAGCCGCGTGTCTACGAACGTCGTTCTTTACGAGTCCAAGGACAACATCGCCGTCATTACCTTGAATCGGCCAGAGGTTCTCAACGCCATGGACGACGACATGTGGGGAGCCCTCGAGGCCACCTGGCGGCGCTTCAACAACAGCGAGGACCGTGTGGCGATCCTGACCGGCGCCGGCGATCGCGCGTTCTGCGTCGGGGCGGATCTCAAGAGCCCGTCTCTCGAGGTCTGGCGCGCCATCCCTGGCCATATCGTCGAGGTGGAGAAGCCCGTCATCGCCGCGGTTTTCGGCCACTGCCTCGGCGGAGGAATCGGACTGGTGCAGTTCTCGGACATCTGCGTCGCCAGCGACGATACCGAGTTCGCCTTTCCCGAAGCGAAGGTGGGAATCGCGATCGGGAGCGCGAGCTCTCTCGTCGCGCGCATCCCCCACAAGATCGCGATGGAGCTCATGCTGACCGGGGAGCCCATCTCGGCGCAGAGGGCCTATGAAGTCGGCCTCGTGAACAAGGTGGTACCGCGGGAGAAGCTCATGGAGACCGCCGTGGACTACGGGAGGCGCATCGCGGAGAACGCCCCCCTGGTCCTGGGAATGCTCAAGCGCTGGGCCAGGGAGATGATCCCCAAGGGCCCTCTCGAGAACGCCGCCCGTTTCCGGCGGGAGCCGGAGACCATCTTCGCGAGCCGGGACGCCCGCGAGGGAATCGCCGCGTTTCGTGAGAAGCGGAAGCCGAAGTTCCTGGGGACTTGACGGGGAAGAACAGAAGGCGCGTCAGGGCTTCGGGGGGTAGCCGATGCGCTTGAGGTCGCTCGCGATCTCTTCCAGGACAGCGGGGTCGTCGATGGTCGGCGGGACTTTGTAGGGCTCTCCGTCTGCGATCTTGCGCATCGTTCCCCGAAGGACCTTCCCCGACCGGGTCTTGGGAAGGCGCTTCACCAGCGCCGCTTGCTTGAACACCGCGACGGGCCCGATGCTCTCGCGTACGAGCGACACCAGCTCGGGCACCAGCTGCGCTTCGGGGCGCTCGGCCCCGGATTTGAGGACCACCAGCCCGAGCGGCACCTGGCCCTTCAACGAGTCGGCGACCCCGATGACGGCGCATTCGGCGACGTCGGGGTGCGAGGCCAGGACCTCTTCCATCGCCCCGGTCGAGAGCCGGTGCCCGGCGACGTTGATCACGTCGTCCGTGCGGCTCATGACCCAGAGGTAGCCGTCCTCGTCGCGATAGCCGGCGTCCGCCGTCTGATAGTAGCCGGGGAAGCGGTCGAGGTACTTCGCACGGAACGCCTCGTCGTTGCCCCAGAGCGTCGGAGCGCATCCCGGTGGAAGCGGAAGCTTGATGACGAGGTTGCCCATTTCGCCGTCTTTCGCCTCGACTCCGTCGTCTCCGAGGACTCGAACGTCGTAGCCGGGGACCGCTTTCGCGGGGGAGCCCGGCTTCACCGGAAACGCCTCGAGCCCGAGGCAATTTGAGGCGACGGGCCAGCCGGTCTCCGTCTGCCAGTAGTGATCGATGACCGGTATTCCCAGCTTCTCTTCCGCCCATCGAAGGGTGTCGGGGTCGCACCGCTCTCCTGCGAGAAACAGCGAGCGGAAACCGCGCATCGGGTAGCGCTTCCGGTGAGCGCCTTCCGGGTCTTCCTTCTTGATCGCGCGGAAGGCGGTGGGCGCGGTGAAGAATACGGAGACCCGGTGCTGATCGATGACCCGCCAGAAAGCGCCGGGGTCGGGAGTGCCCACGGGCTTTCCTTCGTAGAGCACCGTGGTGCAACCGTGAAGCAGCGGGGCGTAGACGATGTAGGAGTGGCCGACGGTCCAGCCCAGATCGGACGCCGCCCAGTACGTTTCCCCCGGGTCCACCCCGTAGATGTGTTTCATCGACCACTTCAGCGCGACCGCGTGGCCGCCGTTGTCCCGGACGATTCCTTTGGGCTGCCCCGTCGTCCCCGAAGTGTAGAGAATGTAAAGAGGATCGGTCGCGAGGAGGCTCTCGCAGTCCGCTGAAGGCGCTCCCGCGACCGCCTCCTCCCAGTCGAGATCCCGTCCGGCGAGAAGCGCAGCGCGATGCTGAGGGCGCTGGAGGATGATGGTCCGAGCCGGCTTGTGGCTCGCGGTCGAGATGGCCTCGTCGAGAAGCGGCTTGTAGGGGACGATCCGCTGGCCTTCGATGCCGCAGCTCGCGCTGACGACGAGCTTGGGGCGCGCGTCGTCCATCCGCGCCGCGAGCTCCTGGGCCGCGAAGCCTCCGAAGACCACCGAGTGCACGGCGCCGAGCCGCGCGGCCGCGAGCATCGCCGTCACCGCCTCGGGCACCATCGGCATGTAGATGAGTACCCGATCTCCCTTGGTTACTCCCTGGCGGCGCAGGGCCCCGGCGAAGCGCGCCACTTCGTCCCTGAGCCCGCGGTAGGTGAAGGCGCGGACGGTATCTGTGACCGGGCTGTCGTAGATGAGCGCCGCTTGATCGCCCCGCCCGCTCTCGACGTGCCGGTCGAGGCAGTTGTAGCAGGTATTGAATCGTCCGCCTTCGAACCAACGATGGAACGGGGCCCTCGAATCGTCCAGGACCCGGGTCCAGGGCGCGAACCAGTGGAGTGCGGAAGCGGCCTCGCCCCAGAATCCCTCCGGGTCTTCGAGGGAGCGCCGGTAAACCGAGGCGTAGCTCAATTGCCCGGACCTTTCTTCTCTTCTTCTGAAGCGCCTCCGAGCTTCATTCCCGCATCCTATACCAACTCACGAGCATGGTATCGTACCGGGCATGGCGACCCACCCCCATCGCTATCCGGAACAGGCGGCGCTTCGAGACGGACGGAGCGTCCTCATTCGCCCGTTCCGCCGGGACGACGCCGAGGAGCTCCACCGGTTCTTCCTGAGGCTTCCCGTGGAGATCCGGCGGTTCGCCTGGGACAGGATCGAGCAGCGGACGCTCGTCGAGAGCTGGGCCGAGAACATCGACTACGACACCGTGCTTCCGCTCCTCGCGTTCGATCGCTCGCGCGTCGTCGCCGATGCCACGCTTCATCGCCGCGAGAACGGTCCGCTGCGCCTGGTAGGCCGTATCAAATGGCTCATCGACCCGGCTTTTCGCGGAGTCGGTCTCGGAGCCCTGCTGGTGCACCTCCTCATGGACGCGGCGCGCGACCGGGGACTCCGTCATCTGACCTGCATGCTCATCTCTGACCTCGAGCAGGACGCGATCGACGTCTTGACTCCTCTCGGGTTCAAGGAGTATCGCGTCCCCGGATACGGCGCCGACCCCGACGGGAACCCCCACGACATGAGCAAGCTGGTCTACTCGTTCGACTGAAGCTCGGCCCGCTTGACAGCGACGGGCTTCGGTCGCAAACTGCACCTCCCCCCCGAAAAACAGGAGGTTTGCCGTGGCCCGTTCTCTCAAACTGGCTTCTCTCGGAGTGTGTCTGGCTGCTTTTGGGGGGTGTTCCGAAACATGGCCCACTGGGGCACCAGCCAGCAGCCCAATATCTTCGTAAACGAGGGGCAGGCCGTCTGGGCCGAGGTCTATCGCTCGCAGGGGAGAGGCGAGGCCGAGGGCCGCGTTTGGACGAGCGGCTATCTCGTTCCCATGACCGGCGGCCCGGTGCCCTGGTAGCCGCTCGGCGAGCCGCGAGCTCCGTTGCTCCGGCCGATCAGGGCGCGTCGCTCGCGACCGTGATCCCGATGTCGCCGCGCGTCAGGCTTCCCACGGCGAAAACCGTGTACGTCACCCCGGCTGCGAAGTCGTGTCCGGTGGATGCGGCCACGGGCTCGTCCGTCCCCGCGCGCCGGATCTGGACGTCGTAGCGTCCGGGGATGAGCTCCGCCGCGCCGCTGGTCTCGAGATAGGCGACGTCCTCGAACAACGTGGGCCCATTCAGAATTACCAGGTCGAGAGCGGCGGGAAAGTCCGGGATGCTGTTGGTCATCATGATGCCGGCTTGCGAGGAACCGTCGATCCTGTCGTCCTCGAGCACGGCGACGTCGAAAGCGGAAAGGCCGACGAGCGCGACGGTAACCGCTTCGTCGTTGGAAAGGGTCACCGACTCTTCCGCGAGAGCCGCTCTCCGGCTTCCTACGGGGAAGAACTGCACCCGAAAGTCGCCGGGACTCAGCTGCAGGTAGTCGCTGACTCCGGGATAAGGGACGGCGGTGATCGTGCTCTCCCCGTTGGCTCCGCTGATGACCACGTCGACGGTGTGCGCGTCGAAAGCGAGGGGTGCGGCCCGAAGGAGCGCGCTCGCTGTGGAGGGGGGGGCCGTGGTGGTCGAGGGCGGATTGCTGCCCGTGGGGGTTTCATCGTCGCAGGAAGTCAGAAGGACCGCGAGGGCGAAGATCGTCAGGGGGGCAAACGCGCGGCCGGCGACTCCAGGTATTTTCTTCATGAATACACCTCTAAGAAAGTTGTGGCGCGCGACCGTTCCCAAACTAAGAGAAGCGCCGCCGCGACACCATCGGGCCGGCGGTGTAGGAATCCTGAGGTTCAGTGGAAGTCCCGGCTTTTCACTTTCGAGGGCTCGAGAGTGAGCCTGGGCTTCCAGAGCTCGTCGACCACCAGGTGGACCACTCCCGACTCCGCCTGGACTTTTCCCGTCGCCCCGAGAAACGTCGTGGTCTTGATGAGAAGAGAGTACTCCGAGAACTTCTGCGACCAGATGACGAGGTTCACGAAACCGGTCTCGTCCTCGAGGGTCATGAAGGTGACTCCGGAGGCGGTTCCCGGCCTCTGACGGCAGATGACGAGTCCGGCGTAGCGGACGCGGCGTCCGTTCGTCATGCGCGCGACCGTCCGGGCGTCGGGGAGCCCCTGGGCTTTCAGAGATTCGCGAAGCGGGGCCAGAGGATGGCCGTGGGTGCTGTGGGAGGAAGCTTCGTAGTCCCAGGAGATCCTCTCGAACTCCCGGAGCTCGTCGAAAGAGACGTCGCCCTCGGGAACGGAGAGAAAGACGTCCGGATCTTCCTTGCGGAGACCTCGGGCCTTCCATAGAGACGAACGTCTCGTGGGCTCGAGTCCGTCGAACGCCCCCGCGCTCGCGAGGGCGGCGAGGGCTTTCTCTCCGACTCCCGTCCTCCGGGAGAAATCCTCCATCGAGGTGTAGGGCGCGGCCTTTCGCGCGGCGGCGATGCGCTCGCCGTCGGCCTTCTCGCTCAAACCCTTCACGTAGCGAAGCCCCATGCGGACCCGGCTTGGTCCCGCGATGGCGCAGTCCCAGTCGCTCTCGCGAACGTCGACCGGGAGGAACGTCACCCCGCGGCGCTTTCCGTCGTCGACGATGGTCGCGGGGGAGTAGAAGCCCATGGGCTGGGCGTTCAGAAGGGCGCAGATGAACTCCGCCGGGTAGTGGCAGAGGAGATACGACGCCGCGTAGCTGATGAGGGCGAAGCTCGCGGCGTGGCTCTCGGGAAACCCGTACTCGCCGAAGCCGGTGATCTGCTGGAAGACCCTCTCCGCGAACTCGAGGGCGATTCCCTTCGCCTGCATGCGGGTCACGAGCTTCTCCCGGTGCCGTTCGATGCGGCCTCTGCTCCTCCAGGCCGCCATGTCCCGCCGGAGCTGGTCGGCCTCTCCCGGCGTATAGTCCGCGGCCACGATCGCGAGCCGCATCACCTGTTCCTGGAAGAGGGGAACTCCGAGAGTTTTTTCCAGGACCGGTTTCAGGATCTCATGGGGATAGGTGACGGGCTCTTCCCCGCGCCGGCGCCGCAGATATGGATGGACCATGCCGCCGGTGATGGGTCCGGGCCGCACGATGCTCACCTCGATGACGATGTCATAGTAATTCCGCGGCTTCAGACGAGGGAGCATCGCCATCTGCGCCCGGCTTTCGATCTGGAACACCCCCACGGTCTCGGCGCGGCAGATCATGTCGAAGGTTTTCTCGTCGTCGGGAGGGAGGGTGGCCATGCTGTAATCGACTCCCCGGTGCTCCTTCAGGAGCCGGAAGCAGAGATCGAGCTGGGTCAGGGCGCCGAGTCCCAGGAGATCGATCTTGAAGAGGCCGAGGGCTTCGATGTCGTCCTTGTCCCACTGGATGACGGTGCGGTCCTCCATGGTGGCGTTCTCGATGGGAACGATTTGATGGACGGGCTCGTGGCCTAGAAGAAAACCTCCGGGGTGGATCCCGAGGTGGCGAGGGAAGTCGAGAATCGCGTTTGCGAGCCGGAGAAGGTTCTGATGGTCCGGAGTCTCGGTATCGAATCCCGCCTGCTGGAAGCTTTCGGCGGTGGGCCCGTCGTAGTGCGAGAGGAGCTTCGCGAGCCGGTCGAGGCTCGTCTCCGAAAGGCCGAGCGCCTTTCCCACGTCGCGCACCGCCGAGCGCGCCCGGTAGCGGATGACGTTCGCCACCATCGCCGCCCGGTCGCGCCCGTACTTCTCGTAGACGAACTGGATCACCTCCTCGCGTCTCTGGTGCATGATGTCGAGGTCGATGTCCGGAGGCTCCGCCCGGTCCTTGGAGAGGAATCGTTCGAAGAGGAGGCCCATCCTCACCGGATCGACGGCGGTGATGCCCAGGGAGTAGCAGACGGCGGAGTTCGCCGCCGAGCCCCGCCCCTGGCAGAGGATCTCGTTTCGCCGGCAGTACTGGACGATCTCGTACATCGTGAGGAAGTACCCGCCGTAATCGAGATCCTGGATGAGATCCAGCTCTTTCCGGAGCTGGCGGCGCATGTCTTCCGAGACTTCGCCTCCGTAACGCCACCGGGCGCCCTCGAACGTCAGATGCTCGAGCCAGGCCGAGGTCGTGCTTCCCTCGGGAAGCCTCTCCGCGGGATAGCGATAGCGGACGTCCTTCAAGGAGAACTCGCAGCGCTCCGCGACCTCGTGGGTCCTTTCGACCGCTCTCGGGTCATCGGCGAAGAGATCGCGAAAGGCGATGTCCGTCTTGAGCGCGTACTCCGCATTCGGCTTGAGGAGCCTTCCCGCGGTCCTCACCGTGGTGCCGTTTCGAATCGCGGTGAGAACGTCTTGAAGGTCGCGCCGCTCCCGATGGTGGTAGAGCACCTCCATCCCCGCGAGAACGGGAACGGCGTATCGGCTCGCTTCCTCGCGAAGACGCTTCTCGTGGGGAACGTCGAGATCGCGCCGGTGCCGGGTGGCGAGGGCGTATAGCCTCCCGGCGAAGGCCTCCTTGAGGATCTCGATCGGTCCTTCTCCGATCCAGAGAGCGATGAGACCGTCCTGGTGCTCGGCGACTTCCTGCCGGGAGACCCGCGACGTTCCCTTCTCGCAGCGCAGCCTTCCTTTGGTCGCCAGACGGCAGAGGTTCCGGTAGCCTTCGTGACTTCCGGCGAGGAGCACGAGAGTAGAGCCGTCGTCCACCGTGACCTGCGAGCCGACGAGGAGATGGATCCCGAGCTCGAGCGCCTTCACATGGGCGCGCACGATGCCGTAGACCCCGTCGCGATCGGTGACGGCAAGAGATCGAAGCCCCAAACGATGGGCTTCTTCTACGAGCTCCTCGGGATGACTCGCGCCTTCTAGAAACGAGCCATTGGACTTGCAGAAGAGCGGAACGTAGGGAAGAGAATACATTTAACGCAAAGGCGCAAAGGACAAGACCGGTCGGAAACCACCAGCTCGAGCCGTTGGACTTGCAGAAGAATGAAGGCAGGGAAGAGAAGAATTCAACGCAAAGACGCAAAGGCGCAAAGACGCAAAGAAAGAATCACCCTGGCCTTTGCCCCTTTCCGTTTTGTTTTTGATTCTGGATTTGATGACGAAACCCTGGTGTAAGAAAGGGGATATGGAGATGGGGGAGATATGGGGATAAAAGCGGGTCTCCATTCCCTCGGTCCGCCAGGTATCCTCCTCGTATTTTCTTCTTTGCGCCTTTGCGTCTTTGCGCCTTTGCGTTAAAACTCTCCCCTCCCTGAAGCTTGCCTCGCCGCGACCAAAGGCAGCCCCCATGTATTCTTCTTCTCTGCGCCTTTGCTCCTTTGCGCCTTTGCGTTCTTCCTGGTTTTTCATTCGACTCGGCCTTCCAGGAACCACCTTCGCCTCTGACGATCGAAGAACACCCAGAAAACGTCGCCCTGCTGCATCTTGATGAAGTAGTACTCGCGCTCGACCGTTCGCCGCCACCAGCCGCCGGAGAGGATGTAGGGGCCGAGAAAATCGCGCACCGGGCCGAACTCGAGCCCCCGGAGAAGCCAGCCGTCGGGCTCGTGGCGCGAGCGCGGAGGAAGCACCAGGGGTTTCTCGTAGATGCGGCGCACGAGGGAGCGTCCCGTCGATTGAGGAGTCGATTTCTTCTCCGGCAGAGACGCGAGCGGGCTCCACTCGAACCTCGAGGCGGGAAGATGTCCGTCCCGGAGCCGGGCATGGACCACGGCGCCGTCCCCGAACTCCGCTCTCAAGCGCGCGAAGGCCCGGTTGCAGCTCCTGGGATCCCGCTTCGGCTTCTCGACGATGAGAGAGAGCTGCTCGAACGCTTTCTTCACCACCTCCGCCCGGACCTCGAGCTCGACGGCGCCGGCCTCGAGCTTCAACGTCTCGAGCCGCAGGCGCACGAGACCGAGAAGAAGCGGCCCGTTCAGCGTCGGCTCGTCGGGGCGGAGCGTCTCTTCGAGGACGCTCCGGTCGTCGAGCTCGAGCTTCAGGTGGAGCTTCGAGAGCGCGAGGCTCTTCCCGTAGAGCTCCCGCAGCAGGTCGTCGAGAAGCTGCTTGACGAAGAAAACGAGGCGCTCCGACGCCGTCTCCGGCGCGGGAAGCTCCATCCTGCGGAGATAGATCTCCTCCTCGGGTCGGGGCTTGAGGGGAGAGAAGAGCTCGCCGGTCGCGAGGCGATGGAGATCGTGCACCTCGGGACCGAACCGCTTCAGGAGCCCCTTGGGAGGCAGGCGAAGGAAGTCCGCCACGGTGCGGATGTGGAGCTTGAGGAACGTCTCCTGCGCGTCGGGAGGAATGTCGAGCCGCGTGAGAGGAACGCTTCGGCTCACGTTCTCTTCCTCCTCGAGACTCTGGAAGGCGCGGGCCCCGCGATAGGCGCGGGCGACGGCGTAGGTCCCGAAGCGGGTGAACCCGACGGCGACGGAAGCGTAGAACTTCGAGACCCTGAGCGTCTCCCGGATGGCCTCCGCCCAGGAATCGAGGGACGGGTAGAGGCGCTCGAGCCCCGAGGCGTTCAGCCAGAAGAGGCCGGGAATCCCGGCGGGCTCGACGTCGGGAGTGAAGCGGCGGAGGATCTCGGTGAGCTTCTCGACCCCTTCCCGGACCGCGGCCTCGCTCATAGCACCCGCGCGAAGCTCGGCCGAAAGCGCGAGCGCCGCGGCGTAGCGGTGTCCGGGGCGGATTCCGAGAGCCCGCGCCTTCTCGTTCACCCAGAGGAGAAACGCCTGGGGCTTCTCCTCGGCCACGACCGCCATCGGCTTTTCGAGCCAGGCGGGGTTCTGCTGCGCCAGGAGCTGCAGGGGGAAGGCGGGGAGGTCAACGCAGGCCAGCCGGCGCACGGCACACCTCGCGGTAACGACGTCCCGGTCCACGGCGCTTGTCCTTGAGAACATCGATCTCGACCTCGCAGGGTTTGTCGGAATTCCGGCGCGCTTCGCAGCGGAAAGAGATGAGGGAGTTGAGAGAGCTCGACTCGCGCGTCTTCTCGGTGAGAACCACGACCGCGGTCGAAGTCTTCTGGGCCAGGCCGACGAGCTTGGTGATGAAGGGAACGGAGAGATTCTCGCGCGGCTTGAGACGCCGAGCGCGCGATGGACGCTTCTCCAGTTTCTCCGAGAGAGCGCCTGGACCGAGATCGAGGACCACGAGCCCGAAGCCTCCGGAGCGGGTGAGCTCGACGACGGCCCGGCAAGCGGCCGTTCCATCCGAAACCCTCACCACCGCGAGCCGGGAAAGGTCAATCCCGGAATCCGCCGCGTCGGGAGGAAAGAACGTACTCCGGGCGAGAGTCACCCAGGCGGCGGGCTCGTCCTTCTCCTGGGCTTCGAGAACGAGGCCGAAGGCGACGGTCAGATTCGCGGAGGCGCGATGCCCGGAGATCTCGACGAGCCGGCCCGAAAGGGGCTCGAGCCGAAAGACGTCATCGATAGGGGAGGGAAGTCCTGCCGAAAAGAGTCTTGGGCTTGCCATCGCGTTCTACTCAATGTTTCGGCGAACCTCGATGACCTTTCCCAGAATCCTGCACTCGCCAGGCTTGGGGACGATGACCGGAAACACCGGGTTCTCCGGGTGGAGCTCGAGCCTCCTGCCAGAAAACCGGAGGCGCTTGACCGTGGCCTCGTCCTCCACGAGGGCCACCACGATCTCTCCCGAGCGCGCCGTGTCCTGACGACGCACGAGAACGAGATCGCCGGGAAAGATCCCGGCCCCGGTCATGCTCTCGCCGCGTACGCGCAAGGCGAAGACCTCGTCGGCGTTGCGGATCTCGACGGGGACATAGCCCTCGAAATCCTCGATCGCGGTCGAGAGCGCTCCTGCCTGCACCCGCCCGAGGATCGGGACGAGCCGGGGATGATGGGAGCCGCGCGGGAGAGGAAGCTCGAATCCGCGGGATTCACCCTCCCGCTTCGAAAGCCGGCCTTCCCGAACGAGCGCTTCGAGATGCCCGCGCGCCGTCTCGACCGCGCGGAACCGGAACGCCCGCTGGACCTCGCGGATGGTGGGAGGCCGGCCCTCGAGAAGCCGCTCCTGCACGTACTCGAGGACGCGGGCTCTGGTCTCCCCGGGGGGCGTTGCCGGCATGATGAAACGATACCAGACAAATGTCTGGTATGTCAAGATCCAGTGGTGAGGATCTCAGATCGGTTCGATTCGCCGTAACCACGGTGGCACCGTGCCGCCGAGCGGTCAGGGCAATCAGAGCGTCGTTCTGGAAATCTCGCCGTTTGCTTCGATCCCAGCTGCGCGCGCCTCCCAACTCTCGGATGAGCCTTCCCGCTTCCCACCAGTCTGCGGTCTGCGGCGCCCATACGACGGTTGCACGCTCTCGGAGGTTGTCCACCAGTGTCCTCGCGGTTCCCGTACGCGCCCCCCGACGGAGCTCCGAGAGGACGATTGCGGACTGACGAACGACAAATGCACGGCGCACCTCGGCCAGTACATCGTCGTAGCGGCCGCCCTCCCAGTGACCGACGTAGACGTTCGTATCGAGGATGGCCCAAGGCAAGCTACGGAGTCTCCACACTCCCGGGCTCGAGGACTCCCCGGCTCTCCTTCATGAATTCCCAGAACTCCTCCATCTCGGCCAATCTCGCGATGGCCTCCCGCACGACCTCAGCGTCCGTTGCCAGCCCCAGCGTTTTCTTCGCTCGCCGGAGCGACCGCTCGTCGACGTAGAACGCTCGTCGTTTCAACACTACCTCTTTGGCCATAGGCATATATTGTGTGGGCAACAGGCCCATGTCACCCGGGGAGCGCTCCGCTCGATTTCTTCGAATCTCGTAGAACTCCGCGAGCGGAGCCGTCGGTTCTACTTTTCCAGAGCGCTCACGTCGAACGACGCGTCCTCGATGGCGAAGCGCGACACCTTCGTGCCCTTCGGCACTCGGAAGGAAAAAGCGCAAGAGTAGGAAGGCGACGCGTTCAGCTCTCCGAACGACTGCGCGGTCTTGTAGGGTTTGTCCGCCGCGTCATACAGCACCGGCTTCGCCAGCGATACGGGGGCGAAGGAAGGGAGCACCTTCACGTCGATCCGGATGGTCACGAACTCGTTCTCCTCGACCGGCCGGATCACGCCCCGCACGATGTTGTCTCCCGGCGGGCAATCCTGGAGGCTGACGTTCGCGGCGCGCTCGAGGCCCTTCACGCTGATCTCGAGACCCTTGTACACTCCCGGCGTCTGCAGCGCGGCGGCCGCCAGCAGGACGAGCCCCTTTATCCCCCTCGCCACTTACAGTGGTCTATCCGGCCAGATCATCGTCCGCCACATATGGGACGAAGGCGAGTCGTCCCAGCCGAGGCCTTCCGCCGGCTGCTTGAAGTGGCGACCGATGATGTCGACGAAGGGGTCGATGGACACCACGGCGTTCCGGTCGAACGAGTAGAGGTCGTTCACCGTGACCAGACGGGGATGCTCGTACCACTTGTGGTTCCTGACCTTCTCGTAGGTGCGCTGCAGGTACGGCTCGGGCTGGTAGTCCTCCCCGAAAGTCCGGAAATAGCTCTCCGGATACTCGTACCCGAACTCCGTATCGGGATAGAACCGCAGCGTCTGGTGGTAGCGGATGGCGAACGTAGTGATCTCGGGAACGTAGGGTTCGACGAGCGAAGCCCCCCACCAGCCGTGGTCCGGGTGAATCATGTTCAGGACGACGTCGTGGAGCAGGCACGCGAGCACGATCTCTTCCCGCATTCCCGTCTTGAGGGCGCGGGTCGCGCTCTGAAGCACGTGGTTCGCAGGCGCGAATCGATATTGGAAGAAGTCGAGGAGCGTCGGTTTGTCCGGCATCTTCTCGATCGGCCGGAGCTTTCCCTCGCGCGTCGGGACGAACAGGTTTCCCGCGCCGCGCCGGCTCGGCCGGCCGAGGTCCTGGTTCGTCGCCTCGAGCTCCGCCACGGTGGGGAACTTCTCCGGGGCATCGAGCTGCTGCTGCAGGTAACGCTCGAGCGCGTCGGCTTTCTGCTCCGACGTCATGACCGCGAGCGCCGCCGCCCCGCCCACGCTCGTAATGAAGGCCCGACGATTGATTTCCATGGCGCCTCCTGTCGATTCGAGACTCCGCCTTCGCGGAGAATATGCCCGGATCCACCCGGAGTCAACGGGGGGGCGGCGGGAGCGCGGGGCGGTCTCCGACTCCCTGATTGGCGTAGAATCTCCTCCGCATGGGAAAAACGTCCGGTGGCGACGTCGTCCAGGATGACGCCGAGCGAGCGCGCTCCGCCGGCTCCTATGGCGTCCTCAGCCACCGCCGCCAGTCTCCCAGGGGTGGGGACGGCGTCGTGGCTCTCGAGAGCAAATGAAGAACATCGGCAAGTACACCGTCCTGGGAGAGCTGGGGAAGGGAGGGACCGGCGTCGTATACCGCGCGATCGACCCGATGCTCGAAAGAGAGGTGGCGATCAAGAAGCAGACGGTCGACGGCCTGCAGAGGGAGGAGTCGATCCAGCGCTTCCTCCGCGAAGCGCGCCTCATCGCCAACCTCGAGCACCGGAACGTGGTCACCGTTTTCGAGCTGGGCGAGGAGAAGGACGGTGTCTACATCGTCATGGAGCTCCTCCGCGGCGAGGACCTGTGCGAGAGGCTTCGCTCGCGCAAGCACCTGTCCCTGGAGCAGAAGGTGCGCATCCTGGGTGAAGTGGGCCGCGGCCTCGCCCATGCGCACCGCCGGGGCGTCGTTCACCGGGACGTGAAGCCCCGAAACGTCTTTCTGACCGAAGACGGCGAGGTCAAGCTCCTCGACTTCGGGCTCGCGCACATCTCGCAGTCGACGCTGACCGCGACTGGCCAGGTCATGGGCTCGCCCCACTACATGTCGCCCGAGCAGATTCTGGGCAGGAAGCCCGACCCGCGCTCCGACATCTTTTCGCTGGGAACGCTCTCCTACGAGCTCCTCACCGGAGAAAAGGCGTTCGCGGCCCCGACCCTGCCGGAAGTCTTCGATCGAATCCTCGGAGCCGATCCTCCGCCCATGCGGAACCTGGCGCCCTCCGTCACCGAGGAGCTGTCGCGAATGGTTTCCAGGATGCTGAAAAAATCCATCGAGGATCGCTACCCGACGGTGGACGAGTTGCTCCACGACGTCAACCGGTTCGAACGGCACCTGTCCCGCCAGAAATCGGAGCTCAGAGGCGAGGTCGAGACCGGGGCGCGAAAGCTCCGGACGCTTCTGTCGCAGCATTCCGCGGCTCCACCCCACAGGGTTGCCTCGACCGGCCGGCTTCTTTCGACGGTCGAGCGCCAGGACTTGAGCTTCATGGCTCTCGTGGGCCTGCGGGACGGAATCGATCTCGAGCTCTGGCGTCTCGAAAGGATCGCGCAAGCGTCTCCCGCGAAAGAGGCCGCGAAGGATGCGGGGAAGGCGCAAGCGGCCTACGAGGACGCGCGGTCGCGATTCGCCTCGGGAGACCTCGCGGCCTGCCTCGTTCGCGTCAGCGAAGCCTTGAGGCTCTGTCCCGAGCATCGAGGCGCCTCCGAGCTCGAGGGAAAACTGCGCGAGGCCGTGGTGGAGCGCGCGCGCTCCTTCGAGCACGAGACCGAGACCAACCTCGACACCCTGGTCGCCGCGTTTCTCGCGTTCGACAGAGGCGGCCCCGAAGCGCCCGCGGGAAGGGGAACGCCGCGCCGGGACGGGGACAACATCAAGAGCTTGAGTGAATTCCTGCTCGCCGAGCTCCCTGAGTCGAGGCGGCCCGAGCGCTGAGCGTTCTTCTGCTATTCGATGCTCGTCTGACTCTGCTCTCTCAGGAACTGCTGCACGTAGTACGGACCGCAGACCCCTTTGCCGCTCGAGCCGCTCGCTTTCCAGCCGCAGAACGGATTCACTCCCGGCCAGGCGCCGGTGGTCGAGCCCGTCGTGCGGTTGGCATAGAGGATTCCGGCCTCGACTCGATCGAAGAACGTATCGACTTCCTTCTTGTCTTCGCTGAAGATTCCCGCGGTCAGTCCGTACTCGACGCGGTTCGCCTCCTCGAGGGCGTCCTCGAGCGAACCCACGGGCGCGAGGGTGACGAAGGGGACGAAGAGCTCCTCCCGGAACAGGCGATGATCGCGGGGAAGCTCGTCCACGATGGTGGGAGCGACGAAGTAGCCTTTCGCCAGAGCTCCGTCGGTCAGGGCCCTTCCGCCCTCGAGAATCCGCCCGCCGCCCGCGCGCGCCTCCTCCACGTAGCTCTGGTAGGCGTCGTAGGCTCTCTGGTTGATGACCGGACCGGTGTAGCTCTCGCGACGTGTGGGGTCGCAGACGGCTAGATTCCGCGTCTTTCCCACGAGAAGCTCCCGAAACCGGGCGGCGACGTCGCGATGCACGTAGACCCGGCTGGTAGCGCTGCACTTCTGCCCGGAGAAGCCGAAAGCGCCCCGCATCACCCCTTCCGACGCCTTCTCCAGATCGGCGTGGGCGGTCACGATGGTGGGGTTCTTCCCTCCGAGCTCGAGAAAGCACGGACGCGGCCTCGCCTGGCTGAAGCTCTGGTAGATGGAGAATCCGACCTTCTTCGAGCCGGTGAAGGCGATTCCCGCGACCTTGGGGCTGGCGACGAGCGTCTTGCCCACCTCGGCGCCGGAGTCGGTGAGGTAGCTCATCGCTTCCGCCGGAAGCCCCGCCTCGCGCAGGATCTCGAGGAGCTTCACGCCGGTCGTCGGAGCATCGGGCGAGGGCTTGAAGACCACGGTGTTTCCGGCGAGAAGCGCTCCCGCCGACATCCCCGCGGCGAGCGCTAGAGGGAAGTTGAAGGGCGCGATGATCCCGAAGACTCCGTAGGGCTTCAGGATGTCGCGTGTCTTCTCGCCGGGAGACAGCTTCCCCATGGGGCGGTCGAATCCCGAGGCGTCTTCCACCTGCTGGGAGTAGTAGCGAATCAGGTCCGCGGACTCCTCGGCGTCGGCCAGAGCTTCGTAGCGGTTCTTCCCGACCTCGAGCGTCATGAGCGCCGCGAGCTCGTTCCGCCGCTCGCTGATGAGCTCGGCGGCGCGCCTTAGAATCGCGACCCTCTCCTGCCAGGGTCTGCGGCTCCACCGGGCGAAGGCCTCGACGGCGGCGTCGACGGCGGCGTCGGTATCGGCGGCGGTCGCCTCCTGGTGTTTTCCGATGAGAAGATCTCGATCGATGGGCGACCGGTTCTCGAACGTGGGCCGGTTCTGGACCGCGCGGTCACCGATCCAGACCGGATGGGTCCCGCCGAGGCCCGCGCGGACGCTCTCGACCGCGGCCTCGTAGCCGCGGTGCATTTCCTCCGGCGGCGCCGAAAGCGTGCTGTAGGTGATCTTGAAATTGCTCATCGCGGGATTATAGACTCGGCCGCCTGCGGTGCCATTCCGTCGTCTGCTCGTACCCGTGGGCGAACGCGAGCACCCGCTCCTCTTCGAACGGACGCCCGTAGATTCTGAAGGCCCACGGGCAGTCCCCGGGAGTCGAATCCGCAGGGCACGGTCGCCGCGGGGAACCCGGTGATGTTTCCGAGATTCACCGTGCCGTACTCGAACCAGCGGACTTCCTTTCCCAGGAGCCGCGTCGGCTCGCCGAGCCTGGCGGTGAGCGTGGGGTCGTTCAGGGAGACGAGAACGTCGGCGTCGGAGAGGGCTTCCGTCAGCTCTTTCTGAAGGACGAGCCGCAGGCGCTGCGCCTTGACGTAGTCGGTCGCTAGGTAGGTCCGGCCCGCGGTGACGTAGAGCCGCACGGCGGGGTCCATCAAGGCGCGGGTCTCGGGGCGGGACATGTGCTGTTCGTGGTAGACGGCGGCCTCGGCGCCGATGAGGATCTCGTCCGCGATATTGGCGGCGGCCGCGTGGGGGATGCTGACGTCGATCCGCCGGGCGCCCTGATTCTCCAGATGACGAATCGCCTCCTCCACGAGCTGCAGCACCTCGGGTTCGACGGGCGCCATGAGCTCGGGGGCGACAGCGAACCTCTTTCCGCTCAGGGAGCCCGCCGCGTCGATCGCCGCCTCGAAATCGGGCACCGGCTCGTCGGCGCTCCCCGGGTCCTTCGGGTCGTGACCCGACATCGAACCGAGGAAACGAGCGACGTCCCGCACGGTGCGCGCCATCGGACCGGCGTGGTCCAGCGTCCAGGCGAGGGGAGTGACGCCGTATCGGCTCACGCGTCCGTACGTGGGCTTGATTCCCGCGATACCGCACCGGCCCGAGGGATTCCGGATGGAGCCTCCGGTATCCGTCCCGAGCGCTACCGTCGCGAGCCCCGCGATGGGCGCGGCTCCGCTTCCGCTCGACGACCCACCGGGCTCGTACTCGAGGTTCCATGGGTTCCTCGTGGGTCCGAACCCCGACTCGGTGCCGCTTCCCGTGGCGAACTCGAGAAGGTTCAGCTTTCCCAGAAGAACGGCGCCCGCATCTTCGAGCTTGGCCACGGCCGTAGCGCTCTCGGTGGGCACGTTCTCGCGCCCGAGCTTCGATCCATGAGTGGTGAGGATGTTCTCGGTCGCGAAGATGTCCTTGGCGGCGAAGGGCACGCCGTCGACGGCGCTCGCGGGTCTTCCGCCTCGGTAGCGCGCGAGCGATGCCCGTGCCCGCTCGAGCGCCCGCTCCCGGGTGACGGTGATGTAGCAGTTGAGCTTCGGGTCGACTGCCGCGATTCGCTCGAGATGAGCCTCGGCGACGGCCACGGGGTCCAGAGAGCCGTCGCGAAATCGCGACACCAGGTCGACGGCGCTCGAGTAGACGATGTCCTCCTGCATCACCGGCTCCCGCGCTTCGCCGCGAACGCCAGGGGGAGGTCGAGGCCGGAGTCGAGCACGATCGGCCGCAGGGTTCTCGCCGCCTCCCGGTAGGCTCCCGCGGCATAGCTTCGCGCGAGCTCGAAGTCATCGTCGGCGATTCCGATACCCGCGGTCCGGTTCAAGTCCTGAAGGGTCCGCTCGAGGTCGTCCTCGGGGGACGCATTCTCCGAGGTGCAGGCCGCGGCCGCGCAGGAAGCGCCGCCGAGAATGGACAGGAAGTGTCTGCGGTTCGTCATGGGTCTCCTTGTAGGCGAGGGTGCGGAAGACTACACCACCCACCTGCGGGGTTTCCACGGTTGACGCCCGGGCGGCCGCTGCGGGAGAATTGCGGCTTCCGACCGGTGCCCCCCATGGAAGGAACTCTCGACGCGACTCCTGTCCCTGAGGTCCTCCAGAGCTTCACCTCCGGACGTAAATCCGGGATTCTCCACCTCTCGCGCGGGAGTACGACCAAGCGAATCTATTTCAAGGACGGCGTGATCGTGTTCGCGAGCTCCGACGAGGCCGAGGAGCGCCTCGGCGAGCGGTTGGTGCGCGCCGGAGCCCTCAAGCGCTCGGAGCTGGAGCTCGCCTGCCGCGTCCTCGCGAGCTCGCACCTGCGCCTCGGCGCGACTCTGGTGGAATTGGGCTATCTCTCGAGGGACGAGCTCGACCGGCGGGTGAAGGAGCAAATCACGTCGATCGTCTATTCGCTCTTCCCCTGGAAGAGCGGCGTGTTCCGCGCGGAGATCGTCGATCGTCCCGTCCCCCCGGATCTCGCGCGTTTCGATCTCCCGACCGCGAGGCTCCTGATGGAAGGAGTGCGTCGGATCGAGGACTTCGCGACCATTCGACGGGGCCTCCGCGACCTCGAGGGACCGCTGAGCTACGCCCGCGATCCCTCGAATCTCCCGGGCGATCTCGATCTCACTCCGGAGGAAGGCTTCGTTCTGTCCCGTGTGGACGGCGCCACGAGCCCCGGAGAAATCGCGAAGCTGTCGCCCCTGGGCGAGGAAAAGACGCTGCGCTGCGTCTATGCCCTCTTGGCCGCGGGGATCCTGGAAACGCAGGGCGCCGCGAAACCGGCTCTTCCCGCCTCGCCGCCGCAGGACCCCGGGCATTCGCCGGAGGCGCTTCGTTTCCTCGAGGAAATGCGCGAAAAACACCGGACATCGGCCGAGAGCACGCTCTACGAGATCCTCGAGGTGGTCCCCACGGCCTCTCCCGAGGAGGTCAAGGCCGCGTACTTCCGCCTGGCGAAGCGGCTTCATCCCGACCACCGCGCCGGGATCAAGCTCGACGACGCCGACGGGGTTCTCGATGATCTCTACCTTCGAGTAAAAGACGCCTACGAGGCCCTCGCGAGCGAGACGGAGAGAAGGCGCTACGACTTCGGACTTTCCCAGAAAGCCGAAAGGCATGCGCAGGCTGAAGCCGTCGCCGCCGCCAACCCGGCGCCGAAGGGACGATCGCAGCCTCCTTCACCGGCGACGCATCCGGAGGTCGATCTCAAGACGTTCACCACCGCGCAGACGGCGCGCATTCATTTCGGAAACGGCGAGCGGTACTTCGGCGAGGGGCGCTACCACGAGGCCATCGAAGAGCTTCGCGCCGCGGTTCGGCTGGATCCGTCGAGGGCCCAGTACCATCGGGCGCTCGGGCGCGCCCTGTCCAAGAATCCGAAGTGGAGGAAGCAGGCGGAGGACGCCTTCTCGAAGGCACTCGAGCTCAATCGATTCGACGCCGGCTCGTACGTGGGCCTTGGCGAGCTCTACCACGAGGGCGGGCTCGAGACACGGGCGAGAAAGATGTTCGAGGAAGCGCTCGCCATAGATCCGGACAACGTCCACGCTCTCGAAAGGCTCGCGTCGGAGCGTCTCGAAAGCGGCGCGCTCGGAAAACTGCGCGAAATGATGAAGCGGTCCCGGAGTCAGTAACGACAGCGGTCCATGGAAAAGCGTCCCTACTTCATCGCCGGAGACCTCTTGGTGAACGCGACGGCCGGAGTCGCGGCAGCCGTTTCGGCTCACGCTCTCGTCCCGTCTTCGTGGCACCCCGTGGCCGCGATGCCGCTCGGGATGTGCGTGGGGGCGATCTCGTCCTCGGTCGTCGCCCTCCTCTTCATGCCGTTCTTCGGGGCCTTCGAGGTCATGCTCCCGGCGATGCTGACCGGGATGACCGCGGGCATGATGTCCCCGATGCTCGGAGCCCCGGCGTCCACCGGGGCTCTGGTAGGGCTCGCGGTCGTCGCCTGGGTCTATTTTCTAACGGCCATGGCCGGAAGAACGCGCGATGGACGCTCGAGCCGAGCGTAAGTGGGACCGCGCCGCGGCGCGGTTCGATCTCATGGCGGGCATCGGCCCCGAGAGGCGCTGGCGTCCGATCAAGCGCGAGCTCTTCTCTCACATGGGGACGGGGAAAATCCTCTTAGTCGCCGTCGGCTCGGGCCTTGACTTCGAGCATTTTCCCGCCGGCCGGGACATCCTCGGAATCGACATCAGCACGAAGATGCTGGAGAAGGCCGGCGCGCGGGCGACGCACTACGAAGCCTCGGGAGGAACCCTCGCGCTCCGGAAGATGGACGTCGAGGCGCTCGATCTTCCCGACGGGACGTTCGAACAGGCTTTCACCTCGTGCACGTTCTGCTCGGTCTCCCGGCCGATCGAGGGCCTCCGTGAGATTTTGCGCGTGCTGCAGCCCGGAGGCGACCTCTACATGTTCGAGCACACCGGTTCCCGCTACTTTCCCTTCAATCTCATGCTCGACGTCATGACTCCGTTCTCGCGCCGCGTCGGTCCGGATCTGAACCGGCCCACCGTAGAGAACGTGGTCCGCGCGGGCTTCGAGCTTCGCGAGGTCCGGAATCACTTTCTCGACGTGGTGAAGACGATCTACGCTACCCGGCCCGCCGCCGCCGGCTCTGCGAGAGGTGACGCCTGATGCGATGGAAGCGATGGACCGTCCTGGTGCTCGCGCTCTCGGCGTCCCCGGGCTTCGCCCAGATTCCGCCGGAGAAGTGGACCGACGACGAGATTCGGGCGAAAGTCTCGCCGGTGCGCGCCGGACGCAAGCTCACGCCTTCGATCTGGCCCGACGGCGCCCGCGCCGCCGTGTGCCTCAGCTTCGACGTGGACAACGAGACTCTGGCCTTCCACCGCAAGAGCGCGGCGCCCGTCGACTACTCCGCAGGGGAATACGGGGCTCTCGTCGGGCTTCCGCGAATCCTCGAGCTCCTCGATCGGCAAGGCCTCCCGGCGTCTTTCTACATCCCGGCGGCGAGCGCTCTTCTCCACCCCGAGATGGTGGCGGCCATCGAAGCGAGCGGACGCCATGAGATCGGGCTCCACGGATGGATTCACGAAGACCTCGCGGCCCTCGACGACCGGGCCGAGGAGGAACGGCTGCTCTCGAAGTCGCTCGATTATTTCACCTCGGTCGTCGGCAGAAGGCCCCGCGGGTTTCGCGCGCCCTCCTGGGCGTTCAGCCGGCATACGCTCTCCCTGATCCTCGAGAAGGGTTTTCTCTACGACAGCAGTATGATGGCGATGGACGAGCCCTACGAGCTTCTCTCCGAAGGGAAACCATCGGGCCTCGTCGAGCTACCGGTCGACTGGATCCTCGACGACTACCCCTACTTCGGCCCCGCGGCGTCGGGATCGGCTCCCGCGGCTTCCGTCGCAACCGAGATCTATCGCCGGGAGTTCGACCGCGCTCTCGAGGAAGGAACACTCCTGGTGCTCACCTTCCACCCGCACATCATCGGACACCGCTACCGGATGGAGGAGCTCGAGGCGCTCATCGCTTACATGCGGTCGAAGCCCAAGGTGTGGTTCGCGACGGCGGAGCGGATTGCGGAGTACGTGAAGCGCGAGGCTCAGCCCCCGGCGGGAAACGCGTCCAGCCTCTCGAGATAGGGACCGAGAAACTCCGAGAAGCTCTCGGTGTCGTCGAAGTAGATCCCCGAGACCAGCAGGTAGACGACGCGCTTTTCCTTCCTCGCCACGAAGACGTTTCCAAACGGCCGGCCGTCCGCGAGGAGAAGCCCGAAACGGGACTCGTCGCCCCAGTGGAAGAGCTCGTTCTTCTCCTGCACGTCGACCTTCACTTCGCCGAAGACGTAGAACGCGACTTTCGTTCCTCCCCAGAGGGAGACGTAGGTGGTGTTCGCGTCGCTCACGTTCGGCTCGAAGGTCACGCTGTAGGAGAGATAGGGCGCCTCCTCGTCTTCGGGAAGGTCGTACACGTACTCGATCTCGAAAGAGTCGTCGATGTACCGGGTCTTCTGAACGGTCTCTCCGGAGGGGCTCGGGGTGTAGCCCTCCATCCAGCCCTTCAGGTGGGAAATATCGACCACGAGCTCCCGTTCCCCGTCCGCGAGCGCGACGTTGGTCGCGGTCAGGTTGAAGAGGGCGCCGAGGCCGATGACCGCGCCGACCGAGGCCGCGATCCCCACGGGGATCAGGACCAGAATCCAGACCCAGGGCGTCGGGCGGGAGCGGGGCGGGGCCGGCCGCGGGTTCGGCCGAGGGCGCAGATGAGCGGGTCGGGTCGTTTCCATAGACGGGTTCCGATCTCGTTTTCGCCGGATTTTGTGGGGACCAGACCATTGTACCGAAGCTTTCCCGGGGAGGGAATCGGCATGATCTGGCTAACAGACCCGAGGCTGCGGAATGGCTACAGTTGCCGCTCGGCCGGCAATGAGGCCGGTCCGAGCGAGCGGTGTGGGGCTTCTTCTCCGTAGCCTCACACCGCTCTTGACTTTAAAAAGGGGCCCTCCGGGCCCCGCCGTCTTGTCTCCGGGCCCCGCGGCCGAATGCTTGACGGGGCGGGGCGCCGTGCGGCAATCTAGGCGCGGCGGTGATTCTCGCCCAACCTCTTCGGCCCTCCCCCGGCGGGGGCCTTCGTGAGGCAAAGGGAAGCATATTCCCGAATCGGTAATCACGAGGCCTTCGTGTCACCGGGCTTCGCTGCTGGGGAGCGGTCGCCCGGGGACTTTCAACGAAGGAGTTCGTGATGCCGAAGAACAAAGACCTCAAACGCCTCGCTCGTTCCCGGATGAAGAAGACGGGGGAGTCCTATACCGCCGCGCGGGCCGAGCTCGTCAAGAAGAGCAAGCAGGACTTCGCCGAGCGCGCGGGGATGAGCGACCAGGTGGTGATCGCGAAGACCGGTCGCACCTGGGGAGAATGGGTTCGCCTGCTCGACGCTCGAGGAGCGCGATCGATGATCCACCGGGACATCGCCGCGTACTTGAACGAAGAGCACGGCGTTCCCGGATGGTGGGCGCAAATGGTGACGGTCGGATACGAGCGCATCCGCGGCCTGAGGGAGATCGGGCAGAGACGAAGCGGAGAGTACGAAGCGAGCAAGAGCAAGACCCTCCGGGTTCCGCTCCCGACTCTCTTTCGAGCGTTCACCGCGGCCCGGACGCGGGAGAAATGGCTTCCCGGCGTGAAGTGGATCGTGCGTACGACGGTGGCGCAGAAGTCGCTTCGCGTCACCTGGGAGGACGGAACCTCGGTCGAGATCTACTTCGTGCCGAAGGGTCCCGACAAGAGCCAGGTCGCGATTCAACACCGCAAGCTCGGAACCAGGGCGCAGGCCGCGAAGGCGAAGACCTACTGGGGCGAGCGCCTCGACGGTCTCTCCGCGCTTCTGGGAACCGCGTAGCGGTCAGCAGGGTGCCGAACGATGCATCCGCACCCTGCGCGAGCGGAGCGAGCCCGGCCCGAATGGGCCGCCGACATCTTCGGCCGCGGGGGTGGGGCCCCGCGGCACTGATGCACTAGAAGGGGACGTCGTCCTCGGTAGCCTGGAACGATTCCGGACGTCCGAAGTCGGAGGCTTCCGGGGGCGGCGGCCCCGAATCGCGGGACGTCCCGTCTCCTCCGCGGCCTCCGAGCATCACCATCTGGTCGGCTTTGATCTCCGTCGTGTACCGCTTGACGCCTTCCTTGTCCTCCCAGGAGCGCGTCTGCAGCCGGCCCTCGATGTAGACCTGCTTTCCCTTGCCCAGATACTCCTTGGCGATCTCCGCGAGCTTCCCCCAGGCGACCACCTTGTGCCATTCGGTGCGCTCCTGGCGCTGGCCGCTCCCGTCGTTCCAGGTCTCCGTCGTCGCCAAGTTCAGGTTGGCGACCGCCGTTCCGTCCTTGGTATAGCGAACCTCCGGATCCCTTCCCAGGTTCCCGACCAGAATTACTTTGTTCACGCCTCTCATGAATTTGCTCCTCCTGGGTACTTATGACGAAAAAAACTCGAAGGGACCTCCGCCCCGGTTCAGGGCTGGCGCGGCACGGTCCGCATCAGATCCTCGAGCTTCCTCCGGGCGACCCGTTCCTGGGCGGTCCGGGGGAACTGCTCGATCACCAGCTCGTACATCACGTTCGCCTCCGAGCGGCGCCCCATCTCCTCGAGGGTCATCGCCTTCTTCAGGTAGGCGTCGGGGCGCTTGTTGCTCTGGGGGTAGTCCCGGATGATCTTGTCGAACTCTCCCAGGGCCAGATCGTGCTGGCGCTGCGCCAGGTAGCTCTCGCCCATCCAGTAATGAGCGTTATCGGCGAGGTCGCCCCTCTTGTCGAGCTCGAGGACGTCCTTGAAGCCCGAGATCGCGAGGGGAAAGCGCCCCTGGGTATAGTCGTTTCTCGCCTCGTTGTAGATGTCGATGACGCTCGGGCCGGAGGCGACCACCGGCGGCGCCGGCGCGGGGGCCTCGACCGCGGGCGCCTGGCCGGCCGTGGCCCCGGGCTCGGCCGGTACCGGCTCGGTCGGCGGGATGACGACCGGCTCGCGACTCTGGCGCAACGTGACCAGGTCTTCCCGGAGGCCGGCGAGTCTGGAGTTCGTCTCGTCGATCCGCTCCGAAACAATGGACATGTCCTGCTGGACCCTTTCGATCGCTATCCTGGAATCGGCGAACGTCTTCCGGATCGAGTCCTGCTGTTCGGTCGCTCCCGCGCTCAGGGCGTCGACCGCCGACTTGAGAGCGGCCTGAGAGGTCTGGAGCTCCGCGAGCTGCTCCTGAATCTGCCGGAGCTGCGTGAGGATGATGTCTTCTTTCTTCTGGCCCGCCTCCGCGGTCCCTCCGGAAGCCGCGACCGCGAGGGCGAGCGCCAGAGACGCCCGGAGAGTCTTCTGCTTCACGCCGTCCTCCTTTCCTCTACTTGGAGGTTACCTCGAAATGAGCCCGTCGATTGCGCGCCCAGGCTTCCTCGGTATGGCCGGGATCGAGCGGGAACTCCTTCCCGTAGCTGATGGTCTTGAATCGGCTCGCGGGAATGCCCATGCTCACCAGGTAGTTGAAGGCCGCCATCGCCCGCCGCTCCCCGAGAGCGAGGTTGTACTCCACCGTGCCCCGTTCGTCGCAATGGCCCTCGACGAGGAGCGTGACCGTGGGGTAGGACCGAAGCCACTCCGCCGTTCGGTCGAGGATCGGCCTGGCGGAGTCCAGGAGCACGGCGCTGTCGAAGTCGAAGGGCACGTCCCGGAGAGGGGAGTCGGCGTTGATCTCGTCGATGGTTCTGCCGAAGATGTTATCGGGATCCGAGACCGATCGGAGGCTGTCGTCCTCGCTCTCTCTCGTGTCCGGCCCCTCGGCGACGGTCGTCGGACGCGGAGGCACGGTGGTGGTCGCGCGCGGAACGTTCGAAGGCCCTCCCGTCGTCGTCGCCGGAGCTCTCTCGTTCTTGCCCCCGCAGCCGAGGGACAAACTCAAAAGGCTCACCAGCGACAACCACGAAATCCTGGAAATCCAACGCATGCTCTCTCCTTTGGAGATTCGGTTGCTCATGAGTCCTGGCCCGGCATCGGACCCCACTGCGGCGTGGTGTTGTTGCCCTCCCGGGTGAGCTGCCTCTGATTCGATCCGTCGCGGTTCATCGAGAATATCTGGCTGGTGCCGCTGCGGGTCGAGGTGAAGACCATGTGGAGGCCGTTCGGAGACCAGTCGGCGCTCTCGTTGCTCCCCCGGCCCGTCGTGAGCTGCCGGGTCTGCTTCGTCTGGAAGTCGTAGACCACGATATCGAACGGCCCACGCTCGATCCGGGAGGCATACGAAATCTCGCTGTACTCGCGGGATGGGGACCAGCTCGCGGAGTCGTTGTAGCTCCCCTCGAAGGAAATGCGGCGGAGGTTCAGCCCCTCGGTATCCATCGCGTAGATTTGAGGTGCCCCGGTGCGGTCCGAGGTGAACGCGATCTCGCGCCCGGTGGGCGACCAGGTGGGCGACGTATCGATGGACGCATGATGCGTGAGCCGTCTCATGTCGGTCCCGTCGGCGTTCGAGACGTAGATCTCGGAGTTCCCGTCCCGGGTCGAGGTGAAGGCGATGCTCTTTCCATCCGGAGACCAGGCGGGGGAGAACGTCATCCCCGCACCGGAAACGATGGTGTCTCCCCGGCCCTCGTAGATGAACGCGCGGTAGAGGCACGGCTGCCCGGTCCGGTAGGAGATGTACGCGAGGGCGCGGCCGTCCGGCGACCAGGTGGGCGTGAGGTTCAAGTGACTTGTTCGCGGTGAGAGGCTTCTGATCGAAGCCGTCGTAGTCCATGAGGTAGATCTCTTTGCTCTGCTCGCCCCTTCGGTCGCTCGCGAACGCGAGCTTCGTCTGGTTGATCCCGCGGTAGTTTCCCGCCTGGAGCAGGATGTCGTCCGCGATCCGGTGGGCCATGCGGCGGGCGGCGGTGAGCGGCCCGTCGTAGCGCTTGCCGAAAACCATTTCCTGCGCGAGCACCGCGTAGATCCGGACCTCGGTCACGAGCCGGTCGCGCTGCACTTCGCTCACCGCGCGGATCAGGATGTCGGCGCCGATCGACTCCCACTGGTAGAAGTCGATCTTCTTCGCGTCCGCGGGATTGCCGGCGATGCTGTAGAGCCTCTTGGGAACGAGGCGGTAGATCGAAGCGAACTCCATGTCGTTCCACACGACCTCGGAGAGGGTCTTTCCCGCATCCGCCGCGTCCGACGTCCCGATCTCGAAATCCGGAATCGCCATGGTGACCGGACGCCCCGGACGCGCGATGTTGACGTACCAGTCACCAGTCGTCGGCTGCTGCTGCAGGTTCTCCTCCTGGATGGCGCCGGCGGAGTAGATTCGATCCTGAAGGACCCCGAGCGCGCCGAGGACGCCGCCCATCACCAGCAGAGCTCTCATCACATGTCTCATCGCTGTCCTTTTTCAGAGTTGGTCCGTATAGGTGAACCGCAGGTGGACCCCCACCTGATCCCGCGGATACGAGTTGGGTAGGGGCGGCATCGGGTCGGCGAGCATCACCGCCCGGAGCGCTCCGCGATCGAGGATGGATACTCCGCTCGGGGTCTCGATCGAGGCATCGAGGACTCTCCCGTCCCGAGCGATGGTGAAGCGCACCACGACGACCGCCGTGCCTCTAACGGCGGTGCGCTGCCATCGCTGGTGGATCCGGGTGAGCATCTGCTGCACGTAGTACGCGTACTCGAAATCCTGGTCGAAGGGCGACCCGCCGGCGGCGCCGCCGAGCCCGAGACCCGGGAGGGCGGGCGCGCCCGCGAGCTGAGCGGAGTCGGCGCTCGCGGCATCGGCGCCGCGGAGTCCCGAGTCGGCTTTCGGCTCGGGGGTGTTCTTCCGCACCTTCGCGTCGGGGAGAGGGATCTCGTCGCGAACCTCTTTGGTGGGTCGAACGACCGTCGGTTCCTTTTTTTCGGGAGGAGGAGGCGGCTCGGGAGTCGGCTTCGGAGGGCTCTGTACCGCACCGCCTCCGGCGCCGGACGATTGGGGTCCCGATTGGCCGAGGCTCACGTTCATGAAGACCGCGTCCGGCTGTGGAAGGAGGTTCGCACGCGGTTTCAGAGCCGCCGCCATGCTCACTGCGGAAACCAGGAGGGCGTGGAGCGCGAAGGACCACGGAAGCATCTGCCGGAAGCGATCCTGCTCCGCCCGCGCGACCCTCATGACCCGTCCTTCTTCTCCTCGGGGTAGACGTAGACGAGACCGACGTTGTCGACGCCCGCCCGCTTCAGCAGATCCATCACTCGAATGATCTGCTTGTATTGTAGCCTTTCGTCGGCCTTCAGGTAGGCGAGTCTCAGCCCCTCGACCTCGACTCTCATCTTCATCTGCTCTTCGAGGAGCTCGATATTGACCGCGCGGTCGTCGATGAACGTCCGGCCCTGGGCATCGAGGGTGACGATCGTCCGCTCCTCCGCCTGGTCCCGCCGCATGGTGGCCGAAGGGAGGCTCACGTCCATGGACCGGATGAGCATGGGAGCGGTGACCATGAAGATGATGAGCAGCACCAGCACCACGTCGACGAACGGCGTCACGTTGATCTCCGAGAGCGTCTGGTTCGCGCCCGTCGATCTGCGGGAGAGGAGCATGGCGGTCGCCGACGTGCCGCGGGAGACCCGGCCCCCCGAGCCCCCTCCGGAAACGCCGCCTCCCATACTTCGCCCGGCTACGTAAAATTCCGCTCGATGATGTTCAGGTACTCGAGCGAGAAATCGTCCATCTGGGTCGACAGCCGTTTCACCCAGTTGACGAAGAAGTTATAGAAGATGACGGCGGGGATCGCCGCCGCGAGCCCGGCGGCGGTCGCGATGAGAGCCTCGCTCACGCCGGGGGCGACGACGCTGATGTTCGCGGCCTGGGTCACACCGATGCGCTGGAATGCGCTCATGATGCCCCAGACCGTTCCGAACAGACCGATGAACGGAGTGGCGCTCCCGGTGGTGGCGAGAAACGGAAGCCGGCTCTCGAGCTTCAGCATCTCCATGTTCGAGGCCCGCACCAGCGCCCGTGCGACGCTCTCGAGGTTGTGGATGCGGGCGGAATCGCCTTCGCTTCCCTCGCTCGAGCCCCGGGCCTTGAGCTGATAGTTGAGCTCGTTGTATCCCGAGAGGAAGAGCCCCACGAGGGGGCTGGTGCGCAGCTGATGGCAGACCGCGTGGACCTCGGAGAATTTCTTGCTGCGGCGGAAGATCTCGAGAAACGCGTCCGAGTGGGACTCCGCGCGCCTCAGCATGGTCCACTTGCTGAAGATGATCGCCCAGGAGACCAGGGAGAACACGAGCAGGATGAGGAGCACCCCGATCCCGATGGGCCCGGAGTCGAGAACGATTTGAAAGGGGTTGAGAGCGGGTGAAACGTCAATGGGGGTCGAGGGTATAGTCTGCAAGAGTCGAGCGCTCGCCTCTGAACGGTTTCAGTTGTTCTCTACAAGATACGGTACGCCGCGAGCCACGCTACCACGAGGGTTTGTAGACTGTCAACGAATTGCCGCGATCGGCGTCGATTTCGAGCCGCTGTGATATAGGTGATTTCGTGCTCCGATGGATGCGGATCCGGAACGTAGCGGTCATCGATCGCCTCGAAGTCGACTTCGAGCCGGGGCTCAACCTCCTGACGGGTGAGACCGGGGCCGGAAAGTCCATCCTCATCGATGCGCTGGGACTGGTCCTCGGCTCCCGCGCCTCGACCGACCTCGTGCGCAGCGGGGCGGATTCCGCCGTCGTCGAGGCGGGGTTCGAGGTCCAGCCGATGCCGCGCTCTCTCGCCCGGCGTCTCCGGGAAGTCGGAGTCGAGGTCGAGGACGAGATCGTCATCCGCAGGGAGCTTCAGGCTTCCGGAAGGGGCAAGGTCACGGTCAACGGGGTAGCGGCCTCCCGGCAGGTCCTCCGCGACATCTCCCCCTACCTCGCGGATATCCACGGACAGGGCGAGAGCTCTTCTCTTCTCCGGGCCGAAGCCGGCCTCGACCTTCTCGACCGCTTCGGAGGAACGAGGGAAGATCGGCGCGAGGCCCGGGAAGCGTTCCGCGAGACGAGGCGCCTCGAAGCGGAGATCGCGAGAGTGGAGCGCCGCGGGCAGGAGCGGGAGAAGAGAAAACGCGAGATCGAGGAGGCCCTCGACGAGATCCAGAAGGCGGCTCCGCGCCCGGGAGAGGACGAAGACCTGCTCGCCGAGCGCCGACTCGTGGGCCATGCGGAGAAGCTCAAGACTCTATCGGAGGAGGTCTTCCGAACGCTCTACGAAGACGAGGACTCCGCGCTCACGAGGCTCGCATCCGCGTGGAAGAGGGTGTCGGAGCTCGCGAGCATCGATCCGCGCTGGCTCGCTTACCTCGGAGACAAAGAGGCCCTCATGAGCCCGCTCCAGGATCTGGCGCTCCACGCGCGCGACTACGCGCGGGGTATCGACGTTACCCCGGGCCGGATGGACGAGCTCGAAAGCCGCCTTGCCCACCTGGAACGGCTGAAGAAGAGACATGGAGGAAGTCTTTCCGAGGTTCTGGCTCTGCGAGACCGGGCGCGCCAGGAGCTCCTCGAGCTCGAGGGGTCCGAAGAGCGGGTCTCCGAGCTCCTGAAGCTCCTCGAGTCCGCCCGCGCGCGATACCGCGCGATCGCGAACGGCCTCTCGACCAGGAGAGGGCAGGCGGCCAGGCGACTCGAAAAGCTCGTCGCCAGGGAGCTCAAGGACCTCGCTCTCGAGAAGGCCCGCTTCCGGCTGGAGCTCACGACCGCGGAGGACTCCGACCCGTCGGCCTGGCGCGAGAGCGGGCTCGATTCCGCGGAGCTCCTCTTCACCGCGAACCCGGGGGAGGACCCGCGGCCTCTCGCGCGGACGGCGTCCGGAGGCGAGCTCGCGCGCTTCGTCCTCGGGCTGAAGGCGGTCTCGGCGAAAGGCGAGCGCGGGAAGACCCTGGTCTTCGACGAGGTGGACGCGGGCATCGGAGGCCGGGTCGCCGATGCGGTGGGCGAGAAGCTCAAGGAGCTTGCCCGGGTTCACCAGGTCCTCTGTGTCACCCACCTTCCCCAGATCGCGAGCTTCGCCCCCGCCCACTTCCGAATTGATAAGATAGAGCGCGAAGGAAGGACCGAGACCCGCATCGCGCGGCTCGACCCGGAGTCCAGAGTCGACGAGATCGCCCGGATGCTCGCGGGGGCCGTCGTGACGGAGAGCGCGCGCCAGCATGCCCGCCAGCTCGTAAAGGACAAAACCTAAAATTTCAATTAGAAATTATGTCGAGCCTCGCCGGATACCGCCGCTACTGGATCGAGACCTGGGGCTGCCAGATGAATGCCCACGACAGCGAGAAGATCGCAGGCAGCCTCCGGAGGCTCGGCCTCGAGGCGTCATCCAGCGAGAACGAGGCCGATGTCCTCATCTTGAACACCTGCAGCATCCGGGAGAAGGCCGAGGAAGCGGTATTCACCCGGCTTCTGGCCTTCTCGCATTTGAAGAGGAAACGCGCCGTGGTCGTGGGACTGACCGGCTGCGTCGCCCAGCAGGAGGGAGAGGCCATCCTGAAGCGGGCACCGGAGGTGGACTTCGTGCTCGGAACCCAGAGCCTGGTGCAGCTTCCCGAAGTGCTCGCGACCGTGGTGGGTACGAAGGAGCGCGTCGTCGAGATCGGGCGGCACCCCGGGAACCTCGATGTCCCACCGGCGCGGATCGAGCGCGTGCCCGGAGTCAAGGCCTACATCACCATCATGGAGGGCTGCGACAACTTCTGCTCGTTCTGTATCGTGCCTTTCACCCGGGGGCGGGAGCGATGCCGTCCGATCGCCGACATCGTTCGGGAGGCGCGATCGCTCGTCGAGTGGGGATTTCGTGAGGTTCAGCTCCTGGGCCAGAACGTGAACTCCTACCGGGACCCCGGCGATGGTCGCGGGTTCGAGGATCTCCTCGATGCCGTACACGAGGTCGAGGGTCTCTGGCGGATCCGTTTCACGAGTCCGCACCCGAAGGACTTCGGCGCTCCTTTGATGCGGCGGTTCCGCGACCTCCGGAGGCTCTGCCCTCACATGCACCTCCCGGCGCAATCCGGGTCGACCTCGGTTCTCGGCCGCATGAAGCGCGGCTACACGCGTGAGGAGTACGTTCGAAAGGTCGCGAGGGCGCGCGAGCACGTTCCGGACCTCGCGATCTCGACGGACCTCATCGTGGGCTTTCCCGGGGAAACCGAAGGAGAATTCGGCGAGACGCTCTCGCTCATGGAGCAGCTCCGGTTCGACAGCATCTATTCCTTCAAGTATTCGCAGAGACCTTTTACGTTCTCCGCGCGCGAGCAGCCGGACGACGTCCCCGAGTCCGTCAAGAGCGAGCGACTCACGCGGTTACTGGAACTTCAGAAGAGAATCCAACTGGAGAAGCACGCGGGCTGCGTGGGAAGAACGGTAGAGGTTCTGGTCGAGGGGGAGAGCCGCAAGAATTCGGAGGAGTTCTCAGGGCGAAGCGCGGACAACCGGATCGTGAACTTTCCAGGGGGACGGGATCGAGTGGGGCAACTCCTGTCCGTCGTGATTACTCGCTTCGGCGCCAACTCCCTGTTTGGCGAAACGGTGCCCCGTGTGTCATCCTTGGAGTAGCGACAGGGTGCGACCACTAAATCCTGTTGACAACATTTCTGACCGCCCCTATATTTAGGGCCACATCACCACAGGGGCGGTGCGAGGGGTTCCACCGATGGAAATCGAAATGATGATCAAGGGCCTCATGATCGACCCCATCACCAACATGCCGATCGTCATCCTGAAGGACAAGGCGGGGGACCGGGTGCTTCCCATCTGGGTGGGAGTCTTCGAGGCCAACGCCATCGCCCTTCAGATCGAGAACATCTCGACACCCCGTCCGATGACGCATGACCTGATCAAGAACATCCTGACCGAGATCGAAGCCGAAGTGCAGCGTATCGTGGTGAGCGATCTCCGCGACAACACGTTCTACGCGATGATTTATCTCGACCGGGATGGGGAAACCATCGCCATCGACGCCCGCCCGAGTGATGCCATCGCCCTGGCTCTGCGGACGAGAGCCCCGATCTTCGTCGAGGACTCGGTCGTGGAAAGCGCGAAGGGGCTGGACCTGTCGAAGGAATCCACGGACTCCGAAAGACTCCAAAAGTGGTTGGAAGGCCTCAATCCCGACGATCTCGGCAAATACAAGATGTAGCGACTCGGGCTTCCGGTCCTCGGACGCCCGTCCGCGAACAAGCGGACCTTCTCCTTTCCCGTCGTTTCGTCGGTATTCGTGTGTGGAGTAATCTCAAGTGGCTGTCATCATAACGATTGCGAATCAGAAGGGCGGCGTGGGCAAGACCACGACGGCCATCAACCTCGCGGCTGCATTGGCGGCGAAGCGAAAGAAGACCCTGCTGGTCGACATGGACCCGCAGGGAAACTCGACGATCTCCTTCCTCAACGAGGTCGATGTCCATGGGTCGATCTATGAAGCTCTCCTCGACCCGAAGGTAAACATCCGGGAAGTGACCCATGAGACATCCGTTCCCGAGCTGTCGCTCGTTCCGGCGCGCATCTCGCTCGCGAAGCTCGAGGGCAAGCTCGTAGGGGATTTCGACTCGCATTTCCGGTTGCGCGACCGGCTCGAGAGCGTGAGAGCACACTACGACTTCATCATCATCGATACGCCGCCCACTCTGGGCCTCATCACGGTGAATGCCCTGGTGGCGGCGACCCACCTGCTGATCCCGATTCAGTCTTCTTACTACGCGCTCGAGGGAACGGACGATCTTCTGGAAACTCTGGACAAGGTGAAGTCGCGGCCCAATCCCGAGCTCCAGGTAATCGGAGTCCTCATCACTCTCCACGACAAGAGGACCACGCTGTCCAGGGACGTGAGCGATAAGATCCAGGAAGCCTTCGGCGACAAAGTCTTCAAGACCGTGATCAGCAAGAGCATTCGTCTCGAAGAGAGCCCTGCGTACAAGGAATCGATCTTCTCTTTCGCGCCGCATTCGAGCGGAGCGTTCGAATACTACAGTCTCTCGGAAGAGGTAATGTCCCGTGTCTAAGCGAGCAGGCCTGCCGGAAACGATCAAGTTTCGCAACGATGCCCACTTCGTCGACGAGCTCGGCTCGCGCCGCGGTTCCGCGATTGGGAGAATGATCGCGATTGAAGATATCGAGCCGAACCCGAATCAACCGCGCCAGCAGATGGGGGATCTGTCGGAGCTGACGGCGTCGATTCGGGAAAAAGGGATCCTCGAGCCCTTGATCGTTCGAAAACATCAAGATCACTATCAGATCATCTCGGGCGAGCGCCGGTACCAGGCCGCCGTCCAGGCCGGCCTCACCGAGCTTCCCTGCGTGGAGCGGGACGTGGACGACCTGGAGACCATCGAGCTCGCCCTCGTCGAGAACATTCAACGGAAGGACCTCACCCCGTTCGAAGAGGCGGAGGCATTCGCCCAGTTGGTCAACGAGCACGAGTATACGCACGAAGGCCTCGCTGGCAGGATTGGGAAGTCGCGCACGAGCGTGACCGAGACCCTCAGCTTGAACTCGATGCCCGAAGAGTTGAAGAACCTTTGTCGGCTTGCCGACATTTCCTCTAAATCATTGTTATTGCAGATAGTTAGGCAAGATTCTCCGGAGAAAATGGTCGCTCTCGTCGAGAAGATCTCGCGCGGGCAGATCAACCGGGAGCAAGCTCGCAAGTTGTCCCGGGGACCCCAGCGCGGGCGGCCGAAGAGCTTCGTCTTCAAGTACGGTGTCCGAGGAAAGCCATTTCGCTTGCAGATGACCTTCCAGAAAAGCCAGGTGGAGACGACGGAGATCATCCAGGCGCTTGCGCTCCCTCATCGCGGAGCTCGAGGGAGCGTCCTGACCCGATTTCCACAAAAAACTTTCGATACCAGAGGATAACCTGTGCATTTCTTGTTGACATCAATTCAGGACGTTTGATACTTTCGCTTACGCGCCGAGTGAGGTCCTCACTTCCAGTCACTTACCGAGACCTCGTTACAATCGAACAAGTTAGCTGAACCAATGGGGGCGGGATCGTGGGTGATCCGCCGGGAAAACTTTCTTCACGTGTCGGGGAAAGGGGCTCTAGATGGCCTATCGGGGCAAGTCGCTCAAGGCACTCCGCGAGACCAAGCAGATTCCGTTGCGGCGCATCGCGAACGAGACGCGGATCGGAATAGCGTATCTCGAGGACCTCGAGGAGGAACGATTCGATCGTTTCCCGGGGAAATTCTATTTCAAGAGCTTCGCGCGAGCCTACGCGCGCGCGCTCGAGCTCGACGTGGAGGAGGTCACGAACGACCTTCTGTTCGCCTACGAAGATTGGTCCGGGGAGCGCTCTCTGGCGCCCGCGGCTGCGAGCTCCGATCGGAGTGAACGAGGAGGGGATTCTTCACCGGATTGCCGGCCTGCTACGAGGGGCCGAAGAGGCGTGAGTTCGCGCTAGAATCTTTCGTATGCGACACGTCCTCTTTGCCGCTCTTGACCTGTGGACTTCAGTTTCGTTCGCTCAGTTCAACAGAAGAAGATCGAGATTCCGGACTGGGAGAACGCGGTTCGGTTCGAGCTCGTGGCGTCCCAATCACCGGTTCGCCCGGGCGACGCGTTCGAGCTCGCGCTCCTGGCCGATATTCAGGAGGGCTATCATCTTTATGGGCCCGAGGAACCGGAGCCCACGCGGACCGCGGTATCCGTCCAGGGAAGCGTGTTGAAGGCAGGCAAGCCCTCCTACCCGCCGGTAATCGAACGGGAGCTGGAGGGGCTCGGCACCTACAGGCTGTACGAAGGGCCTATCGTGATTCGCGTTCCCGTTACCTTGCCGCAGGACTACAAGGGCAAGAGCCTCGAAGCGCCCCTCGAGATTGCGTACCAGCTCTGCACGGACTTCGCCTGCAGCGCGCCTTCGACCAAAGTCCTCTCCATAACCTTGCCGGGAGCGGCGCCGGGAGCTGAGGTCAAGAAACTCCACCCGAGCGTCTTCAGCAAGAAAAGCTAGCCCCGGGGCACTTTCTTGCCCAGAACCTAAAGTGATACTTTAGCTGCGCAATGACGAGCGTCGAGCCGCGATTCCTCCCGCCCGATATACGGGAGGAGGACCCGGGGGCGGCCCGTAAGCGGATGCTGTTGACAGTAGCAGCTTCGATCGTGGCCATTTTCGGGTTCGCGACGGCGCTCGTTCTCGGCACGATCGGATACGACGTCCGCCGTATGAACATGCACGAGGCGCGCCTCAAGGGAATCCTCGTGCAGAGGCCGACGGTCTACCAGGTCACGGAGGGTCTGAAGGAAAAAGCTCCACTCGTGCGGATCGTCGAGTCGCCCGAAGATCTGCGGGACGCGGTCGATCGCTACGCGGGAGATCGGCGCGACGACATTCTGGAGAAGGCGGAACGCTTTCCGCAATTGCGGATCTTCGCCGCCGGCGACATGATGTACTTCATCTTTTTCGACGCCGAGCACATCATGCGGGACTTCGTCTACGTGAGCGCGCGATGAAAGTCGGGAAGGGGTCTCTGTCTTGAGCGACGCCACGCTGCGCGAAGTCATGCGGATGTTCCCTCAGGGAGTCGTCGTGGTGACGGCGATGGGAAGCGAAGGTCCCCGGGGCATCACCGTCAGTTCCTTCATCTCTTTGAGTCTCGATCCCCCGCGCGTCCTCGTGAGCATCGCACGAGCGTCCAAGGCCCACGAGGCCATCGACAAAGGGCGCTTTTCCGTGAGCGTACTGGCGGAGGACCAGGGAGCTCTCTCCGATCATTTCGCCCGTCCGAACCTCACTTCGGAGGAGCAGTTCCGGGGCGTGGCCGTCGAAGGAGAGCCGCCGAAGCTAGGGGGATGCCTTTCTCACCTCGAGTGCCGTGTGGTGGATCGAGTCGCGGCCTCGGACCATACCCTCTTCATCGGCGAAGTGGAGGGGGCGGGCTTGGGCCGAGAGGGAAAGCCTCTGGTCTTCTTCGCTCGCCAATACTGGGGCCTGGGATCCACGGTCCACAAAAGGGAGTGATATGAACCAGCTTCTCGACAGCCTCGAATACGATCCCGAGCGGGGGAGCCTCTCTCTTCAGAGCGCGCGCTACGTGCTGACGCCTCCGTCCCTTCTCATGGAGATCCAGAAGAACCTCGAGGGGGAGTACGGTCGCGATGCGGCTGCGTTCCTCATCGATGCGGGCGTGGGGGAGGGGGCGTCTCTCGCCGGCAGGTTCCGCGACGTCTTCGGCTATCCCCCGGAGCAGGTTCTGAGCTCGGTCGCTTTCCTGCTGTCGGAGTCCGGATGGGGAATTTTCTCGGTCGAGATGATGAACCTGGAGGGGCGCGAGCTGGTCTTCAAGGTTCTCGAATCGCCCTTCGCCGAGATCTATGGACCGTCGATCCAGCCCGTTTGCCACGTCGTGCAGGGTCTCCTTCGCGGCGTCGGGCTCGTTCTGTTCGACGCCGAAACGACGGGGATGGAAGTGCAGTGCGCCGCGAAGGGCGACACCTGCTGTCGGTTCGTCGTCAGCGCGAAATAGTCAGGAAGCGGTCGGGGTCTGCTCGTCGAGATAAGCGACGACCCGACTCCGGTCGTCGCCGGAGAGGCTCGTGAACTCGACGCCGACGCGAAAGATGGCGGTATCGCGCGCTCGGGCCCAGGCCTCGCAGTGCCGCACCACGCCGCGCACGTGGACCTCTCCCTGGGGAAGACTGAACACGAAATCGTGCTCGCTCTCGAACTCGAGAGGGTTACCGACGGAGAACAAACCGCCGAAGAGGCTCAGGTTCAGAACGCGAAGCTCGACTTCCTTTCGAAGCTGGGCTGACTTGGCCCAGGAACACCCGCGGCTGCTCGCGCCGCTCCTGCTGGAGGCTCGACCGGATGAGCTCCCGCAAGCGCTCCCGGAGCTCCGCGGGCAGGGCCTCGAAATGCACGCCGGCCCGGTACAAGTCGGGCTCGACCTTGGTGCAGTGGACGACGCGCGCCCGCACCGACAGAGGGGACTCTCCGAGCGAGAACTGGAGGGTCAGGATGGAATTGTTCTCGAGAAAGCGAGAGCACTCCAGGAGGGCTCCGGTCGGGCTCACGTCCATGACGCGGACGTCGCTCCAGTACTGAGCGAGCCCCTCGACACGAGCGCTCAGCGTCAGGCGCGGGGCGCGGCGAGACGAATCCATGCAACGTTCGATTGTAACACCGGCGCCGGCCCGGCCCTTTCGCGTGTTAGAATTTCGGCGTGAGCTTCCTGCATCAAGAGCCCAAGAGCGGCGACTCCGGAGCCGCCAAGTTCGTCGTTCTCGCGGTTTTCGTGCTGGCCGTTCTCGGCGCAGTCGCGTTCTGGTTCCTCCGCCAGGCGCCCGAGCCGGTGGTCGGAACGCCGAGCGCCGAAGAATCTCCACCTCCAGCGGTCGAGCCCGAGCCGGTCGAAGAGCCGGCGCCCGAGCCCGCGCCCCGCGGGGGAGACATTGCCGCGCGCGGGTCGATTTCGGTTTCCGCAAGCATCGACGGAGCTTCCGTCTACCTGGACGACGAGCTCCTGGGCGAGGCGCCGGTGACCCGCGAGGACATACCGGCCGGACGCCACCGCGTTCGCGTCGAAAGCGCGGGCCACGAGACCTTCGAGACCGACGTTCGGGTGAGGGCGGGCGAGCGCGCGAAGGTCGAGGTGAAACTTTCCCTCGTCGCCCCGAGCCTCCGCGTCGAGAGCGATGTGGCCGGCGCCACCGTCTTTCTCGACCGGAACTACGTCGGCACCACTCCCGTGGATCTCAAAGGAGTTGTCGCCGGGTGAGCACCAGCTCACCGTCTCCGCCGACGGCTACGACATGTACGCCGAGACCCTCACCGTCGACAGCGGCCACCGCGACATCCGCGTGAGCTTCAAGGACGTCTCGCTCGCGGAATCGATTCCCGTCGTCCACAAGCACCGGATGGGATCCTGCGAAGGGACGCTCCTCGCCGACAACCAGGGGCTCCGCTACCAGACCTCGAACAAGAACGACGCATTCTCGGCGCCGTTCGCGTCCCTCGAGCAGTTCGAGATCGACTACATCGAGAAGAATCTGAAGGTGAAGGTCCGCAAGGGCAAGAACTACAACTTCACGGAAAAGAGCGGAAACGCCGACGCTCTCTACGTGTTCCACAAGAACGTGCAGGCGTTCCGGGAGAAGATGTGATGATTCGAGTTCTCGCTCTGGTCTTTCTCGCCGCTCCGAGCTTCGCGCAGGAGGCGCAGAAAGATCCTCTCGCCGGCAACGCCGGGATCGCAAACTACTACCGCGTGCGCCCCGACATCGCGACGGCGGGCCAGCCGAGCGATGCGGCGCTCACCGACATCCAGAAGGCCGGTTTCAAGACGATCATCAACCTGCGCACGGAGCAGGAGGGAAGTCTCGAGGAGAAGCCGAAGGTCGAAGCCCTCGGCCTCGAGTACCACAACATCCCCATCGGAAGCGACGGCATCTCGAAGGAGCAGGTGGCGCTCTTCGAGAAAATCCTCGGCGATTCCGCCAAGAGCGGCCCGGTGCTTCATCCACTGCGCGTCTTCGAACCGCGTCGGCGCGATGTGGTTCATCCACCAGGTGCTCGGCGAGGGCAAGGACGAGGCGGCGGCTCTCGAGGAAGCGAAGAAGGCGGGACTGAAGCCGAATCTCGAGGTGACGGCGAAAGAGTTCGTCGAGAAGAATCGCGAGCGCAAGTAGCTAGAGGCCCTTTCAAGAGGACGCCGGGCGGCTGTGCCAAATGCAACCATGATTGCGTTTGGTAGCGCCAAATGCCATTAAGAGCGCCGTCGCGGCTCCCGTCTGGCGCGCTGAATCTCGCGATGGGCCACCGCGAGCGGGTCGTTGTCCGCCAGCACAAGCAACCCGGTCTGGCGTAACTCGTCCATGAGCGCTTCCCGATCACCCGTGACGCGCCTGACCCTCATCGGCTCACCTTCGGAGAACTGAAGCGAGAACTCGACAAAGAGACGATGCTCGTGGACGATGTCTCCCCAGAGGCTCGCCCGGTCCGTCCGAACCAGTACCGGCTCGCACCGCGCGCAGTGGGAGTAGACAGACACCTCGGCCGGCGGTGACACGGGCTCTAACCGATGGAGGGTCTCGTGAATGACCTCGTCGCCGCGGATACGCCAGGCGGAACGCTCGTCCTCGCCAATGTCGTCGTGCCAGGCGCTCCGCGCTGCGCGAACCACGCGGCCTTTGTCGATGAGATACGTGCTCATCGAGGGCTCGCTGAAGCTCTTCGTCTGCAGGCCGCCTACGGAATGGCCGGCGGGGCAGGTGAGAGGCTCGTCCAAAATGACGACATGGTCGAACATACCCATACGGTCCTCCTTGAATGCATGCGGCTACTTTCCCGTTCGACCGGTGCCTCGACGAGGTATCGCGACCAGTCTCTCCAGGTCTTCCGATTCAATTTGGTCGGCGGTCGTTTCCAACAGAATCGCGGCGAGTTGCATGGGCTCCACACGAACCCCGGTCTCTTCTTTCAGACGTTTCGCGATACGCTGAAGACGCTCGAGCGTTCGAGGCGCAACGGGGACGAGTCGTTTGTCGCTCCAGCTGGGATCGGTGGGACGTCCACCCCCGTCAGGCACTCGAAAGCGCTCCCGCACTTCCGCCGCGAGCTGCGCCGCTCCCGGATAACCACCGGTCGAATAGACCTGTCCTCTCTTCTTGGCTCCCAGGCCTTTTGCGATCTTGTCCGTATCGACTCTTCGCTTGGTCATTTCAATCCTCGGAGCGATCCTCGGAGAAATCCCGAATCGCGAAGTACTCATCTCCGACGACCAACCCCACTTCTCCCTGGCTGGCTTCACGCCCCAGGCGGCGGCAGAACGAGCCCAACTCGGCAAGCGCGTCCTCGTCTTCGATCCGCTCCGGAGTGGTGTAGCAGTGAATCACCACGGGTTCGTCGCGCACGAGATTGCCGCCGCGTTCGTCGTCACGCCAGATACCTTTCGCTCTCGGGTAGGCGGTGGCTCCACCGAAGACGGTACCGAGTGTCTGCAGTGCCGAGTCGACCCAATAGTCTTGATCCACAGGTGTGACCCCGTCCCGTTCGACGCTCGGAACAAAGAGAACGACGAGCACGCTCTTTCGTGCGACGGACAACTCAGTGGCCCCCATCTACGATCAATATAGATCGCACTTGTTCGCTCGTCAAGGACCGTTCTCGGAGGCTTCCGGCGGATGGCGGACGGCCAGACTTCGCCAAGCAGGCAGGCGCCATCCTCGTCCATGCGCCGTTGGCAGCTGCAGGTTTGCGCGACCGCTCCATGCGTACTACTATTGGAGTATGAAAAGTAAGACTTCAATCACACTCTCGGAGGACGTGATTACCGCCGTGGACCGAATCACGCCCGAGGGAGGAAATCGATCCGAGACGATTGAGCGGTTGCTCCGAGAAAGTCTTTCGACACAAGCACGCCGAGCTCGGGATCTAAAGGACCTCGAGACGATCAATCGGGCCGCGTCCGAACTCAACCTCGAGGCTGAGGATGTTTTGACGTATCAAGGGGACCTTTGAGGCGAGGCGAGTTCTACCGGGTCGCGAAACCTAGAGCCCGAGACCCGAAACGATCGCGCGTGTTCGCGATTGTAAGCCGTCAAGTTCTCATCGACTCGAAGTTCTCGACCGTCATCTGTGCGCCCGTGTACTCCGCACGCCACGGGTTGTCGACCCAGGTGGCGGTGGGAGCCGACGAGGGGCTGAAGCATGACAGCGCCCTGCACTGCGACGAACTCGTGAGCTTGCCAAAGACCCTGCTGACCGATTTCGTCGGGACCCTTGCTCCCGGAAGACTGGGCGATCTCGACAAGGCGCTCATCGCCGCGCTCGGCATCGAGACACCGGCCGGCGAACCGTGAAAAACCTCATGCTCGGGATGGCCGAGCAGGCTTCGGGAACGGCGATCGATGTTGTTCGGCCGTCAAGCCCTTTCTCGGAGGCTTCGGGGCGGGACGGCGGACTTCGCCAGGCAGCCAGCCGCCATCCTCGTCCGCGTGCTGTGGCAGCTGCGGGTTCCAGAAATTGTGGCACCACTGAGTCGATCGCTTCCAGCTAGAAACTCCCCGTTCTGACGGTGAGGGAACGCCTACCACACGGCGCCAACAGAGCCATATCTCGTTCCCGCGGGTCTCTGCTGCGCGTTATCTCTTGACCACGGAAAGCATTGGATGTACATTGAGGTGTACATAAACAAAATGAAGCGCAAACTGAACCGCCGCTATTCGATTTCGGAGGCTCGCAAGCTCTTGCCATCCTTGGTCCGCGAAACCGAGAAAGGCGACGCGATCTCTTTGACGCGGCGTGGTGAGCCTGTAGCGGTACTGGTCTCGACCGAGGAGTACTCCAAGCTGACGTCGAAGACGACCGACCTGGCGGTTGCGCTCGATCGCTTCCGACAGGACTCCGACCTGGCAGAGTTGAACATTTCCGAGATTTATCAGGACGTTCGCGACCCTAGCCCCGGGCGGGACGTGAAGCTTTGAGCCTGCAGTACCTGTTGGACACGAACGTTCTATCGGAGCCGGCGAAGCCAAAACCAAATTCCGGTCTGGTCGAACGCCTTCGCGCGGAACGGGGGCGTGTTGCGATGGCGGCGGCGGTCTGGAACGAGCTGATTTTCGGGCTCCGTAGACTGCCTGAATCGAAACGCCGCCAAACGTTGGAGCGATACATCCGAGATGTTCTTGAGCCGACGGTCCCGGTATTGCCGTACGATGCGAGGGCGGCGGAATGGCACGCAATAGAGCGTGCGCGCCTGGGCGCGGCTGGCAGAACGCCGGCGTACGTCGACGGGTCGATCGCCGCCGTGGCGCACACCAACCGCCTCATCCTGGTTACGCACAACCTGTCGAACTACCTGGATTTCGAAGGTATCGAGCTAGAGGACTGGGCCTAGTCGCGCCTCTCCAAAGCGCCAAGGGATCAAACGGCGTCGTATTTAACATAATGCATCTTATGGGACGTTGCGCTCAAACGGGTGGCACACCCTTCCGCCCCTGTACTGGAAGGAGTGCCTCACTGTCGCCTAGAGTGGCCCGCACAGGCAGATGAAACCTCGGGAGCGACTCGCCGAAAGAAGCTCTTCGTTCGACGCGGCTCATCGGAACCAAGGATCCTCCCCTGCCACGGGTGGTCCGAGAGGACCCATAGGTCCGGCTGGCCCGGCGGGGCCGCCTGTTCCGGGTCGTACTAAAGTGAAAGTGACCTCTGAACCAGTGACCTCTGAACCAAGCCTCACGCTGATGCCGACCGGGCTGTCGGGTGTCGAAAACGGTATCCGAAAATTTCGAAAGCCGAGACCGGAATCTGTTCCGTAGACCGTCGGCCCGCTTTCATCGAAGAAGCTTGCGCCTTCGTTCAGGCCAGCACCAAAGCTATAGGGGCCGACATCGAGACGATACTCGGCGAACCAGCCGTAACTGAGGAGTGCGTTCGGGTCGCCGGGAGGATTGTTGAACGAAACGGTGGCATTGGGTGTCGGATTAGCGCCCCCACCAGGAGGAATTCCACTTCCGACCTGAAACCCATAACGAAGTGTGTACAAACTCGGTTTACCCGGCCTCGAAGTCACGCGTGGACTGACGTAAAGAGAGAGTCCGGGCAACGCGATATTAACGCCCCACTGCGTTGGAGAATCCGCAATCTCGGCATCGCTATTGCCTCCACTCCCGGGCACAGAGGTAGCACCGGATGTCGGTACTGCTGGCCTGATCCCGACTGGCCCCGTGGGCGCGAGGCGATTTCCAACGAGTTGGGAAAAATCCGAACTGTCTATCCCCGGATCTGAGACCGACGTCGTGATCGATTCGGAGAACCCGTTTGTCAGTCCACTCCAGAACCTGCTCCACGCGTCGCTCAATGAACCAGGCAATTCGGACACGTCCTCGGCGAAGACATCCAAGCTAGAACCGGAATCGAAACCAGAACCCTGGCCGCTTCCAGCCGAGCTTGCGCACCCGCCCGTCAGGGCGCACATACCCGCCGTCACCATCACAGCGAGCTTCTGGTTCTGCTTGCGGGGCGCGCGGAGCGTGTCGAGGGTGGCGGCCCAGCTCGGGTCGGTCTCCGCGCGGCGGTCGAGCGGCGGGAAGCGTCCAGACCCGGCGGCCGTCGCTCGTCCGTCGTCTCGGCGAGCGGCTCGGCGCCGAGCAGCTCGAGGGAGCAGGAGAGCGCGTCGCGGAACGGCGCCGCCTCGAAGCCGGTCCAGGTCGCGGGAGGCCTCGAGCAGGCTCCGGCAGCGCTCGATCTGCGCCTTCAGGTCCTCCTGGCGCTCGCGCGCGGCCTCGAGCTCCTCCTCGGTGACGCGCTTCTTCTCCGCGTCGAGGTCCGCCTGCTCGATCTCGCGCGCCAGCCGCTCGGCGTCGCGGTGGCGGATGCCCTGGCCGAGCCGGCGCTCGATGTCGTCGTCGATCACCTTCGAGAGGCTGCCGAGCTCCTTCTTGATGGTCTCGGTCTTCCGGACGAGCACCTCGAGCACGCGGTCCTCGACGCGCTGCGGCAGCACGAAGTAGTGGCAGCGGACCTCGGGGGCCGGCTGGAGCTTGCGGTCGATGCGGCCGTTGCGCTGCTCGATGCGGCCGGGGTTCCAGGGCAGGTCGAAGTGGAAGAGGTCCGTGCAGTGCGCCTGGAAGTTCAGGCCCTCGCGGGCGGCGTCGGTGGCGAGCAGGATGCGCAGCGGGTCCTTCGCGGGGTCGGTGTTGAACCGGCGCTGGATCTCCTTGCGCCGGGCGCCGCTCGTGAGGCCGTCGATCACCTCGATGCGCTCGTCGGCGCGGTCGGTGCCCTCGATGGCCTGCTCGAGGATCGTCTTCAGGTAGCGCTTCGTGCCCTCGCGGTTCTCGGTGAAGATCAGGACGCGGCGGTTGTTCCACTTCGGGGGCGCGCCCTTCGGCTGCTTGCCGAAGGGCGGCAGGTCCGGGCAGAGGTTCTCGCGGATCCAGTCGATGAGCCGCCGGGTCTTGGCGTCGGGCAGGTGCCGCGTCTTCTCGGCGATCTCCTGCATCTGGTCGAGGAGCGCCTGCTCCCGGCGCCAGAGCGCTTCCGCGGTCGCGTCGCGGGGCGACTCGGCCTCCGCGGCGGCGGTGACGGCCTCGATCTGCGGCCGCCTCCTCGGCCTCGAGCTCCTCGGGCGTCCACTCGCCGCGCTCGTCGTCGGCGTCGGGCGCGGTGGTGAAGAGCTCCGCGTCCTCGTCGCTCGCCTTCGCGGCGTCGGCAGCCGCTGCGCGCCCCTTCTCCCACTGTCGCTCCACCGTCGCCCGGTGGACCTTGAGGCTGCGCGCGAACGCCTCGATCGACGAGAGGAGACGCTGCTGCAGGCCGACGACGAGCAGCCCCGCGGCCGCCTGCGCTCGGCGCGTCGTGCTGGCGAAGCGCTCCTCGCGCGCCGTGCGGTACTCGTCGAGCAGGCGGGAGAGCACGAGCTCGGGCGCGTCGTCGGGCAGGCCGTCGATCGACGACGCGCACCACGTTGCGCTTCGGGAAGCCGCCCTGGACCTCGCGGATGTCCTCCTTGAGGCGGCGCACCATCACGTCCTCGAGCGCCTTCTTGCCGCGCACCTTGACGCCGCGGGTGAAGCGGTAGGGGTCGAGCAGCTCGAGGAGCGTGGAGAAGCTGTTCGAGTGGCCGTTGTGCGGCGTCGCCGAGAGGAACAGCCGGTGCTCGAAGCGGCCGGCGAGGTCGCGCACCGCGCGCGTGAACTTGGTCTCGATGCCGTAGCGCCCGCCGCTCGCCGGCGCGGCGTGGTGCGCCTCGTCGAGGATCAGCAGGCTCCCGGGCAGCAGCGGCCCGAGCCATTCCCGCAGCGGGTCCGCGTAGGTCGGGTCGATCAGGAGGTTGTGCGAGACGAGGAAGCGGCTGTGCGTGCGCCAGGGGTTCACGCCGAAGCCGCGCTCGCGGCGCATCCGCGTCAGGTAGGCGCGGTCGAGGATCTCGAAGACGAGGCCGAAGCGCTCCTCGAGCTCGGCCTTCCACTGCTCGAGGACCGAGGGCGGCGTCGCGACGACGATGGTCTTGGCCTTCTTGCGCAGGAGCAGCTCGCGCGCGATGAGGCCCGCCTCGATCGTCTTGCCGAGGCCCGTGTCGTCGGCGATGAAGAGGTTGACGCGCGGCAGACGGAGCGCCTTGCGCAGCGGCTCCATCTGGTAGGCGTCGATCTTGATCCCGGCGCGGAACGGCGCCTGGAAGAGGTTCGGGTCGGTGGCCGTGACGCAGTTCCAGCGCAGCGTGTGGAGGAAGGCCGCGAACTGGCGCGGCGCGTCGAAGCCCTTGGCGGCGAGATCCTGCCAGCCCTCTTCCTCGAGGATCCGGCGGTCGAGCTCGTAGTCCCAGAAGACGTCGAGGGTCTGGCCCTGGGCGTCGTCGTCCGCGCAGGCCAGCCGGACGAGGGAGGACTGGCCGGGCGTCGCCGGGCTCGACGACCTCCTCGACCAGCCACCGCCGCGAGCGCACCTGGACCAGCTCGCCCGGGGGTGGGTGGATGCTCGGGCAAGGCGAGGGTGTTGGTGGGTTCAGTCACTACAGGATGTCGTCCTCTTCGATGACCGCTGCTTCTTCGACTGCGGTCCAGCCGCTTCCCTCGCGGAGTTCGGCCGGTCGTGCGATGGCGATGCGGCTCGCCTCTGGGTCATCGGCAAGGAGAACGCACTGGCTGACGGTGCCACATGGCCCTCGAACGCGGTCTTTCGCTGGTGCATCCCGCTAGGACTCACCCTCGCCATTGCCCATCTGCCTCGAACGCCTGACGAAACAGGCCCAGGACGTAGGACAGCTCCTCTGGGTCGCTCAAGCTCACCACCACGTCGCCATGGCCCCAGCGTCCGAGGTTGGTCATGTCCTCGGCAAGACCCCGCGTATCGTGAAGCTCGTGAAACGGTATGTTCAGGGTCGGGCGGAGGCGTTTCCTCCTTTGAAGGACATTCACCGCGCCGGACATCGGCCGCGGGGGGCTCGAGTTTCGTCTACGCTCGCGCACGCGGACGGTGTCCGCTCGTCGAGACACGCCCTCATCCCTTTGGGGTCGGAATCACCGGTGGATCTCACTGGCTCTATGGGACCGGAACTTCAAAAGGGTAACCCCAATCATATCTGCGTCGGCAAACCCGAACGTTTCATTCGAGTTAAGGCCTATCTCGCAGGCGTGACAAACGAGCATCACACGACCATCTCCGACTTCGTCGGAAAGACTGCCTCCGAGGAGGCCGGCCATTTTGCCAACCTTGGCAGCAGACGGTACGATTCGCGTGAATCCCGGCTCGCGGCTTGCCCGCGGTGGGAGGACCGAGTGAAGAAACTCAAAAATCCGTCGGAAGCCACGCCAACCCAACGGCACGCCAAGCTTCCGCCACAGGGCTCCACCCAACGAAAAGCAAGTGATCTCGAAGGAGTATGAACTGGAGAAACTGCGCCTCGGGAAAAAGTACGCTGCCATCAGGATTCTCGAAGATCACGGAGTCGGCTACTTCCGCCCGCGCGGGCTTCAATTGAAGGCTCACGAGGCGTACCGAAACGCCGACGGCTTCCCCTTGAGCCAACTGCGACACACTCTCATTGAAGAGCAGCTCTCCCTCGCCTTCACTGCCTTCGAGGGGCCACGTCTCGAAAAAGTCCCTCACCCAAGTCTCGGATTGGCCGGGAGCTACCCCGAATCTTCGGCGACGGTCTCGGTATTGACCAGCCCGCTCGGGGCCTCTCCTTCCTCCACATTCCTGATGAACGTTTGACTCGCCGCGGCAAGCGCAGCAGGAATCACCGTCGAGAGGCCAGCCGCGTTGATTGGGACCGTCAATTTGGTGCGTTCGGAGACCGACGTAGCCCACGGAACTCAAGACCTTTGAGTGCCTCCCCACCAAGAAACGAAGATACTTCGTCCCGAACCTCCTCCCAAAGACGGACGGCGCCGACTCTGTCGAGTTCTGGATGTTCGAACGCCGTCAAGTAACGGTACGTAACCTCCAGCGCGGCGAGGGCATCATCCGGATGCAGTTGTGCGTCATCGGCGCTGGGGCAACCGGGTCCACCCACCACGAGACTTTGGGTGAGCCATGGAGTGCTCACGTTTCGGTTCCCACCAACTCCCGAAAGGCGTATCGGGTATTCCCGCATGTGACCATGAATCCTGCAGCGGATGCAGGGCCTCTCCGAGCCGATCCAGGCGTCGTTGAGCGAGTACTCTGCGGCATTTTCGATCACTTGGTCCAGCATCCTCCGCGCGGCGTTGCTGCCGGGCAGAACGACCCGTTCTGACGGGTCCGCGGGGACGACGGTCGTCGAAGGGAAATGCCGCCGTTGTGCTTCGATTGCTCCATTCTCGTCACCCATGACCAAGAGGTGAAACGCGATTTGCCAAGTTCCGGGCAATAGGGATCCTCGATCCTGTCTAACGTTGCCGTTGGCGATTCTCAACGCAGCATCATCCGAGAATCCCGCCGCCCTGGCGAGACGAAGGGTAAGCGCGTAATGAACGTCCTGCTTGAATGCAAGGCATGGTGACGCTATCAGGACCAAGGAGAGCGCGAAACTCATCAGCGTTTTCTGAAGCAACGTTTTCATCGGCCAAATCCTTCCTGGGGCGCCCACGCAGACGTGACGTGTTCAGCGGAAGCGACCGCGAAATTACCGCCGCCTGGAAAATGAGAACCTCTTTTCCAATTCCGGCTTCCGTTCAAGGATATGTTCAATGATCGTACGGATCTGAACGGCCTTGTTGTTCTTGTCCTTGGGTTGGCAGGTTACTGCGTCGATGCCGAATCCGTGGTGGTGGATTCCGATCACGCGCCCCTCTGCGTTAAAAGACGGGAGCCCCGGAATCCCGCCTTCTGTATCGCAGTCGTGTGTAAAGTCGACTCCCGCTTTTCCCCGCCAACCATTAAACTGCGCGGCCCTGAGATTGCAGCTTTCGGTTACCTGCTTCTGTTTGCAGAGCGGATGGTGAATTATCCGAACCGAGCCGGAACCGGCCCCATCCGTTTGAATCGTAGCGCCCCGAACCGGACCCGTGTCGTCGCGGGCTCGGACGCGTAGTAGCGCATAGTCGAGATCTGCGTCCTGCGCGAGCACGCTCTCGCACGTATACTCCCGGCTCCCCTCGTCTCCGTCCCAAGAGAGGTCGACGAGCGCGTGATCACACCGCTCACTCGTCCAGTATGCTTCGTCCGGAAGTTGACGAAGAACGCCGTCAGGCCCGGGATTCCGCGTGGTGCGCCGCAATGCCAGTTGGTGAAGGTCATTCGCCAGCATCACACCGAACAGCACCACGACCGAGCATCAATCGACCATCAGCAATCCGACGCGTCACCGAGTCTCCGCGTGTCCGGCGAAGCCGATGAGTCCACTCCATAGAGATCGCGGAATCGAGGTTGCGACTCGTCCTGAACGGATAGTAAGGAGTTGCTAGATCGAGTCCGCATCCCGAGACGGCCTCGATCGTTATCTTCAGCCCATCGATCCCTCGCGGCTCCTCGAGATCAAGATAGGCCCTCCCGCCCCGGACTCGAGACGTCCACCGGGTCTTCGCATCGCGGAAGTCCTCACTGGTGAGTGTCTCGATCAAGACGCCCTATCAGTTGTCGCGTACCGCTACCGTCCATCCCGAGGACGATGTCGCGTCCACGCGATCAGGGCGCGACGTAGCGAGCTCCGCTCTGCGAGACGAGCGACCTTGCCTGACCGCTTCCCGATTCCTAGAGCACAGTACCGTCATCAGAAAGCTGCCAAGCCAGTCCACAGGATTCCGTGCCTGCAACAAGAGTTTTGCGCAGCAACGATTCTCGGGGGCTCAAGGGTCGAAAAGCTGAAAACGGCGACGCCGACCAGATTGGGGCGGTCATAGCGCCCTCCGTCCTGCAATGACAATTTTTCCATGGGGGCAATACCGATGATCAAAATCCTCGATCCGATTAGGCTGAGGTCCCGCCGTTCTTAAGCTTTGTGAGAGGTTCTTCAGGTCGGATAGCCGCTCGCCCGACGGGTCCGGAGGTCACCGGGCCACGCGTCCCTGCGGACTTCTCCACGAGCCCGTTGAAGTCCACTTTCGATCGGCTCAGGGATCGAGTAGATGCCCACTGTCGGGTGTCCCCCCGGAGCCGGTCGTTCGTAAGCCCACAATTCGCCTTACGCTGCTCGTGCTCATCCACTTCTCGAGAGCTCCAGTCCGTCGATGCAACACGTTGAGCTCGTTCCGCACCAACCCTCGACGTCGACCGCCTCGTACGACTTTGTTCGATTCGTTGCACCCATGTCTTGCGGGGATCGAGAATAGCGGCTTTCGGATCGAGTACGCCGGCCTGAATTTTTGCTTTGGTCCTCGGCTCGAAGACCCGGCCAGATATTGATTTGAGCCATCGCTTCGACATCCACTGGTTTGAGCGTACTCCTCGTTGCAGCTCTACGTCGTCGTTGCCTGGATGCCCGCCACAAGCGCCGCGGCCTGCGACGTGCCGCCGAGCTTCGGCTTTGCATAAGCTCCATCTGCGGTAGCTGGTCCGGGTATCGCCTCGCCCGGCGCCGCGATGTCACGAACCCGTCACTTGAAGTGTTCGCAGAATCCATCAGCCTGATATCAGTGCGTCTGCGCCAGCAGTTCTCGCAAGCCGTTACAATGATCACGTTCGGCAGGTCCCCCAGATTCATTGGACCTTTCGGATAGCGGGCATGCAGGTTCTCGCCCTCGGCGTCGTTTGTTCCGCCAGACTCCTGTTGGCCGGCAGCTGTAATCCAGAGAGGTCTCGCTTGATAGATGAACTCGCCAAGAAAGTTACGCTCATGGCGCATGGATGCTTTTTTTAAGACACCGCTTCCCGTCAGATTAAGTTCCTCGAACCCCCATTCACTGGCATACAGGAACAGGAGGTGTTGTGATTGGCTGAGTAGACTGTTCGCTCTGAGCGCCAGCGAGAGAGAGTCGTCATTGTTAGTCATCGCGTAGAGTTCGGCCCTGGACAGAGTCCGACGAATCCAAAGTCATTGTGCTGGCTTGCGATAATCCCTGCGAGGAACGTTCCGTGATGCTCGTCGTTACTGAAGTCCGTCTCGGGACATACCTGTAGATCCCCTCGATCAGTGTCGCGTCAGAAACTGGAGGCTGGCTAGATTGACCGTCTAAGAGTCGCACGACCGCGGCAATGTCAGGGTGCAAAGCGACCGGCCGGTCGATCAAAACCACCCGAGGGACTACGCCCAACATTGCCGTTCAAAGCGCACTGTGGGAGACGCCATTGGAACAAGCTCGCCAGCGAACCCTCTTCTCGGCGGCTTTGCCTGGCGCCGGAGACAGCGTCTGTAGAACTCATCAGGCGGGATTCCCTCGGGAGAAAGGGCTAGCCCTTCCGCAGTCGAGGATGCAAAGTACTGTTGCCTGGGTGAGTTCTCCTTCTTCCACATGAGGCTGACATGCGAAGACCGCAAGGAGTTCAGCGCTCTGAACGCTTCGTCGCCGACCTCTGTCGAACGAAGAGGGACGTCAACTTGGTATACCTTCAGCGTGATTTGCAGGAGTCCGTTGGAGAGCGTCTGAACTTTCGATGGATCGTCACGGCCGACGTAGGGATCCCAATGATCCAGAATGTTCCTGATCTCGTTCTGGTCGCGCGGCGAATCTGGGTCGCGACGAATCACCGCGTCGGATGCGGTCACCTCCGCCACCGGATAGCGAGGTCATACCCGGCGGCAGCTTGTCGAGCCTGGTAAGACCAGGGTTCAGCATGAGGATCAATCGCTCGACGTCATCGGTGCAAAAATGCAGTAAGAGTGGCAGTCTGGACTCGTAAATCTGACAAGCCGTCTCCCCTTCCTCCACTCGATGCGTAGAGGTCGTCAGCAGCTTCAATTCGGCCAGGGTCTGAAGGGCGACGGCCGCGTTCGACGGTACCGTTCCGCCGGCAAATCGAAGCACAAGGCCGTGCACGTCCTGCGAATCCGTTGTTTGGGCGGAGGCACGGGTCGAATAGCCCAGTCGTGCGCAACTAAGCATGGCGACTACAAGAATCGCGACTCCATGCGATCTCTTTTGACAGTCTGGCCGCGATCTCACGGTTCCGCACACCTGCGACCCCACTTGAGCGCTCGTTGGGTCGTATAAGCACGGTGGCCGACCTTATCCAATTCGCTGAGCTTCATCTCGATGCTCCCGCCCCCTCCGCAAAAGTAATGCATCACGGATTTGGCGTCATAGGGAGTCAGGGGCATCCAGCTCGTGCCTTCTCGCCGGCATCCGGGAATCCCGTGAACCTGCTCGTGTCGATATCCCAGCACGTGACCGAGTTCGTGCCGCAATACACCTGTGGGGTCAAATTGCGTTGTGAAGAACGTAGGATCCAGATTGACGTAACGCCGACCCTCTGAGTCGCTCGGGAAAAAGGCGGCGGCGATGTACGCGCCATCGGAGTTGTGATAGCGCACAACGAAACGAAGGGACGCATCCGGCACGGGCGGGATCGGCGGATCGTCGATGCGCACGAAGTCCACTCCGCACTCGGTGCAGACCTCTTCCCAGTCGTTCGTCGCCGTTGCGAACATCTTGAGACCCTTGGCATAGAGTTCGTCCGTTGGAAACGAAGCCCGGTCCAGCGCGTAAGTAAGCCGGCGGGACTCGAAGGTATTCCAATAGTCAGGTTTGCCTCCATGCATATTGACGGTAAGTTCGGAGCGCTGGGGTGTCAAGACTGGCGAACTCGATCTGACGAGCAGGTACTCCCTGAGTTGGCTCAATGTTAGAAGCAGATCACCTTCGACGACAAAAAAATTGCCGTCCCGGGGGAGGATCTGCATGAGGTGGTCAATGGCCACGGCATCGGTCGGCCGTGCGAGCGCGGCTTCGAACACTTCTCGCACGTCTGGTTGCGCTTGGATAGTGGTCGGACTCCGTCCGACAAGGGACGAAATAGTTACCGCTAGGATAAGAAGTGCTGGTCTCATGTGATCCTCCATTCGAACCCATCAACCGTTTTGTTTGACAGCCCATTAAGGGACGTGCAAAGCAGTCCGTCGGAGTCGAGGACGATTCACGCCATACTACGGTTGATTGACCGTGAGTATGAACGTGTCGCTCGCCGTCGCCCCCGCCTGATCGGTGACTGTGACAGTGATGACCGCGGTTCCCGTCTGTCCCGCAACAGGTCTGATGGTAATCGTCCGGGTGCCCGCTCCCCCTCCAACCACGATCGCTCCAGCAGGAACTAGATCGGGCTTGTCGGATGCCACTGTAATTTTCAGATTCTCGGGTGGCGTCTCTTTGTCGTCAACGGTCACATTAACGTTCAGGGGCTGGCCCGAAGTGGCGGAGAGACTACCGATGTCTTTGAGCGAGGGCGGCGTATTCACCGTCACCTTGAACGTACGGGTTCCGTTCAGGAGCCGTCGTTAGCGGTGATGGTGATCTCCGCGGTGCCCGAGGCGCCGGCTTTGGATGTCACCTTCAGCGTTCGGGCGCTACCCGTACCCCCGAAAACTATGCTGTCCGGAGGGACGATCTCAGGCGACCTCGAGCGGGCCGATAGGGTGAGGACTTCCGGCTTCGTGCGGTCGTCGTTGACCGTGAATGCGATCTCCGGCGTTGACGCACCGGCCAGTATTGGATCTGGATCGGGAATCGCGCTGATCGTGGGCCGTGCATTGGGCGTCCCGGTCACCCCCGTGGACGCGGTGAGTGCGTCGAGAAACGCGTCCTTGCGCGGCGCGAAAGTGAATCCAATACCCGCATAGAAGCCGCTTGCGAAGCGAGTCTGCAAGCCATCCAGTGTATTGGCCCCATTGATCGGAGGTTTGTCTTCACGTTGCCCCGTGGGGAGGGACGATACGCGCCCTCCAGTCCAACCAGCGGCAAAGATGAAGTGCTTACCAAAGACATAGCTAGGTCCCAGGAAATAACGCTGCTCGGAGCCGTCGGTGCCTAGCCCAAACGCGATCCCAATTCCTAGCAGTCTTTGAGGGTAGCGGACGTTCGCGAGCGCCATGATCTCCGGCCTAAAGTTGTCTTCAGCAGCGGAGTCCCTCTGGATCAGATCGTCGGCGGTGTCAGCCGTTCCCATGTCGTTCAAGTAGTAACGTGCATCGGTCAGGTTGCTGAAGGCCAGGCCGGCCGTAAACGAGACCTCCCATCCCCGCGTCTGGACCCAAACGTCGAACGAAACGGGATACAGCTTCACGGCCGCGGTGGTGTCACGTTTCCCCTTCCGCGACTCGAGTAGCTTCCTAAGCATCTCTTGCTTATCCGGTTCTACCGCCCGAAGCAGATTCTCCAAGAAGGCTGGATCTTCCAGTGCCTGTGCGGCTTCGTCTTCCGTAGCGGCTGCCGCCTCACTTTCAACTGGAGTATCGCCGCCGTCAATTCTGGCAATCCTAATTCGATATCGATAGATACCCCGATCGTGGCGCATCGTGACAGCCGTCCGACGCAGATCGACAGATTGAACCGGCTTCAGTTCTACGCTTGTTCCTGCGTCCTCGAGCTGGTCGTTGCGAATTGCTGAGACGGTATACGAAAATCGCGTCGGGTCAGTCTCGCAAAAAACCACCTGGAAGAATCCACCGTCCTCGACCGAAAGCACGTAGGGTTCGGCACGATTCGCGGTAAGACTCTTGTGGTTGTAGGTTAACGTGTTCTCCCGCGTCGCCTTCACTTGCGGGGACGCTGTTGTCGCTTGAAAAAGAAAGCCGATGCAAGGTACGAGGGCGGCCACAACCCTGGCGAAATCAGACGTTAGGCGAGCCCGGTTTGGGCGAAACGGTGCCGAACAACTGCAGTGACGCGGCATTCCAAATCTCCTTGCTTGCATATCGAGCGAGGGCCTCCATGTCCATCAGGACCGCACGAATTCCTATAGGACGCATGTCATTGGTACGAGCTGCAGCAGTCACCCGGCTTCCGTAAGGGACGCTGGGTCGCTCGCTGACCCCGGTCCCTCCGAGGCAACCCCCCACGAGTCGACGATCACTCATGCGCCTAATAGAGTCTGCGTTCCCTAGATCCAAGAACGCCGTCACAGGTCTTTCTCCTTCGGACAAACGCGATTTCCGCACCAGAACGTGACGTTTGACGCAAGCGAAGCTTTCCGGCAGACTCTTCCCGCTTTGTCGCAACGTGTTCTGAATATGGTTCTCGCTTCAGGCGACGCTCCGTGAGTTCTGCCGATAAGTCGCCAACAGACACCCGGCGTGGGGGCTGGTCGGTGGTCCAGCCCGCCGAGTTGAGTCCCGCGGATCTGATCGCCGCGTGCGTGGAAGACGGCGGACCCACGTTTTGGGAAGAGTTCGTCCGCCGGTTTCGGCCCGTCCTCCTGGGCGCCGTATCCACCGCCTGCCGTCGGTGCGGGTTGGATCCCAACGAGCATCGCGATGACTTGCTGCAGGAAGTCTTTCTTAAGATTTGGGATCACCGGGCGCTGGTCCTCCGCCGTTTCGTTTCCTCCAATGAGAATGCCGCCTTCGCGTACCTAAAGGTCGTAGCTGTACACACTTGCCTTGATTGGCTACGTGCTCGGCGGGCAGCTAAGCGTGGCGGTTCTACGGGCGGAGCTGAACGAGCCCGAATCGTCTTCATCGCTCACCCGACCGAGCCAGGAGTCGGCGCAGCTGGAGCGGGACGTTCTGATCCGGCAGATCGATCGAATCCTCCTGAACCGACTAGATGGTCAATTTGCGTCGCGCGATCGCAGCATCTTCTGGCTTTACTACCGAGTGGGAATGGAGGCGGCGGCCATCGCCTCGATCCCACAGCTACGACTCGGTGCCAAGGGTGTGGAGAGCGTTATCGGGCGTCTGACCCGGATGCTGAGAACAGTCCTTAGTGAAGGCGCTCGTGAAGGAAACGACGTTCCCACAGCGTTGAATGAAGGTAGGCGCTGACATCTTGAGATCTCCTGACGATCACCTGAATGCGGAAGAAATCGATAGCCTGGTTGTCGAGCACGGAACCGCTCGGACGCCAAAGGCGGAGCAAGTTCACGAAACGGACCACCTCGAACTGCATGTGCAACGTTGCGAGCGCTGTGCGCACATGGTCGAACGGCAAGCGAGGGTTCAGTCACTCTTGGAGGGCCTGGCCTATGAAGACTTCTTCGAAGCCGCGACTGGGTGTCCACAACCCGACTACTGGGTTCGATTTGTGGAAGAAGCAATGGATGAATCTGCCGTGACTCGTCTCCTCGCGCACGTTCGCTCGTGCGCCCGGTGCGGCATTGTTCTCTGCGCTCTTGAGGAGAACACGCCTATCGAGATAGACAGGGAACCCTTGACACGCCGGAACGACCGGGAAATCGCAACCGAGTTGGCCCGCAGAAGCCAATCTGGTGGAGCGCGTGTCGTTTTCCATCCGTGGCTGTGGGCAGCCGCCGCGGCGGTGGCTGTT
>CAVQUX010000009.1:0-4703 GCA_963716925.1 uncultured Acidobacteriota bacterium | reverse complement strand
TAGGCAGGAGCCGGCGCGAGCGTTTCGAGATCTCGCGCCGGCTATGCAACCGAATCGAACAAGCGCCGGTCGAGACGAGCTACCCGCCGCTTCCCTTCACCTGAAGCTTCACTTCCTCCACGTACAGCTCGACGCGGGTCCGCCTCACCTGGTCCGAGTTCGCCTCGAGTTTCGCTTCGCCGACGGAGACGATGCCCACCTGCACCAGCTCGATCCGGAAAAGCTCCTCTCTCGCGTTCGGCGACAGCAAGACGATCGCGCCCGCCTTTTCGTCATCGGGACCGGAGCGGCCCTGAATCACGAAATCCTCGAACCAGTCGAGGAAGGGCTGCGCGTCCTCTGACGGTATCGTGAGGACGAGGTTTCCGACCTCGAGATAGCGCTGAGACTCGAACGGCGGGGTTTCGCCTTCCTCCTCCAAGGTCTTCATCCTCAGCATGAAGGCATCTACCTTCGAGACCCTCTTGGTGGCCGACTCCAGCCCCGGAATTTGAACTTCGAAGTTGGAGACGAGCCAGCTCTTCGCTTTGCTCGTATCCGGTGGTTGGACTTTGCCTCCGCTCCCCGGCTCGTAGTGCGTCCTTTCCGGCTGGATCTTGACCTCCATGTACGCGGGTTCCTTCTTCGAGGCGTCGAGCGCGGGAAAGAGACCTCGGTGATGAGCGCTTCGTGAAATTCCCGGCGGGCCCGCTCCTTGTAGCTGAAGTCGGCGGCGATGACCGCCCCGCTTCTCCTGCGGAAGTCCCTGTCGAAGAACGCGCGCAGCCATTCGAGAAACGCGGGGGCCATACCGACTCCGAGTGCCATGGTGATGTCGTCGTAGGTGATCCCGGCGACGTCCTTTCGGACGACGAACCCGGAATCGAGAGAGCCGTTCACGATGGCCGACGCGCCGCCTCCCTCGGCGGACTGGAGGGCGCCGACGATTTCGCGTTCGAGCTCGAGGACCTGGCGGGAGGCGGAGACGGGCCTCACGGCGAGCGCCGCCTCCGCTCCTTTCTCCCTCACCGTGAATGCCGCGGCGGTCGCCCCGCCGACGCCTTTCAGAAAACTACGCCGTCCGGTCTTCATGAGAACCTCCTCTGGCGGCCTGCTTTTTTGGGGGGGAGCGCAGTTTGCGACCGAAGCCCGTCGCTGTCAAGCGGGCCGAGCTTCGTCGAACGAGTAGACCAGCTTGCTCATGTCGTGGGGGTTCCCGTCGGGGTCGGCGCCGTATCCGGGGACCCGATACTCCTTGAACCCGAGAGGAGTCAATACGTCGATCGCGTCCTGCTCGAGGTCGGAGATGAGCATGCAGGTCAGATGACGGAGTCCCCGGTCGCGCGCCGCGTCCATGAGGAGGTGCACCAGCAGCGCTCCGAGACCGACTCCGCGAAAAGCCGGGTCGATGAGCCACTTGATGCGGCCTACCAGGCGCAGCGGACCGTTCTCGCGGCGATGAAGGGTGGCATCGGCGACGATGCGCGAGCGATCGAACGCGAGGAGCGGAAGCACGGTGTCGTAGTCGATGTTCTCGGCCCAACTCTCGACGAGCGTACGCTGCTCGATCCTGTCCCAGGCGAACCGCCGGATCTCCGTGGGAAGCCTCAGGAAGAACCGGTGGAGCTCCTCGGCGTCGTCCCGCCGGAACGGGCGAATGAGGACGCTCCGTCCGTCTCGAAGCGCAGCCTGTTCCGGATAGCGATGGGGGTGGGTCGCCATGCTCGGTACGATACCATGCCCGTGAGTTGGTATAGGATGCGGGAATGATGCTTTCACGCACAGTCGCTCTGGCGGTTTCGATCGTGGCGCAGGAGCCCTTCGATACCGACGACCCTCTCGACGCGGACTTTCGCACGGGCGTCGAGATCGGTTCCCGGATCCCGGACTTTCGAGCTCAGGACCCGTACGGAAAGGTATGGGACTTCGAGTCGATCAAGGGTCCCAAGGGAGCCCTTCTCCACTTCTACCGTTCGGCCGATTGGTGACCCTTCTGCAAGACCCAGCTCGTGGAGCTGGAACGCTCGCTCGAGAAGTTCCGGGCGCAGGGCCTCGGGGTCGCCGCCATCAGCTACGACAGCCCGGCGGTGCTCCGCCACTTCAGCGAACGTATGGGGGGCTTCCACTTCCCTCTCCTTTCGGACGAAGGCTCGAAGATCATTCGCGCGTTCGGAATCCTCAACCACAACGTGCCCGAAGGCCACGAGTTCTTTGGCATGCCCTTTCCCGGCACGTTCCTGGTCGACGAGAGCGGCATCGTGCGCGCGAAGTATTTCGAGCAGATGCACCGGCAGCGCTACACCGCCGACAGTATCCTCGTCCGGGAGTTCGGAGCCTCGGGGGGAAAACGCGTGGAAGTGGTGACCGACCACCTGAGGCTCGAGGTCTTTCCCGCCCAGGATGTGGCGAGCCGAGGCAACCGCGTCACCCTCGCCCTCGATCTGGTCCTTCCTCAGAAGATGCACGTCTACGCCCCAGGGGTAAAGGGCTATCGTCCCGTCGTGGTCGAGATCGACGAGCACCCCTTCCTGCTCGCCCACGAGACCGATTTCCCCCCATCGGAGAGCCTCCACCTCGAAGCCATCGGCGAGACGGTGCCCGTCTACCACGGTCGCGTGCGGATCCTGAAGGACGTAACGATTTCCCCTCGGGTGCGGGACCCGAAGATCTCGATCCCTTTGACCTTCTCGTACCAGGCCTGCGACGACCGGGTCTGCTATACCCCCTCCAAGGTGAAATTCGAAGTCGAGGTCGCCCTCGTTCCCCACGACGGCGAGCGGGCCCCGGAGGCGCTTCAGAAGAAGAAAGGTCCGGGGAATTGAGCTACGCCTCGGTGTACCGGCGCTCCCTCGAAGACCCGGAGGGGTTCTGGGGCGAGGCCGCTTCCGCACTCCACTGGTTCGCGCCCTGGACCCGGGTCCTGGACGATTCGAGGGCCCCCTTCCATCGTTGGTTCGAAGGCGGGCGATTCAATACCTGCTACAACTGCCTCGACCGGCACGTCGAGAGCGGGCGGGGCGATCAAGCGGCGCTCATCTACGACAGCCCGGTCACAGATACCGTCCGCGCCTTCACCTACCGCGGGCTCAGGGACGAAGTGGCTCGCTTCGCCGGGGCCCTGCGCCGCCAGGGAGTAACCAAGGGAGATCGGGTACTCATCTACATGCCGATGGTGCCCGAGGCGGTGACGGCGATGCTCGCGGCCGCGCGGCTCGGCGCCGTGCACTCGGTGGTCTTCGGAGGCTTCGCGGCCCAGGAGCTCGCGGCGCGGATGGACGACGCGCGCCCCAAGCTCGTCGTCAGCGCGAGCTGCGGCATCGAAGGCCAGCGGATCGTCCCCTACAAGCCGCTTCTCGACGAGGCCATCTCGACCGCGAGCCACAAGCCGGCTCGGACCATCATCCTCCAGCGCCCTCAGCATCGCGCTGCGCTTCTCGCCGGACGGGATCTCGACTGGGAGGAGGCGGTCGCGGGAGCGCCTTCAGCGGACTGCGAGAGCCTCCTCGCGACCGATCCTCTTTACATTCTCTACACTTCGGGGACGACGGGGCAGCCCAAAGGAATCGTCCGGGACAACGGCGGCCACGCGGTCGCGCTGAAGTGGTCGATGAAACACATCTACGGGGTGGACCCGGGGGAAACGTACTGGGCGGCGTCCGATCTGGGCTGGACCGTCGGCCACTCCTACATCGTCTACGCCCCGCTGCTTCACGGTTGCACCACGGTGCTCTACGAAGGAAAGCCCGTGGGCACTCCCGACCCCGGCGCTTTCTGGCGGGTCATCGATCAGCACCGGGTCTCCGTATTCTTCACCGCGCCCACCGCCTTCCGCGCGATCAAGAAGGAAGACCCGGAAGGCGCTCACCGGAAGCGCTACCCGATGCGCGGTTTCCGCTCGCTGTTTCTCGCAGGAGAGCGGTGCGACCCCGACACCCTTCGATGGGCGGAAGAGAAGCTGGGAATACCGGTCATCGATCACTACTGGCAGACGGAGACCGGCTGGCCCGTCGCCTCAAATTGCCTCGGGCTCGAGGCGTTTCCGGTGAAGCCGGGCTCCCCCGCGAAAGCGGTCCCCGGCTACGACGTTCGAGTCCTCGGAGACGACGGAGTCGAGGCGAAAGACGGCGAAATGGGCAACCTCGTCATCAAGCTTCCGCTTCCACCGGGATGCGCTCCGACGCTCTGGGGCAACGACGAGGCGTTCCGTGCGAAGTACCTCGACCGCTTCCCCGGCTACTATCAGACGGCGGACGCCGGCTATCGCGACGAGGACGGCTACCTCTGGGTCATGAGCCGCACGGACGACGTGATCAACGTCGCCGGGCACCGGCTCTCGACCGGGGCGATGGAAGAGGTCCTGGCCTCGCACCCCGACGTCGCCGAATGCGCCGTCATCGGGGTCGCCGACTCGTTGAAGGGCCAGGTGCCGCTCGGGCTGGTGGTCCTCAAATCCGGGGCCGAGCGCCCCGAAGCGCAGCTGGTGCCCGAGCTGGTGTCGCTCGTACGCGAGAGCATCGGGCCCGTCGCGGTGTTCAAGCAAGCGGCGCTGGTGAAGCGCCTTCCCAAGACCCGGTCGGGGAAGGTCCTTCGGGGAACGATGCGCAAGATCGCAGACGGAGAGCCCTACAAAGTCCCGCCGACCATCGACGACCCCGCTGTCCTGGAAGAGATCGCGAGCGACCTCAAGCGCATCGGCTACCCCCCGAAGCCCTGACGCGCCTTCT
>CAVQUX010000008.1:0-11886 GCA_963716925.1 uncultured Acidobacteriota bacterium | reverse complement strand
CGGGAACGCCCCTGCGTTTCAGATCGACGAGGAAACGCGCGAGCGTTCCCGTGAGCGTTTGGTCCGGCACGGTTTCCTATAGTAGCCGCGCTACTCGGGTATGGGCCAACCGCTCTTCAGGTGAAGGAAAACGATCTGTCCCGGAGCAGGACGACTCTCCGAATGGAACCATATCGAGCAGGATCCCGCGGATGCCTTGGCGACGTAGCGGCCATCCTCGAAGGTCGCGCCCTCGACCCGTGCCTCGACCCCGCCGTCCCCGATCCGCACGTCTTCGGGCCGGATGACGACCTGCACCTCCCGTCCCTGGCCGAGCTCCGGCCGGGGATTCGGGAGGCGGCCGAACCCGGTGTCGAGCTCCTGCCCTCGAATGCTGCCATCCACCACAGCCGCCTTTCCCACGAATGTCGCGACCGAGAGGGCCGCGGGACGCCAGTACAGCTGTTCCGGGGACCCGACTTGCCCGACGCGGCCGCAGCTCAGGAAAACGATTTCGTCGCCGAGAAAGAACGCGTCGTGGAGATCGTGGGTGACGTACAGCATGCCGACTCCGTGCCGCCGGTGAAGATCTCGCAGGAGCTCTCGGAGGTCGAGGCGAAGAATCGGATCGAGGCTGGAGAACGGCTCATCCAGCAGGAGCAGCCGCGGCTTCGAGGCCAGGGCGCGTGCGAGCGCGAGCCTCTGGCGCTCGCCACCCGACATCTCGCCGGGACGACGATCTGCGAATCCATTGAGCCCAACGTCCTCGAGAAGCTTCGCGCGCTCTTTCGGGCCGAGGGCTGGGCCCGCGAAAGACAGATGGTGATCGCAGGTGAGATGGGGCCAGAGGGCCAGGTCTTGAAACACCAGCGACGTGTCTCGTTCGGAGGGTCCGATCAACACCCGACCGGGGGAGCTTGCGAGTCTCCCGTTCAAGCGAACGTGGCCCGAGCTCGGAGCGTCGAGGCCCGCGGCGAGGCGAAGCACCGTGCTCTTTCCCGCACCCGAGGGTCCGAGAATGACGAAGACCTTCCCCTCCGGCAACTCGAAGGACACATCCACGAGGACCCCTCGGGATCCATAGGAAAAGCCCACGCCCTCGAGTGCTAGAACAGCCATCGGCTTTTCCGAAGGGCGAGGATCAGGAGGGCCACGACAGGCACGGAGAGGCCCATCTGAACGAGCGAAAGCGACGCCTGAAGGCTTCGCGGCGAGTTGGCGAGCGCACTGTACAGTCGCACGGTGAGGGTCTCGCTTCCAGGAGGATAGATGGTTACCACGGTATCGAGGTCGCGGAGCGCGAAGAGAAAAAAAGCAATCGCCCCGGCAGCGACGGCGGACAGGACCTGAGGCAGCAGAATACGGAAAGCGATCGAGGCCTCGCCCCGTCCCGCGAGACGCGCGACGTCTTCCTGGGCGCGAGGGACGTCTCCAAGCCCGGCATCGAGCGCACGCTCCGCGACAACGGCGTACCGGAGAGCGACGGCCAGGACGAGCAGGAAGGTTGTTCCGTAGATTGGGGGCATCTCCGGGTGGTTCCAGAACCCGATGAGCCCGATGCCGAGAATCGCACCAGGCATTACGAAAAAAGCGAGAGGAATCGCGCGAAGCATCCGGAAGCCTCTCCGTGTCAGCAGTGCGAACGCCAGAGCCGCGCCCGTTGCCAGAAGGCATCCTCCACTCGCGACCAGAAGGGTGTTCCATGCGGGACCTGCCGCCAGTTGAAGCGCGCGTGAAAGACCCTGGGCATCGACTTGCGCCACGGAGGCGATCACGGAGAGTCCGGGAGACACGAGAACGATGGAGGCGCACACCGCCAAAGCTGCCGGGCGTACGCGCCCAAGGTTCATGGGCTCCGCGCCGCGCATTCGGCCGGCGAAAGCGCCCGTGCGCTGGATGGCGGCGTACTCGAGAGCGAGCAGGAGAACCACGACTCCAAGGAGAGGCAGAGCGGCCACGGCGGCGCTGGCGGCGTCGTAGGTCGCAGCGAAGCTACGGGTGATCCATCCCGGATAGACGGGAAGACCGAGGAGCGCGGGCGCGCCAAACTCGCCCAATCCGAGGAGAAAGACAATCCCCGACGCCGCGATGGTCCAAGGACGGACGAGCGGCCAGGTGATGCCATGAAGAGTGGCCCACTTTCCCCGAACGATGAGCCCGGCTTCTTCGAGGGACGGATCGATACTCGCGAAAGCGGCCCGCAGGAAGACGAAGACGATGGGATAGAGCGCGAGACCGAGAACCAGGCTCGTCGCGGCAACCGACGCTCTCGGGATCCAGCTCCCGAGCGCGAGAGCGACGTTGTACGGCGGAAGAGCGAGGGGCACGAGAGCCAGCCCGGAGAGCCACCGGCGGGCGGGAACGTCGGTGCGTCCGGTGAGGAAGGCGAGGGGCGCTCCCATCGAGAGCGCGACGATGGCTCCTCCGAGGCCGACTCCGACGCTTCTGCCGAGCGCAGCCCACGCCGGACCCGAAAGCGCGATTTCCCGAAGCTCGGAGCCTCGTTCGAGAAGCGCCCCACCGAATGTCCAAACCAGCGGAACGACGCCCGAAAGACCGTATAGACTGGCGGCCGCCAGAAGAATCCAGCGGAACGGCGATTCCACATCCCCGCCCAGCTCCTCAGATACGGCTGGATCTCTTCGACCTTGCGAGCGACGGCCTCGTAGTCGACATCCATCCACCGAAGGCTCTCGAGCTCCAAGGTCCCGGGCGGCTTGCTCCCGGGGAGGATTGGGATTTGACCGGCGCTTTCGCGCAGGAGGCTCTCCACTTCGGAGCTGAGGAGGAAATTGATGAGCGCCTGGCCTGCTTTCGGGTTCGGACCGCCTCGAACGAGCGCCACCGCATTCGGCATGAAGAGCGTTCCCAAACTCTCCTGGTCGGGGAAGAGAATTCCCACCGGCTCGCCATCTCGAAGAGCGACGAAGGCGTCATCGGTATCGGTCAGACCGAAAGCGACATGGCCGGAAATCGCTGCTCGCAGGGTCTCGCTGTTGGAGCCGACCATGTGAGCTCCATTGGCTTTCAAGCCATCGAACAACTTCCTTGCCTCCTCGTCACCGAGCGCGACGAAAAGAGAGGCCACGTGGACGGTGGTCGTGCCGAAGAGTGGATTCGCGATGGCGAGCTGACCCCCTCGCTCCGGGCTCGTGAAGTCGCGCAGCGAGCTCGGAAGCGGACCCTTCGTCCGCTCCCGGTTGTACACGAGGACCCGGGCGCGACCCGAGAATCCGGTCCACATCCCATCGGGATCGCGGAACCGCGATGGAACCGAGTCCGGGGCGTGGTGCGGCTCGAGGAGATTCCTCTCCTCGAGCACGAGGCAGCGGAACACGTCTCCGCTCCAGAACAGGTCCGCTTGCGGATTCGCGCCTTCGGCGATGATCCGGTTCACGACTCCTGTCGACTTCGCCTCCTCGGTGTCGTAGACCGCCCGGACGCGGATTTCAGAAATCTCTTCGAAGCGCGCCAGAATCGGCTCGGAGAAGATCTGATCCACCGACGTGTAAACCACGACCTCGCGCCCGCGCGTCCGACCGCAAGCGCCGAGCAGGATCAGCAGCAGGAGCAGAAGCAGTCTCTGCCAGCGCACGGCTATCACTTCTCGGTGATCTGCAGGTCGTCGAAATGCGTCACGCTGTCCGCTTTGGTCCAGAGGCCGACGCTGCCCGCTTCGGCGAACGTCCGGTCCTCGACCTCGAAGAGCTTCTCGCCGTCGAGGAATACCGTAAAGAGCGGCCCTTCGAAGACGACCCGCAACGTGCTCCACCTCCCGCCCGGCACTTCATGGTCGACTCCATAGGTATCCGCGGACGTGCCCCTGGGCGCGAGCGACGTTCGTTTACCCCCTTCGACCTTGTAGAGCACGACGTTGTCCTCGAGCGCATTCGCCCGGACTATGTAGTAGTTGTTCTCGTCGCGGTAGCGCCACACGAGTCCCGCCGCCTGGTCCACCTTGCCCGAAATGGGCTTGAACTTCACGCTGAGGTCGCCGTTTCGATAGTTCGCTTTTTCGTAGACGGCGAGGGGAAACTGAGCACGCCCCGGCTCCGAGGAGAGTTGGGCGAGCACGTTCGGTTTCGTCGGTGCGCTTGGGTCCGGGACGATCTCCCAGCGAGGGAGCGCGCCTTTTTGCGTAATCGCACTCCTCCATCCCGAAGGAAGGGCCCCGGCGCGTTCGTCGTCGAACCCGATGGCGAGCGCTCCCGCCACGACCAGGCCCAGAGAAGAACCCCAAACCATCGTCTGATACATCTGCACCTCCGCCGGCCGAGGCCGGTGACAGGCCAGCCTACTCGTGAGAGATTAGAGCACGGTAAGAGGCAGCTGGTGAAGCTTCTGGTGGTGGAGGACGAGCCCAAGCTCGGGGCGATCCTGCGAGCGGCTCTCGAGCGGGCCGGCCATACCGTCGACCTGGCCAGGGATGGCGAAGCGGCGCTGGACTATGCCGCTGTCTACGAGTACGACCTGGTGCTTCTGGACGTCATGCTCCCCAAGCTCGATGGCTTCGAGGTCCTCGAGCGCCTTCGCCGGGGGCGTTTCCAGGCGCCCCTGTTGATGCTGACCGCAAGAAGCGACACCAAAAGCAAGATCCGCGGGCTGGATTTCGGCGCCGATGACTATCTGGCGAAGCCTTTCGATCTCGAGGAGCTCCTGGCCCGCGTCCGCGCTCTTCTGAGACGCACTGGACCGGAGCGCTCCGTCCTGCTGCAGGTCCGCGATTTGACGCTCGACCCGAAGGCGAAGCGAGTCAGTCGCTCCGGCCGGTCGTTGAGCCTCACCGCGCGGGAGTATCAGTTGCTCGAGTTCTTCCTGCGAAACAAGAACCGGGTCCTGAGTCGAGACGTCATCTACGAGCACGTCTGGTCGAGCGAATTCACCGGGAGCCTCAAGATCGTCGACGTCTACGTGAACTACTTGCGGGCGAAAATCGACCACAGCTTCGAGCCCAAGCTCCTCCAGACGGTCCGTGGACTGGGCTATGTGCTGAGCGAGCGAAGCCATGCCACGTAGGCCCAGGAGTCTGCGGAGAGCCGTTGCGCTCTACGCGTTTTTCTTCGAGGCCGCTCTTCTTCTCGGAAGCTTCACTGCCATCGACCTTCTGCTCTGGCGGAATCTGCGCGCCGAGCTTCGGGGAGCCGCAGCCCAGGAGCTCCGGTGGCTCGAGGATTTCATGGCCGATCACGAAGCTGGCGGCCGCGACTTCCTCCTCGAGGAGATGGGGGAGCATCTCGGCTCTCGAACAGGTGTGCTGATGCAAGTGGTGGAAGGATCGGAGACGATGTTCGCCTCGGCCGAGCTCGGCGACGCCGCCCTCCCTGCGAACAGCGGGGCCTTCTTCCGCAGCGCGAAAGACGTCTACTGGATGGAAGGATCCGGGTTTCGAGGGTTCGATCTGAGGGTGGGCGTTCCAGCGGGGAGCCAGCTCGAAGCGAGGCGCGCCCTGCGAGCGGTCATGGCGGTCTCGCTGATCGGGGGGCTTTTCGTCGCGGCGCTTCTCGCCCACGCCCTGGCCGGGAGAGCGACGGCGCCTCTCGCTGCGATCGGCGAGGCCGCAGCCCGCGTTCACGACACGAACCTCTCGGAGAGACTTCCTCAGCCGGCCCGGTCCTACGACGAGCTGGAACGGGTCCGGCTCTCTTTCAATCAGATGCTGGAACGCCTGGAAGGCGCAGTCCAACGACTTCGACAGTTCACCGCCGATGCCTCCCATGAGCTCCGCACGCCGCTCACCGTTCTCAAAGTTCAAGCCCAATCGGCCCTCTCCGCGGGCGCGCTCGAGACCGAGGCGAAGTCCCTCGTCCGAAGCCAGCTCGACGAAATCGATCGGCTGACGCTCATGGTGGAAGACCTTCTGACGCTCTCCAGGATCGAAGCCGGGCCGACGGAGCTTTCCCCGGTGGACTTCGCGGACGTCGTTCTCGAGACCGTCGAGCAGTTCCGACCGATGGCGGAGTCTAAAGACATCGAACTCATCGTGGCGGACATCGGTGCCGCCCCCGTCGAAGGGAGGCGGTCCGAGCTTCGCCGACTGGTAGCGAATCTCATCGACAACGCTTTGAAGTTCACCGACCCCAAGGGGAGCGTGAGCGTCGTTCTCAGCAGGGGCGAGGGCGAGGTGCGGCTGGTGGTGACTGACACCGGCGCGGGCATCCTCGCTTCCGACACCAGACGGATCTTCGAGCGCTTCTACCGCGCCGATCCGTCCCGCAACCGACGAACCGGCGGGGCGGGTTTGGGACTCGCGATTGCGGCCCGAATCGTGGAGTTCCACCACGGCAAGATCTCCGTCCAGAGCGAGCTCGGTAAGGGGTCTTCGTTCTCAGTCGAGCTGCCTTCCTCGGAAGCTGTTTCTTACCGAGTTCTTACCTCTGCGAGCTAAGCTCTAGCGGGCTCGAGCAAGAGCCGTGGAGATCCCATGAACCCCGTTTGTTGGCTCTTATCGTGATGACGGCTCCGACGCAGCGTTCCGAGTCCCCTCCCCTGTTCATCGACACCGAGGAGCTCGAAGCGAAGCTTTCCGAAGCAAGCCCTCCCCAAGTCCTGGATGTGCGCCTCGCCACCGATTTCGACGCCGACCCGGTGCTCATTCCCTCGGCTGAATGGAAGGACCCTGCGAGCGTGGACGATTGGGCGGAGCGTCTGTCGAAAGACCGCGCGGTGATCGTCTATTGCGTACGCGGGCTCCAGGTGAGTCGGGGAGTCGCGGCCCGGCTCAGCGAGAAAGGCTTCAACGTGCTGAACCTCGAGGGCGGCATTCGTGCCTGGAAGGATGCGGGCGGCGAAGTCGTTCCGGGGAAGAGGTGAGCCGCGCCGCATTGCCTGTGCTTGGACTCCTCTGGGGTGCGGTACCGTCCCACGCTTATGCCTACCGCCCGTTCATTTCGACCGATGCCGACGTCGCCTCGGTCCGCGAGCTCGAGATCGAGCTTGGCCTGACCGGGTTCGGTCGGACGCGTGAAGGAGGCAGCCGAGAGCTCGTGGCCCCCGCTCTCATTCTTAACTACGGGTTCGTCCGGAACTGGGAGCTCGTGGGCGAGTTCAAGGTTCAGCACCGCGATGACGAGGTCGCATTCCAGGACGTTGCGGTGTTTCTCAAAGGCGTCCTTCGCGAGGGGGCGCTTCAGGAACGCTCCGGGACCTCGATCGCCGTCGAGGTGGGGCCACTCCTGCCCGAGACCGGCGAAAGCGGGCTTGGAGTCGAGGGGATCTTCCTGGTCTCTCGTGAGGATGCGGGATTCGTCTATCATTTGAACGCGGGGGCGGTTCGCGAGCGTTCCGGCGCGGCAGGCATTCTTTGGGGAGCCATTCTGGAACGGGCCCTGCGCGAAGGTCTGCGTCTCGTCGTCGAAGTCGAAGGAGAAAGGGTCGAAGGCGAAAGCCATGAGAGTCGTCTTCTCGCGGGCTTCATCTGGGAGTGGCGCGACCTCGGTTTCGACGCCGGCGTGAGAAGACGCCTCTCGGGAGATTCGCCGGACTGGTCGCTCACGGGAGGGATCACATTCTCACTCTGAGCGTGATCGCCGCGCTCGCAGGGGCCGCCGACGAGGTCCCGGCGGCTCCCGCTCACACCGTCTCGGAACCCGTCCGCATCGACGGCGTTCTCGACGAGCCCGGCTGGTCTTCCGTCCCTTCCATCGGTCGCCTCCTCCAGCAGGAGCCGATACCGGAATCGGATCCCACCGAGGAGACCGAGGTCAGGGTTCTCTATGATGAGGACAACCTCTACTTCGGGATCCTCTGCCGCGACCGGGAACCCCCGGCCATCATCGCCACTCAGCTCGGCCGTGACGCGAACTTCGATGTCGACGATCGGATTGTCATCCTCGTGGACCCCTTCTTCGACTTCCGTAACGGGTTCTTCTTCGAAGTGAATCCCCAGGGGGCGCGCGCCGACGGGCAGGTCGCGAACAATGCCGAGCAGCGCAGCCTCGAGTGGGACGGCATCTGGCAAGCGGCCGCCCGGGTCACCGACCAGGGCTGGGTCGCGGAGATCGCCATTCCCTTCAAGACCCTTCGATTCAAGCCCGGACAGACGACCTGGGGCCTGAACGTCGAGCGGACCATCAAACGCCGGAACGAGGTGGACCGCTGGGCCTCTCCGCGGCGCGAAGTATGGCTCACCAATCTATCCATGGCCGGCCGTCTCACCGCGCTCGAGGGCGTCGAGCAGGGACGGGGACTCGACATCCGACCCTACGTCTCCGCCGGAGCGGACGACGGCGATGGTCAAGCGGATGTCGGGGTCGACGTGTTCAAGAACATCACCCCCAGCCTCAACGCATCGGTCTCGGTGAACACCGATTTCGCCGAGACCGAGGTCGACGCGCGGCAGGTCAACCTCACGCGGTTTCCCCTGTTCTTTCCCGAGAAAAGGGCCTTCTTCCTCGAAGGAAGCGGTGTCTTCGAAGTCGCGGGGCTGCGCCCGCGCTCCGAGGCCGACTTGATTCCGTTCTTCTCCAGAAGCATCGGGCTTCTCGCCGGCCAGGAGGTGCCCCTGCTCGTTGGAACCAAGCTCGTGGGCCGAGAACGAGGATTCAACGTCGGGGTTCTGGACGTCCAGACCCAGGAAACCGACATCGACGGTTTCGGAACCGTTTCTCCCCAGAACCTTCTCGCCGCCCGAGTGAGCCGCAATGTTCTGCGCCAGTCGTGGGTCGGGGCGATTCTCACCCATGGGAATCCCGAGGGGACCGGTGACAACACTCTCTTCGGCGTCGATGCGCGTTTCGCCACTTCCACGTTCCGTGGGGACAAGAACCTCAGCCTCGATCTGTACGCTCTCGGAACCAAGGATGAGGCGCTCGCCAAAACCGACCACGCCTTTGGCTTCACGCTCGACTATCCGAACGAGCGCTGGGATGCCGGCATCAGCGGCCTCGAGATCGGGGACGACTTCCGCGCCGAGCTCGGCTTCGTCCCGCGAACCGGGATTCGCAAGATCAGGCCGTTCATCACGTTCCGCCCAAGGGCGCCCCAGCTCGGGATCCGACGCTTCAACTTCGAGCTCTTTCCTCAGGTGGTAACCGACCTCGAAGGACGCGTTCTCGACTGGCGCATCTTCACGGCGCCCCTCAACCTCCGCACCGAATCCCAGGAACACATCGAGTGGAACTTCATCCCCGAGTTTCAGAGGCTCGATCTGCCCTTCGAGATCCATCCAGGAGTGGTGATTCCTCCCGGCGACTATCGATGGACGCGCTACCGCTTCGAGGTCAATACCGCGACGAAGAGGCCGTGGGTGGTCGATTTCGCGTGGTGGTGGGGAAGCTTCTACGGCGGCACCCTTCGACAACTCGAGCTCGGTCTCACGTGGAAGCCGGATGCTCACCTGCGCCTCGAGGCGCGAACGGAGCAAAACGACGTCGAGCTGCCGGAAGGCGATTTTCAGGCGTCGATCTACGAGCTCCGGGCCGACACAAACTTCTCGCCCGACGTTTCCTGGGCCAACCTCGTCCAGTACGACTCCGACTCGCGGCTCCTGGGGTTCCAGAGCCGGTTTCGATGGATTCTGAAACCGGGGAACGATCTTTTTCTGGTTTACAACCGCGGTTGGCTGGACAGCGAGGAAAAGTTCGTTCCCTATTTCGAGCAAGGCTCGGTGAAGTTTCAGTACACGTTCCGGTTGTGAATCCGCTCGGTCAGTAGTGCGGCGGGAGTTGTATCGTGCTGTCGATGCCGTGGAGCACCGCCGCCACGTGCATCGCTACATGCCCGAGAATCGCGGACCAGGGGTTGGAGCTCACCAGGAATGCGAGCGTCAGGACTGCGTTGCCGACGATCGGCCCTACGAGTGCGGCCCCCCGGAACTCCGCGAAGCCCAGGTGATAGGCGGAAGTCACGATTATGCTCGCCGCGAGCCCGACACCGGCTGTGGCCCAGGGGTATCCGCGCGAAAACGCCAGGCGGGCCGAGGCGACAGGGACCACCGTCAGAAGGAGTGAGTCGACGAGCCCGTAGACGACTCCGTCGCGGAGCACCGCGAAAACGAGTGCGAGTCCTCCGGGAGCGGGAGATGACGGCTGCGAGAGAACGTTCGCCACCACGAAACTTCCTGCGACGGCTGCCGCCGCCACGCCCCGAATCCAATTCGATCGGAGGTCTCTTCGCAGGTTCACGCGGCTCCACCGAAAGTACGCGGCCACGAACCCACCGGCCACGAGGGCGTGAGCCAGCACGAATTCGGGGCGGTGGAAGCGAAGTATCCCGGAGAACGTCCACGACACGGCGAACCCGATCGCCGCCGCGCCAAGAAGCCACAAAGCGTGGCCAGCGCCGTTTTTTGAAAGCAACCGGTTGGAGTGGCTCACGAGGAAGATTCTATTCCGGTAACACGATTCCGAAGAGAGTGATGTAGTCCACGAGCGGGGCGTCGTTCGGCATTTCCTGATATCCTTCGCCCGCGCCATGACCGTCAGGACCGAGACCTCTCGTGAAGTCGTCCTCCCCGCGGTCGGAGGACAAACGGAGGCCCAGGTCCGGCGCCTCTACGAGAACGCGCCCATCGGCTTCGCCGCCACGGTCATCAACGCTTCCATCCTCGTCGGGATTCTCAGGGACTGGGTCGAGCCCTCGGTGCTCGCGCTGTGGTGGACGAGCCTGATGGGGCTCACCGCTGTCCGCTTCGCTCACGGCGAGTGGTTTCGTCGGGTCGCATCGAATCGTGACTTCGACCCGGGGCGGTGGACCGGCTATTTCGTCTCCGGGATCTTCGCCGCCGGCCTCCTCTGGGGAGCGGCCGGCATCTGGCTGCTTCCCCCCTCGGTGCCGCACCAGACCTTCGTGGCTTTCGTTCTCGGCGGCATGGTGGCCGGGGCGTCGGCGACGTTCTCGGTTCGCATGGACGCGTTTCTCGCCTACACCGTTCCCGCCCTCGCTCCGCTCGCCATCCGGTTCCTTTCGATGGGCGACGAGCTTCACGTGGCGATGGGCGGGATGGTGATTCTCTTCGGTCTCCTGCTGACCGCCACGGCTCACCGGATCCATGAGCTCACGTTCCGGACGGCCGCGCTCTCGGGCGAGCTTCTCGAGGCGCACTCGATCCTGAAAGCGGCTTCGGAGGAAACGGCGGCGCTCGTGGCCAGGTTGGAGCGCTCCGAGGAGTCGCGGGTCTCGACGGAGCGGGAGCTGAAAGCGCAGTTCGAGAAGACCGAAGAGCGCATCCGGCGCTATTTCGTAGACATCACCGACGCGTTCGTCACCGTCCAGGAGCGGACCGAGCGTCGCCTCGAATCCACCTTCGAGCGCCGGACCGAGGAGGCGAGGACCGGAGTCGCCGCTTCCGTCGCCCAGGGCGCGGCCTATCGAGTCCGGGAGACCTGCCGGGAGATCTCCGACCTGGTGCGGCTCGCCCGACGCGAGGAGATGACCTCCGCCTCGACTCGCGAGACGCTGAGGAGCGTCGAGGCGGCCGTCGGCCGCGCGGAATCTTTCGTGGACGACCTCCTCGCCTTCGCCGGGGCGAGCGCCGTCGAGCCGGTCTCGACCGACGTCGGCGATTTCATGCGCTCCTTCGCCCGGCGCTGGGTGGCGCTCCGCCCGGCCAATGTCGACGTATGGTGGAACTGGTGCGGCGAGCCGCTCCTCGTCCGTGCGGATCCCCGCTCTCTCGACATCGTCTTTCGAAATCTCCTGGCGAACGCCCGCGAGGCGATCGGAGAAGAGCGCGGCACCATCGAGGTGCGTGCCCGGCGCGCTTCGCGCCAGGACGTCCTTTCGCTGTCGCCGTCACCGGACGGCATTGCCGGGGATTCCTTCGTGACCCTCGAGGTCACGACGACGGCGCCGGCATGACCAGGACGACGCTGGAGCATGTCTTCGACCCTTTCTTCAGCACCAAGTCCCGCGCCCGGGGGCTCGGAATGGCGATTGTCCTGGCGATCGTGAATCGACACGGCGGGAAGA
>CAVQUX010000007.1:0-10519 GCA_963716925.1 uncultured Acidobacteriota bacterium | reverse complement strand
CGACGAATTGTCACGTCGCGGCCGAGTTTCGTGTCGCGAGCCCTGAACACTTCGCCCATACCACCGGCCCCCAAGGTGGAGAGGACCTCGTAGTTGCCGATCCGAGTGCCGGGTTGAAGAGACATTTTCACTTGTCTGCGGGGACAAGCCGCTTCAACTCCTCAGCCCAGTTGAGAACGACGTGGATGCGCGTGGGTGCGGATTCCTTTTCGCTCCGAATCATGAGGAAGTGGCCGTCGGGTGCGACGTCGTAGTTGGCATAGCCCCACGCGGCGGCGCCCTCGTAGCGTCCTTCGAAAAGCATGATGGGCTTCGACAATCGGAAGGCGGGCTCGGTCTCGACTTTGACCGCCATCACCTTGTCGCCATTGCGGTAGAAAATCTCGCGCCCGTTTCGATCCCAGACCGCCTGGCTCCCGCCCTCCGTCGAAACTTGCCACTTCCCGCCCGGACCGGGAAACGGCTGAACGTAGACCTCGAGCCGGCCTGACTCCAACGAGTTGTAGGCGATCCACCGCCCGTCCGGTGAGAAAACGCCGCCCGCCTCCACGGCCGGCGTCTGGAGAAACGAGTGGACTTTACGCTCACCCTCTAGCGACAGAAGCGAGATATCATCCAGACTCGCTGGACGAACCTCGGTGAACGCAAGCCACTTTCCATCCGGAGACCAAGAGTTCGGTTCGCCCCCTAACGTGAGTGACGTAAGTCTCTCCGCCGCGACGCTCCCATCCGCCGCCTGCAGGACGATGTCGAACGGTCCCACTCCCGAGAGAAAGGTGATCCTCTCGCCGTCGGGCGTCCAGATCGGCTCACGATCTTCCGGACCCGAACTCAGCCGGCTGAGGGTACCTCGCTCCAGGTCATACACCCATATGTGGAGCCTGTCCGTCTCGATCGTCACTGCGAGACGCTTTCCATCGGGCGAAAAGCGAGGGTTGTCGTAGGCGCGCCGGGCTTCGGTTAGGGGCCGTGTCCATCCATTTCGATCCACCCACGTCAACGTTCTCTCGGGAGGACCAGTCGCGGGAACGTAGGCGAGAGATCCGTCCCGGGAGAGAGTGAAGTGCGCGGTTCCGTACAGACTTAGAGTTCTGACATCCAAGGAGAGCGGTACCGGCAGTCCCGTCACCTCGAGACTATCGAGATCGAAGGGCGCTGCTTCCAACTTTCTTCCCCGCGCGTAGACGATATGTCCTGTCGCCGAGTACTGGGCAAAGGATGCCCTATCGATAAGGACCCGATACTCGCCGGTCTCGAGCACGAGCACGGCGATGCGCGAAGTATCGACAGAACCCGTCCAGATTGTGAAAAGCGCAGCTTTCGCGCCCGGCAGAAACTCCGGAAATCGATGCGAGATCTCTCCTTGGTTCGGGTCAGGCGTGGTCACGGCCGAGGGGGCGCCGCCTGAAGCCGAGATCCGTGAAAGACCCGTGGTTCCCGTCGACGCAAAGAGAATCGTGTCATCGTCGCCCCAGCTTGCGCCGACGCCCTCCAAGACGTCACAAAGTGCAATGGGTAACCCTCCCCCGAGATGAACCTTTTGCAACTTGCCCTGACCATAGAATCCCACCCACTGACCGTCCGGGGAAAGAAAAGGGGTTGTGCCGTCGGTACCGGGGATTAGGGTGGCCTCCATTCGATCGATGGGACGGACGTATAACTTTGTAGGGCTTCCGCCGGCGTAGACGAGGCGCGAACCGTCGGAAGACCAGGCCACGGACGGATCCTTCATCCAAGTGAGGGCTTCCTCCCGCCGAAGATTGAGGTCGAAGCGGGAGACAACGCGTGGCACGGGTTGGCCAAAGCCCAGAAGACTCCACACCGCGATACCCGCAACGATTGCCGCCGCGAAAGCGGCCACGAGCAGAGGAAGGCCCCCTCTAAAAGGGGTCACGACGAGGACGCTTGCAGGCTCGGCGTGAAGTTCTTCGATCTCGATCCGCGCATCTGCGATATCGTGAAGGCGCCGCTCCGGTTCTCTTCGAAGGCAGCGGCGCAGAAGGTCTCGGCACTTGACAGGCGTGCGCTCAGGGAGCGCTTCCCAATCCGGGTCGCGTGCCAGGATGGAAGCGATGATGTCCGACACCGTCTCGCCATCGAAGGCCTTACGTCCCGTCAACGTCTCGAAGAGACACGCAGCCGAAGGACCAGATGTCGGTGCGCTTGTCGATCGCTTTTCCGCGCGCCTGCTCGGGGCTCATGTACGAAGCCGTTCCCATGATGGCCCCGAGCGCCGTGTCCTCTCGTCACGGTCGGCGAGTGCGATATGTCCAGCGCTCGCGTGTCGGTCGAGACGGCTTTCGCCAGACCGAAGTCCAGGACCTTGACCTGGTCGCTTCCGGACAATTTGATGTTCGCGGGCTTCAGATCGCGGTGAATGATCCCCTTCTCATGCGCCGCTTCTAAGCCCACTCGCGATCTGCACGAAGAGCGGCAACGCTTCCTTCAACGGGATGGGCCCTCGGGCAATTCGCTCCGCGAGAGTCTCCCCCTCAACAAGCTCCATCACGATGAAAAGCTGCCCATCTTGTTCTTCGAGGCCATAAACCGTAGCGACGTTAGCGTGATGGAGCGCTGCCAGGAGCTCCGCTTCTCGGCGGAACCGGGCGACCTGTTCTTCATTAGGGTGGGAGTTCTGGAGGAGGGTCTTTATGGCTACCTCCCGTCGTAACTTGATATCCCTGGCTCGGTACACCTCACCCATCCCTCCCGCTCCAATCGGAGCGAGGATCTCGTAGGGACCGACGCGGCTGCCTGGTGTGAGGGCCATGGGGGCCTCTTTCAGAGTGGAAATCTAGTCGTGTCCGACGAGCGAATCAAACGCCTCTGATGCTCGGGCGCCAGCCGCTTGCTCCGCTGCTACGACTGAAGTTCGAGCAAGCTGGCAGGTCAGTGCTACATTCATAGCCGTTCGTGGAGAGACCTGTCCTCGATAGGGATTCGCGAAAGAACATGCGGTGATGTGACCATCCTTGAACTCGAGCGCAGGCTCCTCATCAGATGTGGAGAGCCCTTTGTACGACAAGGTGAACGCGTTCATTGAAAGGGCAGAAGGTCGTGCTCGATTGGCACAGGTCACAAAACGGGAAAGCTCGGGACTCGGTGAGTTGTTACGGTCTTGCGAAATCGAGGAGAGCTCAAGTTTCTCAGACCTCGCGAGAACTTTAGGAATGGAATCCGCTCTCTCGAACCAAACTAACTGACGTACTCGACCTATTCCGACGACGAGCGTGTTGCAATCATGAGCTTCCGATCCCAAGAGAGTCCTGTTTAGGTCAGGGACCTTGAGCAACGCTTCGCGCGAGTAAGGAATCGCTTTGGGTCCTGACTGTTGATGGCAGAGGCTTCAGTCACTCCTCAGCAAAACGCCCGTTCCGCTCATCGCATTGTTCGACGGCCATCTCGATCACTGTCAATCGGTTGACGGGTCTCACCAGAACCTGCCGCAGCACTAGGCCAAGTCATGAGCGCCAGAAGAAAGAGCATGTTCACTGCAGGAACGATCATCAAACAAGCCCACCACTCGTTGAACCCCACGTCACGGAGCCGGCGTACAGCGGCCGTAATCAATATCGGAAGCCCTAGCGCAAGCCAAAGACTGAATATCGCCATGTCCCAGGCAGAGCCAACGCCAACAGCATCGCCAAGGACGCTCAAGCCAAAGGCACCGGCAAATACCATCGCGACGACTGCCGCGAAGCGCCAACGGCTCAATGTCGCTTGAACTTGCGTCCCATCTTGGGAGGAACGTGCAGGATCTACGAGCACGGCGTTCCGCAGCGTCTCCTCGCCGCCCCGGCGGGCCACTTCGGCTCGCGCGGCCATGAGGGCCTCGGGGGTGTAGTCGCCAGCATTCGCTAGAAGATCCATGAGTGCTTCGTCACTCAGCCTCGCCAGGCGCTGCGACAGGTCGCGTTCTTGGTTCGTTGTCATTGCTATCCCTGCGCTTAATACGTTCAGTCCGCCCAACGGGAATGAGCCAGCGACTCTGAGGCCACAGGCCGTGTCTCTGCCGCGAGCTTCGCGAGCCCGAAGTGGTCGGGGTCAGAGCTCATGTCACGTGGGAGAATTTTGACGGTAACCGCGCACTCGAGACGAGGGTCGATCGCTTCGTAGGCCTCACTCATGCCGCCCCTAAAATTGGACACAGGATTCGTAGGGACCGATGCGAGTGCCGGGCGTGAGGGCCATTTCTGGAGGCCTCTTTCAAGATGGAAATCTAGTCGTGTCGGAGAGGCGAATCAAGCGGTCAGACGACCTGAAGAGGACTTGATTGGTCTACGGCCGTCACCACGGAACTCGAGCGCAATACTCACGTGCACGGGGCGTATACTTCGCTCTCAGTAGCCGCCCGCTGCTTAGCTCTCGTAGACAAGGAAACACGAGATGGGAACACCGGATTCCGAGTCGTGGGATCGATGGTGGCAGGCTCGTCTTTCTGAAGGAACTGACGACGTCTTCCCCACGTTCCCGGCTCCCATTGCTCAGCCTGCTGCCAACAGCGATGATTTACTAATAACCGTGATGGCCGAGTACGGTCTGCGAACGGTACTTTGTGCGGGGAATAGAGTCTCGCAGGAGCCTCGCGCACTCGCGGAGGCCGGTTGTGATGTAACCGCACTGGACATCTCGCCTGTTGCCGCGCGCTTCGCAGAGGCGTTTCCGGGCGATCCACATGAGCGCGGTTCTTTCTGTCGTACACAGCTGCGTCGGCCAGGCGGAAGCGTCGAGTTCGTCGTCGGCGACCTGCTGGATATCACAGTATGTCCCGGTCCCTTCGACGTCGTCATCGAGCGCCGCACAGTTCAAGTATTCGAGGAGCAAGAGCGTGCGGCCGCCCTATTAGCCCTTTCGAAAAGACTCCGCGGAGTTGGAGTGTCCCTCTGTGCCAATGTGCGTGAGACAGGAAGCCTCGTTGAGTTTAATGTAGAGGGCGGAGGAGTGATGTTGCATGATCCCCTCTCCCAGAAAAACGCAGGTCGAAGATTCCTCGGAAACGGACGGAGCGCGTAGCGCGACTGGAGTTACCGAGGCGGAGGCGCTGTCGAGGCCCCGCCTGGCCGAACGTGTCCCGGACCCGGAAGTTCCTGCCAAAGCCCAAAGGCGTAAGTTCACGGCCGAATACAAGCTACGGATCGTCCGGGAAGCCGAGCGGTGCAAGCAGCCCGGAGAGATCGGCGCCCTTCTCCGGCGCGAGGGGCTGTACTCGTCGCTGTTGACCGCCTGGCGCCGGGAAGTGGAGCAGGGAACTCGAGCGGCCCTGCGTTCGAAGAAGCGAGGACCCAAAGCCCGGGTGGTGGATCCGCGAGTGAAGGAGCTCGAGCGGGAGAACAGCCGGCTTCGGAAGCGGCTCGAGCAGGCGGAGATCATCATCTCGGTTCAAAAAAAAGTCTCGAAACTCCTGGGGATCCCGCTGGAGAGCCCGGACGACGAGAAGAACTGATGTTCAGCGTGAACGAGCTCGCTCTGGTAGTTGGCGTGGTCATGGCTTGCGCCGCGCTCGGAGTCAGCCGGGCCACTTGGTACCGCAGACAACATCCCGAGCGAGCTCGTTCCCCTCGCAAACCTCCGGCCCGGGCCCTGAGCGCCGCCGAACGTCAACAGGTTCTCGATGCCTTGAACTCCGAGCGCTTCATGGACCAGCCTCCGTCCGAGGTCTATGCCCGGCTTCTCGATGAAGACAAGACCTACCTGTGTTCGACCCGGACGATGTACCGCATCCTCGACTCCGCCAAGGAGGTTCGGGAACGACGAAACCTGCTCCGGCATCCGAACTACGCGCCTCCCCAGCTTCTCGCGACGGCCCCGAATCAGGTCTGGAGTTGGGATATCACGAAGCTTCTTGGGCCGGCGAAGTGGACCTACTACTATCTCTACGTTCTGCTCGACCTTTTCAGCCGTTACGTTGTCGGCTGGATGCTGGCGCTCCAGGAGAGCGGCGCCCTGGCGAGTCGGCTCATCGAGGAATCTTGCAGCCACCAGCGCATCGAGCCCTCCCAGCTCTCCCTCCCAACTCTCGTGACGCAGCTCACGACCGAGGCTCGGGGAGACGTGACCGGTGACTCGCCAAACAGCTGAGCGATGCACGATACTTCGAGGTCTTGTTGGCTCTACGGTGCACGGCCTCAATGTAAACGACGGGACAGAGGACCGGGACGAGATGGGCATCTCCGTCGAACCGCTCGAGGGCGCGATGGCTTGGGGATCCGTTCGAGCAGTTCATCTACCGGATGGCAGCGGAACGCGGTCGCCGGGACAATGCGCGGAGCACTCCCGGTGCTGTAATCTGTGGACGGCTACGCTCCAGTCCGCCCCGGGGAGGCATGTTGGATTGCCGTCATTTCGTCGCCACGCTTGCCGCTGTGCCGCTCGGCGCCGCGCGTCTGGCCTTCGGTCGGGGGCAGACGACCGCCGCGCGTCCGCGACCGGCGCTGCAGGAGCTGCTGGCCGATTACGTCGCCGTGGCAGATGGCGGGGCGCCACTGACCTATCTCAAGGCGGGGCGCATCGTCCTTGATGCGGGGGCCGCCTTCGACGAGCACAGCGTCTGCCGCATCTACTCGATGACCAAGTCGGTCACGGGCCTGTCAGCGATGCTGCTCGTCGAAGCAGGGAAGCTGCGCCTCGAACAGCCGGTCGGCGACCTCATCCCCGAGTTGCGGAAGCCGCAGGTCGCCATCGACCCGAGCAAGGGGCTCGAGGCGCGACCGGCGACGCAGACGATGACCATCCGCCACCTGCTGACGCACACCGCCGGCCTGGCCTACTGGACACCACTGCACGACACCGATGCGCTCTCGGCGGCCTATCGCGTCCGCGGCATCACGCCAGGCAACTACGGCGCGGGCCTGACGCGGCCCGGGTACGGTCCGCAGGCGGTTGGCCTCGACGACATGGTGAGGCGCATCGCGGAGGTACCGCTCGCAGCGGAGCCGGGCAGGGTGTGGCGCTACTCGGTTGGCCTCGACGTCATGGGCCTGGTCATTCAGCGCGTCAGCGGCAAGCCGCTCGACGTCTTCGCCCGCGAGCGCCTCTTCGAGCCGCTGAAGATGGCGTCCACGGGCTTCAGGTACCGGCGGCCGCCGTGTCGCGGCTCACGACCAACTACACGGTCACGCCCAACGGCCTCGTGCCCCTCGACCCGCGAGAGACGAGCGTCTTCCTGAAGCCGTCGACGCTGCTTGCCGGCGGTGCGGGCCTCGTCTCGACGGCGCACGACTTCGCCCGCGTCGGTGCGATGCTCAACGGCGACGGCGAGCTGGACGGCATGCGCGTCATGAAGGTCGAAACGGCGCGCCTCGCCCGCTCGAATCTGCTGCCGGCGGCAGTGCGCTACGAGGGCGGGGCTACGGCGCGGGCATGCGCGTTGCCGCCGGAGGCAAGACGCCGCACGATGCGGCGGGCGCCGTGAGCTGGAACGGTGCGGCCGGCACGATGTGGCTGGTCGATCCGGCGCGGCGCCTCAATTTCGTCTTCATGAGCCAGTTCAAGCCTCCGACCTCGTATCCGGTCTGGACCGAGGTGGACTCCGCGCTTGACGCCGACCGGGCTTTGCGGTGACAGGTGAGGCCCGGGCCGTCGCGGTTCTCGGTGCGCGTTAGCGACTCGTGCGGTGGCGTGGGTCACGTCATCGCGTGCTTGAAAGCTCAGCGGGACGAGAGTATTTCGGCAAGCTCGGCGGGCGTAACGACCCGATCTTCAACCGCTCGAGCCGCGAGAGCTTGAACCCTGCCGATGAGGCCATCACAAGGCTTCGCCTTGCACGCAATGCTCGTGACTTCGTTCGCGAGGACGTTGGGATCGTCGGCCTCGAGGACGTAGCGCGGCACCACCGTCTCGCTCGAGAACTCGCTGACTACCCGATCGCTGCCTCGAAGGCTGACCCGGGCGCCCTCGATGGCCGACGTCGGTCGGACGTCGAATTGAACCTGGAGCGTGTCGATTCCGAGAACCGTTGGCCGCTGGGCCGTTTTGATCTCCGTGCCGCCGAGCTCTCCGGACGTCGGGCGAACTTCCCACTGGGCCTCGAACGGTCGTCCCTGAAAAACCGCTTGCTCAGTTCCCTGCAACGCTGCCGCCAAGGCCTCGTTCACCGCCTCGGAGACGGGCCCCTCTTCTTCGCGCAACACACGCCCGTCGCGAAAGGGTACATACCTTGGCAAGACGCCAACGCGCCATGACTCGACCTGAGCCACGCGGGCTCGCCCGCCGGAAACCAGGCCCGCGTCGATTCCCGCGGAGCGGGCGAAGGACGCGATACCAGCCCGGGCGGTGAGCCGGACAGGGGGCCTCTCGGGAATCGCGATGACGCGCAGATCCAGTCGAGCTCCGGGCACAGTCAACGAGCTCTCGCCAGCGACGACTGTCACTCCCTCTCCCGCCGGCACGCCCTGGGTCGGCGTCCCTTCGCCGCTGCCGCCGCCGGGTCGTCCCGAGAGGGTAATCTCTCGGCGAAACTCACCCCGACCTGCGACAACCTGTGCGCCAACGACTGCATCCGCCCGCGCGCTGACGTCGAGGTCAGCGAGGAGCACGTTCCGCCCGAGCCACTCCCCTCTGTACACACGCGTCACGCGGGAGGCGAGCATCTCGATCGGCTTCCGGGGAACGGGGTCAATCGCGGCGATTCCCTTGATCAACTGATAGCCGGGATTGTCGCCTTCGCCGACGGCTGCGGATACTTTTAGATAACCTCTGAGGTCGCTGCCGTCCCAGCAAACCTCTTCGAATCCAATCCGGATGCGGTCCGAATTGCCGATGAGCGCGGCTCGATAGAGAGCCTCACCTCCGCGCTCGATGACCGTGGGACCGGCGGGTGCGAGACCGCTCGCAGTCGAGGTCACGACTCGTTCGCCTGAGTCCTCGAACACGAAATAGACGCCGGGTGTCCTGGCCAGGGGAGGGAAGCTCAGCGCGATCCGAAACTCCCCGCCGACCGGGGACTCCGCCCACGGTCGCCACCCGGCCGGGGCGTTGGGGGTGGCGGCGAAGTCCACTCCGCCGTCGTAGCGATCGGAATCGTCCTGGACGATCATCATGTTCAATGTGCTTCGGGCACAGGTCTTCGGGTCCCAGGCTGCGCACTCGTCACGCCACCAGAGCAGCTGGGCGGGATGGACCTCGGCATGGTTCCCGTGTCCCCGGTCGGCGACGAACGGTCCGTTAGCGCAGGCCTGCGGCGCCGGGTATCCCGGCGCCGACCTCACATCCGGGAAATAGTGGAATCCCTGATGCAGCGAAGACACCGCGGTCACTTCGGCCTCGACGCAGTTCGCGATACCATCCCCGCAATCGGGGGTGCCGACCTGCTTGGCGAGCTCGACCAGCTCGACGGAGCGACCCGTCTCGGGAACGAGATACAAGCACCAATCCAGCTCCTTGTCTTCAGGGTCGTATCGATCGTAGCGGGCGACCCGCCCGCAGACCGTCTCGCGCTGTCCGGTGATCGGCGACCAGAATGCCCTCAGGGCTCCCTGAACGATCTCCCCGGCGACCGTGGGGAAGAAGATGTTGAGCAGGATCTTCGCGGTGTCGTTCGCGAAGTTCTTGTCGGCGGCCCTGTACCCCAGAACGCCGGCGAGGGGATCCCGCCCTGCGACGCCAAGGTCCTGGCGCGCGGCATCCCAGAGCTGACGCTGGGCGTCGCTGCAAGCGATCGTGGTGAGGTCCCGGGGGACCGTCAACGCTTCCTGCGCGGCGGTCCCCGCCGGAACAGCAATCACCAGCAGCGCCGCAGCTGTGCGTCGGCACAGGTTGGTCATCATTGATCCTCCAATCAACCAACAGCCCTTTTCGTCCGTAGCGACGACTTCGGAGTCGCCGTAGACGGGAGAGCGGAGAACTTCCAACCCCGCTGTCAACCTGCGACACGAAGGTGGCGCATTGGATGCGAGCCCCCGATGCCTCTCGTGGTCGCGCTGTCTCCGGTCGCCGGACACACTACGCCCTTGGCGCACAGGCCGTCAATGCTGGGGCCAACTCCCGCCCGCGCCACCAACCTTCGTTCCTTTTCCAGAGTGTCGTCGGATGCGGGGGGGACCGTGCGATTTGAAACTCCGGCTGCCGATCGGTAGGATAAGCACTCATTTCCGGTGCCGCGCGCGGACGTCCGATCGGGCGCTCAGCGCGATCCTTGCAGAGTCTGCCTCCCGTCGATTACCTCAACCTTTGCGCCACCTGCGCGCGCCTTCGACTCCGCGCATCGCCCCGGAACCAACAAGAAGGAGTCCAATGAAGCATCTATCGATTCTTGGAGCATCGCTAGGCGTCTTGCTATACACCCAAGGAGTCTCGGCGCAGACCACCGATCCAATGATGGGAACCTGGGAGCTCAACGTCGCGAAATCGAAGTTCAGCCCGGGTCCAGCGCCGAAAAGCCAGACGCGGACGTACGAGGCTTCGGGAGCGGGCGTGAAGTACACCGCGAAAGGGGTCGATGCCGAGGGAAAGCCGACGCTCACGCAGTACACCGCCAACTTCGATGGCAAGGATTACCCCATCACCGGCTCGCCGGATTCCG
>CAVQUX010000006.1:0-1252293 GCA_963716925.1 uncultured Acidobacteriota bacterium | reverse complement strand
AGAGGAGCGTCTGTGGGACGTAGCCGACGCTCTCGGCGATGTCCGAGGCCAACCGCGGATCGCTTCCGGCGTCGGCAATCGCGATCGCCTCGCCGCTGGCGGCAACGAGCCCCGCGATACCGTGTCCGAGCGGGACGCGGAACTTCTTCACGGCCTCCGCCTTGGACCCGGTGGCCACCTCGAAGATGAGCTCGTTCGTGTCTTCGGCGACGAGGAACAGTGCGCCGGCGCGCGCGCCAATCACGTGGGCTCCGGTCTCGACAATCATCTCGAGGAGCCGCGAGTGCGTGACAGGCGAGCCGATGATTCCGGCAGTGGCCGCGATCCTCAGTGCCTCGTGGAGGCGCTCAATCTCGGAGGCTTGCCGCGCGATCGCGTCTCGTGCTTGTGCGAGAGCCGCTCGAGCTTCGGCGTCATTCAGTTCACTCATGCTGCAGGTTCCTCCCGGCCTCAGCCTCCCGAACCAACGGGATGGGGCACCGGCTCTTTCACCGGTCTGTCCCTGCCTCGACGCTCGAGCCCGAGTTGCCTCGCGCTCACCGGCTCGCAGCCTCAGTCGCTTCTGCGAGCGCCCGGCGCCGGGCGGCGATGGTCTCCTCCACGGCTTGACGCGCGTGAGCGTCGTGCTCGAGCAGTGAGAGCAGGTCGGCGCGCGCGAGGCTGTAAAGCTCCGATGGCACCATCGTGCGCACGGTCGCCGCCCGCGGCTCGTCCGCGAGAAGCCCCATTTCTCCAAAGTAATCTCCCGGGTTCAGCGTGTTGACCCGCAGCACCCTGCCGCCGCAGACGGCGACCACCTCGACCTGCCCGCTGGCGATGAGATACAGCTTGCGGCCCTCCTCGCCCTGGCGGACGACTTCCTGTCCGGCCGGGTACCGCTCCGCCGTCAGCCGTTCGGAGAGATCGGCGAGCTCAGCGGGCCCTAACGCGCTGAGAAGCGGAATCGTGCGAAGGCGGGCCACTTCGATGGCGATCGGTGACAGGCCGGCGCGGAGGTAGACCGCCTGCTCGTCGTAGAGCCTTTGGTACGGCCCTCCCGCACGGGCCAGCTCCGCGTGGGTGCCCTCCTCGACGATCCGGCCTTGCTCCAGGACGAAGATCCGGTCGCTCCGCGCCGCAAGCGAGAGCCGGTGCGTGATGCTGATCGTCGTTCTCCCTTTCGTCAGCTCGTCCAGAGTCTCGAGGATCTCCCGCCTCGGTCTGCGCGTCCAGGGCGCTCGTCGCCTCGTCGAGGATGAGGATACTCGGGTCGCGCAGCAGAGCTCTCGCGATGGCAAGCCGCTGGCGCTGACCGCCACTCATGCGCACGCCGCGCTCGCCGAGCACGGTGTCGGCGCCGGCGGGGAGCGACGCCACCCAGCTCTCGAGCCGCGCGGCCCTCGCCGCAGCCAGGACCTGGGCGTCCGTCGCGCCCTCCCGGGCGAGCGCGATGTTCTGGCGCAGCGACGTGTCGAAAGCGAACGTGTCCTGGAAGACGAGGCCGATCTGCCCGCGGAGCGAGCCTAGCGTGAGCTCGCGGACGTCGCGGCCGTCGATTAGCAGGCGACCCTCTTGAGGGTCCCAGAAACGAAGCAGGAGGTTCACGATCGTGCTCTTCCCGGAGCCGGAGAGACCAACGATGGCGGCGTGGGAGCCGGCGGGGATCGTCATGCTGACGTTCCGGAGGATCCACCGCGGGGAGTCGTACGCGAACGAGACGTTGTCCAGGCGGATTTCACGGGAGACCGGCGCAAGCACCACCGCGCCGCTTTCGTCGCAGACCCCGATCGGATGCTCGAGGACCTCGAGCATCCGTGTCCATCGCTGCTGCCGCCTGCTGGACCTGCTGGCCCACGTTGGAGAGCGCGACGATCGGCTGGAAGAAGGCCGGCAGGAGCCCTACAAACGCGACGAGCGTCCCGAGGGTGAGAGACCCCTCGATCACCAGGTAGCCGCCCACGCCGATCACCAGCAGTTGGCCGAGTGTAACGGCCATCCCGACGCTGCCTTCGAAGAGCGAGGCGAGGAGCGCCACGCGCAGGATCGCCGCCAGGAGAGCTTCCAGCCGACCGCGATAGAAGCTGATGGCGCGCCGTTCGAGACCGAACGCCTTGATCAGGGAGTGCGCCGAGAGGTTCTCCTGGATCGCGGCCGCGACCTGCCCGTATGTCGCCTGCACCTCGTGGCTCGCGCGCCGGAGGCGCGACAGCAGAACGAGGTAGCTCAACGAGAAGAGCGGCACGACGACCAGCACGAGCGCACCGAGCAGCGGGCTCAATACCAAGGCGGTGATCGCAGCCGCGAAGGCGCTCAGTCCGAGGAAGACGCCCTGGGCCAGCACAGCGGTGATCGCGTCCCCCACGGCGTTCAGATCGTTGGAAAGCCGCGACATCAGGTCGCCGACCTTGGCCCGGGCATAAAAATCGTGGGAGAGCCGCTGGAGCCCGCTCGAACATCCGCTCCTGCAGCCCCAGCAAGATGCGCTGGTTCACGAGGGCAGTCACGTACGACCGCCGCACCGTGACCAGCGTGTGCGCGACCAGGATGCCGAGGAGGGCGGCGACGAAGAGAGCGAGGAGGCGCAGGCTTCCGCCGGGAATGACCGTGTCGAAGAGGTACTTGAACGCCAGCGGGATCGTGACCGTGTAAGCCACGCCGAGGAGCATGTAGACGGCGATCTCCGCCCAGCGAAGCCCGTGCGGCTTGATGAGCGGCAGCAGGTAACGGAAGAGCACCCGAAAGGCAGACCGGGAGCCCGAGGTGTCGCTCAGCCTGGCGAGCCACAGCTCCTCGAGCGATCCGAGCGGACGTTGATAGGCCTCCGCCGCAGCCTGGTCGCGACGCTCGGGATCGTACGCCGCCAGGAAACCCCCTCAGCCGCTCCGCGCCGTACGCCTCGATCAGGAAGCCGAGAAATGAGGTTGCCAACGGATCGGCGGCGTCCGGATAGGCCGCGGCGGCTCGTTCGCGCTCGCGCGTGAAGATCGAGACGTCACGACCGGCCGCCCGCTCGTCCCGCACCCATTGGTCGGTGTCCCCGGGATTCGGGGCGGCTCCGGTCCTGCCGGCTACGACCCCGGCGATCCCGTTCACGAACAACGTTGCGCGCGCAGCCTTCTGACCGAACCAGCGGCCGACGAGCCGGCGGGTCAGCGCGTAGGCTATCGCTTCTGCCGGCGCGTCGGGCTGGACGACCCGCAGAATGCCCTGCTCGGCGGTTACCGCGGGCGCCGCGGCGCGGGCGTCGGCAAGGTCCACGTCAGAAGCCACGGCATCGGTGCAGTAGATGTCGATCGGCCGGCCGCGATGCTCGAGCGGAGGAGCCAGCAGCTCTTCGAGTGCGGCGATGGCTCTCTCCGCGTCCCTCATCTCGGCCGCCGCGCGCCGAGCCGGATAGGAGCCCTCCAGGAAGTGAACGGCCACGCCCTTCCCGGAGGAGGTCTGCCATGCACCCTCGAGCGGTCCGTTCTTGATCGTCAGCGTCGACATCGGCCCCGGCCACTCACTCGGCAGGCCCTCCGGATGGTTTCTGGCAGAGCGCGACGAGAGCCGTGAGACTGCCCCCGGTGCTCCGCAGGGGCACGACGTCGAGAGTGTCCAGCCCCGCCTCACTCAGCCATGCCGCATAGCGGGCTCGGTCGTAAACGCCTCCGCCCGGCGTTCGCAGGGCGAGGTGCAAATCCTGCAACAGCGGGCCCAGCGCGGTGCTCCCCGGCTCCGGCATTGTGTCGATGACGACGGCGACTCCACCGGGATGAACCGCCCCCTGCACTCGCAGAAACAAGCGCAGCACGTCCTGCGGCGGCTCGAGGTGACAGATGTTCCCAAGCAAGGCAACGTCGAATCCGCCGGCTGGGAGGGGAACATTCCGCCAGTCGCCCGCCAGCTCCTGGAAACGATCCAGCAACCCGGCGGTCCGGGCGCGCACCCGGGTCTCCTCGAGCACGCGGGGGCGATCGAGCGCCGTCACGCTCACTCCGGGTGCCGCTGCGGCTAGGGCGAAGCTCCACACGCCCGAGCCCGCGCCGACGTCGAGAACTCTCCCCCGCGGCGGCAGACGGCCGCGCGCGACGAGCGCCTCGGCCAGCTCGTGCGCGGCGGGAGCGGCGAGGATTCCGAGCCGCATGCAAGCTTTGACGTACGCCCCTCCGTCGGTGCCATCCATGTGCGTGATCGGCTCGCCCGTGGCTGCCCATCGCGAGAGGTGCGCCCAGAACGCGGCGGCGTCATGCAGGGGGCGGGCGCGCTCGTCCGAAGCGTACACTGCCGCCGCGCCGGGCGGCAGCAGGTAGCGGTCGCCTTCACGTGCGAGAAGGCCGACGGCGGCCAGCAGTTCTAGCAGGCGGGAGATCGGCCGCACGGGTGCCGCGCAGGCTCCTGCCACATCGGCGGGGGTTTGGTGCCCGGCAGCGAGCGCAGCCGCGGCCCCGCACTCTTCGAGCGCGACGAGCGCGGCGCCGGGTGCGAGCACTTGCATCGCGATCCGATCGATCTCGTTCCAGGCACGGGCGTTGGCTGCAGCCGCCGCGGAACGCCGCAGCAAGAGCCGCAATGCGGCTTGCTCCCGCTCGTCGAGGCTCTCGGCGAAGCGCTCCAGACGCTCGCCTGCGGCCGCGATGGCTTCTCGGCCAATCGCCCGCGAACCGCCGGCTTGCCCCCCTGCGTCGGGCCGCGCCGAGCGTGCGCGAGCCCGCGGAGAGTCGGCTGGACGCAGCCTGTCGACGAGCATCGCGTCCCGCAGAGCGGCCGCAAGCTCAAAACCGGTGGAAAAGCGCGAGTCCGGCGCCTTGGCAAGTGCTCTCAGGATCACGCCGTCCACGGCGCGCCCGGCACCCGGCGTTCTGTCCGAAGGCCGTGGCACCTCCGCGGCGCGGTGGAGATCGGCGAAAGCGGCGGGGTCCGCCTCGTCGAACGGCCATTCGCCCGTGAGTGCGTGGTAGAGCAAAGCACCGAGACTGTAGAGGTCCGCGCGGCCGTCCACCGGGCGACCCGTCCAGACCTCGGGCGCCGTGACATGCGGCGTGCCGACGAGGCTGCCGCGGAACGCGCCAGGCGCCCCGATCCGCCGGGCTGTTCCGAAGTCCGTAAGAACCGGCTGGCACGGCGCGCCCCCGGCGTCGGGCCGCCGATGGAAAAGGACGTTGCCCGGACTTACGTCGCCGTGCCACCAGCCGGCCGCGTGCAGAGCGTCGAGGACGCCTCCGAGTCCCTCCGCGAGAGCGAGCACCTGCGCGGCCGAGATCGGCGACGATCCCAGATCACGGAGCGAGCCGCCGGCGAGCCACGGCCCTATCAGAAGGGGGACTTCGCCCGCGCGCAGGAGACCGCAAATGGGCAGCACGCAGGGGTGCGCCACGACCGCGCGCAGCCGCGCCTCGCGCATCGCGTGGCGCCGCGCAAGCGCCGGCGCGATCCCGCCTGGCCGGGGGCTTTTGACGGCAACGTCGCGCGGCAACCTGCGGTCCCGAGCGCGGTGGACGACAGAGAACGCACCGACGTAGGCCGTTTCGATCACCTGGTAAGGACCGACGCGCATGCTGGACTCGCTCGCGGCGCCATGGTAGCATCCCGCCCTCATTGACGGCGAGGATAGCGCCGTCCCAGCGCCGGTGTTGAAGCGGCTGTAGGGGGCTCCCGGCCGTGTCAGGCACGGGCTGGATCGCTGAAATGGTCTCGATGTCGCCAGCATCGTCCGCGCGCACTTCGGAAACGGCCGTCGCCGGCCCGGACCCCCGCGTTCAGTCTTTGCGTGTCGCGCTCGTGAACATGCCCTTCGCCGCCTCGGAGCGGCCGTCGATTCAATGCGGGCTGCTCAAGGCGGGGTTGGCACGCGCCGGCTATTCCGTCGACGTCTTCTATCTCAACCTCGAGGTGGCGATTGAGATAGGCCATGACGTCTACCGCAAGCTGGCCGACGCCCGTTGGGACCATCTGCTCGGCGAGTGGCTCTTCTCGGTCGCTGCCTTCGGCCCGCGGGACGACGAGGAAGCCTATCGTGAGGCCCACCCGAGGATCGCACAAACGTGCGAGAAGCTCGGCCGCAGCTTCGAGGACCTTTGTCGCCTGCGGAACGACACACTGCCGGCGCTGGTCGAGCGCTGGGCCGCGGCGAGCGATTGGGGGGCATACGCGGTCGTCGGCTTCACCTCGACCTTCGAGCAGAACGTGGCCGCTCTGGCCCTGGCGCGCCGCATCAAGGAGCGGCACCCGGACGTGGTGATCGTGTTCGGCGGCGCGAATTTCGACGGTGAGATGGGGCCGGAGTACGTGCGCGCGTTCCCCTGGATCGACTACGCCGTGGTCGGCGAGGGAGACGAGGCGCTGCCGAATCTGCTCGCGTGCCTGGCGCGCGGCGAGAACGTCCTCGCGGTGCCTGGAGTGGCGGGCCGCGTCAACGGCACAGTCGTGAAGAACGGCTCGGCGCCGCTGGTGCGCAACCTGGACGGTTTGCCCGACCCGGACTACGACGACTTCTTCTCCGAGCTTTCGCGGCTCGGGCGCGAGCGGGTGCTGGGACAGGCGATGCCCCTGCTCCTGTTCGAGAACTCGCGCGGCTGCTGGTGGGGAGAGAAGCACCACTGCACGTTCTGCGGGCTCAACGCGCTGGGCATGACCTACCGCTCGAAGTCGCCCGAGCGCGTCCACGACGAGCTGCGCCGGATGTCCGCCCGCTACCGAGATCGTCAACTTCGAAGCGGTCGACAACATCCTAGACGTGCGCTACCTCGAGGAACTCTGCCGCGGGCTGATCGACGAGCGGTATGACTACCAGGTCTTCTACGAGGTCAAGGCCAACCTGAAGCGCACGCAACTCCGGACCCTGGCGCGCGCCGGCGTGCGGATCATCCAGCCCGGCATCGAGAGCCTCAGCACGCACGTGCTGAACCTGATGCGCAAGGGCACGACCATGCTGCTCAACCTCCGCCTCTTGAAGTGGGCGCACTACTACGGGATCCAAGTGGCCTGGAACCTGCTGAACGGCTTCCCGGGCGAGACGCGAGAGGACTACGAGGAGCAGGTGCGGCTGATCCCGATGATCCTCCACCTGCCGCCGCCGGTGGGCGGTGGACCGATCTGGCTGGAGCGCTTCAGTCCCTATTTCACAGACCCGTCGTTTCCGGTGCGCGACGTGGCACCTTGGCCCGCTTACCGTTTCGTCTACCCCGAGGACCAAATCGACCTGCGGAAGATAGCCTACTTTTTCAACTACGGGATGGGGGATACGGTTCCCCAGGAGTCGCTCGAGGGACTGGGCACTTCAATAAAGGACTGGCAGGACCGCTGGGTGGCGAAGCGGCCGCCGGTGCTCGTGTACCAACGGGCGCCCGACTGGATACAGTTCATCGACCGGCGCGAGGCCAACGCCCCGCGCGCCCACTCTTTCCAGGGCCTCGAGGCCGCCGTCTATGAGCTCTGCGGCGACACGGACCACACGCCGGCGAGTGTGGCGGAGATGCTTCGGGCGCAGCAAGGGGTGGAGGTGGACGCCGGGACCGTCGAAGGGGCGCTCGACCGGTTCTGCGAGCTGGGGCTCATGGTGCAGGAGCAGGGACGCTACCTCGGCCTGGCCCTGCCCGTGAACGGGAACTGGTGAAGGAGGTAGTCGGACTGGCGAAAGACGAGCGGCCGCGCTTCGACTCCGAGGCGGTGGCGCGGGCCGCCGAGCGGCTCCAAGCGTTCGGCGAGAGCCTGCCCCCGCGCGAACAGGCCGCTTTGCGCCTGCTGCTCCATCGCGCGGCGGGCGCGCAGCGAGCGACGGCCGTCGCCGCGCCCGCATCGGTGCTAACGCCCGCCGAGGTCGAGGTCTACGAGCGTCTGAGCGCCGCGCCCGACCCGCCGCCGTCGGGCGGCGCCGCCGTGACGATGATCATGAAGGCGACGCGGCTGTGCAATCTGCGCTGCACTTATTGCCACAGCTGGCGGGCGGGGCCGAACGAGAAGATGACGTTTCCTGTGCTGGCGCGCGCGACGAGCGATGCGCTGCGCGATCCGAGCGCGCGCTCCATCGACTTCGTCTGGCACGGCGGCGAGGCGACGCTTCTGCCGCTCTCGTTCTACCGCAAGGCTCTTTGGCTGCAGGAGAGCTTCCGGCGACCGGGCCAGGCCGTCGAGAACAACCTGCAGACGAACGGAACGCGGCTCAGCGACGAGTGGCTTTCGTTCCTCCGCGAGAACGACTTCGGCGTGGGGGTCAGCCTCGACGGGCCGCCTGAGATCCACGACGCCCGTCGCCTCGACGCGGCGTCGCGGCCCACTGCGGCGCGAGTGCGGGAGGGGTTGGAGCGCTTGCAGGCGTCCGGCCTCAATCGCTGGGGCGTGCTCATGGTCGTGGACGAGGCGGTGCTTGCGGCGGGGGCGAAGCGCATGCTCGACTACCTGGTCGAGATTGGTGTAGGGCGCGTTGCGCTCCTGAACGTCCTCCCGGAGAACGTTCCACCGGGGGCGCCGGTTCGAGGCGACTACCTCCCGTTCCCGCGCTTCGTCCAGTTCTTGCGCGACACGTTCCACGCGTGGCTTCAGGAGTACCGGGACCGCATCGTCGTGCGCGAGCTCGCCGACCTGGCGGGGCAGCTCAGCGGGGATCCGCCGCAGATCTGCGTGTTCGCCGGCGAATGCTTTGGCCACTATTTAACCGTGGAGCCCACGGGCGAGGTGTCCGCCTGCGACAAGTATATCGGCGACAGTGAGTACGCCTTCGGTCAAGTGCTCAACGGGGGCCTCGGAGCCGTCCAGCGCTCGGAGCGCCTGGCCGCGGTCCGCGAGGAAAACCGTCGGGCTGTGGACAGCATGCGGGCGTGCCCCCGGTTCGCGGTGTGTCATGGGGGCTGCCCGCACGACCGCTATGGCGGCGAGCGGCGGCTGCCGGGCTACGACGGCCGCTGTTGCGGGCTGGCGCCTCTTTTGGATGACATGGCGGCGACGCTCGCGACCGACGGCGAGCTGCGCCTGAGCGCCAGAGGTAGAGACGAGATAAAAGCTGCCGCGAGCAAAAAAGGGTCGAGGATCGAAGTACAACCATAAGCCATAAGGAGGAACGGACATGCCGGATGAAGCGAAGAAACTGGGGAAGATCACGTCGGGGGACGTCGAGGCCGTCACCGAGCGGCTGAAGGGTTGGCTGCCGACGCTACCGGAGCAGGAGCAGCTGGTTCTCGGTTGGATCCTGACCCGCGCTGCTGCTGCCGAGGACGCGGAAGTCGCGGAGTACGCCGAGCGCACCGGGGGTGGTGCGCCCGTATCCGCGCTGATGGCCGAGGCGACCGGGCTTCAGGACGTAAGCGGGTACGCGATGCCGATAAAGACGGTCGGCCCCGTGAAGATCTGGACATTCCGCTTTTGACGAGACCGGGCGACTAGCGCTCGGCGCGTATCGAGCGCGCCGTCAATTTAGAGAAGGGGTGCGAGCTTTAGCCGAGCCGGAGTCGGAGACTGCTCGATTCGAGAGGCCTTCGCGGCGAGGCTCGGGAGCCTGTCCTGGCTCAGGCACCGACGAGTGGGGTTGCCCGATCGCGCTCGCGCTCCGGAATCCCGGAGCTCTCAGCGAGGCGCTTTCTCGTACTCCGTATCTCCAGGCTTCGCGATGCCGCTGATCTGGAGGTCGAAGCCGTCCGGGTCCTCCACGTGAAAGCTGACGTAGTTCGGGGTGTCGCCGCCTTTATCCAGTCGAGGCGTCAGTCCGCGCCGCTCGAGCGCGGCCTTCACCCTCGCGGTATCCCAGTCGTCGATCTTGTAGGCGACGTGATCGACCGTCCCTTTCCGCTCGGCGGGAGGAGGCTGGCCCGGTCGCTCTCGATGGTTGCGGGCGATGAGAATGGACTCGCCGAAGTTGAGCTCGCACTGACTCGTGCCGTTGTCGCCCGAGACCGTCATTCCCATGAGGTCGGCGTAGAAATCGCGGGTCTTCTTGTAGTCCGCCACCTGATAGGAAATGTGATCGAGCGAGAGCGTCCGGAAGCCCGTCTCGAGCTTCGGGCTCGCAGCGGCCGACCCCGGGACGAACGCCGCCACGAGCGCGATGCTCTTCACCAGCTCCCGGCGGGTAATCCGGCCGTCCTCGAAATCCGCCACCATCTTCGAAATGACCTCTTCCATCGCGTCCCTCCTCAACAAGGTCGAGCAACCGACAGGAGTTTCTAACGGAGCCGGCCCGGGAATTCAACCTATTTGAGCGCCGAGCGGACCGCCTTCGCCCCGTCCGCATGCGCCGTGAGCGCGTCGAAACGGCCGGCGGCGAGGACCGCGCGCGCGGTTTCCACGAGCGATCCATAAGCGGACCAGGCGAGCGCGCCGCCGACGCTGATCCGCGCAGCGCCGGCTTCGGCGAAATCCTCGAGCGAGCAGCCGGACAGCTTGCCCGTTACCAGGACATTGACCGGTTTCGAGACCGAGGCACAGACGGCTCTGACGGCATCGAGATCGGGAAGACCGGGCGCAAAGAGAGCATCGGCGCCGGCCTCTTCAAAAGCCTGCAGGCGCGCAATGATCTCCGAGAGGTCGCCTTGTCCCCAGAGCAACCCCTCGGCGCGAGCGGTCAGAAAGAATCCGCTTCCCACCGTTCGCGCCGCGTCGACGGCGGCAGCCACGCGCTCGACCGCGCGCGACCGTTCGAAGACGGGATGGGCTCGGTCGCGGGTCGAATCCTCGATCGAACCGCCGGCGAGGCCGGTGCCGCAGGCCTCGCGGATCGTCAGACTCACGTCCTCCGGGGCTGGACCGAATCCGTTCTCGAGATCGGCGGAGACCGGAATATCGACGGCACTGGCGACGAGGCGCGCATGGGCGATGGCTTCCGCCCGGGTCACACCGTAGTCGCGCCTGCCGAGCGTCAACGCAAAGCCCGAGCTCGTGGTCGCCAGCGCTCGGAACCCGAGCGCTTCGAGAACACGCGCCGAGCCCGCATCCCAGGGGTTCGGAATGATGAAGGGCGTGCCCGGAGTGTGCAGGGCGCGGAAGACCGCGGATTTTACGGCGGCGGTCGGCATTGGCGTTGCTCCTGAATCCGGCGACGACGGGTCGAAGCCCCCCTATGTTAACGCGCCGCAACGATTCCCGCCGACGCTCAGGGCTCGGACGGCAGCGGCAGCGAGGCCTGTCCGAGAACGTAGCGCCACCCATTGACCGTCCGCACGTAGGTGTCGCTGAACCAAAGCTTGCGCTCGAAGGATTGGCCGTCGCTCGTGCCCTGGATCCAGAGCAGGGCGGTGACCACGGCGGTGTCTCCCCAAAACACGGACTCTCTGTTCGAGCTCTTCTTGATGCTCGTAGACCGTCGTCTTGTCGCGCGCAGCCTTCAGAAGATCGGCCTTGGTGAAAATCTTTCCCCGACCGTTGATCAGGACGAAGTCGTCGGCCAGAATGCGATCCATCGTTGCCGCGTCATTGGCATTGACGGCCGCCTGGTACTCCCTGTCGAGCCTGGCGACGATCTTCTCGACTTCCGCGGAAGGCTCCCCGCGGAGGGGGGGCGAGAGAGTCGAAAGCGCAACCACGAGCCAACCGAGTGTCGATCCATTTCTCATGACATCTCCCGAGATCCATGCCGCGATGGCGCGTTGCCGCTACCGGGATTCTCTCCCCTCGAGCTCCCCGATGCGCTCGCGGACCCGCTGCGGAAGGGGCGCCTTGCGCTTCCGGTGGTAGTCGTACGACACGATGAGCCCGTCTCCCTCGGCGGCCACGGCGCCTCCCGCCGACTCGCTCAGGATCCGATAAAGCATCAGGAATCGATCGTCCTGTAACTCCGACACGCTCGCGCCCACGCTCACGCGATCGGGATAGGTCAAGGGAAGGCGGAAACGGCAGCGCGTGGAGGCGAGGATCGGACCGACGCCGGAAGATGCCATCTCTTCGAGGAACCCGACGCGCTCGAAATAGGCGATCCGCGCGCTCTCGAAATAGCGGAGGTAGACGGTGTTGTTCACGTGGCCCATTGCATCCATGTCGCCCCAGGCTACCGGGATCGCAAGCACTACAGGGAACTCCGCTTCGAGGCTCTCGAGCGCGGTCACCGGGCTTCCGCGCTTCCCGAAGGAGTCGAGCCCGTGGATTTCGACGGGCGGCGCAACGTGGATCGCATAGGACGCGGATATTACTGCATACCGCGATCCCTACGGCCGCTCGGCCGCGCGGCAGGCCGCTCCGGCGCAGGTAGACAAGCTTCGGAGGAGGGACGAGAGCTGCGCAACCAGCTCCGGCGGAGCCGTGCCTCCGAAGTTCGAGAGCTCGTAGGGATCGGAATCGAGATCGTAGATCTCCCGCACCCCGGTCCAGTACTCGATGTACTTGTAGCGTAGAGTGCGGAGCCCGACGAAGACCGGCCGGGCGGATCGAGGTGAGGGTGCGATCAAACCCTCGTCGGAGTACTGCTCGAGGAGGAATGCCTGCCTCCAGGTTCCGGGAGGGGGGCGGTCGCCGCGCAGCAGGGAAGCGAGGGAGCGCCCGTCTACGAAATGCGGGATCTCGGCTTCGGCGAGCTCGGCGAGGGTCGGCGCGAGGTCGACGTTTCCCGCCAGATAGCCCGAGAGGGTCTCGCCCGCGGGAATCCCCGGTCCTCTCACGATCAAAGGAACGCGAACGTCCTCCTCGTAGGGCGTCGCTTTCTGCGGCCTCAGGCGATGCTGTCCCATGTGGTAGCCGTTGTCGGAGGTGAAGAAGATATAGGTGTCGCCCATTCGGCCGCGCTCTTCGAGAACGCGAACGAGCCCGGCGATCATCTCGTCGACCGCCTGCATCGACCGGAGCCTCGAGCGGTAGAGCGCGTCGACGTCCTCGATCTCCGGGTCCGCGAGCGCCTGACGGGGCGCGGGCTTGTCGCTCACATCGGCTTCGTTGAACGAGGGCGTGCGCGGCACCTGCGCTCCGGGGAAGAGCCCTTCGTGCCGAGGGGCCGGGGTCGAGGGGTGGTGAGGCGCGTAGGGAGCTACGTAGAGAAAGAAAGGCGTTCCCCCGGACCGCCTCAGGAGATCCTCGGCCTTTCGCGCGAGGACGTCGGTCAGGTAGTCCTGCGCGCGATTCCCATAGGAAACGATTCGGCCGTTCTCGTTCATTCGATAGCCGAAGCCCTTGTACGCTTCGTCGTCGACCGGGCTCAAGAACTCGCTCCACCCCGGTGGACGATGAGTGCGGCTGCCTCCCTCGGGATAGCCGTTGATGTACTTCCCGAGAAGCATCGTCCGGTAGCCCGAACCCTGGAGCCAGGTGGCGATCGTCGACGCCTCGTGGCCCATACGGAGGAACCGGTCGAATCCACCCGAGGGGATGGTGTTCGCGACGACCTCGTGCGAATGCGTGTACTGACCGCGAAGGATCGTCGCCCGCGACGGACCGCAGAGAGAGTTGGTCACGAAGTAGTCGGAGACGGTGAGCCCTTGCTGCACGAGCAATCGGTGCAGGTTGGGCATGTAGTCGAGCGTGCCCAGATTCCAGTCGAGATCGTCCGCGGCGATGAGGACCAGGTTCGGTCGGGCGAGAGCGTCCGTCCGCAGAACGAGCGTCAGGAGCACGAAGACGGCGGCCCGAGACACGGATGGAGACACGGAATTTCTCATCGTAGGGGATGGAATGCAGTGAATCAAGCCAGACACTGAATGCTCGCGGTCTGTACATACGGGGCGTCCCCTGCTCCTCCGCCCAGCTCCGGCTCATCGAAACTCTCTCGTAATGAAGGGCTTCCGGCGGTGCGCCGTGGCATGAACCCTGCTCCTGCGGAAAGCCAGGCGGGTACGACCCGTCGAATCGCCCGCGCTCTCCCCATGAGAGTCGGGAAGGAGGCAGCACGATGCCGGCCGTTGTTGCGATGCTAGGCGCCGTCATTGGTTTCTCGATCGGGGGCCCTTCGGGAGCGCTGAAGGGCGGTCTCCTTGGCTACCTCCTCATGAGCGTTCTCGAGCACGGCGCTCGAATTCGAGACCTCGAGCGCTCGCTCTCGGGTTTCTCGCCGAAGCCTCCGCAAGCGCCGCCGCCACACCCTACGGCCGAGCCTGTTCGAGACACGCCGCCTCCATTCGTCCCTCCACCGCGCGCGACGCCCCCACCGCCGCCGGCCTTCTCGGCGCAAGTCGAGCGCGAGCCCGACATTTTCGAAAGAGTCTGGAGCTGGGCGATGCCATACTTCACGGGGCCGAGCCTCATCGTCACCGTGGGCGTGGTGGTCCTGTTCTTCGGTGTCGCCTTTCTATTGAAGTACGCGGTCGAGCGCGAGCTCCTGCCGATCGAGATTCGTCTCGCCGCCGCGGCGCTCGGGGGAATCGTGCTCCTCGGCCTCGGCTGGCGCACGCGGACCGAGCGTCCGGGCTTCGGGCTCGCGCTCCAGGGAGGCGGCGTCGGCATCCTCTACCTCACGGTCTTCGCTGCTTTCCGCCTCTATACGCTGGTTCCGGGAACGGCCGCTTTCGGGCTTCTCGTTCTCTTCGTGACGCTCTCCGCGGTTCTCGCGATCGTCCAGGATTCGCTCGCGCTCGCGACTCTCGCGACCGTCGGCGGGTTCCTCGCGCCGGTACTCACGTCGACGGGCCAGGGCAGCCACGTCGCGCTATTCACCTACTATGCGGTTCTCAACGCGGGTATCCTCGCGACCGCGTGGTTCCGCAGCTACCGGTTCCTGAACCTCCTGGGTTTCCTTTTCACGTTCGTCATCTCGGCGAGTTGGGGCTACCAGTACTACCGTCCTGAATACTTCGCGACCACCGAGCCGTTCCTCCTCGTCTTCTTTCTTCTTTACGTCGCCATCGCCGCCGTCGCCGCGCTCCGGCAGTCGAAGGGAAGGAACGGAATCGTCGACGGCACTCTGGTCTTCGGAGTGCCCCTGGTGACGGCCGTTCTCCAGAACGCGCTCGTGAGCGATTTCGAGTACGGGATGGCTTTCTCCGCTCTTGCGTTCGGCGCCTTCTACGTCGCCCTCGCGCTCGTTCTCCTCCGGTATCGGCCCGAGGCGGCGCGCGATCTCGGCGAGTCTTTTCTCGGAACCGGAATCGTGTTCGCGACGCTCGCCGTGCCCTTCGCTTTCGACAACCTCGTCACCTCGGCCTTCTGGGCTCTCGAGGGGGCGGCGATGGTGTGGATCGGCGCTCGCCAGCGGCGGCTCCTCCCGCGGCTCTCCGGGGCGGCGCTGCAGCTCGTTGCCGGCGTCCTGTTCCTCGCGGATCCCGGACCCGCGGGTGCTCACCCGTTCTGGAACGCTCGCTTCGCCGGAGGCGTGATGCTCGCGATCGCGGGTCTGGCCTCGGCGCTCCATTTCCATCGCCGCCTCGGGCGGCTGCATCCCGAGGAACGGCCGCTTCTCTGGATGCTCTTCGCCTGGGGTCTCGCCTGGTGGCTCGGAAACGGCCTTCACGAGATGGGAGCCCATGCGGAAACCGAGGATCGACTACTCGGATGGGCGCTTCTCTTCTTCTCCTTCACTGCCGCCGCCGTGATTCCACTGGCACGACGGCTCGCCTGGCCGCTTCTGGAGAAGGTCTCGCTCGGGCTACTTCCGAGCTTGCCGGTAGCCGCCTTGTACGCCGGGATCACCCTCGAGCACCCCTTCCAGGGATGGACCGCGGCGGGCTGGCTCGCGGCCTTCGCGGTCCATGCGCTCGTCCTGCGGATGCGAAGTCTCGGAGAGCTCTGGCATGCTGGCGGACTCTGGATCGGCTGTCTCCTCGCCGCCTGGGAGTCCAGTTATCTCGTTCATCGCGCCGTCCCCGGAGCCGCCTGGGGAGACGTGATGTGGGGATTGGTGCCCGTCGCCACCGTGCTCGCGGTCGTCTTCCTGCGACGAAAGATCCCGCCGGCCTATCTCACGTGGGGCGCAGCACCGCTGGCCTTCTACCTCCTGCTCTGGATCGTCGCCAGCAGTTTCTCGAGAACGTGGGATCCGAGCCCTCTGCCTTACGTTCCGATCCTGAGCCCGATCGATCTCACGGTGCTGCTCGCGGTCTTCGCGCTCCTTTCCTGGCTCTCGCGAGGCGCATCGTTTCTCGAATCGAACGGCATTTCCCGGAACGCCGCCCTCGCGGCTCTCGCCGGCGCGTCGTTCGTCTCGATGCACGGCGTGATCTTCCGGACCGTTCACTTCGGCCTCGGGGTTCCTTTCGAGGCGCGGGCGATGTTCGACTCCGTCCTCGTCCAGTCCGCGCTCGCCGTGCTCTGGGCCCTGACCGGGCTCGGTTGCATGGTCGCGGGAACGAAGCGAAGCCTCCGTCGCCTCTGGAGCACGGGGGCCGCGCTCATGGGCGCCGTGGTTCTCAAGTTGTTCGTCGTCGATCTCTCGCACAGCGGAACGGTGGCGCGCATCGTCTCCTTCATCGGGGTAGGGATCCTGCTCCTCTTCGTCGGCTACCTCTCTCCGGTCCCGCCCCGGGAAGAGGAGTTGAGCGCGTGACGAAGTGGACGCTCGCCGGAGCCCTCGTCATTTCCCTCGCGGCGCCCGCGCACGCGCAGCAACCGCGGAAAGAGGATTTCGCCTACGGAATCGAGGCCCGTCCCCGGAGGGACGCCCCGCTCTATCGCGTCCGACTCCCGCTCGCCGTCTATCGCGGCGCCACCCGTCGCGATCTGGGGGACCTCCGGGTCTTCAACGCGGGAGGAGCGCTCGTTCCGCACGAGCTCTGGAGCCCACCGGACAGGGAGCGGGTCGAAAGGCGTATCGTTCCGGCTCGCGTCTTCCCGTTGGTCGAGTCGACGTCGGAGGAGATTTCGAAGGTAAGGGTCCAGATTGAGAGCGGAGCCGAGCGTGCGTCGGTCTCGCTCGCCCCGGACCACGCTCCGGCGGGGGTGGCGGCGTACGTGCTGGATCCGGGGCCCGTCGACCCGGTCTACGCCGCCGAGCGTCTGGTTCTCCACTGGGAAGAGCCGAAGGACGTGAAGGGAGGCTTCGTCCGCAAGATTCGGGTGGACGAGAGCGACGACCTCTCGTCCTGGAGGACGCTCGGTTCCGCGGTTGCGGCCGATCTCTGGAGGGACGGGGAGCGCCTTCGCAAAAACGAGCTGCCTCTTCCGTCGAGAGCCGCGCGCTACCTGAGGCTCGCGACCGAGGACGGGACGTTCCCGATGACCTTGACCCGGGTCGACCTCGTTCTCTCGTCGAAAACCGAGCTCGCCGAGACCCAGTGGATCGAGATCCCCGACCTGCGGACCGACGAGCAGGAAATTCGCTTCGAGACCCCGGGTCCGATCCTCGTCGAGGAGCTTTCGGTCTCACCGTCCGAGAGGAATACCTGGACCGAGGTTCGGCTATTCTCGCGCTCCGATCGCCGAGGCGAGTGGATCCGCCGCGCGGGCGCCCCGATCTATCGATTCGAAGTCGACGGCGAAGAGCTCACCGAGACCCGTCTCCAGTTTACGAGCACCCGCGATCGCTACTGGTTGCTCACCGCCGGCGAGGCTCCCGGAGGCTTCGGAGCCAGCGTTCCGGCGCTGCGCGTCGGTTACCGTCCCGACGACCTGGTGTTCGTCGCCCGGGGCGAGCCGCCGTTCGAGATCGCATTCGGGAGCGGGCGCATCGGCCCGCCGCAACGGGCGGAGAAGAGCCTTCGGGTGCTCACCTCTTCCAGGGACGATCGACTTCTTCCGGCGACCGACGTGGCCCTGAGCGATCGGCGAACGCTCGGGGGAGAGGCCGTCCTCTCGCAGCCGCTCGTCTCCGACTGGAAGCGGTTCGTCTTGTGGGGTGCGCTCGGCGCCGCCTCGCTCGCGCTCCTGCTGACGGCTCGGGCGGCGCTCCGGGACTCTGGAGCCGGGTAGACCAAATGTGTTATGAATCGTCCATGTTCACCCGATGGATCGTCTTCGTCTTCGCCATTCCCACTCTTCTATCGGCGCAGCCGCGCACGCTGCTGACGCCGGAACAGATCGCGGAGCGCTGGGAGCTCGAGAACGAGCTCCAGGACATCGCCGTCGTCGAGCGAAAGGTGATGGTGCCGATGCGCGACGGCGTTCGACTCGCGACCGACGTCTACCGACCGCGGAACGCGTCGGGGAAGCTCCCCATCGTCTGGGTGCGGACGCCCTACAACTTCAACTACTGGGACGTTCGCAACGGCGCGCCTTCGGATATGACGGCGGCGCTCACCGCGGTGAAGCGGGGCTACGCCTACGTCGTGCAGAACGAGAGGGGCCACTTCTTCTCCGGGGGCAACTACGACATCCTCGGCGCCCCCATCACCGACGGCTACGACGCGCTTTCCTGGATGCAGGCCCAGTCGTGGTCGAACGGCAAGGTGGGGACGACGGGTTGCTCCTCGACGGCGGAGTACCAGATGGCCATCGCCTCCATGGGGCATCCCGCGTATGCCGCCATGAACGTGCAGGGTTTCGGCGCGGGGGTCGGCCGGGTCGGACCTTATTATGAGCAGGGGAACTGGTATCGGGGCGGTGCCATCCAGATGCTCTTCATCGCATGGATCTACGGCCAGCAGAACCAGGTGCGCCCCATGTTCCCGGAGACGACGTCCGCGGAGGATCTCGTCGCCGCCTCGCGGCTCTTCGATCTGGCTCCGCAGATGCCCCCGGTCGATTGGAGCAAGGCACTCGAGTACCTGCCCGTCCAGGGCATCCTGCAGAACGTGCAGGGCCCTCAGGGGATTTTCGCCGACGCGATGCCCGTCGATACCGGCGGGCGCATGATCCAGAGAGCGCCGAGCGATCCCGCCTGGTACAAGGGCGGCCTGTGGCACGACGACATGCCGCTCGACGTCCCCGGCTTGTGGTTCATGTCCTGGTACGACGTGTCCGTCGGCCCCAACCTCGCGATGTACAACCACGTTCGGAGGAACGCCTCGCCCGCCGTGGCCGACCAGCAGTGGGCGGTGATCGCCCCCGTCGCGCACTGCGCCTTCACCCGCGCGACCAAGGACACCGTCGTCGGCGAGCGCAGCATGGGGGATGCCCGCCTCGACTACCAGGAAATCATGTACGGGTTCTTCGATCGGCTCTTGAAGGGGGAGGCGAGCCCGCGGCTCGAAGCGCTCCCGAAGGTCACGTACTTCACCATGGGCTCGAACCAGTGGCAGACGTCGAGCACCTGGCCGCCCGAAGGCTCGAAGGATCTCACGTTCTATCTTTCGAGCGGCGGAAAGGCGAACTCCCTTTACGGAAACGGGAAGCTCGCGGCGTCTCCGCCCGACACCGACCAGCCCGACTCCTTCGTCTACGATCCCATGAACCCCGTTCCGTCCTACGGCGGGAACGTCTGCTGTACCGGAAATGCCGTCACCGCGGGATCGTTCGATCAGCGGAAGATGGAAGCGCGGCAGGACATCCTGGTGTATACCTCCGAACCTTTCGCCGACGGCATGGAGTTGAGCGGATCGATCGCCCCGACGCTCTACGTATCGTCCGACGCGAAGGACACGGACTTCACGGTGAAGGTTCTCGACGTCTACCCCGACGGGAGAGCTTACAACCTCGACGAGTCCATCCAGCGGATGCGCTACCGCGACGGGTACGACAAGCCTCTCGCCTGGATGGAGAAGGGGAAAGTCGTGAAGGCGACTCTCCAGCCCCTCACCACCAGCAACTGGTTCGCTCCCGGCCACCGGCTGCGCATCGAAGTATCGAGCAGCAACTTTCCGCGCTTCGATCGGAACCTGAACACCGGCGGCAACAACTACGACGAGTGGGCCCCCGTGGTGGCGACGAACTCCGTGCACCACTCGAAGCAGTACCCCTCGAGCGTCACCATCACCGTGGTCGAGCGGGAGACCCCGACCGAGCAGCACCCGTAGGCGCTAGCTGTCCCAAGGGGAGGGCGTGCGGAGGACCTTTCCTTCGATCGCCGAGGAAACGCAGTCCTCGAGGCTTCCGTAGGCGACTTCCACCCCGAGGAGTCCCGGAGAGTAGAGCGCATACTTTCCGGAGTTCGTCATGAGCCGGCGCACGTTCTTCGGAAGCATCGGGGTCGCGAGAATGCAGGTGTCGACGGTGACCCGCCCGCCGAAAGCTTCGAGTGGACGCAGGAGTCCGGCGGCCGTCGCGAGATCGCGCACCCCCCGGCTCGTGGTGACCAGGAACGTCACCTTGGGATGTCGTTCGCGCCCTTCGAGAAGAGGGGCGAGCCGCCTCATCTCCTCGAACGAGAAGTGCGGGCTTCCTAGGACCACCAGGTCGAGCGACTCCCCCGTCGCGGTCCCGAGCTCCCGGCGCGCGCTACGAAGATCGTCGGGACCGACGCCGATAGTCTCCTCGGCGGATCGACCACGAAGAGCCGCTGCGAGCGTCGGGGCTTCCGGGGTTACGCCCACGATGTGAAAAAGGGCGACGCTCCCCGAAGAAGCTGCGGCTGCTCCCAGGGCCTTGAGCTGATCCTCGGTGGGACTCGCGTTCAGGTTCGCGAGCACGGGAATGCGCTCCGACGAGACCTTGCCCACGAAGTGGCCGAGGACCGGATAGAAGTCGTCGCGCGAGGCGATGGATTCAGGTACGGACCCCAGGTCGAGGACGAGCTGGCCCCCGCGATTCTCCTCGAGATGAAGGCCGACGGCGGGGACGCGCCCGGCAATCGCCGCCGCGATATCGAGGTAGTCCGGGTATCGCTCCGTCCGGGCGCCGAGGACGGAGTTCGCGAACGCGATGGCATTGGACTCGCCCCAGGCGATCTGCTCGCCGAGCACCGGTTTGTGCTCCGTCTGATAGGGGGCGCAGGTCCAGATGGGGATGGTGCCCATGTTCTGGTAGGCGATCATCTGCCGGTGGGCTTTCGCGGCCCAGTCCTCGGGAACCGACCATTCCTTCCAGTGGTGCTCGTCGAGACCGCTCACGTTCACCGTCGACGGCACCGTCACCCGGCCGCCGAGGGACGCGAGCCGCTCGGCGAACTCCAAGCCCGCGTCCCCGACGTAGATCGTCGCGTCGATGTGAGCGCGGGTGATGTCGAGCATCTCTCTCGCGCGTACCACTTCCGCCATGCGGACGAGGATGGACATCGCCATCCGCGAGGCCGGGCCCAGATCGCCCTCGAGAAGGGCCCGGTCCCGCTCCGACAGGTGAATCAATCGACGATCTTTCCCCAGATGTCGCCCACGGTGAATCCGTTCGGGAACGGGTCCTCGGCGTCGACCACGTACTGCGCGAATCCCGTGATCCAGGCGCGGCCGGTGAGCGTGGGAACGACGGCGGGACGGCCGGCGATCGTGGTCTCCTCGATCAACCTTCCGGTGAAGAGGGTTCCCAGAATGCCTTCGTGAACGAAGTCCTGGTGGAGGGGAAGCTTTCCTTTCGCATGGAGCGCGGCCATGCGAGCGCAGGTCCCGGTCCCGCAGGGAGAGCGATCCACGGCGCCGGTCCAGGTCTCCGGCCGATCCCAGTCGAGGTTCCCGGTCGAGACGACAACGGTGTTCTTCGCGGCGGCGTCGGGATGAGTCGGGGGTCCGGTCAGCTCGGCGATGGTGACCCCGCGGATCTCGGGGTTCTCGGGATGGACCACGTCGAGCTGCTCCTGCGCCGCTTTCTTGATCATCTCCCCGACGCGCACGATCTCCCGCGCGTTCGAAGGCAGGAGCTCGAGGCCGAGCGGAGGCGCTTCCGCGATCACGTAGAACATGCCTCCGTAGGCCACGTCCACCGTGACCGTCCCGAGCTTCGGGACCTCGATCGGAGTATCGAGGTAGACGGCGAAGGCGGGGACGTTCTCGAAGGTGACGTTCCTGACCTTCCCGTTCCCGACCTCGGCGCGCACCTGGACGAGCCCCGCCGGGGCCTCGAGGGTGAGCTCGGTCACGGGCTCAGTGACCTTCACCATTCCCGTTTCGATGAGCGTCGTCACGACGCAGATGGTGTTCGTGCCCGACATCGGCGGATACTCGACCTGCTCCATGATGATGAAGCCGGCGTCGGCCTCCGGGTGGGTCGCAGGAAGGATGAGGTTGCAGTTCGCCGCCGGGTAGCCCCGCGGCTCTCGCAGCATGCGCTTCCTCAGATCGTCGGCCTCGACGGCGAGGTAGCGCATCTTCTCGAACATCGTCTTTCCGGGAACGTCGAGGACTCCCCCGACGATGACCCGGCCCGGCTCGCCGCAGGCGTGGAGGTCGACCGCCGTCAACATGCTCGAGATGCGCATCGCGTCACTCCTGCAGGTTCAAATCCGTACCCAGACCTCTCCTCTTCGCTTCCTGGTACACCCAGGCGGCGACGGCGACGTCTTCGATGGCGACTCCCACCGACTTGAAGAGCGTCACCTGCTCCCGGCTCTCGCGGCCTTTCTTCTTTCCGATCACGACGTCCCCGAGCTCCGCGTGGATGCGGTCCCTCGCGAAGCTCCCGGATTCGATGGCCGCCATCAGGTCTCCCGCCTCCTGGAGCACCTGCTCTTCGAAGTCGACGACGACGCGGGCGCGGGCGAAGGTCCCGGCGTCGACCTCGCGTTTCGTCGGCGCGTTGGCCCCGACGGCGTTCACGTGGGTTCCCGGCTCGAGCCACTCGCCTCGGATCGGGGGCTCCGAGGCCGTGGTCGCCGAAGCGATGATGTCGCTTCCCCGCACCGCCTCCTCAGGGCTCGCGGCGACGATCGCCTTCAGCCCATCCGCTTCGAGCTCCTTCGCGAGCGCCCGCGCGGGGGCCTCCGCGACGTCGAAAATCTTCAACCGCTCGATCGGCCGTACCTCGCGGATCGCGGCTACCTGATTGCGCCCCTGAAAACCGGCGCCGAAGAGACCGACGGTTCTCGCGTCCTCGCGGGCGAGGTACTTGGTGGCGACCCCGCTCGCCGCTCCGGTGCGGATCCCGGTGATGTGGGTCGCGGGGATCACGGCGAGGAGAGCCCCGGTGGCGACGTCGAAGTAGAGCAGGGCGAAGTAGGTGCTCTCGGGGTTTCGTTTTCCCGGAGTTCCCGTCAGGGTCTTGAGGCCGAATCCTCCCATGTCGGGAACGATCGCGGCCATGATTCGAAAAGTACCCGCGTCTCCCGTGAGTTTCATGACCAGACGCGGCGCCAGGGTCGTCCGGCCCCGCGCATACTGGGCGAAGCCCTCCTCGACGATGCGGATTCCCTCGTTCATGGTGAGGAGGCTCCGGACCTCGCTCTCCTTCAAGATCAGCGCCATCACGACGATACTACGACAGTTCGCAGGAGCCGGGAAATTTGACTAAGCTAGAGCCCATGCGAGCGAATACCAACTGGAGAAACTGGCTCCTCGCGGGGTTCCTGTTGCTCCTTCTGAACAGCAGTTACCTGGCCGCATACGCCAATCCGACGCTTTTTTATTTCGGGAATCTCCTGCTCCACGTGGTCCTGGGCGCCCTGCTCCTGGTCGCGGCGATTCCTCTCCTTCGATATCTCCGGGGAGCGAAGGCCTCGTGGATGGGGCCCGCGGTCGTTCTCGGCGCCTGCGCCCTCACCGGGCTCTACCTGGTCTTCGAGGGAAACCTCGCGGCGATGCGGCCGGTGCTCGTGGCCCACGTCGCCGCGGGCGTCCTCGGGGCCGCGGTCTTCGCCGCTGCCTTCGGACGGAAGGCGGTCACTTACCTCGTCGCCGCCTCGATCGCTTTTCCGTTGGGGAAGACGCTTCTGGAGAGGCCGGCCGTCCACGAGGTGAATCAGAGCCTCCCGCCCAAAGAGATGGCGGCCGAGGCGATGGGAGGCGCCCAGGGTCCATTCTTCCCCTCATCGACCCGCACCGTCGACGGAAAGCTCGTTCCCCAGAGCAAGTTCTTCATGGAGTCCGAGACCTGCGGGAAGTCGGGCTGCCACGTGGACATCTACCAGGAGTGGAACTCGTCCGCTCATCACTTCGCGTCGTTCAACAACCAGTGGTACCGGAAGTCCATCGAGTACATGCAGAGCGTCGCCGGAGTCACTTCCTCCAAATGGTGCGCCGGCTGCCACGATCACGCGCTCCTCTTCACCGGGCTCATGGATCGGCCCATCGCGGAAGTGATCGACAAGCCCGAAGCGCAAGTCGGTCTCGGCTGCGTGTCCTGCCACGCGATCGTGGACGTGAAGGACACCATGGGCCAGGGCGGGTTCACCATCGAGTACCCGCCGCTCCACGACCTCGCGACGAGCGACAATCCGATCATCACCGCGGTCCACGATTTTCTCCTGAAGCTCGACCCCGAGCCCCATCGACGGACGTTCCTGAAGCCGCTCCACCAGGGCGACAGCTCCGCCTTCTGCTCGAGCTGCCACAAGGTCCACCTCGACGTGCCCGTGAACAGCTATCGCTGGATTCGGGGCTTCAACGAGTACGACAACTGGCAGGCGAGCGGCGTTTCCGGCCAGGGGGCGCGCTCGTTCTACTACCCGGCCCAGGCGATGAGCTGCAAGGACTGCCACATGCCTCAGGTGGCCTCGCACGATCCGGGAAACGACGGCGGCATGATCCGCTCGCACCGTTTTCCCGCCGCGAACACCGCGCTTCCCACCGCCAATCGAGACGACAAGCAGCTCCAGGCCATCGTCGACTTCCTCAAGGCGGGGCAGGTGACGGTGGACCTCTTCGCGCTCGTCCGCGGAGGGGAGCTCCCGGAAGGGATGGAGATGCCGGCCTCGGGCGAGCGCCGCATCGCCAGCACCTTCGCCGTCGGCGAGGAGTCGGAGCTCTCCCTTCCGACGCGCATCGGAGCCCCGGCGGCGGAAGAGATCGTGACCGCGCCCTTGAACCGCGAGGGCGTCGCACTGGTGCGAGGCGAATCCGTCCGGGTCGACGCCGTGGTGCGCACCCGCAACGTGGGACATTTCTTCCCCGGCGGAACCGTCGATGCCTTCGACGTCTGGCTCGAGCTCCAGGCGGTCGACGACCGCGGGCGCGTGCTCTTCTGGAACGGGTTCGTCGAGGAGGACGGAAAGGGGCCGGTCGAGCCCGCCGCTCATTTCTATCAATCGTTCCAGCTCGACGGAAGAGGGAACAGGATCAACAAGCGCAACGCCTGGTCGACCCGTTCGGTCCTCTATGTCAGCCTCATCCCTCCGGGCGCGGCCAACACCGTGCGGTTCCGTCTCAACGTGCCCGAGGATGCCGGCGAGAAGGTGACGCTCAAGGCGAAGCTCAACTACCGGAAGTTCGCCTGGTGGAACACGCAGTGGGCCTACGCGGGTGTTCGCGATCCTTCGCAGGGACCGTTCGAGACCACCAAGGACCACGACGACGGACGCTGGCTGTTCACCGGCGACACCAGCAAAGTCTCGGGAGCGCTGAAGGAGATCCCCGACGTTCCCATCGTGACGGTGGCGCAAGCGGAGGTGACTCTCCCTGTCGCCGAGGCGCCGGTCCAGGTTCCCGAAGACGTGCCGTCCGAGAAGAGAGTCGGAGCACTCCGGTGGAACGACTACGGCATCGGTCTCCTGCTCCAGGGGGACCTTCGCGGCGCCGAGCGGGCGTTCACGCGGGTCACCGAGATCGACCCGAGCTACGCCGACGGCTTCGTGAACGTCGCCCGGGTGCGGGTGCAGGAAGGGGATCCCGAGGGTGCCCAGGAGATGCTCGGCAAAGCGCTCGCTCTCTCGCCGGATCTCGCCAAGGCCCATTACTTCTACGGACTGACGCAGAAGACCCAGGGGCTCTACGACGAGGCGATCGAGAGCTTGAAGCGCGCCGCCCGGAGCTACCCGCGCGACCGCGTGGTGCGGAACCAGATTGGGCGTGTCCACTTCCTGAAGCGCGAGTTTCAGGAGGCGGTGGCCGAGCTTTCGAAGACCCTCGAGATCGATCCCGAGGACCTCGAAGCGCACTACAACCTCATGCTCGCGTACCAGGGTCTGGGCGACATGGAGAATGCGGAGGTTCACCGGAAGCTCTATCTCCGGTTCAAGGCCGACGAGTCGGCGCAGTTCCTCACCGGCGACTACCGGCGGCTCCATCCCGCGGACAACAACGAGAGACTCGCCATCCACGAGCACCGGAATTCTCACGGGGGTGAGGCTCCGCTCCCCGCGAGCTACCCGACCTCCGCGGCGACGGAAGGTGAGCCATGAGCTTTTCGCTCCTCGTGCTCGCTCTGGCCGCGGAGGATGCGCCTCCGGCGGCGCGATACGTCGACGTCACCGACGCGGCGGGGATCCGGTTCCAACACGTCAACGGCGCTTTCGGAAAGAAGTATCTGCCGGAGACGATGGGGAGCGGCTGCGCGTTCTTCGATTTCGACTCCGACGGAGATCAGGACATCCTCCTCGTCAACTCGACGAGCTGGCCGGGCTCGCCCGCCGGCCGTTCCGCCACGGCGGCGCTCTACCGCAACCGCGGAAACGGTACGTTCGAGGACGTTACCAAGGGCTCCGGCTTCGACCGGTCGATCTACGGTATGGGGGTCGCCACCTCCGATTACGATGCTGACGGGGACGCAGACGTCTACCTCACCGCGCTCGGGCCCAACGTGCTCTTCCGCAACGACGGGTACGGCAAATTCACCGACGTCACGGCGGAGGCGGGAGTCGGCGACCAGGGCTTCGGCTCGAGCGCCACCTGGCTCGATTACGACAGGGACTCCGACCTCGACCTCTTCCTCCTGAACTACGTCCAGTGGTCCCGGGAGAAGGACATCTACTGCTCGCTCGACGGCAAGACCAAGTCCTACTGCACTCCCGAGTCCTACGACGGCGCGAGTCCCGTCCTCTACCGAAACGACGGAAAGGGGAAGTTCACGGACGTCACGCGCGAGGCGGGACTGCAGAACCCCCGCGGCAAGGGTCTCGGCGTGGCAGTCCTCGATTTCGACGAGGACGGGCACCTGGACCTGGCGATCGCGAACGACACGCAGCCGAACAACCTCTACAAGAACGGCGGCAACGGCACGTTCAGCGACGTCGGGGTTCTCGCCGGCATCGCGTTCTCCGAGAGCGGGGTCGCGCGGGGCGCCATGGGAATCGACGCCGGCGATTACGATGGAAGCGGACGCCCGAGCCTGGTCATCGGAAACTTCTCGAACGAGATGATCTCCCTCTACCACAACGAGGGGCGCGGGTTCTTCATCGACCAGGCGCCGGTCTCGGAGGTGGGGCGCGCGAGCCTCCTCACGCTCGCCTTCGGCGCCTTCTTCTTCGACTTCGACCTCGACGGTCTTCTGGACATCTTCGTCGCGAACGGGCACGTCGAGAACGACATTCAGGCGGTGCAGCAGCGGGTCACCTACGCCCAGCCGCCGCACCTCTTCCGAAACCTGGGACAGGGCCGATTCCGGGACGTGGTGAAGGAGGTGGGCTCCGAGCTCGCGCGACCGGTCGTCGCCCGGGGAGCGGCTCACGGCGACATCGACTCCGACGGAGACCTCGATCTCCTGGTGACGACGAACGGCGGCAAGGCCTACCTGTATCGCAACGACCTTCAGACGCCCGCCTCGTGGGTCGGATTCCGATTGAAGGGCACGGCGAGCAACCGCGACGGGATCGGCGCAAGAATCCGCGTCACCGCCGGAGGGAAGACACAGACCTCGACGGTGAAGAGCGCGAGCGGGTATCTCTCACAGAGCCAGCTTCCCGTCGTCTTCGGTCTCGGGAAGTCCTCGACGGTCGACAGGGTCGAGATCCTGTGGCCGAGCGGGAAGAACCAGGCGGTCCCCGGCCCGGAGGCCGGCCGGATTCACCTGGTGGAAGAGACGCGTTAGATTAGCCGTGATGCACCTGAGCGCGCTCGTTCCCATGGCCCACGTCAAGAGCGTGCCACGGTCGATCGAGTTCTACCAGAAGCTCGGCTTCACCGTCAGGAATACCTTCGTCCCCGACGGACGGAGCGAGTTCTCATGGGCCTGGCTGCAGGCGGGCGGAGCGCACCTGATGGTGACCCGGTCCGATGAGCCGGTGGACGCGTCGCGGCAGGCGGTGCTCTTCTATATCTATTGCGCTGACGTTCCCGCGTTTCGCTCCGCTCTCGAAGAAGAGGGCGTGACGGTAGGGGAGATTCAATACCCTTTCTACGCGCCCCACGGCGAGTTTCGCGTCACCGACCCGGACGGGTTCGTGCTGATGGTGACGCACACCTGAGCTCACCGCCGACTCTATCCGCGAAGAGGCTCTCGTGCTGTAATAGGCCGCGAGGTGAGCCATGCGGGTTGACCGTCGGAGGATCTGGGCGTCGATTCCGATAGCCGTCGTGATGCTTTCGCCCGGAAGTCTCCGGGCCGACGATCCGCCTTCCGGCGCCTGGCGCCAATGGGGAGGGCCGAATCGCAACTTCATCGTGGAGGCCACGGGCCTGGCGGAGAAGTGGCCGGACGCGGGGCCGCCCGTCCTCTGGAGCCGTCCTCTGGGAACGGGTCACTCCGCGATCCTCGTCGACGAGGGCCGGCTCTTCACCATGTACCGCGTGGGAAACGGCCGGGCCAAGCAAGGCCCCTGGGAAGCGGAAGAGATCGTGGTCGCCCTCGACGCCGGAACCGGTGAGACCCTCTGGGAGTACCGATACCCCTCGAAGCACGCGGACTTCGACTTCGGAGCTGGGCCGCACTCGACCCCGATCGTGGTGGGCGATCGCCTCTTCACGTTCGGCACCAACAAGGAGCTCCACGCTTTCGACAAGCGCACGGGAAAGGTGGTCTGGTCGCACGACCTGGTGAAGGAGTTCGGGGCTCCGTCGCTCCTCATACGACCGGTGGTGAAAGCGGGTTACGGCTGCAGTCCGCTCGCGTTCGAGGACAACATCCTCTGCAGCGTCGGCGGACCTGGTCAATCGGTGATGGCTTTCCGCCAGAGCGACGGCGCCGTGGTCTGGAAGAGCGGCGACTTCCTGACGTCGGAAGCGGCGCCCATCCTCATCGAGCTCGCGGGGAGGACGCAGCTGGTGGTCATCGGAGGGGGAACCGTCCAGGGGATGGATCCCTCCTCGGGGAGAGTTCTCTGGTCGTATCCCCACGATCCCGGAAACGATCTCAACTGCGGCATGCCTCTCTGGGGCGGCCACGACATCCTGTTTCTTTCCTCGGCCTACAAGGCGGGAAGCCGCGCGCTCCGGCTCCGGCAGCAGGGGGACAGAACGTTCCCGGAGGAGCTCTGGTACAACACCCGAGCGAGGTTCATGTTCCTTACGTCGCTTCGAATCGGCGACACCCTCTACGGAACTGCGGGCGATTTCGGCCCCGCGTTTCTCACCGCGCTCGACGTCGAGACCGGTGAGATCCTCTGGCAGCATCGCGGCTTCGGGCGGGCGAGCCTTCTCCAGGCCGGCGGGAAAACCATCCTCCTGGACGAGGACGGCGACCTCGCCCTCGCGACGGTGACCAGAAAGGGCGTCACCATTCATTCCGAAGCCAAGCTGTTCGACACGACCTCCTGGACGGTGCCGACGCTCGTGGGAACGACACTCTATGCGCGCGACCGGGAGAAGATCGTCGCCCTCGATCTGGGAGCGCGGTAGCGATGGTGCACTTCGGAATTCTCCTTTTTCTCGCCCAGAGCGCATCGCCGGACGTAACCGGAACCTGGAAGCTCGATGCGGCGACGAGTCGCGTCACTACGGAGGTCGGCTGGCCCGGCCTCATCGGCGCCGGGGCACCCGACCGGCTCCACGTCACGCAGGCAGCGAACGGCACCATCGTCGTCGAGAGCGAGATCAACGAGAGCCACGCACGGATCTACCGGCCGGGCGGCAAGACCTCGACTCCCGTGGCGCAGACCAGCACCATCACCATGAGCTCGAAGTGGGAGGGCCGCGCGCTCGAGAGCGAAGGACGCCTGGTACCTCCATCGGGAGATCCGTCGGTGGTGAGAGAAAGGCTCGTCCTCAGCGCCGACGGCCGGACGCTCACGGTCGAGATCTCGACTTCGGGACCCGGCGACACGAAAGCGAGCACCCTGACGTACCATCGGACCGACGTCGTGGATCCTTGCGAGAAATGGCCCACGCCGTGCAAACCCCCGGGGAGCTGAGTTTCGGAAAGGAACGGTCCCATGCGACACCAACCCGCGATCGGGCTTCTGGCCTTCGCTTTCGTCTTCTCGGCCGCGAGATCTCATTCCGTTCAGCAACCGGAGCCGCCGTGGCCCGGTCTCGCCCGGACCCGCCCGACGGTGATGGCACGAAACGGGATGGTGGTATCGGCGCATCCCCTCGCCAGTCAAGCCGGCGTCGACGTACTGAAGAAGGGCGGCAACGCCTTCGACGCCGCGATCGCCGTCGCCTCCACCTTGAACGTGGTCGAGCCCATGATGTCGGGAATGGCGGGGCTCGGAACGGCGATCCTCTACGTCGCCGAGACCAGGGAAGTGCGCGTGCTCGAGTTCGGCGGCACGGCCCCGAAGGCCACGAATCCCGCGGACTATCGACAGGGGGCTCCCGACTGGCAGCGCTCGCGCCGCGGCATCAAGTCCGTCCCCGTGCCCGGAAACCTCGCCGGATGGTTCGAGATTCATCGGACGTACGGGAAGCTGCCGGCGAAGGACGTTTTCCAATCCGCGATCGACTACGCGGAGAACGGGTTTCCCGTGTCCGCTTTCCTTTCGACGGTGCTCCGGGATCACAACAAGGACCTCGAGCTCGCCAAGGGCTTCACCGGGATTCCCGAGCCCGTCTCCGGGTTCACGCCGAGCGCCGCCGCGATCTTCCTCAAGGAAGGCAAGGAGCCGTACGGGTCTTCGGAGATCCTGGTGCAGAAGAACCTCGCCGCCACCTACCGCAAGATCGTCGTCGGCGGTCCGGACGTCTTCTACAAAGGCGACATCGCGAAGGCGATCGTGGCGGAGATGGAGCGGCACGGAGGGCTGATCACTCTCGAGGACCTCGCGGGGTACGAGCCGGAGTGGCTGGAGCCCGTATCCCTGACGTACAGGGGCCGCTACCGCATCGCGACCGCGCCGCCTCCGGCGAGCTCGTTCGCGGGCCTGATGAAGCTCGCCCTCATGGAGGGATATGACGTCGCGGCGCTCGGACACAACTCACCGAAGTTCCTTCACCTCTACGCCGAGGCGGTGCGCCTCGCGAAGTTCGACCGGATGCGGTACTCGTCGGATCCCAGGTTCGTTCCCGTTCCCGTTTCGCGCCTGCTCTCGGACGCCTACATCACCGAGAAGCGCAGAGAGATGAGCCCGGCGCGCGCAGTCCCCTTCGAGCCGCCCAAGCCCGACATGATCTCGGACAAGGGGCAGCACACCACGCACCTCGCCGTCGCCGACAAGGAAGGAAACGTCGTCGCCATCACCCAGTCGCTCGGCCACATGTTCGGATCGAACGTCCTGGTGGAAGGCACCGGTCTGTGGATGATGGACGGCATGTACTGGTTCGACTACGACCCTCCGGGCCTTCCGAACGACGTGGCGCCGGGAAAGCGCGTTTCCTACCCCATCATGCCCACCATCGTGCTCGAAGGCGGAGAGCCGGTTCTGACCATCGGGAGCCCCGGCGGCATCGGCATCGTCGAGACCGTACCCCAGATTCTCATGAACGTTCTCGACCATCGCATGGAGATCCAGGACGCCATCGATGCGCCGCGCATGCGCGGCATGGAAGGCCTGAGCCTGATCGCGGAGAGCCGGCTGCCTCTTTCGACCGTGGAAGCTCTCAAGAACATGGGCCACGAGGTCGAGCTCCTGGGAGATTTCTCGCCGACCTTCGGAGGAGCGCAGGGGATCGCCATCAACCCCAGGACCCGGGTGCTGATGGGAGGCGCCGATCCGCGCCGCGACGGCTACGCCATCGGCTGGTAGGACTTCACCTTGACCCCGAAGTGCAGGATCGATTGCGGCGGCTCGATGAAGGTCCGCGAGTGGAAGTTCCCTCCGTTTCCGGCAACCCGCTCGGTTAGAATTCCCTATCAGTCCCGCGCGCAAATAAACGATTCGTCGTCTGACGGCGACTCCCGACTCCGTCCGATCTGATCGGCGTACCCGACCCACCCTCCCACGCCCATCAGGTGTGTGGGAGTAGAGAGGGAGAGAGGAGAAGAGACTGAAGACGCGCACAACCCGCAATCCCTAAGGGGAGGCCCCCTCTAAAGGAATTAGTGGTGTGAGGATAGAGAGGGAGAGAGAGGAGAAGAGATCGATCTCTCACACACCTCCAGATTCTTTGTAGGGGGTAACTGGACGCACCTTCCCCTTGGGTCTGTACCCTCGCGCTGAGAATTAGCGACTTTGTTCGTTTCTGCGCGATTCAACGGACCCGACCCCATGGAACGGCACCACGATTTCCCACTACCGCATCCTCGATCGCCTGGGCGGCGGCGACATGGGAGTGGTTTGTCGGGTCGAGGACCTGAAACACGCTACCTGCCGATCACGACGGGCAGGAAAACGTACACCGCGGCCATCGATGCCACGGCCACGCCGATGCGCTGTTGGCTAGCGGGCGTGAATCCCGCGGCAACGGCAAGGATCGAATCAATGGCGATAGAGTTTTTCGCCACGGCAAGGCATCCGGTCAAATAGATCGGGCTCGGCGCACCGAATGGTACCGCGCCCGTCTTCACTCGAATGACTTCAATAATAAGGCGCGCTACCACCATCCCAAAGAGCACCACGGTGGTTAGTCTTGGATTGCACGCGATAATCCCGTGCTCATAGCAGGGAGCCTTGAGCATGCCGATGTGACGGAGCACCCACCTGATCACTTCAACGATCGTTAACGCGATCCCCACCGTGAGCAAGCCCAAAAACCAAATGACGAACAACCAGAAGGCGAGATCCCCAAGCTCAGTAAGCAGTCGGTCGAGGTCCGGGGCGACGTGATTCATGGCGCCTCGTAAAGACTACCATTTGCAGATACGACGATTCCACGCTGTACCCACAGTGACGTGCCTGGGTTCTTCGGACCACTGCTCATTGGAGAATAACGCTCAGATCCGTGGCGAAGCTAAATTTCGGCGGGCTGGGACCAACCCGGGCGCACGGTATATAATTATGCCGCGCGTGGTATCAGCAGCGGCGTAAGACGGACCGGGAGACCATGGCGATCAAGAACTCTTCTCGTTACGGCGCGGCGCTCGCAGCGCTGTCCCTCAGTGTTGCCGCAATGCCCGCGGCGGCAGAGACCCGCGGCTATGTGATCGGCTGGTTTGCGACCGCGACGCACAGCACAAATTTTGCGGAGAACTGCCCTCAAAATAGGAATGGCGGTTACACCGAACTCCTGATTCGGGATCTTGTGGACATCGGCTATTCGAAGTCGGAAGCGACCGAGATCGTTTCCAAGGCCAAAGAGAATCTGCCTTCGGAGCTTCGGGTCAGGACCACCAATCGCGCCGTCGTCAACGGCAAGCAGGTGAGCGTCTACAATTACCCCGAAGCTGTGACTCGCGACCTGGAAACTGTCGTCGGAAGGTACGGCTACGGATTTGATTTGAACGGCAAGGAGTCGCCCAATGACTTCGAAGACCCAGATACCCATCAGAAGGTGGACAACCAACTGTGGCGTGCCATCGGTTGCACCGACTCCTACCGCGCCATTCCTCCGACCAAGCCTTATCCGGAAGGTTTGCCGTGGGATACGTTGACCGACACCTCGCCGGGGTGGGCCCTCTCTATCGAGGGCAATGACCTCTCCAAGGACGGGGACGTGGTGGTGACGCTGGACCGCTTGACCCAGCACCTCCTGCGGGATGCGAACGGGAACATCCTGAGCGGCGCCACCTATGTGCTCGATCCCAATTCGCGCTCGCACAATGTGCTCGAGGGCAAGATGAAGGATGGCCTCATCACGATCGGCCGTCATGAGCAGATTTACCTCGAGTCGGAGATGCCATTTTACGCAGAGATCAATCTCGGTGACGCCCAGATGCGGCTCAACATGGAGGCCGATGGCACGGTCGTCGGCTACATGGGCGGTTATCTGAAGTGGAAAGACTTCGCGTACATGCACACGGCCCGTCCCGCGAATGGTGCCGACTCAATCGGTATTTATCACGCGCTCAAAAAGATGGCGGATGCTTTTCCCGATCCGAAGACGGGCGAGAATCAATACATTTCCGGAACATTCCGTCTCGTGGCTACGCCGGCCTACCTGGCCAATGTCGACAACAAGATTGTTGCTGTGTCGGTCGAGCCGTCGAAGGAGACGACGGTCGCGGGCAAGAGCGCGAGCGCCGCAAAGTAAGATGGCGAGATGCCGCGCCTGCGGCGGTCGAATGACAAGAGGATGAGATGCAGAAAGGTGGTTTTGCTTCGGTACTGAAAGCCACGGCTCTCATGACCTGTCTCGTGCTCGTGCCGGGGGCTGCGCAGGCGCAAGGGGCGTCCGCCACGTACGCGGCATCGGCTTCCGTCCAGCTCAGCCAGGATCAGTATAGGCAATCGATCCTCGATATCTTCGGGCCCGCCATCCAGCTCACCGGGCGCTTCGAACCCGGTATCCGCGAAGAGGGTATGCTTGCGGTCGGCGCGCGAAAAATCGGCGTGACCGAATCCGGTCTCGAGCGGTACGACGATCTCGCTCGCGGCATCGCCCGCCAGGTCGTCGATCCCGCCAACAGAACGACCTTCATCGCGTGTCAGCCGAAGTCGGTGAACGAGCCCGATGATGCTTGTACGCGGACGTTCATTACCGGGGTGGGGCGCTCGTTATACCGGCGTCCTCTGGAGGAGAGCGAGATTCGCGAGCTCGTCCAGGTGGCGGCAAATTCGGCCGTGAGAGTCAATGACTTCTACGCCGGTCTGTCGACCAGCCTTTCGACCATGCTGATTTCGCCCCAATTCCTTTTCCGCTTTACCTTCGTCGAGCCGGATCCGGCTCATCCGGGTCAGCAAAGACAGACCGCGTATTCCAAGGCCAGCGCTCTCAGCTTCTTCCTGTGGAACTCCGCGCCCGATGGTGAGTTGCTGCGCGCGGCTGAGGCCGGCGAATTGCACACCGCCGAGGGCTTGGCGCATCAAGTCGACCGCATGATCTCCTCGCCGCGGGTGGAGAGTTCGGTGCGGGCCTTTTTCTCCGACATGTTGAGGTTCAGCGACTACGAGACGCTGGCAAAGGATCCCACCTTCTATCCGCAGTTCACCCGCACGGCCAAAGAAGATTCGATGGAGCAAACGCTGCGCACCATTGTCGACCAGTTGGTCGTGAAACAGAGCGACTATCGTGATCTGTTCACGACACGCCAGACCTTCATGACCCGTTCGCTGGCGGCTCTTTATGGCATACCTCTCGTCGATACGACTGAGAATGGGCAACCGGATCGCTGGATGCCGTATACCTTCGACCAGAACGATCCGCGGGTGGGGATTCTTTCCCAGGTGAGCTTTGTCGCGCTTCACTCACCCTCGGGCCGCTCATCCCCGACGGATCGTGGGAAGGCGGTGCGCGAGGTCCTGCTGTGCCAGAAGGTGCCGCCACCTCCGGCAAACGTGGATTTCAGCCTCGTGCAGGTGACCGACAACCCAAACTATAAGACGGCACGGGAGCGGTTGTCGGCCCATGCCAACGTTCCGATGTGCGCGGGTTGCCACAGAATCACCGACCCCATCGGCCTGGCGCTGGAGAATTTCGACTCCTCCGGCCAATTCCGAACTACGGAGAACGGGGCCCCCATCGATACCAGCGGGCAATTGAACGGCGTGAAGTACGAGAATGCGCGGGAGCTTGGCGAAGCTCTGAGGAACGATCCGGCGGTTCCCGCCTGTGTAGCGAAGCGCGTGTTCGAGTATGGAACGGCAGCCTTACCACCCAATGGCGATCCACGCTGGGCTCAGGTCACCGAGCGCTTCCAAGAGAGCGGATATGAGTTCATGGAATTGATGCGCCAGATTGCATTGAGCGACCTGTTCTACGAGGCCCCCGCAGAGTGACAATCGAAAAAACACGCCAGCTCGGAGGAGAAGCAAAATGAGAGCCGCTGAGATGATGCTGGATCGCCGGCGGGTACTGCGCGGCATGATCGCCGGTGCATCGGTCTACGTGGGGCTTCCGATCCTGGACTGCCTGCTCAACACCAACGGCACGGCTTTTGCCGCGACTGGCAGACCGATCCCGCCGCGCTTCGGTACGTGGTTCTGGGGATTGGGTCTCGGGGAAAGCAGCAGTTGGGTCCCCAAGACGACCGGTTCAAGCTATGAGTTGCCCCATTCGCTTGGCGCGTTGAAGCCGTTTCAGTCGAAGATCAACCTCTTCAGCGGCACAAACGTCTATTTGGACGGCCAAACCAACAACACCCACTTCACCGGGGTCCAGGCGCAGTTGACCGGCACGGTCTCGGCCAGCCGTGGCTACATCGGCAGCATCGACAACGTCATCGGCGGCGTGATCGGATCCGGGACCCGCTTCCGCTCCGTCAACGTCACCTGCGATGGCGACCCGAGTTCCTCATGGAGCTCCCGCCCGGAGGGTGGACGCGTTCCATCCGAAGTATCGCCGCTGGCTCTTTATACGCGGATCTTCGGGCCGGAATTCACGGACCCCAATAGTGCGACGTTCGTGCCCGATCCGGCTGTGATGGTTCGTCGCAGCGCGCTTTCGGCAATCACCGAGGAGCGGAAGGAGCTGATGAGTCAGTTGGGGGCTTCCGATAAGCAGAAGCTCGACAACTATTTCACATCGCTGCGCGGACTGGAGCAGAGGCTTGCAATCCAGCTGGAAAAACCGGAACCGCTTCCGGCCTGCACGAAGCCTAGCCAGCCCGAGCCCGAAAAGGAGCAGCGGGCCAGCCTGCTCACCGATGCCATGCGCCGCCACGACCTGTTTGCCGGGCTGATGGCTCACGCGCTTGCCTGCGGACAGACCCGCGTCGTCAACCTGTCGATCTCGGAAGGCATGGCGGGTCTGCGCCACGAGGGCGATCCCATCAGCCATCATACCTACACCCACGAGGAGCCTGTCGATAAGGAGTTGGGCTACCAGCCGAAGTGCGCCACGTTCGAGAGCCGTTACATGCAGGCGCTGCACGACTTCATGGCAACGCTCGACAGCATCCAGGAAGGCGACAAGACCTTGCTGGATCGAATGGTGATCTACGCCTTCACCGATCACGGAGCGCCGCGGCTGCACTCGCTGCGCAGTTTCCCGGCCATGACGCTCGGGGACGGTGACGGGCGGTTGAAGACAGGCATGCATCTCGCTCTCCCGAACGAACCGGCGACGCGGATGACGCTTACGATCCAGCAGGCGATGGGAGTAGCCATTGGATCATTCGGCGAAGGCTCCAATCAGGCCACACGCTCCATCACTGAAATCCTGGGGCCCACGGCCGGCTAGAGAACCTAATGGTCCATAACCGGAGCACTCAGATGCCGACGCCACACGCTGACCATCGCATTGGTTACGGCTTCGCGGCGCTTCTTTCTGCGCTCATGAGCCTGTCCGCTGGCGCGCAAGCAGCGGCAAATCCGAATGCAGGCGAGGTACCCTACTCGACGCCCCCGGGGTTGACGATGGTCGATGTCTCTAACGGCGCCCAGAGATTCGGCTATCGGCGGATTGGTGACGGGGAGGGCAACCCTCTCTTTGCCGTGAATGCTGACGCGACCGGTAAGGTGAATTGCGCCGGCGACTGCGCCAAGGAGTTTTCTCCGCTCGCTGCGCCCGCGGGAGCCGTTGCCTACGATGTCTGGACTCTCGTCGATAGTGAAGGCGGCATCAAACAGTGGGCCTACCAGGGGCAGCCGCTCTTTCAGTACAAGGGCTCGCGGCCCATTGCCGAGATCGTCGGGGCGAAGGAATCCGATAAAGGCGTCTACTGGAAAGAGGTCGACTTCCGTCCTGAAGCCGCTGTCGCGGCCCCCGCCGGAATCAAGGTGCGGAGCCTTGAAGTCGCCGCCGGCTACGGGCTTGTTGACACAGAGTCAGGCGCGGTGATGTACCACCTGAGCGCGGCCCCCAAGAACCCCTATGACTGGCGGCCTGTGTATGCACCGTCTGCCGCTCTTCCCAGGGGCGACTTCACCATCGTGGAACGGGAAGACAATACCCTGCAGTGGGCATACAAGGGCCGGCCCCTCTACACGTACCGTGAAGACTATTCGCCCGGGGATATCAACGGTATGTTCGCTGACAGTTCGGCCCAAGTGGCCTTGGTCGTGAAGCACTACATGCCGAGCGATGTGCAGATCACGAAGGCCATCACCCATGGTCCGGTGATGACCACGGCAAGCGGCCTGACGGTCTACACGGAAGGTCAGTACAAGCTGCAGTACGGCGGGCGAAGCACCCGCGACGGCTATTATTTACCTTACGACAATGCGAAGACCGTCGGTATCCGCGGCTGTGAGGGCGAATGTTTGGAGACCTGGCATCCGGTCGTGGCGCCCGCCGACGCCCAGCCTCGTGGATTCTGGGAGATCGCGATTCGGCCTGAGGGTACCAAGCAGTGGGTCTACAAAGGGGCCGCTCTGTATACGTATGTGGATGACAAGAAACTCGGTGACATGAAAGGCAACAACCGCCACGTCATCGTGTACGGAGACGCGAAGAACGACAGTATTGATCTGACGCCGAGCGGAGGCGTCGCGAGCGGCGGTACCGGCTATGATAGGGGCTTTGGCTCAGGCTTCTACTGGCACTACGTGATGCTCTATACGGAGTCGGTGGAGAAGGCCAAGTCCAAGGCCGCTGAATACGACTGATCGACCTCTCGCGGCTGAGGGATTGACCAGGCGAGGGGAGACGTGGCGATGAAAAGACATCGGATGGGCTTTGCCGCGGTGTTGCTGCTCACGCCGGCGATGTCGAGGGTGGTTGAGCCGCCGAACCCCAAGGATCTCACCCAGGGCAAGTGGGAGCTCAATGTCGCCAAGTCCAAGTTCTGCGGGGACGCACCGAAAAAATCGGAACGAGTGATCGTCGATGCGGGGTGGGGCTTAATCTATACGACCTGGACCGGCGTCGCCGCTGACGGCAATCCCGTGCGGATCCACTACGTCGCGCGCTACGACGGCGACAAGTATCCCGCGGGGTTGGACCGTCCGGCCACGGAGTCGATCACCTGGAAGCTCGTCAACCCGAACCGGCTAGAGTTCGTGCACTGGTCCAAGGACGACAAGATGACGTCGTCCTATGTGCGTACCGTCTCGACCGATGGCCAGACCATGACCCAGAGCGCGAAGTTCGTCGGCCAGGCCTGCGAGGAGTCGCAGGTATTCGAGCGGCGCTGACGGCGCCGGCGCGCTGCGGCCGCGACCATCCCCGATCAATCGCGCTTAGGACCTGGGGATCGCCGAGTCGATCGAATCTGCATCGAAATGAGGTCGATTGGGGAGTGAAGGCGGCCGGCAACGCAGCGCGCGCTCAGCCTCCCCTTGCATGCGCTAATCCGTGTGTTATATACTGAACCACATGGTTCAGTATACCCGGACCGGCTTCGGTGCCTCGTTCGCCGCGCTCTCGGACGCCACCCGACGCGGCGTTCTGGAGCAGCTCGGGCGTGCAGACGCTTCGATCACGGACCTTGCCGAGAAGTTCCACATGACCCTAACGGGCATGAAGAAGCACGTCGGCGTCTTAGAGCAGGCGGGGCTCGTCACCACGGAGAAGGTCGGGCGCGTGCGGACCTGCAAGCTCGGCCTGCGCCGACTGGAGGAAGAGGCGGCATGGATTGAGAGGTACCGCCAGCTCTGGGACGCACGCTTCGACGAGCTGGACAAGGTTGTCGAGGAATTGAAACGGAAGGAGAAGGTCGATGGACGCAAGAAGAGAGAGTGAGGTTGCCCCCATGAAGAACCGTACGACGGTGGAGCGGAAGTCCGAGCGTGAGCTCGTCGTCACGCGAACTTTCAACGGCCCGGCGCGCCTCGTGTTCGAAGCGTGGACCAAGCCCGAGCTGTTCAGGCAGTGGTGGGTGCCGAAGTCGATGGGAATGTCCCTGCTTTCCTGCGAAATGGATGTTCGTGTCGGGGGAAGGTACCGTTTGGAGTTCGCACACGGGGACTCACAGGCGGCGTTCTTCGGCACGTACAAGGAAGTAACACCGCACTCGCGCCTCGTCTGGACCAATGAGGAAAGTGACGAGGGTTCCGTCACGACGGTGACCTTCGCGGAAAAAGGCGGCAAGACGTTGCTGGTCATGCACGAGCTTTATCCCTCGAAGGAAGCTCTCGACGCTGCCGGCACCGGGGCGGCGGATGTGATGGTCGAGACGTTCGCGCAACTGGACGAGCTTCTCCTCACCCTGGGCGCGAGCGTGGGACAGTCATGAAGTCGTCGATCTCGCGGTCGGCCGCCTGGCTCTTCACTACGCGGGAAGAGAACCCCGACGAGGTCCTCGCCGCCCTCGACGACAAGAGACCGAGGCTGTGATCCGCGAGCTCGAAGCCCAGCACAAGGAGGCGCGCCGTTCGCTGCGCCGTAGACGGGATCGTGCCCGAGGGCCACCCCAGTTCGGTGAGATCGGAAAGACGATTGGGGACGTGGTCAAGAAGTCTCGCGCCGTCCCGGAGTAGCCCCGCGGGGCTAGGGTTATCGCGGACGCAAGATTCGGAGATTGCAATGAGCCGGCCCGAGACTTTTCCGCCTGGCGTAGCAAGGAAGCTCAAGAGGTCGTCGTCGACGCCCGTCGCCATGTATCCGTAGTGCGCTTTGGGGAGCACCGCCTTCGCAGACCACCGTTTCTTCCGTTCCGTCCTCCAGGGCGGTCATCCATGACGGATTTCGTCCTAACCCGTCATGGGCAGCGTCGCTGCACCCGCCGGGTTACTGCCGCTGGCCGTCGCCTGCCCAGCCGCTTACCGACGCGTATCCCCGCGCCACCTCCCTGTATCAGCTCCTCGATACCCACTTCGAGAGCCTCAAGCGTCTGTGGGAAGAGCGATTCGAACGACGATACGGCTCTGGCGAGCCTTTTGGGATTCCGCCGTCTTCGGCTACCTGGATTGTGGACTTTTCGAATCGGGCTTCGCCCGCGTCTTTTGCCCGGAATGTCAGGCCCAGTTCCTGGTGGCATTCTCCTGTAAAGGCCGCGGACTCTGTCCCTCCTGTGGTGCCAAGCGGGCGGTGATCTTCTCCGAACTGCTCCAGAACAGGATTCTCGCCCACGTTGCTCACGCTCAATGGGTCCTCACGCTCCCGAAGATGCTCAGGCCCTACTTTCTGTTCCATCGAGAGCTCCTGGGAGAGCTCGCACGGCTCGCCTACGATACCGTCCGCGTGATGATGGTCGCCGCCTCAGATGAGCCACGGCTCGTCCCGGCATGGTGGCCGTGATACAGACCTTCGGTTCCTCCCTCAAGTGGAACCCGCACATTCATGCCATCGTCACTCGCGGGGTTTTCCTCGACGACGGGTCGTGGCAACCTGTCCCCTATGTGGACTCCCATAAGGCCGAGCTCGTCTTCCGGCACAAGGTCCTGGAACTTCTTCGAAACCGCGACCTCATTACCCAGGAGCGAATCGACCTGCTCTTGTCCTGGCGGAATTCCGGTTTTGGCGTTCACAACCGAACCACCGTCTTTCCCGCCGACTCCGAGGGGCTCCACAAGCTCGCCTGCTATTTCATGCGACCTCCGGTGAACCTCTCCCGCCTTCGCTATCACCGGGACTCCCAGCTCTTCTTCTACGAGCCCAAAGCAGGACAGGAGGTCGACGACGAGGCCCTCGTCGACCCCCTCGAGTTTTTCGCCCGAGTCCTCATCCACGTCCCCGAGCCCCACAAGCATCTGGTCCATTTCTACGGCGCCTACGCCAACCGCGTACGCACAACCTACCGACGGGAGAACACAGACCTGCCCGGGACGGATGGTGAAGCCGTCGACGCGACTCCCAAAAGGACTCTGAGCAAACGGTGGAGAGAGCTCATCTACCGCATCTACGAGGTCGACCCTCTGACCTGCTCCCGCTGCGGCGCAAGGATGAAAATTCTCGCTTTCATTATCGAACCCAATGTCATCCGCCAAATCCTCGACCACCTCCAAACCGGAGCTTGCCCAAGAGCTCCACCTAACTCGACTCAGCCCCAGTAAAAACCCCGAACCCTCATTTCAACTCTAGACTTCTGCCTTCTCGCCGTCCGCTACCGGTTCCATCACCTCGATTCAGAGTTCCCTTCCAGATTGACTGCGTATCCCTTGGACGTCGACCTCTCTCGAGGCTGGGCCTCGAGTGGAAGTTCCCTCCGTCCTCCGTTTCCGGCAACCCGCTCGGTTAGAATTCCCTATCAGTTGCCTGGGGTTCGATCAGCCGACGACCTGCGGTTGTCCCCGCGTGCGCTTCGTAACCCGCGAGAGTGCTGGCTGGCACGCCGACTTGCGCGAGCGTGCGCGGCGACGGGGTCCATGCTCGATACGGTCGATGCAGCGTTCCGGCCCCGGCAGTTGCAACGTCGGACCCGTAGCGGCCACGACGGCACGCTCGATGACGTTTCTGAAGTTCACGAGCGTTCCCGGCCACGAATGCGAGGGGCGCCGAATCCTTCTGCGATTGGCGACGACGTTCGGAGGAGCGCAGGGGATTGCCATCAACCCCAGGACCCGGGTGCTGATGGGAGGCGCCGACCCGCGGCGCGACGGCTACGCCATCGGCTGGTAGGACTCCTAACCTCGAACGTCGACGATCCGCTCGCGCCCGATCTGCCCGACCGACGGCGTTCCCGCCTGGCGCATCACCATCTCGAGCTCGCGCCGGAGGATGGTGAGCACCGCTTCGACCCCCGGCTGGCCGAAGGCCGCGAGACCCCAGAGGTAAGGACGGCCGATTCCGACGGCGTCGGCGCCGAGCGCGAGCGCCTTGAAGACGTCGGTTCCCCTCCGGAATCCGCCGTCGATGAGGACGGGGATCCGCCCCGAGACGGCGCTCGCCACCTCGGGCAGACATTCGATCGTGGACCGTCCGCTCTCCTCGGCCCGGCCTCCGTGATTCGAGACGACGATCCCCTCGACCCCGTGCTCGAGAGCGAGCGCGGCATCTTCCCCGGTGACGATTCCCTTCACGAAGACCTTCATCGACGTCGCGTCCTTCAGCCGGTCCACGAAGTCCCAGGTGAGGTCCGCCGGCGAGTTGCTCTTCGCCCCGGAGATGTCCAGGCCCTGGAACATCGGTTTGTTCCGGATGTAGCCGGCGTAGCCTCCATCGGGCTCGTGGCACAGGTCGCAGTCGCGGTCGTCGAGCTTGCGGAAACGCTCGAGAGTCTCGCGGTTGCTCCCGCCGTAGAGATCGACGGTCAGAGCGACGACGGGGCACCCCGCAGCCTCGGCGCGCTTCAGGAGCGAGCGGGTGATGGTCCAGTCCTCCGTTGGATAGAGCTGGTACCACACAGGCGCGCCCCGCGCCTTCGACACCTCTTCGACCGAAGAGGTCGTCGTGGTCGAGAGTATCTGGAGATGTCCCTTCGCGCGCGCAGCCCTCGCCACCGCGATCTCTCCATCGGCGTGGAACGCTCTCTGGCTCCCCACCGGGCAGAGGAAGATCGGAGTCTCCCATCGCGATCCGAGGAGCTCGACCGACGTATCCACCTTCCTCACGTCGACGAGCCGGCGCATGCGGAGCTGATACCGCTGGAAAGCGTCGCTATTCGCGTGCAGCGTGCGATCGTCGTCGACTCCCGTAGCCATGTAACCGTAGTGCGCTTTGGGCAGCACGGCCTTGGCGGCGTCGTGGAAATCGAAGACGTTGAGAGCTTCGGCGGGATCCGAGATCGGTCCGCTCTGGGGAAGCGCGAGAAGCGGGCTTCCCGCGAGGTACCGCAGAAAACGCCGCCGCTCGTTCAACTCGGCGATCCTTTGAAAATCGCCTTGAACACGTAGCCGGCGATCGCCGGGTTCTTGCGAAGCCGCCGAATCGAGTAGGGATACCAGTTCGGACCGAAAGGAACGGCGACGCGGAGCCGATGCCCTTGCGCGCGGACGATGCGGCGCAGCTGGGGCTGGACTCCGTGAAGCATCTGGAACTCGTACTGATGCGCCTTCAATCCGAGCCTGTCGATTATCCGGCAGGCCTCCCAGACCAGAAGCTCGTCATGGGTCGCGATTCCCACGTAACATCCCGCGCTCAGGAGCTCCTCCAGGAGCATGACGTAGTTCTCCTGGATGATCCGGAAGTCGGTGTAGGCGATCTCGCGAGGCTCGATGTAGACGCCCTTGCAGAGCCGCACGTTGGCCTTGACCGCCGCGAGCTTCCTCACGTCCGCGAGGCTCCTCCGCACGCGCGACTGGATGACGACGCCGACGTTCTGGAAGTCCTCGCGGAGTCGGTAATAGAGCTCGAGGGTGTCGTCGATGCAGGGGGAGTCCTCCATGTCCATGCGCATGAAGTTCCCATAGCCCCTGGCGTGCTCCAGGATCCTCCGCATGTTCTGGTAGCAGAACTCCTTGTCGAGCTTGAGACCCAGGTGTGTGGGCTTGGTGTGGATGTTGCTGTCGAGTTTCCGGGCGGCGATCTCGTCGAGGCACTGCTGGTACTCGCGGACCGCCTGCTCCGATTCCTCCCGGCGGGTGACGAACTCGCCGAGGATCCCGCTCGCCACCATGAAGCCTTGAGAGTTCAGATCCTGAATGACCCGGAGCTGGTCCGAAAGCGTCTCTCCCGCGACGTAAGGCTTGGCGAAGACGCTCACCAGCGCTTTGGGAACGAGCGGAAGCGATGTGGAAATCACCCAGTCGAGCGCGCCCATCGATGCTTATCTCCCAATCAGTCGAGCTCGAACCACTTCAGGATGCGATCGAGCGTGTCCATCGTCGAGCGGTCCAGAGCCGCTCCTGGGGGGCGGATCGCCGCGTGCTTCAGAGCCCCTCTACGCCGGAGCATCTCTTTGCGGATCGCCATGCCGATGCCTTCCTGGAACTCGAACCGCATCAGCGGAGCGTGGCGATAGAAGTAGTCGGCGGCCTCGTCCTTCCTGCCGGAATTCCACTTCGAGACGACTTCCACCAGAAGCTTGGGATAGGCGAAGCCGGTCATGGCGCCGTTGGCGCCGCAAATCAGCTCTTCGATGAGGTAGGCGCCTCCGAGGCCCCCGAAGATGTCGATTCCCAGGCCGTCCTCCAGCTCGCGGATGCGCGCGGTCTTGTAGGGAGTGGGGGCGTCTTCGAGCTTGATGGTCCGTGCCGAGGGGAGCTCGCGGCAGAGCTCGACGAGGAGCGAGGCCTCCAGGTGATAGCCGGAGATGGGCGGGTAGTCCTGGATCACGATGGCGAAATCGAACTTCTCGGCGATCGCCGCGAAGTGGCGATGGACGTAAGCCGAGCTCAATTTTGGCATCCGGGGAGGGCTCACCATGACCCCCGCGGCTCCCGCGTCCCTGGCGGCTGCGCAGTAGCCCAGGCAGGTGTCGAGTCCGGAGCCCGTGGCGCCGACGATGACGGGAACGCGGCCGTCGACGCTCGCCATCGTGGTCTCGAGCACGAGCTGACGCTCGGCGTCCGAGAGCCGCGCCGCCTCGCTGGTGACGCCGAGGGCGGTGAAACCGGAGACTCCGTCGCCGAGGAAGAGCTCGATGACTCTCTCCAGACTCTCGCGATCGACGGCGCCATTCTCGTCGAAAGGTGTGGGCAGAACCGTGTAGACGCCGGACAGCTTCGTCAACATGACTTCGAAGGTGCTTTTTCTATCACAAAACTCGAAGAGCTTGCTTGGAGCGCGGCACCGCCTTACGATTCCCGCCCATGAAGCTCCGGATCATCTCGAGAGAGGAAGTCAAGAGCGCGATCAGCATGGCCCAGGCGATCGAGACCGTCAAGTCGGCCTTCGCCCAGCTCTCCCGCGGACGCGCCCGCGTTCCCATCCGAACCCAGCTCGGCATTCCTCTCCACGACGGCGTCACTCTCTTCATGCCGGCGTATCTCGAAGACACCGATGAGCTCGGGATGAAAATGGTCTCGGTGTTCTCGGGGAACATCGAGCAAGGACTTCCGATCATCAACGCCATGGTCACTCTGGTGGATCCGGAGACCGGCCTCCCGACCGCGATCATCGACGGGACGTACTTGACCGCGCTCCGTACCGGCGCCGCATCGGGAGCGGCGACCGATCTCCTGGCGCGAGGCGACGCGGCCACGGTGGCAGTCCTCGGAACCGGGGTCCAGGGGCGAACCCAGCTCCAGGCGGTCTGCACGGTGCGCGCCATCGAGCGGGTGCTGGTCTTCGACACCCGTCGTGGAGCGTCGGAGAAGTTCCGTGCCGAGATGGCGGACGCGGGTCCGCCGATTCCGCAGCGGATCGACGTCGCCTCGACGGCAAAGGAAGCGATCTCCCAGGCGGACGTCGTCTGCACCGCTACCACCTCCACCACCCCGGTATTTCTCGATTCCGACGTGAAGCCGGGAACGCACATCAACGCCATCGGCTCGTTCACGCCGCAGATGCAGGAGCTTCCCGCGGAAACCGTGGCCCGGGCGCTCCTGGTCGTGGATTCGAGAGAGGCGGTCTGGGCCGAGGCCGGGGACCTCATCATCGCCAAGAAGAGGGGGCTCATCACCGAATCGAGCGTCCACGCGGAGATCGGCGAAATCGTCGCGGCCACGAAGCCCGGCCGTTCGAGCGCCGATCAGGTGACGCTCTTCAAGTCCGTGGGGAACGCCGTCCAGGATGTTTCCGTCGGCGCCCGCATCCTCGAAGAGGCGAAGAGGAAGGGACTGGGAACCATCGTGGATCTGTGATCCCGCCGTAAGAAGAGGATAATCGCGGCATGAGAGTCCGTCTCGACTACGGAACCGAGGGCCTCGAGGTCGAGCTTCCCGACGAGCGCACGACCGTCATCGAGCCCGCCTATCCGCCGGGGGTCGCCGATCCCGTGGCGGAGCTCCGCCGGGCACTCGACGAGCCCATCGACTCGCCGAGGCTGGCGGATCTGGTGAACGAGGGGAGCCGGGTCGCCATCTCGGTCTGCGATGGGACTCGGGCTCAACCGCGGGAACGAATGCTGAAAGCTCTGTTCGAGGCGATGCCGCGCGTCCGCCCGAAGAGCATCGTGATCCTCGTCGCGACCGGCACCCACCGCGCCAACACTCCGGAGGAGCTTTCGCGCATGCTCGGTGCGGAGATCGCGTCGAGCTATCGCGTCGTCAATCACGATGCCCGGAACCGAGCCTCTCTCGCCCAGGCGGGAGAAACGTCCAAGGGCGTCCCCATCTGGCTCAACCGGGAGTGGCTCGAGGCGGATTTTCGGATCACCACCGGCTTCGTCGAGCCTCACTTCTTCGCGGGCTTCAGCGGGGGGCCGAAGATGGTCGCGCCCGGGCTCGCGGGCCTTTCGACGACGATGGTTCTCCACGACGCGGCTCACATCGGCCACCCGAAGGCGATCTGGGGAGTTACCGAGGGGAATCCCATCCACGACGACGTGCGGGAGATCGCGCGGATGACCGGTGTCGACTTCGCCCTCGATGTGACCCTCAACGGGGAGAAGCAAATCACCGCCGCCTTCGCCGGAGAGCTCTTCGCCGAGCACCGGCGCGCCTGCGCCCAGTCGAAGCGGGAGGCGATGCGCGGCGTCGGGGCTCCGTTCGACGTCGTCGTCACCACGAACTCGGGATTTCCTCTCGATCAGAACCTCTACCAGTCGGTGAAGGGGATGTCGGCGGCCGCCCAGATCGTGAAGGAGGGCGGGGTCATCGTATGCGCCGCGGAGTGCCGCGACGGGCTTCCGAACCACGGCGCCTACGCGGAGCTGCTCAAGAGGAGAGCCTCGGCGTCGGAGCTCCTGGCCATGGTCCACGAGCCGGGTTTCGCCGAGCCCGATCAGTGGCAGGTTCAGGTACAGTCTCAGATCCAGAAGCGGGCGAGGGTCCTGGTCAAGACGAGCTTTCTCTCCCCCGACGAGCTGCGGGCCGCCCACTTCGAGCCTATCGAGGACGTTTCCGCGGAGACCCGCCGCTCGCTCGAGAACGCCGGCCCCGGCGCGCGTCTTTGCGTCCTCCCGCGGGGCCCGCAGACGATTCCGTATCTCGCTTCCTAGGCTCCTCGACGCTTCCTTCGGCGAGCGACGCCTCGACCGGAACCCAGTCTTCGGGCGGGGTCTTGCCCCGCATCTCGAAGACGAATCGCGACGGCATGGCGGCGACGCGTTTCCCGTACTTCGCGCGCTCGGAGACGAAGCTCAGGGTCAGCATCCTCATCGCCCGCGTGATTCCGACGTAGGCGAGGCGCCGCTCTTCCTCCAGGCCTCCATCGGCCACCGCTCGAGCGTGAGGAAGGAGACCCTCCTCCATGCCCACGAGAAACACGTGGGGGAACTCGAGTCCCTTGGCGGCATGGAGGGTCATGAGCGTGACCGCTTCTCCCGGTGATTCCCGTTCGGACGGCTCGTCGCCGCTCGTGAGAGCGAGCTCTTCGAGGAATCCCGCGAGAGTCGGGCTCGGCGAACGCCGCGTGTAGTTCTCGGCGAAGTTCAGCATCTCCTCGACCGCCGCCCAGCGGGCTTCTCGGGTCATGGGGTCGGAATAGAGGCGCCGAATCTCGCTCTTGTAGTCGACGGCTTCGAGGAGGCTTCCGAGCCGGGCCACGAGATCGTGGGTCGCGTTCTCGACTCCGGCGCTCGTGAGGCGTGCCCGGAAATCGTCGTAGGCTTCGACCGCGTCCTCGCTCACTCCCTCGATCTCCTCCGCGCGCGCGAACGCCCGGGGCGCGGAGATGCCCTCCGTCGTCGCGAACGCGAGGACCCGGTCCAGCGTCGTCTTCCCGATGCCCCGGGGAGGGGTATTGACGACGCGGAGAAACGCCTGCTCGTCGTCGGGGTTGGACGCGACCTTGAGGAAGGCGACGACGTCGCGCACCTCCTTGCGGTCGAAGAACGACATTCCGCCGACGAGAACGTAGGGAATCCCTCGAGCGCGAAGCTCGGCCTCGAACGGCCGGGGCTGGACCTGGGTGCGGAAGAGAACGGCGACATCCGAAAGGCGCCCCTCGCCGCGGCGCACGAGCGTCAGGATCTCCTCGACGACGAACCGGGCCTCGATCATCTCGTCCGCAAGGCGCGTGAGCCGCACCGGCGCCCCCTCGCCCACGGCCGAGACCAGGGATTTCTCGTGGCGGGAGGAATTGTGGCGGATGACGGCGTTCGCCGCTTCGAGAATCGGGCGGGTGGAGCGGTAGTTCGTCTCGAGGCGGACGACCCTGGCGCCCTTGAAATCGCGATGGAAGCCCAGGATCTTCCGGATGTCAGCGCCGCGAAATCCGTAGATCGACTGATCGTCGTCCCCGACCACGCATACGTTCCCGTGGCCGGCCCCGATCTCGCGCACGATCTCGTATTGCGGATGATTCGTGTCCTGGTACTCGTCGACGAGGAGGTAGCGGTACTTCTTGCGGCAGAAGCCGCGGACCTCGGGGTGCTCGTTCAGGAGGCGAACCGTCTCGAGAAGGAGGTCGTCGAAATCGAGAGTCCGGGAGCGCGTCAGGTGCTCCCGGTAGCGCTCCCAGACCGCGGCCACGAGCTGGTCGTGCGAGCCGGCGGCCGCCTCCAGGAAGGACGCGGGAGTCTCCATGCGGTTCTTCGCGAGCGAGATGCGCGCCAGGACCGCCGAGGGGTGCATCGTGGTCTCTCTGACCCGCAGCTCGCGCATCACCGATTTCACGGCGCTCAACTGGTCCGAGCTGTCGCAGATGGTGAAGGACCGCGAGAGGCCCAGGGCCGCTCCGTGAGCCCGCAGGAGGCGAACGCAGAAGGCGTGGAAAGTGCCGATGGTGAGCTCGCGGGCGCGCTCCCCGGCGAGCGCCCGGACCCGCTCTTTCATTTCCCCCGCGGCCTTGTTGGTGAAGGTGACCGCGAGGATGTTGGACGGCGCGACGCCCCTTTCCATCAGGTACGCGATCCGGGTGGTGATGACGCGGGTCTTGCCGGTGCCGGCCCCGGCCAGCACCAGGACCGGACCCTCGAGGGTCTCGACCGCCTCGCGCTGTGCGGGATTGAGAGCGGATAGAAGGGAATGGCCGATGGGGGCGCGCTTCCGCGCGGCTCGGGTCGGTGTCATTCTCGATGAGGTTCCCAAAGGGCCGCCCTTTATATCACCGAAGGGCGTAAGAAGGGGTTGCTGGGTGTTTTCTTCCTTGCGCCTTTGCGTTCCAATTCTCCCTGGCTGAATTGCCGCGGGCCGCACTTGCCCGATTCGCTTGGAGCGGACATGATTCCGCGCCAACGTGAAGAAGGGCGCCTTCATCTATCGCTTCGGCAGGGGATGCCTTCGCTTGCTCCTGGGCGCGTTCTTTCGACGAGTTGAGGTCACGGGGCGGGGAAATCTGCCGGAAGAAGGCGGTGGCATTTTCATCGCCTGGCATCCGAACGCGCTCATCGACGGCGCTCTCATCGTGAGCCAGTTTCCGGGCCGCATGGTGATCGGCGCCCGCCACGGTCTCTTCCGGTGGCCGGTCCTCGGCTCTCTGATGCGCGCCGTCGGCGCCGTTCCCGTCTATCGTCGCGGGGACTTTCCCTCGGGGAACGAAGGATCGATACGCGAGGCGAACGAACGGAGCATCGACGCCATGGCGGCCTCGGTCGCGTCCGGGTCCTTCGCGCTCCTGTTCCCCGAGGGTCAGAGCCACGACGAGCCCTTTCCGACGGAGCTCAAGACCGGCGCCGCTCGCCTCTACTATCGCGCGCGGGAGCGGGCGACTTCCGGCGAGGCTCCGGTCATCGTACCCGTGGGACTTCATTACGATCGAAAGCACCTCTTCGGTTCGAGCGCCCTCGTGTCCTTCCATCCTCCGCTCGGTCTCACGAGAGAGGTCGAGGACCCGCCGCCTTCGGGCGCGAGCGACGAGGAGAGGCGTTCCCGATATCGGGCCCTCACCGACGAGCTCGAGAAGGCGCTCCGCGAGGTGGTCCATGCCACCGAGAGCTGGGATCTCCATCACGCGATGCATCGCGCCCGAAAGCTTCTCCGTGCCGAGCGGGCGCACCGGACGGGGGTGAGCCTCGAGCGGCCCGACATGAAGGAGAGAGTGCTGGTTTTCTCCCGGCTCTGGGCCGGCTACAACGAACGGGCGCGGACGCATCCCGACGAAGTCCGCGAGATCGTCCGGCGGATCCAGGCTTACGACTCGGACCTGAGGGCACTCGGGATCGAGGACCACGAGCTCTACGGCGGAAAGCCTCTCCTCTCGCCGCGGATGGCGCTGAGCGCGCTGCTCCAGGCCCTGCTCGTCTATTTCGTTCTGCCTCCGATCCTTCTCATCGGCTACGTAGTCAACCTTCCAGCGGCTGTGCTGGTTTGGCTCGTCGCTCGATGGGGAGCGGCGGCGCGAAAGGACGTGGCGTCTCTGACGCTCGTCGCCGGCGCCGTCGCGTTTCCGCTCCTCTGGCTCGCGGTGGCGCTCCTCGTCGCCTGGGGAGATACCAGGCTCTCGCAGCTCTATCCGCGATTCCGCGGCGCTCCGGTTCTTACCGGCGCCCTCGCGTTCACCCTGAGCGCCGCGGGCGCGATGGTGGCGCTTCACTACCAGCGGATCGCCCGCCAGACGCTCCACGCCGTGCGCGTGCGGATTACGAGGTGGCGGCGCTCGTCGACGCTCGAGCGACTGCGGGCGGAGCGGGCCTCCCTCTACGAGGCGCTTCGAAGGCTGGCATCGCTACGGTGAGTTTCAGCCGCCGGGACCGTCGAGACTGAGGGGAAAGTGCTTCTGAGTCGATAGAAGGAACCCCGCGGCGGAAGCGGCGAAGACCGACGCGTCGAAGGCGGATTTGATTCCGGTCCCCGCCGTCATCCCGAGCGCGAAGGCCAGCAGCAGTATTCCGCTTCCGAACGCCGCCCATCGCGTCTGGTAGCCCACGATCAGCAGCATGGCGAGTCCTACCTCGGCGAGAGTCGCCGTCCAGGCGATGGCGGGCATCAGCGCGACGGGCGCCCAGGGGTTGATCTTCGCGGCGTATTCCGTGAACGAGGCGAAATCGCCCCAGGCGACGCCGGATCCCCCGGGGGGGCCCCAGATGCCGAGGCGATCCGCCACTGCCGAGAGAAAACCCGCCGCCAGGGCGAGGCGGGCGAAAAGGGTCTCAGAGCCTCGAAATCGTTCGATCATGGAGAGGAAGTCTACTCCAGGGATCCGAGACTTCACTGCTGCTTCACCTGGCTTTCACACAAGCCTGGTAAAACCTCTGCGGAACCAGATCGCGCACGGGGCGACGCGGGGAGCGGACACCCGGGCGCGTTCCAGGCGCGGGGGCGAATGGTTGGGGGAACCGCTCCCGCGCCTTCAGGTTCCCCGATGGGAGCGGGCGCCGACGAACGAGAAGTACGACCAGGCGCCGAACATCACGGGGTGCACGCTGGAATAGCGGGGAGTGAGGTACGCCCGCAGCGCGGGAAGCAGCTGGCCGTCGAGGCGCACGTGGTTGAGACGCATCCACTCCTTGAACCCGGGAAGACGGCAGTCGTGGAAGTCGAGCGCGGCCAGCAGACCCCGTGAGGAAAGAGACTCCCGCGCCGCCTCGATGGCGGAGCTCCAATCGTCGCCGAACATCGAAAGACTGTAGCTGAAGAGGATCAAATCGAACCGACGCTCGAGTCCCAGCAGTTTCGAGTCCCCGGGAAACCGCCCTCGATGAAGCCGCACTCGCTCACCGAAGGGCGCGAGCTTGCGATGCGCGCGCCGCAGCATGTCCGAGGAGAGGTCGATCCCGAAGAGCTCGGCCTCGGGCAGCTTTCGACCCAGGAGCCTGAGGTTGCTTCCCGTGCCGCAGCCGATCTCGAGCACGCTCCCGGGAGGCTTGCGCGAGGCCAGGTCCTCGATGAACGCCCGCCGTCCGAAAAGGAAGCTCCACCTGGTCCAATCGTAGATGCCGGCGTGAAACCGGTAGTACCGCGCGAGGCTCACGTCACTTCGGCGAGGTGGGTGCTCCCGTAGGTGCCGACGCGATCGCGCAAGTGGAGCGAGCTCGTCCACTCGTGAAAGAAACGCAGCGCGCGCCTGGCGGTGGGCGGCAGGAAGTCCAGGCTGAATCCCGCGGAGCGCATCAGGATCTTCGTTCCCGGCCGGCTGTTCGCGAGGATCAGGCCCCACTCCTCTTCGAGGGCGTCGGCGTCGTGGTGGGCGAGCCAGTCCTGATGATCGAGGAGGACGAAATGGCTGTACTCTCCCGGGTTCTTCCGGAGAAAACGCGAGAGCGTCAGGTCATGCGTCCGAATTCGTCCGACGCGATCGCGGAGCGTTCTGAACAGCCGGTGGTCCAGGTAGTTCGGTCGGCAGAAGCTCGTGTAGTTGCCGTGGAGGTAGACCCTCCAGAAATAGTTGTCGGCGGTGCGCAGCCGGGTGAGGACGTGCCGAAGCTTTTCGCGCACGAGTCCGAGGACGCCGCCCGGGTGGCTCTCGACGATCATCCGAATCTGTGGACGCGGTACCCCGAGAAGCGTCAGCAGCGCCGGCTGGCTCAGGAGAATCGAGGTGAGTCGGTCCCAGAGCACGGGCTCGATTCCGTCGAAGAGCTCCTTCTGCTCCTCGAGGCTTCGGGTCTCGAAGAGCTCGAACACCCTGTGCCGGATTTGCTTCTTCGCCCCGAGGATCGTCCGCCTCAGGACCCAGGCCGCGGCCCCGGCCGTGCCGCGGTAGTAGAAGGACCGCCTCATCCCGGAACCGTCGAAGTAGCTCTCCTTGGTCTCCCAGAAGCGACGGGCGAAATCGGGAAGCCACGGACGGAGGCCCAGAAGGAGCTTTCGCGGGGAACGGTGAGAGCCGCACCCGAACATCTCGTATAGATCGTCGAAGTCGCCGCGTCCGATGAGAGCCGCCTTCAGCTGGAGAAGCGCGTTCTGCGACGGATTCACGTCCACGGCATGGATCTCCGCCGGTCCGTCGAGAAGGTAATCGAGGGTGTTGCAGCCCCCGCCGGTAATGACCACGAGGCGCGACCTTCCGTCGAGGGCCAGGAGCTCCCGGTCGAGGCGCGGGTCCTCCCAGGAGGCGTTGTAGATCAGGCACCGGCGGTGAACGGCCCGGAACAGCGCGTCGTGCGCGACCTCGCGAATGCCTCCGCCTGCGCGACCCATGTGCGGCGATCATGGTATCGAACGAAACCGCGGTGAGCGTGAAGCTCGTGTTAAGAGCTCGTGAATACGGAGTGACGTTTCTCAGCGTCCGAACGAGCGCGCCAGCTCCTCGAGCAGCTGGTCGATGTCGGCGCGGGAGAGCCATCGGCCCCGCACATGACTCCCACGATCGCGATCCCGGGATCGGTCGGCGGCGCCTGAACGCCCAGGGCGACGGAGGATGCCATCATGGCCGCGATAAGCAGAAATCTCGTTCGATGCATCACGAAGATAATCGCCTGCCGCGAACTCAACGGCAAATCGCGAGCTCCGGGCGAGCCGTTGCCCCTCCGCTTTTCCTTCCGGCCCTCCCCATCGTGTAGAATGCTCGCTTCCAGGTGGATCGGCACCGAGTCCCCTCAAAATCGATGCTAAAGAGTCTTCGCCACGCCGCAAGAGGCGTGGCCACGCTGATCGCGACGCAGTCGAACGCGCGGATCCATCTGGGGGTGAGCGCGGCGGTCGCTCTCCTCGGGCTTTCGCTCGGACTCTCCGCGGGCGAGTGGTGCTGGCTCGTTGGCGCCGCCGCCCTCGTTCTGACCGCGGAAGCGATGAATACCGCCGTCGAGCTCCTGGGCGACGCGGCGAGCGGAAGCAATCACCACCCGCTCGTCGGGAAAGCGAAGGACGTCGCCGCCGCCGGCGTGCTCCTCGCCGCTATGGGAGCGGCGCTCATCGGGGTTATCATCCTGCTGCCCCAGGTGATGTACAACGTTCGGAGATAGAGTTCGATGAAGCTGTTTCGCTTTGGAGAAAAAGACAAGGAGCGTCCCGGGCTTCTGCTTCGCGACGGTTCGATGGTCGACGTTTCCATCTTCGGGGAGGACTACGACGAAAAGTTCTTCGGGACGCGGGGCCTGAGGCGCCTCGCTCGATGGGCTTCGGTCTTCGCCTCGTCGCAGCCGAGGATCGATCCCGGATCGGTGCGGCTGGGGTCGCCCGTCGCCCGCCCGAGCAAGATCATCGCCATCGGGCTCAACTACCGGGACCATGCCAAGGAAGCGAAGATGGAGCCGCCATTGGAACCGGTCCTGTTCGGGAAGGCGACTTCCGCCATGGCGGGCCCTTACGACGACCTGGTGATCCCGCGTGGCGCGAGCAAAGTGGACTGGGAGATCGAGCTCGGCGTCGTCATGGGGGCGCGCGCCAAGCTGGTCTCCGAGGCGCGGGCGCTCGACTACGTAGCCGGATTCCTGGTGGTGAACGATCTTTCCGAGCGCTCGTTCCAGCTGGAACGCGGCGGGCAGTGGATCAAGGGCAAGAGCGCCGACGGGTTCGCCCCCCTCGGTCCTTATCTCGTGACCGCGGATGAGATCCCGAACGTCCAGGCCATGAAGATGGCCCTCTCCGTGAACGGAAAGGCGATGCAGACCGGCTCCACCGCGAACATGGTGTTCGGCGTGGCCCACCTCATCGCCTACACGAGCCACTTCATGACGCTTCTCCCGGGAGACGTGATCAGCACGGGAACTCCGGCGGGCGTGGGCATGGGGAGAAAGCCGCCCCGGTACTTGAAGCCCGGAGACATCCTGGAGGCCACCATCGAAGGGCTCGGGACCCAGCGGCAACGAGTGGTCGCGCCCAACCGATGATCGCGCATGAACCTCATTCTCGCGCATCTTCTCTGCGCGGCCCTTTCTCCTGAAATCGCCGAAGAGGGAACGCTCCGGCTCTACTATCTGCAGCTTCCTCTCGGCTACGAGCGATACTCGCTTTCCCGCGACGGGGGCGATCTGCTCCTCACTTCCGACTTCGACTTCATCGATCGGGGCGGCCGGGTCCAGCTCCAGGCGTCGCTCCGGATGGCCGCGGATCTGTCGCCGCGGCGATTCGAAGCCAAAGGGAAGAGCTACCGCTTCGTGAACGTCGACAGCGAGGTAACACTCGAGAAAGGCTCCGCCTCGGTGCGGGTCCGGAGCCAAACGGACCGTGTATCCATTCCGGAACGGGTATTTACCGTCGACGGATACGCGCCGTTCTCGGTTCAAATGATGCTCGTTCGCTATTGGGACGCGCACGGGAGGCCGGAGGTCCTCGCCACGATTCCCGGCGAGCCCTTGAACGAAGTCCGCATCGAGCATCGGGGTCGAGACGAAGCGCGCGCGGGAGGGAGGGTGGTGCCCCTCCACCGCTACACCGTCGAAGGGGTGGTCTGGGGACGCGAAACGCTGTGGCTCACCGAGAACGGTGCCTTTGCCGCGGCGGTGACCCGCGCCGGCGGTCTCACTTTCGAAGGAGTGCGGGAGGACCTGGCCGAGGCACTACCCATGTTCGCAGCGCTGGCCGCGAAGGACGCCGTCTCCGATCTCTCCCGCATCTCCCGGGACATCGAGCCGCGGGCGTCAGCGTCCTTTGCGCTCGTGGGAGCTTCACTCATCGACGGCAGCGGGAGCGCCACCGTCCCGGACTCGACCGTCCTCGTGCGAAACGGCCGCATCGAGGCCGTGGGGCCTCGTGCCGACATCACGATCCCTGCCGGTGTGGTCACGATCGACCTCAGCGGGCACACGATCCTCCCCGGCCTCTGGGACATGCACACCCACGTGACCCAGATGGAATGGGGTCCCTTGTACCTCGCGGCCGGCGTCACGACGGTCCGCGACATGGGAAACGAGCGCGAGCTCCTCCTGGCGCTGCGCGACGCGCTCGCGGCCGGCCAAGCTATCGGCCCGCGCCTTCTCCTCGCCGGTCTCGTGGACGGAGGCGGGCCGAACGCATTCGGGACCGTCGCCGCCACGACCCCCGAGGAAGGTCGAGCGGTCGTGCGCCGCTATCACGACGAGGGCTTCCACCAGGTGAAGCTCTACAACCAGCTGGCGCCGGGCGTCGTGGCCGCAATCGCCGGCGAGGCGCATCGACTGGGCATGACCGTCACCGGGCACGTGCCCGCATCCATGACGCTCCAGGAGGCGGTGGAGGCGGGGATGGATCACATCGCCCACCTCGCGGTCCGCGACGAGCCAGGCACCGAAGAGCTACGCCGCACGGTCGAGTTCCTGCGGGAGCACGGGACGGTCCTCGACCCGACGCTCTCATGGGGGGAGCTGCTCGGCCGCTCGACGACGACTCCCATCGCTTCCTTCCAGCCGGGCTTTTCCAAGATTCCGACGCCGCTTCGAAGACTCTTCGACAGCGCCGGGAACGCCGACATCGAGCCCGCCGCCGCGCGCGAGCGGCTCGAGCGAGGTCTCCGAATCGTAGGTGAGCTTCACCGCGGAGGCGTGCCGATCGTCGCCGGCACCGACGAAGGCATTCCCGGGCACAGCCTCCATCGCGAGATCGAGCTCTACGTCGAAGCCGGGCTTACGCCACTCGAGGCCATCCAGGCGGCCACCATCGTGCCCGCGCGCGCCATGCGGCTCGAGAAGGAGCTCGGTACGGTCGAGAGGGGCAAGCGCGCCGACCTCGTCGTGCTAGGCGCGAATCCCCTCGCGCGTATCTCCAACATCCGGTCGGTCCGATTCGTCGTCACCGACGGAAGGATGTACGACGCCTCCATCCTCTGGCGGAGCGTGCGCTTCTCCCCCTGAGTGGAACATGCGTTCCGAATCGGTCCTGGGCGCCGTACCCTTCCGCCACGTCGCCGGCGGCTGGCCCACCAGTTTCTTGAACGCGCGGCTGAACGCCGCTTCCGACCCGTAGCCAACGGCGCCCGCTACCGCCGCCAGCGGGCCGCCTTCTGCGAGCAGGCGGGAGGCGAGCTGCATTCGCCACAGCGCGAGGTACTGCATCGGGGGGCGGCCAACCGTTTGCATGAATCGCTCCGCTAGGACCGAGCGCGAGAGACCCACGCGTCGCGCCAGGCGCTCGACGGTCCACGGCTCGCTCGCCTCGCCATGCAGCGCGGCCAAGGCCCGTCCAACCACCGGGTCGCGCAATCCCGCGAGCCAGCCTGTCTCGGGCGGAAGACGGCTTCTCGAGGTACTGGCGGAGCGTCTCGACGAACAGCAGTTCCGAAAGCCGCGCCAGGACGTTCTCACCGCCGGCACGCGCGCTGCCCGACTCCCTCGCGGCGATGTTCAGCAGCGTGCCGAGCCATCCCGCCGTCGTCGCGAGGACCCGCTTCGGAGAGGTGTATCACCGGCGGTAGTGCGGTGAGCAGTGGATTGTACGGGCCGCTCGTCGCAGCCGAGAAAGCAGCAGACGATCCTCGTGCGATCGGGTCCGCCGCCGCCGAGCTCATAGACGAAGGGCACCGGCGTCGATGGGCGAGCGAACGCCGACATGTCCGGCACCGCCCGCATCCCGGGGACGCTCGACAGTACGTGCGCATCGCCCTGGGGGAAAACGATGACGTCTCCCTCCCGCAAGCGGAAAGGCTCCTGGCCGACCGCCTGTCCCCAGCACTGACCGCGCGCGATGAGATGGTATTCGATGACCCGCTGGGCGCCCGGCATCACTTTCGCCGCAATCTCCCTCGACGGCGGCGCCTCCACCACCCACGGAGAGCTCAGGTCGAAGTCGAAGTACACCGCATCCGGTCAGACGGACCGCGCGAAACACGTCTGAGAGGACGTCAGGTCACGCCCGACCTCGTGAACCGGACGGCGCGCGGCAGGTCGGCGTCACTGGCAGACGGGCGGCCAAACAAATCGGACTCTCGCTCATGGCCCCCGCGCGAAGACCGCCGTAGGGTGGGGACATGCCGGGGCGATGAAGCGCCGGCGGATTTCGAAAGGATGAGTCCATGACGAGTATTCTGTCGCGCGAACCCGCAGTCACACCGCGGCCTCGGAAGCGACGCGCCGATGCCCTCGCCGATCGTCTCGAACAAGGCGCTCGCACCCTTGCCAACTTCGCGAGTGCCCTCACGGACGCCGAGTGGCAGACCCGTTTGCCCAAGGACGGGCGCAAGATCGGCGTCATCGTCCATCACGTCGCGAGCGTGTACCCGCTGGAGATCCAGTTGGCACAGACCCTTGCCGCGCGGCGAACCGGTCACGGGCGTGACCGGCTCCGTGGTCGACGAAATGAATGCAAAGCATGCGAAAGAGTACGACGCCGCCACGAAAGAGGCGGCGCTCGATCTGCTCAGGCGCAACAGCTCGGCGGCCGCTGCCGCCATCCGTGCGCTCAGCGACGAGGAGCTCGATCAGGCCGCTCCGGTGTCGCTGTACTTCGACGTACCACTCACGTGCCAGTTCATGCTCGAGGATCACGCCGTCCGCCATAGCTATCACCACCTCGGCGTCCTCCGAAGGGCGTTGAAGCGGTAGGCCGGTGCGCCAGGACAGGGTTCGTGGCTGACGGTCCGCGCGTGCAAAGCGGGGCGTGAACGGCCTCGCGCGCCGCGCGGCCCGCAGCCTGACCTGGATATCGCGAACCTGTATATTCACGGCAGATGGACGGCTCCAGTTTCCCACCTCCAGACCGACGGAGAAGTAGTGCAGCCGCCGCGCTCGCGGGCACGTCGGCCACCGGAGCGGCGTCTAGCGGACGCAACGAAAACCGATGAAGCCGAAAATGACGGACGGCCTGAAGGCGCCGAGAACGGAGAGCGGGCCTGCGCTCGTACCGTCGACGAAGGATCCGCCGCGCACCAGAGCACCGGGGCCGCCGACAGCGGTACTCGCGCCGGCGAAGCACATGCGGTCATCGCCGAAGCCGCCCCAGCCTGGGCACTCCGTCGAGAGCGGCACCCAGTCCGCCACCCACTCTTCGACGTTGCCCACCATGTCGAAGGCCCCACGCGCCGATAGGCAACGACTTCGCGCGCCGGTAAGCGACGCGGAGCTCGTGTCGCTGTTGCAGTCGGTCGTCCCGTCGTCCGGGCCCGCGTCCGGGGTCCCGTTCGCTCCCACCTGCCACTCCGCGCTCGTCGGCAGCTGCTTGCCGGCATTGGCGCAGGCTTCCTGCGCCTGGAACCACGTGAGGAACGCCGAGGGGATCACCGACACCAGGCTCACCGCGTAGATATCGTTGGCGCAGTTCTGGCCGTCGTCCGTGCAAGGCGCGTAGTCGTCGCCCGCAGTGCCCAACTGCGTTGCCCCGCCCGCCGTGAGATCGGCCTCGGTCGCCGCCCCGTTTCGGATCTTCGTCACCAGACGCGCGTTCGTCGTTCCCGGATTGGGGACCCGCCAAACGCTCGCCTCGTACCTGTCCAGGCACACCGTTCCTGCCACCACCGCGTCGACCCCGCACTTCCTCACGGGGCCCGCGACCGCGGCACTCGCCGCACACATCAGCAGCCCCAGGGCGAGAGAAACGTTCACGATTCTTTGGCTCATCATCGTTCCTTTCGATCGATCATTTTCCGTGAGCATCTCGACTCCCGGCGATCAAGAAGCCATGACTAGCGTGCGCAACGAAAGCCGATGAAGGCGCGCGAGTTGAACGGCACGCCGGAGGCGACCACCGTGAGCGGGCCGGCAGACGAGCGGAGACGGAAATCGCCCCCGCGCAGAAGCGCACCGGGACCGCCGCCGACCGCGGTACTCGCGCCGGCGAGGCACATGAGGTCATCGCTCAAGCCGCCCCAGCCCGGGCACTCCGTCGAGAGCGGCGCCCAGTCCGCGACCCACTCGTCCAGGTTCCCTACCATGTCGAAGGCCCCACGCGCCGATACGCAACGACTGCGCGCGCCGGTAAGCGATGCGGAGTCCCCGTCGCTGTTGCAGTCGGTCGTCCCGTTGTCCGGCCCCGGGTCGGGTGTCCCATTCGCTCCCACCTGCCACTCCGCGCTCGTCGGCAGCCGCTTGCCGGCGTTGGCGCAGGCTTCCTGCGCCTGGAACCACGTGAGGAACGCCGAGGGGATCACCGACGGCAGGCTCACCGCGTAGATGTCGTTGGCGCAGTTCTGGCCGTTCCCCGCGCAAGGCGCGTAGTCGTCGCCCGCAGTGCCCAACTGCGTTGCCCCGCCCGCCGTGAGGTCGGCCTCGGTCGCCGTCCCGTTTCGGATCTTCGTCACCAGACGCGCGTTCGTCGTCCTCGGATTGGGGACCCGCCAAACGCTCGCCTCGTACTTGTCCAGGCACACCGTTCCCGCCATCACCGCGTCGACCGCGCACCTCCTCACAGGGCCCGCGACCGCGGCACCCGCCACACACATCAGCAGCCCGGCCGCTGCAGCGACGTTCATCCTATTTCGCTTCATCCAATCGTTCCTTTCGATTCATCACCTGTTCGATCACGAGCGCTGCGGGAATCGCAGACGCTTCCACCGCTTGCTGCCAATGCCCTTGCGTTTCCAGATTCACGTCGACCGCATCCGCCTTGTGCTCGCGAGGGTTCATCTCTGGAATCCCGCACTGTTTCCGCTGGCTCTCCATCGCACGGCGGAAGGCATGACGGGCGCGAGACAGAGTGGACATTACGGTTCCCATGGGAATGCCCGAAACCGCTGCGAGCTCCCGGTAGGAGAGTCCTTCCAGCTCGCGAAGGACGAGCAGTTCACGAGAACGAACCGGCAAGCTACTCATCGCCTGCTCGATCAACCTGACGTCATCGGCTTGGAGGGCCAGCGTTTCGGGATCGCAGGCCGGTCGACCACCGCTGTGCCGCTCTTCATCGAACGCGTCGGATGGTGCCCGCAAGCTCCGGCCGCGCCGGGCGAAACAGACGTTGCGAACGATTCTGAGGAGCCAGGCACGCCCGTTTCCGCCGGTATAAGTACGGAAGTATCGAAACGCGCGCAGCAAAGCCTCCTGCATCGCATCCTCCGCATCGTGCTTGTTGCGCATCAGCCAGCTCGCCACCCGATAGGCGGCGTCGAGATGGGGCAGGACGACCTCGTCGAAACTCTCACCGATTGCGGGGGCCGTCGCCGATCCGCAACGCCCGCTCACGAAGCACTCCGAGCTCTCGCCGGAGCCCACGGCCGAGTGCGGAAAGTCGCCGGTCATGTGGCCAATGTGGCGCGCCGCCGGACGGGCAACCACGGACAGCACCCGCACAGGACTCGCACGATGCCCGTACGGGGGCTGCGGTAAGATGAAGGGCCATGAAACATGGCGCTCCGGGGTCATTTGGCGCGCAGCTCAAAGCGCTCCGCGAGGCGGCGGGCTTCACCCAGGAGGAGCTCGCGACGATTGCGGGCCTGTCGGTCCATGCGGTGAGCGCGCTGGAGCGCGGGGAACGACGGCGGCCCCATGTCGAGACCGTGCGCGCGCTGTCCGCGGCGCTCGACCTGACGGGTGCGACCCGTGACGCGCTCCTTGGGAGCGCGCGGGCGCCTGCGCACGACGCGGCGGTCGATGAACTGAGCGGCGTCTCGCTGCCGCTGGCTCTGACGGTCCTTCTCGGCCGCGATGCTGACGTGCAGACGCTGCGGCACTGGCTCGCGGATCCCGCCGCACGTCTCATCACGCTCACCGGGCCAGGAGGAGTCGGGAAGACCCGTCTGGCGCTGGAGCTCGCACGCGCGATCGCCGCAGAGGGCGCAACCCGTGTGGTGTTCGTCCCGTTGGCCGCCATTCGGAATTCTGCGTTCGTCGCGTCGGCGATCGCCGAGGCTCTCGGACTGTCGGACGTCACGGCGCTCGACTTGCCGAGGCGCGCGCGCGTCGCGTGCGACGGACGGCCCGACGCTGCTGGTGCTCGACAATTTCGAGCAGGTACTGGACGCGGCGCCGCTGGTCGCGGATCTCCTGACATCGGTCGCCGCCGCTCCGAGTGCTGGTCACCAGCCGCGCCCCGCTCCGCGTGCGAGGAGAGCGGGAGTACGCCGTCGGACCGCTCGCGTTGGAGGTGGACGTCGACGCGACTGTCGCCCGCCGATCTGGCACGCTCTCCCGCGGTGCGGCTATTCGTGGAGCGGGTTCGGGACGTGCAACCTGACTTTCGCCTCACGTCCGCGAACGGCCCCACCGTGGCGGCGATTTGTCGACGGCTCGATGCGCTGCCGCTCGCGCTCGAGCTTGCGGCCCCGTGGATCAAGGTGCTGACGGCCGAGGATCTGCTCCGCCGACTCGCGCACGATGTCCTGCTCTCGACCGTCGGCCCGCGCGATCTCCCCGAACGCCAACAGACGATGAATGCGACGATCGCCTGGAGCTATCAGCTGCTGGGCCCGAACGAGCAGCGCGTGTTCCGTCGTCTCGGCGCGCTGCCGGGTCGTTTCCCGATCGAGGCGGCCGCGGCCGTCCTTGCCGGTCGCGAAGGTTCCTCGAGCCGGGAGCGACGAGGCGCTCGGCGCGGTGGCCCGCTTGATCGACAAGAGCCTCCTTCTGCGAGCCGAGACGTCGGTTGGCGGCCCGTCCGCTGTACCAGATGCTCGAAACCGTGCGGGCGTTACGCGGCGCTCGAGCTCACCGCGGCGGGTGAGCGCGACGACGCCCTGGAGGGGCTGGCGCGCTATTGCATCGGCGAAGCCTCCCTCGCCGCGGAGGGCCTGGTCGGACCTGCGCAGGTCGAATGGTTGGATCGCGTGCGTGACGATCTCGAGAGCTACCGCGGCGCGCTGGCGTGGCTCATCGAGCGCGGCCGTTCCGCGAAGCGTCCGACATCGCGTGGGGGCTGAAGTACTTCTGGCTGATCCGGGGGCATGCGGCCGAAGGCCTCCAGTGGTATGAACAGATTCTGAACCTGCCGTCTCTTCCGCCCGCTGCCGAGTTGAGAGCGCTCGCCGGAGCGGCCGTGCTGTGGTACACGCAAGGAGAGCTCGGGCGCGCACGCACCGGGCTCAAGCGCGCCCTGGCGCTCGCCCACGGCGCCGGCGACATGGAGGTGGTCGCGCAGGCGAGTATCTGTCCGGGCACGTCGAACACGCCGTGGGCAACGTGAACGCGGCCCGCGATCGGTTCGCCCGCAGTGTCGAAGGGTTCCGGGCGCTGGCGATCCCGTCGGGGCATTGGAAATGCGCTGAGCGGGATGGCGGCGGTAGCCCTTGCGACCGGCGACGCCGGCGAGGCGGAGCGCCTGCTCGATGAGGCCACATCGGTGCTTCGACACGCCGGTCCGTGGTTCCTGACCTGGGCGCTCTATGTCCGCGCGATCCTGGCGGTGCGGCGCGCGCAACCCGATGAGGCGATCGCGTTGGTGCGGGAAAGCCTCACACGCATCCGGGAGCTCCACGACAAGTTCGCGTTCGTGTACGCGCTGGTCCCTCTTGCCGCCGCGGCGGTACTCAAGGGCGACGACGCGTGGGCGGCGCGGATCCTGGGCGCCCGGGACGCCGTCACCGAACGCACGGGCGTCACGGTTGTCGACAAATCGGTGCACGACCTCCGAGAACAGGCGGAACGGGAGGCGCGTGCACGCCTCGGCCCGGATCGATGGGCCCGGGCGTACGCGGCGGGGCGTGTGACCTCCATCGATTCGTTGATGAAGGACATCGACAGCGTCTTGGGAAGAGACACGGGCGCTTAGCCCGGCCCGCGCGCAGGGCACCGATTCCAGACTCATCCACTCGAAGTCCCGTTCCCAGATATCCGCCCATCAGCTGACTCGTTCCAGCAACCCTGGAATATTCGAGGCGGCCCGGAGATTGGGTGAAGTGTGAAGTCACTCAACTCACTTGAACAGGAGGGTCTGATGTTGTCATTGCGCTTCGTCGTCGTCTCGGCAATCCTGATGTCCGCCATCGCCTGCGGAGACAGCTACTCGCCACCCGCGTCCCCATCCCCGTCACCGGCGCCATCACCCACGCCGACGCCAGGCGGGCCGTCGTCGTCCGTGGTGATACCGGTGGGCGCCTCGACGCTCGGGAATAGAGCCTTCGCGCCCGCCGAGCTGAACGTCGCGGTGGGTACGACGGTGTCGTGGATGAACAACGATTCCGTGCCCCACACCTCTACGTCGGATGTGCCTGGGTGGAACTCGGGAACGGTCGCGCCCGGCGGACAATTCTCCCTTGCGTTCCAGGCCGCTGGAACGTTTCCATACCACTGCGCGATTCACCCGGGGATGGTGGGAACCGTCGTCGTTCGCTGACGCGCGAGAGCGCCGGTCGGGCGGAGACCCTTCAACGTCGCGGCGCCGCGTGCCGGAATCGGCGCCAGTCGACGCCGAGTTTTCGCATCCGGGCGCGGAGGGTATGGGGATTGATTCCCAGCCGTGCGGCCGCGCCGAACGGGCCTTCGATGCGCCCCCGGCACTCGATGAGCGCCTGCTCGATGTGCTGGACCATCGCCTGATCGAGCCGGCCGACGCGCTCGCCCGGAGGGCGCGCCGGGACGGCGTCTCCGTCGCGCGGCCGAAGATCCGCTCGGCCGGGGGCGACTGGCCGAGCGCTGCCCCGAGCTTCAGGTCTTCGCGTCGCCGAGGATCGCGGCCCGCTCGATCACCGCGGCGAACTCGCGAACGTTCCCCGGCCAGTCGTAGCCGAGGAGCAGCTCGATGTCCTCGTCGCTGGGAGCGAGCCGGGCGCCGCCGAGCCGCCTCCGGTGCGCGCGGCGAAATGGGCGGCCAGCGCGGGAATGTCCTCCCGGCGCTCGCGCAGCGGAGGAATCCGGATGGGGAACACGCCGATGCGGTACCAGAGGTCTTCCCGGAAAGCGCCGCTCTCGACCATCTCGCGCAGGTCGCGATTGGTGGCCGCCACCAGCCGGACGTCGACGGTGAGCGGGCGGTGCGAGCCGACGCGCTCGAAACTGCCGTCCTGGAGGATTCGGAGCAGTCGCACCTGGGCCTCGGGGGACAGCTCGCCGATCTCGTCGAGGAACAGCGTCCCTCCGTCCGCGCGCTCGAACCACCCCTTGCGGGCCGCGATCGCGCCGGTGAAGCTCCCCCGCTCGTGGCCGAAGAGCTCCGAGTCGATGAGCCCCGGCGGAAGCGCGCCGCAGTTCACGCGCATGATCGGACCCGCCGCCCGGCGCGACCTCGTGTGGATCGCGCGCGCCACGAGCTCCTTCCCGTCCCGGTCTCTCCGAGAAGGAGCACGGGAGCATCGGTCGGCGCGACCTGGTTCACTCGCTCCATCACTTCCTCGAGTCCCGCGGTCGTGCCCACGATGGTGTCGACGATCTCCTCGCGGCCGAGCCGCGTGAGCAGCGCGCGCTTGTCCGCCTCGAGCGCTTCGCGGAGTCGCGCGAGCTCGTGGAGGCGGGTGTCGTTTCCGAGCGCGACGCTCAAGGGCTCGAGCAGACTCCCGGACGAGGCGCTCCTCGAGAGCGGCGAAAGCCGAGGCCTCCTCGGAGTGCGCTACGAAGATCCCGTAGTGCCCGTCGCCGGGGTTGAGAGGTCCGGCGATCGCTTCTCCAGAAGAGTCCGGGAAGCCCCAGGACGGCGCAGCAAGCTCGTCGTCCCCGTCGCCGGTTCGCGTCTGGCCCGCGGCGCACCAGTCCAGCACTCGCTGAATCTGCGCGTTCGAGCACGCCGTCGTGCGCGACTCCGCCGGCTCGATCGATCCCTCGCGGCACTCGACCGATCGCGACCGTCTCGATCTGCTGGCGCTGCAGGTTCACCGCCTCACGGCCAACGACCTGCGCGGCAAGGTGGCGCGCACAGGAGGAGCGCCACCCGCTCGATCGAGTCCGCGATCTCGATATGACGGCAAGCCTCCCGCCACACTTCGAGGAAGAAGCATCTTTCCACTCACCCAAATCTATCATGAATGACGGAATATCCGAATATCCGTCACTATTGACGGATTTGGGTCAGTCCACGGGTGTCCCGCGCACCGTTCGCGGTGCTCAAGCATCTTCGACGAGAAAAGCTGACGCCAGCCCGCGGGAGAGCGCGGCACGAAGCCTGCTCTTCGTCCGGTCGCGATCAATTCATCGACGGGGGGATTGGCTATGCGGCACACTGCGATACGGATTGGCGCTGGTTCTGGCGTTCCTCGCCGGAGTCGCCGTCGCCCGCAGGACACGAGGCAACGAGCTCCTCGAAAGAGACGCCGAGCTCGCGGCTCTCGAGGAGCGACGTCGCAGACGCTTCTTCGGGAGATCGAAGAGACACGAGCGCCGGCGAAGTCGAGCGGTCCAGCCGCGACCGCGACCGCTACGGCCGACGGCGCTCGCCGAGCGAGTCGACGAGCTCGACCAGAAGGTGCGCATTCTGGAGCGCCAGCTCGAGATCGAGCGGGAGCAGAGCCAAGGAGCGATCGTCCCAGCAACCCGATCGTCGGAGCCGGGCCGCGAAGGGCTTTCAATTCCGATCGGCCGACGGGAACTTCCTCCTGCGGGTCCGCGGCTACCTGCAGGCCGACGGCATCTTCGTCGCGACCGAGGGCACCGACGTCGGCACGAGCACGTTCCTGATGCGCCGCGTCCGGCCGGTGTTCGAAGCCACGATGTTCAAGCGCTTCGACTTCAAGGTCATGCCCGACTTCGGTTTGGGCACGACGGTGCTCCAGGACGGATATCTCGACGCGCGTTTCTCCCCCTCGTTCAGCTTGCGGGCGGGGAAGTACAAGTCGCCATTCGGCCTCGAGCGGCTGGCTTCGCGCGACGGACCTCCTGTTCGTCGAGCGCGGGACTACCGACGGGCCTCGTTCCCAACCGCGACGTCGGGCTTGATGCTCCATGGGGAAGTCGCGAAATCCCGCCTCAGCTATCAGGCCGGCGTCTTCAATGGAGTCGTCGACGGCGGAAGCGCGGACCTGGACAGCGGAGACGGCAAGGACTTCGTCGGACGCGTGATGCTCCATCCCTTCCGGCGGCTCGCCAATCCGACAGGTGGCAGAGCTTCGGCGTCGGCCTCGCCGCGAGCGTCGGGACCCAGGAGGGGACGCTCGCCGCGCCCAATCTTCCGAATCTCCGAAGGCAGAGCCGCCCCTCGTACTTCCGGTACCGCGGCCGACGGGACGGCCGCCGGCACCACGCGTGGCGGACGGCGCGCGCCGCCGAATCTCGCCGCAGGGCTACTTCTACGCTGGGCCAGCTCGGTCTCCTGTGGGAGTACGTCTGGACCCTCCAGGACGTGAGGCGCGCCGACGACACGGCTGCCGTCGAAAGTCGTTCGTGGCAGGTGGCGGGGTCGTGGGTGTTGACGCGGCGAGACTCCGTCCTATCGAAGCGTCGCGCCACGGCGAATCTTCGATCCGAGCGCGGGCAGCGTGGGGGGCTTTCGAGGTCACGGCGCGCGCCGGACGCGCCTCCGATCGGCGACGAGGCGTTCCCGGTTTTCGCCAATCCTCGATACGTCGGCTCGCGCGATCTGGACGTGGACCGCGGGCTTCAACTGGTATCTGAACCGCAGCTTCAAGGTGGTGCGTCAACTACGAGGAGGCCCGCTTCGACGGAGGAGTCCCGACAGGCGATCGTGCCGTCGAGCGCGACTTGCTGACTCGGCTGCAGTTCTCGTTCTAACGGCATCGAAAGGAGTCATCATCCATGGTACGAAGAACATGGCTACTGCTCGTGTCGATCGCTCTGGTCGCGATTTCGAACGGCCCGAACCTCGAAGCCAAATCGAAGGCGGTCACGATCTTGAACGTTTCCTACGATCCCACGCGGGAGCTCTACCAGGAGGTCAACGCCGCCTTTGCGCGGGTGTGGGAGGAGAAGACCGGCGAGACCGTCACCGTCAAACAGTCGCACGGCGGATCGGGCAAGCAGGCCCGGAGCGTGATCGACGGGCTCGAGGCGGACGTCGTCACGCTCGCCCTCGCCTGCGACGTCGACGCCCTCCATACCGTCGGAAAGCTCATTCCCGAAGGACTGGCAGGCTCGTCTCCCGCACAACAGCTCGCCCTACACCTCGACCATCGTGTTCCTCGTCCGGAAAGGAAACCCGAAGGGCATTCGCGACTGGGACGACCTGGTGCGCTCCGGGATCTCGGTCATCACCCCGAACCCGAAGACATCGGGAGGCGCCCGCTGGAACTACCTGGCGGCCTGGGCCTACGCGATGCGGCAAGGCGGGCGGCGACGAGTCGAAGGCGCGGGAGTTCGTCACCCGGCTCTATCGCAACGTGCCGGTGCTCGATTCGGGCGCGCGCGGGTCGACGACCACGTTCGCGCAGCGGGGAATCGGCGACGTCTTCATCTCGTGGGAGAACGAAGCGCTTCTCGCCATGAGAGAAGCTCGCCGCGGGCGAGTTCGAGATCGTGCTTCCCTCCCTGAGCATCCTCGCCGAGCCTCCCGTTTCGGTCGTCGACAAGGTGGTCGAAAGGCGCGGCACCCGCGCGGTGGCGGAGGCCTATCTGGAGTTTCTCTACAGCCAGGAGGGTCAGGAGATCGCCGCGCGCCATCACTACCGCCCGCGACTGGAGGACGTCCGGGAGAAGCACGAGGCGAAGTTCCCCGCGATGAACCTCGTCACCATCGACGAGGAGTTCGGCGGGTGGACGAAAGCGCAGAAGATCCACTTCGACGACGGCGGCATCTTCGACCAGATCTATCAACCGGGGAGCTAGTCCTACCGAGGAGCGGGGAATGGGAATGATTGCCGTCGAAGCGCCCGTCGCGGCCGGGCTCCGGTCCGGCCGCACCGCCGACGTTCTCCCGGGCTTCCGCCCCGCCCTCGCCTTCACGCTTTTCTACCTCGGGCTTCTGGTGCTCATCCCGCTCTCCGGAGTGTTCCTCAAGGCGGCGGGCATGACGCCGGGCTCGTTCTGGGAGACGGTGACCAACCCGAGAGCGCTCGCCAGCTACCGCCTGAGCTTCGGGGCGGCGTTCGCGGCCGCGGGGATCAATGCCGTCTTCGGCCTCATCGTCGCCTGGGTGCTGGTGCGATACCGATTTCCCGGAAGACGCCTCGTCGATGCCATGGTGGATCTTCCTTTCGCCATGCCGACGGCGGTCGCGGGGATCGCGCTCACGACGCTGTACGCTCCGACGGGGTGGATCGGACGCTACCTCGCTCCGCTACGGGATCCAGGTCGCCTTCACCCCTCTCGGCGTCATGACCGCGCTCGTCTTCATCGGCCTTCCGTTCGTGGTCCGTACCGTCCAGCCGATTCTCCAGGACATGCAGGCCGACGTGGAGGAAGCCGCGGCCAGCCTCGGGGCGGACCGATGGGCGACCATCCGGCGCGTAACCTTCCCCACGGTGCTACCCGCACTCCTCACCGGGTTCGCTCTCGCCTTTGCCCGCGCCCTGGGAGAGTACGGCTCGGTGGTGTTCATTTCCGGAAACATCCCCCTGCGCACCGAGATCTCGACCCTGCTCATCATGGCGAAGCTCGACCAGTTCGACTACGCGGGAGCCACGGCGATCGCGAGCGTCCTGCTGGTAGCGTCTTTTCTCCTTCTCCTGACCATCAACCTGCTGCAGTCCTGGGCGCGCCGCGGCGCCTCGCCGGGAAGGAGCTAATCGTGTCATCGATCGCGCCCGCCGAACGTCGGTTCGCTTCCGCCACGGCCGACCCGCCGTGGATCCGCTACTCCCTCACCAGCCTGGCGCTCCTGTTTCTCTCGTTCTTCCTGCTCCTGCCGCTGGCCGCGGTCTTCACCCAGGCCCTGGCGCAAGGGATCGGAGCCTATCTCGAAGCGCTGAAGCATCCCGACGCGCTGTCCGCGATGAAGCTGACCCTGCTGGTCGCCGTCGTCTCCCTTCCGCTGAACGGCCTCTTCGGTATCGCCGCCGCCTGGTCCATCGCCCATTTCGACTTCCGTTTCAAGTCGGCGCTCGTCACCCTCATCGACCTTCCTTTCGCCGTTTCTCCCGTCATCTCGGGCCTGGTCTTCGTGCTGCTCTTCGGAGCCCAGGGCGTCCTCGGTCCCTGGCTCGCCGAGCGGGGCATCAAGGTGATCTTCGCCGTGCCCGGGATCCTTCTGGCGACGCTCTTCGTGACCGCCCCTTTCGTCGCCCGCGAGCTCATCCCTCTCATGGAAGAACAGGGGGCGGAGGAGGAGGAGGCCGCCCGTTCGCTCGGCGCCGGCGGCTTTCAGATGTTCTTCCGAGTCACCCTGCCGAAGATCCGCTGGGGACTTCTCTATGGGGCCATCCTCCTGAACGCGCGCGCCATCGGCGAGTTCGGCGCCGTTTCGGTGGTGTCGGGCCACATCCGAGGCGAGACCAATACCGCGCCGCTGCACGTGGAGATTCTCTACAACGAGTACGAGTTCGTCGCGGCCTTCGCGGTGGCGTCGGTGCTGGCCCTCCTGGCCCTCTTGAGCCTCGCCGCCAAATCGGTCGTGGAATGGAAATCGAGGCCGGAGGCATCATGAGCATCGACATCCTGGGAGTCAAGAAACGCTTCGGTTCCTTCAACGCCGTCGACGACGTAAGCCTTCGCGTTTCGAGCGGGGAGCTGGTGGCCCTGCTCGGACCGTCGGGATCGGGGAAGACCACGCTCCTCCGGGTCATCGCCGGCCTCGAAGCGCCCGACGAGGGCGCCATCCACTTCGACGGGAAGGACGCGACCCGCGACGGCGTGCGCGAACGGCGGGTGGGCTTCGTATTCCAGCACTACGCGCTGTTTCGGCACATGAGCGTCTTCGAGAACGTGGCCTTCGGCCTTCGCGTTCGTCCGCGCCGGCACCGCCTCCGCGAAAAGGAATTGCGCGAGCGTGTATCCGAGCTTCTGGCGCTGGTCCAGATCGAGAGCCTGAGGGATCGCTACCCGTCCCAGCTTTCCGGCGGTCAGCGCCAGCGCGTCGCGCTCGCGCGCGCCCTCGCGGTCGAGCCCCGCGTTCTTCTGCTCGACGAGCCCTTCGGCGCCCTCGATGCGAAGGTGCGCAAAGAGCTCCGGCGCTGGCTGCGGCGTCTGCACGACGAGCTCCACGTCACCAGCCTCTTCGTCACTCACGACCAGGAAGAGGCGATGGAGGTCGCCGACCGGGTGGTGATCCTGAACGAGGGGCGCATCGAGCAGGTCGGCACTCCCGAAGAGGTCTACACCCGGCCCTCGTCACCGTTCGTGCTCGACTTCCTCGGCGACGTCAACCTCTTCCACTGCCGCATCGAGCACGGGTTCGTGCATCTGGGTGGGGCGGTTCTCGAGATTCCGGAATCCGATCCCGCGGCCAACGGTCCGGGCACGGTCTATATCCGGCCGCACGTTCTCACGATCGAAACGGACGCCGGAGTACGCGGCGCCTTTCCCGCTCAGGTTCTACACGTCAATCCCGCGGGTCCCATCGTGAAAGTGGAGCTGATGACGTCCTGGGGAGAGCCGGCTCGAGTCGACGTCCTGCGGGAGCGTTATGACCGGCGAACCCTGATCCGCGGGGCGCAGGTGTTTCTGCGACCGCTCACCAATTCCATTTTCGTCGTGCCGAGCGCGGCGCGGTCGTGGCCGCGAAGCCTCGACGGCGCCGCCTGAGGCGCGAAAACAAAAAAGGCCCCGCCGCAGCGGGGCCTTTTCGAGCACTCTCGCTTCGGTGGCTCAGACCTCGATCTGAACGACCGCGGGCTTCGCGGCCTGAGGCTCCGCCGACTTCTCGTTCAGGATCCGCTCGCGATAGAGCTTCTCCATCGCTTCGTCCTCGGGAGTCCTCATCACCTGCTTCTTGTCGCGGGCCATCCGGACTTCGTCCCTCGCGGTCTTGGCGATGCCCTTGGCGTCGAGGTCCGTCTGGATGCCCTTGTTCACGTCGTCCACGCGGAGCTGGAGCGAGTGGTCGACGGTCGGAAGGTCGACGTCCTTGTTGCCGGCGTAGATGAGGTGGCGTCCCCGCTCCTCGTACCACTTGTTGAGGGTCGCGGTCTGGTGCATCTTCTCGATGATGTTCCGCCAGCCGACGCCGGTGTTGTACGCGCAGAACGAGATCTCGCCCTCCTGCGTGGCGTAGGGGATGATGCACTGCTCGGTGCGGCGGAAGTCGTAGTTGAAGAGGTCCTGGAACCACATGCCGGCGATGAACAGGAAGTTCCACCGGTCCTTGCGCCGGAGCTCGATGTCCTCGAACGTCCGATCGGGGGTCACCTTCCCGTAGTTGCGGCCGGTGACGCCGTAGGTCTTGTCGAACTTCTCCAGCATCGCCTTGAGGGTGAAGTGCGTCGGAGCCTTGAAGGGGTTGTAGTTCCTCATGACCGCGAGGCCCATCCCGACCGAGGAGAGGAAGTGCCCGCGGGAGGCGTCGTTGATCTTCTTCACGTCGTTCGCGAGGCGATCGCCGTTCAGGAACGCGGTCACCGGGGCCGACTCCTTCGTTTCCTTGTCCACCATGACCGCCATGCCGACACCGCAGTTCGGGTGGCATCCGCAGTTGAACTGTCCCCAGTCCCGACCCGGTCCGTGAATCAGGTCGGCCCAGTCGGAGAACGTTCCGAGGAAGGAGATCGGGAACCAGTCGCGGGTCGGCTCTCCGAGCCCCGTCTGATTCTTCACGTCGTGCGCCAGGTGCGAGAGGGTGTAACGCTGCGCGAACCTCCGCTCGGGGGTCACCGCTTCGTCGCGGCCGGTGAACGAGACCGGCTGGAACGAGAGGAAGGGGATCTTCTTGGGATTGTCGAGGGCGAAGCGGATGAGCGATCCCACCTGCTCGTTGTTGACCCCGTTGATGAGCGTGGTGACGGGAACGATATCGACGCCGTTGTTGTAGAGGTTCTCGATCGCCTGGATCTTCACGTCGAAGAGGTTGCCGACGTGGCGATGGGAGTTGGCGGCGTTGCCGATGCCGTCGAACTGGAGGTACGCGTAGCCGAAGCCCCGCGGCCGCGGCTTCGCGGGCGAACTCGGGGCTCTTCGCGAACTCGATTCCGTTCGTCGCCGCCTGGGTGCTGATGTAGCCGACCTTGCGGGCGTAGCGCACGGCGTCGAGGAAGTAGGGCGAGAGCGTCGGCTCACCGCCGGAGAACTGCACCGACATCTGCCGCTTGGGCTTGATGGTGATGGCGTTGTCGAGAAGCGTCTTGATGTCGTCCCAGGTGAGCTCGTGGACGAAGCCGACCTGGTTCGCGTCCATGAAGCACGGGTCGCACATCATGTTGCAGCGGTTGGTGAGGTCCACGGTCAGGACCGAACCCCGGCCGTGCTTGATGGTCGAGCTTCCGTGGTGGTGGAGCTTCTCGTCGTTGTGGGCGCGGATGTCCCTTCCGGGGAAGACGTCCTCGAGGTGCTTGAAGAACTGGACGTCGATGGCCATCACGTCCTCGAAGCGCCCGTGGATCGGGCAGTCCTTCACCATCCAGATCCCGCCGTCGCGCTCGATGACCTGCGCCTTGATCTCGCCCACCTTCTCGTTGACCAGCGAGCTCACGTCGCCCTCGCCGTTCAGAATCTTCGTGCGCGCCTCGGGAATGCATTTCGGGCACAGCGAGTCCGTGGTGCGCGGCCAGCCCAGAGTCGGCTTGGTCTTCTGCCAGGACTTGAGGAGGGGCTTGTCCGACCAGCTCGGCGTGAACGAGGCATTCGGACGAATCCGATTCAAGCGCTCGAAAACGTGCCACGCTCCATTGGCCGCGACGGTCAAAACTTTTTCGAAGTACTTGACGGGTGGGTGCATTCACTTACTCCAATTCGATAATGACCAGCCCGGAACAGGGCTGGCGGCTAGAGGGACCCGAAGGACGGGTTCCGGCGGACAGAATAGACGGCGGAATCAGCCCAAGCCAGGAAATATCAACGAATTGGCCGAAATCGGGGCTCTCCGGTCCCAAATCGCCCCTGAACGGACCGGAAAAAAGCCTGAACGGTCAAGGGTTTACACTCAATGCAGCGTGCTTTGACCCTCGACGCCCATATCCTCGGGGACAATGTTTCGGTTCACGTGGCGGTCGAGATCGATGACGTAGGTCTCCGGATCGTCGAGTAGGGCCGCCGAGTGCGTGGCGGTCACGATTCGAAACTTCTTCTGCTCGACCAGCTCCTTGAGCATCTTCAGGATGCGCCTCTGGTTCGACTGGCTCAGGGCCATCTCGGGCTCGTCGAGCAGGAGCACCGTCCCGTCGGGGAGCTTGGGAAAGCTCTCGCGGAAGAGCGAGAGCATCACCTGGCCGTGGCTCGCGGTCGAGAGGAACTCCTTCATGGCGGAGTCACCCTCGAAGAGCTGGAGCTGATGCCTCGGGTTGTGCTGTTCGGCGTCGAACAGGAGAACCTTCTCGGGATCGATCCCCTGGACCTCGGTTCGATAGACGAAGCCCTCGACCTGCTCGCCGCGGAGAGCGAAGTGGAGCGAATGAAGAAGCGTCGATTTCCCCGATCCGTTCTCGCCCTTGAGCATGATCAAAGGATGCGAGAGGTCCACCACCATCGGCATGTGAAAGTTCAGGCCGGTGAACACCGGGTGGGCGAGGATCTTCAGGTACTGGGTGAAGCTCATGACGAGAACCTAGCACAGCGCAGGACGGCGCGAAAGGTCCGTGCTAGGATGTGGGGCGCCATGACGGTGATGGAAAAGACCCGGCTCCTCGGTTTTCTCGAAGCGCAGTCGCAGGAAGAATGGCTTCGCGCGCTCGACGAAATCCTTCCTTCGATTCACGCGGTCGACCGCGACGCGACCCGCATCTGGTTCGCGTTCTGGCCTCTCGAGCTCCGGAAGGCCCTCTCGGAATCTCCGGATCCGAAGGAGCCGGTTGAGATTGCCCGCCTCATGGACCTCGAGGGGAACTGGCGCCTCGAAGAGCAGATCGACTCTTCGGTCAACTTCCTCTACGGCGCCCACTACTGGGCGCGGGTCAAGAACGCCGTTCTCGCGGAGGCGGACGCGACCTCGGGCGCACTCGCAGCGACAATCCGCTCCATCGCTCAGAAAGTCGGCGCCGCGGAGCGCGTCGATCCGTCTCTGGTGCTCGGCATCGTCGCGGTGGGATTGATGATGCTCCGCCAGGTCGGCATCGAGCCGTTCGAGCGTGCCAAGGACACGAAGGCGACCCCGCCGCTCCTCCCGCAGGATCCCGCGAGAGTCATCGCCAAACGCGAAAGGAAGAGCGCCGATGGTCTCTTCACCTTTCTCAAGGGCGTGAACCGGAAGTGGGACGTCCGTTGGGACGAGAAGAGAGAGGACGGAGTCATCCGGGCGATCAACGGGCAGGACATCGCGATGGCGGGAGACGCTACCGGCACCGACTACCGCCACTTCGATTACCGCCGCCCCGCCGGCCCGGTCCCGGTGGAGTGTCGCGTCGGCTCGTGCGGCTACTGCTGGATCGGTGTTCTCGGGGGACGCGAGAATCTCACTCCGATCACCGCCTTCGAGCGCGAGCGCCTTCGCTATTTCGGCTACGACACGGTGAACTCTCCCGACGACCCGAATCCGCTCGTCCGCCTCGCCTGTCAGTCCCAGTGCCAGGGGGACGTCACCTTGACCATCTCTCCCTGGAACGGAGAGCTCGACCGCAGGCACGACCTGGGCCGGAAAAAACTGGGAACGGCGTAAGGTGCCGCGCGTGCCCGCGCTGTTTCTCGCCGCTTTCCACATCCAGCCGGGAGAAGCTTCCGGCTTACTAACCGGTTTTCTTCATCCAATCTCCGGCATCGACCACGTGCTCGCGATGATCGCTGTCGGACTCTGGGGCGCTCAGCTGGGTGCTCCCGCCGTCTGGATTCTTCCCATCACGTTTCCGATGGTCATGGCTCTCGGCGGGACGCTCGGGCTCATGGGGATGGCGCTGCCTGGCGTCGAGGTCGGAATCGCGATCTCCGCCTTGGTTCTCGGGATCGTCGTCGCCGCCGAGGCCCGGCCGCCCCTCGCGATCGCCGCCCTCGTCGTCGGCTTCTTCGCGATCTTTCACGGCCACGCGCACGGAACCGAGCTCCCCGCGGGAGAGAGCGGTCTTCTCTACAGCGTCGGCTTCGTGGTCGCGACCGGATGCCTCCACGCGGTGGGGATCGCGCTCGGTCTCCTCCATCGATGGTCCTCGGGACGGGCGGCCCTCCGCGCCGCGGGAGGGGTGGTCGCTCTCGCGGGCGTCGCTTTCCTCGTGAGGGCCCTGTCGTGAGAGCCGCTGCCGGAGCCGCGGTCGCCGCGCTTCTTCTGTTTCCGGGAGAGGCGCGCGCGCACCTGGTGACGACCGGCCTCGGCCCGTTCTATGACGGCATCTCTCACTTCGCCCTGACCCCGGAGGACATTCTCCCGGTATTGGCTCTCGCCCTTCTCGCGGGACTCTCGGGTCCACGCTACGGGCGGACGGTCCTCTTCGTTCTTCCCGTTGCCTGGCTCGCGGGCGGTCTCCTCGGTCTCTCGCGCTCCTCCGAGCTTCTGATGCCGGCCCTCACCGCGTCGACGCTTCTCGTCCTCGGAGCGCTCGTGGCGCTCGACCGAAAGCTTCCTCTCGGGCTGGTCGCCAGCCTCGCGGCGGCTCTCGGGCTCTTTCATGGATACCTGAACGGGACCGCGAAGCTCGGAGCGCTCGCACTTTCCGGCGTCGCATCGACTCTCTTCATCATCGTCGCGCTCTCCGCCGCCTTCGTGGTTTCACTTCGGGCGCCCTGGACCCGCATCGCAGTGAGGGTCGCGGGAAGCTGGCTCGTCGCTATCTCGATGCTGATGCTCGGCTGGACGTTCCGCTCCGGGGGATGAGCGTCAGCCGGTCGGTGCCGGCCAAACCGGGGTGGACTGTCGTAGAATTAGACCTCGCCATGGGGGATGTCACCGAACTTCTCGCCCGCTGGAACCAGGGCGACGCGCGCGCCCTCGACGATCTCATGCCGGTGGTCTATACCGAGCTCCGACGCACCGCCTATCACTACATGAAACTGGAACGGGCCGACCACACGTTGCAGCCGACCGAGCTCGTGCACGAGGTGTTTCTGCGGCTTTCCGGGGTTCGAGCGCCGGATTTTCACGATCGGGCGCATTTCTATGGAGTGGCGGCGCAGGCCATGCGGCGCATTCTCGTCGACCACTCCCGCCGTCGACGGGCGCTCAAGCGCGGTCAAGGCAGCGCGACCCTCGTTTTCGGGCAGGTGCCGGAGTCAGGTATCGACCTGCGGCTGGACTTCGTCGCGCTCGATGATGCGCTCGAGCGACTCACCTCCATTGCCGCCCGGCCCGCACAGGTCGTCGAGCTTCGCTACTTCGGGGGGCTGTCGATCGACGAGACCGCGGCATTCCTGAGCATTGCGCCCGCGACGGTGAAGCGCAGCTGGGCATTCGCGCGCGCCTGGCTGCGCCGCGAGTTGAACGCCGCTTAGCCGCCGCGAGAGAGCGTCGTCGATTCGTTGGGGGGGATCTATGAGTACGGACGATCCCGACTTCTGGAGCGACGTCCAGGCGGTCTTTGCGGCGGCGATGGAAATCGTTCCGTCGGAGCGCGACAGCCTCCTGCGGGAGCGGTGCGCGAACCGGCCCGAGCTCCGGGCGGAAGTAGAGTCTCTTCTCGCCTCTCACGACGGGGATGACTCGTTCCTGAGCGTCCCGGCGGTCGAACCCGGATGGAAGGTCGGCGGCGATTTCGCGGGAACGACGGTAGGACCGTTCCGCCTCGTCGAAAGAATCGGCGCGGGCGGCATGGGCATCGTTTATCTGGCGGACCGCGCGCATGGTGAGTTCGCGCAGCGTGTCGCGGTGAAACTCCTCGATGGGCCTGTCCGCAACGCCGGCGCGCTCCGACGCTTCCGCGCCGAACGGCAGATTCTCGCCGCGCTCAGTCATCCCCACATCGTGACTCTTCTCGATGGTGGCGTCACCGAGGATGGACAGCCGTACCTGGCGATGGAATATGTCGAGGGCCTGCCGATCACGACGTATTGTCGCGAGCGCGCTCTCTCGATCGAGAATCGTCTGCGGCTCTTCCAGCGGGTGTGCGCGGCCGTGCAGTACGCGCATCAGCACGGAGTGGTGCACAGCGATCTCAAGCCAGGGAATATCCTCGTCACGTCGGACGGCATTCCCAAGATTCTCGACTTCGGCGTCGCGAAGCTCTTCGACCCATCCGGCAAGGCGCCCGACGCGACAGCCACCGGCCAGCTTCGTCCTCTGACGCCGAACTACGCCAGCCCCGAGCACTTGCGAGGCCTGGCGGTTACGACGGCCTCGGACATCTACGCGCTCGGCGTGCTGATGTACGAACTGCTCACGGAGGCACGCCCGTACGATGCGGCGGGGAAGCCCCTCGACGAGATCCTCAGAATCGTCGTCGAGGAGGAGCCGCCGCGGCCCAGCGCGGCGATCGGCGCTCTCGATGCCGGCGCCCGTTCCGACCGCCGCCGCTTGAGAGGCGACCTCGACTCGATCGTCCTCAAGGCGATGTCCAAAGAAGCGGGCCGACGATATGCCTCCGCTCAGGAGCTGTCCGAAGATATCACGCGCCATCTGACCGGCCGGCCCGTAGTCGCACGCGAACCATCGCTTGGCTACGTGGTGCGCCGACTCGCTGCGCGGCACAAGGCAGCGTTCCTGTCCGCGAGCGTTTCCCTGGTCGTCATTGTCGCAGCGCTGTTCCTCGCGATCCGGCAGGCCCAGGTCGCCACGGTAGAGCGCGATCGCGCACGGATCGAAGCCGCGAAGGCGAGGCAGGTCTCGGCGTTCCTTCGCACCCTCTTCAGCGCCGCTTACCCGAGAAATCAGGTGGGCGGAGCGAAGCCCAGCGTTCAGGATCTGCTGGATCGGGGCGCAGCGCGAGTCGACCAGGAGCTCGGCGGTCAACCGGATGTCCAGGCGTCGATGCTGGCGCTCTTCAGCTCGGTGTACACCGAAATGGGCTTGTATCGGCAGGCACTGCCGCTCGGTGAGCGGTCACTCGCCTTGCGCGAGCAGCTGTTCGGTCCCGAGCATCTGGACGTTGCGGAGAGCCTGTTCACGCTGGGTCGCATGAAACGACTCCAGAGCGAGCACGAGGCAGCGCAGCCCCTCCTCGAACGCGCGGTGAAGATTCGCGAGAGGCACGGCGGCCCCGAGGATCCGCTGCTGGCTGAAGCGCTGAACGAGCTCGGTTCCGTGCTCTGGCTCCTTGGACGTTATGACGAAGCACGCGCCCACCTCGAGCGAGCCGTTGCGATTGAAGAGAAAGCGGGAGGGCCGCAGCTCGCCCGGTGGCTGACCAACCTGTCCAACCTGGACTACGCGGTCGGCGACTTCGACAGCGCGCAACGGCTGCTCGAGCGGGCCCTCGAAATCGGGATCCGAACCGAGGGCCGGGCCGGCTATCTGGTCAGTGTCACCATTCTGAATCTGGGGAGTCTGATGCGAGAGCAGGAAGACTACCCCCGTGCCCAAGTTCTGCTCGAACAGGCCCTCGAGATCGCAGAGCAACTCTACGGCACGGAGCATCAAGCGCTGGTCTTCAACTGGGGTGAGCTGGGTGAACTGTACCTCGCGATGGGCGACCACGCTCGGGCTCGGGAGTTTCTCACCCGATCGATCACGGTGGGTGAGAGGATCCTGGGCCGCGAGCACCTCGGGCTCGCCCGCCCCCTCACCTACTCCGGTCGTTTGCTCCTCGCCGAAGGGCGGCCGCGGGAGGCATTGCCGCTCTTCGAGCGCGCGCTCCGGATGCGCGAGAAAGCGGCCGCGCTCGACCGGGACGTCGCGGAGAACCTGGTCGAGATTGCGGGCGTCAAACAGAGCCTCGGAGACTCTGGGGAAGCAGAGCGTCTTCTGCGGCGCGCGCTCGCCATGCAGCGCGACGCACTGGTTCCTGGCCACCGTGCACTGGTGCCGACGCTCACCGCGCTGGGCGAACTGATCGCGGCTCGAAACCGGGAAGCGGAAGCCCTGCCCCTCCTTGAGGAATCCGTGCAGATCGCGCGCGAGAAGCTCCCCACCCACCACTCACAGCGCGCCCACGCCGAGGCCGCTCTCGCCCTGCACGCCCGTCGATAATCCGCCCCTCCTCGGAAACTGACAATCGCGTGAGCCGTTCGAGGCCCGTACTGCGCGATGTATGGAAGAAGGGAACCCGAATGCGGGCGCGTGGCGGCCGATGGCAGCGCCTGAGTCATCGCCGCCTTCGACGGAAAAATTGGGAGGGGGGTTCATGTTCAGCAGCTTCATTCGCCGGTACACACCTGCTTTTCTTGCTGGTCTTGCGTTTCTCTCCGGGACGACGGAGGCCCAGACGCCTCCCACGTTGACGATTACCGGTGTCTCCGACTTTGAAGGCAATTCGGGCACCAAGAACTTCGGGTTTAGGTTGTCGCTCTCACGTCCGAGCCAGTCCCCGGTGAGCGTGCAGATTGCATTTCTTCCGGTAACCTCGAATACCGGCCCCAGTTGTACGGATGGCGTGGACTTCATCCAACCACCGAGCCCCACGTTCTTCAACATTGCCGAGAACGCCACAGAGGCGATCTTCGACGTCACCATATGCGGCGACGCGGTCATCGAGCCTGACGAGACGTTCACCGTGTTCCTGGGTGTGACTGGAGCGGAATGCGGCGCGTTTCCTTTTTGCAGTGCCGATGGGATTATCCGCGACGATGACGGAACGGCGGTCATTTCAATCAACAACCTATCCGCCAACGAGCCCCCTACCGGAACTCGAACGTCGGCGTTCACCGTGAGCTTGGCTTTTCCGATTCAAGTGAGCACGATAGTCAACTTCACGACGCGAGACGGGACGGCCCGAGGGGCCGTCTCGTGCGCGCCGTTCATCGGCGGCGGCCGTCCAGACTATGTCTCTCGCTCGGGTGCTTTGACCATTCCGGCGAACGCGCTGTCAGGCGGGATCAGCGTCACAATCTGTGGCGATAACTTGAGCGAACCTTCCGAGACTTTGTTCATGGACCTATCCTCCTCCTCGTCCTCCTCCTCCGTTTCCAGGTTTACCGACGCGACCGGACAAGCGATCATAAGAAACTTTGGCGTCGCGCAGGTTGGTGAATTCGCGCTCAGTCCGGGCGAGGCACAGCTCGAGGTCGACGAAAAAGTGACCTATACCGTCAACTGGACGGTGCCGGAGGGTAAGGTCTGGCGCGACCTCGACACCATCGATTTCCGTATCCGCGGCGGTAGAACCGCGCTCTGGGTCCGCTGGGACGAGGCGGCGAACACCTTCAAGCTGTGCCGGAGGGGCGGCGGAGATCAAGACGACGATCGGGACGAGGACGTTCAGGACTTCAGAGGCGGCCCCAGCCTGCGCTGCGGACCCGGCGCGACGCCGGGCAGCGCGGTCGTCCTGGAGACGCCCCTGGCGAGCCTGCACCTCGATGGGACCAGCGTAGTCGGCAGCGGTCCCACCGGTCCGAGCGTTACCTTGGGACTGACCGTCAGCTTCGAGCGTAAAGCGGCAGGCCATGGATACGGCGTGGAGCTCGCGGCGACGGACGATTTCGGGAATGGCGACAACTTCTTCCGACTGGGCACCGTGAGCGTGGAGCGTCCCTAGCGGAGCGAGATCCGCGTGAGAGGGGCGAAGCGTTTCTGCCTCCCGGCAACCTTAATTCGGGTGAGCCATTCGAGGTCTGTTCTGCGCGATGTATGCCGAGGGGGGCCGACAGCATCCGTATGTCGACGTCGACAACACCGTCCCCGAATCCAACGAAGGCGGCAGCTCGCAAGTTTCTGAGGGAGCAGGAGTACGGCCGTTGCATTCCTCCCGTCCGGTGCCCGATGGAAGTGTTTGTGGGACGAGGTAACGCTTCCTTTCCTGTCCGGGTGATTGCGGCCCTGTGCGCTCTCGTCGTCGTTTCCGGCCAGGCCATCGCCGCCACCCGGACGTGGGACGGCGGAGGGGCCACCGGGAACTGGTCGGAGGCGGCCAATTGGTCGGACGATGTGGCACCGAGCCCGGGTGACGTCGCCGTCTTCGATGGCACGAGCTCGAAGGACGCCACGCTCGACGTCGCAATCACCATCCAAGTGCTCCGAATCGGCGCCGGCTACGCAGGGACACTCACGCAGGCGGCAGGCGCGGCTCTCGTTGTCGGCAACACCTACGACCAGGGCGGGGGCACGTTCAACGCCGGAGCGGCGCCGATCACCTTCCAGTTCACGAACTTCACACTGACGGGAGGTGTTTTCGACCTCGGGGCGAGCGATGCCACGTTCTCCTCGAACGACCTCAGGCTGACGGGCGGACAATTCATCGCTTCTTCGGGGACGATGCGCCTCTCTGGAAGCTACCGGCGCAGCGAACCTGCGACCTTCGAGCACAACAACGGCACCGTCGTCATCATCGGGAGCACGACGCTGGACATCAACGGTTCGGGCCCCGGCACCGAGGTTCTCAACAATCTCACCGTGGACAACCCCGACAGCTTCAACAGCAGCATCGGGGCGGGCGACACCGTTCGCGTTATCGGTTCCCTGGATCTGATCGACGGCGACCTCGTCAGCGGCACGCTGGAAGCCCGGGGCTCGGTGGCGATCGCAAGCACCTTCGGGTTCAGCTCGGGCGCGGGCAACGGTACCCTGCTCATCACGGGCGCTCCACGGACGATCACCCTTCCCAGCGGGATGGGCCCCTTCTTGAACCTCGACCTCGACGCGCCAGGCACCACCATCAACACCAGCGGTCCCGGTCCCATCACGCTGAAGAAAGTCACCCTCCGGCAGGGAACCATCGACACGGGCCCGGCGGCGTTCGCGATCGGTTCAGGCGGCAGCGGCGTCGAGTACACCCAGAGCGGCGGGACGTTCCACGCCGGCGGAGGGCCGCTCACGCTTCGCTTCGTGAGCCTCACTTTGACGGGGGGTGTCTTCGATCTCGGGGCCAGCAACGCTACGTTCTCCTCGAACGACCTCAGGCTGACGGGCGGACAATTCATCGCTTCTTCGGGGACGATGCGCCTCTCCGGAAGCTACCGGCGCAGCGAACCTGCGACCTTCGAGCACAACAACGGCACCGTCGTCATCATCGGGAGCACGACGCTGGACATCAACGGTCCAGGATCCGGTATCGAGGTTCTCAATAACCTCACCGTGGACAACCCCGACAGCTTCAACAGCAGCATCGGGTCGGGCGACACCGTTCGCGTTATCGGTTCCCTGGATCTGATCGACGGCGACCTCGTCAGCGGCACGCTGGAAGCCCGGGGCCCGGTGGCGATCGCAAGCACCTTCGGGTTCAGCTCGGGCGCGGGCAACGGTACCCTGCTCATCACGGGCGCTCCACGGACGATCACCCTTCCCAGCGGGATGGGCCCCTTCCTGAACCTCGACCTCGACGCTCCCGGCACCACCATCAATACCGACGGTCCCGGTCCCATCACGCTGAAGAAAGTCACCCTCCGGCAGGGGACCATCGACACGGGCCCGGCGGCGTTCCAGATCGGCACCGGCAGTACCGGCGTCGCATACACCCAGAGCGGAGGTACGTTCCACGCCGGGGGCGGACCGCTCACGCTCCCCTTCGTGACCTTCACACTGACGGGGGGTCTCTTCGACCTCGGCGCGAGCGATGCGACGTTCTCCTCGGGCGACCTCAGCCTGACGGACGGCCGATTCATCGCTTCTTCGGGGACGATGCGCCTCTCCGGAAACTACCGGCGCAGCGACCCCGGCACCTTCGAGCACAACAACGGCACCGTCATCGTCAACGGGAGCGTCTCGTCGGAAATCAACGGTCCGGGCGCCGGCATCGATGTGTTCAACCGCCTCACTCTGGACTCGCCGAGCGACTCCAGCATCGGGGCTGCCGACACCGCGCGCGTCATCGGGGAGTTGTCGCTGGTGAATGGGAGGCTCTTTGGCGGCCGGCTGCAGGCCGAAGGGCCGGTCTCCGTTGCAGCGACGTTCGACGGCGGAAGCGCGGCGTTCGCCTTCGGCGGAGCCGCCGACCAGAGCTACGTCAACGCTGGCGGCCCCAATCTCACCGGCACATGGACAGTCGACAAACCGGCGGGAACGGTCACGTTGGCGAGCGACCTGAACCTGGGTAACGGAACGACCGAGTTCAGGCTGACGAGCGGGACGATCACGACCGGGGTCCGCGTCGTCGACGTCGGGACCCGGGCCGTGATCCGAACGAGTGGCCACGTGATCGGAGACCTTCGACGGACGCTCACGGGCACGGGCATGAGGGTGTTCGACGTGGGCACGGCTGATGGGTACTCTCCTGTGTCCGCCAACGTCACTACTCTGACGGTCGATCCCTCGAGCCTGACCGTGGGTGCCCATCGGGGCGCGCACCCGATCCTCAATCCGTCCACGGCCCTGGGCCGGTTCTGGTCGCTGACGGAGGCGGGAGATCTCACGGCAACCCTGATCTTCGACTACCTGCAAGCGGATGTCAGCGGCACCGAAAGCAACTACAAAGTGGCTCGCATTTTCGGCGGCGAGGTGAGTTTTCTGGAACCGCCTTTAGCCACCATCGACGTTACGAACAACCGAGCCACGGTGCCGGGCGTGACCGACTTCTCCGACTGGACGCTGGGCGAGCGGCCGCCGGCCGCTCGCGATCAACCCCCCGGCGGCGAGCGTTCCCGCCGGGGACTCCCGGTCATTCGTGGCCACGGGCGGAGTTCCTCCCTACGCGTTCAGCCTGCCGGAGAACAACTCCGGCGGCAGCATCGACGCCGCCAGCGGCCTCTACACCGCGGGCACGCTTGCCGCGGTCATCGACACCGTTCGCGTGACGGACGCGCTCGGTGCGGAGGTGAACGCGACCGTGAACGTGACCGCGGTCGCGGCCACCCGCCTCGCCTTCCGCGTGCAGCCCAGTAACGTCGTCGCCGGCCAGCCGATCGCGCCCCTCGTCCTGGTCGCCATCGAGGATCCGTTCGGCAACACGGTTACCTCCGCGACGGCCACCGTCTCGATCGCACTCGCCAGCAACCCCGGAGGCGCCACGCTCACCGGGCCACTCACCACCATAGCGAGCGTCGGCTTGGCCGGGTTCTCCGGTCTCAGCCTCGACCGCGCCGCGAACGGGTACACCCTGGTCGCCACTTCGGGGGCGCTGACGTCTGCCACGAGTGCAGCGTTCAACGTCACGCCTGATGCTCCCGCTCAACTGGCCTTCATCGTCCAGCCATCGAACGTGGCCGTCTCACTGCCGATCACCCCACCGGTCGAGGTCTCCGTCCGCGACCGCTTCGGCAACCAGACATCGGCGTCGATCCCCGTCACGATAACTCTACCGACCGCCCCATTCAGCAGGATTCGCTTTGCCGCCGGCGGCATCGCGGTCTTCGACGACTTGACCATCGCTCTCCCGGGAACCGGATTCAGGCTGTCTGCGACGTCCGGTGGTCTGACGACCGCCATCAGCGCTCCCTTCGACGTCCTCGTCCGGGACCTGGTAGTCACCAACAGTGACGACGCGGGCCCCGGAAGCCTGAGGCAGGCGATCCTGGACGCCAACGCGCTCGCAGGGAAAGAGACCATCCGGTTCGATATCCCTGGCGGCGGACCGCATACCATCAAGCCGCTCACGGTGCTGCCACCGATCTCGAGTCCGGTCGTGATCGACGGCAGCACGCAGCCGGGCTTTTCGGGCACGCCGCTGATCGAGCTGGACGGGATCGACTGCCAACCCGGCCCGTTTGGCACCGACGGGCTGGATGTCGCTGGCGGCGACAGCGAGATCACGGCCCTGGCGTTCCATCGCTTCACCGGCCCGGACTCCGGTGGCATCGTCCTGCGGAGCTCTCGAAACGAGGTCCAGGGGTGCTATCTGGGCGTCGGAGTCGACGGCGTTACGGCGCGCGGTAATCGGTTCGGCCTGCGGGTGCTGGAGGACGACAACGTAATCGGCGGACCGGCGGCGATCGACCGGAACGTCATCTCCGGCAACCTCGAGCAGGGCCTTTTGATCCTGTCGAGACGTCAACGAGGTGATCGGGAACTTCATCGGGACGAGCGACGATGGATCGGCCGCGGTCCCGAATGGAGCGGACGGCATCTCCATGGAGAGGGAAAACGACGTCGGGGACGTCTTACCCGGAAGAGGAAACCAGATTGCGTTCAATGGCGGCGCGGGTATAGAGGTCGTCGGGGTTGCGGCGGGCATAGTCCGCGGCAACTCGATCCATTCCAACCAGGGGCTGGGAATCGACGTCGGCGGCGACGGCGTGACGGCCAACGATCCCGGTGAGGGTAACCCGGGACAGAACCCCCAGAACTTCCCCGTCCTTCACGCGGTGCGGGGCACCCCGGGCGGCATCCTCATCGAAGGGACGCTGGACAGCAGGCCTTCCGTCCCGTTCACCCTCGACTTCTACGCCAGCCCCTCCTGCGATCCGTCGGACCATGGCGAGGGCGAGACACCGATCGGCTCCACGACGGTGACGACGGACGGCGCCGGCCTGGCCGACTTCACCGCCACGCTGCCGACGCCTCTCGCCTCCGGCACGGTCGTAACCGCGACCGCCACCGATTTGCAACGGAACACGACGTCGGAGTTTTCGAGATGCCTGGGCCTTGGCGACGCCATCCTCGCGATCGACCCCACGTTGGCGAGTGTTGCCGCCGGGGAGATTCAGACGTTCGTGGCGACGGGCGGCGTGCCCCCCTACGTCTTCAGCCTGCCAGTGAACAACTCAGGCGGCGGCATCGACGCCGCCAGCGGCCTCTACGCGGCGGGCCCGCTTGCCGGCGTGATCGATATCGTCCGCCTGACGGACGCCTTCGGCACGGAGGTGAACGCATCGGTGAACGTGGTCGTGGGCCCGGCCAGCCGGCTCGTTTTCCGCGTTCAGCCCACGAACACCGTCGCGGGTCTTCCGATCAGGCCGCAGGTCGAGGTCGCCGTCCAGGACCGGGTCGGCAACCTGGTCATTTCCGCGACGAACATCGTTTCGATCGCGCTCGCCAACAACCCAGGAGGCGACACGCTCGCCGGGGTGACCACCGCGGAAGCGCGCGTCGGCATCGCCACGTTCTTCGATCTCAGCCTCGACCGCGCCGCGAGCGGGTATTCCTTGATCGCCACCTCGGGGGCGCTCACACCTGCCACGAGCGAAGCGTTCGACGTCGCGCCCGACGTGTCCGCCCGCCTGGCCTTCGCGGTCCAGCCGTCGAGCGTCACCGTCTCCCTGCCCATCACCCCACCGGTCGAAGTCGCAGTCCAGGACCGCTTCGGCAACCTCACGCCAGCGACGAACGCGGTCACCCTGGCGCTGGTTGGCCCCGGCGGCGTACTCGCGGGCACCCTGCCTCGGAACGCCGCGGACGGCATCGCCGTCTTCGACGACCTGACCATCGATCGCCCGGGAGCCGGATACAGTCTGCGTGCCACTTCCGGCGCCCTGACTGCCGCAAACAGTGCGCCCTTCGACGTCCTCGCCCGGGAACTGGTCGTCACCAACACGGACGACGCCGGCCCCGGAAGCTTGCGGCAGGCGATCCTGGAAGCCAACGCACTCGCGGGGAAAGAGATAGTCCGGTTCGACATCCCCGGCGGTGGACCGCACTTCATCAAACCACTCACGCTGCTGCCGAAGATCACGAGCCCGGTCGTGATCGACGGCAGCACGCAGCCCGGCTACTCGGGCACGCCGCTGATAGAGCTGGACGGCATCAACGTCACGGAAAGGCGTTCAACCGGCACGGACGGGCTGGATGTCGGGGGGAGCGACAGCGTGATCCGCGCGCTGGCGATCACCCGTTTTACCGGCAATGACTCCGACGGCATCGTTCTGCGGAGCTCCCGCAACAGGCTCCAGGGCTGCTATGTGGGCGTCGGGCTCGACGGAGCCACAGCGCGCGGCAACACGTTCGGACTGCGGGTGCTGGGCAACGACAACCTCGTCGGTGGATCGGAGGTCATCGACAGGAACGTTATCTCCGGCAACGTCGCGCAAGGCGTCATCTTCCTAGGGTCGAGGTTCTCCGTGGTGATCGGCAACTTCATCGGGACGAGCGCCGATGGATCGGCCGCCGTCCCGAATGGAGCGGATGGCATCCTGATGACCCGGGACACCGTGGTCGGGGATTTCTCACCCGGAAGTGGAAACCTCATTGCGTTCAACGGCGGCGCGGGCATATCGACGCTCTTCGGAGTTTCCCAGACCACCGTCCGAGGCAACTTCATTCATTCCAACCGGGGTCTGGGAATCGACGTCGACGGCGACGGCGTGACGCCCAACGATCCCGGTGAAGGGGGCTCCGGATCGAACCCCCAGAATTTCCCGATTCTGAACGCCGTGCTCGGTATCCCGGGCGCTGTCACCATCCAGGGGACCCTCGACAGCAAGCCTTCCGCCACCTTCACGCTCGACTTCTACGCCAGCACCTCCTGCGATCCGTCAGGCCATGGCGAGGGCGAGACGCCGCTCGGCTCGAAGACGGTGACGACGGACGACTCCGGCCTGGCCGACTTCACGACGACGCTACCGATGCCCCTCGCCGCCGGTACGGTTGTCACTGCGACTGCCACGGACTCGCAGCAGAACACATCGGAGTTCTCCCCATGCCAGCGCCTTGGCGACGCCACCTTCTTCGTCACCAACACGAGCGACGACGGTCCCGGTAGCCTCCGACAGGCTATCGAGGACGTGACCGCGGCGTCGGGGGTCAAGGCGATCCACTTCAACATCCCTGGCAGCGGACCCTTCGCGATCGCGCCCGATGTGGCATTGCCCACGATCGTCGGCCCCGTCGTCATCGACGGCACCACCCAGCCGGGATTCGCGGGAGCGCCGCTCATCGAGATCGACGCCAGCCGAATGCTCGGCGAGTGCGATGCCGGCTTGAAGGTCGGCGGCAGCAACAACACGATCAAGGGACTGACGCTCCGCGGCTGTCTTGGACCTACGGGGATACCTCCTTCCGCCGGGATCCTTCTCGAGGGGACGGGTGGCCACACGATACAGGCCTGTCACGTCGTCGGCAACGAGATCGGCATCCTGGTCACTTCATCGAACAACCGGATCGGCGGCTCGATTCCCTTCGAGCGGAACGTAATCTCCGGCAATTCTGGAGCCGGGATCTCACTCCGTGGCTCGGCAAACGTCGTGGAGGGAAACTTCATCGGTACCAACGCGTCCGGCACCGCCAGCGGCGGTCTGCAGTTGGTGGGTGTGAGCTCGGAGGGGAAAGGCCACCGGGTCGGCGGCACCAGCTCGAACATCATCGCCTTCAACTCTTCCTCCGGGGTTCGCGTTTCGAGCGGAAGTGTCGCCGTCAGGGGCAACTCCATCTTTGCCAACAGCGGACTTGGTATCGATCTCCTTCCTGACGGTGTGACCCCGAACGACAACGGCGACGAGGACCTCGGGGCGAACGACCTGCAGAACTTCCCTATCCTGACCGGCATCAACAGCACGGGCGGCGCGACGACCATCCAGGGCAGGCTCGCGAGCAGGCCCTCCACCATCTACACGCTCGACTTCTACGGCAATGCCGGCTGCGATCCATCGGGAAACGGCGAAGGGCAGACGCGGCTCGGATCGAGCGCAGTGACCACGGATGCGGGCGGTATCGTCGATTTTCTGGCCAATCTGCCCGCGACCTTGACCAGTGTCACGTTCGTCACCGCGACCGCCACCGATCCCCAGGGGAACACGTCGGAGTTCTCCCCGTGCCGTCTGTTTGCATCGGTTCTCACCGTCGAAAACGCGAACGACACGGGCCCGGGCAGCCTGCGGCAGGCGCTGCTCGATGCCAACGCCAGCCCGGGGCCTGACCTGATCCGCTTCAGTTTCACAGGCTCGGGCGCGTTCGTGATCGCGCCGCGGACCCCGTTTCCGGCGGTCTCTGGCTCCGTCGTCATCGACGGCACGACCCAGCCGGGGTACGCGGGGACGCCCCGGATTCAGATCAGAGGGAGCATCTTGTCACCGGGGACGAGCTGCCTGGTTCTCGAAGGCGGCAGCAGCACGGTCAAGGGCCTGGCGATCAACCGCTGTGGATTCGGAACGGGTGCGGGGCTCCGGCTCCAGGGGAGCGGCGGCCACACCGTACAAGCCTGTTTTATCGGGACCCTTCCGGGCGGTGCGGCCTCCCCCAACCTCGAAGGTATCGTAGTGAGCTCTTCCAACAACTTGATCGGCGGCCCTGCGCCGACCGACGGGAACCTGATCTCAGGCAACGTCGCAACCGGCATCTCGATCCTCGCCACGAGCTCGCCGGCGAGCGGGAACGTCATTCAAGGAAATCGCATCGGCACCGACATTACCGGCAGCATCGCCGTTCCCAACGGTGTCGGCGTGACGATATCGGCCTCCGGCAACGTGGTCGGCGGAGAAGTTGGCAATGTTATCGCGCACAACACGGGGGACGGAGTCATCGTTTCCGCGGGCACGGGGAACCGCCTCCGGGGAAACGACATCCACTCCAACGGCGGGCTCCCGATCGACCTCGGTGACAACGGCCTAACGGCGAATGATGCGGAGGACCTCGACAGCGGAGCCAACAACCTCCAGAACTTCCCCGCGCTGGCCTCGGCGATCACTGACGGCACGAACACGATCGTCGAAGGCACCCTGAACAGCCGGCCCGCGAGCTCCTATGGGATCGACTTCTACGGAAATGAGAGCTGCGATCCATCCGGGCATGGGGGGGGGCAGTTCTTCCTCGGCTCGGCCACGGTCGCATTGGGCGGCAGCGGCATCTCCGGCTTCACCGCTGTGCTCCCGGGCGGCGGCGTGTCCGCCGGCCAGTTCGTCACTGCGACGGCGACCGACGTCTCCGGCAACACCTCCGAGCTCTCGTCCTGCGTTCCGGTGAGCGCACAGGGCCGGATCGAGGGACACGTGCTTCACTCCGACGGCGGTCGCATGAATGGCGTCGAGGTGCGGCTTTCCGGAGCGCAGCAGGAATCGGTGCTCACGAACACGGCGGGCTTCTTCGAATTCGGCAGCCTTCCGCGCGGTGATTACGTCGTCACACCGGTCCGCCCGAACTTCGCGTTCGAGCCTCCATTCATGTCCTTCACGAACCTCGATACCACCAGGGACGTCGACTTCGTTGGCACGGAGCGATTTCGCATCGCGGGGCGGGTCACGAGCCTGTTCGAAGGGACCGTCTACGCGCTCGGGGGGGTGAGCGTGACGCTGAGCGGAGGGGGCAGCCGCGCCGCGGTGACCGACGGAAGCGGCCTCTACGCTTTCGACAACGTGCCCCAGGCCGCGAGCTTCACGGTCGCGGCCGCGAAGCCCGGCTTCGTCTTCACTCCGGCCTCGGTTGCGATCGTCGGGCCGCTCGAAGACGACCAGGTGGCCGACTTCCAAGGGGTCCTGGCCTCACCGCTGCCAGGCCGCATCGCGCTCGCCGGTGCCGGCAAACGGATCCACGTCATGAATGCCGACGGAAGCGGCCTCGTCCCGGTGACCGAAGCCGGAAAAGTGGGGGCGGGCGACTTCGATCCGCGCTATTCCCGGGACGGACGGAAGCTCGCTTTTCGCCGGGTTCGCGTCAGCCCTCTGGGGGCCCAGCCCCAGCTTCTCAACCTCGGCGAGGTCCACGTCATGAACGCCGATGGCAGCGATCTCCTCCGCGTGACCGACAATTCGGCGGCGGAGTTCACCGACGCGGGCCCGGCCTGGTCGCCGGACCGGCGCCGGATCGCGTTCGCGCGCGCACCGGCCAAAACTCCAGGCACCGACGAAGATTTGATCGTGATGAACGCTGACGGAAGCGGCCCGGTGAGCATCCTGAGCGGTGTGCCGCCTGCCTTGCGCGCCGTAGGTGCACCCGACTGGTCACCCGACGGAACGCGGATTGCCTTCTCGATGTCCCACGAGCGCTCGAACGGCCGTCAGATCTTCCTGGTCGATCCCGACGGCGCGAATCTCATCGCACTGACAGCCGGGAGTCCCGAGAGCTTCAACCCCGGGTGGTCACCCGATGGCAAGCGCATCGCGTTCTCGAGGAAGGTCGGCACCGGAGCGAACCCCTTCGCGGTGTTCGCGATGAACGCCGATGGCCGAGGCGTGAGCCGCGTGGCCTCCAGTGCGCTCGGTGATCGTCTGGCCTGGTCGCCGGATGGGAAGAAGCTCTCGTACGCGCGCCGCGCCGCGTCCACGGCGGTCGGCAACGAGCTGGTGGTCGTGAATCTAGACGGCACCGGACCGCTGGTCGTGGCCACTGGTCCGATCGCCGGGCCAACGTGGTCCGGCACCGTGCGAACGCAGACGCCGAGCGGCACGGACGTCGAGGTGCGCGAAGGCGCCGCCGCGATCACGTTTGGCGGAGTGACCGCCGCCGGCATCACGACGTTTACTCCTATCCCGGCCGACGCGGTCGGCGGGCCGCCCAGCGGGTTCCTCCTCGGTGGTATCGCCTTCGAGATCTCCACCTCGGCGGAGTTCACCCCGCCCGTCACGATTTGCATCACGGTGGGTCCCATGAGCGCGGCGCAGTTCGACTCCCTCGCGCTCCTTCACGTCGAGGAAGGCGCCCTCGTCGACCGCACGACGAGCCGCGACCTTGACTCTCGAACGGTGTGCGGGGTCGTGGACTCGCTCAGCCCGTTCGCGCTGGCCGAGGCCATCGCGCCGGGCGCCCCGACGATCACCGGCCTCGTGAGCGACGGCGAGGGGAAACCGCTTGGTGGGGTCACGGTCGCACTGACCGGGACGGAGACCCGGAGCGGCGCGAACGGCCTCGACGGCCTCTTCACCTTCGCGAACCTGGAGGAGGGCGGCAACTACAGCGTCGAGCCGGAGCTGCTCGGGTTCCTGTTCGACGAGCCGCAGCGGGACTTCGTGGACCTGCACGGAGACCAGACCGTCGCGTTCCGGGCCACGCCGGCGAGCTTCAGGATCAGCGGCCGGGTCCTCTCGGCTCCAGGCGGTCGAGGCATTCGCGGCATCAGCGTGACCCTCGAGGGGAGCGAACTGCGGCAGGCCACGACCGATCTTGGCGGCCGGTATTCCTACGAGGATGTTCCCGCGGGCGGGACGTACACGGTAACGCCCTCGCAACCCGGTCTCACGTTCACCCTCGGCCAGGTGGTGCTCGTCGACCTGACCGGCGACGAAACGGACGTCGACTTCGTCCTCGAGGGTTCCGGCGAACAGGAAGCGGTGCAGCCAATCCTGGAGTGCGTCGCCGACAACGGCGACGGCAGCTTCACGGCGCATTTCGGCTACCTGAACGAGGGCGGCGCTTCGGTCACGATCGCGATCGGACCGGACAACAAGTTCAAGCCGGCGCCGAGCGATCGCGGCCAGCCGACGGTGTTCCTACCGGGTCGCGTGGAGAACGCCTTCAGCGCGGTCTTCCGCGGCCGCCGGCTGGTGTGGGCGTTGCGAGGGCCGGACGGGCGCCGCCATACCGCCGTCGCTCTGCGAGACGGGCCGTCTTGTCCCTAGCTCGCGTCTTCCGTGCTATCTCGATGCGGATGCTCGGCTGGACGTTCCGCTCCGGGGGATGAGCGTCAGTCGGAACGCAGTCTCTCCCGGGAGTAGCGGCGTCGCCCGGCCCTCTTCCCAGTCCTCGTGGCCCGCGAGGTAGTAAGGCGAGAGCGGATGGCCGCTCTGTCCGCCCGGCATGTGAAAAAGACCCTCGGTTTCCCGCCCGGGAGACACCGCGAGACGCTCCGAGGCGCCATCCGATGGACCCTGAACCCGAGGCATGTCGGTATGCCCCGGAAGGGGCCGCGGGGGCGCGTCGAGGAAACGCGAAAGAAACGTTGGGAGAGCCGGGCTAAGGGGATGAGCGATCGAAGAGGTGTTCGCGTCGCCCCAGGTTCGCTCCTCGAGGGGTCGCGGCCAGGACGCCGTGGTCTCGGTCACGATCGCGCGGAGCCACTCGTCCCAGCTCTCGTGCGGCGGCGCGACGAGATGGGCCGGCCTCTCCGAGACGAGCTTCCAGAGGGGACCTTCCCATTGGCGGAGCTGCCCGATGCGAAAGCGCGGGTCCGCGCGGCTCGCCTCCGCGGTGAGGGCTCCCAGGACTTCCTCGAACACGGCCCGCCTCAGGTCTCTCACCGCTCGATAGCCCGCGGAGTCGATGGAGGCTCGTCCCGTCCAGCCCTTGTCGAGGACCTTCTCGACATCTTCGAGTGCGTCGCTCGAGCGCGCGACCTCGAGAAACAGGTCGCGCCACCTCTCGAGGAAGAGCGCGCGGTCGTCGAGCTGGATCGAGAGCATGTCCGTTTCCGAGGCGCTCCCGAGCTCGAGCAGGGAGTCGCGGATCTGCTTCGCTCTCGCTCCGAGCGCGTATCCGCCGTCGCCCATCTTCTCCAGCATCTCGCCTTCGACGACGCGGGCATTGGCGGTCCAGATCACTCCCGACGGCGGATTCATCAGCGCCGGATATTCTTCCGCGGCGAGAAAGCCGTCCCAAGCTCTCTCGCCGCCCGCCCACGACTCGGGAACGCTTCCGTCGAATCCGATGCGCCTCGGAATTCTGCCGGCCACCGTCCAGCCGATCGACCCTTCGCGGTCGGCGACGACGAAGTTCTGGGGCGGGATACCGACCGTGGGGGCGATGGCGAGGGCGTCTTTAACCGTCCTTGCCTCTTCGAGGAGAGCGAGCCTCAGGTTGACACCCGCGGGCTCGTGCGCGATCCATCGAAGGGCCCGCGCGCGCCCGCGATGGTCCTGGTCGATGACCGGGCCCCAGAGGGTCTCCCGCACATCCAACTCGACTGCGTCCTCGCCCCTCACGGCGATCGTTTCCAGACGTCGATCGAAACGAGCGATGCCCGAAGGCGTGCGGTATCGATTCGGATCGTTCGGGTCGCTTTCGATCTCGACGAGGTCGACCCAGTCGCCGCCGGTATTGGTGAATCCCCAGGCGATGTCGCCATTCGAGCCGACGACCAGAGACGAGGTTCCCGGGAGGGTCACGCCCACGAGGCGCCGGCCGGGATCCCGACCGACGATCAGGAGGGCGCGATACCAGATGTTCGGCACGCTATGGCCGAGGTGCATGTCGTTCGCGAGAAGAGCGCCGCCGTGCCGGGTCTTCGATCCCGCGACCGCCCAGTTGTTGCTTCCGATATCGGCCTCGAGCTCGAGCGAAAGCCCGGCGGCGCTCGGCGCTTCGAGCTCGACGACGCCGGGGCCGGGAATCGATGCTCCCCGAAAGGCGTCGCCGAACAGGGGCGCGTCCCACTCCGTTCCCGCGGGGCTCAGAAATTCGGCGAGCTCCGCGGGGAGGACGTCGCGGACGAGGCCGCGCGCGGACTCGAGGGCGCCCCGGTCGTCGTTGAGCTCGAAGAACATCGACAAGACCACGAGCACGGAATCCTCCGCCCGCCAGGGCAATGGGCTCGACCGGGTCAACAGGTACTCGAACGGCGGATAGTCGAGCGCCTCGAGCCCGGCGTTGACGCCGTCGACATAGGCCGACAGGAGCTCGAGCTCGGAATGGGTCGCCTCCTCGAGGACGCGTCGGGCGCGCTCCCTCATCCGGTGAACGCGGTGGTACCGATCGAGCTCGAGCGCCGAGGCTCCGAGCAGCTCGGCGAGCTCTCCCGCCGCGCGGCGGCGCATCAGGTCCATCTGGAAGAAGCGCTCCTGCGCGTGCACGAATCCGAGTGCCCGGGCTACGTCGGCGCGATTGTCCCCGCGAATCGTGGGAACGCCAGCGGCGTCCCGTTCCACCACGACCGGGGCGGCGAGTCCCTCGAGCGGGATCTCGCCGTCGAGCTCGGCGAGACTTCCCGTCAAGACGCGCTGAGTCCAGAAAGAAACCAGGGCCGCGACCAGCAGCCCCAGGAGAACGAGGGCCGGGAGAGCTTTCCGCCGGGTCACCCCGAGATGCTATCAGCTCAAACGAAGAGACGCTTCAGCTTGTCCTGGATTCCCTCGTCCTGGCCCTTGAGCTCGACCAGGGCACTGCGCGCCGGGGAGAGTCTCGGGTCGATGGCGAGAGCCGCTTTGAACTCGGCGAGGGCGCGGGATCTCATGTCGAAGGACTGATAGTAGCGGCCGAAGAGATAGTGGGCTTCCGCATTCTGCGGATCGAGGGTGAGCGCCCGCCGGAAATGCCGTTCGGCCTTGCTCTTCATCACCGGATGGGCGGCGAGCGCCTGAGCCAGCATCACTTCGTACTTCACGTTATCGGGCTCCAGGGCCACGACTTCATAAAGAAGCGAAATCGTCCCTTCGTGGTCCTCGACGACCTTGCGGAGCTTGATCTCGCGGAGGAGCCGCTTGAGCTCATCTCCCGCCGTCTTGCTGCGGCGGGCGGGCGCGGGTTTCTCGGGCTCCGGCTCGGGTGGCGCCGCCTTTGATTCCAGGAGCTGCGCTTTCGCCCGGGCGAGACGCTTCTGGATCTCCTCCACCTTGAGAACGAGCGTCATCTCGTTCTCGACTGCCTTCTGCTTCTCCGTCCAGGTCGACCGTTGCGCCTCGTACGCTTTCTCGATGGCCTCCGGCTCCGCGGCGGGGTCGACCGCGAGGAGCTCCTCCGCCGAGGCCCTCTCGGAGTTCTCGAACTCCAGAAGCACTTCCTGGCGCACGTTCGCGGCCTTGGGGTCGGCGCTCTTGTCCAGCTTCGAGAGGAGAAACGTCCCGACCTCCTGCTGCACCTTGAGAGGCTGCGACGAACGTCCCGCCTCGACGCGCTCCAGGATGCCGGCGGTCAGGAGGCCGTACACCGCTCGATGCACGGCGCCGCGGCTCCTGCCCACTCGCTCCACGATCTCGTCGAGCGAACGCGCCTTCTGGGCCGCCTCCATGGCCAGGAGCTCGTCGGGCACGAAGCGCACTTCCTCGAAGCTGAAGGGCGGGCACTTCGAAAGGAGAAGCTGGCTCTCGGAGGGCGGAAGGGCGCCGCGGATGAGCCCTTCGTTCTTCATCAGCCGGATGCCCTCGAGCTGGATGCGGTATAGCGAGAGGCTGAGCCGGAGCTCGAGAGGTATCGGGCACTCCTGCTGCTCGAACCGATACATGCCCTCTTCCAAGGCGAAGAGCGACGTTGCGATCCTCCGTGCCTGGTTCGCGAGCTCGCGCCCGAGCTCGTCCTGGGTGAGAAAGCCGGCCTCCACGATCGCTTCGCCGATGCGCCGCTTCCCGTTCATCAGGGTCGCGGCGAGATCGAGCTCGTGCTCCGTAATCTTTCCCGCGTCGAGCAGACACTGTCCGAGGCGGTCGCTTTCGGAGTTGCTCGCCGCGAAGACGATGAAGCCGCGATCGAAGTAGATGGTGCGCACCTGTCGTCCCGAGGTCACCTCGAGGCAGCCCGAGAGCTCGCGCAGGGCGATGGTCTTGAGAACCTCGGGAAGGGAGATGCGGGCGAGCGAGCCGACGTTCGCCATCGTCGGGGCGGAGCTTTCTCTTCGGACGGCTCGACTCACGGCGGTACTCGGTCCTCGAGAAACGAATTGCGGATTCACGCTTCGTGCCAGTGAGGGCAGCTGTAATCCCAGGAAAACCCTGGGTCGCCCGTCCCAGGTCGTGGGGAAAACCCTATAAATCCGGTCTGCGGCCGAGGAGTATGCGCCTCATGTGCCCCGCTCGGCTTCGAGCCTCAGCAGCGCCACTACTCGCGGATGCGATTGAGGAGCGTCCGGATCTGCGCGAAGTGGTACCGATCGTGGAGGCACTTTCCCGAGATCAGGAAAGCCGGCGGGACGGGCAGGCGTTCCATCGGGTTTCCCGAAGGAGCGAGCGGGAACGGGGCCGGGCGATAAAGGATGGGTTCTTCGACATCGATCACCAGCTCCTGGAGCCTTCTGGTCTCCTCCTCGAACTCGCGGAAGATCTCCTCGAGCGAGCGATCCCGCCGAGCCTCGACCTCCCGCTCGTTCCACTGGTTCGGACCCAGGATCGACATCGCGAAGGGGATGGCGTAGTCGAAGCTCTCGTTCCGGGCGACGGTCGCGATCTCGGTTCCGAACTCACGGGCCCAGGAGGCGAGGTGCGCGAGGAGGTCCTTCAGCGTCCAGGCGGCGTTCGCGAACCGGCCTGCCGTCTCCTCGTCGACGAGGTGCTCGATGGACGCCCATTCCTCCAGGACTTCCTCGAGCTGCGCCAGGAGCGCCACGCGGGAGACGGCCATCCGGCGATCCGGAGCGAAATCGAGCGGGCTCCCCTTCGGAGCGGAAGTCGCCTCGAGGAGCGAGCGCCACTCGAGCTCCAGACGAGCTCCGATCTCCCCGGGCATTTCTTTCTCCGTCATGACCCGGCCTTCATCTTCGAGCGCAGACGCGAAAGTGCGTCGCGGTACCGGTGATCGACGACCGCTTCGGTGATGGAGAGCGTCCTCGCTACCTCTCTCGCCGGCATTCCCGCGAGCTTCGCGAGGAGCACGTCGATCTCCTCCTCGGAGCAGATGCGCCGGGCGAGGGACAACGCCTTCGCCGCTTCGAGGCTACGAAGAAGGGTGTCGGGCCCGCTCGCCGCGATCAATTGCCCGGCTTCCTCCAAAGGCTCGCTTCTCCGCGATCGGGCGAGCCGCTGGTGGCCTTTGGCCACGAACTGGCAGGTGCGAAACAGGAAGCTCAGCACCGGCCGCGCTTCGACCGACTCCATCTCGGTGCCGAACTCCCAGCGACGAAACCGTCCATAGAAAATCAGCCAGACGTCCTGCGCGAGGTCGTCAACCGAACCCCCGTCCACACGCACCGCGAGCCAGGAGGCCACGATGCGTCGATACTCCTGAAACAGCGCCTCGAAGGCCGCGTCGGCGGATATCTCTCCCCTCGACCGCGCTCGAAGGACCCGGTTCTCCAGGGAGGACGGTTCTTCCTCCTTCACTTCCATCATGAAACCAGCGTCCATTCTTTCGCGAAAAATCCACGCGGGCAACCCGAAGAAGAGCTTGGCTCGATCGCGCGAACCCGTTCCAGGCCGAGGGATTCTGCTGATAGTATCGGAGGTCATGTGGCCGGCGCTCCTTCTTCTGGGGTACGTCGTTTCCGGACCCCGGGACCATGCGAGCTTTCTCGTCCTGGGGAAGACGACGAACCATCGGCAGTCGGAGAGCGGCAACGTCGGCCTTTTGAACTATCACTTCTTCGCCGAGATCTTCGTCCGCGAAGGCGGCCGGGTGAGCGGAGCCTCGTTGCGCTTCCCTGGAGGACGAACGCAGCCGTTCGAGGACCGCGGCTACGTGCTCGAGGTTCACGGAGGAAGGTTCGACGGCGAAGAGAGGCTCAATCGGGCCTATCCGCCGGGCGAGTACGAAGTCCGCTTCGATACTCCGGACGGATCGATCGAAGGAAGGCGCCTGGAGATGAAGGGATCGCGAATCCCCGAGCCGCCGCGCATCTCGCTTCTGCAGGACGGAAAGGCCGCCTCGCCGCAGGCGATCGATTCCGCCAAGGACGTGACCGTCGCCTGGAGCGAGTTCGAAGGGGCCCGCTCGGATCCCAACGGTCTGCTCGACGACCTGGTGTTCGTCGTCGTCGGAAACTGCCGCGCCGAGAGAGTGGTCCATAGCGGGAGGCCGTTCGAGGGAACGCCCTTTCTCACCTATCGGACGAAGGAGTACACGATTCCCGGAGGGACCCTGTCCCCCGGAGAGGAGCATCAGATGTTCGTGGAGCACGCGTCCGTCGACGCGAGCGAGGAGGACGGGATCGTGGGCCTCGTGACCTACGCCTCCACGACGTTCCTGGATTTCCGGACCACGGGAGTCGAAAGCGGCTCCTGCCCCGAAGTCATGCCTCCCTTCGACGGAGGTCAAACCGACCGGAAACGCCCTTGAAGCTCTCCAACTTCGGCGCGAAGTTCACCCGGGAGTCCGGCATCCTCCGGTTGATGGACGATCTGGGCGAGGCGCTTCTGGCCGGCGGAAAGATGCTGATGCTCGGGGGCGGCAACCCCGCGCGGATTCCGGAAATGGAATCGAAGTTCCGCGAGCACATGCTTCTTTTGCTCGAACGGGGCGACTTCGACGATCTCGTCTCGAGCTACGACGCACCCCAGGGGCACCGGCGATTTCTCGAGGCGCTCGCGGAACTCCTCCACCGTCGCTATCGGTGGGAGGTGAAGCCCTCGAACATCGCTCTCACCAACGGAAGCCAGACCTCGTTCTTCTACCTGTTCAATCTTCTCGCGGGCACCGGGTCCGACGGGCGGCGCAGGAAGGTTCTCTTCCCGCTCACGCCGGAGTACATCGGCTACGCGGACGCCGGAATCGAGCCCGATCTCTTCACCGCGTCGAGGCCTTCGATCGAGCTCCTGGAGCCCGACCTCTTCAAGTACCACGTCGACTTCGATCGGGTCGCGGTGACGGACGACATCGCCGCCATTTGCGTTTCGCGGCCGACGAACCCCACTTCGAACGTGCTCACCGCGGAAGAGCTCGGGAGGCTCCGGGCGCTGGCCGCAGAGCACGGGATTCCTCTCATCATCGACAACGCCTACGGGACGCCATTTCCCAACATTCTCTTCACCGACGCCGAGCCGCTCTGGGGAGAGAACGTGATCCTCACGATGAGCCTTTCGAAGCTCGGGCTTCCCGGGGTGCGAACGGGTATCGTCATCGCCAGCGAGGAGATCGTCAAAGCGATCGCGTCCCTCAACGCCGTCGTCTCGCTCGCTCCCTCCAGCTTCGGCGCCTATCTCGCGCTCGACCTCGTACGAACCGGCGAGGTGCTGGAGCTGAGCCGCAGCGTCATTCGCCCGTTCTACGAGCGGAGATCGCGGCAAGCGCTCTCGTGGGTCCGGGAGCACTTTTCGGGGATCGACTATCGAGTCCACAAGCCCGAGGGCACGTTCTTCTTCTGGCTCTGGTTCCCGGGGCTTCCCGTCACCTCCGCCGAGCTCTATCGGAGGCTCAAGGCCCGCGGCGTTCTCATCGTGCCCGGGCACTACTTCTTCCCCGGGTTGACCGGGAGCTGGCGGCATCGGGAAGAGTGCCTGCGGTTGAACTACTCTCAGGACGAAGCGGTCGTCGAAAGGGGAATCGAGATCCTGGCGGAAGAAGTAAGGAGGCTTGCGACCTGAACGACGTTCCGCTTCAGGTTTCGCCGACTTCGCGAACCGCCCGCAGCGCTTCGTCGAACGCCACCTGGGTGAGCGCGCCCGGGCCCGAGTCGGAGCCCGCGATCGCGACTCGTCCGAAGGGCTTTCGAGCCATCGTCCAAGGGTCCTGGCCTTCCGGCCACTCGGGATCGGTGAGCGGGTCGCGTCCCGTCGCGTACCCGTGGGGCCAACGATTGACGGTGATGGCCTCGATGTCGCGCGCGGGGTCGAAACCTCCCGCTCCGAGCATTCGCCCGAGCTGATCGCGGATCTCGCGCTCGAAGACGCTGAACGGAGTGCTCAAGAGCTCGATCCTCCCGGCCCGATGCTGCTCGCGGCGGGGGAGCCCCGGCTTCAGCGGGGTTTTTTCCATGTGCAGCACGATGGGCTCGTCGGGGGTCGCCGGGTGACGGTACGCTCCGAGGCTCACCGGAAAATCGAGCTTGGCCTCGGTGTGATACCCATTCAGAGCGAGGATGTGGTGGACGCCGAGCTTCTGCCATGGGCGCCAGTTCGAAACGAGAACGTTGGTGTAGACCAGGGGCGCGCGGACGGCATAGGAGAGCGCCTCCCGCTGCGCTTCCGGCATCTCCGGGCAGAGGTAGGGGACGATCGCGTTGTAGCAGGCCATCACGCAGTGCGCGGCCTTCACGCGATGAGCTCTCTCCCCGGTGACGTAGGTCACCTCGACCTCGCGCGCGCTCGCGGGATCGCCGGCGTGGCTCACGGCGACGGCCGTGCTGTTGAGGCGAATGCGGACCTTCGATCCGGCGTCATCGAGCCGGGCGTAGTCGACTCGACTGGTCACGACGTCTTCCATGTCCTTCCCCGGGACCGCGGCTGGAACGAGGGCTCGCGCGAAGAGCCGCGCGAGCGAGGCATTGCCGTCGGGGAAATGGAAGATGTCGTGAGGCTCGTGGCTGTCGGTCGAAGGGGGCTGCCCCAGCCCGAGGCCGCGGAAGCCCGGAAGACCGCTGCGCCAGGCGCCGAGAGCCGATCTCGCGTCCGACCCGATGGCGCCCAGCCGATGGGGGCGCGTCTGGAAATAAGGGAGGACGTCCGGATGGACGTTCGCGACCTTCAACAGAAAATCGTTGTAGCTCATCCTGCCCAGCCGGGCCCGCTTCTCCTCGACGCTCAGCCCCGGCATTCGGTCGCGTTCTTCCTCGTGCAGCCGCTGGATGTCACCGCGGGCGGCCTCCGAGAGCGGCGTCTTTCTCAAGAACTCCGCCCAGGGAAGCTTGCCCTCGCCCGTCACCAGCCGATCCGCCCCGAAAGTCTCCTTGTCGAAGAAGAGCGCCTGCTCGAGACCGAGCGAGAAGTACAGCTTCCGGTCGAATGCCGTGTAGAACCGATCGGTGTCGATGCCGATTTCCGCGAGGAGCGCCCGGGCGTCTTTACCGAACGCGGAAGGACCGGGGTAGATCTGCTCGGTCCCGCCGTATCCGATGAGGAGCCGATCGCCGTGCCGGAACTCGTTGCGCTTGGCGTGGCCTCCGAAGTCGTCGTGGTTGTCGAGAAGGAGGATCCGCGCGTCCGCACCCGCCGCCTTCCGGAACTGGTACGCCGCCGCGAGGCCGCTCAGCCCCGCGCCCACGACCACGAGGTCGAACGTCTCTCCCGTCGATTCCCCGGAAGCCGACCACCCGCGTTCGTCGCGAAGGCGATGCGCGACCTCGAACGACCCGTCGTGGCTTCCCCGCATCCCGGTGAGAGCCGGCGGGTAGTAACCGGCTTCCTGCTGCGAAAGCGGCAGGCGCGCGAGAGCCTCGAGAGCGGCGGCGAGCTCGGGCGCAAGGAGCGAGCCCGCGGCCCCGATGGCGGCCCCGTTGAGAAAATCCCGGCGGGTGATGGAGCGGCCCATGGTCCACACGCTAAGCGGGGATTCCCTCGAAGTCAATCACCCGTGCCCTCGAGCTCGATCCACCTCTCGAGAATCTCCTCGAGCGCTCGCCGGGTCGAAGCGATCTCGTTCAAGACCGGTTCGACCTCCGCAAAAGGCCGCGCGTAGAAATCGGGCGCCGCGGCCTCCGCCTCGAGGGAGGCGACCTTCTTCTCCAGAGTCTCGATCTTCTCCGGAAGCGCGTCGAGCTCGAGCTTCCGCTTGTAGCTGAGCTTCGCCGGCCGTGCGACGGTCCTGGGCTCGAGCGGCGGCGGCTTCTCTTCGACCGCCGCTCTTCCGAGTCCGTCCTTGACCGCCAGAGCATGTCCCTTTCGCAGCCAATCGCTGTAGCCGCCCGGATAGCGATGGACGGCGCCTCCCTCCTCGAACACCAGCGTGCTGGTCACCACGTTGTCGAGAAACGCGCGATCGTGGCTGACCACGATGAGCGTGCCCAGGTACTCCAGGAGCTGGTCCTCGAGCACCTCCAGCGTTTCCAGGTCCAGGTCGTTGGTCGGCTCGTCGAGGACCAGGAGGTTCGAGGGGCGGGCGAAAAGGCGGGCGAGAAGGACGCGGTTGCGCTCCCCTCCGGAAAGAGCTTCGACCCTGGTCGCAGCGCGCTCGGCGCTGAACAAGAAACCCTTGAGGTAGCCGATGACGTGGCGGTCCTTCCCGCCGATGGTTACGTGATCGCTTCCGTCGGCGACGATTTCGGCCACCGTCTTCGTCGGATCGAACTCGCTGCGGAGCTGGTCGAAGTACGCAATCTCGAGATTGACTCCGAGCCGGACGGCGCCCGTCCGGGGCTGGAGCTCGCCCAGGAAGATACGAAGGAGCGTCGTCTTTCCGACGCCGTTGTTTCCGACGAGACCCAGCCGGTCTCCCCGCAGTATCTTGAGCGAGAGATCCTGAAACAGGACGTCGGCCCCGAACGCATGACTCACCCGTTCGAGCTCGATGACCCGGCGTCCCGAGGACTCCGCCCGCTCTATTTGAATGCGCGCTTTCCCCTCCGGAGCCACGCGGGCCGCGTACTCCTCGCGCATCGCCTCGAGGGCGCGCACCCTTCCTTCGTTCCGCGTGCGCCGGGCTTTGATCCCCTGCCGAATCCACGCTTCTTCTTCCGCGAGGCGTTTGTCGAAAAGAGACGCCGCGCGCGATTCGGCCGCCAGAGCCTCTTCTTTCCGCCGGAGGTAGCTCCCGTAGTCCCCGGGCCAGCTCGTGAGCTGCGCGCGGTCGAGCTCGACGATGCGCGTGGCGAGCCGGCCCAGGAACGCCCGGTCGTGGGTCACGAAGAGAAGCGAGCCGGAGAAGCCCTGGAGGCGCTCTTCCAGCCACTCGATGGCGCTCACGTCCAGGTGATTCGTCGGCTCGTCGAGCAGTAGGAGCTCCGGGCTCGAGACCAGCGCCCGGGCGATCGCCGCCCGGCGCCGCCACCCACCGGACAGGTCCTTCATCCGGCGCTCCGCCGGCAGGTTCATTTCCGAAAGGAGCGTCTCGATTCGCCGTTCGAGGTTCCATCCCCCCTCGGCGTCGATCTGGTGCTGAAGGTCTTCCAGTTCTTTCAGGGCGGTCTCGTCCATCGGCGCCGCCGTGTGGCGGTGGTACCGGTCGAGGAGGACCTGGAGATGGGATAGACCCATGGCGACGTAATCGCGCAGCGTCTCGTCGCCGGCCTCGGGCAGCAGCTGCGCGAGGCGGCTCACCCGAAGGCCCGGCCTGGCGCGGATCTCACCGGAGTCCGGCTTGAGATCGCCTTCGAGGATTCGAAGCAGCGTCGATTTGCCGGCGCCGTTGCGGCCGATGAGCGCCACCCGCTCGCCGGCCTCGAGCGTAAGCTCCGCCCGCCGGAGGATCGGCTGGTCGCCGATCTCGAGGGAAAGACCGGAAAGAGAGACGAGAGGCACCGCCGGTGATTATAGAGCGCGGCCGAGGGCTGGACGCCGAGGAATCTTCCGTTGTACGCTTTTGAAAAGGCGGGTCGGGAGGGTTCGTGAACTTCGTTCGATGCTCTCGGTGCGGTCTGCGGCACAGCGAGCGTTCCGATCGCCGGTGCCCCCGCTGCCGGGCGGAGCTCGATGCCACTTCCCCCGCGGACGAAGGGCAGGCGCCCTATCGCCCTCCCTCGGCGAGCCTGGCGCCGCCGCGGAGTTTCTCGTCGTTCAACGAGCCAGATGAGGAGACGATCTCCCTCGGCGCGCGGATCGCCGGCGTCGTTCTCATCCTGAATGCGCTCACTGCCTTCTACACGAGTGTCGTCCTTCAAGTCGCGCTGGCGGGGCCGAGCCGCTCCACGTCGGCAGTCGTCGATCTGATCTTGGGCGGGCTCCTCGTGCTCGGACAGCGAAAAGTCGTGCAATTGTGCATCGTTCGCGTCGTACTGGGAGCCCTGTTGTTCCTGGGGCTTTCGATCCAGTCCGGGGACGCCGCCTCCGCGGTGATGCAGCTCGCGCTCAGCGGGTCTCTTCTGGGACTGCTCTTGGGCAGGCCGGGGAGCGCCCGGCTCGGGCTGAGCTCGGTCGTTGCCGCGGCCTATATGCTCTTCGCCGGCTTCGGACTTCACCTGGGCACGCGCGCCCGGAGCGCGGAGGCGCTCCTGGCATCGAAGGACATCGAGGTCATCGGCGAGGACGGGGTTCAGGGCGTCGCCTACGACTACCGGTTCGACGCTCCCAACCCCCTGTGGTACGTCCGCAGTCAGGCGATAACGAAGCGGGAGAACGCGGTCGCCGACCAATGGCTCGTGCGCCCCGACAAGGACGCACACTTCATCATCATCGTGGAATCGTTCGGCGGCCAGGCGGTCAACGTCGCGGACTACCAGGATGCGGTTCTGGGCAACCTGAAGAACGCGGCCAGCCGCGTGGAGGTGCTGGAGACCGGACAGCTCTTCGAGAACTACGAGCAGTCGCGGCGGGTTCGTGCTCGAGCCGCCGTCATGGGGATGTCGATCGACTACACCTACGGGCTCGTGGTTTTCGGCGATCAGGGATACCAGTTCATCGGCTTTGCCGGGCAGGGCGAGTTTCCCTCCGTCGCCTCCGAGTTCCAGCACATGTTCGATACGCTCGTCATCGGGGAGAAGTAGGCGAGAGACCCGAAAGGAGCGTGATAGGCTCCCTCCCCATGGAGACCGTTGTCATCGAGACGGGCCCTTTCCATTTCACGGCGAAGCTCGAAGTGGAGCTCGCGCCGAAAACCTGCGACGCGTTTCGCCGGCTCCTTCCGTTCGAGAATCGAATCATCCACTCGCGGTGGAGCGGGGAAGCCGTCTGGATTCCCCTGGGAGATTTGGAGACCGGGCTCCCGTTCGAGAACCACACCAGCCATCCCTCCCGGGGCGATCTTCTGCTCTATCCCGGCGGCTTCAGCGAGACCGAAATCCTCTTCGCCTATGGCAGCGCGCGGTTCGCGAGCAAGATGGGACAGCTCGCGGGAAACCACTTCCTGACCGTGGTGGAAGGGGCGGAGCAGTTGATGGACCTCGGCAAACGAGTCCTGTGGCACGGCGCGCAGCCCATCGTGTTTCGCTCGCGAGCCTAGGAGCGCCCTATGGACGCTCTCGGGAAATGGATTCATCGCGCGTTCGTTCTCGCGACCAGCCTCGTGCCTCTCGCCGGCGTCCTCTGGTTCGGCTGGTCCGCGAGCACCTTCCTGTGGGTCTTCTGGAGCGAGACGCTCTTGACCGGAACGGCGAACGTCTTGCGGATCTGGCTCCACCGCCGGCTCACCCGCGCCCGAGGGCACTGGCGCCGCCAGATTGACGATTCCCCCACGAGAGCCCTAGGCAAGGAGAAGCCGAAACCGGAGACCACGTTCCTCGCGGAGTACGCGACGATACTCTACGTGTTCACCCTCGCTCACGGTCTCTTTCTCGGCGTATTTCTGCTGATGCTCAATCAGCACTGGACGGGCGAAGGAGCCTCGCCGTGGTTGGTCGACGTGGAATCCTTCCGAAACGGCCTCCTCGCCGTCGCCGGCTTCACCGTCCTCGAGCTCCTCTATGACGCCATGAGCCTCGGCCAGCAGCCTTTCTCCTGGCTCAAGGCGAGAGTGCAGGTGGCTCTCGGGCGGGTGGTGATCCTGCATCTGGTCGTCATCTTCGGAGCGTTTCTCATGATGCGCTACCAGACTCCCATGAGTCTTCTCGGGATCCTCGTCGGTCTGAAGGCTCTGATGGACCTCGGCGCGTCGGCCGGCCCCGTCGAGACTCCGGCGAAGCCTCCGCGCTGGCTCACCGCGCTCGCGAAGAAACAGGGACTCGACATGGAACGCGAGTGGACGAAAATCATCGCCGATCAGAAACGCCGGGCGGATGAGGACGAGATGCCTCTTCCGTCCGACTGACGTCACTCGAGACGGTCGCGGGAGAGAACGAAGGCGTAGATCTCCCAGATCTCCTCTTTCGAGAGAAGCGACCCGAACGACGGCATGAGCGTGCCCTCGACTCCGTCGGCGACGTCCTTTTCGAACCGGTCTCGAGCGAGCGCCGTCCGGAACAGGTTCGGACCGCTGGCGCCGCCGGACTGGTGGCAGCCGAAGCAGCGAGCTCGATAGAGCCTCTCGCCGCGGACGACGGCCTCCGGGTCGGAGGCCGCGGGGGTCGATGACGAAGCGGACGTCGGCTGCGGGATACTGTCTCCCGGGACCGGCACCCCGCCCTCGGTCGCCGGAAAGCCGTACCCCGGGAGAACGCGGCCGCCGAGGGTATGGCCCGGCTCTCCCACCCTCGGCAAGCCGCCCTTGAGCGTCGTGAGATTCGTCCCCGTGGGAACCTCCGCCGGAGGCGCCGCCGTCGAGGGCGAAGACCCAGAGATTTCCCGCCTTGGGCTCCTTGTAGTAGAAGCTCATGTCGCCCCCGATGCCGCCGGAGGGGACGGCGAGGTACTGCTTGCCGTCGAGCTCGTAGGTGATGGGGCTTCCGATGATGCCCGAGCCCGTCTGGAACTGCCAGAGAATCGTTCCCGACCGCGCGTCGAAGGCCATGAAGTAGCCCCGCATGTCGCCCGTGAAAACGAGGCCGGTCGAGGTCGCGACCGCTCCCGCCCAGAAAGGGGCGGGGCTCACCGCACGCCACACCACTTTTCGCTCGACCACGTCGAAGGCGACGAAGTTCCCCGGAGTCTCGCTCGTCAGGTAGTTCTGATAATCGGCGCCGAGATACCACTCGCCCTTCGCCGGGGGCTCGAACTTTCCTTCGGCCCAGAACTTCATCCCCATCGCCCACTGGTTCGACATGAAGTAGAGCGTGTGGAGATCCGGGTTGTAGGCCAGGGGCTGCCAGTCGATACCGCCTTCGAGACTCGGGATGATCGGGCCGACCTCCGGTCCCCCCGAGACCGCTACCATGTCGGGGTTCACGTTGGGCCGGCCCGTCTCGGGATCGAGGCCGAAGGCCCAGTTGATGCCGGGGACGATGGGCTCGCCGTAGAGGAACTTTCCGCTTTCGCGATCGAGAGCGTAGAAGAAGCCGTTCTTGTCGTGGTGGAAGAGCGCCTTCACCGGTCCTCTTTCGCCGAGCGTGACGTCCGCGAGCACCGGCGTGCTCACGGCGTCGTAGTCCCAGCAGTCCCAGGGAGTGTACTGAAACCCCCAGTCGATCTTTCCGGTGTCGGCGTCGATGGCGATCGTCGCCGCCGTCCACTTGTTGTCGCCCTTGCGCACGTGGCAGTTCCACGGCGCGGCGTTGCCCGTATTCCAGTAGACCAGGTTCAGATTCGGATCGTAGACGCCCGTCGTCCAGGTGGGACCGCCTCCGTTCTTCCAGGTGTCGCCCGGCCAGGTCTCATTGCCGGGCTCACCCGGGCCGGGGATGGTGTAAGCCGTCCAGCGCTCGGCGCCGGTCTTGGCATCGAACGCCTTGACGAAACCTCGGATTCCGAACTCCCCCCCGGCGACTCCGGTCAAAACCATATCCTTCACCACGAGCGGAGCTCCGGTGATGCTGTAGCCCTGTTCCCAGTCGATGACCTCGGTCTCCCACACGACTTCGCCCGTATCCTTATTAAGCGCGACCATGCGGGCGTCCATCGTGCCCACGTAGACGAGATCTCCCAGGAGAGCGACCCCCCGGTTGTTCGAGCCGCAGCAGTAGACGCGCTCGACGTCTTTTCCCATCTTCGGATCGTAGGCCCATTTCTTCTTCCCCGTCCGGGCGTCGATCGCGAATACCCGGGATTGATCCGCCGAGAGGAAGAGCACTCCCTCGTGAATCAGAGGGGTGGCCTGCAGTCCGCGGTTGTCTCCTCCGGTCGCGAACACCCACGCCGGATGGAGCCGGTGGACGTTCGCGGGAGTGATCGAAGAAAGCCTTACGAAGCGCTGGCCGTAGTAGTCCCGCCCGTAAGTGAGCCACGACGAGTTGTCGGAAGCGGAGTTCTCGAGATCGGAGGTCGTCACCGGCTGCGCCATCGCGAGCGTGCAGCCGAGGAGCAGGAGAGCGCTCGAGAGCCCGAACAGAGTGCGCATGAGATTCACCTCGTGTCCCGGTCGGCGAAGAGGCAAGTGTAATCCAAGCTACGGGACGAGTAGGGCCGCCGCCGCCCTGGCCATCTCGCGGTTCGAATGTCCCGCATCTCGAACGATGATTCGCCGCCACCTCAGGGGTACGCCGAGCTTCCTCGCGCTCGCGACAGCAGTCTGATGGAAGCTCTCCCCCCGCTCCAGGCGCGTCCGTCCCTGGGATCGCGCCCGTTCGGTATTGCGAAGGCCGGGATCGGAATCATCGGTGTCCTCGTTTCCCAGCATCACGACGAGGTCGCGTCCCATGGCCAGCTTCAACCCGGCTTCGGTCGCGGGGGTGCCCTCGAGCCCGTAGGGGAAGGACGCTTCGAACGTCGGCAGCGTATACCAGCCGGCATTGGCGGCGATGGCGCGCTCGTAGCGGGCGTCGGGCATGAACAACACGAACCGGTGGACGAACTGGGCGCCCGCGGAGTGTCCGTAGAGCGAGTACTTCGTGGTGCGAAGCCTCGCCGCCGTCCGGACGACGTCGAAGAGCCTTTCGATCGTAGTGAACGTCCAGCGGCTCTTCTCGACGGCGATTCCCTTCGGCGTCGGCGACGTTTCCCCGCTGATAAGCGTACTCCGAGAAGCTCTGATCGTCGAACTCCGGGGCCACCAGGAGGAAGGCGCCGCTCTCGGCATGAGGCTGCCATTGATCGCGATAGCGTTCCCCATCCCGGTTCATGCCGTGCAGCACGAAGACGATCTTCGCCCCGGGAGCGAGCGCCTTCGGGCGGTAGGTCCAGACGGTCATCGGACGACTCGTACTCGCGTCAGCGTACTGAAAGCTCGAGGGACCCTCGGGAATCTCGACCGGCGCCGCATGCACGAGACTCGCGGCGAGGACCGAATGCAGCAGGAGTGCCGAGGCGCCGGAAAGAATCATGGGGCACCGGCCGCGTCGCGGAATTGCATTCGAGCGCCGCTCGCGAATTCGAGATCGAGCGCCCCCGCCGGCTCGAGGCGGAAACCCATCGCCCGCGGAGAGGGCGTGAGCTCGACCCTGCCCGAGCCGCCGACGCAGTGAATCGAGGATTGGACCTTCAGAGTGAGCGTGTCTCCTTCGATCTCGAATCCTCCCGCATGCGCCCTCGCGTCGGGCGCGGCGGCGCCGGTCGCCATGGTGTAGATGAGAACGAAGCTTCCGGCTTCGAAGAGCGCGATGCCCTCGGCGTTTCCCGTCTTCGCTCCGCTCTCGTAGTCGATCATCCTCCAGGCGCCGTCGAGGGGGCTCGCCGACGCGGGCGCCCTGGTGAATCGCTGGACGGCCTCGTTCTCGAAGCGGAGCGTGAGCTCGTCGCCCTCGATCTGGAAGCGGCTCCCGGCTTCCGAAGACTCGGGCATAACCCGAGGCACGCCATCCACGAGCTGCAGCCAGAACGGAATCGAAAAATGAATGCGGTCTTCCTCGATGCGGTAGGTCCCGCCATGGCCGCGACCGGAGTCTCCCGAGGCTCCCATGCGGTAGAGCCATTCCGAAGTGACCCTCGGTGAAGATCAGAGTCCCGGAGACCGGGACGTCCTTGCCGTCGAGAACGTACGAGTCGAGCCGCCAGGCTCCGTCGACGGACGGTGCGGCGGCCGCAAACCGAGGGAACAGTAGAAGAACGGCGATGGCCGGAAGCGATCGGGGCACGGGAACCTCCACCAGGATATCCGCGGGATGATAGCCGATCTACAATCGCGCCAAGGAGGCGGACGGGATGCGTCTTCGTCTGGCGACTGCGTTCGGTGCTATCGCGGTTCTGACGGCACTGTCTCGAGCCCAGTCGATCGATGACCGGGCCGAGCTTTCCAGGCTCAACCAGGAAGCGGCGGCGGCTCACGAGCGGAAGGACTTTCCCGCGTTTCTCGAGCTCACCCGGAAGATCGTGGAGAGAGCACCGCGCAGCGTCCGAGCGCTCTACAACCTGGCATGCGCCCAGGCGCTGAACCGTTCGAGCGGCGAAGCGATCGCGACCCTCGACCGCCTCGCCTCGAGAGGCGCCGCCTTCGAGCTCGACGACGATCCCGACCTCGAGTCGCTGCGGGATTCGCCCGACTTTCAGGCGGTCGCGCGCAGGATGGCGGCCCTGTCGGAGCCTCTCGGCTCGAGCGTAGTCGCGTTCACGCTTCCGGACAAGACGCTCATTACCGAGGGGGTGGCTCACGATCCCAAGACCGGCGATTTCTTCGTGAGCAGCATCCGCCACCGCAAGATCGTCCGGGTCTCGAGGGACGGTGCATCGAGCGATTTCCTCGAATCGGGGCGGGACGGCTTCTACGCCGTGGTGGCGCTCGACGTCGACCCGAAGAGAAACGTCCTCTGGGCGTCGAGCCACGCTTCCCGGCAGATGGAAGGCTTTCGCGCCGAGGAGGAAGGCCGTTCGTTCGTAGCCGAGCTCGAGCTCGGGAGCTCGAAGCTGCGGCGCAAGGTCGAGCCGCCGCGCCTCTCGCCCGCCGCGCACCTCAGCGATCTCGCGGTGGGGCCGAACGGCGAGCTCGCCGTGTCCGACCCCTACACCGGTCGGCTCTACCTCCTTGCCGCCGGTGCCGAAACGTTCCGGGTCCTGGTGGACGTCGGTCCCCTCGGTTCGCCCCAGGGCCTGGCGTGGTCGCCGGACGGACGGTGGTTGTTCGTTGCGGACTATACGCAAGGCATCGCGCGGGTCGACGTTGCCGAGGGCACGGTTCGCCTGTTGGACGTGCCGGAGGAGACGGTCGTGACCGGCATCGACGGGCTGGTCTGGGCGGAGGGGAGTCTCGTCGGGATCCAGAACGGTGTGCGGCCCCACCGGGTGGTCCGGCATCGCCTCGACCGGGCGCTCGAGCGGGTCGAGGAAGTCACGGTTCTCGAGAGGGGCCACCCGAGCTTCGACGAGCCGACGCTGGGAGTCCGGGTCGGCGCCGAGCTCTATTACGTTGCCAACAGCCAGTATCGTTTCATCAGCGAGGACGGGACTCTCGACCTCGATCGTCTGCAGCTCCCGCTGATTCTTCGAGCGCCGCTTCCCTGGGTCGTCCCGACTCCTCGGTGAGGCCCTGTCGGGCCTGAAGCTCGCCGATTCCGCGACCCGAGGTCCGTGCGGCGGAGAAGGGCCGCGTCCGCGGGAATGGACGACGAGAGGGCGCGGGAATGCCGTGGAGCAAAGTGACGATTTACAGATCGTCCGATCTTCGCTACCATCTGCTGCGCTTCCAGGGAGCACGACATGAAATACCTTTCCCGTACACTCCTGGTTCTCTCCGCTCTTTTGTCGTCGCGGGCCGCTTTCACCCAAGGCACGGAGACGGAGCCGAATCACCCCTGCCTGTTCGCGCAGGATCTCGGCGAGATCCCTCTCCCGCACATGGTCGGAGGCGCTCTCGACGCCCTTCTCGACGAGGGGGACGTCGATTTCTACCGGTTTCAGGTCCCTTCGAGCACCGGCGTGCGAGTGGACATGGAAGGCCAGGATTCGGAAGCCGGGACCCTCGCCGATCCGTTTCTGGGGCTCTTCGATTCGAGCTGCCGCCTGCTGGCTCTGAACGACAATCGTGACTCCCGCAACTCGCGGGTTCTCGCCCTCGTTCCCGCCGACGGAGTCCTCATCGTGGCGGCGAGCGGCTGCTGCGATTACGAGTTCCAGGGAGAGGTTGGGGTCGGAGGCTCCTATCGGCTCGTCGTTCGAGCGGCGTCGCTCGTCCGAGGCATTCGAGGCCGGGTGGTGGACAAAGCGAGCGGCGCGCCAATGGACGGCTCCGACTTCCCCTTTCCGAGGGTCGAGCTCTCTCGTTGCGTCGGAACGAATTGCGGCGAACGCGCCGCCGCCCGGTCACCGGGTTCCGACGGTGTGTTCTTGTTTGATACCGATGATTACGGCGAGCAGTTGTTCGCGGGCGCGTACTCGATTCACATCTCCGCCCAGCACTACGAAGACGCGGAGAGCCTTCCCTTCGACGTCTCGGAGGCCGAGGAGCGCGACCTCGGCGATCTCGCACTATCGCCGCTTGCGCGAATCGGCACGATCCGAGGCCGTATCGTCGATTCGGTTTCGGGTCTCCCGCTCGCCGGTGGCGACCCTCCCTTTACCACCGTTCGCCTCGACCGGTGCAGCGACGACTACTGCTCGTTCGCCGATTACACGCGGACCGACGAGCAAGGCCGGTTCCTGTTCGGCGACGACCCTTTCCAGCTTCTCGAGCCCGGCACCTACCAGATCGAAGCCCAAGCGGAGGAGTACCGCCCGAAAGTCTCGACATCGGCCTTCGTCGGCGAAGGAGAGGACGTTCTCCTGGAGGAGCTCGCACTCGAGCCCCATCCCGTCGGCTTCGCCGAGATCCGTCCTTGCGGTGATCTTCCGCCGCAGGGCGGCGTCTGCCGGTTCAGTTTGCGGTTGGTAAATCGACTCGACAAGCCGGTGGAAGGTAGAGCCTGGAGTCTCGTGCAGAGTTCGACGGGCACACTGTCCGGCCAGACACGGTTTCAAGCCGGGATTCCGAAGATTGCAGCTCTCGAGCCGCTCGGAACTCAGGTGCTGCGCTTCGCCTTTCGGATCCCGGAGACCTTGCAGAATGGAAGCTCGGTTTGCGCGGAGGCCTACTTCGGTCAGGGCCGGACGGAATACTTCTTCGACACCGTCGGGCGCCGGGATCTGTTCTGCGTCGAGAAAGGGGTCGACGGCGCGCTTCGTCTTCTGGACGAGAAGGAGTCGCGCGAGCTCAGAAGTAGATCCGCAGTCGCGCGACGGCGAAGTCCGAGTCGGCGATGAGACCGAAGAGCTTCCCGTCATCGCCGAGGAACGCTCCGCCGCCGAGCTCGAGACGAAGGTTCTCGACGAGCTCCACGCTCCAGGTCGCCCGCGCGAAGACCGAGCCCGCCCGCGGGTTCCAGACGCCGAAGACCCTCAGATTCTGCGTGCCGCTCGCCAGATCCCGGGTGAGGCCGCCGATGAGGGAGATTTCGTCTTCCGCGAGAAGGAGCGGATCTTCGGGAATGAGGCGATAGAGAGCGTCGAGGAAGAGCAGGTTCTCGCCCAGTCGACGATCGGCGCCGAAGCCTCCCTGGAAGGACCATCGAGTGACGATGACGGGGGCGCCTTCGGCCTGAAGCGGGTCGTCGAGGAAGAACGCGCCCTCTCCCCGGAAGACCCATTCCCCGCGTGCGGTCTCGACGTCGCCGCCCACCATCACGCGCCCCGGGCGGGTGGCGGTCAGGCCCGCGGAAGAGATCTCGTAGCGATCGAAATCGACGATGTCCCGGTACACCGAAGCGCCCCAGTCCAGGCCGGAGGTCGTGCCGCGAAATCGGAGCCCACCCTCCATGTTGGCCGGAGTCAGCGGAAGGTCGGAGCGCGGGAGAGCGGCCAGTTCCGCGGGCGCGAACGGAGAGCTCGGCTCGTCGAGCTGGTCGAACGTTCCCCCCCGTGCCCAGGGTACGAGGACGGCCTCGAGGCTCGTCTCCGCCGGAAGGAACCAGCGAAGCCGGGCGAGAGGCACGGGAAGCCGCGCTTCTCCGCGGTCCTCGAGCACGAAGCGCGAGACGTCGACGGGGTTGACGACGTCCTGAGGAGCGAGCTCGTCGATCACTCCCCATCCGAGGTTCGAGAACCCGAACCGGATCTCGGCGCGCTCCCTCCGGTACTCGACGTACGTCTCGTGCGGGCGCAGGACGCCGGCGGTTCCGCGGTCAGAGGTTCCGGCGACGCCGTCCGCGTACGCGGAGGCCACGAAGAACCAGCGCTCGCCGACCTCTGTCTCGAACGCCGCGAACAGCCGTCCTCGTGCTTCCGCGAGGTCCTGGCTCGGGTAACCCACCCCCGAGACATCCAGACGGCCGCGGAAATCAGCAGCCCGGAGCGGCTGCGGGATGGACCCGGCGAAGACCGCCGCGAGAACTCCTGCCTTTCGGATGAGACGCACGGAAGATGTAGTATCACATGCACTCGGCTTGACTATCGAGCCGGGTTGCCGTACGTTATTCTCCTCCCCCCCAATGCGGTTCGATTCCGGCCGCAGGAGGGTTTTGCCTTGGATCCTTGCCTGGAGCTTGCCTACGGATCGCGTCATCGGGAACCCTGGACAACGCTTTCAGAAGCTTTTTGCGCTCCCGCTGAGGCGCATGTATCTCCATGCCGACACCCCGCAGGACCGCATCGAGCGCGCCCTCGACAAGGAGCTTCGCCATCTATCGCGGCGGGCGGGGCGCGCGGTCTCGGCCATTTCGACCGACGAGTCGTCGGTGCTCGCCGCCCGCGACCTGCTGAGACGAGGCGAGGCGGAGGGTTTCTTTCCGCGCTCGGAGCTCGTCGCGATCGCGCGGGACTCCGGCCCCGATCTGCGCGCCGAGCTCGAGGTCTGGATCGACAAGCACGAGGGCCTCGAACGGCGGCTGCTCTGGCTCCTCGACCCCGAGAGAACCCGCGCGGAGCTCGCGAATCTCGATCCGGTGAAGGACGCGGACCAGTTGTGGTGCTTCGTCCGGTACGACTTTCGGCCCGAGATCCTCTACTGCGCCTGGGGCAACGCCATGGAGCGGATCTCGCAGAGCGAGGCGGTCTCGACGTTCATCCATGCCACGGGAACCGCCGAGACCACGCCGGTGAAGCGGACGGAAGACACGCTCGTTCACTACTACTACTTCTTCAACTGGGGCGCCGACAGCTACCATGGACAGAAGTCGGTCGAGAACATGAACGGGATACATGGCCACTACTTCATCCATAACGACGGAATGAAGTACGTGCTCCTGAACGCCGCCTTCACGGTGCTGGACTCCCTGCGGGAGATCGGCCATCGGCCGATCACCGACGTGGAACGGCTCGGCTACTTCCACGCGCAGATCGTCATGGGGCAGGCGATGAATATCCAGGAGCTGTCGCATTCCTGGGACGAGATGTACTCGTGGTTCGATTCCGTCAGCCGCGCGTTCTCCGGATACGCGCCCCAGAAGCGCCGGATGTGGAACGCGCTCGAGGACAAGTTCGATCAGGGGGCTTCGGTCCCTTGCCCGATAAGCCGGTTTCGCAGACTGCTCGAGAGGGAATCCATGGGCGATCACTACCGCTCCGCCCTGGGTCTCGTCCGGCCTTCAAGGCTCAAGGTCGCTCTGGCGAAGACCGTGGTCCGTGCCGTGGTGAAGACCCGCTCGCTTCTGCTTCGCCGGGAGCCCTACATCGAGAGTCTCCAGAACTTCATGACCTATCCGAACGGAGTCGACATCGAGGAGGCGGGGGAGAAGGCGCGGTCCGCCTTCCTTCCATCGGTCTGTCCGTTCTCGGGCAAGGCGTCGGAGGTCAACGCCGGCTTTCCCGACGGGCAGATTCCCCTGACCGACGTGAGCGAGGCGCTCCCCATCGATCTCCCGGTGATCTCCTGGGACGAGGTTCGCCGCCACAAAACCGAGGACGATCTCTGGGTGGTGTTCTCCGGGCACGTGTACGACCTATCCTCGTTCGCGAAGAACCATCCGGGCGGTCTCGAGATTCTCCTCAAGGGAGTCGGCAAGGACCTGACGAAGGCGTTCGAGAACGCGAATCACAGCGAGATGACCAAGGTGTTCACTCTGAACTTCCGTATTGGGCGCATCGGGCCGATCGAGGCCGAGGTTCCGGTGCCCCCGAGGCCGCCGGAGGCTGCCGTCGAGGGGCGAGCCTGAGTCCACCGGCGATCGTCATGCGCCCGCTCGTCGTTCTAAGCGATGTGCACCTAGGCCACGAGGGCCGCGGCGCAGTCGCGTCCGATCTCGCCCGGCTCATCGATTCTCATCCCGGCCACGAGATCCTCTTGAACGGCGACATCTTCAACCTCTCTTGCGACCCTCGGGGCCGCAGTCCCGAGGAATCCGCGACGGCGATGATCGAACGAGAGCCTCGCCTCCGCGCGGCGCTGCGAAGCCACGTCGCCTCGGGGAGCCGGGTCACTTTCGTCGCCGGAAACCACGACGCCGGGGTCCAGGTTCCGGAGTTTCGCGGGGCGCTTCTCGGGCTTCTCGATCTCGTGGACGACGCCGAGCTCCAGGTCGAGCCCTGGTTCGTCCGGCGCGACGGAGTTCATATCGAGCACGGCCACATGTACGATCCGGACAACGCGCCCGCGCACCCGCTGGCGCCGCCGGGATTCCGGAGCGAGCCGCTCGGTGTGGCGCTCAAACGGCGGTTTCTCGGAGCCCATGACCGGTTCGTGTCCGTTCACCAGCACGAGGCGACTCCCGTTCAGAACATCCAGTTCGCGTTCCGGGAGTGCGGCCTGCGGGCCCCCTGGATAATCGCCCGCTTCTGCGCGGTGAGCGCCGCGATCTGCGCGGAGACCGCGGTCCGGTCCCGTCTCGCCGCCGAGGAGCGCCGCGGAGAGGAGGAGCTCGCGAGCTGCGCGGCCGCGACGGGCGTTTCCGAGACGACGTTGCGCGAACTCCTGCGTGCCGGTCCGCCGCCGACTCACACCAGTTTTCGGCGCACGTTCCTTCGGCTCTATTACGACCGAATGCTGGCGACGCTCGCGGTTCCCGCGGGCCTGGCTGCGGCATTCCTGGGCGCGGGGGCGGGAGGAGCCGCGCTCTCGGCGGCTTCGGCCGCTTACGTGGTCGCGTCGGTGAGGCGCGGCGCCAATCGGAACCCCGGAGGTATGCCCGGCCATCTGCGCCGCGGCGCGGCCATCGTCCGTCGTTTGACCGGCGCGAGCCTCGTCCTCTTCGGTCACACTCATCGCGAGGACGAGGCCGAGGGATACCTCAACTCCGGCTCCTTCGGATATCCCCAGGGAGCGGTGCGGTCCTTCCTCCGGGTGGACGAGAGCGGTCGGGCGGAGCGGCGCGTCCTGGGAGCGGATTAGAATTCTACATGCTTCTCGGGCGAAGGCGGTTCCTCGAGCGCCTGGGCGCGGCCTCCCTGGCCTTCGGGCTGCCCTCGGGCAAGCTCCTCGATGCCGACGCGACCGGGGAGGACATCGCTCTCGAAGCCGAGCGGGTGAACCAGGGGTTCGTGGGCGAGCGTTCCTCGTTCACCCTGGTCCTTTTGAACGCACAGGGCGACCGAACCGAGCGCCGCCTCACGCTGGAGCTGCGGGAAGATCTCGCCGAGGGAAATCTGTCCCGAATCGAGTTCGACTGGCCGGAGAACGTGCGAGGAACCATTCTCCTGACTCATACCCACAAGGCGGGTGAGGACGATCAGTGGCTGTACCTCCCCGCGGCGAAGCGGATGCGGCGCATCAGCGCCGGACACAAGACGGGCGCGTTCATGGGAAGCGAGTTCACCTATGAGGATCTCGCTCCACCGCTGGCGGTGAAGTACATCCACGCCCGCATGCCCGACGACACCGTCGAGGGGAGGCCCTGCTTCCAGTTGGAGCGGCGCTCCCGAGCCGAGGGGAGCGGCTACAGCCGCCAGCTCGTCTGGCTCGACAAGGAGTTCCTGGTACCTCTGAAGGTCGAGTTCTACGATCGCAAGAACGAGTTGTTGAAGGTCGCCTTCTACCGGGACTACCGTGCTTCCGGCGCCCATCGGCGCGCCCAGCTGGTACGGATGGAGAACCGGCAGACGAAGAAAGCCTCGGAGCTCCAGGCCGTCGGCCGTGAGCTCGGAGTCGAGCTCGATCCGAGCCGGTTCCGGAGTCAAGTCCTGGGCCGCTGATCGCGCGGCACGCTCATGGCTCGACTCGAAGAGCTCAACGTCTCCCCACTCAACCGGCGCCTCGTCGGTTGGATCGAGTCGCACCCCCGTTGGGCGATGGCGCTCGGATTCCTCCTCGTCCTCGGCCTGGCTCCGGGGCTCGCGCTCATCCGGACGGACTTCACCCACACCGGCTTCTTCTCCCCCGACGACCCCAAGCTCCAGAAGTTCGAGGCTTTCGAGAAGCGGTTCGGGAACGACGATACCGTGGTGATCGTCGTCGAGAGCCCCTCGGGCGTCTACGACGAAGCGACGCTCTCGCTCGTCCGGTGGCTCACGGAGGAGCTGTGGCAGGTGCCCGAGGTCATCCGCGTCGAGTCGATCGCGAACTTCAACTGGCTTCACGGACGCGAAGGGGAGATCGTGGTTGAGCCCTTCCTTCCCTCCGAGCTCACTCCGGAGCTCCTCGCGGAGCGTCGGCGGCTGGCGGCATCGGAGAAGATCCTCCCGCGGTACCTTCTCAGTCCCGACGAGAAGACGACGCTGGTAGCGGGAAGGATCCAGCCCGCGATCGAGAAGCCTCCGGATTCCCGCGCCATCACGGGGGCGCTCCGGGATCTCGTCGCGAGAGCGCCGATCGGAGACGAGACCCTTCACATCCAGGGAACGCCGGTCGTCACCTACGCCTTCGAAGAGGTGACGCTCGCGGACGTCCTGCGGCTCACACCCATCGTGCTCGCGCTGGTCGGGGTCTTTCTGTTCCTGATTCTGAGAAACGCCGTCGCCGCGGTCCTGCCGTTCGTCACCGTGTCCGCCGCCCTCGTGGCCGCGTTCGGGATGGCGGGCTTCTGCGGTCTGGTGCAGGTGCCCCTCAGCACCGCGATTCCCAGCATCCTCATCGCCGTGGGAATCGCCGACACCGTCCACATCCTGGTGAGTTTCGTGCACGCGATGCGAACCGGAGCGACCCAGGCGGAAGCGGCCCGCTACACTCTCACCAGGAACCTGCTTCCGACGTTTCTGACCTGCCTCACCACCGCTATTGGATTTTTCAGCTTCGTGCAGGCGCCCCTCGCGCCGCTGGCGATGCTGGGCATCGTCACCGGATTCGGCACCCTGGTTACCTGGCTCTTTGCGTTCGTAGTCTGCGGCGGAGCGCTCTTCGTCCTTCCCTTCCGGATCGAGGCGAAGCCCGAGGAGACCCACGCCGCCGGTTCCCGAAAGCTCATGGATCTCGTGGTGGGTTGGCGTCGGACGATTCTCGCCGGCTCGGCGGCCCTGTCCGCCGTCTGCCTCTGGTACGCGCTCGGGATCGACGTCTCCACCGACCCCATCAAGTACTTCAGCCGGGAGCTCCCGGTCCGCATCGCCCACGAGGCGCTCGAGCGCGACATGGGCACTTCTCGCTCGATCGAGCTCGTCATCGAGTCCGGCCGCGAAGGCGGAGCCCTCGACCCGGGCTTTCTGCGGAGAGTCGATTCGCTCGAGGAAGCTCTGAAGAGGGATCCGAGCGTGACCGAGCTCGTCAGCATCGTGGACACGCTCAAGAAGGTGAACCAGGCCCTCGAAGGAGGCGACCCCGAGGCTTACGCCCTCCCCGAAGACGGCCCGTCGATCGCGCAGGAGATGCTGCTCTACACCTTAGCACTTCCGCCGGGAACCGACGTCAACGATCGCATCACGGTCTCGGAGGACGCTCTCCGCGTGACCCTGGTGGGAAACCACGAGAACTCCTCGGAAGCCGTCGCCCTGGTGAATCACGCGAAAGCACTGGGGAAGGACCTGGGGCTCGAGGTCTGGGCCACGGGGAAGTACTTTCTCTACCAGGAGACGAGCGACTACGTCGTGCAGTCGCTCCTGAGCTCGATCGTGACCGCGAGCCTCGCCATCGGCTTCGTCATGGCGGTGATGCTCCGTTCCGTCCGCCTCGGCATCGTCTCGATGATCCCGAACCTGTTGCCCCTGTTCGTCGCCGGCGCGCTCCTCCGGCTCCTGGGCCGACCCCTCGACCTGGGGACGGCGATGGTCGCGAGCGTCGCTCTCGGGATCTGCATCGACGACACGAGCCAGGTGCTGGCCAATTTCGCCCGCATTCAGCGGGAAGGAGTCGAGCCCGTAAAAGCGCTGTACCGGGTCATGGAGCACTCGCTCCCGTCGCTGCTCTCGACCAACGGCGTCCTCATCGTGTCGTTCGCGAGCTTCGTCGTCGCCACCTACATCCCGAACCAGCTGTTCGGCCTGCTCACGGCGTTCGTGTTCACCGTGGCGCTCGTCGCCGACCTGCTCCTGACCCCGGCGCTGTTGCTTCCGTGGCGGGAGAAATCCTGAGCCGCCTCTTCCGGACATGGCACACGAAGCCTCGGCGTGATAAAAAACGGTCGGAGGTCGCGATGGTTCCGAGACTCCGCGCACCGATCCTGCTTCTGGCGAGCGTCGTCGTCGCGGCCCCGGCAATTCGAGGAGAAAGCTCGGTCTTCACGTTCGAAGACATGCTCGACCTGCGCACGTTCGCCTCGGGCCAGCCGATCGCGATCTCGCCTTCGGGCAAGTGGCTCGCGTTCGTCGCCACCAATCTCGACGACGAGTGGAACGTCCTCGAGCCTCGCCCCACGGGGCACCTGAAAGTGCAGCCGCTCGAGGGTGGACCCCCGCGAGCGCTCACCGATGGCCCGGTTCATGGCTCGTACCCCGTCTGGTCTCCCGACGGGGAGCGGCTCGCGTTCTTCCGTGAGGACGCCTCGGGCGGACGGCTTGCCGTCTGGACCGCGAGCTCCGGCCAGCTGACCCTTCTCGGCGATGCATTCACCGGGCGGAGCTACCTTGCGCCGCAATGGGCAGCCGGCGGAAGGCGCCTGGTGTTCGCGGCGGCGACGAAAGCTCCGCCGGCGGAAGCGCCGGCCCGGGTTCGCGTGGTCGAGAGCACCGACGCGCGGATCCCCGGAGACGACTTCTTCGTCGATCGCCGGGCCGCGCGCCTTCTCGTCGCCGACGTCGATTCCGGCAAGGTAGTCCCTCTTCTTTCCGAACCCGTTCTTCTCCGCACGTTCCGTTTGTCGAATGACCGCGTCGTCTACGCCACGCCGGAGCCGGATACCTTCGGCGTGATCGGAAAGGAGACGAACGAGGCCTTTCGGGTGTCGCTTCAGGGAGGCGAGCCCGAGAAGCTCTCCCGGGAAGAGGGGCGTCCCGACGATCGTTTATGGTCGCCCGACGGCCGCCAATACGTTCACCTGGTCCCGGACCCCACGATCCGGGATCCCGAGATCGAGGCTCCGCTGCCCGACATGTACAGCATCGCGAGGCCGTTCATGGACCTCTACCTGGGATTGGAGGGGGGCGGAGAGGAGCGCAACCTCACTGGTGGGTTTCCCGATCAGGTGAGCGACCCCCTCTGGAGTCGGGACGGGAAGCACCTGTTCTTCAAGACCACGGACAACGAGAGCTACGACGAGACGATCCATCGCTATTCGCTCGAGGACGAGAGCACGACGGAGCTCGTCGGGGGATCGGAGTCCTACGACGACCTGGCCGCCGCCGACGGTTCTCTGGTCTTCTCCGCCGAGAGCGCCGTGAGGCCCAAGGACGTCTACCGGGTGGACCTGATGAGCGGCGAACGGCGGAGAGTGACCGACATGAATCCGGAGCTCGGTCGTTTCCGCTTCGGCCGGCCGGAGATGTTCTCCTTTCGCAATGCCGATGGAGAGACGCTGAAAGCGCTCCTGTACCGACCCGTCGACGGTGCAACCGAGGGCAACACCCCGGTCATCACGTGGATCTACGAAAAGCTGACTCCGGGAATCCATGGATTCAACGCCCGCCACCAGGTCTTCCTGAACCACGGCTACGCCCTTCTGCTTCCGAACGTGAAGGTGCGGGTGGGCGACACCGCCACGTCCTTCGTGAAGGCGGTGGTGCCCGCGGTCAACATGGCGCGCGGCATGGGCTTCGAGGAGAGCCGTTTCGGGCTCTGGGGCCACAGCTTCGGAGCTTACGCGACCTCTTACCTCATCACCCAGACCGACATCTTCGCCTGCGCCGTCTCCGGGGCCACGCCGCCCGAGCTCTTTCGGAACTGGGCGAGCGGAAGAGACCGCGACTCGCGAAACATCGAGCGGGGTCAGGCGCGCATGGGCGGAAGCCCTTTCGAGGTGCCGGAGCGCTACCTGTCTCAGTCGGCGTTCTTTCAACTGAACAAGGTCAAGACCCCGGTCCTCATTCTGCACGGCGTGAAGGACCTGACCATCCTGTTCGGCGAAGGAGAAATGATGTTCTACGCTCTCCGCCAGCTCGGGAAGGAGGCGACTTTCGTGGCCTACGCCGAAGGCGACCACAGCCTCTCCCGCCATTCCCGCGCCGACACCCTCGACGTGAACGGCCGAATCCTGAACTGGTTCGAGAAGTATCTCAAATCCGAACCGAAGAAAGAGACCGCCCCATGAGCCGCCGCTTCCTCCTGATCGCGTCGCTCCTCTGTCCGGCCGCGGGCCTCGCCGCCCCCGATGCCGCGCTCCTCGAGGCGCTCCGGTGGCGCAATATCGGCCCATTCCGCGGCGGCAGGGTAACGACCGTGGCCGGGGTCCCGGGACAACCTCTCACCTACTACCAGGGGGCGACGGGCGGCGGTGTCTGGAAGACCGAGGACGCGGGTCATAGCTGGCAGAACATCTCGGACGGATTCTTCCAGACGGGCTCCGTGGGGGCGATCGCCATAGCACCGTCGGATCCGAACGTGATCTACGTCGGGATGGGAGAGGCCTGCATCCGTGCCAACTTCTCCCACGGCGACGGCGTTTATCGCTCGACGGACGCCGGCGGTACCTGGACTCACCTCGGTCTTTCGGACACGCGCCAGATCGGCAAGATCCGGGTTCATCCTCGCGATCCGGACCTCGTCTATGTCGCCGCCGTCGGTCACGCCACGGGTCCCAACGAGGAACGAGGGCTCTTCCGATCCAAGGATGGAGGGAAGAACTGGGAGAAGATCCTCTACTTCGACGACCGGACGGGCGCCGCCGACGTCGCCCTCGATCCCTCGAATCCGCGCATCGTCTACGCGACTCTCTGGCCCGTTCTCCGCCGTCCCTGGGGCATCTTCTCCGGCGGCCCGCACGGTGGAATCTACAAGTCGCTCGACGGAGGGGATACCTTCTCAAAGCTGACCCAGGGGCTTCCCCCCGGAGACGAGGGGCGCATCGGAGTCGCCGTTTCCCCGGTGGACCCCAGGCGGGTCTGGGCGACGGTCGAGGCGGTTCCCGAGGACGCGGGGGGCGTCTTTCTCTCGGAGGACGCGGGAGCGAGCTTTCGCCGGGTGAACGACCACATGGACGTCCGCCGCCGACCTTATTACTATGCCCACATCATCGCCGACACCCAGGACCTCGACACCGTCTACGTTCTCACCAAGCCGATCCTGAAGTCGATCGACGCCGGCAAGACGTTCGAATCGATGTCGGTGCCGCACGGTGACGGTCACGATCTGTGGATCGCCCCCGACGACAACCGGCGGATGATCCTGGGCGACGACGGCGGCGCTGCCGTCACCTTCGACGGCGGCCGGAGCTGGAGCGATCTACTGAACCAACCCACGGGACAGTTCTACTGGGCGGTGACCGACGACCAGTTTCCGTACCGCATCTACGGCGCGCAGCAGGACAACACCACGGTGTCGATCCCGAGCCGGACCCCGGGTTTCGGCATCGACCGGACCGACTGGTATCCCGTGGGAGGCGGCGAGAGCGGATTCATCGCCCCCGACCCCCGGGACCCGGACGTAGTCTATGCCGGGAGCTTCTGGGGTCTTCTTACGCGCTACGACCACCGCACCGGCGAGAGCCGAAACGTCACGCCCTGGCCCGACTCCCCCATGGGCCGGACCGGAGTCGATGTTCGGTATCGATTCGGCTGGACCTACCCCATTCTCGTATCCCCCCACGACCCCTCGACGATCTACGCCGCCGGCAACGTCGTCTTCCGGTCGAACGACCAGGGTCAGGCCTGGGAGGTAGTGAGCGCCGACCTCACGCGCGACGACGAGGAGAAGGAGAACGGCGATCGCCTCACCGACTTCTACTGCACCATCGCCTCGCTCGCCGAATCGAAACTTGCCCGGGGCGTGCTCTGGGCGGGCTCGGACGACGGACTGGTGCACCTGAGCCGCGACGGGGCGGCGACCTGGGAGAACGTGACGCCGCCCGAGCTTCCGGAATGGAGCCGTGTGAATGTCGTCGAGCCGTCCCCTCACGACGCCGGGACGGCCTACGTCGCCGCGAACCGCTACCTCTGGGACGACTACCGGCCGTATCTCTTCAAGACCTCGGACTTCGGAAAGACCTGGAAGCGCCTCGATCGGGATCTCCCGCAGTCGAGCTTCGTTCGCGTCGTGCGCGAGGACGTCCGGCGCAAGGGGCTGCTCTACGTCGGCACCGAGACCGGAATCCACGTCTCGTTCGACGACGGCCTCGAGTGGCAGCCTCTGCAGTTGAATCTCCCCGTCGTGCCCGTCACCGACCTCGTGGTCAAAGACGACGATCTGGTGGCGGCGACGCAGGGGAGAGCGTTCTGGATTCTCGACGACCTCGGCCTGATTCGCGAGCTCCCGGAGCTCACGCCGTCCTCTCCCGTGCACCTGTTCGCTCCCGAGAACCCGTACCGCATGCGCGGTTTCGGCCGCCGCCGCGCCGCGGCCGGCGTGGGCGAGAACCCGCCGACGGGAGCCGTCCTCTATTACTACTTGAGGGAGAAACCTTCCGCGGCGGTCGAGCTCGACGTCCTCGATTCGACAGGCGCCGTCGTCAAGAAGTTCCGCGGCCCGTCGCTGCCGGCGGAGCGCGGCCTGAACCGCTTCGAGTGGGATCTTCGCTATCCTGACGCTCGCGGACTGCCCGGCAGGACCTATCTCATGGGCGGTAGCCTGCGCGGGCCGGTGGCGGTGCCGGGGGTGTATCAGGCGAGGCTCTCGATGGGCGAGCATCGGTCGACCCAATCCTTCGAGATTCGAAAGGACCCGCGGATCCCGACCACCGACTCGGAGTTTCGGGAGCAGTTCGATCTTCTGCTGGCTATCGGCGAACGCTTGAGCGAGGTGCACGAGGCGATCGCCGCGGTGCTCGATCTTCAGAAACAGCTCGAGGGGCTCGTGGCTCGGGCGAAGGACCGGGCGGAGCTCGAGGACGTCGCCAGCCTGGCGAGCGCGCTCTCGAAAAAACTCCAGACGGTTCTCGAACGGTTCTACGAGCCGCGATTCATCGGCGTCGACGATCAGCTGCTTCTCTTTCCTCTCAAGCTGAACGCCCGGCTGGCCTCTCTCGGCGGCGTGGTCGCGAGCGCCGACCGGGCGCCGACCGCGGCGGCCCACGGTGTCTTCCGGGATTCTGTCGTCCGAGCTCGATGACGGACTCGCGGAGCTTCAGGGCATCGTTTCCTCGGAGATTCCCGAGCTCAACCGGACGGCGCAGGAGAAAGGTATGGGTCTCATTTCTTCCATGCTACGATTCGCGCCTGACCCACGAGGGAGCGGGCGTTGAACGGTCCAACGGAGGTGCTCATGACGCGACCTGTCGGATTGTTGCTTCTTCTTTGCTCCATGCTGGCGGCCTTTCCGTCCCGAGCGGATGTGACACGGTTCGAGCTATCGGGATCCGTCACCGACGGCACGGGCGCGTCTCTTCCAGGCGTCACTGTGACGATCCGAAACCTGGACACCGGGCTCACCCAAACCGCCCCGACCGATGAGCGTGGCCTCTACCGGTTCGCCCCCCTGGACCCGAAAGGGCGGTGGAGCCTCACCGCCGAGCTCGCGGGCTTCAGGAGCGAGCGGCAGGAGGGCCTCACCTTCACGGCGAACACCGAGCCTCGAATCGACTTTCGGCTCGACCTCGGAGGCGTCGAGGAGACCATCACCGTCTCGGCCCAGGCGCCGGTGGTGGAGACGCGGACGAGCGATCTCAAGCAGTCCGTGGGCGACGAGCAAGTGGCGAACCTTCCCAACAACGGGCGGGACTTTCTCTCGTTCGTCGAGCTCTCGGGAAGCGCGGTGCGGGTGGGCGGTGGAAGCGGCAACATTTCGATCAACGGCCAGGGGATTCGCTCCGCGGACTTCGTCTCCGACGGCACTTCGATCACCGGCCGCGAGATCCGGACCCTGAACGGCGAGTTCGGCGGAGGCAACGGTCTCTCCCTCGACACCATCGAGGAGGTCCAGGTCATCAGCAACGGCTTCAAGGCCGAGGTGGGACGTACGGGCGCGGGCACCGTCAACATCATTACCAAGAGCGGCACCAACGATTTCCGGGGAAGCGTCTACACCTACCAGAAGCCGAGCGCCTTCGTGGCCAACGATCTCATCACCGGCAACGAGAGCTCCGCCGACCGCCAGCAGTACGGAGCGACTTTCGGAGGACCGATCGCGCGCGATCGGACTCACTTCTTCGTCAACTGGGAGTCGAATCGCATCGACGACGAGTCGGTCGTCACCTCGGCGCTCGACCCGGGCACCTTCGCCCGCCCGCAGAGCAACGACCAGCTGTTCTTCAAGCTCGACCACCAGCTCGACTCCACCAACCGGCTCGACGCCCGATTCAATTTCAACGTCAACGACCAGGAGGCGAACGGAGTCGGCGGGCTGAATACCTACGACCGGAGGAGCAATGCCGAGGGGCGCACCTGGAACGTGGCCGGCTCCTGGGTCGCGACCTGGGGAGCGAACAAGGTCAACGAGCTCCGGGTCCGGTTCACCCGGGATCTCGTGGACTTCTACAGCCCTCTCATCTCCGATACCGGCGCCGAATCCCGCGATCCCGATTTCTCCCTCACCCCGTTTCCGGCGATCACCCGCGCGGGCGTGGGAAACGCCGGGCCCAACCCCGGCTTCCCCCAGAACCTCGACGAGAAGCGACTGCAGGTGGTGAATCACTTCTCTCTCTACAAGGGCGACCACGACCTCAAGTTCGGCGCCGACGTGATCGGGAGCTTCCGCTTCGTCACCTTCTTCAACAACCTGGTGGGGACCTATACGTTCTCCGCGGGAACTCCGTACCCCTACGACGCCGCCAATCCGGCCACGTTTCCCTTCCAGTACACCCAGGCGTTCGGCGACTCGGACCTTCGATTTCGCGACTCCATGGTCTCGTTCTTCGCCCAGGACGACTGGAGAGTGGGGCGCTCCCTGATCCTGAATCTCGGCTTGCGGTGGGACTATGACAGCCTGTTCTTCGGAGACCTCAACAACTTCGCCCCCCGACTCGGATTCGCGTGGGACGTTGGCGAGGAAGGGAAGACCGTCGTCCGAGGCAACATGGGGATCTTCTACGACACCCTCGAGAGCTCGCTCGTCAACCGCGAGTCGAACTTCGGGCCCGAGGGGCAGACGACCATCGACCTCAGGCAGGGGAATCCTCTGTTCCCCGCCTTCCCGGAGAGGTTCGACAGCCTTCCGCAGGGAGCGAACGAGGTGGCCCGGGCCACGGTCTACATCCCCGTCTTCCAGGGAGAGGACTTTCCCGGAAGCATCGACACCGTGACGCGAACCACGCCGTACTTCGTCAACTACAGTCTCGGCGTCGAAAGAGAGCTGCGGCCGGGATGGGGAGCGAGCGTCGACTACACCCACGTCGCGGGAAACGATCTCCTGGTGACCTTCGACGCCAACGCGCCGCCGTTCTTCGCCCTGGGCCCCGGACGGACTCGAACGCTCGCGCAGGCCGACGCGCTCCGGCCCTTCGGCTCCCCGAACCGAGTGCCCGGTCCCTACGGAGTCGATTTCGGAGGGTTCCGGAGTCTCTTCCTCCAGATCAACGACGGGTCCACCGACTACAACGCGGTCAAGTTCGGTCTCGAGAAATATTTCGACGGGAAGTACAGCTTCGGGGTCCGCTACACCTGGTCCCGCGCCCGGGGAGACACGGACAACTTCCGTACCACGGGCAGTTTCGTTCCCGGGCTCGTGGATCAGGAAGGCGATCGAAGTTATCAGGAGGGCCCGCTGAGCACCGACGTCCCTCATCTGTTCGTGGCGAACGCCCTCTACGAGCTGCCATGGGACATCCGCGTGGGTGGCGTCCTCCTCCTGAGGTCGGGGTTTCCTTACACCGGCGTCGCGGGATCGGATGCGGACGGCGACGGCGTGAACGCGGGACAATACGGAGATCGTCCCGACGGCCTCGGACGGAACTCGTTCCGACTTCCCACGATGAAGAACTTCGACCTCACGGTGGCCAAGGCGTTCCACGCCGGAGATCGGCACCAGATCGAGCTGCGTCTCGATCTGTTCAACGTGCTCAATACCGCGAACACCATCCAGGTGAACACCGTACTGGGCCTGGACCCGGCGAACCCGCGGGCCGGCTTCGGCTCCCGCACCCAGGTGGCGCCTCAGCGCCAGGCGCAGATTTCCTTGAGGTACAGCTTCTAGGGGACTCGGGGCCGGCGCGTGCGAAAGCTCCCTTTCTTCGCGCCGGCCCTTCTCCTGCTCACGGGCTGCCGGGCGGAGCCGCCGCCTTCGCTTCTGCTCGTCACCCTCGACACCGTCCGTGCCGATCGCCTCGGAAGCTACGGTTCTTCGCTCGGTCTCACCCCGGAGCTCGACGCGCTCGCTTCCGAGTCCGTTCGCTTCGCCGACGTGACCTCTCAGACTCCTCTCACCACTCCGTCCCACGCGACGCTCCTCACCGGGCTCCTGCCCCGGCGCCACGGAATCCGGAACAACGAGAGCTTCCGCCTCGCGCCAACGACGGCGACGCTCTCGACCGTCCTCCGAGCCGCGGGGTACCGCACCGCTGCCTTCATCGGCGCTTTTCCGCTGGACTCGCGGTTCGGGCTCGACCGCGGCTTCGACGTCTACGACCAGGAGTTTCTGAGAAGCTCGGGGTCACAGGAAAGAAGCGCGGGCGACGTGTTGGATGCGGCCGAGAGCTTCCTGCGCGCGAATCCCGCTTCGAACGAGCCCTTCTTCGTCTGGGTCCACCTCTTCGACGCTCATACGCCCTACGAGGCGCCGGAGCCCTTTCGCAGCCGGTACCCGGATGATCCCTATGGCGCCGAGATCGCATACCTCGACCAGCGCCTTGGACGTTTCCTCGCTTCGCTTCGGCGCGAGGGATGGCTCGATCGGCTCGTCGTGTCCGTGGTGGCGGACCACGGAGAGGCGCTCGGGGAGCACGGGGAATCGACCCACGGAGCTCTGGTCTACGAGTCGACGCTTCGCATTCCCTGGCTGCTTCGGCTTCCCGGAGGAGAGCTCGGAGGTCTCATCGTCCAAGAGCCGGTTCGGGCGCTCGACGTCGCGCCGACCCTCCTGGGTTTGCTCGAGGCACCCGCGCTCGAGAACGTCGACGGAATCGATCTCTCGCCCTTCCTCCAGCGCGGACAGGTACCCGATCTCGCGATCTACTCCGAATCGCTCTACTTGAATCTCCTCCTGGGATGGGCCGAGCTCCGGAGTCTGAGACGCGGGTCTCTCAAGGTAATGGAGGGCGCGAGGCGGGAAGCCTTCGATCTCGCAAGCGATCCGCGAGAGTCCGCGGACGTCCTCGTCGGGAGACGGTTCGATGCCGAGAACCTCCAGCGCGAGCTTCGAAGGATCGCCGTCGAGGTCGCGCCCGAGCCCACCCTCCCGGCCGACGAGACGGCGAAGCGGCTGAAGGCTCTGGGATATCTCTCGGGGTCGACGACACGCCGAAGCGTCGACTTCGACCCCCGCGACGGGATTGCGATCTGGCGGGAGATCGAAGCGGGAACGAGTCGGCTCTCCCGGGACCCCGCCGGGGCCCGGACGCACTTCGACGCCGCGCTCTCGCTCGACCCGGGAAACGGCCTGGCGCTCAAGTCGCTCGGCGACGTCGCTTTCGCGGAGGGACGAGTCGACGAGGCGCTCGAGCGCTATCGAGCGGCGCTGGCGGCCGGCTTCACCCATCCGGACCTCGACCTCGGCCTCGCCCGCGCGCTCGCGGCCACCGGTGGTTTCGAGGAAGCCGAAGCGCTCCTGGAACAGTTCCTCGCGCTGCGGCCGGACAACGGCGACGGCCGGTTCCTCAGAGGTCGACTGCTGCGAGCGCGGGGAAAGGCGGCGGAAGCGGAATCCGAGCTCCGCCTCGCGCTCGAGGCGCTACCGGATGACGGCTCGATCTGGAACGAGCTCGGTTCCGCTCTCGCCGAGCTCGGCCGGCGCGACGAAGCCCGGGCGGCCTTCGAGCGGGCCATGGCAGCGTCGCCGGAAGCGCCCGAGCCCCGTCGCAACCTGGCGGTTCTCCTCGACGGGTCGGAGGCGGAGACCCTCCTGCGGGAGGCCATTGGACTCGACCCTGCCTATGCCGAAGCCCACACCGATCTCGCGCGCAAGCTCGCCGAGACCGGGCGAGTCAGCGAAGCCGATTCCGAGATCGCGATCGCCCTCCGGCTCCGCCCCGACGAACCGGAAGCGCTCTTCATCGCGGCTCGCACCGCGGAGCTCGGGGAGCGGGATGAAGAGGCGCGCCGCCTCTATCTTCGTTTCCTCGCCGTGGCTCCGGAGAAACTTGCCGGGCCGCGCGATCTCGCCCGGCGCCGCATCGCGGTTCTGGAGGAAAGGAACTGAACACGTAATGAAGAGATACACCTTATCTGTCGCGATTCTTCTGATCTCGTGCCTCGTCCACTGCCGCCGGGCCGACGAGAGGCCCAACTTTCTCATCGTGGTCGTCGACGATCTGCGCTGGGACGACGTGGGCGCCTACGGTCACCCTTTCGTCCGGACGCCGAACATCGACCGTATCGCCCGTGAAGGGGCCCGGTTCCAGAACGCCTTCGCCACGACGCCGCTCTGCTCGCCCAGCCGCGCCAACATCCTCACCGGTCTCTACGCCCGGAGAAACGGGATCACCGACAACACGAACCGGAGCGAGCGCAGCCACGAGCTCCAGACGTTTCCGCGCCTTCTCGATGCCGCGGGCTATGACACCGCCTTTCTCGGCAAGTGGCACATGGGAAACGACGAGACCCGGAGACCGGGATTCGACTACTGGGTGAGCATGAAGGGACAAGGGGAGGCCATCGACCCCAACCTCCACGAGAACGGCACGACCCGGAAAGTCGAGGGCTACGTCACCGACCTCCTGACGGATCGCGCGGTTGAGTTCCTTTCCCGCGACCGGGACGAGCCATTTCTTCTCTTCCTCGCTCACAAGGCCCTTCACCCGAACATCATCCAGCACGACGACGGAAGCTCGACCCCGATAGGGGAGGGAGGCTTCATTCCCGCCGAGCGCCACCGCACGCTCTACAGCGACGCGGAGATCCCGCGGCGTCCGAGCTACGGGGTTCCGCCGGCGGGAAAACCCGCGCTCGAGCGCGCGATCGACGGCCTGCCTCCGCTCGGTCCCGGGACCGTTTTTCCCGATGGGGCGATTCGCGATCGCCTGCGGATGCTCATGGCGGTCGACGAAGGACTGGGCCGGATGCTGGCGGTTCTGGAAGACCGGGGCGAGCTCGAGAACACGGTCGTGGTGGTGACCAGCGACCACGGCTTTTTCTACGGCGAGCACGGACTCTCCGAGGAACGGCGTCTCGCTTACGAAGAGTCGCTTCGCATTCCCCTCGTGGTCCGGTATCCGGCTCTCGCCCGGCCGGGGACGCTCATCGATCCCATGGCTCTGACCATCGACCTCGCGCCCACGGTTCTGGAGCTCGGCGGAGTCGCCTCGGAGTCTCTCGACGGGCGCTCACTCGTTCCGCTCCTCCAGGGCGAGACCGAAGGCTGGCGCGACCTGTTCTTCGTCGAGTACTACAGCGACATCGTGTTCCCCCGCATCGTGAACATGGGGTACGAGGCGGTCCGCACCGAGCGGCACAAGCTGATTCACTACCTCGAGCTCGAGGGTATGGACGAGCTCTACGATCTCGAGACCGACCCCTACGAGATGACGAACCTCATCGATTCGGAGGACTACGCCAGCGTCCGGCGGGAGCTGTACTCGCGTCTCGAAGAATTCTGACCGGCCGTTACTTGATTCGCTCGTAGACCGCGTGGGTCACGGTCACCTTGCCGTTCTCGTCGACGTTCCGATACTCGTTGTTGATGGTGTTTCCGTCCTCGGACAGAACGTTGATGATTACGTTCACCCGGGCGCCGGTCTTGTTCATGATCTTGTTGGTGCGGGCGTCGACGACCTCGACCGCGGTCTGTTCGGTGGTGGTGTCCCCGGTCATGGGCCGGTACTTCCCGTCGAACGTCGTCACGTAGCCCCACTTCCGCTTCTCGCCCTTCGCGGTTGTGGCCTCGACGGTGACCTTCATGCCGCCTTCGCCGTACGGCTCGTAGGTCATCACGTTCGAGGCGGGCGGGGGGTCGTCCGACTTGAGCTTCCACCGGCCGAACCGGGGGTTCGTCGCCTGCGCCATGGCGGCGACGCTCGTCGTCACGGCGGCTCCGATGGCGATAATCATCATCCATTTCGACGTTCGCATTCTTCGTTCTCCCGTAGCCGCTCAAGAATACATCTTCCTCGAGCGACCGCGGAGCGTTTCGGGGCGTCGTCCGGCTTTTCGTATTGGCGTAGATCTGTTACACTCGCCTGAATAAGGAGGGCGAGGTATCGATGACGAGCTGGACGCCCTTTCTAGCCTTTGCCTTTGCCCTCTTCGCCGCGCTCGCGAGCGCCCAGCGCGACCCGAACGAAGAGTCGGAAATCCTGCAGGAGCTCGGGGCCGTCGCTCCCGGCGCCGTCGCCGAGTTCCAGGCGGCGACGGAGGCCATGGACCGCGGCGACAAAGAAACCGCCGCTTCGGCGTACGGGAAGGTGCTGGAGCTCGCGCCGGACTTCGCTCACGCTTTGAGACGGCGCTCCTACGTCGTAGCTGACAACGACGAGGCGCTCGCCCTCGCTCGTCGCGCGCTCCTGACGGAAGAGCACGGGTACAACCTCACCGCCGTCGTCCAGGCGCTGCTGCGGTTCGAAGACCCGACGAAGCTCCAGGAGGCGAACCGACTCGCGGAACGGCTCATCGAAATTCGTCCCGACGAGCCGAACGCTCTCTCCCATCGCGACGGCGTCGCTGCGGAGCGACAACAGAGGCTCTCTTTCGAAACGCACTCGCCAGGTTGCGCCGAGTCGCACCCGACGAGATACCGACGCACTACTATGGCGCCGTCGATGCGCTTCTCGACGAAGACTGGACCCGGGCCGAGACGGAGATTGAAAGGGCGCGGGCACTCGGACTCCCCGCCGAGGAGGCGGACGCCTTCCTCGACGGGACGCGGGATCCGAAGCCGCGCGCGCAACTGGCGCTACCTGTCCCTGGCGGGCTACGCCAGCCTCGCCTGGGTCGTGGGGCTCGTGGCGCTCCTTCTGATCGGGGCCGCACTCTCGAGGCGGACGCTGAGCGCGATCGAAGCGCAATCGGCGGAAGCGACCGGGCTCCCGAGCGGCGGGATGAAGTTGATGCGGCGGGTCTACGGCCTCGTTCTGTCGGTCGCCTCGCTCTACTTCTACCTGTCGATGCCGTTCGTGTTTCTCCTCGTGCTCGGCGCTGCCGGCGGCCTCCTCTACGCCGTGATTACGCTCGGCTACATTCCCGTGAAGCTGGTGCTCTTCGCCGTCATCCTTCTGGTGGTCACGCTCTGGGCGATGCTGAAGGGCCTGCTCGCGCGCGGCGAGAGATCCGACCCAGGAGATCGGCTCGAGGAAAAGGACGCGCCCGAAGTCTTCTCGCTCCTTCGAGAGGTGGCCTCCAAGCTCGGCACCCCGATGGTGGACTCGGTATTCCTCGTGCCCGACGCCACCGTCGCCGTCTTCGAGCGCGGCTCGACTCTCGATCACCTGCGGCACCGAGGCGAGCGCTGTCTCGTTCTCGGGCTGGGAGTGCTTTCGGAAATGAAGCTCGGTCAACTCAAGGGGATTCTGGCGCACGAGTACGGCCACCTTTCGAACCGCGACACGGCGGGAGGCGGCCTCGCTCTGCAGGTGAGGCGCTCGATCTTGACCAGCGCCGGGATACTGGCGTCGGGCGGCGCCGCGGTCTGGTACAACCCCGCCTGGTTGTTCCTCAACGCGTTCTATCGACTCTATCTCCGGATCTCGCAGGGGGCTTCCCGGCTCCAGGAAGTCCTGGCCGACCGCTGGGCGGTTCTCGCTTATGGTAAGGAGGCATTCTCCTCGGGATTGAGACATGCGGTTCGCCGCGCCGTCGAGTTCGATTTCCTGACCCAGCGCGAGATATCTCAGGCGGTCCGCGAATCCCGGCCCCTGCGGAACCTCTACGATCTGAAGGTGCCGCTCCAATGGACGCCGCAGGACGAGCAGATTGAGAAGCCGCCGGCTCAATGCATCGAGGAGGCCTACCAGGAAGCGCTCTCGACGCCCGCTTCCCCCTACGACAGCCACCCCGCCGCGGTCCAACGAATCGCGTGGGTGGAGAAGATGACCGGGGTTGCCGCGTCCCCCATGGACGAACGCGACGCCTGGAGCTTGTTCCCCGATCGGAATCGGATGCAGGAGCTCATCACCCGGCAGGTGAGCGCGCGCGTCCAGGCGTTCCTCGCCCGGCAGCAGGAGCTCCACGCGCAGTCGGAGGCGATGCAAGGGGAGGACGAGATCGTGTCTCTGGGGTTGTCGTCCGGAAAGAAGTGAGGTCGGGAGCTAGCCGACCGTTCCCTGGACGCACTCGACCTCGACCTCCAGCTTCTCCCCCATTTCCTTCGCGATCTGTTGGCAGACCTCCTGGGCCTGCGACGAGGGGATACCATAGAGGACGACGCGCCCCTCGTAGTCCCAGTCGTTCCTCGGACTGAACGCCATATAGGTGGCGTGGAACGTCCCTCGGTTCATGACGTTCTGGTAGAGGGGCTCGAGAATCGGCTGGCAGGAGGTTTCCGTCTGGCGCCATCCTTGCGACCCCTCTTCGCCGGTGAAGCCGGTCATGAACTGCTGGAACGCCGTGTCGCACTGGTTCTCGCCAGGGATCTCCATGATCGCGACCATCTGGATCCGGGTCTCGTCATGTTTCAGGGTCACCAGGGCATAGGCCTTGGGCGCCGGCTCGCAGGCCGCCGACCCAACGAGAGCGGCGAGTAGGAACAGCCAGGGTAGAATCGGGCAGCTTCTGACCACGAAGCCCTCTTTTCTCCCGCAAAAAATACTATCGCATATCTCGCGGAAATCGGCATCAGCTCGTGAGCTCGAGAAGCGCCTCGACCGTCTTCCAGTTGCGCACCGTGCTCGTGGTGCCGAGCTTCGAGTCGAAATAGGCGTTCGTGAGCCCGGTGCGCGCGAAGCCGTTCGGACAATGGAGATAGATCTCGCGGCCCCGCACCGCGTACGCGTCAGGCGCGGAGCGGCCCGGGTCCAGCGTTTTGAGCCTCGGTGCCGCGGGCGCGTCGGCCAGAAAAGCGACGTGGAGAGTTCCCGGGTCCGCGCCGGCGCGCAGGAACGGATTTCCGCGCGCGATTTTGATTAGCTCCGCACCGGCGCGTACCACGACCGGCACTCTGTATCCGAAGCTCTCCGAGATGGCGCTCTCGATGAGCGAGGGAATGCGGCGAGTGAGCGGCGCCGCCGCCTCGAACACGACGTTTCCGCTCTGGATGTAGGTCGAGACCGACCCGCACCCGGCAGCCGTGAACATCGCGGCGAGGTCCTTCATCGGGATCCTGTTCTTGCCTCCGAGATTGATTCCCCGGAGAAGCGCGACGTATTTCTCCATATCGACCTCGTTCCAATCTTAATCATCCAGGTCGTTTTTCGGGCACGGTTTTCGCAATGCCGTGTTAGACTTGCCGCTCCCCCCGACTTGGTAGCGGCAATGCAAGGACGTGTGCATGCTCGGGGACGGTTCCGCAGGCGGTAACAGGCTGCTGAATAAGGGGTTAGCATTAGGGGTCGACGTCGGCTCCACCACGGTGAAGATCGTGGCGGTGGACCCCGAGTGTAGCGGCATTCTCTACAGCCGTTACGAGCGCCACGAAACCCGGCAGGCGGAGAAGGTGCTCGAGCAGCTCTCCGATACCCTCGCTCGGTTTCCCGAGGTTCCCCTGGAAGCCATCCGCGTGTTCGTGACCGGCTCCGGCGCCGGCCCGCTCGCGCGAGCCGCTCGGCGGCGAAGTTCGTCCAGGAGGTGAACGCGGTCACGCTGGCGGTCGAGCGCCTCCACCCCGACGTCGGGCAGCGTCATCGAGCTCGGCGGCCAGGACGCCAAGATCATCATCTTCAAGGAGAACGAGAAGACCGGCGACAAGACGCGCCGTCGCCGTCGATGAACGACAAGTGCGCGTCCGGCACCGGCGCCACCATCGACAAGTGCATGCTCAAGGTCGGCGCTGCCGCCGGCGAGGTCGTGCCGACCTCGCGCTTCGACGACTCGAAGCTCCACCACGTCGCCGCCAAGTGCGGCGTGTTCGCCGAGACCGACATCGTCAACCTGGTGAAGAGCGGCATCCCCTCGACCGAGATCCTCTGCTCGCTCGCCGACGCGATCGTCATGCAGAACCTCTCGGTGCTCACGCGCGGCAACACGCTCAAGCCACAAGGTGCTCCTGCTCGGCGGGCCGAACACCTACCTGCCCGTTCCTCCAGGACTGCTGGCGCCTGCGCATCCCCGAGACCTGGGAGACGCGCGGCTACGACTACCCGAAGGACGTGCCGCATCGAGGAGCTCATCTTCGTGCCCGAGAACGCGCAGTACTACGCGGCGCTTCGGCGCCGTGCATGTACGGCCTCCACGAGGCGGCCGACGGTCGGGCGGCTACCGGGGCACCGACGCGCTCGACGAGTTCATCACGCACGGGCCGCAAGGCGCGAGCTCGGCGAGATCGGCGGGCCCGCCGCTCGTCGAAGGACCGAGCACGAGCTCGAGGCGTTCCGCGAGCGTCTACGCGATCCCGAAGTTCGACGCCGGCGAAGCTTCGAGCCCGGGGCAGGTGGTCCGCGGCGTCATCGGCCTCGACGGCGGCTCGACGTCGTCGAAGGCGGTGCTCGTCGACGAGAAGGGCGAGATCCTCTGCAAGGCAGTACCAGCTCTCGAAGGGCAACCCGATCCAGGACACGAAGGAGCTCCTCGCGCAGCTCGAGGCGTTCGTCGACCGAGCAGGGCGCGACGCTCGAGGTGCATCGGGCTTCGGCGCCACCGGCTACGCGGCCGACGTGCTCGAGGAGTCGCGTGCGAGCCGACGTGAACATCGTCGAGACCGTCGCGCACATGATGAGCGCGGTGCACTTCTTCGGCGACGTCGACGTCATCTGCGACATCGGCGGGCAGGACATCAAGGTCCTGTTCATGAAGAACGGCGACATCGCGAACTTCCGCCTCTCGAACCAGTGCTCGGCCGGCAACGGCATGCTGCTGCAGGCGATGGCCGACCAGTTCGGCGTCCCGGTCACGCGAGTACGCCGACGTCGCGTTCGAGGCGCGAGCTCGCGCCGAAGTTCAGCTACGGCTGCGCCGTGTTCCTCGACACCGACCGCGTCAACTTCCAGAAGGAGGGCTTCTCGAAGGAGGAGCTGCTCGCCGGGCCTCGCGCAGGTGCTGCCGAAGAACGTCTGGCAGTACGTCGTGCAGATCCCGCGGCTGGCGGCGCTCGGCCGCAAGTTCGTCCTCCAGGGCGGCACGCAGTACAACCTCGCCGCGCGTCAAGGCGCAGGTCGACTACATCAAGGAGCGCGTGCCCGAGCGCCGAGGTCTTCGTCCACCCGCACACCGGGCGAGGCCGGCGCGATCGGCGCCGCGTTCGAGACGCTCCGCGTCGTCAAGCGCAACGCGGCACGTCCACCTTCATCGGGATCGATGCGGCGATCGACCTCGAGTACACGATCGAAGAACGACGAGGAGACGCGTCTGTCACTTCTGTCCGAACGAGTGCAAGCGCACGTTCATCGACACGAAGACGCCCGACGGCCGGACCAGCCGCTACATCTCCGGCTTCTCGCTGCGAGAAGGGCACCGTCGAGATCGAAGGAGGCGATGCTCGACGCTCGTCGCCGACGCGCAAGAAGACCGTGCAAGCAGTTACCCGAACCTCGTCGACTACGAGGCGAAGCTGCGCGTTCCGCACTTCTACGACGCCGGCGCCGCATGCCCGAGGACGGGCGCGCCGATCGAGGACGTCGAGGTCGACGAAGGGCATCCTCGGCCAGCGCCGCGTAAGACGATCCGTACGCGGCCGTTCCAGCGCTCGTCGGACGCCGACGCGCGGACGAAGCGCCGGCGCATCGCGCATCGGCATCCCGCGCGTGCTCAACCTCTACTCGACCGCGCCGTTCTTGCGGACGTACTTCGAGGCGCTCGGCATCCGAAGCAGAACGTCGTCTTCTCCGACGAGACCACCGAGGAGATGTGGGTCGAGGGCGGCAAGTACGGCTCGATCGACCCGTGCTATCCCGTCGAAGGTCGCGCAGGCGCACATCCACAACCTGCTCTTCCACCAGCACACGACGAGAAGAAGCCGCTCAACTACATCTTCTTCCCCTGCATCACGCACGTCCCGACCTTCGTCGAGGACGTGATGGACACCGCGAGCTGCCCGATCGTCGCCGGCGCGCCGGAGGTGATGAAGGCGGCGTTCACGAAGGAGATCGACTTCTTCGCCGCGCGCGGCATCGAGTACGTCGACCCGGCGGTCGACGTTCGCCGAGCCGAACCTGACTGCGCGCAGCAGCATGTTCGAGACCTGGGGCCCGCGCCTCGGCATCACCGAGGACGAGAGCGACTTCGCCTGCCGCGCAGGGCTGCGACGGCGCTCGACGCAGTTCGACGAGCGAGATGGAGGACAAGGGCCGCGCGATCCTCGAGACGGTCGAGGCGGAGAACCGCGTCGCGATCCTCCTGCTCGGCCGCCCGTACCACTCGCGACCCGGGCCTCAACCACGGCGTCCTCGAGGAGTTCCAGGTGCTCGGCTATCCGATCCTGTCGATGCGCTCGATCCCGAAGGATCCGCGACTGGCTCGAGCGCTTCTTCGAGGAGGACCTCGACGAGGGGCTCGATCGAGATCGCCGCTCGACGTGCACCGACGTGTGGCCGGAGAACTACTCGACCAACAGCGTGCAGAAGGTCTGGGCGGCGAAGTTCGCCGCGCGGCACCCGAACGTCGTGGTGCTCGATCTCTCGAGCTTCAAGTGCGGCCACGACGCGCCGACCTACGGCCTCATCGACAACATCATCGCCTCGAGCGCGACGCCCTACGCGGCGCTGCACGACATCGACGCCAACAAGCCGGGCGGCTCGATCAAGATCCGCGTCAAGACGTACGCGCACACGCTCAAGCTCCACGAGGAACGGCTCGAGGAGCTGGCGGCGAGAAGGAGCGAGCTCGAAAAGCGGGTCGCAGCGAAGCGGCACGAGCTGCTCGAGCGTCAGGGCGCGACAGGAGCGCGAGGCCCGCGCAAGCCCGGCCCGAGGCGGTTCGGCGTTTCGCGGAGATGGAAGCCGCGTACGAGGCGTACCTGGTCGAGGAAACGACCCCCGCGGCCTTCGCGGATCTCGAGTGGACGGCGAAGCGCGAGCCGGCTCCGTCCTGCGGAATGCCGGCGCTGCCGGAGAGTAGATCCACGAACCTCGTGCAGATTCAGCGTGTGAGGAGAAATCATGACGACGCCAGTTCTCGACTACAAGGACATCGAGGCGGAGCTCGCGCCTTCGAAGCGAGAGAGCGCGAGCGGCTCGGGCTCGGCGCGGAGCCGGTCGAAGCAGTGGCGAGATCTGAACCCGCAGACCTTCACCCGGACGCAGCGCGGAGACGACGACGCTTCTCATCGGCGGCCTCACCGTGGCGCACGACTTCTTCATCGAGGCCGCGCTGCGCGGCATCGGCTACAAGGTTCGAGACGCTCGACTGCCCGACAACGAGGCGCTGCAGGTTCGGCAAGGAGTTCGGCAACCGCGGCCAGTGCAACCCGACGTACTTCACCGTCGGCAACCTGGTGAAGTACCTCGATCGACGCTGCGCGACGAGCAGGGCATGTCCGACGACGGACGATCGTCGAGAACTACGTCTTCCTCACCGCCGGCGCGTGCGGCCCGTGCCGCTTCGGCACGTACGTCACCGAGTACCGCAAGGCGCTCCGCGACGCCGGCTTCGACGGCTTCCGCGTGATGCTGTTCCAGCAGCAGGGCGGCCTCAAGCAGGCGACGGGCGACGAGCGTCGGCCTCGAGATGAACCCGACGTTCTTCATCGGGCTGCTCGTACGGGCGATTCTGGTCGGCGACGTGCTCAACGCGCTCGGCTACCGCATCCGCCCCTACGAGGTCGAGCCGGGCGCGACCGACCGCGCGCTCGAGCAGTGCGAAGAAGCATCATCTGCGACGCGCTCGAGAACCGCACGAGCGCTGCTGATGGCGCTCTGGCAAGTGCCGCCGCATCCTGAGCGCCGCCGTGAAGGTCGACCGCACGCGCCCGAAGCCGCAAGGTCGTCGATCATCGGCGAGTTCTGGGCGATGACGACCGAGGGCGACGGCAACTACCAGCTGCAGCGGTTCCTCGAGGCCGAGGGCGCCGAGGTGCGACATCCAGCTCGTCGACCGCGTGGATCCTCTACATGCATCTGGGAGGTCCGCTACGACACGCAAGCGGCGCGATGACTCTCGCGGCACGACGACGACGGCAAGTACGGGCCTCGAGCGGCGACGAACCCGCGAAAGACGTCTCCGAGTTCTGCGCGGCGCGCGGAGACGGCGTTGCGCGGCATCTTCCAGAGCGTTCGCGCGCGCGATCGGGCTCTACGAGCTACCACCTGCCGGACATGGACGAGGTCGCCGACGATCTCGCCACCAGTACTACGACAACGACCTCCGCGGCGGCGAAGGCCACATGGAGGTCGGCAAGCTGATCCTGAACGTCGGTGACCAGGACGAAGGCCCACATGACGCTCAGCGTGAAGCCCTTCGGCTGCATGCCCTCGTCGGGCGTCTCGGACGGCGTCCAGTCGCTCATCACCGAGCAAGTATCCCGAGGCGATCTTCTGCGCCGATCGAGACCAGCGGCGACGGCGCGGTCAACGTCTACAGCCGCGTCCAGATGTACCTCTTCAAGGCGCGCCAGCGGGCGGAGGCGGAGTATCGCGAAACGCTGGCTGCGGCCGGCCTCGATCAGGCGGCGGCGGAGAGACAGCTCGCTCGGACGGGGAAGGCGAGAACCCTTCACTACCCGGAGCACAACGGGATCACGGCGGGAACGGGGGCCACTCAGCTGCTGGAGATCTAGCGTTCGTGTTTATTCGAACGGCAGGAAGATCGAGCGCTCTCTTGAGAAGCAGCTCGCTGAGCCCGCGACGGCCGTCGAAGACGCCGAGGACTGCCACGACCTCGCCGGCAATCCGAAAGGGAATACGATACGGCGCAAGAATCAGCTCGCGGTAGTCTCGGGTCCCCGCATCCTTCAACTCAGGAACTACTCGAGCGCGATTTGGTCCTCGGGACGGTCTGGAAACCCGTTGAATAGATTCGCTCGGCGGCGTCGGCTCCGCGAGTGGCGGCGAGGTAGTCGACGATATCGTCTAGATCTCGAATCGCGCTGGGCGACCAAAGAACGTCGAAGTCCTCATCCACGCCGAAGCTCTTTCAGCTTCCTCTCGAAGTGCTTCACTGCTTTCGCGTGCGGGACGCCTTTGCCGTTCCGGATTTCGTCCTCGGCCTGGGTCAGATACCGGAGGAGTAGGAGCGCCTTTCTCTGCCTTTCAAAACTTTCGACATCCTGGAGCACTGCCGTCGCCTTCCCGTTCTGAGTAATCACGATCGGCTGGCCTGTGTCTCTCGCCCGGCGGATGAGCTCCGCGCTCTTCGTCTTCAACGTCGTAACCGGCTCGATGGCTTCGGAGTACTTCATCCTGCATCCAAATATAGGTACCAGTCTAAGGCTGGCGCCGGTGATTAGCGAAGCCGGTAGCGCCAGACCGTGGGGCACTGGTCCCGGATGCATTCGGAGATCAGAAAACTGTCGTCGCTCGAGGCGAAGAGCCCGCCTCCGGGCTCGAGAACTTCCTCGTAGAGCTTTCCGCCTTCGAGGTCGATCACCCGCAGGAACTGTCGGCGATTCTCGGCGTGGGCGACGGCGATGCGCTCCCCGAGGAAGGCGAAGGCGCCTCCCGCGACTCCGGGAACTGAAGCTTTCTCGGTGCCGTCCTCGAGGCTCAGAACGTGAAGGTTGTCGTCATCGAGGATCGCGAGATGCCAGGCGCCGGAGGGGTCGGGCCACCGTACGAAGGCCCACCATGGCGCTCCGGAGCCGAGGGGCAGCTTCCCCACGACCGAGAGCGCGCTGTCTCTCACCACGAGCTCTCCGCGCGAGGGGCTGTAGAGCTTGCCCTCGAGAGCGCGGCTTCCCTCCAGGTTCTCCGAGAGGGTGCGCGTCCTCGCTCCCGTGGCGTCGAGGACGTGGGTCTCGTCGCGGCCGACAATCAGGAGCGGCACGAGAAATTCGAGTTTGCCATCGGCACCGAGGTCGAAGGGGATGAAGTCCTGGGGAGAGTACTCGATCTCGACGAGCTTCTCCGGCCGGCGCGACGTCATGTTCTTTCCGTATCGGAAGACGTAGCTCCCGGCGGGGTCGATGAGCCCCACCGGATGCCAGCCTCCCGCGCGGTCCGCGAACTCGCAGATACCGTCACCCTCGACGTCCACCGGGAAAACGTCGAAACCCGCGACCTCTTTGAAACTGACGAAACCGCGAAGCTCGCCGGCCTCCGTGACGAATGCCGCGCCTCCGCGTCCGGTGAGAGTGAGCGTCGCTTCCGCATCGCTTCCGCAGGTTCTGCGCTCGATCGACGTGAGGGCTCCGAGGCGCTCCTTCGTCGTGAAGAACACGGCCTTCTCCGGCGCCCCTCCCGGGCCGCCGCTTTCGACAACGCCGATCTCGGCCGGGAGATTGAAGCGGCCGTAGTTCGCCCAATCGATGTTCCGCGCCGCGTAGACGAGCAGCAGAATCGCCACCACTCCCCGGCCGGCGAGGGGCGCCCGCTCGAGCAACTTCCCGCAGGCATAGCCGAGAGCGGCGCCTGCGGCGGTGGCGAAGAAAGTCCAGGGTAGATAGAAGAGGAACAGGAGCGCCGTGGTCGACGAATGGGACTGCCAGTAGCCCATGTGGAGGTGCACCGAAATCGCGAAGAGCCCGAGGAGCCCTCCCAGCGCGGCGGCGCGCGGGAGGAAGAGCGCCCCGAGAGCGAGAGCGGCGAAGGCGACGGCGTTGAAAGCGAGGAGAATCGGGTCGGGGAACTCCTCGAAGACCAGCCGCTCGTCGATGGTCTTCGCCCATCCCCAGGTGAGAATCGGCAGGGCGACACCGACGATCGCGACGGTGACGGCGAGCCGAACGCGCTTCCTGTGGTACGTCACCCAGCGTACATTCTGAGCTCGGTTCCGAAGCGGTCGGCGATCTCGAGCGTCTTCTGAAGGTCAGGGTGGCGCACGATGATCATTCCGTCGGAGACCAGGGTCTGTTTCCAGTTGCGGCGCGGGGCGCCCAGGGGGAGGAGGTCGAGCACCATGACGTGCTCCGAGAGCTCCGCCATGAGCGGCGCGAGTCCCTCGATGCGCTGGATGTGCCCCTGTCCCGATGCGCGCTTGTAGATCCAGGCGGCGTTGTACTTGCGCTCGACTTTCTGCGTGAACTTCCCGTGGCAGACCGCCTCGGCCCAGCCGGTGAAAGTATCGACGTCGCTCGCGAAGTTGATGAGATCGACGAGGTGCGCGCCCGGGGGACGCGCCGCGATCTCGCCGAAGACCACTTCTCCATCCGGCTTCAGGAACCACTCCATGTGGGTATAGCCGGTCTCGAACTCGAGGGCTTTCAGAACCGCCTCTCCCATCTCGCGTCCCGCCCGCAGGTGCGGAGCCTCGACATCCCGCACCACGACCGTTTGAGGACTGATCCACTCGTGGCTCCGGGACTCGAGGGCGCGCGGGCGGTAGAACGAGATGCTGAAATGCTGGATCTTCCCGTCGACGCAGATCGTGTCGTAAGTGTAGTCCTCCCCCTCGATGAACTCTTCGACGCTCACCTCGGGCACGTGGCGAAGCGCGGGGAGCACGCGTTCGAGATCCTCGATCGTGTCCACCCGATAGGTATCCGCCGAGCCCGCTCCGGCGATCGGCTTCACCACGATGGGAATCGAAGGAAACCCGATGCTCGCCGCGGCCTCGCGGCAGCCGGCGACCGAGGTGACGCTCGCGTGGCGCGGGGTGCGGATGCCGGCGCGATCGAGCACCTGCTTCATGATCTCCTTGTCGCGGAAGGGGACGGTCTTCCGGACGCTCATCCCCGGAACCCCGAGATGCTCTCGGAGCTGCGCCGCGAGCACCATGAAGGGCTCCCACAGACACTCGATTCGGTCGAGCTTCACCCGGCGATGGATGGCCTCGACTTCCCGGAAGATCGCACCCTCATCGGTGAACGACGGGATCTGCACGTAGGCGGCGAGGCTCTCGCGAGCGACTTCGGGAAGGGCATTCTGCGGCTGGTCTCCGAGCCCGATGACCGAGGCCCCCACCCGTTTGAGCCCGCGCGTGAAATACGGCATCTCCCCGGGAAATCCTGGGCTGAACATGAGGACGTTCATGATTAAGCGAGCTCCACGTAGATTCTCTCCACCAGCCGCTTGAGCGCGCGCTCCACGACCTCGGTCTCGGGATGGCGGAGGATGACGTATCCCTCGCCCTCGTAAGTTCCCGAGGGGGACTGGCCCCCCTGAGGCAGCTTCGCCTCGACCACGAGGTCGCCAACCTCCCGCTGTGCCTCGGCGATCCCGTGAATGGCTTTGACTCGATCTCCCGGACCCTGACCGCGCAGATAGGCGGCCCCGACGGCGAAGCGGCGAGGCGGCGGCTCGAATCGATCGTGCACCATGAGCTTCGCCCACTCCCGGTAGAGATCGAAGTCGTGAGCGTAGGAGATGAGGGTCGTGAACTGCGCGCCGGGCGGGCGGGCGCCCACTTCCGAAATCGCGATCCGGCCGTCGGGTCGAAGGAACCACTCCATGTGGCTCAAGCCGTTCTCGAGCCCGAGCGCCGAGAGCGCGGGCCCCGCGGCCTCGCGAATGCGCGCGTATCGGGGATGGTCGACTTCCCGCGGGGAGACCACGCACCACTGGATCCACGGATGCCGCAGCACCTCGATGGGGGAGGGGTAGTAGTCGTTCGCCGAGTACCAGACGATCCTGCCGCCGAGGACCACGCTGTCGAAGGAATGCTCTTCCCCGGTCATGAACTCCTCGAGGAGGACCGGCTGCTCCCGGGAGGGCCTCATGGAGGTAACGCACTCGCCCAACGCCTTCTCGTCGTCGCACCGGTAGGTGGCCCGGGCCCCGGCGCCCGCGGGAGGCTTCAGGATCAGCGGATAGCCGACCTCGTGGGCGAACGCGAAAGCGTCCTCGGGGTGAGTGGCGAGGCGGTGGCGGGCGCAGGGAAGCCCCGCCTTTTCGAGGACGGTCTTCATGCGCGCCTTGTCGCGAAAGTTCAGGGCCGCCTCGGCGCCGAGTCCCGGCACGCGAAGCTCGTCGCGGAGCGCGCCGAGGGGAACCTGGAGCTGCTCGAGGGTCCCGAGAATTCGATCGACCGACCCGAACGCTCTCCCCATCGCGTGGAGCGCCGGCCGCAGGGAATCGACGGCGACGCCGTCCTCGACCCGGTAGTGGCCGGCGAGCTTCGAGCGGAGGTCTTTCGGGAGCTTCTCCTCCGGATCCTGACTGACGAGCCCGAGTCTCACGCCCGGAAGGCTCGCGGCGGCGTCGACGAACCGTAGCGTGGTGTCGAGGAAGAAGGGCGCGACGAAAACGACGTTCACCATTGGCTGGGCCGGCGAGATTATACTCCCGGCGACGTGGGGCCGGTTCGCATCGCCTTTCTTTCGTCCGAGGTCGCTCCTTTCGCCAAGTCGGGAGGACTCGCCGACGTGGCTTTCTCTCTTCCCAAGACGCTCGCGAAGCTCGGACAGGAGCCCCGGGTCTTCATGCCGCTCTACGCGCAGATCGACCGCCTGCGCCACGGCCTCCGTGCGATCGGCGGGTCCGTGGAGATCCGGCTTCTCGGGCAGACCGTGCCCTTCGCCGTCTTCACCGCAGAGCTTCCCGGGACCGGGACGCCGATCTACTTCATCGACTGTCCCCGCTTCTATGGAAGAGGGTCGCTCTACACGAACGACGCGGACGAGCCGCTGCGCTTCCTCTACTTCAGCCGGGCGGTTCTCGAGACCTGCCAGCGCCTCGGCTTCTCTCCCGACATACTGCACGCGAACGACTGGCAGACGGCGCTGGTGCCGCTCCTGAGGAAAACCCTCTACTCCTGGGATCGGCTCTTTCAGTCGAGCCGGACGGTGCTCACCATCCACAACATCGCCTACCAGGGCGTCGCTCCCGCAGGAGTCGTGGAGGCGATCGGAGTCGACCGGGGTCTGTTCGATGCCGCCGATCTCCGCGCCGGCCGGGTGAACTTTCTCAAGAACGGAATCGTCAACGCCGACCGACTGACCACCGTGAGTCCCACCTACGCTCTCGAGATTCAGACCGAGGCCCAGGGCTTCGGCCTGGACTCCGTCCTCAGGAGCCGCGCGCGAGACCTCACGGGGATCTTGAACGGAGTCGACTACGACGAGTGGGACCCGTCGAAGGATCGCTTCATCCCCGCGCGCTACTCGGCCCGGAGCCTCCATCGAAAGAACCGGAACAAAGAGGCTCTTCTCCAGCGGCTCGGTCTTCCGTACTCGGAGGCGGTTCCTCTCGCCGGTATGGTGACCCGCCTCTCGTTCCAGAAGGGAATCGAGATCCTGTTCGATTCTCTTCCCGCGGTTCTCGCGAGGCAGTCGCTGCAGCTCGTCGTACTCGGGACCGGGGAAGCGCGGTACGAAGAATTCTTCGAGGGACTGCAGGCGCGGTACCCCGGGAACGTCCGCTTCGTGCGCGGCTTCGACGAGGATCTCGCCCACTGGATCGAGGCCGGGGCCGACCTGTTCCTCATGCCTTCGCGATACGAGCCCTGCGGCCTGAACCAGATGTACAGTCTTCGATACGGGACGGTCCCGGTAGTGAGGAAGACCGGAGGCCTCGCCGACAGCGTGCGCCTGTTCGATCCGGCGACGGGGGAGGGGACGGGCATCGTGTTCGATCATTTCAACGCCGAGGCGATGGTCTGGGCGCTCGAAGCCGGGGTCGGGCTCTTCCGCGATCGGCCGCTCTGGCGCCGGCTGGTTCTGAACGGAATGGCCGAGGATTTTTCCTGGGACCGCGAGGCGGAGCGCTATCTCGCCATCTATCGCGAACTCCTGATAGATTAGAGGGCCCTGATGCACGTCATTCTGGTCGAGCCGTCCTTTCCCCTGAACCAGCGGGAGTTCGCGCGCGGTCTCCACGACGTCGGAGCCACGGTGACGGGGATCGGCGAGCGGCCGAAGGAATCGCTCGACGAGGGGTTGAGGCGCTGGCTCACCCATTTCGAGCAGATCCCGAACGTCTGCGACGAGAGGGCCTTGATCGAAAAGGTGCGGTGGCTCCAGTCGAAGCTCGAAGTCGACCGCCTCGAGGCCACGGTCGAGGCCCACATCATGCCGACGGCGCGCGTGCGCGAAGCCTGCGGCATCCCGGGGACCTCGGTCCAGACGGCGTTTCTCTGCCGCGACAAGCCGGCGATGAAGGAAGCCCTGCGCAAGGGCGGAATTCCCTGCGCCCAGTCGCTCGGGAGCAGCTCCCGCGAGGAGATTCGAGAGTTCGCCGCTTCCGTCGGATTTCCTCTGATGGTCAAGCCGCGCGCGGCGGCCGGAGCCTCGGGCACCGTCCGCGTGGACAGCATGGAAACGCTCGACCAGGCGCTGGGAGCGATGGGGATCGATCGCGGGGCGGCGCTCGCGGTCGAGGAGTTCGTCGAGGGGCACGAGGGGTTCTACGACACGCTCACCATCCGAGGCGAGGTCGTCCACGATTTCATCTCCCACTACTTCCCGAACGTTCTCGAAGCGATGCGCACCCGTTGGATCTCGCCTCAGTTCATCGCTACCAACCGGATCGATACCTCGCGCGACTACGGCGAGGTGCGCGCGATGGGCAAGAAGGTCGTAGCCCTTCTCGGCATCGAGACTTCCGCCACTCACATGGAGTGGTTCTTCGGCCCCAAGGGGCTGAAGTTCTCCGAGATCGGCTGCCGGCCTCCGGGGGTTCGCGCCTGGGATCTGTACTGCGCGGGAAACGACATGGACCTGTACCGCGAGTGGGCCATGGCCATCGTCCACGGAAAGCCGGGCCAGAAACCGTCGCGCGCCTATGCCGCCGGGATCATCGATCTCCGTCCGAATCGGGACGGCCGCATCCTCGGCTACGAGGGGCTCGCGGACATCGAGCGCGACTACGGCAAGTGGATCATCGACTATCACCTCCCCACTCCCGGAACCGCCACCCAGGGTGTCGCCGAGGGGTACATGGCCAACGCCTGGATCCGGATGCGGCATCCCGACTACGACGAGCTTCGCCGCATGCTCGATCGCGTGGGGGAGACGGTCAAGGTCAAGGCCGAGTGAAGCGAGAGGAATCCAAGAAGAGAACCGTCTGGCTCCTCGGACCTCAGTATCAGACGGCGTTCCTGAAAGACGTCTTCCCCTCGTTCGGCGTTCCCGACGGTCCGATCGCCACTGTCACTGCCGGCTGGCAGGAGCGCGAAGCCAGCGGCGTCGAGCTCGAGAAACTCAGTAGCCACCTCGCGGGACGCGGCTTCGATCTCGAGCTCTACCGCCGGGCGGATGGAGCGTTCCGCCAGGATCCCGAGCTGGCCCGCGCCCATCACGAGATGCAGCGCCGGCTGCGCGCGCTCACGCGAATCTACGACCGGAGACTTTCCTTCCTTCGCGAGACCATCCTGTGGCTCCTGGAAGAACCCGGAGATCCAGATCTTCTCGATCCCGAGAGGGAGCACGCGTTCGGACAGGTTCGGGACCTCGATGCGCTGGCACCTGAAGCGGATCGTGGAAATCCGCGGCGAGTTCGAGGAGAGCTTCCGGCCGTCCGAGCGGGAAGCGGTGGCGCGGGAGCGTGAAGCGCTCGCCCGGGCGCTTTCGAGCGCGGTCGCTCTGGTGATCGCCGGCGGCCACGTGGCCGTGCTCCTGAATCGCCTGAGGCTCTTCGGCATCAAGGACCTGGTCGCGGGAAGACCCATCATCGCCTGGTCGGCGGGCGCCATGGCGCTCACCGATCGCGTGGTGCTGTTCCACGATCACCCTCCCCAGGGAGCGGGAAACGCCGGCGTCATGGAGCGAGGGCTCGGCTTGTGCCCCGGCCTGGTGGCCCTCCCCGACGGCAACAAGAGGCTGGATCTCGGCAATCGCTTCCGGGTCTCGGCGATGGCCCGTCGGTTCCAGCCCGACTCCTGCGTGGTTCTGGAGCAGGGGGATTGCATCTCCTTCGACGGCGAGCGGTGGCGGGCAGCGGCGGGCGTCGTTCGCCTCGGGGCCGATGGGGAGCTCGAGCGGGTGAGCGCGTGGTAGGCCGGGAACTGATCGCCGGGCGGAAGCTCGCGATTCACGAGCTGGTGGATCGAAAGCCGTCCCGGCAGGACATCGACGAGTTCGTGACGAACAACTCGTTCCCCCTTCGCGAGGGCCGATATACGACGTTCGTCTATCGCGGCGAGGCCGACGAACTGTTCCTCGGCCACTGGATCTTCGGCCTTCCCTCGTCGCAGGCGTTCCACCGGGTCGAGGGCACCGATCTCTGGTTCCTGGTGATGGAGCTCCCCGCGGCATCCCGAATCGAGTACAAGCTCCAGAGAGTCCACCGGGGGAGGATGGAATGGCTTCTGGACCCGCTGAATCCCAGGCGGGCTTCCGACCCCTTCGGAGAGAATTCGGTTTCGTCGACGGAAGGCTACGAAGTCCCCGAGTGGACGAAGCCGGATCCCAATGCGCGCCCGGGGACGCTGAAGGAGATGGTCTTCGAGAGCAAGGCGCTCTCTGGACCGCGGCGCGTGGTCCTCTACCTTCCGCCGCGATTTCGCCCCACGAGGCGCTACGATCTCCTCGTGGTCCACGACGGCCCCGAGTACCTGATGTACTCGGGCATGAAGACCGTCCTCGACAACCTGATCTACCGCCTGGAGATTCCGGGTCTCCTCGTCGCCTTCACCCATCCGGAGAAGCGGCTGGTCGAGTACGCGAACCACGAGCCCCACGCCCGCTTCCTCGCCGAGGAGCTGGTGCCGTTTCTGGAGAGAGAATTCCCGCTCCCGGGAGAGCCGCGGAACCGGGGACTCATGGGCGCGAGCTTCGGCGCCGTGGCTTCGCTTTCGACGGCATGGCGCTACCCGGGGTTCTTCGGAAGGCTCCTGCTTCAATCGGGCTCGTTCGCCTTCACCGATATCGGAACCCATCAGAAGGGGCCGATGTTCGATCCGGTGGTCGATTTCATGAACGCGTTTCGAGACCAGCCCCGCGAGGTGACGGAGAAGGTCTTCGTGAGCTGCGGGACCTACGAGGCCCTCATCTACGAGAACCGATCGCTGGTGCCGTTCCTGCAGAAAGCGGGGATGGAAGTCCGCTACGTCGAGGCGCGGGACGGGCACAACTGGGAGAACTGGCGGGACCGCATGCGCGAAGGGCTTTCGTGGCTCTTCCCCGGCCCGCTATGGATGGTTTATGAGTAAGCGAGCGGAGCGTTCGCCTTCGCGCGGAGCGCTTCGGCGAAACCGCGCCGGAGCCCGAAGGGCGGAGGCGGGAGCCGAGGAGGCGAGCGAGCATTGAGTAAAGTCAGAACCAGCTGGTACTCGGAGCGTCTCGGTCAGGAGCTCCTCGTCGTGCGGTGGGGCGAAGTCGGAACGCCCGTCCTCCTGTTTCCCACGGCGGGCGGGGACGCCGAGGAGATCGAGCGGTTCCACATGATCGACGTCCTGGCGCCGCTCCTCGAAGCGGGCCGGATCAAGATCTACTCCTGCGACAGCGTCGCCGGACGCACGATGCTCCAGGGAGGGCACTCGCCCGAGCACCAGATGTGGATGCTGAACCAGTTCCAGCAGTTCGTCCACCGGGAGCTCGTTCCCGCGATCCGAAGCGATTGTCAGTCGGAGGGCATCGGGGTCATCAGCGCCGGCGCTTCCATCGGAGCCTTCAACGCGCTCGCCGTCCTCTGTCGTTTCCCCGATGCCTTCACCCACGCCGTCTGCCTGAGCGGGACGTACGATCTCGATCGGTTCTTCGAAGGTCGGCCGACGGAAGACCTCTATTTCTCCTCGCCGCTTCATTTTCTCAGCGGCCTCGGGGGCGAGCCCCTGGCCAGGCTCGGGAGCCGGTTCGTGCTCCTCGCCTCGGGCGAGGGCAAGGCGGAGAACATCGGCGAATCCTGGCGCGTCGCGAGTCTCCTGGGCGAGAAGGGCATTCCCAACCGCGTCGATTCCTGGGGAACCGACTGGCCCCACGACTGGCCCACCTGGCGAAAGATGCTCCCCCAGTACCTCGACGAACTCACTCGCTGAGTGTTCATAGCTGGCCTGTTCTCCCTGTCCATCTACTTGCGCGCCCTCGCCTCATCTTCGACAATTGGAGAACAGCCGTGTCTTCGTCGAGGAGTACCGATCCAGTCCGTGAGCTCGCGGAGCTGCGCGAGCGGATCCATCGCCACCAGGTCTACGTCGTGGCCGCTCTCGCGGTCCTGGGCACGGCGACGCTCGCGTCCGTCGGGCTGATGAGCCTCTACGGCTTCCGGCTGGCGGAGAGCCTTTCCGAGACGGAATCCACTCTCGCCGCGCTGAAGGAGCAGTCGCTCGCGCGGACCGAGGAGCTCGAAACCAGACTCGCGCGTCAGGAGCAGGAGCTCACGGCGATCCGGAAAGCGGCGAACGACGATCTCGAAGCGATTCGGGAGGCGAATCGGAAACTGCAATCGGTCCGGGATCCGGCGAGGGAGCTGAGCGCGCTCCGGGAAGCCAACGAAGCCCTCTGGCGGGAGCTCGCGACCCAGAGAACGGAGCTTCTCGAAGCTTTCGGCGAAAGGGACGGGGAGTCTCCCGCGGTCGCGCCGTCACCTGCCTCGCGCTTCCGGCTCGGGGAGACGAGCTTCGTCGATCCCGAAGAGAGTCCGGACGCGATCAAGGGTTTCGTGAAGGGCGAGGAGAAGGTCTTCCGCGCGAGCACCCTCCCTTCGAATCCCGCGCTTATTCTGATAGAAGTCGATCCGGCGCATGTGGGTATCGGCGAGGCCTATCGGCTCTCCGTCCGGCTCGTGAACCGGAGCAATCGCTCGATCGTCCCGCGATCGATGAGAATCGACTGGTCCTTCCAGGGAAGAAACACCGGAGGCGACGTTCCCGTCATCGTCGATCGGGTGGAGGCGCAGAAGACCGCGCTTCTCTACTCCGTCTCGGGCCAGTGGACCGAGGCCCACAAGGACGGCCCGGTGAGCGTCACCGCCACCGTCACCGTGGACGGAGGAGCTCGGCTCAAAAACGTCCTGAGCTGGTGAACAGGCTCAGGCGGCAGCGCGTATCTCGGCTTTTACCCGCACCGGCGTCTTCAGCGACTTCGACACCAGGCAGGAGGCCTCCGCCTTCTGGACGAGGCGCTCGGCACGGGCGATATCGGCCTCGCTTCCGACCTCGACGCGGAGCGCGACGTCGATCGAGGTGAACCGCAGACCCTCCCCCTCGACCTTTTCGAGCTTCCCCTTGGCGCTCGCGCTCAGGCCTCGGAACCCGAGCTTGGAGAACTCCGCGATGGCGACGAACGTCAGCAGGATGCAGGCGGTGGCGGAGGTGACGAAGGCGTGCTCCGGAGTCCAGGTTCCGCCCGGGCCGCCGAACTCCGGAGGAGACGCGAAGTCGAGAGGCGGGAGCCCGGGGGACTCCACTTTCCCTCTGCGCCCCTCGGACCAGACCATGGAGGTTTCGTACTCGTGCATCTCTCTCCTCAGCTTCGCGTTCCGTAGTGTTGTTCGTGGAAGCGCCGGTACTCGGCGCTTCCATTCTTGATTCGCTGCCACCAGGCGGGATTCCGCCGGTACCACTCCACGGTCGCGCGCAGCCCTTCGTCGAAAGGCACCGACGGCGACCACCCGAGCGCCCGGAGTTTCGTGGTGTCGAGGCTGTATCGCCGATCGTGGCCGGGGCGATCGGCCACGTGGGCGACGAGACTCTCGGGCTTGCCGAGGATTCGAAGCACTTTTCGGGTCAGCTCCAGATTCGGAAGCTCGTAACCACCCCCGACGTTGTAGGTTTCGCCCGGCACACCCTCGTGGAGAACGAGGTCGAGGGCTCGACAGTGATCCTCGACGTGCAGCCAGTCGCGCACCTGGAGTCCGTCTCCATAGAGAGGAAGCGGCTTGTCCTCGAGGGCGTTGGTGACGAACAGGGGAATCACCTTCTCCGGATACTGGCGAGGTCCGTAGTTGTTCGACGCCCGGGTCACGATGACCGGCACTCCATAGGTGACGAAATAGGAGTAGGCGAGGCGGTCGGCTCCTGCCTTGCTCGCGGAATAGGGGTTGCGGGGCGCGATGGGATCGGTCTCCCGCGCCGAGCCGGTCTCGATGGCCCCGTAGACCTCATCGGTCGAGATCTGGAGGAAGCGCCGCGGACGGTCCGAGGAGCGAAACGCCTCGAGGAGCACGAACGTGCCGTAGACGTCGGTGCGGATGAAATCTCCGGCGTCGTGAATCGAGCGGTCCACGTGAGTCTCGGCGGCGAAGTTCACGACGTAATCGGACTCCGCGACCAGGGGCGCGGCGCACCCGCGATCGGCGATGTCGCCGTGGACGAACCGGTAGTTGGGCAGGTCCTCGATCTCTCGCAGGTTCTCGAGGTTGCCCGCGTAGGTGAGCTTGTCGAGGTTGATGATCTTCCAGTCGGGGCGATGCGCGGCGAGGTAGTGGATGAAGTTGCTTCCGATGAACCCGGCGCCCCCGGTGACGAGGATGGTGGTGATCACACCGCGACTATAACAAATCTGCTCGACGCTTCGGTTCCTCGAACCAGGCACCTAGAGCGCTGCGAATACTTCTCTCAGCCGCCTCGCCACCAGGATGAGCTCGGCATCGTCGAGCTGACGGACCCGGACCGTGGTGCCGTCATAGGTCATTCGGGGACTTCCCGCGAGGAGGCGCCGGCGGAGCTCGTCATGGGTAATGGGGATGACGCTCTCGTCCCAGCTCAGGTCGACGTCGGCGTAGCCCTTGGTGTTCACTGCGTACTCCGCGGTGAGGCCGCGGATTCCCTGAAGCTGGGAGGCGAGCCATCGCGCTTTCCCGTTCCACCCGGCGATCTCTTCGTCATGATCGAGCTTCAGGTATCGCTCGAGCGCGACCACCAGCGCGACGATCTCCTCTTTGCCGACTTTCATCCCTCGGCCGATGCCGGTGTGAGGCGCGGAGTTCAGCGCCGCCGCTTCGACCAGGTCCCTTCGCCCCGCCAGGATCCCCGTCGACTGCGGGCCGCGAAGACCTTTGCCGCCGCTGACCACGACGAGGTCGGCGCCCGCTCGAATCCATCGTGTCAGGTTCGAGGCGGGCGGGAGGTCCGAGGCCATGTCGACGAGCACCGGCACATCGGCTTTCTTCCCGATGGCGATGAGCTCATCGGGCATCAGAACGTGCGCTTCGGGTGGGAGGGCGCGCTTCTTCGGAACCGGCGGTCCGAACTGGCGCTGCTCTTCGACCGCGGCGAGGACCGCGATCATCGCCGTGTTCTCCCCGAGCTTGTCGAGGACTTCTGTCCGGTCCCGGGCTTCCACGATCGTCATCCCCGCGGCCCGATAGGCGCGGTCGTAGCTGAACCGGTGGGCCTTCTGGATGAGACACTCGCGCTTCGGCCAGTCGGGGTGGGGAAGGGCGTCGATCTTCGCCGGGTCGGTGCCGGTGAGACAGCCGGCCGCGGCGAGAATCATCGAGGAGAACCCGCCGGCGGTGACCAGCGCCGCTTCGGCGCCGAGAAGCTCCGCGATCTTCCGCCCCGCGGCCTCGCTCAGCTCCTCGACGTCGACGAAGAACCGGTTCGCCTCGACCAGGGCCTCCACGACCTCGTCGGGCATCCGCGAGCCGCTCAGGCGCGAGATGTGCTCGTGCGCCCCGATGTGCGGCCTCACCCCGAGGACCCGGGTGTAGACGTTGTCCATAAGCTCGGCAGCGACCGACTCGGGAGTACGCTCCTCGGCGGGGCTCGTCGTCGCGGAAGCGGCGCCGGCGAAGGGCGCGAGGAGCCCGGATTCCAGGAATTCCCGTCTTTTCATGGGAAACCTTCTATCACGTTCGAGGCTTGGCTAGAATTCGACGATGGAACTCTACGCCGGCCGCGTCGAGCCCTCGTGGATCGACTACAACGGCCACATGAACGTGGCCTACTACCATCTCGCCTTCGATCGGGGCACCGACCACTTCCTGAAGCGCATCGGGCTCGGGGAGGAGTACGTCCAGCGGGAGAAGGGCTCGATGTTCGCCCTGGAAGACCACCTGATCTACATCAAGGAGCTTCGGGAGGGGGAGCCGTTTCGCGTGACCCTGCAGCTCCTGGGCTTCGACGAAAAGCGCCTCCACTACTTTCTTCGCATGATCCACGGGGAGAAAGGATTTCTCGCCGCCACCTGCGAGCACCTGTCGATCTTCGTCGATATGAGGGAGCGTCGCTCGGCGCTCATGCCGGCCCACGTGACGGAGGCGCTCGAGGGCCTCGAGGTCGTGCAACGGAGTCTCCCGCGGCCCGAGGAGGCGGGCCGGCCCATGGGAATCGCGAGGAAGGGGGCGTAGAATGACGCCGGTAGGGAGAATTCCATGAACCTTTCCCGTTTCCCGCGGCGCCGATACACCGAAGGCCGGACTCCGATAGAAAAGCTCGAGAGGCTCACCGCGGAGCTTGCCCACCTGGGCGGACCGACGCTCTATATCAAGCGCGACGATCTTCTGGGCCTCGCCGGCGGAGGAAACAAGACGCGAAAGCTCGAGTTCCTGGTCGCCGACGCCATCGCGAAAGGCGCCGACACGCTCGTGACCGGGGGCGCCGTGCAATCGAACCACTGCCGGCTCACCCTCGCGGCAGCCGCCAAAGAAGGAATGCACTCCTTCCTCGTGCTCGAGGAGCGGGTTGCCGGGAGCTATCGCGACGACGCGAGCGGGAACAACTTCCTCTTCCGCCTGATCGGAGTCGAGGGCGTGAAAGTCGTGCCCGGCGGCTCCGACATGATGTCGGAGCTCGAGGCGGCCGCCGAGGACCTGCGGTCGAAGGGCCGCAAACCCTACGTCATTCCCGTCGGGGGCTCCAACCCCATCGGCGCCACCGGCTACGCCGCCTGCGCGCTCGAGATCCTCTCCCAGAGCTTCGATCTCGGAATCCGGATCGATCGCATCGTGTGCGGGAGCGGAAGCTCCGGGACTCACGCGGGACTCGTCGCCGGTCTCTTCGGGCTGAACTCGGCGATTCCCGTCGTGGGAATCAACGTGAGCCGCCCGAAGGAGCCGCAGGAGGAGCTCGTCCACTCGCTGGTGGAGCGGACGGCGGCGCACCTCGGGATTCGGGAGCGCGTCCCCAGGGATGCCGTGCTGTGCTTCGGAGACTACGTGGGACCCGGCTACTCGAGGCCGACGCCGGAGATGGCGGAGGCGGTCCGGAAGCTGGCCCGGACCGAAGGCATCCTGCTCGACCCCGTCTACACCGGAAAAGCCATGGCCGGTCTTCTGGATCTCGTCCGCAAGGGCTACTTCGAGAAGAAGGAGAACGTGCTCTTCCTCCACACCGGCGGCTCTCCCGCGCTCTACGCCTACATGAAGGACGTCCTGGACTGAGCCATGGCGAAGAAGAAGCGCGTCGCGAAGAAATCTCCAAAGCGCACGACGAAGAAGAAGCGGTCGGCGAAGGCCAGGCACCCGAGAGTCCGAAAGCCGGCCGAGCCACCTTCGCCGCCCTCGACGCTCTCGAAGCTCGACCCGATGCTCAGGCTCGGGGCGTCGCGGCGGAAGGTCGGAGCCCGGACGGAGGCTTTCCGGCCGCAGAGAGTTACGGACGTCTCTTTCGGGATCCACTCCCTCGCTTCTCGAATGTCCCGTGTGGGCGCGGAGCGTCTTCGCGACGAGGATCTGGTCTCGGTCATCATCGACTGCAGGGAAGGCGAGTCTTTGCGCGAGCGCGTGGACGCCTGGGGAGGCTGCGGCACGAAGGTTTCGCCCTCGACGCTGGTCGCCCGGGTTCCCCGAACGGAGCTCGAAAGCCTGGCCCGGATTCCCTCCGTCCGCTACGTCGAAGCGAGCACCCGGCTCCGGCTCCACTGCGATCTCGCTCACCTCTCGTCCGGCCTGGTGCGCGCGGGAGCGCGGAGCGTTCCCCAAACGGGGGCCGGAGTTCTCGTCGGCGTCGTCGACACCGGGATCGACGTGAGCCATCCCGCGTTTCGTTCGGGCGGGAAGACCCGGATCGTCAACTATCTCGATCAGTACACCGACCAGGAGTTCGATTCGGCGAAGATCGACGCCGGCGACGCGGCCGGCTCCACGGACACCGTCGGCCACGGAACCCACGTCGCGGGGATCGCCGCCGGAAACGGCGGCGGGTCGCCCGACTCGTCGCTCCGCGGGGTAGCGCCGGAGGCCGACCTCGCGGTGGTGAAGTCGACGCTGGAGACTGCGGACATCCTGTCGGCCATCGCGCATATCTTCGACGTCGCGAAGGCGCGAAACCAGCCCGCGGTCGTCAACTGCAGCTTCGGCGGGCACGCGGGAGCGCACGACGGAAGCAGCCTCATCGAAAGGACCATCGACGAGCTCTCCGGCCCCGGACGAATCGTCGTGGTCTCCGCGGGGAACGAAGGTACCGACCCCATCCACGCACATGGCATCGTTCGCGGAGACGGGACGACCCCCGGACGTTGGGAGGCGAAGTTCTCCCTCAATCCGCGCACGTTCCAGGGGGAATCGGGCCCCGTCGAGCTCGGAATCCTCTTCCTCCAGGTCTGGCACCAGCGCGAGGACCAGGTGAAGATCCGGCTGCGTTCTCCCGGAGGAAATTTCCTCGACCCGCCCGCGGAGGGCACGAGCGAGCACGATTTCGGGTCGTTCTTCGTCGAGGCGTCGCGCCAGGTTCATCCCTACAGCGGCGATACCCTCGTAACCTTCGAGGTCATCACACTTCCGCAGCCGAACTGGCTCTCGAACTGGACGCTGGTCGCGGAGGAGCCTTCGCCGTCGAGCGTGAACGTCGGCGCGGTGCACGCCTGGATCGGAGACGGCTCCGAAGGGCGGTTCACGACCGGAGCCACCTTCGAGTACCTCGTAGGGATGCCGGCTTCGGCCTACTCCGCCGTAACCGTCGCCTCCTACGCCACCCGGAACCAGTGGAGCTCCCGTGACCCGCAGAATCCCTCGATCCACCTCGAGGCCCTCGAGCTCGAGGCGCTTTCGTCCTTCAGCAGCCCCGGGCCCACGAGGGACGGAGACACCAAGCCCGAGGTGGCGGCTCCCGGAGAATGGCTCCTGGCCCCGCTCTCGAAAGACGCGCTCACCTCCGAGCTTCCGCTCTTCACCAGGGCGGCGGGAATCGAGTACGCGTCGCTTCGGGGGACGAGCATGTCGGCCCCCTACGTCACCGGCTCGCTCGCCCTTCTCCTGCAGAAAGACGGAAGCATCGATTGGAGCGAAGCGAAGCGCCGGCTCATCAAGTCGACGCGGCAGGATCGCCACACCGGCGTCTGCTGGAACGCGCGTTGGGGCTATGGCAAACTGGACGTGGAGCGACTCCTGACGATCGAGCCCGATGCATAAACTACGCGACGCGCTGAAGCGACTCGAGACCCTGCGGGTCATCGTGGAGCTCGAAGTGCGCTGCCCCCAGGAAAAGGACCTCGAGCACCTCGGCGACCTCGGCCTCGACGTGGAGCGGGTCGTCGGAAACAAAGTCGTGGGCTCGATTCCCGCGGGGAAGCTCCAAGGTCTCGAATCCGACGAGTCCGTCCGCATGGTCGAGCGCTCCGAGAAGCTCGGTTTGCACTAGCCGTCCTCGGGCCGTTCAGCGGTTCCCTCGCTTGTCGGGTGTCCGATTCCCTTACAGCGCCCGCCGGTTCCCCGGTCAATCGAGAACTCGTTCTGCCGTTTGGGCTTGAGCCTCCCGATTGGATCGAGCGTTCGAGAACGAATAGTTTTTCCTGTCGGACGTCCTTACGAATCGAGGGCGTCTTCGATTCGAACCTCGTTGTCTAAGACCCTTATGATCCAAGGGATAGCCTTCCCGGAAGAACGAACGGAATGAAATTTGCTCATTGCGAATCGGCCGAGGCGCGGGACTCTGCGCGTTCGCCTGGAGGTAAGCGATGAGGAAGTTGACTTGGGTGATGGCCCTGAAGGTCCTGGGACTTGGAATTGTCGTCCTCGGCCTGCCGTCGAACGCGACAGCGGTTTTGATCGGTGGAGTCGAATTCCCCGCTGGAGCCGTCTCGTTCGCGGACTCGATAATCTCCTATGAGCCGCTCTTCGGCGGAGGACCCGCTCCGAGCGCAGCCAATAGCGAACCTTCGAATGCGCTCGGCATTCCCGAGGTTCCGGGCAACACCTCGATCGGGGCCTGTTCCGGCGATCCTCTCGCCTGTCCTTTCGTATCGCTTGGTAGCGGCGGACGCCTGACGCTCCAGTTCACCGATAATCTGCTGACCGGCAGCGACGATTCCGATCTGGATCTCTGGATCTTCGAAGTGGGTCCGGACGTCGAGGACACGTTCGTCGAGATCAGCGCGGACGGAGCGATTTGGTTCGCCGTCGGCAGCGTCTTCGGCACCACCAGCGGTATCGATATCGACGCTTTTGGTTTCGACTCTACCGACACGTTTGGTTTCGTGCGTTTGAGGGACGACCCCGACGAGGGAAGCCAGGGCGGCGCAAGCGTGGGAGCCGATATCGATGCCGTCGGCGCCATCAGCACGATCCAGACCGCGCCGGAACCGGGGGCTTTCGCTCTCGTCGCTCTCGGGCTGGCCGCCGTCGGCTACAGGAGAACGCGGAAGTAGCGGGCTCTCTCGTTCGAGACGGCCCACACGCCTTCTCGCAGGAACTCGGTACGCCCCGCCGCGGGACCCGCTCGGGTTCTCCGAGCGCGGTCGTCGCCATACACTCGCGTTCGGCTGGACTTCGCCTTATGTGTCGTCGTGCCCAACGACGAAAAGCGGATGGTTGAGGGCGGGCTTTCGCGCTCGAAACCCTCTCGAAGCTCCCGGATTCCGTAAGGATCATCGGACCCCCCGAAGACAGAGCGCTCGGAGCGTGTTAGCTTTGCATCCACTGACCCAGTCCCCTGGGACTGGATGGGAGCGAGAGGAGATTCATGCGACGAATATCGATGGGATGGAAGAACCGGCTGGCACCTTTCTCCGCGCTCCTGCTCAGTGCGGCAACGGGGATGGCGCAGCAGGGCGTGTCCGACGGCCAGTGGCGCCACTCCAATGGAGATACCGGAGCGACGCGATACTCCAGTCTCGACCAGATTACCGCGGAGAACGTCGGCACTCTTCGGATCGCGTGGCGCTGGAACAGCGCTAACTTCGGGCCGACTCCCGAGTTCAAGAACGAGACCACGCCGCTGATGGTGGATGGAGTTCTCTACTTCACCGCAGGGTTTCGCCGGGACGTGGTCGCGATCGACGCGGGCACGGCCGAAACGCTCTGGACGTACCGTCTCGACGAGGGGAAACGGGGTGAGGCGGCCCCCCGGAAGAACTCCGGACGCGGCGTCTCCTATTGGACCGATGGCCGGGACGACGAGCGGATCTTCGTGATTACCCCCGGATTTCAGCTCGTCGCCCTCGACGCCAGGACGGGCAGGCCCATTCCCGACTTCGGCACCGACGGCCTCGTCGACTTGAAGCTCGGATTCGATCAGCCCGTCGATCTGGACGCCAATAACCTCGGGTCGAGCTCTCCCGGTGTGGTTTTCGAAGATCTGATCATCGTCGGTCCCGCGCTGGCGGGCGCGGCCCGTCTGCGATCGAAGGTCGGAGTGCCGGGGCACGTCACCGCCTGGGACGCGCGGACGGGAAAGCGCCGCTGGATCTTCCATACCGTGCCCAAGCCCGGGGAGTACGGGTACGAGACTTGGGAGAACGATTCCGCAAAATACTCGGGACACGCGGGTGTGTGGGCGCCGATGTCTCTCGATGCGGCTCTGGGCTACGTCTATCTACCCGTCGAGGTCGCTACCAGCGATTACTACGGAGGCCATCGCCACGGGGACAACCTGTTCTCGTCGAGCCTAGTCTGCCTGAATGCGCGCACCGGGGAGCGGGTGTGGCACTACCAGATCGTCCACCACGACATCTACGAGTACGACCTTTCCAGCGCTCCGATTCTCATGGACGTCACCCTCGAAGGCAGACGGGTGAAAGCGGTAGTCCAGCTCACCAAGCAGTCGTTCGCGTTCGCGTTCGACCGGGCGACGGGTAAGCCGCTCTGGCCCATCGAAGAGCGTTCCGTGCGCGCCTCCGACGTCCCGGGCGAGAGCGCGTCGACGACGCAGCCCTTTCCAATGAAGCCGGCGGCACTCGATCGCCAGGGTTCCGCCGAAGCCGATCTCATCGACCTGACGCCCGCGATTCGAGGTGAGGCCTTGGAGATCGCCCGCCGGTACCGCCTCGGCCCGCTCTACTCGCCTCCCTCGCTCGCCGACGCCGCCGATGGGACCCACGGTACGGTTCAGCTTCCCGGTACGGGAGGCGGCGCGCTCTGGGAAGGAGGCGCGGTCGACGTCGAGACCGGCACGCTCTACGCAGGCACCTTGACCAGTCCGACGCTCCTCGCGCTTCACCGCGAGCCGGAATACTCGGACATCGCCTACGTCTCCGCGGGCCTCGTCGTCGATGGTCCTCAGGGATTGCCGCTCTTCAAGCCGCCGTTCGGGCGCATCACCGCGGTCGACATGAACACCGGGCGGCACATCTGGATGAAGCCCAATGGAGGAACGCCTGCCGCGATCCGCGAGCACCCCGCGCTGAAAGGAGTGGAGCTCGAGCCGACGGGAAGCCCATCCCGTGCGGTGCTTCTCGCGACCAAGACTCTCCTCTTCGCCGGTGAAGGGTGGCAGGGCGAGCCCTATTTCCGTGCCTATGACAAGAAGACCGGCGACGTCCTCGCGGAGATCCAGATACCGGCTCAGGCCACGAGTCTTCCCATGACCTACATGCACCAGGGCAAGCAATACATCGTCTTCGCCGCCGGCAATGCCGGCACGGAGCACCCTGCCGAGCTCATCGCGTTGACGCTCCCGGAGCGGGGCGAGGCGTCCGCGGCGCCCCGATAGCCGGCATTTTCGAAGCCGGGATTTCGTATTCGCCGAGCTCCAGTCCGGGTTCGAGGATCATCGTGCGCACACCGCAGTCCGCGGCTGGGGGGAGTCGATAATACATAGGATCGCTTAGGAAGTCCGAGGAGCGACAAAGCTTCTCTATCGGGAAAAAATTGCCCTCCGCGGTACACACCTCGACCTGGCCGCGCTTCGATCCCATCGAGCTAACTCCTTGCATCCCGGGAAGGTTCAACTCTGGGCACGGACTTTGCCTCTGGCAACCTCCCAGGAGGGCAAGAGCGATGACTCATCTTTCCCGTATCCTGGTGATCGCAGCGACGCTGGCTCTGAACGCCGGGGGGTCGACCTGGGCCCGAGAGCGTTCCGTCGAGCGTCAGATTCTCGCGTTGACCTACCCCGAAGGACCGACGATCTCGGTGAAGTTCGACGGCACTTCCCGTCTTCCCGGAGCGAGCGGTGAAGCGAAGGTCGAGCGTAAGAAGGGAATGACCGAAATCGAGATCGAGCTGGACGAGCTGAAGCCTGCAACCGCCTTTGGCGGCCAGTACAACACTTACGTCCTGTGGGTGGTCTCTCCCGAAGGGCACGTGGACAACCTGGGCGAGTTCATCCTGGAAGGGAATCGCAGCAAGCTGAACGTCTCGACTCCTCTCGAGACCTTCGGGATGTTCGTGACGGCGGAACCGCATTTTCTGACGGGCCTCCCGAGCCGGTTCGTCGTTCTGGAGAACAGCCGGCCGACGACGGGCGTCGGGCCCTTGAAGGTTTCCACCCTCGAGTACCAAGGTTTCGACGGCGTCTATCAGTTCGAGCGCGAGACTCTCGCTGACTTCGCCGAAGCGAAGGGTGAGGTGCGCTCCGATATCGAGTCGGCGCGGACGGCTGTGGAGCTGGCGGTCGGCGCCGGCGCGGAGAAATTCGCCGTGGACGAGCTGGCCGACGCGCGCGCGGCGCTCGAGACGGCCGAGGCTCAATACGCCTCCGGCACCAGCGGGCCGAACGAGATGCTGCTCGCTCACGAGGTCATTCGTCTGGCCGTAGATGCCGAGAACAAGGCGAGGGAACGGGCTTTCGAGGCCGCGTTGGCCCGGGAGCGCAGGGCGAGCTCGGATCGAATCACCGATCTGCAGGAGGCGATGGCCGCGGCTCGAAGCGAGGCGGAGCGCAACCGCGTCACCGCGGAGCAAAAGGCGCTCGACGCGGAGCTGGAGGCGAGAGCCCGCGCTGAGGCGGAGCGGGAGGCCGCGGCCGCGGCTCGACGCGCTGCTGAGGCCGAGCGGAGGGCTCACGCCGCCGAGGAGCAGCGCATCGCCGCCGAGCATGCCAAGCTGGATGCCGAGAGAGCGAAAACCGAAGCCGAGCGGGGCCGGCTGACCGCCGAGGACGAAGCGGCGGAAGCCCGTCTCGAGCGTGAGAATGCGCGGGCGCAGCTTCGAGACGCAATGGCTCGCATCACCGCCGTCCGGGAATCGGCGCGCGGACTCATCGTGAGCCTGCCGAACATTCTCTTCGAGACCGACCAGGCCAGGCTCAAGCCCGAGGGCCGGGAAGCCCTCGCCAAGATCAGCGGTGTCCTGTCGATCGCTGAAGGCTGCAGGCTCAGCGTCGAGGGCCACACCGACGAGATTGGTTCGGCGGAATACAATCTCGATCTTTCGGAAAAGCGCGCGGCCAGCGTTCGCGAATACCTGGTGGCCCAGGGTCTGGCCCGGGAGAACATCACCGTCAAGGGTTTCGGCGAGAGCCAGCCGATCGCGTCGAACGAGACCGCCGCCGGCCGACAGGAGAACCGGCGGGTCGAGATCGTCGTCCTCGAGACTCCGGATTTCGGGACGAGGCCCACTTCCCAGTGAACGGGAACACCTCGCCCCGGAAGGCCGGCGCCCGACTCCTCTATGGCGTCGGTGCGCCGGCCTTTCTCCTGGTAGTCTTGGGAATTCCTCTCCAGGAGGAGGGGCGATTTCGTTTTCGTGCCGAGGTGAACTCCGTCCTGGTGCCCGTCTCGGTCAAGGACGCCTCGGGAGCTCCCGTCCTCGGTTTGCCCGAATCGGCGTTCACCATTCGCGACGAGGGCCAGGTGCGGCCGGTCGTCTACTTCGACGAGCGCAGCGAACCGCTCTCCGTCGTGCTCGCCCTCGACGTGAGCAGCAGCATGACGGGCCAACGTCTGGAGCAGGCGAAGCTCGCGGCGAAGGCTTTCATCACCGGGGTTTTGGCCGAGGAGCTCGCGCTGGTTGCTTTCGACGAAGGAGCTCGAGTGGTCGTGCCCTGGTCGGAGAATGACGACGAGGTTTCGAAGGCCATCGACGGGCTCACCGCTCGAGGTGGAACCGCCTTGTACGACGCCCTCGAGACCGCCTTCTCGCTCCTGGATCAGGCCCGGAACCGCCGGACCGCCCTCGTTCTTTTGAGCGACGGGAAAGAAGAGGACAGCGAAACTTCATTCGCCGATTTGCAGCCGCGACTGGACTTTCTGCCGGCGGCCATCTATGCCGTCGGGTTCTATACCGAGGACGAGCGCAGGTTCTACCCGGCCGATGAGAAGTACTACAAGGAGCCCGCCTTCGACGTCAACTTGAACCCGGTCTGGGTTCTTGGTGAGCTCGCGAGCTCGACGGGCGGGCTCGCAATCTACCCCGCGAGCGGACGGGACCTGACTCCGGTCTTTCTCGCGATCGCTTCCGAGCTCCGGCACCAGTATCTTCTCGGGTTCGAGCCCTCCGTGGGAGAGCCGAGCGCAGGTGAGTTCAGAAGCATCGAGGTCACGGTGGAGAGCGCGGATCACCAGGGCCCCCTTCGAGTCCGTACCCGTCGAGGCTATCAGCCCGCCATGAGCTCCGTTCCTTCGTCGAGGGCTCCCGTCCACTGAGCGCCAACTTACTCGGCCCTCAACGCCACGGCCGGATCCACCGAGAGGGCCTTGCGGGCGGGAATGTAAGCGGCGACAAGAGAAACCGCGCTCAGGACCACGGCCAGGAGCGCAAACGTGGCCGCCTCGAGGCGGACCACTCCGAACAGGTTCGAGGCCATGAGCCGACCCGCCGCGTAGGCGAGGACGAGCCCGATCCCGACTCCGGCGACGGTGATCGAGAGGGCTTGCCCGAAGGCCAGGCGCAGGACGTCGGCTCGCGCGGCCCCGAGGGCCACGCGAACGCCGATCTCGTGGGTCCGGCGGCTGACGGAGTACATCATGAGGCCGTAGATGCCCACGGCGGACAGCACCAGTGCGATGAATCCGAGTACTCCCATGACCAGCGAGGCGTACTTCAGGCCGATGATGCGCTCCGAGATCAACTGGCGCAGTGTCGAGGCGTGGAAGATCGGCTGATCGGGATCCGCGCGGCGCACCTGGCTCCGCACGGCGGCCGTCACCGCTTCGGGCTCTCCCGGCGTGCGGACGGCCAGGGACATGCCGAGCCGGGGACGCTGCTCGAAAGGCACGTAGTACGTAGGCTGCGGCTCGCGGAGGAACCAGTCATGGAGGACGTCGCCCGAGATGGCGACGACGGTGAGCCAGGGCCCGTCGTCCGAGTCGCGGAACCGCTTTCCGAGGGCGTCGGCGCCCGGCCAGCTTCGCTCGGCGAACTTCTGGCTCACGATCGCGACCGGAGCCGTATCGTCCCGATCTTCGCTTCCGAACGGCCGGCCGGAGAGGAGCGGAATCCGCATCGTCTCGAAGTATCCTGGAGTGATCACCCGGAAGTGGGCGAGCGGCCGCTCGGAGACGTTCTCGATCGTCTTCCCTTCGACGTCGACGGCGCGCGTGTAGTTGTTCCCGCTCGAGGGGAGCACGAGGGACAAGTCGGCGGCGGCGACACCGGCGGTCTCGCGCAGGCCTTCGAGCACCGTTCGGTAGAACTGCCGCCGCTTCTCCAACTCCTCGTACTTTCGCTCGGGAAGCGCGATCTCGAACGTCATGAGGCCGTCGGGATCGAAGCCCTCATAAGCGCTCGCGAGTCGCAGCATCCCCCGGATCGAAAGTCCGGAGGCGACGAGCAGCATGAGAGCGAGGGCCACCTCTCCCACCACCAGGAGCCCCCGGCCTCTCTGGCGCGAGCGGCTCTCGGAGCCGCCGCGTCCGCCTTCGCGGAGCGCTGCCGTCAGGTCAGGACGGGAAGCGCGAAGGGCGGGAGCGAGTCCGAAGACGAGCGTGGTGAGAACGCTGACCGCGGCGGTGAATCCGAGGACCCGGAGGTCCACATCGACCTCGCGCCATCCCACGACGAACTTCTGAGCCTCCGGCGGAAGACCGTCTCGAAGAAGATCGATCCCGACCCACGCGAGAGGAAGGGCGAGCAACGCACCTCCGAGCGACAGCAGCAGGTTTTCGGTCAGGAGCTGTCGAACGATTCGCGAGCGCCTGGCGCCGAGCGCCTGCTGTAGGGATAGCTCCTTCTCCCGGTCGGAGCCCCGTGCGAGAAGGAGGTTCGCCACGTTCACGCAGGCGATCAAAAGAACGAATACCGTCGTCGCCTGCCAGACGGCGAGAAACGCGGGAGAGCCCTCGTCCACGACCGCGCGGGCGAGCTCGACCGCCCGGAGACCGCGCCCGTTGTTGGTAACCGGGTGCTCCTTCTCGATACGGGCGGTGATCACGTCGAGCTCCGCCTGCGCGTCTTCGCGGCTCACCCCGGGGCGGAGCTTACCAATGACGTTGAGATAGTGAGCCTCTCGCCGGGCGGCGGTCTTCGCGTCGAGCCAGAGCGGCGCCCAGAGCTCGGAGCCATAGGGATAGTCGAAGCCCTCGCGGGCGACTCCCACGATTTCGTAAGCCTCGCCGTCGAGCCGGACCGTCTTTCCAACGATAGCCGGATCGCCTCCGAATCGCCGTTGAAAGATCTGATAGCTCAGGACCACGGTTCGAGCGCCGAGCTCCTCCGCGTCGGCGGAAAGCGTGCGTCCGAGGTGAGGCTCGACCCCGAGGGTCTCGAAGAAATCGGGCGAAGCGAACGTCCCCTGGAGTCGTTCCGGCTCGCCCGTTCCCGACAGGTTCACGTCCCACCACTCGAGCGCGATGAGCCTCTCGAAAACCGTCGACTGCTCCTTCCAGTCCAGGAAATCTCCGGGTGAGGCGCGGTCGCGATCCTCGCCCTGCGCGGCGACGGTGCCCCACAGCATGACCAGTCGGTCGATGTCCGGGATGGGAAACGGGCGCAGAAGGAGCGCGTCCACCATCGAGAAGACCGCGGTGTTGGCCCCGATCCCGAGGCCGAGCGTCAGGACGACGATCGCCGTCGAGGCAGGCGAGGCGGTCAGCGAGCGGAATCCGAGCTTCAAGTCACGCAGAAATGCGCTCATGCGATCCTCCTCTTTCCTGATCTTGCGGCGCCTCCCGGAGAACCGGAGCCGCAGGGCGACGCGGAGCCCGTGAACGCAGAACCAGAAAGGCCTGTCGCCGAGCTCTTCCGCGAGATCTCCGAGGATCGCCTCTCCCCGCGATCCCTCGGGAAGGAGCTTGGCCAGCCAGACCTCCAAAAACCTTCTCAAGAAATCTTCCCCAGGACGGACTCGAGTCCCCGCCAGAGCTTGACCATCGCGTCCTTCGAGCTCTGCAGCGCTTTCACCCCGCTCGGGGTGACCCGGTAGAAGCGCTTCGCCCTTCCGCCCCGCTCCGGAGTCGGGCTTCCCATGTGCGAGGCGAGGAGGCCCTTCGATTCCAACCGCTCGAGCACGGTGTAGAGCGCTCCCCGGGAGACGCGCTTTCCGCCTCGCCGCTCGAGCTCCCGCCGGATGGTGACCGCGTAGGCGGAATCCTCGAGGTGAAGCACCCCGAGGAGAACCATCTGCTCCAATCCACCGACCATCGTGCGCTCCTCCCTCATGACGCGAGACGCGGGCTGGAAGTTCACATTGTAGGCAAAAAAAGGTGGGGATAGGATATCCGCCCATGGTTGGACGAACAAGCCTTGCCCTGCTGCTGATTTCCGCGGTCTCCTGCACTCCGCTCCCGGAACAGAAAACGGAATCCCCGGACTCCTACCTCGACCACCACGGTCGTCTGCGGCTTCGTGAGAGTCTTCTTCACCTGGGGCTGCGTTCGACGCGGCTTTCGCCATGGACTTCGATGAGCTCATGAGGCCCGTCGACCGGCAGGGGTGCTCATTTCTGGACGGGATCCCTGGGTCTGACCATTTTCGCGTCTGGCGCGAAAATGGTTTGACCATTTTCGTGACTGACAGTAAAATGGTCAACCGTGAAAGAGCGATATCTCGAGGGGCCGATCGCGGATCTCGCGTTCGGCTTCGACAAGATGGCGTTCGTATCCGGGCCGCGCCAGTGCGGAAAGACCAGTCTCGCCAAGCGCCTCCTGGCGACGAGGAGCCGGGGGCGATACGGGAACTGGGACGACGTCGAGTTCCGGCGGGCATGGGTGCGGTCGCCGCGTCCGCTCGCGTCCTTCGAGAACGCCGGGCCGACGAAGCCGCTCCTCGCTCTCGACGAGATCCACAAGGCGAAAGGCTGGAAACAGGGGCTGAAAGGCCTGTATGACACGCTCGAAGAGCCCTGCGATATCCTCGTCACCGGCAGCGCCCGCCTGAACGTCTATCGCCGAGGAGGGGAGAGCCTCATGGGGCGATACGTGAACTTTCGCCTCCATCCATTCACGCTCGGGGAGTGGGATCGGCCCGAGGCCGCGACCCCGGATGCCTTTCTCACCTCCCTGTTCGAGCCGGAAGAAGCGTCCGAGGGAGAATCCCAGGAGGCCCTGGAGCTGTTTCTTCGGTTTGGCGGTTTTCCCGAACCCCTGCTGCGGCAATCGGAGCGGTACGCGCGAATCTGGCGCCGGGGTCGGAGCGAGAAGATCGTGAGGGAGGACCTTCGCGACCTGAGCCGGATTCCCGAGCTCAGTCAGGTGGAGATGCTGATGGCGCTTCTTCCGGAAAGGGCCGCGAGTCCACTCAGCCTGCAGTCCCTGAGGCGCGATCTCGAGGTGGCTTACGATACGGTCAAGCGGTGGATGAGGTACCTGAACGACCTCTACTACCTCTTCGAGGTGAAGCCGTTTACCCGGTCGGTTCCGAGGTCCCTCAAGAAAGAGGGGAAGCTCTACCTGTGGGATTGGTCCGAAGTGGAATCACCCGGGGCGAGGTTCGAGAACATGGTCGCCTGTCATCTCCTGAAAGCAGTGCATTTCTGGACCGACACCGGCGAGGGTGCGTTCGAGCTACATTACCTCCGTAACCGAGAGAAGCAGGAGATCGACTTTCTCGTGAGTCGCGACCGAAAGCCGTGGCTCGCCGTTGAATGCAAGCTCGCCGACGAGGCCTTGGCGGCGGCGTTTGGCTCGTTCGTCCCGTACTTGAGGTGCCCGTTCCTCCAGCTCGTGAAGGCCGCTTCCGTCCGGAGAATGACGGACCTCGCCGGATTCCCTGGACTCGTCGCGAGCGCGGCTCCGGTACTTCGTGCCCTGCCTTGAACGTGTCTGATTCATTCGACCTGAACCTACGCTCGCTCCCCCGGCCGCGCTCTAGCGGAGCGCGGAGCGCGTCGCCCGGCGTCATCACGGCTCTTCCCCCGCGCCACCAGCTCCGCGAAACCGTCCCTTGGACTGGATGAAGCCGATCCAGCCGGCGACACCCGCGGCTCTCAGGAGTGCTGGAGGGCGCCCGCTTTCTGTTCCTCGGGGGTGAGGCTGTCGACCCCCTTCACCACCAGCGTCCCCGTCCCTTCGTTGGTGAAGATTTCGAGGAGCAGCGCCTCGGGATCCTGGAAAGAGATCACGTGCACCCGGGGGACGCCGCCGTTGAGCGCGGATTCGATCGAGGAAGCCTTGGGCATCATGCCGTCCTCGAGGCAACCCGTTCGCTTCAAGCTCTCGAGCCCGGCGAGATCGGTGTAGGAGACGACGGTGTTCGGGTCCTTGGGGTTCTCGAGGATTCCCCGGGCCCCGGTCGCGAGGATGAGCTTCTCCGCCTTCATCGCCACGGCGAGGGCCGAGGCGACGGTGTCGGCATTGATGTTGAGGACCGTTCCCGAGTTGTCCGCGGAAAGAGGGCTCACCACCGGCACGTAGCCGAGCGCGAGTTGCTTCTCGAGGACCTCGGCGTCGACCTCGACGATGTCGCCGACGTATCCGAAGTCGATGGGCTCGCGGGATCGCTTCCGCGCCTTGATGAGCCCCGCGTCGACGCCGGAAAGGCCGATGGCGGGAAGCTTCAGCTCGCGGCAGAGCGCCAGGATCCTCGTATTGATTAGGCCGTTGAGGACCATGGTCGAAACCTCGAGGGTCTTCTCGCAGGTGACCCGGCGGCCTTCGACCATTACGGTCTCGATCCCGAGGGCCTTCGCCAGCTCCGTCGACTGCGGTCCTCCGCCGTGGACGAACACCACGCGGATCCCGAGATGGTGGAGGAGCGCCACCTGCTCGAGGAGTGCGCGCGTTTTCTCCTCGCTCGCGAAGATGGCGCCGCCGGCCTTGAGGACGAACGTCTTTCCTTTGTAGAGGCGGATGTAGGGCGCCGCCATCTTGAGCGCCGCCACTACCAGCGTGCGGTCCATCGTCACCATCACACCGACTCCTTCAGGATGGTGTGGAGCACCGCCATCTGACCGTAGAGACGGTTTCTCGCCTGCTTCAACACGATGCTCCGGGGACCGTCGAGAACGGAGTCGGAGACGACGACGTTGCGCCGCACGGGAAGACAGTGCATGAACCGGCAGTCGGGCGAGGTCGTCTCGAACCAGGGGTCGTCGACCGACCAGCCCCGGAGCCCCTGCCGCAGCTCCCGATCGCCGTCGGCGTCGCCGTAGTGACGGGTCGAAGACCAGGACTTCGCGTAGAGGACGTGTGCGCCCTCGAGCGCTTCCGCGCGATCCGACGTTTCCCGCACCGAGCCACCGGACACCGCCGCGGCGCGGCGGGCGCGCTCCAGGACCGCCTCCGGGAGCTCGAATCCCTCGGGACGGAGCACGACGGTCTCCATACCCCGCATCGCCGCCATCTGCGCCGTGGCTGCCGGGACCGCGAGCGGGAGCGCCTTCGGATGCATCGCCCAGCTCAGGACGAACTTACCCCCGTTTCGGGGAATCGAGAGCTCGTCCATCGTTTTCCAGTCCGCCAGGCTTTGACAGGGATGCCGGATCGCGGACTCCATGTTGATCACCGGAGCCGTCGAGAGCGAGGCCAGTGCGTCGAAGTCCTTGTCGGCGACGTCGTCCTCGAGCGACTTCTTGGGAGCGAACGCGCGGATTCCGAGAGCGTCTCCGTAGGACGAAATCACGGGAATCGCTTCGCGAACGTGCTCGACCTTGTCGCCGTCCATGACGGCTCCCGGACGGGTCTCGAGCGGATGGATCCCGAGCTCGGGGGACGCGATGAACGAGCCTCCTCCGAGCCGCAGCATCGCCGACTGGAACGAGGTCATGGTCCGCAGCGACGGGCTCAGGAACAGGAGGGCGAGCACCTTCCCTTCGAGGGCCCTCGGCTCGGGATGTTTTTCGAGCCTGCGCGCGAGATCGAGGAGCTCCTCGAGCCGCCGCGGCTCGAGATTGGCGAGATCGCGGAAGGATTTCATGTCGGGCTCACTTTCTCGAGCGCCTTCGAGAGCGCATCGACGTGCTCCTCCTCGAGAATCAGGGCCGGAAGGAGCCGGACGACGCTCGGATCGGCGCTCGTTCCCACGAGAATGTTCCGCTTCAGGAGCTCGTCGCGCACCGCGGCCGCGGGCCGAAGGCAGCGGAGCCCGAGGAGAAACCCCGATCCCTGGATCGACTCGACGGGGCCGACGCGGCAGGTCGAGCGGATCCGATTCGACAAGCGCTGGACGTTCGCGAGAAGACCCTCGCTCTCGATGACGTCGAGGACGGTTTCCACGAGAGCGCAGGCGAGAGGTCCGCCGCCGAAGGTGGTGCCGAGACTTCCCATCGCCGCGTGGCCCGCAATCTCCTCGGTCACGAGCACCGCTCCCACAGGGAATCCGCCGGCGAGAGCCTTCGCCGTCGTGAGGATGTCCGGCGTGACGCCGTACTTCTCGCAGGCGAAGTAGTGGCCGGATCTTCCGACGCCGGACTGGACTTCATCGAAGATGAGGACCGTCCCCGTCTCGTCGCAGCGGCGTCTCAGGGCCCTCAAGAACGAAGACTCGAGCGCGACCGCCCCCGCCATCCCCTGAATCGGCTCGACGATCACCGCCGCCGTGCGGTCGTCGATCGCATCCTCGAGTCGAGCGGCGTCGTCGCGGGGCACGAACGCCACCGGAAACGGCGCCTGGGGAAACGCGTACCACTTCGAGGCGCCCCAGGTCACGGCCGCCGCCGCGGCGGTCCTCCCGTGAAAGCCATGCTCGAGGGCGACGACCTTCTCGCGCCCGGGCCTGGCGAAGAACGCGAGCCGGAGAGCGTTCTCGTTCGCCTCGGCGCCGCTGTTGACGAAGAAAACCCGGGCCAGGCCCGGAGGAGCAACCCCGACGAGCTTGTCCGCGGCGCGAGCGCGCACCTCGAGCGCCACGGCGTTGGTCTGGAAGGTCATCTCCGTCGCCTGCCGCGCCAGGGTCTCGACCACCCGCGGATGGGCGTAGCCGAGAGCGGCGACGGCATGGCCGCCATAGAAGTCGAGAACCTCGTCTCCTTCCGCGGTGCGAAGAAAGACGCCTCGGGCGGAGACGAGATCGAGAGGAAGCTGCGGGTAAACCTGCAGCAGGTGCGCGGCTTCGGTGGCAATCATCAGGTCCACCCCGGCGCGGGCTGGGTGAGCCCCATGGATTCGGGAAGTCCCAGCATGCGGTTCAGCCACTGGACTCCTCCTCCCGCCGCGCCTTTCAAGAGATTGTCGATCACCGAGAAGACCGCGACCGTGTCGCCCTGCGCGGCGACCCCGAGATGGGCGAAGCTGCTCGCGGCCACGTCCTTCACCCGGGGGGTCCCCGGGACCACGCGAACCAGAGGGTAGTCCGCGTAGAAGCGGGCGAGCTCCGAGCGGATCGCCTCGGCGTCCAGGGGCGCCCGCAGCCTTCCCTGAATCGTGGTGTGGATGCCGCGCGCGAAGGGGCCCGAGTGGGGGACGAAATGGATCTTCGGCCTCAGTCCCGCGGCCTTCTCCGCGAGCTCCGTCATCTCGGGAACGTGGCGATGGACCAGTGGCTGATAAGCGAAGAGGTTGCTGTGACGTTCGGGGTGATGGGTCGTTTCTTTCGGCTCGCGGCCGGAGCCCGTGCTGCCGGTGATTCCGAAGGCGAAGATCTCGCTTTCGACGATGCCGAGCTTCAGGAGCGGAACCGCGGCGAGCAGGACCGATGTCGCGAAACACCCCGGGTGTCCCGCGTGGCGCGGCGTCGCCGCGACGTGCTCGGGAACGCCGCAATCGAACAGGGGAAGGAGTGACGGCGCCCCGTGGACGCTCTTGTAAACGGCTTCGTAGGAGGAGGCGTCGCGGTAGCGGAAGTCGGCGGAGAGATCGACGACGCGGACTTCGACTCCCTTCTTCTCCGCGGCTTCGAGAACCTCCGCGATGAGAGGCGCCGAAGCCCCGTGGCTCGCGGCGGAGAGCACCGCGACCGTGCCCTCGGCTCCCGCGAGAATCGAGGGAATCTCGGCGGGCGCGCGAAACCGCGCATCGACACTCGAGCCGAGATGAGGAAACAGGCTCGAGACGGCGGTCCCTGCTTTGCTCTCGGAGACGGCGGCCTCGAGCTTCAGCCCCGGATGGCCCTGGACCAGCCGCAGACACTCGCCTCCCACGTAACCCGAGGCGCCGAGCACGATGGTCTGGTATCGAGTCATGGACCAGCCGCGGTCGAAAGCGGCCGCTTCTCGAGCACCCGCTCGAGGACGATATCTCCGAGCGCGGCGCCGGCGGTGAGGGCGTTGGCCGCGGGAAGACCCAGGCGCTCGCGGATGATCTCGACGCCGACCCTGTTGTCGGTCGCGGGGCCGGTCACGACGGCGGGCTCGATACCGAAACGCTCCCGCAGGAGTGTGGTGCCGCCCCAGGCGGCGACGGGATCGTTCGCCGAGAGCACCACGGCGGAGAGCGACGCCCGAATCTCCGGATCGTCGAGGACGGCTTCGACCCCGTAAGCCCCGAGGATTCCGTCGCCGAGCTCGAAGAGAATGGCGTCCGGCTCTTTCGAGGCCAGCCTCTGGAGCATCGTCCTCGCGAGATCGGGAGCGTTCTCGGAGGTCGTGGTGACGATGCCGAAGTCGGTGAAGATCAACGTCGAGCGGGCGCCCGCGTCCTCCATTGCGAGGATGTCCCTTCGCGCCGACACTCCCGTCGCCTTGAACGCGTCGACCACGAGGCCGCGATGGCGCATGCGCGCGAGGATCGCGCAAGCCGCCGCCGTCTTTCCCGCGTCCATGCAGGATCCCGCGATGGCGATGACGGGGATCCCCGTGACGCGCAGCGAAGCTCCTCGATCGATCTCGAATCCGCCGACGCGGGCGGGGACCCCGATGCGCTCACCAAGGAACGGGAAGCTCAGAACCGCGCCGAGCACCTTGCACGGGAAAGGGGCGCCGCGCGCCCGATCGTAGTCGTCGCATATGCCGAGGACGCCGCCGAGGTTGAGGAGGTGAACGAGGCTCCCCGGCTGCAGGCTCTCGGGCACGTGCCCCGAATAACCGAAGAGCGCCTTCCGATGCCCGAGCGCCCCGACGAGGACGTCCCCCTTCCGCACCGTCGCCATGCGGCCGCTCGCGAGCTCGAGCTGGTTGTAGCTGGTCTTGTCGTCGAGGACCTCGACGGCAATGACCACTCCCTCCTCGGAGGGGATCTCGTCGCTCAGGCGGATGTCGGGCGTCAGGCGGCAGCCGAGCGCCACGGACGCGATCTTGTCGGCGAAGACACGTTTCATCACTATGCATATTTATTAGCGTGATATGCATAAATAGTCAAACGAAAAGTGGCAAAAAAACAGCCTCTGCCGGCGAGGGCTTCGACCCCTCAGTCGGTTGCTCGTTCGACCGCCGCATTCCGGTCGGCGAAGGCCACGCCGGACCCGTGAATCGGCGAGATCCGTTCGACGTCGAGGCTAATCCGCCCCGGCAGCTCTCAGCGATAACCGGTGACGTCCGCGGGTTTGCCGACGTCCTGAACTTCGACGAGGTATTTCCAGGCATCTGGCTGACTGCCGTCGAGATCGGTGAATCCGTAGACCTTCGCGAGCTCTCCGCTGGAAAGAGACCGTCCGTTCCAACGGGCGACGTCGGGATCCAGCGCGAGCGCCGCGACCGCCCGACCGACGAACGCCGGACTCTCGGAAATGGCGAAGTGAGGAACCCGCGCCGTCGCGTCGCGCCAGTTCGCTTCGGTGACGCCGAACTCCTCGAGCATGAATTCCGACCGGAGCCAGCCGGGAGTGAGCGAGACGGCGGTCGCTCCGCGAGGTTTCAGCTCATGCGCCAACGCGAAAGCCATTCGATTCACCGACGCCTTGGCCAGGTCATAGAAGAAAGAGACGCGGTAATTCGTCCGGTTGTACTCATCGGTCCCGTCTGTCACCTCGACCACCAGACCGCCGGGCTTCCTGATGAGCAGCGGTATCGCGAAGTGGCTGGTGATGGCGTGCGTCACCACCCCCAGCCGCAGAGTGCGAAGCCCGATATCCAGGTTGGATTCCCAGACGGATTTGTTCCACTCCATCGTGGTGGCCCCCCAGATGTCGTTCACGAGAACGTGGAGGCCGCCTTGTTCGCTTTCGATGCGGGTCACGAGCGCGCGAACCTCGTCGGGTACGAGATGGTCGACCCGGACCGCGATGCCGCGGCCGCCGGCCTCATCCACCAGGGCGGCGGTCTCTTCAATCGTCTCCGGCCGGTTCATTTCCGATCGCTCGGTCCGCGTCGTCCGCCCGGTGCAGTAGACGGTCGCTCCCGCGGCGCCCAACTGCACGGCGATTCCGCGTCCCGCTCCTCGGGTTGCTCCGGCCACCAATGCGACCTTGCCCGCGAGCGACGTTCCCATCGAGCGAACTCTAGCGTAGTGCCGGAAACACCGGCAAGGAGTCGCTCAGGGGACGGCGGGGATGCGAACCGAATCGTCGATTGCGGGAGCTCAGGGCTCCGCGTTCAACGACTCGGAGTTGTCACGGGCCCACTGCTCTATGTCCTTCGCCACGACTCCCGCGACCCGCTTCCAGGTGACGAAGGCGCCGGCGAGCGCCGTATCCGATTCGAAATCGAGGCTCCCCGCCTCGACTCGGAAGCTGAGGACGTAGCGGCTCTGGTAGTGGGTCTGGGTGTAGCCGAAGTACTTCGTCTCCCCGTTTCGATTTACCTCGATCCGGCGATCGAGAAGGGTGACGAGAATGTCGGACTCCGAGCGGTTCTCGGCGCTCACGATGTCGCGCCGCTTCGAGATCTGCTCGCGGAGGTCCGTCATCGAATCCACGAGCTCACGGCGTTTGCCCGGATCATGGTCCTCGATACGCGGGTCGACGTGAACGAAAACGCGCGGTTTGTCGGACCCCTTGGGCTCGCTCTCGGGAGCGGCGGAGAGTCCGGACGCAATCAGACACAGGATCGGCAGGGCGCGCTTCATGTGCCCCTAACGATAGCACGAGCTCAGTCCTGCCGCAGAGCGGTCATGGGATCGATCCGCGCCGCGCGCCGTGCGGGGATGTAGCTGGCGAGAAGGACGGCGGCCGAGAGCAGAAGCCCCGCGGTCAGGTAGAGCGCGACGTTCACTGCGGGGATCCGAAACAGGATGCCCTCGAGGACACGGCTCACCAGGTAGGCGGCCGGAAGCCCGAGCGCGAGGCCGATTCCGACGACGAGAGTTCCCTCGCGCACGAGCATGCGGAGGACCTCGCGATCGGTCGCGCCGAGAGCGACGCGAACGCCAATCTCCCGCACCCGGCGCGATGCGCGGTAGGCGATGAGCCCGTAGGTGCCGAGCCCCGCGAGGAGCAGGGCGGCGACAGCGAAGGCCACGAACGTGCGGCTGAAGAACCGCTGCTCCCAGGTGGTGAGATAGCGGACCTCTTCCATGGTGCGTACCAGAAATAAGGGGACGCCGGGAGCAAAGCTCCGGAAGGTGTCGCGCACCGGGCTCACGAGCGCCGCCGGATCGTTCTCGGCCCGCACCAGGAACGCCATGCCGCGGGAGGGAGCGAGAGAGTAGGGGACGTAGAGGTTGAGCTCGGATTGCGCCGTTTCTTCTCCGAACTCCTCGTACTGAATGTCGGGGGCGACCCCCACCACACGAAGCCACTGGGTCTCGCCGCCATCGACGAGCCCGACCTCGCGTCCCGCGGCCGACTCCCGCGGCCAGAGCCGCTCCGCGAGGCGGCGGTTCAGGATGGCCACCGGACCGGCCCCCTCTTCCAGATCGCGGACCTCGAAGGCCCGGCCCTCGACCAGGGATACGTCGAGAGTCTCGAAGAAGCCCTCGGTAATTCCGACGAGCTGGACGCCGAGCTCGGAGCCGTCGGGGACCGGGCTCTCCGGCGTCACCAGGCGGGTCGGAGAGCCTCCGTCGTCGGTGGGGACGGCCGTCGTCGCCGTCGCGCGACGGACTCCGGGAAGGGATTCGATCCGCTGGATGGCGTCATGGAAGAAGCCGACGCGGACGGGAACGGGATCGTAGGCGTCGCCCGACAGGAGCGCGCGGAACGTGAGGAGCGGCCTCTGGTCGAATCCGGCGTCGGCGGACGTGAGGACGAGGAAGCTCTGGAACATCAGCCCCGCTCCGACGAGGAGCCCCAGGCTCGCCGCGACCTGAGAGGCGACGAGGAGGAACTGTCCCCGCGTGCTCCTGCGGGCGGAGGCGGGGTCGCGGCCGCTTCCGAGCGCGGCGAGCAGGTCGATCCCCGTCACCCGCAGGGCGGGCAGCAGGCCGAAGAGGAAGCTCGCCGCAAGGGAGAGAGCGATGATGAAGGCGGCGACGCGCGCATCGATTCCCACGTCGAACCAATACGGCTGTTCCTCGGGGAAAGAAGCCACGAGAGCGTCGACCCCCCAGAGCGCGAGGAGCGTTCCAAGAATTCCGCCGAGCCCGCCGAGGAGGAGCGACTCGACGAGGAGCTGACGCAGGAGCGCTCCCCGTCCCGCGCCGAGAGCCGCCCGCAGCGAGAACTCCCGCTGCCTTTCCGTCCCGCGTGCGAGCAGGAGGCTCGCGAGGTTCGCGCATCCGATGAGGAGAACGAGCCCGACGGCGCCGAGAAGGCTCTGGGCGACGAGCCGGGTTCGCGGCGCAACCACGAGCTCCCGATAGGGAAGAGCGTGAAGACCCCAGCCGCGATTGGTCTCCGGGTACCGAAGGGCCGCCCGGTCCGCGATGGCGGAGAGCTCGGCTTCGAGCTCTCCCATGGCCTTTCCCTCGCGGAGTCGGGCCACGCCGTGCAGGAACCGGTCCGCCCGGCCCGTTCCCTCTCCGGGGTCGTATGGAACCCAGAGGTCGTCGACTTCGGGAAAACGGAACCGGGGCGGCATCACGCCTATGATCTCGAGCTCGCGCTCGTTGACCCGGACGGTCTTTCCCACGACGGCGGAGTCGCCGCCGAAGCGGCTCTGCCAGAGCCCATAGCTCAGGACCGCCACCGACTCGAAGCCGGGCAGCGCCCCCTCTTCCTCCCGGAAGCTCCGTCCGAGGATCGGCTCGACCCCGAGGAGGTCGAAGAGATTGGGGGTGACGGAACCGCCCCGGATCCGGATCGCCTCCTCCTCGTGAAGCGTGAAACCGCGGCCCAGGTAGCCGGCCACGTCTTCGAGGAGAACGCTCTCCCGGGCGATGTCGTTCAGCTCGGCATAGGAGACGTCCGCGTCGTCCCATCCCTCGGGAAATTGCGTCGGATGGACGGAGTGGATGGAGACGATGCGGTCGGTCGCGTCGCCGAAAGGAAGAGGGCGGAGCAAGAGGGCGTTGACCAGGCTGAAGACGACCGTGTTGGCTCCGATGCCGAGCCCGAGCGTGAGAAGCGCTGCCGACGTGAAGCCCCGCGCCTTCGCGAGCGATCGAAACGCGATGCGGATGTCTTGGATCATCACTCCCCGGTCGAGTAATGTAGCAAAGGACGTGCCATGACGAGATTATGTGATCCAGCCGGGCTGGGAGTCGAACGTGGCGTTCGATAACGGACGGCTTTCGTCCGGGGACGAACGTGAGACGACGCGTGGGGATCTGGTCCTGGTGGGAGGAGGACATTCGCACGTACAAGTGCTGCGGCGGTTCGGAATGGCGCCGCGGAGCGACGTCCGGCTGACTTTGATCGTCGACAAGCCCGTTGCGGTCTATTCGGGAATGGTCCCCGGGTACGTAGCGGGCCAGTACCGGCGCGAGGAGCTCGAGATCGACGTCGTTCCCCTCGCGCGGCGAGCCGGGGCGCGGGTGATCCTGAGCCCCGCGGTCGGAGTCGACCCGACTTCGAAGCGCATCCGCCTCTCCGATCGTCCTCCCGTTCGCTACGACGTCGCCTCGTTCGACATCGGCTCGACCGTAGCCGGGCTCGATCTTCCCGGCGTGCGGCAGCACGCCGTGCCCACGCGGCCGATCGTGGAGCTGGTCGAGCGCATCGACGCCGTCGCGGCGCGAATCCAGAGCCGTCCCGCCGCCACCCCGTTCCGTATCGTCGTCGTCGGAGGCGGCGCCGGGGGAGTCGAGCTCGCCTTCACTCTCTGGCACCGCGTGGACGTGGGTCGGGACGCTTCGATCGAGCTCACGCTGGTACACGGATGGCCGGAGCTGCTCGCGGGCTACCCGCGAAGCCTCGTCGAGCGGGTGCATCGAAACGCCGCGCGCCGGGGGATCCGGATCCAACCCAACCGCCGCGTGGTGGAAGTAAAGAAGGACGCGGTGGTTTTCGAAGGCGGGGACTCGATTCCCGCCGACGCTCTTCTGTGGGTCACCGGCGCCTGGAGTCACCCGCTCTTCACCGACTCCGGCCTTCCCACCGAGCGCCGGGGGTTCGTGCGCACCCGCCCGACGCTTCAGGTGGAAGGGTTCGACGACCTCTTCGCGGTCGGCGACTGCGCGACTTTGACCGACTTCCCGGAGACCCCGAAGGCTGGGGTCTATGCGGTCCGCCAGGGCCCGTTCCTGTACGAGAACCTCGTCGCCTTCCTCGAGGGAAGACCGCTCCGGAGCTACCGGCCGCAGTCGGACTTCCTCACTCTCCTCAACCTCGGGGACGGAACCGCTCTCGGATCCAAACGGGGCCGTTCCTTCGAGGGCCGGTGGGTGATGCGGCTGAAGGATTGGATCGACCGGCGGTTCATGACGAAGTTCCAGGTGCTCGAAGCCGAAGGTGCCCTGACCGAAGAGTTCCAGGGTCTGCCGGAGATGTCCGGGGGAATGCAGATCCTCTGCGGCGGCTGCGCGGCGAAAGTCGGTCAGAGCGTCCTCGATCGCGCGCTCGCGCGGCTTCCAGGAGGGGCCGGCGACCCGACGGTGAAGCTCGGACTGGATCGCCCCGATGACGCCGCGGCTTTCGAGACGCCGCGGGGCGACCTCGTCGTTTCCAGCATCGACGCTTTCCGCTCCTTCCTGGACGATCCGTTTCTCGTGGGAAGGGTCTCGGCGCTCAATTCACTTTCGGACATCCAGGCGAAGGGTGCTTCTCCGCGGTATGCTCTCGCCCTCGTCGCCGTGCCCAGGGACGCGTCGGACCAGGAGCAGGAGGAGATCCTGTTCCAGGTGCTCTCGGGGGCTCGCGTGGTCTTCGATCAGAACGGGGTCACGCTCCTCGGTGGGCATACGGTGACCGCGCCCGAGCTCCTCGTCGGCTTCTCCATCGACGGCCTCGCTTCCACTGCGAACCTCATGACCCTCGACCGGCTCCGCCCTGGAGATCGGCTCCTCTTGACGAAGCGTCTCGGAACCGGCGTGGTGCTCCACGCCGACATGCAGGGCCTCGCCTCCGGCCGGGCGCTCGCCGAGTGTCTCGAGTCCATGCTGACGCCGAACGGGGACGCGGCTCATCTCGCGCGGGAGCTCGGAGCTCAGGCGGTGACCGACGTGACCGGCTTCGGCCTCGCGGGGCACCTCGGCTCCATGCTCCGTGCAAGCGGCGTGAGCGCGATCCTCGACGTGACGGCGCTCCCCGCGCTACAGGGAGCCGTCGAGCTTCTCGCCCGGGGTTTCCGGAGCACGTTTCATCCGGAGAACGCCAAAGCGAAGAAGACGATCGTCATCGACGCCGAGGCCGCGAACGACCCCCGTCTGGAGCTCCTGTTCGACCCCCAGACGTCGGGCGGGCTTCTATTCGGTCTTCCGTCCTCGCGAGTCGACGAGGCCCTGGGCCGTCTCGATCAGGCGGCGGTCATCGGGGAAGTGAGGCCGCCGCGCGAAGACGGCGCGCTCCTTTCGGTCGTCGCTCACTCGACCTGGAAGCGGGTCAGGTCTTCCGACAGCAGCTCCCCGGTCGCGGGGTCGAGGAAACGGCAGGAGAGCGCGTAGTCTCCGGAAGAGAGAGCGACCGGCCCCGCGTCCACGGAGGAGCTCGCGGCGAGCGACGATGGACGCCGAGCGCGATCTCCGGGACGCTCACCCCGAATCTCGATCTCGACCGCTGAGCTCGTCCCGGAGAAGTTCGCGATCTCGAGATTCCCGCCGGCGACGCTGCAGAACGCTTCTCCGTGGATCCGGTAGAGCGTTCCGCCGAGATCGGCGACGTACAGCTCGCCCTGCTCGTCCTCGCCGAAGGTCGATATCGAGAGCTCGGAGTCGAGGAGCTCGGTCGAGGTCCAGGCGCCGGTCTCCGGGTTCTCGGTTCCGCCCCAGATACGGCCGGAGCAGAAGTCTCCGTAGAAGTAAGTCCCGAGGCGCTCCGGCATCGCGGTTCCGCGGTAGCGGTAGCCGCCGGTGATGGAGCAGCCTTGGGAGTGCGAGTACTCGAGGATCGGCGGAACGAGCGAGCCGTCGTCGCAGTTGCTTCCCGGATTGAAGCAGTGGCTCTGCCTCCATGCGGCGCCAGCCGTAGTTCCGGCCTCCCCCGCTCGATGCCGGCTCGAAGCTCACTTCCTCCCAGGCGTTCTGCCCGACGTCGGCGATGAAGAGATCTCCCGTGAGCCGATCGAACGAGAAACGCCACGGGTTTCTGAGTCCGAGCGCCCAGATTTCGGCCCGCGCCGCGGGATCGGAGGCGAACGGGTTGTCGAGGGGAATGGCGTAGGGAAGCCCCTGGTCGACGTCGATGCGGAGGATCTTTCCCAGGAGGGTGATCCTGCTTTGCGCCCGATTCCCCGGATCTCCGGCGGAGCCCCCGTCGCCGAGCCCGATCCACAGCTTCCCATCGGGACCGAACGCGAGCTGTCCCCCGTTGTGATTCGCGTATGGCTGATCGACGGAGAGGAGCGGGACTGCGGTGGCGGGATCGGCGACGTTGCGATCCGCCGATACCGTGAACCGCAGGATCTGCGTGTCCCCGGCGAGATCCGTGAGGTTGACGTAGAAGAATCCGTTGTGCTCGTAGTCGGGGTGGAACGCGAGGCCGAGGAGACCCTGCTCGCTTCCCGTGGATACGGAGGAGGAGAGGTCGAGAAAAGGAACGGGGAGAACCTGGAATCCGTCGAACACCAGAATCGCTCCTCCCTGCTGCGCGAGGAACAGACGCCCGCTCCCGTCTCCCGCGTGGGCCACGACGACAGGCCGTTCGAGCCCCTCGACCACGGGCCGAAGGGTCACGGGAGCGGTTGCGGCGAGCCATACGAGAGCGGAGACGAAAATCGTCATGCTTCGAGAATCGCCCAGGAGCGGGAGCGATTCAAGAGATAATCGGAGTGTGAGGAAGAGCACACTCCCGGTTCTCCAGAAAGCCGACGCCGCGCTTTCCGGATGGGGCTGTCCGTCGACCGCGGAGTGCTGCCATTTCGAGCGCACCGGGCGGGAGCCGTCCATCACCGCCGCCGAGTGGGAGCTGCTGGAGCGTGAGATCGCCTGTCAGGGTCGGAAATGGTCCTCCCTGCGCACCGACGGCGCCTGCCCGTTTCTCTCCTCCGAGGATCGGTGCCTGGCGTACGCGGTCCGTCCTCTCGGCTGCCGGACGTTCTACTGCCGGCTCGCTTCGGGGCCGTCGCCCATTCCTCGTTTTACCGCGTTGATTCGCGAGCTGGAGGATGGCTCGGGGGAGCGGGGCCGTCCGCTGCGGTCCTGGGTCCGGTTGAAAGCCGGGTCGGGGCGCTAATCCGCGATCGCGTTCGGGCTCGAGCCGCTTCTGCCGAAGGAGAGGGCCGACGATCTCGGGCGTGCATTTCACCCGACCCCTTTTTTCCGCGCTCTTCCGAAAGCCCGCCATACCCTGCCTTGGTGAAACGCCTGCTCGGAACACACTGGCTCGGATTCATCCGCTGCAGGACGTCCTGACCTCGTGTTCTCTTGCTTCAACGGTGGAAGTTGCCAATAATTGCGCGCTTCATGCTCGCCATGAGACTGCGGAACGGGAGGAGAGGGTGACCTCGCTCCGGCACAGCCTCCACCCGGACGGACGTTACCTGCACTTGCGGGCGGCTGGTTTTGCGAGGCGGGATCGGGCTCCCTGGCCCGGGTACGCGCATCGTCGATTCGACGGAAGCCATGACTGACATCGAGCTACAAAAGCGGACGATCCTGGACCACGTGGATGAACACCAGTCGGAGCTCGTGAGTTTCCTGAGCGAGCTGATTCGCATCCCGAGCGTGTTTCCACCGGGCGAATACGACGCGATTTCGCGGCTCGTGGCGCGCGAGTACCGGGCGCTGGACCTTCGCGTGGGGCTCGTCAGCGCGCCGAAGGAGGCCGTGGAACAGAAGTCCGGACTCAGTTACCCGCGACCGAACGTTGTCGCGCTCCTCGAGGGTTCACAGGGAAAGCCGGTACTGATGCTCGGCACGCACCTGGACGTCGTGAACGAGGGGGAGCGCGAGCGGTGGCGATTCGATCCTTTCGGCGGCGTCGTGGCCGAAGGAAAGGTCTGGGGACGCGGAGCCGTCGACGCGAAGTGTGCTATCGCCGCGCAGGTCTTCGCCGTGCGCGCGCTGCGGGCCGCGAACGTGCGGCTCAAGGGGAGCCTCCTCTGCGTTGCCTCCGTCGACGACGAGGGGCGCTTCGATCGCTTGAAATGGCCGGGAATGACCTACCTCGCCGAGTCGGGCTTCGAGGACGCCGGTTTTCCGATGCCGGACATGGTCGTCAACGGCGAGGCGTCGGGACTTCAGAGCATCTGCGGCTCGTTCAAGGGCCGCATCATAATGGAAATCGAGGTTGGCGGCGAGACCGCGCACGCTGCCACGCCTTACGGCGTGAACGCGATCGACAAGGCGCTCACGCTCATCGAAGAGCTCAGGAAGATTCCGCTTCAGACCCATCCGCTTCAAGGCGAGGAAACCTTCACCATCTGCGCCGTCAGAGGGGCCGCCGAGCGCTACGGCGACATTCCGCCGAGCTGCAGCGTGGGCTGTGAGGTCCGCGTGGTTCCGCCGCACGGGACGGCGCGCGTCATGGCGGAAATCAACGGCGCCATCGAGCGGCTCGAGGCCGCGGACCGCGACTTTCGGATCAAAGGCATGACGGTCTTCAGCGATCGCCAGCCCGTCGAGTTTCCCGCGGACGGTCCGCTGATCACCGGGATCGCGGCGGCGGCGCGCGACGTGGGCGTCGACGCGAGGTTCTCGGCCATCCTTGGGACGGGCGAGCTGCAAGCTTTCGTCTCGCGCGGCATCCCCGGAGTAACGTACGGTGCCGGGAACATCGCTCGGGTGCACAAGGTGGACGAGTGTCTGGAGATCGACGAGCTCGTACGGCAGGCGAAGATTTACGCGCTCGCCGTTGTAAACATTTGCGGCGTCCAGGAGTCCGAATCCGGCTGCGCGTGAGTACGCTCCGCAGCTCGCCCATCCGCCACCTGCGCTACCACGTGATCCTGCTCTTTTTCTTTGCGAGCATCGTCTCGTACATCGACCGGCAAACGCTCTCGGTCAATGCCTCGCACATCCGCGACGAGATGCGGCTCTCCAATACGCAGTACGGATATCTCGTTACGGGCTTTCTCGTCGCGTACACGATCGGCCCGACGTTGACGGGACGGCTGATGGACGCGGTGGGCACGCGGATCGGCATGACCGCGTGCATGATCTGGTGGTCTCTCGCGGGGATGCTCCACGCCGTCCCGGCCGGATTCGGAGGCCTCCTTCTCTTCAGGTTCCTGCTCGGGCTCGGCGAGGCGGGCACATTGCCTGGCGCCGTGCGGGCCGCGTCCGAATGGTTCCCGCAGCGCGAGCGCTCTCTGGCCACGAGCATCTTCTCCGCGGGAACCGCTCTCGGCGCGCTCGTCTCCGTGCCGATCGTGGCCGCCGTTACTCTCGCCGTCGGCTGGCGGGCATGTTTCATCGTGACCGGGCTCCTCGGCTTCGTGTGGCTCGTCCCGTGGCTGTCGATTTACCGCCGTCCCGAAGAGCACCCGCGCATCGAGCCAGGAGAAAGGCAGATGATACTCGCGGGCCGCGTGGTGACGCGAGCGGCCGAGCGCCCGAGCGTTCGAGCGCTCCTCTCGCGCCGCAAACCGTGGGGCATCATCGTGGGCCGCATGATGGTGGACCCCGTCTGGTGGTTCTACGTGTTCTGGCTTCCTACGTACCTCGTCGACGCGCGGGGATTCAGCTTGCAAGCCGTGGCCATGTTCGGCTGGATCCCGTTCCTCGCCACGGACGCCGGGAGCCTCACGGGCGGGTTCCTCTCACGGCGCCTGCTCGCCCGCATGGACTTGACCCGGGCGCGAAAGCGAGTGCTTCTCGCGGGCGCCCTCGGCACGTTGCTCGGTCTGCCCGCGCCGTTCGTTACCCAAACCTGGCTGTGCCTTGCGCTCATCTCGGGTGTCGCCTTCGCCATCGGCTTGTGGGCACCTACGGTGCTCAGTCTCTGTGCGGACATCCTGCCCACGCGGGCGGTGGGAACCATGAGCGGCCTATCGGGAACCGGCGCAGGAATCGCCGGCGTCCTGTTCACGACCCTCACGGGATGGCTCGTCGACAACGTCTCCTACGTACCCGTATTCCTCCTCGCCGCCTTCCTTCCGCTTCTGGGCTTCGCGTGTTTGAGCCGCATCATGGGAACGATCGAGCCGATCGAGCTCGATTGAGGTACGACTCCCGCTGGTTACCGCCGGGACCGATACACCTCCTTTTGCCAGGTTGCAGGTGCCCTTCCTTATTCCTGGTTTGATCGTTGATCCGCGAGCTCGGGGGAGCGGGGCCGCCCTTGCGGTCCTGGGTTCCGGTTGAAAGCCAAACGTTCGCGCTGATAGCTTGCGGCGCATGCGCACACAATCGACTCTTGGCATACTGACCCTCTTTGCCGCCACGGTCTCCGCGCAGCACTCGAGTCTCATCGGGGACCAAGCTCTCGAGGCGATGATCGCCGAAACCTCCGGCGCTCTCGCGCTCGCCCACGGCCGGAACGTCCTCTCGTACTCCGGCTTCGCTCCTTCTCTCGGCTCCGAGCAGACCGCCGACTACGTCGCGGCAAGAGCGCGCGAGTTCGGACTCGAGGAAGTCCGAGTCGAGGAATTTCCCTCCGACGGCCAGAAGTTCTTCTGGGCCTTCCGGACCGAGCCCTGGTGGGAGGCGAAGAAAGGGGAGCTCGTTCTTCTCGACCCGAAGACCGGCGCCGCGCAGAAGCGTCTCGCGAGCTTCGGCGTCCATCGAATCGTGCTCGGGCGATTCAGCGGGAACGCTGCGGTCGAAGCGGAGCTCGTGGACGTCGGATCGGGCGTCCGGCCCGAGGACTACGACGGGAAGGATTTGCGCGGCAAGATCGCCCTCGCTTCCGGTCCCGCGGGACCGGTGCACGCGCGCGCCGTCTGGGAGCATGGCGCTTCCGGGGTCGTCGTCTATCGCACCGCGGACCACGTGGAGAGGCCGCACCTCATCGGCTCGGCGGTCATCGAGCCCTTCCTCGGTCCAAGGGGCGAGGCGCCCGGGTTCGCGTTCTCCCTCTCGTATCGGGCCGGAAAGGCGCTCGCGGATCGTCTGCGGTCGGGAGAGTCGCTGAAGGTTCGCGCGGAAGTGGAAGCGGAGACCAGGGCGGGGCACTACTCCATGGTGCAGGCGGTTCTGAGGGGAACCGAGCCCGCGCTCCCGGAGGTCTGGGTCCAGGCCCACACGAACTACCGCAACACCGGGGGAGGGAACAACCTCACCGGGCTCGGAGCGACTCTGGATCTCGCCCGCTCGCTCTCGAGGCTGGTATCTACGGGGAGGCTCCCGCGTCCCCGGCGGTCGATCCGGTTCACCTGGGGACCGGAGCACATGGCCATCATCTATTACTTGCACCAGAATCCGGCCGCGACGTCCCGCATTCTCGCCTACCTGAACCTCGACATGGTCGGCGACCATCAGGTTCTGAGCGAGTCGGTGCTCCGCCTCTACCGCACTCCGGACTCTCTCCCCTCCTTCATCAACGACGTCGTCGAGGAGATGTTCGAAGTCGTGGGAAGGGGGAACTCGATCTCCATCCGGCACGGCGGCCTTCTGGGTTTCGGGACGACGTTCCCCCTCCCGATCGTCGAGGAATCGGGAAGCCGCGACCCCTTCTACTACTACATCGAGCCGTTCTGGGGCCCGAGCGATCACGAGGACATCGCCGAAGCGAGCCTCGGCGTCCACGCCGTGCTCCTCAATACCTGGCCCGACCCCTACATCGGGACCCAGGAGGACACTCTCGAACGGGCGGATGCGACCCAGATGAAGCGCGCCGAGGTCATCGCCGGCGCTTCCGCCTACGTTCTCGCGTCCGCCTCCGACGACGACGTGCCGGCGCTCGCCCAGAACGCGCTCGCGAAAGCCCGGGCGCGGCTCGCATCGGAAGAGCGGAGGGCGATGGAATCCTCGGATCTGGCCGTCGAGATCGTGCGCCAGGCCTACGGGCGGGAGGTGAAGGCCATCGAGTCCCTTGGCGCATTCGCTTCCGGAGACGCGCGGAAGGCCTACGTCCATGAGAGGGCGGCTGAGCTCGAAGCCGACCTTCCCCGGGTGCTCGCCCGGCTCGAAGCCCACGGCGTGAAGACGACTCCCGCGGCGGCCTCCGCGAGCGCGAAGCTGGTGCCGACCCGCACGGCCCTGGTGCGGGGACCCGTGAACTTCTTCCGGCCGGAGTATGGCCGCGACTGGATGATCGAGAAGACGGGCGACCCGGGCTTTGTGGACAAGGTCCGTCTCGCGCGGCGGGGTCACTACTACCTCTACGAGACCCTCAATTTCGCCGACGGCGAGAGGAATCTCGAAGAGATCCGCGGGGCGGTCGGGGCGGAGTACGGTCCCGCTCCGCTCGATGAGATCGAGGAATACTTTCGACTCCTTTCGAGAGTGGGCGTGGTGACGATGAGCTCTCCCTGAATGGGAAGCGGCGGGTCGCGCCGTGCTACCCTCGCTCCATGGCGAGCGACAAGAACGACGGGCTCACCGCCGCGCCCCATCGGGCGCACCCGTGGCACGGAGTCGATCCCGGCGGCGGGCTCCCCGCGGTGGTCACCGCCTACATCGAGATCGTGCCAACCGACACCGTCAAGTACGAGGTGGACAAGGTCTCCGGCATTCTGCGGATGGATCGCCCTCAGCAGTACAGCAACGTATGCCCAACCCTCTACGGATTCATCCCCCGGACGCTCTGCGATGAGCGGGTCGCGGCCCTCTGCCGGGAGCGGACCGGGCGGCCGAACCTCATTGGCGACGGGGATCCGATGGACATCTGCGTGTTGACGGAAAAGACCGTCACCCATGGTGACATCCTGGTGCGGGCGATTCCCATCGGCGGCCTGCGCATGATCGATGCGGAGGAAGCGGACGACAAGATCGTCGCCGTGCTGCAGGGAGACGCGGCGTTTGGAGCGTTGACCGACCTATCACAGGTTCCCGCGGCGCTGGTCACCCGCCTCCAGCATTACTTCCTGACCTACAAAATGTCGCCGGATCGCGAGGACCGCGTCGTCGAAATCACCGAAAGCTACGGCCGCGAAGAGGCCCACGAAGCCATCCGCCGCAGCCGCGAGGACTACTCGGCTCGATTCTCGTAGGGTTTCGTCACAGCGGCGCCAGGTGCACGAGGAGAGAAGCGATCCCCGCCATGGCGAGAATCACCCTAGCCCGATGAACCGGGTTCGGCTTGTCTCCGTCGATAGCGCGCGAATCTGCGCCCTCCGGGCTACGCGGCCTTTCCGAAGGGATCGTCGATCGACGGGCTCTGCTTCGTGAAGAGCTCGCCTCCGTCCTCGGTCACGAAGAAGCAGTCCTCGAGGCGGACGCCGAACTCGCCGTAGATATAGACGCCCGGCTCGTTGCTGAAGCACATTCCCGGAGCGAGGGGCATCTTGTTTCCCGGGACGAGGTACGTCCACTCGTGGCCGTCGAGCCCGATGCCATGCCCCACACGGTGCGTGAAGTGTTTGTAGCCGGGGCCGAATCCGGCGTCGACGATGACCGTTCGGGCCGCGGCGTCGACCGCTTCGCAGGGAACCCCCGGGCGCACCGCGTCGCGGGCGGCGTCCTGCGCCTTCTTCTCGAGGTCCCAGATCTTTCGCTGACGGTCGGTCGGCTTTCCGAAAACCACGGTCCGCGTGACGTCGCTGCGGTAGCCCTCGACGGCGCAGCCGCCGTCCATCATGACGATGTCTCCTTCCTTGAGCTTCTGGGGCTTGCTGCTCCCGTGGGGGAAGGCGCTGAACTCTCCGAACTGCACGCCGGCGCCGCCCTCGACCCCCATCGCGGTGTGGGCCGCGGCGATGATCCCGGAGACCTCGTTGTGGGTCATGCCCTCCTTCAACGACTCGACCGCGGCGCGATAGGCTTCGACGGTGATCTCGTTCGCGCGCTTCATCAGAGCGAGCTCGGCTTTGGACTTGATGATTCTGCAGCCCACGGTCACCGGGTCGCCGCTCACCATCTCGAGCCCGGGACTCTCTTTCTGAATGCCATCGACGAAGAAGAACCGGGTGGTCTCCTCGATGCCCATCTTCCCGGTCCGGACGCCGCGGTCGGAAAGAATCTGCGCCACCAGCCGATAGGGGCTCTCGTGCTCCTCCCACGTGCGGATGTCGTTTCCGAAACGAATGAGCTCCTTGGCGCGCTCTTCCTCGAAAGCCGGACAGACCCAGGCGGGGTCTCCTTCCACGGGGATCACCATGGCGAACATCCGCTCGCTCCGGCCCCACCGCACGCCGGTGTAATAGAAGAGGCTGGAACCTGATTCGACGTACACCGCCCCGAGCCCGCTCTCCTTCATCAGCCGCTGCGCCTTGGCGATGCGGCCCTTGCGCTCCTCGTCGGTGATGGGCTCGACGCCGTCGAGCCGGTTCTTCAGGTTCTTCACCGCGTCCGGGAGCGCGGCTTCCTCGGCCGCCGACTCCCGCGCGGGAAGAAGCGCGAGGGAAGCGGCGCCGGCGGCGACCTGCATGAAACCTCTACGATCGATGCACATCGTGGATCTCCTTTTAGAGTGCTCGCGACATTATAAGGTATCCTCGAAAGATGCGGCTCTACGCCATCAGCGATCTCCACCTCGGTCACCGCGAGAATCGCGACGCTCTGAAGGACCTGGGATCGCATCCCCAGGACTGGCTGATTCTCGGCGGGGACGTCGGTGAATCGCTTCATCACCTGGAGATCGCTCTCGAAGCCGCGACGTCGAGATTCGCCCGCGCCATCTGGGTGCCCGGAAACCACGAGCTCTGGACGAACGGCGACGGGCCGAGAGGGGTGGAGAAGTACCAGGCCCTGGTCGCGCTCTGCCGGAGCTACGGCGTCCTGACGCCGGAGGATCCCTACGTGGTCTGGGAGGGCGAGGGAGGCCCCGCGGTGCTGGCGCCGTTATTCCTGCTCTACGACTACAGCTTTCGTCCGGCGCACGTGAGCCGGGAGCGGGCGATCGCCTGGGCGGCGGAGTCCGGTATCGTCTGCGCCGACGAGCGCTTCCTCGATCCGCGGCCCCACGAGAGCATCGAAGCCTGGTGCGCCGCGCGCTGCGAGGAGGCCGAGAAGAGACTCGCGGGGGAGACCGGATCCCTGCCCGTGGTTCTCATCAATCACTTCCCGTTGAGGGAAGAGCTGGTGCGCCTCTGGCGTATTCCGCGATTCTCGATCTGGTGCGGCACCAAGCGCACCGAGGACTGGCACCTCCGGTTTCGCGCCAAGGTGGTGGTCTCGGGGCACCTTCATGTACGCTCGACCGATTGGATCGACGGCGTCCGGTTCGAGGAAGTGTCTCTCGGCTACCCTCGCCACTGGGACCCGGAATCCCGCATCGACTCCTACCTGAGGGAGATCCTCCCGGGGCCGTCAGGGCCGAAGTAAAGGGACGGTCTCCCGCAGCACGATCCGGACGTCCCCACCGCGCTTCGACTCGACGCCGGCGGCGATCGCGTGGCGGCGGCCGTAGCTCATCACCGAGAAACTGCCACCTCTGGGGGTCGTCGCCGAGGCTCGGATCGAAGAGGACGCGGACTCCGTTCCCCGGGGCGTCGAGGTCGAAGGAGAACGCGGAGAGTGAAAGGGCGAGTCCCATTCCCCGCGCCTTGATGTAAGACTCCTTGAGCGTCCAGTACAGGAAGAACCGATCCATCTGCTCGGCGGGCGGGAGCGCCCTGAGTGCTTTCACCTCGAAGGGGGAGAAGAATCGGTCGGCGACGTCGAGGAGATCTCCACCGCGGGTCCGGTCCTCCACGTCGACCCCCACCTCGCGGTCGCGGCTCACGAGACAGACGACGAGCCCCCGGGTATGAGAAAGGTTGAACCTCAGGGAGCGCTCCTCGCTCGGTTCGGAAATCTCCGGTCTCCCGAACTCGTTCGCCACGAAGCGCCAGTCCCCAGGAGACGCGGCGGCGTATCGAGACAGCACCGTTCTCACCAGGGCGCGGGTCACGAGGGACGTGTGGCGATCCTTCTCGAAGCGGTAGCGCGACACTTTCGCCCGTTCGTCCTCCGTCAAGAGAGCGTCGTACGCGACGATGAGCTCGGGGTCGCGGATCTCGCCGGGCCGGGCGATCCACAGGTGCGCCTCGTCCTCGGGAAGCGTTTCGGCCGTCATACCTTCCTATCCCTTCCGGATCCAAAGGTACACCGGGACCGCGAGAGCGGTGAGGGCGACTCCCATCAGCGTATCGCGTGGATTGAAGACGATGGCGTTCACCAGGAGGAGGCTCATCACCACGATGAAGATGAGGGGCACGAAGGGATAGCCCGGCGTGAGGTAGTGGTCCGGGCTGGGGTGCGCGCGCTTTCGAAGTCGGAAGACGGCGGCCACCATGAGGATGTTCGTGAACTGCAGCGGGACGACGATGAACGCTACGAGACGCTCGAAGGTGCCGAAAAAAAGAATGGCGACGGTCGCGAGCACGGCGCAGAAAAGGATCGCGGCGGCGGGAGCGTTGGTCCGTGGGGAGACGTAGGCGAGTCTGTCGAAGAAGCGGTGTCCGCTTCGCCCCCGGGTCGAAACCTCGTACTCGGCGCTCGCGGCGTATACCAGCCTCGGGATCGTCATCACCAGGCCCCCGAGGGCGCCGAAGATGGAGATCAAGATGAGCCCCGAGACCACCTGTCCGCCCACGTCGCCGAAGGTCGCGATCGCGAGCCTCGTGCCCACCGTGGCTCCCTCTTCCCGCATCTGGTCGAGAGGCATCACTCTGAGGAACGCGTCGTTCATCACGAGGTAGAGGAGGGTGACCCCGAGAACGCCGAGAGTGAGTCCCCGCGGCAGCGTCCGGTTCGGCTCCGAGACCTCGCCGGCCACGTGGGACACGTCGATCCATCCGTCGTAGGTGAAGAGCACCGCCGCGACGCCGAGACCCACGAAGCGCAGGAACGAGAGCGGGCCACCGGTCGAGGGCAGGCCCGTGGCCGAAGGCGCCACCCGCTCCGCGAGGACGTAGCTCCCGAAGACGAGAGCGAGGAGCCCCGCGATCTTGATCGCGGTGAGCGCAACCTGCGTTCGGCCTCCCCAGCGGACTCCCAACAGGTTGATTCCGGCGAAGAGGGCGACGGCGCCGATTCCCAGGACTTGGGGCGAGCCTTCACCGAGGAAGCCGCTGAGCAGCTCCCCGAACACGATGGCGATCGAGGCGATGGAGCCGGGAGCGCTCACGCAGCTTTCCATCCACGCCTTGACGAACCCCCATCCCGGACCAAAACCCTCGCCGATGATGTGGTAGCTCGCGCCCGCTTTCGGGAGGAGGGAGGCCAGCTCTCCCAACGTCAGCGCGCCGCAGAGGACAATGAGACCGCAGAGCGCCCAGATGAAGTAGACCTGCCAATTGGCCTGCGCCACCGCGGCGAGCGTGCCCGGCGTGAAGAAGATGCCCGAGCCGAGCATGTCGCCCATGACCAAGGCCATCACGGCCGCGAGGCCGAGTTGACGTCTCAAAGCCGAGCTTTCGGCGGTGACCATCGACGGGGCGGGATTCTATCCGAAAACCTCGAGTGCGGCGCGGATCCCCGCGAGTTCTTGGATACAATCCGTCTCACTCAGGAGGCTCCATGAACCGCAACCTCGCCACTCCCGCTCTCGCGCTCGTCCTCTTCTCGTCTCTCGCGCTCGCGCAGACGCCGCCCGCGGATCTCGTGCTCCGCAACGGCAAGATCGTGACCGTCGACGACGCCCGGCCGGAAGCGAGGGCGCTCGCCGCCCGCGGCGGCGTCATCGTGGCCGTGGGCACCGAACAGGAGGTCGCGCCGTTCATCGGGCCTTCGACCCGGGTCATCGATCTCGCGGGGACCCTCGCGGTTCCCGGGCTCATCGAGGGACACGGGCATTTCCTGTGGATCGGCGCCGCGGAGATGCGGCTCAAGCTCGGGACGGCTCGCAGCTGGGAAGAGATCGTGAAAGCGGTAGGGGACGCCGCCGAGGAAAGCGAGCCGGGCGTATGGATCGAGGGGCGCGGCTGGCACCAGGAGAAGTGGGACTCGGTCCCGGAGGGAAGCGTCGACGGAGTCCCGACCCATGACGCGCTCTCGAAAGCGTCTCCCGAGAATCCCGTGGTTCTGGAGCACGCGAGCGGTCACGGGGTGTTCGTGAACCAGAAAGCGATGGAGCTCTCGAACATCGACGGAAAGACTCCCGACCCCCCGGGGGGCACGATCGTGAAGGACCAGAAGGGCAACCCGACGGGCTTCCTGCGGGAGCGCGCCCAGGAGCTGGTCCGGATGCCGCGCGATTTCGTCGAGTCCCGCGAGCGGAAGAAGGTGGAGCTCGCGGCGAAGGAGTGCCTGTCGAAGGGCATCACGAGCTTCCAGGACGCGGGCTCCTCGTTCGCCGCCATCGACCTCTACAAGAAGCTCGCACAGGAAGGCGCTCTCGACCTCAGGCTCTGGGTCATGATCGCGGAGCCGAACGACGCGCTCGCGCTCGCGCTGCCCTTGTACAAGATGGTGAACGTGGGCGACCATCGGCTCACGGTGCGCGCGATCAAGAAGATGATCGACGGGGCGCTCGGCTCACACGGAGCCTGGCTTCTCGAGCCCTACGCCGACAAGCCCGATACTTCCGGCCTCAACACCCAGACGCCGGAGGAGATCTCCCGGACCGCGGATCTCGCCCTTCGACACGACTTCCAGCTGTGCGTGCACGCCATCGGCGATCGAGGAAACCGGGAGACGCTCGATCTGTTCGAAGCGGCTTTCGCCCGCCATCCGCAGCGAAAGGACGTCCGGTTCCGCGTCGAGCACTCCCAGCATCTCCATCCTGACGACATTCCGCGCTTCGGAAAGCTCGGAGTCATCGCCTCCATGCAGGGGGTCCACGCCACCTCGGACGGCCCGTGGGTGGCTCCGAAGCTCGGAGAGAAGCGGGCGAGGGAAGGCGCCTATGCGTGGCGGAGCCTTCTGGATTCGGGCGCGGTAGTCACCAACGGTACCGACGCCCCCGTCGAGGACGTCGACCCCATCGCCAGCTTCTACGCGTCGGTCACGAGGCGCATGGCGAACGGGGAGACGTTTCATCCCGAGCAGAGGATGACGCGCGAGGAGGCCCTCCGTTCCTACACCCTGAGCGCCGCCTATGCCGCCTTCGAAGAGGACATCAAGGGGTCGCTCACCGTGGGGAAGCTCGCGGACGTGACCGTCCTGTCCAGGGACATCCTGACCGTTGCCGAGGACCAGATCCGCGACGCGAAGGTGCTTTATACGATCGTGGGCGGCGAAGTGAAGTACGAGTCGCGCTAGCCCTCGGGGAAGCTCAGCGAGAGCCGCAAGCCGCCGCTTTCGGTAGGCGTCAGCTCGAGTCGCCCGCCATGGAGCTCCGCGGCGCGCCTCGCCGCCAGGAGCGCGACCGCCGCGGCTTCTCCTCCAGGGCGACTCTCCCAGTTGGGGTCGAACCACAGAGACCACGAAGAGGTGGGCATCCGCACGGATTCCTCGGAGACGAGCAGGGTCGTCGCCCGCGTACGGATGTTGCCGGAGAGGCGCACTCGAAGCACCGCGCCGCGGCTCATTCTCAGGAGCGAGATTACCGTCTCGACCGCGCCCGCGACCGCCATCGACACCAGCTCGCGGTCCGCGCGAATGGAGCAGGGCTGCTCGACCGCGGAGTCGAGGGAGATCGCGAGGAACGCCCGTTCCTCCTCGGACTCCGAGAGCACGTCGCTCACCAGGGCGCCGAAGTCGAGCGGGCGGCGAACGAGAGGGCGCTCGCCGCCCAGGAGGCGCAGACCCTGGAGCAGCCGCGACGCCCTCAAAGCCTCGGAGCGGATGAGTCCGAGCGCGACCTGGTCGCGAAGCGAGTTCTCCGGTTTATCGAGGAGGCCGAGGGCGGAGAGGATGGCGTTGAGGCTTCCTTCGATGGTGGCCGCCGCCGAAGCGTTCCAAACCGTCCTCGAGGAGGGAGCCGCGGCCGGTCGCGCGGCGCCGCGGTTCGCAGCTTCAGCGAGCCGTCGAGCTTCGATCTCGTCGACCTCGAGAACCAGGCACGGAACCTCGTTCAGCCCCGCGGTCGACGCCGCCGCGAGGCGCTTCGCCCCCGACAAGAGCTCGTATCGACCCCGGTCTCTGCGGACCAGCAAGGGCTGTAGAATTCCGAACTCCTGGATGGAGTCCACCAGCCCCTCCAGCCCCTCGGCGGCGTTCGGGAGCGAGCTCTCGATCTTGCTCACCGGCACGAGCCTGAGCTGGGGCATCCGTCCGGCGGCGATGAGCTCGTCCACGTAGTGCTCGTGCCGCATGCGGTAGTCGGGGGGGAGGCCTTCTCTGGGAAAGGAGAGGTCGGGGCCGGTCATCGACTCCGGCTCGAAGAAGGCCCCGTCCTCGGGCTTGGTGCTTTCGATTTCGGACAAGCTCCCCGCGCCTCGCTTCAAAAAACGCACCATTGTACTCAACGAGCGGTCTTTGTCGAGGAGAATCTACGCTTCCTTGCGGCCCACCACGCTTGCGTTTAGCATGTGAACGCAGTTCGGGAGTGAATGTGACGACACCTTTCGCCGCGATCGAAGTCCTGGGGCTCGCGGGGGTTCTCCTCGTCGGATGCGCGAAGAGTCCGCAGGGCGCCGACTCGGGCGTCCGGGTGACGGCTCCCGCGGAGATCGCCGGCGGGCTCGTGGGAACCGCGTGGCGGCTCGAGGACCTCGGCGGCATCGGCGTGCTCGATCGAGTCGAGGCGACGCTGGAGTTCCCCGAGGAGGGGAGGGCCGCCGGCAACGGCTCCTGCAATCGGTTCTTCGGTCCAGTCGCGATCGAGCGCGAGTCGATCTCGTTCGGACCGCTGGCATCGACTCGCATGGCCTGCGCCGAGCCCGTCGGAAATCAGGAAGCGAAGTACCTGGAGGCGTTGCAGAGCGCCGAGCGGTTCGCCCTCGACGGCTCGACTCTCTCGATCTACTCGAAGGGAATGGAAACGCCCCTCCGGTTCGTTCGGGTCACGCGGTAGGCATGTTCGAGACCGCGGAGCTCGGACGGGTGACGAGCAAGGAACAATACAAGAAGCAGGAGCCGGTCCTTCGAACCGGCGTCCTCACCGTCCAGTACGAGCTCCGGGACGCGGACTTTCCCGTGGTCCTGGTCATCGCGGGCACCGACCGCCTCGGCTGCGCCGAGCTCTTGAACCTGCTCCACGAATGGATGGACGCGCGCTACCTCGAAGCCAGTGTCTTCGAAGCGCCCTCGGACGAGGAGCTGGAGCGGCCGCGGTTCTGGCGCTACTGGCGTGCGCTTCCCGCCAAGGGCCGGATCGGGATCTTCCTCCGGGAATGGACGACGCGGGCGATCGTGGACCGGTTGAAGGGGAATATCGACGAGGCGGGGCTCGACGAGCGGCTCCGTCACATCGCAAGCTTCGAGAAGGCGCTGGTCGACGACGGCGCCGTGGTGCTGAAGTTCTGGCTCCACCTGTCGGAAAAATCGCTCGCCCGACGGCTGAAGGAAGCGGCGAGCGGGTCCGGCGCCGCGTGGGAAATCACGAAGGAGGATCGCCTCGTCCTTCGATACTATCCGCAGGTTCAATCCATCGCCGAGCAGGTGCTCCGTCGGACGAGCGCAGGAGGCGCGTTGTGGAACGTGGTCGAGAGCGCCGACTGGCACTACCGGAACGTCGCCGTCGCTCAGACCCTGATTCAGACGCTGACCCGGCGGCTCGCGGAGCCGCCCAGGCTCCGCCTCCACCCGCCCAGCCCCTCGACGCGGGAGCCCAACCCTCTGACGGTGCTCGATCACATCGATCTCGACCGGTCGCTGGACGACGAAACCTACGAAAAGAAATTGAAGCGGTACTGGGCGAGGATCGCGAAGTTGAGCCGCAAGGCGCACGCGCGCGGTCTTTCGGCGGTGATCGCGTTCGAGGGTTGGGACGCCGCGGGCAAGGGCGGCGTGATCCGGCGGTTGACGAAGCCGCTCGACGCGGCGCGCTACCGCGTCGTGCCCATCGCGGCCCCGACCGAGGAAGAGCGCGCCCACCACTACCTGTGGCGCTTCTGGCGGCGGCTCCCACGCGGCGGCCACTGGACGATCTTCGACCGGAGCTGGTACGGACGAGTGCTGGTGGAGAGGCTGGAGGGGTTCGCGACCGAAGAGGAATGGCGGCGCGCCTATGCCGAGATCAACGACTTCGAGGAGATGATCGTGCACCGCGGAGTCCTGCTTCTCAAGTTCTGGGTCCATATCTCCCCCGAGGAGCAGCTCCGGCGATTCAAGGCTCGGGAGAAGGTGGCGTTCAAGAAGTACAAGATCACCGCGGAAGACTACCGGAACCGGGATCGGTGGAACGCCTACGAGCTCGCCGCCGACGAAATGGTGCAGCGCACAAGCACCGACTACGCACGCTGGCACCTCGTCTCCGGAAACGACAAGCGCTGGGCGCGGATTCAGGTGCTGAAGACCGCGTGCCGGGCGCTTGAGGCGGCGCTCGATTGAGACGAAGCGCCACCACATCGCTCGCGATCGAGCCTCCGACGTGGTACGATTCTAAATCGTAGCCGCGCCGGGGCACTCGGGCCCCTCACGAGCCTGCGAGCCTGTGAGGAGAACGAATGGCGCCCCACGTGGAATATCTGGGATTCAAAGCTCAGAAGTCGACCCGCGAATACGCGCTTCGCGTGCGGAAGGTCGGCGCCGATGCGCGCGACTTCACCATCGTGATCGATAACGCCGCGTTTCTCTCGAATCGCGTGCGCTATCAGGACGCTCCCGAAATTTGCTTCCTGAAGCTGCAGCGCGAGCTGGGCGCATGCGCCGAGGGGAGAGAGCCCGCGAAGACCCTCAAAGTGACCGACGCGGACCTCGAAGAGTATCGGGTCGCGCATAGCCCGAAACCGAAGCTGCACGGGCTGCCTCGGGTGGCGCACTAGAGCGCCACCGGGCGTCCTCAACCACTCCTACCAGCGAGGCTCGCCGCGCCGGCCACCACCGCCGCCTCCACGGCCTCCGCCGCCTCCTCTGCCGCCACCACCGCCGCCGCCGTAGCCGCCGGAGCTCTTGGGCTTGGGCCGCGCCTCGTTGACGGTGAGGTTGCGGCCGCCGAGCTCACTGTCGTTGAGCTGCTGGATGGCCTTCTGAGCGTCTTCCTCGGTGGTCATCTCGACGAAGCCGAAGCCTCGAGCGCGGCCGGTGGCGCCGTCGCGCATGATCGCGACCGACTCCACAGGGCCCACCTTGCTGAAGAGCTGCTCGAGATCCTGCTCTCCGGTGTCATAAGGAAGATTGCCCACGTACAGTTTCTTTCCCACTTCGTCTCCTTGAATCGGGGCTTTCCCCGCACTTCGCGATCATGCTAGCACGATTCCCGCTCCCCGGTCGCGGTCAAATCGTGACTTTGAACGTCCCCCGTAGCAGAAACGCGAAGACGATCGAGAGCGCGAAGTAAACGATCATCCAGTGAAGCTCGAAGCCGAAGACGTCGACGTCGGCCTCGGGGTAGGTCACGGCGATGGACTCGAAAGCGCCGCCGGGAAGCGGGGGCTCGGCGGGGTAGAGGAGCTCTTCGAGGAATCCCCGGACCCGGAGAGGCGAGCGGCGGACGACGGAATCGGGTCCGTCCATTACCCGCACCGATTTGGTCACCGATTCGCTCCCGTTCACGATGCGGAGCTCGTAATCGCCCGCGGTACGGGGCTCGATGCGCCATGCCATCTCCCGCAGCGACGGAATCCAGATCGGCGGCTCCTCGACCTCGAGCCCGGGACCCGGCGCTTCGAGCCGGATCGAGGGCTTCGACGCGCCCTTTTCGGCGGCCCGCAGCGTGGCCTTGACCAGGGCCGGGCGCCCGACGTGAAGGCTCTCGTAGCCGTAGTGAAACTGAAGCTGCGCGATCAGGAGCACCAGCGGCGGGAGCGTCCAGACCATGGGCACGGTGGAGTAGCGAAGGTAGGTCAGATTGTGGCGAAGGATCTCGAGCTGGGCGCGGAAGATCGATCGAAAGTCGTCGTTGAAGAGGCGAATCTCGAAGAGACAGGCGTGGATCTTCCGCTTGACCGCCTCGAGCGCTTTCTGGTTCGACGTCTTCTTGAACACCACGAGCAGCAGGATCGACGTCAGCAGGGAGACGACGGTGAGTCCGACGATGGGCGGAAGCTCTCGAAAAGGGAAGAGGAGCCCGTCCACGAGCGCGCGGAGAATGGTATTGATGATGGACATCGAATCAGGAGATGTAGCCGAGGCCCTTCAGCCGCTTCTTGATCTCCTCTTCGGAGCCCGCGTCCTCGAGCTTCGCCAGCTCCTTTTCCAGAGCGTGAGTGATGAACTCCTCGACCGAGGAGTAGCCCGCTATGTCCGCGTATTTCTTCACCCGGGCCAGAAGGTCTTTGTCGAGCTTGACGTTACCACCGAACATTTCAGTCTTCCCTTTCTCGAGGCTGAATCGGCTCGTCGATTCCGAACTCCAGGAGCACCGACTGCGCCAGGTCCTGGAGCCGGGGAGCGGGTTTCTTGAGGGGGCGATTCGTGAGGAGGATTCCGGGAACGGTCTCGTGATCCATCAGGTGGTCGCCGCTCCACTCGTCGACGTTGTCGGTGAGTGCTTCCTTCCCGACGGCGCCCAGCGCCGAGTGGCCCGAGATCCTCGTCCCCTTCGCGGTCCCCACGATGATGTCCGGTCCGATCTCGAGCTCTCCACGGTCTTTGTAGGCTTCCTCGCGCTGATATGCTTTGGTCACGACGGGACCGCCGGTCTTGGGGTCGACCTCCGCGAGCAGCGCCGCAGCGATCTCGTCCATGAGCGCCTTCCGCTTCTCCTCGGGCACGATCCCGTTCTTCTCCCGGCCCTTCAAATTGATGTAGAGGCCGTTCAGTCCGACGCCGTAGGCCCGGGTGTGCGCCCAGTCGACGTTCATGAACAGTCCCGGATCGTTCTCCATCCCGGGGTCCTTCACGGCGAGATATCCCTTCTCCTTCAGCCAGGCGTTCAGGTGAAACGATCGCCGCCAAGAGGCGAAGCCGTGGTCCGACATGACGAAGAGGGTATCGCCGGTCGTGAGTCGCTCGAGGGCCTGCCCCACCACGGCGTCCATCCCCACGTAGAGATCTGCGATGAGACCTGCGTACTTGGGATCGACATCCGGATCGTACATCGGGTGCCCCGGATCCAGTACTTTCCACATGACGTGGCTCACCTGGTCGACGTTGCCGAGATAGAAGAAGAGGAGCCCTTCCTGGAATTGGTCGAGAACGTAGGGAAACTGATCGGCGAGCTCTTTGCCCGCGAGGTGCGCCTGGGCGAGGAACTCCTCGGTCGTAAAGACGCCGCTTTCGTGCGCCTTCGTATCCTCGGGCAGTCCCTGGACGTAGAAACGCCCGACGGCTTTCGCGAGCTCGGAGGCGTAATCTTCGGGAGTCGAGATCGGTAACGCCGGCGCCATGGGGTCGATCTGGATCGGAGACGCGTACAGCTCGAAGTCGGGCCGGACGGATCTCAAGTAGAAGCGCACCATTCCGCCGAGGGTCTGCGTCGGGATCATCGAGAACTCCACCGGCACCCATCCGCTCCATTCGCCCTCACGCAGGACCACCTCTTCACTGCCGGCGACGATCTTCGCCACCGGATCGACGGGATCGAGGTACACGGTGAAGTCCGACGTGAGCTTCTCGGTCTCGATGAGGAACGGGTTGTCGGGACCGAGGAGCTTCGCTTCGATGACGCCGTCGTAGATGTCCACTTCGTATACGTCGCCGCCGGCGATGTCCTCGCCCGCGAAGGCGAAGAGCTTCGAGGTGAAGAACGAGAACTCACCGTAGCCTCCGCGCAAATCGGGGGTGCCCATGCCGGAAAGCTCGCGCGTCGCGGTTCCCGAGGGAGGAAAGTTGGCGGGCATCCTAATTACAGTGGTCTCGATGCCGTGGTTTTCCAGGACTTCCCAGAAAGGGCGGCCCCGTCTCAGAAGCTCGACGGAGCCTCCGCTGAGAGGAAACTGGTACTTTCCGATCTTGAGCGTCGTTCCCCCCGCGCTGACTTCGCTCATCGAGAAAACCGGAATCAGCGTCTCTGGATTCCGATGCACGAAGTCGAAGATGCCGTGGCCGCCGGAATCCATTCCGGTGATGAAATTCGACCAGGCGACCGGGCTCTGAGGAGGGATCGAAGTTTCGAGGGGCCCGAAGGTTCCTTCCTGCGCCAGCCGCGAGAAGTTGGGAAGCCTGCCTTCCTCCATCAGTTTCTTCGTGTACCCGTAGTCGAGACCGTCGAAACCGAGGATGATGACGCGCTTGCCTTGGGCGGGTCCGCCGCCGTTGCCGCGGGAGCAGCCGCCCCCCAGGCCCGCGATCAGAAGGAGGAATAGCGGGATCCTCATCGACCCGCCTGGAAGCTCTCCCGGGTGAACAGGGGTTTCCCCTCCATATGCTTGGGAGGGGAGACGCCGAACATCGTGAGAACGCTCGGGGCGATGTCCACGAGCGACGGGCTCTCGGAGCCAACGGCATAGTTGCAGAACAGGACCCCGGGAACGAGCCGCGGGTCGACGCAGTGATCGCCGCTCCAGGCCTTCACGTTGTCCTCGAACACCGGCCCCGACACCATCCCGGTCGCGCAGTCCCAGGAGATGCGGTAGCCGTTCGCGTAGCCGATGATGAAATCCGGAGCGTTCTCCAGGTACGGCCCGTCGTAGATCGCCGCGGTGTCGAAGACTTCCTGAATTCCCACGACGCCCCGGGCTTCATCCTTGAGGCCCCGCATGCGCGAGATGATCTCTTTCTTGACGGCCTGGGCGTCGGCACCGGGCTTCACTATGCCGTTCGCCTCACGGCCCTCGAGATTCAGGAACATCCCGGTCAGGCCGAGGGAGTAGGCCTTGGTGCGGCTCCAGTCGACGTCTTTCAACCACTCGGCGCTGCCGTCGGCGCCGTCCTTGAGCGCGAGAAAACCCTCCTTCAGCAGCCACCCGTTCAGGTTCACGCCGCGCTGAAACGAGTTGAAGCCGTGGTCGGAGAGCACCACGAGGACGTCGCCGGGCTTCATCTGCGCCATCACCTTGCCTACGAGGACGTCATCGTGCTTGTAGATTTCCTCGATGGCCTTGCGGTGCTCGGAGCTCCCGATGCCTTTTCCGTTGTTCGCCGGGTGGTCCTCCTCCAGGTAGTGCCAGAACATGTGCTGGATTCGATCGGTGGCGTCGAACACGCAGACCAGGGCTCCCTGGCGGAGCCGATCGAGGGCGGCGAAGAACATGTCCTGCCGCTCCTTGTCGATGTCGTAGGTCTGCTTCAGGAACGTGGCGTCGTCGATGACCCCCTCGTTCAGCGCCCAGGTGTCTTCCGCGAGTCCGAGGGTGCAGAAATGCCCGATTTTCTTCGCCAGGTACGTGGCGTAGTAGGAAGGGTGCGAGATGGGCATCGCCGGCTTGTCGGGGTCGAGGTTGAGGGGGGTGACGTAGAGCGAGAAGTGCTCGCCCATCTCGGTCACCATCATCCGGCAGATTCCCGAGACTTTGATCGCGGGAGCCGCTTTGAACGAAAGCGGGATCCAATCGCTGAGCTTTCTCGGCTCGAGCTCGACGCTCTCGCCGTCGATCGACACCCGGGCTCTCTTCTTCCCGCGATCCAGGTCGATGATCATCGGGATCTCGAGCGGTGGGTGGCCGTCGCGAAAGAGGTTCTCCGGACCCTGGAGCCGGGTCTCCATGCGATCGCCGTTGCGCGGAAGCTCGACGCGGATTCCGCCTTCCTTGAAGCGCTTCTCCGCCGGCCGGGTGGTGTAGAGCAGAAACGTGCCCTGTGTTCCGAGGAGATCGGGAACGCACATCGCCGAGAGCTGCGCCCCTTTGAACTTGTCGGGCGGGAAGGTGATCGGGACCCGGAGCACCGTGCTCCAGACGTCGTTCTCTCCGAGAATGGCCCAGAACGGTTTCGATCGGCGAAGGAGCCGGAGCTCCGGTTTCCCCAGGGGAATTCGGTAGGGACCGATCTTGAGCGATCGTTCGACGCTTCCGATGTGCGTGGACGAGAGGAGTGGAAGATAGGTCTTCCGGTCGCGATCGAGGAAGTCGAATATGTTGTGGCGCGCCGGGTTGGTCCCGGTGGCGAAGGACGACCAGGCCACGGGAGAGATCGACGGGTAGCTCGTCAGAAGTTTTCGATAGGCCCCCATCTTCGCGAGCTTTTCGAAATTTGGGAGAAGGCCCTTCTTCATGAACTTCTCGGTGAGCTTCGGGTCCTGTCCGTCGAAGCCCACGATGATCACCCGCCGGACCCAGGGCTTCGCCCGCGAGCGCCGTCGGAACAAGCGCCAGGCCATGCGAAAGGGCCAGATGAGAAGAGACAGGATGGCAATGATGATGGTGGTGAAGACCACGAGAAACGACGACAGGAGGGCGAATCCGGCTCCCGGTCCGATGTACGCGAAGGCGGGCCGAGGCGCGACGAGGAGCGTGAGGACCGTCAGGAACAGGACGGCTCCGAACGTCTTGCGGGCTTCTATCGGGTGTGTCCGGGGCATTGTGGCCGCGTAGTGTACCGCGAACGACGGGGAAATTCCCGCTCGAGTCGGGCTATCATGTGCGCCGCATGAAGAAGCTCTACCGACGCCTCCGCTACGGCGAGCCGGTCATCGTGGTCTCCGGTCTTCCGCGATCGGGGACTTCGATGGCGATGCAGATGCTGGCCGCGGCCGGAGTCACTGTCGTCACCGACGGCATTCGACAGGCGGGTGAGGACAACCCCAAGGGCTACTTCGAGGACGAGCGCGTCAAGGATCTCCACAAGGAGAAGGAAGACCGCAGCTGGGTTCGGAACGCCCGCGGAAAGGCCGTCAAGATCATTTCGTTTCTGCTGAAGGACCTCCCCGAGACCAACAACTACAAAGTCGTCTTCATGAAGCGTGCGCTTCCCGAGGTTCTCGCCTCCCAGAAGAAGATGCTCGAGCGACGGAACGAGGTGGATGGATCCGGAGACGAGCGCATGCTCGAGCTCTGGGAGAATCACCTCTGGCGGGTGAGATACCTCCTGAAGCACGGGGATCAGTTCGAAACGCTCGAGGTCGCGTACCCCGACGTGATCGGAGATCCGCTTCGCGAGGCCCGGCGAATCCGCGACTTCCTGGAGCTGAAAGCGGACCCGGAGACGATGGCCGCGGCGGTGGACGAAAAGCTATACCGCAACCGCGCTTGAAGACAAACCCAAGAAGAAAACGCAAAAGCGCAAAGACGCAAAGGCGCAAAGAAGAAATGGGATTTCCTTTGCGTCTTTGCGCCTTTGCGTTCCTTTCCCCGTCTTCCAGGCGTCTGGCCAGGCGTAGTGCTCACGGATCTGCCGATGGGGGCCGGAGGTAGACCCCGGAGATATCAAGCGCAACGTGCAAAGAAGACGACCGGGCCGATCGTCTTTGCGCCTTCGCGTTCGATTTGGATCAGCCGCCCATGTAGCCCAGTTTTTCGAGGTGCAGGACGATCTCCTGCGCCGCTTCCTCGGGGCTGAGCTCGGCGGTGTTGATCCGCATCTCCGCGTCTTTCGGCTCCTCGTACGGATCGGAGATGCCGGTGAACTCCTTGATGATGCCCTGGCGCGCTTTGGCGTACATCCCTTTCCGGTCGCGGCCCTCGCAAACCTCGAGCGGGGTGGCCAGATGGAGGAGGATGAAGCCGCCCACCGGCTCGATCATCGCCCGGACTTCCTTCCGCACCGAGTCGTAGGGGGCGATCGGGGCGCAGATGGCGATACCGCCGTTCTTCGTGATCTCGGAGGCGACATAGCCGATGCGGCGGATATTGATGTCGCGATGCTCCTTGGAGAAGCCGAGCTCCGAGGAGAGGTGCTTGCGCACGATATCGCCGTCGAGAAGGGTGACCGGCCTGCCCCCGCGCTCGAGGAGCTTGACCAGGAGCACGTTCGCGATGGTCGATTTCCCCGCCCCCGAAAGCCCGGTGAAGAAGAGCGTGAAGCCCTGGTCCTTCCTCGGTGGATGGGTGCGGCGGAGCTCCTGAACGACGTCGGGGAACGTGAACCACTCGGGGATATCGCGTCCCTCCGCGAGCCGCTGGCGGAGCTCCGTTCCCGAGATGTTCAGGACGCGGGTGTTCTTGGGAACCTCGTCCTCGGGGAAATAGCTGTCGCGTTCCTCGACGTAGACCATCATCTGAAACGGCACCATGGTGACGCCGAGCTCGTTTTCGTGCTTCTTCAGGAGCTCCTGGGCGTCGTAGGGACCGTAGAACGGCTTGCCCTTCGAGTCGGCGCCGGGACCGGCGTGGTCGCGCCCCACGATGAGATGGGTGCAGCCGTAGTTGCGCCGGAGGATCGCGTGCCATACGGCTTCCCGCGGGCCCCCCATCCTCATCGCCAGCGGCAGCAGCGATAGCTTCGCCGTGTCGCGCGGGTAATTGGCGGAAATCGCCTGATAGCATCGTACCCGGGTGTAGTGATCCAGGTCGCCGGGCTTGGTCATCCCCACGACGGGATGGATCAGGAGGTTCGCCTCCACCTGACGCGCAGCTCTCAGCGTCAGCTCGTGGTGGGCCCGGTGCATCGGGTTTCGCGTCTGGAACGCGACCACGCGTCGCCATCCCAGGCCGGTGAACTCGTCACGCAATCGGGCTGGCGTGTTCCGAAGCGAGCGGAAATCGTAGTGGGAGGGGAGCTGGAGGCCTTCGAGGCGCCCCCCGACGTAGTAGGGATTCGAGCGATTGACGGTGTAGGCGACTCCCGGATGCTCCGGGTTGTCGGTGCCGAAGACGGCCTTAGCTTCCGCTTTTCGATCGGGCTGAAACACTTCGTCGACGCGCAGGGCAGCGAGCATGACCCCTTCCGGGTCCCGGAGGGCCAGCATCGAGCCGTGCTTCAGCTCTTTCGCCGCGGACTCCGGCAGGTCGAGGGTGATGGGCATTGGCCACAGCGTACCGTCGGCGAGCCTCATGTCGGCGACGACGCCGTCGAAGTCCGCCTTTCCCATGAATCCCGTCAGGGGAGAGAAGCCGCCGTTCATGAGAAGCTCGAGGTCGCAGAGCTGCCGCGGCGTGAGATCCCATGAAGGCCAGTCGCGCGAAGCCGCCTTCAGCTCCGCTTGCCGCTCCTGGGAAACGATGAGGTCCTTGAGGGAGCCTCCGTGAGGAGTGATGAGATGCGTAGATGTGTTGGACATGGCGGCGATGATTATAGCTCAGGCCTGGAAGTCGACGTCCGCCGCGAGCTCCTGGAAGCGAACGAGGTAGCTGGAGATTCTCTCGCGGCTCTCGCCCTCGAACTCGCGGAACGAGAGTCCTGCGCCCCGCTTGGCATCCGGCCCTTCGGAGCGGAGCCAGGCGACGCTGCAGGAGATACGGCAGGGACCGAGCTCCCAGGGGAGATCGAACTCGAGCTCCGCGAGCGTGCTGGACGAGGGGAGCGACTCCGCGTGGAAGAACGTTCCCCCTTCGCTGAGGTTGGTGAGGAATCCCTCGAAGATCTGATCCCGCATGCGCAGCCGTCCTTTGAGAATCACCGGACCGTAACGCTCGAACTGCCGCTGAGTCGCGTGCTCGAGGTCGGATTCCGTCGGCTTCGGCGCCGGATGGACTTCCATCTCCTCGTCCATCGCTTTCTCCAGCACCAGGAGCAGGTCGCCGGTGTCGAGGGCCCCGGATACGTAGAACGATTTGATGGAGAGCCCCTCGAGCTCGGTGACGGGCTCGTTCTTCCTGACGAAGCGGTAGTCGCCCTCCGTCACGTCGAAAAGCTCGCGGAGCGCCGCCAGGATCTGGATCCTTCGAAACGTGAGCCGGTGACGCTCGTCCGCTTCCTTGGCCGCCTTGACCAGGAGCGGGAGGGCTGCGGGAGAGTAGGCACAGACGATGTTGCCGCCTTCGAAGATCAGAAGTCCCTTGGTGGTAGTGCCTTTCACCGAGAGGATTCCGCTCTGCTGCGAATAGGCGACGATCTGAATTACATCCAGAAGAGGGCGATTTTCCAGTCGTCCGGTATAGGGCATCGCGGGGCGGGCCTGGGATCCATGGTACCGAATTGCACCCGGAGTGTCACCGGGTGGTCAGCAATCGAAAGAGCTCGTCCGCGGGAATGGGCCTGCCGAATAGATAGCCCTGGACCTCGTCGCACTGGTTCTCCCCGAGGAAGCTGAACTGGGCCTCGTTCTCGACTCCCTCGGCGACGACGTTGAGCTCGAGACGGTGTGCCATCGCCAGCAGAGCTTTGGTGATGGCCGCGTCCTTCGGATTGCTCGCGATACCGCTGGTGAAGCACTTGTCGATCTTGATGGTGTTCAGCGGGAAGTTCTTCAGATATTGGAACGTGGTGTTGCCGGTGCCGAAGTCGTCGACCGCGAGCCGGACCCCGATCTCCTTCAGACGCAGCAGGACTTCGAGCGTCCGGCTGTCGTTTCCCACCACCCCGCGCTCGGTGAGCTCCAGCTCGAGCTGCACCGGATCGGTCTCGGTCTCCTCGAGGATCTGGGCGAGACTGGCGACGAATCCCGGCGCCCGCAGCTCGCGCGGTGAGAGATTGACCGAGAGCCGCAGCGGGGAGATGCCCTCCCGCCGCCAGCTCCGGAGCTGCTGGCACGCGGTTTTCAGGACCCAACGCCCGATGCCGACGATGAGCCCGGTCTCTTCGGCCAGGGGAACGAACTCGTCGGCGGCCAGCAGTCCCCTCTCCGGATGCCGCCAGCGAACCAAGGCTTCGACCCCGACGATCTCCCGGCTCCGCGCCTGCACCAGAGGCTGATAGACGAGGAGCAGTTCGTTGCGGGCCACCGCCCCGCGAAGCCGGTTCTCGACGTCGAATCGCTCGACCACCGCCTGGTTCATGGACTCGTCGAAGAACTGGATGCCATTGCGCCCCTGTTCCTTCGCGCTGTACATCGCGATCTCCGCCTGCCGGAGGAGCTCTTCGGTTCCCGCCGCCTCCGGATCCGCGAAGGCGATCCCGATGCTGGCGGTGGCGAAGACCTCCCGGCCTTCGATGCGGAAGGGTCGTCTCAGGGCATCGAGAAGCCGCCTAGCGGCGAGAGCCGCGTGGTGCGCCTCATCGACGTCGCTCAGCAGGACCAGGAACTCGTCGCCCCCATGGCGCGCCACCGTGCGAACGTAGCCGTCGACTTCGCGGGCGACGCAGTCGCCCTTCCGCACCGAGCTCAGGAGCCGGCCCGCCACCTCCTTCAGAAGCTGGTCGCCGGCGCCGTGCCCCAGGCTCTCGTTCACTTCCTTGAAGCGATCCATGTCGAGGAGGGCGACGGCGATTGGTCCCCCGCTGCGCTCGCTGCGCGCCCGTGCGTTCTTCAGGAGGTTGAGGAACGACAATCGATTGAGAAGGCCGGTGAGGGAGTCGTAATTGGCGAGGCTGTGAATCTGGAGCTCCGCTTTCTTGATCTCGGTCACGTCGATTACCACCGCTTCCACCGAGACCTCGTCCTCCGAGCCGCCCACCACCACGTCGCCCTCCTGGTGGAGCACGAGCTCCGTTCCATCGGGCCGGACCGCACGGTGATCGAACCGGAAAGGGCGGCGTTCCTTGATGGACTCCGCGATGGTCTCCTCCACCCGCGAACGGTCGGAGTCGTCGACCATTGCCAGGACCGCTTCGATGCCTCGCGCTCTCGCCGGAACCCCGCGCGCGAGGAGGTACCGGAGCTCCTCGGACCACGATACCTGTTGCGTGCTCAGGTCCCACTCCCAGGTGGCGAATCGTGCGAGCCGCTTCGCCCGCTCGAGCTTTTGACTGCTTCGGGAGAGCTCGTCGAAAGCGCGCGCGGCGCTCACCACGAACGGCAGGCGCTTCTTCCAGACCACTTCTCCGGCTCCATCGTGCCAGACGTCCGTCGCCCCGGCGGTGTAGGCGAGCTCGATGGCGGCAGCGGTCCGGCCATTGGTCAGCACCACTATCGGGATCGAGGCGACGGGGTCCTGTTCCCGGACGTCGCGGACGAACGCGAGCGCGCGCGCCATCGACGAGTCCGTTTCTCCCGTGCCCACGACCACCACGTCCGGCGAGAGACGAGCGATGAGCCCCCCGGCGTCTCCCGGCTCGTCGGCAGCCGCGACATCGAAGCCCGCTTCCTCGATGTCCGCCACCCGGTTCGCCGCGCTCACCAGGAGTGCGAGATGGCGGGTTCTCGAGGCCTCGATTTCGTTCTCCGCTCGCTCGTCGATCTGCGTCTGCAGCATTCTCACCGGCTCCCCAGGCGCGCTTCTCGAACCAGCCGCGGACGTCGATGCCCCGAATCGCGGAGCTCGACGACGCCCTCGCTCACGAGCGTCTCGAGGTCGTCGTTGAGGCGCTTGAAAAGATCCGCTGGCCGGCCCCGGGACGTCGAGAGAATCCCCGCCCAGATGTTCCGGCCGCTTTCCTTGGCCACGTAGAGCGCCCGGTCGGCGACGCCGATGACCTGTTCCCACGAGAAGAACGTCGGGCGCGCGGGGTCGAACGGATAGAACGCGAAGCCGATCGAGCAGCTCAGATGTACCGTCTGCTCGACGCCCACGTCGAACTTCTTCTCTTCCATGACGCTTCGAATCCGCTCGGCGAGGTTCTCCGCGGTCTGCGGGTCGGCGTTTCGTCCCACGAGGAGAAATTCGTCGCCGCCCCATCGGATGATGGTGTCCGACTGGCGGCAGGCGTCGATGAGCATCTGTCTGACCTGAATCAGCACCCGGTCGCCGGCGGCGTGGCCGTAGGTGTCGTTCAGTCCCTTGAAGCCGTCGAGGTCGAACATCAGGAACAGGAGGCTCGATTTCGGCTGCCGGTTCTCCTTGCCGTCGGGGTCCGCCGCCTCATAGGTGCGGTCCACCTGCGCGATTTCCTTCGGGATCTGCTGCAGGAGAAACCGCCGATTCCAGAACCCCGTCAGCGAGTCGGTGAGACTCGCTTCTTCCAGCTTCTGGTTGAACGCTTCGAGGTCCTTGTTGCGCTGCGCCAGCTCCTGGGTCCGGACTTCGACCTCGAGCGAGAGCTTCCGGTTGTACTCCGCCTCGCGCTCCAGTCTCAGCGCTTGCCGGTGGGCGTAGGCGTAGAGCAGTCCCACCACCATGAGGCCATAGATGCCGTAGGCCCACCACGTTCGCCATGGGGGAGGGATCATCCTCACTCGGACGGCGAGGCCCTCCTCGTTCCAGACCCCATCGTTGTTGGCGGCCTTCACCCGGAAGGTATACGACCTGGGGCTCAGGTTGGTATAGGTAGCGCGGCGTATGCGGCCGGCGTCGATCCAGTCCTCGTCGAACCCATCCAGCTTGTAGCGGTAGCGGTTCTTCTCGGGAGCGGTGTAGTCGAGAGCAGCGAACTCGAAAGCGACCACTGAGTCCTTGTGGGTGAGCGAGATCTCGCGGACGTCGGTCGTCGGTGGCCCGAGATCCACGGGCTGGTTGAACTTGAGAAACGCGGTGAGCGTCACCGGGGGAGTGTGAGGGTTCTCGCGCACCAGGTTGGGGTAGAAGCTGTTGAAGCCGTTCGCGCCCCCGAAGAACATCTCGCCGTCGGACGCCTCGAAGAACGCCCCCTGGTTGAACTCCGGGCTCTGGAGCCCGTCGGTGGGGTCGTAGTTCTTGAACGCCTCGGTCTCGGGGGAGAACCGGGAAAGGCCGCGGTTGGTGCTGATCCAGAGGTTGCCCGAGTCGTCCTCGAGAATCCCGTTGATGACCGCGCTCGGAAGCCCGTCGCCCGTGTCGTAGTGCTTGAAGCGCCCCAGGTGAGCCTGTCGGGCCGCGGGGTCCCAGCGATTGAGACCTCCGCCCTGGGTGCCAATCCAGAGCCGCTCCAATCGATCCCGATGCACCACCCAGACGTTGTCGCTGCTGAGACTCGCGGGATCGGCGGGGTCGTGGCGATAGTGGGAGAACGTTCCTTTTTCGGGATCGAAGCGGTTCAGGCCGCCCCCGTCGGTGCCGATCCAGAGGATGCCGTCTTCGCCCTCGGCGATGCCGATGACGCGATCGTTCGAAAGGCTCATCGGATTCGAGGGGTCGTGCTGGTAGCGGATGAACTCTCCCGAGTGGCGATCCAGACGGTTCAATCCTCCCTTATAGGTCCCGACCCAAAGGACGCCCTGGCGGTCCTCGTAAATCCTCGTGACCGCGTTGCGGCTCAAGCTTCGGGGATTGTCGGGGTCGTTCCTGAAGTGGGTGAATTTGCCGGTGCGCGGATCGAGGCGATCGAGACCCGCGTCGAACATGCCCGCCCAGACGATGCCCTCGCGATCCACGGCGAGGGACATTACCCGGTCGCTGCCGAGGCTCTTCGGATCGTTCGGACGGGAGCGGTATTGCGTGAACTTGCCCGACTTCCGATCCAACCGATTCAAACCGTAGCCGTAAGCAGAAATCCACAAAGCGCGGTCATCGACGCTCTCGGCGAACGCCATGATGAGGTTTCCGCTCACCTGGTTGGTGGAGCTTCCGTCTTTCTTGTAGTGCGAGAAGAAGCCGGTTCCGATGTTCCAGCTGTTGACCCCGCTGTACGTGCCCACCCAGAGGACCGAGCCCCGGTCCTCGTAGATGGAGGTGACCCGGTTCTCGACGAGACTCACCGGGTCCGTGGGATCGTGAACGTAGCAGTTGAAGTTCCCGCTCTCCGGCCGGTACTCGCAAAGGCCCCCGTCGGTTCCGATCCAGAGCGTTCCCCGGGAGTCGTGATGGATGGCTCGCACCCAGTCGCTCGCGAGGCTCCCGGGAACGCCGGGGTCGTGGCGAAAATGCCGAAAGCTTTCGGTCACGGGATCGAAGCGGTCCAGCCCCGCATCGTCGGTCCCGACCCAGAGGACGCCCTCCCGATCCTGGTACACCACGCGCAGGCGATCGCTTCCGATGCTGCGGCGATTGCCGGCCTCGTGGACGAAGTGCCGGAACCGGCCGGTGACGGTATCCATGCGATTCAAGCCGCCGCCCTCCGTCCCCACCCAGAGCGCGCCTTCCTGATCCTGCACCACGCTTCGGATGTAGTCGTTGCTCAGGCTCGTCGGGTTGGAGGGATTGTGGTTGAACCGCGTGAACGTCTGGCCGTCGCGGTCGAAGCGATTGAGCCCTCCGCCTTCGGTGCCGAGCCAGAGGGCGCCGTCGCGATCCTCGTAGATCACGCGCACCCGGTTGTTGCTGAGGCTCATGGGATTCGTGGGATCGTTCTCGTACCTCGAGAACTTCGAGGTCGCGCGGTCGAATCGGTGGAGTCCGTCGTCGGTACCCACCCAGAGCACTCCGTTTCGGTCCTCGTGCAGGGCCCGCACGATGGGCATGGACTTCGAGCCGGATTCGTCGGCCGGGCTGAAGGTGGTGAATTCGTATCCGTCGTATCGGTTCAGCCCCTCCTGGGTCCCGAACCACATGAGGCCCTCGCGATCCTGGACGATGGCGTGCACCGTCGACTGAGAAAGGCCGTCCTCGGGAGTGATGTGGCGAAAGCGGATGTTCCGGGCCTCGATACCGAAAACGGGCGCGGCCGCGAGAGAGAGCACGATCGCGAAGAAGGCACGCCCGTCGACCTTCGCTCGAGCGCCCTTTTCCCCCAAGGTCGAAAGTCGCATGGCGTGCCTTCTTCCGTCCGCTCCCCGAACCGGAGCCGAGCTCCCCTCGTCTATTCCGGCTCGACCCAGTTATTGATCGAAGTGGCTTCGGTGAGACCGTCGCTCCACATGAAGGCGTCGCTCCACATGAACGAGTCGTTCCACATGAAGGAATCGTTCCACATGAAGGCGTCGCTCCACATGAAGGAGTCGTTCCACATGAAGGCGTCATTCCACATGAAGGCATCGCTCCACATGAACGCGTCGTTCCACATGAAGGCGTCGCTCCAGACGCTGCCGTCGTCGGCCATGATGTAGTAGTTGCCGTCGTCGTCCCGGTTTGCCCGGCCGCGATAGTGCTTCGTGCCGGCGAGGTCCGCGCTGATGTCGAGACCTCGGTTGGCGCAGCCTGAGACGTCGGAGCCGACGGCGGCGTAGGCGTCGATGAGCCCCGCGCCCTGCTGGAAGATGCTATAGGCCAGCCGTCCGTCGTCGCCGACCGCCGGCCGCGCTGTCGCCATCAGCCGGCACTTCACGTCGTTCGGAGTGAGGGAAGGATTCGCCTGGAGCATGAGGGCCGCGACGCCGCTCACCACGGCTGCGGCCTGGGAAGTCCCCGACATGTAGAAGTAGTTTCCGAAGAGCCACTCCGGATGGTGGCTCGGGAGACGGCTGAACCTTTCCACCACGCCGACTACGTAGCCGCCGGGGGCCACCAACTCGGGCTTCACGAAAGCCTCGACCGTGGGTCCGGCGGAGGAGAACTCGGCGAGCGAATCGTTGGTCACGTCGCCGACCGTATTGTTGTTGGTCGTGGCTCCGACGGTGATGACGTAGGGAACGTTTCCCGGGACTCCGACGGTCATCGCCTGCGGTCCTTCGTTTCCCGCGGAAGCGACCACCACGATCCCCGCCTGCCAGGCCGCCATGACCGCTTGGTTCAGCGGGTCGTCCCAGTAGGAGGAGCGAGGGGGGGCGCTGAACGAAAGGTTCATCACGCGAATGTTGAGCGCCTGCCGGTTGCGGACCACCCAATCGAGGCCGCGAATCACGTTGAGGTAGTTGCCGCGTCCGTCGTCGTCGAAGGCCTTCACCGAGACGAAGCCCGCGTCGGGCGCGATTCCGTTGGCCTGTCCGTCCGAGCCCTCGCTCGAGAGGATTACGCTCGACACATGTGTTCCGTGCCCGTGGCGGTCCCGTCCGATGTGCATTTCGTCGCGGATGGCGTCGTAGCGAACGCCCAGCCGCTTCTGTCCCATGGTGTTCTTGACGAGCGAGTGCCAGGGCCAGAGTCCTGTGTCCACGACCGCCACGGTCACGCCGAGACCGCTGACCCCTTCCTGGTGGAGCTCGTCCGCCCGCACCGCGGAAACGAAGTAGGCCTGGGGCGGGTCGGTCCCATCGCCCACCTCGTAAGCCGCTTCGCTCACGGCGACGGTGCCGCAGAGGTGCACGTCCGAGACGAAGACCGCTTCATAGCGTCCGAGGGTGGGCGACGAGACCAGTCTCACCCGGGTGTCCGGAGACGTGTAGCTGGTCACGTCATAGCTCGCGGTGACCATCGCCTTGTCGGTCGCCGGCCCCTTGAGACGGTCGATCTCCACCCAGGAGATTCCGCCGTCGCCCGACATCTGGACGGACACGTAGTCCGTGGGCTCGTTGAGGTACCAGCGCATGTACTGAAGGATGAGCACCGCGTTCGCCGCGTCCTGAAGATTCGCCCTTCGCTCGACCCCCTTGTTCGCGGACGAGACCCGCATCGCGAGCCCGCTCGGAGTCAGCGACATTCCGACGCTCCCGGCGAAGGCGCCATCGCCCTCGCCCATCTCCAACCATGTGGTCGAAAATTGACGGTTGCCGTCGTTGTTGTTGAACGACGGCAACGCGAACTCATCGGCCACCGTCCAGACGTCCTTCTCCAGATCGCCGTTGCGGAAGGAGAACTGCACCTCCTCGATGAGGAACATCGGAGCGGGCTCGGGGTATCCGCCGGGACCCACGCGAAAACGAACGACGGTGTGAGGAGAGGCGAAACCGGAAACGTTGTAGGTTCTCGATTCGTTCGAAGCGCCGCTGAACCCGGTCAGCGAGTCGATGATGGTGAACTTCGCGCCTTCGTTGCTCGACATCTCGACCACGACCGCGTCCGACGGAACCACACCTTCGGAAGTGCGGAAGTCGATCCGAAGGACCGTAGTGCCCATGTCCTCGAGGTCCAGGCCGCGCCAGAGCTGAGGCTCGCTGCCGTCGAAAGCCGGCGCGAGCACCGCGGCGCCGGGCGTGACCTGTACGTAACCTGCGGCGGCGCCCGTTCCCGCTGCATCGCTCTCTTGCCAGGGCCCTTTCCAGGTCGCGGTTCCGTCTTCGTTCGAATAGGAGGCGCTCCCGAAGGAGTCGCCAATCGTCTGCACGTCCTCCATGACTCCGCCGAAGGCGGACGAGGCGTCGCCAATCCGGAATGACGAGACGGTATTCCGGATGACCATCGGCGCCGCGGTCAGCGCCAGCAGCGTATTCCCATCCTCTGCGCTTTCCTCCTCGGGGGCGGGCTCGGCAGGAGGCTCCTCGGGGGCGGGCTCCTCGGCAGGAGGCTCCTCGGCAGGAGGCTCCTCGGCAGGAGGCTCCTCGGCAGGAGGCTCCTCGGCAGGAGGCTCCTCGGGGGGCGCTTCCTGAGTGAAGCCGGCGAACGTCAGCGACCGATTCTCATAAACACGCAGTCCACGGACCTGTCGGAGCTCTCGAAGTTGAACGAGGGTCAGCCTGGCACCGACGGCGTGGATGATCGAGAGCTCATGGGTGACCTGGCCGCCCACCCGCTCTACCGCCCTGCGCGCGGACTCGGTGTCCTGGTGCTGGACGATGAACGACTCGCTCGCTTCGGCACTCACGGCATGGAGCCGCTCGCCCCGCGCGCGCTCTCGCTCCACCGCTCCTCGAACGACAACGAGGGCCAATGCGGCCGTCGTTATGGTGAGGACGATTCTTCTTTCGATGGTCATATCGTGGCCTCGTTTCAATAGGAACCAAGCCCCTAGGAGCAATCGGCGTGCCACGGTGCCGAATCCGCGCAGTGTGGGAGCACGAGTCCAAGTGCTTGTTTACCCGCGACTTCTACCTCGGGCTTCGGCCCGCCCTCTCCGGGGGCGCTGCAAATGCGGCCGGGCGCGAAGGGTGGAAGCCGAAAAAGCGGCGGACCCGCCGCAAAACCGGCGCGCTAGATGGCGGGCGCCAGGGGTGCGTGGTGAATGGGATCGGAGACCCCGCCGAGCTCCTGGGTCCAGCGGCGGTACGTGCGTACGGTGACTCCCATGAGCGCCGCCCCGCGGATGGGGTCGTCGATACGAGAGATGACTTCACGCAGAAGGACCGATCGCGCGGTATCGAGCACATCCTGCCGTGCTTCCTCGGAGGAGCGCACCAGAGCTGCGATGCTCGGTGCCATTTCGTTCCAGGGCGGCCGCCGCGTGAGGATTCCGGCCCGCTCCTGCGACGTCGCTTTCGAAAGCTTGCGGCGGAAGGTCGTCTCCGGGACTCCCAGGAGGGCCCGCGCCCGGCCGGAGACGCCGCCCGCGGCTTCGTAGGCCGATAGCACCAGGTCCTCGACGAGCCAGGTGCCGAGAGGCAGCGGCTCCCGCGCACCATCGGCGACGGCGTCGGCCACTTGCCGACGAAGCGCCAGCCGCAGCTCCTCCCAGGCTTCCTCCGGACTCCGGCCGCCCTCTCTCGGAGCCACGGGGACCAGCCGCGTCTCCAGGTCGCGTTGGGCCGACGCGCGCTTCATCACCGAGAGATCGATCTCCACCGTTTGCTCCGGAGGAAGCGACTCGAGCTCGAGCTCGCGCCATCCGATCTCCGAGCGCTCGGAGAGAATCACCGCTTGCATGATCCGGTTCGAGAGCTCGCGCACATTTCCAGGCCAGGTGTGCTCGATCAGCGAATCCCGTGCGTGGTCGCTGAAGCGAAGCGGCCCCTTCTGGTACTGCCGGGCATAGTGATCGAGGAAGTGCTCGGCGAGGTGAAGGATGTCCTCGGAGCGCTCGCGCAGCGGGGGCACGGTGATACGTACCACGTTCAACCGGTAGAAGAGGTCCTCGCGAAATCGTCCCGCGGCGGCCTCGACCGCGAGCTCACGATTGGTGACGGCGATGAGGCGGGTGTCCACGTGGCGTACCTGGGTTCCGCCGACGGGAACCACCTGCCGTTCCTGGACGAACCGCAGAAGCTTGCTCTGGACCTCGAGCGGCAGCTCTCCGATCTCGTCGAGAACGACGGTTCCTCCTTCCGCTTCGAGAAGCCTGCCGATGCGACGCTCCTGGGCCCCGGTATAGGCGCCGCGCTCATGGCCGAAGAGCTCGCTCTCGATCAGAGTCGTCGGAATGGCCCCGCAATCCACCACGACCAGGGGCTTCGCCCGGAACGGCGATAGCTCGTGAATGGTGCGGGCGACCAGCTCCTTGCCCGTACCGCTTTCGCCGATCAGCAGCACCGTCGCTTTTGTGGGCGCGACGCGGCGGGCGATGTCCAGGACCGCTTCCATCTCCCGGGATCGGTACACGAGCTGCGTCTGCTTGAGCGCGCGCCGCAGGTCGTCCACTTCGGCGCGAAGCCGTGACTGCTCGCGCTCTTGCTGTCTCTTCTGGTGGTGGCTGAGCCGGGCGCGGTCGAGAGCCACCGAGAGCTGGGTCGCGAACGCCCGCAGGAAGCCGAGGTCGGCGGACCCTTCGAGGGCGATGGTGTCCGCGCGACCGTCGAGGTACAGGCATCCGAGGCAAAGGTCGTTCAACAGCAGCGGCACTGCGAACGACAGGATGCGCTGCTCGGAGTATTCGTCCGTGAGCGTGGCCAGGAGCGCCTTCCGCTCGCGCTGTGCCTCCTCGAGGAGCTCGAGCTTTCGATTCGAGATCTGCAGGCCCGGGAGCGGTTCGTGGCCGCCATTGGAATCGGCGCGCTTGGTCAATCCCGCGACGAGGAGCGGCTCGCCTTCTCCGTCCCAGTCGAAGATGCCGACGTGGTCCGGCTTGAGCGTGGTGTACAACCGATCCACCACCAGCTCGACGAGGTCTTCGACGTCGGTGCTTCCGGCGATGACCGTCATCGTGTCCGAGAGCAGCGTCATGTTGCGGTAGTCCTTGGCCATATTGCCGGTGTAGACGCCGGTCATCCGGTCGACGCTTCCGAGGTCCCGCGAATCGAGCTCGGGCTCCCAAGCCATCACATGGTCTCCGCCGTAGCGCTTCGCCGCATTGAGCGCCTTGTCGGCCCTCCGGATGAGCTCCGGGTGGCCATCGATTCCAGTCTCTCCCGGCACGTACGCCGCGAGCCCGACGCTGATCCCGAGCCGGAGAGTGCCCTCGACGAACGGCGTATCGGCGAGGCAGCTCCAGACCTTCTCCGCCACCACCCGGCCGGAAGCGGCGTCGGTGTCGGGAAGAAACGAGGCGAAGATGGCTCCGCCGTACTTGGCGACGGCGTCGGAGCTCCGGTGCGAAGAGCGAAGGCGTTCGCCAATCTCGCGCAGGACGCGGTCGCCGGCTTCGTGCCCGAACCTTTCGTTCACCGTAGTGAAGTCGTCCGGGTTGATGAACAGAAGGCAGAGAGGACGCTCCGCGGCTTTGGCCTGGTCGAATGCCAGCCTCAAGCTCGCCTGGAACTCGGCACGGCCCGCGAGCCCGGTCACCGGATCGTCCAGGATCGAGGAGATCTGAGAGGCGTACCATCCGAGGACTCCGCCAAGGCTCAGAAGCGACGCCAGGGGCTCGCGGCCCTCGCTTGCATCGCCCCCCGCAAGGACCCGAAACGCCTCGAGGCTCGCCGCCTGGCCTGAATCCCCCTCGGGGAATCTCAATCCAATCCAGCAAATCCGTGTCGTCTCGAGAGCGAGCGGAGAGTCGGAGGAGGGGGAGCTTCGTCCGCGGCGGCGATCGTCCGCGCGGCCGGGTCTGGCGAAGGGCGCGCACTCGACGGTGGTGAGCCAGCCTGGAGCGGCCTCGCTCGCGATCCGCTGGGGTCTGCCGGCTTCGGGTGCGGGCTTGTCGTTCGTAAGGGCAGCGAGCGCGTAGCGATGGGCGCTCTCGACGTCGGCATGCTCTGGCAGCGGGAGCTCCCCTTCGGTGAGGAATATGGGGCTTGCCCCGCCGGGCGCGGGCGCGTAGAACGACACCGTTTCGGCGCCGCTCACACGTCGGAGCAGCGAAGCGTAGGCCCGGAGTAGTCCCGTCGATCGATTCACGTCCGAATTCCACTAGCAACGAAGTAGGGTGCGGGGGACACCGGGTCCTTCGTTCTCTAGATCTCGCGTCTTACCACGTCACCTGCCAGTCGTAGAGAAAGAAGTACCAGCCGAATCCGCCGAAGTAGAAGTTGGTATCCGTGAGCTCGATGACTCCCGGGATCTGGTAGGGGAAGCTCGAGCCGTTGTACGACACGCCGACCCCGGGAAAGCCCACGGTGGTGGTGTCGATATCCAGTAGATAGTTGCCCGCCGGCACCGTGAACCCGAGCGCGATCTGCTGCGGTCCCGCAGTCACCGCCGTGCTTCTCGAGCTCAGGAGCGTGCTTCCGCTGCCGTCCCAGAGGTTGACGGTAAGCGTGCCGTTACCGCCCGAATCCACGGCCACAGAGTCGATCGTCAGGGGATTGAAAACGGTGAAACGCACGCCCTCGGAGTAGGTCGTATCGTAGTTATCGACGTTCGAGATTGCCGGGCCGATGGACGCGGTCTGCGTCGTGGGCGCCGCCGGAGGCGGTGAGCCCGGAGCTCCAACGGGCGGCGGCGCGACCGTCACCCGGCGATTTCGGGGGCAGTTTCCCGTGAGCCCGTCGGAGATGAGCTCCACGCGCACGAGCATCTCGGTGGACCCGCGCAGATTGAAATAGTGGTGCTCGTAGACCTCATCGATCTCCGTTTGCTCCGCGGGGAACCGGTAGTCATGGTAGTGGACGGCGTCATTCTCGTAGTCCCACCAGACGCGCAGTCTCTTCGGGCCTTGAGGCAGCCCGTCGAAGTAGACGTAGAGCCCCACCTTGTCGTCTTCCACGTAGCCAGGCGAGGTGAAACGCACGCGAACGGTTTCGACGCTCGTGCAGTCGAAATCCTCGAGAGCGCTGGTTTGGGCGAAGCCGAGGTTCTGAGCCGTCGTCGCCTCTTTTGAAGGGATCTCGGAGGATCCTGTCGGGCCCGAGTCTCCGCATGCGGCGAGGGTGACAGCGCCGAAGAGGGCGAATCCCCATAGAATCCGTTCGACCCTCGTAGTCATAGCGTCTCTACTCGGCATTTCGAATGTGAGCTGCAATCCGCGTGCCGCGGGACTATCGCAATTTGCAAGTTCTCCGACGCGCGAACGACGGAGATTTCCCGCAGTGTCTCCCGGGGGTCGCGGGAGAATTCCCACAAAAAACGCGGTCTCAAGACCTGGTGCGGGGTACCTGGGCTCCCGACGCGGGCCTGGCGTGAGTGAAAGCCGCGATACCGAAAGCCACGGCTCCGAGGAGCAGCGCCGTCCCGTAGAGGACCGCGGGGCGAGCGGGAAGACTTCGTCGAGGGCGAACCAGAGCCGCGACGACGGGTCGCGCGATCCGCCCGCCATCCCCTCCTGGGCTTCTTGCAGGCTCCAGGACGATTCGCGCAGGCGTCGGGACGAGGGCGTCTCCGAGGTACGGAGGGCTGAAGTTGAAAGCGGTTATCGGGCTCTGATGGTGAGCTCTATGATGCTCGATCTGGAAGGCGCGGACCCTGGCCACGACCGGGATCCTGGCCAGCACCCGGTCGACGGCATTGTCCTCGAGGTGGGTGAGCCAGTGGCTGATCTCGAACAGGAGGTAGTGAAGCCAGGACGCGGAAAGGAACGAGAGCGCCGCATCGAGGGGCACGAACGTGCTCAGTAGAGCGTAGTGGCCCGCGAGGAGCACGGGGAAAATCCAGAAACGGCCCGAGATGTGGGCCAGGTCCGAAGGGTTCGTGGTCCGGAAGTTCCCGCCATGGAAGATTCGATGGTGCTCGATGTGGTTGCGGCGTACGTGCCGGAGGAGGGGCAGTCCCCGGTGCATGGGGTAGCGGTGCACCCAGTACTCGAAGAGATTCGTGTAGAGAATGCCGGCGGCGAAGCACGCGGCGAGGACCGGCGTCAGCGAGAGCCGGAGCTCACCGAATCGAAGCGCGGCAAGAGCGACGAAGGCGAGCGTCGCCGCCCCCGCCGTGCGCAGTATGGGACCGTTTCGACGAACCATGCCGTCCCCCGCAGCGGCACCCGTCTTTCTGGCTGGTCGATCCCATGTTCCGCTATTCGTCGCGGAAACGCAATAGCAGAGCTCGAGGAAATGATCGGAACCGCGCTATCGCTTCTTCGGCTCCCGACCGGCGAGCAGCAGGAAACCCTTGTCCTTGAGGTCCCTCACCATCTTCATGAATGCGGGGGCGGGCAGGTTCGCGGCCTCGCGAATCGACCCCAGCGTGCGGGAACCGTCGACGCGCGAAAGAAGGTCCCATTCCGACGCGGTGAGCTCGAAGGGCTCCCCCGCGAGGCTTGCGTCGCCCCTTCGCGGAATCAGCTCGAGCGCTTCGTCGCGTTGTTGCTCGGGCGACTCGTCCAATCGCAGAACGCCGACCGTCAGCAAGCTGTAGACCACCCGGCCGGCTAGGAAGACGTCGGTCTTGAGCTCCTCCACGATCTCGCGAATCGTCCGCCGGCCGTCGACGAGTCGCAGGAACGCCCAGTCCGAGGTCGTCAGCCGGATCGATTCGGAGGAAAGCGGGATCCACTTGGGTATCTGATCGAAGCTCTTCACCTTGGAGGAGATGGAGCTCCAGGCGTCGCTCCGACGGCTCGCCTCCGCCAGAAGGCTCCGGGTGGAGGTGAGAATCGTCTTCTCCTTGCCCGCGTCGGTATCCTGGAAATCGAACCGCCCGCTCCTCCACAGGGCGAGCTCGTAGAAAGCTTCCGAGCCCTTCTCCTCTCCCAGGGACGCGTGGATCACCGCGCCGTCGTGGAGATGCACCGAGCCGACCCGATCACCGTTCGTGAGATGGGCGATGCCGTTCTTCCCATGCGCGAGGACCAGCCTCATCGCTTCGGGAAAAGAAACCCGCGCCAGCGAGAGCGAGACCGCTACATCCGGCCCGGCGCCGTCGCCGGTCGGCCTCGGCGACTCGGACGCCTCGGCTGGGACGGGGGTAGCGGCGAGAGTGGCATAGCGGTTGGTGCGCTTGAGCACCAGGTCGATCCGGGTCCGCAGCTCGTCGGGCTCGATCGTCTTCACCACATAGTCGTCTGCGCCGTGGCGAAAGCCGCGAAGCCGGTCCGGCATCTTCTCGAGACCGGTGAAGATGATGACCGGAATCCATTCGGTGTCGGGATCCGTCTTCAGACGCTCGCAGGTCTCGAATCCGTCCATCTCCGGCATCTCCAGATCGAGCAGCACGAGGGCGGGCGGACTCGCCTTGATCTTCTCCAGGGCGATCTTCCCGTTCCTGGCGTCGTCGACGGTAAACCCCCAGTTGGTGAGGAAATGGCTGATCATGGCCCGGTTGTCGGGATCGTCGTCGACGACCAGGATGCGGTCCGTTCCCATCGTTTTGATTTTGCAGGGAGATTTCCTCCATTGTAACAGCCGCCGGCCGCATGGAAAACCGGGCCGTCGCCGCCACGGCCGCGTGCCCTTCGGGTCCGGGGTGGCCCGTGGAAAACACATTCTCCCGGCTCGGTAACATGCCGCCTTCGGAAGTGAACCTCGCGCCCGATCGTCATCGGCGCCATCCGGGTCGCGGACTCGAACCCGGATATTGGCACCGACGCGGGAGGCGCCCGGTAGGGATTACTGCACGTAGCCCAGGCTTCGGAGCCGCTGCAGCTCCTCGGAGCTCATTTCGGAGGCGGCCTCTCCGTCGGAGGGGAGCTTGTTCTCGAGCGCCCACTTGTGCCACGCCTCGAGCTGCTGCGCGAGCCGCTCGACGATCGCGGCGTTCTCGGAGGCGACGTTCTTCTGGTCCAGCGGATCGCTCTCGTGGTTGTACAGCTCGAACTCGGGAACGTCCTCGGGGCGCTCCACGTTCCGAACGAGCTTCCACTCGCCTTCGATGATGCTGAAAGCGTCGACGATTCGGGTTCCCAACTGGTCGGTTCGCCTCCGCCACTCGGAGATTGCCGGTCGAGGCCTCCACCGCTCCTTCCCGGAGGCGGCGAGAAGGGGCTTCAAGCTCTGGCCCTGCATCCGCTCGGGAACCGGAAGGCCTGCGAGATCGAGAATCGTGGGAGCTACATCGAGCAGCTGGACCGTCTCGTCGACCACGCGACCTGCGGGCAGAACGCCCGGCCACCGCATGGCGAGGGGAACGTTCGTAAGCTCCCCGTAGACGTTCTCCTCGTGAAAATGTCCGCCGTGATCCAGGAACTCTTCCCCGTGGTCGCTCAGGAAGACCACCAGCGTATCGTCGGCGATTCCGAGCTCTTCCAGCTTCTCGAGCACCCGGCCGAGCTCGACGTCGGCGCCGCGGATGGAACCGTCGTACCAGTCGAGCTCGACCTTCACGAACTCCTCGGGGGCGATTCCGGCCCTCTCGAGCTCCCCTCTCATGGGAAGGCCCATATCCTTCATGAAGTCGCTCTCGATGAACGGCTTCACTTTTTCCGTCCATGCCTCGTGCTTCGTCTTGGCGTCTGGCGCGGCCCAGAGGGTGTCATAGGGGCGATTGGGCTCGTAGTCGCTGTGGGGATCGATGGCGTGGATCATCGCGAAGAACGGCGAGTCCTTGTGACGCTCGAGCCAGGGGAGAAGACGATCCACGACGTCTCTCGCGTTCTTTCCCCGGTTGTCGGGGAAGGAATCCGCTTCGTGGAGTACCTCGACCCCCTGGTGGAGATTGGACCCGCGACCCGTGAACTGGACGGAGGAGCTGGCCCAGGTGGCGTAGCCCGCGTTGCGGAAGGCTTCCGCGAGAGTTACTCCCGAAGCCGGCATGCGGTGGTTGAGCTCGTAGATTCCGTTCGATGTCGGATAGGTGGAGGTTAGGATGGAGGGCACCGAGACTTTCGTCCATGCCCCCTGGGCGATCGCATCCTCGAACAGCACCCCCTCGGCCGCGAGGCGACTCAACTGGGGCGCGGTCTTCCGATCGAACCCATAGGCGTCCAGACGGTCGCGTCGCAGCGTGTCCAGCAAGAAGAGGACCACGCCTCGCGGGGCCGTTGAGGAGCCTCGGCTCCTCAACGCGGGAGCCCCCCAGAAGCCCAGATGTCCCTCGTCCGCCGCCTCGAGCGCGAGGGTGAGTGTGACCTCCCGGCCCGCGAGCGCTTCGAGATCGAAAGTCACCTCCTCCCAGCGATCGGGCGTGGTGAGGGTGCGTGCGAGCTCCACTTCCCCCGCGGAGATCCTGAAGGTGACCGGCCCCTCCTCCACCGTCCCGATGGCCAGATCCAGGAGCGCTCCCGGTGGCACGCGAATCCCGAAGCGGAGCTTCTCGGGGGCGCGGCTAACAATCGACTCGCGGTAGATCTCACCCAGTCCCTGCCAGCCGACCCCCGACGGGATCGAGGCGAGGTGCTCCTTTCGGAAGACGAGCCGCACGGATTCGATCTCGAAATCGGCGCCTTCGGCGTCCGTCGGGCGCAGCAGGACGTGACGCGTGTCCGCGGAGCTGACCGAGGTGACGGTGGTTGCGGAAACGCTGATGCGGTAGGTCTGGAGCTCTCCTCCCGGAACCAGCGGTGTCGTGAGGGCCCAGGGAAAGAGCTCGGCGCGGCTCGCGATCTCGTCCGACGTCGACCGTCTCCGACCCCCGGAAGGTGACGGCGAGGTTCGACCCTTTGGACGCTCGCGCGCGCACCACGACCTCATGAAGGATGTCGCCCTCGTCGAGTCCGGACGATCTCTCCGCGTGGAGGATGGGGACCTTGGTGTTGGAACGTCCCGTGAGCCGGCCGTCTCGCGATCGGAGTCCCTCGACGCCGGTCCCCGCTTTCCACTGAGCCGCTGCCTCCGGGTCCTCGAACCGCCACTCCGTTGGTGCTATCGATGCCGCCGGAGTCGACAGATTCTCGATCTGGACCGAGCCGAACTCGTCCACGAGTCGGACCACCGAAGGATCGGGGGACGATCCTCCGCAGGCGCTGAGGAGAAGGAAAACCCACGGGCTTCCACGCATTCTGCTGTGCCTCCGGGCGGCTATGCTAAGAGGTGCGTTCCCGTCTGGCAACCCCTCGATTCATTACTCGTATCGAAGGGCTCGGATGGGGTCGATGCGGCTCGCGCCCAGCGCCGGAGCCGCACAAGCGGCGGCCGAGACCGCGAGCAGCACCGCGGGCACGAGGGCGAAGCTGAGGGGATCCAGCGCGGAGACGCCGAAGAGCAAGCTCGAGAGGAGATGGCAAGCTGAAAGTACCCATCGTGCCACCTCGCGCTCGGAGAAGGTAACCTAGGGACACTCGTCCTTCGCCAGTGCTGCAAGCTTGCCTGAGAACCATCGCCACGCCTACAATACGCCCCTTTCCGTGATGGACCGGACCTTGGCTGACACCGTCGAGCAAGACGGGTTTGCGATCGTTCCCGACGCCCTCGAATCGGATCTGGTTTCGGCGTTGTCCGGCGCCGTTTCCAGCTTTACCGGCGGGTGCCGCGAACAGGGGGTTCACCGGCGCGGCGACGTCTACGCGCTTCGAAATCTCTTCGATCTCCTGCCCGAGACGAGGAACGCGCTTCGTGCGGACGCGGTGCGGGCCGTGGTGCGGGGGGTGCTCGGCCCCGAGGCGTTCTGCGTTCGCGCTCTCTTTCTCGACAAGACGCCTCGCGCGAACTGGAAGGCTCCATGGCACCAGGACGCGACGATCGTCGTGAAAGAGAGGGCCGAGGTCACCGGCTTCGGGCCATGGACGACGAAGGCCGGACTGCAGCACGTCATGGCGCCCCCGGGAACTCTTTCGGCGATGCTCACGTTGAGGCTCCATCTCGATGATTGCGACGAGTCGTCGGGAGCGATGCGGGTCGTCCGGGGGTCGCACGAGTACGGGAGGCTGCCCGAAGACTGCATCGAGCAGTTCACCAGATACGACGTCACTCGTTGCGTGGTTCCGAAGGGCGGCCTCATGGCGCTGCGGCCCCTCCTGCTCCACGCATCGAGCGCGGCGACGACGCCGGGCTCGCGTCGGGTAATCCAGCTCGACTTCTGCGCCCGGAACCTCCCGCTTCCCCTCGAGTGGCGCGAGCGACATACCATTCTCGACTGAGACCCGACTCGCACTTGACCCTGGAACGGTTCCAACCTCTAGAGTGAAGGGGAGCTCGAGGAGGGCTCTTTGATGGACTGTCTACTTCTCGTAACGACCTGGATCGCTCTGGCGCAGACCGATTGGTCGAGCCAGGACCCGCATGCGGAGATGAATCATCGAGGTGCTGCGGTCATGGGCTTCGACCAGGACAAGACCACCCATCACTTCCTGCTCTTCCCGGACGGCGGCGCCATCGACGTCGCGGCGAACGAGGCTTCTGACCTCGAGAGCCGCGAAGCCATCCGATCGCATCTCCCCCATATCGCCGTGATGTTCGGAGAAGGAGACTTCGACGCGCCCATGCTGGTTCATGACACCGACGTGCCGGGAACGGCGGAGCTGTCGAAGCAGAAGGACCTTGTCCGGTATACCTACGTCGAGACCCCCCGCGGCGGCCGAGTGGATATCGTGACGAACGACGAGGCAGCTCTTCGCGCCCTTCACCAGTTCCTGCGCTTTCAAATCCAGGATCACGAGACGGGAGACTCGATGAAGGTCGGAAGACGGTGAAAGGTGAGTCGGGGGCGCTCGGGCCGCGCGAGTTGGCGCAGCGTGCCGGAATCAGCACCGACACCCTTCGTCACTACGAGCGCAAGGGGCTGCTCGCACTTCCCGCGAGGACGCCGGGCGGATATCGTCGCTATCCGCCGGAGGCGTTGGCGCGCGTTCTCCTCATTCGCCGCGCGCTCCTCGTGGGGTTCTCGCTCGATGAGCTCGGACGAGTCCTGCGGGAACGAGAGCGCGGCGGAGCTCCCTGCCGACAGGTTCGGGAGCTGGTGAGCCATCGCCTCGCCGCCGTGGATCTCGAGATAGCCGCGCTTCACTCCCTCAAGAAGGAGCTCCGAAGCCTCCTTCGCGATTGGGACGAGCGCCTGGTCCGGACGCCGGCCGGAAGGCAGGCACGCCTTCTCGATACCCTCCCTGGCCGTCCGGCCCTCGCCAGAGAGAGGCTCCGCCCGGGTCGGCACTAATAGGGCTGGCTGCTGAACGCGCCCTCACCCCAGATCCACTTCGCGAACCATTCCTCGTTGTGGGTCATGACGGCCCGGTTCGACTTCGGCTTGTCGATCCCGTGGCCGAATCCCTTGTAGACCGCGAGCCGCACGGGAACGTTCTGGTCCCGGAGGCCCTGATAGAGCTCATAGGCGTTGGGGATGGGAACGCGCGCGTCCTTTTCACCATGCTGGATCAACGTCGGCGTTCGCGCCCGCCGGATGTAGGTGATGGGGGAGGTCTTGGCGTAGATCTCCGGATCGCTCCAGGGGTCGGCCTTCAAGTACTGGCGGGTGAAGGGGTGGATATCGGTGTTCACGTAGTAGGTCATCCAGTCCGAGATCCCCGCTCCCACCGAGGCCGCGCGGAAGCGTTGGCTGCTGTGGGTCGCGAGAAACGCGGAGATGTAGCCTCCCTGGCTCCACCCCATCGTGCCGACGCGGCTCTCGTCGACGACTCCCTGCCTCACCAGGTGATCGAGTCCGGACTCCACGTCCCAGGCGTCGCCCACTCCGAGGTTTCTCACGTTGAGCGATCGGAACGCCTCGCCGTAGCCCGCGCTTCCGCGGTAGTTCACCATGAGGACCAGAGCGCCCTTCGCCGCGAACCTCTCCATGGCGTAGTAGCGGCGATCGGCGCCGGTGAGCTTCTGCTGAGCGTCGACTCCCGTCGGGCCTCCGTGGATCTTGAAAAGGAGGGGGTACTTCTTCGAGGGGTCGAAATCCTGGGGCTTCACCAGCACTCCCTCGATGGTCGCCCCGTCCGTCGACTTCCAGGAGATGACCTCCCTCCGGCTGAGGGTGAACTTCGAAAGCTGGGAGTCGAAATCGCTGACGCGCTCGAGCGCGAGCCCGTCGAGAGGCGAGCGATAGACTTCGGTGTACCGGTCGAAGCGGTCCGCGGTGAGGGCGGCCTTGGGAGCTCGGCTGGCGAAAGCGATCGATCCCAGGACCCATCCATCGGCCGACAAGCGCTTCAAGCCGGTTCCGTCCGGCATCACCCGGAAGAGGTGGCGCTCGGTTCTCTGGCTCGCGGTGAAGTAGAGACCGTCGTCGCGCCAGGCGAGGAGACCCGGGTCCTCGTCGAACTCCGCGGTCGCGATCGAAGGTTTTCCTCCGGCGGCACCCACGATTCCGATCTTGTCGTTTCCGTAATACGTCTCGACTCCCCCCGCGGTCACGAAGGCGATCCGGTCGCCTTCGGGCGACCACCGCGGCGAACCGTCCGTGCCGGGCCAGTCGACCACCCGCTGTACCCGCCGGTCCGCGGTCTCGACGACGTAGATGTCCGCCTGCAGGGCCGCCGAGGGATCGGGAAAGGGTCGCGCCGCGAAGGCGACTCGCCGACCGTCCGGGGACACCGCGAAATCGTCCACGGTGAGCTCTCGTCCCTCGGTCAACCGCGAAAGCTCGCGGGTCCCGAGATCGAGCTTCCACAGGTGGGTCATGCGATGATCTTCGTCTTCCCACTGGAACTCGCCGAGATCCTTCTCCCGCTTCTCGAGGCCATCGCCCCTGGGATCCATCATCGAGACCGCGATCCACGCCCCGTCGGGACTCCAGTCGAAGCCGGAGATGCCGTCGACGGCGTCGGTGAGCCTTTCCGCCTCCCCGCCGTTTCCGCCCATCCGATACAACTGGGTCTTCCCGGTCCGATCCGACAGGAACGCAATGGAGGCTCCGTCCGGCGACCACAGAGGGTTGAAGCTCGATCGCTCAGCGTTCGTGAACGGGAACGGCTCTTCGCCCTCGCGGGCGAGCCAGATCTCGCGCTCGTAGCGGTCGTCCTCCCAGTTGGTCTCGTTCACGACATAGGCGAGGGTGAGCCCGTCGGGGGAAAGGGCGACCTCGCCCGGCGACTTCAGGCTCACCAGGTCGTCGATGGTCGGGACCTGCGCGGCCAGGGATCGGGCCGCGAGAGCGAGGATGGCGATGAGGGCGGCGTTCTTCGGGATCATCGAGCTCCTCCGCCCGGTATTATAGCGGCGAGCGGTGATCGAAACCCATGCGCCGTCGGCTACAATGCGCCTTTCCGTGGAACGGAGACAAACGATGAAGCGAAGCGCGATCCTTCTCGGGACCCTTTCCTGGGCTCTTCTCTCCTGCTCGGGCGGGGACCCGGATCCGGCTACGGAAATGGCCCACCAGCATCAGGGGGACGCTCCTGTCGCCACCGAGGCCGCCACCGCCGAGCCGGCGGCGGAGGTCGAGACCCAGACGGTCGCCTACGCGAAGCTGAACGGACAGCAGGTGCAGGGGTACCTCGCGAGACCGATGGGCGCGGAGGGGCCGCTTCCCGGGATCATCGTCATCCACGAGTGGTGGGGGCTCAACGACAACATCCGGTCCATGGCCGAGCAGCTCGCGGGCCAGGGCTACCGCGCTCTCGCCGTGGACCTCTACGGAGGCGCTTCCGCCTCGACTCCCGATGAAGCGCAGACGTTGATGCGCGCGGCGCTCGAGAAGAGCGGGGAGCTCACCGAGAACCTGAAGCAGGCCTACACCTACCTGTCGGACGGCGGGCAGAAGGTTGGCACCATCGGCTGGTGCTTCGGAGGAGGGTGGTCGCTCCAGACGGCGCTCGCCCTTCCCCAGGACATCGACGCCACCGTGATCTATTACGGGCGCCTCGTCACCGAGAGTTCGGAGCTCGAGAAGCTGCAGATGCCGATCCTGGGGTTCTTCGGCGCCGAGGACGAAGGAATTCCCGTGGAGTCGGTCAAGGCCTTCGAGGGCGCGCTGAAAGGGCTGGGGAAGAGCGCGTCCATTCACATCTACGACGGGGCGGGTCACGCGTTCGCGAACCCTTCGGGGCAGAGCTACCAGCCCGAGCCGGCGAAGGACGCTTGGCAGAAGACGCTCGCGTTCTTCGAGGAGCATCTGGAGTCCTGAGGCGCGAGCTCGACCTCCTCCGCCACCGCCGCTTCGTTCGAAATAGTCTCTCGTCTCAGGGTGCGGCGAGCTCGTAGACGATCTTCCCGCCGACGATGGTGTAGAGCACCTTCGCTTCGAGGAGCTTTGCAGGGACGTTCGCGCCCGCCTCGACGAGGTCGGTGTCGAACACCGCGACGTCCGCGAGCTTCCCGGGTGCGAGCTCGAGAGCGAGTGCGGCGATCGACGTTCGCATGGTGCGCGAGCGTAGTGCGGCTGGCAGGGGGACGCAAGTTCGAATAGTCTCGATAGCCATGAAGCGATGGATTCTCTCCCTCTGGCCTCGCTTTTTCGACCCATGCCGCCGGCGCTCCGCGGTTCGAAGTGCGCTATGCGCCGGGGCTTCGCGACGAGCCCCTGGACGGACGGCTCCTGGTTCTGCTCTCGACGAGAGAGGGAGAGGAGCCGCGATTTCAGATCGACACCTCCCTGGAGACGCAGCAGATGTTCGGGGTCGACGTGAACGGACTCGAGGCCGGCGAGGCGGCGATCCTCGACGGCTCCGCCCTCGGCTATCCCGTCGAGCGGCTCGGAGACGTTCCGCCCGGGCAGTATTTCGTCCAGGCAGTGGTGCACGTCTACGAGACCTTCCGCCGCGCCGACGGACACGTGCTCAAGCTTCCCATGGACGACGGCGAGGGCCAGCAATGGGAGCGTTCTCCGGGAAACCTCTACAGCGCCCCGCGAAGGATGCGGATCGATCCCGCCGCCGAGGAGACCATCGCTCTCACGCTCGATCACGTGATTCCTTCCATCGAGCCTCCGCGGGACACCCGCTACATCAAGCACGTCCGCATCCAGAGCGAGAAGCTGACCGCGTTCTGGGGGCGCCCCATGCATCTCGGCGCCATCGTCCTTCTGCCGGAGGGATTCGACGAGCACCCGGAAGCGCGCTACCCCGTCCTCTACGTCCAGGGACACTTCCAGAGCACGTTCCGGGGCTTTCGCGAGACTCCTCCCGAGCCCGCTCTCTCGGGCGAAGCCCGGACGGAAGCGGAGTACGGCTACCGGTTCTACCAGGATTGGACCTCCGGTCGTCTTCCCCGGATGCTCATCGTGATAAGCCAGCACGCGAACCCTTACTACGACGACTCCTATGGAGTGAACTCGGAGAACCTGGGACCCTACGGTGACGCGATCCTGGAAGAGCTCACTCCGTACGTGGAGAAGAAATTCCGGGCGATCGGCGAAGGCTGGGCCCGCGTCCTCATGGGAGGGTCGACCGGAGGATGGATCGCTCTCGCCCAGCAGGTCTTCTACCCGGATTTTTTCAACGGGGCCTGGTGCCACTGCCCGGACAGCGTCGACTTCCGCGAGTACCAGATGGTCGACATCTACGAGAACGACAATGGGTACTGGATGGACAGCGAGTGGAAGAAGGTCCCCCGCGTCGATCGCCGCGAGGTGAACGGGGACCTGACCGCCACCATGGAAGACGCGAATCGTTACGAGCTCGTCCTGGGAGAGAACGCGCGGTCCGGGGGACAGTGGGACATCTGGCAGGCGGTCTACGGACCCGTGGGCGAGGACGGCTACCCGCAGCCGATCTGGAACAAGAGGACGGGGGCCATCGATCGCGAGGTCGCGGACTACTGGAAGGAGAACTACGACCTCCGCGCGATCCTCGAGCGGCGATGGAAGACTCTCGGACCGAAGCTCGTGGGGAAGATTCACATCAAGGTGGGAGACGTGGATCACTTCTATCTCGAGCGGGCGGTGCGTCTCCTCGAAGCGTTCCTCGAATCGACGAAGGAGCCGGGCCGCGGCCCGTACTACGGCGGAAGCGTCGAGTACGGCGACGGCCACGGCCACTGCTACACCGGCGACCCGTCGGTCCCCACGCGGATCGCGCGGCTCACCATCTACCAGCGGCACCTGCCGGTGATGGCGGAGCACATCTTGAAGACCGCGCCTCCGGGCGCGGACGTCAAGAGCTGGCGCTACTGAACGAGAGAGCTTCAGGCGCGCTGTCTTCGCCTTGCCGCTGCGAGGGTGCCCAATCCGAAGCACGACGAGTCTGATGGTTCCCGGCTCCGGTACGGGGACGAGGAACCCGCGAATCTCCCCGCCGCCGAAGACGCTCGTATGAATGTTGAAGTAGGCGCGGCCTTCGGCAAGGCCCAGCGCCAGCGCGGCCTCCGCCGTGCCGGTCGTTCCGCCGCTGCTGGTGATGAACCCGGCGCGGTAGCTCGCAGGATCGGTCAAGTCGTACGTATTCGAGAAGGTTCCCGAAGTGACGCCGAGCGGAAAGCCGACTGAAACTTGGCGTCTGCGTCGCTACGGCTGCCGTCATCGTGAACGGCGTCGTGGTACAGCAGTGGATGTGCGACGCGGTCGTGTTGCCCAGCAGATCCTCGAACTCCGCCGACACCGCCAGCGTGTGCGCCGTGGTATCGATGGTCACGAAAGCCGTACCGATCCCTGGTGAAGCATTCGCCGGAAATTCGGCCGGCCCGGACAAATACGCGACGTAGTCGATCGGTGTCGCCTCGATCCCCGCCGCGAAGCAAAACACCAAAGGAACGAGCGCCAGAATCTGCTTCTTCATGATAACGGTCCTCCCCAGAAACCGAAGATGTGCAGCAAGACTCGTGCCTGATGTAAAAACCCCATAGAACCACCATTTTGAGCGACGCGGAAGCAGGGCGAACTGCAAAGTTCTCCGACACGGGAAATCCCGTAGAGGCCGCAAGTCGTTGAGAAATTGCACGCTAGCGGGGACAGGAAGATGTAAGCCTATCCGACGGTCGTCATCGGGGCATCTCGGGACAGAGGAAGGGCACCGGCGCCGGGCGATACCGCTGCTCCTCGAAGCCGCCCGCAAGCTGCAGGCGCAGGATCAGCTCTTCGGAGCCGAGTGCCACGAGCTCGGCGCGAATCTCCGAAGCGTCTTCCTGCCAAACCAGGGTCCTGTCCGACTCATGGCGCCATCGGGAGAGGCGATGCGTCTCCCAGCACGAGTCCATCAGGAGCGTACCGTCGGAGAGGAAGATTCGAAGGGTGCCGGGAAGCTCCGCCGAATCCGACCGCGTCCACGCGCGATCGACGAGCGGGCTCGCTTCCTTCGGCACGCCGATTTCCGCGGCGCCTTCGGGCCGGCAGGCCGCGAGCGCGAGCGCGACCGCTCCGATCAGAGCCCTCACGGAGAGTGAGTCTAACGCAGACGAGCCCGGACGAAACCGTAGAACGAGACGGGTGTCTCCCCGTAGGCGGCGTCGAGCTCCGACGGAAGGAAATGGAGGCTGCCGGCGACGCCCGCACCGAGGCCGAGCCATCGCGATCGGACGAAGTCGAACGAGTAGCCGAGATTGAGCTTGCCCACGTTGTAGACGCTGATATGCCTTGGATCGTCGACGGTGAAGAGCTCGTCCTTCTCGACCCACTCGAGTCGAGCGAAGACATCGTGCGCATCCGCGAAGCGGAGCGACGACTCGGCGAGAAACGCGTTCTGGACCAGGACGGGCGCGATGACCATTCCGGGGATGCCTCCGGATGTCGTCCAGTGGTTGTGCGTCAGCACCGCCGTAGGGTCGACGCTCAAAACCGTGCGCTCGCGTTTGTTGCGGCCCCAGGCGAGAGTGGACTGCCAGTTCCCGTGGTCCCGCCGGCGGTTGTAGGTGGCCGATGCCGTGATCCGAAGGTAGTCGATTTTCGGATGGAGGGCCTCCGGCTGGTTGAGCATCGCAGCGCTTCGTCTGCACCGACCAGTCCGCGGTCGGATTCAGCGTGAAGCGCATGGAGTAGGAATCGAGCGTCATCGAATCGAGGTTCCAACGGTTCTCGTCCGGCTCGCGCCCGTTGAACGTCGAAACCTCGAATCTTCGCCGCGGTTGAGCTCGTTCCATCCCACGGTGAGGACGCCGTAGGTGATGTGGGTGGCGTCGAACCAGTGGTGCCCGATGGGAGCGAAGGGGTTTCCTCCATTCGACTCCCGGTGCATGAAGGCCGGCGGGCCGAGCGCGGGCTCGCCTACGGGAGCCGCGTAGACGAAGAACGAGCTTCCGCGGGTCGTCGGCCGGCTGTAGGTCAGGGCCGCTTCCATCAGCACGTCGTGGGGATGCTGGCGGTCGAGGAGTGGGGTCGTGCCGTCCGCGGTCTCGCCCGTCTGGAGGAGGAGAGGATAGCCGCTTCTTCCCATCACCGGCTCGATCGAGCCCATGACGCGGAATCCGAACGTCGCCTTTCCCGAGCGGGCGGCGACCGCCGAGCATCAGCATCGAGGTGGTGAAGGCTTCGTTCTCTCCGCGGGGCTCGGGCTCGTTCAGATAGCCGATGTCTACGAAGCCGTGAAGCATCATGTCGAAGCCGCCGGCGGCGAAATGGATTCCTTCCATCGGCGACGAGTCCGGCTGCCAGCTCGTGCCCGTGGATTCGCGCGTCATCGGATAGGAGCCGAAGAGAGCTTCCCCACGGGCTCGCTTCCGGCTGCGTCATCGGGCGTGACCGCTCTCGTTGCGCCAGGCAGCACCAGGAGAAGAGCGAACCGCCGCAACCGTCTCGAAAGTCATACGAACATTGTGCCATCCGGTTCTCAGAGGCGGAAGCGAATGCGGAGTACGACTCGGAGTGCCATCTCGCGAGCGGGAGGATTCCGGGATCGCCCCGCGCGCGATAAGATGTGCCGCTTTGCCGGTGATGACCAAGCTTCTCGAACGCCTCGGCCTTCATCGCCCGGAGCTTCGCGCCTGGGCGCTCTACGACTGGGCGAACTCCGCGTTCTGGACCACGATCGTCGCCGCCGTTTTTCCCATCTACTTCACCCGCGTCGCGGCTTCCGAGCTACCTCCCACGGTCGCCACCGCCCGCTTCGCGGCCGCGACCACGTTCGCGATGGTCTTGATAGCGCTCCTCTCTCCCATCCTCGGCGCCATGGCGGACTTCGCCGGCCTGAAGATGAAGATGCTCGGGGCCTTCATGGGGCTCGGGGTCGCCGCCACCGCCGCCATGTATTTCATCGGCCGCGGGGACTGGAAGCTCGCGCTCCTCCTCTTCGTCATCGGAAACATCGGAGTGACCGGGAGTCTGGTGTTCTACGAGTCGCTCCTCCCTCACATCGCCCGCGAGGAGGAGCGGGACATGGTAGCGAGCGCGGGATTCGCCCTGGGCTATCTCGGCGGCGGATTGCTTCTCGCCGTGAACCTCCTGGCGATCCAGAAGCCCGGGCTCTTCGGGATCGCAGACCCGGGGACCGCAAGCCGGCTCTCGTTCTTGAGCGTGGCCTTCTGGTGGCTCGGCTTTTCCATTCCCCTCTTCCGGCGAGTGCGGGAGCCGGAGCGGCGGCTGGAAAAGGACGAGACCGGAGGGGAGAACCCGCTCCTCGTGGCCTTCGCCCGCCTGGGAGAAACGTTCCGCGAGCTCCGTACCTACCGGCATGCGTTCCTGATGCTCGGCGCGTTCCTGATCTACAACGACGGCATCCTCACCATCATCCGCATGGCCACGAGCTACGGCACCGAGGTCGGCCTCGACCAGGGAGTTCTCATCTCGGCGCTTCTGCTCACCCAGGTCGTGGGGATTCCGTTCGCCTTCCTCTTCGGCTGGCTGGCGAGCCGCATCACCGCCAAGCGGGCCATCCTCCTGGCGCTCGCGGTATACGTCGGCATCAGCATCGTCGGCTACCGCATGAAGACCGCCTCCGACTTCTACCTGCTCGCGATCCTGGTGGGAACGGTTCAGGGAGGAAGCCAGGCGCTCAGCCGCTCTCTCTTCTCGACCATCATCCCCGCGCACAAGTCGGCGGAGTTCTTCGCGTTCTTCGGAGTGTTCGACAAGTTCGCCGGGATCTTCGGCCCGGCTCTCTTCGCCGTGACCATCCTGGCCACGGGTTCGAGCCGCAACGCCGTGCTATCCGTCATCGGCTTCTTCGTCGTGGGGGGGATTCTTCTATCGCTGGTGAACGTCGAGGAGGGACGAAGGGTGGCGCGGGAGGCGGAAGCGAACCTCGAGCGCGTGTGATGCGGGGTCAGTAATCCAGGCTCAGCCGGAAGCGAACGCCCGCGTCTTCGGCGGCCGAGAGCATCGTCTCCATCGAGCCGAGAGCTTCGGTCAACTCCCGGGCCTCGTCGAGCTCCTCCGGGTGCTCGACGAGGAAGTCGCGGATGGCCCGCACCACCTCGAGACCGTCGGCGGCGCGGAACCAGCGGCCGGTCTGACCTCCGACCGTCGGGGCGTCGAACTTCATGTCCTCCGCGAGAGTCTCCGCTTCCTTCTGGCTGAAGGCGACGAACTCCCCGAGCCCCCGGAGGTCCTGCTCGTGGGCGATGGCATCGAGCGCGTGGCGCGCCTTGGCCAGGCATCGTCCGTCGAACCCGCGGGGCTCGCACCCGGGAAGGTCGCGCTCGAGGACGAGGATGAAGGTGAGAGCCACGAGGCATTCTCGCGAAACCGCAAACGTCTGGCAAGCTTTCCTCCGCGGCGAGCCGCATGAGCTAGACTTTCGGCGTGGGACCGAACGACGCGCTGGTGGCGCTCTTCAGGGAGCTGGTCGAGCTCACGAATCCTGGACGAAGGCTCTCCGAACGCCTTTCGGGTGCGCGCCTATCAGAACGCGATGGACGCTCTCGGGAGCTACCGCGGAGACCTGTCGGCTCTCTCGGAGAAGGAGCTGACCGCACTCGACGGCGTCGGCGCGAGCACGGCGAAGAAGGTCCGGGAGTTCTTCGCTTCGGGCAGGATCGCGAAACTGGAGGAGCTCCGTAAGAAGTACCCCCCGGAGCTCGTGGAGCTCGGCAAGATTCCGGGGCTCGGCCCCAAGACTCTCCTGCGGCTGCGGAGCGAGCTCGGCATCCAGAACCTGAACGATCTTCGGGCCGCCATCGACGGACGGAAGCTGCGCGACCTCAAGGGCCTCGGGGCGAAGATGGAGGAGAAAATCCTACATGCCATCGGCCGCATGGGGCTCACGGGGAAGGACAAGCGCGTTCCCATCGCCGAGGCGCTCCCCGTCGCGCGGGAGCTCGTCGCCGAGCTCGAGAAGCTTCCCGAGGTGGAGCGCGCCCTCTACTGCGGTAGCCTGCGCCGCTTTCGGGAGACCATCGCCGACATCGACATCGTGGCCGCGTCGAGGAAGCCCTCGGCGGTCATGGAGAAGTTCGTGAAGATGCCGAGGGTGAGCGAGATCATCGGAAGCGGCGAGACCAAGACTTCGGTCCTGACATCGACGGGACTCCAGGTCGACCTTCGGATCGTGGAGCCCCACCAGTTCGGAGCGGCCTGCCAGTACTTCACCGGCTCCAAGGCGCACAACATCAAGCTCCGGCAGATCGCCCTCGACCGCGGGTGGCTTCTCAACGAGTACGGGCTCACCGTCGTCGAGACCGGGGAGGTGGTCGCCTCCGAAACGGAGGAGGCGATCTACGGTGCGCTCGGGCTCGAGCCGATCCCGCCTCCGATGCGCGAAGACCGGGGAGAGATCGAGGCGGCCGCCGAGGCGAGGCTCCTGGCTCCTCTCCGCCTGGAAGACCTCCGGGGCGATCTCCACGTCCATACGTCTCTATCGGGCGACGGGCGGAGTGCGCTCCAGGAGGTCGTCGAGGCCGCGGCCGCGCGGGGATACGCGTACCTGGCGATCACCGACCACGGAGAGAACCTGGCCTTCAACGGCGTCAGCCGCGAGAAGTTTCTGGAGCAGCGGAAGGAGCTCGAAGCCCTGCGCCCGCGGTATCCGAAGCTGGCGCTCCTTCACGGGGTGGAGCTCAACATCGGCGCGGAGGGGAGCCTCGACTACGACGAGACCTTCCGGCGGGGCTTCGACTGGTGCGTCGCCGGAGTCCACTCCCATTTCGATCTTCCGGCGGCCGAGCAAACGCGCCGGGTCGCGGCCGCGATGGAGGACCCGACGGTCGACGCCGTCGCGCATCTCACCGGCCGGCGAATCGGACGGCGCCCGGGAATCGAGCTCGACATCGACGCCATCCTTCAGAAGGCGGTCGAGACCCGGACCGCCATCGAGATCAACGCCGCCCTCGGGCGCCTCGACGCCTCGAGCGAGGTGCTGTATCGTGCGCGCGAGCTCGACGTGACGTTCGTCGTTTCGACCGACTCCCACCACACCCGGGAGTTCGCGCGCATGGAGTGGGGTGTGCTGCAGGCGACCCGCGGCTGGGTCGACCCTTCCCGCATCGCCAACACCTGGCCCAGGGAGCGATTCCTCGAGTGGGTGGAGGAGCGAAGGAGCCGGCGCGGGATCTAGTCTTTCCGCCGGTCGATCCGGTACCGCGTCCGGAGCTCCTCGAGCCTGCGCGCGCGGCTCTCTTCCCGTTTCTCCCGGAGCCAGTCCTCGCGGAGGACCCAGTCGACGTCTTTCCGGGAGGGAAGCTCCGGCTCGAGCTTCTCCCTCACGCGCACGAAATGCGCCCCGCGGCTCGAGGCCAGGGGCCCACTCCACTCGCCTTCGGGGAGAGCGAGCACCTTCTCCGTGAAATCGGCACCGAGCGTCGTCCGGAGCTCGAGCTCCGAGAACCGATTCAAGCTCCCGCCGAGCCAGAACTCGTCTCCGAAACGCGTGAAGTCGGCTCCCGCGCGGAGCCGCTCGAGGATCGGCTCCGGCTCGCGCGAGGCGTAGAACACGTGCTCGAAGCTCACGGCGCGCGGAGTCCGGTAGCGTTCCGGCTTTTCGCGATAAAGGGCGTCGAGGTCCGCGGGCGTCGGCTCTCGAGGCTCTTCGACCAGCTGGAATTCGACTTTGTCGATGAGCCAGCGCCGGATCCGGGGATCGTCCCTATCGAGGCCCTGTCGGTACGCTTCCCGCAGAAGAACCTCTTCGTCGATGAACTCGGAGACGACCTGCTCCCGCTCTTCGCTCGTGAGCGGTCGCATCAGGAGCTCTTCCCGCGCTTTCGCGAGAGACTCGGCGAGCTCCCGGGTGACGACGATGCGGTCGGAGTCGGAGGGCGCCCAGAGATTGTGCGCGAGGAACAGGAGACCTCCCGCGGCCGCGAACTGCAGCAGGGGTTCTCGAAGGAAGCGTTTAATTCTGCGGCCTTCTGCCATGCTCCCGGGTGAGGGGGCTCAGATAGAGCTCTTCGGTCAATCCTTTCTTCCTCATCGCGATCCCGGTCAGACACTCGCGGAGAAGTCGATTGGCGTTGAGCGCGGTGGTGTAGCCGGGATCGACCAGGGGATTCACCTCGACCAGGTCGAACCCGACGAGGTTGTTCCGGGCGCAGAGATTGCGGACCAGGGGAAAGAGCTCGCGCGGAGTGAGCCCTCCGGGCTCGGGAGTTCCCGTCCCCGGAGTGTAGGCGGGGTCGAGCACGTCGATGTCGAGGGAGATATACAGGTGCTGCGGCCCATCCAGCGCCTCCGCGAGAACCCGGGTCATCACCGCGTCCCACCCCTCGCGCTCGATCTCCGCCATCGTGTGGTAGCGGAACCCCTGCTCGCGCATCCACTGGAACCCTTCCTCGCCCGGCCAGTATCCGCGGAGACCGACCTGGATGTAGTTCTTGCCCAGGACGTGGCCTTCATTGATCAACCGGCGAATCGGTTGCCCGTGGGAGATGAGATGCCCTCCATGGGGTGTGCCGGCATCGTAGTGCGCGTCGAAGTGGACGACGCCCACGCTCTCCTTGCCGTAAACGTCGGCGACCCCGGCGACGTTGGGGTACTCGAGCGAGTGATCCCCGCCGACGATGAACGGGATCGCGCCCGTTTGCGCCACCTCGCGCACCATCTGCCGTACAGGCTCCATCGTCCTTTCGGTGCTCATGGTGTCGATGGGGGCGTCGCCGTAGTCGACGACGTTCAACTCCTTCGTCCAGTCCACCATGACGTGGAGGTGAGGGTTCGAGTAGCTGCCCCATCCCGCGTAAGTCTCCGAGGTGCGAAGGGCTCGGGGGCCGAAGCCGGCGCCGCGCATGCCCGAGCCCATGTCGAGAGGCGCTCCGAGAATGGCCACGTTCACCTGGCCCGCCCTCAGGTCCTCCGGGGTCAATGCGACCGGCAGGTTGAAGAACGTCGGGATCCCCTGCCAGCCCATCCCTCCCGCGAAACGCTGGACGTTGATGGGGCCGGGGTCCCTCTTCACGTCCTTCGACATGTCGCGAACGGTCTTCCACTCGTTCAAGGTAGGGTCGCTCCCGTCGAGGCGGATCACCGCTTCGTCCTCGGGCTTCTTCCGGCTCTCTTCCTGTGCGAGGCCGAAGGCGGCGAGCGCCAGCGCCAACGACGCAAACCAGACTTCGTGTCTCATCGATCGGCCTCCCGGGCGCGAGGGAGTATACACCCTTGCCTTGATCCCGATTCGCGGAAAGGCTAGCTTCTTCGCCGGTGGATACAAGGGCCCTCGCTCCCTGGGCGCTCCTCCTGGCGACGATCTCCTGCGGCGGAGCCCGGACGTCCCTCGTCCAGGATCTCGAGGCGGAAGCCTCCTCTCCCGAGGGACGCTACGCGAGCTTCCTCGAGCAGCCGTCGGACCGGGGTCTGGTTCGTCTCTCGGACGATTCGCGTCCGTCCCTCACTCCGCCCTTTCCCTCGACCCTTCGCTTCGGCCTCACGCTTCCCGATGCGCCTGTCCTCGAGTTCGCTCCGGCGCTCGTCGCCCGGCAGGAGGTCCGGCGGGCGGGAGTCGAGTTCGTCGTGCGCGTCGATGCCGAAGTGGTTTTCGAGGAGTACTTCGATTTCGAGGACGCCAATCAGTGGCACGACCGCGAAGTGGATCTCGCGGAGTGGGCAGGCCGCCAGGTCTCACTCACCCTCGAGACCCGCGCTCTCGGGGGGCGCACGGGAAAGCTCTGGGCGGACCGCCTGCAGACGGTCTGGGGCGATCCCGTAATCGTCTCGAGCCGTCCGGGGAGTCTTCGTTCGATCGCCCGAGGCGAGCCGGCGCGCCTCGGGGGCTTCGCCTGGAACCTCCTTCTCGGTGGGCTCCTCGGGCTCGCGATCCGGGAGCTTTTTCTCCGGTTCGGCGCCGCGGCCGGAGACCGCTCCCAGCTCGGAAACCTGTTTCCGCTCTTCACTCTCGGCACCATCCTGCTCCTGACGGTGGTGCAGGCTTCGATCCCGCTCTCGCTCGGGCTTCTCGGGGCGCTCTCGATCGTCCGGTTCCGCTCGGCGATCAAGACGCCGGAGGAGCTCGTCTATCTTCTGTTCTGCGTCGCGGTGGGGCTTTCGTTGGGCGCGCAGCATCGCCTGCTTTCGGTCTCGGCGGCGGCGGTGGTCGGCGCCTTCGTTCTCCTCCGCAGCCGCTTCGACGACCCGGTCGCCGAAAGGTCGTTCCTGATCACGATCTCGGGGGACGCCGCCCGGTTCTTCGACGGCGAGGGCGGATCGGTCCTCGACCGGCTTTCCGCCATGGTTCGGGGGCTCGAGCTCCGTCGGCTGGACCGCGATGGGGATCGAGTCGAGCTACGTACGCTGGTCAGCGTCCAGGGCGGCGACGTCGAGGGCTTCCTGAGCCGCGTTCGTGCGTCGTTTCCCGGCTTCGACGTCGCCTGTGTCGCGAGCGATGACATCGTTTGAGCGGCGGGAGTCGAAGTTCGCTCTCCCCCGGGCGGACCTCGGGAAGCTCGAGCGGATCCTCGAGGTGAATTGCCGAAGAGTCTCCTATCGCGACCGGACGTCGCTGGTGTCGAGCCTCTATTTCGACGACGCTCGCCTGAGCGCCTGCCGAGAGAACGTCGACGGATCCGGCAGGCGCAGCAAGGTGCGCCTGAGGTGGTACGACGCCCCATTTCCTGGTGGTTCCCTGTTCTTCGAGATCAAGAGGCGGCGGGGTCAAACCACCAGCAAGGAGCGAGTCCCTTTCGCGCTCACTCGTCCGCTCGAGGAGGCTCCTCTCGCGGAGACGATGAGAGCTCTCTCCCGATCCCTTCCGCCCACGCAGGCGGAAGCCCTCCTCGCGCGCCCGGAAGCGATCGTCCTCGTCGAGTACGAGCGAAGTTATTTCGAGGCCGCCGGGCTCCGGATCACCCTCGACCGGGACCTCGTCTTCTACTCTCAGGCGGGACGCCTGCGCCTCACCCGGCGGTTCGCGGTCCGGGTGAGGGATATCGTGATCCTGGAAGCGAAGGCCTTGCTCTCGAGCGAAGACCGGATCCGGGAGATACTGCACCCCCTCCAGCCGAGAGCCACGCGCTCGTCGAAGTACGTCCTCGGGTGCCAGGCGATCGGCCTACTCGGCGGCACCCACTACGGCGAGATCTGATCAGGCGAGGCTCTCGAGGTTCATGTAGGAGATCTGGTAGCCGGGAAGCTTCGACTGGAGCTCGGCCATGAGCGCGGTCGTCTCCTCGAGCCCGCGGAGCGAGAGGCTCGCACGGAACTGCACCTGGCCGTCTTCGAGGTCGAACCGCTGGATCGTCGTCCCCGAGGAGCGACGCCTCAGTACCTCGAGGAGCGCTCCTTCTTCGCGCTCGAAGAACGTCGCGGCGTTGCCGCTCACGGTCAGAAGGAGGTTTTGTCCCGCCGCCTTCCCTCGGCGGAGAAGGCCGCGGCCCGCGATGAACAGGGTGACGACGACGACGGCGACGAGGGCGAGCAGACGATGCTCGGCTCCGAGGGCGACGCCGAGGCCGATACAGAAGAAGAGGTACACCAGCTCTTCCGGAGACTTGATGGCCGCGCGGAAGCGCACGATGGAGAGAGCGCCCACGAGACCGAGGGAGAGCGCGAGGGAGGACTTCACCACGAAGATGATGAGCACCGTGACCGCGGTGAGCATCGGGAACACCGCGGAGAACGAATCGCGGCTTCCGATCGAGGAGCCGAAGCGGCGATAGAGGGAACGGATGTAGATGGCGAGGACGCCCCCGAGGATCATGTTCAGGGCCGTGCGGGCCACGAGCGATCCTTCCGCGCCGAGAAAATCGAGCCAGCCCATGTTCGAAGCGTATCCTAGCAGAAGGCTTGCGCGCCCGCGCCCGGCCTCGTTAACGTGAGCCCATCCATGCTCGTCCGAGCCGTCCCTCCGCTCCTGCTCGGACTCGCGTTCGGCTGCGGAACTCCGGGGCCGTCTCTCGTTCCCGAGACCTTCCGGAGCTCGCTCCCGGTCGTGGCTATCGAGGCCGCCTCGATCGTCGGAGACGAGCCCAAGACCCCGGCTCGAATGCGCGTGTTCGAAGACGGCACGCTCGCGCTCGACAGCCTCATCGGCATCGAGCTCCGGGGCCGGTCCTCGCAGATCTATTTTCCCAAAGGACAGTTCGGACTCGAGTTTCGTACCGAAGGGGATATCCAGAGGGAAAGCCCGTTGCTCGGCATGCCCTCGGAGTCCGATTGGGTTCTCCTCGGCCCTTACTCCGACAAGTCGCTTCTGCGGGACGCGATCACCTTCGAGCTCGCGAGGCGGTTGGGCCGCGCGGCGCCGCGCTTTGTCTTCGTGGAGCTCTTCCTGCGCCAGGGCGCCCCGCGCCCGTGGGAAGAGGAGTACCAGGGGCTCTATCTCGCCACCGAGAGGATTTCCCGGGGCAGGGGTCGTATCGACCTTCCGAGGAGCCGCCGCCTTCCGGGAGAAGACTCCGGGTTCATCGCGAAGCTCGACTGGCTCGACCCCGATACCCGCGAAGTCCACTTCACGACGGCGGGCGGAGAGCGCGTGATCTTCGTCTACCCGAGCGCGAAGGACGCGACCGACGAGCAGGTGAGCTATCTGAAGGGCTACCTCGAGGACTTCGAAGCGTCGAATCTCCGAGGGTGAGCCCGGATACGGGGAGCTCATCGATGTCGAGTCCTGGGTGGACGGGATGATCCTTCAGGAGCTCGCGAAGAACGTAGACGCCTATCGGAGCAGCACGTATCTCTACAAGCTTCCCCGAGGCAAGCTGCACCTCGGCCCCGTCTGGGACTTCAACCAGGCCTACGGAAACGCGAGCTACGACGAGCAGGCGAGCCTGATCGAGGGGTGGCGGGTCGGGCACGCGCCGCCGGGCTCGTGGTTCTCACGGCTCTTCGCCGACGAGGCCTTCCGGTCCCGATTCCGGGGTCGATATCGCGCGCTCCGTGATGGGCCGCGCGCCCCTTTGAGCGACGATGCACTTCTCGGCTTCGTCGACGCGGAGTCCGCGCGGCTGCGGGAAGCGGCTTCCAGGAACTTCGCGCGGTGGCCGATTCTCGGGGAGAGCGTGCTGGGCAATTCCGTTCCCCCTCCGGACACCTACGAGGGCGAGGTCGCGCTCCTGAAGGAATGGCTCCGCGCCCGCGCCCGATGGATGGACGTCGAGCTCGGGTCGTCGGCTTCGGCAGAGGAACCGCGTTGACGCCGGGCAATATCGATTCCCCTGTCGGATCTTCTGGCGATTGCTCGACAGAGTGACAATATCCTTTCGCGACGGAGGGTTACCCGAGACTTTTCCATTGCGGATAGGATCGAATTGTCGGGCCCCTTTACAGCTTTGCGGTCCTCGGAAGGGGGAATACTGTGGAACTGTCTGAGCGGCTTGAGAAATCCCGGGTGGCACTCGAAATGCATGAGCGAGACGAGATCTACTTTTCTGGAGGCGCCGCATGTTCGGTGAGAATCGTCCTCGTCCCACGACCCTCTGGGTCCTTGCCGGATTTCTCGTCCTTCTTCCGCTGTCCGCGAGCGCGTCCGTCATTCACCTCGTCGATTCGATGGACAGCCTGTACTTCACGAACTGGGGGCACCCCTACACTCAGGTCTACAACGGGAGCAACAACGAGGCCGCTGGCGTCGGACGCGGCGCGCCGGCGCAGGTGGTCTCGAACCTCGGTTCCGCGACCGATTTCTCGCCGTTCGCCGAAGTGGAAATCGTGGCCAACGGCTCGAACGCGATCAACGGGACGATAGCTTACGGTCCGGACGGTTTGGGCTCGCTCTTCCGTATGCTCCCCGTCTACTCGCTGATCGGGGTCTGGAGCTCGTCCTCGAGCGCCATCGTCCCAATCGGGACCGCGCTCTTCATCGGCGACTCAGCCACCCTCCCGGTGCCGTCCGCTCCCTCGGCGTTTCTGTGGCTCGGTTTCAACGACGGGATCTTCGATGACAACCTCGCGCCGCCCCTGAACGGCGGGCCGGGCTTCTCCGTCACGCTCACGGGAGTGCCCGAACCATCGACCCTCGCCCTCCTCGCCCTCGCGCTCGGACTCGCTCGGATTTCGAGCCGCCGACCGTCCGCCTGAGCATCTTCGCCCGCAACCTCTTCCTGAAACGGTACTTGGTATCCAGGCCGTTTTTTACCTCGTCGTAACGCGTTCCGAGCTACAATAGGGGGTTCTCCCAGACAAAGTTTTCGGAGAGGTTAAGAAGTGATCAAAGATCTGAGCACAATCCGAAATATCGGGATCTCCGCTCACATCGACAGCGGCAAGACGACCCTGACGGAGCGCATCCTCTATTACACCAACCGGGTCCACGCCATTCACGACGTCAAAGGCAAGGACGGCGTCGGGGCGAAGATGGATTCGATGGACCTCGAGCGCGAGCGCGGAATCACCATCGCGAGCGCTGCGACGCATTGCAGCTGGCTCAAGCACCACGTCAACATCATCGACACCCCCGGGCACGTCGACTTCACCATCGAAGTCGAGAGGAGCCTCCGGGTCCTCGACGGCGCGGTGCTCGTTCTCTGTTCCGTGGCCGGAGTCCAGAGCCAGTCCTTCACCGTCGACCGGCAGATGAACCGCTACAAGGTTCCCCGAATCGCCTTCGTCAACAAGTGCGATCGCGTGGGGGCGAACCCCATCCGGGTGCGGGACCAGCTCCGGGAGAAGCTCGCTCACAACCCCGTCCTTCTCCAGATCCCGATCGGCCTCGAGGCGGACTTCAAGGGCGTAATCGATCTGGTGCGCATGAAAGCCCTCTACTTCGAGGGAGAGTTCGGCGAGAAAGTCGTCGAGGGCGAGATTCCCGCCGAGTTGAAGGAGGAGGCCGCCTCTTATCGCGAGCAGATGCTCGACGCGGTCTCCATGTTCTCGGATGAGCTCATGGAGGCGGTGCTCGAAGACAAGGTCACGGTGGAGATGGTGGATCAAGCGATCCGTCAAGGCACGGTCTCGCGCCAGCTCACGCCGGTGCTCGTCGGCTCCGCCTACAAGAACAAGGGTGTGCAGCCGCTTCTCGACGCCGTCGTCCGCTACCTCCCGAATCCGACGGACGTCGTCAACGAGGCCATCGATCTCGAGAGCGAGAAGGCGACGGGCACGATTGCGCTCGAGAGCGACCCCGACAAGAACACCGTGGCGCTCGCGTTCAAGCTCGAGGAAGGCCGCTACGGCCAGCTCACCTATCTTCGCATCTATCAGGGAAAGCTCGACCGCGACACGTTCATCACCAACACCCGAACGGAGAGAGAGACCAAGGTCGGACGTCTGGTGCGCATGCACGCGGACGAGATGGAGGACATCGACTCGGCGGGCCCGGGGGACATCGTCGCGATCTTCGGACTCGATTGCCACTCGGGAGACACGTTCACCGACGGCAAGCTGAACGTCGCCATGACCTCGATCCACGTGCCGAACGCGGTCATCTCGCTCTCGGTGAAGCCCGTCGACAACAAATCCCAGATCAACCTGATGAAGGCCCTCGGCCGGTTCACCAAGGAAGACCCGACGTTTCGCGCCGGCGCCGACCCCGAGTCGGGAGAGACCGTCATCCACGGGATGGGGGAGCTCCAGCTCGAGGTCTACATCGAGCGCATGAAGCGCGAGTACGGAGTTCAGGTCGAGGTCTCGCCGCCGCAGGTCGCCTACCGCGAGACCATCACCCAGCGCGTCGAGTACGACTACACCCACAAGAAGCAGACCGGAGGCTCCGGCCAGTACGGCCGCGTCGCCGGCTACATCGAGCCGAATCCGGGCGGCGGCTACGAGTTTGTGGACGAGGTCAAGGGCGGCGCCATCCCGCGACAGTTCATCCCCTCGGTCGAGAAGGGCATGAAGTCCATGATCGACAAGGGCCGCAAGATCGGAGCGCCGGTGGTCGACGTGCGCGTGGTGCTGAACGACGGGAAGAGCCACACCGTCGACTCCTCGGACATCGCCTTTCAAGAGGCGGCGCGCGCCGCCTGGCGCGAGGCCTACGATCGCGGAAAGGCGCGAGTACTCGAGCCCATCATGCGCGTCGTGGTAGAGGGACCGACGGAGCACGCCGGCGGAGTCCTGACGACTCTCATGCAGAGGCGGGGAGCCATCATCGGGGCGCAGGAGAGCGGCGGGCTGACCATCACCGAAGCCGACGTCCCTCTGGCCGAGATGTTCGGCTACTCGACCACCCTCCGCTCGGCCACCCAGGGCAAGGCGGATTTCACCATGGAGTTTTCGCGGTACACCCCCGTACCGGAGTCCCTCGAGGCCGAGCTCGTCGAGAAGGCGGCCGAGAAAGCGAAAGCGAGTTAGAAGTATGCTGAAGACACAGTCGCGCGCGGCGCAATCCAATATCCGGTACTGGCCAGGAGACCGAACCACGATGTTGCGCAAGGAAGTGAACGAGAAGAGCCCGCTGCGGATTCTGGAGAACTCCATCCGAGCGGGCCTGGGCCCGGGAAAGCTCGGCGTGGTCATGGCCCGGGCCGGAGTCGGGAAGACCGCGTTTCTCGTCCAGATCGGGCTCGATGACGCCATGCGGGAGCGGCCGGTTCTTCACGTCGCACTCCGGCAGGAGCTCGATCACGTTCGCTCCTGGTACGACGCCCTGTTCGACGATCTCGCGAGGGTGACCGACCTGCAGAACCGGGAGCAGGTTCGGGCGCTGGTCAACAAGAACCGCGTGATCCAGGCCTATCCCGACTCGGTCCTTCCCCACGAGCGTCTCGACGATATCCTCGCGCTCTACGCGGACCGGATCGGGTTCACTCCCAAGGCCATCCTGATCGACGGCTTCGACTGGGAGAGCGGCAAGGTGGTCTCGAGAGCCGCGGAGCTGGGGGCCTTCAAGATCACAGCGAAGCGCGTCGGAGCGGAGCTGTGGATGTCCGCGCAGACGCATCGCGCCGGCACCGTCGCGCACCCGACCGCGATCATCCCGCCGTGCGAAGCCTACTCCGATCTCATCGACATCGGGATCTTCATCGAATCCGAGGGGGCGGGCGCCACCGTCCGCCTGCTCAAGGATCACGACAACCCGCGGCCAGCCGAGACCCATCTCCATCTGGACACCGATACCATGCGGCTCGTCTCCGACGAGCTCTCTTCGGTCACGAAGAATCTGCCGTCGGGCTCCTTCACGCTTCTCTCGGGCGGGGCCACCGGCGCCGAAGCCGCCTTCGGGGAAATGGCCGAGCGCCACGGCAACCACGAGGTCACTTTTTCGTTCGCCGGAAACGACACCGCGCGCAACCGCGGGCTGGTCGAGCTGTCCGACGAGGAGCTCGAGCGGGGTGGGGTCCACGAAAGCTACATCCAGTCCCAGCTTCACCGGTCGTTCCCCAAGACCCCGAGGTTTCAGCGCTTGTTGAAGTCCATCTGGCACCAGGTGGCCACGGCGGGAGAGGTCTTCGTCGTCGGAGAGATCCAGCCGGACGGAACCGTCAAGGGCGGGACCGGATGGGGCGCGGAGCTCGCACGTCATTTCCGGAAGCCGCTTCACGTCTTCGACCAGGACAAGAACGCGTGGTTCGAGTGGAAGAACGACGCCTGGGAGCCCGCGAGCCCGCCGCGCATCCAGCGGACGCGCTTCTGCGGCACCGGCACCCGCCACCTGGAGGAGTCCGGCCGAAAAGCCATCGCGGAGCTCTTCGAGCGATCGTTCGGAACGCGCTAGGGAAGCGCGGGCCACCGGCGCGGCCGGATTCCAACCGCCGAGGGCATCAGGGCCGGGTCGTGTTCAGGCCCACGAAGGCGCCTTCGTTCTCCTGGCAGAGGACGCGCATCAGGGTCGCGAAGCGCACGCCGGTGTTCTCGCCCCACTGATCCTGGGAGAACATGGTGGGAAACCCGATCGCATGGATGCGCACCCGGCGTCTTCCCTGCGCGTCCTTCTTGTTGATGCGATCCACCTCTTCCACCACGTCGTCGATCGAGTCGCCCGTGAACTCGTCGCCGAGGACGTAGAGGCTCACTTTCTTGTCGGGCGACGCGAAGGCGCGAATCGCCGCCTCGATTCCCTCGACGGGGCTGCTGTTGCTGAAGGGCGCCCAGTGCCGCAATCGATCGATGATGAGCTTGCGACGCGCCGGAGTATCGGGAATCCACTTCCGCGCGTACTGGGAGAACATGTACTGGCCCTCATCGCTCATCACCTGCATTCCCTTGACCTTCGGGTAGACGTCGAGGACTTCCTCCATCTTCTTCAACATGAGCGGCCAGGCGTAGTTCTGCATGCTGCCGGACGTATCGATGATAAAGACGATGTACTCGCTGTCGACGGGGATGCCGCCGATGGTCGCCTCCTCGCGCGGCCTCCGATAGCTCTGCCCCTGGAGCCGCTTCATCTCCTCCGTGAGCTCCTGCTGCGCCGCGAGGAGCCGTCCCTCGACGATCTCGTTCACTTCGGAGAGATCCTTCGTCGCCGCGAACTCTCCCTGGATCGCCGAGAGGTCGCCGCGAAGGCGGGCCACGAGCTCCCGCTCGTCCGAGAGCTGTTCTACCTTGCCGGTGAGCTCTCTCTCGAGAACGTCCGTCTCTCCGCGGATCCGGTAGAGCTCCTCCTGGAGCTTGGCGACGAGCCCATGGAGCTCGGTCTCGATCGCTTCGAGTCCGCGGCGCTGTCCGAGCTTGGTGAGCGTCAGCAGGAGAATCATCGCCCCGAAACCGCAGCAGACGACGTCGAGGAACGAGAGGCTCATGACCTCGAAATCGCGGCGTCTCGATCGGGCCATGGCGTCCCCTTATGGCCAATCCGTGGACGGACACACGTAGGCACCGCCCGTTGCCATCGCGAGCTTCCAGAAGGCACTGGGTGCCATCGGGTCGCCCTCCATGGGAAACAGAATGATGTTCATCGGAACCCGTGAGGAAAGGTCGCGAGTCGCCTCCTCGAAGAGCTTCAGGCGATCCTTTGCCGAGATCGTCGTTCGGCTCGGCGGCTTCTTCCCCAGCGTCGGAAGTCCATCGGTGAGGAGGTAGACGTTGTCGGGGGCGGGCCGCATGAGGGAGATGGCCGCGAACGCCTGGAAGAGGTTCGTTCCTCCCGAAGGAACGACTTTCCTCAAGTGCTGGACCGCGCCGTCCAGGACCTCGCGGCTCCCCGCGTCGAGCCATTGTCCGTCGGTCCCGGGTACGATGGGGGCGGCTTTCGTGGAAAAGCCGTAGATCTGAAAGGTCGAGTCCCGAGGGAATTGGGTGGTGATCCAGTCGACCGTCGCGACCGCCTGCCGCCACTTGGCAGAGCGGAGCTTCAAATGGTCGGCGAGGTTCCGACGGCGCACCGCGTTCACCACGTCGTCTCCCAGCATGCTGGCCGAGATATCGACCAGGACGAGGATGCGCCGGCCTCCCACCTTGAGGCCGGTGAGGTACTGCCGATCGCCGTCGCCCACGAACGATCGCAGCCGATCTCCGGGGGTCTCCTCGGCGGGGGCCGCGGCCGAAAGGCGCTTCACTTCCTCTTCGAGCGTCTTGATGTCGGTCTTGAGCTTGTTGACGTGCTCCCGCTTGGCGAGCGTCGAGGCCTCGTAGGTGGCGAGCTCTTCCTGCACCTCGGTGAGGGCCTCGATGAGCCGACGGGACAGACCGGAAGCGAGCACCGCCTCCCGCTCCGTCTCCCGCACGGTGTTCCGGAGCTCCACCAGGTTCTGGTGTCCATCGAGCACTTCTTCCTCGAGCATGTCGACCTCGCCGCGAAGGTCTTCCGTGACCGGCCGCGTGCTCCCGCCGAAAACGGCGTTGAGGATCATGAATATCAGGATGACCGCGCCGAAGCCGCAGCAGATCGCGTCGAGAAACGAGAGACTGAAGAACTCGATCTTCCGCCGCCGCATCAGCTCAGGACCTCGATGAGCTGGACCTCGATCCCCGGAGTTCCCAGCCGAAGGCGATCGCCCGCGCGCAAGAACGCTTTTTCGTCCACCCGCCGTCCGTTGAGGTACGAGCCGTAGCGGCTGTGATCCTCGACCACGACCCGCCCCTCGATCCGGAGGAGGGTCAAGTGGCGGCGCGAGATTCCGGCGACGGCACCCGCGAGATTCAGACCGCGAGAGCCTTCGGGGATGGCGATTCCCATAAGGAACGGTCCGGGGTCGATGGGATGCGCGACCCCTTCCCAGAGGACGTGCGTGGGGATGCGCTCCGTTACCTCGCCGAGCGCGACGGCGTCGGGCGTCGCCGCGGCCGGGTCTTCGAGCCGAAGCGATACCACGAAGGGGATCGCGCCGTCGTTTTCGCCGCCATGGGGCAGATGGTTGCGATACCAGAGGACGCTTTGCGCCGCGATCCCGGGAGGAAGAGGCACGACCTCCGTCCCGATCTCGGCGGCGAGCATCTCGCCAAAGCCCGGAAGGGCGGCGAGGCGCGAGGAGATTCGCATCGCCGGCACGTCGTCGCCGGTGAAGGACCGGGCGAGCTCGAGGAGGCTTCGATAGCAGGACGACGCGGCCTCCGCGATCTCGTTTCTTCCGATCTCGATCGAGTGCTCCCGTCCGGACGATTCGAGCACCAGTATCTCCTTGTCATTCTCCCTCAGCGAGTCGAGAATGCCCGGTATCGAATCGTAGAGTCGCTGCTCGGTGGGCGCGGAATGGAGGGGATCGAAGCGTGTTTCCCCGACGAATTTCTCCGACAGGAATGCGGCCCATAGGTTCAGGAGCGGGACGAGCCCGGCGTCCTCGTCGCTCCGGACTTCCCCGCGGCGCAGCCGATCGGTCCGGGTGACCCGGACCCCGGTGGCTCGATGCAGGTGGATGTCGAGATGGATCGCCTCGTCGCCCTCGACACCGAGTGACGCGGCGAGCGTCGAGTCGACCATTCCGGTCACCGGAATCCCGCAGTCGCGCGAGATCCCGAGAAGAAGCCCGAGCTCGCTGTCGCCGTACCAGGCTGGCACCAGCAGGATGGCGCGATCGATGCCCTCTTTCGTCTCGTTCCAGACCGAGCGCAAGTGCGCGTTCGCGAGATCGGCGTGGCTCAGCCCGGGAGGAAACGGCTCTCGCAGCGGAGCCCGGTCGAGCTGGTCCCAGAATCTCGTGCAACAGTGCCTCGGGAGGAGCCGCGCCTTTCGAACCGCCGCCCATCCGGTGGTGATCCCTTCCCGCAACCCGGGATCGTAGAGCGCGTAGCCGGGGCTTGCAGCCGAAGGGGCTTCGGCCCCCGCGCGGACCGCGGTCAATCCCGCGTCGTCGATTTCTATCGCGGCGACCGCCATGTCGTCTCAGGAGACCCGCAGGTGCTGGATCAAGTGCTCGTCGATGTAGGTCTCGGTGTCCAGCACCAGCCGCTCCTGGTGGAGCTGCAGCTGGTGGATGAGGAACATGAGCAATAGACCGAGGAGCAGCGCGATGAGGGTGGAGTTGAAGGCCGTACCCAGGTTCTCCGTGACACCGCTGATATCGCCTTCGACCGCCTTCTGCGCCTGTCCGAGCGCCAAACCGATGCCGCGGACCGTGCCGATGAACCCGAGGGAGGGGATGGCCCAGGCGATATAGCGGATCATCGAAAGCTCGGAGTCGAGCCGCTCGGACTCGGACTGGCAGACGGCATGCGCAGTGGTGGAGACGTCCTGGATGTTTCGGGTGGCGCCGAACCGGTGGAGCGCGGAGAGGATCGAACGGGGGAGAAGCAGGCGCTGCTGCGCCGGCGGCAGCGCCTGGATTGGGCGGGCGTACTCCCTCACGTCATCGGGGAGGATCCTCGTCCCCGGCGCCACGGGGAGGAGCTCCATCTCGAGGAGCCTCCGCTCACGGACGGCGACGACACCCTTGTAGGCCATGATAGCGAGCGCCCAGGCCATGAGGACGAAGCAGGACTCCTGCTCGTAGTCCCGGATGATGACCCAGATCGAGGGCTCGGGCGCGAAGTCGGGGTCGGCCTGCATTTTGGCGCGCTGCGCCGCGAAAATGGCTTCGGTCTTGGGCCACACCACGGCGACGTAGAACGCGTGGATCACGATAGCGGCGATGAGGAGCGCCAGGGTCTGGAACACGAACTCGACGGGGTAGGATTTTTTCATTCTTGATGTTCGCCTCGGGCTTCGACTAGTGCCGCGGGGCCCCACCCCCGCGGCTCGTCGCTTCGCGCTTCGCGCTGCGCGACAGCTGACGGCTCCGCTCGTCTCGCATCTAGATGTCCACCGGGAAGGAGACCGAGCTGTCCGCGGGCACTTTCTCCGTGGGCTCGAACTCTTCGAGCTCGGGCTCTTCCTTGGCCGGCTTGGCCGGCGCCTGCTGCGCGGAAGCGGCCCAGAGGGCCCCCGCGAGAAGAGCGGACGCCAGGAGTGCGTATGTCAGCAATCGTTTCATTCCACCCACCTCGCGATTCGGAACCCGACGTCGGGCCGGGGTTCCTTTCCATAGTCTCGAAACGTGAGCCTCAACTGGGTCACGCTTCCTTGCAGATAGCTGGCTCCACGGATGACGTGGAACTCTCCCGCCGCCGGTCCGATCGGATCGATGGCCGAGGCAGCGGCGGGCCCCATTTCGTAGTGATCCGAGACCCATTCCGCGACGTTGCCTCCGAGATTGTAGAGCCCCAGGGCGTTCGGCGCGAAGCTGTCGACGGGCGCGGTCGCGGGAAAGGAATCGTCGAAGCCGGGGACCGTGGTCGCGACCATCCCTTCCGCCGACTGGTCGGCGAAGTTCCCCGCGCCGGTGGGCACCGGCAGGGACTCTCCCCAAGGGTACTTGGAGGCGGTCCCGCTCGCATACCGCGCGGCCAGCTCCCACTCCGCCTCCGTCGGGAGGCGATAGCCGGTCGTCCTGGGCGAGGCGAGCTCGAAGCTCGCGCCGCTCACGACGTACGCAGGAGGAAGCGACTCCTTCTCGCTCAGCCAATTGCAGTAGGCTGCCGCGTCCTCCCACGTTACCCGCACCACGGGATGGTGGTCGATCTCGAGACTATGACCGGCGGCCGCCCCCGAGCGATGCCCCGCGCGGAACTCCCGGAACTCGCGGTTCGTCACTTCCCGGGCTCCGATCTCGAACGCGCGGGTGATCTCGATTTCACGGATCCCTTCGTTCGCTCGCCTGCCGGGCTCCCGCCTCGAGGCTCCCATCTGAAACCGGCGGGGCTTCACCAGGACCATCGAGTGGCTCGAAGGGCTCGAAGCCACGGGCTTCGCTCCCTCCGCTTCCTTCTTCGCGGCGAGGTTCACGAGAGTAGTCTCGATCGTCTGGGGGAAGCCGGGCCTCGGCGTGATTTCGGCGGAGTAGGTCTCGTAGCCTTCCTTCCGAATCTCGATACGATGAGAGACCGCGGGAAGCTGAAGGACCTGGCGCGCCGCGCCTTTCCTTTCGCCGTTCACGTAGAGATCCGCATCCGGCGGATCGGCGACGACCTCGACCTCGCCGAGGCGCGGCGCGAGATCCACGAGGAGAGCCTCGCGGCTTCCCGCGGCCACTTCGACTTCCCGGGTGTCAGTCTCGTAGCCTTCGCGGGAGACGGAAACCACGTGGGCCGCGCCCGGGGCCAGGGGAACCTCGAGGGGAGTAAGCCCGCGGTATCCGCCGTCCAGGGTGACGCTGGCTCCGTCCGGCCGGCTCGAGACCGAAAGAAGTCCGTCGGCGGGAGAGAGCGTCCCGATTCTGACCGTCAAGGGCTCGCCTCCCACCACGCGAATGCGGCCGTGCTGTGGCTTTCGCGCGGGAAGGAGCGCCTCGTATCCGTGCTCGCCCTCCGGAAGCTCGACGCTCACCGGGGTTGGCCCATAGCTCTTCGGTCCCACCCGAACCGTGGCTCCCGCGGGCTCGGACTCGAAGGTGACGACCGCCCAGAGGGGTACGAGCTCCACGTCGAGAGTCGCGAGAGCCCCCTCGCCCTCGACCACCACGCGGGTCTGAAACTCGCGATACCGCTCGGAGCGCACGACGACCTCGTGCTCGCCGGCGGAGAGCTCGATCGGGGAAAGAGGAGTCGAGCCGACGCTTCGTCCGTCCACGAGAACGTCGGCGCCGACCTCGGGCTTCGTCGAAAGCGAGAGAAGGCCCGGCAGTTTCTCGAGCGCGAACCGGAACGTGCTCTCCTCCTTGTCGCTCACCTCGATGTCTTGCTCGAGCTTTCGATAGCCTGCCTTCTCGGCGACCACGCGATAGCTGCCCGGCCGCAGGAGGTATCGGCCCCGGAACGCGAAGTCGAGGAGCGTTCCTTCGATGTTCATCCGGTCCGGCGAAGGCAGGATCTCGATCGAAACCGGACGCGAGCTGAAGAGGAGCACCGCGGCGAGCCCGAGGAGGGCGACGGTCCCGAGGAACCAGAGCGCGGGCACCCGGAGTCCCCGTCCGAGGGTAACGGGCTTCTCGAAACTGGGCTCGAGATCGACGGGCTCGACTGGTTTGACGGAGCCTCGGTCGGTGACCGACGCCCTCTCCTCCCGGACGCGCAGCCCCAGAGCGCCCGGCTTCGCCACGACCTCGAGAGCGACGCTTCCGATACGAACCATGTCGCCGGGAGCGAGCCAGTAAGAGGTCGAGACCGGGTTCCCGTTGACCGTCACCCTCGCCCCTTCGGGCTCGACGAATACTTCGCCGCTCGAGAAGCCCAGGCGGGCGAGGGGCTCGCTCGAGGCTTCCTCGTAGGCGAAAGGAAGCTGGATATCCGACTCGCGTCCTCCAATCGTCAGAGGGAAGCGTCGCGCATCGAACCGCTTCAGGTCCTTTCCGTCCTCGACGAAGAAGTCCATCGATCAGATCGCCTCCTGGCAGCGCACCTGGATCGGCGCGAGCGGCTTTCCCGGCTCGACCGTGAACTCCACCCTCACATCGCGAAACCCCGCGCGGCTCCCGACGGCGACGTAGCGGCCGGGGCGGACTTCCAGGACCCGCCGGTCGAACTTCCCCAGCCGGCCGATGCGATGGAGGGTGACCTCGGTCAAGGCGTCGGAGACGATCTGCACTTCGATCGGGCGGGAGTAAGAAGCGATCAGCGCCTCGAGCCTTGCGATCGCCTCCCGCCGTCTCGGGCCCTCCCCCTCGGCGCCTCGCGCCTCGTCGAGAAGACGTGACGCTTCCTCGAGGGCCCCGCTATCGGAGAGCCGTTCGGCATGGCCGATCTGAAAGTCGAGCCTCTCCTGCAGGAGCGCACGCTCGGCGCTCCTCTTCTTACCCTCGCGCGCGAAGCGAAGCGTTCCGTCGAGGGCGAGTGCGGAGTCGTACTCCGCCTCGGCGGCGCGCCAGCTCTCCAGGCGTTCGTGCTCGAGGCCGCGATCGCGATGGCCCGCGATGGCGAGGTTGCGCAGGCCCTCTTCCGCCTGGGAAAGCCCGCTCGCTGCTTCTGGCGCAGCCGGTCGAAGCGCCTGCGCGCGGAGGAACGCATCGCGGGCGGGCCCGTAGTCCTCGCGCTTCATCGCCTCGAGCGCCTCGGTCATCGCCGCCGCGAAAGCCTCGTCCGACTCGTCGGTACGTGCCGGGGCGATTTCAACGGGAGGTTCTATCGCGGGAGCCTCCTCCTCGGCCTCTTCGACCTCTTCGATCCGTTCTGTCGGTTCGGGCGGGGGCAGAGAGGGCGGCTCCGGAACCTGCGCCGGCTGTTCGACGATCTCGGGAGCTTCGATGGAGCTCGAGAGCGCTTCCGGGAGCGGCCGGTCTCTCACCCAACGCGGCAAGAACGTGAAGACCGCGACTCCAGCACCGAGGATCAGGGCGAACGCCGACCAGGTCTTCCATCCCACTCGGCTGCTCATGGAGACTCGAAAGCCTATTGCGGAGTGGGGCTCACCACTTTGTTTGGATCGACGGCGATGCCCGTTTCCGCGGCGAAGAGGTCTCGGAGAATCTGACGCCAGCTCGCGTACTGCGTTTCGACGGAACCCTTCAGCCGGAGAACTTCTCCCTCGACGTCGAACAGGAGCTCCTGGACCTCGGAGTCGAAAGATGCCGCGAGCTCCTTCAAGGCCTCGCGATTCATCTTGGTTTGCGCCGACTTGTCGAACCCGTCCATCATCGCGACCATGCCGCCCATGACGGCGACTTCGCCCACGTTCGACCAGCCCCGGCCCTCCCGCGATGCCATGACGCCGCCGAAAATGGCCGCGGCCCCGAGGATCTTCCGCCACTTGGCGGCGCGGTTGAGCTCGTCCAGGGCGAGCTGCTCCTCGTAGCTGTTGGAGCGCCAGCCGCGGTAGGGCGCCTCCATCTTGGAATAGAGGTCGGCGTAGTACTCGTTGAGGGTATCGACGAACATGTGATCTCGTTCCCGGATCTCGGAGACGCGCGCCATCATCGGGTCGCCTTCGGCGGGAAGCCGGGCTGGGGAGTACCGGCCCTTCTTGACGGCGAGATAGTCCGCAAACGCCGCGGGAGCGAGGTCGTTCGCGAACTTCAGCTGCGCCACCCTGCGGATCCCGACGAAGTCCTCGGGGTCGAGGTCGCTCCTCTCCTTCAAGAGGTCGTTGGCGATCCGGTTGTAGAGGCTCTGGAAGGGCTCGACCGTCGCGTCCCCCTCATAGGCCAGCGGGTCTGCTTCCTGCTTGTAGCGCTTGCTCAGCCAGCTCCTTCCGGTGGCGTCGAACGCCACGACGTCGATCTCGAGCTTCTTTCCCGTCGAGCTCACGATCGCGCCCTCGACGATGAGGTCGACGCTGCTGGCGGAGGGCACCATGCGCACCGCTCCCCAGTAGCCCGTCGACTCGAGCGTGCGCTTCAAGTTCATCGGTATCCACCGCGCCTCGGACTTCCGGATCTCTTCGAAGATGCCCTTCTCCTCGAGGAGCGAGGCCGCGTACTCGTCCTCGGGGATGCCGGAGTCGAAGATATGGACGCCGACGTCGAGAAGCCGCTCCTCGGGAACTTCCTCCATCGCCTGAAGCGCCTCGACGGGCTCCTCGTCGATGGCGAGAGCCGAAGGTGGAGCCGACAGCAGCCCCAGAGCGGACGAGAGCACCGCTATCCTCACCGTCGTCGTCATGACTCCCTCCCCATCATCCTTCGGTCTCCTTCTTCTTCTCTCCGAACTTGTACGCGCGATATTCGTCCCAGAGCTTCTCTCGAAGCTCGGGGTCTTCTTCCTTCATCGCAGCCTCGCGAAGCTGTCCGGCGACGATGTCGTCGTCCTCGCCATCGCCGACGTCCGGTGGAATCCGCCCGTTCGAGACCTCGCCGGTCCCCGCCTCGGAGGTCTCCGGGGCGCCCTCATCCCGCGCGACTTCCTCGCCGGAGGCCTCGTCGGGGGAGTCTCCCGTACCCTTCGCGGTCGGTCCTTCGGTCTTACCCTCTTCGCCGGTTTCGGCACCGGCGCTGCCTTCTTCGCCGGTCCCTTCTCCACCGCCGCCGACTTGAGCGGTGCCGGCGCCGCCCCCACCGCCGGCCGCGCCAGCCGCCTCACGCCTCTGCTCCAGGATCTCCTGTTCCCTGAGAAGCAGCGCATCGAACTCCGAGAGCGAGGAGTCGAGCTTGCGCTCGAGCCCCTCCTGGTGCTCCTCCGTCGTCTCGACTTTGGTCAGTTCCGGGGCGGGCGAAGGCGACTCTTCCTTCTTCTTGGCCTCCCCCGAGCCCGACTCCTGGGCGCCCGCGGCGAGCGGCAGGAGCACCACGGCCAGCAATCCGAAGAGCTTGCGGAGCAGGCGTTCTCGTGTCATTTCATCGAGCCCGGGAAGGCGCTGGGGTCTGTCCTCTCTTGGACCGTCCCTTCATGGTAACTCATGTGCAAAAGGAGGGCCAAAACCATTCCCGACCGAGTCCCGATGCGTTCCCGCAAATCCTCGAATTTGCCGGCCTTCTGCCCTCCTCGCCCGGCCAGCCTCGGTTGTGTATCATGACACCTCGTTCCGGCCGAAGGACAGCGAGGACGGGGCGTCCGATAGTGTGGACAGGCCACCGGCCGACCCGGCCTCGGAGGAAAGCCGACGACGAATGCTGGAGTTCATCCCGCCGGACCTGGTCCTCCTCGGTACCGTCCTCGTCGTGGGGGCGGCTTTCGTCTCGGCCGTTCACGCGGCTCTATATAAGGAAGAGGTCCGCGCCGCCATCGGATGGGTCGCGGTCATCATCCTCGTCCCTCTGGTGGGGTCGCTCCTTTACTACTTGATCGGCATCAACCGAATCCGCCGGCGGGCGGTGGCGTTGAGACGCGAGCACGAGAGAACCATGCTCCCCCTTCCCCCCGGCTGGCTCCGCCCGGCGGAGGTGACGATGATTCTCGGGGGCAACGCGGACGCGGCGGCGGTCGCGAACCTGGTGGAGAAGGTCACGAGCTTGCCGCTCCTGGACGGCAATCGTGTCCGCCCCCTGGTCAACGGAGACGAAGCCTACCCCGCCATGCTCGATGCCATCGCCTCCGCCGAGAAGTCCATCTCGCTCCTGACCTATATCTTCGACAACGATCGATGGGGCAAGCGATTCGTCGAAGCGCTCTGCGCCGCCCGCGCCCGCGGTGTCGAGGTGCGGGTGCTCATCGACGCCCTGGGGTCGCGCTACTCGCGTCCGCCGGTGACCCGCCTGCTGAGGGAGAGGGGGGTTCCGGCTGCGCTCTTTCTCCCGCCCCGGTTCTCGGCCGTCCTCTTTCCTTCTTTCAACCTGCGCAACCACCGCAAGGTCATGGTGGTCGATGGGCGCATCGGATTCACCGGCGGAATGAACATCCGCGAGGGCTTCGTTCTCGCCGAGAACCCGAGGTACCCGGGACTCGATCTCCACTTCCGGGTCGAGGGGCCGGTGGTTCGCGACCTTCAGGAGATCTTCGCCGAAGACTGGGAGTTCACCACCTCGGAGTCGCTGTGGGGTCCGGAGTGGTTCCCCCGCCTTTCGCCCGTGGGGAGCTCGATCGCGAGAGGGATCGCCGACGGGCCGGACGACGACCTCGACGTGCTCACCTTCACGCTCCTCGGAGCTCTCGCGAGCGCGCGGCGGTCCATTCGGATCGTGACGCCGTACTTCCTTCCGGACCTCCCCCTGGTCTACGCGCTCAACGCCGCGGCCTTGAGCGGCCTCGAGGTGGACATCGTGATCCCCGAGAAGGGAAACCTGAGGCTCGTCACCTGGGCGATGTGGGGTCAGATCGCCCAGGTATTGAGGCACGACTGCCGCGTCTGGCTGTCGCCGGGAAATCCCTTCGACCACTCGAAGATCGCGGTGATGGACGACTACTGGACGCTCCTCGGCTCCACCAACTGGGACCCGAGGAGCCTCAAGCTCAATTTCGAGTTCAACGTCGAATGCTACGACCGGGAGCTGGCGCGCCGGATGAACGAGCTCGTGGACCAGAAGATCGCGCGGGCCCGGCGCCTGACGCTCGGGGACATGGAGAAGCGAAGCTTCGTTCTTCGCCTGCGCGACGGGGCCGCGCGGCTGCTCACTCCCTACCTGTGAGCTCCTTCAGGATCAGCTCCGACGTCGAGGAGACGGCGTCGTGGCCCAGGACCTTCTTCTGGAGCGCGAGGGCGGCCTCCCGGACCGCTTCCGATCGGGTGAGCTCGTCGAGCGCCGCGGCTACGGCGGGCGCCCGGTAGCGCGCGGGCGAAAGCGTCCGGGCGGCGCCGAGGCGCTCGAGACGATGGGCGTTGTCGAACTGGTCGTAGGCGAGGGGACGCACGAGCTGCGGAACTCCGGCGGCGAGGGCCTGGCTCGAGGTTCCGATCCCCCCGTGGTGCAACAGGGCGCGGACGCGCGGAAGGGCGAGCGAGAACGGAAGGTAGTCGAAGTGCTGCACGTTCTTCGGAAGCTCGCGTGGTATCTGCTCCCGGTACCGCGTCAGGAGGATGCCGTCGATGCCGGTGAGCCGGCAGGCTTCGGCGGACTCCTCGAAGAACCGGGTCTCCGTCGTCGCCGCGGTGCCGGCGGTGAAGATCACCGGGCGCTTCGCCGAATCGAGAAATCTCGCGGCCTCTCCGGTCAGCCGGTCACCCGACTTCGAGCCGTCTTCGAGGGGAAAGCCCGTGAGGTGGACGTTTCCCGCCCAATCGCGCTGCTTCTCGGCGAACCACGGGGGGAAGAGGCCGACGACGACGTTCGCCTGGTGCAGCCAGTCGCCGAAGAGCCGCTTCACCGGGGGAAGACCGAGTCCGGCGCGGAATCGATTGAAGCCGGGACAGAAGGTGGGATCGACCACGAGGCGATCCATGACCCAGAAGAGGGCGCGGTTCACGAACGCGGGAAGCTTCTCGAGAAGGCCCGACTCCTCGAAACGGGGCGGCGCGAGCGCAGAGCGGAAGAGCGAAGGCGCGAGGTGCGCCGTGGCGGTGGGAACGCCGCGCGTCTCCTGGAACAGCCGCGCTCCGAAGGCGAGGCTCGAACCGATGACGAGGGTGTCTCCGGGGACGATCTGCTCGTCCATCCTGCGGTAGAGCTCCGGAAGGTACTCGAGGTTCGCCTGCGCGATGAGGCGGATCCCCTTCTTGGGGTGGAACGCGTCCGGATGGCGTATCACGGCTTCGTAGGCTTCGGGCGATCCGATGCCGACTGCCGTCAGCCCCGATCGCCCGACGAGAGGCGTGAAGTACGAGCTCGCGAAGAACCGGACGTCGTGCCCCCGGCGCTCGAGCTCTCGGCCGATGGCGACGAAGGGGAAGATGTCTCCGTAGCTTCCGGTCGCCGAGATGAGTATCCGCATCGAGAAGATAGGCCGAGGGGGGACCCTAGGGTTTCTCGAACTGCGCCGCCTTCGCTTTCAGCCGCTCGGCCTGCCTCTTCACGTCGATCACGAAACGGACGTGCTCCGCCCTGCCTACGACCTCGATCGCGTCGCGGACTTCGGCCTCGACTCTCACCTTGCGGCCCTCGACGCTCTTGACCTCGAGGTGGATCTCGACCCACTGCCCCGGGGGCGTGGGCGCCAGGTGGTCGACGGCGATTCGGATGCCGAGGGAGCTCTCTCCCTCCTCGAGGTGCTCCTGGATGAGCTTCAACGAAGCGTACTCGACGTCTTTCACCATCGATGGAGTGCTGTAGACCCGGAGCTCGTCGCCGAGAAAGCCGATGGTGCGCGGCGGGTCGATTTCGATACGCTCGACCCGTCGGAGCCCCGGAGCCAGCGAGGACTTCACGAATGCGCCTCCGGGAGAGATCGATGTAGCATGGGGACCGAGTGCCTCGAGCGGGAGGTAACGATGTCCATACCCTCACATATTACCGATTTCCTGGACGAGAAAGGCGTGCCCTACCGGCACCTCACGCATGGACAGGAGTTCACCGCGCCCCGTGTGGCCGAGTCGCAGCACGTGAGCGGAAAAGAGCTGGCGAAGAGCGTTCTCGTCGTGGTGGACGACTCCCTGGTGATGGCGGTCATTCCGGCGAACGAGCGCCTCGATCTCGAGAAGCTCGCCCACCTGGCCGGGGCTTCGAGCTTCCGCCTGGCCAGGGAAAGCGAGTTCGAGGAACGTTTCGCCGGCTGTGAGGCCGGCGCCGAGCCTCCTCTCGGGAGCCTGTACGGAGTACCCGTATGGCTGGACGCTTCGTTCGAGGACCATCCCACGATCACCTTCAACGCGGGCACTCACACCGACACCGTCCAGATGAGCGTCGCGGACTTCGAGGGACTCGAGCATCCCATGGTGGGCCGTCTCGTGGAGCTGCGGTCCCCGCGTTGAGGCGTATGTTCAGGAGAGCGCGGCGCCGATGCCGAGGAGGCTTCCGAAAACGAAGACCGTCGCCATGTAGGCCACCCATCCAATGACGCAGACGAGGATGGCCTTCTCCGTCTTCTGGTAGTCCAGCGCCGCGCGGACGGCGATCACCATGCAGACGAGCTGCCACAGCATGACTCCGATGCGCACCAGCCAGCCGAGAACGGGGATGATGCCGAGTACGTTGAAGACGCCGGGCGACGCCGCGAAGCCCATGGTCCGGAGCAGCTGCCCGAGGTCGGCCTTGGTCTGAGGCTCGGGCATGACCTTCGTGCCCACGAGGAAGATGATGCCCGCCCAGATGAACCACCCCACGAGGGCGAAAACGATTCCGCCGGCCAGGCCCGAGAGCCCGCCCCCGAGAGAGCCGATGCCCGAGGCGACGGCCGAAAGAACGACGACTCCGATCGCCTGCCCCATCGCGTTCGGATCGTTCTCCACCTCTTCGTAGATCGCGGTCTCGAGCTTTGCCGCTCCGATCATCCGATCCGTGAAACTGGCCATGAGCTCCTCCTGTCGATCGGTCGACGAACGCGCCGACTCTATGCGCCATCCAGGAGGCGTGCAAGTGCTTCGTCGTGGGCGACGAATCGCTTTCGAGCGGGACGTAGCATAAGCTACGCCGCAAATTCGCCGAGGCGTAGTGCAACTACGCCGCGAATTCGAAGGAGGCGCCCCATGACGAACGCCAGGAAGACTCTGGTTCCGGCGCTTTTTGCTCTCCTCGCCGCCGCGGGTCCCGCGCGCGCACAGACCTCGACCTGGCGGCCGGTCGTGGCCGCGGACCACGGGATGATCGCCTCGGGTCATCCGCTCGCGTCGGAAGCGGGTCTGCGCGTCTTGAAGTCGGGGGGAAACGCGATCGATGCCGCGATCGCCGCCTGGGCGGTCCAGGGACTGGTCGAGCCGATGATGACCGGAATCGGCGGCGACATGCTGATCCTCGTGTACCTCGCGAAGACGGGCGAGGTGAAGTTCATCAACGGCACCGGCCCCGCGCCCCTCGCGGCGACGCTCGAGCGCTACCGCGACGAGGGGGGAATCCCCGCCGAGGGGCCGCTCTCGGTGAGCGTCCCCGGGGCGGTGTCGGCGGCGGAGCTCGCGGTCGCGACCTACGGATCGAAGAGCTTCGCGGAAGCGCTCGCGCCCGCGATCGAGATCGCCGAAGGCGGCTTTCCCGTGACCGAGCACCTCGAGGCATCCCTCGCGGAGAGCGCTTCGAAGCTCTCGAAGTATCCCACGACGACCGGGATCTGGTTTCGCGACGGAAAGCCTTTACGCATGGGGGACCGGGTCGTCCAGTCCGACATCGCGAGGACCCTGTCCCGCATCGCCCGGGAAGGAAGCCGCGACTTCTACAAGGGAGAGACGGGGCGGGCGACGGTGGCCTACATGAAGGCGAACGGAGGACTCTTCGTCGAACAGGACCTCTCCCGTTTCCAGGCCCACGAGGATGCGCCGATTCACGTCGACTACCGGGGGATCGAGGTCTTCGAGTGCCCGCCGAACTCCCAGGGGCACGTGATGCTCCAGGCGCTCCAGACGCTCGAAGGATTCGACCTTCGCTACATGGGACACAACAGCGCCCGCTATCTTCACCTGGTAACGGAGTCCCTGAAGCTCGCTTTCGCCGACCGCAACCGCTACGTAGGGGATCCGAGGTTCGTCGCCCCCATTCCCATGGACGAAATGCTCTCCGACGAGTGGGCGGAAAGAAGGCGCCGCGAGATCCATCCCGATCACGCAATCGTTGGGGAGCCGGCGCCTGGATTGCCCAAGGGGGCAGCGACCGACAACGGGCCCTCGTCGTACGCGTCGAGCCGCGAAGTGCCGCTCGAGATCGGTCCGGCCCCCGAGGACACCTACGGGCTGACCACGTACCTCGCGGTGGTCGACGGCGAGAGGAACATGGTCTCCATCACCTCGAGCCTGCTCTCGGCTTTCGGGAGCGGCATGGTGGTCGAGGGCGCGGGATACTTCCTCAACAATCGGATGGCGTACTTCTATCTCGACGAGGGCGACCCGAACGTGCTCGCGCCGGGGAAGAGAACGCGCCACACCATCAACCCCGCGCTCGCGCTGAAGGACAAGAAGCCCTACCTCGTCTTCGGGACTCCCGGCGCCGACACCCAGCCCCAGACCCAGCTCCAGTTTTTCCTGAACGTCGTGGAGTTCGGGATGAACGTGCAGCAGGCCCTCGAAGCGCCCGCCGTCATCAGCACCGGCTTCCGCGCGTCGTACTTTCCGCATGAAGTCGAGGGAACGCTCCGGGTCCCGTCCGCGCTCCCCCGGCACGTCCTCGAGGAGCTCGCTTCCCTGGGCCACAAGCTCGACATCCGCGACGTCCGGGGCGTCGGCTCGGTGAAGGGCATCCTGATTCATCCAGGGAGCGGTGTCCTCATGGGAGGCGTGAGCCCCACCGGGGACAGCTACGTGATGGCATGGTGAGCGCGATGGCAACCCGGACCGCTCTCATTTCGCTTCTGTTTGCGGCCGCCGCTGCGGCTCCATCGCCTCCGTCGATGGCCGAGAGCCCGGTGATCGACCGGGTGCTGAAGAACCGGGAGCTGCGGGTGGCGACTTCGGGAACGCAGCCGCCGTTCAACGCAGTCACCCGGGACGGGCGGCTCATCGGGCTCGAGGTCGACCTCGCGCGGCTCCTGGCGGAGGCGATGGGCGTCGACCTCTCGCTCACCTCCATGCCGTTTCCCGATCTGCTCCCCGCGCTCAAGGAGGGCAAGGTCGACATGGTCCTCTCGGGAATCTCGATCACCCCCGAGCGGAGCCGGGAATTCGCGTTCGTCGGCCCCTACGTTCTTTCGGGAAAGTCGGTGCTGACCGATTCGGGGACGCTGACGGGAATGAAGACTCCGCGCGATCTCGACCGGCCGGAGCTGACTCTCGTCGCTCTCGAGAACTCGACGAGCCAGAGCTACCTCGCGCGGGTCGCTCCCCGGGCGAAGCTCGTGACCACCCGGGATTACGACACCGCCGTCCAGATGGTGACCTCGGGCGCCGCGACCGCCATGGTGGCCGACATGCCCGTATGCGTCCTCGCTGTGCTCCGCCATCCCAACAAGGACCTGGGGACCCTCTCGAAGCCGTTCACCGTCGAGCCCGTGGGCATCGCGATATCGCCTTCCGACGCCCGGTTCCAGAACCTCGTCGAGAACTACCTCGGTGCCCTCGAGCGGACGGGCGTTCTCGAGGAGCTCCGCAGGCGCTGGCTCGAGCAGAGCGACTGGATTTCCGCGCTTCCCTGAAGCCGGGAGCTCGGCCTGCGATAAGATGGCTGGTGTCGGAGGTCTCGATGGTGCGTATCCTCGTTTCCCTTCTCCTGCTGGCTTCCGTTGCCTTCGCTCAGGGGAATCCAGACTTCAGCGGTAAATGGAAGCTCGACAAGACGAAGAGCGACGACGGCGAAGCCGTCATTTTCGGGGGCCTCGGCGACCCGAATCGCATGAGCCCGAAGAACCGGCGTACCGCGGACAGGCTGACGGCACTCGTGCGTGCGCTTGGCGTCCTCGAAGTTCGCCAGAGTGCTTCGGACATTCGCCTCTACGACGACGCGGACAACGTCCGCATCTATTACATCGACGGAAAGAAGCACAACCGGGAGACTCCCTGGGGGGAGAAGCTCGAGACGGTGACGAAGTGGGAGGGGAGCGTGCTCCAGGCGCGGACCGACGGCAAGGACCTGGGGGAGATCGACGAGCTCTACGCCATGGAGGGAAGCCAGCTCCTCTACACCGTCAAGCTCCGTCTCGAGGACTCCAAGAACGAAGTCGTGATTCGAACGTTCTACGGCCGGGCCGAATGAGGCGTCTTTCGGCCGTCGTCTTTCTCCTGGGGCTCGCCGCGAGCTCCGGAGCGCAGGAGCCGCATCGATTCTTATCGACCCATGGGACCCTGACCGCGGCCGAGCTGGCCCAGGTCGACGGTGGCGGCGTGGTGGTGAAGGTGATTCCCACGAAGGTCAAGAACGAGCTCGCGATCCTGGGCGCGGCCCGGATTCGCGCCACTTCGGAGTTCTTCCTCCGGATGTACCGGGACATCGAGCGATTCGAGACCGGATGGGGAGTCACGAAGAAGTTGAGCAATCCTCCGAAGCTCGAGGACTTCGAAGCTCTGGAGATTCCCGAAGAGGATCGAAAGGCGCTTCGCGACTGCAAGGTTTCCGACTGCGAGCTGAAGCTCGGCGAGCCTGCGCTCGAGCATCTGCGGAGCCAGGTCGACTGGAACGATCCGGGAGCGAGCGCGAAAGTCCTCGAGTTCCTGCGGGAGCGCGCGCTCGAGTACTCTCTCGGCTACCTCGAGGGAGGAAACGAGAAGCTCGGAGTCTATCGAGACGGGAAAAAACCCGCCGCCATCGCCGACGAGTTCCGCGGGCTTCTCGAGAACTCGCCCTACGTCCTCTCCTATCGCCCCGAGCTCCACCGCTACCTCATGGACTATCCGAAGGCGAGCCTTCCGGGCGCGAGCGATTTCCTGTACTGGTCGATGGTGGATTTCGGTGGCAAGCCCACGATGCGCATCAACCACGTGACCATCTATCCCCTCGCCGAGGGCGCGAACGAGACGGTGGTCATCGCCTCGAAGCAGCTCTACTTCAGCCACTACTTTCACACCGGTCTCGAGCTCATAACCTTGGTGAAAGATCGCGAGCACCCGGAGGACGGCTTCTATCTCGTGGCCCTCAACCGCTACCGGACGGACCTGCCGGGAGGCGTCTTCGGGAAAATGGCGCTGAGCGTCGCCCAGGACAGCGCTCGAGACTCGACCGAGCGCTACCTCATAGCCACTCAGGCCGCCATCGAGAAGTATTTCCGGGACGAACGCGGGAGGTAGACGCGATCGCTCCGCTTCCCGCGCTCGTCCTCGGACTCGCCCTCCAGGGTGTCGCGCCGGATTCCATCCTCATCGGCATGGAAGGCGCCGCGAGCTCCTTCTCCGTCGACGAGGAGAACCTGGGCATGAAGCTCGTCCTCCTCCAGGTGAACGACGAGGGCGGCGTCCACGGCCGCAAGCTCGTCGAGCGGAGCTATCCGCGCGGAACCGACCCGGCGGGCGATCCCCTGAGAAACGCCAGGCGGCTCGTCGAGGAGGACGGCGTCTTTCTCCTCTTCAACTTCGGCGGACCGGCGTCCGTACCCCTGGGGGCCTACGCCATGGAGAAACGAGTTCCCTACCTCTTTCCCCATACCGCGCTCCTCACCCTGGACGGGGCGCGCTACGTCTTCACGTCGTTTCCCCGTTTCGAGGGCGAGACCCGGGTGGTTCTGCGATATCTGTCCGAGAAGCTCGGAGTGGAGCGCATCGGGGTGATTCACGATCCGAACGCCTACGGGTCCTATTTCCGCGACCGCGCGCGAGACCTCGCCGCCGAGCTCGGCTACTCTTTCGTCGGAAGCCGCGAGATCGGCAGCCGCGATCCCGTGAGCGCAACGAAAGAAGTGTCGGAGCTCGCGGCGCTCGAGCCCGACGCGGTGGTCCTCGCGCTCTATCCAGCGCAGGCGCGCAAGGTCATGGAGGCGAAGGCCGGGCTCGGCTGGAAAGACGTCCGGATGGTCGCGACGGGCCCTCTCACCGACGAGCAGTACCTCGACGTGGGGGGAGGCGTTTCCGAGGGCACTCTCGGGTTCTGCCTCTATCCCGATCCCGAGTCGGCGAAGGGCGCGGGCCTCGACGAGTACCGGGAGCTGATGAAGAAGTACTTCCCGGAGAAGCGTCTCAATCGCTATTCCCTCTATGGGTACGTCTTCGGAAAGCTCGTCGTCGAGGGTCTCGAGCGCGCCGGCCGCGATCTCACCCGAGAGAGCTTCCTCGACGCCATGGAGTCGATCCGGGACTGGGACTCGGGAGGGATTCTTCCGGCGGTGAGCTTCGGAAAGACCGATCACCACGCCCAGAGCGCGGGCTTCCTCTGCGAGCTCGCGAACGGCAAGTTCGAGCCGCTCACGGAGTGGATCGACCCCTGAGGATATAATCGTGGGCGTGAGTCTGTCCTCGTTCTTCGGCCCTCTCGAGATCCAGGTGCTCGAAGCCCTCTGGAGCGCCCGACGGGAGGCTACGGTCCGGGACCTCTCGAACTCCTTCCCCGGCGTCGCCTATACCACGTTGATGACCACCCTCGATCGGTTGTACAAGAAGAGGGTACTGACGCGTCGGAAGGCGGGCCGCGCGTTCCTGTACGCTCCGGTCGCGAGCCGCGAAGGGCTGGAGCAGTCCCTCGCCGCGGAAGCTCTCGACGCGATTCTGGGGTCCTTCGAGAGCCGTACTTCGATCCGGCCGATTCTCTCGACCTTCGTGGAGGCCGTGAGCCGCAGGGACGAGCTGTTCCTGGACGAGCTGGAAGAGCTGGTTCGCGCGCGGCGGCGCGAGTCGGCCGAGCCGGAGGACGTGGGATGAGCTTCGCTCTCCTCGGAATCTCGGTCGCTCTTCTCGCCTATGCGGCCGCTGTCCTTCTGGGGACCGCGCTCGCAGCCCCGCTGTTCCTCGGGGCGGCGCGCGTTTCCGAGCCCGCGGCCCGCGCGCGGCTGCTGGTCGCCGTCAGGGTCCTTCCGTGCGGCTTCGCCCTCCTCCTCGTCATCGGACTCGTGGTTCCAGCGTTCCTGTGGCTCGAGCCGCGGGAAACTTCGGAAAGAGTGAGCGGGGCCATGGCCGCGCTCGCGGGCACCGGACTCCTTCTGCTCTTCGTGGGTCCGGCGCGGGGGCTCCTGTCTCTTCTGTCAACGAGGCGGCTGTCGAAACGGTGGAACGGCGCCGCCGCGATCGACCTCCCGGGAATTGCGCTCCCCGCTGTCGTAGTGAACGACCCCTTTCCTATCGTGAGCCTCGTCGGGTGGTTTCGCCCGCGGCTCGTCGTGGCGCGCACGGTCCTCGAGAGCTGCGACGGCGACGAGCTGGCCGCGGTTCTCGCGCACGAGGCAGGGCACCGCGAACGGCGCGATCCCTGGGTGCGCCTCCTGGTCCGCGCCTGCCCGGACCTCGTGTCGATGACCCCCTGGGCCGATCGAATGGAGCGCCTCTGGGCGGAAGCCGCGGAGCAGGACGCGGACGAGCGCGCGGCGCGAACGGGGCCGACCCGCGCTCTGGATCTCGCTTCCGCCCTCGTCAAGGTGGCGCGTCTTGCGGGAGCGGGAAAGCCGCCCGCGATTCCCGTCTCCGCCCTGTATCGCGGGGAAGGCGTCGCAGGCCGGGTTGCGCGTCTGCTCGATCGCGATCCGGCGACCGAGGGGAGGCGCTCCCGTCCTTCGCGTCTGGCGGCTGGGTTTTGCCTGCTCGCGCTCCTCGCTTTCACGTCCGCCGCCGCTCTCGGCCTCCATCACCAGGTGCACGGGGTCCTGGAAGCCGTGGTGACCATCCTCCAGTAAGAACTACGAGGTCTGGTAGTAGAAGAGACCTCGTTTCTAAACTCCCGGAATGCGATCCCTGCTCTTTGCGCTTCTCGCTACGTTCCTTTCGCGCGGACTCTGGGCCCTCGAAGGCCGGGTCGTTCTCGCGGATACCGGGGAACCGGTCGCGAACGCCGAGGTGACCATCCTCGGCCGGACGGGTGCCGCGCTCACCGACTCCGACGGCCGCTTCACCCTGAAGCCCGACCCCGCCGTGCCGTTCGAGATCCTGGTGATTCTCCTCGGGGAGCGCTACATGAAGCCGTACCTCGTCGAGTCGGTCCCGGAGGAGGGGCCGCTCGTGGTTCGGGTGTCCCCGCTGGTCCAGGAGTCGGTGACGGTCACGGCCGGCGCCGCGCCCGACATCGAGTCCGCTCCCGCGAGCGCGACGACTCTCCTCTCCCGCACCGAGATCGAGGTGCGCCAGCCGGTGAACGTGATTCAGGCGCTCGAGAACGTGCCCGGGGTCAACAAAGTCTCCGAAGGTCAGGCGGCGGTTCCAGCGATCCGCGGCCTCGCGCGCGGAAGGACGCTCCTCCTGATCGATGGCGCCCGGGTGACGTCGGAAAGGCGTGTCGGCCCGAGCGCGACCTACCTCGATCCATTCCTCCTCGAAGGGATCCAGGTCTCGCGGGGGCCGGGCACGGTGGCCTACGGCTCGGATGCGTTCGGCGGGATCATCCACGCGCGGACCCGGCGCCCGATTCCGGGAAATCCCTGGCAACTGCGCATGATTGGAACTCTGGGCGCGGGAGAGCCCCAGGAGCGCGTGGGCGCTGAGGTGAGCAAGGGCTTCTCTCAGGGGGGAGTCCTCTTTCAGGGCCACTACCGCGACTTCGACGACTACCGGAGCCCCGAGGGCGAGGTCTTCAACTCGGGCGCGACCGACCAGGGGTTCCTGGCGCGAGCGGAGCAGGTGGTGGGCGGCGGTCTCTTCTCGGTCGGATGGCAGAGCGACTACGGCCGCGACATCGACCGGCCGCGCACCAACTCCAGCAGTACCCGTTTCTACTATCCCATCGAGGACTCCCATCGATTCACCGCGTCCTACGACATCGGCCCGAGCTTCGGGATGAATCGCATGACGTTCTCGACGTTTCTCGGTAGCTACCGTCAGAGGACCGATCAGGACCGCTTTGCCAACGATACCGATCCCAGGCACATCGAGCGGGCCGACGTCGATGCCAGTGATTTCCACGTTCGCGCCTCCGCGGAGAAGCTCCTGGGCGGCGCGCGTCTCGACTTCGGTCTCGACGTGAACGGACGCTACGGCCTCGAGGCCGAGGACGTGGTCATCGATTTCGACCTCGCGGGAAACGAGACCTCGCGCAGCGTGAACCCGACGATCGAGGATGCCTCGCGCACCGACACCGGGGTCTTTCTCTCCGCCGAAGGAGCGGTGCATCCGGTCGTCACGCTCGGCGGCGGCGCCCGCGTCGATCGGGTCTCGACGCGGAACAACGGCGGCTACTTCGGCGACCGCTCGACCTCGAACTCCGCGTTCTCCGGGTACGGTTCGGCGACGCTGGGAACGTTCGGCGGCTTCAGCTTCACCGCCCAGATCGCGAAAGGGTTCCGCGATCCGGTGATCTCCGACCGGTACTTCCGCGGAGTCACCGGGCGCGGCTTCATCACCGGCAACCCGGACCTCGAGCCCGAGACCTCGACCCAGTTCGACTCCGCCGTGCGTTACACCAGCAGGGACTTCCGGGGAGCGTTCTACTTCTACGAGTATCGATTCCAGGACCTCATCGAGCGGTACGAGGACGGGGAGGATCTCTTCTTTTTCCGCAATCGCGGCCGCGCGCGCATCCGTGGAATCGAGCTGGAGCTTCAAACGGAGCTCCCCCGGGCGGTCCACCTCGAGGTCGGGTTCCAACTGCAGAGCGGCCTCGCCCTCGACGATGACGCACCCCTCGACGACATTTCGCCCATCACCTTTTTCGTCCAAGCTCGAAAGGACCTGGGTGCGAAGGCGTTCGTCCAGGCGCGCGCGGCGTTCTACGCCGAGGATGATGAGCCGGGACCGACGGAGGTCGCGACGCCCGGATGGAACGTCTTCGACGTCTCCTCGGGATACCGATTCGACGAAAGGCTCGAGCTGCGTTTCCTCGTCCGAAACCTCTTCGACGTCTCCTATCCCGTCAGCCCGGACGCGAGAGCGGTGCTGGCTCCGGGAATCTCGGGGCTGGTTTCGCTCCTCGTGCGTCTCTGAGACAAAATGTTCCCGTGGAATCGCTCCCGATCGCGGACGCGCGGAGGCTCGCGCTCGCCCGCGCCGGGCTGCTGAAGCCGGAGTGGACCCGGCTTCCCCGAGGCCGGGAGGCTTCACGGAGGGAAGCGGCTTTCGACGTCATTCGACGTTTCGGCTATCTGCAGCTCGATACCGTCTCCGTCGCCGGGGCCAGGAGCCACGGGATCGTGCTGCACTCGAGGCTTCCCGGACTCGCTCCGGAAGCGCCCGAGAGCCTTCTGAGCCCGGGGGCGCCGCTCTTCGAGTACTGGGGCCACGAGGCGAGCTGGATTCCGGTGGAGCTCTATCCGGCGTTCGCGTTTCGGAGGAAGGAGTTCCAGACGCACCCCTGGTGGGGCGATGTCATCGGCGATAACCCCCGCGTCGCCGCCTCGATTCTCGATCGGATCCGCGAGGAGGGACCGCTTCGCTCCTCCGAGCTCGAAGGCCGATCGTCCTCGGGTTGGTGGAACCTCAGCGTCGCGAAGAAAGTCGTCTCCGCGCTCTGGTCGGCCGGCACTCTCGCGGTCCGCGAGCGGCGCAACTTCCAGCGCACCTACGACCTCGCGGAAAGGGTGATCGAACCGAAATGGCGCTCCGGGGAGTTGGGCCTTTCCGAGTCTTTGAAGGTGCTCCTTCTGAAGGCACTCGATGGCCATGGATGGGCGACGACGGCGACCCTTACCGCGACCTGGCGTTTTCGGTTCTTGCGGAAGGAGATCTCGAGGGCGCTCGAGGAGCTCGAGGAGGAGGGCGCTATCCGGAAATGCCTCGTCCAGGAGACCTCGAGGACCCGCGTCGCCGGCTGGATTCGCCCGCAGGACCTGGCTCTCGCGGCCCGCCTCCGCCGGCTGCGGCTCGCTACCCGCGAGATCGACGAAGGGATTCTCCTTTCACCCTTCGACCCGATTCTCTGGGACCGGGCGCGGGTGAAGCTTCTCTTCGATTTCCATCAGGTCCTCGAGGTGTTCACGCCCGCTCCGCGGCGGAAGTACGGCTACTACTGCATGCCCGTGGTCGCGGGCGAGAGACTCGTCGCCCGCTGCGACGTGAAGGCGGAGAAGGCGAAGGGGACGGTGAGAGCGCTCTCCGTCCACTACGAGAAGGGAGTCTCGACCGCGGGCAAGAGAGCGACGCGGCGGGCGCTCGACCGGTATGCGGCGGCGCTAGGGCTGAAGGTCGCGCGCTGAGCGGGTGGAAAGGGGTGAGCGATCGGAAACCGCCGAGAGCGGCACTCGCAAGCCGTAGGACCGATTGATCTCTTCCGCGAGCGACTCGTACGCGCGGGCGGCCAGCGACTCCGGGGCGTAGCGCGAGATGGGGAGCCCGGCACCGGACGCCTCGGAGAAGCGCACCGACTTCGGGATGGGCTTGAACGCGCGCACGCCCCAGAGATGCGCCTGGGAGGCGACGTGCTCCATCACTCCCAGCGCGTGCCGGCTTCGGCCGTCGAACATCGTGGGCAAGAAACCAGCCACCTTCAGGCCCGGATTGAGCCGGGACCGGATGTCGTCGATGGTGGACATGATGCCTGGAAGCTGATTCGCTGCGAGGAACTCGGTTTGAACGGGGATGATCACTTCTCGCGCGCAGGCAAGGGCGCTCGCGGAGAGGCATTGGATCGAAGGCGCGCAATCCAGCAGCACGAAATCGAAGCGCGGAAGATGAGGCGCGAGAGCGCGCTTCAGCGCGTCCTCGCGGTTCTTGTGAAGAGCGAGCTCGGTCTCCGCTTCGGCGATTCCATATCCACCGGCGACGGTGAGTCCATGCGCTTTCACGAAGGCCGTTGAGAGGTTTCCACTCCCGAAGAGGGCGATTCCGAGAAGGGCGTCGGCGAGCCCGGGGCGGGGCATCGGGACCCGCAGAGCGGAACAGAGGTCCTGCTGGCCGTCGAGGTCTACCAGCAGGACCCGCCGTCCTCTAGCGGAGAGCGCTGCGCCGAGGTTGACCGCGGTCGTGGTCTTGGCGACGCCGCCCTTTCGGTTGGCGATGGCGACCACGCGGGCGCTGGGGGATTTCGGCAGCATTTCGCGTTCTCGTTCCGTTCGACCATGGTGGACCGGGACGGCCAGCGGGTTCCGTGATTCCGGGCGTGTGAGATTCATCACGATCCGACGAGGTGTTTCCCCCACGAGGCGCTCCTTTCCCTGAGGTAGACTGGCGTTTTCCGCGAGCAGAGGACACCTCATGAGTCGAATCGTTCTCGCGTTTCTGGTTCCACTGATTTCGCTTCCCGCCGCTCTGTCCGCCGGCGAGGTGGACGACGCGACTCTGGCCCGCGAGATCGAAGCCTACGTGAAAGGTCTGGTGGCGGCGGACGAGTTCTCCGGCGCGGTGATGGTGGCTCGCGGCGACGACGTCCTCTTCCAGGGCGCGTGGGGCCTCGCGAGCCGCTCCTTCGGAGCGCCGAACCGTGTCGATACCAAGTTCAACCTCGGCTCGATGAACAAGATGTTCACCGCGGTCGCGATCTCCCAGCTGGCGCAGCGTGGGAAGCTCGATTTCGACGATACCGTGGGCAAGCACCTTCCCGACTGGCCGAACGCCGCCGTACGCGACCGGGTGAAGATCCATCACCTGCTGACGCATACCTCGGGCATGGGGAGCTACTTCAACGACGCCTACCAGAAAGCGGCGAAGGAGCAGTTCCGCAAGGTCCGCGACTACCGGACGCTGTACGCGGACGAGCCGCTTTCGTTCGAGCCCGGCTCAAACTGGTCCTACAGCAACTCCGGATTCATGCTCCTCGGGGAGATCGTCGAAGAGGTTTCGGGCAAGGACTATTTCGACTACGTTCGAGAGAACGTAACCGCACCCCTGGGCATGAAAGACACGGACTGCTACGAGATGGATCGCGACACCGGGAACCTCGCCATCGGCTACACGAAGGAGGGTGCCTACCCTTTGCCCGAAGGGGAGAAGTGGAACAACCTCTATCTTCATGTGGTCAAGGGGGGGCCGGCGGGAGGTTGCTTCTCGACTGTTCCCGACCTTCTGAAGTTCGCGGCGGGTCTCCGTGGCGACAAGCTTCTGGAAGCGAGGTACACGGCAACGATGACCTCGGGCAAAGTCTCGCCGGATCCACGGAAACCGGAAACCGAGTACGCCTACGGGATCTCGGAGCGGACCCTGGGCTCGGAGCGGATCGTCGGCCACGGCGGAGGCTTCCCCGGGATCAACGGGCAGCTCGACATCTACTGGAGCTCGGGCTACACGGTGGCGGTGCTTTCGAACTACGATCCGCCGGCCGCGGGCGCCCTGGCGGAGAAGATCCAGGGACTGATCCTGCGGGAGTAGTGGTCGGAAATGGAGGCTTGGTAATGACGGATTTCAGGAAGAGGAAGCGGTATCTGGTGGGCGGCGGTCTCGGGCTGGCTCTCCTGGTCGCGGGGACTGCGGCGTCCGCGGAGGAGATCTATACCGCGACTCTGACCTCGGCCCGGGGGTTGGGGAGAAAGACGGCGGAGCTCACCGTGACCGTCACGTCGCGGACCAGCGAGGAGGAAGCGGCGAGGCTTCAGAAGATCCTCGCGGAACAGGGCTCGGATGCCGCCATCGCGGAGCTTCGAAAGTTCGACCGGGGGATCGCCAAGATCACCGGCGGGCCCTCGAGCATCATCCGCCACATGAGATCTCACGTGGGCCAGAACGGTTCGCGGGTCATCATCATCACCGACGGCCCTCTCTACTTTCCCGAAGACGCGCCATCGCCTTCGGCGGTCTCGAAGAGCTCCATCGGGCTCATCGAGCTCGTCGTCGACAACACCGGAAAGGGCCGCGGCAACATGGTCGAGGCCTTGAAAATCAACGTGACGCCGGACGGAGTCTTCCAGGTAGTGACTCCGGGAGCGACGAAGATCGACCTCGAGAACGTCCAGCAAAAGCGGTGAAGTAGTTATTCTCGCAGCACCTCGAGCTTCGCTTCGACTTCCCGCAGGCTTCCGGAGGCACCGTCGGCCTGGCCCAGGATCCGGGCGCTTTCTCCGTCGCGCAGAAGCACGGCTGAGTTGACGTTGAACGTGTAGAACGACGGGCGGCCCGGGTCGCTTCCCTCGACGATAGAGCTCCTCTCGATCGAGAGGTCCAGGCGGAAGCCGTTTCCGCTCGTCGACGCCCGGCAGGTGACGTTCGTTCCGACGTTGCGGTATGGATTGCCCGCGGCCGGAACCGCCACCTCGCGGCCCGCCCGCAGAGCCGTCGGCTCGTGAGAGTCGGCGAGCACGTACAGAACGATGGACGTGGCGCCGTCGTTCCCATCGGGTGCCGCCGACAGCCGGAGCTCTATCTTCAGCGGCGTCACGTTTCCCGCGGCTTCCTGCGCCGGAATCACCCGGGCCGCGCTCCAGACCAGAAACGTCGAGACCAGTATCCGCTTCGTCACGATTCCTCCTCTCCATTCCCGCAAGCTCGGAAGGAAGTACCGCCTTCGCCCGGCTCCTATTCCGCGGACCCGACCGGATCTATGATTGTGCCCATGCACCGTAGAGAATTGCTCAAGTCGGGCGCGCTGGCGGCGCTCGGGCTGGGATTCGGGGCCTGCGCTTCCCGGGAAGGCCGAACGGCCGACGTCGCTCCCCGGCGCCCGCCGCTTCGACTCACGCCTCCGGACCTGTCCTGGGATCGGATCATCCGGACGACCATCGGCCTCCGGCCGCACCGTCCGTCGGGGTTCGTCCTTCGCGCCGACAAAATCGACGAGAAGACCCTCATCCACAACTACGGCCACGGCGGAGCCGGCATGTCGCTCTCCTGGGGCACCGGGCAGATGGCGGCGGAGCTCGCTCTCGATCATTCGAGCCGGCGGGCGGCGGTTCTAGGCTGCGGCGCCGTCGGCCTGGCCTGCGCCCGGCAGCTCCAGCGCCGCGGATTCGACGTCGTCATCTACGCCATGGCCGTCCCTCCCGATACGACGTCGAACATGTCGCTGGCGGGGTTCACCCCGACTTCGGGCCTTCTCGAGTTCCGTCTCCGCACCCCGGAGTGGGAGGAGCAGTTCCGCCGCGCCGTGACCCTGGCGTACCGGCAGCTCCAGCTCCTCGTGGGAACGCGCTACGGGATCTCCTGGGTGCACAACTACACGCCGACGAACGACGAGCACGCGGCCTCGGGGTCGGTGGCGATTCTGCCCAAGGAAGTCCAGACGGGGCATGTGCTGCTCCAGCCGGGCGAGCACCCCTTCCCTACGAAGTTCGCCGTCGAGAGCTCGATGATTCGGATCGAGCCCTCGATCTATCTCGAAGCGCTCCTGGCCGACTTCCATCTCTTCGGCGGCCACATCGTGATTCGCAAGTTCGACCGGATCGAGGATGTGATGTCCCTGAGCGAGTCCCTGATCTTCAACTGCACGGGCCTCGGATCGAAGGCGCTGTTCGACGATCAGGAGATCGTTCCCCTGAAAGGGCAGCTCACGGTCGCGATTCCCCAGCCGGAGGTGAACTACGGAACCAACGGCGGCCTCTCGAATCCAGTCGCCGAGCCCGGAATCGGAATCCACATGATGCCGCGCTCGGACGGAATCGTCCTCGGAGGAACCTCGGAGAAGGGCGTCTGGACGCTCGACGTCAACGAAGCGGAGAGGAAGCGCATCGTGGATGGACACATCGAGCTCTACCAGGCGATGCGGCGGGGCTGACCGAACCGGATGGCCTCGGGCAGGGGGATCCGGCTTCCGGCCGTTGTAGTTGTATACTTCCGCCGCCAGGGAGGAGAAGCCATGAAGCGAGTGATCCTGTTCTCGGCGGCGTTCGCGGCTCTGTGCGCGATGAGCGGCTCGTCGACGAGGGCCGAGCCGGTGCCCCTCTACAACACCGCCAAGCAGAAGCTCCTGAGCGGAAAGCCCATCGTGGGGGGGACGATCTATACCTCGGATCCGAACATCTACTGCGCGATGGCGGAGGCGGGCTTCGATTTCCTGTGGATCGAGATGCAGCACAGCCCGCTCACGTTCTCGGAAGTGGCCACGATGATCAAAGCCTGCAAGGGGGCTCCAGCGATTCCTTTCATCCGCGTACCCGACGCGACGGAGGGTGACATCCAGAAGGCGACCGACGTCGGCGCCCTCGGGATCATCGTGCCCATGGTCGAGAGTGTTTCGGAGGCCGAGGCCGCCGTCCAGTACGCCAAGTATCCTCCCGCGGGTCGGAGGAGCCAGGGGAGCGGCCAGTACGGCGAGCTGTGGGGCGGCGATTACCGAAAGACGGCGAACGAGAACATTCTCGTGGTCGCCATGATCGAATCGCCCAACGCCGCCGCCATCGCGGACAAGATCGCCGCCGTTGCCGGCGTCGACGTGGTCTTCGCCGCGAGCGGGGATCTCGGGAGCTTCACCGGCTACCCCATGGGCGATCCGCGGTACGAAGCGGTGGTCCAGAAGATCCACGACGATACGCTGAACGCGGGCAAGAAGCTCGGCGGCCCGTTCACCTGGAACGACCGGAAGGGATACTCGTTCTTCCAGGCGGCGGGCGAGGCGGCGCTCATCAAGGCGGGTGCGAAAGCGATGTTCGAGCAGGCCAAGCACCTGTACGAATACTGATGGCGGCCCAGGCGAAGGTCGGCCGCAACGACCGCTGCCCCTGCGGGAGCGGGAAGAAGTTCAAGAACTGCTGCGCCGAGAAGCTGTCGACGAAGATGAGCCCCGCCAGCTGGGCCGCGATCGTCGCGCTCGTGGCCGCGGCCGGGGTCCTCGTCGTGCTCCTCGTCAACGCGACTCGAAGCGGCGGGACGGTCGTTCCTGGCTCCGGAGTCTGTCCCCCGGGCCAGGTCTGGGATCCGATGCACCGGCACTGCCATTGATTCCCCACCAGGCCAGCAGCCAGGCGCAGACAGCGATCAACGCGTCGGTCACGTCGGGCGAGCGGCCTGGAACGAACCGCTGTACCCACTCGAGTGCCATCACTCCCGAGAAGACCAGAACCGCGCCCGCCGCTGCGGCTCGCCGCGGCTCCATGCCCGGCCTTCCGCTGACGACGAACGCGAGCGCGAAAAACGGCCACGCCCCGGCGAGAATGTCCGCCGCCCCGACCAGCTCGCTCGTGAGGTGATTTCGAAAGGGGCTCCAGTTGAACGGCAGAAACGCTTCCGGCCCGCCGCCGCCGCTGCGAAGCTCCTCGATGACGAAAGCACCCGTCGCGGCGAGAAACGGCACCGTCCCTCGAGGCGGCTTCGAATCGTAGAGCCTCCAGGCGATCGCGAGCCCGATGAGCGCCCCCACCATGGCCTCGAGCGACAGCTGGCGGGTGATGATCGGCACCTTGGCGACGAGTACGGCGGCGAAAAAGAGCGCAACGAACGGACGGGAGCGGCGGGTCGGGCGGAGACACTGAAGGAGAATGACGGATAGAGAAAGGATGGCGAGCGCGTATACCGAAGTTTGCGGCCAGGAGAACCGTGCCTGACCGCTCAGGACGTGCCACACGGGCCGAAGGCCCTCGCGAAGGTAGTCGATGTCGGCCGATGGGACGAAGGGAAAGAGCTGAGCTCCCACCCAGGTCGCGACCGCCAGGAGTCCGAGGCGGGTACGCGGTCCGGGCTCGAGCGCTCCTTCCGCCCGGGGCCAACGAATGCGAGCCGTTCGATAGGCGAGCTCGGCTCCGAGGAGAGTGCCGGCGCCGTTGAGGCACCAATCCAGAACCGAGGGCACCCGCCCGGGAAGGTACGCCTGCAGATACTCGATGGTGAGGCTGAACGTGCACCCGAGCAGCAGCGCGCGCAGCCGCCCGAGTCCGGGTACCCCCGCCCCGAGGAGCCAGCCGAGAGGCAGGTACACCAGGAGATTCGTGAGAGCGTCGGCCTTGGAGATCGCGACCCTCTCGAAGAGAATCGTGATCGGACTCTCTTGTGGAATGCGAAAGCTGGATATCGGATAAAGGCTCGCATAGACCAGAAATGCAAGGTAGCCGTAGAGCAGCGGGCGGGCGATCCGAGCGGAGGCTCTGGGCTCTTTCGATGTTGGGGAAGTGAGACGCAAGGGGAACGACTACCATACCACGCTCTTCTCCGGCTGCGAGGCCCCCGGGGAGGGGATGACGGATGACCGGAGCCCGGCCAAGTTGTATCCTCTGTGGGTGCTGAAACTCTCCTTTCCACCGTTCGCCGGTATCGTCCTTACCCTGGCTGCCGGCGCCTCCTGCAAAGCCGGTCGTTCCGAGCCCGCCGCAGCGGTCGCTCAGCCCGCGCAGCCGCCTAAAATCATCCAGCCGGGCGCCCCCGGGCAATCGAGCAAGGTCATCGCCGCGGATGAGGCCGTCGACTTGTCCGCCGTGGGGTATACACCCGCCGACGTGCAGTTCATGCAGGGGATGATCTCCCACCACGCGCAGGCGCTGGAGATGACGGCGCTCCTCCGCAAGCAGAGCGAGAGCGAAGACATGGCGAAGCTCGGCCTGCGAATCGAATTGTCGCAGGCGGACGAGATAAAGATGATGCAGGGCTGGCTGCGAGCCCGCGGCCAGGACGCCCCGGACGTCCATGCGCACCATGCGCACGGCGCCAAGCTGATGCCGGGGATGCTCACGCCGGAGGAAATGTCCCGCCTGGCCGAGGCGCAGGGCACCGCCTTCGACCGCCTTTTCCTCGAGCTCATGATCAAGCACCACGAGGGCGCCCTGATCATGGTCGAGGATCTCCTCGCCCGACCGGGCGCGGGTCAGGATTCCGACATCTTCGCGTTCCTGTCCGACATCACCGCCGATCAGAGCATGGAGATCGCGCGCATGGGAGCCATGCTCGGCACGCTCAAGGAGCTTCCACAATGAGAGCCGTCGTCCGAAGCGTTCTGTGTTTCTCCGCCTCCGTGATGCTCGCCGCCGTCGCGATGTCGAGCGGCCAGGAGCAGCGCCCGAGTCGGCCTGCCGCGGCCACGGCCGATCCCCGCGTCGGACTCAAGCCCGGCTTCGAGGACGCCGGAGTGGCGGCGCGCAACCTGGAGCTGGTCGTGGCCGTTCCCAAACCGGCAGGCTTCTTCGATCCCAAAGCACCCGGCGGTGAGCCCATGCCGCCGGAGAGGGAGCCCAAGGAGGAAGAGAAGGAGGAGAAGAAAGAGCCGAAGAAGGAGGATCCGGCCGAAGACGCCAGGAGGTCGAGCTTCCTGAACTTCGCGAACTCGGACCTCGCGTTCAGCCGGGACCGGCTCTTCGTCGGCAATTTCCACGGGTTCAATACCTACAACATCGAGGACCCGACGACGCCGCAGCACCTGGTCTCCGTGGTCTGCCCCGGCGGCCAGGGCGACGTGTCCGTCCTCGGGAACCTGTTGTTCATGTCGGTGGAACAGACCCGGGGCCGCCTCGACTGCGGAGTCCAGGGCGTCAACGAGCCGGTGAGCGCCGAGCGTTTCCGCGGCATCCGCATCTTCGACATCACCGACGTGCGCATGCCGAAGCAGGTCGCCGCGGTACAGACCTGCCGGGGATCGCACACCCACACCCTCGTCACCGACCCCGACGATCAGGGCAACATCTATCTCTACGGCTCCGGCACGAGCTCGGTGCGCTCGGCGGAGGAGCTTGCCGGATGTTCGGGACTGAAGCCGGACGAAGATCCGAAAACCGCTCTCTTCAGCATCGACGTCATCCAGGTGCCGGTCAAGGCGCCGGAGAAGGCGCGCATCGTCAACCGGCCGCGGATCTTCGCGGACGAGGCGACCGGCGCCATCGCCGGGTTGTGGAAGGGCGGCGATCACGGGGCGGGGACGCAGAAGACGTCGGAGACGAATCAGTGCCACGACATCACCGTCTTTCCTGAAATCGGCCTGGCGGCGGGAGCCTGCTCCGGCAACGGGATCCTTCTGGATATCTCCGACCCGGTGCATCCCGAAGCGGCTCGATCAGGTGGTCGACAAGAGCTTCGCCTACTGGCACTCCGCCACGTTCAATCACGACGGCTCGAAAGTGATTTTCACCGACGAATGGGGCGGCGGCGCGCGGCCCCGCTGCCGGGAGACCGATCCGCGGGAGTGGGGGGCGGACGCCATCTTCGACATCGTCGACCGCAAGATGCATTTCCGCGGCTACTACAAGCCGGCAGCGCCGCAGAGCGAGCTCGAGAATTGCGTCGCCCACAACGGGTCGATCATCCCGGTGCCCGGACGCGACATCATGGTCCAGGCGTGGTACCAGGGCGGGGTTTCGGTTTTCGACTTCACCGACTCGGCGAAACCGGTGGAGATCGCGTTCTTCGACCGCGGTCCCATCAGTTCCACGCACCTGGTCCTGGCCGGACACTGGTCGGCGTACTGGAACAACGGTTTCATCTACGGCTCGGAGATCGGCCGCGGCGTCGACGTGCTCCGCCTGACTCCCAGCGAGTATCTGTCTCAGAACGAGATCGATGCCGCGGGGCTCGTCAAATCCGACGAGGTCAATACCCAGAGGCAGCGGAAGGTGGATTGGCCGGCGAGCCCCGTCGTGGCCCGGGCCTATCTCGACCAGCTCGCGCGCGGGAAGAGCGTTCCGTCGGAGCGGGTCGCCGCCGTCCGGACCGCACTGGACCAGGGAGACTCGAAACAACTGAAGGAGCTCGCGGCTCAACTGGATCGCGAGGCGGCGGCGAGCGGCATGGACGCGAATCGCGTCCGGTCCCTGGCGGCGACGCTCGAGGGCCTGGCCGCGAACCCGCGCTGATCTCGAGAACCTACCCGTCGCTCCGGCCTCCGCGCGACCGGGGCGGAGGCGCGTAACCCTCGCCCCGACCGCGAAGCACCATCTCGCATTTTTCCGGCCTGCAGCCGTTCCTCTGTGATCCGCGTCATGTTCACCTCAGGGCGCCCTAAGGTAAGTTCCGAGCCGATTTTTCTTCCGAATCCCAGTCGCTCGAGACAGCGCAGAGGCGAGAGGTGGAAGTGTATCGAGTACTACGTCCTGGTTTCTTCTTCGTCATCACCGTTGCCGGACTCTGGGCGGCCATCCCGGGACCGTCGTTGATTGCGGCCACGGCGGCGTCCGTAACCTCCCCCTACCGCTACAATTTCGACTGGACCGGCGTCCTCTCCGAGGCTCCGTCCATGAGCCAGAGTGATAGTCCGTACTGGTGGCTCAGCTCCGGAGCGCGATTTCACATGTCCCAGGGAATCGGCTCCACCGTGAAGGGAAGCCTTCCCTCGAACGACTACTGGCGTCTCTACTACGCGAGCACGAGCTCCGTCGATACCGACTCCGGCTACCACCCGCAGAATCTCTTCCGGGTCGTCACCCGGAGCCGCTGGAAGGACTTCCGGCAGCAGGTCTACTTCCGCGTCCGGCGCGACAACCTCAGCGCGAGCCCCAATCGAAACGCCAGCAATGGTCTCTTGCTCATGAGCCGCTACCTCGACCAGAACAACCTCTACTACGCCGGGATCCGCGTCGACGGCGCCGCGGTGATCAAGAAGAAGAAGCGAGGGGTCTATTACACGATTGCCTCCGCCCCCTTCTTTTCCGGCGCCGCCTACAACCGCGTCACCCACCCGAGCCTTCTTCCCAAGGACGTATGGATCGGCCTCCGTTCCGAGCTCACGAATAACCCGGACGGCACCGTGCGCATCGTCCTCTACGTGGATTCGGGCCCGGGAAGCTGGTCGCTGGTCTTCGACGTTCTCGACAACGGTGTCGCCTACGGCGGCTCCGCTCTCACCGATTCCGGCTACGCAGGACTCCGCACCGACTTCATGGACGTCGAGCTCGAGAACTACTACGCTGCGGTGCTGAACTAGAAACCCGTTCCGGCCGCTTCCCTCCTGAGATTTGTTTCCGTAGCCGGGAAGGCTGGCACCCGCCACGGAATGGACGCGAGCCGAGTTCGAGCTAGCCGCTTCGACGGACGCCCTATCGATCTCGATCTTCCATTACCTGGACCAGGTGGGGTTCCTCGATACCGACGAGTTCTCGCTTCGCAGAGCCCCGTGATGTGACGCGACTCTCTTTCGTGAGAACGCGACGGGCGGCCGATCGACGGCGGAGTGAAAGACCGAGCCCGGTGCCGTCCCGGCTCTACCGTCCCGTCGATTCGGCCGGAGGAGGGCCGAAGCTCAGCTCGGGGATCACGCGGGCGATCCAGAGGCTGCTCGACGAGACGATGCCCGAGAGCTTCGCCGTCGCTGCCTGGGCACCCTCCGGTCCGAGGGCCCTCATGACAGGAGAACCCTTGTCGAGCTCGGCGAAATTCTCGACGTAGAACACATGGAGGAAACCGTTCTCGCCGCCGAAGGCGAGAACGCCGGTCACGTGGTGGACTTTCGCCTCGTCGAAATGAGGCAGGAAGTCGGACTTCATGACGTTCACGTAGTCCTGCTCGCGGCCGGGAAAGACCCGGGCGATGTTGACCACCATCAAGCCAGGCTGCTTCCCCTCGGCGAGAGGGTTGGAGACGTCGGGGAGGTTCCTGACCGCATAGCTCGTTCGTCCGGTGATGCACCTTTCCGCGCGGCGGACGAGCGCCGTCATGGCCGGGTCGTCGTCGGCTTTGTCGAAGCTCGCGAGGTTCGCGACCGGGCTCGCGATGAAGAACCGGTAAGTGTCGCCGAAGACTTCGGTGCGGCTCACCGTGCGCCAGGGGGTCTTTACTTCCTTCGCCCGGGCGGTGAGGTCGCGCTGAACCGCGAGGAACTCCTCGACCATCGACGGCACGACCTCGACGATCGTGAGCTGCACCCACGGCGCGGCATCCTTTGCCGGCTTCTCGTCTTGCAGCGCCGCCGAGGCGGAAAGAGCGAGGAGAACGAGGCCGACCGCGCTCAGCACGACACGCACTTGTGGTTGTTCTTCGCGCCCAGCTTCTCGAGGAGCGCGACCGTCTCCGGAAACGGAGACACGCGCTGGACCGGACCGTTGGCCATGTCCGCGGTGGTCTGCCCGGTTCGGCTCACCGCTTTCACGTCGCAGCCCTTCGAGACGAGGTAGAGGATCATCTCGTTGTCGCCGCGGGCGGCGGCGTGGTGGAGCGCGTTGTAGCCGTTGTAGTCGCGGGCGTTCACGTCCGCGCCGAGCTCCTCGATGAGGTACTTCACCGAGCCGAGCCAGCCGTCCGGCGCGTGCCGGTGCGCGTTTCCGGCGAAGCCCTCGCCGTACCCGACGCCCGAAGCCGCGTGAATCGGAAATACGCCGGGATCTCCCGCCTTGACCCGCGGAAGCCCCGAGGGGTCGGGCTCGACCGAAGCCGCGTCCGTCGCCGGCCAGAGGGCGGGTCCGACCGGCTGCACGGGCCGAGGCCCGTCCGCCGCGATCGTCTCCGACGCCGTGCCCGCTCTCGGCGGCCGCGGAGGCGGGGCTTTCGTCGGGATGTTCGCGTCCGCGCCGTAGCGGACCAGCAGACGCATCGCCTCGACGTCCGTCGCATAGGCGGCGCGCCAGAACGCCGTCGAGCCTTCGGTGTCCTCGAGCCCGCAGTTCCGGTTGCCGCAGTCGGTGTAGACCATGTACCAGGGGTGCTTCGTAAGACGAGTGTCGGGATCCGCTCCCGCCTTGAGCAGCGCTTCCATCACGTCGAGATAGGTAGCCCGGGAAAGACTATGTTCCTGCGGCTGCGGGTAGCGGGTTCTCGGCTGCCACTCCGTGTTGACGGTCGCCCAGAGCGGCGCCGCCCCGTTCTGGGTCGATGCTTTGTCGGGGTCGGCGCCGCGCTCCAGGAGGAGAAGCGCGAGATCGAACTGCGCGTTGATCACCGCCATCAGCAGCGGGCTGGTTCCGTCGCCCGCGCTCACCTGGTCGACGTCGGCGCCGCCGTCGAGAAGCGCCGTCACGGCCTCGATGTGGCCCTGCCGCGCCGCGTGAAGCAGAGCGGTCAAGCCTCCCTTGGTGTCGAGCGGCAGGTTCTCGCGAAACCTCCGCCTCTCGTCGTCCGGATTCTCGTCCTTTTCCGGAATCTCCCCCGAGAGATACAGCTCGCGGCCGGCGACGATGGCCGCCTGGAGCTGGGTCGCGGTCGGAGGCGGCGATTCCTTTCCCTCGGTCTCTTTCTTGCGGAACGTCGCGATGACCTTGTGCTCGCGGGCCGTGGCGGCATCCATGAGCTTCTCTTCCTTCTTCAGATCCAGGACTGTCGTGGTCATGCTCGGATCCGCGTCGTGCTCGAGGAGCACCCGGATCGCCTCGCCGCGGTTCGAAGCCGCCGCGAAGATGAGAGGCGTCTGGCCCCACTCGGCCTCGCGTGCGTTCACGTCCGCTCCCCGCGAGAGGAGGAGATTCACCGCCTCGACGCTCCCCGAGGCCGCCGCCAGGTGGAGCGGAGTGGTCCCGCCGGGCGAAGTCCTCGAGCTCACCTCGGCTCCGGCTTCGAGCAGGATCTCGACCACCGCCGCGTTTCCTCCCTGACAGGCGACATGGAGCGGCGTGTAGTGGCCGATGCGGGTGACGGACTGAACGTTGGCGCCCGCATGGACGAGCATCGCGGCCATCTCCGCGTCGCCTCCCGCAGCCGCCCAGTGAAGCGCGGACATTCCGTCGCCCTGGGAAGCGTTCACGTCCGCGCCCTCGCGGAGGAGGCTCCGTACGGACTCTCGATCGCCGCGCCTGGCGACGTCGGCCACCGGCGATGCGGGCGGTGTGGCCGCGCGCGCCGCGTCGACGCCGAGGGCGCCGGCGAGGAAGAACGCCAGTCCGTATCTCACGTCGCAACCGCCGTCACGTCGAGCTCGCCCGTGCTGTCGCCGAAGCTCTTCATGTCGTCGAGCCCGAGCTTGTGCAGCAGAGTCAGCATGACGTTCGCCATCGGCGTGCCGTCGGCCGCCTTGAGGTGCAGGTTGCCCTTGAGATGGCCGTTGGCGTGGCCGAGCAGAACGAGCGGGCAGCGGCGATGGTTGTGGATGTTGCCGTCGGCCATCGGCGAGCCCCAGACGATCAGCGTCTTGTCGAGCAGCGTTGCTGTCGCCGTCCATCGTGGTCTTCAGCTTCTCGAGGAAGTAGGGCAGCATGCTCACGTGGTACTTGCTGATCTTGTTGAAGTCCATGATCGTTCTCGTGCTTGTCCCCGTGATGCGACGCCGGGTGGAACGGCTTGTCCGAGCCGCTCTCCGGGAACACGCGGTTCTGCGCGTCGCGGCCGAGTCTTGAACGAGATGACGCGCGTCATGTCGGTCTCGAACGCCAGCACCTGCAGGTCGAACATCAGCTTCATGTGCTCGGAGAACGAGTCGGGCACGCCGGCCGGCGCGTCGGGCAGCTCGCGCGTTGTCTCGCCGCTGCGTGTTGCTGCGCCTCGACCATCTGGATGCGGCGCTCGATCTCGCGGACGTTCGTCGAGGTAGCGGTCGAGCCGCGCGCGGTCGACCGCGCCCAGCTCCCGGCGTACGCCCTCGACGTCGCCGGCGATCCAGTCGAGGATGCTCCTGCGCGTCTGCCCGGCGCGCCGCGCGCTCCTCGGCGTGCTGCCGGCGCCGAACAGCATGTCGAACGCGACGCGCGGATCGCGGATCATCGGCAGCGGCTCGTTCGGCGACGCCCAGCTGATCGAGTCGGTGTAGGCGCAGGAGTAGTTGTAGGTGCAGCCGCCGGCCTGATCGAGGTTCTCGATGCAGAGCTGCATCGACGGCATCGGCGTGTCCTGGCCGAAGCGCTGCGCGTACAGCTGGTCGAGCGAGGTGCCGCGCGCAGATGTCGGAGCCCTGCGTCTGCTTCGGGTGCGCACTGCGTCAGGAAGACCGCGCTCGAGCGGAAGTGGTCGCCGCCGATCTCCGGCGGCGACGAACGCCTCCGCCATGCGCACGTCGGTGTTGCTGATGATCGTCAGGTAGTCCTGGAACGGCTCCAGCGGGCTCAGCGGCGTTGTCCGGCAGCAGCTCGAAGTCGCGACCCCGTGGTCGCCGGAGCGAACAGGTGCTTCGTCGCGCCCCACTCGTTGCAGCCGGGAAGCCCGTGCACCTCCTCGATGCACACCAGCCGGGTGCGCTCGACCGAGGCCCGGGTCGAAGCCGCCGCCCGCCGCCCCGCCGGGACCATCGCGTCCAGGAGCGGCAGCGCGACGGTGGCGCCGATGCCGCGGAGGAATCGTGCGGCGGGGCATGTGCTTGCCAGTGAGGAACGTGCATCGCCTTCTGTCTCCTTGTCGCTTCCGAGGCTACGGCTCGTGCACCGCGGCCGCGTCCTCGGTTGCCGTTCGCTCGGCTCGCTTCATCTGGAACGCGTCGCTCTTCACCACGCCGAGGATGAACGACGACATCCGGTAGCCGTTCGTCTCCGGCCTGACGCGCGATCGCGCGAATCGTCGGCTGGTCGAAGTACTCGACGCGGCGGCCGAGCGCGTAGGCCATCAGGTTCTCGGTGAAGGTTCGGACGAGCGGCATCGGGCCGCTTCAGCAGCGCCTGCGACCAGCTCCGGCGGGCGACGCGATCGGGCGTGCCGTCGTAGAACTCGCCGCGGGTGTCGAGCGGCATGCCGTTCTCGCGGACGCGCCACTTCGCCGTCGACGTCGAAGTTGTCGAGCGCGAGGCCGATCGGATCCATGAACCGGTGGCAGGAGTTGCACGTCGGGTTCGTCGCGATGCATCTCCATGCGCTCGCGCGTCGTCAGCATCCGGCCGTCCTGCGCGCCCGCCGTCGCCTCGAGCGTCGGGCACGTTCGGCGGCGGCGGCGGCGGCGGCGTGCCGAGCAGCACTTCCATCACCCACTTGCCGCGCAGCACCGGCGACGTGCGGTTGGCGAGCGAGGTCAGCACCAGGACGCTGCCCTGGCCGAGGATGCCGCGGCGCGCTGTCGTCCGGGATAGCTCACGCGGCGGAACTCGTTGCCGGCGACGCCCGGGAATGCCGTAGTGCCGCGCGAGCCGCTCGTTCACGAACGTGTAGTCGGCGGTGAGCAGCTCGAGCACGCTGCGGTCTTCGCGAACGAGGTTGTCGAAGAAGAGCTCGGTCTCGCGCCGCATCGGCGTCGGCGAGGTTCTCGTCGAAGTTCGGGAAGAAGTTCGGATCCGGGTCGCACCTTGTCGAGGTCCTGCAGCCGCAGCCACTGCGCGGCGAAGCGCGTGCCGAGCGCCTCGGCGCGCGGGTCGGCGAGCATGCGGCGGGCCTGCTGCTCGAGCACGCCCGGATTCGAGAGCCGGCCCGCGGCGGCGAGCGTCAGAAGCTCCTCGTCCGGGCGGCGTGCCCCACAGGAAGAACGACAGCCGCGACGCGAGATCGACGTCGGCGATGCGGTACCCCTGCCCCGGCGCCGCGTCCGTCGGGCTCGCGCTCGAGGCGGAAGACGAAGTGCGGGCTCGCGAGAATCGCCTCGAGCGCCGTGCGGACGCCGATCTCGAAGCCGCCTTTCTTCGCGCCCGGAGTCGTAGAACGCCATCAGCCCGTCGAGGTCGGCTTCCGTCGCGCGGCCGGCGGTAGGCTTCGCTCGCCAACCGGGTGAGGATTTCTTCGCGCGCAAGGGCGCTCCTCGCTCTCGGACGTCGGGCGGCAGGTGAAGATCCGCTTCCGGCTCGGTGTCTCGGAGACGCCCGTCGCGTGAATAGGGCCGCGCACGATCAGGCTCGCGCAGGTGGGGCAGCGTCGTGATCCCGGGCCCTCCCGAGCCGCCGCCCGGCGAAGGACCAGTCGTGCGGGCGGATCAGGTCTTCGTACGGACCGTCGCCTTGCCGGATGAACGCGGCGGACACGCGGTGCTGGCCGGCGCGAACGAAGATCGGCTCGGTCGCGATCGGCGCCCCGCCCCTGCCGTCCGCGCCGCCCTGCGGTCTTGGTGTAGTGGAGGAGAGCCACGCGCTCGCCGTCGATGGAGACGTCGATGTCCTCGAGCCTGGAGTTGTCTCCGCCTCCGAAGGACATCTCGAAGACGTACTCCGCGTCCGCCGGGAACACGTGGTCCACGACCATGCCGCCGCGTGTCCCGTAGGGCGCGCCCTCGATCGTGATCCCAGGGGTGCTGCGAGACGTAGATCGGATTGGTATAGGTCTCGTCGACGGTCGGGGCGTTCCGATCGCCGACCGCCAGCCGGCTGATGTCGGCGGCCGCGTTGAGATAGGCCTCGAGAAGCGTCGGCGAGAGCGTCTGCTCGTCCGCGATGTTGTCGAAGTTGGCGCTCATCTGGTCGAGCGGCAGCCAGTCGGCGGCGTCCACGTCGAGCGCCAGCAGGTCCTTGACCGCGCGCTGGTACTCCGGCCGGTTCAGCCGCTGGAAGGGGCGGATCCCGGGGTTGGGGTCGCGAAGCGCGGCGGCGTCCACCGTCGCCTCGAGCGTCTCGACCAGAGCCTTCAGGGTGGCCTCGTCCGGTCTCGGGACCTCGGGGGGCGGCATCATGCCTGCCCGCAGCTTGCGGATGACCTTTTCGGTGATCGGTGCTTTCTTGTCGGCCTGGGAGACGTCGAACGACTCCAGGGACAGGTTTCCGATGAGGGTGGTGTCGTTATGGCAGACGACGCAGGTGTCCTCGATCACGAGGTTCAGGTCGGACGAGCGCGGCGCGGCCTCGGCGGAGAAGCTCCGAACCGCTGCGAGGATCGAAAGGAACAGTGTTGCCGTCGGCGCCGTCACGCGGTTCCCCCTCCCATGGAACAACTGGCTCAACAGTTTAGCCGGTTTTCGGGTCGCTTCGCAAAGCGGCTTCGCCTACATCCCTAGAGTCGCCGCGAGAATCGCGATGGCCCGGAAGAAGTGGCCGATGCGAACGTTCTCGTTCTCTCCGTGCTGGTTGTTGTCGAAGTTCACGGTCGGAACCGACACCGCCGGAAACCCCAGGGCCTCGATGAAGGGCGCGATCGGCACCGTACCGCCGCTGGTGCGGATCCGGACCGGTTCCTCACCCAGAAAGCGCTCGAGGGCGGCCGCGAGCGCCGCAGCCGCCGGATCGGCGATCTCCGTCCGGTAGGCGCTCGTCGCCTCGCCGCGCGGGCTGTCGAGCCTGGCGATCTTCGGATAGCGGGCCCGGGTCTCGTCGTCGGGATCCGCTTCGACGACGTGATAGCCCTGATTCTCGATATGCGCGCGAATCCTGGCGAGAAGCGCGTCACCCTCGGTCTCCTTCACCAGCCGCACGTCGAGCGCCGCCGTCGCATGATCCGGGATGATGGTGCGCGCCTGGGCGCCCACGTAGGCGCTCTCGAGCCCTCGGACGTTGAGCGACGGGTACTGAAGCGCCTCCTGGAGACTCTCCCCCACGAGGTCGGGCTCGGAGACTCCGAAGAGCTTCAAGAGCGCCGGCTCGTCGTCGGGGACGGACTGGAGCACTCTCCGATCCTCGGGGGTGAGTCGAATCCCGTCGTAGAAGCCCGGGACGAGAACGCGGCCGCGGTCGTCCTTCATCGTGGCGAGAAGCTGGGCCAGGCGCATCCCCGGATTCGGAATCCAGTTCCCGTAATGCCCGCTGTGCAGGGAGAACTTCGGACCGTACACCGTGAGGTTGACGGTGAGGTTCCCGCGCGCGCCATAGACGAGAGTGGGGCGGTTCGAAGGATGAATCGGGCCATCCAGGATCAGCATGAGATCCGCCGCAAGCCGCTCGCGATAGCGTCGAATCGCCGGGACGAGGCTCGGCGAGCCGGCCTCTTCCTCGCCGTCGAGAATCACCTTGACGTTCGAGGTGAGGGGAATCGACGCCCGGTCGAGGGCGTCGATCGCCGCCATCAGAGCGACGATCGGCGACGTGTCGTCCGAGGCCGAGCGGGCATAGATCCGCCAATCCGGCTCGAACTTCTCGAGCTCGTCGAGCCCGGCGATTTCCCCGGCGCCGTCCTCCATCCGGCCGTCGCGGAGGATCGGCTTCCACGGACTTTCCTGCTTCCAGAGCGAGGGATTGACCGGCTGTCCGTCGTAGTGAATGTAGTAGAGGAGGGTTCGCCGCGCTCCTTCGGTCCTCCTCTCGCCGAAGACGAGCGGGTTGCCTTCGGTCTCGAGGAGGGAAGCGGCGAAGCGGCGGCGCTCGAGGGTGCCGACGAGGAGCTCGGCTTTCTTTCGAATGTTGGCCCGATCGGAGGCGACGTTGGGAATGGAGAGCGCTTCGACGAGCTCCCGCACGATCGCGCCCTGGTTCGCCCGGACGTAGTCTTCCGCGGTGGTCTTCGGGTTACCGGCTGCCGCCTGGGCCGCGAGAAGAAAAACCGCCAGCATACATTCTTCCTCCGTGGGTCCGGGAAACTATACTCCAGCGGGAGGTGCTTCGATGGGGATCCGAGTGGTTCAGGTGGATGCGTTCACCGATCGTCCGTTTTCCGGAAACCCCGCCGCGGTGGTGGTCCTCGAGAAGCCGGGCGACGCCACCTGGATGCAGAACGTCGCGCTCGAGATGAACCTTGCCGAGACCGCGTTTCTCGTCCGTCGAAAGGACGAAGCCTTCGACTTGAGGTGGTTCACGCCCGCTGTCGAAGTCGATCTCTGCGGGCATGCGACCCTCGCGAGCGCCCACGTGTTGTGGGAAGAGGGCCAGCTGAAGCCCGGCGTCCAGGCGAGGTTCCAGACCAAGAGCGGCCTGCTGACGGCGGACCGGCGGGAGGGCTCGATCGTCCTCGATTTTCCCGCGACCCCGGAGCAGAGGACGGAGACGCCCGCAGGCCTTTTCGAGGCGCTCGGGGCTCGAGGAGAATACGTAGGGAAGAGCGCATTCGACTACCTGGTGGAAGTCGATAGCGAGGCGACCGTGCGCGCCCTGAGGCCGGACTTCGGAGCGCTCGGGGCGATCCCCGCGCGCGGGATCATCGTCACCGCCCGCGCGACCTCGCCGGGCTTCGATTTCATCTCCCGATTCTTCGCGCCCGCAGCCGGAATCAACGAAGACCCCGTCACCGGATCGGCGCACTGCACGCTGGGACCTTTCTGGTCGGCGCGGCTCGGAAAGACGTCGTTCGTCGCCTACCAGGCATCGCCGCGCGGGGGCGTCGTCGAAGTCGAGGTCGCGGGAGACCGCGTTCTCCTCGGAGGCCGGGCCGTCACCGTGCTCCGGGGCGAGCTATTCTGACGTTTCTATTTCTCCCGCTTCACCGTCGTGAGCCGCAGGGGCCGTTCGGCGACGCTCTCGACCTCGAGCTTGTCTCCCGTGAACCGGAGCTTCGCTCCGATGACCATCTGCCCCTCTCCATTCCCGCTCGCGTCGAGATTGAGAACCACGTACGAGAGGTTCCAGTCGCCGGTGGTCGGCCCGCGGCGAGCCTCCCCCATGGAGATATATCGATCGAAGCCGAGAACGATGTCTCGCCCGGCCGCCGTCGGGAACTCGCGCGCGTAGCGGAGCTGGTACTGAGGCCGGGAGGCGTCGCCGCCCATGAACAATAGAACGCCCTTCGGCTCCTGCTTTCCCAGCGCTCGAGAAAGCTCCTCCTGTCCCCCGGAAGTGACGGCGTCGATGAGGACCTTCCGCTCGGCATCGGTCGTGAAGCGGCGAATGGTGATCGAAAGCCGGGTGGTCGGAGCAGCCGCGGTGGTCTGGACGGCGAAGGCGCTGTAAATCTGTTCCACCTCCTCCAGGGCGGAAGCATCCGTGGGCGAGGAAAGAAACCATGCTCCGGTGAGCGTTAGAGCCCAAAGCGGGAAACGGCGACCTCGGGAAACTCGCATCGTGAAATCCACCTTTTTTGGCACGGTTCAGGCTACCCCGCTGCGAACGCGGGCCGCAAGGGGCAGAAAAGCGCGCTCGCTCTGCTAGGGCGACCGCTCTACACGCAGAACGACTGAATAATTCGCCCCACCGCTCGCGAAGCTGTTGACGAGAGCGACTCGTCCGGAGGTGCAACGGGACTCGCCGCTTGCGTCCACTGGACAGTCCGGCGCCACCTCCCGTAGCCCTGCGGTTGGTGGAATTCGATTCCGCCCGAGGCTGAGGATGGCGGCGGCTGTCGCTGCGGCGCCGGAGGCGCCCGACTCGCCAAGCGCACCTTTGATGGAAACAACAGGTACGGCGCGCTCGCCAAAGACTGCGCCAATGGCCTCCGCTTCGGCGCGATCCAGAGGGACCGTACCGTTGGCGGAGGCAAACACTGCGGCGATGTTCTTCGCCGTACATCCGGCGTCGGAAAGCGCGAGTTGCATCGCGCGAGAGAGATGCGGTTCTTCCGGCCAGCGGTTGATTCCTGTGGGAGAGGAGGTGCCTCCGACGCCCAGGATCTCCGCGTAGATCCGCGCCCCGCGGTTCGTCGCCCGCGACCATTCCTCAACGAGTAGAGCAAACGCGCCTTCACCGAGAACGAAACCGTTCCGAAACCGATCGAACGGCCGAGCTGCCTCTTCCCCTCTGTCCACCGGTGACAACACATGGAATCGGTCGTGGATGCGGAAGAAGTTTGCTTCGACGTGGTCGACACCTCCCGTAATCAACGCCGACGCGCGCCGATGACGCAATAAGTTCACGGAATAGGCAATTGCGGCCAGCGAGGACGCTTCCCTGTTCGTCACGGTGACGTTTCCGCCCTTGAGACCGAACTCGAGAGCACAGAGACTCGCCGGCGCGTTACCCACCGTATTGCTGAAGAGGAGCGGTGAGACGTCGGCTGGACCGCCTCGGACCAGCCCGCTCAGAAAGTCGACCGTACTGTCCAGGCCCGCGGTATAGGTGCCTATCACGATGCCAATCTCGCTCGCGGCAACTCCGTTCGTCTCGACGCCCGCATCGGCGAGAGCTAGCTTGCCGGATGAAACCGCGAGGCGTCCTACTTCGTCGATCCGGCGAAGCTTGTTTGGATCGATGAACTCGGTGGGATCAAAATCCCTGAGCTTGCCCGCTCGATGAGAGCGGCAGGCTCTCGTATCGAAGGCGGTGATTTCCGAGATTCCACTGGTTCCGGCGAGCAATGCGTCGACGAAACTCGTCGGGTCTCGACCCAGACTCGAGAGGAGCCCCAGCCCGGTTATAGCGACCCGTTCCACCACGGAAGTCTATCGTACGGAGCAACTTGCCCGTCAACTCGACCGTATGCTACGTTCTGAACGTGCCATTCGCCGGCGACCTAGCCGCGTTCAGCTTCGCGCTTCTTCCGGCAATCGCGTCAACACAGGAGCCAGACCCCTTCGCCGAGCTTCACCAGCGGGCGCGGGAAGTGGAACGAAGCCTCGTTACCCTCCGTGCGGACTTCGTCGAGACGACGGAGTCCGATCTGCTGGTCGAGCCCATCGTCGAGAGCGGGAAGATGATCGCCGCTCGTCCCATACGTGTCCTGCTTCAGTACGAAAGGCCCGAGAAGAAACTGCTTCTCATCGACGGGGATCAACTGATCATGGTCTGGCCCGAGCGCGCGCAATCGGAACGCATGCCAATCGCCAAGATTCAGCAAACCGTGGACAAGTACTTCTATCAGGCTTCGGAGAAGGAGCTCCGAGGTCATTTCACGATTCACGTTACCTCGGATCCCGAGCTCCCGGGCACGCGCCGGGTCGAGATGATCGCCAGGCGAAAGCAGATCCAAGAGGGTCTCGAACGGCTGCAATTGTGGGTGGACGACCGCACGCTCTACATGGTGAAGATGCGGTTGGTCTATCCGGGCGGCGCAGGGACCAAGACCATCGAACTTTCGAACCTTCTTGCCAATGTCCCCGTCGAGGACGAGGAGTTTCGAGTCGAGCTTCCATCGGAAACATCCGATCGACTGCGTGGATTTCACGGTCGCGACGTTCCCAGTCCGCGTTAGTCCCGGTGACTGAGCGGTACGAGCTCGTCCTCGACTTCGCCCGAAGAAGGCGCTTCGCCGTACTGATTTCGGGTCTGGTCCTCGCCATTGGCGGAACAGCCGCCTTGACCCGGGTTCCCTTCGAATCCGATGTTCTGAAGCTCATACCGCAAGGCGGGCCGGCGGTGCATGCCTTTCAAGCCTACGTCGACCACTTCGACAGTCTCGACTTCGTCTATGTTCTATTCGACGCCCCTCCAGGGCATGCCATTTCGGAGTACGACGACCTCGTCGAGGCGTACATCGGCGAATTGAGGACGGTTCCCCAAATCGCCTACGTGGATGCGGCGCTGTTCGACTCCGGCAGAGACTGGGATTATCTGCTGGACCGGGTTCTGCTGTTGCTGGGGCGAGAGGGCGCCCGAAACGCCCTGGCGAGATTCCAGCCAGAAAGCCTGGAGGATGCTCTTCTCCGCTCGCGAGAAGCGTTGGCGATCCCGGGAACATCGGCGAGGGAACGGATCCAGCGGGACCCGCTGGGCCTGGTCCTCGACCTCCGTGCGCGTTTCGCCGGCAACAAGGGCTTCGCGCAGTTCGATGCCGCAGCGAACGGCTATGTGAGCTCCGATGGCCGTTCGCGCCTGGTCATCGCCAAGCCTATCGAGCCGGCCTTCGACGCGGCGTTCTGCAAGGTGCTCCTCGACGAGCTCGCGGACGTCGAGAGGCGCGTTCGGTCCGCGGACACGAGCGTCGTCCACCAAGAAGACGAGGATGCACTCCCGCCGGCTCGGATCGAAGTCGCGGGTGCCTACCGCGATTCCTTGGAAGCCGAGAGTCTCATCCGCAGCGAAATGATGCGCAACTCGTTCGTTTCGCTGGCACTGCTCCTGGCCGTAATCTTCGTCGTCTTTCGCAGCTACTCGATCCTCTTCTGCGCGGCAACGACACTCGGGCTGGCGGGCCTCCTGGCGATGGTCATCGTGGGTCTGGCACGGGGGGACTTGCTGGCCGCCGCAAGCGGGGGAGCGGCCATGGTCTTTGGGCTCGGGGACGACGGGCTTATGCTGCTCTACATGCGGTTCCTGGAGGAACGCGCAAGGGGGGCGAGTCTGGAGGTGGCGACGAGACGCTTGAGTCAGACCGTGTCCAGCGTCCTTCTCGCGTTCATCACGACCGTGGCAACCTTCGCCGCACTGATGCTCATCGATTTCCCGAGTCTCGAAGAGCTGGGGCGCCTCGTCGCGGTGGGCATGCTGCTATCCGCCGGTCTCACACTGTTCTTCGTCCCTGCATTCCTGTCTTTCCACCGGTCGACCCGTCCGGACAGGGCTCCGCGCCTGCCTCGATTGGCCGAGCTCGTGGAGCGGCGCTCGACCGCCATTCTTTGGACCGCGGCTGCACTCACGATGGCGTCGCTTTTGGTGTTGCCGCGACTCGAGGTCATCGCCAGCCTCGAGATGATCCAGCCGCACACCGCGGGCTCGGCAGTCGAGGACGAGCTCGAGGAGCGATTCGAGTTCGAGAAGAACGTGATGCTGGTTTTGGCGCGGGGGCGTGAGCTCGACCCTGTTCTGGAAAAGCATCGAACCCTCGAGCGCGAGCTCACAACACGAGGGGAAACCGTATCCGTCAGCAATCCCCTCGCCTTCTTGCCGCCGTCGAGCGAGCAGGCGGCCGTGAGCGAGTTGATCAAGAGCGTTGGTTTGACTGCGGACAACGTTTTGCCGCACTTCAACGAAGCTCGGGAGGCGGCGGGGTTCCGTCGGGGCGCGTTCCGGGACTTCGAGGAGCGACTCCCGGTGCTCTTCGACCCTGGGGAGCGGATTACCTTGGATGGGTTGCTGGAGCATGGGCTCGGCCCCGTCGTGTCGCGCTTCGTCGTGCGCGACGATACGGGCTACCTGGCCGTGAGCTACCTCTATCCCGAGACCGAATCCGATGTCTCGAGATTGGCGGGTGTGGTGGCCAAAATCGACCCGTCGTTTCTCGTGACCGGCCAGGCGCTGGTGAACAGCGAGCTCCGGGCGAGCTTGCTTCCTCAGTTTCTCAAAGGCATCGCCATCGGTTCCGTCGCGGTCATCTTGCTGATTTATCGCGACTTTCGCTCGGTGCGGCTGACGCTTCTGTGTCTTCTCCCTACGGTTCTCGGGCTACTTTGGAGCGCGGGTCTTTTTGCTGCCGTCGGGATCGAGCTGGATCTCTTCAGTATCTTTGGTATCGTCATGTCCATCGGGATAGGTGTCGACTACGGCGTCCATATCCTGCATCGGTTGCAGTCTCACGACGGCCGAAGGCTCGGCGAGTTCCTGCCGTGGACCGGAGCCGCCATCGCTCTCGCGGCGCTGACGACGATGATCGGTTTCGGGACCCTGGCATTTTCCAGTTATCAGCCGCTCGCGAGACTTGGCGTCGTGGTGGCCACGAATGTCATGTTCGCAGCCTTCGCGTCGCTTCTGGTCTTGCCCGCCCTCGTCGGAGAACGAAGACGTTGAGAATCTGCGGATTGGTAGCAGCGTTCAACGAAGAGTCGTCGATAGTCGACGTCCTTCTGGGCGCGCGGCCGTTTCTGGAAGACATCGTCGTCGTCGACGACGGCTCCCAGGACCAGACGGCCGCGGTGGCCCAACGTGCCGGCGCTCGCGTGATTCGCCATCGAGCGAACGAAGGCAAAGGAGCAGCCGTTCGCACCGGGCTCGCCTACGTTCTTCGACAAGACTTCACCCACGTGCTGTTCATTGATGCGGACCTGCAGCACAACCCCTCCGACATCCGGCTGCTCGTCGACCGAGCCAGGGACGGCGTGGGAGATTTCGTCTTGGCTGAGCGGGTTTTCAACAAAGAGAGCATGCCGAGATCCCGGTACTATGCCAACACCATCGGTAGCCGAGTCATGTCCCGGTTGACGGCCACACCGATCCGCGACAGCCAGAGCGGGTTTCGTTTGATCCGAAGCGACCTCTTGAAGCCATTGACTCTGACGGCGCGGCGCTATGAGATAGAGGCCGAGATCTTGGTGAAGCTCGTCCGGCGCGGCGCGAAGGTCGAGCGCGTGGCGGTGGCGAGCACCTATGGTGGAACGAGGAGTAAGATGAGGCCCATCCGGGACGTTTTCCGGATCTGCATGCTGACGATGCACTATCGCTTCTTCTGCCGCGCGTGACGTCGAGCATGGCCCCGCCCCCCCAACGCGCGCTCGAGCTCGAACAGGTTCGCAAAGTGCGTTGGGCGGAGCATGCCCTCAATAACGGGCTCATTTTCAGCGCCACCTATCATGGGGTGAGCCGCTTGCCGGTGAGTGTCAGCTACGGTATCGGCACGATTGGGACGTGGCTCGCGGCGAAGACGATGCGTCGTGTGACCTCGGCTCTCGTCGACAATCTGCGGCAGGTCTTCCCCGAGCTCGACCAGCGACAACTCAGAGCCCTTGCTGTTCTGACCTATCGCAGTTACGCCTATGACACCATCGATTTCATTCGGAGCCTCTCGACTCCGCCCGACGTACTCGCGTGCAGAATCGTCGACCTGGATCGAGGGATCTTCGATCGCCTTCTCGCCGAGGGGAAGGGCATCCTTCTGGTGGCTGCCCATTTCGGCAGCTGGGAGCTGGGCGCGGTGATCCTGCGAAAGCTCTTCGGCTACCCCCTGACGATGGTGGCCATGGCCGAGCCGAGCCCGGTCGTGAACCGCATCCGAAGAGACATGAGAGCTTCCGTGGGCCTCGAGCTCCTGGAAGTGAGACAGAGCATCGATACTCCGTTGCAGATACGGCGACTCCTGGCCGAGAACCGCATCGTCGCCATGCTGCTCGATCGTCATCTGGGACGGGATCACATCGCCGTCGACTTCTGCGGCCGGGAGGCCCATTTCCTGAAGACGCCGTCGTTGTTGAGCTACCTCAGCGGCGCTCCCATGCTTCCCGCGTGGGTCGTGCGGCATCCCGACGGTCGTTTTCAATGCCTCTTCGACGAGCCGGTATGGGCGAAGCGAGGGGGCGATCGCGAGGCCACGTTGCAGAGCGCCACCCAGGCGATCGCGGACCGGCTCGCGGCGAAAATTCGCGACTACCCGCACCTCTGGTATCAGTTCTATCCGTTCTGGAGGTCGCAGCCGCAAGCGGAGACATAGATCCTTTCTCCGTTCCGATCCGCGGGTGACGCGATCGCGAAAGGTCCGCGCCGATCCCGGCACCACGCTGCATGAGGAATCGGAGAGACATTCCACATCGGTGCGGCGCGGGAGCGGCCGCTGCTTGCGTCGGAGAAAAGTGGATCCATCGCTCGTCGAGAGGCGCTCCTGAGCCCGCAAGGGGTGATGACGATCGGCCCCCGGTCTCCGCCGAAGCGGCGGCGCGATGCGCTCACGAGGAAAGGCGAACGCCGTGCACCAGGACGTTCCTGAACGGAGTTCGCCCACCCATCTCTTGAGTACGAGTCTCGAATCCCAGGCTCGCGATGCGCTGCGCCCAGTCGGCGGCGCTCCGATAGTGAAACCGCTGGCCCCACGCGCCTCGAAGCGTTGCCCGCAACGCTTCGGACCAGCGGACCGCTTCGAAACCCCGACCACCGCTCGCGTCGGCCTCCCGCAGGACGATCGACCCCCCAATCTCGATGGCGCGCCCCACCTTGACGAGGAGAGCCTCTTGATCTCGCGGCTCCATATAGTGAAGAGCGTCGAGGAGAACCGCCGCGCTACAAGAGGGAAGCTGCACGCTTCGGAGGTCCGCGGCTTCGAAATGAGCCTCCCCCGACAGAGCTTTTCGTGCGATCGAGACCTCTCTCTCCCGGATGTCGAACCCGCACAACTCGACGTCGCGGGGCGGCGGTCGCCAGTCCGCGGGGAAATCTCGTTTCTCGTATTGGCGCTGGGCCGAGCGTATCGCGGAAAGCGTGAGCGCTTGTCCGCATCCGAGGTCGATGATGCGCCCCGAGCGTGGAAGCAATCCTTGCCTCAGGATCTCCCTGTAGACGGGATCGATGCGGAGCTTGACCCGGGCGAAGGCCCACGGCCCGAGGCCCGCCCGGGAAAAACGCCGGGCTGCTTCCTTGAGGAGGCGTTTCTCGGCCGAGGAGTCCGATCCGGCGGCGTCGAGCGCGGATGGGAGCTCGTCGCTCATGCGTCTGAAGCGTCGCTGCGACGGGAAGAGGACAACGTCACACTCCGGCCGGGTGGATGCTGCATCCGTGGGAGCAGGCCGTGCTCATCGTTCGGTTCGAACGCATGTAGCCTCGCAGCCACCCGATGATGAAGAATAGCTCCACTCTCCAGCGCAGCCGAAGCTTCAGGTCGGCATTGCCGGCCAGCATCGTGGTCACCGCCGCCTTCAGCTCGAAAACGTCGGAGGGGTTCATGAACATTTCGAGAAACGCCGGACGATAGTACGCTCGAATGAGGCGAAATATCGTGCGAACCCTCCTGCGGTGCTCTCGTTCGTAACCACACAACGCGCGGGCGCTGAAATCATCCTTCTGGAACGCGGAGTGGATCGCCTTCGCCGCGTCTCTTGCCGAGCTCATGGCCATGAGAACCCCGGAGGAGAAGACGGGGTCGATGAAGGCGGCGGCGTCGCCGACGATGAGAAAGCGGTCGCCCACGAATCGCGCGGATTCGTAGGAGAAGTCCGCAATCGTACGGACCGGCTCGACCTGTTCGGCTCCCGTCATCATCCGCTTCAAAACCGGGGTTTCGTCGATGGTCCTGTCGAAATAGCCCTGGACGTCGTCGCGATGCTGTCGGATCACTTCTTTGGTGACGACCGCCCCGATACTCGTGACTCCGCCGGCGAGGGGAATGAACCAGAACCAGTGGCCATCGCCGAAAGGAATGATGCGTATATTTCCCGCGTCGTCTCCGGTGCCGCGCTCGACGCCGCGAAAGTGGCTGAAGACGGCGAATCGTCGGTGCTCGGCGTCCACCTTCTTCAACTTCAGGCGGCTCGAAAGAAACGTCTCCTGGCCGCTCGCGTCGACCAGCAGGCTCGCATGGAGCCCATAGGCCTCACCACCATCCGGCTGAACGGTAATGTCGCAGCCATCGTCCCTCGGTACGACCTCGGTCACCGTGCTTCTTTCCCGAACGTCGGCGCCCACCTCGCGCGCGCGATTCATCAGCAGGTGATCGAAGTCGGAACGGAGCACCTGGTACGCCATGGCTCCGCTCGGAACCAGACTTTCGCGAAAATAGAACTTCCGCACATGGTCGCCGCACTTGCTCACGAACTCCGCGCCGAACTTCGTCGGGTAGCCCCGTTTCCTGATCTCATCGTGAATCCCCAGCTCGTCGAACAAAGCGAGGTTCTGGGGGAGAAGCGATTCGCCGATGTGGAACCGGGGAAAGAGCTGCTTCTCTAGAACAGTGGTCTTGTAGCCGCTTTGTCGAAGGTAGATCGCCGTGGAGGAACCTGCGGGACCGCCGCCGATGACCGCGACGTCGCAAGAGTCTCTCTTCACGGCCGGCGCATAGTACCACAGGGTGTCGGAGACCGTCTCGAGACGCGCTGCTCGAGCGCGGTGATATCATCGCGGGGGATGGGTGGACGTTTCATCGCCGGCTTCGAACGATTGCTGGCCGATCGCGCGGGCCGTCCAGCCGTCTTCGCGCTTTCCGAGCGCAGGGTTCTCAGCTTCGCCGACCTCGCGTGCGAGTACGAGGAGATGAAGTCGAGATTCGAGAGCGCGCGGGTGCCTCGTGGATCGTGCGTGCTGGCCCTCGCGGGAAACCGGTCTTCGTGGTTCGCCTTGTTCCTGTCCTGCCTCGCGAGGGGCGACGTCCTGATGTCGCTCGACGCGCAGACGTCGTCTAGCGAAGCATGGCAGCTGGCCTCGCGCTACGGCGTTTCGGCAATGGTGGCGCCGGCTTCGCGGGAGGATTTCGCCGGAAGCGCCTTCCCGGTCGTGCAGGAGCTGCCGGGCGACCTGCGGCTGTTGTCCCTTGCGGGAGAGCCGCCTGGGTCGTTCGCAGGGGCGTCGCTGCTGAAGCTAACGTCCGGTTCCGCTGGCACGCCGAAGGCGGTGCTGGTGTCGGAAGAGAACCTCTGGAACGACGGACTCCACATCGTGGAAGCCATGGGGATTCGAGAGGATGACGTCAACTACGGTGTCATCCCTCTTTCCCATTCCTATGGTCTCGGAAATCTGGTAGCCCCGCTCTTCATCCAGGGGACGGCGGTTGCGCTTCGCGACCTCTTTCTTCCAGGCCGGCTCTCCGAGGACGCCCGGGCGACGGGGCTCTCGATCTTTCCCGGAGTCCCGTTCCTATTCGAACAGATCCTCGCTCAGCTTCGAGAGCCGGGGTTGCCGCCGTCGCTTCGTCTCCTGGTCACGGCCGGGGCGCGGATCAAGGAAACCCTTGTCGCGGTATTCAAAGAAGAGCTCGGAGCCAAGATCCATTCCTTCTATGGCAGCAGTGAAACGGGAGGGATCACCTACGATGACGAAGACGAGGTGAGCGATCCCCTGACCGTCGGAAGAGTGATGCCCGAGACCGAAGTCACGCTCCGGGGACAGGATTCCTCCCCTTCGAGTGAGTTGCGTATCCACGTTCGAGGCAATGCCGTTGCCAGGGGCTATGTCGAGGCTTCCGATGAAGACGAGATGGGTGAGTTCCTGGACGAGGGTTTCCTGACCGGTGACCTTGGCAGGCTCGACGGACGAGGAAGGCTGTATCTCACCGGTCGAGTCTCGTCGTTCGTCAACGTGGCCGGTCGAAAGGTGGATCCCAACGAAGCCGAGAGCGTCCTTTTGGCGATGCCCGAAATCGCGGATGCGAAAGTCTTGGGACTGCCATGCGACCGAAGAGGGCAGAAACTCGTCGCTTTCGTGGTCCCGCTCTCCGGTGAGCTCAGCCCGGCGCGGGTTCGAACCTATTGCGCGGAGAAATTGTCACCCCACAAGATTCCTCGAGATCTGATTCTGCTCGACTCTCTGCCACTTACGGCAAGAGGCAAAGTCGATCGCACGGCTCTGGAAGAGCTCACTCGATCGGGGTCCGACGTTCAGGAGCCGTCCGAACCCTGAGTCGAGCGCTTCAAGAATGGCGCCGCATCACCAGGGCGGCATCGTTCCCCCCGAACGCGAGCGAGATGGACACGCCGCACTGAACGCGGGCTTCGCGAGCCTCGTTGGCGACTATGTCGAGAGCGCACTCGGGGTCGGTCTCGTCGTGATGCACCGTGGGTGGCACTACGCCCCGCGAGATGGTCAGGGCCAGAGCCGCGGCCTCGATGGCGCCCGCGGCTCCGAGACAGTGCCCCACCATGGATTTGATGGCGTTGACGGGGATCGTTCGGCCGCGCTCGCCGAACACCCTGCGTATACCGGCCGCTTCCGCACGGTCGTTCTGAATGGTCGCCGTACCGTGGCTGTTGACATGGTCCACCTCGTCGCGCTCGGTGCGCGCGGCCGTGAGCGCACGTTCCAGCATCGCCGCGAAAGCGACGCCGGTGGGCTCGGGTGACGTGGGATGGAACGCTTCGCACGCGAGCCCGTATCCGGCGAGCTCCGCATAGACTGTCGCGCCGCGGCGACGGGCACGCGCGAGCTCTTCGAGCACCAGAACGGCGCCCGCCTCGCCCAGATTCAACCCGTTGCGGTTCACGTCGAAGGGCCGGCAGGGCGCGGGGGCCACCAATCGAAGTGCGTTGAATCCGCTCAACGTCAGCCGGCAGAGCACGTCGCTCCCTCCACAAAGCACGGCGTCGTGGCGATTCTCCAGGATCGTGTCTCCGGCGTAGCCGATCGCGGTCGTCGTCGACGAGCAGGCCGAGAGCAGGCAGGCCTTCATCCCGTGGAGATCGTATCGTTCGGCGACGACGTCCGCGGGGGTGCTGGTGAAATGGTTGAAGATCTGGGACGGCTTCGCCCGTTCGATGCCCTGTGTGAGAAGGTCTGCGAAATACTGCTCGTTCCGAAGCATGTCGCCCGTCCCCGAACCGAAGAACAGGCCGACCCGGGACCGGTCGATCGGGTCCTCGAGGACTCCGGAATCCTCGAGAGCCTCGTCGGCGGCCAATACGGCGACCTGGTCGCTCCGCGATAGGCGGCGCCTCTCGAGAGCGGTGAAGTACCGCTCGGAGTGGTAGTCCGGGATCTCCGCGACCAGGCGGCTGCGATAGCCCTCGGCCTCGAAAAGACTCAGTGGGCCGATGCCGCAGCGCCCTTCGACGAGGCCCTTCCAGACTTCCTCTCGATTCGTTCCCAGGGAGCACATCACCCCGATCCCCGTGACTGCGACTCGGCGCTCCGGGGTGGTCATCGAACCGTGTTATCGAGTGAAAGCGCCGCGTCACTCGGGCGTTCCGTTTCCACGTAGGCGAGCCATCGTCGGACGAGCCGCGCGAGGCGGCGTGACTCCATGGTCTTCTTCGCCGCCGCGACGACGAACGGCATGAACTGAAATGGTACGGACGCGGTGGAGAGCCCGATATCGCGAAGCCGATCGTAGCCCTGGAGGTCGTCTCTTCGAAGTCCGAGAAGACTGGCCCAGTAGTTGAAAATCACGCCATAGATCTCGCCGGCCAGCACGCAGGTGCTTCCGTGCCGCCCCCCGACTCGACTTTGACCTCGCCTCAGACTCTCGAGAAACTCCTCACGCGATGAAGCCGGAGCCTCGGTATAGGTAGTCCCTACGCGTCTCAGGATGTGGGCGTCGCTTCCGCCGAAGCGGGCATGACAGTCTCCCGGCCGGCGCGCGTCGTCGAGTATCCGCTCGACGAGCTCGTTCTGTGCAGAAAGCATCGTCCCATTGCGCGCTTCCATAGCCGGAAAATGGCGCAGCAGCGTGGTCACGTACGAAGAAAGTTCGACCCGTTCACGATAGAACATGAATGGATGATTGAGGCAGAACGGGATGCGCTCCGCCCTCAGGAACGCGGCCACCTCGTATACGTCGTCGCGAAGGGGCTGAAGTGCGGAGTGGATTCGCTCATCGATCCCGAGAGCGCCCACGTGGATCTTCATATCTCCGTCCGGCAGGACGCATTCGATTTCCTCGCCGATGATGAAGTCCTCCGCATCCGGATGCCGCTCGAGAAACTCGAGGCAGCCGTCGATACTGTCATGGTCGGTGATGGTGACGAGGTCCATCCCGCGCGCTTTGGCGAGACGATAGATCGCTTCCGGGTCCGAATAGGAATCGCGCGACCGGAACAGCGGGAAACTCGTCGAATAGCCGGAATGGTAGGAATGTACGTGGAGATCGGCTTTGAGGTGGCGACGCAGCCCGGCATCGGTGTCGGTCATAGCGGCTTCAGTATCAGGAACTGCATCACCACGGTGCCGGCCCCTCGCAACGCCTCGGGGAGGAATCCTTTTCCCACATCGAACCGGAAGATGGTGTGGCGAGGGCCCCGAAGGTTCAGGCCGACGCCGAGCCCGGAAAATCGTACTCGCTCGAGGCCCTGCCCGGGATCATCACCCCAGCCTTGATCATAGAACAGTTCCACCCGGAACTGATCGAACACGTTGAACGAGTAAGAGGCTCGAGTGAGGATGAGCTCGGCGAACCGGACGGCGCTGGAAGGGACGCCACGAACCCGGGTCTCGTCGAACAGACCGAACTGGTACTTGGTGAAGCGATCGAGCCGCTCGCCGCCAAAGTAGCCAGCGTCGACGTGAATCTTGTGGAACGTCTTGAAGAAGAAGTCCTTGCCCAGCACGAAGCGATACCGCCAATAGCTCTCGGTCTCCGGATCGAAGGTGGAAACGTCGCCCCAGGGCTCCCAATCCGCGCGGCGCGCGTACGATCCCGACCCGAGGAAGGAGTACCCACGCTTGCGGAACTCGTACCCCAGGCTGAAGCCGTTGGTGAAGGTGCTCCTGGGGGTGACGAAGTCCTCGCGAGTCGTTTCCATCCGTCCGTAGTGATCGTATCGAACGTCGTATCGGGCCGTCAGCTTCTGAAAGTCGGTGGCCTGCCAGCCGAAGTTGATCCCGAACGACGCGGGCAGAGCTTTCAAGGACTCTTCGTCAATCTGTCCATCCTGGTCGAAGACGACGTCGTTGCTCTGGATGCCGATCGCGAAAAAATCCAGGCTCGCGTCGAACGAGCCGCCCAGCAGATCCGGCTTCTGGATGTTTCCGAGCGCGAAAATACCGCCGAACAGGAGGGCGAACTGCGCGTTTCTGTCGAGAAAGTCGAAGTCCAGGTAGTTGAGGCCGAAGATGGGAAGCGGGAAGTCGAAGGACGGGTCGATCATCGTCCCCATCGCCAGCGCCTTGGCGGAGCGCGTCAGCTCGTCCGAGACGACGCGCGTGCCTCCCCGCTTGACGAAATAGCGCAGGCCCTCGTCCGTGTCCCTGAGCATGATGTGCTCGCTTGCACGCGCCGCTTCTCTCACCCTCTCGAAATCGGGCGAGTTGACCTGGAAGTCATGGAAACGGCTTTCCTTCTCCACGAGAATATTGCGACCGGCGATGAGCACCAGCTGCTTGCTGCTGACGTGGGTGAGCAGGTACAGAGGAGTGCCGTCGACGACCGCTTGCTGCTCGTAGTTGTAGACTTCGGCGTTCGAAACCACGGGTGCCGATAGGTGCTTCTGAACGGCCTCGACTTTGAGCTTGACGAAGCTCCGGCTGTCGATCCAGACCCTTCCGGCGTAGAGCGAGCCCTCCGCAATCGGCGCGAAGCGTACGACGTAGCAGTCGCGATCCGCGAGGTTCTCCCGGCCGGTGAGCTCGTACTCATAGTCCTCGTCGAGTCGAAGGTCGAGGGGAAGGGAGAGCACCTTCTCGGGCTGAAGGAGCGGAAATGCCGGGCGGTCGGCACCCCATCGAGCGCCGTTCAGAGAGAACGACAGCTCCTCCCACTCCGAGCCGTCTCGGTCCGCGTAGAAGCGGCTTTCGATGATGACATCGAAGGAATCGACGGGACTGGGACGGAAGTGAATCTCGTCCCTCACCGAAGCGTGGTAGCTGACGAGAAGGTTGTCCTGCCGCGTCTCCGCCTGCTGGTGGCGAGCGATGATTCTCGCTCACCGCGAGTCCGACGGTCGCGGTGACCGTGGCGCCGCCGACGGGCACGGGGTATTCCAGAATCAAAGGACGGTCGAGAACCGGCACCCGGGCGCGTGCAAGGCCCGCGACCGCATCGTATTCGTAAGCCTGAATCGGCAGCGTGCCCGCGCCGCCGGGATCGGAGAGCATGGGAGCCTCGGGTACGAAGGATCTCAGCGCGATGTCCAGTGCGTCCTCGGCAACCGTCCGAGGCTCCGCCCAGTAGACCAGAAGGGTCGATCCGACGTCCGCGTTGAAGAGGAGACGATGGTGAATCCCCTGGGCCGGACGACCGTGGGTTTGGATATCCAGAGCCGCTTCATCCTGGTCGTCGAGCCCGACGACGCGACTCGCGAGAACACCCGAAAGCCGACTCGCGACGGCGATCAGTTCCTGGATGACCTGGTAGTTTCCCGAGAAGGTCGTGGCCGCGGATCCGGCGGCGAGGTTCGAAAGACTGTCGACGAGGAGACGGCGGACGGCGTCGCGCGGGTCGTCGCCCAGAGCGACGCCGGTAACGAGGATCGGAGCCGATGGATCGTATCGCTCCAGAATCTTTCTCAGCTCGCTGAGCCGCTCGTCGAGGTCGTCTCGGGAGAGGATTCCGTCGGTCGCGACCGCCATCCCGTCGAAGTACGGGGCTACGTCTTCCTGATAGAGGGACTCGACCCATTCGGGCTCCCGGGGCTTGCCATCGCCTTCGAACAGGAGCGCGTCCGGCAGCACCGAGCGCACTTGAATCGCCGCGAGCTTGATCAAGTAAGCGTAGGTCGGAACCGGAGGTCGCGGGGCACCGGTATCCGAGCTCCCCAGGACGAACCCCCGGACCCTGCCCGAGTACCGTTCCGCCAGCGCGAGAACGTAGTTTCGCCAGGCCTCTCCTTCTTCGGCGGTGAGCGGCATCCCTTCGAGCGCCAGCAGCACCGTTACCCCTTCGAGGGAAGACATCCGTTCGTCGAGAACGTCGAACGCGTAGATTCCCCCTTGGGTCTCGACGAGATTCCGGGGAACGATTAGCTGCACGAAAACGGAGGGTGGGCTCTTCGCGCCCGCCGCTCGAGCTCGTTCGAACCCGGACGGCTCGTCGAGGCGCTCGTCGATGCCCAGGCCACGGAGCGTCGGCGGTTGAGCCCCGGCGGCGAACGGCAGAGTCAGAACGAGGGCGATAGGGGCGATTGCGGTCCCGGCTCTCATGCCGCCGGGCGCTCCAGCTTCAAGACCGCGCCCATCGGCGCGAAAGCGGCCCCGGCAAGGATCTCGTCGAGTCTCTTCGCAAAACCATCGAGTCGAAAGTAGTGCGCGAACCGGTGTCCGAGGGGTAACCGTACCCGTGGCGGATCAGGGTCCAACTCCCAGGGATGGACGAACAAAGCCGCCGGAAGGCCGCGGTTGTTGCGCTCTTCAATCCGGCGGAGCACCGTCCGCGGTGAATGCATGCGTAAGCCCCACCCACCACCGAGAGGATAGTTTTGCCCCAGACGGCGACCCACGAGCGGAGGGAACTCGACGATCTCACCGGAAGGAGTGCGCTGGCTGTGGGGAATCTCGGAGTAGGAGGGGTTACCGATCAGCCGCAGGGGCGTCATGCTCGAATCGTAGAGCATTCCCCGCCGCACCAGGATCTCGAGCGCCCAGAGGGACCGGTCGTTGATCGACCACTCCGGGGCTCGATATCCGAGGACGGGTTCCGCACCCGCAAGGGACAACGCGCCTAAACTGCGGTCGAGGTCCTTCGCGAACGCATGGGGCCCGAGCTCATAGACCCGCCGATGGCTGTATCCGTGCGAAGCGACCTCGTGTCCCCCCGAGCGAATGCGCGCCACCAGGTGCGGGTAACGGTTCGCGACCCAGCCAAGCACGAAGAACGTCGCCCGGACGTTCCTGCGATCGAGAAGCTCGAGGAGCCCGTCGGTGGTCTCGACGACGCGACTCGGAAGCTCAGTCCAGTTCTCCTCCTCGAACGCTCCTCCCACACCGCAAATGTGAAACCATTCCTCGACGTCGACGGTGAAGGCGTTCTCCAATGTCAGGATCCGCTCGTTTCGCCCCCAGCGCGCCGCCGTTCGATTGCGTCGACAATGGTGTTGACCGACTGCAGGATCTGCCTGCCTTCGTTCTCGTCTGCAATGACGACCCCGTACTTTCGTTCGAGCTCGAGCACCAGCTCCAGCGCGTCGATGGAATCCAGTCCCAGGCCCGTCCGAAAGAGAGTGAGATCATCCGCGATCTCGTCGGGAGCGATGCGGAGGCGGAGGCACGATACGATGGAATCTTTGACCTGTCGTTTTAGACCGCTGTCATCCACGCATCTTCCTCGATCCCGCACCCCTGATTAGGATAGCCCTCCGTCTACGCCGATTACTTGCCCGGTAATATAGCTTGACTGCTCGGAAGCGAGAAAAGCAACGAGGGACGCCACTTCGTCGGAGCTCCCCATTCTGCGGAGCGACACGAGGGCCAGGAGTTTTTCGCGCTCCCCCTCCTCCATTCGATTCGTCATGTCGGTTTCGATGAGACCAGGGGCCACGGCGTTGACCAGCACCCTCTGGGGCCCGAGCTCTCTCGCGAGCGAGCGCGTGAGGCCGATGAGCCCCGCTTTGGCGGCGGAGTAGTTCGCCTGTCCTGCGGTTCCCCGTATTCCGCTCGGAGAAGCGATGTTGATGATTCGTCCCCAGCGCCGAACCATCATTCCACGCGCCACGCGGCGGATGCAATGAAAGGCGCCGTCCAGATTCACCGAGAGAACGTCCTTCCAGCTGGCGCTGTCCATGAACACGAACAGGCTATCGTGGATGAGCCCGGCGTTGTTGACGAGAATATCCACCGGTCCGAGCTCCTTCTCGACGCGGTCGAAGAAGGCGCCGACCTGGCCCTCGTCGCGGACGTCACATTGCCCGCTGAAGCAGCGCCCCAACAGGGAGAGATTCGCTTCGACTTCCCGTGCGGCCGAGGCGTTCTCGAGAAAGTTGAACCCCACCGAAGCGCCTCGGGTTCCGAGCGCGAGCGCGATCGCCCGGCCTATTCCGCGGCTTCCGCCGGTCACGACCGCGACTCGGCCTTCGAGGGGACGGTCACCTATCGACATGAAAGTGCATACTTCTGCCGAGCCGAATCGAGAGCAGAAGTCGAAACTGTAGCCCGGTACAGGGTCATTTTCAACACGCGGTGATACGATTCGAGAGATGAGCTCGTCGCCTCTGCCGCCTCACTCACCGCTCGAGCATTACTACCGGGACTATCGACAGGGCGGCGACGTGGAGCGCAGCGGCGAGGCCGTCGATGGTCGTCGGCAATTCGTGATCGATCTCTTCGACCGAACCGCGCCCCACTACAACTGGCTCAACCGGGTCATGTCGTTCGGCTCGGGTCTCCGATATCGCCGGGAGGCTCTCGAGAGAGCCGGGTTGACGGCGGGTATGAGGGTTCTCGACGTCGCCGTGGGAACGGGTCTCACGGCCCAGGCCGCCCTGAGCGTCACCGATGGCTCGGCCTCGGTCACCGGTGTCGATGCGAGCTTCGGGATGCTGCAGGAAGCGCGCCCCATCGGCATCTCGCTCGTTCGAGCGGTAGCCGAAGAGCTGCCGATCGCGACACACTCGTTCGACTTCCTATCGATGGGGTACGCGCTCCGGCACGTTGAGGACCTCAAGGCCACGTTTCGAGAGTTCCACCGGGTTCTGAGACCAGGCGGACGGCTGGTCATTCTCGAGCTCACGCGGCCTCCAGGCCACGGCTTCCGATACGCGCTCACTCGCTTGTATCTCAAGAGGATCGTGCCGGTATTGGCGCAGCTCGGTCCGGGTGGTTCCGAAGCCCGAACGCTGATGGAGTACTACTGGGACACCATCGACGGGTGCGTGCCGCCGGATGCCGTCCTCGAATCTCTCCGTGGGGCGGGCTTCGAACGGGTCCAACGGCAGGTTTTGTGGACTGTGTTCAGCGAGTACGTCGCGAACGCGCGAGACGACGGGTAGCTCTGGGTCTCATCCGCAACTCCGTGCTCGCGGCTTTCTCGGCCGTGGAATCCTGACCAATCTGATTTTTTCCATCAGGAGAAAAGGCTTCTCGCGATCTGGACGATGGGTGATAATGCGCAGCAATGTTCCAGGTCACCGTCACCTAGCCTGGATGAGGAGGAGGACCCGCCGATGAGCCTTTGGAGCCCGTTCGAGCTCATTCTTCGTTGGGCGGCCAATCTCGGTTGGGTGCTGTTCCAGTCGGTGAACCGACGGCTCGTCGGGAAGTCCTTCCACCCCTCGTGGGCGCCCGAGCCACTTCTCAAAAGCTGGCAGCGGTCACGCCCTCTGTTGGGTTGGCCTCGCACGACCGACTCGTTATGCCCCGAATGTGTCATCTCCACGCGCAGCCGCATCCTTGCCGGCGAACAGGACTACAAGTCCTTGCTCGACAAGCAAGTGGGAGAGATCAAGGCGCAAATACTCGAGCGGGACGGCAAGGTGGTCATGGAGAAATCGTGCCCGATCCACGGGATGTTCACGGATGTGCTCGCAATCAATCCGGATTTTCTAGCGCGGATCGAAAGGCTATTTCCGGGGCGAGATTTCCTGGCGCCCTCGAAACTTCGAAATCATGGCAGCTCCTCGATTCAGTTCGGCCGTGGCTCCGTGCTCACCATCGACCTAACCAACCGCTGCAACATGATGTGCGATCCCTGTTTCATGGACGCCAATCAGGTCGGCTACGTTCATGAGCTCGAGCGCGAAGAGATCTACCAACTTCTGGATAACGCGATCACGGTTAAGCCCAAACGGCAAATGTCGGTTCAATTCTCCGGCGGCGAGCCCACGCTCTCGCCCCATTTTCTCGACGCGATCGCCTACGCAAAAACTCTCGGCTATTACAGCGTCCAGGCCGCCACCAACGGGATCCGCTTCGCGCAAGAGCCGGGATTCGCCCAGAAGGCCAAGAAGGCCGGGCTCCGGCTCGCCTATCTCCAATTCGACGGAGTGGGCAATGGTGCGAACTCGCACCGGAAGGTGAAGAACCTGTTCGACGTGAAGCTGCGCGCCATCGGGAACCTGTTCGAAGCGGGTATCGACGTGGTTCTGGTCGTCACCCTCGTCAACACCGTGAACAACGACCAGGTCGGCCCCGTGATACGTTTCGCCCTCGAGAACAGCGACAAGGTGAGCTTCATCGCGTTCCAGCCCGTTTCCTTCACCGGACGCGACGAGGCGATATCCGACGAGGCGCGAGCGCGACAGCGCTACACGCTTTCGCATCTGGCGGAGGACGTGAAACGCCAGACAGGAGTGACCGAGCCCCTCCGCGATTGGTTCCCGCTTTCCGCCGCCGGAGCCATTTCCGACTTGACGGATCTGCTGAAGGGACCGGGTGCGGACTGGGGCGCCATGAAGTGTGGTTGTCATCCGAATTGCGGCGTGGCGACGGCGCTAATGGTGAGCAAGAAGACCAAGGAATGGGCGCCCTTGACTCAGTTCATCGACGCCGAGCGTCTTCTCGATGATGCGCGTCTGATAACCGACACCGCGCGCGGCAAGGCGTTGACTATTCTTCAGACGGCGCTCTCCGTAGTCCGCAACTACGATCCGCGAAGGGCGCCGAAGGGGTTTCGGCTGATCGACCTGATCAAGAAGTTCGATAAACAAAGCGGCGGCGCACTCGGGGGTCGTCTAGGCGCATGCGCCAATGGCGATCGCAAGTCGGACGAATGGTTGGTCCTGTTCATCGCGGGAATGTGGTTCCAGGACTTGTGGACCTACGATTTCCGGCGCACCGAAATGTGCATCATCCCCTACGCCACGCAGATGGGCGAGATCTCCTTCTGCGCATACAACACCGGTGTGGGCTGGCGTCAGATCGTCGAGAAGATCCACAAGACGGCGACGGTGTCGGATTGGTATCGGGCTCAAGGGCGGCACGCCGTCTACGCCAACCCCAACAAGGAAGTCCCGCTGCCCCTGTACCCGACGCCGGTCGCGCTGAAGGTGAGCGAGAACGGCTCGCTGACTCGAACGGCGAGCCCCGCCTCCGCTCCCCGACGATCGTCACCGCGCGCAACGAAACCTTTGACGGACCGAGTAGAACAGGGTTGAGGCTCCCGCAGCGGCCTCGCTCGTAGGTCCAGTTGGAGTTGCGAACCAGTGTCCATACTGTTGTCCTACCCTCGCCGCTCCGTCGGGCCGGTCCGCGCTGCCGCTTCCGGCAAGATCCACTTCAAGAGGCGGTCGTGAACGCCGTTCCCGAACCCCCGGAACCGCGCCCGTCGCACGATGAACTCACCTGTGAAAACGAGACCGATTAGCAGATACGAAACGAGCCCGGTATAGATCGCCCATAGGCTGAGCGGTCCCGTCACCGCCAAGACTCCGGCCACCAGGCCATTGACCACGAAGAACGACACCCACAACCAAGTTACGCTTCTGCAATAGCGGACCTCCGAAGGCGACAACTCCGGCTGCTCGAGTCGCGCTAGCCGCTCCACCAGGGATACGGGCCCCAAAAGAGAGCCGGCGAAATGCAGGAGCAGAATCCCGTTTACGAGGACGGGCAAGGCGAGGATAAGGCGGTGGTCGTCCATCAAGGCCGCCAAAACCAAAACTGCGACGACCGCGAGTGGAACGCGTGCAATTGCCCGAAGATGTTCACTGGTTCGCGTCCGGTAGCGTATCGCGAGTATGGGCACCAGCACCGACAACAGCAGAACTGCGGCGGCTCTCGGACCCCAATTCGTTATGCCGAGGTACACGATGACCGGGTAGGTGGCCAGGAACAGGGCCCCCGCGACGCGCACGACCGTATTCATCAAGCTCTACTGGACGTTTCGATCCTGCTCCGGTGGATCCATGCGCGTTGCTCGTTCGCTGGCAGAGGCGCGACGCGGAGATCGAATCACCCCGACTTCACAGAGCTACTTCGAGCCCGGCTGGCTTTCTCCGTACACCTGCTCCCAGTCGCCCTTCTGGTGTCCGGGAGTGAGTCGGCACTCGTGGGGGAACTTCAGAGTGCAATTGCTCTCGGCGAGGGGCTTTCTGAGCTTGGGGTTCATGAGCTCGTGGATGTCGAGCTGCATCGCGCCCCGGGAGTAGGCGGCGACATCGACGATTCCCGTGTCCATGCGGATGGCGTCCTCCGGACAGACCTCGACGCAGTATCCGCAGTAGACGCAGACCCCGAGGTCGATGTCGAAGCGCACGGGGTACTTCTCGACATTGGGGTCGGGGTGCTCGCCGGCGACGATGGTGATGCACTTCGCCGGACAGACGGTCTCGCAGAGCATGCACCCGACGCAGCGCGGAGTTCCCTCGTCCCGGACGGTGAGCCGATGACGGCCACGGAAGCGCATCGCGAGCGGTCTCAGAATCTCCGGGTACTGGAAGGTGATGGCGGCGGGGATGTGCTTCAGGAGCCCGACGCTGTGCGCCGCGTGCAGGAACAGGTTCCGGAAGAAATGCGCGCTGGTGATCTTGAGCCCCCCCAGGATCTGCGGAATGTAGGTCTTCTCCCAGAACGTCAGCTCCGGTCTAGGCATCACCTTCACGTTGGCGGCCATTGCAGTCCTCTCTAGAAGAAGGTCAGGGCAAGAGCGGTAATGAACACGTTCACCACGGCGACGGGAAAGAGCCCGAGCCATCCGAGCCGCATGAGCTGATCGTACCGGAACCGGGGGAGCGTCCACCGGATCTGCATGAAGAGCCAGCAGAAGACCAGGACCTTGATCGAGAAGCTCGCGACCCCGAGGAGGACGTAGGTCCACTGGGAGACCGCGATCGTCGCTCCCCAGGGGAAGTGGAAACCGTCGGGGAGCAGGTAGGGGACCTGCCAGCCGCCGAGAAAGAGCGTCGTCGTGAGACAGGCGACGAGGATGGTCTCGAGGAAGTCCGCGAGGAAGAACATGCCGAACTTCATCCCGCTGTACTCGACGAAATAGCCGATGATCTCGGACTCGCCTTCGGGAAGGTCGAACGGCGCCCTCTTGGTCTCGGCGAGCGCGGCGGTGAGGAACACGATGAACCCCACCGGCTGAGCGACGATGCCCCAGAAAGGAATCCAGCCGCCCGCGAGATACCGACCCTGGCCCCGCACCAGCTCCTGCAGGTCCAGGGTTCCGTAGACCAGGATGACGCCGATGATCGCGATGCCCGAGCGCGATCTCGTAGGAGATCATCTGCGCCGTCGCCCGCAGTCCGCCCAGAAGCGCGTAGTTGTTGCGCGAGGCGAACCCCGCGAGGATCACTCCGTAGACCCCGAGCGAGAGCATCGCGAAGATGTAGAGGAGCGCGGCGTCGATCTTGGCGACCTGGAGGTCGATCACCCGATCGCCCCAGACGACGTGGTCCCCGAAGGGGATTCCCGCGAAGGCGACGAGGGCGAAGAAAACCGAGAAGAACGGGGCCAGGGTATGCAGGACCTTGTCCGCGCCTTCCGGGATGAAGTCCTCCTTGGTGAACATCTTGACCGCGTCGGCGATCGGGTGGAAGAGCCCCAGCATCGTGAATCCCAGGATGTCGGCGCGGTTCGCGCCGATCCGGTCCTGCATGACCGCGGACTGCTTTCGCTCGATCCAGGTATGGAGGCCCGCGAGGTTCAGGACCCCGAAGAACAGGATGCCCGCGAGGACGAGCTTGATGACCAGGTCTTCCATCATGGCTTCAGCTGTACCCCCTGAAGTCCGATCGCCTCGTAGCTCAAACCCGCGAACGCGCGACTCGGCCTTGGCGAGGCCGAGGAAGATCTCCTGGGGTTTGCGGAAGGCGAGCGGATGGTTCAACCGCCGGGCGATCTCCAGAAGAACGCTCCAGTCCTCCCGCGAGTCCGGAAGCGGCGGGAAGGCGCGGCCGATCCTCTGCAGGCGCCCCTTCTTGTTCACGAACGTTCCGTCCTTTTCCACGTACGCGGCCGTGGGCAGCACCCAGTGCGCGAATGAAGCGGTGGGATTCTCGTTCGTTCCCGAAAAGACGAAGAGAGCGAGCTTCTGCGACAGCTCCTTCAGCTTCTTTTCATCGACGACGGAGGTCAGGTCGTGGCCGAAGACCCACAACGCCTCGAGACGCCCATCGAGGCCATCGGCGACGAGACTCGCCGCGTCGGCGTCGGTGAGACCCAGTAGCTTCGCTCCCAGGGTATTCGGATTCCTGTCGGCCTCGAGCAGGAAGTCGTCTCCCTTCCCGGGTGGCTTCAGCGCGGGTGCCGCGACACGGGCGCCGAGCTTGCTCTGGAAGATCTCCCGAATCAGAAAGAGCTCTTCGGTCGTGAGCTGCGAGGAAGCGATGACCCCGATCTTCGTGAGCTTCGCCAAATCCGCGCCGATGCGCGGAGAACGCCTGCCTCCCACGTCGAATCCGCTCCCCGATGGCGGACCTTCGTCAGCCGCTCTCGGTCGATCCAGTGGAACCCGAAACGACCCTCGTCGCACATCCACCACTCGTTGACGTCCGGGTTGACGCGCGGCTTCAACCGCAGGACGCGGGCGCCGTCGTTGAGATGCGGCCGGTCGAGGACGAAGTGGACGTCGATGTTGCAGCCGGTGGAGCAGCCGTTGCAGACCGAGGGAGCGCTCGAGAGGTACCAGACCCTGGCCTTGAAGCGGAACTCCCGTTCGGTGAGCGCTCCCACGGGGCAGATGTCGATGACGTTCGCCGAATAGGGGTTGTCGAGCACCACTCCGGGATAGAGCCCGAGCTCCGCCCGGTCCCCGCGGTTGAAGATGCCGAACTCCCCGGTCTTCGAGATCTCGTCCGAGAACCGCACGCAGCGCGAGCACAGGATGCAGCGCTCCTGGTCCAGCATCACGTGGGGGCCGAGGGCCACCGCCTTCTTCTTCTTGACCTTCTGCTCCCGGAACCGCGGATCGTAGAGCCCGAAGTTCATGTAGAAGTTCTGGAGGTCGCACTCTCCCGACTGGTCGCAGACCGGGCAGTCGAGCGGATGGTTCGCGAGAAGGAACTCCAGCACCGCCCGCCGGCCGTCCTCCGCCTTCTCGTTCTTGGTGTGCACCACCATCCCCGGAGCCACGGGCGTGTTGCAGGCGATCTGGAGCTTGGGATTCTTCTCGACGTCGACGAGACAGATGCGGCAGTTGCCCGCGATCGAAAGTCCCGGGTGGTAGCAGTAGCGGGGGATGAAGATCCCGAGCTTCTCCGCCGCCTGGATGACCGTCGATCCCTCGGGGCTCTCGACCTCGCGGCCGTCGATCGTGAGCTTGATCATGCGACCGCCTCGCTGGTCCGGACGCACTTGCCGGTGCGGATGTGCTCCTCGAACTCCGCGCGGAACTTCGCGATGTAGGACTGGACGGGCCAGGCCGCCGCGTCGGCGAAGACGCAGATCGTCTTTCCCTCCATGTCGGATGCGATGGCCAGCAGATCCTCGAGGTCCTGGAGCGTTCCTTTCTGCCCCGGGCGTCGGTGACGCGGCGCATGATGCGGTGAATCCAGCCGGTTCCCTCCCGGCAGGGAGAGCACTGGCCGCAGGACTCGTGGGCGAAGAACTTCGTCGCCGACTCCAGAGCATCGACCATGCACGTGGTCTCGTCCATCACGATGACGCCGCCGGAGCCCGCCATGGAGCCCGCCGCGATGAGAGAATCGAAGTCCATGCGGACGTCGATCTGGTCGGCGGTGAGGACTTTCGCGGAGATGCCGCCGGGGATCACCGCCTTGAGCTTCCGGCCCCCGCGCACTCCCTGGGCATGGTTCTCGATGAGCTCCCGCAGCGTGACGCCGACCGGCGCCTCGTAGACGCCGGGCCGGTTCACATGACCGCTCACGCAGAAGAGCCTCGTTCCGCCCTGCTTTGGAGTCCCGATGCTCGCGAACTTCTCGGCGCCGTGTCTCAGGATGTAGGGGACGCAGGACAGCGTCTCGACGTTGTTGACGATGGTCGGGCACTGGAAGAGTCCCGAGATCGCGGGGAAGGGAGGCTTGAGCTTGGGAAAACCCTTTCCTCCCTCGAGCGAGCTCAAGAGGGCCGTCTCCTCGCCGCAGATATAGGCTCCCGCTCCCCGGTGGATGACCACGTCCAGGTCGAATCCGCTCCCCTGGATGTTCTTTCCGAGCCAGCCCTTCGCGTACGCCTCCTCGACGGCGCGGCCCATGCGCTTCGCCGATCGGAAGTACTCCCCCCGGATGTAGACGTAGGCCTTGTGGCTCCCGATGGTGTAGGCGGCCACGATCATTCCTTCGAGAAGAGCGTGAGGGTCGCGCTCGAGGATGTACCGATCCTTGAACGTCCCCGGCTCGCCCTCGTCGGCATTGACCACGAGGTACTTCGGCTTGGGGCTGTCCTTGGGAATGAAGGACCACTTTCTCGCCGCCGGGAACCCCGCTCCCCCGAGGCCGCGCAGGTTCGCTTTTCCGACTTCGTCGATGATCGCGGCCGGCGTCATCGAGAGCGCCTTCTTGGCCGCCGTGGTAGCCTCCGTCCTTGACGTAGGCGTCGAACCAGGTTCCCTCCGGGTCCTTGAACCGCGTCGAGAGTATCGGCCCGTCGGTGGTGATGAAAGGTTCGGGCTCGCGCGTCTGACCCCGAAGCAGGGAATCGAGCGTCCCCCGGATCGAGAGGCCCGACGAACTGCTCGTCGAGCTGCGCCATCGGAGCGATCTCGCAGGCGCAGAGGCACTCGACTTCGGTCAGCGTCAGCTCTCCGTCCGGAGTCGTTTCCCCCGGACGGATTTTCAAGCGCTTTTCGATCTCCTGCAGCACGTCGTTCGCCCCCCGCAGCTGGCAGGGAAGGCTCGTGCAGACTCGAAGCTCGCGCCGGCCGGCGGGAGCGGTGCGGTACATCGTGTAGAACGAAACGACTTCGCGCACATGGGCGACCGTCGTTCCCACGAGATCGCCCACCCAGCGCTCCGCCTCGGGCGAGATGTGGCCGAAGTTCTCCTGGACGAGCCACAGAAGAGGCAGCGTCGCCGCCCGTCGCTGGTCGTAGCGCTGGATGATCTCTCTGGCTTTTGGTTCGAGGTCGGAGAGGTTCACCGGTCGAGCTCGCCCCCAATCATGTTGATGGACCCGAACGTCGGGACCACGTCCGCCATCATGCCCTCGATGAGGACCTTGGGCAGCGCCGACATGATGGCGAAGCAGGGTGGACGGACGCGCACGCGATAGGGATTGTTGGTGCCATCGCTCACGACGTAGAAGCCGAGCTCCCCGTTCGCGCCCTCCACCGGAAAGTACACTTCCCCCTTCGGGGGCCGCACGCCATGGCCGTACATCACGAGCTTGAAGTGATTCATCAGGCCTTCGATGTTCCCGTAGGTATCCTCCTTGGGAGGAAGGAAGACCCGCTTCTCGTCGGCGGCGATCCCCGGATACTCCTCCTCGGAGGCGCCGTCGAGAGTGGGGTCGACCACCGCGCGCGCTCCCTCGATCTGGACGATGTTCCCCATCTTGGCCTCGTCCACCATCTCCGCCGCGGGAATGGCCCGGCCCGTCTCCGGATGGGCGAGGAACGGACCATCCGGAATGTCCTTGAGCGCCTGCTCGATGATACGGATGGACTGATGCATCTCCTCCATCCGGACGAGATACCGATCGAGGTTGTCTCCCCGGCTTCCCACCGGGACGTCGAAATCGAGTCGATCGTAGACCGCGTACGGGCAGTCCTTCCGCACGTCATAGGCGGTGCCGCAGCCGCGGAGGAACGGTCCGGTGATCCCGTAGGAGATGGCGTCCTCGGCCGAGATCACCCCCGTCCCCGACATGCGATCGACGAAGATGCGGTTGCGGGTGAGGAGAGCGTCCGATTCCTTGAGGACGGTCCTCGTCTCCGCGATGGCCTTGCGGCAATGCTCCTCGAAACCCTCGGGCAGATCTCCCTTGACCCCACCGACCCGGCAGTACGAAACGGTGAGCCGCGCCCCGGTCACCATCTCCACGAGCTCCCACAGAAACTCGCGCGCCTTGATCATGTAGAGAAAAACGGTGAACGCCCCGAGCTCCATGGCGCCGGCGCCGATGCAGGTGAGGTGGTCCGTTATGCGGGAGATCTCGGACATGATCACCCGGATGTAATGGCAGCGATCGGGAACGGAGATTCCCAGGGCTTTTTCCACCGCCATGCAGTAGCCCATGTTGTTGATGAGCGGGGAGACGTAGTTGAGCCGGTCGGTGTAGGGCATGACGCCGTTGTAGTCGACCGTCTCCGACATCTTCTCGAAGCCGCGGTGGAGGTAGCCGATCTCGACGTCGCAGTCTTTCACCTGCTCCCCGTCGAGCTTGGCGATGATGCGGATGATGCCGTGCATCGCGGGGTGCGCGGGCCCCACGTTGAGAAGCATCTCGCGAGTCTCGAAGTTGTTGGGTGTCTGGCTCATGAAGTGCTAGTTGTCCGGTCCTATCAGGGGTTGGCGCTTCTTGACCGGGTAGTCCTTGCGCAGCGGATGGCCCTCGAACTCGTCGTACATCAGAATCCGTTTCAAGTCCGGATGCCCCTTGAACCGGATCCCGAACATGTCCCACACCTCGCGCTCGAGCCAGTTCGCGCCTCCCCAGAGGGAAGTGAGCGAGTCGACCTCCGCGTCCTCTTCGTCCACGGGAACCTCGACGCGCAGCCGGTGCTTGAGGGCGAGAGAGAAGAAGTGGTAGACGACGACGAAGCGTCCGGACGCGGGAGGTCCCGGCCAGGGAGCCTCGTCGGGAATCGTGGTCGACGGGCGCACCGCGACGCCGGAGGATGCGAAGAATGCCGGAGCGGGCTTCGTCCCGAAAGCGGAGAAGTCCACGGCGGTGAGGTCCATCAGGAAATTCATCTGGAAGGCGGGATCGTCCTTGAGCGTCCGCGCGAGCTCGAGAATCGACTCCCGGCGCACGATGACCGTGGCATCCCCGCGAAACGCGTGCGAGGCTTCGACCGCCCCGGGGAAGCGATCGTTCACGGCCTGAATCAGGGACTCCGCATTCATACGGAGAACTCCGGCCTCGCCTCCGGAGCGGCTTTCACGCCGGTCTCGCGCTGGTCCTGGATCTTGGCCTGGAGCTTCAGCAGGCCGTCGAGAACGTACTCCGGCCGCGGCGGACAGCCGGGGATATAGACGTCAACCGGCACGATCGTGTCGATTCCCATGACCGTCGCATAGTTGTCGTAGAAGCCGCCGGTGCAGGTGCAGACGCCGAAGGCGACGACCCACTTCGGCTCGGTCATCTGCTCGTAGATGCGGAGGAGAACCGGCGCCATCTTGTGGCTGATGGTTCCGACCACGAAGAGCACGTCCGCCTGGCGCGGCGAGAATCGCGGCAAGCCGGCGCCGAACCGGTCGACGTCGTAGTGCGAGCAGGCCGTCGCCATGTACTCCATGCCGCAGCAAGCGGTCACGAACGGGTACTGGAAGATCGAGAACTTCCGGGCCCATCCGATGGCCTCGTCGAGCCGGCTCGTCAAGAATCCCGCTTCACCAGACATATTCACTTCCAATCATTTCCAATCGAGGGCGCCGTTGTCCCAGGCGTAGAAGAATCCCACCATCAGGATCCCCAGAAAGATCGACATCCCCGTAAGGCCCCAGGCGCCCAGATCGCGAAAGGCGACGGCCCAGGGATAGAGGAAGACCAGCTCCACGTCGAACAGGATGAAGAGAATCGCCGTCAGGTAGAACTTGATCGACATGTGGCCGGCCTGGACGCCGAACGAGGGCATCCCCGCCTCGAACGGCTCCGATTTCACCTTCGACGGCTTCTTCGGTCCGAGGATCGAGGCCAGCAGCACGAACCCGCCGGCGACCGTCCCCGCGAGCGCGAAGAACACCAGAATTCCAAGATACTCGCTCATAGTCTCTAAGGAGGCACCGTCCACGCGGCGATCGCGTCGGGATACACCCCCCCGACAATAGTAACCAACGCCGCGAGCAGAAGCGCCACGGAAACCGTCGAGGGCAGACGTCCCGGCGCCGCTCCCTGCGGATCCGTCATGTACATGAAAACCGCCACCCGCAAATAAAAGTACGCGGACATTACACTCGACACCACCGCGAGAACCGCGAGCCCGATGTGACCGGCGCCGACGACGCTCAGGATCACCGCGAACTTGGCGGCGAATCCCGCGGTCGGTGGGATTCCGGTCAGGGACAGCAGGAAGAGGAACATCAGCCCCGCCGTCCCGGGATTGGTTTTCGCGAGTCCATGATAGCCCGAGAGATTCTCCCCGCGCTGCCCGAGGGCGATGACGACGCCGAACGCGCCGAGGGTCATGAAGGCGTAGACGAAAGCGTAGGTCATGGTCGCGGAAGCGCCCGCCGGAGTCCCGGAGATCAGCCCCAGAAGCGCGTATCCCGCGTGCGAGATCGAAGAGTAGGCGAGGAGCCTCTTCATGTTGGTCTGGGACAACGCGAGAAGGCTCCCGACGAGGATGGACAGCGCCGAGAGCGCGACCAGGAGGTTCGACCACAGGACATGCTCGGGCTCGAACGCCACGACGCAGACTCGAACCAGCGCCGCGAGGCCCGCGGCCTTCGAGCCCGCGGCGAGAAACGCGCCGACGGGAGCGGAGGCGCCTTGGTAGGCGTCCGGGGCCCAGGCGTGAAACGGCACCGCGGCGATCTTGAACGCGAGCCCGGCGATGACGAGGATCACCCCGGCGAGAAGGAGGGGATTGTCCGAGAGGCCCCGCTCGGTCGCCGCCGAAGCAATCGACGCGAAGCCCGTAGCCCCCGTGACTCCGTAGGTGAGACCGATGCCGTAGAGAAACAGGGCCGAGGCGAACGAGCCGAGAAGGAAGTACTTGATCGCGCCTTCGATCGACGCCGTCTTCTCCCTCGTGATCCCGACGAGGACGTACGAGCAGAGGGTCATGAGCTCGAGCCCCAGGTAGAGGACCAGGAGGTCCATGGCCGACGCCGCCAGCAGCATGCCGGACGCCGCGAGCAGGAGCAGAGCGTAGAACTCGCCGGGCCGGACGCGCTCGGAGTCGACCTGGCGGATTGAGAGGAGCGCGGCGATCGAGAGCGTAACCGCGAAGAGGACGTCGAAGAACCGGGCGTAGCCGTCGCCGGCGATGGTGCCCCCGAAGCCGACTTCGGGCGTCGACGAGGAGAGAATCCAACCGGAGCGCGATGGCGGCGACGGCGGCGAGGACCACCGCGGTCGCCGCCGGTCCGGGCGCGCTCGAGGCGGCGCGCGGCGAGGATGAGCGCGAGCGCCACCGCGACGAGAACAATCTCTGGCACGAGGAGGGTCACGTCCTTCACAGGCCCCCCGCGAGCTCGATGGGAGACGAGGTGATGGCTGAAAGCAGATGCGCCACCGGAGCCCGGATGAAGCCGAGGACGGACTCGGGGTAGAGGCCGATGACGAGGGCCATCACCACCAGCGGAAGAAGAGTCGCGATCTCCCTGGCGTTGAGGTCGAGGCGGTGCCCGCGCAGTCCCGGGTTCACTTCGCCGAGAGCCATCCGGTAGTAGAGCCAGACGATGTACGTGGTGCCGAGGACCACTCCCCAGACCGCCATCACCCCGAGGCCCGCCCACCTGGTGAAAGCGCCGCTGATGATGAGGAACTCGCCCACGAAAGCGTTCAGGCCGGGAAATCCGATGGCGGCGAGACAGAAGAACGCGAGGAACGTGGTGTAGATGGGCGCCGCCTTGAAGAGTCCCCCGTAGGCCGCGATCTCCCGGGTGTGGGTCCTCTCGTAGATTATCCCGATGCACAGGAAGAGCGCCCCGGTGAGGATCCCGTGGTTCACCATCTGCAGGATCGCGCCCTCGACGCCGTTCCGGTTCAGGGAAAAGATCCCCAGGGTCACGAAGCCCATGTGGCTCACGCTCGAGTAGGCGATGAGGCGCTTCACGTCGGTCTGCGCCAGGGTCACGTAGGCTCCGTACACGATGGCGACCGCCGAGAGCGCGAGCATCGGCACGAGGAACAGCTGCAGGGCGTCGGGAAACAGCGGGAGCGAGATCCGCAGAAACCCGTAGGCCCCCATCTTCAGCAGAATTCCCGCCAGAATCACGCTTCCCGCGGTCGGCGCTTCGGTGTGCGCGTCGGGAAGCCAGGTGTGCACCGGGAACATCGGCACTTTGACGGCGAACGCCGCGAGAAAGGCGAGGAAGAGCCACGCCTGCGCGGAGGAAGAGAGCCTCATCCCCGCGAGCGCCTGGAAGTCCAGGGTTCCGCCGGCGTACAGGAGAACGATGAGGCCCACGAGCATCAGGACGCTTCCCGCGAGCGTGAACAGCAGGAACTTGACGGAGGCGTAGACCCGGTTCGGCCCTCCCCAGACGCCGATGAGGAGGAACATGGGAACGATCATGAGCTCCCAGAAGATGTAAAAGAGGAAGAGGTTCGTCGCAGCGAAGAGGCCGACCATCGCGGTCTCGGTCACGAGGAGCGCGGCGTAGAAATCCCGCGTTCGCGTTTCGACCGCGGTCCAGGACGCGCTCACGCACAAGATGCTCAGCACCACCGAGAGAAAGATGAACGGAAGGCTGATACCGTCGACCCCCATCCCGTAAGAGATGTTCCAGGACGGAATCCAGGGCGCGGATTCCACGAACTGGAGGGCGGTCGACGCCTTGTCGAAGTGAACGTACAGGGGCGCCGAGACCGCCAGGACGGCGAGAGTGGTCGCGAGAGCGATGAAGCGCGCCAGGCGGTCCCCCGTCAAGAGGATAAGGGCGGCCCCCAGAAGCGGCAGGAACGTCGTCAGCGTCAGAACGGGATAGCTCGTCACTTCGTCACGTCGTCATTGGCCGAAGATCACGATCGCCAGAGCCGCCAGCGCGCCGGCTGCCATGATCAGTCCATAGTGTTGGGCGTTGCCGTCCGCGATGAGCCTCAGGCCCTGGCCGAAGGCCAGCGTAACCTTTCCCAGTCCGAGGCTCGCGGCGTCGACCACGCGAGAATCGATCCTTCGAAGCCGCTCTCCCGTCGCCAGTGCGAGCCGAACGATCCCGTCGGACGTCTGGGAGACGACGCCGTCCACGCGCGCCAGAGCGCCCTCGACCAGGGGGAGAACGGCCCCGAGGCCGCGCCGGTAGAACCAGTCGGTGTCGAGGCTGATGGTGGGCTCGGGATCCAGCTGCTTGAGCAGCAGGAAGAACCCCAGGGCGGTGAAGCCGAGGAGGCCCATCGTGGCGACGACGTGGCGCGGAGTGTAGGGGACGTAGTCCGCGGGAAACGGCAGGTGGGCGTACAGGAGCGAGGGAAACACTCCGATGAGGACGCAGGCGAAGGCCGCGATGCCCATGGCGACGAGCATGTTCTTCGGCGGCTCTTTTCCTACCGGGGCTTTGATGCCGCGGTCCTCTCCGAAGAACATGTACCAGGGAAGCTTGAGTCCCGTGTGCAGGAACGTTCCCGCGGAAGCGAGGGTGAGCGTAAGGAAAACGCCCGCGTGGTGGGCTTCGCCGGCTGCGGAGACCACCATCGACTTGCTCACGAAACCGCTGAAGAGAGGCACCGCCGAGATGGCGAAAGCGCCTACCATGTAGAGGCCGAGAGTGATGGGCATCGTCTTGTAGAGGCCGCCCATGTCGCTCAACTTCCGGAGCCCGGTGGTCTGGAGCACCGCCCCCGCCCCCATGAAGAGGACGGCTTTATAAAGGATGTGCGCGAAGGCGTGGGCGGAGGACCCGTTCAGCGCGAGCGCCGTTCCGATCCCCACTCCGCACACCATGTAGCCCACCTGGCTGATGATGTGGTAAGCGAGGAGCCGCCGCGCGTCGTTCTCGAGAACGGCGTAGACGACTCCGTAGACCGCCATCCCTGCGCCCCACCACATCAGGACCTCGGTTCCCGCGAATCCCCGGATGAGCGTGTAGACCGCGGTCTTCGTGGTGAAGGCGGTCAGGAACACCGCTCCGGTCACCGTCGCCTCGGGGTAGGCGTCGGGCAGCCAGGCCCCCAGGGGCGGCACCGCGGCGTTCACCAGGAAAGCGGTGAGGACCAGGACGAACGCGGCGCTCCCGGCAAACGGCGTCATGTCGGAGAACGCGATAGAGCCCGTCTGCGACCAGTGGAGCACGATTCCTCCGAGAAGGCACAGGCCGCCGAAGACGTGCACCAGGAGGTAGCGGAAACCGGAGGCGCCCGACTCGGGGGTCCGGCGCAGCCAGACGATCAGAGCGGCGGAAACCGCCATGAGCTCCGAGAAGAGGAAGAGCGAAAGGAAGTCTCCCGCGAGCGTCGCTCCGAGCGCCGAGCCCGCGTAGGTGAGAGTCGCCATCTGCTGCGCATCGTCCTCCACGTGGAGGGCGTAGATCATGCCGATGAGCGCCATGAGCGCGAAGACGTAGCAGAAGACCAGGCTCAGCGCGTCGACGCGGCCGAAGACGACTTCCTGTCCCACGAAGCGCACGACGCCATGGGTCCCCGGCGTCATCAGCAGGCAATCGACGAGCGCCGCCGCGGGCAGAACCACGAGGAAGGCGCGCTTCGTCGCTCCCCTGAGGAAGGGCACGAGCCAGGCCCCCAGGATCAGGACGAGCCCCGGATGCACCCAGCTAACGTTCGCGGCGTTCATAGTAATCCTCGGGGCGCATGAGCCAGAGCTTTCCCAGGAGCTTCGAGACCTTGATGATCAGGACGCACGAGAGCAGACCGTAGCCGGAGCCCCAGGCCGGGAGATCCTCGAACCAGAAATGGGCGTGGTCCGCAGGAAAGACACGCGGCACGAGAATCTCGGAGAGAGCGATGACGGCGAGGCTTACGTAGGACCATCGCTTCCAATTCATGGCATCACCTTGCTTGCCAGGTCGATCACCGGGTCCGGATAGAGGCCCAGGATGAGGCTCGCCAGGGCGGTCAATACGAGAGGAACGACGATCCAGGGGACCTCGTGGATCTCGTGGTGGTGTCCGTCGTCTTCGGCCTCTTCGAAGTAGGCCTTGTACACGATGGGTCCGAGATACGCCGCGGTGAAGAGCGAGCTCGCGAGCAGCACCGCCAGAATCCAGGGATTCCCGCGCTCGAGCGAGCCCACCGCCAGGTACCACTTGGAGACGAAGCCCGAGAACGGAGGAATCCCGACGAGGCTCAGCGACGCGAGGGTGAACGCGGCCATGGTCCAGGGCATTTTTTTCGCGAGACCGGCCGTCTGGCCGACCTCCGTCTTGTGCGCCGAAGCGTAAATCGAGCCCGCGCAGAAGAAGAGCGTGATCTTGGACATCGCGTGGTTCGTGATGTGGGCGATCCCGCCGAGGACTCCGGAAGGCGCCAGGAGCGCGCCTCCGAGGACGATATACGAGAGCTGGCTGATCGTGGAGAACGCGAGCCGAGCTTTCAAGTTCTCCTGGCGGAGAGCGAGAAGCGAGGCGATGACGATCGTCGCCGAGGCGAAGGCCAGAGCCAGCCGGTCGGCGCCGATTTCCCGCATCGCTGTCGGACCGAAGACGAAGAGAACGACGCGGAGCGTGGAGAAGACTCCCGTCTTGACCACCGCCACGGCATGGAGGAGCGCGCTCACCGGCGTCGGCGCCACCATGGCGGCCGGAAGCCAGCTGTGGAGCGGCATCACCGCGTTCTTCGCGAAGCCGAAGAGGAACAGCGCGAAGACGACGTATAGAAGCGTCGGCTCGAGGCTCACCCGGGAATCCGGAAAGATCCCACCCGGTCGGAACTCGAGGGTCCCGGCGAGGTTGTAAGTAAGGATGATAGCGGGGATGAGCATCACCTTGGCCGCGCCCAGCAGATAGATGACGTACTTGCGGGCGCCGGCCTTGGCCTCCTCCGTCTCCTTGTGCGCGACCAGGGGGTACGTCGCGAGAGTGAGCGCTTCATAGAACAGGAAGAGCGTGAAGAGGTTCGCGGAGAAGGCGACGCCCAGGGTGGCGGCGAGGGCGAGGGCGAAGCAGGTGAAGTAGCGGGTCTGCGCGTGCTCTTCGAGAGTGCGCATGTAGCCGATGGAGTAGAACGATGCCGCGACCCAGAGGAGCGATGCCCCGAGGGCGAAGAGGATACCGAACGCGTCGGCGCGAAATCCGATCTCGATCCCGGGAAGGAGACGGAAGAGCGTGACCTGGGGCGCCTTTCCCGCCAGCACCGCCGGCATCATGGAGACCACGAGCCCGAACTGCAGCACTCCGGCCGCGACCGACCAGAATTCCCGCAGGTTGGCCCGGCGCTCGCCGGTTAACAGGATGAGAATCGACGCCAACGCCGCAACCAGGACGGTGAGGAGCGGGGTCAGGGAAAATGCGGGCTCCATGGCTTCCGTCACCACTTCAACCGAGTCACGTCCTCGACGTTGACTCCCTGTTTGTTCCGACTGAGGGCGAGCACCAGGCCCAGGCCGATCGCGGCCTCGCCCGCCGCGACCGCGATGACGAATAGCGCCATGACCTGGCCGCGGGCTTCCCCGAGGTGCTGGCTGAAAGCCGCGAGGCTCACGTTGACGGAGTTGAGCATGATCTCGACCGAGACCAGCATCAGGATGATGTTGCGCCGCCCGAGAAAGCCGATGAGACCGATCGCGAAGAGGACCGCGCTCAACCCGAGACAGGCACCCACCGGCACCATCAGGGCTCGGTCTTTCTCTTGGCCATGACGACCGCGCCCACGATCGCCGACAGGAGAACGAGAGACACGATCTCGAAGGGGAGCGCGAACTCGGTGAAGAGAGCTTTTCCCACCGCGGCGACGTTTCCCGGGGAAGGACCGCCCGTGGCGGCGGGAACGAGGGCCGCTGGAATTTCGCGGGCGTACCAGATGGCGCTCGCGAAGACGGCCCCGGCGACGACCGAGAGCGGCCAATGGGCGCTGAATCGCGGCGCGGCGGCCTCGGTCGGCAGATCGAGCAGCATCAGGAAGAAGAGGTAGAAAACCAGGATGGCGCCCGCGTACACGATCACCTGGACCGCCGCGAGGAACTCGGCCCCCATGAGGAGGAAGACTCCGGCGACGTGAAGGAAGAGCGCGAGAACCCAGAGAAGGCTATGGATGGGCTTGTGGCGGGTGATCGCCAGAATCGCGCTCGTGATGCTCGCGGCCGCGAAGTAGTAGAAGATGATGAGTCCCGGGGTGCTCATGAAGCGTCAGGCGAGTATTTGCGGCGCGGCGGAGTAATGGAGCGTCAACCGTGACCCCTTCCAATCCATGCACTAACGGCGATAAGGCGCGTCATTGTAGATGAACTTCCGGAGCGAAATCCACCCTGGAACGGAATGGACGAGCGTCGTCCAATGACCCAATCCCGACCCGTTGGGCTAAGCTCGAAAATCCTCATCTAGCCTGAGGATTTGCATGGTAAAATGGCTGGTCATGATCCCCCGTCCGTACGCGATCGCACGGGTGGACCGCGCTTTTGAGAGCCATCCGATCGCTGCGGTTCTTGGCCCTCGTCAATGCGGTAAGACCAGCCTGGCGAGGCTCATCGCTGCTCGTGAGCCAAGCGAGTTCTTCGATCTCGAGGACCCCGTGGACGTTCGCCGGTTATCGGCTCCAATGACGACCTTGGAACGCCTCTCGGGACTCGTTGTACTCGACGAGGTGCAGCGTCGGCCCGAACTGTTCGAGCTTCTTCGTGTCCTCGTGGATCGTCCGGGAAACCCTGCGCGGTTCCTGCTTCTCGGCTCGGCCTCGCCCCATATCGTGAAGGGCGTGTCGGAGTCCCTTGCCGGGCGTATCGGCTTCATCGACCTATCCGGCTTCGACCTTCGTGAGGTCGGCGCCGAGAACCGCGATCGGCTGTGGGTCCGAGGTGGGTTCCCGCGGTCCTATCTCTCGGCCACGGACGACGCGAGCGTGGTTTGGCGCGACGCCTTCATCCGCACGTTTCTCGAGCGTGACGTCCCGCAGCTCGGAATCACCGTTCCGGCGGAGACTCTGCGACGCTTCTGGACGATGGTCGCGCACTACCACGGCCAGATTTGGAACGCCGCCGAGCTCGCAAGGTCGCTCGGCGCCTCGGAGAATACGGCGCGCAGTTACCTCGACATTCTCGCGGGCGCCTTTATGGTCCGCGTTCTCGCACCGTGGTTCGAAAACGTCGGAAAGAGACAGGTCAAGTCCCCGAAGATTTTTCTTCGAGATACGGGCATCCTGCATGCGCTTCTCCAGGTGGGGACCCTGTCGGAAGTTCAAGCTCATCCCAAGCTCGGCGCGTCGTGGGAGGGCTTCGCTCTCGAACAGGTGGTCGGGCTGCTCGAAACGAGGGACACCTACTTCTGGGCAACGCATGGTGGTGCAGAGCTCGACCTTCTGGTAATGCTCGGAGGCAAGCGATATGGATTCGAATTCAAGTACCAGGATGCCCCGGGGCGAACGCGGTCGATGATGATCGCTCGAGAGGATCTCGGGCTGGTGAAGATCTGGGTGGTTTACCCGGGATCGAGAGAGTATTCCCTGGACGATTGGATCGACGTCGTTCCCCTTTCCGCGGTTCCACGGCTGGCTGGCGAGCTCCGACGAGGGTAGTGCCCGAGTCGCTGGTGTGGGGGGAGAGGGAGAGATACCCTTTCGCCCATGAACCGCAGACGATTTCTCGGCTATACCGCTTTCGGAAGCGCGACCCTTCTTTCCGGATCGACCCCCTACGGATGTGCCCCGGGTGAGACTCCGGCGCCGCGCGAGGCCGCGGCCGGCGACGCGCCGTTCGAGCTCCACGAAGCGACCGTCTCCGGTCTCCAGGCAGGCATGGAATCGGGGCGGTGGACGGCGCGCTCGATTGCCGAGGCCTATCTCGCCCGCATCGACGCCCTCGACCGGAAGGGACCCGAGCTCTCGGTCGATCATCGAGACCAACCCCGATGCGCTCTCGATCGCGGACGAGCTCGACGCCGAGCGCCGCTCGAAGGGTCCACGCGGTCCTCTCCACGGAATCCCCGTCGCCATCAAGGACAACATCGATACCCACGACCGGATGACGACCACCGCGGGCTCGCTCGCGCTCGAGGGCTCCATCCCGCCGCGGGACTCCTTCCTGGCGGAGAAGCTCAGGGAAGCGGGCGCCGTCCTCCTGGCCAAGGCCAACATGAGCGAGTGGGCCTACTGGCGCGGCCTCAAAGCCTCCAGCGGCTGGAGCGCTCGCGGCGGACAATGCCGAAATCCCTACGCTCTCGATCGAAACCCCTGCGGGTCGAGCTCCGGCTCCGGCGTCGCCGCCTCGGCGAATCTCGCGGCGCTCACCATCGGAACCGAGACCGGCGGCTCCATCATGTGCCCCTCGTCCATCAACGGCATCGTCGGCATCAAACCGACCGTCGGTCTCTGGAGCCGCTCGGGCATCATTCCTATCTCGCACTCCCAGGACACCGCCGGTCCCATGACGCGGACGCTGAGAGACGCGGCCATCCTCCTCGGCGCCTTGACCGGCGTCGACCCGCGCGACGGAGCGACCGCGGCGAGCGAAGGGAAATCGCACGCCGACTATACGCAGTTCCTCGACGTCAACGGACTCCGCGGTGCGCGCATCGGCGTCGCCCGCAACTTCTCTGGCTTCGACGACCGCGTTCTCGCGATCTTCGAGAGGGCCCTCGAGGACATGAAGAGCCAGGGCGCCGTACTCGTCGATCCCGCGAACATCCCCAACATGGACAACGGCGATGTCTTCGCCGAGCTGCCGTCGCTGGTCCTCGATTACGAGTTCAAGGCGGGCATCAACGCCTACCTCGCGAGCCTGGGGCCGGAAGCCCGGATGAAGAGCCTCGAGGACCTCATCGCCTTCAACGAAGAGCACCGAGACCGGGAGATGCCGTTCTTCGGCCAGGAGCGTTTTCTCACCTCCCAGGCCCGGGGCCCGCTGACGGATCCCGCCTACGTCGAGGCCGTGACCACGATCCAGCGCATGACGCGCGGGGAGGGAATCGACGCCCTCGTGAGTCAGCATCGACTGGATGCGATCGTGGCTCCGACGTCCGGTCCCGCGTGGATGACGGATCACGTTCTCGGTGACCGGCTCGAAGGCGGATTCAGCGCCGGGCCGGCGGCGATCGCGGGCTATCCCGACATCACGGTTCCGATGGGATTCCTCTCGGGACTTCCGGTCGGGGTCTCCTTCTTCGGCCCGGCGTGGAGCGAGCCGAAGCTCCTCGCGATCGCGTACGCCTACGAGCAGGCCACGAAGCACCGCAAGCCTCCGGAGCTTCTCCCGACGCTGGCCTAGTCGATGCGGCGCCTTCTCCACCGTTCGCTCGTTCTTCTCGCCGTCTCGTTCGCTCTTGCGGTGTGCGCGTTCGCCGCGGGAGTCCTCTGGCCGGAGCGCCTTCCCGAAACGCCGCCCGTCGCCGGGATCCTCGTCATCGAGAACGTCTCCGTCGTCGACGCGGAGACCGCGACGCTCCGGTCCGGGGATGACGGTTACGATCGAGAAGGGAAGGATCCGGAGCGTGGAATCCTCGGCCGGCTCGAGCTCTTCCGCGGTCGTCGTCGACGGCACTGGGAAATTCCTGATCCCGGGCCTCTGGGACATGCACGTCCATCTCTCTTCCGAAGCTCTCGCCCGTATCTGCACCTCCCCCTGGTCCTCGCGCACGGGGTGACCGCCGTTCGCGACATGTCCGACTGCAGGAATCCCTCCGATCCGTTCCTCGCCTGTCTCGAGGACAAGCGTTCGTGGAACGAAGCGGCCGGCCGGGGAGAGCTCGTGGGGCCGCGCATCCTGGGAGTCGCGAGCTTCGCCGTTCACGGCCCATCGATGCGGAACGAGGAGTTTCCCGGGTTTTTCGCGCCCGGCACCGAGGGCGAAGCGCGGGAGCTCGTTCGGTACGCCAGGGAGCGGGGTTTCGATTTTCTGAAGGTCTACGACTCGATTCCGCGCGACGTCTTTCTCGTGCTTCTCGAGGAGGCGAAGGCCCGGTCGCTCGAGGTGGTCGGTCACCGGCCGCTCGCGGTGAGCGCCGTCGAAGCCTCGGAGGCAGGTCTACGCAGCTTCGAGCACGCGCGACTCTTCCTGGAAGAATGCTATCCCGGTGCGGCGAAGCTGCGATTGGAAGGGCGGCGGTACCAGACGGCGGACCGAAGGGCGATGGTCGACGAGCACGACCCGTCGCAGTGCGGCGAGATCTTCGCCTCCTTGAGGGAGAACGGAAGCTGGTTCGTCCCCACTCACGTGACGAGAAAGATGGATGCGTTCGCGGACGACGCCGCCTATCGGGACGACCCTCGGCTTCGCTACATCCATCCTCTTCAGAGAATGGCCTGGAGCAAGGACGCGGACGGAATGGTGGCGAGCGACCCGTCCCCCGAAGGCCGGAAGGCCTTCCGGGACTTCTACGAGAAAGGGCTCGAGCTCACCGGGGCCGCCTACCGGGCCGGAGTTCCTCTTCTCGCGGGAACGGATGCGAACGACACCTACGTCTTTCCCGGCTCAGGCCTCCACGACGAGCTCGAGGAGCTGGTGAAGGCCGGCCTCACGCCGGCCGAAGCGCTGGTGGCGGCGACCCTGAGCCCGGCGCGCTACTTCGGACTCGAAGGAGAATACGGGAGTATCGCGGAAGGGAAGGCCGCGGACCTGGTCCTCCTCCGCGAGAACCCTCTGGCCGACATTCGAAACAGCCGGTCGATCGAAGCGGTCGTCCTCGGAGGAAGGCTCTACCGGCGTCCCGATCTCGACGCCCTCCTCGACGGTGTCGAGAGGTCGGTCGGGAGTCTGACCATTGGAGCGAAGCTCCTGTGGGGATATCTTCGGAGCTGATTTCAGCGCACGAACGGACCCAGGTTGACGTAGAAGCGCCCGTCCCCGTTCGTCAAGGAAACGCTTCCCCCGAGGAACAGCGGGCCGAGGAACGTCTCGAGCACGAATCCGCCGGACGCGTTCCACTGGTAGGAAACGTGGCTCCAGTCGTCGAACGCGGAGCCGGCCTCGAGCCAGGCGCCGAGGTAGCCGTTCGAGCCGACGAAGTCGGGCAGGCGCAGAACGTGGTAGAGAAGCCCCCCCAACCCGAGGAGATAGTTGTCTCCGATGACCTCGCCATTGTGGAAGGCGCCGAGACGCAGGAGCCCGCCGAGGCGGAACGTGTTGTATCCGGGATCATCGCCGAAGGACGACCCGCCCGAGGCGCCATAGAAGATGCGATGCCGCTCGTGGAACCGGTGGAACGAGGAGAACCTTCCTTCGATCTGGGCGTAGTCCGTCGGGCCTGCGAGCTTCTCTCCGGACTGAACGATGTCCGGAGAATCGGAGTAGAAGCGGACTCCGACACGGCTGAAGACGCCGCGGGTGGGGATGATGGGGCTGGTCTGACCGTCGAAGGTCCATCGGATCGAAGCGAAGCGGTTCTTACCCTCCGCTTCGGGGAGTGACGGCTCTCCGACCCGCAGGCGGGTCCGGAGATCGAGGACGTCGTACCCGACGCGGATCTCGCTTCGCGAGCCGAGATCGAACCCCAGATCGAAGCCGCCGCCCGCGATCTTCTCGCGGTAGTCGGCGATGAGCTCGCCCTCCTCGTTGTATCCGTTCAAGCTGCTGCGGTTCCAGTAGGCGCGCGGTGCTAGGAAGAGGCGGGTCCCGAACAGACGCCGGTAGAGCTCGATGGCCGCTTCCTGCCGCGTGCCCACGGCGAGGTCGATGCGAATTTCCGATTCGGGCACGAGTGTGTCATAGAAGACGACGCGCCCCCGGAGGTTCAACGCGAAAGTGTTCGAGTCGATGTTCTCGAGCTCTAGCGCGGGAAGGAGGAACGGGGGACCGTGCGTCTTGGGGAGGATGTAGAGCTCGAGCGTCGTCCTCTCGCCTTCCTCGATGAGGGCGTAGCGGATGGTCTCGTACCGGTCGGTGCCCGTGAGTCGAAGGACCTCGTGCTCGATGTCCTCGAGCTCGGTCTCGCTGTCGAGGAGCCTGCGCGAAAGCATCGCCCGAATCCGTTCTCCTTCGTCCTCCGGCACGCCTCGGACGCGCACCGCGTCGAGGCGGCGTTTCACGCTGCGCTTCTTCGCGAGCCTCGCCCGACTCCAAGCCTCGTAGGTCCCGGCGTCCACGGCGTAAGGGAGGAGCTTTTCCCTGACCGCCTCGGCGGCTTGGTAGCCGCGCTCGACGAGCTCTTCGCTCTTTCGATAGTCGGTTCCGGAAAGGCCCCGCAAGTCGGGAGTAATGATGACGTCTGCCGACAGGAGGGCGTTCGTGACTCCCACCGCCATCATCGCGTCCATGGTGCGCCCGACGACTTCGACGAAGTTCGTCGGGGGAGTGAAGCCGTCGGTCGTCGAGCTCACGTTCACGGCGACGACGACGTCGGCCCCCATGCTCCGGGTCACGTCCGCGGGAACGTTGTCGAGGGTTCCGCCGTCGACAAGAAGCCGCCCCTCGAGAGTAACGGGAGTGAAGACGCCGGGAATGGCCATGGTCGCCCGCATCGCTTCCGCGAGCGAGCCGCGGTCGAGAACGACGATGACCGCCCGGTCGAGATCGGTCGCGACGGCACGGAAGGGAGTCGGGAGATCGTCGAAACTGTCGAGCCGGGGGTAGGGTGCCGCGATCCGGTCGAGCATCGATTGCACGCCCTGGCCGGCGTTGAGCCCGCTCGGGAGCTTCATCCCGTTCTTCAGGCCCAGCTCGATCAGAGCCGGGAACTGCCTCGCATCCTCCTTCCGGCGGAACGTCTTGTACTTGAACGGCGAGTCCGACAGGAAAATGATGTCCCAGTCCGCGTCGCGCATGAGCTCGCGGATCTCCCCGGGGGTCATCCCCGCCGCGTAGGCGCCGCCGACGAGTCCGCCCATGCTGGTGCCCGCGATGAAATCGACGGGAATCCGATGTTCCTCCAGCCACTGGAGAAGCCCGATGTGGGCGATTCCGCGCGCGGCCCCGCCCCCGAGTGCGAGTCCGAGTGTCGGTCGCTCCGAGGCCTCCGCGGCCACCGCCGTCAGAAGCAGGGTGATGAGAAGCAGCGGCATCGGCATCGGGGCGTGAGGATACCACGCGCCTGTTCAGGGTCGGGCTCGGGACACAAGATGGAGAAACCGCGCGAAACACCGAAGACTCGCTTCGTCCGGGCTTCGACCCTCATGCCGGAGCGGGCCGCGATTTCTTCCGCGAGCCGGCTTTCGGCTTTTCGGTGGGTATCGTCGACGACGATGATGGTGTCCCGGTGGACGAGTTTCGGGAGGACGCGCAGGATTCCGGAGCGACCGATGCGGCCCGTCGGCCCGTCGATGAAAACGAGGTCGTAAGCGTGCGGAGGCTCCCAGGCGTACCACGGAGGGCTTCCCGTGAGCGGTGCTACGACGACCGAGGAAGAGGGGGCACGTTTTCGGCCGTCGTGCTCGAGCGCGGTGTGCTCGCAGCCGGCGCGCTCGAAGAGGCCGGTGCTCCTTCCCGAGCCGGTCTCGAGGGTTCTCATTCCGCTCTCGAGCCTCGCCTCGATCGCGCTCCAGCACTCGTCGGTGATTTCCCAGAAGTTTCTCTGGATCCAGGAGCTCGATCTCGGCGGTCGATCGATCACCTGGAAGTACCGTCCCCTCCAGAGAACCCCCCGGCTCGATCGGCTGGCAACCGCAGAGTGAAGGAGGATTGCAGCCCATAGGAGGCCACCCAGGCCCGAGGCCAGCAGGGGGAGTGGACGGAGGCGCGAGCCCATGAAACGACCTGCGCGGCGCTGGACGGTCGTCATGGAGGCGAGAGCGGCGACCGATAGCGAGCATCCGGTGAATCGCCCCGCAGCCGCCAACAGGATCCCTAGCGGAAGTGGAAAGACGACGAGGACTACCACCAGAGAAGCCGCCGCGAGAACGAGAGGGAGTCGGCCCCCCACGGCGACGAACGCGTTCTTCCCGAATCCCCGCCAGATCTCTTCGAGCGAGCGGTACATGCGGGTCTCGACCGCGCTGCCGGAAGCGAAGTAGCGGTATCGGAAGCCTGCGGCGCGTAGTTTTCGCGCAAGGCTCACGTCGAGAAGGACGTTCTCCCGGAGAGCTTCGTAGCCTCCGACGGCACGATAGGCCTCGCGGCGAACGAGGAAGTAGGGTCCCGCCGCCGCGAGACCGACGGGCGCGGTGTCTTCGTTGCAGCGCCGGAGCGCGGGCCCTTCGTACGCCAGCCACGCCGTCGCGGCCAGCGCGACTTGCTCCCAGAACGAGACGGTCACGGTCTCCGGAAGGAGAGACAGCGCGTCGACTCGCTCTCGGCCAGCGAGCGCCATCCCGCGCGCGAGCGCATCGGGCTCGAGAATCGCGTCGGCGTCGGTGAAGAGAATCCACGTGCCTTCGGCTTTCCGAGCCGCCTGGGCGAGCGCTTCTCGTTTCCCGCGCGCCCCGGCGGCCGCCTCGAGAACCCGCAGGCGCGGATTCTTCGCGGCGAGCGATTTCATCACGGCGGCGGAGTCGTCCTCGGAGTGATCGTCCACGGCGATCACCTCGAAGCGGGGATAGTCCTGGGCGAGGAGGCTCTCGATGCTCGCGACGAGAATCCGGTCGGTCTCGTTCCGGACGGCGAGAAGTATCGAGACCGAGAGGCTCTCCGCGCTGTCACCGACGCGGGGGCGAAGCGCAGGGAGCGGGTCGGGTCGCGCGACGATACGAAGGAGGAGCGAGGTCCAGTAGAGCGCGAGACAAGCGGCGAGCGCCGTGGCGAGATCCAGAACGAGGTCGGCCGTCACTCCGAAGGGTCTCCGAGGTTCATCCGGGCGCTGGATGCCACCACCCGATCCCAGGAGAAAGGAAGCTTCTGCGGGCGTCCTGTCTTCCAAAGCTCGAGATGGTCACGGTAGTGCGGGCTCCTGGGGTCAGCCGACTGGCCGAGGTTCAGAAGCATCGAGGAGTTGTCCCAATCGGCCAGGTCCCAGACAAGGCGGGCGGAAGCGCCGAAAATGGCGCCTCGACCGGACGCCCAGTCCAGCATGGCGCTCTGCTGGGAGGAGATATAGTCGGCGACGCTTCGCGCGGAGAACACGCACTCTCCGTCGGCACCCACCTCGACGGCGGGAATGCGAAAACGAGCGCCGAAGAACGGGACGTTCTCGAGGGGATGCGCGAAGCGCGCGCGGTTCGACCATCCCCACGTCCAGGATTCGATGTCCTCGGTCCCGAACGCCTTGCGGAGGTTGTCCAATGCCTTCGCGAGCACCGAGCGGTAGAGCGCCGGGTAACCGGTCACTCCTTCAGGGAGCCAACTCGGGTCTTCGCTCAGGAGAATCCTCTCGGTCGCGACGTTCGCCGCGGGCCAGTACTGCTGATACGAAAGGAGGAGGCCCTTCCCAAGCACCGGGCGGAACAGCTTCTCCTTGATTAAGGCGGAGCATTCCTTCGCCACCGACGCCGCCGCGCTCTCGGGGGTGAGCTGGCCGTTCCAGCCGCGGAGAAGCGCCAGAGCCGCCTTCCAGCGAGGTCCATCGGCACCATCAGGAGGACCCTCTGCGGCTGCGGCGATGCGCTCGGCGACGAAGGACGCATGGGCGGAGAAGCGGTCGAACTGAATCCCGGCAAAGCTCTCGACCGTGTGACGCTCCGCCGAGTGCACGAGATTCCGGATCCGTCGCGCCCGGTAGGGCGGATGCCACCGCCGCGAGAGGAATCGACCGCATCCGCCCGCATCGTGGTTCTGGTTTGCGCGAACAACCATTCCTTCCGCGGGCCGGTAGGTGGAGGGGAGCTCCTCGAACGGAACGTAGCCCGTCCACTCGAACTCGCCGCTCGAGCCCGGAACAGGAACGGCGCCGTCGCCCGCCGCCCGGATCGGAACCCATCCCGCGGATTGAGCCCCCACGTTCCCGTCGACGTCCGCGTAGGTGAAATCCGTAGGAGGAAAGCTGTAGCTTCGGAGCGCCTCGCGGAACGACGTCCATTCCCGGGCTGTGTTCAGCGCATGAAACGTCGGATCCCCGGGCGGCGTGTCGAGCCGCTCCCAGCGAAGCGCCAACCCGAAGCGTCCCCGGAGCTCGATCAGCGGTCCGTGGTGGGTGAAGCGCACGGGTACGCGAACGGCCGGGGCGTCGCGCACTCGAATCTCTTCCTCCCACGTTTCGACGGGGAGCCACTCTTCTCGATAGCGATAATGCTTCGCCTCCTCGTCGAGCTCCTCGACGAAGAGATCCTGGGCATCGGCCATGAGCGCCGTCGAGCCCCAGGCGATGCGGTCGTTGTGCCCGACGACGATCCCCGGAATCCCGGCGATACTGACCCCTCGCACGTCGAGCCCCGGGGCCTTCAAGCGCACGAGGAAATTGGGATTGGGCACGACGAAGCCCATGTGGAGATCGTTGGCGAGGAGGGGCCGCCCGGACTCGGTGCGGGTCCCGTCGATCGCCCAGGTGTTCGAGCCGGTGTCGATATGCTGCAAGCCGGCGAGCCGGAGAGCGTCCTCGCTCGCTCTCAGAAGTCGGAGCGATTCGGCGACGAGAGACTCGTCGTACCCGCCCGTCTTCCAGGACTCGGCCGCACCGTCCGGCATCTCGTAATGCGCGAACAGGTCGCGAGCTCGCGCGGCACCGGCCCGGTCGATCACCTTCACGAAGACGAGGTCGGCTCTCCAGGAGGCGTTCACGATCGACCGCAACGCGGCGCAGCGGAGAATGTCTTCGGGAGTCCAGGGCTCCGGCTCGATCGACAAGACGTCGAACTCCGGAGGCAGCTTTTTGCGCTCCGTGTAGCGGTTCACGCCATCGCAGTACGCGACCATTCGCTCACGCGCGTCCTCGGGGACGAGCGGAGCCGCTCGCTGCACCAGACGCTCGAGACCCAGGGCCCTCTGAAAGACGTCTCCGGTGAGAGCGCGGGAGCCGAAGCACTCCGCGAGGCGTCCCATCGCCGTCCTCCGCAGAAGGTCGAGCTGCCACAACCGCTGGGATGCGGCTACGTACCCCTGGCCGAAGTACGCCGCTCTCTGGGTGCCTCCGAGCACGTGAGGCACTCCGCCCCGGTCGACGAGGGCCTCGAAATCATCCCGAGGATCGCTCATTCCTCGACCCAGCGCGTCAGACGCTGAAGCTCCATCGTGCCGTCGTGAACGGACTCGGGGGCGGGCTCGTTCATGGCTCCAATCGAACAGAAGCGCCGTGCCCCCATCGCCGAAAGAAATTCGTGGTACCGGTCGCGCTCCAGCGCGCTCACGGCCAGACCTACCGTTTGGAGAATTCCCCGGAGCGGTTTCAGGGTCGCGGTGAGATTGGCCAGCTCCTCGTAGGGCTTGACGCGCACCGAGCGCCTCAGCGGCGAGGGTGCGAAAACCGGATCCTTCTCGAAGACGACCGACGCGAGCTCGCCGCTCCCGCCGAACACCCTCGCTGTCCCCATCGCTTCCGCGAAGCGCGCCGTGTCGCGGAATCGCGCAATCTCGATGCGTTCGTCGAGCCCCGCTTCGCCCTCGGGAAGCGTTCGGGCGAGCTCTTGCAGAGCGGCCGCGAGCCGTTCCGCGAGATGCATCGCGCCGTTCTCCCCCTGCACGTAGACGCACTGTGCCGCGGTGCACGCGAGCTGGTCCCAGAGAGCGACGTCTCGCGCGAGGCCGGCCACGTCGACGACGTCGAGCGCCGCCCTGGAAACGACGGCGAGACTCACCCGGGGGCCGAACTCCACGAGCGCGGTCAAAGGCGAGGCCAACCGGCGATAGCCGGCGATCGTTTCCATGTCACCGGCGACGATGATTCCATCGACCTCGCGGCCCAGGTGGCTCTCGATGTCCTCGCTCCCACCGTGCCAGTCGAGTAGCGCGGTGATCGCGGCGAGCCGGGGAGCCGCTTGCTCGAGGGAGCGGAAGAACCACGACAGGAAGTCGGCGCTCCCGCCGGGCCGTTTCACCAGGTTGACGTTCCGGGTCAGGAGACCCGCGAGGAGCGATTCGCACGGGCCGAAGAAAACGTTCCCCGAGACGACGTGGAGGACGACTCCGAGAGGCTCGGCGCGGAGGGCGCGCGGGCTCCCGAGTTGAAGAGCCGCGCGTCTCTCGGCGACGCCTCGATGAAGCGAACGTACGAGATGGTCGAGGCCTCGCTCGATCATCGGCCGGCTCAGGCCGAAACTCCTCTCGGGGTGCGCCTCGAGAAAGTCGGTCCGAGATTGGCCCTGCTCCTCCCACGGGGATCGAAGCGCGTCGACGGCGTCGGCGAGAGCTTCTCCCGACATCGACCGTGCAGTCTCCGTCCGTTGCCGCGCCTCGGAAACGATTCTCTCGGAGCGCCGCCGGCGTCAGGACGAGGTCTTTGACCCACTCCCCGAAGACGAAGGAGTCTTTCATGGCGTGAGACGCGCGAGCGTCGTGGCGGCGCAGCCGCGATGGAGAGACGTGCCTCCCCGTCCAAGAACTTCGAAGGCGGGGGCGCGGCGTCCGCAGGGACAGGGATTGACCGGGCGCCCCACATCCGCGGTCCGAAGCGATTGAAAGGGCATCGTGGTGAAGCCGGGATTCAGCAGGTGGAGGACGCCGTCTCGTCCGTTCTCGACCCGGGCTCCGCTCAACGGGTCGACGACCCTTACGCGAGAGTAGACCGGGGCGTGGAAACGGTGCTCCCGACACTCGACGTAGTGTACGGCGTGCTCCGTCATTCCGTAGAGGTCCCGCACCCGATGAGTCGGCAGTCCCCAGGCGCGCCCGAGCAGCGCGCGGAAGGACTCCTTGAGAACAGCCCCTCGCGCCTCCGTCTTCCATCCCCCCCCGGTGAGGACGAGAGACTCGGGGTCGAGCCGCACAGGACCCGATTCGAACGATTCGGCGAGGCGCGCGATCAAGGAGGGAAGCCCGACGATCCGAACGACGTGGCCGGACGCGGCGGAACGATCGATACGGCGCGCCGCTCTTTCCCTGTCGAGGCGGAGCCCGCCGGCGCCATCCGCTACGAGAGCGAAGACCGTTTCCCGCGCCGGCGCCGCTTCCATGAGAGCCGCGAAGAAGTGGGCGTTGCCGTGATCGGGCGAAAGAGCCGGATCGGGCGCGAGAACGACGTAGTCCACGGGCGCGTCACTCGCGAGGCCCTCCTCTTCGAAGCTCGCCTCCCCCATGGCCCACATTCGCATCACCGTCTCGAGGTCGAGGGGAATGGTCGTCCGACGGCCTCCCGTGCCGCTCGACGAGACCGTGAAGTAGTCCACGTTGCGGAGCGTGGTGAGGTCGAAAATCTTGAAGAGCTCCGCCGAAAGCGGCGGGAGGTCCTCGGGTTGCTCGAGGTCGCGTTCCGGATCGAAGCTGAGGGCCTGGCAATAGGCGCGGTACGGAGGGTTGCGGTCCAGGTGCCACCTCGTGATCTCTTTCAGAGCCGAGACGAAAAGAGTTTCTCTCTCCGGCGAGGGCTCGTAGATCGACGGGAGACCCAGCAGTGCCCAGGTATTCGGGTGCGCGTCCCGTAGAGGCGGGCTGGCCGCATTTCGTCGGGGTCGCTTCATCGCGACTCGTACTCCAGGAGGCGGATCAAATCGGCGAGAACTTCGTCGTTCCGATAGAGGTGGCGATGGGAACACCCCTCGACCGGGAGGAGATCGCTCCCCGGCATGTGCCGGCGAACGTCCTCGATCGACACGTACCCATCGCCCGGGCTCGTGACCCGCGCGAGAAGGCCCGGGCAGTGACGGGCGACTTCTTCGTCGCTCGCGAACGTCCGTCCGTCTTTGGCGAGCACGAGCTTCGTGAGCGTCCGGACGTTGCAGACGGCGTAGGTACGAGTGCGCACCCGCTCATCAGAGGGGTGTCGTTCCCGGAGGAGCTCCCACAAACGCCGCGCGCGGCCGAGGCACTTCGCGAGGAACGCTTCCACGCGAGAGGGATCCTGATCGCGAACGGCATCCGGCAGGAAAGGCCCCCACGCGCGCTCTCTCCAAGTCTCCACGTCGGTGAGGTCGAGGTCGATCGCGCGGCCCTCGTCGTCGACCGCCCGACCCTCATCGAACGGCAGCATCTGGTAGAGAGAGGGCGTTCTCGCGGCCTGGCGAGCCGCGATTCCAAGGCGCCAGGGCGCGACCGGGAAGCCGTGATTCGCTTCGTGAAGCGCGCGGAGCGTGCCCCCCGCGAGCGGTCCGAGGGCGAAGAACGAATCGACGTCGCTCTCCCCCGGTCGGGGATCTTCCGGTGTATCGGACAGGAGGTCCGCTCCTCCATAACGGAGATAGTATCGGACGACGTTGCATCCCCAGGAGTGCGCGAGGAGAGCCACTCGCGGGATGCCGAGCTTCGTCTTCAGACGCTCGACGGCCTCTTCGACCTCGCGCGCGCCCCGGACCACGTCCTGGCGCCAGTCGTAGGAAAGACCGTAGAGGGCGCGAGCCCGTACCGGCTCCTCGAGGCGGGCCCGTTCGTATCCGATGGTCTTGAAATGGCGAGCGAGATCTTCGTACACGGGGATCGAGTAGAGTCCCGCGACCACGGAAAATTTCCAGAGGATCTCGCCCGGCACCAGTCCGTTCTCGCCGGCGGCGAAGGAGTGCCTGCGAAGCGCGAGGAGCCCGCCGGCGCTTCCCCATACCGCGCGGGCGGGATTCGAAGGATCGACGAGCGTGGTTCCGAGGACACCCGGGACGAACAGCAGAGGGAGATTCGCGTGCTTCACGTCGCGGCCAGGTCGAGGTCCAGCCGAAGGCGCTCATCACGGCTGGGACGCCAGATGAACTGATCGAGAAAGTAATGGTGCATCAGGAAGCCGAGGAATACTCCGAAGAACAGGTCCCGAAGGGTCACGCCGCCGAAGAGAGTCATTCCGCTCGTGTCGACGAGGGGAGTACAGCCGGGTTGGACTCCCAGGGAACAGCCGGCGAAACCCACGAGGACACCCGACGTCACGGCGCAGGCCATGAAGGTGACGAAACTGCGACCGAGCCAGGCCGCGGGTCCGAAGCGCGCGCTGTCGCCGCCGCGGTATCGATTCCGTTGATAGAACCACAGGATGGCGTGGTACTGCACGTCGTGAAAGATGGTGACGAAGGCGGCGAAGCCGAGAATCGGGGCGGTGAGCACCGCCGCGCTGTAGCCGATCGAAAGGTGCAAGGGGACGACGGCCGCGAGGAAGAGAATCTTTGGAAGATTCACCGGGAGGCCGCGTCGCCATCTCTGGAGCTGCCGCGCCGCGAACACGAACGAGACGACGATGACGGCGATGGCCGAAGCCGCGACGACGGACCCGAGATCCGTCACCGGCGCGAGACCCACGGCCGCGCGTGTCTCGGGATGACGCACGAGGAAGGCAACGAACGGGGCGAGAAGCCCGATGTAGAGGACCAGGCCATCGATGCGCCTGTCGGTGGGATCGGTGTCGTCGTTCTTGCGCTGGTAGAGGGCCATGATTCCGTAGTGCTGTCGCACCACGTGCCAATAAGCCCAGAGATTCACCGTCGCGGCCAGGACCACGAGCCCCGCGGTCGCGTGACGAAGGCCGGCGCGGTGCATCGCGAAGGGGGCGAGAAGCACCAGGGGCGGGATCCCGAACAACAGAAGGCTCCCCAGGAGGAGAGGTCGGCGCTCCTTCCACTGTTCGCGATCGAGGTAGGTTCTGGAGTAGGTGCCGAAAAAGTGCGGGCTGTCGAGGAGCATGAACCAGACGAACCACACCGTGAGCATGTCGAGCGAAAGCCCGGCATGGAGAAAGAACACACCGTACCCGCTGAGAGCTCCGCCTACGAACCAGAGGAGGTCGAACCGCTGGCCCACGATCCATCGGACGGAAGCTGGTGGGGTACGGTGCACGTGCTTCCAGCCTGTGACCGGAAGAGAGTAGCACGCCGGATCGGATCTCTACAGGGAGGTGGCGCCAGTCGAGGCGTTCTCGCGGCGTTTCATCGAGCCAGTACCGTCGCCGGGAAGATCTCCATCACCTCGCGGTACACCTGCCCGGGGTCGTGCTCGTATCTCTTGGAGAAGTGAAAGGGAACGAGCTTCTCGACGCGGGCGGAGACGGCGATTCGCGCGCAGCCTTTCGCGGTCAGGTGCTGGGTCGCGCGCGCGAGCTCCCGATCCTCCTCGAGGAAGGTCGCCTCGCAGTACAGGACCCGGGCATCGGACGCGAGCGCCGAAAGCGCTTGATGGTTCAGAGCGTTCTCGTCGAGATCGGTCGCATAGGCGAGCTTCTGGCCGCGACGGGAATAGATCAGCGGTGCCTCCAGATCCGAGGCTTTCCGTTTGGAGCCATCGGGAAGCGGAACGAGAGCATCGCCCCGGTCTTCGAGCAGAAGCCGCTTCAGATAGCTCAACCACGGTCCAGGCGTCAGGCCGAGCCCGGCAATCGCGTCCGCGCGGACGTGAAGCGCCCTCGTCTCTTCGAACGCGAAAGCGAGGACCGGAATTCCGTGGTCGAGCTTCACCGCTCTCACCCGGAAATCCGGTTCTTCGAGGAGCACGTCGTCTCGAAGCGTCCGATCTTCGAGAGCTTCGCGTCCCTTGCGGCCAGCCTGGAGCCGGAAGCGCGCGAGCCTTCCCGGATGGAGCTCGTGGACGATGAAGACCGGCCCGCGATCGCCGATTCGGTCCCAGTGGATGCCGGCGATCATCCCCTCGATGTGGTCGGCGAGACCCGGGGGACCGTAGAGCGAGCGCGGCCGCGGCGAGCCGATCGACGAGCGCAGGAGCCAGAGAAACCCGCCGATGTGATCGAAGTGGGCGTGGGAGATGAAGACATCCGAGACCTGATGGACGATTCGCGCGGGTAGTCTCGCCGTCTCCCCGAGATCGAACAGGAGGCTCCGTTTCCGGTGCCGAAGACGAACGTGCAGCAGCGGATCGCCGAAGACCCCGTTGACCAGGAGAGCCTTCGCGGACGCGAGCGTCATGACGGGAGGTCGAAGCTCGACCGCGCCAGCGCCTGCCCTCAAGTCGGAAGCGCCCTGTTCCTCGCCCCGGCGAACCGGCTGCTCGAGCGGCGGATCCGTCGAGAGCTGACCGCGGGAATCGCGCCGCGCGTCGCGGACGAGAAGCGAACGCGGCTCTCCGGATGCCCAGGAGCGTATACGGGCTCGAAGAGCCCCGTTCTCGAGGGAAAGAATTTCCCCGAAGCCAAGGGTTTCGGCATGGGCGCCGAGAAACGCGACCTGGCGTCCCGAAAAGGCATCCGCGGCCGCCGAAGGAGGAGGCGCTCCCAGGATTGGCAAGCCCTCCAGAGGAACGGCGACCTCCGACGAATTCTCGAGGAACTCGTTCCAGAGGTGGGTACGTGCCGTCGCCCGATCGAGCGCCGGCCCCTTCTCGTCGTCCATTTCGAGGACCTCGACCCCTCGCGCGGCGAGCTCGTGTCGAAGCTCGCCCAGGCCTCCGAGCGAGAGAACGGTCTGGATGTCGAACGTCTCCGCGAATCCCATCAAGAGCTCGGACGCGCTCATCCCCCGCGTGAGCCGCGGGGCTTCCACGAGAACGACGCCCCCGGAGGAGCCTTCGAGCGCGCGCCGACAGGCGAGGAGAAGAGGAAGCCGGAACCGCGCGGCGTCGAGAGTGCAGAGCGGCTCGATGCGCTCGACGGCCCAATCGCCTTCGGTCCAACGAAGGCGCGTCACGGCGCCCGGCGGTCCGAGAAACGGAAGGCCGGGGTCGGCGGTGACCACGACCGTTTCCGAACCTAGCTTTTCGAGATCTCCCGCGAGCTCGTTCACGAGCCGGCTGCGGAATGCGCGCTCTCCTCCCGCGAAGAGCACCGCGGAGGGACTTCGAAGGATACGCTCGGCGAGCGGCGCCATTGCTTTTGTTCCGCAGAGCTACTGTACCAGAATGTCGCGGGAGGACAGGGATTCCGGCCTCGGAGGCCCACGGCGCGTTGAGGCAAGGGAGGCACGGTCGCGGAAAGCTCGTCTCTATATGAATGGGGAGCGACGCGGCCGGGCCCGGCTACTCCTCAGCCAGATTGAACTCGAGACGCGCCTTGGCGACGACCGCTCTCAGCGCCGATCGGCAGGCGTTCGCGACGACTCCGGGCATCCAGTTGCAGCCGTCTTTGTCGGGCCGCGGGAGGCGAAGAACGCCTCCGAGCGAGCAATCCTTCCCGTTGGGGAGCTCCCGCATCCGCTCGGTGAGGATCCTCGTAAGCTCCGCTCTGGAAACGAACTGACGCGGCCTCAGGTGCTTCTCTACGCTGGCCCCGCTCATGCCTCGATCTTCGTGGAAATCCGTGCGCCACGTCTATTGGTGTTGTTACCGATGGGGAATGGCGGGTGGGACGGTTGGATCTTAGCGGTTTCTAAGAGTCCTGCCGCCCCGGAAGCACCGGTTTGATGTCGATGACCGGCGTGCCGTCGAGAGCCTCGATGGGGCCAATCCGCAGGCGGTTCGCGGCAATCCGGCGCACGGTGACCCGATGAAGGCCCAGCGGATTCGGCCGGTCGGGCGATCGCGTCGCGAACACTCCCGTAAGCGGACGGCGCCGGTCGGAGCGCGGGTGAACCCTGAGCACGCCGGCTCTTACGCGCGGACGGCGGACTCCAGGGTCCGAAGGAAGTGCCCGACGGTGTCGAGGCCATCGTAGTGCGCGAACGAGGCCCGCACCGTCTGCCGGCGGCGCAGGTGCCGGTACACGGCGACCGAGTAGTAGTTGCCGCTCGGCACCTCGATGCCGCCCGCCTCGTAGAGCCGCCGCTTGATCGTCTCCTGCGACTGCCCCCGGATCTCGAAGAGGAACGTCGGATCGCGTTCGCTCACGCGGCCGGGGTCGGTCAGACCGTGCAGGCGGACGCCACGGCGGGAGAGACGCACGAAACCTTCGAGCAGCGCCAGGGAAAGCGCCCGCTCATGCGCCCGCGCGGCAGTCATGGCCCACTTCAGCCGCCGCCGTGCCGGGTCCGGGTAGCGCCGGCGCAGTTCTCGGGAGAGCAGCTTCAACTCGGGTCGGCGGACGGCGTCCCGTTCGATCCGCTCTCCCATCCAGTCGAGGTACTGCATCGCCCCGGTGATCCCGGCGAGCACCACGTGGTTGGGGGTCCCCTGTTCGTACTTGAACGGGGTCTCGTCGGCGTTCGCTTCGACGCGATAAGGGCGCAGAGCGTCGAGCCACCGGCGCCGCCCCCACAACACCCCGCCCATCGGACCGAATACCTTGTACCCGGAGAAAACCAGGAAGTCGCAGCCCAGCATGCGGACGTCGAGCGGTGCGTGGCACGCATGGTGCACCGCGTCCACCACCACCAGCGCCCCCCCGGCGCGGGAGCCAGGGCGCGGCGTCCCATGCCGGCGCGCGAGACGGACGACCGCGTCGATCGGCACGACCGAACCGAGGCCGTTCGATGCGTACGTGACCGCGACGATCCGGGTGCGGCGGTCCACGAGACGCGCGAGATGCTCGAGGTCCAGCATCCCGTCGGGCGTCACGCCGCACTCGCGGATCTGCAGGCCCCGGTCCTCGCCCCAGAACGACTCCCACGGGGTGACGTTCGCCGCATGGTCGAGGCGCGTGACCACCAGGTTGTCGCCCGGACGGAGGAGGTCGCGAAACGCGAACGAAAGGTTGAACAGAGCATGCGACGCCGACTGGTGGAACGAGATCCCTTCCGGCGACGGCGCATTCAGGAAGTCAGCCACCGCCTGCCGCGCGTCGTCGTGCACTCTGGCGGTGGCGCGCTCCCCGGGCGTGATGGTCCCGTCCTGCGCGTTGGCGTGCCGCGCGATTCGCGCCATGGAGCGGACGCTGTCCTCGCACAGGATCGTCCCGCCGGCGTTGTTGAGATAGGTGCGCCGACGACCGGTGATGTCTCGTCTCAGGGCGGGGAACCGCGCGCGAATGCGCTCGTGATGCCGCCGCACGATCGCCGCGAGTGCTTCCGACGCGCCCGTCAACTCGAGTCCGTAGTTCAATGTCACGCTCCCGTTCGAATGGCCCGCTATTCTAGGCCAGCCTCTAAGACTTGCGCCGAAGAGTTCGGACGCGCCGGGAGGTCACGATTCGGTAGGTAGTACGGGGTGCGGGGAATCCCGCAAGGGGCGGAGAGCTAGTCCCAGTGGGGCCAGGCCTTCTCCCAGCCTAGCGAGATGGCGAACGCCCCGTCGAGGAGTCCTCGGGCGGCGTCGATTCGCAGGATGCTTCTCTGACCGGGAAGCGCTACCCTTACTCCTCCGCCGACGTCGACCTGGCCGGGGTCGCGGTTCGCGCTCATTCCTCCTCCGACTCTGGCGAGGTCGGCGAAGGCAACGAGGGCAATCCTCAGGGGCTGGCCCGTGGGGAGCCATCTCTCGAGCTCCACGCCGCCATGGCCGAGACGCCGCCCGAACATTTCGCCGTCGATCGCTCCCTCCTCGAGAAGCGGATGCGCCCGGAGAAGGACACTTCGCGCGTGGCCCACGCCGGCGCCCGGCCAGACCATCCGGGGAGCGTTCTCGGTCGCGGCTTCGATACCGGCCCGCGCTTTCCATATCGTCGGCGCGGATCTCGTCGACGAGCGCCAGCTCCATCCGAGACTACCGCTCGCGAAAGAAGGTCCCCCCTGAAGCGAGGTCCAGCCGGTAGCTTCCGCCCGTACTCCCATGCGGTCGCTCGCCAATCTCTTCTCGAGAGCTCCTGCAAAGGAAAGATGGGTACCTCGGTCGCTCCAGCGGTCGACACCCGTTCCTATCTCCCAGAGGAGATCGTCGGAGGTCCAATCCTGAAAGGCGAAAGAGACGCGATCTCTTCGCTCGCGGACGACGGCCTCGAAACCGCCGGGAGCCGAGGCCCGGTACGATTCTTCTTCCCAGGAAGCGTCCATGCGCCAGATGGAACCGAACTTTGCGGGGCGCGGGACCGCGACGGACAGGCCGACGCGGGGTCGGCCTTCCCACCATCGCCAGTCGAGCGACCAGAGCTCGCCTCCGTGCGTCGGGCTCGCGAGGCGCAGGGGCACTTCGCGCTCGGAGACAGCATGAAGCCCGCGAGCGATGAGGTCGAACTTGTCGTTCAGGAACAAGGGACGCTCCTGGATGGCTGCCTCCACCACCGCAGAGCCATCGGGCTGCGGCGTGAAGCTCAACCGCGACGACAGCGCGGCCGGGAGCTCCTCCAGCCGGCGGCGAGCGCGTCGAAGTTTTTCGTCGGTGAGCAGGCTCCGTGGAGCCATGTCCAGAAACTCCAGGACGACTTTCTGGTCCGTGCGCTCGAGCCCCTGAACGCGCGTCAAGTCGACGCGCGGCTCGCCCACCTGATTGAGGGCGCTGAGCGCGCCCTCGAAGTCCTCCTGGAGAAAGCGACTGGTTCCCAGGAGGCGCCACGCATGTTCGTCCTTGGGGTCCAGACGAACCGCGCCCGCGGCGAGGCGCTCGGCTTCCGCCCACTGGTTTTGCAGGAGATGAATGCCCGCGAGCTCGCGGAGGGGACCGGGCGCATCCGGGCAGAGCTCGGTCGAAGCTTCGAGGAGAGACTGCGCCCGTGGAAGCTCGCCCTCCCGGGACAGGCGAACAGCTTCCGCAACGAGACCGTCGCACTCGCCGGGGGCGGGATTCTCGCGGGTATTCTCCACGACTTCCTGTCGTGTGTCCTCGACCTCGGGGAGAATCAGCAGCGCCCAGTAGTCCGCCTTGGCCCAGGCCCGGTAGAACGCTTCTTCTTCCACCATCCGAAACGGGGCGCGAGCGGGATCGTGGAACAGGACGCGGTCCCCGACCCAGCCGGCGAGAACCACGTAGTGATAACGGTCCGGCCGGTCCTCGATGAGAGCGAGAAGCGGACGTCCTTCGTGCAGGAGGCGCCGCACGTCGGTCTCCGTTCCGGCAAAAGCGGTAGCCTGCCATCCACGTCGACGGACCTCCTCCGCGAGGACGCTGGTGCGAATGCCCGCGCCGTCGTCCTCGACCAGCGCCGCGAAGTCCTCCGCGTAGACCCCCGTTCGTCCCCAGTAGCGGAAGACCATGGCGACGGCGGCGCCCCCACAGAGCGCCTCCGTCTGCCCGACGTAGGGAACGTCGAGCACGACGGCAGGCGCCGGCTGTGGGCTCTCCGCAGCCGCGATAGGCGCAGTTCCCATGAGGACGGCGAGGCTCACACCAAGGCGCTTCGCGGCGAGAAGCACCGAACCCCCCTCCGGGTCAGTCGGTCGCGAGGATGATCACCGTGACGAGAAGCGCGATGACGATGATCGTCGTGGTGGTGAGGACGATGGAGTCCCCGCCCGCGAGCGAACGTTCCACCTCATCGGCGCGCGCAGCGAGATCCTGCAATTCGCTGCCGGCGAGAGTGGGGACCGCGGTCTCCGCCCGCCGAATATCGAGACCGAAGCGCTGCGCAACCTCTCGGACTTCCGTTCGCCCGAGCACGCGTTGGATGAGCTCCCGGTTGGCTCGGTCGCCATCGACCCGCTCCTGCATCATCCTGGCGAGATCGGCGGAGCCGACGACATGCTTCTCATCGGCCGAGGCCGATACGGATGGCAGCGCAAGAAAGACACAGAGCAAGGAAGCCACTGCCTTACTGATCCAACGCATGAACCACCTCCATGGAAAAGGCAACCGAGGGCGCGAGCACTCGGCTTCCGAACCACGAAAACTGCAAGGCCTGTGCCATGGGATTCAGGCGGATAAGTACCGCCGCCGCCGTCTATGACGCCTGAAGCGTTGAAATTCTTTCGCAGGGATTCCGTCTTACCTGCAGGAATTGCCTGATCGGATGGAGCGAGACGGTTCCCTGGACCCTAGTCTGCCTGAGTCACGGAGGATGCTGATCTCACTTGACGGGAATGAGCACGCACAAGAATATTGGCCTGTTGGACAAGACGCGTCCGAGCCTGAAAGACAACAAGCCACGTCACGGCCAACATTCAGCTGGTGAGTTCGCTCGTTGCGAGCGATTGGAGTGGGCCATTCAAACTCGACTGCCGTTCGGCCTGGATGGAGGTTCTAATGTTGCAGACAGGCAATTCCCAGCGCGCAAAAAGCATCGCTCTCGTTCACGGTGGATTCGTGGACGGTTCCGGTTGGGCGGGTGTCTACAAAATCCTGAAGAAAGACGGATACGATGTGGCGATCGTCCAGAATCCGACGATCTCACTGGCCGATGACGTGGCGGTAACCAGGCGGGCCGTTGCGGCGCTGAATGGCCCGGTCATTCTCGTCGGCCATTCGTATGGTGGAGTCGTGATCACCGAGGCGGGAAACGACCCGAAGGTCGCGGGACTGGTCTATATCGCGGCTTTCGCTCCCGACCAGGGCGAGTCCGTGTCGGCGCTGATCAAAGATCCACCGCCCGGTGCGCCGGTGCCCCCGATACTTCCACCCCAGGATGGATTTCTCCTCCTCGACAAGGCGAAGTTCCAGGCGTCATTCGCCGCGGACGTGAGCACGGACGAGGCCGCGTTCATGGCCGACTCTCAGGTTCCCTGGGGTGTCGAAGCGCTGGGCGGCGCGATCAGCCAGCCCGCGTGGAAGAAGAAGCCAAGCTGGTACCTGGTCGCTACGGATGACCGGATGATCCCTCCCGACGCTCAGCGCGCGATGTCCAAACGAGCCGGTTCGACCGTGGTCGAGATCCGGGGGAGTCACGCGGTTTACGTGTCGCAGCCGCAGGCCGTTGCTTCCCTGATCGAACAGGCCGCGAAGGGCGTCGCAGCGACGGCGAAATAGAATTCCGGCGGGCATGGTTCCGCCACGAACCAGGTCTTCGCCCTGGGGATTTGGAACGGCTCACTGGGTCGACCCCAGGAGGGCATGGGAGGCCCCGCAGCGGTCCAACGCCTTTCTTGCACGTGCCAGGTCTTGTTCGGCATCGCCGGTCCGGCCCGATTCGCGGAGGAGACGGGCGCGGTCCGAGAGCGCGCGAGCGAGCTCGAGCGCGCTCTCGCAGGCTTCGAACTTCCGGACGGCGTCGTCGAGCGCCGCGAGCCCCTCCTCGGCGCGGCCCTCCCGGGCGTGAAGGAGGCCGCGCACGCGAAGGTTCTGCGCGAGGCGGTGCTCGGCCTTCGTCGCCTCGGCCAGCGCCTGGTGCGCGTCGAGCGCGGCGCGCCCCTCATCGAGCGCACCGCCGCGGACCAGCCCCTCCGAAAGCCCGGCACCGTGGACCAGCGCCGCTCCCTTCGAGCCGCTCTTCTTCCAGATCTCGATTCCCGCGCGCGATTCCGCCGCCGCCGCCTCGAGGCGGCCCTGGCGCAGCAGGACGTAGACCAGGTGCTCGCGCAAGGTGATCTGATGCCCGACGAGGTTGCGCTCGTCCGCCTCGCGCTTCGCCCGTCTCGCCTGCTTCTCGCCTTCGTCCAGCCTGCCGAGGTCGGTGAGGCAGAGAGCGTAGCAGCCCCGCAGAAAGAGCTCGAGGCGCCGGTCGCCCGTTCGTTCGCAGTACTCGATCCCTCGACGGCAAACCGTCACCGCCTCCTCGAGGCGACCGAGGGCATGGAGGGAGAACGCTCGAAACTGCGCCCAGCCGTAGCGCTCGCCGGCATGCGCTTCCACGGCGAGAGCCTCCTCGCGCTCGTTGAAGGAAACGTGCCGATGCCACCAGCCGCGGTAGTAGCTGTTCTCCGCGAGGAACTCGCACCCCAGCATGACTCCGGTGGGCCGGTTCTTCGTCTCTCCGATCTCGATGCACCTCTCGGCCGCGGCGTCCGACCGGTCGAAGTCGGCGAGGTGCTGGTAGGTACCCGCGACAAAACTGTAGAGCCGGCTGAGAAATTCCCAGTCGGCCAGAGGCTCCGCGAGCTCGATCGCCTTCCGGTAGACCGCCGCTGCCTGCTCCAGCTCTCCGCGAAGGTGCTTGTAGCGCGCCGCGATCATCATCGCTTGCGCGGTCGCAAGCGGAAGTCGTTCCGGGTCGAGCTCCTTCAGGGCCCGAAGCGCGTGCTCTTCGCCCCGGGGGTCTCCCGAGATCACGTAGGCTTCCGCGACTTTGCCGCGGATGCGGTTTCGAACGTCTGGATCCACGCCCGCAGCGGCGATGGCGCGCTCGTGGTGCTCGGTCGCGGCCGGAAAGTCCCCGAAGGAGATGGCTGCGTCCCCCATCGCCTCGTCGAGCCGAACGACTTCCTCGCGGCGCTCGAGCGCCTCGGCGCACTCGCGCGCCCGCATCAGCATCTCCAGCGCTTCGTCCCAGGCGAAGACGTCGAGCGCCGCCTGCGCGGCGCGACCGGCATACAGCAGTCCTTTCCCGCAGTCCCCGCTGTGCACGAAATGGTGCGCCAGGTCTTCGATCGCCACGTCTTTTCCCAGCTCCTGAAAGCGTTCGAGCCCCTGGGCGATCGCGAGATGCAGCCGTCGACGGCGAATCGGGTTCAGCTCTTCGTAGAGCACCTCGCGAATCTTGTCGTGCGTGAAAGCGAACGACTCGCGGGGCCCCGCCGCGATCAGCTGCGCCGCCACGGCCTCGTCCAGCGCGTCCAGGAGCTCGTCCTCGGACTGGCGAGCGATCGCCCGGAGCTCGCCGAACTCGAATCGCTTTCCCAGTACGGCCGCCGTGCGCAGGACTTCTCCGCAGGACTCGCCGATGCGCTGGAGGCGGCTGCCGATGGCGGCTTTGACGCTCTGCGGCAGGACGAGCTCGCCCGTTTTCTGCCGGCGCCAGGACGTCCCCACGTGAATCAAGTGTCCGTCGGCGATGAGAGCTTTGACGATCTCCTCGACGAAGAACGGATTGCCCTCCGTCTCCCGGTGGAGCGAGGCCGCGAACTCCTCGGAGATGTCCTCGTGTCCGAGCAGTGTCGACACCATGAGTGCCGTATCCTGGCGGTTCAACCGTTCGAGTCGGAGTCGGGTCGCGAGGCGCTCCCGGTTCCAGTCGACGACCGCTCTCGACAGCGCGTGCGCCCGATCGAGCTCCACCTCGCGGTAGGTGCCCAGGAACAAGACCCGCTCGGCGCCCAGGTTCCGCAGCAGGTAGTGCAGGAGCGCGATGCTCCCGTGATCGGCCCACTGCAGGTCGTCGATGAAGAACAGGAGGCCGTTCTTCCGGGAGAGCCGGCCGAGAAGGCGAGCCACGTGGTCGAACAGCCGCAGCCGCTCCTCCTGCGGGGCCAGCGATGGAGGAGATGGAAACGGCCCGAGCCGGGAGTCGATCTCCGGCGCGAGGAGCGCGAGATCGGCCGCGCTGTCCCCGAGGAGCGCGCGCAGCTCGTCGTCGCCGCGCTCGCGTACCAGCCGGCGAAAGGCCTCGAGAAACGGCAAGTACGGCGTCGTTGCCTCGTTCTCGTAGCATCCGCCGGAGAGCACCCGCGCTCCGTCGAGCTGGGCGGTCGCCGTCACCTCGTTCGCGAGGCGCGTCTTTCCCACCCCGGGCTCGCCCGAGATGAGCGCCAGGCGGCCGCGTCCTTCCACGGCGGAGCGCCAGAGATCCTGGAGGATCGAAAGCTCCCGCTGACGGCCCACCATCCGGCCTCGGGCCAGCCCCTCGATCGCGACTCCTCGAGGGGTCCCGGTGTCGGCAAGCTCCCCGACGGCGAGAAGCGCCCGAAGCACCTCCGCCGCCGACGGATAGCGAAGTTCCGGCGTTTTCGAAAGCAGCTCCAGGATGACGGAATCGAGGCCGGGAGGAAGATCCTGACGGTAGGCGCGAGGCGGAACGACGGGAGCGTGGATGTGCTGCGAGACCACGGCCAGCGCGTCATCCCCCTGGAACGGCGGGCGGCCCGTGACCCAGACGTACAGCATCACGCCGAGAGAATAGAGATCGGCACGCCCGTCGACTTCCTGGCCCAGGGCCTGCTCCGGCGCCATGTACGTCGGGGTCCCCGCGATCGCGCCGGTAGCGGTCACCCGGGCCGCTCCCCGGGCGAGGGCGATGCCCATGTCGGTGAGCTTGACCACGAGGCGGCCGTCCTGGCGAGAGACGAGGACGTTGCCCGGCTTGAGATCGCGGTGCACGAGCCCGCGACGGTGTGCGTGCTCGAGCGCTTCGCAGACGAGCCGGGCGATCGCGATCGCTTCGTCGAGAGATTGGGGCGGGCGACGCTCGAGGCTTTCCCCGGGCACGAGCTCCATCACGAGGTAGGGTCTTCCCGACGCCTCACCGACGTCGTAGATGGCGACGATATTGGCATGGTTCAGCGCGGCGGCGGCACGGGCCTCGCGCTCGAACCGCTCCCGGGCCGACCGATCCACCGAGGCTGCCGGCAGGACCTTGATCGCCACCGCGCGGTCGAGCTTGGCGTCTCGGGCCTCGTAGACGACGCCCATGCCTCCACGGCCGATCTCGCGAAGGACTTCGTACCGGCCGAGCCCTGTGCCCACGAGCTCCGGCACGGCGTCGTCGAAAGCCGTGGGGAAGAGGTCGATGCCGCCCCCTGTCGCGAGCGCGCGGTCCGTGGTCTCGTCGACGTGTCTCAAGAGCCTGCCGACGAGAGCGCGCAGCTCCGGGTCGTCCGCGCACTCACGGTCGAGATAAGCCTCGCGGTCGCTCGCCGGCAGGTCGAGCGCGTTTTCAAGGAGGCGGTCGGCCTCCTGGAACCGCTTCTTCTCGTCCTTCACCCTGACGAATCATACACACAGCACGGCGGCGCCCGGGGGCGGAACCCGCCGGCGGTCTAAGGCTTCGTTCGAGCGTCGATACAGTCCAGCGCAAGCAGCCCTAAAGCGTGGACTCGATTACGACGCTGAGGAGCAACGGGTAGGCTCAATGCGCACGCTCTCCTCACCGAAGCAGTCTTGACGCCGTTCCACCTGGGGCTCGCAAAAGAGCCGTGGCCAGGGCCACGACCCAGAGCAGGAAAACGCCGATGTTGATGCGCTCCCAGACCCCTACCCACGGCGTGGGCAGGTTTGCCGCGATCCGGGGGCCATTCATTCCGGTCAGAGCTCCGAAAACGACGAGGATCACCAAGGTCGCGATGGAATAGAGGCGGAACCGCATTCCGAATGCCGCCGCCCCGAATCCAATCGCGAGCATCATGAGGACAACCGTTACTATCGAAAAAACGATGTGCAGGGTATCGGTCAGCGTCAGCTCTGTCCCCGCGCGGGTGCATCGGGGGCCAGAAGAGGCCGATGACCCCGTAGGTGATGAGCAAGCCTCCTACGACGCGCAGGGGTCGGCTTCGTCCCGCCGATACAAGATGCCCCATCCGAATGCGGTCACGAGCAGGGTGTAGAGGATGGCCAGCGCGACCCAGAGCGGCCTCGACGGAGCGCCGATCGCGGATAGCTCGCTGACGGTTTGGGAGAGGGAGCTGTATCCCTCGAATTGCATCGCCCCGATGACGTTCATGGCGACGTAGAGCGGCGACGACACGATGCCGCAGACGAGCAACGACTTTTCGCGCCTTGTGAAGTGCCGTCAACCGAGCTTCGCAATCGCGCGATACACGGCGTCGCGCAGCGCCTTCTCCCGCGGATCGTCAGACAAGTAGAAATCCATCTTGTTCATGACGTAGGCGAAGCCCAGGCGCGCGTCCGGGTCGGCGAACGCGAAAGAGCCGCCGGCGCCCGGATGGCCGAACGCGCGCGGGCTCGAGCCGAACCCTACTTTCGGCCCGGGCCGGATGAAGCCGAGCGAGAAGTAGCAAGGTAATCCCAATACCAGGTCCTTCGCGTGCGCCGAGGTCGGCGGCGCGGTGAGCCTCGCCATCGTGTCCGGCCCGACGCCGAGCTCCGCTCCTCCCTCGGCGAATGCCGAGTAGAGGCGCGCGATGGCGCGAGCGGTGCCGACGCCGTTGCCCGCGGGAATCTCGACCTCGAGGTAGCGCCGGTCGTTGCAGTCGACGTCCGAGAAGAGAACTAACGACTTGCGCAGCAGCGACCACGGCCAGAGCACCCGAACCAGCATCGACCATGGACTCGTCAGCACTGAGCCGAGCGCGCGGCCCGGGGAGAAGGTGAGCACCGTCGCGAGCCGCTGGGCCGGAGATCTCGGAAGGAAGCCCGATGTAGAAATCGACCCCGAGCCGCTCGCCGATCTCCTCACGGAAGAAACGGCCCAGCGTCCGGTGCGCTGGATCGACGCGCCGGATGAGCTCCTGCATGCAAAGCCCGATCGTCATCGCGTGATAACCGTGCCGGGTGCCGGGCGTCCATGCCGGCCTCTGCCTCGCGAGCACGCGCGCCACCTCATCGAGGTCGCGCAAGCGGTCGAACGAGAGGTTCTCGTCGAGCCACACCAGTCCCGCCTCGTGGCCAAGGAGCTGGCGGACGGTCACGGCTTCCTTGCCGCCCTGCGCGAACTCGGGCCAGTAGCGCGCGACCGGAGCGTCGTAGTCGAGCCACCCGCGGGCATTGGCGACCGCCAGAGTCATGGCGGAGACGCCCTTCGTGGTCGAGTGCACGACGACCATCGTGTCTTCCTCCCAGGGCGCATCGCTCTCGGGTGCGCGGCGGCCACCCCACAGATCGACCACTTTCTCGCCGCGCCAGTAAGCGGAAACCGCGGCGCCGATCTCGCCGCGCTCGGCGAAGTTGCGCTCGAACTCGACGCGCACCTCCTCGAAGCCTCGCGCCACCTGGCCATGCAGACCCGAGTCGACGACTTCGGTCTTCGCAACGGGAGCTTCTTCAACGAGGCTTGGCGCGAGCGATTTGCTGGACGTCATACTCCAAATTGCCAGCAATAACGATGCCGCCCCCATTCTCACGCGTTTCGAGGGTTCTCGAATCGAGGGTAGGGACTTTTGCGCAGATCGCGGCGCCCGAAGCGCGATTTCGCGCAAAGGCACCGGACGCTGCAGCCGGCTACTTCGCGGCGCGGATGATCTCGCTCGCCCGGGGCCCCATGTGAATGGTCACCAGGCGAAAGTAGATTCCAGACTGCTTGAGCTTCTTGATGTGCTCGCTCAGCGGAGCCGTCAGAGGAGAGTTCTTGGGGAGCGCGAAGCCGAAACCGCTCTGGGCGCCAAGCGCCATCCCGAGCTTGAGCGAGGGAAAGTCCTCGAGCTCGGGAATGATCGCGCTCGAATCCGCAGCGGCGGCTCGCATCTCGCCCCGCTCGATCGCCCGCATCTGTTCCTGCAGCGAGCCGTCGGTTACGATGAGAATCCCGGGAACCGCCCTGAGCGCGTCCTCCGCGGTCGTGCGGGCTTCGGCGCCCACCTTCTGCCCCACGAGATCGGTGAGTGACCTGGTGTCGTCGCTCAGCCGCTCGACCAGGACGACCTGCACCGGAAAATAGGGCACGCTGAAGTCCATCCGGCGCGCGCGCTCAGGAGTGATGGTGATGGTTCCGGCAGCGATGTCCACGTCTCCCTTTTCCACCCGCGAGAGCATTCCCGCAAACGACTCGGCCCATTCGATTTGAAGCGTCGCGCCCCGGGACTTGGCGAAGTAGTCGAGCATCTCGTAGTCGATTCCTGTGGTCCGGCCGTCCTTCTCGTAAAAGAAGGGGGCGGACTGCAGGGCGAGCACTCTCAACGTCTCGGCGCCGGCGGGAGCGGCGAGCGCCAGGGTCGAGATCAGGAGAGCGAGACGGCTCCTCGTGAGACTCATGGGGGGATCTCCCCTTTCGGATTTCGATTGGAAAGGAACGAAAAAAGTGTATCAAACCGAGGGCCCGCCCGCCCAGGCTGTGTATCGGGGAGAATACCGAGAGGTGCTCGGTTCAGTAGACGTCCAGATCGCGGCCCACGACGACATGTCCCGAATAGCCCGACATTTCGCGCAGCAGAGCCGCCGGGGTCGACCGCTCAGAATCGACAGCGGGTCGTAGCGACAAGGAAGCATGGTAGAGAATCAGTAAGCGTGGCTTGGCCTGCGCGGCCAGCTCGGTGAGCTGCGCCGTCGTTGTGTGGAAATCCGCGGCATAGCCTTGAAAATCCTTGCGTTTGGCGAGCCACTCCAGCGTCAACACTTCGTGGATCAGTACGTCACAACCATGGCAGGCGTCGATCGTCGCCTGCGTCGGGTTGGTGTCCCCTGAGATAACAATGCTGCGGTCGGGCGTGTCGAATCGGTAGCCATAGCTTTCCATCGCATGTTTCGTCGGGAACGCCGTGACGGTGACGTTGGCATCCTTGTAGACGACGCCGGCGCGGATTTCATGCGCGTCGACTTGATGGCCCTCAGGAAAAGCGCCCACAGAATACAAGCCGCGGTCCTTCGTTCGCGTCTCGAAGTCGGCGCTGTAGGCCTCAAAGAGATGTTCGGTCATCGCCTTGATACCCGCGGGACCATAGACCTCCAAGGGGACGCGTCGTCCGATCACCCAAGGCGTGAGAATCAGATCCGGGTATCCAACGGTGTGGTCGGAGTGAAGATGGGTCACGAAGACGACCCGCAGATTGACCGGTTCCAGCGCCGGGATTCCTCGGTCAACGGCAGCGGCCTTCGCACGCCGTACGACTCCGGCTCCGACGTCCACCAGGTACGGCGTGCCATTCACGACGACAGCCGTGGCCGGTCCTGACCGATCGGGGTCAGCGGGAGGATTTCCCGTTCCGAGCAGCACGATCTGCGTTTGATTCGACGCGGCCGTTGACGTCTGGCGCTCGGCGGCAAAGCTCGTCGCGATGAGAACGACCGAACCCATGAAAGCTCCGCACGGTACCCGATGTGGCCCACGAATCAACGGGTCCTCCCTGGCTCGTCGATTGTAGCAGCCTATGCTTCGCCGTGCGCTCCGAGCCGGTGAGCGTATCGCAAGGCCCGAGTATATCGTCGGCCTCGTGCGCGCGGTCGTCGTTCGTCCGAGTTGAGGCCCCGGCAGCGGGGGTTCATCAAGTCGTAGGGGCTTGGTTCGCAGGGGCCGGTCCTCGAGAGTGAGGACCCTACCGCGCTCGAGGACGCGACGGACAATCGTCTGGGCAAGATCCTCATTGGCCGCGGTCGGTGTGGTGCTCCCTCTATCCCGGTTAACGGTTTCTCCTCGGTACGGTGATGCTCTTGCTCAGCACGCTCTCGCTCGGTTCGAACGTGTACTGCGACCGCACGACATTCAGGATCGTCAGGGTGTAGAGGCCCCGTTGGCCTCCCGTGGTTGTGGTCGCCACGCCATTTGAGTTGGTCCACACGTTGTCGTCTTGGCTGCTGCCGTCCGGCAGGGTCCACCTGCCGACGACCAGGGCGCCGGAGATCGGGGCCGCGTTCTCGTCCCGGACTTCGACCCTGGCCTTGATGGAGTAGTTTCCTCCACGCAGGGCCTGGCTTTGCAAGACGACGCGGATGGCGCGCAGGCACTGGAAGGTGCACTCGGGCGGCGGACCGCTCGCGGGGCGCAGCCTGACGGCGTGCGTCTGCCCGATGAAATTGTTCATCGCGTAACCGACGATCTGCCCGGCATCGTTGATGTCGTTCGCGGCCAGGAGGACCCAGCCCAGCGACGGATCGATCAGAGTGTCGAGGTCCCGCAGCCCGGCCTCGTCCGTGTACAGAACGGCACGCTTCCCGGAGCTCCCGCGAGTGCCAACCACCTGGCCCGATGCGTTGATGCCCAGGGCCACGTTGTGCTCGCCGGTGCCCCCCAGATCCTGGAGACCACTTCCATCGGTGGAGCGGAACATCCGCTCGCTGTTCCCCGAGGCCGAGGTCGAGCTGCCGGTCACGCGGCCCGAGGCGTTGATGGCCCAACCGAAGCTGTGCGCGAATCCGGGAAGGACGCCCAGGTCTTTGAAGGTTCCCACCTGCCAACGAAAGGCGTGATAGCCGAAGAGCGCGGTCTTGTAGCCCGTCACCTGACCCGCATCGTTGATGTCCAGGGCATAACCCGTGTCGCTGAGGGGGGTGAGGTCGACTAACCCCTCCGCCTCGCTGTACAGGAAGCCGTGCACTCCCAGGCCGGCTCCATTCGTGTAGGACGAGCCGACGGCCTGGCCGAGGTTGTTGACGCCCCAGGCTTCGCTGAAGTCGCCGGTGCCGAGAGTTCCGATGTCCTGAACGGATCCGCCGCTCCAGAGAACGGCATGGCCGAGGTCGACGCCGCCCGCGTTGGCGGAGCCCACGATGACGCCCGCGTCGTTGATGTCACGGGCCACCGTTCGGGGTCGGTCCGGCAAGCCCGGCAGCGCGACCATCCCGCTGGCGTTCGTGTACAGAAAGGCACGCGTTCCGGCCTGGCCCGTGGACCAGCCCACCACGTCGCCATTCGCATTGATGGCCCAGGCAACACTGCTGGTATCGCCGGCCAGCGCTCCCAGGTCTTCGACGACGTAGCTGGTCTGGGACATGGCCGGCCGGACCGCCATGAGACCAAGGCTCAGGATCGACAGGCAGAAAACGCGCATCGGTCCCAACATGAGTTTCTGGCTCATTTTGAGTGACCTCTGAGAAAGGCGGCTGCAAGAGCGATGCCGAAGCCTGACTTCCCCGCAAGTCCTTTGCGCGTGGGCCGCGCAGGGCGACGCCACGGACGCCTCAGGCGAGGCGGCGCAAGAACATAGGAGCGACCCAACTCTCTCGATGGAACTCGATCATGCCGGCCCGCGCGGGTGACGGAGCGCCGCGTAGTGGGCCAGTCTGTAGAAACTGACCCATTACTGAGCGCGTACGCGCAGGTCGCCGCGAGCCTCCGCGAGCCGTGAGAATGCCGGCGATCGCGGAAAGCCTCGAGGTTCCTCGCCGCCGACGCAGGCTCGGTTAGGGCGTTCGAGCCAGCCGGAGACCTTTCTCCGAGTTCGTCGGAATAGAGTGGCGTCCAATCCCTGCGACTCTCCCTATCGTCTTCATCTCCGATATCGCGTCAATTTTTCGGTTCACGAACGGCACAAGCGCGGCAAGAACAATCGACGTTCGCCGCCTGCCTACGGGATGTCGAATGTCGCCTTCCAGGCGGTGTTCCCTTCTCCGGAGACCTGAGTTTGACCCACCGAAACGGGCCCGGCCGATTCTGCCGGGCTAGAATCGGCAATCGATTCGGAGGAGAAGATGATCCACAGGTATTCGCTGCTCGGTTGTCTGTTGGTTGCGTTCGCCGCGATTCCAGCGGCCTCGAGGGCCGAATCCGCAGGGGAGGTCGAGAAGATCGTCGCGAAGCTCGACACCGAGTATCAAGCCGCGGTCAAAGCCAACGATGCAGCCACGATGGATCGCATCCTGGCGGACGACTTCGTGCTCGTCATCGGCAGCGGCAAGACTTTCACCAAGGAAGACCTCCTCGAGAGCGCGCGGGAGAAGACCGTGATCTACGAGCGTCAGGAAGAGCTCGAGCAGAAGGTCCGCGTCTGGGGAGATACGGCGGTGGTCACCGCCCTTCTCTGGATCAAGGGGACCAGCGAAGGAAAAACCACCGAGCGCAAGCTCTGGTTCAGCGACACCTACGTCAAGACCGACGAAGGGTGGCGATACGTGCTGGGCCAGGCCTCTCTGCCGCTCCCTTCGGAGCCGTGAGGGCCCATCGATCGTCGGCGCGTTGCTGGCCGAAGAGCGCCGCGTCGGTTCAATTCCGAGTGGGCGTCGGGTCTCGGTCCAGGACGGTTTTTTGAACGAAGCGCCAGTCGTCGTCGCTGAAGACTTCTTCGAGGCGGAACGTGAATCGTTTCTTGCTCAAGATGCCCAGCAGATCGCGGTCGGTGGTGACGACGTAGAAGTTGACAGCATCCGGTCGATCCAACGAGATCAGGTCGCCGTAGGCCCAAGCCCATTCGTGGTCTTTCGAGCGAAAGCTCAAGCCGGTAAAGGTCAGAGAGAGGACTCCTTCGCAGCCTCCGATGCGATGATTGTGTCGAGCGCTGAAGCTGCGCGGCAGGGTGGTGGTCCAGATCCGGTGCTCGAGCCGCTCCTTCAGCTCGGCCAGGCCGGAGTAGCCCGGGTTGATCTTCAGGAGCGCATCGAGCTTGGTCTTGCTCACCGCGAGCTCGCCTCGATTGAGAGCGCTCTCCGCGTCCGCGTAGAGCTCGGCATCGGTCGGTTCGGCGGCGACGGGAGGAGCCTCGGCCTTCACCTCGACGGCGGGACGTTTCCTTTCGGCCGCTTTCCGTCGTTCCGCCTCGACCTGCTCGAGAAGCTCGCGCGCTCCGGGAAAGTCGGGGGCGCGCTCCAGAAGCGCTATCAGGAGGCTCCGGCTTTCCCGAAGGTCGCCTCGCTTCAGAGCGGAGCTCGCTTCAGCGAAGAGCGCCTCGTCACTCGGCCCCGCGAGGAGCGCCGCGAGAGTCTCTTCGGAGGGTGGCGAGAGAGGGACGGGCGTCACCATGACCTCGCCCGCCGGAGCCGAGGGCAGCTCGTTCCATGGCGGCTCTTCCCGAGCGATGAGGGTCCATGCCGCGCCCACGCCGCCGGCGACGAGTGACGCGGCGGCGGCAAGGGCCCAGATCCAGCGGCGGGTACTCGTTCGTGGTGCGGCGGTCCGCGCCTTCTCCACCACAGGCTCCGGTGAACGCTTGGGCGATTCCGAGGGTTGCGCCCGCGACGCAGGCGCCTTGACCGTGACCGGTGCCGGGGCTCTCGGAGCCGGGGCGGGCGCAGAAACGGACACCGGCTCGACGCGGGGATTGGAGGCTGGCCCGGGCGGTCGTTGCGGCGCCGGCGGCGCCGAGACGCTGGGCCGGGTGGCGCGAGCGGGCGCCAATGAAGGTCGTGAAGGCGGGACCACCACCTTCTCGTCCGCGGGCTCCGGCCCTTCGAGCGAGCTCAGAGCTTTCTTGAGCTCGCCCGCGTCGGCGAAGCGCTCCAGCGGATCCCTGGCCAGGCAGCGGAGGACGATCTTCGAAAGGCGCGGAGGAAACCCCGTGCCGTATTTCTCGAGTGGGGCCGGCGGATCGAGAGTTCGGACCGCTCGCACGACGGTTCCGACCGAGTCCTCCGCGAAAGGAAGGGCGCCGGTGAGCATCCGGTAGCACACGACGCCGAACGAGAATACGTCCCCGCGGGCGTCGATCTTTCCCGTGGCGATCTGCTCCGGGGACAGGTAGGGGCGGCTTCCGCTCGAATCGGCATCCGGCAGACGAGGAACGCCGAAACCTTTTACCTTGACGCGGCCGTCCGGCGTCACCAGCACGTTGGACGGTCTCACCCGCCGATGGACGACACCGCGAGAATGCGCGTGCGCAAGCGCGTCGAGGATCTGGGCGGCGAGATCCAGCGCATGCTTCATTGCCAGCGGACCTGACGGCAGCAGATCCCGAAGCGTCGTTCCCTTGACGTGCTCGGTGACGAGGAACGAGCGTCCGTCTTCTGCCAGCCCTTTTTCGAGGACCGCGACGATCCCCGGATGGTGAAGCTGGCGGGCCCTGTCGATTTCCTGATGGAAGCTCTCCACGCATTTCTGGATCTCAGGCGGCGTCATGCCCGCGGGCCAGTTCAGCACCTGGATGACGACGATTCGATCGATGTCCGGATCTCTTCCGCGGAACACTTCTCCCGTCTCGCCCCGCTCCAGGAGCCGCTGGATCTCGAACCGGCCGAGCCGCGGCGGAATGGCATCGGCCTGCCTCACCGGAGCCACTCGCGCTGCCGTTCTCGGGGATGGCTCCGATACCGGCTCCGCGGCCGATTCCTGTTCTCTGCCGTTTTCGAGCGGGGGTGCCTGACGCGCTCCCTCGACTTCCAGAAGCCCGATCGAAATTAGGGCATAGACGGCGCGCAGCGCATCGATCTCGCTGAGGCGTGTGCCGGAGATGAGTTGCTCGGTGGTGAACGGTGGCCGCGCGCGCGTCGCTTCGAGAAGGCCGCGCTCGACCGGTGTCATCTTGATCCCGAACACCGGCAGCGGCGAGCCCGGCGTCGTTCGCAGGGGGGCTCGCAAGTCTCCGACAAGCGTGCGCAGGAGGGTGGCGTCCGCGATACGCCGCACGCCGTCGAGAATCACCTTTTCGACGGGTATCTCGAAGCCGTCTTCCTCGGCCGTCGGATTCTCCGTTTCCTCGAAACGAAACTCGCCCGCGGTCAAGGCCACGAGGGAATGGAGGATCCCGTTCATGCGCCGGATCTCCGCTTCCTTCAGCTCCTCCGCCGTGAGACGCTTCATCTTCACGAGGGCGGCTCCCACGCTCGTTCCCTCGCGAGTTGCGAGCTGAAGCGCCAGGTTGAGCTCCGCTCGCTGCACCTTGCCCGACCCCACCAGCTCTTCGCCGAATCGTTCCGACTCCGCATCGGATTCGACGCGCACGATTCGGCCCTGTTGGAAGAGGATGCGCCGTGGGCTCGGGTGGCAGGAGAAATGAAGAATGCCGCTCTTCCGCTCGGCGTAGAACGCGCGGAGAATCGCGGGCAGCTTCGTCAGATTCAGGTTTCCGCGCACGACTCGCCTTGGCAACGGCCTGGACGAATGTCCACGGGCCCCCGCTCGCCATCCAAGGCGAGGGGGCTTCCGGGACCAGACCAGGGCCTATTCGATTGGAAATTGAATACAGCTTTATTAACGCCTGTCTCCGGGCTTTTGTCAAAGGGGCTGGCGACGCCGGCCAACCCCGGCGAGGACTGCCCGTACTCCGGGGATCTCGATATATCCCGCCGTCACGGCGGAACCTCTGCGATGGACCACCCGTGGGCGCCGGCAAGCTTCAGCGCTGCGACAAGCGTCACCAAGTAGACTGCGGTTCTAACGACGCGCCGTCTTACGGCGTGCTCATGGTGTCGGCGAAACACCAACGTGAAGACAAAATGCTCTCTTGGATGGGGACGATGAACTCGGCAAGCGCGATGGGCATCCAAATCTCCTGAGATGCCAAGGAGGAGAGGAGCACGGAAAGGGGGACCGCCGACCAGATGCCCCAACCCGATGCGCGCGGGAGACCGCGTTCCTGGGGTACTCGGAACTTCGTAGGGATTGGGTTCCACGGCAGGCACGCTATCCCCCTCGCCGAAGGACAGCGCGCACGCGACTGTCCGTACGGCGCGGTGAGCCGGTTCGATCGAACCCGTGCGCCGGTGAGCGAATCGATGTTTCTATTCCTCCTGTTCCTTCTTCTCGAGGTAATCCCCCGGGAGTATGGTGAACTCGTCGATGATTGCCGAGTTGATTTGTTCTTGCGTGAGTCCGATCGCGGTCAAGTCCCGATACGGCAGACCCTCCTTTGGCTCGTTCTCTTGCCGCTCTTTGTCATGAACACTTCCGAGGTTCGCTCCCTCTAGATGCGCATCCGTAAAGTTCGCGCCCTCCAACTTTGCTTCCGCTAATTGTGCGCCGCGCAGAGAAGCGCCCGACAAGTCTGCTTCACGCAAGTCCGTCTTCGTCAGCTCCGCGCCGTCCAAGCGAGCTCCCGACAACCATGCGCGGCGTAGATCAGCGTCATTGAGAGTTGCCTCTTTGAGGTTCGCTGCCGCGAGGCTTGCTCCGAAGAGGTTTGCGTGGTCCAGAGAAACGCCTTGAGCTTGAACGTACCAAGCATGGGTGTTCTGCAAGTGCGCCCTGGTGAATTCGGCGAATTCGAGATTTGCATGATCCAAGGTTGATTCCTCGAGGTGGGCGCCGTGGAACCGTACGCCGCTGAAATTCCCATTCTTGAGGTCCGCGCCCCAGAGGTTTGTATTGCTCAGGTCAAGGTAAGGCTCCTTGTCTCTGTCGTGAAGGCGTTCCCCGTATCCGAGAATGCGCCGGCCGATAACGGTGAGAATGGCCTGGGCGTCCGCTGTGATTCGTGTGCGAACTGCAGTAGGTTTTCCATCTAGATTCTTCGTCTCGAACGCGGTGTCTTCATCGAATCGTGATCTTTCCCGGACGAACGCCGTCAGGACCTCGAAAACGGTCCGATGGTCTCGCTCTGAATCTCGTGCAATGCGTTCAAGCGCATAAATACCCCCAAGCCGAACCTCGGTGCTTTCGTCTGCGAGGTGCGTGATTGCGTGGTTGAAGCGAGCGGTGATTTCGCCCTCGCGGGAAAGACGTAGGGTTTCATGCGCGTGCGTCCTGTTCACCTCGAGTGTTGCTCGCGCCGTCTCGGCGCTTCTGTGCGCCGCGGCCGCGGATTGTTCCATTGCGCGCCCGATCCGTCTCGCGGTCACGAACAGGCCGATGAAAAGGCCGACGCCACCAATGATTTGCGCAAGGGTGCGCCGGGCGTCATTCTCGGCTGTGAAGCGCTCGACCGCGGTGAGCTCCTGGAGCTTCTGAACCTGGGATCTTGGGATGAAAATCAACCCCACGACGACGGTAACACCGACCACCACGGCAATGAGCGCCAACAGAGCCGCGCGGACCGCCCTTCCCCAAGTCATTTAATCAGGTATCGCCGAACTGTCTCTGGCTCGCTCTTCCAGATATCGTTCGCCGTTGGCGTCCGAGATGTCACCCGTCTGGACGCTTTGGCCGTTGTCTTTTCGCTGCGGGTTGGACATGGCAATGTCGTCAGAGGTCGGGTCAACTTCTTAGTGAACGGGGAAAAGTATAGGGTATTCCCCGCGAGAACGCCAAATACTCAGTATGGGGTGAACGCGTTTGTCCGAAGCGACGAGATAGCGAGAGCCATGGATGCGTCGGCGCGTGTCGGACACCGACGGCCCTCCCGGTCTCCGTGGAAGTATCAATAGGCGTTGCTCGGAAACGAGCCCGCGCCGCGATTTCACATTGTCAAGGAGCGCGACCGCGTTGTTTCGTACGGGCCAGATGTACTGCGAATTGGCACAAGAGACTGGCGACGTACTTCGAAAAGCGTGTCCCTGCGGGGCTGTGAGGTTGCCCTACTTGGAGGCCAGGCGCCGGCGTATGTTGGGAAGCCGCCCACCCCTCTTGATTGATTCTAGTCTTCGTGGGGTCACGAGCCTAGGAACGCACCGAAACTTGGAGACATTCTGGAGCGGGCGCTGACACTGTGATTGCTCCGAGAAGCGTAATCCGGTCATCCCTTTTTTCAAGAGGACTTGCTGCGAACCAACGCGCTGATGGTGCCAAAGGGGGAGTGGGCAGGCACCCTATCGCACTTTACGAGATTTTTCGTCTGGCCTTATTTCACAGTGACTTACTCGGATCTCTCCAATGTTCTCGATCGGCTTTTTCGGGGGCTTCCGGAAATCTCGTGGTCAAGCCGTGGCCAAGCGCGCTCACGAAGATCGGCGCGGGGACTCTTGGGTTATGAGCCTCTGCGCTCCCGCCCCACCAGCGCCGAATAGCCGCGAAAATCCCGCGTGTGCCGCGCGCTCTGACGCCCTGAATCTCGGTGCGGTGCTGTTCGGGGGTGTCCCGGACAGGTTCACGGACAAAACGCGGACAGGCGAATACCCGGACCGCTCATAGGTTCCGTCTCGTCCGGCGGGCTCCCTCGAAGCCCCGTCCCCCCTTCGGGCTTGCGCCGTTTTTAACGGTGCCACATAATCAAAGCTGTCGTATCACAGCAGCTGAGGGAGGTAGCCAACATGGGAGCCCAGGAACGCACTCTGAACCGGGTCGAGCTGGTGGCGCTCATCGACCGGCAGGCTCTCAAGCGTTTCGGCCTCTCCGCGAAGGAATTGATCCGCCGCTACCGCGAGAACCTGCTCGAGGATCCGGGCGCCGCGTCCGACCTCCTTATTCTGGCTCGCCTACTGCCGGAAACCGACGAGCTCTTCCAAGCCGCCTAACCTCGAGAAGCTCCTCGGCGAAGTCCGCGGACTGACCGAGGCATTCAAACTCGGTGGCCCATCTTCGTTCACAGCATTTCGAGATCTGTCGTCACTAATTCTCAACCTCACGGTGATGGACAACACCAGCCACGTCCAGTTCACGCAGTACGACGACGACAGGTTACTCGGCGCATTGAGTGGACCCGGCGGTGTAAATCCCCTCGTTCTGACAAACGGGTGGTATCTCCGTCTCATGATTTTGTTGGAGCGCGTGCCGCATCAAGGAGGTCACCGGCTGCGGGTAAGGGAGTCAAGCTTTCAGTACCAGAAGGACGTGCTTGGGAAGGAGTGGGTATTTCGTTATGACTACGTACGGGCGCCCTCGAATCCCACGACGCCCCCCGCCCACGTTCAGATCCGTGGAAGTCTCGACCACCACGGCGCCCTTTCCCGTAAGGGAGCGCTAAAGGATATTCATTTCCCGACAATGCGGGTCTCACTTGAGGCGGTGATTCGTCTTCTGGTGTATGAGTTCGACGTCAGCTGCCGCTGTGACGAGATCCTTTGGAAGCCCGTCCTCGAGGAAGCCGAGAAGCTATTTCACGAAATCAACCGCAAACCAAGCCACAGCGGCGAAACCAGCACCGGCAAGTCCAAGCCGGCGAAGAAAACTAAGAAGAAATGATCCGGGCCGAGTCATAGAGACCGCCGTGCGTATCCGTTGGAACCTTTTGAAATGAACCCGCCCGGTGCACGCGTAGGCCCCACCGGTTTTTCCGCATGTGGTCAGAATGTGGCCAACGCACTCGCGTCAGCACCGTAAGTGATTGAGACCACTACTCAACTCCCGACTTGGTGCCGAAGGGGGGACTCGAACCCCCACGGATCGCTCCATACGCCCCTCAAGCGTACGTGTCTACCAATTCCACCACTTCGGCAACTTGGGTGGGCACTCCGGGCCTGGGCAGGCCCAAAGGAAGCGTCATTATAAAGACGCGGCGCCGGGACCGCAAGACGAGAACGACTGCCTCTAGTTCGGCGGTGGAGTGGTCGACGTCGCTTCGGGCTGCGTCTCCGTGGCAGGCGGCGGCGTTTCGCTCGGCTGTTCCTCTGCGGGAGGCGGAACCGGCGTCGCCGTCTCCTCGGACGGGGTCGACGGTGTCGTCTCGCTCGCCGGGGCCGGCACGTCCGGGACCACGGTCCGGGTGGTACCGGCGGGCCTCAGGAAGCTCAGCGTCAGCGAAGTGATCATGAAGATCGCGGCGGCGCCGGCGGTGATCTTGGAAAGCAGCGTCGCGGTGCCGCGGGCGCCGAAGGCGGTCTGCGATCCCGCTCCGCCGAAGGCACTCGCTAGGTCCTGGCCCTTTCCCTGCTGCGCGAGCACCACGAGGATGAGGAACAGGCACACCAGGACATGGATGATGGTGAACAGAATCGTCAGAATCACTTACTTTCTCCGCTGGAAGCCGCAGATTCGGGTGAAGGACGAGGCGTCGAGGCTCGCTCCCCCAACCAGGGCTCCGTCGATGTCGGCCTCGGCCATGAGGTCGTCTACATTATCTGCTTTGACGCTGCCGCCGTAAAGGATGCGCACTTTCGCGGCCGCCTGGCTCCCGAAGAGCTTCGCGAGCTGGCCCCGGATCGACTGGTGCACCTCCTCGGCCTGGGCCGGGGTGGCGGTCCGCCCCGTGCCGATGGCCCAGATGGGCTCGTAGGCGACGACCAGCCTGTGGAGCTGGCTCTCGGCGACGTCCTTGAGCCCCTCTTTGACCTGCCGGTCGACGACGACGAAGGTCACGCCGCGGTCGCGCTCTGCGTCCGACTCGCCGACGCAGAGGACGGGGGCGACGTCGTGCGCGAGGGCGGCGAGCACCTTTCGATTCGCGCTCCGGTCGGTCTCGCCGAAGAGCTGGCGCCGCTCCGAGTGCGCGACCAGCGCGTAGGCGCATCCGACGTCTTTCAACATCACGGGCGAGATCTCTCCGGTGTAAGCACCCTTTTCCTCCCAATGGAGGTCCTGGGCTCCGAGGCGGATCGAGCTTCCTGCGATGCCGGAGGCAACCGTCGAGAGCGCGGTGAACGGGGGCATCAGAACGATGTCCACGTCGTTGAAGGCCCGGCATCCGTCGACGACCCTCCGGGTGAGCTCCGCGGCTTCGCCGAGCTTCATGTGCATCTTCCAGTTGCCGGCGACGAGTGGTCTACGCATCGGTCAGGACCTCGACTCCGGGAAGCTTCTCACCCGCGAGGAACTCGAGGGACGCTCCTCCACCGGTCGAGATGTGAGTGATTCGCTCGGCGACGCCGGCGCGGTGCAACGCGGCCACCGAGTCTCCGCCGCCGACGATGCTGGTGGCGTCGGTTCCGGCCAAGATCTCCGCGAGCTTCACCGTTCCCTTTGCAAAGGGCTCCATTTCGAAGACTCCCATCGGGCCGTTCCAGACCACGAGCTTCGCCTTCCGGAGGTCCGCGCCGTAGGAGGCGACGGTCGCAGGGCCGATGTCGAGTCCCATCCAGCCGTCGGGGATCTCCCCGATGGGAAGGGTTCGAATCTCGGCGGTGGCCTCGAATCGAGACGCCACCACGTGGTCCTGTGGAAGCCCGAGCTTCGCTCCTCCTTCGGAGAGAAGCTCGCGGGCGAGCTCGACCTTGTCCTCCTCGACGAGAGACTTGCCGGTGGGAAGGCCCTTCGCCCGAAGGAAGGTGTAGGCCATGCCGCCGCCGATGAGGAGCCGGTCGACCTTCGAAAGGAGCGACCGCACGACGTCGATCTTGTCCGAGACCTTGGCGCCGCCGAGAAGCCCGACGAACGGGCGGGGAGGGGAGGAGAGCGCCATCCCGAGGTAGTGGAGCTCCTTTTCCATCAGAAGCCCCGCCGCTGCCAGCCGAAAATGCTTCACCATGCCCTCGGTCGAGGCGTGCGCTCGATGGGCGGCGCCGAAAGCGTCGTTGACGTAGAGCTCCGCCATCGAGGCGAGCTTCTTCGCGAAGACCGGGTCGTTCGCCTCTTCCCCCGGATCGAAGCGAAGGTTCTCGAGGAGCAGCACCTCGCCCTCCGCCAGCTTTCCCGCGGCCGCGTCCACGGACGGTCCCGCGACCTCGCCGACGAAGCTGACCGGTCGTCCGAGGAGGGTCGAGAGACGTTCCGCCACGGAAGCGAGGCTGAACTCGGGCTTCGGTTTTCCCTTGGGACGGCCGAGATGGGAGGCGACGACGAGCCGGGCCCCGCGCTCGATGAGGAGCCTCAAAGTCGGGAGCGTTTCCCGGATCCGGGTGTCGTCAGAGACGGCGCCGTTCTCGAGGGGGACGTTGAAGTCCACGCGGACGAAGACTCGCCGCCCCTTCACATCGAGACGGGAAACGCTCAGCTTCTTCATGGCAAAGTCGTGATTATAGCCCAGTTGCCGTTGCCTCGTCGGATGCACTAGAATGCCCCTCGTTAGTGGACAGGCTCGGGTGCCCGATTGGCGGGTAAAAGGGAATGGGGTGTGAGACCCCAACGGCCCACGCCACTGTAATCGGAGAGTCGAAGCTCAGGCCATCGAATGGCAGCCACTCCCGGCTCGCGGCCGGGGGGAAGGCGAGTGAAGGCGCTTCATCCGAAAGTCAGGAAACCTGCCCGAGCCGAGAAGTCGGAGAGCTCTTCGATGGGAAGAGTCCGGTTTCGAGGCATCCCACCCCGAGACCTCACGCTCCGTCGGTCCCGTTCTGCCAGATGGGAGTGGCAGGGAGGTCACCCGTGCGTCCTCGTCTCTTGTCGATGGTATTCGTCTGCTTCGCATCACCCGCTCTCGCGGGCGATTTGACGGTTCGCGTCCTCGACCCGCAATACGCTTCGGTACCCGGAGCCCGCATTCAGCTCACGAGAGGCGATGCGTCCTGGACGACTTCGGTCGTCGCCTCGGACCTCGGCACGCATCGCTTCGAAGCGCTCGCGCCCGGAAGCTATCTCGCGTCGGTCTCCGCGCCCGGGTTCGCCACCCGCGTCGCCCCGGTGCGCATCCAAGGCGACGATCCCTCGGAGGTCGAGATCCGTCTCGAGCTCGCCGCGGTGTCGGAGTCGGTCGTGGTGACCGGCGCCGACCGGGCCCAGCGTCTCTCCGACAGTACCAAGACCCTGAGCGTCGTCGATTCCGACGAAATGGAGACGCGGGACGAGTACTTCGTCCCCGAAGCGATTCGGATGGTCCCCGGAGTCCGTATGGAGCAGCTCGGCGGGCCCGGCTCGTTCACCTCTCTCAAGATTCGCGGTCTCCGTACCGAGGACACGGCGATCCTGATCGACGGCGCGCGGCTGCGCGATCCGTCGGCGCCGCAGGGAGACGCCTCGTCCTACATCGAGAACCTCGTCGCGCCGGACCTCGACCGCGTCGAGATCCTGAGGGGCTCGGGCTCGTCCCTCCATGGGTCGAACGCCGGCGGCGGCGTCATCAATATCGTCACCTCCTCCGGTGGCGGTAAGCCCCGGGGAAGTTTCCTCGTCGAGGGCGGGGGCCTCGGCTTCTTCCGCGGGGTGGCGTCGGTCTCGGGAGGAGTGCGCGACCGCTTCCTCTACAGCGTCGGCGCCTCTCACGTGAACGTCTCCGAAGGCGTCGACGGCGACGACGAGTCGCGCAACACCAGCTTCCAGGGCCGGGCGCTCCTGCAGATGACCCCGGACTCGAGCCTCTCGTTCCGCTTCTACGGATCCGACGCCCAGCTCGCCTTGAACGAAAGCCCCGTGACTCTAGGAGCTCTTCCCGAGGGGGAGATCGAGGCGATCCCGAACGTGAACTACGTACCCTCGGCCAACGACCCCGATAACCGCCGCGAGGGGAGCTTCTATTCGAGCCTTCTCACCTACGAACAGCAGCCGAGCGCCGCCTTCTCTTACAGCCTGCGGTATCACGGCCTCATCACCACGAGGCGCTTCGACGAAGGTCCGCTCGGCGCGTCGCCGTTCGAGCCGTCGGTCCCCTCGGCCGACATCTACGACGGCGGAATCCACACCTTCGCCGCCCGCGGCGACTACGAGTGGGGCGATCGCCAGGTCCTTCACGCCGGCTACGAGCTCGAGCGGGAATCGTTCGAGAACCGCAGCATTCCCGATCCATCTCAGGCGGGCTCGAGCACCGACGTCTCGCAGTCGAGCCATACCCTCTACGTACAGGACCAGGTGTCGCTTCTCGAAGGAGCCCTCTTGCTCTCGGGATCCGCGCGGGCCCAGTTCTTCTCTCTCGATGAGCCCCGATTCGAGCCCGAGGGAGGTTCGCCGTATCAGGGAATCGAGTTCGACGCTCCCGACGATGCGCTCACGTTCGATCTCTCCGCGGGCTACGCGTTCCCCTCGACGGGCACGCGGCTTCGGACCCACGTGGGAAGCGGCTACCGCGCGCCCTCGCTCTACGAGCGATTCGGCGCTTCGTTCTCGACCTTCGGCTACTCGGTCTACGGGGACCCGCGGCTTTCTCCCGAGAGCACCCTCACCTTCGACCTCGGGATCGAGCAGGTCGCGTTCTCCGATCGAGCGAGGATGGAGGTGACGTACTTCCGCACGCGGCTCTCCGAGATCATCGTGTTCGACTTCTCCGGCGCCATCGATCCGGCAACCGATCCCTTCGGCCGCTTCGGCGGGTATCTCTCGACCGACGGGGGGGTGACCCAGGGTCTCGAGCTCGCTCTATCGTTGACGCCGCTCCGGGGCCTCGACCTCAAGTCCTCCTACACCTTCACCGACGCCGAGCCCCCTCGGGGCGTCTCGCCCGACCAGGAACAGGCGTTCGCGATCCCGCGGCACCAGTTCACTCTCGTGGCGGCGAAGAGCTTCGGCTCGAGCTTCTCTCTCGCGCTCGACCTCCTGGCCACCTCGAGCTATCTCGCCCCCGTCTTCGACCTCACGACGTTCCAGAGCCGGGTCTATCGGTTTGACGGCTACGTCAAGGCGGACCTGGTGGCGAGCTACCGCCTTCCCGCGGGGCTGCGCCTCTTCGGCAAGATCGAAAACCTCCTCGATGAGACCATCGACGCCAGCGGCTTCCGCACTCCGGGACGCTACGCCCTCGCCGGCGTCGCCTACGAGTTCTGATCGGTGCTGAACTTCGTCGCCCTGCTCTTCGCGGTCGAGCGCATCGTCTCGCTCTCGCCGAACGCGACCGAGATCCTCCACGGCATCGGAGCGTTCGATCGGGTGGTCGCGGTCTCCACGTACTGCGAGTACCCGCCGGAGGTCGCGAAGCTTCCGCGCGTGGGCGGATGGACCAATACCAACCTCGAGCAGGTTCTGGTCCTCGACCCCGACCTGGTCATCCTTTCGGACGCCCAGGCGCCGCTGGTCGAGCGAAGGCTTCACGCCCTCGGGGTCGAGACTCTCGTCGTGGGAAGCCAGTCTCTCGAGGACATCTACGAGGCAATCGATGCCATCGGCCGCGCGGTGGGGAACACGGAGGGAGCCAGGCGCCTCTCGGATTCGATGCGCTCGGAGCTCTCCGCGATCGAGGCTGCGGTTCGAGGGCGGCCTCGGCCCCGGACTCTGGTGGTCGTGGATCGCCTCCCGGGAACGCTCCGGGACGTCTACATCGCGACCCGGGGGAGCTACCTCACGACGCTCGTCGAGATCGCGGGGGGAAAGCCGATCACCCCGGAGGCGCCCCACAACTACACCCAGATCAGCGCCGAAGCTCTCGTGGTCTTCGATCCCGAGGTGGTGTTCGACATGGTGCAGGCGTTGAACGCACCCGTCGCCGTCCCCGGCATGAGCGAGCTCGCGGAAGACCCCACCGCCGTCTGGCGGACGGTCGACATCCAGGCGGTGAAAGACGGAAGGATCTACCCTCTCACCGATAAAAGGCTGGTGCATCCTTCGCAGTTCGCCGTCCAGGCGGCGTGGGAGATGGCCCGTCGCCTTCATCCGGACGCGATGCCGAAATGACGATCCTCACGGGCGAGGGGCTTTCGTTCTCCTACGGAGACCTGGCTGTCCTTCACGACCTCTCCCTCTCCCTCGCCCGTGGGAGCTTCGCCGGCCTCATCGGCCCGAACGGCTGCGGGAAATCGACCCTTCTCCGGCTCCTCGCAGGAATCCTCACGCCGACGAAGGGACGCATCCTGTACGAGGGCCGTGTCCTCGACGACATACCGCGCCGGGAGCGCGCGACCCTCATCGCCTACGTGCCGCAGCAGCAGCGAAGCGTCTTCCCCTTCACCGCGCTCGAGGTGGTTCTCACCGGCAGGACTCCCTACGGCTCCCGCTTCCGCTTCGAGAACGAGGCCGATCGGGAGATCGCGATGCGGGCGCTCGCGGACATCGGCGCCGCTCACCTCGCGCCGCGTCCGGTGACCGAGCTCTCCGGGGGCGAGCAGCAGATGGTGTCCGTCGCCCGGGCCCTGGCCCAGAGCGCCGGGATCCTCCTTCTCGACGAGCCCGCGGCGTCTCTCGACCTCAAGCACCGGGCGCAGCTCGGAAGCGCCCTCCGACGTCTCCGGGAAGAGCGGGGATTGACCGCTCTCGTAGTCACCCACGATCTCCAGATGCTGGACTCGAGCTTCGACTCCCTCTTCGCCATGCGCGAGGGAAGAATCGTCGCCCAGGGGCCGCCTTCGGAAGTCCTCCAGGAAGACGTCCTCGCGGGCGCGTTCGACGACTCGCGGGTGCGGACGGGCCGCATCGAGGGCCGCACCTTCGTGTGGTCGGAATGGTGAAGGGCGATGCGCTCTCGCCGGCGAGGCGTCTCGGCTGGGCCCTTCTCGGCCTCTCGGCGCTTCTAGCGCTCGTGGTCGGAGTCGCGCTCTCGACGGGATTCCAGGCGATCACCTGGCACGAGCTCCAGACGAACGAGACCGCGCGAACGATCTTCTTCCGGCTCCGCATTCCGCGGGTGCTTCTCGCGATGATCGTGGGCGCCTCGCTCTCCGCGGTAGGAGCGGCGCTCCAGGCCCTCTTCCGCAATCCTCTCGCCGAGCCGTTCACACTCGGGGTCTCCGGAGGCGGGGCCCTCGGGGCGAGCGTCGCCATCGCTCTAGGTTTCGGGGCGAGCCTCGGCGGGGTACCTCTCGTTTTCCTGACGGCATTCGCCGGCTCCGCCCTCTTCGTCGCCATCGTTTACCGGCTCGCTTCCTCCGGGCCGGTGTTCCTTCCGGGCGCGCTCCTCCTGGCCGGAGTGGTGCTGAACCTGATCGCGGGCGCCGGCGTGCTCATGATCCAGTTCGTCACCGACTACACCCGCGCTCTACAGATCCTGCGGTGGATGGTGGGAACGCTCGACGTCGTGGGAGTGGACCTCGTCTGGCGGATGGCGCTCTTCATCCTTCCGGGTATCCTGCTGCTCCTCTACTCCACGCGCGATCTGCACCTCATCGCGATGGACGAAGAGGCGGCGTCGGCGCTCGGAGTCGACGTGCGGAAGGTCGAGAGGACGGTCTACGCCGCGTCGTCTCTCGTCGTGGGAGTGGCGGTCGCGGTCGCGGGACCGATCGGGTTCGTCGGCCTCATCGTCCCCCACACCGTACGGCTCGTGTTCGGAGAAGATTTGCGCATCGTGATTCCATGCTCGATGCTTCTGGGAGCGGGTTTTCTCGTCGCCGCCGACACCGTCGCCCGGACGCTTCTCGGAGCGAGCGAGCTTCCGGTAGGCGCGATCACGGCGCTCGTGGGAGGGCCTCTGTTTCTCGTGCTCCTCGCGCGCAAGACCCGCTATGCGGCCATTTGAGGTCAACTGGAGGCACGGCAACGGGCCCGGAGGGCCGTCCTCCCGCGCGAGGAGCGCGGGGAGCGCGCTTTGGTGAGCGAGATCGTCAGGAGCGGGGCCCGGAGGGCCCCATCCTCCCGCGCGAGGAGCGCGGGAGCGCGCTCGCCGAGGAGGCGAGCGCGCACTGAATAAGGAGACACGAGATGAGTATCTCGACAAAAACAGGTGACGCCGGTGAGACAGGGCTCATCGGAGGCAAGAGGGTCTCGAAAGGCGACCTCCGGGTCGAGACCTACGGAACGATCGACGAGCTGGGCTCGGTCCTCGGCTTCGCGCGGTCGATCTGCGCGAGCGCGAAGATCCGCGAGGCGACGAAGACCATCCAGAAAGAGCTTTTCACCGTGAGCGCCGCCGTCACGGGAGGGGCCGGCGGGCTGACGCAGGAGATGGTCGACTCCCTCACCACGCAGGTGAACGAGATCGAATCCATGGAGGGGATCCTCGGCGACTGGGCCCTTCCCGGGGAGAACACCGTCTCCGCCGCCTACGACGTCGCCCGCACCGTCTGCCGCCGCGCGGAGCGGGTCATCGTCCGGCTCCTCAACGAAGGCGAAAGAGTCGACCCTCTCGTCCTCGCCTACGTGAACCGGCTCTCCGACCTCCTCTGGCTCTTCGGCCGTTACGTCGAGAAGGAAGCGGGGGTCGATTCCAGGCTCCGGGACGGCGAGCAGGGGGGGCCGAGCTGGTCGCGGGCGTGGTGAGGACGTCGAGCTCCCCGATCGAGCCTCCGGACGAGCATTTCGCCGATAGGGCGCGCGCCCGGCAGCGCGAGCTGACCAAGCCACCCGGGAGCCTCGGAAAGCTCGAAGCGCTCGCCATTCGCCTCGCGGCGATCCAGCGGCAGGACCGGCCGACTTCCTTCGGGCGCCGGGTGGTGGTCTTCGCGGCGAATCACGGGGTCGTCGCGGAAGGCGTCAGCCCCTATCCGGCGGAAGTGACGGCGCAGATGGTGAAGAATTTCGGCGCGGGCGGCGCCGCGATCAACGCGCTCGCTCGCGCGGCGCAGGCAGACGTCGTCGTGGCCGACGTGGGAGTCTCCCCGGGCACGAAGAACTTCGCTCGCGAGCCGGCGATGACCGAAGCTGAGATGCAGGAAGCCGTCGAGCGGGGGAGAGCCGAGGCGCGCCGGGCGAGCGCCGAGGGGGTCGCTCTCCTCGGGCTCGGGGAGATGGGTATCGGAAACACCACCGCGGCGAGCGCCATTACCGCGGCCCTGACGGGCCTTCCGCCGTCTCGAGTGACGGGCTCCGGCACCGGTCTCGACGAGTCGGGGCGGCGGCGCAAGATCGAGGTCATCGAGCGCGCCCTCGCGCTTCACGAGCTCGAGCCTCGCGAGCCCCTGGGGGTGCTCCGTTCGGTCGGCGGCCTCGAGATCGCGGCCCTTGCCGGGCTCTCGCTGGAAGCGGCCGCTCGGCGGCTCGCGGTCGTCGTCGACGGGTTCATCGCCTCCGCGGCGTTCGCCGTCGCCTTCAAGCTCGAGCCACGGGTGAAGGACTACGCCTTCTTCTCCCATCTCTCGACGGAGCCCGGCCATCGCGCGCTTCTCGATTTCCTCGGCGTCGAGCCGCTCCTCGATCTCGGTCTGCGTCTGGGCGAAGGAACCGGGGCCGCGCTCGCGATGCCCGTTCTCGGCGCGGCCATCGCCGCCCACAACGAGATGGCGACGTTCGCGGATGCCGGCGTTTCCGGCAGAACATGACCCGGCTCCTCGCGGCGCTCGCATTCCTCACGCGGGTTCCCATCCGTAGAAGCTTCGAAGGCGTCGAAGTGGGGCGCGCGGCGCTCTTCTTCCCTCTGGTCGGGGCCGGAATCGGCCTTCTGCAGCTTGGCGCTCTTCGGCTCATGAAGCCGCACCTGCCTTCGCTCGTGGTCGCGGTGCTGGTCGTCGCGCTCTCCGCCTGGGTGACCCGCGGTCTCCATCTCGACGGGCTCGCCGATTTCGCCGACGGGCTCGGCGGCGGCTCGACTCGCGAGGACGCGCTCCGCATCATGCGCGATCCCGCGGTCGGCGCTTTCGGCGTCATCGCACTCGTGCTGGTCCTGGCCGTGAAGATCGCCTCCGTCGAGGCCCTTCCGTCCGCGGAAGCGCTCGTGCTCGCCCCGACTCTCGCTCGCTGGACGGCCGTTGCCGTCGGGTTCTTCCTTCCGTACGCGCGCGGGAGCGCCGGCCTCGGCGCCGCGATGACGGGAGGCGCGGGCAGGTTCGAGCTCCTGGGATCGACGGTGCTCGCCGCGGCGATCTCGCTCCTGTTTCCGTGGAGCCTCGCCGTTCTTTCCTGGGCGGCGGTCCTCATCGTGAGTCTCCTGGTCGGAGCCATCGCGCGAAGACGACTGGGGGGAATGACCGGAGACGTTCTCGGCGCGAACGTCGAGATCGCCGAATCCTGTGCGCTGGTGGCGGCTCTGTGCTGACTCTCGTTCTGGGTGGAGCCCGGAGCGGCAAGAGCCGCTACGCGCAATCCCTCGCCGCCGCGGCGGGCGGGCCGGTCCTCTTCGTCGCGACAGCAGCTCCCGTCTCGGCCGACGAGGATCACGAGATGGCCGCCCGGATCGCTCGACATCGAGCGGATCGCCCGCGGCACTGGAAGACTCTCGAGGCTCCCCTCGAGGTCGTCGCGGCCGTTCGCTCCGCGGAGGGGGTCGTTCTCGTCGACTGCGTCACCCTCTGGATTTCGAATCTCCTCTACCAGCATCGCGGTCTCGAGCGCGGGTGCCGCGAGAAGGAGATTCTCGACGAAGTCGAGTCCCTGGCGGCGGTTCTGCGGGAGCGGGAGGCCTTCGCAGTGTCGAACGAGGTCGGCGAAGGCATCGTTCCCGAGACTCCGCTCGCTCGGGAGTTCCGGGATCTACAGGGGCAGGCGAACCAGATCCTCGCGCGCGAGGCCTCGCGGGTGGTGCTTCTCGTAGCGGGAATTCCGCTGACGCTGAAGTCCTGAGCCTACTTGCCGTCGTCCCCTTTGAAGAAATGCCCGAGGTCCAGGTCGAGCTCTTCGGTCCTCGGCCGTCTCGGAAGAGACGCGGCTACCGACGTCTCCTCGTACCGGAGGGGATCGTCGGTGGTGAAGGGCGTCGGGGCCGCCGCCGTGTCGGCGGTCCGGAACGGGTCATTCGTCGCGAAGAACTCGAGTCCGGCCGCCCCGGCAGGCACGGGAGCTCCGGGAGCGACGCTGGGCTGCGTGGTCACGAGCGCCGGAGGAAGGGGCTCAACGCTTTCGACCACGGTGGCCTCGATGACCGTCGCCTCGATGAGCGGCATTTCCTCTTCGGCGTGCGGCGGCGCAAGCTCCGAGAAGGTCGAGAACGAAGGCTCGTTCGTTGCCACCTTGGGCAGAGGATGCTCCGGAGGGGGCGCGGCCGCGTAGTCGAGGGACAACGAGGCGAATCCGGGCGAGCTGCTGAAGAAATCCTCCTCGGGAGGCTCGGGCGCCTTGGTCGGAGCTCGAGGCGGTAGAGCGCTCGCTGAAGGGAAGAACTGAGTGGCGCTATTGGGAACCTGTGGAGACTCGGGAGCTTCGGGCTCGTCGGAAGCGCTCGGTGCGTCGCCGTGCCCCTCGAGAATCGCTTCCATCATCTCACCCGTGGTCTTGCGCGCGGGCTCGGGCGGAACGTCGAGATAGAGCTGGGTGTGGTGGAGCGCGGCTGGGGGGGCCCCCTTCGGAACGGGAGCGACGTCCGGTCGAGTCGTCTGCGGGCTCGTCGCGCTCGGGGGCGCCGGCTCGGGCAAATCCACCGCGAGCTGCGTATGGTGGAGGTTCGCGGGGACAGGGCGCGGCGGCGGCGGGGGTTGCGGGGGCCGCGGAGCCGCCGACTCCTTTACCGCGGATACCCTGGTTTCCACGAGCCGCTGCGGGATTGGCGCCGCCGGCTCCAGGTTCATGACGGTCGTCGCGAGATCGGGAACGCGCGGCGGGGGAGCGGAGGCCGGAGCCGCCGAAGTCATCGGGAACGGGGCGGCCATCTCTGCCATCTCGGCCATCTCCGCTGCCTCGGTCACCTCGTTCTGTTCCGGGAGCTGCGGCGCTTCCTCCACCGGAATCTCCGCGGGCTCGATCCACTCGAGAGACTTGAAAGCCCAGAGGTACCGGCAGGCGTCGAAGTCATCGATGGACGTCTCGGCGCAGACGTCGGCGATGCGCATCGGGGTGCTCAGAAGGGTGAGGAGCTCGGTCGGTTCCGACTCCAGCCTCAGGCGGGACCATTCGACCTCGGTGGCTCCGGCGACCTGGTACACGGAATCGAGGTCGCCGACGCCCTTCGAGATCCTCCGCCAGCTGTCGACGAGCTGTACCCCCTCGAGGACCAACTGGGCTACCGGCATGTCGAGGGTTATCGATTCCTTGCGCGACAGCTCCTCTTCCTTGAACCCGTACCAGGTCTCGGTGCGCCGGAACAGCCCCAGGATGACGGCCCGCACCTGGCCCACGACCGCGGGAACGAGGTCCTTGGGCTCGAGCACGCCCTCGGCGACGAGGAGCGCCCCAAGACGCTTCCCCGGAGTGACCAGCTTCGAGACGCGCGTGAAGTCGTCGAGAGAGATCTCTCCGTTGCGCAGGAGGTATTGACCCAGCGCGTCGTCGTCGGACGAGGATTCGGCGAAGACGATCTTGCCGTCTTTCACGTAGATGGTCTTGTCGGCCTCGGGATTCGAGAACGAAAGCCGCCCGGTCTTTCCCGAGCGGCTGACCGCCAGAAGGAGATCCGGAAGATCGTACGGGTCGTTCCAGCAGTTCAACACCCCTTCGAGGGGGATCGGGTTCCTCGCGGGCATCCTATTTCCTCATCCTTGGTTGCTCGCTCGCTCTTCGCTTCGCTCAATCTCCTCGCTCCCGCTCGGGGAGGCAAGGGCCTCGGGCCCCGCTGCTCTTATCGGTCGCTCGCCCGGACTCGATTACGTAGTTCGCGCACAGGGCAAAGCCCGGAAAACGAAAAGGACCGGCCGAATTGGGGTTTTTCTGATTATATCAGGAAACGCCCAGGATTTCGTTGAGGTTGGTGGGTATCCGTACGGTGAAAGTCGCGCCCTTACCGAGCTCGCTCTCGACGTCGATCCGGCCGCGATGGTCCTTGATGATCTGATAGCAGATCGAGAGCCCGAGCCCGGTGCCGATCCCCACACCCTTGGTGGTGAAGCCCGGATCGAAGATGCGGGCGAGGTTCTCCTTGGGTATCCCGATGCCGTCGTCTGCGATGGCGATGTTTGCGGTCCGGTCCTCGACCCAGGTTTTTATCGTGATCGTGCCCTTTTCGCGGATGGCCTGACGGGCGTTATTAAGGAGGTTGAGGAACACCTGGTTCAGCCGGCTGGGAAAAACCGACATCATGGGCAGCTTTCCGTAATCGCGCACGACCTGGATGTTGTGCTTGATCTCGTGATGGACCAGCGTGAGGGTGTCCTCGAGCCCTTCGTGGACGTCCACTTTCTTCAGCTCGGCCTCGTCCAGCCTGGCGAAGCTCCGGAGCCTTCGCACGATCTCCGCGACCCTCGAAGCGCCCGACCGGATGACCTGGTTCGATTCGTCGATCATGGCGAAGAGCGACTTCAGTTTGGGATCGCTCTCGAAGGCTTCCGGAGCGGTTTCCTTCAAGTGCTCCTTCAGCTTGGCGAGCGCCCGCACCAGGGTGTCGTGCATGCTGGTCATGGCGCCGACCGGGGTGTTGATCTCGTGCGCGATCCCCGCGACGAGCCCGCCGAGGGAAGCCATCTTCTCCGACTGGACCAGCTGGGCCTGAGTCTGCCTCAGCTCGCGATTGGTCTCCGCGAGGTCGGTCAGGGCTCGCTTGATCGCGGTGATGTCGCGTCCCATGCTCACGAAAAGGTCGAGTTTTCCGTGCGCGTCATGGATGGGAAAGACGCTCACCAGGACCGGGATGGGCTCGCCGTCCTTGCCCCTGCCCTCGAGCTCCCCCGTGAACCGGCCGTCGCGCTCCATCGCCCGCCGGACCTCGGCAGCTTTTTCCGGAGTGAGCAGAATCGAATATCGTCTTTCCCTTCAGGTCCTCGTCGGTGTAGCCGGTCCGCTTCTCGTGCGAAGGATTGCGCTCGAGGATGCGCCCGTCCTTGTCGACCACCATGATGCCGTCGACGGAGTGTTTGAACACCTCGTAGTAGAGATGGAGCTTGTCCTCGAGGTCCTTTCGACGGGTGATGTCGAGGAACCCGCCGAGGACGACCTTCTCTCCCGCCATCTCGGAGAGTCCGAGCGAGAAAACCGTCCACATCGGCGAGCCGTCCGCGCGCTTCACCCGGACTTCCATGTCCGTGACGAAGCCTTCCCGCTTCAGCCGCTCCAGGACCTCCACCCTCTTGTCGGGGTCGTAGTAGAAGTCCACGGTGTTGCGGCTCTTCATCTCCTCTTGTGAGAGACCCACGAGCTCCGCCAGGTGCCGGTTGGCGTAGAGGATCTTGCCATCCCGGAGCCGGGTGATGATGTAGGGCACCGGAACCGCCTCCACCAGACGGAGGATCTGCTCCTCGGCCTCGCGCTGCCATCGCTGCAGCCGGGCGAACTCGATCGCCTGATGGATGCTGATCTCCATCTCGTCCAGGCTCACGGGCTTGATGAGGAAGCGCTGGGCGCCTTCGACGATGGCCGAAACCGCGAGGGGAATCGATGGATGGGCGGTCAGGAGGATGAAGGGCAGGGCGGGGTTCTTGCGCTGGACCCGCCGGAGGACCTCGAGCCCGTCCATCTCCGGCATGTTGAGATCGCAGAGGACGACGCTGGTGTCGTCGGAGAGGAGATTCAGGCCCTCGTCGCCCGAAGCGGCCTCGACCACATCGAAGCCGCGGTCCCTGAGGCTCGCCGCGAGGGTGCTCCGCTGCGCTGGGTCGTCCTCTATGTAGAGGATCTTGATGTCCGGCATTGCGACGAGGCTACGGGCCCCATTTTCCGCTTCCGCCCGCGACCGCGGTACGGGTGCGCTAGAGGCCCCGGTTGGCCATGAGGTGAATGAGGTCGATCACCCGGCAGGAGAAGCCCCATTCGTTGTCGTACCAGGAGAGGACCTTCACCGCGTCTCCGTCCACCACCTTGGTGAACGGGGCGTCGACGATGGAGGAGTTCGGATTCCCCCGGAAATCGCTGGAGACCAGCTCCTCGTGCGAGACGGCCAGAATCCCCTTGAGGCTCCCCCGGGCGGCGTCGTCGAAAGCCCGGTTCACCTGCTCCGCCGTCACCCTGCTGTCGAGAACGGCGGTCAAGTCGGTCAACGAGACGTTCGGAGTCGGGACCCTCACCGAGATTCCATCGAGTCGTCCCTCGAGCTCGGGGAGCACCTTGGTGACGGCGATGGCGGCTCCGGTCGTGGTCGGGATCATCGAGAGCGCCGCCGCCCGCGCCCTCCTGAGGTCCTTGTGCGGCAGATCCAGGAGCTTCTGATCATTGGTGTAGGAATGCACCGTGGTCATGATGCCCTTCTTCAGGCCGAACTCCTGGTGCAGGACCTTGACGACCGGGGCGAGGCAGTTCGTGGTGCAGGAAGCGTTCGAGAGCACGTGGTGCTTCGACGGATCGTACTTGTCGTCGTTCACCCCCATCACGATGGTGATGTCCTCCCCCTTGGCGGGAGCGGAGATGATGACCTTCCTCGCGCCGGCGGAGAGGTGCTTGGCGGCGTCGTCCCGCTTGGTGAACAGACCGGTCGACTCGAGAACGATATCGACCCCGAGAGCTTTCCACGGCAGGTTCGCCGGGTCCTTCTCTTTCAGAACTTTGAAGCTCTCCTCGCCGGCGAAGATGGTGTCTCCCTCGGCGCGCACGTCTTCCTTGAGGTTCCCGAGAACCGAGTCGTACTTGAGCAGATGCGCGAGCGTCGCGGCGTCGGTCACGTCGTTCGCGGCGACGATGTCGATCTCCGCGTCCTGAATCGCCGCTCGAAAGACGTTCCTTCCGATGCGTCCAAATCCATTGATCCCAACCTTGATTGCCATCGAGGACTCCCTTTCGAGGAAAGCGGAACGAGAGCGCGGGCCGGCGCCCGAGTATAGGCCCCGGCCGTCCGGAGCGTCAAGACGGCCCGAACTATAGTATTTTCCTCCAACAGCGGCTCATGTACCTCCTGTACAGCTTTCTTTACGGGTGCGCCCTCGTCCTTTCAGCCCCCTATTTCCTCTACCGCAGCCTGCGGGAGCCGGGATTCGGGGACAGTCTTCGCGAGCGCCTGTTCGGAGCCGGGGGCAGCAGCGGGGACGAGCGCTCGATCTGGATCCACGCGGTCTCCGTCGGCGAAGTCATCGCCGCGGGCATCCTCGTGCCCCACCTGCGCGAGGCGTTTCCCGGCACGAAGCTCGCGCTCTCGGTCACCACGCCCACCGGGCGCAAGGTGGCCGAAGAAAGGCTCCCGGGAATCGATGAGCTCTTCTACTGCCCATTCGACCTCTCGCTCATCCTGCGAAGGACGATGGCTCGGGTTCGACCGAGAGCGCTCGTCGTCATCGAGACCGAGATCTGGCCGAACCTCCTTCGGGAGGCGCGCCGGGCGGGTGCGGTGACGCTCCTTGCGAACGGAAGGATCTCCGACCGGTCGTTTCCCCGCTATCTCCGGATCCGGTTCTTCTTGAAGCGCTACCTGAAGGAGATCGATCGCTTGCTCATGCAGAACGAGACCTACGCGCGGAGGATCGAAGCTCTGGGCGCGGCTCCGTCGTCGGTCCGCGTCGTCTCGAACTTGAAGTTCGACGCCGCCCCGGATGGAGCCAGGAGACCGGCGGCGCGCGTAGCCCCCGAGGGCCGCCGCATTCTCGTCGCGGGGAGCACCCTCGACCCCGAGGAACGGATCCTGTTCTCGGTGTTCGAGCGCCTCCGCCTCTCGGCGCCGGACCTCTTCCTCGTCGTGGCGCCGCGGCACGCGGCCCGGTTCGACGCGGTATTCGAGCTCGCCTCGTCTCGCGGCCTCCGTGCCGCCCGGCGCTCCCGCGGCGACGATGCGGGGAAGGCGGACGTGCTCGTTCTCGATACCCTGGGGGAGCTCGCCTCGGTCTACGCCGAGGCGGACTACGCCTTCGTCGGAGGAAGCCTCGCGACCTGGGGCGGGCACAACATCATCGAGCCCGCGTCCTGGGGAAAGCCGGTCCTCTTCGGCCCCCACATGCAGAACTTCCACGACATCGCGCGGGTGTTTCTCGATGCCGGAGCCGCGCTCCAGGTGAGGGACGAGGCGGAGCTCGAGAGCGTCCTTCGCGGTCTCCTCGCGAGTCGGGACCGATGCGAGGAGCTCTCCAGGAAGGCCCTCGCCGTCGTCGAAGAGAATCGCGGGGCCGCGAGCCGCACCCTCTCGGCGCTTCGGGAGATTCTGCCATGAGCCTTCTCGGCGCCCCTCTTTCCTGGCTCTATGGAACGGGAGTTTACTTTCGGAACCGGCACTACGACCGCAACCCCGAGGCGTCGACGAGCTTTCCGTCCAGGGGGGTCGTGAGCGTAGGCAATGTCACCGTCGGCGGAAGCGGGAAGACTCCGTTCGTCGCGGCTCTGGCGCGCGAGCTCCTCGGCCGCGACCGGGTGGCGGTGCTGTCGCGCGGCTACGGCCGGCGGTCACGGTCCGCTTTCGTTCTGGTCTCCGATGGAAAACGGATCCTCGCGTCGGCGGAAGACTCCGGCGACGAGCCTCTCGAGCTGGCGCGCGGAGTCCCGGGCCTGGTGGTCGCCGTCGGACCGAACCGGGCCGCCGCCGGTCGCGAGCTCGTCGATCTCCTGGGCCCCCACCTCATCCTGCTCGACGACGGTTTTCAGCACCGTCGGGTCCGCCGCGACCTCGACCTCGTCTGCTTCGACGCGCACGAGCCGGTGGCGAGTCTGCGCCTCCTTCCGTACGGAAGGCTGCGCGAGCCGCTCGGGAGCCTCTCGCGCGCCCATGCCGTCGTCTGGACTCGGTGGAGCGAGGATGCCCCGGGGGGGGAGGAGCTGCGCCGCCTCGTCGGCCGGGCGGCGCCCGAGCTCCCCTCGATTCGCGCGCGAAACCGGCTCGTGGGCTTCGCTTCGCTGGACGGCTCCGAGGTCCTCGGGCCCGAGAGTTTCCGCGGACGCCGGGTGGGAGTGCTCCTCGGGGTCGCGCGCCCGGAGCGGGTCCTGGAATCGATCCCCGCGGACGTGGTCTTCACCGCCGCGCGCCGCGATCACCACTGGTGGGACCCGGCGGAGGTGAAGTCTCTGGCCGAGGAAGCGAAGCGGAAGGGAGCCGTGGCGGTCCTCACCACGGGGAAGGATGCGGTGAAAATGGTATCGGCTCCGGGTGCGATTCCCCTTTACGTGATTCGAGTCGAGACCGAGATCCTCGACCGGCCGGTGCTCGAGGCTCTTCTCGAACGGCTGCCGTGAAGCCGCTTTTTCTCCATCCCGGCTTCGGTGTTATTCTTTCGTGTTCGGGCCGAGCCCTCAACCGATGAAGCACCAAGCCGAGTATCTCCTCGCCCGCGCCGCCGGCGCCGCGGCGGGCCTTCTTCCCCACGCCGCGCGGCTCGCGATCGGGCGCTCTCTCGGGAGTCTCGTGTACGCGCTCGACGCCCGCCACCGTAAGATCACGCTCGGGAACGTGGACATGGCGTTCGGCGACGAAAAGAGCGCCGCGGAGAAGCGGGCGATCGCCGAAGGCGCCTTCCGGCATTTCGGGGCCATGCTCTTCGAGATGTTGACTCTCGGCCGTCCGAGCTGGGCGGAGCTCGAGCCCCGTTTCGAGTTCGAAGGGATCGAGAGACTGGAGCGAGCGCGGCGGCGCGGCAAGGGCGTCATCCTGATCGCGGCCCACTTCGGAAACTGGGAGCTCCACGGAGTGGCTCACGGCTACCGCGTGGGAAAGCTCCACCTCGTGGCACGCGAACAGGACAACCCTTACCTCAACCGCTGGCTCGAGGAGATCCGGACGATCTCCGGAAACGAGGTCGTCTACAAGAGCCGCGCCATCTCGCAGATGCGGAAGTTGATGCGGGAGGGCGGGTGCGTCGCCGTCGTCACCGACCAGAACGTCCATCTCCAGGACGCCGTCTTCGTCGACTTCTTCGGCCGGCAGGCGGCGACGACCCCGGTCGCGAGCTGGTTCGCGCTCAAGACCGGCGCGGCGCTGGTCCCCGCGTTCTGTTATCCGATCGCCTCCGGCCGTTATCGCGCGGTGTACGAGGATCCCGTCGACGTCGAGCCCTATCGCAATATGGACAGGGACGCCGCCGTCGCCGCCCTCACCCAGAAGCTCGCGAGCATTCAGGAGAGCCACATCCGGAGAGCGCCGGACTGCTGGCTCTGGATGCACCGGAGGTGGCGCACCAGGCCTCCCCAGGAGAAGGATCCCTCGTCTCGTTCGCCGGAAGCGCGGACCGCCGATTCCGCCAATTCAGAATCCGTCGAGGCTGCGGTAACGTGAGCCGCGAGTCGATTCTGGTCTTCGCTCCGAGCTGGATCGGCGACGCCGTGATGTCGCTCGGTGCGGTGCGGGTGTTGAGGCGCGAACGCCCCGAGGCCTGCATCGTCGCCCTCGCCCGGCCGTCCCTCGCCGGGCTCTACGAAGGGATCGACGAAGTCGACGCGACTCTGGACTACGATCCTCGCGGGTCCGATCGAGGGCTCCGGGGCCTTCGATCCGCGGCGGGGCGCATCCGTTCCGAGGGCTTCGACGCCTGCCTCCTTCTTCCGAATGCCTTCCGCGCCGCTGCGTTCGCGCGTCTCGCGGGAATCCCCGAACGCTGGGGGTACGCGACGGACAGCCGCGGGTTTCTTCTCACGCGAAAAGTGCCGCCCGCTCACCGCCCCTTCGGACGCCATCAGTCGTACTACTACCTCGAGCTCATGAGCGGCCTCGGGTTTCGGACCTCGATTCCGGACGTGAGCTTGAAGGCGAGTGAGCCCGACCGGAAGGGCGCCCGGGCGCTGCTGGAAGCGGAAGGATGGGACGGGAAGACGACGCTGGTCGGCGTTCACCCCGGCGCTACCAACAGCCGGGCGAAAATCTGGAGCGCTGCCCGCTTCGGCGAGGTGATGGAAAAGCTCGCGGCCTCGACGGGAGCGCGGGTGGTGATTCTCGGGGGGCCGTCCGAGAGCTCTCTCGCCAATGAGGTTCGGGCCGCGCTCGACGAGCCTCCGCTCATGCTCCAGGGAAAGACCTCGCTCCGGGAGCTCATCGGGGTCCTCGCCGAGCTTTCGCTCTTCCTCTCGAACGACTCCGGGCCGATGCACCTCGCCGCCGCCCTCGGCGTTCCGACGCTCGCGGTCTTCGGACCGACGGATCCCAGCGAGACCGGCCCCCTCGGTCCCAGAGCCAAGTTCGTGCGGGAGTCCGTCGAGTGCAGCCCCTGCCTGTACCGCGACTGCCCCATCGACCATCGGTGCATGGAAAGAATCGGCGTGGGACGGGTCTACCAGGAAGCGATGGCCCTTGCGCCCGTGGAGGCGCGGCTCTCGTGACCGGCAAGCCCGCGATATTTCTCGACCGCGACGGCACCCTCAACGAGGGGGTCGGGTACGTAAGCCATCCGAGCCGGTTCCGGCTCTTTCCCTGGACGGTCGAGGCCATCCGAACGATTCGAGACGAAGGGTTCCTCGCGGTCATGGTGACGAACCAATCGGGAGTCGGCCGCGGGTATTTCCCGGAGGAGATGCTGCGGGAGATCCACGGAGATTTTCAGCGCCTTCTCGAGGCTGCGGGAACCGCACTCGACGGGATCTACTACTGCCCCCACCGGCCCGACGACGGGTGCGAGTGCCGGAAGCCGAAGCCGGGGATGCTCCTCCGGGCTTCGAAGGATCTCGGCTGCGACCTTTCGCGATCGTGGATCGTCGGCGACAACGAGAGCGATCTCAAGGCCGGCTGGAGCGTCGGGGCGCGTGCCGCGCTGGTTCGAACGGGCGACGGAGAGGGAAACCTGGGCTATCCGGCACGGAGCTGGCCGCGCCAGCCGGACCTGATCGCCGCGAACCTCCACCGCGCGGTCTGCGACATTCTCTGGGGCCCTCTCCGCCCGAGCGCAGCGCGAGCGAGTCAGCCGTGAGCGGGCGAGCGAGTCGCGCAGCGAGAGCGGCGGGGGTGCCGCCTTCGTCCCGAAGGGACTTCGGCGAGCGTGGCCGCAGCGAAAGCAAAGGCCCGGGGCCCCGCGGCATGGAGAGAAGCCCGCGACCGAGCGCGGAGCCGACCCGGGAGCGCCTGCTCTCGCTCATCGATTCCTTCTCCGGAGTGAAGGTCCTGGCGGTCGTCGACCTCGTGGCCGACGAGTACATCGTCGGGCAAATCTCGCGGGTGAGCCGCGAGGCCCCGGTCCTGATCCTCGACTACGACGAGAGCCGCATCGTTCCCGGAGGCGGGGCGAACGCCGTGAACAACATCGCTGCCCTCGGAGGGCGCGCTTTCGCCGTCGGGATCGTGGGCGAGGACTCTTCAGGACGGGAGCTTCTCTCCGAGCTCAGGAAGTCGAAGGTCGACGTCTCCGGCGTTCAGGCGGTCCGCGGCTTCACCACCCCGACGAAGACCCGGATCCTCGCGGGAGGTCCGCATTCGGCGAAGCAGCAGGTGGTCCGCATCGACCGCAGGACGCGCGTCCCCGAAACGCGGGAGCTCGAGCTTCGTCTGAACGCGGCCATCAAGGACCTTCTTCCGGAATCCGGTGCGGTCATGGTCTCGGACTACGACTACGGCCTCGTCACCAGGGAGCTCGGGAATTCCCTGGCGCGGCGCGCGGCCTCCCTTCGAAAGACGGCGGTCCTCGACTCGCGGCGATCGCTCTGCGATTTCACCGGCTTCACCTCGGCGACTCCGAACGAGCCCGAGGTGGAGGCGGCTCTGGAGGTCGCGATCGGACACGACGAGGCGATGCTCGAAAAGTCGGGCCGCAAGCTCCTCCAGAGGCTTCGTCTTCGCTCGCTCCTCGTGACTCGCGGAAGCGACGGCATGGCGCTCTTCGAGCACCGACGGCCCACCCGGCGCATCCCCATCTACGGAAGCGACCAGGTGACCGACGTGACCGGGGCGGGGGATACCGTTATCAGCGCCTACACGCTCGCGCTCGGCGCCGGGGCGTCGTTCTACGAGGCGGCGCTTCTCGCGAACTACGCCGGCGGGATCGTCGTGATGAAGCGGGGAACGGCGACGGTCTCCCGGGAGGAGCTGCAGCGGGCGGTCGAGTCGGACCGGACGTGATGGGGGAGTCGGCCTCGCTCGAACGAGCCGAAAGCCTGGTCCGGGGGGCGCGAGAGCAGGGGAAGAGCGTAGTTCTCGCGAACGGCCACTTCGACCTCCTCCATGTCGGGCATGTGCGGTACCTGAAGGGGGCGCGCGCGGAGGGAGACTTCCTCGTAGTGGGGGTGAACGGCGACGCCTCGACGGCGCGCAGGAAGGGAGCAGGCAGGCCGATCCTTCCCGCGCGCGAGCGCGCGGAGATCGTGGCCGCGCTCGAAGGCGTCGATATAGTCGTCGTCTTCGAGGACGACGACGTGGCGGAGCTCCTCGAGCGGCTCCGGCCCGACGTCCACTGCAAGGGGACCGACTATACGCGGGAGAGCGTTCCCGAGCGTGAGGTCATGCGGCGGCTTTCAGGCGACACCCGGATCGTGGGCGATCCCAAAGACCACTCGACGCGGGATCTGATCGCCTCGGTCCTCGAGCGGTTCGGAAAAAAATGAGCTGGAAAAAGAAGGACGCAAAGGCGCAAGGACGATTCTTTGCGCCTTTGCGTTCTGTTCTCGAGCCTTAGGAGATCTTGACCTCGATCTGACGCGGTTTGGCCTCTTCGGCCTTGGGAAGGCGGAGAGTCAGGATTCCATCCTTGTACTCGGCCGCAATCTTCCCGACCTCGACCGTGCTCGGAAGGCTGAACGAGCGGCTGAACGAGCCGTAGGCGCGCTCGGCGCGGAAGTAGCCCTCTTCCTTGACCTCTTCCTTGCGTTCTTTCTTTCCGCGGATGGTGAGGACGTTGTTCTCGACGCGGACGTCGATGTCCTCTTTCTTGATCCCGGGAAGCTCGGCGTGGATGACCACCTCGCCGCCCTTGTCGAAGATGTCGACGGCCGGGCTCCAGCTTCCGAGGAGGTCATTGTTGTCCTCGCGCGGGGTGTCGAGAAGTCGGTTGAGCCGGGTCGAGAGAGTGCTGAACTCTTTCCAGAATGGATCTCGGACTACCAGATTCATGGGTTTTCTCCTTACGTTGGGGATGCCGCGGATGTCCCGCGCGTCCCTTGTTCTGACAGAGACTATAGAACATCGGCCCACATTCGTCAATAGAATTTATGCTGCATGCGCTAATATTATATTAGCTATATGTAGTCATATATAACACAGGGAGCTCTCGTGATAGACTCCGCCGGAACATGACCTCCGATACCATTACCCGGTGGCGAGTTCCCGCCGGCTGGCTCCTGGGGCTACTCGCTTTGTGGTTAGCAGAGCCGACCGGCGGTTATCTGATTGCAGGAATAGTGGTTGCGGCAACGGGCGAGGCCCTGCGGCTCTGGGCTTCGGGGCATCTCCAGAAGGACCGGCGCCTGGCTACGGACGGCCCTTACGCCTGGACCCGGAATCCTCTCTACCTGGGGAGCCTGCTCGTAGGCCTGGGGTTCACCCTGGCAACGGGGCGATTGTTCCTCTTACTGGTGCTCGTCGCGCTCTTCGCCGCGGTCTACTTCCCGGTCATGAAGCGCGAGGCGGCGCGTCTCGAGTCGGCCTTCCCCGCGGACTATCCGCTCTATGCCTCCCGGGTTCCGCTTCTCGTCCCCCGCGTCCCGCGGGCGGAGGGGGAGCCTCGGGCGGGCTTTTCCTGGAGTCAGGTCTGGGCGAACCGCGAGCCCGTCACCGTTCTCGGACTGGTCGTCGTGGTCGCGATTCTCTGGGGGAAGTGGAAGCTCGCGAGCCCGTGACTCACACCGAAGGAGGCGAGAAGGCGTTGGGGATGACCTTGTGTCTCTTGGCCATCTCCTCGTCGTAGTACCGCCGGTACAGGATGTCCCACTCCTCGCTGCCCTCTGGAATCTCGCGCGTCTGGCTCTCGATCTTGTACCGGACGGCGGTGTCGATGACTTCGTCGTCCTTGAGCTCGTCCTGGATGACCCGGGCGATCTCGAGCCGGATGTCGCTGTCCTCCTGGAAGAACTCGACCCCCTGCTCGCTCCTCAAGTAGTCCATGACCAGGTTCGCCAGATGATTGATCTTCGCGTTCGAAAGCCTCATGAGAACTAACTACAGTATAATCTTCCGCTCTCGTGCGAGCTTCTTCTTGATCATCTTGAACATCTCGCGATACTCGACATTGGTGCGGCGCATCTCTTCCGAATGTTGGGTCAGGATCTCGCGGACCTCGTCGTTCAGCCGGTCCTCGACCGAGAGCTCCCCGCTCACGATGGATACGAGCGACTGGACCATCCGGCGGGGATCGTCGATTTCGACAAATCCTTTGTCTTGCAACTCCTTGGTGATTCGATAAGAGATGTACTCGATCTGGTTCTTCGTCAGGCGCATATTTGAACAGAAAAGCCTACCATACGGCTTGACGAAACCTCAAGAAGAACTGGAGGTTTTTGTGCGATCGGCCCTGATACTCTTCGCTTTGGCGGTCTCGGCCCCCCTCGCGTCTCCCCAATCGGGGGTCGAGGGCCACCTCGCCGGCCTAGTTTTCGACGACCGCAACCAGGACGGCAGCCGGGACCCGGGAGAGCCGGGGATTCCGGGGGTGGTCGTCTGCACCCGGTCGGACTGCGCCCTCACGGACGGTGAGGGCCTCTACGAGGTGGACGTGGAGCCCGGCTACCAGGTCGTCTGGGTCAGTCAGCCGGACGGCTACCGCGCGAAACGGGGTTTCTTTCGCCGCATTCCCGAAGATCCCTTCGAGTGGCTCGTGAATCTCCCCCTCGAGTCGGGCGAAGCGGTCTCGAGCTTCAGCTTCCTCCATGCCTCGGACACCCATATCGACGCCGAAAGCCTCCCGCGGATGCGGCGGCTTCGGGAGATCGCGACCGAGCGACGGGTGGATTTCGTGATCATCACGGGGGATCTGGTTCGAGACGCGCTCCGCGTGCCCGAGGAGACGGCGCGCGAGCGCTTCGAGCTCCTTCGGAAGGAGAAAGAGGCCTTCCCCATGCCCGTCTGGGTGGTGCCCGGTAACCACGACAACTTCGGCCTCGAGCGCCACAAGTCGGGGGTTGCCAAAGACCACCCGCTCTATGGGAAGAAGATGTACGAGCGCTACCTCGGTCCGACGTACTACTCCTTCAACTTCGGCGGGGTGCACTTCGTCGGGCTCGACACGGTGGACGTGGACGACCTCTGGTACTACGGGCACGTCGACGAGACCCAGCTGGCCTGGCTCGAACAAGACCTTTCCCACGTTTCCGCGGAGACGCCCGTCGTGACCTTCAATCACATTCCGCTCTTCTCCGCCCTGCTGGGCTCGATGGGATACGACCCGGACTCGGATGGCCCGGGAAGCGTGATCGTAGTCGGGGGAAAGCCGCAATACCGCCACGTGGTCTCGAACTTCGCCGACGTGCTGAAGAAGCTCGATGGGAAGAATTACCCGCTGGCTCTCGGCGGCCACCTTCACGGCCGGGAAGAATTGGCGCTCGCGAACGTTCCCACCCGCTTTCACGAGACCGCGGCGGTCGTGGGCCCGGGGGGCGGCGACGGTTACGGTCTGGACCTCGTCTCCGGAGTCACTCTCTATCGCGTGAAGGACCGCGTCATCGACAACGGCGAGTTCATCGCCATTGACGTTGACAAGCCGAATTAGCCGTCGCTATACTCGACTGCTTGCACACGCCCTAGCGGGGTCGTAGTTCAGTTGGTTAGAACGCCGGCCTGTCACGCCGGAGGTCGCGAGTTCGAGTCTCGTCGGCCCCGCCATCAAGCCTCTCGCCAGTTCTCCACAGACGTTCGTGTCGAGGAGTTATTCATCGATCGAAGCCGGGAACCGGCTCAACTTCTGGAGGCTCGGGCGGGTACGGGAAATCCGATGCCGAGCCTGCTATCTCGAGAAATTCCCGACTCCAATCACGGCGTTTCGGCTCGAGGATGACCCTGTGCCCGTTTCGATAGATCAGAACCTCATCTTGATCTTCGAACCGATACGCCTTCGGCAGCCGTACGGCCTGGCTGCCACCGCTCTTGAAGAGTTTTGCGCGCCCGGCCACGGTTCGCCCACTCCGTTCATCCATGTATCCACAAAAAATATATACTTGGCGTCTCCGGTCGCAGGCCCATCAACGCCGAGGCGGTGGTTTCGTCGACGCTCCGAAAGACTCCAACCTTTTCCCGCGGCTATCGTCTCTTTACTGTCGCGTTGGTTCCAAACGGAGCCCGCCCGTCATCTTATATATCCAAGGCTCCGTAGCCTCTCGAGCTGCTGCTGGCTCAGGCCCTCCATCGTCTCCGCATCGGGGGTGAGGCGCGCCGCGTTCGCCATCTTGTACCAGGAGTCGAGGATTTCGGCGAGACGCTTCACTTCATCGGGATGTTGCGAGGCGAGATCGATCCGGTCCAGAGGGTCCGTCACCGCGTCGAAGAGCTGGTACTCGGGCGTGCCCTCGCTCCTCGTCCGGTGATGGATGAGCTTGAAGCCGGAGTCGACGATGGCGTAGGACTCGGTGTCCTCGGGCCACGGCGCCCCTTCGCCGCCCTTGGTCACCGCCTTCTCGGAAATCGCGGGGCGGTCCCGGAATCCGCTTCCGTCCCCCGTGAGGAGCGGCGCGAGGCTCTGCCCCTGTATCGCCTCCGGGAGCGGGATTCCGCTCAGTGTCAGTAGCGTCGGCATGACGTCGATGGTCTCGGTCACCCGTTCGACCCTAGCTCCCGGCGCGATGCCTCCCGGCCATCGGAAGATGAGGGGAACGCGGGTCAGCTCTCCATAGACCGACTGGCCGTGGAACGTCCGGCCGTGCTCGAGGAACTCCTCCCCATGGTCCCCGGCGAAGACCACGAGAGTGTCCTCGTCCAGACCCAGCTCTCGCAGCCGCTCGAAGACTCGTTCGATTTCGGCGTCCATTCCGCGGATCGAGCCGTCGTACCAGTCCTGGTCGAAGGCGACGTAAGCGTCTGGATCTACCCCCGCCTCGTGGAGCTCCTCCCGCGAAGGCATGCCGAAGGCCTTGGCGAGCGGCTCCTTGATGACGGCACGCGCCTTTTCCAGGTCCTTCTCGTGCTGTTCTTTCTTCCTCCCATCGGCCCAAAGGCCGTTATAGGGCGGCCGCGGCTCGAAGGGGTCGTGGGGATCGTAGACATGGACGAAGGCGAAGAACGGCACATCGTGGTGGCGCTCGAGCCAGTGAACGAACTGGTCGACGTACGCGCGCGAGGTCTTGCTCGATCCGACTTCGGGAAGTGAGCCGTCCTCATGGAGCTCTTCGAATCCCTGGTGGAGGTTCGTGAACTGACCGGTGAAGAGGTTCGAGGCGAAAGAAACCGTTGCGTAGCCCGCGTCCCGATACACCTCCGCGAGCGTCGTCGCCGAAGAAGGAAGGAAGTCGGAGAAGTTCTTCACCCCGTGGGTCGAGGGATAGAGCGACGTCAGAACGGACGGTGTCGAGACTTTGGTCCATGTGGCCTGGGAGAAGTTGTTCTCGAACAGGACTCCTTCCGAAGCCATGCGCTTCAGGAAAGGAGCGGTCTCACGCTCGTAGCCGTAGGCATCCAGATGATCCCGACGGAGCGTGTCCGCCCACAGGAGGATGACTCCGCGCGGCGCGCCGGCGGCGCGAGCCGGGTCGCGCTGGCGTACCACGGGGCTTCCCCAGACTCCGATAGCGCCCGGATGCTCCGACACGAGTGATAGCGTGAGCGAGGCTTTCCGGCCGAGCGCCGACAGGTCGATGTCCCGTTCTTCCCAGCGATAGGGAGTCGAGAGCGTCCGCTCGACGAGGGTTCGTTCCCCCGAAGCCACACGAAAAGTGACCGGAGTGTCGTCCACGATTCCGAACGCAAGCTGGAGGATCGGTCTTTCGGGAAGTGAAAGCGGCAGCTTAAGGGTCTCGGGCGCGCGGGAAACGATCGATTCCCGGTAGATCTCCGACATGCCCTGGAAGCCAATCCCGCTCGGAATGCCCGCCAGGTACTCCTTGCGAAAGATGATGCGCACGGACTCGATCTCGAACGTGGCCCCCGCCGCGTCCGTCGGCCGGAGGTAGAGACGCCGGATTTGAGCGGCGCGCACCGGTCGCGGGTACTTCAGCGTATAGGTACGCATCTCCTCTCCGGGAATCAGGGGCGTCGTCATGCTCCAATTGAAAATCAGCTCCTCCTCGATCACCTCGGCCTTGAGATTGGCTCCGCTGGAGACACGGATTCTCACTTCGATGGCGTGAAGCTGGTCGCCGTTGTCGAGATCGCTCTTCCTCTCGACGGAAAGCACGGGACGGTCGGTCGTCGCCCTTCCTCGGAGAAGCCCATCCCGCGCGACGAGCCCCTCGACCCCCTCGACGGCGGTGAAGCCGCTCGAGCCTTCATCGAAACGCCACTCGGTGCGGGCAGGCATCGCCGGGGGCGCGCCCCCGCCTGCGACCATCGTCTCGTCGAATACGTCGACCAGACGAACCACGGATGGACTCGGCGACGGGGAACAACCGGAAATCAGGAGCAGGGCGACGAGATTCCGGCGCCGGATCACTGGCCAATCTTCTCCGTCGGAAGTCGAAGAAAATCGACCACCGTCCGAACGAACTTCTCCGTCTCCTCCACCGGCGCGAAGTGTCCGCTCTGCTCGAACACGAGGAACTCGGCGCCCTCGATGCCGTCCGCGATCTCCTGAACCCGCGAGGGCGGCAGCATGTCGTGGCGCCCGGCGATGACCAGGCTTCGCGCCCGGATGAGGGGAAGCCGATCGCGGAGGTCCGGGGATGCCCATCGTTTGTTGGTGTACTCGGCGTGGGCCCAGCTGAAGCCCGCATCGCGAAAGAGCTCGAGGAGGGTGAGCTTCCCGGCTTCGCGATCGGCGAAGAGGTACGGGAACCAGACCTCGGTATCGAACGCCTTGACCCGCGCGTTCCGCTCCTCGACCGAGGCGTCGAGCTCGGCCATTTCCTTGCTGAACAGGCGGAACGACTCGATCAGGTCCGGATAATTCTCGACGATCCTCTTCTCGTCCTCCGGAGAGAAGCTCGCGTTTCCATGGAGGAACACCGCCGCCTCGATCGCCTCGGGCCTCTCGGCGGCGAGGGCGATGAGGTTGGCTGCGCCGTTGGACCAGCCGATGACGTTCACCTTCTCGAGACCGAGGTGCTTGCGCAGCGCCTCGAAGTCTTCGCGCACCGCGTCGGGCCCGAGGTCCGATTCTTCCCGGACGGGGCCGGAGCCGCCCATGCCCCGCGGGTCGAAATAGACCAGGGTCAGGTGCGACTCGAGGGGCCGGTACATCGCCCGCAACCCATCGAGCGTGAGTCCCCAGGAGTTGGGAACGGTCATCAGGACCGGGCCGTTTCCGTGGACCTCGTAATGCATCGTTCGTTCACCGAGCTCCGCGGTAAAGGAGCCGTTCGCGAGCCCCTCGGAAGGCGTCTTCTCCGGGGAGCAGGCACAGAAGAGCGCCACTCCCGCGAGGAAAGAAAAGCGCTTCAATAGGCCTCCGGAAACGTGACAGTACCAGCGTTCCCGGGCGCGGCGCTAGCGGGCGAACGGGGAACAATCGCCGCGCGAGAAGCGTAAAATCGAGACATGCAAGGCATTCTCTTCGACCTGCGCTACGCCCTGAGGACGCTTTTCAAGAAACCCGGCTTCACCATCGTCGCGGTCCTCTCGCTGGCCCTCGGCATCGGCTTGAACACGACGATCTTCAGCGTCGTGAACGCCGTTCTTCTCAAGAAGATGCCGGTCGAGGACCCCGGGCGCCTGGTCGAGGTCTACTCCAGCCCGAACGAAGAGATGCCTTACCTCACGACCTCGTATCTCGACTACCGCGACCTCCAGGAGGGCGTCGACGCCTTCGATGGCCTCGCTGCCCACTCCTTCGTTCGAGGCATCTTCTCCCGCGACGGCAAGTCGGAGCTGGTGATGGGGGAGGTCGTGACGGGGAACTATTTCGACGTCCTCGGAGTGAAGCCGAAGCTGGGCCGATCCTTCCTCCCCGAGGAGGACGAGACCGAGGGCTCTCACCCGGTCGTGGTCGTGAGCCACGGCCTCTGGCAGCGCCGCCTGGGAGGGGATCCTTCCGTGGTCGGGAAGTCCCTTCGCATCAGCGGCGTCGAGTACGACGTGATCGGCGTTGCGCCCGAGTCCTTCTCTGGCACCATCCCCGGCCTCGCGCCCGAGTTCTGGGCGCCGACGGCGATGGTCTCGAAGCTGCGTTTCTCGGGAATCCAGGCGGACATGCCGTCCCCGACTGGCACCTCCCGCCGCGAAAAGCGCGGGACCCGGTGGCTCTTCGTGAAGGGGCGGCTGGCGCCCGGTCGGACGCTCGAGGAAGCCCAGGCCCAGGTGGCGACGGTGTTCGCGCGCCTGGAAAAGGAGTACCCGGCGACGAACGAGAAAATGAAGAGCGCGGTGCTCCCCGGCTCGAACGTGCGTTTCCATCCCATGGTCGATTCCTTCCTCAACCAGGCGGGGGCGCTGCTCCTGGTGGCCGTAGGGATGGTGCTCCTCATCGCATGCGCCAACGTCGCCAACATGCTTCTGGCCCGAGCCAGCAATCGCCGCCGGGAGATCGCCGTGCGGCTCTCGGTGGGAGCAAGCCGCGGGGACCTCCTGCGCCAGCTGATGTGCGAGAGCTTCGTGCTCGCGGGTCTCGGGACGCTCGCGGGTCTCGCGGTGGCGGCGGCGGCGGGAAAGATCCTCTCGGCGCTTCAGCCTCCGCTTCCGGTTCCCGTGACCTTCGCCATCGGCATCGATCTCACGGTCATTACCTACGCCATCGCGCTCTCTATCGCGACCGCGGTTTTCTTCGGTCTCGCTCCCGCGTGGCGCGCGTCGCGGCCCGACCTGGTTCCCGCGCTCAAAGGCGACAGCGCCGCCACAGAGGGCGGTCCGCGTCGCGGCTCGTTCCTTTCGAAAGCCCTGGTGGTGGGACAACTCGCGGTATCGCTGGTTCTCCTGGTCGCGGGAGCGCTCCTCACCCGCGCGCTCGTCGAGGCCCAGAACGCCGACCTCGGCTTCGATCCCTCGGGCATCGCCTCCATTGCCTTCGACCTCGGCATGAACAACTACTCGGTGGAGGAGGTCGAGGCCTTTCAAAAGCAGATGGTGGAGAGACTCCAGGGGCTTCCGGGCGTCGAGGCGGTGTCGCTCGCCGTACGGATGCCGCTCGCCCCCGACATCAACATGGAGGGAGTCCAGATTCCCGGACATCACCGACCCGACGACGACCCCACCACCATCGACGCCACATACGTCGACGCGAGCTACTTCCGCGTGGTGGGTGTTCCCATCGTCGAGGGCCGCGGCTTCGACGCCAACGATCGCATGGGAAGCCCGAAGGTGGTCATCGTGAACCAGGCGATGGCGAAACGCTACTGGCCGAACGAGAGCGCCCTGGGAAAGCTCATCTACACCGACGGCTTCGACAGCCCTCCGTTCGAGATCGTGGGGGTCGCTCGCGATCACAAAGTGAGGACGGTGGGAGAAGAGCCGAGGCCGTACCTTCACTTCGCCTGGGCCCAGTCCCCCTCGGTCCTCACCACGGCGATGGTCCGGGTGAACGGGCGGGCGGACGCCGCCCTCCCCGTTCTCGAGCGCGAGATCCTGGCGATGAACCCCGAGATCGTGTTCACCGAGAGAGCGACGGCGCAGGAAGTGGTCGACGTCACCCTGCTTCCGACCCGCGCGGGCGCGGGGCTTCTCGGCGCTTTCGGGGGGCTCGCTCTCGCCCTCGCCGCCGTCGGCCTGTACGGCGTCATCGCCTACTCCGTCAGCCGGCGCACCCGGGAGGTCGGACTCCGGATCGCGCTCGGCGCGCGCGGCTCCGACGTGGTCCGGATGATTCTCTCTTCGGGGATGCGACTCACCCTCGTGGGAATCGGAATCGGCGCCCTCGCCTCCGCCTTCCTCGCCAAGGTTCTCGAGGCCTACCTGTACGGCGTCAGCTCCATCGATCCCATCGCGTATCTCGGCGCCACTCTGGTCCTGCTCGCGGTAGCGGGGGCCGCGAACCTCGTGCCCGCGCTCAGGGCTTCGCGGGTGAGCCCGATGACGGCGCTCCGCTACGAATAGGGAGCCTTCCCGGCGTTCGCATCGGTATAGAATCTCGCCCGATGCGAAGACGAATGACTCTCCTGCTACTGCTCCTTTCCGCCTGCGGAAGTGGACCCAAAGCCGACCGGGTGCTCCGAAACGGCGCCATCTACACTCAGGACTCGACCGGGAGCCGCGCGCAGTCCCTCGCCGTCGGAGGCGGCACGATCCTGTACGTCGGCGACGACGCGGGAGTCGAGGCCTTCGTAGGACCGCAAACCGAGGTCATCGAGCTCGAAGGGAAGATGGTCGTCCCGGGATTCATCGACAGCCACTCTCATCCGACGGGCGCGCTCGTCCAGGCGGTGGCCGTCAGCCTCAACGACCTGAGGTCTCTCGATCAGTACCTCGAGGCGGTTCGGCGTTTCGCCGAGACCCATCCCGAGAAGGAGGCCATCCGCGGAAGCGGGTGGTCGAACGCGCTCTTCCCCCTGACCGGTCCGAAGAAGGCGGACCTCGACGGCGTCGTCTCCGACCGGCCGGTGCAGCTCGGCTCGGGCGATGGACACTCGTCCTGGGTGAACTCGAAGGCGCTCGAGCTCGCCGGAATCACCAGGGATACGCCGGACCCGGAGGGCGGCGTCATCGAGCGCGATCCATCGTCCGGGGAGCCGACGGGGACTCTCCGGGAGAGCGCGACCGGGCTCGTTTCCGCCGTCATTCCGCCGTTCACCGTCGAAGAGCGAATGACCGGGCTTACGGCCTTCCAGGAAATGGCGGCGAAGGACGGCGTCACCACCGTGCGCATCGCCGCCATCGGGCTCGCGGCCGCCGGCGACTACGACCCCTCCGACATGGTCGCCTACGAGAGGCTCGAGAGCGAGGGAAAGCTCCGCGTTCGGTTCCGCGGCTCGCTTCTCCTTTCTCCGGACGACACGGTCGAGCGCATCCAGGAGCTCGTCGCCGACCGGGAGAGGCAGAAAGGCGGCCTCTTCGAGATCGACGCGGTGAAGATCTTCGTCGACGGCGTCGTCGAGGGCGAGACCGCCTATCTCCTCGAGCCTTACGCGCACCGGCCCGACTATCGCGGCGAGCTCCTGTGGGACCCGGATCACTTGAAGGAGATGGTGGCGGCCGCGGATCGGGAAGGGTTCATCGTCCACATCCATTCGATCGGCGACGCCGCGACCCGCCTCGCGCTCGACGCGTTGGAGTTCGCGCGGGAGAAGAACGGCCGGAGGGACACGCGGCACCAGGTGACGCACCTGCAGCTGGTGACGCCTTCGGACGTGAAGCGTTTCGCCGAGCTGTCCGTAATCGCCGTGCCTCAGCCGTTCTGGTTCAGCAAAGGCGGCTTCTACGACGCCATAGAGGCGCCGTACCTGGGCGAGGAGCGCGCGTCCCGGGAGTATCCGATGAAGAGCTTCTTCGACGCCGGAGTAACCGTGGCCTCGGCCAGCGATTTCCCCGTGACCATTCCCTTCAGCCCCGTCGTAGGAATAAAGATGGGGATCACCCGATCGTTCGACCCCTCGAATCCGGACATGGTCCTCGGCCCCGAAGAAAGGGTGAGCCTGGAGCAGATGCTCGCGAGCTTCACCCGGAACGGCGCTTTCGCCGCGAGGCTCGAGGATCGGTATCGGCTCTCTCGAGGCGGGAAAGGTGGCGGACGTCGTGGTCCTCGATCGGAACCTCTTCGAGGTGGCACCGGACCAGGTGGGCGAGGCGAAGGTGCTGCTGACCCTCTTCGAGGGACGGGAGATTTACCGGGCGCCGGAGCTGTAAGCGACCAGCCCGACACCCTCCTTGATGACCAGCAGAAGAGCCGCTCGGGGGACCTCCAACCGTTCGCGGGCTCCCGACGGCCACTGGACCTCGACCGCTCGGGCGTCTTCGTTTCCCAGCCCGAAATGGACCCTCGAGTCGCGGGCGCTCGCGTAGCTCCCCGAAGTCCCCGCTTCCCTCCGCTGTTTCCCGGACGAAGTCTCGAGGGTCACCACCGCTCCGAGGCCATCGCGCGCCGATTGCGAGCCTACGAGTCTCACCAGGATTCCGGCTCCCGAAGGTTCGGTCTCGTTGTGGAGGAGCTCCGCGGGGCCGTCGATGGTGGTGACGAGGAGATCGATCCTGCCGTCGTTGTCGTAATCTCCGGTGGCGAGCCCCCGGCTCGACCTCCGCGCCGACACCCAGGGGTCGAGCGCGAAGCGCCCCGACCCATCGTTTCGGAACACCTGGTCGGGCTCGGCGTAGGAGGTCTCCGGCGCCACCCGGTCCACGTCGGGATAGATGTGCCCGTTGGCGATATAGAGATTGAGATCGGAGTCGGCGTCGAGGTCGACGAATCGGACACCCCAGGAGAGCGGGAAGTAGGTGTCTTTCCCGATGCCGCGCTTGTAGGAGGCATCGACGAAGAAACCCGCTCCGAGATTCTCGTAGAGGGTGGTGTAGTCGTGCGAGAAGTTGGTCACGACGAGGTCGGGGTCCGAGTCGAAGTCGATGTCGGCGGCGTCGACTCCCATTCCCGCCTGTTCGCGGCCATCCCCGCTGTACGCGGCTCCGCGGATCAGGCCCTCCTCCGAGAAGGTCTCGTCTCCCCGGTTGCGAAAGAGGAAATTGGGCCTTCCGTCGTTGGCGACGAATATATCCGAGCGGCCGTCGAGGTCGAGGTCGGCGAACAGAACTCCGAGACCGAACGACGGCTCCACCGACGCGATGCCCGTCTCCTCCGACGCGTCGCGCAGCCGGCCTTGCTCGTTGTGGTAGAGACGATCGGGAGAGGCGGGAAGCCCCGCGGGTCCGCAGCCCACGCGGAGGCTCTTCCAGTTGCAGAGCTCGAACCCCTTGCCCCCCGGCTCGAAAGCGCTTCGGTCGACGTAGCTCGAGACGTAGAGGTCCGGCAGCCCGTCCGCGTCGTAGTCTCCGAACGCGGCGCCGCCCGCCATGCGCTCGTCGTTCATCCCGAGCTTCCGAAAGGTTCCATCACCCTGATTCACCAGGAGCCAGTCGGAGCCGTTGGTGGCGAGGAAGAGGTCGCTGTCGCCGTCGGCCTCGATGTCGGCGACGGCGATGGCGACGCCGAAGCCGTCGTCTCCGGCCCCGCTCTTCTCGGTGACGTCCTCGAAACTGCCGCCGCGGTTCCGGTAGAGCCGGCTTCCCGGACCCGGGCTCTCGAGATCCGGGGCGCCGTTCACGAGATAGACGTCGAGGAGGCCGTCCTCGTCATAGTCGACGAACGCGGCTCCGCTTCCCAGAGTCTCGTAGATGAATCGCTTGTCGGCGCCTCCGAAAAGGTTCTTGAACCGAATCCCCGCGGCTTCGCTGCGATCGACGAGAACGATCGAGGCGACGGCGAGCGCGCTCAGCATGCTCAACGGGGGGGCGCCCCCTCGCGGATGCGGGCCGAGATCGCGAGGAGAGCCGGATCTCCGGGGGCGAGAGCGAGCGCTTTCTCGAGAAAGGGTAGAGCTTCCGCTCCGCGGCCGTGCTCGAGATAGAGCTCGATGAGAGGCCGGTAGGAATCGGCCTCCGCCGGGCGCTCGACAATCGCGAGCTCGAGTTTCTCCTTTCGCTCCTCGAACTCCTTGAGATTGCGAAACGCCTCGAGCTCCATCCGCGCTCGTTCGCCGCGTCCGAGCCGGGCGAGCGTCGTCCCCAGGAGGTAGCGGGTCTCCGGGTGATTGGGGTCGGTTTTCGAGGCTTCCGTGAGCGCCGCGACCGCGCCCTCCTCGTCGCCGCGCTCGTTCCGAACGCTTCCGAGAAGATAGAGCGTCTCCGCCCGTTCAGAAGGCTCCCTTTCTTCGGAGAGAGCCTGCTCGAGCGCACGCTCCGCCTCGTCATAGCGGCCCAACTTGAGGAGCGCCACGCCGAGCCCTTTCCCCGCCGCGGCCGAGCTCGCCTTCCGATAGTGAAGCACGGCCTCTTCGAACCGCTGGGACGCTCGCGCGATTTCTCCGAGGTAGAAGTGGGCATCCTCGCTCGCTTCGTCGTCTTCGAGGACCCGCTCGAACGTGAGGCGCGCATCCTCGTAGTTCGCCCTTCGAAAGTAGATCTTTCCGATGGTGACCCGGGCCTCGACATCCGCGGGGTCTCTCGCGAGCACTTTGGCGAGCGCGTCTCTGGCCTGGGTATCCCGGTTGAGCGAGTAGGCGAGGAGACCGAGGAGTCTCTGCGCTTCGGGAGCATCGGGGGTCGATTCGAGGGCGCTCTCCAGGACTTCGATGGCTTCGCCCGGCCTTCCGAGGTCCGAGAGAAGCGTCGCCCGGTAGACCTCGAGCCCGGGATGGCGTATGTCGAGAGACCGCGCTTCGTCGAGCTCCGCGAGGGCACCTTCGAGATTGCCGAGCTCTCCGAGGCTCTCCGCGAGCCCGAGACGCGCGCGAGGGTTCCCGGGCTCGACGGCGACGGCGCGCTCGAAGATTGGCCGCGCTTCCGCGGCCCGAGTCTCGGATAGCAGAAGCGAGCCGAGCTCGTTCAGGAGCACGATGCCGTTCGGCCGGCGCTCGAGCGCCAGCTGAAGCGTCCGCCGCGCATCCTCGGGGCGGCCCCAGCGCGAATAGATCCGCGCCAGCTGGACCGAGCTCGGCGCATGGGCGGGAGACTCGGAGAGCGCGGTGAGGAACGCCTTCTCGGCCTCCTCGAGCCGTCCCTCCTTGAAGAACGCCAGTCCTTCGCGGAACGACGGAGGCTCCTGGGCCGCCTGGGCGAGAAGGGCCGCGAAAAGCAGGATCAGGGCTCGAGCTCCGAATAGACCGCGTTCGCAATCGCCTGGCCGCTGGTGCCCGCCGCCCATCCCGCATAGTGAGCGACATGGATCATGAGCTCCGCGATCTCTTCCTCGGTCAGAGGGCCCTCTCCGAGGCGCGCTCCGCGGATGTGATCCCGGAGCTGGTCCGGCCGCCCCTGAGCGGCGAGAAGGGCGATGGTGACCAGCCTTCGGTCCCGGATCGAGAGCCCCTCCCGAGTCCAGATCTTCGCGAATAGATGGTCGATGGCGAGCTCCTTGAGCCCGCGGAGCGGCTCACCGGCCGGTGCCGGCTTGCCGAAGATCTTCTCGTACATGGCCGAGCCTTGATTCATAGCGCTCCTCCCAGTCCCCTATTCGAGAGTCGCGGCCGCACGTCGGAGTTTTCCCGCGATCAAGAGAAGTGCCTCTTCCAGGTGGCCGCGCGCCTGGGCCTCGAGCCTCTGGACCGATTCGAGATCCTGGGGGCCGACTCTCCCGCCGCGAAGGCGCCGATAAAGGCTCGCGATCTCGGGGCTCACCGGCCGGATGTCCTGCTCGAAATCGTTGCCCCAGCTCGCGGGGCCGAAGGCATACACCCGCTCCCGATAGTAGCTTTCCTCCGAGAGAATCGCGGCGGTGTCCGCCGTGGCCACCTCTTCCAGGGCGGAGGCGGCCATGGCAGCGTCGCCGAACTCGATGGCCTTTCGCGCGCGCGAGAGTGCCGAGAGATCCGACGCGTAGGGAGTCGTCTTCAGCACGGCGCGGGACGCGCTCGTCGAGAGCAGCCAGGGCACGAGCTCGTGCCGGACGTTCAGGTGAAGCCGGTTGAGGCGGGAAACCTTCGAGGCCTCGACGGCGCGCGTTCCCGCCCCCGCCCGTTCGGCGGCGCGGGAGAACGCCTCCGCCGCGGCGCGGGCCTCGGAGAACGAGACCGAGGGCGCTTTCCCTGCGTCGGCCTCGAGCGTCTTCGAAAGCCAGGCGGCGATCTCGCCGAACCCGATCGGAAGCACCGTCGCCCGGTCGGCGCGGTAGAGGCCCAGAGCGCCGAGCTCCAGATCGACGTCGAGGTTCTGGTATTCCGCGGCGCGATAGACATCGAGCTGCGTGTGGTAGTACCGCGAGAACGAGTCGGGGCCCTCGTACTCGGGATGCGCGGGAAACCACAGCAGGTACGAGACCGCGCCTCCCCCGATGGCGCCGAGGGACCAGGCGTCCACCCAGTTCGTGACGCCCTCGTGCAGCCGAATCCTGCCCTCGAGGTTCAGGTCCTTCAGAAGCGTGCGCTGGAACGGGAGGTTGTCGACGGTCGCGAAGAGGTGGCCGCTCTTCGCGGTGAATCCGGCTCCGTCCACGTTGAACGCGTAGGCGAGGCGGCTCGCGATCTCCGGATGGCCCTTGGCGAACGCGTAGGAGCCGACGAGCCAGTCGGACTGCGTCCCGATTCCGCCCGCCTCCTCGGACCCGAAAGCGATGAGAAGGAGGTTACGTCTGGTTCCGGCCTCCTTCATCACCCGGCCGAGCTCGAGCATGACCGCGACTCCCACGGCATTGTCCTGAGCGCCCTGGTGCCAGCGGTCGTGGTGCGAAGTCACGGCGAGGAACTCGTCCGGAACGTCAGTTCCTCGGAGGCGTCCGATCACGTTCTCGGAGAAGCCGTATCCCACGTCGACGCGGTTCGAGAGCGAGACCTCGACTTCACCCGCGCCCAGCTTCTCCTGGATCCGCGCGGCGTCGCGCTTCGATATCGAGACGGCGGGGATGTCGTCGTGATACTGGATCCCGTCCTGCTTGAGGGCGTCGTCGGGGTTCTCTCCCGGATAATCGTGAAAGACGACGGCGAGCGCCCCCCGCACGCCGGCCTCGAGCGCGGTCGCGCTGGGCCAGACGGTGCGGCGCACCAGGACCACCCGTCCCGAGACGTCCCCGATCCGATCGTAGTCCGCCGCGAGGCCGCGACCGGCGTCGACGAGCTTCGCCCGAATCGCCCTTCCGGAGTCGGCGTTTTCGTTCTCGTAATCGACCCCGTCGCGGACGCCCCAGGTCCCCGTCGAGGAGTGCAGGGTGACGGCTTCGACCGCGCTTGCGTCCACCAGGAGCTTCACCTCGCCGTAGACGTAGCTTCGGACGGGAAACCGCTCGCGAGCGACGTCGAAGCCTCGAGAGCGCATTTCCTTTTCGATGAAATCCGCGAGCGCCTTCTCCGCCGGACTCCCGGCGATGGCGCTGCCGTAGCCCGCCCCCGAAGGTCCGACTCCGACTTCCTCGGAGAGCCTCCGCGTCAAGGAGACGACGGCCGTCGGATTGAGGCTTTCGAGGAGAGCCCGCTCCTCCGGCGCTACCTGGGCCTGGACGAAATGACCTCCGAGGAGGACGACGAGACCGAAGAACGATGCGTTGCGCATGGCCGGACCGTAGCAAGGGCCTCGGTGCCTGTCAATGCGGGCCGCGTTTGACTCGACCGCTCGCGGAAGGGAAAATCCGGATCGTCGCGCCCAGATACCGGGAGGTCCCATGAGATCCACGGTCCTCGTTCTCTCCCTTGTTTGTCTCGCCGGGTTCGCCGCCCCCCAGAAGCCCGGAGAGCCCGAGAAGAAGGACGAAAAGGAATTTCAGGGTTACGTCACCGACGACATGTGCGGCGGCGAGCACATGATGGAAGGGATGAACGACAAGGAGTGCGCCGAAGAGTGCGTGAAGATGGGCGCGGCCTACGCTCTGTTCGTGCCCGACGACGCCAAGATGTATCTCGCCGACGATCCGAAGAAGCTCGCGCCCTATGCGGGCGAGAACGTGGTGGTGGTCGGTACGGTGAGCGCCGACGGCAAATCCATCGAAATCACTTCGATCGAGAAGGCGGAAGTCTCCCGCTGAAGAGAAAAAGCCGGCTCGAATCGGCGTCTCGATCCGAGCCGGCCTCGCCTCGGCTCTCCCAACCTTTGAAGGCGAGACGAGTAACTATTCGGTCGGCTGTCGCGGCGTGTTCCTCTTCAAGGCCTCGAGGAAGGGACGGGTGGCGTCCGCCACCGGGACCTTCTTCGCGACGAGGATGTCGGTGCCGGTCACGTCCTTGCCGTAGATCTCCTGGTTCGAGCTGTCGTCGACGCTCAGGACCGATCCGTCGAGCGCGACCCCGGCAAAGACTCCTTTGTTCCGCGAATAGGAGTAGATGGGTGAATCGAACGTCAGGTTCGTTCCCGCCTCCACCTGGCGGCCCACCGGCCCGGCCACCGCTCCCGCGTCCGCTGACAGCTTGAGGTTGTCCTTGAGCATCTCCTGGAGTCCGTCCGGCTCGGTGAACACCAGGATCAAGTCCGTCGCCTCGACTCCGATCTGGAGTCCGAAGCTGCCCCCACCGATGTCGATGTACAGCGGCGTTCCCCACTGGCCTTTCTCGTCGCGGGCGCTCACCAGGCCCTTTCCGAACCGGCCGCCGGCGAGAAACGCTCCCTTGATGACGTTCGGGATGACGGCGACGCCGTGAGCCTTCGCGAGAAGTTCTGCGGGGATCTCCTGGTCCGGCGCCGCCAGGATCGAGTCGAGCGCCGCCGCCGCTTTCAGGGCCCGCTCGCGCTCCTCCCGAGTATCCGGTTCGCTCGCGTAGCCGAGGCTCGCTGCCGTCAGAGCCATGATTGCCAGAAGCACTTTCATTCTGGACTCCTTTCACCTCGTGCTTCAGCAAGCTTCGTGCCACCGCGAGAACCGCGAAGCATCGCGAGTTTTGGGGACTCTGAGGTCTTGTCCCGATTCACTCTGAGGAAAGTTCTGCAAGATCGAAGCGAAGAAGTTACCTTCCCTGCGCGCGGATCAGCGCCGACTTCGTGGCACGGCCCTTGCTAGATCCCGTTTCGTCATTCCGTTGCTTCGTTGGATTCGATTCGAGGAGGGAACCTATGACGCTCCTGGAGGTCTTGATTCTCCTGCTGATCGCGGGGGTCTGTGGTGCTGTCGGTCAATCGATCGTCGGCGTGTCTCGCGGCGGGTGTCTCGTCGCCGTCGCCGTCGGTTTCGTGGGAGCGGCGATCGGAATCTGGCTCGCGCGGCTCCTGGCTCTGCCCGAGCTCTTCACCGTCGACGTCGGTGGCACGGCGTTTCCTCTGGTGTGGAGCATCATCGGGTCGGCGCTGTTCGTGGCCGTGATTCACATGGCGGCGAGGCCGAGATGGTGAAAGCGAACAACGCCTCGGAACAAACGACTGCTCGTCTGTATCGAGTGCGCGAAGACGACGACCTTCGTTCGATCGCCATCCGTTTGTACGGCCTCGCGGATTTCTGGGTATACATCTACGGTGCGAACCTGGAAGCGATCTCGAAGACCGGCGGGATCCAGCCGGGACAGATCTTGTACGTTCCGGATCTTCGGTAGGCGACGGGTCTGTTCGACGCGGCCTACCGGGGCTTCGTTCGGCTCCAGGTCACTGCCCGCAGACCCTCCCGTTCGAGAAGCTCTCTGGGGAGAGGTTCCACTCGCGGATCTTGTTGTAGATGGTGCGCGAGCTGATCCCGAGCTTGCGAGCGGCCTCGCTGATGTTCCCCGTGGCTTCGAGGGTCCGGACGATCAGCCTCCGCTTGACCTCTTCTACGGTCATTCCGGGAAGCACGGCTTCAACCTCCGCCGGCGCCGGCCGGAAGGGCTCCCTGGTCTCGCGGATGGGCGGGAAGTCGCGCGATAGCGCCGCCGGAAGCTCGTCGAGCGTGATTTGGTCGTTCTTGGAGAGGATGACGCCCCGCTCGATGGCGTTTCTGAGCTCGCGGACGTTTCCCGGCCAGGGATACCGCGCGAGCGCCATCGATGCCCCCGCGTCGATGAACGGGGGACGCCGGTTCTGGGCCCTCGCGAACTCGGAAGCGAAATGACGGGCGAGAAGAACGGCGTCGCCGGGCCTGTCCCGGAGCGGCGGCACGTCGATGACGAAGACGCTCAAACGATAGAAGAGATCGGAGCGGAGGCGGCCTTCCTTCATCGCTTTGGCGGGCTCGACGTTCATCGCCGCGATGACCCTGGCGTCGACCGCCATCTCGGTCTCGCTCCCCAGCCGGCGCATCGTCCCTTCCTGGAGGACTCGAAGGAGCTTCGCCTGTTGGGAAACGGGCATGGCCGAGATCTCGTCGAGAAAGAGCGTCCCGCGATTCGCCTGCTCGAAGTAGCCCGCGGAACGGGTCGAAGCCCCGGTGAATGCGCCCTTCTCGTGTCCGAAGAGCTCGCTCTCCACGAGACTCTCCGGCATCGCCGCGCAGTTCACCCCGACGTAGGGCTTCGACTTCCGTGCCGAGAGTCGGTGGAGCGTTCGCGCGACCAGCTCCTTTCCCGTTCCCGTCTCTCCCACGATGAGAACCGGGGCCGTGGAAGGGCCCGCCTCTTCCACCTGGCGGTAGAGCCGCTGCATGCTCTCGCACCCCCCGACGATGGAGCCGAGGCCCTCTGGGATCTCGATTTGTGGCATGGTACTTCTCCCGAATGACCCCCAGCATGGGCTCGCTCCGGGCGGCACCGTCATAGAGTGAATGCCGTATATGGGGTCCGACAGGAGCCGAGGTTCGCGGGACGAAACCGGTTACCGCCGCCTCCGCGCCACGCGGGCCGGGTTTCTGTGATCTGGAGCACGGTGTTTTCCGTATGTCTCGACGAAGCTTTCCGAAGGAGAATTCACCCGTCATGCGAATACGAACGTTGGGCTTCTTTGCCGTCCCGTGGATGTTGTCGTTGGGCTTCTCCTCTGCAGAGGCCTCTGGAGAAGCATCCTTCCTGCTGGGAAAGACTTTCGTCGACGAGCTAAGGCTCGAGGACAAGACGAGCTTCGGCGCCACCATCGGCGTTTTTTCCCGTATCGTGGGCTTCGAGCTCGGCTTCGATTTCATGCCGACCTCGGACTTCGAGATTGCCGGGGTCGACCTCGGGGCGTCGGTACTGAGCCTCGCGGGCAACGTCGTCCTCCAGGCGCCGCTCGGAGAGTTCTATCCCTACGGCACCGTGGGCTACGGCGGGTTCTTCGCGAACGCGAGCGGCGACCTCGCGACCGACGATTTTCTCGGAACGTTCGGCGCCTTCAACTATGGATTCGGGATCAAGATGTTCTTCAGCGAGAACGTGGGCATTCGCCTCGACTACCGGCGCTTCGCCATCCAGACGGACATCGATGACCCGAGCCTGGTGATTCCCGTCGCGGGGATCGAGATCGACGCCGGGCCGGACGTCGATCGCTTCGTCGGAGGCCTGGCGGTGCGCTGGTGAGGGCCTACTTCGGCTCCCTCGCGTACTGGGCCGACCCCAGGAAATGAAGAGAGACGTAGGGCTCGGATCCGACGACCCAGCTGTCGTGGGGAATCGCGGGCACGTGGAAGACATTGCCCGCTCGGAGCTCCACGATACGTCCGTCTTCGAAGGCCACGGTCGCGACTCCGGATAGAACCAGGCCCACGTGCTCCACGGGACAGAGCGCCGTCCCCGCGGAGGGGGCGACGTCGATGGACCATTTCCAACCGGGCTCGTAGGAAGCCCGACCGATCTCGACGCCCCCCAGGCGCACGACGTCGAACCGCCCCTTGTCGAACAGACGCGTCTCGTCGGGCTCGTCGAAGCGCTTCAGGAGGACGTCGAGCCCCATGAATCAGCCGGCGTCGACCTGGATCTCGACGGGGACTCCGCTGGTGAGGACGTCGAAAACCGCGGAGCGGGCCCGCGACTGCTCGACCAGCTCGCGCAGCTTCTCCGGTGGGGCGTCGCCCTTGATCTTGAAGCTCACGCGAATCTTCTCGTAGCCGTTCCGCACCTCGTCGGAGATCCCGAGGATTCCGCGCAGATCGATGTCGCCCTCGACCCTGGACTCGACCTCGGTGAGCTTCACGCCACGGGCTGCGGCGATGTTCGCGATCCCCGCGGTGAGGCAGGCCGCGAGGCCGTGCAGAAGGAACTCGACCGGAGTAGGCCCCTGATCCTTCCCCACGAGGACCGCGGGGTGGTCGGCGTCGAATTTGAAAATGCTCGCATGCTTGTGCTCGGAGCCGGCTCCGCTGAACGATTCGATCCTGCCCTCGCTGTGAGTGCCCTCGAGCCAGTGATTCGTGGCCCGGAACTGAAACTTCGCGAGCTCGGGCTGCGCCTTGACGGCGTTGATGGTGGCGAAGAGATTCGGAGTGTCGACTCCGTTGAGCGGAACCCGCTCGCGTTTCGGCTTGTCGGCGGTCTGTGACATCGGGATCCTCCTGCCCGGCCATTCTCTTCCAGAACCGGGTCCGGGGGAAGTGAGAATTCGGTGGTTCGCGATGTAAGCTCCTCCGCGTGAGGTCCGACACCCGCGCCGCCGCCATCGGCTTCAGCGTCCATACTGGCTGGGCGGCTTCCGTATCGCTTGCCGGTCCCCTCCGTTCGCCGCGCGTCGTGGATCGGCGACGGCTTCGGCTCGCGGACTCGGACGATACCCTCGGCGCGGAGGTTTACCACCGGGCCGCGCAATTGAGCGGTGCCGCGGCGGAGAAGTTCGTGCGCGAGTCGGGGAAAGCCGCCGCTCGAAGGGCCCGTGCCGCCATCGAGAGCCTCCGGGATTCGCAGCCGCTGGTCGCGGCGGGAGTTCTTCTGAGCGCGGGGAAGCTTCCTTCGGACATCGCGGCGATCCTGCGCTCCCACCCTTTCATCCACACCGCGGAAGGTGTCTTCTACCGGGAGGCGCTCGCCGCCGCCGCGGAGGCCTGTGGGCTCGATGTCGTGCGGATTCCGCGCCGGGAACTCCCGGAGCGCTTCGCCGCGGCCCTGGGAACGGACGATGCGGGCGCTCGCGAATGCCTCACGACGATGGGCCGTGTCGTGGGCCCACCCTGGGCGCGCGATCAGAAGGATGCCGCCATGGCGGCGCTCGTCGCGCTTGCGCTCACGAAGGTCCGAGGCTTCCGGCGCGCTTCAGGAATCGGGTGACCGCCTCCCGCCATTCCTCGGGCCGCTCGAGGGACATGCCGTGGCCGGCCCCCTCGATGGTTACCGTCTCGGCTCGAGGATAGGCGGCCTTCAACGCGTCGCGGGATTTCTTCGAAGCCACCCGATCTTCGCTTCCTTCGATCAGGAGCATCGCCCCCCGCCAGCTCTCGACCGCCGCCATCCGATCCGTGTAGCCGCGATCGAAGTCGATGGCCACGCGATACAGAGCCTGAAACCGCTCGCGGGTCAGATCGTCGATGGCGGCGGAGTAGAAGCGAAGCCAGAGGTCCCGTTCCCGAGGAACTCTCTTCAGAAGCTTCCGGATCCCGAGTCGGAGAAGCGAGCGGACCATTCCCATGGGGATGAACCGAAGAATCCGGAGAAACCGCTCGTTGGTCCGCGCCCGCCGCGCATCGGGCGGCCCGGTCGCAGAGAGCACCACCCGAGCGGTCTTCTCGGGGAAACGGAGGAGGAACGCCTGCGCCACCATGCCCCCGAACGATCCTCCCAGGAGCGACGCGCGGCCGATTCCCTCCCGTGTGAGGATCTCCGAGAGCCCGGCCAGGAGGTCGTCCAGTCCGGACGCTGCCGGGTACTCGAGGAAGAGAAGGCGATAGTCGTCCGCTAAGTGCGCGATCAGGGGAGCCGTCCCTTCCGACCCTCCAAGAGCGCCGGGAAGGACGAGAAGTCCTTCGCCCTCGCTTCCGGCGACGCGGTAGCTCCACTCGGTGGCTCCCACGCGCAGGCTTCTCTTCGGGTGGAGTCGCCGGAATTCTTCGAGTCGCTCCGCGATTTCGCCCATCTTTCCTCTCGAATCGTCGGCGCCATGCTAACATCCGCGCCCAATGAGAACCTTCGACGTACTCTTCCTGCCTCTTTCGCTCGCGGCCTGTGCCGCGCCCGCGCCGCCTCCTCGGGAGAAGGAGCCGCCGGGTATCGATGAGCGCTCCTACAACCTTGGAGGCATTGGTGCTTTCGCCGAGGTGGTCGGGGCCGGTGTCAAGAGGCTGGCGCTGAGCGCGCCATTGACGCCCGCGGAGATGGATGCTCTCATCGAAGAGGCGGAGAGGATCGTGGAACGAAACCACGCGCTCTCCTACCGCGAGACGGATTTCCTCGCGACCGATCTCTTTCCCGCGGAGATCACCGAGGGGAAGCACGTGCTTCTCATCTACGCCGGCTCGGTGAAAGACGAGTACATGGCGCTCAAGTCGGAGAAGAAAGCGCTCGTCGATCAGAATCGCTATCAAGGCGAGGCGCGCAAGGAGATCGCGCGGAAGATGGGGAAGCTCCTCAGCTACTCCGACGAAAAGATCGAGGCCCTCCTCTCGGGCAAGTGAGGCCGCCCTCCCACGCCGATAGAGGGTGCGACAATGACAGAAGGGTTCCAAGGGAATGCGAGATGGTGGGGTTCGACGCGAGGTCAAACGGATCGCGCTCGTTTGCTTCGCGATCCGTCTGCGCCTGTCCCGCTGGCAGCGCCGGAGCGTGGGCGCGACTCCCTACGATCTCGGCGGGTCCTGCCAGGGATGCGGTACCTGCTGTGAGGCTCCGGCGATCCGCGTGGGGCGAGCCACCTGGTATCTCCCTACGCTGAGGCGGCTCTTCCTCTGGTGGCACGAGACGGTCAACGGCTTCGCCCTTCAGTCGACGAACCGGACGGAGCGCACCTTCGTCTTCGCGTGCGCGCACTTCGACTGGGACGCCCGCCGGTGCGACAGCTACGAATCGCGCCCCGGCATGTGTCGCGACTATCCGCGGGCGCTCCTCGATCAGCCCGCGCCGGTGCTGTTCCCGAGATGCGGATACCGGGCGCTCGCCGCGAATCGAACCGAGCTCGTTCGCATCCTGGAGGGCCAAGGTCTCGGTGCCGAGCGGCTGGCGAAGCTCAGGAAAGGGCTCTACCTCGAGGACGACTGAACGACTCGCCCGCGGATCTTTGCGCACTTCGCCCGATTCGACTACACTAGGAGCTCTCCCGATCGGGCAAAGCCCACGAAAGGTGGCACCGCAAATGAAACTCTACGTGGGCAACCTCCCCTACAACACCTCGGAGGAATCGCTCCGCAAGCTCTTCTCGCGCCACGGCCAGGTGCAGGGCATCTGGATCGGGAACACCCGCGTGGGCTCTCCCCATGGATACGGGTTCGTTCAGATGTCCGACGGCCCGAACGCCGAGAAGGCGATCTCCATGCTCGACGGCCTTCAATTCGAAGGAAACGAGATCAGCGTCCACCGGGCGAGAGACTGAGTTCCCCGGTTCCGATCAGGCGTTGTGGGGAACGGCGCTCAGGACCTCGCGGACCCTGCGGGCCAGGACGGTCGCGGTGAAGGGCTTCGCGAGAAAGGGCGTATCGGGGTCGAGGATTCCTCCCAGTCCGAGGCTGTCGGCCGCGTATCCGGAAACGTAGAGCACCTTGAGCTCGGGCCGGGCGCCGAGGAGGCGAGAGACGAGTTCGGGACCTCTCATCCCCGGCATCACGACGTCGGTCACGACGAGATCCACTTCACGGTGCCGTTCGGCGAGATCGAGCGCCTCGATCGCATTCGCCGCGGGGAGCACGCGGTAACCCTGTTCCTCGAGGATTCTCCCCGTCATATGCCGCACCACCTCCTCGTCCTCGACGAGCAGAACGGTTGCCGAGCCCGAAAAATCCACGGATTCCTCGATTGGCCGTTCGGGCGGCATCGTCTCTCGGCAGAACGGAAGCCACACCACGAACCGGGTTCCGGCCCCGGGCGTGCTCTCCACCTCGACCGTTCCGCCGCTCTGAGTCACGATTCCGTAAACGGTCGCGAGGCCGAGACCCGTCCCCTTCCCTGGGGCTTTCGTGGTGAAGAACGGCTCGAAGATGCGGGACCGCGTGCATTCGTCCATCCCGACGCCGGTGTCACGCACCGAGAGCGCGACGCCGCCCGCCCGACTCGCGTCCCGGCGAAGAATGATCTCGAGAGCTCCGCCGTGGGGCATGGCATCGCGGGCGTTCACCGCGAGATTCAGGACTACCTGCTCGATCTGGCTGCGGTCCGCTTTGACCGGTTCGAGGTCTTCTTCGATCGAGAGCGACAGCTCTACGTCTTCACCCGCCACCGTCCCCAGCATCATCTCGAGATCGGACAGCACCGTTCCGAGGTCGAGCACCTGAGGCACGAGGACCTGCTTGCGGCTGAAAGCGAGAAGCTGCCGCGTGAGGGCAGCGGCCCGCTCCCCCGAGCGCTCGATCTCGCGAACGAAGCCGCGGGAGTGGCTCTCCCCGGGCTTGATGGCGAGGAGCGAGCAGTACCCGAGAATGGCGGTAAGGATGTTGTTGAAATCGTGAGCCACGCCTCCCGCGAGACGGCCGAGAGCCTCCATCTTCTGCGAGTCTCGCAGCCGTTCCTCGAGGTTCCGGCGCTCGGACACATCGACGACGACGACGAGCAGCACTTCGCGGGAGCCGAAGGCGATTGCCCGCGCCGTGATCTCGACGGTGCGTGGCTCCTTCACACCCAGGACGTAGTGCCAATCGCCCGGCAAGCGGCCGTCGCCGCCGGGTCCCGCCGCTTCCTCCATCGAGCGCTCGAGCGCCGGCCGCTCGGGCGCGGGATGGAGTTCCGAGAGCTTCCTGCCGATGCAATCGGTGCGTGAAAGTCCGAACGCGATCTCGGCGGCGCGATTGACTTCGATAATGGCGAGACCGCTCCGTTCGCACAGGAACTGCGCCAGAGGGCTTCCCTCGAAAAGGCGCTTGAGGCTCTCCTGCTTCTCGAGGTGGAGCCCCTCCGTTTGCCGCAGAAGCGCGAGCTGTCGGGCGAGAAAGAGACCGCCGAGGACGAGCGCCGTCAGAAGCGTGAGCGCGTCGCGCATCCGGGAAAGAAGGGGGTCGGGCGCGAGCGCGAGCTCCACCGCGAGATGGAGCGCGGGAACGGCTGCCACGACCAGGATCGCGAGAACCAGGCCGCGCCGGGTGTCGCGGAAGTCGGACGCGGTCCGTCGGGCTTCCACCCCTGCGATCGGCCGGAACGAGAATCCGAATATCGCGAGCCAGAGGAAGGGAAGAACCCAGGGCAGATCCAGGAGCCCTGGATGATACTCGCCGAGCAGCACGGAATGGCTCGACAGCGTGCTGCCGCCGTGCAGCATCAGCATCACGATGGCCAGGAAGCGATAGATATCCCGCCAGGGACCCGTTGCCGTCCGGTAGGCCCACAGGACCGCGAGGAGGATGACGACCGAATCGAGGTCTCCCAGATGGGTAAGCCACTCGTAGTAACGGTCGGCCTCGTCGCCCACCCAATAGCCGAGCGAGAAGAAGACGTAGGTGTGGATGGCGAAGGCGGTGACCAACCCGACGTCGAACACGAACCCGAGGGCTCCTTTCCTCGGGCGGTCGGGACGGACGACGAAAGCGAGCAGGAGAGGCGCGGAGCAGGCGAGAAAGAGGAAGTCGGACGGAGCGAGCACGCCCCGCGACGAAACGCCCTGAAGATGGACGGTCCAGAAGACCTGCCCGAGCGTCCACCCGAACACGAAGGTCGCGACGAGCCCCCAGAACCAGCGTTCGAGCTCCCGGGACCTGAGGGCCGCCCTCACCAGGGCGATCCCGGCGGCGGCGCACAGGAGAAGCTGCAGAATGTCCGTAACGACCTGGCTCGCCGTTCGGGAGATCGGCGCCTCCCCCAGGCCGGCGAGGAACAGGACGGTCGCGACCGTGGCGAGGGTCGTCTTCTTCAGGGGGAAGTACATGGTTGTTCGCCAGCCCCGGGGGGGCGGTCGAGTGCGAGCTCGTTGGTTGTTTGGGGACATCAACAGGATGACATGCTCCACCCCGGCGTGCAATACGGAGGTATCCGCCGCACGCGACCGCAGGAAGCTTCTCGAGATCGCAGAACGGGCCGAGGGCCGGAGGACGCGCCGCTCGTCATTCGGGAATCCACCACCGGATGGAACAATGGAAGCCTTCACGACCGAATTCACGAGATCAGGGTCCACAGAGCTGGAGACTGAGCTCCCGCGGTCCCGGAGTGGGAGCCCGCGCTACGAACATCCACACAGTTAATTATTTGTGATTAACTCTCGTCTTTCATGTGTCGGGTAACTTGACAAAATATAGTAAATTGGCGTATACTAACGGTGCGACGTGAGCGATTCCACTCAGGTCCCCGATAATCTGAGCCAAGTCAGTTATCCGGCCGCTAGGGTCACCTTGGAGACCGAAAGGCGTCACAGAATGTTTGCCCGAACGGTTCGGATGCAGCTGAAGCCGGAGAGTCTCTCGGAATTCACTCAGTTGATGGAGCAAGAGGTCATTCCCCTGCTCCGGAAGCAGCACGGCTTCACCGACGAGATCGCCTTCGTTCGTCCGAGTGGGACCGTAGCCATTGGAATCACGCTCTGGGAAGAGAAGGAGAGCGCCGACGCCTACCAGCGCGGCGTTTACCCGGAAGTGCTGAAGGCGCTCGCGAGCGTCGTCGACGGCATTCCCCGGGTGCGAAGCTTCGAGGTTTCGAACTCGACATACCACAAGATCGGCGTTCGCTAGTCGGCCCCGGTCACGGTTTCTCGATTGAGGCGGAGTCCGTCCGTCTTTCCACGAGGAGCCACGAGAAAGGACGAAGTAACCATGTACGCAAGAAACACCATCGCCAGGAGACGAGCTTCGGGGTGGGTTGACCGCCGCTCCTACTACCGGCGCCTCTTCGAGCTGTCGCGCCCGAGGGAGCTGAAGAACGACGAGGAGATCCAGAAGGCCGCTCCGGTCAGCGAGAAAGACTGAAACTCCGCTCCGGCATCGTCGACCAATCCAGAAGGAGCCGCCGGGCTCCTCTTTTTTTTGACCGACCGAGCGACCCATGGCAGTAGCTCAGAAGGCAGGCCTCCTCAGAGGACGGGGGAGAGATCCCGTCGAGAAGCCCCTGCGCGACGAGCTCTTGAGCATCGAGCGGCTGGAGGAGAGGGCCAAGGCCCTGGCGGCGCGATTCACCGTGGATCCGTTTCTCCGGGGCCGGTCGCGAAACGTCCTGCCCCGCCTCGAGGACAACTCCCGCGTTCTGCGCCGGGCGTGCCGGGTTCTGGCCGGCGATGTCCACGAAGGGGAGCACATCACTCCAGCGGCAGAATGGCTTCTCGATAACTTCCATCTCGTAGCGTCCGAGATCCGGGACGTGCAGCAGAATCTGCCGCGAGGGTACTACCGCGAGCTCCCCAAGCTCGCCTTGCGTGAGCTCGCGGGCCATGCCCGCGTTTACGCGATGGCCGTGGAGCTCATCCGTCACAGCGACAGTCGCCTCGACCGGCCGAAGCTTCTGCGATTCATCAACAGCTACCAGACGGTCGCTCCTTTGACCATCGGCGAGCTTTGGGCCTGGCCGAGCATGGTGAAGCTCGCGCTCATCGAGAATCTCAGGCGGCTCGCGGACGAGACGCTCGAGGCACGCGAGGCCCGCCGGGACGCGGAGGCCTACGTGGCCCGGGTCGACGGCGAGGGGGACGGAAGGACGCCGCCGCTGCCCGCGGTGCTGCATACCGCTTTCGTCGTGGAGCTCCTCCAGCGAATCCGCGAATACGGCCCTCGGCTCTCCCCGGTGCGCTCCGCGGTCACGGAGCACCTGGCTGCGCAGCGGATGAGTCCCGAGGACGCCATCCGGAGCGAGCATCAACGACTGGCCGCGGCCGAGGTCTCCGTCGGAAACGCCATCAGAAGCCTCCGCCTCGCCGCCGCTCTCGACTGGAGCCAGTACTTCGAGGCGGTGAGCCTCGTAGAGCGGATTCTCGAGCGCGATCCCGCGGGCGTCTACAAGAGCATGGACTTCCTGAGTCGAGACCGCTACCGCCAGGCCGCGGAGACGCTGGCCGGGCCCACCGGGGAGGCCCAGTTGCGTGTGGCCCTCCGCGCGGTCGAGAGTGCGCGCCTCGCGGCGGAAGGCAGCTCGGCGTTCGATCGAGCCGCGCATGTGGGCTATCACCTCATCGGAAAAGGCCGCTCTGACCTCGAGAGCGACGTCGCCTATCGCCCGGGCTCCGCCGAGCGCCTGCGGCGGTTCCTCTTCGCGCACGCGACGGCGGCTTACCTCGGAGCGATCGGACTCGGGACTTCGCTCCTCGCCGGACTGGGGCTGGTCTACGCCCGCGAGTCCGCCGCTTCGTCCTGGGCACTCCTGGGTGTGGCACTCGCTCTTCTGCTGCCCGCGAGCGAGCTCGCCATCGCGTTCGTCCAGCGCCTGGCCTCGCGTCTGGCGCCTCCGCGGCGCCTCCCGCGCCTCGACTACTCTTCTGCAATCCCCGAGACCACGCGGGTCATGGTGGTCGTTCCCACGCTCCTGGCGAATACCGTGGACGTCGAAGGGCAGCTCGAGCATCTGGAGGTCCTGGCCCTCGGAAACCTCGACCCGCGGATCCACTTCGCGATCCTCAGCGACTTCACGGACGCTCCCGCACGCAGCATGCCGGAGGACGAGGCGACCCTCTCTGCGGCGCGCGCGGGCATCGAGGCTCTCAATGCCCGATTCGCCGACGGACCCTTCGATCGGTTCTATCTCTTCCATCGCGAGCGCCGATGGAACGCCGGCGAGAACGTCTGGATGGGCTGGGAGCGCAAGCGTGGAAAGCTCGCCGAGCTCAACCGCCTCCTTCGCGGCGCGAAGGATACGAGCTTTCAGGTGGAAGCCGGAGACCTCGCGGCCCTGCCCTCGGTCCGTTACTGCATCACCCTCGACTCCGACACGCGCCTGCCCCGGGACGGCGCCCGGAAGCTCGTCGGCATCATCGATCATCCCCTGAACCGACCGCAGTTCGACGCTACCTGCGGCCGCGTGACCGAGGGTTACGGGATCCTCCAGCCCAGGGTGAGCGTAACGATGGCGAGCGCATCGAGCTCTCTCTTCGCGCGCCTCTACGCCGGACACACCGGAGTCGACCCCTACACCACGGCGGTATCGGACACCTACCAGGACGTTTTCGGCGAAGGGATCTTCACGGGGAAGGGACTCTACGACGTGGACGCCTTCACCGCCTCCCTCGAGGGACGCGTACCGGAGAACGCGCTCCTGTCTCACGACCTCTTCGAGGGCCTCTACGCCCGCACCGCCCTCGTGTCCGACATCGAGGTCGTGGACGACTACCCTTCGAGTGTGCTCGGCCACACCAGGCGCCAGCACCGGTGGGTCCGGGGAGACTGGCAGATCTTCTGGTGGCTCCTGCCCTTCGTTCCGACGCCCTCGGGCTTTACCCGCAACCGCCTGCCTCTCATCTCGCGTTTCAAGATCTTCGACAATCTGAGAAGGAGCCTTCTGGCCCCGGCCCGGCTGGCGCTGCTCCTTCTGGCCTGGTCGGTACTGCCGGGAAGCCCGGCGGTCTGGACGACGTTCGTGCTGGCCGCGCTCGCATTTCCTCTCTACCCCGTGGTGCTCGAAGTCCTCGCGGGCCGAAGGAAGCGGCAGCCCTGGCGGGCCTTTTGGAAAGCGGTCTGGGAGGACACCGCGACGGCACTCGCTCGCGCCGGACTGCAGCTCACGTTCGTGGCCAACCAGGCTTTCGAGGATGCGCACGCCATCGCCGTCACCCTCTTTCGCCTCGGTGTCACAGGGACACGCCTTCTCGAGTGGGAAACGGCCGCTGCGGATGCAGCGCGCTCCTCGGGTGCGCGATCCTTCCTTGTAAAGATGATGGCGAGCCCCGCCATCGCGCTTGCCGCTCTCGTTCTGATCGTACTCGCGCGCCCGGAAGCCCTTCTGCCGGCAAGCCCGCTCCTGTTCCTGTGGGCGGCGGCGCCACTCGTCGCGTACTCGTTGAGCCGGCCCGTGCCCGAGCGACCTGACGGGCTCGCGGAAGAAGACCGGGCGCTCCTGCTCGATATCGCCGGCGACACGTGGCGATTCTTCGAGAAGTTCATGGGCCCCGAGGACCATGGTCTACCGCCGGACAATCTCCAGGAAGTACCCGAGCCCAGGTTGGCTCACCGCACGTCTCCCACGAACATCGGTATGGGCCTCCTGGCGACGCTCGCCGCCCACGACCTCGGCTTGATTGCCAGGGTCGAGCTCGTCGAGCGGCTCGAGAGATGCCTCTCCACGATGGAGGGACTGGAGCGGTTCGAAGGACATTTCCTCAACTGGTACGACACGCGAAGCCTCGCTCCGCTCTATCCGCGCTACGTCTCGACGGTCGATAGCGGCAATCTGGCGGGCTCCCTCGTGGCGGTGGCCGAAGGGTTGAGGCAACTGGTCCGGTCGGGTCCGGAAATGGAAGCGGGTCGGCGGCTCGAAGGCCTCGCGGAGCGGGCGGCGGCGTTCGCCGACGCGATGAGCTTCCGACTCCTCTACGATCCCGAGCGCCGGATCCTCTCCATCGGCTATCGCCTTCCGGACGCGGATGGACCGGGTCGGCTCGATCCGTCCTACTACGACCTCCTGGCTTCCGAAGCCCGGCTCGCGAGCTTTCTCGCGATCGCCAAGGGCGACCTTCCCGAGACCCATTGGTTCCACCTGGGCCGGCTGCTCACGAGCGTCGACGGAACTCCGGCGCTTCTGTCCTGGAGCGCGACGATGTTCGAGTACTTGATGCCGCTCCTGGTGATGAGGAGCTATCCGGGAACGCTTCTCGACCGGTCGTGCGAAATGGCCGTGCGAAGCCAGCGCCGTTACGGGGCGACGCGCGGGGTCCCCTGGGGAATCTCGGAGTCCGCCTATGCCCTCGTAGACCGCCACGAGAACTATCAGTACAAGGCCTTCGGCGTCCCGGGCCTCGGCTTGAAGCGGGGACTGGGCGACGACCTGGTGGTCGCTCCCTACGCCACCGCGCTCGCCGCGATGGTCGACCCCACGGCCGCGGCACGGAACTTCCGGCGGCTCGCTCTCGAGGGTCTTCGGGGCGAGTACGGCTGCTACGAGGCCATCGACTACTCTCACCCGCGATCCGAAGACACGGGCAGCTCCCGCAAGGGAACGGTGGTGCGCGCGTTCTTCGCACACCACCAGGGGATGACGCTGGTCTCGCTTGCGAACGCCCTTCTGGGCGACGTGATGGTGAAGCGTTTTCACGCGGACTTACGGGTGCAGGCGACGGAACTGTTGCTCCAGGAGCGGGTGCCTCGGCATCCTGCCATGACTCGCGCGCGCCCGGCGGAGGAGACCCGAGTGACAGCCGCGACGCCCGCGGCCGCCGTGCGCCGCTACCGATCCGCGCAAACGCCGTTTCCCCACGCCCAGTTTCTCTCGAACGGCAACTACACCGCCGTGATCACCAACGCGGGGGGAGGCGCGAGCTTCTGCCGCGGTCGCGTCGTCACCCGATACCGGGAGGATTCCACCCGCGATCCGGGAAGTCAGTTCCTGTACCTGCGCGACGTGAGGAGCGGCTCGGTGTGGTCCGCTACCTGTCAGCCTCTTGCGAAGGAGCCGGAGGATTACTTCGTCGCGTTCCTGGCAGAGAAGGCGACGTTCCATCGCCGGGACGATGACGTTGCGACCCAGCTCGACATCGCGGTCTCGACCGAGGACGACGTCGAGGTCCGGCGTCTCGCGGTGACCAACAAGAGCGATCGGCCCCGCGAGATCGAGGTAACGAGCTATGCCGAGATCGTTCTCGCGGCGCCCGGGGACGACCTGGCCCATCCGGCTTTCGGTAAGCTCTTCGTCGAGACCGAGTACCTTCCCGACTGCGCGGCGCTGCTTTGCCGGAGGCGGCCCCGATCTCCCGAAGAGGCGGAAAGCTGGGCGGTGCACGTCCTGAGCCTGGAAGGACGAGCCCAGGGCCAGGTCGAGTGGGAGACCGACCGCGGGCGCTTCCTCGGTCGGGGCCGCGGGCCCGAAGACCCTCAGGCGCTCGACGGACGTTCGCTCACGGGCACGACGGGAGCGCTCCTCGATCCCATCGTCAGCCTGCGCCAGCGCATTCGTCTCGCACCCGGTGGATTCGTGAGGCTCGCGTTCGCCACCGGGATCGCGCCGACGAGGGAGACGGCCGTCGCCCTCGCGGAAAAATACCGGGACCCGGGCGCGGCGGCGCGAACCTTCGCCCTGGCCTTCGCTCACGCGCAGAGCGGCCTGAGACATCTCGGCGTCTCGAACGAAGATGCGTTGCTGTTCGAGCGGCTCGCCTCACGAGTTCTGTATGCCGATGGATCCCTGCGCGCGAGCCCCGACGTCCTGAAGCGGAATACCCTCGGCCAGGAAGGTCTGTGGCCGCACGGAATCTCGGGCGATCTTCCGATCCTCCTCGTCCGCGTCGTCGACGAGGACGACGTGCCGCTGGTGCGCCAGGTGCTGCAAGCGCAGGAGTACTGGCGTCTCAAGGGCTTGAGCGCGGACCTGGTGATTCTCAACGAACACCCCCTCAGTTATCTCGACGAGATGCAGGCGCAGCTCGCGGCCCTCCTGGACAATGGACCCTGGAGGGAATGGAAGCATCGCCCCGGCGGGGCATATCTCCTTCGCGGGGACGGTATGACGGAGGGCGAGCGTATCCTCCTCGCGAGCGTTGCGCGAGCCGTCGTGAGCGGCGAACGGGGAACGCTGGCCCAACAGCTCGGCGGTCTCGCTCCCGAGTGGCCGGAGCCCGCGGCGCTCGTGCCCTCCCGCACGAGCGGGACCTACTCGTCGACCGATGTCGCGATGCCGAGTCTCTCGTTCTCGAACGGCATCGGAGGATTCACCGAGGACGGACGAGAGTACGTAATCGTCCTCACGGGGGATCAGGAGACTCCCTTGCCATGGTCCAATGTGATCGCCAACCCCGACTTCGGGACTTTGATTACGGCCTCGGGCGCGGCGCATACCTGGTCGGTGAACAGCCGCGAGAACCGCTTGACGCCGTTCGCAAATGACCCGGTTTCCGACCCGACTTCCGAGGCCCTCTTCGTGCGCGACGAGGAGACGGGGGAGTCGTGGTCGCCGACGCCGGGCCCTATGCCCCGCAATTCGGCGAGCGGGCGCTTCCTGATCCGCCATTCCGCGGGGCTCACTCGCTTCGAGCGAGTCGCGAGCGGCATCCGCCACGACTACGAGGTCTTCGTCGATGCGAAAGACCCGGTGAAGTTCTCTCTACTCACCCTCAGGAACGAAAGTGGTGCGCCTCGTCGCCTGAGTGTGATCGCCTATAACGAGTGGGTATTGGGTCCGCCGCGGGCCGGCCAGAACGCGCACGTGGTCACGGAGCTCGATGGGAAGACAGGAGCCGTTCTCGCCAGAAATTCTTTCAACCAGGAGCACGGGGAACGAGTGGCCTTCGCTCATGCCAGCGAGACGCTCGCCTCGGCAACGGGGGATCGCCAGTCCTTCCTCGGCAGGAACGGCTCACTCGCTCGACCGGCGGCCTTCCGCCACCAGACGCTCTCGGGGCGCTTCGGGGCGGGGATCGACCCCTGCGCCGCGCTCCAGGTATCCGTCACCTTGGCGCCCGGAGAGACCCGTTCGCTCGTCTTCCTCCTGGGGCAGGGAAGGGACCTGGACCAGGCGCGCAAGCTCATCGAGCGACACGGCAGCGTTCTCGCCGCGGAGATCGCACGGGAGGTCGCGCGCCGGTCGTGGGACGAGATCCTCGACGCGGTTCGGGTCACGACCCCGGACGATTCCTTCGACTTGCTCTTGAACCGCTGGCTCCTCTATCAGGACGTGAGCTGTCGACTCTGGGCTCGCACGGGCTATTTCCAGCCCGGGGGCGCTTTCGGATTTCGCGACCAGCTTCAGGACGCAATGGCACTCTCGGTCTCCCGACCGGAGCTCATGAGAGAGCACCTGCTGCGAGCGGCCAGCCGTCAGTTCGTCGAAGGGGACGTGCAGCACTGGTGGCACGAGCCGAGCGGCCGAGGAACCCGTACCCGCTGCTCGGACGATCTCTTGTGGCTTCCTTACGCAGCGGCCCACTATGTGCGAACGACGGGCGACACCGGGGTTCTCGACGAGCGCGTTCCGTACCTGGAGGCTCCGCACCTCGCGCCGGATGCACAAGAGGCCTATCTCTACCCACGGGTCTCAGCGGAAGAGGGCGCGCTTTTCGAGCACTGCATTCGCGCCATCGACAAGGGGCTGACGTCGGGCGCCCACGGACTCCCTCTAATGGGAAGCGGCGACTGGAACGACGGCATGAACCGCGTGGGGCATCAGGGACGAGGGGAGAGCACCTGGCTGGGCTTCTTCCTTCATAGCGTGCTCCAGGAGTTCGCGCCCCTGTGCGAGGCTCGAGGCGATGTGCCGCGGGCCGAGCGTTACCGGAGCGAGATCGTTCGCCTGACTTCGGCGCTGGAGCAAAGCTGGGATGGTGAGTGGTACCGGCGAGGCTACTATGACGACGGCACCCCCCTGGGAGCGGCGCAAAACGACGAGTGCAAGATCGACTCCATCGCTCAGTCCTGGGCGGTTTTGTCGGGGGCGGTTCCCCTGCGCTTCGCGGACCGCGCCATGGACTCGGTCCGCACCCACCTGATCCGGCGCGGACATCAGGTCGCTCTGCTCTTCACACCGCCTTTCGACCGATCCGCGCAGGAGCCAGGCTACGTCAAAGGATACCCGCCCGGCGTGCGGGAGAACGGCGGCCAGTACACCCACGCGGCGCTATGGGTGGTGATGGCGATGGCCCGTCTCGGGAGCGGGGACGAGGCGGTGGAGCTCTTCCACATGTTGAACCCGGTGAACCGCACCCGCACGCCGCCCGACGTCGACCGATACAAGGCAGAGCCCTACGTCGTCGCCGGCGACGTTTCCGCCCACCCGGCTCACGCCGGCCGGGGCGGCTGGAGCTGGTACACGGGCTCCGCGGGCTGGATGTACCGCGCCGGCCTCGAGAGCATCCTCGGATTCCAGCGGCGAGGCGCGAGCTTCGCGGTCGATCCCTGCATTCCCTCATCCTGGCCCGAGTACAGGATCGTCTGGCGTCTCGGAGGAACGCGCTACGATGTAACCGTTCGGAATCCCGAGGGTCGATGCCGAGGCGTCAGAGAGGCGAGGCTCGACGGGACGGCGGTCGATTTTCGTGCGATCCCGATCGTGGACGACGGCCGGATGCACAGGGTCGTCGTAGAGTTGGGAGACCCGCCCTAAATGAGGCGGACCTCACTGGACACCGCCCGGGTCTCGACCACAGCGATGATGCCCGACTCGTCGGGAATGACGTGCTCACCGAGCTCTGCCACGTCGTCCTTCGGGCAGGCTCTTGTGCTCGCGCGCCTGCGTGCTAGGGTGCGATCACCCGCGGCTGACCGCCCTTGCTCGTCAGGGTCACGCTGGTGCCGCTGCTCCCGGCGAGCATGTGGATACCAGGCTCCGTCGATCCATCGAGCAGCAGCAATCCCGATCCATCGGCACTGGCGCCGATCTTGACGCGAATCTCTCCCGTGGAGTCACGCAGCCGGAAGACGGTCTCCCCGTCTGGCTCGATGTTGAGTTGAGCCCGAACCCGGCCGCGCTCGTCCACCAGCTCGATCGCCCGAGCGCGGAGGGTCTCGGGGCTTTTGGCGGAAGCGTACGGACCCTGAACCAGTAGAGCGGTCGCAAGCACCATGTTCATGCCCATCAGCGCAATGACCAGACGATTCGATCCCATCTCAACCCTCCGGGTCAGCACCGTTTTGCCAGAGCTGGTCTGACTGGTCAAGGTTAGTCCATCCACGAGCTCGACGTGCCCTCGTCCGGTCGGCCTTGCTACTTTCTCGGAAGCGGATGCTCGAGAAAGAACGCCCACATCTGGCCCGTGGCGTCAACGCCGCGGCTCGTGGAGCCTACCATCCATTCCGGCAAGGGCTTGCCGCCGGGCCAGGCGTGGCCTCCTCCCTGGACGGTATAGAGCACCACCGCCGCATCGTCGGCACAGTTGGTGTACTCGCGGCGGGTGACGTCCGCAGCCACCGCGGAGTCGATGGGGTCCGGTTCGCATCGATTTCTTCGAGCCCAATTCGCTGCCCACGTCGGGATGTGTGGAAACGCTCTGGGGGATGCCCACGATTTACCGCCGTCGTAGGGAACGAGTCGATCCGCGGTTCCATGAAACGCGATCATCGGCACCGGTCGGGAGTCTTCACACCAGCTCCACGGCAGTTGGTCTTGAGCGGCCGCCACGGTTCCGACGGCGGCGATTCGATGGGACAGCGTGCAGGACAGCGCGAAGGTCATGGCTCCACCGTTCGAGAACCCATTCGCATAGATCCGGGTCGGGTCGATGCTGTAGGCCGCCTCCAGCTTGTCGATCAACTCCGAGATGAAACCGACGTTTGCCGACAGCTCCGCTTCCGGCCTCAAGAGCCAGATTGGCAGAGAGGGGAGGAACGGGAGGGGGGCAAAACCGGTTCCCGACGGGTAGACGACGATGAACCCGTGCTGATCGGCCATCTTGTTCCATTGACTCGTTTCCATTTGAGTGGCCGGCCACAGCGCCGCGGCGTGCAGGCTGATGACGAGTGGCGTCGGCTTCGCGCGGTCGTAGCTCTGTGGGACATAGAGCAGGTACTCCCGCTCCTGGCCCGAGGAGACGATCGTACCGTTGGTCTCATTCCTGAGCGCGCCGGTGAGCGCGGGATTCAAGACACTAACGAACACCGTGACGATCAGCACCGACGCGACGGGAAGACCAATCACCACCAGCAGGACGCCGATGAGGATCTTTCTCCTCCTCGTGCTCATTACCCCTCCTGCGGCACGCCAACTTCTACAGTTCTTCTCCCTCCCAGGTCGGGAGCTTGCGACCGAAGTTCTTCGCGAGACGGAACCGGGCTACGAAAGCCTCCGGATCGACCGGATACGTTGATCCCCAGACGTTTCCAGAAGTCGACGAAAACCCAGAAGTCTTCCAGTGGGGCTTGATCCTCGGGAAATGCCTTGCCCGCGGCATCCTGGTGTCCCAGGTAGGCGTAGTACGGTCGAAGGGACTCGACCGAGACACCGAAGGCGGCCGCGACCGCTTCGGGGTTCCCTCGCCATTGCTCCCGCAGTCTCGCCGACGAGCGCAGCGAGTCACCCGGACGTCGACCTGGTGGGAGCCGATCGGCCGTGAGTCGTACTCGAACGGTCCCAACCGACCCTTGGCGGACAATGCGGCATGAGCGCGTAACATCATGATGGCATCTCGTTTCCTTCCCGCGAAAGCGGCGTGCTCTGTTCGATCTCCGGAAGTCAACGAAGGCAACGACGGTCATTGAGTTTGTCGATGAGGATGAGGACCACGTCCACTCCAACGTTTTGTCAGTCTGCGTCCCACGAACACCACGGACGAACTGGGTCGAATGCGCCCTGTTCGCAGAAGTATCGCGACCCATCGTTGGGCGGCAGCGTTCACCTCTCACCGCCGACTTCGAATTCCTGGTTGCTGAACCAAGAGCCATCAGTGGGCCGCTTCACCACGTTGAACCCGAAGTTCGTTGCCTGGTGGCATGAGTTGCAGGCCTTTGTCAGGCCATCGTATGCGACAATAAACGCCGCGCGGTCCTTTGACTCCACCGCCCGCCTCACCTGCTGCGTTGGCTCGGCCATGATCTTTGGAACCAACGCAGACAGGGGAAGGGGGGCATCCTTATGTGTCGGGTGGAACCTGACGACGTCGTCGAAGCCCTCTTGCAACTCATCCAGCTCGTACGCCGCCAAACTCCAGTTCTGGGCTTCGCCGGCACGCCATAGCTTGGAATGGCGCATTTGGTTCAGAGTCATGATCTCGCCGAGGCCAGGACCGGACTCGCGCGAACACGCCACCGTGAGAAAAACGGCCACCAGCAAGGCCCGCAGTCCGTTACGACCGATCAAGCAACCTCCTGTCGCGCGCGGCGCACTGTAGCCGCAATCGCCGCAGCTGCCGCAAGCTTGTGTTTAGCCTGCCAAGGTGGCCCGATCGGGTGCGTCGGCAGATCCCGATCGGTGAGGTCGATGCGCCGGCGATCGAGGAGCTCGCCGCCGGGCGCGACAGTGACGAGCACCGCCGAGTTACCGTGCTCGGCGACGCCCACCGTCGCGGCTCGCTGCGTTCGTCCTCGGGTTACACCTTCCTCCTTCGGGGGCGCGCCCCTGCGGATGACGCCGTCGTTCACTCTCGTCCCTATGACACCGGCGTTGAATGGCGTAGCCAGCCTGGTCACCCTCATTTGAACTGCATTGATGACGAAGAAGGCACCGTCCACTCCAAGTTATGCGGGGTTCCGTTTCATTGCGGAGCTTGTACGACTCTACTCCCACCGATACGTTCAGATATGGCGGCTCGCTCCTCGGGAGTGATGGGTCGGTCCGGATCGGAGGTCACCCGTTCATGAATCGCACGGAACTCTTCGACCAACTCTGGACTGTCCATGAAGAACACAACCCGCAGTGGCTCGTCGTGCGTCAGGTTCTTGATGCGATGGACTGCGTTTCGTGGAATGAAGATCACGTCGCCAGGGCCGATCTCTTCCGTGAGCTCACCCAGCGTCGCGATGCCGCGGCCAGAGACGACATAGAAGAGCTCGTCGCCCTGCTCGTGAAGGTGCAGACTCGTCGCTCCGCCTTTCGGGAAGGTCTGCTCCACGAGAATGGAGCGTTCCGTACCGCTCGTAGGCGACGCTTTCACGACGATGCCGTTCTGCAGGACCTCGCCTTGCCCCGTCCGAAGGATGAAGCCGTCTACGGCTGGCTCCGGTGCATCCTGGGCCGACGAGCGCGACTCCCGAGCAGCCGAGGCAGACCGGTCGCGACCGCACCCCATTGCGAGAATCAGCGCGAACACGACAAGCGCGGTCGACGTCACCGCAGCTGACTTCATTGGATCGCCACCGGTTCTGGAGCGCATCGTACCGCATAAATACACCGCGATTGAGTGGCGTGGCCAACCTCGACTCCAACGAATTCAACGAAGGCGTCGCGGGTCATCACGATCTTCTTCTCGGGGATCGCATACAAAACACCGAACGGGGAAGAACTCGTATCCCTGTGAGCGGAAGGTGAGTGTGGAGCTGGTGTTTCAAACGTTCCGCCTGCCACTTCGCGACGAAGAAGGGCCGCGTTAGTCGATCCGGTGCTCAGAGAGGTACCGGCGAGCGTGCGCGAGGTTCCTGAGAGGAGCTCCGAGGGGGGATCGCGCAGCGTTGCCGTCGTTCGAGCCCGGCGTCCCATGCGAGAGTAGCGTCCGCCCGGCCTCCAGAGCAGGCTCGGACTCCGCTTACTTGTCGCTTGCGCTGCAGGTACTCCCGGATCGCCTGTAGCCCGAATCGCAATCCCAGGTGTTGCCTGAGGAAGTGACGTGGGCATTCATCGGGACCTCGAAGGCGACGCAGGTGGCAACGAGCTTCTGGTAGCCTCGATCGCAGCTCCATTCGTCTCCCGAGGGCCTCAGGTAGCCGTTCGGAGGCACGTCGACCCGCACGCAGCTTTCGCCGTTCTTCCGAAAGCCGTGATTGCACTCGAATTCGCTCCCCGAGCGCGCGAGATAGCCCTCCGAGGGTATCTCGACGAGCAGGCAGGTCGCGCCGCTTTGACGGAATCCCCGGTCGCACTTGAAGTGGCTTCCGTTGCCGTCGAGATGGGCGTTCGTGGGGATCTTGATGCCCACGCAGGACGAGCGGACTTTCTCGTAGCCGCGCGCGCATTCCCAACCTCGCCCGCTCGAGTCCAGGAAGGCGTTCTCGGGTACGTCGAGCGCCGCACATCCCTCCTTGACCTCCCGGTAGCCGCGGTCGCATTCCCATCCGTCCCCGGAATTGCTCAGAAAGGCATTGGGAGGTACTTCCAGGGCGACGCATTCAAGCTCAACTTTCTTGAAGCCGCGAGCGCACTCCCAACGATGCCCCGTGAAATCCAGGCGGGCGTTCGGAGGCACCTGCACGGCCTCGCACGTGCCTTCGACCTCGCGATAACCCCGGATGCACTCCCACCCGTCGCCGTCGGAGTCGAGAAACGCGTGGAGGGGCACCTGGACTGCCGCGCAGGCGCGATCGGCTTCGGCGTATCCGCGATCGCACTCCCAGCCGCTGCCGTAGGGCCTCGGGTGAGAATTCGCAGGTCGCTCCGGGGTCTCGCCCTCTGCCCCGGCGAAACCCGCCCCGATCGCCAATGCGGCGGCGAGACCGAGGAAGAGGTAGGTAACCAGTGACAGTGGAGGCGACCTGAAATGTGTTTTTCTCACTGAACCATTATCGGTAAATTCTCTTGAAATGTCAATCGGCGCCTGGGATACTGAGGGTCGCGTAACCATTCTGAGTTAACCCAGGAGCGAACCTATGGATATGCCGTCCGCGATCAAAGAGCGTATGGAAGAGCTGGGGCTCGAGCAGAAAGATCTTGCAGCCGGGGCCGAAGTCACGGAGTCTTACATCTCCCAGCTTCTGACTCGACGGAAGGCTCCTCCGGCGCCCGAGCGGACGGACATCTACTCCAAATTGGAAAGATCGCTGAAGCTCCCCAGAGGCCGTCTGTCGAGCCTTGCCGATCTCCAGCGCAAGGAAGCGCTCAAAAGAAAAGTGGTGGAGCCTCCGGCGCCGCTGTTCAAAGAGGTGCGCAAGTTGATCCTCCAGAAATGCTCCCCCGACAAGCGAGAGCAGGTGCGCGCCATATTCGAGAAGCAGCCCTTCGGCGAGCTCGAACGTCTCATCACTCAGAAGGTGCTGGACGTCGCCAAGAGGCTCGCCGACCAGGAATTGCACAGGGAGGAATGGCTCCACCTGTTCGCTCGACTCAGTCGCAGGACCTACGAGGACCTGCGCGTCAGCATCCTCGAGTTTCTGGATACCGACGTCTTTCACCTGTCGGACCAGAACTGTATCTCTTTCCTGGATCCGATGATCGAGTCGTGGGACGTCGACCTCGCGACTCTGGGCATCGAGATCATTCTGAATCGAAGGCTCGTACCCGGGGAGCCCAAGAGGTTCGAGTTCGTGGAACGGGAAGCCGACGCGGGAATCGGCGTGGAGCCCGGGCTCGAGGAGCTTCTCGAAGACCCGTCTCTCAGCGGGAATGCCACGGACGAGGAGATCGAGTTTCTGAAGAAGCTCCGATTCAAACGACGGCGACCGACGATGCTGTACTTTTACCGCGAGTTACAGAGTCTGAGGGATCCACTCCATTTCCGCGAAGCCTCTCCCGAAAGGAGAGCTGCGCTGCGGAAGCGCCCCGGGCCTCGAAAACCTTCCCCGGGCCGACGACGCCGAAGGCGCTCGTAGTTTTGCGTCGAAACATATCCCCGGAGGCGGCTGTTCTCGGGTATACTGGTGCTCGCGGTTCCGGTGGCGTCTCGTCCCAATCCGACCTTTACCGCTCTATCCGGCCCCGGATAGAGCCCACCGATACGTAGCGTCTCGCAGAGTCCGGCTCGGTGTCGACCGAGGGCGGTCCAGGTCCGGTTTGTGGAAAGGATCCGATGTGAATCAAGCGCAGTCGCCACGAGGTCTGAATCGGCCGCGTCCAGCCGGCAACCCCGCTCCCGCGGAGCACGGGTTCCTGGCTTCGTTCGGCCATCTCTTCAAACGCACGCTCGACTCCGACGTGATCGTCATCGGCGACGGCTGGCTCAAGGAGAGCGGCGTACAGCAGCAACTGGAGTTCGAGGGCTACCAGCTTCGCTGGGTCCCGACGAACCGGCTGGACCTGAACTTCGGGGACGGCTGGCACTTCGTGACCGTCCCGCACTACTTCTGGTGGATGAGGCGCGTCCGGCGGCGTCACGGAGCTCAGCACCAGTACCTGTTGAAGAAGGGTAAGTCGTACCGGTCGCAGACCGGTTACTGACCCCAAGCCTGACCCACGCTTCAGAGCTCAGGTGCGGTTCGCACGCTGAGTTAACCAAAAGTGATTATCTAGATTGGTTCCAGACTCTCACTCACTTGACAATTCAAGTTAATTAGCCGATAGTGGGTGGCGGCTGAGGACCCAGGTCATCTGAACGGGTCAGGTTCCCTGAACGGGACTCGGCCACCTGCACCGAGGAGGCTGACATGAAGTTATGGAAACACTGGAGCCGCAAGCTCGACGGCTGGGTCGAGCGGAGACGCCGCTTCCAGAAAACCGGTTCTGAGAGAGTGCTCGAGCTTGCGGGACGGCAAGTCCCGGCGCTTGAGGTGGCCAGGGCGCCGATGAGCGCGCAGGACTCCGGCAAGACGCGATAGTTCTCGAATCACAGGGAGGCAGACAGTGAACATTCGACCGTTGAACGATCATATCGTGGCCCTTCGAATCGAAGAGGGTGACCGGAAAGTCGGAGGACTGCACGTCCCCGATACCGCGAAAGAGAAACCCATGACCGCGAAGGTGGTAGCCGTGGGCTCGGGCAAAGTGCTCGACGAAGGCGTGCGAGTACCTCTGGAGGTCAAGAAGGGGGCGAAAGTGATCATCGGCAGATACGCGGGCTCGGAGGTCCGTCTCGACGGCATCGAGTACCTCATCCTTCGCGAGGACGACGTCCTCGGCATCCTGGAGTAAGGAAAAAAACCGTGTCCAAGCAAGTCAGCTACGATGAGAATGCGCGACAGGCGATGCTCAGAGGTGTGGAGAAGCTCGCCGGAGCCGTCCGGGTGACGCTCGGTCCCGGCGGCCGCAATGTCGTAATCGACAAGAAATGGGGCTCGCCGGTGGTCACCAGGGACGGCGTGACCGTGGCCAGAGAGATCGACCTCGAGAACCCGATGGAGAGCCTCGGGGCTCAGATGGCGCGGGAAGTGGCCTCGAAGACGTCGGACGTCGCGGGCGACGGCACGACGACGGCCACGGTGCTGGCTCACGCGATCTATCGCGAAGGCTTGAGGAGCGTCGCGTCGGGCGTCAGCCCCATGGATCTGAGACGCGGGATCGATCGCGCGGTCGCGTCGGTCGTCGCCGGCGTCGAAAAGCTCTCGAGGCCGGTCAAGGGGAGCATGATCGCTCAAGTGGGAACCATCTCCGCGAATGGAGACGTTTCCATCGGCCGCATCATCGCCGAGGCGATGGAGAAGGTGGGTAAGGACGGCGTCATCCAGGTGGAAGAGGGCAAGACCCTGGAAACGACGCTCGAGATCGTGGAGGGCACGGAGTTCGACCGGGGCTACCTGTCGCCTTACTTCGTCACCGACCCCGAGCGGATGGAAGCGGTGCTCGAGGACGCGTACGTTCTGATCCACGAGAAGAAACTGTCGGCCATCAACGCCCTGCTGCCTCTTCTCGAGAAGGTGGCCCAGGCGGGTCGACCGCTTCTCGTCATCTCGGAAGACGTGGAAGGGGAGGCCCTCTCGACGCTCGTTGTGAACAAGCTCCGCGGCACGCTCCAGGCCGTGGCGGTGAAGGCCCCCGGCTACGGCGACCGTCGCAAGGACATGATGGAAGACATTGCCGTCTTGACCGGCGGGAAGGCCATTTTCGACGATCTCGGAATCAAGCTGGAGAACGTCGAGCTCGCGGACCTCGGCCGGGCCAAGAAAGTCATCGTGACCAGAGACAGCGCGACCCTGGTCGAGGGTGCGGGAAAAAAGGCCGATATCGAGGGACGCGTCCGGCAGATGCGAAACCGAATCGAGGAGACGACCTCCGACTACGATCGGGAGAAGCTCCAGGAGCGCATGGCGAAGCTCACCGCTGGACTGGCGCTCATCAAAGTCGGCGCCGCCACCGAGACGGAAATGAAAGAGAAGAAAGCCCGCGTAGAGGACGCCATGCACGCGACCAAGGCCGCTGCCGAGGAAGGGGTCGTCGCCGGTGGCGGAGTCGCCCTGCTGCGTGCCGGTGCCGCATTGACGGCGCTCCTCAAGGATAATGAACTGACCGACGACGAGCGCATCGGGGTCGCGATCGTGGGCCGGGCCATCGGGGAGCCTCTTCGATGGATCGCCCAGAACGCAGGGCAAGAGGGCGCAATCGTGCTCTCGAAGGTGAAAGAGCTGGCCGGCGACCACGGCTTCAACGCCGAGACGGGGAAGTATGGCGACCTGGTGAAGGCCGGTGTCATCGATCCCGCGAAAGTGGTGCGCTGCGCGCTGCAGAACGCGGCATCCGTGGCCGGATTGATGCTGACGACGGAAGCCCTGGTGTCGGAGAGACCGGAGAAATCGGAAGAGCGGAAGGCGAGGCCCTCCGCGAGGAGGACTCATGCATACCGCAGCCATTGAAAGCGCCCCTCTCCTCTCCGAGCCGTTTCCCGCGGTGCAAGCCGGAAGCGAGGTCCTTCGCGATCGCGAGATCGTTCGTCTGGTCGATACCGGGACCCTCGGCAAGTACCGGGTTCAACAACGAGGCGGGGGGCAGGTGGGACCGGCCTTCCTGCTCACGCTATATGGAGCCACCTGCTCCAAAATCGAGCTCCTGGGTGTGCGAAAGCTCGGTTGGCCGGACTACGTCCATGCCATGAAGCAGGCCATCACGAGGGAGATCGGGTATTGGCAGAATCGGGGAGAGGCCCTTCCCCGGGGCGATGACCGGGCCGTCGAGGTCACCGTGAGAGAAACGGACTTCGCCGCAAACTAGGGCGGGGCTCCGTCTCGCCGGGACCAAACCGGTATACTCCGGACGTGCCTGACGGGCCCGACGGGGTTGTCTCGAAACTCAACCGGGGCGAGCGCGCTCCCGATTTCGTTCTCCCTTGCGGCGGGACCCCGACGCGATTCTACGGATGCGCCGGCGGCGCGCCCACCATTCTCGTATTCCCCCCGTTTCACGCCGAAGACAACAGCTCGGCGCTCTTCGAGGCGCTTCGAGATCTGACGACGTTCGTCGTCGCCCGCCGCGAGCCGAGAACGAAGCTCCATGCGCGTGTCTTCGTCGATGCCGACGGTACCGTATCCGCGGTATACGGCGTGTCGGAAGGAAAGGGGCGCCTCGTGGTTCTGGACCCCGCCCTACGGGTGCTCCGGATCCTTGAAACGGAGGCCCCGATGGCGAGCGCCCTCGCCGCGTCGGTGTGCGATGCGGTCTCGGAGCTCCTTCCGGTGGAGCCTCGGGTGCTGCGGGCCCAGGCCCCGGTTCTCCTCGTCCCCCGCGTGCTCGAGCCCGAGGTCTGCGAGCGACTGGTTACGGTGTGGCGAACGTGCGGCAACCAGGAGACGGGCGTCGAAACGTCGGAGTACCAGACGCGCACCCACGCCCTCAGAAGCGAGCTGAAGCGGAGGCGCGATCACACCGTCACCGACGAGTCGCTCCTGAAGACGCTCGCTCGCGTCATAGGGCGGTGCGTGCTTCCCGAGGTGCGCCGCGCCTTTTCCTATCCCGCCACCCGGTTCGAGGGATTCAAGATCGTGCGCTACGACAGCGTGACCCGCGGGTTCTTCCGGGCTCATCGCGACAACCTCAGCCCGGCCACCGCTCACCGCCGTTTCGCTCTGAGCCTCAACCTGAACGAGGCTTACGAAGGCGGGGAGCTCTCGTTTCCCGAATACGGCCCCATGCGGTATCGACCGGCCGCCGGCGAGGCGCTCCTGTTCTCCTGCTCGCTCCTGCACGAGGTGACCGAGGTGACCTCGGGCGAGCGCTTCGCTTTGCTTTCGTTTCTCTTCGGGGAATAGCCGCTCAGCAGGAAACGCACTTGTTGTTGTTCTTGGCCCCGAGGCTCATCAGGAGCTTCACCGCTTCGGGAAACGGCTGCGTCCTCTGCACCGGGCCGTTCGCCATGTCGGCCGTGGTCTGGCCTTCGCGGTTCACCGCCTTCACGTCGGCCCCCTTCGAAACGAGATACTCGATCATTTCGACGTCGCCACGGGCCGCCGCGTTGTGGAGGGGAGTCCCGCCCTCGTGGTCCCGGGCGTTCACGTCGGCCCCGCACTCCTCGACCAGGTACTTGACCGCCGGGAGAAATCCCGCGGGGTGATTGTGATAGTCGTTCGCCGCGAAACCCTCGCCGAACCCCGCACCCGCGGCCGCGTGGAGCGGGGTTATCGCCGGGCCTCCCACGGGGACGGGGGGAAGGCCCGAAACGTCCTTCATCTCCCGGCCCTGCTGGTTTCCCACCCGGGGGCGCTCGGGAGGCGCCTTGGTCGGGATGCCCGGATCCGCGCCATAGGACTTCAGAAGCTTCATCGCGGGGACGTCGCTCCCGTAGGCGGCGCGCCAGAACGGGGTCGCCCCGGCCTCGTCGATCCCCGAGCGGTCGAAGTTGTATCCCATGAACCAGACCTTCTTCTTCAGGCGGACGTTGGGGTCGGCGCCCTTGTCGAGGAGGGCTTTCATCAGGTCGAGGTGCGTCAGCTGCTGCTGCTGCTGCGCCGTCGGCTGCGGGTAGCCGGTGTGGGGCGCCCACGCGAGATTGATGACGGCGTAGAGCGGAGTCACCCCCGCGGGCTCGCCCGCGAGGTTCGGATCCGCTCCCCGGTCGAGGAGGTACTTCGCGAGATCGAATCGGCCGTTCATGGCGGCGACGAGGAGCGGGCTCGTCTTGCTTCCCTCGCTCACCTGGTTGACGTCGGCCCCCTGATCGAGGAGCGCGGCAACCGTCTCGAGGTGTCCCTGACGCGCCGCGAGGAGGAGCGCCGTCATCCCGCCCTGGACGCCGACGAGGTCCCCGAAGGTCGGACGTTCGCGGCGCTCGTTCGATTCCTTCTTCGGATCCTTTTCGGGCGCCATCCAGCCGAAGAGCTTTCCGAAGACGTTTCCTCCGCCCTTGGATTCCGCCTCGCCCTCTTTCGCGGGCGCGGCCTTCGCTTCCACAGAGGCCGCCGCTTCCTTCGCGCGCTCCTCTCTCAGAAGGCGCAGACGGTCCATCCTCTTCTTGTAGGCATCGTCGGCCGCCTTGGTCAGGGTGGGAGCGTCGACCAGACTCGTCGTGATTGCCGGGTCCGCGCCGCTCGATAGAAGGAGGGCGACGACCTCCGCTCGATTGGACGCCGCGGCGAACATCAGGGCGGTCTCGCTTCTCTTCGACTCCTTCGCGTCGACCGCGGCTCCGCGCGCGAGGAGGAGCCGCACCGCATCTTCGCTTCCGGAGGCGGCCGCGAGCATCAACGGGGTCGCTCCCGTGCTCGTGGCCAGCTCGGGGTCGGCCCCGGCGTTCAGAAGCGTTTCCACCATCGCCGCATGCCCGCTCCGGCTCGCGAGGATGAGAGGAGTGTAACCGCCGAGCCGGGTCGCGGCTTTGACGTTGGCCCCGGCGTAGAGGAGCATCGCCGCGGTCTCCACGTCGTTCGCGAGCGCGGACCAGTGGAGCGCGGTCATTCCGTCGCCCTGGGCGGCATTGACGTCGGCTCCCTCTTTCAGCAGGGAGCGCACGGTCTCCCGTTCTCCCGCCTGGCCGGCGTCCGCCACCGGGGCCGGACTCGTTGCCACGTCGAGCGGCCCCGCGGCGATGAGCGCGAGCGCCGGGAGGATCGCGAGTGCCTCGCGTCTCATGACGTAGCCACCGTCGCGAGCTCGCTCCCGCTCAGGTCGAACTCACCCGTGCTGTCGCCGAAGGACTCCAGGTCGTCGAGGCCGAGATCGTGGAGCAAGGTCAGCATCACGTTCGCCATCGGCGTTTCGTCCGCGGCCTTGAGGTGCAGGCCTCCGGGGATGCGGCCGCCGCCGTGACCCGCGAGGAACAGCGGGCACCGCTTGTGATTGTGGATGTTCGGATCTCCGATGGGCGAGCCGTAGAGGATCACCGTGTTCTGGAGGAGATTGGCCCCGGCTTCTTCGGAGCTCTTCAGCTTCTCGAGGAAGTACGGGATGAGGCTCACGTGGTAGCGATTGATCTTCGAGAGCTCGACCACCGTCTTTTCCTGCCCGCGATGATGGGACGCGTTGTGGAAACCCTCGAGGACGCCGCTCTCGGGGAAAACCCGCCCCGACACGTCGCGGCTCATCTTGAACGAGAACACGCGGGTGAGGTCCGCTTCGAACGCGAGCGTCATGAGGTCGAACATCAGCTCCACGTGCTCGCCGTAGGAGTCGGGGACGCCGATGGGCGCGTCGGGGAGCTCCCTCGTGTCATCCTTCATGGCGCTCGTATTGCGCTCCTCGACTTTCTGGATTCGCCGCTCGATCTCCCGGATGTTCTCCAGGTAATCGTCGAGACGGCCGCGGTCTTCCGGACCGAGGCTCCTCTTCAGCCTCGCCACCTCGTCGGGGATCCAGTCGAGGATGCTCTGCTGCGCCCGGCGCCGCGCCGCGCGCTTCTCCGGCGTTCCTCCGGAGCCGAAGAGCTGGTCGAACGCCAGCCGCGGGTCGCGGATCATCGGTAGCGGCGAGGTCGGCGAGGCCCAGCTGATGGTGTCCATGTAGACGCAGGCGTAGCCGTAGGAGCAGCCGCCCGCCTGGTCCACGTTCTCGATCGCGAGCTGCATCGAGGGGATGGGCGTCTCCTGACCGAAGCGCTGCGCGTAGATCTGGTCGAGCGACGTTCCCACGTGGACGTCCGAGCCCTCGGTCTGCGTCGGGTGCGACTGGGTCAGGAACACCGAGCTCGAACGGAAGTGATCTCCGCCGATCTCGGGAGAAGTGAAGGCCTCGGCGTTGCGGATGTCGGTGTTGCTGACGATGGTGATGTGCTCCCGATACGGCTCGAGCGGGCTCAGGCTCGACGGCGTGAGGTCGAAATCGCGGCCCACCGCCGCGGGCGCCCAGAGGTTCTTCTGGATCCCGATGGAGTTGCTTCCGGCGGCGCCGTGGACCATCTCGATGGCGACGAGGCGCGTGCGGGAAGGCGCGGGCGCCGCGGTGAGCTTGCTCGCGGGGAGCATCGCGGAAAGGTAAGGAAGAGCGACGGTCGCCCCCATTCCTCGAAGGACCGACCTGCGGGAGAGGTGTTTGTTGGTTACGACGTACATCGGGACTCGGCTCCTGGTCTCAGTGAATCTCGGTGGCCGGGAAGGGTGCGCCGTCGGCGCGGCTCATCTGGAACGGCGCGCTGGTAACGACTCCAAGAATGTACGAAGACATGCGGTGGTCGTTCGCCGCCGCATTCCGGACGATCGTTCGAACCGCCGGCATGTCGTAGTACTCGACCCTGCGGCCGAGCGCATAGGTCAGAAGGCTCTCGGTGAAGCTCAGGATGACCGCGTCGGAGCGCTTCAAGAGCGCGTCCCGAAGGCCGAGAGGGCCGTCGATCGGCGTACCGTCGTAGAGCTCTCCCGAGGCGTCCACGGGGGCGCCGCCGTCCTTCGTGCGCCAGGCCCCGGTCACGTCGAAGTTCTCGAGGGCGAGCCCGATGGGATCGATCACCTTGTGACAGGAGGTGCAGGCCGGATTCGAGCGGTGCTCCTCCATTCGTTCCCGGATCGTGAGAACTCGATCCCGGGCAATCGCTTTCGTTTCCTCGAGGGCGGGCACGTTCGGCGGCGGTGGGGGAGGGGGGCTCCCGAGGAGCACTTCCATGACCCATTTGCCCCGTTGGACGGGAGAGGTGCGGTTCGCGACGGAGGTCAGGGTCAGGATGCTCCCCTGACCGAGGATGCCCCGGCGGTTCTGGTTCACGCCGTCGAGTTCGACGCGGCGGAAGCCGCCGCCGCTCACGTTCGGAACCTGGTAGTGCCGCGCGAGGCGCTCGTTGACGAAAGAGTAGTCGGCCGTCAGCAGCTCCAGGACGCTCCGGTCCTCGCGAATGAGGTGGAGGAAGAAGAGCTCGGTCTCGCGCTTCATCGCCTGGGCGAGGGTGGCATCATAATAAGGATAGAGGATCGCGTCCGGGTGGAGCTTCTCGAGATCCTGCAGTCGAAGCCACTGCGACGCGAAGCGGGTCGCGAGCGCCTCGGCCCGGGGATCGAGAAGCATCCGGCGCACCTGCTTCTCGAGGGTCGAAGGCTCCGACAGCCTCCCCTCGCTCGCGAGCGCGAGGATCTCCTCGTCGGGAGCGCTGGCCCAGAGGAAAAACGACAAGCGGGAGGCGAGGTCGAGATCGGCGACGCGGTAGCTCTCGCCCGGGGCCGCTTCCTCCGGCGTACTTTCCAGCCGGAAGACGAAGCTCGGGCTCGAAAGAATCGCCTGGAGACCCATCCGGATGCCGCTCTCGAAATCCCGCTCCTCGCGGCCGATGGCGTAGAAGGACAGGAGCGCTTCGAGATCGGAATCGACCATCGGCCTCCGGTAGGCGCGGGTCGCGAGATGCTTCAGGATGTCCTCGGCGCAGGGGAGCTCCTCTTCCGCCGAGGTCGGACGGCAGCGGAAGATTCTGCGGCGGCTCACGGTATCGGAGACCCCCGTCACCCGGAGCGGGCCGGCGATCGAAAGGTCGCGCAGGTGGGGGAAGGTGGTCACGCCGTAGTCGATTCCGATCTCGCCGTCGGCGAGGGTGTGCTCGATCGGCGTGATCAGGTCGTCGATGGGGGATTCGCCTTTCACGAGAAACGCCGCCGACACGCGGTGGGAGCCCGCCTTCACGGAGATCGGGCCGGTCCCGAGGTTCATCCCCGCCTCGTCCTCTTCCGACATCAGCGGGTCGACGTCCACGAGCGCGACCCTCCCGCCGTCGATCGAGACGTCGATTTGCTCCCCTTCGGAGGTCTGCCCGAAGAGGTAGCCTTCGGGTGAAGCGTGGAGCTCGATGCGGAAGACGTACTCGCCGTCGGCGGGGAAGTTGTGCACGACGGATACTCCGCCGCGGGTTCCGAACGGCGCTCCCTCGACCTGTCCGACCTGAGAGGCGGTCTTCGGAGCTTTGTACCGGGTCTCGGTGGGCTCGACCTCGGGATCTCCGACGGCCTCGCGGCTGATTCGGTCGGCTGCGCGCAGGTACGAGTCCATCAGCGTCGGAGACAAGCCCTGGACGTCCGCGATGTTGTCGAAGCTGTGGCTGATGGTGTCGGCGGGGAGGAGCGCTTCGACGTCCACTTCGAGGGCCAGCAGGTCTTTTACGGAGCGGGCGTACTCGGCACGGTTGAGCCTTTGAAAGGTGCGACGGCCGGGGTTGGGGTTGCGCGCGGCGGCTCCGTCGATTCGTGTGGCGACGGTTTCCAGGAACGCGTTCACGACTTCGGGCTCGGGTTGGGGCGCGAACGACGGCGGCATCATGCCCGTGTGAAGCTTCCGCAGGATCTTCTCCGCGGTTTCCGCGTCGTTCTCCGGGTGCTCGGCGTCGAAAGCCTCGAGGGAGAGACCCGCGGTCCGGGACTGGTCGTCGTGGCAGAGGACGCAGTACTCGGCGACCATTTCGCTGACGGCCTCCGGCGCGGGCGCGGGGCTCGATGCGGCGCGGATCGTGGGCTCTGACGCCGGCCGCAGCGCGGGAAGGAGCGTGAGCACGGCGATCGCAAGCGTCGTAAGAATCAGCCGCCTCGAGGACATCGACCCTCCCGTTCCCCGACGCCGGGGAACCTTCTTATTTTCCTTCGATTGCGCCCCAGGGTTCAAACCACAATGGGGAAGCCCCGTTGCCCGGTTGTCAGTGAGTCTCGGCGACGGTGGGAACACAGGCTGGAACCGACGCGTCCGAGCCGCGCACCCAGGAGGCCTCCGACAGGAGTCCTCGAGCGTCGAGCTTCACGTCCGCCTCCGTGGGACCGATGGGACGGAACCGGCAGCCGACGGCGTTCGGGGTCTTCTCGCAGCAGCGGATGGCCGCGATCATCGGCCCGAGGTCACGATGATATTCCGAAGGCGAGGCGATCCCGTGCTCGAAGGGCATCCACGCCTGAAATGGAAGGCGCCGGGCGAGATAGGAGGGCTGGGGGACTTCCTCGCCGGTGGCCCAGTCGCGGCGCTTGACCGCGCCTTCCCCGCCCGTCGTGAGCCGGTGGCAAGCGGTGCAGGTCTGCGCCTCTCCGTCGACGGGCTCGGTGTCGATCTCCACGATCCGGGCCTCACGAAACGTGTCCTGGAAGGGACGCCCGACGGGCAGGTAGGGAAGGTCGCGATCGTTCGATGGAACCACGCGCTCGCCATCGACGAACGCCTGATCGATGAACGGACTGTGCTTGAACGCTCCGTGATCGTGACAGTTCACGCACTGACCCGCGGCCGTCGCCTTCGGGGTGAAGAACATGTTGTTGCGCCCGCCGAGCGCTCCTCGCGGCCCCCGATTCCACATCCGTTCCGGATAGCCCTCGGGTGGCTTCGGCTCCGGCAGGCTTCGAAAAATCTCCTCTCTCGAGGCAACTGTCTTCCTGTCGGGCGCGGGAATCCACCCGCCGTAGTAGGAATAGGAGCGCTCGGTATTTTCGAAGTCCAGCTTTCCGAAGAACGTGAAATAGCAGCTCTTCCCCGATCGCCGGTTCCTCAGGATCAGGCCGAGGTCGTCGAACTCGTAGATCAGCCGCCAGAGGCGCAGGAGCTCGTCCGGGGACGCGTTCCGCTCCATGGCTTTTCCGTATTCCCGTATCCGCTCCTCGGGTGAGAGAACGCTGGTGAAGAGCTTCTGGCGGCAGTTCAAGACCCCTTCCACGTCCTCGCCGATCGAAACCCGCTGAACCAGGTCGTAGGTCCAGCATTTGCCGTCCAGCCACTGCGCGCGGTCACACCCTCCTCGGCCCTCCGCGAGAGCTCGAAAGTCCCTCTCGGTCACTTCCTGCCCGTTGACGGTGATCGGGACCTCGACCCCCGCGAGGCAGTTCAGATCGGGAAGCGGCCCCTCGATGCCGAGCTCCTGCTTGCAGAGCTCCGCATAGGCGACGATGTCTTCCTCGGCCCGGGCCGCCGGGTCGAGCCCATCGAGCGCTTCGGGCGGTCGATGAGCCTGAGCTCGGTAGTCCCGGCGCGGGGCGGAGTGACAGCTCGCGAGCGCCGCCAGGAGAAGTGTGAGAACGAGAGTCCGCATACCCGAGGACAACGAGCTTAACTCAGGGGACGGCCTCATTTCATCATTGAATCCTGGACGCCGGGGGACCACACGCTCTGGGGCGCGGTCTCCCGCGCGGTGCGCACCCCGGCGCGCTACGAGCATACGTTTCGTATCGGGCTCTCGGTCGCTCCCACTCCGCAACCGGGTCTCGTGGGGCTCGTCACGCTCGAGGGCAACCCCGGCTTCGTCTCCGAAGAGGTCGTCGACTACGAAGTGGGCTTTCGGTCGCAGCCGCTGGAGCGTTTGACCTTCGACGTCGTCGGCTTCTACGACGATTACGACAACCTGAGCTCCGTCGAGCCGGCGGGGGCGCCCGTCCTGGTGCTGGGACCCACGCCCTACCTTCAGATCGGACAGACTTTCCAAAACCTCACCTACGGCTCGGGCGCCGGGTGGGAGGTGACGGCGAGCGTACTTCCCTTCGATTCGTGGCGCCTTTCGCTGAGTCACTCCTACCTCCGGCTGGATCTGAGCACGCGGGAAGGAAGCCTCGATCCCAGCGCCGAAGGCACCGAGGGACAGTTTCCTCAGAACCAGCTCCGGCTCCAGTCGTATCTGGATCTATCGCGCGGCTTCCAACTCGACTCCAACCTTCAGTTTGTCGACGAGCTCCCGGCTCAGGGAACTCCCAGTTACACCCGGGTGGACGTGCGCTTGTCCTGGCGCGCGACGGAACGGGTGGAGGTCGCCCTCGTCGGGCAGAACCTCCTCGACGATGGGCACATGGAATTCAATCAGGCGCAAGTTCCCGTGGTCGCGAGCCTCATCCAGCGAAGCGTGCTGCTCCAGTTTCTCTGGAGGCAGTGAGAGTGGGTCCTTCCAGGATCGCCCTTGCCCTTGCTCTCGTGCTGGTGGCTCCTCGTGTCTCCCGCGCGGACGAGATGCCGGTTCCCACGAGCCTTCAGGTCGCGCTGCTCAAGAAGATTTTCGAGTACGACCGGACTCTGCCGACGCAACGAAGCGTTCGGGTCGCCGTCGTTCACGAAGGAACGGAGGGCGCATCCACCCGGGAGATCGTGAAGGAGTTTCGGGACGGCGGCGTCGAGGCGACGGCGCTCCCGGTCGGGGCGCTCGAGGCGAGCCTCGGGTCGATCGACGTGCTGTACCTTGCCCCCGGCGTCGATCCCGGGCTGGTCCAGGGCTGGTGCGCGCGCGAACGCGTCCTCTCCGTCTCGGGTCTCCCGGAGCTCGCCACCACCGGCAAGGTCTCCGTCGGGATCGGGCTCAAGGATCAGAAGCCCGAGATCCTCGTCCACATCCGGCGGGTGAAGGCCGAGGGACACGAGCTCTCCTCGGGGCTCTTGAGCCTCGCGACCGTGATTCGCTGAGCCTCTTCCCGAGCGTCTTCAGCGCCTATTAATTAAGGAGAGTTCGCTCGCCCGAAGGACGCGCATTAATGCGACACTTGCAATAAGACAGTTAACTGTCGTATTATTCGGCCGGTGGACGAATACACCATCGGGGATCTCGCCGTGCTGGGAGGCGTGTCGCGGCGGACGGTCCGCTACTACGTGCAGGAGGGTCTCATCCCCCCGCCCGCAGGGCTCGGCCGCGGAGCGCACTACGGTAAGGCGCACCTCGACGCTCTGCTGCGGGTGAAATCGATGCAGGAGCGCGGGCTCCTGCTCGAGGAGATACGACTCGCGATCTCCCCGGGGAAGACCCACGCCGCCGCGGAGGCTCCTCAACCCTTCTCGCGCTCGCGCTGGAGCCGGGTCGAGATTCTTCCGGGGCTCGAGATCCACGTCGACACCAGGTACCAGATTCCGCCGCCGGCGAAGCTTCTGGAGCTCCACGAGTGGTGTCGCATCCACTTCCGTAGCAAGAAGGAGAACGCCGATGACTGAGACTGCGCTCGCGGGACTCATCGCCAGGGGAGAGCCGATTCCACTCGAAGGCGTCACGGTCGACGCCGAGATCCGCGACTTCTGTTCGCGGGTCACCGTGACCCAGAGATACCGGAACCGGGAGGAGAAGCCGATCGAGGCGATGTACGTCTTCCCTCTCGACGAGAGAGCCGCGGTCTCTGGTTTTGCGGCGCTGGTGGACGGTGTCGAGATCGTGGGAGAAGTGAAGGAGCGCGAGGAGGCCTTCGAAACGTACGACGACGCGCTCATCGAAGGCCACGGCGCATTCCTTCTCGACCAGGAGCGGCCCGACGTCTTCACCGCGCGCATCGGAAACCTGCTCCCGGGCGAAGAGGCCCTCGTCCGGATTACCTACGTCGCCGAGCTCGGACTCGAGGGAGAGGATCTTCGCTTCGTTCTTCCCACCACCTTGTCTCCCCGGTACGCGCCCGCCGAGGATCGAAGGGGAGTCGGGAGGTCCGAGGCGGAGGCGGTGAGCCCGCCGGTCGCGTGGCGGGTGCCGTACGGACTCGAGCTCACGGTTCACCTGGAGATGCCGAGCTCGATTCGCGGCCTCGAGTCTCCCTCCCATCCTCTCGCGATCGAGATCGACGGCGCTTCCGCCACCGTGCGCCTCGGCGAAAGGAGCGCCGCCCTCGACCGCGACTTCGTGCTCCTGGTGAAGCTCCAGGCGCCCCACGAGCCGCGGGCCTGGCTCGAAGAGCGCAACGGCGAGACGATCGCAATGATCGCCTTTCAGCCGCGTTTCGAGACCCGCGAGGCCCCTTCGGAAGTCGTCTTCGTCGTCGATCGTTCGGGATCGATGGGCGGGACATCGATAAAGGAGGCTCGAAACGCCCTGCAGCTTTGCCTTCGAAGTCTGCGCCAGGGCTCGTGGTTCAACGTCGTGAGCTTCGGGTCGAAGCACGAATCGCTCTTTCCCGAAAGCCGTCCGTACAACGAGGAGTCGTTGGCTCAGGCGACGCAGCACGTGGCCTCCCTCGAGGCCAATCTCGGAGGAACGGGAGATCCTTCCCGCGCTCCAGGCGGTCTTCGCCGGTCGACGTGCTCCGGAGCTTCCCCGTCAGCTCCTCGTTCTCACCGACGGTCAGGTGAGCAATACCGAAGCGGTGAAGGCCCTCGTGCGGAAGCATTCCGAGTCGACGCGGGTATTCACGCTCGGGATCGGCGCGGGAGCGAGCCACGAGCTGGTTCGAGGCATGGCGCGAGCCGGCCAGGGTGAGGCGGAGCTCATCTATCCGGGCGAGCGCATCGAGTCCAAGGTCCTGCGGCAGCTTTCCCGCGCTCTCTCTCCTGCGGTCACCGACGTTCGCGTGCGGTGGGGCGGCCTCGAAGTGCGGCAGGCGCCCAGCCGCGTCCCCGCGGTATTCGCTTCCGGCCGGGTCCTGGTGTACGGCTTTCTCCAGCAGCCGCTCGACCGGGAGCTCGAGGTGAGGCTCGAGGCCCGGGCTGCGGATGGCGCGTTCTCGTTCCCGGTTCCGCTTTCGCCGGCGAAGAGAAGAACGGGATCCCTCGTCTCCGCGCTCGCGGCCCGGGCGCTCCTGCGGGAGCTCGAAGAGGCCGGGGACAAGGAGCAGGCGGCGGCAATCGGCGTCCACTACGGCCTTTCCTCGAAGTGGACGTCGTTCGTCGCGATCGAGAAGCGGGCGGACGCCGCTCCGCGGGAGATAGAGCTTCGCCGTGTTCCGGTGGCCCTCACACGCGATTGGGGAGGTATTACCGGAGACTGGTCAGGACTCGTCCGGGGGGCGGCGCCGGCGTCAGTGGACCACGCGAAGCTCATGCAGCTCGGCGCGCCGGCAGCAGTTCACGCCCCTCGCCCGCTCGATCGACTCGTCGTCCTGCAGCGGGCGGACGGCTCCTGGGATCTCGACGACGAGCTCGCCGCCGTCCTGGGGGTTCGTCTCCGTAAGCTCCGTAAGAAGCTCGAGGGGGCGACCGGGGCTCCCGAGGATGCCGCCCGGGCCTGGGCGACGGCCCTCGCTCTAGCCTGGCTACAATCCAACGCATCCGAGCTCCGCGACGAGTGGGAGCTTCTCGCCGACAAAGCGAAGGCATGGCTGTCGCGATGCGGCGCAAGGCTCGCGGGCGAGGATTGGATCACGGCCGCCTCCGCTGCGTTGACCGCCCGCTGGTTCTGGCAATAGCATCCGGGAATGGTGCCGCCTGTTTCCGTTCGCCGCAGAGAACCATTGGATGGAGAGCGTTTGGCGGCGCTGCTGCTCTTCGCGCTCTCGCTGGCGGTGGAGGCACGTCCCGAGCAGAAGGTGGTGACCCTTCTCTTCACTAACGACGTCGAGAGCGCCTACGACCCCATCCCGGCGTTCTGGCTCGAGGGTTTCGAGCGGATCGGCGGCATCGCCGAGATGACGACGCTCATCCGGGAGTTGAGAAGGACCGAGCCCAATACCTTCCTCTTCGACTCCGGAGACATCTTCACCGGAGCGCTGGCGAAGCTCACCGAGGGTGAGCTCGCTTTCGAGCTCATGACCACCATGGGCTACGACGCCATGGCCATAGGTAACCACGAGTTCGAATACGGCGCCGAGATCTTCGCCTGGGCGAAGAATCGCGCGCCGTTCCCGGTGCTCGGCGCCAATCTGTTCTACCGGGGAACGACCCATCCCTATGCGCAGCCGCACGCCGTCCTCGAGCGGAACGGGGTTCGAATCGGGGTCATCGGCATCATGGGCCAGGATGCCGCCACCGCCATCATCCCTTCATTCATCGCCCCTCTCGACGTGACCGAGCCCGCCGCTGCGGTACGGCGTTCGGTGAATGCGCTTCGGGAGGACGTGGACCTCGTGGTGCTCCTCACCCACCAGGGCAAGACGGCGCCGATGCAGACCGACGCCGAGACCGACCCCCGGCTCCAGCGGGACATCGACGCCGACTACCGGCTCGCGGGGGCGGTCGAGGGCATCGACGTGCTTTTCGCCGGCCACGCCGACGCCGGGACCCCGGAGCCCGTCGTCCACGAGAAGACGGGCACACTGATCATGCAGACCTACGGCCAGGCGACCTATCTGGGCTACCTGCGGCTCACCCTCGACGCCCTCGATGGGAAGTCGGGCAGGATCGTCTCGCACGAAGGAAGGCTCATTCCCGTCGACTCCGATCGGTTCGCCCCCGATCCCGCGATCCAGAAGAAGCTCGAGAAGTACCGCGCGCTGCATCCGGAGCTCCACCAGATGATGGGGAGAACCGAGGCGAGGTTGAATCGGCGCTACATCGACGAATCCGACGTCGGAAACCTGTTCGCCGACATCTTCGTTCAAGCTTCGAGGGCCGACGTCGGGTTCGTCCACAGCGGTAGTCTGCGGAAGGACCTTCCCGAAGGCGAGATCGCTCTGGTCGATATCCTGGATACCTATCCCTTCGTGGACGACCTCGTGGTGCTGAGTATGACCGGCGCTCAAGTGCGCCGGGTCCTGGAGCAGTCGCTGACGCTCGAGCGCGGCCTCCTTCAGGTCTCGGGGATCGAGATCGTCTACGATCTCTCGAAGCCGGAACGCGAGCGCCTGGTGTCGATGCGCCGCGAAGGACGCTCCATCGAGCCCGCCGACGAGCTCGAGGTCGCGGTCTCGGGCTTCCTCGCCGAAGGCGGCGATCTCTACGACGCGTTCCCCGAGGCCACGAAGCTCAGGACCCTGGGCAAGGTCTCGGACGTCGTCGTCGACTACTTCAGCAGCCGCGACGTCGTGAAGGTCCCGCGTCGCGGGCGCCAGAAGAGCGCGTTCTGACCGCAGGGGCGTTGCGGCGCGGGCGCCTCGCGATCTAATGTTCGGGCGTGCCTGCGAGGTCTTGGGGACGTTTGACGGAGACATGGCGGGTCGGTAAGTCGGTCGAGGACTTCTGCCGTCCATGCAAGTCCGTTCGGGCCCACACCATCACGCTCCTCGACGCGGGCGGTCGGCCCGAGCGCGTCGTGTGCGATACCTGCGGAAGCCAGCACAACTACCGGGGGGTCCCCGGGCGTGGCGATGAAAGGAGCGGTCCACTAATGACCGACAGCTCGCAGTTCCAGGAGGTCCGACCCGGCGACCTCGAGGCGCTCCTCCGCCGCATCCTTCGAGAGGAAATGGGCTGGGCTCCGACGGCCATCGCCGACAAGTGGAACGGCGGCGAGCTCGTGCTTCGGCCGGGGAAAGCCGGGCTCCAGGAGAAGACCATTCCCATCGACGTTCTCTTCCGGAAGATCGTCGGGATTCGAAACAAGCTTCGAGTGCTCGAGCAGCAGGTCAATGCCGCCGACGTTCCCGACGAGCTGAAGCTGCGGCTGCAGGGATACATCACGGGCTGCTACGGAACCCTCACGAGCTTCAACGTGCTGTTCGCGAGGGAAGACGACCGGTTCCACGGCGCGGGGAAAGACGAATGAACAGGAGGCAATCGATGTACGAGAGACTTCGGGGGCTGGTGGCGCTGACCTTGGTCTTTGCCGGCGGGTTTCTGACCCACGCGTTGATGCCACGCGAGGAGGCGCACGCGCAGGGGGCCGCGCGGGTCTTCGAGCTGCGCACCTATACGGCGGCCGACCGCAAGCTGGAAGCGCTGCACTCGCGCTTCCGCGACCACACGTTGAAGCTCTTCGAGAAGCACGGGATGACCAATCTCTACTACTGGAAGCCGACGGACGCGCCGCTCTCGGGGAACACGCTGGTCTACGTGATTTCACACTCGAGTCGTGAAGCGGCCAAGAAGAGCTGGGATGCGTTCCGAGACGATCCGGAGTGGGTCAAGGTCAAGACCGAATCCGAGGTGAACGGGCCGCTCACGGCGAAAGTCGAGTCGGTGTTTCTCGAGGCCGTCGATTACTCGCCGATGAAATAGGCTGCGGGTGGACCGACCTACCAGGTCCAGAACAGCGTCGCGCGGAACACCAGATCGTCACCGGGCCTGGCGCCGCTCGGCGGATCGCCGTAGGTCACCCATTCGACGTTGGGGCTCAGGCGGATGGAAGGCAGCAGGTAGTACTCGATCCCGGCGAGCACCAGTGTGTACTCCGCGTTGGTCGCGAGCGGCAGGTAGTCGATGCCGGCGCCGTCCGGATTGGGATCCTGGAAGCGATCCACCCGACCGAAGATGCTCCACTTCTCCGGCTTGACGTCGAGCACGCCGAATCCGGAGAAGACATCCAGATTGAGGTCGGGCTCGCTCGATCCGCTCGCGGCCCGCCGGACCTGCCGGTAGTACTGGAATGCCGCGCGCCCCTTCTTGTGAACGTAGCCGACGAAGCCCTGGCCCATCTGGCGGTCGCCGCTTCCGTCGGGCCTGTCGAAAAATCCGAAGAAGCCCTCGGCGACGAATCCCGGGTTGGTCTCGAAACGGGCCGAGACGCGCACCCCCTTGCTCTCGTCCACCTCGGAGTGCGTGCTGGACTCGTTGCCGAACTGCAGGTTGTAGTGGAACGTCTGGCTCTCGTTGAGCGGACCGTTGAGGCTGACGCCGAAGTCACGGGAGGAGTCGGTTCGATAGAGGTCGGCCGGCGTCTTTTCGATGTGACGAAGCCCCCAGACGGTTTCGATGAACTCGAAGGTGGGCGTCGGCTGGATGCCGAAGACCATCTCCTGCCGTCCGTGGTAGGTCCAACTCAGGTACGCATCCTTGACGTAGGGGGTGAGGCTGCTGCTCGCCAGCTCGCCGCTGCTGTTCATCTCCAGCCGCAGACGCGTGGCGAAGCGAGGGCTCAGCCTATGGTCGTAGGTCAGGTAGATTCGCCGGAACCAAAGCCCCTGCTGCTCCTTCCACATCTCGTCGTGGCTCTCGGCGAAGTAGTAGTAGTCGCCGAACATGTATCCGCTGATCCGCCAGGGCCGCGCCGGCGGCGCCGCTGGGGGTGGCTCGGGGACGACCTCCGAGATGCCATACTTGAAGAAAAAGAGCTGCAGAGCGCGCTCGCTGTCGGCCACTACGGTCTCGCCCTTGGGCCCCGCTCCAACGCGGGTGAGCGATCGCCCCATCTCGCCGGACTTCTCGAAGCGTTCGGCCCGCTCCGCGTCGTTGAAGACGTAGATCCGTCCCTCCCGGAGGATTTCCTTGTAGTAGAGCCCCTGGGCGCTGGCGGAGCCGGCCATCCAGACCGCCAATCCCAGTGCCATCGGCAGCACTCGACGACCACTACGCCGCTGCCTCATGAATCCTCCGGCCGCAGGGTTACCGCTCGTCCGCTCGGGACGTGGCCCGGCGCTCGTTGCCGCCGGCAAAAAATCGATGTGCAGCCGGAGTGAGCTCTACGACCCATTGGTGGCACGGGGAATATACCGCGTCCCAGTGCGCGTGACCCGCCGGCGTTCCCAGGAGCTCGCAAAGGGGCGAGTCGCCGGCCCCGGGTGGCGATTTCCCGATCGTCCCCCTCGCGCGTAGAATCGCGCTCTCGCGAGGTGTCGATGAACGTAAGGGCCCTCTGGCTCGTCCTGTCGCTCGTTCTGGCTTCCTGTTCCCGGGAGACGACGACGCCTCACTTCGAAATCGAGGACCTGCGGATCGAGCACCTCGAAGCGCCGCTCGGGCTCGACGAGCCCGCTCCGCGCTTCACCTGGAAGCTTCTTTCCGACGCGCGAGGCGAGAAGCAGTCGGCCTACCGCATCGTGGTGAGCGGTTCCGGGGAAGCGGTTTGGGACAGCGGAAAGGTCTCCTCTTCCGATACCGCGCTCGTCCCCTATGAGGGAAAGCCTCTCGAGACGAGAGCTCGCTACCTGGTCGAAGTCGAATCCTGGAACCGGGACGGCTCGGCGAGTGCCTCTTCGCGGTCGTTCTGGGAAACGGGAATGCTCGGGGCCTTTCGCGCCCGCTGGATCGGATTTCCCACCGAGGAGTCCGAGCGCACGAACGAGTCGGCCCCGAGTCCTTACCTGAGGCGGTCGTTCACTCTCGATACCCCCGTCGGAAGCGCGAGGCTCTACGCCACGGCGCTCGGCCTCTACGAGGCACACCTCAACGGGACGCGCGTCGGGAAGGGAGTCTTCACTCCGGGCTGGACCGACTATCGCCGCCGCGTGGAGTACCAGACGTACGACGTGACGACCCTGCTCCGGCAGGGCGAGAACGTTCTCGAGTTCGTTCTCGGAGACGGCTGGTACGCGGGGACGATCGGCTGGGAGAAAAAGCGCCACCACTACGGACCCTACCCCCTCGGTCTCCTCGCGGAGCTCCACGTCGAGAACGAAGGCGGCGGGAGGATCGTCATCGCAACCGACGAGAGCTGGAAGGGGGGCGAGGGGCCGATCCGCGCCTCGGACTTTCTGATGGGCGAGACCTACGACGCGCGGCTCACGCCTTCGGTCTCTTCTCCCGTCACGATTCTCCCCCCTTCGCAGGCCGTACTCGTGGGACAGCACTCGCCCCTCGTCGAGCGCATGGAGGAGATTCCCGCGAAGACTCGCTCTGAGCCGTCACCGGGCGTCTACGTCTTCGATTTCGGCCAGAACCTCGTGGGGTTCGCCCGGCTCCGGGTCGAGGCCGAAGCGGGCACCCGGGTCGAGATCCGCTTCGCGGAAATGCTCGCCCCCGACGGGAACCTCTACACCACGAATCTGAGGACCGCCCGGTCGACGGACGTCTACATCGCGAGAGGCGGCGGCCCCGAGGTCTTCGAGCCGCACTTCACCTTCCACGGGTTTCGCTACGCCGAGATCCGGGGATACCCGGGAGAGCCGGCCCTCGATGCCCTGACCGCGGTGGTGGTCCGTTCGGCGATTCCCGCGGCCGGAACGTTCGAGACCTCGAGCCCGCTCCTCGATCAGCTCCAGCGCAACATCGTCTGGAGCCAGCGGGGGAACTTCCTCTCCGTTCCCACGGATTGTCCCCAGCGCGACGAGAGGCTCGGATGGATGGGGGACGCCCAGATCTTCGCCCGCACCGCTTGCTTCAACGGCGACGTCGCCTCGTTCTTCACCAAGTGGCTCCAGGACGTTCGCGACGCCCAGTCGGAGGCGGGAGCCTTCTCCGACGTCGCACCCCGAATCGTGGTGACGACGGACGGCGCTCCCGGATGGGGAGACGCGGGGGTCATCGTTCCCTGGACTCTCTACGGCTGCTACGGCGACGAAAGGCTCCTCGAGCGCCACTACGACGCGATGAAGAAGTGGGTTACGCACATTCGGAGCGCGAACCCCGATCTCATCCGAAGGAACGAGCTCAACAACAATTACGGGGACTGGGTGGCGATCGGCTCCGAGACGTCGAAAGAGCTCCTCGCCACCGCCTTCTTCGCGCGCGACGCCGATCTCCTGGCGCGTATCGCCCGGGTGCTGGGACGAGTGGACGACGCGAGCGCGTATCAGGCTCTGTTCGAGAACATCCGCGGGGCGTTCATCGCGACGTATCTCGATGACGACGGCCGGGTCCTCGGAGACACCCAGACCGGATACGTCCTCGCCCTGAGGTTCGGCCTCGTTCCCGAGGAACTGCGGGAAGAAGCCGTCTCTCATCTGGTGCGGGCCATCGAGGAGAAGGGCGGGCACCTTTCCACGGGGTTTCTCGGGGTGAGGGACCTCCTCCCCGCCCTCGGGGAAGGCGGCCGCCTCGACGTCGCCTATGGACTTCTGTTGAACGAGACCTTCCCCTCCTGGGGATACGAGATCCGAAACGGCGCGACGACGATCTGGGAGCGCTGGGACGGCTGGACCCGGGAGAAAGGCTTTCAGGATCCGGGCATGAACTCCTTCAACCATTACTCCTTCGGCTCGGTGGGAGAGTGGATGTACGAGAACGTCGCCGGGATAGACTTCGACGAAAGCCGGCCCGAGAACGAGAAGGTGGTGATCCGGCCGCGTCCGGGAGGCGGGCTCACCCACGCCCGGGCGAGCTACGACTCCATTCGCGGCGAGATCGTGAGCGACTGGAGCCTCGAGGGCGCGCGCTTCGAGCTTACGGTGAGGATTCCGGTGGGAACCGAAGCCCTGGTCTACGTGCCGGGCGAAGTCCAGGAGACGGACGGTGCTCTGGTCCTTCGCGAGGAAGATGGCTCTACCGTGCTCTCGGTGGGCTCGGGGCGGTATCGTTTCTCGTCGCGGTGGAGGGTTCATGAAAGTCCTCGGGGAAAAAGACGCGGATCTTTCCCACTTGCTGGGGAAGACCGTCGCTATCATCGGCTACGGAAACCAGGGCCGCGCGCAGGCGCTGAACCTCAGGGACAGCGGGATCGCGGTCGTCATCGGCTCGCTCCCGGACGACAGCGCGCGAGAGGCCGAAAAGGAGGGATTCGAGGTCTTTTCCATCGCCGAGGCCTGTGAGAAGGGGGACGTCATCGCCCTTCTGATTCCCGACGAGGTCCAGACGTTCGTCTATCGCGGAAGCGTCGCGCCAGCGCTCGGCTCCAGCAAGACTCTCGTCTTCGCCCACGGCTACAACATCCACTTCCGGCGGATCGTGCCTCCCGAGGACGTCGACATCATCCTGGTGGCGCCGAGAATGATCGGAGTTCACGTGAGGACCAGCTTCGAGCAAGGCCGCGGCGCTCCCGCCTTCATTGCCGTAGCGCAGGACGGCTCCGGGAACGCTCGCGACACCGCCCTCGCCTGGGCCAAGGGAATCGGCGCCACCAGGGCCGGAGTTCTCGAGACGACGTTCGCCCAGGAGACCGAGCTCGATCTCTTCGCCGAGCAGGCGACCTGGCCCATCATCGTCCGCGACCTCCAGTTTTCCTACGAGGTCCTGGTCGAAGCGGGATTCCCGCCGGAAATGGTGGCGCTCGAGCTCTACGGCTCGGGAGAGGCCTCGGAGATCTTCCGGCAGATGGCGCGCCGCGGTCTCTTCCGCCAGATGAGGCTTCACTCCCAGACGAGCCAGTACGGGACTCTTTCCCGGGGGCCGAGAATGCTGCCCGACGAGACGAAGACCCGGTTCCGGCAGGCGCTCGACGAGATACGCTCGGGGGCTTTCGCCCGGGAGTGGACGGAGGAGCAGGAGAGCGGATATCCCCGGTTCGAAGAGATGAGAAGGCGCGCTTCAGAGCATCCTTTGAACCAAGCGGAAGCTCTCGCCATCGAGATCATCGAGCGGACGGGGATCGAATGAGCGGCGGAAGGCTCGCGGGCAAGGTCGCCGTCGTCACCGGGGCGGCGAACGGCATCGGACAGGCGACGGCCGAGCTCTTCGCCGAAGAGGGAGCTCCGGTGGTCGTGCTCGACGTCGATCCCGCGGGCGAATCCGTCGCCCTTCGAATCCGCGACAAAGGCGGTCGTGCGATCTTCATCGCGACCGACATCTCGAAGGAGGATGACGTCCGCTCGGCGATGGAGCGCGCCGAGAGCGAGCTCGGCCGCATCGACGTCCTGGTCAACAACGCCGCGGTCTTCGTCCTCGAGGGACTCGAGGCCTCGGTCGAGGACTGGCATCGTTCACTCGACGTGAACGTCATCGGCACCGCGCTCTGCGCGCGCTACGCCGCGGAGGCGATGAAGAAGCAGGGCTCGGGCGCCATCGTGAACCTGAGCTCGATGTCGGCGTTCATCGCTCAGCCCCACTTTCTCGCCTACAGCGCCACCAAGGCCGCGCTCGTGAACATGACCCGCTGCATGGCGCTGGACCTCGCGCCCTTCGGAATCCGGGTCAACTGCGTCTGTCCCGGCACCATCCGCACCGCCGCCACCGACCGCCACATGGCGCAGACGGGGATGACGGAAGAACAGTTTCTCGCCGAGAACGCCCCGCTCCACCTCGTGGGACGGGTGGGCACTCCTCGCGAAGTCGCCTAGGCCATTCTCTTTCTCGCCTCGGACGAGGCGTCTTTCATCACCGCGACCCCGCTCCTGGTCGACGGAGGCTACCTGGCCCGATGACCCCTCCCGTTCGGTTCGGTTTTTGCGTTCCCATCTTCGCCAATCCGGGGATGTCCTTCTTCCGCACTCCCTGCTACGAGAGCCTCGACTGGAAGGCGACGAAGAACGCCGTTCTCGAGTGCGAGAAGCTCGGCTACGACTCGCTCTTCGTCGCCGATCACGTCTTTCTCGGCCGCGATGGAGCCATATTCGAGGGCTTCACGCTTGCTCTCCGCCTTTGCCGGGATGACGGAGAGGATGCTCCTGGCACCCATCCACCTCTGCGACTCCTTCAGGAATCCGGCGCTCACCGCGAAGATGGTCGCTACCCTCGACGTCGTATCCTCTGGCCGGTTCCTCCTGTTCTACGACTACGGCTGGAGGCGGGCGGAGTTCGACGCCTACGGGTTCCCCTTCGGGGACTCCGACGAAGAGCGGGCGGCCCGGATGGAGGAGGGGCTCCAGATAATCAAGGGGATGCTGACCGAGGAGCGATTCACGTTCGAAGGCCGGTTCTACCGGGTCAAAGAGGCGCTCTGCGCCCCGAAGCCGATCTCGAGCGCCGCTCCCGCCGATCTGGATGGGGGAGACGAACAATAAGGTGATGGTGCGCGCGATCGCGAAGCACGCGGACGTCTTCAACTCCATGCCCGCCTCGGTCGAGGGATTCCGGAAGAAGCTCGACGTGGTCGGCGAGGCCTGCTCGGCCATCGGACGGGATTTCGGCTCGCTCGGGCTCTCGCTCGAAACCCAGATCCTGGTCTGCCGGAAGGACTCGGAGATCGACGCCTGCTTCGAGAGAATGGAGAAGCTCCGGCCGAGGGAGAGAAGCGACGAGGACATCCTCGCCCAGATGAAGGCCACCAACCCCGCCCTCGAGAGCTACGGCTCGCGGAAGGATCTCGAAAAGGAGTTCCTCATCGGCACTCCCGACGTCATCGTGGATCGCGCTGAACGAGTACGTGGCCCTCGGAGTCGAGCACTTCATGCTGTGGTTCATGGATTTCCCGAGTATTTCAGGCATCCGGCTCTTTTCCGAAGAAGTGATGCCTAGGGTTCGCGGAGGCTCGAAGGAGCTCTGAGGGATAGGCTCCAGGCGTTCAGGGGCGCTTACCGCTCCAGAAGCCGGAAGCGGCAAACCACACGACGGACGCGAGCAGGAAGAGGTTCTTCATCGCGTCTTCGTCCAGGCTCCCTCGGAAGTAGGCGACTGGCGCTGCGAGGCAGGCCGCCAGGCTGAGGAGAGCGAGAAGGAGAGCCGCCTTTCTCATGTCCGCTTCGTTGCCAGCCCCAGAACGACGTATCCCGCGAGGGCGATCCCGTATCCCGGCAGCCAGCGGTAGAAAAGGTGAAGGGGCATGAAGTAGCAGGCGGCGAGAGTGCCCGCCCAGACGAAGGCCGCGCTCCAGTTGACGAGGGCCCCCTCGGCCTCGGCTCGATACCGCGGAAGGCCGAGCCGGGGAAAGAGCCAGTGCTCGGCGAAGACGACGGCTCCGATGGGCATGAGGACCAGCCCGTAGAGAGCCACGTAGTCGAGGAGCTTCAGGAACACCGCGGGAAAGCAGGAGAACGCGGTGGTGAGCGCCCCGGCAGTGAGAGTGATCCTCCATCGAGGCCAGCCCGTGACCGCCTGGAGGGCGAGCCCGGCCCGATACAAGGTCGGGTTCGCGGTGGTCCAGCCGGCGAAGAAAACCGCGAGCACCCCGGAGACGCCCAGGGCCTGGTACGCCATGCGGCCCGGGTCCATTTCCCGGCCGATCGCGGCCACCATGAAGCCCGAGCAGATCCAGGCGAGCATGTGGCCCGAGTACATGCCGATGGCGGAGTAGAGCCCGTAGCGCCAGTTCTTCGCGAAGCGGAAGAGCGCCATGTCGGAAAGTCCGATGTGCATGGCGAGGTTCGCGAACCAGGCGAAGAACAACACGTGCCCCAGGGTGAACTTCTCCTGTCCCTCGGTTGCGACCCCGGTCCAGACCCGGCTCCGCGCCACCTGGGCGAGATTCGAGAGGTCCGGCGCGACACCGAGCTTGGGCAGGGAAGCGATGGCGCCCGCGAGGAACGCGACGAAGATCCAGGGAGAGCACAGCCCCCCGAATCGAGCGAGCTTCTCGAATCCGAGGATGGCGAAGAGCGTGAACATCGCGCCGATGAGGACCGCCATCAGGACCCAGCCGAGGCTCTTGGGGTAGAAATCGGACAGGCCGGGACTCGGGATCCCGAACGCGGGACCGAGCGCCGTCGCGGAAACGGCAATCATCGCCCCGGCGAGGATGCAGTAGAGGACACCGTTCGCGATGTTGTAGACGAAGGCGAGGCCCGGTCCGGCGATCTTCCTCAAGTACCAGTAGAGGGTGAGTCGGGTCTCGGTCGCGATCGGGGCGCAAACGAACGTCCAGGAGAGAACGGCGAGGAGGTTTCCCAAAAGCAGGCCGAGGATCAGGTCGCGCAACCCGACGCCGTGCAGAACGAAGAACGCTCCGATGACGAACTCGGTCGCCGCCACGTGCTCGCCGGCGAAGAGGCCGGCGAAGTGACGTCCGGGCTCGAGCGCCCTCTCCTGAACCGGCTCCCGGTCGTACTCGTAGAGCTGGTCCATGCGGGCCGTCAGGCGAGCGAGGCGGCTCATCGGGGGAGAAGATAGCTCAGGTCGGAGGTCGCGATCGCCACCGAACCCTCAGACCAGGCTTTCGAGGTGCCGGAGGCGAAGGAAGGGCTCGCCCGCCTCTCGTGAGGCGGCGAGGTCCACTTCGAATTCCGCGACCCAGTCGTTGAGCCCCTCGGGGTCCACGAGCATCTGCTCGACACGCCACGCCGTTGCGTCGTCCGAAGGCTTCACGTGCGTGTGACGGAGGTTCCGCGCTTCCGGGTCGAGGCGGAGGCCTCGGTGCTCCACGAGAAACGCCTCGCGGGCCGCGCGCAGTCTCTCCTTCGTCCAGGGCTCGTCGCCTTCGTCGATGTCGGAGTCGAGGGTGTCGAGCGCCGCTTCGTCCACTCCGATCGACCACGCCCGCAGGAAGGCGAAGGCCCGCGTCCGGATGGTCGAGATGTTCGCCCACGCGAGTCTCCTCTAGGCTCCATAGGTCGGAAGCATTCGCAAGATCGAGTCGAGCTCGAGGGGATGGTGCAAGAGGTGCTGCGCGGGCCCCGGTTGCGGCAACCACTCTCACCTCCGGCGGCCTGGAAAGCACCTTCCCTGCGATCAAGACCGCGCGCGACTGGACGCGGCGGACCCGACCACGGGCGAAACGCCCCGAGATCGCGCCGCGAACCGCTCATCCTACGATCAACAAGGCCGCCTATTTTCTCGACCTCGATGTCGTGCGAGTGCCGGCGCGTCCCGATTACCGCGCCGACGTCGAGGCCATGGAAGAATCGATCACGTCGAATACGGTGATGCTCATCGGCTCGGCGCCGCCCTGTGCATCGCGCACCGTCGAGATCTCGAGCACCGCGCGGTCCGGGACCGAGATGTGAAGGCGTTCCTCCAGAGCGTCGATGAGCCCGAGCACGTTCAGGCTGTCGAAGCCCAGATCCTCGATGAAACGTGCATCCAGGCCGACGTCGCCCGCCTCCAGCCCTCGGTGAGCGCGGATCAGATCCCGAAGGAGTTTCTCTACATCGCCGTGCATCTTCGACTCCCCGACGAGTTGAGCCACTGGTAAAGGACCGGCGGGTTCAGCGTTCCCGCCTCGTTCTTCAATCGGCGTGGCCGACCAGCGAGAGCCGGAACGCCGCCATCTCCTCGCCGTTGCGAACCAGCAGGACATCGCCGACCAGCACCGGCTGATTCCAGGTCTTGCCCTCGATCGCCGGAACCCGGGCGAGCTCCGTGAACTGGTCGGGGGTCGCCTCCACCAGCGCCAGCTCACCCTCCTCCGACACCACCAGCAGCAGGTCCTGGTCGGGCAACAGCACGAGCTGGCCGCTGCCGTAGCGTCCTCCCTTCCACTTGCGCTCGCCGTCCTCGACGTCGATGCACGTGAGCAGGCGGCCGTCGAAGCCGAACGCATGGCCCTCGTGAACGACCAGGGCGCTGAAGGAGGGCTTCAGCCGGTTCGACGTCCAGCGCTCCTCGACCGTCCAGCCGCCGGCCCGGTGCTCGACCGAGATGCGGCGGGTGCCGAGCGGAACCGCGTTGGCGTCGACCTGGCTTACCAGGACGTCGCCCTCCGCGGTCAGGGCGGGCTGCAGGATTCCGATGCCCGGCCACGAGTGCTGCCAGAGCAGTGTGCCGTCCGCCGGCGCGACGCTGGTCGCGCCTCCTTCGTCCAGCAGCACGATCTGCGGGACGCCGTCGATCGCCAGGAGATGCGGGGAGCTGTAGGTCCTGCTGGCCGGGCCGAACCAGCGGGGATCGCCGGTTCTGAGGTCGTAGGCGACGAGCGCACCGGCGTGGACGATCACCACGTCGTCGACCACGAGCGGCGAGCTCGTGAAGCCGAAGGCCGGGAGCTTCGCGCCGGTGTCGGAGGCCGCGTTGCGTGACCACAGGACGGTGCCGTCACGGGCGTCGAGCGCGTTCAGGATTCCGGTCGCACCGAGCGTGTAGACGCGACCGCCGCCGAGGGCCGGCGTTGCGCGCGGACCGGCGCCGACATGCGAGTCCCAGAACCGGGTCGTGTCCCGGTGCATCCACACCGGCTCGCCGGTGGTCGCGTCGTAGCAGGCGACGATCTCGTCCTCACCGCGCTGCTCCTGTGTGTAGAGGAGGCCGCTCCGGACCGCGAAGGAGGAGACGCCCGGTCCGATCGGCCGGCGCCAAAGCTCGACCGGCGGCGACTTGGACCAGTCGGTCTCGATCCGTACGCCTGGGAGGATGCCGTCGCGATGGGGTCCGCGGAGCCCGGGCCATTCGGGCGCCGTCGCTGCGGCTCCCGCAGGCGGCGGCGGGGCGTCCTCTTCGTCGCCGGGCGGGGCGGCGAGCGTCTCGTCGGGCACGTCCGCTTTTGGCGCTTTCGGGGCCGGCGGCAGCGCCGCTGGGCCCGCGTCCGCATCGTCCGGGAGCGTCTCCTCGGGGGTCTCCGCCGCTGTCGGGGCCGGCGGGATCCCCATCGGCTCGTCGTTCTGCTGCGGGGCTCGAGCCAGCAGCCGCTCCTCGGGAGTCTCCGACCACCGCCAAACGAACTCCGGAAAGCCATTGCCCCTGAGGCCCTTGCTCCGCACGAGTGTGGCGGTTCCACACGCGAGGAGGATGGTCGCGACCATCGCCGCGCGCCGGAGTCCGTTCGAGAGACGACGGCTTCCGACCGCCCAGGCGACGAACGCGAGGCTCAGGACCGGGATGACGAGCAGGAACTGGAACCCCAGGTTCCCCTTCGCAACCGATTCGTGGAGGAGGAGTGGTGTCGCGGCGAGCGCGGCGATCATCAGCGCGACGGCACCTATGCGCTCGGACCAGGGCGCCCGGCTGAAGAACAGCCACCACACGACGATCGCCGGGCCGCCTGCCACTCCGCCGATCACACCGTAGATTGCGGCCTCGGGCAGGACGACGGGCACTACGAACAAGCCCAGCCACTGCAAGATCACGATGGCGACGCCGGGCCACAGCCGGATGTGTGTCTTTCGAGTCAAGGCTTATTCCTCCCGAAGAGCCTGCACGGGATCGATCTCCGATGCGCGCCAGGCGGGTACCGCGGACGCGAGAAGCGCCAGAGGATGAGCGTGAGAGCGACGAGTCCGAGTGTCGCTACGTCCGTGGCGGCCCCCTTTCACGAGCTCGGCAATCGTGTCCTCGAGATGCGCCTCGGTCTCCTCGAGGATCCGCTCGATGCCGGGATGATCCGGGTCGACGCGAAACTGGGCGGCGAGCTCCTTTCGCAGCGCGAGATGGAAGGACCGTAGCTTCCTAGACGACGTGCTCATGCCGTATCCAGAACCGAATCGACCGTCTTTGCGAAGCTCCCCCACTCGAGACGCCCCTGTGCCAGCGCCTCCTCTCCGGCGGGTGTCAGGTCGTAGACGCGGCGACGGCGTCCACCGACCGTGGCCCATGAGCTCGAAAGAAACTTCCTCGTTTCGAGCCGGTGGAGAGCGGGGTAGAGGGTTCCCTCAGGAAGGTCCAGGGCCCCACCACTCGCTTCCGCGAGACGGCGCGCGATGAGGTACCCGTGGGCGGCACCGGCCCCAACTACCGCCAGGAGCAGGAGATCCAAATGCCCTTTCAACGTTTCCCTGTTCATACCTCGCGTTACTATACCTCGTTATGCGTTGTATGCGACGGAAAGATTCGTGGATTTTGGGGGCCGCAGCCGAGTCACGGAGGGGTCGTGCGACGGCGCTCGAGGACCGCTACCGCCTCTTGAACGGCGGGCGCCGGAGCTCGCAATCGCCGCCGAGCTCTCAGACCAGGCTTCGGAGCCGCCGGAGCCGAAGGAAGGGCTCGCCTGCCTCGCGAGAGGCGGCGAGGTCCACTTCGAATTCCGCGACCCAGTCGTTGAGCCCCTCCAGGTCCACGAGCATCTGCTCGACGCGCCACGCCGCCTCGTCGTCCGTAAGCCGCACGTGGGTGTGACGGAGGTTCCTCGCTTCCGGGTCGAGGCGGAGGCCTTTGTGCTCCAGCAGATAGGTTTCGCGGACCGCGCGCAGTCGCTCCTTCGTCCAGGGCTCGTCGCCTTCGTCGATATCGGAGTCGAGGGTGTCGAGCGCCGCTTCGTCCTCTCCGATGGACCAGGCCCGCAGGAAAGCGAAGGCCCGCGTCCGGATGGAGGCGGTGAAGGCCTTGCGGTCGCGCGTGACGTCCGGAGCTTCCTCGGGGCGGGGCGGCCGCAGCTCGCCGCCCGCACCCTTCGGCCGGTAGCTCGGGTCGAGCATTCTCTCCCATTCTTCGAGAAGACTCGAGTCCACCTGGCGCAGCATGTCGCGAAGGTAGAGCTCCATTTCGACCACCGCGTCGGTCTTGACCCCGTCGGGCACGGTCTGTCGGAGGACCTTGTAGACGTTATTCAGGTGGCGAAGGAGAAGCCCCTCGGCGCGCTCCAGGTCGTACTCCTGGACGTAGTCGGAGAACGAGCGGAACTCCTCGAACATCTCGCGCGCGATGGACTTGGGGCGGATGTTCTCCCCGCCCACCCAGGGGTGGCGGTCGGCGAACTCGTTGAAGGTCGAGTAGATGAACTCCCGCAGCGGCTTCGGATGCTCGAGCTTTTCGAGCTCTTCCATGCGCTCGTCGTACTCCATTCCCGCGGCCTTCATCTCCGCGATCGCTCTTCCCTTGAGCTTGTCGAGCTGCCGCCGCAGGATGAGCTCGGGGTTCTCCAGGATGCTCTCGACCAGCGTGAGCAGATCGAGCGCGTGCGTCTCGGAGTCGGGCCCCTCCATTTCGAGGAGCGGGAGGGTCTCGATGAGGTAGAGCGAGAGCGCCTGGTCCATCGAGAAGTCTTCCTGGAGCTCGACGTTCACGCGGACCCGCGATCCCTCCGGCGTCCTCGGGACGATCTCGATGATTCCGCGCGCCACCAGGGAACGGAAGAGCTGCCACCCCCGCCGGAAATGCGATTTCTTCGCGCGGTCGGTCTCGTGGCTCTCGCGGATCAGCTTCTGCATCGCCCGGCAGCCGTCGCCCCGGCGCGAGAGGACGTTCAGGAGCATGCCGTGCGAAACGTCGAAGCGCGACGCGAGCCGCTCCGGAGGGGCGCCGATGAGACGCTCGAACGTCTTCTGGTCCCAGTTCGCGAAGTTGTGCTCGGGCGGCTTGCGCTTCACGACCTTCTTTCCCTCTTTCGCCCTTTCTCCGAGCCTCAGGTTCTCGATCACGTGCTCCGGGGCCTGCGCCACGACGTACCCCTGATCGTCGAAGCCCTTCCGTCCGGCGCGTCCCGCGATCTGGTGGAAGTCGCGGGCCGAGAGGACCGCGGTCTTCTGCCCGTCGAACTTGCACAGGCGGGTGAAGAGCACGGTACGGATGGGAACGTTGATGCCCACCCCGAGCGTGTCGGTGCCGCAGATGACCTTGAGGAGGCCGCGCTGCGCGAGCTGCTCGACCAGCACGCGATACTTCGGGAAGCAGCCCCGCGTGGTGGATGCCGATCCCCTGCCGGAGCCACTTCCGGACGTCCGGGCCGTAGGGGCTTCCGAAGCGGAATCCTTCGATCGCCGCCCCGAGCGCGTTCTTCTCCTCGCGGGTAGCGAGCTTGAGGCTGGTGAAGTTCTGGGCGCTCTCCGCCGCGTCCTTCTGGGTGAAGTGGACGACGTAGACCGGCGCCTTGTCTTCGGAGGCGAGCTTCTCGACGGCCTGCGAGAGCGGGATCTCCGAGTAAGCGTACTCGAGGGGGACCGGCCGCTCGATGGACTTGACGGTGACGGTGGGCCGGCCGTTTCGCCGGGTGAGCTCCTCCTCGAAGAACGAGTACGTCGCCGAGGGTGGCGGACATCAGGAGGAATCGCGTCTGCGGCAGGGTGAGAAGGGGCACCTGCCAGGCGACCCCTCGATCCCGGTCCGCGTACCAGTGGAACTCGTCCATCACCACGTCGTCCACCGCCGCGTCCTCGCCGTCGCGAAGCGCGATGTTGGCGAGGACCTCGGCGGTGCAGCAGAGGATCGGGCGCTTCGCGGTTGACGGTCGCGTCGCCCGTCGAGAGGCCGACGTTCTCCGGGCCGAAGCTCGCGGCAGAGGGCGATCCACTTCTCGTTGACGAGCGCCTTGATGGGGCAGGTGTAGACGGAGCGCCTTGCCCTTCGCGAGGGACGCGAAGTGCATGGCGGAGGCGACGAGCGACTTGCCCGAGCCCGTCGGGGTGTTCAGGATGACGTTCTTCCCCTCGAAGAGGGCGAGGACCGCGTCCTCCTGCGCCGGGTAGAGCGTCAGGCCGAGGCTGTCGGCGTAATCGAGGAAACGACCCAGGAGCTCATCGGGATTGGCCTCGCCGCGGGGCAGGGCGTCGTACAGAGGCCTTGGACTCGACGTCCCCTCAGGGGGCATGTTTCTCGAGCGGTGACTGCTCCGCCTTCCACCGCATGGCCATTTCGATGCGCGCGCGGCCGCTCGGGTGATCGAACAAGAGCCACTCCTCGATCGGCCCGGGGTCGAGCTTCCGGTACTCGCCGAGCTTGAGCGCGACCTCGGCGAACCCCTCGGGCTCCCGGGTCGCGTTGAGGCCGAAGAGGTCCGCTTCCGCTTCGTTCGCGCGAACGAAGGTGTTGACCAAGGGGGTGGTGAAAAAGAAGTAGACGGAAAGCACCGCAGCGAGCATGGGAAGCCCGGCCTCGTCGTCGATGCCTCCGATTCCCCAACGCTCGCCCCAACGCCGTTGAGCCGCTCGGTAGCCCCACCGCAAGAAAGCGAACCCCAGAAGGAGGAGGATGCCGAAGAACATCAACCCCTCGTAGGCGTGGTTCAGCACGTAGTGCCCCATCTCGTGGCCCATCACCGAATGGATTTCCGGGGGAGTGCAGCGAGCGAGAAGATTGTCGTTCAGCGAGATCCGCATCGTGCCCAGGAGCCCGCTCACGTTCGCGCTGATGCGCTTCGACTGTCGAGAAGCGTCGAACTCGTAGACCTCGTCGGCGGGAACGCCGTTGGCGCGGGCCAGCGACAGGATCGATTCCCTGAGCTCGGGATCCGAGAGCGGGCGATATTCGTTGAACAGGGGAAAGATGAACACCGGCGCGATCAGGGAGATCAGCGCGAGGGCGGCGAGAGAGACGACCGATCCCCAGATCCACCAGGTCCTCGGCGCCCGGCGGAACACCGAATAGAGGAGGACGAGGAACAGACCGCCGATGACGAGCGCGACGGCGAGCGCCGTGATTCGCTCTTGAAGCCAGGGTCCGAACGCCTGGTTGGAGAGTCCGTATCGGTGCTCACGGAAGAAGCCCGTATAGACCAGCAGCGGAAACGACAGCAAGGCGGACGCGAGGATGTAGAACGCGGCGTAGATTGCGGTCGCGACCGGGCGGAAACGGGTGATGCGCTCGGCGAGATTGCGGACCCTTCGGGACAGTCCCGTTGCGAGGAGGACGAGCGCGACCCCGAGCCCGTAGACGAAGTCCAGGAGCTGGAGCCAATACCCCCCCTCGAAGTAGGCGTCCGACCGAGCCCGCGCCTCGGGGGAAAGACGGCTCAGGTACTCGCGGGTCTCCTCTTCGGGGCTTCGACGCGCCGTCGTCTGGGAGGCGGCCGTCGCGGCTGCGAGAAGAACCAGAAGAAACGATGCCTTCACGAGATTTTTCGAGCGAAGCATGGCCTCCTCCGGTGGGAGAGGAGATTAGCATGGCAAGAAGAGGTAGTTCATTCCTCGAGCCCCCGAGTGGCAGTCGGGTAGGCCTATCGATACTATGTTCGCACTGAAATGGGAGGGCTCATGAGATCGTTCTTGCTCGCCGTCGCGGGGATTCTGGCGCTCGTTTCCGCCGCTACCGCCGAGGTCACTTTCGACGACGTCGCGCCGCTCCTTTCGAGACACTGCCAGGGGTGCCATCGCCCCGGGCAGATCGCTCCCATGTCGTTTCTCACTTACGAGGAGACGCGTCCCTGGGCGGAATCGATCAAGGAGAACGTGGGCTCCCGGACCATGCCGCCGTGGCACGCGGACTCGCATCACGGTGAGTTCAAGAACGATCGCAGCCTGAGCCCGGAGGAGATCGAGACGTTCATCGCCTGGGTCGACTCGGGCGCGGTCCGGGGAACGAAGAGCGAGACGCCCGCTCCCGCCGAGCCCGCCGGCTGGGGGATCGGAGAGCCGGACCTGGTGCTCACGATGCAGGAGGAGTACGAGATCGCGGCCGAGGGAACGGACGAGTACATCTATTTCGCGATCCCGACGAACCTCACGGAAGACCGCTACGTGAAAGCGGTCGAGGTCCGGCCGGGAAACCGCGCCGTCGTTCACCACGTGCTGGCCTACGTTCAGCCGGGGGGAACCGGGGTCGTCTCCCGCTCCCACGAAGCGGCCAACGAAGGCCTGCCCTATCCGATGTTCTTCAACGAGGGCGAGTCGATCCGGGTGCTGCCGGAAGCGCCGGTCCATGACGACGGCTGCGCTCTTCCCGACGGCGGTTCGGCCACTCCCATGGACATGACGGCGGGGCCGATCAAGCTGCTCTCGACGTTCGTGCCGGGTTACCGTGGTGATGTCTATGCCGAGGGCCTGGGAAAGCTCGTTCCCAAGGGCTCGGAGATCCTGTTCCAGGTTCATTACAACAAGACCGGCAAGGTGGAGCGCGACCGCACGAGCATCGCGTTCGTCTTCGCCGACGAGCCGCCCGCGAAGGTCATCGAGGCCTACTGGGTGTCGAACTACTATTTTCGGATCCCTCCGGGCACCGCGGCCCATGAGGTCAAGGGCTGCTACCTGTTCGACAAGGACGTCGAGATCCTCAGCTACTTCCCGCACATGCACGTCCGGGGAAAGGACATGAAGATCGAGGCGATCTATCCCGGCGGAAAGACGGAGGTCCTGCTGAACGTGCCGCGGTGGGACTTCAACTGGCAGACGACGTACTGGCTCGAGGCGCCGAAGCGAGTGCCCGCGGGAACCCGCATCGTGGTCACGGCGCATTACGACAACTCGAAGCGGAACCCTTTCAATCCCGACCCGGCGGCGACCGTTCGCTGGGGGGATCCGACGACGGACGAGATGATGATCGGAGGGATCGATTTCATCGCCGTGGGCGGCTCGACCAACGATTGATGCCGGTCGAAAACGGGAAGAAGCGTGCCGAGGGCGCGGAAAGTGCGCGGGGGCGTGAATGCGAACCCGGTTGACCGCGGCTTTCGGGATTCGGCATCCGATTCTGTGCGCGCCGATGGCGCTGGTTACGGGCGGCCGGCTCGCGGGGGCCGTCTCGGGTGCGGGCGGCCTCGGTGTCGTTGGCGGAGGCTATGCCGGGACTCTCGGCGGCGAGCCCGACCTTCAGGAGGAGCTCGAGCACGTCCGTGGCCACAGGTTCGGAGTCGGGTTCATCACCTGGGCTCTGGCGCGCGCTCCGCGCGCGCTTGACGAGGCCCTGGGTCATTCCCCCGAATGCATCTTTCTTTCGTTCGGCGATCCGCGGCCATTCGCGGAACCTATCCGGCGCGCCGGCGCCAAGCTCGTCTGCCAGGTGCAGAGTCTGCGCAGCGTCGACGAGGCGCTCGAAGCGGAGAGCGCCGCGATCGTGGCCCAGGGAACCGAGGCTGGAGGGCACGGCGCCCGCCGATCGACTCTCCCGTTCGTTCCGGAAGTAGCCGACTACCTCGCCCGGCATTCCCCGTCGACGCTCCTTCTCGCCGCCGGCGGCATCGCGGACGGCCGCGGACTCGCCGCCGCCTTGATGCTGGGCGCGGACGGCGTCGTCGTCGGAAGCCGCTTCTGGTCCTCCAAGGAGGCATTGACGCCTGCGGCAGCGACGGAACGAGCGCTCGGGGCCACCGGCGACGATACGGTTCGCACCAAAGCCATCGATTCGCTCCGCGGCGTTCCGTGGCCTCAGGAGTTCTCGTTTCGCGTCGTCGGCAACAAGATGACCGACGAATGGGCCCACCGCGAGGAGGAGGCGGCGGCCCGATTCGGGAGCCTCGCGGGACTCTTCGCGGAGGCGAGAGCGAGCCAGAATTTCGACGTCGCTCCCATCGTCGCCGGGGAGTCCATCGGACTCGTTCGAGACCGCCCTTCGGCGGCGAGCATCGTCGAATCCATGGTCGTCCAGGCGCGAGAGGCCCTGAGACGTGGGGGCACGCTCGATTTTACGAGCTAATCCCTCCGGTTTGATTCGAGCTACGTGCGCTCCAGGAGCACGATTCCCGACATGCGCCGGTATCCATCGCGCACCTCCTTCGACCGGAGCCGGCCCAGGGCGTTCCACAGCCGGGCCAGGGGCACGGATCGCCGGAGGCGCAGCGACTCTTCCCAGGTCGAGCGGAACTCGGCTTCCCGCCAGCCGAGCGGTGCGAAAAACGCCGTCCCCTCGGAGGGCGCGAACTGCATCGGCGCGTTGGCGGCCGCGAGCTTCGGCTGCCAGGTGCGGCTCAGCATCTTCAAGAGCAGAGGCGACGCGAGGTCGATGAGCCAGAAGCGGACTCGCGGCTCGTCGTGAACGTGCGCGGCGAGTGCCCTCACCTGATCCGGGGTCAGGTAGATGAGCAATCCTTCGGCGACTACCATCGCCGGCCCGTCCGCGTCGCGAACGCGGCCGAGAACCGCGGCATGCGACGAGGGGTCGGAGAGATCCGCCGCCAGGTGCTCGTGACGGCAGACGGGCTTTGCCTCGGCGAGGTGCTCGCGGCGATAGGCGATCATATCCGGCAGATCGACGTCGAACCAGCTCAACGATGCGGGGAGGTCGAGACGAAACGCGCGCGCGTCCAGTCCGGCCGCGAGGTTTACGACGGTCCTCACGCCCTGCTGGACCGAGCGAAGGATGATTTCGTCCATCACCTGGGTGCGTACCACCATCGGCCATGCCATGGATCGCGCCCGTGGCATGGACTGCAGGATCGCGGCGCCGCGGTCTCCGGCCAGCCGGCGCGCGTAGGGATCGTGGAAGAGCGCATCCGGTCGTTCGGACTCGAGCGCGCGGTACATGGCCACCCAGAGAGCGGTATCGGAGACGTTCTGGATGGCGGTCACCATCAGAACATACACCAGACGCCGAACCCGCCGGAGTCGTTCGAGGGCGCTTCGAGCCTAGAGCCCGCTGGTGCGGAACGGCTCCTTGGGCGCTCCGAGGTTCGGCTTTCCCAGGAGCTTCTCCGCGGAGAGCGCGTAGATACCGTGGTTGGTGAACGTCCAGATGATATTCCGGTCCCACTCGACGTAGACCCCGTGCGTCTGGTTTCCGTACGCGTAGTCCGGGGTCTCCTTCCCGTAGGCCTTGGGAACGAAGTAGGCGGCGATCGAGGGCGCCTTCGGGTCGCTCACGTCGAAGATCTGGACCCCGCCGTTGTAGAAGGCGTAAATGAGAATCCCGGGACGCGGATCTCCCGGTGAGGTGTAGTAGCCGGTCCGCTTCGGGCCGAAGCTTCCGCGTCGCTGGCAGAAATCGGTGAACGGTGCTTCTTTCGGCGGCTTCGGACGCGGGAGGACACCGACGATCCGTGGGTGCGTCGGATCGCGAACGTCGATCTGGAAGATGTCCTTGTAGGGCTCGTAGCAATCTTCGGTCAAAGGATAGCCGCTCAAGTAGACGTATCCCGTCGACTCGTATTGCGAGACGTCGATATTGTCCGCCTCGGTACCGGCGACCGACGGGGGAAGCTCGAGGTGACCGACCTCCTTCAGTTCGGTCGGATCCGAGATATCGAGAACGGACAGACCCAGTCCTCCCATCGCCGCGAAACCGTACTTGCCGCCCTGCTCGACCGGTTTGGGGATGAAGAGCGGCATACGCGCTCCCATCCAGGAGGTGCGGTTTCCGCACCGCGGGTTCTTGCGGTAGGCCTCTTCCTCGCTTTTCACCTGGCCCGTGCGGTGCCACGTGTCCAGAAGCTTCGGATGCGCGGGGTCGGAGACGTCCCAGGATTGATAGCCCGCGGAGTAGAGGTAGGTCGGATACTCGGTGTTCGCGAAGGTATCGTCTGGGGCGACGGCGATGAACAGATACTTGTCCCCGACGTAGTACGGGACGTCGAGAGAATCCGGAGCCCTGCTGAGGCGCATTCACGTCGCTCGCGAGCGGGTCGGCCAGCGTTCCATCGGTGCTCACCGCGGTGAGAAGCTTCCAGTCCTTCTTCCTCGGCCCCTCGAGCTCGTAGACCTTGAACCCCTTGAGCTGCGGGGTCGCACGGAGCGCCGCCACGCCTTCGGGATTGCTGAACTTGTCCTCGGGCGGGTGGGTTCCGAGCTCGCCTATCTGACGCTTCTGCTCGAAGCTCTGGATCATCACGTAGCTGGACGAGCGCTCGTTCCACTGAACGGAGGAAGCTCCCCAGAAATCGTGCGCCTTCCAGTCCCGGCTCGCGAACTTCTCAGGGTTCACTCCCCATTCGACCTTTACGTCGCTGCGGGTGAGTGACTCGACGACCGAGACCGCGTTGACGTCGGTGATGTCGTAGACCCGGCCGTCGCTGCGGTCGTAATGGAACAGGTACCGCCGTCCGTCGAAGTCGACGATGTTCTGCCAGCTGTGGAAGGGATCGGGGGTGAAGGCCGCTCCCTCGTAGACGGCCTCGACCTTCAATCCCCGAATGTAGGAGTTGAGATCGTACTCCTCGAGTCGGCCGGGGAACGAATGAGGGTTCTCTTCGTCGACGGGTGTCAGGAACGGATGTCGGAACGATCCGTCGAGAAGCATCCCGTAGCTTCCCCGATCCGCGGGCTCGGGCCTCCTCGCCTCGCATACCTCGGGTCCGAGCAGGGCAAAGAGCGCTTGAAACAGCATGAAGAAGATCTCCTATCGAAAACGGGGCGACAGCCAGTAGGCGAGCCCCACGAGGCCGAGCCAGGGGAGGCTCGCCTGGAGCGTGACCCGAAGGCCCGGGGCCCACCAGGTGCTCACGAGGATCGCGAGCATTACGACGGCGCCGAGAAGGGAGCCCTTCTCTCCGAAGCGCGAACGGTAGGGAAGGGGAGGCGATCCGGCGCGCACCCAGGCGCGGCGGAAAGCGACGTGGGTGACGAAGATCATGAGCCAGCAGAAGAGCGCCCCGAAGAGGGCGACCCCGATGAACCAGATGTAGGCCGTCGACTGGAGGCGGGTCTGGATGACGACCGCGAGAAGGAGCCCGATCCCGGCGATGGCGAGGGCGTTCACCGGGACTCCTCGCTTGTTCACGCTGCCGAGCGCCTTCGGGATCATTCCCGCGCGCGCCAGCGAGAAGAGGGTCCGGCTCACGAGGTAGATGCTCGAGTTCGCGGCGGTAATCGCCGCGGTGAGCACGACGAAGTTCATGACGGAAGCGGAGCCGGGAATCCCGATGGTTTCGAGCACGCTCACGAACGGGCTCTCGCTGACCCCGAAAGAGCTCCACGGCAGGATGCCCACGAGCACCGCCGTCGTCACGATATAGATGAGAGAAAGGCCGAAGACCAGCGTGCGATAAGTCCGGGGAATGGTGACTTCGGGATCCTTCACTTCTCCCGAAGCGACCGCCGCCATTTCGATGCCGATGAAGGAATAGAACGTGAAACAGGCGGCGAGCCATACTCCCCACAAGCCTTTCGGGAGAAATCCGCCGTGGGCGACGTAGTTCGAGAGACCCGGCGGGTTGTCGCCGATGAGGCCGGTGAGGACGAAGATTCCCAGCCCTACGAAAAGGGCGATGGCGACCACCTTGATCATGGAGAACCAGTAGCCGAACTCGCCGAACGTCCCGACGGCCCGAGCATTGATGTAAAGGAGCGCCGCCGAGAACAGCAGAATCCAGAGCGTGTCGGAAACGTTCGGAAACCAGAAGCCCATGTAGGTGGCGATTGCCACCATGTGCCCCCCGATCACGATCACCTGGCTCAGCCAGTAGCTCATCCGGACCGCATAGCCGGCGAAAGGCGAGAGGTACATCTCGGCGTAGAGGCCGAAGGACCCGGCGGCGGGGTGAGCGACGCACATCTCCGTGAGGGCGGCCCCGAGCAGGAGCGAGACCGCCGCGACGAGAACGGTCGAGAAGATGACCCCGGGGCCGGCGGCGGGCACCGCGGCGCCGCTCGCGAGGAACAGGCCCGTCCCGATGGCGCCTCCGATGGCGATCATCACCTGCTGCCCGCTCGAGAGAACCCGGGTCAGGACCTGTTCTTCCTTTACCGCGGGATGGGACGTGAAGTCGGTGCTCATAGGATCTCCTCGAGGACCTGGACGAATCGGTGGACGTCGAGAAAGCGGTTGTAGAGAGGAACGGGGGCGACGCGGAGGATGTCGGGCTCGCGGAAGTCGCATACCACTCCCTCGTTCGTGAGTCGGGACAGGACCTCCCGGGCCCTTCCACCGAAGACCTGAAGCGAGAGCTGAGCGCCCCGTTCGTCCTTCGCGCCTGGAGTGAGGATGCGGAGCCTGGTCGCCGGCAGCGGCTCGAGGAGCCATTCGAGGTATCCCGTGAGCCTCTCGCTCTTCTCCCGCAGCGCCTTCATCCCCGCGCGGTCGAAGATCTCGATGGAGGCCCGAAGCGCCGCCATCTGCAGAATCGGGGGATTGCTGAGCTGCCAGCCTTCCGCGCCTTCCATGGGGTGGAACTCCGGTCCCATCTCGAACCGGGTAGTCTCGTCGTGGCCCCACCATCCCGCGAGCCGCGGAAGCGTCCGATCTTCCGCGTGCCGTTCGTGGACGAAGGCGCCGGCGACCGTCCCCGGCCCGCCGTTGAGGTACTTGTACGAGCACCAGACGGCGAAGTCGGGACCGTCCTCGTGGAGATCGAGGAGGAGGTTTCCCGCTCCATGCGCGAGGTCGAAGCCCACGCGGCACCCCTTCGAATGGCCCGCTTGCGCGATCGCCGCCACGTCGAACGCTTTCCCCGTGGCATAGTTCACGTTTCCGATCAGGATCAGAGCTATCGTGTCACCTTCGTCCTCGATGCGGGAGAAGAGCTCGTCGTCCTCGCACTCGAGAACGGCGGCCCGCGGGTCGAGCCCGTGGAACGTCGCCTGGGACGAGACGGCATAGCGGTCCGAGGGGAAGGCTCCCGCCTCGATCAGGATCTTGAAGCGCTCGGCAGTCGGCCGGTAGAAGGAAGCCATCAGCAGATGAAGGTTCACGCTGAGGGAGTTCATCACCACCACTTCGGAGGGGAGCGCTCCCACGACGCGGGCCATGGGCTCTCGCAGCAGGCGGTGGTAGGGCATCCAGGGATGACTTCCGCGAAAGTGTCCATCGACCCCGAGCCGCGCCCAGGCTTCGAGCTCTTCCTCGACGAAGGCGCGGGCCGACTTCGGAGCGAGCCCGAGAGAGTTTCCGCAGAGATAGATCCCCGGCGGAAGGTGGAACTCGTCGCGGAACCGCGCGAGCGGGTCCTCGCCGTCGAGCCTACGGGCGCAGGATTCCGTTCGATCGAGCGGCATGCTTCGAAAGACCCACGAACGATTCCGCGTTCGCCCCGAGGAGCTTTTCCTGAAGGTTCGGCGGGAAACGGCTTTCCCGGATGAGAGAGCCGACGCGCTCTTCACCGAGAGGAAACGGGTAGTCCGACCCGAGAACGATGCGGTCCTCTCCCAGGACGTCGACGAGGAAACGGAGCGCTCTCTCGTCGAAGACGGCGGAGTCGACGAGAACGCGGTCGAGGTAATGGCTCGGGGGATGCTCGGCGGCGCCCCGGGCTTCCGGCTGCCGCCTCCAGGCGTTCTCCAGGCGGCCGAGGAGGAAGGCGAAGCTTCCCCCTCCGTGGGCGAATCCGATCCGGAGGCTTCGGGGGAGTCGATCGAAGCCCCCGCTCAGGATGAGGGCCGCGATCGAGAGCTGGGTCTCCGCGGGCATGCCGACGGTCCAGCCCATCATGTACTTCGCCGTCCGCTCCGCCGCCATCATGTCCCAGGGATGGACGAAGACCGCGGCGTCCTCGGAAGCGGCGTGCTGCAGGAAGGTCAGGATTCCCTCGTCGTCGAGGTTCTTCGGGCCGACGTGGTTTCCGATCTCGACGCCGAGATGTCCCGCTCTCATCGCGCGGGAAAGCTCTTCGCAGGACTTGTCGACGTCCTGCAGCGGAACCTGGCATAGAGGGAGGAGCCGGCCCTTGCCGCGGCTCGTGAGCTCGAGGCACGCATCGTTGAAGAGCCGGGCGCAGTCGAGAGCGTCCTCGGGATCGCGCTCGTAGGCGAAGAGGACGGGAGTCGCGGACACGACCTGCAAATCCACTCCGTCGCGGTCCATGTGCGCGAGGCGCACCTCGGGGTCCCAGCAGGCGGAATCGATGTGCCGGAAGACGCGATCGCCCAAGTGGACGACGGCCTTTCCCGGCTCGGTGTGACGGATCGAAGGCCAGTCGTTCGTGCCGTAGCGCGCGTCGAGATCCGGCCACGACCGCGGGAAGAAATGAGTGTGGACGTCGATGACCGGCATGGCTATGGGGGCGCGAACTTACCGGGGTGCACGGACCCGCAGTGCCGGCAGCGGCGCGCGGTTTCGTCCCGATAGAACTTCTCGAATAGCGGCGGAAGATCGTCGACGATGCTCTTCAAGACTACTTCGGTGCGATAGACGAGCTCGTGGCACCTGGGACAGTACCACTCGAACCCGTCCTTCGCTCCGGGAGGCCGAGGGGCCTCGATGACGAGGCCGATGCTTCCGGGCGCGGGACGCTGCGGCGAGTGGCGCACGTGCGGCGGCAGGAGGAAGATCTCCCCGGCGCGGATTCCGACGTCCACCGGGGGTTTCCCCGCTTCCTCCAGGACGCGAAGCACCATGTCGCCCTCGATCTGGTAGAAGAACTCCTCCGAGGGGTCGTCGTGGTAGTCCGTGCGCTGGTTGGGGCCGCCGATGACCATGGCGATGAGCTCGCCGTCCTCCCAGATTTGGCGGTTCCCCACGGGAGGCTTCAGGAGCTCCCGATGCTCCTCGATGAAGGCGCGAAAGTCGATGGCTCTCAGGCTTCGTTTGGAAGGCATGGTTACAGCTTCACGCAGATGTTGTTCAGCTCGGAATAGAAGTCGAGCGAGTGGCGCCCGCCTTCGCGTCCGATCCCCGAAAGGCCGACGCCGCCGAACGGAGTCCGCAGGTCGGCCCCGCGTTGACCCAGGTGATGCCGACCTCAGGCTCTCGGCGACGCGATGACCGCGCTTCAGATGACTCGTCCAGACGGAGCGCGAGCCCGTAGCGCGTGTCGTTCGCGTTCCGGATTGCTTCCTCCTCCGTGTCGAAAGGAGCAACGTGGCAGACGGGCCCGAAAATCTCTTCCCGGTTGGTGCGCGCCGATTCCTCGAGACCGACGAGGATCGTCGGCTGAACGTAGAATCCGCGATCGCGGCCGTCGCCGAACCGCGGGATCCCGCCGCCGGTCACGACCTCGGCGCCCTCGTCGATGGCGAGCTCGTAATGGGAGAGCACCTTGTCCCGGTGCGCTCCGGAGATCAGGGGGCCGGTGGTCGTCGCCGGTCGCGCGGCCAGCCTAGGACCAGCGACTCGGCCTTGACGCGAAGAGCTTCGACGAATCGGTCGAAGAGAGTCCGCTCGACGTAGATCCGCTCGGCAGCGAGGCACACCTGTCCGGTGTTGCTGAAGACCGCTTCGGCGACCCCTCTCACCGTCTCGTCGAAATCGCAGTCGGCGAAGACGATCGCCGCGTTCTTACCCCCGAGCTCGAACGAGACCGGCTTCACCGTGGGCGCCACCGCGCGCAGGATCGCGGCCCCGGTCGCGGACTCGCCGGTGAAGGTGATGGCGTCGACGCCGGGATGGGTGGTCACGAACTCTCCCGCGGACTCGGGCCGAAGCCGTGGACCACGTTGAATACCCCGGGGGATCCTCGACCTCCTCCATCACTTCCGCGAGAGCGCCGCCGTCGTGGATCGGCGGGGTGGACCTTTTCGAACGTTCTCGCGCTCTCGACGAACCGGCCGTTCACGAAGCTCCGGATGCGCGCCACGGCAGGATTAGAGCAGAAGCCCATTGATGGGTCCAGCGAATTTTACTAATCTACTGATGAGCTATACCAATGAATATCTCGCTGCGGCAGCTCGAGGCGTTCCTCGCCGTGGCGCAGCTCTCGGGATTCACCCGGGCCGCCGAGAGACTCCACCTGACGCAGTCGGCGGTGAGCCTCCTGGTGCGGGAGCTCGAGAGCCAGCTGTCGGTACGGCTCTTCGACCGCACGACGAGAGCGGTCCGGCTCACGGACGCCGGGAGCGAGCTCTATCCCTTCGCGGAGAAGGCCCTCGCCGAGCTCCAGGCGGGAATCGACAACACCAGGGACCTCCTGGCGAAGAAGAGGGGCCGGGTGGTTCTCGCGGCGCCTCCCCTCATTGCCTCGCACCTCCTTCCCCCGGTGGTCTCGCGTTTCCGGGGGGCCTATCCCGGGATCGAGGTGGTGCTTCGCGACCTGCTCGCGGACGAGATCCTCACCCGGGTTGCGAGCGGCGAGGTGGATTTCGGGATCGGGACCTTCCACCGCCTCGACGACGCCCTCGAGAGCCAGGCACTCGCCACGGACTCTCTGATCCTGGTAACGCCCCGCGGGCACGCGCTCGCGCGGAAGCGGAAGCTACGCTGGAGGGATCTGGCGGCCGTGCCTCTCATCGCCCTGGATCGCCACAGCAGCTTGAGACATCTCGTGGAACGGACGCTCGAGTCCGCCGGCTGCGACGCCCGGCCGGCGTACGAGGTCTCCTTCATCACGACCGCGATCGGGTTGGTGGAATCGGGGCTCGGCGTTGCCGTTCTTCCTTCTTACATTCTTCTATCGACGCGGCACTCGCGAGTCGAGACCCGGCTCCTCGGGGAGCCGGTGGTCGAGCGCGAGATCGCGATCGTCGACCCGTGCGGGAAGGTCGCTCTCGCCCGCGGCCGAGACCTTCGCCGGGTTCGCCCGGCATCACGCGCGGGAGAGCCTCGCGTCCGAAAGGAGCTCCTCGAGGTCCAGGTGACCGAGAAACGGCGGCAGCTTCTCGCCGAGGAGCAGACGCCTCGCGACGTGCCCCACCGATTTGTCTACCATGTTCCGGGGTGTTCACGACCCGAGCGCTTACTTCTCGCGTGATAGCTCATCTAACTTTGGAAAATACTGTTCCTCTTTTACCTTCCATTCGAACTTTACAGAGCCGTCGCAATAGCCGGTTTTCAATTTCGCACCTTCAACTTCGTCGCGAGGGTTTTCCAGAACCGCAAAGCTGAGAACTTTGTCGCCTACCTTTGTGTTGTCTCTAATCAATAGCAAGCGTCCTCGTGTGCTGTGACAACAATGACTGTCGCCTATTCTCCTTTCCAAATTCTCAAGACTCAAACGTAAGTTGGTTGGTAAAAGAACTCTTGACATTCTCCGTAACTAATTCGTAGAACACTAAGGACGCTTGCGCAAAGGCGCGTTCGAGCGCTGTATTGTGCAAGGTTCTTACAATCTTCTGAACTCACAGGTGTGAGTGCATTGATCGTGAGGAGGGTGACAAAGACTCTCAGGAATCTTTCAAATTGGAACTCCTTCTGGCGCACACACGCACGATGACGCCGAAGGCAGCCGGACTGCGGAACTCGCTTCCAAGGACGCGGCCCTTGATGGCCTTTGTCTACGGTGTCTTCTGAGCGTGGCTATCGAGGACAGGTCCGTGGTGAACTGAGGCCGCGGACGGCCGGCCTTAATCTATTGGGAGCGAGGTCACGGCGGCCGCTAGAGTGCTCAATGCCGCGGGGCCACTGCGCCCCGGATTTGCATCGGCGCGCAAGCGCGCCGAGCTCGCGCAGGGCGCGGACGACTTTTTTCAGCGCCCTGCTACCTCGCTTCTGTGCGCGTGCGCACGGAATCGATGATGAGACCGCGGATCGCACGCGAGGGCGTACTTCAGGAAGCGTAGGCGATCCGGGAAGACGACGTTTCTGCTCAGGTTCAGACAGACCTCGTGCAGGAGCGTCGCCGTCCCAGGGTGAGCCTGCTCCCACCGCGGCGGAGACGGCGTTCCGCCAGGCGATGAAGCTCGCCGTTCAAAGAGCAAAAAGCGCATCTCTGACGCCGGCGTCGCCCGCATCCGCGCGCTCGACCATTGCCGCGATGTGGCCGGGATTCGCCTTCGGTCTCTGGTCCATCATGGTTCAGGGGTTTCCGTCGGTCCTGGTGTGCCTCCGCAAGCGATTCGTTCCACCCGGTGGTGAGACGGAAAGTGTAGCAAACCTGGCAGATTGCGCGTTTTCCTGGCTGCCACGGCGCCCTGAAGCTCCGCCGCGGACCGAGGCCGGCCCTAATGAGCTGGCACCTGTCCGCTTTTGCCTTGGTCTTCCGATCTATCAGGTAGAGGGGGCGAGTAGCCCGTCGGGTGCACCAGCGATTTGACTCCCGGAAGGAAGCCGTTGGCCCTCAGGAGGCTCGTGATGCAAATGAACGTCACTCGTCGAAATATGCTCGTGGGGGTATTGATGGGCTCGGCATTGCTCTCCGGTTTCGCTTCGCCGGCGGCCGCGGCGGTCGCGAACGTCTCGACGACCGCGCAGCTCGAAGCCGCGATCGCGAGCGCACAGCCGGGCGACACGATCGTGCTCGCGCCGGGCGTCTACCGGCCGATCGAGCGGTTGACGATTCTTGTCGAGCTCACGATCCAGGGCGACGCCTCGGGCCCCGCGATCGTCGAGGGCGACAACTCGACCGACGGCGAGCCTCACACTATCTTCGAGGTCGCGGCAGATAGCGTGCGGTTCGAGAATCTGACGCTTCGGAAGGGGACCATCGCCATCGTCAACGGCGGGAGCGGAAACGTCTTCATCAGCGGGTGTGACGATCACCGGCAACACCCGCGTGGGCATCAGCGGCGGCGACGGCGGCGGCCTTGTGACGGTGGTGAACTCGACGATTGCCGACAATGTCAATCCGGGAGCTCCCGCCGAGGTGGCGTTCGGCATTGCGGGCGGCTGCGCGTCATTCACGCTCCGTCACGTAACCGTCGCCGGCAACGATCGCGGTGTGCATTTCGGCTCCTGTTCCGACGACTCCTACACGGTGGAGAACACTCTCGTGGTCGAGAACACGAGCGGGGACTGCAGCTTCGACGGCGTTCCCGTGTTGGCCGGCAACACCTCCCTCGATAGCGATGGTACGTGTCGAACGATGTCGGCGGGCGCAGGTTCCATCTTCAGCACGGTGACGAACCTCGCCTTCTTCTTCCCCCTCGCCGACAATGGCGGCCCAACCATGACCGTAGCGGTCCCGCCGAACAGCCCGGCCGTCGACCAGGGAAGCTCGTGCACCGAGGCCCGCGATCAACGCGGCGCCAGCCGTGATGCGCTTTGTGACATCGGAGCTTTCGAGCGATCGGCGGCCGTCATCATGAATTCAGCCACGGGGGGCGGGACCGTGACCTTCCAGACGAGTGCCGGCGCGTTCGTGAGCTTTCATCCCGTCGCGGAAGCGAATATGCCCAACCAGGCGGGGAAGCCCGCCGGCGTCACCTTTCCGTACGGGTTCTTCGAATGGTCGATTCAGCTGCCCGCCGCCAGCGGAACCGCGGATGTGGCCATGACGTTTCCAGCCGCGGTGCCCACGCCGGCGCAGTACTGGAAGGTCATCGACGGCATCTGGAGGAACGTGTGTCTCCTGCTTGCGTGTACGGTCGATGGCAATACGCTCACGATCGCATTCGGCGACGGAGGCATTGCAGACCTGGACGGCATAACGAACGCCGTCATCGTCGACCCTGGCGGCCTCGGATCGAGCGACGACGGTATCGACGTCACGCCGCCGCAGTTCGAGTGTGATGGTCCCGATGGAGCGTGGTACGCCGCCGACGTGACCATCGCCTGCAGCGCCAGTGACGAGGGATCCGGATTGGCGGACCCCGCTGATGCCGCGTTCTCGCTGGCGACGCATGTCGATCCCGACGTCGAGACCAGCGACGCTCGAACCGATAGTCGGCAGGTGTGCGATGCAGCCGGCAACTGTGCAACCGCAGGCCCGATCGGCGGGAACCGCGTGGACAAGAAGGTTCCGATTGCCGTCATCTCGTCGCCGTCACCACTTGCGACGTATCAGTTTGGAGAAGTGATCGCAGCAGGGTACTCGTGTGCCGACAACGGCTCGGGCCTCAGCACCTGCGCCGGACCCGTGAGCGATGGCGCAGCGATCGACACGCACTCGGTCGGAACCAGGACGTTCACGGTCCATGCGACCGACGTCGTTGGGCACGAGAGCTCCGCGACCGTCACCTATCAGGTCGAGTGCCATTACGTATCGGTCGGTGTATCGCCTTCGACGGTTGTCGCCGGCAACGTGGTCAGCATCGTGACAAGTCTGCGCTCCTGCTCGACGAGCGCCCAAACCGTGGCCCTGCGATTCACCTTCACGGGACTTCCTCGGAGCCGCTGCCACCATGCCGGGACGACGATTTTCACGACGCCGCGATTCACATTGGCGCCTGGATCCAATCGGAGCCTGTCGTTCGGGTTCCGTGTTCCAAGAATGACCTGCGCTGGAGACTACTCGGTGTCCGTCGCCACATTGGTGGATGGGAGCCTGGTGGAAACGACGAGCGCCACGCTCACCGTCGTGCGTTGAGCCGGTTCCAGCGTGCCAGCGTGATTGATGCGCTCGTATAGTCAGCGGTCCGGAGCCTCCGCCAGCTTTCTTGCGCTCCGGGTGTCGGGATGGTCGGGGCCGAGCGTGCGCTCCAGGTGCTCTGCCGCGAGCGCCATTGCCGCGCGGGCCTCGCCGTCCTTGCCTTCGGCGGCGAGGGCGCGCCCCAGCGCGAGGTTGGCCTGGCCGATGTCGCTCGAAAACAGGTCGGGTGGCAACTCCCCTTGAATGAGCTCGAGGGCTCTCCGTGCGTCCGCCACGGACCGGCTCGGATGCTTCAGCTCGAGCTCGAGCTCCGAGCGCTCGACCAGGAGGATCGGGATGTGGCTGCTGTTTCCTCTACCGGCCTTCACCTGCGCCTCGGTGAACGCCAGGGCCTCGTTCACCAAATCGAGAGCGGCCTCGCGATCTCCCCGTGCGCGAGCGATGAGCCCCCGCCGGAAGGTCACGGACGCGAACCAGACATGATCGGCCGGAAGCACTCGCCGCAACCGCGATTCCAGCTCCGCGAGCGCCGTTTCGGCGCGATCGATCTGGGCCAGGTCGAGGCAGATAGCCACGCGTGCGAACAACGAGAAGAAGAGACTCCGCTCGTCGCCAAGGGCAATCGCCCTGGAGTAGGCGCGTTCCACATACTCCACCGCCTCTTCCGAGCGCCCCAGGTTCCGGAGCTCGAAGGCGTAGTTCGAGAGGAGGGTCGGTGATACGGTTTCGTCCGTCGCGTCCGCGCGGCCGATTTCGATCGCCCTGCGGAAGAGAGGCTCCGCGGCGATCGGTTGTCCGAGCTGGCTCACCGCGAGCGCCCAGTTGTTGAAGAGCGTCCCTGCCTGCTGCGTGTCGTCGCGCCCGAGGGCTGCGAGCAGCTCCGAGGCCTGCTCGAAGGCCGTGACCGCGTCGCGGAGACGTCCGCCCTCTCGATACGACTCGGCCAGGTCCATGAGCGCGGTGAGCTCCAGGTGCTTCGAGCGAACCGGTGCCTGCTGCAGTTCTCGCCGGGCAGACTGCGCGCGCGCGATGGCTTCCGCCGAGCTCCCGTTGAAGCGCGCGACTTCGCTTCCGCGCAGCAGACAGAAGGCGCGATCGAAGGCATACTGCGGTGTCGCCGGCAGCTCGTCGAGCCCCTCCTGGATGAGGGCCTCCGCTCGGGAGACGGTGACGTCCTTGAGCGCGCTTCCCAACGCACACGACGCCTTCGCGCGCGTCGATGGATCCTCCAGCCCGCGGGAGAGCTCGTATGCCTCGTGCAGCACTCGTCGGGACTTCTCGATTTCGTTCAGGATCCAGTACTGCCTTCCGATCGCGACCATGAGGTCGACCCGGTCGGTCGTCTCCCTACGCTGCCGGGAGACGATGCGCTCGGCGCGTGCGAGGAGGTCGCTCACCGTGAACGGCTTCCCCAGAGGCGCCGCATCCGAGAGAACGAACGAATTGAGCTCGTTGATCGCCTCCGCGCGCGAGAGCTGCCGGAGCGCGAAGTCGCGCTCGGCGCCCGCGGCTCGAGCCTGTATTGCGGTGGCGATGGTACCCGAAGCGGCTGCGATTACCGCCGCCAATGTGAGCGCCACGGCGAGACGGTTCCGGCGCACGAACTTCGCCGCTCTGTAGCCGAATGCATCGGGTCTAGCAAGGATCGGCTCGTGTGCGAGATAGCGCCTCAGATCGTCGGCGAAGGCGGTGGCCGACGGGTATCGTTCCGACGCGTTCTTCTTCAGCGCCTTCCCGAGGATGGTATCGAGATCGCCGCGGCACCCACGGCGCAGGCGCTCCCGCGTCGTCTGTCGCTCGTCGAGAACGCGCCTGTCCTCTGGGTCGCGCGGGGCAAGATTGGCGGCGACGTCACTGAGCCGCGGAGGGTCCTGCTCGGTAACCGCGCGGACGACCTCCGCCGGTGTCGCCGTCCTGCGGAGCGTCGGATGACGTCCTACCAGGAGCTCGTATAGAAGCACTCCGAGGGCATATACGTCCGTCGCCGTGGTGACCGGCTCACCGGTGATTCTGCTCGGGGGCCGCGTAGGCGGGAGTCAGGACGCGGGCGTCGGTGAGGGTCCGCGCCCCATTCTCGCCCGCGGTTCCTTCCTCGAGAAGCGTCGCGATCCCGAAGTCGAGGAGCTTCACCTGGCCCGAGGTGTCCACGAGAACGTTCGAGGGCTTCAGATTGCGGTGCACCACGAGACTCGTGTGCGCGTGCGCGACCGCATCGGCGACTTGCAGAAAGAGCGCAATGCGCTCGTCGAGGCTCAGCCGGCGCTCGGCGGCGTAAGGGTCGATCCGGGTGCCCTCGACGTACTCCAGGACGAGGTACGGCTGTCCGGAACGGGTGACCCCGGCGTCGAGAAGCCGGGCAATGTGCGGGTGGGACAGGCGCGCGAGGAGCGTGCCCTCGCGCCGGAAACGCTCCCGGCCTGCTCGATCCATGAACGCGAGATGGACGAACTTGACCGCGGCGGCTCCCTCGAAGCGGCCGTCGCTCCGGCGCGCGAGCCACACCGTGCCCATGCCGCCCACTCCGAGCGGATGCTCGAGCTTATACGAACCGATGGTCTGGCCGGCGAGCGACGGCAGCGCTTCGTCATCGAGGGGCGTTCTCTCAAGAAAATCCGAGGCCAGTACACCGTCGTGCTCGAGCAAAAGCCGCTCGAGGGCTGCGGCGAGCTCCGGGTCGCGCGCCCGGACTTCCGCCACCAGGTCGCTTCGGGCCGCTGGCTCCAGATCGAGGGCTCGATCGAAGAGAGGGCTCAGCCTCTTCCACAGAACTTGGTCCATATCGCGCATGAGTGACTTCCCGGGTTCTGCCCGCGATGCGAACGCTCCGCCACGCGCGTGCGAGGAGCCGACTATACCGTAGATTGAGAGACCCGACACGGCTGTCGCGCTCAATGGACTGATGAGGCATTAAGGAAGGATTCCAATCGGCCCCGGGCAGAAAGGACCTTGTCTGACGAAGGTGGACTCTTTTCGTCGCGTCCTCGGGGAGCCTCACGGCCGGCTCACAGCCAGTACTTCTTTCCGCGACACCTGACGTAGTCCGAGCTGCCCGAACCGGGCGACCGCTTGAGCCTGCCCACCGCAATCGGGATGGTGGAGTCCCGGGCCTGGGGGTGGCGGTGCTCCCGTCCCGCGTTCTTCTATCGACCCGGCACGCGAAGGTCGAGACGCGGCTCCTCCGGGAGCCGGTGGTCGAGCGGGAGATCGCGATCGTGACCCGTGCGGGAAGGTCGCTCTCGCCCGCGGCCGAGACCTTCGCCGGGTTCGCCCGGCATCACGCGCGGGAGAGCCTCGCGTCCGAAAGGAGCTCCTCGAGGTCCAGGTGACCGAGAAACGGCGGCAGCTTCTCGCCGAGGAGCAGACGCCTCGCGACGTGCCCCACCTGGCCCGCGGCGTAGCGCGCCTCGCTCGCGAGCTGGGGATAGCCGACGAGAGTCTCCCCGACGCGCTCCAGCGAGGTACGCGAGCGCTCGGAGATCGCGTCCCAGCCGCCGAGCCACTCGGCGAGAGCCTTCAGGAAAGAGAGCCGGTCGGGGAAGGACTCTCGCGGCCCTTGTCGCCTCTCGATCCGGCCGTGAAACGGCGGAAGCTCCGGTCGCTCCCGATAGGGCTCGACGCTCAGGAAACCCCGCTCGTCGCCCGCGAAGATCACGTTCAGACGGAGCCTCCGGGCGCGCTCCCGGATGTCGTGCTTCATCGGCAGTTGGTCGCACTCCTCGACGAGGAGATCGAGCCCGCGGAGGAACTCTTCCGCGTTGTCCTCGGTTACGCCGTCGGGGAACACCGTTACCTCCAGGTAGGGGTCGATTCGCGCGATGCGCCGGGCGACGAGAACGGCCTTTTCGACTCCGAGATTGTCGAAGCCTCCCTGGAGCCGGTTCAGGTTCGATAGATCGAGAAGGTCGAAGTCCGCGAGGACGATGTGCCCGCAGAGGTGCTCCTGCGCCAGCGTCACCGCGGCCTCGCCTCCGACCGAAAGACCCATCACCCCGACTCTCTTCTCCCTCAGCGCGCGCTGCTCCGCGAGAGTGATCTTGTCCCGATTGCGATTGGTCGATCACTTCGAAGTACTCCTCGCGGTCGAGGATTCGCGCGAGCTTCCGCTCCCAGGGAACGTGGACCCACAGGCCCGGATGCTCTCTGGTGAACTCGTCGATCCAGAGGCGGCGCTCGCCCTCGCTCGCAGCGGGAAGACGCACCGCGGCGAGCTCCCGTAGCTGTCGATCGTAGGTATCGATGACGACCGCGGATTCGGCCTCTCGCGGCGGCTCGCGGTGGAACGTGGGGCGGAACTCTTCGGGGCTCAAAGCTCCAGCTCCCAGATTTCCCCGACGAGATCCTTTCCGAAGCTCCGATGGGGCTCGCGCTCGACGACGCGGAATCCGGCGTCCTCGTAGATCCCGCGCGCGGCGTGGAGCTCGTCCTGGGTCCATAGCTTGATCTTCTTGTAGCCGCGCGTCCGGGCGAATCGCAGGCACTCGTCCACCAGGCGTTTTCCGATTCCGAGCCCGCGGGCCTTGGGCTCGACGAGGAGCAGGCGGAGCTTCGCCGTCTCCTCGGTGTCGCGGACGAGGAAGACGGACCCGACGTTCTCACCGTCGCGCTCGGCGATCCAGGCGCGCTCTTTCCGGGGCTCGAAGTTCTGTACGAACCTGGCGACGATCTCCGCGACCAGCGCCTCGAACGTCTCGTCGTACCCGTACTCGCGCGCGTAGAGCGCTCCGTGGCGCTGTACCACCCAGCCGAGGTCTCCGGGCTCAGGGGGGCGCAGCAGGTAGGGAACTTTGGGCTCGGCGTTCGAGCCCAGGAGCCTCTGGATTCCCTCCATCGCGCCCACGAGCGCCCGGCGGTCGGCATCGGAGAGGGGATGGAGCATCGCCTCGACCTGGCGCTTCGACTCCTCCTCCAGCCGTGCGAAGGCAGCCTTTCCCCTGCTGGTCAGCGTCAGAAGACTCTGCCGGCCGTCTTTTTCGGAGCGCTTTCTCTCGACGAGCCGTTTTTCCTGAAACCGGCGCAGGATCCGGCTGAGGTAGCCGGGGTTGAGCCCGAGCTCTTCCCCCACGAGCGTGGCCGTGGTCTCCCCGCGCTGGGCGAGCTCGTAGAGGACGCGGGTTTCGGTGAGCGAGAAGGGACTCTTCAGGAAGCCCTCGTCGAGAACGCCGATCCTCCGCGTGTACAGCCGGTTGTAGCGCCGTACGGCGTCAATCTGGGGTGCCAATTCCTGTGTCTCTGGCATAGGTGCTATGGTAAAGCAATTAGTTGACGCAGTCAATCAATATTGAAAACGGCGACGATTCTCGACATTCCCGGCTCCCTTCCTCTTGCGGCGATCCCTGCGGAAAACTAGGATGGGAAGATCATTGCGCGGGATCCGGCCCGAACCAGTCGTGCGCGGATCGAACGAAAGGTTCCAAAGTCCATGAAGTCTCGCCTGTCCGGTCTGGCGCTCGGCGCTACTCCTCTATGGCTCGCCCTGATCGCGGCGGGCTGCGGTCCAGGCCGCCCGGAAGCGCCCCCGGGACGCGGCGCCGGCGGCATGCGGTCGATCCCGGTGCGCACCGCTCCCGTCGCGACTCGCGACGTGTCCTACCGGGTGAGCGCGCTCGGCTCGCTCGAAGCGGAAGAGATCGTTCAGGTGACGGCGGAAGTCGAAGGCGCCGTCAGCGATGTCCGGTTTCATGAAGGCGCGCGGGTCACCCGAGACACGGTCCTGCTTCTCATCGATCCGGAACGCTACAGCCTGGAGTCGCAGCGCGCCGAGGCCAACTACCTCAGGGCGCAGTCCGATTTGAGGCGGGCGCAGGAAGAGCTCAAGCGCCGCGAGAGGCTGGCGAACGAGGAGCTCCTCGCGATGGACGAAGTGGACCGCTACCGCGCCGCGAGCGAGAGCCTCGATGCCGACGTCGCCGCCGCCAAGGCCGCCAGGGACATCGCCCTTCAGAATCAGCGCCGCTCCGAAGTGAAGGCGCCTCACAGCGGCGTCATCAACACCCGCACCATCGAGACCGGCACCTACGTACGGGCGGGGACGGTTCTCGCGACCATCGTCGACGTCAGCCGGCTCCGGCTCCGGTTCAAGATCTCCGAGGGGGAATCGCTCCGCGTCGACGAGGGACAGGACGTGACCTTCCGGGTCGCGCCCATCGGCCCCCGGGACTTCGTGGGCCGCGTCTATCACGTAGGAGAAGTCGCCGACCCCTCGACCCGGCAGGTCGAGGTCCTCGCCTGGGTCAAGAACACCGGTGAGCTCAAGCCGGGCTTCTTCGCCGAGGTGAGCTTCAACGCGGGGACCAAGGAGAACGCGGTCGTCGTGCCCGAGGCTGCGATCAAGGCGAGCGAGAGCGGTTTCGTGGCCTACGTGGTCGAGGATGGAAAAGCGATGCAGCGGCCGATCACGATCGGGCTCAAGACCGAGGACGGACTCGTCGAGATCCTGTCGGGATTGGTCGGGACGGAATCGGTAGTGGTGGAAGGCTCCGACCTCCTCGCGAACGGAGTCCCCGTCGAAGACGCCGACCTGGGCAACCCCGAGACGCCGCCCGCGACACGTCCGGAGGGACCAACCCCATGACCGAGCACGAGCTCCAATCCCACAAGGCAGCCGACGAGGAGGAGGATCCCCAGAAGATCGCGACGGGGATGACCCTCGCCGATATTTCCATCCGGAACCACGTCTTCGCGTGGATCCTGATGATCGCCCTCATCGGGTTCGGGACCCTCACCTTCACCGGATTCGGCGACGTCATGAAGGGCCTCGGCATCAGCCAGAACCCGGACGTCGATTTCCCGGTGGTGAATATCTCCATCAACTACGAGGGCGCCTCCCCGGAGATCATGGAGACCGACGTCGTGGACATCGTGGAGGACGCCGTGACCTCCGCGGAAGGCGTCGCCGAGGTGAGGTCGACCTCTCGACAGGGGCAGGCCAACATCACGGTGGAGTTCGATCTGAGCCGCAACATCGACGCCGCCCTTCAGGACGTCCAGACCCGCGTGGCGCAAGCGGGACGCCGCATGCCGCGTGAAATCGATCCGCCGGTCATCACCAAGAACAACCCCGAGGACCAGCCGATCATCCGCCTGGCCTTTTCCGGGAACCGGCCCGTGACCTGGATGGCGGACTACGTGCAGAACGTGCTTCGGCCGCAGTTCCAGACGGTGACCGGTGTGGGAGAGGTCTCGCTATCCGGATATCGCGAGCGCAACGTCCGCGTATGGCTCGACGCCGTCCGGCTCGAAGCGCAGGGCCTCACCGTGCAGGACGTGGTGCGCGCCATCCAGCGGGAGCATATGGAAGTCCCCGCGGGGCGCATCGAGACCCCGGAGAGGGAGCTGAACGTGCGCGCCGAGGGCGAAGCGCTGGATCTCGTCGCCTTCCGGAGCCTCGTGGTCTCCTACAAAACGGGGGCCCCCGTCCGCCTCGAGGATGTGGCGGTGGTCGAGGACGGGCTCGAGGACCGAAGGCGCATTGGCCGTGCCATGGGCCAACCCTCGATCGGAATCCAGATCCAGAAGCTCCGCGGCTCGAATGCCGTGGAGGTCGGACGCGGAGTCCGGGACAAGCTCGCGGAGATCCAGACGCAGCTCCCCGAGGGGCTGGTCCTGAACGTCAACTGGGATACCACCACCTTCATCGAGGAGTCCATCGAAGAGATTCTCTTCACCCTGGTCCTGGCGGCGGTCCTGACCGGGTTCGTCTGCTGGCTGTTCCTCGGATCCTGGTCGAGCACCGTCAACGTGGTGCTCGCGATCCCGACCTCGATCCTGGGCACGTTCATCGTGATGTACTTCTTCGACTTCACCCTGAACACCTTCACCGTCCTCGGGCTCACTCTGGTCGTCGGCATCGTGGTCGATGACGCCATCATGGTCCTCGAGAACATCTATCGGCACCGGGAGGAGGGCAAGGGGAGGGTGAGAGCGGCGTCCGTCGGTGCGCGTGAGATCACCTTCGCCGCGGCCGCTACCACGGCCGCCATCATCGCCATCTTCCTTCCCGTCGCCTTCATGAAGGGGATCATCGGGAGGTTCTTCTTCCAGTTCGGAGTGACCATCTCGGTTGCAGTGGCGCTGTCGCTCCTGGAGGCTTTGACTCTCACGCCGATGCGGTGCTCAAGGTTCCTGGACGTGGGCGAGCGCCGGGACCGCATCGGCGCCGCGGTGGAACGGATGTTCGCGAGCGCCTCGCGCGCCTACCTGCGAGCCCTCGGGCCGGCTCTCCGACATCGGGGATTCGTGCTCCTCGGCGCTTTCGCGATCTTCCTGCTCTCGCTCGGCATCATCCCGCAGCTCCGGCAGGAGTTCGTTCCCAGCCAGGACTCCGGGCGATTCGGCCTGCGCTTTTTCACACCGGTCGGGACCAGCATCGATGTCACCGACCGCGTGTTTCGGCAGCTCGAGGATTTCGTCTCCCAGCGAGGCGAGGTCCTCCGCTACCAGGGCATGGTCGGCGGGTTCGGCGGCGGGGGCGGGGACGTCAACTCCGGGTTCATCTTCGTCACTTTGAAGGACCCGGGCGACCGGCCGCCGAGTCCCGAGACCGGCCGGCCGCTCTCCCAGCAAGAGTTCATGGGCGTCCTGCGCAAGGCGGCGAGCGAGATTCCTGGAATCCGCGCGAGCATCCAGGATTTCTCGCAGTCGGGGTTCTCGTCCTCCCGCGGGTATCCGGTCGAGATCGCGGTCACCGGACGCGACTGGGCGACGCTCGCCGAGAAGTCGAACGAGATCATGGAGTCCATGAGGCAACGAGGCCTGGTGACCGATCTCGACAGCGACTATCGGGTGGGGATGCCCGAGGTCCAGGTGGTCCCCGATCGCAACAAGGCCGCGGACCTCGGGATCAGCATGGCGACGGTGGGCGAAACGGTGAACGCCTCCATCGGGGGCGCGCGCGTCGCCCGGTTCAAGGACAAGGGCCGCCGCTACGACATCCGCGTTCGCCTCCTCGCCTCGCAGCGGCAGAGACCGGAAGACATCAACCGTCTCCTGGTTCGTTCGCAGAATGGGAGCCTCGTCCGCCTCGGAGATCTGATCCGCATCGACCAGAAGCCGAGCCTCCAGGCGATCACCCGACGCGATCGCGAGCGCGCGATCACGATCTTCGGAAACCCCGCGCCCGGGGCGTCGCAGGGGGATGCGATCAACGTTTCGCTCGCGGCGGCGCAGGAGATCCTGCCTGCCGGCTACCGCGCCACCGCCTCGGGAACGAGCAGGACGTTCCAGGAATCCTTCCAGTCGCTTGGCTTCGCTCTCGTCATGGGCATCATGGTGGCTTACATGGTGCTCGCGAGCCAGTTCAACGCCTTCACCCATCCGTTCACGGTGCTTCTCGCGCTCCCGTTCAGCGCTTCGGGGGCGCTCCTGGCTCTCTGGATCGGGGGACAGAGCCTGAACATCTACAGCTTCCTCGGGCTCATCCTGCTGATGGGGATCTCGAAGAAGAACTCGATCCTTCTCGTGGATTTCACGAACCAGATCCGTGCCCGGGGCGTCGAGCGCCACCAGGCCATCCTCGAGGCCTGTCCCATCCGCCTGAGGCCGATCCTCATGACCTCGACGGCGATGATCGCGGGGGCTCTACCCCCGGCGCTCGCCATCGGACCGGGCGCCGAGCTCCAGAGACCGATGGCGATCTCGCTCGTCGGAGGAATCCTGGTCTCGACGTTCCTGACGCTCTTCGTCGTGCCCTCCGCCTACAGCATCATCGATGACGTCGTGGTCTGGAACGAGGCGAGGAGGAAGAGGGGCACGGGCTTTTTCGCGGGGGTGCTCGAGGCGGTCTCCCGGCGGCCGAGGCCGGGGACCACGAACTGACCAGGGCCCCGGGACGTTGCCGACTCGCTCGAACACGCGCCCCGGCTCGCTGGATCGTCCGCGCGGCGTGCGCCGTCTCCCGGTCTGAAACGGGCGCGCGCCCCCGACCCGTCCGCGATAGGATGCGCGGTCATGAAGATCCGGTTGGTCTCTGCGCTCTTCCTCCTCTCGGCGCGGCTCGGTCCTGCGGAGAGCCACCGGCTCCCGCTCGCTCCCGAGAACGTCCATTGGGGTTACTTCGACGCCGCACTTAGGCCCGTGCTCCGGGTCGCGTCCGGCGACGTCATCGAGATCGAAACGATGGTCGCCCGAGGGCTCGAGCGCATGGAGCTCGCGGGGGCGTCGCTCGACGATCTTCCCGAGTCGATGCGGCGCGTGGAATCGGAGGTGCGGGAGCGGGGGCCGGGTGCCCATCCGCTGACCGGCCCGATCTACGTCGAAGGTGCCGAGCCCGGAGACGTCCTCGAGGTCCGAATGGAGGCCATCGATCTCTGGATTCCTCTGGGTGTCTGCGGATTCCTTCCCGACGGGGGAACGCTTCCCCACGAGTTCCCTTACGCGGCGCTGAAGCTTTTCCACCTGGACCTCGAATCCCGGACCTCGGAGCTCGGACCCGGAGTCGTGGTGCCTCTCGCGCCGTTCTTCGGCACGATCGGTGTCGCGCCGCCGCGCCTGCGAGGACGGATCTCGAGCGGACCTCCTGGACACCACGGAGGAAACTTCGACTTGAAGGAGCTCGTCGCAGGAACGAGCGTCTTTCTCCCGGTGCACGAGCCGGGCGCCCTCCTGTCGATTGGAGACGGCCACGCGGCACAGGGCGACGGAGAGGTGAGTGGAACCGCCATCGAGACCTCGCTCAAGGGACGCATCCGGGTGATCCTCCACCGCGGCCGGGGCTCGTTCCTCTGGCCGCGGGCGGAAACCCCGACTCACTACTTGAGCCTCGGTCTGGACGAGGACCTGGACGAAGCCGCTCGCATCGCCACCTCGGAGATGGTCCGATTCCTCGCGGACGAAAAGGGACTCTCTCGTGAAGACGCGTATTTCCTCGCCTCCGTCGCCATCGACCTTCGCGTGACCCAGCTCGTCGACGGCACGAAGGGAGTCCATGCGATGGTCGAGAAGTCGCTCTTTCGTTGACCTTGGATCCGCCGCTATCGTCGGTCCGGTTCACGTCGTGGACTCTGCGGCTTTCCGCCGGTAGAATGCGGCGTCGCATCGATCGAAACACCTGCCAAGGAGTCGACTATGGCTATCGACCGCAGGCAGTTCCTGACGGTCGCCGGTGCCGCCGCCGCGACGACCGCGCTCCCCTCGAAGGCAAGCCTGTTCTCAGGCCCGAGCGATCCTGCCTCCCTACGCTCCCATTACCCCAGGGCGGTGCAGCAAGTCTACCTGGACTGCGCGGCGCATTGCCCGCTGAGCACCCACGTCCGCGCCGGGATGGAGAAGTACATGGACTTCCACATGCACGGCCCCGCGGAAGGACGGGAGGCATACGTCGAAGAGGCGATGGGGGCCGTGAAGCATCAGTTCGCACGCTTCATCCACGCGAAACCTACGGAGGTGGCGTTCGTCCCGAACACGAAGGCCGGTGAATGGACCGTCTTCAACGGCCTCGATATTCAGCGCACCGGGGGCAACGTCGTCACCAACGACCTGCACTATGCGGGGTCGATTCACAGCTACATCGGTCACCAGAAGGCGGGAATGGACCTCCGTATCGTCAAGGCGCGGAGCTGGACGATCGATCTCGAGGACCTGGACGCCGCCATCGACAAGAACACGAAGTTCGTGGCCATCACCCTCCTCTCCAACGTCAACGGTCATATCGAAGATGCGAAAGCGATCTGCGAGATCGCGCATGCGAATGGCGCTTACGTCTACGCGGACATCATCCAGGCGGTGGGGGCCATTCCCGTCGACGTCGCTGCACTCGGCCTCGACTTCGCCGCCTGCTCCAACTACAAGTGGCTCACCGGCGTGCGAGGCTCGGGCTTCCTCTATGTGCGCGAGGATCTCCAGGGGCGGGTGGTGAAGGACCTGCTCTATCCGGGCTACGTCTCCTTCAACTATCCGCCCTGGGTCGATTCGGCCGATCGCGCCAAGGAGGAATTTCCGTATCAGGCGCCGACGGACGCGTCGCGCTACGAGCCAGGCAATACCAGTCGCGAAGGTTACTGCGGTCAGTACGAAGCGTTCCGGGTACTGGAAGGAATCGGCATCGACAACCTGCTGGCGCACACGATGTCGCTCGTCGATCGCATCCGCAGGGAGCTCTCCGAGAGCAAGTACCGGTGCATCACCCCTCCGGGCACCCGAGGTCCGTTGATCGTATTCATCCCCGCCGACTATGCGGGCACCAAGGCGAAGCTCGAGAGAGCCGATATCCAGGTGACGATGACCGGCAACCGCCTTCGAATCTCGCCGAGCTTCTTCAACAATCAGGAGGACGTCGACAGACTCCTCGACGCGCTGATCTAGGCCCGGCGAGAGTGTCCGCCGTCAACTCGCCATCCAGGAACCTCGTCGTTCGATTGCTTGCGCGGCTTGGCATCGGGTGATTTTGCCTCGTTGACCGTGTTGATCCGGGACTACGAGCTAGCGGGCGCGCAGGTCAAAGGCGGCGAGCGTCGTCTCGTTCCGCACGTAGAGGACTCCCTCCGCGAGCGCTGGATAGGCTCGGACGGTCCCGGGCAGAAGGGGAGCACGGGCGAGCACCCGAAAGGCTCGAGGCGATGCCTCGGCGACGAGGAGCTCTCCCGACTCCCGCACGATGAGGAGTTTGTCGGAAGCGAGGGTCACCGTTCCCGCCCCGAAGCCCTCTTCGCTCCAGAGGAGCTTTCCCGTGAGGAGCTCGACGGCCCGGAAGCTCTGGCCGTACTCCTGACGACCGTGGAATCCGTAGAGCATCCCGTCGCGATGGACGGCGGTCGCGTAGTGACTCGACAGCGCCTCGTCCGAAGACCATAGCTTCGTCAGGCCCGAGGATCCCAGGCGAAGCGCGGCGGCGCCGGTGCCGTAGCTCGCGGAAAGGAAGATCACGTCGCCGACGACGAGAGGCACTGCGGCATTCACCGAGGCTCGCGACCGGGAGCGCCAGGGAAATTGATGCTTCACCGTGCCCTTCCCGGGGTCGACGATCTCGAGGCCGCTCCGGGTGTAGAACAGGGCGAGCCTCTCGCTTTCGAAGTCCGCGGCCGTGGGGGATGAGTAGCTCGCCTCGTCGTCGGTCGCCGTCCACAGAAGGCCGCCGGTCCTGGCGTCGAAGGCGGCGAGCCCCGCCTGGGGCCCTCCCACGTTCAGGAGCACGCGGCCATCGATGACCAGAGGAGAGCCCGCCGCGCCGAAGAAGTTCTTGGGTACTTTGAATCGTTCGGCGGTCGCCACGGACCAGAGCGGCTTTCCCGTCTCGAGCTCGACCGCCGACAGAACGCCTTGGGCGCCGAAGGTATAGACCACGCCCTCCGCGACGACGGGCACCGAGCGCGGTCCCTCGTCAAAGCCGAAGTCGTCGCGGTAGGTCGTCTCGTAGTCGTGCCTCCACTGTGGAGCTCCGGTCGAAGCATCGAGAGATTCGAGGATCTCGCGGTTCGCCGCTCGATGAAAGAGAAGGAGCCGATTTCCCGCCACCGCGGGACCGGCGAGACCCTGGCCGACCTTCTTCTCCCATACGCGCCGCGGGCCGCCTCCGGGCCACTGAATGGCGATCGGTGGGCCCGAGTAGACGCCGTTTCGCTCGGGGCCGAGGAACTGGGGCCAGTCTCCGGCCGCGGCGAAAAGGAGGGTCGCGATCGCGGCGAAGCTCTTCACCGGGGTCCGTAGACGATCACGTAGTCGAGCCAGAGATGTGCGGCGTCCGATGGATTCGCGATCCTCACCCGGGCTTCGTGGCGTCCGGGGGCGAGCTCGTAGCGATAGACGGGAATGAAACGCCTCGCGCTCTGATTGGTGGGAAGGTCGAAGCTCTCCGCGAGGACACCGTCGACGAAGAGCTCGGCCTTCAGCACATGATCCTTCCCGTCCCGGGATCGCGCCTCCCCGGCGGCGGCGAACCCGATACCGTCGAACGCGAAGCTGGTTTCGTCCTCGACCTCGCGCCCGAGGAGGATCTCCGCGACCGGATAGTGCCCCTCGAAGTTCCGTTCCAGCGGCACCGCCTTCGGCTCTTCCACGGGAATCTCGACGTCTCGCTCAGAGACCTTGCCGCCGCGCCGCCCGATCGACTGGAGGGCATGCTTGTACGAGAGGTCGTAGGCCTCGCGGAGGGACGTCCGGGTATAGGGAAAGTCGAGAGGCTCGATCGCCGCGAGGCCCGCCTTCCAGTGACCGGGAATTCCTTCGTAACCCAGGATGACTCCGAGGATGCCCGCGGCGGAGGAGGGATTGCAGTCCGAGTCCTGGCCGGCGCGGGTCGAGACCTCCAGAGTCTTTGCGAAATCGCCGCCGCCATAGAGCAGACCCATCACCACGTACGCGGCGTTCAGCTTCGCGTCGATGTTGAACGCGCGGAAGACGCCGATGGGACTTCCGATGTCCTCGGACCACTTCTTCTCGATCTCGAACCAGGTCTCGCGCCAGTCGTCCGGGTACTGCCGGTGCCAGCGGATGACGTCCTCGATCGTCTGCCGGAACGTGCTCTCCCGCGGAATCGTCTCGAGCGCTCTCTCGACGACCCTCTCCACGTCATCGGTGACGAAAGCGAGAGCGTACATGGCGGCCACGTAGACCCCGCCGTAATAGCCGTCGCCGTGGTTCATGACGTGTCCGACGCGATCCGAGATCTCGGCGGCGCCGTTCGGCATCCCTGGATTCATGAGTCCGGCGAAGTCGGCCTCGATCTGGAAATCGATGGAATCGGCCTCGGGGTTGTTGCGCCAGTGGCCGGACGCGGGGGGGCCTTTTCCCTGGAGCACGTTGTACCGCGCCATCTGGTTCGCGTGCCACAGGAGGTAGCCGCGGTGGGCGAAGGCTTCGGCGAAATCGGAAGCCTTCGCGTCGAGCCCCTTCTCCTCGAGGACTTCCACGAACGTGAGGTCCATGTAGATGTCGTCGTAGAGCCCGGGCACCTTCTGGAACGTCTCCAGGAGGTATCCGTCGTACCAGGGAATGGGCTCGTAGGGCTGGATCATCGTTCCGTTGTACCGGAACTCCGTCGGCCCGCCGAAGGTGACTCCGATGGTCTGACCCGCCCAGCCGCCCGCGATCTTGTCCTCGAGCTCTTCCAGGGAGAGCCGCGTCGTTTGTGCTGTCGCCTCGCCGGCGGCGACTGCGCAGCCGAGAACGAGGAGGAGGGAGCTTCTTCTCACCGCGGAGATTCTATCCCGATTCCGGTTCTTCGCCTCCTTGCGAGTATTCGGGAAACTTCGCCTGGAACTCCACGGCGGCGGTGAAGACCTGGAAGCAGGGCTCGCAGGCGTTCAGGTGCGCGAGGAGGCGTTCCCGGGCTCCGGGCTCCAGACGGCCTTCGAGGAGCGCCGCCAGCTCTTCCGCGGGGGGACATTCCAGGGGCATGGTGGATTAGACGGGCGCGGCCCGCCGTTTACGTCAGTCCTCCGCGAAATCGAGCGGTCCGCGAATCCCGGCTTTCTCGAGCCGCTTACGAAGCCTCTTCTTCATACGCTCGATTCGGCGGTACAGCTCCTTCACCTCGAGCCTCAATGCCGAAGCGATTCGATTCGGCGACAGGCCGTTGACGAAGCGCAGTCGGGCGATCAGCCGGTCCTCCTCGGACAGGCCCTGGAGGGTCTGGTCCAGGACCTCTCGGAGCCGTCGCCTCTCCGCCGCACGCTCCCGTTCCAGCATTCCCCGGTCCGCGCCGCCGGTCAGAGCCGCGAGAGACGCGGGCAGGCCCGTGGGCTTGCGGCCCTGCCGGGCGGGTAGCTGGCTCACGATCGCGAGGAGGGCGTCTTCGGCGAGCGATGTCTTGCTGCGGCTGAGGAGCAGTTGAACCGCCTCGCGCGTGGTGTAGCCCTCGCGGAAGAGCAGGGAATCGAGCTCCACCGCCTCCGGACCGAGCTCGATCGCGCGGGCGCTCGGCCGCCATTTGCCCCACCGGGCGATCCGGTAATCGATCGACAGGCGCTCGATGACCACCGTGAGATACGTCCGGAGCGACGCCCTTCCTTCGTACTTCCGGAGGATCGCGTAGTCGTTGTCCATGAGCTTGAGAAACGTCCAGGAACGGAAGTCTTCCGCATCCTCCCGGGGAAGACGCCGCCGCCGGCAGATGTAAGCGATGACCTCGCGCACCATCGGCAGCTCCGATTCGAAGAGCTCACGGGGAGTCATGGGATTGCGCCGCTCAATGCTAACTCCGGCTCACCAGTGGGTATAATCTGACGGACATTCCCATGACACCGCAAGAATGGGCCGAGGCGCTCCGCGGGGAGAGTGAGCGAGTCGAATGGAAGGAATCCGACCGCCAAGCCGAGGAGCTTCTGCGCGCGGCCTGCGCGCTGGCAAACGATCTGGGTGGCAGCGCACGCGACGGATTCATTCTTCTCGGCGTTCAGAACGACGGAGCACCTGTAGGAACGGACACATCGGATGTGGCGATGCAACGAATCGCGAACCGCCTTTCCTCGACGAAGGTACAGCCGACTCCCTCGGTTTCGTTGTCCAAAGGGGAAGCGGAGTACTCAGGTCTGCTTGCGGTCCGGGTCGCTCCCTATCCCGTACCGCCGGTCGTGAGGGTCGACGGCGTCGCCTGGGTACGAGTGGGAACCACAACACGAAGGGCCACGGATGCCGACGTCACCAGACTTCAGGAACGCCGCCCGGAGAATCGACTTCCATTCGACCAGCGCGCTGCACTGGGCGCGACCCTGGACGATCTGAGCGTCGCACTGAAGGAGCAGTATCTGGTCGAGAAGGTCGAAGACGCCGCTCCCGACAGTTTTCCAGAATTCGAGGCGTGGCTCGGCCAGCGCGAGATTCTCCGGCGCTCTTCCACAGGGTGGACTCCCACAGGCGCTGGACTGCTGGTGTTCGGGATCAGCCCGCACCGTTTCATTCCCGGTGCGATCATCGAATTCGTGCGCTACGCAGGCACCGACTTTGATTCGCCTATCGCCAGACGAAAGACGATAACCGGGTCGCTGCCGGCTCAACTGGACGCGCTTTGGGCGCAGCTCGAAAGTCAAGTCACCGAGATTCCGGCGGGGGACGAAGGCATACGCTCTCAGTTCGTACCCCTCTATCCACTCGAAGGGTTGAAGGAGCTCGCGCGCAATCTGGTGCAACACCGTCTCTACGAGGGGACGCATGCTCCGGCGAGGGTGGCATGGCTCGAGGACCGCATCGTCTTCAGCAATCCTGGATCGCGATTCGGCCGCGCGGGCGAAGGTGCCTTCGGGGAACACTCGGACTACCGAAATCCGACGATCACACGTTTCCTGGTGGAGCTCGGCTACGTCGAACGACTTGGTCGAGGCATTCGGTTGGTTCGAAGTCAGCTGGAGAAGATGGGCAGCCCACCGCTCGAGGCCGAGACGGACGGATTCACGACGGTCACGATCCGGAGGCGACCGTGAAGTCGTTCGTGCTGTTCAACAACAAGGGCGGTGTTGGAAAGACTACGTTGACGTTCAACATCTGCCACATGCTCGCCCGCAAGGGTCTGCGGACGGTCATGGCGGACTACGACCCTCAGTGCAATCTTTCGGCGCTGGCGATCAGCGAGGACGTCCTGTTCGAGATCTGGGAAGAGAGCGGGAACGATGAAGGTGGATCGACGGTTGCCCGGTGCATCGATTTGGTACGGCGCGGCAAGGGAGATCTGCGAACGCCGGCTCTCCAGCCTGTCGCTGACGACCTCTGGCTTCTGCCGGGGGACCTTGCGCTCGGCCGTTTCGAGCAGGCTTTGGCGGAGGCCTGGGGGCAAGTCCATCAAACGGACAACGAGCGTCCAATCCATGTGACGACGTCCCTTCAGCGTCTCGCCGAGCTCGCAGGAAGCAAGGCTAGAGCGGATGTCGTGGTGCTCGACGTCGGCCCTAACCTAGGAGCACTCAATCGCGCCGCACTCCTCGCCGTCGATTCCGTATTGATGCCGGTAGCACCGGATCTCTTCAGCCTTCAAGGGCTGCGCAACATCGGGCCTACGATTCGGGAGTGGCGCGAGGACTGGCACCGGGTCGAGGAGCGCGGGGAGGGTGTGAAGAGTCATCCGTTTGCGCCGCGCGGGTACATCGTGCAGCAACACCTGGCGCGGGCGGATCGACCGGTGACCGCGTACGACAAATGGGCGGCGCAGATTCCGGCGGTCTTTCATGAGCAAGTCCTGGGTGAACCGAAGGCGAAATGGCCCAAGACGCGCGAAGATGACCCTTACTGCATCGCGATGCTCAAACACTTCGCCAGCCTCGTGCCCGTCGCTCAGCTCGCGAGGAAACCCATCTTCGACCTGAAGCAGGCCGATGGCATCGGTGGAGGACAGATCCAGGCCGTGGCCAAAGCTCGCCTGGAGTTCGAAGACCTAGCGAAGAAGATTCAGGTGCTCGTCGGGTTCTGATCTACGCCCTCGAGTACATCGTTTTTCCCCCGACGACCGTGCGCACGATGGGGATCTCCTTCAGTCTGTCGGGGTCCACCTCGTGCGGGTGCTGGCCCAGGATCACGAAGTCCCCGTACTTGCCGGCGGTGATCGAGCCCTTCACGTCTTCCTCGAACGAGGCGTAGGCGCCGTTGACGGTGCAGATTCTGAGCGCCTCGTCGAGAGAGATTCTCTGGCTTCCGCCCCACACCCGGCCCTCGACGTCCTTTCGGGTGACCATGCTCTGGAGGGCCATCATCGGCTCGAACGGGCCGGGGACGTAGTCGGAAGCCGGAGCCACGGGAATCCCGTAGTCCAGGAACGAACGGTGGGTGAACATCCACTCCATCTTCTCCGGCCCGTACTCCTCCCAGTTGCGGCCGTGGTAGTGGGCGTAGGTGTAGAACGGGGTGGGTATCGAGCCCGTGGCCTTGATGCGGCGCAGGAGATCGGGGTTCACCAGCGAGCAATGCTCGATGCGGTGCCGGGCGTCGGGGCGGGGCCATTTCGCGAGGACCCGCTCGTAGGCCTTGAGCACCATGTCGATGGCGAGATCGCCGTTCGCATGGATTCCGATCTGGAAATCGTGCTGGTGGGCATCGTCGACCGCTTCGTAGATTTCTTCCTGGGTCATGGTGAGGATTCCGTGGTCGTCCGGGCGGTCCACGTAGGGGGTCGACATCGCCATGGTGCGTCCCGACGCCGATCCGTCGGCTCCGAACTTCACGCCTCCCACTTTGAGCCATTCGTTTCCGAACCCGGTATAGAGTCCCGCGGTCTTGCAGCCCTCGAACATCGCTCCGCGGACCATCATGTAGACGCGCATGCGGAGCTCGCCTGCATGGAGGGCGTCCTGGTAGGCGATGGCGGAGTCGGTGCCGCAGCTCGCGTCGTGGACCGAGGTGAGGCCGGAGGCGGTCATGAGCCGGGAGATGAGCTCGGCGCCCGCCTTCCGCTGCTCGCGGGTCGACCCCGAGGGGACGACCTCGCTGAAGAGGTCGTTGGCGCGCTCGGCGACTTTCCCGTTGAGCTCTCCGTTCTCCTTGTAGATCTTCCCTCCGGGCGGATCGGGGGTGTTCACCGTGACTCCGGCTTTCTCGAATCCCTTGCTGTTGTACCAGTAGACGTGCCCTCCGCGGTGGGAGATGAAGACGGGATGGTCGGGTGCCGCCTCGTCGAGCTCCTTGCGGGTGATCTGCCGGCCTTCGCGGACCTTGGTGTCGTCGTACTTGAACCCCAGCACCCACTCGCCCGGCGGGGTTTCCGAGGCGCGCTTCTTGATCGCGTCCTGGATGGCCCCGATGCTCCGAAGATCGAGGTTGACGGAGACCAGCTCGCGCACGCCGCCCGACGCCGGGTGAGAGTGGGCGTCGATGAATCCGGGAGTCACCGTCATCCCCTCGGCGTCGACGATCGTCGTTTTGCGCGAGGTGAGGTTCCGCACGTCGTCGTTCGAGCCGACGGCGACGAAGCGGCCGTTCTTCACCGCGAAGGCCTCGGCCCGCGGAAGGGAGACGTCCATGGTGAGGACGCGCCCGTTGACGAGAACCAGGTCGGGCGAGGAGGCGTCGACCGTTCCTCCGGATTGCGCTCGGGCCTTCGAGGACGCGACAGTCAGTCCGGCGACCCCCGCGCCCGACCGTCGGAGGAACTCGGAGCGGCTGTACTTCTTCCTTTGGTCGTTCTGGTCCATGCTCATTTCTCCCGGGGCGTTCTTATACCACGCGCGAATTCCAGATTGCGTCGGAACATCTCATCCGCCGGGCGCAGAGAGACCGCGCGCTCGAAGGCCTCGATCGCGGACCCGACTTCGTCTCTCTGAAGGAGAAGCGCGCCGAGCTCGTTCCACGAATCGGCGTCCTCCGGATCGAGCGCGACGGCGCGGCGGAGCGCTTCGACGGCGCGGGGAGCGTCGCCGAGCTTTCTCGCCGCCGTCGCGAGCCCGACCTCTGCCGCCGAGGAGGGCGCGAGAGCGAGGCTCTTTTCGAAGGCCGCGGCGGCGCCCGGGAGCTTGCCGGACGCGAGGAGGGCCTGGCCGTGCTCGAGGTGGACGACCGAGTACCCGTCGTAGATGACGGCGGCGGCCTCGTACTCGCGGATGGCCTCGGCGAGCTTTCCCGCGAGACGGTGGCAGCGCGCGAGGTAGAAGTGAACCTCGAAAGAGAGGATGTCGCGCGACGCGAGCTCCTCGAACAGGGGTTGCGCCGAGCGATAGTCCCGGCGATCGAAGAGCGCGATCGCGTCTCGAAGCTTGCGGCCGAAGTCCGAGTATTTCGCGATCTCGTCCTTGGGGTCGGCCCCCGTCCCCTGGCGCGGCGCGGACCCGACATAGCCGAGGCTCGCGAGCCGTTCGATATCCCCCGGATCGAGGGCCGGGGCGGCCGACGGGGTCTTGTCTCCGACCTTCTGGAGCTCCGCGTAGAGCCGCCGGGCCGCGTCCTTTCTTTCCCGGGAGACGTCTCGCGCTTCCCGGGGATCGGAGTCGAGGTCGTAGAGCTCGGCCCGAGGGGCCCCCTGGGTGAAGATGAGCTTCATCGGACCCTCGCGGATGCCGCGAAGCGGCGCCCAGCCGAAATGGAGGTTTCCATAGTAGGACTCGAAGTAGAGCGGCTTCCGCGCGGGAGCCGACAGGCCGCCGGCGCCGCCTCCGAGGAGAAACGGCGCGATGTCGACGAGGCTCACGGGCTCGCGCTCCAAGCGGCCCGCCGCGATTCCCGGTCCGCGAACGATGAGCGGCACCCGGAGGGTCTCCTCGTACACCAGGGCACCGTGCTCGTCCTCTCCGTGATCTCCCAGCCCCTCGCCGTGATCCGCGGTCGCGACGACCAGCGTCGAGTCGAGAAAACCCCGCGAGCGCAATCCTTCGACGATCCGCCCCACCTGCGAGTCCGCATAGGCGATCTCCCCGCGGTAGCCCTTTCCCGCGAACGCGCCCGGCGGATCGTAGGGCGCGTGGGGATCGTAGAAATGGACCCAGAGGAAGAAAGGAGGCTTCGCCGTCGAAAGAAACTCGAGCGCTTCCGCCGCCACCGCCTCCGCGCGCCTCTCCGCTTTCGACCCCACGAGATCGGCCCTCCCCGAAATCGAGCCGTCGCCGAATACGTCGAAGCCCCTCTCGAGACCGCTCCCGCGCCCCAGAAGAAAGCTCCCCGCGAACCCCGCGGTGTGGTAGCCCGCCTCCTTGAAGCGCGTCGCCAACGTCGGCACGGAGGAATCGAGCTTCGCCGGCAGGTTGTCGTGGATTCCGTGCTCCGGGGGATAGAGGCCGGTGAAGAGGCTCGCGTGCGCCGGCCGGGTCAGCGGCACGGGCGAGATCGCGTTCTCGAAGCGGAGCCCTTCGGACGCGAGCGCGTCGAGAGCGGGAGTCGAGCCCGGCGGGGCGCCGTACGCGCCCACGTGGTCCGCCCGAAGGGTGTCGATGGTGACGAGGACGACGTTCGGCTTTGGAACGACCGAGAGAGCGATCGCGAGGACGATCATTTCCTGACCAGCTTGAGGAGCTTCGACTCGAAGAGACCCTCGACCGGAGGCGGCTCGGATCCGACCTCCTCGCGCCAGAACCGCGCGTCCGAAAGAACCTCGTGGGTGGCGCGGAGCTGCCCGTCGAGAGAGAAGAGAACGCCGTCCGGTCGGAGCCTCGGCCAGAGCTCCTTCACGCAGGTGCGCGTCGACTGCCGCAGGTCCACGTCGAGGACCAACACGTCCAGAGGCCCATCGATCCGCGGCAGTACGTCGGCGAACCAGCCTTTCTCGAAGCGGCAGACTTCGGGGGCACCGAACGTCTCGACGGTGCGGCGGACCGAGGTGAGTCGTCCGCGAAAGGCGCCGGCGCGGAACTCGGTCTTCCGCCCGTCGAGGAGCTCGTGGCGCTCGTCGTTCTCGGGGATGCCCTGGAACGAATCGCAGGCGATGAGCGATCCTCCGGCCATCCTCACCGCCAGGCTCAGCTTCGCGGTGCTCGCACCGTAGCCGCATCCGGCCTCGAGCACCATCGGACTCCGTCCGGCACGCACGAGAATCTCGCGCGCGACCCGGAGCATGTCCGTGAGCGTGTGGTAACCGCGGACGGCGTTGGTCGCGCGCACGAATCGCCGGATGAGCCCGAGCCGCGCTTTCAGGGAGATGGAAGGGAGGTCTTTCGCGAGCAGGAGCTCGAGCGCGGCGCGGAAGTCCCGGGTCGCCAGGTACTCGAGAGACTTCAGGCTCCGGTAGAGCGAGCCCGGGCCTCGCTTCACGGAAGGCCGAGCGCGACCCACTCCGGGGGAACTTTCTTGCCGCCGATGGCGACGACGATGTATTGCTTGCCTTCGTACATGTAGGTCATGGGCGCTCCGGTGGTACCGGCGGGGAAATCGGTCTCCCAGATGACGTTGCCCCTGGCCTTGTCGTACGCGCGGAACTTCGTGCCCCACATTCCTTCACGGATTCCGGGAATGGCGTCTCCGCCCTCGCCGAGAAAGAGGAGCGTCTTGGTGACGAGCGGCGCTCCGCGTCCGGGGATCCCGAGCGGCGGGAGGTGCAGATCCTTGAGAAGGGGATGGTCTCGCGGGCCGTCTCCGTTCGCCGTCATCCAGAGATGCTCGCCGCGGTTCATGTCGATCGCGGTGATGCGTCCGTACGGAGGCTTCACGATGGGGATGCCGTCGACGAGCGGGTAGTCGTCTTCTTCTTCACCGGTGACGGCGTAATCCAGGGTCGCATCGGCCTCCGTCGGTTGCGAGAGGTGATAGACGGCGGGCCAGGTGTGCGAGACCGCGTAGTAGACGCCGGTCTCGGGATCGAACGCCCCGGTGTTCCAATTTCCCGCGCCCCACCAGCCGGGGTTCGCGATCGTGCCGATCTTCCCCCCGGGCTCGGTGCTCTTCACCGACGGCGGAGTGAACATCGGACCGAGGACGAGCCTGCTCGCGACCTCCTTCGCGCGGCGCGCGAGCTCCGGGGTGAAATCGATGAGATCGTCCTCGGTGAAGCCCTGCCGGTCGTAGGGCGCGGGCTTCGTGGGGAAAGGCTGCGTCGTCGAGAGGTGCTCGCTCGGGACCTCGGAGGCGGGCACCGGGCGCTCCTCGATGGGCCATACCGGCTCACCCGTCTTCCGATCGAAGACGTAGAGAAACGCGGTCTTGCTCGGCTGCATCACCGCGCGGATTCGCTTCCCGTTGACGGTGATGTCTCCGAGGGTCGCGGGCCCCACGGTGTCGTACTCCCAGACGTCGTGGTGCACCATCTGGAAGTGCCAGATTTTCTTTCCCGTCTTCGCCTCGAGCGCCACCAGGCTGTTCGAGTAGAGGTTGTCTCCGGGACGGTGGCCTCCATAGTAGGCGGCGGTGGGCGCGGTCAAGGGGACGTAGACGTAGCCGAGCTCTTCGTCGGCGGAAACGCAGCACCAGGATCCGAGATCCCCCGAGAACTTCCACGACTCCTCGCCCCAGGTCTCGTTTCCCTCTTCGCCCGGCGGGGGAACCACGTGGAACGTCCAGAGAAGGCGCCCGGTCCTCGCGTCGAATCCGCGTACGTCCTCGGGCGCGGCCTCGCGCTTCACGCCGCCGTCACCCGCTCCCCCGGTGATCCCGGCGACGACCACGACGTCCGAGACCACGATCGGGCCCGCGGTCCAGTTGAAGAGGCCGGCGAGCGGGGCTTCCCAGTGCAGGCTCACGCGCCCCCGATCGCCGAAGTCGGGAACGCGCTTTCCCGTTTTGGAGTCGACGGCGTACAGATACTCTCCGCGCGCTACGAAGAGACGCATGTGGGCTCCGTCCCGCCAGTAGTCGAGCCCGCGCGGGCTCTGGCCCGCGGCATCGTCGATGGTCGGGGTGAAGGGCTCCTGCTCCCAGATCGTCTCGCCCGTCCCCGGTTGAATCGCCGCCACCAGGCCCACGCCGTTCGGCGCGTAGAGTACGCCGTCGACGAAGATCGGGGTCGAACGGAAGTTCCCCGAGACCTTGAGCTCGGGGTAGGCCTCTTTCAGCTTCGAGCTCACCGCCGGCCGCCGCCAGAGAATCGTGAGCTTCGAAACGTTATCGGGTCCTATCTGATCGAGAGGCGAGTACCGGGTGAACGCTCGGTCCGCCCCGAAGTAGCCCCACTCGTTTCCCTCCGAGACTGCGCCCGCCATCCATACGACCAGAAGCCCCACCGCGGTTCGTTTCACGTCACAACCTCCGACTCTTCGCTTGCCAGTGCTTTTCCAGGTTTCCAATGAGCTGCTCGCTGAGGTGACAGTAGGCCTGCTCGCGCGCGTAGGTCGCCATGTAGCGACGGAACGTGTCCAGGGGCTCGAGCTGCACCCGAAGCGCCTTCCGGTTTCCCGAAGCGCTCACCATTCCCGAGCCGAGGGCGTTCGCGACCGCGCGCTCCACGGCGGCGTCGATCTCCTCCGGCGAATGCACCTCGTTCACCAGCGCTTTCGCGTCCGGCTCCTCCACGCGGAAGAGGCGATCGAAGAGGATCGCCTGGCGCGCCATCCGCTCTCCCATGAACCGGGGGAGCCTCAGGTTGGCGGCCCCGGGGATGATCCCTTCCTTGCGCGCGGGGAGGTTGAAGTACGAGCCCTTCTCCGCGATCACGTAGTCGACGACCAGGAGAATCTGGCATCCGCCTCCGATCGCGAACCCGTCGACCACGGCCATCCACGGCTTCTCGAGAGTGGTCTCGATCCCGTCGAGGCTCTCGGGCTCGAGGGCGAGCCCGCGGTAGAGCTTGTGGACCAGCCCGAGATCGCGCACGAGATAGAAGAGGTAGGAGATCTTCCCGTGGTAGAGCCGGGTGAGGTTGATTCCCGAGGAGAAGATTCGGCGCCCCGCGTACTTCGGGTGCTCGACGGGATCGCCTCTCAGGACTCCCATCTTGAGGCCGGGGTGGAGGAGCACCAGGTCGATCGCGACCTCGAGCGGTCCTCGCGTCTCGTCGTCCTCGGCATTGAGGAAGCGGGGGTGCTTCATGAAGACGTAGCCGACGTCACCCCGCGCCTCGACGCGTGCGGCCCCGAGATCGACGGCGCCTCGAGCTTGGAGCTCGGGAAGCTTCGCCCGGGCCTCCTCCGTCGGAGCGAGCATGCTCGAGACCAGATGGGCGCCGATTTCGGGATTGCTCAGGAGCTCGGCCACGAGAATCCCTTGCTGGATCTCCCGGCCGTCCTTGTCCATCTGCATGCGCTCGGCCTCGCGCGCGACTTCCTCGCGCGTGGGAACGAGACCGGGCCAGAGCTCGGCGGCCCGGTAGACGAGTGCGTCGACGCGGAGCCGCCGCTTCCTACCGTCCGTCAGACGGTCATAGATCTCGGAGCGGTTCTCGCGAGCGAGTCGCTTGCGAGCGAGCGAGGAGAGCGTCCCTTATGCCGCTCGCGGTGGTGCGCTCCTCCGCGCTCCGGCGCGAGCGGAGCGGCAGGGAGTCGAGACGCGCCCAGGCATGGGTGCATTCCCGCGCCTCGTCGAGGTCGACGGTCAAGGCACCTCTCTCGAGTTGTAATGGAGGTGGACGATCTTCCACTTCCCGTCGCGCTTGAACCACACGTCGGTCTCGTACGCTTTCTCCTTGGTTTTCTTCCCGTCGGCCTGACGAGTCACGACGTCGACGGCGTAGGTCGCGACGGCGGCCTCGCTTCCGGGCGAGACCTGTATCCGGATGTCGGAGAGAGCGTTCTTCTCGACCCCGCCGCCCTTCGCGATGAGCTCGTACCAGCTCTTCTTGTAGTCCGCGAGTCCCGCCCTTCCGCTCTCGAACCACTGGGTGACGTCGTCGGCGTAGTACGAGAAGTAAGTCTCGAGGTCGTTTCGCTCGTAGGCCTGGTTGAAGGCGACGACGAGCTTCTCGATCTCGCTCGCCGTCGACGGCTGAGGGGCTCCCGCGGCCGCGAGGAGCAGGGAAAGGGTCGTTGCAATCATCGAATCGCCTCCATTACTGGTGGGAGAATTGTACTAGAACGTCGCTGCCCCCGGGCCCGCCTCCCGTCGTGACCGCGATCGGCGAATCGGGGGCCCGGTGAACGATCTTTCCGTTCATCAATGTGAGCTCGCAGCGCAATTCCTTGATTTGTTCCGCGGGCACGCTGAGGAGATCTTTTTCCCAAACGGCGATATCCGCGTACTTCCCCACCTCGATGGAGCCGATCTCGTCTTCCAGGAAGAGCTGGCGCGCGTTCCAGGTGGTGTAGGCGCGAAGGGCGTCTTTCACGTCGATGGACTGCTCCGTTCCGAAAGGGTGGGATCCGTACACTCCCATGACGGTTTCCCGGGCCGAAGAAGCCCATAGACCGTAGCGCGCGGGAAAGGGTGTCACGTCGTAATCCGAGCCTCCGCCCCAGCGGATCCCCCGCTGCAGGAAGCTCTTCAACGGGAGTACTCTTCGATTCCTTTCCGGACCGAAGTTTCCCGCGTAGGTGTCACCGATCCACCACAGGAACGAGGGCTGCACCTCGGGGTACCCCGCATCATAGGTCGATTGCAGCTTCGCCATCTGCTCCAGCGCGTGGTCGGTCGGTATGTTGCAATGGATGATGCTGTGCCGGAGACCCCGCGACGGCTTCGCCTCGAGTGCCTGTGCGTAGGAGTCGACCACCCAGTCGATGGCTCGATCGCCGACCGCATGAACGCCGACGTGGAGCCCCGCGTCGTGGAACGCCTTGATCTGCTCGCGCAAAACCGAGGGCTCGACCCTCGGAACACCGAAGTTTCCTCGATCGATCTGGTCCAGGTTCTTGTTCCACTCGTCGTATAGCCACGCGGTCCGCGCGCCGCCGCTCCCATCGGCGTAGAGCTTGATGCCCCCGGAGATCAAGAGGTCGTCGCCCGTGGAGATCCAGGGCTTGGTGAAAGGACCGACCCGCTCGATGAGCTCGTGCGCCTCTTGAAGCGTCCGGCCTGCCCGCCAGAGCACGAAGACCCGAGCCGTCAGCTTTCCTTCCTGAAGGACCCTCTGGTACGCCTCCCAGATACCGAGGCCGATCTCGGGGTCTTTGATGGCGGTGATCCCCTCCTTGTTGAGCTCGGGCAGGTAGCGCTCGATGGCGGTCTGAAGCTGCTCCACCGTTTGATCCGGGACCAGGGGCCAGATCAGAGACATCGCCGTGTCCTTGAGAATCCCGGTCGGCGATCCGTCGGAGTAGCGATCGATGAGGCCTCCGGGAGGGTCGGGCGTCTCTTTGGTGATTCCCGCGAGCTTCAGCGCTCGGGTGTTCGCGACACCGTAGTGGGAGGTCGTGTGAGTGAGCCAGACGGGGCTATCGGGAGACACCGGGTCGAGGTCCTCCGCGTGGATGAGTCGATTTTCCTTCAGCTTGCCCTCGTCCCACCTCCCGCCGGTCACCCACTCTCCGGGGCCCCGAGCGGCGGCGCGCTCGCGGACTCTCTCCACGATGTCCGCGATGGTCTTCACGTTCGGATAAGCCAGGTCCAGGCTGTACAAAGCGTCCGCGGCGCTGACGGCGAAGTGGTTGTGAGAATCGATGAGCCCGGGAGTGGCGGTGCGACCGGGAGGTCGATTCTTCGCGTATCGTCCCCCGCGAGACGTCTCGATCGACTCCGTCGATCCGATGGCGACGATTCTTCCGGATCGGATAGCCACCGCTTCCACGATGGAATCCTTGGAATCCATGGTGACGATCTTGCCGTTGACGAGGATTGTGTCCGGCGGCAAGGACGAGCTCGGCATGCGAAAGCCCATCAGGAGCAGAGGGACACTGGTCCAGGTACAGAAGCGAGCCAGGCGGCCTGTCAGCTTGGAGCGCATCGAAGACTGCCGTCGTTGGTCGAAACGCGATCGGACGAATTGTACTAGAATGTCCGCCGACCGGAGAGGCTTCCCCCAGGAGTACGAGGTCATGAGCACTGCTGCCGCCGGCGTCGAGTTCGAAGTAGGCGAGCGTTTGCGCGCCCTTCGAGAGGCTTTTGGACTCTCCCAGCGCGCCCTCGCCCGGAGGAGCGGCGTCGCCAACGGTCTGATCTCGATGATCGAGCTCAACCGCACCAGTCCATCCGTCGCCACCCTCAAGAAGATCCTCGACGGGATCCCGATGACCCTCGCCGATTTCTTCGCCGGGAACGTGCCCACGAACGAGGAGCAAGTCATCTACCGCGCGGAGGAGCTGGTCGAGATCGGCCGGAACGGCATCTCCTATCGTCAGGTCGGGCGCAGCCTGAAACGGCGCGCGCTCCAGCTCCTGCACGAGCGTCTCGATCCCGGAGCCGACACGGGAGTCGACATGCTCCGCCACGAGGCCGAGGAATCGGGGGTGGTCCTGCGCGGAAAGCTCGAGCTCACCGTCGGCGGTCAGACGTACGTTCTCGGACCTGGAGACGCCTATTACTTCGACAGCCGACTTCCGCATCGATTCCGCAACGTCGGGAGCGACGTCTGCGAGGTCGTGAGCGCCTGCACGCCGCCCAGCTTCTGACGCTCCAAAATTTTGGACGCTCCCGGCGTTCAAGCGATCGAACGACGGGAATTTTCCCTTCGTGACTTGCATAGCCTCTCAATATTTTGGTTGACTGTCTATTAGCGGCAGGGGTATAAGCCCCGTCATCAGGCGATTTCTGTTTCCACCTCTTCGCTCCCCAAGGAGGGTGTAGCCACATGAAAAAGACGAGCCTTACCGTTCCCGCGCTCGTCGCGGCTCTTTCGATCGCGGGCTCGAGCTTCGCGCAGATCTCGACCGGCGGCATCCGGGGGATCGTGAAGGATGCGACCGGCGCCGTTCTCGTCGGCGTCACCGTCGAGGCCGAGAGTCCGGCGCGCATCGGTGGCGCCGCCCTGGCCATCACCAACGGCCAGGGTCTCTATCAGTACCAGGGGCTTCCCGTGGGCGTCTACACGGTGACGTTCACGCTCTCGGGCTTCACCACCCTCAAGCGCGAGAACGTTCGCGTGGAAGTCGGCCGCACGGTGCAGCTCGACGCCGACCTGTCTCTCGCGACGACGGCGGAGACGGTGACCGTGACCGGAGAGTCGCCGGTCATCGACACGCTTCGCGCGAGCTACAGCACCCGGTTCAACAACGAGCTCGTGGAGAACGTCCCCACGACGCGAAGCTCCTACTTCGATCTCATCACCTACGCCCCCGGCGTCCGGACCAACGCCGTGACCAACGCGTCGAACTTCAGCGTCTACGGATCGACGACGGATCAGAACTCGTTCCAGTACAACGGCGTCGATATCTCCGCGCCGTCCTACGGCTCGCCCTGGGACTTCCCGAACTTCGACATCATCCAGGAAGTCGAAGTCCTCGCCGCCGGAGCCTCCGCGGAGTACAGCGGGTTCCAGGGAGGCGTGGTCAACATCATCACCAAGTCGGGAAGCAACGACTGGAACGGCGCCTCGTCCTTCTTCCTTCAGGACGACGCGCTCACCGGAAACAACACCCCCGACGAGGAGTTTCCCTACTACATCGACTACCAGCAGACGTTCACCCAGCAGATCGGCGGGCCGATCAAAGAGGACAAGCTCTGGTTCTTCGGCGCCCTCGAGCTCACCCGCAACCGGAACTCGCAGGTGGGCGTCGACCCGGAGTTCGCTCCCAAGCGCCACGTCTGGCGCCCCTACTTCAAGGTGAACTCGCAGCTCTCGTCGAACGACAACGTCGAGTTCATGTACAACGACAACATACTTCGACTCGCCCAACCAGGCGTCGCGCACCGAGCCGCCGGAGACCATCAACGTCGAGAACGGGCACAACCCGACGATCTCCGCGCGCTGGACGCACGCCTTCAGCTCGGCGACGCTCCTCGAGGTGAAGGGTGGCGGGATCTACATCCGGGATCGGCGAGGATCCTCTCTCCGGCGACACCACCACCTCGGGTCGCTACGACTTCAACACCGGAGCGCTCGACGTCAACAGCTTCTATACCTGGAAGAGCGACCAGAACAAGACCCAGGTCGCCGCCGCCGTGACCCACTACGCCGACAACTTCGCGGGCTCGCACGACTTCAAGTTCGGAGTCCAGATGGAGAGGGCGAACTCCATCGCGGCGCAGGCCTACTTCAACAACGTCGTCTACTACGACTACAACGGCCCCTACTACGCGCTGTTCCGCGAGCCCTACGCCATGGACGCGAAGACCAGCGGCTTCGCCGGGTTCGTCCAGGACAACTGGACTCTGAACGATCGGGTCACGTTCAACCTCGGAGTGCGCTTCGACCACACGACGGGAAGCATCCCCGACGTCGATCAGCCCGACAGCTCCCTCGAGGGTACGACGGGCGTGAGCTTCCCCGGTCTGGGTGAGCTCATCTCCTTCAACGACGTCTCGCCGCGTCTCGGTGTCACCGTGACCCTCGACGAGGCGGCGAAGACCGTGGCCAAAGCGAGCTGGGGCCGGTTCTACGGGAAGCTTCTGGGAAACATGTTCCGAAACGCTTCGAACGGGAACACCAGTCGAGGCCGCCTTCTTCTTCAACCCCGATACCGGGGCATACGACATTCCTTATTACAGCGTCGATCCCAACATCAATTACGGAATCGACCCCGAGCTGACGAACCAGTACACCGATCAGTTCTACGCCGGGCTCGAGCGGGAGATCATCCCCGACCTGGGGCTGGAGTTCTCCTACATCCACAAGGAAGAGGCGAACTTCATGCGGGTGAACGACGTTCGAGGGGAGTACGCGCAGATACCCTTCACCGACACGTTCCGGGGCGAAACGCAGACGCTCCAGGTATTCAACCGAACCTCACCGAGCTCGCAGAGCCTCTTCCAGGTGACGAACCGCGACGACTTCGACCACAAATACGATTCGTTCACGGTCCAGGCCTACAAGCGCTTCTCTCAGAACTGGCAGCTCCAGGGCTCCTACCAGTGGCAGAAGGGTGAGGGCTATACGAGCGGCACTCTCGGGATCGGCGCCCAGGCGTTCAGCGGCCTCGGTCCGAGCTCCTTCGGCCGCGACCCGAACGATCTCATCAATGCGTTCGGGCGACTTCCGACCGACAGCACCAACAACTTCCGGCTCTCCGCGACGTACCAGGCTCCCAAGGGGTTCCACATCGGGGCGCGATATTCATACGAGTCGGGCCGTCCGTACGCGCGGGTCATCAACGTCACCGGGCTGAGGCAGGGCGTGCGCCGGGTTCAGGCCGAGCCGCGGGCCTCGTACTTCCTCCCGGCGGTGAACGAGTTCCAGATCCGCATCGACAAGGACTTCGTGTTCGGCTCCGGCGGGCAGCGCCTTCGGCTCTCGGTCGACATCTACAACCTGTTCAACGCGGACACCGCCAACGACGTGCGCAACAACAGCTCCGACACCGGAGACGACGACTTCGGACAGTCCCTCGCGGTGGTCGCGCCCCGCAGGGCCATGGTGGGCATCCGCTTCGAGTTCTAGGCTTCCGGGAGGGGGAGCGTCGGCTCCCCCGGCCCTCGCACTTCGTTGACGGCCTCCCGCCGAGGCCGTATCCTGATTCCAATCCCTTCTCGAATCAGGAGCCGCTTCATGTTCAAGCCCGTTTTCGCCTGGCTTTTCTGCCTCTGTCTCCTCTCGAGCTTCGGCTGCATGATCTCGGAGCAGGAGGGACAGGACCGCGAAGACCTCACCTTCCGATTCGACACCGGGTTCAACCGGACGGTGCTCTTCGCGCGCTCGGGCGCCCTCGCCGCCGTCGGCGGTGTGGCTCTTCGCGGGCTCGAAGAAGAAAGCGGTGCCCATGATCTTCGGGATCGTGTTTCTCGCGGCGGCTGGTTGGCTCCTGATCCAGGACTATCCCACGCTCAGCCGCTATCGAGTCCAGGTTCTGGGCGAAGGGCTTTCGCTCTCGATCCCTCCCGACGCGGAAAAGATCCTGCCGTGGGGGACGATCGAGGAAATGTACGTGGAGGGAGTCGGGTCGGCGAGCGAGGTGCCGCCGCGAGACGAGTTCGAGCGCCGGCTCGCCCTTCCCGACTGGCACTCGATGCGCATCACCGTCGCCGGGGGCGCCACCCACGACGTCGACCTGAAGCTCCTGAGCGTCGAGCAGAGACAGATCCTGTGGCGCGCCATCGCGCGCCGGGCCGAGCTCGTCGAGATTCGCTAGACCGCTTCGCTCATCTTGATCGGAAGCTTGCGGACGCGCTTGCCCGTGAGCGCGAAGAGAGCGTTCACGACCGCGGCGGCCAGAGGTGGAACTCCCGGCTCTCCGATGCCCGTGGGCTTCTCCGTGCTCTTCACGAAGTGAACTTCGATCTTCGGCATGCGATCCATGCGAAGCACGGGGTAGTCGTCGAAGTTGCTCTGCTGCACCCGGCCGTTCTTCACCGTGATCTCGCTGTAGAGGGCGGCGGTGAGCCCGTAGACGACGGCGCTCTCCGTCTGCGCCACCGCGTTCCACGGATTCACGACGATGCCGCAATCGACGGCGCATACCACCCGGTGCACCCGGACCTCTTCGCCTTCGAGGGACACTTCCGCCACCTCGGCGACGTAGCTGTCGAACGATTTCCGGATGGCGATGCCGCGAGCGCGGCCCTGGGGCAAGGGGTTTGCCCCAGTCGCCCTTCTCGGCCGCGAGGTCGAGCACCGCGAGGTGCCGCGGGTCGTTCTGGAGGAGCTGCCGGCGCAGCTCGGTAGGGATCCTTCCCTCCGGCGTGCGCCACCTCGTCGAAGAAGCTCTCGTTCACGAACCCGGTATGGGTGTGTCCCACCGAGCGCCACCAGAGAACGCTGAGTGACCTCGGCGCGTTGTGCGATTCGATGCGGCGGTTGGGGATCGAGTAAGGCATCCCCGCCGCTCCCTCGACGGAGGAAGCATCGATACCCTTCTTCATCATGAAGGGCTCGAGGAACGTTCCCTCAGCGAGGGACTGCCCAACCAGCCGCTGGTGCCAGGCGATGGGCATTCCCTTTCCGTCGACCGCCGCCTTGAGCTTGTGCACGAACATCGGCCGGAAGTAGCCGCCCTGGATGTCCTCCTCGCGGGTCCAGATGGTCTTGACGGGGACGTTCTCGCCCTTCGCCACTTCGACCGCGTCGGCGACGAAGTCGGAAGTGACGTTGGCCCGGCGTCCGAATCCACCCCCGAGAAGCGTGGTATGGACGTAGATCTGCTCGGGCTTCAAGCCGGTGATGGCGGCGCCCACCTTCTGATCCATCGTCTGATACTGGGTCCCCGCCCAGATGTCGCATCGATCCGCCTGCACGTGGGCGACGGCGTTGAGCGGCTCCATCGCGGCGTGTGCGAGATAGGGGACCTCGTAAATGGCCTCGACGGTCTTCGCGGCGCCCGCCATCGCCTTCTCGGCGTCGCCCTCGTTCTCGGCGACGAGACCGGGGTCATCCGCGAGCTTCCGGTAGTGTCCGCGCATGTCCGCCGAGTCGAGGGTGCCGTTCGCGCCTTCGTCCCAGACGACCGCGAGAGCGTCGCGCCCGTTGCGGGCCGTCCAGAAGTCTTTGGCGATCACGGCGACGCCCGTCGAGATCTGTTTGACTTTCACGACGCCGGGAACGGCCGCCGCCTTCGAGGCGTCGAAGCTCTTGACCTTGCCTCCGTTGACGGGAGAATGGGCGACCACGGCCACGAGCATTCCGGGAAGCCGGACGTCGATGCTGAACTCGGCCTTTCCCGTCACCTTGTCGCGACCCTCGACGCGCTTCACGTTGGTGCCGACGATCTTGTAGTCCTTGGCGTCCTTCAGCGGGACATCCGCCGGAACCGGCAGCGTCGCCGCCTTGGCGGAGAGCTCACCGTAGGACGCGCTCCGACCGCTCGCGTCGTGGTAGACACGACCCTTGTCGGTTCGAAGGCTCGATGCCGCGACACCCCAGGTTTGTGCGGCAGCCTCGACGAGCACCGCGCGAGCGCTCGCTCCCGCCTTCCGCAACGGATCCCATGAATTCGTGACGCTGGTGCTGCCGCCCGTCGTCTGCTCTCCCATGCCGGCGTCATAGTAGTCGGGGCCCGCGGGCGCGGACTCCACCTTGACCCGGCCCCAGTCGCAATCGAGCTCCTCGGCGACGATCATCGGAAGGGAGGTGTAGACCCCCTGCCCCATCTCGGACTTTCCCACGAGCACGGTGATGGTGTCGTCGGGCAGGATGCGGAGAAAAGCGTTCGGCGCGAAGGGACCCGCGGCATGGACGGTGATGGGACCGAATCGCTCCGGCACGTAGAAGCCGAGCATCAGCCCGGAGGCGGCGGCGCCGGTAACCTTGAGAAATCCGCGGCGGTCGAGGTTGTTCTGGCTCATCGGGCGATCTCCTGAACCTGCTCAGCCGGCTCAACCGGCTGCGTCGGCTCACCGCGCAGCATCTTCGCCGCGCGCTGGATGGCGCATTTGATGCGCCCGTACGTGCCGCAGCGGCAGATGTTGCCGCTCATCGCTTTGTCGATCTCGGCGTCGCTGGGATTCTTGTTCGCGGAGAGGAGGTCGGCCGCCGACATGATCTGCCCCGACTGGCAGTAGCCGCACTGCACCACGTCTTCTTCGAGCCAGGCCTGCTGAACGGGGTGAAGGCTCTCGCCCGTCGCCAGCCCCTCGATGGTTACGACCGCCTGCCCCTCGACGGTGGAGACGGGAGTGATGCAGGATCGAGTGGCGACACCGTCGACGTGAACGGTGCAGGCTCCGCACTCGGCGATGCCGCAGCCGTATTTCGTGCCGGTGAGGCCCAGGCTGTCCCTGAGGACCCAGAGAAGAGGGGTTCCGGGCTCGACGTCCACGTCGTGCCTCTTGCCGTTGATCGTGATCGCTACCATCGGGATTCCTTTCTCGCGCTAGGAAGGGCCCCATGGTAGCACGTTTTGGACGCCCCGGAAGGAGGCCGACGATCGCCCCGGTGGTCTCGTGGCGCGAGACGTCCCGGGCACGGAGGCGCTCGGGCGACGCTTCTTGTCTTCGTGCTTGAAGTGTTACGGTTCGATGACGAACGACAGAGGCTTCGCGCACGCGACCTCGCGCTCGCCGTCGAGAAACGCCTCGACCTTCCACTCACCGTACAGGGAGCTGGTGACGATCGTGGTGCCGGCGACGGGAAGGGTGGCGGAGGCGGCGCCTTTCTTCGACTCCCGCGTCCTCCGGCCGTCCTTCGCCGCGGGAGCGCTCATCGTCGCCGTGAGGCTCTGGTACAGATGTCCTTTCGGCGTGTAAACCTTGAACTCCAGCTGGTGCTCTCCCTTCACAGCCGCCTCGAGGTTCAGGTCGAGGATCGTCGAGGCGGAGAACGTCGGGAGCTTCTTCGCGCGGCGCTTCGTCGGGGACGGCACGTCGGGAGCCGTCACCTGAACCGCGGCGCAGGCGTTGTTGCTCTTACGCTCGGCGGGCTTCCTCCGATCGGAGGACACGCCGGGCGAAGCTAGGACGAGGCTCAGGGTGCAACCGAGAAGGACGTTCGTAGTGCGCATCATCGTTTTCTTCCTCTCTACGGTAGAGGGAGCAGGACGCCGTAGATGACGCCCTGATCGGTACCGACGTAGACCATGGAGTTCAAGAGATCGACGCTCGGAACGCCCACCGCCGCCGTTCCGTCGCCGAGAACGACCTTGGCGGACGGCAAAGGCGATGCGGTGTCGAGCTGGTAGAGACGCCCGTCGCTCCCTCCCGCGAGAATGTTGACGGCGCCGGGAATCACGATGGGCGTCGACGGCCCGGGAACGTCGACGGCGGTCACCGGCCAGCCCGGGTTGACGGCGCCGCTGGAACCGTTGTCGAAGATCGACCAGATCTTCGAATTGGTCGCGAGAAAGAGGTCTCCGGTTCCGTAGTTGGGGAAGACGAATCCCTTGATGGCGCCGTCGCCCAGAGGGAGCGACCACTTGACGATCCCGGTGGCGACATCGAGGGCATAGAGCTCCCCGGCGTTTGTTCCCACATAGAGCACGTTCCGGAACAGGACCGGGCTCCCGTCGACGTTTCCTACGGCCGTGGACCAGAGGCGCTGAGGCGGATTGGAACCGAAGTTGACCGCCCAGACGGTGTCGGAGCTCCCGCCGGAGCGCGCCCGCGAGGCGAAGTAGACGCGCTTGGTCGCGTAGTGAACCACGGCGGAGGAGGAGATGATCCCCATCTCGAGGCCGTCGCCGTTCTGCGGCGCCGAGTTGTCGAAGCTCCACACCGGATTTCCGGAAACGACGTCGAGGGCGACGAGCGCGTTCGCGGCAGACGCATTCCTGGTGCCGACGAGAACGAGGTCCAAGGCCGCCGGGTCGAATCCCTTGAAGTTCCCGGCGGGGGCCGCCTGCACCATGGTGGCGATCGATTCCACCCACTCGGGTGCCCCGGTCTCGGCGTTCACCGCATGCACGCTTCCCTCCTGAGAGCCGAGGAGTGCGATGCCGTGGGGCGACGCGCCTACGGCGAAACCGAGGACGGGAGGCCGGGACTGCGCCGGAGCTCCGACGGCATACGGAGTCCAACCCGACGGCCACGACCCGCCGGTCGGCCCGCCGGCTACCGAGTGCAGGATGTCGTCGTTGGAGACGGCGTATACGAAGGCGTTGCCTCCGAAGAAGCGGAGTCCCGGAGGCGCCATCGACGTCGCTCCCGTGGAGTAGGCCCACTTGACCGGCCCCGAGGTATCGAAAGGCCTCGCCTTGACGAACTTCCCGGGAGTATAGAGGCCGAGGGTGTGCTCGACGAACAGAGCGTAGAAGTACGTGGTGTCGTTGACCAGGCCTACGGTGTCGTCGAAGAGCTCCTTGCTCCCTTGAACGCACGGAAGGCTCACGACCGGGAATCCGTCGATGGGGCCCACGGGGAACGAGCCTTGTTTCCGCACCAGGTGAACGTTCGCACAGGAGCCGAAGTACGGGTTCACCCACTCGAGACGGACCTGCGAATCCGTCGCGGTGGCGGTGAAGAACGGGGCATCTTCGAAGGCCTCGACCCGGATCGTCTTGTCGTCGGCGTCGACTCCCGTGCCCGGCGGGGAGTGGAGGCGGAGATGCTCGATGGGCGACGCCGCGGAAAAGTTCCTGAACTGCAACCCGGTGATGACGACGTACTCACCCGGCATGAAGTTGGAGGTGACGTCGAAGCGCACGGTTCGAGACGAGGGATAGGTGACGGCGCTGGCGACTCGGGAAGCTGCGGGTCCGGAAAGGACCACGCTGGTCACGGCTCCGTCCCATTCCATGGGGAACCCCGCCGGGATCTGAATCTCGAAGTCGTTGGCGGCGGTGAGTACCCCTCCACCGAGCGCTTCGGTGACGTAGAGCGTTTGCGCGAACGTCGGCGGCTGACTCACGGTGAACAGTTGATTGTCGAAGGATGAGAGGTTGGGCCCGGCGGCGGCGGTGATCGCGATCGTCTTGTCGTCGAAGGCGGCGACGGATCCGTCGTCCTCGACCTCGAGCTCGAGGTAGGCGGCGGGTGCCGGATGCAGGAAGCCTTCGAACCCGAGGCCGGAGATGAGGAGCTGGTCTCCGGCGACGAAGCTCGCGACGACGTCGAGCACCAGCGTCTGATCGAGGTCCTCGTACGCCTTGATGGTGGGGTCGACCTTTCCCTGCCGCGGAGCCGGAGAGGGACGCGGAGAGAACCGACGCGTCCCACCTCAAGGGGAACCCCGCGGGGATGCGGATACGGATGTCGTCGGCGGCGGTGATGGAGCCGCCGAGGAGGTCGATCACGGTGATCGCGCCGCGAACACCGGAGTGGGGCTCCCGACCACGAACGACTGGTTGCTTGCCGAGGAGATCGTGACGTCGAACTCCGGCGGCGTGCCGAAAACGAAAGTCTGCGCCGAGGCGGCGACGTCCGCGGCGTACTGGAAGAGAAGGATATCCGTCCGGATCTCCTTCTCCGTCGGGAAAGTGGCGTAGGAGCCCGAGGCGAGGTGGGCCCGCACGTAGAAGAGATCCGTGTCCCCGTCGACGGAGAGCTGCGACCAGCCGGAAGGATCCCCGGTCCAGTAGATCGAGCCGCTCCGCGTCAGATGGTTCGTCCGGTCGGTGAATCCGAAGCCGCTCTCGAGATCGGCCCAGCGGGAGCCGTCCCAGTACTCCCAGGCGAGATTCGGGGCGCCTGCTCCGGGGGTACTGAGAGACACGTTGAGCCCGCGGAAAGTGGAATCCGCCCCGAAGTATAAGTAACGCACCCCGGTCGAGCGAGTCCACCAACGTAAGCGGGAACGTGAAGTCCCGGCTCGCCGTCGCCAGGAACTCGGAGGCGTTCGACGCGAGGCCTCCATGGGCCAGGTCAATCGTCGACGCGGGAGATCCGTAGACGTGGAACTCGTCTAGGACACCGTTGGTTGCGAGCCCGGCGCTTCCGCCGATGAAAACCGTTCCCGTTCCCGGCATCGACGCGGCGTTGTACGCGTTGATCGGGCTGGTATGAGGCGGCTCGACCCGGTTCACGAAGAGGCGGGCCTGATCGGCGACCGGCGCCGACGCGTCCCATGTGGCTCGGAGGTGCACCCACTCGTAGTCGAGCCAGCCGTAGTTCGCCGGGGTGACGGAGACCTTCGTCGAGACACCGCCCCGCAGGATCTCGAACACCAGGTTGTTGCTCGCGGCCTCTTTCGTCAGGTGGAACTGGTTCGACGGCGTCCACGACGTAGCTCCAGATGCGATGGGCGGTTCCGTCCACGTAGTAATAGGACGGCAGGTACCAGAGCTCGACGGCGCCGCGGTCGACGCGCAGGTTCCCGGGAGCGGGGAAGCTCACGTTCGAGGAAGGCGACGTGATCGAGGCGCCGTTTCCGTAGCGGCCCGCCGTGAAGCCCGCGCCGCCGTTGACCGCGCCCGGACTGCCCACATCGGGGCTCGTCACCGCGGCCGTGGAGTCGAGCGTGCTGTGCCAGAGGAGGTCGGAGGCGAAGTGGGCCCGGGACACGGGCTTCACGTCGGCGCGATAGTCGATGTCCGTTGCGAGAGCGGCTCCCTCGAGGGTCACCGCCGTCGGCTTCCTCCAGCGAGCGCCATTGGCGGACCTTGAAGAACGGTTGACGCCGCCGGATGACGCTCCCGTTCATGTCGAACCTCAGGCCGGATATCGGATCCAGATCCAGGGTGTAGGCGCCTTCCGACTCGTTGAAGAAATCCGAGTCCGCGGTGTTCTCGATCCATCCCGATCCCGATCGCGACGGCGAGAGAGTCCGGCGTCCGATAGTCGTCCCGCCGTCCGAGCACGTTGACGTCGGTCCGGTCCACGAAGTCGGTGGGCTTGAAGTGGATCATCGAATCCCACCGCTCGACCACCGGGAGGGTCTGCCCGTTCGCTTCCTGCCAGAGCGCGGCACCCCATTCGACGCCGTTTATCGGGTTCTGATACCACTCCGTCGAGTCGGCCGCGGTCCAGCGGTTGTAGAGGATCTGGAGGAAATCGGTGTACGTCCCGTAGGTGAGGTCGTCGGTTCCCGCCATTACGAAGAGGTCCGTCCCCGGGCCGCCGGGCGTGGGAAGCGCCGCCGTCTCGCTCCATGCGCTCCAGGTGGAGAGGTACTGGGAGTTCCTCAGGTGAACGCCCAGTCCCATCCGGGAGGACTGGTTCGTCACCGTCTTGGTGGTCCTTCGATCCCACCGGAGCGCCATGCGCCCCGAGGGGTAGACGACGTAGTCGCCAAGGCCCTTGATCCCGGCGATCAGAGTTATGCCGCCCTCCCTCTGATAGAAGGCTTCCTGTCGGACCTTGACCCTCGTCGGCGTCGCTTCGAGGAGATCGATCTCGGGCTCGACGTCGTTCTGCCCGGAGTTGTACCAGATGCCGCCGAACGCCATGGTGTCGAAGAACAGGGACTTGATGACTGACGCGCCTCCGGCGAGATCGAGATTGTTCGGTCCCGACGCCAGGTCGTGAAACTGCTGGACGCCTCCCCCGGCGGCCGTGCTGAAGGTCATGTCGAAGAAGTCGGGGGCGGTGACCGTCAAGGTGCCCGCCCCTTCCGAGGTGGTGAGGCCGGGTGCGGGGTCGTTTCCGAAAGCAACGAAGAAGAAGGGAGTGTTGTTACTGTTCACCTGGCTCGCGGTTCCGACCTGGAATCCGTTCGCCTGCAGGGCCTGAATCCGGTTCGCCTGCACCGCGTTCTTGAAGTTGACGGACGCGTCCCCGGTCATCGAAGAGAAGCGCTGAAAGGCTTCGTCGTTGCCGCCGATCTCCCTCACGATGACGTATTCCGGTCGGAACCCGGCTGTCAGAGAGCGGTTGTCGATTCCGCTGCCGACGTACCAGGAGACCCGCATCTGGCCAGGGACCTCCCGCCAGGCCACGAAGTGATAGGCGCGGGAGCCCTCGTTCACGTGCGAGCTGTCGCCTACGGTGAACCCGACGGGGGTGAAGCCCGTGACGGCGTTGGTGATGGCCGTGTCCGCGTTGAATGAGAAGCTCTGGTTCCAGTGATAGGAGTGGTGGACCGCGCGGCTGGCGCCGTCCTCCATCACGATGACGTAATCGGGGTTGAATCCCGCCGCCACCGTCTGGCTCCCGTTGTTTCCGGTATAGGTTCCAATCGACAGATTGGGACTCGCTTCGAAGGCGACGTAGTGGAATTGGATTCCGTTCGCGTTCACGCGTCGATCCGAGCCGACGGTGAACCCATCGGCGCCGAGCGCGAGAATCATGTTTCCGAGGAGGCCCTGATCCCCCTTCAGCGGCTTCGCCAGTCCCGCGGGCATCGTCAGGCTCTTGAGCACGGCCGAAGTCAGATCGTCGGTCGCGTCCGTATCGTTCCCTTTGATGATGACGACGGCGGGAGCGAATCCCACGCCGGTGATGCTGCGGTTCGCGAGGCCATCGCCGGTGTAGGTGCCGGTCTTCACTTTCGCGATCGCCTCGCCCGCGAGGAGGAGTGCCACGAGGATGGGGAACGCGCGAGCAGAGGGCCGCATGTGTGTCTTTCCGCAGGAAGGTCGGGGAACCAGGGAAGGGAAGCAATTCCCGTGCCCCTCGTCGAAGCGCTCGGGAGGACTCAAGTCAAAGACTTGCGGTCGGCGTCCCGGCGAGACAGGGGTCGAAATCCCATCCGGCGCGTAGGGGAACCCCCGCGGGCTATCAGGGGTTGATGACGAACGAGCGCGCCCTGGCGCAGGTGGTTCGTTCGCCCGCGAGGTACGCTTCCGCTTTCCAGGTTCCGTAGAGCGAGTTGTTCACGATGGTGGTTCCCGCGACCGGGAGCCGCGCGGCCACGGTTCGATAGCGCGACCGTCGAGTGGACGCCGCCTGGGAAACCTCGGAGGGCGTGGGAAGCGCGAGCGTCTGATAAAGGTGACCCTTCGGGGTGAGGACCTTGAGCTCGAGACTCCGCGCCGCCAGGAGGTCCGCGCGGATCACGACCTGGAACTCGAGGTCCAGCACTTCCGCGGCGGAGAAGGTGAGGGGCTTCCGGAATTGCGGCGCCGGCTTTCCGAAGGTGGGCGCCGTGACCCATACCGACTGACAGCCGTCCCCGCGAGCCGCCGTCTCCTGCGCCACGTTGTCGCCGGAGGCCAGGAACATCGAGGCGGCGACCACGGCGGCGGAGGATACTCTCGTGCATCTCATGATTCGGGCTCTTTTCTGGGGGAAATCGATCTCAGCAGAAAGCCGGGCTGACTTCAAGTGGCGTCAATGGCGGAAGGCCTCGACGATGTCCGGGGGCCGGTAGGTCTCGAACGCCGACTCCCTCGTGGTGATCCAGGCGTGTCCGCCGCGATCGGAATCGCTTCTCCGCAGACCGATATGCAACGACGGCGCGAGGCCCGCCCGCGACCAGAGGTCGAGGAGGAAGAGCGAACGCTTCACGCACTTTCCCGCGCCGTACGGAGGAAGAAAGGGAAGCAGACGCTCGAGGACCGCGAGCGTTAGATGCGGATCGCACGCGCGGTCTCGAGGGGTCGATCTCAGTCGCGTCACCAGGTCGGGAAGACTTCGGCGTCTTTCGTAGAAGCTCACCCGCACCGAGGCGCGGGCGACGGCGGCGAGGCTCCGCAGAGCGGCCAGAGGACGCTTAAGCATAGGCGGGCTGCTTTTCGGAGTGAATGCGCTCCACGATCTCGGCGTGGGCGCAGGCGGAAGAGGCCGGCCCCAGGATGTTTCCGTCCTCCACCATGGCCATCGCGTGGCATCGACCGCAGTACGAGAACTTGTCGCAGGTGTTGCAGGGGTCGAGATCCCGCCTTCGAATCGAGCGTACTTTCTGGAGCCAGGGCGAGCCTTCCCAGATCTCCCGGAACGTCTGCTCCCGGAGGTTTCCGGCGGCGCCGGGAAGGATGTTGCAGGCCCTCACCTCGCCCGACGAGGCGATGTTGGCGTAGCGATTTCCCGCCGCGCAGAGCGGGCCGCCGGCGCGCGGGTCGCTTCCGAGCTCCTCGGGGATCGAGCAGGGCGTATAGCCGGAGCGGTAGAGAGGCATCAGGGCCTCCGGCTCGGCCCGCAGCTTCAGCGTCACCAGATCGCCGTTCTTCTTCGCCACGATCCGGGCGTCGGCGCGCGCCGTGGCCCCGATCCGGGCGGCGTACTCGAAGACCTTCTCGAACCCGGTGGTGTTGTAGACCATCATCGGGATCTTGAGAAGAACTTCGATGTTCCGTTCCCGTAGGAGCTCGATGCCGCGGATGGTCTTTTCGAAAGATCCCTTCTTCTGGGTGATGCGCTCGAAGATATCGACGTCCATGCTGTAGAGGCTCACCTCCACCGTGGCAAAAAGCGTCTGGATGAGGTCCGCCTTCTCCTCGTCGACCGTCGAGCCGTTGGTGAAGAGCCGCAGGCTGAATCCGAGGTTCCGCGCCCGGGAGGCGATTTTGTACCAGTCGCGCCTGAGGAGCATCTCGCCGCCGGTGAGCGTGAGATAGAGCGTTCCCATCTCGACGAGCTCGTCGAGAAGCTCGAGGATGCGCTCGGTCGAGAGCAAATCCGGCGCGGCGAAGTCCGGAATGTAGCAATGCTGGCACCGGAAGTTGCAGTGGTGCGTGAGCTCGAGCGCGACCTCGAGTGGAATCGTCCGCTTTCCCGCCTCGACCATGAGCTTCGGAAGATAGGTGAGCTCGGTCACGAGACCTCCTTGTCGATGAAATCCCATACGTCGCCTACGGGCGCGAAGGACAAATCGAATGCCGGCACGCTCTCCGCGAGCGCCGCCAGGTACGCGAACGATCGAGCCATGGCGCTCTCGTCCCAGACGGGCCAGAGAACCAGGGATGCGAGGCGGCGCAGGGCCTGCTCCGGCCGAAGGCGCTCGAGGCGGTGGGCGGGCCCGTGCCCCAGATGAAGCGCCGCCCGCAGGCGGGCGCTCCCGGGCCGCGACACCCAGAAGGGGAGTGCTATCGAGGTCGCTCCGTGGCGCTCGATCCGGACCGCGGCGAGCTCGTCCGAAAGAGCCCGCTTCCCCGCGAGCCTGGCGATCGTCGACTTCCCCGCGCCCGAAGGGCCGCAGGCGAGAACGCCGCTCCCGTCTCCGCCGGCGACGAGAGCGGAGTGTACGATGACCCCTTCCTCCCAGAGGAGCGGGAGGAGGTGCCGCAGCAGGTTGTCGAGCGGATACAGTGCGGCGGGCCCCCGCAGGAAAGCCCGCCGCGAGCGCATGTCGATCTCGCACTCGGAAGTCTCGGTGCTCACCCGGTAGCCGTCGGCCGCGGGAGCGCAGTGAACCGCTTCGACGTGCGCGGCGAGCGGTGTCACGAGGTCCGGCGGAAGCGGCGCCGACGTCGGCTCGAAGCGAACGACGAAGCTTCCCACCCGGGGCGATGTGGAAAAGCTGCGATACCGTCGATCGAGATGGGCGAGCCACGTCCGGTCGGCGCTTTCGAATCGGAGGTGGGTCTCACCGAAGGCGAAGCTCGCCTGCGAGAGCTCTCTCTCTTCCTCTTCCGCGACTTCGAGCATGGATCGGTCGGATCAGATGGTCGGAACGGAGTCGCAGGTCGGGCCGGACCCGCTGATGAAGGCGCAGCTCTGCCCGAAGTTCCGAAGCTCCTGCTGCCAGACGAGCTCGGGAGGGATGAACGTCGGAAGCGGATAATCCGGAAGCGATACCGTCCGCTCCTCGGGCGCGCCGTCGGCCTCGACCAGGTCCGCCTCCTGGAGGTCCCTGAGGAACGCGTCGATTCGTTCCGAGGCGTGGTCGGCACGAGGATCGGCGACGGGGAGGTTCGATAGAAACTGTTCGGTTCCTCGCTCTCCGTCCAGGCCGTGCCAGAAGAACCCTCCGCTCGGGTTCAGCACGTAGAATCTTCTTGTTCCGAAGATGAATCAGAACCGTCTCGTCGCCCACGCGCCTCCATGCGACATGAGCGCCCCGGCGGAGCCCCATGAGCCCTCCTCGTTTCGATGCCGTTGGAGCCTGGATGTCCGTAGGTGCTTCAGATACTAGATACTGGGATATTTATAGAACACCAGAACAGAGCACCTCTTGTCAACCGACGGGCTTCCTCCGCAGGAGCGCTCGCCCGCCTTCCCAGAACGCGCGCGCCCATCGAACGGGATAAATCGCGGGCCACAGCCGGCCCGCGTCGGGGTAGCGCCACCTCATGTACTCGGGCCGCGGGAAGAGAATGCCGAGCCCCCACAGCAGGCCGCGCCCGACTCCGACCGAACGGAGCTCGCTCCAGACGATCTCCGCGCGGCTTCGGTCCGGGTCTCCGCGGCGGCGCACTTCCCGCGCCCTCCTCTCGCCCGGATGGACTTCGAGCTCTTCCATGAAACCGTCGGGAAGCTCGGTCTCGAAGAGCGCGCGAGACCGCTCGAGGGCAGCGCCGAGCGCGGGCTCCCACTGAAGCTTCTTCGCCCGTTCCAGGAGCTCCGCCCATCGAATGCGGTCGGAGCGGCGCGAGATCAGGAGGTGGAGGTCGTAGAACCAGATCATTCGAGCCGATGCGCTCCCATGCTGCAGCATCGCGTGGGCGCTCAAATAAAGAAGATGCGCCGTGGGGTCGAGCTGGCGTGCCGGGTAGGAAGCGGCGCCCGGCGGATGCCACTCTTCCGTCCTTTCCAGGAACCAGCGCGGATCGGGAGCGCGCCAATCCGACTCGCCGGCGATGAGCCCATAGTGGAGCTCGATCGTGGCATCGCCCTCCATTTCCCGGGAGAGGGCGGTGTGGTAGTGAATCGCCCGGTCGAGCCCCGGGCTCATCTCGGGGGCGAGCCTTCGGAAGGAGGTCTTTCGGGCGAGGTCGAGCCAGCCTTCGAGCTCTTCCCGAGGGATGAGAACGTCGATATCCCCCATGGGTCGGTGCCCAATGGCGTCGTAGAGGCTCGTGGCCAGAGCGCCGCCTTTCAGAACGACGGGAGTCGAGAGCCCCGATTCCTCTGAGCGCTCGAGGAGGAGGCCGAGCTCTCGATAGAGGATGAGGCTCGAGGCCTCGGCCCGGTAGAGCTCGGCGCGGAGCAGGCGCGTCTCTCTCTCCGGGAGGCGCGCGTCGGCGCCGAGCCTCGCGAGGAGGAGCGGGCCCATTCGCTCGTCTATGGCGCGGCGGACGAGAGCGGGCCAGTCGACGGGAGGACCCGACAGCGATTCCCAGGAGAATCCGGCGAGAATCCTCCCGAGTCTTGCGGCCTCGGATTCGACTCCCAGGTCGCTCGAGACCGCCGTCATTCTACGAGAATAAGTGAGTCGGCGTCCCGGCGCCAGGGCCCTGTGTTACCATCGTAAGCTCAGGGCCCAAAGCCCGATCTCGTTTCGAAATGCGCAGGCTCGTCGCCGTCCTACTCGCGGCGCTCGTCGTGCTGTACGCCGCCGTCGCTTTCCATCTTTTCGTTCAAGAAAGGTGGGCTCTCGAGATTCCGGCGGTCCTCGATCCGAGCCGAATCGACAACCCCGAGGTCGCGATCGGGCTGGTGCAGACCCGCTTCGAGGCCAACCATTTCCGCGACGAAGAGCTCGAGCTGTTGCGGCGGGCGCTGATCGGGGCGCCGTCCTTCTACCAGCCGTCGTTCCTGCTCGCGACTTTCCATGCGAGCCGTTTTTCGGAGCCGGCGAAAGTGCGAGCCGCCTACGAGGCCGCGGTCGCGAGGTATCCCGCGAACGGTCGGCTCCAGCTCTCCTACGGCGCGTGGCTACTGCAATCGCGCGCGAGCCTCGACGGCTGGAGGAGTGCCGAGGAGCCGGGAGTCCTGCGGGATCCGCTCCCCGACGCCGAGATCCATTTGAAGGCGGCGATGGCCCTCGAGCCCGAGCTCTCCTGGTCCGCGTTGAGGGCGCTCTCGCGAAACCGCGTGCCTCCCGCGAGGTGGGGAGCTCTCGTTCCCGATCATCCGCTCGCCCGCACCCACTTCCTCGACGCGCTGTTCCAGGCGGGCCAGCTCGACGCGGTCTGGGAATCCCTGGGAGAAGACCTGTTGTCGTCCCTGGACCCCAACGTTCTCCGGCGGATCGTGCACTGGGGTCTCGAGGGAGAGCGGCCCGAGTACGCTCTCCGGGCCGCGGAGAAATGGAAAACCCTCGTCGAGGAGTCGGGCGAGGGGGCGAACCTCGTCGAGGCCGCGCTCTGGGTGTCGCGCGCGCAGCTCGCGCTCGGCCGTGACGACGAGGCCTACGACGCCATGGCGACGACGCTCGAGAAGGTCGAGACCAGGTTCGGAGCCGCGAGTCGCACGAGCCTCGAGCTCCTGTGCGCGATGGGCGAGGAGTACCAGAGACGGGGCCACCTGGTCGTCGCCGAAACGCTCTTTCGGCAAGCGGCCTCGAGGCGCTCCTCCTACGTTCCCGCGCTCCTCGGTCTCGGGCGGACGCTGCGACAGGCGGGAGACGACGTCGAAGCGGTGAAGACGTTCGAAGAGGTGCTTCGACTCGAGCCCGGGAACGATTCCGCGCGGAGGGAGCTCACGGCGCTCCTCGCCAAGGGGACGCGATGACGCGACTTGCCGTCGCGCTGGTATTGCTCCTCGGCGCGGTCGCCTGGAACTTTGGAGGCTACGATCCCTGGGCGGTTCTCCTGCTCGAGCTGGGCTCGGCGTTTCTCGTGCTCGGGATCGTGTCGCGAGATGCCTGGGAGCCGCGGGAGAAGAGGGAGGCCATCCGCTCTCGATTCGAAGCCTGGAAGCGGCTCCCGTTCCGGGTGAGGCATCCGGAGCTCGCGGGCCTCGCGCGCCTCTTCACGCTGGGCGGCTACCCCCGGGGAAAGTCGAGTCCCGAAGTCGAGATCCTCCTGCCGGGCTCCGGCGGAAGAGCCTCGGTAGAGCTCGACCTCTCGAGAGAAGGGTTCCTCTTCGGGTTTCCCATCCGGCGCACGGGTCTGCTGGCGCCGCTCGTGCTGTTCACGCTGTGGATGACGCTTTCTCTCGTGCCTCTGAGCCGACCGGTGCTGGCGGTGCTCTCGCCCGAGGCGGCTGGTCTTCGCGCGGACGTGGAGAGTCTCCTCGATTCCGCGCCTTCCGCCGCTCCCTGGAGCCTCGCTCCCTATCAATCCCTGCGCGGCCTCTGGATCTGGCTCGCCGCCCTCGGTCTTTTCTACGCGTCGCTCCGCTCCGTCCGCACCCTCGAAGGGGCTTTGCGCTTGAGCCTCGGTCTCGTGCTTCTGGGCGCCGCCTCGGGCGCTCTCGGCGTCGCCGGCTTCTTCTCGGACCTCCAGGGCGCTCGCGGGCAGGTGTCGGAGGCTCTCCGCGCCTCGGGGAGCTTCGGGAACCCGAACCACTATGCTGCTTTCCAGAGCATGCTTCTGCTGTCGAGCGTTGGCTTCTTCGCCTGGCTCCGCGAGCGCTCCCAGAAGACTCCGAGGAGCCACTCGCGCGGGAGCGGGAACGAGGGCGGTCTCGCGGCCATCGCGGGTATCGCAATCCTGGTTCTCGCTCTCGGTCTTCTATTGTCTCTCTCCCGGTCCGGAATCGTGTTCGTCGCTCGCGGCCACTTTCGCCTTCGTCGCTCTCACCCGCAGCCCCTCGCGCGGAGCCGGCCGCCGGAGGAGCGTCGCTGCGCTCCTCGCCCTTGCCCTTGCCATCGGGGGCGTTTCCTTGTGGATCGGCGTCGAGCCGCTCGTGGGTCGGTTCGCGGGTCTCGGCGACGAGTGGGAGAGGGAAGCGACCCGAATCCAGGTCTGGAGGGACAGCGTTCCCGCCGTCCGCGACTACTGGCTCACGGGCTCTGGCTTGAGCTCGTTCCGCTACGTCGGGGGCCGGTATCGGAGCTTCGGAGGCCGCATCTTCTATAGCTGGGCCCACAACGACTATCTGCAGCTGGCGATCGAGCTGGGGTTGCCCGGGTTCGCTCTCCTCGCGTGGCTCGGGTTCGCCGTCCTGAGGGCCGCTCGTCGGGCTCGGCGCGGCCTCGAGCCCGATCGTCCGCTGCTGGCGCTGCACGCGGGCTTTGCCAGCGCAATCGTGGCCATGGCCCTCCACAGCCTCACGGATTTCAGCTTGCACCTTCCCGCGAACCTGGCCCTGTTCGCCGTGATCGCGGGAGCAGTCGTGGGTATGGAGCGCAGGGAGAGCTGATTCCGCTTACCGGGGCGGGCTCGCTTCGTCGCCGCCGGTCGCGACGACGACTGCGGTCGCGGCCGCGGCCGCCCCGCCGCCGACGATGAGCACCGCGCCTGCCGTCGATCCCACCACGCCGCCCGCGGCGCCGCCGCCGATGGTGCTCAGCACGCCGAGAGAGTTTACGAAGCCCGTGATGCCGACCGCCTGGAAACCCGGAGGGATGGCGGCGGCGCCGGGCTGCGTCGCTCCGACGACGATCGAGGGGTCACCCTCGACCCACGCGGGCGCGCCTCTTCGACGGCACTCTTCCGCCGCTATGACCTCGGGAGCGAATTCGGGGGTCTGGAGGGTCTCGATCTTGAGGTCTATCGACTCCAGGTAGTAGATGATGCGCTCGGTCTCGGGCCCGGGCTTGGGAAGGATCGCCTGGAAGTCGTCGATCGTCGGATGCTCCTTCGTCATCTCGACGTAATAGAAGTCCGGATACTTGTCGGAACGGAAGTACACTCGGGACGTCTGCACCTGGTCGCCCGGCCGAATCCCGGCATCCACCCGGGGATAGTGATCGTGAGTGAGGCACTCGATCCCGGTATGCTCTATCCCCGCGGGCTCGGACGGCGCCGCGTCCGCCGCAGGTTGCTCCTGTAACCGGTCGGGAAGAAGCATGCGGAGCGGACCGATGGTCGCGACCCTCGCTTCCTCGACGAAGCCGGAGCGGCACTCGGTCCGTACCGAGGCGGTTTTCTTCTCGGCGTCGAGCTCGAAGCAGCTTTCGAGGATGAACGGCATTCCCACCCGGAGATCCATGCGCTCCTTCACCGGCACCTCCAGGCCGCCGGACTTCAGCGTGAACGCGAAGACGGCGGCGGGCGCGTCGGCGACCCTGTAGGTTCCGGATGCGTCGGTTACGGCCTCGAAGGACTCTTCGGTTCCAAGGGTCCTCACCCCCACGGTTACCTGCGGCAGGAGCTTCTTCGTCTGGAAGTCGTACACCTTGCCCGCGATCGTCCCTCGAACCGCGGTCGAAGCCGAAGCGCCACCCTGGAGGAAGAGTCCGGCGATGCCGAGCACCAATACCCTGGTCGAAGTGAGAGTCATGTGCCTCATGAGTGACCTTTTCTGGTGGCAGGGCCTCAGCCCATGCGTACCCGTTCGTCCTCCGCGGGATACCGACCGTACTCGTAGGTGTAGTGGCTGTGGTAGTAGTACTGGGCGTAGTCCTCGAGATTCACGTCGTTCAGAACGATTCCGGTGATCCTTCCCTGCACGCGGGATATCAGCTCGACGCTCTGGAGCGTCGCGTGGCGCGACGTCACTCCGGCCCGGGCGACGAGGATCACGCCGTCGCAGCGCGTGGACAGGATATGGGAGTCGAAGACCGGGAGCAGCGGCGCCGAGTCGAGAATCACGAAGTCGAAATGCTCGGCGCAGTTCGCGAGGATCTTCTCCATCGCCGGCGACGCCAGGAGCTCTCCCGGATTGGGACTCGCGGGCCCGGCCATGAGCAGGAACAGGTTTTCGATGTCGGTCCTCATGATGCAGCCGTCGCCGAGCTCTTTCTGACCGGTGAGCACGTTCGTGAGTCCGACGCGGTTTCGGTAGTGGAACACCCGATGGAGCTTCGGATTCCTGAGGTCGGAGTCGATGAGGAGAACTTTCTTTCCCAGCTGCACCAGGGCGCAGCTCAGGTTGCTGGAGACGAACGTCTTTCCGCAGCTCTTGTCGGGGCTGGTGACCAGGACCACCTTGGGGACCGAGCCCGGAGTGCTCAAGAGCATCGATCCGCGAAGGAACCGGAAGCGCTCCGAGAGGGTGTTCCGATTCTCGGCGAGCGCCGGATTGCGGTCGTAGAGCGTGGGGAGATAGTTGGAGCGCTTGGACGCCATGGTGTCCTCGAGCGCGCGCTCGGGCTCGACTTGCGGATCTCCCGAGAGCTTCCGTCCGAGCTGCGACAACGCCGGCCTGTCCCCGTACCTGGGGATCATGCCGAGGTACGGGAGGGGGATGTAGCGCTTCAAATCCTCCACGGTGTGGATCGAATCGTCCCAATGATCGATGAGGTAGGCGGTAGCGACGCCGAGGACGAGACCGAGGAGCGCCGCCATCATCATCCGTCGTTTCGCGCCGGGGGCGTAGGGACCGGTTGCGGGCTCGGCTCGCTCGATGATCTTGATCTTCACCGGCTGGCGCTCGCCGAGATCCGCGGTGAGGTCGGTCTCGGAGCGGCGCTTCAGGAGTCCCTGCAGCATCTGGCGCTGATTCGAAAGCTCCACCTTGACCTGCTCGAAATCCGCCGTCGCCATCTGCAGGTCCTGGACGCTCGACTTCTGCTCCTCGAGGGAGCGCCGGATCAGCGTTTCCCGGTCGAGTGCCTGTTGATAGGCGACCCTGGCTTCGGCGGCGATCTTGCGGGCTTCCGCCTTGACCATCTCGTCGAGGGAGCGCTCCACTTCGGCGATAGCGCTCTTGACGCGCTTCATCTCCGGCCAGTCCGGACCGAAGGTCGAGGAGAGCTCCTCGTGCTTCTCGGTGAGCGCGAGGCGCTTGCGCTCGAGCTCCCGTACGGCGCTGCTGTTCCGGACTTCTTCGATGCTTCGCGCGTCGGCGCGGGAGATGCTGCGGAACTTCGCCTCGGCGGCGGCGCGCTCGGCCTCGGCTTCCGTGAGCTGGAGGTTCAAGGTCTCGAGCCGCTGCATGACGATGTTGTCTTCGCGGCTGTCTCCCATGACGATTGCCTTGTTCCTGGCGCCGTCTCGAAGGAATTTCTCCTTGTCCATGATGTCCCGCCGGAGCTCCTCGACTTCTCCGTCGATGAACTCGCTCGTTCCGCGAGCGAGGCCGGACTCGGAGTTCACGTTGAACTGGATGAATTGCTCGATCAGGGAATTGACGAGATCGGCGGAGAGCTCCGGGTCGGGCGTGACGAAGCTCACCTCCATGAGCTGCGTTTTCTCCACCCTTCTTACGTCGATCATCGCCTGGATCGCGCGGGCGATCGCCTGGGAACGCTTCTTGGGATCGGACGCCGCGCTCGATCCCGAGGCGAAGAGCGGATGCTTCCAGAGCTCGAGATCGTCGACCACCAGCTCCGCGAGGAGGCGGCTCTTGACGATCTTCTCCTGCGTGCCGTAGAGGTCGGCCATCCCCCGAGTCGGATTCACCATCACGTCTTCGACCAGGTTGATCTTCTCCCAGTCGATCTGGATGAGCGCCGTCGCGCGGTAGACCGGCGTCTCCAGGTAGCGCGAGAAAGCCCCCAGGAGCCACGTGGCGAGAGCCACGGCGACGGCCGCCCAGCGATGCTTGAGGAGCGTGAAATAGACTTCGCGAAGCGTTGCCCGCGGATAGAGGGCCTCGGCAGAGTCGTGCGCGTAGTTGTCGCTCGTCATGTTCTCGTTCGACGGGGGTAAGGGATTCAAAATGGATGATGTTCGATTACCGGGTTGATACAGACAAAGGCTTCGCTTTTCTCCTTCGGGGGGAGCTTCCGGGCGCTGAGGAAATATTGTTTCGTATTATTGTACGCTCAAAGGTCGTCCAAGCAAAGCAGTCATCCGACCTCGGCGAGGCCCCCGATTATGCGCAGTTTGCATATACGCAAACTGCGTAGTAGGTGAGCGGGTGATCGCAAACCGGGCCCTTCTCCGGCCTCTCGAGTTCCTGGTGCTGGCGGTGCTCCAAGAGGATCCGCTCCATGGATACGCCATGGTCCAGCGCATCGAATCGCGCACCGGCGGAGCCGTGCGCGTTCGTCCTGGAGACCTCTATCGCGTGCTCTATCGCCTCGAGAAGCGCGGCCTGCTCGAAGCGAGTCCGAAGGAACGGGATGACCGGCGCACGTTCTACGGATTGACCGCGCTCGGCAGGCGCGCGCTCCGGGAAGAGGCCGACGTATTGCGGAAGGTGGTCGCCGGCGTCGGGGTGACGAAGAAAGCGAGTTCGGCGTGATCCCGCGGCGGATCTGGATTTCGCGCGCTCCTCGCGGTTCCTCTCCGGCGGTGCTCCTGCTTCTGGCCTCGCTGCTCTCCGGGGTCGCTCTCCTCGCCGGCTACCTGCCGGCGAGAAGATCGAGCCGCGTCGATCCCGTGGCCGTTCTCCGCCTCGACTGATCTGCTGTAGAATCCGACGCTCGGAGGGCCCCCCTTGAACTTGAAACACGTGAAATCCGCCGCCATCCTGGTATCGCTCCTCGCGTCGCCCGCTTTCACGCAGAACGACGCCGACTTCGTCAAGTCTCTGCTCTCGGCGAAGGTCGTCGAGCTCAACTTCGTCTGGGACAAGAACGCGCCCCTTCTGGGATTCAACCCGCCGTTCACCCTCGGGCTTCACACCAGCCACAAGGCCACCACGGGCTTCATCCCCGGAGGCATCGCTTTCGCCGCCGACATGATGTTCTTCAGCGGACAGCACGGCGCCCCCACCATCGACGCCCTCGGCCACATCTCGGACAACGGGAAGCTCTATGGCGGCGCCGACGCGGCCGCGAGCGAAGGCGCGAACGGGCTCGCCGCCCAGGGCATCGAGAACTATCCGCGGGAGAAGTTCGTGAACCGCGGCGTCCTGCTCGACGTCGCTCGCCACAAGGGCGTTTCCGCGCTCGATCCCGGCTACGAGATCACCGCCGCCGACCTGGAAGCGACCGCTGCCGCTGAGAAGGTCGAAGTGCGCCAGGGCGATTCGGTGCTGATACGGACGGGCTACGGACAGTTCTACAACGCCGATCGGGCGAAGTTCATGGGGCCTCGGCCCGGCCCGGGCGAGGAGGCCGCGAAGTGGCTCGCGGCAAAGCGAATCTTCCTCACGGGCTCCGACCAGCTGACGTACGAGGTCTTCCCCGAGAAAGGGACGATCTTCCCCGGGCATCGAATCTTAATCGCCGACAGCGGGATCTATCTCGTCGAGAACTTGAACCTCGAGGAGCTCGCGGAGGCGCTCGCTCGGAGGGGGCGCCACGAGTTCGTTCTCGTTCTGAACCCGCTCCGTATCAAGGGCGCGACCGGGTCCCCGATCAACGCCTTCGCGTTGCTGCCATGAATCGACGACGCTTCTTCCAGATCTTTTCCGGAGTGGCGGTCGCGGCGCTTCCGGGAGGGCGAAGCGCTCTCGCGGCGCCGCGGAGGATCGGCGTCGTGGGCGGGGGCATCCTGGGCGCCTCCGTCGCCTATCACCTCGCGCGCCGGGGTGCGGACGTCACGCTCTTCGAAAAGACGAAACCGGCATCGGGGGCGACGGCGAACTCCTTCGCCTGGATCAACGCGACCTTCTCCAAGAAGCCCCATCACTACTACCACCTGAACCGGCTCGGCGCTCTCGGTTATCGCCACCTCGAGGGCGAGCTCGGGGGGGACCTCGAGGTGCAGTGGGGCGGAAGCCTCGAGTGGTACCACGAGCCGGAGCGAGCGAGATGGCTCAGGCAGGAAGTCGCCTCTCACCAACGCTGGGGCTATCCCACCCGCCTGGTCGAATTGGAGGAGTTCCGGAAACTCGAGAGGAATGTCGAGCCGGGGGAAGTCGCTGCCGCGTCCTGGAGCGAGGAGGAGGGAAGCCTCGACCCGGTGCGTGCCGCGGAAGTGCTCGTGGATCACGCGCGCCGTCAGGGCGCCCGTGTCGTCTTCCCCTCTGAAGTAACGGCGATCGATCAGAAATGGGGGAGGCTGACCGGGGTTCGCACCACGTCGGGAGATTTCGAGCTCGACGTCGTGGTCCTCGCCGCGGGAGTGGACACCGGGAAGCTCTCTGCGATGGTGGGGGTCGAGGTTCCGCTGGTGGAATCGCCCGGCGTCCTCGCGCACACCAAGCCGGCGGAGCGTCTCGTCGATAGGGTGGTGCTCTCTCCGGGGGCTCATATCAAGCAGAAGCTCGACGGCCGGATCGTGACCGGAATGGGCTTCGGAGCCGCGCCCTCGAAGTTGGCCACCGAAGAAGAGGGGCAGAAGGTGCTCGAAGCCGGACGCGCGTACCTTCCCGGTCTCGCCAAGCTCTCGCTCGAGAAGGTGACGCTGGGTTTCCGCCCGCTCCCCAAGGACGGCTATCCGGTCATCGGGTTTCCCGAGGGGGCACCCGGTGTCTACCTGGCGGTCATGCACAGCGGGGTCACGCTCTCTCCCATCGTCGGGAAACTCGCAGCTCTCGAGATTCTCGACGGAGTCGAAGTGGAGCTCCTGTCGACTTATCGCCACTCGAGGTTCGATTCCAAGCGAAGCTCCTGATATCATCGGATCGAGCCCACAAAACCGGGAGTCGTTCCTTGAGCTCAGGCGATCGTCTCCGGACCTGTTCGAAATGCGGCCGCGCCCTGCCGTCCTCGGCGAGATCCTGCGTGTGCGGGGCTGCCGGGACCGGGACTCGGGGAAACGTCGGCCGAGACCGGAGCTCGAGTCTTTCGGCGGGAACCCTGGTCGCGATCGCCGCGCTCTTCGTCGCCGCCGCCGGCTATATCGCTTTCACGAGCCGCAGGGAGGGCGCGGTCGTCGAAACCCAGAGCCCACCCCCGGAAATCGGAACGAGCGATTCGGTGGAGCCCCCGGCGCTCGCAGCCCCGGTCAACCTGGAGGACACCATAGGACTCGCCATCGAATCCGTGGTTTCGATCATCTCCGACGAAGGCCGCGGCAGCGGATTCCTGGTCGACCCGGAGACGGTCATTACCAACCACCACGTGGTGGGCGGAAGCAGGAACGTCCTCGTGAAGCTCTCGACGGGAAGCGCGCTCAGCGGCACCGTCGAGCGGATCGCCGAAAGCCACGACCTCGCCCTCGTTCGTCTCGACCGGAAGCTCACCGACCGCCGGAGCCTGGAGCTCGCGCCGGTCTCGACGCTCCGCGTGGGCCAGGAGGTCTACGTCATCGGCTCTCCCATGGGCGTCCTCGAGAGCAGCGTCACCCGCGGCATCGTGAGCGCGATTCGGCCCTTCGAGGGAGCGACTCTCGTCCAGACCGATGCCGCCATCAACCCCGGCAACAGCGGAGGACCGCTCCTCGACCGCTCGGGCCACGTAGTGGGGATCGCCACGATGAAAGTGGCGGAGGGGGAATCCATCGGATTCGCCGTCGCCGCCGATCATGCCCGGGAGCTCCTTCAAGGCGGGGGACGATCCGCGGCGGAAGTCGCGATGAATCCCTCCGCCGGTCTTTCGGAAACACTCGGCGGCACCGCCGAGCCGTCATCCTCCCGGGAGGAGGGCGAGCTCCTGAAGCTCGTCGAGTCCGCGCGCCCGCAGTTCGAAGCGCTTGCCGGCGCGGTCGCCAATTGTCCGGACGTCGCGCGCGATTTCGAAGGCGATGACGGGAGCGAGGTGCTCATGCGGCTCGGGCGCGTCGTTCTCGAGTACGTCGATCAGCGGCGCGTCTACGCCACCAACGGAAGGCAGATCCCGGACTGGAACCGGATGTCCTGCCTCCAGGGAGCGGAGCCCACCATCGCGGCTTGCTATCAGTCGGTCGCGACGTATGACGAGCTCTACAAGAGCTACGTCAGCGAAGCCGCCCGGCGGGGCGAGAGACCGCGGCTCCCGCGCCTTCTTCCGGAGATCTAGAGCCTAGCGCCCTTCGCTTTTCTTCTCCTCCGGGTATTGCGAGAACAATCCCTGGACCGCTTCGTTGATGAGTTTCTCCGCTTTGTCGGGCGTGCCCAGCGGATAGGTGCCTTTGGCCTGCCAGAGGAGAAACCCGGATTCCGCATCCACCAGGAGGATCTCGAGAGTCACCTGTTCCTCGCGGCTCAGCTCGACCTGGACCTTCATGTCGGTCGGATCCCAGGTGGAGGCTTTCTGCGTCGATTCAGTGCGGACGCCCGTGTGGCGCTCGGCTTTGTACTGGATCATGACTTCGGGCTTCACCGTGTCTATCCGATAGCCATGCTCCTTCATCGCCTTCTGTATGGCGTTGACCAGCCGGATATGGTTCGCGAGATTCACGACCGCGACCTGATCCTTGCTCCAGTTGTAGCTGTTGTAGCGGGACAAGTCCGGCTTCGCCTGGGTCATGTCGAAGTTCTTGAGATCGGGCGCGGGTTTCGTCTGCCCTCCGGTGAACGCTACCCACGAACAGAGCGCGATTGCGAGTGCATCGGTGATCAAGAAGAACCTCCTGCCGGCCGTGGCCAGTCTCGTCTCGCCCGGTCCTCCTTGTCAACGAACCATTCCCGGGCGCGCGAGCCAATTGTATGCAAACAATGAGTGGATTGCATCTAGATCGTCTTGTTTTTTGATGAGGACAAGCGGTAGGATCTTGCGATGACAATGTGGAAACCCACTCTCTCGAACCGCGAGCAGCCTCTCTACCTCGCGATCGCCAATGCCATCGCCGAAGACATCTCGAGCGGCAAACTGACGGACGGCGAGCGTCTGCCTCCTCAGCGCGATCTCGCGGACGACCTCAAGGTCGCTCTCACGACCGTCACGCGCGCTTATACCGAGGCGGAAAGAAGGGGCCTCGTCAGCGGCGAGGTCGGACGGGGGACGTTCGTGCGCCGCATGGAGACCTTCTCCCTGAGGCGGGAAGTCTCGGAGCCGTCGGCGCTCGATCTCACCGTGAACAACCTGCCTCCCTACGGCATGAGTCGAGAGCTCATGGAGAGCATGTCGAAGCACCTTTTCAGCGACGGCCCGAGCGCTCTCGTCGACTACCAACCCCACCAGGGCCATCCGCGCCACCGGCGCGCGGCGTCGATGCTCCTCAAATCGCTCGGCGTCCAGGTGACTCCCGAGAACCTGCTCCTGACCGCGGGAGCGCAGCACGCGATGGCGGTTACTTTCTCCACCATCACCAACCCCGGCGATACCGTACTGACGGCCGAAGTGACCTACAGCGGGATGAAGTCGCTCGCGAACTTCCTTCACCTGCGCCTCCGAGGTCTAGCCATGGACGAGGAAGGGATTCGCCCCGACGCGCTCGAAGCCGCCTGCGCCACGACGGAAGCGAAGGCGCTCTACTGCATGCCCACACTGCAGAACCCGACCTCGGCGGTGATGTCGGAGGAGCGACGGAGGGAGATAGCCGCCGTGGCCGAGGCCTACGGCCTGGCGGTGGTCGAGGACGACAGCTACGGATTCCTCCTGCCGCGGCAGAAATCCCTTCGAAGCTTCGCGGGCAATCCGTCGAAGTTCTACCATCTCACGGGCACTTCGAAGAGTCTCGCCCCCGGCCTTCGCCTGGGGTTCCTGGTTTCGCCCCCGGCGATGGTCGATCGTCTGGCCGCCTCGCTCTCGGCGACGACCATCATGGCGCCGCCGCCGATGGCGGAGGTGGTCTCGCGTTGGATCGAAGACGGCACAGCGGAGAGAGTGATGGAATGGAAGCGGATCGAGATCCGAGCGCGCCAGAAGCTCGCGGCATCGATTCTCGGAGGCTTCGAGTACCGTGCCCACCCCGCGAGCCCCCACGGCTGGCTCACCATCCCCGAGCCCTGGTGCGTTCGGGATTTCGTGGCCCAGGCGCGGATGCGCGGCGTCGTCCTCTCGCCGGCCGAGGACTTCATCGCCGCCCGCTCCACGAGCGCCCATGCGGTGCGCATCTGCCTCGGTCCGGTTCAAGAGCGGTCTCGTCTGGGAAACGCTCTCACGATGGTGGCCGAGATCCTGGAGCGGTCGCCGGCCCCTTACCAGGCGCTGGTCTAGGGCGGGTTGCGCCCGCTCTCGAGCTGATCTACCTTGCCCGCCAATATGGGCAGATCGGTCGTTTTCCGGGGTCCCTGGCCCGACGTCTCCATTCCGCGGAGCTCTCTCACCGCCTACGTGTTCGAAGACCTCGAGAGCCGGGCATCGAGACCCGCGCTCATCGACGGGGTCACCGATCGAGTCGTCACCTACGGCGAGCTGTATCGCGACGTGCGGCGATTCGCGCGGGGGCTCTGGGATCGCGGATTCCGGAAGGGCGACGTCTTCGCCGTCTATTGCCCGAACGTACTCGAGTATCCGGTGGCGTTTCACGGAGTCGCCCTGATCGGCGGAATCGCGACTACCATCAACCCTCTCTACACCCCGGGCGAGCTCGAGCGGCAGCTCAAAGACGCGAACGCGAAATACCTCCTCACCACCCCGACGTTCCTTCTGAACGCTCGTGAGGGGTCCCGCGGCACCCGCGTCGAGGAGATCTTCGTTCTCGGGGAGGCAGAAGGGGCGACGCCCTTCGAGGCGCTTCTCGCGAACGACGGCGACCCACCCGAGGTCGAGATCGACGCGGCGACCGACCTCGTGGCCCTTCCGTACTCCAGCGGGACCACCGGCCTGCAGAAAGGGGTGATGCTCACCCACAGGAACCTCTCGGCGAACCTCGCGCAGGTGACGGAGGTCTACAGGGAGGACATCCGCCAGAACGACGTTGCCGTGGGCATCCTTCCGTTCTTCCATATCTACGCGATGATGGTCATCCTCAACTGGATTCTTCGCAACGGGGCTTCGATCGTCATCCTGCCGCGGTTCGATCTCGAGCAGTTCCTCGCGGTGCTTTCCAGGCACCGCGTCACCATAGCCCACGTCGTCCCGCCAATCGTCCTCGCTCTCGCGAAGCATCCCTTGGTCGACAAGTTCGAGCTGGGGCTCCGCTGGGTCTTCTCCGGAGCGGCGCCGCTGGGATTGGAGCTTTCGGAAGCCTGCGCGAAGAGGCTCGGCTGCATGGTGTTCCAGGGCTATGGCCTCACCGAGACGAGTCCCGCGACCCACCTCACTCCGCCCGACGGTCGAAACCGGCTCGGCTCCGTCGGCTTTCCCGTTCCGGGAACGGAGTGCAAGGTCGTCGATCCGGCGACGGGAGAGGCGCTCGGCCCGGGGAAGGACGGGGAGCTCTGGATGCGAGGACCCCAGGTGATGAAAGGGTACCTGAATCAGCCGGGAGCGACGGCCGCGGCGATCGACAAGGACGGGTTCTTCCATTCGGGAGACATCGGCCACGCGGACGAAGACGGGTACTTCTACATCGTCGACCGCCTCAAGGAGCTCATCAAGTACAAGGGGATGCAGGTGGCCCCGGCGGAGCTCGAAGCCCTCCTTTTGACCCACCCCGCGATCGCGGATGCCGCCGTCATTCCCGTGCCGGACGAGGAAGCGGGGGAGGTGCCGAAAGCGTTCGTGGTGAAGCGGGGAGAGGTGACGGAAGAGGAGATCAAGGCTTTCATCGCCGGCCGCGTCGCCCCCTACAAGAAGATCCGCATCATCGAAATGGTAGACCAGATCCCGAAGTCTCCTTCGGGAAAAATCCTGCGGCGGATCCTGGTCGAGCGCGAGCGCCAGAAACGCGCTTAGGCCCTACTTGGGCAAGTACCTCTTGGGAAACTTGGCGATCACCGTGTAGGCGGGATCGACGATGTTGGCCACCGTCGAGACCGCGAGTTGGCCCAGGAGAGCGTAGGCGTCGAGTCGGTCGAAGCCGTAGTCCTCGACCAGCCACTCGATGAGCTCCACGTGTGCCAGACGGAAGGCGTCGATGAGCGGGCGGGCGCTACCCGCGACCATGATGTAGTTCTCGTCCTCGAGGCGCGGCCAGTCGATGGTCTTCCCCTTGATGAGGCCGAACCGCAGCTCCACGTCCATCGAGGTCTCGAGGCCCGTGCCCCCGACTTCCCCCTCACCCTGACGGGCGTGTCCGTCGCCGAAGTAGACGTAGGCGCCGTCGTGAAAGATCGGAAGGTACAGAGTCGTGCCCTCGCGGACTTCGGGCGCGTCCATGTTGCCGCCGAAGTCGCCGGGCCACATACCGGCAAAGGCCTCCTCGCCCCGGGGTGCCACCCCGATCCGTCCGAGCATCGGCTGCAGATCGATCTCGATCTCGCGCATCTTGCTCCCGGGAAGCGTCGTCTTCCCCGTCATGCGCTCGCGATCGAGCCTCCAGACGTAGCGGCGGTCGGGGATGGGATCCGCGAGAAAACGAACGCGGCTCTCCCCCGCGAGTCCGCCGAAGGACCCCGAGATCGAGGAAGCGGCGATGTCGTGGTTGGGGCGCACCTTGAGCACCTCGACCACGAGCGTGTCCTTGGTGGTGGCGCCCTCGATGTAGAAGGGACCGACCTCTCCCGGAAAGGCCCCGCCTTCCTCCGTGTAGTACGGGCCCATCATGGTGTTGGAGACGAGTATCGTCCCCGGCTGGAGCCTCAAGACGGGCTCGCGCACGGCGAACGTGGGATGTCCCACTTCGGGTTTGAACTGGACCCGTTGCTGGGCGGCGGCGCTGGCGGCGGCGGTCGCGGCGACGAGAACTGCGGTTGCGATGCGCATGAGAGACATTCCTCACTTCCTCGGTTTTCGTTGAGCCAGAAGCCAGGGGAGGAGCTCCTCCTCCCAGTAGGCGCGATCCCACGCGTTGTGAGCGACGCCGGCGTACTCGGTGTAGCGGACGTTGCCGCCCCGGGCCTTGACCGCATCCGTCAGCTTGCGCGACTCGGTGACCGGGACCCTCGGGTCCGCGTCCCCGTGGAAGGCCCAGATCGGAATCTTCGTCAAGTGGCTGGCCGCTTCGCCGTAAGGGTCCTCCGGATTCACGGAGAGCGGGTGCCAGGGCGGGGCGACGAGGAAGCGGCGGTTCGCCACGACTCCGCCGCAGACGGGGACCAGCGCCGCGAACTTTTCCGGATACTTGTACCCGAACGCCCAGGTGCCGTAGCCGCCCATCGAGAGTCCCGTCAGGTACACCCGTTCCGTGTCCCCGTGGAACTCCTTCATCGACTGCTCGAGCGCCGCGAACGCCTGCGCTTCCATCTCCGGATCTCCCCACCATGCGCTCTGGGAGCACTGGGGCATGACCACGATCGCGGGAAAATCCTTGATCTCGCGGATCCGGGCAGGAAGACCCAGGTCCGTCTGCCGCTCTCCGTCGCCGCCGCGCTCGCCCGCGCCGTGAAGGAAGAAGATCACCGGCCACTTCTTGGAAGGTGTGTAGCTCGCGGGCACGTAGACCTGATACTTGTAGGTGACCGAAGAGACTTCGACCGTGCGATGGAGGAAACCGGTCTCCTGCCCCGCGGCGAGAGTCGGTAACAGGATAGCTGTCAGGAGAATAATCGCGGCGAACATCGGCGGCTATTCTAGTACGGGCCCTCACGGGATTGAACCGCGGCGCTCGCTCGGGCCAGAATCGGCCCATGGAACGAACGTTGAGCGATCTGCGGGGCGAGCTGGGGGATCTCGATCGAAGACTTCTGGAGCTCGTGGCGGAGCGGGAACGGCTTGCTTCGGAGATCGGACGCGTGAAGCGCGCGACCGGCGCTCCCACGCGGGATTTCCGGCAGGAGCGCGAGGTCGTCGAGCGCGCGCGGGCCGCGGCCGCGAGCCTGAAGCTCCCTCCTCGTCTCGCCGAGGACCTGATGCTGGTCCTCATCCGCAGCGCCCTGGCGGTCCAGGAGCGCGACGAGCTGCGGACGACCGCCGGAGGAACGGGGAAGCGGGCGCTGGTCCTCGGAGGCGCGGGCAAGATGGGTCGCTGGTTCGTCCACTTCCTCGCCTCTCAGGGGTTCGAAGTGGAGCTCGCCGACCCCAAAGCTCCACCGGGAGAGGTGAAGCGGTTCCAGGACTGGCGCGAAGCGGATCTGTCCCACGACCTCATCGTGGTCGCCGCGCCCCTGCTCACCACGAACGAGATCCTCCTCGAGATGGCGCGCGATCCGCCGAAAGGTCTGGTGTTCGATATCGGTTCGCTCAAGAGTCCGCTCCGCCGGGGCCTGAAGGCGATGGCCGAAGCCAGGGCCCGGATCACCTCGGTGCACCCCATGTTCGGCCCCGATACCGACCTGCTCTCCGGACGCCACGTGATCTTCGTCGACGTCGGGATTCCCGAGGCCACGGAGGAGGCTCAGGCGCTCTTCGCCTCCACCATGGCGGTTCGCGTCTCGATGGACCTCGAGAGCCACGACCGGCTCATCGCCTACGTGCTCGGCCTCTCGCACGCGCTCAACATCGCGTTCTTCACCGCCCTCGCCGAGAGCGGCGAGGCCGCGCCCCGGCTGTCCACGCTCTCGAGCACTACCTTCGACGAGCAGCTCGCGGTATCGAAGAAAGTCGCGGGGGAGAATCCGGAACTCTATTTCGAGATCCAGTCGCTGAACGACTACGGAACGGAATCGCTCACGGCGCTCCTTTACGCCGTCGAACGGCTGCGATCGGTGGTGAGGGCTCAGGACGCCGCGGGCTTCGCCGCGTTGATGGAGCGCGGGAGAGACTACTTGAGCTTCGTGGGACGGCGGGACGGGTCTGCCGAAGCCCGGAAGGCGGAGGCGGATCAGCAGTAGCTCGGGTTGAGCGCCTTCGCCTTCTCCAGCATCGAGGCGGAATCCGCGGACAGGCCTTCGGCCTTGTAGACCTTCGCCAGGAGTCCGAAATAGTCGGCGTTCGTCGGGTCGAGCTCGGATGCCTTGCGCAGGCACTCCCCGGCTTCCTTGAGCCAGTTCCGGTTCTTCATCAGCCCGACGCCGAGCAGATGATGATACTCGGCCCGCGTCGCATCGAGCTCGATCGCCTGCCGCGCGAGCTGGATGGCTTCCCAATAGTCCGCGGTGTCGTAGGCTCGCTGTCCGAGGCGGAAGAGCTCCCCGGCGTAGCCCGACCGGTCGAACTCCGGCTTCGACGCTCGCGCTCGGGGCGTCGGCGGCAGGGAGGGCGGCTCTTCTTTTTTCGGGGTCGAGAGCGCCGTCAGCGCTTCCGTGGCCGCGGCGCAGACCCTGGAGAGCTTCATCTTCGACGCGGCGTCGAGGCTCTCCTTCCGGGAGTCGGGGTGGAAGCGTCCGATGAGCTCGAGATAGGACTTCTTGACCTCGGCGCTGGAAGCCTCGCCCCTTATGCCGAGAACTTCCCCATATCGCTTCCGCCCCGCGAGCTCGAGGATGCGATCCAACTCCATCTCCAGGGCCTCATCCAGTCCCTGGGGTTTGGCCGCGGCTCCGCGTCTTCGGGTCGCGGTGTCGTTCGACTTCAGGTCGGAGGAGGCCCCGTTCTCGCCCCAGGCGAGGAGTCCTTGCTCGATCAGGTCGGCGAGAGTCGCCGCGACGTCGGCCTCGGGGAGCGGGCTCAAGGCCAGGATGTCGCGGGCGCGGGACGCGCCGTCGATACGTGACAGGATGAATCCCTGCGCCGGGGTCAGGCTCATGTCCTGGAGCTCGTCGGAGAGCGTCGCCGCGAATTTCAACGGCCGCTCCTCGTCTTTGAGCGAGCGGAGCACTTCGTCGGACCGCGGGCTCTCCTGGACGGACCGGATGGGTCGGGGCGGCTCGACGGTGTTCGCGGGCTCGACTTCGAGCGCCTCGAGCGCCGCGACCAGCTCGGCGGCCGTCGAAAAGCGCTTGTCCGGCTCCTTGGCGAGCGCGCGTTTCATCACCGTCTCGAGCGAGGCGGGCGGATTCCGTGACTTCCAGGACTTCGACTCGAAGGGATCGCTGTTGACGATCGAGAGCAGGACTCCGGTGAGACTTCCCCCCTTGAACGGCTTCTCTCCCGCGGCGCATTCGAAGAGGACGCAGCCGAGAGAGAAGATGTCCGAGCGGCAATCCACGTCCTCACCCTTGGCCTGTTCGGGAGACATGTAGTCCGGCGTGCCGACGAGGCTCCCGGACATCGTGAGGTGAGTGGCACCGTCGGACTTGGCGATGCCGAAATCGGTGATCCGCGCCTCGAACGACGGCGTGATCATGATGTTCGCGGGCTTGATGTCGCGGTGGATGATCTTGTGCTCGTGGGCGTACTGGAGCGCGCTCGCGACCTGGGTCGCGATGTCGATCGAGGTCGAAAGAGGCAGCTTCTCGGACTTCAAGAGCGATTGCAGCGTCCGGCCCTCGATGAACTCCATCACGATGAAGCCGGTCTCGGGGGTGAAAAGGATGTCGTGGATGGTGACGATGTTCGGGTGATGGAGCTGCGCCGCCACCTGGGCTTCCCGGATGAACCTCTTGTTGAGCGCCTTGCGATGCTCCGGGTCGAGGGTGGTATCGAGTCGAATGCTCTTCACCGCGACCGGGCGGTTGAGAAACGTGTCCTGGGCCTGATAGACGGAGCCGAACGCACCCGTGCCGAGCCGCGCGACGACCTCGTAGCGGCCCCCGGGCATCTGCTCGAAGCGATCGGTCCTCTCTGGCAAAGAACTTTCCTCCATCCGACGGGACGGACGGCGGCTCCCGATGAGCAAATAGGCAAGAAACATGCCGGGGGTTTCCACCCCGTCGCGGGGCCCAAGTCACTGAAGGACAAGAAGCTCTCCAGCCCTCCTCTCCGCTGCGCGCGGGGATTCACCCTCATCCCCCCTGTTAAATCTCCGTCACGCATACCGGTGATATAACGGAGCCTCCAATGGGCCCGACCGCGAATCCGGAAACCCTCGATCGAGAGTCTCTGGTCGGCTTGCAGCTCGACCGCTTGCGCTCCCTCGTCGGTCGCATCGCCCGGGACGTCCCGTACTATCGCGAACAGCTTTCGGGAGTCGTTCCGGACGATCTCGACTCCCTGGACGCGCTCTCGAAGCTTCCGTTCACTCAAAAGAAGACGCTGCGCGACAACTATCCCTTCGGGCTCTTCGCCGTTTCTCGGAGCGAGGTGGTTCGGATCCACGCCTCGAGCGGCACCACGGGGAAGCCCACCGTCGTCGGCTACACCCGCTCCGACATGGCGCTCTGGGGTGAGGTCATGGCTCGGACTCTCCGCGCGGGGGGCGTGACCGAAGACGACGTCGTGCACAACGCCTACGGCTACGGCCTCTTCACCGGGGGCCTGGGCTTCGGCCACGGCGCCGAGACTCTGGGCGCCTCGACCGTCCCCGTTTCGTCCGGCAACACCGCGAGACAGCTCATGCTCCTCGAGGATTTCGGGGCAACCGTCCTCTGCGCGACGCCGTCTTACGCTCTCGTGCTCGCGGAGGCCGCCGAGCACGAGGGGATCGACGTGCGGTCGCGCCTGCGGCTGCGCGTCGGCTTCTTCGGCGCCGAGCCCTGGACGGAGGCGATGCGCGAGGAGATCGAGGGAAAGCTTGGGCTCGAGGCCTATGACGTGTACGGGTTGAGCGAAGTCATCGGTCCCGGGGTCGCGGTCGAGTGCCGCGAGCATCGGGGACTTCACATACAGGAGGATCATTTCCTGCCGGAGGTGATCGACCCGGACACCGGGAGACCCATCGCCGGCGACGGCGAGGGGGAGCTGGTCTTCACGACGCTCACCAAAGAAGCCTTGCCCCTCCTGCGCTACCGCACCCGGGATCGCGTGCGCCTCACGCGCGAGCCTTGCGCCTGCGGTCGCACCACCGCCCGGATGAGCAAGGTCCAGGGCCGAACGGACGACATGCTCGTCGTGCGCGGCGTGAACCTGTTCCCCTCGCAAATCGAGGAGGCGCTCCTGGCGGTTCCGGGGATCGCTCCTCAATACCTCATCCTGGTCGATCGGGGAAAGAATCACATGGATGAGCTCGAAGTTCTCGTCGAGCCCACGCCGGAGCTCGAAGCCCGGGGCGAGTTCGCCTTGAAAGAGCTCCAGAAGAAGGCACAGGAAAGGGTGGAGTCGATTCTCGGAATCCGCGCTCGAATCCGGGTGGTGCGAAGCAAGGAGATCGAGCGAAGCCAGGGGAAAGCCGCGCGGGTCATCGACCGGCGGGAGAGACCGTGAACGCCTGACCGAGAAACGCTATACTTCTGGCGCGATTTCGATCGGATCTACCGGATTCGGCTGGCGGAGGCGCTCGGAATCTCAGGAGGATGACCATGGAGCTCGACCGGGATCGTTCGTGGAGCTGCTATCCGCAGGGCGCCGCGCTCGCTCGAAGGACGTTTCTGAAGGCCCTGGCGGCCGCTGCGGGCGGAGTCTCGTTCTCGCGCCTCGGCTTCGCCCAGGAGGGAGCGGGTGAGCCTCTTCCCGACTTTCCCGTCGGCGGCTTCTCCAAGGGGTCGGTGCGGCTCAATTTCAACGAGAACCCGCTCGGTCCTTCGCCCAAAGCGATTGCCGCGGTTCTCGAGAACGGTCTTCGCGAGTCGAACCGCTACAACCTCATCGATCCCCTGCTCGAGCGGATCGCGCGGCACCACGACGTTCCCAAAAAGAGCGTCCTCGTGGGGTGCGGCTCGACGGAGTTCCTGCAGTTCGCGCCCTGGGCGTTCCTGAAGGACGGAGGAAACATCGTGCTTCCCCTTCCGACCTACGGCTGGTGCGGTGGGGTGGCGAAGACGATGGGTCGAGAGGTCATCGAGGTGCCGCTCGGGCCGGAGGGCACGGTCGACGGAGCCGGACTGAAGAAGGCGATCACCCGCGACACCCGAATGCTCTACATCGCGAATCCCAACAACCCGACGGGCGCGGGGCTAACGCTCGATGAAATCGCGTCTCTCACGGAGGCGCTTCCCGAAGGGGCCATGTTCTTCGTGGACGAGGCCTACAACGATTTCCTTCCCGAGGGGAAGAGCGCGATCGACCTCGCGCGGCGCGGAGCTCCGGTACTGGTGACCCGCACGTTCTCGAAGGGATTCGGCCTCGCGGGACTTCGCCTCGGATATGCCATCGGCTCGGACGAGGTGCTCGACAAGCTGAAGAGCGTCTGGTGGGGAGACCTCGGGATCAACACGGCGGTTCACATCGCGGCCCCGGCCGCGCTCGGTGACGCCGAGCACGTGGCGCGCTACGTGAAAACCGTGGACTCCGGGCTGAAACAGTTGAAGTCCGGGCTGGCGGGCAAGGGCTTCAAACCTTATCCTCACCGGGCTCCGTTCTTCATGGTGGACCTGGGAACGACGGCGCGTCCTCTGGTTCGCGCGCTCCAGGCGAAGAACGTGTACGTTCGCGACGGGAGCTCCTGGGACATGCCCACGTTCCTGCGGGTGTCGGTGGGAACGACGGAAGAGAACGAGAGCTTCCTCCGGACCCTCCACGAGATCACCTGATCGATGATCGAGTCCTTTCTTTTCGACTTCGGGGGCGGTGGAATCGGAGGGATGGCCCTCTTCGCTTTCGTTTCGGGGCTCTCGGTCGTGTTCTTCTTCCCCGGCTCGGTCGTCATGACCGCGGCAGGAGCGGCGTTCGGCCTCACGCGCGGTTTTCTCACCGCGCAGGCGGGAGCGACGCTCGGAGCCGGCCTCGCCTTTCTCGTCTCGCGGTACGTCGCGCGCCGCCGCGTGGAGCACTGGGTCTCCTCGAAGCCAGCCTTCGCCGCCGTGGACGAAGCCATCGGAAACGAGGGCTGGAAGGTCGTCCTTCTCACTCGATGCTGTCCGTTGTTCCCGTATATCTTCCAGAACTATGCCTTCGGTCTCACCCGTGTGAGCTTCGCGCACTACGCCCTCGGGTCGTTTCTCGGTCTCGTGCCTACGACTCTCGCCTTTGCTTACCTCGGCTCTCTGGGCCGCAGCGGAGCCGAAGCGGCTTCGGGGGACGCAACCAACCTGCAGCTCGTCCTCAGGGGCTTCGGCTTTCTCGCGACGGTCGCGGTGAGCGTCTACCTCGCCCGACTCTCCCGCCGGGCTCTCGCGAAAGCGGGAGTTTGAGCTATCGATCGTTTCCCTTCGGCATCGAACCGGAAGTCTCCGGCCCGGGATTCGACGACCGCGGACCGGACACCATGAACCGGCTCCTGCTCCACGGGGCCCGGTATCACGATCGGAAAGCCGTTTTCGTCTCGCGCGCGCTCGGCGAGACCCCCGACTGGCGGGCCGATCGGCTTTCGATTCGCATCGCGCTCGCACTTCGCGAAGAGCTCGGGGTGGGCCCGGGCGGCGTCGTCGCCCTCTCCATGCCTCTTTCGGTCCAGTGGGCGCTGGCCGAGCGCGCGGTCTGGGGGCTCGGGGCCGCGACCGTTCCGCTGACCGCGGGCCGCAGTGCCGGCCGCTCCGTGAACGCCGTGCTGGCATCGGTCTCGGATTGCGATGCGCTCCTCGATCGGGGGGGGACTCTCGACACGCCGGAGCGCGCGTCGGCCTTCCGCGCGGCGGCGCGGGCGATCTCGCCGGAGACGATAGCGTCCTTCGAGCCCGGCGGGGCTCTTCGCCACCAGGAATGGGTGGTGCGGATCGAGCGATTCCTAGAACGGTTTCCGCCCGCGCGCGGATGGCGAAACGTTCTCGCGATAGCGGAGCCTCACGTCTCGGCGCGGGCTCTCGTCTACGCGGGCTGGGCGGATGGGCTCACCACGGTGGTTCTCGACTCCGAGGAGCTTGACGCTGGAAGCACGTCCCGTCGCTTTGCTAACCTTGCCGAGCTGAACGGAGGCATCGATGGGTAGCCCGGTCTCGGAAACTCTCGCCCGCGCCGCCGGCCTGGCCTGGCAGGCGTTCCAGGCGGTGAACCAGCGAATCCCGGAGAGCCCCTCCATCCAGCCGAGCTGGGCGGGAGCGCCTCTTCCCAAGAGCCGGGAGCGCACGAAACCGCCGCTCGGATGGCCTCGAGAGACGGACTCGCTCTGCCCGGGCTGCGTCGTCGAGGTGAGAGAAGCCATCCTCCGGGGAGAGCGGGAGCTGAGCGAGCTCCTGAAGCGGGGAACGGCGGAGATCCCCGCCACCATCGTGGAAGAGCGCGGCCGCATCCTCATTCGCAAGCGATGCGCGAAGCACGGTTCCTACGAGGACGTGCTCTCCATCGATCCCAAGCTCTCGGGAGTCCTCGAGAGCCGCTTCTACGGCCGGGACTATCCGACCACGGAGGACTCCCACCTCCATCACCACGGCTCGTCGACGATCCGCTACGGTCGCGGGGCGGTCCTGACGCTCGATCTCACCAACCGCTGCAACATGATGTGCAACCCCTGCTTCATGGACGCGAACCAGGTGGGGTACGTCCACGAGCTCACCCTCGGTGAGATTCGGAAGATCCTCGACGATTCCATCTCCTTCAAGCCGAGGCGCCAGCTCTCGGTGCAGTTCTCGGGAGGCGAGCCGACGCTTTCGCCGCATTTCCTCGAGGCCTGCCGCTACGCCAAGGATCTCGGGTACTGGAGCGTGCAGGCGGCGACCAACGGTCTGAGGTTCGTCCTCGAGCCGGAGTTCGCCTACCAGGCGAAGGAAGCCGGCCTCAACATGGTGTACCTCCAGTTCGACGGAGTCACCAACGAAGCCAACGCCCACCGGCAGGTGAAGAATCTCTTCGACGCCAAGCGCCTGGCCATCGAGCGAATCTTCGAAGCGGGAATGGACATAACCCCCGTTACCACGGTGGTCAACACCGTGAACGACCGTCAGGTGGGTCCGATCCTGGACTTCGTGATCGATCACTCGGACGTGATCGGCGCGATCTCGTTCCAGCCGGTTTCTTTCACCGGAAGGGACGAGGACATCGCCGACGAAGATCGAAGGCGGATGCGCTACACCGTCTCCCACCTCGCCCATGGGCTCTCGCGCTACTACGACGGGAAGATCGACGTATACCGGGACTGGTACCCGCTCGGCTCTCTCGGAGCCTTCACCTGGCTCGCCGATCATCTCCGGGGTCCCGATACCGCTTTCGGCGGGCTGAACTGCTCGTGCCATCCGAACTGCGGCGCGAGCGCCATCCTGGTGGTGAACTGGCAGACCCGCGCCTGGACTCCCCTGACCGCGTTCTTCGACGTCGAGGGATTTCTGCGGGACGTGAACGTCATCACCGATACCGCCCGAGGGGCGTCGCTCTCGAAGATCCAGGCGCTTCTCGCGTTCATACGCAACCTCGATTCGCGCGGGATGCCGGAGGGCCTGACGATTCCCAAGTTCCTCAAGCTCGTCAATCGAAAGATGGGCGGCACCATCGGCTCCTCCAAGGAGGAGGACGAGTGGAACATCGTCTGGGTCGGAGGCATGTGGTTCCAGGATCTCTGGACTTACGATTTCCGGAGGACGGAGATGTGCGTCATCCCCTACGCGACCCAGGAAGGAGAGATCTCCTTCTGCGCGTACAACACCGGGGTCGGCTGGAGGAAGATCGTCGAGAACATGCACATGGTGGCTTCGACCCGGGACTGGTTCCAGGACAGGGGACGGCACTCCATTTACGCAGGCAACCGGGAAATGCCACTCGGGCCCTCGGAGATTCCGCTCCCGGTGGTGCAGGGCGGAGGCGTGACCCGCCACGACGCGGCGCCGCACGCGGGAACGGTGCAGCTCGCATCTTCCGGCTGCGGCTGCCATGGAGACTGAACCATGACGCCGCTCTTTCTCGTCTTCGCCTCCTCGGTCCGGGTGATCGTGCTCTCGACCATGCTCTCCGACACCGAGGGAGTCGGAGAGTGGGGATTCGGGGCACTCGTCGAGACCGACGGCCGGCGGATTCTCTTCGATACCGGAAAGTTCCCGGAGACCGTTCTCCGGAACTCCCGCGACCTCGGAGTCGATTTATCGTCGGTCGAGGAAGTGATCCTGAGCCACAACCACAACGATCATACCGGCGGGCTCGTCACCCTCCGCCGGGAGCTTTCGAAATCCAACCCGAAAGCGCTCTCGAGGGCGCACGTCGGGCGAGGGATCTTCTGGGAGCGTCCGGACGACGAGCCCGCCGTGAGCGCCCTCACCGTGCGCGAGGAGTACCAGGCGCTGGGTGGGACTTTCATCGAGCACGCGGGGCCGGCCGAGATCCATCCGGGGATGTGGCTCACGGGTCCGGTCCCGCGGATCCATCCCGAGAGGAACTGGAGCGACGTCTCGAAAGTGCGCAGCCCCGAAGGGCTCGTCGAGGACACCATTCCCGAAGACCAATCGCTGGTGATCGAGACGGACTCGGGCCTGGTGGTGATCTCGGGATGCGGCCACGCGGGAATCATCAACACTCTCGAGTACGCTCGAAAGACGGTGAAAGAGGCGCCGATCCATGCCGCTCTCGGAGGGTTTCATCTCTTCCGCGCCACCCCCGAGCATCTCCTCTGGACGGGAACGAAGCTCCGCGAGATGGGACTCGAGAACCTCCTGGGCGCGCACTGCACCGGGATCGAGGCGGTGTTCCGCCTGAGGGAGAGCGCGGGACTGGACCGGGATCACTGCCTCGTCGGGGCGGTGGGCGCCACTTACGAGCTGGGGAAGGGAATCGAGCCCCGCGATCTAGCGCGCTGAGGAGACCGGAGGCATCCCGTCGAAAGCGAGGGCGGCTTCGCACCAACCCGCCGCGGCGAGGAGCCGGTCTTCCGCGAAAGCGTTCCCGATGAGCTGAACCGAGAGCGGTAGACGCTCGGCGCTCAGCCCGCTGGGAATCGCGATCTCCGGGAGGCCCGAGAAGCTTCCGGGAACGCACAGGCTGGGATCTCCCGTGGATTCGAGCCCCTTCGGGCGCCATCGTCGGCGCGACCGGCATCAGGAGCGCATCCCGCCCCGCGAGTGCTCGAGTCAGCCGGTCGGCCAGAATGTTCGAGGCTATCCGCTCCTCCGAACGGGTCAGCAACTCGCGGAAGTGACGGCGGGCGCCGAACACCAGGTCGCGGATGACGATCAGGCTCCAGCGATCCCCCAGCGCCTCGAGAGTCAGGTTGATCGGGCAGCCCGAGCGGGGGCGTTCATGCGCACTCCAAAACCAATTGCGATATGAAATCAATCGATCTAGCTTACAACCGATTGCGTAACGCAATCAGAACCGCGCGGATGTGCGCGTGAGGAAGGAAGTGGTATGGCTAGGCTCGTGTTCGGAATGAACCAGTCCCTGGACGGCTACGTCGACCATATGGCGTTTGCGCCAAGCCCCACGCTCTTCCGCCACTTCATCGAGGAGGCTCAGGGGCAGGCGGGCAGTGTCTACGGTCGCCAAATGTATGAGGTCATGCGTTACTGGGACGACGATCATCCTGAATGGGGTGAAGAGGAACAGGCCTTCGCGGCGGCGTGGCGGAACCAGCCGAAATGGGTCGTCTCGCGCTCGTTGAAGTCGGTCGGCCCCAACGCCAGGCTTGTTGAGAATGATCTTGAGGGCGCGATCCGCGAGCTGAAGGCCGAGCGCGACGGGGAGATCGAAGTTGCTGGCCCGGACTTGGCGCAAAGCCTGAGCGAACTCGGCCTGATCGATGAGTATCGAATCTACCTGCACCCCGTCGTGCTTGGTCACGGCAAGCCATATTTCGCCGGGCCCCGGCCGCCGCTCCGCCTTATGGCTAATGATCGGATTGGCGAGGATGTGATCAGGTTGGCCTACGTTCCTGCTTAATCTCGCGACTCGCCGGATGGAAATCGCCGCTGAGTCTGGTCTTTGGACGACGTTGTTAGGCAAACGGATAGGGAATCGCAACCGGGGCGGTGACGGAGAACACGTGACCGCATAAACGGTTCGAGGAGGAAGCCTGAGGAGGGAAGGGGTGCGCGGAGACGGCCCGAGGGGAGGAACGAGCGAGCCGGGTAGACGGAGCCTGGGACGAGAACCAGGAGGCGGGGGTCGGGCCTCGATCCGAAAGGCCGTGGTTTCTAAGGTGCAGGACTCAGGTCCGGTGTCGATCCCGATTTCAAGGCTCGGCCGGGGTTACCCCAACCACATCGAAGAACCCTAGAGTCATCCAGACCATAGTCGTCGCATTCTTCCGGGTCAGCGTTTTGTGCGTCTGCCGTTCCAGTTCGTCGAAGTAGGCTCCGAGAATTCGATCTCGCGCTCGCGAATCGCCCCGGTCGGCGGCGGCCCCGGCATGGCGTAGACGTTTGCACAATCCATCGGCGACTTTCGCATCGGTTGCGTAACCACCTATCAGGCGGCACAACCCGTCGAGGTGGAACGGCGCCAGTCCGGGCCCCGGTATGCGGAGAGCGACGGCCCCCACTTCCAGCTGCCTCCTCGTCTCCTCACTCATGCGGTCGACCTTCATCCTCTGGCGAGCATGGGCCAGGAATGCAAGCGCGGGTTCCTCGATGGCCGGATCGATGCCGTCGAAGCGCTGAGCGTACCTGCCCGGCCAGTCGAACGCTTCGAACAGGCTCAGGTTTCCGTCGCCGTCGCCATCGAGAATATCGAGCGCCTCGATGAGAGCGGCGGGCGATTCGCTGAAAGAGCGCGCTTCGGCCGTTGCATCCGGGTGGATTCGGAGCAAGGCCCCTATCGCCTGAGCCCCTTCGGCTTGGATATCATCGAACATCTCTTCTCTTGCCGGCCCCGCGCCGGGAGTGGCATGACTCGTCATGCTGCTGGCCAGGCGCCCGTCCGCCAGGCGTGACAGTTCCAAAAGGAAAGTCTTCGATCCGGTAATGCCAGCACGACTCGGCTCGGCTTCGACCTTCAATACGGCTCCACCTGGCGCCGCGCCCAATAGAAAGTAGTGGGTACCCCAGGCATGATCCGTCCCGGAGGCGAGCTCCGCCCCAATCGACGCTTCGAGGTCGCGCAGGCTTTCCGGAAACTCGCCGGTTCGATCGTGATACGAAGCCACGGCGAGGGATATTTGTTTCAGGTTGTTTTGCGTTTCCGCATGGGAAGCCGCCTCGCGCGCTTTCTGTATTGCGGGAAGCAGAAGGCCGCTCAGGATGGCGATGAGAGCGATGACTACCAGCAGTTCGATCAGCGTGAAGCCACTGCAACGCTTCGTCCTCGTCCGCCTGCCTGCGCTTCGGGAGAAGCTATCAGCGATGTGGGTCGCTCTTTCATCTGTTGATGAAGGATGCATGACTTTTCTCCTGTCTCGGAATTTCCTCGATCGTGCGTTTGGACAGTTCGGGTTAGTAGGCGGAAGTGCGGTGACTATTCCGGTATACCACCCAGAAAGAAAACCAGGCACTCCGGACCGGACAGAACTTCTGTTCTGCCCGTGACGTTGTCAATCAACTCGAATGAAGCCGCGACCCGCCCCGGCGCACGTGCTTGGCGAGGAGAGGCATCCGGCGAAATCAGGCTCCAGCTCCCACGCGTTTGCAGCCGTCCCGTACCCATCTCGCCCGGCAAGGAGAGCGCATCGCGGTCGAGGTCGAAGGAGCGGAATTCTCCTGGCGGGATGACGGACTCGTCGCTTTGGCCAATCAAGTTGCCGCTTCCGTCGAAGAACTTCACGCGCCCGATGACAGGATTGCCTTTGGCCTTCGACCCGGAGGATGGCGGATGGGAGAGAGTGACGCGCAGCGTCTGGCCGGGGACGATTCCCGTCGTCACGTCGTTCCCGAAGCCCGAATTGATGATGTCGTTCCCACCGCCGCCAGAAATAGGAGATGGCAGTTTCTCCCAGACGAAAACGGTGTTGCTCCGGCCGTCTGTAATGGAAATCGTCTCCATGGAGACGGAGAGCTTGTCAATCTTTTTCCTTGGCCCGCCCAGTGCTACGTGTAAGGATGCGCTCAGCTGAAGACGCCCCGTGCTCGATTCGCCCGGCAGCGCGATGTCGCTGCGTTTGAATACGAAAGAATGAAAGGCGCCCGCTCGCACGGAGCCGTCCCCCAGGCCAACGAGAATGCCGCCCGAGTGGTGTATCCGCGCTTGAGCTCGCACCGGCGCGCCATCGCGGTTGAACAGAGTCAAGCGTAAGCTCTGGTCCGGAGCCAACCCGACGGATGGGAGTATCACGACGTATCCGGCCATTCCCTGCGCACGGACCGGAGTTTGCATGATGCAAAGGGCGCCCAGCGCCAACCCGGCCAGCCTGGCGACCCGCATGTTTCGCGCGACGTAGAGTCTCATGGGCTTCTCCTCGCCTGTAGGAACGCTGGAGGGGGGGCAGTTCCCTCACCGGTTGACGCAACATCTGCCGTCGACTCCAGGAACGCGTTTCCGGCGGGAGAGGACACCCTCCCCAAAGACCAATCGCTGGTGATCGAGACGGACTCGGGCCTGGTGGTGATTTCGGGATGCGGCCACGCGGGAATCATCAATACTCTCGAGTACGCGCGAAAGACGGTGAAAGAGGCGCCGATCCACGCGGCTCTCGGTGGATTCCATCTCTTTCGGGCGTCCCCGGAGCATCTCCTCTGGACGGAAACGAAGCTCCGCGAGATGGGACTCGAGAACCTCCTGGGCGCGCACTGTACGGGAATCGAGGCGGTGTTCCGCCTCAGGGAAAGCGCGGGTCTCGACCGGGATCGCTGCCTGGTCGGCGCCGTGGGCGCCTCGTTCGAGCTGGGGAAGGGAATCGATCCCGGCGATCTAGCCCGCTGACGGGATCGCCGGCGCAGCGCGGAACGCTAGACGTCCCTCGCACCAGAGCGCGGCGGCCAGGAGCCCCGGCTCGGCGAACGGACCGGCGATGAGCTGAATCGCGAGAGGCAGCCCGTCTCCACCCAATCCGCTGGGAAGCGAGATCGCAGGGAGTCCCGCGAGGCTTCCGGGAACGCAGAGTCGGGGGTCGCCGGTCGATTCGAGTCCCTTGGGAGCCGGGGTCGGCGCGACGGGCAGGAGCAGCGCGTCGATGTCGACCAGCGATCGAGTCAGATCCCGCCGGAACTCTTTCTGCAATCGAAGGGCACGGGCGTAGTCGACGCCCGAAGTCTCGAGTCCCGCTTCGACGATCGAGCGGATGTAGGGCCCGTAGGAATCCCTGTGACGCGCGAAGCGCTCGCGGTGATACGCGGCGGCCTCGACCCTCATGATGAGCGCATGGGCGTCCTGAAAATCGGCGGCCGATGGCGGTGAGGGAACGTCGGCGATCGAGGAGCCTTCACGGGCGAAGGTCGATGCGACGGTCTCGAGATGGCGGCTCACCTCGGGACTCGCTCTGTCGGTGTAGAGCCATCGAGGAATTCCGAGGCGCGGGGGCCGTGAGTCGGGCATGAACGAAGACACATAGGCGAGCGGTGCGGCCGTTGCCGACAGCGGATCCAAGTCGTCGTGCACGGCGAGCACTCCTAGAGCGAGCCAGGCACTCTCGACATTTCTCGCGAAGACCCCCACGTGATCGAGACTCCAGGCGAGAGGGGTGACTCCTGCTGTGCTGATCCTTCCGTGCGTCGGCTTGAGCCCGACGATGCCGCAGTACGCCGCCGGCCGGAGCACCGAGCCCCCGGTCTGAGTCCCGAGCGCGAGCGGCATCATCCCGGAGGCGACGCCCGCGGCGGAGCCGCTCGAGGAGCCGCCTGGCGTGTGCTCGAGGTTCCAGGGGTTTCTCGTGGGCGCTGGATCTCCGGAGGCGAACTGGGTGGTCGCGGTCTTTCCGAGGATGACGGCGCCTGCGGCTTTCAGTTTCGCGACGCAGGTGGCATCCGCTCCGGGCCTCTCGTGGGCGAACTCACCCGAACCGTTGGTGGTGATCATCCCCGCGACGCCGATGATGTCCTTGATGCCAACGGGCACCCCGTGGAGGGGACCGCGGAACTGACCCGCGCGGGACTCGGCCTCGAGCTTCCGTGCCGTTTCGAGCGCCCCCGCCCGGTCCACGTGGACCCAGGCGAGCACGGAAGGGTCGACTTCCTCGATCCGTTTCAGACAGGCTTCCACGACTTCCACCGGAGACAGAGCTCCAGCACGCACCTGCCGCGCGATTTCCGCAGCCGTCATGGCGTTCAAGTCATCCTCCTTGCGATGGGAAGCCGCAAAGGCGGTCGCGCCGAGAGCGAGGCCGGTGGTGAGAAACGAACGTCGATCCACGGCGTACCTTAACACGACGCTGTCAATGCGGAGGACCGTAAAGAACCGCGCTTTCGCCGCGCTCGCGGACGAGGGCCTCGTAGTGCTGAACGAGAAGATCGCGGCGCGCGGCGAGGCCGTCAATCTCGATGCTCGAGAGGCTACCCGTCAACGCGGCATCCAAGTCCTTCCGCGTCAGCAACCGGAGAGACTCGAGCAGATTTCGGTCGCAACGCTCGAGGCCTTGCGGGCTCTGGAGCCTGGGCCACCGCCGGAAAGCTCTGGTGAAGTCGATCATCCAGATTCGCCACTTCGTGGTGATGAGGAGGTTTCCGCGGTTGCGATCGGTGTCATGGATCAGCTGGGAGAACAACCGGACGGTGTAGATTTGCTCGCTCCAGCTCGAATCGTCCGGGGCTTTCAAGCCTTTCTCCTTCATCTCTTCCTCGTCCATGAGGACGTCGTCCACCCACCAGGTGAATGCCCCGTTTTTCCTGCGCCACTTGCGCTCCACCGACACCGGCACCATGTCGTCGAGGTCGAGAATGCGCGCCAGACGATAAGCGGCGATGTTGTAGCGGTAGGAGTCGACGAAGTGGATCTCGGTGCGGCCGCCGCCGAGGTCCTTCGAAGGGGCACGCTCGTCGACCGCCTGAAAGCTCGCGTCGTGTGTGATGTCGCCGTCTTTGAGCGTGAGTCGCCAGGTTTCGGTGACGCCCTTCCCCACGGGCTCCGCCGCCACCACGTCGGCGTTCCTGAGGAACTCTTCGATGCGAGTCGCGCTCGGAAGACTCTGTGCTTGCTGGCTGGCGGGGAATGAAAGAGCACCCAGGAGAATCGGCCAGAGCCCCAGCATCGGCACCTTCCCTTCTCGTTGACCAGGAGAGCAGCTATCGTCTTACGTCGCACCCTCGGCCCGAGTCGATCTCAATCGTCTGAGCTCCGAACTAGCGCGCTGACCCCAGCTCCTTCCAAACCACCTCCGCGAGCGCGGCATCCTGGGCCCCCACTCCCGTGAGGTCGCAGACGATGAGCTCGTCGTCCTCCCGGCCCGGGAGCCGGCCGATGACGACGTCGCCGAGCTCTCCGTAGATGTCCTCTTCGGAGAGGCGGCCGGCCTCGAGCGCGTGGTGGATCTCGCCGAGCTTCGCGCACTGGGAGAGCTTGTCGGCGATGACCTTATCTGCCTGCTCCAGCACGGCGACTTCGAGCTCCTGCTTGTCGGGGCCGTCGGATCCGACGGCGAGGATCGTGGCGCCGGGTCTCACGAACGACGCCTCGACGATTGGCCTCCGTGCCGGAGTCACGGTGACGACGACGTCGGCGTCCTCGAGAGCTTCCTTCGCGGACGAGGCCGCGGAGACCGGGATCCCGAGCGCTCGCGTCATCTCTTCCGCGTAGCGCGCACGGTGCGCGGAGCTCGGGCTCCAGGCGGAAACGCGCGCGGGACGCTTGACGCGCGCGATGGCGCGGAGCTGGTAGCGGGCCTGCGATCCGGTTCCGAGCATCGCCATCCTTCCGATCCTCTCGGGCGCGAGGAGTCGTATCGCGAGGGCGCCGGCGGCCGCGGTCCGGAGCTCGGTGAGGTAGGCGTTGTCGTGGAGCAGCAGAAGCGGAAATCCAGTGGCCGCGTCGAACACCAGGACGAGACCGGAGCTCATCGGGAGCCCGCGATCGGGGTTCCCATAGAACCCTGAAGCTACCTTGACCGCGAAGATGGGGGCTCCCCTCAGGTAAGCGCCTTTCACGTGCACCTCGCCTCGAGCCTCCTCGAAGTCGAAGCCCATGGGCGCTGGCTGGACGACACTTCCCTCGGCGAGCGCGCGAAACGCCCGCTCGACCGCGGCCAGCGCCTGCTCCTCCCCGATCCGCTCTCGAAGCTCCTGTTCCCCGACGATTCGCATCCGTAGGATTTTACCCTCGAACGCCGGGGGAAAAAGTACCCGGCGGAGGACACAGAGCCCCGGCTGGCTCCCGGGCTAAGTTACCGGTCGTTCGCGGCGGAGGTGGAGTCAGAGCGAAAGCGCTGACGGGTTCGGTCGTCCGCCGCGAAGATGAAGCCTTGGGCGAATTCCCGATGACGGGGAGGCGGTTGGCGAGCGGACCTCCAACCGAGCTGGTCTACCGCCTCCCCGACTGAATCACTCCCTTCGAGTGCTTCGTTTCTCGTCGAGCTCCGCAATCCGGGTCTTCGCGTTCTCGACCTCGGAAGCGGCCAGGTCCGCTTCGTCCTCCGCTCGCGTCAGTGCAGCCCGCGCCGCATCGAGAGCTTCGGTGCTCCGCTCCGCCCGCGCCGTCGCCTTCACCAGCAGGGCCCTCGCCTCCTCGAGAGCAGCCTCCTCTTCGCGAGTTTCCTTCGCGAGTCGCTCCGCCGCGCTCGGAGGAGGGGTCGGCGGCGGTGCGAGAGAGGAGAGCGCGCCGAATCCAGGCGAGTCGAGGTCCTCGTTGAGACGTCCTCTCAGGGGATTGGGGTTGTCGCTTCCGAAGCTCGCGATGGCTTCGAGGGTGGTCGTGACCCGCCGCATCAAGGAATCGCTCGCGGCCTGGCCGCCCTTCGAAAGAATGTCTCGGACGCGCCGCAGCGCCTCCTCGATCGCCTTCGCGCGCTCTCGTTCCGCGGCGGGGAGCTCCGACCCGTCTCCCGCGAGCGCCGCCTGCTGGGCCCGGCGATAGCGATCCGAGGCGGTGATGAGATCGGAAAGCGCCGGCCTCGCCGTCCAGTAGAGCTGGTTGATGGCCCAGGCCGAGGCGCTCGGCTTTGGAAGCTCCCGGACCCGTCGGGCCGCCTCGGGGTCGCCGCCCTTCTTCAGGGCCGCGGCGAGATCGTTCCGCGCCTGGACGAAATCCCCGAGGGGAAGCCGGTAGAGTCGATCGATCTCCTCATCCCCGGAGACCATGCTCTACTTCTTCACGTTGTAGCAGTAGAGCGTTTCCTGGTCGCGGAGATACAGTCTCCCGTTCGCGACTACGGGATGCGACCACGTCGGAGAGCCGCTGGTCTGGAGCTCGAAGCGCCCGGTCTCGCGATAGCCCGCCCGCGTCGCCTCGGCGAGCCCCGCGATCCCATTCTCGCCGAAGAGATAGAGCCGTCCGTCGGCCACCACCAGCGATCCCTTGCCGACGCTGCGATCGCGCCACAGGACCTCGCCGGTCGAGAAATCGAGAGCCGTCAGGATGCTGCTCGAGAAGCCGAAGAGCGTGTCCTCGACCAGGACCGAGGTCGCGTGGTGGTTCTTCATGTCCTGGTGGAAGTAGACCTCGCGCGCCGACATTCCCGAAGCCCCTCCTTGAATCTCGAGAAGGGCGCAGCCGGTGCCGTAATCGGAAGAAACGAAAACGAAGTCTCCGCGGACGATCGGTGTCGCCACGTTCGCGGTGCGATTCGAGACACGCCGGTAGCTCCAGAGCACCGAGCCGTCGTCGACCCGGACTCCGACGACCCTCTCGCCAGTGAAGAAGACCGCTTGTCGGACTCCCCGGATGTCCGCCACGACCGCCGACGAGTACCCGGCCTCGTCGCTCTCGCCGGCCCAGAGGGTCGCGCCGTCCGTCTTCGCCAGCGCCGCGAGGGAGCCGCCTCTTCCGCCGGCGTTCACCAGGACGCGATCCTCGAGCACCAGCGGAGACTCGCTGATTCCCCAGCCGATGTTTCCCGCCGAGAAGCGCGAGAGCAGGTTCACGTGCCAGATCGTCTTTCCCGTCGCCGCGTCCACCGAAGCGAGATCCCCGTTTCCGCCGAGAGCATAGACCCGCCCGCCATCGACCGTCGGCGCGCCGCGGGGCCCGTCGCCCCGGTTGTTCTCGTACCGTCGGCCGACCCGCGTCCGCCAGAGCTCCTTTCCGGTCCCGGCGTCGAGGGCGATGAGGTACTCGATGTCTTTCGCCGCCCCTAGAGTGAATATGCGGCCCTGGTGGACGGTCACGGTGGAGTACCCATTGCCCAGGCCGGCGGCCTTCCAGACGAGAGGAGGACCGCCCGCGGGCCAGCTCTGCAAGAGTCCTGTTTCCAGGGAAAGCCCGTCCCGATTGGGGCCGCGCCATTGAGGCCAGTCGTCGCTGCCCGACGCGGATGAGATGAGGAGTGCGAATAGAGCGCTGGCGAGTCGCATGACTCGCATTCTAGCGCGCTAACGAAGCTTCGCGGCGACGCAGACCGGGCAGTCCGAGCTCGGAAGCGAGTCCGGCGGCTTGGGGTGCGAGTGGTTGTCGAGCTGCCCGCGGTCGCCGCCGAGCCGGTGGAAGAGCTCGCACTCGCGGTAGTAGCGCTCGTCGCCGGCGTCGATGGCCTCGAAGTAGAAATAGGCATACTCGCCTTCGAACGTCGCGAGCGTCGCCCGAAGGTCTTCGTCGGCCCGTCCGACCCGCGTCTCCTGCGTGCGATCGTAGGAGAGCACGAAGATTCCCGGCGAGCTCTCGGGCACATGGCGCTCCACGACGTCCTTCCGCAGTCGAAAGGGCGGCCCCTCGCGCTCGTCCTCGCGAGCCATTTCCTGGACCGCGTCTCGCACCGGAGCCCGGATCGGCTCGGCTACCGGTTCGGGAATCGGCTCTTCCACCAGATCCTCGGGCTCGGGCTCTCTGGTTCTGGGCGGCGGAACGGGTCGGCGGGGAGCGGGGAGGGGGAAGACACCGCCGCCGTTCAACAGCTGCTCGATGGTCCGCACGGTGTCCTTCGGCAGATCGACGAACTTGAGACCGTACCCGGGGGGAAGTCCGTCGCGCCTCCCCACCGTTCCCCGGTTCTCCCACACGACGACGGCGTCGGCCTCGACCCAGCGCTTCTCCTCGCGGAGGACGATGGAAAGCCGCAACCGGGCCTGCGGGAGGAGATACATGGGCGTGGCGACGTAGGCGCCGGTCAACGACAGGTTCAGGAGCCTGCCCTTTCCCGAGACCAGGAACGAGCGAACGCTCACGGGGATGCCGTCTTTGAAATCGACGCGTCGCGGGGTTCCGCTCGCCATGGGACTCCGGCCATTGTGGCAAAGATCGCCGGAAAAGGGAAAGCGGCGTTTAGCGGCTCGCACAAAAGAAAAAAGCCCGGGCCGCCCAAGCGACCCGGGCCTCGGACGAAACGTCTCAGTAGTCGCCCATGTCTCCCATTCCACCCGGCATTCCGCCACCGCCGCCGGCCTTCTTCTCGTCTTTCTCCGGAATCTCGGAGATCAAGGCCTCGGTGGTGAGCATGAGCCCCGCGATGGAGGCCGCGTTCTGGAGAGCGTAGCGAACGACCTTGGTGGGGTCGATGACGCCGGCGTTCACCAGGTTCTCGTACTTGCCCTTCGCAGCGTTGTACCCGTTCTCGCCTTCGAGCTCCCGCACCTTGTTGACCACGATCGAGCCCTCTTCGCCCGCGTTCTGCGCGATCCAGCGCATGGGCTCTTCGATGGCCCGGGCAATGATGCCGATGCCGATGCGCTCGTCCTCGTTGGCGTCCTCTTTCTTCTGGAGCTTCTTGAGGACGGCGCCGGCCCGAAGGAGAGCGACGCCTCCGCCGGGGACGATTCCCTCTTCGGCGGCGGCCTTGGTCGCGTGCATCGCGTCCTCGACCCTGGCCTTCTTCTCCTTCATCTCGGTCTCGGTGGCGGCACCGACCTTGATGAGCGCGACTCCGCCGACGAGCTTCGCGAGCCGCTCCTGGAGCTTCTCACGATCGTAGTCCGAGGTCGTCTCTTCGATCTGAGCGCGGATCTGCTTGATGCGGCCCTCGATATCGGCCTTCTTCCCCGCGCCTTCGACGATGGTGCTGTCTTCCTTGGTGATGATGATCTTCTTGGCGCGGCCCAGGTCGGAGATCTGCAGGTTCTCGAGCTTGATCCCGAGGTCCTCGAAGATCGCCTTTCCGCCGGTAACGATGGCGATGTCCTCCATCATGGCCTTGCGGCGATCGCCGAAGCCCGGCGCCTTGACGGCGCAGGCCCGGAGCGTGCCCCGGAGCTTGTTGACCACCAGGGTGGCGAGAGCTTCGCCCTCGACGTCCTCGGCGATGATGAGCAGGGGCTTGCCGGACTGGGCGACCTTCTCCAGCACCGGGAGGAGGTCCTTCATGTTGGAGATCTTCTTCTCGTGAACGAGGATGAGCGCGTCCTCGAGAACGACTTCCATCCGCTCGGGGTCGGTGACGAAGTAGGGGGAGAGGTAGCCGCGGTCGAACTGCATTCCCTCGACGATCTCGAGACTGGTCTCGAGCGTCCGGGCTTCTTCGACCTGGATGACTCCGTCCTTGCCGACCTTCTCCATGGCCTCGGCAATGATGCTGCCGATGGTCTCGTCGCCGTTCGCGGAGATGGTTCCCACCTGGGCGATCATCTTTCCCTTGACCGGCTTCGAGAGCTTGTGGACCTCGTCCACCACCGCGGCGACGGCGTTGTCGATGCCGCGTTTGAGATCCATGGGGTTGCTTCCGGCGGCCACGTACTTGAGACCCTCGCGGAAAATGGCCTGGGCGAGAACGGTGGCGGTGGTGGTGCCGTCGCCGGCGACGTCCGAGGTCTTGGACGCGACCTCGCGCACCATCTTGGCGCCCAGGTTCTCAATCGGATCCTCGAGCTCGATCTCCTTGGCGACGGTGACGCCGTCCTTGGTGACCACCGGGGAGCCGAACTTCTTCTCCAGAACGACGTTTCGGCCCTTGGGGCCGAGAGTGACGCGAACGGCGGTCGCGAGCTGGTTCACGCCGCGAAGAATCGCCTGCCGCGCCTCCTCGTGATAAACAATCTGCTTTGCCATGATTTTACATTCCTCCAGAATTTATTCGACGACTCCGAGTACCTCGTCCTCTTTCAGGATCAGGTACTCCTTTCCGTCGAGTTTGACTTCCGAGCCCGAGTATTTGCCGACGAGCACCTTGTCGCCCACCTTGACCTCGAGAGGGACCTTCTTTCCGTCCTTCAGGGTCCGGCCGGAGCCGACGGCGATGACTTCGGCGGTCAACGGCTTTTCCTTCGCGGAGTCGGGGATGATGATGGAACCGACTTTCTTCTCCGCATCCTCCTCGAGCCGCTTGACGACGATATTGTCCTTGATGGGTTTGATCTTCATATCTGCCTCACTCCTCCTTGATTTGCTGTAACGTCAACCGCTGATCGGGATCTGACGGCCCTTTTCGCTGGCCCGCTTGGGCATGGTGACCGTCAAAACCCCGCGCTTGAACTCCGCTTTGACCTTCTCCGCGTCGACACTCGATGGAAGCTCGAACGTTCGGTGGAACGGCCCATAGGACCTCTCCATGCGAAGAAACTGCTTCTCGCTCACCTCTTCCCGAAGACGTCTCTGACCCCGAAGCGTGATGCGATCCTCGTCGATGCTGAGCTCGATGTCGCTCTGTTCCACCTCAGGGAGCTCCGCCTTCAGGATGAGACTCTTGTCGGATTCGTACAGGTCCACCGCCGGAGACCAGGCTCCGGAGGACGAAAGCTCCCCCTCGGAGTGGCTCCGGGACAACGTCTGGTCGATGATCCGATTCATGCGCTCCTGCAGCGACAGGAGCTCACGGACCGGATCCCAGTGAGCGAATGGCATTTGTGTTTCGAACTCCGCGAGCGTTAGCACTCGCAATGGCCGGGTGCTAACAGTTCGGAATGTTAGTCACTTTGTTAGCTTCTGTCAAGCAAATAAATATTAGCTTGAAACGCTAAGATTTGACCGGGGTGGGGACGGCCCGTCGAATCGCGGAGATAGCGGCACCGACCTGTTCGGACGATACATCGCGGTGGAGCACCGCGCGGACGCGATCCGGACTCGAGCCCAGCATATGGACGCCTTCTCTGTGGCACCTCTCCACGAACTCGAAGGGCGACGTTCCGGTGACGCGAAAGCGCACGATGTTCGTGTGCACGAGCGAAACGTCGATCTCGATTCCCGGGAGCTCCGCGAGGGCCTCGGCCAGCCGTCGCGCTTTCTCGTGATCGGCGCCCAAGTCCTTCCTATGGTTTTCGACGGCGTAGAGCGCGGCGGCGGCGAGCACCCCCGCCTGTCGCAACCCGCCGCCGAACATCTGCTTGAAGCGGCGCGCTCTCTCGACGAACACCGAGGGTCCCGCGAGCGCGGAGCCCACGGGCGCCCCCAGGCCTTTCGAGAAGCAGACGCTCACCGAGTCGAAGAAGGAGGCGTACTTCGCCTCCGGGATTCCCGTCGCCGCCGAGGCGTTCCAGAGACGCGCACCGTCGAGATGCATCGCGAGGCCCCGGCTCCTCGCCGCCCGGGCCACTTCTTCGATGCGCTCCAGCGGCCAGACGGTCCCGCCGCCTCCGTTGTGGGTGTTCTCCACCGCCAGCAGCTTCGTCGGGGGAGCAAGGGTCTGCGGGTTGAATGGGTGGGGGACCCGAACGGATCGCAGGACGTCGTCCGCGGTGAAAATGCCGTTCACGCCTGGAAGGCCCTTCACCTGGATCCCGGAGAGCGCCGCGGGAGCCCCGCCCTCGCTGGTAAAGATGTGGGCGCCGGCGTCCGCCAGGATCTCGTCGCCGGCCTCGGTGTGGGCGCGGAGCCCGACCTGGTTGCTCATCGACCCCGTGGGCATGAACACCGCGGCGTCCTTGCCCAGGATCTCTGCCGTTCGCTCTTCGAGCGCCCGGACGGTCGGGTCGTCCCCGTAAACGTCGTCGCCGACTTCGGCTCGGGCCATGGCCGCGCGCATGGGCTCCGTCGGACGGGTGACGGTGTCGCTTCTGAGGTCGATCATGACGATGTCTGCTTCCGCGTCTCCCCGAGCGACGAGTCTACCTCAAGGCCCGCGCTTGCGCTCCCCGAACGGGAGTGGGATCCTGGAGGCAAACCTCACAAGTTTACGAACCCAAAGGAGTCGACGATGACCGCGCGCTCTCTCGCCCTGGTGCTTTGTCTTTCCGCGCTCCCCGTGGAGGCCGCGACCGCCTTCCGGTTCCGAATTCCCGACGGATTCCGCGACCTCTCTCCCGGGCTTCCCGATGCGACTTTCGCCGGTCTTCCGGATGCGATCGTGACCGAGGCCAAAAGCGGCAAGTATGCCGCCTTCGGCATGGACCTCCGGGAGGAGGACGGCTTCTACGAGAACTTCAACGCGGTGGTACAGTCGGGAGCCCTCAAAGTGAGCGAGGACTTTGCGAACGAGCACAAAGCGATGCTCCCCGTCGAGTATTCGAAGCTTCTCGGCGGACCCGTGGTCGTCATCGAGCACGGCCTCGCCAGCCTCGGCGGGATTCCCGTGGTTCGCGCGGTCTACGACGTGCAGAACCCGGATCTCCCGATGCGCCAGATGCAGTACATGATCCCCGGCGGCAACGACGAGTGGGCCATCCTCACCTACACCGCGACGCCTCAGACGTTCGACCGCTACCGGCCCATCTTCGAAGCGTCCGCGGCGGCGACCCAGGGCGGGAAGGAAGCGAAGCTCGTGGACTTCGGGCGCGCGGGAATGTGGGGCCTCTACGGCGCCGGAATCGGGCTGGTCGTGGGCTTGATCGCGCAGCTCGCGAAGAAGCGCGAGAAGGCGGCGAAGCCCGCTCCCCGAAGGATGCCCGGTCGACCCGCCCGCCCCGTCGCCCGGCGGTAGTTTCCGCGCGGCCTTTGTGGAAGAATTCGCCATGCTGCGAGACCTTCACTCCATCCACTCGAAAAGCCGCCGATCCCTCCTGAAGTTCCTGGCGCAGAGCCCGGCGCTGGCGCTCGTGGGCCAGTCCACGTACAAGTTCGCAGGAAAGGGCGACGGAGCCATCGCCTCTCCCGAAGAAGCGATCAACGTATTCGACTTCGAGGTCCGGGCCCAGAAGGAGCTCGACCCAGCCCACTGGGGCTACCTCACGACCGGCACCGACGATGATGGGACGATCCGCGCGAACCGCGAGGGGTTTTCGAGGTTCCAGCTCCGCCCGCGGCGACTCGTCGACGTGCGCCGGATCGACACGACGACCGAGGTCCTGGGCTCCGGGTGGCCGACGCCGATCGTCCTCTCTCCCACCGGGCGGCAGAGGGCGTTTCATCCCGATGGCGAGGTCGCCGTGGCGCGCGGAGCCCGGGCGGGGAACCATCTCCAGATTCTCTCGACGGTGACCTCGACCGGGGTGGAGGAGGTCATCGAGGCGCGGGGCGCTCCAATCTGGTATCAGCTCTACGCGGAGTACGACTGGGAGACCACCCGCGCTCTGGTGAAGCGCGTCGAGACCGCGGGCTGCAGCGCGGTGGTGCTGACGGTGGACCTCCAGGGCGGAAGCAATCGCGAAACGGTGAAGCGGTTCGCGAGGCTCGACACCCGCGACTGCTCCGCCTGTCATCCGAGCGCTTTCAAGGATTACATCCGCACCAAGCCGATGTACGACGGGCTCGAGCTCGAGGGCGAGACCAACTACGAGGAAGGCCTGACCTGGGAGTTCGTGCGGAAGCTCCGGGACACGACGACGAGGAAACTGTTGATCAAAGGCATCGTCACCGCCGAAGACACCCGTCTCGCCGTCGAGAACGGCGTCGACGGAGTCATCGTCTCGAATCACGGAGGACGGGCGGAGAACAGCACCCGGGGCACCATCGAGTGTCTCCCCGAAGTCGTCGAAGCCGCCGGCGGCCGCATCGCGGTCCTGGTCGACGGCGGCTTCCGGCGCGGCACCGACGTTTTCAAGGCCCTCGCTCTGGGGGCGGACGCCGTCTGCGTGGGAAGGCCCTACCTCTGGGGGCTGGCGTCGTTCGGGCAGCCGGGGGTCGAGGCGGTTCTCGATATCCTGCGAAGAGAGCTGGTCCTGGTGATGAAGCAGATGGGGACCACGACCATCGCCGCGATCGATCGCTCCTCGGTGGTCGAGAGATCGGTCTAGAGCTCGTCCATCTCGCCGGTATCAGATGTTGATGCTTTGCGGGATGCCCCCGGGCTCGAGGAACCTGTAGGGCGCCCGGACGCGGTTTCGCTCTCCGATGGTCGTTCCGATTCTCTCGAGCTCGTCCCGGAACGAGCGGAGGGGCCCCTGTATCCGTCGATCGCAAATCTCCGACGGGCGGTACTCGCCGAGTGTGGTGTGGTGGATCGTGCCCAGGAGATAGAGAATGACGAGCTGGAGGCGCGCCGACGGAAGCGGCGGGAGCCGATCGAGAAGGTCCTGCTCGCCGGCGCCGTTCGATGGCGGCCCCCCGGCGAAACCGGCCAGCGGCATGTTGGGGACGTAGGTCATGAGGTCGAACTGGGGGAAATTCACGGCCGCGTGCTGCACGCTCGAGGTGAAGACCAGCAGCGCCGCGGCGTCGATCAGGTCGTTCAACCCTCCTAGAGCGCCGTTTCTTCCGAATCCCTTGACCCGACCGCCGTCGGGAGCGACGAGCTCGCGGTACCAGTCGCCGAGCTCGGAATCGTCCCTGAGATCGGCCTCCGAGCGATAGTAGGTCCTGAGGTAGTCGCCCACCCAGGTCCGGATCGCGTTCCAATACAAGAGCGCGTCGTCCCGGTAGGGGTAGTCGGGGAGCGCGGCCCCGTCGTCGACCCCGCGCTCCCTGAGGGCGTTCGGGAGCATCGCGACGTCGAAGGAGTAGCTGGAGACTCCGTCGAGGGAGAGCTGAAGGGAGGCTTCGAGCGTCCCCGCCAGGAGCTCGTCCACGAACCCACCGGGCGCGAGTAGCGTTCTATGGGCGAGCTCGTTGATGGCGAGCGTTCCCTCGAAATGAGGCCGCAGGAGGAGCCGCAACGGATGGTTTTCCGCGAGCTGGCGCTCGGTCGCGATGACGAAGGGCTCGACGAACAGATGAGTGCGCCCGAGATGGCTCACCGCCTCGTGAAGGTTCGCATCGGCGATCTGAACGATCGTCTTGGCGATCGACCAGGCATGGCCGTCTCTCTTCGTGAAGATCGGGTTCGCCGGACCGGGCTCCTGCTCGCATTGGATGGCGATGGGAACGAGCTCTCCCGAGCGCTTGGTCACGGCGAAGAGCGCGAGCGGTGCGGAGAGGAACTTGGGGACGCCGCGAAAGAGCCCCAGCGGAACGTGCTCGAGCCCGCGGTAGTCGGCGAGAAACAGACGGCCCTCCTGGGCCGCCGCCTCCAGTCGATCGCCGGGAAGAACCGATCGGAACGTCGCCTCCGAAAGGGGAAAACGGTCGTCGAGGCCGCTGATTCTCCGGATGACGAGCGGGTTCGGTCCCGCCACTCTTTGGCGAGCGAAGACACGGTCGTCCTGGTAAGTCCCGGCGATCCCCGGAAGCTCGATGGTCCGGAAAAGAGAGGCGTAGTCGGCGAGGCTCTCCGGACGTTCGGGCTCCGTCGGCTCTGATGCCGCCGAGGCGCACTGCCGGGCGATTTCGAGGAGACCTTCGGCGTTGCCCGCCACGAGCGACTCGACCGAACCGCGGCTCGGTTTCACGGCGAAGTTCCTCAGGAGGTCGGCGGCGCGACTCGCTCCCTGCGCGAGCCACGGGAGCGAGAACTGCTCGGAGCGCGGCAGGTTCGCAACCATCGGTACTTCGGGTACGCGCCCGTAGTCGTAGACGTACAGGTCCCGCGTCCGTTCGAGCTGCCTGCGGCGCGCGAGAACGTCGGGCTCGTGCTGGGGAAGGAAAGGCTGCCGGCAGGAAGACAGGCTGCTCCGCCGCTGGGCCGGGGCTCGCCCCGCGAGCGTGAGCCCGAGGCCGCCGGCGACGCCGGTTGTGAGGAATCGGCGGCGATCGTGGGTAGAGGTCATCGGTTCGGTCCTTCCCTGGGGGGCGGGTCGAAGGCGGGGAGATTCTATCTCTTTTCCGGGCGGTGCGGTTGGCCGGCTGCGATTCTGACCGGCGTCCCTTCCTTCGATACCGGGTGCCGAAGGGCGTCGCTTCGAGATGCGCTAGTCGTGCCGTCGATCCAGGACTACGTCGCCGCCCTTCATCACCCAGACGATTTCCCGTAGGGCGGATACGCTGCGGGTGGGGTCGGAACGGATGGCGACCAGATCCGCATACTTCCCCGGCTCGATCGTTCCGATTTCCCTCTCGACTCCCAGGAGGCTCGCGGCTTCGATCGTCGCCGATCTCAGGGCGGCGAGGGGCGTCATCCCCGCTTCCACGTAGTACTCCATTTCTCGCACCGTGGCCGTCGTGCCGTCGTTCTCTTCGAAGGGAAACTGATCGGTCCCGAGTCCGATTTTGACCCCTTCCTCGATCGCCATCCGGAGCGCTTCGAAGTGGCGGGGCCCGACGGTGTTCACCCGTTCGAGATACCAGGGAGGAGAGCCGATTCGCTCGAAGAACGGCATCGTCTTCGGCTGGCTCACGACGATCGTAGGGACGAAGTACGTTCCACTGGACTTCATCTCCCGCAGCACCTCGCGGGTGAGGAAGTATCCGTGCTCGATGCAATCGATACCCAGACGGACGGCGGTCGAAGTTGCCCGGGGCGATCCCGAGTGCGCCGTCACCTTCGCTCCGAAACGGTGGGCCGCGTCCACCACGGCCGCGATCTCGTCGTCGGTCATCAGCGCTTCGGCGATGTCTCCTCGGGGAGTCGCGATGCCGCCGGAGATCGCGATCTTGATCCAGGTGGCTCCGGCGCCGATCTCGCGCCGTACCGCCTTCACGAGCTCGTAGGGTCCGTCGGCGGTCTCACCGTCGGCGCCGTGGCCCGAGGTGATGTCGACCATCTCGCCGGCACTGTGGATGCGGGGTCCTTTCACCTCGCCCCGTTCGACGGCGCCTCGGAGCGCGATATCCGCGTGTCGCCCGTCGCCCGGGATCCGAATCGTGGTCACCCCGGCCTCGAGCGACTTCCGCGCGTTCGAAGCCATCCGGAGCGCGAGCTCGGCTTCCGTCTCGTCCGCGAGCTCCGCGGCCATCCTCCCCGGAAGCACCAGGCCCAGGTGGACGTGGAGGTTCACGAGTCCGGGGAGGAGGAACAGGCCGTCCCCGCGAACGAGCTCAGCGCCTGCGGGGGCAGCTTCCTCGACCGCGCGGATGCGATCGCCCTCGATGACGACGACGGCGTTCGCGAGGTGAGGGCCGCCCTCGAGGTTCACGATCGTCGCGCCTACGATCGCGGTCGCCGCGAGCACGGGAATCATGCCCGCACGGTGCTCCGGAACTTCTCCATGAGATAGGCGCCCGCCTCGACCGGCGGATACCTGGGATTCTCGCCGATACAGCGGATCTCCGCGTCCCAGTTGGGGAGGTGGAAGAATGCGATCGATCGGCGGCGCTTTTGCGATCCCACGCAGCTGCAGCGGTGGACGGTCGAGACCCACCGGTCGTTCGACCACCTCGCCATGAGATCGCCGATATTGACGATGAAAGCTCCCCCTTCGATGGGGACCGCCTGCCAGTTTCCGTCGGGGTGCAGGATCTCGAGCCCGCGCGAGCCCGGCTCCGCGAGGAGCACCGTGAGGCTTCCGTAGTCGCTGTGGGCGCCGGCTCGCAGTTGCCCCGGGCCCGGAGGGGAATCGAGAGCGGGGTAGTCGAGGGCCCGTAGCGCGCTCGCGTGCCGGTCGACCGCCGTGGCGAAGAAGTCGGAAGGGAGGTCGAGCGCGAGAGCGAAGAGAGACAGGATCCGGCAAGTGAGCTCTCCCATCTCGGAGAAGTAGCGGCGAAACACCTCCTCGAGCCTCTCCGGCTCCGCCGGCCAGAGCGTTGGAGCCGAGTTGAAGCCCTGGGACGGATCCCAGCCGGTCGCATCCCACGTCGAACGGGGTCCGATGCTGAAGCTCTCCTTCAGATCCGGAGGTGTCGTCTCTCCGCGCGACGCGGCGAGCGCCTCTTTCGCGAACGGGGAGTAGCCGTAGGGATAGCCGGGAAACGGCATGGCCACCGTCATCTTCTTTTCGAGCGGAAGGTCGAAGAACTCGGCCGCTGTTCCCCAGGCGTCCTGAATCAGACCTTTCGAGACACCGTGTCCGACGGCGGCGAGAAATCCCGTCTCGCGGCAGATGCGGTCCACTTCCCGCGCGGTGACCGCGTCGGTCTTCGAGACGTCGACGGTGGGAAAAGCGCTCATGGACGCATCACGTCGGACCACATGGCAATCGGGTTCCGAAGGGTGCCGATGCCCTCGACCGAGCACTCCGCCACGTCTCCCGGTTTCATGAAGACCGGAGGCACTCGCGCGTAACCCACTCCCGAAGGGGTGCCGGTGGCGATGACGTCACCGGGCTGCAGGATGATGTTGTTCGACACGAAGTGCAGGAGCTCGTCGATCGAGTGCTGCATCAGCTCCGTGGATGCGTCCTGCATCCTCTTTCCGGAAAGGTCGAACCAGATGTGGAGCTTGTGCGGGTCGGCGATGAACTCCTTGGGAACGATGAACGGGCCGAGCGGGGCGAAGGTGTCGGTGCTCTTCCAGACCAGCCAGTCGGAGCCATAGCGGTTGTCGCCCCGGCCCTCGCGGTCTCCCACGTCGTTCATGAGGGTGTAGCCGAAAACGTGATCCCGCGCCTCGGCGATGGGAACGTGGCTCGCGGGCTTTCCGACGACCACGGCGAACTCGCACTCCCAGTCGAGCTGCTCCCGCTTGGGCTTCATCAGGATGGGCGACTCGTGGCCGATGACGATCCGCGGCGGCTTGAAGAACAGATAGGGGTTCTGGCGCCGATCCTCGGGCTTGCGCTCCCAGAAGAAATCCATCGAGACCGGCGCGTCGTCGAGGGCCTTCGAATCCGACATCTGGGCCGGCACGCCGGTCGTCATCTCCTGTGCGTGGGCCCAGTAGTTCAGCGCGGCGGCCAGGATCATCCCGGGCTCGACCGGCGGAAAAACGTGGAGGTCGGCGAGATCGTGGACATAGACGGGCCGCTCGGGGCCCTCGAGGTGGGGGAGAACCCGGTCCACGATCGCGTGAACCCGCTCCTTCAGTCCATATTCGTAGCGCCCGATCAGGTCCTTCATGTCCTCGGGCATGGGAAGCTTCACCCAGAGCGGCTCGTGCCGCTGGAGAGAGGCGTTCGCGCGCGCCAGGTCGACCACGTAGCGATCGCGGAGGACGACGCCGACGAGCTCCTCACCGCGGTACTCGAACGTGCCGAGCTTGAACGGCTCCTCCGAGGCGGCGGCAAAGCCGATCGCGCCGAGGAAAAGAGCGAGTCCGAGAGCGATCTTGGGGATCATCGCGGGAAAGCTATGCCGAAGGCGGGTCGGCGTCAAGGAGCCGTCGGGGACGCGATCTTCTGGCCGGGGAGGAACGGCGGCATGGGAAGGCCGAGGGAATCCGCGATGACGCGCAGCACTTCGCCCTCACCCACGGTGATGGTGGCGTCGAAGGCGCTCGCAGCGATGAAGGCGCGCATGACGTCCTTCTTGAGCTTGGGCGAGAGCTTCTCGAGCCTGGCGAGCGAATCCCGCACGCCGGAGAGCCCGGCCTGCTCCAGAGGAAGGAGCGAGAGCGAGAGCCCGTTCAGCTCCCTCGCACCCTGGGCGAACGCGCGCTTCGCGCCCTCGGGCTCCTTGTGGCCAGCGTGAGCGACCGCCGAGAGCAGCACCGCGCACTCCTTTCGCAGCGCCGGCAGAGCGTAGAACTCGACCGTCGGGGGCCGCGTCCGCGAGAACGCCGGCTTCAGGTGCCTATCGAGGACATGAGTCAAGGTGTACTCGAACAGGTCGATCTGACGGTCGGCCCGGACGAAGCTATCGACGTGCTTCATGAAGTCCTGATACTGCGCCGGAGAGAGCCTTCGAAGCGCGGGAAGGGCGAGGTCGATGAGCGGAAGGCGGATCTCGCGGGGGCTCGACTCGAGAAGGGGAGCGAGCGCCTCGGTCTCTCGCAGCAGGAGCTCGTCGGAGCCGGCGAGCGTCTGGAACTGCTTCTGCCGGACCTCGGGCTCCGTCGAAGTCAGGAGCGCGAGCACCACGCCGCGCGCTCCCGAGGGGTCGTGGGCCGCGGAGCGAACGCGTTCCGGGATTTCCGAAAGGAGCTTCCGCGAGTGATCGAGGTGCGCCTGGTCCAGCGTTCCGATGAGGGCGGTGAGCTGGGCGGGAAGGGCGGTGAAGATCTCCGCGGCGCGCTTGTCCCTGGGGCCGGCCTTCGGCTCGAGATCGCTGAGCGCGACAGGCTCGACCTTGGGATAGGCCCCGTTCCAGCTCCGGTCGATGCGGCGGATGCGGTCGGCGAGCGGAGGGTGAGTCGAGAGGAAGTCGAAGTGGGTCCTGCCCGCGAGGGCCATGCGCACCTTCCCGAGCTTCCCGTCGGAGAAGAAGAAGTGGCTCGCCTGCTCCGCGTGAGGGCTCATGACGAGGGATCCCTGCACCAGGCCGCCGATCTTCTTGAGCGCGCCCGCGACCCCGCCAGGGTTGCGCGTGAACTGGACGGCGGAGGCGTCCGCGAGGAACTCGCGCTGCCGCGAGACCGCGCTCTTGATGACCCGGCCGAAGAAGACCCCGACATAACCGATGACGATGAGCGTCAAGCCCAGCACGGGCAGCACCACGACGGCCCCGCCGCCCTTCCGGCTGGAGGCGGCCCGCAGCGTGGACCTCAGGATGAAGTACCCGATGAGCGCGATGACCAGGATTCCGTGAAGGACTCCCATGAGCCGCAGGTTCAGGCTCATGTCGCCGTTGAAGATGTGGGAGAACTCGTGGGCGATGACTCCCTGCAGCTCCTCACGGTTCAGGATTCGCATGGTGCCTCCGGTCACGCCCAGGACCGCGTCCTGAGGCGTGAAGCCGGCGGCGAAGGCGTTGATGCCGTCCTCTTTATCCAAGAGATAGATCGTGGGAACGGGAAGGCCGGCCGCGATCGACATCTCCTCGACGACGTTGAGAAGACGCCGTTCCGCGGGATCCGTGGTGTTGGGGTCGATCGGCCGCCCGCCGAGGAGTCGCGCCACGGTATGGCCGCCGTCCCTGAGCCTCCAGATCTTGTAGAGACTGCCGGCGGTGATGATCAAGAGAGCTCCTCCCGCGAGGACCACGAAGCGGTCGAGCCGAAACCAATCGAAGGGCTCGACGGTGCTCGACGAGACCCACATCAGGAGGAAGCTGACGGCGAGATGGACGCTCAGTACGATGGCGACGACCGCGAGCGCGAAATAGAGGAGAAGGAGGCGGCTCGCCTTGCGCGCCTGGTCCTGATGCTGGAAGAAGTCCATCTTCTAATTGCGCTGGGGCCCCACCCCCAGCGCGGAAAAAAGGCGCCCTCCGGGCGCCGCTGTTACGCGCCCGTTTAGAAACTCACCTTCGGCGCCTGACGCTCTTCCTTCGTCTCCACCTCGAACAGCGGCGCCGCGGTGAATCCCATGCTGTTCGCGATGATCACGTTCGGGAACCTCTCCCGGGAGATGTTGTACTCGGTGACGGCGTCGTTGTACGCCTGGCGGGAGAAAGCCACCCGGTTCTCGGTCGAGGTCAGCTCCTCGCTGAGCTGCAGCATGTTCTGGTTGGCCTTGAGGTCGGGGTACGACTCCATGAGGGCGAAGAGCCGGCCGACGGCGCCGGTGAGAGCCGCCTCGGCTCCCATCAGGCCCTTCATCGCGTTCGCGTCGCCGGGGTTCGCCGCCGCCCGCCCCTCGGCGGTGACCGCCTGGTTCCGCGCCTGGATGACCGCCTCGAGCGTCTCCCGCTCGTGCTTCATGTAGCCCTTCGCGGTCTCGACGAGGTTCGGGATCAGGTCGTAGCGCCTCTTGAGCTGCACGTCGATCTGGGAGAACGCGTTCTTGAAGCGGTTCCTCAGAGTGACCAGGTTGTTGTAGATGCCGACCAGGAACAGGATGAAGACGACGATGAGTCCGAGAAAGATCAGCCCAGGGATCACAGAGAGCTCCTTTCAGACGAGCGCATTCGCGGACGAGCCTACGAGACCGGGAGGAGATACCGTTGGTGTATGTGATTCGATTATAGGGGACGAAAATCGACCTCGCTACTAGTGCCGGGTCGCGCACGCGTTCGGACGGGGGAACCGACGACCCGAGAGCGGGACGGCCGGTCGCTCGTGCTGGTCCTTTGACCACGACGACGGCCAGCTCAGTTGGACCTCGAACTCGAGGCGCTCGAAATGAGCGCGCTCGCCCCTTTCAAGATTGCCCAGTTCCATCGACTTCACGACCAACAGGCCGCGGCCAAATGCGGAAAGCTCCGTCGCCTGGGCCGTGGTCACGGGGTAGTCGATGGACCGGCCGACTTGCGGCGAGAAGATGAAGTCGCGCTCCTCCTGCGGCGCATTGACGCTGCCATCGTTCGGGCCGGTGTTCTCCAGATTCCGAAAGTGCCATCCCTCCAGATAGCGGGGATTGGGCGCGAAATGGAACGGCGGGGTCAGGCGCGCGATGTTCTCTTCCGGACGATCGTCGCGCACGATGATCTCCCACCCATACTCCCTCGGCTCCAGGAGAAAGGTGAGGCCCGGCCCGAACGTCTTCTCGAAGCGCTCACCTTTCTGAATTCGCGCCTCGAAGGACGCACACTCCGAGTCCGGAGGACAGATAGCCAGCAACAAGGCGAGCGCGATCGTCATCACTTTGGGTCCAACCTTCCTCCATCCTCTGGACTCCGCTTTGGAGCAGCGGTGTCAACTCTGCGCAGTGGGGCGGACGACTATCTCTCCCACGTCGACATCGGACGGCTGCTCGATGGCGAACACGATAGCGCGGGCGATCGCATCCGGCGGAATCGCAAACTTGTCTCGGGACTCGACGATCTGGGCTCTCAGCTGCGGATTTGCGACGCCTTCCACCAGGTCCGTCCGGACGAAGCCGGGCGAGACGATCGTCACCCGCAGCTTGTCGCCGGCCTCCTGGCGCAAGCCTTCGGAGATGGCGCGCACGGCGAACTTCGTTCCGGAATAGACCGACTGGTTCGGCACGGTTTTGAGACCCGCCGTAGAAGCGGTGTTGACGAAATGCCCGAAACCCTGTTTGCGGAAGATGGGCAGCGCTGCCGCGATGCCGTACAAGACCCCTTTGATGTTGATATCGATCATCTCCTCCCACTCCTCGACGCGCATCTCGTCGAGGAGAGAGAGCGGCGCGATGCCGGCATTGCTGACGAGAACGTCCAGCTTGCCGTACCGCTCACAGGCCAGCCTCACGAGGTCGGATACGTCTTTGCGCCGTTTTACGTCGGTGCGCGCATAAGCCGCCTCGCCGCCCGCCCCCGCGATCCGGTCAGCGAGTGCCTCGAGGAGATCCACTCGGCGTGCTCCAAGCACCACCTTCGCGCCGCGCTCGGCGAGGAGGAGCGCAGTGGCCTCGCCGATTCCGCTGCTCGCGCCCGTGATGACGACGACCTTGTCTTCGATTTCCGACATGGAGGGCTCCTTTCTCCGGCCACAGGGTGCATCGCTTCAAATCAACGCCCGAACGGGGCCCGTGTCCAACAGGTCGGAGGAGTCGAGGGGTTGCGCCCGGCGGACAAACTGCGGCGTTGCCTGCAGACTCTGTCCTCGTGCCACGGCCGGTCGAGAAGCGCATCCTTCACGAAAGCATATCGGCTCGAAGGCGCTGTTGGGGACTCGGTCTCGGACATGGCTCCGACCTGGGAAGAAACGTTACTCGGTCCGGAACGAGTCGCCCTTCTCCAACGCAGGCGGTCGCGTGGCGGCTCCGCTCCGCCAGCTCACCCCTGGGGTCCCTTCCTATACCAGTCGTGTGGACCTAGCCATCGATGACCTGGGCGTCCAACTCGCTGTAGCCCTCGACGTTCGCCATCATCCACAAGACGTACCATCGATCGCTATCGGGAAGGTATGTTCGAAAAGTCGCACCTCGAAAGTTGACCTGCCCGGCGTGATCCACATGACGAATCTCGTCGAGGAGCGTGGCACCGTCCAGTATGCGATGTACGTTCAAGGTTGCGCGACGTCCGACCGTGCTTCCCTCAGGCATTGTGAGCATCGCGATTTCCCAATCGCCGAGGAGGAAATCAAATGCATCAGCGTTCGGACCCATCTTCACCGCCTACGCATGTCTGGGCTCACGACAAACGACAAGAAGCGCGCTGACCGCGAGCCCGAGTCGAGCGACGATGGCGCGCGGTCGAATCGGGTGACTCCGGGTACGGCTGGTAAATCTACAGGGCTCCCCGGTGTCATTCATCGTCCTCCGTCGGCTATACACCGCGGATGAGCGGCGTGCCCAGCCGCTTGGGAGCAGCACGATGTTACCCGAAGACTTCGCCCGCGCATTCCCGCTTGATCGTAACCGAGGGAAGAGCCCCGCCCCTTCCATCCCAAAGTTTAGAACGCGATCGTCTATTGCCGAGGGATAGCGCTGAGTTCATCCAAGTAGTCCATGGTGGCGTACCGGAGTACGACGATAGCGACTGTGATTAGAAGGACAGACACTCGAAAGCGGCGACTGACGTTCCTCCCGGAAACAGCGAAAAGGCCACCGGCCACGATCTGCATCGTTTGTCCAGCAGCCCAGATTCTGGTGGTCCAGTCGCCGGGGGGCGTCAAGTTTGAAGATATGCGAAGGAGGACCAACAGAAACGCGGACATGAGTGAACCTGAGCGCGCTCGAGCACAGACGGCGGCCGCGGCGAAGCAAGCCATGACAAACGCTGTGATCCAAGCCGGCAAGTTGGAGCTACGCAACCATCGACCGGTAGCCCAAAAATACAGGAGTTCACCGAGCGCCGTACCGATAAGGATGGCGCTGGCCAGGCACCATATCCGGGGAAGCAAGACGCGCAGCCGTTCATTGTGCGCTTCAACGTCGGTGTTCATCGACAAAAGCGGTCTAACCACTCGCGTTCAGCGGCGGGAGCCACGCTTGCCGTCCGCGCCCGTCCGCTGCAACGCACTGATGTTAGACCCCCGTTGTCGTTTCGTCGCTCTTCGCTGAACTGACTGTGGCATCGCCGCGAGCACGGATCGCAGGAGTGCGTTTACAGAGTCGGAGGTCTGAAATACCGAGGCAACGTCGGGGTCTAGCACTACTGCCACCGAACCTGTGGCAAACTGCGCGGCAAAACGGTTTGGTTTCGCGCGACGGTAGTCGAACCGATACTCCCGCCGGAGATCGTCGCTATCGGCACTCCTTCTACTTCTTGTCTTTTTCTTCATAATCTCGTCGCTCTGTCTTCGTAGCAACCCTGGCGCTGATGAGCCGCGCCTTCTCGCCTCGCTCCACGAAGCTGACAAGGAGGAGCCGCTGGTGAATCGAATGGCCAACGATGATCTCCCGCGCCTCGGATTCGGAATGATCAGGGTCGCCATGAATGCGCGCAACCGGATCCATGAAAACGGTGAGCGCTTCCTCGAACGTGACGCCGTGCTTGGCGAGGTTGGCAATAGCCTTTGCGGGATCCCACTCGAATACGACCCCGCTCATATGTTACCGCGACAAGCGTACCACGGAGGCCTCTGTACCCTGAGGGGGTCTAACCACGGCGGATGAGCGGCGTGGTCAGCCTGGGGTAGTAGCACCGGGCAGACGAAGCTGCCGCCGTGAGTACTGGCAACCATGCTACTAGAAGAGCGGGGCCACATCCGCTGCAAGCAAGTTAGGTTGCGTTTGGGTCACTTGTCGAATCCGCTTCCCATTGTGCGAGCGTCTCCTCCCCCAATGTCGACAAATCGTGCAACTCAATGACGCCGCCGCTCAGTTGCTCGGCGTCTCGTCCGACGCGGTCAGCTAACCAGACGCCCAATTGAAACTGATTGGGTGGATTGGTGCCGGGTTTCACAACTTCTGAAAAACGGCGAACGGCCAGCGGTTTCCCTTGATTTCTCCCCTGCATACGGGCGTACTGGTTGGCATACTGCGTCATTCGTCCTCGAAGCGTTTCATGGATCGCATCCCGGTGTGGCACGGTCAGGCTCTTTGAGTCGTAACAAAGATCCACAATACGAAAGTTCCAACCCTGTTCCAGGACGCGTCGGAGGGCAGTCGCAACGGTCAAAATCATGCCGATGCCCCACGCAGTATTAACGCGAGCCATCCGCGGAATCTCGCGGGTCCCATCCACCGTCCCGGGCGTCATTAGCCGAGCAGGGAATCGGAACGTGGACCTACGCTAAAGCCTCCGAGTTCTTCGATCGCATTTTTCATCTCCTGCAAGAAATCGCTGCCGCCGTTTCTCAACGCGTGAATTTTCGGCGCGCCGCGAGTGTAGCGATTCTGGTAGAACAGGACACAGGCGAAGTTCAACTGAGGATGCTTCGAGTTGTCCTCGTCGCAGAAGGCGTAGAGCATGGACCTGAGAAAGCAACCTACCACTCGGAATGAGCGGCGTCGCCAGTCACTTGGTAGCCGCACGACATCGCCCGAAGCCTTCGCCCTCTCATCCCGGCTCCATCGTAACCCGAAAGGAAAGGCCACGACCGCTCCGTTCCGGAGTTAGGCCCGTTCGTTTTCAAGGAGGAGACGGTCTTCACTTGACCAAGGGTGCTCGGAATCCAATGACAGCGCCACTTGCAGCATCGCCAGCCCTTCTCTCACCCGGCCGACGCTCAGATATGCGCGTCCCAAAGGAGAAAGGAGGTCGGGCGCGCGCCATTTGGACAACATCAGCTCGAGCAACTCCACCGCGCGTCCCGGATCGTCGTCGACGTAGGCCACGCCGAAGAACCAGGTCACCGTCTCCACATCCTCGGGCGTGAGCTCGCCGAATCGCTCAGCTTCGAAACAGAGATCGCAAAAGGCGATGCTCCCCTTGGCTATGGTGGGGTAGATCATTCTGTTTGGAGGGATCGGAGGGGCATCTCCAAGGCGAAGAACGACGGGGCCCATGTCGCCTCCGCAGACAAGGCATCGCTCCATTAGGGTGGGCCTAAACGCCCGGAATGAGCGGCGTGGCCAACTGAATAGCGGCTGCACGATGCTACCCGAAGCCTTCGCCCTCTCATGTGGGCTCCATTGTTACACGCATGGAAAGGCCACGCCGCTCCATTCCGAAGTGAGACCGCGCGTACCGAGCCGCCGGCGCGCGATCTATTGTCGAACTTCTACGCGGACGATATCGTCTCCCACGTGAGCGATACGAACGAAGCGGCCGGCGTGGATTGGCCCACCGTGAGAACTCGTGTTGTTGAAACCGGCCGTGACCACGTAGTCGGAATACGAGAAGCGGACCCCGCCGACCGTGAAGCTCTCCATCGCGTGTCCCGCGTAGGGCATGGGGACGAAATTCTCAACTGGCCCCTCCACGATCGCCACACGCCCTTCCCGCAACGCGCGACGGAGGACATGGTACTGACCGTACGTACCCACAAAACCAATCGTCGTCCAAAGCACAGCGAAGCCTAGGAACAGGAAAGGAAAGGTGGAGCGAAACCATGTGGGACCGGAGGTAGGAAGCTGCCTGCGGTGGCGAACGAGCAGAATGCCAACGCCAACGAATAGGAGCCCAAAAGCGGCGAAGGGCCATTGGCGATAGCCCGCTTCGGCAAGATCGAAGACGGTCACGTAGTCGTGCACTGTAGCGCGCCGATTCGTTTGGCGCGGCCCAACACTGCGCTTCAGCGGCGTGGCCGGCCTTTGGTAGCAGCAATTCGCAGCCAAAGGCGACACCCTTCATGACTACACTGTGCTAGCCGAAAATGCGGGCCACGTCCGTTGCAGGCGCAGGATACACGCGTTCTCATCGTCCGGTGCATCGCCCCCTGGGCCGCGAGCTGCGTCTTGTTAGCGCTCACGATTCCATTCGGATCTGCAGAACGTTCTCGTAAGACTTACGGCGAACGAGAAGCGTCGTGACGATCAGGCTAACAACGCCTATCGACGGAGCGATCCAGGAGTACAAAGGCCAATCAAGATGGAAGCTGCGGTCGGAAGATATGAGTCCATAAGCCATGAAGAAGGCGATATCTTGTCCGAATGGACTGCCGAGATACAGCAATAGGAGACAAAGGGAAGCGACAACCTTGAGAATCGATGTCCCAATCGTACGCTTTAGACTTGGGGTAAGGACGAAGCGGGTGATTCTCACGCTGAACGCGACGAGTACAGCTCCCCAGACCGTCACAGCGAGCACCAATGCCGTCCACCGTGCTTCCATTGAAGCCCTCCGTGCACTCGACTTCACGAGCTAGCTGTGACTGGCACGATTCTCCATGGGTGTATAACACTGCGCTTCAGCGGCGTGGCCGGCCTGCCGTAGCGGCACCGTGCTGCCGAAGGCGACGCCGCTCATATTGGCACTATGCTAGCCGAAACGCGGGCCACGTCCGCTGCAAGCGCGAGTTATCCGGCGTCCTGGCATTTGCACCAGGGCGCTTTTTCCATCGGCCACATTTGCCATGTGAGGTAGAGCTCATTGAGAAAGAGGCACTGCTTCGGTTCATCGTTCGGATAGCGGAAGTAGAAGGACTCGACAACGCGACCTTTGTGACGAATGACGATCAGATGCCGAGAGCCAACGTCAAGCCCTTCCATCAGAACGCCGCGCTTGTCACCTTTTGCGGAGCGCGGCACTCCGACTAGCTCACCTCGGTCGACCTGCACCGAGTAGTCCGGCTCGGGATTCGATCCCGTCGCATTTGCCAGCGACTTTTCGCCAGACGTGGGTTCGCTCACACGCGCGACACAAATGGTACCGTTGGGTGCTGCGTCCTGTCCGGCCATCACGAAATACGGCACCACTAACACAGCAGATAGCATGGCGATCGCAACTGTAGAATTCGCTCCAGGGCTCATCGTGCTGCCGCGTCGTCCGGATAACACTCTTATTGTGGCGGGCCTCATTGTCAAATAAGGGTGTGAGGGGAACTCCGTTGCAAAACCAATGCACCCAACGACGTAGAGCGTGGAGCCTCTTCGGGACGAGAAATAACGAAGGCGGGATATTTGGCGGCCGGGACGAAAATCACCCTCGCTACAAACCGACCCCGAACACCCGCGCGTAGCAGAGGACGTCGCAAGGCTCCCCGGGCTTCAGATTGGGGAACACCGAATGGCATCGGAGCAGGCCTTCACGATCGAATCCGTTTTTCTCGAGGACACGCTGGGATGCGAGTTGCTCGGGATGACAGAGCGCGTAGAGTCTGCGAACGCCGATGTCCGGTGCGAGGGCGACGATGGCCTGCAAGGCTTCGCTCGCGTATCCCAGGCCCCACGCGTCCCTGGCCAGCAAGTATCCGGTTGCGGCTCGAAAAGGCGTTTCGAAACCAAGGCCGGTGCTGCCAAGTAGTCGTCGGTCGTCGCGAGACTCGATCAAATACGGGCCGGCGGGCCACCGCTCCCATTCCAACTCGCTGAACTCGAGGAATCGGCGCGTGTCCTCGATCGAGCGATGCATGGGCCAACCCAGAAACCGGGTGACGTCGGGGTCGCTGGCGTACCGGGAGAACACGGACTCGGCGTCTGCGAGGCTCGGCCTGCGCAGCAGGAGTCTAGCGGTCTCGAGTCTCTCGGGTGCGTTCATGATCTTGCGGAGGGCGTGCGAGCTCCTTGCAGAGGTAGATCATCTGGCCCGCGTGGTGATCCGCGTGAGCCGCGCATCGAAGGAACATGCTGAGGCGGTCTCTCACGTCCTCGGCGCCAACTCCGTGAAAGGGGAGAAGCCAGTCGTCGTCACCCTGCGCCGCGAGGGTCGCGAGGACCATGTCCACGGCGCGGTCGAGGTCTTGGAGCACCTCGGTCTTGGGCCGGCGGGAGGTGTCGCCGAACTCCCTCGGTCGGTCTCGAACGTAACCGGATCCGGCGATCTGCGCTCCGATGTAGTAGCTCAGGTTGCCGGTCAGGTGGAGCAGCAGGTGCCCGATCGAATTGCCGTAGGGGAAGGGGCGCTGCCAGAGCAGCTCGGTCGAGAGCGGTTCGACGAGAGCGTGGACGTTACGCCGGACGCGCTCGTAGTGCCCGGACAAGCTCCGTGAGACCGAGCTCGATAGATTCTGACCGGTATTCCCTGACATCGTCTTCCCCCTAGCGGCCTTTGGGCCACTCCATCCCGAGGTTCGCCATCACGAAGGCCCAGCGGTCGGCCTGCTCGTCGATCAGCATCTTCGTCGGCTTTCCCGCCCCGTGGCCGGCGTCGGTCTGGATGCGGATGAGCATCGGCCGCGGCTGGCTTCCGTGGACCTCCTGCAGGCGCGCCGCGTACTTGAACGAGTGGCCGGGGACGACGCGGTCGTCGTGATCCGCGGTCGTCACCAGAGTCGCGGGAAAATAGGGCGCCGGGCTTGAGGTTGTGGTACGGCGAGTACGCGAAGAGTGTCTCGAACTCGTCGGCCTTCTCGGAAGACCCGTAGTCCGAGACCCAGGCCCAGCCGATGGTGAACTTGTGGAAGCGCAGCATGTCCATGACGCCGACGGCGGGGAGAGCCGCGCCGAAGAGATCCGGTCTCTGGTTCAGGACCGCTCCCACGAGAAGGCCCCCGTTCGATCCGCCGCCGATGGCGAGCTTGTCGGGACGGGTGTAGCCCTTCGCGATGAGGAACTCGGCGGCGGCGATGAAGTCGTCGAAGACGTTCTGCTTCTGTCCGAACGTTCCCGCGCGGTGCCAGCTCTCGCCATACTCGCCGCCTCCCCGGAGGTTCGCCTGGGCATAGACGCCGCCGAGCTCGAGCCAGACGAGGTTCGAGACGGAGAAGCTCGGCGTCAGGCTGATGTTGAACCCACCGTACGCGTAGAGATACGTCGGGTTTGTTCCGTCGAGCTTCAACCCTCGCTTGTGGGTGACGAACATCGGCACCTTCGTGCCGTCCTTCGAGGCGTAGAACACCTGCTCGGTCACGAACTCGCCGCCGTCGAACTGAATCTCCGGCGAGCGGAACACGCTGAACTCGCCCTTCCGGAAGTCATACCGGTAGATGGTGGTGGGATAGACGAAGGACTGGAAGGCGAAGAACATCTCCTCGTCTTTGCGCTCTCCCGAGAGCGACGATACCGACCCCAGTGTAGGGAGATCGACGTCCTTCAGGTGCGCGCCGTCTTTCCCGAAGAGCGCGACGCGGCTTCTGGCGTCCTCGAGGTAGACGGCGACGAGCTTCTCGTTCACGAGAGACACGCTCTCGAGGACGTCGTCGGACTGAGGAAGGATCTCCTTCCAGCTCGAGCGCGCGGGCGAATCGACGTCGATTCCGATTACCCGATAGCGAGGGGCCTCCAGGTTGGTGCGGAAATAGAACAGGGAACCGTCGTTTCCGAAGAACTCGTAGGTGGCGTCGAAGTCGTCGAGGAGCCGAACCACTTCGCCTCCCGACGCGATGTTCTGGTAATAGACGCGGTTCCTCTCGTCGGTGCCGTGGGTGACGTGGATTACCGCGTAGGCGCCGTCGTCCGAGACCTCGGTCGAAAAGCCCCACTCCGGCTGGTCCGGCCGTTCGTAGACCAGGCGGTCCTTCGCCTGCTCCGTCCCCAGGCGGTGGTAGTAGACCTTCTGGTTCAGGTTTACTCCCCCTTGTGCCTCGTCGGCTTCGGGCTCGGGAAAACGGCTGTAGAAGAAGCCGGCCCCGTCGTGAGTCCAGGACGCGCCCGAGAACTTGATGAACTTCAAATGATCGGCGAGGTCCTCGCCGCTCGCCACGTCCCGGACGCGGAAGTCCTGCCAATCGGAGCCCGCGGTCGCGATTCCATAGACGAGGTGGCTCCCGTCCTCGCTCAGGGCGAGTGTCGAGAGCGCCGCGGTCCCCTTCTCCGAGAGCCGATTGGGATCGAGCAGAACATCAGGCGGTGCGTCGAGCGAGGCCTGCTTGTAGAGCACCGACTGGTTCTGGAGGCCGTCGTTCTTGAAGAAGAAATAGCGGCCGCCTTTGTGGAAAGGGGTCCCGTAGCGCGGATAGTTCCAGAGCTCGGTGAGGCGCGCGCGGAGCGGCTCGCGCTGCGGTAGTCCTTCGAGATACCGGAAGGTCACGGCGTTCTGCGCCTTCACCCAGGCCAGCGTCTCCTCGGAGTTGTCGTCCTCGAGCCAGCGGTAGGGATCGGGAACCGAGGTCCCGTGGTAGTCGTCGACCTGGTCGACCTTCTTCGTCGGTGGATAGTCCATCTTCGTCATCAGCGTTGCCGTCAAAACGGTCGTCAGAGCGAGCAGCACTCGTGTCATGGCGCCCCTCCATGCGTCGCGGTCGAGGGGGTCGGGATGTCGTCCCACCAGAACTGCTTCGGCAGTGGCTTCTTCACGGGCCAGATCTGGTCGAGGGTCGCGGCCTCGAAGACCTCGCCGTTCTTCATCACGTAGCGGACGCTGTTGGTGTTCTCGATCTTCTCCAGCGGGTTTCGATCCAGGACCAGGATGTCGGCGAGCTTTCCCGCCTCGATCGAGCCGACGTCGGCGTCGAGTCCGATGGCCTCCGCGCCGTGGAGCGTGACCGCCCGCAGCGTCTGGTGCTCGGTGAGCCCTCCGGAGGCGAGCGCCCAGGTCTCCCAGTGGGCCCCGATTCCCTGGAGCTGCCCGTGGCTTCCGAGACAGACCTTTCCTCCGGCGCGCACGACCTTCGCGGCACCCTCGGCGATGCCGGGATACACGTACTCCTCTTTCAGGAACCACTGCCCGCGGCGCCTCGTCATGTTGTCGAGAAGCTGGTAGGGGATGAAGCGTCCGAGCTTCTCGTCGGAGGCGACGTCGGTGTTCTGGAAGAAGTAGTTCTCCGTCCAGGGACCGCCGTAGGCCACGAGGATCGTGGGCGTGTAGTACGTTTTCGTCCGGGCGACGTACTGGGCGACGTCGTCGTAGATCGGGATGAGCGGGAGGCTGTGCTCGTGCCCCGAGTAGCCATCTGCCATCTGCGTTAGATCGAGCTTCATGTCGAGAGCGCCCTCGGTCGTGGGGCTGAGCTCGTGCTTGCGCGCCGCCATGGCCACCCACTGCCGGACGATGCGGTCCCCGACGACGTACTGCTTGATCGTGCGGCTGTCATAGGCTTCCCGGTATCGCTTGAGAAGATTCGACGCCGTCTCCTCGTCGTGGATCCCCGAGGCCGCGAAGATCCCCGGCCCGGTGGCGAAGACCCGCGGCCCGAGGATCCGTCCCGCCTCGACGAGGTCGGAGTAGGCGAAGACATCGTCGGTCGAGGTTTGCGGATCCCGGGTCGTGGTTACGCCGTAGGCGAGGTTCGCGAGGTATTGCCACACTTCGGTCTGATGCACCCGGCGGGGCGCCCACATGTGCGAGTGGGCGTCCACCAGACCCGGCATCAGCGTTTTTCCCGAGACGTCGATGACGGTCGCACCCGGGGGAAGCTCCGCCTTGACTCCCACCGCCTGGATGCGGTTTCCCGTCACCACCAGGTCGCCGCCTTCGAGCACCTCGTCCCCGTTCATGGTGATGATGCGCGAGGCGCCGCGAAGGACCACCGTACCCGCAGGCTTCGGCCGGGGAAGGGAGACGTCGATGTCGGCGACCTCGGGAGTCGCGGCGAGCTCGGGTGCTACCGCCTGACGGAAGAACCGGCGGCCCGAAGACCAGTACACCCGGGATCCATCGCGTGACCAGCCGAGATAGTTGCCGCCTTCGGCGGAGAGCGGCTTCACCGGAAACGCGGGATCGCCGCCGGGCGCGATCGAAATCTCCACCACTTCCTTTCCCGCTCGCGGCACGGAAACGAGGTAGTGCTTGTTCTGGATACTGACGAACGCGCGGCGGCCATCGGGAGAGAGCGAGATCGCGTCCGCGACCGGGGGCTCCGGAGCGGCGGGACCCGAGCCCACGATCTTGAAGTGCGTCTTGCGATCGAAGCCGTCGAGTCGGATGGAGGTGAGGCCGGAGGAGCTCGTCAGGTAGACGCGCTCCGGGTCCGACGTGAAATGCGGAAATCGCCCGTCGCCGGCGGAGGCGATGAGAGTCGAGGGCCCCCCCGAGGAAGGGATGTGCCGGAGGTCGAGCGCTCCCGTCGGGGAGACGCCGGCGATCTCCCCGTCGTCGCCGTAGACCGCATCCTCCTTCAGGAAGGAGTACAGCTGGTCCGAGACCGAGCCCGTCACGAAAACGATCTTCGTCCCGTCCGGCGAGTACACGGGGTCGGCGTAGAACGCGGGGTGGTCCGTGAGCCTTTCGGGCACTCCGGATCCATCGGCGGCCGCTCGATAGATATGGCCCCCCTCGGTCGACCAGGTGACGAAGGCGATGCTCTGTCCGTCGGGAGACCAGGTGGGCATGAACTCTGCCGTGTCGAGCTTCGTGAGCCTCCGGGGCGGAGCTCCACCGGGGAGCGATGCCACCCAGACGTGATTGAAAGCGCTTAAGGCGAGCCGAGTCCCGTCGGGGGAGGGCGAGGGCCAGCGGATCACCCGCGCCCGCACGGTCTCGGAATCGTCGACCCGGCTCCGGAAATGGACCCGGGGCCCGATCTCGGCCGCGACCTTCGCGGTGAAGGGAACGACCCGCGACTCTCCCGTCGCGAAATCGATTCGATGGATCTTGCCCCCGGCGGAGAGCACCAGCGACTTCCCGTCGGGAGTGAAAGCGTATCCGGGCATGGTGTCCCGGGTCGCGCGGGACTCCTGGTCGTCCCGGGTCACGGGATAATGGAGCCAGCGCTCGGCGCCGCTCTCGAGATCCCGCACTCTCAATCCCGTTCCCGTGCGGAAGCGGGAGGCGTAGACCAGCGACTTCCCGTCGGGCGAGAGGAGGGGACGGAGCGCGCTCCCCTGGGCGTTGGTGACGGTCGCGGTCTCGCTGGTCTCGCGGTCGAACCTCACGATCTGCCAGATGGGGAACTGGGCGTTGTAGTTGAAGGCGCCTCGGCGCTCGGCGTAATAGATGTAGCGGCCGTCGGGTGAGGCGACGGCGCCCAGCTTGTTGGGCGGCTGAACCTGCGGCTGTCCCGGGACCGGCGGCTCGTCCTTCGGGGGCGGCGGACCCACCCGGGCTCCTGCGCCGCCATCCCGATGGTAGAGGAAGAGGCCGTAGGTCCTCTCGGGAGGCCGGCTCCTGGAAACGAGAAGGTACTCTCCGTCCGTCGTCCAGGAGGGAGAGGCCATGAGCTGAGGGCGGGACTTCGTTTCCTTGTCTTTCGTCACCGGCCGGGGATTGGCTCCGTCGGCGTCGACGAGCCACAGGTTCTCGACGCCGCTCCGGTCGCTCAGAAGCGCTACGGTCCGCCCGTCGGGGGAAAAGCGCGGCTGGCTCTCGAAGGAGATTCCGCCGACGATGCGGGTCGCCTCGCCTCCCGACAGGGGAAGAGTGTAGATGTCTCCGAGGAGGTCGAAGACCAGGGTCTTCCCGTCGGGGGAGACGTCCAGGGACATCCACGTCCCCTCGTCGACCTCGAACTCGAGAACTTCAGCGACCTCGAGCGGCAGGCTTTGCGGCTTCTCCGCTTCAGGAGCCTGAGGCGATGCGATACCCGCGAGCAGGGTGAGGAAAGGAATCATGTTCGGCCCTCCGCATCGCGATGATAGCCCATGGGCTCGCCGCGCTCGAAGGGCTCGTCGCGCTTGACGCGGGCGACCCTCCGCGCATACAACCGTTGCCGGCATTGTTCCAAGCCGAGGGGAGGCACGCGTGGACCGTTATCTGGGCAGGTTCTCAGGAGTCTTCTATGCCGTGTTTCGGATGGTCGCCGGGCTTCTGTTCGCGCAGCACGGCGCGCAGAAGCTCTTCGGATGGCTCGGGGGGATGGGAGAAGCCGGAGGCTCGGCGCCCTTTCTCTCGCATGATGTTCTTCGCCGGTCTCATCGAGTTCTTCGGCGGTCTCCTGATCGCCGTCGGATTCCAGGCGAGCTGGGCGGCCTTTCTCGCGAGCGGCCAGATGGCCGTCGCCTACTTCATGGTCCACGCGCCGAACGCGGCCTTTCCGATTCGGAACCGGGGAGAGCTCGCCGTTCTCTACTGCTTCGCCTTCCTCTATATCGCCGCTCGCGGCTCCGGAACGTTGAGCGTCGACTCCCTCTCCGGAAAGCCGAAGAAGGCCGACTGAGCGAGAATTCGCGAGGCTATCCTGACGATTCTTCGGGTGCGATAATAACTGGATGACCTCGAAGGTCGTGCCCGGCCTCGAACGGCTCGTCGAGGAAGAGATCGATCGCGTCGCCGGGAAACGCATCGGTCTCATCGCCAACCCCACCACCGTCGACCGCTCTCTGCGGCACGCCATCGATCTGCTCCACGGAAGAGCGGAGGTTACGATCGCGGCCCTCTTCGGCCCGGAGCACGGGCTCCGCTCGACCGCCCAGGACCTGATCGAGGTCTCGGACGCGACGGACGCGAAGACCGGGCTTCCCGTTCGAAGCCTCTACGGACCGACGCGCGTCCCGACGAAGGAGATGCTCGCGGGGCTCGACGCGGTGGTCTTCGACATCCAGGACGTGGGCTCCCGCTACTACACCTACGTCTGGACCATGGCGCACGCGATGGAGGCCTGCGCCCGCGACGGGATCGAGATGATCGTCCTCGACCGTCCGAATCCCATCGGCGGCCACCTGGTGGAGGGGAACCTCATCGAGGCGAGCCACCTCTCGTTCGTCGGGCTCTACTCCCTTCCCAACCGGCATGGGATGACCGCGGGCGAGATCGCGCGGCTGGTGAACGAAGAGTACGGGATCGACTGCCGCCTCACGGTAATTCCGGTCGAGGGCTGGGGCCGCTCGCAGTGGTTCGACGAGACCGGTCTTCCCTGGGTGCTTCCATCCCCCAACATGCCCACTCTCGACACCGCCACGGTGTACCCCGGCGCCTGTCTGTTGGAGGGTACGAACCTCTCCGAAGGCCGAGGCACCACGAGACCCTTCGAGATCATGGGGGCGCCCTGGATCGACGGCGAGAAGCTCGCGCGCGAGCTCGCGAACGAGGATCTGCCGGGAGTGATATTCCGTCCGCTCTCCTTCGAGCCCACGTTCCAGAAGTTCCGGGGGATGGTCTGCGGCGGCGTCCAGCAGCACGTGGTCGATCGGGAGTCCTATCGCCCGGTGCGCACCGGCTACGCCCTCATCTGCTGGGCGAGGCGGCTCTGGCCCGACGAGTTCTCGTGGCGCCCGCCTCCGTACGAGTACGAGCTCGAGCGGCCGGCGATCGACATCCTCGCGGGCAACGGCCGGATCCGGGAGCTCATCGACGGCGACGCTCCGCTCTCGGATATCGAAAGCTCATGGCAGGTGGATCTCGGACACTTCAAGAAAGTCCGCGACCGCTACCTGATCTACGAGTAACCGCGGCTCAGCGGCGGGCGACGAGGGATGCGGTCGCGACCACCTCCTCCCCCCACTGCCGCTTGTAGCGCACCTCGGAGCCGAGATCGTACCGGCGAACGCCGGATTCGGCGAGGCGGCGGATTTCTTCGAGCTGGCAGAGGTTTCCCGGGGAGAGGGACGAGAACCGCGAGTCGAAGCTGAACTGGAGCCCGCGGTAGGTGTCGCCGAAGAGGCCTCCGAAGATATAGGCGACGTCGTCGTCCTCGAGCCTCGCGAACATCAACCGCCGCTGCCCCCGGTCGAGAAGTCTCCGGTTCATCTCCCGGTAGAACGAGCGCATGGGCTCCCGGTCGATGCCGACCCCGTTCTGACCTTTCCAGCTCCGGCGCTCGATCGCGAGGATTCGTTCGAAGCTCGATTCTCCCCCGTCCCTCGCCTCGAACGTCAAACCCGATCGCTGCGCCCGCCGGGACGCCTTCTCCAGGTTCTTTCGGAGACCCGCGGGGCGCCGCTCGAGGAATCCGTCGAGGCCGTCCTCGAGGTGGGCGACGTAACGGCGGGTGATCGGCCCGCGCTCGACGCCGTATCGGCGGGCGAGCTCCCGGCCGAGCTTCTTCCACAGCGGGGACGATTCGTCGAGCCCGGTCGCGAGGGCGGCGCTCCACTCGCGGTCGCCCTCCAGGGCGTCGACGAAGAGCTCGACCGCCGCAGCCGGGTCCCGGCCCACGAGGGGACAGCAGAGTCCCCAGGACGCTTCCAGCGGGTGGAGCCAGGAGGAGCTGCGCGCCAGGACCGCGTAGGCTCCATTCGCCCGGAGAATCCGCGGCAAGGCCTCGGGGCTCAGGTGACGCGCGGCGGGGAGAATCCAGAAGCTGCTGGAGCAGAACCGATCGACGAGGAAGCCGGACGCGACCGCCTCGTCGTACTCGGCCGCGAGGGCGTCGAGATCCAGGAGCGTGAGGAAGTCCGTCACCGCGGGACGCCCGGTTTTGTTAAGATAACCTGTTTCTTTCCCATGTAACCCATGCAGGAGGTTCCGTGATTCGCAAGCAGGACGCTCTGGACTATCACTCCCAGGGACGCCGGGGCAAGATCGAGATCCGGCCCACCAAGCCGACCCAGACGGCGAGAGATCTCTCTCTCGCTTACACTCCGGGCGTCGCCGAGCCCTGCCTCGAGATCAAGCGGAACCCCGAGGACGTCTTCACCTATACGACGAAGGGGAATCTCGTCGCCGTGGTATCGAACGGCACCGCGGTGCTCGGTCTCGGCAACATCGGCCCCCTCGCGGCGAAGCCGGTGATGGAAGGAAAAGGAGTACTGTTCAAGAGGTTCGCGGACATCGACGTGTTCGACCTCGAGCTCAACGCCTCCGATCCCGACGACGTCATCCGCGTCGTCAAGGCCCTCGAGCCCACGTTCGGCGGGATCAACCTCGAGGACATCAAGGCGCCCGATTGTTTCTATATCGAGGAGACTCTGAAGCGCGAGCTCGACATTCCCGTGTTCCACGACGACCAGCATGGCACCGCCATCATCTCCGGAGCGGCGCTCCTGAACTGGCTCGAGCTCGCCGAGAAGGACATCGCCCGCATCAAGGTGGTCGTGAACGGCGCCGGCGCCGCGGGCATCGCCTGCGCCGAGCTCATCGAGAGCCTCGGCGTCCGTCACGAGAACATCACCATGGCCGACTCCAAGGGAGTGATCTACAAGGGCCGCACCGAAGGGATGAATCCTTACAAGGAACGCTACGCTCTCGATACGCGTCTTCGAACCCTCGGGGAAGCGATGGAAGGGGCCGACGTCTTCATGGGCGTCTCGGCGAAAGACGCGGTCTCCAAGGCGATGGTGGCTTCGATGAACCGCAAGCCTCTGGTCATGGCCATGGCCAATCCCGATCCGGAGATCGGCTGGGACGACGCGATGTCGGTGCGGGACGACCTGGTCATGGCGACGGGGCGGTCGGATTTTCCCAACCAGGTGAACAACGTCCTCGGCTTTCCCTTCATCTTCCGGGGTGCGCTCGACGTGAGGGCGCGCGCGATCAACATGGAGATGAAGCTCGCCGCCACCCACGCCCTCGCCGATCTCACCAAGGAAGACGTTCCCGATTCCGTCATGAGGGCCTATGGCGTCGACTCCATGCGCTTCGGCCCCAATTACATCATTCCCAGTCCGTTCGACCCACGGGTCCTCACCTGGGAGGCGCCGGCGGTCGCGAAAGCGGCGATGGAGACGGGGGTCGCCCGAATTCAGATCGACCTCGATTCCTATCGCGACCAGCTGGAGGCGCGCCTCGGCCGCGGCCGCGAGGTCATGCGCTCGGTCATCGTACGGGCGAAGAAAGACGCGAAGCGCATCGTCTTTCCCGAAGGGGAGGAGGTCAAGATCCTGCGAGCGGCCCAGCGTCTGGTGGACGAAGAGATCGCGAAGCCCATCCTGCTCGGACGGCCCGACGTCATCCGGGCGCGGATGACGGAGCTGGGGCTCGACCTCGAAGGCGTCGAGATGATCGACCCCGCTCAATCCGCCAAGCTCGAGGTCTACGCCGAGGAGCTCTACGGGCTCAGGAACCGGCGCGGGGTCACCCGCAATGAAGCCGAGCACCTCCTGCGGAACCCGAACATGTTCGGGTCGATGATGGTGAACCTGGGGGACGCCGACGCCATGGTCGCCGGCATCTCCCAGCACTACCCCGAGACCATCCGTCCCGCTCTTCAGGTCATCCGGGTGAAGACCGACGCCCGCGTCGCCGGGGTCTACATGATGGTCTTCCAGAACGACATCAAGTTCTTCGCCGACACCACCGTCACCATCGATCCTACGCCCGAGGATCTGGCGAAGATCGCCATCGAGGCCGCCGAGGTGGCGCGCCGCTTCAACGTCGAGCCCCGGGTGGCGATGCTCTCGTTCTCGAACTTCGGAAGCACGAAGCATCCGCTCGTCGACAAGGTGCGCCGCGCCGTCGAGCTCATCCGCGAGCAGAACCCCGGCCTTCCGGTGGACGGGGAAATGCAGGCGGATACTGCCGTCGTGCGGGAGATCCTCACCGGCGATTATCCCTTCAGCCGCTTGAAGGAAGCGGCGAACGTGCTCGTCTTCCCGAGCCTCGAGGCGGGAAACATCGCCTACAAGCTCATCCAGCGGCTCGGCGACGCCAAGGCGGTGGGTCCGATTCTCGTCGGGCTCAAGAAACCGGTGCACGTGCTCCAGCGGGGCGCGGAGGTCGACGAGATCGTGGACATGGCGGCGATTGCCGCCGTCGAAGCTCAGTCGGTCTGAGGGGCGTGGTCGATCCGCGGACCTCCCTCCCGCGAGCGCCACCGGGAGTAGTGGGAGACCAGCGTCGCCGGAGAGACCCCCGCGAAGTAGAGTCCGACCATCGTCCAGTCGAGAAGCGTCGTGCCCAGGACACCGAGCTCATTCCAGTGGCGGTCCCCCGTCGACAGCGGTACCGGAATCGGAGCGAGGCGCCCTCTCCTGCGCACCATCCTTATTAATGCGACATCCTCGAGGAACGGGACGTCGGGGAAACCCCCTAGCTCTTCGAAGACCGAGCGCCTGACGAAGAGACCCTGATCCCCGTAAGGCATCCGTAGAGCGCGGGCCCGGAGGTTGGATCCGGCGGCGGCGATCGAAAGCGCCGCCCCGGAGCTTCGGATGCGAAGCCGAAAGAACCCTCCCACGACGGCTGGATCGGCGAGGGCTCGCGCGATCGCCTCGTCGGCGCCGGCTCCGAGGACGGCGTCGGCGTGAAGGAAGAGGAGTGTGTCTCCTCCGGTTTCGCCGGCGCCGAAGTTCATCTGGCGCGCGCGGCCCTGCTCGCAGGCGACGACGCGGGCGCCCGAACGCCGGGCGATCGCAACGGTCCCATCGACGCTGCCTCCGTCCGCGACCACGACCTCCGCGCCCTCGGGGAGCGCGCCGAGAGTCGCGGCGAGGTTAGAGGCCTCGTTCCACGTCGGAATCACCACGCTCAGCGTCATGGCTTGCGATGCTAGACTATCCCAACCATGGCTCATCGCATCACGCTCATTCCCGGAGACGGGATCGGCCCCGAGATCACCGAAGCCGCCATTCACGTTCTGGAAAAAACCGGAGTCGGCTTCGAGTGGGAGCCGTTCGAAGCCGGGATCCGCGCCTACGAGAAGACGGGAAACCCGCTGCCGCCGGTGCTGCTCGAGTCCATCCGCAAGAACAAGGTGGCGTTCAAGGGGCCGCTGACGACGCTCGTCGGGGAGGGCTTCCAGAGCGCCAACGTGACGCTTCGCAAGGAGCTCGACCTCTACGCCAATCTCCGGCCGGTCCGCAGCATCGAGGGGGTGAAGTCCCGCTACGAGGACGTGAACCTGGTCATCGTGCGCGAGAACACCGAGGACCTCTACTCGGGAATCGAGCACATGATCATGCCCGGGGTCACCCAGGGGCTGAAGGTCATCACCTCCCACGCCTCGATCCGCATCGCGCGGTTCGCCTTCGAGTATGCGAGAAAGCGCGGCCGCAAGAAAGTCACCGCCGTCCACAAGGCGAACATCATGAAGCTCACCGACGGCCTGTTCCTCGACAGCGCCCGCCAGGTGGCGGCGGAATATCCCGACATCCAGTTCGATCACAAGATCGTCGACAACCTGGCGATGCAGCTCGTCTTGAACCCGAACCAGTTCGACGTTCTGCTGCTCTCGAACCTCTACGGGGACATCGTCTCGGACCTCTGCGCCGGCCTCGTGGGAGGGCTCGGCCTCGTGCCCGCCGCCAACATCGGCGAGCAGTTCGCGGTCTTCGAGGCGGTCCACGGCTCGGCACCCGACATCGCGGGGAAGGGTATCGCCAATCCCACCGCTCTCCTGTTCTCGGGAGTCCTCATGCTCCGGCATCTGGGAGAGAACGAGGCCGCCGACCGCGTGTTGAAGGCGGCGTTCGCCGTGCTCAAGAGGGGAGAGGTTCGGACCCCCGACCTCGGCGGCAAGTCGACGACCAAGGAGTACGCGCAGGCGCTGGTGCGCGAGCTCGAGGCGTCCACGAGGTGAACGGGGCGGCGAAGTGTTGACAGATTCTCTCGAAGCGCAGTACGTTGGCTCGAAGGTCTTCCAATGAGCACCAGCTCCAGGGTAATCACCGAAGACGATCTCCTTCGGCTTTCCTCCGACGGAAATCGGTACGAGCTCGTGCAGGGCGAGTTGAGGCAGATGTCACCGACGGGTTTCGAGCACGGTCGCTGTACTGGGAACCTCCACGTCCTCCTTGGTGCGCACGTGCGACGGAGCAAGTTGGGTCACGTGCTGGCGGCCGAGACCGGCTTCGTTCTGGAGAGGACCGCCGGCGGGAAGCTCACGGTTCGTGCGCCGGATGTCGCGTTCGTGGCGGAAGGCCGGATCCCGAAGGACACCGACACAACTCGATACCTGAGAATGGCACCCGACCTGGTCGTGGAGACGCTCTCGCCGTCGGACGCGGCCGCGGAGGTGGAGGAAAAGATAGCATGCTGGCTCGAGGCTGGCGTTCGCGTGGTGCTCACCGTGGATCCAGCGTTGCGCTCGATTACCGTTCGTCGGCGGAGCACGGAGCCGATTCGTCTCACCGATAAGGACGAGCTCGATCTCGGCGAAGTGGTCTCCGGGTTCCGCTGTCGGGTCTCCGAAGTCTTCGACTGACCCGAATCCCGGTTGGTTGCATTTTCCTCCTTTGGGCGCGATCCTGGTGGAAACCCAGGACAATCCATGGCCAGAACCACTCGCTGTCCCAAGTGTGGTCTCATGCAGCTCGCCCAGGCGGGCTGCAAGAAATGCGGCGCGCCCATGGCTGCGCCCTCGACGCCCTCGGTCGCCGCTCGCAGACCGGCGCCCGCGCCGGCGCCTGCGCGCGCGGCCGCGGTCGAGCCGGTAGAGGAGGACTCTCCTTACCAGCCGCCGTCCGCGACGCGAGGCTATGCTCCTCGCGCGGCGCCCGTCGACTCGCAGGATTCGATTTTCGACCGCGATCGATTCCTGATGCGGCAGCGGGTCTTCACCATCCACGAGAAGTACGAGATCTGGGACGAGGAGGGGCGGCCGATCCTCTTCGTCGAGCGCCCCGGCCACTACTTGAGGAACCTGGCCGCCCTCTTCGGCGGTCTTCTCGCCGCCGTCATCGCGGCGGTGCCGTTCTTCTGGCTGAGCGAGAGCCTCGAGTCGGAGTTCCCGATCGTCGTCGGCATCGTCGCCGCCGTCGCGGCCCTCGTGGTAGTCATCGGGCTCCTGTCGAAGAAGCGGCACGTCCACTTCTATCGCGACGACTCGAAGCAGGAGCTCCTGCTCGAAGTGCTGCAGGACCAGAAGCTCGCGTTTCTCACGCACACCTTCACGGTGAACGAGCCGGGAGGCATGACTCTGGCGCGGCTCAAGAAGAACCTCCTGACCGACATCTTTCGCAAGAAATGGAGCGTCTGGTCGCCCGACGGCCGGCCGTTGTGGGAAGCCAAAGAAGACTCCGTGGTCATGGCCCTGGTGAGGCGTTTCCTCACCCGGCTCGTCCCCCTGTGCTTCATCTTCTGCCTTCCCGGCGGCCAGGTGGTCGGCGAGTTCAACCGGAAGTTCACCATCCTGGATCGCTACGTCCTCGACCTGTCGAACGACTCGACGCGCGCGCTCGATCGCCGGGTAGCCCTGGCGATGGGGGTGATGCTCGATACCGGGGAGCGCCGCTAGGTTCGCCGGGCGAGGAGATCCGGAAGCTCGAGGAAGACATCGAGGATCGGCTCCGCTTCCGCGTCCACCCTCGTCTCCCACCACAGCTCGTCTCCTCTGGCGAAGATCTCGAATCGAAAGAACCGGCAGCACGCCTGCTCTCGCTCGGCGAGCGACCTCAAATCCGCTTCGAGGCCCGGCAGAGCGCGAAAACGGAAGCGGCCGCCGCCGGGGAATCGTTCGCCCGCAACATAGGCGCGCTCGAAGAGGCCGCGGAACTCCTCCATGCGGCGGCGGAAGCCGTCGGAGTCGAGGCTGCAGGCGATGGGCTCTGCGCTCACCCGCTCATTATAAAGCAGTATCATGCGGCTGCTTTGAACCTCGTGAAGACCGGGGCGCTCTTCTTTCTTACGGCTCTCGCGGAGATCGTCGGCTGTTTCCTGCCGTACCTCTGGCTTCGAAAGGGAGCCCCTCCCTGGCTCCTCCTCCCGGCGGCGTTCTCTCTATCCATGTTCGCGTGGCTCTTGACCCTGCATCCGACCGCCGCCGGGAGAACCTATGCCGCCTACGGCGGAGTGTACGTCGCGAGCGCGATCCTGTGGCTCTGGGTCGTCGAGGGCCGCGCGCCGAATCGATGGGACCTCGTGGGAGCGTGCGTCTGCATTCTGGGGATGGCGATCATCGTGCTCGGCTCCCGCTGAGAGTTCCGAGACCTGCGTCTCACTGAACAGAGACCTTTGTCGAGACGCGAAATCCGGGGTCAAGGGTTTTGTCGAACTTCAGCTTTTGCCGGTCCAGGACTTGACCTTCCCGGATGACCATTTCGATGTTCCTGGTCTCCGAGATGTTCCGGTCGGGCCGCCCGCGGACCACCACGACGTTCGCGAGCCTTCCCGCGGTCAGCGTTCCCCACTCCTGCTCCGCATGCACGAGCCGTGCGGCGTTTCGCGTGCCGACCGTCAACGCCTCGAGCGGCGTCAACCCGGCTTCCACCAGGAGCTCGAGCTCACGGTGCAGACCCTCGCCCTGGAAGACCCCCGGATAGGGCGCGTCGGTTCCGGCGGCGAGGAGAATGCCGGCGTCGAAGAGCCGCTTCGCGTTGACTTGCCCTTCCCGGATACGGCCGAGCGCGGCCTCCATCTCGCCCGGGGGGCGCGAGGCCATGGCCCGGAGCTCATCGAGAAACCACGGCGGCGCGGTATCTCGGATCAGAGGCGTCTCCAGAAAGGCGAGATTCTGGAGCCGCCGGCGAGAGAACGACTCGTACACCGCGAGCGTGGTGATGATGCGGATGTCCCTGCGCTTCAGGATCGCGATCGCCTCCTCCGACATATCGCCGGTGGGTGTGTGTGCGAAGGCCGCGATGCCCGCATTCATGAGATCGATCGAACCGTTGCGTGTCCATTGATCGACGAACACTGGAAGCGACACCTTGCGCCCTTCGGTCGCGAGAAGGGCCACCATGGGATCGGAGAGCCCGACGTAGGCTTTGAGGATGTCGACGCCGCTCGACTTCAGCTGAGCCACTACTCTCGGGATCTGATCGAGCGAGGAGATCGAGGTGGAGATAGGGGGCCACACGGGATCCGCCCCGTCGATCACCGGACCGGCGCAGTACACTCTCGGCCCGAGGAGGCGTCCCGCCGCGATCTCCTGGCGAAGCTGGAGCACGTAGGGCTGAACGTTTCCGGTGTCGAGCACGGTCGTGATTCCGCTGTAGAGGAGGGAGCTCAGATAGCGCCGGTATCCCAGCATGTCGACGCCCTCTCCGTCCCAGCCGCCGAGCAGGTGAACGTGCATGTCGGCGAGACCGGGCAGGACGCTCATGCCCGACAGGTCGAGGATCCTGGATCCGGGAGGAACGGTTACGCCGCTCCGCGTGCCTACGGCCTCGATACGCTCTCCCCGGATCACGACCACCCCGTCCTCGATCGGCGCTCCGCCGCTCCCGTCGATGACGACCGCATGGGTCAGCACCAGAGCCGGCGACGGCTGCGCGAGCGCAGTTCGCGTAAGGAGTCCGGAAATCAGAATCAGAATCGAGCTCTCACCGAGCCGCATTCGTTTCACTCCTCCGGACGAGGCCGGCTTTCTCCAGCAGATCGAAAAACGCGAGAGTGTCGGCCTCCCCGATCTCTCCCCACTCGGCGGCGACCGCCCCCCGGATCCAGGAAAAGGGACGAGCGCCATCAATGAAGTTCCAGGCTTCGAACGCCGCGTAGGCGTGAGCGCGGAATAGCGCGCTCTCGGCCTCGGTGAGGGAACGTCCGAGTCGGCTCCGCACGAATTCCTCTGTCAACGGACCCTGCAGAACCCCGGTCTTGACGTACACCGAGGACTCCTCCGCGAGGGGTGGCGCCACCGACTGCGGCTGCGGGATTCGATGAAGCAGCGTTTCCCGGGCCCGTTTGCCGGCCTCGAGCAGGCGGTCGCGAAACCGGGGAAGCTCGGCAGGCCCGAGACGGGATAGCGCGTCGAGGGCCCGCAGCTCTCTGTCCACCTTGAAGGCGAGTCGTTCCGGAGAGTCTCCATCCCTTCCGGTCTCGGCGAGGAGCCGCTTCTCGGCTCGCCGCAGGAACAGGTCCGCGATCGCGGCTGCGTCTTCCGGCGAAGCGTTCGCGACCCGGTAGGCTCCGGCGGCGAGAACTAGGCTCACGCGTTTCATCTGAGTGGCATCGAAGACTTCGAGAGTGTCTCGAGTGGTGCCGAGAAATTCGAAGGGCCAGGCCCCGAGAAATCCCATCGGAATCCCCGCAGAGAGGAATTCCACGTGATCGCTCAATCCCTCGAAGTCCGCGACCGCGGCATGGAACGCCTCTCGGGTGCCGGCCTCCGAAACGACGGGGTACGGGAAGCTATCCGTTCCGAGCTCGGGTGTGTTCCCCACCCGAATCCACTCGAGGAGCTCTCCGAAGACGTCGTCGGCGAAGGCCGGTGAGGAATCGGGAGCGCGGTACAGGTAGGTGACGGCGCCTGTCGCGCTGTGGCGCGCGGTGGGCATGTCGACGTTCACCGCCGCGACCACGTTCTCCTTCAGTTCCGGATGGGCGAGAAGATAGGCCATCGTGCCGACGTGCTCGGGCACCCAGAGCAAACGAATCGTTCGACGCGGAGCTCCGAGGGTCTTCAGGGCGGCTCCGGCTTCTACGAGACTGAGGGCGGCCGCGGCGTTATGGACCGCACCGGGAGATGTGGAGTCCAGGTGATTCACCAGGAGGATTTCGTCCTGCGGTCGAGAGACTCCGGGGAGAACGGCGCTGACCACACGATAGTGGGACGGGTAGGTTTCCGTCTCGACCTTCGCGGAAAGCCGCACGCGGGCGCCGCTCCGGAGATGTCGCCGCAGCTCGGAGGCCGTCTGGGGAGAGACCGAGAAAACGAATCCCGGCGGCCGCCCTTCGCTACCCACCCAGGGACGAATACCCGCGCCATCGCTCGAGAGCACGTCGGTGTAGCGTTCTCCGAAGAGGTGCCAGGCACTCACGACGCCGGCCGCACCCCGCTGGTAGACCGCTTGCTCATGAACGGCCCGGTGCGGGCCGCTCCCGAGAACGATCTTGCCCCGAACGTCCTTTCCGGCGTAGTGAGAGCCGTCTGAGCCCTCCTCGACATCGATCAGATCCGCCGTCACGTCCGCCGACCCGCTGAACCACGCGAGAGCGAGGGGAGTCGAGAGCCCGTCGGCGAGCTTTCGCGCTTCGGGCTCGACGAGTCGGAGCGTCGCCTCCCGTACCCTCCATCCGGGCTCCGAGAGGAAAGGGCCGTAGCGGATCTTTCCGTCGGACGGAAAATCCTCGATCGCGACCGAGAGTCCGGCGTCGCGCGCCCAGGCGGCGATGAGGTCCGCCGCCTCGTCGAAGGCCGAAGTCGCCCTCAAGCTATGGAGTCGGGCGAGGGCCTCGATTCGCGGCCGCGGATCCTCCCGGATTAGAGCGCGATTGAGGGCATCCATCGTCTCTCGGTCCACCCCGGGGGAAAGGAAGCTCGAGAAAACGACGACGGCGCCCAGCATGAGCCCGCTAGAACGTGAATCGCACGCCGAGCTGCGCCTGGAACTGGTTCAGCCCGGCCTCGGTCGTGCCGGTCCACTCGCCGAAGTTGGGAGACTCGAAGGTGTCCTCGAGCTCTCGTCCCTGGTTGAGACGGTTGAAGCTGTTGAACGCCTCGAACATGAGCTGCAGGTCCCGACCGTTCTCGAAGCGGAAGAACTTGACCAGCCGGAAGTCGAGGACCGCGGTGTTGTCGCCTCGGAAGTTACCCCGCCCCGGGGCTTCGCCTCCAGGCCCGGCGGTGAAGTCGGCGATCCTCCCGTTTCCATTCAGATCCTGGCTGGAGGTGGCGTTGATCGCGCGGCCGCTCTCGAGCGTCAAGAGCGCCGAGAGCTGGAAGTCCGCGGGCAGAGCGAACACCCCGCTTCCCACGAACAGGTGTCGGGCGTCGTTCTCGAGCGGGCCCTCGTCGCGATCGTCGCCGATGCAGGTGCGGCACTCCGCCTGGAAGACGCTCGCCGCGACCCCCAGACCGCCGTAGCCCCGCGCTTCCGATATCGTGTAGTTCGCGACGAACTGAATCCGGTTCGAGAACCGCTTCCGAAGCGAGAGCTGGAGCCCCTTGTAGTCGTTCTTGCCCACCGACTCCTCGATGAGCAACCCCCCCTGCCGCTCCGGATAGAACAGCCGTGAGGTCTCGTCGTTCGCCACGGTCATCTCGTTCAGGTCCGACTCCTTGTTGCGGTTCACGTCTCGCGAATAGATGAAGTCGGCGTCGATGGCGAGAGTAGGCGTGATTTGATGGCTGGCGCCGATGCTGAACTGATCGCTTCGCGGATTCTGGAAGCCGGGGACCGGGGTCTCGTCGAACGAGAGCGGAATCGCCCCGCCGGCGAGGAGCTCGTCGAGCGACGGCTGGTTGTCGGGCCCGAACGGCGGGTCGATGAGGAACACGAACTCCACGCCACCGGCATCGAGCTGGGTGAAGAGGGTCGACAGGCCGATGACCTTGTCGTAGAAGATCCCGAAGCCTCCGCGCACCACCGTCTTGCCCTGCGCACCGACGTCCCAGGTGAAGCCGACGCGGGGAGCGATATTGTTGGTGTCGTCGGGCATGCAGCCGCGTCCGCGGTTCCCGGACACGCAGCTTCCCTGCCCGAAGTAGGGGCTTCGCGGATCGGTGAGCAGGAACTCGCCCGTATCGCCATACTCGGCGTTGCTGAGCGCGCCGATCTCCACGTCGTAGCGGAGGCCGAGGTTCAGGGTCAGGGAGTCCGAGACCCGCCAGTCGTCCTGGCCGTAGAATCCGTAAGCGGTATTGGGGACGTTCGCCGGTTGGAACGGCGCGAACTGGGTGAACTGAATCGCCCGGTCCAGAGGGTCGCCGTCGTTGGCATAGGTGAACGCCCCGTGCCCGAGGAAGACCGCCAGATCGACGCCCGCCTCGCTCGCACGCAAGACGTCGCCGCCGAACTTGAAGCTGTGCTCGCCGAGCGTCCAGGAGAAGTTGTCGCGGAACTGGTATTTTCTCTGGATCGTGCTCTGGGGAGCGGAGCTGTTGGTTCCTGCGATCAGCGTGGGGAAGGTGACGGAGGGAGTGCCCACCTCATGGTAGGAGGGCTGCGTCACGCCTTGAATGACGTTCAGGAAGTCGGTTCCCTGGAATACGAACTCGTTCAGACCGTTCGCGCCCACGATCGTCTGAAAACGGCCGAGGATGCTCCAGAAGTCGTTGGTCTGGATGGCGGCATTGTCGCGCGTCGCGTTGTTGGTGCGCCCGGTTCCGATCAGATCGCCCTCGCGGCTGTTGTTCTCGAGCGCATAGCGCACGTCCAGTCGGTTGTCCGGGTTCAACTGCTGGGTGTACTTCGCTGTCAGGTAGTTGCGGCGAAACGGCTGCTCGATCGTTCCGAGGCCACCGTGCTGCTCGATGAAGGCGGGGTCGTACAGCCCCGCGACGTCGGCTGGAAGGAACAGGGAGTCGCTCACGTCTTCCTGAATCCGCTCGTAGGTGAAGAAGAAGAACGCGTGGTCCTTGATAATCGGCCCGCCGATGTTGCCCCCGAACTGATGGCGGCGGAACGGTCCCTTTCCCGTTCCCACGAGCTTTTCCGCCTCGGTCTCGGCGTTGAGCGCCTTGTCGCGGAAGAACTCGAAGACCGACCCCCGGTACTCGTTGGTCCCGGATTTGGTGATGATGCGGATGGCGCCCCCTCCGGCTCGCGAGTACTCCGCGCTCAAGCGGGCGGTCACCACTTCGAACTCCTGGACGCTGTCCATCGACACCTGCTGCAGCAGGCCGCCGACGACGTCATCGGTATTGTCCCCGCCGTCGATGGTGTAGAGCTGGCCGCGGCCGCTCGACATCGTTCCGAAGCTCACCATCGGCACGCGCGCCTTGGTGGGATCGTACTGGTTCGCGCGCCGCGCCCCGGGAACCAGGAGCGCCAGGTTCTGCGCGTCGCGCGTGTTGATGGGAACGTTCTCGATCTGAACGTTCTCGACGACGCCCCGCACGCTCGACTCCTGGGTGGTGATCATCGGCGCCTCGCCGGTGACGGTCACCGTCTCTTCCACCCCGGCGACGTCGAGGCCCACGTCCACCGTGAGGCTCTGGCCGGTAACGAGGGTCAGACCTTCGCGCCGGTAGTTGGTGAAGCCCGGCATGCTCACCTCGACGGAGTAGCTGCCGGGCTCGAGAGAGTGAAAGACGTAGATCCCGGAAGCGTTGGTCGTGGTCTCGGATTTGATTCCGGTATCGACGTGGGTCGCGACCACCGTGGCGCCCGGCAGGACCGCGCCCTGGGGGTCGGTCACTTTACCGCTGATGCGGTTCGCGCCCTGCGGCAGAGCGGCGGCCGCGGCCAAGAGAACGAGCGACGAAAGCAGGAGTGCGGGAGCTACCCCGCCAGAAAGCTTCTTCATTGACTTCTCCTCCGCGCGATAGCGTTCATCGTATGCTGTATCAGCGACGCTCGACGGAAGTCAAAAGGAAGGTGGTCGATCTTGATCTTCAAGCCTGTTTTCACGCTGCTGGTGGTCTCGATTTCCTCCGCGGCACTCGGGCAGCCCCGGACTCATACGTTGAAAGCGGCGCCGGGCACCGTCGTCTGGGGTTACTACGACGCCTCGGTTCCTCCGGTCCTCACGGTGGATTCGGGCGACATCGTCGACGTCGAGACGATGGTAACCGGCGCGCGACTCTCTCGAGCGCTCGGAGTCCCCGAAGAGGCGATACGCCCCGACATGAAGGAGATGGACGAGAAAGTGAAGCAGGAGGGGCCGCACCTTCTCGTGGGACCGGTGGCGGTGAAGGGGGCCGAGGCCGGCGACGTCCTCGAAGTCCGCATTCTCGAAATGGGAGTGGTCGATCCCTGGGCGGTCAACCTGTTCGCGCCGGGCGGGGGAGCCTTGCCGAAGCTGTTTCCCTATCAAGGCACCAAGTTCGTGCGCCTCGATCTCGAGAGAAACGTGGCGCTGTTCGGGCCGGGAATCGAGATTCCCCTGCGGCCGTTCTTTGGAAGCCTGGGGGTCGCGCCTCCTCCCATCGCGGGCCGGATCGGAAGCGGCCCGCCTTGGGTCCACACCGGAAACCTGGACAACAAGGAGCTCACCGCCGGCGCGACGCTCTACATCCCGGTCCACGTCAGGGACGCTCTCTTGTTCATCGGAGATGGACATGCGGCGCAAGGCGACGGTGAGGTCGACGGCACGGCGCTCGAAGCTTCCCTCCGGGGAAAGCTCCAGCTGGTGGTGAGGAAGGACATGGAGCTGCACTGGCCGCGCGCCGAAACCGAGGCGCATTACATGACGATGGGCCTCGATCCCGATCTCGACCTGGCTGCGGAAATGGCGGTGGCCGAAATGGTCGATCACCTGGTGCGCGAGCGGGGGCTCAGCCGGGACGACGCCTACGTGCTCTGCAGCTCCGCGGTCGATTTGAGGGTCACCCAGGTGGTGGATGGCACCAAGGGCGTTCACGCCCTGCTGCCGAAGAAGGTCTTCGTGGGAGACAATCGATGATCGCTCTCTGGCTGCTGCTGTCGACTTCGGTTCCCCTCGCGGAGCACGCCGCGCGGCGGGAGCGCTTGATGGAACGGTTCCCCGACGGGATCGTCCTGATCCATTCCCGATCGACTCCCTCCTCCCTCGGAGAGCCTTCGTTCAAGCAGGACGCGAACTTTCTCTACTTCACCGGGTTTCCGAACCAGCCGGCGGCGATCCTGGCGATCGACGGCCCGGGAAAGAAATCCGTCCTCTTCGTCCCGGGCGCTCCCGCCCTCTTCGGCGCGAGCGTGGAAGGAGTGAGCCTCGGCCCGGGTGAGGATTCGGCCCGCGCTCATGGATTCTCCGGTGTCGAGCCCTGGGCGGAGTTTCTACCTTACATCGAGCGCCGGCTCTCCGAGGGCGTCGGCAAACTCTACCTGGACGAAGCGAGGAGCCCGGAGTTCCCCGGCAACCCGGACGGAATGCTGCCGGTCGCGGGCGAGAAGCTCCTCTGGCGCCGCTCCGTCGAGGCGGCGTTTCCCCGAGCTCGCATCGCTTCCGCGGAAGCGGAGATCCGGGCGATGCGCTGGGCGAAGTCTCCCGCGGAGGTCGAGGTTCTCCGCGAGGTAGCGAGGACCTCGGCGGCGGCGCTCCTCGCGGGAATCCGGTCGGTCGGTACTGGCGTGAGTCAGCGGCACGCGGAGGCCGCGGTGGTGAGCGCGTGCTTCGAGGAGGGCGCGGTCGCGCCGTCGTTCTGGCCGTGGACGATGTCGGGTCCGAACGCGCATCTCGGAAGCGTCGTTCGCTCCTTCTTCGACTACGAGCATCTGAACCGGGAGATGAAGCAAGGGGAGCTGGTTCGGATGGACGTGGGGTGCGCTCTCTCGCAGTACGAAGGCGACGTCGGACGGACCGTGCCCGTCGCGGGCAAGTTCAACGCGGATCAACGCGAGACGCTGGACCTTCTGGTCCGCGCTTATCGCGCCGGGCTCGGAGCCATGAAGGGGGGAGTGAGTCTCGAGGCCGTCATGGAACGGGCTCGCTCCGAGGTCGAGCTCGCGGAGGCCAGCCTCGTGACTGGATACGCCCGTCGTGCGGCCGCGCAATTGATTGCGGCGCCGCTCCGCGAGACGTGGCACATTCACGGCGTCGGCCTCGACGGAGGAGAGACCGGGACCGACACCCTGGAAGTCGATTCGGTAGTCGCGTTCGAACCGATGTTCTCCGTCGACGAGGACGCTTACTACATGGAGGACATGATCCTCGTGACCGAGTCCGGCCACGAGGTCTTGACTGGAGGGCTCCCTTATACCGCGGCGGAGATCGAAGGAGTAATGGGCCAGGCACCCCGTTGACCCTGTGACGAAGGCTCATCTCACCCGACCTGCTTTCGCGTGGACCGAGGGCCGGCTTCCACCGGGAGGCCGACCCCGGCCACGCTCAACGATGGATGAGGCGGTAGCGGAAACGCAGTCGTTCGCCCGATTCTCCACGGGTGTGAAACGACACCGCGCGCGGCTCGGTAGTGGCAACGGATCCGGCGTCGACGAGGATCTCGGCGACTTCGATCTCGGGCGCGACGCGGAAATCGAAGCGCCACTTCCCCCTTCGGCCGCTGGCGCCGGTGAGAACCGCTTCCACCACGTATTCTCCCGGCTCGGAGCTCACGCTCAGTTCCACGGGTGCGGTGTCGTCGACGCCTGCGAGGCGTGACCCGACGACGACCTCTCCGGAATCGCGTCCGTCGCCCGGAGGCACGTCAAGCTGCACCGAAAGAAGGGCGAAGCTATCGGGCGATTCGCGCAGCAGCAAAGTCACGTTGGTCGTCGCCGACGCGTTGTTGTTCCCGGGCGCGGGATCGGGCTGGTTCGCGCCGACGGAAGCGCTGGCGGTGACGGTCCCGAGCTGAAACGTCAAGACGGCTATCTGGATGGTGGCGGTTCCACCGGCTGCCATCGCGCCCAGGTCGCATTGGACCGTACCGAAAAAACCCGAGCAAGAGCCCAGAGAAGCGCTCTGGAACGTGACCCCCAGGGGAAGCGAGATGGTCGCTCGAGCCCCGGAAGCAGCCGCCGGACCGTTGTTCCGCACCACCACCTGGTAGCGGATCAAGGTCCCGATCCTGGCGGAAGCAGGGGCCGAAATCGTGACCGCCATATCGGCGCCCGGGGGAGCGCTGGTAGTCGTGGTCGGCGGAATGCTCGTTGTCGTCGGTGGCGTACTCGTCGTGGTCGGCGGCGTGCTCGTGGTCGTCGGAACGCTCGTCGTTGTCGGGGAAGTACTCGTCGTGGTCGGCGGAGCACTCGTCGTGGTCGGGGGAAGGACTGTCGTCGTCGTGGGGGAGCCGGCGGTCGTGGTGGTGGTCGTCGGAATCGCCGTGGTGGTGGTCGAAGCTCCGGGGGTCGATGTGGTGGTTGGAGCGGAAGTCGTGGAGGGCGGCGGAGTCCCCGGCGCGCTCGTGGTGGAAGACGGAGCGGTCGAAATCGAGCCCGAAGGGATCGAGGTCGAAGATGGCGCTGCGAGGGCGGTGGTCGTAGCGGAAGGCGGTCCCTCTCCGCCGTTTGCGATCACTACGCCGCCTGCGACCCCACCGGCGACGATGCCGACGATGGCCGTCGCCCCCAGCCCTCCGCTTCCGGCGGCAACGATGCCCGCGGTCATGAAACCCGGCGGAAACGCCGGCGCGCCGGCGCGTACGGAACTGATGACGATGTTCGGAATCTTTCCCTGGAAGAGCGCCAGCAGCGGGTCTCTCCGGCGGCATTCGTCGCTCTCGGACACCTCGGGGTCCCATTCGCGAGTACGCGTAGACTCGAAGGCGCGGGTCACGGCTTCGATGTAATAGATCACGCGCGGCGTACCGGGCGCTGCCATGGGAAGGACGGCTTCGAGGCGGCCGTCCGCCTGTACCGTAGCGTCGACGAAATAGAAGTCCGGGTAGACCTCGGACCGGAAGTAAATCCGGACGCTTCTCACGTCGTCCGGAGGAGAGAACGCCCCGGACAGGATTGGATACAGATCGGATGGCCAGCAATCCAGCCCGTCATGGGTAATCGCCAGCGGCTGCGCCGAGGCAGGAGCGGACCCCGCGGCGATCAGGGCCGCGAGTAGCGTCTTGCGAAAGGCCACCAGTGTCGAACGCACGGTTCTCCCCCGAAAACGCCACCGGGGCTGGAGGCGTATCGTTCCCGGGCTGTTCCCGGGACTCAAAGCTATGCGTTGGGCGGAACAAGAAAATCGTACCTGGCGGGTACAACGACCGTCAACCAACCCCGTTGAAAGCCCGGGCTCTTTCGTTTCCGCCCCCGGCGTTCGCTACAATGTCTCGAACGTGACGGTCGTCGAAACGGAACGGTTGACTCTCCGGAGGCTCGAGGACGGGGACGCGGAGTTCATTCTCGCGCTCTTGAACGATCCCTCGTTTCTTCGCTTCATCGGGGACAAGAAAGTGAGGACGCGCGACGACGCCCGGCAGTACATAGCGAACGGACCGATTGCGAGCTACGAGCGGTTCGGGTTCGGATTGTACCTGACCGCCCTCCGGGACGGCGGCGTTCCCATCGGGATTTGCGGACTGTTGAAACGGGATTCCCTGAACGACGTCGACGTGGGCTTCGCTTTTCTTCCCCCGTTCCGGTCCAAGGGCTACGCTTTCGAAGCCGCCTCCGCGGTGATGGCCTACGGAAGAAGCGTCCTCGGGCTCCGGCGTATCGTGGCGATCACGTCGCCGGACAACGAGGCCTCGATCCGCCTGCTGGAGAAGCTCGGCATGAAGTTCGAATCCATGGTTCGGCTGTCCGACGAAAGCCCCGAGGTCCGGTTGTTCGCATCGGAGGTCGCATGAGGGGAAGCTTCCAGGCCGTTCTCAAGGGCGGGCTGCTCGCCGGGGTGCTGGATATCGCGGCGGCGTTCCTCGTCTACGGTATTCGCGGCGCCAAGCCCATCCGGATACTCCAGTCGATCGCGAGCGGACTCCTGGGTGCGAAAGCCTTCGAAGGCGGCCTCGCGACGGCGGCCCTCGGCGGCCTGCTGCATTTCTTCATCGCCTGCGGCTGGGCGGTTTTGTACTACGGAGCGAGTCGGAGGCTTGCGGTTCTCTCGAGTCGACCGGTCCTTTCGGGCATCGCGTACGGAGCCGCGGTCTACTTCCTGATGAACCTGGTAGTCCTGCCCCTCTCCGCGTTTCCCGGGCGCGCGTTCACCCTCGACGTCGTCATCCTGGCCGTCCACATGATCTTCGTCGGGCTTCCCATCGCGCTCTCGGTGAGCGGCGCGGCCTCGAAGGCCTGACTGCGGCGCGGAGTCTCCGTGCGCCGACTGGCCCCCGTCCTGCGACCCGGCGCCGAGAGGAGGCTTCCACGGGAGCTGCGCGCCGAGAACGTCGGGACCATCGCGACGACGCTCCCGCGAGGAGTCCGCGACCCTTCGTTCGAGCGGCTCCTCAGGCGGATCGATCAAGCGCCGTTCCACAGCGGGAACCAGGTCACCGTCCTGCACCGAGGTCAGGAGGCGTTTCAGCTCATGCGCCGCGCGATCGAGGAAGCAGCCGAGGAGATTCTCCTCGAGTCTTACATCTTCAAGGACGACGCGACCGGCTGGGAGGTGCTGGAGCTCCTCGGCCAGGCTTCGGCGCGCGGCGTCGCGGTTCGAGTCCTCGCCGACGCTTTCGGGTCGCTCTGGACCCGGTCGGGCTTCTGGCGCGAGATGCGCTCACGCGGGTGCGAGGTGCGTCTCTTTCATCCCCTGTTCCCGTACCCGTGGCGCCAGTTCTTCCGCGACCACCGCAAGATTCTGGTCGTCGATCGCCGCATCGGATTCACGGGAGGCATGAACATCGCCGTGGAGTACGGCTCTCCGCGTTCCGGCGGACACGCTCGCTCCTGGAGGGACACCCACGCGCGGGTCGAGGGGCCGGCGGCGTGGGAGCTCGCCCTGGTGTTCTCGGAAGCCTGGCATCGCGCCGGAGGAACGCCGCTCGAGATCCCTCCGCTCGACGTGGAGGAGGCGGCATCGGGAGCGCGCGTCCTGGTGCTCGACTCGCGGCCGCTGCGGGGGCACGAGGAGTCGGCCGCGGTGCTCTCGGCGATCGTCGGTTCCGCGCGCCGGTCCGTCTTCGTCACCAATGCCTACTTCGCCCCCCGCCGGGTCGCGATCGAGGTACTCGGAGCGGCCGCCGGCCGCGGAGCCGACGTTCGCCTGCTGCTCCCGGGCGCGAGCGACGTGCCGCTCATCCGCCACGCGGGTCACGGCTATTTCGACGAGCTGCTCGCCCAGGGGGTGCGGATCTTCGAGTACGGCGCCGCCGTGCTCCATTCCAAGACCATGGTCGTCGACGGATTCGTCAGCATCGTCGGCTCGACCAATCTCGATTTCCGCTCCTTCCGCTTCAACGCCGAGTGCAATCTCGTGGTGCTCGACGAGGGCACGGGAGCGGGTATGGCGGCGGCGTTCGAGGAGGATCTGAGCCGTTCGGAAGAGATTCGAATCGAGTCCTGGCGCCGGCGCCCGCCCGGGCATCGATGGGGGGACGCTCTCGCGCGGCGGCTGAGCCCCCTCCTCTGACCGGGAAGCACGATTCTTGCACATCCCTCTACTGGAGACCGAGCACAAGGAGAACGAGATGAAAAACGGGTCATATCACTCGCCGCTGCGTGAGGAGCCCCAGAGAGTCAAAGTTCCAGTACTGTTTGCCACGACGGAGGGTCAAACAGGGCGAATTGCCGAACGGATCGCATCGACGCTCCGCGAACGGGGTCTCTCCAGCGCCGCTTTCGACGTCGCATCGACCGAGGCTGGATACATCGATTGGAAAGACGTGGAAGGTGTCGTACTCGGGGCGTCCCTGTACAGAGGCAAGTATCAGCCGCGGGCGGTGGAGTTCGCCCGAGAGCACCGGAATGAGCTGAATGCCCGCCCTTCGGCTTTTTTCGGAGTGAGCCTCAGTGCGGCTTCGCGGAATCCGGAGGAAGTGGAAGCCGCCCGCACGCGTGCCCGGGGCTTCGCGGAGAGCGCGGGGTGGAGACCGTTCCGGATAGCATCCATCGCGGGAACGCTCGCGTACACGAGATACGGATTCATCATCCGATTCATCATGCGGCGCATCGCGAAAAAGGAGGGAGCGCCCACGGACACGAGCCGCGACTATGAGCTGACCGACTGGGCCGCGGTCGCTCGATTCGCGCACCAGGTTGCGGACGAGGTGATGAAAGCGAGGCCCATCGCGTTCGGGGGACCCCGGAGACGCACGGAAGCGCTCCTGCACTGAATGGATCATGCCCGAGCGTTCGCGAATTGGAGCCCCTACAATCCTGCGGTAACGCGGGACCCCACCCGATGCGCGCGATGACGCTTCTCAGGCGTGGATTCGGCATCGCTCTGACCCTCGTTGCCTTCTCGCCCGGAGTCCTCGCCCGCGGACCCGTCGAGTGGGTCTGGTCGGGCGCGGTGACCGAGAGCTCGGCGGTGGTGAAGGCGAAGGTCGATCGCGACGCCGGCGAGCCGCGGCTTCTCCTCGGAGAGACGCAGGTCCCGCCGCGCGAGATGAGCCCGAACGGGATCGCGACCTTCCCCCTCGAGGGTCTTTCGCCGGGAACCGCCTATGAATACCGGGTGGCCGTTTCCGGTGGCGCGGGTCTCGATGGCCGCTTCCAGACGTTCGCCCGGGGGGCGTCGTCGTTCAAGTTCGTCTTCGGCTCCTGCGCCAGGAGCGGATCGAACCACCGGGTGTTCGAAACGATGGAATCCCTCGCCCCTCTCTTCACCCTCCACATGGGGGACTTCCATTACGAGAACATCACCGAGAACGACCCGGCCGAGTTCCGCCGGGCTTTCGACAAGGTGCTCGCCTCCGAGCGGCAGTCGTCTCTCTATCGCTCGGCCCCCATCGCTTACGTCTGGGACGACCACGACTACGGCCCGAACGACGCCGACGGGACGCATGTCGGAAGAACGGCGGCGCTCGCAACCTACGACGAGTACGTTCCCCACTATCCCCTCGAGCGCAACGAGGCTCTTCCGCGCGATCTGCGCCAGGCATTCACGGTCGGCAGGGTGCGATTCCTTCTCACCGACGTCCGCTCGCACCGTACTCCGGACGCGACGCCGGATGGGCCGGACAAGACGATGCTGGGGGTGCCTCAGAGAGACTGGCTCCTCCACGAGATAGAGGCCGCCCGCGGTCGATACGCGCTCGTGGTATGGGTCAATCCCGTCCCGTGGATCGCCCCGCCGGGCGACGGCCACGGCTGGGGACGCTACGACTGGGAACGGCGGCACATCGCCGATCGGATCCTCGGGGCCGGGATGAACGGGCGGATACTCATGCTCAGCGGCGACGGCCATATGGTGGCGATCGATGACGGCACCCACTCGAACTTCGCCACCCAAGGGGTGGCGGGCGAGAAGGGGTTCCCCGTCATGCACGCCGCGCCCTTCGATCGCTACGCGCGTCCCAAGGGCGGACCCTACAGCCACGGCGTCGCCGGGCGCAGAATCCTCTTCGGCCTCATCTCGATCCAGCAGTTCGGTCTCGCGGAGATCCGGGACGACGGCGAGGTTCTGGAGGTCTCCCTATCGGGAAGGAACGAGCGCGGCGGCCTCCTCCGGGGGATGAGTCTCGGGCTGCGATGCGACGAGCGGGAGTGTCGAACGACGGCGGTCCGCGAGGAGAGCTCGCGCCGGTACGCCCCTGGTCTGCCGAGAGATCGCTAAGAAATCACCGCGAGCACCGCCCGGGAAGGCGGGCGCCCTCGGCCCCAAGAGTCACGACCTCTGGGTCCCTCCTCTAAACTACAGTAATTGGTCCACTTAGTGCCCTGTCTCATCCCTCTGTAAGGCCCCGAATCCTTCGAAGGGTTTTTTGTCTCCCACCTTGGGAGGAGCGAAACCTATGAAGTACAGAGGTTGGACGATGGCCGCGGGAGCGATCTTCCTGGCTGGGGCGTTCGCCTGGAGTCAGCCGCCACAAAACGGGTGCGGGTCCTGTTGCCGAGGCCGCCAGGGGCCGGGAGCGCAGCGGGGCATGGGGGGGGATTCGGCTCACCAGGAAGACATGGCGTTGTTTCATTTCCTTCTCGAACATCGCGAGGAGATCCGGCGCAGCGTGCAGGAGCTTCCCGACGGTGTGGAAACGCTGACCGAATCCGAAGATCCGGAAATCGTGGGCAAGCTTCGGGAGCACGTGCGCTCGATGTACAGCCGCCTCGATGAGGGCCGGCCCATCCACACTCGCGACCCGCTCTTTGCCGAGATCTTCCGGTACGCCGACAAGATCGAGATGACGATGGAGGACACCGAACGCGGACTTCGGGTTCGCGAGTCCTCGGCGGATCCCTATGTGGCCAAGCTGATAAAGAGCCACGCCGAGGTGGTGAGCCGGTTCCTCGCGAACGGACACGCGGAGATGCAGAAGAGTCATCCCGTTCCCGAGCGCGAGTAGTCGAAAGGAATCATGATTTCCCCTCTCGTTCTCGCGTTGGCGATGGCGGCTCCGGCAGAGGACGCGCCCCTCTCGCTTGAGGCCGCGATCGCTCTCGCCCTCGAGAAGAACCCGGCGATGACGGCCGCCGCCGCCGCCGCGGACGCCGCGGAGGCGAGAGTCGACGAGGCCGTGTCCGCGTTCCTGCCTCGGGTGGACTACACCGAGTCCTTCCACCGGAGCGACAACCCGGTCTTCGTGTTCGGCACGCTGCTGAACCAGGGACGCTTCACCGAGGACAATTTCGACGTCGAGAAGCTCAACAGCCCGGACGCGCTCAACAACTTTCAGTCCAGCTTCGCCGTAAGGCAAACGCTCTTCGCCGGAGGGGCGAACCGCCTGGCGCTATCGGGCGCCCGTCTCGGACGTGATACGACCGAAGAGGGCCGCCGCCAGACCGAGATGAACGTGATTTTCGCCGTGGTCCAGGCGTACTACGGCGTGCAGGTGGCGGAGCGGAACCTCGAGGTCATGGAAGACGCCGTCGCGGTGGCGGAGGAGGATATCCGACGGGCGCGAGCCCTGTTCGACTCGGGGCTGGCCACGGAGGCCGACCTCCTCTCGATCCAGGTGCACGGCGCTCATCTCCGGGAGCAGCGCATCGCGGCCTCGAACCACGTCGAGATCGGGCGTGCCGAGCTGAACGACCGGATCGGTGAGCCTCTCGATCGCAGGCTCTCGCTCCTGACCCCTTTGACTCCCGGCGAGAAGCGAGAGTCGAAAGAGCTCCAGGCGCTCGAAGAGCTGTCGCTTACCGAAAGCCCGGAGATGCGCCAGGCGACGTTCGACATCGAATCGGCCACCATCGGCCATGAGACGGCGCGCTCCGCGTTTCTTCCCTCCGTCGATCTTCAGGCAGGCTGGGAATCGGATCGCGAGAGCTTCACCGGCCCCGGTGGCACGAACTGGATGCTGGGGCTGTCGCTCCGCATGAACCTCTTCAACGGGCTCGGCGACAGCGCCCGGGTCCGCGAGGCCGAAGCATCGCTCCGGGAGAGTCGTGCCCGGAAACAGGAGGTCGAGAACCGCGTCCGGCTCGAAGTGCGCCGCGCGTCTCTCGAGCGCGACGCGGCGAGAGAGCGCCTCGGGGTCGCGGCGCAGGCGGTGGCCCAGGCGCGCGAAAGCCACCGCATCACCCAGGCGAGGTACGAAGGCGGGCTCGCGAACGTGACGGAGCTTCTGCGAAGCCACAACGCCCTCCTCCAGTCGGAGGTGCACCATCTGAGCGCGGTCCTCGAGGCCCGGCTCGCGGCTGCGGCGCTCGAGCTGGCGACGGGAACGCTCGAACGAGATTCGGAGGCGATTCTACCGTGATGAAGGAACTTACTCCGTTGCTCTTGCTCGCCGGGACGGCGCTCGCGGCGGTCTCCTGCGGGGGCGGTGAGAACGAAGGCGTGACCGAAGCACCTCCCGTGGCGGTCGAGGTCCAGGTCGTCGAGCGCGCAACGGGGGATTCGCTTTACGAGGCGAGCGGCACCCTGCGGGCGAGTCAGACGGCCGTGGTGACGAGCAAGATTCCGGGCCACGTGCGCGAGATGCGCGTGAGCGCCGGAGATCGCGTGAAGCGCGGCCAGACGCTCGCGGTGCTCGAGGGCCAGGACCTCGAAGCCCGTCTCGGAGCGACGAAGGCGGCGCTGCAGGAGGCGGAGGACGCCGAACGGGAAGCCAGCGCGGGGCTTCAGGCGGCGAGCGCCCGCGCCGATGTCGCGGAGTCCACGCTGCGGCGCTACCAGGAGCTCGAAGGGAAGCGCGCGGTCACCGCGCAGGAGATGGACGAGGTGGAGAGCCGGGCTCTCTCGGCCCGGGCCGATCTCGCCATGGCGAAGGCGAGGCTCGGAGGCTCGCGATCCAGCATCGAGCGCGCTCGCGCCGAGATCGCGTCCGCCGAGGCGTTCTGGGGCTACACCCGGATCGAGGCCCCCTTCGACGGCCGCGTCATCGAGCGGCAGGTGGACGTGGGGAACCTGGCGGCGCCGGGGGCACCTCTTCTCGTTCTGGAGCAGGCGGGAGCCCTGAGGGCGGAGGTCTTCGTCGACGAATCCCAGGCGGGGAGCGTCCACGTAGGAGACGAAGCCACGGTCGCGGTCGCCGGCAGCGAAAGGCTGAAGGGTCGGGTGAGCGAGGTCTCTCCCGCCGTCGACCCGATGAGCCGGGCCTTCCTGGTGAAGGTCGACCTCCCCGAGGGAGCCGACTCCGAGCGCTTCGCGCCGGGGAGATTCGTCCGCGTCGAGCTCCGCGCGGGAGAGACGCAAAGCGCGGGAGAGACGCAAAGAATGCTGGTTCCGGACTCCGCCGTGATGCGCCGGGGTCAGCTCGAGCTGGTGTACGTGGTCGAGGGCGAGCGGGCCCGGCTCCGGCTCGTCACTCTGGGTCGGGCTCGAGAGGGGTTCCTCGAAGTCCTCTCCGGGCTCAACCCCGGCGATGCGGTGGTGGTCCAGGCCCAGCAGATCGCCGAAGAAGGTATCCGGGTCGCGGCACAATCATGAAAGACACGAGTCTCGGTCCCGCCGGAAAGATCGCGGGCGCTTTCATCGACTCCAAGCTGACTCCTCTCTTTCTCGCCGCCGCGGTGCTCCTCGGTCTTTTCACCCTGTGGCAGCTGCCTCGGGAAGAGGAGCCCCAGATCGTGGTGCCGATGTTCGACGTCTTCGTCTCCATGCCCGGGGCCTCGGCGAAGGAGGTCGAGCGGCGGGTCACCGGCCCCATGGAAAAACTCCTCTGGGAGATACCCGGCGTCGAGTACCTGTACTCGACCTCGAGCTCCGGGTCGAGCTTCGTCGTCGTTCGCTTCCTCGTGGGACAGGACGAGGAGGACGCCGCCGTCCGCCTTCTGACGAAGCTCCAGGCCAACTTCGACCTCATTCCGGAGGGCGCGTCTCCGCCCCTGGTCAAGCCGCGCTCCATCGACGACGTTCCGGTGCTGGCGCTCACGCTCTCGAGCCCGCGCTACGACCACTTCGCCCTCCGCAAGATCGCGGCGGAGCTCGCCGATTCCATCAAGCAGATTCCCGACGTGAGCGAGGTCACGCTCATCGGAGGAGAGCGGCGGCAAGTTCAAGTGCTACTCGACCCGAACGCCATGGCCGCCAGGAGCCTCTCGCCGCTCGGGATCGCCGACGCGGTCCGGGGCGCGAACCTTCGTCTGCCTGCGGGGGAGTTCTCCTCCGGCAATCGCGAGTTCCGTCTGGAGACCGGCCGGTGGCTCCGGGATGTGGAAGAGGTGGGCCATGTCGTCGTAGGGGCCCACCAGGGGCGACCGGTCTTCCTCAAGGACGTCGCGGTCATCAAGGACGCGGGAGAGGACCCGTCGCAGTATGTCTTCCACGGAGCCGGGAACGAGGAGCTGCCCGCGGTCACCATAGCCGTCGCCAAGCGGAAAGGGGTGAACGCGGTCGCCGTGACCCACGGGGTGAAGGAAAAAGTAGAAGCCCTCGAAGGGACGCTCCTCCCCGGGGACGTCGAAGTGACCGTCACCCGCGACTACGGCGAGACCGCCGCCGAGAAGAGCAACGAGCTCCTGCTCCACATGGCCATCGCCGTCCTCAGCGTGTCGCTTCTCATCTGGTGGACGCTCGGCCGAAGGGAGTCGCTGATCGTGCTCCTGGCGATCCCGGCGACGCTCGCGCTGACGCTCTCGGTCTTCTACTTCTACGGCTTCACCCTGAACCGCATCACCCTCTTCGCCCTCATCTTCTCCATCGGGATTCTCGTGGACGACGCCATCGTCGTCGTCGAGAACGTGGCGCGCCATTGCCGGCTGCCGGAGAACCGCGGCCTCAGCACGGCGCAGATCGCGGTGAAGGCCGTGGACGAGGTGGGGAACCCGACGATTCTCGCGACTCTGACGGTGGTGGCGGCGATTCTCCCCATGGCGTTCGTGAGCGGTCTCATGGGTCCGTACATGCGGCCCATCCCTATCGGGGCCTCGTCCGCCATGCTCTTTTCGCTGGTGGTGGCCTTCGTGGTGACGCCCTGGGCCACGATTCGGCTCCTGCGATGCGAGAGCGGGCACGAGGATCACGTGGAGAGCCGCATGACCCGACTCTATCGCCAGGTCATGAGCGCTCTACTGGCGAACGACCGGTACCGCCGCCTGTTTCTCGCCGCGGTGGTGGTGCTCCTCATAGGCTCGCTCGCTCTCGTCGGCGTGGGCTTCGTGGAAGTGAAGATGCTTCCTTTCGACAACAAGAGCGAGCTCCAGGTGGTAATCGACATGCCCGAGGGCACGACGCTCGCCGAGACCACGCGGGCGGCGCGGACTCTCGCCGTCAAAATCCGCGAGAATCCCGACGTCGTCAACTACCAGATCTACGCGGGAACTTCCGGCCCCTACAATTTCAACGGGCTCGTCCGCCACTACTTCCTGCGCCGGGGTCCGAACGTCGCGGACATCCAGGTCAATCTCACCGGTAAGGGCGAGCGGAGCCTGGAAAGCCACGAGATCGCGAAGAACCTGCGCGAGCGGTTGAGCGAGACCGCGCGCGATCTCGGAGCCCGCATCAAAATCGCCGAAGTGCCGCCGGGTCCCCCGGTGCTCCAGACTCTCGTCGCCGAGATCTACGGGCCCGATTACTCCCGGCAGATCGAGATCGCCCGCTCCGTCCGGGAGGAGATGGAGGCCACCCCCGGCATCGTGGACGTCGACTGGTACGTGGAGGACGACCAGCCCAAGTACCGGCTTCTGGTGGATCGGGAAAAGGCGGCTCTGAGCGGGGTGCGCGCGGACGCGATCGTCCGCGCGGTGGGCATGGCGACGAGCGGTCAGGAGGTCGGCCTTTTGCACCAGGAGAGAGAGCGGGAGGACGTGGCCATCGTTCTCCGCCTGGACCGGGCGACCCGCTCGGACCTTTCCGAGATCCTCCGCCTCCGCGTCGCGAGCGATAGCGGACGTCTGGTGAGTGTCGGCGAGCTCGCCTCGCTCGAGCGGGTGGACGAGGACAAGAGCATCTACCACAAGAACCTGCTTCCGGTCGTCTACGTGACCGCCGACGTGGCGGGCGAGATCGAAAGCCCGGTCTACGCCATCCTGAACCTCGGTCCTCGCATCGACGACATGGAGCTTCCCGAGGGCTACGCGATGGAGCAGTACACCGCGCGCGAGCCCTTCCTCACGGATCGCTACGCCATGAAGTGGGACGGCGAATGGCACATCACTTACGAGGTCTTCCGCGATCTCGGCCTCGCGTTCGCCGCCGTCCTGGTGCTGATCTACATCCTGGTGGTCGCCTGGTTCCAGTCGTTCTCGGTGCCCGTGGTCATCATGCTGGCGATCCCGTTCTCTCTGGTGGGCATCCTGCCGGCTCACGGCGGCCTGGGCGCGTTCTTCACCGCGACCTCGATGATCGGCTTCATCGCCGGCGCGGGGATCGTGGTGCGCAACTCCATCATCCTCGTCGACTTCATCGAGCTCCGGCTGCAGCAGGGAATGCCTCTCGCCGAAGCCGTGGTGGACGCCGGGGCGGTGCGGTTCCGGCCCATGCTCCTGACCGCGGCCGCGGTGGTGGTGGCGGCCGGAGTCATTCTGTTCGACCCCATCTTCCAGGGGCTGGCCATCTCGCTGATGGCGGGTGAAGTGGCTTCGCTGCTGCTGTCGAGGATGACGGTGCCGGTGACGTATTACATGCTCCGCAGGAGACAGGCGGCCGGGGCGACCGCGCTCGTCGACGCCGGCGCGGCGAGCGTTCGCATCGCATGAAGACCAGGAGATTCGGATGGGCGCTTTGAAGCATTTCCCCCCGCGAGAGGTTCTCGCTCCGACGGACCTGAGCGAGATCTCGAACGCCGCACTGGCCTACGCGCGCCTCTTCCACGAGCGCTTCGGCTCGGAAGTCACCGTGCTGCACGCCGAGACCCTCGAGGCTCCACCGTACTTCACCCGCGACCAGGCGAATGAGCTTCTGTTGCGGGCGCAGGCGACGCGGAAGGCCGCGCTCGAGCACGTCGAGCGGGAGGCCGAGACCGTGCTCGGATTCCGCCCGAGCGCGAGAGTGGTGGAGGGGCCGGCTCCCCGGGCGATACTGACGGCGGCGCGGGAAATCCCCGCGGATCTCATCGTCATGGGCTCTCGCGGTCGAGGCGCGGTCGAGAGCTTTTTCCTGGGCTCGGTTACGGAACGCGTCGTCCGCCGGGCGGGAATCCCAGTGCTGGCCGCGCCGCCCGGAGGGGCTGGGCCCTTCCGACACGTTCTGTACCCCCTCGGCTCGGGCGCGGTCCCACTTCGCGCGCACCGCTACGCGGCCGCCATGGCCGAGAGCTTCGGGGCTCGGCTGAGCGCCCTCGAAGAGGGGGCGCTGAAGAGAGGCGAGGTCGACGAGAGCGTCGACCTCGTGGTCCTCGGCATCGAGCCAGGGCCGTCGCTCTGGGGGGAGCTCCTGAAATCGACCACCGAGCGCGTCCTGCGCGTCGTGGGAAAGCCTTTGCTTCTGATTCCCTACGTCAACGAGGAGGAGACGAAATGACCGTGAACCGCTATCTCCGGCTCATCGCCGGGAGCTTCGTCCTGCTGTCGGTCGCGCTCGGACTCACCGTGCACCCGGCGTTCTACGGGTTCACCGCATTCGTGGCGGTCAACCTCATTCAGTCCGCCTTCACCGACTGGTGTCCGATGATGGCGTTCCTGCGGCGGCTCGGGGTTCCCGCTTGAGGCGTCTTCGGCTCCGGATCATCGCGGCCGCGACGGAGCCCGCCACGCCGAGCGGTGCCCCCAGAAGGAGCAGGATCGCGCGGTTGAGCTTCTCCGCCATCGCCTGTCCTTCCTCGGAGCTCTCGAGGGCGGCGCGGCAGAGGGCGCACTGAGCGGACACCGGCGGTGCCGCGGCGAGGAGCAAGGCCGCGAGGGCGAGGATCGAGAGGCGCTTTCATCTTCCGCCGCGGAGGATGGCGAATCCGTCCGGAACCATGAGCGCGAAAAGAATTGCGCCGAAGAACAGGATCGCGAAGGCGACGGCGATTCCTACCACGAGCTTCTCGTGCTTCAGGTCCATGAACTGCGACGAGATGAAGAACGCCTTGGTGAGCATCGCCCCGATCAGGATCAAGAGGAGAAAGATCCGAGGCAGTCCCATGACGTCGACGAACACCATGACGACGGTAAGGGCGAGGAGCAGACCCCAGGTCTTCCACAAGGTGCCGTAGGGTGACGTTTCGCTCGTTTCCATGGGTACCTCAGACCAGATAGAACAAGGTGAAGACGAAGACCCATACCAGGTCGACGAAATGCCAGTAGAGCCCCGCGAGCTCCACTCCAGCGGCGGTCGTTCTTCCCGCGCGCGAGCGGAATGCCAGCCTCAGGAGCACCAGGGTGCCGATGAGCACGTGGGTCCCGTGAAATCCGGTGATGAGGAAGAAGTAGTTCCCGAACGCGGGCACGTTCCAGCGGTTGGCGCTGATGGTGACGCCCTCCCGGAAGAGACTGCCCCATTCGTAGGCCTGCATCGAGAGAAAGAGCGCGCCTCCCGCGAACGTCAGAAGAACCATGCTCGAGACCTTCTTCCAGTCGGCGAGCCGGGCCGCCGCGACCGCGGTGGCCATGGTGGCGCTCGAGGAGATCAGGACGAACGTCATCAGAGAGATGAACCACAGGTGGAACACCTCCTGCTGGTCCGGCCAGCTGGGGGAAGCGGTTCGCGCGAGGCCGTAGCCGGCGAAAAACCCGGCGAAGAGAAGTCCGTCGGTGACGATGAAGATCCACATCATCAACTTCTGCCAGCTCATTCCCAGAGGGGCGACTCCGCCCGACCAGTTCATCGGAGTTTCACGGGCAGTCGACACGATGGATGGCTCCTTTTGCCTCAGCTGTGAGCGGGTACTTTCAGGGCGGGCACGGTCTGGGGCACGAAGTCCTCCTTCGCGTCCGGGTTGCCGTACTCGTAGGCCCCGCGATGAACCACCGGTTCGTTCTCTCCCCAGTTCCCATGAGGCGGGGGGGAGGGAGCGCTCCACTCGAGAGTCGTGGCCTCCCAGGGGTTCGCCTCGGCTCTTTCTCCCGCGAGGAGACTGCGAACGAGATTCACCAGGAAGACGATCTGCCCCGTCATCAGCGTGAAGGCGAAGAGGGTGATCACCATCGGCATCCAGCGGACGCCTTCGAGAAAAGCGTACTGGCTCAGGTTGTAGTAGCGCCTCGGCGCCCCGGCGAGACCGTAGAAATGCATGGTGGCGAAGATTCCGTAGAACGGGACGACCGTCATCCAGAAATGGATCCTGCCGAGAATCTCGGAGAGCTTTCTTCCGAACATCTTCGGAAACCAGTAGTACGAGCCGCTGAAGACCGCGAGCAGCGTGACTCCGCCAATCATGAAGTGGAAGTGCCCAACGACGAACGCGGTGTCGTGCAGCTGCACGTCGGCGGCGGCGTTTCCGAGGAAGAGCCCCCCCAGTCCTCCGAACCCGAAGAAGCTGATGGTGCCGATGGCGAAGAGGGCGGCGGCGGTGAGACGTAGCTTCCCGCCCCAGAGGCTCGCGATCATGTTCACCCCGATGATGGTCGAGGGGATGGTGATGAGCAGAGTGCCGATGGAGAAGAACTCGCCCACCAGGGGATTCATGCCGCTCACGAACATGTGGTGGCCCCAGACCACCATGCTCAGGAAAGCGATCGCCACCAGGCAGTAGACGGTGACCCGATACCCGAACGCGGGGCGCCGCGCGAAGGGGACGAGCACGTCGAAGGTGATCCCGAGCGCGGGCAGGATGAGCACGTAGACCTCGGGGTGGCCGAGGAACCAGAACAAATGCTGCCAGAGAAGGGGACTGCCCCCCTGGTTGGGGAGCAGCTTCCCGGCCACGAAGAGTCCCGCAGGAAGATAGAAGCTCGTGCCCAGGTGTCGGTCGAAGAGCAGCATGATGGCGGCCGCGGTGAGCGCCGGAAATGCGAGGAGTCCGATAATCGAGGCGACGAGAAGGCTCCAGACGGTAAGCGGCAGGCGCATCATCGACATCCCCTTCGCCCGCAGGTTGAACACCGTGGTCACGTAGTTGAGCCCGCCCATGGTGAAGGAGGCGATGAACAGGGCGACCGCCACGATCCAGAGGCTCTGTCCGAGGCCCGAGCCCGGCGCCGCCGAGGGCACGGCCGAGAGCGGCGGGTAGGCCGTCCAGCCCGAGCCCGCGGCTCCGCCCTCGACGAAGAACGACGAGGCGGCGATGAGGATCGCGGGCACGATGGTCCAGTACGAGAGCATGTTGAGGAATGGAAAGGCCATGTCGCGCGCGCCCACCTGGAGTGGGATCAGGTAGTTGCCGAACCCGCTCACCAGCACCAGGGAGATGAAGAAGAAAATCATGATGGTGCCGTGCATGGTGACGAGCGAGATGTAGAACTCCGGCTTCATGAACCCCCCTTCCATTCCGGTAGGGAAGATCTTCGAGAGGAAGTTCCACTGCGTCGTCGGCCAGGTGAGCTGGAGACGGATGAGGCCCGCGAGAAACGCGCCCAGAACTCCCATGAGGCCCCCGGTGAGCCAGTACTGGATCCCGATGATTTTGTGATCGGTGCTGAAGACGTAGCGGCGGAGGAAGCTCTGCTTTTGGTGCGCGACCGCTTCCGAAGTGTGCATCTCTGGTCCTACCTCTGCTTTTCCGCGAGGAAGCGCTCGTACTCCTCGTCGGAGACCACGCGCAGGAAGCCCCGCATCTGGTAATGCCCGAAGCCGCAAAGCTCGGCGCAGGCGATCTCGAACTCGCCCTCCCGGTTCGGGAACGAACCACAGCTCGATGGTCATCCCGGGTACGGCGTCCTGCTTGATGCGGTGATGCGGGAGGAAGAAGCTGTGGAGCACGTCCTTCGACCGGAGTCGCACCTTCAGCGGGCGGTTCACCGGAGTGTAGATGAGCGCGAGGTCGTGGATGTCGTCGGCGGCCGCCGGGTCGGACTGGTCCACCCCGAGAGAGTTCTCGGCGGTGATGAGTGCGGGGTCGGTCCGTCCGAACCGGCCGTCGGCGCCGGGATAGCGTACGTTCCACGTGAACTGCTCTCCCGTCACCTCCACCACCACCGCGTCCGCGGGCGGCTCCTGGGTATAGAGCTGGCCGAACACGGGAATCCCCAGGACGAGGACACCTCCCTCCGCAAGCACCGTCATCAGGATGGCGGGGGCCACCGACCAGAACCTCTGCGCCGCGGGGCCGGGCAGGGTCGGGCTCACCTGGGCGACCCGGCTGAACCGGAAGACGAAGTATCCGAGGACGAGGTGTCCGATCACGATGAGAACACCGGTCGTCACCAGAAGGTAGATGAGCATCACGTCGATGCCCTTCCCGTGCTCGGACGCCACCTCGGGAAGGTATCGACGGGCGCCCAGCACGAAGACGCCGATACCGAGAAACCACACCGTTACCGCGAGTGCGATGCCAAGGGACGGTCTTGTATCCTTCATCGGGGCTGGCCTATCGCAAACCCGATGCCAATTGGTCTCTCGGGCCGAAGGCGGGATTTGTTGAGAATTCCGGCGGAAAGCTGCGACGCGCCCTCCGGCAGAGCGCTCCCGGCTGAGAGCTTTCCCCCAGTTACGCGGGAAATGTCGCTATCGGGGGAAGAGACCCGCCCGTGCGGTTCCGCGCAGGAGCTGGTGGCAGCGAACGCACTGAAGGGTCATGTCGACGTAGCCGAGCGCGGCGCGATCCAGGTTCTTTTCCTTCGCCGACTGCTCGATCTCGGAGACCGCCCTGCGGAACGCAGTGCTTCGTTCGGTGTACTCCGGGGTGGTGATCACGAACCACGCCGCCTCCTCGCTCAGCACCCTGAGGGCGCCGGCGCTGTCTTCGAGGGTCTCGAAGTCCTCGGTGATGAGCGCTTCGAGGAGCGAGTGGGCGTTATCGAGCTTTCGCTGCATGATGAATTTGAGGTTTGGCTCCTGCTCCTCGAAGGAGAGGACGCTTCCGACGAGAACCAGAACGAGCCCCATCCCCGCGAGGGGCAACGCCAACCTGCTCACACGCACCTCCTTCATCCCGCGATCACACGCAGGAGGTCGGTCTCCGAGACGATACCGACGAGCTTTCCCTTCTCGACCACGGGAAGACACCCGATCTTGTGCTCGATCAAGAGGCGAGCGGCTTCCTTGACGTCGGCCTCCGGCCCGATCGTCCGCACTTCGTCGGTCATGACTTCCTTGACCACCACCGTCTTCAGGAACTCCTTCTGCGCTTTCTCGCCGAAATTCAAGGCCGTCGAAAGGGCGGCGTGGAACAGATCCCTCTGGGTCAACATCCCGACGAGGCGGCCCTCCTCGAGAACGGGAAGATGTCGAATCCGTTTCATCTTCATGATGTCGTCCGCAATCGTCAGTTCGTCGTTGCGGCCGACGGTCTCGACTTTGGTGGTCATGAGCTCTCGAACTTTCATGGCATAGACTACTCTATGCAAAGCCTATGCCGCGCCGAGCGAGCTTGACAACCGCAGCCTTTCGGATCCTCTGGGCGCTGGTCTCGGTATTCGTCGTCGAGAGCGTCGTCTTCGGGCTCTCGGTGCTTCCCGGCGTCCTCTTCTGGGAAATGCACCTTCGATGGGACCCGGAATCCACGCCGCTCCGCGTGGTTTTCCTCAGCATGGCGTTCATTCCCTCATACCTCCTGTTCACGTTCGCTCTCATCCTGCTCTCCGGGGTCGCCACACGCCTCACCGGATGGCGTACGCCCGCGAGCGCGGAGCTCCGGATCTCCGAGCTCTCCTGGCCCCTTCTCGACTGGGTGCGCTATATGATCTCGATCCAGCTCGTCCGCATCTTCGCCGGCTCGCTCTTCCGGGCGACGCCAGTCTGGACGTTCTACATGCGGCTCAACGGGGCTCGAATGGGGAGACGGGTGTTCGTGAACAGCCTCGAGGTGAGCGATCACAATCTCCTCGATTTTGGAGACGACGTGGTCGTGGGTGGCGACGCTCACCTCTCCGGACATACGGTGGAGGGCGGGATCCTGAAGACCGCCCCCGTCCGGCTGGGTAGCGGAGTGACCGTGGGCGTCGGGAGCGTCGTGGGAATCGGCGTCGTCGCCGGGGACCGGTGCCAGATCGGCGCCTTGAGCTTCGTTCCCAAGTTCGCCGAGCTGGAGGAAGGGTCGGTTTACGTGGGCATCCCCGTGAGGAAGATGGAATCGACATGAGCTCGAGCTCGCTGGTGCTCGTCCCCGGGCTCGACGGCACGGCGCTTCTCTTCTATCGACAGGCCCCGATACTCGCCCGCCGGTTCCACGTGGAGACGTTCCCGCTTCCCGACGACGAGTCGTGCACGATGGAGAGCCTGGTGGCGATGCTGAAGGAGAGGGTGGAACGCCTCGCGCGCGAGCGGGGCGAGGAGAGGGTCGTTCTTTGCGGCGAATCGTTCGGCGGGGCGTTGAGCCTCAGCTTCGCTCTCCGCCATCCCGAGAAGCTCGCCGGGCTCGTCATTCTGAATTCCTTCCCTTACATCAGGCAGCGCGTCCGGATCCGGCTCGGTCCTCCGCTTCTCAAGCTCATGCCCTGGGGAGCGATGCCCCTCGTCCGCCGGTTCACCGAATCGCGCCTGCACAGCTCGCATACGCTTCCCGAAGACATCGAGGAGTTCCACCGCCGCACGCGAGCCATCGGTCGGCGAGGCTACATTCGAAGGCTCGAGCTGCTCCGGGAGTACGACATTCGGGACGAGCTCCACCGGATCGACGTTCCCACCCTGTTTCTCGCCGCCGACGAGGATCACCTCGTTCCCTCGGTCGCCGAAGCGCGCTTCATGGCGGGCCGGATGCCCAGGGCCGAAGTGAAGGTCCTCGAAGGCTACGGGCATATCTGCATGATCCACCACGACTTCGACCTGCTCGCGCACGTGGAGCCGTGGCTGGCCGGGCGGAGTGAAAGGCAGTAGGATGGCCGTGGAGAAAAAGCCGTTGAGGACCGAGTTCTTCGACATCTGTTCCGAGATGCTCTGTATCTTGGGAGCGGATCGAAGGGTTCTCGCCGCGAACCCGGCGTTCTGCAGGGTTATCGGCCGCGAAGCGAAGGAGCTCGTTGCGCAGGAGTTCGCGGATCTCGTTCACGTCGACGATCGCGCGGCCGTGACCGAAGCCTTCGCCGAAGCGGCGACGGGCGAACGGGACTTCCTGGTCAGGAGCCGACTTCGCAACCGGGACGGCGTCTATCGACCGATCGAATGGCGAGGCCGGGTCGGTCCGGAATCGGGGTTCTTCCACCTCGTGGGAACGGACGTGGCCGATCGCATGGCGGCGGAGCGCGCTCGCCACGAGCTCGCGTCCCGCTACGAAGCCATGCTCAAGGAGATCCCGGACATCGTCGCCGAAGTGGACGTCGACAAGGTCTACAGGTGGCTCAACCGCGCGGGACACGAGTTCTTCGGGGAAGACGTCGTCGGTAAAGAGGCGAGCTTCTTCTTCGACGAACGGAGCATGGATACGTACGACAAGGTGCGGCCGCTCTTCGACGGTTCCGAGGAGACCATCGCCCTCGAGAGCTGGCAGCGCCGGCAGGACGGGCGGAAGCGCCTCCTCGCCTGGTGGTGCCGCGGGCTCAAGGACGAGGCGGGGCGGGTGGTGGGAGCGCTTTCGACCGCGCGCGACATCACCGACCAGAGGGGGATGGAAGCGGCTCTCAGCGAGAGTCAGGACACGGTGCTGGCGCTCTTCGAGAATGCGGCGCAGGGGATCCTGTGGATCGATGCCGCGGGGTGCATCCTCTCGTTCAACGCGATGGCGGAGAGGATGTTCGGATACCGGCGGGAGCAGGTCGTGGGGAAGAAGCTCGAGATACTGATGCCGGAGAAGCTCGCCGAAACCCACGAGCAGCGCCGGCAGAGCTACTTCGAGAACCCCCGCAGCCGTCCGATGGGGCAGGGGATGGACCTGGTCGCGCGGCGCCAGGACGGAACCGAGTTCCCCGTCGAGATCAGCTTGAGCCACGTTCCCACCGCGGACGGAACCGTCGCCGTCGCTTTCGTGAACGACGTCAGCGAGCGGCGGCGCGCGGAGGACGAGAGGCACAAGCTCGAGCGAACCCTGGAGCACGCCACCAAGATGGAGGCGGTGGGACGTCTCGCCGGCGGCATCGCCCACGACTTCAACAATCTCCTCACCGCGCTCTCGGGATTCGCCGAGGTCGTTCTCGACGAGCTCCCCGACCACCATCCGCTCTACGAAGGCGCCAAGGAGACTCTGAAGACCTGTCAGCGGTCGACGGCGCTCGTTCGGCGGCTCCTCGCGGTGAGCCGGCGCCAGATGCTCCAGCCCGAGGTAATCGATCTCAACCCCAAGGTCGCCGAGATCGAGAAGATGCTCCGGAGCGTCCTGGGAGAGGACATCGAGCTCGTGGTGAAGCTCCAACCCGAGCTCGGCTTCGTGCGCGCGGATCAGAGCCAGATCGAGCAGGTCATCCTCAATCTGGTCGTCAACGCGCGGGACGCCATGCCCACCGGCGGGCGCCTGGTCATCCAGACGGCGAGCGTCGAGTCGACGAAGCGTTCGTCGACCAGCACCTGGGCTTGAAGCCCGGCCCCCACGTCCTCATCTCGGTGTCGGACACCGGCTCGGGCATGGACAGCGAGACCCTCAAGCACATCTACGAGCCGTTCTTCACCACCAAGGAGAAGGGCAAGGGCACGGGGCTCGGTCTCGCGACCGTCTACGGGATCGTCTCTCAGAGCGAGGGAAAGATCTGGGCCTACAGCGAGCCGGGAAAGGGAACGACGTTCCGTATCTATCTCCCCCGGATCACCCGGAGCGGCGAGTCCGAGGCGTCATCGCTCGCATCCGAGCCGTCGAGCCGCGGGTCGGAGACGGTTCTCGTAGTGGAGGACGAGAACACCGTGCGGCTCGTGGCCGTGGGATGTCTGAAGAAGGCGGGCTACGAAGTGCTGGAAGCCAGCCACGGGGAGGAAGCTCTTCGGGTGGCCTTCGGCCCACGAAGGACCGATTCACCTCGTCCTCACCGACGTGCTCATGCCGGGAATCCACGGCCCGGAGCTGGTAAGAAGGCTCGAAGAGCGCCGGCCGGCCATCCGGGCGCTCTACATGTCAGGCCACGCCGACGACGCCCTCCTTCACCATGGAATCCTCGAGGGAGGGCTCTCGTTTCTCGAGAAGCCCTTCACCCGCGCGGAGCTCACGAAGAAGGTGCGGGAAGTACTCGACGGAGCGTGACCCTTCGTCAGTCGCCCGGCGAGCTGATCGCGCCGAGAGTCGCTCCCACCTCCGACGGTTCCACCGCTTTCTTCTGCGCTTTACCGCGCTTCGGCGCCATCGATGCGCGCGCCAGATCGCTGAGCGACAGCAAACCGACGAGCTTTCCCTCGGCATCGACGACAGGCAGTCGCCTCACCTTCCTCGCCCGCATCACCGCTTCGGTCCGGGAAAGGTCGTCGTCGGGACGGCAGGCCCAGAGGTCCCGGCTCATCGCGCTCGAGACCCGGATCTCGGAGAGCGCTCTTCCCTGGGTCATGGCAGCCATGCAGAGGTCGCGATCGGTGAGCATCGCCACTACGCACCCCTCCTGATCCAGAATGGGCACGGTGCCGCAGTCCCTTTCCCACATGATTTGCGCGGCGCGATCCGCGTTGTCGAAGGCCCGGCAGGTGCCTACTTCCGTCGTCATCAGATCCTGGACTTTCATGAGTTCCGCCTCCAGTGCGCGCGCGCGAAGTTCTCGTCCTCGACGAACGCAAGCTCGAGATCTCCGCTGAAATCGCTCTTCAGAGCTTTCCCCATGCGCGCGACGAGGTGCTCCGACGTAGTGCGAATCTCGATCTCCCCCCCCTTGTCGACGATTTTCATGATGCGCTGCAGCGGGTGATCCTTTTTTTCCTCGTTCTCGACGTTTCGAACGCGGTTCAGGATGTCCTCCCGGTGCGCCGCAACGAAGCTTCCCGACAGAGTGAGGATCCCGCCCGCATAATCGGCTTTGATCTGTTGGCACGCGGGACAGAGCTCCGAAGACCCTTGGCCCGCCGGAGGTTTCGTCCACGTCCACTTTCCCTTCACGAAAACCGCGCCGCACTCGGGACATGCCGTGCCATCGGGGTACTTGGCACGCTCCCGCTCCTGGTAGGGAGTCTGGATCCTTGGCTGAGTATTCTTGCGATAGACATCGGTGCCTGTTTTCTTCTTCACGTTACCTCTCCTGTCAACCGGAATCTTGCAACGTCCATACCAGTCGCTTCACGGTCGGCTCGCGTCGGAAAAGTTCTGAGCCGCCGGTCCGAGGCAAGGGCGCTCGGAACGCTCCTTGCATAACGGCTGAACTAGGCAGGTTGAACGGGTTATTTGCCGTGGTTGGTTACCCAGACAACTCATGGAAGAGCAAAAGAACTCAGCTGGCAAGAAGCGCCAGTGCCCTGCCTGCAAGGAAAGCCAGCTGGTTCCCATCCTCTACGGCCCGCTTCCGGACTCGCTCGGCGAGGACCGCGCTCGGGGCGCGTTCTTCTGGGGAGGTCTCGTCCTGAAGCCCAACAGCCCTCGATGGAAGTGCGGCCATTGCCAGCGCAGCTTTCCGACCGACGCCGTCTAGGGAGTCAGGGCGCTCTGCCGCGCAGGGTTGCGGCATTTCACGCATGGGAATAGACTCCCGGCGGAAGTCAAGCGTTCATGCCTTTCACTCGCTTGAGGTTACGGGCACTCGAGGAGGCCTCGAAAGTGGCAGCGTTCCTGCTTACTGCGGGTATGCAGCTGGCCGGGCGTTCCGATGTCGCCGAGATTGGGCCTCCGGACCGTAGGGACGCCTGCCAGCTTGCGTTGAAACCATCGAAATGGCTCTAGATCGCATCCTCGTCGTCGATGACGAAGACCTGATTCGCTGGTCGCTTCAGCAGAAGCTGTCCACCTGGGGCTATCGACCGTTCGAAGCCCCGAACGCGGAAACCGCCATCGCCCTCGTCGAGAGCGAGAGCCCCGACCTCGTTCTCCTCGACGTTCACCTGCCGGACAAGAACGGGCTCGAGGTGTTGAAGGCGATCAAGGAATGGAACCCGCGGGCGGCGGTCATCATCATGACGGCCTACGGCGTCCTCGAGGACGCGGTGGCCGCGCTGAGACTCGGGGCGTACGACTTCGTCTCCAAGCCGCTCAACTTCGAGGAGCTCCGCGCGACGATTGCGAACGCGCTCGAGACGGTCAAGCTCCGCCAGGAGGTGAGGCACTTCCGGGACCGCGACCGCAAGCGCTTCAATTTCGAGAACCTCGTGGGGGAGTCGGAGCCCATCCGGAACGCCATCGTGCTCATGAAAAAGGTCGCCGCCAGCCCGGCGACGACGATTCTTTTCCAGGGCGAGAGCGGAACCGGCAAGGACCTCTTCGCCAAAGCCATTCACTTCTACAGCTCCCGGGCGGACCGGCCGTTTCTCGCGGTGAACTGCGCGGCGCTCCCGGAGAACCTCGTCGAGAGCGAGCTCTTCGGCTACGAAAGAGGGGCGTTCACCGACGCCAGGCAGCAGAAGAAGGGTCTTCTCGAGCTCGCCGACGGCGGCACTCTCTTCCTGGACGAGATCGGGGAAATGCCCCTGGGCCTCCAGGCGAAGCTCCTCCGGGTTCTCGAAGAGCAGAGCTTCAAGCGGGTGGGGGGAGTCCAGGACGTTCGCGTCGACGTCCGCATCATCGCTTCTTCGAATCGCGATCTGAAGCGAATGGTGGACGAAGAGAAGTTCCGGCCGGATCTCTACTACCGCCTGAACGTCATGACCATCAATCTGCCGCCGCTCCGCGCGCGCGGTGAAGACGTGAAGCTCCTCTGCCGTCACTTCGTGAACGAGTACAACGCGCGCTTCGGAAAGAACATCGCCGGTCTGACCCCGGACGCCGAGCGGCTCCTGGCGCTGTATCACTGGCCGGGGAACGTCCGCGAGCTCAAGAACTTGATCGAGCGGGCGATGCTCCTCGAAGAGGGAACCCACATCGGCGCCGACGTGCTACCCATCGACGTCGCCGAGTTCACGCCTCGGGAGGGCGACGCCTCCCTTCCCGATATCGCGCTTCCGGAGAAGGGCACGTCGCTCGAGAAGGTCGAGGAGGAGCTCCTTCGTCAGGCCCTGGCCCGCACCCAGGGTAACCAGACGCGCGCGGCGAAGCTCCTGAACATAAGCCGGGACGCGCTCCGCTACAAGATGAAGAAATTCCAGCTCCAGGAAGCCGGGCACTGAATCAGCGGACGACCATCACCGGACAGGGCGCGAGGCGCACCATCTTGTGGCAGGTCGAGCCGAGCCAGCGGAGCCCGGCATCGCCGTGTCCTCCCGCTCCCAGGATCACCATGTCCACCCGGTGCTCCTCGATGACGTCGCGCAGGGAGTCGAAGGGCGCGCCCACCCGGACCACCGCGCGCCGTTCGGAGGCCACGGATGCGGGTAGGAGTGCTTCCAGTTCCTCTCGTCGCTTGGATACCAACGACCCCGTGAGCTTGTCGACCTCCATTCGGGTCAGGGGCTCGAAACTGCTCTCGTTCAGGATCACGTAGGGAACGCGCACGACGTGGAGAGCGATGAGTTTCGCCCGGAAGTGCTCGGCGAGCCAGGTCCCGTGGCGGACGACCGCCTGCGATTCGGGGCCGAAGTCGATCGCCATCAGAATCGCGCCCGGAATGGAAAGTGGGCCCTTGTCGGCGCTCGCGGAGATCGAAAGCAGGGGAACCTGCGCGCGATGGAGGACCTTCTCGGTGACCGACCCCAGGAAAAACTTCTGGAATCCGGAAAGCCCGTGAGTGCCCATCACCAGGAGGTCGACGTCTCCTCGGTTGGCGGCGCCGACCACGGCTTCCTCGGGAACGCCTTCGACGATCTGTACGGCGGCATGGGTCAGGTCGAGGTTGCGCTTCAGCTCGAGGACGGCTTCCTCCGCTCGTCGCCGGAGCTCGTCGAACGCGTCGGGAACGGCCACGAGATTCCCCAGAGCGAGAAAGCCGGTGTCGAGGACATGGAGAACCGTGAGGCGAGCTCCCACAGCCTTCGAGAACCTCGAGGACCACTCGACCGCCCGGCGAGAAGATTCCGAGAAATCCACCGGACAAAGCAGGTGTTTGTAGGGTGTCATCTCTACCCTCCACCGCTTGCATGTGCATGCCCCGTGCCACGGTCCAATTGGGGACCAGGACGGATGAGCGGGCTGCGCGAAGGGAGCGCGTGCGGGATTCCGCGCGGCGGCGCGTGAAAACCCACACCGCTCGGTTTCTCTAGTAGGCTCCTACCGTGCCTCGCCATTGGCCACGAGGTCTCATCCTCGGAATCTCGATGCTCGTCGGATGGACCCTCGTCGGCACGGTCGGCTTCACCGCCATCGAAGGCTGGCCCGCGGTCGACTCTCTCTACATGACCATTACCACGCTCTCCACCGTCGGCTACGGCGAGATCCATCCCCTTTCCGGCGCGGGGCGGCTCTTCGCGAGCCTCCTCATCGTGGGCGGACTGGGAACCGCGCTCTACACGCTTACCCGGCTCGGGCAGACGGTTCTCGAGAGCGAGCTTCTGGGCGGAATCGGAAGGAGGCGGATGCGCAGTCAATTGAGGAATCTGGAGAATCATTTCATCGTCTGCGGGTTCGGCCGCTTCGCCAAGCCGGTGGCGGAGGAGCTCGCGCACAAGAATCTTCCCTTCTGCGTAATCGAGAAGGACGCGGCTTCTGAGCCGCACCTTTCCGACCTCGGCTATCTCTTCCTCATCGACGACGCCACCACCGACGAGGCCCTCCAGCAGGCCGGCATCGAGCGCGCCCAGTGCGTGCTGGCGCTGCTCCCCTCGGACGCCGACAACCTGTACGTCACCGTCGCCGCCAAGGCGCTGAACCAGAAGCTCCGGGTCATCGCGCGGGCCGGCGACGAGGGAGGGGAGCGAAAGCTCATGCGGGGGGGCGCGACGGTGGTGGTGACGCCCTACCGTCTCACCGGGCAGAGGATCCTGCAGGCGGCGACCAGCGCCGCCGTGCTGGAGTTCATGGACTACGTGGCCGATCGCAACTACCTGGAGATGAACCTGGGCGAGGCCGTAGTCTCCGCCCGTTCACAGGTGGTGGGAACGACGATCGCCGGAGCGCGGCTCCATCACGACTATGGGGTCATCGTGGTGGCAGTGAAGCGGCAGGAGACGATGCTGTTCAATCCGATGCCCGAGGAGGAGCTTCGAGCGGGAGACATCCTGGTGATCATGGGACACGCCGACCGCTTGCGAAAAACGACGCAACTCCTCGAGGGGTCCGCTTGAGCCGACTCAAGCCGTGAAGCCGGGGGCGGCGAAGGGCAGGGTCCTCTTCAGGGTCGCGAGATTCGCGGCGACGGTCTCGCGGGTGTCGAGGACGAAGTGCTCCGACGCATCCAGCTCGTCGACGGGCTCCCAACTCCGCGCGAAGTCGCCGAAGACCTCGATGCGGCCGTCGCTGACGGTTCTCGTCTTCTCCCGCTCGCGGAGCCGCTCGCGACAGAGCGCCTCGGAAGCGCGGCATTCGACGAAGACGAAAGGGACTCCCGTCTCCCGCGCGAGCCGCTTTGCCAGGGCACGATGCGCCCGGGCTCGAAACGATCCGTCGAGGATCACGGGTCTTCCCGACGCGATCACCGCCGAGGCGCGCCGGCAGAGCTCGGCGTAGACCTTGCGGGTGAACTCCGGGGCATAGAAGCCCGCCCACGGTTCCTCGGGGAGCGGCTGCTCCGGTGCGACTCCGGCGAGCTGCTTCCGGGTCCGGTCGGCGTCCACCACCGGGGCCGGAATCTCCCGCCCGAGGGCATCGGCGATCGTGCTCTTCCCCGAGGCGATGAGTCCGCCGACGGCGACGACTCTCGGAGAGACGACCCCCTGTCGCTCGGACGCGAGAGCCAGGAGGAAGTAGCGCCGCGCCTCGGCGGCAGCGCGTTCCCGGGCCTCGAAGCTCGCCTCCGCGCCGTCGGCGGTCATCGAGGCGATCTTTCCGCGAACGAACGCGCGGTAGCTCTGGTAGAAATCCGCGAGCGGGTAGAGATCGTAGTCTCCCGCCTCCCGGGCGTAGCGCGCGAGGAACCGCTCCGCGAGATCGACTCGCCCGTGCCAGGCGAGATCCATCGCCAGGAAAACCACGTCGGTGCAAACGTCCGCGAATCGAAACCGGTCGTTGAACTCGATGCAGTCCAGAATCGTGACGTCTCCCCGCCCGCGCAGATAGACGTGCTCGAGCCGCAGGTCGCCGTGGCCGTCGCGAATCCGGCCGGTCCGAAGCCTCTCCTCGAACAGCGACCGGCGCTCCTCGAGGAAACGCAGCTGCCAGGCCTCGAGCTCCTGCACCCGCTCGGCGTCGAGGTATCGATGGATGGTGGAGCGCGTCTGCTCGAAGTTCTCGAGGACGTTGAACCGGATCGCCTCGACGGTTCCGAACGGCCTGGCCGCCTCGCTCGGACCGCATTCGCGGTGGAATCGCGCGACCCGCCCGGCGACGAGCTCGATGTCTTCTCCCGTGAGCTCGCCCCGCTCGAGCCGCAGGTCCGCGCGGTGCGGGTCCGGAAGGCGTTTCATGGAGACCGCCCAGTCCACCGGCTCGCCCTCCCCTCCGAAGCGGTGGCGGCCGAGGGAGTCGAGGGTCACCGGGAGGACGCCTCGATAGACGTTCGGCGCCAGGCGGCGATTGAGTCGGACCTCCGCCTCGCAGGCCTCACGGCGCTTCTCCTTCGTGCTGAAGTCGAGAAAGCCGAGCGATACCGGCTTCTTCACCTTGAATGCGTCATCCGCGGTGAGAAAGACCCAGGAGATGTGCGTCTCGCGAAGCTCCCCGCCGGAGCCGAGAAGGTCCTGCACCAGGTCAGCCATGACGAAATCCGAACAACCGCGAGAAAACGCAAAGGCGCGAAGGCGCAAAGACGCAAAGAAGAGATGGAAATTCCTTTGGGTCTTTGCGTCCTTGCGTCTGTGCGTTCATTGCCTTCCTCACGCTCGATTTCCCCGCCGCTCCGCCCTTTCTTTCACTCCCTGAAGCATGCGCCGGTCCATCACGAAGCCCACGGGCTCGACGAGGAGGGGGCCGTAGGCGAGACGGGACGAGAGATCGTCCGAGCAATCGGAGCGAAAGCGGCTGATGAAGCGGCTGCGGTTTGGGGACAGCGGCTCGACGAGAAAGAGCCAGCTCACCGTGACCCAGGTGTCCCCGGCCCCGCGGGGCGCGTGCGCGAGGAAGTACCGGCCCGGCTCGACCTCCGTTACCGGGATCGGAGGAGCCTCCGGGTGGAGCACCAGAGTGTCCCCGGCGCGGTGCTCCCACTCCGGGTGGAGGGTCTCCGCGTTTCGAAGGTCGCAGCCCGCGAGGTTCTCGAGCCACTGGTAGCTGTAGAAACCCCCGCGGTCGGCGCCGATCTGGGCGACCCAGGGCCAGACGTCCTCGGAGGCCGCGTCGATCTCGATCCCGTGCGTCCAGCTCCAGCGCGGGCGACGGACGAGATCGTCGCCGGTATAGTCGCGTCCGGCCGCCTCCTCGCCGAGCCCCCAGTGGCTTCGGGGCCCGCGAAGATAGGGGGTGAGAAATCGGATCGCCATCTCCGAGGCTCCCAGAAGTCCGGCCGCGACGTCGCGAACGCCGCCCTTCGCGAGACGACCCTCGACCCGGGCCGCGAGGCCGCGGAGCTGGGCCCGCTCCATGAAGTGATGCACCGGCCGGATCCAGGCCGCGTGGAGCCGCTCCTTCTCCGAGAATGCCGCCCGCGCTCGCACGAGAAGGCGCGTCTCGCCGTCGAGGGGCTCGAGCACGAAGGCCCAGCTCACGTGCCAGTAGCGATCGGGCCGGGGCGACGCGAAGGGAAGCTGACGGTCGGCGACGGGATCGAAGAGGCCTCCGAGGACGAGAACCCGCGGCGGCTCCACTCGCAGGACCTCGAATCCGTCGTCTCCTTCGAAGCTCGCGGGCAGCTTATCGCCGACTTCGATCCGCGAAAGCTCGGGGTGGATCTCTCTCGCGCTCTCGATCCCCGCGTTGTCGAGGAAATCGTAGCTGTACCAGCCCGCGCGGCGGCAGCCCATCTGCACGAGCCAGGGCCAGACGGCATCGGGGCTCGCATGAATGGTGATGCCATCGGTGACCTGCGCCGCGGCGTCCGGAAGGAGGTCGTCTCCGGGAAGCGGACGCTCGTTCTCCGCTCCCTCCAGCGTTCCGAGCTCGCTCGCGAACGAGTGCAGCAGGTGGTGGCGGATCCAGCGGGAGGCAGGACCGATGAGCCGGAAATAGCGCCGGAACCTGCGCCAGGACTCTTCGTCGGTCGCCGAGACCCGAACCTCGATCTCGATGCGCGATCCGGAATCGCCGCGAGGGAGGACGCGCAGCGCCCAGGCGACTTTCGCGAAGCCGGGGTCTTCGAACCGGAGGAACTCCTCCGCCGAGGGCGCGTCGACGAAGGGAATGTCGAGCTCCCAGACTTTACCGATGGCCCCCACCGCGACTTCGCGGTCGGACTCGGCAAGAAGGCGAAAACCCGGCTCGTCGGACGAGACGATGTCGTCGATTCTCATTGCGGTGGACTGGACCTCGTCGCGTCGAAGGCGCGAGGGGATCGTCCGGATCGCGAAGAGCGCGCGAACCAGGGGGGACCGAGCCAGGTCGCCGTGGCGGACGAGCCGCCACGCTTCGTTCGAGGGGACAGCCACGTCGACGTGATCGAGCTCGAGCCGCTGCGGTTCGGGAATGAGCAGGTCGAGAGAGTTCATGGTTTCTTCCAATCCAGCAACTGACGTATCATGCAAACCCGATGCCGGACCGGAGCAGAACTCGTCCCCGGGTCGGGGCTTCTGCGGCAGCCCTCGGCTGGTTTCTCGGGCTCTACGCCCTTCCGTTCCTGCACAACCTCGATCACCGGAACGACCACACTCACGGCCCGGGCGCTGCGGCCGAACATCCTCATCCTCACGAGGACGCGCATTCCCATCCGCATCCGCACGGGCCTACCCCGGAAGCGCCGGAGCGAAGGGTGCCGCTCGATTCCGATCACGGGTCCGGCTCGGTGCTCCATTTCGCCGCCGCGGCGCTCGAGGCCCAGGCGGACGTGCTGCCTCCCGCGGGGCCTCCGATTCCAATCCCGCCTCCGCCATCCCCTCGTCGAGCGTCCTCGTCGCCGACGGGATTCGTTCTCGTTCGTGGTCCTCCCGCAATCGGCTTCCTCTGACATTCGAAAATACCGGGGAAGCCAACCAAGAGCGCGAACTTCGCAGGGCGCGGATCCGGGTCGCTTTTCGCCGTAGCGTCGTTTCTCGCGCCCCGCGCATCCTCGCGCCTTTGCGTTGAAAGCCCCGTTCGAGAACCGTCGATCGAGACCGAAGGGCTGCGGCTGCCGGTCCATTCAGTGGAGTTGTCGATGATCGGGAGAACGAGCGTCTTTCTCTTGCTGTCCGTGCGTCTCGCCTCGGCGAGCCCAGAGTATGCTGCCGACACCGGTATTCTGCGAGGCGCGCTTCTTTCCGAGTCGGGGGAGCCCTTGGCCAACGCGCGAATCTGGATCCTGGAGCTGGGGCGATTCGAGCGAACCGCTTCCGACGGCTCCTTCACGTTCGAAGAGGTTCCCGCGGGCACCTATCGGATCCTCGCCGAGACCGACATTCGCGCGGTGGCGACTCGCGAAGCCACGGTCGAGCCTGCCGGGACCACGGAGATCGCGCTTTCCGCCGATCTCGATCTGCTGCGGGTGAACGAGGTGGTCTCGGTGACGGGACGCGCGGACGAGCTCATCGGCGTCTCCGACTCCGCGTCCGAGGGCGTCGTCGGGCAGAGAGATCTGGCGGCGCGAGCCGTTTCGAGGCCGGGCGATCTCCTGGAGACCGTCCCCGGCATGGTCGCGACCCAGCACAGCGGAGGCGGAAAGGCCAACCAGTATTTCCTGCGGGGGTTCAACCTCGATCACGGCACGGATTTCCGGGTCACCCTCGACGGCGTTCCCGTGAACATGCCGAGCCATGGACACGGGCAGGGCTATGCCGATTTGAACTTCCTGATCCCGGAGCTGGTCGAGAGAGTGACCTACCGCAAGGGACCCTACTTCGCCGAGGAAGGGGACTTCTCGGCGGCGGGCGCGGCCCGGCTCACGTTTTTCGACAGTCTGGACGCGCCGATCGTACGAGTCTCCGCCGGGCACTTCGATTACGTCCGGGCTCTCGCCGCGGGCTCGATACGCGCCGGAGGCGGAGATCTCCTGGCCGCGGTCGATTTCAGCCATGACGACGGACCCTGGGAGCGGCCCGACGACTACCAGAAGCTCTCGGCCCTCGTCCGCTTTACGAGGCGCTCCACGAACGGCGGCTTCAGGCTCTCGGCCCAGGCCTACGACGGCGACTGGAGCTCGACGGATCAGATCCCGCGGCGGGCCGTCGCGTCCGGGGAGATTTCGCGTTTCGGCTACGTCGACCCCTCCGACGGAGGCGAGTCGAGCCGCTATACGTTCTGGGGCGAGCTCTGGCGCACCGATCAGAGCTCCATCACCAGCGTCCAGGCCTACGTCCTCTCGTACGACATGGCGCTCTTCTCGAACTTCACCTACGCTCTCTCCGATCCCGAGAACGGCGATCAGTTCGAACAGAGAGATGACCGCACTGTGACCGGCGTCGCCGTCAAGCACAGCCGGCTCGCGGTCTGGGGCGGCCTTTCGGTCGAGAACGTCTTCGGCTTCGAGCTCCGGAGAGACGGGATTGCGAACGGCCTCTTCCTGTCGCGGGAGCGCTCGCGGCTCGCAACGACGAGAGAGGACGACATAACGCAGCTCGGGGGAGCTCCGTACGTCGAGAACCGAATCCACTGGAACGACTGGCTGCGCACCGTAGCGGGAGTCCGGGCGGACTTCTACCGCGTCGACGTCGAGAGCGACAACCCTCTGAACTCGGGGGAGAGGAGCGACGGCCTCCTGAGTCCGAAGCTATCCGCGATCTTCGGACCCTGGAATCGCACCGAGCTCTACGCGAACTTCGGCGGCGGCTTCCACAGCAACGACGCTCGCGGCGCCACCATCGCCGTGGACCCGACGACGGGAGATCCGGCGAAGCCCGTCGATCCGCTGGTCCGGGCCTGGGGATTCGATTTCGGGTTTCGAACCCAGGCCGCGCCCGGACTCCACACGGCGGTCACGTTCTTCCGGCTGGACGTGGATTCTGAGCTCCTGTTCCTCGGAGACGGAGGCACAACCGAGGCGAGCCGTCCCAGCCGGCGGTACGGGATCGAGTGGACGAACTTCTACGAGCCCCTGGAATGGCTGAAGCTGGATCTCGACGTCGCCTTCACCCGCGCCCGATTCAACGACGACGACCCCGCGAATCGCATTCCCGGGGCGATGGCGACCGTCGTCGCCACGGGCATTGCCCTCGAATCACGCCGCGGGTGGTCGGGGAGCCTGAGGTGGCGCTACTTCGGCCCGAAACCCTTGATCGAGGACGATTCGGTAAGATCCGATTCGTCCTCGTTCGTAACGGCGCGGTTGGCCTACGATCTTCCCCGCGGCGTAGAAGTCGGCCTCGAAGTCTTCAACCTGCTCGATCAGGAGGCGAACGACGTCGACTACTTCTACGAATCGCGCCTTCCGAGCGAGCCCTTGCAGGCGTTCGGCGACGTCCACTTCCATCCGCTCCAGAGCCGGAGCGTTCGATTCTTCGTCTCCTTTCGGCCCTGAGAGAAGCCTTTCGTCAGAAGGTGTAGCTCAGGTTGAGCCAACCGACCCACGACTGGTAATCCGTGTTGTTCGCGTTGATGAAGAACGAGCCGGGCATGTAGAACAGGACCTCGTCCGTCTGCGTGTCCTGGATCTCGTAGTCCTCCCAGAACGCTCCCAGACCGAAAGTCCAGTCGCGCGCGAGCTTGTAGCGCACCTGGGTGGAGACGAAGTTGATCTTGGTGTCGTCGTACTCGGCAATGCTCTGGGCCGGGTTGGTGGCGGGGCGAAGCGCCACGCCCGCGGTGATGGCATTGTCGCCGTTCACCTTTTGATAGCGGTAGAACAAGTCGAGGAACCACTTTTCCGGGACCAGGGTGAAGTTGGCGCCGGCGCCGATGCTGTCGACCTTGTCGTCCGCCGTCGAGGTCCAGTCCGACGTCGGGTTGAAGTTGATGGTCGCTCCGCTCTGCCGGCCCGTCTGGTAGTTGAAGAGATCCTCACGGGAGTAGAAGCCGTAGATCGTCGTACGGTCGCTCGGCGACACGTCGACGTCGAGGTTGAAGGTTTCGTACTCGGCCTTCATGAGTCCGAGGGGCGTCTGTTCGCCGCCCGGGCAGAAGGCGAGATCCGCGGGGGTCGCGGCGACGCAAGGCACCGGTGAGTCATCGTAGTCGTCCCGGTTCAGGTAGTAGGCCGCGGAAAGGGTGAACATCGCGCTGTCCGGCGCCCATTGCACCTGAGCGCCCACGCGGTTCCGATCGCGGTTGGCCTGATCGTAGCGGCGCAGCACCGTGAGGTTCGCCGGAGCGCCTTCCTCGAGGAACGAGGCTTCCTCGGCGTGAATGGAATCGTACTCGTTGTACTCGCGGTTTCCGAACTCGTAGACGCCGCGTACCAGCACTCCGCCGCCGAACTTGAGGTCGGCGGCGGCCCTCAGGGTATTCTCCGTCGTTTGCTCGGACTCGCGGTAAACGCGCTCGATCTGGTTGTACTTGTAGCCCACCTCGAACCCAAGGACGCTCCCCGCGTCGAACGTTCCGTAGACGTCGAGGTAGTTGCTTTCGAAGCCATAGGGAACGCTGATGCGCGGTATGTCCTCCCAAGCCGCATCGAATCGAACGTAGCCTTCCTCGAAGCGGATGCGGGGAGTGTTGTTCTCGTTCTGATAGAGCCGATAGCGGGCGTTCAAGCGGATGTCGTCGGTGACCCGGGTGGTGAAGAACCCGTTGATGGCGAAGACGTCGATCTTTCCGTCGAGAGCGGATGCGGGAAGGGCCGCGTGCGCGGCGTTCTCTCCCGAGGGAGTGACGATCGCGGTGTTGGTGGTATAAGGAATGAAAGCGGTCTCGTTCTGCTGCCATTGGCCGAACTGCAGGTCCGCGGTGAGCCGTGTCCGCGGACCGAACTTCAACGTGGTTCCACCGCTGAGGTTCCAGGCCTTGTTGCTCGGAGGAAGCGCGAGGAGCCCGCTCTGCGGTCCGTTGATGGAGGCGCTCCCGGGCGCCTGATAAGCGCTGGGGTCCGTCGAGTCCGTCGCCCGCCAGGGGTTGTCGAACGCGAACGTCTCGAAGTGGTTCGAGAAGTCGTTCAGGTGCATTGCGGCGAAAGCCGTGCCCCAGTTCCCCTTGGTGGTCGCGTTCAGACCGAAGTCCTGAGTGACGTAGCGGATGGGATCCGCGGTTTCCACCACGTTGCTGAACCCGAACGAAGTCCCGTGATTCGTTCTCGATCCGCTCCGCCGCTCGTGGAAGTAGGTCACCCCGATGTCGAAGTTCTTCCCTCCCGGGAGCAGCGAGAAAGCCAGGTTGGTCCGATTCCGCTGGAGTGCGATGTCGATGGCGGGCGGCTTGTCGGCGAGAGTCGGCGCCACGATGGCCGCGAGAAACGGGTAGGTGCGCTGGTTGCCGGGAAGCGCCGTCACCTGGTTCTGAAACGACTGCTGGAGGGTGTCGCTGAGCCTCCAGTCGTTCTCGCTCACGGGCTCGAGAATGCTCTTGCCGGAGTTGCCGAAGCTGTGGGGGATGCCGGTGTAGTCGATCTCGAACCTCCAGGCCTTGCCCTCGAACCGCCCCGCGTACTGCTGGTCTTTCTGCGTGACGTCGTGTCCGATGAGGTCGTAGCGGAAGTCTCCCTTCTTACCCTGGAACCGGAAGAGGGGAGCGACGGCGCCGTTGGGGATGTCGCGATACTCCAGGAATTTCGAAGACACCGTATCGGAGTCCCTCTGCCAGACGCCGAACGTGAACGATCCGACGTGGAAATCGCCGCCCTCCTGGGCATCGACGGGAGAGAGCAGGTTGCCGAACAGGGGACCGCTGAAGTCGAGCTTCGGTTTCTCCTCCGCGGCGAAGGAGGGAAGGGCCAGGGCCAGGCACGCGAGGGTCGTGACGATTTGCTTCATAGCTCGTCTCCTAACGTCCGAGGTACGGTCCCGACGGGGCGTTTCCGCCGTGGATGTTCTGGTGGCAGTTCTTGCACGCGTGCTCGACCGCGCGGTTCGACGCCGCGGCCAGCGTCCCGCCCGCGTTGACCCCGTCATACAGGGTTCCAGGGTGACGGGTGTTGAGATGGCACCGCTGGCAGAGATAGGGCGGCTTCGCCACGAGAAGCTTGTCGTGATTCGACCCGTGAGGGTTGTGGCAGTTGAGGCAGTTCTCCCTCACCGGCGCGTGCTCCCAGAGGAACGGGCCCCGCTTCTCCGTGTGGCACTGCAGGCAGAGCTCGTTGGCCCAGTCCGCCTTGATCATCTTCGGGCGGCTTCCGTCGTGAGGGTTGTGGCAGCTCTCGCAGCCCATGAGGCCTTCGCGCACCGGGTGATGCGAAGTGCGAAGCGACATCGCGCGAATCGCCGGATGGCAGGCGGAGCAGACCTCCGAGGCGGACGCCTGCTTCAGCTGACTCTCTCTCCGATTTGAAGGAATGCACCGCGTGGCAGTCGATGCACTTCACGCCGCGCCGGTCGTGCATTCCCCCTGCCCATGTGGGGTGATGCGAGCTCTCGTGGCAGGTAAGGCAGACGGCGTTGGCCTCCTTCGAGTCCAGAGCTTCGATGCTCGGCCCGGGGACGTCGTTTCCCTCCTGCTGTCCCTTCAGATGCTCTTCCGCCGCCGCGCCCTTGTGGCAGGAGAAGCAGCTCTCCTCCTGGGCGGCGTGGTACGTGCGGTTGTAGAGGGACGAGGTTGTCTTCGTGGCAGCCCCGGCAATCCTCGGTGGCTTTCGAGGATTCCCGTTGGTCCGGGGCTTCCTTGGCTGCCTGAGCCGTCTCGGTCTGCGGCGAGTACGACAGGATGGACTCCACCTGAGGTTCGACAGTCGAGGCTTCGGTCGTGGCCCGCGCCATCTGTGGAAGGCAGGTGAACGCCCCCACCAGGAAGACGCTCGTTATTGTCCGGTCAACCATCGTCAACCTCCAGGAACAGCGGTTGTGGCGAGACTCGAATTGGGGCATTTCGCTCAAATCCATTTCGATTGTGCAAGAGGAGCAAAAACCATTCCACTGACACTTCGCGCGAAAACTCGTGGTTTTGGATCGATTTACCGGGATTTCGGCGGGTCCCGGCGCTCAAGACCGGGTGATTTGGCGCAGGTCTCTCATGAGGAGCGACGCGCGAGGCGCGATGCGAGGATGAGCGCCGCGCCGTAGAAACCGAGACCCAGGAAGAGAGTCGCCGGGCGGCCGCGCGGGAAGTCCTCGACGACGAGCTTGATCCCGCCGAGAACGAGGACCGCCGAAGAAAGCCAGCGCGCCTCTTCCAGCCTCGCGCGGCGGGATAGGGAGGCGAGAGCTACCGCCGCAATGGCGAGAATCGCCGTTCGGAGCACCGCGAGTCGAGAGGCGTCGGCACCCGCCAGGGGCGCCAGAAGGAGCAGCGCGCCCGCACTGACGCCAAGGAGGGTAATGCAAAGAGCGACGGCGCGCGGGAGCCGAGTCCACGTCCCCCGGCGCGCGGCCTCGGGGAAGCCAAGGACCGACGCCGCGATTCCCGCCCCGACGACCAGGAGACTCGAGGAGGAAAGCGCGGGCCAGGCGGTAGTCGCAGGGGCCGCGAACGCCCAGAGCGAGAATTTCAGGAGACCGGAGGCGGCCGCCGATGCGAGGAGATAGGCGCTGCCGTGAAGGCTGAGAACGCTCGCTGGAATCCGCCCCCCGAGAACGAACGAGAGGACGGCGAGCGCGGCCCAGACCCACTCGGGCCGCGGAATCGACGCACCGGTCGCGAAGAGGACCATCGCGAGGGCGAGGCCGGAGTAGAAGACCGCGTTTCTTCCTTCACCCACGTTCGACAGCAAGCGAATCGCGGATCGATAGCAGAAGGCCGCGGCGGTCAGCCCGACGAGCAGAACCGCCGTCAGGGAGGCGGGCGTTTCGGCGGTCGCCGCAGCGCCCCCGAGGCCGATGAGGGTCGCGGCCCCCCCCTGTGCCATCTCGAAGAGCGTCGCTTCCTTGCTCTCGACGACGTTTCGGCGGAAGAAGATCCCGACGTACCCCAGGAAAAGCGTGAGCTGGACCGTGAGGACGGCGGCGATTGAAAAACCGGAGCTCTGAACGACGGCTCCGAGAGTGAGCACGACGACCGCGAGATCAGCGACGGCGGCGCTGACCCATGCCGGCGGGAAGCCCTTCGAATCCCAGAGGGCCAGCGTCGCGAGCCCGCAAACCACGAGCGCGGCTGCAAAGGGCGGGACGGCTCGCGTGCCGAAGAGGAGCGCGCCGGCGGCTACGGCCGCCCCGACGACTCCCACCCAGGCCCCCGGCTCGAGCTCGTGGCGGCGAGCCACGGCAAGGATCGCGATGGTGAGGGCGACGAGCGCGGAAGCCCCCGCGCTCGGCCCGAGAAGGTGGAGGCGAGCGGTCGTTTCCCACAGAAGCGGGTAACCGACGAGGGCGGCGGAGCCGAGATGAAACGCCGCGCTCGTCGACTTCGAGGCGGCGCCCGCGCGGGCGGCCAGGAAAACCCAGCCGGCGGCGTAGGCGGCGGCGAGCGCCGACGCCGGCGATCTGAGGGAGCGCTCCCGCTTCCGTCAGCGCTCGCAGGAGGTAAGCCCCCCCGAGCGCGAGAAGCGTTCGCCCGACGAGGGAAAAGACGAGACCGAGATCCGTCTCCGGGGGGAGGGGAACGGATGCCGGAGCCGGCGCCGCGATCTCGCTCCGATCGAGGGCCGAGATTCGCCGCTCGATATCGGAGACCCGCCGCGTCAATTGGTCGACGCGGCTTTCCAGAATCGAGAGCCGGTCGTTCACGGCGCTCCTCCCGGTAGGGACCTCGCTATCGCGAAACGATGGAGTACAAGTAGAGCAGGATTCCCATCCCGACCAGCGTTCCTCCGAGCAGGATGAAGGCCACGAACGTCAGCGGGTGGGACCAGAACAGCGTCGCCACTTCCACCACCAGGCCCGCCGACACCAGGAGCGAGGAGATCTTGAGCTGGCGGTGCAGGACTTCGACGCTCATGGGGCGCCTCCCGGCTCGGGTCCCGACCACATCGGCTTCTCCGCGAGGGCGTGGATGTCATGGATATCGCCGTGGCATTCGAGGCAGGAGGTCTCGTTCGACGCGAGCTCGGCTCGAACGTCGACGTGCAGCTCCTGCTCCTCGAAGGAACGGGATCCGTCGTGGCAATGGAGGCATTCGCGGTTCTGGTACGGCTCGTAGAGCTGGATCGGGTCGGACACCGTCCCCAGGTAGTAGATGTAGACGTGCTTCATCCCCGTGAGCTTCGCCTTGAAGTCGCCGAACATGGTGTAGGTGGTATGGCAGGTGAAGCAGGTCTCGTCCCGCGAGATCAGCTTGTTCTGGTAGTGGACAGCGGGGATGTGGGCTCGGGTCGTCGATACGTAGACTCCGGCCGTAGGGCACCATGACGTGGCAGGACATGCAGAAGCCCGTGGACTTCGAGTGCTGAAGGTGCTCGGAGGTCCCGACCCACGTCACCAGGATCGGCAGGATGAAGAAGCTGAGAAACGCGAGCACCTTGCCGCCGCGGGCGTCGGTGAGCGACGGGCGGTACCCGATGAGGAGGACGAGCGCTACCAACCCGACGGCGATGGCGGCGAGTCCTTGATCGACGTACGAAATCATGTAGGACCTTCCTGGGATCGCTCGATCTGACGGATCTTGAGATAGAGGCCGAGAACCATGAGCAGGATGAACACCAGCGATATCGCGAGCCCGATACGACGGTAGTCGATCTCGTTCAGCGCGGCGACCCCCATGTCCTCGGCGCTCCTGGCGAAGGCGAGTCCCTCCTTCACCTTTTCGTCCACGGGCGCCGCGGCGAAGGTATGCACCAGATTGCGCGTCTCCACGAGCGCCTGGTTGGCGTCGATGAGGGCGACTTCGGCATCGCTCACCTCCATTCCCGCCCGGCCCGCCCGCTCGACGAGCTCGCGGGCCCGGGCCTCCGCGGCCTTGAGGGCCTCGATTCTCCCACGAACGGCGGCCGCCGCCACGAAGGCGTCCTCGCCCTCGGTGTGGCAATCGAGACAGATGGACCCTTCGGCGGTGCCCACCATCTCGTCCGTGGGCGACGCCGTGGCATGGTTCTCGTGGCAGGCTTCGCATTCCGGAAGCTCCATCGACAGGAACGCCTCCTGATGCGGGCTCGCGGCGAAGAGCTCCTTCTGGATGGCGTGACACGTACCGCAGACCCGGGAGACGCTGTCGACTCCCGGCGGCGCGGCGCCGTGGTTGCCGTGGCAGCTGTTGCAGGTCGGCGCTCCGAGATCGCCCTGGACGAAGAGCGCGTGCCCGTGGACGCTCGTCCGGTACTTTTCGAGCTGGTCGGTCGGGATACCGTAGTCGGCCATGTACTGCGCGTCGCCGTGGCATTTCCCGCAGGTTTCCGGGATCTGGGTCGGGTAAACGGGCGCTCTGGGGTCTTTCACCGCGAGAACGCCGTGGGCCTGGTGACAGCTCGCGCACTCCGCCACCTTGTCGTGGCCGTCGCGCAGCTTCTGTCCGTGCACGCTCGTCCAGTACTGCGCCGCCTGGTCGACGGGAGTGTTGGGATCGTAGGCGTGCATGTAGGCCGCATCGGAGTGGCAGCGCCCGCACATCTCCGGAATGTCGGAGCGCTTCGGAACGCCGATGTATCCCTTCTTCGGATCCATTGCCCGTTCGATGTCCCCATCGTCGACGTTCGCGGCCGGATCGCCGCCGTGGCAGGATGCGCAGGTGAGGCCCGCCTTTTTGTGGACGTCGTCCGCGAAAGCGGTCGCCGGGGGGGTGAGCGCGTCGTCCTCGAGCTCGAGGTGACAATCGAGACAGTTGTTCTGCGCCGACGCGAGAGAGCCGGTCAGGATCGCGGCCGCGAGAATCGACAATCGGATCATGGCATCACGTACCCCAGAACCGTCATCACCGCGGCGAAGAGAAGCACCAGGACGCCCGCCCAGGTCACGACGGGATTCCGATCGTCTCCCGCGGAACGCCGGTCCAAAACCGGGAGCAGAAACCAGGCGAGGCCAAGGGCGCCGAAGAACATGAGCCCCAGGAGCTCTCCCTCCACCCCGAAGAGCGTGGCCGGGAGGTACTTGAGGGTCTGGAACATGAAGAGGAAGTACCACTCGGGCTTGATGCCCGCGGGCGCGGGGGCGAACGCGTCCGCCTTCACCCCGAGCTCCCAGGGGAAGAGCGAGGCGAGCGCCGCGAGCACCGCGAGAGCGATCCCCCAGCCCATCAGCTCCCGGAGAAAGAAGTTGGGAAAGAACGGCATCCCTCGACGGGCCGCGGCTTCGCCCTTCACCGAGGTGGGAACGCTCATCCCCTGACGCTGAATCAGGAGCACGTGGAGACCGAGGAGCGCCGTTACGATCATCGGGAGCACGGCCACGTGAAAGCCGAAGAACCGGGTCAGGGTCGCTCCCGTCACGTCCTCCCCGCCTCGAAGGAACTCGAGAACGTAGCTGGCCGACGAGAGGAATCTTGCCGGCCATGTCCGTTCCCACGCGAGTGGCGAAAAACGCCAGCTCGTTCCACGGAAGGAGATACCCGCTGAAGCCGAACCCCATGCTCAGCCCCAGGAGCGCCGCGCCCGTCCACCACGTCAGCTCGCGCGGCTTGCGATAGGCGCCCATGAAGAAGACCGTCACCATGTGGAGGACGGCCGAGAGGACCATGAGGTTGGCCGACCAGCTGTGGATGGATCGGATGAGCCAGCCGAAAGACACCTCGGTCACGATGAAGCGGACGCTCTCGAACGCCGCTTCCGCCGTGGGCTTGTAGTAGAGAAGGAGCAGGATCCCGGTCGCCACCTGGAGCGTGAGAAAGAAGAGCGTCGCCCCTCCGAAGAAGTAGCAGAAGCTGTAGCGGTGCTGGGGGACGGTCTTCTTCTTCGCGAGCGTGACGACGTCTTCGAGCGGGAGCCGTTCGTCGAGCCATCGATAGGTCCGCTCGAAGACCGAAGCGCTCATGAAGTGCTCCCGCGGCTCACGATGACCTCGTCCCCGCGGACCTGAACGTTCAGTCGCTCCAGGGGCCGGGGTGGCGGCCCGGCGATGTTCTTTCCGGATGTGTCGTAGAAGCCGTTGTGGCAGGCGCACCAGATCTGGCCGTAGTCCGAGCGGTACTGGATGGTGCAGTTGAGGTGGGTGCAGATGCCGTCGTAGGCCCGCAGCTCACCCCCGGGGGTGTTGACGAGGAGCGCGGGCCTTCGTCCGAACTTGAACACTTTTCCCGAGTTGGGCGAAAGCTCTCCCACCTTGGCCGCCACCACGTTGGTCTCGATCGCCTCCCGGATTGGCGGAGGCATGACGAATCGGGCCACGGGGTAGAGGAAGGAAACGAGCGATGCGAGAATGCCGCCGCCGAGCAGATAGTCCACGAACGTGCGGCGTCCGACAGGCCGGCCTTCAGCCATTGGACCTCCTGTGAGGGTGGTTGTCCCGCGGAGTCTGGGAAGACGACTAGGTTTTCTTCAGGGTCATGAGCCACTGAACGACGGCGTCCAGCTCCTCAGCGGTCCCCTTGAACTCGCGCTGGTGGTTCTTGTCGTCCTTCTTCACTTCCTTCTTCAGGAAGGACTTCAGCCAGTCCGCGCTCTCGACCAGACCGCTCGCGTTGGAGAGGTCGGGCGCCTTCATTTTCTCGGAGGTCTTGGCGATGCTCTGGGAGTCGATCGTGTGACAAGTATTGCACTTCTGCGCCAGAAATATCGCCTTACCGTCGGCGGCGTCGACCGTCGAGGAGACGGCGGCGCCCGCCGCGAGGGCGAGGGCGAGCGTAAGCGTGCATCGAATCGGTTTCATTGGAATGCTTCTCCTTCAGTTCCCCTCGTGCGCCCCCATCTTACAGGATCCGGCGGGGAGATAGGGAGCATTTTCCCGGCGCAGCGCAGCGCTGGGTCTTCACGGGATTCGCGTGCTCGTCACGGATGGTTTTTCATCAGTTGATCGTAAATCAGTTGATAGGGATCGGGCCGCAGTCCAAGGTCGCCGCGGAAAGGACGGTCCAGCGCGAAGATCATGAAGATGACGAGCCCTATGAACACCGCCAGAAGGAGCACTTGGGTCCCATGCAATCGCGCATCTTCCACTTTGAAGAAGAAGGAGGAGCTCAGGCCGATGAACGCGCCCAAGACGACGACGGCCCACATCACGGCCGGCAAACCGGTGTTCACCGCATCGAGTCTCAGTCGGCGGGCCTGGATCATCTGGTTGTACGCACGGAGGGTTTCCGCGTGCAGAAGTTTCTGACCTTCCGTCGCCGGCTCGAAGCCAACCAGAACGGCCTGGAAGCGGTTCATGCGTTCCACCCCACCGCCTGGGACTTTCCCGCGCCGCTGCAACGGCCAGGCTTCCTGAATGATGTATTGAACGTAATCCCGAAGTTCGTTCTGCAGTTGCGGGCGGACGGAGTCGGGGTAACTGCTCACGTCCCGGTAGAGCGCGGCCAGGGCGGTGGCCTCTTCGGAAACGATTTCTGCCGTATCGGAGTAGGTCTGCCAAACGCTCACGGCGATCAGCGCCACGGCCAGGCCGTAGAAAACCATCACCGCCTGCAGCGTGGCGCCGCTGAATTCCGAATCCGCCGTGTCAATGCGCAGACGTGGCAGCACGCGTCGGCGGACCACCACCAACCCAGCCACGGCGAACAGGCAGAGGGCGGAGACGACCGCCGGCCCGGTTACCACCAGCGGAAGATCGAAGAGGAATTCAAACATTGGGTGGCATCTCCTGCGGCCGACGTTTACTCGACGAAGGCGACCTGTCCGATTGGAATGGAAACCGACGCCCGCACCGGTGCCGTCGTCATCGGCTCCGAGATCCTGGTGATCGCCCGGTGAAGGCGTCGTAGCGTATGCGCAGGGTACGGACCGGGTCTGCGTCCTCGTGGGCTTCGATGTCCGCCGTGGATCGCGTTCTTGGGCTCCTCACGCCCCCGCCGTTTCCCGGTGGGAACCTTCAATATAAGGTACCCAGGGGATTATGTTATCATGACTGCATTAGAGATGTCATGGTGACAACATGGTCCGAACGCAGATACAGCTAACGCAGAAACAACTGAAAGTCCTACGGGCAAAGGCTCTTCGCCTGAACGTCTCGGTTGCCGAGCTGGTCCGGCGGGCCGTCGACGCCTATGTGGACGTCGAAATCGCTCCGAGCTTCGAAGAGCGAAGGCGCCGTGCCCTGGAAGCCGCGGGCCGATTCGGGTCCGGCAAGAAAGACGTCGGCAAGCGCCACGACGATTACCTCGCCGAGGCCTACCGCGGGTGAGCCTCTTCGTCGATACCTCGGCCCTCTACGCGGCGATGGACCGTGACGACGAGTTCCATGAACGGGCCAGCGCACGCTGGAAGGAGTGCCTCTCGGGGCCCGAGGTGCTCGTGACCTCCAACTACATCCTCGTGGAAACCCTGGCGCTGGTGCAGAGCCGATTGGGAATGGATGCCACCCGTCTCCTCGCGAGCGACGTGGTTCCGGCGCTCGAGATCGAATGGGTGTCGGCGGACGATCACCGTGCCGCTCTCGAAGCCGTTCTCGCGGCGAACCGGAGGAGCTTGAGCTTCGTGGACTGCGCGAGCTTCCAGGTCATGAGACGCCTCGGATTGCGTTCCGCCTTCGCGTTCGATCCCCACTTCGCCGAACAGGGCTTTCATGTGACGCCCGCTTGAGCCCTGCGCGGCGGAGAGACGCATGAACCGGTGTCTTTCGGCCTTCATGGTCTGCACGAAACGAAGTGACCCGTCGGGATTCTACCGGGACCCGGTCAATTCCCAACCGGAAGGAGGTCGTTCCGCAGCGATACCGATCGTTTGTGCATCTCGGTCATGAATGTCTGGAACTCAGGATCATTGCGAATCGGATCGAGGTTGGGGTCGCGCACGAAAAGCGGATAGCAAGGGAACCCAGTTGCTGCGGCTTCGCGGAGCCAGCGCACGGCCTCCCCCGCCCGTCGCATGCGCGCTGATGCGCAAGCCGCGAAGTATGCCGCATGATGAGAAGGATTCGCGGCCCGGCGCGACGGCACGCGAAGTCCCCGGTTGCCTCGCGCTACCGACTCGATTCCGGGGCGACCCCCTGCCGGTTCTTGCGAATGCCTTCGCCGCGGGAACGGAGCAGGTCGGGGTCGCGCTTCGAGATCAGGACGATCGAGGGAAACACGAAGCTCAGCGCCGCGGCCGCCACCCGATTCGCCCTGTCGTTGCGAATCCCGGGCACGATCCGGTCGATGACGCGAAATCCGGCGCGATCGAGCAGGTACCGGGCCGTCGGAAGCGTGAACTGGTAGTGGTGCGTCGTCGCGCCGTAGGGCTCGTTTCCGAGAAACCGCTTCCACGCCGAACGGACGAGAGGATTTCCCGGACGGACGGTCACGTAGCACACGAGGATTCCATCGTCCTCGAGATGATCGGCCAACCGACAGAGGAGAGCGAAGGGAGCGTGCAGGTGCTCGAGCACGTCCGAGCACCAGATCGCCTCGAAGCGCCGACCGCCGATCTCTTCGAGATCGCGATCGAGGTCGCAGCGAACGGCTTCGAGTCCCAGAGAGCGTGCGAAGGCGATCTTGTCGTCCACGATCTCCAGTCCCATGGACCCCGGACCGAAATGGACGAGACACTGGCCGAAGCCGCAACCCACGTCGAGAGTCCGCTTGAGATCCAGTCGGAAACGTTTCAGCGGGACCTCGAGAGTGCTGGCCACGATCGAGAAGCGCCGACGGACCATGGTCTCCGTCTCGTCCGCCGAAAGCGGGCTGCGCTCCCGCACGAGACCTATGACCTCTTCCTGCGATTTCACTCGTTCATTGTCCGGGGTTTCCTGGCGCCTGGGCCCGCAGGATACCAGATTGAGGGCGGAGGCAATCGGCAGCGCTGGCACCCCTGCTTCCGGCGAAATTGACAAGCCGCCGCCGGAGTGTGAGATTGTGAGTCGATGTCGCTATGAGATGCGGTCCTGTCGCTGTACTGGCGTTCCTTCTCGTCGCCTGCCAGGACGTCGAGGAGAGGCGCTTCGAGCTGCGCGGGAAAGTCGTCGGCGTCGACCCCGCGGGCCGAACCGTCACCGTCGATCACCAGGATGTCGAAGGCCTGATGCCCGGGATGACCATGACCTTTCCGGTGAAGGACGACAAGGTGTTCGGCTCTCTCGCCTCTGGAGACGGGCTCAACGCGATCCTCGTGGTCCGGGACCGAGGCGCTCTTCGGGAGTACTGGCTCCAGGAGCTCGTCGTCAGTCGCTCTCTTCCTTCGGCGGAAGAGGCGAGCCCGGCCGAAGGGATCCGGATCGGCGAGCTCGCGCCCGACACCGAGCTCGTCAACCAGGATGGAGAGCGATTTCGGCTGAGCGATCGGCGCGGTAAAGCCGTCCTGCTGACGTTCATCTACACCCGCTGTCCGCTCGTCGAGTTCTGCCCGAGAATGACGCAGCATTTCTCGGCAATCGAAGACAAGCTCCGACGCGATCCCGCTCTCCATGCGCGGACTCATCTCTTGACGGTCAGCTTCGACCCCGACTTCGACACCCCGGAAAAACTGAAAGCCTACGCGTCGATGCTCGGGGTGGGGACGGTTGCGAGTCTCGCTCACTGGGAGTTCGCGACCGGAAGCTCGGAGTCGATCCGTGAGCTCGCCTCCTTCTTTCAGCTCGAGTTCCGGACCGAGGCCGATCAGATCGTGCACAACCTCAGAACCGCGCTTCTCGCCCCCGACGGGACGCTGAGGGAGGTTTATCGCGGAAACGAATGGAGCCCCGAGGAAGCTCTCGGCGACGTGAAGGCTCTCCTCGGGCCGCTATGAGTCGCCGCTCCCGAGCTCGGGAAAGTCGCCACGTCGAAAGACGAGCGAGTGATCGGGTCGTGACGCGAGGCGCTTTCCTGGAAGCTCCCTTCGAACCGAGATCTGAATGGGGCCGCCGGCGTTCACCAGAGCCGAGACGGCCGGGGGGCCGCCCGCCAGGCAAATCGTTCCGATGAATCCCCGGCGGAGCCGCCGCTCTCCGAGCTCCATTCGACTCGCTTCCGCCATCACGAAGACGAACGCGCTCCTCTCGATGTCCACGAAAGCGCTCCTATCGGCCGCGGACTTCGCCTCGGGAGCGACGCTCTTCCACAGTCTCTCGTGCAGGCGGGCGTAGAGCTCCTGACTTCCGAGAATGTCCGCGTAGAACGAGATGTGCTCGCCGTCGCGCACCGCGGCGATAAAGCCCCTCTGCCCCTCCGCGGGAGGGCCGACGGCATCGAGATAGTCGCCGAGCTCGAAACGCCGCACCGCGGCGGAGTAATCGTTCGTAGGGTTGGCCAGCTGTCCCCGGCGAATCGTCCAGGAGATCGTGTCCCAGACCTCACCCTGGCTCACGTCCCCCGTCCTCGCGGAGGCCAGGATCACGCCGTCGGATTCGATCCATCCGCCCATCGCGGCAGAGAGGCTGTCCTTCCTCGGCACAACGCACCAGGAGCGGAAGCGGGCCCGACCGTGGAGCGACGACAACCGGGAGGACGGCGGCGCGGTTCTGGGTGTTTCCCTCGAACGTCGCTCCCGCGGGAACGAACACTTTCATCCCCAGGCGGTTCTCGACGAGGAGCGTGTCGACCCGTCCCGACTCGGTGACGGTGAAGTAGCCCGTCTGGAGAGCTTCGTCCGGGAGCAGCAGGTCGTTCCGTATGGCGGAGGGACCGAGAACGGGGACGAACGCGAGGTTCTCGAAGCACGTGACCGATCCGAGGCTCAGATGGCCGAGAACCCCTTGGAGCCGCATGCCGTGATGTCGCGTCGCTCAGAATAAGTCCGGCCTTTCGCATGGTCAGTGATGGATCGCACCGGCGGCGCGGAGTTCAGGAGTCGAAAGTCGCCCCGGCTCCGGGAGCGGGCGATCCGCGCCAGTCGCCGATAGCCGCCTCCCGCGCATTCCGGAAATCTCGGCCGAGGTCGGAGCCCCGGATATACGGGATTCCCTGTAGCGGCGCCGATTCCTTGGAGACCCGCGACGATTCTTCCGATCTTCTTCGGACAACGGTTGACATCGGTGCTACCATAGCCGCTCCTATACAAAGCGACGCGCCGAGTCTTCTTGGAGGAGTCATGCCCAGACCGCTGCGGGCTCTAATTCCCATCCTGCTGATGGCCTGTCCGGCGACCGCCGGGAGGATCGTCGTCGACAACGACGAGTGGACGCTGAGCAATCGGGGGTTCTTCGACCCCATCAACGACCCCGGCATATTCGCCAACAACGTCGCCGACTGGTTCACGGGTGGGTCCAGCGGCGTCTTCCACGCCTACTCCAGCAACTTCGGGCTGACCGAGCCGAGGCTCGCCGCTGCCCTTTCGGGCGGCGGGCACGTATTCACGACGCACCCCACGGTCCCCTACGCCTTCGATCTCCCCACGCTCCAGACGTTCGACGGAATCTTCCTCGCCGGCGAGGCTCCAGCGAGCCCGAACTACATCCAGATCCTCATCGATTACGTCGAGGGCGGAGGAAACGTGTACCTGGCCGCGGGAACGGGAGTGGGCGGACCCGTCACCGAAGCCGCGCGCTGGAACAACTTTCTGAATCACTTCGGTCTGCGGCTCACCTTTCCATACAACGGAGTTCAGGGCGACCTTTTCATCGATTCCACCCACCCGATTTTCGACAACGTCGACCACCTCTATCAGAACAACGGTAATACGGTCCTCGACCTCGACCCTCTGGATCCCTCCAACCAGGTGCTGGTAAGCGCCTCTGGCTTGGGCCTCTACGCGATCTACGCGCCCGTGTCACCGCCGCCTCCGGGAGTTCCCGAGCCGTCCACTACGCTCCTCTTGGGCCTTGGGTTATCGGTCCTCGCCTTGCGTCGCCTGGCACGGCGGCGTTCGGTGCGATAATCGGTTGCCAGGCCGCTGCCGAAGCCGGCCGGCCGAGTCTCCGAATCACCCGGGATCCCCGAACCAAGCACGATCTCGCTTGCCTGACAGTCAAGCAAGTGCGAACCTGAGCGCCGCGGAAAGCGTCAGGAGGGCTGGCATGAGAACGACGATGGTTCTGGTGTTCCTGGTGACCTCGGGGGCGATGATGGCTTTCGGCCAGGGGGTGCACGTCGACAACGACGACATCGGCGGAGTCGTCGAGAGCAAGCGAGGGCCGGAAGCGGGCGTGTGGGTGATCGCGGAGACGAGCGAGCTTCCCACTCGATACGTCAAGATCGTGGTCACCGACGACCAGGGCCGCTACCTGATGCCCGATCTTCCACCGGCGAGCTACGGCCTGTGGGTCCGGGGATACGGCCTTGTCGATTCGCGCAGAGTTCGAGCGACACCCGGCAGGACGCTGAACCTCACGGCCGTCCTGGCGCCCAACCCGCGCGCGGCGGCGCAGTACTACCCCGCCGGGTACTGGTTCTCAATGCTCCATGTCCCCGAGGCGAGTGAGTTCCCGGGAACCGGACCCGACGGCAACGGCATCTCGCCGGAGATGAAATCCCAGGCGCAGTTTCTCAGGAATCTGAAATCGGGGGGATGCTGGGCCTGTCATCAGCTGGGCAACAAGGCGACGCGGGAATTCCCCGAAGGTCTCGGGACGTTCGACAGCCCGGTTGCGGCCTGGCACCGGCGCCTCCAGTCCGGACAGGCGGGGGGAAACATGATGAGCGGGCTCGAAACCCTCGGCTCGAAGCGCGGGCTCGCGATGTTCGCCGACTGGACCTCCCGTATCGAAGCCGGAGAGCTCCCGCCGGCGCCGCCGCGGCCTCAGGGCATGGAGCGAAACGTCGTCATCACCCAGTGGGACTGGGCCGATCCCAAAGCGTACCTGCACGACGAGGTCTCGACGGACAGACGCAACCCGACGCTGAACGCGAACGGTCTCATCTACGGAGCGCTCGAGCTCAGCGCCGACTACCTTCCGGTTCTGGACCCGGTCCGCCATACCACCGGCCAGGTGAAGCTGACGGTGCGGGATCCCGCGACACCGCCGACCTCGGCCAAGATGCCGGCGCCGTCCCCTTACTGGAACGAGGACGTTCTCTGGACGAGCAAGAACAACGTGCATAATCCGATGCTCGACGAGAGGGGGCGGGTCTGGATCACCTCCGCCGTGCGCCCTTCCGACAATCCCGACTACTGCAAAGAGGGATCGACTCACCCGTCGGCGAAGCTGTTTCCCATTCCGAGAGCGAGCCGCCACCTCGCGGTCTACGATCCGAAGACCAAAGAGCTCACTCACATCAGCACTTGCTTCGCCACCCACCACTTGATGTTCGCCGAGGACGACGACAACACCCTCTGGACGAGCGGCGGCGGCCAGGTCGTCGGCTGGCTGAACACGAAGAGATTCGATGAGACCGGCGACGAGGCCGGCTCCCAAGGCTGGACCGCTCTCATCCTCGACACGAACGGCAACGGGAGACGAGACGACTACGTGGAGCCCGACGAACCTCTCGATCCCGGGAAGGACAAGCGGTTCGGCGGCGCCTTCTATTCGGTGGCCCCGGCCCCGGACGGCTCGGTCTGGGGATCGGTGCTCGGCTTTCCCGGCGCAGCCGTCCGGCTGGATCCGGGGTCGAATCCGCCGGAGACGGCGCTCGCGGAAGTGTACGAGCCGCCGGTGGGAAACTCGAACCCGGCCGTCCAGGGCTTCTCCCCGCGGGGCATGGACATCGACCGCGACGGGGTGGTGTGGGCCGCTCTAGCGAGCGGACACCTCGGAAGCTTCGACCGCCGGAAGTGCAAGGGACCACTCAACGGGCCGACGGCGACCGGTCAGCACTGTCCCGAGGGTTGGACCCTCTACCCCGAGCCCCTGCCGCAGCTCAAGGGAGTCGCCGATTCCGGGAGCGCCGAGGCGAGCTACTACACGTGGGTCGATTGGTTCGACACCTTCGGGTTGGGGAGCGGCGTTCCCATCGATACCGGGAACGCCTCCGAGGGACTGCTGGCTCTGAAGGACGGAAAATGGGTCGTTCTCCGCGTCCCCTATCCTCTGGGTTTCTACACCAAATGGATGGATGGGCGAATCGACGATCCGGACGCCGGCTGGAAGGGCAGGGGATTGTGGGCGACGGTGAGCACCCGCGCACCGTTTCACATGGAAGGCGGCAAGGGAACGACGAGCAAGGTCCTGAAGTTCCAACTCCGCCCCGACCCGCTCGCGAAGTGAGAGACGGCGCAGCCTCTCGACATTGACTCTGAGTCGGCGCCTGGACGTCGTCCACTCCATAATGGGTCGCAATATCGGAATGCACGCCGAAGAGGACCGGATCGGGCTCGACGGGCAGGTAGCAGCGGCCCCCCCGTGATCTGGATGCGCTCGATACGCACTCTCGAACGATAGACGACCGGGTCTCCCATGTTCATCCCTCCGGATAGAAGAGAAACAAAACGCAGCCGTTCTCCGACTGAGGCACGTGGGACGAGCCTCTCGGATTGTGGATGAAGGTGCCGGCCGGAAAGTCCCTCTCACCGTCGTTGAATACTCCGGAGACGACGTAGACTTCTTCCGGACCCGCGTCGTGGCGATCGACTTCGGGGAAACGGCACCCGGCGTCGATCTCTACCAGGACCGCGCGGACTCCCCGATCGCCGCTCCACAGGCGGCGGACGCGGACACCCGGATAGGGGGCTTCCGCTTTCGCGTCTTCCTTGTGCTTCCATTGCAGGGAGTCCTCGGCGGTTCGGCGCGGCCCGGCTCCGTCGCCTTCGAACCTCACTCCCTCTGCGATCGGGACCTCGTAGTGCAGCAGCTCCGGTTCCATGGCAAGCAGATACTCGCGGTCCTTCTCGTAGTACACCGCCTTGCTCACGTTCTCCCCGGCGAACCTCTTGACGTCTCGGAGCGAACGCCAGAAGGAAACGACGCCGATCTCCGAGATCTCTTCGTCCGCGCGCGTCAGTACCAGCACCCCGCGGTTTCCTTCGGTCTCGGTCAGTTCTCTCACACCGGTACGCCGGACGTACTCGACGTACTCATCGATGCGTTCGCTCTTCGTCTTGCCGAACCACACTCGCGCGATCCACGACATTGGGTCCTCCCGGGTCGAAATGTCAATACCCTGCAAAATGTGTTTACCGGTTATATGCTACTTCGAGCTTCGTAACCCGTCAAATAGTTTTGTAGGTTATAGTGGTCGCATGGATCCCGCGGCGGTCCGAAGAGGCGGAAAGTGGACCTCGGAGGGTTTTCTCTTCGAGCTCTCCGGCGGAAGTCTGGCGCTCGACTTCGTGAATACCGTCGACATGCGGCCGCTGGAGTCGAGGCGCGAGCTCCTGGCCGCTTACGACGATGTTTGCGCCTGGGCGCGCCAGGCGGGGCTGCTCACTCCCGAGCAGGAGTGGGATCTCAGGAAGAAAGCCGCACGCCTGCCCGAAGGGGCCGAGGGAGCCCGCCGGAGAATCGTGCAAGCCCGGGAATGTCTGTTCCAGCTGCTCGCCGCCGTGGTCGACGGAGAAGCGATTGCCGATGAGACTTTGAAGCTATGGAATCAACTGGTGCATCGAGCCTTGTCGCGTTTCGAGCTCGAGCAACGGAGGGAGGGGCTTTGTTGGAGAAACGCTTCCGATCCGCTGGGTCTGGATTCCATGCTCTGGCCGGTGGTTCACGACGCGATGATGCTTCTCACGGGACCCGACGTGCCCCGGATCCGTCGCTGTGCCTCGGAGAAATGCGATTGGATGTTCCTCGACCGAAGCAAGCGCGGAAATCGCCGCTGGTGCGATATGACGGTCTGCGGAAACCGGGCCAAAGCGCAGCGGTTCTACCGGAGAAAAAAGAGGTCGGTCGCTCGACGGCCGGCGACTCGATAGCAGAGCGCTCCCGGCTCCTAAGCTCGAGGTCTGGCGGAGTCTCGGAACCAGACCTCGCCGAGCGCGTAAGCGCCGACGCACTGACTCCAGAAAGTGGCCGGCAGGATTCCGACGCAAAGGAGGAGGATCCCGAACTGGGCGATGAAGTTCGAGGCCAGGAACGCGGCGATGGCCATGAGGAGGTTGACGACGTTTCGTCTCAGGAAGGCGAGGTTCTCCTGGACCTCGAACGCGGCACCGAAGCGCTCCTCGACCGCGAGCCGGGTAAAGGCCGCGGTGAAATAGAACATCAGCGCGAAGAGCAGGACGAACGCCAGGAGCATGAGAAGCACCAGGACGACGATAGCCACCGGCGACGGCTCGCCGTTGCGCTCGCCGAGCAGGATGACGGGCACGAAGGCGATTCCGAGGGCGGCCACCGCGGGGACGAGGTGGATGAGGTAGGCGCCGATCACCGCCAATCCCTCCGCGAACATTCCTCCGAGATCGTCCCACTCTGGCAGCGGATAGGCTTCGCCGCGCGCCGCCCGACGCACCAGCCGCGCGGCATACCCCGCGATGAAGATGCCGCCGACGAAGAACATCGACAGAATGGTGAAGAGGGACCCGATGAGAATCTTCTGCACCCAGTTCGGGTCCTGAAAGAAGAAGCCGAGGCTCCGCCCGAAGTCGAGAGAGGCGCCGGGCTGCGGTGGAGCCGGCGGTGGCGGACGAACGGACGACTCCGAGGGCGGAACGTACGGGTTCACGGTGCTCATGAACCGGGATTGTATGCGCTCGGGAGAGCGCTGACCAGCGAATCAAGCCCACCCCGGGGGCTCGCTATTGCCCGGGTCGAGCACATTATTAATACAGCCCCGCCGCGGGAGAAGCCCCGAAACCCTTCATATTTTTTGAGTTGATGGCCTTCGGCCCCGTCGCTATAATACCCGCCTTGTCGATGCTTGCCACGGCGGTAGTCCTTGGAATTCACTGATCTCAAAAGAGTTTTGTCTCCTTCTCCTCGGCGCTCGGGCCTCCGGTTGCAGCCGCTCGAGCGGGTTGAAATAATGAGAGGCTCGGCCGGAAAAAGCGGCGCGAAGGATCGAAGATGATGGAATACGTCGGTGTCCTCCTGTTCCTCACCGTGGCAGCGCTCTTCGTCTCGGGGACGCTTTTGGTCGCGAGCCTCGTGCGCCCGAGCAAGATCACCCGCGAGAAGTACATGGCCTACGAGTGCGGCGAGAACCCGATCGGGACGCCCTGGGGCGTTCGCTTCAATATCCGCTTCTACGTCTTCGCGCTGGTCTTCCTCGTCTTCGACGTGGAGGCGGTGATGCTCCTCCCGTGGGCGGTTGCGTTCAAGAGCACCGGGGTGATCGGCTTCGCCGCCGGGATGGTTTTCATCGGAATGCTGGGGCTCGGTCTCGCGGACGTCTGGCGCAAAGGCGACCTCGAGTGGGTCCGCGACGAGGACCGGGAGGCTGCGCGGGCGGGAACCGCGAAGTCGTCGTCGGCGAAGGCCGCCTGACAGATTGACCAGATTTCAAGCCCTCAAGGAAGTGACATGGATCTGATCAAAGCCGTAGGGAGCCAACAGTTCATCCTTACCCGGGTGGACGCCGTGGTGAATTGGGCGCGCCAGTCCGCGCTCTGGCCCATGGTGTTCGGCCTCGCCTGCTGCGCCATCGAGATGATGGCCGCTGGCGCGAGCCGCTTCGACTGGGACCGGCTCGGTCTCATCCCCAGGGCGACGCCGCGGCAGTCGGACCTCATGATCGTCGCCGGCACCGTGACCCACAAGATGGCCATCCGGGTGAAAAGGCTCTACGAGCAGATGTCGGAGCCGAAGTACGTGATTTCGATGGGAAGCTGCGCCAACAACGGCGGACCCTACTGGCAGTACGGTTATCACGTGGTGAAGGGAGTCGACCAGATCATTCCCGTCGACGTCTACGTGCCCGGCTGCCCCCCGCGGCCGGAAGCGCTTCTCTACGGCATCATGGCGCTCCAGGACGTGATCCGCGAGCGGTCGCTCCTCGACGATCCCCGGGAAGGCCGCACTCCCCGCCACGTCGAGATTCCCGCCCGGCCGAAAGAGGTGTCGGCTTGAGCCTGACGGCGGCGGACATCCAGGCGAAGCTCGACGCGAAGTTTCCCGGGAAGATCGAGAAGGCGCAGCTCGAGGCGATCGACCCGTTCCTCGTCGTGAATCAAGCCGCTCTGCTCGAGATGGGGCGCTACCTGAGGGACGATCCCGAGCTCGCGTTCGACACCCTCCACTGCCTCTCCGCGGTGGATTACCTGAAGGAAGATCGGATCGAGATCGTCTATCACCTGTCTTCCCTGAAGCACCGGCACTGGATCGTTCTGAAGGTGCATCTCCCCCGCGTCGATCCGAAGATCCCCACGGTCGAGAAGATCTGGCCCACCGCCAACTGGCACGAGCGTGAGGCCTACGACCTGTTCGGCGTCGTTTTCGTCGGCCACAGCGATCCGCGGCGCATTTTCCTTCCCGATGATTGGGCCGGCCATCCGATGCGCAAGGATTGGGTCTGGCCCGAGGAATGGCACGGGATCGCGGTGAAACCGGGAAAGCAGTTCGCTCAGCGCGCGTCCGAAGGCGAGACCCTCGGCGTCGGTCCTTTCGACTAGACCAGGTAAGGTTGTCAAGACGATGAGCACGGCACGCGTTTACAAGGACCTCGAGCCCGATTCCGCGTACGCCTTCAAGCCGGAGGATCTCGAAGACGACGAGATGATCCTCAACATGGGGCCGCAGCATCCCTCGACCCACGGGGTGCTCCGGATCGAGCTCAAGACCGACGGCGAGATCGTGAAGGACGCCCGGCCGCATCTCGGCTACCTCCACCGGAACTTCGAGAAGCACGCCGAGAACATCGACTACCAGGGGGTCATTCCTTTCACCGATCGCATGGACTACGTGGGCTCGATGGCCAACAGCCTCACCTACGCCATGGCGGTCGAGAAGCTCATGGGGATCGAAGTAGGCGAGCGGGTGAAGTCCATCCGGGTGCTGGTCTCGGAGCTCCAGCGCATCGCCTCGCACCTCCTCGCCATCGGGACCTATGGACTGGACATCGGGGCCTTCACCCCGTTCCTCCACTGCTTCCGGGAGCGCGAGAAGATTCTCGACCTCTTCGAATGGCTCTGCGGCGCGCGGCTTCTCTACAACTACAACTGGGTCGGCGGGGTCTCGCACGATCTCCCCGAAGGCTGGACGGACAAAGCCCGCCAGTTCCTGGGGGAGTTCTCGCCGGTCATCGATGAGCTCGACGACCTTCTGAGCCTCAACAAGATCTTCACCGATCGCACGGCGACCGTCGGAATCATCCCTCCGGAGCTCGCCGTGGCCTACGCCCTCAGCGGGCCGAACCTCCGGGGCTCGGGAATCAAGTGGGACGTCCGCCGGGAGGCTCCTTACTGCGGCTACGAGAAGTACGATTTCGAGATTCCCGTCGGTCAAGGCCGCTACGGCCCCATCGGCTCCTGCTGGGATCGGTACTACGTCCGGGTCGAGGAGATGCGGCAGAGCGTCCGCATCCTCCACCAGGCCCTCGACAAGCTTCCGGCGGAGGGCGACGTTCACGAGAAGGTCCCGAAGAGAGTCAAGCCCAACCCGGGCGAGGCCTACGCCCGCACGGAGACCCCGCGGGGGGAGCTCGCGTTCTACATCGTGAGCGACGGAGGCCTCATTCCCTATCGGGTCAAGGGCCGCTCGCCCTGCTTCGTCGCCATGGGGCTCTTTCACGAGATCGCGAGGGGCGAATTCATCGCTGACATCATCGCCATCATCGGGAGCCTGGACATCGTTCTCGGGGAGATCGACCGCTGATGGCCATGAAACGTCCCGCGCTCGAAGCCAAGATCTCGAACTTCCTCTCGCCTGTCGTGATTGCCGGGGCAGGCGGATTCCTCGTCGTCATCGCGCTCCTGCCGTGGATCGCGGAGATGATCCGCAGGCAGCTCAACGCGGTGCTGTCCCCGACCTGGGCCTCGGTCGCCGGCATCGCCCTCGGCGTCGGGGCGACGGTATTCCTCATCGCCCAGCTTCCCATCTTCCTCATCTGGTTCGAGCGAAAAGTCGCGGCCCACGTTCAGGATCGGCTCGGGCCGATGCGCGTGGGCTGGCACGGCGTCCTTCAGAGCTTCGCCGACGGGATCAAGCTGATGTTCAAGGAAGACATCATTCCCGACGGCGCCGATCACTGGCTGTTCGCGATTGCGCCGGTGCTGGTGGTGATGGGGGCGTTCGCCGCTTTCGCCGTCGTTCCCTGGGGGCACGGGCTCATCGTCTCCGATCTGAACATCGGGCTCCTCTACATCGTCGCCATCACCTCCCTCGGATCCATCGGGATTCTCATGGCGGGCTGGGCGTCGAACAACAAGTACTCGCTCTACGGGGGAATGCGCTCGGCGGCGCAGCTCGTGGCTTACGAGATTCCGACGGCGCTCGTGATTCTGGTGGTCGCGATCCAGGTAGGGAGCCTCGGTCTCCAGGACGTGGTCGCCGCCCAGTCGGACGGTCTCTGGGGTCCCAACCGCTGGCTGGTGACGCGGATGTACGGCCTGAACGCGATCGCCTTCGTGGTCTTCTTCATCTGCGGGCTCGCGGAGACGAACCGCAACCCCTTCGACATTCCCGAAGCGGAGTCGGAGCTGGTCGCGGGGTTCCACACGGAGTACAGCGGAATGCGTTTCGCGTTCTTCTTCCTCGCGGAGTACGGGGCGATGTGGCTCGTCGCCGGCGTCGCCGCGACCGTGTTCCTCGGCGGCTGGGTGGGGCCTTACTTCTCCGGGCCGCTGGTCTTCTTCCTCAAGACGCTGTTCCTGGTGTTCGTACAGATGTGGCTCCGATGGACGCTCCCGCGACTGCGGGTAGATCAGCTCCTGGCGCTCTGCTGGAAGTACCTCATCCCCATCACGCTCGCGGTGCTGGTGGCCGTCGCCGCGTTGAGCGTCCAGGCGAGCTGAAGGACGAGAGATGAAAGAATACCTCCTCCAAATCTGGGTCTCGGCGAAGACCATCGCCATCGGCATGGGAGTCACTTTCCGCCACCTCTTCGTACCCAATGCGACCCAGCAGTACCTCGCGGACGAGAACCCCGAGGCGCGTTGGAACTCGACCATCGTGCCCGAAGGCAGGCTGAACGAGCGCTCCCGGATGCGGCTCCACGTGAAGATCGAAGATTGCATCGGCTGCAAGCAGTGCGAGAAGGCCTGCCCCGTCGACTGCATCTACATCACCACCGAAAAGCGCGAGAAGGACGAGGCGCCGATCTTCGCCTCCGACGGCACCGCCATCAAGCAGCGGGTGGTCCAGTTCGACATCGACATGTCGCTCTGCTGCTATTGCCAGCTCTGCGTATTTCCCTGCCCCACGGTGTGCATCCTGATGACTCCGGAGTTCGAGTTCGCGGAGACCTCGAAGGAGAACTTCCTCTACCGCTTCGCGAAGGAGAAGCCCCTTCAGCCGGCGGCGGAAAAAAAGCCTCACGAGCCTGCGGCGGCAGGAGCCTAGTATGGAAACTCTCGCCCCCAAGATCATTTTCTGGCTCTTCGCCGCGCTGATGCTGGGCTCGGCGCTCGTCGTGGTCCATGGGAAGAACCTGGTCCGTTCCGCGTTCGCGCTTCTGGCGACGTTCTTCTCCGCCGCGGTGTTCTACGCCCTGCTGGGGGCGGACTTCCTCGCGGGCGCGCAGGTGCTGATCTACGTGGGCGGCATCCTCGTTCTCCTCCTCTTCGGAGTGATGCTCACCAATCGGGTCTCCGACGTGAACTTGAGGACCGAGACGTTCCAGGTCGCGCCCTCGGCGCTGGTCTCGGCCGGCGTGTTCGCCATGCTGACGCTGGTCATCCTCAAGACCCCCTGGCGCCAGGTCTCCCTGATGGAGGAGGGCCCGACGACGGGGAAAATCGGAAACCTGCTTACGACCACCTATCTCCTCCCCTTCGAAGTGGCCTCGGTGCTCCTCCTCGTCGCCCTGCTGGGGGCGGCGATGCTCGTCCGACGGAGGTCCGATCTGTGATTCCGCTCGAGTACTATCTGGTCGTCGCCGCGGCGCTGTTCTCGCTGGGCCTCTTCGGCCTTCTCACGCGGAAGAACGCCATCAGCGTGCTGATGTCGGTTGAGCTCATCTTCAACTCGGCGAACATCAACCTCGTCGCATTCTCCCGTTTCGTCGCCGGGGACCTCGAGGGCCAGGTGTTCGCGCTCTTCGTCATCGCCATCGCCGCCTGCGAGGCGGCGGTGGCCCTCGCCATCGTGATGTCCCTGTTCCGGCACCTCAAATCCGTCAGCCTCGAGGGGGCATCCGCCCTCAAAGGATGATCGGGGGATAAACGTGCAGCGCCTCGATACCATCGCCAGCCTCAAGTACTTCACGCCGGAGATCGTGGTGGTCTTCACCATGATGGCGGTCCTGCTCCTGGACCTCATCGCGATGAAGCGCAGTCGGGGGGAGCGGCGGGTCCTGATCGTTGCGCCGGCGCTCATCGGCCTCGTCGTGGCGCTCTTCTATTCGCTTCGCTTCGCGGAAACGCCGGCCGCGGGACTCTTCAGCGGCATGGTGGCCCAGGACGGCTTCGGAAGCGTCCTGCGCCTGGTGTTCCTTCTGACCTCGATCTTCGTCCTGCTCTTCACCCTGCACTCGCGGGAGCTCGCGAGCGTGCACCCGGGCGAGCTCACGGTGCTTCTCCTTACGGTTACCGCCGCCCTGATGTGGATGTCGAACTCGCTCAACCTGCTCATGATCTATCTGGCGCTGGAGACCGTCTCCATCGCCTCCTACGTCATGGTGGGGTATCTGAAGGCCGACCGATTGTCGAACGAGGCGTCGCTGAAGTACGTCCTCTTCGGCGCCGTCTCCACCGGCACCATGCTTTTCGGGATGTCGCTCCTCTACGGGCTCACTGGGACCCTGGACCTCCACGGGATCCGGAGCGCCCTCGCGAGCCAGGAGGGCCTGGTTGCGTCCGGCCCGGCGCTGTTGGTCGCGGTCGTCATGGTCCTCGCCGGGATCGGCTTCAAGATGGCGACGGTGCCATTTCACTTCTGGTGCCCCGACGTCTACACCGGCGCGCCCACGCCGGTGACGGCGTTTCTCTCCGTGGGGCCGAAAGTCGCTGGATTCGCCGTCCTGGTGCGCTTCTTCTACGGCGGCTTGGCGCGGCCCGAGGGCGACGCTGCCTTCGCCATGGTTGGGGCGGTGAACTGGCAGGCGATCCTCATCGGGATCTCCGTCCTGACAATGACCCTCGGCAACGTCGCCGCTCTCGTGCAGACGAACCTGAAGCGCCTCCTGGCCTACTCCAGCATCGCCCACGCGGGCTACATCATGATGGGTGCGGTGGTGCTCTCGGGGGAGGGCATCCAGGCGATGGTCGCCTACGTGGTCGTCTACCTCTTCATGAACCTCGGCGCGTTCCTGGTTGTCATCGTGGTCCACAACGGCGTCGGCAGCTTCGATCTCAAGGACTACGCGGGCATCTGGCGACGGTCTCCGCTCTTGACGATTCTCATGGCGGTGTTCCTCTTCTCGCTGATGGGGATCCCGCCGTTTTCGGGCTTTCTGGCGAAGTGGTACGTGTTCGCGGCGGTCATCCGGGCCGATCTCGGTTGGTTCGCCGTCGTGGGAGTGCTCAACAGCGCCGTCGGAGCGTTCTACTACATCAAGATTCTGAGAACGATGTTCCTCGAGGGCGACGACGTCCCCGAGCCGTCCACGGCCCTCGAGCTCCACCCGATGCACGCGGGTTTACTTTTGCTCCTGGCCGTGCCTAATATTATCGGGCTCCTTTTGTGGGGTTACCTGGATCGCATTACCGAGTATTCCCAGAAGCTGCTCGAGATTCTGTGAGACACCTGTAGACTAAGGAGGAAAGCGACAAATGGCCTACATCATCGCCGAGCCCTGCATCGGCACGAAGGACACCGCCTGCGTCGAGGTTTGTCCCGTGGACTGCATCCACCCCACGAAGGACGAAGAGGGATTCGAGGCTGCGAAGCAGCTCTATATCGATCCCGAGACCTGCATCGACTGCGGCGCGTGCGAGCCGGTCTGCCCGGTCACCGCGATCTTCCCCCAGGAAGAGCTCCCCGAAAAGTGGAGCTCGTTCATCGAGATCAACGCCCAGTACTACGGGAAGTAGACTGCTGAGAATCGAGCCGGGCGCTCCCTGGGGCGCCCGGCGAAGCTATCCTTCCCTTTCGCCATGATCGGCCGCGGTTTTCTGCTCGGCACGGTCTTCGGCGTCCCCATCCGCATCGACTATTCCTGGCTGGTCATCGCGGCTCTGCTGACGTGGAGCCTGTCGCTGTTGTTCGGCCAGGAGTACCCGTATCTGGGAACGGCGTCCCGGATCCTTCTCGGGATCTCGGGCGCACTGCTCCTGTTCGGCTCGGTACTCGCTCACGAGCTCTCGCACGCCATGGTCGCCCTCAAGAACGGGGTCGGCATCCGCGGCATCACGCTCTTCATCTTCGGCGGCGCCGCGGAGATGATCGATGAGCCGGAGACCGCCCGCGCCGAGCTCGCCATCGCCATCGCCGGTCCGACGATGAGCCTCGGCCTGGCTCTCGTCTTCGGGGTCCTCCATTACGCCGGCCTAGGGCTCGTGCCGCTGCCCCTGGTAGATCTCGCCGACCGCCTCAAGTGGATGAACCTTCTGCTCGTCGGGTTCAACCTCGTGCCCGGCTTTCCCCTGGATGGCGGGCGGGTGCTCCGGGCGATGCTCTGGGGGATCTGGGGCAAGCTCTCGCCCGCGACGCGTGCCGCTGCGCAGGTGGGCTCGCTCTTCGGCGCGCTCCTGGTGGCCCTGGGCCTGTTGTCCGCGCTCTTCTACGGGAACGTTCTGGGCGGGATCTGGTTCGTTCTCATCGGCCTGTTCCTGAGAAACGCCGCCGGGATGAGCTACCAGCAGCTCTTCGTCCGCCGGGCGCTCGACGGCATCCGCGCCCGGGACTTGATGACCCTCGACTTCGTGGGAGTCCCGCCCGAGATGACTCTCGAGGACGTCGTCGAGAAGGTGATCTATCCGAAGGGGGTGAGCGAGCTTCCCGTGGTCGTCGAGGGGCGGCTCGCGGGCATGCTCCGCTTGGCGACGATCCGCGCCCGCGAGCGGTCGTCGTGGCGTCATCTGACGGCGGGCGACCTCATGAGCCGCGACGCGATCGACGAAGCGATCTCACCGGACGACGAGGCGGTGAAGGTCCTGTCCCTGCTCGGAGGCGAGGACCGCATGCTGGCGGTGGTGGATGGCGGAGAGCTCGTCGGAGTCGTGACCCGGCAGGATCTGCTGCGTCGTCTCCAGATACGACAGGAGCTTTCGAGATAGGAGAACGAGGACGCCTCCTCTTCGGTGGACGATGTCGAGCGAGGTCGATCGCCTGGCGCGAATCTTGTGGGACTACCATCATCTGGGGCACGAGATAACCGCCTCCGACGTCATACTGGTCCAGGGCAGCCACGATCTCCGGGTGGCGGAGCGTGGAGCGTCTCTGTTCCTCGAGGGGATGGCGCCGCGACTCGTTTTTTCGGGCGGCCTCGGGAACCTGACCCGGGGAATATGGGACGAGCCGGAAGCGCGGAAGTTCGCGCGAGTCGCCCGCAGCCTCGGAGTTCCCGCGGAATCGATTCTGATCGAGGACCGCTCGACGAATACCGGCGAGAACGTCCGTTTCACGAGGCGGCTCCTCCTCGAGCGCGGCCTGGATCCGAAGCACTTCATCCTGGTCCAGAAGCCTTACATGGAGCGGAGAACCTACGCGACGTTCCGCAAGGTCTGGCCGGAGAAGACCGCGGTGGTGACTTCGCCTTCGATCGCCTACGAGGACTATGCGACCGTGGAGATCCCGCTCGAGCGGGTCATCCATATCATGGTGGGAGATCTCCAGCGCATCCGCGTCTACCCCGCGAGGGGATTTCAGATCGAGCAGGAGATCCCGGACGACGTCTGGGATGCCTACGAACGCCTGGTGGCGCTCGGCTACACCGACAATCTCATTCCCGATCGGCGCGACTGAGCAGGGGAAAGAATCTTCCCGAAAGAGGCTCCCCTCTGGGAATCGGGGGAACCCCTTCGAGGAGCGGCTCGTCGGAAGCGCTCCTTGTGCCATCCCGACAGAAGTTCAACGCGACGCCCCGCCTCGGTCGCGCCGAGCGGTTCTGAAACGAGCCGTGGATCGTGAGCGGATGATGGAACGAAGCTTCTCCCCGCCGCAGGACGGCGGGGACCGGATGGAACCGATTCCGCTCCTCCGGAGCGAGGACTTCCCGGATCGCGTTCATGTCGCCGGTCAGGCCGGTCACCGGCAGAAGACGCCACCGGTGGCTTCCGGGCACGTACTGGGGACACCCGTTCTCTTCGTCGACGTCGTCGAGCGGGATCCAGCAGGTGAGGTGGCCCATGGGCTCGGTCCTCGTCCAGTAGGAGTAGTCCTGGTGCCAGGATACGACGCCTCCGATATGAGGCGGTTTCACGAAGAGCTGGTCGTGCCAGAAGCGTACCTCTCCGTCGAGGAGCTGGCCGGCGGGAACGAGGATGGCGGGGTTCCACAGGAGGTCGTGGAACGCCGCCGAGATGCGCCAGGCGCCGAGGGCGTGGAAGAGAACTCGGCCCGGCTCGCGGGACTCGTTCGAGTGACGCTCGTGGAAGAGGTGAGCTCCGGGATGCTCCGGGTCGAGAAGCGGCTCGAGCTCGGAGCGCAGGAGCTCGATCTGGTCGTCTTCCAGGACCTGGATGCCGGTCAGAAAACCGTCGCGGTCGAACCGCGAGAGCTCCTCGGGGGAGAGCCGGCGGCAATTCGAGCCGGAAAAAGAGTCCCGGTTTCGAAGTATCGGTCGGTGGTGATGCGAGAGGTCCGGTACCATGACCGCTTTCCATCATGGCATAATGAACGTCCAGAATGAGCCGAAATCGTCTTTGCCTCGTCGTCCTCCTCGCCTGCGCCGGCGCTTTCCTGTCGGGTTTGCTGCTCTTCGACCACCACGGCGTGAGCTCGGCTTCGACCACCGTTCATCAAATTTGCGGCACGGGAGAGGAGAGCGGCTGCTATCTGGTCTCTCACTCGCAGTATTCGAAGCTCGGGAGCTTCTCGCTGGCCTCGGTGGGAGTGTTCTTCTACGCCTCCATGCTACTCCTCCTTGCGTTCGGCCTCGTTTCTTCCGACGCGGTACGGGAGGGCGTTGCCGGGCTTTCGCTCGTCGCCTTCGGCGCGGCGCTCGCCGTCGACGTCCTGTTGCTCGGCATTCAGGCGTTCGCCATCGGGTCGTACTGCCGGCTCTGTCTCGCGACTTATGCCGTCAACCTGGCCGCGGTGGTGACCCTTCTTCCCGTCCGATCGAGAATCGGATCCGTCCTGGCGCCGGGTGAGGCGCGCCGGGCGGTCTCGGTCTGGGCCGCGGGGTGTGTCCTGGTCGCTTTCGCGGTCGGCGCCGTCGATCATGCCCTCGCCTCTTCGACCGCGCGGCCGGAGACGAAACTCCTGGGCGCGAGCGAGCCCGCTCCTCCGCCAGCCCCCGAGCCCGAGCCGGAGCCGCCGCCGACTGACCCCCCGGCTTCCGCCCCCGCGGGAGGTGACGAGGTCGCAAGGGTCCAGTTGCAGCTCCAGGCGGCGCAAGCACGGGTACGGGAGCTCCAGGAGACTCTCGACGATCCGCAGAAATTCCAGGAGTACCAGACGCTGAAAGCGGCCGCGGACTTCGAGCGCCAGCCTCGAGTCGAGCTCGATCTCAAAGGCGTTTCCTCGAAGGGACCGGCGGAGGCGCCGATTCAGGTCGTGGAGTTCTCGGACTTCCTCTGTCCTTTCTGCCGCAACCTCGCGGGAGCCTTCGGCGGCTTCATGCCCCAGTCCCAGGGACGGGTCGCGATATTCTTCAAGAATTACCCCCTCGACCAGGACTGCAATCCGGTGATGACGCGGACGGTGCACGAGGGCGCCTGCGAGCTCGCTCTCGGAGGGATCTGCGCCGAGGAGCAGGGGAAGTTCTGGCCGTATCACGATCGGATCTTCTCTCAGCCTCCCCTGAACCCTGGAAACGAAGACGTAATCCGGCTGGCGACCGAGGCCGGGCTCGACGGATCCGCCATGCGCCAGTGTCTCTCGTCGCCGGGAGCGCGGGCGAAGCTCGATCGAGACATCGCGGAAGGTAAGCGACTCGAAGTGAACGCCACCCCCACGGTCTTCGTGAACGGAAAGAAGCTCGAGCAGATCGGGGGATTTCTGAAGGCGATCGAGTCTGAGTCGAAGCGGCTCGGGCTTCCTCCGATGCCGAGTCCCTGAAGCCTATTCGAACGGAATGAATGCGTCGACGCGGAGCCCTATGGGGAGCTCGCGCGCGCGCAGCACCGAGTCGTCCGCGACGGTGAGTCGGATAGCGAAGAGCCTCAGTCTTCGGTTGGCTGCTGCAATGGGAGATAGAACATGTCGCTCGGAACCATACTCATCATCCTCCTCGTTATCTTCTTGCTTGGTGGCTTCAGTGGCCGCATCGGCGGCTACGGCTACGGCTACGGTCACGGAGGCATTGGCGTCGTTGGCCCTCATATCCTCATCGTACTCGTTCTCACGGGTCGACTTTGATCGGACTGGCGGAACGAGGGTCAGCGATAGCCCGAGGCCTGTAGCTCGAACAGCTCGGCGTAGCGTCCGCGCTGCGCCATCAACTCTTCGTGGGTGCCCGCGGCCTCGATCTCGCCATCGGAAAGGACCAGGATACGGTCGGCCATGCGCACGCTCGAGAAGCGGTGCGAGATCAGCACGGCGGTCTTGCCTTCGCTCAGCTCCTTGAAGCGCTGGAACACTCCGAACTCGGAGCGGGCGTCGAGGGACGCGGTCGGTTCGTCGAGAATCAGGACCTGCGCGTCGCGCATGTACGCGCGAGCGATCGCCACCTTCTGCCACTCCCCGCCGGACAGCTCGACGCCCGTGCGGAAGACCTTGCCGAGGACCTGGTCGTAGCCTTTCGGCAGCCTGCCGATGACCTCGTCGGCCAGGCTGCTCTCGGCGGCGGCAACGATGCGCGCGCGGTCGTCGCGAGCTTCGATGCGGCCCACCGCGATGTTCTCGGCCGCGGTGAGGTGGTAGCGCACGAAGTCCTGGAAGATGACGCCGATGTTGGCGCGCAGGGCGGCGAGGTCGTACTCGCGCAGGTCGTGGCCGTCGAGCAGGATGCGCCCCTCGTCGGGGTCGTAGAGCCGCGCCAGGAGCTTCACGAGGGTGGTCTTGCCCGCGCCGTTCTCGCCGACGAGCGCCAGCACTTCGCCGACGCGGAGGGTGAAGCTCAGGTGGCGCACCGCCCAGCGCGTAGCGCCGGGATAGCGGAAGCCCGCGTCCTCGAAAGTGAAGCCCTCGCGCATCGGGGTCGGGAAGGGCCGCGGGTCGTCGGGCGAAACGATCTCGGGCGCGATCTCGAAGAAAGAGAAGAGGTCGTCCAGATAGAGCGCCTGGCCGGCCACCTGGGAGAAGCCGATCAGGAGATCCTCGAGCAGGTTGCGCAGTCGCCGGAAAGAGCCGGAAAGGAACGTGAGGTCGCCGATGGTGAACGCGCCGTGCAGCGTCCGCCAGGCGATGAAGGCATAGGCCACGTAGTAGCCCGCGGTCCCGACGGCGGTGAGCAGGCCGCCCCAGGTCGCGCGGCGAATCGCGATCCTTCGCTTGGCCCACAAGAGCTCGCCCGCCAGTCTGCGATAGCGCTCGATCAGGAAGGCGCTCAGGCCGAAGATCTTCACTTCCTTGGCGGCCTCGACGCTGGCTCCCATCTGGCGTACGTAGTCGAGCTCGCGCCGCTCCGGCGTCCGTGCGTAGTCGAGGGAATAGCTCTGAGCGTTGAAGTGTGCCTCTCCCAGGAATGCCGGCACGAGTGCCAGGAACAGGAGCGCGATCAGCCAGGGCGCGTAGACCAGCAGCCCGACTCCGAAGCCGCCGATGGTCACCACGTCCTGGGCCTGGCCGAAGAGCTGGCTCATCAGGGTCGACCGGCCCATGGTCTGCCGGCGGGCCCGATCCAGCCGGTCTTGCAGCTCGCTGTCCTCGAAGTCCTCCAGGTCCAGCGAGGCGGCGTGCTCCATGAGGCGCACGCTCGTTGCGTTCGTAAACTGCTCCGAGAGAAGCGAGTCGACGAGGGAGACGATCCGCCCCAGGACGTCGGAGAGCACCGCCAGGCCGAACTCCATGGCCAGCAAGAAGCCCAGGTGGCCGAGCCGGCCGCTGGCCAGCCAATCGCCGAGGCTCCCGGGCGCGCCCCCCGCCTGCGCCAGGCGCACGACCTCGTCGATGATCAGCTTGCCGACGTAGAGGGTGGCCACTGGCAGCAGTGCGCGGACGAAGCGAGAGAACAGGTCGGCAAGAGTCAGGCCGGGGCTCGTCTTCCAGACGAGCTTCAGGAACGGCGGCAGGTTGCGCAGCGCGCCGAAGCGCTCCCGCAGGGAACGCGACGCCACCGGCGGCCCGGGCGGAGCGCCCGTCGACTTTCCGGCTCCGCCGCCCATGCTGTACTTGCGTGGCATCGAGTGGCTACTCCTCAGGCAATATGGCACTGGCCGCGGTGGATTCCTTCGGCTGGGCTGGCTAACTCGCCAGAGACTGCGTCGAGGACTCCCTCGACGAGCCCCCGAGCGCCCTCCTCTACTGTAGTCCGTCTGCCAATGGAATCCTTGCTGCTGTAGCCCTCGAGGGCGCGCTCCGGCCGCACGAGATTGAGAGCCACGGTATAGGGTCAACGCCCGCCCGCCGCCGCGTCTCGGCGGTCGGCGTCGTCGGAACCTCCCTTCCACGGCGTCCCTTCCGCAGGCCGTGGGAAGCGCTCCACGTCGAAACATGCCAGAATATTTGTGTCGGAGGTCTCTCGTCTAGCACCGTCCCGAGCCAATGAGCTTCAACGCGCAAGTCGTCCGTGCCAGCGAACGGATTCTGCAAAAGAAGAGGAGCGGCGCGCTCATCGGTCAATCCGGTGACGTCAAACGACTCATTTTCTTCGAGCGGGGAGCGCTCGTCGGGTGCCGTTCGAACCTCGTCGACGAACGTCTCGGCGAAACGATGGTGCGGGAAGGTCGGATCACCGAGGAGCAGCTGCGGCGGGCGGCCGAGCACATACGATCGGGCCGCAGGATGGGCCAAATCATGGTCGAGCTCGGCTACCTGAAAGGAGCCGAGATCGAAGGCTACGTCCGGCTTCAGATTCTCGAAGTCGCCATCAGGATGCTGCTCGAGCCCTGCGACCGTCTCGTGTTCTCGGATCAGGTCCCCATCGACGCCGTGACGCTCTCTCCGATCCTGATGACGGAGGTCTTCGTCATTGCCGCCCGCACGCTCGAGGACGTCCAACGCTATCGCGATGAGGTGCTGACCGACGAATTCGTCTTGATTCGTCTCAAGGATCCTCCGGTCGCGGCGGATAGACTCGGCCTCTCGAGAGAAGAGCTTTCGGTGCTGGATTTCGTCGACTCGCTCACCACCACCGGCGACATCTTGCGCTCGTCGTCGTTATCACCGGAGACGATCCTTCGCGCGCTGACAGGTCTGCTTCATGCGGGTCTCATTGGTCGTGCCCAAGTCGTCACTCCCGACGTTCTGCTCCTCGAGGACGACTCGCCGGGGACGAAGGACTTCGAAAAGCAGCTCGCCCTCACCTACCGTCGGGTGCAGGACCAGAATCACTGGGCCGTGCTTAGCCTCGAGCCAGGGGCCGACTATTCCCGAATCGAGCGCGCCTATCAGAGCTTCCGCGACGAGTTCGCTCCCGCCAAGTTCGCTCACGTTCCGGATGCCGAGCTCCAGAAGAAGCTCTCGTTCATACAGGCTCGTCTGAAGGATGCCTTCATCACGCTCTCGGCTCAGTCTCAGGCGATCGCCTACGGGAAGCTGGTTCAGCGGGAACAAGAGTATGCGAGTCAGAGAGAGAACTGGGAGCTGCCCGCGAGCCAGTACGAGCCGCTCGCCAAGGACAGCGCGAAGGCCAAGAGAGTGTTCCGGAGGGCGGTGGAGGCGTTTCAAGAGAAGGACTACTGGACTGCGATTCAGCTCAGCCGAGCCGCCATCGAGCTGAACGGGGAGAACGACGCCGAGCATTACCATCTCCTCGGGGCGGCCCTGGCCCACAACCCGCGCTGGCGCAAAGACGCGGAAAAGCACCTGAAGATTGCCACTCAGTTGAAGAGCTGGGAACCTCGCTACCTGGTCACTTTGGCCCGGTTCTACCATCGGGAGGGCAACCTCCACAGCGCGCAGCAGCTGCTCGAACAAGTCAAAGCGATCGCTCCCGACCATCCGCTTCCGGACCTCTCCTGGTAATCGAGAACAGAACGGTTCGGCTGTTTCGATCCGGACCCATGCAAAAGTCTAGCCCCCACCCGATGGAGGTTCCGTCCGGATGAGCGATCTGCCTGGTCGGGTTGGCTTGACGGTCTCGAAAGGGAGTCGAAGAATGGTTCCTGAAGGCGATCGAGTCGGAGTCGAAGCGTCTCGGACTTCCGACTCCGAGTCCCTGAAGTTCTACTCGAACAGGATGAACGCGTCCACCCGGAGTCCCACGGGGAGCTCGCGCGCGTTCTCGAGCTCGATCAACGTCTCGAGGATCTTCGTGTCGACGCGCTCGGTGGGCTCGTTGGTCCGGAGGTTCTTCCGGCCGAGAAGACGCCCCACCCGCACCACCTCACCCCAGAACTTCCGGCCGGGATAGCCGTCCGCAGTCACGTAGGCTCGCTGGCCGACCCGGATGCGGGCGACGTCGACCTCGTCGACGTCGACGCGCGCGCGCAGCACCGAGTCGTCCGCGACGGTGAGGATGGGGGTGTCGAACATCGTCGAGACGTTCTCGCCGCTTTTGCGGTGCTTGCGGAGGACGACTCCCGTCACCGGGGATCGCACGAAGCTCTTCTCCAGCACTGCCCGGGCCTCGTCGAGGCTCGCGCGGGCGAGAGCGACTTCCGCCTCGGCCCTGGAGCGGTCTTCCTCGCGAGGCGCCGATTCGATGAGCGCCCATCGTTCGCGCGCCGCGTCGAATCTCGCCTGGGCGACGCCGTGGTCGCGGACGGCGCGATCCGCCACTTCCCGCGCGAATACACCCTCGCGGTAGGCTCGCTCCCTTCTTTCCACTTCGATGCGGCTGTTCTCGAGCTCGGCCTCGGCGGCCTTCATCGAGGCGTAGGCTTCGCGTCGCTCCTCCGGGCGGGCGCCGTTCACCACCCTTCGGAGCTCGGCCTCGCTCTGCGCGAGCGTCGCTTCGGCGGAGGCCACTCGCGCCTTCAGAATCTCCGTTCTCGACCACGGCAAGCACGTCGCCGAGCGAGACGCGGTCGCCTTCCTCGGCGTCGACCGAAAGGAGCCGCCCTCCAATCTGGGCGCTCATCTGGATTTCTTCCGACAGCGGCTCGACCCTGCCCGGGCCGGCGACCCGGTCGGGAAGGGGAGCGCTCGGCGAGGCCGACGCGGTGGCGGCGCCGCGGCCGCGAAGGAAAAGAAAACCAGTGCTGGCGAGACCGAGGACGAAGAGGGCGATGAGCAGGACGCGCTTCAGGTGCATGAGACGCTCTCCAAGGGTTCCGGAGCCGCCTCCCGAATGCGGCCCTCTTCCATGTGGACGATGCGATCGGCGACATCGAGGATGCGGTTGTCGTGGGTGACGAGAACGACCGTCCGGCCGTCGTCGTGAGCGAGGCTCCGCAGGAGCTCGACCACGTTGCGGCCGCTTCCGAGGTCGAGGGCCGCGGTGGGCTCGTCGGCGAGGAGAATGTCGGGTGAGCCGGCGAGAGCTCTCGCGATGGCCACTCGCTGCTTCTGTCCTCCCGAGAGGTTCGCCGGAAACACGCGCAGCTTGTCCGAGAGCCCGACGCGGTCGAGGATCGCTCTCGCCCGCTTCCTCGCTTCGGCTCCGCGGACTCCCTTGAGATCGAGGGCGAGCTCGACGTTCTCCTGGGCGTTCAAGGTGGGAAAGAGGTTGAATCCCTGGAAAACGAAACCGATGTGCGCGAGGCGCACCTCGGGCAGCTCCGCCTCCGACAGATGAGAGACTTCACGGCCGCGGATTCGCACGCTTCCCGACGTCGGCCGGAGAATGCAGCCCATGACGGAGAGAAGCGTGGTCTTTCCGCTCCCCGACGGCCCCATGAGAACCAGCACTTCGGAGGGGGTGGCGAGGAGGTCGACGCCGGCGAGAGCCCGCACGGAGACCGCCCCCTCCTCGAACGTCTTCACCAGACCTCGCACCTCGATCGCGGGTGTGGCCGTCATCCTTTGAACACCATGGCCGGATCGAGCCGGGTCACCTTGTGGATCGAGACGAGGGATGCCGAGACGCACATCACCAGGGAGACCACGAACATCGCGATCGCCATTCCGAGCGGCATCAGGATCGGGGCGCCCCCCTGCTCGCTACCGCGGACGATCAACTGGGCGACGGAAATGGCGACCGAGTAGCCGATGACGGCGGCAATCACCGCCTGGCGGACGATGACCTGGTGGATGTAGCGGTTCGACGCTCCCATCGCCTTCAACGTGCCGAACTCCCGGATGTGGTCCATGGTGGTGGCGTAGATCGTCTGGGCCACGATGACCACGCCGACGATGAGGCCCATGAAAGCGGCGATTAGGATGGCGATCCCCGCGCCGGTTCCGAACATCCAGTAAATCTGCGTCTTCCTCGCGAACTCCGGCGAGGTATAGATCTCTACGTCCGCGATCCGCTGCAGAAGCCGGGTCCTGAGCTCCTTCACGTCCGTGCCCGGGTGAGCGCGGAGCAGGATGAACGTGGTCTCGGTCTCCAGGTAACCGGAGTAGTTCAGGGCGTTCTTGAACGACGTATAGACGTAGGGAGAGGTGGTGAACGAGCGGATGCCGCGGGTGAAACCCGCAATCCGCGCCCGCCTGCCGTTGATTTCGACCGTGTCCCCCAGGCGCGAGACCCCGAGCTTCCCGCGATAGTACTCGTCGATGAAGATGGTGTCCGCGGATTCCAGATCGCGGAAGCTCCCCTCCGCGAGGCTCCAGGGTGCTCCCAGCCGGCTTTCGAGATCGAACCCCGTTACGATCACCACTTCGGTGCCGCCGTCCGGTTTCTTCCACGGAAAGAAGCCCACGATCTGCTTCGAAGCCGACTCGACCCCCGGTGTCGCGAGCGCCTGGTAAAGCTTGCGCTCGGAGAACGGCGAGCCGCCGTCGAAGTAGGTTACGCCTTTGGAGACGATCCAGAGGTCGACGTTCGAGTGGTCGATGTTGTTCGAGGTCGTCGTGGTGAAGCCGAGGAACAGGCCGATCTGGACGATGATGAGCACGATCGCGAAGACGATCCCGGTGAGGGTGACGGCGAAGCGCACCTTGTCGTGGTAGAGGTTCCGCCACGCGAGCTTGGACATATCCTCAGCGCTCCGCTCGCGTGCTCATGCCGTCGACGAGGGAGTCGATGACGCTCGAGATGAGCCGCTCCCGCTCGACCCAGGGGAAGTCGGGATGGACGATGAGAAGGGAAGTCACGCCGTGCACCCCCGCCCAGAGCGCCTGGCTCGCGGTCTCGACGTCCATCGGCCGCAGTTCCCCGGCGTCGATCGCGGCCGCGACCCCCATTCTCAAGTAAGAGAAAGCCGTCGTTCCCGGGGCGTCCGGAGCGAGGTATCTCTCCGATCTCTCCTCGGGCGGATGCGGCATCAGGAGCGTGACCCGGTAGTGATGGGGGTTCTCGAGCCCGAAGTCCACGTAGGCGCGAAGGCCTTTCTTCAGACCTTCGAGCGGCGGGCCTTCCTCCAGGATCGCCTCGAGCTTCTGGTTCAGACCCACGAACGTCTCGTCGCATACGCTCTGGAGGAGCTCCGCCTTGTCCTTGAAATAGAGGTAAATGGTGGTGGGGGAGTACTCGATCTTCCGCGCCACGCGCCGCATGGAGACGTTCTCGTACCCGTGGCGGATGAAGAGCTCGCGGGCGGCTCGAAGGATCTTCCCCTTGAGCCTCTCCCGGTCCCGATGACGCCGCTGCCGCACTCCCATAACGCCGTTCCCTTACTTTACAGCGTTAAGTATACAGGGCGGAACGCTGCGCCGCAAGGCGAAGAGCGACGTCAGGAGCGCAAAGGCGAAGACAAGGGCGGGGAATCGGGACCTACGGGACCAAGCCAACGACCCGAGGCCCTGGCGGGCGGTCACTTGACGAGGGGAGCGACCTCGCCTTTGGGGGTGATCCGGAAGATCGCTTTCGCGTGCGCGTCGGCGACGAGGAGGTTTCCCTCGCGATCGACGGCGATTCCCTGGGGGCTCTTCAAGGGTTCGCCCTTCACCAGCGCCGTCACTTTCCCGTCCGGGGACACCTGCCAAACCGCCCTCGCGTAGCCGTCGGTCACGTAGAAGCTGCCGTTCGGATGCAGCACGGCGTCGTGAGGAAACTCGAACGGCGGCGTCGCGACGATAGGGCTGGTCGAGTTCCCCGAGACCCGGACCAGCGTCTTGTCGGTGAGAACCACGATGGCCCCGTCCTTGTCGAAGAGGATGGCGCGAGGGGCGCGCACGTCGACCACGTCCTCGACTTTGCCTCCTGCTTTTACCCGCCGGAGGCGATGGGTGACACGGTCGACCGCGAGGATGTCCCCCGAAGGCTCGACGGCGATTCCCCAGGGGGTAACGAACCGCTCGTCGTCGGCGATGGCCTCGATCTTTCCCGCGCCGTCGATGGTATAGAGCTTCATGGTGGCCGGGTCGCTCGCGACCCACTTGCCGTCCTTCGCGCGAGCGATATGGCGAATCCCGTAGAGAGGGGTCCGGGGAAGCCCCTGGCCCTTGGCGACGATCTTGAAAGAGCCCCCTTCGAGCTTCAGCAGGGCATGGGCTTCGTGATCCGCGACGAAGACCGCCCCTTCCGGGTCGACGGCGACGTCGACCGGGTAGAGGAGAGTTTCAGGGAGCGCGGGGAGCGGGAGAGAAACGAGGATCGCGAGGAGCAAGCTCGATCTAGTAGGCACCATGTGCGGCCAGATTCTACTACAATCGCGCGTCCCGATTGGAGGTACGCGCGTGCTGAGCATCATTCACTGGACCCCCGCCTTCGGGGTGGCGGCGCTGTTGTTCGCCTGGTACCAGGCGAAGTGGGTCTCGCGGCAGGATCCCGGCACGGAGCGGATGAAGGAGATCGCCGGGTTCATCCGGTCGGGGGCGATGGCCTTCCTGCGCCGCGAGTACTCGGTGCTCGTGGTTTTCACCGTCGTGGTCTCGCTGCTCCTGGTTCTATCCAATTATTCCGCGGGCACGGCTCTCGTGGGGTTCTCCTTCCTCGTCGGAGCCCTGTGCTCCGCGCTCTCGGGTTATTTCGGGATGAAGGTCGCGACCGAAGCGAACGTGCGCACCACGAACGCGGCCCGCGAGTCGCTGTCGGCGGCGCTTCGAGTCGCCTTCGCCGGGGGGTCGGTCCTGGGGATGTCGGTCGTCGGCCTCGCTATCCTCGGAATGTCGGTGCTGTACCTCCTCTATACACGGATTTTCGGCGTCGAGCTCGCGGTGGTTCAGGACAAGGTCCTCCAGATCCTTTCGGGCTTCAGCCTCGGGGCTTCGTCGATCGCGCTCTTCGCCCGCGTCGGGGGAGGCATCTACACCAAGTCGGCGGACGTGGGAGCGGATCTCGTAGGCAAGGTCGAGGCCGGCATTCCCGAGGACGATCCGCGCAACCCGGCGGTCATCGCCGACAACGTGGGAGACAACGTCGGGGACGTCTGCGGCATGGGCGCGGACCTCTTCGAGTCCTATGTGGGCGCGATCCTGGGAAGCATGGTCCTGGCCCTCGGCTATGTGAGGGGGCTCGAGTCCGCCGGCGTCGCCGTCGCCTCGCCTCTCAACTACGTGATCCTGCCGATGGTTCTCGCGGCTTTCGGAATCCTCTGTTCAATCGCCGGGACCTTCATGGTCCGGACGTCCGAGGGCGGAAATCCTCAGACGGCGCTCAACCTGGGAACGCTCGGGGCGGGCGTCCTGATGCTGGTGGTCTCCGTTCCCGTGACGCGGGCGCTCACCCCCGAGGTCTGGGGCCGACTCTATGGGGCGATGATCGTCGGCCTCGCGGTCGGGATCGCGATTGGTTTCATCACCGAGTACTACACCTCCGAGTCCAAGAAGCCTGCCCGCGCGGTAGCGTCGGCCGCCCGGACCGGCGCCGCGACCAACATCATCGCCGGGCTCGCTCTCGGAATGAAGTCCACGGGATGGCCGCTGGTGCTTCTCTCCCTCGCCATCGTCGTCACCTACCTCCTCGCCGGCCTCTACGGCGTCGCCCTCTCCGGCCTCGGGATGTTGGGCACGGTGGGAATCCAGCTCGCGGTCGATGCCTACGGGCCCATCGCCGACAACGCCGGCGGCATCGCGGAGATGAGCGGACTTCCCAAGGAAGTTCGAGGCCGCACCGACAGACTGGATGCAGTAGGAAACACCACCGCGGCCATCGGCAAGGGTTTCGCCATCGGCTCGGCGGCACTCGCCGCTCTCGCCCTCATGGCAGCGTTTCAGGAGCAGGCGCAGCTCGGGCCGGCGGAGCTTTCCATCGCGAACCCGGTGGTGCTCGCCGGAATCCTGATTGGAGGCACGGTGCCGTTCCTTTTCTCGGCCATGGCCATGCAGGCGGTGGGCGAGGCGGCTTTCGACATGATCGAAGAAGTACGCCGTCAGTTCCGTGAGATCCCCGGTCTTCTCGAGGGAAGGCCGGGCGTGAAGGCGGACAACGCCCGCTGCGTCGACATCGCGACCGCCGCCGCCCTGAAGCGAATGATCGTGCCCGGCCTCATGGCCATCGTGATCCCCGTCGCCGCGGGTCTCCTGAGGAAGGATTTTCTCGCCGGAGTCCTCGTAGGCTCTCTCGTCTCCGGAGTCCTGCTCGCGATCTTCATGGCGAACGCCGGAGGCGCCTGGGACAACGCGAAGAAGCACATCGAGGCGGGAAACTACGGCGGGAAGGGAAGCGATGCCCACAAAGCGGCAGTCGTCGGAGACACCGTGGGCGACCCGTTCAAGGACACCGCGGGCCCGGCGATCAACATCCTCATCAAGCTGATGTCGGTGGTGGCGCTGGTGATTGCGCCACTCATTCGCTAGCTGGGCCGTTAGTTCGGCAGCACCGTCACCGAGCCGTTCACCGTCGAGATCTCGAAGGAGCCGGATCCGGTCCCGAAGCTCCCGCGGATGTGGCGGCGGCTGGTCCTCGTGAGGTTCAGCGGGAAGTTGACCTCGATGGCCCCGTTCACCGTCTCGGCGTCGAGATCGCCTCCGGCGTCCGCGGGGAGGTACACCCGAACCTCGCCGTTCGTGGTCTCGAACCGGTGGCGGCCGCCTTCCACGCGCAGGTAGCTCGCGCGGATGCTCCCGTTCGTGGTCTCGGCCTCGATTTCTCCGGAAATGTCCTCGATCCGGAGGGCGCCGTTGACCGACTGCGCCTGAACCCTCCCCCGGATTCCCGTGACCGAGACCTCGCCGTTCGCCGTCGAGACCGTGACCTGGGCCTCGGCGGGAAGCACGATGCGATAGTTAACGTAGCCCGAGCCCCGGCGGCTGTGATGCAAGGTTCTCACCGAGACGCTGTCTCCCGAGCCCTCGACCACGATCTGAAGGTCCCTCAGCTCCTCCTCCGACCGGGCTTCCTTCTCGGCCTCGATCCGGACGCTGGATTCGCTCCCCACTTCGATGTCGATGCTGCCATTCTGGTTCTCGATGCTGAACACGCCGCCGGGGTTGAAAGCGACGGTCTGCTCGAAGTGCTCCCGAACGCGTGCTTCGGCGCCGGTGGCCGCGAGCAGGACCCCGGTCAGCCCGGCGAGATATTGCGAAAAAGACATGACCACATCCTCCCGATCGTCCCTTTGGACGATTACAGGAGAGGAAAGGTTCAGCAGGGTGCTGAAGACTCATCTGCACCCTGCGCGAGCGGAGCGAGCCCGGCGCGCTTGCGCGCCGACGAAACGCCGGGCCGCGGGGGTGGGGCCCCGCGGCATTAATGGTCTCTAAGGAGACAGGATCCCGGCGAGCTTCGCGGCGTCGATGCTGCCTCCGGTGACGAGCGCAACCGTCTTTCCCCATCCGCGCGACTCTTCGCGGCTCGCGAGCGCCGCCGCGACCGAAAGCGCTCCCGAAGGCTCGGCGACGATCTTGTTCCACAGGGCCAGGCTCTTGACCGCGGACTTCACCCCGTCCTCGGAGACCAGGGCCACGCTCGAGGAGAGCTCCCGGAGGAGGGGAAACATCTCCGCGGTGATGTAGGGAACGGCGACGCCGTCGCAGATCGTCCGACAATCGACCTCCATCGGCCTGCCGGCTTCGAGGCTCCGATAGAGTGCGGGGCAGCCCGAAGGCTCGACCGCCACGATCCGGACGGAAGGCTTTGCCGCCCGAAGAGCGGCACCGACCCCCGCGAGCAGGCCGCCGCCTCCTACCGGTACGAGAACGGTTTCGACCTCCGGAAGGTCCTCCAGGATCTCGAGGCCGAGGCTCCCGTGACCCGTCATCACGTCGCGGTTCGTCCAGGGATGAATGAAGGCGTAAGGCTCGTCCTTCCAGCCTTCCTCGCGGAGGTAGCGGAACACCTCGGCCACCGGAACCAGCACCGGCTCCCCGCCGTAGGCGCGGACCGCGTCGATCTTGGCCGCGGGGGCGGACTCCGGCATCAGGCTCCGAGCGCGCACTCCGAAGTACCGCGCCGACCAGGCGAGGGCCTGCGCGGTGTTGCCCGCGCTCACGGTCGCCACCCCCCTACGGCGTACGTCCTCGGAGAGCGCTGCCACCGCGTTGAAGACACCGCGGAGCTTGAACGAGCCCACGGGCTGGAACGTCTCGAGCTTGAGGTAGAGCCCTTCGGCGTCGAACCGCTCGTCGGCGGGTATCAGGGGCGTGCGGCGCACGGCCCGACGAATCCGCTCGCGGGCTTCCGCGATCTCCTCCAGGGTGGGAAGTGCGGGCACGATGTCAGCGCAGCGTGCGCCCGAACGGAAGAAGGGCGAGGGGGATGAGCTTGAGGTGCTGGAGCGCGAACGGGATCCCGATGATGGTTACGGCGAGGACCAGCGCGGAGGTGGCGTGAGCGAGGGCGATCTCCCAGCCGATGACCAGAAGCCAGATGACGTTCAGGATCAGGCGCAAGGGACTGTTCGCCTCGGGAAGCTCGACGATCTCCTTTCCGAACGGCGCGAACGTGGCTACGCCGATCTTCATCGCCTGGATCCCGAACGGAATTCCGACGATGGTGATGCAGGTGAGGAGCCCGCCGAGGATATAGCCGATGCCGGCGATGAGACCTCCGAAAATCAGCCAGAGGATGTTTCCGAGAAGACTCATACGGTCACCGCCTCCGGTGCAATCATAACCCGGGGAAGCGGCTCGAGACGCCCCAACTGTAATCGCGACCGCTACACTTTCTTCAGGGTCGGTTCGAGGTCGTTCCCTCTCAAATCGTGCCGCAGGCGTTGCTTACGCGTATCCAATCGAGCGCGGGTTGGTGGAACGGGAATTGCTCTGGGGACCGCGGGCGGTAGAGCAAAGCCCGAAGGAGGATCACATGGGAGAACCGAAGAGGGTGAGCTGGGGTGTTTATGCCTCGGTCATCACCCTCAGCATCATCGCGGCCGCGGCGCCGGTCGTAGCCAACCATCTGGAAGCCAAGGCCTACGTCATCACCGACTGGATCGCGGAGTGCTCCGCGAACGACATCCCCTACTGGGACGACATGATCGACTACTGGTACGACGAGATCGACGACCATGGGTGGTACAGCAAGGACGGGTTCGTGGTGAACGGAGAGATGGACCGGGACCGCTTCTGCGACCCGGACACCGGTCTCGCCAACTGCGCCGATCACCTCAGCACCGAGGACGCCGACGCCTTGATGATCGGCCTTCACGGCAGCGACTCGGGCAATCACTGGCAGGGGTCGTTGAGAAAGAACGGCGGCGCTTCGGTCAACGACTGTCAGATCGACGCCCCCGACGGAGACGGAGTCGCCGAGGAGATGTTCTTCGGAGACGTCGACCTCGAGTTCCTTCACCTGTCTTCCTGCTACAGCATGGACGACGACAACCTTCCCTATACGTGGCGCATGTTCCAGGACCCCGTGGACTCGCCCGTCAACGGCCTGAGGCTCCACCAGGCGACGGGGTTCCATGGCCTCATGTGGATCGGAGGCTGCTGCGACGACCAGTACGAGGACTTCGCCGACGACGCCTTCGACGTCTCGATCAAGTCCGCGTGGATGGACAACATGTACGTCACCGGCATCAACGGCTCTGCGACCCAGTGCCCCGTCGCTTACGCCGTCGGAACCAACAGCACCGACTGCTTCAACCGCATCAATACCGAGCAGTACGACAACATCTTCAGCGATCCGGGCAACATCGGTTACTACTGCTACTACTACTACGTCGGCTGCGATCCCTCCGGGGAAACGGCCTTTACTCCCTGAGGTGACGCGCCATGAGAGAAATCATGAACAAGACCCTGAGCTCCTTCGTCCTCGCGCTCGCGTCCTCGCTTATGCTCGTATCTCCGACCCTAGCCCAGGAGGAGGAGGTCTGCCGTGAGATCGTCGATCTCGTCGAAAGAGGAGTCCCGAAAGAGATCGGGGATCCCGCGTTTCTGAAGAAGCTCCTCGAGCCCTCGGTCGGCCCCCAGTTCGCCGACCGCTTCCTCGGTCTCGCTCAGCAGGCGGCGCTTCCCGCCGTACAGAGCAAACTGAGGCTCAGCCAGCGCCAGTGCGTCCCGGACCAGGAGGGGCACCGGACCTGCCGCCTGTCCAATTTCAGGAAGACCGAGCTCCTCAAGTTCGACGAGCGCCAGGGGAAGGCCGCCTACCTCAACCTGACTCGCGAGTGGGATCCGAAGCTGGGGGAGAACAAGCTGCCCGACGGCCAGGCCATGGAGCTTGCCCGCGGCGTCATCAAGTCCTGGGGCATCCCCGACGAAGAGCTGGCTCTTCAGCTTGCGGACCTGAAGCATCTCAACATCGCCGGCGGACCCAAGCTCGATGCCAAGCCCGCCGAGTTCCTGAGCACGGAAGTCCACGTCCGGTTCCCGCGGCAAATCGGCGGCGTTCCCGTCTTCGACTCGTACGCGCAGCTCGCCTTCGACGTCCGCGGCCAGGTCGCTCGCATGCGGATCTTCTGGCCTTCGTTCGGCCTCGTTCCGGGGCTCGAGCCCAACCCTCTTCCCCGGGAGGAGTTGGTGATGAGGACCGCAGAGGAGCTGAGCGACGGCGCTGTCTGCGGGTCGATTCGCGAAGGTGGAGGCACACATCGCTTACGTGCTGTCCAAGGAGGTCGAGACTCCAGACCCGACGGACGAGGGGAACCCGGACGAGGTGGAGGTCGCCTCCGAATCAGCGGAGTACGTCCCTGCGCTCGTGGTGTACGCCTACCCCAAGGACCCGAAGGAGGACTCCGGGCGAGCTCGTGCCCGCGGGACGCCAGATGGTGGCCCGACTCCTCGATTCGCGCGACGACGGAAAATACCTAGACGCCTCCCGATCGGGCTCCCGGGGCACGAGCCTCGGGGGCCCTATTCGTCTTGTCGAGAGGCGAGCGCGCTCCGAGCCAGCGCTTCCAGGACCATTCCCGTCGTGAAAGCGGACGAAGAGAACTCGAAGACCTGTCCGCCGTCGGCGCGGCCGAAGAAGAAGGGAGCCGCGTCGTATCCACCCGCCCGGTTCTGCTCGAGAGCGAGGTAGTCGGAGGCGCGGTCGACGAGGGGAGACTCGCGGCCGGCGTTGAGCAGGGTGAGGATCGCGAACGCGGTGTTGAGCTGAGGGGCGCCGCGATCCCAGTACGCCGTGCCGTCCGCGCGCTCTATCGCCGACGTCTCGAGATCGTCGGCCAGAATCTCGACCGCGGGAGCGAGCGACGTGACCCCGCCTTCGTAATACGCGCGAGACACCGCATAGTGGAAAACGAAGTTGTCGGGGTAGTACTCGGTCAGCTCCTCGAAACGATCGCGGTGCAACCCGAGGGCGGTGACCAGTCGGATCAGGTCGATGGCTTCGGAGACTCCCGGAGCGTCGAGCCGATGGTAGCGTCCGAGCGCGAAGAGCACGTTGGCGTTGACCACCAGGTCCACGTCGTTCGGAAAAAGGGGAGCTCCCGGCTCCCGGTAGGTGAGCCAGGTGAGAAAAGCGCCGCTCGCCGGCGGCAGCCACGGCGGGTTCAGCCTGCGCGGCACATCTCCCCGATCGCGCCAGTCGGCGAAGAACTGTTGGAACGGCACGCCGCCCGCCCCTCCCCCGTCGAGCCGGGCGTCGTCGAGGAGCGCCGCGTAGGTGGTGGCGGTGACGTCGGCATCGCTCGGGATCGCGAGCGGGGTTGGAAACACGGTGAGGTTCAGAGGGACCCGCGCGCCTCCGAGGATCGGACCGCGCAGCCAGGAGATGAGGGCGCGCTCGACGGCGGGCGACGGTACGCCCGGATGCTGGTCGTAGGGCCAGAATCCGAAGGTGCCGGCATCGGGAGCGCCGGCGGGCGATTCGAAGCGAGAGAGGAGCGCGACCGCGCGCCGCCGCATATCGCGGGCGTCCCGAACGTCTCGTCCGCTCAGTCCCAGCGCCTGCCGGTTGTCCTCCACCACCAGGGTGAGGGAGTGGTGAATGAAAGCGACCATGAACGGGCTCGCGTCGCGGACCCGGAGCGCCGGGCTTCCCCGCAGGCTGAAGAACTGCGGCCAGTCGCCTGGGTAGTCGCGGACGCGCTCCCCGTCCACGAGGAGTGTCGAGCGGCTCCTGGACCTGGCGGGCGAGGAGGAACGCGAGCGCCCGTCTCATCGGCGCGCGCAGCCTCGTCGGCCGCGGCCGCGGGCCGCGCGAGGCGAGCACGAGCGCCAACGCCAGCCCACGGGCAAAGCTCGGGAATGGGGCCTTCAAGTCGTTCCTCCGGGGCAATCATAACGTGCTAGCGTGGTTCGACGCATGAAGCTCGCGGAGATCGTCGAAACCTCGAGCCGCCTTTCCGAGACCCCGAGCCGGCTCGAGAAAATGGCGCTCCTCGGCGAGGTCCTCGGCCGGGCGCCGGTCGACGAAGTGCCTCTCGTGGTCTCGTGCCTGTCGGGCCGTCTTCCGCGGGGACGCCTCGGGATTGGCCACGCGACTCTGAAGGACATGCGCCGGGTCGAAGGGGCGCAGAGCGCCGTCCCTCGACCTCAGGGATGTCGATGGGATCCTCGGGGAGCTCGAGAGTGTCGGCGGCGCGGGCTCGAGCGCGGCCCGGCTCGAGATACTGCGCGGCCTCTATCGCCGCGCTACCCGGGAGGAGCAGGACTTTCTCACGCGACTCCTGCTCGAGGATTTGAGACAGGGCTCGCTCGAGGGCGTCATGCTGGAGGCGATCGCGAAGGCAGCAGCCGCGCCTGCGGAAGGCGTTCGCCGCGCGTTCATGCTCTCGGGCGACCTCGGCCTCGTCGCGCGAACGGCGCTCGAGGAGGGAGCTTCGGGCCTCGCGCGGTTTCATCTCGAGTTGTTTCGCCCCATCCAGCCGATGCTGGCGCAAACGGCGGAGAACGTCTCGGAGGCGCTCGCGACCCTCGGCACCGCCGCCCTGGAGTACAAGCTCGACGGCGCGCGGATCCAGGTGCACAAGTCGGACGGCGACGTCCGCATCTACAGCCGGCAATCGAACGACGTCACCCAGGCCTGTCCCGAGATCGAGGAGCGAATCCGCGAAGCCGCCGCCCGGAGTCTGGTCCTCGACGGAGAAGCCATCGCTCTCGATCCCGACGGGCGCCCGCTTCCGTTCCAGACGACGATGCGCAGATTCGGCCGCAAGCTGGACGTCGCGGCGCTGCGGAGCGCCCTGCCGCTGACGGCGGTCTTCTTCGACTGCCTGTTTCTCGACGGCGTCGACCTCACCTCCCGGCCCGCGAGCGAGAGATTCGCCATCCTCAGCCGGACGCTGGGCGGAGAGATGATCGTGCCGCGTCTTACGACGTCCGACGCGGAGGAGGCGCAGACCTTCGTCGGGAAAGCGCTCGGCGCGGGGCATGAGGGGATCCTGGCGAAGTCCCTCGATGCTCCCTACGAAGCGGGCTCGCGCGGAAAAGCGTGGCTCAAGCTCAAGACGGCGGAGACTCTCGACCTCGTGGTGCTGGCGGCCGAGTGGGGCAGCGGCCGGAGGCGGGGGTGGCTCAGCAACCTCCACCTGGGCGCGCGCGACCCCTCGACCGGAGAGTTCGTGATGCTGGGAAAGACCTTCAAGGGAATGACGGACGAGATCCTCGCGTGGCAGACGAGGAAGCTCCAGGAAATCGCGACCGAGAGGGGAGACTGGGTGGTGCGCGTGAGACCGGAGCTCGTGGTGGAGATTGCCTTCAACGATATCCAGAAGAGCCCGCATTATCCCGGGGGACTCGCTCTCCGCTTCGCGAGGCTCAAAGCCTACCGCGACGACAAGCGGCCCGACGAGGCGGACACCATCGAGACGGTGCGCGAGATCTACCGCAGGCGAACCGGCGAATCGCTCGAGGCGTCCGAGCGGCAGCTCGAGCTCTGGTAGCACGAACATGAGAGCCATGAGAGAAAGGCCCCGCGCCATCCTCTTCGACCTCGACGGAGTGCTCATCGACAGCTACGCCGTCTGGTTCCACCTTCTCAACCACACCGCGCGCGAGCTCGGCTACGAGGCGATCTCGCAGGAGCTCTACCGCGAGAGCTGGGGCCAGAGTACTCTCGCCGATCGCGATTGGTTCTTTCCCGGGCATTCCGTCGCCGACGTCGAGCGCTTCTATCAGGATCACTACTTCGAGCACCTCGCCCATCTGGTGGTGCCGGGAGAGGTGCCGGAGGTCTTTCGATGGCTGCGCGAGGAGCGCATCGCGACCGCGGTGGTGACCAACACGCAGAAGTCGCTCGCGACCTCGATCGTCGAAAGGGCGGGAGCTGCGCCAGACGTCGTCGTCGGCGGAGGCGACGCGCCCCGGGGAAAGCCGGCGCCCGATTCGCTCCTTCTCGCCTCGCGCCTCCTGAGCGTCGAGCCGGAGGAAGCGTGGATGGTCGGGGACACGAGCTTCGATCGCGACGCGGCCCGGGGCGCCGGCATCTGGTTCGTGGGGGTCCGGATGGAAGGCGACGTCCGGGTGGAGGCGGTCGGCGAGATCCTCGATCTCATCGGCTCCAGATGAGCCGCCCCTCGCGAACGGTGTAGCGGACCCGGCCGAGCGCGCCGATGTTCTCGCGGGGATCGCCCTCGAGGACCACGAGATCCGCCTGCTTGCCCGGCTCGATCACTCCCTTGCGATCCGACTGGCCGAACCGCTCCGCGGGCGCCGTCGTAAGCGAGGCGAGGATCTCGTCGAACGACAGCCCCGCCCGCTTCATGAGCTCGTACTCCTCGGTGGGGTCGTAGTCGGGACGGTAGCCGACGTCGGTTCCGAAGAGAACCTGGCCTCCCGCGCGGCGGAAGCGTGCCAAGGCATCTACGATCTCGTCGATTCCGCCGAAGGGAGCGAAGAGCTCGAGCGTCGGCACCAGCGACACTCTGGCGTCGACCAGCCGTCGGATGAGGGCGTCATCGAGGTTCTCCGGATCCTCGATGCTGTGCGCGAGCACGTCCACACCGCCTTCGAGAGCCAGAAGGACTCCTTCCGTAAGCGACGGGTGGGCGAAGAGGAGCCTCCCTCGCGAATGGGTCTCCTCGGCCGCCGCACGGATGATCTCTAGAGGCATGGGAAGCGTCTTGCCGCGCGCGACCCAGGACACGGCGAAAACCTTCGCGAGATCGGCGCCGCTCTCGTAATTGGAGCGCAGGACGAGAGCGGCTTCCTCGCTCGATGCCGGCTGCGGAAGCATGGCCACCACCTCCGGAGGGATCGAGTCCTTCACGTAGTAGGGGACTCCGTTCGGAGGATAGAGCGGGGTTCCGGCCGTGAGGATGTCGGGACCGGCGACCTCCCCGGCCCGGATCCGCTCGCGAATCCGGACGGTGTTCGCGAGAAGCGAGCCGGTGTCGACGACGGTGGTGAAGCCCCAGCGGGTGAGCATCTCCCGGAGGTGGCCCTCGAGGGCTTCCGCCTCTAGTGCGTCGGCGTTCGCGACCGCCTCTTCCGTGAAGTGGACGTGGCTGTTCCAGAATCCGTAGGTAATCGAAAGCCCCGTCGCGTCCAGGCGTTCCGCGGTCCCGGGGACATCGACGCTCCCGCGCTCGCCGACCGCGCTGATGCTCCCGTCGCAGGCGACGACCGTTCCGTCGTCGATCGGCGGCGCTCCGGGTGCCGGGTAGATTCGGGCTCCAAGGAGGGCGAGACAGGAAGCCATCAAGAGTGGAGTCATGCGCTATAGAACGATCGAAAGTGGCGAAAGGTTCGAGAGCGAGGAGGGAGGACTACTCCCGCCGCTGTGGCGTCCGTGAGGACGCGAGCTGACCCTGGGTGACGACAATCTTTTGCCCGGCTCGGCACCGGCGCCCCTCGACACCAGGCTGTAGGCGGAGTAGGCGGCGAGGATCGCCGCCCCCACTAGGAGGAACGACGAACGTCGGAACGTACCCGCCCTTGGGGAAGAGGATGCGAACCTGTCTTCCTTCCCCTCCGTCTCGTAGTAAGCGTCGAGCTTCTCGCGGAGTCTATGGGCTTCGGTACGTACCGCGGCGTCGGCTCGCGGGTCGAAGTCCGGCGGGCGCCCATAGGCTTCGACGGCGATCGAATACTCCTTGATGTCTTCGGAGCGCCCCGCGAGGGTCTCCTCACGGTGAACCGGAGAAAATGCCTGTCACATCACGGGTCTTGGACGTCACGGAGAGTTGCTGTGAAAGGGAGCGACTTGGCTCGGGGCGCTCAAGCCAGTATCCTTCCGGGCAAATAATGCCTGCTGCGAATCTCGAGTGCGCGGGGCGAAGGCGCAGAGCCCATGAACCGCGCTGCCCGGCCCCGGCCGCGCCATGAGCTGGGTCACGGTCGTCTGGTCGATGGTCGCGTCGGCGTGCCTCACGCTGGCGGCGATGCATCTGCTTATCTGGACCAGGAGGCGTACCGCGTGGGCCCATCTCTGCTTTTCCGTGTCGGCGGTGGCGGTGGCGGCCTACGCGGCGTGCGAGCTCCGGATGATGCGGGCGGTGACGCCCTCGGAGTTCGGCCTCGCGTTGAGGTGGGCGCATGTGCCGGTCTGGGTGACGGTCGTGTCGCTCGTCGCGTTCACGCGGCTGTACCTGCGGGCGGGGCGGATGTGGCTGGCCTGGACGGTCTGCGGGGTGAGAACCCTGGCTTTGCTGCTCAATTTCGGTCCGGCGCCCAATCTCAACTACCAGGAGATATCCGCGCTCGGACATCTTCCGTTTCTCGGAGAGATGGTCTCGGTCGCCGAGGGCGCGCCCAACCCCTGGATGCGGGTCGGTCAGCTGAACTTGTTGCTGCTCGCGATCTTCGTCGCGGACGCCTCTCTCGTGGCCTGGCGGAGGGGTGACCGGCGGCAGGCACTGGCGGTGGGAGGAAGCATTGCGTTCTTCGCGGTAGGAGCAACGATCGAGGCCGTGCTGGTGTTCGGGGAAATCGTCCATGCACCTCTCACGGCGACCTTGCTCTACCAGGGCGTGCTCGCGGTGATGGGCTACCAGCTCAGCGATGACGCGTTCCGTGCCGCGGGGCTTTCGGACGACTTGCGCGAACGCGAGCAGCAGGTGGCCCTGGTGGCGGATGCCGTCGATCTCGGGTTCTGGATCTGGACCATTCCGCAGGACAAGGTGTGGGCCTCCGACAAACTCAACTCGATGCTCGGCTTTGCGCCCGGCAAGTCCATCTCGATGGATTCGTTCCTCACGCACTTGCATCCCGAGGATCAAGAGTCCATGCGGCACGCTCTGCGGCGGGCGCTGGACGCGGAGTCGTACTACTCGACCGAGCATCGTGTGATCCTGCCCGATGGCAGCCAACGCTGGATCGCCGCGAACGGCCGGGTGGAAAGGCCGGCGAGAGACGGAGCGGTGCGCATGCTGGGCATGTGCATGGACGTCACCGCCCGCAAGGAGGACGAAAGCGAAATGCTGCGGCTGCAGGCCGAGCTGAACCATGCCGTTCGCTTGTCCACCATGGCCCAGTTGGCTTCGGGCTTGGCCCATGAGTTGAGCCAGCCGCTGGGGGCGATCCTGCGCAATGCCGAAGCCGGCGAGGTCTTGCTCCAGAGCAACCCGCCGGACCTGGAGGAGGTGCGCGCCATCCTCGCCGACATCTGCAGGGACGATCACCGCGCGGGCGAGGTCATCGATCACATGCGGGCTCTCCTCACGCGGCGCGTGCTGGAACCCGTCAAGCTCCACGTGGCGGAACTGGTCGACGAGGTCCTGGTCCTGGTGCGGCCGGACGCGGCGCGCCGCAACGTACGCCTGAGCGTCGAAATCCCAGAGGCGCTACCCGCGGTGCGCGGGGTTCGTGTGCATCTGCAGCAGGTGCTCCTCAACCTCAGCCTCAACGGCATGGATGCCATGGCCGAAGTGCCGGCCGAGCGGCGACGCCTGGTCGTGCGTGCCCGACAGGCGGATGGCGGGTTCATCGAAGTGGCGATCGCCGATGCCGGTCACGGTGTCGCCGACGCCAAGCTCGCGCGGCTCTTCGAGCCGTTTTTCACCACCAAGCCCGATGGCATGGGCATGGGTCTACCCATCTCCGGCACCATCATCCAAGCGCACGGGGGACGGATGTGGGCCGAAAGCAGCCCCGCCGGGGCCACGTTCTATTTCACCGTGCCGGTGAGCCGGGAAGAATGACGAGCTCCTCGGCCGATCGTACGGTTTTCGTCGTCGACGACGACACGTCGTTTCGCGTGGCCGTCTCGCGGCTGCTGCGGGCGGCGGGCCATCAGGTGAAGGCTTTCTCCTCGGCTTCCGAGTTCGTCGAGAGTCTGCCGGCCACCGGCCCCGGTTGCGTGGTGGCGGATCTACAGATGCCGGGCTTGAGTGGCCTGGATCTGCAAGCGGCGCTGGCCGAGAGCGACAATCCGTTGCCCGTGCTGTTCCTGACCGGGCATGGCGACATTCCCACTTCGGTTCAGGCGATGCGCCTGGGCGCGGAGGATTTCCTCACCAAGCGAGCGCCCAGGGAGGCGTTGCTGGAAGCCGTCACCCGCGCGCTCGCCCGCGATGCCCGCGAACGCGCCGAGCGGGCGCGCGTTCAGAGCGTGCGCGCCCGCTTCGGCACGCTCACCGGGCGCGAGCGCGAGGTGCTCGAGCACGTTCTTCGCGGTCAACTGAACAAACAGATCGCCGCGGACCTTGGCATCCATGAACGCACCGTGAAGCTTCACCGCACCGCCATCACCAGCAAGGTGGGCGTCCAGTCGGTCGCCGAGCTGACGCAGTTGTGGATGGAGGCCTTCCCTAAAGGGCAGTAGTCCCCGGGGCGCAGCAAGGAGTAGGGTGCTCATCACCAGATGAGCGCTCCCTGCCAGACCTACGTCGCTGTCGTTGATGATGACGAGGGCGCGTGCCGTGCCTTGAGTCGCCTGCTCCGGGCAGAGGGGATCCAGCCGGTCAGCTATCTCTCCGCCGAGGCATTCCTTGCCGACGCCAAGCGGCCCGTGTTCGATTGCCTGGTGTTCGACGTCCAGTTGGGCGGCATGTCCGGCATCGAGCTCCACCGGCAGCTCCGTGCCTCCGGGTCGTCGACCCCCATAATCTACATCACCGCGCACGACGAGCCCGAGACCCGCGCGCAGGCGCAGGCCGCAGGCTGCGCCGCGTATTTTCGCAAGACCGCCCCCGGCCAGGACGTGATTCGAGCCATCCGACACGTGGTGAACCTGAAGGAAGGCAAACGCTCATGAACCTGCCGACCCCCAAGACTCAGGAAAGAATGAAACAGCTCAACGTACCCAAACGACAAGGAGTATTCCTATGCTGAGACCAGTTGTCACAACAGTGGTCCTGATCTCTCTCGGCGCCGGCCTGACTCTGGGCGCTGAAAAGAAAGTAATTCTCCCGAAGGGCGCCGAGCCGAATGCCGGATGGAGTTATGGAATCCTGGCCGATGGCACTCTCTACGTCTCGGGCATGGGCGGCGAGGATGCCGCTGGAAAGATTCCCGCGACCTTCGAGGCCGAAGTGAAGCAGTCACTGGATAACATCAATGCCGTTCTCAAAGAGGCCGGGATGACGCCTGCGGATATTGTGAGCATTCAGGTGTACATCACCGATGGCGCTTTGTTCGATCGTATGAATACGACGTACAAATCATACTTCAAGGATCCCAAGCCCGCCCGGACCACCGTCGTGGTTTCCAAGCTCGTCGGCGCGGGGCATGTGGAGATAACTGCCACAGCAAGGAAGTAGCCATCCTGCGAGGCCAGTAAGGTGTCCGAAATGAGCATGCGACTGGACGGAAAGATGGCTGTCGCCACGGGAGGTTGTCTGGAATCGGAGCGGCAATTGCCCAACGCATGGTTAGCGGTGGATGGCCCCGGAACCGGCAAGATTCAGCGCGAGCCCCGTCGTCATCGATGTGCCCCGGGAATCTGCGCGTAGAGAAACGAGAGACTGAAACAACGTCAGCAAACGGGCCGCTCGATCGCGGTCAGCACAACGCGCGAGCGGTCATGTCCTAAACCCGAAAGGAACTGGAGAAGCACAATGTCCAACAGAGAAGACGTGAGAGACGATGACCGTGATCCGCTCGATCCTTCGGCGTCGGTGCCATCGGAGATTCCGACCGGCCTCGACCGTCGGAAGTTCATCATGCGCAGCGCCGTGATCTCGGCAGCTGCGGTGATGAACGGCAGCACGCGATCGGAGACCGAACGAACCGCCCCTCCGCCAGCAGCCGAATCTGCACAGGCGGCCGCTGCGCCCGTTGTCCCGTTGGCTGCCGACCTGAACGTGGTGAAGAAGGCGAAGGGGCCGGTGCTGACGACGGTGGACGAGTTCTACAAAGTGGGGCCCGGACCATCCAGTTCGCACACGATTGGTCCGATGCGCATTACCTACGATTTCTACCAGCGATGCACCAAACTGCCGGCGGACAAACTAGCCAAGGCGACGGCGCTCAAGGTCAACCTGTTCGGAAGCCTCAGCGCCACAGGAAAGGGACACGGCACGGAACGAGCCGCGCTCGCAGGGCTGGTCGGGAAAGAACCGGCAACGGTGGACCCGAAATTTCTAGACAGCTTGCGCGACAATCCAGACCAGGTGTTCCCGGTGAAGCTCGGCAACAAGTCAATCGATGTGAGCCTCAAGGACGTCATCTACGACGCGACGAAGGGCGACTTCAAGCACCCGAACACGATGACGGTCAAGCTCCTCGCCGGGAACGACGTGCTGCTCGAGCAGGAGTACTACTCCGTGGGCGGCGGATTCATCGAGTGGAAGGGGTACACGCCCCCGAAGAAGAACCCGCCGAAATACCCGTTCGCGACGATGAAAGAGCTGCGCGCCCACGCCGACAACAACAAGACCACGATCGCCAAGGTAATGCTTGCCAACGAGATGTCGATCGCGGGCAGGACCGAAGAGGAAGTTTATACCTTCATCGACAAGATCATCAACGCAATGGTCGCGACGGTAAAGTCGGGGCTTTCGATGTCGGAAGATGATGTGCTGCCCGGCCCGATCAAACTGCACAGCAAAGCAGCAACCGTGTACAAGCGCGCCATGGACGAGAAGTATCAATCGGACCGCGGTATCGGCACGCTGTCGGCATTTGCGTTGGCGGCATCCGAAGAAAATGGGCGCGGCCACCTCGTGATCACGGCTCCGACCGGGGGTTCCGCCGGCGTGATGCCGGCGGTGGTCTATGGGCTCGTTGAGGTCCGGAAGCTTGATCGGCAGAAGATCCGTGACGGTATGCTCGCGGCTGCGGCGGTCGGCTACCTCTGCAAGCACCATGCGACGCTGTCTGCGGCCGAAGGCGGCTGCCAGGCGGAGATCGGCGTGGCCTCGTCGATGGCCGCCGCATTCACCGCTGCGGCGTACGACGCAGAATCGCGTGTCGTCGAGAATGCTGCCGAGTCGGCGTTGGAGCATCACCTGGGCATGACCTGCGACCCGGTCGCCGGTTACGTGCAGGTTCCGTGCATCGAGCGGTGCGCCTTCGGGGCAGTCAAGGCCTGGACCGCGTACGCGATCGCCAGCAACGAGATCGCGTCCCGGCACCGCGTCGATTTCGACGCAACCGTGATGGCCCTGGCCCAAACCGCGAAAGACATGAACAGCAAGTACAAGGAGACAAGCGAGGCTGGTCTCGCCCTCTCCGTCACGCTCTGCTGATCGAATGGGGGCTCCTCGCTCGAACTCGGCTTGGGGATAGTTCTACGAGGAGCCTCCATTGCTTACCGGCGATGGCTCGCCAATCGGGATGGCTCCGGGAGGGAGATTTCGTGTGTCGATACCCAGCGCATTCATCAAGGCTTCAGTCGCATTGGCGTTGACGTCAGTTCCGTTCCTCACGACTTCTGCCTCCGGACAGTCTCCTGCAGCCCCGCCCAGCAGCACGGTCGCCGATTCGGAACCCAAACCAGGCAGTGCAGAGAAGAACGTCGCGGCCAAGGACCCCGAGCCAGAGAACCCGAAAGCGGTGACAGATGCAGAAAGTACTTCCGTACAGCCGGCATCTGTTGCCGCACCACAGAAAAACGACGATCGCTATAAGGATGGAATCGTAATCTGGGAAACCCCCGCAGACGCGAAGGTGCCTTTCCTGCTGAAGTTCAACATCAATACCCAACTCCGATATCTCAACACCCAGGATAGCGATGGGACGTTCACCGACCATTTGGGCGTTGTTCACGACGTTCACCCGCGCAACGACATCACGGTCAATCGCGCAATGTTCATCTTCAATGGCTACATTTTCGACCAGCGGGCGCGATACAGCTTCACCGTCTGGACGTCCGGCGGGTCCGCTTCGATTGTTCTTGGCAGCAACATTGGCTGGCAATTCAACAAAGCCCTCACGATTACCGCAGGTTACACGGGCGTCCCGGGCAGCCGATCCCTGGTTAACACGTTCCCATTTTTTACGGCGACCGACAGGAGCATGGCGGACAACTTCTTCCGCCCGGGGTTCACCCAGGGAGTCTGGGCGACCGGAGAACCCGTGAAGGGGCTGAGCTATATGGCGTTCGTCGGCAACGGTCTGAATACCATAAATATCTCGGCAAGCAAGATCGATACGCATCTGCTGTTTTCCGGCAGTACCTGGTGGGAACCGCTGGGACCCTACGGGGAACCCGGCAAGTCTCGCAACATGTACGACGATTATTTCGCCTCCAAGAAAGTTCGCATCCGATTGGGTACCGCGTTGACCAGATCCCGGGAGGACCGTTTTTCGAATCTCGACCAATCAAGTCCCGAGAACACTTCCCTGTACAATTCCGACGGCGTGCTGACCTTCTCGACGGGCGCGTTTGCGCCGGGTGTGACGGTGGACGAGGCGACGTATCGGATGTGGGCGGCCGACGGCGGCATCAAATGGAACGGGCTTGCGGTCAACGGGCAATACTTCATGCGTTGGCTGAGTGATTTCGCCGCCGACGGACCACTTCCCCTCGCATCCACATTCGATCACGGCGGTGAAATCTCGGCAGGTTATTTCATCGAGCCGAAAAAGTGGATGCTGTATGGCCGCGGATCGTGGGTGCGCGGGCAGTTCGGCGACTCATATGAGTATGGCGGTGGGGTAAAGTGGCATTTCGTTCCGACCGAGCGATTCTGGCTCACCGCAGAGGTGTTTCGGGTCAACAAAGCTCCTTATTTCGGGGGCTATACTCCGTATACCGCAGGTATGACCGGCTGGGTACCGATGGTACAGACGGTCCTCGCTTTTTGACGATCATCAGTTTCTGACATTCGCCTAACCACCACACCGCTCGTCTTCCTCCGGCGCCTTCCCCCATCGATCACGCCCCCCTTTCGTCCTCACACGAGCTTCGCGCTTACAGACTCGAGGCGGAGACCGTCCTCCGCCTACGCCCTCCAGCAAGATATCTCCTCCCGGTCCAGCACCGGCCGAGTTGCGATCTCCTATCCGTTGCGGGCCATCAGGCGCGGCCGGGTGCCGTCGAGAGCTGAGGCCTTCCCTAAAGGGCAGTAGTCCGCGGGCGCAGCACTGGAGTAGCGTGCTCTTGCTGCAGACGGAGGAGAGGGATCGTGAGTTCGACCCCGGCAAGGGCTTCCTCATCGGGAGGAATGAACGAAGTGCGGAATATGATTACGCGACTGCTCGCGAGCACGACGTGCGGAGCATTGCTGGCCGCGATCTGGCTGGTGGCGGCTCCCGCCACAGCCCAGGAAGCGACGCCGTCGCCGACCTCCCCCGCCGCGGTCCCGACCACCATCACGTGCTCCTCGAAGCCAGGGGAACGGCAGCACTGCCCGGCGGACACGTCGCACGGGGTTGCTCTTGTCAGGTCTGCCGGGGAATCGCCCTGCCTGCTCGGCAGGACATGGGGGTACGACGACCGGGGCGTCTGGGTGTCGGATGGATGCGCCGGCAACTTCGTGGTCGGCCCCGGGATCACGGAGACGACCGAGAAGACCGAGGCGAAGGAGAAATCCCCGGCGTACATCCCCAACATGGGGTTCCGGATCGTCGAGGGGCAGAAGGGCGAGATGTACGTCCGGCTCTTCAGTTACGTCCGGTACCTGAACCAGAAGGGGCTGGATTCCAGCTACACCGACTTCTCCGGCCACACCATCGCCGTGAAGCAGAGGGAGGACGTCCAGCTCAACAAGTTCTTCCTGGCCCTCCCCGGCTGGTTCCTGACGCCGAAGTTCCGCTACTACCTCTATGTCTGGAGCGCGAACACATCGCAGGGCGATCCCGCCCAGGTGGTGGGCGCCGGGTACTTGAGCTACACGTTCAACCGGTACGTGACCTTGGGTGGCGGTATCAACGCCCTTCCCAGCGTGCGCAGCACCGAAGGCCAGTTCCCCTACTGGCTCGGGACCGACGAACGGCTGACCGCGGACGAGTTCTTCCGGGGCTCGTACACCTCGGGCTTCTGGCTCAAGGGCGAGCTGTCCACCAAGGTCAAATACATGGCCATGATCGGGAACAACCTGAGCCAGCTCGGCGTCAGCGCGGCTCAGCTCGACAACACCTTCAACACCACGTCCTTCATGCTCGGGTGGCTGCCCACGACCGGCGAGTTCGGCCTCTACGGAACCTTCGGCGACTACGACTACCACGAGAAGGCGGCCACGCGGCTGGCAGGGCATTACACCCAAAGCCGGGAGGACAAGCAGACCCAGCCGGGCACCAACAGCATCGAGAACAGCCAGATCCGACTCACGGACGGGAGCGTCATCTTCACGCCCGACCTCTTCGGCCCGGGAATCACCGTCGAGAAGGTGGACTACGACATGGTGAGCGTGGACGCCGGGGTCAAGTACAAGGGCCTCTCGCTGGAGGGCGAGTACTACTGGCGTTGGCTCTCCAACTTCGCGGGGGCCAACACGGCTGGAATCGCCGACATCGACGACCACGGGTTCCAGCTTCAGTCGTCGGCGATGCTCGTGCCCAAGACCCTGCAGGCGTACCTCAGCGGTTCCAAGATCCTGGGCCGCTACGGCAACGGATCCGAGGTGCGGGCGGGCTTCAACTGGTACGTGGCCAAGGAACGTGGCCTCCGGCTGAACGCGGAGTGGATCCACCTGAACGAGTGTCCCGTGGGCTACACGGCCGTCCCCTATCCCGTGGGAGGCAACGGCAACGTCTTCCACACGAACTTCGAGATGAATTTCTGATGCAGGCGCACGCCATGACACGAGACTCTCGAGACGTTCTCCGGGCCAGCACGCGCGCTCCGAGATCGGCCGCCCTCTGGATCGCCCTCGCTCTGGTCGCGCCGGCCCTCCTGGCGGCGCCGGCAGAGCCGCCGGGGCCGAGCTACGTCGTCAACGACTCCCACCTGCACCTCACGAACTACATCCAGGAAGGCACCGATATCGCTGACTTCTTGAAGGTCATGGGCACGAAGGTGGGACGGGTGGCGATCTTCGGCATCCCGCTCCAGCAGCAGTGGTCCTACGCGAATACTGGCGATTTCGCGCCGACGTACTACCTCCAGACGGACGCGCCGCTCTATTACTACTCATTCACCGACGCCTACATCGCGATGGCCTACAAGTCGCTCCCGAAGGAGGAGCAGGCGCGGCTCGATCCCATGATCACCGGGTTCAACCCCGCGGACATGTACGCCGCGGACCACATCCGCCGCGTGCTCGAGACCTTTCCCGGAGTCTTCACGGGAATCGGCGAGTTCACCATCCACAAGGAATTCGTTTCCGCGAAGATCGCGGGCGAGACGGCGAGCCTCACGAACCCCGCTCTCGACCGAATCCTGGACTTCGCCGGCGAGGTGGGCCTTCTGGTGATCCTCCATAACGACGTCGACATGCCGTTCCCGAAGCCCGACCAGGACCCGTATCAGATCATCCAGCTCCGCGCCCTCTTCAAGCGGCATCCGAAGACGACAATCATCTGGGCCCACGTCGGCCTCGGACGCGTGGTGCGTCCGGTGAAGGATCAGATCGGGCTCGTCGAGCGCGCGCTCTCGAATCCCGAGCTCTCGCACCTCCACATGGACATTTCCTGGGACGAGACGGCGAAGTACATCGTCGCGACCCCCGAGACCCTCCAGGCGACGGCCGACCTCATCAACCGCTACCCCGACCGCTTCCTGTTCGGGAGCGACGAGGTGGCGCCGACCGAGCAGGCGAAGTACTTGAGGGTTTACGACCTCTATGCCCCCTTGTTCGCGAAGCTGACGCCCGAAGCGAGCGAGAAGGTACGCAAGGGGAACTACGAAAGGCTATTCGACGAGGCGCGGCTTCGAGTGCGCGCCTGGGAAAAGGAGAACGTGAAATGACCTGGAAAGGACTGGGACTTCTCGTCGCCTCGCTGGCCGTCACCGGCATCGCCAGCGCGCGCGATGAGGAGCCGAGCGATGAAACAACGGCCGCGCAGCCGGCTCCAGAAAAGCCGAAGCCTCGGATGGACATCTACGGCGCAGCCATGCTGGACATGGGCTATCAATCGGGATCGAGCGATCGGAACTGGTTCGACGTGGTTCGGCCGACCAAGCTTCCCGCTTTCGAAGAACAGTTCGGCAAGGACGGGAACTTCTTCGCCGGAGTGCGGCAGAGCCGCTTGGGAGTGAAGAGCTACCTTCCCACGAGCCTGGGCGAGCTGAAGACGACGTTCGAGTTCGAGCTCTTCGGGACGGGTGTCGATGCGGGACAAACGACGTTCCGTCTCCGCCACGCCTACGGGGAGTTGGGTAAGTTCGGCGCGGGCCAGACCTGGAGCCCGTTCATGGACCCGGACGTCTTCCCCAACTCGATCGAGTACTGGGGCCCGAACGGAATGGTGTTCTTCCGGAACGTGCAGGTGCGCTTCATGCCGCTCCAGGGCGCGACCAGCGTGACCCTCGCTCTCGAGCGGCCGGGGGCGAGCGCCGACCAGGGCCCGTACGCGGGTCGTGTCGAGCTTCAGGACGTCAAAGCGCGCTTCCCCGCACCGGACATTTCGGGGAACGTCAAGAGATCCGGCGACTGGGGCCACGTTCAGGTAGCGGGGATCTACCGCCGGATTCAGTGGGACGACCTCAACGACGACCAGTTCGACCTTTCGGGCAGCGCCAACGGCTGGGGCATCAACGCCAGCACGAATCTGAGGATCCAGAAGGACACGATTCGGGCTTCCGTCGTATTCGGCGAGGGAATCCAGAACTACATGAACGACGCGCCCGTCGACATCGGGATCCAGAACAACTTCTCGAACGCGACGACCCCGATCCTGGGAAAGCCGCTGCCCATAACCGGGGTGGTTCTGTTCTACGACCGCACCTGGAACGACAAGTGGACGAGCTCGTTCGGCTACTCTCTGGTCGATATCGACAACTCGGATGGACAGGAGGCGAGCGCCTTCAAGAAAGGCCAGTACGCCCTCGGAAACCTCCTGTACTACCCGACGTCGAACTTCTTCGTCGGCGGGGAGCTCCAGTGGGGAAAGCGCGAGAACAACTCCGACGGCTGGAGCGCCGACGACGTGCGCTTCCAGTTCTCGGCGAAATATAGCTTCTCTTACAAGTTAGGAGGCCAGTAATGATGACGAGAAGAATGTTCCACTGCGTGGGCTTTGCCCTCGCTCTGTCGGGTATGACCGCCGCCTCGGCGCAAACCCCGGCCGAAATCGAAGCCGCGCTGAAAGCGGCGCACTCAAAGTATCAGGGACTCAAGGAAGGCAAGAACGCGGACTACATTCCGGCTCTTGCCAAGGTGGACTCGAACATCTACGGCATCGCTCTCGTGACGGCGGACGGCAAGGTCTACACCGCGGGCGACGTGAAGTCCGAGGTCTCCATCCAGTCGATCTCCAAGGTGTTCACGATGGCGAAGGTCATCGAGGAGCAGGGGCCGGAAGCGATCGCGAAGACTATCGGTGTCGACGCGACCGGCATGCGGTTCAACTCGATCGTCTCCATCGAGCTCTCCCAGAAGGCGTACGGCGGGCCCGAGATGAACTCGCTGGTCAACCCGGGTGCGATCGCCACCACCAGCATGGTCAAGGGGGCGACCCGCGACGAGATCTGGAACAAGATTCTCGGCTTCTACTCTGAGTTCGCCGGCCGGAAGCTCTCGGTCAATCAGGAGGTCTTCAAATCCGAGGCCGACACCAACCAGCGCAACCAGGCGATCGGTTACCTCATGTACGCCTACGGCTACATCAAAGACAACCCGATGCAAGCCACGGACATCTATACCGAGCAGTGCTCGGTGAGCGTGAACGCTCAGGACCTCGCCACCATGGCGGCGACCCTCGCGAACGGCGGGAAGAACCCGATGACCGGGAAGCAGGTGATGAAGGCCGAGGACGTTCCCGAGGTTCTGGCGGTGATGGCGACGGCGGGGCTCTACGACGATACGGGGAAGTGGCTGTACCGCACGGGCCTTCCGGGCAAGAGCGGAGTCGGCGGCGGCATCATCGCCGTCTCTCCGGGGAAGTTCGGCATCGCCGTCATCTCGCCGCCCCTCGATGACGCGGGCAACAGCGTGCGAGCCCAGAAAGCGATCGCGGACATCTCGAACGCGCTCGGGGGAAATCCGTATGCCTCGAAGCCGCGTTAGCCATTCGGACGATCAAGGTGAAGGACCCGGCGAAGCTCAAGGGGGTGAGCGTGGGGGACACGGTCGAGCTCACTTACGCCGAGGCGCTCGCGATAAAGGTCGAGAAGGCGGCGAAGAATTAGCCGCCCGCTCATTGGGTGAGGTTCAGTCTCGAAAAGGAGGAACGATATGGGAGACTTGAGAGAGACGATCGGTAGCTGGGCCCAGAAGGCCGCGAAGAACGCGGGGTGGATCGTGGGGCTGGGGGTGGTGACGGTGATCGCGGGCTTCCTGGCCATGGGATCTCCTTTGGCCAGCGGCCTCGGCGTCGTCGTCTTCATCGGGGTCGCGATGGCGATCGCCGGCGTCGCGAGGACCATCGGCGCGTTCAGCGCCGGGTCGTTCGGCCAGGGCACCCTCGCGTTCATCGGCGGCATGCTCACGGTCGGGGCCGGCCTCGTCCTCACGGCCCGACCCGGAATCGGGCTGGCGACCCTGACCCTGTTGCTCGGGGGCTACCTGCTGGTGGATGGAATCTCCGGCGCCCTCCTCGCCTTCCACGTGCGCCCGGAGAAGGGATGGGGCTTCATGCTCGTGAGCGCCGTCATGGGCGTGATCCTGGGATTCCTGCTGCTCCGGGAATGGCCGCTGTCCGGGCTGTGGGCCATCGGCACGCTGGTGGGGGTCAACCTGCTGTTCAGCGGGATCTCCATGATCTCCGTCGGCTCGGCGGCGCGGAGCCTGGCCAAGCGGTTGTCGTAGATATGGCCTCGGAGCCGCCGCCCGCACCGGACCCGGCTTCGGGCCCGTCTGCCGATTCCACGAGCCGAGGCGTCCTGAGCCCCATCGACCGCCTCACCGAGCTGCTCTACGGGATCATCCTGGTGCTCACGTTCACCGGGACGCTTCGCGTGGCCTCGCAGGGCAAGGACGACGTGCGCACCACGCTGTGGGCGGCGGTGGGCTGCAGCCTCGCCTGGGGGCTCGTGGACGGCTGCATGTACGTCTTCAGCTGCCTCGCTTCCCGCAACCGCAGCTACTCCCTGGCCCGCCAGCTGCGCGACGAGCCGGCGGCCGCCCGAAGGGTGATCATGGCTTCGGTGCCGTCCGTGGTGGCCCAGGCCCTGTCCTCGGCCGAGTGGGACAGGGTGGTGGCGGCCCTGGAGAGTGTCAAGGTGCCGCCGCGCGCCCGGGTGAAGCGCGACGACCTCGTGGGCGGGGTCGCCATCTTCATGCTCGCGAACGCGTCGCTCCTGCTCCTCGCAGCCCCGTTCGCGCTGATCCCGACCTCGCCCTCGCGCAGCGCGTCTCGAACACGCTCGCCCTCGCCCTGCTGTTCGCGGTGGGCTACGGGCTCGCGCGTTACACGGGCGAGAGACCCCTTCGCGTCGCGCTCCGGTTCGTGGCCTTCGGCCTCGCCCTGGTCGCGGCGACCGTCGCCCTCGGCGGATGAGCACGTTGGGCGCCGCTTTTCTCCTCGCGCTGGCGTCCGCTTCGGGGGCCGTGGCCGGCCCGCCGCAGGAAGTAGGCGTAGCGTCGCCGTGAAGGTGCGGATTCGAGTCGCGCACCAGCGTCACCGCAGGCTGGGCGAGCTATCTCGCCCGCAACACCGGCAACGAGCTGCGGGGGGCGGGAGGCCTCGACCTCAATCACGAGGTGCCGGTCGACGGCGAGGCGACGACGAACGTCGAGGCAGCGCTCGGGAGCATGGGAAGCTGCACCGACAACGGCATCTGCGATCCTCGATCCTGTGGCACTCGCGCGTACTTGACGTACATACAAGGAGCACCGATGTCGTTGTTCTCGCTGACCCTCGCGCGCTTCATTCGCGCCTTCGGCCACGGGCTGAAGGATGCGGAGTTCCGCGCGCTGTTGTTCGTCCTCGTCGGCCTGCTCGTTTCCGGAACGGTCTTCTACTCGGCGGTCGAGGGCTGGGGAATCCTCGATTCCCTGTACTTCAGCGTGAGTACCCTGGCCACGGTCGGCTATGGCGACTTTCATCCGACCCTGCCGCTGTCGAAAGTGTTCACCATGATCTACATCGTCCTGGGGGTCGGTGTCTTCGTGGCGTTCATCACCAAGGTGACGGCCCACGAGACCAGCCGGAGGCGGTGACGGGGTCATTCTGTTCACTTCCCCCTTTCGGCGTGCTTCCGGGCTGCATGTGATTTCGCCGATTGAAACGCGCTCGGCGGAAGTGCCGTGAAGGCGCGGATTCGAGCCGCGTGCCAGCGTCACCGCCGGCTGGGCGATGTCTCTGGCCCCGCAACACCGGCAACAAGCTGGTGGAGGCGCGACCTCGACCTCAATCACGAGGTGCCGGTCGACGGCGGGGCGACGTCGAACGTCGAGGCAGTGCTCGGGAGCAGTGGAGGACGTAAGCCGATGCCGGAAGAGTATGTCGCTACCGTTGCCACCGTCGATCCGCCATGAAGGTCACTTGCCTCGCCCTCGACGCCGGCAGCGGCATGAGGCCGGAGGCCGAGGCCACGGCTGTTGCGGGGTGGCGAGCCGGTGCCGGTCCCTACTGGATCGACATCGAAGGTGGTCGCCCGGAGGCCGTGACGGCCTGGCTGGCCGGACTCGGCCTGGATGCGGGGCTGCTCGATCAGCTGCAAATCGGTGACGGCGCGACGAGGATCCTCCCACTCACCGAGTCCCTGTTCGTCGCCTACCCCATTCCGTCGGCAGAGGAAGGCGGGGCGCCGGCTCTGTTCGGCCTCCTTTGCCTCGACCGGCTCGTGATCACCATGCACGAGCAGCCCGAGGGGTATTCGGTGCTCGCGGGGTATTCGGTGCTCGACGAGGCCCCGGTCGCGAGGCTCAAGCTCCCGGAAGCGACGACCGCGGGCGTCGTCTGCGCCCTCGTCCTCCTCCATGCCACGCGGCTGCGACGCCAGGTCATGAAGCTCCGCCGGGAGGGGGACGCGCTCGCTGGCAGGATGGACTCGGATCCGCGGGCGGTTGCCCTGGAGGCGATCCTGGCGTTGAAGCGGTGCGTGCTGGAGTTCGGCGGCCTGGTGGACGAGGAGCTCGCGGTTCTCGAGGTTCTGAAGGCCAGCGACCGCGCCGCGCTCCCGCTCAGTCGCCTCGCGGATACATTCCAGATCGTGGTCGAGACCACTCGCGCGACCGATCGCGACATCGACCGGCTGCATCGCCGCGTGAGCGATCTCCAGCAGCGGTACGAGTCGGCCCAGCAGGCCGAGACCAGCCGCCGCCTCGGCCTGCTCACCATTCTTTCAGCCATCTTCATGCCGTTGACGCTGCTCGCCGGGATCTGGGGCATGAACTTTGACGTGATGCCCGAACTTCACTACCGCTATGGCTATCCTGTCGCCCTCGGGTTGATGGCGCTGGTCGCCGGCGGGCTCCACTGGTACTTCCGGTCGCGAGGCTGGCTGAAATGAGAATCCAGCGCCCGGCCCGGATTGGAGCCCGGGTCAAGAGCGGTGATGGAGTACTATTCCCGCCGCTGTGGAATCGGTGAAGCTCTCCGCGCTCGATATCGGTCTCATCATCGCCTATCTCCTGACGGTTACCGCGCTCGGGCTCTGGGCCAGCCGGGGAATCAAAACCAGCCGCGATTTCTTCCTCGCGGGAAAATCCATCCCCTGGTGGGCCGCCGGGATGTCCCTCGTCGTCTCCGACATCGGCGCCAAGGACATGATCGGGCTCGCCGGGGACGGGTATCGCTACGGAATCGTCATGATGAATTTCGATTTCGTAGGCTGCATCCTGCCGGTCCTGCTTGCGGCCTTCCTCTTCATGCCGTTCTTCTGGGGCTCGAACGTCACCACCATTCCCGAGTACCTGGGGCGGCGCTACAACCCATCGGTGCGGACGTTCTTCGCCGTCGTCTGGTCGCTCTTCATGCTCGCTACGGTCGCGACCATTCTGGTGAGCGCGGCGGCGATGTTCGAGGGCCTTCTCGGATGGTCGTTCTGGGTCTCGGTGGGCGTGACCTCGGTTCTCGTGGGTCTCTTCACCGCGTCCGGCGGGCTTCGCGCCGTCGTGGTGACCGAGGTGTTCTCGTGCGTCGTGCTCATCGCGGGAGCGACTCTCATCTGCGTCCTCGGAATCCGTGAGGTCGGAGGCGTCGAGACCCTCATGGCGAGAGTTTCCGAGCTCTCCTGGACGCGGGAGCATTTCGAGCTCCTGCCTTCCGCGAGCCACCCGGCCTACCCCTGGCCCGCCGTGGTTCTTGGTCTCGGGGTGGTGCTCGGTCCCGCATACTGGATCGGAAACCAGGCCATCGTTCAGAGGACGCTCGGCGCTTCGAGCGAAGCCGACGCCCGCGCTTCGTACGTATTCTGCGCCGCCATCAAGCTCGTCTTTCCCATCCTTCTGGTGCTTCCGGGGCTCATCGCCCTCGCGCTCTTTGCAGAAGAGCTCGGACCCCCTGGTGAGGGATGGGACGCGAACCAGGTGTTGCCTCTCATGGTGAAGCGTCTGGTTCCGCCGGGGGCGCTCGGGATCCTCATGGGCGCGTTCATCGCCGGCGTCATGGCGAATCTCGAGTCGTACGTCAACTCCGCATCGACGCTTCTGGTCACGGATCTCTATCGCCCGTTCCTGCGGCCGAAAGCGACCGACGAAGAGTGCCTCGCTCTTGGACGATGGCTCGTGATCGGCCTCCTCCTGGGAGGTGCGCTCTTCAGCTATCAGGTCAAGACGCGATTCGCCTCGGTGTTCGAAGCCTTTCAGACGTTCCTCTCGTTCTTTCAGGGAGCGCTCTTCGCGGTCCTGCTCTTCGGAATGCTGACCCGGCGGGCGACGGCCGAAGGCGGCGTCGCCGGCATGCTGGTGGGCGTCGCCACCGCCGCCGTCCTGACGGCGACCGGCCAGCTCTATCTGTGGACCGCGTTCTGGTCGTTCGTCGCCGCTTCGCTCACCCTCGTCGCCGTGAGCCTCTTCACGACGAGAAAGTCGGACGAGGAGCTCCGCGGCCTCGTCTGCTGGATCCGATGATGGGCATCGAGCCGGGCGCTCTGGTGGTGATTCTCATGTACGCCCTCGCGCTCGCGGTTATCCTGTTCGTGTCGCCGAGGCTCGTCGCGCCCGCCACGGCGAAGGCGCCCTGGTTTCGAAACGTGCGCTTCTGGGCTTCCCTCGTCGCCGTCGCCCAGATGGTGGTCTACGCCGTCTGGGGATAGCGGAGGACGTAGTAGCGGTTCGGCTCGGCGCCGGCGTCGCGCCTCGCCAACGGGGTCGACAGGAAGCGACTGAGCGAGGTCTCCCTCCTCATCGTCGCTCAACGCATGACAGAAACGAAACGCGGGAGGAGCGCCTCCCCGGGTGAGGGTAAGGTCGTGAGCTCGAGGTCCGACAGTTCGATCTCGATGCCCGTACCACACAAGAACTCGTCCCACGGAACGATTTTTCTCTGGAAACGCTCGTAGCGACCGAAGCGCCAGATGGAGAACGCCAGGCGACCGCAGGGCGAGAAGACCCGAGAGGCGCGTCAGGAGACGGAGACGGTTCTCCCTGCCCGGGAGCACCGGAAGAGCGCGACCCGATCAAACTCTGCTTCCAGAAAAGGCGGAACAGGCGGAATCGCTTCCAATGCCGCTCGAAGGCATGAGCTTTCCCGTTGACCCGAGACCGAGTGCTCATTCAGAGCGGTTGGCGGTATCATACGGATGTGAAGTTCACTGTAGTCCTGGCCCCGGAAGCACGCGGTGGCTTCTCCGCGATTTGCCCGGCCCTACCTGGCTGCATTTCCGAAGGCGACTCTCGCGAGGACACTCTGTCGAACATTCGGGAGGCCATCGTCCTTTGCCTCGAAGTGCGCAAGCAGGAAGATCATCCGGGGCCGGTCGAGACGCCGGAGCTCGTCGCGGAGGAAATCCGGGCGTGCCTCAAAGACCGTGCAGCCGAAGGCTTGCCTCTTACGATTGAGACTCAGGTCGTGGAAGTGGCGGCAGAAGTCGCCGCCTGATGGCCTCGCTGCCGGCGGTCTCCGGTCGTGAAGTCGCCGCAGCCTTCCAGAAGGCCGGGTTCGTGCTTCAGCGCCAGCGTGTTAAGCCACCTCATCTTGACGAAACCCGGTCATTCTCTGACGCTTTCCGTGCCCGATCACCGCGAGTTGAAATCCGGCACGTTGCGTGCCCTGATTCGGAAAGCGGGTTTGACCGTAGAAGGCTTCGTCACCCTCCTCTGAACTTGCTCATCGGGGTCGGGTGGTGGACCTTCGCCCGGTAGACGACTCCCTTCGCCGCCGAGCCTGTCCAGGACGCGGTAGGGGGAAACTGTCTGGACAATCACGTCTGACGCGATAGTCCAGTCCGGGCTTCCCATTGAAAGAATGGCAACCGTTTGACGAGCGAATCCGCCATCGATGATTGTCCTCCTGCCCGGTGAACGATCGGGGTCGTTTCGAGCAACCCTGCCAACCGGGGTTCCGGAGGTTCAGGGGCCTCCAGGACTCAAATCTCAAGTTCCGTCAGCAACTGTTGATACTGGATTGAATTCGGAAAAAATGGTTTACCCTTCTTACACCAATCAATTAGTCTTCTCAGTGCATCGCTGGCCGGTGCAATCATTCGGGGCCAGACTTACAGGAGGCGACCCATGCGCGGCTTGAAGGGCAAGAACGTCTTGGTGACGGGCGGCGCAAGCGGCATAGGTCAGGCCACTGCGGCGCGTTTTCTCGAAGAGGGCTGCGCCGTTTGCGTCCTCGATCGGGACTCGGATGCACGAACGCGGGTTGCTGAGGAACTGCCCGACCTGGGCGCGGTAATCCACGCCGACGTGTCCGCCAGGGAGCAGGTGCGCAGGGCTTTTCAGGAGGCGATTGATTGCATGGGCTCGGTCGACGTGCTGATCAACAACGCCGGTATCAGCATTCGGCACGACTTCCTGAAGATTACGAACGAGGAATGGAACACCGTATTGGGGGTGAATCTCACCGGCGTATTCAACGTGGCGCAGGAAGCCGCGCGGCATATGGTGGACAAGGGTTCCGGCGTGATTCTCAACACGGCTTCCACCGCAGGAAATACCGGATACCCGCATTACGCGGATTACAGTGCCAGCAAAGGCGGTGTGCTAGCGCTCACCCAGGCGATGGCGCTGGAGCTCGCTCCGATCGTCCGCGTAAACGCAGTTTCCCCAGGCTACGTGCTGACGCCGATGCAACGCGCCGAATACACCGACGAAATGCTGGACGCGGTCAACCGCAAGATCCCGATGGGACGACATGCGAAACCTGAAGAGATTGCCGCACTGTTCGCGTTCCTCGCCTCCGACGACGCCGGGTTCGCTACCGGCCAGGTCTACGTCATGGATGGTGCGGAGACCACCGGAGGTCTATGCAGCCAGTGGGCTCATTGAATCGGCAAACAGGGGGGATTCGGCGAATGAGACTCGAAGGAAAGGTCACGTTGATAACCGGCGGAACCTCGGGAATCGGCACCGCGACGGCGGTTCGATTCGCGGCGGAGGGTGCAGCGGTCGTGATCACCGGGCGCAACGTGGAGCGTGGCGAACAGGTTCTTCAGGCAATCGCGGCAAAGGGTGGGGAGGCCCTGTTCCTGCGGTCTGATGTGCGCATCGCGAACGACTGTCGTGAGGCCGTCGAGCGGACGCTCGAGCGATTCGGCAGGATCGATGTGTTGTTCAACAATGCCGGCGTATTCCATCCGAAGACGGTTCCGGACTGCACCGAGGAGGAGTGGGACGAGACCATCGACTCCAGCCTGAAGGGCGCGTTCTTGATGTCGAAGTATGCGTTACCGTCGATGATCGAGCGCCGCAGCGGCTCGATCATTCACATGAGCTCGGGCTGGGGAATCCAAGGGGGCGACAAGGCGGCGGCATATTGCGCGGCCAAGGGCGGATTGATCGTCATGGCCAAAGCGATGGCGATCGATCACGGTCCGCAGGGGATTCGCGTCAACTGCGTATGTCCCGGCGACGTGATGACGCCCATGCTTCCCGACGACGCCGCCAAGCGGGGCATGTCGTGGGACGACTATGCCGCCGGAGCCGCAAACCGGCCTCTCGGTCGTATCGGTACCGCCGAGGAAATCGCTGCCGCAGTGCTATACCTGGCCTCCGACGAGTCTTCCTTCGTGACCGGCACGGCACTCGTAGTCGACGGCGGCGGCGTAGCCGGCTGAGCGACGCGCCGGCATCCCGGCATCGGAGCGGCGCCCCGAGGGCGGGATCCCACCGCCCTCGAGGCCCTGCGCGCGCTGGGCCCGGTCAGCAACTCGTAGGACCTCAACAATTTGGTCCGAGTTTCGCGCGGGGATCGTTCTGGAACATCGAAGAGCTCCCGAGCGTATCCGAGACCATGGGAGTACTTCGCGTCTGGCGGAGCTTGTCGCGCCGCCCGGGGTTCTTCGTTCTCGCGAGCTTCACGCTTGGGCTCGGCATGGCGGCGAACCTGTCGCTCTTCAGCCTTCTCGACGCCGTCTATTTCCGGCCCCTCCCGTTGCGCGACCCCGATCGGCTCGTTCGCGTCGAGAGCACGTTCCCCAGGGCCTTTCGAGGCCTCATCTCCTACATCGAGTCCGAGGAGATCGCGGATTCCGTTCGAGCCTTCGAGTACGTCGTGCCGGTGGGCGGCCGCGGAGTCACGCTTCACCAAAACGGCGAGCAGCACCTGCTCCTCGTCGATTACGTCTCGCCGAATTTCTTCGAGGCGCTCGGGATTCCCCTTCACCTCGGTCGTGGCTTCGATGGAAGCGAAGCATCGGCGCCGCAGGTGGTCTTGAACCACGGGCTCTGGCGGGAGCGGCTCTCGGCGCGTCCGGACGTCATCGGGAGCACGGTACGACTCAACGATTCCCTCTTCACCGTCGTGGGGGTGACGGCGGAGGGCTTCGTCGGGCTCGATCGCATCGTCCAGACGGACGTCTTCGTGATGGCGGAGCAGGCGCCGCTGGTGGTGCCCGGACTCCGGAAAGAGCTCGCGAACCGTACCCAGCGCTGGTTCGAGGTCGTCGCGAGACTCAGGCCGGGGGCGACGGAGGAGGAAGCCCGGGCGCAGCTCGGGACCCTCGCCCGTCGCTGGCAGGCGGACGATCCGGAGCAGTACGGAGGAGGCGGGCTGGTCCTCCAGGGATTCCAGGACGAGCATCGGGCGGCGATCTCGGAAGGGGCGGTCATCCTCGCGCTTCCGGCGCTGGTTCTCCTCATCGCGGGCGCGAACGTCGCGAATCTCCTTCTCGCCCGGAACGAAGGGCGGCGGCGCGAGCGCTCGATCCAGGTCGCGCTCGGCGCGGGACGAGGCACGCTCCTTCGGCAGCTCTTTGCGGAAAGCGCACTGCTGGCCGCTTCCGGCTCCGTCATCGGATGGCTCGGCGCGGTATGGCTGATCCAACTCTTCCCGCGACTCGTTCCGCCCGCCGAGATCACCTATACCATCGACGCACGGATCGACGGCCGCCTGGCCGCGTTCGGGCTCGCCGCGGCGCTCGCGACCGCGGTCCTCGTGGCCCTCGCCGCGGCCACGAAGAGCGCGTCCCCCGAGGTTTCCGATCTCAAGGGAGAGCGATCGTCTCCCGGCGGCTTTCGGACCCAGCACATCCTGGTCGCCGCGCAGATCGCGGTCGGCGTCGTCGTGATGTCTGCCGCCGGCATCATCGCGCGAAGCCTGTTCTATAGCGCGAGTCTTCGCCCCGGCTTCGATTCGGGGAAGGAGGTCGCGACCCTGTACGTCGTTACCCCCTCGACCTACACCAACGAAGACACCTATCGGTTTCTCGAGGAGGCGCGCGCGAGCCTTTCCGGTCTTCCTTCCGTTCGCCGTGTGAGCTACGGCATCCGGCTTCCGGCGCAGGGGAACGAGGCGGGCTGGTCTTCGGAGTTCGTGGTTCCGGGAAAGGAGCCGCCGCCCGGGGAGGAGGCGTTTCGCATCCGGTACACCATGGTGGGACCCGAGTATTTCGAGGTGATGGGGACCCGGATCCTCGCCGGGCGAGGTTTTCGAGCGGCGGACGCTCCAAAGAGCGAGCTCGTCGCCGTCGTGAGCGAGACGATGGCAGCGCGGCTCTTTTCGGGCGAGGAACCACTCGGGAGAACGATCCTCATGGGCAAGGCACGAGTTCCTCGCCGCATCGTCGGCGTCGCCGAGGACATCCGGATCTCGGACCTCTACGAGGAGCCCGAGATGTACGTCTACGTGCCCTTCGCTCAGGACCCTCAGGGCTTCGGGCTCGTTCTGCTCGAGACCGCGGGAGAGGCGGAGGCCATCCTGAATGCCGCGAAAGCCGAGATGGCGCGCCTCGCTCCGGAGTTTCCGGTCCTCATGACGGGGAGCTTCGACCTCCACATGAGAGAGATTCTGTACGAGGAGCGCCGCGACGCCTGGATCGCCGCTGGAACCGGTGCGCTGGCACTGGTCCTCGTCACGGTTGGACTCTATGGTCTCATCGCCATGGTGACGAGCCAGCGCACGCGGGAGATTGGAGTCCGGATGGTCCTGGGCGCGAGCCGGGGCGAGATTGTCCGGCTCGTCGTCGGCCGCGGATTCCTTCTCGCTCTCGCAGGGTCGATTGCCGGCGTCCTCGGAGGACTCGCCGCCTCGCGCCTTCTGGAAAGCCGCATCCACGGGATCTCGAGCCACGATCCTCTGTCGTTCGCGGCTGCCGCAGCTCTGGGAATCGCGGTCGGCCTCCTCGCAGGCCTTCTGCCCGCGCTTCGGGCGGCGCGCCTCGACCCCGCGGCGACGATACGGGCGGAGTGACGCGGCGCAGCGACCCGGCTTCCGGAGTCCGCGACCTTCTCGCGCGCGTTCCGCCGTTGGACGGGCTCGTCGTCCACGGGAACCCCATTCGGCGGGTAGTCTTCTACGCCGTCCGGGGGTAGCGGAAGACGTAGTAGCCGTTCGGCTCGGCGCCCGCGTCGAACTTCACCACGAGGTCGAGAGGAAGCGCCGCTACGAGCTCTCTCTCCTCATCGTCGCTCATCGCATGACAGAAGCGGTATGCCGGCCGGTCGCCTCCCCAGGTCAGGACGTGGTCCCCGGGCTCGAGGTCCGCGCGTTCGACCTCCACACCGCTCCGAGACGAGAACTCGTCCCAGGGGACGATCTTCTCCTGGAAGCGCTCGTAGCGATCGAACCGCCAGAGGGAGAACGCCAGGAGACCGCCCTGGGCGAGAAGAGCTGAGAGCCGCATGAGTAAACGGAGACGGTTCTCCCGGCCGGGGACGTGATGGAGCACTCCGAAGAGCGCGACGAGATCGAACTCTCCCTCCGGAAGAGGTTCCTGCAGGAAGTCTCTCTCGACGAAGACCAGGCCGGGAAGTCTTCTTCTCGCCTCGGCGAGGCCGAGCGGGCTTTCGTCGATGCCGCAGTAATCGAAGGTCCTTCCCAGGCGCTCCGCGAGAAACCGCGCGAATCGCCCGTTTCCACAGCCGACGTCGAGAACTCGAGGATGCTCGGGGAGGAGCGCTCCCGCGCGCGAGAGGATTTCTCCCCAGCCCGACCACGGCCGCTCACGCGAGCGACTGAACTCCGCGGCGCGCTCCCGGTAGAAGCGCCGGTTCACGGCGAGGAGCGCCTCGACCGTGTGCTTCTTCAATTCGTGTCGGCGGCAGCGAACGGAGGCTTTCGCCCTTCCTCGGGAGTGATGACCTTTCCCGGGAGGGCCCAGGTGAGCTCTCCGTTCTCGACCACCGCCGTTCCGCCCACGAGGACGTGCACCACGCCTTCCGCGTAACGGTGGGGCTCGAAGAACGTCGCCGCGTCCTTGACGCGGGCGAGATCGAGTACGGCGATGTCCGCGTGGAAGCCTTCCCGCACCAGGCCGCGGTTGCGAAAACCGAGGATCTGGGCGGGGAGCGACGTCGAAGATCGGATGGCGTCCTCGACCGAGAGCTTCTCGCGCTCCATCGCGTACCGGCGGATTTTCCTCGGAAACGTCCCGTAGTACCGCGCGTGCACGAAGCCGTCTTCGGGAAGAGCGATGCCCGCGTCGGAAGCGGTGGCCATCCAGGGCTCGGCGGCGTAGATCTCGACGTCGATCTCGGAAAGCGAGTAGCCGCGCAGCCGTGCCCCGCCGCGCTCGCCCGGACTTCCCTTTCGCTGGAGATGGACCGCGAGCTCGAGCGGGTCCATCGCGAGCTCGCGCATCAGCTCGAAAAGGCTCTTCCCCACGTAGCTCTTGTCGGGAAACTCCATGACCACGATGTTCTCGGCGCCCCCGCGGCGATTCACCTCGTGGAGAACGTCCCTCCGGAGGGCCGCGGACTTGTCGGGATTCGCGAGGACCGCATCGAGCGCCTGGACCCAGGTGAGCTTCTCGTCCTCTTCGCGCACCCAGGCGGGAATGAGGCGCGTCCCGCCGTCGCTTCCGGTGGTGTTGTAGGGATAGTGGTCGGCGAAGATGCGCACGCCCCGGGAGCGCGCCCGGGCGATGAGCTGGACCGCGGCCCGGCTCGAGCCCCAGTAGTCTGCTCCCCGCGCCTTGGCGTGCGTGGCGACGGTCGTAACCCCCGTCCGCTCCGCGATCTCGATGGTCTCCTCGATCGAATCGAGAAACGTCGGTTGCCCCGGCTGCTCCATGCTGGGGAGGTACCACATCGGGTCCGCTCCCGAGGCCCGCTCGTGCTCGATGAAGACCCCTTCGTAGGGAGCTAGCTCCTGGACCAGGGCCACCACCTCCTCGGTGTCGCTCCACCGGCCGGGGATGTACTCGAGCCCCGCGCTCATGCCGTAGGCTCCGGCCTGCATGCCCTCGACGACGATCCGCCGCATCGCCTCGATCTCCTCGGGTTTCGCCAGGCGCTGCATCCTGGCGATCTCCGCGTCTTTGAACGGGTCGCTCTTGTTCTCGGCCATGACCATCGCCCGCACGGTGTTATGTCCCACCAGGAGAACGGCGTTGGGCCCGAACCCCTTCGCCTCGAGCTCGCGCTTCTGGGCGGCGATGGAGTAGGGAGAGCCGCCGTCCTGGTTCACGACGAGAGTGGTGATGCCCTGGGTCACGAGGTTCGGGGCGGCCCGTCGTCTCTTGTCATTCGACCGGAGTCCGTCTTCGTCGAGACCGTCCCCGTGGGAGTGGAGATCGATGAACCCGGGGGCGATCACGAGGTCCGCGACATCGAGGGTGCGCGTCGCCTGGCGTCCCTCGAGATTCCCCACGGCGACGATTCGCCCGGCGCGTATACCGACGTCAGCCGAGAACCAGGGGTTTCCGGTCCCGTCGATGATTCGGCCTCCCGCGAGCAGGAGATCGAACGGCTCGTCCGCGGCGAACGAGGGCGGTGAGCCGGATGCGGCAACGAAGAGAGAGAGCAGCGCGGTTTTCATCGGAGTCTCACCCCGCGAAAGTGTACAGTAAAATGACCGACGGCCATGAAGCGCGCCCGCTGGCAGGACTATCGTTTCTCCCCGGAAGAGCACGAGCGGGAGCTCCTCGCCATCATTCGCGCCATCGAGGCGCTTCCGGACGTCGGGAGCCTGGACCGCATCCTCCGCCGGCATCCGAAGAACGGCGAAGCCATGTTCTCGAAGAGCGAGCTCATCGCCGGCTACCGCCACCTCGCTTCCCGCCACCCCGAGCTTTCCGGGCTTGCCAACGCGAGGCGGTTCCTGGAAAAGGTGAGGATGAAGCCGGTGCGGTCTCTTTCCGGAGTCACTCCGGTGACCGTTCTCACCAAGCCGTTCCCTTGCCCGGGAAAATGCATCTTCTGTCCGAACGACGTGAGGATGCCGAAGAGTTATCTCTCGAACGAGCCGGGGGCTCAGCGCGCGGGAATGCACCGGTTCGACCCCTACGAGCAGACCCTCTCGAGGCTCTCGGCCCTCTACTGGATCGGCCATCCCGTCGACAAGGTCGAGCTCATCGTTCTCGGCGGCACCTGGTCGTCCTATCCCGAGTCGTATCAGGTGTGGTTCCTCACGCGAGTGTTCCAGGCGCTGAACGACTTCGGGGGCGGGGCGTTGCGGGGCGGCGCGGCCGCGTCCATCGACTTCGCCTCCATCGAGGACGAGGTCGACGGTCGACGGGGAGTCGCCGACTACAACCGCATCGTCTCCGAGTTCGCCCGCGGGAAGGATCCCGAAGGCCGCATCGAAGGGGGCGAGACCGCTACCTGGGAAGAGCTCGCCTTCGCACAGCGGGTGAACGAAACGGCGGAGGCGCGGGCGGTGGGCCTGTCCCTCGAGACTCGACCCGACCACGTGACCGAGGAGGAGGTCGTTCGACTTCGAAGGCTCGGCGCGACCAAGATCCAGATCGGCTATCAGAGTCTCGACGACGAGGTGCTCGCCCTGAACGAGAGAGGACACGACGTCCTCGCTTCGCGGCGGGCGACGAAGCTCCTCAGGCGGGCGGGGTTCAAGATCCAGGCCCACTGGATGGCGAATCTCTACGGCTCGACTCCGGAGAGAGACCTCGAGGACTACGAGCGCCTGTTCTCCGATCCGGACTTTCGGCCGGACGAGCTGAAGCTCTATCCCTGCAGTCTCGTCGAGAGCGCGACCCTCATGGCCCATTACGAGGCGGGCCGCTATCGCCCGTACGCCGAGGCGGAGCTTCTGGAGCTTCTCGTCTCGTCGATGGCGAGGACTCCGCCCTACTGCCGCTTGAGCCGGGTGATTCGGGACATTCCCGGCGAAGATATCCTCGCGGGAAGCCGGGTTACGAACTTCCGCGCCGTCGCCGAAGAGGAGATGAAACGCAGGAACCTCCGCCCGCGGGACATACGCGCTCGAGAGATCCGCGGCTTCGAGGTCTCGCCCCGCGAAGTGCGCCTCGACGTTCTTCGCTACCGAACCTCCTCCGGTTGGGAGTCGTTCCTCTCGTACGTGACCGAAGACGATCGCCTCGCGGGGTTCCTTCGGCTCGCGCTTCCCGACGGCCCGAGCTTCCTCGACGAGCTCGGCGACTCGGCGGTGGTGCGCGAGGTCCACGTCTACGGATCCTCGGTATCGATTGGAGATCGCGAGGAAGGGAAGGCCCAGCACTCCGGTCTAGGCCGGAAGCTCCTTCAGGAAGCGGCGGTGGAGGCGCGGTCGAAAGGCTTCGCGCTTCTTTCGGTCATCTCCTCCGTGGGGACGCGGGAGTACTACCGGCGCCAGGGTTTCGTGGACGGACCCTTGTATCAGCACCGACCGCTGTGATGTCGAGGACGCTCCGGCACCGCCTCGAGGAGATCTCGAGGCGGGCGCTCCTGTCGGGAGCGCTCGAGCCCATCGCTACGCACTCGACGTTCCTCGAGGACGATGGCGTCCGGTTCGTCGTCCGCATCGTCGACCGCATCGAGAAGAAGAAAGCCTCCCAGGAGGCCCAGGAGAAGAGCGGCCGCAACCCGTTTCTGCCCTACGAACAGGAGCTCTTCGTCGCCGACGTCTCTCCGACCCATGTCGCCCTCCTCAACAAGTTCAACGTGATGGAGAACCATCTGCTCGTGGTAACGCGCACCTTCGAGGAGCAGGAGTCGCTCCTCACCCCGCCGGATTTCGAGGCGGTGCGCATCGTTCTCGAGGAATTCGATTCGCTCTTCTTCTACAACTCGGGCCCTGCCGCGGGAGCGAGCCAGCGCCACAAGCATCTGCAGTTCGTTCCCGTACCGTTGGGTGAAGGTCCGGAACGATGCCCGATGGAGGTCGTTCTCGCCGGAGGGCTCGGAGCGATTCCCTTTTCCTGCCGTTTCGAAGCGGCGGCTCCCACGCGCGAGCCCTACCTCGAAGCTTTGGCGGAATTCAGACGGGAGAAGGATGCGGGCGCCTACAACCTGGTGGCGACGCGGGACTGGATGCTCCTCGTTCCGCGCCGCCAGGGGAGCTTCGAGTCGATCTCGGTGAACGGCCTGGGGTTCGCGGGCGGCTTCCTCGCGAAGGACGACGAGGAGCTCCGGCGGCTCCGCCAAGTCGGTCCGATGACGGTGCTCCGGGAGGTCGCCCTGCGCTAACATCGGACCGATGGTGCGTCGCACCCTGGCTCTGGTGTTTCTCGCGCTCATGAGCTGTCGAAGAGCGCCCACGGATTGGGAGAAGACCAAGAGCTGGGTGCGCTCGGAGTTCCCCGGAGTCGAGCAGGTGTCTGCGGAGGATTTGAGGCTGCGCCTGGACTCGGGCCGCGAAACCCCGATGGTGCTCGACGTACGCACCGCGGAGGAGTACGAGGTGAGCCACCTTCCCGGCGCGATTCGCGTCGATCCCGAGGGCGACCTTCCGGAGTTCCTCGGCACGCTCGACCACGAGGCTCCCCTGGTTGCCTACTGCTCCGTCGGCTATCGCTCTTCGCGCCTGGTCGAGCGCCTGAAGAAGGAAGGCTTCGTCGACGCGAAGAACCTCGAAGGGTCGATCTTCGAGTGGGCCAACAAAGGCTATCCCCTCGAGCGCGACGGCGCACCCGTCCGAGAGGTCCATCCCTACGACGCCGAGTGGGGCCGGCTGCTCGATCCGTCGCTCCACGCCTATCAGCCTCGACTCCGCTCACCGCGCCCCCCCTCCTAGAAAAGCGCTGTACGAAACGGCCCCGTTCGGTTTACCATAGAGTCTCCGAACAAAAATGGTCTCGTTCGTGGTCCGAAAGCTCGGATTGCCTCTCGGCGTCGCCGCCGCGCTGTCGCTTCTCGCCGCATGCGGCGGCAAGGAGGTACCCCCTCCGCCCGAGCGGGTCGTGGTTCGTGAGGGAGAACCCGCCGTCCCCGTCCCGGAGACACCCTCCGAGTCGACGCCGAGCGCCCGCGCGGAGAAGGGGACGGACGACGAGGTCCGGAAGTCTCTGGACGTGGCGCTTTCGGAGTCTTCACGGCTACGCGAGGCTCTATCGGAGCGCAGCGCCGAGGTGACGACGCTCGAGGAAGCCAAAGCGACTCTCGAGCTCGAGCTGAAGAGCGCGCTCGAGGAGCTGGTTCGTTCGCAGACCAGCATCCGGAACTTGCAGAGCCGGGCGTTCGCGGTGTCGAGAATCGCGGAAGTGCGCGTCGAGCTCCAAGCGTTGAAGAAGCGCCCTGACCCCGCCCTCGCCGATCGCCTCCAACGCGCATCCGTGTTCCTCGACCACGCCGACCGCGCGCTCGCGGAAGACAACCTGGGCGGCGCCGCCTACCTCGCAGAGAGAGCGAGCGAGCTTCTTCGCCAGGTGAGGACCATATCGGAGATCCGGGGGAGCTCGCCGAGCGAGCTCATCCCCCTGGTACCCGCGCGACCGCTCCGGGTTGTTTCCGCCGCGAATCTCAGAAAGGATCCCAGCTCCGATTCGGAGAAGCTGGGAGCGGTCGAGGCCGGAACGGAGCTGAAGGCCATCGCCCGGCGCGGCGAGTGGTTTCAGGTGGAGGTCGACGGGAAGGCGCCCGCCTGGGTTCACCGGCGGCTCGTTCGCTGATAGCGCTCGATGGAAGCGGCTCTGAGCTTGGTCTCCTTGCGGGTTATCGGCGCCGCCACCGCGACCCGGTCTCGACCTCCGTTCTTCGCGTCGTACAGGGCCCGATCGGCGGCATCGATGAGCTCCAGCGCGGAGCGCCCGTCGCGAGGCCAGGCGGCGACGCCGAGACTCAGCGTAACCTCCGCCTCTTCCCCGTGGGCCTCGAAGAATCCCGCGCGAATCCACTCCGCCCGGGCGGCCGCCTCTTCGATCCCGGTCTTGGGAAGAATCAGGACGAACTCCTCGCCGCCGTAACGCGCGGCGATCGCCCCTTGCTCCGTTGCCCCGAGCAGGTACGCCCCGACCCTCTCCAGCAGCGCGTCGCCGCGCACGTGCCCCAGCCGGTCGTTGTAGCTCTTGAAGTGGTCGAGATCGATCAGAACCAGGGCGAATCCCACACCGGTCTTCTCCGCGCGCGCCAGCTCTTCGTCGAGCGCCTTTCGGAACTGGCGGCGGTTTCCGAGCTTGGTGAGCTCGTCGGTCGCCGAGAGCCGCTCCAACCCTTCGTGGTTGCGCTTCAGTGCCGAGGTCATCTGGTTGAAGACCTGAGTGAGATCCCCGATCTCGTCTCGGGTCCGTACCGGGAGCTCGTGCGAGTAGTCGCCTCGCGACAGGGCGCGGGCGCTCGCGGTGAGCTTCTCCAGCGGATCGGTCAGGCTTACGACCAACCCATAGGCGAGGGCGATGACCACCACGGCGACGAGCAGGCTCAGCAGCACGATGCTCCGGCCGAGCTCGTTCACCGCGGCGAAGGCGACGTTCCACTCGTTCGCCACGACGAGAACCATCGGCACGCCCTCGAACGCCTCGATAGAGCGGGCCGCGGCGAGGATCCGGGCGCCGCTCGCGTCCCGATATTCCGTCAACGAGCCCTCCCGGGGGACGGGCTCCGGAGCCTTCTCGCCCGCGACCGGCTCCGGATGGGCGAACACCACGCGTCCGCCCGAGGTGACATGCAGGCGGTCCGCGGGCGAGTGCTGCGCGAGCTCCTCGCGGAGGGAGTCGAAATCAGAGGCTAGAACCAGGAAACCCACGGTCTTGCCCTGGGCGCCCAGGATCGGACTCTGCAGCCAGAACCTGGATCGTCCGGCGTCGTCCCAGTGCAGGAAGGCGAGCTCGTCCGCCGTCCGTTCCTCGAGGTGCTCCAGATCCTCCACCGGCAGAGCGGAGGCGGAGGCGACGAGCCTCCTCCGCGAGTCCAGGACAGCCAGGACGGAGTAGGCGCGGAAGCGACCTCGCACCTCTTCCAGATAGGAGCGGATGAGGGGGGATCCCCCCGGGGGTGCTTCGCCTTGCCCTCGCTCGACGTTGGCGACGACGATGCTCGAGCTCGCGAAAACCATCGCGTCGTGCCGTCGCTCCTGCAGCCACTCCGTGATTCGGGCCGCGGCGAGAGAGGCTTTGATGTTGAGCTGGTCGGAGAGCTTCTCACCGAGGGTGCGGCGCGCCGTCCAATAAGAGGACGTTCCCACGAGGAACGTAGGGAGGAGCGTCGCCAGGATCACCAGCGCGAATACCTTCGCCCGGATGCTCCAGAAGCGCTTCTGTCCGTTCGAGTCGCCTTGGACGACGTCCTTTGCCAATTTGAACCACCTTGTTTGGGAAGCTGATCTCTCAAGCAAGAACCGCTCCAACTCATCAGAACGACGTGGGGAAAACACCCTGACGGGGTGCGATCCCGCCGTGCTATCATCGACGGCGAGAATGGAGCTCGAGTAATGCGAAGAGTTCCTGCATCTTACGGGCTCGTCGGGCTCTTCGGAGCTGCCGCGGCATTCCTCGCGGTTCCCGCGTCCGCGCAGACTCCGCTGCCGCCCCCGGTCGACGAAGGCCGGTTACAGTTCGCGGTCTCGGTCGAGACCGTCACCCTGGACGTCGTCGTCGTCGACAAGAAGGGACGTTTCGTTCCCGGACTGTCCCGGGAAAGCTTCGAGGTGCTGGAGGACGGACTGCCGCAGGAGCTCTCGTTCTTCACCGCCCAGTTCACGCCGGTGACGACCCTTCTGCTGATGGATTCCTCCTCGAGCATCCGTTCGAGCCTTACCGCGATCCAGACCGCGGCCTACCTCTTCGCCCAGAACCTGAGCGAGGGGGATACGGCGCGGGTCGGCCTTTTCAGCGACGAGGTTCGTTTCGGTGTCGGCTATACCGACGACATTGCTGTTCACCTCAAGATGCTGCAGTCGATGAAACCCGAGGGAACAACGGCACTCTACGACGCCATTCTCGTGGCGCTCCAGGAGCTCGGGACCGTCGACGGGCGAAAGTCACTCCTGGTTTTCACGGATGGAGACGATGCGGGCCCGGAGCACAGGGGAAGCCGGGCCACGCTCGATGACGTCATCGAAGGCGCCAGGCAGTCCGAGGTGACCATCTACGCCGTGGGATTCATGGGCAAGAGAGCCGACGGAACCGGGAGCGTGAATCGTCCGTTCCTCACGGCCCTCGCGGAGGCGACGGGCGGGCGCCCGTTCTTCCCGGAGAAGGTGGAGGACGTGAAGAAAGCCTTCGCCGAAGTCCAGCAGGATCTCCATCGCCATTACCGGCTGGCCTATGCTCCCGCGAACCTCGCCGCTGGAGCGGGCGGGTGGCGCAATATTCACGTCACGGTGAAGAAGCCGGGCCTGTTCGTCCGCACGCGACAGGGCTATTACACTCGCCCGCCGTCCGACTGAGCCGTGCTCCGATATAACGTCATTCTCGTCGCGCTCATCGGGCTCTCGATCTCGACCAGGGCCTCGGATGCCTTCGCCGCCTCGGCCGACGTCGAGATATTCGGCGGCTTCGGCTTCTTCCTACCGGCCCTCGACACGTCGTACGACGCCGCCTATGTCCCCTCGGAGGTCACGGGAATCAATCAGCTCTTCGTCACCCCCGACCCGCGGAGCGAGGCCCGCCAGTCGCTCGCGCTCCATGGTGAGGTGAGTCCCGGGTTCGGCTTCGGCGTCAACGTCTATCCGCACCGCGTCCTGGGTTTTCAGTTCCTGCTGGACAGAGCGAACGTCGACGTCGCGGGGGAGAACTCTCCTCACGAAGTGGACCTGGTGTGGGATTCCATCAACTTTCCTTCGTCAGAGCCCGTGGTGCGGCAAGCGTCGTTCTCGTTCGAGGCTTCCGATACCGAAGGCCGCCTGAACGAGCTGGCTTTGAGCTTCAACCTGGCGGCGCGCTTCGGCGCTTCCGGAGCGGTCTCCGGGGGCGTTTCAGGAGGCCTCACCTACTTCCGTTTCGACGCCGAGGCGGAGCGGCTCGGAGCGCTCGCCGGCTGGCTCGGCGGCCACGCGGTCCTCTTCACCGAGCTCTACGAGATGTCCTATTCCACCTCGACGGCCGACGCTCTCGGGTTCAACGTGGGGGCAAGCGTCGACTTCGCGCTCGGCGCCCGCGCCGCGATTTTCGCGGACGGCCGTCTTCTCTGGGCGCCTCGAACCGAGGCGCCGGTGACGCTCACGGAGGTAGTCTCGGAGAACGTCGTGAGTGTGCCGGTGTCTTCGATCGACGGGTACCTCGAGCTCCCGCCGATCTCGATCGACCCGGGCTTCTTCCGGATCCTGTTCGGGGTGAAGTTCCGCCCCTGAGTCCGCTAGGCTTCGAGATCGAAACGCTGGAAAAGCTCCGGCTCTATCGTCCGCACTCCGAATTCGCTCGAAAGCACCTGCGCGAAGGCGTGCGATGCTTTCTCCTCGGCGTGGGTGACGAATATCCTTCTCGGCGGTTTCGGCTGAGATCGAACCCATCGAAGGAGCTCGGTGCGATCGGCGTGGGCGGACAGACCTCCGATAGGGAGGAACGCCGCCCGTACGGGAACGTCCTCGCCGTGCACTCGAATCGTCCGCGCTCCCTCCATCATCGCTCGGCCTCGCGTGCCGGCCGCCTGAAATCCCACGAGCAGGATCAGATTCTTCTCGTCCGGGAGGAGCCGCTTCAAATGATGGAGAACCCGTCCCGAGGTGAGCATGCCGCTCGCGGAGATGATGATGCGCGGTCCCGGGAGGAAGTTCAGGCTCTTGGACTCCTCGACGGTCCGGTGGAACTGGACGTTTCTCGGAACCAGGCGGCCGAAGCCGTCCTCGTCGCCCGCCGCGTCGAGGCTCAGATCGCGAACGTGCTGGCCGTAGATCCGGGTCGCGTCCACCGCCATGGGACTGTCGACATGGATCGGGATCTCGGGGATCTCACCGGCGTGGACGAGCCGGCGAAGGAGAAGCATCACCAGTTGAGCGCGCCCCACGGCGAACGCAGGAATCAGGACCGTTCCCCGCCGTTCGATGGCGGTCAGTACCGCGTCCCGGATCTGATCGCTCATGGGCTTGGGGTCGTGCTCCCGGTCTCCATAGGTCGCTTCCATCACCAGCAGGTCGCATTCCGGGAGGGGGTCGGGGTCGGAGTGCAGCGGGACGCCGTAGCGTCCCACGTCCCCGCTGAACACGATGGGAATCTCGCCGCCTTTCGTTCGGATCCGAACCTCGATCATCGCGGCTCCGAGGATGTGGCCGGCGTTCCTGAACGCGGCTCGAACCCCCGGGGCGGGCTCGATCCAGTCACCGTACGAGAGCGGCTCCATGAGAGATATCGCCCGTGCGGCGTCCTCCGAGGTGTAGAGCGGAAGCGCGGGATGGTGCTTGCTGAAGCCCTTGCGATTCGCGAACGCCGCGTCTTCCTCCTGGATCTTGGCGGCGTCCATGAGGAGGAGCCTCGCGAGATCCAGGCTCGCGCCGGTTGCGTGTATCGGACCGCGGAAACCCATCTGGGTGAGGCGCGGGAGGAAGCCCGCGTGATCGATGTGGGCGTGGGTGAGGAGGATGAAGTCGAGCGAAGCGGGATCGAACCGGAGCTTAGCCCAGTTCATCTCCCGCAGCTTCTTCAACCCCTGAAAGAGTCCGGCGTCCACGAGGAAGCGCGTGTTCCCGGTCTCCACCAGGAACCTCGACCCGGTGACGGTTCCGGCGCCGCCGTGAAAGGAGAGGAAGTGAGTCATCGCGCGAGGTACTCCTTGAGAGCTCCGTATTCCGCGGGAATGGGAAGAAAATGCTCCTGCCGCTCGAGAGCTTCGGCGAGCGCGCGAGGAAGCTCGAGCTCCGACTCGATCGCTTCCGCAACCGTCTCACGAAACTTCGCCGGATGCGCCGTCGAGAGAAAAACGGCAACGGGGCGGTCTCGCCGGGTGCTCCTGCCGTGGAGGGCGCCCAGATAGGCCACCGCCGAGTGTGGATCGAGGACGTAGCCCGTTCGCCGATGGACCTCGCGCATCGCTGCCACGGTCTCTTCGTCGTCGTGGGCGCTTCCGAGCAGGTCGCGGCGTATCTCCTCGAGGGAGCTGCGGTAGAGCCATTGGATGCGCGCCCAATTGCTCGGATCCCCACGTCCATCGCGTTCGAGAGCGTGGCTATCGAAGGGCGAGGCCGGTAGGCGCCCCCCGCGAGGTGCTCGGGGACGACGTCGTTGACGTTGGTCGCGGCGACGAATCGGTCGACGCGAAAGCCCATGCGCTTGGCGAAGAGGCCGGCGGTGAGGTTTCCGAAGTTCCCGCTCGGCGTCGCGACCAGAAGGGGCCGTCCGGCTTCGACCTGGGCCGAGATGTGGAAGTAGTAGAACGTCTGGGGAAGGAGACGGCCCACGTTGATCGAGTTCGCCGACACCAGGGATCGACCCTCGGGCCGATCGGGATCAGCGAAGGCCTGCTTCACCATCCGCTGGCAGTCGTCGAAATTCCCTTCGACGCCGAGCGCGGAGACGTTCCCTCCGAGGGTGGTGAAGAGCTTCTGCTGCAGGGCGCTCACTTTCCCCCGGGGGAAGAGAACGACGACTTCGATGCCCTCGAGGCGCTGGAACGCCGAGGCCACGGCGCTTCCGGTGTCGCCGGAGGTGGCGACGAGCACCGTCACCGGCCGACCGCGTCGCCTCAAGAAATGAAGCATGAGACGGGCCATGAAACGCGCGCCGACGTCCTTGAACGCGAGCGTCGGTCCATGGAAGAGCTCGAGGCTCTGGATTCCTTCTTCCACCGGGACCAGGGGAATGGGGAAGTCGAGACTCTCGCGCACGATGGTCTCGAGTGCCGAGGCAGGCACGTCCTCTCCGAAAAGAGCGCTCGCGACCCGGCAGGCGGTGTCGGCGAGGGGCGCGCCCCTGGACGGCGGCTCGATCGAGGGAAGACTCTCGGGTACGTAGAGACCGCCGTCGGGCGCCGGGCCGGCGAAGAGCGCTTCTTCCAGCGAGACGGACGGGGAAGCTCCGCGGGTGCTCAGGTAGCGCAAGCCGCTTCCCTTTCACCGCGCTCGACGATGACCCTCGCGCCTCGCGGACTCACCTTCGACACGTGGAGGTCCCACTCGAGGCGGGCGGCGTCCGCGAAGGCTTCCGCCATCTTGCGGGAGACTGAGGAAGCGCTTTCGAGATCGCGGCACAGTGCGAAGATCGAGGGACCCGAGCCCGAGAGACTCGATCCGAGTGCGCCGGCCGCGATCGCCGCGCGCTTGACCTCGGAGAACCCCGGTACCTGACGGGCGCGGACGGGCTCGGCCACGAAGTCGACGAGGGACCGCGAGACGAGGTCGAGATCGCCCGAGTAGAGTCCGGCGACGAGGCCTCCCACGTTCGCCCACTGCCGAACGGCGTCCTTCAGGAGCACCCGGTCTCCCAGGAGGCTTCGCGATTCCTTCGTGTTCATCTCCAGATGCGGGCGCAGGACGGCGACGCTCAGGCCGGAGGGAAGGGGAAGGCGGACGACGTCGAGCGGCTCCGTCGAGCGAACCAGCACCAGCCCCCCGTAGAGGCAGGCGGCGGCATTGTCCGCGTGGCCGGCACCGGCGACCGCTCGCTCCCCTTCGAGGGCCGCGGCCAGCAGCTCCGGATAGCCCAGGGGCAACCGAAGGAGGTCTTTGACCGCCAGGGCGGCGGCGACGGCCGATGCGGCGCTGCTTCCCATCCCGCTTGCGAGCGGAAGCCCCTTTCGAAGCTCGAGGCGAATCCCGAGCGATTCTCCGTGCGGAGCGCGCTCAACGATTCTGAGCGCCGCGACGGTGGCGGTGTTCCTCTCGGGCTCGCGCGAGAGGCGGCCCCCGTCGCCCGTGATCTCCGAGAGGACCAGGCCGGGCTCGTCCGCGAGCTCTGCGGTCACGGTGTCGCCCGGCTCTTCGAGAGCGAGTCCGAGAACGTCGAATCCGCAGGCCAGGTTGGCGACGGTAGCCGGAGCGAAAGCGGCGGAACGGAGGCGGCCGGGCGTCATCGTTGAGCTTCCAAGTATAAGCTGTCTTTCTCTTTTGGCCCTTCTGGCCCTTCTGGCCTCCCGGCTTTGCATTTGCCGCGGAAGCCTTCATAGACTGGGGGTGGAGTCTCTTCGAAATGCAAGTCGAAGCCCTTCCCAAGCGCCGGCTCTATCCGGTTCTGGGCTTCTTGCTCGCCCTCGGAGCTCCGGCCGGGCTCCTCCTGTTCCAGGGGCTCGCGGAAGGAGGCCTCGGGAGCTGGGGCTGGATCCGAGAGGAGCTCCAGACGCGAGCCCTCACGTACGGCTATCTCGCGGTCTCGACCGCCATCATGTTCCTCGGCCTGGGCTACATCATCGGCTCGAACGAAGACCTGCTGCAGAGAATCTCGTTGACGGACTCCCTGACGGGTCTCGCGAATCGGCGCCTCCTCGACAAACGGCTTCGCGAAGAGCTCGCCCGCGTCGATCGGTACAATCACCCGCTGGCGCTGATGCTCCTCGACCTCGACGGGCTCAAGAGCGTCAACGATCGGAGAGGGCACGAGGCGGGCGACAACGCCATCCGCGCCGTCGCTCGAACGCTCCAGAAAACCTGCCGCAGCACCGATCTCGCCGCTCGATTCGGCGGCGACGAGTTCGCGGTCCTCGCGCCCAATATTACGGAGCTCGAGGCGAGAACTCTCGCGGAGCGCGTCCGGCGAAGTCTCGGCATGGAGGCGAGCTGGGTAGCGGTCAATCTGCCTCCGCTCACGCTCTCGATCGGAATCGCCGACACCCGCTCGATCCGCGAGCTCCACCCCGACCGGCTGTACTCCGCCGCCGATCGCGCGCTCTACCGCGCCAAGAGCGGAGGCAGGGACCGCGTGGTGCTGGCGTCCGCGGAAGAAGGGTCCGAGGAAACGGGCGCCGTTCCCACGATTTCCGCGTAAGAGTCGGCCCTATCGGCCGCGAGAAAACCGACGGCCCGGGAAACGACCCGTTCCTCCCGGAGAATCCTTCGGTGACCGAGGCCGGAAGTGACCTCGAGCCGGCTCCCGCGCCAGAGGGAAGCGAGGCGGACGCCGTTGTCGACCTCGATCTCGCGGTCGTCGCAGTCGTGGATCACCAGGAGCGGCGCCGTCATCGACTGAGCGAGATGGAAATGGGCGATGGCGTCCCATCGGAACCCGAACCTCTCCGCGATGCGCCGCCGCGCGATCGGAATCACGCCGGCGGGCAGCTCGAGAGCGGCCGCGACCCGGCCGAGGAACTCGCCCAAGTCGGCCGGCGGCGCCACGTAGACCATTCGGTCGATCGAAGCGCCGTCACTGAGTGCCAGCGTCGTCGCCGCCGCACCCGCCGAATGGGCGACGGCGCCATGAAAGGGTCCGAGCTTCCGCGCGGCGTCGAGAACCGCCGCTCCCATCTCGATGAGCGAGGAACGGTTTCCTCCCGAGATCCCGTGTCCCGGGCCGTCGAACGTGACGACGCGAAATCCCTCCGAGAGGAGGGGCTCGACGAACGCCCCGAGCTGTGCTCCTCGACCCTCCCATCCATGCACGAGAAGAACGGCGGGTCCGGAAGATCCCCAGGACCAGGCGGCGAGACGGCGGCCTCGGCTCTCGAAGGCCGTGTTCTCGGAGGTTTCGAGCCAGGCCTGTTCGCGCTGCGGGACGGGGTGGCGGCGCGGGGAAAGGAAGACGGTCTCCAGAACACGCGCTCCGAGCGAAGGGGAGAGCGAAGCGAGACCGCGCAACAGGGGAATCGCGGGGAAACGAACGTTCGTGCTTTTCATGCGGGCAAGGGACTCGGGCATGGGTCCTTCCTTACGCTCTCACGCTCGCGAAGCTTCGAGGAGCCGCTCGAAACTGTCACGGGCTCGAGCTTCGGCATCCTTGTCGGACATGAGCCGGCTGAAGTGATGGTAGGCGAGGAGATTCGAGTAAAAGTCGTAGGCGAACTGGGCGACGTCGAGATCAGGGCGGAACTGACGCTCTTCGACGGCGATTCGCGCCGCCGTGGCGAGGGCGCCCACCCAGTCGCGCTGGTAGGCGACGAGCTGCTCCCGCAGCGGGCCGGGCCGGTCGTCGAGCTCGTTGGCGGCCGCGACGAAGAAGCAGCCGCCGGGCATGGAGCGCGTCCAGGAGAACCAGTTCTCGAAGAGCGCCCGGATGCGCGCAATCCCGCGCGGCTTCTTCAGAGCCGGCGCAACGACCGCGGAAACGAAGCGTTCCGCAGAAGTGCGAAGGACCTCGAGCTGCAGATTCTGCTTGGAATCGAAATGGGAGAAGAGGCCGCTCTTCGAAAGGCCGGTCTCGCCCGCGAGACCTCCGATGCTCAGGCCCTCGAGACCGATGCGGCTCGCGAGATCCACGGCCCGGTCGAGGATGGCCGCCTTCGTCTCTTCTCCCTTGCTCACGCTCCAAAATAGTACGATCGTACTCTTCTGTCAAGCCCTGCCCTCAGCGGGGTGCGGTCCTTTCGTCGCAGCCCGGCCACGATTCTCTCGAGCGCGCGAAGGCTCCCGCAGGCGCGCCCTTCATCGACGGCGACGATCTTCCGAGCGTTATCCTCGACGCGGCTGAGCCGACGCAGGAGGCGGCCCCTGGCCCGGGGTCCGGATTGTTCGGCGCTTCGCGCGAAGGCGGAGGCTCCGCGCACGCAGGCGGCGATATGTTTCGGCTCCCTCGAGCGGAATTTTTTCGCGCGAGATCCCATTGACATCCCCGGTTTTTGTCCGTAGCATTATTTCAATCTCTTTCAACTAAGACCGAGAACTGGGGTTCACCAACTCCCATCCCGCGAGTCGGTGTCAGGGGAAGACCATTCCAATCAAGGTGAGTCAACACATGGCAAAAGAGGAAGAAGTCGCTAGGCTCTGGACCAAAGAGGCCGTTCTCGACGTCGAGAACAAGATCCTGCAGCAGATCATGTCCGCTCGAACCGGTGAAGGTTCGGAGGCCTCGGTGGCTTTCGCCCGGTTCCTGCGGATGTCGGGGCTCGACTCCGACAACTATCCGCTGTTTCTCAAGATGCTCGAGATCGAGAACCACTGGGTCCTCGATGCGCTCATCGGGGATCGAGACCCGTTCCTGCTCCTCTCGACCATTCCCCCGAACGAGTACCTCTCTTCGAAGTGCTTCCAGCTCCTCACGCGGTGGCGCTCGGGCGGCATCTACCCCAAGACCCTCGCCATCGTGCTCGGCGTGCTCCAGAACACCTACAGCTCGCCGCGCGACGGCTACAAGATCTACCGGCTGAGCGTCGCCGACATCGACAACCTGGGAAAGCACCTGGAGAAGGAAAAGGGGCAGAACGACCCCCGCAACCGCTGCATGCTCGACATCCTCGATCGCATCGGCTCGCTCGAGGGCCTGCGCTGGGACGAGTCGATGGAGCAGGTCGCGCGCCAGGCGCTGAAGATCCGGAGCAACTTCTTCGACAACACCAAAGCCCTCGAAGACTGCATCCCGCAAGTCCTTCTGGTGCGAGGCGACTACAGACAGGAAGAGGTCGCGCCGCGACAGCTCTTCGCCGATTAAGCCCATTAAGAGAAGCGAGGTAAGGACGAAAATGGCTCACACAATGGAAGCTGCCAAGTACCACCCGGACATCATCGGACTTCCGAGGGAGATCCGGCTCTCCGAGATCGAGAACCGCCTCATGCAGGGGGTCTTCGGCTGCCGATCCACCGAGGCGGTGGAAGCGGCGATCACCTATGCCCAGTATCTCTCGAGCGTCGGCATCACTCCCGAGAACTACCCGGTGTTCCTCCGGATGCTGGAGATCGAGAACCACTGGGTGATCGACGCCCTCATCGGAGGACGCGACCCCTTCCTTCTCCTTTCCGGCGTCCAGCCCAACAAGTACATCGTGGGCCGGATTCTGGCGATGATGACCCGCTGGCACAAGGGCGGCATCTATCCCAAGAACCTCTCGGTCATCCTCGGCGTGCTGCAGTCGGTCTATAGCTCCCCCCGGGACGGCTACCGCATCTTCTCCCTCTCCATCGCCGATGCCAACGCCATCGGCAAGCACCTGGACAAGGAGAAGGGGCAGGACGATCCGCTGAACCGCGCCATCCTGGAGGTGCTCGAGAAGATCTCCGACCTCGAGGACGCCGGCAATACCGAGATGGACGAGGTCGCGATCCACGCCGCCGCCATCCGAAACGCGTTCTTCGACGACCGCAAGCGGATGGAGGACGTCATTCCGCCGGTTCTCCTGGTGACGGTGAAGGACCGCAAGGAGATCCCGCCGCGGCGCCTGGCCCACGTGGCGCACGACAAGCCGTCGAAGCCGACCGTGGTCAAGGGCGGGAAGCCGGCCGACGAGTCGGGCTCTGGCGACAAGAACTAAGGGCGCGGAGGCCTCGAATCCGGTTCCGGATTTCGAGGCCTCGGAAGTCGCGCTCCTGCTGAAGGCCTGCCGGAAGTACCGGGGCACGATCCCCGTCTACCTCCAGTCGGTCCAGGACGAGCTCGCGCTCGTCGACGAGCTCATTCGCAAGCTCCAGAGCCTCGTCAGCGATGACGGCTGATGGCTGACCGCTGATCGCCGACGGCTGATTCAGTTCTTGCGCTCGCTCGTTTCCCCGTCGATCCCGCGGTAGAAGTCGTCGATCACCGCCTTGAGCGACGAGATGGTCTGATCCGACTCCTCGCGGTCCCGCATGTAGCCCTCGACCGATCGCGAGAAATCGTTGATCACCGCTTTGAGCGACGAGATGGTCTTGGTGTTCTCCGACAGCCGACGCGTCTGGTCCTGGAGCGCCCGGTCGCGGTCGGCGATCTCGTTGTGGGCCTCCGCCAGGCTCCGGGTCAGCTCCTCCACGCTTCCCTTCATCGTCGAGAGATCCCTGGCCGCGGCCTGATAGGACTCCTCGATCCCCCGCGACCGCTCGATTTGCTGCCGCACGGTGGCGAGCTCCATCTCGAAGTCCCGGGTGAGGGCCGCGGTCGCTTCCTCGTGCCCGAATCGCTCCTTGTCGACCCGCGCGCGCCATTCCCGCTCCAGGCTCGCAATCGCCTTTTCGCTCTTCTCGTTGAAGGTCTTCTCCAGCAGCTCGAACTTCTCCATCCAGTCCTTCTCGATCTCGCTTGATTCCCTCCGCGTGGCGCAGGTTGAGCTCCGCGAGCCGCCGTTCGTAGCGGTCCTGCGAGCTCTGGTGGAGCTTCTTCTCGTGAGCGAGCGAATCGAGCGCCCGGGTGAGCTCGGTCGACGACTGCCGCTTGAGCTTCTCGACGGAGGCGGAGAGGAACTGCTTCTCTTCCTCGAGCTGCGCGAATCCGGGTCCTGAAATCCTTGGTGACCTCCCTCAGCTCGGACTTGTGCTTCTCCTCGGCGAGGGTCGAGCTCGAGCGATGCCGGGCGTCGAGCTCCGCCAGCTGCGTTCGCAGGCCGTCGGCGGCCTCCCGCGCCAGGTCGCGCTCGTCCTCCGCGCGGCGGAGCGCCTCGCGAGCCTCCTGGTCGAGCTTCGCCACCGTCTCCCGATGCGCTTTCTCGAAGGCGGTGATCTCCTCTTCATGTTCCCGCCGATGGGAGGCGAGGGCTTCGGTCGCCTCTTGCCGCGCGCGGTCGGTGCGGTCGAGAGCTTCGGTCTTGGCCGCCTCGACGGCGTCTCGAAGCGCCTGCTGGTTCTCGCGGTCGCGCTTCTGGAGGGCTTCCATGTGGGCCGCGCGCAGGGCGGAGACCTCCTTCTCGTGCTCCTGGCGGAGCGCGGCCACCTCGTCGGCGTGGCCTCTCAGCGTCTTCTCGAAATTCTCCTGGATCTGGATCCGCGCCTTGTCCACCTCGATCTTGCGCGCCTGCTCCGCTTCCGCGTCCCTCTGGAGCAGCGCGGCCTCGTGAGCCGCCTTCAGCGCCGCGGCTTCGTCCTGATACTGTTTCTCGATCCCTTCGAGCGCCCGGGCGTGGTCCAGGTGGAGGGTCCGCGCAGTCTCCTCCCATTTCTTCCGCTCGATCTCCATGAACCGCGTGCGGTCCTCCCGAAACTTTCGCGACAGGCCGGCGAGCGCCGAGAACTGATCCTGCTCCGACTGCTCGACGTGCTTCGAGTGCGCCGTCTGGAGGGCGCCGAGCTCCTGCTCGTACCTTTCGCGGGTCTCCTGATGCCGCGCGCGCTCCTCGTCCAGTCCCTTGACCACGTCCTGGACCTTGGCCCCGAACTCCGCCGAGATCCTCTCGATGCGGGCGTGGCGCCGACTCCACGTCCTTCGCCAGCAGCTCCTTTTCGGCGCGGTGCTTCTGTCCGAGCGCCAGGAGCTCGTCGCGGTGCCTGCTTTCGTACTGCTGCAGATCTTCCCGCCGCTTCTCCTCGGCCCGCGCGATCTCCGCGAGACGCTGGCGGTTCGCGGCTTCGAGGGCGGAGGCGCTCTTCTCCGAAGCCTGGCGCAGCACCTCCTGGGCTTCCACCGCGGCGCGCTCCGCGCTCTCGCGGTAAGAGTCGTGGATCGCCTGCGCATCCTTCTCGCGCTCCTCCCGGAGGGATGCGAGGGCGCGCACATGGCTCGACTGGAGCTCCTTGACCTTCTCGCTGTACTTCGATTTGAGCTCGTCCGCGAGCTGGCTCTTCTGCTCCCGGAGCTTCCGCTCGAGCGCTTCGATCGAGGAGGCGTGCTCGCGTTCCTGACTCTCGCGGGCTTTCGCCTGCGCCCCCTTCAACGACGCGATCTCGGCTTCGAGCTCCCGGCGGGCTTCGGCGTGGCGCACCTCGGCGTCGGCGATCTCGTTTCCGCAGCGCCTTCTGGTCGTCGTCGTGCTTTCGCTCGTGGTCTTCGACCTCGTCGAAAAGGCGCTGGAGCTTCCCCTGCGCCGCCTCGAGCTCGCCTTTGAGCTCGGATACCTGCTCCTTGCCGTGATCGACGTCGCGCCGCGCCTCGAGGAGCTTCCTCGCGAGCTCGGTCAGCTTTCTCTTGACGACCGCGAACTGGGAGTCCCGGCGGCCGAGAGCCTCTTGAAGCACCCGAAGGCGTTTGTCCTTCGCCGAGGCTTCCTCGCGGAGAACCAGGAACTCGCTGGAGAAAGGCGAGCTCCTCGCGTCCCTGCGCGCTTGTTCGAGCTCCCTTCGAAGGCTCTCGAGCTCCTCCTCGAGCTCGGCGACCCTTTCGGGGGAAACTTCGCCGGAGATCGTCGGGGTCCTCGGAGCGCCCGCGAGCGAAGACTCCTCGTCGAGGTCCGCGAGGATGGCAGTGGTCTCGGGGTCGAGGAACTCGGAGAGCCAGGGCTCGATCGTGCCCTTCGCCGCTCTCGGCTCTTCCATCGGGTCGGCTGTGATGGAGGCCATCGCCTCCTCTGGAGGCGCGTTCACGGGCTCTTCCGGCGCGGCGACCTCCTCGAGCCGCTGGTCGGGAACGGGCTCCGCCGGGGAGATCCCGAGGTGCTCGACCGCTTCGCGAAGCTCGTCGTCGGTGAGGGCGCGCTTGTCCAGGTAGGCCTCGGCGTGGATTTTCAGCTTCTCATGGAGCTTCAGATCGGAGGCGGAGATGCTCGAGGTCACGAGCGCCACCGGGACCCGGCGGCGCGCTTTCTTGATTCTGCTGAAAAGACCGTAGCCTTCCTTCTCGGGAAGGTCCACGGCGATGAACACCGCCTCGGGAATCCGCCTTCCCAGGGCTTCGAGGATGCGGTCCTCTCCATGGGCTGTTTCCACCCGGACTCCGAGCGTGGAAAGGAGAGAGGACAGACGGTCGCGGAACTCCGCGTCCTCGTCGATGACCAGTACTGTTCGGTCCGACACCGCTCGCATGGGGAGTGTAGATTTTTCGGGACTGGGAATAGGATACCAGACCAGCGAGGGAGGATCGAAAGATGATTCATTGGCTCCTGGCCGGCGCCGTAGCCGTCTCCACCTGGGACGTGACTCAAGCCCGGGGGAACAGCTATCAGATCGACTTCGAGACGGACGAAGGGACGTTCATGTCCGTCGACGTCTCTCCCGACGGGCGATATCTCGTTTTCGACCTCCTGGCCCACGTTTACCGGGTCCCCGTCTCCGGAGGCACCGCCGAGTGTCTCACCGCGGACAGCGGGGTCGCGTTGAACTTCCATCCCCGCTTCTCTCCCGACGGCCGATCCATCGCTTTCGTCTCCGATCGCGCCGGACAGAACAATCTGTGGATCATGGACGCCGACGGGGGCAACCCTCGTCCAGTGTTCCAGGACCTGATGACCCGGGTGGTCGAGCCCGTCTGGACTCCGGACGGCGAGTACGTCGTGGTGTCGCGTCAGACCCTCGGCCAGCCGAGGACCGCCGGCATCTGGATGTACCACCGGGATGGAGGCGAGGGCATCGAGCTCGTGGGCAAGGACGTTCGTCGCGCGGGCTGGCCGTCGCTCTCTCCCGACGGCCGCTACCTCTATTACCAGTACTCGACCGCTTCCGGCGGGGAGGAAGTGGATCTCCTCCGCGGCGGCTTTCAGCTCAACCGCTTGGATCGGGAGACGGGAGAGACCATCGAGGTAACGGCCGGGGTGGTCCAACAGCAGTACCAGGGCTCGAGCGGCGGCGCCATCGCTCCCGAGTCCTCCCCCGACGGGCGATTCCTCGCCTTCGCCCGCCGGATTCCCGGAGGGACCATCTCTTACAAAGGCCACCGCTTCGGGCCGCGCAACGCTCTCTGGCTTCGCGATCTCCGGACCGGTGGCGAGCGGATCCTTCTCGATCCGATCGAGATGGACGCCGCCGAGGGCATGAAGACCCTGCGAGTCCTTCCAGGGTACGTGTTCACGCGCGACGGGAAAGAGATCTTTCTCTCCCGCGGGGGCAGGCTCGAGAGGCTCGACGTGGCGACGGGGGCGACTTCGAGGATCCCCTTCACCGCCCGCGTGCGCCGCCCGGTCTCCGAGATGGCCTACGGAAAGATCAGCGTGAAGAGCCCGACGTTCCCCGTTCGCTTCACCCGCTGGCCCTCGGTATCGCCCGACGGAACCAAGCTCGCGTTCACCGCCGCGGGGAAGATCTGGATCCAGGACCTGCCTGCGGGCGTGCCGAGAAGGCTCTCGCCTTCCGGGTTCACGAGCTTCGAGCTCTCCCCGGCCTTTTCCCCCGATGGAAAGTGGATCGCGTTCACCAGCTGGGACGACACCGTGGGGGATCTCTGGCGGATCCCGGCCTCGGGAGGAGCTCCGGAGAAGCTCAGCCGCGAGCCGGGTGAGTATCTGCATCCGGTCTGGTCGCCCGACGGCGCTTCGATCGTCCTCGCGCGCGGCTCGGGCGCGACCCAGCGCGGCCGTTCCTGGTCGAACAACCTCTGGTACGACCTCCTCCGCATCCCCGCTGTGGGTGGCGAGGCGGAGCTCATCGTGAAGACCAAGCGGCCGTTCAACGAAGGACGGCCTCTGATGCCGCGCCGCCAGATCGTGGCTCCCTCGTTCGGACCCGAAGGTCGAGTGTTCTATCCCGAGCAGAGCGGCATCAAGAACGAAGGGGAGACCCTGGAGCAGACCGCGCTCATCTCGGTGAAGCTCGACGGTTCGGACAAGAGAGTCCATATGACGTTTCCCTACGCCGACGAGGCGGTGCCGTCTCCCGATGGCAAGTGGGTCGCGTTCTCCGAGGGCGACAACGTCTACCTGGCGCCGCTTCCCTTCGCGGGCGCGGGGAAGGAGCCTCCCCACATCGACCGCAAGAAGCCGAAGCTCCCCGTGACCCAGCTCAGCTTCGAGGGAGGTCTCTTCCCCCGTTGGAGAAGCGCCGGCGTTCTCGATTACGGAAGCGGCGCGCGCCACTTCGCGTACGACATCGCCTCGAAGACGACGTCCACGACGGAGATCGCGCTCGCGCTTCCCCGGGCACGGGCGCGAGGGGCCATCGCCCTCACCGGAGCGCGGATCGTGACCCTCGACAACCGGCGGGTCGTCGAGCGGGGGACGGTGGTGGTCGAAGACGGCTGGATCCGCTGCGCCGGCACGGATTGCCCGACGGCGTCCGTCGACCGCGTCGTCGACGTCTCGGGGAAGACCATCATCCCCGGCTTCATCGACATGCACGCACACCACCATCGCGATCACACCGGTGTCATTCCTCGCCACAACTGGGAGTCCGCCGTCTACCTCGCCTACGGCGTCACCACCACGCTCGACAACTCGATGTGGTCCCAGAACGTCTTTACCGCCGCGGAGCTCGTCGAGGCGGGCGAGATGCTCGGGCCGCGCACGTTCTCTACGGGCGATCCGCTCTATTCCGGAGACGGCCCCCGCCAGAACGAGATCTCGAGCTATGAAGTGGCGGAGCAGAACGTGGCCCGCCTGGCTTCCTGGGGCGCTCCGAGCATCAAGTCCTACCAGCAGCCTCGCCGCGACCAGAGGCAGTGGATAGCCGACGTCTCCCGGAAACGCGGCTTGAAAGTCACCGGAGAAGGCGGCGATCTCGAGTACAACCTGAGCCTGATGCTCGATGGACAGACGGGCTGGGAGCATCCGCTCAGCTACGCCCCGATCTACTCCGACGTCGCCAGGTTCTTCGGGCGCGCGAAAGCCGTCTATTCCGCGACCTTCGTCGTCGGCGGTCCGGCGGTCTGGAACGAGGAGTACTTCTGGCAGGAGAGCGAGATCTGGAGGGACCCGAAGCAGCAGCGATTCCTTCCCTGGCGCATGCTCGTTCCGCACACTCGTCGCCGGCCGCAGCGGCCCACGACCGACTACAGCTACCCTCTCATCGCTCAGGGCCTCGCGGACATCATCGCCGAGGGCGGGCAGGGCGCCATCGGCTCTCACGGACAGCACCACGGTCTGGGCTCGCATTGGGAGGTCTGGATGGCGGCCTCCGCCCTCGGCCCCATGGGCGCGCTCGAGGTCGCGAGCCTTGGCGGCGCGTACTTTCTAGGCCTCGGAGACGAGCTCGGCTCGATCGTGCCGGGAAAGCTCGGCGACCTGATGGTGCTCGAAAGGAACCCTCTCGACGACATCCGGAACACGAAGGACATCGTCTACGTGATGAAGGACGGCGTTCTCTACGACGGCGCTACGCTCGATGAGGTCTGGCCGCGGACGAAGCCGTACGGAGACTACCCCTGGCTCCTCGAAGGGATTTACGAGACCGACGATCGACCCATCGCCGGACGATAACCATGCCGCCGGTCCAGGGCCGCATTTCGATCGTGCGCAGCGACATTACCGGGCTCGACGTGGACGCGATCGTGAACGCGGCGAACTCGACGCTTCTCGGGGGTGGGGGAGTCGACGGCGCGATCCACCGCGCAGCCGGACCGGAGCTCCTCGCCGAGTGCCGGACGCTCGGCGGGGCTCTGACGGGAGACGCAAAGATCACGAGGGGCTACAGGCTCAAGGCGAAGCACGTGATTCATACCGTGGGGCCCGTGTGGCACGCGGGTGAAAGAAGCGAGCCGGAGCTTCTCGCGAGCTGCTACGCGAAGAGCCTCACGCTGGCACGCGACCATGGCCTCACTTCCATCGCCTTTCCGTCGATATCCACCGGGGCCTTCGGCTACCCCATCGAGCTCGCGGCCGGAGTGGCGCAGTCCACGGTGAAGGCGTTTCTCGAGATGAACGCCCTTCCCGATCGCGTCGTCTTCTGCTGCTTCTCGGAAGCGGACCGGCTGGTTTACGCGGGCGTTGCGCGGCGGGTGCTCGGTATCTCCACGTGAACCGGTGAAGCGCGAAGCCGTCGTTCTCCTCCATGGAATGGGGCGCTCCTGGATCTCGATGGCCCTTCTCGGTCATCGCCTGAAGCGCCGGGGCTACGAAGCCCATCTCTTCGGCTACCACCCGAGTCGGCCGACTCTCGACGAGCTCTCGCGCGCGCTCCGGAGATTCGTCGAGGAGAAAGTACAGGCGTCCCCGTATCACTTCGTCGGCCATTCCCTCGGAAATATCATCGTGCGCAACGGGTTTCGTGAAGGCTTCCGCCCGGGACTCGGCCGGATCGTGATGCTCTCCCCGCCGAACCGGCCGGCGAAGCTCGCCTCCGCCCTTCGCCAGAACCGCCTGTTCCAGCGGTGGACGGGAGACTCCGGGCAGAAGCTCGCCGACCCGGAGTTCTTCCGAACGCTTCCCGTCCCGCCCGTCGAGTTCGGGGTCATCGTCGGAGACCGCGGACACCGCATCGGCTTCGACGAGCCCAACGACGGGGTGGTCTCGGTCGAGGGCGCCAAGCTCGAGGGAATGTCGGACTTCATCGTCGTCCACCATACCCACACGCTCATCATGATGGCGTCGGACACCGCGGAGCTGTGCCGGCGATTTCTGGAGAAGGGGCGCTTCAATCCGACGTAGGCTCGCCCACCTTGTATCCGTAGTCCCCCGGCTCGACGACGTTTCTCGTCAAGGCCTCTGGTCGACGAGCCCCCCGTCGAGCTCGACGGTGACCGCGGGGATCCCGCGCTTCTCGGCGACGCCGACGGTCAATCGGCCCGTGCTTGCCGTGCCGGCACCCGATACTGGCGAGCTCCTTGTCGGCATCCGGGGCCCCTTCCCTCCCTCCGGACTCGATGACGAACTCACCTACTCACTCAAACCCACCCCTGCGCCCTCCCCACTCGTCCGCGAAGGATGAAATTCCCTATCCTTTCGATCCATGGCAGCGCTTCAAGTCGGACCGGAGCGGCGCGACAACGGAAGCTATAGAATCTCCCCGGATTGGACCATGGCAGAGCCTGCGGAGGACCTCACCGTTCTCCTCGTCGCCTGGAGCGGGGGAGATCGGGACGCCCTCGATCAGTTGCTTCCTCTGGTCTACGAGAACCTCCGTCGGCTGGCCCACGCGCAGCGGAGACGGGAGCGGCCCGGCGGCACCATCGGCACTACGGCGCTCGTCCACGAGGCCTATCTTCGTCTGGTCGACCAGAACCGCTCCCGGCCGGAGAACCGGGCTCATTTCTTTGGCCTGGCGGCCACCGTGATGCGGCGCGTGCTCCTCGACGAGGCGCGCAAGCGGCGCGCGTCGAAGCGGGGATCGGGGGCGCCCAATCTCTCGCTGAACGACGTGACCGAGCCGGGCATAGCGCCCGACGGCGGGCTTTTGGCGCTCGACGAGGCGCTGACACGGCTCGGAGGATTCGACGCTCATCTGAGCCGGGTGGTGGAACTGCGCTTCTTCGGAGGGCTGACTTTCGAAGAGATCGCCGAAGTCCTCCGTATCTCGACCACGAGCGCGTGGCGCGACTGGAACACAGCCCGCGCGTGGCTCTACGACTCGCTCAGCACCGGCTAGTACCGAGCAGCCAATGAAATCGCCGCGCTGGGATCAAGTGAAGGCGGTCTTCCAGAGAGCGTTCGAGCTTGAGCCGTCCGAACAGGGAGAGCTTCTGGATGCGGCCTGTGCGGGTGATGCTGAGCTGCGGGAGGCCGTGGAGCGAATGCTGCGCGCCCACGCCAGTGCGCCCGGGGTGCTCGACTCGCCGCCCGCGAGCGAGTTCGACCCCGCCGAACGCGGCGATGGCGCCCTGCGTGACGACGCGCTCCCGCCGCCCCGCATCGGACACTACGTCATCCTGCGCGAGCTGGGCCGGGGCGGGATGGGAACGGTGTACGTCGCGGAGCGCGATGAGCCAGGGCTGCGCCAAGAAGTCGCGATCAAAGTCGTCCGGCAGGGGATGGACACCGCGTTCGTGGTGCGCCGGTTCCGTCAGGAACGGCGGATCCTCGCGGGACTGGAGCATCCCGGGATCGCGCGCCTCTACGATGGTGGGACGACCGACGAAGGGCTTCCGTACTTCGTGATGGAGTACGTGGATGGCGAGGATCTGCTCACCTATTGCGATGCGCGTCGGCTCCCGATCCCGGTCCGCCTCCTACTCTTCCTGCGCGTTTGCGAGGCGGTCCAGTACGCGCATCAGAGCTTGGTGGTCCACCGCGACCTCAAGCCGTCGAACGTCATCGTCACAGCCGAGGGAAATCCGAAGCTCCTCGACTTCGGGATCGCGAAGCTTCTGAGTCCCACGTTCGAAGGCGACGGGGTGGACGAGACGGCGTCGGTGATTCGCCTCATGACCCCCGACTACGCGAGCCCGGAGCAGGTGCGCGGCGAGCGGGTAACCACGGCCAGCGACGTGTATTCGCTGGGCGTGATCCTCTATGAGTTGCTCTCGGGCCACCGTCCCTACCGGGTGAGTGGCAGGACCGCAGCGGAGATCGAGCGGGCGATCTTCGAGCAGGCGTTGGTCCCGCCGTCCACGGCCCTGATTCGCACGGAGAAAGTCACCGCGCGGGACGGAAGCGCGATGCCGAGCATCACGCCCGCGGACGTCAGCGCGCGGCGGCAGGCGGCTCCCGGAAAGCTGCGTAAGGGACTGCGGGGCGACCTCGACAACATCGTGCTCAAGGCGCTCCGCAGGGATCCGGCGGGACGCTATGCGACCGCGGCCGAGCTGGGCGAGGACGTTCGTCGACATCTGGACGGGTTCCCGGTCCGGGCGCGGGCCGATCGACGCGCCTACCGGGCGGCGAAGTTCCTGCGGAGGCACCGGGCGGGAGTGGCTGCGGCAGCCATGGTGGTGCTGAGTTTGGTGACGGGCCTCGGAGTCGCCGTGCGGCAGGCGCGGGTGGCCGAGGCCGAGCGCAGAAAGGCCGAGGCGCGCTTCCAGGACGTTCGCCGGTTGGCGAACTCGGTCATCTACGAGCTGCACGATGCGATCGCCAACCTGCCCGGCGCGACGGAAGCGCGTCGCTTGCTGGTCACGCGAGCGCTCGAGTACCTCGACCGGCTTGCAGGCGAGGCCCGCGACGACCTCGCGCTCAGACGCGAGCTGGCCGACGCCTACCAGCGCATCGCGCAGGTCCAGGGCGGCGGTGTTGGCGCCAACCTCGGTGATACAGAGGGCGCTCTCGATAGCTACGGCAAGGCTCTGACCATTCGTCAGTCCCTGGCCGCCCGAAGCCCCGTCGAATCGCCGGATGTGCTCGGGCTCGCACTCATCGAGTTCGAGCTGGGCGCTCTACAGAGAGTCACTGGGGAGCCCGCACTGGCGGAGCGGTCCTTCCTGTCCGCGGCTTCGCGCCTCGAGGCACTGGTCGGCGAGGGCGCTCCCGCCGACGCCCACCGACACCTGGCGAGCGTCTACCAGCGGCTGGCCGAAGTGCAGACTTTCCAGGGCAGGCGCGATGACGCGCTCCACTGGGCGAGTAAGGCCCAGACGGAAGCCGAGGCCGCCTGGCGTGCGCAACCGGAAGACGCCGCATCGCGCTCCGGACTGGCGGCCGCCTCGTACGAGCTCGCGGTGGCCCTGGCTCGTCAAGAGCGCTACGGCGAAGCCCTCGAGCGGACGCGGCAGGCCCGGGGCCTGCTGGAGGCCGGGCTCCGCGAGGATCCTCTCGACGCCCAGAAGACCCGGATCCTGCTCTTCGCTCTAAACGGAGAAAGCGAGTACCTCTGGCGTTTGGGCGACGTGCCCGGCGCGGTCCTGGTCCGAGAACATGCCTTGGAGGTGGCTGAGGAAGCGTGGGGCCGGGATCCGCACGACCGCTGGAGCCAGATGGCGCTCGTCGTAGCCGCGAACGCGCTCGGTGACGTGCTGCTGAAGGCTCGCGATGCGCGCGGGAGCGCCCGTCGCTTCCGCCAAGCGCTCCGCTTGGCCACCCAGGCGGTCGAAGAGGATCCCCAGTACAAATACGCCGGGCTGGAGGCAGCCGTGGCGGAGTACGGGCTCGGCCGCGCGCTCGTTTCGCAGGGGACGAGTGAGAGTATCGCCGAGGGATGCGAGGCCCTGGAGCGCGTCCGGACGTTCTGGCTCGGGCTTCGCGCCAAGGGAGAGCTGCACCCAGGGGGGGCGAACGAGCTCGACCGCCTTTCGGGCTGGCTCGCACGCTGCCCGCCCGTGCGGTAGCCAAAAAAATTCCCGCGGGTCTGGAAAAAATGGACGCCCTTCTGCGCGATTCCCTGTAGGGGGCGCTGAGAGAACAACATTCGTCAGCGGGAACGGTTCGGCGTCCATGGTTCCCGCAGTGAGGCGGTGCGAAATGAGGTTGAGGCTGATCCTGCTTGTGGTTCTCTTCGTTGCGGTTGCGGGGAGCGCTCAGGTCGCAACACCACCCGTCCCGGTCGATCTCGGCACGCTAGGCGGCACGATCTGCGAAGCCAGAGCGTTGAACATCCGCGGGCAGGTCGTCGGAGTCAGCGCTACCGCGGCTGGCGAGATCCATGCGTTCTCCTGGACGCGGTCCGGCGGGATGATCGACCTTGGCACTCTGGGCGGCTCGCACAGCGAAGCCTTCGCGGTGAACGTCCGCGGCCAGGTCGTCGGCCTCAGCACTACAACGGGAGATGCGGATGTGCATGCGTTCTCGTGGACGAAGTCGGCCGGGATGATCGACCTCGGTGCCTTGGGCGGCGATTACGGCTCTGCCCTTGCGGTAAGCGCCCGCGGCCACGTGGTCGGCGAGGGCGCTTTACCGAATGGACTCCGACATGCATTTTTGTGGACGGAGTCGGGCGGGATGGTCGATCTTGGCACCCTGGGCGGCCCCTCCAGCCAAGCCACCGCGGTGAGTTTCCGCAGCCAGGTCGTCGGACGCAGCTACGCCACCGGCCCCAATCCCTATGAGCATGCGTTCTCGTGGACGCAGTCGGGTGGGATGATCGATCTCGGCACGCTCGGCGGCCGCAACAGCATAGCTTGGGCGGTCAACTTCCGCGGCCAGGTCGTCGGCGAGAGCCAGGCCATCCCCGATAACGACGGTTCCCCAATGCGTGCGTTCTCGTGGACCCAGTCAGCTGGAATGATCGACCTCGGCACCGTCGGCGGCACCTCTAGCAGAGCCTATGCGGTGAACGCGCGCGGCCAGGTCGTCGGCTTCAGCCATACAACGGGAGATGCGGGAGTTCATCCGTTTTCGTGGACGCAGTCCGGCGGGATGATCGACCTCGGTACCCTGGGCGGCCAATCTGCCCAAGCCTTGTCGGTAAACGCCCGCGGCCACGTGGTGGGCTCCAGCTCTCTATCGAATGGAACCGAAACACATGCTTTCTTGTGGACGCCGTCGAGCGGGATGATCGACCTTGGTACCCTCGGCGGCACCGTCAGCGTTGCTTACGCGGTGAATCTCCGCGGTCAGATCGTCGGTTTCAGCACTACAGCGAGCGGTGAGACGCATGCCGTACTGTGGCACGTACGCCGCTGATGCGGCCAGGTCTCTCCCTTGGGGCAGAGTCGAACTGCTTCTCGACAGACCTGAAAAAAAGGACGTCCTTTTTCCGCGATTCCCTGTAGAGGGGCGCTGACAGAACAACATTCGTCAGCGGGACCGGTTTCGGCGTCCACGGTTCCCGCATTGAGGCGGTGCGAAATGAGGTTGAGGAACATTGGGGGGCTGATCGTCCTGCTTGCGGTTCTCTTCGTTGCAGTTGCGGGCAGCGCCCAGGTCGCAACACCACCGGTGCCTGTCGATCTGGGCACGCTAGGCGGCACGTTCAGCGAAGCCAGAGCGTTGAACATCCGCGGTCAGGTCGTCGGCTACAGTCATACCACGGCCGGTGAAGCCCATGCGTTCTTGTGGACGGCGTCGGGCGGGATGACCGACCTTGGCACCCTGGGAGGCACTAGAAGCGATGCCTTCGCGGTGAACGCACGCGGCCAGGTCGTCGGCAGCAGCACTACAACGGGAGATGCGGAATTGCATGCGTTCTCGTGGACACAGTCGAGCGGGATGACCGACGTTGGCATTCTGGGAGGCGCACGCAGCGAGGCCTTGGCGGTGAATGCCCGCGGTCAGGTCGTCGGCTGTAGAGATGCAACCGGAACTACTCAGGTAGCGTTCTCGTGGACACAGTCGGGCGGGATGATCGATCTTGGTACCCTCGGCGGCAACTCCAGCTGTGCCGGCGCGGTGAGTTTCCGCGGCCAGGTCGTCGGCAACAGCTACATCACGGGCAACGCCGAGACCCATGCGTTCTCGTGGACACAGTCGGGCGGGATGATCGATCTCGGCACGCTGGGCGGCTCCACCGGAGCCAGCGCGGTAAACTTCCGTGGCCAGGTCGTCGGCAGCAGCTTTAGAAACTTGGGCGGCGAGGAAGACGACTTCCCCCATGCGTACTCTTGGACCCAGTCAGGTGGGATGATCGACATCGGTACCCTCGGCGGCAAATCCAGCCGTGCTCACGCGGTGAATTTCCGCGGTCAAGTCGTCGGCATCAGCACTCCAACCCGAGATGCGCATTTTCATGCGTTCTCGTGGACGGCGTCGAGCGGGATGATCGACCTTGGTACCCTAGGCGGCACCCTCAGCGTTGCTCAAGCGGTAAACGCGCGCGGCCAGATCGTCGGCTACAGCGTTACCGCGGCCGGAGAGACCCATGCATTTTTGTGGACGGCGTCGAGCGGGATGACCGACCTCGGTACCCTCGGCGGCACCTTCAGCGTGGCTCAGGCGGTAAGCGCCCGCGGCCAGATCGTCGGCAACAGCACTACCGCGAGCGGTGAGACTCATGCGGTACTTTGGCACGTACGCCGATGATGCGGCCAGATGTCTCCCTGAGGCAGAGTCGAACTTCTTCTCGACAGATCTGAAAAAAAGACGTTCTTTTCCGCGATTCCCTGTAGATGGGCGCTGACGGAACAACATTCATCGGCGGGACCGGTTCGGCGTCCACGGTTCCCCGCATGGAGGCGGTGCGAAATGAGGTCGAGGCTGATGCTGCTTGCGGTTCTCTTCGTTGCGGTTGCGGGGAGCGCTCAGGTCGTAACACCACCCGTCCCGGTCGATCTCGGCACGTTAGGCGGCACGTTCAGCGGAGCCAGTGCGTTGAACATCCGCGGTCAGGTCGTCGGAGTCAGCGCTACCGCGGCCGGGGAGCTCCATGCGTTTTTGTGGACGAAGCGGGGCGGGATGACCGACCTTGGCACCCTGGGAGGCACGCACAGCAATGCCGGCGCGGTGAACGTCCGCGGCCAGGTCGTCGGCATCAGCACGACAACAGGAGACGCGGAGTTACATGCGTTCTCGTGGACGAAGTCGGGCGGGATGATCGACCTGGGTACCCTGGGCGGCAATGACAGCTCTGCCCTTGCGGTAAGCGCCCGCGGCCACGTGGTCGGCTATGGCACTTTACCGAATGGAGTCTCACATGCATTTTTGTGGACGGCGTCAAGCGGGATGGTCGATCTTGGCACCCTTGGCGGCGTCTCCAGCAGTGCCACCGCGGTGAATTTCCGCGGCCAGGTCGTCGGCCGCAGCTACCCCGCTGGCAATCCTCCGGAGCATGCGTTCTCGTGGACGCCGTCGGGCGGGATGATCGATCTCGGCACCTTGGGCGGCCGCCTCGGCATAGCTTGGGCGGTGAACTTCCGCGGCCAGGTCGTCGGCGAAAGCCAGGTCATCCCGGATACGGACGATTCCCCGATGCATGCGTTCTCGTGGACCCAGTCAGGTGGGATCATCGACCTCGGCACTCTCGGCGGCAGCAGTAGCAGAGCCTATGCGGTGAACGCCCGCGGCCAGGTCGTCGGCGTCAGCAGTACAACGGGAGATGCGGAATTCCATCCGTTCTCGTGGACGCCGTCGGGCGGGATGATCGACCTCGGTACCCTGGGCGGCCAAACTACCGAACCCGTTTCGGTAAACGCCCGCGGCCACGTGGTGGGCTACGGCTTTCTACCGACGGGAAACGCACCACATGCTTTTTTGTGGACGGCGTCGAGCGGGATGATCGACCTTGGCACGCTGGGCGGCACGTCCAGCGTTGCTCAAGCGGTGAATCTCCGCGGCCAGATCGTCGGCTACAGCACTACCGCGAGCGGTGAAACGCATGCCGTACTGTGGCACGTACGCCGCTGACGCGGCCAGGTATCTCGCTGAGGCAGATTCGAATTCCTCTCGACAGACCTGAAAAAAAAGACGTTCTTTTCCGCGATTCTCTGTAGAGGGGCGCTGACAGAACAACATTCGTGAGCGGGGACGGTTCGGCGTCCGCGGTTCCCGCTTTGAGGCGGTGCGAAATGGGGTTGAGGAACATTGGGGGGCTGATCGTCCTGGTTGCGGTTCTCTTCGTTGCGGTTGCGGGGAGCGCTCAGGTCGTAACACCACCCGTCCCGGTCGATCTCGGGACGCTAGGCGGCACGGTCAGCGAAGCCAGAGCGTTGAACATCCGCGGGCAGGTCGTCGGAAACAGCACTACCGCGGCCGGCGAGATGCACGCGTTTTTGTGGACGCGGTCAGGCGGGATGATCGACCTTGGCACTCTGGGCGGCTCGCACAGCGAAGCCTTCGCGGTGAACGTCCGCGGCCAGGTCGTCGGCATCAGCACTACAACGGGAGATGCGGAATTGCACGCGTACTCGTGGACGAAGTCGGGCGGGATGATCGACCTCGGCGGCACGTTCAGCAAAGCCTTTGCGGTGAACGCCCGCGGCCAGGTCGTCGGCGAATCGTCCGGGCATGCGTTCTCGTGGACGGAGTCGGGCGGGATGGTCGATCTTGGCACCCTGGGCGGCGTCTCCAGCGAAGCCTATGCGGTGAACGCCCGCGGCCAGGTCGTCGGCAGCAGCTACCCCGCCGGCAATCCCCCGGAGCATGCGTTCTCGTGGACGCCGTCGGGCGGGATGGTCGACCTCGGCACCCTGGGCGGCCGCCTCAGCATAGCTTGGGCGGTCAACTTCCGCGGCCAGGTCGTCGGCGAGAGCCAGGTCATCCCCGATACGGACAGTTCCCCAATGCATGCGTTCTCGTGGACTCAGTCAGGTGGAATGATCGACCTCGGCACCGTCGGCGGCACCTCTAGCAGAGCCTATGCGGTGAACGCCCGTGGCCAGGTCGTCGGCTTCAGCCATACAACGGGAGATGCGGAAGTGCACGCGTTCTCGTGGACGAAGTCGGGCGGGATGATCGATCTCGGTACCCTGGGCGGAGAGTCCCAAGCACTTTCGGTAAATGCCCGCGGCCACGTGGTGGGAATCAGCTCTTTATCGAATAGAAACGAAGCACATGCTTTCTTGTGGACGGCGTCGAACGGGATGATCGACCTTGGTACTCTGGGCGGCACCGTTAGCGCTGCTATGGCGGTGAATCTTCGCGGTCAGATCGTCGGTTTCAGCACTATAGCGAGCGGGGAGACGCATGCCGTACTATGGCACGTGCGCGGCTTGTCCCCGTGAGGCGGAGTCGGATTTCTTATCGACCGACCCCTGAGAAAGGAAATTCTTTTCCGCGATTAGCCTGTAAAGGTGCGCGAAGAGAACGGCACTCGTGGGCGGGACCGGTCCGGCGTACACGGTTCGCGCATTGAGGAGGGGCCGGATCGCGATCGATCGCTTCATCGGACATTCTCTGGGAAAAGTCATCGTGCGCAACGAATTCCGCGAAGGATTTCGCCCAGGGACTCGGCCGGATCGTGATGCTCTCCCGCACGCTCGACTGGCGCAGCTCGCCTCTGCCCTTCGACAGAACCGCCTGTTCCAGCTGTGGACGGGAGACTCCGGGCAGAAGCTCGCCGACCCGGAGTTCTTCCGAACGCTTCCCGTGCCGCCGGTCGAGTTCGGGGTCATCGTCGGAGACCGCGGACACCGCATCGGCGTCGACGAGCCCAACGACGGGGCGGTCTCGGTCGAGGGCGCCAAGCTCGAGGGAATGTCGGACTTCGTCGTTCTGCATCACACGCATACGCTCATCATGATGCGTCGGACACCGCGGAGCTATGTCAGAAGTTCCTGGATACCGGCGCGTTCACTCGAGCCGAGTGAGCGATCGCCGGATCCAGGGTAGCAGGTGGTCGAAGTCGCAGACCCTTCGCTCCAGCAGTCCGATGAGAAAGCTGTGCGCCTCCTTCGCATCGACTCTCAAGCGCCAGTCGTTCAATCGAAGGAACACATCGGTCGCAAAGAATGCGACACGCTTGTTTCCGTCGATGAACGGGTGGTTCATGAGGAGCGATTCGAAAAGCGCTGCAGCCATCGCGGTGAGGTCTTCGTAGTAGCCGGTTTGCGGTCGGAAGAGTGCGCTCTCCAGAAGCCCCAAATCCCGAACTCCCGGAGGTCCTCCGAATGCCCGGATCAATCCCTCGTGAATCGCGAGAACTTCATCGACGGTGAGGAAGGAAACGGTCTCACCGGGCAAGGAGTCGGCCCAATTCCTCGTTGTCGGCGAGGGAGGACTCGAGATGCTTCAAGACCTCTGGCCGTACTCGCCTCTTTCGCAGGAAGTCGCGAATCGCATCCGTGAGCAGACCCGAGATACTTTGGTGAGACTCTTCCGCGAGCTCTTTCATTTCTTCCCACAGCGCGGCATCGACCTTCGAGCTAATCTTGATGGTAGCCATCTTGACGATTCAAGATATGTCAAGGCGGGGCCGATAGTCAAGCTGGCTCGCCCACCATGTATCCGTAGTCCCCCGGCTCGACGACGTTTCTCGTCAAGTGAGAGAGGATCATGATCCCTTTGGGGACGGGGTTCCGGATCACCTCGAGCTCCTCGAACGTGTAGGGGCTCACCACGCGGCCGAGGACAGCGCCCTCCTCGATGGTCTCTCCCAGCGGAGGAGCTTCGGTCTCGAGAAAACCTCCCATGCGGGGACGGATGGTGACGATCGAGGCCGCGACGATCTGCTCCGGCGGCGGCGAGAGCGCCTCATCGGTCATCCTCAACTTCGCGAGGACGTTCGCGATTCCGCGAACCCCGCGGGCGACGTACGGCCTCTGGTCGACGAGCCCGCCGCCGAGCTCCACCGTGACCGCGGGAATGCCGCGCTTTTCCGCAACCCCGACGGAGGTGCCGGAGAAGATGGTGCCTTCCTTCCCCTCCGTCTGTCGGTAGAGAACCCGAGAGCCGAACGCGCGCGAGAGCTCCTCGGCGTTGCGGATATAGATGTAGTCGACGGTCGGCCGGTCGCCTCCGGAGTGGAGATCGAGAAGGACGTCGATGCGCTCGAGGAACTCCGAAGTGATGACTTCTGCGAGATGGTCCGAGAACCAGCCGCGTCCATCGCCGGGGAAGACGCGGTTCAAGTTCAGGTCATCGACGGGCGCATGCCGGCGGTTGGCGGCGAATGCGGGAGGATCGGCGACGGGAAGGAGAACCAGGCGTCCCCGGAACCGCCCCTCGGTGAATCGCCTCGCGATCTCGAGAACGATCTCGGTGCCGGTCCTTTCGTTTCCATGGATGCCGGCGCAGATCCCGACCGTAGGACCGTCCCCCGAAAAGCCCTGGATCTCGTGGAGGTAGAGCGCCATTTCGCCGCCGTCCGCCATCGAAGCGAGGGGGATTCTGGAAACGTTCGTCATGAAGGGCCTCGCACGAGACCTCGGGGATCCAGCCGATCCCGCAGGCCGTCTCCGAGCAGATTGAATCCGAGCACCGTCACCAGGATCGCGAGCCCCGGCGCCGTCGAAAGCCACATGTGGCTCCTTAAGTAGCGCATCCCATAGGCGAGAGTCCAGCCCCAGGTGGGCGCGGGCGGCTCGACGCCGAATCCGAGAAAGCTCAGACCCGACTCGGCGACGATCGCGGTGCCGATGCCGAGCGTCGCAACGACCGACAGCGGGCCGAAGGCGCGAGGCAGGACCTGCCGGAACATGAGATTCGCGTGAGTCGCCCCGAGCGACCTCGCCGCGGTGACGTAGTCGCGCCGTGCCTCGGAGAGGGTGATCGCGCGGACCAGCCGCGCGTACTCCGTCCAGGAGATCGCGGTGAGAGCCAGGGTGACGCTCGATACCCCGGGGCCGAGAACCGCCACGAGCGCGAGTACGAGGATGAACGGAGGAAAGGCCAGGAACAGATCGGCGATCCGCATGAACGCGTGATCGAGGAGCCCTCCGAAGTATCCGGAGGCGAGCCCCACCAGAGTCCCCAGGACGAGAGCCGCAGTGACGGACGTGAGGGCGATGGTGAGGGAGATTCTCGAACCGAAGGCGATTCGCGCCCAGAGGTCGCGTCCGAAGTTGTCGGTTCCGAGCCAGTGGGCGGCCGAGGGGCTCGAGAGCCTCGCTTCCATGTCCATTTCCTCGGGTGCGTGGCCGGTGAGCCAGGGGGCGAACACCGACACGCTGAGCACGAGGACGACCAGCAGGCCGCCCAAAGGGAGGGGAAGGCTCAGTCTGCGGATGGGCCACCTCCGGCTTCGATCCGGATGCGAGGGTCCAACACCCCATAGACGAGGTCTACGGCGAGGTGGAGGGCGAGGAAGAGCGTCGCGAAGACGAAGACGATTCCCTGGACCAGCGGAAAATCCCGCTGCGAGATCGCCCCCACCGCGAGCGTCCCGAGTCCCGGCCAGCCGAAGACGCTCTCCGTCAGGACCGAGCCTCCGAGAAGCGTTCCGAACCGGACCCCGAGAACGCTCACCACGGGAAGCAGAGCGTTTCGCAGGGCATGGGCGATTACCCGAAAGCGGGGAAGACCGCGCGCACGCGCGCCGAGCACGTAGACTTCCTGGAGCGTATCGAGAAGAGAGGCGCGCACGAGGCGGCTCGCGATGGAAGCGAGCCCCAGCCCCAGGGTGAGCGCCGGAAGAACGAGATGGGCGAGGGAGCCCCGGCCCACGGCGGGGAACAAGCCCCAACGCACGGCGAAGAGCGCCGAGAGCAGGATTCCGAGCCAGAAGACCGGCATCGAGACCCCGAGCTGGGCGAAGACCAGGACCGCGAGATCGGCGAGCGAGCCCCGCTTCAGAGCAGAGATCACGCCCAGGGCGAAGCCGATCGCCACTCCGAACAGAAGCGCCGCGAGCGCGAGCTCCAGAGTCGCGGGGAGTCTCTCCGCGATGAGCTCGGAGACCGGCACCCTCTGGAACAGCGACAGGCCGAGGTTGCCCGTCGGGATGCCGGAGACGTAGCGCGCGAGATGGACCGGCCAGGGGAGGTCGAGCCCGAGCGCGTGCCGGAGCTCCGCCACGTTCTCCGGAGTGGCGTTCTCGCCCAGAAACACCACCGCCGGGTCGCCGGGCACGAGTCGCAGGAGCGCGGAGACGCCGACGGCCACACCGAGCAGCGTCAGGACGAAGACGGAAAGCCTTCGAACGATGTAGCGCAACACGCTCAGTCGTGAAAACCCCGGAGCATCCCGCGAGGGTCCGTATCGAAACCCGCGATGCGCTTCGAGTGAAAGACGTGATAGCCCTGGTACGAGAGAACGTAATAAGGGACGTCGGAGGCGATGATCGCGGCCACCTCGCGATAGATCGACGCCCGATCACTTCGGTCGAGCGTCGCGCGGCCCTTCTCCAGAAGCTCATCGACCTGCGGGTTGCGGTAACGTCCCCAGTTGAGGCCGCCCTCGGAGCGGAACTGATCGTAGAGCCCCTTGTCGGGATCGACGAGCTGCGTCCAGCCGAGGAGAATGACGTCGAAGTCGGAGGCGTCGCGGCGCATGGAAAAACTGGGCCAGTCGGCGATGCGTAAACCGACCTCGATGCCGTGGGACTTCAGCTGGGTCTGGAGATACTCGACGGTCTGGACGCGATTCACGTCTTCGCCGTGCGTCCCGAGCTCGAAAGCCAGCTTCCGGCCGCCCCGTTCGCGGACTCCATCGCCGTCCGCGTCGCGGAATCCCAACTCTTCGAGCAGCGCCTCCGCACGTTCGGGATCATACGTCGGCTGCGCCACCTCGCTGGAGAACGCCCAGGAGGAGGGGAGGAGCACCGAGCGGCCGCGCTCGTCGCTCCCTTCGTAGATGCGGTTCAGAATCGTCTCCTGGTCGATGAGCATGGCGATCGCCCGGCGAACGTCCGGCTGATCGAGAGGGGGCCGCGACGTGTTGAAGTTGAAGTAAGTGATCGCGGCGCCGCTCTCGACGTGGCTCTCGAACCGCGGGTCGGCGGAAAGACGGCGGATGTCCTGGGGCGATAGCGGCGACTGGATGAGGTCGAGGTCGCCGGCCTCGAACGCCTGGGCGCGGGCGGTGTTGTCGGGTACGACCACGATCTCGATTGCGTCGAGCTTCGGGGCACCGCCCCAGTACTCCCGGTTGGCTTCGAGCGAGATCCTGCTCCCTCGATCCCATCGCTTCAGCCGGTACGGTCCGGTTCCGATGGGATGACTTCCGAGATCTGCCCGTTCGCGCGGCACGATGCCGACGTCGAGGTAGCTGAGGAGAGGCGCGTAGGGCCTCTCCACGTGGATGACCACGGTCCGCGCGTCGGGCGCTTCCACCCGGGCAATGGGCTTGTAGAGCGAACGGAGGGGAGCGCCGAAGCCGGGATCCCGCAGAGTCTCGAGAGTATGGACCACGTCCTCGGAGGTGAGCTCGCTCCCGTCGTGAAACCTCACATCCTCGCGGAGGTGGAAGATCCATCGGGTGGGCTCGGGACTCTCCCAGGAGGTCGCGAGGGCGGGGAGGGGCGTGAGCTCGCGATCGAGGCGGACGAGGCCGTCGTAGAGCAGGTCGACCACACGGTACGAAGTGGTATCGCGCATGAGGCGTGGATCGAGCGACGAAGCGTCGACGTCGGTCCCGACGCGAATCGCCGTCGGTGCGGTCGCGGGGGCGCATCGAACGAGGAGCAGCGGAAGCAGCAGCCGTACGAGTCGCATGTCGAGCCGGGGATATTATGTCCTGGGCCGGCTCGCGGGCAATCCGCGGGCTTTACCGGGGAGGTGGTTAACGAGGCGAAGCTTCACATCCGGCTCAAGGTAGAACGTACAGGGTCGTCCTCTTACTCGTATATCTAAAACAGGCTTGACTGCGCGACGGGTGTTCATACGATGCGCGTTCGTTCGACCTTGCGCCCCTGTCCACCGGGGACCTAAGATTCCAGGCTGGAGGGCAATTGATTTCCGGCCAGAAGCTCGCGCACTACGAAATCCTGGCGTCGATCGGAAGAGGCGGCATGGGTGAGGTGTATCGGGCGAAGGATGCGAAGCTTGGGCGCGACGTGGCGATCGATCGTCACCTGGTTCCCGGAAGAGAATTGAAGGCGCGATATGCGTTCGAAGATTTGTGGGAGGCGCTTCATGGACCTCCGTGATCTCGTGGACGCGCTTCTTCGCGGGGACACACTCGAGGCACGTCAGTGGGTGATCGATGCCGCCCGCAATGGCCTCTCGTGGTCGGAGCTTGAGAGTCCCGAGGGACTCTCTCCGGTTGGACGCGCCGTCGCGGCGGGCGTGGTGGAACTGATGGCCTCCCGCGCGGGACAACCCGCGCCCGCCTGGGCCTTGGCCGCTCCCGCTAGCCCGACGACGGTCTTCCTCGTCCGCGCCGCCGAGACCATGCCGCGACTTCGGCGGCTTTGCGAGGAGGAGGGTCCCGCTCCGCTCCGCAAGCGAGGCCTCCTTGCGCCTCCCCAGTTTCTTACGTGGGCGTAACTCCGGACGGCGCTTCAAGAGCAGTCGGCCTCGGAGACTTTCGAAGGGCGCGGACCTCGACTTCGATCGGCGGTGGCGGTTCGTTTTTGCGGCGCTGACGAAACTCCGCCCGTCCTCTCAACGTAGTTCTTGACGGGCTCGGAGTGTATCCATTCAACAATTTGAATAGAGGAGTCAATTCCATGAATCGACGTCGTGGCATCGCCACCGCCGCTTTTTTTCTTTTGTGCGCACACCTGGGCCTCGCGGCCGGGAAGAAGTTCGAGTGGACGACGAAATCGGACGAAGCCCGGAAGCTCCTTTCGGACCTCCAGGCCCGAATCGAGAACTTCGAGGCCGGACCGCACCTGGCGGAGATCGCCCGCAAGATCGTCGCCGCCGATCCGAACTTCGCGATGGGGGTCTACTACCTCTCGGCGGTGGCGCCGCCGAACGAAGGTCCGACCCACCTCGAGAAGGCGGTAGAGCTCGCGAAGAGCGCCTCCGACGGAGAGCGTCGCTTCATCGAGGGCATGGCGGTGGCCCGCGCGAACCAGGGCGCGAACTTCGCCGATGGCATTCCTCTTCTCGAAAAGGTCGCCGCCGACTATCCGGACGAGCGGCTGACGTACATGCTCCTCGGCCAGCTGTACCAGGGAACCAACGACAGCGCCAAGGCGAGGGCCGCGTTCGAGAAAGCGCTCGCTATCGGTCCCCCGAGCGCCCGCGCGCGCTCCTTTCTCGCGAACGACGATCTCCTTCGGGAGAAGTATACGGAGGCGCGCAGCACCTTCGAGGCGATAGAACGCGACCTTCCCAAGGAGTCTCTCCCTTTCGTCATTCGTTATGGCGTCGCCTTCAGCTACCTCTATGAAGGTCACCCGGCGCCGGCGGTCGAGGCTCTCGAGAGATACCTCGCCGCGTACCGGGAGAGCGGCGCGAGCCAGGGTTTCCCCGATGTTTTCATCTGGAACTCCATCGCTCGCATCCACCTCGAGAACGGAAATACCGCGGAGGCGATGAAGGCCTACGAGAAGGGCTACGAGAGCGTCCCCGGCTCGACGCTTCCCGAAGACCAGAAGCAGGTCTGGTACGGTCGCCTGCTGCACGGCAAGTGCCGCACCCTCGCCAAGATGGGAAAGCACGAGGAGGCCTGGGCGGAAGCGGAAAAGGTGAGGAAGATGATCGAGGATGGAGGAGAAGCGGGAGCGCAGTACCTCCCCGCCTATCACTACCTCGCGGGCTACTTGAAGCTCGAGCGCGGTGAGCTCGACCAGGCCATCGAGCACCTGGAGAAAGCCAACCCGCAGGATCCTTTCCACCGGCTCCTTCTCGCGCGCGCTTACGAGCGCAAGGGCGAGAAGGATGCAGCGCGAAAGACATACGCGGAGGTCGTCGGCTCCACCGCCAACGGGATCGAGAGGGCTCTCGCCTATCCCGAGGCGAAAAGGAAGCTGGCTACACTCTGACCTTTCGCGCTGGCCCCCGGCCCCGCGATCTGCGACGATCCACTCGGTGGTGTTTCGTTCGCGGTTCCTATCGGGCGGCGCTCGCGGCTTCAGTCTCCTCGAGGTCCTCCTCGCGCTCGCCATCACCCTGGTGGTGATGGGGCTCGTGGGGCAGACCATGGGCCACGTGGCACGGATCCACGAGAGAGAAAGCGAGCTCGCCGTGAGCTCTTCGGCCGCGTCGCTCGCTCTCGACGACGTCACCTACGAGCTTTCGCTCGCGGGCCAGGGACTCGGTGAAGGACCCGCCGCCGTCGTTCCCCGACTCCCGGGCTCGGCGATCGCGAGCGATGCCCTGACTCTGCGCTCGAACCCCGAGGTGCGAGCGAGCGGTCTCGGGAGCGAGCTCGAGGAGGGAGAAGACGTGATCGTCGATCCTTCCGCCGGGTTCGAGAAAGGCTCGCGGGTCCTCCTGACCGACAGCGCGGGAGGGGGGGAGGGCGCGCTCGTGGTGCGAGCCGGCGCGACGACGATCGCCCTCAGCCCGCTCGAGGAGACCGGCGGTGGTTTTCGCGGTTCGTTCTCCCCGGACCGAGGCGCGAGGGTCCTCGGCCTTCGGGAGGTTCGCTATTTCCTCGGAGAGCCGCGGGCCGACGGACGCCGGGATCTGGTAAAGGACGTCGTTGGTGTGGGGCCGCGGGTCCTGAGCCGCGACGTCCTGTCCCTCGGCTTCGAGTATCTCGACGGCGACAACGAGCCCATCTCGCTCTCGAAGGTGGAGTCGACTCCGGAGCTTCGGTCCGTGCGGGTGTCGCTGCGATTTCTTCCCGGTGACGACGCGCTTTTCCCGAAGAGTTTGTCGACGACCGTCGCCCTCGAGCCGCGCTCCGGGAACGTCGATTTCGAGCGACCGGATCTCGGATTCCGGCTCTCGCGGGTCTTCTATCCCATCGACAACCCCGCGGGAGTCGCCTCCCGTATCGGCTCCCGCTTCGCGCTCATCCTCGCTTCCGGCAAGATCCCAAGCCAGGATCCGGCCTATCTCTACACCTTCGAGATGGAGAAGCGGTTCATGAGCGCGAGCGTGGACGACGTGATCTTTCTCGAGGACGTCCGCGCGCCCGTCTCCCTCACCTTCGGCCCCGAGGGGGGGCGTCTCGCCGGATCACTCTTCGTCGCCGCCTGGGGTCTTCGGATCGGGCATCTCTCCCGCATCGCTCCCGACGAGCGCGGCGGGCTTTCCCGGGACTCCCCGGTCACGACGTTCGAAGGCACCGAGGCCATCGCCCAGGCCGGAGGCATCGCTTTCGGCGCGGACGACGGCCTCTACGTCGTGAGCCAGGAGAAAGGGGCGGTCTTCCGATACCGGTTCGGTCCAACGGGAAATCCCGGAAGCCCCGAGCGGCTGTTCCGTCTCACGGGCACGCCGGGAGCGCTCGTGGAAGGCACGGACGGCCATCTCTACTTCCTCATGAACCACGGCGAGCGCGGCTCGCTCTGGAAAATGGCGTTCGACGAGACGCTCACCCCGCAGGAGCCGGTGCCGGTCTCGGCACTCCCCGGTCTCGCCGTCTCCCTGGCACGGGATCCGGTCTCGGGCGACCTCTTCGCGCTCGTGAGGGACCCGACCGCGGATTTCGTCGTGCTGGAGCTCGGCCGGGGCTTCCTCAAGGGACTGGCGGAGCCGCGGCCTCTCTTTTCACTCCGGGGGTGGCGCGACGGACTCATGGACGTCAAGTCCGATCCTCGTACCCTGCCGTTCGCGCTCGAAGGGGTCGAAGCCCTTCCCAGCCTCGAGATCGAGGAGCTGGATTTCCTGTCATTCGACTCCTTCGGCTCGCTCTACATGGGATGCCGGAAGGCGAGCCTGGTGCTGAAGTTCGAGCTCGATCGTCCGTCGGGCCGTTACGTCATCGGGCTCGCGGCGGGCGTGGTGGAGCGGGGCGAAGGTCTCTCGCCCTTGATCCGGATGCACGCGTGGAAGAAAAGCGTCTTCTGAGCCGCGAGGAGGGCGCGGCGCTGGTGACGGTGCTCGTCGCCATCATCGTGCTCCTGCCCCCGACGATTCTCCTCGCGACCCTCGCGCTCCGGTGGCAGCGGCAGTCGGTGGACTTCCGGGATCGAATCGCGCAGGAGCTCGCCGCCGAAGGCGTACTGGAGGAGGCGCGGGCGCGCCTTTCCGGCGACGGCATCGAGCTCGCTCCGAACGAAGACGCCACGTTCGTGCCCCGGGAAAACGGCGGCATCGCCGCGGGCGTGCGCGTGTCCCGGACGGAGGACGTGGTCCTGTCGATCGACGGGCGCCTCCTCGAAGGGCCGGCGGCGGCGAGCGCGGACCTGAAGGCGACCGGTACCGACGCCGAAGGTCGCGTGGTCTATCAATTTCGCAAGGTGGAGGTCTACCTCGTCGAGATCGACGTCTCGCGCCGCGCGTCGCTCCCGCCCCTCAAGCTCTACGGAGTCCTGGCGAAGCTTCCCGACGGGAGCCTCCAGACACTGGGTTTGACGCGCCGCCGGTAAAACCGCTACATTTATTTCAACAGTCCCTACTTCACCCAGACTCACAACGTTTTTCGGGAACGAAACCGGAGAGGAAGCCGCCTTGCTGACCCTCACCTATCTCGCCCTCGCCGTCCTTGGGGCGGGCTACCTCCTGTTGTCGGTGTTCCTGGGACACTCCGACCTCGGGGGGGAGGGTCATGGCGATGCCGGCCACCACGGCCCTCATGACGGGGACGCACACATGGACTACGGGGTCGATGCCGGCGGCCACGCCTCGGCTTCGGCCCACGCTCCCCACGCGGCCGAGTTCCATTTTCCGTTCTTCTCGCCTCTCGCGCTGGCGACGCTCTTCGCCTGCATCGGCGGCTACGGACTCATCGCGCTCTACGGCTTTCGCGCGAAAGACACCGCCAGCATTCTCGCCGCCATCCCGGCGGCGGTCGTCACCGCCTACCTCATCACCTACGCCGGCTGGCGGATCGTGGGGAGCTCCCGCGGCTCGAGCCAGATTCGCCTCCAGGACCTAGTCGGGGTCTACGCCGAAGTAATCACCCCCATTCCCAAAGAGGGCCTGGGTGAGGTTGCGGCGCTCGTGTCCGGACAGCGGTACACCGCTCCCGCCCGGGAAGCCCAGGGACGAGAGGTTCCGAGAGGCGCCCAGGTGAAGGTGCTGAGGATGGTGGGATCGACGCTCCTCGTGGAATCGAACTCGGGTTCTTAGAAAGAAGGACGCCTGCTATGGAGCTCATTTTCGGAAACGTGCTCTTGCTGGCCGCTCTCGCGGTGATTGCCATCGCGGTGGTTGGCTACATCCTCACCTACCTCGCTTTTCTCAAGAAAGCGGGACCGAACGAGGTCATCGTGGTCTCGGGCCGAGGAAGGGTGAAGTTCATCACCGGGGGCGCCGACATGGTGATCCCGCTGTTCCATACCTGGAACAGCCTGTCGCTCGAGGTGATGACCCTCGACGTGACCACCCCCGAGGTCTACACCTCGCAGGGCGTTCCCATCATGGTGGACGGCGTCGCCCAGATCAAGATCAAGAAGGACGAAGCGTCACTCCATGCCGCCGCCGAGCGCTTCCTGGGCAAGCCGCCTCAGGAGATCGCCAAGATCGCTCTCGAGACGGTGCAGGGCCACCTGCGCGCGATCCTGGGCACTCTCAGCGTCGAGGACATCTACAAGAACCGCGATCAGTTCGCGCAGAAGGTCCAGGAGATCTCCGCCGGCGACCTTGCGCAACATGGGCCTCGGCATCGACTCTTTCACCATCCGCGACATCCGCGACAAGCACGGCTACCTCGAGGCTCTGGGAAAGGCGGCTATCGCGGAGGTGAAGCGCACCGCCGCCATCGCCGAAGCCGTCGCGACCAAGGAGTCGATGGTCGCCCAGGCCGACGCGGAGCGCGAGACTCGAGAGCGGCAGGCCGAAGCATCGAAGCTCGCCCAGGAGGCCGAAGCCAAGCGCGACGCCGCGGTCGCGGAGGCGCAAGCCGACAAGAACCGGCGCCAGGCGGAGGCGCAGGCGGACGGCGCACCGCGCGTCCGAGGTCGCGAACTCCCAGGCGGCGCAGGCCATCGCCGAGCAGCAGCGCGAGGCCAACTTGAAGAAGGCCGACGCCGACATGGCCTACGAGCTCCAGAAGAAGACCATAGAGATCCAGGTCCAGGAGCAGGAGATCCTGCGCCGGGAGAAGGAGCTCGACGCCACCATCAGGCGCCAGGCCGACGCCAAGCGGTACGAGATCGAGACTCTGGCCGCCGCCGAATTGAAGCGGGTCGAGAACCAGGCGGCGGCCACCAAGAGCCAGGGTTTCGCCGATGCCGAAGTGAAGCAGACCTACGGCACCGCCGAGGCGGAGGTCAACAAGGCGAAGGGTATCGCCGAGGCCCAGATTCAGCAGGCGAAGGGTCTCGCGGCGGCCGAAGCGCAGAAAGCGCAGGGCCTCGCCGAGGCGCTGGCGATGGAGAAGAAGGCCGAGGCCTGGAAGAAGTACAACGAGGCCGCCGTCCTCCAGATTCTCGCGCCCATCCTCCCCGAGATCGCCCGCGCCATCGCCGAGCCCCTTTCCAAGATCGATCGCATCACCCTGGTGAACACCGGAAACGGGGATTCGGGAATCTCGCGGGTGACGAACGAGATCGCGAAAGTGATCACCCAGGTGCCGCCGGTGGTCGAGTCCTTGACCGGTCTCAACATGGAGAAGCTCTTCGACCATCTGCGTGAGAGCCCGCCGAAGGAGGAGCCTCCGAAGAAGTAGGACTTTCGTGATCGGACGAAGACTGCTTCTCGGAATCGCGCTCCTGGCGCTCGCCCCCGAGCTCGCTATCGGCGCTCGAGAGCGCGCGGGAAACGTGGACGTGTTCCTGGTGCTCGACGAATCGGGCAGCATGAAGCCCATCTTCTCGAAAGTCACGACCTTCGTTTCCGAGGCGCTGGTTCGGGATTACCTCGAGCCCGGAGACTACCTCTGCGTCGTCGGTTTCAGCAGCGAGGCCCGCATCCGCGTGAGCCAGAGACTGTCGTCGGAGGCGGAGAAAGAGAACCTGGGGGAGCTCGTCCGCACTCTCAACGTCGTGCCGCAGGGGTATACCGACATGGGCCGGGCGCTCGAGGAGGCGTTGAAGCAGCTCGAGCGCCTCTCCGATCCTTCGCACCAGCAGGTCGTCCTGATCCTGACCGACGGCGTGAACCATCCCCCGCGGGAGAGCCCCTACTTCGCGCCGGTGAAGCGGGATACGGGGAAGGGCCTTCCCCCGACCTCCGACTTCAGCGAGAAGTTCCTCGCTCAGGTGAAAAGACTGTCGGAGCAGGGATTCCGCACTCACGTCGTCGGAATCGGGACGGTCACCGACGCGCGAAAGCTGGGAGAGGCACTCGGCGCCGGGTACACCCTCCTGAAGGAGTTCAACTCCGAGGAGCTGGCGAAAGGCCTCTCGCGATTCTGGGACGACACCATCAACCTCGCGGGGCTCTCGGGCCCGGACGAGCCCTGTCTTCCGGGTGAAGAGATGGCCCTCGACGTACGCCTGCAGTCGACATCAGAGCAGGAACGTGAGGTGCATGTAGCGGGGGTCACGGTGGCCGGCTTGAGGCGACTCGCCGCTCGCACCGGTGAGGAAGCCCTGTCGGCGACCGCGAGCCTCGGCGGCGAGCCTCGCTGGGCGCTCCTGCCCCGCCAGGAGGGGAGCTTCGCCATCCGGGTCGCGCTCCCGCCCGATTTCCCCTCGGGAGACTTCGAAGCGAGCGTGAGCTTCGACCAGTCGAGCGCGGTGAAGTTCTACCCACCGCAGGCGAGCTTCACGTTCCACGTTCCCTCGTTCTGGGAGCGCTACGGGCTCGCGCTCGGAGGAGGGGGAGCGGCGCTCGCTTTCGGCGCCCTCGGGCTCGTCTTCCACCGCAGGCGTCCCATTCCCGTGACCATGGTGGTCGAGGGCGAAGCTTCGTCCATGCGGCCCGTCCCCTTCCGCATCCATGGCCACTCGAGCCTGGGCGGAGGCGCCTCCGATCGATTTCGCCTCGTGGGACTGCCTCAAAAGGTGGCGGTACTCGAGAGGAGGTCGGTCGATTCGTTCGCGCTCGTCTCGTCGAAACCGGACCTCGTCCCGACCCTCCCGGAGTACAGCCTCGGCGACGCCGTGGAGGTGAGCACCGCGGAGGGCGGGCGAAAGATCGTCCGGTTCGTGCGGTTCCAGAAGAAGGCGACTCCGGTGAAGCCGCGGCCCGTCCCCTCGGCGCCCAGGCCGACGTCGCCGGGCGGGGTGGATTTCCGTTAGGAGCGACCACAGTGCCAGTAACACCCGTTATCGTTCTCGGAGTCGGGGGAACGGGGATGAAAACCCTTCTCCAGCTCAAGAAGATGATCGCCCTCAACCGGCCCGGTGGAATGCGGGATCTCCCCGCACTGCGTCTTCTGTGCATCGACTCCGACGACCTCATCCGCCCCACGGCATCGCCCGACGCGTCGATACCCGTCTCCGAGATCTCGCTCGACCCCACGAACGAATATCTGAAGCTCGAGATCCCCGGAAACGTCGGCTACGACGACCTCGACCGGGCGAAGAGCTGGTTCCCTCGCGAGCTCGAGTACTTCATCCCCGACCTCTCGACGGGATGCAAGCAATACAAGTCGCTCGGCCGGCTGCTCTTCGCCTGGAACTTCGGGAAGTTCCTGAAGCTCGTCGAGCCCCTCCGCGGCATGGTGGACTCCAAGCTCCTGAAGAAGCTCGAGGTCCATCAGGTGGACGACCCTCTGGTGTTCGTGGTGACTTCGGTCTGCGGCGGTACGGGCGCGGGGATGTTCCTGGACGTCGCCTACACCCTGACCAACCTCTGGAAGAGGAAGTGGAACCGCTTCAACACCAAGGTCTGCGGCCTTCTCGCGCTTCCCAGCGTCTTCTCCGACATCAGCCAGGGCACCGAGAGGATTCGTTCGAACGCCTACGCTTCGATGAAAGAGCTCGATCATTTCATGAACAAGGACGTGTACATGGATCCCGGGCTCGCGTTCAAGACCGACTATCCTTACGTGGAGGCGAGCGAGAGCTACGGCTTCGCTCCCTTCGACCGGGTCTTCGTGTTCGACAACAGCAACGGCCGGGTGAACATCTCCTCCTCCCAGGTCTACGAGATGATGGCCCGCTACATCTACCTCATGGTCTGCGGAGAGCTGACCCAGGACTACAACAGCATCGACAACAACCTGAACCCCAAGATCCGCGGGGTCAACCGGATGCTCAACAAGCCCACCTGCTACTCGTCCTTCGGCTACTACTCGGTGGTCTTTCCCGAAGTCGGTAGCGGTCCAGCTCGCCGCCGCCGACCTGGCCCTCGACGTGGTGGAGCAGGAGCTGGTCACCGCCGCCGCCGAGCGCGATCTGGACAAGGCCTCGGATGCATTCCTCACGGCCAACAAGGTTCACTTCAGCAACCAGTCGCCGCAGATCCTGCAAACCCTGTCGTTCTACACCGACTCGACCGGGCAGCAGGGTCAACATCCAGGACACCATCGGCTCGACGGTGGCCAACATCGACCTCGCGAGCGAGCCGCCGGAGAGCCACGAAGCCCTCCTTCGGGAGTACGACACCCGTTTCTCGACCACCGATCTGGCTCTCTTCGAAGCCGACTCGCGTCGAGAGGCGGTGAAGCATCCTTCGCGACCTCCGCACGCACCTCGAGGCGGAGATCCAGAAGCTCGCCGATCCCGCCGCAGAGCGGGAGCGTCCGCCAGGTGCACCTCTTCGTCGAGGCCCTGTACCGCCAGGTCCACGAGGACGTCCAGGCGATCGAGACGCTCGCCCAGCAGACGGAGAAGCAGCTTCCGGGCCTGAAGAGCTCGCTCGAGAACCAGTTCCTGAAGCTGCGGCAAACGGCGTCCTCCAAGAGCCTCTTCAGCCTCATGACGGTCAAGAAGAACATGGCGGCGCTCATCGGCGAGACCCGGGAGATCCTCGAGAACTACTGGCTCCAGAAGCGCAGGGCGGTGGTGCTCCGAAACGCCCTCCTCGTCCTTCGCGGCGAGCCCTCGGCCGCGGAGACGGACGTACGCACCGGCGCCGAGGCGACTCTGGTTCGCGAGCGCGAGTCCTATCTGAAGAAAGTGGCGGTCCTCAAGGAGCTGAAGGAGCGGATCCTGGACATCGAGAAGACCCGCCACTCGGTGGCCGACGGCGAGTTCTACAAGGTGGCGTTCGACTACCACCGCGACGTCGAGCCCGTGATTCAGGAGGTGAAGGTAAGCCGGGGAGGGCGGGACGAAGCCCGGAAGAAGATCCACACCGAGGAGGTTCTGGGTACGGACCTCGACGGCCTGGAGACGCTGAGTCTGGACGAGAGCTTCCGGCGTCTCTTCCAGGCGGTGGGGGAGCGCTTCTCCGCAGTGATGGACCAGTCCTCCCTCGACGAACGGGTGACGGCGCTCGGGGACATGAACACCCAGATCAAGACCTGGCTCAACTTCTCCCGTCCGTTCGTGGTGCTCGACACCGTCGACGCCTCGAAGTACGGCTTCTCGGAGCAGCACAACGCCGCGCGGTTCATCGCCATCCCCAATACCTACACCGGAAAGCCCTGCGAGCAGATCCTGAACCGCTGCCCGGTCCGATCGGACGCGGAGTGCGACAAATACGATAATTGCCTGAAGCGGTCCATTCTCGAGTCGCTTCCGGAGGGGACGAGCGTCGGCCACATGGCGGGGCGCCACGAGATCCACTTCCTGTCCCTCTACCACGGGTTCACCGCCTCGAGCCTCCTCCACCTCATCAGCGACTCCGCGGGGATCTACCGCAATCACCTCCTCGGCCACGAGAAGATCCACATGTTCGGTCCGACGAAGCTCTACGACCTGAAGGAGGCGCTTCCCAACAAAACGCTCGAACGCCTCAAGGACCACTTCTATCTCTCGTTCGCGAGCGGCTGGATCGTCTGGAGCCCTCAGGAGGAGACGTTCCTGTTCCGCGCCGACGCCGATCTGAAGCTGAACCTTCCCCCGAGCGTGCAAGCTCGGACCCGACATCGGCTCGATCCTCGACAACTATCACTCGCCCGAGGCGGAGCTCTCGGGCGCCGTGCGCGCCGCGTTCGACTCGATGGCGAAAAGGCTCGGGGAGAGGAAGGAGAGCCCCCGCGAGCTCGGACGGGAGGTCCTGGCTTTCGTCGAGAAGGAGAGCTCGGCTCTGGACGATCAGGAGAAGCGGAGGATCTTCAACCTCGGCCAGGCGCTCTCGGAGGGACGATGGATCAGTCTCTGAGCCAGTACCTGGTCGTCGGCCTGGGCGGGTTCGGAAGCTCGGTCATCGAGCGCGTCAAGGCGCTCCCCATCGAGAGGAACATCGTCTACCACCAGCTCGAGATCGATGGGGGAAAACCGGTGGCTGAGTCGTACCTCCCGTATCGGGAGCGGCTCCTCGGGCTCCTCAACCGCGAAGTCTTCAACTTCGCCAACACCCCTTTGACCGTCTACCTGGTGGGCCTTCTCGTCGAGGAGCACATGGCTTCGAACCTGATGCACCTCGGCTATCTCTTCAAGAGCTTCTTTCGCGAGAACATCATCCTGAGCCCGCGCATCAAGGTGCTGACCGCCTTTCCCACGATTATTCCCGAGAGCGCCTACGCGTGGCTGCCAGCGACGCGGAAGGTGCTCGAGGAGATCGACAGCCATGCGTCGCTCAAGGAGCCCTTCCAGCCGCGCTACCCCGACCTCAAGCGAAGCCTGCCCTCGATCTCCGGCCCTCCGTTCGAAGACGTCGTCTTCTGCTACTGCGAGTCCCTCGACGAAGACGATATGGAGGTCTCGGGGCAGGCGGCGGCGACCAAGGTCTATTTCGATCTCGTCCTCCTGCCGGAGCGCATCAGCGCGAGCGAAGGCGTACAGGAGTTCTACCGGGGCTTTCCCGCGGGACAGGGGTTCGCTCCGATCTCGGGAACGGCGCTCTCGTTCCTTCCCTCCATCCAGCAGATGGTGCGGGACGAGATGGAGTACCTGCTGATGATCCGCCTGTGCGAGAAGTTCTTCCCCTCGGGTCCTCCGGCACCGGGGAAGGTCGAAAAGATGGTGGAACCGCTTCTCGCCAGGGCCCATGCGGCGAAGCTCACCCAGCTCCTCCAGGAGGTCGTGCGGCACTCGCTCGAGAACGAGCGCTGGTTCGACCTCGCCGCCATCGATGTCCTCGCGAAGTACGACATCGAGATGTCGGCGCCGCCCGACGCTTACCTCCAGCGATTCCTCTCCCAGCTCGACCACGAGCGCAGCCGCTTCGCAGGGAGAGTGCGGGACCTCGCTCTCGAGATGATTCTTCAGGTGCCCGACCGGATCCGGGACGCCCTCACCGCGGGCGCCGCGGGTCTCGACCTCGCGGAAATCGACTCCCTGTTCACTCAGGCGTTCTTCCGAGTCCAGCAGCTTCTCGACCATCGGAGCGGCACGGCGCAGCAGCTCACTTCCGACTGGAAGCGCATCCGCTCGGACATCGAATCGAAGGTGACGGAGCTGAAACAGGTGGCCTCGGATCGCGGAGCCAAGCTGAAGAAGGGAAGCGACACCGAAGCGAAGGTGAAGGACGTCTTCTCCAGGATCAGCATTCGGGAGATTCTGGAGAAGTCGATCGCCTTGAGCGCGGTCGAGGGGCTCGCGGGCGAGGCGAATTTGGAGAGCCGTCTGCGCGAGAGCTACGACCGCATCCACCACACCTTCGCGGATCTCCTGAAGAAGCGCCCCGCTCTTCTTGCCCATCTGCACCAGAGGCGGGACGCGTACCTGAGGCGGCGCGAGCTCTACCTCTACGTCTTCAACCAGGTCTTTCGCCAGCGCCTGCTGGACAAGGAGATCGAGCGGAAGATCGAGGAGGTGCGGAAGACCGCCTCCGAGGACTCGCTATCGAAGGTCATGGAGAGCTTTTTCTTCAAGAAGTGGCTTCCCGACCCGGCGTTGTCGTTCGACGAAGCCGAAAAGGGTCTAATGGAAGCCATCCGTCTCGAAGCCCGCCCGGCGATCGAGAAAGTCGTTTCGGAGATGAAGGTCGACTATCGAGAAGTCGTAAGGATTCTGCAGGACATCGCCGACGCCCAGGTGAACTCCATCTTCGACATGAAGTACAAGGAGCATCCCCAGGCGGCCTACCGCCAGGCGATGTTCCTCTGCCACAAGGACGAGACCCTCGCGAGCTCCCTCGGCACGACGCGCAAGAGGGACGGCATCGACCTCTCGGACGTGTTCGTGGTCAAGAACCTGCCGTTCCAGGCGCTCCAGCTGATGGAGCTGTACAACCTCCCGTTCCGCGCGCTGCGGCAGTACGCGTCTCTCGACCGGCACGAGAGCCCGGAGGCCTAGGCCCTCCCGGAAAAGAGGGAGCCAGGAGTGCTGGAAGTTCTCGGGTTCAGCGAGGACGTCAGGCCGGTCATGGAAACGGCCTGATTCATTACGACCGAACTCGGCGCGCATCCGGAGACGAGGAGGAGGAGCGGAAAGGCCGCTCGCATGTGCGTTAGAATAACCCCATGCCTCGCTCGGCGGCGGCGCTCGTTCTGATCGCATCGACGTTGGGTGCTTCAGGAGCCTACGCGATTCTCCTTCCCGACGAGTGCGCTTCCGCCGTGAACGAGATGGGCGGCGGTGAGGACGACGACTGCGAGCGAGGCTGTCTCCTCTGCGCCTGCTGCTTGCGCCAGCCACTCACGATAGCGGCTGTCGCTCCTTTGCCGGGCGCGCTCCTCCTTCCCGCGGGCGTTTGCGTGGCGCGTGACCCGTCCCTGCCTCCTCCTCTTCCGAGCGAAATCCTGCACATACCGAAACTCTCCTGACGCTTCGCAATCCGCCGGCCTCGGCCGGCACGAAGAAACAGGAGTGTTATGTCCCGAAGATCGTGTTTCGTTCTGGCGGTGGTTCTTCTCTCTGTGGCGGTGCCCGCGCCGACCCGGGGAGCCCAGGAGATCCTGACCCTCGAGTCCGCTTTTCGAAGGGCGCGCGAGAGCGCGCCCTCGGTCCTCGCGGCCCGCGCCCGGATCGAGGAAGCCCGGGCGCGGCGTATCGGCGCCGCAGCGCGTCTTCGGGCGCGGCCGGCGGTAGCGGCTTCCGCGGGACCGCGCGACGGCCCGGACAGCGGAACCGTGGACGTCGACGTCGGCTTCGAGCAGCTCTTCGAGGTCGGCGGCCACCGCGGCGCCCGCATTTCCTCGGCGGAGGCGGATATCGATCGCGAGACCGCAGCGAGCGAGATCGCGCTCCGCCGGGAGCTGCGCGACGTCGGCTCGGCGTTCCTTCGCGGACTCGCGGCAAGGGACCGGCTCTCCCTCGCGACCGAGACTCTGAACGACGCGGCGGAGCTCCGGCGGGCCACCGAACGCCGGTTCGAGCTCGGAGACGTCGGGGCCATCGACCTCAACCTCGCCCGGATCGCCGAGGCCCGTACGAGGGCTGCTCTCGCGGAGGCTTCGGCGGAGAAGCTCGCGGCGGAAGGGCGTCTTCGATCTCTCCTCGCGATCGCGAGCGAGATCCCGATCCTCCTCGAAGGCGACCTCTCGGAGCACGGCCGACTCGTTGCGGACGAGATCCTCGCCCGCGCGGCGGAGCGCCCCGAGCTCCGCGCCTTCGCCGCCGAGGTTCGCGGGGCGGAGGCGGAGGAGCGCCTCGGCGGTGCGGAAGGCCGCCTCGACGTAGGGGTGAGCGTCGACTACGAGCGCGAGGAAGGGAGCGACGTCGTCCGGTTCGGGGGGATTCTGGCACTTCCCTGGACCGCGACCGGCGAAGCCCGTCGCGCAGAAGCTGAGGCGCGCGGCCGCCGCCTCGCGCTGGAGCTCGCGGGGGCTCGCACTGCGGTCGCGGCCGAGCTGCAGACGGCATACGAGGTCTACCGCGAACGATCGGACGCGGCTGAGGCGATGACGGCTGGCGCGCTCCCGTCCGTCTCGGACAACGAGGTTCTCGCCGCGCGGAGCTACGAGGCGGGAGAAATCGGGCTTCTCGAGTATTTCCTCCTGCGCCGGGACGCGCTCGAGGTGCGGGTCTTGACGATTGAGCGAGAGCTCGAGCTCGCTGTCGCTGCCGTCGACTTCGAGCTCGCCGCGGGGGTGCTGCCATGAGCCGATGGAGCGGTTTCCTTCTCCTCTTGCTTCCCGCTTGCGGTCCGAGGGAGCGACCCGTCGAACAAGGGTCGATCGAAGAGAGTGGCGCCGAGGAAGGCGCGGACGATCCTGAGGGGTTTCTACGGATCGCACCGGACATGCTTCGAGACCTGAAGATCACGACGCTCCAGGTGGAGGCGCATCGCGGCGCGGACGAAGCCTCCATGCTCGGAGAGCTCCGGGTCGACGCGAACCATCACGCGCAAGTCGCTTCGCCGATCCCGGCGCAGGTGATTCGGCTGCACGCGGCTTCGAACGAGCGCGTCGATCGGGGGGAGATCCTGGTCGAGCTCCGGAGCGTAGAGCTCGGAAGGGCCCGTGCCGAGCACATCAGCGCGGAAGCGCGGGTGGAGCTCGCTCGCCAGACGCTCGATCGCAAGAGAGCGCTCTCGTCCGAGCGCATCGCGTCCCGGCGGGAAGTCGAGCAAGCTGAGGCGGATATGAAAGCCGCCGATGCCGAGCTCCGGGCCGCGAGCGCCTCGCTGGCTTCGCTCGGAGCGGCGCCGAAGTCCGAGGGTGACGATCCCTCGCTCTTCGAGCTCCGCTCCCCGCTCGCGGGCGTGGTGCTCGAACGAACGGCGGTGGTGGGGCAGCAGGCTGACCCCTCGCAGCCCCTCTTCGAGATCGCGGCTCTCGAGACGCTCTGGCTGGTGGTGCAAGCCTTCGAGCGCGACGCGGCCCGGGTTCGCGTGGGTGCCCTGGCGCGCGTCACGTTCCCGGCGCTTCCCGGAAGAACGTTCGAGGCCAGGGTCGATCAGGTCGGCCTCCAGGTCGACGCCGATTCACGCACCGTGCCGATCCGGCTCACGCTGAAGAACCCCGATGGCCTGTTCCGGCCCGGCATGTCGGCGACGGCCGCCATCGATCTCGGAGGGGACGGCATTTCCGTGGTCGCGGTGCCTGCCGCCTCCATGCAGAGGGTCGAGGACGACTGGGTGGTGTTCCTCCCGCGTGAAGCGGGGGCTTTCGAGATCCGCACCGTCGGACGGGGCCGGGACCTCGGGGGTGAGATGGAGGTGGTCTCCGGCCTTTCGGCCGGCGAGACGGTGGTGGTCGAAGGCGCCTTTCTGCTGAAAGCCGAGGCGGACAAGGCCCGCGGCGCGGGCGATGCGCACGAGCACTAGAGATGGATTCCCTCCTGCGCGCGTCGTTTCGAAAGCCCGCCCTCACCGTCGTCCTCGTCCTGGCCGGAGCCGCTCTCGGCGCGCTCTGGCTCCGGGATCTTCCGCGAGACGTCTTTCCCGATCTCTCGATCCCCATCTTCAACGTCATCGTCCAGAACAAAGCGATGGGAGCGGAGGAGCTCGAGACCGCGGTCGCCATCCCCATCGAGACCGCTCTCGCGGGTCTGCCCGAGGTCCGCCGCGTTCGCTCGTCGTCTCAAATGGGCGTCTCCCAGATCACCGTCGAGTTCGAGCCCGACGCGGACTACTTCCTGAGCCGCCAGCTCGTGGCCGAGCGCCTGGGGCAGGCGACTCCAGGGCTTCCTCCCGGCACCGAGACGCCGCTTCTCTCGAGCCTCACGGGAAGGTTGAACGAGATCTTCGAGTTCACCCTCGAAGCCGAGCCAGGCGCCGCGGACCTGATGACGCTTCGCGACTTCGCGGAGTTCGAGGTGAGGAACCGCCTTCTCGCCGTTCCCGGAGTCGCCGCGGTGGAGCGGCTCGGAGGCTACCTCCGCCAGTTCCAGGTGCAGCTCGATCCCGACCGGATGTCGGCGCGAAACGTGACGCTCGACGAAGTCCTGCACGCGGCGGAGGGGGCGAACCTCAACGCCGCGGGCGGCTTCATCACCCAGGGCTCCATCGAGTGGGTCGTGCGCGCCATCGGCCGTGCCGATTCGGTCGAGGACCTGAGGTCGACGGTCGTCGCGATTCGGGGCGGAGCTCCGGTGCTCCTCGGCGACGTGGCGGAGGTCCGGGAGGCGCCGGCGATTCGCCGCGGAATCGCCCATCGCCTGCGGGGCGAGGTGGTGAGCTGCCGCGTCGTCAAGCAGTTCGGCGCGGACACGGTGCGGGTCGCGGCGAACCTGCGCGGCGCGATCGAGGACCTGAGGCGATCGCTTCCGGCGGGAATCGAAGTGCGGGTCGTCTACGACCAATCCCAGCTCGTGAACGACGCTCTCAGCGGAGTCGGGAGGGCGGTCCTGGTGGGTGCGGTTCTCGTCGTCGCCGTCCTCTTTCTCCTCCTCGGCGACGCGCGCGCGGCCCTCCTCGTCACCCTCACCCTTCCGCTCTCGGTCGCCCTCGCCGGGCTCCTGCTGCGGCCGCTCGGAGTCGGACTCAACACCCTGACCCTGGGCGGTCTCGCGATCGCCGTCGGTCTTCTCGTGGATGCCGCGATCATCGTGACCGAGAACGCGGTCCACCGGTTGAGAACGGATCGCGACCGGCCGCGGCGGGAGACGGTGTTTCGAGCCGCCTCCGAAGTCGCCCGGCCGATCGCCTTCGCGACGCTGATTGTGATCGCGGTCTTCCTTCCGCTCTTCGCGATGACCGGAATCGAAGGGCGCATGTACCGGCCCCTGGCGGCCGCGGTCATCGCGACGCTCTCCGCTTCGCTTCTTCTGGCGCTGACTCTCGTGCCGACCGTGGGTGCCCGCGTGCTTCGCGCCCCTCCCGCGGATCACCCTGAGGACGTTCGCCTGCTGCGGCGCATCAAGGCGGGGTACGCGCCTCTGCTCGACCGCGCGCTCCGCCACGGTGCCGCGGTCCGCGTGGCTTCGCTCGCATTGACCGTCCCCGCGATCGTGCTCGCCTTTCGACTGGGGACTGATTTCATGCCGCGTCTCGACGAAGGCGCGCTTCTACTACAGACCGTTCTTCCGAGCGAGGCCTCCCTCGACGAGGTGGACCGCGTGAACCACCGGGTCGAGGACGCGCTCCGTGGAATTCCGGAGGTCGAGGACGTCGTGCGCCGGACCGGCCGGGCGGAGCGCACCGAGGATCCCATGCCCCACACCCTTTCGGACGTTCTCGTGATCCTGAAGCGAGATCGCGCGCGCGGCCTCGAGCAGATCGAGGAGGAGATGCGCGAGGCGCTAAAGAGCATACCTGGAGTGTCGGTGCTCTTCACAACCCCTCTCGGCATGCGCATCGACGAGGGCCTCGGGGGAACGCCGGCCGATATCTCCGTTCGCATCTTCGGCCCGGACCTCGATCGCCTCGCAGAGCTCGGCCGCGAGGCCGGTCGGATCCTTGCGGAAGTCGAGGGGGTCACGGACCTCCGCGTGGAGCAGCTCGTAGGCCAGCCGCAGATCCAGGTTGCGGTGGATCGGCCGGCAGTCGCCCGCGTCGGGCTCACGCCGGGGGACGTGGTGACCGCGGTGAGGGTCGCTCTCGCCGGGGCGGAGCCGTCGGAGATATGGGTCGGCCAGCGGCGCTTCGACCTCGTCGTGCGACTCGGCGACGAGGCACGCGGGAGCGTCTCCGCGATTCGCTCTCTTCTGCTCCACGGACACGACGGGACGCGGATTCCCGTGGAGCAGCTTGCCCGGGTCGAGGAGGGCTTCGGGCCCGGCGTCATCCGGCGCGAGGCGGGGACGAGGAGAATCGCGATCGAATCCGGAGTTTCAGGGCGGGACCTCGGAAGCGTCGCCGGAGAAGTCCGCCGACGGCTGGTCGCGAGTCTCGAGCTTCCCGCCGGCTACTTCTTCGACGTCGCCGGCAGAGTGGAGAGCCAGGAGCGCGCCGGCCGATCCCTCGCCGTGGCCATCGGGGTCGCCGTGGCCGCGGTATTCATTCTTTTGTACCTCGCCCTCGGCTCGGTGGCTGAGACGCTGGTGATCCTGGCGACTCTCCCCGACGCTTTCGTCGGAGGCATTCTGGCGCTCTTCCTCGCCGGTGAGACCTGGAACGTTTCGTCTCTCGTCGGCCTCATGGGGCTCTTCGGCATCGCCGTCCAGAACGGACTGGTGCTGGTCTCCCAGACCCGCGCGCTCGCGGCCGATGGACGGCCGTTCGAGGACGCACTCCGGGAGGCGAGCATCGGCCGCGTGAGACCGAAGCTTCTGACCGCCGCGACGGCGACCCTCGGCCTCCTGCCGCTTCTCCTGCTTCCGCTCCATGGAACGGAGATCGAGCGGCCGCTGGCGATCGTGATGGTGGGAGGTCTGGTCACCTCGACCGCGTTCACCCTCCTGGCGCTCCCCACGTTCTACCTGTGGGTTACGAAGTTGGTGGTAAACAGACCTGGAGGGGAGGTTTCCGCGGAAACGTTCCGGACGGACCGGATCGGCCTTCAGTAGATCTGGCCGTTCGACGAGGTGAGAACCCCGTTTTCCGCGGTCAAGGTGTAGTGGATTCCGCCGGTTCCGCGCCAACGGTGCAGGTCGAACGTTCCGCCGGGACCGATCCGGTAAACGGCGACGTTGCGATAGGTCAGAGGCGTTTCCGGAATGCAGACTTCAGGCGGACCGGGCGTCCGGAGAAAGTACACGAAGGGCGTCGGATGCGCGGCTGTCGAGAAGACCTCCGACGATCCATCCACCGGGTCGACGTGGAGCGCGGTCTCCCGGTCGGCGGCGATCGCCCGGCCCTCCGCGGTCCATCCATCCTTCACCAGGCGCGCGAGAAACGCGACGGTGCGGCCCATCCGGTCGCGCTCCTGCAGGTGCTGATCGGTGATGGTTCCCTGGAGCTTCGGGAGCGCGAGAAAGTCGCGGTCCAGGGTCAGGTCGCGGTGAAACGGATCGGACAGGCCTTCCTCGGACGTCAAGCTGCTGTTGCTCATCGCCGAGTACAGGAACTCGCTCATGATGGCCATTCCGGCGCTCGTCCCGCCGACGGGTGCCGGCTTCGCGGCGACGTGATGAATCGCGTCTTCGATGGGCGTATTTTTCCACAACTTCACGTAGTCGGACTGGTCTCCCCCGGCGATGAAGAGAGCCTCGGCGTTCCGGATGGTATCGATGACGAACCTGTTGAAGGATGCGTTGTGGTTCTTGAAGATGATGGTCGCGACCGAATCGCAGCCGCAGAGCTCGAGGATGTACGGATTGTAAGCGTCCGTTCCCGAGGCCCGGATCACCACGAAGTCGCCTCCGCCCGAGCGCTCCCCCATGGCGATGAAGTTCTGGTCGACGTCCGTGCCGCCACCCTGGAGCACTAGGAGACCGCTCGTCGGGGTGGTCACGTCCGCGGGATTGCCGGCGACGAAGTACTGGTAACCGGGAGCGGCGTCGAGGGAGGTCGCAATGAACAATGGAAGACCGAGAAACCATCGTGCGAAACGAGGTGTCTTCATGAGCAGAAGCTTAGTCGGGTCCGGCCAGGCGATCCACTCGCTTCGGGATGTCGCTCGGGCTGAACGGAGCGAACCTCGACGCCACCCGGCGCGGAGAGCTACCGGTCAGCGACTCCATCGGCCGGCGCCTTCATCGAGACATGCCCTTTCCTTATGCCCGAGGAGAGCAATTCTCTTTCCTGATTACTGTAGTTTCACTCGCGGCGACAATCATTCCGGACCGCCTCCTGTAGTGCCTCGAGCTACAAGGAACCCTCGTCGTCTTCGCGCCAACCACCACCGCGGGAAGGGTTTCGCAGGAACCGGCTCCTTCTCCATCCCTGGCGCGGAAGTTGCTAGACGTTGCTGGAAGTCGCTGGAAGTTGCTGGAAGTTGCTGGAAGGGAAGCGTTCCGCCAGAGCAGATCATGAGGAGTCCGATGCGATGCGAAATCGAGCCGTCCCCCTGACCTACCGCCTCCGCCGTCGGGCGCGCGAAAAGCGCGACTCACTGGCATTCCCGTTTCTCGCCGATGGGGAGAGCGAGAAGGCAAGCCTCAACGGGCGACCGGTGTGTCCTCGACATGAGCCCGCCTTCGACTTTCGAACCGCGCACCCGGCGGCCGTGACCTCGACCCACCTCGTCACTGGAGCGACAGGTTTCGTCGGCGCCGCAATCGTACTCGAGCTTCTGGCGCGGACGACCGACCGCATCGTCGTGCTCGCACGCCCAGGAGCAAAGACAGCTGGGACTCGCTTCGCCGAAGCGCTCACCCATGCGGCCGAGGCCTACTCCTCCCCGGTCGACATCCCTGCCGCCCTCGCGAGGTGTCGCGTCGTCGCGGGCGACGTGGCCAGGGAAGCGTGCGGCGTGACGAGTGCGAGCATCGGGCGCGTCACCCAGGTTTGGCATTGTGCCGCCTCGCTTCGCTACGAAGACCGCTATGCCGACGAGATACGTGCCACCAACGTCGACGGCACGCGGCGCGTGCTGGAGCTGGCGGCGGAGCTCGGCGCCGAGTCCTTCAACCACGTGAGCACGGCTTACGTCGCTGGACGGAGGACGGGGATCATTCGCGAGCAACCCATCGCCGAAGTGGAAGTGAACAACCATTACGAGCGTAGCAAGGTCGATGCGGAAAGCATCGTCCGCTTCGCGTTCGGCCAGCGTGTCCGTATCTTCCGTCCGAGCATCGTCGTCGGCCACAGCCGCACGCTTTCGGCGACGACGTTCACCGGGTTCTACGGCTTCGTGCGCCAGCTGGTGCAGTTTCGCGGGATGGTGAACCGGATGCAGGCCGGCTTGCTGGAGCGCAGGCCGCTGCGCCTGCGGATCGATCCGGAGGCGCTGATCAACCTCGTACCGATCGACGCCGTGGCCCGGGAGGCGGTCTCGATTGGCCGCTCGGCAGTGTCAAATGGCGTCTATCACCTGACCAACCCGTCGCCGCCTCCGATCGCAATGGCCGTCAATGCCATCTTCGACGTGCTCGAGCTCCCTCGGCCGATCTTCGTCCGCGATACGGCCGAGCTCCAGTGGCTCGACGCGCGCTTCGACGAGCGTCTCGATTTCTACCGCTCGTACATCACCGCCGACCGCCGCTTCGACCGGAGCCGCACGGATTCGGCACTCGGCGGCGAGCGATGCGATGACACCGTCTACGATGCCGCGAGCATCCAGTCTCTCGGCCGCTGGTACCTCGCCCGACTCGAGCGCGAGCGCCGCAATCTCCCGGTGGCCAGCTGACGATGGCCGGGCCCTCGCCGTTCTTCGTCGTCGGGACCGGTCGCTGCGGATCGACGATGCTCTCGGACCTCCTGCGCGAGCACGACCGCGTGCTGAGCCTTTCGGAGTTCTTCTGCTTCACGACCGACTTCGGCGGGCGAATCGCGCAGGCATTCGCGCCGGAGGCGGTCGACGCGGGCGATCTCTGGCGCCACCTCGCCGGCGCGCACCCCAAGCAATCCACGATGGTGCGCCACGGCGTCGGGATTCCGGAAATGCTCTATCGGCCCGACTCCTCGACGCGATTCTCTGCCGAGACGGGCGTTCCCGCGCTGATGCAGACGACTCTCCCGCATCTCACGCCCGATGCGAACGCGCTGTTCTCGGAAGTCGAGGTCTTCGTCGCCGGGTTGCCTCCGGCCACGATGGCGGAGCACTATGCGCGGCTGTTCGCCTGGCTGACCGAGCGCTTCGGCAAGCGGATCTGGGTCGAGCGTTCGGGCGGCTCGCTCCGCATCGTGCGACGCCTCGTGCAAACGTTCCCCGGCGCGCGATTCGTTCACATCGTGCGCGACGGCCGAGCCTGCGCGCGGTCGATGAGCCGCCACTACGGGTTTCGCATGGCCCTGACCGCGATGCAGCTGACCGAGATCCTCGGCGTCGATCCGTACGAGTCGAGCGACCGCACCTTCATCGGCGACGTCCCCGACGATCTCATGCCGTTTCTGCCCGAGGCGTTCGACGCCGAGGCGTTTCGCGGCTGGGAGACGCCCTTGCCTCTGTGCGGCCACTACTGGTCGGGCGAGATCAGGGCGGGCGTGCGCGAACTGGCCTCGCTTCCGCGCGATCGCGTGCTCACGATGCGCTACGAGGACTTCCTCGCCGATCCGGAGCGCTCGCTCTCGCGACTCGCCGCGTTCCTCGGACCCGAGTACGTGGACGACGGGTGGGTGCGCGCGGCGGCTCAGAAGATCCGGCCCTCCGCGACGAAGGCGGAGAGCGTCGACACCGCCGAGCTGCGTGCGCTCGACGACGCCTGTCAGCCCGGCTTCGCCGCCCTCGCCGAGCTCTATCCGGAGCAGGCCGCATGAGCTCGACGCACCCGCACGACGCCCTGGAGCCGGTCCCGGACCGGCTCGCCGCCGACGAGCTTTTCGCGCTCTCCCAGCTCTCGCCCACGCGGGCACTCGGCGCGATCGCGGTCGAATGGTCCATCCTCGCGGCCGCGATCTCGGTCGCCATCGCCGCCGACGCGTGGCCCGTCACGGTCATCGCGATCCTCGTGATCGGCGCGCGCCAGCACGCGTTGACCGTCATCAACCATGACGCGACGCATTTTCGCCTGCTGCCGCGCCGCGCATGGAACGACTGGGTAGCCAACATCTTCCTCGCCTGGCCGATGTTCATCTCCGTGCAGGGCTTTCGCCACTTCCACGGTTCGCACCATCGCCACCTCGGCAAGGCAGGCGACGGCAATCGATCGCTGTGGCACACGCACGACGCCGAGGGCCGGCTGGCGCCCGAGTGGCGCTACCCGAAGACCCCGCTGCAGGTCGTGTTGAAGCTGCTGCGCCGTGCCGCCGTGCTGACGGGGATGTTCTGGATCGCGCGCGGTCTGGTCGGCGGCTTCATGTACGGCGCGTCCGCGGCCGCGCACGGCGTGCGGATGCTCTGGTGGGCTGCCGTCTTCGCGCTGCTGACTCGCTACGGGCTCTGGCTCGAGTTCGCCATCTACTGGGTCCTGCCCTACTGCACGTGGCACGCCGCTGCGCAGTACATCCGCCTCGTGTGCGAGCACTCCGCTGTGCGCTCCGAGGACCCGCGCTACGCCCGAACGCGAACCACCGTCCCGGGTCCGCTCGCGCGCTTCTTCGTCCTCCCGCGCAACGTCGGCTATCACATCGAGCACCACTGGTACCCGAGCGTGCCCTTCTACAGCCTCCCCGCGCTGCACGGCCGCCTCGCGGGCCGCCCCCGGTTCCGGGCCCACGCCCAATGCACGCCGTCGGTCCTCGCCTCACTGCGCCAGTGCATGCGACCACTGGACCATTCCACTGGTCGGTTCTAGGTCCTCGCGCGATGGCCAGTCCCCGGAGCATGAGTGCGAGTCGAGCTCGAGGACGCGGTGCCTCGGAGTCGCTCCTGACAGCACGATGCGGGTCGCCGGATCATGACAAAATGACAGGATGCGCATCGGCTCTCGTATCGAGCCTCTCAAGTATCGCCGGACCAAGATTGTCGCCACGCTCGGACCGGCCTCGAGCGATGAGCCGACGCTCTCGCGGCTCATCGAAACAGGGGTCGACGTCTTCCGGCTCAACTTCTCGCACGGCACGCAGGAGGGCCACGGCGCGACCTACGCCCGCGTGCGGAGCGCCGCCGAATCGAGGCGGCGACCCACGGCGATCCTCGCCGATCTGAGCGGTCCCAAGATCCGCGTGGGGGATTTTCCGGAAGGGAGCATCCTCCTCGAGAAGGGCCGGCGGGTGACGGTCACCACCCGCGCCGTTCCCGGCGGCGGGGACCTCATCCCCACCCACTACGAGGCGCTCGCGCGGGACGTCAAGGAAGGCGATCGCATTCTCCTCGACGACGGGGCCCTCGCGCTTCGCGTCCTCCGAGTCGAAGGGACGGAGGTCTCCTGCGAGGTCGAGGCGGGCGGGGAGCTCAAGAGTCGCAAGGGAATGAATCTCCCGGGTGTCGCTCTGTCGACGCCGTCGCTGACCGAGAAGGACCAGAGCGATGCCCGGTTCGCTCTGGGGCTCGGGGTCGACTTCCTGGCCCTGTCGTTCGTTCGGCGCGCCTCCGACGTCGAGGAGCTGAGGAGCCTGGTCGCCGCGAGCGGCGCACCGCGCTTCCATCATCGCCAAGATCGAAAGGCCGGAGGCGCTCGACGATATCGACGCCATCCTGGACGCGGCGGACGGCATCATGGTCGCGCGCGGAGACCTCGGAGTCGAGATGCCCCCGCAGAAAGTGCCTCTGATCCAGATTCAGCTCACCGACCTCGCGCGGGCCAAGGCGAAGCCGGTGATCGTGGCGACCCAGATGCTGGAATCGATGGTGGAAAAGCCCCGGCCCACCCGGGCCGAGGTCTCGGACGTGGCTCTCGCCGTGCGAAGCGGGGCGGACGCGGTGATGCTCTCGGCGGAGTCGGCGACGGGGAAGTATCCCGTCCAGGCCGTCGAGATGATGGACACCGTCGCTCGAGAGACCGAGGCCTATCTCTGGCACGCGGGAGGCTTCCGCGGGCTCTCGCAGAATCAGGACTCCGTGGCCCCCATGCCGGCGGAGGACGCGCTCGCGAAAGCGATGGCCCAGCTGTCGCGGGACATGCAAGCGCGGGCGATCGTCGTGATCTCGAAGAGCGGCCGCACCGCTCAGGTCATGAGCGCGTCGCGGCCCGCGGCGCCGATCGTCGCGACCTCCCCCGACCCGAGCACGTGCCGGAAGACCGGCGTTCTCTGGGGCATCATTCCCCGGCTGGTGGAGGAGAAGGAGTTCGAGCGCCCGGAGGATCTGGCTCGCCGCCTGGCCCGCGATCTCGGTCTCGGGGTCGAGGGACAGAACGTCCTGCTGGTCCGAGGCTTCGGAAACGATCCGAGCCTGGCCGTCGTGACTATCTGATCGCCGCCGGGGAGACGGTCGATCCCGTCCCGCCCTTCAGCTTCATCGGCTGAATCACGAACGCGAACTCGTGGATTCCTTTCGCCGCGAGCTCGTCGAGCTTCATGTTCTCGAGAAGGTGAATGCCGTTCACCACGAGGGCGATCTGGTGCACCGGAAGCGAGAGCTCGGGGTCCGGGTTGGGAGCGACCTCGACGGGCCAGTTGTCGGAGCCGAGGAGCATCGGATCCTGCCGGGCGAGCCACTCGGCCGCGGCGATGCCGAGGCCGGGACAGCTCTTCACGTAGCGGGCGTTGTCCTTCTCCCAGAGCGTTCCCCAACCGGTGTGGATCAGTACGGCGTCCCCGGGCGCGAGCTTCAGATTCTGGCGGGATAGCGCCGCCTCGAGGTCGGCAACCGTAATCTCGTAATTGTCGGGGAGGATCGGGACTCCCTTGAGTCCGGCTACGTCGAGGAGTACGCCGCGGGTCATCAGCATCCCCACTTTTTCCATGCCGAGCCGGGTAAACCCGCTCCGAGTGGCGTTCTCGCTCGCGGGAATGCAGTTGTACCAGAGGTCCTCGTGCGTCTGGTGCGCGAAGCCGTCGAACTGCGTCCCTACCTGCCCGATCTCCGCGATCACGATCTCCTCGTTCGAGCCGCGGCGGTTCGACTGCGGGTTCATCGTGGTGCGCTTGGTATGGAGATCGAAGCGCCGGGTGCCGAAGAGCGGCATGTCGGAGCTGAGCTCATGGGCGAGCTCGATCACTTCGCCCGTCCGGATCAGATCCCGGGCGCGGAGCACGGACGCCTGGCCCATATGATTCGCGGAGCCGCGCTCGTCGTCGGCCCCCCACTTGGAGGGGCAGCGAGCGCTGTCCGGAGGAAATCTCCAGGTCTGCGCGGCGGCGAGAGCTGCGACCAATGCGATGGCTATCATGCTTCCCCCTTCCGAACCTCCCGGACCGCCCATCTTACTTGACAGAGGCGGTCAAAGTGACGAATCTGCGTAGTACCTGAAGAGGAGGTTCCAAAACATGGCTATTCGTCTCGGCGACACCGCACCGGATTTCGAGGTCAAGACGACCGACGGTACGATCCGCTTCCACGACTGGATCGGAAACGGCTGGGCGATTCTGTTCTCCCATCCCAAGGACTTCACCCCCGTCTGTACCACGGAGCTCGGCGCCGTCGCGAAGCTGAAGAAGGAGTTCGACAAGCGGAACGTGAAGGTCATCGGGCTCTCGGTGGACAAGGTCGAAGACCACACCAAGTGGGCCAAGGACATCGAGGAGACCCAGGGGGCGAAGCTGAACTTCCCCCTCATCGACGATCACGACCGCAAGGTCTCCGGTCTGTACGACATGATCCATCCGAACGCCAGCGAGACCCTCACCGTCCGCTCGGTCTTCGTCATCGGTCCCGACAAGAAGGTGAAGCTGACCATCACCTATCCGGCAAGCACCGGCCGCAATTTCGACGAGATCCTCCGGGTCATCGATTCGCTCCAGCTCACCGCGAACTACCAGGTGGCGACTCCCGTCAACTGGAAGGACGGCGAGGACGTGATCATCGTGACCGCGGTCTCGAACGAAGAGGCGAAAGGCAAGTTCCCCAAGGGTTGGAAGGAGCTCAAGCCTTACCTCCGGGTGACTCCGCAGCCGAATCGGAACTAGTTCGAAGGCCTCGCCGGGCCGAAGTGCCTCTCGTACCAGCGGACGCTTCGCTCCATGAGATCCACGATGTGCTTGGGCTCGGCGAGGCCGTGGCCTTCTCTCGGGTAGCGCACCAGGACCGCCTCCACCCCCACGTCCTTGAGAGCGACGTAGAACTGCTCGGACTCGGCGATGGGAACGTCGTTGTCGTTCTCGCCGTGGACCAGCATCGTCGGGGTCTTCACCTTCGCCACGTGCTTCAGCGCCGAGCGCTCCCAGAGCACGTCCATCAGGTTTCCCTGGTGCGGCATCTGGCCCCACTCCATCTGCTCGTACATGTTGTAGTACGTCATGTAGTTGTAGCTGAGATTGTTGATGATCGGCGCGAGGGGGATCGCGGCGCGGAAGATGTGAGTCTGGGTGACGAGCCACGAGCTGAGCTGGCCTCCATAGCTTCCCCCTTCGACCGCGAGCCTTTCGCGATCGACCCAGGGGTTGCGCCTCATGGCGGCGAAGACCCCGTACAGCACGTCCTGGGCCTCGTTCCCGTTCTGGTCCCCGAAGACGGCATCGGCGAACTTCTGGCCGTAGCCGGTCGAGCCGCGATAGTTCACCTGGAGAGTCGCCCATCCGCGTGCGGCATAGAATTGTGATTTGAAGTTGAACGCCGGGCCCTGCTGGCCGTGCGGACCTCCGTGGATCATCAAGATGAGCGGATGCTTGGATTCGGCCGTCATGCCGTGAGGCTTCGTCAAGAACGCCTCCACGTCGAATCGGAAGTCGTTGCTCACGAACGTGAACGATTCCACGGGTGCGATCTCGACTCCGGCGAGTGCCTCCGCGTTCAGACCCGTCATCTGCCGCGGCTCCGGGGCCGCCTCCAGGAACAGCTGCGCCGTGTCGTCGAGGCCCTGGAACGCATAAGCGAGAACGCCGCTCCCGCCGAGGGACCAGTCGACCACGCGGCCCGGCTCGCTCACGACGATCTCCGGAGCTCCTCCCGAGGCCGCCATCCGGTAGAGGTGCTCGTGGCCCCGCTCCTCCACGCTGAAGTAGAGGAAGCGCCCATCGGGCGACCAGGTGGGCGAGCCCTGGCGGTTGTCGAGGACCGAGCCGAGCTCGCGGCGATTCCCACCCTCCCGGTCCATGAGCCAGACATGGGGATCCTCCATGTCGGTCTCGAGGTCGGTCAGTCCGCGCCGCGTCCCCATGAACGCCACGTGCTCACCGTCGGGGGACCACCGCGGCCTGAACTCGGCGGATTCCGTCGCCGATAGCCGCCGGATGACGCCGTCCGCGACGCGGACCGAGAAGACGTCCGGGTTGTAGAACAGGTCCGGGTCGGGCTCTCGATTCGAAACGAACACGATCTCATCTCCGCGCGGGGACCAGTCGATCGAGTGCTCTTCATAGGCCCCGTCGGGCGTCAGCTGCCGCAAGGCGCCGGAGTCGAGGTTCGCGAGGAAGATGTGCCGCCTCCGGTTGTCGTTGAACCTCGTCGAGCCTTCCCAGTAGTCCGGCTTGTACTTGTAACGAGTGATCACCACGGGATCGCCGCTCGCGAGCTCGGTCTCGGGGCCGGGAGTCGTCGAGACGAAGGCGAGCTCTCTCGAGTCCGGCGACCAGGCGATCGAGCTCCCCTCGTAGGTCAGGGGACTGTTCGTTCCGATCATCTCGGCGAGAAACCGGGGCGCCGACCCGTCGGGCCTCACGACGTGGAGTCCGTCCTTGCCGGCGATCCTGCCGTTGAAAGCGATGAGGCGGCCGTCCGGGGACCAGACGGCGTCCCCGCCGCGATCGGCGTCGCCGCCGATCCGGCGGGGGCTTCCGCCCTGGACGCTCGCGATCCAGAGCTGCCGGTACGGGCGGCCCTCTCCATCGTTGTTGACGACGGAGTACGCCACCGACGAGCCGTCGGGCGAGAGCGCAACCGACCCCACGGAACGGAGCTTGAAGTAGTCGTCGCTGCGGAGAAGAAGGGCTGCGAGCGCGACGGTCGCGAGAATATTCATGACTCTCCTCTCATTTGGTTTCGGTCAGGTAGCCCAGAGACTCGAGCCGCTTCCGCATCTCCTCGGGAATGACGGCGCTCTCGGGGCGCAAGCGGGAGCGGCGGGAGTCTTCGATGTGACGGGACAAGAGCCCGAGGAGCCGCTGTGCCTCGACTTCTCGCGCGGCGGCGATGTCGCGGTACTCTCCGGGGTCGGCTTCGAGATCGAAGAGCGAGATCGCGCGGGTCTTGGAGTCGAAAATGAGCTTGTACCTTTCGTTCCTGAGGGCATAGACGCCCTCACGGTGCTTGGTCGCCGCGGAATAGCTGGCCCCGTCCGCCGCTCGGGATCGGAACAAGTCCCGTCCCTCGATTCCATCGGGTACGTCCAGGCTCGCGAGCCCGAGGAGCGTCGGCATGACGTCGATCAGATTCGCCGCCCCGGCAACCCTGCGACCTCCGTCGCGGGCGCCGGGCCTCCGGGATCAAGAGCGGAACGCGAATCTGCTGCTCGTAGAGGTTGAAGCCGTGATCCCATCCTCCATGCTCCAGAAGCTCTTCTCCGTGATCGGAAGTCAGGACCAGAATCGTGTTCCGGTCGAGCTCGGAGTTGCGAACCTCGTTCAGGAACGGCCCGATCCGGCGATCGTAATCGAGCACGTTCGCCGCGTAGCGCGCGCGCACCGGGTGGCTCCGGGACAGGCGAAACGCGATGACCTCCCCGAACGTTCGATTCCGGAACTCTTCCTCCTGGAACCAGGGGATCCCCGCGAGATAGGAGGGAAGCTTCGAGAGATCGCCCGCCGGCGGCTCCTCTCGAACGGCGAGACTCGGGCTCGTCCCCATCGATTCGAAATCCTCTTCCGAAGCGTCGTACGGTCCGTGCACGTCCATGAAATGGAGGTAGAGAAAGAACGGCCGTCGCTCGTCCTGTCGAAAAAAAGCGCGGGCCCGCTCGAGAATCTCCGGAAGGGTCGTAACGACCTCGTAGGAGTCGAATCCTTGATCGAACCCGTAGCGGCCATGGACCCAGGGATTCGCCACGAATGCGGCGGTGCGATATCCCGCTCCCTTCAGCGCTTCGGCGAGGGTCACGGCCTCCGAGGGAAGGACTCCCGTCGTGAGCGCCCGATTTTCCCGAGGACCGAAGAGACCCTCGTGGTTGTCGAGCCCGTGGGCATCGGGGTGAAGGGATGTGAAGAGGCTCGCAATGGACGGCTTCGTCCAGGGAGCCTGGGTGAAGGCGTTCTCGAAGACCACGGACTCCATCGCGAGCCAATCGAGGTTGGGAGAGATGGGTCCTTCGAAGCCATGAAAACCCAGATAGTCGCGGCGGAGAGTGTCCACCAGAAGAAGTATGATCGACGGCCGCGTCGGGGGCGGCTCGAGCTCGCGGTTCTCGACTCGAGGCGCTCCCCAGGCGACGGCGACGTCTTTCACCCATGCGCCCGCGGCTTCTGGATGCGCCGGGCCGGCGCCGAGGGTGAGCGTCACATCGCGGCCCCGCCACGCGGCCAGGTTCACTCTTCGGAAGTGGAAGGCGTCGCCACCGCGCGCGCGGACGCTTTCGTCATAAACGTTGAAGCTCCGGTTGTCCGCCGAGAGCCGTATCGAGAACCGGACGGTTCCGCGATTTACGTCCTTCGCCGTGAGTACGGCGACGGAAAAATCGAGAAAAGGCTCTTCCGGAAGGGTCAAGCGGAACGTGACTTCGGAGGGGAAGCCGGGAGTGAGCGCTTCGAGGCCGCCCACTTTGCGGGCCGACTGGCCCGGGGGCGCGAGCTCGATGAGCGAGAATCGACTCGTCCCCGCATCCACCGAGAAAGAGCGCGAAGGGAAGGACGTAGCCGACCGGCGTGCTGCGCACGGCTCGCCATCATATCGAAGGCGCGCGACGAACGGGTCCCTCGTTTCCGGGGTGACGGCGGACTCCTGTATACTACCTAGCCGTGCACCGTGCTTCCTCGAAGCCCCTCCGCTGCGACGTCGTCCCGGAGGTGACCGTCTCCCTCCGCCGTTGCGAGCCGCTCTGCCCGCTGACGTTCGACCTCTTCACCGCCGAGGTCTCCGCGCGGGAGAGCCGGAATTAGCCGAGCGTCCGCGAGGTCATGGTCGGCTCGACCGGCTCGGTTGTCACGATGTACCGGTGCCTGGCCGACATGCCGCCGGCCGCCCTCGCCCTGTTTCGCGACTCGGTTCGCAGCGAGGCGCCCGCGGGCCTGACCTGGCATCGGCTCCTCGCCCAGGACGCCATGAGCCTCGGCCAGGGCACCCGGTTCTACGTCGTCTCCGCCGGCCCTCCGGAACTGAACCCACTCGTGGTCCTCCCCATGCGCCTCAGGGCACCGGGCGGATGGAGCCTTCGCCTGCGCGGACCTCAGACCCTCGCGACCATGTGGACGACGCGATGCCACCCCATCATCGCCGACACGGTGGAAGATCCCGTACCGCTTCTGCGAGACCTGATGGTCCATATCGCGAATGAGCCCAGCTGCGAGAGTCTGAAGCTGGAGCCCCTCGCGCGAGAGGAACCTATCTTCGGGCACCTCGTCGCCGCCCTTCGCGCGGCGGGGCTCGTCATCCATCCCTTCTTCTCTTTCTACAACTGGTATCTCGTGGTGGCCGGCCGCAGCGCCGACGAGATCCTCGGGGGGCTCCCTCCGCGGCTCGTGAACACCCTCCATCGGAAGTCGCGAAGCCTCGACGCCTCCGCGCGGGCGCGCGTCAGTCTCTTCAAGCGGACCGAGGACATCGAGTCGGCCATTGCCGATTGCGAGCGCGTGTACCGGATGGGCTGGCAATCCGAGGGGCGCTATCAGGGCTTTCTCCCCGGCTTGATGCGTGCATGGGCGAACCAGGGCTGGCTGCGCGTGGGCGTCGTGTACGTCGATGAGGTGCCTGCGGCCGCTCAGTGCTGGATTGTGGTCGGCTCCTACGCCCTCATCTTCAGCCTGGCCTACGATGCGCAGTATGCCAAGCTCTCCCTCGGCACGATCCTCACGGCGCACATGCTGCGCCATGTGATCGACCAGGATCGCGTCGAAGTGGTGGACTTCCTCCAGGGCAACGACGCGTACAAGCAGGACTGGATGTCGCACCGCCGCGAGCGCTGGGGGCTCCTCGCCATGAACCCGCGCAAGGCGCGGGGCCTCCTTGGCATCGTACGCCACAAGGGAAGGCGCGCGGCGAAAAGGCTCTTATGGTTCCCGTTGCGTGCGGTTCGCCACCTCGCCCGGCGACTCCGACCCTAACCGAGCGCCGTCACCCGGTCGATGCGGCGATCACGCCGCCGGCGGATACAGCGTCTGCGCGTAAGCGAGGGCTTCCTCCAGGGTGTCGAAGATCCGGCTCGTCTCGCGTACGCCGTTTCTGTCGTGAAACACCGCCCGGACCCGGGTCTTGGGATTGACGCCGCCGTCTTCGGCCTCCAGGTAGACGGCGCGCGCGTTCGTCTCGCTCGAATGGAGAACGTCCACGTGCATCATGGTCCACCTCCTGCCATCCCAATAACTGCAAGAAGGAGGCCAACGAACGGAAGTGATCCGGTATCGGTAGATCCACGAGTAACTTGCGTGGTTCCCGAGGGGCTGGAGCCGATGGCGGGGTCGTTACTCTTGGTAACAGCTAGGGGAAGCGGAACCGCAGGGTCGTCAGGAACTCGTCGTGATCGATCTGCTGGCTCGCCTCGATGTCGTGGTAGGAGTACTCCACGGTGACGTCGATGTTCTGGAGGATGGTGACGCGCGCGCCCGCGTCGATCTTCGTCCAGTCCCACATGACGCTAGGAGCGACGAATCCAGGGGGGGATCGAAAGCCGTTGTCGAGCCGGCTGTAGCGAACCACGGGCTGTATCACGGTGAAGAGCGCTCCCGGGTCGCCGCGATCGCCGAGCACGATATCGTAGCCGGCTTCGGCCTCGAACCCCGTCCGGGGAAGCGAGGCGGCCTCCTCGTCGACGTACTGGAGAAAGACTCCCAGGTTTCCCCATTGTCCGTCGGCGTTGACCCCCCACTCCGTGCGCTCGTCTCCCGAGATGGGGAGGCTCACTCCGGCGCCGTTGAGGAGATCCAGGTCGCCCTCGTAGAATGTGCCGTTCAGCTTCGCCGCGTCCGAGAGCGTGGTCTGGTAGTAGAAGCCGAGGACGTCGAACCCCCGCCGCTGATCCTCGGAGGCCCAGCGAAAGCCTCCGCCGAACCCGCCTTCGAAGTTGTCGTCGAAGGCCAGCTCCTCGACCTCCGCGTGATAGAAGATGGGAAAGCCGGAATCGAGGGTGATGTCGGGGCGCGGGGGCGGCTCGACGCCGTTGTCTCCAGCGAGCACGTTGGGATCGCGGAAGAACGTGGGGTTGCCGTTGCTGACCTGAGCGCGGAAATAGAAGTTCTTTCCCACGCTGCCGCCGATCTGCAGTTGAATATCGTTGAATCGATTGAAGGCGGTCTGGACCAGACCATAGCTCTCGAGTCTCCGGAAGAGCTGGCGCTCGAACTTGGGGGCCTTTCCGAACAACGCGTAGACGTGGGTTCCCGGCATGGGCTCGAGCGACTCGTACTTCTTGCCGAATCGAAGATAGGCTTCGTCCACGTCGACGTTGTGGTCGCTGCTGGTGGGGTTTCGGTCGTAGAGATCGATGAAGTCGATCTTCACCCGGCCGGTCACGCTGTGGGGAAAGTCGACGTCGAAGAACACCGTCGCCTTGCTGATCTCGAGGGAGGAGCCGGGGGACACCGTCCGCATCTCGACCTGATTCCGCCCTGCGGGCGCGAACTCCGGGGGAAAGAACCGCAGGGGAAAACTGTCGGCCTCCGACCAGCGATAGTGAGCCTTCACTTCTCCCGACACCCGAAACTGGACACCTTGAGATTCCTCGAAGGGCTCCTCTTCCGGCTCCTGTGCGGAGACGGCGACCGCGGAGGCGAGCGGGAACGCGAGAGCGAGATAAAACCAGCGCATGAAAAAATGGTACCATGAAGCTCGCTTCTCGGGTGGCTGATCCATGCTTCATCGCATTGCGGTTTTGACAATCTCGATTCTCGTCTCCGCCTCCGTCTCCGCCGTCTCCGCACCGGTCTCGGGGAAAGTCGAACTGCTGGAGAAAGGGAACGCGAAGCGTCCCGTCGTGCGGGAGGTCCTGGTGTTTCTCGAGGGCGTTCGGGCCGAGATCCCCGCGGCCCTCCAGAAGCGCGCGGTCTCAATCGCATCCCGGGAAAAGACGTTCGAGCCCCACATCGAAGTGGTGCCGCTGAACGGATCGGTGAGCTTCCCCAACCACGACGACATCATGCACAACGTTTTCTCCCTCTCGAAGGGAAACCGCTTCGATCTCGGGCTCTACAAGAACGGAGCCAAGAAGGATTTCACGTTCCAGACACCGGGGCTGGTTCGCATCTACTGCAACATCCATCCGCAGATGAGCGCGTTCCTTCAGGTCATGGAGAACCCGTACTTCGCCTGGACCAACCCGGACGGCGGGTTCCTCATCGACGACGTACCCCCCGGCAACTACCGTTTGAAGGCCTGGCACGAGGAGGGCGAGACGACGCAGCCGCTGTCGGTCACCGAGTCCGGGGCGACGGGTCTCGTAGTCCAGATCGACGTCAGCGGGTTCGCCAAGCGTCCCCACCTGAACAAGTTCGGGAAACCCTACAAGCGTGAAAAGTACTGACTCCTTCTGGTCGAGGCTCGGCCTCCAGGCCAAGATCTTCCTGGTCTCGCTTCTGCTGGTGGTAGGCCTCACCAGCGCCCTTCTCTGGTTCTCCTACCGGCGCGCGAGCCAGCTCGCCCAGGATTCCCTGAGGGTCGCTCTCACCTCCACCCGCGAGCTCTACGAGAACCTCGAGGCCGATCGGCTCGAGAAGCTGCAGCTCATCAACTCGGTCATCGTCGAGAGCCCCTACTTCAAGGCCGCGGTCGCCGAGATGGATGCCGCCACCACTCTCGACTCGGCTCAGTCCATGGTGGAGCAGGTGGGAAGCGACTTCATGATCGTCACCGACGTGAACGGAAGGATCGTCGCTCGCACCGACCTTCCCGCGCTCACCGGGGTGGACCTCTCCGGGACACCGCTCGTGGGAAAGGCCATCCAGGGGGAGAGCTTCGGAGGCGTGTGGAGGGAGGAGGACCGTCTCTACCACGCGGTCTCGGTTCCGTTCGCCGTGGGGGACGAGATTCTGGGCGCCGTGGTCACCGGTTACGAGATCGACGACGAGCTGGCGAAGGACATCAAGCACTTCGCCGACTGCGAGGTGGTGTTCTTCGCGAAGACCGAGGCCGGTTACCGGGAAACCGGCACCACGCTCGCCGGGAGCACGGAAGCACTCCGGGACTGGCTGGCTACGGCGTCGATGCCGGGAGAGTCCGAGGACGTGCGCCTGCCTCTCCAGGGGGAGACGTTCCAGGCGATTTTCGTGCCGCTCACCATGGCGGAAGACGGCGAGCCCGTCGGTCTCTTCGCCGCGCTCCGCTCGCGCGACCGGGAGCTCGCCGCGTTCCGCAGCTTCCAGAGAAGCGTCCTGCTGGTAGGGATCCTGGGGATTGCCGTCGCGGTCGGGGCGAGCCATTTCCTCGCGAGCGGCATCGCGCGTCCCCTCCGAAAGCTCGTCACCGTCACCGATCGGATCCGCGAGGGCGACTACTCGAGCGACGTCGACGCGCCTGCCGGAGGCGAGATCGGGGCCCTGGCGTCGGCGTTTCGATCTCTGCTGGGCGAGCTCCGGGAAAAACAGGTCATGGAGAAGTTCCTCTCCAAGTCCGCGGCGGAGATGATCCAGAAGACGGACCCCGGTGTCGCCGGGACGGGCGAGAGACGTCCGGTCACCGTCCTGTTCTCGGATCTCAAGGCCCACGCCTCCTTCAAAGAGGGAAGCGAGGATCCAAAGGAGGTCCTCCGCCGGGTGAACCACTCGCTGAGCCGCCAGGCGGAGCTGGTGGAGCGCTATGGCGGGCAGGTGGACAAGTTCGTCGGCGATCGCATGATGGCGATCTTCAAGGGAGAGGACAAGGTGTGGCCGGCGATTCGCTGCGCCATATCCATCCAGCATCTGCTCGACTCCGACGGCGACAAGGCGGCCCTCGTTCCCGGCATCGGAGTTTCCACCGGAGACGCGGTCTTCGGCGCCGTGGGGAGCTCGAACCGCCTCGACTACAGCCTCCTCGGCCGCGCAGTGCACGTCGCGGGGAGGCTCGCCGACGAAGCCCTTCCCGGTGACGTGCTCCTCTCGCACGAAGCCTACGCCAAGGTCCAGGATCGCGCCTCTGCCGAAGCGCTTCCTCCCCTGAAGCTCCAGGGCATCGACGAGGCCGTGCCCGTCTACAGCCTTTCGACCGGAACCATCCGCCAGCAGCAGATCGCATCGGCGCGAACGGCGTCCGGAGCATCCGGGACCAGCGCCGCGACGCTGGTCGAAGGCGTGAGCGAGAAAGCCGCTCTCACTCTCTCCTCGCTCGAGCCCGGCACGGTCCTCGGACGGCGGTACGAGATCCGGCGGGTCCTCGGAAGCGGAGGCATGGGCATGGTATTCCAGGCGCACGACCGCGACCTCGACGAGCCCGTGGCTCTGAAGATCCTGAGGCCGGAGATCGCCAGCATGGATCCCCAGATCCTCGAGCGGTTCAAGACCGAGATTCGAGTTGCCCGACGCATCGCCCATCGCAACGTGGTCCGGACCTACGATTTCGGCGATGCCGACGGCATCAAGTTCATCAGCATGGAGTTCATCCAGGGGATGACCTTGAAGCAGCTCTTCCGATCGAAGGGAGCTCTTCCGCTGGGAGTGGGGCTTTCGATCGCGAAACAGGCCGCCGCGGGTCTGGTCGCCGCCCACGACATGGGGGTCGTCCACCGGGACGTGAAGCCCCACAACATCATGCTCACGCCGCAGAGCGACGTGAAGATCATGGACTTCGGCATCGTGCGCGACACGACGAAATCGGAGCGATCGGGGATGACCCAGACGGGCATCATCATGGGGACCCCCGACTACATGTCGCCCGAGCAGGCGATGGGTAAGGCGGATCTGGACCACCGGAGCGACGTCTATTCGTTTGGAGTGGTGCTCTACGAGATGTTCACCGGCGCCCTTCCGTTCCGGGGTGAGTCGCCCATCGCGATCGCGATGAAGCACATCCAGGAAGAGCCCAAAGCGCCCCGCGCCGTAAACCCGAAGATACCCCCGGAGCTCGAGGCCATCATCCAGAGAGCGATGCGAAAGGCCCCGGAAGCGCGCTATCCGCGCATGGCCGACCTCCTGGCCGACCTCTACCGGTTGTCGAAGGCCGTGGGCCGGTAGTTCACCCGGCTGTTCACGATCCCGAGCTCCACGCGGCGATTCTTCGCCCGCGCCTCTTCGGAAGTGCCCTCCACCCGAGGCTTCGTCTTCCCCCAGCCGGTGACGGTCATGATCTCGCCGGGAACGCCCGCCTCGAGGAGATAGCGGTGCACGACTTCCGCGCGGCGCTCCGAGAGCTTCTGGTTGTAGTCCTCGGTGCCCACGTCGTCGGTATGGCCGTTCACGCTCACGGTGTAGTCCGACGACGTGAGGAGGATTCCGGCGATCCGGCTCAGGAGCTCCCGCTCCTTCGGCTTGAGCTCGGCCTCGTCGAAGTCGAACTTGATGGAGTCCTCGCCGAGATTCAACACCAGGCCGAGCGCCGTCCTCCGGGTCTCGACCACCTTGCTGAGCGCTTCCTCGAGACGAGTGAGCTCCGCTTCCGCTTCCTGCCGGATGCGATCCGCTTCCGCCTTGGCCGCATCGGCCTCTTCGCGAGCGCTCTTCGCCTGCTCCTGCGCGCTCGCCGCCTCTTCCTGCGCCGTGGCCGCGGTTTCCTGCGCGAGAGCGCTATCCTTCTCTGCGATCTCCCGGCCCTCGGCCGCAGCCCGCGCCGAATCTTCCGCGCGTCGAGCCTGCTCGAGCGCTTCGCTCGAAGCGGTGGCCGCCCGCGACGCTTCTTCTCCCAGAGCCGTCACCTGGCTTTCGATCGCATCGAGCCGATCCAGAACTTTCAGCCCCAGATACCCGAGGCCGGAGGCGACGAGAAGGAACACGATCGTCAAGACGAGCGGCAGTATGCGCGGGGTCTTCTCCGTCTCGCTCATCGATACTCCTGGTTTTTTGGCGCGCTGGAATCCGATTCCAGATTAGCGCAAATCAGCCCGACCCGAGGAGATCGACCAGCGTCAGCGCGAGCACCTCGGTGGACCGCACGAGGTCGTCGACGTCGCAGTACTCGTCGATCTGATGCGCCAGCTCCAGGATTCCGGGGCCGTAAGCGACGCAGTCCTCGATGCCGCCGATCCGGGTCACGTGCTTGTGGTCGTAAGTTCCAGGGCTCGCGATCCGCGTGGCCCTGCGGCCGAGAACTTCCGGGATGGTCTTCTCGAGAGCCGCAATCAGGGGCGAGTGCTCCGGAGTCTGGACGGGGTGGACCACCATCATGTCGTGGAGCTCGAAGCCCTCGCCCGCTTTTTCGAGGAGCGCCTCGATTTCCTTCTTCGTCGCCTCGAAGCCCTCCTCGAGAAGGAACCTGCGATCGAAGACCGCGGAGCAGCGGTCGGCGACGCAGGGAGTCTGAGGAGTCTTCCCCGCCTGGCCTCCGAGGATCGAGTTCACGTTGAGCGTCGCCTTGCGGGCGCCCTCGGGGACGACCGGGACTCGCGTGGTTCGCGCCGCGAGCGCCGGCAGGAGCCCGGTCCGGACCGACTCGAGCAGCCGGCCCATCCGCTCGATGGCGCTCACCCCCAGAAACGGCATGCTCCCGTGCGCCACCCGGCCGTGCGCCGTCACCTCGAACCAGTAGACGCCGCGGTGGCCCACGCAGACGCGATCGACGCCGAGGGGCTCGGGGATGATGACGTAGTCGACCCGGTCGCGGGTGAGGCGGCCCGTCTCGCAGAGGAACGCCGCACCGGCGAAGCCGCCGCTCTCCTCGTCGACGGTCCCGCTCACCTCGACGCTCCCGCCGAGCTCGACTCCCGCGCGCTTGACGCACTCCGCGGCATAGACCGCCGCCGCGACTCCCGCTTTCATGTCCGCAGTGCCGCGGCCGTAGATGCGCCCGTCGCGGACGGCGCCCCCGAAGGGGTCCATCGTCCATCCATCCCCGGCGGGGACGACGTCGATGTGGCCGTTCAAATGGACCAGGGGCCGCGGCTCCTTGCCCCGCCGAAGCCCGACGACGTTCACCCGCGGGTACGCCTCCGTGTGCTCGGGATAACCAACGGCTATCGGATACTCGACCTCGAAACCGAACGCGTCGAGCTTCCGGCCGAGTGCCTCCGCCGCTTCTCGATAGGCGTCTCCGGGCGGATTGACGCTCGGGACCCGGACGAGCTCCGCCGTGAAGTCGACGATCTCGTCCCGGGCGCTCTCGACTTCCCGCCGAATGGCTTCCCTCGGGTCCACGTCGTCAGCGCCCGAAGAGGTACCGCACGCCGATCTGGATCTCGCGTCCGGGGAAGTAGGCTACCGGGGTCCCGAAATCGGGTCCGGAGACCGCGTTCACGTTCAGCACGTTCGCCTGGTTCGTGAGATTGAACGCCTCGAAGAGGATCCCGAACGAGTGGTCGTTCCCGACCCGGAAGACCTTCTCGACCCTCATATCGATGTTGAAGAACGGGTCGGTCCGGAAGTCGTTCCGGGGAACGCTCACGTCCCTCTGGTCGACGAGCCCGTCGCCGTCCTGGTCGGTGATACCTCGCGGGTTGAAGGCGGCTCCGCTCTGCCAGCTCACGATGCCGCTGACGTTGATGTCGAAGGGAACGGTGACGGCGCCGTTGGTCACGAAAATGTTCGGCGCCGAGAGATTCGACGGACCCCAGTCGGCCTCGGGGTCGTTGTTGTCGCTGAAGCCGGACCCCGCGGCGCCGGTGAGGAGGTTGTCGTACGCTCTCGATCCCGTGTACGAGACTCCGAAGGTGTATCGCTCGCTGAAGCGCTTGCGGAGCGCTATCACGACGCCGTCGTAGTCGATCCTTCCGTCGTAGGTCACCTGGCTGAGGCGCGGTCCGCCGTCGGTGGTCTGTCCGAAATTGGGGTCGCCCGGAGACACGTCGTACAGGTTGGTGATGCGCCGCGTCAGAAGGTCCCGGCTCCTCCGGTGCACGTAGCTCACGGAAAGGCTCATGTCGCTCGTCAGCTGTCGATCGATTCCGATGGTGAACGCCCGCGTCCAGGGGGTCTTCGCTTCGGAGTAGACCGACAGGTCGCGGCTGAAGGCGAGCGGGCCGCGGGGGAAGAAGGAGAGCACGCCGTCGCCCACGATCGAGCCCCCGGGAACGTCGAAGAACTCCCAGTCGGTTCCGGGATAGGTCGTTTCCAGGAGATTGACCGCCTGCGCCGCGGAGAGTCCGCTCAGGCGCCTGGATGTTGTCGGCGGTGACCACCGGAGGAAGAGCGGGGTCGGCGACGGGGATTCCGAGGAGCTGGTAGAGCGCGAGGGGATTCGAGCGCAGGTCCTCCGCGAACTGCCGGTACGCGGGGTTCTCCGCCGGGGTCCGCGCCCCTCCGCCGGCGGGAAAGCCCGAGGTGATCACCAGATCGATGAGCGAGTCGCTGTAGTCCACACCGAGGCGGGGGAGGGCGACGTCGAACGCGGACCGGGTGAAGATGCCGCCGAGCTCGGGCACCGTCGCCGCCGCGCTCAGGAGGTTCCGGTCGAAGAAGATCCCGAAGTTCGCCTTGAGGATCGTCTCGTGCTCCGCCCCCGAGATCCCAGGCGAAGCCGAGCCTCGGCGCCAGGTTGTTCTTGTCGTCGCCGAAGAGGCTCGACCAGTCGTAGCGGAGCCCGAGGTTCAGCGTGAGGTCCGGGCGGGGCCGCCACTCGTCCTGTCCGTACAGGCCAATCCCGTTGTCCGTCATGTCGAGGTCCAGACTTCCGTCGGGATTCGCGGAAAGGGTGAAGAACCGGGCGGCGGATTGCTCGAAGCCGAACCGCTCGAAGAGCGCTCCCTGGATGTCGGCCGCGTTGGGAGCGAGAAACGCCGCCGAGTACTCGACGTCGTTCGTGACCTCGTTGAAGCCCGTGAGGTCGGAGCGGGTCCAGTCCCACCCGAGCTTGAATTGGTGATCGCCCCGCAACTGGTCGCGGAAGAGGGTGAAAGCCTGCCCGAGCTGCGTTCGATCGAGGTTCCGCTCGAACTTGCCTCCGAAGGGCGCGGCCGTCTGGAGAAACCCGCTCCGCAGCAGGGTCAGGATCGGCTCGAGGCGCTGGTCGCGCTCGAGGTTGTTCCCGCTGCGGCCGTCGATGAGCTTGAAGTTGGTCTCGAGGAAACTGTCGCTCGAGATCGTCCAGGTCTCCCTGGCGGAGAAGCTCGTCGATTCCCGGAGCTCGGTGCGCTCGGCGCTCGGAAGCGCGATGGTGCCGGCGATGGGGGAGCTGATCTCCCCGCCCACGTCGTCGCTCGAGCGGTTCACGGAGAACGTGAGACGGTTCTCCTGGTTCAGGTTCCAATCGAGCTTGGCGAGTCCTGTGAATCCGTCGGTCTTGGGCCCGAGGGCGAAGTCTTCGACGCCGGAGGGCGTCGCCAGCCCTTCCTGCACGAAGCCGGGGATCTGCGCCCGGTCGATGTTCACCCCGCGGGTCTCGTCCAGGACCTCGAACGAGCCGAAGAAGAACGCCTTGTCCGATACGATCGGACCGCCCAGGGTCCCGCCCCACTGCTGGCGCTCCAGGGTCGGCGGCTCCTGCCCCTCGACGTTCGACGAGTCCAGCGAATCGTCGCGGAAGAATCCGAAGGCGCTCCCCGAGAACTCGTTCGTGCCCGAGCGGGTGATGATGTTGATGACGCCTCCCTGGGCGCGGCCGAACTCCGCCTCGTAGCCGGTGGTGATGACCTCGAACTCCTGGATCGAATCCTGGGTGAACCTCTGGAACGCCCCGCCGTTCAAGGGATCGTTGTTGTCCGCCCCGTCCACGACGTACGAGATCGACGAGCCCCGCTCGCCGAAAATGGAGACCTCCTCCCCTTGCTGGTTGGAGGGGAGGGATTTCGTCCCGGGCACGAGGGCGATGAGATCCTCGAAGTTCCGGCCGTTGAGAGGCAAAGCGTCGATGGTCTGGGTTCCCACGCGGGAGCTGAGGTCGGCGCGTGTGGGCTCGACCAGGGGACTCGCCGCCGTGACCTCGACCGTCTCGGTGACCGCGGCGACGTCGAGCGTCAGATCGAGCGCGACTTCCTGGTTCACCGCCACGGGGATTTCCGTGCGGCTCAGCGGGTTGAACCCCGCGAGCTCGACGCGAACCGCGTAGAGACCTGCCGGCAGGAGCGAGATGCGGTACGCCCCCGCCTCGTTGGTGACCGTGGAAACGCTCTCCCGCTGCAGCGCCGGGCTCGTCGCGGTCACCGTGGCTCCCGGAAGGACACCGCCGCTCGCGTCCCTCACGACTCCGAAGATCGAGCCGGTGACCTGGGCCGGTGCGTCGTGAGCGAACGACAAGACTCCCGCGATCGAAAGCGCAAGAAAGAAGCCTCGATCCTTCATCGCATCGCCTCCTGTTCCCCGCTACTATAATCCAATGGAAACGACGATCCTCGACCTGTTCCACGCCATCGACGCCCTCGACTGGGACGGGGTGAGATCCGCGCTCGACGATCGAATCGAGGTCGACTACACATCGCTCTTCGGAGGGGAGGCCGCCCATCCCACGCGCGACGAGCTCATCGAGTCGTGGCAGGGTATCGTTCCCGGGTTCGACGCGACCCAGCACCTCCTGGGCCCGCTCCGGATCGAAGAACGGGGGCGGGATGCCGCCGCGGTCGAGACCCACGTGCGCGCCTATCACTACCTCGAGGGATCCGTCTGGATGGTCGCGGGTCACTATCGGATCGCGCTCACGAGGCGGGACGGCGGCTTCAGGATCTCCAGCATCCGTCTCGACGTCTTCTATCAGGAAGGAGGGCCCGATCTCCTCGCGCGGGCCCAGGAGCGCGCCCTCGCCCTTCCGCGCGTCAGCGGCCGAGCTCGAAGCGGACGCTGACCGACATCAGGATGGGGACCGGGCTCCCGTTGAGGAGAGTCGGTTCGTACTTCCACTGACGGACTGCCTCGAGCGCCGCCCCGTCCAGGAGCGGCACCGATCGAAGGACGCTCAGGTTCACGACGTTCCCGTCCTCGTCGATGGTGGCCTCGAGGATCACCGTTCCCTGAACTCGCGCCGCGGCCGCGACCGGGGGGTAGGTCGGGTTGACGTTGTGCCTCTTTCTCGGCGCGACGACGCTGCCTCCCACGCGCAAGGGATCCGGAGGAGGCGGTCGCCGAATCGCGACCGGCGGCGCCTCCGTCGGCGAGCCGGGGATTCCGAAAGGGACTCCGAGCGGATCGCCTTCGGTGCTCTCGCCAGAGAATCCCGGGTCTTCGGCGATCTCATCCGGAATCGCCACGGGAGCGACGAAATCCGTGAAGACGCGGGAGACATCCGGCTTCGACCGGCCGCGCGCGGCGGCTCTGCGCTCGACGGGAGCCTTCGGCGTCTCGATGACCCGCACGTAGGCGCGGAGCGGGACGGCGTTGTGCGGTGTCGGCAAGTCGTCGTATCTCCAGAGCGGCGAGACTCCGAGCGCTCCCAGCGCGAAAACCTGAAGGGCCACGGAGCTCACCCAGCCAAACAGTCTCTCTCTCGTCATCGGCGCGACTCCTCTAGGCTCGTTCGTTCTCCCTGGGTTCGACACCGGAGCCGGCGCCAGGGTTCCAGAGCTTGATTTATGCCCTCCTGTCCCATGCGTTCTGGCGGGAGTATCCGGCCATCGGCATCACCCTCGGCGAATGAAAAGAATTCACCGGGAACGTGAGGGGAATCCGCCCGTGGTTTCGTTCCTTGAGCGACCCCCAAATCGTCGGGCGCTCGCGCCAAGGAGGATTGCGGCATGAAACGGATGGCTGGCCTTTTTTTCCTCTCACTGCTGCCGGTGTCGGCGTCTCCCGCCACGCTCGCGACGCGGCCGATGGCGGAACGAGTGACGATCGATTCGGTCGCGACCTCCAGGCCCTGGTACGAAAGGGGCGACTCGGTCGTGCTCCACGTGAGCGCGGAGCCGGGGCTCCGCCTCAGCGCCGACTTCTCGGCGGTCGATTCCGTCTATCGCGCGGGCGCCGAGCGCGTGGTGGAGCTCGAAAGAGGATACCGCATCGAATACCGCCTCTCGCCGGACAACGGGCGGCCGAGCGGCGACTACGAGGTGCGTGTCGCAGCCCTGGATTCGTTCCGGAACCGGAAGACGCAGTCCGTCGACATCCGATACCTGCCGGAGGGCCGTGCGAGCGTGATCCTCGCCCAGGCGAGCTTCCTGGCCCGTGATCCGGACAGGCGACGCCGGCGCGACGACCGCATCCGGATCGGCGAGGCACGGTTCGCGGCGGACCTGAAAGGGATTCCCGGACCGCCGGAGCCGAAGCTGTTCGACGACTCCCGGGGCATCCCCGCAGGGACCCGGCTTCAGATCGAGATCGGTCTGCCGAAGCTCGGTCCCGCAGCCGTCGCTTCGCTGGAACTGAGCCAGGTGGGGACCTCCGGCCATTTCGCCGTTCCCATCGACACCAGCCGTCCAGCGAGCTGCGCCTCAGGCCTGTGTCAGTACCCGCTCGAGCTGACGTTGCAGCACGACCTCGCCGAAGACAAGGTCTTCTCCGTCCAGGTCGGCATCTACGACGCCGCTTCCGGGAACCACGCGGTCGGTGGAGCACGGCAGTTCGCCTGGTCTCTCGACTGCGACGCCGATCCCGAAACGGTGAAGCCCTATTGCCAGGAGCCCACCGGCGTCTACCGCGTCTACGGAACCATCACCCACGATCGCCGCGTGCTGGGAGCCGACCCGGGCGGGCCGGCACACGACAAGGCGCCGCAGTACGAGTATTCGGACCTGTTCACTTCGGTCGCGCCCGCGCGCGAAGTGATGGTGCGAGTGGCGGACGGATGCGGGCTCCATCACGACACCTACACCAGCTCGGACGGCGACTACTCCGTCGTGTTCCAGAGCTGGTGCGGGGACGAGGACGCCACCGTCACCGTCTATTCCGTCACCGGTCCGGGAGCGGGAAAGCAGGTGGCGCTCGGCCTCTACACCGCCTCACCCGCCCCTGAGGTCCTGGGCGACCTGGTGGACGATCCCGACCTCTACACGGTCATCGCCGGGAGGGTCGGCACCTTCAATCCGGAAGCGGACGCGAAAGCGGCGGAGTCGTGCCTCGGCGGCTTGTGCGCCGGAGGGAAAGAGATCGACGAGCACTTCTTCCGCTTCGACGAAGGAGCCCTCTACGAGGCGGGGAAGCTCTCGCGATCCGGCGAGGTGGCCCGGGCGCTGACCATCCTCGAGAACGTCATGATGGCTCTCGACTACTATCGCCAGCTCGTCTCCGGAAGCAAGCTGCCCCAGATCAACGTCGTGCTCACCGACGGCGCCCTGAACGCCAGCGACAACTTCGCCATGTACTCGAAGTCCAATTCCAACCTGATCTATTTGCCCCCCGACATGGAGTGGTCGGTCTTCGGCGTGCTGCACGAGACGGGGCACTACTTCGACGGCGGAGTCCTGGTGAAGGACGGACTCCTGAACTACGGCCGGTGGGGCGAGCCGATGGCGAACGTGCGCGCGGGGATGATCCTGGGCACGCCCTGGATGGCGGCGCGCGAGTCCATCGATGCCGAGACCCTCGACGTCCAGGGCAACTGGGACGAGGATGCGGGCGCCGTCGTCCTTGAGAACGTCTCCGACTCGAATCCCGGCCAGGGCTGGACCTGGAGGATCTTCTGGGACCTGCACGACGCGGGGCCGACCGTTCCCGAGCCGGAGGACTTCGGATTCGGTGAGTTCGACCAGTGGGACGGCGGCGGCAGCTCCACCGACCCCACCCACCATCTCATGAACGGCGTGAACCTCCTGTACCTGCCCCAGAACTCGGGAGCCGAGCACCCCGACTACGAGGATCGCGGGCAGTCCGGACCGGACCTGGTGGATGTACTCGACGGCTTCGCCTGTCTCTACGGCATGAGCCAGCTGCAGATGATGACGATGCTGCACGACGTCATGAGCTACGACTACGACTTCGGAAAATGCTCCGAGCCGGTCGAAGCGCCGGGGAAGTAGCGATGATCGGTCCGCGCGCGAGGAAAGGAATTGCCTTTGCCCTCGCCCTGTCGCTGTCGCCGCGCTCCGTCGGCGCGGGAGAGTCCGGGGCCGTCGCGAGGATGATCGGGGTCCCGGCCGGGGAGTTCACCCTCGGCTGTAGTCCTCGCGACGGCGCCTGCACGAGCGACTCCGCTCGTTTCGCGGCGCTGGACGTTCCCGCGCGCCGGGTGTACCTCGCGGATTTCTGGATCGACCGAACCGAGGTCACCCGCGAGGAGTACGGCCGCTGCGTGGCGGGCGGCCGGTGCAGTCCCATCGACGGCAAAGCGTGGAACGGCACGGCCGAGCCCGATCTCCCGAACCTGCCCGCGAGCGGCGTCGACTGGGATCAAGCCGACGCCTTCTGCAAGTGGCGGGGCGCGCGCCTTCCCACCGAGGCCGAGTGGGAAAAGGCGGCGCGCGGACCTTACGGCGCGAGGTATCCCTGGGGCGACAGCGAGCCTCTTTGCGGTCAGGCGAACGTCCGGATCCGCGAGGGAGCGTGCGCGCCGCCGCGGCACGTGGACCCGGTCGGCGCCCGGCCGGCGGACGTTTCGCCGTACGGCGTCGTCGGCATGGCCGGTAACGTCCAGGAGTGGACCTCGGACTGGCTGAGCCAGGACTACTCCGCGGTCTCTCTCCGCGATCCGGTGGTTCGGGCAGCAGCCGACGGGCGGTTCCCCGCCTACAAGATCGTGCGGGGCGGCTACTTCGACATGGCCCCCCGCCGCGTCTCGTGGCGCTCTTTCGCGCCGAAGACCGTGAGGAGCGTGGGGCGGATCGGCTTCCGCTGCGCCTCGTCGACCGCTCCGGCCCGCTGACCTGGCTCGCCGCGATTCTGTTCTCGGCACGATCCGGATCGCGTCGCAGCCGAAGAGCTCGTGCGTGCCCGTCCCGGCGCGTACGATCGCTTCCGGTCAGCCCTGGAAAGAGCCCCCCTCGCGTGCGAGTCTCTCGAGAAGCGGCGCCGGCCTCATCCACTCGCCCTGTTCCTCGTGGAACCGACGGACGGCATCGTAGACGTTCTTCACGCCGACGGTATCGGCGTAGAACATCGGACCTCCCCGGTAGCGGGGGAATCCGTAGCCGTGAATCCAGACGAGGTCCACGTCGCTCGCGCGGAGAGCGATCCCCTCTTCGAGGACCCTGGCGCCCTCGTTGATCAGGGCGTAGATGCAGCGCTCGACGATCTGCTCTTTGGTGAACGAGCGGCGCTCGATTCCGAGCTCGCGGGACACTCCTTCGATGAGGGCCGCGATCTCGGGATCGGGGATGGGCGTTCGGCTCCCTTTCTCGTACCGGTAGAAGCCTGCGTTGGTCTTCTGCCCGAAGCGGCCGAGCTCGCAGATCCGGTCCGGAACCCTGGAGTACCTCAAATGCTTCGGCCGCGCCGCCTCCTGACGCTTTCGAACGGCCCAGCCGATGTCGAGCCCAGCGAGATCCGCCATGGCGTAAGGTCCCATCGGCAGGCCGAAATCGACGAGGGCCTGGTCGACCTCGTGCGGAAGAGCGCCGTCCTCGAGGAGGAAGTCCGCCTGCCGGCGGTACGCGTAGAGCATCCGGTTTCCGACGAACCCGTCGCAGACGGAGACGAGGACCGCGATCTTGTCGAGCTTCTTCGCGAGCCGGAAAACCGAGGCGATGGTCTCCCTCGAAGTGTCGTCTCCTCGCACGCATTCCAGGAGCTTCATGACGTTCGCGGGACTGAAGAAATGGGTGCCGATGACGCTCGAGGGCCTCGAGGTGGTGCGCGCGATCTCGTTCACGTCGAGAGAGGAGGTGTTCGTCGCCAGGATGGCGCCCGCCTTGCAGATGGAGTCGAGCTTCTCGAAGACGTTCTTCTTGACCAGCATCTCCTCGAAGACCGCCTCGACGACGATGTCGGCCCGGGAGATCCGCGAGAAATCGGTAGTCCCGGAAAGGAGGGACATTCGTTTGTCGAAGTCGTCCCTGGAGATGCGGCCCTTGCTCATGCTGGATTCGTAGAGGCCGCGAATCTTCTCGAGCCCGCGCTCGAGGGCGGTGGCATCCCCCTCGACGACCACCACCGGGATTCCGGCGTTCGCGAAGCACATGGCGATCCCGCCCCCCATGGTCCCGCAGCCGATGACTCCGGCGGAGGCGATCTCCGTCGCTTTCGTCTCCGGAGGCACATCGGGGATCTTGGCCGCGTCGCGCTCGGCGAAGAACACGTGGCGCAGCGCCTTCGACTGGTCCGAGCTCACGAGCTTCAGGAAGATCTCGCGCTCTTTTCGAAAGCCTTCGTTCGCGGGAAGGGTCGCCGCCGCTCGGATCGCCTCGATGGCCGCCAGAGGCGCTTCGAGTCCCCGCGACCTGGCGGCGGCCTTCTGGGCCTCGGTGAAAGCGGCAGGATCGTCGGCCAGGGGGAGCTCCGAAGTCCGGCGGACGCTGGCTCGGCTCGCGAGGGAGGTCGCGGCCGAGAGCAAATCCCCCGACGCAATCTCGTCCACGAACCCGAGGGCATGCGCCTTCGGGGCGGGAATGAGCTTTCCTTCGGTGATGAGCCCGAGAGCCTCCCGAATCCCGGTGAGCCGCGGGAGCCTCTGGGTGCCGCCGGCGCCGGGGATGATCCCGAGAGTCACCTCGGGAAGACCGAGCCGGGCGTCCGTGGTGGCGATGCGCGCGTGGCAGCCGAGAGCGAGCTCCAGGCCTCCACCGGCGGCGACCCCGTGAATCGCCGCCACGACGGGTTTCTCGGATCGCTCGATGGCGTCGATGAGATCCGGCAGCGAGGGCGTGCCCGGAGGAGGCTCCTTGCCGAACTCCCGGATGTCGGCGCCGGCGCTGAACATCTTGCCCTTGGCCGAAAGAACGATCGCTTGGACTCTCTCGTCGGCAAGTGCCCGGCGGATCTCGATCATGAGATGGGTCCGGACGGCGGCGGCGAGGCCGTTCACCGGCGGGTTGTCGATCCAAACGACGCGCACGTTGTCGCTCACGTTTGATATCCTCCGCGGGAACTCTAGCAAAGATTCATGTCCCGCGTTCCCTACGACGACTTCGCCGACATCTACGACGCCTGGTGCGGGAGTGCGCCCATCACGCAGAAGAACCACGGTTTCTATGTGAGAAAACTGGTCGAGTCTCCCGGACCGGTGGCGGAGCTGGGAGTCGGCAACGGGCGCATCTCAATCGAAGTCGCGAAGCAGGGGAAGTCCGTCACCGGCGTCGACTCCTCGGGCGCCATCCTCGATCTCTGCCGAAAGCGGGCCCGTGAGGCAGGGGTTTCGGAGCGGCTTTCGCTGGTTCAGGCGGACTTCCGCGACTTCGTCCTCGAAGCGCCCGCGGATCTCATCGTCCTCCCGTTCCACTCGATCGGGCACCTCCTGACCGATGACGACAAGCTGCGGGCGATGAAGCAGGTTCGAAGCCAGCTCATGGACGGCGGCCGGTTCATCTTCGACCACTTCCTCTTCGATCCGAGCTTCGTCCAGCCGGGCGTTCCCCGTCTTCGCGCCGAGTTCCGCAACGCCGAGACGGGGCGCGACCACATCCTCTGGGAGGCGTCGACGCACGACCTGGAGCACCAGGTGATCCGGATCCTGGTCTGGACCGACGAGATCGATTCCGGCGGAACCGTGGTGAGCCGCCGCTACCGGCGCATCAATCTTTCGTGGATCACTCCCGAGCAGAGTCATCGACTCCTCGAGGCAGCGGGATTCGAGGTCGAGGCCTTGCACGGGGACTTCGAAGAGAATCCGTTGACTGAAAAGTCGACACATCAAGTGTGGGTGGTACGAAAATGACTCTCTCTACGCTTGCGCTTCTCGCCATCGACCTCGTCCTTCGGGGCGGGCGGGTGATGGACCCGGAGACCGGCCTCGACGCGGTGAGGAACGTGGGGATTACCGGCGGCACGATCGTCGCCATCAGCGAGGGGCCTCTCGAGGGGTCGGTCGTCGTCGACGCCTCGGGGCTCGTGGTTTCTCCGGGGTTCATCGACCTCCACGCGCACGGGCAGGACGCGGTGAGCAACCGCCTCCAGGCGCAGGACGGTGTGACGACCGCGCTCGAGATGGAGATCGGAGTCTACCCGGTTGCGGCCTGGCTCGCCTCGCGCGAGGGAAAAGCGGTCATCCACTACGGCGCCACCGTCGGCCACCTTCCCGCCCGCGCCAAGCTCTTCCACGGCATCGACGTCGGGAGCTGGGCGCTCGGAGACGACGCCGATCCGAACCGTCAGCGGCTCATGAAGGTGTCGGACTACGAGGACAAGGCGACGAGCGCCGAGGAGCTGCGAAAGCTCGAAGCGCTCATGGTGCGGGGAGTGGAGGAGGGAGGCCTAGGCTTCGGCCTCGGCATCACCTACACCCCGGGCGCGACCCGCGAGGAGATCCTGAGGCTGTTCGAGGTGGCCCGGGCGCAGAACGTCCCCATCTACGTCCACCTCCGGGGCGAGGGCTCCGGCGGCACCCTGGGAGCGTTCCAGGAGTGCATCGCGAACGCCGCGGCGACGGGCGCGTCCCTCCATATCGTCCACATGAACTCCAGCGCCGGAGATCTGGGAAAGACGACGCTCTCGATGATCCGCGGCGCGCGCGCGGCGGGTCTCGACGTCACCACCGAGGCCTATCCCTACACCGCCGGCTCGACTCGTCTCGAATCGGCGCTCTTCGACTCGTGGGTGGATCGACCCGACGAGGACTTCCGGAATCTACAGTGGCCGCTGACGGGAGAGCGTTTGACCCGCGAGAGCTTTCAGAGGTTCCGCGAGGAGGGCGGGTGGGTCATCATCCACGGCGGCCGCTCGGAAGAGGTGAACGAGTGGATCACGGCCCAGCCCGACGTCATGGTCGCGAGCGACGGGATCCCGTTCTTCAACGGGCCGGCTCACCCGAGGGGCGCGGGGACGTTCGCGCGCGTTCTCGGCCGCTACGCCAGGGACAAGCACGGGCTCCCGCTCATGGACGCTCTCCGGAAGATGACTCTGATGCCGGCGGAGCGCCTCGCAGGGGCCGTCGCCCCAGATGAAGAAGAAGGGCCGCATCCAGGTCGGCGCCGACGCCGACATCACCGTCTTCGATCCGGAAACGATCCTGGATATGTCCACCTACGAAAAAGGAGATCTCCCGTCGCGCGGCATCGCGCACGTTCTCGTCGGCGGCACGTTCGTGGTGCGGGACTCGAAGCCCGTCGAGGGCGTCTTTCCGGGAAGAGCGATTGTCTCCTCTCGTTCCGAGTGAGCTATTGCCGCTGGCGCTGCTGGCGGACCATGTCCACGAGGATCTCCCGCGTCTCCTCCGAGGACCGGGCCTCGCGGGAGAAGGGAATGCGGAGGCCGCGCATTCCGTCTCCGGTCTCGACGCGCAGATGAAATCCCAGGCGATCCACCGCGGTCATCTTGGCGTCGGTCCCCTCGACGCCTCCGAGCCCGCGGGCGAGAAGGAGCATCGCGTCGACGTGGTCCTCGTTCATGTGATCGAGGATGCCCCGGGCCGCGTCCGCGAGAGGGTCGGGAGCGGCGCTCGCGTAGTCGGAGGCCTCGACCCAGCCCATGACCCCGAATCCGCCGACGAAGTAGAGGTCCATGACTTCCATCTGGAAGAACGCGAAATCCTTGAAGTCGACCCAGTAGGACGAATTGGGATGCCGGGCGAGGTAGTCCTCGCGCACGGAGGCGCTCGTCGTCTTCGCCACCCGCCCCATCAGCGTCACCCGGCCCGCTCCCAGAGGATCCTCGGCGGCGCCCGGCTCGGTGACGAGGAGGCTCGCTCGCGGATCGCCGAGGAGGTTCTGGGTGTGCATCGCCATGGTGCTGATGAGGAAGGTGGAATTTCCGCGCTCGTCGAGCCCGTAGGGCATGACCGAGCCGAAGGGCCAGTCCGCATGACGCCTCGAGATGAGTGGAGAGGGCTCCCACTCGACCCATGTGGACGAGCGTGCGAGCCCGCTCGGCGTAGGTCGGCTCCGGGATCTCGGGTCCGGTGTCTTCTCCGGCGGGGCGGGCGTGTTCTCTTTGGCTCAAGAGCTCCTCCTCGGGTTCCCGGACATGGTAGGCCAAGGAGCGGTTTCGTGAAAGCAGAGGAGCGTCTCTCCGAAGACCTGGGCTTGCCGAAGGAGCGGGTCGCCTCCGTTCTGCGCCTGCTCGCCGAAGGCGCCACCGTTCCCTTCATCGCCCGCTACCGCAAGGAGGCGACGGGCGGCCTCGACGAGGTCCAGATCCGCGCCATCGAAGAGCGGACCACGCGTACTGGACGGAGCTCGAAGAGCGGCGCGAGACGGTGCTCGCGGAGATCGGGAGCAGGGAAAGCTCACGGAAGAGCTCGCGCGCGCGATCGCCTCCTGCCGCACCAAAGCCGAGCTCGAGGACCTCTACCTCCCCTTCAAGCCCAAGCGCCGAACGCGCGCCACGATCGCGCGAGAGCGCGGGCTCGAGCCGCTCGCCGACAGAGATGTGGTCTCAGCCGCAAGACCCCTTCGCCGCACGAGGCCGCGCGGCGGTTTCGTGGACGCGGAGAAGGAGGTTCCCGACGTCGGAGACGGCGCTCGCGGGAGCGCGCGACATCTGCGCCGAGAGGATCGCGGAGAACGCCGAGATCCGGAAGCGGCTGCGGGAAGCGTATCTGCGCGACGGGGTCGTCCGCGTCGCGAAGAAGAAAGAGTACCGGGACCAGAAGACCAAGTTCGACACCTACGCGACCTACGAGGAGCCGCTGCGAGCGATCCCGTCGCATCGCTATCTCGCGATCCGCCGCGGCGAGGCGGAGGGAGTGCTGCGGGCGGACCTCCATCTCGAGGTCGCTCCCCATCTCCGGTTCATCGAGAGCCAGGTCCCGTTGAAGCCGGGATCGCCGTGGGCCGAGCAGCTGACGCATCGCGATCGACGACGCCCTCGAGCGCCTGCTCCTGCCGTCGGTCGAGACCGACGCCTCGGCGGAGCTGAAGCGCCGCGCCGATGCCGCGGCGATCGAGGTCTTCGCCAAGAACCTGCGCGAGCTCCTGCTCGCCGCGCCCTTCGGGCCGCAAGGCGGTCCTCGGGATCGACCCGGGCCAGCGCACCGGCTGCAAGTGCGCCGTCGTCGACGAGACCGGAAAGCTCCTCGAGCACGAGACGATCCACCTCGTCCAGGGAGATGCCGCGCTCGCGAAGGCGCGGGAAACCCTCCGCGCTCTTCTGGCGAACACCGCCGTCCGCGCCGTCGCCGTCGGCAACGGCACCCACGGACGCGAGACGGAGGACTTCGTGCGCGAGGTGCTCGGGAGAATCCGACGTCCTCTGCGTCTCCGTCAGCGAATCCGGCGCGAGCGTCTACTCCGCGAGCGACGTCGCGCGCGAGGAGTTCCCCGACCTCGACCTGACGGTGCGCGGCGCGGTCAGCATCGCGCGGCGCCTCCAGGATCCGCTCGCCGAGCTCGTGAAGATCGACCCGAAGAGCATCGGCGTCGGCCAGTACCAGCACGACGTCTCGCAGCCGCTCCTCGCGAAGAAGCTCGACGAGGTGGTCGAGAGCTGCGTCAACGCGGTCGGCGTCGAGCTGAACACCGCGAGCGCGCCGCTCTTGAGCCGCGTCGCCGGCATCGGCCCGTCGCTCGCGAAGAAGATCGTGCGCCACCGCGACGAGAAGGGCCTGTTCCAGACTCGGGAGAGCTTGCGAAAAGTCTCGGGCCTCGGCCCGCGCGCCTTCGAGCAGGCCGCCGGCTTCCTCCGCATTCCCGGAGGACGGCAGCCGCTCGACGCGAGCGCCGTGCACCCCGAGCGCTACGCCCTCGTCGAGAGGATGGCGAACGACCTCGGAGTGGCGGTGGCGAAGCTGGTTGGGAACGGCGAAGCACTCGACGGAGTCGACCTCTCACGCTACGAGTCCGGCGACGTGGGCAAGTTCACGCTGAACGACATCCGGGAGGAGCTCCGGAAGCCGGGCCGCGACCCGCGCGCCTCGTTCGAGCCGCCGAAGTTCCGCGACGACGTTCGCACGCTCGAAGATCTGGAGCGCGGCATGGAGCTCGAGGGCGTCGTCACCAACGTCACCGCCTTCGGCGCGTTCGTCGACGTCGGCGTCCATCACGACGGGCTGGTCCACGTCTCCCAGCTCTCGAACCGCTACGTGAAGGATCCGGCCGAGGTGGTCAAGGTGGGTGACAAGCTGAAAGTGCGGGTACTGGACGTCGACCTGGAGCGCCGGAGAATTTCCCTCACCGCTCGCGATAAAATAGGTCCCGAGAAGAGGTAGCTCATGAAGACGGTGATCAACAAGACGCGCGCCCCCCTCAAGGTGCCGCTCCCGAGGGGCAAGTCCCTCCATATGGGCCCCGGCAAGTCCGGGCAAATACGCGACGAGGACGCCGACCACGCGGGATTGAAGAAGCTCGTCGAGGCGGGCAAGCTCGAGATCGTCGAGGGCGGTCCCCACGAGGCCAGCGTAGCGGGCGGCACCGCCGCCCCGCACGAGGCGACCCACGGATTCGGGAAAGCCAACTTCAGGCAGAGAAAGGGCGGGGACCGCTAAGCGGCCAGATAGAAAACCGATCTTCTTCGAGAGGATCTTGGCGATCTACTGGCGGGGAGAACCGCTCGAGACGTCACTGAGGGTGCGCGGGGCCGGGCGAGTGGGGCGCCCCGCTCAAGTTACCATGTTGGGGGTTTCGTAAATGAGCCCTGAGCATCCGTCAGCGGGTTCGGGAACTGACAAGCCATCAGCGCTCCCGAGCGAATTCTCTTCACGAAGCTCACATGCGGAACCATCGCCTTGCTCGCGTTCTTATGCGGAGTGATCATGCCGACGGGAAGTCCGAGTCGCTGGCGCACTATTTTGACGGGCTCGAGGAGGTCGGAGTCGTTCGAGACGATGACGGCCTGCTCGTAGGCGCCGGCGAATCCGTCGACCAACATGTTGGTTGCGAGGTTCACGTCGGAACCTTTTTCCTCGAACTTGTAGACCTTGACGAATCTCGTGTTCCCGATTGGAGTCACGAGTCGCATCGAGACGACTTGCTGAAGGAAATGGCCGAAATGAATCGAGATGTTTGGAAGGGTTCGGAGGGCGCGAAGATAGATTTGCTGCCGCAGTGGTGACGCTGGATCGTTTCCGCCACGAACGAGAGCTGTGAAATATCGAATCTGCACAACGTGATCGCGGGGCAGAAGAACCCCCATCAGCCGGTTGAGGTCCAGCCACTTGAACGACGTCTTGCGGACGGCGCCGTAGTACAGGTTGAAGCCGTCGATGTAGACGTAGGTCTTCAAAGGTGGGTAGAAAACGCTGAGGCCGCCCCTTTCGGAGCGGCCTCGCAATCCCACCATCGAGTGGTGGGGGGGATCTCAAGGCTCAGAATAGAAGCTGTTGTAGCACGCTGTCAACCGTTTCGCCCTGGACCCTTGGCGAGCGCCCCTAGGTGCCTTCCGGCGCGGAACCTAGTTTTCTGTAACGTTGATCCATATGGAAACCGGCGGCGAGAGTCGATCGCGACCTGCTGATTACGAATTACTCGCCCTGCCTACGCACCAGCACGCATCAGGGTATAAAAGACTACTCAACCACCGTTTAGCGGCGTAAGCCCGAAGGCTCATATTCGTACTTACACCCATGTTTTGGAACCACTTTGGAACCAGATTGGAACCAAGCGCCGTCTCTCGAGGAGCACTTTCACCCGGGGGCAAGCTTCGGAAGGGGGACCAGGAGACTCTCGTCCAACGCTTTCCAGAGCCTTGGCGACGAGTAGGCGATGACCGTTTCCTGGTCCCCGAACACCATCTCGTCCAAGAGCTCGGCCGTGCCCGGCTGGGTGGGCGGTGAGACCGGCTTCCGAAACCACTGAAAGACGCCGGCTGGTTGACCGTCCTTCGCGTCATCGAGGACAGCAGTTGCGAGCGCGCAGAAAAGGACTCCCCAGAGTTCGTACTCCGGTTTCGCAAACGCGTCGCCCATCTTCCGCTGACACTCTGCGGCGACATTGTCAATAACGGTCTGAAGTTCCTGAAACTTCGCCCAGTCCGGCGCATGAAAGATCGGATTGCGCGGGTGAGGGTCTTCATCCGGCAGCAGCACAAGTTCGAGATTGAGGACGACGAGGCCGCGGCCATGACGCCTCACCTGCTTGGCGCCTTTGAGGATGTTCTCGGCGACAGTCGAGCGCTTCCGAGGCCTTTTGCAGGCAACGCCGAAGTCCATTCCGCTGAGACCAACAACCAGGTCGGGTTCCTCGAATGCGACTGGTATGCCACGCTTCAGAAGACGGTGCGCGATGTCGAGCTCGAAGAAGAGGTCGAGCGCTTTCGACCCTGGGTTCTCCAGCCGATTGAAGTTGTCCTTTAAGAGCCGGAACCTTCGAGAATCTCCGGGGATGTGCGGAGCAAGCGTCAGAGCGATGGCAACGCGCTTTACCTGTTCGAAGTTTCCAAAGAAGCGCACCGCCCTTTCGGGATCATCTTTCCACGCAGCTTCAGGCTGGTGTGACTCTGGAGGATACGACCCAAACCATTCCAGGCCCTTGAGCATCGCCCCGAGCCCCTGTGTGGGGTGCAACCGGATCCCGAGGGTGTCGACTGCCCTGCGGAGCATCTTGTGGAGCCCCGCACAATACGCCGCCGTGACTTGGTCGACGGCACGATTCTCATCCAGCTCCGCGACAAGCTCCGATGGGTTGACGAACTTGGTCTCCATCGCATTCATGGGACGTTGCCAGATTAGCAACTTTCAACATAGCCCACCAAGAAATCGTGCTTTCTGCTCATATTGTTTGGTGTCGAGCACCAACGTTCTGCTCGGCATCGAGAAGCCCTAACCGGGAAAAGCTCGGCGGCGGACCGAGGTGTCGCTCATGCCGACGGATGCCTCAAGTACTTCGCGGACAAATCGTCCGGCGACAGGGGCGATAGCTCCGTCGAATTCGTTGAACACTCGGGATAGCTCTCCGATTCCAGTGCGTCTTCCCCAGAGCAGTTTCGGAAGTCTCGGGTCGTGTCCGACCAACCGAGCTACGAGGCCGCCGATCTCGAGTCGTGCCGCGAAGGCCCGGGCAGGCGAGCTCGCGCGAGCTCGCCTCGCGCGAATCCGCCGCGCGAGTCTTCGGGCCGCGCGATCGAGGGGGTCCAGGTCGTAGAGCCGCCCGACGGGAACGTCACCGACGAGGGGCCCTACGACCGCGACTCCGGGAATTCGGTCGAGGTACCAAAGGACGCGCGCCTTTGCCCATGCCTTCGGCCAGGAGGGCCGTAGGAACGTCGACCCGTCCCAGGGACGGAAGCCGTCGAACCACAGGGAAGCCCGAAGCCGGTCGCGCTCGCGCCGCGAGGCCGGCATCTTCAGGGCGAGAACGATCCACTCGCCGTTCCACGGCTCTTCGGGCCCGCTCTCGAGGCGTGCCTCGATTCCCTCGATGACCGCGCCCTGGCCGGGCGACGGTCCGTAGAGCGCCGCGCGCTTCGCACCCGTCCGTTCGAGGGCGCCTTCCGCTACCATGCGGGTGAGGTGGCTCTTCACGTTCGTCGCCGAGATCCCCAGCGGGCGAGCGAGAGCGATGACCTGGGCGGCGGTTAGGCTCCGCCCCGTGAGGACGAAAATCCCGAAGAGAGTGGTCCGGGTGGAGCTACGATCCATGGTTGCAATAATAGGCACGGCTGTATTAGAGTTGCAACCAACCAGGAGGGGTCATGGCGGCGAAGAGCTTCAAGAACTGTCAGTCCTGCGGAATGCCGATGAGCCGGGACGAGCGCGGGGGAGGGACGAACGCGGACGGCTCGAAGAGCGCGATGTACTGCTCGCACTGCTACGAAGGCGGGCGCTTCACCCTTCCCGACATCACCGCGGGCGAGATGCGGGAGCGGGTGAAAGGGAAGCTGAAGGAAGCGGGGTTTCCCGGGTTTCTCGCCGGTCTCTTCTCGCGAAAAGTCCCGAAGCTCGAGCGCTGGCGATAGCGCTTACTTTCGAATGCTCGCCGGCGGCCGCGCGTCCTCGGGGAGCAGGCTCCGGAAGGTGAGCGGGTCACGGATCTCCCGGAACGACTCCCGCGCCTCGTCGAGGAGCGCTGGCTGCGTCAGGAGATCGAGACCGGTGGCGGCGAGGGTCTTCGCGGCGATCGTCATCGCCTTTTCGCCGATGCTCATCCCCGTCGAGGCGGCGACCTGCCAGGAGTGGCCGGGGGCTCCGAGAGCGTAGGACGCGACCACCAGGCTTCCCGTCGGCACGTGCCACGAGAGGTCGCCCTGGTCCGTGGAGCTCGCGCGCTGCTCCGGCTCCTCCTGGACGGGGTCGATGCCCTCGAAGAGCGGCTGATCGGGAATCGACGCGAGCTCTCTCTGGGTCTCCCGGGCGAACGCTTTCTCCTCGTCGTCGAAGCGCGGGGGGCCCACCGTCTGGAGGTTGACGTGAATGAGATTCGAGAGCGCGCGATTCGGAAGGACCTCGTGCGCGTCACCGTCCACGACGTAGCTCATCTCCGTTCCGGTCATCAACGCCGCCCCTCGGGCGATGTCGACGAGCCGCGCGAACACCTCTTCGACGGTGTCGTGTCGATCGGCGCGGACGTAGTACCAGGAGGCCGCCTGCGGGGGGACCACGTTCGGCTGACCGCCGCCGTCGGTGATCACGTAGTGAATGCGCGTGTCCTGGGGGACGTGCTCGCGAAGGAAGTTGGCCCCGATGTTCATGAGCTCGAGGGCGTCGAGGGCGCTTCTTCCCTGGTGCGGGGACACCGACGCGTGCGCGGGAAGACCGTGGAACGTGAACCTCGCGCCCAGGACCGCCTTGCTGTACGAGTAGCTCGCGCCCGTGCGATCGCTCGCGTGCCAGGAGAGGACCGCGTCGACGTCGTCGAAGAGCCCGTCTCGAAGCATGTAGGTCTTTGCATCCACCGTCTCCTCGGCGGGGGTGCCGTAGAGACGCACGGTGCCCGGCATCTTCTCCGCCGCGATGACGCGGCTGAGGGCGATCGCCGCCGCGGTGGTGCCGGTGCCGAAGACGCTGTGGCCGCAGCCGTGCCCGGCGACGATGGAAGGATCCTCGCGGGCCTCCCGGCGGGGGACCGCCTTCTGCGAGACGCCCATGAGCGCGTCGTACTCCGCGAGAAACGCGATGACCGGCTTACCCTCTCCGTAGCTCGCTACGAAGGCGGTCGGCATTCCCGAGACGTCCGCGCGGACGGAGAAACCGTTCTCGGATAGCCAGCGCTGGAGCTCCTTCGAGGAGCGCGTCTCCTCGAGACCGGGCTCGGCGTAGGTCCAGATGGCCTGGTTGACGGTGAGCATCCGCGCGTGGATCTCGTCCACCCGCGAGAGAACGGCGTCCTTCAGCGAAGCAGCGGCGGCAACGGCGAGCAGCAGGCTCACGGGTTTCCACTCGTCGGGTGATAGTTCGGATACCTCGGGCGCGGGGGGAAGACCAGGGGCTGATTCTTCAGCGCCTCGAGCGTGAGCTCGACGGCCCGTTCCAGCTGGGGATCGTGTCCCGCCGCTACCGACTTTGGATCGTTCTCTACCTCGACGTCGGGCGAGATGCCCACGTTCTCCACTTCCCAATCCCCGTGGAGACCGTAGATGCCGATGCGCGGGGCGGTGACGACCCCGCCGTCGATGAGCGGAGGATAGTCGTAAATTCCCACCAGCCCGCCCCAGGTGCGTTTTCCCACGAGGGGCCCGAGCTTCTCCCTCTGGAACATCCAGGGGAGGGCGTCGCCGCCGGAGCCTGCCATCTCGTTCACGATCATCGTCTTCGGTCCGTAGATTGCGGCGGTGGGCGTGCAGTAGTCCTCTCCGTCGCGCGTCGTCATGCAGGCCCGGAGCGGCCGCTTCAGGAGATCGATGATGTAGTCCGCGATGGATCCGCCGTGGTTGTAGCGCTCGTCGATGACCGCGCCCTCTTTTCCGATCTGGGCGAAGAAGTACCGGTTGAAGCTCGTGTATCCGCCGGTCGCGGTGTCCGGGAGGTGGACGTAGGCGAGTCTTCCTCCGCTGAGCTTGTCGACCTTGCGCCGGTTGTCCTCGATCCAGGCCTGGCGCCTCAGAGCGGCTTCGTCCTCCACCGGGACGACCGTCACTTCGCGCGCTCCCGCTCCGTCGGGACTCGGTCCGACTTTCAGCCGGACCTGTTTTCCGGCGGTGTTCTCGAAGAAAGAGTAGATGCTCTCCGGCAGGTGGACGGACTTCCCGTTCACTTCGAGGAGGTACTCTCCTTCGATCACGTTGACCCCCGGCTGGGTCAGGGGCGCCCGGAGGTTCGGGTTCCAGCTCTCTCCGTTGAAGACTCGCGCGAAACGGTAGCGGCCGTTCTCGACGGCGAAGTCGGCGCCGAGGAGGCCGCCTTTTACCTTGGGAGCTTCCGGGGAATCGCCTCCGCTGACGAAGACGTGCCCGAGAGTGAGCTCACCCAACATCTCGGTGAAGAGGTAGTTCAGATCCTCCCGGCTCGAGACCCGCTCGAGGTAGCCTTCGTATTTTTCCGATGCGGCCGCGAGATCCAGGCCGTGAAACGCGGGGTCGTACAGGAAATCGCGCTCGATGCGCCAGGTCTCCCGATACATCTGCCTCCACTCCGCAGGCGGGTCGACGTAGACCTCCATGGCCTCGAGCGCCAGCTCGCGAGGCTCGACGTCCTCGGGGTCCTCGGTTCCCGCGAGAAGCCACTTGTCCTCGAGCTTGTAGAGCATCTTTTCGCCGTTCGCCGAGAGGTCGAACGCGGTCACGTCCTCGAGGATCTTCTCCGCCTCGCGGTCTTCGAGGCGGAACCGATGGATCGCGAGCTTCGGGGGGAACTCGTCGGGGGGAGGGATCAGGGCCTGCTCCAACAGGAACACCTCTCCGGTTTTCCCCGCCTCGATCCCGGCGTAGTTCGCGGCGGGAACGGGAAGGGCGAGAATTCGCTGGCTGATCCCGTCGAAGTCGATGGCGACGACCGGGGGCGGCGCCTCCTCTTCCTCCTCTTCGTCCTTCTTCTCCGGCTGCGACCCTTCCTCGTCGCTCTCGGGAGCGAGGGGGGAGGGGAGATCCTTTCTCAGAACCGCGGCGTACAGGTTCCGCCGCACCGGCCGCTCGGCGCTCGATAGATCGAGCCAGCCGACGGAGAGCCCGTAGTCGGTGGAGGCCGTGAAGTACAGGAGCTCGCCCTTGGGATCGAAAGCGGGAAAGCGAGCGTCGCTCATGCCGTCGGTGAGCTGGGTGCTTTTGCCCGCCTCGAGGGAGTAGACGAAGACGCTCCGCATGTGGTTCGAAAGCTGCGCGGTGTAGGCGAGGAAGCGGCTGTCGGGAGACCACGAGGGGTCGATTCCGCGGAAGAAGTCCTCGTAGCGGTCGGAGGCCACCTTCACCGGGACGCCCTTGTCGATCTCCACGTACCACAGGTTGCGCCTCTTGTCGGTGAAAGCGATCTTCTTCCCGTCGGGAGACCACAGGGGCGAGTAGAAGAACGAGGGCGGGGAGCCGAGGTCGATCTTTCCCACCTCGCCGAGCCCACCCTGGCTACGGATGTGGAGCTGATACTCGCCCGACTCGTCGGAGAAATAGGCGATTCGCTGCCCGTCCGGCGACCAGGCGGGATCGCGATCGGCGGCGGCGGGAGAGCTCGTGAGGTTTCGAATGTCTCCCTTCTCCGCGGGTACCGTCAGGATCTCCCCATGGGCCTCGAAGGCGACGCGGACGCCTTTGGGGGAAAGCGCTCCCGCCTGGATCTGGTCCGCGACTTTTTCGAAGTGCCGGCGAGAGGCGGGCAGATCCCCTTCGACCTCGACGTCGACGCGGCGGCTCGTCCCGGTCGCGAGGTCGAAGAGATGGAGCGATCCGAACTGCTCGTAGACGATCGCCCCGGGACCGGCGGAGGCCGATTTGAAATCGAAGCCCCGGTTCTCGATCTCTTCGGTCACCGCGGACGTCCGGGTGTCGAAAGCGAACAACGTCACCGGGCCGTTGCGGTCGGAAAGAAAATAGACCCTGTCGCCGATCCACATCGGGTTCGAGTCGTTCGAGCCCGGGCGCGGAATCTCGACGAGCTCGAGATCCGTCAGCCGCACGATCTGGACCGGGGTCGTCTGGCCGCCGCGATAGCGCTTCCACGCTTTCTGCCACTGCATGTTGGGAACGTAGGCGATGCGGGATCCGTCGGGGGAGAACGATCCTTCCTCGGCCCGCCACATCGGAAGGGGCTCGGGGAAACCGCCCTCGAGGGGAACGGTGAAGAGCCGCGAGAAGTCGGCATAGGCGTCGCGGCCCGAGCGGAACAGCACCTTCTTGCCGTCGCCCGAGAAGCCGACCGCCTGGTCCGCGCCCGGATGCCAGGTCAGGCGTCGCGGGCTTCCCCCCGAGGCGGCGACGACGAACACGTCTACGTTGCCGTCGTACTCGCCGGTGAAAGCGATGCGGGCGCCGTCGGGAGAGAAGATCGGACCCGCCTCGTGGCCGCCGGTCGTGATCTGTCTCGCGGCGCCGCCGTCACGCGGCACCGTCCAGACGCAGCCTCCCCAGGCGAAGGCGATCGAGGTCTCGCTGAGACTGGGGTCCTGGAGCATGAGCGGAGCGAACAGGATCGGGAGAAGCCACATGGGGTTTCTGTCCTTTCAGATATCGACCTCACTATACGGCAAGGGCCGGGAGGTAGTTTCGCGCGATCCGCCCGAAGTCCCGTACCTGCGCCTCCCGCCACTTCTCGCTCTTCCCCAGGGTTTCCCGGAGGAGCTCGGCGACCGAGGGCGCGGCCTCGCGGGCCGCCCGGGCGTCGAGGAGGAGCGCTCTCGTTCTTCTCGAAAGAACGTCCTCCACGGTGCGCGCCATCTCGCGGCGCGCCGACCAGACGACCTCACCGGCAAGGATCCCGAGCGAAGGATGGATCGGCTCGGCGTAACGCGGATCCTCACGAAGCAGAGCCGCGACCGAGGGCGCCTCGGCGCCGTAGCGGCCCAGTTCGCCGAAGCTCGCGGGGTCGGGGTGTTGGCCGTGGATTCGGAGCTGCGCGGTGACCGAGGGCCGCTCCTCGAGCTCCGCCACGAGAGCTGCCTGATCGATCGCGTCCTGCGCCATCTTTCGATAGGTCGTCCATTTCCCGCCGGCGAGGGTGACGAGACCCGAGCGGGAGATGTGCACCGTGTGATCTCTCGATATCGCCGCAGTCTGGCCGGATTCCGCTCCGCCCGCGAGAGGCCGGATGCCGGCGAAGGCGGAGAGGATATCGGTGCGCTTCGGGTCCTTGGAGAGGTATCGCGCCGCATGCTCGAGGAGGAAGTCGATCTCCTCCGGAAGCGGGCTGGGCTCGAAAGAGACTTCTTCGACCGGGGTGTCGGTCGTCCCCACCACCACCCGGCCCTGCCAGGGAATGGCGAAGAGGACGCGGCCGTCATCGGTATGGGGAACCATGATGGCGCTCGCTCCCGGGAGGAACTCGCGGGGGAGCACGATGTGCACCCCCTGGCTCGGCCGGATCATCGGCGGGTGATCGGCCTCGTCGAGACGCCGCACGGAATCGCTGAACGGTCCGGTTGCGTTCACCACCACCTTTCCCTCGACCGCGATCTCGCGGCCCGTCTCTTCGTCGCGGGCCACGAGCCCGCGCACGACTTCGCCCCTCTTCACCAGACGAGCCACCGGGGCATAGTTGAGGACCGCCGCGCCCTGCGAGGCGGCGGTCGCGGCGAGCTCGATCGCGAGCCGCGCGTCGTCGAACTGTCCGTCGTAATAGACGATCCCGCCCCGGAGCCCTTCGGTCTCGATCGTCGGCAGGAGCTCGAGAGTCTCCTCCTTCGAGAGGTTCCGCGAGGCTCCGAAGCCGAGCTTGCCCGCGAGCATGTCGTAGAGGCGAAGCCCGATGCCGTAGAACGGCGCCTCCCACCAGTCGTAGCTCGGGACGATGAACGGAAGCTCGCTCACGACGTGGGGTGCGTTCTGCCGGAGAAGGCCCCGCTCTTTCAGCGCCTCGAGGACCAGGGAGACGTTGCCCTGTTTGAGATAGCGTACGCCGCCGTGCACCAGCTTCGTGCTGCGGCTCGAGGTCCCCCGGGCGAAATCTCCCGCCTCGAAGAGCGCGGTGCGGTATCCCCGCGACGCGGCCTCGATGGCACAGCCGAGTCCGCTCGCGCCGCCGCCGATGACGAGAACGTCCCAGCTTCGAGGCTCGGCCTCGAGACGCGAGACCATCGAGCATCGATCCATGGGCGCCTCCTCGCCTTCTAGCATATAATTCGCCAGCTTCGAATCGAGGAGAATTCCATGCGAAAAGGACTATTGGGGTGCGGTGTCCTGGTGCTCCTCCTCCTGGGGGTCGGGGTGGCGGTCTTTCTCTGGGGCACGGAGGTCTACAACCGTCTCGTCCGCCTCGACGAGGGAGTGAAAACCGCCTGGTCGCAGGTGGAGAACACGTATCAGCGGCGCGCGGATCTGATTCCCAACCTGGTCAAGACCGTCGAGGGCGCCGCGGATTTCGAGAGGGAGACCTTGACCCAGGTCATCGAGGCGCGGGCGAAGGCGACGTCGGTACAGATCACTCCCCAGGATCTGACGAATCCCGAGGCGCTCGCGAGATACCAGCAGGCGCAGGATTCTCTATCGGGCGCGCTGAGCCGGTTGATGGTGGTGGTCGAGCGCTATCCCGAGCTCAAGGCGAACCAGAACTTCCTTCAGCTCCAGGACGAGCTCGCGGGCACCGAGAATCGCATCGCCGTCGAGCGCAAGCGCTTCAACGAGGCCGCGCAGGAGTACAACACGGTGCGGCGGGCTGTTCCCGCCAACCTCATCGCGGGATGGTTCGGATTCGAGGAGGCCGCTTACTTCAAAGCGGCTGAAGGCGCCGACCAGGCGCCCAAGGTTGAGTTCGACTTCCGCGAGCGGTAGACAAAGCGCCCTCCCCATGAACCTCTGGGCCCTCGGGCTCGCACTCGTTCTTCAGGCGGCCCTTCCGGCGCTCACCGGTCGGGTGGTGGACCGGGCGGGGATCCTCTCGCCCGAAGAGGAAGCGAGCCTGACGAGGAAGCTCGAGACCATCGAGAACGAAACCTCGGTCCAGTTCGTCATCGCCACGATTCCGAGCCTCGACGGCGAGCCCATCGAGGATTACTCCATCCGGCTCGCCGAGGAGTGGAAGATCGGACAAAAAGGGCTCGACAACGGCGCCATCATTCTCGTCGTTCCCTCCGAGAGGCGGATTCGGATCGAAGTGGGATACGGACTCGAGCCGGTGATCCCCGACGGGCTAGCGGGACGCATCATCCGGGAGCGAGTCGCTCCCGCGTTTCAATCCGGCAGCTACTATCAAGGGCTTCTCGCCGCCGTCGAGGGACTCGAGCTCGCCGCCCGCCGCGAGTATCCGGAAGCGCCCGCGCGCGCACCCGAAGTCGGGCTCAACCTCGGCGCCCTGTTGTTCGCCTACTTCGTCGCCGGTGTTCTGGGAAACGCGATCGGGATCGTGCTCGGAGTCATCGCCGGGGCCGTCCTGTTCCCGCTCGTCGGCGGAAGCATCGCCTCGTCTCTCGGCCTCTGGTCGCCTCTCGTCGGAGGAGTTCTCGGTCTCGTAGCCACGCTCTTCCTGAGAGGCTTCGGGAGGGCCGGTAGCTGGACCTATCCCGGCGGCGGTTACCGCGGCGGGGGCCACGGAGGATTCCCCGGAGGGTTCGGCGGAGGCGGTGGGTTCCGCGGCGGAGGCGGAAGCTTCGGCGGCGGCGGCGCGAGCGGACGGTGGTAGTCACGATGAAGGTGCCGCGCAAGCTCCGAAGGGACGTGAGCGAGAAGACTCTCGACGCCATCGCGCGGGCGGTCGAAGCCGCGGAGTCGAGAACCTCTGGAGAGATCGTGGTGCATATGGTCCACGGTCTCCTGCCGCTCGAGAGCTCGCGCGCGCGGGCGCTCCGCGCGTTCGCGGCACTCGGCATGAACCGGACCCGGGGGCGAAACGGAGTCCTGCTGTTCCTGGTGATGGAGAAGAGGCTCTTCGAGATCGTCGCCGACGACGGGGCTCACGAGAAGGTGGGCGATCCGGGCTGGCAGGAGATCGCCGGGCGAATCACGGAGTCCATCGGGCACGAGGGCTTCGAGGCGGGAATCTGTCGCGGCGTGACGCTTCTGGGCGAAGAGCTCGCAAAACACTTCCCTCCGCAGGAGGGCGACGTCGGCGAGCTTCCCGATCGACCGAGACTCGAAGAGATCTAGGTTTTCTCTTCGAGACGATGGCTGTTGCGCGCGGTGAGATCGAGGTGGTAAATCTTCTTGAGCTCGGATATCCGCTGCAGGTTCTCTTCGCCGAAAGCGCACTTTCCCTCGAAAGCGTGGAGCACGATCCCCTCGAGGAGGTCGCCGAGGCTCATGTCGTGGTATTCGGCGACGGCTTTGAGAACCTTGAGGATGCGCTTCTCGACCCGGACCCCGGTCTGGACGCGCTCGACATCCTTGAAGGCCGGGAAGTCGCTCAACTCCGGGAAGGCTCTTGCTCGAATCGCCCCGGCTCTTCGTCGTAAGGGAAGCCGTCCGCCTGGGCTTCGTGGTAGAGACCCGCGGACGAGTCCAGAGGAGAGAATCCCTCTTGCTTCCCCGGATCGTCAATCATCGAAATTTCCTCGTTCAGTAGACCTGTCAGTATATACCGAACGGTTGGTAAGCGCCAGCAAACGCCCGAAAGAAGAACGCGAAGCCGAGAAGATTCCCGGAATTTCCCCTGCGTCTTTGCTTCTTTGCGCCTTTGCGTTCTTCCGATTCGTTACTCGCGCCAGGCAAAGACCTCGAGGGTATAGCCGCCGGGATCCTTGAACGCGAACGCGAGAACGCGGCCATCCGCGCCCACCTTGGGCCCCGCGCCCACTTCGACCCCCTTCGACTTCAGGTACGAGTGCCAGCGGTCCACGTCCGCTTTGTCGACTACGAGGCTCACCATGACCGGCTTCTCCTCGTCGACCGCGGCAGGGCGCAGCGAGCCCTTGGTCGCGTTCACGAGACCCACGGACGAGCCGGAGGACAGGCGGAAGATCTTGACCCAGTCGAGCTCGAAAGAGGTCGAAAGGCCCAATACTTCACGGTAGAAGCGCTCGGCCGCGGGGAGGTCCTCATAATAAAGGAAGGTGACCTGGCCCGTGACCGGGGGAGGGGTTTGAGCGGCGGCCGGGAGCGCCATCGCCAGGATTACAATCAGCTTCAACATCGCCGGATGGTACCAAAAATGATGGAGTACGAGGTCCGTTACGAGCTTCCGGGTTGGGAGATCTACTTCGCCGATCTCGAGCGGAAGCCCGAAGGTCCGGGGCGGCAAGCCGACCTCGACGATCTGCGAAGCGATGTCGCTGACGAGGTACGGGGCCGCCTCGATCTCGATTGCCTCTCCGCTCATCCTCCCGTGGCCGCTTTGAGGCGCCTCTTCAAGGAGGCGGGCTGCGACCCCTCGCGCTATCGTCCCGCCTCGGAGGCCCTCCTGCGCCGCCTGCTCAAGGGAGAGCGAATCCCCGCGATCCACCCCCTGGTGGACGTGAACAACTGCCTTTCCGCTCTCCTCGCGGTGCCCTGCTGCGTCATGGCCGAGGGTACCTTCGAGCCGCCCTTCGTCTTCCGCTCCGGACGGGAGGGCGAAAGCTACGAGTCGCTCAAAGGTCCTTTCCGCCTCGAGGGAAAGCCTCTCCTTCTCGATGCCCGGGGCCCCTGCGACGCCCCCATCACCGGGAGCGAGCGGGTGAAGGTGCGGGAGCGAACCCTTCGCGCAACGCTCGTCGTCTACCTCCCCAAGGGAGTGGTCGGAGCCGCCGACGTCGAGGAGGCTCTCGCCCGGCTGCTTTCGAAGGCGCCCGTCGGTTGATACAATCTCTCTCGAGCTCCCACATGTTCCGAATCGCCCGTTACCGGGCTGTTTTCGTCTCTGCGTTCGCTCTCGCGGCCGCGGCCTGCGTGAAGGATCCGCCCGCGGCCGAGATCCGCATCGGACTTCTCGTCCTTCTGTCCGGTGTTCCCGCCGAGACCTCGGGCTATCCCTCGATCGAGGGGGCGGAGCTCGCGGTACGGGAGGCGAACGAAAGAGGCGGGATTCGAATCGGTGGAGTCGCGCACCCGGTGACACTGATCGTGAAGGAGTACGACGATCGGCCCGACTCCGCCACCAGCGTCGCCCGCGCCCTCGTGAATCAATCCCGCATCGACGTTCTCGTGGGGCCGCAGTTCAGCCGCCACGCCATCCCCGTCGCCATCGTCGCCGAGGATTCCGAGATCCCCATGGTGAGCCCCATGTCCTCCAGTCCCGCCACGACGGAGGGAAGGCGCTTCGTGTTCCGCCTCGCGCCCCTCGACGTAGTGCAGGGGCGGGCGATGGGCGAGTTCGCCGCGTCCGACCTCGCTGCGAAGCGCGCCGCCGTCCTCTATGACATCTCGACCGACTACAGCCGCAGCCTCGCGGAGTCTTTCCGGCGCGCGTTCGAGGAGGGCGGAGGCCGCGTCGTCGCGTTCGAGAGCTTCGCGCGCGACGAGCCGCTCGATTACCGGGAGAAGCTCGACCGCATCGCCGAGGCCGATCCCGACGTCCTGTACCTTCCGAACGACAGCGAGAGGTGCGAAGCCCAGATCGTGCAGGCTCGCGAGCGCGGTGTCGACGCGACTCTCCTCGGCGGAGACACCTGGGACCTCGAGCGCTTCCGGACCCTGCCGGAGAGCGAGGGGTCTTTCATCGCTCACCAGTGGCATCCGGATCTCGATACTCCCGAGGCCCGCCGGTTTCGCGAGCTCTTTGCCAAGACCTACGGAAAGACGCCGAAGATCACCGCGGCGATGACCTATGACGCCGTCGCCCTGGTGCTGGACGTGATCGGGCGGAAAGGAAGCCTCGGTGCCGCGGCGATTCGGGAGGGGATCGCCGAGACCCGCGACTTCGTAGGCGCAACGGGAACCGTGAGCTTTCCCGACGGGGGAGATCCCGAGCGCAGCGTGGTGATCGCGCGCATCTCCGGAGGAAAGAGCCACCTTCACCGCATCATCCTCCCCGGGGGAGCGGCGCCGTGAGGCTCAGACAGCTCTCGCCGAACCGCAGCCTCATGGCGCGGCTGGTCGGGTCGTTTCTCACGGTGTCGCTCCTCACCGTCGGCTTCGTCGCGATCGTCGCCTTCTCCGAAGCGCGATCCGCCCTGCGGGATGCCGTCGTCGAGCGACTCCAGGCCGCAGCCGCGGATCGAGACGACGAGTTGAATCGCTGGGTAAATCGGCGCCGCTTGACGCTGGTCTTCCTCGCTTCCATCTCCGAGCTCAGGAGGGATGCGGCGACCGTCGCCACGACGCCCCCCGGCGCCGCGGAGAGCGGGATCGCGAGGGGCCGCATCGAATCGCTCTTCCGATCGGCTTCGGCTTCTCTGGACGACGTGGAAGAGATGTTCCTGCTGTCGAGCCCCGGAGGGGAGGTCCTGGTCTCGACCGATCTCCGCCGCGTCGGAGACTATCGGGTGAACGACCTCTTCTACAGCCGTGGAAAGACCGAAACGTTCATCCAGAACGTCTATACCTCTCCGGTCACGGGACGGCCCGCGCTCACCATCGCGACCCCCATCCTGGATGATCGAGGCCGCACGGAAGCGGTCCTTGCGGCTCACCTCGATCTCGTACAGGTGGACCGGCTCGTCGCGGATCGCACCGGGTTGGGAACGACGGGAGAGGCCTACCTCGTCGGCCCGTCCAACGACTTCGTGAGCTCGTCCCGATTCGGGCGAGCCGAGTATCGACGGGGTGTCTTCAGCGAGGGAATCGAGCGGGCGCTGTCGGGGGACTCGGGCGTGGGGGAGTACCCCAACTACGCTTCGGTTCCCGTCATCGGCGCCTACCGCTGGAACTCGGAGCGCCAGCTGGCGCTCGTGGTGGAGATGACACAGAGGGAGGCCTTCGCTCCCGCGAGGCGGCTGGTCACCACCATTCTCGGGATCGGTCTCGTTTCGGCGCTGGTTCTCGCCGGCGGCGTATTCCTGGTCGCGCTCCAGATCGCGAGGCCGGTTCTCGCCATCACCAAGGCCGCCTCCGCCGTCTCGCAAGGAAACTTCGATACCGTCGCCCCGGTCATGACCGAAGACGAAGTGGGAGTCCTGGCCACGGCGTTCAACGAGATGACGGAGAGGCTGCGCCGGCTCTACTTCGACCTCAACCAGCAGGTGGAGGCGACGACCCGCGCCATGGTGGATCTCGAGAAGAGCCGAAAGCTCCTTCAGGCGATCATCGACAACTCCACGACGCTCATCGCCGTCACCGACCGTGAGGAGAAGTTTCTGCTGTTGAACCGCAGCTTCGAGAGGATGCTGGGGGTCCCGCAGGCGGATGCGCTGGGCAAGACACCGCGCGACTTCCTGCCGCCGAACGTGGCCGCCGCCTATCTCGATGCCGCGGGCAGGGCGCTCTCGGAGACGAGGGTGGCGGAGCGCGAGCTCGACGTGGGCCACGGAGACGAGCGCAGGAGCTTTCTTCTCGTCTGCTTTCCCTTGCGTGCCGACGAGGACCAGCCCTACGGGGTAGGTGCGGTGGCGACCGATCTGACGGAGATCCGGCGGGCCCAGGAGGCGCGGGAGCGCCTCGAAGCTCAGGTGCAGCACACGCAGAAACTGGAGAGCCTGGGTCTCATGGCCGGAGGCATCGCGCATGACTTCAACAACATTCTGACGGGGGTCATTGGAAACACCGATCTCGCGCTTCAGTCGGTGCCCGCCTCTTCTTCGGCGCACGGACACCTGGAGAGGGTGATGGCCGCGACCAAGCGCGCGGCCGAGCTCACGGGGCAGATGCTCGCTTACGCCGGCAAGTCGAGCCTGAGGCAGGAGACTTTCGACCTCAACGCTCTTCTCGACGAGATGACCGAGCTCGTCAAGGCGTCGGTGCCGAAGAAGATCGCGTTTCGCGCCGAGCTCCTGGCCCAGCCGGCGTGGATCCGGGCGAACCGCGCCCAGATCGGTCAACTGGTCATGAACCTCATCACCAACGCCGCCGAGGCGGTGGGCGATGCCGGTTCCGTTCTGGTGGCCACGAGAAACCGGCAGGACGGCGGGCAGGACTGGATCGCGCTCACGGTGAAAGATACCGGGCGGGGAATGGACTCGATGACCCTCGCCCGCATCTTCGATCCGTTCTTTTCCACCAAGGGCCCGGGCAGAGGGCTCGGTCTGGCCGCGGTACAGGGAATCGTGAGGAGCGCTGCGGGTGAGCTATCCGTCGAGAGCTCGCCGGGGAAGGGGTCCGCTTTCGAAGTCGTTTTTCCGTCGGCGAGGGAGTCGATGGGGGCGAGCGCGCCGGCCGCTTTCGTCGAGGACCCTTTCACCGGGAGCGGAACGCTCCTGGTCGTGGACGACGAGCCCCTGGTAAGGAACGTGGCGAGAATCCTCCTCGAGTCCGTCGGCTTCGACGTGGTGGAAGCCGCCAACGGCGTCGAGGCGGTGGCTATCTATCGCGCGCGAGCCTCCGACATCCGGGCGGTGCTCCTCGATGTGACCATGCCCGGTCTCGGAGGAGTCGAGGCCCTCAAGATGATCCGCGAGGTCGATCCCGGGGCACGCGTCATCCTTTCGAGCGGATACGACGAGCGCGACACCATCGCCCATCTGAATCGCGACCAGGGGGTCGAGTTCCTCCAGAAGCCGTACCGCGCGCGAACGCTGCTGACGAAGCTGCGGACCGTCCTCGAGCGTTACGAGCGAGCGCCCATCACCCGGGCTCGTTGAGTCCTTCGATCTCGGAGAGAACGAGCTCGTTGAACGCGCCCGGTTTCTCCAGGTGGACCAGGTGAGAGGCGCCGGACACCACCACCCGGCGAGCCCGCGGCATCTCGCGCTCGAGCTCCCGGGCGACGTCGTGGGTATAGGGATGGTCTCGCTCCCCCACGACCACGAGCGTCGGGACGGACATGTCCTTCAGCCGCTCTCGTACCGGCGGCACCAGCGGCTCGACCCATCCGGGCACGATCTTCCAGTAGCCCTCGTTCTCGATCGCATTCTCGCGCAGGAGTCTTCTCAGCCGCTCGTCTCCGGGCATGCGCTCGTCGAGCTCGAGCCATACGTCGATGCCGCTGGAGAAGCTCTCTTTCATGGCCTGGCCGATGGGCGCGAACGCGCGGAACAGCTCCGCGGGCATGGGAAATCCGTTCTGCGGACCGCCCGCGCCCACGAGGACCAGGGAGGCTACGCGCTCCGGGTGGGCCGCGGCGAAGTCGAGGGCGAGCGAGCCTCCGAACGACGAGCCGATGAAGTGCGCCCGGGAGATCTCCGCGAAGTCGAGGAGCGCCCGGAGATCCCCGATATGGGAAAAGGCTCCTTCCGGCTTCGAGGACCCGCGGAATCCACGGGGGTCGTATCGGAGAACGCGGTGGCCCGCCACGAACGCCGGCCACTGAGGATCCCAGATGCGGCAATCGAGAGCTCCAGGGTTGACGAAGACGACCGGCGGTCCCTCTCCCTCGAGCTCGTAGTAGATCCGCGCGCCTTCAATCTCTGCGGTTCCCGCCGTCATTGCTTACTCCTTCGGATGCCGAGATAGGCGGTGAAGGCCCGGGTGAGCTCCTCAGCCAGAGCCTCGTCGTCCGGGGCCCGAGGGTAGAGCTTCAGGTCTTCGAACAGCACCCATTCCTTGATCGACGCCGCCACCATGACCAATCCCAGCGGGATCGCGAGGTCGAGGTCGTTGTGCGCGATCTCTCGCTTCCGCTGCTGCAAAAGAGTCCTGATCCCCGCCACGACTCTCCGGTTCAGCCTCCGGGTCCGCGCGAGACTCTCGGGCGTCGGACGGCCGCGGAGGCGCAGAAAGAGGGCGCGCAGGACGCCCTTCCGCGCCCGGTGTGCGGAGATCCAGAAACGCACGAAGCGGCTCACGACCTCCTCCGCGGGAGCTCCCCTCCATTTCTCGGGCGCGAAGTACTCGTCCCAGCGCTCCAGGATCTCCTTTTCTCCGCGCGAGTCGATGAAATCGAGGAGCTCTTCCTTGCCGCGGAAGCGCCCGTAGAAGGCGCCCACCGAGGAGCGGCCGCGTTTCGCGAGCTCCCCCACCGAGACCCGCTCGAAAGGCTTCTCGCGAAGAAGCCCCTCGCAAGCCACCACCAGACGATCGAGCGTTTTCCGGCTTCGCTTCTGGAGAGGCGCTTGGACCATAGAATTAGAACCAGAATTCTGATTCTAATCATCGAACGGCGAGGGACGGAAAGTCAAGGGCCGCGGTGCGGAGCGTCAGCGGGCGCCGCAGGCCTCGCCGATGGTGCCGACCTGCTTTCTCAGGGTTCCGAGGGTGGTGCGTCCGACCGCCGTCTGGACCTGGCCCTCGACCTCGTCGAGCTTGGCCATCACCGAAGAGAAGGAAGCCGCGACCGCTTCGCAGTCCGCGGCGTTGCGGATGACGTCGTTCGCGGCCCTCTCGGCTTCGGCGAGCAAGTGGGTGTCGGACACGGTGCCGGAGACCGCCTGCTCCGTCTCTCCCGAGCCGGAGCATCCCGGGAGACAGAGGGCGGCGAGAACGGCCAGTGCGGGCATTTTGGTCATGAATCGATGGTAAGCCAATCTCCGGGCGTTGTGAATAGAATCCCTCGATGCGGTTCCTGCTGCTGATGGCCGTCCTCGACCTGCCCTCGATCGCGGCCGAGATCGATCGGGCGAACGTTCGCGGAAACGCGGATGCGATCGAAGCCTCGCGAAGCGTTCTCCGCGAAGCGCTCGTGGGCGCCGCCGGAGGCGAGGCTGCGAACTATCGCTATGCCCTCGCCTATGCCGACTACCGGCTGGCGTTCCTCTCGGAGCGCGGCACCGATGAGAGGAAGCGCTACCTCGAGGAAGCGGAGGCGGAGCTCGAGAAGGTCCGGGAGGAACGTCCTTCCGATGCCGAAGCCCACGCGCTCTACGCGACGGTGAACGGAAATCTCATCACCGGCATGTGGAGCGGGATGAGACGGGGCCCGCGGGCCGACGAGGCCTTCGAGCGGGCGCGAAAGCTCGCTCCCGAGAATCCGCGGGTCGCGATGCAGGAAGGCGTGAGCCGGCTCTTCCGGCCGGGGTTCGCCGGAGGAGGAGTCGACAAGGCGGTGAAGGACCTCACTCGCGCGCTCGAGCTCTTCGCCATGGAGCCTCCGGACTCGCCGTGGCCCAACTGGGGAAGAGCGGAGATCCATGCCTGGCTCGGGCTCGCGTTGACCACCAAGAAAGACTACGCCGGCGCCCGGGCGCATCTCGAGAAGGCTCTCGGGCTAGAGCCGGAGTACGCGTGGGTGAAGGAAACGCTCCTTCCCGAGCTGAAAGCCGCGGAGAGCGCAAAACATGATTGACTTTGCCTCGAAGGTGAGAGATTTTGGAGGGGACACCGAGTTTGGGCGGCTTGGTGAGCTGCGGACGGTTTGGGCCCGTCGATGTTGGGAACGCCCAGAAAGGAGGTGGTCCAGTGAGTTTCCTTACAGTTTCCGCGGAGGTGGCGTCCCCTTAGGGACAACGCACCGCGTAGCGTTCCGCCTCCGCGCGAAACGCTTCGGCGAGAACCTCGCCGGAGCCCGAAGGGCGTAGGCGGGTGAGGTGCTCCCTCGGACGAGCTCCGAACGGGGAACCCAACGCCACCAAAGCGAAGCTACCGAGCCCCGGTCCTGCCACAAAACGGCGAGGCCGGGGCTCTTCGCTTTTTCAGCGGCCCGCGGACGGCAAGCGGTTGCCCAGCGGCGAGAGCGACGAAGAAGCCCGCGGTGATGCGGACCTCGCGCAGGGCATTCAGCGTGATCCGATCGACTCGGAGAAGCGCGTCGATGCGCCCCTTCCGCAAACGCGCGCGCAGCCGATCCCAGTAACAGTGCAGATCGCTCCGGGTCTCACGGAGCCGGCTCGCCTGGACCACCGAGAGCTTGGCTTTCATCAGCCGCAGCCGCGAGGGCACCTCGATTCCCGGGAGCGCGGACTTGGCCCGGAGGTAGGCGGTCCGCAGCTCCGATACCCGGAGGCTTCGCGAGAGGTCCTCTCTCATCCGCCGCAGCTCCTCGTGGACGCGGCGCTCGGTCTCGCTGCGCTTGCGGGTCTGGAGCCAGAGCTCCTCGAACTCCAGCGTCAACCGAATCGCATTCCGGGTGTAGTGCAAGACCTCGGGAATCCTTCGCCTCGCGTGGGCGAAGACGCCCTCCCGGCGAAACGTCGGCCGGCGGCTCTTTCGATCCTTGATGCGGAAGAATCCGGTGATCATCGGGTGGGCGCCCTCGTTGAGGGCCGAGCTCTTGTACCAGTAGAAGTTCCGGAGGACGTCCCAGTAGCGATCCTGGTGGACCCCTTCGAGCACGGCCTTCATGTTCTCGAAGCTGTAGAACGTCGCCCAGGCCCGGCGATAGGCGCGGCTCCAGGCGCCGTCCTTCATCAGAGGGTGCGGCATGCTCTCGTGGAAGGAATCGAACGTGTTGTAGTCGGAATCCATCGGGGCGCCGGCCTCGACCATGTGTTTGTGATCCATCGAACCGGGCAGCGGAGTGAGCATGAAGAACGACGCCCGGTGCGGCCGGACTTCCGTCATCAGCTTCTCCACGTCCGAGGCGACGCTCTCCTCGCTGTCGTGGGGAAAACCGATGATATAGCCGACGTGGGTCGAGACCCGGACCGCATGCCAGGCGTCGATCAAGACTCCGGTAGTCCGCGACCTTGTTCTGGGCCTTCCCCGCGTCCTTGATGCTCTCGGGGTTGATGCTCTCCATTCCGATGAAGACGTTGCTGCAGCCGGCCCGCGCCGCCTTTTCGACGAAGCCCGGAATCCGGTACGAGGCGACGTCGACCTGGATCATGAACTCGATGGCGATCGACTCCTTCTCGCGGAGATCGATGAGGGCGTCGAGGATTTCCTCCCACGCCGGATTTCGCGCGAAGTCGTCGTCGGTGAAGAAGTAGAAGTCGACGCCGCGCTCCCGATAGTTCTGGCGAAGGGTCTCGGCGATGCATTCCGGAGAGCGATGGCGGCTCTTTCGTCCCTGCACGTTGATGATGGTGCAGAACGAGCAGTTGAAGGGGCAGCCGCGGCTGGTATCGACGGTCCCGAAGTTGGAAGAGACGAACCTCCGGAGGTAGCCCTTGTCCACGATCGGACGGGGAGCGTCTTTAAGGTCGGGAAGCTCATCGAGGTAGCGATAGATCGGTTTCAGCTCGCCGCGGTGCGCGGCCTTGAGAATCTCCCCCCAGTGCTCCTCGACTTCGCCGGCGACGATGGTGACGCCGGCGTCGATCAGCTCCTGGATCTCGGGGGAGATTCCCGAGAAGAGCGACAGCATACCGCTTACGTGGAAGCCGCCGAGGAGCACCGTCACTCCCTCGCGGCGGAGCTCGAGGGCCAGGTCCGATGCGCGGCAGAACTGGTTCGTCTGCACGCCCACGAGCGCCACCACCGCCTTTTCGCCGGGCCGCCGGTTGGCTCGGACGATTGCGCGAATCGGGGACTTTGGCGACGGCCTCGTCGACGAGGTGAACCTGGAGGTCGACGTCTCCGAGCGTCCCTCGACGCTCTCACGTCCTCGGTCAGGCCGTGAAGGCAGGCAAGGGTGTTGCTCGGAAGAACGCCGCGCCAGTGGCGGACGACGTAGCCGTCGTCGTCGTACTTGGACGGCTTCACGAGAAATACGGAGAGAGTCCGCGCAAGGCGATCCACGGTCATAGGACCCCCTTTCTGGGGAACTCTATACCACAGGCCGGGGAGATCGGGAATCCGGTCGGCTGCCGATGGCGACGAGCTCGTTCTCCGTGCGGAAGTACCAGCGGCCGTCGACGAGCGCCGGAGACGCGAGGGTCCTCGCGCCCAGGCGATTCACGCGGAGGAGCTTGAACTCAGGGCCCGCTTCGAGCACGAACGTCTCCCCGTCGTCGTTGGTGAAGAACAACTTTCCGTCGACGGCGACCGGCGACGACGAGAAGCTCTCCTTCTTCTCGGTTCCGAGCCGGCCCTGGAACGCGAGCTTTCCCGTCTTCGCTTCGTAAGCGGTCACGACGCTGAGGATGTCGTTCACGAGATACAAGTGGTCGCCGACGACGATGGGCGAGGGCACGAACGGAGATCCCTTGACGCTGGACCAGACGACGTGAGTCGAGGTCACGTCGCCGGCTCCGCCCGGTCGGATGGCGAGCGTCGGTCCGGAGCGGCCCGAGGAACAGAACACGAGATCGTGGCCCACGACCGGAGTGGGAATGACCTCGAACTTGTTTCCCTGGACGGTCCACAAGAAGCTTGCCGGTACCCGGGTCGTAAGCGTTGACCGCACGCTGGCTGGAGACGACGAGCTCGTCCCGTCCCGCGGCGCGGATCACGACGGGAGTCCCCCAGCCCACCGTCGCTTCGCGCTTGGTGGACCACAGCGTGTCGCCAGTCTTCTGGTCGAACGCGGCGACGAACGACCCGCTCTCTTGATCCTGGTAGAGGATCACGCTTCCCCGGTACAGGACGGGAGAGCCCGCGCTCCCGTGGTAGTTGCTGAGAGCGCCGATCCGGCGATGCCAGAGAATCTTCCCGTCGAAATCGAACGCCGCGAGACCTTGACTGCCGAAAGACGCGAAGACTCTTCGTCCGTCGGTCACCGGGGTGGCGGAGGCGTGGCCGTTCTTCTCGTGGACGTGCTCGACGGAGTCGGCCTCGATCGCCGTCTCCCAGAGAAGTTCTCCGTCGGTACGGCGGTACGAGAGGAGCGATAGCTTCCGTCCCGAGTCCCGCGCGGTGGTGAGAAAGATGCGATCGCCGTACACGATGGGAGAGGAGTTGCCGCTTCCCGGAACCGAAACCTTCCACAGGACGTTCGTGGTATCGGACCATTCGTCGGGGTAGCCCGAGCCTTCGACGAGCCCCTGTCCCGAAGGTCCGCGCCATCGCGGCCAATAGCGGGCGGCCTCGCCTTCGGCGGGGAGAAGAGAGACGTCCTCCGGCGCTGCGAGAGGCAGGAGCAGCAAGAACAAAGCGGAACGCAGCATCGTCACGTCAAGCGCCGGGAAAGCGGGAGTCGCTCTTGATCCGCTCGATCTGGCGGGTGTGCCGCCGCTCGTGCCATCCGCCGACCAGGAGCCACTGGTACAGATCCAGCTCGCCGAAGAAAGGGTGGCGATACGTGAGCTTCGCTCCGTCGAGGCTCGAGAGCGATTCGAAGCCTTCGAGGATCCGGCTTCTCGCGGACTCGAGCCGGGCGATGGCCAAGGGGGCTTCCACTTTCGACCGAGGCGTCACCCGATCCGGCGCGGACGCCTTCTGGTCGCCGGCGCGGCCGAGGAGAGACTCGATCGACGAAAGGACGGAGCTTTCGGGGCTCGGGTCGGGACCGACCGCTTCCTTCGCGGCCCGCTCCCGGAAGAACGACATCAGTTTCGCCGACGCTTCCTCGGCGAGCGCGAGGTGATGGAGGACGTCGTCGATGGACCAGGAGCCCGGCGCCGGACGGAAGTCGGTCTGCTCCGGCGCGAGGTCCTTCACCGCCTCCAGGAGTCCGAGCCGATCCCGCGCGATCGACTCCACGATTTCCATCGTCTTGGGGGACATCTCAGCGCGCTCCATGGGGAATCTTAACCTACCGAACGATCTTCTCCCAGCCGACGTTCCTCACCAGGAGATAGACCAGCGCTCCGCAGGCGAGGGCGCCGCCGAGACTGGCCGCCGCCGCCCTCGCTTCGCCGAATAGAAGGAATCCGATTCCCGGAAGCGTCAGATACACCACCCCGGTCGCGAGAAACGCGGCGGCGATGGACTTCCCCAGGTTGCGATCCACGTCCACGTTCGGGAGCTTCGCGGCGATGGGCGCCCAGCCGCCGCCTCCGGGGCGAATTCGCGCGTAGAAGGCCTCGAGCACCTCGCTCCGCTCGGGCCGCGTCAGAAAGGTCACCAGCAGCCAGGTGACCACGGTGAGGAGCGCCACCACCGCGAGCCTCCTTTCGTTCGACTCGATGAAGCGGCTCACGATCAGGAAGTAGACGAGCGACGCCGCCATTGCGGAGATCTCCGACCAGGCGTTGATGCGCCACCAGAACCAGCGCAGCATGAAGACCGCTCCGGTGCCGGCGCCGAGGGCGGCGAGGAGCTTCCACGCCTCGTCGACGGCGAAGTCCCGCATGAGCCAGGACGCCGCGACCCCGAAGAGGGTGACCAGGACCGAGGCCCATCGGGAGACCGCCGCAAGGCGACTCTCGTCCGCGTCGGGTCTCAGGAACCTCAGATAGAGGTCGGAGACGAGGTAGGACGCGGCCCAGTTGATCTGGGTGCTGATGGTGGACATGTAGGCGGCGAGAAAGGCGACGAGCATGATGCCGAGGAGCCCGGGGGGGGCGATGTCGCGGATGAGCATGGGATAACCCACTCCGGGATCGGGGAGGGAGCGAAGGTCGGGATAGACCGCGAGCGCGACGAGCGCGACCAGCAGCCAGGGCCAGGGCCTCAGGCAGTAGTGAGCGAGCTGGAACCAGAGCGTCGCGAGGACGGCGTGCTTCTCGTCGCGGCAGGAGGCCATGCGCTGCACCACGGAGCCGCCGCCGCCGGGCTCGGCGCTCGGATACCACGAGGCCCACCACTGGACGAAGATCATGATGAGGAAGATGTCGAGGGGCATCCAGGGGTCCGCGGCGTTGAAGTCCGGAAGGAAGCTCAGGATCTGCTCTCCTCCCGCGTGTCCGGCGGCGAGGCGCTCCCGCAGCGCCGACATCCCGCCCACGTGGTCGACGGCGAACCACGCGAAGACGATGCACCCTCCCATCGCCAGGATGAACTGGACGAAGTCCGTCACCACCACGCCCCAGAGCCCGGAGAGAGTGCTGTAGAGCCCGACGACGGCGAAGAGGACGACGATGATCGACGAGATCCCATCCGCCCTCGGCCGCCCGCGTCCCGGACAGAACCGTGAACTTCAAGATGTTCAGCATCGCGACCGTCACCCAGCCGACGATGATGGAGTTCACCAGCAGCGCGATGTAGATGGAGCGGAAGCCCCGAAGGAACGCGGCGGGCTTGCCGCCGTACCGAACCTCGACGAGCTCGATGTCGGTCATGACGCCCGCGCGTCGCCAGAGACGCGCATAGACGAAGACCGTTATCATCCCTCCGAGGGCGAACGCCCACCAGAACCAGTTTCCGGCGACGCCGTTGCGGGCGACGAGCCCGGTCACCGCGAGCGGCGTGTCGGCGGCGAACGTCGTCGCCACCATCGAGGTCCCCGCCATCCACCAGGAAAGCGATCGACCCGAGAGGAAGTACTCCTCGAGGCTCGATTCGGCGCGCTTTCTATAGGCGAGTCCGATGGCGAGCGAGAGCGCGAAGTAGGCGGCGATGAGAATCCAGTCGATGAGGGCGAGGGACATGAGGCGCGCGGGATGCTACCATACCGCGCCGATGGAGCTCGATCTCGTCATCCGCAACGGCAACGTCGTCACCGCGACCGAGGAGGTCTTCTGCGACGTCGGGATCGCGAACGGACGGATCGCGACGCTGGGAAAGAAGCTCCAGGGGGGAGCCCGTTCCATCGACGCCGGCGGAAGCTACGTCTTTCCCGGAGGGGTCGACGCCCACTGTCACATCGAGCAGCTCTCCTCTTCCGGTCTCCTCTGCGCCGACGACTTCTACTCGGGGACGGTCTCCGCCGCATTCGGCGGAACGACGACCATCGTTCCCTTCGCCGCCCAGCACCGGGGCGACTCGGTGAGGAAAGTGGTCTCCGACTACCACGTCCGGGCGAAGGCCAAGGCGGTCATCGACTACGCGTTCCATCTCATTCTCTCCGACCCGACGGAGTCGGTGATGAACGAGGAGCTCCCGGAGCTCATCCGCAACGGCTACACCTCGTTCAAGGTCTACATGACCTACGAGCGGCTCCGGCTCGACGACTATCAGATGCTGCAGGTGCTCGAGCTCGCGAAGCGCGAGGGCGCCCTCACGATGGTGCACGCCGAGAATCACGACATGATCCGCTTCTCGGCGGAGCGGCTCCTCGCGAGGGGGGACCGGGCGCCGAAGTTTCACGGGGTCGCTCACTCGCGGCTCGCCGAAGGCGAGGCGACGTTCCGGGCGATCGCCCTCGCGGAGCTCCTCGACGCGCCGGTCTTCATCGTCCACGTTTCCTCGGCGGAGGCGACGGCCGAGATCCGGCGGGCGCGAAGCCGGGGCGCCAGGGTCTTCGCCGAGACCTGTCCCCAGTACCTCTTCCTCACCGTCGAGGACCTCGATCGCGAGGGGATGACGGGGGCGATGTTCTGCTGCAGCCCCCCGCCTCGAGATCGGGCTTCGCAGGAGACTCTTTGGCGCGGCCTCGCCGACGGGACGTTCCAGGTCTTTTCCTCGGATCACGCGCCCTATCGCTTCGACGACACGGGAAAACTCGCGAACGGCCCGAACGCTCCCTTCGACCGGATCGCGAACGGCGTTCCCGGACTCGAGGTCCGGATGCCGCTCCTCTTCTCCGAGGGCGTTCTGAAGGGGCGGATCGACATCCACCGCTTCGTCGAGCTCACCTCGACGCGGGCGGCGAAGATCTACGGGATGTTTCCTCAGAAGGGCAGCATCTCGATCGGGGCCGATGCCGACCTGGTGATCTGGGATCCGGATCGGGAGGTTGCGATCGAGAGCGCGAAGCTCCACGACAACGCGGGCTACACGCCGTACGAAGGGCGCAAGGTCAAAGGCTGGCCCGCGACCGTTCTGAGCCGCGGACGGGTGGTGGTCGACGGCGGCGAGCTTCAGGTGGAGCGGGGAAGCGGGGAGTTCGTCGCGAGGGAGAAAGTGTTTTGAGGACAGGGCTCGCTCTTCTTCTGTGCCTCCTGTGCGGCGCGATCCGGACCCCCGGTGCGGAAGAGCGAAAGCGGGCTCGAGAGCTCGGGATCGAGATCGGGGTCCTCACCCCCGGCCCGGGCAACGCCATCACCGACGTCGAAGGAGTGCTCGTCGGCCACGAAAGCGTCGTCGACGGGGAATCGGTGCGGACCGGAGTGACGGTGATTCTTCCGAGAAAGGACGTCTGGGATCGGCTCGTGCCCGCCTCCGCCTTCGTACTCAACGGAAACGGCCAGCTGACCGGGATGCCCTGGATCGAAGAGTCGGAGCTCCTCGGGTTTCCCATCGTGCTCACGAACTCCGCGAGCGTTGGCCAGGCGTACGACGCCGTGATCGAGTATCTGTTCCGCCGGGACCCAACCAGGAGAGTTGGGCTACAGGCCGTGGTCGCCGAATGCTGGGACGGGACATTGAACGACATCCGCGGCCGCGCCATACGGGCGGAGCACGTGTTCCGGGCGATCGACGGCGCTTCGGGAGGACCCGTTCCCGAAGGTGCGGTCGGCGCCGGCGTGGGGATGGTGAGCTACGGCTTCAAAGGCGGCATCGGCACCTCGTCTCGGCGGCTCTCCCCGGAGGACGGAGGCTACACCGTGGGAGCCCTGGTGCTCACGAATCACGGGTCCCGCGAGCAGCTCGTGGTCAAGGGCGCTCCCGTGGGCCGCGAGATCCGGGACCTCCTCCCCGAGATCCACGAAGGGTCGGGAGGCGGCGGCAACTCGATCATCATGGTGGTCGCGACCGACGCCCCTCTGACGTCGCGCGGGCTGCAGAGGCTCGCGCGGCGCGCGACCCTGGGTCTCGCGCGCACCGGGTCCACGGCGCACGCGTCGAGCGGCGATATCGCCATCGCCTTCTCGACGGCGACGGCGTTCGATCGAACGGGGGGCTCGCTCCTCGAGATCCGGACCCTCGACCCTCGCGAGCTCGATCCGCTCTTCGACGCCGCGGCCGAAGCGACGGAGGAAGCCATCGTGAACTCGCTCACCATGGCGGAGACGACGAGCGGCTTTCGCGGCAATCGGGTCCACGGGATTCCCCTCGACCGGCTGGTCGAGGCGGTGAACCAGTTCTAATTCCGAGCCATGCGCGGGCCGTCGGGCGAAACGCAGGCCCTCTGGGCGTACGCCAGGGCTTCCCTCAGGGAGGGGAACACCTGAAGCTCTTCGTGCACACGGCCCTCGTACCAGACGAGGTGGCGGACGACGGTTTGGGGATCCCAGCCCGAATCGCAGGCCTCGACGAAAACGGCGCGCTCCAGGCTCGGGGCAACCACGGTGGCCTTCGCCTGACTCATGGGGAAACGTGGTGCAAAACCCGCGCCAATTCGAGTCGGATACGAGTAAGTCGTTTTATCGCTGTCGATTAGCGGAAATATGGCCCGGTAACACCCCAGGCCGACATATCTTTTTGCAATGGCCTCAGTTACAGGGCCTGCGGCGTTTTCCCCTCGGATTTCCGCGTTTGGATTCGGCTCTCCACCATGATGCAGGCGTTCGCGAGGTAGTTGAAACCCTTCTCCTGGAGGAAAGCCAGGTTCTCGGGGCTCTCCGCCCCGGGCTGAAGCCAGACGTTCATGAGCCCGAGCTCCAGACTTTCTTCGAGGACCTCACTCGCCACCGGCGGAGGTACGACGATGTTCACGATGGTGGGCTTCTCCGGAAGGCTCTTCAGATCCTTGAACGCCGGGTCGGAATCGACGGTGGACCGCCGGGAGTTCACCGGGAATACACGGTAGCCCTTGCGCTTCAAATCCCGGTAGATGACGTAGCCATACTTCGACGGGTTGTCAGACGCGCCTACGACGGCGACCGTTGTGCCCGGCTCGCTGAGAAGAGAAGCGATGTCTTTGATCACCCCTGAATGTTACCATCCCGCCGAACCTCCCCGTGGTATCTGGTCTACAGGCGAAGTAGTCAGGCGAGGAGCAGCGCCGCGGAGATCGTTCCCAGCACCCAGTAGTCGAGGGGGAGCCCGAGCACCCAGCGTTTGTGCCACCACACGTTCTCCCGAGTGAACTTCTTCCACCCGAAGTGGGGGTTCATCACGAACCAGAGAGCATCCTCGACGATCCAGAAAAGGGTGTAGGCGCCGACCGCGTGGAGCTCCGAGCGCACCGTCCACGACCCCGGGGTGAAGAAGAACGGCATGTGAAAGGTGAAGAACACGAACAGGAATGCCCACAAGTGATAGCCGGTGAGAGGTCGGCTTCCGAAGAACAGATCGAGTAGAAAGTGATCCTCGACTCGCCACGTGGGCAGTTTCGATGCCCAGCCGTGCTCGCCCTCGATCTCGATCTCGAGCTTGGCGAAGATGAGCGCCGAGAGCAGGGTGAAGCCGAGAAACGCGAGCGACATGGCTAGTCGCGATAGCTCCCGAGCGCCTGGGTCTCGAGCCGCTTCGGCCGCTTCTTTCCCGCCGCCACCCTGGCGATGAGCTCGTCGAGGCAGGAGAGGGCGATTCGATTGTCCCGGGGCTCGTAGGAGGAAAGCGCCTTCTCGAACTCGGAGGTTCGGTCGAGAAACTCGGAGACCGCGGAGGCCGAAATCTTCCGCGTCCAGGAGCCGTAGCCCAGCTCCTTCAGGTACCGCGCGTTCAGCTCCTGTTCGTACTGCTTCTCGATGGGGATGGCGAGCATCGGCACCCGCAGGCTCACCGCCTCGCTCATCAGGGAGAAGCCCCCGCCGGAGATGACCGCCTTCGCGGTCCTGAGGTCCTCGAGGAATCCCGCCCCCGAGAACCCTCGGAGGCTGACGTTGCCCACGACGTCCTCGGCGGCGGCTCCGTACACCCGGAAATCGTAGGGCAGCTTCCGCAGCATGGGCACGAGGTCTTTCTCGGGAATCACGCGCTGATAGACGACGACGTGATCTCCCGGTTCCCGCGCGGCCTCGAGTATCTCCCTCCTCAGGATGGGCGGCACCAGGGTGGTGTATTTCTTGCGGACGCGGGGGAAGAAGAAGCTGGCGATGAGGTAGTGGTACGCTCTCGGCACCTTCATTCTCACCGCCATGCGGGCGACCTCGAACTCGAATCCCTTGCGGATGGACTTCCCGTGCTTCAGCCGGTTCACCGCCTGGATGTTGTCGATGCTCACCACCGGAATCCGGTGGCTCAAAGCGTAGAGGGCCGCCCAGGACTCGAAGTCGCTCACCACCATCTGGGGACGGAAGTCCGCTTCGGCCACCTTGCGGTAGGCGTCGACGTTCTTTCTCACCGCCCTGGGCGCGTTCTTGAGGTTCCAGAACAGGCTTCGAGCGCGCTGGAGCCGGTTTCCGAAATAGCGCAGGGTGAGGCCGTGGATCTCTTCGAGCGCCATGTTCGACCGGCCGGAGAACCGCTCTTTCAGGAACTGATGCGCCTTGCCGGAGACCACGACCTTGATCTCGTGCCCGGAAGAGGCGAGGTGCTCGAGAACGACGGCGCTGCGGGTCGCGTGTCCCATGCCTTCGCCCACGACCCCGTAGAGGATCCTCATTTTCAACTCGATAGGATAACCCAAGGAAATTTATCTCGGGTAAACGGGGCATTCACGCGACGATCACCTGCGGCGCCTATCCTGGGGTCCGATGAGGGTCGCGGTCCTCTCCGACACCCACTTCGGCGATCCGTTGTGCACCCTCGTCTCCTCGGAGCCGCGGCAGAAGGAGCCTGCCATCGGGCCGGCCTACGAGCCGCTGGCGCGGGCGATGGGGAAGGTCGACTACCTCGTCCTCCTCGGCGACATCATCGATTTCTCCGTGGCCAGTTATGCCGAGGCCTACCGTCAGGCCCGCGCGTTCTTCCGACGGCTCTCCGACGACGGACTGGTTCGGGAGATCATCTACGTTCCCGGGAACCACGACTTCGACGTCTGGCACACCGTCGAGCATCAGGTGAACGTGATCAACCGCCTGCGGCAGGGCCAGCTCCCGCGCGCGTTCAAACGCTCGGTTCCCGGCGTCATCGACGACCGGCGGCCGCGGCAGAAATTCCTCCTTCCCGACGTCGTCCCGCACCGGGACCACGAGGAGCCCGAGGCGCACTACGGAAACCTGTTCTTCGACGACATCACCCGGCAGGCGTCGAACGGGCGGCTCACTGGAAAGAAGCTCACCTTCAACTTCGCCTACCCCAACCTCTATCTGGTGACCGACTCGGGCGAGAGCCTGCTCCTCACCCACGGGCACTACTTCGAGGCGTTCTGGTCGGTGGCGGCGGAATGGACGTCGCTTCTCGCTTTCGACGATCTCGAGCTCGAGAGCGAACAGATGTCGCTTCGCGAGGTGGTGGGGATCAATCTCCCCCTGCACCAGCTCGCCTGCACCGGCATCGGCCAGGCGCGGCCGCTTTCTTCGATCGCGCGGAGGGTCCAGAGGGAGATCTTCCAGGGCAAGACCGATACTCTGGAAAAGTATCTCGAGCGGCTCTTGCTGTGGATCCGCTCCGATCGAAGCCGGACGTGGCCTCAGCGGTTGATGACGGCGCTGGTGCTTCGCTGGGCGAGCGCGAAGTTTCTTTCGGTCGTCGCCTCGCTGGAGCACACCCGGTACAGCCGGGAGTTCCTGACGAGGCCGAGCGTGCGCGAGAGGTTCCGGCAGTATTATCGGTACTCGCTCGCCGAGACCGACCGCCTGCTGGGGAAGTACGGAATCGAGATCCCCAGGCCCACCCACGTCGTATTCGGCCATACCCACCAGCCCATTCCCTGGCAGGCGGAAGAGCTCGTCGACGTGGTCGACGGAAATCCCGTGACGTTCTGCAATACCGGCGGCTGGCTGTTGAGAGAGAACCAATCGGCCCTCGATTTCGTCGGCGCGGAGGTGCTGCTCTACGAAACCGGACGCGGCGTGCGCTCCGTTTCCATCCGGACGGAAGACGTCTATCCCCTCGAGGAAAGCAGAAGACGAGGGGCGGCGTCTCGAGAGGCTAGGGGTCCGGAAACGACGCCGCCCCTCCGGAGGGAGGCGAGAATACGGGGGAGAGGCTAAGGGATCGACGTGAACCCCGCGTCATCTTCCGATGAAAAGAGCGTGACTCTCACTCGTGCCGGAGCGCTTCCACCGGGGCGGTGCGGGAGGCCTTCGACGCCGGACCGAACGTAGCCAGAAGCACCGCCGCCGAAAGCACGACCGTCACCGCTGCATAGGTAGGGGCGTCCATCGCCGAGACGCCGTGAAGGAGCCCGGGGACGGCGGCGAGACCGCGGGAAAGCGCCGCCGAGGCCGGGAGCCCCAGGATGAGGCCCAGACCGGCGGTCCTCAAGCCTTCTCCCAGGAACAACCGGAGGATCTCGCCGCGGGTCGCCCCGAGAGCGACGCGCAGCCCGATCTCGCTCGTCCTCTGGATCGCGGCGTAGCGGGCGAGGCCGTAGATCCCCACCGCCGCGAGCAGAAGCGCGAGGAGCGCGAACGCCGCGAGCAGAGTGAGGTTGAAGCGGGGCTGAGCGATGGACGCCGCCACCTTCCGGTCCATGGTCTCGACACCGAAGACGGCGAGGTCGGGATCGAGTCTGCGCACCTCTTCGCGGATGGAGGCGAGGAGCGGCCCGGGCTCCGCGCGCGCTCGGACGAGAAGCGTCATCTCCTCGCTCCGGCGGAGCGAGGGGCGGTAGTACATGGGAAGCGTCGACGCCGCGAGTCCGGCGTGACGGACGTCTCCCACCACTCCCACCACGGTGACCCACGGGGCGTCGCTCTCCCGCTCTCCCATCTTGATGCGCCGGCCCACGGGGTCCCCGTTCCAGTACTTCCGGGCGAAGGACTCGCTGACGACCGCGACCGGCGGCGAATCGGCGTCGTCGTGGACGTCGAACTCCCTCCCGGCGACGATGGGAATCCCGAGCGTCCGGAAGTAGCCGGGAGAGATCTCGCGGTACTCCTCGCTCCCCGAGTAGGAGACGCTGTCCATGCCCTCGACGTAGAACGTGTAGTCGCTGTTGAATCCGCTGAACGGCGCGTTGGAGACGAAGGCGGCCGCGGCGACTCCGGAGAGGCCTTCGAGGTTCCGGCGCAGAGCGGCGAGGAACTGCGAGCACGCGGCATCGTCGGGATAGGACTCGAGCGGAAGCGAAAGGCGCGCCGTTGCCAGGGGAGCGGCATCGAAGCCGGGATCGACCCGAACGAGGTTGTGGAAGCTCCGGAGCAGGAGCCCGGCTCCGACGAGGAGCGCGACCGCGAGTGCGACCTCGCTGACCAGGAGCGCTTTCTGCGTCCGGCGCCGGTCGACCCCCATGGTTCGCCGCCCGCCGGCGCCGAGGACGCTCCCGGCGCTCGTCCGGCTGAGGCGCCAGGCGGGAAACGTCCCGAACGCGACACCGGTAAGGATCGAGACCGCGAAAGTGAAGGCGAGGACGTGGGAGTCGATAGCGACGACATCGAGGCGCGGTATCTCTCCCGGCGCGAGAGCCAACAGGCCCCGGAGAATCCAGTGGGCGAGAAGGAGCGAGACGGCGCCGCTCAGAACCGAAAGAAGGACGCTCTCGGTGAGAAGCTGCCGCACCACGCGCAATCGGCTCGCACCGAGGGCCTTCCGGACGGCGAGCTCCCGCTCGCGGGCCGCCGCGCGCGCGAGGAGGAGGTTCGCGACGTTGGCGCAGGCGATGAGGAGAACGAATCCGACGGCGCCGAGCAGAATCAGGAGAGCGGGCCTCACTTCCGCGACGAGATCGTCTCTGAGCGGCAGCACCAGCGCTCCGAATCCGGCGCCGGCCGGGTAGCTTTCGCGGAACTCCTGCTCCATTCGGGCGGCGACCACGCCGAGCTCGGTGCGCGCGGATTCGAGATTCGCCCGATCCTTCAGGCGGGCGACCACTCTCATGAAGTGGGCGGCCCGGGGACGCGGGCGCTCCGGGTTCAACGTCAATGGAAGCCAGAGGTCCACTCCGGCCTGGGGGTACTGGAACCACTCCGGCAGGATCCCGACGACGGTCACCGCCTTCGCCTGGACTCGGATGGTGCGGCCGAGAATTCCGGGATCGGCGGCGAACTTCCTCTGCCAGAGGCCGTGGCTCAAAAGGACGACATCTCCCTTTCCCGGCTGGTTCTCATCCTCTTCGAACGTGCGCCCATGGAGGGCGCGGGCTCCGAGAACCCGGAAGAGGCTCGCGGTCACGTAGGTTCGCTTCACCGGCTCGGGCTCGCCGCCCTCGATCGCGAGGGTCGCGTCGTGGGGAAAGATGAAGGCGCCAATCGACTCGATGGAACCGGCCGACCGGTAGTCGTAGTACTCGGGCTCGGAGACCCCGCCCCGTGGGAACTGCGTCCAGCTGCTCCAGATGCGGACCAGTTCCTCGCTGCGCTCGTAGGGGAGCGGGCGGAGAAGAACTCCATTCACCACGCTGAAGATGGCGCTGTTCGCCCCGATCCCGAGCGCGAGAGCCGTCACCGCGACCGCGGTGAACGCGGGTGAGCCGCGGAGCCCGCGCCACGCGAGCTTCAAATCCTGGCCGATCGTCCCTCGCATCAGACTCTCCTTCCGACTTCTCCGCGCGCCCGCGGGGGCGAAGCTCTGCCGCCGCTCCCAACGCTCGACCAGGCCGCTCGTCGCCACGTTCCAGGCGCTGCCGATCGCGAAGCGGATGGCAGAAAGCCGCCCGCGGCGGCGCGCGTCCTCGAAGCCTTCCTCGAAGTCGGCCTCGATTTCCGTCCCGAACTCCCTTCGAAAGGAGCGGGAACAGAGCCGGAGCGCGCAGCGCAGGATCGCCTTCGTCATCGCGCGAGGAGGCCCCGGGCCTTCACTCTCTGGACGAGATCCGCGAGCCTCCTGGACTCCTCCCGCAGGACGCGCTCGCCCAGAGGCGTCAATCGATAGTTCCTCCGGCGCTCGTCGGCGCCGCGGCCCGGGGCCGTCGTGGCCACGAGCCCCGCCCGCATCATCCGGCCGAGAAGCCGGTACAGCGAGCCGATTCCGAGCTCCACCTCCCCCTCGGACTCGCTCTCGACCTCCTTCATGATCCCGTAGCCATGGCGCTCGCCCCGGCTCAGGACCAGGAGGATGAGGAAGTCTTCCGGCTTGAGAGGCATGATATAAGTAAATTACTTATATCACGAGCGGGTCGTTCGGCAACATTTTTTTCGCGGGATTATGATGCCGTCCATGACGTACGTGGCGGCGGAATGGGCGATCATCCTCGTTCTGATTCTCGCGAACGGCCTCTTCGCGATGTCGGAGATCGCCGTCGTCTCCGCGCGCAAGGCGCGCCTGAAAGAGCGAGCCGATCGAGGAGACCACAAGGCCGCCGCCGCTCTCGACCTCGCCCGCTCCCCGGACGCGTTCCTCTCGACGGTGCAGATCGGGATCACGCTGGTGGGCGTGCTCGCGGGAGCCTTCGGAGGCGCCACGGTTGCCGAGAACATAGGCCAGCGCCTCGAGCCCTATCCGCGGTTCGCGCCTTACGGGGAAGCGCTCGGGGTGGGCGCGGTGGTCCTCGCGATCACCTACCTGACCCTGATTCTCGGCGAGCTGGTGCCCAAGCGCATCGCCCTCAACAACCCCGAGCGCATCGCGGCTTTCGTGGCCCCGCCGATGACTGCGCTGGCTCGGCTGGCCTCCCCGGCGGTGCGCCTGCTCACGCTCTCCACCTCCTTCGTTCTGCGGGTTCTGCGGGTGCGTCCCTCCGCTGAGGCGCCGGTGACGGAGGAAGAGATCAAGGTCCTGATCGAGCTGGGCACCGAAGCGGGGACGTTCGAGCGGGCGGAGCTCGACATCGTCGGGCGCGTCTTCCGGCTCGCCGATCGCCACGTGGCTTCGGTGATGACTCCTCGCAACGAGGTGATCTGGATCGATCTCGACCAGCCCGCGGAAGAAAGGCGCCGCGTCCTCCGAGAGTGCGGCCGGTCGCAGTTTCCCGTGGCCCGGGGGACGCTCGACGCCGTTCAGGGCGTCCTTCGCGTGAAGGATTGGCTGAGGGTCGAGGAACGGCCTCCGGGGGACGACGCGTCTCTGCTGCGGCCGGCCCTGTTCGTCCCCGAGACCACGTACGCCCTCAATCTCCTCAAGCAGTTCCAGAAATCCCGGCAACATATCGCGGTCGTTCTCGATGAGCACGGCGGCACGGCCGGCATCGTCACCGTGCACGACATTCTCGAAGCGATCGTCGGCGATCTTCCCCCCGCCGACGAGGAATCGGATCCGCTACTGGTAACGCGCAGCGACGGCTCGTGGCTCGTGGACGGCTCGCTCCCGGTACCGGACTTCAAGGACGCGCTCCGCCTCCACGACCTTCCGGAGGAGGCGGAAGGTCACTTCCATACCGTCGGGGGGCTCGTGATGTCCGCCCTTCGCCGGATTCCTCGCGAAGGGGATGCCTTCGAGACTTCGGGCCTGCGGCTGGAAGTGGTCGACATGGACGGCAGGCGCGTCGACAAAGTCCTGGTTACTCGAATCGACTCTACTTCGGGCGCTTGAGCTTCTCCACGTTGACGGCCGCGAGCAGGACCCCGATCGGCTTACCCTGGTCGAGGACCGGCACTCCCACGTGAATGGAGTACGAATGGATGCTCTCGTCGAGGGAGAGCTCTCCGACATGGATTCCGCCCTTCCCCTGGTTGAAGGCCTCGAGGTACTGGACCTCGTCTCCCTGGTAGAAGTCGGAGGTCTTGTTGGTGATGGCGACGTTGGCTCCGAGCGCGTCCGTGAGGAAGGCTTCCTGGATCTCGGGGTTCGAAGATCGCAGCTCTTTGAGTCGGCGGGCGGCGGGGTGGTCCATCAGCGAGCGCATGAACTCCGTGACCCCCGTGGCCTCCACCCAATCGCGGTCGATGCTCTGGATCTCGTCCCTCGATCGCGGGCTCGCGTTGGCCTCCCGGACGGCCTGGACCACGATCGGATCGGACGCCCACTGCTGGACCACCGAGATCCGCGCTTCCACCCGAGCCTGTAGTTCCGGATCGAGCTTGGGACCGGCGAAGAGGGGCGCGAGGGCGAGGAGAACGGGAGCGATGTGGGGCTGCATCGTCGGCACCTCCGGCGTGATTCCTGTGATCCGTGCAACAGCCGTGCCACGATTTCACCCCTCGAAAGGCGGGAAAACGGGGGGAAGTTCCTACGACGGCGCGTTTCTTCCCCACAACTTCATCGTCGCCGCCCCGAAGCTCGTGAGTGCGCTTCCGGCGATGAAGCCCCCGGCGAGGATATACATCGGTCCCTCGGCGTCGGCGCCGTAGCGGCGCGTCAGGAGGAATCGAATCGCGAGGGAAGCCATCGCCGTCCAGCCCGCAGCGGGAAAATGGATGAGGAGTCCGGTCGCGAAGAGCACGCCCAGCTGCCGCGCGGGGCCGCCGAGCGCCTGCAGGAGAGCTCCGGGAATCGCCCAGAGCAGGAGCGCCTTCGCGAGCTCCGGACTGGCACCGGCTTCAATCGTCGCCGCCGCGACTCGATCCCACGGCGGGAACAGATCTCTCTCGAAGTAGCTGGCGTGCAGAAAGTACACCGCGAGCGCCGCAACGCCGATGCCGAGGAGCTCGGCTCCGAGCTGCGCTCTTCGTCCCTCGCGCTCGAGGCCCGGATCGGCTCCCTCGCCGCGGAGGATCCAGCCGGCTTTCAGGTCGTATCCCATGTCGGCGAAGGCGGGAGAGCTCGACGCGGTGAAGCCCACGAGAAACGCGAGGGGAACGGGGGGGAAGCCGAGCGCCATGCCGACGAGGAGGAAGACGATGGCGGTGGCGAAGGCGGGGAACCACCCGGAGTGCATGGCCGCGATCCCGACCAGGAGCTCGGAAGCGAGGGCGGAGACGGCGGCATAGACCGTGAACGCTGCGAGCATCGCGGGGGACATCTCCGAGAGGAGACCGGCGGCGATCGCCATCAGGAGCGCGGCGACGACGTAGACCCCGAATCCCGCGAGGAGGCTCGCGCCCACCCGTCCACGGCCGGAGAAAGCGGAAGCCCCGGCGCCGCGTCCGCGAAGGGCGAGGCCTATCTGTACGAGCGCCACCAGCCCCGCCCCGATCATGAAGCCGTGCGGGAGAAACGCCGCCTCGACGTCCACTCCGGTGACGGGCTCGCTGTAGGCGCGCACCAGCAGCCCCAGTGCGAACATGAAGAGCGCCCAGATGTTTCCGATCCAGCAGACGCCGAACACGTCCATGGGGATCCCGAGGGGATGCCCGACGGCGCCCGCGAGCCCGCCGGCGGCGAGAAGCGCGGCCCGCCTCCCGCCGCGGTCGCCGGCGATCATGCACTCCGCCGTGGCCACTCCCGACGGCCAGATCCCGGCCGCGGGAAACAGCGGGGAGTCGAACAGGAGGTACATCAGGATCGCCCCGAGGAAGACGCCGGCGACGGCGCCGAGCATCATCGCGGGCACGAGGTCCTTTCGATCCATGAGCCAGAGGATTCCCGCGGGAAGCAGGATGCCGTTCGCCCCCCCGAACGTCGAGCCGGAGATCAGGGTCTGCGCCAGGTTCTGTTCCGCGAGATCGCGGAAGCGGCGCAACGGGGCGAGCGGTATCCGCGAAAGCGCGATGGCGGCGACGACGGCGATGATCGAGCTGTTGGGGGTGATTCCCACGCGGGTAATGAGCTCGAGACCGATGATGGTGCCGAGAAGCGCGAAGAGAATTCCGAAGAAGAGGCTCGTGGGCTCGAAGATCGACGGGTGCCGCCTCGGCTCCTCTGGGACTCCTCCTGGGGGCGGCACGCGGCGTAGACTATCCGAACTCGACCTTCGTACTGAAGCAGGAGGAGATCATGGACGACCGTTCGAAGCGACGCTCTCGAAGGCGCTTTCTATCGAAAGCTCTCGCTGCCGCAGCAGCCCTGACGGCGAAACCCGCTCTCGCGAATCCCTCCAATCCGGAGCGGGAGCACCTCACTCGTCTTCTCGCGAAATATGGAAGCGAGCTCGGAAACCTGCGGCACGTCGTGGAAGGCAGGGAATGACCATGGCCATCTTCGAAGTCGAGAGCTGGCTCGTGGTCGAGGGCAAGGAGAAGGAGCACCAGGAGGCCATGCGCCAGTGGCTCTCCTGGGTCCGCGACCACCGGGAGCTCTTCCAGGAATGGAAGAGCGTCCGTTATTTCAACAAGTACGTCGCCGGCGAGCAGTCGGGAAGGCACGTCGTCCTCTGGGAGTACGAGAACCTCACGGCGTTCGAGGCCTACAAGAAGAAGCGCGCGAACTATCAGGGCGCCTACGCGGAGTACAAGGTGAACGATCCTTATTACAAGGGGGTCTTCATCCACGACCGCATGACGATGGAGTTCTGGCAGGACGTCGAGCGGGATCTGTGGATCGAATGACTCCGGCCCGCTACAAGACCTGGGCCACGGCGGCTGCGACCATCCTTCGGGCGAGAAGAACGGGCTTCCCCGTCTTCTCCGCGATCTTCCGGCGCATGGACTCCGTGTAGCCCATGCAGTGCATGACCACGAGATCCGCCTCCTCGAGCTCTCGGGCCGCCGTCTCCCATCGATCACCCGAGTATGGCGAAGCGTAGCTCAGGACAAATCGGCGGTTTCCCGCTGGCTCGCATCGAAAGCCTGTCATCTGGCCTTCGTTCGGGAGGAGCACTCCGACCGAAGGCGCGGACTCGGCGAGCGCGGCGAGCCCGTGATCGACGACCGGCCCGGCGGCGACGAGGATTCCTCCGGGGGAGAGGCCGTGGAACCTGCCGGTGCAGAGGATCACGAAGACGTCGATTCCGCCTTCGTCGAGATCGCGGACGATCTCCTCCACGCGGTGGTGCGCCCACTCGGCTTCGAGAAGGACCTCGGTTCCATCGCGAAGCCGGGACACGAGCCTCTGGTCCGTGTCGCGCGGCGCCACGCGGGCGATGTCTTCTCGACTCAAGCCGTCGAGCGCCCCGTGCTCTTCGATCTCGAGGCTCGCGCCGTCCCACCAGGGTCGCATCTCGTCGAGGATGTCGGGTCGCGGCGACTCCCCGATGGTGATGAACGCCGTGCGTTTCCTGGCCACGAGCGCGAAGGCTAGCACAAGGGAGCGGGGCGCGGTAGGATTCCGCCTCCCATGGCATCGAGAGAAGTCGAGCTCGACGAGATCTCTTCCCTCGCGATCGGCGCCTGGATTCTCGGGGCCGGCGGGGGCGGAAATCCCTATCATTCGTTTCTCAACCTGCGCGAGCTCTACCGGGAAGGGAAAAGGGTCGAGCTCATGGATCCGATCGATCTCGACGACGGCGACTGGGTCGCCGTGGTCTCGAGCATGGGGGCGCCTCTGGTCGGCGAGGAGCGCCTCCAGGATCCGGAAGTCGCGGCGAAGCCGGTGAAGATGATGGAGGCCTATCTCGGAGTCTCCTTTCGCGGAATCATGTCGGTCGAGATTGGAGGGTCGAACGCTCTCCAGCCGTTTCTCGCCGCTTCAGTCCTCGGGCTTCCGGTGATCGACGCCGACGCGATGGGACGGGCGTTTCCCGAGGCCCAGATGACGAGCTTCGCTATCGGCGGTTTGAGACCCTACCCCCTCACCCTCGCCGACGTCCGCGACAACGAGGTCATCGTGGCCCGGGCGGCGAGCTGGAAATGGATGGAGCGCCTGAGCCGCAAGGCCTGCGTCGAGGTCGGCTCGACCGCCGCCACCTGCAAGGCGCCGCGTACGGGAAAAGAGGTCAAGGAGTGGGGCATCCTCAACACCACCACGCAGGCGATCCGCCTCGGACGTCTGGTGCGGGAGGCGCGCCGGCTCAAGACCGATCCCATCCAGGCTCTCCTCGAAGCCGAGGGAGGGAAGTCCCTCTTCCGGGGGAAGGTGAAGGACGTGAGCCGCAGGACGACGGAGGGATTCCTCCGGGGCTTCGCCGAGATCGAAGGCCTCGATTCCGATCGCGGCCACCTCTTCCGGCTCGAGTTCCAGAACGAGTTCGCGGTAGGGACACTCGACGGTGAGGTGCGGGCGACCGTGCCCGAGATACTCACCGTGCTCGATAGCCTCTCGGGCGAAGCGGTGGGGACGGAGACCCTTCGCTACGGCCAGAGAGTCACGGTCGCCGTCCTTCCCGCCCCCGCTCTGCTCACGAGCGAGCGGGGCCTCGAGCTCGTGGGACCGAGGGCGTTCGGCTACGACCTCGACTTCCGATCGGTCTTCGCCCCCTGAGCAAAATGACCACGATTGGAATCGACGTCGGGGGAACCAATACCGACGCCGTCCTCATCCGGAAGGGGGAGGTCGCAGCGTCGGTGAAGACCACGACGACCGAGGACGTCACTTCGGGCATCGTGAAGGCGCTCGCGGCGCTCGTCGAGAAGAGTCCCGGCGCTCGAAGGGGAGTCGACGCCGTCATGATTGGCACTACTCACTTCACCAACGCCGTCGTCGAGAGAAAGCACCTTTCGAGGGTCGCCGCCGTCCGAATCGGGCTTCCCGCGAGCTCGTCGCTTCCGCCTTTCGTGGACTGGCCGGAGGACCTCGCGGATCTCGTGCGCGGCGAGGTGTTCGAAATCGAGGGCGGACACGAGTACGACGGCCGCCCGATCGTGCGCTTCGACGAGCGGGCGATGCGGGACGCGGCCCGGCGCATCCGCGAGAGCGGACTCCGATCGGTCGCGGTCGCGAGCGTCTTCTCTCCGTTGAAGCCCGACTGCGAGGAGCGGGCGCGGGAGATCCTCGAAGAAGAGTGCGAGGGGGTCGACGTGACCCTCTCCCGGGACGTCGGCAGAATCGGTCTCCTCGGCCGGGAGAACGCGACTCTCCTGAACGCCGCCATCATCGATCTCGCGCGCCGTACCACGCGGGCTTTCGTCGAAGCGCTGGAGACCAGCGGCATCGAAGCTCCGCTCTACCTCACCCAGAACGACGGCACGGTGGTGCGCGCGGAGATCGCGGAGAGGTTCCCCGTCTACAGCTTCGCCTCGGGCCCCACGAACAGCATGAGGGGGGCCGCGTTTCTCTCCGGTCTCGAGGACGCGCTCGTCGTCGACGTCGGGGGAACGACGAGCGACGTCGGCTGCCTCAAGTCCGGCTTTCCGCGCGAGGCCAATAACGTCGTCGAAATCGGAGGCGTGCGGACCCTGTTTCGGATGCCCGACCTGCTCTCGATCGGGCTCGGGGGCGGAAGCCTCGTCGCGAAGGGCCGCGTCGGTCCCCGGAGCGTCGGCTATCGACTGACGGAGAAGGCCCTGGTTTTCGGGGGTGATACCCTGACGGCGACCGACGTCGCCGTAGGACTCGGCCTCGTGGATCTCGGCGATCGCGATCGGCTGAGAACGCTCGACGCGGGAGCCCTCGAAGCGGCGCGGGGGACGATGGCCGCGATGCTCGAGGAGGCGGTCGATCGCATGAAGACCGACGCGGCTCCCGAGCCGCTCGTTGCGGTCGGCGGAGGCGCCTTCCTGGTTCCCAAGACCATGGCGGGGATATCGGAGGTGATCCACGTGATCCATCAGGGAGTCGCGAACGCCGTCGGCGCCGCCATAGCCCAGGTGAGCGGGGAAGTGGATCGGGTCTGGAGCGGCGTCGCCCGCGAGGAAGCCATTCGTCAGGCAACCGAGCTCGCCCGCGAAAAGGCGATCTCGGGCGGAGCGTCCTCCGCGAGTCTGCGCGTCGTCGAGGTCGAGGACCTCCCGCTCGCCTACCTTCCGGGAAACGCGCTCCGGGTCCGGGTCCGGGTCGTGGGGGACGCAGCTCAGCGGGGTCCGCAGTAGCTCGAAGAGCGGAGGCGGAAGGGCCCTATCCTCCTCGCGCAATTCCCGCGGGGAACTGATTAAGGGTTTACCGCCAGCCGGTTCGTGACCTGGAGCACTCCGAAGGTGCTCCGCACGATCGATTCCGCCTGGCGCTTCTCCACGTTGCTGCGCACCGCGCCGGTGAGCATCACGTTGCCCCTCTCGACGATGATGTGGATGGGCGGATGCCTCCTTTGCGCGTAGCCGATGAACAGCTCATCGCCATAGATGCGCTCGAAGAGGATCTCCCGCAGGCGCTCGTCGGAGGGAGAGACCGGAAGAACCTGGATCTGACTCTTCATCTCGCGGACCCCTCTCACTCTTCCCACTCGCTCTTCGATCTCGGTCTTCTTGAAGGGCATCGTGACATAGCCCCCGAGGGTGACCGCTCCTTTGTCCTCGAGCAGGAACGTGATGTCGTCGAACACCGTGTAGTGGGGATAGGTGAGGACCTTGTTCACCAGGTCCTCGGTGAAGTCCTCGGCGCTCTCCGGCTCCGGGACCTCGAGGTCGCTCTCCACTTCGGCGACTCCTTCGACGCTGAGCGCCGCCTCGATGGCCTTCATCTTGGAGTAGGCGTTCTTCGGCTTTCCCCGCAGGGTTACGACCGAGTCCTTCACCAGGATCTCGGAGACCTCCTCGTCGAGCTTCTCCATCTTGAGCTTCGTCCAAACGGCTTCCTCGAGGCGCTTCTGCGGGTCGTCCGCGGTTTGAGGCTCGACTCCCGCGGGGGCGAGCGCGAGCGCGCCCAGGAAGAGGCAGGCTCGCGTGCGACCTCCGGGGCGGAGCATGATTGCATTGTATCCCAAGGCATCGCGGCGGTTGCTCCGGGCACCCGCCTTGGTTATCGTTGCGCTCCATGGCGGCGAAGAAGAGCTACTGGCTCATGAAGAGCGAGCCCGAGGTCTACAGCATCGACGATCTCGCGAAGGACCGAACGACCCACTGGGACGGGGTCCGGAATTTCAAGGCTCGAAACTACATGCGCTCCATGGCTCTCGGCGACGGGGTCTTTTTCTATCATTCGAACGCCGACCCCAAGGCCATCGTCGGCATCGGCCGGGTGTCGAAGGAGGCCTATCCCGACTCCACCCAGTTCGACAAGACGAGCGACTACTACGAGCCCAAGGCGACGAGGGAGAAGCCCTACTGGTACATGGTTGCGATCGAGTTCGTCCGGAAGCTCGATGAGCCCCAGAGCCTGGAGAAGCTCCGCGGGGTCAAGGATCTCGAAGGGATGGCGCTCCTGAAGAAGGGCCAGAGGCTCTCGGTCCAGCCGGTGACCGAGGAGGAGTGGAAGACGATCTGCGGTCTCGCGGGAGTGCCCTCCAAGGTGTAGTTGAGGGCGGCGCGCGGGTCAAGGGTACCCGGTCGCGTTCGTCGCCCGAGCGGCTCGCGCGCGACTTGGGCTCAGCGACCGCCGGGTAGGACCTTCGCTTTCAGCTCTTCGGCAAAGTTGAGCACGATGTGGATGCGCGCGGATTCGTTCTCCTTGAGCATGATGAATTGCTCCCCGTCGGGAGCGACGTCGTACGTGGCGCGCCCGAGCACGTTATAGGAATAGGCGCCCGATGCCCCGACGTACTGCCCTTCGAAAAGGAGCCTTGCCTTCGAAAGACGCATGGGCGGCCCGGTCGAAACCGCCACAGCCATCATCTTGTCTCCATTGCGGTAGAAAATCTCACGTCCGGTGCGGGACCAGGCGGGTTGGATGCCGCCCTCGGTCGATACCTGCGACTTCCCGCCGGGGCCGGGGTAGGACCGGACGTAGACCTCGTAACGGCCCGACTCGTTCGAGACGTAAGCGATCCAACGCCCGTCGGACGAGAACACGGCTCCGCTCTCGTCAGCCGGGGTTTCGAGAAAGGGTCGAAGCATCTCACCGTCGATGGACAGGAGCCAAATATCGGCAAGTTTGTCACCTGTTTTGCTGAAGGCGAGCAGACTTCCATCAGGTGACCAGGAGCTCAGGGTAAAGTTGTTCTGGAGTACGCCTCGAAGGAGCGTCTCGGCGTCCGCAGATCCATCCGCCGCTTGCCAGACGATATCGCCACCCGAAACGTAGGCGATGCGCGCTCCATCCGGACTCCAAACGGGGAAATAGTCACCTACCGTGCCGGAGCTGACGCGATTTACGGCATCCCGTTCCAGGTCATAGACCCAAATATGGTCTTTCCCGTCGGTCGAGATCGACAAGGCGAGTCGCGTTCCATCGGGCGAGAGACGGGGACCGAAGTAGAAACTGCGCCGGATCTCGCTGAGCGGTCGGCTCTGTCCCTTTCGATCCACCCACATCAGGGTGGACTCCACCGGACCGGCCGGGACGTACGCCAGAGAGCCGTTCCGAGAGAGCGAGACATGCCCGCGTGCGACTCTCTCGAGGATCGGAATCGGATCGCCAGAGATCGCGAGGTTCTCGAGATCGAAGGCAACGGCCATGAGCCGTCCGTCCCGTGCGTAGACGATATGTCCGCTCGGCGAGAACCACGGATTGTATCCGCCTTCCAGGAGAACCCGCCGCTCGCCCGTCTCGAGGAGGAGCAAAGCGATCTGAGACTCCCGGGTTGGTTTTTTCAGGATAGTGAAAAGAGCCGCCTTTCCTCCCGGGAGGAACTCGGGATACCGGTGGGACAGCTCCCCATGGCCTGAGTCCAGTGTCGTCACGAAGGCAGGGGGTCCGCCGGAAGCCGAGACTTGCGCGAGGCCCGTCGTTTCCGTCCGCGTAAATAGAATCGTGCCGTCGTCGCCCCAGCTTCCGTCGGGTTCGTCCGAGGCGTCGCAAAGCGGGATGGGTAATCCACCTCGCAGATCGATCTTCATCAGCTTCCCGTCATCAAAAAAGGCGACCCACTGGCCGTCGGGAGAAAAAAAAGGGTAAGTGCCGCCTTCGGTTCCGGGAATGGCGGCCGCCTCCATCTGATCCAGTTGGTGAAGGTAGAGCCTTCCGCCGCTCGGGTAGACCAGCCGATTGCCATCGGGGGAGAAGGCCGGCTTCCCTTGTACCGAGGTTGCCCCGGGCGGGGAGTCGAGAGCGAAGCGCCTGACGGGGCGTGACGCAGAAGGCAAGGGGCGCAGAAGGGTCCAGACCGCAACGGCGGAAACAAGGATGACGAGAGTCCACGGCACCCAGCGATGGTGCAACTCGGGTGCGGCGAGCGAGCGGCTCGAAGGCTCGGCCAGTGCTTCTGCGATCTCGATCCCCGCGTCTCCGATGTCGCGCATGCGGAGACGGGGGTCTTTCTGGAGACACCGGCGCAGGAGATCCTGGATCTTCACGGGTGTCTTCGCCGGGAGCGCCCTCCAATCGGGCTCGCGTTCGAGAACGAGCTCGATGGTATCGGACACCGTCTTCCCGCCAAAAGCCCTCCGTCCGGTGAGCGCTTCGTAGAAGACGCATCCGAACGACCAGATGTCGGTGCGCCGATCCACAGTCTTTCCTTCGGCCTGCTCGGGACTCATGTAAGCCGCGGTTCCGAGGATCATCCCGCGCTCCCTGCTTTCGTCCGTGACGGTCGGCGGTCGGGACAGCTCGGAGGAGAACGGGTGCGCGGCAACCGTCCTGGCGAGACCGAAGTCCAACACCTTGACGTTACCCTCGGAGGTCACCTTGACGTTCGCCGGCTTGAGATCGCGATGGACGATCCCCTTTTCGTGCGCCACCGAGAGCGCGTCGGCAATCTGCTTCATGATCGAGAGCGCTTCTTGGACCGGAAGCGCGCCTCGGGCGATCCGCCGAGACAAGTCCTCGCCCTCGATCAGCTCCATGACCAGAAAGTGGACTTCCTCGGAACGTCCAAGCTCGTGGATCGTCGCGATGTGAGAATGGTTCAGGGTCGCCAGAAGCCGGGCCTCGCGCTCGAATCGGGAAAGCCTCTCGGAATCTGCCGAGAACTCCTCCGGCAGCACTTTGATCGCCACCTCCCGGCCGAGCTCGTTGTCCCTGGCGCGGTAGACGACCCCCATGCCTCCCTGGCCGATTTCACCGAGGATCTCGTAATGGGTCAGCGAGCGGCCGACGAGCGAGCGTTCTGAAGAATCATCACGATCCGTGAGACCGGTGGCCGGAGGATTCTCCAGCAGGTTCTCCGCGTCGCCCGCTCGGCCGAGAAGGGACTCAACTTCGATTCTGAGGCCCTTATCGGATCCGCATGCACGATCGAGCAAGAGACTCCATTCCTCCGGCGGTCGTTCCAGAGCTTCCTCGAGAACCCGTCGCACCCGTTTCCACCGCTCGGGGTCTGTCAAGCTCTAACTCCGATCCAGCGCGCGATGCAGCCAGATCTTGGCCGTTCTCCAGCTTCGTTTTACCGTGGCGGGTGAAACTCCGAGAACGACGGCCGTCTCCCGAACCGTCAAGCCGCCGAAGAACCGCAGCTCCACCAATCGACTCAGCTCCGGATCGATCTCCGACAAGCTGGTCAGAGCGTCATCGAGAGCCACGAGCCCAACGCCTTTCTCCCGGTTGACGCCGGCAACCCGCTCGTCGAAGAGGAGCTGGTCCTCACCCCGCCCTCGCTTCTGCGCATGGCGCTTGCGGGCATGGTCCACGACGATGTTCCTCATCGTGCGCGCTGCGATTCCGAAGAAGTGGGCCCGGTTCTCCCATCCGATCCCTTTCTGGTCGATGAGTCGGACGAAAGCCTCGTTGATCAGGTCGGTGGTCTGCAGTGACGCGTGAGAGGGCCCGCGGTTCAGGTAGTGGCGCGACAGCCGACGAAGCTCCGAATACACGAGGGGCACCAGCCTGTCGAGAGCTTCGCGGTCTCCCTCCGCCCAGTCTCTCAGCAACTGAGTGACGTTTGCCCCGGACGTTTTGCTCAAGAGCTCCGCCTTTTCGGTCAACGGAGATAGCTGAGAACCGAGCGGCAATGTATACGCCCTGTCGGGCGGGATCAAACGGACCCAATGAGAATTCCTTTTCTTCAGGTGACCGCTTCGGCCCGCCGAATCCGAATTAAGGAGAGAAGACGCCAGGAAAGAGTGCTCTGTCAACAAGGGACAAGGTCACATCGGACGCAGAGGTCTACAAATCTATTCCGTCCATAATCTTTTGGGAGGAGAAGAATGAACCAACATAATCTCTCTAAAATGCTGCAAGCGCTGTCACTTTCGGCAATTGCCATGGTTCTCCCTGGCAGCACACTGACGGCTACCGACCGGCGGTTCGGACACTGCTCAACCCGGACCTTGAACGGCAGCTATGGCATATACGCTGATGGGGCGGTCATTGGTGTTGGTCCGACCGCGGTGATTGCAATATTCACGTACGACGGAGAGGGCAATCTGACGGGGACCGGAACCTCGAAGACCAATGGAAACGTCTCCCACTTCACGCTGACCGGCACCTACACTGTGGACGCGGACTGCAACGCTTCTGATGTCGTGCGTGTTCCCGAGCGGATCGACGGCTGACCACGAGTATGTGATCGTTGACAACGGTCAGGAGTTTTATCTTCTGAATACAACTCCCGGCACAACGACATCTGGAAATGTGAGTGTCGGTGTCGGCAAGAAGCAATTTAGCGGGAAGGACGACTAAACCTCAGTTGAGGCTGGCCGTAACACAGAAGGTTGTCTGGCAGGTATGTAGTCGCACCATTTGGCGACGGACGAGATGGGGCGCAAGCAGGGCCGGCGCGTGGCGCAGTGGGCCTTCTCCCACTTCTTCAAGCCGGTCTGTGACGACGACGATGATCACGATGACGACCATCGCGATCACCGCGATTGCGACTGTCGCGACCACGATCGTTGGCAATCGCTGGTGAGTTGGTGGGAGCCTTCCGGCGTTTCGAAGCGCCGGAAGGCCCTTCGGCGTTAGCCGCCCAGACACGTAAGGTGACGGCCCGGGTTCTAGAACCAAGGGACTCGCTCTGTTACGCGATGCCAAAGCGCCCGCAGCAGACCCACCGAGTGCCGTTGCCGCGGGCATCGGCTAACGGAATGCAGAAGACGGATCGGGGGCGCACGTTCCTTCCTGTCCAGAAGCCGATGCCTAACTTGTCGTAGCCGAATCGATGGCGATTCCAGCCGGTGCGAAGCTCGGACCCTACGAGATTCTCTCGCCCCTCGGCAAGGGCGGGATGGGCGAGGTTTACGTTGCTCGTGACCGCGCTTGAGGCGCGAGGTCGCCATCAAGGTCCTGCCTGAGGACCGTGCGAACGACGACGCGTGTTCCGGCGAAGGTGTAACCGGCGAGCTCTCGGAGCTCTCGACTACTCCATTCGAAGAGCCGTCGTCGGATCCAGTCGCAACGCGCGGCGGGCGGGTAAGAAGGCGGCGATCACCGTCACCGCGAAGAGCGTGATCGAGACGAGACCGAGCGTCAGAGGGTCTCGCGCCGAGACGGTCACGAACATGCGGGAGACGAGGCGGCCGAGCGCGAGCGCCAGAACGAGCCCGCCGGCGACTCCGGATGCGCCGAGAACCACGGACTCCCTCAGGACGAGCGACAGGAGACGGCGCTCGCTCGCTCCGAGGGCGAATCGAATCGCGATCTCGCGAGTGCGCCGCGCCATCGAATCCGCGGTGAGCCCGTACAGGCCCACGAGAGTGATCCAGACGGCGAGGACGGCGTAGCCGGCGAGCTGGCGCGAGAAGAACCGGCTCACCCACCGTACGCGGAAGACCGCTTCGTCCATCGTGAGGACTTCGGAGAGCGGGATGCCGGGAGCCGCGCCGCGGACCGCATCGCGAAGAGAAGCGGAAAGCCGGGCGAGGTCCCCGCTTCCCTTGACCAGCACCGCGAGCGCATCGAGCGGAGCTTCCGCGTATGGGTGATAGAGCTGGACCCTCGGAAGGCTCGAATCGACCATATCGCGACCGATGTCGACGTCCGCGGAGACCCCCACGACGAGATGCGCGTCCGCCACGTTCCCCCGCGCGCCTACGAGCCTTCGGCCGATGACGTCCGTCGTCCCCCACAGCTTCCTCGCCAGGCCTTCGCTCACGACGACGACTTTCCCGCCGTCGCGCATCTCGGTATCGGTGAAGCTTCTCCCCGCGAGGAGGCGAATGCTCAGCGTCTCGAAATAAGGCCCCACGACTCCCTGGATCGTCGTGAGGACGGCTTCACTCGCGCCGAGCCCGCTTCCCTCGGCGACGACTTCCCACATCTCGTTGGACTGGCTCGCGGGGAGTCGGCTCGCGGCCGAAGCCACTTTCACGCCGGGTAGCTCTGAAAGCGCCGTCACCACGCGCTCGGCGAGCTTGACCTTCTCCGCCGAAGGCTCGAGACCTTCGCCCGTGACCGACAGCTCCGCCGTCAGGACCCCATTCGACTCGAAGCCCGGGTCGACGGCCTGGAGAGCGAGAAAGCTCCTCACCATCAGGAGCGCGGCGGCGGTGAGCGAAGTCGAAAGCGCGATCTCTCCCAGCACCAACAAGCTTCGGGCGCGCTTCCCCAGATGGCCCCCACCGGTCTCGCGCCCACCCGACTTCAGCGCCTCGTACAGGCGCGCTCCCGAGCTCCTCAGGACGGAAGCGAGGCCGCACGCGAGCCCCGCGATGAGCGAGACCGCGAGAGTGTAGACGCCGACCACCGGACTGAAAGACATCTCGAAGAGGTAAGGCGGCTCGACGGGAACGTAGGAGAGTGTCGAGCGGAGGCCGAGGAAACCGAAGACGCCGCCGAGAGCCCCGGCGACGACGGCGAGCAGAATGCCCTCGGCGACGCTCTGGCGCGCGAGGCGAAAGCGGCTCGCACCGAGGGCGGCGCGAACCGCGGTCTCCCGGCTCTTCGCCGAAGCCCGCGCCAGCATGAGGCTCGCGACGTTGGCGCAGATGACGAGCAGAACGAACAGAGCGGCGCCGAGGGATGCCGTGAGCGCGGTATCGATCACCTCGGGAACGAACGCCCGCCGGATAGGCAGCAGTCGAGCGGAGAAGTCGCGATTCGCGTCGGGGTACTCCGCTTCCAGTTGCGCCGAGATCGAATCGAAGTCGCCCTGGGCGCTCTCGAGGGAAACACCCGGAGCCAGGCGGGCGTAGACGCTGACCCATCGGAAGAACCGCTCTCCCGCATCGACGTCGAGCCCGAGAGGAGTCCAGACCTCGGCCCACTCCGGGAACCGGAAACCCGGCTCCATCACGCCGATGATCTCGTGATTGCGCCCGTCGAGGCGGACCGTCCGACCGACGACATCCGGGGCTCTCTCGAATCGCTCGCGCCAGAGCCTCTCGGAGATGAGCGCTACGGCCGCCGGGCGGCCGGGACGGTCCTCCTCCTCGGTGATGCCTCGACCCATGACGGGAGTCTTGCCTAGGAGGGGGAAGAGCGAAGCGCTGATCCGAGCGCCGTCCAGACGAACGGGCTCGTTCTCGTCGGCAAGGTTGTAGCGGTGGCGATGGAGCACCCCCGTGCTCTCGAGCGTGGCCTGGCGCTCGCGCCAGTCCCCGTAGTTTTGCGGCGAAACGGCGATGCGGTCGCGCCCGAGTCTCGGCTGCGCCTCTTGGATCTGGATGAGCCGATCGGGATCGGGAAAGTCGAGCGGCCTCAAAACCCAGGCCTCGAACCCCGAGAACATCGCCACGTTCGCCCCGATTCCGAGGGCGAGCACCAGAACGATCGCGAGCGACCACACGGGCCGGCGCGCGAGTTGCCGAAGTCCGAGCCGGAAGTCCTGAATCATGGTTTCGGCGGGATGGAGGTGCGACGGCTCCGCGGGCGCTCCGCCCACCGCAGCTTGTGCCTCAACACCTGGAAATAGTTTTTCTGCGGCGGGCTCACGAGCTTCACCTGGTGCCGGCTCTGCCGCACGCGCACCACGTCTCCCGGCTGCATGCGCTGGCTCGTCTGCCCGTCGAACGTCACGTAGACCTCGCCGGAGTCTCCCCGGAGCGTGAGCTCGACTTTCGCCTCGTTCGAGACCACCACCGGGCGGTAGGTGAGGGTGTGCGGGCAGATCGGGGTGAGGATCATCGCGTCGAGGTTCGGATGGAGGATGGGCCCTCCGGCGGCGAGCGAGTACGCGGTCGAGCCCGTGGGAGAGGAGACGATGAGCCCGTCGGCGCGGATCATGGCCACGAACTGCTGGTCGATCTCCACTCCGACCTCGATGATGCGCGCGATGGCCCCCTTGGTGATCACCACGTCGTTGAGCACGACCTCGCTCGCGATGGTCTCCTCCTTCCGCAGGAGCTCGGCCCGCAGCATCATCCGGGAATCGATCCCCGCCTGCCCCGACGAGATCGACGAAAGCGTCTCGTAAAGATCCTTGAGGGCGACGTCGGTCAGAAAGCCCAGGCTTCCCAAGTTCACCCCGAGGATGGGTATCTGCTTGGCGCCCATCGCCCGGGTCACGGAAAGAAGGGTCCCGTCTCCGCCGAGGACGATGACCAGAGAAAGATCGCGGGGGAGGGTCTCGAGGGTGAAGCTCGCGCTCCCGCGCCTCCTCCTGGCGAGCGAGGCCTCGAGGAAGGTCTCGATTCCGCGCTCGCCGAGCCATTTCACCAGGCTGCGCACGACGCTCGAGGCTTCCTTCGCGTGGAGCTTGGCGACGATCGCCACTCTCTCGAGCTTCAGCTTCTCGTTTCCCTTCAACGGAGCCTCGGTTCAGGGCGTCGGGCGAGGACGAAGTACTCCTGGTTTCCGGCCGCTCCTCGAATCGGGGAAGGAACGACGCCCGCGATTCGAAGGCCCAGGTTTTCCGCCGCCCGGGTGACGCTCGCGATGGCCTCGCGGTGCTTTCCCTCGTCGCGCACCAGACCGCCCCGCTCTATGTCTTCGGGCCGGAGCTCGAACTGGGGCTTCACCAGCATCAACAGCATTCCTTCGGGCTTCACCAGGGGAACGACGGCAGGGAGCACCTTGGTCAGCGAGATGAAAGAGAGGTCGAGTGTCGCGAGATCGAAGGGCTCGGGGAAGTCCCCGGGATCGAGGTAGCGCGCGTTCACGCCCTCGATCACCCGGACCCGCGGGTCCGAATAGAGCTTCCAATCGAGCTGGCCCTTGCCCACGTCGAGCGCGGTCACGACGGAGGCGCCCCTCTGGAGGAGACAATCCGTGAATCCGCCGGTGGAAGCGCCGACATCCAGCACGGAGAGCCCCGCGGGGTCGAGCCCGAGGGAGTCGATTGCGCCCGAAAGCTTCTCGCCGCCCCGCCCCACGAAGGTTTTCTGCGGACGCCGGAGACGGATCTCGGCGTCCCGGCGTACCAGGGATCCGGGTTTGTCCACCAGCGCCTCGTCGACGAGGACCTCGCCCGCGAGAATGAGGCGGCGCGCCTTCTCCCGGCTGTCCGAAAGGCCTCTCTCCACCACGAGCTTGTCCACGCGGCTTCGGAGGGCTTTCGCCATCTCCCCGATCAGGAGCTCCGCCGAAGGATATGCTCCGCGAGGAGCGCGAGCGGACGGCCCGCGGCCCCGAACGGCTCGAGCCGTAGGCAGGCCGAGGAGACGAGCTCTTCCGCTTTGCGCCGGGCCTCGTCCATCCCATGAACCAGGGGATAGGTGGCCTTTCCCGATCGGGCGTCCTTCCCCGCGGATTTTCCGAGAACGGCGTCGCTTCCCTCGACGTCGAGGATGTCGTCGACGATCTGGAAGGCGAGACCCGCCTCCTCGCCGAACCGGGTCAAGCGGCTAACGTCGTCCTCGCTCGCGCCCGCGACGATCGCTCCCACGCGGGCCGACGCCCGGATCAGGGCCCCCGTCTTGTGCCGATGGATGCGCTCCAGCGCCGCGGCATCGACCGGTCGCCCCTCGGACTCGAGATCCAGCACCTGACCTCCCACCATCCCGGCGACCCCGGCGGCGCTCGCGAGCTCGGCGATGGCTCGAAGTCTTCTTTCGGCCGGGACGCGGCAGGGAGGTGGAGGGTCCGCGAGAACCGCGAAAGCGTGCGTCTGGAGCGCGTCCCCGGCGAGGATGGCGACGGCCTCGCCGAAGACGACGTGCGACGTCGGCCGACCCCGCCGGAGCGAGTCGTCGTCCATCGCCGGGAGGTCGTCGTGGATCAGGGAGTAGGTATGGATCATCTCGAACGCGGCGGCTGCGGGAAGCGCCTCCTCGAGGTCGCCGCCAACCGCTTCGGCGGCGGCGAGAACCAGCACCGGCCTCATCCTTTTTCCTCCGGCGAACAGGCTGTAGCGGACCGCCCGGGAGATCGTCTCGGGAGGAGTCGATTCCCCGGGGAGGTAGCGGTCGAGGAAAGCATCCACCAGAGCCGCCCTACCCGCGAGGTAGCGCTCGAAGCTCTGCTCCGCTTCCAGGGTCTCGTGATCGGCGGTCACTCTTCGTTCGAGTCCTCGTCGAAATCGAGCGGTGTCGTCCGGAGGGCCCCGGTCGCGTCCCGCTTCGGCTCTCCGGAGTCGTTCACCTGGAGAAGCTCGACGCGCTTCTCCGCCTCCTCGAGCTTTTCGCTGCAGAACCTCGCGAGTCGTATGCCTTGCTCGTAGCGCGCGAGAGAGCTCTCGAGGCTCAGCTCCCCCCGCTCCAGCTCCTTGACGATGCCCTCGAGGCGTACGAGCGCGTCCTCGAAGTCCTTGGGCTCGATCTCGGAGACTTTCTCAGGCATCCCGTTTCTCGACCCGGCAATGGAGCCGGCCACGCGCCAGATCCACGCGAACGGCGTCGCCGACGGCGACCTCGTCCGAGCTTCGCAGAAGCTTACCTTGAGGCGACCAGGCGAGGCTATAGCCCCGACCGAGAACCCCCAGGGGCGAAAGGGCCTCGAGCTTCGAGGCGACTTCGGCGAAATCGCGTCGGGCGCGGTGGTGCTGCTCTCGCTCCGCCGCCAGAAGGCGCGCGACCAGCCGCGCGAGCCGCGTCCGGGCTTCACCCAGGCGGCGGTCGACCCGGCGCTCGGAGAGCCGCGCTGCGAGGCCCTGGAGGTGCTGGCGCAGGCGGGAGAGGCGCCGATCGAGGTGAAAGCGTGCGCGGTGGACGGCGTCATCGACCCTCTGCCCCCGGGTCTCGATCCCGTGGAGAACGGCGGCGAACGCCTGGTGGCTCGAGATCCGATCGGCGCGCGAGCGAAGGTCCCGGAGGCGGTGGCCCAGGGATCTCGCGAGCCGTCCTTCCAGTGCGCTCACCCGCTCGCGGAACTCTTCCTTGTTGCGCACCACCATCTCCGCCGCCGCCGAGGGAGTCGGGGCCCGGACGTCGGCGACGAAGTCGGCGATGGTGAAGTCCACCTCGTGGCCCACGGCGCTCATCACCGGGATCGCGGAGGTCGCGATGGCCCGGGCGACGGACTCCTCGTTGAACGGCCAGAGATCCTCGAGTGAGCCTCCGCCCCGAGCCACGATGAGAATGTCGAGGCCGTCGATGACCCCCTCTTTGGCCAGCCGGTTGAGAACCTGGATGCCCTTGGCGATCTCCGCTGCCGCCATGTCTCCCTGGACCTGGGCCGGATAGACGAGAACGTCGAGGTTGGGAAAGCGGCGATGGAGGATGCGGCAGAGGTCGCGGAGGGCCGCTCCCGAGGGCGAGGTCACGATCCCGAGCCGCTGGGGGAGGAGGGGGATTGGACGCTTGCGCGAGGCCTCGAAGAGGCCTTCCTTTCCCAGCTTCTCCTTCAGCTGCTCGAACGCGAGTTGGAGCGATCCCTTCCCGCGCGGCTCCATGCGCTCGACCCGGATCTGGTACGCGCCCCTGGGCTCGTAGACGGTAATGTGGCCCCAGACGAGGACCGCCATCCCGTCCTGGGGGCGGAAGCGAAGGTGGCGGGTCGAGCCCCGGAACAGGACGGCCGGGATCTGCGACTGGTCGTCCTTCAGCGTGAAGTAGTAGTGGCCGGAAGAAGGCTGCTTCAGGTTCGAGATCTCGCCCGCGACCCAGAGGTTATGGAAGGTGCGCTCGAGGTTGAGCTTGATCTCCTGGGTGAGCGCGGTTACTGAGTAAACGCTGCGCCCTTCGTCGGACCTCGCCTGCGGTGCTCACGGGGTAGGGGAGAGAAACGCAAAGGCGCAAAGACGCAAAGGCGCAAAGAAGAAAGGGGAATTTCTTTGCGCCTTTGCGCCTTTGCGTCTTTGCGTTGGATTTCCGTTCCGGGTGCGCGAGCCAAACTTGGCGACGGCGTTCGGTTGAGGCAGGGAAGAGGGGAAAAAACGCAAAGGCGCAAAGACGCAAAGACGCAAAGAGGACTCGCTTATTTCCCGAGCTTCGCGCCTTGCGCCTTTGCGTTCGAATTTCCGTTCCGGATTCTCACGTACGTCGGCTTCGGTGATCTTGAACCGCGTGATGCTGCGGGCGCGGCCCGTCCGCTCGTCGACGTCGGCGACGATGCCGCACATCCATGGGTCGCCCTTGGCCGTCTCGAACTTCGTCGGCATCGCCGTCAGGAACCGGGGGAGCGAGGTCGAGGCCTCGATCCCGATGACGGAGTCGTAAGCGCCGCACATCCCGAGGTCGGTGATGTAGGCGGTGCCCTTGGGGAGGATGCGCTCGTCCGCCGTCGGCACGTGGGTGTGCGTTCCGAACACCAGCGCCACCCGACCGTCGAGATAGGAGGCCATCGCCATCTTCTCGGAGGTCGCGTCGGCATGGACGTCCACCACGATGACCTCGGCCTTGCCCTTCAGGTGCTGGAGCTCCCGATCGATGGCCTGGAACGGGCAGTCGATGAGCGGCATGAACACCCGGCCCTGCACGTTCACCACCGCGGTTACGATCCCGGAGGCGGTGGTGGTGAGGCAGGTGCCGACGCCGGGGCAGGCCGCGGGGTAGTTGATCGGACGCAGCAGGCGGGGCTCGCGCTCGAGGTGCTCGAGAATCTCCCGCTTGTCCCAGATGTGGTTTCCGGTGGTGAGGACGTCGATTCCGAGATCGAAGAGCTGGTCGGCGATGTCGGGAGTGACCCCGAAACCGGCGGCAGCGTTCTCCACGTTGACCACCACGAGGTCGAAGTCTTCCTGAGACTTGAGTTTGGCCAGGCCCGCCTTGAGGATGTTCCGCCCGGCTTTCCCTACGACGTCGCCGGCGGCGAGGACCCTCACTTAAGGGCCGTCCTCGGGCTGCGGGAGCTCGGACGGGGTTTGAGCCGCCCGTCGGGGGTCCGAAGACTGAGGACCTTTCCGTCGTCGACGAGCGAAGCCTTGAGGGCCTCGTCCACGTATTCCACCAGGCGGAAGTCGAGATCCCGGCGCACGTAGGAAGGCAGGTCGTCGAGATCCTTGTCGTTGAGCTTGGGCACGACGACCGTCCTCAGCTTCGCCCGCCTTGCGGCGAGAATCTTCTCCTTGATCCCGCCGACGGGAAGCACGTTGCCTCGAAGCGTGATCTCGCCGGTGAGGGCCACGTCGTGCCGCACCGGGGTGTCGGTGAGGGCGGAGATCATCGCGAGAGCCATGGTGACGCCCGCCGAAGGTCCGTCCTTGGGGATGGCGCCTTCGGGGATGTGCACGTGGATGTCGCGGGTCGCGAAGAGCGATTCGTCGATATGGAACTGGGCCGCGCGGGAGCGGGCGTAGGAGAGCGCCGCCCGCGCCGACTCCTGCATGACGTCCCCGAGGGTGCCCGTGAGGATGAGCTCGCCCTTCCCCTTCATCACCGTCGCTTCCACGAAGAGGACGTCGCCGCCGGTTGGAGTCCAGGCGAGGCCCGTCGCGACTCCGACTTGATCCTTCTGGAGCGCGTCCTCCCCCAGGTACTTCGGCGCGCCCAGGAACTGCGAGAGGTTCGACGCGGTGATCCGCGTCAGGTTCTCGCGCCCGTCGGCCACGCGCTTCGCCACCTTCCGGCAGATCCTCGAGATCTGCCGCTCGAAGCTCCGGAGACCGGCCTCGCGCGTGTAGCTGCCGATGATTCCCTTGAGAGCCTCGTCGCTGAAAGCGATTCGGTTGCCGTCGAGGCCGTTCTCGGCGACCTGCTTCGGGACCAGGTGGCGCTTCGCGATCTGGACTTTTTCCTCTTCGGTATACCCTCCGAGCTCGATGACCTCCATCCGATCGAGAAACGCCGGCTGGATGGGGTCGAGCTGATTGGCGGTCGCGATGAAGAGCACGTTCGAGAGATCGAAGGGAACTCCGAGGTAATTGTCGCGGAACGAATAGTTCTGCTCGGGGTCCAGGACCTCGAGGAGCGCCGAGCTCGGATCGCCGCGGTAGTCGGAGCCGAGCTTGTCCACCTCGTCGAGCATGAACACCGGGTTCGACGTTCCCGCCTGCTGGATTCCCTGGATGACCCGGCCCGGCATCGACCCCACGTACGTCCGTCGGTGTCCCCGGATCTCCGCTTCGTCGCGGACGCCTCCGAGAGAAATGCGGTGGAACTTCCGGCCGACGGCGCGGGCGATGGAGCGTCCGAGCGAGGTCTTTCCGACTCCCGGAGGACCGACGAAGCAGAGGATCGGCCCGCGCATCTTCTTCTTGAGCTTGCGCACCGCGAGGTACTCGAGAATCCGCTCCTTGATGCGCTCGAGGCCGTAGTGGTCCTCGTCGAGGATCACCCGGGCCTGCGACAGGTCGAGGTTGTCCCGGCTGAAGCGGTTCCAGGGAAGGTTGACCATGCACTCCAGGTAGTTCCGGAGAGTCGCGGTCTCGGCGGCGTCGGGGTGCATCCTCTCGAGCTTCGCGATCTGGCGGTGGACTTCCTTGAGCACATCCTTCGGCATCCGCGCCTTGTGGGCTTTCGCGCGGAACTGCCGGACTTCCTCCGCGAGCTCGTTTCCCTCGCCGAGCTCCGATTGGATGGCCTTGAGCTGCTGGCGCAGGAAGAACTCCCTCTGCGAGCGATCCATCTCGCCCCGCGCCTGGGAGCTGATCTGCTGCTGCATCGTCAGGACCTCGAGCTCCTTGGCGATGAGCTCGTGGACCTTCTTCAGCCGCTCGATGGGGTCGATGGTCTCGAGAATCTCCTGGGCCTCCGTCACCTTCAGGTCGAGGTTCGAGACCGCGAGATCGGCGAGCCGTCCCGGGTCCTCGAGGTTCGCGGCGATGACCATCACCTCGGGAGAGATCGACTTTCCGAGGTTCACCGATTTCTCGAGCGCTTCCTTGACGTTTCTCCGCAGCGCCTGGAGCTCGAGCGACTCCTCGTCCCAGGTTTCCTCCTGGACCGGGGTCAGGCCGGCGAGAAAGAACGGGTCGGACTGGGGAAAGCCGTCGACCTGGGCGCGGTTCATTCCCTGGACGAGAACGCGAATGCGGCCGTCGGGGAGCTTGAGCATCCGCATGATCACCGCGACCGTTCCCATTCGATGGAGATCCTCGACCGACGGGTTCTCGCGCTCCTGGTCCTTCTGGGCCACGAGGCAGATCATGCGATTCTCGGAGAGCGCCGAGTCCACCGCCTTCACCGAGCGATCGCGGCTCACGTAGAGGGGGACGATCATGAAGGGGAAGATCACGATGTCCCGGAGCGGCAGGACGGGCAGATACTCCGGTATCTGCGGCGGCTCCTGGGTCTCTTTCGTCTCGAGCTCCATCGCGATCTACTTGACCCTGGATTCTATCTCTTCGACTTCCAGACGAAATTCGCTTCCACGACGGTCCTTGAGCTTGGGAATGGTCACCGTCAGCACTCCGGCCTCGAGCTCGGCTTTCGCCTTGGTCAGATCCACCGCGCGGTCGATGTAGAGCGACCGGGAGAACTTGCCGAAGCTCCGCTCGAGACAAAGGTAGCCTCGAACCGAGCGGTCCACCTTCGCCTGCTTCTTCTCACCCGAGAGGATCAGTTTCGGCCCCTGAAACGCCACCGCGATCTCGTTCTTCGCGAGCCCCGGCGCTTCCACCTTGACCACGACGTCTTTGGCGGTCTCGAGCACGTCCACCCGCGGAAACCATTCGCCGAGACCGATGCCTCCGGCGTCGCTGGTATCGAGCTGCGTCAGCTGATCGAATATCTTGCTGAACTCTCTCTGGAGGCTCGAGAGACTCGAAACTTCCGGGAGAGCTCCGCGGCGCTGCACCATTGAAGATATCAGCGAAAGTAGCACGAAGGGCGGGAGGGCGTCAACGCTCCGGGATCAGGTCCGCTTCACGACGATGAGCGTTCGATCGTCCGTCGCACGCGCGCCGCCGGTGAAGACCTCCACTTCGTTCTGGATCGTCCGCTCCAGCTCCCTCGCCGAGAGGGACGCGTTGTCGCGGACGAGGGCTTCCATGCGATCCTCGCCGAACTCCTGCTCGTCCTGGCCCCAGGCTTCGCTCAGGCCGTCGGTGAAGACCAGGAGGATGTCCCCGGGCTCGAACTGCACCTCGCCCGCCTCGAACGGTGTTTCCGCGAAGAGTCCGAGCACGGTTCCGCCCGCCGCCAGCCGTTCGATGGACAGGCTCTTCGCCCGGTAGAGGATGGGAGGGATATGTCCGGCGTTGACGTACCGCATCCTGCCCGACCCCGTCTCGAGATCCCCGAAGAAGAAGGTCACGAAGAACTGGGCGGGCGAATTGTGGTACATGACCCCGTTGGTTTCCGAGAGGATCCTGAGCACTTCGGACTCGCGCTGGCATGCGAAGTGCACCATCGCCCGGAGCACCATCATCATCAGCGCCGCGCTCGCTCCCTTTCCCGACACGTCGCCCAGCGTCACCGCGAGGCCCCGGGGCCGCTCGATGAAGTCGTAGTAATCGCCCCCGATGGTGTAGCAGGGGGTGTTGGTGCCCACCAGGTCCCAGCCGGGATACCGCGGAGCCTGGCTCGGAAGGAGGTTCTGCTGGATCTCGCCCGCGAGCTCGAGCTCGCGCTCCATCCTCTTCTTCTCGATCATCTCCTCGAGAAGCTTGGCGTTCTCGAGCTTGACCGCGGCGACGTTCGCGAGCGAGCTCAGGAGCGTGAGGTCGTCCTGGTTGAACGAGTTCTCCCGGCTCAGGCTGTCGACGTAGATGAGCCCGGTGACGGCGTCGTCGTGCCACAACGGAACGCACATCGCCGAGCGGATCCCGAGGGAGATGATCGACTGCTGCCGGTCGAAGCGCGGATCGGCGAGGGCGTTCTTGGTGAGGATCGATACTTTCTCCCTGACCACTTTGTCGGCGATCGAGCGGCTGAAGGCGATCTCCTCCGTGGTGTTCTTCCCGTCGGCGCTCCTCACCGCCTCGACCGAGAGCCCGTTGTCCTCGGTGGTGAGCATCAGGACGCCCCGCTCCGCGCGGATGACCTTGAACGCGAGCTCGAGGATGAAGTCCAGGAGCTCGTTGACCGGGCGGTTGGAGATGAGCGCCATGCTCGCCTGACTGAGGGCGCTCAGGATCTGGTTCTGCTTCAGGATCCGCGCGGAGTCGTCGGCGAGCGAATGCGCCGCCTGCCGGTCTCCGCGGCCTCCCGCGAGGTTGTCCCAGGTGTCTTCCTTCGCCTGGGCGGCCTGTAGGAGCGCCTCGGTCGAGACCACGAGCGTTCCCTCGACGTCGACCGGGGTTTCCGTGAGCACCACGCTTCCCGAGGCGTCGTGGACGAAACGAATCTGCTGATCTCCGAGGGTGACCACGTCGCCGTTCTGGAGTGGTACGCGCTGCGAGAGCCGCAGCCCGTTCACGTAGGTCCCGTTCCGGCTGTCGAGATCGCGGATGAAGTGCCGGGCGTTCTCCCGCCGGATCTCCGCGTGGATGCGGGATAGCCACTGGTCGGCGAGCACCAGGTCGTTCTTCTTCGACCGGCCGATGGTGATGACGTCCTTTTCGAGCGCGAAGCGATAGGGCTCTCCGTGGAGCGGCTTCACGTAGAGCTCTGGAGTTCGTGCCATCGGTGAATATCGGTTGAGCGCGATCTAGGAGACGGGAGAGTCCTCCTCGCCCTCGGGGCCTTCGTGGCTCGTGGGTCTTCCTGCCGGCACCGGCGCTGCCGCGTCCGACTTCTTCTGCTCTTTCGCAGCGCGGCGTCGCTCCTTGGCCTCTTCCTTTTCCTTCAGCTTGTGGGCGGACATCGCGTCCTGGAGCACCCGCGTCATGAACGCCTGGGCCTCGGCCCGGGTGCACTCCTTTCCGATGGCGACCTCGGCGGCGAGCCAGCTCCGGATCTTCTTTCGCGTCTGCTCCTCTTCCCGGGCCAGTCCCGTGGTCTGACGAAGGAAATGCAGACGCTTCAGGGCGCGGGCCAGGCTCCGGGGCGAGCCCTCGGCGATCAGCTCCTCGATGACCCGGTGGCGGTCGGCGTCTTCCGGGATGGGTCCCTCGAACTCCGCCGACAACTCCTCCTGGACGGCTTCCATGGCCATTCCCGCCGGCCTCAGGTTCAGCTCGGGCACGCGCGAGAGCGGAACGAGGATACGGCTCCCCTCCTCCGTGTCCTCCAACTCGACCAGCCTGGCGCCTGGGGCCGCTGGATCCTCGATGACCCCGCGGAAGATGCAATGGCCCACTTTGGGGTAGAAAATGGGCTCGCCAGGCTTGGGAAGCCTCGCGAGGATGGCTTCGTCTCCGCCCAACCGTGCACCTCCTCTCGAGCCCCACAACATATCACGAGTTCAACATGAGGGATAAGGAGGTTGCCCGGCTCGATTCGCTCGCCCGCGCGTTGCAGCGGACGAGGCCCTTCGTCGGATACCATGATTGAAGAAATGAGCCCTTCGCCTTCGATCGGAAATCTGCTGCAGCCAAAGGGCGGGCCACGCCGCTGAACGCGGTCTCCTTGTTGTTCGAAGAAAGACTCATCTACTTCCCCTCCCGGGAAATCGAGCTCACGCCGGATTCTCTCGGCCTCGAGCACGACGAGCTCTTCCTCGAGGCCTCCGATGGGACCCGGATCCACGGCTGGTTCCTTCCCGCGCTCTCGCGCCGGCGATCCGCTCATACCGTGCTCGTCTGTCACGGCAACGCGGGCAACATCTCCGGACGCCTGGATCGCGCTCTACTCCTCCATCGCGAGCTGAAGGTGGACGTTCTTCTCTTCGACTATCGGGGCTTCGGACGCAGCGAAGGAAGCCCGTCCGAGGAAGGCACCTACCGGGACGCAGTCGCCGCGCATCGTTATCTGGTCGGGGAGCGGGGCATCGCGTCGGGGCGATTGATCCTGTTCGGCGAGTCGCTGGGCGCGGCCGTCGCGATCGAGCTCTCGCTTCGAGAGACAGCGGCCGCTCTCGTCCTCGAGGCTCCGTTCGCATCCATCGCCGACATGACGCGGGTGGCTTATCCCTTTCTCGCGCCTTTCACCTCGCTGGTACGTACGCGATACGACAACCGGAAGAAGATTCCGGAGGTCGCCGTCCCGCTTCTTCTCTTTCACGGGCGCCGGGATGCGGTGGTGCCTTTCGAGCAGGGCGAGGCCCTGTTTCGCGCCGCCCGCGAGCCCAAGACCTTCGTTCCCGTCGAGAGTGCCGGGCACACGGACGTGTTCGTCACGGGTGGCGAAGCCTATTGGAGCGCCTGGAAGGCTCTCCTCCGGAAGCTCGATTCAGCGGGAGCGGGCGAAGGGTAGAGACGAGACGGTCGCCGTCGCCCCGCCCACGGTGACCTCCGTTCCCGGATCCAGATATCCTCGCTTCAGGTAGGCGAGCGCGAGCGCGCAGCCGAACGCGGGGGAGAACGCGGAACTGGTGACCGCACCCGCTTCCTCCGCGCCGTGAACGACCGGGCTTCCCGGAGCGGGTGCGTCGCCTCCCGTGAGCCTCAATCCCGAGAGCTTGCGATTCACGTGGCCCCGGTGAGCGAGTCGAACCACGTATTCCTGGCCGATGTAGCAGCCTTTCTGGAAGCTGATGGCTTCCTCGAGGCCGGCTTCCAGCGGAAGGTGAGACTCGTCCATGTCGACTCCGAAGCGGGGGCGGGAGGCTTCGATGCGCCTCGTCTCCCGGACGTTCTCGCCTCCGAGGAGGGCCCCGCGCTCCAGTACCCGCTCGAGAACGACTCCCGCTCCATCGAGGCTCGTGGTCACGTCGAAGCGCGGCGTGAGCTCGCGCCTCTGCGCGGTGACGCGCGCGGGCACCTTCGCAAGGTCGAGGATCAAGAAGTGAAGGTGGGCGAGCTCGTCCAGCATCGACGCGGAGATCCCCGCGAGCTCCGCGAGGATCCCGCTCGCTTTCGGTCCCTCGATCGACAGCGCGGCCTCCGCATCCGCGCGGCTCTCGAGGGCCACGTCCTCCGAGATGATGTACCGGTCGAGCGCCTTGCGGAAGGGCTCGGCCCGCTCGCGCTCCACCTGGAGGAGAAAGACGTCGTCGCTCTTGAAGACGGTGAGATCGGAGACCAGCTTCCCCTTGTTATTGAGAAAAGCCGCGGGGACGCCGGCTCCCGCCGCGAGGGAGCGGACGTCGTTCGTCAACATGTTCTGGAGGAAGGATTCCCGGTCCTTCCCCCGCGCGGCGACGTTCACGAGGTGGGAGCGGTCGAGAGCGAGAGCGCCCTCGGTCGCGGCGCGATAGGCCTCCTCGAACGGGCTTTCCACCATCACTCGAGCATCATATCCCGCGGCACCGGCCTATGGCGCTCCGAACGGAAGCGCGCTATCTTTGCCGCCATGGATTTTCCTCTCGATTATGTTCGCGGCTGCTTTTCGCGGCCGGACAGCCCGGACACCGTCTACTTCAAGAATGCATCCGCTCCCTGGGTCCTTTCGACCATCCGCGCCCTCGAGGACCGCAGAACCGCCGACGACCCCGCGGAGATCCTCCAGGAGACGCGCGAGAGCCTCGCGGTCTTTCTCAACAGCAACGAAGCCTGGGCGGAGGAGGAGATCCTGTTCGCCCCCGACGTGAGGGAGCTCGCACGGCGCCTCAGCGTCGGCCTCGGAGAGAATCTCCCTCCGGACTCCGAGGTGGTGGTCAGCGGAGATCGACGACGAGTGGAGCCTGGCTCCCTGGCTCGCCCTCGAGGAGAAAGGTGTCTCCGTCCGGTTCTGGCCGCTGAAACGGCCGGGAGGGGGCCTGGACCCGGCGCGGCTGTCGGACCTCCTCAACGGCCGCACGCGGCTCGTCGTCGCCGCCAAGGCGTCCTCCGCCATCGGCACCATCGTCGAGCTCCTGCCGGTAGCGCTCCAGGTTCGGGACCGCAAGAGCTCGCTCGTCGTGAATTGGACTCCGTTTCTCTCCCACGGGGCCCTCGACGTGCGCTTCCTCCGCTCGGATTTCGTTCTCGCCTCGACCGCCTCCCTCTTCGGATCGCGCGTCGGATTTCTCTGGGGCCGCCGGGAGCGCATGCGGGAGCTTCGCGACGCGAACCCCGCGATCTTCGAGGGAATCGAGACCGAGCCCCAGGAAATGGACGCGCTCGGGGCAGCCCTGCGCTACGTCGAAGAGCTCGGCCTTCTGGCGCAGGAGATGCAGCTCCAGCCTTCGGAGGACTACGGAAGGCGAAGGCACATGAGGCGGGGGATGCAGGCCATCCGCCACTACGAGCGGACGTTGACCGCGCTGGCGCTCCGGCGGCTGGGGGAGATCCCGGGGGTCACCGTCTACGGCATCGATGACTGGGATCATTCTGCGAGGCGCATGCCCCATTTCTTCTTTCGGCTTCGCGGCAAGGAGCCGGGCGAGGTCGCTTCGGGGCTGGCGAAAGAGAAAATACGGGTCGAGCATGGAAGCTTCGGCTGTCCCAGGGCCGTGCGGGCGCTCGGTCTGCCGGAGAACGAGGGAGCGGTCTCGGCGTCGATGGCGCACTACAACACCGAGGCCGAGGTGGAGCGGTTCGTCGAAGCCCTGCACAGGATCGCCACGTGAAGCTTCTCGCGGATCCCTTCTTTCCCGAGGGCGTGGTCCAGGACCTGAACGACGCCGGATACGACGCCGTCCACGCGCTCGAGATCGGCGCCGGGGATCTGCCCATCCGGGAGTTCCTTCGCCTCGCGGCGTTCGAGAGCCGGGTGGTGGTGACCCGGAACCGGAGCCTCGCACGCCTCGTCGAGTCGGACTCGGGAGTTGCCTGGCCCTCGGTGATCTTCTTCCGCCAGGACACCGTCGAAGCCCAGGTCATGACCTCGACGCTCTTCAATCTCCTCAAGCTGTTCGACGAGGATTTGAAAGACGGGGCCCTGGTCATCGTGCGCGACGGCCAGACGCTCCTCAGGAAATTCATCAAACCCTGAGGGCAGCCCGGGACGGGCCCGCACCGAGCTCTACTCTTCGCGCGAGAGCATCGCCGCGACCGCGTCGGCGTTGTAGTGGAAGTCCCGGACGTATAGCCCGAAGCACAGCAGGACGAGGCCATAGGCCGCGGCGCGTCCCAGCCGGCCTCGGGCATCCAGCCAGGCGAGCGTCGCTCCTCCGAGGATGCAGGCGAGCGGGGCGTACATCAGCTCTTCCTTCACGTAGAGGAAGAGCTGCGGGAAGAACATCGGGTCCTTCAGGATCAGATGCAGGACGTACGCCGCGACCCAGGACCAGATGATCTTCCGCGCGAAGAGTCCTTGTGCCCACTCCCGAAGGCGGAGTAGGGCCGGAACTCCGAGGAGCAACCAGAGAGGGTAGCCGAAGCTCAGGATCTCGACGGTATCGCGCATCTGGTTCCGGAGAAAGAAAAACGCGGCTTTCGGCTGGAACACCTCCCTCGCCAGAATCGCCTGCCGCGCCGCCCGGCCCACGATCGCCGCCCGGACGAACGGATGGTAGAAAGCGGCCAGGGAAGCGACACCTCCGGCGGCGCTGGCGACAAGGGCTCTCAAGGTATCCGGGGACGGGAGGAGCGTTCGGCGCGCCACGAGCTCGACCACGAGAAAACAGCCGAGGAAGATCACCCAGTGGATGAGCGAGCCCGGGTAGGCGACGCAGGCGAGAAACGAGAAGAACGCGAGTCCGAGGAGAGCCCGCGGGCTCCTCATCCCGTCGTAATGGGACACGAGATAGGCGACGGCCGCGAGAAACGAGAGCTGTCCCAGCAGGGTCGGGGTGTGGGCGCGTGAGGCATGGTGCCAGGTCGCGATCTCGACGGCCATCAAGGCGGCCGCGTACGCCGCGGTCTTCGCGTCGGCGGCGAAGTTCCTCGCGAGGCGCTCGGTAAGAACTACGATGGCTCCGGCCGCGACCAGACCGAGCCATTCCATCCAGAAGCGCGGATTGTCCGTCACCGGCCGGAGCGCGTGCACGAGGAAATAGATCCAGGGCGGGTACGGGGCGACATAGTCCCGGTCGAAGCCGGTCGCCGGCTTGTTCCGGCCCGCGACCGGCGTCGTCGACGAGAACTCCCAGAACTGGTCCAGATGGAAGCTTTCGAGGCGAGCGACCTGGCCCAAATGCGCCCTCAGGTCGGGAGGCTGGTGGTTGGGAAAGAAAATAACGGGGGCGTGGGCGAGAATCGTGAGCGAGCCGAGGGCGGTGAGCCGGCGCGCTCGCATCCGCTCGACGTTCAAAGCCCAGCGAAGCACGACCCAGAAAAGCGCCGCCGTGGGCACTATCGCCCAGAGGTGACCCGTCGCGGCGACTGTCGGGCCCGGAACGAAAGCGTGAGCGGCGAGCAGAATCGCCCCGCTGAGCAGGCCGGCGGCGAAGGCCCATCGCACCCGCGCCCAGCGCAGGCTCGCGAAGACGAAGGCCGGCAGAATCGAAGCGAGCAACCACTGCTGGAGTGTGGGTACGAATCGCGCGGAGGGGTCGACTGGCCTCAGCTCGACCCAGTCGATTCCAAGAAGCCCTCCCGGCGGAAGGTCAACGTCCTCCTCCGTCGCTGCGCCGAGAAAATCAATGCGTAGCGGACTGCCGGCGAGCGCCTCGGGAACCGGCAGTCGCTCGACGTCCCAGGGATACGAGTCCTTGCGGTACGCGAGTGTCTTCAGCCGGACGCCTCCGGCCAGCACGTGGACGACGCCCGGCTGTCCATAGCGATGGCCTCGTATCAAAAGCTCGGCGCCGCCCCGGTCGATCCTCGTCGGAATCTCGAGCGCCGCCCCTTCGTGAGCCATGCGCGCGAGAAAGTCGGTCATGCGCCTCTGCCCGCGCCGGATGCGGTACGGACCGTGGTCCGGGTAGCTGCGGCTCCAGGCCCGGTCTCCTTCGGGCCGGAACGCTTCGTCGCTTCCGCCAAGCTCTACTCGAAAACCGTCGATCTGACGATACGCGAAGAGCAGGAGGAGATAGCTGGCCCCGGAGTAGAGCGCCGCTCCGAAGAACCAGACCAACCCTCGCCGGACGCCGGTGGAATCGCGCGAGCCCATGGAAGGCAGAGCATATCCGCCGCGGTCGAACCGCCTCAACCGCTCGTCGCTCGTGGGCGGCTCGCAGCGTGCGAAATCCGCAATTTTTCGCTAGAGTCATTTCTCCGTGCTGACCTCTGGGCAGACCCTCTCCCACTACCGGATCCTCGAGAGAATCGGCGCTGGAGGAATGGGCGAGGTCTACAAGGCTTTCGACACCCGGCTCGAGCGCACCGTGGCGATCAAGGTGCTTCCTCCGGAGGCGGTGCGCGATCCGGACCGTCGTCGCCGTTTCATGCAGGAGGCAAGGGCCGCGTCCGCGCTCGATCATCCCAACATCGTCGTGGTCCACGATATCGGCGAGGCCGAGGGTGTGTATTTCATCGCCATGCAATACGTCTCAGGGGAGACGCTCCGGGAGCGAGTGGGCAGGATGAAGCTCTCGGAAGCTCTCGGCTACGCGATCCAGATGGCGGATGCTCTCTCCGCGGCGCACGCCCACGGAATCGTGCATCGGGACTTGAAGCCGGATAACGTCGTTGTAACCGAGCAGGGGGTTGCAAAGATTCTCGACTTTGGAGTCGCGAAGCTGACGGAGCTCGGGGATTCCGAGGAAACTCCGACCCGCGCCCAGGACGCCCCCGTCACCCGGGAAGGTCATGTCGTGGGAACCGCTGCGTACATGTCTCCGGAGCAGGCAGAGGGCCGCAAGGTGGACGCGCGCAGCGACATATTTTCCTTCGGGAGCGTCCTCTACGAGATGGTGACCGGGAAGAGGGCTTTCCAGGGGACGAGCCTTCCGTCGACTCTCGCGGCGGTCCTGAGGGACGAGCCCCAGCCCGTGAGCGCTCTGATGCCGAAAGCGCCCATCGAGCTGGAGCGAATCCTGGCGAGGGCGCTTCGAAAGGATGCCGGCAGGCGGTTCCAGTCGATGGCGGACCTCAAGATCGCGCTCGAGGATCTGAGGAACGAAGTCGATTCCGGCGTTGCCATCACCGCGAGAGGCCGGGCCCTGCGGAAACCTGCGCGGACCTGGGCCTGGGCCGCCGGGGTCGTGGTCGTCGGTCTCGCCACTCTCGCTTTCTTTCGATACCGCAGCCCGGTGACGGACTCGCTGCCCCCTCCGAGAGTAGTGCCCCTGACGACCGCACCCGGCTACGAAGGAGACCCGGCCCTTTCGCCCGACGGAAGGCAGGTCGCCTTCGTGACCGAAAGGGATCTCTACGTCAAGCTCATCGATGGCGGGCAGGAGCTACAGCTCACCGACAACGTCGAAGAGGAGATGCGCCCGGCGTGGTCCCCGGACGGAAGCCGGATCGCGTTCGTCCGCCACGTGCAGGAAGACGGGGAGATCCGTGACGGCATTTTCGTAGTTTCCGCGCTGGGCGGGCCGGAGAAGCGCCTCGGTACCTCGCTCGCGTGGTTCCATGGCCTCTCCTGGTCCGCGGACGGCCGCGAGCTCGCGGTGGTGAACGCTGAAACCGTCGGGGACGTGAATGCCATATACCTGCTCACTGTCGACACGGGACAGATGCGACGCCTTACGGACCCTCCGCGCGACCGTGAATGCCCGGAGCCACTTCGGCGGTGTGGCGACACCTCGCCGGTCTTCTCTCCCGACGGCCGCACGATTGCGTTCACCCGGTTCGACTCCCAGCCCGCGATCTACACGGTTATGCCCGATAGCGGAGACCTGAAGCGAATTACCGAGGGTGCCGTCGACGTCTATGACGGATCTCTTGCCTGGGCGGCCGGCGGCGAAAGCCTGATCGTTTCGCTCTACCCGCCGCGGCGCGATGGATTGCACAAGATAGCGGTGGGGGGAGGCGAGCTCGAGACCATTCCTTTGATCGAGGCGGACGCCATCAAGCCCAGCATCTCGCGGGAGGGAAACCGGCTCGCCTACGAAAAGCCGCTCTCGGACTGGAACATCTGGAGAGTCCCGGGGCCCCGCTCGAAGAACCCGGGAGCGCCTCAGAGATGGATCGCCTCGACCCGTGACGATCGAAGCGCCCGGTTTTCTCCCGACGGGAAACAGATTGTTTTCGTCTCGGACCGGTCGGGTGGCACGGAGGTCTGGGTCAGCGACGCGAACGGAGAGAACGCCAGGAAGCCTTTCGCAGTGTCGGAAGTCGGGGGTGTCAACTGGTCTCCCGACGGGCGCCAGATCCTGTTCGATCTTGTCCTCGACTCTCGCGATCTCTTCGTCGGATCCGTGGATTCCGGTCAGCTCCGCCCTCTGACCGACTCGCCGGGCGGAGAGTACTTTGGCATTTCGTCGCGCGATGGGCGATGGATCTACTTCACGAGAAGCGAGATCGCCGCTGGCGTGCAGCAGATATGGAAGCTCCCCTTCGCGGGGGGAGAGCCGATTCCGGTGACTCGCGGTGGCGGACGCTGGGGCCGGGAGTCCCCGGACCCGGAATACGTGCTCTTCACGCGCGATGACGTCAGCGGTATCTGGCGCGTTCCCGTCGAGGGCGGCGCCGAGGAGAAGCTCATCGAGACCGTCGGCCCCGTTGGGGATCGCTGGGACGTTTTCGAAGAAGGTATCTGTTACCTGGATTGGCCCGGGGATCTCGCGACCCTTCGGTACCACGATCTCGCGAGCGGAGAGGTGACGGATCTGGCCACGCTCGACGGAAGCCTCGGCGACGGCCTCTCGGTCTCCCCCGATGGGGAGTGGGTTCTCTTGACCAAGCAGGATGCCGCTGGAACCGACCTCATGCTCGTCGAGAACTTTCGGTAGGTCGAATGAACCTGGTCCTACTTGTGTTTCAGATTCTCACGGGAAATCTCGTCGGAACCGCGGTCGACGAAACCTCGGGCGTCCTTCCCGGCGCGAGCGTGACGATTTCCTCCCCGGCCCTCCCGAGCGGGCCTTCGGCGACGGTCACCGACGAAAAGGGCCGCTTTCGATTTCCCGCCCTGCCTCCGGGGGTCTACCGGCTCTCCGTCGAGCTGTCCGGCTTCCGAAGCTACAGCGAAGAGGGTCTGCGCCTCTCGCTTGGAGCGACTCTCGAGCGAGAGGTGACGCTCGCGCTCGCCTCCGTGGCCGAAACGGTGAACGTGAGCGACGAGAGCCCTCTACTCGATGCCACGGAGGCGGGCTACTCGACGAACTACGGCAGCGAGTACGCCGAGAACCTTCCGCTGCACCGCGATAGTTTCTTCGACCTCATCAAGTCGGCGCCAGGGATGTCGGCGGCGCTTCCGGGAAACGAAGGCGGACAGGTCTCGGCCTTCGGGTCTTCTTCGAACGAGAATCTTTATCTCGTGGATGGGACGGATTTCACGGGACGGAGCGGGGGAAACGCCGCCATCTGGCTCGACCCGGACGTCGTCGGGGAAGTCGAGATCGTGGGACTCGGAGCCTCCGTGGAGTACGGCGAGTTCCAGGGCGCGGTCTTCAACGTGGTGAGCAAGTCCGGCGGAAGCGAGTTTCGCTTCGATGCCTCCTACTACGGCGAGTTCGATTCGCTGACGAGCCAGCCGATTCGATATCCCTGCAACTGTCCGGAGGGAGAGACGGGCTACGTGAGGTCCAAGTATCGGGACTTCTCGACTCACGTCGGGGGCCCCCTCTGGAAAGACCGAATGTGGTTTTTCGGCGGCTACCAGTACCGAACGGATTCGGACAACTTTCCCGGCGGCGACGGCCCTCCATCGGTAGAGGACGACCATCGAGTCTTCGCCAAGGTCAACTGGCAGATCACGCCGAATCTCAAGCTCATGGCGAACTACCAGAACGACTATTGGGGTTACGTGGACCCGTCGACCGTGAGCAGGCCCTACGAAGTGTTGAACCGTCAGGAGGGGCACGATCCAGCGGCAACCTTCTTCCACCTGACGCACCTGGTCTCGGACCGGACGCTCTGGGAAGCAAGGGTCTCCGGATCCTACCCCTCCGCTCTCTGGACCTCGGCGAGCGGGAGCACGCTCCCGTACCACTACGACGGCCTCACGGGATACGAGAGCGGCGGCCCCTTTTTGGTGGGCCCAGGGGAGTACCCTCGCACCGACGCGCGCGGGAAGCTCAGCCACTACGCTACGGACTTTCTGGGCGGAGATCACGACTTCAAGTTCGGCGTTCAGCTCGGTCGAGCCGACAGCGTCGACGTCAGCGTCTTGTCATCCGGGGCCGGGGTCTACTACTACGACTATGGGGGCTATCCCTTCTACGCCGTATTCCGCGAGCCCTACGTGTACGGAGGCGCGTCGAAGAGTCTCGGCATCTTCGCCGAGGACACTGTTCGTCTCGGCGAGCGACTGTCGGTGAACCTCGGCCTGCGCTACGACCACACCTGGTCCATCAGCCAGGACCTGCCGGCCGTCGACCACCTCGGGCAGGAGACGGGCGCGGTCATCGAGGGAAATGGAGACGTGTACCTTTGGAGCGAGCTCTCCCCCCGGATCGGATTCAGTTACAAGCTCACGGGGGATGGAAAGACCCTAGTGCGCGCAAGCTGGGGAAGGTATCGCCAGGGGGTGTTCCTGCGCGAGACCGCCGCCACCCATCCAGGTCAGACCCCCACCACCACCGCGAATTTCGATCCGGCCACCGGGGAGTACTCGGATGTGGTGTCGGTCGTGGACCCGACCGAGCAGCTCGGGATCGATCCCCAAACGAAAGGACCGGTGACGGATCAGTTCTCGATCGGGTTCGATCGCGAGGTCGCGAAGGGAGTGGCGGTTTCGGCCACCTACGCCCGCAAGAACGGGAGCGACTTCATCGCCTGGAAAGACATCGCCGGGATTTACGAGCCCGCGATCCGCGTCCTTCCCGACGGACGGGAAATCGAAGTCCAGGCCCTCATCGAGCCCGCCCGACGATCGGTTCTTCCTTCTGAGCAACCCCGACGAGCTCTTCCTCCGGTACGACGGTCTCACGCTCACGTTCGAGAAGCGCTGGTCGAGCCGCTGGCAGGCCATGGCTTCCTACACGGTGTCCGAGGCGGTCGGGACTCTGCCCAGCCTTCCCTTTCCGGGCTCGGATCAGAGCAGCTCGACCTTCGGGTACAGGCCGTTCGGCCGGGACCCGAACGACTACCTCAATGCTGGAGGGAATCTCAACAACGATCGCACCCACATGCTGAAGACCCAGGCCTCGTTCGAGATCCCGAGCGTCGGAATCCTCGTGGCCGTGAACCTGCAGTACGTCTCCGGACAACCCTGGGGCGCGAACGCCTTCGTGAGCTTGCCCCAGGGAGGTCGCCGGGTCCGGATCGAGACCCAGGGAACGAGGCGACTCTCCTCTCAGACCTTCATCGACCTGCGGCTCTCCAAGATTTTTCGATTCCGGCAGGAAGGCAGGGTGGAAATCCTCGCCGACCTCTTCAATCTCGCGAACGACACCGCCGAGACCGGCCTTCAGAACAGCAATCTCTACGGCCCGAACTTCGGCCTTACCGAACACCTTCGTGCTGCCGTTCCGGGTCATGCTGGGGGTGAAGCTCTTCTTCTGAGCTCGTCGAGCGCGTCTCGAAACGCGACCATGGAGTCGAATCGCCGCGCGGCGTCCTTGGAGAGCGCCTTTCGCAGGACACCGTCAAGCTCGCCCAAAGAGCCCAGGAGGGGAGGGTCCTCGCGGAGAACGGCCGCGATCACCTCGAGCACGGTGCTCCCGTCGAACGCCTTCCTTCCCGTCACCATCTCGTAGAGGAGCGGCGCCGAGGGAGAAAACGTCGCTTCGTCCGTCGACGGGGAGCGCCTGGATCTGCTCGGGCGACATGTAGCTCGCGCTTCCGAGCACCACTCCCTCCCGCGAAAGCGACTGGTGGTCCCGCGTCGGCGCTTCCTGCCGGTTCTCCGGGGTCGACGAGCTTCGCGATTCCGAAATCGAGGAGCTTGACGTCGCCCTCCGCCGTCACCATGACGTTCTCCGGTTTGACGTCCCGGTGGATGATGCCGAGATCGTGGGCTCTCGCGAGGGCGTCGGCGATGGGGATCGCGTAGCCTAGTCGCCTCGAGAACCGACAGCCGGCGCTCGTTCAGGATCTCGCGGAGGGTCTGCCCCTCTACCATGTCCATGAGGATGAGAAACTCTCCCTCCCACTCGAGAAATCCGCGGACCCTCACCGCGTTGGGATGACGGAGCGCCATCGCCGCTCTCGCTTCCTGCCGGAAGCGGGCGACCTCCTTCGCGTCCGGGGGCGCGGGTACCGCGAGGCGCTTCACCGCGATCCGCTCTCCGGTCAGAACGTCGACCGCGGCGTACACCTCTCCGAGACCGCCGGTCCCGATCCGCTCGCCGATGCGGAGATTTTGGATCGCGCGGCCGGAGAGTGCCGCCGGCTCGGGAGCCTCGAGCTCCAGAGGGGTCTCGAGGAATTCTTCCGCGTGAGCCTGAAGGAGCGAAGAGACCTCCCGACGGAGCTCCTCGTCCTGCCCGCAGTTTCGGGACAGGTAGCTGTCGCGTTCGGCGGGCGGAAGCTCGAGCGCCTCCGCGAACCTCGCTTTGACCGTCTCCCACCGCTCGCGATTCATCGCGTTCGAAGGAGCTCGCGCCGAAGCCAGGCCTTCGCCACGTTCCAGTCTCGTTTGACCGTGGCCTCGGAGACCTCGAGAACCAGCGCCGTCTCCTCGATCCCGAGCCCGGCGAAGCACCGCATCTCGACGATCCGGGCCTGTCTCGGGTCGAGCTCCTCCAACTGACGGAGAAGAATGTCGAGGGCGAGAACGTCGACGGGACCATCCGCGACCGCCTGCCGGGCCTCGTCGAGGCTGAGCGGACGGAGCCGTCCCCCGCGTTTCTCGGCCCGGGCCCGGCGGGCGTGATCGATCAGGATGCGCCGCATGGCCGTCGCGGCGACGGCGAAGAAATGGGCCCGGTTCTGGATGGGCCCGCGGTCATCCCCGGTGAGACGCAGAAAGGCCTCATGGACGAGGGCGGTGGCCTGGAGCGTGTGGCCCGGGGCCTCGCCCCGAAAATAGCTCTGCGCGAGGCGGCGGAGCTCCTTGTAGACCAGGGGCATGAGCTCGTCGAGGGCCGCCCGGTCCCCGCCGCTCCATCGCTCGAGAAGCCGGGTCACCTCGCCCGCGCTCATTTATTTCACACCCCGTGAGCTGTTCTCGGGCGCGGTTGCGCCTATTGGGCGAACGGGGAGGGGAACATGAATCGATACGCTCTCGCGATCGCGGCACTCGGTGTCTGGCAAGCCTCGCCCGGCCGGCGGAAACCTGCGCGGTTCCGCCTGCCTTGCAGGTGATTCTCAACGACGGTCATCGCCTGGTCTTTGGAGGGCTCGATCCCGTGCGTCGGGCGCTCGAAACCGAGCTCGGTCGTCTCGGTATCGCCGCGTCGACCGGAGGCGTCCCGATCCATGTCGTCATTCTGCCCCACGAAGCTTCCGATTGGGACATGGCTTCGAGGACCTCTGGGCGCGGTGAAGAGGGACCGCGGAGGACCGGCGTCGCCCGTCTTCATCTTCTATCCTGCGGCAGAGAGAGTGCTGGGACCACGGATCGGACGGACGCATCACTCGACGCAGTCCGTCGGGGACGCTCCGGGCGAGGGGTCTCGCGCGGATCATCGCCCATGAGATCCTTCATGTCCTCCTCCCGGGCAGGCCCCATGACGCGGCCGGTCTCTTCGCGCGGAGGCAAACGCGGCGGGGGCTCGTCGCGCGCGAAATCGACCTGGCGCCCGAAACTCGAGCCGAGCTCGCGGCGCGTCTATGCCGGCCTCACTTCGCCGCGAGCATGACGATCTCGACCAGGGCCTCCGGGGCCATCAGCTGGGCTCCCACCGTCGCCCGCACCGGGAACGGGCTTGCGACCATCTCGCGATAGACCGCGTTCATCGCCTCGAAGTGCCGGATGTCGGAGAGGTAGACCATGGTCTCGACCACGTCCTTGAAATCGAGGCCCGCGGCGTTGAGCGCCGCCTTCAGGTTCGTGAGCGTGAGCCGGGTCTGCTCCTTCACGTCCGCGGAGTAGCCATTGGGGCCGCGTCCCAGCATTCCCGAGACGAACAAACGCCCGCCCGCTTCGATCGCCGGTGACAGGGGAACGGTGGAAGGCGCCGCCCCCGCCGGAGCCACGACTCGCCGTGCCGGATCCTTGACGGCGGTGCACTGGATCTCGGAAGAGAACTGCGGGTTCATGAGGTCGGCGCGCACCGTGGCCCGGCTGGGGGGTGCGTCCTTGAAGAACGTCCGGTAGACCTCGTTCATGCCGGAGAAGTCGCGGGCGTCGTCGAGAAAGACGCGGCAGTGGGCGACGTCCTTGTAGCTCATCCCCGCGGCCTCGAGGACCTGGCCCACGTTCTGAAGGACGGTTCGCGTCTGGTCCTGGACGGTCTTGCCCTCTGGCTCGAGTGTCTTCGGGTTGCGGGCGGTCGCGCCGGAGATGAAGAGCGTCGAGCCCACCTGGATGCCCCAGCTGTAGGGAAGCTGAGGGCTCTGCATTCCGGCTGGTGCCACCACCTTGCGCTCCACGCCCGGACGGGCGGCGATCATCGAGAGCTCGACGAGGGCTCTGGGGATCGCGATATCCGCCTCGACCGTCGCCCGCACCGGAGGGTCTTTCGGGAAATAGGTGCGGTACACGTCGTTCATAGCCGCGAAGTGGCGGGCGTCGGACAGGTAGACGGTGACGCTCACGACGCGCGAGAGGTCCATGCCGGCAGCCTTCAGGACGGCCTCCTGGTTCGCCATCAACTGGCGCATCTGGGCCTCGATGCCTTCGGGAACCTCCAGAGTTCCGGGTTTGTTCCCGATGGCCCCGGCGACGTAGAGGAAGTCCCCCGCGAGGACGCCTGGGCTGAACGGAAGCCCCAGGTCCGAACCCTCGGGGGCGATGATTTTCTTCTCGGCGGCCGCGGCGGCCGCGGTCGAGACGAGCAGCAGGGAAGCGATGATTCTCTTCATGGGGAGGGAATATATCTCATTTATAATGCGGCCCGTTTGGTACGGACATGAGTTTGGACGTTTTTCACTACGAGAACGATCAGCTCTCCGCGGCCGGTGTCCCGCTCGCGGAGATCGCACGCGCGGTCCCGACACCGTTCTACGTCTACGATCCCGCGGCCGCGCTCGCGCGCTTTCGCGGGCTCTCGAGTGCTTTCGAAGGCGTCCCCCACTTGCACTGCGTCGCTCTCAAGGCGAACAGCCAGCCCGCTCTGCTGCGGCCGCTCTTCGCCGATGGCGCCGGAGCGGAGGTCGTCTCCGGCGCGGAGCTCGCCCTGGCGCGCGCTCTCGGGCTTCCCGGGTCCCGAATCGTCTTCTCCGGCGTGGGAAAGACGGACCGCGAGCTCGCCTCGGGGATCGAAGCCGAGGTGCTCCTGTTCCTGGTGGAATCCGAGACCGAGCTCCGGGTGCTCGACGCGCTCGCCCGCGAGGCGGGGCGGAAGCCCAGAGTGGCTCTACGCCTCAATCCCGATATCGACGCCAAGACCCACCCTCATATCGCGACGGGAGTCGCGACCGCGAAGTTCGGGATCGACCCCGACGAAGCGCTGAGGCTCTATCGGAGCCATCGCGACTTCGAGAACCTGGACTTCGCGGGGGTCCACTCGCACATCGGGTCGCAGATCACCGAGCTCGGGCCTCTCGTGGAGAACGCGCGGGCGCTTTCGTCCCTGGTGCAGCTGCTCGCTCTGAGTGGAGTCGCGATTCGCTACGTCGACATCGGCGGGGGCCTCGGAATTCCCTATCGCGGAGAGGCGACTCCCGCCCTCGAGGCCTACGCCGAAGGCGTCGCCGAGCCTCTTCGCGATCTCGGGGTGACTCTCCTCACCGAGCCGGGACGCGTGCTCTTCGGTCCGGTGGGCGCCCTGGTGGCGCGCGTTCTCTACGTCAAACGGGTCCACGGCCGCGAGTTCGTGGTCCTCGACGCCGGCCTCAACGATTCTCCTGCGGCCCGCTCTCTACGGGGCCTACCATCGCGTCGTCCCGCTCGCCCGGCGCGAGCGCGACGTTCGGACGTTCGACGTGGCGGGCGCGGTCTGCGAGAGCTCCGATGTCTTCGCCCGCGACCGCGAGCTTCCTGCGCCTCAAAGGGGAGAGCATCTCGCGATCCTCGACGCCGGAGCCTACGGGTTCGCCATGAGCTCGAACTACAACCTCCGTCCTCGACCCTCCGAAGTCGTCGTCGAGGACGGAGGCTTCCGTGTCGTGCGTGAGGCCGAGACCGAGGCCTCTCTCGTCGCGCGCGAGCTCGGACTCGCTCGTTGAGCGGCACTACCCGCAAGCTCGCGCTGGTGCTCCTTCTCTCGCTCCTCGTCTTGGCCCTCGCCCTGTATCTTCAGGAAGGGCCGACCTGGCAGGGTCTGGGAATGGCGGTCTTCCTGGTCTTGATCTGGACGCCGGTGAAGGGGCTCATCTATCGCCGGCTCGAGGCGGCGAAGCCCTACGAGGGCGCGCTTGCCGCGAATGCGTCGTCGGAGCTCGCCGGATTACCGTTCCACCTCGCTCTGTCCTTCTGGCCCCTCATGGGGGTGAGCTTCCTGGTGTCGGCGGTAATCGAGGCGCTCGCGCTCGCCGCCCTGGGCAGTGCCTCTTCCTGGCGGCGGTGCCTCTTCCTCGCTTTCTACGGAAGTCTGGTGGTGCATCTCATGACCGCGGGCTGGTTCGCTTCCCACCGAAGCCTCGCGCTCGGGATCCCCTTCCTCATCGCGGGAATTGCGCTCTTTCACCTTCCGGCGATGAAGTGAGGCGCAGGGTGCGGTTCCCAACCTCCCGCACCCTGCGTCCCCCCCTCACTGATTCACGAACCCTTACTTCAACTTCCGTGCCAGGACGGACGTCGCCGACTCGGATCGGGATCCCTCTGCGGAAGCGCGGCTTACCGGGCCGTGGCGGACCGAGTGAGCGAGGCGAACCGTAACGGTCGGGACTACACCTTGCGTGCCCCAGGCGGGGTTGTAGCGCGGGCGGCTGCAGCTAGAGCCTGCGCGGCGCGGTAGCTCCCATCACCGCCTCGCGGATGCTCTCGACGATTGCGTCGACGTCGTTTGAGTCGATCGTCCCGTCGGCGCTGGTCTCGGCATAGGCGCGGGTCACCGCCCAGAGCTGACGCCAGCCGAGGTTTCGGGCGTCGTTGGCCGCCGAAAGCGCCCGGAAGGCTTCGTCGAGGTCCTCCGCGCGCTCCATGGCGTCCGGATCGAGCCGGCGCGTGGTTTCGTGGGAGAGCGCTTCGATGAACGTGGCATGCATCGCGGGGGGATTACTCAAATACAAGGAGGAGACGAAGAGCAGGAGCAGCACGGTGGTTCCGAGGAGGACGGCGGCCGCGAGCACCAGCCATCCGAGACGCCGCCGGCCAGGGGAAACCGACTCGAGCTCCCCGGAGAAGGAGGGAGGGGAGCGGAGGAAGCGTTCGGGATCAGGCAAGGAGCCGCCTCGCGTAGTAGCTCAGGCAGAGCACGAAGATGACGACCGCCGGCACCAGAATCTCGGGCGGGATCCAGACGGGATCGCCGAGTGTCTCGAGACCCGCGAGGTTCACGAGCGCGAGCGCAGACGCATTGTTGAGGAAATGGATCACCATGGGCACGACGATGCTTCGAGTGGCGAGCGCGGTGACTCCGAGGACCACCCCCGCGGCGATGAAGGAGGGAAGCGGAAGGAAATGGAGAGCCATGAAGAGGAATGAGGTCCAGAAAACGGTGCCCGCACGCCTCATGGAGCGGGAGAAGGCGCTCTGGACGAATCCCCGGAACATCATCTCTTCGGAGATCGCGGCGCCCGCCCCGATGGTCGCGAGCTTGCCGATCCATTCGCCCGGGGTCGAGGCCCGAAGCCAGCGAAGCTGCACCTCCCGGATCTGCTCCGCGAGCTCCGCGGGCACGAGATCCGAGGTGAGCGTCGAGAGCTGGTCGCTCAGGATTACGAACGAGAACGCGAGCGGGATCGCCATCAGGAAATCGGGCCAGGTGGGGAGGCGCAGGAGCAGAGTCTCCTTCGCGTCCAGGCGGAAACCAAGGACGAACAGAGCCGTGAACACCATCAGCACCAGGGGAGTCGCGATCAGGAGCCAGTCGGCGCTGACTCCGGACGAGGCGACGATCCTTCCCATCGCCAGGAGCGAGATCACGACCGCGAGGAACAGGGCCATCGCCGCCGCGAAGGAGGGGAGCTTCGGCGGATCCGAGGTCGGCATGGGACGCACAATATACCCAATATAGATTGCTCGCGACGGAGGGATTGAGATAATCTTCGCCGTTTGGTTCCCGTCGTCCTGATGCGGAGGTACGTTGGATGAAGGCTCCGGAGCGGCTCCGAGTGGTCCTGTACGGGCTGGGTCAGATCGGTCTGGAAACAGCGAAGGTCATTCTCTCACGCCGCGACATCGAGCTCGTGGGCGCCATCGACGTGGATCCGGGGAAGCTGCAGCGCGACGTCGCGGATCTCTCCGGCCTGTCGAGGCCCTCCGGGATCCGGGTCTCGGACCGGGCGACCGAGATCCTCCAGGTCACGAGGCCCCACGTGGCGATCCTCACCACGAGCTCCCGCTTCAAGGACGCACTGCCTCAGATCAAGCAGTGCGTGGACGCGCGGGCCCACGTCGTGAGCTCCTGCGAGGAGCTTCTCCTGCCGCACGTGCGCTACGCGGCCCAGGCCAAGGATCTGGACCGCCACGCGAAGGGAATGGGAGTCTCGGTTCTCGGCACCGGAGTGAATCCCGGTTTCGTCATGGATACGATGGCGCTCGCCGCGACCGCGCCCTGCCTCGAGCTGAAGTCGGTCGGAATCGAGCGCGTGGTCAACGCCTCGACCCGGAGGCCGAACCTCCAGCAGAAGGTGGGGGCGGGGATGACCCCGGCGCGGTTCCGCAAGGGGGTGAAGAACGGAGAGCTCGGGCACGTGGGTCTTCTCGAGTCCACCCACCTCGTCGCCGAGGGGTTGGGATGGAACCTCGATCGGGTGGACGAGACCATCAAGCCCGTTCTCGCCAAGACCCGGGTCAAGACGCCCCACGTCACCGTCCAGGCCGGGCAGGTGGCGGGCATCCACCATGTTTGCCGCGGCTTCGTCAACGGGAAGGAAGCGTTGAGCCTCGACCTCCAGATGTACGTGGGAGCGAAGAAGCCCTTCGACCGCATCACGGTCAAGGGACGGCCCGACGTCACCCTTCTCTTCGAGAACGGGGTAGCCGGCGACGAGGCGACGATCGCGATGCTCGTGGCCATGGTGCCCGCGATGCCGAAGCTCGAGCCGGGACTGCGCACGATGGCGGATTGCCCGGTGCCCCATTTCCGGGCCGGGAGCTAATTCGTCTAATCTGAATCCATGGACCAGGGCCTCGAGGGCTCCGCGACGCACCCCGTCTGGCGCGGGATCAAGATTACACTGGGCTTGATTCTGCTTCCGCTGGGAGTGGTGGGTCTGTTCCTGCCGTTTCTCCAGGGGGTGCTGTTCCTTCTGATAGCCGTCGCCCTTCTCTCGAGCGAGGTCCCCTTCGTCGCGCGCCTGCGCGACCGCGTTCGCGCGCGCTACCCGGGACCGTGGGAGAAAGCGGAGGAGCTCGGAAGGCGGATCAAGGCCCGGTTCCACGGCAACGGAGCCCATCGTTGACGAAGCTCGAGGCGCGGGAGCGCATCGAGGACCTCAGAAATCAGATTCGGCGCCACGACCATCTCTACTACGTCCAGGGCCGTCCTTCGATATCCGACGCGGCTTACGACAAGCTGCTGCGGGAGCTTACGGATCTGGAGGAGGAGTTCCCGGATCTCAAGACCCCCGACTCCCCGACGGAGCGCGTCTCCGGAAGGGTCCAGGAAGCTTTCGGCGAAGTGCGCCACCTCGCCCCCATGCTCTCGCTCGAGTCCCTGATGAACGAGGAGGAAGTGCGCGAGTTCGGAAAGCGGGTGGAGAGGGGGCTCGGGCTCTCCCGGGTGATCTACATGGCGGAGCCGAAGTTCGACGGGCTCTCGGTGGAGCTGGTCTATGAGGACGGTCGCTTCCTGCGGGGCTCGACCCGGGGCGACGGCACCGTGGGAGAGGACGTCTCCGAGAACCTGAAGACCATCCGTTCGCTTCCCCTGTCGCTCTTCGCCGAAGAGCGGCCTGCTTCCGGCACGGTCGCGGTACGCGCCGAAGCCATCATGCGCCTCGAAGAGTTCGAGTCCCTCAACCGCCGGATGACCGAGATGGGGAGGGAAGCTTTCGCCAACCCCAGAAACGCCGCCTCCGGCTCACTACGACAGCTCGACACCCGGGTCACCGCGAGCCGCCCCCTGGATCTCTTCGCCTACGAAGTGATGTATACGGATTCCGTCGCGATACGCTCCCAGAGGGAAGCGCTCGATTTCCTCGCGGCCTGGGGCTTTAAGACCGACCCGACGAGCCGCCGGTGCGACGGCCTCGACGAAGTCGTCGCCTACCACCGGGAGCTCGAAGAGAAGCGCGACGAGCTCGACTACGAGCTCGACGGAATCGTGGTCAAAGTGGACCGACGCGATCAGCAGGCGGAGCTCGGGTCGCGCTCGCGGAGCCCCCGCTGGGCGGTCGCCTTCAAGTTCGCGGCGCGGCAGGAAGTGACCGACGTCCTGGACATCGCGGTCTCGGTGGGGAGGACGGGAAAGCTCACCCCGGTCGCGCTCCTCCGGCCGGTCGACGTCTCCGGCGTCACGGTGAGCCGAGCCACCCTGCACAACCAGGACGAAGTCCGCCGGAAGGACGTGCGCATCGGGGACCGGGTGCGTATCCAGCGCGCGGGCGACGTGATTCCCGAGGTCGTCGAAGTCCTCCTCGAGCACCGAAAGGGCGATCCCCCCGAGTTCCAGATGCCGGCAGTCTGCCCGGTCTGCGGCTTCCGGGTGGAGTCGAAGGGCGCGTACCACCTGTGCACCGGCGGCTGGAGCTGCCGGGCGCAGCAAACGGGACGAATCCAGCACTTCGCCAGCCGGGGCGCGATGGAGATCGAGTTCCTCGGCGAGAAGACGGTGGCCCAGCTGGTGGAGCGGGGGCTGGTCCAGGACCTCTCGGATCTCTACCGGCTCGAGAAGAAGGACCTGCTTTCGCTCGACGGCTTCGCGGAGAAGTCCGCGGAGAACCTGCTGAACGCGATCGAGGCTTCGAAGAAAGCCTCCTTGGACCGGTTCCTCTTCGGGCTCGGGATCGGAAACGTCGGCCAGCACGTAGCGCAGGTCCTCGCGTCCCACTTCGGAAGCCTCGCCCGGGTCATGGACGCGAAGGAGGACGAGCTCCTCTCGGTGCACGAGATCGGGGATGAGGTGGCGCGCTCGGTCGTCGACTACTTCGCCGACGAGAAGAACCGGCGGGTGATCGAGGACATGGAGAGAAACGGTCTCGATCTCGTGTGGGAGGCGAGCCAGAAGGAGAAGACTCTCGCGGGGACGAAGGTGGTCTTCACCGGGACTCTCAAGAAGCTCCACCGCGACGACGCGAAGCGCCTGGTCGAAGAGCGCGGCGGCAGGGTGACGTCCTCGGTCAGCAAGAGCACCAGCTTCGTGGTCGTCGGTGAGGATGCGGGATCGAAAGCGGAGAAGGCGAAGGAGCTGGGGGTGAAGATTCTCTCCGAGGAGGAGTTCCTCGGGCTGGTGCAATCGGGCTGAACTTTTCCGCCGGCGCCTTCGTACCGATCGAGTGAGATGGCGAAATTCCTGCTCTGGATGATTCTGCTGGTGGTGTGCTGGCCGGCGGCGCTTCTGGCTCTCGTCCTCTACCCCTTCGTCTGGCTGCTGCTGCTGCCGTTCCGTCTCGTCGGAATCGTGGTGACCGGGGTATTCGAGCTCCTGCGGGCGATCATTTTCCTTCCCGCGCGTCTTCTGGGATCAAAGCCGGCGTAGCCGCACCTCGAATCCCGCCCCGCCGAGAGACGAGCGCACCAGGGCGACCGAGCCCCCGTACCTTTCGACGACCGCTTTCACGATCGCGAGCCCGAGGCCGGTGTGCTCCCGCGCCCGGCGGTCGTTCGGGCGCCAGGTGAAGAAGCGGTCGAAAATCCGCTCCCGGTGCTCCTGGGGAACGCCGGGGCCCTGGTCCTCGACCCGCACAACCGCCTCTCCTCCCTTCGCTTCGAGCTTGACCCGGATTCTTCCCCCATCCGGGGTGAATCCCAGGGCGTTGTCGAGGAGGTTCTCGAAGACCTGTGCCAACCGATGGCCGGGCATCCGCACGTCGATTCCGGCTTCGGGCGCTTCGAGTTGAGTCTCGATACCGCGCTCCCGGTAGCGTGGGGCTGCCGCCAACCCCTTCAGGAGTCCGGCGAGATTCACCGTCTCCGCTTCGGGCTCTTCGCTCTCCGAGTCGACGAGCGTCACTTCGCGCACGGTCGAAAGCAGGCGCTCGAGCCTCGCGATCTCTCGCTCGACCACTCCCGCGAACCGCGCGCGCTCCCCGGGGTCCTCGACGTCCCTCAGCATCTCGGCCGCGGCGCGGATCGACGTGAGCGGGTTCTTGAACTCGTGCGAGACGTCGGCCGCGAACGACTCGATGAAGCGCATGCGCTCCTCGAGCCGCGAGGAGAGCTCGGAGAGCGCGCGGCTCAGGTCTCCGATCTCATCGAGCCGGGTCGAGCCGGGAAAGCTTCCGACGAGGCGTCCGCCGCGGCCGATGAGCGCCTTCGCCTGGGAGCGGAGCTTTTCGAGGGGCCGGGAGATCGTCGCCGAGAGCATCAGGCTCAGAATAGCGGCCACGCCGGCGGCGCCGACGACGTAGCGGAAGACGGCGAGCCGGACTTCGTAGAGGTCCTGGAGAATGTGGAACGTGGACTGCGAGACCAGGACGGCGCCGACGACTCGTCCCTCGTTTCGCACGGGAAGGGCGCTGTAGAGCGTCACCGAGCGCTGGCCGCCGCGAGTGATTCGGGTCGCGGCGCCGTAGGAGCCCGAGAGCGCCTGGCGGATCTCGATACCGTCGAAAGGCGCGTCGGGCGAATAGGCCTCGTCCCGCGCGAGCCCGATCTCCGGCTGGGCGTCCGCGAGAAGCGGACCCACGAGGCGAAACAGCCCGCTTCCCACGCGATAGAGGAGCCCGGATCGCGGGTCGGCCTCGGGGATGAGCGCCTCCGCCGACTCCTCCACTCGCTGAGGGCCGAGGAGGCTGGTGTCGCAGAGGAGCCAGCCGTCCCTGTCGAGGACCCGGATCCGCGAGGGAGTCTGCCGCTCGAGCCGCGCGAGGATCGGCTCCGCGAGGGCGAGATCGAGGTCGCCCCTTTCGGAGAGCGCCGCCGCGAGGAGCCGGCCCTGCTGCACCATCGACGCCTCTTGCGACTGAAGGAGCTTCCGCTCGTAGATCGCGAGATAGGAGACTCCGGCCGCGGGAAGAAATACCAGGAGCACGTTGAAGGCGAGAAGGCGTATCCAGAGCCGGGAGAGGAATCTCCGGAGCGAAAGGGCAGCGCTAGCCTTCGCGGTAGCGATAACCAAGGCCGTATACCGTGTCGATGGCGTCGAACTTGGAGTCGATCCGCACGAACTTCTTCCGCAGCCGCTTCACGTGGCTGTCGATGGTCCGCTCGCTGACGTAGGCGTCGTTCGGGTAGCACTCCTCCATCAGGCGCCCGCGGGACTTGACGTGGCCGGGGCGCCGCGCGAGCGCCTGAAGCAGGAGAAACTCGGTCACCGTCAGAGGGAGGAGCTCTCGCTTCCACCAGGCCTGGTAGCGGGCGAGATCCAGCTCCAGATCTCCGAGGGCGAGCTTCTCCTCGGGCTCGGCCGCCGATTTCGAGAGGAGCGCGAGGCGCCGGAAGAGGACCTTGATCCGGGCCAGGAGCTCTCGAACCGCGAACGGCTTCACCAGGTAATCATCGCCCCCGAGCTCGAGGCCGAGCACGCGATCGAACTCCTCGTCCCGCGAGGTGAGGAAGATGATGGGGAGCACCTCGGTCATCCCGCGGAGCTTGCGGCAGAGCTCGAGCCCGTCCATGCGGGGCATCACGATGTCGAGCACCAGGACGTCCGGAAGTCCGTGCGCGAACTTCTCCCACGCGGCCTGGCCATCGGCGTAGAGGTCGACGCGGTATCCCTCCCGCTTCAGGGCATAGCCCACGGTTTCGCGGATGTTCTCCTCGTCGTCGACGACGGCCACCCGTCCGGCGTTTTTTGCGGTCATGAGCGGATATCAACAATCTAACCTATGCCACCCTCTGCGGGAAGGGCTGCCACAGGAATGCCACAATCGTTCCTTATTAATAGAGCATGAGATTCTGGATGCTGTTCACGGCCTTCGGAGCCTACACGGGGAATGGGGCGGCGCCCGCTTCCCCGCAGGTCCCGGCTTTCGCGGTCTCGTCCGGGGACATCGCGGCCATCGTCATGCTCCTCGGCTTCCTCGGGCTCATCGGCGGAATCCTGGTTCGCTGGAGCTCCGATACGTCGTTCAAGGAGCGCTCGGTGTTCTCGCGTCCGAACCGCTGATAAAGTGGGCGCATGCTCGAGGATCTGGAAGCCCCCGAGGCCGAGAGGCTGAAGAAGCGGTTCGACGCCTGGAGAGAGGCGATGGACCGGCTGAAGACCAACGCTCCCCAAAACCCCGAGGACGAGCCCCTCTTCGCGAGCGAGCTCGAGCGGGAGACGTGAGCGCTCCGGACTCCATTCGCGACGCTTCCCGCCGCCTCTCTCGATTCGAGCTGAGCTCCGAGGAGCTCGTGCGGAGCGAGCTCGATCGCGCAGAGAGGCTCTCGGAGCTCAACGCTTTCATCTCCCTCCTGCCGGAAGAGGCGATCGCGGAAGCGCGGCGGCTCGACGGAATGCGCCGGCGGGGCGAGATCCTGGGGCCGCTCCACGGGATCCCGGTAACCGCGAAAGACCTCGTCTGGTCCAAGGGCCACAACACGACCTCGGGATCGAAGATCTACGCCGACTTCGTGCCCGATCGCGACGCCCCGGCGCTCGCGAGCCTTCGCGCCAAAGGAGCGGTGCTCCTCGGAAAGACCAACCTCCACGAGCTCGCGTACGGCGTCTCGAACGTGAACCCCCATTACGGCACCGCCCGCAATCCATGGGATCGGACGAGGATCAGCGGTGGTTCGAGCGGCGGCTCCGCGGTCGCGCTCGCGAGCGGAATCGGATACGGCTCCATCGGCACCGATACCGGCGGATCGATCCGGATCCCTTCCTCCCTGTGCGGAGTCGTGGGACTCAAACCGACCTACGGAAGAATCTCCCGCGAGGGGGTGACTCCGCTCTCGTGGAGCCTGGACCATGTGGGGCCGATGGGCCGCACGGTCGACGACGTTGCGCTCCTGTACGAAGCGATGACCGGCGAGCCGGTCGCAAAACCGGAGCCGGCGGAGAGCTCCCCGCTCCGGGGCCTCAAGCTCGGCCTTCACCCGCGCTACTTTTTCGAGAGCCTGGCGCCCGAGGTGGACGCTTCGGTGCGAAGCGCCCTCCGCGGGCTCGAGAGCCTGGGGGCCGCCGTCGTCGAGATCGACGTTCCGGAGATCGGGCTCCAGGGCGCCTGCCGGAATACCATCGCCTTTGCCGAGGCCTCCTGCTATCACGAGAAGAACCTCCGGACGCGCCCCCAGGACTATGGCGAGGATACGAGAGATCTCCTGAGGCTCGGGCTTCTCGTGCCCGCGGTCGACTACCTCGCGGCGCTTCGGGTGCGCCGCGTCGTCTACGGCGCGTTCCGGAGAGCGTTCGAGGGCATCGACGTCCTCGCCGTGCCCTCGACTCCGGCGGCCGCGCCTCCCATTGGGGCTTCGGTCCTCGAGAACGGAGAGGAGCTTCGAAGCGGGCTCCTCCGACTCCCGGGGCCGTTCAACACCACCGGCTTTCCCGCGCTTTCGCTCCCCTGCGGCTTCACCGGAAACGGACTTCCGATCGGCCTCCAGCTCGCCGCGGCGCCTCGGCGCGAAGGCCTGCTCCTCCGCGTCGCACGCGCCTTCGAGATCCGATCTGGCCCCGGCCGCACTCCTGCTGTATAGTCCGCCCTCTCATCGATCCAAACGGAGGTTCGCCGGATGCTTCTGTCGGGAAAACGAGGGCTGGTGGTGGGGGTCGCCAACAAGCGATCGCTCGCCTGGGGAATCGCGCAGGCGGCCGCCCGCGAGGGAGCGCGGCTCGCGTTGACCTACCAGGGCGAAAGGCTCGAGGAGAACGTGCGCAAGCTCGCCGCGGAGCTCGTGAGCCCGGTCATACTGCCTCTGGACGTGACCAGGGACGAAGAGCTCGATGCCCTGGTGCCCGCGCTCCAGGAGCAGCTCGGCGGTCTCGATTTCGCGGTTCACGCCGTGGCCTTTGCACTCCGGGAGGAGCTCGACGGGGAGTTCGTGCAGACGTCGCGGGAAGGCTACCGCATCGCTCAGGACGTGTCGTCTTATTCCCTGACGGCCCTCACCCGGCGGGTGGCTCCGCTCATGACCGCGGGAGGGAGCATCCTGACTCTGAGCTACCTCGGCGGCGAGCGCGTCGTTCCCAACTACAACGTGATGGGCGTCGCCAAGGCGGCTCTCGAGATGTCCGTGCGCTACCTGGCCTCGGACCTCGGGCCGAAGGGAATCCGGGTGAACGCCATATCCGCCGGCCCGGTGAAGACCCTGGCTTCCTCGGGAGTCCACGGGATCTCGCGCATGCTGGAGCACCATCGGACCTTCGCCCCGCTCAGGCGAAACACCGATCAGGCGGAGGTAGGAGATGCCGCGGCGTTCCTGCTGTCGGATCTCTCCCGGGGGATCACTGGAGAGATCCTCTACGTCGACTCCGGCTATCACATCCTCGGAAGCGCGTTTCCCGTCGAGACGCGATGAAACTCTCCGCGACGCCGGAGTTTTTCGCTCTCTTCCCCGAGGCTCGGATCGCTCTCGTCGTTCTCCGCGCGATCGACAACACCCGTCGATCCGACGAGGCGGAGCTCCTGCGATCGGTGCAGGAGACCGCGCGCTCCCGGTTCGGCAGCGGGTCTCTGGCCGAGCATCCGAGGATTCTGTGCTGGCGCGAGGCGTACCGCGCCTTCGGCGCCAAGCCCAAAGACTACCCGTCCTCGATCGAGAATCTGGCCCGCCGGGCCCTCAAAGGCGAGCCGCTTCGCTCCATCAACCCTCTGGTCGATCTCTACAACGTCGTCTCGCTCACCCATCTCCTCCCGGCGGGCGGAGAGGATCTCGACGCGATCGAGGGCGACATCGTCCTCACGCGGGCCTCGGAGGGGGAACCGCCGGTAAAGCTCCTGGGCGAAAGCGAGGAGCGATCGCCGAAACCGGGCGAGGTGATCTACAAGGACGACCGGAGCGCGATCTGCCGCCGGTGGAACTGGAAGGAAGCGGAGCGAACGAAGCTCACCGAGGGTACTCGGAACGCGATTCTCGTCCTCGAAGGCGTGCCGCCGATCTCGCAAGAAGACCTGGATGCGGCCGCGAAAGAGCTCGAGAGTCTCGTCCTCCGGCACTGCGGCGGAGACGCGAGGGTCGAGATGCTGGACCGTCAGCGTCCCGAAGCCGCTTTCGAAGCGAGGTAACCGACGAGCCCTCTCGGGAACCGAAAGTTTCCGTAGCTCGACAGCGTTCGCGCGCGAAAGCCTGCCTGGCGAAGAAGCGGCAACACCGCGCCGCTCTCGAAGAGCGCCTGGTGGTGGACCTCCTCGCTTTTTCGAAAGCTCGAGCCCGCTTTCCGAAAGGACGTGATGCGACGGGTGAGGAGGCTTCAATCCCGATCCTCCTCCGCCGTCACCAGAATCGCCCAGTCCGAAGCTTCGAAATGGGACTTCGCCGGGCTCGGCCCTCGAACCCGGCCCGGAGCCGCCATGTCGAACAGGAGGATTCCTCCCGGCAGCAGCGCCCGGTGGATCCTGCGAAAGAGACGGGAGAGCCCGCGCTCCGAAACCGGCCGCTCGACGAAGTAATTGAAGCACTCGCCGATTCCGGCCACGGCGACTGCCGGGGGAAGGTCGACGTCGTGGAGGGATCCTCGCCGGAACGCCCCCTCGGGAACGCGCCGGCGTGCGAGTCTCAGCATGGCCTCGGAGGCGTCGATACCGAGAACCCGGTATCCCGCGGCGGCCGCGGGCTCGGAAAAGATCCCGCTCCCGCAACCGAGATCGACGACGAGGCCGTAGTCGAGTCCCGCGCGCGCCAGGGCCTCGAGCAGGACGGGAGCGGCGCTCCGCGCGAGGTCTCCGAAACGGGCGTCGTGGATGTAGGCGAGGTCGTCGCGGTAGAGCACGCTCCGGTGAATATACTCCGATGGGCCTCGGGACGTCCTCGTGCGAGAATGGACTCGCTCAGTCCAATGACCCGGGGAATCGAAGGCCCGCTCCTGAGCCGCCCGGTCGTGAGCCGGCACGGCATCTTCTTCTGGCTGTTCTCCACTCTCGTGACCGTCCGTTTCACGTTCTTCCTGGTCATGGTGTTGATGGCCGGCCTCTCGCGCCGGAGCTTCTCCGAGATCCTCGTCTGGGTGCTCGTCGCGGGCTTGGGAGTCCTGCTTCACGAGTTCGGGCACGTCGGCGCCGCGCGCTTCTACCGGCACAGGCCGCGGGTCGAGCTCTACACCATGGGCGGGGTGACGACGTGGGAGAACGACGGCCGCGCCGGCTGGATAGAGCGACTCGTCATCAGCCTCGCGGGTCCGGCCATCGGCCTCGTGCTCGGCGGTCTGGTGTGGCTGGTCCTCGAGACGTTCGGGCTGCAACCGGGCTCGCGACTTCTGTACCTCGCGCTCAGCGACTTCATGTGGGTCTCGATCGCCTGGGGCGCCTTCAACCTCCTGCCCATCCTTCCTCTCGACGGCGGCCAGGCGCTCGAGGCGATTCTGACCGGACGATTCGCCCGCGATCCCCGCCGGACGACGCGGATCGTGTCCCTCTGCGTCGGCGGCGCTGCGGCGGTTCTCGCCTTCGCCGCCGGCTATACCTGGGCGGGCGCGCTCGCGGCGATGTTCGCCTACGACAACGCTCAAAGGATGCGCGGGGGCCGGGGGATCCGTTACGTCGGCTAGCTCGAGGGTGCGAGCCGCTATTCCGACAGAGCCTGATGGACGAAGGTGATCGCGATCGACCCTTCGCCGACGGCCGACGCCACGCGCTTGACGTTGCCCCCGCGCACGTCGCCGACGGCGAACACGCGGGGCCGGCTGGTCTCGAGCAGTCGCGGCCGCCTCGCGAGCGGCCAGCGCGCGGCGGCGAGGTCCTCTTCCGTCAGGTCCGGCCCCGTCTTGATGAAACCGTCGGCGTCGAGAGCGAGACAGCCGTCGAGCCACGTCGTGCTGGGGTCGGCGCCAGTCATCGAGAACAGGTGACGGACGTCGCGGCTTTCGACGGCGCCGGTCTCGTTGTCGCGCCAGCTCACCCGCTCGAGGTGGCGCTCTCCTTCGAGAGCCACGATCTCCGTTCTCGGCCGAAGCTCGATGCCGGGGTGCTGCTCGATGCGTCGAATCAGGTATTTCGACATGCTCTCGGCGAGTCCGGAGGCTCGCACGAGAATGTGAACCCGGCCCGCCGTCTGCGCCAGGAAGAGCGCCGCCTGGCCCGCGGAGTTCCCTCCGCCGACGATGACCACCTCCTCGCCGCGGCATAGCTGGGCTTCCATCGGAGTGGCCATGTAGTACACCCCAGCGCCCTCGAAGCGCTCCCGGTTGTCGACGAGAAGCTTGCGGTATCGGGCGCCGGACGCGATGACCACCGTCCGGGCCAGTATTCGCACGCCGCCTTCGATCTCGATCGCGTAAGGCGTCCGTTCGCACGACAGCCGTTGCGCCCCTTTCGCGATCATGAGCTCGGCGCCGAATTTCTCCGCCTGGGTCAGCGCCCGCCCCGCGAGCTCCTGACCCGAGATTCCGGTTGGAAATCCGAGATAGTTCTCGATCTTCGAGCTGGAGCCCGCCTGTCCGCCGGGCGCTTCGGACTCGACGACGAGAACGTCGAGGCCCTCCGAGGCCCCATACACCGCCGCCGCGAGCCCGGCGGGGCCCGCCCCGATGACAACGATGTCGCGGAGGCGCACGGGGTCGATCGCATCGTTGAAGCCCAGGCAGTCTGCTACCTGCAGGTTGGTCGGGTTTCGCAGGACCACGGTCTCGCGGCAGATGAGCACCGGCACGTCGGAGAGGCCGACGCCGAAGCGGTCGAGCAGACCCTGCACCCCCGAATCTCGATCGAGGTCGACGAAGGTATAGGGGTGCCCGTTGCGGGTGAGAAACTCCTTGACCCGGAGCGTGCTCTGGCAGAACACCGACCCGATGAGCACGACGTCTCCGATCCCCTGGGCGATGAGCTCGACCCGGCGAAGTATGAACGCTCGCAGGAGGATGTCGGACAGCTCGCCGTCCGTCTGCACCAGAGCCAGGAGATCGTCCCGTTTCACGGAGATCACTTCCCCCGTCTCGGCCACCCGGAGGCTCGCGAGCGCGCGGCGGCCCGAGATCATGCTGATCTCTCCGGTGAACTGGCCCGGCAATAGAACCGCGACGATTTCCTCCGCTTTCGCCAGGGGCCCTGCGATCTCGACGGACCCCGCCGTGACCACGAAGAACGACTCGACGGGCTCTCCCGCCGATGCCAGCAGCTCCCCGCGGACCACCGGACGAACGCGCCCGTGAGCTCTTACCCGCGCGACCTGGTCCGGGGTCAGGGTGGGGAAGAGCCGGTCCGTACGCGAGGACTCCGCCAGACGGTGCGATCGGCACTCTCTGGGGCGTTCCGGAATCCGCGGCCACGAGCCACTGTCTTCACAGAGGGGGGATCAAGTCAAGCAATAGATCGCTGGAACAGGTGAACCGAATCCAAGGGTCGGCATAAGATTCCGCGCGTGTCTCCCGGCGTCGCTCTCGAAGCACTTCTCTACGTCAACGCGGCGCTTCTCGTCGTAGCGACGTTCGCTCCCTCGGTTCCGAGGCTCCCGATCCCGGCGTGGCTTTCGACCGGACCGCTGCTCCTGACCCTCGTCCCCCTCCTGTTCGTCAACGGGTTCCGCCACCGAAGCGCGCTTGCCGCGTCGCGGAAAGGACTCTTGACGTTCGGCGCCGTTCTGCCGCTTCTGCTGCTGACGCGCCTGCCCCACCTCGCGAACCCGCTGGCCTTCATGAACTCCGACCGATCGGTGACGCTCCTGATGGCGAGGCACATCGGTGAAGGCGTCAGCCGCCCCGTCTATTTCTACGGCCAGCTGTATCACGGGAGCCTCGACGCCTACCTCTATTCCCTCGTCTACCGCGCCGTCGGTTCGCTCCCGCTTGCGGCCGCCATCGCGAACCTGGTCCTGTTCTCGCTCTTCATCGGGATCGCCGCCGCCCTAATTCAACGGATTTCGGGCTCGGACTCCCGTTTCTACCCGGTGCTGTTTCTTTCACTGCCGCTCACCGCGGCCTCGTTTCTGTCGATGGACTACCTCCGGGGGATTCCACTGATAATCCTCCTGCAGACGGTCCTCATCTATCTGGTTTTCGAAGTCGTCTTCGAGAATCGGGAGCGCCCCTTCCTTCTCGGCTCGGTCTGCGGATTGCTCGTCTGGGTCTACCAGCCGGCGCTCACCATCGTCGCGGTGACCTTGACCTGGGCTGGGGCCGCTGTGCTCCGGCGCCGCTCTCTCCAGGAATGGAGAGCGCGGCTGCTCTTCCTTCCGGGCTTCATCCTGGGCGCCCTCCCTCATTTCCTGTCCGAGCTCAACAACGATTGGTTCAATACCAGAAATATCTTCCTGTCCACCCGGCCCGCGGGGTTCGCCGAGGTCTGGAGCATGGACAACTTGAAGAGAGTATTCAGCGCGGTCGTGGAAACCGACGCGAATCCGGCCGTTTCCATGCCCTTGGTGGGGCTGTTCCTGATTGCATGCCTGGTCCTCCTGGGAGACTCGTGGAAGCGCCGCTCGCTCCGGCCTCTGTATCTCCCGTCGATCCTGTTCTCCGTTCTCCTGCTCACGATCCTTTCCGGATACGCGGCGGACACTCGTTGGATCGCGCACTACCGTCTTCTCTCCTTCTTCGTCCTGCTCGTTCTCGCGCTTCTGTCGAGTCGCCTCGACCGCATCGACGGGCGGTGGACGAGATCCGGTTTCGCCCTGGGGTGGCTGCTGTTTGCGGTGTGGAGGGGCGCTGAAGAAGAGTCGGCTCTCGGGCCTCCTCACCGCGAGAATCGCAAGGATGTCGAATGGCTCTTGAGCAAACGGAACGTAGTCGCCATGGGCGACTACTTCAATACGTTTCGCTTCGCGCCCTTCGTGGACGAATCGATGGTGACTGCCGCGGCGCCCTCTCCGGAGGATCCGAACCACATCCTCGAGTTCTCGAAGTACCATCCGCTCGCCCTGGATCTCGGGAGGCGCTGGGAGGACTCGCCCCGATATCTGATCGTGCGCGGCCGGGAGTCGAGGTTCGTCGAGCGCTGGTCCCGGGAGCTGGGCATCGCCTCTTTCGCGGAGGAGCTTCCCTCGGGTAGGTACACGATGTACTCCCGCTTCTCGCCCTCGCCGTCTCCCTACCTGTTCTCTATTCTCAGCTCCTACCTCCGCGAGAGGTACCTTCCGGAGATCGAGGGGTTCGCCTCGATCCTCGATCGCAAGACGAATCGCGAGAGCCGGCCGCGGTTCGAGGGTCGCCGCATCGTCGGTCCCGCGCCGGAGGCCACGGTTTCTGCCGACGGCGAAGTCGCCGAGTTTCTGCAGGGGAATTGGCGCCACGTACTGAGGAACGAAGGGGGACAGGTCAGCTTACCAGCACGCGCCATCGGTGATGGCGCCGCCTTTCGGCTTCCCCGGGGGGTCGCTCCGGCTTGCGGAAGCTACGACGAGTCTCTTTCCTTCCTGGACATGGATTTCTCTCACCGTGGAAGCGTCGAGATCGCTGGGGAAAGCTGTGAGGGCTTCGTCGTTCTGTCGGATCTCAGGGACGAGCTCACTTTCTTTCGCGAGGACGAGCTCAGCTTCTTTCGCGGGGAGAATCTCGTTTCCGGCCTCCCCGCGGAGGGCCTTCGGCTGGAGCTCGCGGACGAGGAGATCGAATCCATCGACCTCTACCTCTACTCGTTCTTCGATTTCGGCTCCACGCTCTGGACGAATCGCTACGAGCAAACGCTGACCCTCAACCAGCGCGAGCTTCCATTGAAGCCGGGGCGCAACGTCGTCCGCTATCGCCGGGAAGAAGGGCCTCGGGTCCGTCTGGAAACCCGCTACAAGACGCTTCTGCCGGCGCACGACAGCTATGGGAACGTGCTCTTCCCAAACACCGGCGTCGTGGTGGAGCGGATCGTCGCCCGTCGCGGGAACACCACCGAGGATATCGGGCTGTTCCTGGTCGCGGAGAAGTGAGGTTGTTCGGTACCTACTAACATATCGGATTCCGATATGTTAGACTGGCGCCTCGATGCCACGCTCCTATCGTCCTCTCCGGCCTCACGAGCTCCACGTCCTCGTCGCTCTCGCGGGAGGGGAGCGCCACGGCTACGCCATCCAGCAGGAGGTCGCCGCCCGTAGCGCCGGTGCTTTGCGGCTGGGCCCGGGGACTCTCTACGAGACCATCGCCCGTCTCCTGGATCGGGGTCTCATCCGGGAAGCGCCGTCCAGGCGAGGCGAGAACGAGCACGCTCAGAGGCGGTACTACGGGCTCACGGCGAAAGGGCGCCGGCTCCTGGAGGCCGAAGTGGAGCGCCTGGGAGACATGGTCCGCGTCGCCCGGGAGCGCCTGGAAGGCTCCGAAGCATGACGTACGAACCGCGGCCCCGGATAGGGGAGCGCCTTTATGCGCTTCTCCTCTGCCTCTACCCCCCCGGGTTCCGGAGGCGGTTCTCCGAGGAAATGCTGGAGCTGTACCGGGCGGAGCGGGCGTTGGGGCGCAGGCGACTCCTCGCCATGATTGCTCGCGATCTTGCGGTGAGCTTGCCGCGCTCCTGGGCACGCAGCGTGAGACGCCGGAGGCAGGAGGAGGAGTCTCGCATGAAGGCGTCTACCCTGGGCAAGGACCTGTTCTACGCCCTCCGCGCGCTCCGGTCTCAGCGGACGTTCTCGCTCGCGATCGTGGCGACCCTCGCGCTCGGCATCGGCGCCGTCACTTCCGTCTACAGCATCGTTCACGCCGTCCTTCTGAAGCCGCTCCCGTACCCATCACCGGAGCAGCTGGTGCGCCTCTGGGATCGGCACGAGACCGCTCCCTTCTTCTCGGTCTCCGCGGGGAACTTCGTCGCCTGGCGCGGCGAAGCGCGTTCGTTCGACGAGCTCGGGGCGTACCGCGAGGACGGATTCAATCTGCTCCTGGAGGGCGAGCCGGTTCGGGTCCAAGGAGCGCGGGTGACCGCTAGCCTCCTCCACGTTCTCGGTGTCACCCCGGCGCGCGGCCGCGGCTTCCTCGACGGGGAGGACACCCCGGGCGCCGAACGCGTCGTGCTCCTGACCCACGGCCTCTGGTCGAGCGCCCTGGGAGAGGATCCGGACGTGCTCGGCCGGAAGCTCGTGGTCTCGGGCGAGCCTCACACCATCGTCGGCGTCCTGCCGAAATCGTTCACTTTCCCGCAGCATCCCGACGTCCAGCTCCTGGTCCCTTTCGAGCTCGATGCCTCTTCGCCCGATCGCACCGGGCATTTCCTTCGCGTTCTGGGACGGCTTCGGCCCGGCATCCGTCTCGAGGAAGCCGGGGCCGAGCTCGCGACCATCGCCGAGCGGCGGGCGCGGGATTTTCCCGATTCGAACGCGGGTTGGACCGTCGTCCTGCTCCCCCTCCACGAGGCCATGGTGCGCGAGGTCCGCGGAGGCATCCGGGTGCTCTTCGTCGCCGTGGTGCTGGTGCTTCTCATCGCCGGAGCGAATGTCTCGAACCTTGCGCTCACCCGCGCCGCGACCCGCAGCCGAGAGCTCGCTCTCCGCTCGGCTCTCGGGGCGAGCCGGCGCCGGCTGGTGGGACAGATCGTTCTCGAGCACCTCCTCCTCGCGTTCGCGGGAGGACTCGTTGGCCTCGCCCTCGCCTGGGGAGCGATCTCGATCGCCCCGTCGATCCTTCCCGAGAGTCTGCCCCGACAAGCGGAGATCTCTCTGGACCGAGATCTTTTCATCTTCGGATTCCTGCTCTCGTCTCTGACCGGGCTCGCCGTGAGCTCATGGCCGGCGCTCCTGGGCTCGAAGAGCTCCCTCGTTCGTCCGATGAAGGCTCCTTCCGGAGGAGGCCGCCTGCGCGCACTTCTCGTGAGCGTCGAAGTGGGGCTCGCGGTCATGCTCCTCGTCACCTCGGGGCTCCTCCTGAGAAGCCTGGGCGCGATGTCGAGTGTGGATCCGGGATTCGATCCCGCGAGCACGCTCACGATGAAGATGACACCGGTGGAAGCGACCTACCCCGAGCCCGCCGATCGCGTGCGGCTCTATCGCGAGGTGGTCGCGCGGGTGGAAGGGCTTCCCGGCGTTCGCTTCGCCGCGGCCGCGCATCGGCTTCCCCTCGATGGCGGCAACTCCTCGTTTCCCGCATTCGTCGAGGGGCGCCCCGCGCCGCCCCAGGGTCAGTATCCCGCGTTCAGCTTCCGGGCGGTGGGAGGCGACTACTTCGGCGCGATGGGGATGAGGCTCGTTGCCGGCCGGAACTTCGCCGACGCCGAGATCTGGGAGAGCGGGGGAGTCGTGGTGGTGAACGAAGCCATGGCGGCGTCGCTATGGCCCGGGGGCGGAGCCGTTGGAAGCCGAATCAGCCGGTCTCCGCAAGGACCCTGGCTCGAGGTCATCGGCATCGTCGGAAACGCCCGCGAGTCGTCCCTCGATGAGGACCCCGCGGCGGCGATGTACATCCCCTACGTCGTTTTTCCGGTTCCGGGCATGGTGATCGTCGCGCGAACGGCGTACGACCCCCTCGACCTCGTGGGACCGGTCCGCGCGGCGATCGCGGCATACGACCCGCGCCAGCCCGTGGCGCAGTTCGAGACCCTTCGAGATCACGTCGACGGGGCGCTCGGCCCGCCCCGGTTTCACGCCTTCCTCCTTTCGGCGTTCGCAGCGCTCGCGCTCGCACTCGCGGCCGTGGGGATTCACGGCGTGATCTCCCACTCGGTGCGCCAGCGCCGTCGGGAGATCGGGATTCGCATCGCCCTGGGCGCCCGCGCCGGGGAAGTGCTGGCGATGATCTGGCGCCGGGGAATGATGCCGGTCGCGGCCGGGGTCGTCGCCGGTCTGGGGGCGGCCGTCGCCTTGTCGCGGACGCTCGAAAGCTTTCTCTTCCGCGTGGACCGGCTCGACCCCGTGAGCTTCGTCGTCTTCCCGCTGGTGCTCGTCGTCGTGGCCGCCGCGGCGAATTTCTTCCCGGCGCGCGCCGCCGCCGCCATCGACCCGGTGGAGACCCTCCGCTCGGAGTGAGGGCGCGGACGAAGTGCGCCCGCCGGGGCTCGTGGATGTAGCATACGAGCCGAGCGCCAGGGAGAAACCGAATGAACCGCCGAACCTGCTTGAAGAGTCTGGGGGTCGCCGCGGCAGGGGTCCTGGTCCCCGGCTCGTCGAGAGCATCTCCGGGGCGGGTTCAATCCGCTCTCGGCCTCCAACTCTTCACCGTACGCGATTCGCTGCAGAAGGACCTCGAAGGCACCCTCGCCCAGGTCGCAGCGCTGGGCTACGCCGAGGTCGAGATGTTCGGGTTCGGCGGCAATGCCTTCATCGAGGACCCGCTCTTCGGTGTGACCGCAGTCGAGATGCGTCGGATCCTGGACCGGCACGGCCTTTCCGTTCCCTGCACTCAGATATCCGGCCGGGTCGACGACGTGGGGCCGATTGCGGAGTCCGCCCAAACGCTGGGAATCCGTCATCTGATTATTGCGATGGCTCCCGAGTTTCTCTCGATCACGGCGAAGGGGCCGGTCGTCTCCGAGGTCAAGGACGCCGATCAGATCCTGCGTCTGGCGGAGCGCTTGAACCGCCTCGGATCGAGCTGTCGATCGGACGAGCTGAGGCTTGGCTATCACAACCATCACATGGAGTTCGCGCACCTGGGATCCACGCGTGCCTACGACCTCCTCCTGGAGCGGACCGATCCCGAGCTCGTGTGGATGGAGCTCGACGTCGGGTGGGCCAAGGCAGGAGGGGTCGAGCCTCAGGACTACCTGGCAAGATATCCCGGACGATTCGTCTCGTGCCATCTCAAGGACTTCGCCCCGGATCGACCGTTGCCCGCCGATCTCTCCGGAGCTCCCATCCCGAACATGCTGCGCATGGTGGCGCCCGGTGACGGCGTCGTGGATTTCGCGAAGGTCCTGGCCGAGATGGATCGGCAGCACATCGACCACGGCTTCGTCGAGTGCGACATGCCCTCGGACTCGATGGATGTCGCACGGCGCGGGATCCGCTACCTGGAGGGTCTGAAGTATTGAGTGCAAGGCGAGGGTTCGTACGATCCGGCAGGGGTCTCTCGTCCGGGAGGGCGGATTCGCCGTTCCGCTACCTGGGCGGCGATGCGAGCCTGGATTTCGTCAACACGGTCGACTGGAAGGCTCGCGGGACATCGAGCGAGCGGCTTCTCGACTACGAGAGACTGACCCGGTGGGCCCAGGGAGCGGGCATCCTGACCGACGGTAGCGCGGAGCGGCTCCGAAGAATCGCTCGCTCCCATCCAAAGAAGGCGAAGGCTGCCCTCGCCGAGGCGTTGCGCTTGAGATCGGTGTTGCACCAGCTCTACCGATCGGTCGCCGCGGGAAACCGGCGGACCGCGGTGTGGGAGGACTTCAATGACCTCCTCGCGGGCTCCCTCCACCTGCTTCAGGTGAAGCCTCGCGATGAGTCGCGTGGAGCCGAGTGGGGGTGGCGGGGATCCGTCGATAGTCTGGTCGCCATGCTTCCACCTGTTCTGTGGTCGGCAGCACGGCTTCTGACGTCCGACGAAGCGCTTCGGGTTCGCGTCTGCGCGGGCCCCGAGTGCGGCTGGATGTACGTCGACCGAAGCCGGAACCGACTTCGCCGCTGGTGCGACATGAGGACCTGCGGCACCGAGGAGAAGTCGCGCCGGCGCCGGGAGAGACACCGCTCGAGTCGATACAAGCGCCGGCACGGGCCACGGGCCTAGCCCGAGGCATGAATCATTCCCACCGGATGTGCCCAAATCGCGCTGGGGGGAGCGGTGAGTTAGGGGCAACGACCCGACGGCGAGCCAGGAACTCCGTCTCGCAGGTCCAGCTCTTGCCCCCGTCCTCCGAGACCTCGCCTCGCCAGTGGAAAGCCTCGGGCGTGATCTCCACGAACACCCAGCGAACGAGGAGGCCGTCCGCGTCGGCGCCGGTCTGGACGATCTGCGATCCCACACGGCGCCCGACGAGGTGATTCTCGGCGCCGGTCACCGGATTGATCCAGGTGATCCGCCAGGCGTCGATCGTCGGGTCATAGACGCGCAAGGTCGTGCCGAAGCGGTTGCCGGGCCCGGGCTTTCCCGCGCGATCGCTGCGGGCCGGGGCGATCCACAGATCCTGGATAGCGCGGCCTTCGAGCACCCAGGCGAAATGCATCTCGGCGCTCTGCCGGCGTTCGCTCCCGTCGGGCAGGCGATCGATGACTTGCGCATCCCAGCTGCCGATGAGTTGGTCGTACATCTGACGTGTCCCGCCGCTCTCGAGCGTCGAGCGCGATGCGGCGAGGGTCTCGAGGAACTGGCTCGGCGCCTGGCCGGCGCGGGAACGGGGTTTCAAGAGTCATGACGAGGACGCCTCCGATCAAGAATGTGCGAAAGGGGGTTGACATGGAGGCATGCTACCGAACCGTGCCCTGCGCCTCGCTTGGATGGAATTGCCCGAATCCGTGCGGCCGCCGCCGGGCCCGGCGAGAACCTTCACCAGGAGATCGACCAGCCGCCTGGCGCACGCGCCACCGGGGTCGAGCCGCGGGTCGTAGATCGTGAGCTCCATCCCGAGCGCTCGCGGATGGCGCGCGAGCGGAGCGAGGAGAGCGGCCAGCTCGTCGATGCTGGGGCCGCCCGGGGCCGGAGAATCTACCGCCGGCATGACCCGTGGGTCGAGGACGTCCGCGTCGAGATGGATCCAGAAGCCCGCGAGGCCGGCGCGAGTGACCCTGTCCAAGCACCGCCGCTCCGATGGCCTCGATGCCGCCCTCGCGGAGCGTCGAATCCGGCAGATCCAGCACTCCCGCAGGCCCGAGCGCGCTCTGCCCGTACCACGGCTCGGCGGCGTCGCGGCGGCCGACGAGAACGACGTTCTCCGCTCGCACCAGGGGCTCGGAGCCTCCCAGGCGCGACAATGCCGTGTCTCCCCGTCCGACCGCGAGGCCGAGGCACATGCTGGCGGCCGAGCCGGTGCGCGACTCCGACGGGGTCGCGAAGTCGGCATGGCCATCCGCGTACACCAGCCCGACGTCGCCCGTCGCCCGACTCTCTCAGCCCCGAGACAGCAGCCGAGCACCACGCTGCAATCGCCGCCGAGCACCAGAGGGAAGCGGCCGCGGTCCACGGCGTTCCGCTACACGGGCGGCGACGGCGCGGCTGTAGAGCGCGACCTCGGCTTCGTTCCGGACCTTGCCCGGCGAGCGCTCGAAGTCCCGGTAAGACGGCGGCGTCACGTCTCCCGCGTCGTCCGCCTGGAGGCGGGCCGCGAGGCCGAGATCGCGCAGGCACGCCGGGCGCCCGGTCGAGCCATCTCGCTTCGCCGTCCTCGTAGGGTTTGATGCCGATGCTCGACGGGGCTCCGATCAGGGTAATTCTCGAAGCCGGGCGGGTTCATCTGCACCGGCATATGGCCTCTTACCGGTGCACACGTACACGTCCTCCGCTGCACCGGTCAAGCGGTCGATACAGGTGCTATACTTCCGGAGTGGCGGACGCGCAGCCCCTTCCCTCCTCGAGAGCTCGGCCCCGGGCGGCCCGTCCGGGCACAGCCGGCGACAGCTGTTTTGCGGCCTGGGCGTGGGGGTGGACGATTTCCGCTGCGGCGCCGACGTCGAGTCCCGGGGGGACGAGGAGCCCAATCCCACCCACAGCATCGTCTTCGTTCGCCGCGGCGCATTCACCCGCGCTTGTCGCGAAGGCACGATCCTCGCGGACGCGAACCAGATTCTGTTCTTCAACCAGGGCCAGGGTTATCGCTACGCGCATCCACTGCCGGGAGGCGACGAATGCACGATCCTGGCGCTCGACGAGGATCGCGCTCGGGAGGAGTTCGAGCGGGTCGCCCCGCGCCCGGCCCGCAAGGGGAGTGAGCCGTTCTCCATCGGCCACGCGCCATCGACTCCGCGTGCCGCGCGGCTGCACCTCGAGCTCGTCGGCCGGCTGTCGAGCGCGAAGGCGCGGTCGCCGCTCGCGGTCCAGGAAGTCATCGCCGAGCTGGTCGAGGAGTCCTTACGCGCTCTCCACGGCGTCCCGCCGGCCCGCCCCGCGAGCTCCCGGCGGCGAGACCTGGTGGAGGCCGCCAAGCTCCTCCTCAACGAATCGCTCGCCGCGCCCCCGAGCCTGGTCGAGCTCGCGTCCGCGCTGAGCTGCTCGCCGTTTCACCTGTCGCGGACCTTCCGCGCGGCAACGGGGCTCGGCATGCGCCACTACCTGAGGCGCCTGCGCTGCCGCCTCGCCGCCGATCGCCTGCGCCGCGGCGCCCTCGATTTGACCGAGCTCGCGCTCGACCTGGGTTTCTACGACCACAGCCATTTCACGAACGCGTTCCGTCGGGAATGGGGAGTGCCCCCGTCACGCATTCGCCGGAACGGGGTCGACCGCTAGCGGTTCGCGTTCATTCCGTTTTCGGGGACGACCACCGGGCGCGCAGGGCGTCTCGGTCGACCTTCGCTCCGCGCAGGTAGACGGCTGCGATCCGCCGCGTGTTCCTGATGTCGTCGAGAGGATTCCCCTCGAGCACCACGAAGTCCGCGCTCTTGCCCGCTTCGACGGTACCCATGTCGCGAAAGCCGGAGATCTCTGCGGCATTGAGCGTCGCGGCCACGAGCACCTGCCCCGGGGTCATTCCCGCCGCCACCATGTCCTCCATCTCGACGTGCGGAGCCCAGGGAGTGTTCCCGTCGGTGCCCAGGGCGATTCGCATGCCCGCCTCGTTGAGCCGCGCGAGATTGCGCGCCTGGATTCCCCAAACCGCTTGCGCTTCCGGGTTCTCCGTCGCCGCCGCCTTCAACTTCTCAAGATCCTCAGCGGGTATCGAGCCGCTGAGCCACTCGAGGTCGGTGGGGACGCCGCGATCGGGCATGTTCGGCACCAGGACCACGTCCGCGCGCTCCTTGACCAGGGACACGAGCTCGTCGTCGACGTCCTTGTCGCGCACTCCGTGAGCAAAGGCATCGATTCCCGCGCGCAGGAGACCTTTGGCATCCTCGAGGTTGAAGATGTGGGCGGTGACCTTCTTCCCGCGCTGGTGCGCTTCGTCGATGACCGCGGAGTAGAGCTCGGGGGCGAGCTTCTTGTACTGTCCGTTCCGATCGTCGACCCAGATCTTGACGATGTCGACGTCGCGGGCGACCTCGTCCGCGACCGCCTTTCGGGCTTCCTCCTCGGTCGTGACCCAGTGAGGCACTTCCGAGCGCCCGGGCTCCGGTGAAGTGATGCCGCGCCCCGCCGATCGGTATCGCGCCGCGCCGGGGAGGACTTCGCTTCGCATCGAAAGCGGGGCCTCCTCGCCATCCAACCCCAGGCTCAGGGCCGCCCCGACTCCGTAATACGCGCGCCGCTCGAGGTCTTCGAGGAGCGCCTCGCGGGTGGTGCTGAGGTGCGTATGTGCGTCGACGATGGCCGGCATCACGGTCTTTCCGTTCAAGTCCACCCGTTTCGCACCTTCGGGAACGGCGACCTCGCCGGCCGGGCCGACGGCGAGAAATCGACCGCCATCCTCATCGACGGTGAACGCTGCGTTCTCGAGGACCTGTCCGTTGCCCACGATGACGCGCGCGCCCGAGTATACGGTGACCGGTGCCGCTTCTTCAGTGGCCGGTTCGTGTATTGTTCCCGAGCAGGCCGTCATCGCGAGCAGTGTCGAGAACGACACGGCGGTCGCCGTCCGGTAAAGCGGTTCTTGTTTCCATCGACGCATCTCGGGCCTCCCTGCGATTCGATTCGCCGCCGCATCTTATCGCGGAAAGCCCCCGACTTCGGAAGACACGAGTTCGCCGACGGCCGCGAGAAGGGCAGCCTTCAGAAGAGGTGGGCGTGGTGCGAGTGCCGAGGAACCGCTTCCAACTCAGAACGGATCGGTCATTGGGTCCGCCGCGGCCACTGCAGCCATTCACGCGTGATGCGCCATCCGCTCTCGGGACGAGCCCCGGGATCGCTGCCGGTGCCGCCGGGTCTCTCGAGCTGAAAGCCGAGAATCAGCGAGGCCGCTCCCGTCGCCGTCGGGCCCGCAACGCGGACCGTCGCTCGCGTCTCGTCCGCGTAGCCCTCGAAGGCGGTGACCGAGGCGGGCCGATTCTGGAGAAAGGGCTCCCACTGCACCCGGTCCCATCCCGTCGACCGCGGGTAGAGAACGCGGATGCGTACGAGGTCGTGCGCTTGAATGGCGCCCAGATATTCGGAAACGGCCGCCACCGCGGGATGGGTGATGTCGACGGGCCGGCCGGTCTCCGGCGTCACCTCCGTCTCGACAGCGCCCCGCTCGCGCAGCAGAGCCTCGACCTCGTCACCGCCGTTCGCACGGGCCTCGTCGAGAGGAGTAGCCCCGCTTGCATCCTTCCGATTCGGGTCGGCACCGGCGTCGAGGAGCACTCTGGCGGCCTCGATGTCGGAACGCTGCGCTGCGTCATGGAGCCTCGTTCCTCCATAGGCATTCGGCCGGTTCGGGTCGGCTCCCGCTCGAAGAACGAGCCGCAGCATCGCGGGATCGCGTGCCGCCTCGATGGGGGTCGGGCCCGACGCGGCCCCGTTGGGATCGACACCCAGGTCGAGAAGAAGCGCCGCCTTCTTCGAGTCCCCTTGGCCGACGGCCTCGACCAGCAGCTGGGCTCCCCCTTCGGCGCGGAGTTTCGCGGCGCCCACGGATTCGAAAGAGAGGGGCTGCCCGGTGTAGGCCTCCCCATCCCAGCTCTTCACTACCGGCACGAGGATCCCGATCGAGAGCAGGCCCAGTAAGAGACTCGCGCCACCGAAGAAGATCAGGGCCGGGACCACCGTTTGTCGCGCCCCTCCCTTGCCGGCGCCGAGCTTCATCGCATGGGTGAGGTGCCTGGTGCCGCCGCCGATATCGATCGAGCGGTCGGCGGCGCGGAACCGGCCGAACACCGTCACCTCGCCTCCCTGCGGCACGACGCGTTCCTCGATCACGGCGAATCGGTCGTGGAGCATCTCCGCGAGCGCTTCCGAAGCCTCATCGGACCCGGCGGAGCGAAACGGATCGAGGTCGACGTCGGCGGTCCCCGCGGTGTCGAGTCGAACGACGCCGTCGGCGTCGTTGAGAAGCGCATCGAGCTCGGCGAAGGCCTCCCGGAGCCCTCCGGTCCGCGGCTTCACGTCCGACTGGAGCAGATGCGCGGCGAGGCGCCCCACGTCGTCCCGCGACTCCAGGTAGTCGGGGGGCACTTCGGCGAGGAGCGGAAACCCGATGAGGCGGAAGCTTCCGCCCTTGCTCGAGACGGAGCAAGCCGTCATGCCCGCGCCTTGAAACCCCTCGGAAGTCATCCGATTCTTTGGCGCCCTCTGGCCGGAAGCTCCCGCGGCGCGGCTCTCGCCGCGGCGCAGGGTGACCGAGTACTCGTAGATAACGACCGACCTGCCCGATGCCGGAGCGGAGAGGGGTGTGGGTCCCGAAAGCCGGCCGCTGTAGCCGACGAGCGCCCCGTCCTTCCACCTGTTCGGCGGCTGGACCGAGCGCCACTGCCGCACCGAGAGGACGAGGCTCCACAAGCCGGTGAGCGTCAGCGTCACGAGCGCCGCCGACACCAACGGAAGACCGATGCTGCCCCGGATGGGCGTGTGGCCGAGGAGCGCGTAGCCGGCGGCAGCGAGAACGAGAAAGAGCGCCGTGAGAAAGAAGCAGCCTTTCATGATCTCAATAAGGGTAGCTGAAACGGAAGTCTCTGCGAATCGAGATCGTCGCGCTTCAGGGGCCTCCTTGGTAGAGAGTCATCCGCGGAGGACAGGTCGGTTCGGGTATCTTGGCTTGTCGGTCTTTCCCGGTGTTACTCTTTCGCGGGCTGAGCTCGCGAGGGAGGAATATGGCAGAACCAGGTTCGACCGCGACGGGTGCTTTCGCGTGCGCACTCGTCCTTCTTCCCAAGCTGGTCTTCGTTGCCGCCCCATTCGCCGCGCCCCTCTCACCAGCCCAGGGAACCGGCTCCCAGGAGATTCACGTCGATTCGCGACGTCTGCAAAGCACGCTCGAGAGATTGAGTGAGTTCGGCCGCAATCCCGAGGGCGGTGTCACGCGCCTCGGTTTTTCGGAGACCGACATGGCCGCGCGGGAGTACGTCGCCGGCTTGATGACGGAAGCCGGTCTCGAGGTACGCGTCGACCCGGCCGGAAACATTTTCGGTTTGCGCGCAGGCTCCGAAAGACTGCCGAAACTGCTCTTCGGTTCGCACATCGACTCGGTGGTGCAGGGGGGGAACTTCGACGGAGACGTCGGCAGCATGGGAGCCATCGAGGTGATCCGCGCGCTGAACGATGAAAACGTGAAGACCCGCCATCCCCTGGAAGTGGTCATCTGGTCGAACGAAGAGGGCAACCATTTCGGCCTGGGCACGCTGGGCTCCGGAGTCGCCGCTTCACTCCTCGGGCCGGAGATTCTCGATCGCAAAGATGATCAAGGCTTGACGCTCGCGGATTGGCTGCGGCGTTACGGCCAGGATCCGTCGCAGCTGACCGACGCGCGAATCCCGCCCGGAGCGTTGGCGGGCTTTCTCGAGCTGCACGTCGAGCAGGGGCCGAACCTCGATGAAGCCAGGGTTCCCATCGGCGTCGTCCAGGGAATCGTCGGTCTCAAACGGTGGAAATGTGTGGTCACGGGTTCCGCCAACCACGCGGGCACGACGCCGATGAACCGCCGGAAGGATGCCCTCGCGGCGGCTGCCAGGGACCTGCTCCTCGTGCGGGACGTCGTACGAGGGGAAGCGGGCCGCCAGGTGGGCACCGTGGGCTACATGAGGGCGGAGCCCGGGGCGATCAACGTCATCCCCGGCCGCGCCGAGTTCCCCGTCGAGCTCCGCGATCTAGACGCCCGAAAAAATCGACCGAATGTGGGAGCGCATTCGAGAGCGATTCAAGGAGACCGACGAGGAAGAGAACGTGGAGACGCGCTGCACCGCTCTGGACGACGTGAAACCCGCTCGAACGGACCCGGCCTTCCAGGCGGCAATCGCCGATGCGGCCGAGTCGCTGGGTCTCGCCACCATGGATCTGCCCAGCGCCGCGGTGCAGGACGCCCAGCAGATCGCCGCGATCGCGCCGATAGGGATGATCTTCGTCCCCAGTCGCGACGGTATAAGCCACTCCCCCGAGGAATTCAGTTCCTGGCAGGACATCGGAAACGGGGCCGAAGTGCTTTACCGGACGATCTTGCTTCTCGACGACCGGCTGAACCGCAATTAGAGCATCTGCGTAACCGGACAGCGCTCCGGAGGTGGATCTGGAGAATCCCCCGCTCAGCGAAGCTCATGACGGATGAAAGCGAGATCCGTCCTGCGGGAGGACCTACCTTATATACCCCCACTCCCTCAGCACCCGGTCGAAATCCGACATCTGCCTCCGGACAGCCTCGTGCTCGGACCTCTGGTAGCTCTGCCACCAGAAACGGAGGCTCGGTCCCGGGGTGTGGCGGGCGGATGGGGGCGCGTCGGCGAGCAGAAAGGGGAGATCGCTTCCGGGATCGATCGGCTGTCCGCCGACCGGAAGCGGGAGTTGAAGAGGACCGACGAACGTCACGATCTCGGGATGGCCTTCGACTTCGATCTTCAGCCGGGCGAGGGGCGGGAGCGTCGACACGTGGTAGAGGCCGCGATAACCGCGAAAGCGTACCCGGAGCGCCGCGTCGTTCCCCGCGAGGTCGAGAACCTCGATTCTCCCGGCACCGTAGACGGAGGCGGCGGGGCCGTAATCGACGATGCGGCCGTTCTCGACTTCGACGCGAATCGTCGCTTCCTCGAGCCCATCGACCCCGAAGACGAAGGCGTCGAAGGGAATCCGCTCCAGGAGCCAGCTCTCGTGGCGCTTCATGGCGCTTTCCAGGCGAGCGCGATCCGTCTTCTCGGTCGCGACTTCCTTCCCACCGCTCCATATCTCCGCGCGGTGGTCGAGGGGAGTCCCGTCGGGCTCCCGCACGCGGCAGCCCTCGATCCACCAGATGAGCCGCTCGCCGCCTTCGATCCTCGCGTCGGAGCAGAAGCCGTGCGCGACGAGCGTCCGCGGAGGAGTCCGGGACGCGGAAGAGATCGGAAGCGGAGAGCCGTCGAGCTTTCCGGGCGGAGCCAGACGCATCGCTTCCAGAAGCGTCGGGACGATGTCCAGCCCGCTGACCACGGCGTCCCGTCGTCCGGCGGCGACCCCCGGCCCGTGGACGACGAGGGGAACGTCCGTCTCTTTCTCGTGGCAGGCGTACCCGTGGCCGCGGTCGAAGCTCGCGAACGCGCCGCCCCTCTCGCCCGTCGCGAAGCTCTGGATCTCTCCTTCGAGGGGCGCGCCGTCGCCGAACACCTCCGCGTGATCGGCGGTCAAGACCTGGAGGACCCGTCCCTCGAGGCCGTGGGTCCGAAGGCCGCTCTCCAGGGCCTCGACGGCTTCGTCGGCATGACGGGCCCGCGCCTGATAGCGGCAGCGGCACTCGTCGAAGCCGCGCAGCTCCGAGCAGCGAAGCTCGTCGTAGAGCCTTCGCGGAGTCTCCGAATGGGCGTGGGGGGTGGACACGTAGTAGACGAGAAGAATCCTCTCGTCGGCATATCTCGCGAGGAGGTCGGGAAGTCTTTCCATGGTGTCGATGGTGCCGGTGTCCGTCCGGCCCCAGCTCGAGTAGCGCGAGAACGCGGGCACCGCGCGCAGGTAGGCGTTGTTCCCGAGGAAGACGGAATGGTATCCGGCGGATTCCGCCAGATGTCCGACGAAGAGATTGCCGCGCGAGTAGATCGCCTCGAGAGGCGCCTGGATGGGCATGGACTGGCGCCGCTGCAGCGCGTCGATGCGCATGAGGTCGCGGCCCATGAGGATCGGCCAGACGGAGGCGCGGGTGTGACATCCGGGAGAGACCGCGTTGGTGTAGCGCTGCCCGCCCTCGGCGAGGCGTCCCAGCGCGGGGAGGAGGTCCAGGGTGTCGTCGCGCAGGGTGTCGATGATGGTGAGGACGATGAAGCGCGGACGGGGATCCGAGGAGTCGATTTCGGGGACGAGAACGCGCGCCTCGCCCAGGGCGACCGCCGCTTTCGCGGCGCGAAAACAAAGGGTCCGGCGGCCTTCCTCGATCGCGAGATCGATCTGGCGGCGGGCGGTGAAGCTCTCGGGAGGGCGCACCGCCTCCTCGAAAAGAGTCCCTGCCCCTTCGATGTCGATCCGGAGATTCCCGCCACCCTGGGAGACGGCCTCGAAGCGCAGCCGCGCTCCTGCGGCGAGATCCAGAGGCGGCGAGCACCAGGAGGCACCCGGCTCGAGAACGATCGCCGGCATGTTTTCATCGTTGCCGGATTCGGCATCCTGCCAGGTTACGAGACGGAGATTTCTCTCCCGTCCCGGCGCCGAGCGCCAGGGGAGAGGGCTCCACTCCTCGTCCTCGGCGTTGCCGGGCTCGAAGCGCCCCTCGCCTTCGGAGAAGAGCTGCTGAAGCGAGTGCGCGCGGCGAAGCGCGCTCTTCGGAGTCGATGGCTCGAAGCGGATCGCCGGCCGGGGCACGTCGGCGAGCCTCCCGCAATCGACGGTCGCGTCTTCCGGAGCGGCGAGTCCGGCAACGGGGAGGGCGACGAGCGCGAGGAGGGCGAACGGCCTCAAGGTCCGGCCTTCTCCTTTCTCTCGAACACCACCGCTCCGTAGAGACGCCGGAGGTTCTCGTCGCCCGCGACGCAGCGCTCCTCGAAGAGTCTGGCCAGCTCGACTTCGTCGCCGAAAGCGTCGGGACCGTCGAGCTCGACGATTTCTTTCTCGAGACCATGAGGCGTGAGCTGCTCGCGGTACAGGCGTCGACCGAGGACCAGGCCCCGCTCCTTGGAGCTCTCGATCTCCCGCTCCACGTCGCCCCGCAGCACCATCTCCCGCGTCCTGGGCTCGAGCTCCAGGAGCTCCGAGATCCCCGGATAGTCGAGCCTTTTTCCGGCGAGGCCCAGGGGACGGCCGGGCCAGTACCAGAATCTCGCTCTCGACGCAGATCGGCCTCGCGACCCCGGCGTCGAGAAGCGAAGCTCCATGCCCGAACCCGCGGTGGGCCCGTTGCGGCTCGAGCAGCGAAAGCACCGTCGCCGCGAGGTCGTAGTGCCGCACCTGCTCGCTCGACCGGATGCCCCCCGTGACTCCGGGACCAACGAGGAAAATGGGCACCGCCTGGGAGCGCAGGTAACGAATGGTGTCGCCGTGTCCCGCGATTCCCGGCTCCTCGTAGAGCTCTTCCCCGTGGTCTCCGGTCACGACCACCAGAGTCCTTCCCGAGAGCCCCCTTCGTTCGAGCTCGCGGAGGATCCTTTCCATCGCGACGTCGATCGAGGCGAGCGCGGCATCGTAGCGCAACCGGATCTGCTCGACGTCTTCCGCGGTCGGCGCTTCGTCGGGCTGGACCGGAGGAACGTGATAGAGGTAGCGCCCGCGATAGTTCTTCGAGCCGCGAAGGTACTCGGGGTAGGGCGCGACGTAGGGAAAGTGCGCGGTACTGAAGAACACCACCCCGGCGAACGGCCGCGAGCCCGAACGGCGGATTTGCCGGAGGGCGGAGTCCGCGACCCACTCCGGATCGGAGATCGAAGGGACGTTCCGCCAGTAGGGAAACAGGCTGCGAACGAGCCGAAGCCGGAGGAAGGCGAGGCTCCAGGTATGGCTGGTGAGGGCCGACGACTGCGCGAGAGTGTCGACGTTGAGGTGGGGCGTGTCGAGGCTTTCGAAGCCGCCCTCGAACCCGGGAAAGATGTCGCCCGCGAAATCGGAAACGGCGAAGGTGAAGTAGCCCTGGTCCCGAAGCCGGGTGAGGAAGGTCTCTCCCACGTCGGTCCGGCTCGCGATCGTGGGGAACATGTGGCGTACGCCGTTCGCTCGCGGCTCGGTTCCCGTCAGCAACGAGACCCAGGAGGGGTACGTTCGGGCGATGGGAGTCACGGCATACCGGTAGAGTGCGCCTTCGGGAAGGCGGGCGGCGATTCTCGGCATCACCGCCGGATCCTCGATTCGATCCGAGCGAAGGGAGTCGGCGGCGAGGATGAGAACGTTCCAGGGAGCCTCGTTATCGACCGCGCTCGAAGGGCGGTTGCGGAAGGCGAGAAGAGCGACGAACAGCACCGAAGCGACGGCCGCCGACCGGCGAATCGCCACGCGCCGGCCGTGACGGAGAAAACGCCGCACGAACGCGAGAGCCGAAGGGGCGAGGAGCGCGGCCGAAAGGACCGCGAGCGCGAGGTCGAACCAGCGCGGTCCGATGCCATGGGTCGCGAAGCGCTGCAGCCAGGCGAAGACGCCGCCTCCGAGCCAGAAGCGGTCGGCGAAGAGCTGCGGGTAGCGCCCCATCATGCCGAAGAGCGCCAGGCCGAAGATGACGAGGGTGAGCGCGGAAGCGCCGAGAAAACCGCGGAGCCGGCCGCGCAACGCCACGCCGAGGACGAGGCCGAGGACGAGTCCGGATGCGAGGTGCAGAAGGCACAGCTTCAGCTCCAGGGACGCGAGGGCGGGCTGGGCGACGGCGAGCACCCGGTTGCGGGCCTCGGGGTCGGTGACGCCAGCGAAGGCGTATCCCGAAAGCCTCGTCAGGTCCAGGAGCCAGAGGCCTACGGAGACGAAGATCGAGCCGGCAAGAACGCGGAAACTCACGAGCTCGGGCCTCCCTCGGTCTCGATCCATATCTCATGGAGGGCGACGCGGAAGGAGTTGCCTTCGCCCTGAATCTCCACGCGTATGCGATCGAGCCTGGGTGTGAGGCTCGAAAGGCGATACTCCCGGCTTCGATCGCACAGGATCTCCTCCCGACCTCCGCCGCTCGCGATGGGGAGCCAGGCGCCGCTCTCGTCCCGCCCGAGGATTCGCGCGCGCGCGAGAGAGCCGTCGAGGGGGCGCACGACCAGGTGCACCTTCTCGACACGGAGAGGCTCGGCCAGGGCGAGCTCGAGGGCGGCCGGACGTCCGTCGGGTCGCACCCTCCATCCCTTCGCGAGGTCGGGATCGAAGATCCCATCGACGGCGTCCTCGGGCGACGTTCCCTCGAGGCTTTCGCCGGCATGGGCCTTCACCAGGAGCGGTGTCGCGGAAGCGCGAGAGAGGAATTCCGGGAGGGGCTCGCAGGAGCTCTCGGTCCGCGAGCTCCTGACCATCGCTCCGAGAGCCTCGAGCTCGGAGCCGAGCTCGGATACCGGGTCCCGGCTGAAGCTCGATCCGAAGGCGTCGTCGCCGGTGAGCTCATCGAAGAGCCACTGGCTGGCGGCTCCTCCGATCTCCGGAATCTCGCGCCACGCCCGCGCGATGCGCGGGACCGCCCGGGGATCGTTCCAGCCGCGCGAGAAGGCGGCGAGCCTGAGAATCTCCTCCGCGCCCGAGGGAGCGCCGCGAAAGTCGAAGGGCTCGGGGCTCCGGAACCTCCGGAACGTCGCCCGGTTCTGGAAGTACGAGAAATTCGAGAGAAGGTCTTTCGGCGTCTCGTACTCGAGAGTCGGCCAGGTGTCGGTCGAGACCACGCTTCGCCGCGTCCGCAGGAGCACCGCCATCGAGTCGAGGAACCGGTCCATATCGAAGTCGGTCACCACGAGATCGCTCAGAAGCTCGAGAGGCGAGCCGGAGGGTAGCTCCCGCAGGTAAGGCGCCATGCTTTCCCGGCTTCGATCGGAGCGGATCGAATCGAGATCGAGCCGAAGCGGCGATTCGCTCGCGATCACGAACGCCTGATGGCGATGGGTCCAGAGGCTCACGTAGGGGAACACCGAGCGGACGGTGTTGACGACCAGGAACAGGTTCCGGGCCGAGAGGTGATGGATGGGAAACCACTGGAGGAGGACCCCGTGGCGGCGCAGCCTGGCCTGGGCGAGCCGGTAGAACTCGCGGCTGTAGATCGATCCCACTCCGGCGAACCAGATGCTCGAGACCTCGACGGTGATGACGTCGTAGCGGTCGGGGCTCTCGAGAAGGAGGCTCCTCCCGTCTTCTTCCACCAGCTTCAGATTCGGGGCGTCGAGGATGCCGCCGTTCACGTCGGCGAAATGCTTTCCCGCGGCCTCGACGATCGGCCGGCTCAGCTCGGCGCAGACGATCTGCTCGAACTCGTGGGCCGCGAGCGCGGCGAGGGTGACGCCGGTCCCGAGACCGACGACCAGAGCCCGCTCGCGGCCCGCGGTGAACAGCGTCGGCAGGTTCGCCGCGCGGTGCTGGATCGGGATCTCCTCGGCGTTGTCTCCCTGGAACTTTCCGTTCGTGAGAAGCGTCCGTACGCCTCTCGACTCGATGACGCTCGTGAGCCCGCCCGTCGGGTCCTCGCGGCGGTAGAGGATCTCTCCCGTGGCGCTCACCGAGTCGCCGAGATAGACCGCGGCCGCCATGTTCAAGGCGTTGAAGTTCCACTGAATCGGAAGTGCCGGCGCCCAGAGAAGCGAGGAGACCGCGATGGCGGCCATCGCGCGCCGGAAAGGAACGTCCGACAGCGCCGCGAGCGCGAGCCCGCCCACGGCGAGAAGAAGGGCGCCGAGCACCTGGAGGGAGAGCTGGCTCCCGAGCGCGGGAAGAAAGAGGTAGGGACCGGAGAGCGCGCCGGTGACCGCGCCCAGCGTGTTCACGGCGTAGACCTGACCCACGCGCGTCCCGAAGCCGCTCCCGCGGGATGCGGCACAGGAGAGAGTCAGAGGGAAGGTGATCCCGAACGCGGCCGTCGGGAGCAGCATCAAGGTCAAGGCCACGGCGAAGCGAACGCCCTCCATCAAGGCGAAGCTGGGCTCCCGATCGGCGAGGAGCAGGAACACTCCCGGGATCTCGTCCCAGACGGGAAGGGTCGCGAGAATCGAGACGCCCGCGAGCGAGAGCGAGAGGCCGATCCAGTTGCGCGCGCGCCGAGGAGGACTCGCGAGCTTTCTCGCGAACAGCGTTCCGATGGCGAGTCCCAGGAGGAGCGAGCCCAGCATGAGGCCGAAGGCATAGACGGAGTTTCCGAGGAGAATCGCGAGGAGGTGGGTCCAGATGATCTCGAGGGCGAAGGAGAGATAACCGCTCGCGAACGCCGCGAGGAGGAAGACGGCGAGGGTCGAGCCTCCGGACGCCCCTCTCGCCCGGGTCAGGAACACCGCCGCCAGCGCGAACAGGAGCGTGGCCGCGAGAGGAAGCGATCGGGTGTAGAAGAACCCTACGAGGGCGCCCGCGACGTCGAGTCCGTCGAGAGACCAGTCGAGAGCCACGACGAGAAGCAGCCCCAAAGCCACCATCCCCACCCATCGAACAGGAACCCGCCGATCGCTCGAGGCGATGCGGGTCTCGGGGAGCCTGCGCGGCTCCTCTCCCGTGGTCCGCACTTCGGCGACGCGCGCCGACGAGCGGTAGGCGGCGAGCGCGATCGCGAAGTTGATCGTCGTCGCCAGCACCATGCTCCCTACGAGCCCGAGCGTCGGAACGAGAACGTAGGCGGTGGTGAGAGCGCCGAGGGCGGCGCCGAGGGTGTTCCAGCCGTAGAGGCGGGCGAGCCACGCCCCGGAGTTCTCGCGCTCGACGGCCACGGCGCGGGCGAAGGCCGGGGTGGTGATTCCCATGAAGAACGTCGGCAGGAGAAACGCGGAGACCCCGAGGACGAAGCGCACCAGGTTCCGCGCCAGGACCGAGCTCGTTCCGATCTCGGGCACCAGCAAGAGGTAGAGATCCGAAAGCCACGGGAACAACAGGGGAAAGCTAAGGCAGTAGAGACCGATGGCGCCTTCCGCGACGGCGTAGACGCGGAGCGGATGCTGGGTGCGATCCGAGAGCCGCCCTCCGACGGCGGCGCCGAGGGACATGCCGAGCATGAACGCGGTGAGGAGGGCGCTGACCGCGAAAGCGGTGGCGCCCACGATGAGCTGAGCGTATCGGCTCAGGACGACTTGGTAAGCGAGGGCGCTGAAACCGGAGCCGACGAAGAACAGGGCGAGGAGAAGAGTACTCGGCTTACGGGAGGAAGTACGCACCTTTCCGGGGATGTCGAAGGAATAGAAAAACTATACCACGCATCCATAGTAGCGTCGAAGGTCGCTTTGAGGTGGACTTGAGGAAGGGAGGATTTCGCAAGGCGCAAAGGCGCAAAGACGCAAAGAAAAAGGGGATTTCTTTGCGCCTTCGCGCCTTTCCCCTTCGCTTTCCGTTGTCTGGCCCACAGGTACCTCCGTGCGTTCTTCCTGGTCGATCAGCGCTCCATCAGCCCGACGCGCCGGAAGTAATCGGCGAAGGCGATCATCCCGCCTTCCGCCTGCTCCCAGTCGTAGTTCTCGTTGGGAGCGTGATATCCGTGCTCGGGAAGTGAGAGACCGAGGAAGAACACGGGCGCCTTCAGCACCTTCTCCATCGACACCACGGCGCCGATCGAGCCGCCCTCGCGGACGAAAACCGGGTCCTTGCCGAAAGCGAACTTCATCGCCGCCCGGATGGCGTCGGGATGCGGGCCCTCGGTGTGCCCCTGGTAGGCGGGAAGGCCGTGCTCCGACTCCACCCGCACGTCGGGATTCTTCTCCTTGACGAAATCTTTCACGAGCTTCGCGATCTTCTTCCCGTCCATGTCGGGAACGAGCCGGCAGGACACGATCGCGGTGGCGCGGGGAGGAACCACGGTCTTGACGCCCGGTCCCTGGTAGCCGCCGGCGATGCCGTGCACCTCGAATGTCGGCATGCACCAGATCCGCTTCATGATCTCGATGGGATCGGTCACTCGCAGCGACTTGAACTGGTGGTCCTTCTTGAAGGCGGCGGTGGTGAAGCCCGAGTTCTTGAGATCCTCGAGCTCGCTCGTGGTGGGAGGGACGACGTCGTCGTAGAAGCCCGGAATCTTCACTTCGCCGGTCCTGGCGTCGTAGCAATCGGCGATGAGCTGGCACATCTCCCCGATGGGATTTCTCGCGGCGCCTCCCGAGGTCCCGGAATGCTGATCGGTCTCTCCCGTCTCCAGGAGGAAACGGAATCCCTGCAGTCCTCTCAGGCCCGCGGGACATGCGGGCCGGCTCCTCGACACCCAGACGGTGTCCGAGACCACGATCGAGTCGGTCTTCACCCGATCTCTGTTCTGCCGGATCGTGGATTCGAAATGGGGGCTCCCGATCTCCTCTTCCGCTTCCCACAGGAAGTGGATGTTCACCTTTGCACCGTGAGCGAGCGCGTACTTCGCGCCCCAGAGCGCGGTGAGCGCAGGCCCTTTGTCGTCGGTCGTGCCCCGACCCCAGTAGCGGTCCTCCTTGACGGTGAAGCGGAAGGGCTCCGTCGTCCATCCATCGGCTTTCTCCGCCGGCTGGACGTCCAGGTGGTTGTAGACCGTCACCGTGGGGTAGTCCGCGCCCTGATCGAAGCGGCCGTGGAGCATGGGATGGCCGCCGGTGTCGAGGACCCGCACCTCGCCGCCGATCCTCCGGATCAGGTCCGCCGCGTGGGAGACCACTCCCGCCACGTCCGTCTGGCGCTGAGGATCCGCGGAGACGCTCGGGATCTCGACGAGATCCTTGAGCGACTTCTCGAAGCTTCCGCGCTGCGATTGCGCGTAGTCGAGTAGCGATTTCTTCGAGAATCCGTGGTTGCCCGGTGTGGCCATAAATCTCCTGCTCCGATTCTTGTGGATGGAACCCCGCGCTCCGCGGGAAGCATACCACGCGGTCTCGCGCTGTTGGGAAACGCCCCGTCCTTGAGGGCCTTTCGCCCCGAGAGCCCGAAGTGTTCGCGGGGACTCCCGGGGAAGAATCATAAACCAAATGTCTGCAGTGAGTTAGAGGCGCTGAATTCCAATTCCGGGTACGGAACTTGCTTTACCCTGGGATCAATCGAACATGCACGAGCACGCGCACGACGGGGGAGCGGATCCGCTCATCGGGAAACGGCTCCGGGAGTACATGATCCTGGAGCTCCTGGGCAAGGGCGGGATGGCCAAGGTCTACAAGGCCCGCCACATGCTCCTGAACGAAATCCGCGCGATCAAGTTCCTTCGGCCCGAGCTCCGGGATCGGCAGGAGTGCGTCGCCCGCTTTCACCGCGAGGCGCAGATCATGGTTCAGCTGCGGAACAAGCATCTGGTCATGCTCTACGAGTTCGGAACCGTCGGACAGGAGCTCCTGTTTCTGGTCATGGAGTACCTGGAAGGGGAGACGCTCCGCAAGCGTCTCCGGCGCACGAGCTGGCTTCCGGTGTCGGAGGCGGTGCGCGTCGTCCAGCAGGTGGCGATCGGGCTCTCCGAGGCCCACAAGCACGGAATCGTCCACCGCGACATCTCTCCCGACAACATCCAGATCCTGAAGGAGGACGGCGAGGAGACCGCGAAAGTCATCGACTTCGGGATCGCCAAGAACCTCGTCGCCGGCGGCGGCAAGATCACCCAGACGATGAAGCTGGTGGGGAAGGCGGAGTACGTCGCTCCTGAGCAGATCTGCCTTCCGGTGGGCGAGGACAGCAAGGACGCGGTGGACCATCGCGCGGACATCTACTCGCTCGGGATCACTTTCTACGAGCTTCTCACCGGCGCCAAGCCGTTCGAGGCCAAGAACTCCAAGGCTTACCTGGTGAAGCATCTCACGGAGGTCCCGAAGCCCCTGTCGGAGACGAATCCTCTGATCCGCGTCTCGCCGGCGATCGAGGACCTGGTGCTGCGGATGCTCGCGAAGAAGAAGGACGAGCGTCCCGACTCCATGGACAGACTGTTCATGGAGCTCGCCGCCCTGAGCCACGAAGAGCCGCTCCTCACTCCGGTCTAAGCGAAGGCCGGACAAGGGAAACCGGTAGCGTCTTGATTTTGTCCCCTCTCCTCCTGTCTCCACATCCCCCCTCTTACACTTTCGCGGTTAAACCTGAATCGTGTAACTTAGGAACATGAGAGGAGCTCTCGTCCTCGCCGCGGCGTTGTTCCTCGGCGCAGGCGCGCCCAACGACGTGGAGAGGCTCGATCCCGACCACCAGCCTCTCGTCCGCGATTTCCAGGAGGGAAAGGGCCGGGCTCGGCTGATCGCGATTCTGTCTCCTACGTGAAGCAAGTGCTCGCACGGCGCCCGGGTGGTGCAGACGGTGTTGGAGAGAAACAAGGACTTGCCCCTCGACGTGCTTGTCGTCTGGATCCCCGCGATCTCCGGCGACGACTACGGGGCCGCGGTGCGATCGCTCATCAAGATCTACGACGACCGGTCCCGCCACTACTGGGACGGCTCGCAGGCGCTGGGGGAGGCTTTCGCCCCGGTGCTTTCGATCCGTTCGCGCATGGCCTGGGACGTCTACCTGCTCTACGGTCCCGACGCCGTGTGGAAGGATACTCCGCCGGCGCCGGCGGAATGGCTTCACCAGCTCGTAGGCGAGAATCCGGATCGGAAGCTGTCCGAGCAGCTGCTCGAGGAGGCGATTGAGAAGCTCGCCCGCTGAGAACCGTATGTCTGGCTCATCGCCCAGGGATCGCGACCTGATTTACGACTGGAATCAGGTAGGCCAGGAGGACGACCGCCCGGCGAAGCCCGTCGAGCTCAACGACGAGACTCTCCGCGATGGGCTCCAGAGCCCTTCGGTCATCTCTCCTCCCATAGAGAAGAAGGTGGAGATCCTCCACCTGATGGAGGCTCTGGGCATCCACTCCGTCAACATCGGCCTCCCGGGCGCGGGGCCTCACGTTCAGAAGCAAGTGCTTCGTCTGGCACAGGAGATTGCGCGTCAGAGGATGAAAATCCGTCCCAACTGCGCCGCGCGCACCCTCAAGGCCGACATCGAGCCCATCGTCCGGATCTCGCAGGAGGTCGGCATCCCCATCGAGGCGGCGACCTTCATCGGCTCGAGCCCGATTCGCCAGTACGCCGAGGACTGGGAGATCGATCGGCTACTGGCCTACACCGAGCAGGCGGTGAGGTTCACCGTCGAGAACGGCCTCCCGAACATGTACGTGACCGAAGACACCACGCGCGCCCGTCCGGAAACCCTCAGACGGCTGTACACCACCGCCATCGAATGTGGCGCGCGCCGCGTCGTCCTGACCGATACCGTCGGGCACGCGACGCCTTCCGGCGTCCGGGCTCTGGTGTCGTTCATGAAGGAAGTCGTGATGGGGACGGGGGAGGACGTAAAAATCGACTGGCACGGTCACAGCGACCGCGGCCTGTCGATTCCGAACAGCCTCGCGGCGATCGAGGCGGGCTGCGATCGCGTCCACGCCTGCGCTCTCGGAATCGGCGAGCGGTGCGGCAACACCCCGATGGACATCCTGCTCGTGAATTTGAAGCTTTCCGGCAGGATCGGAAACGACCTGAGCCGGCTCTACGACTATTGCCGCGTGGTCTCCGACGCCGTCGGTGTACCCATCCCCCCGAACTATCCGATCGTGGGCGAGGACGCGTTCCGAACGGGGACCGGGGTCCACGCCGCGGCGGTCATCAAGGCGCTGAAGCGGGACGACCTCTGGCTCGCGGACCGGGTCTACTCGGGGGTGCCCGCGGCGGAGTTCGGTCTCTCGCAGAAGATCGAGGTCGGACCGATGAGCGGTATCTCCAACGTTCAATACTGGCTCTCCACCCACGGCCAGCCCTCGGACGACGCGCTGGTGCGGGCGATCTTCGAGAAAGCCAAGTCCTCGAACCGCGTCCTGGAAGACGAGGAGATCGAAGCGGTAGTGCGCGAGCGCTCCCGTCGATGAGCGGGATTCACGAAACCGCCATCGTCGACCCCCGCGCCCGAATCGACGCGGACGTCGACATCGGGCCGTTTGCGGTCGTCGAGCGGGACGTGGAAGTCGGGGCGGGCTCGCGTATCGCCGCTCACGCGGTATTGAAGAGCGGCCTGACGCTCGGCCGGCGCGTGCGGGTCCACGAAGGAGCGGTTCTCGGGGGGGATCCGCAGGATCTGAAGTACGGGGGCGCTCCGAGCTATGCCGTGGTGGGAGACGACGCGGTCATCCGCGAGTTCGCCACGATCCACCGGAGCGCCCGGCCGGAGGGCACGACCCGGGTCGGCCAGGGCTCTTTCCTCATGGGATACGGCCACGTGGCGCACGACTGCGAGATCGGCGAAGAGGTCATCATCGCGAGCTACGCCGCTCTCGCCGGACATATCCATATCGGCCGGCGCGCCTTCGTGTCCGGTGGTGTCGTAATCCATCAGTTCTCCCGCATCGGCGAGCTCTCGATGATCGGGGGAGGGTCGAAGGTGAATCTCGACGTGCCGCCGTTCTTCACCGTGGACGGCGTCCCCGCCCGAGCCGTGGGCTTGAACGTGGTGGGCCTGAAGCGAGCCGGAGTCTCCGAAGAGGACGTGGCGGCGATCAAGCGGGCCTACCGGCTGTTGTATCGCTCGAAGCTCCCGAGGCGCGAGGCCGTGGTCGCCATCGAAGCTCTCCCGAACGAGTACGCCCGCCGGTTGGCGGATTTCGTGCGCGGAAGCGAGCGCGGCGTCTGCCACCACCGCGCCGACCGCTGAAGGCTGCCGGCGGCTCTATTGCCCGACGAGAAACGTCGTCGATTCCGAAAGCGTCTTCAGCTGCGCCGCCGTGGGATCCTCGGGAAGGTCTTTCAGGATGGCCTGCGCGGAGTCCTTGATGGCGCGATTCACGTTGAATCGATCGGGGAGCGGGACGTACGGCTCGGGGAATACGACGGGACCGCTGCCTTCACCCGGAGGGGTGACCAGGCCGACGCCCTGGATGGTCTTCAGGAACTGATCCGCGGCCCGGGTGGTGTCCTTGAGCTGAAAATAGGTGATCGCGAGCGAGAGCGAGACCGCCGGATCGCCCGGCGCCAGGGCCGCGGCGCGCTGCAGCTCCTCGGCGGCGCCCACGAAGTCCTTCGCCCGAAAGCTGGTCTCCGCGAGGGACAGATGCACGGAGAATTCGGGAGCCCCGCGATCGCGGGCCTGCTGCAGCAGAGTGGCCGCTTCGTCGAGCTTGCCTTCCGCGAGCGCGACCTGCCCGAGAGCCAGGAGCCTTCGCCCCTCGTCGACCCCTTGCGCCGTGGCCAGTAACTGCTTCGCCTTGGCGAGATCCTGAGCGTCGTTCCGGGACTTTCCGATCGCGAGCCACGTCCTGCCGAGCGCGATCTGGGCCCGCGCGTCGTTCGGGTCGGTGCGAAGCGCCTGGATGAGCTGAGCGCGCGCGGGCTCGTATTGTTTCCGGCTGAGGTAGATCTCCCCGAGGAGCGACCGCGCTCGCGCGTCCGAAGGGTAGCCGCGCGCGAAGTCGAGGGCAACCTCCTCGGCCTCTTCGAGCTTGTTCTGCTCGAGGAGGGCGATCGCGAGCTGGTTCAGATAGTCGCTCCCCGCCTCCACGTTCTTCTCGGCGCTCCTCAGCGCCTTCTCCGCCTCGGCGTGCCGTCCGCGGGCGTTCAGGAGCTGCCCGTAGAGGAACTGGGCCTCACCGTGCGCCGGGTCCCTGGCGATAGCGGCTTCGAGGTGCGTCAGAGCGTCGTCGTCGCGGCCCTCGCGAACGAGGCTCACCGCCGCTCGATATCTCCCATCGGTCGTCCCCGCGCCCCCTGCGAATGCCTTCTCGTAGTAGCCGATGGCCGCCGGGTAGCTCCCCTGGGAGTACAGGAGGTCAGCCAGCTCTTCCGCGACCGCCGTCGATTGCGGATCCAGCGCGTAGGCGCGTTCGAGATCGACGAGCCCTCCCGACGCATCGCCCGACGCGAGCTTCGCGCGACCGCGTCCGAGATAGACCTCGGCGTTGTCGCCGAACTTGTCGAGGAGAACGTCGTAGGCGGCGATCGCCTGGGGATACTGGCCGGAGCTCACCAGGCTCGCCGCCCGCTCGAGCTCCGCGGCGGAGATGGTGTTCGGCCCCGACAACAGCCAGAACGCTGCGGTGGCGAGGATGAGAAGGGCACCTGCAGCGGCTCCCAGAATCCCCCAAGGAGCGCCGCGACGGGCGGGTGGCGGAGGCTTTCTCGGACCGACGCGGGGAACCGTCGGGGACGTTCTGGCTTCGGCTCGCGGCTCGGCCTTCGCCGGCTTCGGAGGTTCCGCCGCGGGAGACGCTGGAGGCGCCTGGGGCGGCGCCGGGGCGGGACGCGGCGCGGCCGCCACCGGAGGGTCCGGGGCCGAAATCGTCTCGTTCTCCTCGTCATCGTCGGGCTCAACGGGCTCAAAGGGCTCAACTGGCTTAACTGGCTCGGAGGGCTCATCCGAGCTCTCGATGAAATCCGAGACGAGGTCCGCGAATTCCTGCGGTTGGACGAGGGTTTGTTCGAAAATGTCGGGCGGGGCTTCGGCGCGGACGGCGGTCTCATCGGGCTCTCGCGCCGGACCGCCTTCGACCGTCTGGGTCACGAGAAGGAGAGCCTGCGCTTCCTCGGGCCTGCCCGCGGCGAGAAGACGCGTTCCGGGAGCGAGGACTTCGGCGGCGTACTGCTGGCGCCTCGTCGGCGACCATGTGGTCGCGAGGAGCACCAGGAGCTGGACTCTGCGATTGCCCGGCTCCTCGATGAGACATTGCTTCCAGGACTCGATGGCATCGCGCGGGCGTGCATCCGCGAAAGCCTCGGTCCCGCGTTTCAGCGCGGCGACGAGATCGATGGTGAGTCTCGGCCCGGAGGAGGCTTTGTAGGCGACCTCCAGCAACTCCCGGGCTTCGCTGCAGTTGGGGTAGGTCTCGAGAACCGCTCTCAGCGCCGCGATCGCCTTGTCGAACGCGCGGTTGCCCAGGACCTCGACGGCGTGCGCGAGCGCGTCCGATTCTTTGTCGCCGGTGGATGGAGCGCCGCTCGCGGCAGTCGCTCCGGCGGCGGTGCCGATTCGACCCTGCTCGAGCTCTGTCACGACCGCCTCGTGCTGCGCTTCGAGGCGGGCGAACACCTTCTGGCTGTTCTGGAAAATCGGCTTCAGCGCCGAGATATCCTGAGAGGTCTGGAAGACGAGCGTGCCGTCGCTTCCGATGACGCGCGTCTCGATCGAGGGCTCGGCGTCCCCCGCGAGCCCGGTCGAGATAACGAACGAGGCCCGGCCGACACTCAACTCGCTCTTCTTCTGGAGCTCCATGGCTATTGCCTGATTTTGCTGGACTTACTCTCAAGTATACCGCACTCCGGCGTTTTTCGGGACAGCAGAACCGTCCACTTGCCGCCCCCCGGAAGTGCTGGTAGAGTAAAGAAAAAGTCATTCGGGACGCGGGAAGTGCCCGCATCTGGCGCGCAAACGCACCGTGCCTCCAGGCGAGGAAGGCGAGTCGAAGATGCCCCAATTTTCGGAGCGGCCCGAGACCATCGGCGTCGACGAGCTCCGATCGCTCGAAACGTCGGTCCTGAAGACGCTCTGCCTCACCATCAACACCGCTGGCTCCGAGCTCAAGTACAAGATCCTCGACAGCCTTTCGGAGGAGGATTTCTATTTTCCCGTTCTCCGTGCGGTGTTCCGGACGCTGGCCGAGATGCATCTTCGGGGCGACTACGTCATCTCGTCGAACCTGGAGGAGGAGCTCCAGAAGAGCGGCGGAGAAATGCCGGCCGGCTTCGCCATCGAACAGCTCTTCGACGGAAGCCTCCCGTCCCTGGCGGAGCTCAACGGTTGGGTATCTCGCCTCAAGGATCGCTCCCGGAGCGGCCTGGTTCCGACCGTGGCGCCTCCAATCCGGGAGGCTCCGAAGCCGGCGCCGCCGAAAGCGGACGCGACGGTGGTGAAGCCGGTCGCGGAGATGAAGAAGAAGATCGCGGAGGAGCTCCGGAAGTCCAACCCGCCGGCGGCCGCGGCCCCGCGAGAGGCGCCCTCGACTCCCGCTCCCCGGGCGGCCCAGGAAAAATCCTCTCCGGCCGTCGCCCCGCCCGCGAAACCGAAACCTCCGCCGACCCCGCCGCCCCGCGAGAAATCCTCACCCGCGGTGAGCCCGCCTCCATCCAAACCCAAAGTGAAGGCGGTTCTCTCCTCCGAGGGCGACGAATGGTCGAGCTACCTGGACGATCTGGCGTCGAAGCAGGGAAAGACGTACGACACCGGCTTCAAGCGCCTCGATCAGGAGCTCAACGGCTTCGCGCCCGGTCTCATGCTCCTGGTCGACGAGGATCGCGATCGGATGGTGAGCTTCCTCAAACAGGTGACGGATCAGATGGCGGCTTCGGGAGCGGTGCGCTGTCTCTTCCTGGCCTCGGAGCAGCCGAAGACGGCGCTGCGGCTCCGGACGCTCGCCCGACTCGCCGCGGTCCCGGTCACCGACATCGAGAAGGGCCGGCTCAAGAAGGATTCTCCCGAATGGCAGCGAGTGGATCGCGCAGGCCGCGCCGCCGCCGAGTGGCTCCGGCGGGTGTTCGTGTACGAGTTCCAGGAGGAGCTCGAGATCGCGGTGATTCGCGAGCTGACGAAGAAACTCCTCGACACCCCCGAGAAGGAGTCCTGTCTCGTCGTGGTGGACTCGCTCGAAAGGGTCGAGAGAAAGGGAGGCACGATCCAGAGCGCGGCGGCGCAGCTCAAGGCCCTGTCGGATTCACTGGACGTCCTGATCCTGGCCGCCACCACCGACCCGACGCTCCTCGCTTCGAAGGACGCGGACTACGCGTCGGTGTTTCGTCTGGCCTCTCCCGGTCAGGTGGAGCTCGAAGTACTGAGAGCGGGACGCGAGAGCTCGACCGTGGCCCGCTTCCAGTACGAGGCGGATCTCTGCCGTTTCAGCGAGTAGACCAGGAGGGCGCTATTCGGCGACTTCTTCGGGAAGGATCTTCTTGCCCGTCACCTTCTCCACGGCGATGAGGATCTTTTCGCGGAGGATGAGGCGCGCCCGCCGCTCTTCGGCGGTGATGAAGCTGTAGACTTCCTTGGTGATGCGCTGGAGGAAATCCACTTCCCCCCGGCCGAGCTCGAGCACGATGAGCCCGCCGGCCCCCGCCGCGGGTGAGCTGAAGTTGATCTCGAGGAGCTTGTCCCGCAGCGAAAGGCGCGACTTCCGCTCCTTGGGTGTCGTGCCGTCGGAGTCCTTCTTGGTGATCTTGCGCAGAAAGTCGATCTCGCCGTAGGAGAACACGATCTCGGTGGTGTTCTCCCTCGACGCCTCCGGCGTCTTCGGAGCGCGCTTGCGCCCTCCGGCCCCGCCGCCCTTCTTCTTGCGCTTCTTGGCCAACACCGATGCTCTCTCTCTAAGGCTATCCGGCCTCGACGGCCTCGGCCGGCGTCGCCACCGCGGCCTTCTCGCGGCCGATCTCCATGAGTATCTGCCCGCAGGCGCAGAGGACTCGCCGAACCCTGCCAAGAACCTTCACCGACCGGCCGCACACGGGGCAGGGAAGGATAACCATCGCCGGGGCCTTCACGTCGTTCGTCTGCATGATCAGCTCCTGTTTCCCACAGTCTCCCGCCTCGCGAGCAGTTGAGGCTCGCCGATCTCGAAGTCACCGTCCAGCTGTCCGCCTTCTTCCACGCTCAGCTTCCTGGCGCGGAAGCTCCCCGACGCGCGGCCCGGGCCGAGCAGGCGGAGAATCTCCGCTTTCACGTCCCCCTTGAACTTGCCTCCGATCTCGACCTGGCTCGCCTCGACCTTGGCATCGACGTCCGAGCCCTCCATCATCCGCACGACGCCCGTCGCCTTCAGGTCGCCGCGAAAGCGCCCTGCCAGCGTGATGTTGACTCCTTCGAGGCGGCCGTCGAGGCTCGCCTTGGCTGCAAGGACCGTATTCTGATCGTTCGCCACGGATAGAAACTCCTAACCGAAATCCGAGACTGTTAGAACTGGGTGTTGCTCGAGGGAAACGAGCCGCCGAGAAGATCGACGGCCTATGACTATGAATATACCGCCTGGAACGGCGAAGCGCTAGCCCTCGAATTGAGCGGAAAGAGGAGCGCCGTACGAGAGATTCAGCCGGAGGAGGGCGCGGGCCCGCCGAGACTTCCGGTCTCGATGAGCGTCTCCACGTCGTCGGCGAGCTCGTCGCCCATCATCCCGAAGTATCGCTTCACCACGCGGCCTTCCCGATCGATGAGGTACTTGGTGGGATAGCCGAGAAAGGGACCGAAGGACTCCTTGGTCCCTTCTTCTCCGAGGACCTGCGGATACCGGATCTCCTTCTCGGCGATGAATGCCTGGATCTCCTCGGGGTCTCCCGACTCGAGAACGACGCCCAGCATCAGGAAGTCCTCGGGGCCGAACTTCTCCGAGAGCGACTGGAGGTGCGGGAGCTCCTTGATGCAGGGGCCGCACCAGGTCGCCCAGAGGTCGACGAGCACGACCTTGCCTCTCTGTTCCGCGAGCGCGACGGTGCCGCTCCCGTCGACTCTGGTCAGCATCAGGTCGGGGGCGGCCTTCAGCTCTTTCGCCTCGCCGTCGCCGGCGCGCTTGTTTCCGGGGTCGGGGGGAGCGTTGCAGGAGAGGGCAAGAATCGCGAACAGGAGTGCTGCGCTCCCTGCGGTCTTCATCTCGACTCCCTGGCCGATCGTCCGGACTATTGCTGGAGCGTCCGAAGGTGGTGCACCACCTGCCAACGCTCGGTCTCCGAGAGCTTCCGGTTCATCGGAGGCATGGGACGCTTGCCGGTCGAGATCTTGTAGAAAATCTCGCCGTCGGTCATCCGGGCTTTGGTTCCCGCCACGGTCATATCCGGAGGCGCCGGTTTCATGAACTTCGTCGCCGGTCCGTCGCCCTTGCCCGTTTCCCCGTGACACATGAGGCAGTGCTTCTTGTAGAGGTCGGCTCCTGCGGCGAGGGCCTCGGGGGTCGCCTCGACGGGATTCGGAACCGCTTTCGCCTCCGCCGGGACCTCCCAGACGGAGCCGCCTTCGGGCTGGGTTTCCTGCGCCTGTAGAGCGAGTCCCGCGAGACTCGCGACAAAAACCACCGCGGCGAAACCGATTCGCATGGCCTTTCGTGACCTCCTGGACGTGCCCAATACTAGCACGGGGAGAAGGCGTCAGCGCGCGTGGGGTGTCTCCTCGACTTCCCAGATCGAAACCATGGGGAAGAGCTTGGCGAAGATCACGTACGCGAGCACGAAGGCCGCGATCTCCGCGAGGAAGATTGCGATCTCGACGGCCCGTGGGGTGTAGATTCCGCGATCCCACATCTGGGCCGACCGCGGATAGGAGGCGGCGCCGATCACGATGACGAACCGCTCGAGCCACATTCCGATGAGCACCGCGACGGAAGCGACCGTCGCTCCGACTGGGGTCCGGAGCCTCCGAAACGGCAGGATCGCCATGGGCACGCCGAAGCAACAGACGACCATCGCCCAGAAGAAGGGGGCGAAATCCCCGGAGAGGCGGCTTTCGAGAACCGCCATTTCCGCGTGCTCGTGTCCGTACCACGCGGTCAGGTGCTCGGCGAACGTGAAATATGCCCAGAGGCAGGACATGGTGATGAGGAGAAGGGAAAGGTTCGAAAAGCCCGTCGGGGTGAAGAACTCCTCGAAATGAAAGGCCTTCCGCAGAATCGTCATGACCACGATCAGCGCGGCGATGCCGCTGAAGATCGCGCCCACGACGAAGTACGGTCCGAAGATCGGACTGTGCCACATGGGCACGAGGGTCATGGCGAGGGTCCACGAGACCACGGTGTGCACCGAGACGGCGATGGGGATGATCGCGACCGCCATGACGGCGATCGCTTTCTCGAGCAGCGCGTGCTGCTTTTCGCTCCCGTTCCATCCAAGGGCGAGGAGGCGATTGATGCGGCGGAAGCGCGGCAACCGATCGCGGAGGAGCGCGATGTCGGGGATGAGCGGCAGATAGAGGTAGACGATGCTCCCCGTGAGGTAGAGGGTGATGGCGGTGACGTCCCAGATGAGGGGGGAGAGGAACTGCGGATGGAGCATCGGCGTGTAGATGAGCTGCGGCCGGCCGAGGTCGAAGAGGATGTTGATCGACCCCATCATGAGCGCGACCACGGTGATGACCTCGGCGACCCGGGTAATGGGCCTTCGCCACTCGGCCCCGGTAAGCCTCAGGATCGCGGAGATGAGAGTTCCCGCATGGCTGATGCCGATGAAGAAGATGTAGTTCGTGATGTAGAAGCCCCAGTACACGGGCTGGGTCATCCCCGCCATCCACAGGCCCACCCGGAGCTGACGCGACCAGAAGAAGAGGCCGACGGCGATGACCGCGAGGAGCGCTCCGACGACCGCGAAGAACCGCCAGGTGGTTACCAGGACCGGCTGGAGGAGCTTCTCTTCAATCCGAGGATCCCGCTGGCTCGCCGCTTCCACTCCACTCTCCTTCCGTCAGATACGCCACCCGGGGCCCGGTGCCGAGCTCCTCGAGGGGAAGCTGGGCCCTCGGACTTCGAAAGAGCTTCGCCACCTTCGACTCCGGGTCCGAACGATCCCCGAAGGTGATCGCCGCTGTCGGGCAGGACTGGGCGCAGGCGGGCTGCACCTCGAGGTCCGACACCCCGCGGTTTTCCTCCCGGGCGCCATCTTCCACGCGACGGATCCGCTGGATGCAGAAGGTGCACTTCTCCATGATGCCCTTCCAGCGGACGGCGACGTCGGGATTGATGGTCTGCTCGAGCGTTCCTTCCCAGTGCGGCTGCCTCCAGTTGAAGCTGCGCACGGTGTAAGGACAGGCATGGGCGCAGGCCCGGGTGCCGATGCAGCGAGGGTGGATCTGAGCGTTCAGTCCGTCCTCGGTCTCGTAGGTCGCCGAGACCGGGCACACCTTCACGCACGGGGCGTCGTCGCACTGCACGCAGAGAACGGGCTTGAAACGCATCCGCACTTCCGGAAAGGTTCCTTCGAGGTACCGCTCGACGCGCAGCCATTCCGTCACCCGACCTCTCTCTACCGCGTCCGCTCCGGAGACCGGCACGTTGTTCTCGCCGCGGCAGGCCACGACGCAGGCCTCGCAGCCGGTGCAGCGGTCGAGATCGATCGCCATCGCCCACTCGGTCATGAACTCACCTTTCTGAGCTCGACGCTCCCCGCGCTGCGGAGAGAACCGTGCTCGTCCGCCACCGCCTCGAGAAGGGCGTATGCGTTGACGCCCCTTCCTTCCGCGTGGCGTCCGCCCGCGGTGTGCCCCTGTCCCGCGGCGAGAGCGACGACCCCGGGAACGATGCCGGGGCTCACCTGCGCCGGCGCCGTCACCGTTCCGCCGGTGGTCGCGATCTCCACTCGATCGCCGCTTCGGATCCCGAGCTCGCCCGCGTCGGATTCGGCGATCTCGACGACGCTTCCCCAGCGAACGCCGGTCACGGGATCCGCGAGATCCTGGAGATAGGGAAGGCGCGCGCTCCTTCCGTCTCCGAAAGCCGTCGAGGGATAGATGTGGAGCGTCCGACCCGAGGAGCCCGCCCCGGCGAGCGCCGCCTCGAGAGGCTCGGTCGCGAACCCGTAGACTCGATCGGGGGTGGCGAAGACGATGGGCTCTCGAACCGCATCGCCGACGAAACCGCCCTTTGCGAGGATCTCGTCCCACGAGCCGAGGGGGGCCCAGGATTCGCGGAGCGCCTGCTCGTAGCTCTCCCAGGGAAAGGCATCTCTCTTCTCCATGCGGTGGGCGAGCGCGATGAGGGCGTCGGGCATCGATCGGGTGTCGTAGATCGGCCGCACGAGAAGCGGACCCGAGAGTCTTGCGTAGGGCGCGAGTCCGAACGGGGGCACGGCATCCTCGAACCTCTCGAAGGACATCGATTCCGGAAGGACGACGTCGGCCAACTGCATGGTCTCGTCCGGAAACGAGGCGAAGCTCACGAGGAAGGACCGGGAGAGCGCGTCTCCGAGTCCGAAGCCGGGCGGCAGGCTGTGCGCCGGGTTGGTATCGGAAACGAACAGGACCCGCGGAAGGGGGCTTCGGGAAGAAAGCTCGGCGGCGAGCGACCGGGTGTCCGCGGCTGTTTCGGCGAAGCCGGGGATCGCGGCTTCCGCTCGCAGGAGACCGCCGTCGGAGTACGCGCCGAGGAGCGCGTTCAAATGCGACACCGCGAGCGCGAGCGCGACCCCGCGCCGTGAGCCGACGGACGCCTCTCCGGCGAGCGCGACCGCGGGTCGATTCCCGGCGAGCTCGAGAGCGAGCCTTTCGATCCGCTTCCGGGCGACGCCGGTCCTCTCCGCGACCTCCGAGGGATTGGCCCGCGCCAGGACGAAATCCCGGAACCCGTCGAATCCCGTCGCCCGCGACCCGGTGAAACCGGAATCGTGGAGACCCCGCTCGAGAAGAACGGCGGAAATGGCGAGGGCGAGGTCGAGCGCCGCGTCGGGTCTCGCGGGAACCCACTCATCCGCGTTCGCGGCGGTGAGCGAAAGCCGGGGTCCCACCATGACGAGCTTGCCTCTTCGCCCGGGTCGCCCCTGCCGCATCTCGGCGAGAGCGCGCGCGAAGCGCACGGGAGATCGGTCGGACTCGAGGATCTCGGCCCCGAACGAAACGACGTACGACGCCTGCGACATGTCGAAATCGAAGGACGAGGCCTGCCCGGTCGCGATCTCGTTCGCGCGGCGGATGGGCGCGCGGCCGAACGGGGCGTGCTTCAGGTGTCGGCCTCCTCCCATCGCGGTAAGGAACCGATGCACCATCTCGAGACGGTGCCCGGTAGCTTCCCCCGTGAGGAATCCACACCAGGGGTCGGCTCCTTCGTCTCTCGCGCGCGCGAGCTCCGACGCAATCCGATCGAGCGCCTCGTCCCAGGTGACCTTGGTGAAGGGGCCGCTACCGCGCTCGCCTTCGCGGACGAGCGGACCCTGGATGCGGTCGGGGTGATACATCGCTTGAGGAAGCGCCTGGCCGCGAGCGCAAACCCCGCCGCGGCTCGAGGGGTCCTCGAGATCGCCCTCGACCTTGACCAATCGGCCGTCGACTTTGCGAACCCGGATGCCACAGAGGGCTTCGCACTCGAAACAGGTCGACTTCAGCCAGGACTCCTCCCCGGGCACGAACGGCTCTTCCGGAACGAGAACCGGGATGATGCCGTAGGATTCCGGAGCGCAGGCGTCGAGCGCGAGACCCGCCGTCGCCGCGACGAGACCACCGCTCAAGAACTCGCGCCGGTCCATTCGCTATCCGCCCCCTCGTATCATTTGTGACAGGTGACGCAGTCGACGGAAGCCTGGCGCTTCTCGTGGCAGTCCATGCACCAGGCCATCTTCAATTCGATCCGACGCGCGGTGCTTACGCTCTCCCCCACCCCCTCGTGGCATTCCTCGCACTCGACTCCCGCCCGGACGTGCCACTTGTGGGGGAAGTACGTGTACTGGGGAATCTGGAAGACGCGGACCCAGGGGATCTGCTCCTCCCTCTCGACGTATTCCATGAGCTTCCGTGCCTCGGCGCTCTCCTGAGGCATGGCCGAATGGCAGCTCCCGCAGAGCTCGGTGCGAGGAATGCCCGCCGCCGCCCGGTTGTCCGCGAACTCGTGGCAGAAGGCGCAGGCGATCTGGTTCTCGGTGTGGAGGGCGTGAGGGAAGGCAACGGGCTGGGCGGGAGCTGCGCCCGCGTCGCCGCAGGCGCTCAGGAGGAGAGACCCTGCGGCCCCTCCCGCCAGGACCGCGAGTGCGGAAATCGTCACCCACCGCATGAATCGCGGAACCTATCGCGATCGAGAACGGATTGGCAAGAGGAATCAGCCGAGGACGGGGAGAAAAGTGAAGTAGCGAGAAAGTGTCTGGAGGCTGTCGGTCGCCACCAGCACCCCCACCACGACCAGGAGAGCGCCCGCCGCGACTTCGACGAGCTTCATGTGCCTCTTGATCCGCCCGAAGAACGCGAGGAAGCGGTGGATGGCGAGACCGGTGGCGAGGAAAGGAATGCCCAGGCCGAGGCTGTACGCGGTGAGAAGAAGAATCCCCTCTCCGACGGTCTCTTGTTGCGACGCCAGCACCAGAACCCCCGCGAGGATCGGACCGATGCAGGGCGACCAGCCGAAAGCGAAAGCGAGCCCGACGATGAACGAGCCGAGGACCCCCATGGGCTTCGTCTGTGCGTGAACCCGTTTTTCGTAGTTGAGCCACTTGATGGGGGTGATTCCCATGGTGTGAAGCCCGAGAACGATGATGACCGCGCCGGCGATGCGGGCGAGAACCAGCCGGTTCGCGGCGAACCACTGGCCGATGTACGTAGCCGACGCGCCCATGGCGACGAAGACGACGGAAAAGCCGAGGACGAAGAACAAGCTGTTGCCGAATACCCGCCAGAAGAGCTCGCGGCGTCTCTCCGGGTCGAGCTCGGCGGGATTCTTCAGCTCCGCGAGCGAGGCTCCGGAGACGAACGAAATGTAGCCGGGAACGATCGGGAGCACGCAGGGGGAAATGAAGGAGATCACTCCGGCGGCGAGGGCCCAGAGAAGGCTGACGTCCGTCATGAACGGACATTGTACCGCGACCCCTGGTTCGCGCGAAGTTCCTCGGGCGGGGGAATCTTGACGCGATCCCATCCCGACGGTTAAGATGCTGATGACTGTATCTGACTGAAATTCAAAAACTAAAGACGAAAAGCACGTGGTTTTCTTCAACTACACCACGATGCAGGTGTCGGCGAAGATCGTCTACTACGGTCCCGGCCTCTGCGGAAAGACGACGAACCTTCAGCAGATCCACGGCCGGACGGACCCGGGCTCGCGAGGCGAAATGGTGAGCCTCGAGACGGAGGCTGACCGGACGCTGTTCTTCGATCTCCTGCCTCTCGAGGTCGGCACCATCGGCGGGATGAGGGTCCGGCTCCAGCTCTATACCGTTCCCGGGCAGGTCTTCTACAACACCACCCGAAAGCTGGTCCTGAAGGGGGTCGACGGCATCGTGTTCGTGGCCGACTCCCAGGAACCGATGCTGGACGCCAACATGGAGAGCCTCACCAATCTGAAGCGAAACCTGGAGGAGCTCAACCAGCCCCTGGAGAAGATCCCTTTCCTGTTCCAGTACAACAAGCGCGACCTCCGGAACATCCTCGCCGTCGACACCCTCAACCGCCACCTCAACCGGGAAGGCTTCGAGGTCTTCGAGGGCGCAGCGCTCCACGGAGTCGGCGTCTTCGAGACGTTGAAAGCGATCTCCCGCAAGACCCTCGCCGCCGTCCACCGGAAGATTTCGGGAGAGGAGGAGCCGCCGCTCTCGGTGCGGAAGAAGGTCGAGGCGGTTCCGGGGCGGGTGGCCGAGGAGGCGCCCGTGTATCGCGAGAAAGCGAAGGCGCCGGCGAAGCATCCCGGCGACGCGCTTTTCGCCGAGCTCTCGGACGATCTCGATCCCGAAGCCGTGGCCATCGACGCCCCTCCGGTGATCGAAGCCGACCTGGTTCCCGAGGCGGAGCCCGAGGAGGCCTCGCCTCAGACCGTCGCGCTCTCGCAGGATACGACGACCGCCGAGGTCAAAGTCGAGTTCGCGCTCAACCCCGCGGTCGCCGGCGAAGCGAGCGCCGACAGGGGGAAGGTTCAGAGGGTAGAGACCCAATCCCGCCTGGATATCGAGCGCGAGCTCGAGAAGCTGAGGCGCATGGCGTTCGGAGGCGCCCGGGGGAAGAAGGCCGATTCCACTCCCCCCCTGGTTCTCACCGCGAAGGGTTCGGTGCAGATCCCGGCGGACGCTCTCGCCAAGGCCTCCGGCGTCGTCGTGGATCTACGCCTCGTCTCCGAGACCTCGTCCCACAGCTCGCCGGGGGTGGTCAAGATCGAGCTTCCGCCCCGGGAGAAGGGAACGAGCACCCGTCTCCGCCTCGAAATCGAGATCGAGGAGGACGGCGGGGACTCGCAGGGCGCTTGAAGAACGCATCCTGCGCGCTGCTCGAGCGGCACCTCTTTGATTCTGCCGCCAGATTGGCGCGACGCGCCTTCGCGAAGCTTCGGCGAGTCCGCCGAAGCCCGGAGGGCGTAGGCGGAAGCGCCGGACAGCTCTAGCCGCGAGGGTGGAGTCCCGCGGCACTAGTGCGCTATGTCCCGGTGACGCTCTCGACGTACAAGTGGTACACCCGCAAGCCCAGCTCGCGGTCGTCCGTCCCCTGTCCTTTCGCCGCCGGCACGAACGACTGTCCATTGACGATCCGCAGGTCGACCCAATCCTCGCTCCCGAGGGCGGAAGCCGGAATGGGGATCTTCTTGAGGACGGTCTCGCGGTTCTCGATGGCGAAGGTGTCGACCTGATTCTGGCCGACCCAGATCGAAACCTGCTGCGGGCCTTCCGTGGCGTTCACGTTGGTGTCGGCCTCGAGGTACAGGAGGCTGTCCGTCTTGGGGTTGCGGAACGAGCAGACCGCTTCCTTCTTGGTCCACTGCCACTCGATGTTGCGGTTCTCGGGCTGGCTCTCGAGCTGGTGCCATCCTTCTTTATAGACGAGGAAGATGTTCTCCTTCTGATCGAGGAGCTCGAGCTGGGCCACCTGGTAAGCCAGGTTCCCGTCCCCCGGACCCGCGAGACCGAGGCGCTCGCCGGTCTCGGGAACGTAGAGGCCGACCTTGACCGAGGCCGTCCCCAGATAGGGATAGAGGGGAATGAAGAGCGTTCTCTTGTACTCCACGTTCGAGCCCGCCTTCCAGGAGCTGGTGGGCTCGGGAGGCTGGTGGTCGTCGGTGAACAGAAGGGCGTCGTGAGAGTCCAGGAAGTGGACGAAAAGATGGTAGTCCTTGGGGATGGGCTCGGAATCGGGTCCGACCTCGAAGCGGTACGTGATCTCGACCGGGCTTCCGATGGGCGCGCGGGGCTTGTTGAAAGAAACGCTCGGGGTGATCGGGCGGCTCTCTCTGGCCTTCTCCCCGCCGCATCCGGTGATGGCCAGAATCGATGAGACCACGGCGGCGACGGAGAGGATCCCTGAGACCAGACTCGAGTGATGTCGTTGCATTCTCCTCATTCTCCTGTGGAGCAAAACCGTCACTATGTCACAGCGGAAAACGGCCGTCAACGAACGCCGTTTTTGTTGACCCGGATTTCGCCGCTCTGATAACCTGCGACAATGGACAAATCCGGGGACGCTCTCGGTCTCATCGAGACCCGTGGACTGGTCGGAGCGATCGAGGCCGCCGACGCGATGGTCAAAGCCGCCAGGGTCGAGCTCGTCGGCCGGGAGTACGTGGAGGCGGGGCTGGTCACCGTCATGGTCCGGGGCGATGTCGCCGCGGTGACGGCGGCGGTTGCGGCCGGTGCTTCGGCCGCGCGCAGGGTCGGAGAACTCGTGGCATCGCACGTGATCCCGCGTCCCCTGGAAGACGTGGAGTCGATCCTGCCCCATCCCGAGGGACGTGGCTGATGGCTGCGCCGGCTGCGCCCGCGCCCGCCGCGAAAGACGACGATCTCCGCTCGGTACAGCAGGCCCGAGACCTGGTGACCGCGGCCCGACGGGCCTGGGAGACCTACGCGCACTTCAGCCAGGAGAAGGTGGACCGGGTCGTCGAAGCGGCGGCGACGGCAGCATCGAAGGCCGCGTACGAGCTGGCCGCGCTCGCCGTCGACGAGACGGGTTTCGGAGTGGTCGAGCACAAGTTCATCAAGAACAAGTTCGCTTCCGACGAGGTCTACCGCTTCATCCGCGACATGAAGACCGTCGGGATTCTGCGCGAGATCCCCGAGCGAAAGGTCGTCGAGATTGCGGAGCCGGTCGGGGTGGTCGCGGCGATCATCCCCTCGACCAATCCCACCTCGACCGCCATCTACAAGATTCTCATCAGCCTCAAATCGAGGAACGCAGTGGTGCTCTCGCCCCATCCCGCCGCGAAACGCTGCATCCTGCGAACCACCGAGATCATGAAGGCAGCGGCGCTTGCGGCGGGCGCCCCCCCCGGAATCGTCGACTGCATGACCGAGGTTAGCGTCGAGGGAACCCAGGAGCTCATGAGCCACCGGAGGACGTCGGTCATTCTCGCGACCGGCGGCATGGGACTGGTGCGGGCGGCCTACAGCTCCGGGAAGCCCGCCTTCGGGGTGGGTCCTGGAAACGTGCCCGCGTACATCGAGACTTCGGCGGACGTGCCGCGGGCGGTCAAGGACGTCCTCACCGGGAAGAGCTACGACAACGGAACGCTCTGCTGCTCGGAACAGGCGCTCCTCTGCGACGCCGCGATCGAGCCCCGGGTCCGGGAGAGCGTGGCGCGGGAGGGAGGTTATTTCCTCTCGAAGGAACAGATCGAAGCCGTCTCCCGGATTGCCGTCCTCCCTTCGCGGCTCGCGAACCCGGAGATCGTCGGCAAGAGCGCCCCTTTCATCGCGGAGAAGGCGGGATTCGAAGTGCCCCGGGGGACCCGGGTGCTCGTCGCCGAGCTTCCGGGGGTCGGCCGGGACTACCCGCTCTCGATCGAGAAACTCTCGCCGATTCTCGCGTTCTACGTCGTGAAAGACTGGAAGGAGGGCTGCGAGCGCTCGAAGGCGATCCTCGCCTACGGAGGCATGGGGCACACGCTCGCCATCCACTCCTCGAACGACGAGATCATCCGGGAGTTCGCCCTGCAGAAGCCCGCGTTTCGCATCATCGCGAACTCGCCCGCGACTCACGGCGCCGTCGGATTCTCGACCGGCCTCAGTCCCGCGATGACGCTCGGATGCGGGGCCTACGGGGGCAATATCACTTCCGACAACATCACGCCGCTTCATCTCATCAACGTGAAGCGCCTGGCCTACGGGATTCGACCGGTCGACATCGCCAAGACGCTCGAGGAGTACGGCTATCCCGGAGCTCGTTCCCTGCCGGCCCTCTCGGCCGCCCCGGTGGCGGCCGCGCCGCCGCATTCTCTAGCTCTGTCCCTCGAGGACAAGATCGCGAGGTTTCTCTCGAACCGGGGTGTGGCCGCGCCCTCGAGCGGTGCCGAGCCCGAGCGCCCGAAACCCGCGTCGAGCCCGGCGGCGATGCCGCCTCCCGTCGCACCCCTCGAGTTCATTTCCGAAGGCGACGTGCGCTCGGCCCTCCACGAGGGCCGGAAGCTCCCGGTCGGCCCCGGGACGCTCATCACTCCTTCGGCCCGGGATCTGGGCAACGAGAACAACGTGTTTCTGCGCATCTAGACAGTGGGCCGGGGCGGGCCCCCGGCCCACGAAAGAAAGGACATCCAGGCGTGCCGGCTTCACCAAGGCGTTTCCACTTTGCTCAAGCGCTCGCCGCCCTGTCTCTGCTCGCCGCTTGCTCCGGCCGCTCCCCCGAGGCCAGCGCTCCTTCCGACCCTCCCAAGGACGTCGTCGCCTCCATGCAGGCGGACGCGATACGCCAGGCGCGGCTCGAGCTCGAGCGCGGGGAAGGCCTCGCACGCGACGGGCAGTGGCGGGAGGCCAGGCTCGCGTTCGATCGCGCGGTCGATCTCCTCCTCTATATCCCGGGCGGAGTCGAGGCGAGCCCGGAGGCGAAGGCGCTCTACGGCGACGTCGTCGCCACCGTCCACGAAATGGAGCGCGAGTACCAGGCTCAGCTCGCCGACACGGCGATCGACGGCGAGGCCGACGCCGCGGCCGTGGACGAGCTCACGACCGACGCCGCCCTCATCGAGCCTCCGGAGGTCCTCGGCGAGGATCTTCCTGCCGCGCCAGGGAGCGTGGAAGAAGTCTTCGAGGCGACCTACGACATCCCCATGGAGATCAACGCCCGGGTGCTCTCCATCATCGAGATGTTCCAGACTCAGAAGCGGGAGTGGTTCCAGGAAGCGCTCGATCGGGGAGCCCTCTACGTTCCCCTCTTCCAGCGGGTGCTCGAAGAGGAAGGTATCCCCAGGGATCTGGTGTACCTCTCGATGATCGAGAGCGCCTTCAAGCCCCGGGCCGTATCGCGCGCCGGCGCCCGCGGCCTCTGGCAGTTCATCACCGGAACGGGAAAGCTCTACGGCCTTCGACAGGACTACTGGGTCGACGATCGGTTCGATCCCGAGAAGGCGACTCGAGCCGCCGCCCGGCACCTCAAGGATCTCTACGACGAGTTCGGCGACTGGTACCTCGCCATGGCCGCCTACAACGCCGGACCGCGGCGGATCGAGCGGGCCATCCAGCGGACGGGGGACCGGGACTTCTGGACGCTCGCGCAGAAGCGCTACCTCCCGCGCGAGACCCGGAGCTACGTGCCTTTGATTCTCGCCGCCACCATCATCGGAAAGAATCCCGAGGCCTACGGCTTCACCCGGCCAGCGGGCGGTATGCTCGAGTACGACGTCGCGCATCTCGATTCTCCGATCGATCTCGAGACCGCGGCAAAGTCCGCAGGGACGACGGTCGACGAAATGAAGCTCCTGAATCCGGAGCTTCGGCACTGGGTCACTCCCCTGGATCGAGAGAGCTATCCCCTCAAGATCCCGAAGGGGGCCGGCGCTTCTTTCGACGCCGCCGTCGCCGCGATCCCCGAGGGGGATCGGGTCCGGTTCGGAGCCCACGTCGTCGAGCGCGGGGATACGCTTTCGAAGATCGCCCGGCGCTACGGCACCACCATCGAGGCCCTCGCTTCGGCCAACAACATGCGCCCGCGCACCATGATCCACCCTGGACAGGTCCTCACCGTTCCCGTTCCTCCGGGCGCGCTCTCCGCGTACTCGAGCTCGGAAGCTCGGAGGTTCCGGGAGGACTCCAGAGACTCCATCCCCGAGGGGGATCGGGAAATCTATGTGGTCGCCCGCGGCGACACCCTGGGCGCCATCGCGGATTCCTTCCGGATGTCCCTCTCCGAGCTTCGCGCGCTCAACGATCTCCCGGCCGGCTCGACCCGCATCCACCCCGGCCAGCGGCTCGTCGTCTTTTCCGGGGCGGAGACCGCTCCTCAGCCGGCCCCGAGGCCTGCACGTCCCGTCGCGAGCGGGGGGGAGACCTACACCGTTCGTCCGGGCGATACCCTGGGCACGATCGCCGACGCCCATGGGATCGGTCTCTCGACGCTGCGGCGTCTCAACGGGATGGGGAGCCGCGCGACGCGAATCTACGCGGGACAGACTCTGGTGGTGCGTGAAGCCGCCGAAACCGCGGCGGTAGCGGACGCTTCCGGGTCCACCGCCTACCGGATCCGCCGCGGAGATACGCTCACTACGATCGCGCGGCGGTTCGGGGTGAGCGTCGACGAGCTCCGGCGCTGGAACCAGATCGACTCCGACCGCATCGTCGTCGGCCAGTCGATCACCGTCCGTGCGAGCGGAGGAAGCCAGTAGCGGAGGCGAAGGCCGCGTCGCTCGACTCCCTCGGGCGGGCTTAGGCCGGGGACGCCCGCTGTGATATCGTCCTCTCCAGGAGAGGAACATGTTCGACGTGAAAAAGATCCTCTGTCCGACGGACTTCAGCGATGCATCGAAGCAGGCGATCGCGATCGCCGTTCCCCTCGCGGAGAAATTCGGGGCGGAGATCCATCTACTGCACGTGGTGCCTCCGATGCCTCACCTCGAGCCGAGTGTCACGTCCCACTTCGACGTGCCCGAGTACGAGCGTCTGCTCAGTGCCGAGGCCAAGAAGAGCCTGTCCGCGGCGGCGAAATCCATCGGCAAGGTGAAGACCCACGAAATCCTGTCCCATGGAAACGCTGCCGAGGAGATCCTGCGAGCCGCCGACGAGAAGGGGATCGATCTCATCGTGATCGCCACCGCAGGCCACACCGGCTGGGAACGGGCGGTTTTCGGCTCGGTCGCCGAGAAAGTGGTGCGCCGGGCGCCCTGTCCGGTGCTCACCATTCGCCGGCCCCGGTAGGAGACGGCGCGCTTCTCCGCGACCGCCCGCAATCGGGGGCGCGTCCTCGTTCAGGCCCTCCCGCTCTCTCTTGACATTGTGCTAAATTTCTAGCATATTCCTGTCATGAGCAAGAAGACGTACCTCCGGCTCAGCAACCGGGAGCGGCAGATCATGGACGTCCTCTACCGCCTGGGACAGGCTACGGCGGCGGAGGTGATGGCGGGCCTTCCCGATCCTCCCAGCTACTCCGCCGTGCGCGCCACGTTGCGTATCCTCGAGGACAAAGGCCAGGTCCGGCACGAGGAGGAAGGCCCGCGCTACGTCTTCCGGCCCGCGGTGGCGCGGGAACGCGCGAAGCGCACCGCGGTGCGGCACCTGGTCACCACCTTCTTCGGCGGCTCGCCGGAAGCGGCGATGGCAACTCTCCTCGATGAATCCGCGTCCAAGCTTTCGGACTCCGATTACGAGCGGTTGAAGACGCTCATCGACGTGGCGAGAAACAAAGGAGACAGGGAATGAACGCTCTTCAAGGATACGCCCCGCTTCTGGCGCTGGTCGCGGCAAAGACCACGCTCCTTCTCGCCGCCGCCTTCGCTCTGAGCTTCCTTCTGCGCAAGAACTCCGCCTCGGCGCGGCACGTCCTCTGGGCTCTCACGTTCGTCTTTCTCCTGCTCGTCCCCGGGATGACCTATGTCTCCTCGGTGCGGCAGGAGGTGAGCATCCCCATCGCGATGCTCGCTCCCGAGCCCGAGGTCGCCCCGGTCGTTTCCACGCCGCCGCCCTTCCCGCGCGAGCTCCGAGGGCGGAGCGAGCCCGGACCCGAAGGCCGGGCTGTCGAGGCGTCTTCCACCTCGATACCCTGGTCCTGGTCTCTTCTCGTCGGCGCGCTCTGGGCCGCGGGAACGCTCCTTTTCGTCACGCGGCTGGCGATCGGTTTGAAGTCGTCCGGTCTCGTGCTGGCGGAGTCGGAGCCTGTTTCCGAATTCGATTGGACCGAGCTGCTGGACGAAGCCCGCGAACGGCTCGACGTCCGGCGAGCCGTCTCCCTGCGTCGAAGCGCGAGCGTGCACTTGCCGATGACGCTCGGCGTGCTTCGGCCTGCGATCCTTCTGCCCGAGGCCGCGGACTCCTACTCGACGTCCCGCCGCACGGCGGTGCTCCTTCACGAGCTCGCGCACGTGCGACGGCATGACTGCGGAAGCCAGCTCGTGAGCCAGCTCGCCGCGGCCGCCTTCTGGTGGAATCCGCTCGTGTGGATCGCCTGCCGCCAGATGCGGCTTCTGAGCGAGCGGGCGAGCGACGATCTCGTCCTGGATGCCGGAGCCAGACCCTCGGACTACGCTCACGATCTCCTGGACATGGCTCGCAGTCTGCACCAGGGGCGATCGAACCCGCTCGGGAGCGTCGCCATGGCCCACCGTTCCCGATTCGAGGAGCGCCTTCTCGCGATTCTGGATCCGCGGGTCGCGCGCGGCGCGGTCTCGTCCCGTTTCGTTCTCGCCGCCGTTCTCGTCGCCGCGCCCCTGGTGCTCTCGATCGCGCTCGCCGTTCCCACGGCGGCGACGTCTCCCACGGTTTCGTCGGCCGCGGCGGAAGAGCCGGAGACGGCGCGGCCGGCCGCCCGTCGGCCCGCCGCTCCCGCGCAGGAAGCCGTGGAATCGGCGGAACCGAAGCGACCCGACTCACCGCAGGCGGCGCGTGAGCCACAGGAGCCGGAGAAGCCGAAAGAACCGGAGGAGCCGGAAGAACCCGAGGAGCCCGAGGAGCGCGATCAGCCCCTGACCGCGGAGCAGCTCGCGGGTCGCGAGATCGCGAAGGCCGCGCTCGCGGAAGCTCTCGACGATCCAGAGCCCGCGGTGCGCGAACAGGCCCTCCATGCGCTCGTTCGGATCGGAGACAGCTCCGTGGCGCCGTACCTCGAGAAGGCCCTCGCCGACGAGAGCCCGAGCGCGCGGGCGCAGGCCGCCTGGGGACTGGGGCAGATGCGCCGGGTCGAGTCCGTTGCCAGCCTCGTCGCGGCGCTCCAGGACGTCGACGAGGAAGTCCGCGCGCAGGCGGCGTGGGCGCTCGGAATGATCCGGGATCGGCGGGCCGTCGCCGGGCTGAACGGTGCCGTTCGAGACGCCGAGGAGAGCGTTCGCGCGCAAGCGGTCTGGGCTCTCGGCATGATCCGCAGCCGCGAAGGCGTCGACGGTCTCGTGGCGGCGCTCTCGGATACGAGTCCGCAAGTGCGGAGTCAAGCCGCCTGGGCACTCGGCGTGATTCGGGACGCGAGAGCGGCGGAGCCGCTCCGTCGCGCGCTGAAGGACTCGGATGCGGAGGTTCGGGAGCAAGCCGCCTGGGCGCTCGGCTGCATCGCGCGCGGCGGCGACGAAGGGCCGGAGGACCCGGACCCCGATCCGCCGGAGCTTCCGGACGCCGAGACTCATCCGGAGCCGGGAAGCGCTCGCTTCATCAAGGGCGCCGTGCTCTAACCACCTCCGCCACCCGGATTGCCGGCACGGCTGATACGGACCGCCTCGGCAAGAGCCTTTCCGAGCTGGGCCTGGCGATAGGGTTTCCGGAGGAACGCCTGTGCCTCGGGCCGGGGACGGTCCCTCGACGGCTCGTCCGAATAGCCGCTGGTGAGCAGGACGGGGACCTCGGGGCGAATCTCGCGGAGGCGCTCGAGCATGTCGCGCCCCGACATGTCCGGCATGACCAGATCGAGGATCACCACGTCGATCGGTCCCTCCGCGCCCAGAAGCTGGAACGCTTCGGAAGCGCTCGCGGCGGCGAAGGCGACGTGCCCGAGCTGAGCCAGCATGCCGGTGACGGACTCGAGTACCGCCGGCTCGTCGTCGACGGCGAGGACCCGCAGCGGAGGGCTCGTCGACGACGACGGGGCCTCGGCTCCGGGGAACGGCGGACCGGACGCCCGCGGTAGCTTGAGAGTGAAAGTCGTACCCCCGCCCGCGCCGGTCGAAACCTCGATTGACCCGCCGTGCTCGTGCGCTGTGCCATAGACGGCGGCGAGGCCGAGGCCGGTTCCCTTGCCGATCGGCTTCGTCGTGAAGTACGGCTCGAAGATCTTGTCCAGGATCTCTCGGGGAACGCCGGTGCCTGTGTCTTCGACCTCGAGCTGGAGCTCTCCGTCGTCGCCGCGGGTGCGGATGAAGAGAGTGCCACCATCGGGCATGGCGTCGCGCCCGTTGACCGCGAGGTTCAGGAGCGCGCTCTCGAGAGAGGCCGCGTCGCCCTCCACCCAATCCGGCTGGGCATCGAGATCGGCTTCGATCCGGATCCGCGGGTCGAGACTCCGCTCGAGGATCGCGAGCACGTTCCTCACGATCTGATTCAATCCCAGCGTCTCCACCAGTCTCTCGCGCTTGCGGCTGAACACCAGGAGCTGCTGCGTCAGCTGGGCCGCGCGCTCGCTCGCGCCGAGAATCAGCTGCGCGTGGCGCCTGAGCGCCGGGTCGCTCGTAGCCTTGAGGGCGACGAGCTCGGCATGGCCGATGATCCCCGTCAACATGTTGTTGAAATCGTGGGCCAGTCCACCCGCGAGCTTTCCCAGGGACTCCATGCGCTGCGCTCGCGCGAGGTCGGTCTCGAGCTCTCGCGACCTCCTTTCGTTCGCCAAGGCTTCCTCGGAGGAAGTGCGGATCACGCGGATCGCGACCACCAGCATGACTGCGGTCATGGCGACGGAAGCGGTGATCACCGCCGAGGCCGAGCCCGCGGAGATTTCGGGCTCGACCGGAGTGAGGAGGCCGCGCGACTCCATGAACGCCATGGCGATCGCGGAGAGGGCGGAGGCGACGGCGACACCGATAGCCGCGAAAGCGCTCCAGGTGAGGCCGGCGAAGAGCACGACCAGGGGGTAGACGAAGCTCCCCAGACCGCGAACCCCCCCGTAAGTGTGGATCATTGCCGTAACCAGAACGAAGAACAGGACGGAGAAGCTCCGCGCCGCCAGGAGCGGCCGCCCGGCGCGGACGATCTGGATGTGGGCGAGATGGAGAGCGCAAGTGGCTCCGTAGCCGACCATGCTTCCGACCGCGTCCTCCCGCCAAAGGGGCACCAGGAAGAACATGGCGCCGGAGACGATGGCGCCAGCGGAGAGTATCGTCGTGAGGATGCGGGAGCGTTCCTCTTCGAGGCGGTCTCGCGGCGGGGCACTGGACGAACGCGCTTCCGGGCCCCCGTGGTGCATTCGCGTCTCCGACATCTTAATACAAGGGAGTGCGGACGGGAGAAATCTCGTCCTACATTCCCGTGCTGGCGAAGACGTACACCGGCTCGATCCTGGGGGTCGAAGGCCTCGTGGTTCGGGTCGAGGTGGATCTGACGAAGGGGATAACCTCGTTTCGCACCGTGGGACTTCCGGACACCTCGGTGCGCGAGGCCGAGGTCCGCGTTCGGTCGGCGTTGACGAACAGTGGCTTCGATTTTCCCCAATGCCGGGTCACGGTGAACCTCGCTCCCGCCGACGTGCGAAAGCAGGGAACCGGCTATGACCTCGCAGTCGCCCTGGGCGTGATCGCCGCCAACCGCCAGGGACCGGCGGAGCGGCTGTCGAAGACCCTCTTTCTCGGCGAGCTCGCGCTCGACGGTTCTCTCAGGCCGGTGCGAGGAGTTCTTTCGATCGTGGCCGAAGCTTCCCGGCGAGGGCTCGCGCGGGTGGTAGTGCCGGAGGCGAACGGCGCCGAGGCTGCGCTGGTGAAAGAGATCTCCGCCTACTCCGTCCGCTCCCTCAGGGAAGCCGTCGAGCTCATCGACCAGGAGTGGAAGGCGCCTTTGCCCGCGGGCCGGCCCGGCAGCTCGGAGAGCCGGAATGGTACGAACGAGGAGCTCCTCCTCGATCTCTCCGACGTGAAAGGACAGCGGCAGGCGAAACGGGCGCTCGAGATCGCGGCCGCTGGGGGGCACAACCTCCTGATGGTGGGCCCCCCGGGAGCGGGAAAGAGCCTCCTGGCTGCGAGGCTTCCCTCGCTCTTTCCGGCGCTCGATTTCGAGGAGGCGCTCGAGGTCACGAAGATCTATTCCGTCGCCGGTCTTCTCGACGAGGAGGGCCTCCGATCGCGGCCTCCGTTTCGCGCGCCCCACCACACGATCTCGGCCGCGGCCATGGTGGGCGGCGGCTCCCGGAACCTGCCGGGAGAAGTGAGCCTCGCGCATCACGGAGTTCTCTTCCTCGACGAGCTTCCCGAGTTCCCGAGGCCGGCGCTCGAAGCGCTGCGGCAGCCGATGGAAGACGGCCGGGTCCGGATCCGCCGGGTAGGGAGCATCACCTCTCTTCCCGCGCGGTTCACGCTGGTCGCGGCGATGAACCCCTGTCCCTGCGGATATCGAGGCGCGACCGCGCGACCCTGCACCTGCACCCCGGGAGCGATTCAGCGCTATCAGGGGAGGGTTTCGGGACCGCTCCTGGATCGCATCGATCTCCAGGTCGCGGTGCGGGCCCTTCGTCCCGCGGAGATGCTCGCTTCTCGAACGGAATCGGCGGAGGGCGCATCGGACGACGCGCGCCTCCGGATAGCGCAGGCGCGAAAGGCCCAGTCGGCGCGCTTCCGGCGAGGGAAAGCCAGGCTCAATTCGACGATGACCCCCGCCTCGGTCGCACGCCACTGCGAGCTCGATGGATCCGGGCGGGCGCTCCTCGAGTCCGCCATCGGGCGTCTGGGACTTTCGGCGAGGGGCTTTCACCGGGTGCTGAAAGTCGCTCGGACCATCGCCGACCTCGCGGGTGCGGATTCGATCGCGCCCGGACATCTGCAGGAAGCGATTCACTTCCGGAGCGAGGTCCGCTGTGAGACGATCCCCGGGTGATCGACCGCGAGCTCCTCCGGCGAGCTTCCGATCTGTTCAATCGAAAGCTCTACTTCGAGTGCCACGACCTCCTCGAGGAGGCCTGGTCGGAAGCGCGCGGGCAGAGATCGCGACTTCCTTCAATCTCTGATCCATGTATCCGTGGGGCTCTACCACGTCGCCGCGGGAAATCACGTGGGGGCGAAGAGTCTTGTCGAGCGGGGAGTCGCCGGGCTCGAGCCGTTCCTCCCGGCCCGCGACGGTCTCGAGCTCCTCGAGCTTTCGGCGAGAGCCCGGCGCTGTCTCGTGAAGACGGAGCGCGCGCTCGCGGGCGAAACGATCGAGTGGGAGGCGGACGACGTTCCGGTCATGAGACTCACCGGGGTAGAGTAGGATCGCGTGAAGAAACTCGCTGCCCTCGCCACCCTTTTCGTCGGTCTCGCCTCCTACATGGGGGCCGGTCGAGATCCCGAAACGCCGTCGAAGTCGTATCGCGTCGTCATCGCCGGCTTCGATGGTATGGACCCCGAGTTTCTGGACTACTTTCTCTCGCAGGGCAAGCTCCCGAACTTCCAGAAGCTCATGCGCGAGGGCGCCTACGCTCCCTGTCAGACGTTCAAACCGACGAAATCGGTGGTGCTCTGGACTTCCGTCGCCACGGGAAAACGGATGGAGAAGCACGGCATCGTCGACTGGCAGCTCCTCTCGAAGGACGGCCGGAAGATCCTCGCCTCCGGCCACTCGCGTCGCACGGAAGCTCTCTGGAACATCGCGTCCCGGAGCGGGAAGTCCTCCTCGATCGTGAACTGGTGGGCTACCTGGCCGGCGGAAGCGGTCGACGGAGCGATCGTCTCGAACCACTTCCCCCGGTCGCTCCACGAGCCCCTGGAGGAAGCGACGTACCCGCCCGAGCTCGCAGAGGAGCTCAAGGCGCTCGGGCTTCCGGATCGGGCCGCGGCCGAGGCGGAACTGGTGGCCGCTGGAATCCCGGTCTACTCGCGCGAGGTCGCGGACAGCGTCTTTCGTCCGAACAGCCAGTTCCACTCCCGGTTCCAGACCGCGGCCGGCGTCTTCAACGACGACGCAATCGCCGAGCGGAGTCTCTTTCATCTGTTCGATTCCCGCGGACAGTCCTCTCTTTCCGCGGTCCTCTTTCGCACCACCGACGTCTACACGCACTTTCTCTGGCGGTTCATCGACCGGCGCGCTGCCGAGCCCGTGTATCGCGCTCTGCGGGAGGAGGGACAGCCTTTGACCGAGGAGATCGTCCGGACGATGGACGAGGCTTACGCTCGAGTTCTAGAGCCCGTTTACGTCCATGAGGACCGAAGGCTCGGCCGGTTGATGGACCGACTCGCACCCGATACGGTTCTCCTCGTCGTCTCCGACCACGGATTCCAGTTTCGCAGCTACGGCTTCAACCACTATGACGACGGCCGTGGGGGGGTGAAAGCGCCACCCGGCATTCTTTTCCTCTGGGGACCGCCCGTCGGTCCCGGACGCAAGCTGCAGGTCCCGACATTGTTCGATGTCGCCCCGACGGCGCTCTACCTCCTGGGTCTGCCGGTGGGCCGGGATATGGACGGCCGGGTGCTCACCGAGGCGTTGTCGTCCGACCTCCTGTCGAGTCGGCCCGTTGCCTGGATTCCAAGCCACGACCAGGGCGTCCGGGCGGGATCGGACCGCGTAAGTCCTGTGGATGAAGAAGTTTTGCGGGAGCTCCGCGCTCTGGGCTACGTCCCCTGAAACAAGGTCAAATCCGTTCGGACAAGCGGTTGCCTTCGATGAACCGTGTGTTATCCTATCGTTGACATATCCCCTCTGGCTGTAGTAGAGATACCGGGCTTTGTTCACAGCTGGATGTCATCGTCTCATTCAATTCAGACATAACCTCTAATCACAGTCACTTACGCGAATTTCTTCCAGACGGGTCCGGAATGATGAAACGTTCGTTCACAATTCTGGTCGTTCCACACACCGGGGAGCAGTTTCGCAAGTTGCGTCTCACGTCGGGGGGGTTGAGGGCGCTGACGATCTCTGTTGCCCTTGTCATGGTCGCCGCCTTGTTCCTGGCGGCACACTATCTGGCCTTTTATCGCGATCTCGCGGAGCTTCGCGAGCTTCGCGTCAATAACTCCGAGCTGAAGCGGCAAAACCTGGACTACGAGCTGTCCGTCGAGCATCTGAACGAACGGGTGTCGTCGCTCCAGGACTTCGTGCGCAAGCTCTCCGTCATGGCCGGTCTCGACTCCACGGTCGAAGGGGAAGTCGATGGGGGAGTCGGCGGCCCGCACGATCTGGACTACACGACCACATCCGGAGCCTTCGCCGAGGTCAAAGGGGAGCTCGACCGCATGAAGGGAGAGCTCGCCGGACTCGAAGAGAAGAGTCGGGTGCTCGAGCGATTCTACGAGCAGAACAATCTGATGCTCGCCTCCACCCCGTCGATCTGGCCGGTCCGCGGCTATTTCTCGTCGTCCTTCGGGATGCGGAACGACCCGTTCACCGGGGAGCGCGAGATGCACTACGGGGTCGACATCTCGACCGTGACCGGGCGTCCGGTGGTCGCCACCGCCGATGGCATCGTTCTCTATGCCGCGCGTCGGGGGACCTACGGCAACATCGTGGTCATCGACCACAAGTTCGGCGTGATGACCCGCTACGCGCACCTCTCCGGCTTCAACACCCGCGCCGGCCAGCTGGTGAAGCGAGGCGACGTCGTCGGGTTCGTGGGAACCACCGGGAGAAGCCGGGCTCCGCACCTGCACTACGAAGTGTGGGTCCAGGACCGGCCGGTGACGCCGCTCGACTACATCCTGGAGTACGACCGTTCGTTCGATCCCAAGAACCGCCCGCTCGCGACGGCAACCGCGCCCTGAGCGCACCCCGGAAAGAAACGCAAAGGCGCAAGGACGCAAAGGCGCAAAGAAGAAAAAGGGTATACCTTTGCGTCTCTGCGCCTTTGCGTCTTTGCGTTAAAACTCCTCCCTGCGTTGAAGTTCATCGACTCGCCCGCCTCCGGGCAAAGGCGGGTTGCCCCCCGCAAACCTCGTTGCTACACTAGGTTCTCTTTTTCGAGCTCGCCTTAGCTTCAATTATGTCGCTGGTCAACACCGTACTCACCAAGATCGTAGGCAGCCGCGCCGATCGGGATCTGAAGCGGATGCGTCCGATCGTCGAGCGCATCAACCAGTTCGAGCCGTCGATGAAGGTGCTCTCCGACGAGGAGCTGACGCGCAAGACCGCGGAGTTCCGCGAGCGCGCCGGGCGGGGCCAGAGCCTCGAAGAGCTCCTCCCCGAAGTCTTCGCCGTCGGGCGGGAGGCGAGCCGGCGCGTTCTCGAAATGCGTCACTTCGACGTGCAGCTCATCGGAGGCATGGTGCTGCACCAGGGCAAAATCGCCGAGATGAAGACCGGCGAAGGAAAGACCCTGGTGGCGACGCTGCCGGTGTACCTGAACTCGCTCACGGGAATGGGCGTTCACGTGGTCACGGTGAACGACTACCTCGCCCGGCGCGACGCCGAGTGGATGGGACGGCTCTACCGCGCGCTCGGCCTGACCGTCGGCATCATCCAGCACGACATGCGCGACCAGGAGAGGCAGGACGCCTATCGCGCGGACGTCACCTACGGCACCAACAACGAGCTCGGGTTCGACTATCTCCGCGACAACATGAAGTTCGACCCGTCGATGTTCGTTCACCGCATCTACGCGAAGCTGGTGAAGGACGCGGACGGAAAGGAAGCGGAGAAGCTCTTCCACTACGCCATCGTCGACGAGGTGGACTCGATCCTCATCGACGAGGCCCGGACGCCTCTCATCATCAGCGGACCGGCGGAGGAGTCGACCGACCTCTATTACAGGATCGACCGAATCATCCCCCGGCTCCGCCGCGATCTGGACTTCACCGTCGACGAGAAGACCCGAACGGTGACCCTCACGGAAGAGGGGGTGCCGAGCGTGGAGAAGCTCCTCCAGGTGGACAACCTCTACGAGCCGTCGCAGATGCACATCCTTCACCACGTCTACCAGGCGCTCCGCGCGCACAGCCTCTACAAGCGCGACGTCGATTACATGGTGAAGGACGGTCAGGTCATCATCGTCGACGAGTTCACCGGGAGGCTCATGCCCGGCCGCCGGTGGTCCGACGGCCTCCACCAGGCGGTCGAGGCCAAGGAGCACGTCAAGATCGAGCGCGAGAACCAGACGCTCGCGACCATCACTTTCCAGAATTACTTCCGCATGTATGGAAAGCTCGCGGGCATGACCGGTACCGCGGAGACCGAGGCCGCGGAGTTCGAGAAGATCTACTGGCTCGAGGTGGTCCCGGTGCCCACGAACCGGAACCTGATCCGCGACGAGTATCCCGACATGGTCTACCGCACGGAGCGGGAGAAGCTCGACGCGGTGGTGGAAGAGATCCGGGACATGAACCAGCAGGGCCGCCCGGTCCTGGTCGGTACGACTTCCATCGCCAAGAGCGAGAAGCTCTCGCAGATGCTGAAGCGCGGGGGCGTGAAGCACGTGGTGCTGAACGCGAAGTATCACGAGATGGAGGCGGAGATCGTGGCCCAGGCGGGGCGAAAGGCCGCGGTCACCATCGCCACCAACATGGCGGGACGCGGGACGGACATCCTTCTCGGAGGCAATGCCGAGTACCTGGCGAGAGTGGCGACGAAGAAAAAGGCCGAGGAGGGCGAGCTTCCCCCGAACGCCTGGGAGGAGGCGCTCGAGAAGGCGAAGCGCGAAGTCGCGAGCGAGCACGTCGAGGTCGTCGCCAAGGGCGGTCTCCATATCCTCGGCACCGAGCGCCACGAGTCGAGGCGCATCGACAACCAGCTGCGCGGCCGCGCCGGACGTCAGGGCGACCCGGGAAGCTCGCGGTTCTACCTCTCGCTCGAAGACGACCTGATGCGGATCTTCGGCAGCGACCGCATCAGCGGGCTGATGCAGAAGATGGGGATGGAAGAGGGCGTACCCATCGAGCACGGCATGGTGACCCGCGCCATCGAGCGGGCGCAGAAGCAGGTCGAGGGCCAGAACTTCTCGATGCGCAAGCACCTCCTCGAGTACGACGACGTGATGAACAAGCAGCGCGTCGCCATCTACCGCCTGAGACGGGAGATTCTCGAGGGGAAGGAGCAGCGGGAGTACGTCCTCGAGCTCGCGGAGAACGTGCTCGAGTTCCTTCTCGAGACCCACCTCGGCGTCGAAGTGTCTCCCGAGGAGTGGGACGTCGATGCCTTTCGACAGGCGCTGGGGCGTCAGTTCGGACTCGACAACGCGGGTCTCTCCGGCATCGACTGGGAAAGTCTCAACCGCGAGCAGATCAAGAAGGATCTCTCGAACCGGATCCTGGAGAAGTACCAGAAGAAAGAAGCGGTCATTGGACCCGATCTGATGCGCACCCACGAGCGCATCATCATGCTGCAGGTGGTCGACACCCAGTGGAAGGACCACCTCTACGCCATGGACCACCTCAAGGAGGGCATCGGTCTGCGCGGCTACGGGCAGCGCGATCCGTTGATCGAGTACAAGAAGGAAAGCTTCGACATGTTCGAAGCGATGTGGGATCGCATCGAGGAAGAGATCGTGAGGATCCTGTTCCTCCTCCAGCCGGTGCGCGAGCCCTCGATGGAGCTGCGGCCGGCGAGACCGCTCCGGCTCTCGTTCAACGATCCGGCGGCGGCCCCCGCCCCCTCGGCGCTCGACGCCTCCCGCTCCGCCGGCGCTCCCGCCGGCGGCGGTCCGAGACGGGAATCGCAGGGCGGCGTCGACGCGGCGGTGAAGACGGTGCGTCGCGCCGCCGAGAAGGTGGGAAGGAACGACCCATGCCCCTGCGGCAGCGGAAAGAAATACAAGAAATGCTGCGGCGCCGGCATAAACTAACGCCGTGACCGAAAATCGATTCCGCGAAGCCCTTACCTTCGACGACGTTCTCCTCGTCCCCCAGAAATCGGACGTTCTTCCCTCCCAGGTCGATACCTCGACCCGGTTCAGTCGCAACGTCCCCCTCAACATCCCCATCGTGAGCGCGAGCATGGACACCGTGACCGAGTCGCGGCTGGCGATCGCCGTCGCTCAGCTCGGGGGCCTCGGTATCATCCATCGGAACATGCCCCCCGAGCAGCAGGCGGACGAGGTCGACAAGGTGAAGCGCTCCGAGAGCGGGATGATCGTGGATCCCATCACCATGTCGCCCGACCGGCCGCTGAAAGACGCGCTCGCGCTCATGACGAAGTACCGCATCTCCGGAGTTCCCATCACCCAGAAGGGCCCAAATGGAGAAAAGCTCGTCGGAATCCTCACGAACCGCGACCTGAGGTTCGAGACCCGAACCGATCTTCCCATCTCCGCGGTGATGACCAAGGAGAAGCTCATCACCGTTCCCGTGGGGACGACGCTCGACGAAGCGCGCGCCATCCTGCATCAGCACCGGGTCGAGAAGCTCCTGGTGGTCGACGAGAGCTACGCGCTCAAGGGTCTCATCACCGTCAAGGACATCCAGAAGGCGATGAAGTATCCGAGCTCGGCCAAGGACGATCTCGGCCGGCTGCGGGTGGGCGCGGCCATCGGAGTCGGCGACGCCGCGATCGAGCGCGCCAAACGGCTCATCGAAGCCAAGGTCGACGTCATCGTGGTCGATACCGCCCACGGCCATAGCCGCGGAGTCCTCGAGACCGTCGAAAGACTGAAGAACGTGGTCTCCGGAGTCGATGTGGTCGCCGGAAACGTGGGAACGGGACAGGCTACTGAAGATCTCATCCGCTCCGGTGCGGACGCGGTGAAGGTGGGGATGGGGCCGGGGTCGATCTGCACCACGCGGGTAATCTCGGGTGCGGGCGTTCCCCAGATCACCGCCATCCTGGACTGCGCCGAGGTCGCGGCTCGCCACGGAGTGCCCATCATCGCGGACGGAGGCATCAAGTACAGCGGGGACGTGGTCAAAGCTCTCGCGGTTGGAGCGCAGTCCGTCATGATCGGAAGCCTCTTCGCCGGGACGGCGGAAAGCCCGGGTGAGACGATTCTCTACCAGGGGCGCACGTTCAAGACCTACCGCGGCATGGGCTCCCTCGGGGCGATGAGCGATGCTACCAAGGATCGCTACTTCCAGCAGGACGTCGAGGCCTCGAAGCTCGTGCCCGAAGGCATTGAGGGGCGCGTACCGTACAAGGGGACTCTCGCGGGTGTGGTGGAGCAGCTCGTCGGCGGCCTCCGCTCGGGTATGGGGTACTGCGGCTCCTCGAGCATCGAGGAGCTCCAGTCGAAGGCGCGCTTCCTCCGAATCACCGCCGCGGGACACAAAGAGAGCCACGTCCACGACGTCATCATCACCAAAGAAGCTCCGAACTATCAGCTCGACTAGCGAACGAAGTAGTATTGTCGTGATGCTACCTCGGCTGGGGCTCGCGAGCCTTATTCTGGTCGCGGTCGCCGCCTGCGATCTCCGCTCCAAGCCCCCGCTCATCACCGTCTATAGTCCGACGCTCCATGTCTCGTTTCCGCTCCCCCGGGGGTGGACCGCGGACGAAGCCGTCGAGCAGGCGGGCTTCCACATGCAGACCTTCACCGGACGCTCCGTCGACGTGCCCGAGCGGGCCGGCATCCGTCTCCAGATCATGGCGGGGCCGATGCCCGACGGTCCGCTCGACGAAGTTGCCGCGCGGTACCGGCGCGAGCTCAAGGTCGAAGGCGACGAGGAATACGTCTTCGCCGATCACAAGGGAAAGAGCTGGCGATTCGTCTCCGAGGACGGAGAGGAGCGATCGCGTCTCGCCCTCGTGGACGTCGAGGGAACGCTCTACGGTCTCTTCGTCCGCGGCGAGGCCCCGACGATGGACGCCTATCGCGAAGCGCTCGACCAGACATGGGCAGGCTACTCCCTCGAGAAATCGAAGTACTTCGTGGTCTACGAAGCTCCCGGAGGCGACGTCCTCATCCGGCATCCGAAGACCTGGGAGAGGACCCAGACGGTCACCAACCCCGGCGAGTCGCTCTTCGTGGGATTCCGCAGTCCGCCTCTCGCCGTGGAGAAGGACGGAACCACGGTGCACGCGACGCTCGAGGTCACGGTGAACCAGGTGGCTCCCGATTTCACCGTCGAGAAGTTCTACGCCGCGCGTACCGAGACCCTCGGCGACTACTATCGGCTCCTGGAGCACGAATCGCTGGAAGAAGTTTCAGCGATCTCGACTCTCTATCACGTGGAGACGCAGCTCGCCGAGTACCTCGAGCGCACCGTCTACGCCGTTCGGGACGGCAAGAGCTTCATCTACAAGTTCAACTGCCGAAACCAGATCTACCGGGCGATCGAGCCCTGGATCGACGAGATCGTGAAGGGCTTCTTCGAGCCCCCGGAATCCTAAGGAAGAGCCAGGACCTGAACCATGCCGACGCTTCTCGATCGTGTTTTGAGAAAGAGCGCAGCCAGCGAGGTCGTGCTCGAGCTTCCTCGGGAGGCGAGTGCCGACGGCGCGCTCTCGCTCGTGAACGAAGGGGACGGCCGCTACGAGATCGTCGAGCGTGGGGGCCGGAAGGCCGTGACCCCGGAGCCGTGGTCGCAGTACCTCTACTACCGCCTCGACGACGAGAAGAGGCGGAAGCTAGCTCCACGGGCGGTCATCGAGGTCGACTACTTCGGCACCGAGTTCGCTACGTTCCGGCTTCAGTACACCTCGACTGATCCCGAAGCTCCTTACGCGGGTCTCTACAAAGAGGCGACGCAGCGCTGGGACGGGGTGCGCACCCCCGAGCCTCGCTGGAAGCGGGCGCTCTTCCTCCTCGAAGACTTCGATCCCACGCGATTCCAGAACGTGGGCGCCAGCTTCCGCATGGAGATCCGGCAGGACTTTCAGGTCTCCCGGGTCGCGGTGACGCCGGAGATTCCCGCGGTGCTCGCGGAATTTCCGGAGACGGCGCCCCTTCCCTCGATTCGGAAGTCGCCGGAGAGGGTTTATCCAATCTGGTGGCTCTTCGTCGAGATCACGAACCTGTGCAACTTCCACTGCACGTTCTGCCCCGACGAGATAATGGAGCGGAAGCGGGGCATGATGCCCTTCGAGGATGCGGCGAAAATATTCGACCAGATCGCGCGGGAGAAGAACCGGCTCGGCCCGCTGTACCCGGTGAAGCTCCATCAGATGGGCGAGCCCACGATCCACCCCCGGCTGGTCGACATCGTGCGCTACGCCGAGAAGGAAAAGGGGATTCCCATCGAGCTCAATACCAACTGCAGCCTTCTCACCGAGGAGCTGGTCGACGGGCTCTACGACGCCGGGCTCACCAACTTCATCCTGAGCTACCAGACGCCCGACGCCGAGTCGTTCAAGACGCGCAAGGCCAAGAACAAGAAGCTCACCTTCGACCTCTACCTCGACAAGGTGCGGATGGCGGTGGAGCGCAAGGTGGCCAAGGGCGCCCGCACCCATCTCGAGCTCGACGTCATGAACACCCTCGGCTCCCGCGACATCCGCATCGTCGGCTCGAACAGCCAGGCGGACCGGGTGATGCTCGAATGGATCGCTTTCGCTCGCGCGCTCGAGCGCAAGTACGGGCTTCCCCCGAAGAAACACGACCTGAATTTCGTCGATGGAGGTTTCCGGTTCCTCGAGCACGACGCCGACAAGGGTCGATACGAGATCCTTCCCGGTGTGGAGATTCTCTGGAAAGCGCTCCATAGCTGGGGAAACGTGATCCAGGGAGACAAGGTGAAGGCGGCGGTCGACGGCTACTGTCCCGCCCCCAACGAGCAGTTCGTGATCCTCTGGGACGGCACCGTCACCGTATGCTGCACGGACTACGAAGGGACCCTCGCCATGGGGAACGTGCACCAGCAGTCGATCGAGGAGATCTGGACCGGCCCCAAGTGGAAGCACATGCGCCGGAAGATGTGGGAGAACGTCCTGGAGTCCAGGACCTGCCGCGTCTGCAAAGGCGTCGAGGCGCCCGCCCTGGTGCACATCCAGGTCTGACGGTTCCGGAAATCCACCGAGTCAGGTTCCCTCTCCCGTGACGGCCCTGGGCTCCGGCTCCTCGGTGGCGAGACGCTCGCGAAACGTCTCCTCCGCGCGCTTCCATTCGTGGGCGTGGATTTCCGGATGCCTCGCCCTTTCGACTTCCTCCTGACAGCGGGTGCAGTGGAGAGCCTCGGGCACCGCCGACAGGCGCTTCGCGGAGATCTCTTCTCCGCACGCGGCACATAGCCCGTAGGTTCCGGCATCCAGGCGGTTGCGAGCCTCGTCGAGCGCCGCGGCGCGGTCCAGATACCTCGACAGCAGAGCGCTTCGGAGCTCACCCTCCTCGGTGGCGAGCATCGCATCGATCTCCTCGGACAGAGGGGTATTGTCTCCAAGACCCTCGAGCTCTTCCGCTCGAGGCTCCTTCTTGACGATGACGACCGCCTGATTCACTCGTTCGAGCTCCTGCTCGATCCTCTTTCTGGTCTTCCGGTCGGTTCGCATGGCTCCAGGCCCTCCGTTGGAGTCAGGAGCAATCCACGTGCCACCCCGGAGCAGTCCCACGACCGTCGATCCCGGGCGCGCGGCCCGAAAGGTGGGTGAGTGCGCTCACCGATGGGGCGTTCTCCACCAGTCGGCGCCGGCGCGTCCGCGCTTCCGGTGAAGAGCGGGCGCAGGCGGGTGGCACACGATTTGAAGGTTGGTCCCCGGAGGTAGGTGCCATGAAACAAGAGATCGAGCTTTCGAGCTTGAAGAGCTTCCTGAAGGATTTCACCGAGAGGCACGAGACGCGACCCGTTACCCTGAATCTGCTGTACGGAACGACCCAGATGACGGAGGCCGAAGGCCTTCCGCTGATCGGGCTCGACCTGGACAACCAGCCATCGGGCGCTCTCGACGTCGAGATCCTCATGGGCGACGAGGGCTTGGATGGAAAGCGCCACCTCGCGCACAAGGTGGCCGACGTCAAGCGGGTGGTGGTGGAGATGGAAAAGGGCAACCGGGAGACCCGGCTGATTCTCGAAGGCGCCAAAGGCGAACAAGCGATGTTGGGGCTCCGCTGACACCGACGTGCGGTTCGTCGTTCACGAGCATGACGCCCGGCGCCACCACTTCGACTTCCGGCTTCAGATCGGCGGTGTCCTGAAGTCCTGGGCGGTGCCGAAAGGACCCTCGATGGACCCGGCGGAAAAGCGCCTCGCGGTTCAGGTTCCCGACCATCCGCTGAGCTACGGCGATTTCGAGGGGATCATTCCGGAAGGGGAATATGGGGCGGGGCCGGTGGTGATCTGGGATCGGGGGACGTTTACGCCCTCGAGCGACGATCCCGAAGTGGATCTCGACCGAGGCAAGCTCAGCTTCACCCTGCACGGCCGGAAGCTGAAGGGCGGCTTCACGCTCGTCCGCTTCAAAGAAGAACGCAGGCAGTGGCTTCTGATCAAGCAAGCCGACGAGCTCGCCGAGCGAGGATGGAGGATTTCGAGCGCACTCACCCGCTCCCGGAGGAAGAAGCTCGAGTCCGATTGACTCCTCGTGGTCTTCGCCAAATCGAGGGATGGCTTCCTTCGAGGCTCGCGAGGATCCGCTGCGGCGATCGTTCCGCGCCAGACCATGAGTCGAGCCCCGCGTACTACGTACTCCTCACCCCGGCTTTTGTTAGAATGCCTGCGTTTGGTGAAGGCAGTGCGCCAGGATGACGAAGAGACGAACCGTTCGAAAGAAGAGACCCGCGGGCTCGGGGAAGCCTCGCCTCGAGGCGAAGATTCGAAAGACGCTCGGAGAGTCGGAATCAGCGGCGCTGGTGAAGGAGACCCTGGAGGGAGCTTCCCGAGCGAAGCTGCTTTCCGCGTCGCGCGTCCTCGGTCTCACCGGTGTCTCGCGGCTCCGCAAGAACGAGCTCGCGGATCGACTCTGGCGCGCTCTTCGGGAGGCCGAGAGCCCCCGAACGATGGAAGAGGCTCCTCCTCCCGCGCCGGAAGCGAAGCCGACCGTCGTGGAGCACGCCCCGAGGAGCCGCGCCGAATTCGAAGCGCACAAGTACTCGCTCACCGATGAAGAGCTCTCCGCGACCGCACCGCGGGAAGCTCCGGAACACATTCCCTGGTCCTACGGGCGGGATCGGGTCCGCGCCCTTCCCGTCGATCCCGACCGCCTCTACGTCTACTGGGAGGTCACCGACGAGGCGAGAGAGCGTGTGCGAGAAAAGCTCGGAGCTGGTGCTTCCGGGGCGTGGCTGAACCTTCGCATCTACGACACGACGGGCCGCCTGTTCGATGGCACGAACGCTCACAGTTACTTCGATCATCGGGTCGAGAATGGATCGCGGCAGTGGTTCTTCGACGTCGGAAAGGCGGGATCCGAGGCCTTCGTGGAGGTTGGCATGAGGTCTCCGGAAGGAGGCTTCGCCCGCATCGCCCGGTCGGGAAGAGTTATCTTTCCGAGGCGCTCGCCCGCGCCCTACCGGGAGCCCCAGTGGCTCACCGTCCGAGCTTCCGCGGAACCGCCCCGGGTCGTGGAATCGGCAGAGCCGGTGGTCTCTTCCGACGCCCGGCGAAGCCCGAGGTTCGTGGAGGTCCCTGCGCAAGGAACCGATCCCGCTTCGCCGAAGTCGACGGCTCGCGTTGAGCCGCCCGCTCGGCCGGAAGAAAGCGTGGACGAGGTCCGGCGGGAGCGGGAGATCCAGACACGCTGGGAAGCTCCGGTCGAGGTGCGCGTCTGGGAGGAAGGACCGGACATGCTTGCGGTGAACGCGCCCGCGCCGGTCTGGGAAACCTACCCTGGTGAGGTGACGAGCTTCGAGGTGGACGGCCGCACTCACCTGGTATTCGGTCCCTGGCAGGTCGTCGTTCGCGGTCTTTCTGCATTCGAGGAGCGGCGGGTGGTTTCGCGCTGGACGATCCATCGGTCCTGGGCGATCGAGAGCGGCGGGCAGACGGCGCTCGAGAGCATTCCCCGGCGGATGGCCGGAAGCTCGGCCCTCTCGGGCGGAAGCGAGAGACGGTTCCGCGGCGCGAGCGAGCTGAGGCTGTCGGGCGCCTCCGAGCTTCTGTATCGCGGGGCCAGCGAACGACGCCTCGGAGGCGCGAGCGAGCGCGTCTACGCGGCTGCGAGCGAGAGGCTCGTTCGGGGCGCGAGCGAGAAGCTCGTTCGCGGCGGGAGCGAGCGGCGACTCGGTGGTGGGGCGAGCGGGCGACGCTGACCCGCGATGGGCGCAGGCTACTTCGCCCTCGTGCTTCACGCCCATCTGCCGTTCGTCCGGCACCCGGGCGACCCCACGGTGATGGAGGAGCGGTGGCTCTACGAAGCCATCGTGGATACCTACCTTCCGCTCCTTGGAACGTTCGAGGACCTCGCTCGAGACGGCGTCGCCTTCCGCTGCACTCTCTCCCTTTCCGCGCCCCTGATATCGATGCTCACCGACGACCTGCTGAAGGAGCGCGCGGCCTCCCACCTCGATGAGCTCGTTCTCCTGGCGGAGAAGGAGATCGATCGAACCCGGAACGAGCCGTCCTACCAGCGTCTGGCGCTGATGTATCACGATCGCTTCCTGACCCTGAGGGACGTCTGGCACTCTCTCCAGGGTGATCTGGTTCGCGCCTACCGGAAGCTCCAGGACGCGGGCCAGCTCGAGATCATCACCTCGACGGCGACGCACGCGTTCTTTCCTCTTCTCGATCAGAACCGGCCGGTGCTGCGCGCCCAGGTTCATACCGCGGTGGAGCTCTACGAGAAGCATTTCGGCCGTCGTCCCCCGGGCCTCTGGCTCGGGGAGTGCGGCTACGCGCCCGGGGTCGACGAGCTCCTCCGCGAGGCCGGAATCCGCTACTTCGTCGTCGACTCCCATGCGCTTCTCTACGCCGATGAGCCGCCGGTCTACGACGTCTACGCGCCCGTGTACTGTCCTTCGGGCGTCGCGGCGTTCGCGCGGGACACCGAGAGCTCCGAGCAGGTATGGAGCGCCGAGCATGGATATCCCGGAGACCCCCTTTACCGGGATTTCTACCGGGACATCGGATTCGATCTTCCCCTGGACTACATCGGCCCCCACGTCCATCCCGAGGGGCACCGGCTCTACACCGGTTTCAAGTACCACGCCATCACTCACGAGCACCTGCACGACAAGTGGGTCTACGACCCCGAGATCGCGCGGGGGAGGGCGGGCCTTCACGCGGCGCACTTCCGCGGCAGCATGGAGAAGCAGGTCGAGCGTCTTTCGGCCGGTATGGATCGTCCGCCGCTCATCGTGAGCCCCTACGATGCCGAGCTCTTCGGCCATTGGTGGTTCGAGGGCCCGGTGTTTCTAGGCGATCTCTTCCGACAGCTCCATTTCGATCAGCAGGTGATCGAAACCCTGACTCCCGGCCTCTACCTCGAGCGGCACCCGACGAACCAGAGGGTCACTCCTTCGCCTTCCTCGTGGGGACTGAAGGGCTTCAACGAGCAGTGGCTGAACGAGACCAACGCCTGGATCTGGCCACACCTGCACGCCGCGGGCGAGCGCATGGTCGAGCTCGCGAAGGAGCGCGCGAACGAGGCCGATCCGCTGGTTCGACGTGCCCTCAACCAGGCGGCGCGGGAGCTCATGCTGGCGCAGTCGAGCGACTGGCCGTTCATCCTCTCCACGGGGACGACCACTGCCTATGCCACCCGCCGCTTCAACGACCACATCATCCGCTTCAATCATCTGTACGACCAGCTGAAGGCGGGCCGCGTGAGCGAGCGGCTTCTGCGCGGGCTCGAGCTCGAGGACAACCTCTTTCCCGATATCGACTACCGCGTCTACGCCGCCTGAATCATGTCGTTGAAAGTCCTCTTCCTCAGCTCCGAGGTGACGCCGTTTCGAAAAACCGGCGGACTCGGCGACGTCGCCGGCGCGCTGCCCAAGGCCCTGAAGGCCCGCGGAATCGACGTGCGCGTTGTCATGCCTCTTTACCGCGGAATCCGCTGGGACGAGCTCGAGCCCCTCGAGGGCGTTCTCGAAGTGCCCATGTACTACGGGACGGCGCGGTCGGCCGTCCGCATGGGGACCCTTCCCGGAAGCGATGTTCTCGTCTACTTTCTCGAGCATCGGGGCTATTTCGATCGGCCCGAAGTCTACGGTCCCGCGGATGGGGGCGGCTACGCGGACAACCTCGAGCGTTTCACGTTCTTCTCCCGGGCCTCCCTGGAGCTCGCGAAAGCTCTCGGCTTCGAACCGGATGTGGTTCACGCCAACGACTGGCAGACGGCTCTCGTCCCCGTCTACCTCGACACCCTCTACCGGGTGACTGCGCTGCGGCGCGCCGCCACGCTCTTCACCATCCACAACCTGGCTTTTCAAGGGGTGTTCGACGGAAGCGGGCTGTTCGTGACCGGCCTCGGCCGCGAGCACTACGTCCCCGGAGAGCTCGAGCACTACGGTGCCGTGAATCTCATGAAAGGGGGGCTCGTCCACGCCTCCCTTCTTTCGACGGTGAGCCCCACGTACGCGCGGGAGATCCAGCGTCCGGAGCACGGCGCCGGGCTCGACGGAGTCATCGCCGCCCGAAGCGCGGACCTCCGCGGGATCCTGAACGGAATCGATACCGGAGAATGGGACCCAAGAACGGACCGACACCTTCCCGCCAATTACACAGCGGAAGACATCGCTGGCAAGGCGATGTGCAAACGGGAGCTGCAGCGGGAAATGGGTCTTCCGGTGCGGGAGAAGACCCCGCTCTTCGGCGCCGTATCCCGCCTCACGCCTCAGAAGGGTTTCGACCTGCTCGCCCAGGCCATGGAAAGACTCCTGGGTTGGGACCTTTCGATCGTGCTCCTGGGATCCGGCGATTCGGACGCCGAGGAGTACTTCACGGCCCTGTCTCGCGCACGGGGAGAGAAGTTCCGGGCGCGGATCGGATTCGACAACGGGCTCGCCCACCGCATCGAGGCCGGATGCGACTTCTTTCTCATGCCTTCGCGTTTCGAGCCCTGCGGCCTCAACCAGATGTACAGCCTCCGCTACGGAACGCTCCCGATCGTTCACGCGACGGGAGGCCTGGCCGACACCGTCCAGAACTACGACGAGGCCGCGGGAGAGGGCACCGGGTTCGTGATGTATCGGCTCGATGCGAAGAGTCTGGGGGACACCGTGGGCTGGGCTCTGTCGACGTACTTCGACCGTCCCGGCGACGTGGATACCATGCGACGCCGGGGAATGAATCTGGACTTCTCCTGGTCCCGTGCCGCCGAAAGCTACGAAGGGCTCTATCGCGAGGCCTACCGAAGGAGAAACGGCGTCGCTCTTTCCTGAGAGCCCGCCTGGGGCGGGCGAAAAGACCAAGTTCGTGGACGCCGCTGGGTGAGGAGCCGCAGAGCGACACCGGAGAGTCCCGCGTTCACCGCCGTTTCCACCCGGAATCCGGGTTTTCCCGGGCTTTCCGATCGATTGGCGCCGGCACGTATCTTGCTCCCATGTTTCGGAGTCGAGAAACCGCGAATCCTTCCAGGTGATTTTGTCTCGAACAACAAGGAGGACAGAAACCATGCCCGAATCAGTGAAGCAGATACCGGAAGAGATTGGTCCCAGGGGTCTTCCGCGCCTGGGTGAAGCGGCACCCGACTTCGAAGCGGAGACCACCCATGGAACCCTTCGTTTGAGCGATTTCAAGGGGAGCTGGCTCATCTTGTTCAGCCATCCCGCGGATTTCACTCCCGTGTGTACGACGGAGTTCATCGCGTTCGCCGAGATCGCCCCCGAGCTTCGAAAGAGAAACGTGGAGCTCCTCGGGCTCAGCATCGACAGCACTTACTCTCACATCGCGTGGATCCGCAACATCGAGGAGAAGTTCGGGGTCACCATCCCTTTTCCGATCATCGCCGACTTGAACAAGGAAGTGGCGTCGAAGTACGGGATGATCATGCCGGGAGAAAGCAAGACCGAGACGAGCCGGGCGGTCTTCGTCATCGACGACAAAGGCGTGTTGCGCGCGATGATCTATTACCCGTTGACCACGGGCCGAAACATGGCCGAGATCCTTCGGCTGGTCGACGGTTTGCAGACGACCGACAAGCACGGGGTCGCGACCCCGGCGAACTGGCGTCCCGGAGACAAGGTGATCGTGCCCCCTCCCAAGACCGCGGAGGACGCCGCGGCGCGCATGAAGCAGGGTTTCGAGTGCAAGGATTGGTATTTCTGCAAGAAAGAGCTTTAGAGAGCATCATGGGTTGCGTGAATCCGGATGGAACTCTCAGCTCACAGGCGGAGGCCATCTTGAAAGCACTGACGAGCGCGAAGCGTTTGGAAGAGGTGGCCCGGGAAACCGGGCTGCCTCTTTATCGCGTTCGCTCGGCCGTACGAGAGCTCGCGGGGGCGGACCTGATCGAGGAGACCGGAGGGAGCTTTCGGGCCACCCCGGTCGGACTCGAGCTCGTCGAATGAAGGCGTTCTCCGTCCGATGAATTCGTGGAGGTTGACGACGATGCACGGAAAAGACCGTTCATTCTACAAACTGCCGCTGGTTTTCTCGAGCGCTCTGGTCCTTTCGGTCTCGCTCGCCGTCTCGGTTCCTCGCACGGGCCAGGGACAGATACCCAGGGCGCACCATGGAGCCGCGAGCATGAATTACCAGATAAAGGAGCTCGACAAGCTCGTGCTCCAGGCCGACGTGGCCGAAGCGCCGCCGGGGTTCGATCCGATCGTGTGGCAGGCATTCGTTCCCGAGGACAACAGAACGACGCCGGAGCGGGTCGCTCTCGGCAAGAAGCTCTATTTCGACGAGCGGCTCTCGAAGGACGCTACCGTGTCCTGCGCGACCTGCCATGACGTCACCCGGGCCTTCACCGACCAGCGTAAGACGTCCGAGGGGATCGCCGGGCAGCTCGGACGCCGGAACGCGCCCACGGTCATGAACGCCGCTCTGTTGCAGACGTTGTTCCTGGACGGGCGTTCGCCCAGTCTGGACCACCAGGCCCGCATGCCGATCACCAATCCCATCGAGATGGGCTTTCCCGATGGCGAGTCCGCGGCGAGAGCGATCGCCGGGGATCCCGAGTACAAGAAGATGTTCCAGGCCGCCTACGGCCGGGACGTGAACTACGAAGACATCGGGCGCGCGATCGGGGCCTTCGAGCGCACCCTGGTGTTCGTCGATTCCCCCTTCCGGAGATTCCTCCTCGGCGACGGGAACGCGATTTCCGCGGATGCGAAGCAGGGGTTCCGGCTCTACAACGAAAAGGCCCGCTGCGTTACCTGCCATCCGATGAACCTCTCGAGTCCGCTCGGGACCGACAACCGGTTTCACAACATCGGGGTCTCGGCCCGAACCCAGAATTTCGAGCTCCTGGCGAAAAACGCGCTCACCGCTCTCGCGCAGGATCCTTCGGCGGAGAAGCTCGAGGAGCTGGCGATCGGGACCGACCTGAGCGAGCTCGGCCGGTTCATGGTCACCAAGAACCGTTCCGACATCGGCTCGTTCCGCACCTCGATGATTCTGAACATCGGGATTACCCAACCCTACATGCACGACGGAAGCCTCGAGACTCTGTGGGACGTGATGGATCACTACAACAAGGGCGGAGAGGCCAACCCGTATCTGGACGGCGGCATGGAGGCCCTGGCTCTCACCGAGGAGGAAATCAATCAAGTCGTGGCTTTCCTCTTCACACTGACCGACGATCGATTCCGAACCGAGAACCAGGGGCAGATGGAGCGACAGAAAGCGCAGGCCGCGCAGAAGCGTCCCTTTCGCGACGATGACCTGGCCTTGCGAAGGAAGATGGCCTTCGAGGAGCGCATCAAGTAGAAGGAGCAAAGCGATGAGGCCGAAACACAAGAGCGTCGAGACGCGGTATATGGAGGAGCGGAACGAGTTCTTCCAGGCCCTGAAATCGCTCGACAGGCGTTCGTTCATCAAGGTGTCGGCGGCGGCGCTGGGAGCGGCGGCAGCCAGAGGGATCGTTCCACCGCACTTCGTTCCAGCCCGTCCGCCTGTCCGCCCTCCAGACCGGGACCGGGTCCGATATCCAGTTCGCCTACATCTCCGATTCTCACCTGTACGAGCAGGACGTCAACGATCGCTTCGTCCGCTCGCTGCTGCGCGCCGTCGACGACGTGAACCAGCTGGATCCCCAGCCGGATTTCGTTCTCTACGGAGGAGACCTCGCCCAGCTCGGGCAGGCGAAAGAGCTCGACCTCGGCGCCCAGATCCTGAAGGGCCTCAAGGCCCCCCTCCGGGTCATGGTCGGAGAGCACGACTGGTATCTGGACCTGGGGGAGAAGTGGAAATCCCTGTTCGGTCAGCCGACGTATTCGTGGGATCACAAGGGAGTCCACTTCGTCACCCTGATGAGCGTGGTCGAGGAGGACTTCTGGACCGTTCGCGGAATGAGTCCTATGGAGCGGATGAAAACCGTCGCCGGTCTCGACAACGGCGTCCAGCGGCCGTTCACCGTAGGCGCCGAGCAGAGGCGGTGGCTCCAGAACGATCTCGTCGCGTTACGGGAACGACACTCCGCTGGTCGTCTTTTCGCACTCGCCGCTCTACAAGCTCTACAAGAACTGGAATTTCTGGACGGACGACGCCGACGAGGTGCAGGCGATTCTGAACCGGTTCGAGAACGTGTCGGTCATTCACGGCCACACCCACCAGATGCTCACCAACCGCATCGGCAACATCCACTTCCACGGCATGCTGGCCACCGCCTGGCCCTGGCCCTATGCCCCCGAAGGAATGCCCCCGCTCACCATCCAGATGAGCCGGCCGGATCCCTTCAATCCTCAGGACGGCTGCGGAGACGGCGAGGTGCGGGTCCACCCCGACGGTCTGGTGGACAAGGTCTACAACTTCTGGAACCGGAACCCGGTCACGGTCGCGAGGGAGTACACCATGAGCTGGGGCAAGGGAATCGCTGCCGGCGCGGCCGAACCGGCCGAGCTACTGACGCAAGGAAACGAGAAGAGGAGGGAACCTTGAGCCAAGGAACGAGGCTTCTGTCGATTTGGGGAACGACCCTCGCCGTCGCTGCGCTTCTTTCGGGAACCGGCTCGGGAGGGCAGGAGAAGAAGGAAGAACAGGAGAAGAAGGAGGGGCAGGCGCTCGCCGACTCCATCCTGTCGCAGTGGAAGCGAAAGAACCCGGACAAAGCATCGGACTGGGTCGCGGAGGAAAAGGAGCGTCACAAGATTCAACCCCCGGCAGACAACTCGGCGCTGCTCCAGAGCGGAGAGCAGGGCAAAGGTCACGTCTACGCCCAGTACACGGAACGAGACCTTCTGGTGTGGGCCCGGGAAACGGAGAAGCTGGTCGTCGAGGGCTCGCGCATCTTTCACGACGCCAATGCGCTGCGAAGCACGGTCGCCGTCTCCTGCGACATGTGCCATCCGGACGGCGCCAACACCCATCCGGAAACCTACCCGAAGTTCCAGGTGCAGATGGGGCGCGTGGCCCTGCTCCGGGACATGATCAACTGGTGCGTCGAGCAGCCGGTGCGCGGCACCCGATTCGAGCCGGACGATGAACGGATGCGTGCCATCGAGGCCTACATCTACGCCCAGCGGCGGGGGAAGAGCCTCGAGTACGGGAAGCATTGAAGCGCTAACGCCTTTCGACGGAAAGAGAGAAGGAGTCTGGAAATGGGTATCGGTATCAATGAGAAAGACAGAGCATATCTCGCCGGCGAGCTCTCGAAGCTCCTGGCCGAAAGCTATACGATGTACTTGAAGACGCATAATTTTCACTGGAACGTCACCGGTCCCATGTTCCAGACGCTTCATCTCCTGTTCGAGCAGCAGTACACGGAGCTGGCGTTGGCGGTCGACGCGATCGCCGAGCGGATTCGTTCGCTCGGCCACCCGGCCCCCGCCAGCTACGCCGCGTTCTCACGGCTTTCCGGTATCCCGGATACCGAAGGCGTCCCGAAGGCGAAGGAGATGATCCGGCTTCTCCTCGAAGGCCACGAGACTGTAGTCGGCACCGCCCGCGCCGTGATCCCCGCTGCCGAGAAGGCCTCGGACCAGGCTACCGCGGATCTCCTCACGCAGCGTCTCCAGGTCCACGAGAAGACGGCCTGGATGCTGCGAAGTCTCCTGGAGGAGTAACCCCGGCGCCCCGGCGGGAGATGTCGCCGGCGATGTCGAGAGAGATTCGTGCCCCCTGCCGAGACGCCGCTCGACCCCGCCTCGCTCATCTGGATCGGAAGCCTTGCCGGCCTCATCGCAGGCCTGGCCACTGGACTCGGCGCCGTTCCCGTCCTGTTCTTCGTCAAGGCCGTCCGACCCTCCACCAGCGCCATGATGCTCGGCTTCGGCGCGGGGGTGATGCTGGCGGCGACGTCGTTCTCCCTAATCGTTCCGGGCATCGAGGCCGCCGCTCGAATGGGGCATGCGGGCCTCGCCGGCTCGGGAATGGTTGCTTCGGGGATGGTGCTCGGCGCCCTCGGTCTCCTCGCGGCCAACCGGTATCTCCCCCACGAGCACTTCATCAAGGGACTCGAGGGTATCGCGATCCGACGTCTCTCGCGCGTCTGGCTCTTCGTTTTCGCGATCACGATTCACAACTTTCCCGAGGGGTTGGCGGTAGGGGTTGGCTTCGGCGGAGGGTCCATGGGAAACGGCGCCAGTCTCGCGGTCGGGATCTCTCTGCAGAACCTTCCCGAAGGACTCGCCGTCGCCCTGGCGCTGGTGGAGATCGGATATTCGAGGGGGCGCTCGTTCCTGGTGGCTCTCCTCACCGGTCTCGTCGAGTTCGTGGGCGCCGTTCTGGGGGTCGTCGCCGTCGCGTTCTCGGAGGCGCTGCTTCCCTGGGGGATGGGCTTCGCCGCCGGAGCCATGCTCTTCGTGATCAGCAACGAGATCATCCCCGAGAGCCACCGGGAGGGGCAAGGGCTCGCGGGCACGGTGGGTGTGATTCTCGGTTTCCTCCTGATGATGGTGCTCGATACCGCCTTCGCCTGAGGGCGTGGCTGCGTCCATGACGCCGTCGGGTTCGCGCTCGCGGCCGCGAGCAGCCGTATCGGGACTCGCGATCGGATGCCGAGCGACGGGGGGCACCGATATTGACGACTGAAAGCCTCCTGTCCTGCATCCAACGCCTTCCCTGGGGCCTCATCGTGGTTCTCTGCCTCACCCTCGGCCTGGCCCCCTTTCGGCCGCCTCACGTGGTCGAGAAGCTCCAGATGCTCCTCCAGGGCGATCTCCCGAAAACCCATCGACTGGCTCGACCTGCTCCTTCATGGAGCGCCCTGGGTCCTTCTTCTCGCGAAAGTCGTGGTCTGGCTCTCCGGGAAGAGAGGCTCCTGATGCGCGACGGGAACGAGATTGCGCCCATTCACCAAGGAGGTTTTCGCCGCGCCTGCCGGCTCTGGGAGACCCGCGGCTTCCCCGACGTCGTCGCCCACGTCAGGCCCGTCCGCGAGACGTTCCGCTTCCAGTCTCCCGAGGAGTTCCAGGCCAAGGCGAAGGAGCTGGCGTTGGGCTTCCGCGATGACCTCGGGCGCTATCCGTTTCTCGGTCTTTATTGAGCTCGGGGAGAAACGCGTGCGCTGAATTGGCGGGCGGTCGCGGCAAATGCCCCGGCCGCGCGTCGAATCCCCCAGCGCCCGACACGGCGACAGCGCTGAATGCGGCGAGGGTCAGCAGGAGGCAATCCGCGCGGCCTGGCACGTTCCTTGAAAGTCGGAGTAAGCGGAGGGTTCGATGGATCCAAAGGCAGCGACAAAGCAGATTCCCCGTCAGGAATGGAAGAGCTACTTCGACCGGTTCACCAAGCGACACTTGAGGGACGCTCGGCCGGAAACGGCCAGAATCGAGCTGCTCTCTCCCCTGCTGGGCGATCAGGTCGAGACCGCGGCCGCCCGCCTCCTGGGTATCTCGTACGATGCGAGGAGCCAGGCCCTCGAAGTACTCCTCGAGAACATGGATCATCTCGTGTTCCGCCCCAGAGAAATCTGGGCCGTCGAGGAGGGTGACGGTTTTCTGCCCGGCATCGAAGTCGTCCGCGACGACGGCACGAAGGAGATACTGACCATCCGCCGTGTTGGATGAAGACTGCGTTCGATTCCTGCAGCGGACCCTTCCGCGGCTGAGGATGCGCTGGACCGGGTTTCGCACGGTCCGCCCTCCGGTCTGCCGCCTCGCGGCGGATCGAGTAACTAGACTGTTTCGGTGAAAGCGGATCCTACTGCGCGGGGCGCTCGATAGAGCAGGCGTTCGAGAACGTTGCCACCATGACGACCTCGCCGCGATCCGCGGCCTCACGGAACGCCTGCTCCAGACCGTCGAACAGGGCCTCGACGCTTCCCAGAACCAGGGTGCTCATGGGGCCGGGCCGGACCTCGAGACCACGGGAGTGAAGGACGCGCAGGAGATGGTCGATCGGCTCCGACAGAGACGTCTGACGCAGGGGATAGAGACTGACCTGGGCGGATAGGATTTGCACGGGAACCTCCTCATTCATCCGACGAGAGCCTCAGGGCGGTGGTGATGAAATCGCTGCACGGAATCCGGGACCATGAGCCCGCCCACCGGAGGACGCCGCGAGACCGGCTCCCGGCGGCTTCCGCCAGGAGTCGCCGGATCTCGAAGGGAGCGTAGAAGTGGGCTCGTTGCCATACGGGGCTCGGGCGGAAGCGCCGCCTCAGAGCGTGCAGGCTGAAACGGTTGAACGTTCCGAGGACCAGCCCGTGTCGCGCGACGCGCACAGCCTCCTGGAGCGCCCGCTCGGGCGCCGGTAGAAACTCGAGCGTCGCCACCAGGGCGACGAGGTCGAAGCTTCGATCGGCGAAGGGGAGAGCGGAAGCGTTCGCCAGCGCGCAGGCGCTCGTTCCCAGATGGCGCGCCTCGGAGAGCATCGTCCTGGAAACGTCCACTCCGATGGTCGCCAGACCCTGGTCCATGAACCATCGTGTGAAGTGTCCGGTCCCGCATCCCACCTCGAGCAGGGTCTTCCGCTCGGGGAACGTCTCGAGCGCCTTGGAAAGAAGCTCTTTCTCCAGGTGATCCGCGGACGCGCCGGGACCCAGGTACCAGTCCTCGTAACGAGCGGCGACTCCCGGGTCGTCGAAAGGGTTGGCGCTGGGGAGCACTAACCGAGCACGAGCCGAATCGCCCAGAGCAGCGCGAGCCCGGCGGCGAACGAAGAGAAATTCACCAGGTTGACGGAGACGCTGTGATGCTTGTTCACTTCGGGAACCAGGTCCGAGGCGCCGATGTAGATGAAGTTCCCCGCGGCGAAAGGAACGAGCACCGCGACTTCAATCGTTGCAGAAGCGGCATAAGCCACCAGGCCTCCGACGAGAAACGTCAGACCGGAGAGAAAGTTGAACGTGAGGGCCCGGCCTTTCTTCCAGCCGCCGTGGACCAGGACGCCGAAGTCTCCGAGCTCCTGCGGCACTTCGTGCGCGGCAGCCGCGAGCCAGGCACCGACCCCCAGCCGCACGTCGAGCAGGAAAACTCCCGCGACGCCGAGGCCACCGAGAAAGTTATGGAGACCGTCCCCGAGCAGGATCAGATAGGTGAGCGGCTCCTTGCACTCCGCCGAGGCGCGGTGGCAATGATGCCAGTGAAGAAACTGCTCCAGCGCGAGAAAGAGGGTGAACCCCACCATCAACCACAGGGAGGCTTCTGCGGTCGAAAGACCCCCTTCGGTCGCCGCCGGCAGCATGTGGAAGAACGCGCCGCCCAGAAGGGATCCCGCGGCGAACGCGACGAGCGGTTGCAGAAGCCGCTCGAGCGTCGCCGGACGAAGAAGGAGTGTCGCGCTTCCGACGAGCGCAAGAAGGCTCATGAGGATTCCGCTGGCGATGATCCAGGTCAGTGTCGACAATCACACCCGCTGCGGACTCGAGGACTTCGGTGTCATGACCCGGCGGTCGCGTCAGGGTCGGTTTCTCGAAACCGGATTGTACAGCACATCGAGTGATCCGGTCACGGAACGAGCGGTAATCGCCCATTGCTTTGACGGTGACGGGAAGCCAGCGCATTTTGCTTTCCCACGCCTCGACGTTAAGCTGCGTCATGACCGAAACCGCGGGAGGTGAACCCCGCACCAATCCGAAGTTGACGGTCTTCGGGCCGGTGCCCTCGCGCCGTCTTGGTCGTAGTCTCGGAATCGGCAACGTGCCGGTGAAGACCTGCTCCTACTCCTGCGTCTACTGCCAGGTCGGGCCGACGCCCGCGACCGAGATCGAGCCCATGAGGTTCTGGCCGCCCGGGGCGGTCGTCGAGGCGGTGACCCGCCACGTCCAGAAGCTTCGCGAGCGCGGCGAGGGCATCGACTTCCTCACGTTCGTTCCCGACGGCGAGCCCACGCTCGACTTTGGCCTCGGCGAGGAGATCGACGACCTCCGTTCGCTCGAAATCCCCATCGCCGTCATTTCGAACGGCTCTCTGACGTTTCGCGAAGACGTCCGCGCGGCGCTCGGGAAGGCCGACTGGGTCTCGCTGAAAGTGGACGCCGCGGATGAGACGACCTGGCGAAAGGTCAATCGGCCCCACGCTTCACTTTCCCTTTCCACGGTTCTCGAGGGGATGCTCCAGTTCGCCAGGGAGTTCCGCGGGAAGCTCGTGACCGAGACCATGCTGGTCCAGGGCTTGAACGACGGGGAGGCGGCGATCGAGGCCGTGGCCGCGTTCGTGGAGCGCCTGCGGCCGGCGATCGCCTACATCTCGGCGCCGACCCGTCCGCCCGCGGAGCCCTGGGTGCGGCCCGCGGACGAGGAGGCGTTCAACCACGCGTTTCAAAGGTTCTCCGACCGGCTGCCTGACGTGGAGCTGATCACCGGCTTCGAGGGCACGGCCTTCGGGGCCACCGGCGACGCCGTTCAGGATCTCCTGTCGATCACCGCGGTCCATCCGATGCGCGAAGACGCCGCTCTCGCGCTCCTGGCCAGGAGTCAGGCCGACCGCGGAGTGCTCGATCGCCTGGTGGCGGAGGATCGGTTGAAACCGGTCACCTACCGGGACCACGTCTTCTACGTTCGTCGGTTCGCGTAACGAGGGGGACGGCACCACACTCATGATGACGCCTCCCGTGCTCCAACGCGCCTCCGGGCCGAAGACCGGCGAGCTCGAGGTGGAGATCGTCGAGCGGAAGGGCCTCGGCCATCCCGACACGCTCTGCGACGCGATCATGGAACGGGTGGCGCAGGCTCTCGCGGCCATGTACCTGGAGCGAACCGGCGCCGTCCAGCACTTCAACTGCGACAAGGCGCTTCTCGCCGCCGGCGACGTGATCCACGCGTGGGGAGGGGGATCGGTCGTCGAGCCGATGCGCCTCATCATGGGCGACCGCGCGACGATGACCTGGAACGGCGAGAGTCTGGACGTCGCGGGCCTCGCCGTCGAGACGGCTCGAGCTTGGATTCGCAGTCATCTCCGACACGTGGATCCGGTGGCGCACGTCTCGTACGAAGTAGCCATGAGACCGGGGGCGCCGGAGCTTACGGGCTTGTACGCGGGGGAGGTCGCGTCGAACGACACCTCGGCCGCGGTGGGCTATGCGCCGATGACCGAAACCGAGAGGCTGGTCCTCGAGACCGAGCGGTTCGCGAACTCCACGGGCTTCAAGACCTCGTTTCCGGAGACGGGCGAGGACCTGAAAGTGATGGGAGTGCGGTCGGGGCGGGTTCTGAATCTGACGATGGCGGTGCCTCTCGTCGACCGTTTCCTCGCGGGCGAACGAGACTACTTCGAGCGAAGGGAACGAGTGCGTGAGGCCGTTCTCTCTCACTTGCGACCGCGACTGGGCGAGCTCGAGGAGGTGTCGCTCACGGTCAATGCCACGGATCGGCCGGGCGCCGGGCTCGCGGGGATTTACGCGTCGGTTCTGGGCGTGTCCGCCGAGAGCGCCGATTCCGGGGAGGTCGGCCGCGGCAATCGCGGGAACGGGCTCATCTCGTTCAGTCGGCCCGGAGGCTCCGAAGCCATAGCGGGCAAGAACCCGATGGGCCACGTCGGCAAGATCTACGGGATGCTTTCCTTCGCGCTGGCAGAGAGATTGGTCGCGAGTCTCGAGGCGCTGGAAGAGGTCACGGTCTGGATGTGCAGCCGGATCGGAGAGCCCCTCGATCGGCCGCAGCAGATCTTCCTGCTGGCGCACCTCGCCCCCGGCGCCGTGCCTGGCGATATCGAGGCCGCCGCCCAGGCCATTGTCCAGGACGAGCTTTCGAACCTGCCCGCCTTTTGTCGTGCCCTCGCGAGAGGCGACCGGCAAGTGCCGTGATTCGCGTCTCGTCTCGAGTCAGCGTTTCAGGACCTGATGGATCTCGAGAAGACGCAGCAACCCGGTCTTGGTGATCATTCCCGAGAGTCTGCCGTCCTCGAGGATGAGGAGCCTTCCTACGCTCGGCGGTGAGAGCCTCTCCAGCGCTTCCAGAAGAGAGGCGTCCTTCGAGATGACGCGAGAAGGGTCGACGGGCCGCATGCGATCGCGCACCTTGTGCGCGGCGAGCTCGGGCTCGGGAATCCCCGCGAGGTCTTCGATCGAGATCAATCCGACCGCGCTCCCGCCTTCCGCAACCGGGAACCCCCGATAGCCGTACTTCAGGAAATAGCGATTCACCAGATCGCTCAGAGTCAATTCCGCGGACACGGTCACCGGAGCCGGAATCATCACCTCGCCGACCTTCATCGACTCCAGGATGCGCATGAGGAACATCTGCTCGTATCCCGAAGCCGCCGATCCTCTCAGGAACATGCCGATGAAGATGAGCCAGATCCCGCCGAGTAGAGCGCCGCGGAAGATGAGCAGGGCGCCGAGGAACATGAGGCTCACGGCGAAGGCCTTCCCCAGGTCGGTGACCAGGCGGGTGGCGCGCTCGAGCGAGCCGGTGCGCCACCAGACGATGGCCCGGAGCACTCGCCCGCCGTCGAGGGGAAAGCCGGGGATGAGGTTGAAGACGCCGAGAGCGAGGTTGATGAAGGACAGGTACTCGACCACCGCCTGGGCCAGGGGGTGAATCACGCCTTCGAGTCGTTCTCCCGCGAGCCAGAAGAGAAGAGCGAGAACGAAGCTGCTGAGGGGGCCGACGATGGCAATCGTGAGCTCCGTCTTCGGGTCCTTGGCTTCTTCCGACAGGCGGGAGACTCCTCCGAAGAGAAAGAGGGTGATGCTCGGGATCTGGATGCCCGATCGCATCGCCACCAGGGAGTGGGCGAGCTCGTGGAACAGGATCGAAAGAAAGAAGGCGATCGTCGCCAGAAGCCCCGCTGTCCAGTAGGCCGGGGCGCTCCCCCCCGGATACTCCTGCGGGAGGTAGCCAGACGAGAGGCTCACGGCGACGAGGACGAAGATCACGAACCAGGAGTAGTCGATGATGATGCGGATGCCGGCGATGGTGAAGAGGTGGATGCCGCGCTCGGGCGCTCGGTCGGGTTTCAGCTCGGTCATCGCCTCACCTCCGGGCTCCGCTTCCGGATCCCGCGACGATTGTCGATGAGCCGACGCGTCGCGTCAAGGATGGGCCGACCCCCGGTCTTCGTTTGCCGGACGGATATCGACTTCCCTATGCTCTCCCGGGTGACCTGGGTAGATCGGGACAACGTCGCGCTGCTGACGGATCTCTACGAGCTCACCATGCTCCAGGCCTACTGGCGCGAGGGCATGAACGACGAGGCGGTGTTCAGCCTCTTCGCGCGCAAGCTGCCCGAGGAGCGGAACTATCTCGTCGCCTGCGGCCTCGACGACGCGCTCCGGTTTCTCGAGGAGCTCCGATTCTCGCGCGAGTCGCTCGACTACCTCGACACCCTTCCCTATTTTTCCAGAGAGTTCCTCGAATGGCTCGAGAGATTTCGCTTCCGGGGAAGCGTCTACGCCGTCCCCGAGGGAACGCCGCTCTTCGGTCACGAGCCTCTTCTCGAGGTGGTGGCGAGCCTTCCCGAGGCTCAAATCGCCGAGAGCTTCGTGATGAACCAGGTCCACTTCCAGACGGTCGTCGCCTCGAAGGCGAGCCGTGTCGTCTCGGCGGCCGAGGGCCGGCCCGTCGTCGACTTCGGGCTCCGGCGGATGCACGGGGCCGACGCCGGGCTCAAGGCGGCTCGCGCGTTTCACATCGCGGGAGTCGCAGCGACCAGCAACGTTCTCGCGGGACAGGTCTATGGGATCCCGATTGCCGGCACCATGGCCCATAGCTACATCCAGGCCCATGAGAGCGAGCTCGAAGCCTTCCGGAGGTTCTCGCACCTCTACCCCGAGACCATCCTGCTCGTCGACACCTATGACACGCTCGAGGGCGTCGAGAACGTCGTCCGTCTTTCGAAGGAGCTCGGGAGCGGCTTCCAGGTCCGCGGTATCCGCCTGGATTCGGGCGATCTGGGCGATCTCGCGCGGCGGAGCCGGGCGCTGCTCGACGAGGCCGGACTCCCAGAGGTCACCATTTTCGCGAGCGGCGGGCTCGACGAGCATGACATTGCTCGACTCGTGAAAGAGGCGCCTTCGATCGACGGGTTCGGGGTAGGCACGAAGATGGGGGTCTCGGTGGACGCGCCGGCTTTGGACATGGCTTACAAAGTGACGGCCTACGCCGGTCGGGGGCGGCTCAAGCTGGCCGCCGGAAAGAAGATCCTCCCGGGGCGCAAGCAGATCTTCCGCACCGAGGAGAATGGGGAGGCGGTGCGCGACGTTCTCGCGCGCCACGACGAATCGCTTCCAGGTCGCCCCTTGATACGTAAGGTGATGGAGGGAGGAAAGAGGCTCCCGTCGCACGTCGATAGCCTCGACGTCATTCGCGAGAACGCGAGCCGCGAGAAAGCGCTTCTCCCCCCGCGTCTCAGAGCTCTTCTTCCCGCAACGCCCGCTTATCCCGTGGAAGTGAGCGAGGCGCTGCGGCGTTACCAGGATTTGGTCGCTTCGGAGGTGACGCGCCCTTGAGGCGGCTATTTGACGACGAGTACCGGGACCTCGCAGAAACGCGCCACGGTCTCGGTGACGCTCCCGACCAGAATTCGCTCGAGGCCGGTGATTCCGCGGCTTCCCATCACCACCAGCCGCGCGTCGAGCTTCTCCCGCCACCAGAGAATCGCCCCGGCGGGCGAACCGTCGGCAACGGTGATGTCGCCGGGCGTCTCGCCCAGCATGTCGCGAAGGGCCTCGAGATACTTCTCGCGGAGCCCGGGAGTCTTTTCCAGCTGGCTCGATAGCCCTCCGGGCTCGAGCGGAGTCCGGAGGAGCTCCACGGCGTGGAGGAGGTGAAGCGAGGAGCCGTGCCGGGACGAGAGGTTCCGGGCGAGAGCGAGCGCGCGCTGGGAATGATCGCTGAAGTCGACGGGGACGAGAATCGATCCCGCTTCCTTCTCCGAGGCGAAAACGATCGAGTCGGATCGGAGGAGCATCAGGTTGCGATCGGAGCGGTGCATGACTCTCGACGCGACGCTTCCCATCAGGAGCTTGTCGATTCCTGTCCGGCCATGAGTTCCCATCACGATGAGATCCGCGTCCCAGCTGCGCGCCCTGCGGAGGATCGCCTCGTGAGGCTCGAGGTTGTCCTCGATCGCGGTCTCGATCCGGATCTCCTTCGGAGCTTTCGCTTTCAGGTCTTCGAGCTTCCGCGACGCATCCTCTCGGAGCTCTCGCGTGTAGTCGTCCAGTAGTCGGCCCATCTCGACGAGGCTGGAAAGCCCCGGCTGGCCCATCGTCGAGACCATCGGAATCATCGAGGGGAGACTGTGGAGAACGAGGACCTCGATATCCCCCGAACGGGCGAGTGCCTGGGCCTGCGCCAGCGCCCGCCCGGCGGCATCCGAGAAATCGGTAGGGACCAGGATTCTGGAAATCTGCATCGCGAGTCATTCTCCATCATTTGGCCCCGCGAATGAAGCCATTCCTCACCGCGGTCCTCTGGTTGAAAGCACCCTTCCCGGCGATGTCGCTGGGGCAGATGCCGCAGAGGGTCCGGGAGGCCGCCCGTCGCTCCCCCCCAAAACCGCAGAAATTTCGACGGGCATGGTGGCACATTTCTTGTTTACATAAGAGTCGATCTTGGTATTTCGATCCACCTCGAGGAGGGTTTCATGACCATGGGCGCGGATTCGGGTCGATTGTGGTCGATCGTGCTCGCCGGCGGCGAAGGAGAGCGGACTCGCGCTTTCATCGAGAACTGGCTCGGCTATCACAGGCCCAAGCAGTACTGCGCGTTCACCGGGACGCGCTCGCTCTTCCAGCACACGGTCGATCGCGCCGACGCTTTGTCGAGCCCGGAGCATCGCGTGGTGATCGCCGCCCCCGCGCACCGGGGACACCTCGTGGAGCAGCTGCGAGGCCGGGAAAGAGGCAGGGTCATCTTCCAGCCCAGGAACCTCGGAACCGGGCCGGGAGTATTTCTCGCCCTGGCGTACGTCCTGGCGCGAGACCCGGAAGCGACCGTGGTTATCTACCCGTCGGACCATTTCGTCTATCCGGAGAGCGCCTACCTCAACATCGTTCGAACCGCGGCCCGGAGCGCGCGACGCCGTCCGGAGGCTCCAGTACTCCTCGGGGTGCGACCGAGCTCCTCGGAGGAGGACTACGGTTGGATCGTGCCGTCGCGGGGTAAGCGGGACGGAGACACACGGCGGGTCGAGGCATTTCTGGAAAAGCCCCCGCGGTATCTCGCCGAGCAGGCGCGTCGGCGGGGCGCGCTCTGGAACACGATGATCGTAGCGAGTCGGGCGGATGCGCTCTGGTCGCTCGGCTGGCGGTGCCTCCCCGAGATCCTGCCCGCGTTCCTGCGATACCAGGAAGCTCTCGCGAGCGGCCGCGGAGACAGCCTGCTCGACGAGATCTATCAGGAGCTTCCTTCCAGGGACTTTTCCTCCGACCTGCTGCAACGGGCTCCGGACCGGTTGGAGGTCCTCGAGATGAGCGGCGTCTGGTGGAGCGATTGGGGAAGGCCGGAGAGGATTCTCGAGACCTTGAGGGCGCTGGAACGGCCCGCGGCATTTCCCGAGCCGCTCTTGCTCGAGCCCAGAGAGATCGACTCGGTGGTGACCAGGAGGTAACGATGCGTTGGAAAACGATTTCCGGTCTGTGCTTCGCGGCGGCGTTCTCTCTCTCCTCGTGCGCCGCGCCCGAGAGATCCGCGAGCGGTTTCCGGCTGCCGGAGGGCGATGTGAACGCGGGCCAGGCGGCGTTTCTCGAGCTTCAGTGCAATGCCTGCCACCAGGTTCGGGGGCTCGATCTTCCCGGGCCGGTCGCGGATCCGCCAGTGCCCGTCGTCCTCGGAGGAACCGTGGACTATCAACCGACCGACGGCCGGTTCGTGACCTCCATCATCAATCCGTCGCACAAGCTCGCCCCCGGCCATCCCAGGGAGCGTATCGAGAGCGGCGGCATCTCGCGCATGGCGGACTACAGCGACGTGATGACCGTCCGCCAACTGGTGGACCTGGTGGCCTTCTTGCACTCGCGCTACGAGTTCGTACCGCGCACGCCGCACTGAGTCGATGTGCAGACGGCTCGGGAGTCTGCCCCAATCTAGCTTCCGATCCGGCTCACGGTGCTCGCCTGAGGACCTTTCTCACCCGGCTCTTCGGCGAAGCGGACTTCGCTTCCCACCTCGAGCTGGGCGAACGCGCCGTCGAGGACGCTGTTGCGGTGGAAATAGATCTCTCGTCCCTCCTCGTCCTCGAGGAAGCCGTAATCCTCGTCGGGGAAGATCTTGACCACGCGGCCCAGCGGAGGGCCGACGCGCTCCTTGACCCGGCCTCGACGACGGCGCACGTAGTCCTCGAGCCGCCGTACCGTCTCCTTGAAGGCGTCGTTGATCGCCACGTACATGTCCTCGTTCTGAGCATGCTCGGCGGGATCCCGCGAGACCACGAGCTCTTCGCCGGGTACCGTAAGGCGCACGCGAACGTGGTAAAGATTGCCCTGGCGGTGGCTCCGGTGCGTCGACTCGACCATGACCTTGCAGGTTTGGATCTTGTTGAAGTACTGCTCGAGCTCGTGCGCTCGATCCTCGACGGCCTTGGTGAGCGCATCGCTGGGCTCGAGACCGCGGAACGTCAACTGCACTGGATGTTCCATGAAGCACCTCTTGGAAATCGAACGGTTGCGGGGTGGCTGATTTGACGCGAAACGGCTTTCGACCCTCTCTCGCCGATAAGGCCGCCTTCCTCGGCCGCCCGGAGAGCTTCCCCGAGCCAACCACGCGGGTCGACGCGATCGAGACCCACATGTCGTGGGTGTTCCTGACCGACCATTTCGCCTACAAGCTGAAGAAGCCGGTCCGTTTCAAGCTTCTGAACCTCACGACTCTCGAGGACCGGAAAAGGAACTGTGAGGCGGAGGTCGGGTGGAACCGGCGTCTCGCTCCCGAAGTGTACCTCGGCGTCGTCCCGCTCGGAGTGGACGAGAACGGCCGCCTCGTTCTCGGGACCGGGACCGGTGTCGTGGACTGGTTGGTCAAGATGCGCCGGCTTCCAGCCGAGAGGATGCTCGATCGGGTGATCGCCGCGGGAAACCTCGAGCCTGCCGACCTCCGCCGGGTCGCCGAGACCCTCGCCGCCTTCTATCAGCGCGCGACCCGAGCCGAGCTCTCCGAGGAGCGTTACCGCTTCCGCTTCATCGGGGAAATCGAAGAAATCCGGCGCGAGCTCGAAGAGATCTCTCCGATCGCGAAAGACCGGATCGACGCGATATCGGCCGCGCTCCAGAGCTTCGCCCGGTTTCGGGCCGATCTGCTGGACGCTCGGGTGCGCGAAAAAAGAGTCGTCGAGGCGCACGGCGATCTGCGGCCGGAGCACGTGTGCCTCCTTCCTCGCCCGGTTTTCATCGACTGCCTCGAGTTCGACCCGGAGCTCCGGCTCCTCGACCCGGCGGACGAGCTCAGTTTTCTCACCGTCGAGTGCGAGCTCGCGGGAGGCCCTTCGTTCATCGAAGAAGTCCTGTTCGGGACCTACGGCGAGCGGACCTCCGACCGGCCCTCCCGATCCCTGGTCTCGTTCTACAAGACGTTCCGGGCTTTCCTCCGGGCCAAAATCAGCATCTGGCACTTGAAGGATCGGGAGGTGAAGGACGCCGACAAATGGATCTCGCGAACGAACCGATACGTCGAGGCGGCCGAGCGTCACTTGCACGAGTCTTCCTGAATCACTCCGGTTGTTCTTCGTGGACACGAGCTTCCAGCGTTGCGAGCTGGCTCGCCAAATGTTCCAGCCGGTCCTCGATATGGCGAATCCGCTCCGTTCCGACCGTCTTTCCGACGGTTCGCGGCTCGAAATCCGAAGATCGCCATGGTCTCCTCGATAGATCCTGATCCGGGCCTTCGCCGACCCACAGCTCTCCCGCCGGGACCGATTTCTCGATCCACATGGCGATGAGCATTTCGATACCCTCCAGCGCATTCGCCGCCCGCTCGGTGAAGAGGTCCTTCTTTTGTTCGTCCATAACACGCACCTGTTCTATTCCGTTAGCAACATCGGTGCCAGGGAAGGGCTCGACTTGGAACCGCCAAACCTCGACGCCAGTCGACGATCTCGGGGCACTCGCCCCAGGACTGGGGGATTTCGCGCCGGTCACCCGAGGAATGTCAGCGAATGGCCGCGCCGGCGGAAGTACTTCTTGGTCTCCTCGAACAGCAGCAGGACGACGGCGCCGTGGAACGCGAACAGGTAGACGTGCCACGGCAAGGGGGCGAAGAAGTAGAGGTGGGATAGCGGCGTGTAGAACAGGAGGTAGCAGAACGAAAGCTCGAAGCCGATTCCCGCGAGGATGAGCGGGTTGGAGAGAAAGTTCATCCACAGGGGATGCCTTCCCAGAAAGTCCGCTACTCGCGGCGACCATCGCTTCACCCGGGAAAGGATTTCGAGCCGTCTTTCCGGGTGCAGGAAATCCCGCGAGAACAGGGAAGTCTTCCAGGAACGCCTGCAGAGAACGTTCGCGATCTGGACCGCGACCGTGGGGAAGAAGTACGCCGAGAGCGTCTGGAGGTACTCCCTCGAGGCGCTGCTCATTTCGAGACCCGGAGGCGACGCGGGCATGGAAGTCACCGAGAGGCCGTCATCGAGCGCTCCGAGCCACCACCCCATATAGAAGTAAGTGGCGTAACAACTCAGGGCCAGGATGCTCCCCTGGACGAAGTAGGAGCGGAGCAGGAATCCGAGGCTCAGGAGTCTCTCGTCCCGCCGCCGGGGGGGCCGCTCCATGATCCCCCGTTCGGGCGGCTCCGCCCCCAGACCCATCGCGGGCACCAAATCCGTTCCCACGTCCACGGCGAGGACGCCCATCACCGTCATCGCCAGAGGCGCCCCCGGGACCAGCATCCAGACGATGTAGGGGTACATCTCCTGCGGATTGCTGCTGAAGATGTAGGCCATGAACTTCTTGATGTTGTCGAAGACCGCCCGCCCCTCCTCGATGGCGGCGACGATGGTGCCGAAGTTGTCGTCGGTGAGGATCATGTCCGCGGCTTCCTTGGCCACCTCGTTTCCCCGGATCCCCATGGCGATCCCGATGTCCGCTTTCTTCAGGGCGGGAGCATCGTTGACTCCGTCTCCCGTGACCGCGACCACCTCGCCCATGGATTTGAGGACCGACACGATCCGGAGCTTGTGATCGGGAGAGACGCGGGCGAAGAGCGGCTCGCCCTCGGATAGAATCTCCTCCAGGGACGCGTCGTCTATTTCGGAGATCTCGGCGCCGGTTAACACCTTCGAGCCGGCGTCTCCGATTCCGATCTGACGGCCTATGGCGGCGGCGGTGATCGGATAGTCGCCGGTAATCATCAGCACGCGGATTCCGGCGCGGTGACAGGACTCGACGGCATCCTTGACGGCGGGCCGCACGGGATCGGACATGGCGGTGATGCCGAGAAAGACGAGATCCGTCTCCCCGCTTTCCGACAGGGTCTCCGACGCGCCGACCTCACGGTAGGCGAGACCCAGGATCCGAAGGCCTCTTCCCGCGAGAGCATCCACCTCGCCCTTGAGCCTCGCCCGATGCGACTCGTCGAGCGGAACCGCGTTCCCTCGATAGAGAATGCGGGCGCTCCGTTCGAGGATCTCGAGAGGAGCGCCTTTGGCGAAGAGGAAGCGACCCGGGCGCCCCTCGAGCTCCGCGAGGACGCTCATCCGCTTGCGCACGGAGTCGAAGGGGTTGACGCCAAGCCGCCGGTGGGCGGGGCGAACCCCCGCCTTCTCCGCGAGCGCTCGAAGCGCGGCTTCGGTCGCGTCTCCGACGGCTCGGTAGTCGGCGCCCACTCTCTCGATCTGGGCGTTGTTGCATACCGAAGCGCACTCCAGGAGCCGCGAGAGCGCCGCCCAAGCGGAGACGTCCGTCGGGGAAAGCTTGCGGCCCTCGAGCCCGAGGCTCCCCTCCGGGCGATATCCCGTGCCCGACACCTCGATCCTCTTTCCGTCGACGTAGACCTCGGTCACCGTCATCCGGTTCTCCGTGAGAGTGCCGGTCTTGTCGCTGCAGATGACGGTCGTCGAGCCCAGCGTCTCGACCGAGGGGAGACTCTTCACCAGCGCGTTCTTCTTCGCCATTCGCGTAGTGGCCATGGCGAGCGACAGCGTCACGGTGGGGAGTAGCCCCTCGGGGACATTGGCCACGAAGAGCCCGATGCAGAACACGAAAGCCTGGGCGAAGGACAGGTCCGTACCGAGCCAACCGAGAAGGAGGAACGCGAACCCGAGAGTCGAAGCGAGCAACCCGATGGTAACGACGGTGCTTCGAAGCTCCTTCTGCAGCGGGCTCCGTTCGGTGGGAATCCCTTGCGTCAGCCTTGCGATCTCTCCCACCTGGGTCCGCATGCTCGTGCCGAAGACCACGGCCCGCGCCTCGCCCCGCAGGAAGGCGGTTCCGGCGAAGACGATGTTGGGTAGCTCGATCCACAGAAACGACCCCTCGAGGAGGACCGGGGCGTCCGATTTGTAACGCCTGGCCGAGGTCGACTCCCCGGTGAGGGTGGAGTTGTCCACCTCGACGTCGAAAGCCTCGGTGAGCCTGGCGTCCGCGGGCACGATATCGCCCTGCGAGAGGACGATGACGTCTCCCGGCACCAGCGTCGCTGCGTCGACCTCGAGGAAGCCGCCGTCGCGAATCACCCGGCTCTTGAGTGACAGGAGCTTCTGGAGCGCTTCCACCGCTCGGTCGGTCCGGTACTCCTGCAGGAACGCGAACAGTCCGTTGACCACGATGACGATGAAGATCGCGGCGCCGAGCTGGGGCATGTCGACGGCGGGCAGGAAGCAGAATACCGCCGCGATCCAGAGAAGCACTGCGAAGAAGCTGAAGAGGTTCCGGAGGAGTTTTCCGTACCACGGCGTCCGCCGAGCCCGCTTGAGAAGGTTCGGGCCGTGAAGGCGGAGTCGCCGTCTCGCCTCCTCGCCCGTGAGACCGTTCACGAGATCGGTGGCGAGCTCGAAGGCTACCTGATCCTGCGTGATATTGATGAAGCTCGCTCGTCCAGGAAGCATCTCCTGGCGGGCGAGCAGTCGAACCACGTCCTCTGTCCCCTTGAGCTTCGTGAGATCCTCTGCCACGGCCGGGAGCACCGAGGCCAGCCGCTGCAGGATCTGCAGGTGAGACGCGGTCTGGTCCGCCGGGGAGCCGAGGAGGACCACGATATCGGCGCGACGCCCGTCGATCTCGACTCCTCGCGGGCAGATGGCGATGAGGAGTTCCGGCCCCGTCAGGCCCTCGAGCTGCGCGTGGGGGATGGCGATCCGCGAATCGACGAACAGGTAATTTCGGTGGCTCTCGCTTTCGGAGACCCGCCTCCACTTCCGCGCGCCGGTCGGAGAACGACGAGCGGCCGAGAAGCTCCTCGAGAACTCGAAGGAAGGGTCCGCGCGCGTCCAGCACGACCCGCTCTGGCCTCAGGAGCTCGTGAATCACGGGAAGAAGGCGCTCAGTTTAGCACCGCCTGGCACGCTCTTTGAATACCAGGTCTGCAGTGCGCCCCTGGAAGTGAGGGAACGACCATGAGAAAAGCCATTCATCTATTGGCGCTGTCTTGGGTTCTCGTCGCGAAGCCTTTTGAGCCGGCTCGGTTCCAGAGTGGAGATTTCTTCACTCAACCACCGATGACGCTGGGCGGAGGAGAGGTGCTGCTCGAGCTCGACGTCTCCGCGTCTGGCGAAGTCCAGTCGGTGACCGTCTTGAGAACGACCCCTCCCTTCGGGGATCTTCTTCGGCAAGCCGCCTCCGGGTGGCGGTTCGCGCCCGCGAGAGAAGTCCAGGAAGACCCCGATGCTCCCGTCGCCGTCGACTCCAAAGTCCTCGTCGCCGGGTTCTTCCGACCCCCGACCTTTTACAACGCTCCGGCCCGCGGCGAGGAAGCCAAGGACGTGGTTTCGCCCTCGGCCGAGACTCCGTTCCCCACGTCGATGGTGGCTCCGCTCTACCCTCCGACCACCTACTTCCACATGAGCCAGACGGTCGGGATCGAGGTGGAAATCGGTATGAAAGGCGAGGTTACCTCGAGCAAGGTGATCCGGCCGGCGGAGACGGAGGGCCTGAGCAACGCGGCCATGGAGGCGTCGAAAGAATGGCGGTTTCGGCCGGCTCGCCGGAACGGAAAGGCGGTTCCGGCCGTCGCTTACATCGTGTTTGGATTTCGGGAGATGGTAGCTTCCGATCGCTGAGCCCATCCTTCCCGCTCAGCCCTCGAGAAGCTCTACCAGGGACCCGCCTTCGTGAATCCTGGCGATGGCCTGAGCGAAGAGATCTGCGGCGTCGATCATCCGGACTTTTTCCTCGAGGAGCCTGGGGTCGAGCCGGAACGGGGGAACGGTGTTGGTCACGAGGATCTCGTCCACTGCTGGCTCGGCGAGGACGCGGTTCGCGTCTCCGACGAAGAGGCCGTGGGTGGCCGCTGCGAGAACCCTCCGCGCGCCAAGCTTGCGGCAAGCCTCCGCCGCCCGGACGAGAGTGGTTCCCGTGCTGATCAGATCGTCGATGACGATGACGGTCCGGCTCTCGACCGGGCCCACGAGTGATTCACCGCTCACCACGCCGCCGCTTCGCTGCTTCTCCATGAAAGCGTTCCGGATGCCGATCCCGAGAGCGCGCTCCAGGTGCTGGCGGAAGATCTCGGCGCGCTTCACTCCGCCGGCATCGGGCGAGAGGACGACGAGCTCCTCCTTGCCAGCCTCCGCCAGAGACGCGAAATGGCGAACGAAGAGAGGCCGCGCCTCCAGATGGTCGCTCGCGCAGCGGAAGGCGTTCTGGTAGGCGGCGAGGTTGTGCACGTCCATGACCACGATGCGGTCGATTCCCACCGCCTCGAAGAGCGCGGCGAGGTAACGGGTGGTCACCGGGTCCCTGGGCTTGGTCTTCCGATCCTTTCTCGCGTACGCGAGATAGGGAACCACGGCGGTGACGCGGCCGGCGGAAGCATCGCGAAGGGCCCCGAGGAAGAACAGGAGCCGCGCGAGCTTGTCGTTCACGCTGTGACGGGAGTCGCCGTACAGCGATTCGATGACGAAGACGTCGTTTCCTCGAACGCTGACCAGAGGGCGGGCCTTGTGCTCGCCGTCCTCGAACTCCCGTTCCTCGTGAGCGGAGAGCGGAATCCCGAGCTTCGCGCTCACGCTCTTTCCGAGGTCGTGGCTCGCTTCGAGAGAGAAGATCTGGAGGCTCATGGCAGGTGTCTCACGAACCAGTCGGCGGCGAGGCGGGTGACTTCCTCAAGTGCTCCCGGCTCTTCGAAGAGGTGCGTCGCTCCCGGAACGACGGCGAGCTCTTTCTCGACCCGGAGCTGAGCGAAAGCGCGCCGGTTCAGTCCGAGCACCGTCGTGTCGAGCTCGCCCACGATGAGGAGCGTGGGCGCGCGCACGTCGGCGAGGGCGGCCCCGGTCATGTCGGGCCGTCCGCCGCGGGAGACGACGGCGAAGACATCGGACCCGAGCTTGGCCGCCGCGCGGAGCGCGGCGGCGGCGCCGGTGCTCGCCCCGAAGAACCCGAGCCGCATCGCACTCGTCGCGGGCTCGGCAAGCGCCCAGCTCGCCGCTCCCGACATGCGTTCGGACAGGAGGGCGATGTCGAACCGCGTCTCGTACACGCGGTCCTCGCGCTCGGTCAGGAGGTCGAAAAGGAGCGTCGCCAGTCCTGCCTGGTGCAGTCCCCGAGCCACGTAGACGTTTCGGGGGCTGAGGCGGCTGCTCCCGCTTCCATGGGCGAACAGCACCAGCCCCCGGGCTCCGGCGGGAGCTCCAAGGATGCCGGGAAAGCGGAGATCGCCCATGCGAATCTCCACGTGCTTCTCGCTCGCGATTCTCTCGGACACTTCCGATGCTCCGGCTTTCACCATGCAAACATAGCGCCGTTCGCCTGCTACCGGGAAACCGAGTCAACCCTCCGGGATGAGCGCGAAATGACCCAGGTCACTGGAGCAAATGGCGCGGGCCGGGGCGAAACCAATGTCGCCAACCAACGGATAGAGGTCGCTCGCTCACGAGGTTGCGGACAGACGGACCGTGGTCGCTTGCGGTTGGATTGGCCCGGTTCGTGAATGAAAGTATGCCGAGGGCTTATGAATCCTCTCGACTCTCCGCAGGGGACCTACGGGCCAGATCAGGAAGAGGCTTTCTTCCAGAGCCGTATCGAAGCGGCGCAGCTTCTCGCGAAGCGCCTTCGGGGATATCGAGGCCAGAACCCTCTGGTTCTCGCGATTCCCCGCGGCGCGGTTCCCATGGCCCGGGTGATAGCCGAGTCGCTCGACGGGGAGCTCGACGTCGTTCTCGTGCACAAGCTCGGGGCGCCGTACCAGGAGGAGTTCGCCATCGGCTCGGTGAGCGAGCGCGGCGACGTCCATCTGAGCCAGGAAGTCGAGCTCTACGGGATCGACAAACCGTACATCGAGGGGGAAGTGGCGCGGCAGCTCGAGGTCCTTCGTCGTCGACGCGCGGCGTACACACCGGTGAGACCCTCCATCCCTCCTGCGGGTCGGGTGGTCATCGTCGTCGACGACGGCGTCGCCACCGGCTGGACGATGATCGCCGCCCTCCGCTCCATCCGTTCGCAGAACCCGGCAAAGTTGATCGCCGCGATGGCGGTAGCCCCCCCGAGGGCCGTCGCCACGATGGAACAGGAGGCGGACGAGGTGGTGTGTCTGGCGACGCCCGCGAGCTTCTACGCCGTGGGGCAGTTTTTCGCGGACTTCCGCCAGGTGACGGACGAAGAGGTGACGGAGATCCTGGCCCGCAGCCACGGGAGGCGTCACGAATGAGGATGTGGGTGTCGGAAAGACGGCTGTTGGCGACAGGCCGGGTCTCTCTCGGTCTTTGGTTCGAGTGACGGAGAGGAGGGAATCATGACGAACATTTTTCGGTCATTTCTCTACACGTCCGCCTCGCTTCTCGCGGGGGCGGCGGCGGCATCGAGTCAACACCATCCCGAGCCCCCTCACGGGCACCATCATGGGGTCATGGCCCCCGGCTACGATCCCGCGAACCGAGATCACGCGCCACTGCAAGGTGGATTCCGTCGACCAGATCGCTCCCGGCGGCTGTGGCGGGTGCGACGGCGGGGTTCACCTCCGGGCCACGTGCGATGCGGAAGCCTGCGACATTCACCTCGGTCCCGCGTCCTTCGTTCAGAGCAAGAATTTCCCGCTCGCGAAGGGAGACGAGGTCGACGTCACGGGATCGCGAGTCACCTACGACGGGGGAACGAGCCTCCTCGCGAGAAAAGTCCGCAAAGGCGACGCGGTCCTCGAGCTCCGGGACGAACAGGGCAAACCCCTCTGGCAGAGCCCGCCTCGCTGAGGGGACGTGCTCAGTCGCTCGCTTCGGCCGAGCGCCGGGCGTCGGCCTCCGCGAGCCAGCCGCGGCGGAGTTTTTCCGGCGGAACGCTCGACAGATAGGGCTTGATATCGAGCAGCGGCGTTCCGTCCAGCATGTCGACTCCGCGAACGTGAAGGCGAGGGCCGTCGCGGCGCAGGAGCTCGACGACCGTGAGTCCTATCGGGTTGGGCCGTCGCGGCGAGCGCGTCGAGAAGACCCCGTGCGGCCGATCGTCGGTAGGCGGCTTTCCGGAGAGCTCGTAGCCCTTCGACTCGTGGAACACCCAGATCACGTAGAGGTGGGAGAAGCCCTCGACGTCGAGGAGGCCCGGTTCCAGCTCGGGGAGGAGCTCGAGCACGCCTTCGGCGCTGTGATCGGCGCCCGGACCCTTGGGGATCTGGGACGTCTCGGTGAACGGGCTCCGCACGGTTCCTATCGGTCGCATCACGAACTCTCGCATCGTCCTACTCGTATCGTAGCGCCTCGATGGGATCGAGGTGAGCCGCCTGGCGGGCCGGAAAGTAACCGAAGACGATCCCGACGGCCGCAGAAAAGGCGAAGGCGAGGAGAATGATCCCGGGCTCGAGAACGAAGGGAACGCCGAGGAGCGGGGCCGCCGCGGCCGAGGAGAGAACCCCGAGGGCGATCCCCAGAAGCCCTCCGAAGGAAGACAGCACCAGGGCCTCCACCAGGAACTGAGTCAGGACCTCGCGGGCCATCGCCCCGATGGACAGACGGATCCCGATCTCCCGCGTCCGCTCCGTCACCGAGACCAGCATGATGTTCATGATCCCGATTCCTCCCACGAGGAGGCTCACCGCGGCCACGGCGCCCAGAAGGGCGGTCAAGACTCGCGTGGTTCCGGTCATGGTCGCGATGATCTGCTCCATGTTCCCGACGAAGAAGTCGTCCTCGTCCCCGGCTTTGATGTTCCGGCGCTCTCGCAGAAGATACTCGATGTCTTCCTGGACTTTCCCCATCAGGCGCTCGTCCTCGACGGAGATCGAGATCGAGTTGACGTCCCGGTTGCCGGCGATGCGTCTCTGAAAGGTCCCGAGAGGCAGGAGCAATAGATCGTCCTGGTCCATCCCGAAACTGGATTGCCCTTTCGATTCCAGAGTTCCAATCACCTCGCACGAAAGGTGCTCGATGCGGACGCTGAGGCCGAGCGCATCCTGGTTTCCGAGGATCTTCCTGCGGACGGTCGCGCCGAGGATGCAGACCGCCTTTCCCGTGCGCAGCTCGCCCTCGTGGAACCGGCGTCCGGAAGCCAGGGACCAGTTGCGCGCCTCGAAATAGTCGTTGTCGGTTCCGGTCACGACCGTGGACCAGTTCTCGCTTCCATACACCACCTGCACCTGACGAGAGCTCACCGGGGCCACGGCGGCGAGGCCGGAAATCTCCTTCTCGATTGCCGCGACGTCATCCAGGTCGAAGGGCTTCGCCTGGGCGCGGGCGCCCCCCCCGCCGCGAAAGCCCTGGCCGGGCCGAACGTCGAGGAGGTTCGTCCCGAGCTTCGAGATCTCCTGGGACACCTGGACGGTGGCGCCGCTTCCGAGAGTCACCATGACGATGACGGCGGCGACGCCGATGACGACTCCGAGCATGGTCAAAGAGGAGCGGAGCACGTTTCGGCGAATCTCGCGAAGCGCGAGAAATACCATCTCTCGCCACATCTTTAGTGCTCGCCGCGCTCTTCGCGCGGCTCGCTCCCCGCGCTCCTCGCGCGGGGAGGAGCGGCCCTCCGGGCCGCGCTGTTTGGGCGTCGCTCTTCGCGCGGCTCGCTCCCCGCGCTCTTCGATGAGTGCCGCGGGGCCCCACCCCCGCGGCGGTGGGCTGAAGGCTCCGCGCGGGGAGGAGCGGCCCTCCGGGCCGCGCTGTTCGGGCGTCGCTCTTCGCTCAATGCGGTGGGGCCCTGTTAGGCCGCCCTCCCGTTTCGGCGCTCCTCGGCGACGAGACCGTCGCGGAATCGCACGGTGCGCCGGGCGTACTCCGCCATCTCCGCTTCGTGAGTCACCATCACGACGGTGATTCCGCGCTCCCGGTTCAAGGCCGTCAGGAGCTCCATGATCTCCCGGCCGCGCTCGGTGTCGAGGTTTCCCGTGGGCTCGTCCGCGAGGAGCACGAGAGGCGAGGTGACGATGGCGCGGGCGATGGCGACGCGCTGCTGCTGGCCGCCCGAAAGCTCGCTCGGAGCGTGCTCCTCCCAACCTCGGAGGCCCACGGCGGCGAGGGCTTCCCTCGCCTTGTCATGACGCTGCGCTGCCGGCATGCGCCGGTAGACCAGCGGAAGCTCCACGTTCTCGAGTGCCGTGGTCCGGCCGAGGAGGTTGAAGCCCTGGAACACGAATCCCAGATAGTGACGCCTCAGGAGGGCCCGCTGATCGCGGGACAGATTCCCGACGTCGACCTCCTGGAAGAGATGGAGACCCGAAGTCGGAGTGTCGAGGCATCCCAGGATGTTCATGCAGGTCGATTTCCCCGAGCCGCTCGGGCCCATGACGGCGACGAAGTCGCCGGCATCGATCTTCAGATCCACGCCCCGAAGGGCCTGAACCGCCGCGTTTCCGTGGCCGTATACTTTCCTGACGCCAGCGAGCTCGATGAGACGACTCATGAGCCGGCGCTCGCCGATTCGAGGTCGACGATAACGGGGAGTCCCTCCTCGAGATCGCCCGAGGTCACCACGGTGCGCGTGCCGTCGGAAGACCCCGTCGTGACGGCAACGGAAACGGGAACGCCCTCTTTCAGGGTCCACACCCGTTGAGAGGACTTGTCGGCGCCCTCCGTTCCGCCCGGTCGCCGCCGCGCTGGCGGTCGCGGAAGGAGCATGGAGACCAGCCCGCCCCGACCGGACTCTTCCTGCGCTGCGCTCGGCGGAGTGAAGCGAAGCGCGGCGTTGGGGACGAGCAGGGCGTCGTCGATTCTTTCGACGGTGATGTCCGCGGTCGCCGTCATTCCCGGCCGCAGGAAGAGTTCCCCGTTGTCGACGTCGAGGACTGCCTCATAGGTTACGACGCCCTCGACGGTTTTCGAGGCGAAGCTCACCTCGCGGATAATCGGCGGGGAAGCTCCGATCGGGGTACGCGTCCACGGTGAAGGTTGCCCTGTTGGCCTTTCCGTACCCGGCTCACGTCGGCCTCGTCCACATCGACGTGGAGCTCCATCCGCCGGAGGTCCTGTGCGATCCGAAAGAGAACCGGCGCTTGAAAGGACGCCGCCACCGTTTGACCCGGCTCTACGTTTCTGGACAGCACCACTCCATCGACGGGAGACGCGATCGCCGCCTTGGTGAGGTCGGTCTCGATGGCGCTCAGCGTGGCTTCCGACTGCGCCGCCTGGGCCCGGGCGCTCGCGAGGCCCGCATCGGCGCGGCCGAACGCCGCTTCGGCGATGTCCAGGCTGCTTTTCGACACGAGCTCCGCTTCGAAGAGCTCCTGGGTCCGGGTGAAGGCCAGGCGCGACTCGGCGAGAGTGGCCTCGGATTCACGGACCCGCGCCCCTGCCGCCTCCACGGCGGCACGCGCCTGCCGGGCCTGCGCCTCGAGCTTCGAGGTATCGAGCCTGGCGAGAAGCTCTCCGGCACGGACCGCGTCGTTTCTGTCCACATACACCTTGGCGATGATGCCCGAGAGCTCGCTTCCGACGTCGACCTGATCGGTGGGCTCGAGGCTTCCGGTGGCGGTGACGACGACGGTGAGCGAGCCCCGCTCCAAGGGAGCGGTAAGGTACCTCGTTTCCTCGCCGTTTCCGCGCAGATTCGCGAGGAGAACGATCCCCGCGGCCGCGAACGCCACGCCGGCAGCCAGCCACCACCAGAGGCTCTTCCTGCGACGCGCGGGCGACTCGCGCTCGAGGATTGCGGTAACGTCCGATTCGCGCAGCTCGGCCTCCGTCGCCAGCGGTTCGGATTCGCGCGTCCTCGTTTCGACCAGCCCCTGCGTCATTCGTTTCGGGTCTCCAACGGTTCCCAGCGTACCTCGTCGGAGCCCTCTCGTGCCTATCCAGTCCGTGAAAAGAAGTGTGAAGTGAGTGTAAAGCGCCCCCCGACGTGAGCTTCGGAGGGGATTGGCCAGCGACCTGCTCTGGAACCTCCACTACCGCTCGTTCTTCGACCTGACTCCGGAGCACAGCCTGAACGTCGGTGCGAGCTACGCCAACGGCGTGACCCCCGTCGGCGAGGGCGGCAACAGACGCACTCGGCTGGGTGGGGTGGATCTGACCTACATCTGGAAGCCTCTGGCGCGCGGGAAGTATCGGTCGTTCCTCTGGCAGACCGAGCTCATGGGCGGCACCCGGCCCCTCGAGGCGGGAGCTCAAGACAGTTTCGGTCTCTACTCATTCGCCCGCTACCAGCTCGGCCGCCGCTGGTATGTGGGCGGTCGATTCGACTATAGTCTGTCCCCTCGACGTTCCCGGCCTGAGCACCCGTTCGGGCTCGGCGCTCGTCGAGGTCTTCGCCACCGAGTTCCAGAGGTTTCGACTGCAATACAAAGTCAGCGACCGAACGAGCCAGCCCCTCTCGCACCAGTTGGCCCTATTTCTCCCGCCGCTTCGACATCCGGGGTCGCGGGCTTCATCGAGCCCAAGCCGGGAATACCCCCGTCTCCCAAGGATCTCATCCGCGCCATCGAGCTCATCCGGCGGGAGCGCATCCACGCCATCGTGCACACCCTGTACTACGACGACAAGCCGTCGCGGTTCGTCGCCGAGAAGACCGGTGCGCGGATGATCACCCTCGCGACCTCGGTGGGGGAGCTCCCGACGTGAAGGATTACTTCGACCTCTACGAGCACAACGTCTCGTTGCTCATTGCGGCCCTGGGCGAGACCGAGTGACGAAGCCCGAGGGCCGAGCTCCGCTCATCGCCTGCGGCGGCCTCGTCGTCGGCTACGGCGGCCGCGGGATCCTTCCACCGCTCGACTTCGAGGTCGGGACGGGGGAGTTCTGGGCCCTTCTGGGAAACAACGGGAGCGGAAAGACGACTCTCATCCGGACGCTCCTCGGGCTTCTGGCGAAAGTCGGGGGTGACGTCGAGCGCGCTCCCGACACCATAATGAGCTACGTTCCTCAGAGAACCGAGCTCGACCCGACGATCCCGAGTCGGGTGATCGACTTCGTCCGCTCCGGACGAGATCGCGGCTGGTCGTTTCTCGATCCGCTTCCGCGGCGGGATCACGAGGCCACGCGAAAGGCGCTCGAGGACGCGCGCTGCGGCGACCTGGCCCACGAGCAGCTGTCCCACCTCAGCGAGGGACAGAGGGCGAGGGCGGTCCTCGCCCGCGCCCTGGTCTCCAATCCCAATGTCCTCGTTCTCGACGAGCCCACGAGCGCCGTCGACGCCGTCACCGAACGAGCGGTGTTCGAGCTCCTCGACGCTCTCCGCCGGGAGCGGAACCTCGCGCTCATCGTGGTGAGTCACCGGTCCGAGTTGTTCGTCGGGCGCGCGACGCACGCCGTTTACGTCGACCGCGCGGGCGGTGTCGCCCTGGCCGGGGAGTTCGAGGCCCTCACGCAATCCAGGGTCTTCCTCTCGCGGCACGGGCCGATCGCATCGCCCGCGTCCCCGTCGCCCCTGTCCTCCATGCATTGAGATGGACGGGACCGGCTTCTTCGAATCCTGGGAGCTCTTCCGCGATCCCGCTCTCGCGGGAGCGGTCATCGGTTTCGTCCTCGGGTTCCTCGGGATCTACGTGATCGCGCGGCGAATGGTGTTTCTCTCCGCCGCGCTCTCCCAGTGCGCCGGGCTCGGAGTCGCGCTCGCGTTCTACGGGCAGATCCACCTGGGGTTGAGCGGCTTCGCCGGCTCCCCGCGGCTCGGCGCTCTTCTGGTGACCCTGACCACGGCGCTGCTCCTGACCGTGGACCGAAAGGCCGTCGCCACGAGACGGGACAGTCTTCTCGGCTTCGCCTTCCTCCTGGGCTCTGCCGGAACTCTCGCGGTCTCGACTCGCATCGTGCAGGAGGCGCGGGACATCCAGAGCCTGCTCTTCGGATCGGCGGTCGCGGTTCTCCCGGAGGATCTCCGGTTCGTCCTTCTGATCGCGATCGCGGTCACCTCTCTCCACGTCTGGTGGATGCGTGGATTCGTGCAGGCCTCGATCGACCCCGACTCGGCGATGGTCCGCGGGCTTCCCGTCCGCCTTCTCGAGGTGGCGCTGCTTGCGTCGCTCGCCCTCGCCATCTCGTTCTTTACTCAGATTCTCGGAGCCCTTCCGGTGTTCGCTTTCAGCGTACTTCCGGCGATGGCCGCCCTGCGCGTATCGCGAAACCTCATGATGGCGCTCGCCGTCGCCGGAGTATCCGGGGCCGCCTGCGGGTTCCTGGGATACCTGGCCGCGTTCCAGTACGACCTTCCCGTGGGCGCATCCCAGGCTCTCGTGGGCATCGCGCTCGTGGGCGTGGCGGAGGCTCTCCGCCGATTCCTCCTTCGCGCCTCTTGACGCCGTGCTGCGGGGGACCGCGCACCCGGAGTGGGTGAGAAGCCCTAGCTTTCGAGAAAAACCGCGAGTTCCATCGTCCCGGCGCGGATGGCGGATGGCACCGGGATTGCTTGTTAATGGAGCGGGAGGTGTCCCATGACCGATTGCAGTGCTGGCAGGAACGTTGCGCTCGGATTCCTCGCGGGAGCCGTTCTCGGCGGCCTTGGGGGTTTGCTGTTTGCTCCCATGTCGGGAAAAAGGCTTCGAAGAGAGCTTTCACGGGAGGGTCGTCGATTGTCGAACCGCGTCGCGGAGACCGCGGACGAGCTGAGAGACAAGAGCTCCGACGTCTACGAGTCGGCGGCCGAGGTCGCGTCCGACGCCGCGCGCAGCTTGAAGCGGGCGGCCCACTCGATTGCCGGGTGACCTCTCCGAAGAGGAGGCGTTGGCATGCGTGGCGCGTTGATTCCGATCGCGGCCCTCTCGATCTGGGTCGGCCTGTCGTGGGGATGCGGTCAGCCGAGTCTCCGCAGCGAAGAGAAGTCGGCCCGCGGGTTCGAGCTTCCCGACGGTGACGCCGCTCGGGGACGAGAGGCGTTCGTCGCGCTCCGTTGTTCGAGCTGTCACGAAGTGGCGGGGCTCGAGAACGAGCTCCCCCGTCCCGTCGCCACGCCGGCCACCGGGGTCAAGCTGGGCGGGCTCGGGATGAGAGAGCCCTCGGACGGGGAGCTTCTGACCTCGGTCGTCAACCCGTCACGACATCTCTACCCCGCGGGCGAATCGGATCGGGTTACGAGCGGAAGCGGCTCGCGGATGGCCAATTTGAACGAGTCGATGACCGTTCAGAACCTCATCGATATCGTTGCCTTTCTTCACGAGCGGTACGAGACCGCGAGGTCCAAGGCCGAGTCGCGGTGACCGCCGACAGGGCGAGGATGGAGGTGCCTTATGGCAGTGGCGCGGGAATCCGGGAAGCAGCCCCCGGAAGGCGAAACGGGAGCTCTCGAACCGACCTCGAGGAAGAAGAAGAAAGCTAGAGTCGCGGTTTCCATTCGAAAGGGGAATCTCCTGTTCTTTCCGACGGCGCCACCCGACGCAAACGACACGACAACCAGGCCGGAAGGCCCGGACGAGGAACAGGAACCGGAGGAGCGCTGAGTCCTAGCGCTTTTCGGCCTTCTCCGGCGGAAGACGGAGCGCCACGAGCTCCGCCGGGTGATCCGAAGCCCCGACGGCCACGACGATGTACTGGACTCCGTCCAGCATGTAGGTCATGGGAACGCCCGTCTGATTCGCGGGAAGCTCGATCTCGGCGAGGATCTCTCCTGACTTCTTGTCGTGCGCTCGGAGCATCCGGCCTCCTCCTCCGTACATTCCGAACAGGCCGCCGCCCTCCCCCGCGAAGAGGAGTGTCTTGGTCACGAGCAGACCGGCGCGCTCCGGTCTCCCGGTGCGCGGAAGCGTCACCCCCGCGAGCGCGGGATGGCTCATGACGTAGTCGGGAGGATCGCCGTTCGGGATCATGAAGACGTGCTCGCCGGTGTTCAGATCGATGGCGGTGATCCGTCCCCAGGGGGGCTTGAAGAGCGGAAGACCTTGTGGACCTCCTCCCTCGGGGAGCTTGAGGCGCCGGCCCTGGATGTAGTCCATGTTCGAGGTCTTGGGTTCCTTGACCAATCCCAGGACCGCGGCATCGGTGGACGAGCCGACGTAGAGGATTCCGGTCTCGGGGTCGAACGCGGCGCCCGGCCAGTTGGCTCCGCCTTGAGAGCCCGGAAGGGAGAGCGTCCCTTTCTTCGTCTCCGTCACCAGGGACGGCGGGTTGAAGAGCGGCCCAAGGCGGTACGTCGACGCGATCTCGAGCGCTTCCTTCTTCAGATCGGGTGTGAAGTCGATGAGGTCGTCCTCGGAGACACCCTGCCGGTCGAAAGGAGCGGGCTTCGTGGGAAACGGCTGCGTCGGGGAGGTCCTTTCCCCCGGCACGTCCGTTTGGATCACCGGCCGCTCCTCGATGGGCCACACCGGCTCGCCGGTCCTGCGGTCGAAAACGTAAACGAATCCCTGCTTGGTGGGAACGGCCACGGCGGCGATCTCGCGGCCGTCGACTCGGATGTCGGCGAGAACCGGCGCCGACGGCAGATCGTAGTCCCAGATGTCGTGGTGCACGATCTGGTAGTGCCAGATTCGCTTTCCGGTTCGGGCGTCGAGGCAGACGATGCTCTGCCCGAACAGGTTGTTCCCGTGACGATGGCCGCCGTAGTAGTCGCCCGTCGGGTCTTCCGTCGGTAGATAGACGTAGCCGAGATCGGCGTCGGCGGAGAACGTCGTCCAGACGCCGGTGTTTCCCGTGTAGCGCCAGGAGTCGTTCTCCCAGGTCTCGTTCCCGAATTCCCCCGGCTCGGGAATGGTATGAAAGATCCAGAGCCTCTTTCCCGTGCGGACGTCGTAGCCGCGGACGTGGGCCGGAGGCATCTCTTTCGTCGGCGGCTGTCCTCCCGAGGGAAGAGCGGCTCCCATGACGATCACGTCGCCGACGATGATCGCGGGGGAGCTCGAGCCGATCGCGTCCTTCAGCAAGTCCACGGGCCGATCGAGGTCCTCCTTCAGATCGACGACGCCGTCCCGGCCGAAGTCGGGGAACGGGCGGCCGGTCTTGGCGTCGAGTGCGATCATGAAATACGCGGGGGTAAGGAAGATGATTCGCTCCTCCGTTCCGTCGGTCCAGTAGGAGACGCCCCGCCCCGATGTCTGCCGCGGCGCGGTCTTTCCGCGCTCGCCCTCGTCGAACCGGTAGATCCAGAGAGTCTCGCCCGTCGAGGCGTCGATGGCGACCGCGCTCCGGCGCGAGCCCGCAGTGGTGTAGAGGACGCCTCCGACCATGATGGGGGTGGCGCGGAAGTTGTAGTCGGGGCGGGGCCCGAGGTTTCGCGCCTCCCAGCGCCAGGCGATCTCGAGCTTCCCGGCGTTCGTCCGGTCGATCTGATCGAGGGGCGCGTAGCGGGTGCTTCCGAGATCCCCGCCGTAGTAATGCCACTCGCCCTTCGCCGTGCCGCGCTGCGCCTCCGCGGCCGTCGAGAGCAGGAGGGAGGTGAGGATGAGCGACGAGAGCCGTACGTTCATAAAGCGGGATTCTACGAGAGGAATGCTCTCACTGTACAATGCCGCTCGATGAAGTCTTTCCCCGGGCTCACCGCGGCGCTCCTTCTCTCGACGGCGGGCCCCTCCGCCGGCGACGACTACGAGGACCTGGTTCGCCTCTTCGAGGAGTGGCGGGCCTTCCAGGCGCCGGTCTTCGAGAACGGAGTTCCCGACTACACGGCGACGGCGATGACGGAGCAGGCGCTTCGGCTCGAGTCCTTCCGGCGCCGACTCGGCGCCATCGACCGCAGCCGCTGGCCGATTCCCCGGCAGGTCGACTACGAGCTGGTGCGCGCCGAGATGAACGGCCTCGATTTCGATCACCGCGTCCTTCGTCCCTGGAGCCGGAACCCCGGGTTCTACCGGCTCGTTTTCCCCTCGGAGACCGACGTCCCCCGGCGCGAGGGGCCAGTCCATGCCGGCGCCATCGAGCTCTGGCGGTACTCGTTTCCTCTTTCGGGGGAGAAGCTCGAAGAGTTGGAATCGAAGCTTCGCGCCGTTCCCGCCATCCTGGAGCAGGGGAAGATCAATCTCGTTCCCGAAGCGAGGGACTTGTGGGGCCTAGGCATCCGCGCGAAGCGCGCCGAGATCGAGACGCTGGCCGCGCTCGTCGAGACGGTGAAGCTTCGGCAACCCGCCCTCGCCCCCGCGGCCGAGAGAGCCCGCAAGGCGACGGAGGATTTCGCCGGCTGGCTCGAGGAGAAGTATCCCACCGTCACCGGTCCCTCGGGGGTCGGCATCGAGAACTACGACTGGTACCTGAAGAACGTGCACCTCGTTCCCTACCGTTGGGAGGATCAAAAGGTCCTGCTCGAGCGCGAGCTCGGCCGCGCCTTCTCGCACCTGACGCTCCTGGAGAACCGGAATCGAAATCTCCCCGCGCTCGAAATGCCCCGGGACGAAGAGGAGTATCGGCGCCGCTTCAACGAAGCGGTGACCGAGATGATTGATTTCCTGCGGGACGAGGAAATCCTGACGGTCCACGACGACATGGACCCCGCCCTGAGGGTCCGCATCGGGAAGTTCTCTCCTCCGGGTCCGCGGATCGATTTCTTCGCGAACGTGGACTACCGGGATTCTCTGGCGATGCGCACCCACGGCACGCACTGGCTCGACTTCGCCCGCATGGAGCGCGAGCCGCACGAGAGCCCGATCCGGAGAGCCCCTTCGCTCTACAACCTCTGGGACAGCCGAGCCGAGGGCTTCGCCACCGGATTCGAAGAGATCCTCCTCCACGCGGGGCTTTTCGACGAACGGCCGAGAGCGCAGGAGCTCATCTACGTGATGCTCGCCAATCGCGCCGCCCGGGCCATGGGCGACCTCGAGATGCATGCGAACCGGATGACGCTCGAAGAGGCGGTGGAGTACGCCGCCCGTTGGACGCCGCGTGGATGGCTCCCGAAAGAGGGCGCGACGGTCTGGTTCGACGAGGAGCTCTACCTCCAGCAGCCCGGCTACGGAACGAGCTACGTCATCGGCAAGATTCACATCGAGAAGCTCCTCGCGGATCGCGCCCAGAAGCTCGGTGAAGATTTCCGGCTCCGCCGGTTCTTCGACGAGTTCCTCGCCTCCGGCGTGATCCCCGTGTCTCTCATCCGCTGGGAGATGACCGGGCTCGACGACGAGATGCAGAAGCTCTGGAAACCATGAAGGCGCTCTTGCTCGCTCTCGCCGCGGCGTTCTCGCAGGACACCGTCGAGAAGACGCTCGAGGCGGAGCTCGCGGAGTCCCGGACACCGGGAGCGGCGCTGGTCATCGTTCGAGGCGACGAAGTTCTTCTGTCGAAGGGCTTCGGCGTCGCGAACGCGGAGACCGGGGAGCCGATGACACCGGACCATCTGTTCCGGCTGGGCTCGACCACCAAGCTCTTCACCGCGATGGCGCTCGCGACCCTGGCGGATCAGGGCAAAATCGATCTGGAGGGCCCCGTCGGAAGCCTCATCGACGGGCTTCCGGATTTCGTTTCCCCTCTGACCGCGCACCAGCTCCTGAGCCATACCGCGGGAATCAAGGACCATCCAGCGGACTACGGCCTGCACGACGAGTCGGCCCTCGCCGCCTTTCCCCGCGGATGGGGAGGGGACTACCGCCTGGCGGCCCCCGGCGTCGGATTCTCGTACTCGAATCCCGGCTTCGCTCTCGCCGGCCTCCTGGTGGAGGTGACGACGGGCAAGCCCTACGCCGACGCGATGAAAGAGATCCTGCTCGAGCCACTGAGGATGGAGCGGGCGACCTTTCGCCCGACCGAGGCGATGACCCGCCCGATTTCCCAGGGCCACGAGGTTCCGCAGGACGGGCCGGTGAAGGTCGTTCGGCCCTTCTCCGACGACTCCCGACAATGGCCGAACGGGTTTCTCATGGCGAGCGCGTCCGAGCTGGGACGCTTCGCCACGGCGTTTCTGAACGGCGGCCGTCTCGCAGGGAAAGAAGTCCTTTCATCAGGCGCCATCGCCCGCGTCTCCTCTGCCCACGCGGAGATCCCCTACGACCTTCCCGACATGAAGCGGCCCCGCTACGGATACGGGCTGTTCCTTCACACCTGGGACGGTATCTCGATCGCCGAGCACGTGGGCACGATGCCCGGGTTCACCTCGATTCTCAAGATGGCGCCCGCCGAGCGCTTCGCCGTCATCCTCCTCGTGAATCAGGAGGGACAGATGTTCGACAAAACGCTGGCAGCCGCCTTCGCCTCCCTTCGCAAGAAAGCGGCCTCGATGCCCGCCGCCCCGGAGCCGGTCCCGATGACGCCGGCCGACATGGATGCGTGCGTCGGCGTCTATCGCAACCGCTGGCCGATTTCGATCGTTCACCAGGAGGGCGCGCTGTTCCTCGAGCAATTCGGCGGGCGCATGCCCGTCATCAAGCGGGGAGCGGACCTCTTCGAAGCACAGCCCCCCGGCGGGCGGCCGGCGATTCCGTTCCGTATTCTTCCCGGAGCCGACGGCAAGGGAGATCTTCTTCAGATGTTTCTCTGGTTGTTCAAAAGAGAAGGGGTCGCGCCATGATTCCACTGTCTCGCGAAGTCTTCGAGGCCGCCCACGAGCGCGTGGCGCGTCACGCGTACCACACGCCGCTTCTGACGTCGCGCCTTCTGAGCGAGCGCACCGGTTTCGACGTCCGTCTGAAAGCGGAGATGTTCCAGCGGACGGGCTCGTACAAGATCCGCGGCCCCCTCAACAAGTTCGCCTTTCTGAGCGAGGAGCAGAAGCGGCGGGGCGTCATCTGCTCGTCCGCGGGGAACCACGCCCAGGGAGTGGCTCTCGCCGCGCGGATCCATGGAATCCGGGCGGTGGTGGTGATGGCCGAGAACGCGACGCCCTCCAAGATCGCGGCCACCCGCGGCTACGGCGCCGAGGTCGTCCTGCACGGCACCATCTGGGACGAAGCCAACGAGAAAGCCAAGGAGCTGGTCGAGAGCGAAGGGCTGACCTACATTCACCCGTTCGACGACGAGGAGCTCATCGCCGGGCAGGGAACCCTCGGCCTCGAGATCCACCAGGACTGGCCGGAGGTGGAGGCGGCGATCGTTCCCATCGGCGGCGGGGGTCTCATCTCCGGCGTCTCCATGGCCTTGAAGAGCCTGAACCCGAAGATTCGGATCGTCGGCGTCGAATCTTCGGGAGCTCCCGGGATGAAGCGGAGCGTCGAGGAAGGAAGGCTCGTCACCCTCGACCGGGTGGATTGCATCATCGACGGTCTTCGGGTGAAGCGCGTGGGCGCGATCACGTTCGAGGTCGTGCGCCGCTTCGTCGACGAGATCGTGGCCCTCCCCGACGAGCAGATCTTCGAGGGAGTGGTCTGGACCATGTCGCACGCGAAGGTGGTGGTCGAAGGAGCGGCGGCCGCTCCGGTCGCGGCGCTGCTCCAGGGAATCGTGAAGCTCCCCGCGGGCTCCAAAGTCGCCTTGGTCCTGAGCGGCGGCAACGTGAACCTCGACCAGCTCCGCGGCCTGAAGTGGAACTGAGGTCGGGCGGCTAGCGCTCCTTCACGTAGACGAGACCCTTGACCCTTCCCATGTCGAGGGTGAAGCCGTCGACCTTGCCGTTTCCATCGCGGGTGAAGCTCAGGCTCAATCCGTCGAGGTAGAACGAGTCGGGGCGCGTCGGCTCGAGCGGATTGCGGCCAATCGTGCGATGCCGGAGGACGAGGCTCCCCTCCTCGAGATCGACCTCGATCGGGGCGGCAATCTCCTCGCTCCGGTAGCGTCCACGAAAGTCCTGCAGCCCCGCCGCCGTCGGCTTCCACGGCTCGATGCGCGAGAATCTCTGCGTTTCGTCCCGCCGCTTGAAAGCCAGGGCTTCGCCCTCGAACGAGATCTCGACCCCCGGGGCCGACTCCGCGGCGAATCGCGCCGAGGACAGCGGCCGGAACGTCGCGGACGAGCCGCCGCTTTCGGCGACGAGATTTCCGTCCTTCGCGGAAAGGAAGAGGTATTCGCCGGAGAGCCGGTCCCAGTAGACTCCCTCGCGCGAACGAAGCTCGGATTCGGAAAGCGTCACGAAAGCCGTGGGTGCCGGGACTTCTGCGGCCGTCATCTGGCTCTCCAGGTAGACTTCCGCGACTTTCCGCGCGAGCGCCGAGGGATTGGTGCCGCCGAGGTTGCAGAGGCAGGCCACGGCGAGCTCCTGCCGGGGAAACCGAAGGAGCTCGGCGCGATATCCGGCCCACGAGCCGCCGTGGCTCACGGTCGCGAGCCCTCGATAATCCCTCATCATTAGACCGAGCCCGTAGGTCATCGGCTTTCCCGACTGGAGTTTCCCCGGAGTCTGCATGCGCTCGAGCATCTCCGTCGTTCCCACGCGAGGGTGGTAGAAGTTCTGGTTCCAGAGGAAAAGGTCCTCGATGGTTGTATAGACGGCCCCGTCGCCCGTCTGCTCGAAATCCGACATCTCGATTCTCGAGCTCTCCCTCGGAAGTGTGGTCGTATCCGGTGGAGCGGTTCGGAACGATATCCTGGGGATCGTCGAGGTAGCGCGTGTGTCGCATCCCGAGAGGCTCGAAAATACGCTCCCGGGCGAACTCCGCCAGAGTCTTTCCCGAAACCCGCTTCACGATCTCGGAGAGCAGGAAGAAGCCCGAGTTGCTGTAGAGGTACTCGTCTCCGGGCTCGAAGTTCAGCGCTTTCTGCCGGACGATGGCGTCGAGCGCGTCCTGGCTGGTGGTCACGTCCTTCCAGTGGACCCCACCGAGATAGAAGAGCTCCAGGTAATCACGCAGGCCGCTGGTGTGCTGCATCAGGTGCCGGATGGTGATCGTGGGCCCGTACCGGGGAATCTCGGGAACGTGCTTCCGCACCTCGTCGTCGATGTCGAGCTTTCCGTCCTGCTCCAGGAGAAGAACGGCGAGCACCGAGAACTGCTTCGAGGTGGAGCCGATGTCGAAGACCGTGGAGGGGGTGATCGCGACCCCGAGCTCCAGGTTCGCCATCCCGTACCCGCGGGCGTAGTCGATCGCCCCCTCGCGGAAGACGCCCAGGGCGCAGCCCGGCGAATCCGTTCTCTGGTAGTCCGCGAAGATCGCGTCCACTCGCGTCCGTCGGTCGCTATCGGCCGCATGGCCAAGCGTCGCTGTGATGGCCGAGAGAGCCAGAGTCCTGGAGATGATTTCGAGTCGCATGAGCCTCCTCGTTTCGCTCGGAACGACCGATGCTAGCCTCGGAGCGGAGGGTCGTCAATCCCCGGCAGCCGGACGGCCCCCCTCAGCCGACTTCCGGCGCTCCGTCGAAGACCTGCACCATCCCGGTCTCGAGAGAGTACTCCGCGCCGACGACAACCAGGCCATCCCGTTCGATCAGCCGCTCGAGGATCTCGGAGCCGTGGCGCAGCTGATTGGCCGAGACGCGGACGTTGGCGCGCACCGCCTCGTGCACCAGAGCGTCGAGGTCTCGACCGAGCTCGGTCCGGAGCAGCCCCTCGATGGAGGGCCGAATGCGGTCCACGATCGAGCGTAGATTCCGCGATTGGTTCGCCTGGGGCCGCCGGAGCTCCTCCAGGGTGGCGAGAATCGCCCCGCACTGCGAATGACCGAGGACCACGACCAGCCGCGTGCCGAACCGCTCGGCGGCGAACTCGACACTTCCGATCTGCGAGGGGGCGACGACGTTTCCGGCGACGCGGATGACGAACAGGTCCCCCAGGCCCTGGTCGAAAACGATTTCCGCGGGTACGCGAGAATCGGAGCACCCGAGGACGATGGCGAAGGGCTCCTGGCCTGACACCAGCGCGGCGCGCCGGGTGCGGCTGGACAGGCCGTCGACGCTTCCCGTGCCAGAGACGAAACGTCGGTTCCCCTCGAGCAGACGCTCGAGGGCGTCGCGTGCCGGGATCGTCAATAGTCGATCAACCTTTCTGTCCGCCCGTCGGCCAAGTCCTCGTTCTGGTGTCTCCTCGTTGCTCGTACCGAGTCAGCCGGTAATCCGAATCGAGTCCGGCGCAAGGGCTGAAATATGTCACGAGACCCCGCCGGAGACGAACCCATGTCGCCTGCGCAACCGACGTGACGCATCTCTCGGAGCACGAGGCCTACGAGCGCATCACCGCGGCGCGGGCCTCGCGGAGATATCCGACCCGTCGAGTTACGAGATCCAGTTTACGGCCAGCGGGGAGCTTCGGGACAAGCTGGAGCGCCTCCAGGACCTCATGCACTCCGAGTTGGCAGCGGTCATCGAGGCGGCGGTGACGGAGAAGCTCGAACGCCCCGAAGCGAAGCGAGTATGGGAATCCTCGTTGCCGGGTGTTCCGCTGTCCCGCAGCGGGTCGGTCGATTCTGGCCGGTTTGACAGCCCGAAAGGGCACCTCCTATAGTCGGCCCGCGCGATCGAAATGAGCGAGGACCCTCTCTTAAAGATGACTCGGAGCCCCGGTGGGCTCTTCCAGCTCCGTTCCCAAGAGGGGCTCGATCCCAGGCTGTTCAACAAGGACCTCGCCCCCACCCGCTTCGGCGAGAGGACCTGGACGACGTACAACATCGCCGCGCTCTGGGTCGGGCTCGCGGTCAATATCCCCACCTACATGCTCGCCGCCGGTCTCATCGAGGGCGGGATGAACTGGTGGCAGGCGATCCTCACCATCACCCTCGGAAATCTGATCGTGCTCGTTCCCATGGTTCTGAACGCGCACGCCGGGACCCGGTTCGGGATTCCGTTTCCCGTGCTCGCCCGGGTGTCGTTCGGGGTGCGCGGCTCCAATATCGCCTCGCTCCTCCGCTCCGCCGTCGCCTGCGGCTGGTTCGGGATCCAGACCTGGATCGGGGGCGCGGCGATCCAGGCGCTTCTCACGACGATGTACCCGCCCTGGGCGGAGGTCTCGGTGGGACCGGCGCTCTGTTTCGCCGCTTTCTGGCTCGTCAACATCTACATCATCGTGCGGGGCTCGGAGAGCATCCGGTTTCTCGAGGACTGGGCGGCGCCGTTTCTCATCGTCTCCGGGCTCGCGCTTCTCGCCTGGGCGCTCTATCGCGCGGACGGCCTCGGACCGATCCTCGCGCGGCCGTCCCGTTTTCAGAGTTTCCCCGAGTTCTTCCGCTTCTTCGTCCCGTCGCTCACGGCGATGGTGGGGTTCTGGGCGACTCTCGCCCTGAATATTCCCGACCTCATGCGCTACGCCCGCGGCCAGCGGGAGCAGATGCTCGGACAGCTCCTGGGCCTTCCCACGACGATGGCGCTCTACGCCTTCATCGGAGTCGCCGTCACCTCGGCGACGGTCATCGTCTTCGGTGAAGCGATCTGGGATCCCGTCCAGCTCGTGTCGCGTCTCGAGAATCCGCTCGTCATCGCCGTGGCGCTCTTCGCGGTGGCGGTCGCGACCCTCACCACCAACGTCGCCGCCAACGTGGTGGCGCCGGCGAACGGATTCGCGAACCTCTGGCCGGAGAAAATGACCTTCGCCCGAGGAGGCATTCTCACCGGCATCATCGGGATCGTGATGATGCCCTGGAAGCTCCTCGAGGACTATGGAACCTACATCTTCGGGTGGCTCATCGGCTACTCGGGTTTCCTCGGACCGATCGCCGGAATTTTCGTCGTGGACTATTTCCTCATCCGTGGGCGGAACCTCTCGCTCTACGATCTGTACCGAAGAGGAGGTATCTACGAGTATTCGAACGGCGTGAACTGGAAAGCCGTCGCCGCGCTCGCTGCCGGGGCGGGCACGGCCTTCATCGGTCTTCTGGTGCCGAGCCTTCGCGTTCTCTACGACTACGCCTGGTTCGTGGGCTTCGGCGTGGCCTCGGTGCTGTACTATCTCCTCATGGCCGGGACACCTCGCCTCCGCCTGGACGCCGTCCCACTGGAAGGCGAAAAGGCGTGAGTCTCCTCCGCGAGCTTCGCTACGCTTTCCGCGCGCTCGCGCGGGAGGCGCTCCTCTCGCTCGTCGCCGTGGCGACGCTCGTCCTGGGAATCGGCGCCACCACCGCCATCTTCAGCGTAGTGAAGACCGTCCTTCTCGACTCGCTCCCCTACGTCGACGCCGAAGAGCTGGTGGTGCTCCGGGAACGAAAGCCGGAGGGGTCGCCCGATCTCGTTTCGCCGCCGACCTACCTCGACTGGCGCTCCCAGGCGACGACGCTCGAGGCCCTGGCCGCCTACCGGTCCGTCCGCTATGGCTTTCGCTCGGATTCCGAGCCGCTGGACCTTCCTTCCATTCGAGCCACGCCCGAGCTCTTCGGGCTTCTCGGAGTCGAGGCCGCACTCGGCCGCACTTTCACGCCCGAGGAAGGAACGCCGGGGCACGACCGGGTGGCGATTTTGAGCCACGGGTTCTGGGTCCGGCAGTTCGGCGGGAGTCCCTCCGTGGTCGGGCGGCAGATCGCGCTCGATGCCCAGATCTATACCGTGGTCGGCGTCATGGGGGAGCACTTCCAGTTCCCGCCGGGGAACGAGATCCATCTCTGGACTCCGCTCTCGTTCGACCCGAACGACGCCCACGGTCGTTCGCGCCGCGCCCGCGCGCTGAGCGTCGTCGGGAGGCTCCAGGACGGCATCCCTCGCGAGCGGGCCGAAGAGGAGATGGCGGTCATCGCTTCGCGCATCGGGGCCGAGTTTCCCGACACCAACGCCGGCTGGAGCGCCACCGTGGAATCGATTCACGAGCAGCTCGTAGCGGCGGCGCGCCCGGCGCTTCTTCTCCTGTTCGCGACCGTCTCGTTCCTCCTTCTCATCGCCTGCGCCAACGTCGCGTCTCTGATGCTCGCGCGCCTCCAGACCCGCCGCCGCGAGATGGCGCTCCGCTCCGCCCTCGGCGCGAGCCGCCGGACGCTGGTGCGGCAGGTGCTCCTGGAAAGCCTCCTGCTCTCGGGCGCGGGAGGCGCTCTTGGAATCCTCGCGGCCTTTTTCGGCGTTCGGATGGCGAGGCACCTTCCACTGGATCGAGTGCCCAGGCTCGGCGAAGTGGGAATCGACGGCGGAGTCCTCGCCTTCACCGCGCTCATCTCGGTTCTGGTGGCCCTCGGCTTCGGCCTTCTTCCGGCGCTCCACGCCGCCCGGCGCGATCTGGCTCCGTCCCTGAGCGAGAGCTCTCGAGCCGGAAGCGTCGGAACCCGGCGAGTGCTGGGATCCATCGCGGGATTCGAGGTGGCGCTCGCGCTCGTGCTCCTCGTGGGGGCCGGGCTCTCGCTTCGTTCCTTCCGAGAGATGATGCGCGTCGACCCCGGCTTTCGACCAGATTCGCTCCTCGCCGCCCAGATCTACCTTCCTCAGGCGAAGTACCCCGACGACCAGAGCCGGCTTCGCTTCTTCACCGAAGCTCTGGAGCGAATCCGCGCGCTTCCGGGAGTGCAGTCCGCCGGCGCCGCCAGCGCTCTTCCCATGCACCCCGTCGGCATCGATTTCGCGCTCCCGTTCTCGATCGAAGGCCGGACCCCGCCCGCTTCGGGGCCCGCGATCGAAGAGCCTCGCGCCGACGTCCGCGCGGCCACCGATGGCTACTTCGAGACCATGAAGATCGCGCTCCTCCGCGGCCGCCTCCTCGACGAGCGGGACCGGGCGGATGCTCCCCACGTGCTCGTGATCAACGAGACTCTGGCGCGGCGGTATTTCCCCGGGGAAGAGCCGATGGGGAAGGTGATCGTGAATCCCCACGGGAAGGCGGAGATCGTGGGCGTCGTCGCCGACGTGCATCACTACGGTCTCGACGCCGAGCCCAGGCCGGAGCTCTACGCGCCCCTCGCACAGGGCGTCTTCAGCGGCATGGCTCTCGTCGTACGGACCACCGTCGCTCCCGAGGACTTTGCCGCCGAGCTCAGGCGCACGATCGGAGAGATCGACGCCGATCAGGCCATCCACGACATGAGCACCATGGACCAGGCGATGGCTCGCTGGGTCTTCCTGCCGCGACTGAGCATGACGCTTCTCACCGCCTTCGCCGTCGTGGCGCTCGCTCTCGCGGCCCTCGGGATCTACGGCGTCATCGCCTACTCGGTGTCGCAGCGGTCCGCCGAGATGGGACTGCGGATTGCCCTCGGGGCGGGGGGGCAGGACCTCGTCGGGCTCGTGGTGGGCGGGAGTCTGCGCTTCGTCGTCCCGGGAATGGCGGCGGGCCTCCTGCTCTCGATGGCGCTCGCGCGGTTTCTCTCCGGCCAGCTCTTCGGCGTGAGTCCCTTCGACCCGGTGGTCTATCTGGGCGTCGCCGGGATTCTCGGCGCGACCGCGCTCGCCGCGAGCTTTCTCCCCGCGAGGCGCGCCACGAGGGTCGATCCCATCGAAGCGCTGCGCGCCGAGTGACCGCCCGCTGGCTTCCGCCCGCCGTCGCGCTCTTCGGCGCCTTCGTTTACCTCTGGTCCCTCGATGGGTTGTACATCCCCCACATCGGCGATGAGGCGCCTTATATCGAGATCGCCCGCCTGACGGCGGAGGGAGGCTCGTGGCTTCCGTTGAAGGCCGGCCCTGGTCTCGAGAACACCAAACCGCCGCTCCTCTACTGGATGGGCATCGTCGCCACCGCCTGGGGAACGAAGTGGACGCTCCTGCGCTTGAGACTTCCCGTCGTCGCGTTCACGTTCGCGACCGCGCTTCTCACGTTCTGGCTGTGCCGCAAGCTCGGCGACGAGACGGAAACGGCCTGGATCGCCGCCCTCACGTTTCTCGGCTTCTACTCCAGCTTCCACTACGGGCGGCCGTTTCTCATCAACTCTCCCGAGACCTTTTTCGTCTTCCTGAGCTTCGCCCTGCTGCTGGTCTATCGCGAGTCGTGGATCGCCCCCGGACTCGCGCTCGGAGTCGCGTGTCTCTTCAAGTCGTTCGCCCTCGTCGCTCCCGTAGGGCTCGCTCTCGTTTGGCTCCGCGGACGCCGGCGCCTGTTTCACGCCGGCCTGACGGCCGCAATCGCCCTCGCCGTCTTCGGACTCTGGCCGCTTCTCGACCCCGAACCTTCGGGAATATTCCGCCACTTCGTACTCGAGGAGAACCTGGGAAAGCTTCAGGGTCAGGGTTACCTTCGGGGTCTCTTCGCGGGTCCCTATGCACTCCACTGGCTCTGGCTGGGCCACTTCGCAAACGCCGGACTCTTCGCCCTCCCTCTTCTGCTCCTCCTCATCACGACGCTGAAGGAACGCAAGAACCTTTCGACGGAGGAGAAATCGCTCTGGATCCTCGTGCTCTCGTTTCTTCTCGTCTTCAGTATCCCGAGCCAGCGCCAGGAGAACTACCTCATTCCCACCGTGCCCGCGCTCGCGATCCTCATCGCCCGGCGCTGGAAGAGGGTTTCCGAGGGGTGGCTTCGGGTGTTCGCGGTTCCCGGAGCACTCTTCACCGCCGCCCTTTTCTGGGTCGTGCTCGGAATCCGGGGTGTCCTTCCCCCCGGGAGCTATGCCGCCTGGCAGCTCGCCGTTCCCGTGATCGTTCTGGCCGCCTGGACAGGCCTCGTCCTGTTGCCGGGGGCCGCAAGGTACTCCTTCCACGCGATGGTCTTCGCTTCGTTTTTCCTCATCTCGACGGCGGTGGCGCCGTTCGAAGGACCGCTGGGCCGCTACGACCCCAAGGGCCTCGCGTTCCTCCGAGACAAGCGGGTCTACGTTCCCTCCGGGTTCATCTCGCGCCACGAGCGGCACCATTTCCTTCTTCCCGGAGCCCGGATCGAAGGCTATGATCCGGCGGACGCCGACTCCACGAGCCGGTTGCTGAGCTCGGGCCAGACCGTCGTCGTCCACCGCCCGCCGGGCGGCGGCATCGAAGGTCCGTTCCGGGTGATCGGACGAAGGTTCGACCTTCGCTCCCGGCAGACGCCGGAAGAGATGTGGCGCATCTTCTACCACCGCGAGCTCGATCTCCTCGTGCGGCAGGAGCTCGTCGTGCGCCGCCATCGCCGGGACCGGATGGACTGAGATGCGGATCGATTCCCAGCGTCGGATCGATCGCTACGTCGGCGTTCCTCTCTGCCGGCTGCTGTCGATTCTGCCCGGGGCGGGAAACGACGCGCGGGACGCCCCGCCGCCTCAGAGGATTCTCGTGATCCTCCTCTCCGAGATGGGAAGCCTGGTCCTCGCGCAGCCGATGTTCGCCCGGATCAGGGAGAAGTACCCGGACGCCGCGATTTACGCCCTCGTCTTCCGGAAGAACAGGGAGGTCCTCGACCTCCTGGAGGCGATTCCCGAGGAGAACGTCTTCGCCCTGCGAGACGATTCGCTGGGGCACCTGCTCGCGGACGCGCTCGGCTCCATTCGCGCGCTCCGCCGCCTCGGGATCGATACCGTCCTCGATTGCGAGCTCTTCTCCAGGGTGAGCGCGATCCTCTCGTTCCTCACCGGCGCGGCGCGCCGCGTCGGGTTCGAGCGGCACACCCAGGAGGGCCTCTATCGGGGAAGCTTCCTCAATCGGCCGGTTCTCTATAACCCTTACCAGCACATCGCGCGTCAGTTCCTGACGCTCGTCGAGGCGGTGAACGGCGAGGGGCGACCCATCGCCAAACGCGCGATGATAGAGGACGAGGTCGCGATAAAGCCGCTGCGGCTGAAAGGGGACGAGCTCGACGAGATGCGGCGCCGCGTCGAGAAGGACTTCCCCGCGGTCCGGGGAGCGCCTCTCGTCCTGGTCTATCCCGGAGGCGGCTTGCTCCCGGTCCGCGCCTGGCCTCTCGCGTCCTACCAGGAGCTGGTCTCCGCTCTCACGAGCCGCGGCTTCGTCGTCGGCATCATCGGCCTGGGCGAAGATCGGCCCCTCGCGCGCACTATCCGCGAGCGCGCCGGCGAGGAACGAACCCTGGACCTGACGGGCTACACCCGGACGGTGCGGGAGCTGATGCTCCTGTTCCACCTCGCGGAGCTCCTGGTGACGAACGACGGCGGCCCCGGGCACTTCGCGGCCATGACTCCCATTCGCAGCATCGTGCTCTACGGACCGGAAACGCCGCTCCTCTACGGAAGCCTCGACCCGAAGTCCGTCGGCTTCTTCGCGAACCTGTCGTGCTCCCCCTGTCTCACCGCCTACAACCATCGCGACTCGCCGTGCGACGGGGACAACCGGTGTTTGAAAGTGATTCGGTCGAATGAGGTGCTCGAGCGGGCGCTCGCGCTCCTCGCCTAGATGCCAGGAGGTGTTGCCATGAAGCAGGTCAGGAATCTCTCGGGGCTGGTGTTCGTTCTCGCGCTCGCGAACGCCGCGACCGCGCAGGATCGAGCCACGTTATCGGTGGGGACCGCGACCGCGGCCCGGGGCGAGACCGCGAAAGGCTGGATCGAGGTACCCGCGGGTAGCGATCCGGCCCTCCGCGTCCCCGTCGCCGTGGTGCACGGGGCCAGGCCCGGCCCGGTGCTGGCGCTGGTGGCCGGCTCTCACGGAACCGAGTACGCGTCGATTGTCGCGCTCACGGATCTCATCGACGCTCTCGAGCCCGCCTCGATCGCGGGCTCGGTGATCGTCGTTCCCATCGTCAATACGCCTTCGTTCGACCGCGTGGTGCCGCACCTGAATCCCGTCGATGGCAAGAACATGAACCGCACCTATCCCGGAAACAAGGACGGGACGCAGAGCGAGCGGGCTTCGCTCCAGATTACGAAGCAAGTCGTGGAACAGAGCGACCACCTGATCGACTTTCACGGCGGAGATCTCGACGAGAGCCTGCGGCCCTACTCGTACTGGAGCCAGACCGGCCGCGAGCCTCAGGACCGGATATCTCGAGAAATGGTGCTCGCCTTCGGGCTGGACCACATCGTGATCTCGACGGGCCGGCCCGCGGACCCCAACGCTTCCATCTACCTGGAAAATACGGCGTCGACCCGGGGGAAGCCGTCGATCACCGTCGAGGCGGGCCACGCGGGGACGGTGATGTCCGACGACGTCGATGCGCTCGTTCGCGGCACTCTCTCCGTAATGCGCTACTTGAAGATGCTGCCGGGAGAGCCGACTCCCGTCGAGAGCCCGGTCTGGATCGCTACGCTCCACAGCGTCACCGCCGACGTGGGCGGTATCTTCCGCCCCCTCGTGGCGCGAGGCACCTACGTGCAGAAGGGGATGAAGTTGGGGACGGTGACCGACTTCTTCGGAAAGACTCTCTTCGAAGCCCGCGCGCCGGAATCCGGCGTGGTGCTCTACGTGCGCGCCGTTCCCTCGGCGGTGAAAGGGGAGACTCTGGCCAGCATCGGCGTGGTCCAGGAGTAGAGACTAGTCCGCTTCGGGATAGGGGTATCCGCGCAGCAGGGCCTCGTCCAGAGTCCGGTCGTGGCCGTAGATGTCCGAGACGAAGTGGACCACGTTCTCCGAGTTGACGTGGACGGTGTCGTAGAAAATCACGACCCTCAGGGGCTCGCGGAGGTTGACCTGCGTCGGCCGGTCCGCCTGCATGGCCTTGTCGATCCGCTCCCGCGTCCAGCCGGGAACGTCCCGCAAAACCCATTCGGCGAGCCCCGCCGGATCCTCGAGGCGGATACAGCCATGGCTGAAGTCGCGGCGGGTCCGCGCGAAGAGATGGGGGGCCGGCGTCCCGTGCATATAGATGTTGTCCCGGTTGGGGAAGATGAACTTGGCGAGTCCGAGGGAGTTCCTGGGCCCTGGCTTCTGGCGCAGGTACAGCCGTCCGGAGGCGACCGCATCGAGGTTCTCCGGGGTCGCGGGGAGCGCTCTGGCGTCGTCGTCGCCGCTCGCCACGATCTCGAACCTCTCCGCATCGAGATAGGAGGGGTCCCGGCGGGCCCGGGGCAGGATCTCTTCTTTGACGATGCTGGGGGGAGGGTTCCAGTAGGGGCGGAAGATGACGTACTCCATCTCCTGCACGAAGAGCGGCGTGTTGTGACTCAGCGATTTCCCCACGACCACGTTCATGCGCAGAGGCTCCTCGCCTCGCACCGGGTCGGACGCCCAGAGCCGGAAGAGGGGGACGTTCACGAATACCGTGGGCCGCTCGTCGAGCTGAGGCAGCCAACGGCCTCGTTCCATCGCGAGCTCGAGCTGGCGCACCCGCGCCGCGAGCGGAACGTTGAGGGCTTCGACCGTGGCCGCACCCACGACGCCGTCCGCCTCGAGGATATGGCGCTCCTGGAACCGCTTCACCGCGTCGACGAGGGCGGCTTCGTAGAGAGGCGTTCCGTCGGATGCGCTGGCGGTCGGTGAATCCAGCTCCAGGTCTCCGAACACCCGAAGCCGGGCGCGCATCTGGGGCACACCCTCCCAGGCTTCCCCCGGCTTGACCTTGCGCCGTGCCTTGGGCAGAGAAGGCACGGGATCGGGCTCTCCAGCCCGCGCCAGGCTACGGTAGTGGGCAAGCATTCGGCGATTTCGTTTGTAGTGGGGGAACGAGGGCTCGAGTCCGTCGAGCAGGGCCTTGACCCCACCTCCGTCTCGGGCGCCGATGAGCAGCCCCACCGGATCGAGCTTCTTCGGGGTCACGTCGTAGCCCCAGTCGAGGGTGCGCGGGTCCACGCGCCCGGTGCGTACCGCCTTGATCTCGCGCAGCACGCCGATACTCACCGCGAGATCGAAGGCCGCTCTCTCGCCCGGCTCGAGGGGTGTCGTCTCTGAAAGCCGTTTCCTCTCCGCCTGGATCCGCTCGGCGTCGTAGTCCGAGGGCAGAAGCGCGTGCTCCTCCGCGCGCGAGAGCGCCTCGATCGCTTCGTCGACGGCCGGAAGTGCCTCTTCTCCCTCGAACCAGACGAGCCGATCGGATTCCCGGCCGTACAGGCCGTCGAGAGCGGTCGCCACGTCGGCGAGATCGGGCCACCGGAGCCAGGGATGGCGCTTCGTTTCGAGTACCTCGTCCACCACGCCCGCGGTCGCCGGGTCCGCCGCCCTGTCCGAGGCTGCGGGGACCACGTCCTCGGAGACACGGTTGCAAGTCGCTCCAAAAAACGCTAGGCCCGAAACCAGGAGGCCGTAGGGCAGCCCCCGCCTCCGCTTGCGCCTGCCTTTTCGACTACCTATCATTTTGCGATGCTCCCCAACCAACCCGACCAGTCTACTCCGCGCCCCGCAGAAATCGAGCTCCGGTGTACGACACGGCGCTCGTTCCTCTCCGGTCTCGTGTCCCTGTCGGCGCTGGCCGTCGCTGCGCCCGCGAGCGCCCTCGTGGACCGAGAGGAGCGCGTCCTTTCGTTGTTCAACACGCACACCAGCGATCGCCTCACCCTTCCCTATTTCGCGGACGGCGGCTACCTGTCCGAGTCCCTGGCCACGCTCCGCCGGTTCCTGCGGGACCACCGGACCGGCGAGGAGCACGCGATCGACCCCAACCTCTTCGATCTGCTCCACGACCTGCGCCGGGCGACGGGCACCCGCGGGCCGTTCCAGGTGATCTCCGGGTATCGCTCGCCCGCGACGAACCACAGGCTTCGCGCCGCGGGTCGAGGGGTGGCCGAGGGCAGCCTGCATTTGCGGGGCAAGGCCATCGACGTTCGTCTGGGAGACGTCTCGACCGCGGTCCTTCGGGACGCCGCGAAGGAGCTCTCGCGAGGCGGGGTCGGCTACTATCGGGAATCCGACTTCGTCCACGTCGACACCGGCCGCGTGCGGGTCTGGTAGAAGAGCAACAACAGCAGATTGACGACGAAGAGGTAGGCGTAGCCCACCGTCTTGAGATGAAACGCCCGGGCCCATTCCTGCGCCGCCCGCGGCACCAGGTCCGAATAGAACAGGGGAACCAGAGCCAGGGCTATCGCGAAAGCGCAGCCGTACCACCACGCTCTTCGACGATCCGTGACCGCACCGGCGCCGATGAGGAAGATTCCGGCGACGGCGAGGACCGAGGTCGGAGATTCGCTGAGATAGGAGAAGAGAAGCACGTACAGGCCGTTCAGGGGAAGCAGAAACCGATTCAGTCGCTCATTCTCTCCGCGGCGGAAGAGCAGGAACGAGCCGAGCCCCATGGCGGCTCCCACCGCCAGACCTATCGGATACAGCAGCCCCTCGAGGCCGAAATGGAGCTCGAGGAAGGCCCCCACGTCGAGCATCGACAGGTCTCCACCTCGATCGATCGCGATCCGATGGAGCCACTGCAAATCGAGCTCTCGGTTTCGCGATAGACCGACGACGGCAGCAGGAAGCAGCAGCCAGAGCCCGAGACCGCTGAAGAAGGACATCCAGAAAGCGGCGCGAAAGCCCGTCAACAGGCAAGCCGCCAGCGTGAAGGGGAAGAGCTTGAGGTTCGTGGCCAGGGACAACACCAGTCCCGAGAGGGCCAGTTTCCCGTCGGCGTATTGAGCGGCCGCCAGCATCATGAGGGCGAAGATTCCCGCGTTCACCTCGCAATTCTGGAGGGAGACCCCGAGATCGATGGCGATCGCGGCGACGGCCACGAGCCGCAGCTTTCGACTTCCCGCGAGGTCGAGTCCCGCGCTCAGACTGAAGCGCCAGAAACTCCAGAGGAAGGCAAGAGCCTGGACCACGGTGAAAAGGAAGATCCCCGCGGGCACGGGGAGCTTGATGAACGGCGCCGCGAGCAGCGCGGCCAGAGGGCTGTATTTGAAAAAGTCGAGGCCGGGTTGGGCGTCGTACGGGTTCCGGCCGGCGAGAACGTTCGAGGCCGCGTTCACCACGACGGTGTAGTTCGGCGGCCGCTTCGCCACCGCCACGGCGAGGCCCATGACGATCGCCAGCGCGAACATCGCCATCCAGGGCGCCGCGGACGCGCGAGCCCTCCCCGCCGTGGTATCTTCCATCGCTCGATGAACCGCCTTCCAAGGCCCGTTCGACGTGCCTAGCCCGCTGCGATTCCTGTACGGTGCGTTTTCCCCGGGTGAGATATCGCTCAGAGCTTACCTTCTCTTCGGGCTTCTCGTAAGGCTTCCCGCCGTATTTTTCAGCCGCGGCTACGATTTCCTCGATCATCAGTTCCAGTACGTCGATCCCGCCTACCATCTTGGCCTCGGCGGAAGCTGGTGGCGGCCCCACGACTACGTCCAGGGACTTCGATCCTGGGTCTATCCCGGCTTCCTGGGGGCGGTCTTTCGAGGCCTCTCCGGGCTCGGGATCGAGGACCCCGTCGCCATGATGACGGCGACTCGGTTCCTCCACGCCCTCTTCGGTCTCGTTCCTCTCGCGGCACTGTGGATGCTTCTCGTCCGCTTCAAGCCGCTTTCGGTTTCGCGGCCGCTGCTCCTCTTCGCGGCGGCGAATCCGATCCTGGTCTATAGCGGCGTTCAGCCGACTGCGCCGACGTTCGCGGTTGGACTCGCGCTCACCTCGGTCTTCCTGTTTCACGGACCGGGACGGCTCTGGCCGTTTCTCTCCGGGATCTTTCTGGGGCTCTCCTTCTGCTGCCGTTTCCAGGACGCTTTCTTCGGCCCGGTGCTTCTCCTCGCCGGGCTCGTCAGCGGTCGCTATCGGGCGGCGGGCCTGATGAGCTGCGGTGCGGCGCTCCTGGTGGCGTTCCAGGGCGTGATCGACCTCTTCACCTGGGGCTCCTTTCTTCACAGCCCCTTCCGCTACGTCGCCTGGAACGTCTTCGAGGGTGCCGCCCGGCGCTACGGCGACGAGCCTTTCTGGTACTATCTCCCCTACCTCGCCGCGGCTCTCGTGCTCCTCCCGCCGTTCCTGAGAAGCGGCGCGGAAGCGCTTTGGAACGGGAGTCATAGGTTCCCGCTGTTCCTCGCGGCGTCCACGTTCTATCTCCTCATGCATCATCTGGTGGCGCACAAGGCGATTCGCTTCGTTCTACCGGCGCTGGTGCTGCTGCTCCTCTTGTATGCGTCGGACCTGCTCGATCGAGACCGTTCCGTCTCCAGGCTCCGAGCCGCGCACCGCGCGCTGTTTCTGGGCGTTCATTCCCTCGCGCTGGTGTTCGTGAGCTTCTGGTACCCGCATCGCGGCCCGGTGGAGGCCGCGCTCGCTCTTTCCCGGCGCGCCGATTTCGTCGACCGGTTGGTCGTCGTGGACGGGGAGGAGAGCGACGTCGGTGGACACTACTATCTGAGACGGCCGCGAATCGATGTATCCCTGGTCGAGCGGCGGAACCTGTACTCCTGGATACGCGCGAACCGGCCGGGAACGCCTCTCTACTTCCTCGTGACCCGGGAGCCGCTGGACTCGTTCGAACCGCCCCCGCCGTACCGGCTCGAGCGCGTGGGCGATTTTCGAAACTGGCCCGACTGGCAAAGCCACGCCCGCCGCACTCTCTACCGGCTGAGCGCGCCCTCGGCCGAGGCCCGGCGCCCTTCTGAGTTTCGGCCTCCCCCTGCTACAATCATCCCCTTCACAGCCGGAGTTCGCGGCGAAGGGAGCGGGGGATGAGCTACAGCGAAGCGGCGCGCTACGACTACGTGCGCGCGTCCGCCGAAAGGGGCCTTCACTGGAGGGCGATCCAGAAAACCGGAATCGATCGCGATCCGGAATTCTGGCGGACGATGCACCAGGAGCACGGCGACGTGATCCACTTCACCGGGTCCCACGGATGCACCGGTGTCGCTTCGGTCGAGATCGTGGACGCGATCCTTCGAAAGGACAACGACCAGATGAGTCGGGGGCTCTTCCTCGACGCCCTCGGGAAGTTCATGCTCGGGCGTCGCTCCCTGGTCTCGCTCGCGGGCCAGGAGTACCGGAGCATGCGCGGCCTCTGGTCTCCGACGTTCACTACTTCGGCGATCCGCTCCGAGCACGCGGCGCCCATCGCGCGCTACGCCTCCGCGTTCGCGGATTCGATGAGCACCAGTGCGCCCGTCGACATCCTGGAGGCGATGTCTTTCATCACCATGCGCACCGCCACCCGCATCCTGCTCGGAGAGAACACCGAGAAACAGGCGGACGCGTTCGCCGCCTGCACCTACAAGATGCTCGAGACTCAGATGCGTGTGACCCGGCATCCTCTCGGCATCGCCGCGGCCCTGCTGCTGAACGGACACATCTTCCTCGGAGCCCGATCGCGGATGCGCTCCACCATCGCCGAGGTTCTCGATCGTATGGACCGATCGGGGGAGAACGGATCGTTCCTGGCGCGGCTCGCGAGCCACCGGGATCCGGAGACCGGGAGAGGCTTCACCCGCTCCGAGCTCATCGACAGCGGGGTCGCCAGTCTGGCGGCGGCGACCCACACGACGTCGCTCCTCCTCTCGTGGACGTTCTATCTCCTTTCGAGCCGGCCGGAGCTCGACGAGGAGGCGCACGCGGAGATCGTCGCTGCTTGCGGCCCCCGAGGCATCGATGCCGATTCGATCGAGCGGGCGAAGGACCTGACGTTTTGTCGAATGCTGCTGCTGGAGTCCATGCGGCTCTACCCTCCGCTCTGGATCCTGCATCGAACCCCGAGGAGGGACTACGAGGCCGGAGGCCATCGGTTTCCAGGGGGACGGCTGATCAACATCCCCATCTACGCGATCCACCGCGACCCGCGGAACTACGATAGCCCGTCGGAGTTCCTTCCTCGCCGCTGGGAACGGAAGCCGCCGAAAGGGGCTTACCTTCCCTTCGGCGCCGGGGGCCGCGCGTGTCTCGGCGAGAGCCTGGCGATGACCCAGGCGCTCATCATTCTTTCGATATTTCTCGCGCGGTTCCGCATCACCGCCGAGACCCCTTCGGTCCGACCCGTCGCCTGCGGATACCTGCTGAAGAGCTCTCCCGCTCTTTCGATGAGCCTCCGCCCCCGCGCCTAGCGAACGGTCAGAACCGGCAGGTGGCAGTATCGCGAGACCTTCTCGGCCACGCTCCCCAGCAGCGCCCGCCGTACTCCCGTGAGGCCGTGCGTGCCGATCGCGATCCAGCTCGCCCGACGCTCCTCGGCGATGCGGTCGATCTCGCGGACGACGTCCCCTTCCCCGAGAACGAACTTCTCGCCGTCGCCGGTCTCTTCCTTCAGCGCCCGCTCGGCCTGCGCCCGCAGCGCCCGGGTCACTTCGAGGAGCGCCGGCCCGCCCTCCCCGCCATCGGGCGCGAAACGGGTCTCGAGGACGTGAAGGTGGCAGATTCGATCCTCCAAGGGCGCGCGTCAGACGACGTGCGGCTTCGAGCGCGCGGCGGGCGCCGTCGCTGAAGTCGGTGGCGACGAGAATCTCCCCGATTCCGCCTTCGGTTCGGGCGACGGGGGAGTCGGCATGGAGCGTGAGCACGTCGACCGCGGCGTGCCGAAGCGCCTTCTCGGCGACGCTCCCCATGATCCACTTCTGGATTCCTCCGCGCCCGTGAGTCCCCATCACCAGCAGATCCGGCTTCAACGAAGCGACGGCGTGCTCGATGCGCTCGTAAGCGTCCCCGCTTCGCTCGAGATGGACGAAAGCGGCGAGCCCTCTGCCCTCGAGAGTCTTGCGGCGCGTTTCCAGCCCCTCCTCCGCCTCGCGCTCGGGCCGCTCGATGACGTCCTTCAGAACGTAGTCGAATTGAGCCGCGTCGTCGAGCCGATCGAGAAGCGCGGTGGGCGGATGCGGCGGCGGATAGACGATCTTGTGCAGGAGATGGACCTCCGCTTTCGAAGCGCGAGCGAGCTCGGTGGCTTGCTCGAGCGCCCGATCGGAGGCGGCGGAAAAATCCGTGGGGACGAGGATTCGTTTCATTTGCGCGGTCTCTCCCCCAACTCACGGTGGCAGCTCAGGCATCGGAGCGTCAGATCGACATACGCCAGGGCCGCGGAATCCGGCGCCCGGTCGCGCGCCGCCTTCCCGAGCGCCTTTGCGGCTTCTCGAAACTCGCGGCTCTTCTGGCGGTAGGTCTCGGTGTCTCCGATGTTGAGCTCTCCGGCGACGCTGAGCGCTTCCAGGTCCGAGGCATAGGCCTCGAGGGCCTCGAAATCGTCGAGAGCGATGGCATCGAGCGCGCTGTGCGAGAGGTCGAGCTTCTTCCACATGATCTCGACCGACGGCTTCGCTTCGCGCTCGGTCTGAGAAGGCAGAAGCCAGGCGAGCACGGCGGAAAAAGCGATCAAGCTTCGCATCTAATTGGCATCCTAGTGCAATTTTCGTTCCGGTGTGAAGTCGCGGAAGCCGGATGCTCGGCCCCGGGGAGTGGGTCACCGCACGCGGTCGCAGGGTACTTTCGCGCATCCGGAGGCGAAAGGGGCTCATCGTCTTCAACTACTTATCATGCGTTATCGTCCGGCGGCACGAAGTTTGCTACCCGGACAGGTATGACAGGTATGAAGCCTCCATCTCGCCGGGTTTTGATCCTGGGAGCCGCCGGACGCGATTTTCACGACTTCAATACCTACTTCCGGGAGAACGAGAGGTACGAGGTCGTCGCCTTCACCGCTGCGCAGATTCCGCGAATCGAGAACCGGCGCTACCCGCCGGAGCTGAGCGGAGCTCGCTACCCGGAGGGTATTCCCATCCATCCGGAATCGGAGCTGGAAGAGCTGGTGAGGAGCCTGGGTGTTCGTGAGGTCGTGCTTTCTTACAGCGACCTCAAGCACGAGACCGTCATGTCGCTCGCGAGCCGCGCTCTCGCGGCGGGGGCGGGCTTCCGGCTACTCGGGCCCGCCGACACGATGCTCCGCTCGTCGCTCCCGGTGATCGCGGTCTGCGCGGTCCGGACCGGCTGCGGCAAGAGCCAGACCTGCCGCTACGTGGCGCGGGTGCTGCGCGCCAAGGGGATGCGCCCGGTGGTGATGCGCCACCCGATGCCCTACGGAAATCTCGTTCGCCAGCGCGTGCAGCGGTTCGCCTCGACGCGGGACCTAGACGCCGAGGGCGACAACATCACCATCGAGGAGCGCGAAGAGTACGAGCCTCACATCGCGGAGGGCACGGTGGTCTTCGCCGGAGTGGACTACGGCGACATCCTCGCCGCCGCCGAGAAGGAAGGGGACGTCATCCTGTGGGACGGCGGCAACAACGATCTGCCGTTCCTTCGTCCCGACCTCTGGATCGCGCTCGCGGATCCCCACCGCGCCGGACACGAGCTTCGCTACCATCCCGGGGAGTCGAACTTCCGCTCGGCCGACGTGATCGTGATCAACAAGGCGGACACCGCGCCCGAAGGAGCCATCGCGCAGATACGGGCGAACGCCGCCCGCGTCAACCCGCGGGCCCGGGTTCTGATCGCCGCCTCCGAGGTCACCGCCGAGGCCCCGGAGAGGATTCGCGGAAAGCGCGTGCTGCTGGTGGAGGACGGGCCGACGCTCACTCACGGCGAGATGCCGTTCGGGGCGGGGCAGGTGGCGGCGACCAAGTACGGTGCCGCCTCGGTCGTGGACCCGCGCCCATTCGCGAGAGGTTCTCTCCGCGCCGTCTACGATGCTTTCCCGCATCTCGGAAAGCTCGTGCCCGCGATGGGCTACTACGCGGAACAAATCAAGGATCTTCAGGAGACCATCGCCGCCGCCGATTGCGACACGGTGGTGATCGCGACTCCAATCGATCTCCGCCACCTCGTCGCCATACAGAAGCCGACTTCGCGGGTACGGTACGACCTCGTCGACATGGAGGGAGGCACCCTCGAGGAGGAAGTCGCGAGGTTCGTCGCAAGGCACCATGGTTGAGCGGACGCTGGTCGCCCTGGGCGGCCACGTCTTGGGCGGAATCGATCCTCCGTCGACCCAGAAGGAGATTCTCGAAAAGGCGGGAGCGGTAGCGCGCGCTTCGTCTCCTCTTCTCGCGTCGAGAGCCGGCCTTCTCGTGGTCCACGGAAACGGCCCGCAGGTGGGGATCGAGATCCTCCGCGGCGAGCTGGCTCGTCCGCGGCTTCCTCCGTTTCACCTGGATGTCTCCGTCGCTCAAACCCAGGGCGCGATGGGCTACGTGCTTGCGTGGGCGTTCCGGGAGGAGATTCAAAGGCGCGAGCTGGACCTCCCCGTGGCCTCCGTCGTCACCTCCGTCGTGGTCGGAGAGGAAGACGCCCTTCTCAAGCCGGTCGGCCCAATCCTGACGCGGGACGAGGTGCGAACGTTGGAAAGAGATCGAGGATGGCGCGTCGCTGCGACCGAGCACGGGCTTCGCCGTGTGGTTCCCTCACCCCGGCCCGAGAGAGTTCTGGAGCTCGAAGCCGTTCGCTTGCTCCTCTCGGCGGGGCACCTGGTGATCGCCGGGGGCGGGGGCGGCGTGCCGCTCGCCCCGGACGAGCGGGGCTCAGGCTCACTGCGCGGGGTGGAGGTGGTCGTCGACAAGGACCGCACGGCGACTCTCCTCGCGATAGAGCTCGGCCGCGAGCGGATCGTCCACCTGACCTCGGTGGATGCGGTCTATCGCGACTACGGTACGCCTCAGGCAGCGCCGATCGAACGGATGCGGGCGGAGGAAGCCCGGCTGCTCTGGCGAGCGAAGCATTTCCACGACGGGAGCATGGGGCCCAAGATCGAAGCGAGCCTGGAGTTCCTCCGGGCGGGAGGGGAGAGCGTTCTCATCACCGCACCGGAACGCCTGACGGCCGCGCTCGCGGGTCGGGCCGGAACCTGGATTCTGCCTTGACTCGGCGAGCGAAGCCCCGGCGCAGGGCGCTCTCACCTCGTCGGAGCCGGACAGGTGCTGACCCCCAGCAGCCGATAGAGCGGGCAGAAGCCTGCGAGCCCGGTCAGGAGCGGCACCACCCCGACGAATCCCCAGGGGGTCTGCGGGCCGACGAACACCAAGGACAAAAGCCCGACTCCCAGAACGACCCGAATCGTCCGGTCCCAGATGGCTTCATTTGGTTTCATGACGCATCGCTCCTTTGTTACCGAAGTCGCGCGAGCACCCGCTCGAGCTTCTGCCGCAAAGCTTCAGCCAGCGCAGAGAGCTTCGGGTTTCCCGCGGCGGCGACGGTTTTCGTGGGGTCGACAGCGGTTACGACGGTCCTGCCCTCGTCCCCTTCATAGACCAACACGTTGCAGGGCATCGAGAGGCCCGCTTCGATCTCCGCCTGGAGCGCCTCATGGGCGAAGGGCGGGTTACAGGCGCCCAGGATCCGGTAACGCCGGAAGTCGACGCCGAGCTTCTTCTTCAGGGTTTCCCGCACGTCGATCTCCGTCAAGACACCGAAGCCTTCGCTCTTGAGGGCCTCGGTCACGTTCGAAAGCGCCTCTTCGAAAGTCGAGCTCACCTCGCGTCTGAGGCCGAGCGTGCTCACCGTGGTCATTTGTCGCATCCTTTCTCCGGATTCTCCTCCTCGTGCTCCCGGCGCGCCGACCGGCGCGGTGCAGGAACGGCTCAAGTCGGCACCCCGAGGCGAGGCAAGACGACGTACTGAAGCGCCATCCACAGGGCGAAGACTCCGAGAAGACTGATCCAATCCATGCCTGGTTAGAGCCGGAAACCCGCGAAAGGGTTCCGCGCAGATGCCGAGGTCGCACGTTTCCGCTATCATCCCTCCCTGCAAAGGTCTCCGATGACATCGTCAGAAACCCCCAGCGACCACGCCCTCCTGGACGCGGCCCGGACGGGTGACCGAGGCGCCATCGACGCCCTGCTCGACCGGCACCAGGCCCGAATCTATCGATTTGGCATGAAGATGTGCCGGAATCCCGAGGACGCCCGGGACGTTCTCCAGGACACGCTCCTGGCAATGGCTCGCGGGGTAGGGGACTTCCGTGAGGAGTCTTCGATATCGACCTGGCTGTACCGGATCGCGCGAAGCTTCTGTCTGAAGAGGCGCCGGAGGAGCAAGTTCGCGCCGAAGGAGGTCGCTTCGCTCGAATCCGATCTTCCGCTCGAAGCGAGTCGGCTCACGGCTCCGGGAAAGCGCCCCGACGAGGTGCTCGAAGGCAAGGAGCTCCAGGAAGCCCTCGAGGAATCCATCGACGCACTGGACCCCATCTACCGGGAGGTACTCCTGCTGCGGGACGTCGAGGGCCTGACGGCGCCCGAGGTGGCGGAGGCGCTCTCGATCCGTGTGGATGCCGTCAAGAGCCGGCTCCATCGGGCCCGGCTCGCGGTCCGCTCGGCGATGTCGACGTTCCTGGATCCCGGGGAGAACGACCGGACCGCGTCCGCCGGATGCCCGGACGTGGTGGCGCTCTACTCCCGGCATCTGGAAGGAGAGATCGACGGAGCGGTCTGCGCCGAGATGGAGAAGCATCTCTCGGGATGCGCCCGGTGCCGCGCCCGATGCCAGACGCTGAAGGATGTCGTCGCGCTCTGCCGGGCGAATCCGTCCCAGCCCGTTCCCGAGACCGTCCAGGAGTCCGTGCGAACCGCTCTCCGCGATCTCCTTCCGATCAGCCCTTGAGGACCGAAGGCAGCCTCTACCGGAGCGTCTGGCCCGGCAGGTCGAGCACCTGTTCCCTCATCGTTTCGAGGACGCGAAAGTACGGCTCCGGGTCTCGAGTCGCCTCGACGTCCCCGGTGAAGAAGTCGAGAAGGACGTACGTGCACCCGAGCTTCTCGAGAGCCTCGAGATCCGTTCGGATCTGCTCCAGGGTGCCCTCGCCGGCGCGGCGGGAATCGGCTTCGGGAGTCTCGGTGACGCGCAGCAGAATCCGCGGACAAAGGCGGGGCGCGGACCGTCCGATCGATTGCGCGACCGAAGCGAGCTCGGCCGCTTTCTTCTCGAGCCAGGAGACGCGGATCCGGATCGGATGCCACGCGTCTCCGAATCGGGCGGCGCGCCGGAGCGCGGCGTCGCTGACGCCGCCGACCCAGATCGGAGGGTGGGGGGTCGAGAGCGGGCGGGGTCCGGTCTGGACTTTCTCGAACCGCACGAAGCGTCCCTCGTAGGAAGCCTCGTCATTCGTCCAGAGCTCGAGGAGGGCCTCGAGGTACTCGTCGGAGATGGCGCCGCGTTTTTCGAAGGGAACGCCCAGGACCTCGAACTCCTCGCGCGCCCAGCCCACTCCCACGCCGAGGAGGAAGCGGCCGCCGCTCAATCGATCGAGGTTCGCCCCGAGCCGGGCGAGCTGGAGCGGGCTCCGGTAGGGAAGTATGGCGACGGTCGTCGCGAGCTCGATCCGTTTGGTGATTCCCGACAGCCAGGCGAGAAGGATGAACGGATCGTAGAACGGCGCCGGATACTGGGCATAGACGTCCCGGGTCAGCGCCAGATGATCCGAGACCCCGAGGAAGTGATAGCCGAGAGACTCCGCGGTCCGCGCCCACTCGGCGAAGTTGCCGGGGTGGGCGCCGGGGCCGAAGTTCAGGAGATTGACGCCGACCTTCACGCGTTCAACGGTCCGGCGCGAGGAGAGACCGGAGCTCCTCGAGCTCCGAGGGCAGGAGGTCCTGCCCGGGAGCGCGGGGGACGCCGACGTCGATTCCCCGGAGCCGCACCCCCGCTTTGATCGTGCCCGTGGGATTCGAGGTGCGATCGAGGAGGTCGACGATCGGAAGGATGCGATCGAAGTAGATGCTCCGCGCGAGCCCGAGGTCGTCGCCCGCGACCGCCCTCATGAGCTCGGCTCCGGCGCGAGGAACGACGTTGAGGATTCCAGTGATCCAGGAGGTGCAGCCGAGGGCCAGGGACTCGAGGGCGGCGGTGGGAGCTCCGCAGATGACTTCGATGCGGGAGCCGAGCCTTCGTCGGAGGGCCGAGATCCTCCGGCTGTCGCCCGTGCTCTCCTTGATGCCGCGCACGTTCGGAATCGAAGCGAGGCTCTCGACGAGGGCCGGCTTCAGGTCCACTCCGGTGAGAGAAGGGTAGTTGAAGAGGAGAATCGGAAGCGCGGTGGAACCGGCGACCTCATCGTGGAACCGGAAGACGTCCCGTTCCGAGCGCCCCGCGTAGAGCTCGGGAACGATGGGGGCGAGGAGAATCGCTTCCGCGCCCATGGCTTCCGCATTTCGGACGCGGCGAACGGCGGCCTCGGTGGTAAAAGAAATGACGGCGGGAAGAACCGGCCGGCGCCCCCGGTTGGCGGCGAAGACCGTCTCCCACACCTGAAGCGTCTCGTCCTCGGAGAGAAGGGGCCCCTCTCCCGTCAAGGCGGTCGGCATCAGCGCCGAAGCTCCCTCGTCGATCGCGTAGTCGACGAGCCTCTGGAGCGCGCCGGTATCCACCTCGCCGCCGTGCGCGAACGGGGTGACGAGAGGGACGATGAGCCCAGGAATCGGGGTCAAGATCTCGCGCTCGAGGTTCTCGCGAAGTATCGTGCTCCCGTCACGCCAGACATTATACTCGACGGGTGGGGAAGAGCCTGCTCCTCGCCGTCATCGCTGCCGCCCAACCCACGCTGGACAGCGATGGCAAAGCGGAGTTTCTGCGAACGGCGGCCGTGGTTGCCGCCCATCCCGCAGGCTCCGGCGTGACCGGCTCGTGGCGTGTCACCCTCCGCGAGGGCGGCGTCACGCACGACGCGCACTTTCAATCGGTCGACGAGCGGGCGGCGCAGAAAGAGGTCGCGGGGCGCATCGAGCTCGGCTTCGTCGACTCCTATCGCTACAACATCGCCGCCTGGCGCCTCGCCCGGCTTCTCGGGCTCGAAGACATGGCGCCGGTCTCGGTCGAAAGGCGGTGGCGGTCCCGGAACGGCGCCATGACCTGGTGGATCGACGACGTGGTGATGGACGAGAACGGAATGATCGAGCGCGGCCTCCGCCCGCCCGACGGCGAGAGCTGGAGCCGGCAGGTGGAGAAGGTCAAGCTGTTCTCGCAGCTCGTCCACGACACCGACCGCAATCGATCGAACGTCCTCATCACCAGCGCCTTCGCCGTGTGGATGATCGACTTCACCCGCGCGTTCCGGCCATGGCCCGTGCTGCGCTCGACCGACGGAATCCTCCGGTGCGACCGCGACGTCTACGCGAAGTTGCGCTCGATGACGAGAGAAGATCTGGAAGCGGCGATGGGAGACTTGCTCGTGCCCGGTGAGATCGAAGGGCTCCTCGCGCGCCGGGATCTCCTGGTCGCGCATTTCCAGAAGCGGGTGCGCGAGCGCGGGGAGGCGGCCGTCCTATACTGACGCCAGCTCGCGGATCCTCCGCGAGACCGCCGCTCCCACTTCGCGCGTTCCGAGACTCCCGCCGAGCTCCGAAGGCGTCTCCCGGGCCTCGATCGCCGCGACCACCGCCTTTTCGACCAGCGCCCCCTCGTCCCGGAAGCCGAGGTGCTCGAGCATCATCTGGGCCGACAGGATCGCCCCGAAGGGATTGGCCACGTTCTTTCCCGCGTACTTGGGGGCGGAGCCGTGAACCGGCTCGAACATCGAGATTCCCTCGGGGTTGATGTTTCCCGATGCCGCCATTCCCAGGCCGCCCTGGAGGGCCGCTCCGAGGTCGGTCACGATGTCGCCGAACATGTTGCAGGTGACCACCACCTGGAACTGCGCCGGGTTCTTCACCATCTGGAGAGCGAGCGCGTCGATGTACAGGTGGTTCGACTCGATTTCCGGGTAGCGCTTCGAGACCTCGGCGAAGACCCTCTGCCAGAGGTCGTGGCCGAAGCGGAGAGCGTTCGATTTGTCGCTCATCGTGACCTTGGTGAGGCCGTTCGCCTTCGCGTACCGGAAGGCGTGCTCGATGATGCGCTCGACTCCCTTTCGGGTGTTGATGTCCTCCTGGGTCGCGATCTCGTCCTTCGTACCTTTCTTGAAGATGCCTCCCATGCCGACGTAGGAGCCTTCGGTATTCTCGCGGAAGACGACGAAGTTCACGTCCTTCCGGCCGCGCCCTTTGAGCGGGCAGAGGCCGTCGTGGAGGAGCTTGACGGGCCGGTGGTTGGCGTAGAGGTCGAGGACGAAGCGCGTGCCGAGAAGGATGTCGCGCGCGTGCGCCATGTCGGGAACCCGCGGGTCGCCGAGGGCGCCGATGTAGATCGCGTCGAAGTCCCGCTGGAACATCTCGTAGGTTCCCTCGGGGAGCGACACTCCCGTCTTCAGGTAGCGCTCGGCGCCGAAGTCGAACTCCTGGATCGAAAGGCGGAGGCCCCCGACTTCTCCGATCGTTGCCAGGACCGCGAGCGCTTCCCGGGTCACGTCGATTCCGATTCCGTCTCCGGGGATGACGGCGATGCGTTTCTCTTTCACGGAGAAAGAGTAACACAGCGGTCGGGAGCGATGGCCACGCGCCTCCACCGCGAGCGGTCAGCCCGCAGAAAGAGAAGCGGCCGCCGCGATCAGCACCAGGACGACCCAGATGATTCCTCGCTTCATACCCGTCCCGGGAAGCAATCTCCGTTCCAGCGGAGGACGAGAGGCTGGCGTTGCGGGAACGGGACTTGCGGGATCGCACTGTCGCCTGCGGCGCTACGGCGGGAGCCTTCGAACCGGTGTGTAGCGCTACTCGCTACGGCACGGAACGCGAGCCTCCTCTCACGAGAGGGACTCCCCCTCGATTTTCACGGGCGCTTCGACTAGCATCTTTTTCGGCCCGCGAGCCCCCCGGCGGGAAGGAGGAGGTTTCCATGTTGGCCAGACTGCTCGCCTGTGCCCTGGGTCCAGTCATCGCGTTTTCCGGCATCCTGTCCGCGCAGGGGCGGATCGACCCGCGCTGCGCGACGCGCGCGCCGAGCGTCACCGAGGAGCCTGCCCCCGTCGACTTCGTCCGTGCCCAGGTGCAGGGCGGCACCATCGACGTGTACGTCCACGTGATACACAGCTCCAGTGGAACCGGCAACCTATCGGACGGCGCGATCGCCGCCCAGATGGACGCGCTCAACCTCTCGTTCGCGCCGACGGGCTGGACGTTCGTTCTCGCCGGCGTGGATCGCGCCGCGAACGACGAATGGTTCAACATGCTGCCGGGTAGCGCCGGGGAGCGGCAGGCCAAGCGCGCGCTTCGCCAGGGCATGGCCGCCACGCTGAACATCTACACGGCGAATCCTGGCGGAGGCCTCACGCTCGGCTGGGCGACGTTCCCCTCGAGCTACGCCAGACAACCGAAGCAGGATGGCGTGGTGATCCTCTATTCATCGCTCCCCGGCGGCGGCGCGGCTCCTTACAACCAGGGAGACACCGCGACCCACGAGGTCGGGCACTGGATGGGGCTGTACCACACCTTTCAAGGCGGCTGCAGGGCGGGCGGCGACTTCGTCCAGGACACCGCGGCGGAGCGCGATAGATCGTACGCGTGCCTGGCGTCCCGCGATACCTGCAGCGGCGATTCCATCCTCGACCCGGTGAGGAACTTCATGGACTACACGGACGATGCCTGCATGAACGCGTTCACCGCCGGTCAGGACGCTCGCATGGACGCCCAGTTCACCGCTTTTCGCTTCGGGAAATAATCCCGGACGAACCGCGGGTGTGGCGCTACTCGCTGCGGCAGGGAGCGGGAGCCTCCTCGACGTAGCCGAGGATCTCGAGGCTCTTGCGGGTCGCCTCCGAGAGCGTGCAGTCGTCTTTCGCCGGCTCGCGCCTGGCCGTGGTCTCCTGCTGCCAGGCGACGGTCCGTGTGAGGAAGCTCCCGAGCTCCGCCTCGAGCGGCGCGACGTAAGCCTCCGAGCCGGCGTATCGGTTCTCGGTCTCTTCCGGATCCCGGTACGTGTCGTAGAGCTCGAGCGCGGCAGGGCTCCCCTCGGCCGCCGGGTGCTGCACCAGCTTGAGCCGTCCGTTCGAGATCGCCGTCAGGTGGCGGTCGTTCTGGAAGAAAAGATGGTCCTTCAAGCGGGACTTGGTGCCGCGGATGAGGGGAAGCACCGAGCTTCCCTGGAGACCGGGCGGTCCCGTGGGGAAGGGAAGCTGCGCGAGATCCAGCAGCGTCGGGTACAGGTCCAGGGTCGATACCGCCGACGAGACGCGCTCGCCCGAGGGAAGGAACCCGGGGAACGAAAGAACGAACGGGATCCGGAGCGAGGGGTTGAAGAGGTCGTCGCCGTGGTCGAAGAAGTAGCCGTGCTCGCCCAGGCTCTCCCCATGGTCCGAGGTGAAGGCCACGATGGTGGTTCCCGCGTGCGGGCTCTGGTTCAGGGCCTTCAGCACCCGGCCGAGGTGCTCGTCGGCGAGCAGGATCTCGGCGTCATAGCGATCGACGTAGTCGCCCCAGGTGCGCGCGCCTTCGACCGTCATCTTGCGGTTCACGCCCCCGTGGAAACCCACGACCTCGGGCAGCGCGCTCCCTCGAGGGACGATTCCATCGCCCTGGAAGCGGGCGAGATGCTCCTGCAGCGGCTCGTAGGGGGCGTGGGGATTGACGTAGTGCAGCCAGAGGAAGAACGGCCGGTCGTCCTTTCCCGCGAGGAACTCCTCGCCGAAGCGGGTGATGATCTCCGTCCGGGCCAGCTCGCTGTCCGCCCGCAGCCACGTCTCCTCGTAGGTGTCGAATCCCTGGGCGTAGCCGAGCCGGGAGTCGAGGTTGCCGTTGTCGACGGCGGCTGCGGTCCGGTAGCCGGCCTTCTGGAAAACCTCGGCCAGAGTCTCGTTGAACTCGGGAAGATCGCGGTCGCGGACCGTGAGGCCGTGCTGCGAAGCGTAGAGGCTCGTGAACATCGCGGCGAAGCTGCCGCGGGTCTTGGGCCAGTAGGTGAAGGCGAGATCGAAGACCACGCCCTTCGACGCCAGCTCGTCGATCGCCGGGCTCGTCTTGCGCGGGTATCCGTAGGCGCTCAAGTGATCCGGACGGAGAGTGTCGACGGTGATGAGGAGTACGTTGATTCCCGCGTTACCCGGCGCCGTTCCTGTCGACGAGTCGCCGCATCCGGCGGAAAGAGCGAGCGCCGAAGCCAGCCAGAGTCTTCGCGTCACCCCTCGCTCCGAAGATCCTTGAGCGCCGCGAACGCGCGTTCGACGTCGTCGGCGGCGTCGGCGGCGAGCGGCAGGAGCGGGAGCCGCGGCGGGCCGCCGTAGAAGCCCATGCGATCGAGGAGGGCTTTCACTCCCGGGATGCCCCGGTCCGAGACGACCTCCCGGCTGAACCGCGCGAGCCTCATCTGGATGGCGCGGGCTCGATCGATCTCCCCCGCGGAGAGCGCCTCCTGGAGCTCAGCCGGCTCGTCCCAGGCGGCGCAGGCATCCGCCAGAATCGCGCCGGAAGCGCCCACGGTGAAGGCTGCGAGCAGAACCCGGGCCGAGCCGGTGAGGACCGCGAACTCCTCGGGACAGAGGCGCTTCGTTTCCTGGAGCGCGAGGACGTCGCCGGAGCTGTCCTTGATTCCGGCGACGTTGGGATGCTCGGCGATCCTCGCGATCGTCGCGGGCTCGAGCGAAAGGCCGGTGCATGCGGGGATGTGGTAGACGACGATGGGAATCCCGCTCGCGTCCGCGATTCGATGGTAGTGCTCGACGAGCGATTGCGGCGCGAACGCGCGGCGGTTGTAGTGAGGGGTCACGACGATGGCGTAGTCGGAGCCGAGGGCCGCCGAGAAGCGCGTGAGCTCGAGAGTCTCGAACGTCGACTCCGCGCCGGTCCCGGCGAGGAAGATTTTCTCCAGGGAAGTCGCCTCCCGCGCCCTCTCGAGCACGCGCTTCTTCTCGTCGAGGGTGAGCGATACGAACTCGCCGGTGGTGCCGAGGACCGTATAGCCGGCGAGGGAAGTGTCGTTCCAGCGCTTCACGTTGGACTCGAGCGCCTCGAGATTCAGCGTCTCGTCCGGGTGGAAAGGGGTGGGAATCGCCGCGATGATCCCCTCGAGTCTCATGGGCACCGTATGGTGATCCTCCTCCGATTCTCGGAGACCGCCTCGAGGGCCACGTCGATGGCGTCCTCGCGAAGGCGGCGGCCGAGCTTTTCCGCCCACTCTACCACCAGCACCGCCCCTTCCTCCTCCATCTCCTCGATTCCCAGCTCCGCGAGCTCCCGCTCGTCGTCGATGCGATAGAGGTCGATATGATAGAGGACCCGGTTCCCGCCGCTGTGCCGCTGAACGAGCGCGAATGTCGGGCTTGTGATCCGGCCTTCGTCGATTCCGTGAAAGGAGGCGATGCCCTTGGTGAAGAGGGTCTTCCCGGCGCCGAGGTCGCCGTGGAGATAGAAAAGGGAGACTTCCGGATGGCGCCGGGCGAGCTCGAAGGCGGTAGCGAACGTCTTCTCGGGGGAGTCGGACTCTTCGAGCGTCTCCTTCAATCCGCCCCCAGGCTGCGGAGGGCCTCCGGCAGCTTCTCGATGACGTCGGTCGCGACCAGGGACGTCTGTCCGACGGCGGCCGCGGCCATGTCCCCCGCGAGACCGTGGAGGTGAGCTCCCAGCGGAAGCGCCTCGTCGATGTCGACGCCCTGGGCGAGAAGAGCGCCCAGGACCCCGGTGAGGACGTCGCCGGTTCCTCCCGTCGCCATTCCCGCGTTTCCGGTGAGGTTCACCTGGACGTTTCCTCGCGGGTCCGAGACCAGAGTCCGGTGGCCCTTGAGGAGAACGTGGGACTTCGTTTCTCGAGCGAGCCGGCGCACCGCACCCAGGCGATCGTTCTCGATATCCTTCGCCGAAGAGCCGAGGAGCCTTCCCGCTTCACCCGGGTGGGGAGTGAGCCCGAGAGCGCGGCCCTGGGGAATCGCTTGGGGCTTCCGCGCGAGAGCGTTCAGCCCGTCGGCGTCGACCACGGTCGGAATCCCGGAGGCGGCCACGATCTCCCTCACCAGAGCGACCGTCTCGTCGTCCGTCCCGAGCCCCGGCCCGAGAGCGAGAGCAGAGCGCTCGCCGAGGAGCTCGAGGATTCGCGACTGGGCCTTTCGCGAAAGAGCGCCGCTCTCGGTCTCGGGGAGCGGCTCCCACATCGCCTCGGCGAGTCGGGGCGCCATCATGGGAATGGCGCTCTTCGCGGAAGCGACCGTCACCAGGCCGACCCCGGTGCGCAGCGCCGCTTCCGCCGCCATCACCGCCGCCCCCGTCTTTCCCACGGAGCCCGCGAGGATCAGCAGATGCCCGTACGTTCCCTTGTGGCTGAGACGCCGCCGCCGGGGAATGGCCGCGGCGAGAGCCGCGGGCTCGACGGTCTCGAGCGTCGGCTCCGGGCTCGCGAGAAATCGGGGCGGGATTCCGATCTCGACCACCTCGACCTCGCCGCAGAGCTCCGAAGCCGGGGGAAGGTAGTGGCAGACTTTCGGCGCCGCGAGGGCGATGGTGAGATCGGCGTCGAAGGCGACCCCGGGAACGGCTCCCGAGTCCGAGGACAGACCCGAGGGCACGTCGAGCGCGACGCGAAGAGTCTCGAGCGAGTTCAAATCCTCAATCACCCTCCGGTGGATCCCGCGGAGCGGCTCGGTGAGCCCGGTGCCGAAAAGGGCATCGACCACGACGTCGGCGGCCGCGACCTGGGAGAGGGCGTCCCCCCAAGCTTCGATGGTCGGCGCGGACTCGACCGGAAGCCCGAGCTTGAGCGCCGCCTGGAGGTTGTCGAGGGCTTCGGCCGAGAGGCTTTCGAAGGGAGCGAGGACCACGGCGCGCGCGTCGTAGCCGAGGCCGGCGAGCGTTCGCAGCACCACCAGTCCGTCCCCGCCGTTTCCTCCCTTGCCGCAGACGATGACGATGGAGCCGGACGAAAGATCCTCGATGCGCGAAACCATCGTCCGCACCACGGCGCGGCCGGCGCTCTCCATCAGGACCGACGCCGGGATGCCGATCTCCTGGATGGTGCGCCGGTCGGCTTCGCGCATCGCAGCGCTTCCGAGGATATGCATCAGGCAGGAAGGGGTTTTCGCCCGAGAGCGATCTCGACGGCTTCTTCCGCCGCGACCGCCATGGGATCGAGGAGCGGAATCTCCCCGACCGACTCGCGGCCGAGGACGAGCGGGATCTCCGTGCAGGCGGTCAGAACGAGGGCGGCTCCCGCGTCCTTCAGCCGGCGCGCGGCCTCGCGCATCGGCTCCGCGAGCTCTTCGCGTTTGCCGGGATCGTGAAACGCTCCCGACTTGATCCCGCCGCCGGCGCGGCCGCCGTTCTCGCGCGGGCCGAAGATGGGCTCCATGACCAGGCGTTCCTGGAGCTCCTCCCCGTTCCGGAGATCGAGAGGGCTCAGGACGCGCGCTTCCGGCGCGAGCGCGTGAATCTTCCTCCGGTAGAGGTCGGCGCGAAGCGTCCCCGACGCCGCGAGGAGGCCGATGCTCCCCCTCGCTCCCACTCTCTCGACCGCACGCTCCGCGGTCACCTGGATCATGTCGAGAAAGGGGAGCCGAGAGCGGCGTCGGACTTCTGCCAGGAACGCGTGGGCGGTGTTGCAGGGAATGACGGCGAAGGCCGCTTGCGAGAGACGCGAAGCACTCTCGACCAGCGAGTCGACCGGAGACTCCGATCCCTCGAGGAGCGCCCGGGTGCGGTCGGGAGTGGTCGGAATCGACGAGACCACCCAGGGTGGATAATCCTGGTCGAGGGCGGCCCTCCCCAGCGCTCTTCCGGTGGCTTCGAGGAGAAGGCTTTCGAACTCGATGTGCGCGTGAGGGCCGAGACCTCCGAGGATGCCGATCACGTGCTTCCAGGCAGGCCGCGTCATGTTCCTGTCATCTTTGGATCGGGGCCGGCGAACCGCCGGCTGTCAGACACCTCACGTCCCGCCATAGCCGACGGTCACCGTGCCACCGTCGACGATGACGGGTACGGCCCTTCCGCCGCCGGTCACCGAGAGCATCTCCTTCAAGTGCTCGGGATTGGACTTCACGTCGTAGTACTCGACCCCGCGCTCCGCATAGGCCTCACGGGCCGCGGCGGTGTAGGGTCAGCCGGCTTTTCCGTACACTTTGACTTTGTCGGACATACCCAGATCCTAGCACGGAGCTTTTCAGCTCATCACTTGTCCGCCGCAGATGTTGTAGGCCTGGCCGGTGATGGCCGAGGCGTCGTCGGAAGTGAGGTAGAGCACCAGCTTCGCGATCTCCGGCGGATCGAGGAAGCGCTTGAGCGGAACCCCCGCGATCGCCTGCTCGCGAAACTCCGAAGGCAGGATCCCGAGGACCGCGGCCGTCTCGCGAATGCCCTGCTCCGCCATGTCCGTCTCCACCCAGCCGGGGCAGAGGGCGTTCACCGTGATTCCCCGGGGGGCGAGCTCCAGGGCGAGCGCCCGGGTGAAGCCGATGATTCCATGCTTCGCCGTGCAGTACGCGGCGTAGCCGGGGACTCCGAAGCGCCCGAGGACCGAAGACATGTTGACGATGCGTCCGCCCGCGGAGCTCATGAGCGGAAGCGCCCGCCGCGTCACCAGGTAGCTCCCCTTCAAGTTCGTCGCCAGGATCCGATCCCACCTCTCGTCGATCTCGGCGGTCTCGTCATCCGCGGAATCCATCGGCGTCCGCCCCGAGATGCCCGCGTTGTTCACGAGGATGTGAAGCTTTCCCCAGCTCTTCTCCACTTCGTCGAGGGCGCGCGCGACCTCGTCTCGAGAGGTGACGTCGCAGGGGAGGGCGATGGCCCGGCGGTCCTTCCGATTCCATCCGGCCGCGAGCGCCTCGAGCTCCGAAATCGACCGGGCGCAGAGCGCTACCCTGGCTCCTTCCTCGAGGTAGGCTTCGGCGATGGCGCGGCCGATCCCGCGGCTCGCGCCGGTGACGAGGGCGACTCTTCCGGCGAATCGATTCAAGGAGTCCTCCGGGTCTTCCGCGGTTCCTCCCGCGGGCAGAAATAACGCCGCGCGTAGGCGCGGAGCGCGTCGCGGGTGCTCGGGAACGCGAGCTCCTCCCACGGTATCTCCGAGGGCGCGAACGTCTGGAGCTCCAGGCTCTCGTCCGCGGCCCGCGGCTCTCCCGAGACGACGTCGGCGGCATACACGACGACGACGATGGGCGAACCGGAGTAGGAGAAGACGTCGACGAGCTCGCGTACCCGCACCTCGACGTTCGCTTCCTCCCGTGTCTCTCGAATCGCGGCCTCGACGACCGTCTCGCCGCGATCCACGAAGCCGCCCGGGAAGACCCACTTGCCGTAGCCGGGCTCGATCGCCCGCTTCAGGAGCACGAGCTTGCCCTCGAGCTGGAAGAGCGTTCCCGCCGCGACCTTGGGATTCAGGAAGAACACGAACTCGCAAAGGCGGCAGACGAGCCTCTCGGGCTCGTTCTCCTTGAGGACCCTGGAATCGAGCGCTCCGCCGCACTTGGGACAGAAACGGTACTCGTCCGCGGGAACGCTCATGGCGACCCTCGCTGATCTATCATCCGACCCGAGGAGAGTCAAAGAATGGCGATTTTCTTCACCGAAGACGAGGTCGGGATGCTCCTCCCGATGACGGAAGCCGTGGCCCGGGTCGAGGAGGCGTTCCGTCTCCTGGGAGAGAAGAAGGCGGTGAACCGCCCGCGGGCGCGGGTCCGGCTGGAGAAGCTCGTGCTGCACGTCCTTTCCGCCGGGAGCGATGCCCTCGGCTACGCCGGGCTCAAGGCTTACACCACCGGACCCTCCGGCGCGCGCTTCTACTTCCTCCTCTTCGAGTCGGGGAAGGGAGAGCTGGTGGCGATGATGTCGGCCGACCGCCTGGGGCAGATCCGGACGGGCGCCGCGACCGCGGTCGGGACGCGCTACCTAGCGCCAAGGGAAGCGTCGCGCGTTGGAATCTACGGAAGCGGATGGCAGGCACGATCGCAGCTCGAGGCGATCGCCGCATCCCGGCGGGTCTCGCAAGCGACCGTCTGGAGCCGCGACCCGGAGCGGCGAAAGAGTTTCTGCGACGAGATGACCACGGTCCTCGGGCTCCCCGTTCGCCCGGCCCTGCGCCCGGAGGAAGTGGCGGACGAGTCGGAGATCCTGGTGACCGCGACGAGCTCCAGGGAGCCCGTTCTCCTCGGCGCCTGGCTCGCGCCCGGGCACCACGTGAACGCCGTCGGCTCGAACGCGGTGAACCGCCGCGAGATCGACGAGCTCGCGGTGACGCGGGCGGACGTCATCGCCGCCGACTCCGTCGAACAGGCGATGATCGAGTGCGGCGACCTGGTCGCCGTCGTCGAGGCGGGGAAGCTGTCCTGGGAGAGCGTCCGCGAGCTCGGGAACGTCGTCGCCCACGGAATCGACCGCGCGCCCGAAGCCATCACTCTCTTCGAGTCGCAGGGGATCGCCATCGAGGACGTGGCGGCGGCGAAAGTGGTGTACGAAAGAGGACGGGAGCAGGGACGGGGAAGATACCTCGACCTGTAGTCGGTCGGAGGCGGTGATCCGCCGTTCGCTTTCCACCGCGTCGCCCGGGCGGTCCTGATCCGTTCCCCCTCCGTCGATGCTCGGGCCGTCTCGTCAAGCTCTATTCACAATCGCGAAACGAACACTCAAACCTCCCATCACGAGCCTGTAACCGTCGCCTGCTAGCGTCCCCCCGTCCTCGCCAACAGGACTAGAACAATCGAAACGGAGGTTTCATGAAGAAGGTAGCCGTTATTCCGCTCGCTCTCGCTTCGCTCGCCCTCTACTCGGCGGAGGGGCGAAGTCAGGTCGCGAAAGCCAAGCCCGTGCAACTCGGACCGCGCCCGTTCTATCTCGTGGAAAAGATGGATCCGAGCCCGCTCAAGCGCGCGCTCCAGCAGTGCGCCAACGGTCCTTTCAAGAAGTCCAACTTCTCAATCGGCCACCGCGGGGCCTGCATGCAGTTTCCCGAGCATACCCGGGAGTCGTACGAGGCCGGCGCGCGCATGGGAGCGGGCATCGTGGAATGCGACGTGACTTTCACCAAGGACCGCGAGCTCGTGTGCCGCCACTCCCAGTGCGATCTGCACACCACCACCAACATCGTCGCCACCGACCTCGCGGAGAAGTGCACCAGTCCTCCGGACTTCACCTCTCCCACTCCATTCAAGAACGTGGTCTGCTGCACGAGCGACATCACTCTCGCGGAGTTCAAGACGCTCTGCGGCAAGATGGACGCCAGCAGGCCCAACGCCGCAACCGTGGAAGAGTACATGGGTGGTACGGCCAACTTCCGGACCGACCTGTACTCGACCTGCGGCACCCTTCTGACCCACGCCGAGAGCATCGAGCTCTTCAAGGACCTGGGGGTCGGGATGACTCCCGAGCTCAAGGAAGCGCTCGTGCCGATGCCCTACGAGGGCGACTACACCCAGGAAGACTACGCTCAGCAGATGATCGACGAGTACAAGGTGGCCGGCGTGTCGGCCCGCAAGGTCTGGCCGCAGTCCTTCAACCTCAACGACGTCCTCTACTGGATCCAGAACGAGCCGGCGTTCGGCAAGCAGGCGGTATACCTCGACGCCCGCGTGGACAACCCCAGCTTCGACGTCAGCTTCGGCGCGATCTACGCGGACATGCAGGCGAAAGCGGGACAGGGCGTGAACATCGTCGCCCCTCCCATGTTCGCTCTCCTGGATCTCGACGCCGGCGGGAAGATCGTCGCCTCCGAGTACGCGCTCGCGGCGAAGGCGGCCGGGATGGATATCATCACCTGGACCCTCGAGCGCTCCGGTTTTCTTGAGAACGCCCAGGGGCCTCCTCCCACCTACTACTACCAGTCCGTAGCCGACTCGATCGACAACGACGGTGACATGTTCGAGGTCCTCGACGTGCTCGCCAAGGAGGTCGGGATTCTCGGAATCTTCAGCGACTGGGCGGCCACGGTGACGTACTACGCCAACTGCATGGGTTTGAAGTAACGGGTCGGGGGACGAGCGGCCTCCGGCGTCCGCTCGTCCCCCGGTCCAAGCCCAGGAAAGGACGGGAGTCGTACGAGGGATTCGTGAACGGCGTCTCGGCGCCCCTGTGGATACGCGGGCCGTCATGAAGATTGTCTCGACGAGTCCCATCGTCTACGAGCGGCACCAGGCGCGACTTAGCTGGCTTCGCCCTTGGTGCGGCCCCGGCGGCCAGGGATCGTCCGCAGAGTGAGCTCGAAGCGAACCATGACCCTGAGGCACGTGCCGCCGCGACCGACGAAGAGCTGGCGCAGTTCAGGCGAGCGCGCTCTGAAGCGCTTCCTCAACGAGAGCGGATTGCTTGAGACCGCGCTCAGCGGCTTGCTTGCGCAGCCGGTCGTAAGTGTCGGCCGATAGGTAGAACTTTGCCTGCACCGTCTGGCGTCTGCGGCGCTGTCCTTGCGAGAGCAGCTCGGAGAAAACGCGATTCACCTTCGCCATGTCCCTCGCATTGAAGGTCATGGCCAGGTCGAACCAGTACTCGCCATTGGGCAGGCGCTTGAGATTCTTCACGGCGTAACCTTTATTGACCTGCTGGAGCCGCCGATTCAGCTTCGCCTCCAGTTCCTTGATGCTCATGACGTCTCCTTTCCAGCGACCAACTCCATGCCGTTGTCTATCAGAATGGCCACGGCCTCTTGATTGGCCTCGATGGCAACCCACTCCGCCAACCGGACCAGGCCGGACCGCTGTTTGCGGAAAACCGCGGTCGTGCAATAAGTCCAGACCTCATCAACTTCCTCAACCGTGACGCCCGTTGCCGAGCTCCAGCGGCCTCGCAGACGCGAGCGCATCTGGAACCGGTCCTCGGTGGTACCCGGGAACGCGCGAGAGAACCAACCGGCGACCGCCTGTTGAACGGTGCGCCGGGTCGAGGCGGACAGCCGTCGGCCCGCCGGTCTCGCGACGGCAGGATGATGCCCAGCCGGTGAGGAAGGCGGGTTACGACGGGCACGATTCCAGTTCGACAGTACTGTAGTACTGTCAGTTCATGTTACTTTCTGTCGGACCAGTGTGCAAGCCGGAAAACCGCGCCGCAAGGTTCGGCGAAGCTCGCCCGGAAGCGGTCGGTCAGGAGACGCAAGCGGTATTCCCGCGCGGGACGCGGCGAGCTCGGCATTCTTCGACCCGGACGACGCCAGCCCGTCGGGGTCGACTCGAACGAGGGGAACCGAGCGCGAAGGCTGCGGCGGGACGGCCAGAAAGGCGAGGAGAGCGAGAGGCGGGGGTATCTCAGCCGCTCTTCATGTTCTAAGGAACTCGCGAAGCTCATCCGGCGCGAAATAGAACGGGCCCATGCCGCCCTTGTAGACGATGCGGCCCTCCCGGTCGATGACGTAGATGCGCTCGGGCCAGGCAGCGTAGCAGGCCATGGCCGTATTGCGAACGTCGTCGACGAGCGTCTCGCTCTCGACCTTCATTCGATCCAGGAACGTGCGCGCGAGATCCATGCGCGCCTCGAAGGTCTTCGGCTGCTCGAAGACGACTTCCGACTCCACGTTCGAGTCCATCTGCCACTCGTCCTCGGGATGGGCTTCCTTGATGTACACCAGGACGAGCTCCACCTCGTCCTCAAAGTCTTTGCGGATTTTTTCGACTTCGGCCAACCTGGCTCGAAAAGGCGGTCACGTGTAGCTGCCGAAGACCAGCACCAGCGGCTTCTCGCGGTACAGATCGGAGATCTTCCGGGTGCCCGAGCCGTCGGCCGCAGCGAGCTCGAGATCCGGCGCGAGATCGCCGACCGGAAGCGAGCCCTCGGAGCGAATGTCGTACTCGTTGTAGCGGATCCACGCCCGCTTCATCGCCTCGTAGTAGCCCCAGGCCCCGAGGCCGGCGACGGCGATCACCGCGATCGTGGTCTTGAGCCAGGCTCGTGTCTTCATCGGGGCGTTCCCGTCCGGAGTCCGCGCTGTGCCTGCCTGCTCGTCGAACGAAGGCTCCGTCGGTGCTGCTCCCGACGTGCTTCTGGTCGCGAACCACCACCTTACCGCGCAGGAGGACGGTGTCCGGATACTCCCGTGACCTCCGTTCCCTCGTAGGCGTTGTAGTCGACCTTCATCCGGTGGGTCTTGGCGCTGATCGTCCACTTGCGCTTCGCGTCCCAGAGGATCGAGGTCGGCGTCCGCCCCGACGGAGATCGAGCCCTTCCGCGGGTAAAGGCCGAAGATCTTCGCCGGACGAGTCGAGACCAGCTCGACGAAGCGGTTCATGGTGATGCGGCCCCGGTTGACTCCGCCTTCGTGCAGGAGCATGAGCCGATTTTCGATCCCCGGCGCTCCGTTCGGGATCTTGCTGAAGTCGCCCTTCCCCAGCTCCTTCTGCTCCTTCATGCAGAAGCTGCAGTGGTCGGTCGAGACCGCCTGGAGGGCGTCCGTCGAAAGCCCGTTCCAGAGGCGTTCCTCGTTTCCCTTCGGGCGGAGAGGCGGCGACATCACGTACTTGGCGCCCTCGAAGCCGGGCTTCTCGTAGTCGTCATAGGAAAGGAAGAGATATTGGGGGCAGGTCTCGGCGAAAACCGGAAGGCCTCGTTCCCGGGCGCGCCGGACTTCCTCCATCGCGTCGCCCGCGGAGAGGTGGACGATGTAGACGGGAACCCCCGCCATCTCCGCGAGAGCGATCGCCCTTCGGGTGGCCTCGGCCTCGGCGGTCATCGGGCGGGTGAGCGCGTGCCACTTGGGCTCGGTGTGGCCCTCCAGAAGCGCCCGCTTCACCAGCGTGTCGATGACCCCGCCGTTCTCGGCGTGCATGCAGATGAGACCGCCGTTGTCCCGCGTTCGCAGCATCGCCTGGAAGATGGTCGCGTCGTCGACCATGAAGACCCCGGGGTAGGCCATGAAGAGCTTGAAGGTGGTGATGCCGTCGGCGACGAGGGCGTCCATCTCTTTCAGATGGGATTCCTTCAAGTCGCGAACGATGGTATGGAAGGAATAGTCGATCGCCGCCTTGCCTTCCGCGCGGGCGAACCAGGCGTCGACCCCCTCTCGCAGCGATTTCCCGAAATCCTGGATGGCGAAGTCGATGACGGTGGTCGTGCCGCCGCAGGCGGCGGCGGTGGTGCCGCTGGTCCAGTCGTCCGCCGTCACCGTTCCACCGAAGGGCATGTCCAGGTGGGTATGGACGTCGATGCCCCCGGGGAGGACCAGCTTCCCCGAGGCGTCCAGGCTCTCGGCGCCCTCGAGATCGACGCCGATGGCGTTGATTTTCCCCCCGGTTATCCCGATGTCGGCGCGGTAGGTGTCGTCGGCGGTCACGATCGTGCCGCCCCGAATCACGGTGTCGAGACGCATGGAGGGAGGATAACGCGAAACCAGAGCAGCGTGGTAACGTAAGGGTTTACCGCGCCGTAGCGTCTTCGCGAAGGCGGGAGGTTATCGATGCGAACCGGCTCTTTCATCGACGGAGAATGGATCCAGCCCTCCTCCGCACGCGTAGTGAAGAACGTCAACCCCGCCGACCCGGGCGACGTCATCGCCGAGTTTCCGATGGCGACGGCGAAAGACGCCGAGCGCGCCATCGAGGCGGCGCGGAAGGCCTTCGAGAAGTGGCGGAAAGTGCCTGGTCCAGAGCGCGGGCGAGTTCTCTGGCGCGCCGCCGACATCGCGCGCTCCCGCGTGGACGAGATCGCGCGCCTCATGACCCGGGAAGAGGGAAAGATCCTGAAGGAAGCCCGGGGCGAGGTGATGAAGGGCATCTCGCTCATCGAGTACTACGCCGGGGCCGGCTTCCGGATGGGAGGCAAGACGCTTCCTTCGGAAGCGCGCAGCACGTTCACCTATACCATCCGCCAGCCGGTCGGGGTGGTCGCCCTGATCTCTCCCTGGAACTTTCCCTGGGCGATCCCGGTCTGGAAGTCGGCGCCGGCGCTGGTCGCGGGAAACGCGGTGGTGTTCAAGCCGGCGTCGCTCACCCCGTCGACGGCCGCGCTCCTCGCGGAGATCTACTCCGAGGCGGGGATTCCTCCCGGGAGTGTTCAACGTGCTCGTGGGCTCGGGCTCCGAGGTGGGCGAGACCCTCGTCAACTCGCGCCACATCCCCATCATCTCCTTCACCGGCTCGAACTCGATCGGCACCGACCTCTACGTGAAGGCCGCGTCGAGAGGAGCGAAGGTCACCTGCGAGATGGGAGGAAAGAACGCCGTCATCGTGATGCCGGACGCCGACCTGGACAAAGCGGCGCTCGCGATCCGGGACGGAGCCTTTCGGCTCGACGGGCCAGCGCTGCACCGCAACGTCGCGGGTCATCGCGATCGAGGACAGGAAAGACGCTCTCGTCGAGCGGCTCGTCGAGCACGCTCGGAAGCTCCGCGTGGGAAACGGCCTCGAGGACAACGTCGACATGGGGCCGGCCGTCGACGAGAGCCAGCTCAAGACGAACCTCGAGTACATCGAGATCGCGAAAACCGAAGGGGCCCGGCTCCTCACCGGAGGCGGCAGACCCAGGGGACTCGAGAACGGCTTCTTCGTCGAGCCTACGATTTTCGATGGGGTCGACGCCGGAATGCGCATCTTCCAGGAAGAGGTGTTCGGGCCGGTGCTCGCGATCTCGAAGGCGAAGACCTTCGAGGACGCGATCCGGATGGCGAACTCCGTTCCCTTCGGCCTCACGACGTCGATTTTTACCCGGGACGTGGACCAGGTGATGCGTTTCGTCGAGGACGTCGAGTGCGGCATGGTGCACGTCAACGAGCCCACGATCGGAGGGGAAGCGCAGCTTCCCTTCGGCGGGGTCAAAGCCACGGGGGTCGGCGAGCGCGAGATGTCGGAGGAAGGGCTGAACTTCTTCACCGAGCTCAAGACGGTCTTCGTCAACTACTCGGGGGAATCGGGACGGCAGATGTTCCGCTGATATGCAGAAAGTGTTCCGTTTTTCGCTATCTACCCCGATTTGTCACCGGATGTAGCCGCGCCCTCCACGGGGCCGCGGGAAATCGGTGTCCGTTAATCCCTTCTTTTCAGCTATTTGGTCCAGCCGGCCGCGGATCCGTGACCTGGCCTCGTCTTTGCATCTCGCGATTCCTGAAGAGCCTGGGAGGTAGGTCATGTCAGAGACGGACATCCTCGGAGCCAAGGGCACCCGCTGCACCGTCTGTCTCCAGGCCTGCGAAGACGGAGTGAATACCAAGACCCGCCTCAAGGCCCTGGTTCGAGATCGAACGGGCGTCCACGTGGTGAGCCGGGTATTCGACAGCCTCGACGAGGCGCTGGCATTCGCCCAGACGTTGTACCAGGCGGCGGCCTGATCTACTTCACCCCGTAGGTGGGCGCGGCTTCCGAACTCTGGGTTCGGGGTCGCCGCACGATCTTCCCGTCGAGAAGCACCCAGTCCGGATGGACCACCGCCGCCGGGTCCGCCAGGACGTCTCCTTCGACGACTAGGATGTCGGCCCACTTCCCCGGCGCGAGCGTTCCGAGACGCTCGTCGAGACCCGCCGCCTCCGCCCCGACGCGCGTCGCCGACTGGAGCACCTCGTGGGCGGTGTATCCCCACCCGATCCACCTGCGGATCTCCTCGGCGTAGAACGAGCCGATCTCACCCTGATCCTTCCCGCCGGTATCGGTGCCGATCGCCATGGGGACGCCGGCGGCGTGCATCTTCCGGAATCGGTGCTCGTAGTCCTCGGGCCGCGTCAGCTCGAGAGTGTCTCTCTCCGTCGGTCGGTCCCACCGTTCGCCCGCGAACCGGCGGCTCGCGTGGAGCGTCGGCACCACGATGGTCCCGCGCTCCTTCATCATCGCGATCACCTGGTCCTCGTTCTTCATCGGCGCCAGGTGCTCGATGGTGTCGGCGCCCGCGCCGACGGCATGCTCGACCATCATCATGCCGGGGTAGCCCTGGCCCGCGGCGTCGACCGCGATCCGGGCGCCGAAGTTGTGCGCTTCCTCGGCGGCGATCTCGATCTCGGCGCGGGTGAAGGGCGGCGTCACCTTCACGAAGTCCGCGTCCATCTTGAAGTTCTGCCGGATGTTCTTCCGCCACTCGTAGGGCGAGTCGGACTCCCGCAGCCACTTGGGAGTCTCCATCAGGTCGCCTTCGGTTCCGTGCCCGCCGGTGACCCCGACGATCTGGCCGCAGATGACGAGCCGCGGACCCTCGATGTAGCCCTGGGCGAGAGCGCGCTTCAACGCCGTCGCGGTGTTGTTGCGGGCCCCGGCGTCGCGGACGAGGGTGATGCCGGAGTCGAGGGCCTGGCGAAGGATGGCCGCCGCCCTCAGGGCCGACATCGCGTCGTCCTCGAACGCCCGGGGGCTCGCGATGAAATGCGTCGCGTGGATGTGGAGGTCGGTGAGCCCCGGAAGAACGCTGGACCCGCTCGCGTCGAGAATGCGGGCTCGCTGGGGATCGATACCTCGGAGCGTGGGCCGACGGCGCGAATCTCGTTTCCCTCGACGACGACGACGCCGTTCTCGATCGGAGGCCTCGCGGTCCCGTCGATGATTTTCCCTCCCACGATCGCGATCGCGTCCGTCTGCGCCCATGTCGAAGTCGTGAGCCCGAGCGCGGCGAGGGCCGCGAGCAGTCGTCTGGAGGCTCTGGACATGACGTACATGGGTGGCTCCTCTCCCGTCAGCCGCGGGGCGCGGCGAAGGTGTCGATCATCAAGAAAGGATCCCCGAGGGGATAGAGCACCGGGCAGGTCGCCCCGCGCTTCATGTACTCGGAGACGCGCGCCTTCGCCTCTTCCGGCGTTCCCGTGGCGGTGATGCCGAGGACGAGCTCGTCCGGGACGTGCTGCATCGCCTTCTCGCACCTGCTCCTTCGTCGCGGGCCACCCGAGGATCGACTGGACTTTCCGGACGGTCTCCTCGCTCACTCCCGAGGCTTTCGCGATGTGGGGCTGCTGCGCGAGGTACTGGGTGATCAGGCCCTTCGCCCCCTCGATGGCGCGAGCCCGATCGCGGTCCACGGAGCAGACGATGAGCTGGGGACGGTCGATGTCCTCGAGCGACCTCCCGGCCCGCGCCGCCCCTTTCGAAAGCAGCTCGAGCGCCCGATCGTTGTAAGAAGGTGGAACGCAGTAGTTCAGAAGACACCCATCCGCGATCTCGCCGGTGAGCTCCAGCATCTGGTCCCCGGTGGCGCCGATGAAGACGGGGACGTTGCGGGGCTCGCGGCGGCCGTGGACAACGTCGAGCTCGATCCCCCGGACCTGGTGGAACTCGCCTTCGAAGGTCACGTTCTCCATGCGGAGGAGCCTGCGGAAGATCTCGATCGTCTCCCGCATGGCGGCGAGCGGTTTTCTTCCTCTCGATCCCCACGTTCCGCGCCAGCGGGTCCCACCAGGCGCCGATGCCGCAGAGGATGCGGTTGGGCGCGAGGTCGTCGAGGGTGAGAAACGTCGCCGCCAGGAGGCCGATGTTGCGCGTCCAGTTGTTGATGACTCCCGAGCCCACCTGGATGCGCGAAGTGACGGCGGCGTAGGCCGCCATGGGCACGATCGCGTCGCGGACCAGCCGGCTCTCCGCCTGCCACACCGCCTCGAATCCCCGCTCCTCGGCGTACTTCGCGTAGCGGATGCAGTCGGCGAGAGGATGGGCGTCCTGGAGATACAGAGCGACCCGATCCGTCACGCCCGTTCACCTCGGAGCGCTCGGATCCCCTCGTCCAGCTCGGCGGCCTTCTTCTGGTGTGCGATCCACCACCCGGGGTCGCGCTGGGCGTCGAGCTCTTCGACGGTCTTTCCCTGCTGCTCGACCCAGGTGTAGTACTTGAGGTTGTGCCACCGGTTCCGGTTGTGAACGCGTGCCCTCCTGGATCCAGTCGGCTCCGGCACCGTGGAAGATCCCCGTGAGCCGGGCGGTCGCCGCCGCTTCGTCCATCGGGCCTTCCTTCTTCGTGAGCCACTCCATGACGCTCCGGTAGCGGCCGATGTCGTCGGTGCAGAACGGTGACCACGACGTCGCTTCTTCCCAGGCCGTAGTGCTTCGCGGTCTTGATGGCGCCGAGGAGATTGCAGATGCCGCTGATGCCGAAGATCGATCCGAGCAGCGACGCGTCCTCCGGCGCAACGCCGAAACGGGTTTCCATCACCCTCCGGCCCGCCTCTTCGGTGAAGAGCTGGAGCCCCCGAACGCAGGACATGTCGTCGATGCACATGAGGGCATCCATGTTGGACACGTGATGGATCCAGGTGACGTGCTTGTCCCCGATCCCCTGGATTTCGTGCGAGCCGTATCCGTTGTCGTAGAGCGTGCGGCACTGGATGGGCTCGAGACCCACGATCCTGTGCTCGGGCCAGATCTGCTTCAGGCGGTCGCCGGCCGCGATGGTGCCCGCGCTCCCCATCGACGAAACGAAGGCCGCGACGCGGCCGTCGCCGACGCCTTTCTCGCGGAGTCGGGAGGCGAGCCTGGCTACGGTGTTTCCCGTCACCTCGTAGTGAAATCGGTAGTTCCCCATCACCTCGAACTGATTCAGCACCCTTACGTCGGGATCCTTGCGGAGCTCCCAGGTCTTGTCGTAGATCTCCTTGACGTTCGACTCGCTTCCGCGGGTCTTCACCACCTCGGCCCCGTAGCTCTCGATGAGCTCGAACCGTTCGCGGCTCATGCCCTCGGGAAGCACGACCAGGCTGCGGCAGCCGAGACGCCCGCCCACCCAGGCTCCGCCGACGCCGTAGTTGCCGGTGGATGGCCAGACGAGTCGATGCTTCCTTCGATCGACCGCGCCCTCGACGATGAGCTCGGCGAGCACCGAGTAGGCGGCACCGACCTTGTGGCTTCCGGTGGGGAAGTCGCGGCTGTAGATCGCCACGATGGGAGCGTCGACTCCGGTTAACTCCCGCGGCACGACGAAGTGCCGGACCTCGTCGTCCGCGCCATACCAGTGGACGTTGAACAGGTTTATCGGATCGAGGGGATCGGCATCCCGCGCGGCGCTCGCGCGCCTGCGAACCGAAGGCGGCTGGGTCCAGGGCTCCCGCATCTCCGAAAGCGTGGGACCGAACGATCGTGAGAGTTCCGAAGTCGGCATCGTCTTTTTTCGCCGGAGCTCATTATATGTTCTGCGGCGTCCAAGGACCGCGCTCGAGTCGCCGCGGCCTTCGTCCTCTAGAGTGCCCTCGGTTTACGCAATTCCGCCAGTCTGGTACACTGGATTTGTAATCCACCCAACAGTAAGCGCGGGGAATGAATATCGGGCGTATTGCCATGGGGGGTGCCTGTCTGTCGCTCGCTTGCTCGGCGTCCGCAGGCGGCGCGCCGAGAATCGACCATCCCGGTATCGAATGCATCGAACCGGGTCGGTTTGCGGTCGTTCTGTCGGGCATCGATCCCGAGAACGACGTTCAGACGGCGAAGGTGTACTTCCGCTCCAGCCTCTATCCCGACTTCTATTACGTCGAGATGACTCGCGAGGCGAACGGGTTCGTTGGGATTCTTCCTCAGGTCTCTCCCGAAACACCCCAGGTCGTCTATTACCTCGAGGCGATCGACCACGTGTACGAGAGCGCTCGATCACGCGAATTCCAGTCGGACGTCGACGACTGCGACGATGATCCGGATGCGGCCTACTTCACGGGCGCGGACCCCGGCATCGTCGTGGGAGCCACGACCGCGGGGAGCGCCGCGCTCCCGCCCGGGTTCACTGCCCTGGGGATCGTCGGCACCATCACGGCGGCGGGCGTCTCCTCCGGAGCTGGGGCCGGAATCGGCGCGGGCGTCGTGGTAGCGGCGGTGGCCGGAGGCGCGGGTGCCGCCGCGGCCGTCGTTGCGACGAGCCAGGGCGACCCTTCAACGACCACCGTGGTCGGGGCGGCGCCGCCATCGACGACGGTGACGACGACTTCCACCTCTGCCGCCGGAGCCCCTCCTACGACCTCTACGACGACGACCGCGCCCCCGACGACGACGATCTCGACGACCACGGTTCCCGCCGGAGGAACGACGACGATTCCGGGCCCTTCAACGACGACCGTACCTTCGACGAGCTCCTCTGCCTCCAGCACGACTTCGTCGCCCTCGTCGAGCACGACCTCGGCGCCGCCGTCGAGCACCACCTCGTCTTCCTCGTCGAGCACGACCTCCTCGAGCACAACGACGTCGGCTCCCGCGCTCAATGCGGGCTGCTTCACCGTCCAGTTGCTCGAGGACTGCCGGGTGTTGCTCAATGCGGCCTGCGTGAGCCAGCCGGTCGACCGCTACGACTGGGTTCTCGACATCGATAACCGGTTCGCTATCGTCACGTTGTCCGACGGACCCAAGAACTTCGTGCATACCTGGACCGACGACGAGTGCGACGAGGACGGCGCGACCCTCCGGTTCAGCCTCACGGTGTATCGCGGGGCGATGACGTCCTCGGCGACCAAGTCGCTCTTCGTTTCCGGTGGGGACGACCTGAAAGCGTCTCCGTTGGAGAAGCTCAGATTGCTCAGAATGACGGCGCTGCTGGAGCTGTCGTCAACCGGAGAGAGGGGGAGGGCCCAGATACAGCTGGATGGAGCCGCGGTTCCGCCCTCCGTCTCGTCCGGGGAGCCCGTCGAGTTGCGGGTCGAGGCAGCCGCGGGGAAGCGGGAGGTCGCGGCGGTGGTCATGGGCGGTCGTGGTGAGCCGGGACTCTTGCGGATCGATTTGAGCTCCACGCTCGAGATCGTTCCGGGGAGCCTGCGCGCGAGCGAAGGCAGCGTACTGACGCAAGAACCTCGTGCCCTGGCCTTCCGTCTGGCCGGCCATCCGGGAGAGCGCGTTCGCTTCACCTTCGAGGTTCGATGACCCCCGGGCTCAACGGTCGCAGCGGAACGGAGCCCCGCCCCGCGCGGCGTGATAGCGGTAGACGCGCTCCTCGAACCGAAGGCGTATGAAATAGCCCTCCCGAGTCTGGGAAGCGTATTTCTTTCCCGGCGCCGGACAGCCGAGGCTCTCGTCCGGCCAGACGACCTCGGAGGCGGCGAGGATCTCGAGGTCGTCGGGCTCGACGTCCAGCCGATTCGCCAGATCCTCGCGCGCCCGCGCGACCATTTCGAGAAGCTCCGGCGATTCGCGCTCGTCGCGGGTCGCCTCGTCCTTTCGGCAGACGACCACGCTCCCGCCGCCGGTATGGACGGAAAACGTTTGTCCGTCGACCTGGAGCGAGATCCGGTAGCCGGGGGTGATGACCTGGGCGTAGAGCTCGCCCTCCTTCGGACAGCCGAGGCTCGAGTCGGGCCAGTCGACGGACGCGACGCTCTGGACCTCGACCTGATCCGCCGGCAGGCCGAGATCGTGGGCAAGGGTCTCGATGGCGAGCTCCTGGGCTTGCTCCCGCGTCGTCTGCGGGAGGAGCGCCAGGAGGCCGAGAGCAATCCAGAGTCCCGTCAGGGCTCACCTCGCGCGCCGGAAGGCTCCTCCGCGGACCGACCGTCCCGTTCCCGTATCAGCCAGTAGACCGCGCCCAGCGCCGGGAGCGCGCCCGAGAGCGCGGCGATGGAGGTCAACCCCTGTCCTCCCATTCGGCTTCGAGCCAGTCGCGCTCGTCGCGGACCGAGGGCCTCTCCGATTCCAACCGCCGGACCTCGGCCGATAGCTCTCGAATTCGCCGGGCCATGCGGAGAACGACCTCGATCGCCGCGGGATCGAGCCCCAGATCTTCGTGCAGGCGTCGCGCACGCCTGAGCTCCGAGACCTGGGCTTGGGAATAGCCCTCCTCGGAGGGTGTGATCACTCCCAGCTCCGCGTAGTGCCACACGAGCGTCACGTCCAACCGCGCGACGCGCGCGGCCTCCTCCGCGTCGAGACCTTTCTCGCCCTCGGTCATCGGTCCCTCCGTCATCGCTTCCGGGCCTCGGCGAGCTTCCGCAGCCCCTCGATCTCGTCGTCGCTCAGCGGCTCGGGCAGCACGAGCTTGACCCGCGCCCACATATCTCCGCGTTCCGACGGGCGGCCGAGGCGGGGCATGCCTTTGCCCCTCAGTCGAAACGTCTTGTCCGCCTGGGTACGCGGCGGGAATCTTGAGGGTCACCGCCCCGTCGATGGTCGGTACGCGCGCTTCACCGCCGAGGGCCGCGGTGTAGAAATCCACGGGCGCCTCCGTGCGTAGATCGTCGCCCTCGCGGGAGAAGACGGGATGCGGAGCCACCTCGACGACGAGGTAGAGATCTCCCGCGCTCGCCCCGGCGACTCCGGGCGAGCCCTGGCCCGTTAGACGCACCCGGGATCCCGAGTGGAGCCCCGCCGGAATCCGGGCTTCGATCCGGCGGTCGCCGATCTGGAGGCTGCGCGTCGTCCCGTGGAACGCCTCCTCGAGCGTGATCTCGACTCCGGCCTCGTGGTCTCGTCCCCGCCGCGGCCTCGCTGCGCGACCCGCTCCCGCCGGGCCGCCCCCCGCCTGGCCGAAAATCGATCCGAAGAAATCGGAGAACGGACTTCCGCCGCCGAAGAGGTCCTCCAGATCCTCCGCCGAGACGTCGTAGCTGTAAGCTCCCTGGCCGGGCGCGGCCTGCCATTGACCCCAGTCGAAATCGCCTCGGCCCCCGCGCTCGCTCCACTGCTGATACTGCTTGCGGAGCTCGTCGTATTTCTTCCGCCGCTCGGGATTGGAAAGCGCCTGGTAGCCCTCGTTGATCTCCTTGAATCGCTCCTCCGATGCCTTGTCGCCAGGCTTGACGTCCGGGTGGTACTGGCGCGCGAGCTTCCGATAGGCCTGCTTGATCGCCTTGTCGTCGGCATCGGGCGCGACTCCGAGCGCGGCGTAATAGTCTTTGAACTCCACGGGTCTATCGCGCCGGCGCCGCCGCTGGGCTCCCGCTTTCGCCCTCAGGGCTTCGGCGGGCTCGACGAAGCCTTGGCGAAGTCGAACGCTCCGCTCGCACAGATACGCCTAGTTGGGCGCCTTGCGGAAGGTGAACTTTCCGTCGCCATCGACGTCGACCAGGACTCGATCGCCCTCGCGAAACTCGCCCTGCAGGAGGTGCAGCGAGAGCTCGTTCGAGATCTGCTGTTGAATGAGCCGTTTCAGCGGTCGGGCGCCGAAGATCGGGTCGTATCCGTCGTCGGCGAGGCGTTTCTTCGCGGTGTCCGTCAGCTCCAGCGCGATCTTCCGGTTCTCGAGGAGCTCGCGAAGGTGTCTCATCTGGATGTCCACGATCCTGACCAGGTGCTCCCGGCTCAGCGGACGGAACACGATCACTTCGTCGATGCGGTTCAGGAACTCCGGCCGCAGCCGATCGCGAAGCTCTTCGAGGACGCGTGCGCGGATGGGCTCCTGGCTCGCCCCCTGCCGAGTCATCTCCTGGATGGTGTGGCTGGCGATGTTCGAAGTCATGATGATAACCGTGTTGCGGAAGCTTACCACCCGGCCCTGTCCGCTCGTGAGCCGTCCGTCGTCGAGAATCTGGAGGAGAACGTTGAACACGTCGGGATGGGCCTTCTCGATCTCGTCGAACAGCACGACGCTGTAAGGCTTGCGGCGCACGGCCTCGGTGAGCTGACCGCCCTCCTCGAAGCCCACGTAGCCCGGAGGGGCGCCGATCAGTCGGGCGACGCTGTGCTTCTCCATGTACTCGGACATGTCGATGCGAATCATCGACTGCTCGTCGTCGAACAGGAACTCTGCGAGCGCCCGCGCGAGCTCGGTCTTTCCCACACCCGTCGGCCCCAGGAACAGGAACGAGCCGAGGGGCCGATTCGGGTCCTGAAGGCCCGCGCGCGCGCGGCGGACGGCGTTCGAGACCGCTCGCACCGCCTCCTCCTGTCCGACGACTCGCAGTTGGAGGCGCTCTTCCATCTTTACCAGCTTCTCGACCTCGCCTTCCAGGAGCTTGGTCACCGGGACCCCGGTCCACTTGGAAACGACGGCGGCGATGTCCTGTGCGTCGACTTCCGTCTTGAGCAGGGTCTTCCCGCCGGCGGAGAGCTCCGTTTCCGCTTTCGCGAGCTCCTCCTCCAGCTTCGGCACTTTCCCGTAGGAGAGCTCCGCCGCCTTGTTGTAGTCGAACTCGCGCTGGGCCCGTTCGATCTCGACGCGGGTCTGGTCGAGATCCTCCTTGATACGGCGCATCCGCTGGGCGACTTCCCGCTCCCGCTGGAGCTGGGCGTCGAGGGCGCTTCGCTGCTCCTTCAAATCCGCGAGCTCGCGCTCGATTCGTTTCAGGCGTTCCTTGCTCGCGGCATCGCGCTCCTTCTTCAAGGCTTCGCGCTCGATCTCGAGCTGCATCATGCGCCGCTTGAGGTCGTCCAGCTCCTGCGGATCCGAGGTGATCTCCATCCGCAACTTCGCCGCGGCCTCGTCCATCAAGTCGATCGCCTTGTCGGGGAGGAACCGGTCGGAAATGTAGCGGTCCGAGAGAACCGCGGCGGCCACGATAGCGGCGTCCGAGATACGGACCCCGTGATGCGTTTCGTACCGCTCCTTCAGTCCGCGGAGGATGGAGATGGTGTCCTCGACCGTCGGCGGCTCGACCACCACCGGCTGGAAGCGGCGCTCGAGAGCGGCGTCCTTCTCGATATGCTTCCGGTACTCGTCCAGGGTGGTCGCCCCGATGAGGTGGAGCTCGCCTCGCGCCAGCATCGGCTTGAGCATGTTCGATGCGTCCATGGCTCCCTCAGCCGCGCCTGCGCCCACCACGGTATGGAGCTCGTCGATGAACAGGATGATGTCGTCGCGCTCCTGAATCTCCTTCAGCACCGCCTTCAGGCGCTCCTCGAACTCGCCCCGGTACTTCGCGCCGGCGACGAGAGCTCCCATGTCGAGGGCGATCACCCGCTTGTCCTTCAGGGACTCGGGCACGTCTCCGCGGACGATCCTCTGGGCGAGTCCCTCCACGATCGCGGTCTTGCCGACCCCGGGCTCGCCGATCAGGACCGGATTGTTCTTCGTGCGGCGGCTCAGGATCTGGATCACGCGGCGGATCTCGTCGTCGCGGCCGATGACGGGGTCGAGCTTGCCCTTGCGGGCCAGGTCCGTAAGGTCGCGGCCGTACTGCTCGAGCGCGGCGTAGGTGCCCTCGGGGGTCTGGCTGGTCACGCGCTGGGTACCCCGCACCTCGCGAAGCGCCGAGAGCAGGCTGTCCCGGGTGATCCCCGCGTCCTTCAGGATGCGCTGGGCGGCACCGCCGGCGTGGGCGAGGATCGAGAGCAGCAGATGCTCGGTCGAAACGTACTCGTCGCCGAAGGTGGCGAGCTCGTCATGGGCGCTCACCAGAACCGTGCGGAGCCGGGGCGAGATGCCGGTCTGGGCTCCCGCGCCGCTGACCCTGGGGAACTTCGCGATCTCCGCCCGTACCTGCTGAACAAGTGCCCCTGTGGGAACGTTCATCTTGGCGAGGACCTGAGGGACTACTCCCTCCGGTTGCTCGAGAAGCGCCAGCAGAAGGTGCTCCGGCTCGACCTGGCTGTTGCCGTTGCGCTCGGCGAGACCTTGCGCCGCCTGGGTAGCCTCCTGGGATTTCTGGGTAAAGCGATTGATGTCAAAAGCCATAGCGAGTTCCTCTCAATACTCTCCGGCGGGAGGACCCCGTTTTCCGCGCTCAGCCTTCACGCGGGGGCCGCACCACCGCGACCCGCGCCGGGCGCAGCACTCGTCCCTCGAACGTATACCCGGGCTGCCGCACGGCCGCAACCGTCGGCTCGGCGACGCGGCCCTCACGCGTCTCGACCGCTTCCTGCACCTCGGGGTCGAAGAGCGCCCCGGGGGCGAGGTCGATCGGCGCGACTCCCTCGCGGCGGAGCACGTCGAGGAGCTGCTCGCGGGTCGCGCGGACACCCGGGGAAAGCGGGTCCCGCTCGTCCGCGTAAGCGAGGGCGCGCTCGAGGTTGTCCACCACTTCGACGAGGTGCAGGTACAGATCCTGGAGCCGACTCTGGGCGCGAGTCGCGGCGACACGCTCCGCCTGCTTGCGAGCGTTCTCGACCGAAGCGGCGGCGCGCAGATACTTGTCTTTGAGCTCCGCGTTCTCCTGGAGCACCGCCGCGAGCTTCGCCTGGATTTCCTCCTCCTCCAGGCTCCCGTCGCCGGGGAGCGAGGCGTCGTCCACGCTCACCTAGGCCTCCGTGAACTCGCCTTCGATCACGTCATCGGTGCCCGACTCCGGCGGCTTTTCGCCGGGCCCGCCGCCGCCGCTCGGCCGCGACGCGGCCTGCTGAGCGAGCGCGTTCGCGACCTGCGAGAGCGCCTCGGCGCCCTGACGGATGCGGGCGGGGTCCTCGCCTTCCATCGCGGTCCGCAGGTCGCGGATCTGCGACTCCGCCCGGGATCGGTCCGCGGCCGGCACCTGCTCCCCGAGGCCCTTGAGGGACTTCTCCACCTGGTAGATCAGCGTATCCGCCTGGTTCCGCGCGTCCACGAGCTCGCGCCGCTTTCGATCGTCGACGGCGTGCTGCTGCGCCTCGCGCACCAGCCGCTCGACGTCCTTCTTCTCGAGGTTCGTCGAGGCGGTGATTGCGATCGTCTGCTCTTTCCCCGTCGCCTTGTCCTTAGCCGATACGTTCAGGATGCCGTTGGCGTCGATGTCGAACGTCACTTCGACCTGGGGCACTCCCCGGGGCGCCGGAGCGATTCCCTCCAGGCGGAACTTGCCCAGGGTCATGTTGTCCGACGCCATCTCCCGCTCCCCCTGGAGCACGTGAACGTCGACGCCCGTCTGATTGTCCTCGGCGGTGGAGAAGGTCTCCGTCTTGCGGGTGGGGATGGTGGTGTTGCGCTCGATGAGCTTGGTCATGATGCCGCCAAGGGTCTCGACGCCGAGCGAGAGGGGCGTGACGTCGAGGAGCAGCACGTCCTTGACCTCGCCTCCGAGAACGCCGCCCTGGATCGCGGCCCCGACCGCCACCACCTCGTCGGGATTCACGCCGCGATGCGGCTCCTTTCCGCCCGAGAGCTTCCGCACCAGGTCCTGCGCCATGGGCATCCGGGTCGAGCCTCCGACCAGCACCACTTCGTCGATTTGTTTGGCGCTCACCCCGGCGTCCTTCAAGGCCCTCTCGAACGGGCCGACGCACCTTTCGAGGAGGTCCTCGGTCATCTGCTCGAACTTGCTGCGGGTGAGCTTTACCGAGAGGTGCTTCGGACCGGTGGCATCGGCGGTGATGAACGGCAGGTTGATCTCGGTCTCGACCACGTTCGAGAGCTCGATCTTGGCCTTCTCCGCCGCCTCGCGAAGCCGCTGCAGCGCCTGTCGATCCTTCCCGAGGTCGATTCCCTGGTCCTTCCGGAACTCGTCGATGAGGAAGCGCACGATGCGCTCGTCCCAATCATCGCCGCCGAGGTGGGTGTCGCCGTTCGTGGCCTTGACCTCGACCAGCCCCTCGCTCACCTCGAGGACCGACACGTCGAAGGTCCCGCCGCCGAGGTCGAACACCAGGATCGTCTCGTTGGTCTTCTTCTCCAGCCCGTAAGCGAGGGCGGCGGCCGTGGGCTCGTTGATGATTCGCAGGACTTCGAGCCCGGCGATGGTGCCGGCGTCCTTCGTCGCCTGACGCTGGCTGTCGTTGAAATAAGCGGGAACGGTGATGACCGCCTGGGTCACGGGCTCGCCCAGGAACGCCTCGGCGTCGCGCTTGAGCTTCTGCAGCACCTTGGCGCTGATTTCCTGCGGCGTCATCGTCTTTCCCGTCGCCGGCACCTGCACCCGGGCATCTCCCGAGGGGCCTGGCGCCACCTTGTAGGAGACGATCTTTCGCTCTTCCTCGACCTCGTCGTAGCGCCGGCCGATGAATCGCTTGATCGAGTAGATGGTGTTCTCGGAGTTCACGATCGCCTGGCGTTTGGCGATCTGTCCCACCAGGATCTCCCCTTTGGGCGTGAAGGCGACGACCGAGGGGCAGATGTTGGTCCCTTCGGCGGTGGGGATCACGATCGGGTCGCCGTCCTGGACAACCGCGACCACGCTGTTGGTGGTTCCGAGATCGATGCCGACGATCTTTGCCATGATGACCTCCTTCCGGACGCTTATGAAGCCGCGGGGCGATTTCCGGGCTCGCCCCGCGGCGGCTCGAAGAAACCGTCAGGCTACCCTGACTTCGATGGCCTTGGGTTTCGCCTTCTCGGCCTTGGGCAGATGCACGTTCAAGATCCCCTCCTTGAACTCCGCCCGGACCTTCGTTTCGTCCACGTTGTCGGGGACGGTGAAAGTCCTCTGGAACGACCCATAATAGCGCTCCACGCGATGGTACTTCTTTCCCTTCTCCTCTTTTTCCTGCTTCCGCTCGCCCTGCATGGTGAGGACGCCGTTCTCGACGGACACCTTGACGTCTTCCCGCTTCACCTCGGGGATCTCCGCCTTGATGAGGTACTCCTCGTCCGTCTCGGTGATGTCGACCATCGGCGCCCAATCGGGAACGGTCAACGCTTCCCGGCCGGCCTCGCCGGCGGCAGCGCGGCCCGTCCGGGGTATACCGCTGAAGACGCGGTTGAGCCGTTCACCCATCTCTTCCAGGTCGCGAAACGGATCCCAACGTACGAGACTCATATTCAATCCTCCTTGCCGAGGGCTGGGGGTTATCGGCGGGCGACCCTCGGAATCGACCACCCCCTTCGGTTCCTGAACACCAGAGGAGGAGCAAAACCCGTTCCAGAACGTCGATTCGCCGGAACCCGCTCCTATCGGCCCGCGAGCGAAGTGAGCCGCGCGAGAATTGACGGAACCCGGTCAGAGATGACGAAATACCGTCTCGAATCCCCCTGCGACCTGGCAGCCGACCCGGAAAAACCTGCGAAAGGACGCACTCACTGGGGGAAAGGACCCGTCCCTCCGTGGACGTCATCGAGGATGACGAGTGCGAGCGCGGAGCGTCTCCATGAGCCCCCGGCATCCATGGCCTCGACGTTCACCGCCCGGGTCGGAATCGGCGCGGACAGCCATCCGGCCGGAGGCGAGAGGAGAGTGGACCCGAACGATCATACCGGCTCCTGGACGCGGCTCGCCGACCTGCCGCAGTTGGGACAGGCGTGGCGCTCGAGGACGACGCCGCCCAGCGCCTCGTCGACGAGAGAAGCCTCGGCTTCGTTTCGAGGGTAGGTCACCTTCTTCGCGTGCCGCGTCATCTCTCCGCCGCAGGCCGGGCACTTCATGGCATCACTCCTGGGGAACGTTCTCTCGGCCGTAGCGCAGGACGGTCGACATCCAGAGGAGCTCGTCGAGGAAATTCCCCGCCCGTCGCGACCAGGCGGCCTCATCGAGGATCTTCCCCTCTTCATCGAAGGCTTTGCCCACGTTCGAGAAATTCAGGTCGGTAAAGGTCGTCATGAGTCCGACCTCTCGCAGAACCGGGAGGAGGCTCTGGACCACGCGGGTTCCCCCGAAGGGCCCCGCGGAGACGCCGACGATTCCCGCCGCCTTGTGAATGTACTCCTCGAGGCAGGTATCGAGGACGTGCTTCAAGAGGCCGGGAAAGCTGTGGTTGTACTCGGGGGCGACGATGACCAGCCCGTCGGAGGCGTCCATCTTCTGCGAGAACTGGGGATCCTTGATCTCGGCGCCGGCCCCATCCACCGGAAGCGGCACGTCCTTGATGTCGATGAGCTCGGTCACGACTCCCGGACGCTTCGAGAGCTCAAAAGCCACGAATCGAGCCACGTGCGCGCTCAGGCGACCGCGCCTGGTGGTCCCGAGGATCACGGGGACGTTCAATGGTCTCATTCCGCTACCGGATGCCGACCTCGAAGTACTCGCGGTTGGCGTTCACCGTTCCCACCACCACCTTGTTCCCGAGCACGACCCGAGGTTTATCATATCCTCGGGGACATCGACGTGGCGCCCGCCTCCGGTCAGGCTCGAGAAGCTCAGCGGCGCTTCCGTAGAGCGCCGGCGGCGATGACTGCCACCAGCCCGTAGCTCGCTGCGTTCCCCCAGCCCCTCAGGACCGGGGCGGCGGCTGCGTTCATGAAACCGAAAGTCTCGTTCCCGGGCCGACGATGGAAAGGTCTCAGTCAGCGAAGAGCACTCCGGGTCCGGTGCCGGGGAGCCGTCAGCCCTGCCCGAGGATCGGCAGGACGTCGATAGGCTAGAGTGTGCGTCATGACGCTCCGTCTCCTCTTGGCTGCCTCGTTCTCGGCCCTGGCCGCCGCCTCCATGGCGGATACCTATCCGCGCCAGCCCGCAGTCGACGCTCTCCACTACGCGTTTCATCTGACGCTCACCGACGAGGCCGACGTCATCGAGGGCGAGGCGGTCATCGATTTGCGGTTCCTCCGGGATGGGGTGACCTCCGTCGCGCTGGACCTGGTGAAAGCGAAGGACGGCAAGGGGATGACCGTGAGCTCCGTTCGGTGGGGCGAAGTTCCCGCGGCGTTCGAGCACCTCGAAGACCGGCTTTCCATCGCGCTGACGGGACCCTCCCGGGCAGGTGAGCGACTTCGTCTCAGCGTTTCCTACCGGGGAACGCCCGCCTCGGGACTGCGCATCGGGCCGAATCATCACGGCGACCGCACGTTCTTCAGCGACAACTGGCCGAACCGCGCGCGCCACTGGCTTCCGACGATCGATCACCCCTACGACAAGGCTACCTCGGAGCTCGAGGTGACCGCGCCCGCCCACTACCAGGTCATCTCGAACGGCCTTCTCGTGGAAGAGACAGACCTGGCTGCGGGCATGAGGCGGACCCACTGGAAGGAGTCGGTGCCGATCGCGACGTGGCTCTACGTACTCGGGGTCGCGCGCTTCGCCGTCGACCACTACGACGCCGTCGATGGGCGGCCTCTGCAATCGTGGGTCTATCCCGAGGACCGGGACAAGGGGTTCCACGATTTCTCTTACCCCACGCGCCAGGCGCTCGAGTTCTTCAGCGCGTCGATCGGCCCCTACGCCTACGAGAAGCTCGCGAACGTACAGTCCGCGAGCATCGGCGGCGGTATGGAGGCGGCGACGGCGATCTTCTACGGTGAGGACCTGGTGAAGGGCGAGCGGGACTCGCGCATCCGCGACGTCATCATCCACGAGATCGCTCACCAGTGGTGGGGGAACGCGGTCACCGAAGCCGACTGGAACGACGTCTGGCTCTCCGAGGGATTCGCCACGTACTTCACCCTCCTCTTTCGCGAGCACGCCTACGGCCGCGACGACTTCGTCCGGGGCCTCGAGGAGGCCCGCCACCGGGTCCTCGAGTTCCATCAGAAGGAGCCGGGATACCGCATCGTTCACGAGAACCTCGACGACATGTCGCTGGTGACGACCAGCCAGACCTATCAGAAGGGAGCGTGGGTCCTTCACATGCTCCGAGGCGTCATGGGCGACGAGGCCTTCTGGGGGGGAGTCCGCGCCTACTACGCGGAATTCTCGTCCCGAAACGCGACCACCGACGATTTCCGGCGCGCGATGGAGCAGGCGTCGGGGCGCGATCTCCGGAACTTCTTCCGGCAGTGGCTCGAAAGCGGCGGTCTCCCGCGCGTCGAAGGCTCGTGGCGGTACGCGGGCTCGGCCCTCGAGATCGAGCTCCGCCAGACGCAGGAGGGAGAACCCTTCGAGCTCGAGATTCCCGTCGCCCTCGAGCTCGGGGCCGGATCGCCTCCGCGCCTCGAGAAACTGCGGATGACGGAGCGCGAGGCGAGAGCGTCGTACTCGATCGAAGGCGCACCTCAGGCGGTCGCTCTCGACCCCCAGCTCTGGGTGCTGATGGAGTCGACGTTCGTCCGAAAATGAATTCAGGCGGTGGCGGCCGCTTCGATTCTCTTGGCGAAACCCCGAGCCTTGAACGCCAGGATGATCAGAATTACGCCGAAGGCGATGGCGTACGCGGCGATGAGCCAGAGCACGGCGAGGGCGCCTTCACCCGGCCTCGCCACCAGCAGCATTCCGAAGGCGACCGAGGCGAGGCCGCCGAGCGCCAGCCAGATCTCGCCCTCGATCTCCTTGCGGAGCCGAACGGCGGCGACGATCTGGAGCAGCCCCGTGGCGATGGCCCAGATGGCGATGTAGAAGAGCAGAGCCAGGGCCGTGACTCCCGGATTGAAAAACGTCAGGATGCCGAGAGCCCCTCCGGCGAGTCCGGCGAGCAACAGGACCCACCAGTTCTCATGCTCGTGCCGCCCTCCGATCGCGGTCACCACGTTTCCAAAACCGTCGGCGAGGATGAAGGCGCCGAAAAGAAGTACGAGCGAAAGAAGAGAAATTCCGGGCCAGGCGAAGACCATGATGCCGAACAAGACGGACAGCACTCCGCGGAGAAGAATCATCCACCAGAAGCGGGACAGAACCTTTGCGAACATGGCCACCTCCTCTTGAGTCGGACTTGGCGGGAAGGTAGCAGATTCGATGCCATCAGGCTACGATGATCTCGTGCCGTCGCCCTTTCCGGGAATGGACCCCTATCTCGAGCACCCCGATCTGTGGCCGGATGTGCACAACAGGCTCATCGCCGCGCTCGGCGATGCTCTCTCTCCGATCCTGCGCCCCCGCTACTACGTCGCCCTGGAAGAGCGCACTTACCTGGAAGAGCCGGGGGAGTTGGCCCTGGTGGGTCGTCCCGACCTGACCGTGGTGCGGCGAAGTGGGCCGTCCGAACCGGGACCGGAATCCAGGAGAACCCCGGCAGTCGTTGAAGTCGAGATTCCCATGGCAGAGCCGGTGCGCGAGACGTATCTGGAGGTGCGAAGCGTTCCCGCCGGGGAAGTCGTGACGGTGATCGAGCTCCTCTCGCCCGCGAACAAGCGTTCAGGCACCGGTCGCGCGCTGTACCTGGAGAAGCGAGAGACGGTTCTATCCACGCGGACCAGTCTCGTGGAGGTGGATCTCCTGCGGGGAGGAGAGCCCATGCCCACCCGCGGTCCGGCGGTCGCCTCCGACTACCGAATCCTCGTGAGCCGGCCGCATCGCCGACCGAAAGCGGACCTCATCGCTTTCGGAGTTCGGGATCCAATCCCGAGGTTCTCTCTCCCGCTGCGGAGGGAAGAAGAAGAGCCGGAGGTCGACCTCGGTCGAGTGCTTCATGCCCTCTACGATCGCGCGAGCTACGACCTCCGCATCGACTACAGCCGAGAGGCCGTGCCACCTCTCGCGGCGGCTGACGCGGAGTGGGCGTCCGGGCTTCAACCCGGACATTGAGGGAAGACCCAGTCTCCCGACCGGTCTTTTTCGACTCTCAAATGGGTCGAGACGCAGCAGGTGTAGAGCGGAACCACCAGGTACTTCATCCCGAGAAACTCGCTCTCGGGGCTCGTCGGGCTCAAGACCGCCCGCTCCATGCGCCGGGTGTCCAGTTTCGTCCGGACCTGGCTCCACACTTCCTTCGCCTCGCGGCAGAGCGCAGGCATGTCCTCGCGGTCGAGGCCGGTCAAGTAATTGATGACCAGCGCGCGCCCCTCGCCGAGGTGGGTGCTGAGCAGGGAGATCTCGCGGCCCGACGCGAGCCGAAGCGGCGGCTCTCCCTCCGGGGCAGCGCACGAGCGCTCACCGCACGCGCGGAACTCCCGGTAGTGCCAGAGAGACCACCCGGCGGCGAGGACTCCGATCGCGAGCAACCCCAGGCGCAATTTCATCCAACGATTCTCCGGTAGCTCTCGGGGTCGGTCGCGCCTTCGGTGACCAGCAGGAGAACGGTGGCGTCCCGACCGAGGCCGATCTCGTTTCGAATCCGCGCCGCCTCCGGAATCGTGAGGAGGGCCACGAGCCCCGCGAGGGCCGCGGCCCCCGTCTCGCCCGAGACGATGCCGCAAGCGGCGAGAGTCCGCATCGCTTCCTCGGCATAGGAGTCTTCGATCGCGATCGACAGGTCGAGCCCCGCGAGAAGAGTGGGAAAGGCGATCGCGGAAGGCGTCCCGCAGTTGAGGCCCGCCATGATCGAGTCCTGGGGACCGGGAACGGTCACCAGCGCTCCAGCCTCGATCGACGCGAGCACGCAGGCCGCGCTCACGGGCTCGACCCCTGCCACGAACGTTCGGCCGCGGCGCTTGCAGAAATCCACGGCCGCGGCGCCGAGGGCGCCGACTCCGATCGGTACGAACAGGGCGCCTGGAGGAGAATCGGTCTGCTCTTCGATCTCCCGAAAGATCGTGCCGTAGCCCTGGATGACCCACCGCGGGATCTCCGCGTAGCCCGGCCAGGAGGTATCGTCGACGACGAGGCATCGTTCGCTCATCTCCTCCGCCGAGCGCGCGATGGTGGCGTCGTAGTCGCCGTCGACGACGGTGACGCTCGCGCCTTCGCTTTCTATCGCCCGGATTCGCGCCGCGGCGGTGCCCCGGGGGACGAAGATCCGCGCTTCGAATCCGAGGAGCCGCGCCATGTGGGCGACGGCCCGACCGTGGTTCCCATCCGTCGCCGCCGCGAGCGCGAACGGCTTCAGGAACGAGAGGGCCTTCGCGAGATCCTCGATCGTGGCCCAATCGTCGAGACCCAGGCCGTTTCGGCTCGCCAGGGCGCGGTAGGTCGCAAAGGACGCTCCCAGGAGCTTGAACGAAGGAAGCCCGAATCGGCTCGACTCGTTCTTCACCAGCACCCGCGACAGGCCGAGCCGGGACGCGACCGAAGGCGTCGAGAGCAGGGGAGTGGGGGCGTAGCCCGGGAGCTTCCGGTGAAAAGAAAGCGGGTCCAGGGTATCGGGCAAAAGCGCTGGCAAGGGCCCGGTCGCTCGGTTGCGGAGGAACCTCGTCATTCGAGTCTCGAGAACAGCCTCTTTTTCTGCTCGTTCGCGCGACGGCGGACCTCGACGGGGTCCACCCGCGTGGGGATGCCGCCGCGCAGGATCGCTTCTCCGGAAACGACGACCTCGAGCGGCCGTACGCCGGGCGTGAACGCGAGGTGCCAGGGGTCCATCGGTTCGTACGACCAGGTCACCCGGTCCTGTCGCGCTTCGGGGAATAGCTCCCAGCCCGCTTCGAGCCAGCTCCACGCGACCTCGGGAGAGGCGGTGACGTCCTCTTCGCGCTGCCGCATGTAGGCCATGCGGAACGCCTCGATCATGTCGCCGCCGATTCCATCGGAGCCGAGCACGACGCGGTTAGTCTTCCTGGCCGGCGAGGCGTAGCCCACGGAGTTGTTCATGTTCGAGAGCGGATTGTGGGCGATGGTGCCGGAGAGCTCCCGATCGAGGTGGACCGCGTGGGCGAGGAGCCAGCTCTCCCGCGACCGGGCTTCGAGTCTCTTTCCCGCTTCGACGTCCTCCGGTCCCTCCGCGACGTGGATGTGGACTCCGGCGTCGAGCTCCGAGGCGAGCGAGCAGACGGCGTCGAGGGTCTTCTCGGAGAGCGTGAAGCAGGCGTGCGCCCCGACGTATCTCGGCCCCTGGCTCGCGGCCTTCAGGTGCCGCTCGTTCTCGCGGAGCCCCTCCGAAGCACCCTGGAGCCCGTGGCGGTCGGTCACCTCGTAGCAGGCCGCGACCCGTACGCCGACCTCACGGCAGGATTCAGTGATGACCGCGAGCGATCCCTCGATCGCCTTCGGGGATGCGTGATGGTCGATGATCGCGGTCGTTCCGCGCTCGAGCGCTTCGAGGGCGCCGAGCTTCGCGGACCAGCGGATCATCTCGAGATCGAGCGCCTGGTCGATCCGCCACCAGACGAGCTCGAGAATCTCCCGGAACGACCGGGGAACGCGGGGAGGCGCCGGCATTCCCCGCGCCAGCGATGAATACAAATGATGATGCGCGCAGACAAGACCGGGAGTCGTCGCCGGCATGCGACCATCATAACGTCGGCTCGCCTTACAATTTCCAAGAATCTTCCCAACCCCTTTCTTCCATGGCACTTGCCTACAGGCGGCGAGCCTTCGGGTGTCGACCCTCCTGACAGCGGAGCTCGAGACCCGTCCCCTGGATGCCGCAAACTGCATCGGTCCAGTCGTTTACCGGACGCTCGCGTATGGCCCGGCGTTTGCACCAGCAACGGGTCCACGTTTTTCTGCGAGATTTGAATGGCGCGCCTCGTTCAGGACCGTGATGAGCTCGGGAACCCTCGCCGGCGTACGGTCGTATTGGTCGAGGCGCCCGGCTCTCCGTCTCTCCGAATCCGCCAGATCGCCGCGGACGGCGGCTTTCGCGTGGTTTCCGCGAGCTCGGGTCCGATGCTCCAGTCCTACGCTCGAAAGAGCGCGCCCGATCTGATCCTTCTCGCGCCGGAGACCGGCCCCCCGGGACCTTCCGAGATCGCCCGTTCTATTAAGGAGGATGCGGCGACCCGCGACATCCCGATTTTCCAGTTGGTGAGGACCGCCCGCTTCGGAACCGACGGCGCCCGCCATGCTTACCCGACGGAAGCGCTTCTTTCGGACGAGGCACCGGCGGACGAGATACTGCGAACGATGCGGATGCTCACCACCCGGGCGCCGCGCATCCGTTATGAACGGAAGACGGCGGCACCCCTCGAGGGGGACCTCGAGAGCGATACCTTCCCCGAGGTACTTCAGTTCCTTTTCGTGACCGCGAAGACCGGTCGCATCAGCCTCCACGAAGGGACACGCGAAGGAATGATCAGTCTCGAGGCGGGCCGGGTGGTGCACGCCCAGCTCGGAGATCTCGAAGGTCTCGCCGCCTTTCGCCGGATGTGTTTCGCGCAGCAGGGGTGGTTCCGATTCGAGCCTGGGTCGCCCGGCCCCCGCCGCACGATGCGCGCTGACGGGATCGCGCTCCTGCTGGAGTCCGCGAGGCAGAAGGACGTCGGTGACCGCGATAAGACCCTGCCTCCATCGAAGAAACCAATGCCGCGGCCCGCGCGCGACCTCTTCCTCGTCGCCCGCAACGACGGCGAAACCAGCGTCTCGAGGCTCGGACCCGCCGGCATCGCTCTCGTGGTCGGCCTGATTCTGCTCGTCGCCTACGGCCTGTACGCCGGATAAGCGGGCCGATTCAGCGCCTGCGCTTCATCGGCAGCCGGGTCCGCCAGACCCCATCGAGATCGTGAAGCGCCGCGGCCACCGCGCCCGCGGTGGGAACGAGTCCGATCTCGCCGACCCCTTTGATCCCGTAGGGCGCTTTCGGCTGCGGGCTCTCGACGAGGATCACCTCGAGCGCGGGCATCTCCGCGGGCTTCAGGATACCGAGGCTCTTCAGGGTGAGGTTCGTGGGACGACCGTTCTCGTCCGCGGGGAAGTCCTCGCTCAGGGCGAAGCCGAGGCCCATGTGGACCGCGCCTTCGACCTGCCCCTCGCAGAGGAGCGGGTTCACGGCGCGGCCGACGTCGTGGGCGGCGACGACCTTCTCGATCTTCCCGCTCCCGCGATCGACGATCACCAACTGGGCCGCATAACCGAACGTCGAGTGGATTACCGGATTCGCGATGCCTTCATAGAGAGAGTTCGTCCAATCGACGCGGTACTCCCCGGCATAGTCGACTCCCGGCCGCCGCCCGTCCGCGTCCGCCGCTCGAGAGGCCGCCTGGACCGAGCCGGCGGTCATCAGCGTCGCGCGCGATCCCGTCGTCTGCCCCGCTCCCAGCTCGCGGGTGGTGTCGACCTTGACCGCGACCCGGCTCGGCTCGACTCCGAGCTCTTCGACCGCGACCTGCAGCGCCACGGTATGGACCCCCTGGCCCATCTCGGTCCAGCAGTGGCGAACCTCGACGCTCCCGTCCTTCTCGAATCGAACGACCGCTTTCGCGACTTCCTTGAACCCGTTTCCGAGGCCGGAGTTCTTGAGTCCGAGCGCCACTCCCACGGCCTTTCCCGCGGCGACCGCCTCGTCGTAAGCGGGCTTCACCGCATCGAGGCAGCGACCGGCCCCGAGACAGCCGTCGTCCATGATCTGTCCCGGCCCCCAGACGGCGCCGGGAGTGATGACGTTCCTCCTGCGGATCTCGAGCCCGCTGATTCCTGATTTCTCCGCGAGTCGATCGAGGACCCCGTCCATGGCGAAGTGCGCCTGGTTGGCGCCGAAGCCCCGAAAGGCGCCGGCGATGGGATTGTTCGTCCGGACCGCGATCGACTCGACGTCGACTGCGGGAACGTGGAACGGCCCGGTCGCGTGGCCCGCGGCCCGCTCCAGGACCTTCATGCCCACGGAGGCGTAGGCTCCCGAGTCGCCCACCATGCGGGCCTTCACCGCCGTCAGCTTGCCTTCGGCGTCGCATCCCGCCCAGTACTCCATGCGGATGGGGTGCCTCTTCGGATGCATCAGGAACGACTCTTCGCGGCTCAGTGTGCATTTCACCGGCTTTCCCAGGAGGAATGCCGCGAGCGCCGTCTGCGCCTGGTTCGAGAGATCTTCCTTTCCGCCGAAGGCGCCGCCGTTCGACACGAGCTCGACCTCGATTGTTTCCTGGGGCACGCCCAGAACCGACGCCGCCTGGTTGCGGTCGTCCCAGATTCCCTGACCTCCGGAATAGAGCTTGAGTCTTCCGCCGGCGAGCGGTACCGCGAGAGTCGACTCGGGCTCGAGAAACGCGTGGTCCACTCTCTGGGTCTGGAAGACTTCGTGCACCAGGTGAGCCGAGGAGGCGAGAGCTCCTTCGACGTCTCCCCGCCGGTACATGGAGCGGGAGAGGACGTTGTCCTTCGTCCCCCAGACGGCGATCTCCGGATCGTCGATCGCGGCGATGGGATCGGTGATCGGGCGAAGAGCCCGGTACTCGACCTCGACGAGAGCCGCGGCTTTCCGCGCGATCTCTCGGTCGCGGGCGACCACGATCGCGAGAACGTCCCCGAGGTAGCTGGTGACGCCGCCTTCGGGAATGAAGACCGGCCAGTCCTTGTGGATGAGGCCGACCTTGAGCTCTCCCGGGACGTCCCTGGCGGTGAAGACGGCTTCCACTCCCGGTTCCCGCGAGGCCCGAGCGGTGTCGATACGGAGGACCTCCGCCCGCGCGTGATCCGAAAGCCTCAAGGCGCCGTGAAGCATTCCCTCGACCCGCATGTCGTCGATGTAAGCTCTGCGGCCGACGGCGAGATCGCAGCCCTCGTACTTGATGCCGGAGCTTCCGATTCCACGGGGGAGCTCGACCGTCACCTCCGCTCCCGACGCCAGGAGCTCGATCGCGTCCAGGATCTTCACGTAGCCGGTGCATCGGCAGAGGTGCGTACCGAGGAATCGCGCCGCCTCGCCGCGCGAGAGGCTCGATCCGCGGGAGTCGAGAAGCGCCTTGGTGCGCATCACGATCCCCGGAGTGCAGAAGCCGCACTGAAGGGCCCCCCTCGACGCGAAAGCGCGGGCGTAGCGCTCGAGCTCCGAAGGCTCGACCCCTTCGAGGGTCTCGACCTTCTTCCCCTCGATCGAAGCCAGCGATTGGGTGCAGCTCGTGACCGCTCGTCCCTCGACGAGAACCGTGCAGCAGCCGCACTGGCCCGACGGAGAGCATCCGTCCTTGGGCGAGATGACCGAGAGCTCCTCTCGAAGGGCGGAGAGCAGGTGCGGGTGATCGCCTTCGACCTCGACCCGCTCCCCGTTGAGAGTGAAAGAGGCGGTCATGTCGGCTCTTCCTCACTCGGCCCGATCGGGGGAGGGGGAACGGCTCCCCGCCGCTCGGTGATGAGCTTGTACTGGTCGGGCCGGCGATAGCGGTCGAAGTTGAAGAGAGTCTCCTTGTAGTTCCTGCAGAGCTCGAGGTCGCACTCCGCCGCCGCGAGCTCGTCGCCGTTCGTGTGGCATTGGGCGGCGATGACGCCGGAGGGAGCGATGATGGCGCTCTGGGCGAGGGAGTCGACCCCCTCTTCGTTCCCGCCCTTCGCCACGCCCACCACCCAGGTTCCGTTCTGGTAGGCGCCGGCCTGCATCACCAGGTGGTTGTGAAAAGCGGCGAGCACGTCCTGGCTCGGGTCGGGGGCGTAGTGGATCGGCGTGTTGTAGCCCAGGAGGATCATCTCGACTCCCTGGAGCCCCATTACGCGATAGGTCTCGGGCCAGCGGCGATCGTTGCAGATCGCCATCCCCACGATCCCGCCGAACGCACGCCAGACGGGAAAGCCGTCGGGCCCCGGCTCGAAGTAGCGCCGCTCGAGGTGCTGGAACTTCCGCCAGGGCTCGTGCTCTTCGTGGCCCGGAAGGTGGACCTTGCGATACCTCCCGACGACGCGGCCGTCGCGCTCGACGAGAATCTGGGTGTTGTAACGATGGCCGTCCGGGGTGAGCTCGGCATAGCCGAGAGAGAAACCGACGCCGAGCGTCTTCGCCTCTTCGAAGAGGGGCAACGTCTCCGGCCCGGGCATCTCGCGCTCGAAGAACGAGTCGACCTCGGCTCGATCCTCCATGTACCAGCGGGGGAAGAACGTCGTGAGCGCGAGCTCGGGAAAGACGACGAGATCGCAGCTTCGCTCCTTCGCGCGGTGGAGGAGCGCGAGCATCCTCTCGACGACGTGCCTCCGCGGCTCGCTCCGTCCCACCGGACCGAGCTGGGCGGCGCCGACGGTCACGACCCGGGTCATGAAGCCGCCGGAAACGGGTCGGTCTCGGTCAGGGTGAGCACCGTCTGGAGGAGCACGTTCGCTCCGAGCTCGAGATCGGCGGGGTCGGTATGCTCGCGGGGATTGTGGCTCAGGCCTTTCACGCTCGGGGTGAAGATCATTCCGGACGGGCAGACGCGCGCGAGCATCTGGGCATCGTGCCCGGCTCCCGCGGGAAGCCTCCGAACGTTCGCTCCCAGGGACAGGGCGGTTTCCTCGACGAGAGAGATCACCCGGGGATCGAAGTCCACGGGCTCGAAACGGGCGAGCCGCCGCGTCGAGATCTGGACGCCCTCGGCATCGGCGATCTCTCCGAGGAACTCGTCGAGCCGGGCCTCGGCGGATTGGAGGAGCTTTTCGTCCGTGTTCCGGAGGTCGACGGTGAATACCGCTTTCTGGGCGACGACGTTCACGAGATTGGGCTCGAGGGTGATGGCGCCGACCGTTCCGACCTGAGCGCCGCCCATCTCCCTCGTCACGCTCCGGACGAAGGCGGCTGCTTCTCCGGCGACGTAGCCGGCGTCGTGCCGATAGGACATCGGCGTCGTGCCCGCGTGGTTCGACTGGCCGCGAACCGTGACTTCCGTCCAGGAGATTCCCTGGACGCCGGTGACGGCGCCGATGCGGAACGCCTCGGACTCGAGGACCGGCCCCTGCTCGATATGGAGCTCGACGTAGGCGTAGGGAACCGGGCCGGGAGTGGGCGCAACGCCGCGATAGCCGATCCGATCGAGCTCGTCGCCGACGCGCTTGCCGTCGATGGTGATGGCGTCGTGGGCTTCGGCGAGAGCGAACCCGCCGACGTAGACGAGACTCCCCATCATGTCGGGAGCGACCCGGCTTCCTTCCTCGTTGGAGAAGAAGGCCACGGCGAGAGGCCGCTTCGTGGTGATGCCCGCGTCCTTCAGAGTCTCGACGATCTCGAGGCCGGAGAGAACGCCGTAGTTGCCGTCGTAGCGGCCTCCGGTCCGGACGGTATCGATGTGGGAGCCGATCATGACCGGCGGCCCGTCAATGAGCCCCGGACGCAGGGCCACCCCGTTTCCGATGGCGTCGATCGAGACAGAAAGATCGAGATCGCGCATCCAGCGGGTGACCAGATCGCGGCCCTCCTTGTCGGCGTCGGTGAAGGCGAGCCGGTTGCAGCCGCCGTCCTCCCGCGCGCCCCGCTTCGCGAGCTCGTCCAGGCGCTTCAGTAGCCTCTTGCCGTCGACGCGCAGGTTCCTTTTCGTCATGGCAATTCTTCTCTCAGTGCCGTCGGGGCCCTGTTCCACGTTCTCCGAGCGCCCTCGTGTCGGCTTATGATAGCCTTTTTTTCCATGAGCAGAATCGTCAAGGGCGGTCTCATCCAGTGCCGGAACCCGTTGAACGACGAGAGCCGGCCGGTCGCGGAAATCCAGGCGGCGGCCTTCGAAAGACACCTTCCGTTCATCGATCGCGCGGGCCGGGAGAAGGTGCAGCTCCTCTGCCTCCAGGAGATTTTCAACGGGCCCTACTTCTGTCCCTCCCAGGACGCGCGGTGGTACGACGCCGCGGAGCCGGTCCCCGGCCCCACGGTAGAAGCCCTCGTTCCCTACGCGCGGAAGTATCAGATGGTGATGGTGATTCCCGTCTACGAGAGGGAGCAGGCGGGCGTCTACTACAACACCGCGGCCGTCCTCGACGCCGACGGGAAGTATCTCGGCAAGTACCGGAAGAACCACCTGCCCCATACTTCGGGGTTCTGGGAGAAGTACTTCTTCAAGCCGGGGAACCTCGGCTACCCGGTGTTCCAGACCGCCTACGCCAAGGTCGGCGTCTACATCTGCTACGACCGACACTTTCCCGAAGGCGCGCGGCTTCTCGGGCTGAAGGGAGCGGAGATCGTCTTCAATCCTTCGGCCACCGTCGCCGGACTCTCGCAGTATCTCTGGAAGCTCGAACAGCCGGCGCACGCCGTCGCCAACGGGTACTTCATGGGGTGCATCAACCGCGTCGGGGAGGAAACCCCCTGGAGCATCGGAAAATTCTACGGCCACAGCTACTTCGTCGATCCCCGGGGCAGGTTCCTCGCCGAGGGGAGCGAGGACCAGGACGAGCTCGTCACCGCCGAAATGGACCTCGATGTCATCGAGGAGGTCCGCCGGGTCTGGCAGTTCTACCGGGACCGAAGACCCGAGACCTACGGGGACATGACGGCTCTGCTTCCCTGAATCTTGACCTGACGCTCTCCTTCAAGTACCGTCCCGATTCATTCGGAGGTACGACATGGGATTGACCGAGACCCAGGCTCAGGCGGAGAGGGAGTCTCTCGTCGAGCGATTCATCAAGAAACCTTCCTACACCGGCTTCGAGAGCGAGGCGGGGGGCGTGAACCACCTCGCGTTCATCAGCTCCGAATCTCGAGAAAACCATCGAGTTCTACACGCAGGTCATCCGTCTCAAGATGCTGCGCGTCCGGGCCCATGACGAAGACCCCCGCTCGACCCAGGTCTTCTTCGACATGGGGCGCGGGGAGCTCCTCGCGTTTCTCCGCGTGAACGACATGGAGGAGAAGGCGCGCATCGGCCTCGGCGGGTTCCACCACGCCGCGCTCACCGTGACCCGCGAGCAGTACGAGGCCGCGCGGGAGCGGCTCGAGGCGCGCGGGATCCGCTACACCACCATCTCCCACGAGATCCTGGACACCATCACGCTCACCGACCCCAACGGAATCACTCTCGAGCTCTCCGTCTGGAACGTCGACCCCAAGGACGTCCAGATGTGACAGCGGGAGTCGTCGGGCCCGTCGTCCTCGCCTCCTACGTTCTTCTCGTCCTCGTCATCGGATGGATCTATTCCCGGAGACAGGGGAAACCGGAGGATTTCTGGGTCGCGGGGAGGAGCTTCGGAGTTCCGATCCTCGTCGTTGCGAACGTCGGATCGCTCCTGCACGGCGGCGCCATCCTCAGCCACGTCGGATTCGCGGGGCACGTGGGCGGCGTCGCCGTGACCACCAGCCTGTCCTATGCTCTGGGATTCGCCACCATCTTTTTCTTCTTCGCCGCGAAACTCCGCCGTTCGAGGGGATTCACGCTCCCGGACTTCATGGGAGACCGTTTCGACAGCCGCCTGTTGCGCGGCTGGACCGCTCTCGTGGTTGCGGTCACCAGCATCGTTTACCTCGTCGCTCAGATCCGCGCCCTGGGGTTCGTGATGGAGCGGCTCCTGGGGCTCGAGTTCTGGGAGGGCGCGCTCGTCGGCACCGCCGTCTTCGTGGCCTACGTGGCTCTCGGAGGCCTGCGTGCCGTCGTCTGGACCAACGTCCTGCAGCTTTCGTTGATGTGGGCCGGGATCCTCGCTCTCGCGCCGGCGGTATACCACGCGGTCGGAGGCTTCACGTCGCTCATGACCCGTGTCGAAGCGGTCGCGCCGGGCTGGACCTCGCCCAGGGGACTTCAGTGGTCGACGGGATATCTTTTCTCCTGGTACCTTCTGGTCTACATCGGCTACAGCACCCGTCTCGCGCTCTTGACGAAAGTCTTCGCCGCTCGCGACGAAAGCGTTGCCCGGCGCGCCATCCCCTGGACGGCGGTGATCGTCATGGCCTTTCTCGCCTATGGAGGACTCTACCTGGCCGCCGCGGCGCGGGTGCTCGTCTGGGACTCGCTCTCGTCGCCCGACGAGGCCTTCCCGACCCTGGTGTCGACTCTCCTGGGCCCGCTGGGAACGGCCCTCGCGCTCACCGGGGTGGCTTGCGCGATCATGTCGACGACCGACTCGCTTCTTCTCATGACGGGATCCGCGGTGGCCCACGATTTCCTGAGACGGTGCGTCCACGAGCCGCGAGGAGCTTTGCGGACCGACGCCTATTACCTGAGGATCTCCCGGGTGACGGTCGTCGTCGTGGGCGCCGTGAGCTTCGTGCTCGCGCTTCCCGACATCGCGCTCATCCTCGAGCTCGTCGCCTACGCCCTCGCCATCGTGGGGGCGAGCTTCTTCTTCCCTCTGCTCGCCGGACTCGTTTCGCCGCGCGTCAGCCGGGAGGCGGCGGCGAGCGCCTCGATCGCGGGCGGCCTGGTGACCGCGTTCTGCACGGTGTTCGCCCTCCGGGAAGCGCCCTGGGCGCTCCAGGTGCATCCCGTACTGCCGGGACTCCTGGTGTCCGCGATTCTCATCATCGGCGTGACTCCGTTCACCCGCCCGGTTCGCGAAGAGGCGGTGCGTCTCTACTTCGCGTGATGACTTCTATGGGGCCGCTCCAGAATCACGGGCAGCTGCGCAAGCGGAGCGAGCGAAGAGCTAGGAGCGCGGGGAGCGCGGGGAGCGAGCGGAGCGAAGAGCGAAGCGGAGAGCGGGGCCCGGAGGGCCCCATCCTCCCCGCGCGGGGAGCGCGGGGAGCGAGCGGAGCGAAGAGCGAAGCGAGCATTGATTAAGGAGCAACCCATGTGGAGACGAACTTTCTTGAAATCCTTCGGGCTTCTGGGCCCGGCGAGCGTGCTCTCGAGCCGTGAGGCCGCGGCTCAGACGCCGGGCGGGCTGGATCTGAGCGACATCGAGGTCATCGACGTCCACGTCCACCCGCCGCAGCCGATGACGCTGCGCCAGTCGTACGACGGATGGAACTCGTCGTTCGTCGACGCGCTCCTTCCCGCGTACGAGTACCCGCAGAAGGAGGAGCTGCGCGAGAAGCTCGGAGGCATCTTCAAGGGGCACCTCTACCGGATGCCTCGCCAGATCGGCTACTACAACTACATGGCGCGGGTGTACGGCGTCGAGCCCACGCTCGAGGGATTCGACTCGGTGCTCGAGAGCAAGCTGAAGGGCGACTTCAGCGAGTACATCGCTTCGATCCTGGATCGGGAGAAGATCCCTTCCGTCGTTCTCCAGTCCCGCTCCGCCGAGCCCCTCCGGCCCGAGAGCGCGATTCCCCGGAACCGCTTCGTCTGGACCTATTCGATCGGCGATCTCATTCAGCCGACGTGGCCGCGGGCGCAGGAAGCGCGGGAGCTCGGCGAAGTGCTGGAGCGCATCGATCTCATCCTGAAGCGCGCCGCGGAGAACGAATGCCGCGGCATCAAGATTCCGATCGCCTACTACCGCCCGATCGTCATCGAGGCTGTCGAGAGAGACGAGGCGGAGCGAGCCCTGAAGTCGTTCCGCGATGTGACCCCTTCCGGTCAGAGGGCGTTTCCAGGTCCGATTCCCCTCTACGACGACCCGGAGCTCACGAAGGCGGTCCACGTCTATCAGGATTACCTGCTGAAGCACATGTACGTCCGGGCGGGGGAGCTCGGGCTCAAGGTCGTCATCCACACCGCCGTCGGGCTGCATCCCGGGCTGCGTTTCGACTACAACAGCCCCGTCGACATGTACTTCACGTTCCAGAACGACGACGTCAAGCGGGCCTATACCGAGTTCGTGCTCATCCACACCGGCTACCCGTACCACCACCACGTCGCGGCGCTCCTCTCCCAGTTCCCCAACGTCTACACCGACGTGTCGTTCTACGCGAAGTTCCCGGGGACGCTCGAGGAGACGATGAAGGCGTTCCTGTCCCTGGCACCCTCGGAGAAGGTGATGCACGGGAGCGACTCCAACAACGTGCCCGAGGAGATCGGCTACTGCGCCGACAACAGCCGCCGGGTCCTGGGAAAGCTCCTGGGCGAGTTTCGAAGCTACTACGGCTGGACGGACAAGGATTGTCACGCCGCCGCGCGGAACGTGTTGAGCGACAACGCCCGGAGGATCTACCGAATCCCGGCCTAGCGGTCTTCCCTGGCGAAGGTCATCGTGGCGCCGCCTCCGAGCTCGAGCGTGAGGCGGTCCCCCTCGCGGCGGAATTTCGTCTCCCGGCGCGAATCCTCCGCCTCGACGAAGCCCTTTCCGCCGAGGCAGTGGATCGACGCCTGGACGTCGAGCGCGAGCGAGTCCCGTTCGATGGTGAAAACCCCGCCGTGGGCTCTCCCGTCCAACGTGCCCGCTTCGTTGCGCATGTCGTAGACCAGCGCGAAGCGGCCGCCTTCGAAGAGAGCGAGTCCCTCCCCGTCGCCGGTGCTGTTCCGGCTCCGGTAACCGATCATCCTCCAGGCGCCGTCGGCGGGTCCGGCCGGACCTTCAGGAAGACGGCGCAGCCGCTGCACCGATCCGCTGTCGAAGCGGATCGTCAGGCGTTCTCCGTCGATCTCGATGCGGCCGCCAGCTTCGACCGGGCTCTGGATGACTCTCGGAGCTCCGTCCACGAGCTCCGACCAGTAGGGAATCGAGAAGACGAGCCTGTCGTCTTCGACTCGATATCGACCTCCGTGCCCGCGTCCCGAATCCCGCGCCGCCCCCATGCGATAGACGAGCCCGAAGTGGCCGTCCTCGAAGATCATCGTGCCGGAAACGGGAACGTCCTTTCCCTGGAGCTCGTAGCCCTCGAGCGTCCACGAGCCATCCAGGGCGTCTCGCTGGTGCACGACGGCGCCGTTCTGAATCACGAGGCGGGGCCTCACCAGGGAGCCCAGGTTCTCGAGCGGATCCTGGCGGACGAGGACCACGTCGGCCCACTTGCCGGGGGAGATGCTGCCGCCTTTCTCGCCGAGCCCCATCGCCTCCGCCGCATGGAGTGTAGCCGACTGGATCACCTGCATCGGGGAGAGTCCGCCCGTCTTCAACCCCTCGAGCTCCTGGAGGTACAGAGCGTCGATGGTGTCGAGGTCCTTCGCGTTCGAGTCGGTGCCCACGCCGAACTTGACCCCGCTCTCCCGCATCTGCTGGAAGAGCTCCATCATGCCCTCGAGCGTGTGGCCCAGATTCGCTTCGAGCCAGTCCGCCTTGTAGGTGTACTCGCCCGCGAGCTCGCGCAGGTGGTAGCCCATCGTGGGGATGACATAGATACCCTTTCGCGCGAGCTCTTTCACCACCTCGGGTCCGCCGTAGGGGTAGAGGTGCTCGACGCTGTCGACTCCCGCCTCGACCGCGAGCCGACCCGAGACCTGGTGGAGATCCTGTGCGCCGCCCACGTGGGCGGTGACTCGAAGTTTCCAGTAGTGGGCCTCGTCCACCGCCGCGGCCAGCTCCTCGCGGGTGTACGGGGGAGTGAGCTTGATGAGGTCGACTCCGAGCTTCACCGCCTCGCGAACGCGCTTTCGGAACTCCCAGGGTCCGTCCGCCTCGACGGCGAAGACCGGTGGATCGAGCGGCTGGAACTCGGTCGCGTGGCCCGCGGTGGTGGTGATGAGAGGCCCCGAGACGTAGAACCGCGCGCCGCCGGCGAGCCCGTCGTGCTGCGCCCGCTTGAGGGAGTAGCCGACGTGGTATCGGGAGGCGACGTCGCGCACCGTGGTGACGCCGATTCTCTGGTAGGCCTCGAGGAATCGCTCGGAGCGGACGGCGTTGACGACGTCGTCCTCCAGGTCCCGCGCCCCGGCGAGCTTGAAGGTGATGTGCGCGTGGAGGTCGAACATCCCCGGAAGGATCCACTGACCCTCCGCCGAGATCCGCTGTACCCCCGCTTGAGGCTTCTCGCCGACGGATGCGATGACCCCGTTCGTGAGAAGGATTCCCGGATTGGGACGGGGCGCGGCCCCCGAGCCGTCGATGAGGGTTCCGCCCTCGATGAAGAGCGGGGCCTGGGCCGCGGCGACGGCCGCCGTCCAGAGGAACGCGGACAGGACGAGGAGAGCGCGATACACGTTGGACCTCCCGGAGGAACGCCCGCGATGATAGCTGCCCGCCCGGGTTTTGCAAGGGCCCGACGAGAAAACCGTAGAATAGTCGCTCGTGAGAATCAATTTTCTCATCGTCGACGGCCTGAACCTGATCCGACGAGTTTACGCCGCGACTCCCGAGGGCGAGCCCCCGGCTCACTTCGACTCGGCGCTCGGCGCCACCGCGCAATCCCTCCGCCGCGCCTTGAGCGAGCTTTCGCCGACGCACGCGGTCGTGGTCTTCGATGGAGAGGAGCCCACGTGGCGGCACGAGATCTATTCCGACTACAAGGCGGGGCGAAAACCCATGCCCGAAGAGCTTCGCGCTGGACTCGATCGCTACCGCGACCTGTTCTCGAAGCTCGGCCTGTCTTCCGTCAGCAAGCCGGGAATCGAAGCCGACGACGTCGTTGCGACTCTCGCAACCGGAGTCGCTACCCATGACGGGAGGGCGATCATTCTCTCGACCGACACCGCGTTCTGCCAGCTGATCTCGGAGCGCATCCAGGTGCGCGACCATTTCCAGAAGAGGGCCCTCGATGGAGCCTACGTTCGGGAAAAGTTCGGCGTCGGCCCCGGGCATCTCGTCGATCTATGGGCTCTTGCCGGAAGCCCTACCACGCACATCCCGGGGGTTCCCGGCGTGGGCTTGAAGACCGCGGCCAGGCTCCTCGACGAGCACGGGGATCTCGACGCGGTGCTGGAGGCCGCGGCCGCCGGGATGAAAGGGAAGCTGGGCCAGACGCTGCGGGAGAACGGGGAGCTCGCGCGCCTCTCACGGAGGCTCGCCCGGCTCCGCACCGACCTCGAGCTCGGGTGGAACCTGAAGTCGTTCCGAGTCTCCGCCTAGCTCTCCCGCTGTCGCGAGGCCAGGTAGAAGCCAATGACCGTGCCTACGGCGAGGCTCGCCAGGGTCGTGATCTTTCGGGTGAGCTCGTAAGCCTCCAGCGAGTCCATGGCGCCCGCGAGCTTCGACAGCTCGATGCCGCCGGTCAAAAGGATATAGATGCCCGCAACGAGGAGGAGGAGACGGCGTGCCGTCCGCACGTCGAGGCCGGTCATATTATAAGGCTCTGAATCCATGTTAGAAGGAGGGGACGGCCTTGTCAACGCGGCTCTTCGACTCAGCGGCCTTCGAACGACGGCGGCCGCTTCGTGAGGAAGCTCTCGAGTCCCTCGGAGAAGTCCCGGCCGTCGGCGATGCGGGTGAGGCTCTCGAGCTCGCGATCGAGGTGGTGGTCGAGGCGGTCTACTCCCGCCGCCTGGTGAATCAGGGATTTGGCCATTGCATAGGCCCGGGTCGGCCCGCGCGCGAGCTTCTCCGCGAGTGCCATCACATCGGAGTCGAAGGTCTCGGTGGGGTAGACGGCGGTGACGAGTCGCATCGCCTTCGCTTCGCGGGCGTCGAGCCTCGGGTTCAAGAAGACGAGCTCGAGCGCGGTGCGGAGCCCCACGAGCCGCGGGAGGAAGAACGTCGAGCTCTCGGCGCCGGTGAGCCCGGTCCTGGGATAGGCCCACTCGAACGATGCGCGCTCCGATGCCAACACCAGGTCGCAGGCCATCGCGATTCCGAAGCCGCCGGCAGCGGCGATGCCGTCGACGGCGGCGATGAAGGGCTTCGGCGCTCGTTTGATCTCGGAGATGGCGCTGTGGAGGTACTCGAGGATCTGCTTGAAGATCTCCCCGTAGCCCTCGGGAACGGCGCGCGCGTCCGGCTGGAGGTACGCGAGATCGGAGCGTTCGCCACCGCGGGCGATGTACTTGAGGTCGGCGCCGCTCGAGAACACGCCCCCCGCCCCACGGATGACGACGGCGCGAAGGGCCTCGTCGCGGGCGAAGGCCAGTCCCGCCTTTCGGAAGTCGCGCGCGGTCTCGACGTCGAACGAGTTGAAGCGCTCGCGGCGATCGATGGTGATGACCCCCACCGCTCCCGAGGTCTCCGCGCGGATGTTCGTCATTGCACGTGAATGACCTGCTCGAGCTCGCGAACCGCCACGCCGGCGATCGCGTCGCTCAGCAGCGGCCCCCAGGCGGATTGGATCATCCACTCCTGATGGGCATAGGCGTAAGCCTTGAGGATGTCCGTGGCGCCCCACGAAAGCGCGTCCCTCACCAGGGGCGACACGGGGAAGGGCCGCGAAAGGCAGAGGATCGGGCCGTCGTCGAGGCGCTCGGTGACGAGGTGAGCCGTCGCTCGCGTCTCGGTCTCGCCGGCGAAGATCGCGTCCCTCACCGCGCGAAGCCCGACGTAGCGGGGCCGCTTCGTCAGGTCGGCGTGGTGGACGTTCACGATCCGCTCGGGAAACGCGGTCAGGAGGGGCTGGGTCACGATCAGCAGATAGCTCGAGAGCACGAGCAGATCCGGCTCGAAGGGCGCGAGGAGCGCAAGCGTTTCCCGATCGTAGTCGACCCGGGCGGCGAGGTCGGTGCGCTTCGCGCCCCTTCGCGCCGAGAAGCGCGCGATCGAATGGCTGATGAAAGGAAGGCCGGCGCCCACCGTCTCCTCCATCGCCTCGCTCTCTTCCTCGCTCGTGAGGCAGCAAACGAGGTCATAGAGACGGCCGCGATCCGGGTCCTCCTTCAGGAGGAAGCGCAGGCCGGGCGCGCGATGGGAACAGAGGAGGGCGACTCGGAGCGTCATCAGCAGATCCTGGGAAGTGGCTCTCCCTCGGGCTCCGACAGAAGCCTTCGGCCGAAGCCGGTGTCGAGAATCACCTTTCCCGCATGGTCGGGAAGGCACGTGCCCACGATCGCGGCGTTGCGGCCGAGAGGATGCGCGCGAAGGCAGGCGAGAACGGCATCCGCCTCCTCGGGAGCGACGCCGAGGACGGCCTTGCCCTCGTTCGCGACGTGCAGCGGGTCGATTCCCAGGAGCTCGCCGGCGGAGCGCACTCCGGAGGAGAGGGGAACCGCCGCTTCCTCGAGGAGAATGCCGACTCCGCTCTTCGAGGCCATCTCGTGGAGCGCGCTCGCGAGCCCCCCCCGGGTGGGATCCTTCAAGGCCACGATCGCATCTCGACCCGCCTCGAGAGCCCGGCGAACGAGATCGTTCAGGGGAGCCACGTCGGAGACGAGCTCTCCTTCGAGGTCGAGACCATGGCGATGCACCATCACCGCGAGACCGTGGTCGCCCATGGTGCCGGTCACGAGGAGCCGATCGCCGGGACGGAGCCCGGAGTCGCGGACCACGCGATCGGTCAGCCCGATGCCCGTGGTGTTGAGAACGATTCCATCGAGCTCGCCCCGTCCCATCACTTTGGTATCCCCGGTGACGACGGTCGTGTCCGCCTCCACGCAGGTGGCGCGAACGGATTCGTGGATGCGCTCGAGGTCCCGACGGGCGAAGCCCTCCTCCACGATCACCGAGAACGTGAGGGCGAGAGCATCGGTCGCGCCCATCATCGCGAGGTCGTTGACCGTTCCTGCGACCGCGAGCCGTCCGATGTCGCCTCCGGGAAAGAAGATCGGCTGGATGACGTGGGAGTCGGTGGTGACGACGAGGAATCGATCCCCGATGCGGAGCGCGGCCCCGTCGTCCATCGCGGAGAGCCCGACGCCCTCGACCTTCATCGGGGGAAGCCCCGGCGCGAAGACCTGCTCGATGAGGGCCCGCATCGCGCGCCCGCCGGCGCCGTGCTTCATCCCTATCCTCTCGTCGAGTGCGACTTCCTTCGGCGCCGTGGGGGCCCACCGCCCCGGCCTCTCGCTCCGCGGCTCGCCTGCGGCTCGCGCTGCGCTCGGGTGGACGACTCTGGGCCCGTTCATGCCAGGACCCCGATCCGATCCGGATGTCCTCCGTACTGGTGCCATATCTTGCACGTGCCCTCGCTGCTGACCATGCAAGCCCCCACGGGCTTCTCGGGAACGCACTCGTTGCCGAAGAGCCGGCAATCGGAGGGCGACGAGAGTCCGGCCATGATGTCGCCGCAGATGCACTCCTGGGTGAGGGTCGCGGGGGCATGGTCCCAGAAAGAGGAGAGATTGATGTCGAACCGGACTCGGGCGTCGAAGCTCGACCACTGGTCCTTGAGGCGCAGGTTCCCGTTGGGAACGTGCGCGATTCCGCGCCACCGGCCTCCGACGAGCCGGAAGACGCTCCAGAGCTTCTCCTGCGCCGCCCGATTTCCCTCCCGCGTCACGCAGCGGGGATAGGCGTTCACGACTCTCGGCGTTCCCTCGCGGATCACGTCCACGAGGGTCACGAGACCCGCGAGGATGTCGAGAGGCTCGAAGCCGGCGACGACGACGGGAAGCCGGTGGCGCTCGACGAAGGGCTCGAAGATGCCCCACCCGGTGATGGTGGCTGCGTGGCCCGCGGCGAGAAACCCCTCGACCCGGGTCCCGGGCATCTCCGCCACGATCTCCATTACGGGCGGGATGTACTTGTGCGCCGACAGGACGAAGAAGTTCGCGGGCGGGTCACGAAGGAGAACCGCGGCGGTGGCGACGGCGGTGGTCTCGAATCCGCTCGCGAAGAAGACGACGTCCTCCGTCGACCGGCGGGCGAGCGCAACCGCCTGGGCGACGCTGTAGACGACGTCCACCCGGGCACCCTGGGCCTTCGCATCGGCGAGCGATTCCACCGTTCCCGGGACGCGCAGCATGTCGCCGTAGGTGGCGACGCGAACTCCCTGTTTCGCCAGAACCACCGCCTCGTCCACTTCGGGAACGTCGGTGATGCAGACGGGACAGCCCGGTCCCATGATGACGTCGAGCTCGCGGGGAAACGCGGCGCGGAGGCCGAACTTGGCGATCGCCTGCTCGTGGCTTCCGCAGACGTGCATGATCGAGACCGGGCTTCGGCCTATCGACCCGACGACGCGGGACAGGGCCCGGGTGAGGTCTTTCGCTCGCGAAGGATCGCGGAACTTGAGCTCCGCCCAGGCCCCATCCGTCGTGGCGCTCATGGAACGTCTCCGGGGTCTCCACGTCCGGCCTCGATCTCACCCCTCACATCGGCGGCCATGATGTCGTTCTCCGCTTCCCGCAGGAGCTGCTCGTAGAGCAGAAGGGTCTCGCCGATTTCCGCTTCGGGGATGCGCCGTATGGCGAATCCCACGTGGTTGAGGATGTAGTCGCCGGGGGAGACGGGCTCGTCGACGACATCGAGGCGGACGGTTCTACGGACTCCGAAGAAGTCCACGGTGGCGACGAGGCCGTTCAGCTCGACGATCCTCCCGGGAACGCCCAGACACATGCCTCGTTGCTTTACAAGGAACGTGCCAAAGGGCGATGTGCCGCAGAAGGGTGACTTTCCGGCACTTTCCGGCATGGCTGAAAGGTCGCGCTGCGTCGAAACCCTCACGTTTGAGGCATTGACCGCAGTGGTGCGGGACGGTCCGCCGCAAGTCGTTGCCGGCGCTGCGCCAGCGCCATCGACGCTTTGGCACGCCGCTTGCTCGGTTGTATTCATTATTGACGGAGGTGAGCCATGGGCCACCCGCGCACTCCTGAAGTAGAAGAGACCTTCTACCAGGCCCTCGAGAGAAAAGGCTTGTCGCGCCGCGACTTCATGCAGTTCGTGGGTGCGGTGGCGGGAATGCTCGGCCTCGACGCCGCGTTCGTGCCGCGGATCGCGGAAGCGCTCCAGAAGAAGCGAAAGCTCCCACTCGTCTGGCTCGAGTTCCAGGATTGCGCCGGGAACACCGAGTCGTTTCTCCGCGCGGCGAAGCCCTCGGTCGACGAGATCATCCTCGACGCCATCTCGCTCAACTACCACGAGACGCTGATGGCGGCGGCGGGCCATCTCGCCGAGGAAGTGCTCCGGAAGACCGTCCAGGAGTCCAAGGGGCAGTACATCGCGGTGGTGGAGGGCTCGATTCCGACCGCCGACGGCGGAGTCTACTGCACCATCGGCGGACGGACGGCGCTCGACATAGCGCGCGAGGTCTGCGGAAACGCCCTCGCGACGGTGGCGGCGGGGACTTGCGCCTGCTTCGGCGGGATCCCGGCGGCGGCGCCGAATCCCACCGGCGCGGTGAGTGTCTCCGCCGCAGTGCCGGGCGCGACCGTCATCAATCTCTCCGCCTGTCCGTTCAACGCGGCGAACATCACCGCGTTTCTCGTGCACTACCTGACCTTCGACGCGTTCCCCGCACTGGACCACCTCGGCAGGCCGCTCTTCGCCTACGGAAAGCGCATCCACGACGCCTGCGAGCGCCGCGGTCACTTCGACGCCGGGCAGTACGCCGAACGATTCGGGGACGACGGACACCGGCAGGGCTACTGCCTCTACAAGCTCGGCTGCAAGGGGCCGGTCACGCATCAGAACTGCCCCACCGTCCGCTGGAACGAGGGGATGAACTGGCCCATCGGCGCCGGCCATCCCTGCGTCGGCTGCGCCGAGCCCTACTTCTGGGACACGATGACGCCCTTCTACGAGAGGCTTCCCAAGGTCGATGGCTTCGGCGTCGACGTGAGCGCGGACGCGATCGGAGTTGGACTCGTCGCCGGCACCGCCGCGGCCTTCACCGCCCACGGGATCGTGAAGTCCATCCAGAGGCACCGCGCCGACAGGAGAGAGGCGTCCGAGGAACCGAAGAAGAAGTCCTGAGGGGGACCGCCATGGCTAGAATCGTCGTCGACCCGATCACCCGAATCGAAGGCCATCTCCGGATCGAGGCCGAGGTCGATGCCGGCCGGGTTCAGAACGCCTGGTCGTCCTGCACCATGTTCCGGGGAATCGAGATCATCCTCAAGGGCCGCGACCCGCGGGACGCCTGGGTCTTCACTCAGAGGATCTGCGGCGTCTGCACCACGGTGCACGCCATCACCTCGGTGCGCGCCGTCGAGGACGCCCTCGGGATCCAGGTGCCGGAGAACGCCGAGCTCATCCGCTCCATGATCGGGGGACTCCAGCAGGTGCAGGACCACGTGGTCCACTTCTACCACCTGCACGCCCTCGACTGGGTGGACATCGTCTCGTCGCTCTCCGCCGATACGGCGAAGACCGCCACCCTGGCGCAGTCGATCTCGGAGTGGCCGCTCTCGAGCCCGACCTACTTCAAAGGGGTGCAGGATCGGGTGCGGGCCTTCGTGGAGGCGGGCCAGCTCGGCCCCTTCGACAACGCCTACTGGGGCCACTCCGCCTATCGGCTTCCTCCCGAGGCCAACCTGATGGCGGTCGCCCACTACCTCGAGGCCCTCGAGTGGCAGAGGGACGTCATCCGGGGGCACGCCATTCTCGGCGGAAAGAACCCGCACCTCCAGACCTATCTCGTCGGGGGCATGGCGGTCCCGGTCGATCCCAACAGCCAGCAAGCGGTCAACATGCATTCCATCTCCCAGCTTCGAAGCATGTTCGAGAAGGCGAAGACGTTCGTGGAGCAGGTCTACATTCCCGATCTCCTCGCCATCGCGAGCTTCTACCCGGAGTGGGCGAGCCTCGGGAGCGGCGTCGGAAACTACATGTCGTACGGCGACTTTCCCACGACGGCGCGGCTCGACCCCGAGCAGCTGTTCCTTCCCCGGGGGGTGATCTTCGGAAAGGACCTCGGCATCTCCCCAGCCTCTCGACATGCAGCAGATCCGGGAGTACGTGGCTCACTCGTATTACGAGTACGCGGGAGGAGACGACGTGGGGCTCCATCCCTTCCAGGGGGAAACCAAGCCTCGTTACACCGGGCCCGCGCCTCCCTACGAGTTTCTCGACACGGAAGGGAAGTACTCCTGGCTGAAGTCGCCGCGCTACGACGACCGACCGATGGAGGTCGGGCCTCTCGCGCGGATGCTCGTCGCCTACTCCCGCGGACACGAGCGGGTGCGGGCGCTCGTGGGATTGGTGCTCGAGCGTCTGAAGGTCGGCCCCGAAGCGCTGTTCTCGACCCTCGGACGCACCGCCGCGCGCGGCATCGAGACCCTGGTCATCGCCGAGCAGCTCCTGGGCTGGCTCGACAAGCTCACCTCCAATATGTCGAGCGGCGATCTCCAGATCCACAACGACGAGAAGTGGGATCCCACGAGCTGGCCCGACGAGGCCGAGGGCTGGGGCTTCCATGAGGCCCCGCGGGGGGCCCTCGGCCACTGGGTGCGCATCGAGAAGGGCAAGATCGCGGGATACCAGGCGGTGGTACCGAGCACCTGGAACGGCGGTCCGCGGGACGCGAAGGGCCAGAGGGGTCCCTACGAGGAAGCGCTGGTGGGGACTCCCATTGCGGATCCGGAGAAGCCCCTCGAGATCCTGCGCACGGTCCACTCCTTCGACCCCTGTATGGCTTGCGCCGCCCACGTCGTCGACGCGCGCGGCCGGAAGATCGCCGAGGTGAAGGTGCTATGAGCGCAATCGCCAGGGAATGGGTCAGCGAGACGCGGTACGTTTTCCAACTCTCGCTTCGACTCGTCCACTGGACTGTGTTCTTCGCCGTGGCCGTCCTCTCCGTCACCGGCTACTGGATCGGCTCGGGAAACATGCCCGCGGGACCCGACGGGACGTTCCAGATGGGATGGATTCGTTATATCCACACGGTTTCGGGGTGGGTCCTGCTCGCTGCCCTTCTGCTCCGCGTCTATCTCTTCTTCTTCGGCAACGAGCACGTCCGCTGGACGGAGTTCATTCCTCATCGAAAAGAGCACTGGCGCGACATGAAGGACGTCTTTCTTTTCTACACCTTCGTCCGCGCGCGCTCCCCGTACGAGGGTTACGGACACAACCGCCTCGCGGCGCTCTTCTATCTCGGGGTATATCTGCTCCTCCTCTTCATGGTGGTCTCGGGGCTCGCGCTTCACGGAATGGCGTTCTCCGCAGGTTGGCAGTCGTTGCTCACCTGGCCTCTGGTCTTCGTAAGCGCTCCCACCTTGAGGCTCATGCACCACATGGGCATGTGGTTTCTCCTGGGCTTCGTGGTCCACCACATGGCGAGCGCGGTTCTCGTGGACCGGGAGACGCGCGGAGGTCTCATGGGCGGCATCTTCTCGGGTTACAAGTCCCTGCCCAAGAGGGCGGAGCGGTGAGCTCCCCATGGGACGGACCCTCGCGGCCGCCGCACTCGTCGCCCTTGCTGCGGGGTGCTCCGGAGAGTCGGTCCCGGCCCCGCCCGAGGACGTCTTGACGTCCGAGGAGGCGGTGCGCGCCGGGGAGGATCTGTATCGCCGGAACTGCAGCCTCTGCCATGGTCTCTCGGGGCACGGGGACGGACCTCAGGCGAGAAGCCTGAATCCGTCGCCCGCCGATCTACGGAACCTGAGGGGCCCGCGGGCGGTTCCCGGCTACTGGTTCCTGCGCATCCAGCGAGGGGGAAGGGAGGGGCCTCTCGCCCGGGAGCGCTCCGCGATGCCCGCGTTCGGAGAGCACCTGAGCGACGAGCAGATCTGGCAACTGGTAGCGTATCTGAACGCGCTCGCGGAGGGACGTCGGTGACGAGTCTGGTGCTCGGCCTCGGAAATCCTCTGCTCGGGGACGAAGGGGTGGGACTCGTTGCCCTCCAGGCGCTCGGTTCCGCCGCCGACTTGCCGCCGTCGGTCGAGCTCGTCGACGGGGGCACGGCGGGCTTGAGCCTCGTCCCCCGGCTGCGATCCGCGGATCGAGTTCTCGTTCTCGACGCCGTCTCCGCCGGACGACCGCCGGGAACCGTCCTGAGGTTCGATGGAGCCGAGCTGGGTCGAGAGGCGTTCGGAAAGATCTCGGCCCATCAGATCGGGCTGGACGACATCCTTGCCGCGAGCCGGCTCTCCGGTGGGCCGAAGGAAGTCGTCGTGCTGGGGATAGAGCCGGAATCGCTCGGTCTGGGCGTGGGGCTGAGCGCTCCCGTCGAGAACGCGATGGGAACGCTGGTCTCGGCGGCGCTCTGTCAGCTCCGGGAATGGGAGGAGCTCGAATGCACGAGCTCTCGGTAGCGGCGGCCCTCTTCGAGTGGGCGGAAGAGCAGTCGCGGACGCACGCGCCGCGGGTCCTTCGATCGATCGAGCTCGAGCTCGACCCGCTTTCCTGCCTGAATCCCGAGGCGCTGCGGTTCGGCTTCGGCGCCCTCATCGCCGAGACGCCGCTCGCCGGGGTCGCTCTCGATCTCGTGGAAATCGCCCCCACGTACGAGTGCCGAACCTGCGGCTCGCGGCTGGCGCTTCGCGACTCTCCCTTCTCCTGCGCCAGCTGCGGCGCTCCGCTCCCGCGTCTCGCGCGGGAGAGCTCGCTCAAGATCCGAAGTATCGAGGTGGAATGATAATGAAAATTACTTTCGAGAACAAAGTGCTGTCGAAGAACGATCGCATCGCCGCCGAGGTCCGGCGCCATCTGACCGCGCGGGGAATCGTGGCGGTGAACCTCCTCGGGAGCCCGGGCTCGGGAAAGACCTCTCTGGTCGAGAGCACGGCAGCCTGGTGTCATGGCCGGGTCGCGGTCGCGGCTCTCACCGGGGATCAGGCGACGCGTCACGACGCCGACCGCATCGAGCGGTCGGGAATCCCGGCTGTTCAGATCACGACCGGAAGCGAGTGTCATCTGAACGCTCAGAGAGTTCTGGATTGCGTCGCTCTCGACGAGCTCTGGGACATCGAGCTCCTGCTCATCGAGAACGTCGGGAACCTGATCTGCCCCGCCGCCTACGATCTCGGTGAGGCGGCGAAAGTGGCCATCCTCTCCGTTCCCGAGGGAGACGACAAGCCGCTGAAGTATCCGGGCCTGTTCCAGCGAGCCGATCTCATGGTCATCAGCAAGATCGATCTGCTGGGGTCGAGTGACTTCGACGCCGACCGCGCCGAGGCCAACGCGAGAGCGGTAGCACCCCATATCGAGGTGGTCCGCCTCTCCTGCAGTACCGGGGAAGGGCTCGAGGGATGGACAGGGTGGCTCGCGAGACAGCTCGCGCTGACCGCGCCTTTGACGGCGCAGCCGGCCTGATCGTCCGCGTACGGGGAGTCGTCCAGGGGGTCGGATTCCGTCCCTACATCTACCGGCTCGCGAGAGAGCATCGCCTCGAAGGCTCCGTCGCCAACACGCCCGAGGGGGTGCTCATCCGCGTTCGAGGCGAGCGCGCCGCCCTCGACGGCTTCGTGGAGGATCTCCCCAGACGACACCCGCCCCTTGCCCGGATCACCGAGCTCAGCGTCGAGAGCGCCCTCGTTCCGTGCACCGCGGGCTTCCGCATCGAGGAGAGCGAGGAGGGCCGAAGCGCAACCACCTTGATTCCGCCCGATGTGACGGTCTGCCGCTCCTGCCTCTCCGAGCTTTTCGACCCCGGAGACCGCCGCTATCGGTACCCGTTCATCAACTGCACCGACTGCGGCCCCCGCTATACGCTGATCCGCGGGCTCCCCTACGACCGGTCGCTCACGACCATGGCCCCGTTCCCGCTCTGCTCCGAATGCCGCCGCGAGTACGAGGACCCGGAGAACCGGCGCTTCCACGCGGAGCCGAACGCTTGCCCCCGCTGCGGTCCGAGGTGCCGTCTTCTCGACGGGAAGGGAGGAGAGATTCTCGGCCGCGATCCGATCCGCGAGACCATTCGGCTCCTCGAGGACGGCCGTATCGTCGCGGTGAAGGGACTCGGAGGATTCCACCTAATGGTCGACGCGACTTCGGAGGCCGCGGTCGTTCGTCTCCGGGAGCGCAAGCACCGCGAGGAGAAGCCGCTCGCGCTTCTCGCCGGTTCTCTCGCGAGGGTGCGCGAGTTCTGCCGCGTTCGCCCCGAAGAGGCAGCGCTCCTCGAGAGTCCCGAGCGTCCCATCGTTCTCCTGGAGCGCGCAGCAGACTCCCGGATCGCTCCCTCGGTCGCTCCCGGCCAGTCGAGCTACGGGGTGATGCTTCCTTACACCCCTCTCCACGCGCTGATTCTCGACTCTTCGCTCTATGCCGTCGTCGCCACCAGCGGAAACCGGAGCGAGGAGCCCATCGTTCTCGACGAGGAGGAAGCCGTCGAGAGGCTCGCGGGAGTCGCCGACGTCTTCCTCGTGCACGATCGCGGAATCCACCGCCGCGCCGACGACTCGGTGGCGCGCGTGGCCGCGGGACGGACCCGGCTCCTGCGAAGGGCTCGCGGCTACGCTCCGCGTCCCATTCGCCTGGGAGAGGAAGCGCCGCCGATTCTCGCCGTGGGGGGACAGTTCAAGAACACCATCTGCCTCACCCGCGGCCGTGAGGCGTTCCTCTCCCCTCACGTGGGCGATCTCGACAACCTCCGGGCCTTCGAAGGCTTCCGAGAATCCATCTCCCATCTCTCGAAGACGCTCGAGATCGCTCCCGTCGTCGTCGCCCACGACCTCCATCCCGAGTATCTGTCGACGCGGTGGGCGCTCGAGGAGTCCGGCCTGCCTGCGATCGGAGTTCAGCACCATCATGCACACATCGCCTCGGTTCTCGCCGAGCACGGCCTCGACGAGAGGGTCGTCGGGATTGCCATCGACGGCACCGGATTCGGAGGGGATGGCACGGTTTGGGGCGGGGAGATCCTCGTGGCGTCTTTGAGAGGATTCGAGCGAAGGTGGCATCTCCCCCAGGTCGTCCTTCCGGGAGGAGACCGAGCGGCCCGCGAGCCCTGGCGGATGGCGGTCGCCTGGCTCTACCGGCTCTACGGGCGGGAGCTCTTCGACCTCGACCTCCCGTTTTTCGACGCCGTCTCCCGGGATCGGATGCGCCGCCTCGTGAGCGCGATCGAGTCGGGCTTCGGCTGGCCCCTCACTTCCTCCTGCGGCCGGCTCTTCGACGCCGTTGCCGCGCTCGTCGGGCTTCGCCTGGAGACGAGCTTCGAGGGGCAGGCGGCGATGGAGCTCGAGGCGCTCGCGGAAAGAAGCGAAGACGCACTCGCGCCGGAGTCTCCGCGGGGCGTCGACGACGTCGTTCGGGACGTCGTCGAGGGCATTCGGCAAGGTCGTGAGGTCTCGTCGATCGCCGCGCGGTTCCACCTGGGTCTCGTGGAGGCGCTCTCGGAGTCCGCCGCGGCGATTGCGAAGGCGTCCGGGCTCTCCAGGGTGGCCCTCGGCGGCGGCTCGTTCCAGAACCGTATTCTGCTCTCGCGGGTGACCTCACGTCTCGAAGCCGAAGGGCTTCAAGTTCTCGCTCCGAGCGAAGTCCCCGCGAATGACGGCGGTCTCGCTCTCGGACAGGCCGCCATCGCATCGGCGACGATGCATCCCGACGAACGGCTGCTGGGAAGCGCGATCCGCGGCAGCCGATACGGCATCTCGCGGTGAACGGGAAGCTGAACCCCGTGCGGTCGGTCATCGAAGGCCGCCGCATCGCATGTGTCTCCGTCACTCTGTCCCATCATCCGTTGGAAGATGCTCACTTCTCGGACGGGCAGAGGGTCGAAGACGTGGTCTTCACCTCGGGTCCCCTTCGGGTTCGCGGCACCGCGGATGGCTTTGAGAAGGTAATGCTCCTATTGGGAGATTCCGGAGCCCGTCGCCCTACATAGGTCACTGAGTTTGTGAACGACAGTCTGCGTCCTCTGCGCGACGGCCGTGCCCAGAGGCGACGGGAATCGCGCTCCGTTCCTTGATACGGTCGAGGGCCTGTGGTAGCGTGAACGAAGTGCGCGACTCGAAGAGTGCAATGTTGTCGCGGGTGATGCGGTTCGTCGCTTGCCTGCCGCCGATAGCGCTCCTCGCGATCTCGGGTTGCCTTCCGCTGTATCACGCGCTTCAGGAAAGCGATCCCGGGAAGCGAGTCCCCGCCGCGACTTCGACCTCGAAGCGTCAGGGCGAGGGCTGGAAATCGGACCGGGGCGCGAGCCCGCGCGAGGTTCACTTCTGCGTCGTCTGTGCTTTCAGCAAGGGAATGAAGGGGGCGCTCCACGTCGCGTCCCGTCAGCTCCTTCCTCCCTCTCGACCGTCGACGATACACGCCGTCGCGCCGGCCGTCGCCCCTCGATGGCGTCCTCTCCATCCCATCTCCCGCGCTCCACCGGCCTGACCCCCGGGTGAACGTCACCCGATCGCGGCCCGACTCGATTCCTCACGATTTCTACGATTCGGCGCGAACCCGTGAGGGTCGGGCATCGTGTTTCTCGAGGTCATTAGGAGAGCGAAATGGAAGGAAAAGGCAGATTGATTTGGCTCTGGATCTCCGCCGCGGCTCCGCTGTTCGTACCGCTCACTCTCGAAGCGCAGGAGCCAGCGAAGTCGTCGGAGGTCGCGCCATTGCAGGAGGTGCAGGAGGTGCAGAAGGAGCTCGAGGCCCTGCGTAAGGAATTTCAGGGAATACAAGACGCGTACGAGGCTCGCTTCGCGGCCCTCGAGTCTCGTCTGAGCTCGATCGAAAGCGGCGCTCCTCCGGCTCCCCAGCAGCCGAGCGCCGAAGTGCCCGCGGGGGCCGCGGGCGCCGGCGGTCCTTCGGGCGCGCTGCCGGTCTACGGAGGCTCGGCCGCCCTCTCCAAGGTATTCAACCCCGACATCGCCGTCATCGGCGACTTCCTGGGAGCGGCGGGAAGCAACTCCATCGACCCCAGCCCGGCCCTCGAGATGCACGAGAGTGAAGCGTCGTTCCAGGCGATTCTCGATCCCTACGCTCGCGCCGACTTCTTCCTGTCCTTCGGTGAGCAGGGGGTCGAACTCGAGGAGGGCTTCATTACCTTCCCCGCCATCCCCGGTGGGCTCCTCGTCAGAGCGGGGAAGATGCGCTCCGCCTTCGGCAAGGTGAATACGCTGCACAATCACGTGCTGCCCTGGACGGATCGTCCGCTGGTCACCGAGAACCTGGTGGGCGGTGAAGAGGGAATCAGCGACGCCGGTTTCTCGGTGGCGCGATTAATCCCGAACCCCTGGGTCTTTCTCGAGGCTGCCGGGCAGCTGTACCGCGGCGACTCTCCCGGAGTCTTCCAGTCCCACGAGCCCAGCGACTTGACCTACGTCGCCCATCTCCGCGGATATCAAGACGTGACCGAGGCCTCGAATCTCGATATGGGCTTCTCCTACGCGCACGGGCACAACGAGGTCGGAGCCGGTTACTCCACGGACCTCTACGGCGCCGACTTCACCTTCCGCTACCGGCCCCTGCGCCGCGCGATCTACCGCTCGCTCGTCGCTCGATCGGAGCTGATCTGGAGTCGGAGCGATCAAATCGACGGCCGCGTGGGGGCCTTCGGCTACTTCGTTTCCGGCGACTATCAGTTCGCTCGCCGCTGGCACGGCGGCGCACGCTACGACTACTCGGAGAGAGCCTACGATCAGAGCCTGAGCGACGACGGCTACTCCCTGCTCCTCACGTACTGGCCAAGCGAGTTCAGTCAGGTTCGAGGACAGTACCGCCGGACGAGCTACGCCGAGGGAGTGGACGCCAACGAGTTCCTGTTTCAATTCCAGTTCTCGATCGGAGCGCATGGGGCGCATCCCTTCTAACGGGTAGAGAGTCGAGGAATCGGAGATGAGAACGATCGGTCTCGGGCCGTGGATTGCGGCGGTCCTGTGTTGTGGGGCGAATCTGAGGGCGGATTCGAAGCTCAACGTCGTCGCGACGACGCAGGACCTGGCTTCGCTCGCGGAGGAGGTGGGGGGGGACCGGGTGAGCGTCGAGGCGATTGCCCGGGGTTATCAGGACCCCCATTTCGTCGAAGCCAAGCCCAGCTTCATCCTCAAGCTCTACAAGTGCGACCTGCTGGTGCTGGTGGGGAGGGAGCTCGAGATCGGCTGGCTTCCGCCGCTCATCCAGCAGAGCCGGAACTCGAAGATTCAAGTGGGAGCGGTGGGCTACCTGGACGCTTCGATCCACGCCAAGATCCTCGAGATCCCGACGGGTCAGCTCACCCGGGCGATGGGCGACGTTCATCCCCAGGGAAACCCGCACTACTGGCTCGATCCGGAGAACGGGCACGTGATCGCCAAAGACATCCTTTCGAAGCTCGTCGAGCTTCGTCCCGCCGACCGGGGGTACTTCGAGCAGCGCCTCGCCGATTTCGAGAAGCGGCTCAGCGAGGCGGAAAGGCGGTGGGAGGAGATCATGGCCCCCTACAAGGGAGTGGACCTTGTCACCTACCACCGGTCCTTCCCCAATTTCACCGACCGGTTCGGGCTCGATATCGTGGGCTACGTCGAGCCCCGGCCGGGCATTCCCCCATCGCCCGGCCATACCCTCGATCTCATCACCGAAATGAAGCGGCTGAACGTGAAGCTGATCCTGGTCGAGCCGTACTTCGATCTCAAGACACCGAACGCCATCGGGCGGGAGACGGGGGCGAAGGTTCTGGTGTTTCCCCCCTCGGTCGGAGGGGTCAAGGAAGTGACCAACTACATTCAGCTCTTCGACTACGATATCAACCTGCTGACTGCAGCGATCAAGGAGGTCGGCGCCACGCCCAACTAGGCGGCGACCGTTCCGGAGGAGCAGATGGAAGTCCTGCAATTTCTTCTGGCCCCGTTCGTGGCCAGCTTGATTCTCACTGGCATTCACGCCTATCTGGGAGTCCACGTCGTCGAGCGTGGAGTCATCTTCGTCGATTTGTCCCTGGCGCAGATTGCTGCGCTGGGAGGGACGATCGCTCTCCTCCTGCCCATCGGCGGCGGAGATGTGCACGGTCCCGGGGTCTACTGGGTCAGTCTCTCCTTCACCTTCCTCGGGGCCGCGGTCTTCGCCTTTCTGAGGAGCCGCCGCGCCCGGATTCCGCAGGAGGCGATCATCGGGATCTCCTACGCGGTGGCGTCCGCGGCGGCGATCCTGGCGATGAGCAAGGCGACCTCGGAGAGCGAGCATCTCAAGGACATGCTCGTGGGGAACATCCTCGCCGTCAGCTGGAGCGAGGTCCTCAAGACGGGGCTGCTCTACGCGGCGGTCGGTCTCTTCCACTACATCTTCCGCCACAACTTCCTGCTCATCTCCATGAATCCCAAAGCCGCCGAGCAGCAGGGAATCTCCATCCGGCTGTGGGATTTTCTCTTTTACGCCTCCTTCGGCTTCGTTGTGACGTCCTCGGTCGCGATCGCGGGCGTTCTGCTCGTCTTCTGCTATCTCATCGTTCCTTCCGTGGCCGCGATGCTGTACGCGGTGCGCATCGGACCCCGCCTCGCCATCGGATGGACCATGGGGACGGTGGTCTCGGCCCTCGGGGTCTACTTGTCCCTCCAGCTGGACCTTCCCACCGGTGCCACCATCGTGGTGACGTTCGGCATCGTCCTTCTGCTCATGGCGGGGATCCGCGTGCTGCTGTTCCGCGACGAGCCCGAGGACGTGCACCAGGTGGAGTACGCCGACGTGGCCCACGGAAGATCGCACTGAATCGACGACCTGACCCGAGACGGCGAGCGGGAGCTGAAGAGGTCCCGCGAAAGTGACGATGTCCGCATGGTCCTCCACCTCGACGCGGATCCGCGCTCGCGGGAGAGCGTCGAGACGTCTCGCACCCGGCGAAGTCCCCGCGAATGACGGCGGTCTCGCCCTCGGACAGGCTGCCATCGCATCGGCGACGATGCGTCAGGACGGCGGGTTGGCGCGAAGGGTCGTCCGCGTGATGACCGTGTAGTACAGAGCCGCCGCTACCACCATCGAAGGAATGGACCCGCCCAAGGGTGAGCGCAGGATCTGGAGCGCTTCGTAGATGGCGAACCCGACGGCCCAGGCGAGGATCGCGGCGCGGTTGTGGCCGCGGGAGTACCAGTAGGCCCCGCCGACGCGATCGAGCGCGCCCAGATCCAGTCGCCGCCTCCGTACGAGGAAATAGTCCGTCAACACCACGCCGAACAGGGGAACGAACATCGCCCCGATGAAGAACAGGAAGCCCTGGTAGCGATCCATGGGAAAGACGAGCGCGAGGGTGATTGCGAGGACTCCGGTAACCACCATGATCGTTCGGGCGCTGATTCTTCCCGAGATATTCAAGAAGGAGCAGGTCGCGGAGTAGATATCGGGAAAGCCGGAGGTGATGGTGGAGAAGACCACGTTGAGCAGTGCTATGGTGAGCAGCCCCTGACCGCCCATCAATCCGAGGAGCTGCATGTGAGGCTCGGCGTTTCCGGTCCAGAGCGAGGCGGAAAGGCCCAGGGCGTACATCCATGACGACACGAGAAAGTAGCCCCACCAGGTGCTCCAGAACGCGGTCGAGGTCGTCCGGGCGAATCTCGAGTAGTCGGCCACGAGGGGCATCCAGGAGATCGGCATCGCGATCACCAGGTCGAGGCCGGTCATGAAGGGCATGGTGGGAGACGAGGATGTCGCGGGAACGCCGCTTCCGAGGTGACGATAGGCTTCCCAGGTCATCAACAGCAGGACCAGGACCAGACCGACGACGGCGGCGGTCTGCATCACCTTCCAGACCTTGCCTCCGGTGAGAAGCGCCCATGCGAGCGTGCCGAGACCGATGAGCACGATCCAGAACTCGTCGGACGCGAGGAGACCTCCCCGGGAGGCGGCGAGCATGGCGCCCGCGCGGCCGCCGATGATGAGCATGATCGAAGCCCAGCAGACGAGCTGGACGATGTTGAGCGCGGCGGCGAGATTCGAGCCCAGGATTCCGAAAGAAGGCCGGATCGACACCATGGACGTGATGCCGTGATCCGAGCCAATCACGCCCCCGAGCGCCATCAAGCTGTTGCCGATGACGTGCCCGAGAAGGATCGCCGCGAGGGCCATCCCGAATCCCATCGGGGCCAGGAGCCCGCCGGCCCAGATCTCCGCGAGCGAGACGGCGACCCCCGCCCAGAGGAGGAAGAAGTCTTTCCCCGAGAGATTGCGCTCGGTATCCGCGACCGGTCGTATGTTCATGCTTCGAGGATGAAATCACGAAAAGTTTCGCGCCTCAAGGTAATCCGTGATGATAGGTTCTCCCGGCAAGGAGAGACTCCGATGGGGAGACTGATTTCGCTCGGTATGGTCGTCGTTCTGGCCGCTTGCTCCAGCCCTCGAGAACCGGAGCTCCGCACCTACGACGTCTCGATCCGGACGGCGCCGGCCGTGATCTATACCGCGCACCAGGGCCGGTACCTGAGCGCCGACGACCCGGAGGCCCGCGCTCACTCGGAGACCGAGAACCTCACCTGGCTGTTCCACGTCGTCTTCGAATCGAAGGAGAGCGCGCCGCTCCGGGTCGAGAGCGCCGAGGCGAGCTTCCGCAGGGGAGGAAACGAGCTCTGGCGGGAGCGGTACGCGCGCTCCTACCTCGAGCGGCTCGAATGGATCGAGGGCGCCTTCGACACCACCACCGAGTACTTCATGAAGAACATCGTGTTCGAGGACAACCACATGGTCTCCCGGGAGATCCCGGCGGGGCCGGATCTGCCTCCCGGGGCCGCGGTCTCGTGGGTTCGCATTCCCGTGGGCAAGCCGTGGTTCGCGCTCGCCGACGAAGTGGTGATGCGCTTCGAGGTCGCAGGGGCCGGAGGCGGCCGCGGCGTCCTCGAGCATCGGGTTCCGCTGGTCTCCTACGAGCAGAAGGTGAGGTTCCGGCTCCCGTTCTCCGGATGGTGGGCGATCCACGCCGGGAACGACCTCTCGACCGGCCATCGCCGGACCGGGATCAACGCCCTCACCATGTACGGGTGGGACATCCTCAAGCTCGGGCCGGACGGTTCCCCTTACCGGACCGACGGCAGCACTCCCGAGGACTACTACGTGTACGGCGAGCCGGTGCTCGCGGCGGCGGACGGGGTCGTCGTCGACATGAGGGACGACATCGAGGAGTACGGCATCGGCGAGACTCCGCCCCAGGAGATCCTCGAGCGCGACGGCGACGTCTGGGCGGGGAACCTCGTCACCATCGACCACGGAAACGGCGAGTACTCGTTCACGACGCACATGAAGCCCGGCACCATCTCCGTCAAGGTGGGAGACCGCGTCGAAGCGGGGCAGAGAATCGGACTGGTTGGCAACTCCGGCGTCGCGCAGGTCCCTCACATCCACTTCAATCTCATGAACAATCCGAAATGGCTCGAGGCGAAGGGAATGCCTTCGCTCTTCGACGACTTCGAGAGGCTGCGCACCGGCGGAGCCCCGCTGCGCATAGAGAGAGGCAACCCCGTGACCGGATGGATCGTCCGACCGATGTCAGCGGGCCGTTAGCTCAGCGGTCGAGGACGATGTCGATTCCATCCAAAACGCGCTGCAGCAAGTGAGCGGAGAGGCGGCCGGTGGCTTCGTCGAGAAGCGCCCGATCCAGAGCGACGATTTGCGAAACATTAGCGACCGAGTCGCGCTCCAAACCGGTTGCACGACGATCGAGCAGGACATTGCCGGGAGCATCCGCCCATCGGACGTTGCTGGTGAGGGGAACGCAGACAATCGTGGCGATGCCGCTTCGGTTCAGGGGATCACCCTGAACCACGATGACGGGGCGTCGGAAGCCGGGGCTCGAGCCTGCAGGCGTCGGCATCTCTGCCCAGAGCACGTCTCCCTGCCGAACTACCATTCGCTGCGTTCGAGGATTCGTCGGGACGCAGAAGCCAGGAACGAGTCGGGCGACGTATCGACGTTTTCGCAGACCTGGTTCATTTGAGTAGTGATCGAGTCGGGATCGTGCCGCCGCACGTACTCGGCGACCGCTTCGGCGTATAGCTGACTCCGAGACTTCTTCAACCGGCGCGCCAATCGCTCCGCCCTCTGGAAGATCGCATCCGGTACCGAGATGGCCGTCTTCATACCCAGAGTATAACCAGCCGTTTGGCATGCGACAACTCGGGTTCGGGTTGGTGGGAGAAGAAGTTAGCGCCTTGCCCCCGACGTCGCCGGGGCCCGTCCCGTCCGATCGCGCACGATCTCCCCGTCGGCGATGAGGAGCTTCAGGTTCTCGAGATTCCGGTGGTCCTCCAGGGGATTTCCGGAGACGACGAGGACGTCGGCGAGCTTGCCTTTTTCGATCGTCCCCAGCTTGTCCTCGATCCCCAGGATCTTCCCGCCGTCGCGGGTGGCGGCGTAGAGGATCTCGGCGTCGGTGTAGCCCGCCTCCCTGAAGAGACTGAGCTCGACGAAGTAATCCGAGGGGTAACGCTTCTCGTTCTCGAAGGGGATGTCGGTTCCGATGCCCACCAGGAGCCCCGCGGCTCGGGCGCTCTTCAGAACCGACATGATCCCCTCTTGCGTCACCGGGAAACGGCGCGACATCGTGTAGTAGAAGCCGCCCGGGGGAATGCTCGCGGGCGGATAGCCGGTACGGATCACGTTGTAGAACGCGGTCATCGTCGGCACGAAGGCCGTCGAGTGCCGTTTCATGAGCGCGATTCCTTCCTCGGAGATGTCGAGAGGGTGCTCGACGGAGTCGAGGCCGGCTTCGACCGCCATGTCCACGAACTCGCCGAACGCGTCGGCGGCGACCCGGATGCCGTGCATATGCGCTTCGTCGACCGCGGCGGCGACCTCTTCCCTGGAGTAGGGCGCGGTGATCTTGATCCAGTCCGCTCCGTTGCGGATCTGCTCGCGCACCGCGAGGCGCCAGTCGTCGGGGCCGGTGGCGACCCGTACCCGGGCTTCGTCGGCGGCCCGGGGACGGCCGGTCGCGGTCGCCGTAGTCTCGTCGCCGTGGCCGCCGCGGGAAGCGATGAGCTGTCCGCTCCAGAACACGCGTGGCCCCTGGATCATCCGGCGGTCGACCCCCTCTTTGAGCTTGAGGGCGACGTCATTTCGCGTCCCGACGTCGCGAACGGCGGTGATGCCTCCATCGAGCAGTTGCTCGAGGAGCAGCATTCCCCGAATCGTCGAGGCGGCGTCGGAGTCGCGGTACTTTCCGAAGTCATCGCCGCGCTGCTGGGTGAAGTGAATGTGGAGGTCGATGAGTCCGGGGACGATGTAGAGTCCTTCGACGGAAACGGTGCGCGCTCCCGCGGGCGCCTGCACGCGCGAGGAGGGACCGGCGTCGACGATGCGATCGCCCTGCATCACCACCACGGCGTTCGCCACGGGTGCTCCGCCGGTGCCGTCGATGAGAGTGCCGCCGCGAAGAACGAGAATCGGCTCCTTCGATCGATCCACCGGCGGGATGGGAACGCGCCGCGGATCGTCCGACGTCTCCCAGTTCGCTGGCGCTCCCGACGGCTGCTGCGATGACGCGACTCCCGTTCCCAAACCGAAGAGCGAGATCGCAAGGAGGAAACTGGAAATCCTTCTGTTCCTCATGGTTGTCGGCTCCTTCGGCGCCGAGAGTACCAAACAGAATGCTTGACGGGAAGGGGTCAGCTCATTACTCTCGCATTTTTTTGGGGGGTTCCGTGAGACCGATACTTCGCTTCCTCCCCTTCCTCCTCGCGAGCGCGCTCGAGGCCTCTGAGCTGACCCTCGATCGCGTCGCCTCCTTTCCCAATCTTTCCGGGACCGCGCCTTCTTCTCCCCGATGGTCCGGAGACGGCGCGCACCTCGCTTTCCTCTGGAACGAGAACGGGATGCCGTTTCGGGACCTGTACGTCGTCGCCGCTTCGGGAGATCGGCCGACGAGAGTCACGAAGCTCGCGAGCGACGAGGGCGGAGTGTCCGACCTGACCTGGGCACCCGGAGGACCGGGAGAGAAGACCCTCTTCTTCTCGTTCGCGGGAGGGATCTACGAGGTCCAGAACGACGGAAGCGGGCTCGAGCGGCGCATCCCGCCCCCCGGAGGGAAGTCCGCGCTCGCGTTCTCTCCAGACGGCAAGATCCTGGCGTTCCTCCAGGAGGGAGATCTCTATCTATGGCATCGCGCGACGAACGACCTGGTGCGGGCCACCCGGGTCGCCCGCCCGCGGATCGGCGAAGGCCCCCTCGACACCTGCTGCGGTCCGGGCTTCAGCCGTCCCGAGGTCGAGCTCACGTCGCTGTCCTGGTCGCCGGATTCGACCCGCATCGCTCTTTCCTACGCGGACCGGAGCGACGTCCGCACGATCCTGATACCCAACTACCTGGGGGAGGAGACCCGCGCGGCCGCATTGCGGCGAGACTACCCCGGTGACAACGATTCCCTGCGGGATCTCGCGATCTACTCCGTCGCCGACGGCCGCTTCCGCCTCCTCGATCTTCCCGACGCGACCGATCGCAGCGTCGCGGGCTTCGACTGGTCTCCCGACGGCGCCACCCTGCTCGTCGATCAGTACCCTCAGAGCGCCAAGCATCGCTGGCTCTTCCTCGTGAGCGCCGAGTCCGGCGCGCTCCAGGAGATCTGGCACGACCACCGCGCCACCCGGACCTCGGTGAACGCGGCCTCGGCGTTCTCGAGCGACGGGAAGAGCGTCTACTTCGTGACCGACGTCGATGGACGCGATCGCCTCTACCAGCTCCGCCTCGCCGACAAGAGCGCTCGAAGGTTGACGGAGGGGAATTGGAGCGTCGTGGGCGAGTCGGGACCCTCGAGCCTTCAGGTGTCGCGGGCGTCGAAGTCGATCTTCTTCGTCTCGAACGAGAAGAGTCCGTACGAGCGCCAGGTGATGCGGCTTTCCGAGGCAGGCGGAGCGCCGGCCACGGTCACGACCCTCCCCGGCATCCACTTTCCCTATCCCTCGCCCGACGGCTCGAGCCTGGCTCTCCTGCGCTCTTCCGACGATTCGCCGACGGAGCTCTACCTCGCGGGCCCCGCGGGCCCCGAGCGCCGAATCACGAAGTCCACGCCGCCGGACTTCGACTCCATCCCCTGGGTCGCGCCGAAGTACGTGACGTTTCCGAGCCACGTCGACGGGGTCACGCTTCACGGCCGACTCTTCCTTCCGCCGAACCTCGACTCGTCGAAGAAGTATCCCGTCATCCTCGGGCCGGTCTACCCCAACTCGGTCCGCAACCGCTGGGGCGACCGCCAGGAGTGGCGCGGCCTCTACAACTCGTTCCAGCAGTACCTCACGATCGAGCGCGGGTTCATCGGATTCCAGGTGGACGTCCGGGGGAGCGTGGGCTACGGAAACGAGTTCCGCGACCAGCTCCTGGGGGACTACGGGGGGATCGACATCGAGGACCTCGAGAGCGGTGTGCGCTTCCTCGAGACTCTCGGGTACGCCGACACCCGCCGTGTCGGGATCTGGGGCAGCAGCTACGGCGGCCTCATGACCGCGATGTCGCTCTTCAAGAAGCCCGGGCTCTACAAAGCGGGAGTCGCGGCGTCGCCGGCCACGAACGTCTGGCACGCGATGACCGGACAGGTGAACGTCGCCGGTCGGCCGAACACTCATCCCGAGGTCTATCGGAGAACGTCGGCCGGGGAGCTCGGCGAAGATCTGCGAGACGCTCTTCTCATCGTACACGGCATGCAGGACACCGTCGTCCTGTTCAAGGACTCCGTGGTGCTCGCGGAGAAGCTCATGATGCTGGGGAAGGACTTCGACATCGTCATCTCGCCGAGCTCGGTTCACGACTGGTCGGCGAAGCCGTACGTCGCCCGCCACGTGCTCCGGAAGATCGTCGACCATTTCGAACGGCACCTGGGAGGACCGAAATGACGTCCGTCGCGGCCCTCGCGCTCTTCCTCCTGGCCCAGGGCACTCCCCTCACCGTGGAACGGCTGGCCTCGCTTCCCCGCCTTTCGGGCACCGCACCCTCGTCCCCCGTATGGTCCCCCGATGGACGGACGCTCGCGTTTCTGTGGAACGACGCCGGCCTCCCGTTCCGCGACATCTGGGTCGTCGGCGCCGACGGCTCGGGTCTGCGCCAGGTAACGGACCTTTCGCGCGAGAGCAGCGGGATTCCCGACGCCGGGCCGGTCGCGCGCTCCTTCGAGGACCTGCGGCGGAAGACCGAGGCACGCCTCGCCTCGGGAATCTCCGAGGTCCGGTTCACCCCCGATGGCAGCGCCCTGGTCTTCGTGCTCGCGGGCGATCTCTACCGGACGCCGGCGATGGGACCGGGTCTCGTGCGCCTTACCGAAGGCGGAGGGCTCACCCGCGCGCTGGGCTTCTCTCCGGACGGAGTCTTTCTTTCGTACCTTCGCGACGGAGACCTGTGGCTCTGGAACCAGAGCACGAGCTCGCTCGCGCGCGCGACCGAGGTCGGCGTCCTCGCGAGAGGCACCATCGCTTCGGATCCCACCACGTTCCTGGATGCCGGCATCGTCTCCTACCGGTGGTCGGGGGACGGCTCCTCCCTCGCTCTGGAGTACGAGAACCGCGAGAAAGTGAGGACGATGCTGTTCCCGAACTATCTGGGAGAGGAAACGACGGCCCCGGCGGTGCGGCGCGATCTCCCGGGGGAGCAGGACGCAGTGCGCACGGTCGGCCTCTACCGCGTGCGCGAAGGGCGCCTCACGTTCCTCGATCTGCCCGAAACCCACGATCGGCGCATCGCGAGCATCGAGTGGTCGCCCGACGGAAAGACGCTCCTCGTCGACGAGAACTCGGAGAACGCGGAAGACCGGTACATCTACCTCTTCGACGTCGAGAGCGGGAGCCGAAAGGAGATCTTCCACTCCCACTACGCTCCCAACGGGAGCACGACTTCCGCCGCGACGCTCTGGACGTCGACGTTCCGGAGCGACGGCCGAGCGGTGCTGTTCGTCTCCGATCGCGGCGGGCGGCACCATCTCTGGTCGGTAGGCGTCGACGGCGGCGAGCCCGTCGCCATCACCTCGGGAGAGTGGAGCACCGTCGGGCCCGCCTACGAGGGGTCGGGGCTCACGCTCTCCCGGGCGGTGAAGAAAGCGTTCTTCGTGTCCACGAAGAAGAGCCCGTACGAGCGTCAGGTCTATGAAGTGCCGGAGGGCGGAGGCGCCGTCTCCCAGATCACGAGTCTTCCGGGGACTCATGCATTCGTGGTGTCACCGGACGGGACGAAGCTCGCGCTCCTGCACTCGAGCGACCTCACGCCGACCGAGCTCTACCTCGTGGAAGCGCGGACCGGAGCCGCCGAGAGACGCGTGACCCGCTCTCCGGTGGCGGAGTTCTCGCGATACGACTGGATCGAGCCCTCCTACGTGACGTTCGAGAGCCACGTCGACGGCGTGACCCTCCACGGCCGTCTCCTCGCGCCGCGAAACCTGCAGGCGGGCAAGAAGTATCCCGCGGTCATCGGCCCCGTCTATTCGAACACCGTTCGAAACAAATGGGACGAAAGGTGGTCGCTCCTTCAGCAGTACCTCGCGATGGAAGGGGAGTATTACGTGCTGCTGGTGGATATCCGGGGAAGCGTCGGCTACGGCCGGGACTTCCTCTCGAAGCTCGTCGGAAACATCGGCGAGATCGACGTCGAGGACCTGGTGAGCGGCGTCCACTACCTCGAGGGCCTCCCTGCGGTCGACCCGGACCGCATCGGTGTCTGGGGCTGGAGCTACGGCGGTCTTCTCGCGGCGATGGCGGTCTTCAAGAAGCCGGGGGTCTTTCAGGCGGCTGTCGCCGGAGCTCCCGCGACCAACGTCTGGCACGCGACCACCGGGGAGATGGATCTCTTCGGAAACCCGTCGGCCCGGCCGGAGATCTACCGAAAGGGCTCGGCGGTCGAGTTCGCCGAGAACCTGCGGGATCCCCTGCTCATCATCCACGGGATGCAGGACACGACGGTCCTGTTCCAGGACTCGGTGAACCTCGCGGAGAAGCTCATGAAGCTCGGGAAGGACTTCGATCTCGTCGTCCTTCCGAGCTCGCTCCACGACGGAACGCGGAAGGACTACACCGCGCTCCATTTGATGAGAAAGATCACGCAGTTCTTCGACCGGCATCTCGGTCCAGGGCCTCGCTAACCGGGAGACCTCCGATGAGACGATTCGGGTATCTTTCTATTTGCTGGGTGCTCGCCTCCGCCGTCCCCGCGGCCGCGCAGACGTTCGGCCCTCCGGAGCCGCCGTTCGTGCCCGGACCGCCCATCGCCATCGTGGGAGGGATGCTCATCGACGGAACCGGGGCCCCGGCACGGCTCGACCACGCGGTCCTGATCGAGGGCGATCGCATCCGCTGGGTGGGGCCGAGGGAAGACCTGCGGATCCCCGAAGGCGCTCAAGTCATCGACGCTTCGGAGATGACCATCCTCCCCGGGCTCATCAACTCCAACCAGCACATCCAGCTCAACCCGCTCTATCCCGCCCCCGAGGGAGGTCTTCCGTTGAAAGAGCTCGAGGAGCGATGGGAGGCGACGTTCCGGCGTATGCCCGACCGGGCGTTCCACTACCTGATGCAGGGCGTCACCAGCATGCGGCAGACGAGCGGTCCGGCGAAGAGACTTCTTCCCGTCAAGCAGGCGATCGACCGCGGCGAGATCCCCGGGCCCCGAATCTTCCTCGGAGGCGCGCTCCTCATGAGCCCGGAGTCGTGGCAGAGCTACCTCGAGCGCCAGAAGACCCCGCCGGAGTCGGTGAGCTTTCTGCGGAACGAGTTCGCGTTCACGGTGTTGGACGACGTCGACCGCGATACCGACCCGTTCCTGGGCGCGGAGTTCCCCTACTGGAAGCTCCTGATGTCGGGCGAGCGTTACGACGGCAAGAACGACTTCAGCGACGAGGAGATCCGTTTCCTCATCGACAAGGCCCACCGCCACGGGAAGAGAGTCGACGTCCATTGCGGAGGCCATAACGACGGTCTGAGGCGCATGGTCGCCTTCGACATCGACACCCTGGAGCATCCTTTCTACGGCGGGGAGCTCATCGAGGAAGAGATCATCCGCGGATACGTCGACAAGGGCGCGATCGTAGCGACGCTCCTCACGGTGATGGTCGCGAACGCCGAGCGCGCGGCCGATCCCCATCGCTTCGACGAGACCCTGTACGCGATGACCATGGACCCGAAGGAATACCGGGTCCTCCTGCGCTACCGCGACAAGATGCTCGCGAACCGGAGGAAACCCGATGCTCCGGGAATCGGCATCTACGAGTCGGCGTCGGGGGGAGAAGAAGAGCTCGGGGGACGCGGCCCTTCGTACGACACTCTGCAGAAGAGAAGGCTCACCTCCCGGGAGAACATGCGCCGCTTCCTCCGCGCGGGAGCGAAGTTCTCGATGGGAACCGATACCCCCGCGTTCCTGAACTTCATCCAGGAAGACCCGAATGCCGGGGAGATCCGGGCGATGGTCGAGCTCGGGATGTCGCCGCTCCAGGCGATCGAGGCCTCGACCCGCATCGGCGCGGAGGCGCTCGGGCTGGAGAAGGACCTGGGCACGATCGAGGCGGGAAAGCTCGCGGACGTGATCATCCTCGCGGGGAACCCGCTCGCCGACATCGGGGCTTTCGAACGGGTGTATGGAGTCGTCAAGGGCGGCGTCCGGTACAAGTAAGGAGAAAGAGATGAGCGCTGAGTCGAGCTTCGCGTCACCGTTTCTCGCGGGTGTTCTCCTGGCCACCGTCTTCGCCGTGGCGGGAGTCGTGGGCGCCCAGCGGCCGCAGGAAATCTTCGGACCGCAGGAGCCGCCGTTTCGCCCCGAGCGCCCCATCGCCATCGTCGGGGGAGCGCTCATCGACGCCACCGGGGCCGCTCCCAAGCTGGACTTCACCGTCCTCATCGAGGGTGAGCGCATCACGCGCATCGCGCCGAGCCGGGAGGTCCGGATCCCCGAGGGCGCTCAGGTGATCGATGCGACCGACATGACCATCATGCCCGGTCTCATCAATTCCAACCAGCACATCCAGCTCAACCCGATGTACCCGTCGCCGACGGCGAACCTTACGCTCGACCAGATCAAGGGGCGATGGGAGGAGACCTGGTCGCGGATGCCCCAGAGAGCGTTCGTGTACCTCATGCAGGGAGTCACCAGCATGAGGCAGACCAGCGGACCGGCGAAGCAGCTCCTGCCGGTGAAGCACGCGATCGAGCGCGGGGAGATCCCGGGCCCGCGCATCTTTCTCGGCGGAGCGCTGTTCACGAGCCAGGCGCACTTCGATCACTACGTGAAGTCCAGCAACACTCCCAAGGAAGCGGTGGAGTGGATGCGGAACGAGTTCGCCTACAACGTCATCGACGACATCGAGGCGGACACCGACCCCTACCTCGGACCCGACTTCAACTACTGGAAGCTCTACATGTCGGAGGAAGTCTTCGACGGCAGGAACGACTTCACCGACGAGGAGCTGAAGCGCATCATCGACAAGGCCCACAAAGCGGGGAAGATCGTCGACGTGCACTGCGGCGGGCACAACCAGGGACTGCGCCGCATGACGGGCTTCGACGTCGATACTCTCGAGCACCCGTTCTACGGCCACGAGCTCATCGACGAGGACGTCATCGACGCCTACGTGAAGAACGACGTCATCGTCGATACGCTGCTCACGGTGATGGTCGCGGGCGCCGAGCGTGCCGCCGACCCCCATCGGTTCGAAGAGACCCTGTACATCATGTCGGTCGAGCCCAAGGAGTACCGGCTCCTCATGAGATACCGCGACAAGATGCTTCACAACAAACGGAATCCCACCGAGGGAGGGGTACCCATCTACGAGGCCGGTCCGCGCCGCGCGAGCGGGGAAGGCGACCGCGCCGACGCCTTCGGCTTGAGAGGGCCGTCCTATGACGATCTCCAGCGCCGGCGGGAGACGTCGCGGGAGAACATGCGGCGGTTCATCCGCGCCGGAGCGAAGTTCTCCATGGGAACCGATACTCCCGCGTTCCTCAACTTCCAGCAGGAAGACCCGAACGCCAACGAGATGCGCTACATGGTCGAGATGGGGATGACGCCGATGGCGGCAATCGAGGCCTCCACCCGCATCGGCGCCGAGGCGCTCGGGCTTTCACGGGATCTCGGGACCCTCGAGGAGGGAAAGCTCGCCGACGTCATCGTGGTCGCCGGCAACCCCCTTCTCGACATGCGGGCGATGAAGCGGGTCTACGCCGTCATCAAGGGCGGCGTTCGCTACAAGTAGGAGGCTCTATGAGTATGCGTCGCCTGTTCGCCGGCCTGCTCTTGCTCTCGACGCCAGCGGCGGCGGAGGTCAAGGACGGCTGGTTCGATTCGAACGGAGTGAAAATCCACTACCGGGAGTGGGGGACGGGAACGCCGGTGGTGCTCATCCACGGCTTCGCCCTGAACGCGTCGCGCTGGGAGGCCGCGGGAGTTCCCGAGAAGCTCGCGGCGGCAGGCTACCGGGCGCTCGTCATCGACTGCCGCGGACACGGTCTCAGCGGGAAGCCACACGATCCGAAAGCTTACGGCGCGGAGATGGGACGGGACGTGATCCGCCTCCTCGACCACCTGGGAATCGAAAAGGCGCACGTCGTCGGCTACTCCATGGGCGGCTTCGTCGCCGGCAAAGCGAGAGAGCTCAATCCCGAAAGGCTGCTCTCGTTCGTCATCGGCGGCTCGGGCTGGTATCGCGAAGGCGACTACGCTATCGCCGAGCTCACGGGTCCCGACATCGCCGACGGGTTGGAGAGAACCGGGGACTTCAAGTTCATGCTGCGGGCCTTCGAGGCGAAGCGCGTGCCTCCCGTCCCCGAGGCGCAGATCGAAGAGCGCAACGCCCGGATGATGGAAGGAAACGACCCGCTGGCTCTCGCCGCGGTGATGCGCGGTTGGGCCACCTTCGCCGTCCCCGAGGCGAGCTTGAGGGCGAACAAGGTACCCGCTCTCGCGATCATCGGAAGCGACGATCCGATAAAGCCGAAGACCGATCGTCTGAAAGACGTCATGAGCAATCTTGAGGTGGTGGTGATCGAGGGGGCGGACCACGGCGCGCTAGCCCACCCGAGCTTCGCGCAGCAAGTCGTTCTATTTCTTGATCGCCAACATCAATGACCGGTTAAATCATATTGACTCCCCGAGAGCATCTACGTTAAGAACGTGTCTCGTCTTGTGTAACCGTCGTCGGGGGCTGTCCAAAATTTTGGTTCGGGAACGAATGGAATGGAGTGGAGGTTAGTCTCGGTATGAAACGGCTCAGGATGTCTGCTCTGCTTCTTGGCATTCTTCTGACCTGGACGAAAGTCCCTGCTCTGGCCCAGGTGGGCTCGACCGAAATCGTCGGCACCGTGTCCGACTCGAGCGGCGCCGTGCTCCCCGGGGTCACCGTCACCGCGACTCAAATCGGCGTCGGTGTCACTCGCTCGACCACCACCGACAGCGAGGGCCGGTTCACCTTTACGCAGCTCCCGGTCGGGCGCTGGAACTTCGAGTTCGCGCTCAGCGGCTTCAACACCGTGAAAGTGGACAACTTCGAGATGAACGTGGGCCGGCGCCCCACGCTCACCATCACCATGGAGCTCGCCGGCGTCGCCGAGGTCGTGACCGTACAAGCGACCACGCCACTCATCCAGACCACGCGGTCCGAGCTCTCCGACACCATCCAGGACATCCAGGTGGAGCAACTCCCGGTTCTCGGCCGCGACTGGCTGGGCTTCGCGATCCTGGCCGCGGGAATCAAGTCCGACGGATCGGAAACCACCCAGGACTCGGCTCCGAAGGCGGGCATCGGCCTCGGCCGGCAGGACAAGGTGGTCATCGACGGCGCCGACGTCAACAACCGCTCGACCTCGAGCGGCGTCGACATCAAGCTCTCGAAAGAGGTCATCGCCGAGTTCGAGGTGAAGACCAACCAGTTCGACGCCCAGTTCGGACAGAGCGGCACCTCCATCACCCAGGCGGTCACCAAGTCGGGAACCGACCAGATCTCGGGAAGCGGCTTCTTCTATTTCCGCGACGAGTCCCTGAACGCGGAGGAATTCTTCCTGACCGACAACCCGTCGACCCCCCAGAACGAAGCGAAGCCTCTGTATCAGAACAAACAGACCGGGCTCACGCTCGGCGGTCCGATCATCAAGGGGAAGACGCACTTCTTCTTCAGCTACGAGTACCAGACGACGCCCCGGACGCTTTCGTCCAACACCGGGATCGCGTCCGTCGACGCCAACCAAGTCGATGGGACCGACACCCGCAACCTGTGGTTCATCCGCGGCGATCATCAAATCAACCAGAACCACCGGGCCGCGTTCCGGTACAACCGCTCCACCCGGTTGCAGCCAGCCTCCGGAACCGGCGGCACGACGTCGCCGGCGTCGTCTCTGGACTTTGATTTCTGGATCAACCGCTACAACGCGTCGCTCGACTCGGTGTTCGGCAACAAGTGGTTCAACGGGTTCATCTTCAACGTAATGGACACGAACCGGCTCTTCGGCAAGCGAGGTGAGGAGGTCGTCGGTCCCTCGATCAGCCCGCGGCTCACCACCGCCGGTCCGACGCAGACGTTTCCCGCGGCGAGCCTGGGCGGGAGCACCGGCGGGGGCTTCGAGAACCCCGACTACTACTCCTTCCGAGACGACGTCTCGGTCTTCTTCGAGAAGGGGGGCCAGCACAACCTGAAGTTCGGAGGATACGTCGAAAGGGCCCAGCTCCAGGGCTTCTTCCTGGCGGGGACCAATGGGAACTTCTTCTACGACCGGAATCCGCCGAACCTTCAGACCTGCTGCGCTTCTGAGAACCAGGGCGAGTGGGATACGTCCCAGTTCCCGCCGGCGCTTCGATACTCACAGAACCTCGGCGAGCCCAGCATCGATACCGAGCAGAACTTCTGGTCCGGCTACGTCCAGGACGACTGGACCATCAACAACCGCTTGACCCTGAACCTGGGTCTTCGCTACGACCTGGAAACCGGCTCGCTCGAGAACAGCAATCCCGAGGGGACGTTCCTCCAGCCCGATTTCAGCAACGACAAGGACAATCTGCAGCCCCGGCTGGGATTCGCCTACGACGTGCGCGGAGACGGCAACACCATCATCCGCGGCGGGGCGGGAGTGTTCTATTCCCAGGCCTTTCTGAACATCGCCCTTCTCGTTCAGAGATCGAATCGGCCGCAGGAGATCAACGTCACCGTTTTCAACGAAACGGGAGACATCGGGTTCAACTCCGATCCCCTGGACGGAAGGACGTTCGAGGATTTCCAGGATCAGATCGGGAGCGTCCCTGTCGACGTCACCATCTATCCCGAGGGAACGGAGATCCCGAACCTCTGGTCGTACTCCATCGGCGTCGCGCATCAGCTCACGCCGACGATCGCGATCGAGGCCGACTACGTTCATCAGAGGAGCGACAACCAGTTCAAGTCGGTCGACACCAACCTGTTCTACGACCAGGCGAACGATCGGGCGCTTCCCGTCCGGAGCGGAAACTTCGTCGAGCTCGGGGGGCAGGTGACCGGCGTGGGGCGTCCCGACCCGCAGTTCAACCAGATCTGGGAGGTCCAGAACGCGGCCAGCGCCCGCTATAACGGTCTGTCCCTCGCCGTGACCAAGCGATTCACCAACCGGTTGTCCTTCGGCGGGACGTATCTTCTTTCCGAGAACAAGGACAGCACGGACGACTTCGACTCCTTCGCCAGCAACAACTTCGATCTCGAGGACGAGTACGGGACATCGCTCAACGACCAGCGCCACCGGTTCACGGCGAACTGGGTCTGGGAGATGCCGTACAACTTCGTCTTCAGCGGGCTGGTGTACGGGGCCTCGGGGACGGCGAGACGGACGGTGGCGAACGGTCAGGACCTTTTCTCGACCGCTCCTCAGGGCCGCGGACTCCTTCCGCGGCCGACCTGCGGCCTGGATCCCCGGTTCAGCCGCGCCTGCGGAATCCTCGGGATCCCCGACGGGGAACGGGTGCCGCGAAATGCGTTCCGGACCGAATCGGTTTTCCGCGTCGACGTTCGCGTCGGCTGGAGGGCCTACATGGGCGAGAAGGTCCACGTCGAGCCCACGTTCGAGGTGTTCAACCTGTTCAACCGCAACAACCTCGATCCCTCGACCTTCAACACCAACCTGGGAAGCACCGGTTTCGGCAGCCCGGGTCGCTCCTCGAACCAGCCGTACCTGCCGAGGCAGGTCCAGCTCGGCGTGATCCTGAGGTTCTGATCTCTTTCAACGCAAAGGCGCGAAGGAACGCAAGGGCGCGAAGAAGAACATAAATTGTTCTTGTCTTTGCGTCCTTGCCCTTTGCCTCGAAAATTACCCCTGCCTTTGGTCGCGGCGAGGTGAGCTTGAGGAGGGGAGGAGTTTTAACGCAAAGACGCAAAGGCGCAAAGGCGCAAAGAAGAAAGGGGGATTTCTTTGCGTCTTCGCGTCTTTGCGCCTTTGCGTTCCATTCCCTTCTTCCAATCCCGTGGCCAAGGCGCATATCCACGCGTCTGGAGACCATTTTCATCGTTCCGGTTGCTGCCGCGCGGCATGAGAGATTGCGTTCGAATTTTCACCGCGGGCCGGGGCCGAGGTGACGATCGAAGTGCTCCGCCACCTTCGTCAGCACGAATCGGGCGACGTAGTCCTTGAGCCCGTAGCTATGGGTGGACGAGGGAAGAATCACGAAATCGAAGTTCTTCCCCAGCATCATCAGCTTTTCCGCGAGAGTCACCGAGTCCTTGAAGAGCACGACGTCGTCCTGAAGACCATGAATGATCATCAGGGGATCGGCCAGGTCTTCTCCGTAGGACGCCGCGGAGCTCTTGCGGTACGCCTCGGGGTGAGTGTCGGGCCGGCGCAGATTCTCGACCTGTCCGGTGAGCGCGTGCCAGACGTTCGTGGCCGGAGCTCCCGCGACTCCGGCCGCGTAGACGCCCGGTTTCTTGAAGAGCGACATCGTGGTCAGAAGACCCCCGTAGCTCCATCCCCAGATGCCCACGCGGTCGGGGTCGACGTAGGGGAGCGACTTCAGATAGGCGGCGCCGCTCGCCAGGTCCTCCACGTCGATGCCGCCGTAGTCGAGGAAGAGATCCTCGCGGAACTTCCGCCCGTAGCCGCTGCTCCCGCGGATGTCGACCTGGAGCACGAGGTAGCCGCGCTCGACCAGGTACTGCTGAAAGGCGCCGGTGAGGCCGGGCCATTGATTCCGGACGGTGTTGGAGTACACGGGCCCGAGGATCGCGGGATACTTCTTGCCGCGATCGAGCTTCGCCGGCTCTTGAAGACGTCCGTGGATCGTGGTTCCGTCGACGCCGCTCGGAAAGGTCACGTAGCGCGCTTCGACCCAGTCGTACTCCTCGAACTCCGCCGGAGGAGACCTGGGTGATCCGCCGTTCGGCGCCGCCTCCCGCGGCGTCGATCGAGTAGAGCTCCGGGGGCGTGACGTCGTTCGAATGCAGAAGCGCCAGCTTCGTTCCGTCCGGGCGAGAGCGTCGGAGAGTGCACTCCGGGAAGCGAAGTCACCTGGATCGGAGGCCGCCCGATTCGGGCATCCGATAGACCTGGCGCTCGTGCGGGTTCTTCCGGGTCGCGACGAAAGAAGACCTCGCGCGTTCGCGCCGACACGTCGACCCACGGGCCGCCGAAGGCCGGGGACACCACGCTCCACTCTCCCTCGGTCAATTGGCGAACGGTCCCGTCCGCGACCGTGATCGAATGGAGGTGATGCCGTCCGTTCCGGTCGCTCGTGAACAGAATCGCGGCGCCGTCGCTTCGCCAGAGCGAGCTCGTGAGCCGCGCCGAGTTTCGCGTTTCGCGCTCGTCGTGCCAGAGCTCCCGCAAGGAGCCGTCCTCCGGGTTGAAGAGCCAGAGCCATCGATGGACGGCGTCCTGGGATACCTGATCGACGAAGAGACGGAGCGGACCCTCCGGAGACCAGCCGTAGGAGTTGACGAGTCGATGGGTGAAATCCCCGAGCTCCGGTCGCACCCGCTTCGCGTCGCCGACGGAATAGACCTCGACGGCGCGCACGAAGTCGTTCTCGCCGGGGTAGTCCCGGCGCAGGTAGCGGGTGTGAGTGGCCTCCCCGAGGTAGTTGGGGATGGGCTCTTTCCGCACGTTCGTACGGTCTTCGATCTCGAGCGCCAGGTGCCGGCTGTCGGGAGACCACCGGTAGGAGGCGATCTCTCGATCGAGCCGGCCGTAACGCGCGCCCGGCACCACGCCGATCGCGGGCGCGCCGATCAGGGTCGTCCGGACCCGCTCCTGGCTCGCTCTGATTCCAGAGCCAGAGGTCTCCCTCCTCGACCCAGGAAAGGAACGCTCCGTCGGGGGAGAAAGCGAGCTGGCTCCGGGACGCGCGGGAGACGGAGAGCTGCTCCGTCACTCCGCCCTCCGAGCCCACGCGAAAGAGGTTTCCCTCGAAGACGAATATCAGAGCGCTTCCATCGGGAGTCCAGACCAGGTCGGAAACGCCTCCCCGGGTCCGTTCCGCGAAGGCTTGCGTCAGAGCCGCGAGAGGATCCTGACCGGACGGGTCGCTTCCGCTCGCAGCGTCGCCTCCCGTCCGGTCGAGATCGGTAATCCGGCGAGGAGCAACGGACTCCGCGTCCGCCATCCAGACGTCCCGGAAGGGCATCGCGTGATCGTTCCAGAGAAATGCGATTCGCCGGCTGTCGGGAGACCAAACGGGACGAACCGGCGCGGTTCCCGTGAGCGCGGGAAGCGCGGTGATACGATCGAGGGTCAGCTCTTTTCCCGCAGCCGGCGCCGCGAGGGCGGCGGCGATCGCCAATACCGAACGCCTTGCGAAGATCATTCTCACCTTCCTGAGTCGATTCCCGGACGGAGGCCGTATACTTCGCGGCCGTCGACCGCGTCAATGTTTTTTTCATTCCCCGAGGAAGAGAGGTCCGTGAATGGCGGCTGAAGTCGGGCATCCTTCGGGCGGCGGCACGCTGGCGCGGGAGATGGGACTCCTGGGTCTGGTCGCGACCGGCGTCTGCTCGATGGTCGGCGCAGGGATCAACGTCATCCCCATCATGGTGCAGCGCAACGTGCCCGGCATCGGCCCGAACGTCACCGGGGCCTTTGCCCTCGCCATGGTCCCGGCGGTGCTGGCGGCGCTCTCCTACGCCGCCATGGCGTCGGCGATGCCTCGGGCGGGGGGAAGCTACGTCTACGCGAGCCGGAGCCTCCATCCCTACCTCGGCCTCGTCGCCAGCTTCTCGCAATGGCTGGGGCTTTCGTTCGCCATGGGGGTCGTCGCCTACGTGCTCGTCCCTTTCGTTCGCGATATCGCGCAGTCGTTCGGGTTCACGGGGGCGGCGGCGATGATGGAACGAGGCCCGGTGCGTCTCGCCCTGGCGCTCGCCTTCCTCTGGAGCTCGACCTGGCTGAACCTCATCGGAATCAAGACGTACGAACGGGCGATGATCGTGCTCATGGTGCTCGGTCTTCTCGGAGGCGCCATCGTGATCGCGACCGGCTTCGCCTACGACCAGGGCGATTTCCTCGCGGCCGTCGCCGCCCGGGACGGCGTTCAGGTCGAAGCCGTCGCCTCCGGGACGCTTCCTCTCGGAGCTCTACTCGCGGGCGTCGCTATCCTGTTCTCGTCATTCATCGGGTTCGACTCCATCGCCCAGACGGGTAGCGAAGCGAGGAACCCGCACGTCACCCTTCCTCTCGCCACCGGGATCTCCATCCTCTCGGTAGGCGCGTTCTACCTTCTGTTCACCGCTGCGGTCTACCACGCGGTTCCGTGGTACTACATCGCCGAAAGGGCCGCGACGAGCGACCTCACGGCACCGGGACTGCTCGGCTACCTCCTCGCGCCCGCCTGGACCGTGGCCATCGTCGGCTTTTCCTCCGTCGCCCTCTTCAACAGCCTTCCCGGCATGATGCTCGCGGTGTCGAGGTTGATGTTCGCCTGGGCAGAGGACGGCATCTTCTTTCGATCGGTCTCGAGGATTCACCCGCGCTGGCGCACCCCCCACGTCGCGATTCTCGTGAGCAGCTTCACCGCGACCGCGGGCATCTTCGGCTGCCATTTCGCCGGAGATTTCTTCCTCGGCGTCGACGTGCTGGTCATCGGCATGCTGACGAACTTCACCCTGGTGTGCCTGTCGGTGGTGTTCCTTGCTCGCCGCAACCCGGAGCTCGCCGCTGGCTTCCGGGTCCTGAGGTCTCGGCCGGCGCAGATCCTCTTCGGAGGAGCCGGAGCGATTCTCCTCGTCGTGCTCCTTGCGGCGCAGATCACGAAAGACCTGAACGCACCGCTTACCGCCTGGTACTACCGCTCGACGTGGGTGTTCCTGCTGGCCCTTCTGGCGGTCTCTCTCCTGTTCCTGATTCGCTGGAAGGGGCTTCGCAGAGCGGGAGTGGATCTCGAGAAGCTCTACTCGACGCTGCCACCGGAGTGACGATGAGCGAGCGCGCGGACTGCATCATCATCGGAGGCGGAATCATCGGCGCCTCCATCGCTTACCACCTTACCCGCCTCGGCTGCCGCGACCTGGTGCTCCTGGAGAAGGACTACCTGGCATCGAAGGCGACGAGCGTCTGCCCCGGAGGGATCCGCTCGCAGTGGCAGGACGAGACCGCGTGCCTCTACGCCCGGGAGTCGGTGAGGTTCTTCGAGCGCATCGACGAGGAGCTCCACCCGGATTTCCCGCTTCCGTTCCGGCAGACGGGCTACCTCTTCCTCGCCCATTCGCCAACGACGTTCGAGCTCTTCCGCAAGAACGTGGCTCTCCAGAACCGGCTGGACATTCCTTCCGAGCTCCTGGCCCCCGAGGACATAAGGACGATCGTGCCCGCGCTCGACCTCGAGGGCGTGGTCGGGGGAAGCTTCTGCGGCAAGGACGGTTTCATCGAGGACTCCGACGGGCTCACCCAGCTCCTGGCGCAGCGGGCGAAGGACGAGGGCGCCCGGGTCCGCCTCGAGCCCGCGCTTCGAATCGAGCGGCGGGAGAGCCGGGTAACGGGCGTTACCACGCCCTCGGGTCTCATCGAAGCCGGGAACGTGATCCTGGCGGCGGGCTGCGACAGCCCGGCGCTCGCGAAACCCCTCGGGATCGAGCTTCCGATCACCGTCGAGAGGCGAAGGATGCTCTATACCGAGCGGATCGAAAGACGCGTCCTCGAGCCCCTGGTCGCGGCGATGGACAAAGGCTGGGCGGGAAAGCAGCTCATCGACGGCGTCGTCTACATGGGCTACCTGCGGGAGGCGAAGGAGCGCAAGGACGACTGGGCCTACACCGAACAGGTCGCGAGCCTCTTCTTGGACATGATGCCCGCGCTCTCGGACACCCGTATCAAGCGGCTGGTGGACGGGTACTACGACACCTCGCCCGACGGCCATCCGTTCCTGGGCGGGGTGCCCGGCCTCGAGGGCTACTTTCAGGCGGCAGGCTTCAGCGGACACGGCTACATGCTCTCTCCTTCCGTCGGGCGGGTGATGGCGGAGATGGTCCTGGGCCGGAAGCCTTCGCTTCCGGTTGCGCCCTTCGCCTTCGCAAGGTTCGAGCGGCCGGCGGGTCCGGATGGTCTGGTCATTTGAGAAACAGGAAGGTGCATCCATGAACAAGAAGATACTCTCGACAATCGCCGTCACGACGATCCTGGGCGGCCTTCGCGGATCGTCGCCGCTGTTCGCGCAGGGGAGCTATCCGGACCTGGTGAAGCTGGACGCCGAGTTTCTCGAGTTTCGAAAACCGAAGATCGTCGACGGGGTCGCCGACCGGGGGAAAGCCGCGATGGAGGCCCAGAGGAAGGGGCTCGACGAGTTTCGCGAGCGCCTCAAAAGAATCGACGCTTCGTCCTGGAGCGTGCCCGAGAGAGTGGACACCCTTCTCGTCTGGGCGAAGTTGAACTCGCTCGCGTTCGACCACCGGGTCATGAAGCCCTGGGCGCGAGACCCCATCCTCTATCTGGACGACGTGAGCGAGATCCCCTACACCGAGGTGCCTCTCCCGGCGGACAAGAAGGCGGAGCTACAGGCGAGACTCGCGTCCGTTCCCAAGGTCATGGCCCAGGCGCAGGTGAACCTCACGGAGGCGAACGGCGAGCTCGCGAAGCTCACGCTCTTCTACCTCGAGAATTTCGACGGGGTCGGCCAGGGCGAGCCCTATCGGGACCAGCCGCCCGAAGGCACCATCGGGTGGTATCGGGATCTCTGCGGGCGGTTGAAGCAGCACCACCCCGATATGGTGGCCGCGTGCGAAGCGGCGGTCGCCGCCGTTACTGGCTACCGGGACTGGCTGCGGGCGAACGTGGACAGGATGCCCCAATCGGCCGCGATCGGGATGGAGAACTTCAACTGGTATCTCCAGCACGTGCGCCTCCTGCCCTACGACGCGGACGATCTGATCGTGCTGGGGGAGCGGGAGCTCCACCGATACCGGCTGAACTACATCGTGGATCGGAACCGGAACAAGAACCTCCCCGAGCTCGACCTAACCAGGTCCCGGGAGCAGCACGAACAACGGACCCGCGAGGCCGAGGAGCAGATCCGGGCGACGGTCGCGCAGCAGAATCTCATGACCATCCCCGATTACGTCCCGCGGTCGTTCGAAACCGACGTTTTCTTCAGCCCGCGGGCCCTGACCAAGCGGCACTTCTGGGAGGAGATCCAGTTCCGCAACGCGCTCGACAACCACATTCACGCTTCGATCCCCGGACATCGCTTCGACGGCCGCCTGCGCCAGGAGCTCACGAATCCCATCCGGAAGACGTATCGCGACACCGAGCGGGGCGAGGGATGGGCGACGTACCTCGAGGAGCTCTTCGTGCAGGCGGGCATCACCGACGAGAATCCGCGCGCACGCGAGCTTTTCTGGGTAGCCCTCATCAAGCGGGGAAGCCGGGTCTTCGCCGAGACGGGAATGCACGCGGGGAAGATGTCCATCGACGACGCCAACGCCTACATGATCGACTGGGTCCCGTTCATGGAAGAGGACCTCGGCCGCTACGACCTCGTCGGCTACCTGCGGCGGCCGGGCGCGGGAAGCGCCTACCTCGTGGGCAAGATGCAGATCGAGAAGCTCGTCTCCGAGCGAGCGTTCCAGCTCGGCGACGCCTTCGAGCTCGGGAAGTTCCACGACGAGTTCCTCTCGAAGGGCATCATTCCGGTGACGTTGATCCGGTGGGAGATGACCGGCCACGACGACGAGGTCACGAAGTTGTGGTCGGAGGTGGTGGGAGCTTCCTGATGCGGCGGGAGACGTAGAACATCGGCGCGAGCACCAGCGCCGGGAGCACGAACAGCAGGAGGAAGCTCGACCACGGAAGGCCCCACATCACGGCTCAGCCGGGGATTCGCGAGCGCCGCAGCGCGGTCTTCTCGAAGTCGATCTCGCCGCGCTCGTCGATGGCTACGCCGTAGTCCTCGAGCGCTGCTTCGCGGCTCACGTAACCGTCCACGAAATCGAGCCGGACGTGCTCGGGATCGCGCTCGAGCGGATCTCCGTAGCCGCCCCCTCCGCCGGTCTCGCAGACGAAGCGCGACCCCTTGCCGAGCGGGAGCTGCTCCACTTTCAGAATCTGGAGGGGCTCCCTTCCGTCCGACGGAAACACCGTGACCCGGGGCCGGGCTCCATCGCCGCCTCCGAAGAGACCCCACTGGGGAGTGAGGGCGCGATCGAAGTGAAGCGTGAGCCTGCAGTCGGACTCGACCTCGTACTCCTTGACGACGTTCAGGCCCCCCCGGTGCCTGCCCCGCCCCCCGCTGTCCCGCCCGAGGCGGAAGCTCTTGACCCGGAGCGGGAAACGCCCCTCGAGAGTCTCGACAGGTACGTTGCGAAAATCTCCGGCGGCCGAATGGATGAGGGCGCTCTCGCCGTCGCTATCGGCGCAGGCGCCCCAGCCTCCGTCGAGAGCCTCGCCGCTCACGAAGAGATCGCCGCTCCCCGGGCGCTTTCCCATGACGAACACGTTCCAGGAGTCCCCCGGGAGCCCCGCGGCCACGTTCCGCGGGAGTACCGGCGCGAGAGCCTTGATGACCAGATCCAGCATCAGCATTCCCGGGTGCGGATGCATGCAGGCCGCGGGCTCGAGAGCCGCGAAGACCGAGCCCGGCTCCGCCACCACCGTCAGCGGGAGGAAGCTCCCGTGATTCACCTCGGGTCGAGGGCTCGGGAACAGGAAAGCGAGAGCGAGCCGGGCGGCGGATACGGTATTGGGAAATCCACAGTTCACGTTTCCGCGGCACTGCTTCGCCGAGCCGGTGGTGTCGATGGTCATCCGATCGGAGGCGACGGTGACGGTGACCTTCACCCGAATGGGATCGCGGGTCACGAAATCGTTGTCGGCATAGCCTTCCGCCTCGTAGACCCCGTCGGGAATCGAAGCGATGAAGTCCCGATACTTCTTCTCCGTGGCCTCGAAGATCTTCCGCGTGCATCCCCGGACGACGTCGAGCCCGAAGCGGCGGATGAGCTCGCGGTAGCGCCGCTCTCCCATGCGGGCCGCCGCCACCTGGGCGCTGAGGTCTCCCATCAGCGTCTTGGGAGCGCGGCTGTTGAGGAGCAGGAGGTCGAGCACGTCCTGGACCCATTCTCCCTCCGAGAGGATCTTGGTCGCGCCCCAGCGCACGCCCTCCTGGAAGATCTCCGTCGTGTTCACGGGAAAGCCCGGCTCCGCCATTCCCACGTCGAGCCAGTGGGCCCGGATCGCGGCGAATCCCACGACGTCTCCCCGGTAGGTGAGAACGCTCACCACGTCGACGTCGTTGAGGTGGCCGCCGGTGATGTAACTGTCGTTGACGGTGAAGACGTCGCCTTCCTGCAGGCGGTCGAGCCCGTACTTCTCGATCACCGCCTTCACTCCCGAATCCAGCCCCCCGATGAAGAACGGATGGCCGGGCGCCTGCCCGAGGGTTTCCACCCGCTCGTTGAACAGCGCCACTCCGTAGTCGTGGCTCTCGTAGATCACGGGCGAGAACGCGCTTCGCCCGAGAACGGCGCTCATGTCTTCGGCGATGGCGTTGAAGGCGTTGCGAATCACTTCGGTCGAGATGGCGTCGATTCCCGCGCTCATCGGATTGCCCCTTTGCGCTCGATGCGGAGATTGCCGAACCGATCCAGAGAGACCTGGAAACCCGGAGGAATCACGGTGGTCGCGGAGGTCTCCTCCACGATCGCCGGTCCCTCGATCACGTCTGCCTCCGGGATGCGGCTTCTCGGGATGAAGAGGGTATCGCGCGGCTCGCCGTCGAAGACGGTGCGCCGATGAAGAGGCTTCCGCGAGCCCTCGTCCTCGGAGGCGAGAAGCGGCGCCCGGCTCAGGATCTCCTCCTTTCCCAGGACACCCCTGCCCTCGACGCGGAGGTTCACCGTCTCGACGTCCTCCGCCAGGTTCTTGTGCCCGTAGGTTCTCTCGTACTGCTCGTCGAAGAGCGGCTTGAGCTCCTCCGTCGAGGTCAGACCAAAGGCGAGCGGCACGTTGATGAAGTACTCCTGGCCTCGGTACCGCATGTCGAGCGACCTCTTGAACTTCATGTCGGAGGGGGCGACCCCCTCGGAGGTGAGGAGCTCCCTCAGGTTTTCTTCGAGCTGAGAGAACGCGCGATCGAGATCGTCCGCGCGGAGTCTTTCGAGCCTGACGATGAACGTCTGGGAGAGATCGTGGCGGAGGTCGGTGGTCAACATCCCCCAGGCGGAGAACGCGCCCGCGGCGCGGGGAACGATCACGTGGTCGATCCCGAGCTCGACGGCGATGAACGCCGCGTGCATCGGTCCGGCGCCCCCGAACGCCACCAGCGCGAATCCCCGCGGATCGATTCCCTTGGAAACCGTGACCGAGCGGATGGCGTTGGCCATCTGGGAGTTCACCACGTCGACGATCCCCTCCGCCATCGAGTTGCGGGAAAGGCCGAAGCTCGTGGCCAGCCCGTCGATGGCGGCCTCGGCGCGCTCCCGCGAAAGCCGCATCGCGCCTCCGAGAAATCCATCGGGGTCGACCCGGCCCAGAACCAGGTTGGCATCGGTGACCGTCGGCTCCGTCCCCCCGCGCCCGTAGCAGGCGGGGCCGGGCACGGCGCCGGCGCTCCTCGGTCCCACGCGGAGCGAGCCCGAATCGTTCCAGGCGACGCTTCCGCCGCCGGCGCCGATGGTGTGGATGTCGACCATCGGGGCGAGAATCGGCAGTCCCCCGAGCTTGCGCTCGGAAGTGCCCGCCGTCGTTCCGTCGACGACGAGGCTCACGTCGAAGCTCGTGCCCCCCATGTCGGTGCAGATGAGGTTGGGCTCGCCGATCTGGCTGGAGAGGGCGAGGCTTCCGACGCTGCCTCCGACCGGTCCGGACATCAGCGTCAACACCCCCCGGGAAGAGGCTTCCTCGGTGTCGATGAGCCCGCCGTTCGACTGCATCAGGTAGATCTTCTTCCGGTATCGGCGCTCCGAAAGCTCTCCTCGCAGGCTCTGCAGATACCGGTGGAGGATGGGGGAGACATAGGCGTTCATGACCGCGGTGCTGGTTCTCTCGTACTCCCTCCATTCCCGGCACACCCGGTGCGAGGGGGACACGAACAAATCGGGCGCTTCCTTCTCCAGGAACTCTGCCGCCTCGCGTTCGTGAAGGGGGTTGACGTAGCTGTGAAGGAAGCAGATGGCGAGCGACTCGACTCGTTGCTCGCGCAGGCTCGAGAGGATCCGCGAAAGCTGACCGCGATCGAGTGGCGCGAGGACCGCGCCCGAAGCGCTCATGCGCTCGTCCACCTCGTAGACCAGGCGGCGGGGGACGAGAGGCTCGGGGTTCCGGTAGTGGAGGTCGTACATGCGGTCGCGGCTCCCGCGTCCGATGGCGTAAACGTCGCCGAACCCGCGGGTGGTGAGGAGCGCCGTCCGGACCCCTTTACGCTCGAGAAAGGCGTTGAGCTGCGCCGTGGTGCCGTGGACCAGGAGGCTCATCTCCTCGAGATCCTCGAGCTGTCGGGAGAGAGCGTCGATGACGCCCCGGGAGTAATCGGGAGGGGTCGAAGGGACCTTGGTGAGCTCCAGACCCTCCCCCTCGCGATAAAGTACCAGATCGGTGAAAGTCCCCCCGATGTCGATGGCGACTCGACACTTCGAGTCTGTTTCGCTCATGCTCGCCCTTCCATAATAATGTTTACCCCCGACGGTCAGATGATAGCGGAGGCCGGAGGAGAAAAGTAACTGCGGGATCACAGTTTGCTCGGGCATGTTTTGCGGAGGGCGGCGCAGGCGCTCCTCGTGGCCTGGGGGGTCACGCTCCTCGCCTTCGTCACCGCTCGGCTTCTCCCCGGCAACCCCGTCTACCTGATGGCGGGGAGCCACGCCGACGAACGAACGGTCGCGGAGCTCGAAAGACGCTACGGACTCGACCGGCCGATCGTGATCCAGTACGTCATCTACCTGCGGGACCTCGCTCGCGGCGATTGGGGACGGGCCTGGACGACGTCGAATCCGGTTCTCGAGGACATCGCGCAGAGATTTCCCGCCACCTTCGAGCTCTCGCTGCTGGCGCTCGCGGCTTCTCTTCTCGTCGCCCTCCCACTGGGCATCGCGGCCGCCAGACGACCCGGCTCGGCCGTCGACCATCTCGCCTCCGCGGTCGCGACCGCGGGCGCGGCGGTGCCGCAGTTCTGGCTCGGGCTGATGTTGATCTACCTCTTCTTCTATCGGCTCGAATGGGTGCCGCCTCCGATGGGGCGGCTTCCCTTGTCGGAAGGCCCCCCCGTGGCGACGGGGCTCCTTCTCGCCGATACGCTGCTCGCGGGACGGATCGACCTCTTCTGGCTCGCCTCGCGCACGCTCGTGCTCCCGACCGTCACTCTGGCTTTCGCCGTTCAGGCGCCGATCCTGAGCCTGGTCCGAGCCACGATGCGAGAGACCTTGCGCTCCCCGACGGTGGTTGCCGGGCGGGCGCTCGGTCTCCGGTCGCTTGCGATCCTGCACCGCCGCGCGCTGCGGCTCGCGCTCGGTCCCATCGCGAGCATGGTCGGCATCTCCTTCGGATACCTTCTCGGGGGAACGGTTCTCGTCGAGACGGTGTTCTCGTGGCCGGGAATGGGTCAGTACGCTCTGTCGGCCATGAATGCCGGCGACTACGCGGCGATCCAGGGAGTGGTCCTCTGGAGCGCGCTTCTCTACGTGACCGTGTATTTCGCGCTCGACACCCTGCAGTTGATCCTCGATCCGAGGACCAGGGATTGAATCCCTCCTCGAGGCCGCGACCGGCTCGGGCTCTCCTGGGGTCGCCCTCCTTCTGGCTTCTCATCGGCCTCCTGGGGATGGCGCTCCTCGCGCCGGTCCTGACCCCCTACGACGCGGAAGGCGTCGATGCCTCACGCCGCCTGCTGCCTCCGTCTCTTCGCCACGTTCTCGGAACCGACGGGTTCGGCATGGACATCGCGACCCGCATCCTCTTCGGCGCCCGGAAGGATCTCCTCCTGGCCTTCGCTTCCGCTGCGCCCGCGCTCGTCGCCGGCACGTTTCTCGGCGCGGCGAGCGGATTTCTGGGAGGCCGCCTCGACGATCTCATTCAGCGCTCGACGGAGGTGCTCCAGGCCTTTCCCGTGGTTCTCTTCGCGATGGCCGTCCTGACGGCGGCAGGCGATCGTCTCCTGAACATGATCCTCCTGCTCGCCGTGATCAACGTTCCGGTTTACGTGAAGATTGCGAGAAGCGTGGTCCTTCCCCTGCGGTCGGCGGAGTTCGTGGAAGCGGCTCGCTCGGCCGGACAGCACGGCCCGGGAATTCTGGTGCGGCACCTGCTTCCGAACACCGCGGGTCCCGCGCTCGCCCAGTTCTCGGTCAACTGCGCCTGGTCGCTCCAGATCGTCTCCGGGCTGAGCTTCCTCGGTCTCGGCGTCGAGATCCCGGAGCCGGAGTGGGGCCTCATGGTGCAGCAGGGGAGCCACTACCTGGTCACCGGCCAGTGGTGGGTCTCGTTCTTTCCCGGGATGGCGATCGTCTGCGCGGTTTACGGGTTCCAACGGCTCTCCTCGCTCCTCCGCGAATGGACGAAAACCCCATGAAAGGGGACCGCGCGGCCGCGATCGCCGCCCTGGTCGCAGCATCCGCCTGCGGCGCCGGAAGCCGGACCGTCACGGAAGGGAGCCCTTCGACCTTGACCGTCGGCGTTCCCGACGACGTCACGACGCTCGACGCGATCTTCGCCTCCGCCGATCGCTCGCTCGAGGTGATCATGAACTGCTACGAGCCGCTGATGACCCACGCCTGGAAAGAGGAGGGGACCGAGCGTAGCTTCGTTCCCGAACAGCTCGAGGGAGGTGCGCTCGAGGATCTCTCGGTCGGAGGCGACGGCGTCACCTGGACCCTCCGCGTGCGTCGGGGGGTGCGGTTTCCCGGCGGAGGGGAAGTCACGGCCGAGACCGTAGCCCGGCTCTTCGAGCGCAACTTTTCCGTCCCCGGCTCGGGCGGAAGGTTCGTGCTCCAGGAGATCGGACGGGTCGCGGGAATCGAATCGATTCGGGTTACGGGCGACTACGAGCTCGAGGTCCGCACCGAGGAGCGCAATCCTCTCTTCGCGCGGATCCTGGTCCTCTCCAACGCGACCCCGTTCGACCCGGAGATTCTCGCGAAGCATGGGTCGGGGTCTCCCTGGGCCGAGACGTGGATGGCGTCGAATACCGCGGGCGCGGGGCCCTATCGTCTCGAGCGCTGGACGCCGGGCGTCGAGGTGGACCTCGTACGCAACGAGTCGTACTGGCGAGGACCGGCCCCTATCGAGCGCGTGGTCCTGAAGGTCGTACCCGCGGCCGCCGACCGGATGATGCTCCTTTCCTCTGGGGCTCTCGACGTGGTGGAACGGCTGTCCGCCGAGGAGATCGAAGCGCTTTCGAAGGTGGAGGGGTTGAAGGTCCTCTCGATCCCCAGCACCAGCACCGTGCAGCTGGGGATGAACAACCGGATTCCTCCGTTCGACGATCCCCGGGTGAGGCGGGCGGTCGCCTATGCGCTTCCGTACGACGACCTGCTGCGGCACGTGTACTTCGGCCGCGCCCGGCGAGCCGCCGGCCCCGTGCCTCTGGGGTTTCCCGGAAGGGTCACGGGCGATCCTCCCTACGAGCACGATCCGGACAAGTCGAGGGCGCTTCTCGTCGACGCGGGCTTCGAAGGAGGCCTCGACGTCGAGCTGACGATGGACAGCGGGAGCCCCGACGACGAAACCCTCGCCGTCTTCGTGCGCGCGGCGCTCGCCCGCGTGGGCATCCGGGCGCGCATCCGGAAGCTCACCCCGGCGGTCTTCGCCGAGGCGCGGGCGCGGCGGCGGCTACCTCTTTTTCTCGACGAGGCGTTCTGGTGGGTCTACGACCCGGCCTACGCGCTTCTGATCGGCTATACAAGCGAAGGGTTCCTCAACCACGTCTCCTACTCGAGTCCCGAAGTCGACCGCATCGTCTCCTCGGCCCGCTCCGCCGAGGGCCCGGAGCGGGAGCGCCTCCTCGAGGAGGCGGAGAGGCGGATCATCGAAGACGTGCCCTCGGCCTGGATCGTCCAGCCCAACTTCAACCTGGCGATGCGCGATCGCGTGGACGGCTACGTCCACTTCAACGATCACGCAGTGCGGTTCTTCTACCTGCGAAAAGATCCCGATGTAACAAGGAGGAGTGGAGGATCGGGGAGATAGGGGACGGAATCCCGGGCCGGGGACATCACGCCAGGTTGTGGGTCTCGTCCAACACCCCGGGCGAGCGCGCTTCGAAAACTCCCTTGCTCAGCAGGGAGCCGATCAGTCGCGCGATGCGCACGTCGGTCCATGGCGATCTCTCGAGCACCTTCTCGATCGTTTCGTAGCGGATGATCGCCTGGAAGATCTCGATCTCGGCGGGGGAGTGGGCGGTGAGCGGCAGGGGGCAATCCTCCTTGAGGCGGAGGGGAATCGCGAGCGGCGGAAGCGAGGCGACGAGCTTCCCCAGCTCCTGCGCCTGGTCCATACCCTCGATCATCAGTGCGTCGAGAGGAAGGCAGATGGTCACGGGCTGCGACATCGGGTCGGCGAGTCGTTCGATCTCGTAGCTCCCCTCGTGCCAGCTGAAGAGGCGGTAGAGGGCTTTTTCTCCCACGACCCCCTCGTACTCGACGTGGAACAGCCGCTCCCGGTCGAAGAAGATCACCGCCTTCCGGTCGCCGCGCGAAAGGCGCGCTCGCAGCGGCTCGGGCCGCATGGAAATGCGGCGGAGGAGCTCGGCGAGCGGCAGGCCGGCCGCTCCGCTGTCGGCGGGGCGCGCTTTCGGGGGCAGGATTCGTCCGCGCGCGCCCGGACCGAAGTCGTCGGGGCCGGCGCTCGAAGAGCGATCGGCCGCGGCCTCGGCCGGAGGCCGGAGCTCGAGCGACAGCACGTGATTTCCGATGCGAATCGAGTCCCCGGGCGCCACGGGGCTCCGGTCGACGCGCTCGCCGTTTACCCGCGTGCCGTTGGTGCTCCCGAGATCTCGAATCACGAGGGCGTCGCCCTCCTTGAGGATCTCCGCGTGGAAATTCGAGACGGCGCGGGACAGGAGCTGTATCTCGTTCGACTCGTGGCGGCCGATCCCGACCCGGGAGAACTGAGCGAGGTCGTACGCGTGGACCTTCTGGTCGGTCGCCAGCAGCAGAAGAGCCGCCTCGTTGTCGAAATGAGGAGTGTGTGACGCCATGGGAGTCCTGGAACGTAATCTCAGGAGCAATCGGCGTGCCATCCTGGGACCGTCGGACTCCGTGGGGCTTCCCACCCGGTTCGCGGCCCGATCGAGTTTCAAAACGATACCTCGGGCCGCAATACCCCCGCGAATCTCGGGACTTTTTCCCTGGGGAGAGGAGTTTCCGCGTGACCCGATTTGCGGCACGGTACTTGTATGGATTCATGGCGATGAAAGCCGCATCGGCCGCACCTGTAGGGGAATCGCAGCAGTTCGAGGTCTTTTGACCGCGATGAGCTCTGAGGCGACGGTCCTCCTCGTCGAGCCGGCGACCGGCGACCGCGGCGAGCTCGCGCGCCGAATTGCCGCGAGCTTTCCTTCGCCCATCCGGGTTCTCGACGCCGGCTCGCTCGAAGAGGCATTCTCGCTCTCGAAGGACGCGAGCCCCGACTGCATCCTGATCGGAGAGAGCGTTTCCGGATTCGATCTCTCCCGCGTCTCCTCGCTCGCGCGTCCGAACGGCGGCCCCGCGGTGCCGGTGGTGGTGATCGCCGAGACCGACTCCGCCGACCAGGCGGCCGCGGCGCTTCGGGCGGGCGCGTACGACGTCGTCTCGAGGCACGGTCTCGTCGGTCCCGAGTCCTACCGCGCGGTGCGCAACGCTCTCGAAGTCTCGCGGATGAGGCGCGCCCTCGAGCGCGCCGGCGTCGACCCCGAGGAGGATGCCGTCACCCGTCTTCCGACGCGCCGACTGTTGCTGGAGAAGCTCGCCGCCGCGATCTCCAACAAGGAAGAGGGACGAAGCGTCGGAGTCCTGCTCATCGGCATCGACGGCTTCCAGGGCATCAACAGCGGGTTCGGCTTCGACGTCGGCGACGAGCTCCTGCGCATCGTCGCCGGACGCTTGAGGCATTGCGTGAGAAACGCCGACACCCTCGCCCGTTGGGGCGGCGACGAGTTCGCGGTGCTGCTGGAATCCATGTCCCGGCCCGAGGACGCGCCCTTCGTGGCCCAGAGAATCCTCTACGCCCTCTCCCGCCCGTTCGCCCGCCACGGGCAGGACTTCTACCTCACGGCGAGCGTCGGCATCGCGCTTCATCCGGCGGACGGAGTCGAGGTCTCGAGCCTCATCCAGCACGCCAACGCGGCGATGTACCGGGTCAAGCTTCTCGGCGGCAACAACTACTACGTCTACTCGGCGCAGATGAACGTCCACCTGTCGGACCGATTGGCGATGGCGAACCGCCTCCGCGGAGCGACGAAGCGCGAGGAGTTCGTCCTCCACTACCAGCCTCAGTTCGACGTCCGCGACGGAAAGGTCGTGGGGCTCGAGGCGCTCCTGCGGTGGAACGATTCGGGGCGGGGCCAGCGTCCCCCGGCGGAGTTCATTCCGGTGCTGGAAGAGACGGGGCTCATCATTTCCGTCGGCGAGTGGGTGCTGCGCAAGGCCTGCACCCAGGCTCGGGCCTGGCAGTTCGCGGGGCTCTCGCACCTCCGGGTCTCGGTGAACCTGTCCCCCGTGCAGTTCCGGGAGAGGGAGCTCCCCCGCAAGGTCCAATCGATCCTGCGAGAGACGGGGCTCGACCCGGGCTCGCTCGAGCTGGAGCTCACCGAAAGCGTCCTCATGGACGATCAGAAGTACAGTGTCGCCGTTCTCGACGAATTGAAAGACCTGGGGGCGCTCATCGCCCTCGACGACTTCGGAACCGGCTACTCCTCGCTCGGCGTCCTCAAGCAGTTCCCCGTGGACACCTTGAAGATCGACCGGAGCTTCATCCGCGACCTGGGAGAGGACGAGGAAGACCGCGCGATCTGCTCCGCCATCGTGAACCTCGGCCAGGCGCTGAAGCTCCAGGTGATGGCCGAGGGAGTCGAGACCGACGCCCAGGTGGGAATCCTGCGCCAGCAGGGCTGCCATCTCATCCAGGGCTTTCTCTTCGCGAGACCCATGCCGCCGGACGACGTCTGGACCTGGCTCACCACGGAGACGGCGGCGCCTCAGCCCTGAGGCCGTCGAGCGCTCGCGCCCCTACTCACTTCCCTGCGCCGGCTCGTCCGCGATCCTGGACAAAAAGGCGAAGCCGCGGGCTTAGAATGACCCTGAATTTCGTGTGATCTCAGGGAGGACACGTGCATCTCTCGCTCTCGACCCTCGCCCTCGCGTCGGCTCTCCTGGCGCCGCCTCCGGCGGAGGAGCGCATCGATCTCGAGACCATCGGCCGGATCAAGATGGAGGGCTTTCAGCGCTCCCAGGTCATGGACACGCTCTTCTATCTGACGGACGTGTACGGGCCGCGGCTCCACGGCTCCGAGAACTACGACAAGGCCGCCGCCTGGAGCCGGGATCGGCTGCTGGAATGGGGTCTCGATTCCGCCGCGCTCGAGTCCTGGCCCTCGCCGGTTCCGGGCTGGTCGCTCGCGTCCTTCTCGATAGAGCTCGTCGAGCCCTCGTATCAGCGGCTAATCGGCTACCCCCTGGCCTGGACCCCGGGAACGGACGGTGTGGTCGAGGACGTTCCCGTCGTGGCGTCGATCGAGGGCCCGGAGGACTTCGAGGCGTACCGCGGCAAGCTTCTGGGCAGGGTGGTCCTCAACGGAAAGCTGGAATCTTCCGACGGGCGCCATGCCGAGCCGGAGCGGCTGGCGCCGGATCAGATCGAGCGTCTGGGCTCCGCCATCGATCCTGGAAGACCGCGCGACTACTGGGATGAGGAAGCGGAGTGGAGAGCGGAAGAGGCGAAGGAGCTCACCATTCCGCGGTTCTTCCGCGAGGAAGGGGCGAAGGCGGTTCTGCAGCCGAGCTCCCGGGGCCGCGGAGTCCTCCGGGTGATGTCGCCGGGGACGTTCGGCGCCGGCGACAGCGCTCCCACGTTCGTCCTGGCGCGCGAGCACTTCAATCGGCTGCTGCGCCTCGTCGAGAAGGGAATGCATCCGCGCCTGCGGCTGTCCTCGACCGCGGCCTTTCGCGACGGTGTCCGGGGCGCGAACGTCATCGCGGAGATCGCGGGATCCGACCCGGTGTTGAAGGACGAAGTGGTCCTCCTCGGCGCGCATTTCGATTCCTGGCACTCGGGGACCGGTGCGACGGACAACGCCGCAGGTGCTTCGGTGATGATGGAGGCCATGCGGATTCTCGAGGCGGTGGGCGCGAAGCCGCGGCGGACCATCCGCATCGGGCTCTGGGGCGGTGAGGAGCAGGGGTACTGGGGATCGAAGTACCACGTCGAGACCCACTATGCGTCGCTTCTGACCATGGAGCTGAAGCCCGACCACGGGAGGCTCGCCGCCTACTACAACCTCGACAACGGAACCGGGAAGATCCGCGGCGTCTACCTCCAGGGAAACGAGGCGGCGCGTCCGATCTTCGAGAAGCTCCTCGAGCCCTTCGCCTACCTCGGGGCAGCGACGCTGACGACCGAGAACACCTCCGGCACCGACCACCTGCTCTTCGACGCGGCCGGGCTTCCCGGCTTTCAGTTCCTGCAGGATCCGATCGAGTATGACGCCCTGACGCATCACACCAACATGGATGTCTACGACCACGTGCGCGAGGAGGACCTGGAGCAGGCATCGGTGGTCGTGGCCTCGGTCGCCTACCTCACCGCGATGCGCGACGAGAAGCTTCCGCGCAAGCCTCTCCCCCGGCCACGGGCTCCGAGAACGAAGTCTTGACGGCGCCCGACAGGCTCGTTCGGCTCCTGGAGCAGATCCAGGGGGCGAGCGATCCTCCTCTCGAGCTCCTCGACGCGTTCCGGCTGGCCTATCGGCAGTCCCCGCGCGGAGCCCGCGAGTCCTTCTTTTCGCTCCTCCTGACCCGCATGGAGGTCCCTCGAGAGCCTCTCGAGGGGCCGCTCAACGCGGTGTTGGAAGCGGGCGCCGGCGATGCCGTCCGCTGGACGTCTCTCCTCACGGAGCTGCGCCGCAAGCTCGAATCTCCGCGAATGCGGGCGTTCCGACGGTTTCTCAACGCCTCGGGCGGGCTCAAGTTCCTGCTCGACCTCCGGGCGGACGTCCTCTCGGCCTCTCTCGATCTCGGCCCGATCGACGAGGAGATCGCGTACCTCTTCACCTCCTGGTTCCAGTACGGGTTCCTGTTCCTGCAGGAGATCACCCAGGACTCCTCCTACCGCCAGATCCGGTTTCTCAAGGAGCACGACATGGTTCACCCCATGGCGAGCCTCGAGGAGATGGGAGATCGTCTGGGGGAAGATCGCCGCTCGTTCGCCCTCTACCATCGCGCGATGCCCGAAGAGCCCATCGTGTTCATCGAAGCCGCGCTCACCCGACGGATCCCCACCTCCATCCACGAAATCCTCGACAATTCCCGCTCGGGTCCCGAGACCCGGCCGGACGCCGCGATCTTCTACTCGATCAACAACGCCCAGAACGGGCTCGTGGGACTCGGACTGGGGAAGCTGCTCATCTACCAGGTCGTCGATGCCATCAAGCGCAATCGCCCCGAGGTGCAGACGTTCGCGACGCTGAGCCCCGTGCCCGGGCTACTGAATCGCTACCTGAAGCCGATCCTCGCCGGAAGCGACGCGCAGTTCAAGATGAAGCGCGCGGACCTGATTCGATTGTTTCCGGAAAGCGCGCGCGCGATGGTAGTCGCGAGAGCGCCGAACGAGGATTTCGGCGACGCGCTCTCCGGAGTGCTCTCGGACCCGCGATGGCTCGAGGACCGGGCGCTCGCCCGCGAGCTCGCCCAACCGCTGACGCGCGCCGCGTTCTTCCATCTGACCCAGGAGAAGGACGGGGAGGAAAGCCGCTGAATCCCGTCGCCGGGTTTCACCTGGGAAACGGCGCCCGACTCGGCGCCAAGCACGTCTACTTCGGCGCCAACCGGACGGAGCGGGGAATACTCGACTCCTGCGGCATCATGGTGAGCTACGTCTACTCGGGCAGCTGGCTCAACGATCTGCAGCGCTCGGTGTCGTCGGTTCTCCCCTGGCAGACGTAGCTGGATCCTCACCGGAAGAAACAAAGGCGCAAAGGCGCAAAGGCGCAAAGAAGAAGTTCCTGAATGGTTTTCCTTTGCGCCTTCGCGTCTTTGCGCCTTTGCGTTTCTTCTTTTCCTCCCTACGGTCCTTCTTCGAGGGCGTTGCGGATCGCCCGGATCTGGGCTTCGACCAGCTCCTCCATCGCCTCTTTGATGACGTAGCTGTGAGTGAGGGCGGCGTACAGGCCCGCGGGCACCTCGTACGAGAGGCGCATCCGGAGCTCCGAATCCGGCTCCCGCGCGAGGATCTCGTGCTCCATCGCCCATCGGGGAAAATATCCCCGGGCCTTCACGTTCGTGAAGCTCGCGGGCGGCCGATAGTCCGAGACCACGGCGTCCCATTCGAAGTCGAGCGGCCAGCGGCGAAGGCGGTATCGGAAGAGCGTCCCCGGACGGAGATCCTCCGGGTGCCGCTCGAGCGAGACCGCGAGGCTCCCGGGGAAAACCCGCTTCAGGTTGGACGGCCGGTCCAGGAACGCGAAGACCTCGGCGATGGGCCGGCGGATGAGCTCTCGTCGCTCGACCACGGTGACCGCGGGTTTCGGCTTCGGCACTCCGCCATCCTAGAACGGCGCCTGGGGGTGATTCAAAAGCGATCACGGAGCAGCGACGCGAGCGCCCGCGCGCTCGATCGGATCGAGAGGCGCCGAAGCGGGTTCGGAGGGCGGGGGAAGACGAGGACCAGGAGGGCGCGTGCGCTCAATCGCTCCACGACGAGACCCGAAGAGGTTTCGCTCTGGGGCTCGCCGACGAGCGCCCCGAGAATCGCGTCGGCATCGCCGCCTTCGAAGAGCCCCGCGAGCGGATGGGGGAGCCGGAACTCGACGTGGCCGACGGTGGCGAACGGGGTTCCTCGCTCGTCGACGAGAAACGCCGCTTCCGCTCCGCTCTCCCTGGCGAGAGCCTCGAGACGGCTCCGCAGGCGAGTCCTCCGATCGGGGTCGTCGAGGATGTCGTCGGAGAGCGCCATCGCGTGGTATAGTACGCCAGTCGAAAGACTGGAGATTCCAATGTCGATTCATCCGCTTCTCATCGGGCCCGTGGGGCTTCCTGAGCTCCTGATCATCCTCGCGATCGTCTTCCTGATCTTCGGAGCCAACAAGCTCCCGCAGCTCGGAGCAGGACTCGGCGAGGGAATCCGGAACTTCAAGAAGTCGATCAAGGGCGGCGGCGACGACGAGGAGAAGTAGCTACCGTCCCTGGCCGCCGATTGCGTAAGCCCTCCCTTCGGCAGGACTTTCTCGTTTTTGGCCCGCAGCGGCCAATCAGCGTCGAATGTCGGTGATGACCAGGGTGTTCGTGCGCTCGTCGAATACCACCGACCCGCGCGGCGAGAGGAACCTCGAGAGGATGGGCGCCATTTCGCGCGCCTTTCCATAAGCGAGTCTCACGTATCTGGTTTCGAGAGGGCCGGCGAGAGCCTTCTCTTCCTCGTACTTCCGCCGCGCCTCGTACTCCTTGCGAATCTCCTCGGCCGGGGCGACTCGAACGAGGTTCTCCCCGAGCCGCTCCTGCTCGAGGCCGCAGGTTCGCAGAACCAGATCGAGCACCTGGGGCCAGGGCACCTGTTTCAGCTTGAGGGTAGCGGCGCAGGAGACGCCGTGGTCGACCGCGAGGTTGAAATCGCCGACCTCCGCCAGGAGCCGCAGGACATCCTGAACTTCGGCCTCGCGGACGTCGATGTCGATCAGGGTCTCCGCCGAAGGGACGGGCGCTTGCGGCGGAGGGCCCAGAAGGAGCGCCATCAGGAGAACGTTCACAGCGTCACCCTCATTCCGTCGCGAGCCAGCTCGAAAGCGAGCTCCTCCTCGCTCGCGATCACGTCGTCGCCGGCATGCACCAGGAGCGTGCGGCGCGCGGTGATGCGGCCGCGATTCTTGACCAGGTCGTCGTGGCTGGTGTGGCTCTCCGTCGTGGGAGCCAAGCTCGAGCATTCGCAGATGAACAGATCCGCGCCTTCGCTCTCCCGCGCGAGGACGTTCGTCCAGGCGGTGTCTCCGGAATAAACGATCGTCTTCCCGCCCACCTGGATCCGGTATCCGAAAGCGACACCGCTGGAAAAGTGGTCGACGCGGAAGGGACGGAACGAGAGTCGCTCCTCGCTCTGCTCCTCCTCGGGTTGAAGATCGCGGTACTCGATGGGGAAGGGAGCGGGCTCGATTCCGGGAAAGAACAGGCTCGTCGCCTTTTCCAGAATCGAGACCGTACCCGCAGGACCGCAGACGCGGAACGGTTTGGCGCGACGCCCGACGTAGCGCTCGTGGCACAGGAGGAACGGAACTCCGGCGAAGTGATCTCCATGGTGATGAGAGAGGAGCACCAGGTCCACGTCGGAAGGCGAGAGCGAAGCCCGCTTGAGCGCTACGAGCGTGGTCGGACCGCAGTCGAGGAGCACGCCGAACCCTTCGGCCCTGAGAAGGATCGCCATGGCGTTCCTTCCGCCGCTGGCGAAGGCGTTGCCGGTTCCGAGGAATACGACTTCCATATCCGCCTTCATCCATCCGCGGGACCGGGCGAATTCGTCGCCAGCGCCAGGAATTGGCGCTCTCACGGATGCGACCGCTGACGGCTGATAGCTTCTAGTTTACCCTGCACATAGCCCGCACAGGAAACCAGTTGCGTCATCCTCGCTGTCCACCACTCTGCCGCACCTCCCGCACTCGCGGCGGCGCGGGCCGACGAAGAGCGAGGACTTCCGGTCGAGGAGCTCGCAGACGTACCGCTTGAGGGCTTCGACGTCGCCGGAGGCGAAGTAGCGGCTTCCCTCGAGAACGTCCTCCGAGGGCCTTTCCCGCTCGGCGACGCTTACTTCGACCCGGCGCCCTTCTCCGTCGTCGGTATCCCAGGCGCTCTCGATTCGGATCTCGATGGCCATTCCAGCACCTCGTTCAAGCTCCCCGTGCGATATCCCTCGAGATCGATGGTCACGTAGCGGTAGCCGAGCTTCTTGATCTCCGCCGCGAGGATCGCGCGCATCTCGGGAGCGAGCGCGCGGGCGAGCTCCTCCGGCGCGAACTCGAGACGGGCGAGCGAGTCGTGATGGCGCACCCGCATGTGGCGGAAGCCGAGCCGACGGAGCGCTTCCTCGCCCTTCTCCACCTGGTCGAGCTTCTGGATGGTGATGGGGGATTCGTAGGGGACTCTCGAAGCGAGGCAGGCGGAGGCCGGCTCGCTCGCGGTAGGAAGGTCTCGTTTTTCCGAGAGAAAGCGGATCTCCGCCTTGGTGAGCTCCGCTTCCTCGAGCGGGCTCCTGACGCCCATGAGCTTGGCGGCTCGCCGGCCGGGGCGGAAGTCCATCCGATCGTCGGCGTTGGCGCCGTCGAGGATGAACCGGAAGCCGCCCTCGGCGGAGAGGGCTTTGAGCCGGGTGTAGAGCTCGTTCTTGCAGTGAAAGCAGCGGTCGGGATGGTTCGCGACGTACTCGGGGTTCTCGATCTCTCCGGTGCGAACGAAACGGTGCCTCAAGCGGAACTTCTCGACGACCTCGATCGCCATCCGGCGCTGGTAGTCGGGGTAGCTCGGGCTCTCGCCAGTGACGGCGAGCGATCGCGCTCCGAGCGCGAGCTGCGCCACGACCGCGAGATAGGCGCTGTCGACGCCGCCGCTGAACGCGACGATCGCGGACTCCATCGCCGCGAGGATCTCGAGCAGTCGTCGCTCCTTCTCCGCCGCCGACTTCTCGAGAAGGCTCATCTCAGGAATCCTTCCACTCGGAGATCTCCTCGTCGGCGATGTCGAGCTCGATGGGAGAAATCGACAGCACCTGAAGGGTGACGCCGCACTCCGGGCAGCCGATCTTCTGGCCCCGATCGACGTCGAGCTCGTCGAGCTCGATTTCGCTCTCGCAGGCGGGGCAGAGGGGGTATTCGCCGTTCATTTCTCGAGACGCGGATTATAAGCGCAAAGCCGCGGGCCCGCCCTTCGAAACCCGGGAGGAACGCAAAGCCGCAAAGACGCAAAGAAATCCCATTCCTTCTTTGCGCCTTTGCGTCTTTGCGCCTTCGTCTGCGCCTTTGCGTCTTTGCGCCTTTGCGTCTTTGCGCCTTTGCGTCTTTGCGCCTTTGCGTTGAAATTCTTCTTAGGGCTGAAGGACCAGCTTGGACTCGAGGTTGCTCTCGATCGTCGCGCGTTCGAAGAGGAGCGGGTGGCTCTTTCCTTCGAGCCAGCCGGCGTTCTGATCGAAATAGTGCGGGCTCAACGGATGGCCCGAAGCGCCGGTGGGGACGGTGGAGCGCGTGAGGTCGGGATTCGAGAGATCCGCGAGGAATCGAAACGAGGTTCCAAGGGGCGTGTCGAACGGCTCGCGCAGCGAGACGACGGCATTGGCGACGGTGTACGTCGACCCGCCGAAGGGGACCGGTCCGCGGCTGAAGAGCCACGCGAGCGGCCCCTCCGCTCCCATGGCATGCTGGAAGCGGACTGCGTGAAGCTTGCGCCAGTCCCAGGCGCTCACGTCGTCGCCCTGGCGGCTCGAGAGGAGCTCGGCCGCTTCCCCGAGACTCCGGAGGAAGATCCGCTCGCGGGTCTCGACGTCGGGAGTCCCGCGATCGTCCCAATAGGGCGACGCTTCGTCGTCGAGCACGGCGTAGAGCCCGCCCGAGTGACCGAGCTCCAGGAAGTCGAGATACGACGGGAAGAGCTCGTCGCCGATCTCGTCCCGGAACGTGTTCTCGATGAGTCTGCGGTAGAGCGCCTGATAGATCGCCGGCGCCGGACCGTCGGTCATCTGACCGTTCCAGCTGCGAAGCTTCTCGATCGCCTCGACTCCCTTGCCCTCCGTCGGCCTCAAACCGACGGCGATGCGCAGAACCGCCTCCGTCGAGAGGTCGTAGCGGTCCGCCTGGATTCGCGCGAAGTCGTCGAGCGTCGACTTGGGAATCGTACGGAGCAGGTCCCCGATCCGATTGGCGCGATAGGGGGCGAGGGTGTCGGCGCCCAGAGGGTAGGGTGTCTCGGGGGGAAGTATGGCGTGATTGGCGCTAACGAGAATTCCGCCCTGGGGATTGAAGATCATGGGCTTGAGCTCGTGGGGAATGCTCCCCTGCCATTCGTAGGCGTCCGTCGCCCCGTCGATCGGGAGCGTTCCGTCGTGGGAGGTGCGCACTGGAATCTCTCCCGCGGGGAAGAACCCGATGTTGCCCTCGACGTCGGCGAAAAGGAACGCGAGCGGCGGACTCGCCCAGGTGCGAAGCGACGACGTGAACTCCTCCCACGAACCGGCGCGATTCAAGAGGAGGAGCGCCTGGAAGTGGTCGCCCGTCCAGAGGGCGTCCCACCGCTGCGCGAGGAGCCGACCGTCCTTGGTCTCTCCCACGATGACTCCATGACGGGAGACGCGAACCTCCTCGGTTATGGCGCTCGTACCTTTCACCGCGATCGTTTCGGAGACGACTTCGAGATCGCGGAAGCCCTCGGGGGCCGCGTACTGGCGCGGGTTCGCGGGGTTCGGAGTCTCGAGGTACAGATCCTGGACGTCGGCGAGGAGGGCGGTGATGCCCCAGGCTATGCGCCGATTCTGCCCGATCAAGACCATCGGCACTCCCGGAAGGCTCGCGCCGGAAACCTCGTAGCCTCCACCGGACAGATGAATCTCGTACCACGTGGACGGCATCGCGAGGCCGAGATGCGGATCCGAGGCGAGAAGCGGCCGCCCCGTGGCGGACCTGTCGCCTCCCACCACCCACGCGTTGCTCGCTCCCGGAAACGCGCCCAGGAGGTCGGGGCTGGTCGCCTCGAGGGCCGCGATCCGCGCGGCCGCCCCGCCGAGATCCGACGTCGGGAGCGCTTCGGGGGGTGGAGGCGCGAGGCCCGTGAGGCGGTACGCTTCCTCGAGCCCCACGACCGCGGCCAGGTTTCCGCGGAGCATCTCCACCCGCCCGTTATAGGAGAGGAGGTAGGCCATCCACTTTCCGATCGTCAGGCTGTCCGCGGCTTCCCACGGAGCCGGGCTCAGCTCGAGGAGCCGGAGCTCGGGGGGAAGACGATCGACGTGAGCGGTTAGATAGGCATTCACTCCGGCGGCATAGGCCTCGAGCACCTCGCGGGCCTCGGGCGCCATTCTCTCGAGCTCCATGCGCGCGGCGGAGGCGAGCCCCAGGCGCCGCGCCAGGCGATCGTTCGCGAGGGCGGGAGGGCCGAAGATCTCCGCTAGCCTTCCTTCGCCCAGCCGTCGCGAGAGCTCCATCTGAAAGAAACGATCCTGAGCGTGGGTGTAGCCCATCGCGCGCGCGAGGTCCCGTATGTCGGAACCGAACAAATGGGGGACGCCGTTCTCGTCGCGAAGCACCTCGACCTGCGTCGTCAGGCCCTGCAGCTTTGCCGTGCCCTCGACCTGGGGGAGCGAGCCCCGGAGCTGATAGAAAACGAAACCTCCGACCCCGCCGGCGACGACTACCACCAGCAGCATTGCGAGAAACAGGAGCTTGAGCCAGCTTCTCCCGGACCCGGAAGTGCGCCGTGCGCGGCGGGCGGGTGGAGGACCGCTCGGCCGACTCCGCATCGCCGGTTTCGCCGGCTTCGGAGGCAGAGCGTTCTCGGCCGAGACTCCCGGGCGCTTCGGCGCTTTCGCGGGCGTCCGGGGCGGAGGCGGGAGGGTTTTCGGCCCTCCCGGTCGTCGCGGCAGTTTCTTTTCAGCCATCTCTTCGAACGTAGCGGCCCGAACGGCCGCCTTTCTTCTCCATGACGCGGATGTTCTCGATGACCATCGTCTTATCGGCAGCCTTCACCATGTCATAAACGGTAAGTGCGCAGACGGACACGGCCGTCAGCGCCTCCATCTCGACACCCGTGGGTCCGCGGGATCGAACCCTCGCCTCGATATCGAGCCCGGTCTCCGATTCCGAGAGGGCGACGTCGATGTGGTCGAGACCGAGCGGGTGGCAGAGAGGGATGAGAATCCGAAGTTCGCTTCGCCGCGAGAATGCCCGCGAGCCGCGCGGTCTCGACGACGTTTCCCTTCTTCGAGCGCCCTTCGCGGACCAGCTCCATGGCTTCCTTCGAGATGCGAACGCTGCCGCGGGCGACGGCCTCCCGGTGGGTCTCGGACTTCCCCGACACGTCCACCATCCGCGCGGCGCCGTCTCGTCCGACGTGGCTCAGGCGGGGTTTCTTGCTGCGAGCCATCTGTCCTCTTTGCGAAGAAAGCTGTCGAGCGGATGGACCGATACCAGCTCCCCGGACTCGAGGCGATCCTGGTCCTCGGGAACGATGAGAAGCGCGTTCGCCTTCGAGAACGCCACGATGTCGGCCGACCCCTTGGTCGGGATCGGCTCGGCCACGAGCTCTCCGTCGTCGCCCGCCCGGAGCCAGCCGGGAAGGTACGCCCGCCGCGGCCCGCGGCTCGTGAGGCCGTCGAGGAGGCGCGCTTGCAGCAGCTCGCGAACGGGGTTTCGAGCCCCCTCGAGGCGGGCGAGCGCCGTGCGGACGAAGAGCTCGAACGTGACCATCGTGGAAACCGGATTGCCGGGGAGTCCGAAGATTAGCTTACCATCAAGTCCCACGCCGAAAACCAGGGGCTTCCCGGGCTTGAGGGCGACGGCGTCGACGAGGATCTCGACGCCGAGCTCGGAGAGCACCGTCTCCACGAGGTCGTAGCGCCCCATCGAGACGCCGCCCGAGAGCAGCAGAACGTCGGTTTCGAGGCCCTTCTGGATGAACGTCCGGAGCGAGGCTTCGGAGTCTTCGGCCACGCCGAGGTAGAGGGGATCGATCCCGACCGAGCGACACTGCGCTCTCAGGGAGAATCCGTTGCTGTTGCGGATCTGCCCCGGCCCCGGCGTTCTCGACGGATGAACGAGCTCATCGCCGGTCGCCGCGATCGAGACCGTCGGCCGCCGTCCGACGAGAAGGCGAGTCTTCCCGATGGTGGCGGCGACGGCGACGGCAGCGGCGTCGAGCCTCGTCCCGCTCCTCAGAACCACCTCGCCGCGCCGGACCTCGGCGCCCTGGGGTGCGACGTTCTGGCCGGCCGCGACGGCGGCGAGGACGACCACCCCCTCGGGACTTTCGCTCGAATCCTCCACCATCGAGACCGCATCCGCGCCCTCGGGAACGGGGGCGCCCGTCATGATCGACGCCGCCTCTCCGCGGCCGATGCGAAAGTCGGGATAGGTTCCCGCGGGAACGCTGCCCACGAGCTTCAGCCGCGCGGGAACGGAGGCGGCGTCTTCGGCGCGCAGCGCGAACCCGTCGACGGCGGAGCGCCGAAACGGCGGCAGGTCGGTGTCGGCGGTAGCGTCCTCGCGAAGCATCCGGCCCCCCGCGTCGGTGAAATCGATCTCCTCCGGCGGCAGCGGCGCCGCGCGCGAGAGGACGATCTCGAGGGCTCTTTCGACGGGAATCACGGCTTCGAGCTCTTCTCCCTGAGCGCGCGCACTTCTTCCTCGAGCCGCCGCAGCCGCTCCTTCAGACGATCGAGCCCGCGGAGCTCCGCCACGGTCCTGAGAACCTCCCGGTGGGGCCGCGCGGGATAACCCGAGAGCGTCGCCCCGGCAGGAACGTCTCCGATGACTCCGGACTGCGCGATGAGAACCGCTTCGTCTCCGACGGTCAGATGATCGACCAGCCCCACCTGGCCCCCCATCAGGACGCGCTTTCCGATGACCGTGCTCCCGGAGATGCCGACCTGGGCCGCCATCGCCGAATCCTCACCTACTTCCACGTTGTGGGCGATGTGCACCAGGTTGTCGATCTTCACTCCCCGCCGGATGAGCGTCCGGCCGAGCGTCCCGCGATCGATCGCCGCGTTCGCGCCGATCTCGACGTCGTCCTCGACCACGACGATCCCGACGTGGCGAATCTTCACGAACTTGCCGCCGCGGCGGGCGAAGCCGAAGCCGTCGGCTCCCAGGACCGCTCCCGCGTGGATGACGACCCGGTTTCCGAGCCGGCAGCCTTCGCGGACGGTGACGTTCGGCCAGAGGACCGAGTCTTCACCGACGGACGCTCCTTCGCCGAGGAAGACGCCCGGATGGAGCACGCTTCTCGCTCCGACTTCGGCCCCTGCGCCGACCCAGGCGAAGGGATAGACGGTGACGTCCGGCGCGACCCGCGCGGAGGGAGCTACCGAGGCCCTCTCGTCGATTCCCGGAGCGTGGCTCGGGCGGGGATGGAACAGATCCACGAGCGCCGCGAGGGCGAGGAACGGATCCGGGTGGACGATCTGAGGGACCGCGACGTCGGCCAGGTGCTCGCGGGTCACGAGTGCCGCCGCTTTCGTGGACGAAAGCTCCCGCCGGTAGCGCGGGTCGGCGTAAAGGCTCAATTCGGTCGGACCCGCGGCCGCGAGCGACGCGATCCCCGACACCAGAACGGAGCCATCGCCGACGAGGCTCCCGCCGAGGCGTTCCGCCAGGGCATCGACGCGGATTGCTTTGCTTTCGCTCAACCTTGAAAGGCTCGAACGCTCAAAGGCCAAAAAGAGGAGACCGAAGGTGCAACGGCGATCGAGAGTCAGGATATGCCATCTTCCGTTGCCGTTCCAAATGTTTCCATGGGAGAATAGGGGAACCAGGGTCAACGCCCGCTCCCGGGTGACCGGTCCCGACCGGTTTGATAGACTGAAGAGCACAACGTCGGCTGTAAGTTCGGATTTCACGCATGTCTGAGACTCCACTGAAGACCCTCGGCAAGTACCAGATCGAGCAAGAGCTCGGAAAAGGAGCGATGGGCGTCGTCTACCTGGGATTCGATCCCGGCCTCGAGCGCAAGGTCGCGCTCAAGGTGATGGCGAGCGCCATCGTCTCCGACAACGAGCTCAAGGAGCGGTTCGAGCGCGAGGCGAAGTCCGTGGCCAGGCTTCAGCATCCGAACATCGTCACCGTGTACGACCTCGGCTACGACGCCCAGGGCGCGCCGTACATCGCGATGGAGTACCTGAAGGGCCAGGACCTGGAACAGCGGATCCGCCGCGATCCGCTGACCTTCCGGGAGAAGCTGGACGTCGTGGCGCAAACCTGCCGCGGCCTCTCCCACGCCCACAAGAACGGAATCGTCCATCGCGACATCAAGCCCGCGAACGTCTTCATCACCGAGGGCGGAGAAGCGAAGATCATGGACTTCGGCGTCGCCCGGTGGCAGCAGTCGTCCCACACCCAGACGGGCGCGGTCCTCGGCACCGCGGACTACATGTCGCCGGAGCAGATCCGGGGCCAGAAGGTCGACGGCCGCTCCGATATCTTCAGCGCCGGCGTGATCCTGTATCGCCTGCTGACGAACAAGAAACCGTTCGCGGGGGAGAACATCCAGGCGGTCTTTTTCAAGGTCTTGAACCAGGAGCCGCCCGAGCTCGTGCTCCCGGACGGAAACTCCATGCCGGAGCTCCAGGCCATCGTCGACAAGGCGCTCTCCAAGAACGTCGACGAGCGATACGCCGACGCCGACGACCTGGCGGAGGACATCCGCGATCTCGTCGCCATGTACCGGGAAATCCTCAACGAGGACACCGTCTTCGACACCATGTTCGATCCCGCGGCTACCGGCGGCGCGGGCGAAGAGTCGGGGTCGGATGGCAGCGGACGGAAGAAGCCTTCGACCACCACCGGTCGCGTCCTCGGCGGCACCAGCCCGAGCGGGAGCGGGTCTCGAACGCACCGTCCCGGGACCGCGTACCCCACCACATCGACGGGGAAGACGGCGACCGGTCGCACGGCTCCAGGACGAACCGTGGCCGGACGCACCGTCGCCGGCTCGCCCACCCGCATGATGCCGCGCGCCCAGACGGGAGTGTCGACGGCGGGCTCCGTGGGCATTCCGTACGAGGAGCCGAGCTCTGCGTGGAAGTACGTCGCGGCGGTCGCCCTCTTTCTTGGAATCGGCGGAGGGATCTACTGGTTCACCCAGATGAGGAATCCCCCCGACGTCGCCGCGACCGGGGCGACGACGCCGACGACACCGCAGCCGCCGACGATCGAAGAGCGCCTGGCGACGGTGAGGCGCGCCCTCGACGGCGGGCTCCTGGCCGCGGCCTCGAACGACGTCGAACAGATTCTCCTGGGCGATCCCGGCAACGCCGATGCTCTGGCGCTCAAGACGGAGATCGAAGCGGCTCAGAAAGCTCAAACGACTCCGGTGGTTCAGACCCCGACCCCCACCACCGCGCCCGAAGTGCCTCGCGGACCGTCGCGAAGCGAGCGGGCGTCGAAGCTCGCGGTCGATGCTTCCATGGCGATGGGACGGGGATCGTTCGACGAAGCGGAAGCGTTCATCCGCGAGGGCCGGCAGCTCGACCCCGCGAACCCGGCGTGGCAGCAGCTTTCCCAGCAGATTGCCGAGGCCCGGCAGAATTCGGCGCGGGCGGCGGAGCTGCGCGAGCGGCAGGCGGTCATCGACGGCTACGTCACCCAGGCGGCGGAGCACATGAAGAACCGCAACTACGCGGCCGCCATCACCGAGTACGACAAGGCGCTCCAGCAGGATCCGAACAACGTGCAGCTCATTACCCTTCGCGGGAGCGCCGAGGTCGCGATCGAACAGCAGAAGGCGGCCTCGGTGAGAGCGCTCCAGATCGAAGAGGGCCGCACCGAGTACGTGCCCCCTCCTGGAGGACCCGAGGGCCCGAAGGGCTTCGAGGCGGGCGGCGTCCGGGTCCAGCAGGCGACGAAGGCCCCGGATAATCCCGGCGAGCTCATCGTTCAGATTCGGCCGGAGACGGTCCAGCTCGGCGACCCCTACGACCTCCTCGTTCGCGTCCACAACCAGGGAAACACGCCCATCGGAGTGAAGTCGGTCGAGCTCATCTCGACGTTCGGCTCGAGGACCACGGGGAAGGGGCAGGCTTTGACCCCTCTGGTTCAGCGCATCAATGCCCGCGATACCAGCGTCATCTTTCAGACCCGGGGAACCTGGAGCGAGGAACAGCGGCAGGGGAGCATCGAGGCCGTCGTCACCCTCATCGGCGACGCCAAGCTGCGGAAAACCATTCGATGGCAGTGACGCGGCTCGCCGCCAGTAGTGTTCTGCTCGCGCTTTCGGCTCTTCCGGCCCCGGTCCTGGCCGAAGAGCCCACCATCGACCACCAGCCCGTCGAGTGCTCGACCCCGGAAAGGAACACCCGGATCTGCGCCTACGTGCTCGACGACGGCGAGGTCAAGCGCGTCCGGGCCTACTTCCGGGCGGAGAAGCAGGAGGCCTTCTACTGGAGCGACATGGCCTTCGACGGCATCCAGTTCTGCGCGACCCTTCCTGTGGCCGAGAAGCACGTTGCCAGCCTCGAGTATTACATCTGGGCGGTGGACGACGAGTTCCAGTCCGTGCGCACCCGAAGCTATCCCGTTTCCCTCTCGCCCACCGCGCCCTGCGCCTTCCCCGTCGTCGACGAGGAGCCCGAACGGATCAGCAAGCTCGTCGTCAACGCGACCTCCGAGAAGCAGGGGACGGCGATCGAGGAGTTCGAGCAGCGCGGGATCATCCAGTTCGTTCCCCTCCGGAAGAAGTAAGCCGCCCACCGTGCCCGAAAGAGGCCGCATTACCGTCCTCATCCCGGCGAAGAACGAGGCGGCGACCGTCGCGGATGTGGTTCGAGGAGCGCGGCTGCACGCGGACGACGTCCTGGTGATGGACGGCGGATCGACCGATGGCACCGGCGCTCGAGCCACGGAGGCCGGAGCGCGGGTGGTCGAGGACCGGGGCCGCGGCAAGGGTCGAGCCATCCGCTCCGCGATTCCCCACCTTCGCGGCGAAGTGACGGTGCTGATGGATGCCGACGGATCGCACGACCCCGCCGACATTCCGAGGCTCGTCGCGCCGATCTTCGAGAGCTCTGCGGACCACGTTTCCGGCTCGCGGCTCCTCGGCGGATCGAGCGAGCTCCACGGCGGATTCGACGAGTGGGCCCGGCTCGCGGGAAGCTCGTTCATAACCGCCTGCATCAACAAGCGGTACGGAGTGCGCCTCTCGGACAGCCAGAACGGCTTTCGCGCCATCAAAACCGAGGTGCTGCGGAGCCTCGCTCTTCGCTCGCGCCACACCACGATCGAGCAGGAGATGATCGTGAGGACGCTCCGACGGGGTTTGAAGCTCGCGGAGGTGCCTACGCACGAGTATCCGAGGCGTTCGGGAATCTCTCACATCTCCGTCTGGCGCGACGGGCCCAGGTACGTCCTCTCGCTCCTGGAGCTCATGTTGTGACCGCCGCGGGGTTATACTGAAGGCGACTCTATGAAAGTGCTTCTGTTGAACCCGCCCACGGTGGAAGGGAAGGGGTTCATCCGCGAAGGGCGCTGCACCCAGGAGGGCGGCGTCTGGACGACTCTCTGGCCCCCCATCTCTCTCGCGACCATAGGCGCGGTCCTGGAGCGCGATGGACACCGGGTCGAGGCCAAGGACGCGTCGGCGACGGGCTACAGCCGGACGACGCTTCTTCAGGACATCGAGAAGGCACCTCCCGATGCCGTGGTCTGGTCCACGGGAACTCCCTCCATCGGCGATGATCTCGCGCTCGCGAACGAGATCAAGACGGTAGCGCCCGGTGTCGCGACCGCGGTTTTCGGGACGCATGTGACCGCCCTCGACGAGGTGTGCCTGAAGGACACGCCGGGACTCGACGCCATCTTTCGCAACGAGCCCGAGGCGACCGCGGCCGATTGGATGGCGAAGCTCGAGAAGAACGAGTCGAACGCATCCGTTGCCGGGCTGACCTACCGCGAGGGTGGAGAGATCCGAAGAAACCCGGACCGCCCCTTCCTCTCCGACCTCGACTCGCTCCCCGACCCCGCGTGGCATCTCTTCGACCTCGAAGTCTACCGGCTGCCCCTGAAAGGCGATCGGTTCCTCATGGTGACTCCCCACCGCGGGTGCCCCTACCCCTGCAGCTACTGCACCGCCCAGACGTACTACGGGGCGAAGCTCCGGAGGCGCTCCGTCGAGAAGGTCCGGGACGAGATCAAAAGAAACGTCGAAGTCCACGGAGTGAAGGAGCTGTTCTTCTGGTCCGACACCTTCACCCTCGACAAGCGCTACGTGATGTCGCTCATGGAGGCGATCACGCCCCTCGGGGTCTCCTGGGCCTCGAACAGCCGGGTGGACACCATCGACGAGGAGCTCGCCCGCTCCATGCGCCGCGCCGGCTGCTGGATGATCTCCTTCGGAATCGAGAGTGGGGATCAAGCGCTCCTCGACGCCGCGGGGAAGGGAGCGACGGTTGCGGAAGCCGAGCGCGCGGTCGCGGTCGTGAAGGCCGCCGGGATCAAGGCCGCCGGCCACTTCGTCCTCGGGCTTCCCGGCGAGACCCGCGAGAGCCTCGAGAAGACGCTCGCCCTCGCGGACCGTCTCCCTCTGGACTTCGAGCAGTTCTATTGCGCCGTGCCTTTCCCCGGCTCCAGGCTCTACGAGGAGGCGCGGGTGAAGGGCTGGCTTTCAGAGAAGGACTTCTCGCGCTATCGGCAGGACGAAGCGCTTCTCGAGCTCCCGGGCCTCTCCCCGGAGGAGGTCATGGCCTACCGCCAGACCGCGTACCGCCACTTCTACACGCGGCCCAGAGTCGCCGTGAGCGCCCTGTCTCTTCTCTCGCCGCGGAATCTCGGGCGCGCCGCGTCCGCGTTCAAGCGCTTCCTCGGCTGGACCCACGCCTGACGCACCTTGCCCATCCTCGGCATCTGGGACGGCCACGACGCCGGGGCGGCGGTGGTGGACGAATCGAACGGTCGAATCGTCTGCGCCGCGAACGAGGAGCGCTTCACCCGCCGTAAGCTCGAGGTCGGCTTTCCCCGAGGCAGCATCCAGGCCTGTCTCGAAGAGGCGGGTCTCTCCGCGGGAGAGGTCGACGAGGTGGCGGTCTCGACTTTCGATCCCGCGAAGACCCTCACCCGGATCTTTCCTTCCCTGAAAGAGGGCTACTACCTCCTGAGGCGCAGGAAGCGGCGTCCGCGGGCGCTCGATTCCTTTCGGCGCGCGTTCAAGTCCGAGCTCACCACGTGGCGCCCGAACGGCCTCACCCGCCGCCTGAGCGAGGCGGCGCTCTCGAAGGAGCTCACTCGGATTGGCCTCTCGAAAGCCCGGATTCACTGGACTCACCACCACCGGGCCCACGCCGCGACCGCGGCCTACACGTCGGGCTTCGACGATGCCTGCATCCTGACCCTCGACGGAGTGGGTGACGGGCTCTCGGGAACGATCTCGACTCTTTCCGGCGGGGAGCTCAAGCTTCTTTCCGCGATCGGCGCCAGGGACTCGTTCGGCATCTTCTACGAGATGGTGACCCGTCTCCTCAACATGCGGGAGCTCGAGGACGAGGGCAAGGTGATGGCGCTCGCGTCCTACGGCTACGCCCCGCCGGACGGGCGAAATCCTCTGATGGACCTGTTCGAGGTCGAGGGCCTGAAGGTCACCTGCCGCCTCCCGCCGCTCCGGCTTTCACGCTTTCTCGCGAGGGAGCTGGCGATGATGCCGTCGGAGCAGTTCGCGTTCCTGGCGCAGGAAACTCTCGAGGCGAAAGCGATCGAGCTCGCGAGAAACGCGCTCCGGGCGACGGGGATGCGGCGGATCGCTTACGCCGGCGGGGTCGCGAGCAACATCCAGGCGAACCGAAGGCTGCGCTCCCTTCCCGAGTGCGAAGCGATTTTCGTCTTCCCCCACATGGGCGACGGGGGCCTCGCGCTCGGAGCGGCGCTCGTACGGGCCGTGGAGCGGAAGGGTGCTTCGAGCTATCCGCTGGGCGATCTTCGACTCGGACCGAGCCTCCGGCCGGGCGAGGTGGAGGCCGCGCTGCGCGGCTCCGGGCTCCGGTTCGAGGCGGTCTCCGACGCAGCCGCGGAGGCCGCACTCCGGATCGCGAACGGCGAGGTGGTCTTCTGGTTCCAGGGGCGAATGGAGTTCGGTCCGCGGGCCCTGGGGGGCCGCAGCATCCTCGCGCGGCCGGACAGCGAGTCCCTGCGGGACCGGCTGAACTTGAAGCTGAAGCGCCGCGTCTGGTATCAACCCTTCTGTCCCTCGATCCTCGACGAAGAGGCCGAGCGCCTTCTCGAGGGGGGAGAGACGAAGAACCGGTTCATGACGATGGCTTACGAGGTGCGAGGCGAAGGACGGGAGCTCCTCAAGGGCGTCGTCGGGCGGGACGGCACCTGCCGTCCGCAGATGGTGGACGAGAGCTATGGAATCTACCATCGGCTCCTTACGTCCACGCGGAAGGCGATCGGCGTGGGAGCTCTTCTGAACACGAGCTTCAATCTTCATGGAGAGCCTCTGGTCAGAAGCCCGGCGCAGGCGATCGATTGCTTCCTTCGCTCCGGGGCGGACGTCCTGGTGATGGGCGACTTCCTTCTGGAGCACCCCGGAGCCTCTCGGTGAAGCAAAGGCTTCCCGCGGCCATCGCTCTGGGCTTCGTCGCCGCCGCGGCAGGGCTCGGCGCGTGGCTCCTGTCGTCGACCCCGGAGGAAGTGCGTGAAACGCTTCGCTTCCTCTCCCCGAGAACGGCGGAGACCGCGTTCCTGATGCTTATCGCGGGAGCGGTGTTGAGCTTCTCCGAGATACGCGACTCCTTGCCTCCGAGGAGCCTCTTGTACGCTCTCGCCGTCGGTCTTCTGGCTCTCGCCGCGGTCAGGCTCATCCCGCCCGAAACCCACCGGATCTACTACGACGAGGACATCTACGAGAACGTCGCCCAGAACATCCTGTGGATGGGTCGGGCGCAGATGTGCAACGACGGAACGCTCGAGGCGGAAACGTTCCGATGCGACGCGTCCGAGTACAACAAGGAGCCGAACGCGTTCCCGTTTCTGATTTCGCTCGCGTTCCGCGTCGCCGGGGTCCGCGAAAGCGCGGCGCACGCGTTGAACCACGCGATCTTCGCGCTGGGAGCCGTGGCGCTCTTCTGGCTCGCGGCGATGCTCTTCGATCGCGCTTCGGCCGGCGTCGGCGCGGCGCTGGTCTACACGCTCACGCCCCAGAACCTCCGGTGGGGAGCGACCGTGGCCGCTGAGCCCGGGGCCGCGGCGTTCGCGGCCGTCGGCTTCGGAGCGTTCGTCCTTTTCTGCCGCCGGCCGTCCTGGCGAACCGGTCTTTTCGGAGCGTCGGCTCTGGCGTTCGCTTCCCAGTTCCGGCCCGAGTCGGGGCTCATCCTCGTCGTCGCCGCCGCCATCGTGCTCCTGTTCGCCCGGGATCTCCCGAGACGACCGGCGCTCTGGGGAACGGCGCTCCTCACCTTCTCGCTCCTGGTTCCGCAGCTCGCCCATACCTGGGCGGTTCGGCACGAGCGATGGGGGAGCGGTGAAAGCGGCAAGTTCTCGCTCGAGTACGCGAAAGCGAATATCGGCCCGAACGTCCAGTACTATACGGGAGGAGAGGACTTCCCGCGCTTTTTCACTTTGCTCGCTCTCCTCGGACTCCTTCGTCCGGGCCGAAGGCGCGAGTCTCTGTCGATTCTCGTCTGGTTCCTCCTGCTGTTCGCGATCTTCGTTCCGTTCTACGCGGGTAGCTATCGCTACGGAGCCGACGTCCGGTTCTCCCTGATGAGCGCGACGCCTCTCGCGGCGCTCGCGGGCGCGGGCCTTTCCTGGCTCGTCGACCTTTCGCGGCGCCGCCGTCCCGACTCGCGGCTCCTCGCGGCGGCCCCGTACCTCCTCGTCGTCTACGCCGCGAGCGCGTACCTTCCCTTCACCCGCGCGGTGGGAAGGGAGTCCTGGGCCTCGCGGGCGGACCATGCGGCCGCCGTCCGGATGGTGGCCGAAGTGCCGGAGGATGGACTGGTACTCACTCACAATCCCGGGATGATCCAGGTCATGGGAAGAAGCGCCGCCCAGACCTCGATCGCCTCCCAGCAGCCGGAGCGCGTGGACGATCTCTTCCATCGCTTTCCCGGCGGGGTCTACTTTCACTACAACTTCTGGTGCAACGTCGACGATCCCGTGCAGAACGAGTTCTGCCGGCAGGTCCTCGCGAACTTCAAGACCCGCGTCATTCGTGAGGAGTCGTCCGGGTTCTACCGCTTCGTTCTCTACCGGCTGCTCCCGCGATCGACTCCGCCCGCGCGCTCCCTCTCCCGCTTCTTCCAATTCCCCGGCCCCCGGGGGGTGACTTGACAGGGGTGAGGGAATCGAGACACCCTACCCGCACCCCGACAGTCGTGAGGAGTCTTCCGTTTCCAACCGAGGAGGCTCCCGGTTGTCTTTATCGTCTTGTTATTCGGTGAAGCCCGAAAACTTTTTTTTACCGGGGTGAACGCCATGAATCGTGGAAGTGCTTGGAATTTCAGGTCTTTCTTGTTGGGCGCGGTCTTTCTTTCCGCCGTGGCCGAGGCGTCTTTCGGAGCACAGCCGAACGCCGAGATCTCGCTGGACCCGGCCATCGAGTGCTGGTCGCATTCGGAGTTCCCGCTCCTCGGGGCCCTGGTGATCCCACCGGAAGACGTCGTCCGCTCGCGGCTCTACTTTCGATGCAGCCTCTACCCGGACTACTACTTCGTGGATCTCGCGGCCGAGAGCGGGGTCTATCGCGGAGTCGCGCCGCAGGCAGAGGAAGCTTGCCCTCAGGTTCACTACTACGTCGAAGCGCTCAGCCGCGATTTCACCTCGATTCGGACGGAAGAGCGCGTGGCCAACGTCGCGAGCCCGGACGAATGCCGCCGGCGGTCTCCCGCAGCTGCCTGGTTTCCCGGTGAGGATCCGCATATCTATCTCGGCTCTACCCTGGGAACCACGGGAATGGCGCCCGGCTTCAAGACCGTCGGTATCGCGGGGTTCATCTCGTCGACGGGGAGTACGGTAGCCCTCGCCGGAACGGGAGGAATCTCGACGGGAGCGGTGGCCGGAATCGCCGCCGGCGGCGCCGCCGCGGCGGGACTCGGCGTCCTCGCGAGCGGCGGAAATTCCACGACCACCACCGCACCCATCGTGGTTCCGCCGCCTCCGCCGTCGACCACGACCGCGCCTTCGACCACCACCATTCCTCCGGCGCCGTCCGGGTTGGTGGCCTGCTTCACGCTCGATCCCTCGAATGGAAGGGTCGAAGTGAACCATTCCCTCAGAATCGACGGCCGGTGTTCCCAGGGAGGCGATGGCCTCACGTACCACTACGAGCTCGGCGACGGACGCACCCGGGACGGGCAGCCGTTCATCACCGCCACCTGGCCCAACCCCGGCACCTACACCCTGACGCTGACGGTGTCTCGGAACACGACGAGCGCGAGATCCGGCCAGGCCCTCGAAGAAGACAGCGTCTCGCGGGAGATCCGCGTCGATCTGCCGCCCGAACCGCCCGAGCCCCCGGAGCCCCCGCCGCCATCACCGGTCGTCGCCGACTTCACGGCGCGAAACGCGGGGTTCGATTCCTGCGTCGGGGAGTTCAACGGTTCGCCCTCTACCGGCAACATCGTCCGGTACTCGTGGGAACTCGATCTCGACGGCGATTTCGGCCCCGTAGTCAATGCGGAGGGGCAGGTGGTCACCCACGATTGGGGCTCGGAATGCTTCCGGACCGACGGATTCGTCACCGCCCGGCTGACCGTCTTCGGGTCGGCCGGCAATCAGAACAGCGTAACCAAGCAGGTGAACATCCTGTCCTTCAACCCCTTGACCGGGAAGCAGAGCCTGGTCGAGAGCTCCTTCGCGACCGAGATGCTGCAAGCGGAGGGAATCGAAGGGCAGGTGGTCATCGAAGGGGTTCGCGGATTCCCGGTTTCCGCCGAAGCTCCGACCCGAGTCCAGTACTCTGGCCGCCGCGGCCGCGTTTCGATCGAAGCGGTGGCTACCGCCGCGACCGCACCTTTTCTCTGGCGTTTCGACTTCAGCGGAGCGAAAGGGTTCGTCCCCGGGAGCCTCCGCACGGTCTCCGGGCAGGAAGTGGCGCGCGACGCCTACTCCGTGGTCCTGAGGTTTTCGGGCAGCGCCTTCGAGCGGGCCCGCTTCGAGTACCGACTGGAGCCGTAGCATTCTCTCCTACCGCCGGTTAAGATCATGTTGATGTGGGGCGCCATCGGGGTCGCGGCGGTGTTGTCTCTGGGGCAGACTCCCGCCTCCAAGGACGGAACGATTTCCCCGCGGATCCTTAGTCTGGAAGAAGCGGTGAAGCTCGCTCTCGTCGAGAACCTCAACCTCCAGTCGAGCGTCGACGTCGTCCAGGGGGCGATGATCGGAGAGAACCTGGCCGAATCCCGATTCAACTTCAAGGTGACCCCCTCCTACGAGCGGGGCATCGGGGAGCAGTCAGTGCTCGATCAGGGGGTAGGCGTCGAGATCTCGAAGCTTCTTCCGTTCGGGACGACCATCACCGGCGGCCTCAGGAGCGATTGGGCGGGAGCCGAGCTCGGGAACGTCAACGCCAGCGCGGCCTCGTTCCGGGTGACCCAGCCGCTGCTCCGGGGCTTCGGCAAGAAGACCACCGAGTACGATCTCCAGAACTCCCGCCGCAGCCTTCAGAGCTCGGAGCGGAACCTGGAGCTCTCGCGGCAGCGGCTCGCGGTCGATGTGGTCTCGACCTATTACAACATCGTGCGCCAGGCGGGGCTCGTCGACGTCGCCGAAAAATCCCTGGAGCGCAACAAGGAGCTGCTGCGGGCCTCGGAAGCTCGGCTCGAAGTGGGGCTCGCCTCGAAGCTCGATGTGTTCCGCGCCGAGCTCCAGCTCTCCCAGGCGGAGGAGGGAGTGATATTCCGCAAGGAGGCGCTCGAGCTCGCGCTCGATTCCTTCAAGTTCAACCTGGGCCTCGCTCCCACCGACGTCGTGGCGCTCGAGATGATGGAGCCGGAGTTCCAGCCCGTGGAAGTGGACGTGGATGCCGCGACCACGCTCGCGCTCCAGAATCGAATCGAGATGCGGGAGGAGCAGGACCGGATCCAGGATGCCCAGCGCTCGCTCGCGATCTCCCGGCAGAACCTGCTGCCTCAGGTCGATCTCAACTTCCGCTACGAACGCAGGGGCCTCGGGAACTCGTTCGGCTCCAGCTTCGACTTCGTCGACAACGCCCTCAACATGTTCTTGAGCACGAGCTATCCGCTCGATCGCTCCTCGGAGAATGCATCGTTCGCCATGACGCAGATCGAGCTCGGGGCCCGCCAACGTCAGATGCGCCTCGTCCAGTACAACATCGCCAACGAGGTTCGGGCGGCCGCCCGGAACGTGGAGCGCATCGGCAAGAGCATCGTTCTACAGGAGCGCAACACCGATTTCGCCGAGAAGCAGCTCCGGCTCGCGACCCTTCGGTACCAGCGCGGGCTCGCGAGCAACTTCGACATCATCGACGCCGAGAACAACCTCATCCAGGCGCGGAGCAACTACGTGTCGCTGGTCTCGGACTACCACGTCGCCCAGATCGAGCTGAAGCGGGTGACGGGAACTCTCGACGTCGAGACCGAGTTCGCGCCGGGCAATCGTCTTCCGAGCGCGAGGCACCATCCATGAGCGAGAACGCCGGCAGGACCCAGTCGCCTCTCGACGGCGCCGTGGCCGTCCTGAGGAGCCGCGCCGCCGACGCCGCCTCGTGGCTGCGCCGTCCCGAGAAAGCGTGGGGGCGTCTCTCGGGGATGTTGAGGGGCATGCGGGAGAATCCGCGGCGCGCGATCGTTCCCGCAGCGGGCCTCGCCATCGTCGCTCTCGCCGGGAGCTTCATGGTCTCTCGATCGCAGGCGCCGGGCCTCGTCGCCGCCGCTCAGAAGGGACCGTTCGAGGTCAAGATCGTGGAGGTCGGGACCCTCCAGGCGCTGCGGTCGGTGACCTACTCCTCCTCCATCCCCGGGAGCCAGGCGAAGATTCTGGAGATCGTGCCCGAGGGAACGCAGGTGGCGGTGGGCGATCTCCTGGTGAAGTTCGACCGCGAGCCCTTCGCCGACGAGCTCGAGCGCTCGAAAGCGCAGCTGGCGCAGGCGGAAGCGGAGCTGGTGAAGGCGCAGGATGAGCTGAAGCTGCTCTCGATCGCGTCGCAGGAGGAGCTCACGGAGTCGAAGGACAAGCTCCGGCTCTCGGAGCTCGAGCTCCAGACCGTGATCGAAGGCAAGGGAAAACTGGCGGAGGCGGAGTCGGCGGCCCAGCTCGCGCAGGCGGAGCGCGAGCTCCAGAAGGCGGAGTCGAGCTTCGAGGACCTGAAGCCGCTCCTCGCCGAGGGGTTCATCACCAAGCTCGAGCTCGATCGGGCGCAGCAGGCGGTCGACAAGGCGAAGGAAGATCTGGAGCTTCTCCGGATCAAGCACCGCACCTACATGGACTACACCAGGCCCGCCGAAGTCGAGGCGACGCGCGCCGCCCTCGCCAACAGCAAGGAGAGCGTCCGGCAGACGGAGCGCGCCAGCTCCTACCGGATTTCCCAGGCGGAAGCGGCGCTGAAGCTCGCCGAGAGCAAGCACGCGGAGCTGGTCTCGCGGGTGGAGACCCAGAGCCAGAACCTGGAGCAGTGCGAGATTCGCGCGACCGTCGCCGGCCTGGTCATCTACAAGGACGTGTTCTTCGGCAGCGAGAAGCGCAAGGTGCAGGTGGGCGATCAGGTCTGGCCGAACCAGCCGCTCATCATGCTTCCCGACCTCTCGAAGATGGTGGTAGAGACCCAGGTGCGGGAGACCGACATCTACAAGGTCGAGAAGAACCAGCAGGTGGCGATATCGGTCGACGCCTACCCCGCGCTCGAGCTCCGCGGAGGAGTGGACTACATCGGGACTCTGGCCCAGGAAGACGAGGTACTGAGGGCCGGCAAGTACTTCACCGTGACCATCCTGGTGGACGAGGCGGACCAGAGACTCCGGCCGGGGATGTCGGCTAGGGTGGAGCTCCTGGTGGAGCGTCTTTCGAGCGCGGTCTACGTCCCGCTCGAGGCGGTCTTCGAGCGCGGCGGAAAGCACTACTGCTACGTCATGAACGGAGGATCGGCCGAGGCGCGCGAAGTGCTCGTAGGGCCGAGCAACGAGAACCACATCGTCATCGGGACCGGGGTCGAAGCCGGCGAGCTCGTGCTGCTCGGCGACCCCTCGGACGAGGGACGGCCCCTCGGCGGCGAGAGCGTGCCGGGGTTTCTCGACGTGATCGCGCCGCCAGAGGGGAATGCCGGGAGCGCCGAGAAGGCCGAGACGAGCGCGCGCGAGCCCTGACTCGTAGTTTGGGACGCTCGAGCTTGTCTCTTCCTCCCCTCGTCGAGACCATCGAGGCCCGGCGGGTCCACCGTCTGCCCGGCAAGGAGATCGTAGCCCTCGATTCCGTCAGCCTGCGGATCGATCGCGGCAGCTTCGTCGCGGTCATCGGGCGATCGGGCTCGGGAAAATCGACTCTCTTGAACCTGATCGGCTGCCTCGACTTTCCCACGAGCGGGAAGATCCTGCTGGACGGAAAAGACACCGGGGCTCTCGACGATCGCGCGCAGAGCCGGCTTCGAAACCGGATGATCGGGTTCCTCTTCCAGTCGTTCAACCTCATTCCGCAGATGACGGTTCGGGAGAACGTCGAGACCGCTCTCGTCTACGGCGACCGGCCGGAGGTCGAGTGGCGCGAGCGTTCGGACGGGCTTCTCGACAGGCTCGGAATCCTGGAGCGCGCCTCCCACAAGCCGGGGGAGCTCTCGGGCGGCGAGGCCCAGAGGGCAGCGCTCGCCCGGGCCCTGGTCAACGGCCCGGAGCTCCTTCTCGCCGACGAGCCCACGGGAAACCTGGACTCGCGGACCGGCGAGGAAGTGCTCGAACTGCTGACGGAGCTCCCCGCCGAGGGGCGGACCCTGGTGCTCGTGACCCACGATTCCGCCATCGCCGAGAGGGCGGACCGGGTGCTTTCGCTTTCGGACGGAAAGCTCGAGAGCGACCGCCGCGTTCGATGACCACCAGGAGCCTGATTCAGCTCGCGATTCGAGGCCTCGCGCTTCACAAGCTGCGCTCGACGCTCTCCGCGCTCGGGATCGTCTTCGGGGTGGCGGCGGTGGTGGCGATGCTCTCGGTGGGAGAGGGCGCGAGGCGAGAGATCCTGGCCGAGGTCGGACGGCTTGGCATCAATCGGGTCACCGTTCGGGCCGGGTCGCTCTCTCGCTCGACAGAGGCGGAGGCGGGCAGGCTTCAGTCTCCCGGACTCTCGCTCGCGGACGCCGATGCCATCTCCGAGGTCTCTCCCAACGTGGAGAGTCTCGCCCCGGTCCGGACGGCGTCCGAGCGGATCGCGAACGGCGAGAGACGGGCCGAGGCGACGGTCCTGGCGACGACGCCCTCGTTCGCGCGGACCGAGGAGTTGGCGCTCGCGGGCGGCCGCTTCGTCGCGGACGCCGACGTCTCGGACGCGAAGCGGGTCATCGTGCTCGGGCACGAGCTCCGCGAGCTGCTCTTTCCCTACGACGAGCCCGTGGGCTCCGGCGTCCGTATCGGAGACGAATGGTACTCGGTGGTGGGCGCGCTCGAGCCGCGGGAGCTCTCTCGACAGGGCGGGAGGATGTCGGGCCGCAACTTGAACCGGGTCGCTTTCGTCCCGCTCTCCTGCATGCCGCGCGAGAGAGGACTCGTCGACGAGATCGCCGTCCGCATCGACGACGCGGGGAAGGTCCGCGACTCCGCGAAGCTCATCGAGAGCGTCGTCCGCCGCCGGCACCGCGGCGCCCTGGACTTCGAGCTCGTGGTTCCGCAGGAGCTCCTCGCGGGCTACGAGCGCGCCCGGTTCCAGTTCAACGTCGTCGTGGGCGCGGTCGCGGCGCTCTCGCTCCTCGTCGGAGGCATCGGCATCATGAACATCATGCTGGCGAACGTCAGCGAGCGCGTGCGCGAGATCGGAATCCGGCGGTCCCTGGGCGCGAGCCGGGAGGACATCACCCGCCAGTTCCTCGCCGAGGCGCTGTTGTTGACGACGGTCGGGGGGGTCGCGGGAATCGCGCTGGGCTTCGGCCTCGCGCTCGGCATCTCGATCTACGCCGGTTGGCCGACGGCGGTGAGCCTTCGCGCGATCGCGGCCGCCCTCCTGCTCGCGGCGGCGACGGGAATCGGCTTCGGGCTCTATCCGGCGATGCAGGCGGCGCGCTCCAGCCCGGTGGAAGCGCTGCGCAGGGAATAGGAAAGAATCCAACGCCAAGGCGCAAAGACGCAAGGGCGCAAGGAAGAAAAGAGAGTTGTCATGGACTTCCTTTGCGTCTTCGCGCCTTTGCGTCTTTGCGTTAGAACTCTTCCCTCGGTCTACCGTCGGCGAGTACTTTTTCCAACGCTTCCGCCACCGTTTCGAGGTCGCTCTCGCCGATGGTGAGCGGGGGGAGGAGCCTCAGGACTTTCGGGCCGGCGGCCAGTGCCAGCACGCCCGAGCGGGCCAGGGCATCGAGGTAGGGGGCGACGTGGTCGCGGAGCTGGACTCCGACCATCAGGCCGAGACCGCGAACCTCCTCGATGAGCGCCGATTCGATCCGTCTCAGTCGTGCCAGCCAGCTCCTTCCCAATTCGCTCGCTCTCGCCGGCAGGGCGTCCTCGAGAAGGAGGTCGAGCACCCGGTTCGCGAGAGCACAAGCCAGCGGATTTCCGCCGAACGTGGATCCATGGGCTCCCACCGGCGCCCGGACTCGCTCGCTCGTGATGAGAGCTCCCATGGGAAACCCGCCGGCGATTGACTTCGCGAGACAGAGCATGTCGGGCTCGACGCCGAAGTGCTCGCAGGCGAAGAGGCGTCCGGTGCGGCCGAAGCCCGTCTGCACCTCGTCGATGGCGAGGAGAATGCCTCGCTCGGCACAGAGCCTCGCCACCGTCGCGACGAAGCCGGCCTCCGCCGGGTGCACGCCGCCCTCGCCCTGCACGAGCTCCAGGAGCGCGCAGCCGACGTCCTCCGTCAGCTCCCGTTCGAGGGAGTCGACGGCGTTGAAGGGCGCGAAGCGTACGCCCTCGAGGACGGGCGCGAACATCTGGTGGTGCTTCGGCTGGAAGCTCGCGCTCATCGCGCCGAAGCTCCGCCCGTGAAAGCTCCTCTTGAAGGACACGATGGCGTGCCGGCCCGTCGACAGCCGGGCGAGCTTGAGCGCCGCCTCGACGGACTCCGTCCCCGAGTTGCAGAAGAACACACGGCGGAGGCTCCGAGGCGCGAGCTCCACGAGGCGGGACATCAGTCGGGCTTTCTCCTTGTGGTGGAACGCTCCGGTAGCGCACATGAGCTGCGCCGCCTGGACGTTCAGCGTCTCGAGGAGGTCCGGATGAGCGTGCCCCAGGTTCAAGGCTCCGTGCCCGCTCATGCAGTCGATGTACTCGCGTCCCTCGTCGTCCCAGAGGCGAGACCCCCGGCCCCGAACCAGAGTGATCCCGCGCTTTCCGTACAGGTCGAGCTCGAAGCGGTCCTGGAGCGCTCGCGCTTCGATTCCGGCCGCCGTCGGGCTCATTCGATCACCGTTCCTTCGAGAGAGAGCGCGGAGCGAAGGGGATTCCGGAGTCGTCCGTCGCCGACCACGATCCGGCGGCAACCCGAGTCCATCATCCTGCGAAGGCCCATGAGCTTTCTCCGAAATCTCCCCGAGGATTCCGATTCCCGGGCTTCGAGGTCTCCCCGGCCGAGGGTTGCGAGGAGACTCTCGGGCCTCGCGGGATCGCTCAGGAGCCCCGGAGCTTCGATCAGCTGAACCACGACCTCTGCGCCGAGAGCTCTCTGAAGGAGCGCGAGGACGTCGTCGTTCTCGGTGTTGATCGCACGGCCCTCCTCGTCGAGGATGGGCACGGTCACGAGGGGGGTATAGCCGGCGCCGAGCAGGAGCCGGAGAAGCTCGACATTCGCGGAGACCGGCTTTCCCGAGTCGTCGTGCAGAAGGCGGCGGCGCCCGTTCTCGACGACGCGGATCCCGCGGTTGCGCCGGCCGCGGATCAGAGCGCCGTCGAGCCCGGTGATACCGACGGCGTTCACGCCGCTTCGCTGGCAGAGGGCGACGAAGCGCTTGTTCACGAGGCCGGCATAAGCCATGGTCAGGATCTCCAGCGCCTCGGTGTCGGTGAAGACGCTTTCGACTCCGGATTCCGAGATCACCGTCCGCGTGGGCGATCCGAGCCGCGCCGCGAGCTCGTCGCGGGCGGCGTTGGCTCCATGGACGACGACCGCGGGCTCGCCGAGCCCCGCGAGGTCGCGGGCTATCCCCTCGAGATTCACGCTCGCGCCGCCGCCGACCTTCACGAGAATCATGCGCTCAGATCACCCTCGTCTCGCCGTTCGCCATCGGCCGGAAGGTCTCGTCGAGCGGCTCCGAGGAGACCCCGCTCAGGTCTCCGACGCGGTAGTGGAGCGTGAAGTATTCGGGCCTCTCGGCGAAGCGGCAGTGAGCGTAGATCGCGGATTCCGTCGGTGAGGGCGACGTTCATCGCCCTCACGTAGCGCGCGCGGGATCGGAGGAGCCGGTCGGCCGCGGCCAGCGCCTCCGGCAAGCAGGCCCGCTGTTCCAGGATGACGTGGAAGATCTTCTCGGCGCCGATGCGGCCGGGCGCCCTCAGCCGTACGCCGCGGAGCTCGCCGTTGAAGACGAAGCAGAGCTCGTCCCGGTAGAACGGCATGTTGTTCCGGACGTCGATGCCTTCGTTGCGGAAGGCGCTCCGGGCGTGCACCACGAGGCTCTCGACCCTCCGGGGAAGCGGCGGTGAATCCTCCCAGACGGGCGTGAGGCTTCGATATCGCTCCCAGCGGCCGGAAGTCCTGAACGCCATGCCGAAGCCGTGGCCCTGGAATTCCACGCTCCGTCGGCAGCGTTCCCGGAAAGCCTCCACCATCGGCGACGGGTCGAATCCGCGGGCGCTCCGGAGTACCAGGAACCGGCACATAGCGACTCGGGTCTAGAGCGGATGAAGTCCGGTGAACCGGAGCCCGGTGGTTTCGTCGAGGCCGAGCATGAGGTTCATGCACTGGACCGCCTGGCCGGCTGCGCCCTTCATGAGATTGTCGATGGCGCTCACCACCACCACTCGTCCGCTGTCCTCGTCGAGCTCGAAGCCGACGTCCGCGAAATTCGTCCCCGTGAGGAGCTTCGGATCGGGATAACGATGGTTCCCCTGGCTCTCTTTCACGATGCGCACGAACGGCTCTTCCCGATAGGCTTCGCGGTAGATCCTCCACAGGTCCACTTCCGTGACCCGGCGCTTCGAGAACACGTGGCTCGTCGCCGCGGCGCCGCGCACCATCTCGACCGCGGTGAGCGAGAGGTGCACCTCGACCGGTCTTTCGTTCGCGAGCTCCTGCGCGATCTCGGCGGTATGCCGGTGCCCGGTGAGGGCGAAGGAGCGCACCGCGCCGCTGCGCTCCGGATGGTGGCTCGAAGGCGTGGCCTTGCGCCCCGCTTCGCTCGATCCCGCTTTGACTTCGATCACCGTCCGTTCCTCGTCGGCGACACCGGCGCGGAAGAGCGGGTAGAGGCCGAGCAGGGCGGCGGTGGCGTTGCAGCCGCCGCAGGCGACGAAGCGGGCCTCCCGGATCGCATCCCGATGGAGCTCGGGAACTCCGTAGACGAATCGACCCAATTGTTCCGGGGCGGCATGAGGGCGACCGTAGTACCGCTGATAGACCGCAGCGTCGCGAAGTCGGAAGTCGGAGGAGAGATCCACGATCCGTTCTCCCAGCGTTGCGAGGGAGCTCCATCGGCTCGCGGCGACGCCGTGGGGAAGGCAGCAGAAGAGCACGTCGGCCGGAGTGAGCGAATCGATGCTCTCGAACCGGAGGTCGGTGAGCCCCCGAAGGTGAGGGTGGGCCCGGGCGAGGGACTTTCCCGCGAGACTCTCGGAGGTCGCCTGGCGGATCGAGACGCCCCCGTGCCCAAGCAGGAGGCGGAGGAGCTCGCCGCCGGCGTATCCCGAGGCGCCTAGGACGCTAGCCGACCACACTCTCCCACCCCCTCCCTCACCCCGGCCAGCACGTGCTCGACCATGGCTCCGGGGATGTCGACCCCGGTCGGCGCGATGCTGTTGCGGAATTCCATCGTGTCGTTGACCTCGTTCACCAGGTAACCGTCCCCGGTCTCGAACAGATCGATGGCGAGCATGCCTCCTCCCACCGCGCGCGCGGCCGAAAGGCAGACGGCTGCGAGATTGCCGCTCACCGCGAGCGCCTCGGCGCGTCCGCCCCGGTGGGTGTTCGTCCGCCAGTTCGCGCTCCAGCGCCGGATAGCGGCGATGACCCGCTCTCCCACGACGAAAGCGCGGACGTCGTAGCCGCCCTTGTCGACGTAGCGCTGCAGGTAGTAGACGTGATGCATGTAGCTCGGGAGCGCCGCGCGATGCTCGAGAAGACTCTCCGCCGCGTCGCGATCGTCGGCTCGCGCCACGAGCCGGCCCCAGGAGCCGACCACCGGCTTCAGCACCACCGGAAAGCCCATGGCCTCCATCGATTCGAGCGCCGCGGTTTCGTCGAACGCCACCCGAAACTCGGGCTGGGGGACCGAGGCGCTCTCGAGGGCGAGGGAAGTGAGGAGCTTGTCGCCGCAGATCTCCGCCACCCGGGCGCTGTTGAAGCAGGGAACTCCGCGGGCCTCGAATATCCTCCGCGCGTAGAGCCCGCGGGAGAAGCTCACCGACCGGGAGAGCAGGGCGTCGAAGTCGTAGGCGGAAGCAGGAGCGAAGGCCAACTCGCGCTCTTCGAGGAGGACGAGATCGATCTCCGGGAACCGGCCGAAGGCTTCGATCAGGAGCTTCTCCTCCCGCCGGACGACCCCGTGGAGCATGGCGATCCGGGCGCGGGGGAAGAGCTCACTCACCCCAGTCCTCCTCCTCGACGGGAGCTTCCTTCAGAAGCGGAGGGGAAAGCGACGCGATCTCGAGCTCGGTCGAGCAGTCGCCGCAATCGACGAGCTCGTGGACGAGGGCGTCCGCGGGAACCGGGACGTCGGCTTCGCAAACGGGACAAGCAGGCATGTTCTCCTCCAATTGCGGCCGTTGTAGCAGGAGGCGATTCCCTCGCGAAGAAAAACGTGGCGGGAAACAGAAAAACCTGTTAAGTGTTACGTTTGTAACGCCGCCCGGCCCATGAGGAAGATCTCCGACGCCCTCGAGTCCGTCATCGAGGGAAATCCGGCGCTCGCTTTCGGACTGCACCATCGGCTTCTGAACCTCACGAAGGTCGCGCGATTCCTCCGCCCGAGCGTGGAAGCGCAGACCGGGAAGGACGTGAGCGACTCCGCCGTTCTCATGAGTCTCTCCCGGCTCCAGCGGAAATGGTCCCGTAGCCGCCCGCAGAAAACCGACGCGCTGGTGCTCGACAAGGTCAGCATCGTCTCCGGTCTCTGCTCGGTCACGCTCGCCAAGACCCAGACGACTCACCGGGAGCTGAACCGGGTCTTCAGCGCGGTTCAGGAACGAAACGGCTTCATCACCATTACCGAGGGACTGCGGGAGATCACGGTGATCGTGGAAGAAGAGAACTTCGGCCGGCTGCGGAGAGCGCTCAGCTCCAGACCGAAGATCGTCCACCGGAGCGTGGCGTCGGTGGGGATGACCTTCAGCGAGCGCTACCTGAGCGTCAAGGGCGTGTTGCATCAGCTCCTCGAGCAGATCGCCCTCCAGAACATCAACGTCCTCGAGGTGGCTTCGACGGCGACGGAGTTCTACATCTACGTAGAAGAAAGAGACGTGGAGGTGGCTTTCGCTTCGATCTTCCGACGTTTCGGCCGAACGCGGCGCGCTTGAGGCAGGGAGCAAGAATCGAGCGCAAAGGCGCAGTGGAAGACCAAATTCAATACGAAGGACCGGAGGGAGCTAGGCCTTCCGGGGCTTGCCTCATCTCCAACGCCACGCCGTATTTCCGGGAAAGAAACGCGAAGGCGCAATGGCGCAAAGACGCAAAGAAGAAAAAGACGAGATTCTTCTTCGCGCTCTTGCGTCTTTGCGTTCGATCGGGGTTCGGGCGCTTTATTCCGGGGAAGCTTCCGGGAAGCTTGCTACCGCGCTGTCTTCGTCTTCGAAGACTTCGAAGATCGGAAGCAGCTTCGACATCGTCAGGGAGTTGTGTACGCGCCTCGAGGGGTTCAGGAGCTTGAGCTTGCCGCCGAAGCGCTCGACGGTGCGATGCCCCGACACCAGCTCACCCATGCCGGCGCTGTCCATGAAGGTCACGTCGCGGAAGTCGACGAGGATCCGGTTGCGGCCGGAGGCGAGCAGAGTATCGATCGCCTCCCGGAGCTCCTCGTCGCCCCCGCCTCCGGTGAGCTGTCCGGAGAGGACCAGAATCGCGATGCCCTCTTTCTCACGAAGATCGAGCTTCATTCCAACTCCTCGTCAGCCGGTGATGGTCCGGATCGCCTGCCAGTCCACGCGGACCTCGTACCGCGCGGTAAGGCTCTCGACGAACGCGTTCCAGACCCTGAGACGCTGCTCGTTCGCCATCTGCTCCAGGAATCCCGACTTCTGGGCCTGGAAATCCGCCGGGGAGAATCCGGACTTCTCAATGACCCGCACGAGCACGAAACCATTGTCCGCCGAGAGCGGAGCGGAAAGCTCCCCCGGCGAAAGCTCGAACGCCCGGGCGTTGACCGCCGCCGAGCGGCCGGCCTCGGGTAGCTGGCCTCCCCGGAAGAAGCTCTCCGTCGACAGCAGTTTGAGCCCCGTCTTCTCCGGCCCCTCGGTGAGGAGCGCCTGACGGAGCGCCTCGGCCCGAGCCCGGGCGAGCTCCATCACCTTCTGCTCCCGGAGCTGGCTCCGTGCCGCTTCCTTCACTTCCTCGAAGTCGGGAGTCCCGGCGGGCCGCTCCTCGAGGACCTGGAGGAAAGCGAAGCCGTTGCCGAGGCGGATCGAGTCGGAGACCTGACCGATCTCCTTCTCGAAGGCGGCGCGGGTCGCTTCGGGGGAGTTTCCCAGCTGAGGCACGGAGTCGCCGCGCCCGAAGAAGCTGGTCTCCTGCGGAACGAGGACGGGATACTCCGCGGACAGGGAGTCGACGCTCCCGGAAGCGCGGAGCTTCTGGGCGGCGCTGTCGACCGCTTTCTCCATGCTCTCCCGGGCCTTCTCCTGGGTGAGCGTGTTCCGGATCTCGTCGCGTACGGAGTCGAGCGGTCGGACGATGGCCGCCTGCCGGCCCGTCACCTTGATGATGTGAAAGCCGTACGTCGAGCGAACCAGGTCGCTCACCTGGCCTTCCGGCAGCGAGAAAGCCGCGGCCTCGAACTCCGGGACCATCTGGCCTCGTCCGAACAGGCCGAGATCCCCGCCGTTCTCGGCGGAGGTGTCTTCGGAGTACTGGCGCGCCAGCTCGGCGAAGTCGGCGCCGGCCTTCGCCTGAGCGAGGACCGCCTCCGCCTTCTTCCGAACCTCTTCTTCGTTGGCGCCGGGATCGGTCTTGAACAGGATGTGGCTCGCCGCCACCTGCTCCGCGGTCTCGTAGCGGCTGGAGTTCTGCTGGTAGTACCGCTCGATCTCGCGGTCGCTCACGCTGACCGCGCTCGCGAAAAGCTGCGGGGTGAGAGTGATGAAGCGCACCTTGCGCTGGACGGGCCGCTCGAACTTCTTCTTGTTCTGGTCGTAGAAGCTGCGAGCTTCCTCGTCGGTCACCTGGACCTGGGCCTCGAACTCCGTCTTGGGAACGAAGGCATATTCGAGGTGGAGCTTCTCGTTGCGGCGGCGGTACTCCTCTTCGAGATCCGCCTCGGAGACGGAGACGCCGTCCGTAACCAGGCTCTGGAGCTTCTGACGCATGAGATCCTCGCGAAGCTGCGCCTCGAACTGCGAGGCATTGAGCGAATTCTGGGCGAGGAGACTCAAATAGGCATCGCGTCCGATGAACTTTCCCGCCTCCTGGAACGCGGGAAACGAGAGGATGAAATCCGACACTTCCTGGTCCGCAACCGAAATCCCCTGGCGCTCTGCCTCGAGGAGCAGGATCTGGTTCTGCACGAGCTGGCGAAGCACGAGGTTGTCGAAACCCAACTGGCGCATGAGGTCCGGGGAGAACTGCGGACCGAGCTGCTGACGATACTGCTGCTCCTGCGCGCGATAGCTCCGCAGAAACTCCTGAGAGGAGATCGGTGTCCCCTCGACCCAGGCGATTTCTCCCGTCCTGGAAACGCCCGTGGTCTTCAGGAAATCGGGAATATAGAAGGCGACGAACGCGAAAATGACCAGAACCAGGAGGAACGCGCCCACGAGCCATCCCAGGCTCTTGCGGTTGCGAAAATACTTGAGCATCTAGAATCTCTTCCTTGCTACTCGCCTAGGTCTTCGTTGCGTGCCGCGGCTGAAGGCTCCGTTCGGCTCGAAGAATTTCGAACAGCCACTCTGTCCGAACCCCAAATGCTAACCGAAGCGTTGGGAGCGATCAAGTTGGGACAGGAAGGCGTTGCCGCATCCTCCTTCGCTATGTTAAGCTTTTAGAAACTCAGCGGTTAGACGAATGGCGAAGTACAATCCGTACCGGACCAATACCGGTATCCATATCGAGTGGTTTACCGTCAAGCGCTCGACCGTCTATACGCTCTTCCTCGCGATCCTCGGTCTCATCGGAGCCGGGGCCTGGGGCTATCACCAGGTCTACGGTCCGAGGGAAGAAGTGAACGCGGTGGCGCCGCCGACGGTGACCGACAACAGCGCCCGTTTCCTCGATCTCGACGGCGCGGTGAAGGTGAGAAAGTCGGGAACCTACGAGTGGATCAACGCCACCATGGGCATGACTCTCAGCCGCGACGATACCATCCGCACGGTGGGGGACTCGCAGGCTCGGGTCAGTCTCTTCGACGGCACCGAGTACCTGGTGAAGCCCGACTCGATTCTGGTGATCGAGGAGGCCTCGGAAGATCCCACGACCAAGGCCAAGGTGGTGGCGGTGAAGCTGACCGCGGGCCAGGTGAACCTGAAGACTCCGAGCGGCAACGCCGAGGGCTCGCGTTCCGACCTGGCGACGCCGACCACGGAAGCGACTTTCGACGAAGATACGAGCGCCGACGTCAGCTTCGATTCGTCGTCCGGCGTATCGGGATTCACGGTGTTCACCGGGTCGACCGACCTCAGAGCCGGCGACTCGACCGTCACTCTCGGCTCGTCGCAGTCCGTCGACGTCCACGCCGACAACACCTTTTCCAATATCATCGAGCTTCCAGGAGTTCCGGTTCTCGTCTCTCCCGCGAACCTTTCCGTGGTTCCCGTGAGCCCCACGACCGAATTTCGTTGGAGAGAGGTCGAAGGAGCGCGGAGGTATCACGTCCTCCTGGATCGCTCCCCTTATTTCCGCGATCCCATCGTCGAAAGCACGGTTCCCAACGTCTCCATCCTTCACCGGGGCCTCACCGCCGGGACCTACTACTGGCAGGTGACCGCCATCGACGCCGACAACCGCCGCGGAGCGCCGAGTCAGTTCGCGAAGTTCACCATGACCTCCCGCGCGGTCTCGACCGACTCCGCTCCGCCGGAGCTCACGGTCTTCAAGCCCACGGTGGGGCTCGACGGTCTGGTCACGGTCACGGGGAGGACCGACGCCGGGGCATTCGTCACCGTCGATCGGGGCATGGGAGACGACCGGGTCCAGGTGAAGGGCGACGGCTCGTTCATATATTACTTCCAGGTGCGGGAGACCGGCCGACATCCGGTGGTGGTCAAGGCCCGCAAACGCGACGGCGGCGGAGTCGCCGAGAAGACCGTATACGCGGAGATAGGGACCGAGGAAGGTGAGTGAGCTCCCGGTTGCCGGGCATCGACGAGTGAAGGCGCATCCCCACGAGCCCTCGTCGCCCCGGGTACAAAGCAGCGCCTCCCTGATGGCGAGCGGCGTCGGGGCCGGAGTCTCCGCTCGCACCCGCAGGCGGATGCGGGAAAGCGTCGAGTCGACTCGAAGGAAGAGGTCGCGGCTCCGCGGAACCGGACCGCGAAGGCGCAGGAGGCTCCGACTCGCGCTCGTCGCCCAGTCCTCTCAACTGTTCGCCTCTTTCAGCAATCTGGGCGCCGCCGAGGATCTCGAGGTCGTCCATCTCGACCCACGCACGCTCTTTCAGAAGGCTCAACGATCTCCCAGGTCCCGAGAGGCCCAGGGCTCCTGGGCGCGGTTCGACGCGGTGATTCTCGACGAGCGCTCGCGCAACGCGGGAAGCGGCCTGGTGCGGGCGATCCGCAAGGCGAATCCCGACATGCCTCTCATCTCCCTGGGAGGGCGCCCGGGTACCGAGGTCCGGTCGTTGTTCGCTTTGCATCTCAAGGATCTCCCGCTCGCCGGCCGGCTCCGCTCGCTGATTCAGGACGCGCGCCAGCAGGTTCTTCTGAACCGCAAAGCCGCCAATCTGTCCAGACGGCTTCGCGAGACTTCGCGCCGGCTTCAGGTACTGGGCGAGATCGTGGCCACGGCGAACTCCATCCTCGAGCCACGGCGGGTGATCAACGTCATCATGTCGCAGATTCAGGAGCTCATCCCCTCCGAGGCCTGGTCGATCCTTCTCGTCGACGAAGAGACGGGCGAGCTGGCGTTCGAGATGGCGCTCGGCGAAAAGAGCTCCGACCTCAACGACACCCGGATCAAGCTCGGCGAGGGAGTCGCCGGATGGGTGGCGCAGACGGGCGAGCCCGCCATCGTGAACGACGTCCGCCGCGATCGGCGGTTCCAGGCGAAGTTCGACGAGCTCACCCGGTTTCGCACCCGCTCCATCCTCTGCGCGCCCCTCATGTCCCGCGGGAGGACGATCGGCGTGGTCGAGATCATGAACCGCGCCGCGGGGACCCGCTTCACCAAGAGGGACATGAACCTCCTTTTGACCCTGGTGGAGCCCGCCGCCATCGCCCTCGAGAACGCCTTCCTCTTCCAGAAGACGGAGCAGCTCGCGGTCACCGACGACCTGACCAAGCTCTACAACTCGCGGTACATCAACAGCTACCTGGAGCAGGCGATCGGGCGCGCGCAGGAAACCTCGGGAAGCCTCGCCGTCATGTTCCTGGACCTCGACGGATTCAAGTCGATCAACGACCGCCACGGTCACTTCTACGGAAGCCGGAGTCTCCGCGAGGTGGGGAGCCTGATTCGCTCCGCCGTGAGGGAAGAGGACGTGGTGAGCCGCTACGGAGGGGACGAGTTCGTGATCGTCCTCCCCGATACCGACGCCGAGGGAGCCCTCGCGGTCGCGGAGCGCGTCCGACAAGCGCTCAAGAGCCACCGGTTCCTGGCTGAGTTCGGACTGGAAGCGAGGCTCTCCGCGAGCCTGGGCCTGAGCCTCTATCCCGATCACGGCAAGGAACCGCAAGAACTTATGCAAAAAGCCGACCAGGCAATGTATAGTGTGAAGGTGCGGGGAAAGGACGCGGTTTGCGTCGCAAAATGACCTGAAGTGAAGGACCCGTACTGACAATCCGACAATCCAGTATCGGAATCGCCCGAAATTAACCGACTCGAGCTCGAAACGCATGTATCTCCGCTCCGTATTCAGCCTGTTCTCGAATGAGCTAGCCATCGATCTCGGGACCGCCAACACCCTGGTGTTCGCCAAGGGCAAGGGCATCGTGGTTTCCGAGCCGTCCATCGTCGCCATCAACGACGCCACCGCCAAGGTCGAGGCCGTCGGTAAAGAGGCGAAAGAAATGCTGGGGCGCACCCCCGGAAACATCACCGCCATTCGTCCCATGAAGGACGGCGTCATCGCCGACTTCGAGGTGACGGAGAAGATGCTCGCGTACTTCATCCAGAAGGCCCACAACCGCAAGGTATGGGTCGCGCCGCGTATCGTCATCGGCATCCCCTCGGAGATCACCCAGGTGGAGAAGCGAGCGGTGAAGGACAGCGCTCTCCGGGCGAAGGCCAGCGAGGTGTTCCTCGTGGACCAGGCGATGGCGGCGGCCATCGGCGCGGGGCTTCCGGTCACCGAGCCCTCCGGCAACATGGTGGTCGATATCGGCGGCGGGACGACGGACATCGCCGTCATCTCCATGGCGGGCATCGTCTACTCGAGCTCGGTGCGGGTCGCCGGCAACGAGATGGACGAGGCGATCATCAAGTACCTCCGGAAGAAGTACAACCTTCTCATCGGGGAGCGCACCGCCGAGCACGTGAAGATGGAGATCGGCTCCGGCTATCCGCTGGACAAGCCCATGACCATGGAGATCAAGGGCAGGAACCTGATCGAAGGCATCCCCAAGACCCTGGTGGTGACCGACGAGGAGATCCGGGAGGCCCTGGAAGAGACGGTCTCGATCCTGGTGAACGCGGTTCGCGTGGCGCTCGAGAGAACGCCGCCGGAGCTCTCCGCGGACATCGTCGATCGCGGGATCGTGTTGACCGGCGGCGGCGCGCTCTTGAAGAACCTCGACAAGCGCCTTCGCGAAGAAACCGGCCTTCCCGTCTCCATGGGCGAAGACCCGCTCTCGTCGGTGGTGCTGGGCGCGGGCCGAATGCTCGAAGACGTCAAGCTCCTGCGGAAAGTGTGCCTCGAGTGATCTCTCCGGTTTTTCCGGCGTTTCCGTACGAACTCTAATTCATGGCGACCACGACTTCCGCCCCCCTGGGTTCCAGGGGCGGGCACCTCGTCTTTTGCCTCGTCCTCGTGGCGCAGGCCCTCCTTCTCTCCTCGCAGGTGACGACGGAAACCGGGCACTCGGCGCTGCGGGTTCTCCTCATCGGCCTCTTTTCCCCGATCCAGCGGGGCGCCGATGGGACGCTCAACGCGGTTTCCTCTCTGTGGTACGGGTACGTCGATCTCCGGGGGGTCCACGAGGAGAACCGGCGCCTCAAGGAGGACGTCGCCCGGCTCGAGCAGGCCCTCTGGATGGAGCGGGACGTGGTCGCGAGCTATCGCCGCCTTAGCTCCGTCCTCGAGCTCGCGGAGCGGATTCCGGGAAATCCCATCGTGGCCGAGGTGGTCGGGCTGGACGCCAGCGCGTGGTTCCGCACCGTCACCGTCAATCGCGGAACGGCGCACGGAGTGGCTCTGAACGCTCCGGTCATCGCGGCCGGGGGGCTGGTGGGAAGGGTAATCTCGATGGGAAGCGACGTGGCCCAGATTCAGCTCCTCACCGACCGGGACTGCTCGGTCGGGGCCCTCCTGGCCCGGACGCGCGCCCGGGGAGTCGTCGCTGGAAGCGGGGAGCAGGCGAGCCCGACCGGCCTCACCCTGAACTACGTGAGCAACCTCGAGGAGGTCGTCGAGGGCGATCTGATCGTGACCTCGGGCATGGACGGAATCTATCCGAAAGGCGTCGCGATCGGGCGAGTGGCCTCGGTGAGGAACGGTCCCCGGCTCTTCAAGCTCATCACGGTGGAGCCGGCGGCGAACCTCGACCGTCTCGAGGAGGTATTCATCCTGGAGGCGGCTTCAATCAGCGAGATCACCGAGCGCGTCGAGTGAGGGTCCTCGATACCCTGGCCGCCCTGCTGGCGGCTTTCCTCCTCAAGACGGTTCTCGGGCGATACCTTCCGTTCCTCGGCGGCTACCTGGATCCGTTCCTGGTAGTGGCGGCGGGATTCGGACTCGCGCGCGGGCGGATGGCGGGGCTCCTGAGCGGCGCTTCCGCCGGGCTTCTCCAGGATGCCTTCTCCGGCGGGCTGCTCGGGTACAACGGCATCTCGAAGACGACCGTGGGGTATCTCGCCGGAATCGCCGGCCGACACCTGATCATCCGCGGCTGGTCGACGCGGATCCTGTTCTTCGCGATCGCAACTCTCCTGGACCTGTCGATACTCGCGATCGTGGGCTATGCGGCGGAGCTTCCGCGGGTCGTCGGCGAGGGGCTCGCCCCACTTTACCTCTGTATTGGAAACGCCTTCGCTGGTATTCTGTTGGTGAGGGCTCTGGAGCGCCGGCCCGGAGGCGAGCTCTAGCTCTTGCCCCCGCAGAATTTCGACTAGAATCGCGCGCAAAGCCCGAGATGCCCGAATGAATGTGTACGAGGATTTGAGGCCCCTGAGGTCGCGGCTCGCCTGGTGGCGCGCCCTGGTGGTGCTTCTCTTCGCCGGACTCGTGCTTCGCTTCTGGCAGCTCCAGGTCGTGCGCTCGACGACCTACGACGAGCTCGCCCGCGCGAACCACGTCCGCCCCATCCCGGAGAGCGCTCCCCGCGGCCTCATCGTGGACCGGTACGGGAGCATCATCGCGGAGAACCGCCCCTCGTTCAACCTCACTCTCGAAGAGGAGCGCGCCGACACCCTCGAGGCGTTGAAGGATCTGGTTCCCCTCGGCGATCCGGACTTCGACGTCGAGAAATACCTGCGGGAGGCCCGGCTCGACGCGGCGATCCTGAAGGAGGACATTCCCCTCGAGGAGGTCGCGAGAGTCGAAGCGCGCCAGCTGGAGCTCCCCGGAGCACACATCCAGTTCGTTCCCCGCCGCTACTATCCGGCTGGAATGCGCGCCGCCCACATCGTCGGCTACGTCGGCCGCATGAGCGAAGATCAGCTCGGGGAGGAGGACTTCGCCGGGGCGGAGCGGAACGATTACGTCGGCCAGGCAGGGGTCGAGCGCATCTACAACGAGATCCTCATGGGCCGGAACGGCGTCCAGAGGGTCGTGGTGAACAGCCTCGGACGGCGGGAGAGAGTCCTCGATCAGGTCCCGCCGGTCTGGGGAGAGTCGGTGCAGCTCTCGATCGACCTCGAGCTCCAGCGCGTCGCGGAGGAGGCCTTCCAGGGCTTCGCCGGGTCGGTCGTGGCCCTCGATCCGCGAAACGGCGAAGTCCTGGTGATGGGAAGCTTTCCCGCGTACGACCCCAACTTCTTTTCCCGTCGGTTCGAACGGAAGATGTGGCTCGATCTGGTGAACGACCCGGAACACCCGCTGTCGAACCGCGCCATCCAGGGCCGCTATGCCCCGGGCTCGACCTTCAAGCTCGTGGTGGCGGCCGCCGCCCTGGAGGAGGGGATCGCGACCCCGGATACCGAGATGACGTGCCTGGGCTCGGTCCGGATGTACGGGAACGTCTTTCATTGCCACAAGGCCGGAGGACACGGCCGGCTGAACATGGTCGACGCCCTCGCGCAATCCTGCAACAGCTACTTCTACCAGCTCGGCGCCAAGCTCCAGATCGAGGCCATCGCCCGCTACGGACGTCTCTTCGGCCTCGGGGCTCCCACAGGGGTCGATCTGCCGCACGAGGTCTCGGGGCTCATTCCCGACCCCGAATGGAAGAAATCCACCCGGAACGAGCCCTGGTACGCGGGAGAGACCATATCGGTCGCCGTGGGGCAGGGATCGGTTCTGGTGACCACGATGCAGATGGCGAGGCTCGCGGCGACCGTGGGGACTTCGGGCGATATCCATCGTCCCAAGCTCTTCCTGCGAATGCTGCCCGTCGGGGCGGTTCCCGAGCCTTACCCCGAGACGGGACTCCAGGAGCCGATCCGCCACGTGAGCCTTCGAGAGGGGACCTGGCGGGCGCTCCAGGAGGGGATGTTCCGCGCCGTCAACCAGCACGGGACGGCGGGGCGGGCACGGCTCGAGGGAATCCAGGTCGCGGGAAAGACGGGGACCGCCCAGGTCGCGTCGCGACAGAGAATCAGCGCATCCGCCGACCAGAACCGGCCCGAGCATCTCCGCAACCACGCCTGGTTCGTGGGCTTCGCGCCGCGGGTGAACCCCGAGATCGCGATAGCGGTGCTGGTGGAGCACGGCGGTGGCGGCGGCGCGGCGGCGGCGCCCGTGGCGCAGAAGATTTTCCAGGCCTACTTCGACGGCCAACGGGAGGAGCGAGTCAGGAATGGTCCTCGACAGACGACAATGGCACTCCATTGATTGGCTGACCATCCTGGGGCTGGTATTCGCCTCCGCGTTCGGCCTGCTCGTCATCTACAGTGCCACCCAGGCCGGCCCCACTCCGGACCTCTACAAGGCCCAGGTCGCCCGCCTCCTGATCGGGATGGCGCTGCTGGGCCTGGTGATGATCTTCGACTACCACAGCATCGTCGATCGCGCCGAGGTCATCTACGTGAGCGTCCTCGTTGTCCTCCTGTATCTGGTTCTCTTCGGGGGCCTGCGTGCGGGCACCAACCGCTGGATCGAGCTCGGTTTCGGAACGTTCCAGCCGGGAGAGCTGGCGAAGATCGGCGTGGTCGTCTTTCTCGCGAAGTACTACTCCGCGGTACGGAAGAACCAGCTAGGCTCGTCGGAAGTGCTCATAACCGGCCTCTTCGCCGGAATCCCCATCGTTCTGATCGCTCTCCAGCCGGACCTGGGCACCGCCGCGACGATCGGCTTCGTCTACCTCTCGATGGCCCTCCTCGCGGGAGTCCGCACCCGCCTCCTGGTCGCCGGGCTCATCGCCGTGGCGCTCGCGCTTCCGCTGGGATGGGCCTTCGTTCTCAAGGACTACCAGAAGGAGCGGGTATACGCCTTCCTCGACCCCAGCCGCGATCCCAGAGGTTCCGGCTACCAGAGCATCCAGTCGACCATCGCCGTCGGCTCCGGAGGCTTCGCAGGAAAGGGCTGGCTCAACGGGACGCAGAGCCAGCTCCAGTTCCTGCCCGCTCCGCACACGGACTTCGTTTTCGCCGTCATGGCCGAAGAATTCGGCTTCGTCGGAGTTTCGGCGGTGATCATCTTGTACCTGGTCATCATCTTGAGGTGTCTCGACACGGCGCGCCGCTCGAGGGACCGTCTGGGTCTGTACCTGGTGTTCGGGGTCCTGTCGATGTTCGTCTTCCAGACGCTCTACAACCTCGCGATGGTGGCGGGGCTCGTTCCCATCAAGGGCTTTCCGCTTCCGCTGATGAGCTACGGAGGCTCCTCGATGCTGGCGACGATGCTCGGATTCGGGCTCATCCTGAACGTGCGGATGAGACGGTTCGTGAACTGATCTTTCGTGTGTATTTTGTGTTAGATTCTAAGTCGAGTAATGCCCTCCATTTGGAGGTCCGGGCGTCTCTCGGCCCCTGAGCGCGTGAAAAGCCGGGGGAAGAAGCCGCCCTGGAGAGAAGAGTTTTATTGATCTGGCATGCCGGGCCCGCGGAGACGGGCAGGCGGTGAGGGAATTCAAGCTCCCGATACACCCGTGAGCTCCACGGCTCCGGGAGGCCGCGTCGGAGATGACGCGAGGACATCGGGACAGTGCTTTCGAAGGACTCAACAGGTTGGATCGTCGAAACAACGGCAAGAGCCATAGACCCGACGCGGGTCGAAGCGCCCGGGATTCCGAGAGCCCGGCGCTTCCGGCAAGCTCGCCCAACCCGTCCGAATCCATCGATTTCTAGCTCCCTCCTCCTGCCCGCCGAGGCCCGTCCTGCCTGCCGAGGCGAAACCATGTCGAAGGAAATGATCGTGAGTCACAGCCCGCTTCAAACGAGGCTGGCCATCATCGAGAACGGCGTCGTGTCCGAGGTCGCGTTCGAGCGGGAGCGCAGCCGGGGCGTCGTGGGAAACATCTACAAGGGACGGGTCAATCGGGTTCTCCCGGGGATGCAGTCGGCGTTCGTCGACATCGGCCTCGAGCGGGACGCTTTCCTCTATGTTTCCGACGTCCTCGAGGACGAGGACTTCCTCACCGAAGAAGAAGAGAAGATCGTCCAGACGGAGCGCGAGATCCGCGCCGCCGCCGGGCCGCCCCAGTCGATCGACCAGCTCCTGAAGCAGGGCCAGGAGGTCCTGGTGCAGGTGGTGAAGGAGCCCCTGGGGACCAAGGGCGCCCGAATCACCTCCTACGTGAGCCTGCCCGGGCGCCTCCTGGTCTACATGCCGACGGTGGACCACATCGGCGTCTCCCGGAAGATCGAGTCCGCGGAGGAGCGCGCGCAGCTGCGCAAGCTCATCCAGCAGTCCCGCCAGCGCGGCGGGGGATACATCGTGCGCACGGCGGCGGCGGGCAAGGACGAGGAGGCCATCGTGGCCGACCTCCGGTACCTCGAGCACAAGTGGCAGGAGATCGGCCATCGCTCCGAGCACGTCAAGGCTCCGGCCCTCATCCACCGCGACCTGGGCCTGGTCTTCAAGTACATACGCGACGTCCTCTCCCCCGAGTATTCCGCGATCCGCATCAACTCCGAGGAGCTCTTCGACCAGGTTCTGAACTACGTCCGTCAGATCCAGCCCCAGATGCTCCACCGGGTGAAGTACTACTCGAGGAACTATCCGATCTTCGAGGAGTACGGCGTGCAGGCGGAGATCGACAAGGCGCTCCGCAGCAAGGTCTGGCTGAAGTCCGGCGGCTACATCGTGATCAACCAGACCGAAGCGCTGGTCGCCATCGATATCAATACGGGCCGCTACACCGGCGACCGGCGGCTCGAGGACACCATCACCCGCATCAACCTGGAGGCGCTCGAGGAGATCGTCCACCAGATTCGCCTCCGCGACCTGGGGGGCATCATCGTCATCGACTTCATCGACATGGAGGAGAGACGCAACCAGCAGAAAGTGTTCGCGGCGCTCGAACAGGCCCTGCGCAAGGACCGTTCGCCCACCAAGAGCGTTCAGATCAACGAATTCGGTCTCGTCGTCCTGACGCGAAAGCGGGTGAAGCGCTCTCTCGAGCGCGTGCTCTGCCGCCCCTGCCCTCACTGCCAGGGAAGCTCCTGGGTGAAGTCGCCGACGACGGTCGCTTTCGAGATCGTGGATCAGGTTCGGAAGAGCTTGAACGAGTTTCCGAAGGGACTGACGGTGCGGGTCCATCCCGAAGTCGCGCGGGCGCTCAAGGGCAAGGAAGCTCCAGTCATCGAGGAGCTCAAGTCCATGGTGAAGCAGGAGGTCGACGTGCGCGCCGACTCCAACATGTACGAGGAGCAGTACGAACTGGTAGCGCGGAAGTGAGATCGCTCCGGATCGCCTACATCGGTTCTTCGGTTCGCGCCTGGTAGATCGTTCGAGGATCGAACGTTGGATCCGCCTGGAACGCGCGGCCGAAGGCTTCCACGGCATCCCGGTACTGTCGGAGCATGTTGTGACTGTAGCCGAGCAGGTACAGCGCGTCGGCCCGAGTGGGGTCGAGCTCGACGGTCCTTGTCAGCTCCGTGATTGCGGCCCGGTAGTCGCGACTGGCATAGTGCCTCTTGGCTCGCTCCATCGACGCCTGCGCGTCGTCTTGTGCCGCCGCGATACAGACCATCGCTAGAATGGCCGAGAAGGTCAGGGCAAGAACTCGCGTCCACTTCATAGGAACCTCTCCCGAAATTTGAACGGATGCTCGGCGCTGGCGGTAGTCTACCATCGATCACGGGTCGGCGCATCCTCGCGGTTCGCGCCGGCGCCCTCGGCGACACGATCCTCGCTCTCCCGGCGATCGCCGCTCTCCGGCAATTAGTGGGTCCGATGGGGGAGGTCGAGCTCCTCGGAACGGAGCCCGCGATCCAGCTCGCCGCGAGCCCCCGGCTTTCGAGCCGCGTCCACTCGATCGACAGGGCCCGATTTCGCCCGCTGTTCCAGGAGTCGGCGGACGACGCGGAGCTGCTGTCGTTCCTCCGGGGATTCGAGCTGGTGCTCGCCTGGTCCAACCTCCCGCTTCTCGCGGAAAAGCTGGCGCGGCTCTCGATTCCCCTCCTCCACGCGAGCCCGCATCCTCCCGAAGGCGTCCATGCGGCCGACCACCTGTATCGTCTGCTCTCGCCCCTTGGTGTCGTCGGTGAGGCGCCGCCCCCCGAGGTCGACATCGAAGAGGAGAGTCGGCTTGCGGCTCTCGACTTTCTCGGTCGAAACGGACTTTCTTCCTTCGATTGGATTGCCCTCCATCCTTCGAGCGGGAGCCCGCGAAAGAACTGGCCGGCGGAGCGATTCCAGGCGCTCGCGCTTCGCCTCCGGCGGGAGAATCGGCCGTTCGTCTGGATAGAGGGCGAGGCGGACGGGGAGGTCGTAGCCTGCCTCGCGCGGCTCGTCGCCGCCCCCGTGGCCCGCGAGCTGCCTCTGCCGGTCCTGGCGGCGCTGCTTTCGTTCTCTCGGGGATTCGTCGGCAATGACTCGGGGCTAACCCACCTCGCCGCCGCGGTAGGGGCCCGGACGATTGCGCTCTTCGGTCCCACGGACCCGCGCATGTGGGCTCCCCGAGGTCTTTCGGTCGAGGTGGCATTCCACGGCGCGGAGTCGGAGACCGTGTGGGAGATTGCCCGCTCCCGGTTCTATGCGTCTTAGTCTTTCGCCTTCTTGAGGTTGCCTTCCAAGGGGGGAGAAGCCTTCGGCGAGACGTGGGGGATTCCCAACGTCGAGTCTGAAATGTGTCGTTCGCTTTTCAATGCGTGCCCCCGGGGGATCGGAAACCACCGCGATAAATGGGGGTGTCGCCAGGACGAGCCCCACGATTCTGTGGCCCTCTCAGGGCGTCTAAGGGCACGAATCTTGCTTTTCTAGGGTGACATAACCACGAACACTAACTCTGAAGAAGAACCCGAAATGCCCGGGGGCTTCTAAAAAGGAGTCAGCGAAAATGGCGATGGCATTGCTCGATACGCAGGAGTTCGGCATCGGCATCTACCGCGGTTCGGAGCGCGTGGGAAGAATCCGCTTCCACATTGGAATCCGTGCCGCCGAAGGCGAAGTCTCGTACTCCGCCGCCGACCCGGAGCTTCGGAGAACTCTCCGGGGTCTCATGGGACGGAAGCGCAGCTGGCGATGGCAGGATTTGACGCGCAGGCTCATCGACAGTCTCTCGCTGTCTACTGGAGGGCGCTTCGTTCTGCGGTTCGGCACCACGCCTTCGGATGAAGGACGTGGCGCCGGAGAGCACGGCCTGCGCCGAGCGATCAACCGCGCCGTCAACGAATGATTTCCCCCACAAAAAAGTAAGTCCCGCCGGACACGAAGCCCTCGGGTGCTGGTCCCCGCATGCTGCTGGCACTCGAGGGCTTCATTATTTAGTTACTCGCTCGCTCTTCGCTCGCTCGTTCCCCGCGCTCTTTTTCAAATCGCCGGGGCCCCACCCCCGGCGGCGTCGCTTCGCGCTTCGCGCTGCGCGACCGCTGACGGCTCCGCGCGGGGAGGAGGGGCCCTCCGGGCCCCGCTGCTTACCTGCCTAGCGCGAGGCGGTCCGCCAACGGTGCCGGCAGTCCCGCGGCCCGGATCTTCGCCTGGGTCTTCTCGTAGGCATAGGCCACCCGGTAAATGGTCATCGTCATCCGCGCGGTGTCGAGGATTCCGAAGCTCGCGCGGTTGTCGCCATCGCGCGGCTGGCCGATGGAGCCGGGGTTGATGAGGTACCGCGTGCCGTTCTTGAGCTTCACTTTGTAGCTTGCGCCGTTCTGGCCTTCCCGCGGCGGGATGTAGGTCGTGAGCGATTGCTCGTCGAGCCCGAACACCACCGGGAAGTGGCTGTGGCCGAAGAAACAGATAGAGGTGGTGAAGTACGGGAACATGTTCAGCGCTTCGATCTCTCCGAAGATGTAAGCGTCCTCGTCGAGGGGCGTGCCGTGAGAGATGGAGAACGTGTCGTCCACCCGCACCGGACCCTTGGGAAGAGCCCGAAGCCAGTTCCGGTGGCGTGGTAGGAGCTTCTTCTCGGTCCATCGAGCCGACTCGAGCGCCACCTTGTTGAACATCTCGCCGGCCTCGAGTCCGCTGCAGACCTTGTCGTGGTTGCCTCGAATGATGATCGCCCGCTTGAGCTTCCGTACCTTGTCCACGATCGGATTGGGATCCGCTCCGTAGCCCACGAGGTCGCCGAGGACCACGACCCGGTCGAAGCGCTTCCTTCGGACGCGGCGAAGGACTGCCGTGAGCGCCTCCAGATTCGAATGGATATCGCTGAGAATCAGATACTTCATGAAGTCCTTCGACAGCCGAGGAGCAGTCGGTGAAGGCGCTCCGCTGCCTCGTCGGGCCCGGCGCCGTCGAGAGCGAGTCGGTGGTGCGCTTGCTGATAAGACCCCCGTCGTCGCTCGTGGAGCGCCAGGACCTCCGCCGGGGTCTTCCACAGGGGCCGTTCTCCGCCCTCGATCCGGGCCAGGATCTCGCCGATGGGGACGTCGAGCCACACGACGACGCCAGCCGACTTCATCAGGAGGCGATTGGCATCCACGGTGAAAGCGCCGCCTCCGGTCGCGACCAGGGTCGGCTCCGGCGTCTCCACCAGCTCGAGGAGCGCCTGGGTCTCGCGTCGGCGGAACCCCGCTTCTCCCTCCTTGTCGAAAATCTCGGAGACGCTCATTCCGCTCGACCGCTCGATGCGCTCGTCGAGGTCGACGAACGAGAGTCCCATCCGCTCCGCCACCTGACGTCCGAGGGTGGTCTTCCCCGTGCCCATGAATCCAATCAGGAAGAAGCGCTCGGTCGCCGTCGCCGCGGTCACGGTCAGCACACCAATCGGTCCAGCGTCTGCCAGAACCCGGGGTAGGAGATCTTCACCTGATCGAGGTGATCGATGGCGCACTCCCCCTCGACGCCGAGAGCGGCGACGGCCCAGGCCATCACCATCCGGTGGTCGCCGAAGCTACGGAGACTCGCGGGCCGGAGCGCTCGTCGGGCGCCGTCGCCTCGAATCTCGAACCCGTCCTCGAACTCGGTGACGTCGGCGCCGAGGGCGCGAAGACCCTCGACGATGGCGGAAAGTCGATCGCTCTCCTTGACTCGAAGCTCGGCGGCGCCTTCGACGCGGGTGGCGCCGGAGGCGAAGGCGGCGACGACCGCGAGGATCGGAAGCTCGTCGATGAGCGCCGGGACCCGCTCCCGCGGAATCGCGACTCCCTGGAGCTCCCGTCCGCGGACGATGATCCGGCCCTGGGGCTCGTCTCCGCTCGGGGAGCTCGCGCTCCGCACCGCCTCCACCTGGATGTCGGCTCCCATCGCCTTCAGCGCCTCGAGAAAAGCGGCCCGCGTCGGGTTCAGCCCCACGTTCTCGACCACGAGCTCCGAGCCCGGGAGGAACGCAGCCGCTCCGATGAAGAACGCGGCGGACGAGATATCCCCGGGGATGGCGAACCTTCCCGGCGACAGGGAAGCTCCCCCCCGGATCTCCACCTCGCCCGGGCGGATGACGGGTGAAGCGCCGAACGCCAGGAGCGCCAGCTCCGTGTGGTTCCTCGAAGGGACGGTCTCCTTCACCCGGGTGATGCCGTCGGCGAACAGGCCCGCGAGCAGCACCGCCGTCTTCACCTGGGCGCTCGCGACCGGAAGCTCGTAGTCGATGCTCCGGAGCTTGCGCCCCCCGGTAATGGTCATCGGGAGAAAACCGTTCGTCGTCTCGATCGAGGCCCCCATGCGGGTCAGCGGGACGACCACGCGATTCAAAGGGCGCCGGGAAAGACTCTCGTCTCCAACCAGCCGGCTCGTGAACGGCTGACCCGCGAGGACGCCTCCGACCATGCGCGCCGTCGATCCCGAGTTCCCGCAGTCGAGATCGGTTCTCGGGGCCTTCAGTCCTTCGAGACCTCGCCCTTGGATCTCGACGGCATCCCCGTCCCGGGAGATATCGACCGAGAGGGCCCGAAGGACCGAAAGCGTGGAAGCGCAATCCTGACCCGGGGGGAAACCCTCGAGCCGCGAACGACCCGAGGCGAGCGCCGCGAGCAGCGCGAGTCGGTGGCCGATGGACTTGTCGCCCGGCGGCTCGAAGCGGCCACGCAGCCGCGCCCGTAGCTCGGATTTCATTCATGGAATGGTAACACGCTCCCTCGCGGGCGAGCGAGCCCGTGTCGATCCCGCGCGCGGTCCGGCGATCTTGTGTTGGGCACTCGATTCCTGTAGCCTACGGCCTCGGAGCCTCGATTGGAGACGAGCCGGACGAAACCAGGAAGTGTCACGATCGACATCCAGAGCAGCTTCGAGATGGTCGATCTGGTCCAGGTCGTATTCGAGTCTTTGTCGTCTCAGGTCGGCTTCGACGCGGACTCCGCTCATTGGATGAGTGTCGCCATCCGAGAGTCGGTGACCAACGCCGTCCGCCACGGAAACAAGCTCGATCCGACGAAGCGGGTCATCGTTCGTTTCGAGTACCAGGCGCCGGAGTTCACCGTGGAGGTCGAGGACGAAGGGGAAGGCTTCAACCCCGACAAGGTCCCCGATCCGCTGGCCGAAGAGAACCTCCTGCGTGCGAGCGGACGCGGCATCTTCTTCATGAAGAACTTCATGGACGAGGTCAGCTATCGCTTCGAGCCGAAACGGGGAACCCGGGTCACGATGATGAAACGCGTGAACGGCGCGCCCTCGAGTTGACCCGCCCGTTCCGATGAAACCGCTCGCGGTCCTCGTCGAAGCCGCGCTCGCCGGCGGAGATGTTCTCGAGACTTACTTCGGCGGCAAGTTCCGAATTTCCTTCAAGGGCGCCCTGAACCTGGTCACCGAGGCCGACGTCGCCTCCGAGAAGGAGGTGGTCGGAATCCTCAAGCGGCGGTTTCCCGGGGCCGCGATTCTCGCCGAAGAGGGGGGGGAGGAGAGCGGCGAGTCTGGCTTCCGTTTCATCATCGACCCCCTTGACGGAACGACCAATTTCGCGCACGGCTATCCGGTCTTCGCGGTGTCGATCGCCTGCGAGGAGGGCCAAGAGGTCACGGCCGGCGCGGTCTACGACCCCCTCCGCAAAGAGCTGTTCACCGCGGCCAGGGGCAGGGGAGCGTTCCTGAACGGCCGGAGACTCGGAGTCTCCGCGACGACGAGACTGGGCGACGCCCTCCTGGTCACGGGGTTTCCGTACGACCTCAGGGAGGATCTCACGCGAAACCTCAGGCTCTTCAACCGCTTCATGGGCGCCTCCCGCGCCATCCGTCGAGACGGCTCCGCCGCCCTCGACCTCTGTCACGTCGCCGCCGGCCGCTTCGACGGATTCTGGGAGGAGAAGCTCGGACCGTGGGATACCGCCGCCGGAGCCCTCATCGTGGAAGAGGCGGGCGGGCGGGTCTCCGACCTTGCCGGGGAACCATTTCACTACCGGAAGGGCGCGGTCGTGGCCTCCAATACCGCCCTCCACGAGCAGATGATTGCGCTCATCCTCTGAGTCGGTCGCGCGCCTTGCTATAATAGGTTGCTTTTCCGTGCAGAATCTCGGCGTCTGAAGAATTCGCGTCTGGAGAAACCGATGACCATGAACTCGAATCGTTCGGGGCGGTTGCGTCCGCTGGCTTTGGCCGCGGGGATCGCCGCCCTCTTCGCGGCGCTCGTCATCGCCGTGGGACCCACGACCTCCGGGTGGCAGTCCAGCCAGGAAGAGACCGCCGCCGCCCCGTCCGTGCCCGCGGGGCCGTCGCGGGTATCGACTCCGTCGGTAGCCGAAACCCCCAAGGGCACCGCGCGCAACACCCAGCTGCCCGACGTCGACGACCTCTCCCGGGCGTTCGCTTCGGTCGCGGAGACCCTGAAGCCCGCGGTGGTGAACGTCTTCACCGAGCAAAAGGCGGGAGAGGCGTTTCACCCCCCGACGGGCGGACCGTTCGACGAGTTCTTCGAGCGCTTCTTCCGGGATCAGCCGGACCAGCGCCGCCGGAGTCTCGGTTCGGGAGTGATCATCGACCAGCGGGGCTACGTCGTTACCAACAACCACGTCGTCGAGAACGCGGACGAGATCGAGATCCAGTTCTCGGACGAGCGCCGTTTCAAGGCGGAGGTCGTCGGAACGGACCCGGCCACGGACCTGGCGGTCCTCAGGATCAAGACGAACGCCAGCGAAACCTTCCACCACGTGGACTTCGGCGATTCGGACGCTCTCCTCGTCGGCGAGTGGGTGCTGGCGATGGGCAATCCCTTCGGCTTCGGCCACACGGTGACCGCCGGGATCGTGAGCGCGAAGGGAAGGGTGATCGGGCAGGGCACCTACGACGATTTCGTGCAGACCGATGCGGCAATCAACCCGGGGAACTCCGGGGGACCGCTGGTCAATATGAAGGGCCAGGTCATCGGCATCAACTCGAACATCATCTCCAACTCCGGGGGCAGCATGGGGATCGGCTTCGCCATTCCGTCCAACATGACCCGGAAGATCTACGACCAGCTCGTGTCCGAAGGGACGGTGACCCGCGGGTGGCTGGGAGTCTCGATCCAACCCCTGAGCGCGGAGCTCGCGAAGAGCTTCGGACTCGAGGGAAAGCGGGGAGCTTTGATCTCCGACGTCCTCGGCGAGGACTCGCCCGCGGCGAAGGCCGGACTCAAGGCGGGAGACATCATCGTCGAGCTGAACGGCAAGCCCGTGGATTCGAACACCCACCTGGTGCATCTCGTGGCGGACGTCCACCCCGGAGAGACCGTGGACGTGAAGTACTACCGGGACGGCAAGCTCGCCTCTACGAAAGTGACCGTCGCCAAGCGAACGGTCGAGGAAGCGTTCGCGGCTCCGCCTCGGGACCTCGAGGGTGAGAGGGGACGTCTCGGAATCAGCGGACAGAACCTGACGCCTCAGCTCGCGAGCGAGCTCAGTGCCACTTCCAAGGCGGGAGTCGTCCTGGTGGAGGTGGACCCCGACGGGCCGGCGGAGGAAGCCGGGCTCCGGAGGGGCGACATCCTCATCGAAGCGAATCGGCAGCCGATCCGCACCGTCGATGATCTGCAGAGGACCCTCTCCGAAGTGCCCCAGGGAGGCGACGTTCTGCTTCGCATCGAGCGGGTGATCGGAGGACGTTCGACGTTCACCTGGGTCCCCGTGACTCTCGACTGAGGCCGCCCTCTCCTTCGGGCCGTTTCGGAGCCTTTTCTGGAGATGGAGAGCCTCGCCGAGACCCTCGACGCTTTCGTGCGCGGGCTCTCGAGCGGGACCGCGGGGTTCGGGCTGTTCGGGATCGCGTTCTTCGACTCGTCCCTGCTCTCGCTTCCCGAGATCAACGACGCCCTTCTGCTGTACTTCGGGGCCCGCTTCCCGGACAGGGCCTTCTACTACGCCCTGACGACGATGCTGGGCTCGGTCACGGGCGCGAGCCTTCTCTACGGCCTCGCTCGATGGAAGGGATTCTCGTTCCTCGAGCGCCGGTTTCCCCACGGGAGGATCCAGTCGGTCTTCGGTCTCGTGCGCCGCTACGGCGCCTTCGCCGTGCTGCTGCCTTCGATCCTCCCGCCGCCGTTTCCGTTCAAGATCTTCGTTCTCTCTTCCGGGGCCCTGGGCCTCTCCGTCCCAAGGTTCCTCGCGGCGATCACTCTGGGTCGAACGGTGAGATACTTCGGCGAGGCGTGGCTCGCCGTGCGCTACGGAGACCGAGCGCTCGGTTATCTCCACGCGAACGCGGCGAACGTTCTCCTCGCGGCGCTGGTGGTGGCCGTCGGCGCCGTTCTGTTTCACGTCGTCCGGAGGCGAAGGAGCGGACTGGAGCCGAGCTGATGGGAAACCCGGACGTGCGCAGGTCTCCTTTCGCGGGAACCTGGTATCCCGGCGATCCATCGGAGCTCGATGCGACCGTTTCCCGGCTCCTGGCTTCCGCTGCCGGGAGCGAGTCTCCGAAGCCGTTGGAAAAGCTCGTCGCGCTGGTCTCCCCGCACGCCGGTCTGAAGTACTCGGGACCGATCGCCGCCGCCGGCTACCGCCTGCTCGAGAGACAATCGTTCGGGAGCGTCGTGCTTCTCGGTCCCTCGCACCGCGTCGCCTTCGACGGGCTCGCGACCTATCCCGAGGGAGCCTTCGCCACACCTCTCGGCCTCGCCGCCATCGACACGGAGCTCGCCCGATCGTTCGAGGGCGCGACTCCGAGGGCGCGTCCCATGCCCGAAGTCCATCGCGGCGAGCATTGCCTCGAGATGCAGCTCCCGTTCCTGCAGCATCTGCTTCCCGAAGCCCGCATCCTTCCCGTTGTGATGGGGACCCAGAGCGCCCGCAACGTCGAGGCCGCCGCTTCGGCGATGGTGCGTGCGGTATCCGCCGCGGAGTATCCGGTGCTCCTCGTGGCCAGCTCCGATCTTTCTCACTACGAAAGCCGCGACCGGGCGCGGGCCCTCGACTCCGAGGTCCTCGATCGCATCGAGCGCTTCGACCCGGAGGGTCTCGAGGACCTGCTCGAGGACGAGCGAGGGCACGCGTGCGGCGGAGGGCCGATCGTCTCCGTGATGAAGGCGGCGCGCGGGCTCGGCGCCAGACGCGCGCGCATCCTCGCCTATGGCGACTCCGGCGACGTGAGCGGGGAGACGGACGCCGTCGTAGGATATCTCTCTGCCGCATTGTACGGGGAGGCATGAGCGCGGACGAGGGCGGGCGAGCGCTCCTCGCCGCCGCGAGGGGTGCGCTCCACGACCACTTTGGACTCGAGCCGCTGGCGGACGTCGAGACGGAGCTCGAGTGGACTCTCCCGCTGGGAGGAGTCTTCGCGACGCTCGAGCTCGAAGGCGAGCTCCGCGGGTGCATCGGGTACTTTCATCGCGGAGAGGATCTGCTCTCGCTGACGCGGCGAGCGGTCGTCGCGGCGGCGCTCGACGATCCCCGATTCGGCGCCGTGTCGCGAGAAGAAGTCCCGAGACTCGCCATCAGCATCACCGTCCTCGCGCCTCCGGTGGCCATCGCGGATCCGTCGGAGGTCCTCATTGGAAGAGACGGAATTCTCATCGAGCGCGGGGGCGCTCGAGGCCTGCTGCTCCCGCAGGTCGCGGTGAGGAGAGGCTGGGATAGCGAGCTGTTCCTGAAAGAGACGTGCCGCAAAGCGGGTCTTCACCCGGACGCCTGGCGAGACGGCGTGACGGTAGTCCAGCGCTTCGAGGCGGTGCATTTCGCCGAAGGCGGCTTCTGAGCTCGAGGCCCGAGAAGAAGAAAACGCAAAGACGCCTTCGCGTTGTTTTCTACGTCTTTTCCAGACTTAGCCACGGCCGGTGACGCGGATGACCTCCGAGACCGTGGTGAGGCCGTTCACAAGCTTCAGGATCGCGGATTCCCGCAGCGTCCGCATGCCCTCCTCGCGCGCCGTGCGGAGGATCTCCGGCGAACCGGTTTTTCCGATGATCATCTGCCGGATCTTCCGCGAGATGGGCATGATCTCGTAGATGCCCGTCCGCCCGTGGTAGCCCGTCTGCCGGCAATGGATGCATCCTCTTCCCCGGCGGAAGGTGTGCTCGCGGATCTTGTCGAAGGGAGCGTTCAACGCCATCGCGTCCTCTTCCGTCGGCCGGTACTCCTCGGCGCATTTGGAGCAGATGCTGCGGACCAGGCGCTGCGCCAGGACGCCGAGGAGCGTCGAAGTGATGAGAAACGGGGGGCACTCGAGGTCGAGGAGTCGTGTGATTGCCGAAGGAGCGTCGTTGGTATGGAGGGTCGAGAACACGAGGTGTCCGGTCAGCGCCGCCTGCACCGCCATGTCCGCGGTCGCGGTGTCGCGGATCTCGCCCACCATGATGATGTCGGGGTCCTGACGGAGAACGGTTCGAATGGTGTTGGCGAAGGTGACGTCGATCTCCGTTCGGATCTGGACCTGGTTGAAGTCGTCGTACACCAGCTCCACCGGGTCCTCGATGGTGACGATGTTCACTTCGGGCCCGGAGAGGTGCTTGAGAACGGAGTAGAGAGTCGTGGTCTTGCCGCTCCCCGTGGGCCCGGTGACCAGGATGATTCCCTCCCGATGCTCGAGAAACGGCGTGAACCGCGGCAGCTCGCTCTCCGAGAATCCGAGCTCGGCGATCGACTTGAGCAGGATGTCGGGGTCGAAGATGCGGAGCACCGCCTTCTCGCCGAACACCGTGGGCATGGTGGAGACGCGGATCTCGATCTCTTTCCCGCCCTCGGTCCTCTTGATGCGGCCGTCCTGAGGCCGGCGCTTCTCGGCGATATTGAGACCGGAGAGCATCTTCACCCGGCTCACCACCGCCTGGTACACGATCTTGGGGATCACGTGGACGTCGTGCAGCACCCCGTCGATGCGAAGCCGCACCAGGGCGATGTTCCGCTTCGGCTCCATGTGGATGTCCGACGCCCTCTGGTCGAACGCGTGGGTCAGCATGTTGTCGAGGGCGGTGACGACGGGCTGCATCGTCGGGTCCATCTCGACCGTCGGGCCCGAGAGGAACTCCTGGTTTCCGATGTCGATGGCCGAGACCCGTCCTTCGGTCAGCTGGGTTTCCGCGGCCTTGAGCGAGCTCTTGAGGTCGTAGAAGCCCTTGTTCACCATCTCGATGTCGGAGCGGGACGCGACGACGAGCTTCACCTCGAGCCCGCCGAACTGCTGGAGGTCGCGGAGGGGCGCGCGGTTGAAGGGGTTGGCGATGGCGAGGGTCACGGTATTGCCGTGCTTGGAGACGGCGCACATCGTGTGCCTCCGCGCGAAAGGCGCGGGAAGGGCGCTGGTGACGACGTCGAGGTCGAGATCCAGCGGGTTGATCTTGAGGTAGGGAAGGTTCGCGTGGCGGGCGACGGCCTGCGTAATCTCGTCCTCCCCGTGCTTGCCGAGGCGCCGGAGCGCAGCCTCTTCGGAGAGCTGCTGCACCTTCATCAGTCGGACGAGCTGTTCCTCCTCGTCGCCCGCGAGCAGTCCCTGGTGTTTGAGAATCGAAATGAGGTTCGGGATGGAAGCCGACTCGGCGGTCGGAGAAGCGGGGCGCCGCGGGGTCGTTGCCATCGTATGGAGAGCGATTCGCCGGATTTTCAACATTATGTCTCTTCGGGTCTCCTCCCGTCAATGACGAGAAACACGGCCCCGGTCCGCCTTTCGGCCGTATCTCTCTGTGAGATTGGTATTTATTGCCTTGACACGGCGGGGGTGCGCTGCTACTATTCGTGCGGATTGGAGTCGATAGGCGCGTAGCTCAGGGGGAGAGCGCTACCTTGACACGGTAGAAGTCGGCGGTTCAAATCCGCCCGCGCCTACCATTTTCTTTGTCGGGTATCGTCCGCGGCGGATCGTCGTTGGATTCGCGCGGACTCGATTTTTTTTCGGGAGTAATGAGCACGGAGAACGTGACGATCACGCTCCCCGACGGGAGCTCGCGAGAGTATCCCGCAGGGGTCACGCCGCGGAAGATCGCCGAGGACATCGGCGCCGGGCTCGCGCGCCAGGCCATCGCCGCCGTCGTGAACGGTGAGCCCTACGACCTCTCTCGCGGTATCGCCGGGAGCGCGTCGGTGCGCATCCTCACGCCCCGCGACGAGGAGACGCTCGAGATCTTCCGGCACAGCTCCGCGCACCTGATGGCGGCGGCGGTCACCGAGCTCTTTCCCGAGGCGAAGTACGGTGTCGGCCCCCCGATCGAGGGCGGCTTCTTCTACGACTTCGCCGTCGAGCGACCGTTCACTCCCGAGGACCTCGAGAAGATCGAGGAGAAGATGAAGGAGCTCGCGTCGAAGAACATCCCCTTCGAGCGCGAGGAAGTGGAAAAGCGGGACGCGGTGGCGCGGTTCGAGGATCTGGGCCAGCCCTTCAAACGAGAGCTCGTGTCGGAGAAGGGCGGGGACGTCGTCTCCTGCTATCGGCTCGGCAAGTTCTACGACTTCTGCGAGGGCCCGCACGTCCCCTCGAGCGGCGTCATCAAAGCGATCAAGGTGCTCGGCAGCTCGGCCGCCCACTGGAAGGGCGACGAGTCGAACGCCCCCATGCAGAGAATCTACGCCACCACGTTCTACGATTCGAAGAGCCTCGCCGAGCATCTGACCCGCCTCGAGGAGGCGAAGAAGCGCGATCACCGCAAGCTCGGTCGCGAGCTGGATCTGTTCCTCATCCGCCAGGAGGCGCCGGGCCAGGTGTTCTGGCTTCCGAACGGCATGCGGGTGGTGAACGGCCTCGTCGACTACATGCGGGAGAAGCTCGACCGGCGCGGCTATCAGGAGATCCGGACCCCGCTCATCATGAACACCGACGTCTGGCGCCGGAGCGGTCACCTGGCCCACTACCGCGAGAACATGTACTTCGTCGAGTCCGACGAGGCGGAGTTCGGAATCAAGCCCATGAACTGCCCGGGGGCGGCGATGGTCTACGAGTCGTCGCTCCGCTCGTACCGCGAGCTTCCGCTGCGTCTTTCGGAGTTCGGCCATTGCCATCGCTACGAGCGCTCGGGAGTGCTCTCGGGCCTCACCCGGGTGCGGTCGTTCGTCCAGGACGACGCCCACATCTATTGCACGCCGGATCAGATCGAGAGCGAGGTGACGGATCTGATCCATCTCGCGCGCGAAGTGTACGAGGACTTCGGATTCCAGGGCTTCCGTATCGACCTTTCGACCAGGCCGCCGAGCTCCATGGGAACCGACGAGCAGTGGCAGCAGGCGGAAGCGGCGCTTACGTCCGCCCTGGAGAAGACCTCGACCCGCTACAAGGTCAACCCCGGCGACGGCGCCTTCTACGGACCCAAGATCGACTTCCAGGTCGAGGACGCCATCGGCCGCACCCACCAGTGCGCGACCATCCAGGCCGATTTCAACCAGGCGGAGAGGTTCGATCTCTACTACGCGGCCGAGGACGGGACGAGGAAGCGTCCGGTGGTGCTCCACCGAGCCATCCTGGGCTCGCTCGAGCGCTTCATGGCGGTCCTCATCGAGCACACCGGCGGCGCCTTCCCCCTCTGGCTCGCGCCCCTGCAAGCCCTGGTCCTACCGATCACCGAGAAACACCACGCCTACGCCCGGAAGGTCGCGGACGAGCTTCGCGCGCCGTGGTTTGCGGGTCGCGGTCGACGAGCGCAGCGAAAAGGTGGGCTACAAGATCCGGGAAGCCCAGATCCGCAAGGTCCCGTTCATGCTCGTCGTTGGTGACAAGGAGACGGAGTCGGGGGCGGTCGCGGTCCGCAACCGCAAGAAGGGCGACCTCGGTCCGACCCCGGTCGAGGAGCTCGGTTCCACCCTCGAGAGGCTCGTCCGCGAGAGATCCCTTGCGGAGTAGCGGGCGAGTGGCATCAGCCGCCCGCCGAAGGCATAATATCCACCAAGCTGAGTTTCGATTTGCGGTCAAGTAATCCAGGAGGTGCCACATCGATAGATCGACCCGAGTGAACGAACGGATCCGCGCGCGAGAAATACGGCTCATAGACGAGAACGGCGAGCAGGTGGGAATCGTGAGACCCGAGGACGCCCTTCGAATGGCTCGGGAACGAGAGCTCGATTTGGTCGAGATCGTCGCCAAAGCGAACCCGCCGGTTTGCCGGATCATGAACTACGGCAAATACCTCTACCAGAAAAACAAGCGCGCGCACGAGGCGAAGAAGCACCAGAAGCAGATCCAGGTCAAGGAAATCAAGTTTCGGGTCAAGATCGATGAGCACGATTACAACTTCAAGAAGAACCACGTCGAGCGCTTCCTGATGGAGGGCAACAAGGTCAAGACCACCATCATGTTTCGTGGAAGAGAGCGCTCGCACGGTCAGTTGGGCGTCCGGATCCTCGATCGATTGGCGACCGAGCTCAAGGAGATCGCGCTCGTCGAGAACCGATCCGGAATGGAAGGCAACCAGATGTATCAGATCGTTTCGCCGAAGAAGTCCATCGTGGAGAAGCTGAAATCCGCCCGCGAGGGCGGCGGCGCCCCGGCCCGGGTCGCGGTGGAGACGAACGGCGAAGACATCGAGGGACTGGAGTAGAGCTTTGAAGAAGAAACTGAAGACCCATCGGGGGGCGGCGAAGCGCTTCCGCAGGACGGCCACGGGGAAATTGAAGCGCAGCCATGCCTTCGCCAAACACATCGCGACCAAGAAGACCCGACATCGAAAGCGGAAGCTGAGGAAATCGACGCTGGTTTCCAAAGCCGACTATTCGTTCATTTCGCCGCTTCTTCCGTACTCCTGATGAGGAGACCGCTCGAAGGAGCGAGCTGGAGATTCTCGAGAGATGCCTAGAGTAAAAAGAGGTACAAATCGCCGCGACCGGCGCCGCAAGGTGCTGAAGCTCGCGAAGGGGTTCCGCGCCACCAAGAGCAAGCTCTATCGCTCCGCCAAACAGGCGGTCGACAAGGCCCTGGTATCCGCCTACCGCGGTCGGAGGGAGAAGAAGCGCGACTTCCGAAGCCTGTGGATCGTTCGCATCGGAGCGGCCGCGCGCGCCCACGAGATGTCGTACAGCACGTTCATGGCCGGCCTCTCGAAGGCGAGCGTGGACCTGAACCGCAAGCAGCTCGCGGAGCTCGCGATTCACGACGACAAAGCGTTCTCGGAGCTGGTGGCCCTTGCCCGCCAGGCGCTCACCGCGACCTGAGGCCTTTCAAATCAGGCGCCGAGTCGAAAGCGGTGGGTGAGAAAAAGCCGAGGGTGGACGACGCCCAAAGCCGTCTCGCGGAGCTGAGAGATCGAGTCGAGCGCGCGACGAAGCTCATCGCCGAGCTCCGCGAGGCGAACTACTCGCTGACCGGCGAGATCGCGGAGCTTCATCGAAAGCTCGGGGAGCTCCCCGCGAGCGCCCCGCCTCCGCCTCCGTCCCCGTCCTTCGCTCCTTCAGGGCCTTCCGCGCCCTCCAGTGAAGTCCACGAGGAGCTCCAGCTCCTGCGGGACGAGCGGAAAATCATCCGGGCCAAGGTCCAGAACCTGCTGGAACGGATCGAGCGAATCGATCTTTGATGCTTCCGCCTGCGCCCTCCGGGCTTCGGCGGGCGCGCGGCTTTAAATCGAGCTCGCGGTTCGCTTAGAATGACCGGGCAATGAGCGATACTCGGAAACGGGGCTCGAAGAGCGACAGCGGCAAGTCGGACGGCAGCCTGGTAACGGTGACGATCTTCGGACAGAGCTACAGCCTGAGAGCCGAGGAGGACGGCACCTACGTCGAGGATCTCGCGCGGCACGTGGATACGAAGATGAGGACCCTGTCCGAGTCGACGGGTACTTCCGACCCGCTACGGGTGGCGGTTCTGGCGGCGCTCAACATCGCCGACGAGTTCTTCAAGCTGGAAGAGCGGCATCGTTCGGGCGAGGAGCGCGTCGAGGCCACGGCTCGCGAGCTCCTTGCGGCGCTCGAGGAATCGTTGCGGGAGCCGACCCAGACCTCGCCGGCGCTTCCGTAGGCATTACGATTCGAGTTGCCCTGCCGTGTGCGTGATGAGGAGATTTTGTTGGACCAACGTCTATTTGAACGGGGCTCAACCCGGCGCCTCCGAGCATGGCTCCCTTCGGGCGAGTTCGCGACGAGCGCTGGGAAGCGGCCCCGGCCTTAACAGGTGGTTCAAATAGAATTCCTCACACGGCACGGCGGGGCCACCATCGCAGGGTGCCGCGCGAAACATCCGCATTCATCGAGGAGCGCGGTGGGCGAGCGAGCCGAAGAGGCTCGCGAGCACTAACCCTAAAGATGCGCTTGTCGGAGCTCGGAGAGGATGCTTTCCTTCGAGAGCTCCCCAAGAGGTTCCCTCCGACGGGCAAAACCGTGGTCCTCGGCATCGGGGACGATGCCGCCATCCTCGAGCCGCCTCCGGGCGAGCGCCTCCTGCTCACGACCGACTCCCTCGTCGAAGGCGTGCACTTCCAGCGCCGGTGGATGCCGCCGAGGTTTCTCGGGCGGAAGGCGGTCGCGGTGAACGCGAGCGACGTCGCCGCCATGGGGGGAGAGCCGCTCGGCGTTCTGCTTTCGCTCGCCGTGCCCCCCGAGAGCGACGTCGGGGCACTGTGGCAGCTCGTCGCGGGGGTTCACGAGCGGGCGCGGGAGCTGGGCATGGACCTCGTCGGGGGAAACCTGGCCTCGTCTCCCGGCGGGATCCTCGTGGACGTGACGGTCGTCGGCTTCACCGTGAAGAAACGCGCCCTCAGGCGATCGGGCGCCAGGGCGGGCGACGGCATCTATGTCTCGGGGAAGATCGGCGCCTCGCTCACGGGCTGGAAGCTCCTGGAGCGCGGCGCGGTCCTCGCTCCAGGCGGAGGGCTCATCGTGCCCGAGGGCCTGCGGGGCGGGCCGATCGCCCTCGCGGAAGCCTGCATCCGCTCTCACATCGACCCCGAGCCCCGGCTGGCCCTCGGGCGCGAGCTGAACCGCCGGCGTCTCGCGACCGCCTGCATCGATGTCTCCGACGGCCTCGCCCTCGACCTTCATCGCCTCTGCCGGGCGAGCGGCGTGGGAGCCCGAATCGAGGAGACGTCGCTTCCTCTGTCCCCGGGTCTTCTCGCCTGGGAGCGCTTTTGGAATCGCGATCCCACGCTCTCCGCCCTGGGCGGGGGCGAGGACTACGAGCTCCTGTTCACGAGCGGAAGCGAGGAGAAGCTGGCTGCCTTCCTCGGGGGACTCGATCTCTACGTGACCCGAATCGGTGAAACGACGCCGGAAGAGGGTGTCGCGATCGTGGGCCGCGACGGCGTCGTCCGCCCGTTGTCGCCCGCCGGCTGGGATCATTTCGGGAAGTAGAGGGGATAGTGATAGGGTAGCGGCCACATTCAGCGGGTGACTATGTCCCAGAAAAAACTCGGCCTCGCCATGGTGACCGCTCTGGTCGTCGGAAACATGATCGGGTCCGGTATCTTCCTCCTGCCGGCGTCCCTCGGACCCTTCGGCGGTATCAGCATCGTGGGATGGCTGGTGTCGGCGGCCGGCGCCACGCTCCTCGCGCTCGTCTTCGCGCGCCTGAGCCGGCTGGTGAAAAAATCCGGGGGCCCCTACACCTTCACCCGCGAGGGATTCGGCGATTTCCCCGGGTTTCTCGATCGCCTGGGGCTACTGGATCTCCATCTGGACCACGAACGTCGCCATCGCCGTCGCGTTCGTCAGCTATCTGTCGTTCTTCTGGACGGGCCTCAAAGTCGAACCCCGTCCTCGCGGCGGGCGTGGGGCTCGCGACGATCTGGAGCCTGACCTGGGTCAACGTCATTGGAGTCCACACCGCGGGCAGTGGTGCAGCTCGTAACCACCATCCTCAAGCTCCTGCCCCTGCTGCTACTCTCGACCGTCGGCCTGCTCTACGTCAACGGCTCGAACTTCGTGCCGTTCAACGCCACCGACAGTCGACGTTCGGGGCCATCACCGCGACCGTCGCCCTGACCCTCTGGGCGTTCCTCGGTCTCGAGTCCGGAACGACCCCGGCGGAGCACGTGCACGATCCCGAGCGCACGATTCCGCGCGCCACCATTCTGGGAACGCTGTCTGGCCGCGACGGTCTACATCCTCGGCACGGTCGCGGTGATGGGCGTCATTCCCTCGGCGCAGCTCGGAACCTCGAACGCGCCCTTCGCCGATGCCGCCGTCAAGATGTGGGGATCCTGGGCGGGGACCTTCGTGGCCCTCGGCGCGGTGGTCTCGTGCTTCGGCGCGCTGAACGGGTGGCTCCTTCTCCAGGGCCAGATTCCTCTCGCCGCGGCGAGGGATTCGCTGTTCCCCGCGTTTTTCGGGAAGGTGTCGAAGTTCAACACTCCCGCCAACGCTCTCGTATTCTCGAGCGTCCTCGCGAGCATCCTGCTCGATCATGAACTACAACAAGAGCCTGGTGGAACAGTTCACGTTCATCATCCTCCTCGCGACCCTCAATACCCTGGTTCCCTATATCTTCTGCACGATGTCGGAAGTCATGATCTACATCAAGGACCCGGCCCGGTTCTCGGGAAAGCGGCTCGGGAGGCGGGCTCGCGATCTCGATTCTGGCCTTCGCCTACTCGCTCTGGGCGATCGGCGGCGCCGGGCCAGGAGATCGTGTACTGGGGGTTCTTCTCCTGATGGCCGGAGTTCCGGTCTACGTATGGATCCGGTGGAGGCGCGCCGCAGCCTAGTCCGCCGCCTCTGGCCGCTTCTGGTGAAAGTCCGTCTCCGACTGGAACGCGTGCGCGAGCCTCAGGATCGTCGCCTCGTCGAAATGCCTTCCGACGAGCTGGACGCCTATCGGTAGGCCCGCGGGATCGAAGCCCGCGGGGAAGCTCACCGCCGGTGTTCCCGCGAGGTTCGCGGTGATGGTGAACACGTCCGCCAGGTACATCGCGAGAGGGTCCTCGGACTTGGCGCCGATCGGGAACGCCGGCTCGGGGGTCGTCGGGAGGAGTATCGCGTCGACTCTCTCGAAGGCGCGGGCGAAGTCTCGACCGACGAGGCTCCGCACTTTCTGGGCCTTCTCGTAATAGGCGTCGTAGTAGCCGGCGGAGAGAACGAACGTCCCGAGCAGGATGCGCCGCTTCACCTCGCGCCCGAATCCCGCTCCTCTCGTCGCGCTCATCATCTCGTGCAGGCCGGAGCCTCGAATCCGGAGCCCGTAGCGCACGCCGTCGTAGCGGGCGAGGTTCGAGCTCGCTTCCGCGGTGACGAGAAGGTAGTAGCAGGCGATTGCGTGCCTGGCGGCGGGAAGGGAGACTTCTTCGAGCGCCACGCCCAATTCTTCGAGCTTGCGCGCGGCGCGGTCGAAGGCCTCGAGCACGTTCCTATCGACGCCCTCTCCGACCACTTCGCGGGGGATGCCGACGCGAAGAGACCGAACGTCGCGCGCGATCTCCTCCGAGTAGCGGGGCACGGGAAGGTTCGAGCAGGTGGAATCCCTCGGGTCGGCGCCGGCCAGGGTCTCGAGGAGGAGCGCCGCGTCCTCGGCGGTCCTGGAGATGGGACCGATCTGATCGAAGGACGACGCGAACGCCACCAGGCCGTAGCGCGAGACGCGGCCATACGTCGGCTTCAGCCCGACGACGCCGCAGAGCGCCGCGGGCTGGCGGATGGAGCCGCCGGTGTCGGTGCCGAGGGCCGCGGGCGCGAGCCGCGCGGCCACCGCCGCGGCCGAGCCCCCGCTCGAATCCTCCGGGAACGCGATCCGGGCTCCAGGGATTCCTCGTCGTCTGGAACGCCGAGTTCTCGGTGGAGGAGCCCATGGCGAACTCGTCGAGGTTGGTCTTCCCGAGGATCAGGGCGCCCGCGGCGAGGAGCCGTTCTATCACCGTCGCACTGTAGGGGGAAACGTAGCCTTCCAGAATGCGCGAGCCCGCGGTGGTGGGGCTGCCTTCCAGGGAAATGATGTCCTTGACGGCGATGGGGACGCCGTGCAGCGGGCCGCGCTCGGCCGGGGGGAGGCGGTCCAGCGTCCGGGCCCGCTCGAGAGCGGAATCGGCCAGGGGCAGGAGGAACGCCCCCAGAGCCCCGTCTCTGGCGTCGATACGGTCGAGGAGCGTCCTTGCGGTCTCTTCCGCGGTGAGCTCGCCCCGGGCGAGGCGATCGCGCAGCGCGCGGAGGGAGAGGTCCCAGAGGCTCACGGGAGCACTCGCGGCACCTTGAAGAGCCCGTCTCCGCCGTCGGGGGCTCTCTCGAGCAGGCGCTCGCGGTCCAGACCCGGCGCGGGCTCGTCCGCGCGCAGGCTCGCTTCGCCTTCGAGGCCCTTTTCCAGGAGCGCGTGCGAGGTCGGCTCGACGCTTTCCAAATTGGCCAGATTGGCCAGATTGGCCAAGTCGGCCGTGTCGAGCGCCTGGAGGGTCTCGGCGTACTCCAGAATTCGCTCGAGGTCCTGGGTGAAGCCTTCGCACTCCTCGTCGGTGAGGGAGAGGTGGGCGAGCGCCGCGAGCTTCCTCACCTGATCGAGACTTATCTTCGCCATGAGGCCCGAGTCCGGGCGGTAGTATATACTTCCGTCGATGGCCTCCGGGACGGAAACCCGATCCGCTCGCGAGCGGTCCTCGAGCTCTCCCGTCCTCGAGCCCGAGCTCTCGGTCGTCATCCCGGTCTTCAACGAGGAAGGAAACCTCGCGGCGCTTCACCAGGAGCTCTCCGCTCGCCCTCGAGCCGTTCGGAAAGCGGTACGAGATCCTGTTCATCGACGACGGATCGACCGACGCCAGCTTCGCGCTCCTGAAGTCACTCCATCACCGCGACGAGCGCGTGCGCGTCGTTCGGTTCCGCAAGAACTTCGGCCAGACCGCGGCGCTGGCCGCGGGCTTCGCCGAAGCGCGGGCCCCGGTCATCGTTACCCTGGACGCCGACCTGCAGAACGATCCCGCGGACATCCCGCGCCTGGTCGAGCGGCTCGACGCGGGATTCGACATGGTGTGCGGCTGGAGGAAGGACCGGAAGGACGCGTTTCTCGCCCGGAAGCTTCCATCCCAGATCGCGAACTGGCTCATCTCCGTGACCACCGGCGTCCATCTTCACGACTATGGATGCACGCTGAAGGCCTTCCGGTCCGAGGTGGTGAAGAACCTGCAGCTCTACGGCGAGATGCACCGGTTCATCCCCGCGGTAGCGAGCGGGTTCGGGGTAGCGATCGACGAGATGGTCGTTGGCCATCGCCCCCGGCGCGCGGGGCAATCGAAGTACGGGATCTCCCGGACGGTGCGGGTGGTCCTCGACCTCATCACGGTGAAGTTCCTGCTCGACTTCTCGCACCGGCCGCTGCAGCTCTTCGGTCTCCCGGGGCTCTCGATGGGCGCGGTCGGGTTCGCCCTCGGCGCCTATCTGACGTGGGTGAAGTTCGGCCTCGGGCAGCCCATCGGTGGAAGGCCGCTCCTACTTCTCGCGGTGCTCTTCATGGTCTTCGGGGTGCAGCTCCTGAGTCTCGGTCTCATCGGCGAGCTCCAGGCCCGCATCTACCACGAGAACCGGAGCACCCCCCCGTACGCGATTCGCGAGAAACTCGACCGCGAGTAGCGGAGCTCACCCCGCACGCGAGGTGAGCTCCCCGGTCGAGCTTTTACCTGGTCCCGATGATCACGTTCGAGTAGATCGCTCCCTCCGGCGTCTCCGCCCGCCCGGCGGCTCCGAGCTCGATCCGATGGATCACCGGGATGTAGGACCTCGGGTACTCGAAGAAGAAGATCTGGTTGCCGTCGATGAACAGGCGGCAGGCGTTCCGCCCGCCCTCATCGCCCCACTCGAGGCGGATGCGGTACGTGTTCTCGGGCACCCAGCCGCGGAACGTGCTCCCCAGGTCGACCTGCCGTCCCTGGGAGATGAACCGCAGCCGGAGCCAGTTGTCGTTGATCGAGCTCCGGCCGTCCAGCTTCTGGAGGCTTACCCGGAACCGGTTGCCGGTCATGTCGCTTCCGAGGCTCGGGTCCCACATGAAGAACAGGTGCCGGGCGTCGCGCGTGGGGTTGCGGATGTCGAGACCCTTGATGTCGAACTCGAGAAAGCCCGTCTCGATCGTCTGCATGTCGTAGACGATGAAGTTGGAGGAGGCCTCGACCAGCCATCCCTCGGGGGTGAGCTGTCCGCCGCCCCGGTCTCCGAGACTCGCGCCGTTGGTGAGGGGATCGAACAACAGGACGACGTCGGTGGCGCCGCTCGTCGTGGCTCCACCGCGATACTCGACCCGGCTCGACGCGGAGAACGGCCCCTGAGTCGTTCCAACCGTCGCCCGCGCCCGCCAGAAGAAATCGCCGCTCGCGAGCTCCGACCCCGCGCTCCAGGAAGTCTGACCTCCCGTGCCCTCGGGAATGTCGCTCGCCTGGGCCGCGATATTCGTGAAAGCGGAATCTCTCGCGATCTGGAACGTATAGCGAGCCGGCCCGGATCCTCCAGTCACGGCGGCGTTGGAGACCGTGAGGGTGACCACGCCCGCGACCTGGGCTCCGTCGGTTGGGCTCACGATTCGCGGCGCCCCCACGGTCGCCGTCGAACCGCTCGGTCCGGAGGGCCCGTCGTCGCCGCAGGAAGCGGCGAGCAGGCCGAGAACCAGGGTAGAAACAGCGAAAAGATGCTTCCTCATGGTTGTTATCGTCGCACGATGACGAGGTTCCGGTATACGGCATCGATCACCGATTCGTGCCGCTCCTTGACTCCGAGCTCGATGTAGTGCGTCTCGGGCTGGTAGGGACGGTTGTAGCCCAAGCTCATGATCTCGACTCCATCGAGGAACACGCGCGCGACGTTCGCTCCACCGGACGGACCCCAATCGATTCTCCACGTGTACGTCTGCGCGGGATTCCACTCCAGGAAGTTGGACACCGCCTCGTCCTCGCGGCCCTGGGAGATCCACCGGAAACGGAGGAACGGCGGATTGTGAGTACCCGGCCAAAGCTTCTGCAGGTGGACCCGGAACGCGTTCTGCCGATAGGCCCCCGCCGTCGGGTCCCACATGCCGAAGAGCATGTGCGACGCGTCGTTGACGCCCCGCGGGGTGAGACCGACGTTCTGCCACTGCACGTACCCGTTCTCGATGGTAGGCACGTCATACTGGAGATAGTCCGTGTTGTTGTTCACGCGCCAGCCCTGAGGCGTAAGAGTTCCTCCCTCGCGATCGGTCGCGAGTGTCCCGCCGTCGGTGAGGTCGTCGAAGACCACGACCGTCTCGCCGGGGCCTCCCACTCCCAGAATCGAGAACTGCGCGACGGCGGAGTAGGGGCCCGCGGTTCCGGACGCGTCTCCACGCGCCCTCCAGAAATAGGAGCCCTGATTCAGGGGCTGGCTCACTTCCCAGCTCGTCTGGCCGGAGCCCTGGGCGATTCCGGAAGCCTGAGCCACGGTGGCGGTGAACGCCTGGTCCGTAGCCACTTGAAACGTGTAGGTCGGAGCGGCGCCGGTCGAGACCGTCACGTTGGTGACGGTGAGCGTCGGCTGATTGTCCCCGAGGGGGTCGGAGCCGTTCGGTCCCACGATGCCCGGAGCGGTGAGGGTCGTGCTCGATCCGGTGCCATTGTTCTCACTGCTTTCCTCGCATCGCGCGAGGGCCAGGGCGAGGGTCGTAGTGCCGAGAGCGAAGATCGGCCTTCGTCGAGGTTGGGTATTCATGCTGCGAAAATCTACCTCCATATTGTTTTGGTTAAAACACACAAGCCTAACAAAAGGTGTCAGTCAAGTCCAGGCTCGAAATGACGTATCCTGAGGCCGCCGGGAGGCGATGCTGAAGGTTCTGGTCACCGGCGCCAGCGGGTTCACCGGGAGCCACCTGGCGCGCATGCTGGTCGAATCCGGACACCGCGTCCGGGCGCTGGTCCGCCGGACGAGCGCCCTCGACCTGCTGAAGGACGTCGACGTCGAGCGGTTCGAGGGCAATCTCTCGGACGAGATGCGATTGCGGCAGGCGGTCGAAGGCGTCGACCGCGTCTTTCACATCGCCGCCGTGTATCGGGAGGCGAGGTTTTCCGATCACACCTATCACGACGTCAACGTCCTCGGTACGCGCCGGCTCGCCGAGGCGGCGCTCGCGGAGGGCATCCCCTTCCTCTACTGCAGCACCTGCGGCGTCCACGGCGAGGTCGAGGGCGAGGCCGACGAGAGCGCGCCCTACAACCCCGGGGACATCTACCAGCGGACGAAGGTGGAAGCCGAGAACATCGTTCTCGCTCTCCACCGGGAGCGCGGCCTCCGCGCGGTCATCCTGAGACCGGTCGGAATCTACGGCCCGGGTGATCGGCGATTCCTCAAGCTCTTCAAGGGCGTCGCCCGGCGTCGTTTCCCGATGATTGGCTCGGGCCGGGTGTCCTATCACCTGACTCACGTCGAGGACGTCGCCCGGGGGTTCATGAAAGCGGCAGAGACCCCGGGCGCTCTGGGAGAGGCCTTCATCCTGGCCGGAGCCCGCTACACGACGGTCGAGGAGCTCGTCGGGCTCATCGCCCGCAAGGCGGGTGTCGCGCCTCCTCGATTCCACTGGCCCGCACGACCGCTCTATGCCGCCGCCGCGCTCTGCGAGGATCTCTGCCGCCCACTCGGCATCGAGCCGCCGCTCCACCGCCGCCGCCTCGACTTCTACCTCAAGAATCGCGCGTTCCGAATCGACAAGGCCCGTAAGGTCCTCGGCTGGGAGCCGCAGGTGGAGCTCGAGCAGGGAATCGGGAAGACCCTCGACTGGTATCGCGAGGCGGGATGGATCTAGTCAGGGTGCTGAAAAAATGCATCCGCACCCTGCGCGAGCGGAGCGAGCCCGGCCCGCCAAGTGGGAATGCTCCGCCGACATCTTCGGCCGCGGGGCCATGAACAGAGTCCCCCCGCGGCATTGATAGACTAAAATGAGTGGATCCATGTCCACTGAGGCCCAGCCCAACGACCGGCGAATCCAGATCGCCCAGACCGAGATCGCCGACCAGAAGAAATCGAAGCTCCAGAAGTACGGCGAGCTGGTGGTGGGTCAGGACTCTTTCGGGCCGCTCGTGCTCTACGAGCTGGTGATGCTCTTCTCTTCCTGGGTCCCCGGCGCTCTCGGTCTCTTCCTGCGCTCGAAGCTCTACCCTCTGCTTCTCGGCGCCTGCGGCAGGAACGTTACCTTCGGCCAGAACGTCGTCTTGAGGCACCCTCGCAAGATTCGAATCGGAAACGACGTGATCGTCGACGATCACGTCCTTCTCGACGCCAAAGGGTTGGACAACAAGGGAATCGTCCTCGAGGACGGCGTCTTCCTCGGGCGGAACACCATCCTTTCGAGCAAGAACGGCTACATTCACCTCGAGGAGCGGGCGAACCTCGGATTCAACTGCGAGATCTTCGCCGCCGACGAGGTCCGGGTGGGAAAGGACGTGATGCTCGCCGCTTACGTCTACCTCGTCGGAGGAGACCACATGCACGACCGCGTCGACGTCCCCATCTCCCGGCAGGGGAGGATCGGGCTTCCCATCCGGATCGGCGACGGCTCCTGGCTCGGGGCCCACGCGGTCGTCGCGGGCGGTGTTTCCGTGGGAGAACAGGCTATAATTGGCGCTGGCGCCGTGGTGCTGGAAAGCGTCCCCGCGTACCATGTCGCCGCCGGCGTCCCCGCGAAAACGATTCGGGATCGCAGAAAGAAAGACTGAGCCTTCGTGTTCGGAGACAAGACCTACGTCGGGAAGCTCCTGAAGTCGAGCCTTCCCTCGCTCCCCGCGGACTTCCTGAAGACCCAGGTGGTGGGTCGTTTCAAGGCGATCGCGCCCACGGTCCTCATCTTCAACGTCTCCTACAAGTGCGACTCGAAGTGCGTGATGTGCAACTCGTGGAAGCTTCCCTACCACGACGACCTGACGACGGACGAGTACCGTCGGGCGTTCTCGAGCCGCCTCTTCCGCGGCATCGAGTACATCGGGATCACCGGGGGCGAGCCCACGCTCCGCAAGGACATGGTGGAGCTCGTCAACATCATGGCGGACCACATGCCGCGCCTGCGGAAGATGACGCTCAACACCAACGGCTTCGTCAAGGACCGGGTGGTTTCGACCCTCGAGAGCATCATCGACGTCGCCAACGAGCGCGGGTTCGTCTTCGGGACCAGGGTCAGTCTCGACGGCGTCGGCGACGCCCACGAGGACATCCGCCGCGTGTGGCACGCGTTCGAGCGGGCGATGGACACCGTGCACGCGATGAAAGAGCTCCAGAAGAAGAAGTTCTTCAACTTCGGCGTGTCCTTCACTTTCACCGCCCAGAACATGGACGAAGGCGAGCGTATCTACGAGCTCTGCAAGAAAGAGGACCTGAACGTCGTCTTCTCCATCGCCCGTTACTCGGAGCTCGCTTTCGGGAACATGGACCTGGTGGAGTCGACGGAGCTGAAGACCGAGGACTTTCCGAAGCTCGCGAGCTTCTTTCGCAAGCGCGTCCAGGAGTCTGGCCTCATCGACGGCGACGCGCTCCTCTATCAGGGCTACGTGAAGATGTTCCAGAACAACATGAAGCGCACCATGCCCTGCCCGTCGATGGACCAGGGGGTGCTCCTCAACCCCAACGGGGATTTCACCTATTGCGAGAACAGCCGCATCCTGGGGAACCTTCGCGAGAAGGACGCTCACGATCTCTACTTCGACCCTGAGAACCTCGCGGTGAGGCAGGAGCTCCTGGAGCGCGTGTGCCCGACCTGCGCCAGCCCCTGCTTCGTGAACGCCGCGGCGATGAAGCAGGTCTTCCCCTACCTCAAGTTCGTGCTCGAGCTCGGCGGGGAAAAGCTCTTCGCCTCTCGAAACGGGTCCTGAGCCGTGTGCGGGATCGCCGGCGTCGTCGCCCGTGACCCCAGGCGCTCTCTCGATCCGGAGGTCATCGGCCGCATGGTGTCGAAGCTCCACCACCGCGGACCCGACGATACCGGCGTCGTAACCCTCCCCGGCGTCTCCCTCGGTCTGAAGCGGCTTTCCATCATCGACGTCGCCGGGGGCCGCCAGCCGATCTCGAACGAGGACGAGACCATCACCTTCGTGGGAAACGGCGAGATCTACAACTTCCGCCCGCTGCGGGAGGAGCTGGTGGCGAAGGGCCACCGTTTCAAGACCGGGTCCGACATGGAAGTCGTGGTGCACGGCTACGAGGTCTGGGGCGACAGCGTGGTGGAGCGGCTCTCCGGACAGTTCGCCTTCGCCCTCTGGGACAGCCGGCGCGCGCGGCTCCTCGCGGCGCGAGACCGCGCCGGGGAAAAGCCCCTCTACTACCACGAGGGACCGGAGGACATCGTCTTCGCCTCCGAGATCAAATCCCTCCTCTCCCGGGCCGACGTCCCCCGGAAGCTCGACTTGGAAGCGCTCGATCTGTTCCTGACCTACGAGTTCATCCTCGCGCCGCGGACGATCTTCGAGGGCGTTTCGAAGCTCCCGCCCGCGCACGCCATGAGCGTCGAGGGAGGGAAGGTCTTGACCTGGGCCTACTGGCGGGCGCCGGAGACGGTTACGGAAGGCCGAAGCGAGCAGTCGTGGGCGAAAGAGCTCCGGGAGACCCTGACCTCCGCCGTGCGCTCGCAGATGATGTCCGACGTCCCCCTCGGGGCGTTTCTTTCGGGAGGCATCGACAGCTCGACCGTGGTGGCGCTCATGGCCGAGGCATCGTCGCGTCCGGTGAAGACGTTCAATATCGCGTTTCGCGAGGGGAGCTACGACGAGTCGTCGTACGCGCGCGAGATCTCGAAGCTCTTCGGGACCGAGCACCGGGAGGAGATCCTCACCCCCGACGTCGTCTCTCTCTTCGATCGTCTCGTGGTTCACCTCGACGAGCCCTTCGCCGACGTTTCCCTCTTCCCCACGTATCTCGTCTCGGAGGTGGCCTCGCGCGAAGTGAAGGTCGTCCTCTCGGGGGACGGGGGAGACGAGCTCTTCGCCGGCTACGACTGGTACGCCGCCGACCGGCTCGCGCGGACGCTGTCGACGTTTCCCGGCCGGAGCGCCCTCGGACTCCTCGAGCGCGCGAGCGAGTGGTTCCCCGATAGCCCGAAGAAGAAGGGGCTCGTAAACTCGGTGAAGCGCTTCCTCGCCGGCGCGCGCGCCCCCGGGGAGCTCCAGCACTACCGGTGGCTCTCGCACCTTACCGCCGGCGAGAAGACCGAGCTCTACTCCGAGGGGCTGCGCTCCTCCCTCGCGGGTTTCTCCGCCGCCGCGCCCGTGATCTCGATCCTCGACGACAGGCGAGAGGACCTCCTCAACCGCCAGCTCCACGCGGACTTCAAGCTGTTCCTCGCCGACGACATCCTCGTCAAGGTGGACCGCATGAGCATGGCGACGTCTCTCGAGGCGAGGGCGCCGTTTCTCGACAAGGACGTCGTCGAGCTCGCGTTCCGCATGCCGGGCTCGCTGAAGCTCAAAGGCTACCGGCGGAAGCACATTCTGAAGCAGGCGATGGCCGACAAGCTTCCCTCGCACATCCTGAACCGCCGCAAAGAGGGCTTCAGCATTCCCATGAAGAACTGGCTCCGCGGCGAGCTCCGGCCCCTGATGGAATCGCTCCTCTCGCGCGACCGCATCGAAGCCCGGGGCCTCTTCGAATGGCCCGCCGTCGAAAGGCGCTTGCGCGAGCACCTCGAGGACGGAAAGAACCACGCACACCAGCTCTTCCCGCTGATGGTCTTCGAACGCTGGGCGGAAGAGTTCCTGGGATAGGTTCTAACGAGAAGACGTCGGCTCCAACTGGCTTGGAAGGAACGACAGATACTCACGCACTTCCAAATTCATGCGATCGATCTCCGTCAGGTAGCCGGAGACCGCGAGCCGGTAGTTCTCTTGGTTCGTTTCCTTGCGCCGCAATTCCGTCACCTGGCGCCGAAACACGTCGATTCTCTCGAGTGTCGTCTTCAATTCCTGGTCATTTCTAATCATCGAAGCACCTCGACGATCCCTCGCAGACTCCCGTCGCGCTTGACCTGCCAGTGATTGACGAACGCATCCTCACCTCCGAGGGCCGCAAATCGTCTGACCCAGAATACACTGGCGCCGAACAGCGGCTGCGCTACCGGATGCTCGAAGAGCAGGGCCGTTTCTCCCGTCAACGTTCCGGCGTCGAACGCATCGTCCATTATCATAACGATGTCCAGGTCATTTGGCTCTGGCTCATCGGTGACGAACGATCCGAAGATGACGAACCGTGCAAGATGACCGGTGCCAGTTGCCAAAATCGTGGATTCGACGGAGCCGCTCGGCGATTCGTTTTCTCGTGGCGGGGGGGCCGCCGAAGCGAACTTCCACTTCATCCAGTGTTGCAGTATGGATTCCTGGCGGCAGGTCTCCGGTATTCCCAAACCTTGGTAATGGCACCGCGGACAGTATAAAAGCAAAGGCAGGTCGGTTGACCCATTCTCGATTGCTCCCTATGCTCTGGCGTCTCTGAGTCGAAGGTCCCATACCGGAATCGAGTAGCACCTGCAAGATCACGCCGGCGTCGTCAGCCTCGTCCCCGCCGCCTCGGTGCTTCTCCTCGCGCTCGTGACGCGCCGGACGTTCGAATCCCTCGTCGGAGGAACCCTCGTCGGCTGCGTGCTCACGAGCGGTTTCGGCTTCTTTTCCGCCTTCACCGACACGATGCTCTCGGTCATGAAAGACGAGACCGTCGGCTGGATCACCCTCGTGGTCGGGCTCTTCGGCGCGCTCATCGCCCTCCTGGTGCGCTGCGGCGGAACGCTTGCCTTCGGCGAGAAGGTGGGAGCGCTGGTCCGCGGCCGAAAGGGGGCGCTTCTCGCGACCTGGTTCATGGGGCTCGTGATTTTCCTCGACGACTATTTGAGCGCCCTCGCGGTCGGCTCCTCCATGCAGCGGGTGACCGATCGCGTCCGCATCCCGCGGGAGATGCTCGCCTACGTCGTCAACACGACGGCCGGCCCGGTCTGCGTCCTCGTGCCGCTCAGCACCTGGGGGTTCTACGTCGCTGGCCTGCTCGAGGGCGTGGGCGCGGCGCCGCCGGGGGAAGGGCTCGCGCTCTACGGCTCGGTGATCCCCTATGTCGTTTACGGCTGGGTGGCCGTCCTCATCGTCCCGCTGGTGGCGGCCGGACTCGTGCCCCTTTTCGGGCCGATGCGCAAGGCCGACTTGCGAGCGCGCCACGACGAGCTAGCGCCCCCCGAATCTCCGGCGTCCGACGTCGCGTTCGGCGCCGACAAGGCGCCCTCGAGCCCGCGGCTCTCGAATTTCGTCGTTCCGGTCGTCGCCCTCATCGCGGCCTCCTGGTATCTAAGCGACGCGCTGAAGGGGGTCCTGGTGGCGGTGGCGCTGACCATCGTGCTCCTTCTCGCGCAGCGGCTCCTGAGCTTCAAGGAGATCTCGGAGAGCTTCTTCCTCGGCTTCCAGTCGATGGTCTATCCTCTCGGCATCGTGGTGGGGTCGTTCGGCCTCCGGAACGTGAACGAGGAGCTGGGGCTCACCCAGTTCGTCATCGAGAGCGTGCAGCCGATCATGAGCGGCGCTCTGCTTCCCGCGGTCACGTTCGTGACCCTCTCCCTCATCGCCTTCGCCACGGGCTCGTTCTGGGGAGTCTACGCCGTGAGCCTCCCCATCATCGTGCCCCTCGCGCAGTCCATGGGAGTCTCGCTTCCGCTCTCGATCGGAGCCGTGGTCTCCGCCGGCGCCTTCGGCTCCAACGCGTGTTTCTACGGCGACGCGACCGTTCTCTCGGCACAGGCGAGCGGATGCAATCTCTTCGCCCACGCCTGGACGCAGCTTCCCTACGCCGTGCTCGCAGGAGGAATCTCCGCCCTCGCCTACGTCGTCCTAGGCTTTCTTCTGTAGGGACGGAAACAGGCGGCCGGCGGTCTTCCGCGCGAGATGGCGCGTGAGGAGCAACGGCGGCATACGGAGCCAGTGCGATCGGATGTAGAGAAGCAGTCGCGCCAGGCTCGTTCCGAGGGAAGGGCTGTCCCAGCCGTCGGGCGTGACCGCGCGGCAGGTCAGAGCGTCCATGAACGAGCGTAGCGGCAGCATGGGTTGGGCCACCCGCGCCGCCCGTTGCACGGCGACAGGGACCGGGCAGCCGAGCAAAACCTGGCAGTAGCGGAGCGCATAGTAGAGCGGTCTCGCGAGCGAAAGCTGGATCGCGCGCGGAACGAGCCCTTCCCAGAAGGCCGGATCGGCGCCGAAGTGACGAAGCAACAGATCCAGGTCCACCAGATCGCGAAGCCCGCCATCGAGGTCTCCGTCCTGGAAGAGGTGGGCGGCGCTGTGGAGCACCAGGTCCGGCGGAGCGAGGATGTGGAGCCCGTCGCGCAGGGGCCGGGCGGCTTCGATGAGAGCCCGCGGGTCGGGCCTCACGCGACCGGTCTCCGGCAGGATGGTGTGGTGGACGTCGACCATCGTCTGGCGCTCGCGGTGCCAGAGGGGCGGGAGCTCGTGCATCCAGGTCCGGTAGTAGCGCTGGTCGTAGGGGTCGAGCTTGGCGGCTTCATAGCCGTCTCGGAGGAGCGCCGCTTCGACTTCGGCGAGCCTCTTCTTCGGGACCAGGATGTCGACGTCCGAGCTCAGGCGCCCGGCGGCGGGCGGCAGCCCGGCGAGCGCGTAGGCCGCGCCCTTGAGCAGGATGACGGGAGCCCCGACGTCCCGGAGCGCGCGCGAGATGCGGTTGACCTCCCAGCGGACCATACGCGCGTTCTCCGCGGCAGCGGTGAGCTCCGCGCGGATCTGTTCGGCCGCCCTTCCCGGAATCGAGTCCAGGAGTCCGAGCGCCTCGAGCTCCGTCCCCAACCTTCCCAGAAGGCGGGTGTTCCGCGCGCGGCACAGGAGCTCGTCCCACCGGGCGGGGTGCAGCTCGAGCAGATCCTGCGGCCTCCCGAGAGCGTCGGCCAGAAACCCGGTGGGGTCATCGAGGTGGCTTTTCACGCGGCTCTCTCCAGCAGGCGTGAAAGCTCGTCGAGCCCCCGGGGAAGGTCTTCGAAGTCCAGGGCCAGGCATACCGACTCTTGGACCAGCCTCGCCACGGCGCGGTATGCCGCGGAGCCCAGAACCCCGTAGTTGATGCAGTTGTCCACGAGCTCCATCATCGCCGCCGCTTTCGCGACCGGCTCGAGCCGGTGATTTCCGCCCCGCACGAACTTGGGAAAGACCACCCAGGCGGGCACCGCCGTCTCGTCGATGCGCCGGAGGCTGTCCTCCGGGGGGCGAAGGTGCGTGATGTCGCCCTTTTCGGTGTCGTGAAACGTCGGGCCGAAGACGAGCTCGGGCCCGAGCTCCTTGATGAGGGCGATGGATTCGTTCTTGAGCGCGATCGGCCGGGGCACCGGCACGATGCGTCCGTCCTCCGGTCGAATCAGAGCGTGCTCGTCCGAAAGGAGCCGGAATCCCCGTTGCACGAGACCGGCGGTGAGCGTGCTCTTCCCGGAGCGCGGGTATGCCGGAAGGAGCAATGCCCGGCCGTTGCGCGCAACCGCGCCCGAGTGAACGATGAGGTATTGGTGAGCGCGGTTCGAAACGCACCAGTTGAGGCCCCACTCGAAAAGCGGCGGCGCGAGACGTTGAGGAAGGGGCTCGAACTGACTCCGGCCTTCCTGAAAGAAGAGGACCTGCGGCCGGTAGAAGCGCCGGAGCCCCCTCGGGGGAGCGAGTCGGACGTGGAAATCGGCGATGCCCGAATCGTCTTCCAGGGAATAATCGTGGTACAGGAGGCCGAGGCTCCTCGCGACACTCGGGAGGCGGGTCCTCACCTGAGTGACGAACGGACCCATTCGGAGGCGGAACGCTCCGCGCGCCAGTCGATCGCGAACCTCCGAAGCGGAGAGAGCGGAGACGTTCAAGAGGGAGCCGGTGCGACCAGTCCCAGCTCCTCGAGCTCGAGGACCAGCGCCTCGATCTCGCTCGAGAGCCTGTCGGCGGGAGTCCCGTCTTGCAGATTGGACGCCAGGGCTGCCTCGAGCTCTTGAAGCGTTGCCGCTTTCGTCTCGAGCGACTTCAACACGAAAGCGGGGAGAGCGTTCAAGAGGTGGGTGTCTCCCGACGCCGGGTTGAAGACCACGTGGAAGCTGCCCCACTGGCGCCACTCGAGCCGCCAGTCTTCAGGGACCCTCCACCGTTCCGGCACCAAGACCCTCTCTCCTGCGGGCGAAAGGGGAGAGCTAGTCCTTCGAGCGGATGGTGTCTTCGATGTGGGTTACCTTGCGCTCGTCGGTGCCGAATTCCCAATCCGGCTTCGCGGTCTCTTCCACTTCGGGCCGCCACTTCCGCCATTCTGAACCGGGACGCTCGAAATCCCAACCCGAGTCCTTCGCGGATCCCGTGTATTTCTTGTCGCTCTCGGAAAAGTCATAGCTGCTTCCCGAGCGCGGCGCTTCGTCCCACTTGTCCCAGTCCTCGCCCTGGTACATCTTTTTCTTGCCACCCCCGCCGTCCCCCGATCCCCAGCCTCCGTCTTTCTTCTTCGAGGAGCTCCAGAGGGATTTCTTCTTCCCGTCGTCAAAGCTTCCCGACGACCCTCCGAGGGTAACGATGAGGGGGGCGGCTCCGAGGCTTGTTCCCAGGAATTTCCGGCGATTCGTGACCTTTGAGCCGGACCGATTGCCTGCCACTTCCCGCGGTTCTTGCTTTCGTTTCATGTGTCGCAACCCGGACTGAAACTAACGTTATCGTGAGGGGGGAATTGAAGGCTATCACGGTCCAAAAGCGGTTGCAAGCCGGTTCTCCCCAGGGCGCGCGGGACGGAACACCGGGGCGCCGGGCGGCGTTTCCAGGGTCCCTCCTGCTCCTCGCCGAGCGGCAGTCGATGGTTTATCCTCTCGGCATGGCGCCTCCCGGCCTCGAGCAACTCCCGTGACTCGAGTAGCACTCCTCCAGCTCTCGGCCGGCGGGGACGCTGCTCTCAACCTGCGAAAGACGGAGGAGCGCATCCGCGAGGCGGCTTCGAAGGGCGCCTCGATCGTCTGCCTCCAGGAGCTCTTCCAGTCCCGTTACTTTCCACAGCGGGTGGACGTGAAGGGGTATTCCTTGGCGGAGCCGCTTCCTTCAAAGACCACCGAGCGGATGGCCGCGCTCGCGGCCGAGGTCGGAGTCGTCCTCATCGTCCCCGTCTTCGAGGAGGCGCGGCCCGGGGTCTATTTCAATACCGCCGTGGTCTTCGACGCCGACGGACGCGAGCTCGGGAAATATCGCAAGACTCACATCCCCGACGGACCGCAGTATCACGAGAAGTTCTACTTCACTCCGGGAAATCTCGGCTATCCGGTCTTTCGCACCCGCCACGGAGTCATCGGAGTCGGTATCTGCTGGGACCAGTGGTTTCCCGAGGTGGCGCGGGTCTTCGCCCTCGAAGGCGCCGAGATCCTTTTCTACCCCACCGCCATCGGCTCCGAGCCGGACCGGCCGGGCGAAAGCACAGCCGAGGCCTGGAGGACCGTGATCCGATCGCACGCGATCGCGAACGGGATGTTCGTCGCCGCCGTGAACCGCGTCGGAGTCGAGGACGAGATGACGTTCTACGGCGAGAGCTTCGTCGCCGACCCCTTCGGAGAGGTCCTGGCGCGGGCCGGGGGCGGGGAGGAGGTGCTGCTCGCGGACCTCGACCTCGGGCGCATCCGCGAGCTCAGGGAGCTCCTTCACTTCCTGAGAGACCGCCGCATCGACACCTATCGCCCGCTCCTTCTGCGTATCGTCGAAGAGAGGTGAATCATGACGGACAACGTCTCTCCCATGAAACAGCACGTCTCGATCCTGGGAATCCTCTACATCGTCTTCGGCTGCCTCGGGCTCCTTCTGGCGTTCGCGTTCCTCGCACTCTTCGGAGGCCTCGCGGGAGTCGCCGGCCTCGTGGCGCACGAGGAGCCGGACGCCTCCGTGGCGGTTCCGATCCTGGGGGGCATCGGAGTGGTGGTATCCGCGTTCATCGCCCTGCTGTCGATTCCAGGGCTCGTCGTCGGCATCGGCCTCACGAAGTTCCGCCGCTGGGCCCGCGTGGGCGGAGTGGTGCTGTCGACGCTGAATCTACTGAACTTTCCCATCGGCACCGCGCTCGGCGCCTACGGGCTCTGGATACTGCTGTCCAAGGAATCGGAGCCGCTCTTCGTCTGAGCGGGTAGAATGCTCCTGTGATCCGGAAGGGCATCATTCTCGCCGGAGGCTCGGGCACCCGGCTCTATCCGATGACCGCGGCGGTGAGCAAGCAGCTCCTGCCGGTTTACGACAAGCCCATGATCTACTTCCCGCTCTCGACGCTCATGCTCGCGGGAATTCGGGACATTCTCGTCATCACCACCCCTCACGATCAGCCGCTCTTCCAGGGGCTCCTCGGGGACGGGGGCCGTCTGGGCATCCAGATCTCCTACGCCGCGCAGCCGCGGCCCGAGGGTCTGGCGCAGGCGTTTGTCATCGGCCGGGAGTTCATCGACGGGGAGGGATGCGCCCTGGTCCTCGGGGACAACATCTTTTACGGGCACGAGCTGACGCTTCACCTCCGGCGGGCCGCGGAGCGCGACTCGGGCGCGACCATCTTCGCCTACTGGGTCCGAGATCCCGAGCGCTACGGAGTCGTGAGCTTCGGGGCGAACGACGAGCCCCTGCGTCTGGTCGAAAAACCCGAGCGCCCCGAATCGTCGTACGCCGTGACCGGTCTCTACTTCTACGACCGCCGGGTCGTCGACCTCGCCGCGGCGCTCTCACCCTCCGCGAGAGGCGAGCTCGAGATTACCGACCTGAACCGCCTCTATCTGGACCGCGGAGAGCTCCACGTGGAGAAGCTCGGGCGGGGCTTCGCCTGGCTCGACACCGGGACCAAGGAAGCGCTCCATCAAGCGTCGAACTTCATCGAGTCGGTCGAGCAGCGACAGGGGCTCAAGATCTGCTGTCCCGAGGAGATCGCCTTTCACATGGGCTTCATCGACGCCCCGGCGCTCCAGGAGCTCGGTGAAGCGTGCCAGGGGAGCGAGTACGGACGCTATCTTCTCTCCCTCGTGAACCGGGATCGTCCGTGAGGGCCGCAACGACCGAGCTCGAGGGGGTGATCCTGTTCGAGCCGGTGCGCTACCAGGACGCGCGCGGACTCCTGGTCGAGACGTTCAAGGAGCCGGCCTATCGCGAAGCCGGGCTCGACGCCGTCTTCGTCCAGGACAATCTGTCGCTCTCGCGCCGGAACGTCGTCCGCGGGCTGCACTACCAGAGACGGCAGGGAAAGCTCATCACCGTGGTGCGAGGCGAGATCCAGGACGTCGCCGTCGACATCCGGCCGGACTCGAAGACCTTCGGGCGCTCGGTGCAGGCGCGGCTTTCGGGGGAGGACCATCGGCAGATCTACATCCCGCCCGGGTTCGCCCACGGGTTTTCCGTGCTGTCGGAGGAAGCCTGCGTCTGGTACAAGACGACCGACGTCTACCGGCCGGAAGAGGAGGGCGGGATTCGCTGGGACGACCCCGACCTCGCCATCGACTGGAGGGTCCAGGAGCCCATCGTCTCCGATCGCGATCGGTGCCACCCGCTCCTGAAAGACGTCGATCGAAGCGCTCTCGTCACCCGGAGAGAGCTTCTAGCGTCCTGAGCGTCAGCGCGGTCCTTCCACCACGATCTTCCCGAAATGCGCCCCCGCCTCCATGTGGCGCAGAGCCTCCGGGAGCTCCTCGAAAGGGAACTTGCGATCGATCACCGGCTGGATCGGGTGCTCGTCGAGCCCTTCAAGAAAGGCCACGAGCTTCTCGAAATTGGCTCTGGAGTCGACGAGGATTCCGAGGACGCGAAGCCGCTTCATGGTGAGCGGCGCGATATTCACCTCGCCCGAGAGGCCCGTGACTCCGCCGAGGACCGCGACCAGGCCACCGGCGCGCGCCGCCTTGAGGGAGGCGCTCATCGTCGCGATGCCCGCCGTCTCGACCACGATGTCCGCACCCTGCCCCTTGGTGGCGTCGAGGACGTCCTTGTCCCAGCGCGGGCTCTTCTTGTAGTTGACGAGGACGTCGGCGCCGAGAGCGCGGGCCCGCTCGAGCTTCTCGTCGCTCGAGGAGGTCACGATGACCCGCGCCCCGAGCGCCTTCGCGATCTGGATGACGAAGACCGACACCCCGCCGGTTCCGAGCGTGAGCACCCACTGGCCCGGCTCGAGCCGGCCCTCGGTCACGAGAGCGTTCCACGCCGTGAGGGCGGCGATCGGAAGGGTCGAGGCGCCCGCGGCATCGAGGTTCTTCGGCGCCTTCAGGACCGCCCGCTCCGGCAGGAGGACCTTCTCCGCCGCGACCCCCGGTCCGGGGACCCCCAGGGTCGAGGCGACGTAGCGCTTCTCGAACGGTCCGTCGATCCAATCGGAGATGAAGTGGGACATGACCCGATCCCCGGGCCGGACGCGGCTCACTCCTTCGCCCACCGCCGCGATGGTGCCGCCGGCGTCGCTCGCCGGCGTCGCCGGGAGCGCGATGTTGGGGTTGTAGGAGCCCTTCACCACCAGGAGATCGCGGTAGTTGAGGCTGAAGGCCCCGACCTCGAGGACGACTTCCCCCGGCCCCGGGGCGGGGTCCTCCCGCTCCACGATCTTCAACTGATCCAGACCGAACGACGCGAACTCGTATCGACGCATGGGCGCATTATGCTAGATTTCGGCAATGGGTGACCAAGGGACGATATTCGACCGGATCCTCCGCGGGGAGATCCCGAGCCACAAGGTCTACGAGGACGAGCACGTGTTCGCGTTTCTCGACATCAATCCGATCGCGAAGGGGCACACCCTCGTGGTGCCCAAGGAGTCCAAGGCCTACCTCCACGAGCTCAGCGACGAGTCGGCCGCGGCGCTCGGCCGCGTGCTCCCTCGACTGTGCCGCGCCGTCCTGAAGGCGACGGGCGCGAGCGCGTACAACGTCCTCCAGAACAACGGGAGCGCCGCCCATCAGGCGGTGTTCCACGTGCACTTCCACATCATCCCCAAGCACGCGAAGGAAGGGCTCGGGATCGGCTGGTACCCTTCGAGCCTGGAGTCCGAGGCGGGAAAAGAGCTCGCAGGCGCGATACGAAAGGCATTGGATGAGGGTTCGAAGTAGAAGTTGATGCCGTCCAAGGTAAGGGACTTGATAGCCGAATTGGAAAGCGCTGGGTTCGTGAATCGCGGCGGCAAAGGAAGCCATCGAAACTTCGTCCATCCGAATGCCCAGAAACCTGTGACCATTTCCGGTAAACTTGGAGATGACGCGAAACAGTACCAGGTCCGAGCGGTACGGTTGGCCCTGGAGGAGTCGAAGAAATGAAAGACAGCGCCAGATACGCAAAGATCGTCGAATGGTCTGCAGAAGATCACTGCTATGTCGGGAGCGCGCCTGGCCTGATTCTCGGCGGTTGTCACGGCGATGACGAGAAAAAAGTATTCGAGGAGCTTTGTCTGATTGTCGAAGAAGCCATTGAGCTGTATCGGAAGGATGGAAAGCCGTTGCCACCGGCGACCTCTGGCCGTGATTTCGCCAATCGCATGCAGAACGTTGCGTAACACGTCGAGCAACCTGACTCGCATGCTCGCGAGCGCCATTCGCTAGCGGCAGAACCCGAGCGACTCCAGCGTCATTTCCGCCGAGAACCCCGTGCGCGAGCTCGAGGTGTTCACGGTGACGAAGAGCGCGTCGATGGTGGCGAGAGGAATCGCCCGCCTGGGTCCGAGCGTCGGGTAGAAGCGCTCCCAGGGAATGGCCACGGCGCCCGGGGTCGGAAGCAGGACGGACGCGTAGTGTCCGTCGTCGCCGCTCCGGACCTCCACCCAGTAGCGCATGGGCTCGGGGGCGCTCCCCCGAATCTCGATCCCGCGGTAGGAGGAGAGATCCATCGGCTTTCGGAGAGCGAGAGCCACCCACCGGTCGACTTTCTCAGGGGTCTTCGGCGAGAGGAGATAAGAGAGCCTCAGCGTTCCCGTGTCGTCGCGCTCGATCTCCGCCTGCGACTCGTCGTCCATCTCGAGCCCGAGCTCCGCGAGCGCCACGGCATCGACGCGGCTGCAGGCGAGCGATTGTTTCTCGACCGGAGCTCCCGGAGGGCCGATGAAGAGGGGATTCGACAGAATCCACGGGACGTCCCCGGCGAGAAGAGGATGGTCTTCGAGGTAGACCTCGACCCGGTACACCCCCGGCTCGGGCGACGCCACACGAAGCTCGTTCTCCTTCGTCGAGCTCACGACTTCGCCGTTCCGCTTGAGGTCCATGCGGGCGCCCGCCGTCTTCGTGTCGAGGCGCACGAGGAGGGCTCCATCGATCTCGAGGAACTCGAACCGCTCGGGTTCTCCCGCCGCCCTCACCAGAGAGAAGAACTCGCCGCGCCGGATCGCCTCCTCGGGGGCCTCGCGGTAACGGGGGTCGACCGCGAGCCCCACGTATCCCATCGCCGTTCGATAGGAGGGAATCCCGATCGTCCTCTCCTCGGTCAGCGGGAATCCTCCGTGCGCGTTCACGGCGTAGAACCCAAGGACGCGGCCGTGCTTCAGAAGCTCGTCCCACCTCGCGAGCGCTTCCGTCGGCGCCTCGAAGCCGCTGATGTAGTAGTTGCGGTTGAAGACCGAGAAGAGCGCCCAGGCGAGTTTCTGCCGGAGAGAGCTCCTGCGGAAGTACGACGTCACGTTCACGATCTCGATTCCGTCGGGAGCGAGGTCCGGCTGCCAGTAGCTCCACTGGTGCACCGGGTCTTCGGGGTAGGTGACGATGCTCATGCCGCCCCAGGCGGCGACGTCGCTCACCGCGTCGGGGGGAAACGGCGGAAGGGTGTAGAGCGGAAGTGCGTCGACGTCCGAGACGATGAGATGGCCCTCGGGGATACCGACCTCCGAGCCTCCGATGATGCGAACGCCGTCGATGGTTCGCTTCATCACCGTAGCTTCGGCGTGGGGCGCCCCGTGGTCGCTTAACATCACGAAACCGACCCTCGCCGCTTTCGCTTCCCGCGCGATGTCCTCGATGGACGCGAGACCGTCGGAAAGGGTCGAATGGACGTGGAATGCCCCGAAGACGTAGGAATCCGAGGTTACGGGGGTGTAACCCGTCAGGGACAGCCCGCGGGCGAGCAGAAGGACAACTCCGAGCACCAGGGCGGCGAGGACCACGCGCCGGGCGTAAGACATTTCGACGCCATCTTACCCAAAAGGCTCTCCCGGTACCCCTGCAAACGACTGACTTGACAATGGCAACCGAGTCACTGTAAAAGAGTCTGACACTAGGCACCCCAACCCAACCCGGCATCCGGAGTTGAGCCCGGTTAGAGCGCAGTGGTTCCCCGACCCCCTCAGGCGCTACGTGTGTAAGGGCAATCAAATCTTATACTTGGCGCGTTGAGTCAGCCGTTGAGGAATTCATGGACAAGACCAAGCTCTTGATTGTGGACGATGTCGAGGACATCCGCACCCAGATGAAATGGGCCCTGGCGGAGGAGTACGAGGTTTTCGAAGCCGAGGACTTCTCCTCGGCGATGGAGCTCTTCGAGACGCACTGCATGTCTCTGGTGACTCTGGACCTGGGGCTCACCTCCGACCCCAATGGCGTCGAGGAGGGATTTCGACTCCTCGACGAGATCCTGAGGTTTCAGAAAGAGACCAAGGTCATCGTGATCACCGGCCAGGAGCAGCGAGAGCACGCGCTCCGCGCCATCTCCGTCGGCGCCTACGATTTCTTCAACAAGCCGATCCAGCTCGACGAGCTGAACGTCGTGCTCCGGCGGGCTCGCCACGTCCACGATCTGGAGCGCGAGAACCGGGAGCTCCAGAAGAGCGCGGGCGGGGATACGTTCGAGGGAATCGTCGGATTCTGTCCCGCAATCCAGGACGTCTTCCGCGCCGTCCGGAGGGTCGCGGGATCCGACGCTCAAGTCCTCGTCTCGGGTGAGAGCGGCACCGGCAAGGAGCTCGTGGCGAGGGCGATCCATCGCCTGAGCGAGCGCGCCTCGGGCCCCTTCGTGGCGATCAATTGCGGCGCCATCCCGGAGAACCTCCTCGAAAGCGAGCTCTTCGGACACGAGAAAGGGGCTTTCACCGGCGCCCATATTCGACGCGCCGGCCGCATCGAGTCCGCCCACCGCGGGACCCTCTTCCTCGACGAGGTGGGGGAGCTTCCTGTCTCCCTGCAGGTCAAGCTCCTGAGATTCCTCCAGGAGCACAAGCTGGAGCGCGTGGGGGGCCGCCAGGAGATCGTGGTCGACGTGCGGGTCATCGCCGCCACCAACGCCGATCTGGATCGCCAGATGAAGGAGGAGAAGTTTCGCGAAGACCTCTACTACCGGCTCGCGGTGGTGCGGCTCGCCCTTCCGCCGCTCCGCGAGCGGGGAGAGGACGTCACGGTCCTCGCGAAAATCTTCCTGGAGCGGTTCGCGGCGGAGAACAAGAAAAGCATCGCCGCATTCACCGCCGAAGCTCTGGAAGCCCTCCAGTCGTACGACTGGCCGGGAAACGTCCGGGAGCTCGAGAACCGGGTGAAGCGCGCGATCATCATGGCGGAAGGCAAGAAGCTCACGTCCGCGGACCTCGAGCTCGGCTCGGGCTCGCAGGAGCGCTATCGGAGCGTGACCTTGAAGGAAGCCCGCGAGGAGCTCGAGCGCGATCTCATCAAGAAAACGCTTCGCAAGCACAATGGAAACATGACCCGGACCGCGGCCGATCTCCAGGTCAGCCGGCCGACTCTCTACGAGCTCATGGAGAAGCTCGGGATTCGGAAGCCGGACCGGGCCACGGCCTGAACCAGTGATGGCAGCGATGGGGAACTGGGAAATCCTCCCGGCCTACGCGGCGGCCGCGGCCTCCCTGCTCCTCGCGGTCTTCGTCTTCTGGAGAGAGCGCCGCCACCTCGCTTATAGCGCTTTCGCCCTCGGCATGGTGGCCCTCGCGGTTCGCGAGCTTCTGGGAGCCCGGGCGCTCGAAGCGGGATTCGAGCCCCAGGTGATGCGATGGCACCGTTATCGGTTCGCGTCCGAGGCGGCGATCCCCGGACTCTGGCTCCTCTTCGCCGTGACCTTCGCGCGCGCGGACCCCCGGCGTTTCCTCCGGCTCTGGCGATGGCCTCTCGCGGCTGCGTTTTTCGTCCCCGTCGGAATCGTCGTCCTTGGATGGGACTCGCTCGTGACGAGAACCTCCTACGCGACGCCGAGCTGGCTCATCCCGGTGGGAATCGGAGGACAGTGGCTGCACGCCGCGCTTCTCCTGGCTGCCGTCGCGATCCTGGTGAACCTCGAGAACACCCTTCGATCCGCCGTGGGAACGGTCCTCTGGCAGATCAAGCTCACCATCCTCGGGGTCGGGATTCTGTTCGGGGTGGAGCTCTTCGCTTACAGCCAGGTACTGCTCTATTCGGCGTTCCAGACGTCGCTCCTTCCCTTCGGCTCGGTCGTTCTTCTCATGACCTGCGCGTTCGTCGCCGCTTCGCTCGTCTGGCGCCGTCTGGGAAGCTTCGACGTCTATCCCTCCCAGGCGTTTCTCTACAACTCGCTCACGCTCCTGGTGGTGGGGGTCTACCTCCTGGTCGTCGCCGGCCTCGTGGAGCTCATCGACGTCGTCGTCGGCCGCCAGAGCGCGCCGGTAATCGCCTTCGTGGTGCTCGTCGCCATCGTCGGACTGGCGCTGATGCTGCTTTCAACCGAGCTCCAGCAAAGGGTCAAGGAGTTCGTCAACCGGCATCTGAAGCGCCCGACGCACGACTACCGCCGGATCTGGGACGAGTTCACGAAACGAACCAACCGGATCGTCGCCATCGGCCCGCTCTCGACGGCGATCTGCAACATCGCCTCGGAGACCTTCGGCTGCTCCTCCGCGACCCTTTGGCTGGTGAAGGAGGGCGAGCGGAAGCTCGTCGTCGCCGGCTCGTCCGCGCTCTCCGCGGCGGAAGCGGCGGCGATCTTGAAGGATTATGGCGAGGGTAGGGCCTGGCTCGAGGTGATGGAGACCGAGCTGGGCGAGCCCTTGGACCTGCTGGCGCCGGGACTCCCGGATGCGGCGCGGGATCTGGCGAGGGTCGTTCAAGCTTCCCACAGCGTTGCGCTCCTCGGAAACGAGGACAAGCCCATCGGATATCTCACGATCAACCAGCGGGTCACCGGGCGGCCCTACACCTTCGAAGACTTCGCCCTTCTGAAAACCCTCGCGGATCAGGCCGCGGCCACGCTTCTCAATCGACAGCTCACGAAGGAGCTCGAGCGGGCAAAGGAGATGGAGACGTTCCAGACGCTTTCGACGTTCTTCGTCCACGACCTCAAGAACCTCGCCTCCCGATTCTCGCTGGCGATGCAGAACATCCCCGTCCATTTCGACAAGCCCGCCTTTCGCGAGGACCTGCTGAAGACGATGGAGAAGAGCGTCTCCAAGATCGAGACCATGACCGCCAGGCTCTCCTCCCTCTCGAAAGGACGTTCACTCAACCGGGTGACCTGCGACCTGAACGCGCTGGTCCAGGAGTCCCTTTCCGGGCTGAACGGAACGATGAGAGCGAGCCTGGTCTTCGACTGCCGCGACATCCCGAAGATCGAGGCCGATCCCGAGGAAATCCAGAACGTCCTCACGAACCTGGTCCTGAACGCCCACGACGCGACGGGTGATTCCGGACGGATCACCGTGAGCACGTCGAGAGAGAACGGTTGGGTGCTCCTCGCCGTCGCCGACAACGGCTCCGGCATGACTCCGGAGTTCATCGCCAACTCGCTCTTCAAGCCGTTCCAGACGACGAAGAAGAACGGCCTCGGCATCGGGCTCTACCAGACCAAGACCATCGTGGAGGCCCACGGGGGGAAGATCGAAGTCGAGAGCGCTCCCGGTCAGGGAACGAGGTTCCGAGTTCTACTGCCTGCCCGATCGAGCTAGAGCCGCCAGTAGCGGAACCCGCGCGCCTCGAGCGGCTCGCTCTCGAAGAGCCACTTCAAATCGAAGAAGGGCGCCGGCGTCTTCCTCACCATCGAGGCGAGGACTTCCGGGGAGAGATCGCGAAACTCCCGGTGCGCCACCGCGAAAATGACCCCGTCGAAGTCCCGGAGCTCTTCCCGGGCGACGAGCGGGACGTCGAAGTGTTTTCTCGCTTCCTCGGGCGACACGTTCGGATCCCAGGCGAAGACGTTCACGTGATAGTCGCGAAGCTCGTCGATGATGTCTCTCACCTTCGAGTTCCGGGTGTCGGTCACGTTCTCCTTGAAGGTGAGACCGCAGACGAGGACCCGAGCCCCCTTCACGTGCTTGTCGCACTCGATGAGCGTCTTCACCAGCTTCCGCCCGATCCAGCGTCCCATCCCGTCGTTGATTCTCCGTCCGGAGAGAATCGTCTGAGGCACGTGCCCAAGGGACTGCGCCTTGAACGTGAGGTAATAGGGGTCGACGCCGATGCAGTGGCCGCCGACGAGCCCCGGGCGGAAATCGAGGAAGTTCCACTTGGTGCGCGCCGCCTGAAGGACCTCGCGGGTGTCGATGTCCATCTTGTCGAAGATGATGGCGAGCTCGTTCACGAAGGCGATGTTGATGTCCCGCTGGGCGTTCTCGATGACTTTGGCCGCCTCGGCGACCCGGATGCTGCTCGCGCGGTGGATCCCGGCGGGAACGACGGCGCCGTAGACCTGGGCGACCGCTTCCAGCACCTCGGGCGTCTGGCCGGAGACGATCTTCATGATCTTGTCGATGGTGCGCTCGCGGTCTCCGGGGTTGATGCGCTCCGGAGAGTAGGCGAGGAAGAAATCCTTCCCGCACCGAAGCCCGGAGTGCTTCTCGATGGCCGGGCCGCAGACCTCCTCGGTCACCCCGGGATAGACCGTGGACTCGAAACAGATCGACCGTTCCCGGCGAGAGGTTCTTTCCGATCGATTCCGACGCGAGCTCGAGAGGGGTCAGATCCGGGTTCTTGTTCTCGTCGATGGGGGTCGGAACGGCGACGATGATGAGGCGGGCCTTTCGGAGCTCCGCCGGATCGCTGGTGTAGTCGACGTCTACCGCCTTCAGCTCCTCCGGCTCGAGCTCGCAGGATGGATCGCGGTGCCGCTTCAGGTCCTCGACGCGCTCGCGGGAGATATCGAACCCCACGACCCGGAACTTCTTCGCGAGAGCGACCGCGAGCGGGAGCCCCACGTAGCCGAGCCCGATGACCGCGACCGCGGTCTTTCGGGACCGAAGATCCTCGAAGAATGCAGAGGGGTCGAGCGAAGCTGCAACAGATTCGGACATGGTTATGGACATGATATCGAATCCTGGCTGTCGGAGAAGCCCTACAATCGCCTAACGGGCGCCCCGTCCGAAGGCGATGACCTTGAAGGTATCCAGCAGAATCTGGAGATCGAGCCAGAAGCTCATGTTCTTGATGTAGTAGAGGTCGTAGCGGAGCTTGGCCTCCGACTCCTCGATCGACGCCGTGTAGCCGTTCCTCACCTGCGCCCAGCCGGTGATGCCGGGCTTTACCGAGTGCCTTTCGCCGTAGTAGGGGATGTGGGCCTGGAGCTCCTCCACGAACACCGGACGCTCCGGGCGCGGTCCCACGAAGCTCATGTCGCCCTTGAGGACGTTGATGAGCTGCGGAAACTCGTCGATGCGGGACTTTCGCAGGAACTGGCCGACCCGGGTAATCCGGGGGTCGCCGCCCGCCGAGGCCCAGACCGCGCCGTTCTTCTCCGCGTCCTGGCGCATGGTGCGCAGCTTGAAGAGCGTGAATGTCTTCCCGTGCTGGCCCACACGCTCCTGCCGGAACAGGATGGGGAATCCGCTCTCGAGAGCGATGGCGATGGCCGCGAGGAGCACGACGGGCGCGGTGACGAGGACTCCAATCAGCGCGAGCGCGAACTCGACGACCCGCCGGGTAGTCATGAAGAACCGCGGCTTCCGAAACCCCTGCGAGAAAATGATGGAGCTCGGACGCAGGTGCCGCACGGGAAGCTGTCCGGTAAGAGTCTCGAAGAACTCCGCGGACTGCGCCACGTTGATTCCCCGGAGCTTGCAGGTCATGAGCTCCGCGAGGGGGAGAACGCCGCGCTGGTCGTCGAGGGCCACGACGACGGAATGCACGTTGTAGCGCGCCGCCGTTCCGATGAGGTCGTCGTAGGTCCCGACGACGCAGGGATTGAAGAGGCTCTTCCCCACGTCCGCCGCGTCCTGGCTCAGGAATCCGACCACCCGAAAACCCTCGCTCTTGTGGCCCAGGAGCTCTCTCGCGAGCCCGACCGCGGAGCTGCCGGTACCGAGAATGAGAACGTTCTCGACGAACTGCTCCTGCTGCAGCGCCCAGTAGTAGATGATCCTCCATCCCAGAATCCCGAGGAGAGCGATCGGCGGATGGAGGAGCGCGATGCCGCGTCCCAGGGCGAGCTCCGGAAAGAAGAAGTAAAAGAAGGCGAGGAGGACACCCGCGGCCACGAACGACTGGATGACCTTGAGCGCCAGCACCGTGACTCCGCGAGGAGCGCGCCCGCTGTAGAGGTCGTTGTAGTAGAAGCCGATGAGAACGGCGACGACGAAGATGGCTCCCTTGACGATAGCCCCTTCGTGGTCCGGCACGAGGTCCATCAAACGAATCGCTGCCGCCAGCCACAACGTGACGGCGAGCACGAAGATGTCCACGAGGACGCAGGTCAGCGTCCGCATCGACGGGGTTGTTAGAAATACTCCGCTCACGGAAACCTATGCAAACAAAGAGAAAACTATGCTCCGAGAGAGGACCAGGGCACTCCGGGCAGATCTATCACCGTCGGAGATGATGGATATGCCCCAGCAAAGACCCCGGCACGGGCCAAGCTCGAGTACCGCAATCCCCCGATTACAGTACAGTCGCGCCAGAATTACCGACGCGACGCTCGCTTACTACCCCTGGTTGGGAAGGGATGACGATGTATACCAATTCCGCGAGGCCGTGTCAACGTAAGAATTCCTGTACCTTCCCTTAGAGTTTGAAACGCGCGTATTTTCCGTAAGTTTCCTTGACTTCGACGTTTCGAGATGCGGTAGAGATTTACCGACCCAGCCCAACCTCGTGCTTTGCGGAATTTCCTGCCGGATCGTCTGAAGGGGAGAGGACATCGATGCGGAGCCTCGACGAGCTGCTGTCGCACTCGGCAGCCGCCTATCCGGAGAACACGGCCGTCGTCGACCCCGGTCGTGGGGAAATCTCCTACAGTGCTCTCGACGCTCTGGCCTCGGAGCTCGCGGAGCTTCTTCGCCGCCACGGGGTCGTAGCGCGGCGATCGGGTGGGCGTGTACGCGCCGAAGTCCCTGGAAACGGTGGCCGCGATCTTCGGAATTCTGAGAGCCGGAGCCGCCTACATTCCCGTGGACCCGACCGCTCCCGCGCGGCGAAACCTCGACATCCTCTCCGATTGCTCCGTCCGGGCTGTCGTTACCGACGAATCCCGCGCGGAGAAGCTCCGCGCCGAGTCCGGGCGCGAGGCGAGGATCCTGGACGAGCTGCCCTCGCTTCGCCGCTGGGGCGCGAACATGGTCCTTCTCGAAGCCCCGCACGCAAACGAGCCGGAGCCCGCGCCGGAAGGGCTCGCCTACATCCTCTACACCTCCGGCTCCACGGGGAAGCCGAAGGGCGTAATGCACACCCACGCGAGCGCCCTGGCGTTCGTCGATTGGTGCTCCGAGGAGTTCCGCCCCACGGGAGAGGATCGATTCTCCTCTCACGCTCCGTTTCATTTCGACCTGTCGATCCTGGACCTGTACGTCCCGATTCGACACGGCGCCGCCGTGGTCCTCATCGGCGATGAGGCGGGAAAGAAACCGCTTCAGCTCGCCGAGCTCATTCGCGAGAACCGTCTCACCATCTGGTACTCGACTCCGTCGATTCTGAGGCTCCTTCTGGACTTCGGGAAGGTCGAGCGCAAAGGACGCCGAGACGCTTCGCATCGTGCTCTTCGCGGGCGAAGTGTTTCCGATGAAGCACCTCCGGGCGCTCAAAGCCCTCTGGCCTCATCCCCGGTACTACAATCTCTACGGTCCGACGGAGACGAACGTCTGCACCTACTACGAGGTGCCGCGGGAGCTCCGGTGGAGCGACAGCGAGACCCTTCCCATCGGCTCGACGTGCTCCGGAGACGAGCTCAAGATCGTCGGACCTGGACGGCTCCGAGGTCGCCCGCGGGCAGGAGGGAGAGCTTCTCGCCTGCGGGCGGCTCGGTCATGCTCGGCTACTGGAATCGGCCGGAGCAGACGGAGAAATCGTTCGTCCGTCGATGAAGACGGGCGAGCGCTGGTACCGGACGGGAGACGTCGTCGCCGACGAGGGCGGCGGAGTCTCCGGTTTCTCGGGCGCCGGGACCGGATGGTGAAGCGCCGCGGCTACCGAGTCGAGCTCGGAGAAATCGAGTCCGCACTCTACCGGCATCCCCACGTCGCCGAAGCGGCGACGGTGGCCCTGCCGGATCCCGAGAGCGGGGTTCTCATCAAGGCCTTCCTGAGCTGGTCGGGAGGAGCTCCGCCCTCGATGATCGAGCTCAAGCAGTTCTGCGCGTCGAACCTGCCGCTCTACATGGTGCCGGACCGCTTCGAGCTTCTCGCCGAGCTCCCCAAGACTTCCACCGACAAGATCGACTACCAGACGCTCGCGAGGCGCGGCTGATGGATTTCAATCTCAGCGAAGAACAGCGCCTGCTCAGCGACAACATCGTTCGCTTCGCCCAGAAGGAGCTGAACGACGGCCTTCGCGAGCGGGATCGCCTCCAGGAGTTTCCGCACGACCTCTGGCTCAAGTGCGGCGAGATAGGCCTACAGGGCCTTCCCGTTCCCGAGGAGTACGGCGGCGCGGGCTGCGATCCCCTGTCGGTCGCGATCGCGCTCGAGGCATTCGGCTACGGCTGCCGCGACGGCGGCCTGGTGTTCGCCGTCTGCGCCCACCTTCTCGCCTGCGTCGTCCCGATCTGGAAGCACGGGAACGACGAGCAGAAGCGAGCGGTTGCTGCCCCGCCTCTGCGACGGAACTCTCATCGCGGTGAACGGCATGACCGAGCCCCAGACGGGCTCGAACGCTTTCGCCATGACGACGAGGGCCGTTCCCGACGGCGACGGCTTCCGTCTCAACGGAACCAAGACGTTCAGCTCCAACGGTCCCATTGCGGACGTCGCGCTCGTCTACGCTCTCACCGACGAAAAGAAGGGCTACCACGGAGGCGTCACGGCGTTTCTGGTCGAGAAGGGGACCAAGGGTTCTCGACGGGACAGAAATTCGAGAAGCTCGGACTGCGAACCTGCCCCATCGGAGAGCTCGTCCTCGAAGACGTTTGGGTCCCCGCGAACGCGGTTCTGGGAGGCGTCGGCAGCGGATCGACGATCTTCACCCAGTCGATGGACTGGGAGCGCGCCTGTCTCGGCGCGAGCCACCTGGGCACGATGCGAAGGCTTCTGGAGGAATCCATCGAGCACGCCCGAACGCGCTCGCAGTACGGGCAGGTCGATCGGCAAGTTCCAGGCGATCTCGCACAGAATCGCCGACATGAAGGTGCGCCTCGAAGCGTCGCGTCTTCTCGCCTATCGCGCCGCTTCGCGCCTCGATAAGGCCAGGGACGTGTCTCTCGACGCTTCCATCGCGAAACTCTTCGTGAGCGAGTCCCTCGTCCAGTCGGCGCTGGACTCGGTTCAGATCCTCGGAGGCTACGGCTTCATGACGGACTACGACGCGGAGCGGGTGCTCCGGGACTCCGTCGGAAGCCGGTTGTACTCGGGCACGTCCGAGATTCAGCGCAACATCATCGCGCGGTGGCTCGGACTTTGACGCACCCATCGATCCGACGGGAGTTCTCATGAGCACCGCTGCCGGTGAGCAGCTGCAACTTATCGTCCCGCGCTCGGCGAGCGCGTGAAGAGCCTCCTGGGGGAGCGCGGCCTCGAACGGGTCCGCCTGGCGCTCATCCTGCTGTCAGCTCGGCCTCCTCGCGATCATCATCCGCCAGTTCCAGATCGAGAGCAGCGCCTTTCTGCGGCTCGCGCTCCTGGCGTTCGCCGGATTCCTCGTCCACTACTTCCTGCCGGCGGTCGTACCGGCTTCCGTTCTTCGCCGTCCTCTCGCTTGTCGGGGATCGTCGTGGTGATGGGCGTGCAGGCAACGCGGCGCGCCTGATCTGCCTCGGAATCGCCCTCATCGGCCTCTGCCATCTCCCGCTCTCGTTCGGAGCGCGCGTCGGGCTGCTCTGGCCGCCGCGGGAGTCGTTCTCGCGGTTCTTCGCCTCGAGATCTGTCGCCGTGCCCTGGTCCTCGGCGGTCTGGCCGATCCTCGGCTCGATGTTCATGTTCCGGCTGATCGTCTACCTCTACGACCTCCAGCACGACAAGGCCCCGCGTCTCGTTCTGGCGAACGCTTAGCTACTTCTTCCTGCTGCCGAACGTGTGCTTCCCGCTCTTCCCCGTGGTGGACTTCAAGACGTTTCGCCGCACCTACTATCGACGGGAACGCGCTACGAGATCTACCAGGTGGGCGTCAGCTGGATGCTGCGCGGGCGTGACGCATCTGCTCCTCTACCGGCTCATCTACTACTACGTCGCTCTCGATCCGACGCGAGGTGGTGACGCCACGCGAGCTCGCGCAGTATCTCGCTCGCGAACTTCCTCCTGTACCTGCGCGTCTCGGGTCAGTTCCACCTCATCGTCGGGCATGCTGCACCTCTTCGGGTTCAACCTGCCGGAGACGAACCATCGGTATTGTCTTTCCTCGAGCTTCACCGACTTCTGGCGCCGCATCAACATCTACTGGAAAGACTTCATGATGAAGGTCTTCTACTATCCCGCGTACTTCACGCTGCGAAAGCTGGGGAGACACGCGGGCTCTGGTGCTGGCGACGCTCTTCGTCTTCGTCGTGACCTGGGTGCTTCACTCCTACCAATGGTTCTGGCTTCGCGGTTCGTTCCCCGTCATCTGGCAGGACGCTGGTCTTCTGGGGCATTCTCGCGGCTCTGGTGGTCGCCAACTCGCTCTATGAGATGAAGTACGGTCGAAAGCGAGTGCTGAGCGGGGGTGGCTGGAAAGCCTCGAGCCTTCTCCCGACCGTGCTGAAGACCGCGGGGACGTTCACGGCGATCATCGTCTTGTGGTCGCTATGGACCAGCGCAAGCTTCTCCGCGTGGCTCTCGCTTTGGTCATCACTGCGCTTGACGGCCGGGCTTCCCAATCTGACTCTCTTCATCGTCGTCGCCGCGGTGTTGGGCCAGGGCGCGGTCGCAAGCGCCCCCAAAGCGGGGGCGCCCACGCCTCGCGCAGGAACGACGACCACCATCGCCTTTCTTCTCGGCGCTCTCGATGCTCGGGATGCCCCAGTTCTACTCCCGACTCGGCCCCGAAGCGGCGTCGTTCATCGTATCGATGAAATCGGGAAAGCTCAGCCGGATCGATATGGCTCGTCTCGAGCGTGGGTACTACGAAGACCTCATGGGAGTGAATCAGTTCAACAACCAGCTCTGGGAAGTCTATATGCAGAAGCCACTTCACTGGCTTGACATCCAGGGCGCGGGGTTGGTTCGCTTCACCGGCGACTTTCGTCAGACCGAGCTAATTCCTTCCTCCGTGGCGAACGACAGCTTCAGCACGATCACCACGAATCGGTGGGGAATGCGCGACCGGGAGTACGACGAGGTTCCACCCTCGGGCACCTATCGAATGAGCGTCTTGGGAGCGTCCTCGACGATGGGTTGGGGCGTCGAGGATACGCAGACTTTCGAATCGCTCGTCGAGAAGCGACTCAACGAGGATCTCGCGGGGCAGGGATACGAGCGGTACGAGATCCTCAACCACGGCGTCGCCGGGTATTACCCGCTGCAGCAGGCGGCCGTCGTCGAAGCGGCTCTCGCCTTTCAGCCGCGAGCGATCCTCTACATCGCGACCGGTCGCGAGCTTTCGCGAAGCGCCGTCTACCTGGCGGAGGTGACGAAGAAAGGCATCGAAGTGCCTTACCCCGGGCTGCGATCCATCGCCGAGAAAGCGGGGCTCGCGCGCGGGATGAACGAAGACGAGTCGGTCAAGCGCTTGGCTCCCTTTCGGGAAGAGATGCTGGGCTGGCTTTATCGTCACATCACCGAAAGGTGCCGCGCCCAGGGCGCCCTCGCGGTCTGGGTCTTCCTCCCTTCGGTCGAGCCTGGACCCTGGATGGAGGAGACGGCGCCGGCGTCGACACTCGCCCGCGAGTCGGGCTTCGAGGTCATCGATCTGGGCGACGTGTTCGCGAAAGAACCTCCGGGGAGCTTGCGGGTCGCGGCTTGGGACGAACACCCTAATGCGCGCGGGCACCAGCTCATCGCCGACCGGCTCTACGACGAGATCCGAAAACGAGAGGACCTCCTCCAACTAAGAACGGCGGAGCGCAACGAACCCTGACGAAAGCGAGGAAAAGAGCTTCCATGGACGCCGATACGATTCAGAAGACGGTCAAAGAGTACATCCTTCGGGAATTCCTTCCGGGCGAGAACCCGGAGGCCCTCACCGCCGAAACGCCGCTGGTGACTGGGGGAATCCTCGATTCCCTCGCCACCCTCAAGCTCGTGGACTATTCTAGAAAAGCAGTTCGGGATCTGCCCTCGAGGCACACGAGGTGGATGCCGAGCATCTCGATACGCTGAGCGCTATTGCCAGCCTCGTCTTGGCTAAGCAGAAGGGCTGAGGACAGACAGCGACGACGTGCGACCCGACTGGAATCCGCTGTTGTTGAAGCGACTCCCTGCCCGAGTTCTCCCGCGGCTTCGATGGGCACGCTTCGATAGCGCCCCACGACATCTGTTCCGCCTGCCGGGTTGTCTCTAGGCCCAGGTCAAGTGTTCTGCTGTCTTATCCGCCGGGCGTAGGACTAACGTTTTGGGCTGCGCGTTTCTGAGATCGGTGCGCCTGCAGGCGGCAGGGCCGGGTAAGGAGGAAGTCCGGCCGAAGCACGGTTCCTGTACCACCGCGTACCCTGACCTTCCGGACGTGGACCGCCCACGACGATGTTTCCCTTGAATACGGGGGATGACACATCGCGCGAATTCAACAACAGAGAACGACCTGGTGAATCCAAGATGATTGTGTTCTCCTCGATGAGTACGAGATTCGTCGTGTGGTCGGTCCCATGGCCCTTGCCGCGTTCGAGACCGATGCCGATAACGTCCTGGTTAACGCTGTTCGGTCCTTCTTCTAGCACGTTTCGGCGTATTACCACTTCACCACCATTGGGAACGTCAATCAATCGACTGTCGGATCCGTCGAGGGAAGCTATGACGTTCTCCTCCAAGACGGTTCTCCGAGCGCGGCTCTTGACCTCGTGGCCCTCCCCTTGCGACCTCAGGATTCGGCTTCTTCGCAGAACGAATTCGTCGGTCGTGCCGATATAGATGGCGTGAGGGTTAGCTCGCTCTCCTGGGCCGACGCCGATACTCTCGAACGTGCTGTCCTCGATGGCGATCCTCCCATGTCCCTGGTTGCCGCACAAGATACCCGACTGGCTGTCGTGAAAGTGGACTCTTCGCAACGTAAGGTTCTGGCCCTCCAGCCGTATGCAAGCGCCGTTCAGTGATGCAACTCGAATGTCCGAGCAGCGAAGGCCGTCGATAGAGGTGTCGTTACCCTTGATCACCAGGCTCGCCTTTTCATCCATCGCAACGCTGTGGAGGTGAGCACCTTCTGCAAGAACCCGGACTCCGTTGGCGCGGAGGACTCCACCGTCCCGGTACTTCCCAGGGAGAATGCGAATCGTGTCACCATCCTGCGCGGCAGCGAAAGCGGACTCGACAGAGGCATATAAGCACTCGTCGTTTCGGCAAGCCCGCACCTTGTTGGTGCCGACTCCTTCCGCGCGCTCATCTGCCGCACCGTTCCAGACATGCATGAGGGCGGGTGAGCCGGTCTTTCCGTAAGTTCCGACGTCAGAGAGCTGGTCAAGGGAGAGCGTCGTGTCCGGAATCCCGCGCCAGCCCAAACCTCCGATCTCGGCGGCCTCCCCCGTCAACCGAACCAGAGTCTTGAGCGGTTCGGCATCCGCCTCATCAACGGCCTGTACTGCGCAAAAGAGAACAGCGAACGTGGACCCGAGCGCGTTGGCCAAACGAACCGGTCGCCTCTGGCAATCACTCTGGACGCCTCCGGTGGTACTTGTGCTCTTCTCGAGCTCACAGCTTCCCATATTCAATAACGTCGGCCCCACCTGTCCAAATGGTATGCGACTCGTTGCCTTGCTATCCATTGCTCTGTCACCAAGTTTCAAAGCGACTGCGGGCGTCCGGTCGGCAAGGCTACCGCGGTAGATGCCATTGCGTTCCTGGGGAGATTTGTGGAGACAAAGATCCTCGAGCGCAGGTGGACCTCGGCGCAGCTTCAAGGTGAGCGAAGCGGTCAGGCTCCCCGGACCATCAAGGTCCGGGGCCCCAATATGGTTCATTTCGGATCAGCGATGAACTGCTTGCTGACGATCAGCTCGTCGTACCAAAAATGCGCCGTTGGGTGGACCTGAGTGTTGTCCTTGTTCGTCATGAAGGGGAGGAGCCAGATCTTGCCGTACTTCGCATTGGGCACGGATGGATGCGGCCCGCGAAGGTAGATCATCTGGTCGATCGTGAGACGCTGAGGCTCCCCTTGGCGCGCAGTCCAAAGCTGAAACCGCGTGTTCGGCGCGCCCGTGCGATTCGGCTGCCACGTCCCGACGTGAAGCACGATCTGAAACGTCAACCACTCATCCGCCTCGAAGCGGAAGCAGTCCGGGCCAGTGTACCCCCAATCCTTTTTCCTGTTTACCTTCGGGTCCGGAAATTGCCAGCACGTCGGAGGGTTGGTGTCTACGCCGCCGAGCGGTGAGTTGTTCGGTTGGAAGTCGATCTGCGTCGACCCCCAGAATTTTTCGCCAGTCGGCTGTGAAATGCTGGCATACCATCCGCAGGAGTGGTAGGCGGTGATGAGATGGTCCGCGGAATGCACCCCAACAATCTGCATCCAGGTGCAGGCGTCGGCGCGGACGCAGCCGCTTTCGGACTGCCTGACGAACGACTCGGCGAGCGTGTCGCTGCGCTCGTCGTGCCCCGCGCGGCGACCACCGCCGTGGCCCTGCGGCGCTGGCTGCTGCCGCGGCTGTCGCCGCACAAGCTGCCCGGATCGATCGGTTTCCGCGACCGCAATCCCGCGCGATGCCCTCGGCAAGGTTCCAGCGCTCCACGCTCGCTGCGGCAATGTCGCGTGAGACTCCGCCTGGCGCATCGTCGCTGGTGACCCGATGCACGCTCGCGATGCGGCGTCGACGCTGCCGGCAGAAACGGGCGAGCTGGCCTCGCTGATCGCCTATCTGGCCATGGTGTGGCGAGAAGCACTGCGCGTCGAGATGGTGTCGATCGACGACGACTTCCTGTCGCTGGGCGGGGACTCGTTGCTCGCGGCACGCGTTGCCGCCCGCCTGGAACGGGAACTCAGCCTGCGCGTTCCGCTGCGCGGATTGCTCGAGGCGCCCAGTCTCGCCGCCTTTGCACGGAACGTGGAAGCCGCCGCCGCGGAATCGACGCCGGCACCAGCAGGCCCGACCCGCGGTCGCGGCGATTCGCGCGCCTGAGCGGTTGCGGTTCTCGAACACTCGCCGGTGGCTTGGCTGCGTTTACGACATCACTCGTTGCTGCGCTCCCGTTCGCACAGGCGCCGGACGTAGTCGACAGCGGCATCCATACCGTCGAGCACCGCGGCCGCCTGCGTGAAGTCGTGGTGGCGCGACATCGCGGTCGGCAACGCGAGGCAGCTGATGCCGGCCCCGGCCGCTGCCGCGACGCCGTGCTCGGTGTCCTCGATCGCGATGCAGCCCGCGGCCGGAAGTCCGAGCCGCTCGATTGCCAACAGGTAGCAGTCCGGTGCGGGTTTGCTGTGACGCACGTCGTCGACCGACACGACCACGGCGAAGTGCGACGCCAGGCCGTGGGCACGCAACGTCGCGTCCACGCCGAAGGCGCTGGCGCCCGTCACGACGGCGAGCCGGAGACCGAGACCGGTGAAGGTCGCGATCGCCTCGCGGACGCCGGGCAGCAGCGGAAACGCCGACCGGCGGAGGTAATCGCGCGTGGCGGCGTTCTTCGCCTCGGCGAGCGTGGCCGGGTCCTCGGCGACACCGAACCGCTGAACCAGGTCGCAGGCGTTGGCGAGGGTCGGAACGCCGGCGTAGTGTTCCCGATACTGCTGCTCGGTCAGCGCGAAGCCGTATGGCGCCAGGACCTCCTTCCAGACCAGGAAGTGGACCGGCTCGGAGTCGACCAGCGTGCCGTCGTGGTCGAACAGCACGGCGCCAAGGGCCATCGCAGATCCTCTGTACACGCTCGGGTGGCCCGCCACGGCTGGGCTGACCGCCCGCTCAACGCATCGAGTGCAGCCCGATCATGTTGCCTTCGGTGTCGGTCACCAGCGCGACGAAGCCGTAGGGGCCGATCGAGAACTTGTCCCTGAACACCTGGCCGCCGCTGTCCTTCGCCCGCTTGGCTTCGACCGCGCAGTCCTCGCAGGAGAAATAGACCATCGTGCTGTTGCCGCCGGATGGACAGCCATCCATCTTCACCAGCGAGCCGGCCGCGCCGCTCTTGCCATCCTGCATCGGGAACGCCCACATTTCCTCGTCCGTCCCTTCCAGCTTCTGCAACTGGCCGGCGAACACCTTTTCGTAGAACGCCTTGGCGCGCGGCATGTCCTGCACGTAGATCTCGAACCAACCGACGGGGTTGCTCAGCATGACGATCCTCCTCGGGCCAGTTTGGCGAACCGGGTGCGCCGTGCGCGGCGGGCCGAATCCGGCATCGACCCCTCGCGCCGCGATCGTGCCCGGCCGCACAGTTTAGACGCAACCGCCGGCGGCGCGGCAGGGGGGCCCGGAAGCCGCCGGTTGCGCGATCAGCCGCCCCCGTCGAGATGGAGCGCCATCACCACGAGGTCGAACCGCCCGTCGTCGAGCCGGAGGGCGTCCCGCTTCACGCCTTCCACCTTGAAGCCGACCGCGCGATAGAGACCGATCGCCGCCGCGTTGTCGGCGCGAACCTCGAGGTCGATGCGCGCGAGGCCCTTGCGGCCCGCGGCCGACAGCGTGGCGTCGACCAGCGCGCGGCCGACGCCGCGTCCGCGGTACTCCGGGACGATGCCCATGCCGAGCACGCCGCGGTGGGCGAAGACCTCGCGCTGCATCGGCGTGACATCGCACCAGCCAACCACCGTGTCGGCGGCGATCGCGACGAACTGCGGATTGCCGCCGGCGATGTTGCCGCGCACGAACTCCGCGGTGCGTCGAGCGACGGCGCGTCCAGCAAGGCGAGGTATCGCCGCTCCCGGGCGACACGGTCGAGTGCAGCATGGAATCCCGCGCAGTGCGCCGACGGCGATGGGCTCGATGGCCCAATCCATGGGTTGCGCCCCGGTTGCCCGTGGGAGCTGCCGGTCGTCAGCCGCGCTGTGCGCGGCGCGCCGCCTGGTAGCGCTCGATCCGCGGCAGCAGCGCCTGGCGGCGCGCAAGGCTCTCCGCCGGCCAGTACCGGTCGCGATCGTAGTACTCGGGCATCGGCCGGCACGTCCGGCGGCAATATCACCCACGGCTGCTTCGAAGGCGGTGAAGATGTGGATGTCCGGCGGCAGCGCGATCGGGTTCGTCCAGCGTGCCGACGCGGACGAACCGGAGCAGCGGTCCCGCGCCGGCGTAGTGGCTCCAGACCGCGATGCGGCAGCTGCGGGCAGCGAGCGATGTCCTGGCCGTAGCCGCTCGGCGACGGCGTGTGGACGATCTCGGGCTCGGCGCGCCAGCACCGTGACGCGGTCGGCCTCGATCATCGCGTTGAGCGCGAACGACGCGCCGCTCTCGCGCTGGCACCAGCGGCAGTGGCAGCAGTGGACGAACAGCGGCGCGGTCTCCATCCGGTAGCGGACGTGCCGGCAGTCGCAGCCGCCTTCGAGCGGGAACACGTTGGTCGCGTTCATCGCGAACCGTCGGCTGCGGTCGGGGTCGGCTTCACGGCAACGGCGCCGCCGTCATCCCCGACGCTCGAAAGCGAGCCTGACGCCGAGGCCGACGAGCACCATGCCGCTGGTCCGATACAGCCATTTGAGCGCCCCCGGACGCTCGCGCAGCCAGCCGGAGAGCATGCCGGCCCCCAGCCCCACCGGTCCCTTGACCAGGAACGTCAGCGCGGCGAACACGAGCCCGAGCACGAAGACCGTCAGCGTGGGCTGCGCCGCACCCGGCAACACGAACTGCGGCAGGAACGCGAAGTAGAACACCGCGATCTTCGGGTTGGACAGATTGGACAGCGCGCCGTCCGCGAACAGCCGTCCCGGCGATCGCGGCGCGCCGGCAGCGACGGCGAGCTCGTGGCTCTTGGTTCGCAGCAGCTGGATGCCGAGGTAGACGAGGTAGGCTGCGCCGACGAGCTTGAGCGCAACGAACACCCACTCGGACGTGCGCAGGATCGCGCCGAGCCCGAGGGTGGCCAGGATCGTGTGGCCGACGAGGCCGCAGCTGACGCCGGCCGCCGTCGCGACGCCAGCGGCCGAGCCCTGCGCGATCGAGCGCGACATCACGAGGATCATGTCCTGCCCGGGCGTCACGATGATCGCCAGCGAGGCGACGACGAAGAGGAACCAGGCGGCTTCGATCATGGCAATGGTCTCGTCGGATGGGCGGCGGGGAAGTATAGCGCCAGGCCGCGACGGGTCGATAATGGATGCCTTGCGCGCGGCTCCTCGCCAATGCGCGACACGAGCACAAGGGCGCCCATCGTGACCGTTCAACTGCGAATCCCGGCCGTCTACATGCGCGGCGGCACCAGCAAGGGGGTGTTCTTCCTCGCTCGCGACCTGCCCGCCGATCCCGCCGCGAGGGACCGCATCCTGCTGCGCGTGATCGGCAGTCCCGACCGCTACGGCCAGCACATCGACGGCATGGGCGGGGCGACGTCGAGCACCAGCAAGGTGGTCGTCCTTTCGCCGTCCGCGCGCCCGGGCTTCGACGTCGACTACCTCTTCGGCGCGGTCGCAGTGGACCGGCCGGTGATCGACTGGTCCGGCAACTGCGGCAATCTGAGCGCGGCGGTCGGACCCATGGCGATCGGCAGCGGCATTGCGAGCGCGCCGGCCGACGGCGAGGCGACGGTGCGGATCTGGCAGGCCAACATCGGCAAGCCGATCGTCGCCCACGTCCCGATGCGCGACGGCGAGGTGGTCGAGGACGGCACGTTCGAGCTCGACGGGGTCGCGTTCCCGGCGGCGGAGGTCAAACTCGAGTTCATCGATCCGGCGGCCGACGACGGCGATGCCGCGGGGTCCGGGCTGTTCCCCACGGGCCGCCGCACCGACGTGCTCGACGTTCCCGGCGTCGGGCGCGTCGAGGCGACGCTGGTCAATGCCGGCAATCCGGCGATCTTCATCGACGCGCAGGCGCTGGGCCTGCGCGGCGACGAGCTGCAGGCGCAGGTCAACGGGCGCGCCGACCTTCTCGCGCGGGCGGAAGCGATCCGCGCGCAGGGCGCGCTCGCCATGGGTCTCGTCGCCACCGCCGAGGAGGCGACGGCCTGCAGGCCGCACACTCCGAAGCTCGCGTTCGTCGCGCCGCCGCGCGACTTCGGCACCGCCGACGGCAGGCACGTGCGCGCCGGTGCCATCGATCTCCTCGCCCGGATCTTCTCGATGGGCAAGCTGCACCACGCGATGACCGGCACGGGTGCGATCGCGATTGCGGCCGCCGCGGCCGTTCCCGGCACCGTCGTGAGCCGCATTGCCGGCATCGGCGCCGACGGTCGCGTGCGCTTTGGCCATCCGTCCGGCACGTTGACCGTCGGCGCGCAGGCCGGCGAGGTCGGCGGTCGATGGACGATCACCCGGGTGTCGATGAGCCGCTCGGCGCGCCGGATCATGGAGGGCTGGGTGCGCGTGCCGGCGGATGCCGCACCGCAGGGATAGCCCGATGCCGCTTACCTCCGCCCGCATCGCCTTCCTGGGCGACGGCACGCCCTATTCGGTCGAGTACGGCGACGTCTATCACAGCGCCCAGGGCGGGCTCGCCCAGTCCCGCCAGGTCTTCCTGGGAGGCAACGATCTTCCGTCGCGATGGGCAGGGCGCAGGTCGTTCACCGTCGTCGAGACGGGTTTCGGGCTGGGCGTCAATTTCCTGGCGACGTGGCAGGCGTGGCGGAACGATCCGCGGCGCTGCGAGCGGCTCCACTACGTCGCCGTGGACAAGCATCCGGTCGGTCGCGCCGACCTGCAACGTTGCAGCGGCGGCAGCGTCGAGTTGGCCGATTGCGTGGCCGGCCTGTGCGCCGAGTGGCCGGAACCGGTGGCCGGGTGGCATCGGCTGCACTTCGAACTCGGCCGCGTCACGCTGACCCTTGTTTTCGGCGACGTCGCCGAGGTCCTGCCGCAGCTGCGCTGCCAGGCCGACGCGTTCTACCTCGACGGCTTCGCGCCGGATCGCAACCCCGGGATGTGGTCGGTCGAGGTGCTGCGGCAGTGCGCGCGGCTCGCCGCAGCCGACGCGACGCTCGCGACGTACACGGCGGCCGGGGTCGTGCGCGACAACCTGCTCGCGGCGGGCTTCGCCGTCGCGCGCCGACCGGGTTACGCGAACAAGCGGCACATGCTGACGGCGCGTCCGTCCGCGGGTACGGCGGTCGCGCGCGCCGCCGCAGCCACGGCGCGCGCCGCGGTCCGTCGTCACGTCCTGGTCGTCGGCTGCGGCATCGCCGGCGCGGCGGCGGCCGAGCGCATCGCCGCGCGCGGCTGGCGGGTGACGGTCGTCGACGGCGAGGCCGGTCCGGCGAGCGGCGCCTCGGGGCTCCACGCCGGCGCGATCCACCCGCATCTCAGCCGTGACGACTCGGTGCTCTCGCGCCTGACGCGCGCGGGGTTTCTTCATGCCCGCAGCAACTGGCGCCGGCTGCAGGACGCAGGGCACGACCCGGGCTGGACTCCCTGCGGCGTCGCGCGTCCCGCCCGCTCGGCCGCGGAGGAGGCCGCAATGGCGGGCATCGTCACCACGTGCGGGTATCCGCGCGAGTTCGTCGAAGCTCCTTGATCGCGACGCACTTGCCGCGCGCTGCGGCCAGGCGGTGGCGCACGGCGGGTACTGGTTTCCCGGCGGCGGCGTCGTTCGGCCTGCACGGGTGATCGACGCGCAACTCGCACAGGCGCAGGCGGTGCTGGCGTTCGGCCGGCGCGTCGAGTCGCTGCGGCACGAAGGCGGCGAGTGGCACGCGACCGCGGCCGATGGGGCGCTGATCGCGTCGGCCCCGGTGGTCGTGCTCGCGAATGCCGGCGATGCGATCCGGCTCGCCCCCGCCGGTTGCGACCTGCGCCCGGTCCGCGGCCAGCTCACCTACCTGCCCGCCGCTGCGGCGCCCGCGCTCACGGGCGCGGTGGTCGGCGACGGTTACGTGCTGCCCGCGGTCGACGGCGTGACGGTGGTCGGCGGAACGTACGATCGGGACAGCGTCGATCTCGCGGCGAGACCCGGTGACCACCGGGCGAACCTCGCGACGCTGCGCACTACGCTTCCCCGGCAGCGTCGCGGTGGACGCCGCCGATACCGTGCAGGGTTTCGTCGGGCTGCGCGCCGTCGCGCTCGACCGGCTGCCGCTGATCGGCGCCATGCCCGATGTCGAGGCCGGCGTCGCGAGCGGGCGCCGGATCTGCGCCGCGCGGCTCCGCGAGTTCCCGCGCGTCGCCGGCCTGTACGGCGCCTTCGGCTACGCGTCGCGCGGCCTCACCTGGGCGGCGCTGGGCGGCGAGATCATCGCCAGCCTGCTGGAAGGCGAGCCCGCCCCGGTCGCCGGCCAGCTGCTCGACGCCGTCGATCCGGCGCGCTTCGTGTTCAAGGCGATCCGGCGCGATCCGGCCAATGCTTCCGGTGCGGCGGTGGCAGGGCCGCAGACGGGTTGACGATGCGCAGCCCGGAAGTCGGCAGCGTCTTCGGCTGCCGGAGAGCACGGCGCTTGCCAGCGACTTCGGCGTTGTGTACCTTGAGTCGCGCCGCCGGCCGGGCGCAAGTCCGCGCCGGGTCCGCCGCGTCGATGGCAAGCGAGGCGCAGCGCGCGTACCGGCGCAAACCCCACCACAGGGTTGCGCCGCGTAGGGGCTGCACGGGCCGGCAGGCCCGTCCGGATGGTGCCGCTGCGAGCCTCGGTGAGGGGAGAGGGCGATGAATCGACACGTGTGGTCCAGGCGAAGCGTCTCCGGCTGGCTCTGCATCGGGTTCGCGCTGCTGCTGCCCGGCTGCTCGACGCCGATCAAGCAGGGACAGGACCTGTCCAGTTCCGGAATCGCGTACTCGGACGCGCTGGCGAATCTCGCCGACGCCACCGCGCTCACCGTGATGGACACCAGCAGTCGCGAACTCCTGCGGATCAGGAAGCGCCAGCCGCGCGACAAGCGCGCCGACACGCTGGACGAGAGCGACAAGGCGATCGGCGGCTACCTGGTGCAGATCGCCGAGCTCAAGAGCCATGTGCTGGAGATCAGGGCCTATTTCATCAATCTCCAGGCGCTGAGCCAATCGGACGCTCCGGAGAAGTCGGGTGCGGCGCTCAAGGACGTGAGCGAAGCGATCAACCAGGCCAACAAGACGCTGCGGGATTCCAAGCGTCCCATCTTCACCGACGTCCAGTTGCAGGCGACGCAGAAGTTCGGGACGCTCGCCGTCAAGGGCGTGCTCGCCCAGCAGGTATCCAGGCGCTGGAACGCGACAAGGCGATCATCGGCGAGCAGCTCCTCTACGAGCAGCGGATGATGACGGAGCTCGCCGGAACGCTGCAGCGGATCTACGTCCAGGCGAGCGACGCTTTCCGCAGGGACAAGGTGCGCGACCCCTACACGGCGGCGGAACTGGCGGCCAACGCACCGGACCCGGTGCTGGGCGAGGAGTGGGTCACCAATCGGCGCACCGCGCTCACGGCGCAGTTCCAGAACGATCTCCTGGACAAGGCGGCCAAGGCCTCGGCGCACATGCAGGCGATCTGGGCGGACGTGGTCACCGGCGGGTCGACCCGGGTTCGCTGCGCACGCTGCTGACGGACGTCGAGAGCCTGACGGCGGTCATGAGCTCCTTCGATCAGGCAGAGAAGGCGAAGGCGAAGCCCTAGCGGCGCCGGGAGGGCGGCCACGGACGGATCACCCAGTATCGTTGGGGACTTGTTTCGCTGCGAATCAATTGAGGGTGCCGCTTCCAAAGGTGGGCGCGATGGCAGAAGCCAAGGCAAAGAAGAAGCAGGCGGGCGACCGGAGCGCGTCGCAAGAAGGCGGCGACGGCACGGCCGCGAGCCGGCGCCGGCGTCTCCCGGGGAGCGCCGGCTGGCGAACTGCCGCAGCCGGTGCGCCGCGCACCGCCGCCGGCCCGAACCCGCGGGGTCGAGGTCGCCGCGCCGCTCGACGTGGACGCCGTGCTCGCGTCCGTCGCCGTCACGCGCGCGGCGCTGGTTCAGGTCCAGAGAAAGCTGAACGCGATATCGGAGGCGGCGCTCGACAAGCTGTCGAAGCAGGAACAGGAGGCGTGGGCCGACGAACTTGCCGCGACGAGCAACGCGATCGTCAAGCTCGACACCGTGGCGCTGCAGGCGATCAACGCCGACTTCGCCGGACGCGTGCCGGAACTGGAGCGGAAGACCGCCGACCTCGCAGCCAAGCTGCAGAAGATGAAGGACGTCGCCGACGTCATTGCGAGTGTCGGCAAGGTCATCGCGATCGTGACCGAGATCGCCGGCCTGATCAAATGACGGCGGGGCGGGCGGGACGCTCGATCGGCGCAGCGTCGCGGTCGTGATCGGCCGCCCACGAGGGGCGCGTCAGTTCACTTCTTCTTGCGCGTGGCCGCCCGGCGTGGCCTCGCCTTGCGCGGTGTGACCGACTCGGGCGGTAGCGCCGGGCGATCGGCGCCCGGGCGTCGTCCCGGGTGCAGCCGCTGCTGCAGTCCGAGAAGGCGGCTCGCCGTGCGGTAGAACCGGGCGTCGCCGTCGGCCACGGCCAATGCATCGCAGAAGCGCGACAGCAGCTCCAGCTGTGACACCAGCGAGTCGAGCTGCGATGGCTTGACGACGACGTTGGCCAGCGCCTGGGCAAACACGTCCGCAATCGCATCGGCCGCTGCCTGTCCGGCATCGCCGGCCTCGCCCAGGCTGCCGTCGACGAGCTTCTCGACCAGCAGTGCCTCCGGCTGCATCACGGCGTCCCACAGGTTCGGGCTGCAGCCGTAGGC
>CAVQUX010000005.1:0-23536 GCA_963716925.1 uncultured Acidobacteriota bacterium | reverse complement strand
CGAGCCGGTTTCCCGGTAAGCAGCTCATCGCGGGAGCTCGGCGAGGGCGAAGTCGCTCCCTGCGGCGCCTCGCTTCCGGCCATAACGGTCCTCAGCGGGCCGCCCGGGCGTCCGACTCCGGCGCAACCGTCAACGACAGCTTCAGATGGGTCCCGAATGGAGCGAAGGCGCTTTGGGACGTTGAGTGCGGCCCTGGGCCTTCTTGTCCTTCCGGGAATGGGAGCGGCTGCGAGATCTCCGGCGGGAACAGTCGCCGTCGAGGCCTACCGCGCCGAGACCGCTCCCTCGATCGACGGCCGCCTGGGCGAGCCCGAATGGGCGGGAGCTTCCGTTTTCTCGGGCTTCGTCCAGCAGCAGCCGCGGGAGAACGAGCCCTCGACGGAGCTCACCGAAGTGCGCGTTCTCTACGACGAGGAGTCCCTCTATATCGGCGTCCTCTGCTTCGATGGGGAGCCGGAGCGCATCGTCGTGACCCAGAGCCGCCGCGACGGCGACCTCGCCGACACCGACTCCATCCAGATCGTTCTCGACACCTACAACGACGATCAGAACGCCTTTCTCTTCGGGACCAATCCCCTCGGCCTCGAGTACGACGGCCAGATCGCCTCGGAGGGAGCGGCCGGCGGCGCTCTCGGCGGTGTCGGGACCGGATTCGGCGGCGGCGGATCGCAGCGGGGCCAACTCGCCGGCTTCAACCGCAACTGGGATGGAGACTGGACGGTCGCGGCGAGCATCACCGAGCGCGGCTGGGAAGCGGAGCTCGCGATTCCTTTCAAAACCCTTCGCTACCGGAACTCCCCCGACCCCGTCTGGGGTTTCAACGTCATGCGCAACATCCGGCGGAAGAACGAGCAGTCCTTTCTCGCCCCCGTGCCCCGCGTCTACGACATCTATCGGGTCTCCCTCGCCGCCGATCTCAAGGGACTCCGGCCGCCGCCGCGGCGGGACCTGCGCGCCATCCCCTACGGAGTCGCCTCCACCAACGAGGAACGTCTGGGGGGAAGCACCACGCGGGAGTCGAGTGCCACCGCGGGCCTGGACGTGAAATGGGGAGTCACCCCCAACGTGACCGCCGATTTCACCGTCAACACGGATTTTTCCCAGGTCGAGGCGGACGAGGAACAGGTGAACCTCACCCGTTTCGATCTGTTCTTCCCCGAGAAGCGAAGCTTCTTTCTCGAGAACGCGGCGACGTTCCAGTTCGGCGAGCCGCAGGCGGTCGACCTCTTCTTCTCGCGGCGAATCGGCCTCACCCCTTCGGGCCTGCCCATCGGAATCCTCGCCGGCGCCCGCTTGAGCGGACAGGCGGGCCCCTATCAGCTCGGCTTCCTCAACATGCAGACGGAGACCACCGTGAGCGACGCGACCGGTGCGCTCCTCGCCCCGGCGAACAACTACACCGTGGCCCGGGTCAAGCGGCAGGTGTTCCCTCGCTCCGACGTGGGTGCTGTCTTCGTCAACCGCTTCTCGACCGGCGACTACGCCTCGGCCGGAGGGGAGAACCGGGCCTACGGAGCCGATGCCAACCTGGCGGTGAGCCAGAATGGGAAGATCTTCGCCTTTCTCGCGAGGAGCGATACCCCCGGCGGGGTCGGCTCGGACTACTCCGGCCGGGCCCTCTACGACTACCGCAACAACGACTGGAATCTCCGCGCCGGCTACACCCAGGTGGGCGATCGCTTCAACGCGGAGGTCGGCTTCGTTCCGCGCGTCGGCTTCCGCCGCCCCGAGCTCCGCGTCGAGCTCACCCCCGAGCCGAAGGGCATTCCCTGGATCCGTCGCCTCGCACCGCACGCGCTGGTGCAGCGCTTCTACGGATTCGACGGCCTTCTGCAGACGGCGCTCGGACACTACGACTTCGAAGTCCAGCTCGAGAACGGAGGCCAGACGGGATTTCTTCTCGAGCGCCGCTCCGACCGGCCCGAGGAACCGTTCACCATCTATCGCGATCGCGAGGGAAACCAGGTGGTGATCCCTCCCGGGCTCTATACCTGGAACGAGTGGCTGCTCTATTTCCAGAGCAACCCGAGCTCCCCGATCTTCATCGACTCCCTCTACGGATTCGGGAGTTTCTACGACGGGACCTTCAACCGCGTGAGCCTGGACAGCGGCTTTCGCGTCGGGGCCCGCTTTCTCGCGACCTTCGGGCTCCTCCGCAACGACATCGACCTCCCGGGCGGGGCGTTCGTCTCGACCCTGGTCCGCGCGAAGGCCACCTACTCCTTCACCGTCAATACCCTCGTCCAGGCGCTCGTTCAGTACAACAACCAATTCGAGCTCTCTTCGGCGAACGTCCGCTTCGCCTGGTTGAACCGGAGCGGAACCGGCCTCTTCGTCGTCTTCAACGAAAGGCGCGACTTCTTCGTGCCCGGAAGCGAGCCGCTAGGACGCTCGTTCATCGTGAAATACACGCACTACTTCGAGCTCTGAGGGCGCCGCCGAAGTTGCCCGCGGCACGCCGGCATGATAGCATGACGGCAGGATGGAGGACGGACCTATGGCTCGCGTGAGCGGAGCTGAGATCGCTGAGATCAAGGTAGTGGGCAAGAGCGGGCAGATCTCCCTCGGAAAAAGCTACGCGGGAAAGACTTTGCGCCTCCAGCGCCGCGAGGACGGAAGCATCCTGATTACCCGTGTCGCACTGGTGCCTGAGAGCCAGTTGTGGACATTGGAGGAGCCCGACCGATCCCGCATCGCGCGCGGCCTCGCCTGGGCTGCGGAAACGGAACCCGCAGAAACGGACATGGAGGTGCTGATGAAGCGGCGGATGCGGAGGCCAAGGCCCAGGGGTCGTGCCCGCCGCAAGTAGTCGCGTCCGGCTGGACCTCAACAGTCCGGAATTTCAGGACGCGTTCTTTCGTCTCGAGCTTCTGGAGTTGAGACGGGTCGTCGCTTCACTCGCCCGCCTTCGCGAGCTGGACTGGAACAACCTGTATCGGCATACCGGCTACCGCTGGGAAGCGGTCGAGCACCTCAAGGCTCCCAACGGCGCCAAGGTCTATTCACTCCGATTGAGCCAGAAGACTCGCGCAATCGCCTACCGGGAGGGTGACTTCCTGCGATTGGTCTCGCTCCACCCCGACCACGACTCCGCCTACGGGCCCTGAAGTCGAGTCGGCCGGCCCCGGCCGCCTGACGAGCTCCAGGTTGGGAGAGGGCGCAACCCTAAGGGGCTTCGTCGGACCTGGGCTTCGCCGGCGGAAGGAAGGCGAATACGTCGAAGGACATTTCAGGCCACGCTTCCGGCGTGACCCGCGCCTTCTCATCCAGCGAGAAGGATTCGCGGTACGCTCCATTCAGCGGCTTTCGAAAGATGACGAGGGACCGCCCGATGAGATTCACGACCCAGTACTCCGGGACGCCCGCTTCCGCGTAGAGCGTCGCCTTCTCCCCAATGTCATATTCCAGAGATGAGTCCGCGACCTCGATGACCAGAAGCGGCTTGGTTCGCGGCGATCGATAGGCCAGTTCATCCGGGTTCGAGCATACGAGCACGTCCGGTTCCGGCTCCGAATCGATCGGGTCGGCTGTGAGCGGAGCCTCGAAATAGACGCTCGCCCTACCTCGAAGCGCACTCTCCAGCTGCAGAAAAACTGATCTCGTGGCGATTACGTGAGCCCAGTTCTTGGGGCTCATCTCGCGAATGACCCCGCGGACGAGCTCGACACGTTCGTCAGGACCGAGGATGCCCGTCTCTGCCATTCGATGGTATTCCTCGACCGTGAAGCGGCGCAGCGCGACGCTCTCGAGTGCCCTCGGCATGATGACATTCTACCTCCCTTCGCCTCAGAGAGACGAAAAGGAGGCTGCAGATCCTCCCTGGGCGCGGCGACTCCATGGGGTAGGCCAACCACCCCAGCCACTGGGACCCAGCTCGCGGAGGAGATTCAGCGCTCGCGCGCGCTAAAGGGTCATCGCTTTCCTGTCGGCGCGATGCGCCGGAGCTCGTCGAAGAAGTTGAAGACGAGGACGATTTTGTCCTGTTGGGCGTTCTCCGCCTCCGTGGGCAAGGCAAGCGCGAAGCGCTTACCGTCGGGGTGCAGGTCGAAAGGCCGGTACTGAAGCGCCGCCGATCTCCTGAATCGCCCCTCGGACCAGAGGCGGGGATTCTCGGCGGCGAACGAATCCCCCGCCGCCGTGTACGGAACGATCATGATTCTCTGGTTCTCGTTGTAGAAGAGCTCGGGCTCAGCTCGCGACCAGGTCGGATGGGCGCCGCCGCCATTCGAGATCTGACGCCTCGCGCCCGGTCCCGGAAACGGGCGCACGTACACTTCGAATCGCCCGCTCTCGTTCGATTGGTAGGCAAGCCATCGCCCGTCGAGCGAGAACGTAGGATGGTGTTGAGCGTAGGCATCCATCACCAAGCCGACGGGTTTTCCGGGCTTCCAACCCGACGTCTCGTCCCCTTCCATCGGCAGGATCATGACGTCCGAGAGGGAAAACTGCTGCGAAGTCGGGGAAACGGATTGCAGGTTGCGCTCGAAGAAGGCCAGAAACTTCCCGCCTGGGTGCCAGGACCCAGCCCACTGAGTATGCTTGCTGTCGGAGAGGCGCTCGGGCTCGCCCGTCCCATCCGCGCGCTGCCAGTAGAGGTTGAGCGTCACCCCGTCGCCCCGGGTCGAGCTGAACGCGATGCGGTGGCCATCCGGAGTCCAGACCGGCCAGCCGTCGTCCGCGTCATCGACCGTCAAGCGGGTGAGCGTGTCGCGCGCCCATTCGTAGATCCACACGTCGTCCTGCTTGCCATCGTGGATCTGCACGGCGAGCCGCTGGCCATCCGGAGAGAATGAGAGGTTGCTCCAGTTCGCAGGCACGGACCGCAAGGGCGTTGTCTTCCCCTCCCGGTCCATCCAGTGGATGGGTGCGCTCATGCTGACACTTTCTCCGGAGAGGTACGCGAGCGTTCCATTGCCCGAGAACGCGAACTGCGCTGCGCCCCCGAAGGGGTTGGCAATCACGCCCTCGACGGCGGGAACGGGCGGCCCGGTCAGCTCCAGACGGTCCGGATCGAAGGGCGCGGCGAACAGCGTCCCCTCCCGGATGTAGACCAGGTGACCGCTGCCGAGATACCGGCCATGATAACCACCCTTCTGCACCACCCTGCGCGCACCCGCCGGCAGCGGCTGCACTACGAGGTTTGCGTTGTCGAAGCTCGCCTGGCTTTGGTGACTCGTGTAGAGCAGCGCCTTGCCCCCGGGAAGCACCTGGGGGAAGCGCTGAACCACCTCACCCGGCTCGAGTGTCGTGACCGGCGCTGCGATCCCTCCAGCCGCAGAGACTCGATGCAAGCTCACGCCAGGCCCGCCGCTGGGCTGGAAGACGATCGTTCCGTCCTCCGCCCACGTCCCGCTGGAGCCGCTTACGGTGTCTGCGAGTGTGACGCTCGCCCCCCCGGAGACCGAGATTTTCTTCAGCTTGCCTCCGGCGAAAAACGCAATCCATTCTCCGTCGGGGGAGAAGAACGGGCCCGCAGCACCTTCGGTCCCTGGAAGAGGAGAGGCCGCGAGCTCATCGAGCCTTCGGATGTAGATCTGTCGCGTCGCACCGGCGCTCTTCGTCGCCACGAAAGCAAGGACCGCACCATCCGGCGAGAGGACTGCGGCGGTGCTGAAGTCGGTGAAGAGCGACACGTCGGCACCAAGCTCGGCGGAAACTCGCACAGGCGCCTCTCGCGGAGAGGAGCGCCAGGGCGCCGAGAAGCTCATCACTACCGCAGCTCCCAGGAGACCGCCAGAGAGAGCCCACGGCAAGGCCCGTCGCCACGCCGGCGAAGCAGTCGCGCTCAGATCAGGGGCCAAGGACTCTCGAGCCTCGACCGCGATGCGCGCTTCGCCGATCGCCTGGAGCCTCTGCTTGGGATCCTTCGTCAGGCAGCGCGTGAGCAGCGATCGGATCCGCACCGGAAGCCCGGCAGGGAGCGCGCTCCAGTCCGGCTCCTTGGTCAGAACGTGCGCGAGAGTGTCCGAGACATCCTCGCCCGCGAAGGCGCGCTTCCCGGACAGCATCTCGTACAGGACCACCCCGAACGCCCACACGTCCGCGCGCCGGTCCGCGGGCTTCCCCTTCGCCTGCTCCGGGCTCATGTACGCCGCCGTCCCCAGAAGGACTCCCGGCTGCGTCGCTCTCGTCAGTGTCGGTGAAATACTCTCGTCGACGCGAGGCGGCTCCACCTCCAGAGCCTTCGCGAGACCGAAGTCCAGGATCTTCACGTCTCCATCGCTCGTCAGCTTCACGTTCGCGGGCTTGAGATCCCGATGGACAACCGCTTTCTCGTGCGCCGCCTCGAGCCCGTGCGCGATTTGGGACGCGATGCGGAGGGCCTCGTCGACAGGGAGCGCTCCCGACACAATGCGCTCCGCGAGAGTCGGGCCTTCCACCAGCTCCAGCACCAGGGCGCGTGCTCCGTCGGCCTCTTCGATTCCATAGATCGATGCCACGTTCGGGTGATTGAGCGACGCCAGAACCTGCGCCTCCCGCTCGAAGCGCTTCATCCTCTCCGCGTCGCGCGCGAACGCTTCCGGGAGGACCTTGATCGCCACCTCGCGCTTCAGCCTGGTGTCCGAGGCGCGATAGACCTCCCCCATACCTCCGGCGCCCAGAGAGCCAAGAATCTCGTACGCGCCGAGACGCGTTCCGGCGGCCAGGGTCATAAGGACGCTCTCGTGGTGGCGGCCATCATGTCGGTCCGGGGACGCGAAGAGTATTCTATCCCCGTCCGCTCGCTGGCGGCACTGCGCAAGAAAGAGGAACGCCCTGCAGGTCGTAGCCGAAGAGCGGAAAATGCTCGTTGAACGCCCACGCCCGAGGACATCTCGACCCGCCCATTCGAGATGAGGTTGACGGCCGCGAACTCCTCAAACGTGCGGAGGGGTCGGCGGTCCTCACGAGCGTCGTCGCGGCCGCCGTTCTGTTCGAGGACAGAGGCCCTTCACCTAGCCGTTCCGCCTTTCCCGATGAGGGGGATCGCGCCTTCGCGACGTTCCTTATGCCAGGGAGGATGACGATGTCGACCAAACGACCACTATTCGCTTCGTTTCTGGCTCTCGCCGCGATAGCCCCGGCGCAGGCGGCCGGCCGGCGGCCGTTCTTTCAAATGCCCGTCCCCTGCGGCCAGACCTGGGACGCCTCGACCTATGACGAGCACTGGCCGGATCAGGACAGCATCGACCTGGCGGAGCGCGACGATGATGGGAACAACATCAGCGAAGGCGAGCCGGTCCTGGCCTCGAGCGCGGGAACGGTGCAGAACGTCTTCACCACTTCGGGCGGCGAGCACCGCGTCTACCTCGACCACGGCGGCGGCTGGGTGACGCACTACATCCACATCGAGGAGAAGCCGCCCCTGAGCGTGGGGCAGCTCGTCGCCCAGGGAGAGCAGATAGGCCGGACGAGCAACAGCGGCGCCACCGCGGTTCACATCCACTATTCGCAGCTGGCCGACGACGACGCGGTCCGGATCCGTTTCAACGGCGCCGCCATCGACACCCATGCCGGGAACCTGGACTCCTACGGCACCTGGGGCACGGACGATGCGGAGGAGCTCACGAGCCTGAACTGCGCCGGGAACTCCTTTCTGGGCTGGAACCAGAGCGGGGAGCGCTACTACCTTATTTACAAGCCGTCCACGGGAGACGCGAAGATCGTGCGGATGGACGCGGACGGGGCCGGGGTCACCACGACCTGGACCGGGAGCTGGACCCGGGGCTGGACTCATTTCATTCCCTTCTACCAGCCGGGCGGCGGCCACCCCCACGCCATCGTCTACAAGCAGTCGACGGGCGAGGTGAAATTCCTGCGGCTGAGCCTCTGGGGCGAGGGCGTGACGACCCTGACGAGCGGGACCTGGTGGGCCGGGTGGACCCACTTCGTACCCTTCACCCGCGACAACGAGCCGTACTTCCTCGCCTACGACTCCCTCCACGGGTATGCGAACATCGACCGCGTCCATCCGACGGGAGACGGATCGTCGAGCGTTTATCAAAGCACCTGGGGCAAGGGCCGCACGTCAATCGTGCCTTTCGAGCTCGGAAGCGCCCAGTACCTCCTCCTGTACAAAGGAGGAAGCGGACAGGTCGAGATCAACACCGTCACCGGAAGCGACGACGACATCGCCCTCAACCAGGTATGGTCCGGGTCGTGGACCAAAGGGTGGACGGACCTCGTTCCCATATCCCACGAGGGAGCGAGATATCTCCTGGGCTACAAGGCCGCTTCCGGCCAGTCGAAGATCATGAAATTCAAGGCCGCGGGTCAGGGCGTCGACAACATCGCCACCTTGAGCTGGACGAAGCCTTGGACCGCGTTCTCGCCGTTCACCATCGACGGCAAGGGCCACGTGGTCGTCTACAAGGCGGGCACCGGCGAGGTGAAGACGCTGAAGCTGAAGGCCGGCGGCAACGGCTTCATCACCGTGTGGCAGGGCTCGTGGACCAAGGGCTGGACGTGAGAACGAGGGACAGGCACTCCTTTCGCTCGAAACGAGTGCCTGTCCCCAGATTCACTCGATGGAGAAGCTCGCTCATCGGCGGCCCGAGGAAAGGCACGGTGAAGCCAGCGGCGAGGCTACGCGTGGAAATGAGGAGGACCATGATCGTTGAAGAACATTCGGACCACGATCCCGTAGAACCGGCTGAGCTCAGGCATCTAAGGCTGGGCAACCGAGACGCGAGGGAATAGATCCTCCGGCTTCCTGCCTGTCAGTTCCAGGTAAATGCTGTCGGCGCAGAGCTAGATATCATCACTCCAGGCGATGCTTCCGTGGGGAGATATGTGCACGCCTTCGAAGAATATCGGGTCCTCCCAGGCAGAAAAGACGCCTTTGCCGACGTACTCAGAAAGGTCGACCTCGCCTTCGACTCCATCCTGGTAGCGCACCTGAATCCTGTAATCCGGAAGCGCGCGGACTTCCTGGACTTTCAGCATGACAGGCACGTTGTAGCATCGCTCTTGAACCCGGTCGGTAGTCACTAGACCTCGTACCATTGCGATGTGCATGTCCCGGTTTCGATTACCGACGTTTCCCTCGCTGCCCCGCCTGCCGGCGCTTCCGCATCGCCCGCCGCCTCATGAGCCTCTGGCGTTGCGCCGACTAGGTCGCGTCCGACCTCGAAGGAGGCGTGCCCGCATTCCTGAAAGGACAAGCCCCGTCGCGCTTCGACACGACGCTACCCCCGCGACCTCACGTCGGCATCCTCCTGGGCCCGCATATAGGAGCGCAAGACTGCGTTGATGCGAGTCTGGTATCCCCTTCCCTGCCTGCGGAACCATTCGAGCACGTCCGCGTCGAGACGAATGGTCATGGTCTCCTTGACCTGCGGCAGGACGATCTTGGCCTTCTTCCAGAACTCCTCGTCCGTGGGGTGAGCGTCCGGATCCTCTTCGATGCCCCGTCGGATGCGTTCGTCGGTCATGGCGTCGACCCGACGCCAGTCACTCTTCCCCTTCGAGATGGTCGAAGTAGGCTTTTTCCTCATGCTTTTCTGCCTTCCAAGCCGAGATAATCCGCCTCGTGTCGTCATCGACGTCGGTATAAATCACGGTGATGGGACGACCCTCGGCGAGACCGATGGAGTACCGGCGCGTCTCCCCGTAGTCGAAACCGTCATCCACCCGCTCCAGCGTTGGCCCGTCGAATATCTTGACGGCGTCCTCGAAGGCGATTCCATGGACCCAGACGTTCCTCGTCCCTTTGTCGTCATCCCAAGCGTATCGCATGCGACGTATTTACACAACGTACGTACGGCGGCTTCGTGCCGGGCAAGGAAACCGCGAACTCCGGCCAAAGGCGCCCCGGCTCCCTGAGCGGCTGGACGCGACCCCTCTCGCCGCTCTCGACCGAAGAGACGAAGAACGCAGGCGAGATCCTCCCGCCCCAGTCGGACGAAGCCTTCGTCGGGGCGAACGGAGGCTTCGGACTCGAGAAGGGCGTCGAGGAGGAGCGCGTGATAGGGGCGGAACCGGAGCGCGTTCTCCCTGCGCTCGGGGGCGAGCGCTCGAAGGACCCCCGCCCGCTCGAGCCCCGGCGGGATCCTGGGTGGGAGGTGCCAGATCCGGGAAGTCCTCGGCCGAGGTGGACCTTGCCTTGTTCAATTGAGAAGGCGGGGGAGCTCCTGCAGCAAGAAGTGCGCTCCGCCCGGGAAGCGATATTCCCGAACGTGTGCCGGATCTTCGATCTCGTGGTGAGGAGTTGCGGGAGCTGGTGTCGATGGAGTACACCGACATCATTCGACCCCTGGCGTTCAGCCCGGAAGGCAGGTGGCTCGCCACGAGCGGGCGTGATGATGGGCTTCGGCTTGGAGGAGTCTGATGAATCTCAAGAGACTTCCGCTCGAGGGCGGGCTGCTCAAGGAGCTCCGGATATTCGGCAACGGCAAGCGCTGCTACGTTCGCATCGAGACGACGGAGCCCGAAGGCGATGTCGAGTTCCTCATGATGGACCCCGCCATCGAGATCGATCTCCAGGGAAAGGCGCGAAGCCTCGTCTTCAACGACGGGAGCGACGTGGAGCTCGGCTTCAAGGTTCTGCCCATGGAATCTCTCCGCGCGCAGAGGTTCGTGGTGGACTACCCGGGGACCGATTCCGAGTGGCGGGAAGTTCTCACCGGTATTCGCGAGGGAAAACGGGACCCGTTCGGCTGGTCGGCGAAAGCCATCCTGCTGACACTCGTTCCTGAGCGAATCGCTTCCGAACCTCGTCGCGAGCCTTGAGCCCGCGTCCCCGGTCTCTCGAGAACGTCTCGAGGCGGCTTCCGGTGTGGAACGCGAGTCACCGGGAAAGCCCGATCCCGCGGCGTCGGCGTCCTCCGCCGTCGGGTCACTCCGGAAGACCCAGATCCGAGAGGGTCGCCGCGTTCAGCACGCGGTCGAGGTACGCGTCCAGCTCCTGGGAAGAACGGAGAGCGTCGATGCTCTCGAGGACACGCGGCGGCAGGCCCCCGAACTTCGCCGCGAGCAGGCGCTTCAGGGTCTCGCGCTTGCCTTCGATGAGCCCGGCTTCCCGTCCCTCTTCTCTTCCCTCTTCTCTTCCCTTGTCGTGTCCTTCCTGTCGGAGCCTCTCGGCCCAGGTCATCTCCACTTCCTGCACCTTTCGATACTCCTTTCTCGAAACGAGCTCCCGGTACTGCTCCCGCAACTCCCCGGGAACTGGAAAGTACGTCTCGATCAAATTGATGAGCAAGAACATCGCCTCGTCGTCGAGACCGCTCGAGGCTACCTCATCCCTCAAATCGACGTGAGCCCGGACCAAGTCGGGCTCCTGCCGCCACCGCATGAAGCACGCGAGGGCGGCCGCAAGCGGACCCTTCTCAAGATACTCCCGTCCCGAGAATCCGGCCAGCGCCACGCTCGCATACTGGAACCTCATCACCTCCCGCCCGAGGACCTCGTGACGGTAGGTTTCCGTCGAAATCCCCTGGCGCCCGCCCCCCGTCACGAACAGGACAATGGGAAAGATGGGCGCGTCGGACGAAAGCCAGAGAAGCGCGTAGTACTCGAACAGGCGCCGCCCGAAGCGGGGCTTCCTCTTGGCCTCCACCTCGATGTGGACGATCACGATCTCGGGCTTCCCCTCCCGCGTCCGCACCCGGACGACGAAGTCCGGTCGGCGCTCGACGCCGTCGGGAAATCCCTTGAAGAGCTCCCTGTCCGGAAAGTCCGGAAGCTCCACCGAGTCGAAGTCCAGCGCCTCCGCGACGTCGGAGAAGAAGAGCTCCATGAAGTCCCGGAAGAACCGCCGGAGGATCGTCTTGAAGACCTGGTCGTATCCCATCCCGCGTCCCTCGACCCGAGAAGACGAGAAATGGGGCTCGAATCCGCCCTGTTGCCCGAGGCGCGGTTGGCAGCACCGCCCGCGCCCTCAACGAGTGGCGGCCGGCCGTCCCCGCTCCGGACGGGCGTCTACCGGACGATCTCCATCCGGAGCCCGCGGGAGTCTCGTCGCGGCTCGGAGGGTAATCGTTTCTCTTCCCTGCGCAGGATCCTCTCCGCCGTCCAGCAGGCGGCCGTCGCATCGATGACGTCGTCTCGCCCCGCTCCTCTCGGACGGGAGTCGATGACGCTCGAGAGTCTCCCTCCCCAGCCCGCTCGAGAAGCCGGATCCGGAGCCTTCGTCCCTCCGCTGTCTTCTTGGGCTCGACGACGGGACGACCTCCGTTCAGCTCGTGGAAGCTCAGCTCGGGGTGGACCTCGACGACGCGCCTCTGCGGGGACGGGGTCAGGAGCCGATCCACTTCGCGGATCGCAGGAAGATACTGGGGCGGTTCCTTGAAGACGATGAACTTCCTGCCGAGCCTCAGATCGACGGAGACTTGCTTGATGCTTTTTTCCGGAATCGGCGGTTGGATCTCGAGCTTCCCTCGGGCGATGGACTCAAGGATGTCCGGCCTCGACAGAATCAACCGATTCCACCTGCGATAGGCCGGTCATCAAGAGTGAGCTCGAGAGAGCCTCTCCCGGCAAGGTTGTCAGGACACGATCTTCCTGAATCTCGAGGACCCGAGCGGGAATCAAGGTCCTGCCTTGGCTCACGGGATCCTTCAAAGAAGTCACCGGCACGAATCCAACCCAGTCGCCGTATTCGGATGCGACTCGAACCATTCGTTCGTTCGAGAAAGGTCCCGGCTTCACCTCGCAGGGAAGCCATACGTACGCCCCAACCTTCAAAGACAAGTCTCCCCTCCTTCGCGATTGCCCGGATGCTATTGCAGACATCCATAGGGATCAAGGCCATGCAGTCCTCCTGGATACAGCTGTGCGTTCGCAACAGCGGTTAAAGCGGTTCCACTCCGGTTTTCTCTATACGTAGACGAAAACAAAGAAGGCAGTCCTCCCTCCTCACGCATCGCTGCGTTGAACGGGATTTTCAGGCTTTTGTTACAAGGCACGACTCGATGAGGCCGCGCCATTGGTGGACGAGGCGGGTCGCGAGGCCCGGGTCGTCGACCAGGACGCCCATCTCGATGTTGCGGGTCTGGCGGCGGTCGGTGAAGTTCGCGGAGGTCACGAAGGCCCTAGCTTGATCGAGGACGATGCATTTGGGGTTGCGGCTGAATCGGGACTCCGGCTCGGCCGTCCCGGGATCGCACCGGATCGAGGCCGGAGACTTCGTGTTAGTTTTTTCTACCGTGCCCGGAGATTCCAGCCTCCTCTCTCCCCTGGTCGAAACCCTCGACCGCTGGCTCCACCTCTGGGACGTTCCCCACCTTCAGAGCCGCATCGAGTGGAGCTCTCGCCTGACGCGAAGCCTCGGCCGCTGCTGTCCGGAGAAGCGCCTCATCCGCCTCGCCTCTCATCGCGAATCCGCCCCCGACGCACTCCTCCAGGAAGTCCTCTGCCACGAGATGGCCCACCTCGCCGCCCGCGAGCTCCACGGACGAAACGTCCGCCCCCGCGGACCCGAATGGAAAGCCCTCATGACATGCCGGACAGGGAGGCTCACGATTCACCGGCGTGGCCTTTACCGAGCCGAGGGCGATCTCCCAAGCAACCTACAACGGAGGCTCGGAACCGCGGCTCGAATGCCAGAAGGCGAGAATCTCGACGGTGTCGTCGTCGACGTTCAAAACGGTAGTAGAGATAGTACCGAACCCGGGAAAGATGCACCCTTCTCACGTTCTGGAATTTGGCGCCCCTTTACGCTCCTACCCGCGTTGGGTTGCTCGGCGATAGCCCGAAGAGCTTGACGAAGGTCGCGAACGAGAGCTTTGGGAGCTGAAGGACGGTTTTTCGCCCACCACGCTGCCGCCTCCGATATCTGGTTGGACGCTCGTCGGAGGAGCTTCAACCGACGACGTTTCACAGTCTCCGGTCGAGTTTATCGAGGAACTGCTCCGCGTCCCCCTCGAGGAAATCTCCTTCATCCGCCTCTCGAACCGCCTGTGCCAGTCGGGACTCTTCCTCAGGCGTCAGTTCGATCTCCTCACCGGGTTCCGGCAGAAACACCGTTACCGTCGAGCCCTCGACGAGCGGTTCGCCTTCCACGACGACCTTTCCATCGATTACTTTTCCGGTGGCCACTCGCATGATCAATTTTACCTCGAACCCCACATCGGAGGTCTTTCATTAGAGAGACGACAAACCGCCGCCAGATCCTCCGTCCTCCCCCTTCGTGCTAGCCTTTCCGCCCGTGCCCTGGCACTCCGACCTACCCTCTCACCTGGTCGAATCCCTCGACCGCTGGCTCCATCTCTGGGACGTCCCCCACCTCGAAGCCAAAAGCCCGCATCGAATGGAGCCCCCGCCTGACGCGAAGCCTCGGCCGCTGCTATCCGGACAAACGCCTCATCCGCATCGTGTCGTATCTGGAAAGCGCCCCCGACGGACTCCTCCAGGAAGTCCTCTGCCACGAGATGGCCCACCTCGCCGCCCGCGAGCTCCACGGACGAAACGTCCGCCCCCACGGCCCCGAATGGAAAGCCCTCATGACGAGCGCGGGGTATGAACCGCGAACGCGCCTTCCCTCCCCGAACGGAGCCCCGCGGCCCCGAAGACGACGCCGGGCCCCCTACGTCTACCTCCACCGCTGCCCCGTCTGCCAGCGGTACCGCATCGCGCGACGCCTCATGAGCCGCTGGCGCTGCGCCGACTGCGTCACGAGTGGCCTCCAAGGCCGCCACACCATCACCCGGCACACCCGTTGACCCATTTCCCCTGCCCCTTCTGCGAGCCAAACCCCAGGAGTGTCGGATAAAATCTACTCTACATAACTGTAACTGTAGTATATTTTATCCACCCATGGAATCCGTCGCATTTCGGAACGCGATCCAGCTCTTCCGGAAGAAAGGCGGCATCCTCCGCACCACGGAGGCCATGGCGCTCGGCATCCACCCGAGGACCCTCTATCAGATGCGGGATGCCTCGATCGTGGAGCCCGTCAGCCGAGGCGTCTATCGGCTCGCCTCGCTTCCACCCCTCGGCGAACCCGATCTGGCCACCGTCGCCCTGCGCGTTCCGCGGGCCGTGGTCTGTCTCGTCTCCGCTCTCTCGTACCACCAGATCACGACCGAAGTTCCTCGCGAAGTCCAGATCGCCCTACCCCGCGGCACGAAATCCCCGGTTCTCCAGTATCCGCCGATTCGCGTGTTCCGTCTCTCGGGCGCCGCCCTCACCGCTGGAATCGAGACGCACCGTATCGACGGCATCCCGGTTCGAATCTACGGTCCGGAGAAGACGGTTGCCGACTGTTTCCGGTTTCGAAACAAGCTCGGCACGGACGTCGCTATCGAAGCCCTTCAACTCGCCCTCAGGGACAAACGCATTCCTGCTGCTCGGATTCTCCGGTACGCTCGGATCTGTCGAGTGGAGAGAGTCATGCTCCCCTACCTCGAGGCGCTGCAATGACCAGGAAGGTCACGAACGTTGCCGCTTCGGTTCACGCCCGACTTCTTCAGAAGGCCAAAGCCGAAGGTCGGTCGTTCAATGAGCTCCTTCCCTATTACGGAATGGAGCGGTTTCTGTACCGCCTCTCTCGCACCCCGCACGGAAGGCGATTCGTTCTGAAGGGAGCGCTGGCACTCGAAGCCCTGGGAGGTCGCTCCCCGAGGGCGACCAAATCTCGGCCCGAAGCTCGAGACTCTCGGAACCCCTTGGCTCTTCGCTTCCGCTCGGTCGCCCGTGAAACTAGGTTTCCGGCTTCTTTTCCGATCGGGTTCGAATTCTGAGCTCGTCGACGATCGCGAGTCGACCTTGGAGGCGTTCCAGGAGCCCGGACTCGACCAACCGGCGAGCCGGTCCTTCCAAAACCCGCCACCTCTGGTCCTGCAGGCGGAATACCACGATGCCGCCGTGGCTTCCCGGCGAGTGCTTTCGAATATCCGCGAAACCCAAGTCGTAGGTCATGAAGAGGCGCTCTTCTCGCTTGACGGCGGCCGTCACCACCGGATCCTTTGCGCCTCCCAAGTCCTCCTCGAGCAGCGTGGCAACGTCGTACTTCGCAGAACGTAACAAATCCGCCAGTCCCTCCGGGAGATTCTCGTCCTGCTTGATCTTCATCCGGTCGTCTCAGTGTGGATCGGATGCTGCTCCTCCTCGTGGGCCAGCCAGGCTGCATACGCAATCGCTGCCCGAATGTCGGCTTCCTGGAGCGTCGGGTACTGACGGAGTATCTCCTCGTGGGTCTCCCCGGCTTTCAAGTAGTCGAGGAGTATAGAAACCAGGATCCGAGTCCCCGAATCGTCGGCTTTCCATGACACACATCCGGATCGATCGCGATACGTTCCTGCCAGTCGAGCTTCATGACGTCGATCATAGGCTTGCCTCGTAGTAGACCGCAAAGCCATCGCGGCGATGGGGATTGAACCTCCCTTCCCTGGAGAGAGACGACAAAGGGAGTTCGGAACCTCCCGCTTGCAACTCCGCCAAGACACATCGACGGGCGACGGGTTCGCCACAGGATCCCTCTCCGTGGGTTGACGAAGGTCCCCAACAACAGTTTTTTGTGCCCGACAGGCGCCTGGCGGTCACCACGTCGCCGACTCCGTTCGCGAGCATCTCGAAGAGCCTCCCGTGACGACGTTCTCACATTCGGAGGTCGAGCTCACCGAGCCGGCGACCGGAGTCTTTGTCCGGAATTCAGCAGGATCCCTCATGGTTCGGCGACCTAGGTGACGCTTTCGAGCTCGTCCGTCCTCCAGCTCGTGTTAGCCTTCTATTCCGTGCCCGGGCAGTCCGGCCTCCCCGATCCCCTTCACCAATCCCTCGACCGCTGGCTTCGCCTCTGGAACGTCCCCCACCTCGAAGCGAAAAGCCGCATCGAGTGGAGCCCCCGCCTGACGCGAAGCCTCGGCCGCTGCTATCCGGACCGCCGCTTCATCCGCATCTCCTCTCATCTCGAATCCGCCCCCGACGGACTCCTCCAGGAAGTCCTCTGCCACGAGATGGCCCACCTCGCCGCCCGCGAGCTCCACGGACGAAACGTCCGCCCCCACGGCCCCGAATGGAAAGCCCTCATGACGAGCGCGGGGTACGAACCGCGAACGCGGCTTCCCTCCCCGAACGGAGCCCCGCGGCCCCGAAGACGACGCCGGGCCCCCTACGTCTACCTGCACCGCTGCCCCGTCTGCCAGCGCTACCGAATCGCGCGCCGCCTCATGAGCCGCTGGCGCTGTGCCGACTGCGTCACGAGCGGCCTCGAAGGCCGCCTCACCATCACCCGGCACACCCGTTGACCCATCCCCCCTGCCCCTTCTGCGAGCCCGACCCGGAGCTCGTCTTCTACCGCGGAAGCCTGGTCTTCGGCCTCTGGGACCGATTCCCGGCGAGCGAGGGCCACGCCCTTCTCGTGGCCCGAAGACACGTGGCCAGCTGGTTCGACGCCACCCGCGAGGAGCAGGCGGAGCTCGTCTCGGCTCTCGCCATCGCCCGCGAGGCCATCCTCTCCCGGCACCGCCCCGACGGCTTCAACTTCGGCGTCAACATCGGCGAGACGGGAGGCCAGACCGTCCCCCACCTTCACGTCCACCTCATTCCGCGCTATGGAGGAGACGTCCGCGATCCCCGGGGCGGCATCCGCCACGTCCTTCCCGCCCGCGCCAACTACCTCGAGTCGGGAGACCTCGCCGGCGACCGCGTTCTCGATCGATCGTCCACGACCTCCTATGGACCTGCCCTCGTCACCGGCGAGAACGACCCGCTCCTCCCGTACCTCAAACGCCACCTCGACGAGGCCGAAGGGGCCGACTTCCTCGCGGCCTTCGTCCTCGAAAGCGGGGTCGCCCTTCTCGAGGGACACCTCGAAGACCTCCTCGACCGCGGGGGCCGGGTCCGCATCCTCACGGGCGACTACCTCGGCATCACCGACCCGAATGCCCTTCTCCGCCTCCTCGATCTCAACATAAGAACGAAAGGAGCCCTCGCCGCCCGCATCTTCGTCTCCGGAGGGAACGAGCTTCCATCCCAAGGCGTATCTCTTCCACGGTCCGAGCCCCATCGCCTACATCGGGAGCTCCAACCTGAGCGAGTCCGCCCTGACGAAAGGCATCGAGTGGAACTACCAGATCCTCTTCCAAGCCGGATTCGACACCGTCGCCCGCAACTTCGAGCGTCTCTTCCACGACCAAAGGACGCGCCCTCTCGACCCCTCCTGGATCGAGAGCTACCGCAGGCAGAGACCTCAGCGCCCGCTGCCGCCGGTCCCGCCCGAGCCGCCGCGCCCCATTCCCGAGCCTCACGCGGTCCAGAGGGAAGCTCTCGAAGCTCTCCAGAAAACGCGCGCCCAGGGAAACGCCGCGGGCCTCGTGGTCCTCGCGACCGGGCTCGGAAAGACGTGGCTCTCCGCCTTCGACACCGTGCAGTTCCAGGCGAAGCGCGTTCTCTTCGTCGCCCACCGCGAGGAGATCCTGAGACAGGCGCTCTCGACCTTCCGCGCCATCCTTCCCGAGGCCACGCTCGGCCTCTACACCGGAGACGAGAAAGCCCCGAACGCCGATGTCCTCTTCGCCTCGATCCAGACCCTCGGCAAAGCCGAGCACCTCCGAAGGTTCAGCCCGCGAAGCTTCGACTACATCATTATTGACGAGTTCCACCACGCCTCCGCCTCCACGTACCGGCGCCTCATCGACTATTTCGAGCCCGAGTTCCTCCTGGGACTGACCGCGACCCCCGAGCGCACCGACGGAGGAGACCTCCTCGCCCTCTGCGGCGAGAACCTGGTCTACCGGTGCGACCTCGTCCAGGGAATCGAGCAGGAGCTCCTCTCCCCCTTCCGCTACATCGGAGTTCCCGACGACGTCGACTACGAGAACATCCCCTGGAGGAGCACCCGCTTCGACGAGGAGGCGCTCACGAACGCCGTCGCGACCGTAAAGCGCGCCGAAAACGCCCTCGAGCAGCACCGGAAGCACGGAGGAACGCGAACCCTCGCCTTCTGCTGCTCCCAGAGACACGCGGACTTCATGAAGGAGTACTTCGAATCCAGAGGACTCCGCTCCGCCTCGGTCCACACCGGCGATGGCGCCGACCCGAGAGCCCAATCCCTCGAACGGCTCGAAGCGGGCGAGCTCGACGTCCTCTTCGCCGTCGACATCTTCAACGAGGGCCTCGACCTCCCGAACATCGACACCGTCCTGATGCTCCGCCCGACCGAATCGCGCCTCCTCTGGATGCAGCAGTTCGGCCGCGGCCTCAGGAAAGCCGAGGGGAAAGAGCGCCTCACCGTCGTCGACTACATCGGAAACCACCGGACGTTTCTTCTGAAGCCCCAGACCCTCCTCGGCCTCGAGAAGGGAGACAAGGAGCTCGCCCTCGCCCTCGACCGCCTCCAGAGAGGCGAGCTTCCGCTTCCTCCGGGCTGCGAAGTCACCTACGAGCTCGAGGCCGTCAACATCCTGAGGGCACTCCTCCGCATCCCGAAAGAGCCCGAGGCCCTGAAAGCCTGGTACGAGAGCTTCCGCGAGCGGCACGAGACGAGACCGACCGCCCTCGAAGTCCACCACGCCGGCTACGCGCCCCGCTCCGTCTCGAAGACTCACGGCTCCTGGCTCGGCTTCGTGAAGTCGATGGGGGATGTGAGCTCGGTCTTCGAGGGATCGCCCGCCGGGGATTTCCTGAAGCACCTCGAAATCACCCCGATGACGAAGAGCTACAAGATGCTGACCGTTCTCGCGATGCTCAACGCCGGGAAGCTCCCCGGTGCGATCTCGATCGAGGACCTCGAAGCCGGATTCGCCCGCCTCGCCCGCCGGAACGGGACGCTACGAAGCGAGGTCGGAGAAGCCCTCGAGAACGCCTCCGAGCTCAGAAAACTCCTCGAGAAGAACCCCATCGACGCCTGGACCGGCGGCAAGGGAACCGGCGACCAGAGCTTCTTCACCTACGACGGCCGCGAGCTCCGCACCACGTTCGACGTACCCTCATCGGAGCGAGAGCGATTCCAGGAGCTGACGCGAGAGCTCGCGGACTGGCGGCTCGGCGAATACCTCGATCGGCATCAGGAACCGGTCGAGGGCATCGTCTGCAAAGTGAGCCACGCGAACCAGAAGCCCATCCTGTTCCTCCCCGACCGCTCCACTCAGGCAGGCATTCCCGAGGGATGGACCGCAATCGACATCGAGGGGGAACGCTACGAGGCGAACTTCGTCAAGGTCGCGGTCAACGTCATCCGCCGTCCTGGAAATCCGAGGAATGAGCTTCCGACGATCCTCCGACGGTGGTTCGGCGCCGACGTGGGTCTGCCCGGCACGAACTTCCACGTGGTGTTCAAGCGCAGCGGCACGGGGTGGACCCTCGCCCCCGCCGGCCGCCGCCCCGAGCAAGGCCTCGTCCTCTGGGAGAGCTACTCCCGCGAGCAGATCCCGAAACTCTTCGGCACTCGCGTCATCTCCCCAGTGGCAGCAGTCCGGCTTCATCTGGGAAGGAAAGAACATGGTCCTCCTCGTCACGCTCGAGAAGGCCGGCCAGCCCGAACAGCACCGCTACGAGGATCGGTTTCTCTCACCCGACACCTTCCAATGGCAGAGCCAGAACCGCACGCCGCAGAAGGGAAAAGTCGGTCAAGCGATACGAGACCACCGGAAGCAAGGCATCCAGGTCCACCTGTTCGTGAGGAAGACGGGCAAGATTGACCAGCGCGCCGCGCCGTTCATCTACTGCGGCGAGCTCGATTTCGTGAGCTGGGAGGGAGACAAGCCCATCACGGTCGTCTGGAAACTCCGCGACCCGCTTCCCGAGAGTCTTACCCTATTCCGCGCAACGAGCCCAGCTTGATGCGTTCTCTACCCCCCACACAAGTCCTCCCGCTCTCCCCTCGTCGGGGGTCGATGGTAGGCTCAGCACATGATGGACGATTTCGAGACGGTCTCCGAACTGGTGCGGTCGGCTGCCGCTGCCAGATTCCGGATCTGCCGTGTCGAGGGTGAGGAGCATCCGGATCGCTCCTGGCAACGAGTCACCTGTCACCTGCATCGCCAGGATGTGTCCTGGGGCGCCATCCCGCTAATCTACGTGATAGGAGCATTCTCGTTTGCGGACGCGCGGCCGCGTGGACGCTCCGACATGGACTATTTCGAGGAGGACGAGTGGCTCTTCGGAGACCTTCTGCTCCGGCTCCGTTTCGGGCCCAGGGACCTCGTGTTCGACGCGGACTACGTCCGCGGCCGGATGATGAAGACCACCGTCCATGTGGGGCAGACGGGTGAATTCGTCGTCGAGACACGGAATCGGCACGAGATGGCCCTTCGCTGGCTACGGGCCATCAAGGGGAAAAAGCATCTCGAGCTGATCATTTGACCGGTTGCTCTCGCGGCTCCTCCGAGCTGTGTGGCAAAAGGTCGACACTTATTTTCTTAGGTCAACGCTTTGCCACGTGGGCCATGCCGACGCGAGACTCTCGCCGATCGAACTCGACTCTCGACCCGCCTAGCCGAGAAACACCCGGTCTCGGTGCCACTCCAGGAACAGCTTGGCGGGACGGTCCGTCGAGGTCTGGGGCGTCCAGATCTCTCGCCCCTGGTACTGGTAGTAGTGCTCGCCGTTGTCGAAGTCTTTCTTCAGCCGGGAGCTGACCATCACCCGGAGATCGGGCGCTACTGTCACGTAGCCTCGATCGAACAGGGTGTGTACGTCGGAGCGCAGGAGAAGGCCGTTATCGACCCGATGGCGGCCGCCTTCGCTTACCGGGCGGATGTGGGCCGCCTGGAGTACCGGGAGGACCTTCTCGCCGGTGACGGAGCAACGCTTCTGGTAGATGTCGGTGATGAGGAGGCGGAAGGTCCCCTGGCCTAGCCGCTGCTTCACGAGTATTGGATCCCCGTAGACGGAACCTTCCTCTGCGTAGGCGGGGACGGCAGAGGTTTGGAGTCTCTCCTGGACGGCAGCCCACAGCTCCTTGCCCACTCCCGAGGTCAGGTCATAGGTCTTCCCCTGGACGATGTTCTTCGCGAAGTCGATCGGTGCGGGGATCCAAGTTCGAGCGTTCGAAGAAGAAGGGCTGGGTCAGGAGGATGCAGCCGACGTCCCACTCCTCGTGGGGCGACGACGGCACGCGCCGGTACCTCTCGATGCGCTGGCGCATCGCCTCGTAGGTCGGAGCGCCGTTTTTATCTCCGAAGGCGTCCCACGCGAGACGTGAGGGCGCGACGGAGAAGTGGGCGAAGACACCGCCTCCCACGATGAAGTTCTCCGGATGATGGAGCTTGAAGAGGAAGAGCTCGCCAGGCACAAGAGCGCGGAACTGCCGGCCGCCGCTCGGCTGCCAGAAGTTCACCTCGTCGAGGTGGGGTCGCGCGCTGAGAAACCGATACCAGTCGCCGTCGGTGACTCCGACCCAGGCCTTCACGCTCCGATCACCACCCAGTTTCTCGGAGACCTCTCGTTGGGCGAACCCGTCCGGCTCGCGAAAAAGATCCTACTCTTCTCCCAGAAGTCGTATTTCCCGCCGGATCCGTATTCGGATTTCGGAGTTCATATCGAGGAGGTGCACGGTGGTACGGCCAACGTCCGTAAGCCCGACGATGCGCCCCTCCTCGGCATCTCGAAAATGCTCGTTCCACCCATCGGTGCGAGGATGGAACAATCGAGTGAGGAGACCGGTTTCCGGGTCGAGACTCGAAAGATTGGGACCTTTCTTGCTATTGCAGAGGTGACACGAGAGCGCCAGATTGTCCAGCTCGTCCCAGCCGCCATGTTGCCTCGCTACGATGTGCTCGATGTGAAAGGTGAAGTCAGGATAAAAGCTTTGGTGAATCCTGCAATACTCGCAACGCTGATTCGCCCGCGTCCGAACGAGTCTCTTCGTCTCCTCATCCATTACGGACAGGCGCGCGCCCGAGCCTTGAGCCGCATGTACGCGACGAAGTCCATGTACTCGACGTACTTGTCGTATTCCACCGCTTCCTCGGCCCAGAAGCGAGCCCTCGTTCGCCTTGGTCGCGAGATCGTCCAGGCGAGCCTGGAACTCCGGGTCGGGCTTCGGGAGCTCCGCGAAATGCCTCGCGAGCTCCGGCGTGAAACCCCGCGTCAGGTGATCCACGAACCGTTCCAAGGTGTCGGCGGTGTCACTCATATTCCCAGCTTATTGCGGTGCAGGGCCTACCGTCAATGAATCGGCCGGGGACGGACGGTCAGGACTGGTGGAGCCTTTCGAGGACCCATTCACGGATGAGTGCCGCTTCCTCGAGACCGCGCTCGCTCGCCAAACGCCTCAGGCTCTTGCTCTTCATCTCCTTGGCGTTCAAACGAATGCTGACCCTCACGCCCGGTTCACCCTGAAACACCGGCTCCGGAACCTCCTCCAGTTGGTCCTCGAAATCGGTCAGGTGCGTGGGTATCCCAAAACTTCGCGAGCTCGTCGATGGAGTCCGTCTCCGGAATTCTTCTTGCCCTTCATCGCTTTACTATTCTGTCGAAGCGCCGCTTCTTCCTCGAACCTCGACAGGCGCTGGATTACGTGCGCCCGAAAAAGGCCCATGTCCTCGAGGCCTGCCACGCGAGACGCTGGTCCAGCGTTTCCGCCGACGAAACGAGGCAATGCGCCAGCAAGTTCAGCTGGTCCGCATTCCGTTGTGCAACACGCCGAGCCGTCGCCTCGAGCGTACACGGGTTC
>CAVQUX010000004.1:0-4700 GCA_963716925.1 uncultured Acidobacteriota bacterium | reverse complement strand
ACCCGAGGCAAGGAGTCCGGTCCGGTCAAAGCATAGACGAACGAGTCCCGCCTCAACGGTTCGAGCATGTGAAGACCTCACTGATGTCGAGAGTTTCTCGGTACGACGAAGTCATCTCGATCCCACGAGCCGTCCGATTTCCCTGTCGAGTCGATCCCGCCCGCTGACTTCGATCCCGGAAAACTTCAAACCTGGCCCCAGGTCGTCGGCCGCCTCGAGTACGTCGATGGGCAACTTCTCTACATGCCGCCGTGCGTGGATTCGCAGCAGGACACCGTCACGGACGTGGTGATCACGCTCGGGAAATGGGTGCGGCAGCACCCGGAATTCGTCCTGGGCGCCAACGAGGCCGGGATTCGGCTCCAGGGAGCTACCCGCGCGGCGGACGCCGCGGTATGGCGGCGGAAGGACCTGGGCGCCTACGAAGGAGGATTCCGCCGAGTCCCGCCGGTCCTGGCCGTCGAAGTCGCGGGGATTGACGAGGGCGATTCGGAGATTGCACTGCGCGAGAAGGCCAAGTGGTATCTCGAGGCGGGTGTCACTCTAGTGTGGACCGTCTTTCCGCAAGCACAGGAGGTGCTCGTCTCGGCCCGGGAAGGCGAGAAGCGGATGTCGGTCCGAAAGAGAATGCCCGCTCATGCCTTGCTTCCCGGCCTCCGCCCGAAGGTAAGCGAATTCTTCGTGCAGCTTCGCTCCCGCAAGTGACTCGTGACCCGGCCAGCGTCCGGGAACTCCCAGCCTCATCGGTCACCTGGCCTCTTCCGATGGGGAATCCCCCCCACGCGATGTTTCCCCGTCCACGAGCCCAAGGGTGTCATGTGCCTTGGGAGAGCCGTAGTTTCATTTCAACGTTGTTTTTCTTTGCCGCTGCGCCTGTTTCTGATATGAAAGCAATGCGCAATGCCGGATGCAATGACGACATGGACACGCAAAGGGGAAATGGCGGAGATCCGAGAGCGGCCGGGCGGGTGGGAAGCGTGGAACCGGACGAGGGGCCAACTCGCAGTGTTGGCCGACGGCGAAGGATACTCCTCTCTCGAGGAGCTCGAGGCGGCGCTCAAAGCCGATGGATGGCAGCCGGAATCGAAAGCGTGAGCAAAGGACACCGACGCACGTTCGGACCCGAGTCGCACCTCATCAACGACCGTGCTCGTTCAGGTCCGCTCCAATACACACGCAGCGCCAATAGTCTCAATCAACCTCGAGGGTCCGGTTGCCTTTTGCGGTCGATTGCGTGGCATGCGGCAGTTTGACCGGCTCTCCACGTAGCGGTGCTTTCCCGAGGCGCTTCGGGGAATCTCGTTTACCCTTTCCATCGAGATTCGGACGCCCTTCCCCAGCCGCTCGGCGAGGCGCGCGCGGATTCTGTCCTCGGCCTCTTGAGAGAAGCCGTTCTCGGGTATCAGGAAGACGCGGGTGTGGGAGCGGTCCTCCTGCACCACCTTGAAGTTCTTCACTCCGGGGACGTCGCGGACGGCGTAGATCACGGCGAGCGCATGCATCACCGTTCCGTCCTCTGCGACGATGAAGTCCGTCGTCCGGCCGTGGACCCCTTCGAGAATCGGCAGGCCGCGGCCGCAGGGGCAAAGCCATTCGCTCAGAGTCCCCATATCCCCGGTTCGATACCTCACGAAGGGAAAGTCGCCCGACGCGAGGTGGGTGACCACGATCTCACCCTTCTGTCCCCTCGGAACGACCGCCCCTTCGTCGTCCACGATCTCGATCGACGATGTCCTCGGCGGTGACGTGAAGCCCGCCGTCGGGACACTCGTGGGCGGCGAACCCCAGGTCGCGTCCGCCGTAGCCGTTGGCCACGGCGCAGCCGAACGTCTCCGCGATCGCCCGCTTCTGATGCTCGAAGAGCTGCTCCGCGGTCACGAACGCGACTTTGATTCCTGCGCTCCTCAAGTAGCGGCCCCGCGCCGAGGCATGCCCGGCGATGAGCGAAAGCGCCGAAGGGTATCCGAAGATCATCTTCGGCCGAATGGCGCAAATGCGATCGACGAACTCGTCGAGACGCTTCTCCGACATCTCGAACGCCGGCAGGAGATGCGTCCGTAGAACGCGGTCGCGGAGCTCGCGAATCCGGTCCTGGGCCCCGAGCTCGATGGGCGAGCCCCAGACGACGATCTCGGGATCCCCGATGTCGACTCCCCACCAACGGGTCGCGCGCCACTTGGCGGCGACGTCGTGGCTCACCCGCTCCCTGCCGATGAAAAACTGCAGCGGCTCGCCGGTGGAGCCGCCGGTATTGAAGAGGCTCAGACGCGCTCCCCCGGCCTTGAGATCCTCGAGGTTCTTGCGAATGATGTCCTTCGTCAGGAGAGGAAGCCGCTCCAGATCCCGCAGGGACTCCATGGCCTCGGGGTCGAACCGCAGATCGTTGAAGAGCCTGCTGTAGTAGGGCACCCTCTTCGCCGCGCGGTAGAGGAGCGATTGGAGCCGTTCGAGCTGATGGAACTCGAGCTCCTCCGCCGTCCACCATTGACTGCGCTCGAGGGACCGCCGCAGACGAAGCGTGTCGTGGCCTTTCGCGAGCTCGTGGAGCGGAAAGAGCACCGAGGAGACGAGCCACGTGTAGCTCATTTCGATACCGCCCGGCCGTACACCCGCCGCCAGTCCTCGCGCACGGCGCTCCATCCGAAGGCGCTCGCCTTTCGCAGGCCCGCTTCCCGCAGCGCCGCCGATACGTTCCGGCGCCTCCCACAGCGCGGAGACCGCGCTGGCCATCGATTCCGGGCTCCGGGGAGGCACCAGGATCGCCTCCTCGCCCGCTTTCACCATCGCCGGAACCCCGCCCGAGCTCGTCGAGACGACGGGGACCCCGCTCGCGAGCGCCTCCAGGATCGAGATCGGCATGTTGTCGACGAGGCTCGGGTTCAAAGCGATGTCCGTCGACCGATAGAGAGTCGGCATCGTTTCGTTCTCGACCGGACCCAGGAAGCGCACCGAACCCCCGAGCCCCAGATCCCCGCTCAAACGCTCCAGTCGGTCACGGTCGGGCCCCGTCCCCGCGACGTCCAGGACGGCGGTCGGGTGGCGCTGCCGAAGGATATGGCAAAGCACGAAGTCCGGTTTCGACATCATAGATCGGCTCGAGGTGGCGCGCTATGAGAAGGCGCGGTCCGCCTTCGCCGAGGCTACGGCGGACAAGCCCGCCGCCATTGGTGGAGACGGGCCACGGGCGAAAACGCTCGAGGTCCACGATGTTGGGCACGATCTCCGTCGCGACCCCGTGGCGCGCGAAGACCCCCCTGAGGAAGTCGGAAGGGACGACGACGGCGGCCGCTGTCCGGAGCGTCTTCTCGACGACGGGGAACGAGCGAGCGAAGAACCGCTCGGCATCTCCTCCCCGGTAGTTGAGCACCGCGCGAACGCCCGCCTGGTGGGCGGCTCGAAGCGCGGGCGCCGCGAAAAAATGCCAGGCCCAGCCGGAGTTCGCCATGATGTGGAAAAGCGAAGCCTTGCCGGGCGGCGCTGCGAAGTTGGGCGCGATAGGGGACCAGTCGGAAGAAAGCCCGCACGCCGGGAAAGCTCCCCACGAAGGCCGGACGGTAGGGCGCGTTGGTCCGCACCAGCGAGACCTCCGCCCCCTCCTCCGAAAGCAGTCTCTGAAACTGCTTCGTCTGGTTCGCCATGCCACCCGGAGGCGGAGGAAGCGGACCTACCAGGGCGATGCGGGCGCCAGCGAAATCAAACACCGACTCTTTCCCTCACCAGGCGCTCGTAAACCGGACGGTAATTGGCGACGCCTTTCGCCCATGTCCGCTCCTCTTCCACGAAACGGCGCGCCCGGATCGGGATCGTCCGTCCGAGCTCCTGGTCGTCGAGAGCGAGCAAGATCTTCCGACGAGATCGGAGGCGTTCCCCGCCTCGAACAGGAGCCCGGTCTCGCCGTCGCGGATGAGCTCGCGATGGCCCCCGACGTTCGAGGCGACGAGGAGCTTCCCCATCGCCATGGCTTCGAGAGGCTTCAACGGCGTTACCGTCTCGGTGAGCCTCATTGCGAAGCGAGGGTAGACGAGGACGTCGACGAGATCGTAATACCGGCGCACTTCAGAGTGCGGAACCCTTCCGGGAAAGATGTTGTCGGCGACGCCGAGCTCCCGCGCCCGTCGGCGGAGAGCCTCCTCTTTGGCCCTTCCCCCACGAGGAGTAACGCGGAGGCGGGGGCGCTTTTCCAGGAGCGCGGGGACCGCCTCGAACGAGGAGCTCCAGACCCTCGTAGGCGTAGAACGATCCGAGAAAACCTAACACTTCGCAACCTTCGAGCGCGAATCGGCGAGCGAGCTCCGGATCGCGACCTCGATCGGTTGAAAATAGCTCTACGTCCACGGAATTCGGAATGACCGTCACCTTCTCGGCCGAGATCCCGCGACTGAGAACGTCCGCCGCATTCCCTCGCAGATTACGGTCACGGCATTCCCCTTTGGAGAACGTGCGTCTCAAGCGCGCGGCTGAGACGATACCGCGCTCCTCCTTCCCGTCCCGTCCCGTGATCCACAGCTGCATCCTCCCAGAAGGCGCGCAATTCGTACACGACCGGAAGGCCAAACGTTTTTCCGACACGAAGAGCTGCGAGACCGTTGAGCGACGGAGAATGCGCGTGAAGTATGTCCGGCTGGACTTCCCGTATTAGAGTATCGAGGCGGCCTTCCAGCTCACGAACTACCGTAAGCTGGCGAAGTCCAGGGAGGGTC
>CAVQUX010000003.1:0-4373 GCA_963716925.1 uncultured Acidobacteriota bacterium | reverse complement strand
GCACAGACCGCGCAAGGAGAGGTCGGAGGCGAAGTCCGCGATCCCTCCGGAGGCGCCCTGGTGGGCGCCCGTGTGGTCGCGACCGCGCTCTCGACCAATCAGGAATACTCAGCCGAGACCAACGCTCAGGGTCTCTATCTCCTGAACTACCTCCCGCCGGGCCTTTACACCATCCGCTTCGAAGCGCCGGGGTTCCAGTCGCTCGCGCGGGAAGGCGTCCGGGTCACGACGGGGGAGAGGCTTCGCGTCGACTCGACACTCGAGATCCTCGGCGTCGTGGAGACGACGACCGTGGTGGCGGACGCTTCGCTCCTTCGCTCCCAGTCCTCCGGGCTCGGCCAGGTGATCCCGCGCAGGAGCGTCGTCGGGCTCCCGTTGAACGGAAGAAACTTCATCCCGCTCGTGGCGCTCGCGCCCGGCGTCGCCCTTCCTCCGGGCTCCGCTTTTCCCCGCATCAACGGTGGGCGCCCACGGGTGAACGAGTACCTCTTCGACGGCGTCTCCGTCCTCCAGCCCGAGCCGGGAACCGTCGCTTTCTTTCCCATCATCGACGCGATCGAAGAGTTCAAGGTCGAGACCAACAGTCCTCCCGCGGAGTTCGGGCGGTTCAGCGGCGGCGTCATCAACTTGACGACGCGCGCGGGCGGCAATGACCTCGGGGGATCGCTCTTCGGTTTCGTGAGAAACGAGACGCTGAACGCGAGGAACTACTTCGCTCCGAAGACCGACGCCAACCCCGACAAGCCCCTCTTCCGGAGGAACCAGGGCGGCTTCGTCTTCGGCGGACCCCTTGCTAGAGACCGCACCTTCTTCTTCGTCGACTACCAGGGCACGCGGCAGAGCATCGAGCGCGTGCGCATCTCCACGGTTCCGACGCTGCTCCAGCGGCAGGGAATCTTCACCGAACCCGTGTCCGGCCGCGTTCCGACCATTTACGACCCCGCAACCACGACGCCCGTCCCTGGCGGCGGCGCGACCCGCACTCCCTTTCCCGGAAACACAATTCCCGCTTCCCGATTCGATCCGGCGGCGCTCGATCTCTTGAATCGATATCCCCTGCCAAACCTCTCCGGGACCGCCAATAACTACCGCCTAGTCGCTCCCGAGGACCAGGACCAGGATCAGTTCGACGTTCGCATCGACCACCGCTTCTCGGAAAACGATCGTTTCTTCGGCCGCTTCTCGTACGCGCGCGACGTGAGCGTTCCCGTGACTCCCCTTCCCGACGGGAGCGGGGCGATTTCCGCGGGCGCCATCGGCGACACCGAGACCTCGGTGCAGTCGTTCGCCCTTAGCCACACGCATCTGTTCCAGAAAGGAGCCGTGAACCAGCTCCGATTCGGGTACACCCGCCGTGGAGTGTTCCGCACCGGGCTCCTCCTCGGCGGCCCCGCGTCTCTTGAGCTCGGCATCCCGGGGATTCCCACGAACGCAGCGTTCGACAATGCCCTTCCCACGTTCCTGGTGGACGGCTTCCAGCAACTCGGAAGCCCGGTCAACACCAACTCGGACTTCACGACGGACGTCACCCAGATCGTCGACACCTTTTCGACTTCGATCGGGCGCCACTCCATCAAGGCGGGTTTCGACCTTCGGTGGGAGCGGCTCGACGTCATCCAGCCTCCCTCCCCGACGGGGACGTTCCGTTTCACCACCCAGACCACCGACCTGCCGGGCACGACGGGAACGGGATCGTCGCTCGCGAGCTTCCTCCTGGGACAGGTCCAGAACTACTCCGTCGACCTTCAGGAGAACCTCCTTTCGCCCCGCGCCCATTTCCAGGAGTACTTCTTGCAGGATGACTTCCGAACGACGTCGAGGCTCATGGTGAACGCCGGGCTTCGCTTCACTTTCAATTTCCCCTCCACGGAGGCGAGCAATCGGGGGGCGGTCTTCAACCTCGAGACCGAGGAGCTCGAGTACCTGGGACGGGACGGCTTTCCCGAGTCGGCCCGCGAGCTCCACAAATTGAATCTCGGGCCCCGGTTCGGTTTCGCGTTCGAAGCCAGCGAAAAGAGCGTGATCCGCGGAGGCTACGCCCTCATCTGGATCGAGCAAGCGGGAATCACGACACCTTTCACCATTCCCCAGTTTCCCTTCCTGCAGAGCGTCACCCAGCGGTCGCTCGATTCCATCCGTCCCGCGTTCGTCCTCTCCCAGGGTCCTACCGTCGCCCCGATTCCGCCGACCGCGGACGCCGGGCTTGGCCAGGGAGTCTTCACCGTCGATCGCGATCTGGGCTCGGGCTACCAGCAGCAATGGAACGTCGCGTACCAGCACGAGATTTCGCCGGACCTCGCGCTCGAGGTCGCCTACGCCGGATCCAAGGGAACCCACATCGGGATCCCCGACACCAACATCAACCAGCTCACTGTCGACCAGCTGGCGCAAGGATCTTCCCTGCTGCAGCGCGTACCGAACCCGTTCTTCGGCGAGATTCCCGCGTCCTCCTCGCTCGGAGGCCCGACCCTCACCCGGGCTCAGCTCCTCGCGCCCTATCCGCGGTTCACGAGCGTCAGCTTCTACCGCAACAACGTGGGAGATACGAAGTATCACGCGCTCGAAGCCAAGCTCGAAAAGCGGTTCGGAGGCGGCCTCGCGTTTCTCGTGAGCTACACCTATTCCCGCCTCATGGACGATGCCTCCTCCGTCTTCGACGCGACCCTCCTCGCCGGCCCGGTGGCGAGCTACCCCGTTGCCGACAGCCACAACCGGGAGCTCGAGTGGGACGTCTCGAACGGGGACATCCCGCATGCCTTCGTCGCGAGCTTCACCTACGACCTTCCCTTCGAAGGAAGCGGTTTCGTCGGCGCCCTGATCCGGGACTGGATGGTGACCGGCGTCGCGACTCTGCAGTCGGGGATTCCCCTCGCGGTCACTCAGCAGACCAACTTCAACGCCTTCGCCGGTTTCGGTACTCAGCGCCCCAACCTGGTGGGCGACCCGGAGTTTCCCTCCTCGGAGAGGAGCCCGGCCCAGTGGTTCGACACCGCGGCCTTCGCCGTGGCGCCGCAGTTCACCCTCGGCTCGAGCTCGCGAAATCCGGTGCGCGGTCCCGGCTATCGCAACCTGGACATGGCCTTCATCCGGCGCATCGATCTGAGAAAGGAGTGGAACTTCGAGGTCCGGGTCGAGATCTTCAACCTCACGAACACCACCCCTTTCGGAGCGCCCAACACCGTCTTCGGAAATCCGGCGTTCGGAACCATTACCACCGCCGGCGACCCGCGCGTGGTGCAGCTCGGGTTGAAGCTCAACTTCTGAGAGGCCGGTGATATCCTCGGGTGCGATGCCTCGCTCGTCGCCGGCGACCGAGCGCTACGAAAGCCGGCTGAAGGTTTACCGCACGGCCTGCGGGCTCTCGCAGAGGCAGGTCGCCGAGAAAGTCGGTCTCACCCGGCAGGCGATCTACATGATCGAAGCCGGCCGGTACCTCCCGAACGCCACGACCGCGCTCCGCCTCGCGAGTGCGCTCCACTGCAAGGTCGAGGACCTCTTTCTCCTCGAGGAGGATCTCGAGAGCGTCGAAGCGGAGCTTCTCGGGGAGCCGGGAGAGGCGGCGAGCCCCGAACGCATGAAGTTCTGGAAAGTGGGCGGCCGGAGCTGGGCGCTTCCCCTGTCGGCGATGGGTGAGCCCTCCCGCGGACTGGTGGCGGCCGACGCCCTGGTGTCGCAGCCCTCGCGCGTTCCGGGAAGAGAGCGAGCCGCAAAGTCGTCCTCCAGGCGCTCGACGATCCGACGATTCTCGACCGTCAGATCGCCGTCGCGGGCTGCGACCCGGCGCTCTTCGTGATCGCGGATCGTCTGCTGCGGGGACCGGACCCCGTTCCCGTCGTCGTCTGGTCGATGGGGAGCACCGATGCCCTGGTGGAGCTCGGAAGGAGAACGGTCCATCTCGCCGGCGTGCACCTCCGCGACCCCTCCGGCGAGTTCAACCTGCCGTTTCTTCGAAAGCATCTCGGCCGAAGGCGCACGACGGTCGTGACGCTCGCCTTCTGGCAGATGGGCCTCGTGGTGTCTCCGGGCAACCCGAAATCGATCCGCTCCGTCGAAGACCTCGCCCGGAAGGACGTGCGTATCGTGAACCGCGAGAGAGGCTCCGGCGCCCGCCAGCTCCTCGACCGGAGGCTCGCCGAGGCCGGAATCCCCCACCGAAAGTTGCCGGCTACGACAGCGTGCTACGGCTCCATACCGAAGTGGCGCGGCGGGTCCTCGAGGGGGCGGCGGACGCCGCGGTCGCGCCTCTCGCCGTAGCCCGCCTCCTCGGGCTCGAGTTCGTGCCGCTCGAGACCGAGCGCTACGACCTCATCGTGCCGAAGGAGCTCGTCGACGAGCATCCGAGCGTACAGCGGCTCCTCGATGCCCTCCAAAGC
>CAVQUX010000002.1:0-3688 GCA_963716925.1 uncultured Acidobacteriota bacterium | reverse complement strand
GCGGAGTCGCGTCTCCGCTGCCGTTAAGCGCCCTTCAACACCGCGCGCAGAGTGTCCGCGATCTGATCGATCTGCCCCTTCTCCACGATGAGCGGCGGGGAGAGCGCGATGATGTCGCCCGTGGTGCGGATGAGGACCCCCTTGTCGAAAGCCTGACGGAACGCGTTCACCGCCCGCTCCGTGGGCTTGCCCGGGACGGGCTCGAGCTCGACGGCTCCGACGAGACCGAGGTTCCGGACGTCGATGACATGAGGGAGGCCCTTCAGCTGGTGAAGCGCGTCCTCCCAGTAGGAGGCGAGCTCGGCGGCGCGGGTGAGGAGTCCCTCTTCCTCGTAGACGTCCAGGGCGGCGTTTCCCGCGGCGCAGGCCATGGGGTGGCCCGAGTAGGTGTAGCCGTGAAAGAGCTCGATGCCCGCGGGGCCCTTCATGAACTCCTCGTAGATCTCGTCCCGGACCAGGACCGCTCCCATGGGGACGGTGGCGTTGGTGAGGCCTTTCGCCAGGGTGATCATGTCGGGAACGACGTCGAAGTACTGGCTGGCGAAAGGCGCCCCGAGCCGGCCGAAGCCGGTGATCACCTCGTCGAAGATCAGAAGGAGCTGGTGCTTGTCGCAGATCTCGCGCAGTCTCTTGAGGTAGCCCTTGGGAGGAATGAGCACTCCGGTCGATCCGGCGATGGGCTCGACGATGACGGCGGCTATGGTCGACTTGTCGTGCAGGGCCACGATCGCTTCGAGACTGTCCGCGAGATGGGCGCCCCACGCCGGCTCTCCCCGGCTGAAGGCGTTGTGCGCGAGGTCATGGGTATGGGGCAGATGGTCTATGCCCGGGAGACCGACGCCGAAGAACTTCCGGTTGTTCGCGATTCCCCCGACGGCCATCCCGCCGAATCCGACCCCGTGGTACCCGCGCTCGCGCCCGATGAGCCGCTGGCGGCCTCCCTCCCCGCGGACGCGGTGATAGGCGAGCGCGATCTTGAGGGCGGTGTCCACCGATTCCGAGCCCGAATTCGTGAAGAACACGTGCTTGAGCGGCGCGGGAGCGAGCTCCGCGATGCGGCTCGCCAGGCGAAACGAGCCAGGATGGCCCATCTGGAAACCGGGAGCGTAGTCGAGCTCCGCGACCTGCTTCCGGATGGCTTCGACGATCCGTTTCCGGCAGTGCCCGGCGTTCACGCACCAGAGGCCCGCGGTGGCGTCGAGGATCTTGTGTCCCTCCGCGTCCGTATAGTGCATCCCCTCGGCCGAGACGAGAAACCGAGGATTCGCCTTGAACAGGCGGTTGGCCGTGAACGGCATCCATAAAGCTTCGAGGTCGAGATCGAGTGCGGGCTTCGTGCTGGCCATGGAGCTCCCTTCGATTGGAGAATAAATCTTACTTGCCCCACAAATTGAGCGCAACGGAGCCGCGGCCGAAGGGGACCTCGCAGGCCGGAAAAAATTGACGCGGTCAGGAGACTCGCGGACGCGCCCCTGTGCCGGCGGAGAATGAATCGGGAGTCGTCCTGTGAAAGTATTCAGCCCGGAGGCACCGCCATGACCTTCGAGCTTCGCCAAGCCCTTCGCCGATTGCGCCAGCGGCCGGCCTTCTCGTTCGCCGCGATCGCCACCCTCGCTCTCGGAATCGGATTCAGCACCGTGGTCTTCAGCCTGGTGAACTTCCTGCTTCTTCGGCCTCTCCCGGTTTCCGATCCGGAGCGCCTCGTGAGTCTGCACACCGGCGAGGCGCCGGGGTTCTCGTTTCCGAACTACCTCGACATCCGGGAGGGGAACGAAGTCTTCCATGACGTCGCCGCTTTGCGCGTCATGCCGATTCACGTGAATCGCGGCGGCGAGAAAGCTCGCCTCTGGGGTTACCTCGTGACCGGCGGCTACTTCGATCTCCTCGGGATCAGTGCCTTCCGGGGAAGGCTCCTTTCCCCGAGCGACGACGTGGTCACCGGAGGGCATCCGGTCGCCGTCCTGAGCCATGCTTCCTGGCAAAGGCGCTTCGGCTCCGATCCGGCCCTGGTCGGCAGCACGGTCCGCATCAACGGGTACGCGTTCACGGTCGTGGGAATCGCGCCTCCGGGGTTTGTCGGCACGGAGCGTCTTCTCGAGTCCGAGATCTGGGTCCCGTTCTCCATGATTCGGGAGATCGAAGGGCGGGATTGGAGGGAATGGAGACGGACGAGGAATGCCTGGATCGTGGGTCGGCTGAAAACCGGTCTGTCGCGCGATCAGGCCGAGGCCTCGCTCGCCGTCCTGGCGGGGCGGCTCGCTCTCGAGCATCCCGAGGAGAACGAGGGGCTCGAGATCCATCTCGCTGCCGCCGGCCTTCTGGGGAACATCCTCCGAGGTCCCGTTCTGGGCTTCGGAGGCGCGCTCCTGGCGGTGTCCGGCCTGACGCTACTCGTCGCTTGCGCGAATCTCTCGAACCTCCTTCTCGCCCAGGCGAGCTCGCGCCGAAAGGAGTTCGCGCTGCGGCTCTCCCTCGGAGCCTCGAGAGCGGCGCTCGTGCGGATGGTCCTCGCCGAGATGCTGGTCCTCGCGCTCGCCGGAGGCGCATCGGCATTGATTGCCTCCATCTGGCTCGGCCGCGCTCTCGACGCCTGGCTTCCGGCGCTCGATTTTCCCGTGAACACCGGCCTCGTCACCGACGGCCGGGTCATGGCCTTCGCTCTCGCGCTCTCCCTTTTCAGCGCCCTCGTTGCGAGCCTGTGGCCGGCGGTTCGGAGCGCGGCGGCGACCCGGCGCCCGTCCTCAAGAGCGAAGCGGCGCCGGGGCGGTTCCGGCGCTTCGACCTCCGCGACCTCTACGTCGGCGTACAGGTCGTGGTCTCGATCGTCCTCGTATCCAGCTCCCTGATGATGGTCCGGACGCTTCAGCAGGCGCTGAGCTCGCGATACGGCTTCGACCCGCAGGGCGCCGTCGCCCTGCGATTCGATCTCACGATGCATGGCTACGACGAGGACCGCGGAAGGGCGCTCCAGCGGCGAGTGCTCGAGGCGGTTCGAGAGCTGCCTGGAATCGAGGCCGCGGGCCTCTCGAACTCGATTCCCTTCAGCATCGATCAGTCGTTCAATACCGTCTACGTCGAAGGGGAGCCGATTCCACCGCTCTCGGAGGCCCCGGCGGCGGTCCTCTACCAGACGACCCCGGACTTCTTCCGGGCGATGGGAACAAGACTCCTCGCTGGACGCGACCTCGACGAGGGAGACGACGGGGATTCGACTCCGGTGGCGGTCGTGAACCAGTCGTTCGTCTCGAAGCTCGTTCCCACGGGCGAGCCTCTCGGAAAACGAATCCGGTTCAACCCCACGGGCGAGCCGATCGAGATCGTGGGGATCGCCGAAGCGGGGAAGTACCAGACGGTGACCGAACAGGACCAGCTCGCGGTCTATCGGCCTCTCCGGCAGAGCTACAACGGCACGTCGACTCTCGTGGCCCGCACTCCGCTTCCGCCGGGCGAGGCTCTCGCCCTCCTGCGCCGGACGATGGAAAGGATCGACCCCGAGCTGATCCTCTTCGACGAGAAGCCGCTCGCGGACCTGCTCGACCTGCCGACGGCTCCGCTCCGGACGCCACGACGGCGCTCGGGGCGATGGGGGCGCTCGCGGCGGTCCTGAGCGCGCTCGGGTTCGACGCCCTGGTGGCCTTCGCGACCGCGCGGCGAACCCGAGAGATCGGAATTCGGGTGGCTTTGGGAG
>CAVQUX010000001.1:0-3951 GCA_963716925.1 uncultured Acidobacteriota bacterium | reverse complement strand
CATCCGGGGGCGGCAGCGACGAGCTGCTGCAGCTTTCCGCCGGCCGAGGCGCCAGGAAACCTCTCCACTTCCGCCTCTTCGAGACGAATGGAGACGCTCGCCTCCGGACGTTCCTCCGCCCGCACCGTGAGAGCGACTTCGGTCCCAGAGAGCGCGAGCGAAACGACCACCTCTCGCGCCAGGTTCGACCGAACCTCGAGCTCCTCTTCGTGCGTCCGGAAGCCGGCCGCATCGATCCGGAGGAGATAACGACCGTAAGGCAGGTCATGGAAGCGGAAGCGGCCGGCCTCGTCGCTCTCGATCCCTCTCTCTCGATTGCCGTCGACGAGGACGACCCGGGCCCCGCGGATTGTGCCGCCCGATGGGTCCACCACCTCACCCTGGATCGAGCCGAGCTGGATTTGAAGCGCCGCCAGAAGGACGAGCATCATCGTTCCTGCCGTACGGGTCTCGGAGCCAGATCGCGGCAGTCGAAGCCGAAGTGGGTCGAGGGAGGTACGGCCCGAGCGACGGAACCGGCGCTGTTCGCGTTCATGGAGGATGTACGTACCCCAGGGCTTTCAGTCGATTGCGAAGCTCGTCCTCCATCGGTACCGCCTCCCGTGCGAGCGATCCACGCGCTTCGTTTCTCTCGAGTTGCTCCCGAAGGCGGGTCTTCATCTCTGCCAGGGACGGTTCGTCTTCCTTGCTGAGATCGCGGCACTCTCCTGGATCGGCGACCAGGTCGTAAAGCAGACCTCACCGCGCTCGTCGTCCCAGATCAGCTTGTGAGCGAGCGTCCGCACGCTCGAACCCGCGGTCTCCGTTCACGGCCCCGGCGAAAACCGCGACTTTCCCGCCATCCCTCCCGCCTCGAAGAAGCGCCGAGAAGTCGCGCCCCAGGATCCCTGGAGATGCCTCGATTCCTGCGACCTCCAGAACGTGGGAGCAGATCGACCAGGCTCACCGAGCGAGTCGATTCTGCGGCCGGCGTCCTCGGCGAGAGGTTTCCTAATCATGAACGGCACGTGGAGCTGTTGGTCGTACAGATTGTTCCCGTGGTTCCAGCCCCCGTGATCCATCAGCTCCTCGCCATGATCCGAAAGTCAGGACGACGTACGCGCGGTCGAGGAAGCCCGCTCGCGCGGAGCTCGTCGAGAAACGGACCGATGGCCCGGTCGAAGAAAGTGGACGCCGGCGCCGTACCTGGCGCGCCATGACGCCAGGAGATACCGCTCTTCCTCCGTGGAGCCCACTCGATTTGCCGCAGATACGCGGGGATACGAAGGTACTCCTCCTCGGTCAGCTTCCGCGAGACCGTTCCCATCGATCTGTCGGCGAATCGGCTCCGGAAGTCCCGCGCGAGGCGCGTCGTACGGCCCGTGGACATCCATGACGTGCAGGTAGAGAAACCACGGCGCTTCACGGTCCCTTCGCCCGGGCGGCCAGCCATTGACCCGCCGAAGCGAGCAGCGCCTCCGTCGTCTCCCCTTCCGCTCGAAAGACCTCGAACCCCTGAGAGAACCCGTAGCGGGGCGAGATGAACGGGTTCGCGACGAACGCCGCCGTCCGGTAGCCGGCGACCTGGAATCGCTCGGCAATCGTCTCCGCCTCGTCGGGCAGAACCTGCATCAGATCGCCCTCTCCCGACCAGGTCGGCTGTCCCATATCCGTGACTCCGTGCACCGACGGAGGGAGCGAGGTGAAGAGAGTGGCGATGGAGGGCTTGGTCCAGGGCGCGTTCGCGAAGCAGCTCTCGAACAGCAGGGACTCGGCGGCCAACCGGTCCAGGTTCGGAGAAATGGCGCCCTCGAAACCGTAGGCGCCCAGATAGTCCGCCCGAAGGGTATCTACGAGGACCACGACGAACGAAGGACGCTCGTTCGGACCGAGCGGCTCCGTTCGGCGGGCTCGAATTCGGGGGTCGCCCCAGGCCGGCCGCACGCGGGAGAGCCAGGGCACGAGAGAAGACCCGGAGGAGGGCTCGGTCGAAAACGACAAGGTCACGGACTTTCCGCTCCATGCGCCGAGATTGACCCGGGCGTCGAGCCATTGGTTCTCTTCTCCCGCGCGCACTTCCCGCCGGTAGACCTCGACGTCTCTACCGTCGGCCGAGAGCTCGACGCGAAAATCCACGCGCGCCCGGGGGACGCGTCGTTCCGTCAGCAACGCGGCGGAGAAGGACAGCTCCGCGTTGCGCGGAAGCTCCACCGGAAACGAGACCTCCGAGGGAATCGGCGCCGCAATCGATCGCCGAGACTCACCGTGGAGAACGACGCTCTCGGCGGAGGATTCGACGAGCTCGATCTCGCTCCGGCACGAGGACACGAACAGGCAGCCGGCGAAAAAGACGATCCACCTCATCGCGTTCTCTCGCCGCGAGTTTACCATTCTGCTAACCTACGGCGGCCTTGAAGGATCTCCTCGCGGCGGCCGTCCTCGTTCTCTCCGCGCCGGCCTACTTTCTCGCGGTTCAGGCGAGTCCCTCACGGCACTTCGGCATCGGACGTTGGGACGGCGCCTGGCTCGCCGTCGATGAGGGTTTCTATCCTCCGTCGCGCATGGAAGGACCCTTCCGGAACCCCGACGGAGTCGTCGAGGTGAAGGAGTTCGTGGGACGGCTCACGAAGAAGCGGGCCCGTCTCGAGCTTCCCTACCACGCTCTGCGGAGCCCGATCGAGATCCGCGTGCGCTGCCATCGATTCGGTCTCGAGGGAACGGTTTCGCTTTCCGTCAACGGTGAGCTCATCGACCACTTCGTCTTCACACAGTCCTCCTACCCCTGGGGCGGCCTCCAGGCGGTCATCCCCCAGGCGGTCGCGGAGCGCGGGCCGCTCTCGATCGAGCTCGTGACCGAAGGCGGGAAGGTGCCGCCCTCACACCTGCCGAGCGACCTTGGGGTCGGGCTGGACTTCGTCGAGGTGAGGCCGCTCTCCGCTGGAGCGATCTTGATCCCGACGGCGAGGCAATGGATCGGGGCGCTTCTCTTCCTGCTCTCCGGCTTCGTTTTCTTCCGGTTTCTCGGTTGGGGGCCGCGGGCGACCGCCGGCGGCGTCCTGACACTCGCCCTGGGTCTGACGGCGTTGACGGCGGCGATGCCCACGATCTCGGCGAGCGCGGTTACCGTCGGCTGGCTGCTCTTTCCCTCTTCCATGCTCCTGCTATGGAGCGCGGAGCTCGCCGACCGGTTTTCGATCCGCGGCGTAGAGCAGCAGCAGGAGCACGAATAGCGCCGCGACCGAGTGCCAGCGATCGAGTCCGAGGTCGCGGACTGCCTGGGCGTAAGAGTCCATGGACGGCAGCATCCCGACGTTGGCCTGGGAGGAGGCGAGGTAGATCGTGCTGACTCCCACGTACCACCAGACGGGCCAGCGTCGCCAGTGGACCGCGCAGGCCGCCATCGGAATCGTCAGGTACTGGTCGGCGACGGCGCTCGAGAAGGCGACCACGGCGACGAGGTAGACCAGAAGCTGCTCGGTAGAGCCGCGGCCCCGAACGGCGAATCCGACGAGCATCATCGCGGCGAACCACACGAGCTTGAATCCCGAGAACACCGGGACCCAGGCGAACGCGAGCTCGATCGCCTTCAGCGGAACGAACGCGCCCACGAGATGAGGGAAGAATCCGTCGAGATGGAACGAGTCGTACATCAGGACGTGCTCGATGACCCCCTCGAGGCCGCGCTCGTCGCGAACGAACGGAAGAAAGCTCGCCCCGAAAACGGCGTACGGCAGCAAGGAGAGCGCGCGCTGCCGCCGACTCGCTCCGGGTTGGAACAGGAACCAGAGCGGCAGAAAAATCAAAATGTGCTTGACGACGAGGGAGACGCCGAGAAGGCTCATCGCGGCGCCGTAGCGCGCGAGGCCGGGCGCTTCCTTCCCCTCGAGCGACAGACAGGCGGCGAGGGCGAGCAGAATCGCGAGGTTCTCGAACTGGGTATGGAAGCCGGTGATGAGGAGAGAGACGGGGTTG